>QNRL01000001.1:0-914208 GCA_003315335.1 Pseudocitrobacter faecalis
GACCTGAAGAAAAAGTCGATCACCATGGGTAAAGGATGTTAAAAAGTGTTCACCATGTCCCCGAACACCTGTCTGCCATGTCCCCGGACCGTACACTCCCATAGGGAGAGGGAACTGATTGAGCCTGTTTCAATATGTGTGCGGTTTACTCCCTCTTCCTGTGGGAGAGGGTCGGGGTGAGGGGCCCACTACGGCCTCTTAACAATATCCACCTTAAGCCCGGATCGCTCAAGTTGAGTCTGCTGTTCTGCTGCCAGCCCATCATCGGTGATCACCCGGCTAAACTTCGTCATCGGCCCAAGCGGATATGCATGAGTAACGCCAAACTTGCTGCTGTCACTCAATGCAATCGCTTCACACTGTTTTTCCAGAACGGCATTCACCACGTCAGCACGCATCATGTCGCGGCCCGTAAAGCCCGTTGCAGCCTGCCAGCCGTCAATACCGATAAACGCCTTACTGAAATGAACCTGCTGGATGTACTGGCGCGTCAGTGGGCCTACCATGCTTTCGCTTTTCTTCTGATAGATACCGCCAAGCAGGATAACTTCCGCCGGCATCTCTTTCAGCAGGTGAGCAATATAACTGCTCACAGTAATAATCGTGATATCCGATTGCTCTGCCAGCGTCCGTGCCAGCAGGGCATTACTGCTGCCATTTTCGATGAACACGGTTTCGCCTGGCAGCACCAGTGAGGCGGCAAAGCTTGCCAGCTCGCGCTTAAGCGCAAAGTTATTCATCATGCGGGTTTCTACGTCTTCGCTGTCCAGCGGAACCGCAAAGCCGTGGGTGCGGCGCAGATAGCTCTCTTTCTCGAGCAGGTTCAAATCCTGACGGATGGTGACCTCAGAGACGCCGGTCATTTTAGCCAGGTCGGCGACGCTCATACGGCCTTTATCGATAACCATCTGCAGGATGGATTGTTGTCGGGCATTCATAATTAATTACGTATCAAAAGTCGGGGCGAAAACGCGCTGGCGCCTTTTCGCGAAGTGAGCGGTGTCAGATTTCCCACGGGGATTTTGGCTGACCTGTTTGTGTAGCTTGTTGATCGGCAATTTGTGCCAGCAGTTCAGCTTTAAGAATTTCCAGGTTATTGATTGCAGAGTGGTAATCACCTGCCACCAGGATATCGAGAACGGTATCAATACGTTGAGCAACCTGATGCGCATCAAGATTAGACATGGTGTAACCCTGTTTAGAAATTTGAATGAAATCAATGATGCTAAAAATAGCGGCAAAAGAGAAGAGAAAAAAATGGCAGACGATACAACATTAAGTGAAAAGCGGCTTCGTTTAACGAAACCGCTTTTTTATCAGGCTTAAACCGCCGGACGGGCGATAACGCTGCGGGTTTCCATGCGCACTTCTGCGATGGTCACATCGATAACGTCAGTCACTTTGTAAGCGACTTCGCCTTTGATCTGTACGGTACCGTTTTCCTGGCTGCAAACCATTTCGTCACGCACGGCGTGGAGGAACGGCGCCGGAATAAAGGCCACGGCACCATTGTCGACCAGACGCACGCGCATACCGCCACGGCTGATATCGATAATTTCTGCCGCGAAACGTGTCTCTTTACCCGCCTGCGGGTTCAGATAGCGCGCATACAGCCAGTCTGCGACGTCACGTTCCGCCATGCGGTTCAGGCGACGGCGTTCTGCCATTTGGACTGTAACATCATCCTGCGGGCGCGCAGCATTTTCACCTTTGATGATCGCTTTCAGCAGGCGATGGTTAAGCATGTCGCCGTACTTACGAATCGGTGAAGTCCAGGTCGCGTAGGCTTCAAGCCCCAGGCCAAAGTGCGGGCCGGGTTCGATGCTGATCTCAGCGAAAGACTGGAAGCGACGGATGCGGCTATCCAGAAAACCTGACGGCTGTGCATCCAGCTCACGACGCAGCTTACAGAAGCCATTCAGGGTCAGAACTTCTTCCGGATCCACATGAACGTCGTGCGTTTTCAGCAATGCTGCCAGCGCTTCCGTATTTGCCGGATCAAAACCGGTATGCACGTTATAAATACCGAAACCAAGCTTGTCGCGAAGCACGCGTGCCGCGCAGATGTTAGCCGCAATCATTGACTCTTCAACGATACGGTTAGCGATACGGCGTGGTTCGGCAACGATATCCAGCACTTCGCCTTTTTCACCCAGCACAAAGCGGTAGTCCGGGCGGTCTTTAAACACCAGCGCGTGGGTTTTCCGCCATTCGCTGCGCAGTTGACACACACGTTCCAACAACGTGATTTGACGCGCGATATTCTCGCTGTCAGGTTTCCAGTCGCCGGTTTTTTCCAGCCAGTTGGAAACATCGTCGTAGGCCAGCTTAGCTTTCGATTCAATGGTAGCCGCGAAGAACTCGATATTATCTTCAATCGCACCATCGTCGGCCAGCGTCATACGGCAGGCGAGAACCGGGCGAACCACATTGGCACGCAGCGAGCAGAGGTCGTCGGACAGTTCACGCGGCAGCATCGGGATGTTAAAGCCCGGCAGATAGTTGGTAAACGCGCGCACTTTGGCGATGTTATCAAGCTTGCTGCCTGCGACAATCCATGCGGTTGGGTCGGCAATCGCCACGGTTAAATTCAGCTTGCCGTCGGCGGCCTCTTCCACATACAGCGCATCATCCATATCTTCGGTGCTGGCGCTATCGATGGTGACAAAGTCGAGGGCGGTAAGGTCGCGACGTTCCAGCCCTTCATCCTGCATCTCCGTTGCCACGCCGTCCGGCGCTTCTTTTTCCAGATTATGACGGGCGAGAGTCACCCACCACGGCACGAAGTGATCGTCGCCGAAGGTGATGAACTGGGTCAGTTCTGCGTAGAAGGTGCGATCGCCTTTCAGCGGGTGGCGGCGCATTTCTGCCACGGCCCAGTCGCCTTCTTTGAAATCGTGATCCACGCCGCGCTCGGCGCGACAAGGAATGGAATCTTTGATTAAAGGATGATCGGGAACGATAGAGAGGCGATCGTCTTTACGGTGCACACGTCCGACAAAGCGGGTCAGGAATGGCTCAACCAGTTCTTCCGGTTCGGCGCTTTCTTTATCTTTTTCAGAATGAATCACAGCGATAATACGATCGCCATGCATCACTTTTTTCATCTGCGGCGGCGGAATAAAGTAGCTTTTCTGCGCATCGACCTCGAGGAAACCGAAACCTTTTTCCGTGCCTTTGACAACCCCTTCCGCACGCGGCGTCTGGGAGTGAAGTTGCTGTTTTAGCTGCGCGAGCAGCGGGTTATCCTGAAGCATAATGATGTATTTTCTTGGCCAAAAGAGCGGCTGACAGTTTTACGCGATTCTCACTGTTGCGGCAAGCGCTCTTTCATCCTTTTACGCAGGTTGCCGCTCGCTTCTCAGCGCGATTCGTAAGCGATTTAACCAGCCAAATAGCGCGCTCCAGGCGAGTAGCGTCGTACTCTCTTGCGCACTCAAGCCGTTTTCCGTGAGTGACGCAAATTGCGCGGGGCTAAAACGGTCAGGCGCGCGGGTCAACAGGCCAATAGCCTGGGTCACGGCCTGTTCGCGCGGATACTGATGGCACCATGCTTGCACAGCGCGATCGCCATTACGGATAGCCTCGGGGAGACCGCTGGCACCTTGCCATTGTGCGCTGTAGTAATTAAAGCAGCTCACGCTGCCGTTAATGCGCGCAGGCACCAGCGCCGCCAGAGTTTGTAGGGGCGGATTTACCGGGAGCGTTGCGATCAACTGCCCAAGACCATCCAGTATCGTTTCCTCGTGTGCTAACAGCGGGGTTAACGCGGCGAGTGTCGGTTGGGACTGCCAGCGCAGCAGCGATTGCGCCTGGGTTTTAGTTGCATAACGCGCATCGACGGGGGGCAAATCGCTCAGCCATTCACTCTCGGTCGCCACGAACACCTCTGCGGCGGCATCTTCTTGTGTCGGCATGCCGGGAATCCAGCGTACCGGCTGCCCCAGTTGCGCCTGGAAAATCGCCACTACGCGTGCCTGGAAGCCGACAAAACCCACAATCTGATTAATCAAAATAATGTCATAGGAGGTTAACCCGACATCGTCGAGCTGCTGTCGTGCCAGAGGTGTTATTACGGAGGGGGAACTGGCAAGCTGGCGAGCATACTGGGTAATTTGAGCAAGACGATGGTTACTTTCGCGCGAGGAATCAGGGCCAGGAAGCGGTGCCAGACGGGCGGCATAGTGATTACAGAGCCGTTGTACACCGCACACCTGTGCGACCGTTAGCGCGCTACTCAGACGGTCGTAGGCACTGAATGTCCGTAAGCGGCTGACGGCGACTTCATCCGGAAACAGTGCTCGTGCCAGATTACGGCAGGCGCTTAGCCATGACGAACAGTCGTGTTGCAGCGATTCAGGCAGCGATAACCCCAGTAAAAAGCGATCTTCAACGTGGGCGGCTTCAGGCACAAGGGGCAGAACATCACTGTGTTGCGATCGGGACTGGGTCTCATGATACCAGTGGCTTTTACCGTAAGCGCGGCGTTGCTCCATGGGCATTCCTTGAATGGTAAGTGGCGAACCGATGCAAGAATGAGAGGCAACACCGGATCGTTATGGATAAATATCCTGGCGTAAGCGCGCGATAGGAGAAAATATTGTTCGGTGCTAATTAATAACTTACTGGAATAACAGAGGGAAAAACGGGGGAGGGAATACCCTTCCGCGAGCGCGGAAGGGCAAAGAACTTATTTCAGTTCCAGTTCGTTCATTGCAGCGATGCTGAAACCGCCATCAACGTGAACCACTTCACCGGAGATACCGGCAGAGAGGTTGGAGCACAGGAATGCAGCAGAGTTACCCACATCTTCAATGGTAACGGTACGACGAATCGGGGTAACCGCTTCGCAGTGCGCCAGCATTTTACGGAAATCTTTGATACCGGATGCGGCCAGCGTACGGATCGGGCCCGCAGAGATGGCGTTAACACGGATACCTTCCGGGCCCATAGCGTTAGCCATGTAGCGGACGTTAGCTTCCAGAGACGCTTTAGCCAGACCCATCACGTTGTAGTTAGGAATCGCGCGCTCTGCACCCAGGTAGGAGAGGGTCAGCAGGGCAGAGTCCGGGTTCAGCATGCTGCGGCAGGCTTTCGCCATTGCAACGAAGCTGTATGCGCTGATGTCGTGCGCAATTTTGAAGCCTTCGCGGGTCACCGCGTTAACGTAGTCGCCGTCTAACTGGTCTGCCGGCGCGAAGCCGATGGAGTGAACGAAACCGTCAAATTTCGGCCATACTTTCGCCAGTTCAGTGAACAGGGATTCGATGCTTTCATCTTCAGCCACGTCACACGGCAGCACGATGCTGGAGTTCAGTTGTGCGGCAAACTCTTCTACGCGGCCTTTCAGTTTCTCGTTCTGATAGGTGAACGCCAGTTCAGCCCCTTCACGGTGCATCGCTTGCGCAATACCGTATGCGATGGACAGTTTGCTGGCAACGCCAGTGACCAGAATGCGCTTACCGGAAAGAAAACCCATAGCTTTTAATCCTTATGTTCATTGTTATGGCGACCTGCCTGAAAACGGCGAGCCGTCGTTAAATCGCGGCGATTCTAGCATGAGTCGCCGGGAGAGTTAATCCGACCACTTCATCTCTGTCGGATTGGACATGAAATCTTTGCCAACGGCGGCGAACAATTATCTGTCTTTACGCCACGCGTCTGCTGTTAATGCCTCACCAAAATGGCCCGCAATCAAACGTTTAGTCAGATCATGCAGCGGTGCTGCCAGCACATCAGCAGTACTGCCGCGTTCGACCACTTCACCCTGATGCATGACCAGCACCTGGTCGCTGATATGCTTCATCATGCCCAAATGCTGAGTGACATAGATATACGAAATACCCTGTTTCTCCTGCAATTCCAGCATCAGGTTGACCAGCTGTGAGCGCATCGACATATCGAGTGACGCCAGCGCTTCATCGCAAACAATCACTTTGGGACGCAGAATCAACGCGCGCGCAAGCCCAAGACGTTGCTTCTGACCGGGTGCCAGCATATGCGGATAATAGCTGACGTGATCTGGCAGCAGCCCGACCATACGTAGCGTTTCGATAATCCGTTTTTGCCGCTCCTCCGCTTCAAGCTCTGTATTCAGGCGCAACGGAAAATCGAGAATTTGCGAGATTCGTTGACGCGGATTCAGCGACGTTGACGGATCCTGAAAAATCATACGAATACGCTGGCTACGGAACGAGTAATCGCCATAGTGAAGAGGATGATCGTCAATCAACAGCTCACCCGTGGTCGGTTCAATCATACCCGCAAGCATTTTGGCCAGCGTTGATTTCCCAGAACCGTTTTCACCGATGATCGCCAGCGTCTGTTTTTCACGCAATGTAAAGCTGAGCGGTTTGACCGCCTGAAGCGTCTGACGGTGAAACCAGCCAGTACGATAGCGGAACGTTTTACTCAGATTGCGCACTTCAAGTAATGTCTCGACCACGTCACTCTCTCTCCATATTCAGCGGAAAATGACAGGCGAAAAGATGGTTTTTCGCGCCGGTCAAACGCGGCGTTTCAATGCATTCTCGCTGTGCATAAGGGCAACGCGGCCCAAGACGGCAACCAATCGGTAACTGCTCCAGCAGGGGAATCGCGCCTGGCATGGTGTTCAGGCGGCTTTTATGCGGCATAGGGCTTCCAAAATCAGGGATCGCGCGAATTAACGCCTGCGTATACGGATGATGAGGAATGGTCACCAGATCTTCGCTCGGTGCCGTTTCTACCGTTTGCCCGCAGTACATAACGTTGATTTTATCCGCCCATTTGGTGAGCATCTGCAAATCATGTGAAATCAACAGAATGGTGGTGTTGTTGTTCTGGTTGAGGCGCGTCAGCAGACGGAAAATCTGTGCCTGGGTGGTCGGTTCCATGGCGTTCGTTGGCTCATCGGCAATCAACAAACGCGGCTGGTTTGCCAGGGCGATGGCAATCATCACTTTCTGGCATTCACCTTCCGTAAGTTCATACGGGAAACTGCGCATCGCATCTTTATGATCTTTAATCCCCACGCGGTGCAGCAGTTCGATGACACGGCGCTTGCGCCAGCCAAAACGCTGCCACCAACGGCCTTTGTAGGTCCAGCCGGGGATATTCTGCTTCAACTGCTTGCCAACGCGTTCTGACGGATCAAGACAGGATTGCGGTTCCTGGAAAATCATCGACACGTTATGGCCGACCAGCTTGCGACGCTCTCGGTTAGAGAGGCGCAGCAGGTCGATATCATCAAAGCGCATGCGGTCTGCGGTGACGCGCCAGTTATCTTTATTAACGCCGCAAATGGCTTTAGCGATCAGGCTTTTCCCTGAACCGGATTCGCCAACCAGGCCACGAATTTCACCTTCAGCGAGCGTCATGCTGACGCGGTCGACGGCCTTTACCCAGCCTTCGTTGGTTTTCAGTTCAATGGTTAAATTACGAATATCCAGTAATGGCATTATTCCACCCCCGCGTTGATGGCACGACGAATACCGTCGCCAAGCAGGTTAACCAGCAGCACGCTAATCATTATCGCAGCACCTGGCAGCATCACCGTCCACGGCGCAACGTAGATCAGTTCCAGCGCATCGCCCAGCATCGCGCCCCATTCCGGAGAAGGCAACTGCGCGCCAAGGTCAAGAAAACCAAGCGCGGCAATATCCAGAATCGCCATCGACAGCGCGCGGGTGATTTCCGTTACCAGCCCCGCTGCGATATTCGGCAAAATAGCGAACCACAAAATATTCAGTGTTGATGCACCATCCAGACGGGCGGCTACCACATAATCACGCTCGAGTTCATCATGCACCATACTGTAAATAGAACGTACCATGCGCGGCAGCAATGCCAGCCAGACGGCAAACATCGCATGCGATAGATGCGGGCCGGCGAAGGCGACGACGATGATCGCCAGCAGCAGCGACGGAATTGAGAGCAGGGTGTCAAGAATGTGGTTCAGCATGGCGGAACGCAGGCCATGCGTCGACCCGGCGAGAACGCCGAGTACCAGCCCGCACAGTGTGGCAGCTAATGTCACCACAAAGGCACCGCCTACGGTCGGCGCCGCACCGCTCAGCAAGCGGCTTAGCACGTCGCGGCCGAGATCGTCCGTGCCAAGGAAGAAGGAGACTTCACCATAGCGCGACCACGACGGTGGCAGCAGTTGATAACCGAGAAATTGCTGATCGATACCATAGGGCGCGAACCAGCTTCCGAAAACGCACAGCAGCACCAGCCCGCCACAGCCATAAAGACCAATCATCGCGGTGGTGTCACCGTAGAATTTACGCCACACGGTGCGCAACGCACCGGGCGGGCGCTTCTCGATGTAGACGCTATCGTAAGGCATACCATTCCTTATGTTTCAGAGGGTTAGCCATTGCACCCAAAATATCAGAGACGACGTTTACCATAATGACCAGCGAGCCAATGACCATCACGCCCGCAGAAATCGCCGCGTAATCTTGCTGGCGGATAGCGTTAATCATCCAGCGTCCCAGCCCCGGCCAGCTAAAGACCATTTCGGTGATCATCGCAAGCGTTAGCATAGTGGAAAACTGTAGCCCTAAACGCGGGATCACCGGCGGCAGTGCGTTATGCAGAACATGGCGACGCAAGATTGTTAAGCGGGAGACACCGCGCGTCGCAGCCGCTTTCACGTAGTTGGAATCAAACACCGCAATGGTGCTTAAACGCATCAAACGCACGACCTCGGTGGTGGGTGCGACGGCCAGAGTCAGTACCGGCAATACCATATGACGCAGCGCGCTGGCAATCATCTCTTCGCGCCATGGCGAATCAGAGAGCCAGGCGTCAATCAGCGCGAATCCGGTCACGCTTTTGACCTGATAAAGCAGATCAAAACGTCCGGATACGGGCAGCCATCCGAGTGTCAGCGAGAAGAAAAGCGTGAACAGCAGGGCAAGCCAGAACACCGGCACAGAGAAACCGACCAACGCCAACGCGCTGATTAATTTGTCCTGCCATTTATTGCGCGTGATGCCGGCCACCATCCCAACGGGAATACCCACCAGCAGAGCAAAGCCAAAGGCGAGAAGGCACAACTCCATCGTTGCCGGGAAAACATCTTTTAACTGCTCGGAGATAAGCTGGCCGTTGATGCTGGAAACGCCGAAATCCCAGTGCAGCACGCCGTTAAACCAGAACACCAGCGCATTCCAGAACGATGCGCCCTGCAATGGCGCATGCGGCGTGAAGTAGCTGAGGCTAAAACCCACCAGCCCAAGAAAGAAGAGCGTCACCAGCAAAAGCAGTAAACGACGAAGGGTAAAAATGATCATGGCTTTTTCACCTTATCTTCTTTCTCACGAGATACCCCAGCAAACGAGGCGTTGCCGAACGGGCTCAGCACCAGGCCTTTAATATCATAGCGATAGGCCTGTAAACGGAGGGATGAGGCCAGCGGTAACACAGGCAATTCGCGTGCCAGAATCTGCTGGGCTTCGTCGTAGGCATCGATGCGCGATGCCAACTGTTGTGAGGCCAGCGCTTTACGCAGCACGTCATCGAATTCGCGATTACACCAATGGGCAAAGTTGGTTTGCGAGGAGATGGCCGCGCAACTCAATAACGGGCGGAAGAAACTGTCTGGATCGTTACTGTCCGTCGCCCAACCGGACAACGTCAGATCATGATTCATATCCATCAGGCGCGCCTCCTGGAAACGGCCTTCAACCGGCACTATCACCACTTTCACGCCAACCTGCGCCATATCCGCCTGAATCAGTTCGGCGGTTTTTAACGGACTCGGGTTCCATGCCTGCGAACTGGTCGGCACCCACAACTGAAGCGTGAGGTTTTCCGCGCCCAGGGATTTCAGCAACTGGCGTGATTTTTCTGGATTGTATTCGGTAATTTTAGCCTCGTTATCATAAGCCCAGGAGGCGCGAGGCAAAATGGAAGCCGCTGTTTCCGCAGTACCGTAATAGATAGACTGCATCAGACGCTGGTTATTAATCGACAGGGCCAGCGCGTGGCGAATCTCAGGATTATTCAACGGCGGTTTATCGGTATTGAACGCCAGATAAGCGATGTTCATCCCCGGACGCAGCGTCAGGCGCAAGCGTGGATCGTCACGTAAGATGGTTAACTGGCTGGCGGCAGGCCAGGCCAGAACATCACACTCACCGGTCAGGAGTTTTGATAAGCGACCGGTTCCACCGGAGCCTAAGTCAACAACAACCTGAGGCATCAAGGGTTTACCGCGCCAGAATTTTTCGTGACGTTGTAATCGGATGTATTGTCCAGTGCGATATTCATCGAGTAGAAATGGCCCTGTGCCCACTGGCTGGCGATCGAGCAGTTCTTCGTGATCCTGCTTCGCCAGTTGGTTGGCATACTCCGACGACATGACGGAAGCGTAGTGGGTCGCCAGGTGCCAGAGGAAGGAGGCGTCCGGGTGATTCAGGCGAAATTCTACCGTGTGGCTGTCGAGTTTGCGCACGCTCTGAACCGTATCGGCGAATTGCAAACTGTCGAAATAGGGGAAGTTGCCGCCGTTGACGTTATGCCATGGATGATTCCGATCAAAGATACGCGCGAAGGTGAAGACGACATCGTCCGCGTTGAGGTTTCTGGACGGCTTAAACCAGCGCGTGGTCTGGAACTGCACGTCGTTGCGCAGATGGAAGCGGTAGGTTGCACCGTTATCCAGCACCTCCCAGCGTTCAGCCAGTTCCGGTACCAGACGATAAGTATAGGGGTCGACATCCAGCAGCCGGTCATAAAGCTGGGCCGCCAGCGTGTCGACAATCAGACCGCTACCTGCTTTTTGCGGGTTAAACGTGTTGACCTGCCCGCTGACACAGTAGACAAAGCCGCTATCGCGAATGTCGGCATTGGCGGGCAGGGAAGCGGGCGGCGCGGCAATCGCCTGACCACAAACTAACCCTAACCCTGCCAGGAGTGATGACAAATTCAGGCGCATAATTCTTTTTTGATGTGAGATAGTATGGCTATCTTATTAATAGTTAATGACATTTGTCATATCCGTGTGTCCAGGAGAAAGTGGGTGCTTCACCGGGCGCATCGTTCGATACGGACAGCGTGGGCATTTTCAGATTCCCCATAGATTATACCCTGTAAATCAACTCTCCGTCCTGAAGCTCCACTTTCCCTTGTCGTGCTCAAAGGGCGCCCGCTATGCGCAAGAGGAGCAAAATGACGGAACATGCTCAGAGTACGCTGATATTATTTGATTAAAAAATTATCAATAGAGAGAAAAGTCTCCATCGCCTTGAAGTATGGTATCTTTTTATCGATAACATCTCCAGTTAGCCTTCTTATTCCTCTGATTAATGCTTGCTGACCTGCCGACAATGAACGCTGTGCAGACGATTGCAAAAGTGACCAGAGCGGTTGTAAAAACATAATCTTAACAAGATGATGCAACCGCACTGCTGAAAAGGATGCGCAATAAAAAACAAGTCATTGATTTTATGAGCAAAAAAAGGCAGCGACTTTTTGGGCTCCTTTTTGACGGGAGAGTTTTTGCATTTGGAATTTATGCCCAATCCGATAAACGGCATGGAGAGCATTGACCGGAATTGTTACATTTACATTTTCTCTATGGCCAATATCGACATCGCAGGGTTATTTCATCCTGTATAAATGTGACACATGATTTCCAGCACAATACCATCATGCCTGGTAAGCCTTCTGTAATGCGTTACATTTATCTGGCCAGGTTGATGAATCAGGATTGTGATTATGCGTTATGAAAGTATTGTCAGTGATATGGCCGCGTGGATTGAAAACAATAAATATCATAATCTTAAGATAGAAGAGATCACTGAAAAATCAGGATTTTCCAGAAGACACCTACAGCGTTTTTTTAAACAAAAAACGGCATTGAGTATCGGCACATATAGTCGTCTTAGGCGACTCTCAGGCGCTGCTATTGCGCTACGAATTACCGGGCACGCTGTTAAGGATATCGCACGATGGTTCGGCTTTGATTCTGCTGCATCCTTTATTGCAGCCTTTCGTCGTCAGTTTGGTGTCACTCCGATTGTATTTCGTAAACGCGATGAATGGCCCTTTGAGGATATGATACCTCGTTATGATTACCTGGCTCACGTAGCGAAACTGGATTGCCGACTAATACGATGCAGCATTGATAAACCTATCATGAGTAGCGTTAATATTGCTGAAGTCACGCAGAATATTCAGCCAGCAGGATTATATTCAATGCTTATTACGAATGTGAAATATGATGAGGAGTTTATCACTAACAGTGATGTTATGCTGTCTTACGCATTATGCATAGAAGAAAACCAAACCAGTGATAAGCTGGATTGGATTTCAATTACACTTAACGAAAATATTGATAACTTAACTCACATCCAAAAAGTGATCTACGCGGGTTTGCTGCCATCTATTGGCATAACACGTCTTCGTGCACCGGATGTTTTAAAGATTAAATCTAATCAGTTGGGTGAGGTTATCATTACTGAATACCGGGTGCCTTGCGTACCACATACCACAAATTTTTGATCAAACTCGACTTATGCGATCATCACAGAGGGTGTAGTGAATAGTGTTCTTTTTTAAAAATAATAAAACCAAACAATGCGTGATGCCTGAAGTCGTTGATGAGATTCCTTTACAGGAAAAGAGAAGGCTTTATCTTCTTGAAAATGGCGTAAAGAATTTTTCGGGGGGGGTCACCAGTTTGCATGACAGAATCGATGAGATGCTCCACAACGATTGTACCGATACTGAAATGATTCGCACATTGCTTAGCGATCTTTCTATCTATCTCCGTGATTTACAGGTAGTGGGGAAACTTAAGCCTGATTAATACATTTTACAATTTCCATAGCCTGTCAATAAAGCGGGGTAGACTAGTTTCATCCAATGTTGTCGACACAGATAAAAACTCAGATGCCGTTGCGTTAGGAATCGCTTTATTCCATTTTTTAAAGGGAATGCCCTGGTCGCTAAGATAGTCCTCAATCTCATTCTCACAAAACCTTACGTCATGTATCAATCCGCAACGGTAAAGGCAGTTTGCCAGTAATGTCACCTTATCTATTGGCATGCTCATGACCTGCTTCTAGTATTCATGTATGATCGGCAGTGGGACAGGGTAGTTATTTCTCAGTCCGAGTAACTGGCAGCGTACAAATTTTTGTTGATCCTGATACCAAAAAATAAAGCTACCACTATTACGATCATAAATCATTTGATCAAGATTAGCGAACTCAAATATCGATTTGGAACCATCGATCATATGACCTCCCCCCGTTTCAAACTCATCCTTTCCCCATCGCTCCTGAGTGTGAAGATAATGATGTAGGATAACCTCAATGTTTCCGCGTAGCGGACACTGGAGTGATATGTATGCATCGTCTATGTTAATGGCCCAGGTGAGTGGTGTGGCAAACAGTAAATGTAATACCAAAATGACCTTTCTCATACTATATCTCTATGAATAAAACTAAAATGATAAAATGCCGAATACGTTCAGAAACTCATCGTGTAATGGTGTTTTTACCGTTCTCCTTAGAGAGGTAGAGCAATTTATCAACGGCCTCTAATGCTTCTAATCCGGTCTTATTATCAAATGACACAACGCCACCACTTACTGTTGTTCTAAGATTGCTTTCACGATATTTCATGGCCGCTATGTCCATGCGTAACGCTTCGATAATAGAGTTCGCAACATTGATATTGATGCCGTCAAACAGCGCCGCAAGCTCTTCTCCACCGTAGCGATAGAATTTAATGTGTTCGGTTTCATATTTTCGGGCCAGTTTGGCAATGGTCTTGAGTACCAGATCGCCTTTAGTGTGGCCAAATTTATCGTTTATGGCCTTAAAATCATCTATATCAATGAGTGCAAGGCAAGAGTCAGATTTGTAGCTAAATGTCTCAAGTTGTTGATCAAAAGCTCTGCGGTTGAGCAATCTGGTAAGGCCATCGGTTGCTGCCTTTGAAGAGATGTCTTCTAACCGCGAAATATTGTTTTCAATTTCAAACGCTAAAATTTTTGAAGAGTCTTCTCCATCAAATCGGCCGTATCGTATACTTGATGCAATATTCGTTAAGGTGGTGTTCATTACTGAAATGATAGCCCACCAGGCGAAGCAGATAATCAGAATGGAAAGCATGATGAAATAATAAATTTTGGTGTTCATTTCAATCATGGTACTATTCATGGTTTGCTGTGTAACTTTATAAAAAACGACCCATGAGGGATTATCCATTTTCTTGTAAAAATAGTATGAATCATCTTCCTGATTGTAAAATGAACCACTCTTCCATATTGTTTGCCTCAACAACTGCATGTTCTTTTTGATATTTGTCATGATGACTTTATCTGTGATTTGCTCACCATTATCTGTCAAAATGAAGTTATTGCCAGGCATTGGTGGATCAATACTACTTAATGCCTGGTTAACAAACGATAAATCAATATCAAAAGCGACAACACCATTCGTTAATTCGTCACTTTCAAAGAAAGGTAGTGAAACAGATACGATTCTTTTAGTTGAAATGTAGTCATTGTAAGGCTGTGTGAAAGAAGTTTGTTCTGAATAACTGGTGGCTATCTGATACCATGGGCGTGACTGAGGAACGAACCCTTTGATGAGTTTATTGTTTTCGCTCAGCATAGGGATCCGTGTGTAATGATTATGTGCATCGAGAATGTTCAGGCCCGTTATATTAGGCATGATGTATAGCTGACTACTTAGCCATTTATTGAATCTGCGAGAGCTGATTTCTGAGTGATCACATATTGTTTCTGTGATGAGTTTCAGGGATGTTTCACTATTAGTAAGCTTTTCGTTGATAATATTTTCCAAAACCGATACATATTTTTTTGAAAATGAGACGCACGATTTTTTTATATCTATCCACTGATGATAAGCGATCATACCGCTGGCGATAATTAACGTAAACAATAAGCTGGAAAAAACAATATTTAAGGATTTAGTGAAGGAGATTTTTTTCTTTAATTTCATACTTTCAATGGACGTGTGTTTTTACAGCTATGATGCTAAATAATTCTGTGCGAGGTGTCAAAAATTGGATATGGTATTTGTGCCAAATTGCCCGTTACTAATAAAGTATGGCGCTAATCGAACAGTGCCTGATTTAATTTCAGGCACTTGTTATGGCGATCTGGAATCAATTTTAACGATTTTTTTGGCGTGAGCGGGGCCGATTAAACCAGGACATCACACCGGAAAAAAGCAGGACTACCCACACACATTCGTGCAAAAACACGCCGATGTAGACGCGATTGAAGATGAAAAGCAGGTACAGGATCAACACACTGCAAAAAATCGAGAAGCTATAGCGGAAGGTTTTAGCGCGCATAATGGGATTTCGATTGAGAAAGGTGCGTGATTATACGATCACAATCATTTGCAGATGTAGTGAGTTTTTTCGAACAAGAGATTCGACCTCATCAACGACTAACTGACCTAAACTTTACCTAACCCCTTTTTCATCTTATCGACGATGTCGGGAGGTGACAATGAGCCTCTATCAACGCATTCATGGCGACCTATGGCGCAATATTTGGGTGGTGGGCGATCTACACGGCTGCTACGCGTTATTGATGCAACATCTTGAGCGCGTTGCATTTCAGCCTATGCAGGATCTGCTGATTTCGGTGGGGGATTTAATCGATCGGGGAAGCGAAGATGTTGAATGCCTGATGATGCTGAATCAGCCCTGGTTCCGGGCGGTGCGCGGCAATCATGAAGAGATGATGCTGGACGCGCTGGAGGGAAACGGTCACACAAATCTGTGGGTGGCAAACGGGGGCGGATGGTATTTTGACCTCAACGTGAACGAGCAACATCGCGTGAAAGCGCTGCTGTATCGTATTGCAGAGTTACCGTTGATTATCGAAGTGGTGACCGGGGATAAAATAATGGTTATCTGCCATGCGGACTACCCGGACGACCATTATGCCTTCAACAAACCGGTTGACCCTTTTCAGGTGGTGTGGAACCGCCAGCGTATTAATCGCGCCCAGCGCGGCTTCATGTGTTTGATAGGTGGGGCCGATCAGTTTTTCTTCGGCCACACGCCTGTGTCTAAACCTTTTAAATCAGCCAATCAGCTCTACATAGATACGGGCGCGGTGTTTTGCGGCAATCTGACGCTGGTTCAGCTTCAACATCGTGTTAAAGCTGGTGCTTCTTCAGTAACGCCCGTAGCTGATGGTAGGTAAGCCCAAGCAATTCCGCCGCCTGCTTCTGATTAAACCGGGCCTGCTGCAAACTCTTTTGCAGGAGATCTTTTTCCTGATCCAATTGAAACTGGCGCAAATCGAGCGGTAATTCAGGCGCGTTCTGGCTGCTTTTTTCTGCTGCTTTTGGCTCACTTTGCCGTTGGAATGGATCGATAATAATATCGTCCAGCGGAATATCACTGCTGCCATGCCGATAAACGGAACGCTCCACGACGTTCTTCAATTCGCGAATATTCCCAGGCCAACGGTAGCCCATCAATGTTTCACGGGCGTGCTCGGTGAAACCTGGAAACAGCGGCATCCCAAGTTCACGGCACATCTGAATAGCGAAGTGGTTTGCCATCAGCATGATATCGCTTTGGCGCTCACGCAGCGGCGGGAGCTGTACGACATCAAAGGCTAACCGGTCAAGCAGGTCGGCGCGGAACGTACCGTCTTCTACCATCTGGGGTAAATCAGCATTAGTGGCGCACACCAGCCGAACGTTTACCTGCAACGGCTGGCTGCCGCCGACGCGCTCCAGTTCGCCATATTCAATCACGCGCAGCAGTTTTTCCTGCACCAGCATGGGCGCGGTCGCCAGCTCATCAAGAAATAGTGTCCCGCCGTCAGCGCGTTCAAAACGCCCCGGATGGCGCTTTTGCGCGCCGGTAAATGCACCTGCTTCATGGCCGAATAATTCCGAATCGAGCAGGTTTTCATTTAGCGCCGCGCAGTTAAGCGAAATAAACGGCCCCTGCCAGCAGGAGGAGAGATAATGCAGACGGTTCGCAATCAGCTCTTTACCCGTACCGCGTTCGCCGATGATCAACACCGGCTTATCCAGTGGCGCGAGGCGTGAAACCTGCTCAAGGACTTCCAGAAAGCGGTTGGCTTCGCCGAGAAGATTGTCTTTATATTCGGCCATGATGAAATTCACCATTTGTTAGTGTAATTCGCTAATTCACTCTACGTCGAAAGCGGGTAAATTTCAATCACCTTAAGCAGAATCAATAAGATACAAAGTTGGCACGCGAATTGTATTACTCATACAGCAGGCTAATGCCTAAAACAGAAATTATGAGGACTATATTATGGGTATCTTTTCTCGTTTTGCCGACATCGTGAATGCCAACATCAACTCCCTGCTGGAGAAAGCGGAAGACCCGCAAAAGCTGGTGCGTCTGATGATTCAGGAAATGGAAGACACGCTGGTGGAAGTGCGTTCTACGTCGGCGCGTGCGTTGGCGGAGAAAAAAGATCTGACGCGTCGCGTTGAGAAAGCCTTTGCTCAGCAGGCTGAATGGCAGGAAAAAGCTGAACTGGCGTTGCGTAAAGAGAAAGAAGATCTGGCGCGTGCAGCGTTGATCGAAAAGCAGAAGTTGACCGATTTAATCACCACCCTGGAGCACGAAATTACTCTGGTGGATGAAACGCTGGCGCGTATGAAGAAAGAGATTGGTGAGCTGGAAAATAAACTGAGTGAAACGCGGGCTCGCCAACAGGCGTTGGCGCTGCGTCATCAGGCGGCGAACTCTTCCCGCGATGTGCGCCGCCAGCTAGACAGCGGTAAAATCGATCAAGCGATGGCGCGTTTTGAATCTTTTGAGCGCCGCATCGACCATATGGAAGCGGAAGCTGAGAGCCACCGTTTCGGTAAACAACCGACTCTGGATCAGCAATTTGCCGAGCTTAAAGCGGATGATGAAATCAGCGAACAGCTGGCACAGCTGAAAGCCAAAATGAAGCAGGACAACCAATAATTATTCTGGCGGCACGCGGCGTGCCGCTGCTCATCATTGTAAGGAGTACCTATGAGCGCGCTTTTTCTTGCCATTCCGCTGACACTGTTTGTGCTGTTTGTCCTGCCGGTATGGATTTGGCTGCACTACAGCAACCGCTCGCGCAGCAGTGGATTAACGCAAAATGAGCAGCAGCGTTTGTTACAGCTCACCGATGACGCTCAGCGTATGCGCGAACGCATTCAGGCGCTGGAAGCCATTCTGGATGCAGAGCACCCGAACTGGAGGGATAAATAATGGCCTTAGATTTTAATAAAAAATTGTGGCGGATTCCCCAGCAGGGCATGGTGAAAGGGGTTTGCGCAGGTATCGCGCACTACCTGGACGTGCCGGTAAAACTGGTACGAATTATCACCGTGCTGGCGATGTTATTTGGCCTGTTTTTCTTTGTGGTCGTCGCCTACATTATTCTGACTTTCGCGCTCGACCCGATGCCGGAAGGCGCGATGGGTGAGGCGAACAGCCCCACCAGCAGTGAACTGCTGGATGCGGTGGACGCGCAACTTGCCGCGGGCGAACAACGTCTGCGGGAGATGGAACGTTACGTGACGTCGGATACTTTTTCGCTACGTAGTCGTTTTCGTCAACTCTAATTGAGGATACTCATGAATACTCGCTGGCAACGTGCCGGGCAACAGGTAAAACCCGGTTTAAAAATCGCAGGTAAGCTGGTGCTTCTGACCGCGTTACGTTACGGCCCGGCAGGGGTTGCTGGCTGGGCGGTAAAATCCGTCGCTCGACGTCCGTTGAAGATGCTGCTGGCGGTGGCGTTGGAGCCTTTGCTGAGCCGCGCGGCGGCGAAATTGTCGAAACGGTATAACCGACAGTAAAATAAACGAAGTGGCGCAACAGGGGTTGCGCCTCAGATTGCCGACAAAGTGCGCTATGTTCTTGCCGGATGCGGCGTAAACGCCTTATCCAGCCTGAAAAACATTGCAAATTCAATATATTGCAGAAACGTTGTAGGCCTGATAAGCATAGCGCATCTGGCAATGTTGCGTTTGTCATCCGTCTCCGGCACAACAGGGGGCCCATTGTAATCTCTGAGCTTTTACATCTTTCCTTATCACCCTCATGTAATATCTACCTCATACGTTTTTCCTTCAGGGCATAATGGAACCGCTATGAAGCGACTTAAAAATGAATTCAATGCGTTGGTTAACCGGGGTGTCGACCGACATCTGCGTCTCGCCGTTACCGGCCTGAGCCGCAGCGGGAAAACGGCGTTTATCACCGCGATGGTGAACCAACTGTTAAGCCTGCACGCCGGGGCGCGTTTGCCGCTGTTGAGCGCAGTGCGCGAAGAGCGTCTGATTGGCGTGAAGCGCGTGCCGCAGCGGGATATGGGCATTCCGCGTTTTACTTACGATGAAGGGCTGGCGCAGCTTTACGGGCAACCGCCAACCTGGCCGACGCCAACTCGTGGCGTGAGTGAGATTCGTCTGGCGCTGCGTTTTCGCTCCAATGAATCGCTATTACGCCACTTTAAAGACACCTCAACGCTGTATCTGGAAATTGTCGACTACCCCGGTGAATGGCTACTGGATTTGCCGATGCTGGCGCAGGATTACCTGAGTTGGTCGCGGCAGATGACCGGCCTGCTACAGGGGCAACGCCGCGAGTGGTCTGCACAGTGGCGTAAGTTGTGCGAAGGGCTCGATCCGCTGGCGCCCGCCGATGAAAACCGTCTGGCGGCGATTGCTCAGGCGTGGACTGATTATCTTCATACCTGTAAGCAGGAAGGCCTGCACTTTATTCAGCCGGGGCGCTTTGTGCTGCCGGGTGATATGGCAGGCGCGCCTGCGTTGCAGTTCTTCCCCTGGCCGGATGTCGATGGTATCGGCGAGGCCAAACTGGCGCAGGCTGATAAACACACCAATGCGGGCATGCTGCGCGAGCGTTTTAACTACTATTGTGAAAAAGTGGTGAAAGGCTTCTATAAAGAGCATTTTCTGCGCTTTGATCGCCAGATTGTGTTAGTCGATTGCCTGCAACCGCTTAACAGCGGGCCACAGGCCTTCAATGATATGCGCCTGGCCTTAACGCAGTTAATGCACAGTTTTCACTACGGCCAGCGCACGCTGTTTCGTCGGCTGTTCGCGCCCGTTATTGATAAGTTGCTGTTTGCCGCTACGAAAGCGGATCACGTTACCGTCGATCAGCACAGCAATATGGTGTCACTGCTACAGCAACTGATTCAGGATGCCTGGCAGAATGCGGCCTTTGAAGGCATCACCATGGATTGCCTGGGGCTGGCCTCCGTGCAGGCGACGCAGAGCGGGCTGATTGACGTCGATGGAGAGAAAATCCCGGCGCTGCGCGGTCATCGGCTCAGCGATGGACACCCGCTCACGGTTTACCCGGGGGAAGTTCCCGCGCGGTTGCCGGGGCAGGCGTTCTGGGATAAACAGGGTTTTCAGTTTGAGGCGTTTCGTCCGCAGGTAATGGATGTTGA
Source organism: Pseudocitrobacter faecalis (assembly GCA_003315335.1). Taxonomy (GTDB): domain Bacteria; phylum Pseudomonadota; class Gammaproteobacteria; order Enterobacterales; family Enterobacteriaceae; genus Pseudocitrobacter; species Pseudocitrobacter faecalis. The sequence goes on from QNRL01000001.1 coordinate 20,450, forward strand.
CCAGCCGCTTCCGCATATTCGTCTTGATGCGGCGCTGGAATTTTTGATTGGAGATAAATTGCGATGAACGAACCGTTAAAACCGCGCATCGATTTCGACGGCCCGCTGGAAGCGGAAAAAAGCGAACAGTTCCGGCAGTCACAAACCTTCACTGATGATGTCGCAGACAAGTTTGCGCCGGCGGTCCTTGATGAAACCCAGCCGGAAGAGGGGCAGGCGGAAGCGGTTGTGGAATCGGTGCTGCGTCCTAAACGTAGCCTGTGGCGCAAGATGGTCACCGCGGGCCTCACTATCTTTGGCATCAGCGTGGTGGCGCAGGGCGTACAGTGGACGATGAATGCCTGGCAAACCCAGGACTGGGTGGCGCTGGGCGGTTGCGCTGCCGGGGCGCTGATTGTTGGCGCGGGTGTGGGGTCGGTGGCAACGGAATGGCGGCGCTTGTGGCGTTTACGCCAGCGCGCGCAGGAGCGGGACGAAGCCAAAGAACTCATGCAGAGCCACGGCGTCGGTAAAGCCCGTGCATTTTGTGAAAAACTGGCACAGCAGGCGGGTATCGACCAGGCGCATCCGGCGCTGCAACGCTGGTATGCGGCCATCCACGAAACCCAAAACGATCGTGAAGTGGTCAGCCTATACGCGCATCTGGTGCAACCTGCGCTGGATGCGCAGGCGCGTCGGGAAATCAGTCGCTCGGCGGCAGAATCTGCCATGATGATAGCCGTCAGCCCGCTGGCGCTGGTGGATATGGCGTTCATCGCCTGGCGCAATTTGCGTTTAATTAATCGTATCGCCACGCTTTACGGCATTGAACTGGGCTATTACAGCCGCCTGCGCCTGTTCAAACTGGTGCTGCTCAATATCGCGTTTGCCGGGGCCAGCGAACTGGTGCGCGAAATTGGCATGGACTGGATGTCGCAGGATCTGGCCGCGCGCCTTTCCGCACGCGCCGCGCAGGGGATTGGTGCCGGGTTGCTGACTGCACGCCTGGGCATTAAGGCGATGGAACTGTGTCGCCCACTGCCGTGGATCGATAACGACAAACCCAGGCTCGGCGATTTCCGGCGCGAGCTGATTGGTCAACTTAAAGGCGTCGTCCAGAAGGGCGGCGCGAAGTGATCTTCTTCAGGCCGACCCTGTGTCGGCCTGTGCGCATTTATCCCCTGAACGAAAATCTTTACGGCGCAATGGCGTTTTTTCCGCCATACTGTCAATAATTGTTGACAGCCTGCTTCCCGCCGAACGATAAGTGTCTTATTATTCATGGGTCTTTGGCTTATAAGGGTGAAAATTCCCATGCGTCTTGAAGTCTTTTGTGAGGACCGCCTCGGTCTGACACGTGAATTACTCGATTTGTTGGTGCTGCGCGGCATTGATTTGCGCGGGATCGACATTGACCCTATTGGCCGAATCTACCTCAATTTTGCCGAGCTGGAGTTCACCAGCTTTAGCACCTTAATGGCGGAGATCCGCCGCATCGCGGGCGTGACCGACGTGCGTACCGTGCCGTGGATGCCTTCTGAACGTGAGCATCTGGCATTAAGCGCACTGCTCGAAGCGATGCCGGAGCCGGTACTCTCGCTCGACACCCGCAGTAAAATCGAACGCACCAACCCGGCGAGCTGTCAGTTGTTTGGCATGAGCGCCGACAAAATGCGCAACCATAACGCCAGCCAGCTCATCAGCGGTTTTAACTTCCAGCGCTGGCTGGAAAGCGAGCCGGTGGAAACACAGGCGGAACACGTGGTGATCAACGGGCAAAACTTTTTGCTCGAAATCACCCCGGTATACATGAGCGGCGAGCACGAACAGCGTATCCTTGCCGGAGCCGTTGTGATGCTTCGCTCGACTGTTCGGATGGGCCGTCAGCTTCAGACTCAGACTCCCCAGGATGTGAGCGCATTCAGCCAGATCGTCGCCGTGAGCCCGAAAATGCGCCATGTGGTCGATCAGGCACGCAAACTGGCGCTGCTGACCGCACCGCTGTTGATTGTCGGCGAAACAGGCACCGGTAAAGATCTGCTGGCGCATGCCTGCCACCTGGCGAGTCCACGCGCGGCAAAACCGTATCTGGCGCTGAACTGCGCCTCGATTCCGGAAGATGCGGTTGAGAGCGAACTTTTTGGCCACGCGCCTGAAGGTAAGAAAGGGTTCTTTGAGCAGGCGAACGGCGGTTCGGTGCTGCTGGACGAGATTGGCGAGATGTCGCCGCGCATGCAAACCAAACTGCTGCGTTTCCTGAACGATGGTACATTCCGCCGCGTGGGGGAGGATCATGAAGTGCACGTTGATGTGCGCGTGATTTGCGCCACCCAGAAAAACCTGGTGGAACTGGTTCAGAAAGGGTTGTTCCGGGAAGACCTCTATTATCGCCTGAACGTTCTGACGCTGAATTTGCCGCCGCTGCGCGATCGTCCGCAGGACGTGATGCCGCTGACGGAACTGTTCGTGGCGCGCTTTGCCGATGAGCAGGGCATTTCGCGCCCGAAACTCTCGGCCGATCTCAGTAATGTGTTAACCCGCTACGGCTGGCCGGGTAACGTTCGCCAACTGAAAAACGCCGTCTATCGCGCGTTAACGCAGCTGGAAGGTTATGAATTGCGTCCAAATGATGTGCTGCTGCCGGATTATGACGTCACCACTACGGCGGTGGGAGAAGAGGCGATGGAAGGTTCGCTGGATGAGATCACCCGCCGCTTTGAACGTTCGGTGCTGACGCAGCTATATCGTAGCTTCCCGAGTACGCGTAAGCTGGCGAAACGTCTTGGTGTGTCGCATACGGCGATTGCGAATAAACTGCGTGAATACGGTTTAAGCAATAAGAAGAGTGAAGAGTAAACAAAATAGCCTCCATCTGGAGGCTATTTTTTCATGCGTAACGAGTTTGCAAACTTACGCTTTCAGCGCAGCCAGCGCGGCATCGTAGTCTGGCTCGTTGGTGATTTCGTCAACCAGTTGGCTGTAAACCACGTTGTCGTTTTCATCAATAACGACAACCGCGCGCGCCGCCAGGCCTTTCAGCGCGCCATCAGCGATACCCACGCCGTAGGTTTGCAGGAATTCTGGCGCACGCAGGGTAGACAGAGTCACCACGTTGCTCAGGCCTTCCGCGCCGCAGAAGCGAGACTGGGCGAACGGCAGGTCAGCAGACACGCACAGCACGACGGTGTTGTTCAGCTCGGAAGCCAGCTGGTTGAATTTACGAACCGATGCGGCGCAAACGCCGGTATCGATGCTCGGGAAAATATTCAGCACTTTGCGTTTGCCCGCATACTGGCTGAGTGCGACGTCAGAGAGGTCTTTCGCGGTCAGCGTGAAAGGCTGAGCTTTATCGCCGGCCTGCGGAATAGCGCCTTGAACAGAAACGGGGTTGCCCTGGAAATGTACAGTTTGTGACATGATAATCTTCCTGTTTACATATAATTAACGTCGAAACTAGTGTATGTCATCAGGTGTTAACACGGCAAATCCTATTTGTAGGATTACAAGGAGCAGGGGATGAGAAATGTAAGAGTTTTTGAAGAGGCGTGGCCGTTACATACACCGTTTGTTATCGCCCGCGGTAGCCGCAGCGAGGCGAAAGTCGTGGTGGTTGAGCTGGAGCAGGACGGCGTCAAAGGTGTTGGCGAATGTACGCCTTATCCACGCTACGGTGAAAGCATCGCCTCGGTCATGGCGCAAATTGTGTCGATTGGCGAGCAACTGGAGCGGGGGCTCACGCGCGACGCGCTTGCAGAATTGCTTCCCGCGGGTGCGGCGCGCAACGCCGTGGATTGTGCATTGTGGGAGCTTGAAGCGGGTCTGGCAAACGCGACGATCCCCGCCATGTTACATCAGACGCTGGCAAAAACGATAACCACGGCGCAAACCGTAGTGATTGGCACGCCGGAGCAGATGGCAGCCAGCGCCAAAGCGTTGTTTGAAGGGGGCGCTCGTTTGTTAAAAGTGAAACTCGACGATCGCCTGATTGCTGAACGCATGGTCGCTATCCGCGCCGCCGCGCCGGAAGCAACATTGATAGTGGATGCGAATGAGTCCTGGCACGGTGAAGGTTTGGCGGCGCGTTGTCAGTTGCTGGCCGATCTCAATGTCGCGATGCTTGAGCAGCCCCTGCCCGCCACAGATGACAGCGCGCTCGAAAACTTCATTCACCCGCTGCCGATCTGTGCTGACGAAAGCTGTCATACGCGCGAAAGCCTGCCAGCGCTGCATGGGCGATATGACATGGTCAATATTAAGCTGGATAAAACCGGCGGCTTAACCGAAGCGCTGGCGCTGGCTCAGGAGGCGCGTGCGCAAGGCTTCGCCCTGATGCTGGGTTGCATGCTTTGCACCTCTCGCGCAATTTCTGCAGCGTTACCGCTGACGCCGCAGGTTACATTCGCGGATCTCGACGGCCCAACCTGGTTAGCGGTAGATGCAGAGCCTGCATTACATTTTACCACCGGGCAGCTTCATCTCTGAGCCGCAGAACGCCAGCGTAGCAATGCAGTCATCGCACCGAGGTATTTCTCGCTCGCTTCATCCGATGAGATGGGCGGGAACTCGGCGGTGATGCAGTGCAGACCAATGTCATTGCACCAACTGCCAAACGAGCCTGGCGTTTCGTATCCCACACTGCCTACCAGCGGTAGCGTAAACGCGTCTGCCAGCCAGCGGCCCAGTTCACTGTGACGCGGATCCTCAATGCAGGCCAGCGGATCGTGGAAAGAGACGACCCAGGCCGGGTGGATTTGGTGAATCAACTGGCAAAGCGCCTCACTTTCCGGCTCGGAACCGGGGGCATCGCCGGTAAGTAACACCACATCGCGGCTTTCCGCCGAACTGTTCCAGCGATAGACCGTTTCACCTGCTTTCCAGTTCGCTGACGGGAAATTGCGATTTAAATCCACACCGTTCGCATTGGCCCGCAAGCCTAACTGGCAACCATCCGGATTCACCGTTAACACCACATGATGCCGCCGTAACTCGGGTGACAGCGTTCGCAGCGTACATGAGAGGGTGACAATCGAGGCGTTTTCGTCGCCATGCGTCCCGGCAATAATTAACCCACTGGTATGATCGGCGAGCGGGGCGGGAAACCAGATAAGCGGCGCGCCCAAAAGTGAACGACCATAGTGTTGCGTACCGGGCGGAAAAGCGCCCCGCAGGGCGCGAGGACGAGTGGCGGACATAGAGAATCCTGATTATGAGTACTGATATAAGCAGTGTTGTGCAAAATTCACCGTGAATCAAATGGTTTCCGTGTCAGAAAACATTCGTTATATCAATTTTATGTGATAAGCCGTTTGCATTTAAGACGCCTGAAACAAATAATATTTTCATCAAGTTGGCTTATTAAGGGGATGTCATGAAGTATCCTTTCACGTTGTCGTGCTGTGCGTTATGGCTCAGTAGTCTGAGTTCTGTTGCTCTGGCGGCAGAAGTACCCGCCGGGACGGCGCTGGCAGCGAAGCAGGAGCTGGTTCGTCATATTAAAGATGAGCCCGCCTCTCTGGACCCGGCAAAAGCGGTAGGTCTGCCGGAAATCCAGGTGATCCGTGACCTCTTCGAAGGGCTGGTTAACCAGGATGATAAAGGGAATATTGTGCCTGGCGTCGCGACGCGCTGGCAGAGTAATGACAATAAAATCTGGACATTTACGTTACGAAATGACGCCAAATGGTCTGACGGTACGCCGGTTACCGCGGAAGACTTTGTCTATAGCTGGCAGCGTCTGGTTGACCCCAAAACCACCTCACCGTTTGCCTGGTTTGCGGCACTCGCCGGTATAAATAACGCGCAGGCCATTATCGATGGTAAAGCGAAGCCGGACACCCTGGGCGTGACGGCAGTTGATCCGCATACCTTACGTATTCAACTGGATAAACCGTTGCCGTGGTTTGTGAACCTGACGGCCAATTTCTCGCTTTATCCGGTGCAAAAAGCCAATGTTGAAAGCGATAAAAACTGGACGCGCCCTGGCAAGCTGATTGGCAATGGCGCTTACGTGCTGGCCGACCGCGTGGTGAATGAAAAGTTGGTGGCAACACCGAATGTTCACTACTGGGATAACGCTAAGACCGTGATTAAAAAAGTGACTTTCTTACCGATAAACCAGGAGTCGTCGGCGACGAAACGTTATCTGGCCGGGGATATCGATATTACCGAGTCCTTCCCGAAAAATCTGTATAAGAAACTACTGAAAGATATTCCGGGGCAGGTGTATACCCCGGCTCAACTCGGTACCTATTATTACGCCTTCAATACCCAGAAAGGGCCTACAGCGGATGCGCGCGTTCGTTTAGCGCTGAGCATGACGATTGATCGCCGCATTATCGCGGAGAAAGTGCTGGGTACCGGTGAAAAACCAGCATGGCACTTTACACCCGATGTCACCGCAGGGTTTAAAGCCGAGCCAACGCAAATGGAGCAGAGCAGTCAGGAAGAACTGAATGCTCAGGCGAAAACCTTGTTGCAGGCGGCGGGTTATGGCCCGAATCGGCCGTTGAAATTGACGCTGCTGTATAACACCTCGGAAAACCACCAGAAGATTGCGATTGCTGTGGCCTCAATGTGGAAGAAAAACCTCGGTGTAGATGTGAAGCTGCAAAACCAGGAGTGGAAAACGTATATCGATAGTCGTAATACTGGCAATTTCGATGTGATCCGCGCATCCTGGGTGGGCGACTATAACGAACCGTCAACCTTCCTGTCGCTTCTCACCTCAAGCAACACCGGGAATATTTCGCGCTTTAGCAATCCGGCATATGACAAAGTTGTCAATCAGGCAACGCTTGAGAACACCGAAAAAGCACGCAATGCTGATTACAACGAGGCAGAGAAAATTCTCGCTGAGAAAGCGCCTATTGCGCCGATTTACCAGTATACCAATGGTCGCTTAATTAAACCGTGGCTGAAGGGGTATCCTATAGAGAACCCGGAAGACGTGGCGTATACGCGGACAATGTATATTGTGAAGCACTGAGTTGCTTAGAAAGCCCTGACGCGTTATTGCACGTCAGGGCTTTTTTACGCATGCTTTACCATGTTCCGTCGAATAGGAATAGGCGGCGCGACGCTGCTCGTGGTGGTGATATTAAACGGCATTCGACTTAATGCGGCGTCAATATCCTGTGGCGGTAATGGCTCGGAGAAGAACGAGCCCTGCAGAGCATCGCACCCCAGTTGTGTCAACAAACGCTGTTGATCTTCCGTTTCAACCCCTTCCGCGACCACATTCATATTCATCGAATGCGCGATATGAATAATTGATGAGACAATTTTCACATTTTTGCTGTCATCACGCATATCCTTCATAAAGCTGCGGTCAATTTTCAGCTCACGCGCGGGCAGATTCTGCAACAACAACATATTGGAATAACCGGTACCAAAGTTATCGATGGAGACGGTCAGGCCAATACGATTGAAGTCATGGAATATTTGTAAACTGCGATCGAGGCCGCGCATGGCTGTCGTTTCGGTTAATTCAATCGTTAATCGAAGCGGTGAAAGATGATATCGCGAAAGCGTATTACACAGTAATTCGTAGATATTCTGCTGCTCGAACTGATTAGCCGAAATATTTATCGAGAGTGTCCAGTCATCATGACCCTCTTTACTCCACTGGCGCAATTGCTTGCAGGCCTGGTCGATAGCCCAGTTACCGACAGGAAGAATTAAACCGGTATTTTGCAAGGTGGGTAAAAACACATCTGGCAGTAAAATGCCTTTTTTAGGATGACGCCAGCGCAGTAACGCTTCAAAACCGTAAATGCGATTTTCCTGAACGTGATATTTTGGCTGATACCACAGTTCAAATTGGTTACGTTCCAGCGCCTGGGTGAGATCCTGCAAAAGATGCGCGCCTTGCCAGGAAGTATCCAGCATGGCATCGCCATATACCGCCCAACCGTTACGGCCATTGCGTTTAACATGGTACATCGCTGTGTCTGCACACAGTTTAAGTTCCTGTGGAGAGTCGCCATCTGCGGGATACATACTGATACCCGCGCTCAGAGAGATTTGCAGAATTTGGCCGGAGTGATAAAAGGGCCGACGAATAGACTCGACCATACGGTTACACAGCTCCGCCAGCTCGGCCTCCGTGCTATGAGGGGCGAGCAAAATAAACTCATCGCCACCGATGCGGGCGAGAGTCATTTTGGGTGGGAGGCAGGCGCTTAGCCGATTGGCAACGGAAACCAGCAGATTGTCGCCGACGTGATGTCCCCAGGCATCGTTGATTAACTTGAAACGGTCGAGATCCATCAGAACTAAACCAAACTCAGCGCCGGTCAGCCGCGCCTGTTGCAGGCAGGCAAGTAGCCGCATATCAATCTGGCTACGGTTCGCTAACCCTGTCAGCCCGTCATAGCGTGCCTGTTGTTCGAGTTGTTTATTGAGCCGTTGCAGGTTTTCGGTCAGGCGGCTGGTACGCATTTGCGAATCGACCATCGAAATTACCAGCATAGTACCCAATAACAGTAGCGTGAGGGCAGAAACCCAAACCGAAAGCCCTTCCTCGCCAATCTGATGAACGTGGTTGAGCATCATATGGGCATGGCCTGAAAAGGTGGCCGCGCTCATACCAGTGTAGTGCATCGCGGCGATGGCAATGCCCATCGCTAATGCGGAGGCTATACGGCAGAGTAGAACGCGCTTGCTGTTCAAACGTAGGCTGAAAGCCAGCCATAAACCCACACCCGAAGCCAGAAGCGCAATCACGACTGACAGAATAATCCGCGGGATATTCCAGACAATGCCATTATGTACCATCAGCGCCGCCATGCCGACGTAGTGCATGGTTACAACGCCGCTACTAAGCAATATGGTGGCGATTGTCAGCCGCTTAGGTGATAGCGTCGGCCCGGCGACGGCTATGTTAATCGCCAGCGTGGCAGCAAGAATGGCAGCCAGCAGTGAGACGAGCGTTAATTCCAGGTGATAGCTCATCTCCATCGGCATTCTCATCGCCAGCATGCCAATAAAATGCATAGACCAAATGCCGATGCCTAAGGTTGCGCCCCCCGAAACGCGCCAGAACATTGCCGCTCTTTTATTGGACGCGGCAATTTTCGCCGCGCTATCAAGGGCAACGAAAGATGCGATAAAGGCCACCAAAAATGAAATGCCAACCAGAACCGGGTCCCACGAAACATGCAGCATCATGTCATCCACATTTCTTAGATTTTGGAATTAATCTATCAGGAATAATCTGAAATAAGCTACAGAAATAACATGACAGATCACGGTTTTTTAACGGATTGACGGTATTTAACTGAAATAGGTATTGCTGAATCGCGTTAAACTAAAAGGAGGCTAATAGTCTATTTTAAAATACCCATGATGATGGTGTTGTTTAATTCGGTATAGGGATTTTAATTTTATTGGAAATGTGATCTTAATAGAATTATGCAAGAATATATTCTTGCGCGTTTGTTAATGCTGAGCATTGACATCGTTTATATTCATCAAAATACTTCCTTGCATAATAACAGCTGAATTTATGAGCAATTTCAGGGTGATGGGAACGAGAGTGATTGCGTAACCGGAGCAGATGGCTAGACTAGCAAAAGGGTAAGTTGTCAGTGGAGGTAAAGTGGAAGCCATAAAGGGATCGGATCTTAACGTACCGGATGCAGTGTTCGCGTGGATACTGGATGGCAAGGGGGGGGTAAAACCGCTCGAAGAGAGCGATGTGATCACCAAAGACAACCCATGCTGGCTCCATCTGAATTACACCAACCCGGATAGCGCGCAATGGCTGGCGTCGACGCCCCTGCTGCCGAATACCGTGCGCGATGCGCTCTCCGGTGAAAGCCTGCGCCCGCGCGTGAGCCGGATGGGGGAAGGTACGTTGATTACGCTGCGCTGCATTAATGGCAGCACCGATGAACGCCCCGATCAACTGGTGGCGATGCGCCTGTATATGGATGAGCGGCTGATTGTTTCGACGCGTCAACGCAAGGTGCTGGCGCTGGATGATGTGATTAGCGATCTTGAAGAAGGCAGCGGGCCGGCAGACTGCGGCGGTTGGCTGGTAGATGTCTGCGATGCGTTGACCGATCACGCCAGCGAATTTATCGAGCAACTGCATGATAAAATTATCGATCTGGAAGATAACCTGCTGGAGCAACAAATTCCCCCGCGCGGCTTTCTGGCACTGCTGCGTAAACAACTCATTGTGATGCGTCGCTACATGGCGCCTCAGCGCGATGTTTACGCGCGGCTTGCCAGCGAACGTCTGCCATGGATGACTGACGACCATCGCCGTCGCATGCAGGATATTGCCGATCGCCTGGGGCGTGGGCTGGACGAAATTGATGCCTGTATCGCGCGAACCGCAGTGATGACCGATGAAATCGCTCAGGTGATGCAGGAATCTCTCTCTCGTCGAACCTATACCATGTCGCTGATGGCGATGGTGTTTTTACCCACCACGTTTTTAACCGGTTTGTTCGGTGTCAACCTGGGAGGAATACCCGGCGGTGAATGGCATTTAGGCTTCTACTCCTTTTGTGTGATGCTGCTGGTACTCATCGGTGGTGTTACCTGGTGGTTACATCGCAGTAAATGGCTGTAAAAATTAACCTTTTTAACAGTAATTGAACACAAAAACGGCAATTAAATTGAGCGAGGTCAATAAACGATACCCCCATTCAGGGCAATATCTCTCTCGCAGGTGAATGCAACGTCAAGCGATGGGCGTTGCGCTCCATATTGTCTTACTTCCTTTTTTTGAATTACTGCATAGCACAATTGATTCGTACGACGCCGGCTTCAATAGTCGGCTTTTTTTTTGCCTGAATGCCTGCGCCATCTACCCTTAAAGAACCAACCTGAATTTATAAGGGGAAGATGATGTACCAGGTATTACGACTCGACGCTTACCTTAACATTCATTCGATTCCGACCGATCCCATTCCGGTAGAGCCGCCTCCGGGGCGAGATCCCATCCCGCGTCCGCAGCCCATGCCGGACCCGCCACCGGACGAAGAACCGATTAAATTGTCGCATCAGACGCGCAGATCTGCGAGGATACGCGCCTGCTGACGATAGCCTTTTACCGCGAGAAAATATTGTGACCGCTTTTTTAACACTGAATGCACTGCCCGCCGCCCAGATCGAGAACTTGAACGATCTGGGCTACCTCTCCATGACGCCTGTTCAGGAAGCTGCGCTACCCGCGGTGCTTGCCGGGAAAGATGTCCGCGTACAGGCGAAAACCGGGAGTGGCAAGACGGCAGCGTTCGGTTTGGGGCTGTTACAACGTATTGATGCCACGCGTTTCCAGACGCAGTCGCTGGTGCTGTGCCCAACGCGTGAATTAGCCGATCAGGTCGCGGGTGAAATTCGTCGTTTGGCTCGTTATCTGCCGAACATCAAAGTGCTGACGCTGTGTGGTGGTCAGCCGTTTGGTGCACAGCGTGACTCTCTTCAGCACGCGCCGCACATTATTGTTGCGACCCCGGGTCGCCTGCTGGATCACCTGCAAAAGGCGACGGTCTCGCTGGAGAGCCTGCAAACGCTGGTAATGGATGAAGCTGACCGTATGCTGGACATGGGCTTTAGCGATGCGATTGATGAAGTGATCCGTTTCGCGCCAGCCAGCCGACAGACGCTGTTGTTTTCCGCCACCTGGCCGGAAGCCATCGCCGCTATCAGTGGCCGTGTTCAGCTTGATCCGGTGACCATTGAAATCGACAGCGTGGATGCGCTGCCGGCCATTGAACAGCAGTTTTTCGATGTTCCGCGCCATGGCAAAATTGCCCTGCTGCAAAAATTGCTTACCCAACATCAGCCTGCGTCATGCGTGGTGTTCTGCAATACGAAAAAAGATTGTCAGGCGGTCTTTGAAGAACTCAACGCCGCAGGGCAGAGCACACTGGCGCTGCACGGTGACCTTGAGCAGCGCGACCGCGATCAAACGCTGGTGCGTTTTGCTAACGGCAGCGCGCGCGTACTGGTGGCAACCGATGTCGCCGCACGTGGTCTGGATATTAAATCGCTTGAGCTCGTAGTGAACTACGAGCTGGCCTGGGATCCTGAAGTGCATGTACACCGTATTGGTCGTACGGCGCGTGCAGGGAACAGCGGCCTGGCGATCAGCTTCTGCGCCCCAGAAGAAGCACAGCGCGCGAATATTCTGGCCGAAATGCTGCAACTGAAGCTGAACTGGATGCCAGAACCGTCTCAAAGCCGCATCGCGCCGCTGACCCCGGCAATGGTAACTCTCTGCATCGACGGCGGTAAAAAAGCCAAGATGCGTGCCGGAGACGTGCTGGGCGCGTTGACGGGCGATATGGGCTTAGTGGGTGCAGATATCGGTAAGATTGATGTACATCCGGCGCATGTCTACGTTGCCGTGCGTGAGAACGTCGCTCACCAGGCATGGAAGCAGCTGCAGAAAGGGAAGATTAAAGGGAAGGCGTGTCGCGTCAGACTGCTGAAGTAAAGCTTTAGTCAGGCCGACCAGTATGTCGGCCTGACGCACGTTTATTTCACTTCAACCACATTCAGACGCAGTTCATCAAGCTGAGCATCGTCTTCTTCTGGCTGCCAACCCGCAGGTTGTAATGGCATCTCTTCGCGATCAAACGCCAGATCGCCGCCATTCACTACTTCAGAACCGTGTGTGATTCCTTTGAAATCGAACAGTTCGGTATCGCACAGGTGTGATGGCACCACGTTTTGCATGGCGCTGAACATGGTCTCAATGCGGCCCGGATAGCGCTTATCCCAGTCGCGCAGCATATCGCCGATAACCTGACGTTGCAGGTTTGGCTGCGAGCCGCACAGGTTGCAAGGAATGATCGGGAAGGCTTTGGCTTCAGAGAAACGCTCAATGTCTTTCTCACGGCAGTAAGCCAGCGGACGGATGACAATATGTTTGCCATCGTCGCTCATCAGTTTCGGCGGCATCCCTTTCATTTTCCCGCCATAGAACATGTTCAGGAACAGCGTCTGCAAAATATCGTCACGATGATGGCCGAGGGCGATTTTGGTCGCACCCAGTTCAGTTGCCGTACGGTAAAGGATCCCACGACGCAGGCGTGAGCAAAGCGAGCAAGTGGTTTTCCCTTCCGGGATCTTCTCTTTTACGATGCCGTAAGTATTTTCTTCAACAATTTTGTACTCGACGCCCAGTTTCTCCAGATACTCCGGCAGAATATGCTCCGGGAATCCCGGCTGTTTCTGATCGAGGTTTACCGCCACAAGGCTAAAACGAATCGGCGCGCTTTGCTGCAGATTGCGCAGAATTTCCAGCATGGTATAGCTGTCTTTGCCGCCGGAGAGGCAAACCATAATGCGGTCGCCATCTTCAATCATGTTGAAGTCAGCAATGGCTTCACCGACGTTGCGACGCAGGCGCTTTTGCAATTTGTTGAGGTTGTATTGCTCTTTTTTACTAATATCTTGATTCTGTTGCATTTAATGATTACTCAAAAATCGAAAGGAGCGCGATGCATACGCGGAAACGTCCGCTAAGCATAGGCTAGCCTGGGTTAGCTTACGACTGTGTGGCGTGTATGGTACGGATTACGGCGACGAATGCCAGCATGTTTTGCAGGAGTGGGGGAAACCTCGCGCCCCTGCGAGGCTTTCTCGGGTATAAGTTAGATAGCCATCTCGATTTCTTTAATCGGCGTAAAAATATTTTCTGAATGCAATAACGTATTGTCTTTAGACCAATAAAATCGTGTTTGATTATTCAAATCAACAACCCATTTAAAGACGCCAGCTTGCGCGAGTTCATTATAGAATTGTTCATAATTCGATTTGCCCGAGAATATGCGATTGGCAGCAAGACGCGTTAATTCCGGGCAAGATCTTGAATTCACTTTCACTAAGCGTCTATGACATCTTAATGAGATATAAGAATCCGCATGCGTAATAAGTTTAATATTTCCTGTTGCAACAAAGTAAATATAATGAGAAATGTTGTTGCGTTGCAGTGCTGCTGTGAGAGCAACGAAATCGAGGTTATCCCTGACCTGTGCGAAAAAACCGCTAATCTCATCATGTAATTCCATTAAAATCCTCGGGTTATGCCATGCATTGCTAATGATTATATTTAGAAAAGTAATACAAAAAGCTTAAAAAGCGCAAAAAATAGAAAATAATATTCATGTAGTGTATAGGTTGAAAGTAATGTGGAACAGTATTTCAATTGTTACCTTTTATTACTGTGCGGAAGCACTATGGGAAAGGTTTATAGTCATGAACCTGTTTTCCTGGAGCAGTAACTTTATAAATTCCTAAAATCATACAAAAATCCGATTTATTTAAACGACTTAGCCGGAAGCCATGGTAATGTTCGTTTTTTATCGAGATGGAATTCATAAAATGAAGAAAATTTTTCTTTGTGTATTAGGGGCATTAGCTCTCTCTGGCTGTGCCACTAAACAATATCCTCAGGTTCCCTCCGTCACGTCTGAAGAGTCGAGTCTGATGACCTGCGATGATGTTAAGCTGGAGATAGCCAAAACCCGTAGCCTGCAGCGTGAGATTGAGATCACGGGTGATTTTGATGAGCGAACGATCCTTGGTGCGATTGGCGATCTGGGAATTGGTAACGGTATAGCGAAAAGTGATGCCCAGGAGAAAGTCGCGCGCCGTCTGCAACAGTTGCAGTCACTTGAAACGGTAAAATGTCACTCGCTCATTAACTACTAGTAGCGATTATCCTGCCCAACCTGCGCTAAGCCGATGCGCAGGTTCAAACCTCCTGATCCTGTCTTTCGTAATAGGTCGCCCAGTTAGCTGTTGCTTTTGAGATGAACGAGGTTAATGCATTCGTTCCGAGCACGGGTAAATTAACGATTAATTTATACAATGTTTATAAAATGTTTCGATATCGCATTGATTATCTGAAATTTGGCTTATACTGTTACAGGCTAAGACAAAACGTTAACAGGAGAGTATGCGATGAAAAAAGTATTGTTAGGGACAATGGCTGCGTTATCTATGGTGGCATTTAGTACTTCTGCAGCAGATCTGATCTCCAAGGATGAAGCCCATCACTTTAAGCTGGAATACATTGGTAACGTTTCAGTAGGGGCAACCAATGGACAGGTTTCTTCTCCGTCCGATCTGCACAAAAAGCTGTCCGAACTGGCGGATAAAAAAGGCGGAAAATATTACGTGATCATCGCGGCACGTGAGCATGGCCCTAACTTTGAAGCCGTTGCTGAAGTCTTTAAGTAAAAACTAAAGCACTCGTTATTGATAAGGCTCGCTTCGGCGGGTCTTTTTTGTATTTTAAGGCGGTTAACGCAATATGCATGTAACTGGATGTTGTCGAGTGGGCCGTGTCGCCGCATAATAACGCCGACCTCCGCAGGTGCGGGGTTAAGTTCGAGCTTTTACTCGCGACTGAAGGAATTGTAATGGAACGGCGTAATTTTCTAAAAAGCGCAGCCGCACTCTCCACGCTGGGTCTTGTCAGCCCGGTCTTCTCCGAAAGCAAACAGGTTGCTCAACCTGCCGTTATCTCCTCTGGCAAAGCCCGTCGTTTTGTGATGACGCAAACCTATAGCCTTAAAGCGCCGAAAGGATCTGAAGGGGTGGTTAATTTGTGGATCCCGGTGCCAGAAGATACCGCCTTCCAGCAGTTACTCGATCTCTCCTTCAGTGGTAATTATCAGAAAGCAACACTCAATGCCAACAACCGCTACGGCGCGAAAATGTTGTTTGTGACCTGGGCTGATTCTAAAGGCGCGCTGGATATTAAGGTCGAAATGACCATTGAAACCCGCGACTGGGAAGTGCTTAAAGAGAATAAACTGGCAGACTGGCAGTTGCCTGAAAGCGATGCGGTTATTCCGGATGAAATTAAGCCATTCCTGCAGGCGACGGCCCATATTCCGGTGGATGGTCTGGTGAAAGAAACGGCGCTGAAAATTATTGGTGAAGAAAAGGCACCGGTTAAACAGGCTCGTCTGATCCACGATTGGGTCAGCACCCATATGCATCGTGACGATGCGGTGATCGGTTGTGGTACTGGCGATGTCGGTGAAATTCTGAAAACCAATAAACTTGGCGGGAAATGTACGGATATTAACTCCGTGTTTGTCGCGCTGTGCCGCGCGGTCGGTATTCCGGCGCGTGAGATGTTTGGTATTCGTCTGGGCTCGACCATTAAGCTCGATAACTATTCGAAAAAAGCCTTCGGTAGCGCTGATGCTCAGGGCGTAGCGAAAGTGAGCGGGGGGCAGCACTGCCGCGCCATGTTCTGGCTGGCAGGCTTCGGCTGGGTACCTGCAGATCCGGCTGATGTGACCAAAATGCGTCTTACCGAGAAAAAAGAGAATGGTGACCCGGCGGTAAAAGCGGTTAACGATTATCTCTTCGGCAACTGGGAGATGAATTGGGTTGGCTTTAACCACGCCCGCGATTTCGCGCTATTCCCGGCGTCTGAACAAGGTGACATCAACAACCTTGGCTACCCGTATGCGGAAGTGGACGGCGACCCGCTGAACTTCTACGACCCTGCGCTTTTCAGCTATGACTATGTCAGCGTCGAACAGCATTAAGGGCGGGCTGGTTACGCTTCTGGCGGCGGTTATCGCCGCCGGAGCGTCAACGCTGTGCTGCATCGGGCCGCTGTTGTATCTGGTTTTTGGTATCTCTGCGGCTGGGCTTATCGGCATTCCCGGCGCAACCTGGCTTCAGATCCCTATGCTGCTGCTGTCGCTCGGCCTGATGGCGCGTGGTTTCTGGCGTTTATATCTGTCCCCGAAGCCTATCTGCGTAAGCGTAGTCAGCCGTCGGGTGCTGGTGTGGCTGTACTGGCTGTCGGTGCCGTTGGTACTGGCTTTGCTCACGTATCCGTATGTGCTGCCCTGGATTTGGGAGATGATGGAATGAAAAAGTTACTGTGCATCGCGCTGTTACTGGCCGCGCCCGTAAGCTGGGCGGGAGATAAGCTGGTAACCATCGATGTGGGTGAAATGAACTGTTCGCTGTGCGTGATTTCCATTAATCAGGCATTACGTAGCACCGACGGTGTGATTAAAGCGAAAGCCTCGTTGAAAACGCGTCAGGCGCTGGTGACGGTGCCTGATAACTTTGATAATCAGCGACTGCTCGCGGCGATAGCGAAAACCGGTTTTAAAGGCGAAATAAATAACGTCGCTGAAGTGCAATAAAACTGGCTGGCGAGCCGGATCATAACGGGCTCGCCACGATAACGCTGATTTCATTTATTTACTGAATATATTCTATTTTCGACTTACCGGTGCCATGATCTCTTTTAGGCGTTCATAGCGTTGCTCTGGCGTTAAATAGAATACCAAAAAATAATGTTTAATTTTTGGTTCCTGTTGCCATCGCTTTTTCATAATCTGTAGGTATGATTCGACGGTTTTCATCTTGCCCCTCCTGTCGTGTTATAAAAAATATAACCGGCAAAAAGGTGAAGAAAAACTGACGGGTTGAAATGAAAAGTTCCGGGTTTAGAAAATACCCGCCGTTTCCAGCGGGTAAATATTATCAGAACTGATACACCAGGCCGACACCGACCACGTCGTCGGTAGAGATACCGTTGCTGGTGTAGAACGCGTCGTCTTCATCCAGCAGGTTGATTTTATAATCAACGTAGGTAGACATGTTTTTGTTGAAGAAGTAGGTCATACCCACATCGGCGTATTTGACCAGATCTTTATCACCCACGCCGTTGGTGGTTTGCAGGTCTTTCCCTTTAGACATCAGGAAGGAAACGGCCGGGCGCAGACCGAAGTCGAACTGGTACTGCGCGGTCACTTCGAAGTTCTGCGTTTTGTCTGCAATACCGCCGCCATTATCGCTGCTGGTGCTGCCGTATGGGGTCATGTTACGGGTTTCAGAATACATGGTCGCCAGATAGATATTGTTGGCGTCGTACTTCATACCCACCGTCCACGCGTCGGCTTTATCGCCGCCAGCATAGGCGCTATTTGCCGGGTTGCCTGCGTTAACCTGGTCATTGGTACGGTCAGAAGAGGCGTAGGCGGCACCAACGCTAAAGCCCATGCCCATATTGTAGGTAGATGCCAGACCCCAGCCGTCGCCGTTCTCGTTACGGATGTTGCGGCCATTGTTATTACCCGTACCTTCATTGGCACTACAGAAATTCTCGTCGCAGTTATTGCCTTCGTTATTGCCCTGATACTGCAGCGCAAAGTTCAGGCCATCAACCAGACCAAAGAAGTCGCTGTTGCGGTAAGTGGCCACGCCATTGGCGCGGTTGGTCATAAAGTTATCCGCTTTCGAATAGGAGTCGCCGCCAAATTCCGGCAGCATATCTGTCCAGCCTTCAATGTCGTACAGGACACCGTAGTTACGGCCATAATCGAAGGAACCGTATTCACCAAACTTCAGGCCCGCGAAGGCCAGACGCGTCCAGGACTGATCGCTGCTGGACTCAGTATTGTTCGCCTGAACGTTATATTCCCATTGACCATAGCCGGTCAGCATATCGTTAATCTGCGTTTCGCCTTTGAAACCCAGACGCACATAGCTCATATCACCATCGCTGTTGGAGTCATCAGAGAAATAATGCAGACCATCCACTTTGCCATAAAGATCTAATTTATTGCCATCTTTGTTATAAATTTCTGCTGCGTGAGCGGCGCCTGCGCAAAGAAGTGCAGGGATGACAAGGGCCAGTACTTTTCTTTTCATTTAATTATTCCTTTAGATTGTTTTTATACACTCGATTCCCATCAGGGAACTTACGCATGCTAATTGAGTCAAAGAAGAGATGGTAAAAAACAATTGTTACGGAATAAGTAAAATCTCAAGAATATAATTCCCAGGAAACAGTGATAATTACCATGAATATATTCATCTAATAAATACATAATAAAAATTATACACGTTGGTATTTTCGCGGTAAGATGCCAACGTTATATGCCTTTATTGTCATACACTGATTTAGTGTCGTGTGTCGTTTTTATTTTTCGTCTTAATAAAAGACAAGCCCGAATAACTATTCGGGCTTTTTTTTACTGATTGAGGAAAAACTTATTCCCCGGCTGTCGGTTTTTCTGCTTTACCCGCCAGCATCGCCAGGAAGTCATAGCGTTTTTGCAGATCGTCTGCCGCGTCCTTCCAGAGCTGTTCTGCCACTTCCGGTTGCTGCGTGTTAAGACGACGAAAGCGCTGCTCATTCATCAGCGTTTCATCCAGCGCGGCTGATGGCGGGCGAGAATCGAGCATCAGCGGGATTTTCCCTTCATCGGCACGACGCGGGTCGAACCGGAACAGCGGCCAGAAGCCAGATGCGGTTAACTGACGCATCTGATCGTGACTCAGTGCCAGGTCGTAACCATGCTCTTCACACGGGCTGTAGGCGATAATCAGCGATGGGCCAGGATACGACTCCGCTTCCTGGATGGCTTTCACCGTCTGGTTAAGCTGCGCGCCCAGCGAAATCTGCGCGACATAAACGTGACCGTACATCATCATGCTGACGCCAAGGTCTTTGCGTGCTTTGCGCTTCCCGTGTTCACCAAATTTCGTGACTGCGCCGAGCGGGGTGGCTTTCGATGCCTGACCGCCGGTGTTGGAGTAACATTGGGTATCCAGCACCAAAATATTGACGTTTTCGGTCAGGCTCATCACGTGATCCAGACCGCCAAAGCCAATATCGTACGCCCAGCCGTCGCCGCCAATCAGCCATACCGATTTCTCGACCAGCGCATCGGCATCCGTCAGCAACTCTTGCGCGCCATCGACATTGGCCAGTGCCGCGCGAAGCTGTGCGACCTGTTCCCGGCGAATTTCCGGCGTGGCATCGGAGTGCAGCGCCGCATTTAATTCTGCCGGAATGTGCTCTGCAAAGCCGTCCAGCAGACGCATCACGCGCTGGCGATGTTGATCGACCGTCAGGCGGAAGCCAAGACCGAATTCGGCGTTATCCTCAAACAGTGAGTTCGCCCATGCCGGGCCGCGACCATTAATATCGGTGGTATAAGGCGTAGAGGGCAGGTTCCCGCCGTAAATGGAAGAACACCCGGTGGCGTTGGCAATCAGCATACGGTCGCCATACAGCTGGGTGAGTAATTTGATATACGGCGTCTCACCGCAGCCGGAACAGGCACCGGAGTATTCGAACAGCGGGGTAATTAGCTGCGAAGTACGAATATCGATACGTTCCAGTTTGCTGCGGTCAATTTCTGGCAGGCCGAGGAAGAAGTCATAGTTCACTTTCTCTTCTTCCACATGCTCCAGTCGCGACATCATATTGATGGCTTTGATATCCGGGTTCTGTCGGTCTTTAGCCGGGCACACTTCGACGCACAGATTACAGCCGGTGCAATCTTCCGGCGCAACCTGCAGAA
This sequence comes from Pseudocitrobacter faecalis, assembly GCA_003315335.1. Lineage (GTDB taxonomy): Bacteria > Pseudomonadota > Gammaproteobacteria > Enterobacterales > Enterobacteriaceae > Pseudocitrobacter > Pseudocitrobacter faecalis. The sequence goes on from QNRL01000001.1 coordinate 40,753, forward strand.
CATATTTCTGACCGCGCATATCGCGGGATTTCACATCCAGCGAGTGCAGGGAGGCAGGGGCGTTTTCCATTGCGTCCGGGGAGACCACTTTGGCGCGGATTGCCGAGTGAGGGCAGGCAGCGACGCAGTGGTTGCACTGGGTACAGAGTTCCTCTTTCCAGATTGGGATCTCTTCGGCAATGTTGCGTTTTTCCCATTTCGTTGTGCCTACCGGCCAGGTGCCATCCGGCGGCAGCGCAGAGACGGGCAGGGCATCGCCCAGCCCCGCCAGCATCGCGGCGGTGACGGTTTTCACAAAATCAGGCGCGGCGTCGGAAACGACCGGTGGGCGGTTCGGGCTGCTGGCGACGACCGGCTCCAGCGGCACCGCAAACAGCGATTCGCGGGCCAGCGCCAGCGCCTGCCAGTTACGCTCAACCAGATCCTGGCCTTTGCTGCTGTAGCTTTTGGCAATCGCGCCCTGCAATTCCATAAGCGCGCTATCGCCCGGCAGGATTTGTGTCAGATGGAAGAACGCCATCTGCATCACCGTGTTAATACGCGCGGCCAGGCCGCATTCACGGGCGATTTTCGCAGCGTTAATCACGTAAAAACGTGCTTTTTTCTGATTCAGCACCGCCTGTACTTCCTGCGGCAGCCGCGCCCATACTTCATCCGCCTGATACGGTGTATTGAGCAGGAAAATACCGCCAGGTTTGAGGCGTTCCGCCATCTGGTACTTATCAATAAACTGGAGCTGGTGGCAGCCGACAAAATCGGCCTGAGCGACCAGATAAGCTGAACGAATCGGTTCCTCGCTGACGCGCAAATGTGACACGGTCAGGCCGCCCGCTTTTTTCGAGTCGTAGACGAAATAACCCTGCGCGAACCACGGCGTCGAGTTGCCGATAATCTTGATATTGTTTTTCGTCGCCGACACGCTACCGTCGCTGCCGAGACCATAGAAAAGGGCTTCCAGCTTCGCGCGCGACGGCAGACTGTTTTCTGGCAGCGCCAGAGACAGATTAGTCACGTCATCATAAATCCCGACGGTGAAGCGTGGTTTCGGTTTCGCCTGGCTGAGCTCGCTGAATATAGCCAGCACGCATTCCGGGCCGAACTCTTTCGAGGAAAGGCCGTAGCGGCCACCGATGACGCGCGGCAGCGTTTCGCGCTCGCCCTGATTAAAGGCTTCCGCCAGCGCGGTCATTACGTCGAGATAGAGCGGTTCGGCCTGTGCGCCGGGCTCTTTCGTGCGATCGAGCACTGCCACGCTGCGTGCGCTTTCCGGCAGTGCCTGTAACAGGTGTCGCGCGGAAAAAGGACGGTAGAGGCGCACCTTGAGCACGCCCACTTTCTCACCGCGCGTCAGCAGTTCATCGACCACCTCTTCGCAGGTGCCGATGGCGGAACCCATAATCACAATGACGCGTTCCGCCTGCGGGTGGCCGTAGTATTCAAACGGTTTGTACTCGCGTCCGGTCGCCTCGGCGAAATCGCGCATGGCTTGCTCGACGTGCTCATAAACAGCGTTGTACCACGGGTTAGTGGCTTCGCGAGACTGGAAATAGGTGTCCGGGTTGGCCGATGTACCACGGATAACCGGATGTTCCGGGTTCAGCGCCCGGGCGCGGTGCGCGGCAATTTCTTCCTCTGGCATCAGCCCACGGATGGTGTCATCGGCCAGCGGCACGATTTTGTTAATTTCGTGCGACGTCCGGAATCCATCGAAGAAATGAATAAACGGAATGCGGCTCTTCAGCGTGGCAATATGGGAAATCAGCGCGAAATCCTGCGCTTCCTGTACGCTACCGGCGCAGAGCATGGCGCACCCGGTCTGGCGAACGGCCATCACGTCAGAGTGATCGCCAAAAATAGAGAGCGCGTGGGTGGCGACGGTACGCGCGGCGACGTGCAGTACAAACGGCGTTAACTGCCCGGCCAGTTTGTACAACGTTGGAATCATCAACAGTAATCCCTGCGATGACGTGAAAGAGGTGGAAAGAGCACCGGTTTGTAATGCACCGTGCACCGCGCCGATGGCCCCGGCTTCCGACTGCATCTCTACCACGCGAGGCGTATCGCCCCATACGTTTTTCAGGCCGTTGCCTGCCCAGGCGTCAGCCTGCTCAGCCATCGTGGAACTGGGTGTAATGGGGTAAATCGCGATAACTTCGCTGGTGCGAAACGCGACGCTCGCTACTGCGCCATTACCATCAACTGTGATCATTGAGAACACCTTACATTGCGCAAAAAGACGCTCGGGGAAAAATCCGCGAACCTGATAAACATCATTCTGAACGTCGTAAAGCCAACAAAAATCCGCGACGTTACTGGGGATGATTTCTTATAAAGTCTAGCAAACGTCAGGCTGAATCATTTTTGCTTTTGTGTCCTTGATGCGGGTCAGTGACCCGCATCAGATGATTCTGGTCATAAAAATTGACAGAAAATGTTTCTGGAGCGCATAAATGCGCGTTCCCTCTCTCGACGGGCCGGTGTGTGATGCCTATTATGCATAGGTTTGCTAATTATTTTGTTACGGAGAGAGACACATGCGAGCAGCGTTTTTCGTGGGGTGTGCGGCCTTATTATTGTCGGCGTGCAGCAGTGAGCCCGTTCAGCAGGCTACCGCCGCACACGTTTCACCAGGGATGAGAGCGGCAATGTCCAATTCTGGGCAGGCTAATTGCGCCATGATTGGCGGGTCACTTTCTGTGGCAAGACAGCTCGACGGTTCCAGTATCGGCATGTGCGCATTACCTAACGGTAAACGTTGCAGTGAGCAATCCCTCGCCGTCGGAAGCTGTGGAAATTACTAACCCGGTTAATTCACCAGGTCAGACAGTTTATAAATCAGCGTGTGCTGCGCCGTGGCCAGGGTCAATTGCGACTCGGTCAAATCAACCTGTGCGCCTTGTGAAAGCATGGTGCTGATCGTTTTATCCAGTTCATTAAGCTCGGGGTCGGTGCAGAGCTTGCGTGTCATCGCCAGTTCTTTCACTTTCAACTCACCACCGTCAGACACACGTCCCGTGCCGTTGAACTGGTTACACATATTGCCGGAAACGTGCAGTTGATGGATGATGGCCGTTTCCTGGCCGAAACTGAGTTCCAGCGGCGTTTTAACGTTGGTTAAGGCTTTACCATCCACGCTTTCCAGAACGAAACGGTGGTGCTGAAGCTGTTCTGCGCTTGTTGAGACTTTGCTGTTGTAGACACATCCCGCCAGCAGTGCAACGGCTGCTACCAGGCAGACCTTTCTTTTCATTAGTATCCCCGAGAGATTATTCACACTATCAATGTTTCTTGAGTGTAACTTTACAGCCAACAGCGTCTGTGGGGATTATCTGAAAGTGCTTAGGGGAAATCTTATGCGAGCATCGTTAATATCTGATACTCGCATCGAAATGCTTTAACGTTCTGCGACTCTTTTCCCCAGTGCATCAAAGAGATGCAGATGTGATTCCTGTACGGTAAGCGACAAGCTGGTACCCGGTGCGAAGCTCAACTGCTGGAATGATTTCAGACAAAGTGAATGTCCGTTAAGATCCATCCACACCAGGGTAGAGTCGCCCTGAAGCTCACAAAGCCGTGTTTTTGCCGTTATGGCGAAATCACCTTCCTGCTGATATTGAATGTGTTCCGGGCGAATGGCGACGAATACTTTATCGCCGTCGCTCATGCCTGCCAGTGGGCGGGAGAGGGGGAAAGTCAGCGCGTCGGCAATATGCAGCGCGCCAGCCCGCCAGACCGCAGGCAAGATATTGATTTTCGGTGTGCCGATAAACTCCGCGACAAACAGGTTTGCCGGATGATTGTAGAGTTCCAGCGGCGTACCCACCTGCTCAATTTTTCCCTTATATAACACCACAATCCTGTCGGCGAGAGTCATCGCTTCGACTTGATCGTGCGTCACATAGATCATGGTGTTTTTCAGCGTGTTATGCAGTTGCTGGATCTCTTGTCGCATCTCAACGCGCAGGGCGGCATCCAGGTTAGAAAGCGGTTCATCAAACAGAAACAGTTCAGGCTGCTGGACAATTGAGCGGCCAATTGCCACGCGCTGGCGCTGGCCGCCGGACAAATTTTGCGGTAAACGGTCGAGCATTTCATCGAGCTTAAGCATAGTCGCCGCATGGGTGATGCGCTTGTCGATTTCATCGGCTGGCGTGCGTAAGTTGCGTAACCCAAACGAGAGGTTTTCCTTCACGGTCATGTGCGGATAAAGCGCGTAGGACTGAAATACCATCGACAGATTTCGCTTCCCGGCAGCCACTTCAGTGACATCGCGATCGCCCATTTTTAGCGTACCGCCATCCGGCGATTCCAGCCCGGCAATCATGCGCAGAAGGGTGGATTTCCCACATCCCGACGGCCCCACCAGAACGATGAATTCCCCGGAAGCGATCTCCAGAGAAAGGTTCTCAATAATGGTGCTCTTATCATAAACCTTGTGAATGTTTTTAAGACTCAGCGCGCTCATTGGCTCTCCTTAACTTTTCCATATGCGGCAATCAACGTGAGAAGTTCGTCTGTTTTATCAGCCAGTAAGACGCCATCCGCGCGCGTTTCCACATTCAGTCGCAGCAACGGCTCGGTATTCGATGCACGTAAATTAAAGCGCCAGTTGGCGAAATCGAGGCTCAGACCGTCGCAGTCGTCGTGCTGCGCGGCTTGAGATTGGTAATGCGCAGCCACGCAGGCCATCACATATTCCGGATCGGTAACGGTCATGTTCAGCTCGCCGGAAACCGGAAAACGCGCCTGCGCCAGCGTCACTAAAGAGGAAAGGGAGCACGTATCCTGGCCGATAATTTGTAACATCAGCAGCAACGGGATCATGCCGCTGTCGCAGTAGCCAAAATCACGGAAATAGTGATGGCCGCTCATCTCGCCGCCATAGATGGCATCTTCCTCGCGCATACGCGCTTTGATAAAGGCATGACCGGTTTTGCTGATAATCGGTTTTCCGCCACGCTGCGTGACCATTTCCAGGGTATTCCAGGTCAGACGCGGATCGAGAAGGATGGTGCCTCCCGACGCCTGCTGGAGAAAATGTTCGGCGAACAAGCCCACCAGGTAGTAGCTCTCAACAAATTCTCCGCGCTCGTCAAAGAAGAAGCAGCGGTCAAAATCACCGTCCCAGGCGACGCCAAAATCAGCGCGATGGTTGATGACGGCCTGGCGGGTCACCTCGCGGTTTTCAGCCAGCATCGGGTTAGGAATACCCGCCGGGAAGGTGCCATCGGGCTGATGGTGGATGCGGATAAACTCCACGTTGATACCGCGCGATTTCAACCCGGCGTCCAGCGCATCCAACGCCGGGCCAGCGGTACCGTGCCCCGCATTCACCACAATGCGTAACGGGCGCACCGGCGCGTGGTGCATAAAGCGCAGCAGACAGGCGACCCATGCCGGGCGATTATCGTAGTGAATCACCTGGCCGCGATGAACGGTGGGGGGAAAGTGATTCTGTTCGGCGAGGGCTTTAACGTCCAGCAGGCCATTATCATTGCTGACCGGACGCGCCTCTTCGCGCACCAGCTTCATGCCGTTATAGTGAGCCGGGTTGTGGCTGGCGGTGACCTGTATACCGCCGTCGGCACGGAGTTCACGGGTGGCGAAGTAGATTTCCTCGGTACCGCTCAGACCAATATCAATAACATCAACGCCGCTGGCTGTGAGCCCGTCGATCAGTGTGCTTTTCAGGCTTTCAGAGCTCAGGCGGATATCGGCGCCAACAACCACTCGCCGTGGATGTAGCCACGCGGCCCAGGCGCGACCAATGCGAAAGGCGATATCCGGGGTCAGGTTGACGCCCACTTCGCCACGAATGTCATAGGCTTTAAAACACGTTAGTTCGTCCATAATCTACTCTTCGGTTTAACTAAAATTTCAGGCCGATTCCCGGATAACGAGCTGCCTTGGCAGTTCATGGTGGGTGACGGGCCCGGTGCTCAAAAGCAGTTCCACGGCGATTTCGCCTTTACGCTCGGCATCCTGCGCGATAGTGGTAAGCCCTACGCCATCGACATTGACCGCCAGGTTATCGAAGCCGGTAACGGCGACCTGATCTGGCACCGCCAACCCGGCCCGGTGGCAATAGCGAATCGCGCCGACGGCAAAACGGTCTGAAAGGCAAATCAGTGCGGTGATTTCGGGGTGGGTGGTCAGCAGCGCCTGGGCGGCGGCTTCGCCGTGATCCTCATCGTGGCGGGTTTCATACAGCCAACAGCGATCGACATCGATGCCATGAGCGAGAAAGGCGTCACGGCACGCATTAACGCGAGTGAGCATCAGGGTGTTATCACCGACAACGGCTTCACTGAGCGATCGCATTCCTAGGATATCGGCCTGCGAGGCGAAGGCGATAATGCCAAAGCGCCGATGCCCTTTGCTTAACAGATAGTTGGCGATGTCGTGCATCGCGCCTGCGTTATCGATGGAGACGCTGCTGTAGCCTGGAAACTGGAAATCGAGTGTGACCACGCGCTGACCGCGAGCCAGAATTTGCTGGATAACATCCGCGCTGTTGTGGGTGGCATTGAGGATATAGCCATCGACCAGCGCCGTGAGCGGCGTTGTTCCGGTTTGTCGCGGTTTGCGCAGGGGAATCAACGCCAGATTGACGTCCTGCGCTTCGCAGCGCGAGGCAATGCCGCGCATCAACGCAATATCATGGGGATCGATAAACACATAGCTCATTGAATCGTTAAAAATCACACCAATGGTGTTGGCTTTCCCGGTACGCAGTGCGCGCGCCAGTTTGTCCGGCCCCTGAAAACCTATTTCGCTGGCATAACGTAAAATATGATCGCGTAATTCTGGCGACAGCTTTTCCGGGTTATTCCATGCATTAGAGACGGTGGTGTGCGACACGCCTAATATTGTCGCCAAAGATTTAATCGTAATGCGCGGTGTCACTGTATTATCACGTGGATTTATTTTCATTTAATAATCTATATTTCTTGTTTATATATTATTGTGTTCTATGTATTTGTCTTTTTTAAATGCAACTGGCGCTGAGTTTAACGTTAAACAAAAATCGTTTTGTGATGTGTTTAACGTTAAACAGAAAAACAGAGTGCTAATTTACGCCTCATTCAAAATCAGCTTTTACGATTTAATTGTCCTTTCTAGGGAAGAGGAGAGATATTGTGAAGACCGCGATGATGGCTAAATTAACGGCGTCAGCATTGCTGATGTTGTCATTATCTGGCTGTGGGCCAGATGAAAAACCAGCGGAAGAATCAGCGAAAACCCCGATTAAAATGTGGGTGGCACCGAATGAAAATGAAGAAGCATTCTGGAATACGATGGTAAAAGAGTGGAATAAAGATCCGGCTCATACTCCTGTCGAGTTTACAACTATTCCTGCGGCAAATAGTTCCGAAGAAGCCATTATGAATGCGTTGGCTTCAGGAACGGAACCCGATTTATCCAGCAATATATTTATCGGTTTTGCCAGCCAGCTTGATGAAATTGGTCAAACGGAAGACCTGTCAAAAATGCCGGGCTATGAAGAACTCATCAAAAATCGTCAAATGACGAATATTCTCCCGGCATGGAAACTCAACGGCAAACAGACGGTACTGCCGATTTACGTCAACCCGATTGTCTGGTGGTGGCGTGGCGATTTGCTCAAGCAGTATGGTTTTGACCATGTGCCAACCCGCTACGACGAACTCTATCAACTGGCGGAAAAACGCGCGCAGGATAACCACGGCTACACCATTCAACTCACTGCCGGTAAAAACTGGTGGGAACGCTGGTTCGATCTCATTCCGCTGTACTATGCGCAAAGCAATGGGCAATCTTATATTATTGATAATAAAGCCCAGTTTAACGATCCCTCCGGGTTGTCCGTGCTGACGTTTATGGGAAAAGTCTTCGACAGTAAATGGAGCAGCTACGACTTCACCTCGGCGGACGATCCGCTGGCAAGCGGGCAGGTACTGGCTTCTGCGCGTGGCCCCTGGGATCTCGCGCGCTACCGTAAACAGTACCCGGAAGTTCTCAAATCCATTCAGATTGGCCCGATGCTGACGGAAAAAGGGACTGCGCATCCGCATACCTTCGGCGACAGTAAAGGGATGGTTATCTTCAATTCCAGTAAGCATAAAGCTGAAGCCTGGGCGTTTATGCAGTGGGTCTTCAGCAACGTCGAGCACGATCGTACCTGGCTTGAACTGACCGGGATGCCGCCGGCTCGCGCCGACCTGCTCAGCAATCCAACTTTTGTCAGCTACTTCGACAAAAATCCGCTGGAAAAAGAGATTGCGTCCTATGTGGATGTTGCGCTACCGCCGGTTGCCACCACGCAAACCACCGAAGTTCAGCGCAGCATGACGCAGATGCTGGAACAGGTTATTTTCGAAAATACCGATCCCGTTAAAGCACTTGAACAATCATCCCAGGAAATTAACACCCTGCTGGCGAAATAAGGGGAAGTCATGGCTGGATATGATTCCCGCACCGGAGGCCTTTTGGCCTCCACCTGGGTTGGATATTCGCTGTTATTCTGGTTTTATCCGCTGGCCTGGCTGGCGGTTCTCAGCGTGACCCAGTGGCAATTTATTGGTACGCCGAAATTTATTGGCCTGCAAAATCTCTTTGGCGTGATGCAGGATAAATTATTTTGGCAATCGATGTGGAACGTCTGTCGTTTCCTGATGTGGTATCTGCCGATTGTATTTATCTCTTCCATGCTTTTCGCCGCGGGGTTGAAGAGAATTAAATATGGCAAATCATTTATTGCCCTGAGCTTTTTGTTGGCAAATATCTCATCGGGTGTGGCTTACTCCATCGTCTTTTCTAAATTGTTTAGTGAATACGGCCCGGTAAATCAATTTTTACGTGAATGGGCGGGCGTCTCGGTTCCGTGGTTTACCAACCCGGATTGCGCGATGTTATCTATTGCGCTGATCGTGACCTGGAAATTTGTCGGCTACTACGGGCTTATTCTTTATTCCGGCATGCTGGCAATTTCAAAAGATATTTACAGTGCGGCACTGTTAGATAAAACCGGAAAATTCAAACAGAGTTGGGCAATTACGTTACCGATGATGAATGCGCAAATCGTGATGGTCGTGGTGCTCGCCATGACCGTCGCCTTCGCCATTTTTACCGAACCCTACCTGATTACCGGTGGCGGGCCGCTTAACAGCACCACCAGCCCGATGGTAGTGATGTACGAAGTGGCGTTCCAGAAGATGAAGCCCACCTGGGCGGCGACCATGTCGATTATCGTGGCGGCGTGCAGCTTCCTGGCGATATGGATCTTCCGCAAACTGTACGAAAAAAATATTGAGATCGTGTGAATGAAAAAGCTCACGCCTTTGAGTCTTGTAATCCACGCCGTGATGTTTCTGCTGGCGCTTACCTGGCTCTATCCATTTGTCTGGATGGTCATTTCGTCGCTGAAACCGACGGCGGAAATCTATACCACCGGGCTGTTCTCCGGCCATTTAACGCTGGAAAATTACACCTTTCTGTTTGATAACAGCAATCGTGCGGATAAGCCGTTCTTACGCACGTTATGCAACTCGCTGTTCGTCTCAATAACCATTACCGCCTGCGTGACAATCACCTCCATGCTGGTGGGCTATGCGGTGGCGAAAACCGAGTTTCGTGGCAAAAATGCGTTCCGTAACCTGTTGATTGTCCAGATGGTGTTCCCGGTCTTTATGTTCATCATCCCGCAGTTTGTGCTGATGCGGGAACTGGGCCTTATCAACAGCTATAGCGCGATGATCCTGCCTTACGCCATGAGCGCGTGGGGGATTTTCATGGTGTCGCAAAGCTTTAAAGGGACGCCGAACGATTATCTCTATGCCGCACGCCTCGACCACGCCAGCCTGTGGGGGATCCTGCGTCACGTCATGATGCCGCTGAACAAATCCATTCTGGCGATCGTGGCGTTGTTCACTTTTTCCAGCTCGTGGGACAACTTCCTGTGGCCACTTATCGTGATGCGCGAAGTGGACAAAATGCCGTTCTCCGTGCTGCTGGCAACATTCAGTAAATCGTATGGTGTTTACCTCGGCCCGGTGCTCGCGGGGTCGGTCGTGCAAATGTTGCCTGTCGTCATTCTGTTTATTGTGTTTCGCAAATACTTCCTCGAAGGAATGTCGTTGTCACTGAAATAGGGCAGAAGCTATGGAAAGTAAACCCTGGTGGCAGGCTGCCACCTGCTATCAAATCTATTTGCCGTCCTTCTGTGACGGTAATGGCGATGGCCTGGGAGATTTCCCCGGCCTTATCTCAAAACTTGATTATCTCCAGTCGCTAGGCATAGGTGCGGTGTGGATTACGCCGTTCTATCCATCACCGCTGGTGGATAACGGCTACGATATCAGCGACTACTGCGCGGTCGATGAACGTTTTGGCAATATGGACGATTTTCGCCAGTTGGTGGCTGACTGCCATGCGCGGGGAATTCGCGTCATTATTGACCTGGTGGTGAACCACGTTTCGTCTGAACATCCGTGGTTTAAGGATGCATGGAATAACCCGGCGAGCCGCTATCGCGATTACTTTATTTTTCGCGACCAGCCTAATAACTGGCAGTCGTTTTTCTCGGGAAGCGCGTGGACTGCTGAGCCCGATACCGGCCAGTACTATTACCATAAATTCGCCCCGCAGCAGGTTGACCTGAATTGGGCGAATCCGCAGGTTGAGAAGGAGATTCACCGGGTTATTGATTACTGGATAGCGCAGGGCGTCGATGGTTTTCGCTTCGACGTGATTAACTTCCTGACCACCGACGGTGTGCTGGCTGATAACCCGCAAGAAAAGGGTGAACAGAAACATGCATTCGACATCAACCAACCCGGCATTATCGCCATCCTTGAACGGCTTTGTGGTTATATTCGCCAGCAGGGGGAATTTTTCCTGATTGGTGAGATTGGCAGCGACGACCTGACCGTACTGAAGCGTTATCAACGCCCGACGCTTATGGACGTGGTGTTTAACTTCAACATCGGCAGCCAGAAAACCTTCAATGTCGCCAATCTCTATGCGGCGCTGAAGTCCACACTAGAGCAGCAATCCGGCCTGCCCACGCTCTTTTTCTCCAGCCATGATATGTCACGCATGATCAGTCGCTTTGGTGAAAACGAGCGCGATACCGCGCGGGCACTGGCCGTACTGGCGCTTCAACTGACCGTTAGCGGCGTGCCCTTTATTTTCCAGGGGGAGGAGCTTGGGCTTACGGATTATCGTGCGCAACGCGCCGATCAATTGTTTGATATCCAGGGGATCACCCATTATCAGACTGCGCTGGACACGGGAAAATCCCCCGAAACGGCGTTAACGCTGGCGCTTGAGCACTCCCGTGACGGATCACGTGCACCCATTCCCTGGCGGGATGCGCCATTTGGCGGTTTCTCAACGGTTGCGCCGTGGATGCCCGTCAACGGCGATATCGCGCTGCTGAATGCCCGGTCTCAGCAAATGGACGAGGCATCACTTTGGCACCGCTATCAGCACCTCATCACCCTTCGCCGCCAAACGGAGGCGTTAATCCACGGTCAGCAGGGGCCGCTCGCGCTGACCAATGCGTGTATCTGGTTTACACGCCGCAGCGCCAGCGAACAGGTATGGGTCGCCATTAATTTTGGTGAGCCAGTCCTTAACCCCTGGCATTCCGTTGCCGCCGATGTCCTGTATGGCGATGACGCCCCCGAAATTGGGAAGAATCACTGTTTAATTAAAAGGAGAGTTTATGAACAGGCACAGTAATAACCCGCTGATTACCCCGGCCAATATCGTGCCCTCGCAGCCGGGCAGAAAGGTAGAATGTGTGTTCAATACCGGCGTGACCGAATTTGGCGATGAAATCATTCTGCTGTTACGCGTTGCGGAAAGCGTGATTAGCCAGGATCCTAATCTGATAGTCGTTCCGTTGCTGGAAAAAACAGACGCGGGCTGGGTGGAATCGACCACCGCATTTGACAGACGCGACGAGCGTTATGACTTCAGCGACCCACGAACCATTGTGCTGAAAAGCGACAGGGCGCAGGTTTGGCTGACGTCTATGTCGCATTTGCGTCTGGCGCGTAGCCATGATGGCGTGCATTTCACCATTGACGATCATCCTTTTATTATCGCCAACACGCAGTATGAAGAATTTGGCTGCGAGGATGCGCGTATCACTGAAATCGAAGGCACCTGGTATATTAATTATTCTGCGGTTTCATCGCTTGGCATTTCTACCGCGCTGGCGACAACGCGCGATTTTGTCACCGTTGAGAAGAAAGGGCTGATCCTGTGCCCGGATAACCGCGACGTCTGTTTCTTCCCGGAAAAAGTGAACGGTCGTTATATGGCGTTGACCCGCCCGGCACCGTGTCACTTTGGTCACCCGGAAATCTGGATCTGCGAATCCCCGGATATGCTGCACTGGGGCAATCATCGCCACCTGCTTGGGCGCTCCGGTGATGAGTGGGATGCGCGCAAATCCGGTGGCGGCGCGCCGCTTATAAAAACCGAACGCGGCTGGCTGGAAATTTATCACGGTGTAGATGCAGACCAGCGCTACTGCCTCGGTGCGCTGCTGCTCGATCTAAACGATCCCACCAAAATTCTGGCGAAATCACCGGTGCCCTTGCTGGAGCCCGCCGCGCCGTACGAACTGGAAGGCTTTTTTGGCAATGTGGTGTTCACCTGCGGGGCGCTGATTCGTGACGATGTGTTGCACGTGTGGTATGGCGCAGCGGATGAGTGCACCGCGCTGGCGACCTGGCCGCTGGATGCATTGTGGCGTCATCTGAGGCTGGCGTAATGGTTGCCCGCGTCAGTTGCCTCTATCAGCGCTATCTCGCGCAACGGACGCCGCGAAAATGTGGAAAAATTCGCTTTCATGGTGTGAAAGGCATGGATGTCTATAATCCCTCCGTGCCGTTTTGCGACGCGGATCGGTGGATGATTGCCGCACGTGTGGAAGCGCGCACGAGCGAAATGTCGCGGGTCTGTTTCTTCACGTGGGATGGTCATAACGATGCATCATTGCTGGAGGATGCGCCACGCTTTGCGCTTCAGGATCCCTTTGTAGCCTGGGTAGACAACCAGCGCGTAATGGGCGGAGTGGAAGTGGAATTTGATACATCTCACCAGCCTGTACGCTGGCGAACGCAGTTCTGGGCCGGGCCGTCAATCTCCCAAATGCATCTGATAGCAACGGGGCCATGGGGAATGAAAGATATCCGGCTTCTCTCGTTACCCGACGGACGTGTACTGGTGTTCACCCGGCCTCAGGGGGCGATCGGCGGCCGCGGGACGATTGGCTGGACGATCGTGGCGTCACTCAACGATCTCAATGAGGCGTCAATCACGAAAGCCACATTGCTGCACCATGTCGAGAGTCTGGACTGGTGCGGAGTGAACAGCGCCCGGTTACTGCCAGATGGGCGAGTAGAGGCGCTGGCGCACGTAGCGCATTTTGATTCGGAACTGAACCGCCACTACTACGCGGCCAGGTTTATCTTTGATTATCGCAATGGGGAAAGTTCGCCAATCGAGATCATTGCCTGTCGGGATGATTTCCTGCCGGGGGAGAGCAAGCGCGACGACTTACGTGATGTGGTGTTTCCTGCGGGATGGCTACAGATGCCGGAGCGAAGTCTGCTTTTTTGCGGAACAAGCGACTGCGAAGTGCAGTGGCTGGCGTGTTGAATTGCCGTCTGCTCTTACGTAGGCCCGACAAGCGTAGCGCATCTGGCCTTGTACAAGGCTGCCAGATACGGCGGTGCCTTATCCGGCCTACAAGCGTTCTCTTCGTTTGCCGGGCAAACGCTACCCGGCAAACCGTGCGCACTTACGCCAGGGCGTTCGGGCAATCTGTGCCTTTGTCGATCTGGCGCAGGTTTTCCAGCGTGGTTTCAGAAATGCTGGTCAGTGCTTCGGCGGTCAGGAAAGCCTGGTGGCCGGTAAACAGCACGTTATGGCAGGCAGACAAGCGACGGAACACGTCATCCTGAATCACGTCGTTAGACTTATCTTCGAAGAACAGATCGCGTTCGTTTTCGTACACGTCCATCCCCAGCGAGCCAATTTTCTGGTTTTTCAGCGCATCAATCGCAGCCTGAGAATCAATCAGCGCACCACGACTGGTGTTGACGATCATCACGCCGTCTTTCATCTGCGCAAACGCATCGGCGTTCAGAAGATGATAGTTTTCTGGCGTCAGTGGGCAGTGCAGGGAGATAACGTCCGATTGAGAAAACAGCGTCGCCAGGTCGACATATTCAACGCCCAGTTCCAGTGCAGCAGCGCTCGGATACGGGTCGAACGCCAGCAGACGCATGCCGAAACCTTTAAGAATGCGCAGTGCCGCAATACCGATTTTCCCGGTACCAATCACCCCAGCGGTTTTACCGTACATGGTGAATCCGGTTAATCCTTCCAGCGAGAAGTTGGCGTCACGGGTACGTTGATACGCGCGGTGAATACGGCGGTTCAGCGTCATCATCATGCCGATGGCGTGTTCAGCTACCGCTTCCGGTGAATAGGCCGGAACGCGCACCACGCGCAGGCCAAGCTCTTTAGCCGCATCGAGATCGACGTTGTTAAAGCCCGCACAGCGCAGGGCGATGTACTTGACGCCATTTTTCTTCAACTCTTCCAGCACCGGGCGGCTGCCGTCATCATTGACGAAAATACACACTGCTTCGCAGCCGTGGGCCGTTTTGGCGGTTTTTTCCGTTAACAGAAAGTCGAAAAATTCAAGCTCAAAGCCATAAGCCTCATTCACATTTTGCAGGTACTTTTTGTCGTACTGCTTTGTGCTATATACGGCGATTTTCATAAGACTTTTCTCCGGTGATTTTTGAGCCAGATTAGCATGGCTAAAATTATCTTACAATTTATAAAAAATAGTTGATAACCAGTCTGATAGAGACGATCCTGAAGGTCAGTATAAGACCTTTATTCTTTTCCGTATCAGATAATAATCTCCGGTTCTGATTCGGTTTGCATTTGATAAAAACGCTTCTCTCTATATGTGGCTCACGCGGTAAGTTTCAACTTAAATGCTCCCGTTTCGCCAGCGCAGGCTACGCTATTAATGCACGTAAGCTTTATCTATCAGGTCTGGCATGACACAATATTGGCCATACACGGCTTTTACGCTTGATAAATCTGGATATTAATTAACCCATGAAGGGTAAATACAAAGCCGCTTTAGCGCTTCTTCTGCTTATTATTCTGCTGCCGTTAACCCTGGCGATGACGCTGGGTTACTGGGTGCCAACGCTTGTCGGGATCTGGCTACCGACCGGAACCCGTATCGCTTTTGAGCAAAGCCCCAAAATTACCCGCAGCGGGCTCCAGATCCCTGACCTGAGATATTTTGCCAGTGATTGCACACTGGCGCGTCTGGAGAACGTTTCTCTTTCGCATCCCAGCCGCTGGCAGTTGCATGCCGGTAGCGTCAATATCGATTCCGCCTGCTTTAGCAAACTGCCGCAGACAGATGCCGTACCCGGCGCGCCGCGTACGCTTGCCGAGTGGCAGTCAATGCTGCCGAACACCTGGCTTACCATTGATAATCTGCGCCTGGCTCCATGGGAAAAATGGCAGGGCAAGCTTGCGCTTTCTCTGACGCCGCAGCGTCAGGAAATTCATTATGACGGGCCGGACGCGAAGCTCAGTGCACGCCTTGAAGGGCAAGCCTTGACTGTCAGCCAGTTTGAAGCGCAGGTGATGGACAATGAACCGCCGCTGAAACTGGTGGGGAAATTTACCATGCCGCTGGTACCGGACGGTTTACCGGTGCAGGGACATGTTGAATCGACGTTCCAGTTGCCACAGGTCTCCCCGCTGGTGGATGCAGAACTGGACTGGAACGGTAATCAGGGCCAGTTACTGGCGATGGCGCGCGGCGAACCGGATCCGTTGCTTGATCTTCCATGGACGCTCACCGAGCAGCAACTCACACTGAGCGATGGCCGCTGGAGCTGGCCGTTTCAGGAGGGCATTCCGCTTAGCGGGCGCGTGGGTCTGAAAATTGATGACTGGCAGAAAGGGCTGGAGCAGATGCAAATCGCCGGCCGCCTGAACATACTGACTTCAGGCGATGCGGGTAAGGGCAACGCCGTGCTGACCATTGGCCCTGGCAAACTCAGCATGGACAATAGCGATATGCCGTTGCAGCTAACGGGCGAAGCCAAGCAGGGTGATTTAATTCTTTATGCGGTGCTGCCTGCGCATCTGAAAGGTATGCTCACCGACCCAACACTGACCTTCCTGCCCGGCGCGCTGCTGCGCTCGCGGGGCCGAATTATTGACTCTCTGAACATCGACGACATTCGCTGGCCGCTGGCGGGGGTCAAAGTTGCGCGACAGGGGGTGGATGGCCGCTTACAGGCGATTTTAAAAGCCCACGAAGACGCGGCAGGGGATTTTGTTCTGCATCTCGACGGTAAAGCCGACAACTTTTTGCCGGATAAAGGCACCTGGGCGTGGCGCTACTGGGGCGATGGACACTTTACGCCCATGCAGGCGCGCTGGGACGTTAAGGGCACCGGCATGTGGCGCGATAGCGCAATCGTGCTCAATACGCTCTCCACCGGGTTCGATAAACTGCAGTACGGCACCATGACGATGGCGAAGCCGCGTCTGGTGCTGGAGGAGCCCATCCACTGGGAGCGTGATGAACGGCACCCTTCCTTTAAAGGCGCGCTTTCACTGGATGCAGCAGAAACCACCTTTACCGGGGGCAGCGTTCTGCCGCCATCAACGTTCAAATTCAGCGTTGACGGGCGCGACCCGACATTTTTCCTGTTCAAGGGTAATCTGCGCGCGCAGGCGATTGGCCCGATACAGCTCAGTGGCCGCTGGGATGGCGAACGTCTGCGCGGTCAGGCGTGGTGGCCGAAGCAGTCGTTAACTGTCTTCCAGCCGCTCGTTCCGCCTGATCTCAAAATGGCGCTGCGCGATGGCGAGCTTTATGCGCAGGTGGCGTTTTCCGCCGCCGCCGGGCAAGGTTTTGAAGCGGGCGGACACGGCGTGCTGAAGGGCGGTAGCGCCTGGATGCCGGATAACCAGGTGAACGGCGTTGATTTTGTGCTGCCGTTCCGCTTTAAAGAGGGCGTCTGGGATTTAGGCACGCGTCACCCCGTCTCACTGCGTATCGCCGAAATCGTCAACCAGGTGACGGCGAAAAACGTCACCGCTGATTTACAGGGCACCTGGCCTTATAGCGAAGCGTCGCCGCTACAGTTAAGCAACGTCAGCGTCGATATTCTGGGCGGCAAGCTCACCATGCAACAGCTTCGCATGCCGCAGCATGATCCGGCGCTGCTGCGCCTGCAAAATATCTCGACCAGCGAGCTTGTTAGCGCGGTGAACACCAAACAGTTCGCCATGTCTGGCGCGGTGAACGGCGCGCTACCGTTGTGGCTAAATAACGACAAATGGATAATCAAAGACGGCTGGCTGAATAATCCCGGCCCGATGACGCTGCGTGTCGATAAAGACATGGCGGATGCGATTGTCGAGGATAATATCGCTGCAGGCGCGGCCATTAACTGGCTGCGCTATATGGAAATTTCCCGCTCGTGGACGAAAATCAATTTAGATAACCTCGGGATGCTGACCCTGGATGCGAGAATCAGTGGCACCAGTCGTGTCGATGGCAAAAGTAACACGGTGCATTTAAATTACACGCATCAGGAAAACGTTTTTGATTTGTGGCGAAGCCTGCGCTTTGGCGACAATCTTCAGTCATGGCTTGAGCAACACGCGACGCTTCCGGTATCGCGGTGTGACGGCGGCAAGGAATGTAAGGAGCAATAATGAAAATCACCATCGCCATGCTGAGTTTGCTGGCAACCACGCTGCTGTCGGGCTGCACGCCACGCATTGAAGTGGCCGCGCCAAAAGAGCCGATAACCATCAATATGAATGTGAAAATCGAGCATGAGATCCACATTAAAGTCGATAAAGACGTGGAAAACCTACTGAAATCACGCAGCGATTTGTTCTGAGGTCAGGATGATGAAAAAACGCATATGGGCACTGCTGGCGCTGGGGCTTTTCAGCGTACAAGCGATGGCGCTGACCCTGAATGAAGCCCGCCAACAGGGGCGCGTCGGTGAGACGCAAAGCGGTTATATCGCGGCCTTAAAGCAGGATAAAGAGACGCTCACCCTGGTGCAAAACATCAATCAGGCGAGAAGCCAGAGTTATCAGCAACTGGCGGAAACCAACAATATTCCGGTCGATGAAGTGGCAAAACTGGCGGGCAAAAAGTTGATCGCCAAAGCGCAGCCCGGTGAGTATGTGCAGGGGCTGAACGGCAAGTGGATGCGTAAGTAATCAACGGCTCTTACGGCGGTATTCCCCTGGGGTTAGGCCAAAACGCTGCTTAAAGGCCGTTGAAAAATGGCTCTGGTCGGTGAAACCCCAGTTAAAACCAATTCCGGCCAGTTTTTCATCTTCCCCAGCGTGACGAATCGCCTCGGCGCAAAAATCGAGGCGACGGTTGCGAATATACTGCGCGACGACCAGCCCCTTATCAGCAAACATGCGGTACAGACTGCGCACCGACATTCCCGTCTCACCAGCGATCCATTCCGGGCGCAACGTCTCTTCACGAATATTATCGTCAATCAGCGTGACGACCTTTTGAAACTGGCGCTCGCGGCGAGGCGGAGTGGATTCACGCTGATGCAGCACCGGGCGCAGCAGGCATACCATCGCCTGTAATGCGGCTTCGCTTTCACTCTCCGACATCGCCGTGTTGTTCATGCTCTCCTGCAACAGGCTGTGGCTCAACTGCACCATTGGCAGGTTTGAGGGCAAGCGCTCGGCGCAGCCGATCTTCTGATGTGGAAAATGCTGCTCCAGCAGAGGGCGCGGCAGCAGAAGTGAAATTTGTCGCGAATCCTGTTCCCAGTACAGCGAGCACGGGCGAGAGGCGTCAATCAGAGAGATATCGCCCGCGCCAATCACCACCTGACGCGCGTCCTGCTCCATCATGGCCTGGCCACTCAACTGAAACACCGTATAAAACCAGGCGTCATCACCTCCTTTAATTTCCTGCGAGGTGCGAAAAAGCGATGCGCCACGGGTGGTGACGGTGCTGAGTTTCAACCCTTTGGCATAGCTGGTTTCCAGTTTGCCGACAAAATTGTCCGCCAACGGATTCCCGGCAAAATTGCCGCATACCTGATTAATCTGGTTCAGCCACTGCTCAAATTCACGATTTACAACGGGGGTCATGGCTCTTTATCGCTCTGTTAAATGTTTTATCAGTGTTGCATTTATGTTGCGCTAAACGAAGCTAATGACGCTGACTATAGGAAAGAAGTCTCACAAGTTATAGAGGGAGAGTCGACTATTGTCGCTATTTGCGGAGCCTGTCACAGCAGACAAAGCGAATGTCACGGGGATAAAAGCGCCATTGTCACAGAGTGAGTAGACTGAAATCACGATGGGTAAGTAATAAGGAAAATCTATGTCAGAGGCAAACGTAGCGGTACTTAATAACGTACAACAATTTCTCGACCGCCAGCACGGTCTATGGATCGATGGCCAGCAGGTGCCGTCACAGAGCGATAAACGGCTGACGATTTTTAACCCGGCGACCGGGCAGGCCATTTCCTCGACTGCCGATGCCAGCGAGGCGGATGTTGACCTCGCGGTGATGTCGGCGTGGAAAGCGTTTGTGTCGCGCGTATGGGCGGGGCGCTTACCTGCCGAGCGTGAACGCATTCTGCTGCGCTTTGCCGACCTGGTTGAGCAGCATAGCGAAGAGTTGGCACAACTGGAGACGCTGGAGCAGGGCAAATCTATCGCCATTTCCCGCGCGTTTGAAGTGGGCTGTACGCTCAACTGGATGCGCTATACCGCAGGCCTGACGACGAAGATTGCCGGTAAAACACTGGATCTCTCCATTCCGTTGCCGCAGGGCGCACGCTATCAGGCGTGGACGCGTAAAGAGCCGGTGGGGGTGGTTGCGGGTGTCGTGCCGTGGAACTTCCCGCTGATGATCGGTATGTGGAAGGTGATGCCCGCGCTGGCGGCGGGCTGTTCTATCGTGATCAAACCGTCGGAAACTACGCCGCTCACCATGCTGCGCGTGGCTGAGCTGGCAGTGGAAGCGGGTATCCCGGAAGGTGTATTTAACGTGGTGACGGGGTCTGGTGCAGTGTGTGGCGCGGCGCTGACGTCACATCCCCATGTGGCGAAAGTGAGCTTTACCGGCTCGACCGCAACGGGCAAGCAGATCGCGCGTACCGCTGCCGATCGTCTGACCCGCGTGACGCTGGAGCTGGGCGGTAAAAACCCGGCGATTGTGCTGAAAGATGCCAACCCGGAGTGGGTGATTGAAGGCCTGATGACCGGGAGTTTCCTCAACCAGGGCCAGGTGTGTGCCGCCAGTTCGCGCATTTATATCGAAGCGCCGCTGTTCGACACGCTGGTCAGCGGTTTTGAGCAGGCGGTGAAGTCGTTGCAGGTGGGGCCGGGCATGTCACCCTCGGCGCACATCAACCCGCTGGTCTCGCGTCAGCATTGCGATAAAGTGCTCTCATTCCTTGATGATGCTCAGGCGCATAATGCCGAGCTGATTCGTGGTGCAAACGGCCCGGCGGGCGACGGTTACTATGTTGCGCCGACGCTGGTGGTTAACCCGGATGCGAAGCTGCGTTTAACCCGTGAAGAAGTCTTTGGCCCGGTGGTAAACCTGGTGCGCGTCGCCGATGGCGAAGAAGCGTTGCGCCTGGCGAATGACACCGAATATGGCCTGACCGCCAGCGTCTGGACGCAGAATTTGTCGCAGGCGCTGGAATATGGCGATCGCTTAGAAGCTGGCACAGTATGGGTCAACAGCCACACCTTAATCGATGCCAACCTGCCGTTTGGCGGGATGAAGCAGTCGGGCACCGGACGCGACTTCGGGCCGGACTGGCTGGATGGCTGGTGTGAAACGAAATCGGTGTGTGTGCGGTATTAATAATTGATGTTGTGCCCGGAGGTGTTTGCTCCGGGCATTGGCGAGCAAAGTGTGCCGGATGCGCTACGCTTATCCGGCCTACGGGTTTTCTGCAATATTATGTAGGCCGGATAAGGCGTTTACGCCGCATCCGGCATCAACAAAGCGCACAGCGTCAACAATCAGAAACGGCGCAAAGCGCCGTTCCTGCAACTCACTCCATCACTTCTCTTTCTTCGCCCCCAGCGTGGGCGTTTCATCAAAGAAGTTCCACGGTTTCAGCAGCGTATGCACCCATTCCGTTGGCATGATCGGCCACTCTTCGGCGCGCGCGACGTGCGTGGTGCCGGTCGTCATCCACACGACCGTATCGGTGTTGTCCAGCGACTCATTGTCTTTGGTGTACTGACCGAGCCCGGTATCGTGCGTTGAACGGTTCGGGTATTTCCCTTCCGGGAAGCGCTCGTCTGGATGATAGCGCGTCACCCACAGCTGTTTATCCATAAAGCTCAGGCGATGATAAATCCACTCGTCTGGAGAGAACTGTGCGCCTTTGGCAACCGGGTGCGTGCCGCCTGCGTACGGGATTATCTGATAGGAAACCGGGTTACCCATGCGGTTTTCTTTATTTGGATTGCTCAACAGGCGAATAGTACCCGGGTCAAATTTCTGCGCGGCGTCCTTCTCATTACTGATGCCGTACTCATTAATCTGCATGGTACTGGTGCGCGGGCCGCCTGCGGTATTTGGTTTCACTACCGGATCCATTGCCACCAGGCTGTTGTTCTCACCGTCAACGTCGAGGTCGAGACGGAAGTTGTAGATGTGCTGATGCGTGGTACCGACAATATTATGGTCGATCAGCGTGCCGTAACGGGTATCGTCTTTCGCGCTTGGGTCGTGCATAGTTTTGGCCTTCACGCCTTTCACTGCTTCAATACCGGTGGCACCTGCATCGATACCGATGGTGCCATTTTCGTGGAAGATCCAGTCGAAAATGTAGTCATAGTTGCCTACGGTACTTATCCAGCGCACAACCAGCTCACGACGCTGGGTGCTGACGTTCGGCTGTCCCATCTCCTGGTGCTTATACTCCGGCCCGGCATAGCGTTCGAAAATAGCAATTGCGCGGGGGATCTCGGTGGGGGTGCCAGTGTAGTCGGCAATGGTCTCGTTCAGCAATACGGCGTTAGATGGCGCATCTTTGCCGCGCGCGATAGGCGAGGTGAGGGTACCCATACCGTAGTCACCGGAATCCAGGTACGCTTTGAAGTACCAGCCGATATCCGGATCGCCGTAAGGCACAATCATCCCGCCAAGCGATCCTTCGTACATCACTTTGCGTTTGGTGCCGTTGTCGTTAAAGGTGACGGTGGAGATCATCGGCCCGACGCGAGAGTTCATGCTCAGATGGAAATCCCAGTTGCGCCAGTGAATCATATCGCCAGTGATGGTGTAGTTTTTACCTTCTGGTTCAATGATATCCAGCGGTTTCACCGCCGGGGCAACGCGGTCACGTCCATCATAGGCGCGCGCGGCCATCGGCACCGGGATCACAGGGCCTTCTTCCAGCTTCACAATCTTCTTCTGTTCCAGGTCAACTACCGCAACCAGGTTCTCAATCGGGTGCGCCCAGTAGTTGCCGTCGCCGACATCCAGATAACTGATCACTTTCAGCAGGCGTCCATCCTGTTTAAGGCCGTCTTTGCCGTCAAAGTAGCCCACGGTGAGCGGAGTGGTAATGGCTTTTTTAGGATCATTGATGCCGCGTTTTTTCAGTGCTTCAGCATATTCTGTGCTGGCGTTAATGATGTTTTGCACGCTGGCAAAGTCATCAATCAGCACCATGCCGTGCGCGTCTTTGATGGCCTGCCAGGAGAGGATCTTTTTATTTTGCAGATCAACCACGCCTTCGATGATGTGTTTGCCATCCAGCATAATGACATCCGCTTTACGCGGTTCTGTCACGGCTTTGCCTTCCAGTGCAAAGGCCCACACGGCGGCTTTCTCAGGCGAGCGCAGTGAGATCTCGGTAAAACGGGTATTCGGTTTAAAATCTGGCGATGCTTTGACGATCTCAACGGCTTGCTTGATTTCATCCGCGCTCAGCGCGTTGAGGGGGTGAGGAGCTTTTTCTACCTGGAAGGTTTGATCCAGACCAGACTGGAATACGTCATTAATGAAGGTATCAGAAACCCAGGCTTTGTTGTCTTTCATCACTACCGGCACCTGCAGATTCAGCGTCTGGCCGTTGACGATCGCGGTTTTAGCGCCCGGTTTCACTTTAACGTACGCGCCGTCTTTAATCAGCGTGAAAACTTGTGCGTAGTCATCCCATTGCACATCAGCGCCAAAATCGGCCAGTGTTTTATCCATCGGCACCATGTGGGCTTCGCCGCCGTGGGCGAAAACCGGTGATTGCCAGGCGCAAAACAGGGCTACGGCCAGAGCCAGTGCCGTCTTGCGGGGAGAAAAAATAGCGGAGCTTCCCATTTTAAACCTCGTCTTGTTGTTGTGTTTCTCGCTCGCTACCGCTCTCTGCGGGCGGTTTTTAACGCTTTCACCCTAACAGCCTTGCTGTGAAGTGGTTTGCCTGCTCCTGCCAGGTTGTTTGGCAGTTTTGCCAGATATAAAAAATGCCTCCGGAGAGGCATGGTTGTGGGGGCTCTCCCTCACCCCGGCCCTCTCCCTGTGGGAGAGGGTTAGGGTGAGGGGGCGCCTTAGAAATCCCCGCTCTGCCGCGCGACCAGCGTCAGGATCGAATAGAGCGCTACCGCCTGCTGGTGCTGGTTGTAAATCTCAACCGACCATTCCACCACACCGCTAGGTGTCTCTTCCGCCGTTTTCTGTCGCTTGATGGTTTTACGCTTACAGGTCAGACGCACCTGGATGGTGTCACCCGGTTTGACCGGTTCGATAAAGCGCAGATTTTCCATGCCATAGTTGGCGATAACCGGCCCGACGCCGGGATCAACAAACAATCCGGCCGCTGCCGAAATCAGGAAGTAACCGTGGGCTACGCGCTCGCCAAACAGCGATTCGGCGGCGGCGAGTTTGTCCATGTGGGCGTAGAAGTGGTCGCCGCTCAGACAGGCGAAATTCACCACGTCCGCTTCAGTGACCGTGCGACGATGGGTCAGCAGGCTGTCGCCGGGCTGGATCTCTTCGAAGTATTTGCGGAACGGATGCACCCGATCTTCCGTGACTGCCGCGCCGCGTACCCACTGTTTGCCAATGGCGGCGAGCATGGTCGGGCTACCCTGAATAGCGGTACGCTGCATGTAGTGTTTTACCGAGCGTAAGCCGCCCAGTTCTTCGCCACCGCCCGCGCGCCCCGGGCCACCGTGTACCAGTTGCGGCAGGGGGGAGCCGTGGCCGGTCGATTCTTTTGAGGACTCTTCGTTGAGTACCTGAATACGCCCGTGCGCGCGTGCCGCGCCGAGAATAAACTCGCGCGCTAATGCGTCGTCGGCGGTCACCAGCGTGCCTGCCAGGCTACCTTCACCCGCCCGTGCCAGCGCCAGCGCGTGGTCACGGTTCTGATACGGCATCAGCGTCGCAACCGGGCCAAAGGCCTCAACCGAATGGACTGCGCTGATTTCATCTGGCTGCGGGCAGAGCAACAAGGTCGGTGGGAAGAATGCGCCAGCGGCTTTGTCGTCCGCTTTACCACCCAGCAGAATCTGACATCCCGCTGCCACCAGCAAGTCCACTTTCTCCTGCACATCCTGACGCTGGTCAATATTGACCAGCGCGCCCATCTTCACGCCTTCCTGCGCCGGGTCGCCGACAACGATTTTCCCCAAACGCGCAATCAGGGCGTCACTGACGGCATTGAGTTGATTCTGCGGCACGATGATACGGCGAATCGCGGTACATTTTTGCCCCGCTTTGGCCGTCATCTCGCGAACAATCTCGCGAATGAACAGAGCAAATTCCGGCTGCTCTGGTGTGACATCGTCGCCCAGCACGCAGCAGTTCAGAGAGTCGGCTTCCATGGTGAATGGAATCGACTTCGCCACGATGTTGGGATGCACGCGCAGCTGTTGTCCGGTGGCTGCGGAACCGGTGAAGGTGACCACGTCCTGGCTGTCGAGCTTTTCGAGCAGGTCGCCCGCGCCACCGCAGATGACGCTTAACGCGCCGTCAGGCACCAGGCCACTGTCGATAATCGATTTCACCATCGCCTGGGTGAGCTGTGCGCTGGCGGTGGCCGGTTTGATGATCGCCGCCATCCCGGCAAGCCAGGTCGGGGCCAGTTTTTCCAGCATGCCCCAGCAGGGGAAGTTAAAGGCGTTGATGTGAACGGCTACGCCTGATTTTGAGGTCAGCACATGGCGTGCGGCAAATCCGCCCGCTTTCGAAAGAGGTATCAGTTCATCTTCCGGCCACAGCGTGTCGTCCGGCAGTTCCCGGTTGCCGAGACCTGCGTAGGTAAAGAGGGTGCCGATCCCGCCTTCGATATCCACCCAACTGTCTGCGCGCGTCGCGCCGGTTTGCGCTGACAGCGCGTAGAAATGTTCTTTTTCCGCTAACAGGTGTTTGGCCACGGCCTTCAGCATGGCGGCACGTTCAATAAAGGTCATCGCCTGGAGCGCTTTGCTGCCTTGCTCAATGGCATAACGGCGGGCCTGCGCCATATCCAGCCCTTCGCTGGTGACTTCCCACAGTGCTTCGCCGCTGATGGCATGGTGAATCGTACGGGCGCGCCCCTGGCCGGTTTGCCATGCGCCGGATAAGAAGCTGGCTAACTGCTGCATCGCTAATCTCCAAATGTTACGTGATTTACTTATACATAGTTAAATTGCGAATCATAAATCGCAAGCTGATTTTTAATGTTTTTTTAACATTGTGATCGCTGCGTATTTTGTGCTCTAAGTTAACTTGATGTTTATAAAAGTTATTGTGAAATGCTTTGCGAGTGTTGTCACATAATGCACAAACAAAATTTGTGGTTTTATTTAACTAATGTGTAACTTTTAAAAAAGAAAGTGATTCAGATGTATTAGGTTAGTGAGTGAATTTAGAATCATAAAGGTGATGACGTGACAGAAGAACAACGCTTTAACCAGCGCATCGCGCAGGAAACGGCCATCGAACCGCAGGACTGGATGCCCGACGCCTACCGTAAAACGCTGATCCGCCAGATTGGTCAGCACGCCCACTCTGAAATTGTCGGCATGTTGCCGGAAGGTAACTGGATCACCCGCGCGCCGACGCTGCGTCGTAAAGCCATTCTGCTGGCGAAGGTGCAGGATGAAGCGGGGCACGGCCTCTATCTCTACAGCGCAGCGGAAACCCTCGGCTGTGCGCGTGAAGACATCTACCAGAAGATGCTCGATGGACGCATGAAGTACTCCTCCATCTTTAACTATCCCACTCTGAGCTGGGCCGATATCGGCGTCATTGGTTGGCTGGTCGATGGCGCGGCAATCGTCAACCAGGTAGCGCTGTGCCGTACCTCTTACGGCCCGTATGCCCGCGCAATGGTGAAAATCTGTAAAGAAGAGAGCTTCCATCAGCGTCAGGGCTATGAAGCCTGCATGGCGCTGGCACAGGGGAGCGAATCTCAGCGCCAGATGTTGCAGGACGCGATCAACCGTTTCTGGTGGCCGGCGCTGATGATGTTCGGGCCGAACGACGATAACTCACCGAACAGTGCCCAGAGCCTGGAGTGGCGCATCAAGCTGTTTACCAATGACGAACTGCGTCAGCGCTTTGTTGATAACACCGTGCCGCAGGTTGAAATGCTGGGGATGACTATTCCTGATCCTGACCTTCGTTTTGATGAAGCAACCGGCCACTACCGGTTTGGTGAAATTGACTGGAATGAGTTTAACAACGTGATCCATGGCCGAGGCATCTGTAACCACGAACGCCTGGCCGCAAAACGCAAAGCCTGGGAAGAGGGCGCGTGGGTGCGGGAAGCCGCGCTGGCGCATGCGCAAAAACAACAAACCCGCAACGCGGCATAAGGAGAAGCACGATGAGCAATGTTTACTGGCCGTTATATGAAGTTTTTGTTCGCAGCAAACAGGGGTTATCCCACCGCCATGTAGGCAGCCTTCACGCCGCCGATGACGCGATGGCACTGGAAAACGCGCGCGATGCCTACACCCGTCGCAACGAAGGCTGTTCTATCTGGGTAGTGAAAGCGAGCGAAATCGTCGCCTCGCAGCCGGAAGAACGCGGTGAATTTTTCGACCCGTCGGAAAGCAAGGTCTATCGCCATCCGACGTTTTACACCATCCCTGATGGCATCGAGCACATGTGAGGTTGGTGATGACGACACAAAATTCTGTCGCGATTTATGCCCAACGTTTGGGTGACAACGGCCTGGTGCTCTCGCAGCGTCTTGGCGCCTGGTGCGGCCATGCGCCGGAGCTGGAAATTGACCTGGCGCTGGCGAACATCGGCCTCGATTTACTCGGTCAGGCCCGCAACTTCCTGAGCTATGCCGCTGAGTGTTACGGCAGCGGCGATGAAGACACACTGGCTTACGGTCGCGAAGAACGCCAGTTCAGTAATCTGCTACTGGCGGAACAACCGAATGGCAACTTTGCCGACACCATCGCCCGTCAGTTTCTGATGGACGCCTGGCAAGTTGCGCTTTACAGCCGCCTGGTGCAGAGCCGCGATGCGCAAATTGCTGCCATTGCTGCCAAGTCTCTTAAAGAAGTGCGTTATCACCTGCGATTCAGCCGCGGCTGGCTGGTGCGTATGGGCGACGGCACTGCGGATTCCGCGCAGAAAATGCAGCAGGCGCTGAACAACATCTGGCGCTTTACTGGCGAACTTTTTGAAGTGGATGCCGTTGAGCAGGAACTGATTGAGCAGGGTATCGCCGTGGATGTGCGCGAGCTGAAAGACGAGTGGCAGACCACCGTGCGCAGCGCGCTTGCGGATGCCTGCCTGCAACTGCCGGAAGAAGAGGCTTTCCGCACCGGGGGCAAGCAAGGTCTGCATACCGAACATCTGGGGACGATGCTGGCGGAGATGCAATATCTGCAACGTATCTACCCCGCGCTTCAGTGGTAACCAGGAGGTCATAGTGCAACGAATTGCCGCGATAGCACCGTCGAAAGTGCATGAGATCTGGCGCCTGTTGAGCGAGATCCCCGACCCGGAAGTCCCGGTACTCACCATCACCGATTTAGGCATGGTGCGCAGCGTCGCGCCGCAGGGTGACGGCTGGGAGATCGGTTTTACGCCGACCTATTCCGGCTGCCCGGCCACGGAGCACCTGCTGGGGGCTATCCGTGACGTGATGACCGAACATGGCTTCACGCCGGTCAATATCGTGCTGCAACTTGACCCTGCCTGGACCACAGACTGGATGAACGCCGATGCCCGTGAACGCTTACGCCAGTATGGCATTAGCCCGCCGCAGGCTCATGCCTGCCATGCATCGGTTCCTGAGGATGTGGTCTGCCCGCGCTGCGGCAGCACGCACACCTCGCTCATTAGCGAATTTGGTTCGACAGCCTGCAAAGCACTCTACCGCTGTGATAGCTGCCGCGAACCCTTCGACTATTTCAAATGTATTTGAGGTTGCCATGACGACGTTTCATTCGCTTACGGTGGCAAAAGTGGAACCGGAAACCCGCGATGCGGTGACCATTACTTTTGCCGTACCCGACACGTTACGGGAGGCTTACGCTTTCCGTCCTGGTCAGCACCTGACGCTGAAAACCCGCATTGGTGGTGAAGAGCTGCGTCGTTGCTACTCCATCTGCCGTACCGGTACGCCGGGGCAAATTAGCGTTGCGGTGAAAGCCATTGAAGGCGGGCGTTTCTCCCGCTTCGCCCAGAGCGATATCAAGCAAGGTATGGCGTTTGAGGTGATGGTGCCGCAGGGCCACTTCGGCTATCAACCGCAGGCCGAGCGCACCGCACGCTATCTGGCGATTGCCGCCGGTTCTGGCATCACGCCAATGCTGGCGATTATCGAAGCCACGCTTACCACCGAAGCCAATAGCCAGTTCACGCTGATCTACGGTAACCGTAGCAGCCAGAGCATGATGTTCCGCCAGGCGCTGGCCGACCTGAAAGACAAATACCCGCAACGCCTGCAACTGATCAATCTGTTTAGCCAGGAAACCGTGGAGAGCGAACTGCTTTCTGGCCATATCAACAGTGAAAAACTGCACGCGCTGGCCCGCAATCTGGTGCAGTTCGACCAGCTTGATGAAGCGTTTATCTGTGGCCCGGCGGCGATGATGGATGACGCGGAAATCGCGCTGCGCGCGTTAGGCATGCCGGAGAAAGCGATTCACCTGGAGCGCTTCAATACACCTGGCAGCACTGTTAAACGCGTCTCCACCGTTCAGGCCGAAGGTCGTCGCGTGACGATCCGCCACGATGGTCGTGACCGCCAGATCTCCCTGAACGCCGAAGATGAAAGCATTCTTGATGCCGCACTGCGTCAGGGCGCGGATCTGCCCTACGCCTGTAAAGGCGGTGTCTGCGCTACCTGTAAATGCAAAGTGCTGCGCGGGGAAGTGGAGATGGCAACCAATTACAGCCTTGAGCCGGATGAAGTGGCGGCGGGCTATGTCCTGAGTTGTCAGTCATTGCCGAAAGGTGATGGTGTGGTTGTTGATTTCGACGCGAAGGGGATGGCATGAGCGAACTGATCGTTGCCCGTCACGAACGTGTGTTGCTGCTGACGCTGAATCGCCCGCAGGCGCGCAATGCCCTGAACAATGCCTTGCTGGCACAAATTGCCAGCGAACTGGAAAACGCCGCGCGCGATCCGGAAATTTCTGCCTGCGTCATCTTTGGCAATGACCGTTTCTTCGCCGCTGGCGCAGATCTCAACGAGATGGCGGCTAACGATATGCCCGCCACGCTCAACGATATTCGTCCGCGTTTATGGGCGCGTATCGATGCGTTCAATAAACCGCTGATTGCCGCCGTCAATGGCTATGCGCTGGGCGCAGGCTGCGAACTCGTGCTGCTGTGTGACACGGTGGTTGCGGGTGATAACGCCCGTTTCGGCTTACCGGAAATCACGCTCGGCATTATGCCGGGCGCAGGCGGTACCCAGCGTTTAATTCGCTGCGTCGGCAAGGCGCTTGCCAGCCGAATGGTGCTGACGGGTGAAGCGATTGACGTTCATCAGGCGCAGCAGGCCGGGCTGGTAAGCGACGTCTACCCGGCAGGTTTAACCCTCGAATACGCCCTGAAACTGGCAAAAACCATCGCCCGTCACTCACCGCTGGCGCTACAGGCGGCAAAACAGGCGCTGCGGCAGTCGCAGGAAGTTGGGCTGCATGCGGGTCTGCAACAGGAGCGCCAGCTGTTTACGTTACTGAGCGCAACCGAAGATCGTCAGGAAGGCATCAACGCTTTTCTGCAAAAACGCCAACCAGAATTTAAAGGACGTTAACCGTGGATGCTTTTATTTTGAGTCATGTTGAGCAGGGCGTAATGACCATTACGCTTAATCGCCCGGAACGTCTCAACAGTTTTAACGATGTGATGCATCAGCAACTTGCCGAGTGCCTGAAGCAGGCGGAACGCGACGAGACCATCCGTTGTTTGCTGATCACCGGCGCGGGGCGCGGTTTTTGCGCGGGGCAGGATCTGAACGATCGTAATGTCGATCCTAACGGCCCGGCACCGGATCTGGGCATGTCCGTAGAACGTTTTTATAACCCACTGGTGCGCCGCCTGGCAAAACTGCCGAAACCGGTGATTGCGGCCGTAAACGGTGTGGCAGCAGGTGCGGGTGCAACGCTGGCACTGGGCTGCGACATGGTGATTGCCGCGCGTTCGGCCAATTTCGTGATGGCGTTCAGCAAGCTGGGGCTGGTTCCCGATTGTGGTGGAACCTGGTTACTGCCGCGCACTGCCGGACGTGCGCGTGCAATGGGGCTGGCACTGTTAGGCGACAAAATGAGCGCCGAGCAGGCACAGCAGTGGGGCATGATCTGGCAGATGGTGGATGACGCCGAACTGGCAGACACCAGCCTGACGCTGGCACGCCATTTAGCCACACAGCCAACCTACGGTTTAGGGCTGATCAAGCAAGCGCTGTTGGCGTCCGAAACTCACACGCTGGATCAGCAACTCGATATGGAACGTGATTTCCAGCGTATGGCCGGACGCAGCGATGACTATCGCGAAGGTGTCAGCGCGTTTCTGGCGAAACGTCCACCACAGTTCAGCGGGAAATAAGCCATGAGCCATGAAATCAAAACAGTTGCTGTCATTGGCAGCGGCACGATGGGGGCGGGTATCGCGGAAGTGGCGGCGGCGGCGGGGCACGACGTGCTGCTGTTTGATATCAATCAGGACGCGCTCACACGCGCCATCGATGGCATTCGCCAGCGTCTGACTTCCCGCGTCTCGCGCGGCAAATTGAGCGCTGAATCGTGCGAGAAAACGCTGAAAAAAATCTATGCGATTGCCGATATCGCTTCGCTGGCACCGGCTAACCTGGTGATTGAAGCGGCCTCAGAACGGTTGGATGTGAAAAAAGCGCTTTTCAGCCAGTTGGCGGAAATTTGCCCGCCGCAGACGCTGCTCACCAGTAATACCTCATCCATTTCAATTACGGCCATTGCGGCAGATGTTCCTTATCCGGAACGCGTGGCGGGGCTGCACTTCTTTAACCCGGCGCCGGTGATGAAGCTGGTGGAAGTGGTGAGTGGTCTGGCGACGTCGACAGAGGTGACAGAAACGTTATGCAACTGTGTCGCGGCGTGGGGTAAAACGCCGGTGCGTTGCCGTTCAACGCCGGGCTTTATCGTTAACCGCATTGCGCGTCCGTTCTACGCCGAAGCCTGGCGTGCACTGGAAGAACAGGTTGCATCACCAGAAGTGATTGATGCGGCGCTGCGTGAAGGCGGAGGATTCCCAATGGGGCCGCTGGCGCTGACGGACATGATTGGTCATGACGTTAACTTTGCGGTCACCAGTTCAGTATTTAATGCCTTCTGGCAGGATCGCCGCTTCTTACCGTCGCTGCTGCAACAGGAACTGGTGTTGGGCGGGCGATTTGGCAAGAAGAGCGGGCAAGGCGTGTATCGCTGGCCGGTTGAAGCCGTCTCTGACCCGTATCTGGCAGCGGTTTCAGCCGTTCCTGGCGAGATCACAGAAAACGGTGACAGTGTCACAATTGACGATCTTCTGCTGATTGAAACGCAGGGAGAAACTGCGCTGGCACTGGCAGCCCGCCATCAGCGCCCGGTGGTGGTCTTTGACCGTATTGAGAAGGACGTCGTGATACTGGCCGCCGCGCAAACCAACACACAAGCCGATACCGATAAAGCGGTTTACTACTTCCAGAAGCAGGGCAAAAAAGTGCTGCAAGTTACCGATTACCCTGGGCTTCTGGTATGGCGCACGGTCGCGATGCTGGCGAACGAAGCGCTGGATGCGGTGCAGAAACAGGTTGCCAGTGAACAGGATATCGATACGGCGATGCGTCTTGGCGTTAACTACCCGAAAGGGCCGTTGCAGTGGGGCGCTGAACTTGGCTGGACCCGCGTGCTGCGCGTGCTGGAAAACCTGCAAGCCCATTACGGCGAAGAGCGCTACCGTCCATCTTCCTTACTGCGCCAGCGTGCGCTGCTGGAGAATCACCATGAGTAACGCATGGCAAAATGCCCACGCAATGTATGCGCGCGACACCTGCGCACAGGCATTGGGCATCGACATCATCGAAATGGATGAAGGGTTTGCAGTGCTCACCATGACTGTTGTGCCGAGCATGCTGAACGGTCACCAGACCTGCCACGGCGGGCAACTGTTTTCACTGGCGGATACCGCTTTTGCCTACGCCTGTAACAGTCAGGGGCTGGCGGCAGTGGCTTCAGCCTGCTCGATTGATTTCCTGCGCCCAGGATTTGCAGGCGACAAACTGACCGCCACTGCCCGGGTAAAACATCAGGGGAAACAGACTGGCGTTTATGACATCGAAATTGTGAACCAACAACAAAAAACGGTAGCCCTGTTTCGCGGTAAATCCCACCGCATCGGCGGCACGGTAACAGGAGAAGCCTGATGCGTGATGCATTTATTTGTGACGGAATTCGTACCCCGATTGGCCGCTATGCAGGTGCGCTCTCAGGTGTGCGGGCTGACGATCTGGCGGCGGTTCCGCTGCGCGAACTACTGGAGCGTAACCCAAAGCTTGATCCCACGCGTATTGATGACGTGATCCTCGGCTGCGCAAATCAGGCCGGGGAGGATAACCGTGATGTGGCGCGTATGGCGCTGCTGCTGGCGGGCTATCCGCAGGATGTTTCCGGCACCACCATCAACCGTTTATGCGGTTCTGGCCTGGATGCGATTGGTTTTGCGGCCCGCGCGATTAAAGCGGGTGACGCCGACCTGCTGGTGGCGGGGGGCGTCGAGTCGATGTCGCGCGCGCCATTTGTGATGGGCAAGGCCATCGCGCCTTTCCAGCGTCAGGCCGAACTGTTTGATACCACCATCGGCTGGCGTTTTGTGAACCCGCTCATGCAGCAACACTTTGGTACTGACAGCATGCCGGAAACGGCAGAGAATGTAGCTGAATTGTTAAATATTAGTCGCGACGATCAGGATGCTTTCGCTTATCGCAGCCAACAGCGTGCCGCGAAAGCCCAGCGCGACGGCGTGTTTGCCGAAGAAATTGTCGCTGTGCGCGTGCCGGGAAAAAAGGGCACGTTTACCGATGTGCTGGATGACGAACATTTGCGCCCGGAAACGACGCTGGAACAGTTAAGCAAACTAAAAGCACCGTTCCGTGCGAATGGCGTCATCACCGCAGGTAACGCCTCCGGTGTCAACGATGGCGCGGCGGCTTTGATCGTTGCAAGCGAACAGCAGGCTATCGCGCAGGGGCTGACTCCACGTGCGCGTATCGTCGCGATGGCGACGGCGGGCGTTGAGCCGCGTCTGATGGGGCTGGGCCCGGTACCTGCGGTACGTAAAGTGCTGGAACGTGCGGGTTTAAGTATCACTGATATGGATGTTATCGAGCTGAATGAAGCCTTCGCCGCGCAGGCGCTGGGCGTGCTCAGACAGTTAGGGCTGCCCGACGAGGCGCCGCATATTAATCCAAACGGAGGCGCCATCGCCTTAGGCCATCCGTTGGGCATGAGTGGCGCGAGACTGGCGCTTACCGCCAGCCTTGAGCTGCAACGCCGTCAGGGCCGTTACGCCCTGTGTACGATGTGTGTTGGTGTGGGTCAGGGCATCGCCATGATCCTGGAGCGTGTGTGAGCTAATTTTTACCTGCGAGTACCCTATAATGACAACAAATACAAAGCTGGACCTAATCGAAAAAGCATCGCTGGACGAGCTGCAGGCACTGCAAACGCAACGCCTGAAGTGGACTCTCAATCACGCCTACGAAAATGTGCCGATGTATCGCCGCAAATTCGATGAAGCGGGCGTTCACCCGGATGACTTCAAAGAATTGAAGGACATCGAAAAATTCCCGTGCACCACCAAGCAGGATCTGCGCGATAACTATCCGTTCGGCATGTTTGCCGTACCGATGGAGCAGGTGGTGCGCGTGCATGCTTCTTCCGGTACCACCGGTAAACCGACCGTGGTCGGCTATACCCAGAATGATATCAATAACTGGGCCGATATTGTCGCGCGCTCTCTGCGTGCGGCGGGCGGCACACCGAAAGATAAAATCCACGTCGCCTACGGCTATGGCCTGTTTACGGGCGGGCTGGGCGCGCACTACGGTGCAGAACGTTTGGGGGCGACGGTTATCCCAATGTCCGGCGGCCAGACTGAAAAACAGGCGCAGCTTATCCGCGATTTTCAGCCGGATATGATTATGGTGACGCCTTCCTACTGCCTGAATCTGATTGAAGAACTGGAACGTCAAATGGGCGGCGATGCAACTCAGTGCTCACTTCGCGTTGGCGTATTTGGTGCTGAGCCGTGGACGATGGCGATGCGTAAAGAGATTGAGAGCCGTCTGGGGATTACCGCGCTGGATATCTATGGCCTGTCTGAAGTGATGGGGCCGGGGGTGGCGATGGAGTGTATTGAAACCGCCGATGGCCCAACCATCTGGGAAGATCATTTCTATCCAGAAATCGTTAACCCGAATGATGGCACGGTGCTAAATGATGGAGAACATGGCGAATTACTGTTCACGACGCTGACCAAAGAAGCGCTGCCGGTAATTCGTTATCGTACCCGCGATCTGACCCGCCTGCTGCCAGGCACCGCACGCACCATGCGTCGTATGGATCGCATCAGCGGGCGCAGCGACGATATGCTGATTATTCGCGGCGTGAACGTCTTCCCGTCACAGCTGGAAGAAGAGATTGTGAAGTTTGAACATCTTTCACCACATTATCAGCTGGAAGTGAATCGTCGTGGGCATCTGGATTCCCTGTCAATCCAGGTGGAGCTGAAAGAGAGTAGCTTATACCTGAGTCACGAACAGCGCTGTCAGGTTTGCCACCAGTTACGCCACCGCATTAAGTCGATGGTCGGGATCTCTACCGATGTGACGATCGTTAACTGTGGTGCGATCCCGCGTTCGGAAGGTAAAGCGTGTCGGGTGTTTGATTTGCGTAAGATTGCCAGCGTGTAACTTTCACCCTCACCCTAACCCTCTCCCTGAGGGAGAGGGGACTGTCTGCTGCGGTCTTCGCCCTCACCCTGAGGGAGAGGGGGCTGTCTGGTGCGGTCTTCTCCCTCTCTCTGAGGGAGAGGGGCTGTCTGGTGCGGTCGTCGCCCTCTCCCTGAGGGAGAGGGAACTGTCTGGTGCGGTCTTCGCCCTCTCCCTGAGGGAGAGGGAACTGTCTGGTGCGGTCTTCTCCCTCTCTCTGAGGGAGAGGGGGCTGTCTGGTGCGGTCTTCTCCCTCTCCCTTTGGGAGAGGGCCGGGGTGAGGGGAAACCTATGCTATGATTCATAAATCAAAACAATAACAACAGGATGAATCAGATGAGTAAAATTGATACCTTCATTCAGCAGGCTGTGTCATCGGTGCCCATTAGCGGCACGTCATTGATCGCCTCGCTGTACGGTGATTCTCTGTTGCATCGCGGTGGTACCGTCTGGCTGGGCAGCCTGGCGGCGATGCTTGAAGGTCTGGGATTTGGGGAACGATTTGTCCGTACCGCGCTGTTTCGTCTCAATAAAGAGGGCTGGCTGGATGTGGAACGTATCGGCCGCCGCAGCTTTTATCGCCTGAGCGATAAAGGTCAGCGCTTGACTCGACGCGCGGAAAATAAAATCTACCGTGCGGAAACGCCCGCCTGGGATGGCACCTGGCTGCTATTACTGTCCGAAGGTCTCGATCGCGCAACGCTCTCAGACGTCAAAAAACAGCTTATCTGGCAAGGATTTGGCACGCTTGCCCCGAGCCTGATGGCGTCACCGTCGCAGAAAATGGCTGATGTGCAGTCGTTGCTGCATGAAGCGGGTGTGGCGGAGAACGTTATCTGTTTTGAAGCCCACTCGCCACTGGCTCTGTCGCGCGCAGCGTTGAGCGCACGCGTGGAAGAGTGCTGGCAACTGACCGAGCAGAATACCATGTACGACACGTTTATCCAGTTGTTCCGCCCATTGCTGCCGTTGCTGCGAGAGGGGGATGAACTTACGCCGGAACGTGGATTCCAGATTCAACTGCTTTTGATTCACTTTTATCGACGCGTGGTGCTGAAAGACCCGCTGTTGCCGGAGGAGTTGCTTCCGGCACACTGGCTCGGTGGTTCCGCGCGTCAGCTCTGTATCAACATTTATCAACGTGTGGCTCCCGCCGCGCTGGCTTTTGTCAGCGAAAAAGGCGAAACCCCGGTCGGCGAGCTGCCTGCGCCGGGCTCGCTATTTTATCAACGATTTGGCGGGTTGCCGGTGAGTGAAGGGAGGTCTTATGCCAGTGTATCAGATTGATGGCTTAACCCCGGTAGTGCCGGACGAGAGCTATGTTCATCCGACCGCGGTATTAATTGGTGACGTCATCCTGGGTAAAGGTGTGTACGTTGGGCCAAACGCCAGTCTGCGCGGTGATTTTGGCCGTATCGTGGTAAAAGATGGCGCGAATATTCAGGATAACTGTGTGATGCACGGTTTCCCGGAGCAGGATACGGTGGTGGAAGAAGATGGCCATATCGGACATAGCGCCATACTGCATGGCTGCATTGTGCGCCGTAACGCGCTGGTTGGTATGAATGCGGTGGTGATGGATGGTGCGGTGATCGGCGAAAACAGTATTGTCGGTGCGGCGGCCTTTGTGAAAGCAAAAGCGGAGATGCCTGCGAATCATCTAATTATTGGCAGCCCGGCTAAAGCTATCCGCGAACTCAGCGAGCAGGAGATGGCGTGGAAGAAACAGGGGACGCGTGAATATCAGGTACTGGTAGAACGCTGTAAAAAAACGATGCATCAGGTTGAACCCCTACGCGCGGTGGAAGAGGGGCGAAAGCGACTGATATTTGATGAAAGTTTACGACCCAAGTCGGCGCAATGAATAAAAAAGGCAGATAATTGATATCTGCCTTTTTTATTCTGGTAAGGACGCTATTTAAGGGCGAGGGACTCAAATAATATTCACCATTCTAATAACTTTGAACGGTTAATGTTAATGATAATTCCCTTTAACAGAGGGTGAAATTTATTGAATGATCGAAGCTTGCACGATTTAATGCGAAATATCTTACATTATCAAAAGAATTGATTCACGTGTATTATGTATTTAGTTTTTCTTAAAAAAGCATTAAGTTGATAATTTCAATTCTTATAAATAAAATTTAACAAGTTTGGCTTTCGTCAGGGCCGTGTTTGGTTTTAGAAACTTAAATGCAGCCACCTCTTTTGTTTTTATTGGTCTTTATTTTTTTCAACAAGGAAGGGAATTCTTATGCAAAAGAAGACATTACTGTCTGCCTGTATCGCTTTAGCTTTAAGCGGGCAGGGGTGGGCCGCTGATATTATTGATGCGGACAGCGCCTCGGCGGAACGTAAAAACGCAAAAGTCGTTTGCCCGGGTGATACGCAAAAACTTAATCAACTCGAACTCAAAAATCTGCCTGCTGAGTGCCCTGGCGAATCACAAAATAATCTCTATCCCTGGCTCGCCGTGGGCGGTACTGCGCTTTTGACTACATTCGCCGCCATAGAACTAACAGATAACGACGGGCATCACTCCCACACAACCCAACCACCTGCGCCGCCGATCAACCCTGACGATAATGTTATTCCCCCCGATGATGGTGGAGACGATGATGTTACGCCGCCGGACGATGGCGGAGACGATGACGTGACGCCGCCGGACGATGGCGGAGACGATGACGTGACGCCGCCGGACGATGGCGGCGACGATGACGTGACGCCGCCAGATGATGGCGGAGACGATGATGTGACGCCACCTGACGATGGTGGAGACGATGATGTGACGCCGCCGGATGACAAACCCGACCCGATTAAATACAACAACAATGTCATTTGGGATCAGACTGAAAAAACGGTGCAAATCCGCAACGCAACTTTTACCTATACCGAGAACGCGGATGGAAGCTTTACCCTGACGTCAAAAGACGGTCACTCGACTATCGTCAAACAGTGGCAGGTCGATGAGGCCAGCAACACGGTTGTTTTTGGAGGTAACAATACGTCGGGTGATATCACGTGGCGCTACGACGATGAGGGTAAAATTCATATCACCAAAGAAGCCGGCGTAGTGGTTGATGGCACCACGGGAGATGAGATTAAGGTCAGCGATGCCACTATTACTGATCATGGTGGCAACACGGCATTGAACGGCGGTACGGTAATGACCGTCGAAGGCGATAACGTTGTCCTCAATAACGACGGGAAAACCACCGCCATAGGCGAAGGTTCTGTCGTCGGTATCCTGACGGGCGACGATATTACTATTAATAACAATGGTGAAACGGAAGTTGACGGTGGCACTGCGGTTATTGTTAACGGAAATAGCGCAACGATTACAACCGAGGGCGACGGGACATTTATCAACGGTGGTACAGGGAGTCTGATTAACGGTGATGATGCTGTTATCGATAATAAAGGCAACATGACCGTCGATGGCGAAAACTCGGTGGCGACCAAAATTATCGGTGATGATGCACTTATCAAGCAGGAAGGCGATCTTTACGTTAGCGGCGGCGCTCACGGCATCGATGTCGCGGGTAACGGCACCGTTGTAAGCAATAAAGGTAATATCACCGTAGTGGATGAAAAATCCATCGGCGTATTACTGGATGGCAATGACGCCACATTTATGAATATTGGTGATATCACGGTTGGCGAGTCGGGGCACGAGGGAAACCCGTTTGGTGTGCTGATCGACGGCGACCAGGCGACTTTTGTCAACGTGGGAGATATCACTACACGTAATAGTGGCACCGGTGTAAGCGTCGTGGGTGATGAGGGCAGTATCTCGCTTTCCGGCAAAATGTCCGTCAATGACGCCACGACCGGGGTAGATGTGAGCGGCAGCGGTAACAGCATCACGCTGACAACTTATGAGCTGAGTGTCGCAGGTGAAAATGCAACGGGCGTAGACATATCCGGCAATAGCAACGATCTGGTAATTTCCGGCGATATGACCGTCGATGGGAAAAATACAGTCGGAACGCGAGTGGCAGGTGATGACGTTAGCGTAACCCAGAATGGCGATCTGTATGTCAGCGGCGCTGCACACGGTATTGATATCAAAGGAGAGCGCGCCAAAATTAGCAATACCGGGAAAATTACGGTTATCGACAAGGACTCTGTCGGTGTGCTGATCGAAGGCGATGATGAGCAGTTCGGTAACATTGGTGAAATTAATGTATCGCAAAATGGTACCGGTGTTTCTCTGGTCGGCGATCGTGAGCAGGTGTCGCTGCGTGGAGATATTAACGTTACGCAAGAGCGGGATGACAGCGGTAACTTCCAGGGAGCAACAGGCATAAGCGTTGCGGGTAATGATAGCCAGGTCACGCTGGACGGTGATATCAATCTGGCTTCTGATATGGGCACCTCTCCGACTGCATCAGCAGCACACCTCAACGGTTTAGTGATTAGCGGTGAAAATAACACGGTTAATCTAAACGGTAATTTAAATATTGAAGCCTATTCTTCCTTCTTTGACGGACAACCTGAACTGGATGGTGTGGTTGTCACAGGCGATGATAATACCGTTAATCTGAGCGGCGGTATAAATATATCAGGGGATAGCGGTGGTCATGGTATTAACGGTATTTACGTCTCAGGTGACAGTACCGTTAATATCAGTGGGCATTCTGTTCTTGATATTGCATCGGTGCGCAGTACAACCGGGCTATTTTATGTTACGGGCGGAGGCCAGGTTACGCTTGACGAAAACTCCGTCACGGATATTTACAGCCCGGTTCGCGATCCCGGTTATTATGGTGATAACTCGATTATAATGGCCAACGGTGTTGGTTCCAGCGCAGAGAACAAAGGCACCATTAACGCCTCGACGGCGAAAGAAATCATGACTGCCGCCAGTGGCGCAATGATCGTGAACTCCGGAACCATTAACGCCAAAACCGGAAAAGACAGTACGAGTGACAGTAAAACCGCCGTGATGCGTTCCAGCGGGAAAAATAGTCTTGCCGTAAATGCTTCGGGGGGAGTTATTAATTTGACATCTACCCTTTCTCCGATTGGTGGGGGGGGAGAAGGTGCTTATCCACTGGGATGGTTTAACAGAACCTATTACGCGTTGCTCGCCAGCGGTTACGGTGAAGTCGAAAACCAAAGCGGCGCGACTATCAATCTGCATGGTGCGGGTACCTACGGCGTCGCCGCTGCAAAAGGCACGGCGACCAATGCGGGCGAAATTAATGTTGACGGATTCACGCCAACGCTTGATGACAACGGCAATATTATCAGCGAGGCCTACTGGAAAACGGACACTGTGTATCTTATGAGCGGTGGGGTACTGGTCGGCACAACACACAGAATGAATAACTGGGGAGATGGTAACGGGCTCAATACCGGCACTATCAACGTTAATAACGAAGGCTTCGGTATGCTGGCACTGGCCGGCGGTACTGTCATCAATCAGGGTGAGATCAACCTGACCTCTGATGAAGGTGTGTCAAAAGAACAGAATAATCAGCTTTTTGCCATGGGAGCTATTGATACAGGTATTGCGATCAATGACAAAACCGGGGTTATTAATATTGATACTTCAGTGGGCCAGGCATTCTATTCTGATGGCGCCGGCACAATTATCAACTATGGCACTATCTGTACCTTTGGGATCTGTCAGAACAGTAGTCAATATAATCCGACCGATCCGTTTGTCATTCTGAGTTATTCAGGCGGAGATGTTATAACTGCCGAAGGTGAAACGTTAGCGCTTAATAAAAAAGCGCAG
Organism: Pseudocitrobacter faecalis; assembly: GCA_003315335.1. Lineage (GTDB taxonomy): Bacteria > Pseudomonadota > Gammaproteobacteria > Enterobacterales > Enterobacteriaceae > Pseudocitrobacter > Pseudocitrobacter faecalis. The sequence goes on from QNRL01000001.1 coordinate 81,997, forward strand.
ATTACTGATTCTACACCGGGGGAGGTGACGAACGCTGGTAAAGTTAGCGGTCAATCCATCATTATTGACGGTGGTGAACTCGATAATATGACGACAGGAGAAATTAGCAGCGCGATTACGTTGACAGACGGTACGCTTGATAACAAGGGGGTAATCACTTCTAAAATTACTCAGAATGGTGGCGTTGTTAATAACAGCGGTACGGTTGGTGGGCATTTTGTCGTAAATGGAGGCACCTTTAATAACCAGTCTGGCGGAACGGTACAGCGCGCAGCCCAGATCAATAATGGTGCTGTAGTAAATAATGATGGTATCTGGATGCTTGGATATCAAGGGGAAAGTAGCGGAACGGGCAATCTCGATATTAACGGTAACAGCGTATTTAATAATACCGGTGAGCTGATCCTCGATAATAGTCGAAATGGTATTAACGTTCGTGGTGCCTCCACTGTTTATAATACCGGGCATATTGCGATGACTAACGCCGGGTATAACGGCGGCTTCAGTATCAGAGACGGCTCCACGACACATATCATTAACGGCGGGAAGATCGATGCCTCGACTAAACCTTTGGCAGTGAGTTACAACGATGCCGGGAGTGCTGACGCGATCTTCTGGAACCAGGAAGAGGGTGTAATTAACTTTAATAGCGCCAATAACAGCGCCCTCAAATTTACGCACAAAAACTATGTCGTCATAAATGACGGAAAAATGAACATCAGTGGTAATAACGCCGTGGCAATGGAAGGTGGGCAGAATGCACAACTGATTAACGATGGCACTATTAACCTGGGAACCGAAGGCACCACGGAAACCGGAATGATCGCTATGCAGTTGGATGCCAGCGCCACCGCGGATGCAGTGATTGAAAACAACGGCACCATCAATATTTATGCCAATAATTCCTTTGCATTCAATGTACTCGGTACGGCAGGGCATGTGGTTAACAACGGCACAGTGGTGATCGCTGACGGTGTGACCGGTTCCGGTCTTATCAAGCAGGGCGACACGGTTAACGTCGAAGGTGTGAACGGCAACAATGGCAATTCTACCGAAGTGCATTATGGGGATTATGCACGTCCGGATGTTCCCGTGACGACCAGTGGGCAGATGATGGAAACCGGTTCTTCTTCAGACGGTAGCATGAACAACCTCAACGGCTACGTGGTGGGAACCAACGCTGACGGCAGCGCCGGTAAGCTTCAGGTTAACAACGCCAGCATGAGCGGCGTAGAGATTAACACCGGCTTCACCGCTGGTACGTCAGAGACCACCGTCACCTTCGATAACGTAGTGCAGGGCAGCAACCTGACGGATGCCGACGCCATCGCCTCCACCTCCGTGGTGTGGAACGCACAGGGCAGCACCGATGCCAGCGGCAACGTCGATGTGAAGATGACGAAAAATGCTTACACCGACGTGGTGACGGATGGCAGTGTAAATGACGTGGCAAAGGCGCTGGACGCGGGCTACACCAACAACGATCTGTACACCAGTCTCAACGTTGGCACGACTGCTGAACTGAACAGCGCCCTGAAGCAAATCAGTGGCAGCCAGGCCACCACTGTGTTCCGCGAAGCGCGCGTGTTAAGCAACCGCTTCAGAATGCTGGCCGATGCGGCACCGAAGATGGGCAACGGTCTGGCTTTCAACGCCGTGGCGAAAGGTGATCCGCGTGCGGAGCTGGGCAATAACACCGAGTACGACATGCTGGCACTGCGTAAAACGCTCGATCTGAGTGAAAGCCAGAGTCTGAGCATGGAATATGGTATTGCACGTCTGGACGGCGATGGTGCTCAGAAAGCCGGTGACAATGGCGTCACAGGCGGCTATAGCCAGTTCTTCGGCCTGAAACATCAGATGTCCTTTGACAATGGTATGAGCTGGAATAACGCGCTGCGCTACGATATTCACCAGCTCGACAGCAGCCGAACCGTGGCTTACGGTGACATCAGCAAAACAGCCGATACTAACGTGAAGCAGCAGTACCTTGAATTCCGCAGCGAAGGGGCGAAAACCTTTGAACCGCGCGAAGGGCTGAAAATCACGCCATATGCTGGCATGAAACTGCGCCACACGCTGGAAGGCGGTTATCAGGAACGCAACGCCGGTGATTTTAACCTGAATATGAACAGTGGCAGCGAAACGGCGGTGGACAGCATCGTCGGGTTGAAACTGGACTACGCAGGGAAAGAGGGCTGGAGCGCAAACGCCACGTTCGAGGGTGGGCCAAATCTGAGCTATGCCAGGAGTCAGCGTACGGCAAGTCTTGCCGGGGCAGGTAGCCAGCACTTTAACGTCGATGATGGTCAGAAGGGCGGCGGCATCAACAGCCTGGCGAGCGTTGGCGTGAAGTACAGCAGCAAAGAAAGTTCGCTGAACCTGGATGCCTACCACTGGAAAGAGGACGGCATCAGCGATAAAGGTGTGATGCTGAACGTCAAGAAAACGTTCTAATGGTTGTTGTGCCGGATGCGCTTCGCTTATCCGGCCTACAGGCACATCACCCGTAGGCCGGATAAGCGAAGCGCATCCGGCATGTTTTTTTACACATTCGCATTTATTACACATTTCCTCCCCGCACGTTCATTTCTATACTGTGGGCTCTTAATCTGCCTTATACAGGACAGGGTGTTATGAGCAACAACAGTGAAACGTTTACTCTTGGTACAAAATCGGTAAAACGACTGGGTTATGGCGCAATGCAACTGGCAGGGCCCGGCGTTTTCGGGCCACCAAAAGATCGCCATGTTGCCATTACGGTATTACGTGAAGCGCTGGCGTTGGGTGTAAACCATATCGACACCAGTGACTTTTACGGGCCGCACGTGACAAACCAGATTATCCGTGAAGCCTTGCACCCGTATCCGGATGACCTGACCATTGTCACCAAAATTGGTGCCCGTCGCGGAAAGGATGCTTCGTGGCTCCCGGCATTTTCGCCTGATGAACTTAAGCAAGCGGTACATGATAATCTGCGTAACCTGGGCCTGGACGTGCTGGATGTGGTTAACCTGCGCGTGATGCTCGGCGACGGTCATGGCCCGGCAGAGGGGTCTATAGAAGCCAACTTTACCGTGCTGGCTGAACTACAGCAGCAGGGGCTGGTGAAGCATATCGGCCTGAGTAACGTCACGCCGACGCAGGTCGCTGAAGCGCGTAAAATTGCGGAAATCGTCTGTGTGCAGAACGAATACAACATTGCACACCGCGCCGATGACGCGTTAATCGATGCGCTGGCACAGGAGGGTATCGCTTACGTGCCGTTCTTCCCACTCGGTGGTTTTACGCCGCTACAATCCTCAACGCTCTCTGACGTGGCGGCAGGTCTGGGCGCGACGCCAATGCAGGTGGCGCTGGCGTGGTTGTTGCAGCGTTCGCCCAATATCCTGTTGATTCCTGGCACCTCTTCGGTGGGGCATTTGCGGGAAAATATGGCGGCAGGGGATTTAGTGCTCTCTGAAGACGTACTGGCAACGCTGGACAGCATTGCGAAAAATGCGGGTTAAATAAAAAAGCCTCCCGTTTTCGCGGGAGGCCTCTGAATGCTTACGCTGCAACCACGGCGTCAATGGCCGCTTTTGCGTCTGCCTGCGCTTTGGCCGCCATTTCCGGGCCATATGCGATGCCTTCCGCAAAGACGAATTTCACGTCGGTCAGGCCGATAAAGCCCAGGAAGGTAGACAGATACGGGGTAACCTGGTCAGTCGGGGTATCTTTATGGATGCCGCCACGGCTGGTGATCACCACTGTTTTCTTACCGGTAACCAGGCCTTCAGGGCCTTTTTCGGTGTAACGGAAGGTCACGCCAGCACGAGCTACCAGGTCAAAATAGTTTTTCAACTGAGTGGAGATGTTGAAGTTGTACATCGGCGCCGCAATAACGATAACATCGTGGGCTTTCAGTTCAGCAATCAGCTCGTCAGACAGGGCCAGTGCTTCCTGTTGGCGCGGCGTCAGCGGGGAGTCGCTTGGACGCAGTGCGCCAACCAGTTCGCCATCCAGCACCGGCACCGGGTTAGCGGCCAGGTCACGAACGGTGATTTCGTCCGCGCTGTGTTTTTCACGCCACTGCTCAACAAAATAGTCGGACAGCTGATTAGACTGAGAATAGCCTGCCAGGATGCTGGATTTCAGAACCAATACTTTGCTCATGGGTGTTTCCTTTATACTTTGAGTGACGGGCCTTGCCCGGTTGCTTGCAGACACTTTATTCACAATCCTGCCACAGGGATAGCGCAATATATCGAATCCTCTGTTCGATTTTTTTGAATAACTGAGTTTCCTCTTTATGTCGCACACCGGGAAAACCGTTCGATGTCAGGCCAGGTGTGGTATCCTGAAGGGAACGTATGACGAGAACATTTCCGGCACACTGATGCCCGATAACGCTATGACAGAACAACAAAAACTTACCTTCGCGACGCTTAACCAGCGGCTCGACACATTGACGCTGCGCGATAAACAGCGCTTTGCCCGTCGCCTGCACGGTGTGAAGAAGGTTAAAAATCCTGATGCACAACAGGCCATTTACCAGGAAATGGCGAAAGAGATTGAACAGGCAGCAGGTAAAGTCCTGCTGCGCGAAGCCGCACGTCCTGACATTACCTACCCGGATAACCTGCCGGTTAGCCAAAAAAAACAGGCTATTCTCGAGGCGGTGCGTGACAACCAGGTAGTGATTGTCGCCGGGGAAACGGGTTCCGGGAAAACCACCCAGTTGCCAAAGATTTGTATGGAACTGGGGCGCGGAATCAAAGGGCTGATTGGCCATACCCAGCCGCGACGTCTGGCGGCGCGTACCGTGGCGAATCGTATCGCGGAAGAGCTGAAAACGGAGCCGGGCGGCTGTATCGGCTATAAAGTTCGTTTTAGCGATCATGTCAGCGACAACACCATGGTGAAGCTGATGACCGACGGTATCCTGCTGGCGGAAATCCAGCAGGATCGACTGTTGATGCAGTACGACACCATCATCATCGATGAAGCACACGAACGCAGCCTGAACATCGATTTTTTGCTCGGGTACTTAAAAGAGCTGCTGCCGCGCCGTCCCGATCTGAAAATTATCATCACGTCGGCGACCATCGATCCTGAACGCTTCTCGCGCCACTTTAATAACGCGCCAATCATCGAAGTTTCGGGGCGCACGTATCCGGTGGAAGTGCGCTATCGCCCGATTGTCGAAGAGGCGGATGACACCGAGCGTGACCAGTTGCAGGCCATTTTTGACGCCGTGGATGAGCTGGGGCGTGAAAGTGCGGGTGATATCCTGATCTTTATGAGCGGCGAGCGTGAAATTCGCGATACCGCCGATGCGCTCAGCAAGCGAGATCTGCGCCATACGGAGATCCTGCCGCTGTACGCACGACTCTCCAACAGTGAACAGAATCGCGTCTTCCAGCCGCATAGTGGGCGTCGTATTGTGCTGGCGACCAACGTTGCTGAAACCTCGCTGACCGTGCCGGGCATAAAATACGTGATTGACCCGGGCACCGCGCGTATCAGCCGCTACAGCTTCCGCACCAAAGTGCAGCGTCTGCCGATTGAACCCGTGTCCCAGGCATCCGCAAACCAGCGTAAAGGACGCTGCGGGCGCGTCTCGGAAGGGATCTGTATTCGACTCTATTCGGAAGATGATTTCCTGTCGCGCCCGGAATTTACCGACCCGGAAATTTTGCGTACCAACCTGGCATCGGTTATTTTGCAGATGACCGCGCTGGGATTGGGGGATATTGCCGCCTTCCCGTTTGTTGAAGCGCCGGATAAACGCAATATTCAGGATGGCGTGCGTCTTCTCGAAGAGCTGGGTGCAATCACCACGGACGAACAGCACACCGCCTATAAACTGACGCCGTTGGGCCGTCAGCTCTCGCAACTGCCGGTTGACCCGCGTCTGGCCCGTATGGTGCTGGAAGCGCAAAAACATGGCTGTGTGCGCGAAGCGATGATCATCACCTCTGCGCTCTCTATTCAGGATCCGCGTGAACGCCCGATGGATAAACAGCAGGCGTCCGATGAGAAACATCGTCGCTTCCACGACAAAGAGTCTGACTTCCTGGCATTCGTGAATCTGTGGAACTATCTCGGCGAACAGCAAAAAGCGCTGTCATCGAATGCCTTCCGCCGCCAGTGCCGCACGGATTTCCTCAATTATTTGCGCGTGCGCGAGTGGCAGGATATCTACACTCAGTTGCGCCAGGTGGTGAAAGAGCTGGGTATTCCTGTCAACAGCGAACCGGCTGAATATCGCGAAATCCATATTGCACTGCTCACCGGCCTGCTTTCTCATATCGGGATGAAAGACGCCGATAAACAGGAATTTACCGGCGCACGTAATGCGCGCTTTTCGATATTCCCCGGTTCCGGTTTATTCAAAAAACCGCCGAAATGGACCATGGTTGCCGAGCTGGTAGAAACCAGTCGCCTGTGGGGCCGTATCGCTGCGCGCATCGACCCGGAATGGGTGGAGCCCGTTGCCCAGCACCTGATTAAACGTTCTTATAGTGAACCCCACTGGGAGCGGGCGCAGGGGGCGGTGATGGCGACTGAAAAAGTGACCGTTTACGGGCTGCCAATTGTCGCGGCGCGTAAGGTGAACTACAGCCAGATCGACCCGGCGTTGTGTCGTGAACTCTTTATTCGTCACGCCCTGGTGGAAGGTGACTGGCAGACGCGTCATGCGTTCTTCCGCGATAACCTGAAACTGCGCAACGAAATTGAAGAACTTGAGCACAAATCGCGCCGTCGCGACATTCTGGTTGATGACGAAACGCTGTTTGAGTTCTACGACCAGCGCATCAGCCACGACGTGATCTCCGCCCGACATTTCGATAACTGGTGGAAAAAGGCCAGTCGAGAAACGCCGGATTTGCTCAACTTTGAAAAGAGCATGCTCATCAAAGAGGGGGCGGAAAAGGTCAGCAAGCTGGACTATCCGAATTTCTGGCATCAGGGCAACCTCAAACTGCGCCTGAGCTACCAGTTTGAACCGGGCGCGGATGCGGACGGTGTGACTGTACACATTCCTCTGCCGCTGCTTAACCAGGTAGAGGAGAGTGGGTTCGAGTGGCAGATACCCGGACTGCGACGTGAACTGATAATTGCGTTGATTAAATCACTGCCGAAACCGGTGCGTCGTAACTTTGTGCCAGCGCCAAACTACGCGGAAGCGTTTTTAGGTCGCGCCACACCGCTGGAACTGCCGCTGCTTGACAGCCTGGAACGTGAACTGCGGCGCATGACCGGAGTGACCGTCGACCGCGACGCCTGGCAGTGGGATCAGGTACCCGATCACCTGAAAATCACTTTCCGGGTGGTGGATGACAAAAACAAGAAACTTCAGGAAGGTCGTTCTCTTCAGGCGCTGAAAGATACCCTCAAAGGGAAAGTTCAGGAAACGCTTTCCGCCGTTGCCGACGATGGTATTGAGCAAAGCGGGCTCCATATCTGGAGCTTTGGTAATTTGCCGGATCACTACGAGCAGAAACGCGGTAATTATAAAGTGAAGGCCTGGCCGGCGTTGGTGGATGAGCGTGAAAGCGTGGCAATTAAGCTGTTTGATAACCCGCAGGAACAGCAGCAGGCAATGTGGCGTGGTTTGCGCCGCTTGCTGCTGCTGAACATTCCGTCGCCGATTAAATATCTGCACGAGAAATTGCCGAATAAAGCCAAACTGGGGCTCTACTTTAACCCGTATGGCAAAGTGCTGGATCTCATTGATGATTGCATCTCCTGCGGCGTCGATAAACTGATCGATGAAGCAGGTGGCCCGGTATGGACTGAAGAGGGCTTCACAAAGCTGCATGACAAAGTGCGTGCAGAACTGAACGAAACCGTCGTCGACATTGCCAAACAGGTCGAGCAGATCCTCACCGCGGTGTTCAATATCAACAAACGCCTGAAAGGGCGTGTGGATATGACCATGGCGCTGGGGCTTTCGGATATCAAAGCACAGATGGGCGGCCTGGTTTATCGCGGGTTTGTTACCGGCAACGGTTTCAAACGACTCGGTGACACGCTGCGCTATTTGCAGGCGATTGAGAAACGACTGGAAAAACTGGCTATCGATCCACACCGTGACCGTGCTCAGATGCTGAAAGTGGAAAGCGTGCAGCAGGCATGGCAGCAGTGGCTGAATAAACTGCCGCCTGCGCGCCGGGATGATGAGGATGTTCAGGAAATTCGCTGGATGATTGAAGAGCTGCGCGTCAGCTTCTTTGCTCAACAGTTGGGTACGCCGTATCCAATTTCCGATAAACGTGTGCTGCAGGCGATGGAGCAGATTAGCGCGTAGGTGTGATAACCGTGAGAAGTACGGCCCGATAACGCGTTGCGTATCGGGCCGCATAACGCATGACTACAACCCAGACGTCTGTGCATTCACTGCATCAATTCGACGACTACGGCTGGCAAAGAAAATAGCGATCAGCGAGATGGTGACCGTTGCGCCCAAATACCATGCAACCGGCACCCAATCGCCGTCGTATTTCGCCAGCAGACCCGTTGCGATAAGCGGGGCGGTACCCCCAGCCAGCGCGGCGCCAATCTGATAACCCAGCGTAATGCCGGTGTAGCGAACGTTAGCACTAAAAATTTCCGAACACAGTGTGCCCAGCACGGCGGTGATCGGGGCCCAGAGAATACCGAACATCACGACGGTCGCCAGCATAATCGCCCAGGTGGTACCGGTGTCCAGCAACATAAACCACGGCACGATAAACAGCCCCAGCAGTGTGACGCTCCCTGCGTACATACGTTTGCGGCCAATTTTATCCGACAACAACCCCATCAGCGGAATCATCACCGTCGCCACCAGTGCGCCGAGCGTAACGGCTTCGAGCACCTGTGATTTCTGATAGGTGAGGGTGGTCGTGGCATAGCTCACGATGAAGGTCGAAAAGATGTAGAACGGCGCGGTTTCGACAACTTTCAGGCCTGCCGCAATCAACACTTCACGCCAGTGATGCGTCAGCGTATCGCGCAGCGGCGCTTTTGCCACCTGGCCTGACTGTTTTACCTTCTTGAACTCTGGCGTCTCATCAATATCTTTACGGATCCACAACCCCAGCAACACCAGCACCGCACTCATCAGGAATGGAATACGCCAGCCCCAGGAGAGGAACTGCTCCTCACTGAATAGCGTCATCAGCGAGACGATAAAGGTTGCCATCAGCATACCAATGGTCACGCCCGCTTGCGGAATGCTGCCGAAAAATCCTTTGCGTTTTTCTGGCGCGTATTCATAGGCCAGCAGCAACGCGCCGCCCCATTCACCGCCTATCCCCATGCCCTGAATAATACGCATCAGAATCAGGAGAATAGGTGCCCAAATGCCAATTTGATCGTAGGTCGGCAGCAGACCAATCATGACGGTTGCACCGCCCATCAACGAGAGCGTCAACACCAACGTCTTTTTGCGGCCAATACGGTCGCCAATGTGGGCAAAGAGAACGCCGCCAATCGGGCGAATAAAGAACGTCAGCGAGAAGGAGAGATAAGAGAGGATGAGTCCAATAACCGGGTCGACCATCGGGAAGAAGATTTTATTAAACACCAGCGCTGCGGCGGTGCCGTATAAAAAATAATCAAACCATTCAATGGAGCTGCCGGTTAAACTGGCAATCAGGACTCGTTTGTTTTTTTTCAGGATCGTACTGCTGCTTTCTTGCGTCGTCATGAAGGAAAACTCCCGCCACATTAAGTTAGAATCAGGTGCCACCTGAGATCTCAAAGGTGCAACCTGCAAGATGTTAAAAAGGTTGCTTGTTTGTTAAGCAACTTAGAGGCGGCTGTCATTTTTAGCAAGCGCGAACGGGATAGTTATGCGCAAAAAGCAGGCATTCTGCTGAACTAATCATTTGTTGAGTGAGTGATATGTAGTTTTATTATCTTTGTTTTGGTATTTAATAAGTGATTTATTCAGGTGCAACCACGTGGTTTTTAGATGTTTCTGGTTATTTCAAGAATGTTACAAAGATGCAGGCCACGTAAAAATAACGCTTTCGGAGTGATCCTCTGTCACGGAGCCTTAATCGCGTTACCCTGTGCTAACAGACTCACAGAGAGGGAGGATTATGCTAACACCATTACCACAATTACCCGATTGCACACTGGAGGCTGCCAATGTACTGGGTAGCTGGCTTGCGCAAAACGATTTTACCTCCCGGCCTCAACCCGATGATTATGAGCTGGTGGTGCTCGCGGGGAACGCCGTTATTCCGGTTATCGATGCGGCCTGTCAGCTGGCGATGGAGGAGGGGAAAACGCTCTTGATTAGCGGTGGTATCGGCCACTCAACAACCTTTCTTTATGCCGCCATAGCCCGGCACCCGCGATATAACACCTTGCGTACCACTGGGTTATCCGAAGCAGCTATCCTTGCGGAGATTGCCCATCAATTCTGGAAAATCCCCCGCGAGAATATTCTGGTTGAAGATACATCGACCAACTGCGGGGAAAATGCGCGTTTTACCCGTCGAATGTTAGATGCGCAGGGGATTACCCTTCGTAAGGGGATCGTCGTACAAGACCCCACTATGCAGCGTCGCACAATGGCGACCTTTGAACATGTCTGGCAGGATGCGGAAAATGCACCCCACTGGCAGAGTTATCCGGGATGCCAGCCGGCGCTCTTCAACAGTGAAAACGGCGTGGCGTTTAAAGGGGACGACACCGGGTTGTGGCCGGTAGAACGATATCTCTCATTAATCATCGGAGAACTGCCACGTATACGTGATGATGCTCAGGGATATGGGCCACGCGGTAAAAACTTTATTGCTCATGTGGATATACCGCTAGCGGTTGAGCAGGCCTGGAAACAGTTAACGGAAGATGCCACGCTGCGGGAAATGTCGGCCACACGCGCTCTGCGCTAAATGACCACGAATAACGCCCGGAAAGGAATATTTCCGGGCGATGGCTATTTACAGTTTGGCGTATTTTTCCAGTACGCGAATCAACTGGGTCACAAACCCGTACTCGTTATCGTACCAGGCTACGGTTTTGACCAGTTGCAGGTCGCCGGCTTCGGTCACCTCGGTCTGGGTGGCGTCAAAGACCGAACCAAAGTGCGTGCCGATAATATCGGTCGATACGATGTCATCGTTGGTGTAGCCAAACGACGCATTATTTTCTGTCGCTTTCTTCAGGGCAGCATTGACTTCATCGACGGTGACTTTTTTACCCAGAATCGAAACCAGTTCGGTCACCGAACCGGTTTTCGTCGGTACGCGCTGAGCATGGCCTTTTAGCTTGCCGACGAGAGAAGGGATAACGAGGCCTATCGCCTTCGCTGCGCCGGTGGTGTGCGGAATAATATTCTCTGCCGCGGCGCGAGAGGCGCGCAAATCTTTCCCGCGTGGCCCGTCGACCAGTGCCTGTGTTCCCGTATAGGCGTGGATGGTGGTCATGGTGCCCACTTTAATCTCGAATGCATCATTCAATGCTTTTGCCATTGGCGCCAGGCAGTTAGTGGTACATGAGGCCACTGAAATAATCGTGTCGCTGGCGTTAAGGGTGTCATCGTTCACATTGTAAACCAGCGTTTTGATGTCGCCCGCCGGGGCAGAAATCAGCACTTTTTTTGCGCCGGCATCAATATGCGCCTGTGATTTTTCAGCCGAAGTGTAGAAGCCGGTGCATTCGACGATAATGTCAGCACCTTCTGATTTCCAGGGGATATTTTTTGCCTCTTTTTCGGCAAAGACTTTGATTGTTTTACCGTTAACAATCAGTGCATCATCATTGAAATCAACGCTCCACGGGAACGGCCCGTAGTTGGAATCGTACTTCAGCAAATATGCCAGTACTTTTGGCGACGTAAGATCGTTAATGGCGACGACTTCATTGCTGCTTGAGGTTTCCAGCAAACGGCGCAAGACCAGTCGACCAATACGCCCAAATCCGTTAATGCCAATTTTACTCATGATATTCTCCGTCAGTTCGGGGTGATACGGTTTTTTACTTATCCAGGCTTAGTCCACCATCTGCGGATGGGCAACCCCATTTTGTTAGTCACGCAGCAATCAGATGAACAGGACGTAAGTAACTGCTGAAAAGTTAATGAATTTTTAAGTAAAAGCGGCTATTTTGCTTTTTTGTTAGTTACTTATCAGGGGGCGCGATGCGCGATAAATACTCAGGCCTGCAAATAGGCATTCACTGGCTGGTCTTCTTACTGGTAATCATTGCCTATTGTGCGATGGAATTCCGTGGTTACTTTCCGCGTAGCGCGCGTCCGGTTATCAACATGGTGCACGTCTCCTGCGGCATCTCTATTTTGGTTCTGATGGTGGCGCGTCTGCTGATTCGCCTGAAACGTCCGGCTCCGCCGATTGTGCCGAAACCCAAGCCGATGATGACAGGAATGGCACATCTGGGGCACCTGGCGATTTACCTGCTGTTTATCGCCTTGCCCGTTATTGGTCTGGTGATGATGTATAACCGGGGGAATCCATGGTTTGCTTTTGGGCTAACCATGCCGCATGCGGCGGAATCGAACTTCGAAATTGTCGATATGATGAAGGAATATCATATTTTGCTGGCGAATATTGGTTACTGGCTGATTGGCCTGCACGCCCTGGCGGCCCTGGCGCATCATTATGTCTGGAAAGACAATACGCTACTGCGCATGATGCCGCGTAAACGCGGGTAATCATAAGTTAACTGAATAGTCCTTTATTGGCCATGTGGCGTGCGTTACCATAACGCCACCATGGTTAATATAGTGTAAGGAAGAGCAGGGTGTTCGCAGATTTTGGCGTACTAAATTACTGGACGTATGTGGTCGGGGCGATTTTTATTATTCTGGTGCCAGGGCCAAATACCTTCTTTGTCCTGAAAACGGGCGTGGCGCACGGTATTCGTGGCGGCTACATGGCAGCGCTGGCGGTCTTTATTGGCGACGCGGTGCTGATGTTCCTCTCTTACGCGGGCGTCGCGACGCTCATTAAAACCACGCCGGTATTGTTTAATCTGGTCCGCTATCTCGGGGCGATTTATCTGCTTTATCTGGGCGGGAAAATGCTCTACAGCACGCTTAAGCGTAAAGCAGGGGAAGCTGAAACGCACGCCGAGCCGGGTCATGCTATTTTCAAACGTGCGCTGACGTTAAGCTTAACCAATCCTAAAGCGATTCTGTTTTATGTCTCTTTCTTCGTCCAGTTTATTGATGTGAAATCGGCTACGCCGGGGATGGCATTCTTTATTCTGGCGCTGACCCTTGAACTGGTGAGCTTTACCTACCTGAGTTTCCTGATTGTGTCAGGTTCGCTGGTAACGCGGTATGTGAAAACCCGTAAGAAGCTGGCGAAAATTGGCAATAGCCTGATTGGCCTGGTGTTTGTGGGGTTCGCGGCGCGACTGGCGACGCTGCAGTCCTGAGTTTCTTTAGGCCGGATGCACCTGTATCCGGCTCCTGCCCCAGGCAATCATTCCCTCTTACAAGTCCATTTCCAGACTGCTGGGTTTTACGGTGAAGGTGTAAAATCGCGGCGGGTGCTTGAGGCTATCTGTCTCAGGCAAAGACCAAAAGGCAGATAGAGAAAAGCCCCGGAAACATTGAGCGTCTTGCAGGACGCTTAACACTTACCGAGGCCCAAATCTATGCCACACAGCATTAGATTAGCCTCTTACAGACCTTCGGGTCAAGGAGAAGCAGGCTATGAAACAACAACGTTCAGGCTTAATTGCCCTGGTTATCATCTGTATCACCGTGATTTTCGCGGTGTTAGCGATGCGGCGGGATCTCTGCGAGGTCCACTTCCGGACAAACCAGACGGAGGTTACTGTTTCTACAGCGTGCGACTCTAAACAGTAAGAGACAAGGCGGGGAGCGATCCCCGCCGTTTCTGATGTTGCGAGTATCCTTTGAGCACCCTTTTTATACTTCACTCAGTCCAAACCATTTAGCTAATCACAGCCAATCTGAACGCCTTTATGAGGCAATCATCCTCTTCTTACGAGTACGTTTTCAGACAGGTGAGTTTTACTGCAGAGGTGTAAAATCGCGGTGGGTGCTTGAGGCTATCTGTCTCAGGCAAAGACCAAAAGGCAGATAGAGAAAAGCCCCGGAAACATTGAGCGTCTTGCAGGAGGCTTAACACTTACCGAGGCCACATCTATGCCCAACAGCATTAGATTAGCCTCTTACAGACCCACGGGTCAAGGAGAAGCAGGCTATGAAATGGCAACGTTCAGGCTTAATTGCCCTGGTTATCAACTGTATCACCGTGATTTTCGCGGTGTTAGCGATGCGGCGGGATCTCTGCGAGGTTCATTTCCGGACAAACCAGACGGAGGTTACTGTTTCTACAGCGTGCGAACCTAAACAGTAAGAGACAAGGCGGGGAGCAATCCCCGCCAATCTCAGTCGTTGTCTGGCGTCCTCAATGCACCCTTTCAATGCATTCACATGGTGATTGTTTTACATCCATGTTATATCGATGATAGTATACCCCCCTATACTAACGGAGGGCGTATGCCGCATTCCCCTGATGATAAAAAACGGGCGTTGACCCGGGTACGCCGCATTAAAGGGCAGGTTGATGCTCTTGAACGCGCGCTGGAATCCGGTGAACCGTGCCTGACTATTCTGCAACAGATCGCTTCTATTCGCGGGGCCGCCAATGGCCTGATGGGCGAACTGGTCGAAATGCATCTTAAAGACGAACTGGTCAGTGGCGAAACGACGCCCGACCAGCGCGCCGTGCGCATGGCTGAAGTCGGTCATCTGCTACGATCTTATTTAAAATAAAACATCACAAAGGAAGAGACCGCTATGAAATCACGTGCAGCTGTCGCGTTTGGTCCGGGTCAACCGTTAAAAATTGTTGAGATCGATGTCGCGCCGCCGAAAAAAGGCGAAGTGCTGGTAAAAATTACCCATACCGGGGTTTGCCATACTGATGCTTTTACCTTATCCGGTGATGATCCGGAAGGCGTGTTCCCGGCAGTGCTGGGTCATGAAGGCGGCGGCATCGTTGTTGAAGTGGGTGAAGGCGTGACCAGCCTGAAACCGGGCGACCATGTTATTCCGCTTTATACCGCCGAATGTGGCGAGTGTAAGTTCTGTAAGTCTGGCAAAACTAACCTCTGCCAGGCCGTTCGTGCGACCCAGGGCAAAGGCCTGATGCCGGATGGCACCACCCGTTTCTCCTACAACGGGGAACCGATTTATCACTATATGGGTACCAGTACGTTTAGCGAATACACCGTGTGCGCCGAGATATCACTGGCGAAAGTGAACCCCCAGGCGCCGCTGGACAAAGTTTGCCTGCTGGGCTGCGGCGTCACGACCGGTATCGGCGCGGTGCATAATACGGCGAAAGTAAAAGAGGGCGATACGGTTGCGATCTTCGGCCTGGGCGGCATTGGCCTTGCGGCAATTCAGGGCGCGGTACAGGCGAAAGCCGGGCGTATTCTGGCCATCGATACCAACCCGGATAAATTCAGGCTGGCAAAGGAAATGGGCGCGACCGATTTCATTAACCCTAAAGACCACGATAAACCGATTCAGGATGTCATTGTTGAAATGACCGACGGTGGCGTTGATTTTAGCTTCGAATGTATCGGTAATGTCGACGTCATGCGAGCGGCGCTGGAATGTTGCCATAAAGGCTGGGGCGAAAGCGTTATCATCGGCGTGGCGGGGGCGGGCCAGGAGATTAAAACCCGTCCTTTCCAGCTGGTTACCGGGCGCGTATGGCGCGGGTCTGCCTTTGGCGGCGTAAAAGGCCGTACCCAGTTGCCGGGCATGGTGGAAGACGCCATGGCGGGAAAAATTCAGCTCGATCCGTTCATTACGCACCGTCTGCCGCTGGAGCAGATTAACGATGCATTTGACCTGATGCACGAAGGTAAATCTATTCGTACCGTTATTCATTTCGGCGACGCATAATCTCTGGCGTCCTCTCCCATCGGGGGAGGACGTTTTTTATCCCAAATTGTGACCCACCTGGCGCTTTTAGCCATCATCAAATCCTCTGACTTGCCGATGACAATCTTACGGGCGTGTTTTTACGCCGCTTACCTGAAGAGAGTCGATTGGCATGGACAAGACAAAAACACAACACCCGCCCCAAAAGCTCAGTTTCCTGCACCATATCCGTTTAGTTCCGCTTTTCTCCGCTATTCTCGGCGGCATCATACTGCTCTTTGCCTTAAGCTCCGGGCTGGCGGGCTATTTCCTGTTGCAGGCGGAACAAGATCAAAAGGATGTTACCGAAGAACTGCAGGTGCGGATGGGCTTATCGAACAGTTCTAACCATCTGCGTACCACGCGTATTGAGCTTATCCACGCCGGTGCAGCAAGTCGGATTGCCGAGATGGAAGAGATGAAACGCAATATTGCGACGGCGGAATCGCGCATGCAGCAATCACAGGCAGCGTTTACCCAATATCGTGAACGTCGGGTAAAAACGGCGGCAGATAGCGCATTGGATGAAGAACTTACCGCCCGCTATAGCGCTTATATTGATGGCCTGAAGCCGATGCTGAAATACGCGAAAAACGGCATGTTTGAAGCGATAATCAATCATGAAAATGAGCAGGCGAAGCCGCTGGATGACGGTTATAACGCGGTGCTGTTGAAGGTGATTCAGATTCGCACCGATCGCGCGAACCACCTTACTGCGCTTTCGCTTGAGCGTACCCGCCTGGGGTTAATGTTTATGGCGGCAGCCTTTGTGCTGGCGCTGGTGCTCACCCTTATCACCTTCGTGGTATTGCGCCGCATTATTATTAAGCCCTTACAACATGCCGGTCAGCGGATAGCACAAATCGCCAGCGGCGATCTCACACTACCGGATGAACCTACTGGCCGCAGTGAAATCGGTCAACTTAGCCATCATCTGCAACAGATGCAGCAGGCGCTTGTGAAGACAGTGGGCACGGTACGACAGGGAGCTGAGGAAATTTATCGCGGAACCAGCGAAATCTCGGTGGGGAATACGGATCTCTCTGCGCGGACTGAGCAACAGGCGGCGGCCATTGAACAGACCGCAGCCAGCATGGAAGAACTTACCGCAACAGTAAAACAAAATGCCGATAACGCCCATCACGCCAGCAAACTGGCGGAAGATGCCTCCGGGAAAGCGACGCGTGGCGGGCAACTGGTTACGGGCGTGGTCACAACCATGGGTAATATTTCCAGCAGTTCAAAAAAGATCTCCGAAATTACCGCGGTGATTAATAGCATTGCCTTCCAGACCAACATCCTCGCCCTGAACGCAGCGGTGGAAGCGGCGCGAGCGGGTGAACAGGGGCGTGGATTCGCGGTGGTCGCCAGTGAAGTGCGTACGCTCGCCAGCCGCAGCGCGCAGGCGGCGAAAGAGATTGAAGGGCTGATTTCTGAATCTGTCACGCTGATTGAACGTGGTTCGGATGAAGTGGTTAACGCCGGGGCCACCATGACGGAGATTGTGGATGCGGTTAAACGTGTGACGGACATCATGCTGGAAATTGCGGCGGCGTCAGATGAACAGAGTCGCGGGATTTTGCAGGTCAGCCAGGCGATCACCGAAATGGATAACGTGACGCAGCAGAATGCCTCGCTGGTGGAGGAAGCATCGGCAGCGGCGGCCTCGCTGGAGGCACAGGCGGCACGATTAACCGAAGCGGTAGGCACGTTTCGTATTGATTCACGCAGCGATGTGAAGAAAGAAAACGTCCCGGCTACCGAACCGACTTTAGCCGTGGCAGGCGGCGATAGCTGGGAAGCGTTTTAGATAGCAAGGTCGGGTGAGATATCACCCGACAATGAGGGTTACTGTTGGGTGTCCGGTAGGGCGTACGCAATGATGTAATCACCACGATCCGGTGACTGACGTGCACCGCCTGCGTTGATGATGATGTACTGTTTACCGGTTTTCGGCGACACGTACGTCATCGGGCCAGACTGGCTACCTACCGGCAGTCGGTCTTTCCAGACCTCTTTCCCGGTTGCCGTATCAAAGGCGCGCAGATAGAAATCCTGCGTACCGGCGAAAAACAGCAGACCGGATTGCGTGGTCATCGACGCGCCCAGCGTTGGCATTCCGATAGGGATCGGCATATGCATGCGGATACCCAGCGGGCCGGTGTCTTCCACCGTACCGACCGGCACCTGCCAGACGATTTTGCCTGATGTCAGATCGACCGCCGACATCGTACCAAATGGTGGTTTCTGGCACGGAATGCCCAGCGGTGACAGGAAACGCTCGCGCATGGCACCATAAGGCGTACCTTCCATTGGCACAATGCCCATCTCAATACCGCTGGCATTTTTCGCCACTTTCTCGCGAGGCACCATGTAGTTCGCCAGGCCCAGACGCATATCGTTAACGAACATCAGGTGATTGTTAGGATCAACGGACACGCTGCCCCAGTTCATCCCGCCCAGTGAACCGGGATATTGCAGTGACCGATCTTCGCCCGGAGGGGTAAAGATGCCCTGATGACGCATCTCTTTAAACTGAATACGGCACAGCAGTAGATCGATTGGCGTAGCACCCCACATATCCGATTCTTTCAGCGTTTCGTTGCCAATCATTGGCATACCGACAGAGTACGGCTGGGTAGGAGAATAACGTTCACCTTTCACATTGCCTGCCGGAACCGGGCGCTCTTCAACTTTCGCCACCGGTTCGCCGGTTTCGCGGTTAAGCATGAAGATCATCCCCTGCTTGCTGGTTTGCACCAGCACCGGCGTGGTGCCGCCTTTGCCGTCAGGCAAATCGGTCAGCAACGACTGAGAAGGCAGGTCGAAATCCCACAGATCGTGGTGTGTGGTTTGATAATGCCAGCGCACTTTCCCGGTGGTGGCATCAACGGCAACAATCGACGAGCTGTATTTATCATCCAGCGCCGTACGTTCGCCCGCCCAGAAATCTGGCGTCGCATTACCGGTCGGTAAATAGATGAGATTGAGTTTGGCGTCATACGACATTGCGGACCACACGTTTGGCGTGCCGCGCGTGTAAGTCTGGCCTTCCGGCGGCAGCCCGGTGATATTTGGGTTACCCGGATCCCACGCCCACGCCAGTTTACCGGTATGGACGTCATAAGCACGTACCACGCCCGGCGGTTCATCGGTGGAGAAGTTATCGGCCACGCGGCCACCCAGCACCACCACGTTCCCGGCGACTAAGGGGGTTGAGGTTTGCTGATAGTAACCGGGTTTGATTTCGCCCATCCCGACGCTCAGATCGACCACGCCGTTATCACCAAAATCGGCGCACGGTTTACCGGTATCGGCGTTGATCGCAATAAGGCGCGCGTCGGTGGTCGGCAGGAACAAACGACGCGGACAGGCGGCGGGTGCACTGTTATTTTCCGGGGCGGCGACGCTCTGTGCCTCTTCGTAATAGCCTAACCCACGACAACGCTGCCAGTTTGGCGCGGTGGCTTTCGAATCATAACGCCACTTCTCTTTACCGCTGTCGACATCCAGCGCCAGCACTTTACTGTACGGTGTACAGACGAACAGCGTGTCACCTACCTGGAGTGGAGTATTTTGATCTTCCGCACCGGAACCATTACTGACCGGAATATCCCCGGTGTGCGCTACCCATGCAACCTGCAGCTTATCGACGTTCTGCTTGTTGATTTGATCCAGCGCGGCAAAGCGATCGCCGTGCGTGGTGTTCCCCCAGTGCAGCCAGTTTTTCTGCTGCTCGCCTGCGCTCACCGGTTTCACGGGCACGTCTTCCTTTGCGCTTACCAGGGTATGGGTTTTGAACATTCCGCCCACACTAGCCAGCAATACCACGGCAATGATAGCCGCGACGCCAAATGCCGGGCCTTTTTTCACCGGTGGTGTTACGGACAGGAACGGCCAGACAATGGCGCAAAGGAGAGCCAGCACACCAAAGGTGAACAGGCGTGAAAAGAGTGGCCAGAAATCCCAGCCTGCGTCGCTGACAGACCAAATCAACGCGATGATAAACGCCAGCGCATACAGCACTATCCCGCTGCGGCGATGACGTGCAATCAGCGCCGCAGCGACAATCATCACCAGTCCCATCAGTGCGAAGAACCAGGTTCCCCCCACGGTGGCGAGTTTAATGCCCAGCGCTCCCACGGCCAGACCGATGATAAACATCAGCCCGGCCAGAAGCCATTTAAGGATCCGGGGGAGTCCTCTAAGTGAAATGCCCGTTGCCATACTCTTCTCCTGATGACAGCCAAACCCAAGCGTGCGAACCAAATGAATCACACATAAAGGGGATTTTGTTTTAAATGAAAGGGTAAAGCCTGTTATTCGTATTCATTCGTTACACACACGAATTGCGAATGAACCATTTGGTTAAGGTGCGGCTATAATAGATCTGTTAAATCGCATTGCGCAATTGTTAATAAATAATTTCGCATTAATTGATCTAAGGTGACGAGAAAGAGGATGAAACGCGGGTCGCCCTCTCCATGACGGAGAGGGTAGGCATACGCAACGTTAGCCTGGCATAGATTTACGAATGGCTGCCAGCAGCGTCTGCGCTCCGCTGGAAAGTGGGCTATCCACACGCGTCAGCACGCCAATGGGTTCGCCCTGGCCTTGCGTTGCGATGGGAAGAGAGGTTAACGCACCGCGTCGCAGGTCGTCTCTGACCGCACCGGAGGGCACAAACCAGACGTAGTTATAATCGACGGTTAACTGACGAGACAGCGAGGCCGACAGCGTTTCAATACAGCCCGCCGGCATTTTACAGCCCTGACTCTGCAATAGTGTTTCCGCATTTTGTCGGGGAACGGTTCCTTTCGGAGAGACAACAACAGGCCACTCCATCACGCGGCTTAAGGTGATATTTTCATGCAGCAGAGGATGGTCAGGGCGCACAACCAGTTTGAGCGACTCGAGAAACAGCAATTCGTAGGTTAAGCCCGTCATCAGCTCCGGGTCGGACATCCGGCCAATACCAAAATCAATATCCCCGGATTTCAACGCCGCCAGCAGCATGGTGTTATTCATGGTCGCGACCTGAAGCGTGACATCATGCTGTTGCTGGTGAAATTGCCCCAGCACCATCGGTAAGATCCCAAGCGCAGCAGTGGGCAGCGCGCCGATGCGCACAACATCCTGATGGCTACCCTCTTTGCGGGTTAACGCCTGGCCTGCGGTATTTAGCGCATCCAGAACTTTTACCGCGTGCGTAAGAAACTGCTCGCCAACAAGCGTCAGCTGTGCGCCAAGACGCCCACGTTCGAATAAGCGGGTGCCGGTCAGTTGCTCCAGTTCATTGAGCGTTTTGGATAACGCTGGCTGGCTGAGATTAAGGGTTTCAGCCGCGCGCCCCAGAGTGCCTTGTTGGGCGACGGCAACGAAAGTGTGCAGGTGGCGCAGTCGAATGCGCTGACTAAAGAGAGCATTTTTTTCCATACGCGATGTTAAGAACAGATCGATAAGGGTGACAAGTAATACTGTTTAAATTTGATAACTTGATAGCAAATTATTATTAACATTTGATCTAATTGAGTTACAAGAAATTTCTGGCGTTGAGAAGAACGTCAGTAAGCAGGAAAGCCCGGTAAACGGAGCGCTACCGGGCAGGAGGGCGTTAAAGGTCGAAAAAGACGGTTTCCTTATCACCCTGCAGATAGATATCAAAACGGTACACGGTCTCGTTACCGCGCGTTTCTTTCTGAGCGATTAACGTCTGACGGCGAACTTCCCACTCAATCAGGTTCAGCACCGGGTCGGTCTGATTCGCGGCCTGTTCATCTGCAAAATACATCCGCGTATTCAGGCCAATATTGATGCCGCGGGCGGCAATCCACAGATTGACGTGCGGTGCCATCATGCGACCGTCGCGCCCCACGAC
Source organism: Pseudocitrobacter faecalis (assembly GCA_003315335.1). Classification (GTDB taxonomy): domain Bacteria; phylum Pseudomonadota; class Gammaproteobacteria; order Enterobacterales; family Enterobacteriaceae; genus Pseudocitrobacter; species Pseudocitrobacter faecalis. The sequence continues at coordinate 103,791 of QNRL01000001.1, forward strand.
CGGGCCGGGCTTAATGGTTTCGAAGCGCCAGATGCCGCTATCAAAGTCTGAACAAGCGCGGCCCCAACCACGGAAATCGGCATCCAGCGCTTTGCCTTCCTGTTTGTCTGCCGGATGGTTATAGCGCCCGTTGGCGTTCGCCTGCCAGATCTCCAGCAGGACATCGCGTACCGGCGTGCCTGAACCATCCAGTACACGCCCTTCAATGGTGATGCGCTCGCCCTGAGTATGGCTATTGACCAGTACCGGGCCGAAATTTTTCTCGAAAATATGAAAGCCGGCAGCGTCAGGCGCAAGGCCGATATGAACGTATGGGCCCGCGGTTTGCGAGGCCGTTTCCTGTAAATACTCTTTCATCGCGCAGCCCCCTGAGTGCGGTTTTCAAACAGCGTTGCACGTTGGCCACGCAACACCAGATCAAAACGATACGCCAGACAATCCAGCGGAATGGCAGCATGCGTGTCCAGTTCGGCAATCAGCGTACGAATGGCATCATCGTTATTGATGGTTTTGACGATAGGGCACTGCTTGATCAGCGGGTCGCCTTCAAAATACATCTGGGTCACCAGACGTTGCGCAAAGGCATCGCCTGACAACGAAAAGTGAATATGCGAAGGACGCCAGTCGCTCGCCTGATTGCGCCACGGATACGGGCCTGGCTTGATGGTACGGAAGAAGTAGTAGCCGTTTTCGTCCGTCAGCACGCGGCCGCAGCCGCCAAAATTGGGGTCGATGGGCGCCAGATATTGATCTTTCTTATGGCGATAGCGGCCACCGGCGTTCGCCTGCCACACTTCAACGAGCGTGTTTTTCATCGGGCGACCAAACCCGTCACGCACATAACCGTGAACGATGATCCGTTCGCCAATCGGTAAACCGTCTTTGGCGTAGTTCAGGATTAAATCGTTATCCTGAGGGCCGAGATCGTCACTCGAAAACACCGGCCCGGTGATTTCGGATAGCGAGTTTTGCAGGGAAATAAGCGCATTACGCGGCGAGCGCAACACACTGGTTTTGTAGCCCGGTGCGAACGCGGGCGGGTGACTGTTGTAGTCGCGATGGATAACTTCTTGCGGTGACCATTTTGTGTTCATAGGGTGGCTCCGTGTAGGGTATATTTTTGTCGCCACAGAGAGTGTGTGTAAATTTCATGTTAATATAAAGTGAATTTAAGGTGATTATTTAATAACCGTTGGTTATGCTTATCATCCCTTCCCTGCGTCATGCCGATCACACTTTCCAAATTCTTGCCACGAAGCCCCACGAGCTTTTCTACACTGCAGAATATATTCACTGGAGACATGACATCATGGCGCAAAGCATCACGGCAGATGAGATTCGGGAAGATTTTTCGCAGGCGATGTCGGCAATGTATCAGCAGGAAGTGCCGCAGTACGGCACATTGCTGGAACTGGTCGCCGATGTGAATCTTGCAGTACTGGAAAATAACACGCGCTTGCATGAACAGATGGTGAATGCCGATGAACTGGCGCGGCTTAACGTTGAACGCCATGGCGCGATTCGCGTGGGCACCGCAGAAGAGTTATCAATGCTGCGGCGCATGTTCGCCATTATGGGGATGTATCCGGTTAGCTATTATGATCTCTCTCAGGCGGGCGTGCCGGTGCACTCTACGGCATTTCGCCCGGTGGAGGATGCGGCGCTTTCGCGCAATCCTTTCCGCGTATTTACCTCGCTTTTGCGCCTTGAATTGATTGACGATCCCGCGCTCAGGCAGCGCGCCGCTGAGATTTTACAGCAGCGTGATATTTTTACCCCTCGTTGCCGCGAACTGATTGCGCTACATGAAGAGCAGGGGGAATTCACAGCCTCGCAGGCGCAGGAGTTTGTTCAGCAAGCACTGGAAACCTTTCGCTGGCATCAGTCCGCGACAGTCGATCGCGAGACCTACCAGGCGCTGCATCAGCAGCATCGGTTAATTGCCGATGTGGTCTGTTTCCCCGGCTGTCACATCAATCATCTCACGCCACGAACGCTGGATATCGACCGTGTCCAGGCGCTGATGGCGGAATACGGCATTGAGCCGAAAGCGGTGATTGAAGGCCCGCCGCGCCGTGACGTTCCGTTGTTACTGCGTCAGACCAGTTTTAAAGCGCTGGAGGAGCCGGTGAAATTTGCTGGTGACGGACAAGGCACACACACTGCGCGATTTGGTGAGATTGAACAGCGAGGCATCGCGTTAACGCCAAAAGGACGGGCGTTGTATGACAAGCTGCTCAATGAGGCGGGCGTCGGTAGCGATAATCTGACTCATCAACTGCATTTGCAGGATGTGTTCAAGGCGTTCCCGGATAGCGAATTTTTGCTCCGTCAGCAGGGGCTCGCCTGGTTTCGTTATCGCCTGACGCCCGCCGGCGAAGCGCATCGTCAGGCGTTTCATCCCGGCGACGATCCACAGCCGTTAATTGAGCGCGGTTGGCTTATTGCGCAGCCGATTATTTATGAAGATTTTCTGCCGGTCAGCGCGGCGGGGATTTTTCAATCTAATCTGGGAAACGGCAATTCGTCGCGTCAGCACGGTAATGCCAGCCGGGATGCCTTTGAGCAGGCGCTGGGTTGCCCGGTACTGGATGAATTTGCCCTTTACGAGCAGGCCGAAATGCGTAGCAAACGGCGTTGCGGTCTGCTCTGAAACAGGTAATCTTGAGGGAGATTGATAAAGGACGGAATCGATGCACAACCCCTCAACGCCGCTGGCGGAAACCCGCCAGGGCACACTTCTTGGCCTCGTTGATGAGAATATTCACCTCTGGCGAGGCATTCCCTTTGCGCAACCGCCCGTTGGTTCGTTGCGCTGGCGCGCGCCGAGGCCCGTCCAACCGTGGTCAGGCGTGCGTCAGGCCGATACATTCTCTGCTTCCTGCTGGCAGAATATCGACTACTGTCGCGAACTGGGCGGCGGCGACCCGGGGCGCTTCTCGGAAGATTGTCTCTACCTGAATGTTTGGTCTCCGGCCGTGCGATCTGCTCCTTTGCCGGTGATGGTGTGGCTGCACGGCGGGGGATACACCATTGGCGCGGGTGGTCTGCCGCCGTATGACGGTAAAGCGCTGGCTCAGCGAGATGTGGTGGTGGTGACGGTTAACTATCGGCTCGGGCATCTGGGCTTCTTTGCGCATCCGGCCCTTGAAGGAGAAGACGACGAGCCGCTGAATAATTTTGCGCTGATGGATCAAATCGCCGCGCTACGCTGGGTTCAGGAGAACATCGCGGCCTTTGGCGGTGACAGCAATAATGTCACGTTATTTGGCGAGTCGGCGGGCGCGCGCAGCGTGCTGTCACTCATGACATCGCCGAAAGCGGCAGGGCTGTTTCACAAAGCAGTGATCCAAAGTGGCTATACGCTTCCCGATACTCCACGCGAAAAGGCGCTGGAAAAGGGCGTGCAGCTTGCCGCACACTTTGGTCTGGAAAATGCCAGCGCGAAGCAACTGCGCGCGATCCCAGCGGAAAAATTGTGGCCACTGGAGGCACCGCTGAATATTGGCCCAACGCCCATTGCCGGAGATGCGGTGCTGCCACAGCCCATGCTGGACGTCTTTTTTGCCGCGAAACAGCATGCTATGCCGGTGTTGATTGGTTCGAACAGCGACGAAGCCAGCGTGATGGCGGTGTTTGGTGTTGATCTTGCCGGCGAGATAGAAAAACTCAGGCGAACCCGGCGTCTGGGCTTGGGGCTCATTAAACTGCTCTATCCGGGTGTGAAGGGCGATGAGGAACTCGGGCGTCAGGTCTGCCGGGACATGGCCTTTACCACACTGGGTTATGTGGTCATGCAGGCTCAGCAGCGGGTGAATCAACCCTGCTGGCGTTACTGGTTTGATTATGTAGCCGAAGCGGAACACGCGACTTACGCCAATGGCGCGTGGCATGGCAACGAAGTGCCTTACGTTTTTGATACTCTGACACTGGCCGAACCCGCCCGATTCTACGTCAATGAACGAGACAGAGCCTTTGCGGCACAGGTAGCCGATTATTGGGTGAATTTTGCGCATCATGCCAGTGCAACCTGTACTGTGCTCAATGGCCCCACGCGCTGGCCTGCATCGCTACAGGGCCGTGACCGGTTACTGCGAATTGGCCTGAATAAGCACGCCGGTTTTAAAGTTGAAAACCGTTTTATGCGCGCGCGGCTGGCGTTGTTTAAACGGGTGATGAAGCATCATGTGACGCTGGATTGAGCGAAAACAGAAAAAGGCCCGCACGAAGCGGGCCGGGAAGAAAAATTGGGTGCGCGAAGGATAAGCCGTACACATAAAGAGTGGCGGGGAACGCTCCCCGCCGGTGCTCTTACGCGGACTCGCAAGCCGTGAAAACAGCAACCTCTGTTTCGCCCGTTCGGATGTGGACTTCACAGAGATCTTTCCTCATGACCAACGCCGCCAGAAGGGCGGTTATACAGATGATGACGAGGGCGATAAGTATCGCTTTATGCTGTTTCATGGCTCTCTTTTCCTTGACCTTATGGTCTGTAAGAGGCACTCTACATGTGTCGAGCATATAGGGGGCCTCGGGTTGATTGAAAAATCACTCGGGGCTTTTCTCTATCTGCCGTCCTGCAAATGCCTGAGACAGATAGCCTCAAGCACCCACGTCTATTCTACGCTTGTACACCCCGTATACTGGATTGATGAATTCCGAATTTTAGCGGTGGTTTTACTGCGCATCGGATGTTATCGCTCGCCAACCACAGTAATACCCACTTATCGCAACGTTGCAGGCGTCGGGCATGTCCTTAGCCGTTGAACAGCAACTCGACACACGTAATGACGCTGGCATAACGTTTTTTATACACAAATTTACACCTTATTCAGTCTCTTCTCCTCGACAGAATCTTTTTGCGCCAGTCAGAACAATTTATCGCGCCAACAATTGGATTATTAATCGATTTTGTCTAGAGTGGTCGGTTCCAACGACCTAATTGTTTACCGCATTCTTCTCAAAAAAAGGACGCTTTCTCAGGCATGAACCGCAGACACTTTCTTAAATCATCAATGGCTGTTGCCGCCGTGTGCGGGACATCCGGTGTGGCTTCCCTTTTTTCTCAGGCTGCGTTAGCGCAGGAGTCGGACATTGCGGACGGTCAAACCCGTCGTTTCGACTTTTCCGTGCTGCAGTCAATGGCGCACGATCTCTCCCGTCAGCCCTGGGGCGGCGCACCGCGTCCGCTGCCGGAAACGCTGGCGAACATGACGCCGCAGGCCTACAACAGCATTCAATATGATGCCGCGCACTCTCTGTGGAACAACGTTGACGATCGCCAGTTAGACATCCAGTTCTTCCATGTGGGGATGGGGTTCCGTCGTCGCGTGCGGATGTTCTCCGTAGACGCCGCGACGCAGCAGGCGCGCGAAGTGCATTTCCGTCCGGAGCTGTTTAAATACACTGACACGGGCGTCGATACCAAACAGCTCGAAGGGCAGACCGATCTCGGCTTTGCCGGGTTCCGCGCGTTTAAAGCACCGGAACTGGCGCGTCGTGATATCGTTTCGTTCCTTGGCGCGAGCTACTTCCGCGCAGTCGACAGCACCTATCAGTACGGCTTGTCCGCCCGAGGGCTGGCGGTGGATACCTACACCGACAGCCTGGAAGAGTTCCCGGATTTCACCTCGTTCTGGTTTGAAACGGTGAAACCGGGGGCAACCGTCTTTACGGTTTACGCGCTGCTCGACAGCCCAAGCGTGACCGGCGCGTATAAGTTCATCATCAACTGTGCGGAAAGCCAGGTGATTATGGACGTCGAGAATCATATCTACGCACGTAAGGACATCAAACAGCTGGGTATCGCGCCGATGACCAGTATGTTCAGTTGCGGCAATAACGAACGCCGCGTTTGCGATACTATCCATCCGCAAATTCATGATTCCGATCGTCTGGCGATGTGGCTGGGTAACGGCGAGTGGATTTGCCGCCCGCTGAACAACCCCCAGAAACTGCAGTTCAACGCGTATCAGGACAAAAACCCGAAAGGCTTCGGTTTGTTGCAACTTGATCGTGACTTCTCGCACTATCAGGACGTGATGGGCTGGTACAACAAGCGCCCGAGCCTGTGGGTTGAGCCGCGAAATCAGTGGGGGAAAGGCGCCGTCAGTTTGATGGAAATCCCGACCACCGGTGAAACGCTGGATAACATCGTTTGCTTCTGGCAGCCAGAAAAACCGGTGAAAGCCGGCGATACCCTGAACTTTAGCTACCGCCTCTACTGGAGTGCGATGCCGCCGGTGCGCTCACCGTTAGCGCGCGTGATGGCCACTCGCACAGGAATGGGCAGCTTCCCGGAAGGCTGGGCGCCGGGCGAGCATTACCCGGAAAAATGGTCACGTCGTTTTGCTATCGATTTCGTTGGCGTCGATCTGAAAGCAGCCGCGCCGAAAGGTATTGAGCCGGTCATTACGCTCTCCAGCGGGGAAGCCAAACAGATTGAGATCCTCTATGTGGAACCGTTTGACGGTTACCGCATTCTCTTTGACTGGTATCCAACTTCCGACTCAACGGATCCGGTTGATATGCGCATGTTCCTGCGCTGTCAGGGGGATGCCATCAGTGAAACCTGGCTGTATCAGTACTTCCCGCCCGCGCCGGATAAACGTCAGTATGTTGATGACCGCGTGATGAAATAACGCCCCTGTAGGCCGGATAAGCGACACGCCATCCGGCTTTTTTATTGAGGAAAAACCATGTCTTCGCAGGAGATTATCCCGGTTAGCTCCACGTTGAGCCTCCACGCCGTCGATGAAAGCCACGTACCGGCGCTGCATCAGTTAGTTATTAAAAACCGAGACTGGCTTTCTCAGTCAATGAACTGGCCATTATTCGTCAACAGCGAGCAGGATACACGCCAGAATGTGCAGGGCAATATGATGCTGCATCAGCGCGGCGTTGTGAAAATGTTCATGATTTTCCATCATGATGTGTTGGTAGGCGTGCTGTCGTTTAATCAGATTGAACCGACCAATAAGACCGGTTATATCGGTTACTGGCTCGATGAGTCTGAGCAAGGTAAAGGTATTCTTTCCGCCGCGTTGCAGGCCTTTATGGATGAGTTCGCGCAACGCGGCGAGGTACGGCGCTTCGTCATTAAATGCCGCGTGGATAACGCGCGCAGCAATCAGGTAGCCTTACGTAACGGGTTTAGTCTGGAAGGCTGTCTGAGGCAGGCTGAATTTCTCAACGGCATTTATTACGATCAGAATATCTACGCGCGGATCATCGACAACGCGTCACAGTGATCCCAACAGCGGCGTGCGCGTAATACGTTGCTCGCCGCGAATCACCGCGCGGCCGCGCAGGAGAATGACGTCATCGCCAAAGGCTTCCACGACGGCATCGCCGTCAATCTCAACATGATGTTCGATCACCACGTCGCCGCGAATACGGGCACGCCCGTAAATCAATACGTTATCATCAAGTAAAATTGGGCCTCCCTGAAGCCACGCGTGACCGCCGACGCGCACGTGATGCTTCAACAGACAATTCCCCTCAATGACCGCATTTTCAGCCACCTGTGAGCTGTAACGCAGGGTGGGGATGGCGTCTTCTCCGGCGCCGGCAACCACCCGTGCATTGCCATACACTTTCGCGCAGTCGCAGACCCAGACGTCATTTTCTGCGTTGCCTTCCAGCAGGGCGCGTTCGAAAATCTCCGCCCGGTGTTCAACAAACGCATAATTGACGATCGCTTCACCGTAAATTTGAGCCTGGTGAACAACGCGTGAGCGGCTCACCGTCGCGTGGTCGTAAATCTGAAGCACCTGGTCGTTATCAGGCGTTAGCCCCTGCGCGGCAATCACCTGGCTATGGTGCAAAATACGCGCGTTGCCAAAAAGATGGCACAATCCGCGCACGGTGGATGCCTGAATGGTGACGTTGTCACTTATTTGCGCGTGATGACTGACTTTACTGCCATCTATCCAGGCCTCACCGCGAATATGTGCGCGATGGCTGACTTCGCACGCTTGCGTCAAACGGGCGTTTCCCTCGATCCAGGCGCCTGCAAATACCACGCTATTTTCATCGTAGATCCAGCAATCACCTTGTTGACTCAGCGCATTTTCGTCGTCTACCCAACCGCCCGCGCTGCCTGCGACAACATCGGCAAAGTCACGCAGGGCGATGATCTGCCGCACAGTCACGCTGCGCTTCTCGCCATCTTCTGTAAACAGGTGTGTTCGGGTCTGCTCGCTAAGACGGTATTTTTTCATCGGTTATTCTCATCGCTTCGCACTAAGATAAACGTAGCAAATATTGCAGGTAGCGGGCGTTTAAAGATTACTTTAAAATGCATCTTCAAAATTAGTTGATAATATAAACAAAATGAAGAAATCGAAGTGTGAGAGCAAAGTGTTGAACTTACCCGCTGGCTATTTTGGCATGGTGTTGGGGACCATCGGGATGGGGTTCGCCTGGCGTTACGCCAGTACGATTTTGCCGGTAAGCCGGGCGATTGGCGATGGTCTGGTCATTCTGGCCATCGTGATGTGGAGCCTGCTGGCGCTGGCGTTTGTCAGCCGCGTGATACGCTTTCCGCATAGCGTGATCGATGAAATGCGTCATCCGATTGCCAGCAGCTTTGTCAGCCTGTTTCCGGCGACGACAATGCTGGTGTCAATTGGCGTTGCGCCGTGGAACAGGACGCTCGCGCTGGTGCTGTTTTCCGTGGGAGTGACGCTGCAACTGGCTTATGCCGCCTGGCAAACGGCGGGGCTGTGGCGCGGAGAGCATCCCGAAGGCGCCACCACGCCGGGGCTCTATTTACCGACGGTGGCGAATAATTTTATCAGCACCATGGCCTGCGGCGCGCTCGGTTTTAACGATGCCGGGCTGGCGTTTCTGGGGGCGGGCGTTATTTCCTGGATCACGCTTGAACCTGCGATTGTTCAGCGCTTGCGTAGCGGTGGCGAATTGCCGGTGCCGCTACGTACCTCGTTAGGGATTCAACTTGCCCCGGCGCTGGTGGCCTGTAGCGCATGGCTGAGCGTCAACGGCGGGCAGGCTGATGTCTTCGCCAAAATGCTGTTTGGTTATGGCCTGCTGCAACTGCTGTTTATGCTGCGCCTGATGCCCTGGTATCTGCGTCAGGCCTTTAATGCGTCGTTCTGGAGCTTCTCGTTTGGTATCTCCGCGCTTGCCACAACGGCGCTGCATCTGGGTCATGCCAGTGGCGTTGGTTTCTACCATCACCTGGCATTGCCGATGTTTATCTTTACCAATTTTATTATTGGCCTGTTATTGATACGCACGCTGGTGTTACTGCTTCAGGGGAAACTGCTGGTTCGTGTGGAGCGTTCTGTTTTAGAAAAAAGTAAGGATTGATAATGACGATTTGTGACGAAAACTACTTTAGCGAAAAATATGGCCTGACCCGCACGCATTCCGAGGTGCTGGAGGCGGCGAAAGTGATTAAGCCTGGCAAAACGTTGGATCTTGGCTGCGGTAACGGCCGTAACGCGCTCTACCTTGCGGCAAACGGTTTTGACGTGACCGCATGGGATAAGAATCCGGCAAGCATCACTAACCTAGAATCCATCCGCCGTGAAGAGGGGCTGGAGAATGTGCAATCGGCGATTAAAGATCTCAACGCACTGCGCTTTGAAGGGGAGTACGATTTTATTCTCTCTACCGTTGTGATGATGTTCCTGCAACCAGAAACGATTCCTGGCTTAATTGCGAATATGCAACGTTGCACTAAGCCTGGGGGATTTAACTTGATTGTCGCGGCGATGGATACGGATGATTATCCTTGTACCGTGGGGTTCCCTTTTGCCTTTAAACCTGATGAGCTGCGCCATTACTATGCAGGCTGGAACTTACTTAAATACAACGAGAATCCAGGTGAACTGCACCGAACTGATGCCAATGGTAATCGCATTAAGCTGCGTTTTGCCACGATGCTGGCGCAAAAAACGGTGTAAGCGCTAAAAATCGCACTCTTCTATTATTTATATTTTAAATTACCGGCTAAAAATTTCGCCGGTAATTTTTTTTGTTTGCCTGCTAACTAATTATTTTTTTTCTATAAATTGCGAGCGACAACCATTTTTGCAACAACACCTCAGGCATTCCTTTGCTATAACTCTTTTGAAATCGTACCTCCACCAGGATCAAACCTATGCGTGCTCATACGTTCTTTAAAGTTGCGGCTCTTGCCGGCGTTATTGCTTTGTCTGGTTGCGCGTCGAAAGTCGCGGAACCTACGCAGTATTCTGGCTTTTTAAAAGATTATTCGAATCTACAGGAGACCACCTCCGCAACGGGTAAACCGACCCTGCGTTGGGTGGATCCTAATTACAATCCGAAAAACTATGACAGTATTGTCTATAACCCGGTGACCTATTATCCGACGCCTAAACCCAGCACCCAGATTGGTCAAAAAGCGCTGGATGATATTCGTCAATACACCGATCAGCAGATTAAACAGGCTGTCTCACAGCATAAAAAAATTGTCGCGACGCCAGGCCCACATAGCCTGATTTTCCGTGGTGCGATCACAGCGGTAGACTCGACTAACGAAGGGCTTCAGTTCTATGAAGTGGTGCCTGTGGCGCTGGTGGTTGCTGGTACCCAAATGGCGACCGGGCACCGTACCATGGACACCCATCTCTTCTTCGAAGGGGAGTTAATCGACGCGGCAACCCATAAACCGGTGGTGAAAGTGGTGCGTAAAGGCGAAGGGAAAGATCTCAATAATGAGGATACCCCGATGACGCTGCAAACCCTGAAACAGACCATCGACGATATGGCGGTGGATGCCGTTAAATTCGACCCGGCAATGAAATAAAGACAAATTGGGTGGCGTAAGCCACCCGATTTTTTACGCTCGTTTCATTTTCAGGCGCGGCTTGATAAACCCGGCAGGTACCCGTGCAAACATCACCAGATTCCCGACTAATATCAGCACCAGTCCGATAATGGCGTTGGCATGCCACTGATAACCTTCGTAAATCGTTGAGAGCGTCAGCGCAACCAGCGGAAAGAGTAACGTACTGTACGCCGCGTTGCTGGCGCCGATTCTTCCTACCAACGTGAAGTAAGCGCCAAAGGCAATCACCGAACCAAAAATGGCGAGGTAGAACAGCGCACCGAGGTAGCTGATAGTCCACTGTGGCGTAAAGTTATCGCCGCGCAGCAGGGCGAGTGCGCCGATAATTAGCGTACCGTAGAGCATCGCCCAGCTATTGGTGGTTAGCGTTTCCAGCCCGCGTCGCTGGTGGCGGATGCTGAGCATATTTCCCAGCGAGAAGCCGTATGTGCCAAGCGCGCTGAGCAGAATTCCCGGCAACATCGTGCTGCTCAGCCCTGATACCTGAAGATCGTCCCAGAACAAGGTGATAATCCCAACCAGCCCCAGCAGTGCGGCGAGGTAAAAACGTCCCGGTGGCGTCTGGCGAAAAAAGAGAAAGCTGTTGATGGCGTTAAATAACACCGCCATCGAAAAAATCACCGATTCCAGCCCGGTGTTGATCCAGCTTGCGGCGGTATAAAAACACCAGAAGTTAAAGCCAAACACGCAGCATCCCTGCAAGACGCAAACCAGGTGGTCGCGTAAGGCAAGGCGACGCAAACGGTGTGTCAACAGCAGGATGGTCAACATGGTGACGCTGGCTATCGCAAAGCGCCAGAAGATAGACACGGTAGCAGGCACCGGGCCTTGTTGTAAAAAGATGGCGATCCACGTTGTGCCCCAGATGGCCACAACCAGTATGTAGAGCAGTGCGTTCATGTGCGTTCCTTGATGACCCTGAAAATGACAGTTTGACGCGGCGCGGTGGAGGGCGCTTGCAGCGCCTTGCCACTGACTTGCAAATTCTTGCGGATTTTTTGTGAGCAGGGTCGAACAACTCTGGCAATCATCGGCCTCGCTACATAGACTAGGTCTATGAATCATTGTGACACTGACCGCTCATGACACATTCCTACGCGACTCTGGAACGCCTGCAAAGTCAGAACGCCGTACTGCGTGATACGGTTGTGCTTAATTCAGGTATTCAGCTTGCGGCCTGGTACAATAATTGTGACACTGTCACCGTTGAGAGCGATCACCACACGCTTAGTCTTTACGTGGCGGATGGCTATGAAAGTTATCAGAAAACGCCGCATGGCTGGAAAAATGGCGGGGGGCCGGACCGCTTCTGCCTGATGCCGCAGGCGTGTGAATCCACGTGGGATATTCGCGGCGATCTCTCTTTTGTTCATCTCTATTGCACCGACCAACATCTTAAACGTATCGGTGAGCAGATCTGGGATCGCAGCCCTGCATCCCTTCAGCTTGAAGAGAAATCCTTTGCGGATGATGCCAAAATTACCGCGCTCTATCGTCAGTTCCTGTTAAGCTGCGACTGGCAGCAACCTGCAAACCAACTGACGCTAAGCAGCGCCAGCACACTGCTGTTGACGCATCTTATCCAGAATTACGCCTCCGTTAAGTGGCGGTTGCCAGCGGTGACGGGCGGCCTTGCGCCGTCGGTGCTGCGCAATGTGCTGGCGTGGATTGACGCGAATCTGTCACAACCGTTGACGCTTGCAGAGCTGGCCGCCCAGGCCGCGCTCAGCGAATACCATTTTGCGCGTATGTTTCGTCAGTCAACCGGCCTTGCACCGCACCAGTATGTGATGCAACGGCGGATGGATCACGCTCAACAACTGGTGCGTCACACCGCATTACCGCTTACCGACATCGCGCTGGCCTGCGGATTTAGCTCGGCCAGCCATTTCAGCAATCGCTTCAAACGCGTGCATGGCATTACGCCATCGCAACTACGCGCGGCGCACCTTTGATAACAATGCGTAACTCGCGCCACCGAGAATCAAACCCCAGAAAGCCGATCCGACACCCGCGAGTGTCAGGCCGCTGGCGGTCACCAGAAACGTGACCATTGCGGCGTCACGCTCATTGTCCTGCTGCAGCGCCTGATACAGGCTACCGCTTAGCGTTCCCAATAGCGCCAGCCCCGCCAGCATCTCAATCCAGGCGGTGGGAAGCGATGCCATCAATGCTGTTATCGACCCGCCAAACACCCCGGCAAACAGGTAAAACACGCCAGCCGCCGCAGCGGCGCGCCAGCGTTGTGCGGCTTGCGGATGGGCATCAGGGCTTTGGCAAATAGCGGCCGTAATGGCGGCGATGCAGATGGAATATACGCCAAACGGCGCGAACAGTAATGCCAGCGCGCCGGTAAAAATAATCAGCGGAGATGCGGGAATGCGGTAGCCCGATGCCTGTAATGTGGCAAATCCCGGCGCATTTTGCGAGGCCATGGTGACCAGGAAAAAAGGGATACCGACGCTTAACAGCAGCGCGGGAGTAAAATGTGGCGGGATAAATTCCGGGGCGACGAGAGTGAAAGAGAGCGTATTGCTCTGTACCTCGCCGCCCAGCCAGGCCGCCAGACTTCCTGCTATCAGCGCTGCTACTACTGTGTAACGTGGCGCGAAGACTTTACAGAGAAGCCAGGCGAGCAGCATGCTGCCGCAGAGGAGAAGGTGATTTTGCAGACTGGAAAACGCCTGTAACCCGAAGCGCAGTAAGATCCCCGCCAGCATCGCCGCCGCCAGCGAATGGGGAACCCATTTCATTAACCGGGCAAATAACCCAGTTATGCCGCATAAGACAATCAGTGCGTTTGAGAAGATAAAAATTCCCACGGCCTCGTTGAGCGTTGCGCCCTCTAAGCCGCCAACCAGTAGCGCCGCGCCTGGCGTTGACCAGGCCGTTAAAATGGGCGCTTTTTTCCATAGCGTCAACGCCAGCGTGCTGATCCCCATCATGAGACCCAGAGCCGTCATCCATCCCGCAATTTGCGTGGCGTTTGCCCCCGCAGCGGCAGCAGCCTGCCAGATGATCGCGGCTGAGCTGGCGTAGCCCACCAGCACGGCGACAAAACCTGCCAACAGCGTTGGAAAGGGGCAAAAACGAGTGAACATACTGACCTCTTGTGCGTTATAACGTCCAGTGAAACTGTAGCATTGAGCGTTATAGCGCACAAGTAGTGATGTTTAACACAGGCTGGGCAGTAAACCTTTGATATAATGAAGCCGTTTCCGCACGGGAGAAGAGATATGAATATTGCACAACATCTTTCAGCCACGCTGAGATCGCTGCGCCAGCAGCGTGAATGGAGTCTGTCGCGGCTCGCGGAAGAGACGGGCGTGTCTAAAGCGATGCTGGGGCAAATCGAACGTAATGAATCCAGCCCGACGGTGGCGACGTTGTGGAAAATCGCTACCGGGTTGAATGTGCCGTTTTCGGTTTTTATCACGCCGCCGCAGGCTGATGCACCCGGGGCATTTGATCCACAACAGCAGGCCATGATTGTCACACCGATTTTTCCGTGGGATCCGGTATTGTGCTTCGACCACTTTTCCATCGTGCTGTCGCCTGGTGCGTTAAGCGAATCGACGCCGCATGAAAAGGGCGTCATTGAGCACGTCGTTGCCATCAGCGGTACGCTGGATATGTATGTGTCGGGCGAGTGGTGCAGCCTGTCACCGGGAGAAGGGTTACGCTTTGCGGGTGACGAAGCCCATGCTTATCGCAACAGTAGCGACCAGCCGGTGCATTTTCATTCGTTGATTCACTACCCAAAAGAAAAAACCGCAAGCGAGCTTGCGGTGCGTCATAGAGACAGTAATCATCAATAACGTGACGAGGAAATCCGGAATACGCACTCACTGTAATCGCCCCGGCGTGCGCGCGGAAATAGTTAATTCTTCGATACTTTGCCGGAAAAGAGAAATTGACCGCGCAGACGTGGTGGAAAAGTGTTTGGTCTGCGCCAGGATCTGACTACAATAGCCGCCATTTTGACCCCAACGGATAACAACGACAGTATGCGCCTGCAAAACCATCATCTTGAATTACTCAGCCCGGCCAGAGATACAGCGATTGCCCGCGAAGCCATTCTTCACGGTGCGGACGCGGTTTATATCGGTGGCCCAGGCTTTGGTGCTCGCCATAATGCCAGCAACAGCCTGAGTGATATTGCCGAACTGGTGCCTTTCGCCCATCGCTACGGCGCGAAGATTTTTATCACCCTTAATACCATTCTTCATGATGATGAGCTGGAACCGGCGCAGAAGCTGATTACCGATCTCTACGAGACCGGCGTGGATGCGTTGATTGTGCAGGATATGGGCATACTTCAACTGGATATCCCGCCCATTGAGCTGCACGCCAGTACGCAGTGCGATATCCGCAGCGTTGAGAAAGCAAAATTCCTTTCTGATGTGGGCTTCAGTCAGATCGTGCTGGCGCGTGAGCTGAATCTGCAACAGATTCAGGCAATCCATGAAAACACCGATGCGACCATCGAATTCTTTATTCATGGCGCGTTGTGTGTGGCCTATTCCGGCCAGTGCAATATCTCCCACGCCCAGACCGGGCGTAGCGCTAACCGTGGTGATTGCTCACAGGCCTGTCGCTTGCCGTATACCCTGAAGGACGACCAGGGGCGCGTGGTGGCGTTCGAAAAACATTTGCTGTCGATGAAAGATAACGATCAAACCGCCAACCTCGGCGCATTGATCGATGCGGGCGTGCGCTCCTTCAAAATTGAAGGGCGTTACAAAGACATGAGCTACGTGAAAAATATCACCGCCCATTATCGCCAGATGCTTGACGCGATTATTGAAGAGCGTGGCGACCTGGCGCGTGCTTCGGCGGGGCGTACGGAGCATTTCTTTATTCCCTCTACCGACAAAACGTTCCATCGCGGCAGCACCGACTATTTTGTTAACGCGCGTAAAGGTGATATCGGCGCCTTTGACTCGCCGAAGTTTGTTGGTTTACCGGTCGGTGAAGTGCTGAAAGTCAGCAAAGATCACCTGGATGTGGAAGTGACCGAACCGTTAGCCAATGGCGATGGCCTGAACGTGCTGATTAAACGCGAAGTGGTGGGCTTCCGTGCGAATACGGTCGAGAAAACCGGTGAAAACCGCTATCGCGTTTGGCCAAACGAAATGCCTGCCGATCTGCATAAAGTACGCCCGAATCATGTCCTGAACCGTAACCTTGACCATAACTGGCAGCAGGCGTTGCTGAAAACCTCCAGTGAACGACGCATCGGTGTGGATGTTGAACTGTCGGGTTGGCAGGAACAATTAGTGTTAACCATAACCAGCGAAGATGGCATCAGTGTCACCCATACGCTGGATGGCGAATTCGCCCCGGCCAACAATGCGGAGAAAGCCCTGAGCCAGTTGCAGGATGGCATCGCAAAGCTGGGTCAGACCTGTTATTACCCGCGCCGTGCCGACGTACTGTTAGCGGAAGCGTTGTTTGTGCCGAACAGCATGCTGAACCAACTGCGTCGTGAAACCGTAGATATGCTGGAAACGGCGCGCCTGGCGGCGTATCAACGTGGCAGCCGTAAACCGGTTAGTACACCTGCGCCGGTGTATCCGGAAACGCATCTTAGCTTCCTGGCAAACGTCTACAACCATAAAGCGCGCGAGTTCTATCAGACCTTTGGCGTGAAGCTTATTGATGCGGCGTTTGAAGCGCATGAAGAGAAGGGCGATGTGCCGGTGATGATCACCAAACACTGTCTGCGCTTTGCCTTTAATCTGTGCCCGAAACAGGCGAAAGGATCGATTAAGAGCTGGCGTGCCACACCGATGCAGCTCGTTCATGGTGATGAGGTACTGACGCTGAAGTTTGATTGTCGCCCGTGCGAGATGCATGTAGTCGGCAAAATCAAGAATCACATCCTGAAGATGCCGCTGCCGGGAAGCGTGGTCGGGTCGGTTAGCCCGGATGAACTGCTGAAGACGCTGCCTAAGCGCAAGTAAAATCTACCCCCTCTCCCTTCGGGAGAGGGGGTAGATAATGCCTATCGTCAGGATTTAAATCCGGCGGCGGTCATCATTAACCGAAATAAATATCCCACTACGGCCAGCGTTAATACGCTGCCGCCCCAGAGTGCAACCAGCCAGAACAGCCGCTGAAACCATGATTTTTGCATCAGTGATACCCCTCGCCATGTTGGACTTTTCCGCGGAAGACGTAGTAGCTCCAGAAGGTGTAAACCAGAATAATGGGAATAATCAGCAGGGCGCCAATCAGCATAAAGCCCTGGCTTTGTGTTGGTGCTGCCGCCTGCCACAGGGTGATATCAGGCGGAATAATATGTGGCCAGATGCTGATCCCCAGTCCACTAAAACCGAGGAAAATCAGTATCAACGTCAACACAAATGGCTGAGCATGGCATTGCGGGCGGGCAAGCGTGCGCCAGATTACCAGGCTTACGGCCATCACCAGCACGGGAACCGGTAACAGGAACCACAGATTAGGTAGCGTAAACCAGCGTTGCGCAATGGCCGGATGCGCCAGCGGCGTCCACGCACTAATCACTGCAATCACCGCCAACAGCGCCAGTAATAATCCACGAGCGTGGCGGCGCATGATTCGCTGCAAGGGATCTTCACTTTTCATCACCAGCCATGTCGCGCCCAGCAGGGCGTAGGCGATGACCAGGCCCAATCCGCAGAACAGTGTGAACGGCGTCAGCCAGTCGAACGGGCCACTGGCAAAAGTGCGTTCGACCACCGGGAAACCGTTCAATACCGCGCCGACAACCACGCCCTGGCTGAATGTCGCCAGAATTGAGCCACCGAGAAAGGCTTTATCCCAGAAAGGGCGATGCGATGGCGTTGCGTTAAAGCGAAATTCAAACGCCACGCCGCGGAAAATCAGGCCGATCAGCATTAATGATAACGGGATTGTCAGCGCATCGATGATCACCGCATAGGCCAGCGGAAACGCGCCAAACAGTGCCGCGCCGCCCAGTACCAGCCAGGTTTCGTTGCCGTCCCACACCGGGGCGACGCTGTTTACCATTACGTCACGGTCGGCGGCGTTGCGGGTGAAGGGAAACAGGATGCCGATCCCCAAATCAAAGCCGTCCATCACGATATACATCAGGGTGGCGAAAACGATAATAACAAACCAGATGATAGAGAGGTCGACGCCCATCAGTGTTGCTCCTGTGAATGCGAGGGGGTGATAGCGGCGGAAAGCGGACGCGCGGGCGTACCGTCAGCGGGTGGGGTGAAATCCTGCGGCCCTTTGCGGATCAGACGCACCATGTAGCTGTATCCGACACCGAAGACCGAGCTGTACACCACAAAAAAGGCCAGCAGACTGATGCTCATATGTAAATCACCGTGTGCGGAAACCGCATCTGCTGTGCGTTGTAAGCCATACACAACCCATGGCTGGCGTCCCACTTCAGTGGTGATCCATCCGGCAAGAATGGCGATCAGGCCAGATGGCCCCATCAGCAATGCAAACCATAAGAAGGGGCGCGAAGCATAGAGACGCTGTTTTTTGCGCAGCCACAACGCGGCCACGCCCAACAGCAGCATCAGCATGCCAAGACCGGCCATAATGCGAAATGACCAGAAGACGAGGGTGGAATTAGGGCGATCCTCTTTGGCAAACTCTTTCAGCGCTGGAACCTGCTTATCGAGGCTGTGGGTGAGGATCAGGCTTCCCAGCGCGGGGATCTCCAGTCCATAGCGGGTGCGCTCCTGCTCCATATCGGGCCAGCCAAACAGCAGCAGCGGCGTTGGCTCCCCCGGAGGATTTTCCCAATGACCCTCGATAGCGGCGATTTTTGCTGGTTGGTGTTTTAGCGTATTCAGACCGTGCATATCCCCAATCATGGCCTGAATGGGCGCGACGATAAGCGTCATCCACAGGGCCATCGAAAACATGGTGCGGATAGCGGGTGTGTTATTACCGCGCAGCAGATGCCAGGCCGCAGATGCGCCGACAAACAGGGCGCTGCTCAGGAAAGCCGCCACCGTCATATGTAACAGGCGATACGGGAATGAAGGGTTGAAGACCACCGCAAACCAGTCGACCGGTACGACCTGACCGTTAACGATCTCAAAGCCCTGAGGTGTTTGCATCCAACTGTTTGACGCAAGGATCCAGAATGTCGAGATGAGCGTTCCCAGCGCCACCATGCAGGTCGCGAAGAAGTGCAATCCTGGCCCGACTTTGTTCCAGCCAAAGAGCATCACGCCGAGGAAGCCCGCTTCGAGGAAAAAGGCGGTCAACACCTCATAGGTAAGCAGCGGGCCAGTAATACTGCCAGCAAATTGCGAAAACCCGCTCCAGTTGGTGCCAAACTGATAGGCCATTACCAGCCCGGAAACGACGCCCATCCCAAAGTTAACGGCAAAAATCTTCGACCAGAAATGGTAGAGCGAGCGCCAGACCGGCTGACGCGTTTTGAGCCACAATCCTTCGAGTACCGCCAGATAGCTGGCAAGCCCGATGGTGATGGCGGGAAAGATAATGTGAAAGGAGACGGTGAAGGCGAACTGTATTCGCGCCAGGTGAAACGCATCAAGACCAAACATGCAAAACTCCGCATCAATTTTTGTTCAGTCAAATTGTAAGGTGCGTAACAATCTGGTGACATGTACAGCAAAGCGATGTTTTTAGATAACAGTTGTGTTAACTGTTATACATTCGCAGGAGGATGATCGTGCGAATGAGTGAGCGAAATGTCAGGAAAGTTAAGCTTTTTCGCTTCTGAATTTTTGTTTAACTTTCATTGAGGTAGAGGGGATTACTCTGCCGCTCGTTGTTCAGCATGACGCTACAAACCGCCATTAGCTCAACGGGAAGAGCAGACGATTTTCGATTGGAAGGGACGGGGTTCGAGGCCTCGATGGCGGTCCACTTTCTGGGTTACTTGATATAGGAATCCAGCACCTTCAATACAACGTCAAGATCTTCTTCACGCTTCAATTCTTCACCCTGATGAACGATATGTTCCGTCAGATGGCCTTTAATCACTTCGCGCATTAATCCGTTCACCGCACCACGTATCGCTGCGATTTGTTGTAGCACGGCGGCGCATTCATGAGGCTCGTCGAGCATTTTTTTGAGCGCCACGACCTGGCCCTGAATCTTGCTGGCACGGGCTTTCAGCTTCTGTTTATCTCGAATAGTATGCGACATGCTGATATCTCTCTTACCTAAAATCGATGCTGATAATAGCATTAGCATTCTACTGGGGGGTAGTATTCTGTACTGGGGGGGAGTAGAATTCGATGCCTCTCTCTAACCAATAATTACGCTTATGAACGAATTCACAACACTTCTTCAGCAAGGAAATGCCTGGTTTTTCATTCCGAGTGCCATTTTGCTCGGTGCCCTCCATGGGCTGGAGCCGGGACACTCGAAAACAATGATGGCGGCTTTTATTATCGCCATTAAAGGCACCGTAAGGCAGGCCGCCATGTTGGGGCTGGCGGCGACGTTATCTCATACCCTGGTGGTCTGGTTGATTGCTTTCGGCGGAATGTATATCAGCAATAAATTCACTGCCGAGTCGGCGGAACCCTGGTTACAACTGGTGTCGGCCCTCATTATTCTGTCGACGGCATTCTGGATGTTCTGGCGAACCTGGCGCGGTGAGAAAAACTGGTTTGCGCAAATGCAGGAAGAGGGGCACCATCCCCACGACCACGACCACGACCACGACCACGACCACGACCACGACCACGACCACGACCACGACCACGACCACGACCACCACGCGCATACTGAGTTTACCGGGCTGGATGTGAACTCCCGGGAGTATCAGGATGCTCATGCTCTGGCGCATGCCTCGGATATTAAGCGTCGCTTCAGCGGTAAAGCGGTCACAAACTGGCAAATTCTGCTGTTCGGCCTGACGGGCGGGCTGATTCCGTGCCCTGCTGCCATCACCGTGCTGCTTATTTGCATTCAGCTTAAGGCGGTAACGCTTGGGGCAACTCTGGTGCTCTGCTTCAGTATCGGGCTGGCGTTGACGCTGGTCACCGTGGGCGTAGGGGCGGCGGTAAGCGTTCGACAGGTTGCCAAACGCTGGCAAGGGTTTGATATCCTGGCCCGCCGTGCGCCTTATTTCTCCAGCGCATTGATTGGTGCGGTTGGCGTCTATATGGCGATCCACGGCTATCTTGGCGTGATGAATTAACATCATTGCAGCATTGCGACGTCACAGGGAATGAGCGGATGCGGATTTACTTAACATTTTGCAATCTTTTTCCTGTGACGCGTCGCGCGAATACCAGAATTAGCAGTTTTGTTTTTACTGAATCCTGTCATATAATTTGCGCCGGTTAACCGACGCCTCATTTTCTTCGTCGGCTAATAAAACCCTTTTTGATGATTACACATGTTCTTTTGCTGTTTTTTCAACCGCGTGTCGTGGGCAGTAAGAGTAGAAAGAAGTCTGGCTGATATGATCGTTGAATATACATCTTTAATGCACCTAATGATCGCCGCAGGTCAGGGCGTTTTTTTAGGTTTTATTAGCTTCATGTGCGTACTGCTTATGTTATTGAGCCGCAGTAAGAAATCCGCCCCCTCTTTATTCCGTGGGCCAATAAAGAAAAGACATACCTACTGGCGCTAAGTACTTCATTCGTGGCAGTGTAGGGCATCACGCAGCAGGTCTGCGGCGGCTTTGCGCGCCTGGTTGATGACATCTTCCGGTGTGTACGCGCGGCCACAATGTTGGCAACTACAGTCGTTTATCTCTTCTGGCGAGTAAATGACGGTGCCCGGTTTAAATATAGGTTCTTCGCACTCCGGGCATAAATAGATGTGATCCTGCATAACGCTCCTTAACGCCATATTTCCGTCCTCTATAATTCATAACGCATCAGCAGATCTTTTCCAGCCGGGATTTCATTCTTTGCTGATTCTTAATCCTTTTTACAAATTCGTACGCTTTACCACACTGTGATTGTTACTGGGGTAATTAGCCATTTCCCTTGCCAGCGAGCAGCCGAATACCTTCATGATTATTGTTTGATGTGTTTATGTCTAATACACGCTTCAGAAAAAACGCACTTTCGGACTATTCATAACAGTTACGTAAAAATGAAGTTTTTGTAAAACTGTTATAAGATGCAGGTTACTCAATCGTAAATCGGACAAAACGATGAAAAAGTACCAGCAACTTGCGCAACAGATGACGGATCAGATTGAAAACGGCGTCTGGCAACCCGGCGACAAACTGCCGTCGCTGCGCGAGCAGGTGGTGAACAGCGGCATGAGTTTTATGACCGTGAGCCATGCTTATCAGTTGCTGGAAAGCCAGGGACGAATCATCGCCCGCCCGCAGTCTGGCTATTATGTTGCGCCACGTGCAGTGGCACTGCGCCCCAGCCGCGCGCCAGTGCAGGTTATGCGTGATGAAGCCGTTGATATCAACACCTATATCTTTGAGGTGTTGCAGGCCAGCCGCGATGCCTCTGTGCTGCCGTTTGCCTCGGCGTTTCCTGACCCGCGTCTGTTTCCCCTGCCGCAACTGAACCGTTCGTTGGCACAGGTGAGTAAAACCGCGACGGCGATGAGCGTGATTGAAAACCTGCCGCCGGGTAATGATGATCTGCGCCACGCGATTGCCCGACGCTACGCCTTGCAAGGGATGACGATTTCCCCCGATGAGATAGTGATCACCGCAGGCGCCCTCGAAGCGCTGAATCTGAGTTTGCAGGCAGTAACCGAGCCGGGAGATTGGGTGATTGTTGAGAACCCCTGTTTTTACGGCGCGTTGCAGGCGCTGGAACGGTTGAAACTGAAAGCGTTGTCGGTGGCGACGGATGTCAAAGAGGGTATCGATCTCGATGCGCTGGCACAGGCGCTCCAGAATTATCCGGTGAAAGCCTGCTGGTTGATGACCAATAGTCAGAATCCCCTGGGCTTCACGCTCTCGCCGGAAAAGAAAGCGCGGCTGGTGGCGTTGCTGACGGCGCATAATGTGACGCTGATAGAAGATGACGTGTATAGCGAGCTTTACTTTGGCCGCGATAAACCTCTTCCGGCGAAAGCATGGGACCGCCATGATATGACGCTGCACTGTAGCTCTTTTTCCAAGTGCCTGGTGCCGGGGTTTCGTATTGGCTGGGTGGCGGCTGGCAAGCATGCCCGGCGCATTCAGCATTTACAGTTAATGAGCACGCTCTCAACCAGTTCGCCGATGCAAATGGCGTTGGTGGATTATCTTGCCACCAAACGTTACGACGCCCACCTGCGGCGTCTGCGTCGCCAACTGGCTGAACGTAAGCAAATGGCATGGCAGGCGTTGCTGCGCCATCTGCCGCCGGAAGTCAAAATTCACCATAACGACAGCGGTTATTTCTTATGGCTGGAATTGCCCGCCGGGATTGATGCGGGCGTGCTCAGCGCGATGGCGCTTGAACATCATATCAGCATTGCACCGGGCAAAATGTTTTCCACGACTGATAACTGGGCTTCCTTTTTCCGTTTCAATACCGCGTGGGGCTGGGGGGAGCGGGAAGACCGCGCAGTGGAAATACTCGGTAAACTCATTCGCCAGCTTCTGAATTAACTTTCGCTATGATCGGACAATGACCGTGGGTTATTTTATTTCGCCGCGGTCATAGGAAATTCGCATAGCCGCACTACGCCCTAACTCCTTGTCTATAATCCATATTCTGAGCAGGTCATCCTTCGTATACGCGGAATGCGTACTTTGTCACAACCTGCACAAATTTCTTTGTGCGCCCGCGAGGCCTTGAGTTACGCCATCTACTTTTAGTGAAGGAGATATTTTTACGGTACAGCTGCTGCTCTATTTCATTATCAAGACCTTCACGGCAGGCCAGCGGTGGTAAATAACTCAATCAGACAGGATATAGCGATGCAACATAACTTATTGATTAATGGTGAGCTGGTCGCGGGTGAAGGTGAGATGCAGCCCGTGTACAACCCGGCAACGGGAGCGGTATTGCTGGAGATAGCCGAAGCGTCTCCTCAGCAGGTAAACGCGGCCGTGGAGGCGGCTGACCGCGCCTTTGTTGAGTGGGGGCAGACCACGCCCAAGCACCGTGCAGAATGCCTGTTAACGCTGGCGGACACCATCGAGTCACATGCGCTAACGCTTGCTAAACTGGAGTCGTTAAACTGCGGTAAACCGTTACATTGCGTGCTTAATGATGAGATCCCGGCCATTGTTGATGTCTTTCGCTTCTTTGCCGGCGCGGCACGTTGTCTCAACGGCCTTGCGGCGGGTGAATATCTGGAAGGGCATACATCGATGATCCGTCGCGATCCGGTTGGCGTGGTCGCCTCTATCGCCCCGTGGAACTATCCGCTGATGATGGCGGCCTGGAAACTGGCTCCGGCGCTGGCGGCGGGCAACTGCGTGGTGATAAAACCGTCTGAAATCACACCGCTGACCGCGCTGGCGTTAGCCGAACTGGCGAAGGATATCTTTCCTGCTGGCGTATTGAACGTGCTGTTTGGGCGAGGCAAAACCGTCGGCGACCCGCTCACCGGACATAATAAAGTTCGCATGGTGTCGCTAACCGGTTCGATAGCCACCGGGGAGCACATCATCGCGCATACCGCATCCTCGATAAAACGGACACATATGGAGCTGGGCGGTAAAGCGCCGGTGATTGTTTTTGATGATGCGGATATTGATGCCGTAGTTGAAGGCGTGCGCACTTTTGGTTTTTACAATGCCGGGCAGGATTGTACCGCCGCCTGTCGCATTTATGCGCAGAAAGGGGTGTATGAGCGGTTGGTCGAAAAACTCGGTTCGGCGGTGGCTAGCCTGAAAATTGGCGATCCGAATGATGAGGGGACTGAACTGGGGCCGCTGAGTTCGCTTGCCCATCTTGAGCGTGTTAGCGCGGCGGTAGAGAAAGCGAAAGCGCTGCCGCATGTTAAGGTGATCACCGGCGGTCAAAAGGCCGAAAGTAAAGGATATTACTACCTGCCAACCCTGCTGGCAGGCGCGCGGCAGCAGGATGACATCGTCCAGCGCGAAGTATTTGGCCCGGTGGTGAGCGTGACCGAATTTGATGATGAAGCGCAGGTGCTGGCGTGGGCAAACGACTCACAGTACGGGCTGGCCTCTTCCGTGTGGACCCGTGATGTCGGTCGCGCGCATCGCGTCAGCGCGCGGTTGCAATATGGCTGCACATGGGTCAATACCCACTTTATGCTGGTCAGTGAAATGCCGCACGGTGGACAGAAACTGTCGGGATACGGTAAAGATATGTCGCTGTACGGGCTGGAAGATTATACGGTCGTGCGTCATGTAATGGTGAAGCATTGAGGGAAGGGAAGTGGCTGATTTTACTCAGCCACTTGCTTTATCACCATTTGAATCATTGTGTTTTACCAATCAGATCCAACACTTTTTGCGTGAGTTTTTCCTCATAACCATCCTGCTCAGGGTGGTTAAACTTAACCAAAGGTGCCGAACTTTTTTCTTCCTCATACAACGTTGTCACGTAGCCTGGATCGCCGTTCATCTTATTAATGACACTCGTTAAGACGGTGATAGCAATTCTGGAGGCCTGAAGATCAAGGCTTAGATCAGCAATCGTTTTCTCAATGGTTTCAACGCGTTCATTTAATTCAGTCATTTTATCTCCTGGTCATCAGGAAGGGCTTAACTCTAAATATTCAGTGTAGAATAATATGAGCATGTTAGCGGCGCGCGTGCGCCGGAAAAATCTGATTAGTTTGCGGGGCAGGTTAATGAGTGGCTTAATTACATTATTAATTATTTAAATTTATTAAAGTGTCATCCCTGACAGATATTCCAGCCGGAAAACGCTTGCACGCAACCGTTGAGGCTGTCCGCCATTTTCCGGTGAATACCGGATGATGTCCATGAATACCTTACTACTCAGTATAAAGGCGGTTAATCCTAACTGTTAAGATAGGGCAGGCAGGCCGCGGCTTCCTGTGGATGCTCAAAGCTCATTAGCCAGTTTCTGGCTTTGACAATTGACTGTATTCGCTCATCAGTTACGCAGCCAGCTTCCATCCGGGATAACTGCATAATGAGGGTATTCAGACTGATTTCTTTCTCGCTAAGCGCAAGCGCGAGGGCTGCCTCTCCAATAACAACCTGGCCTTTTTCGTCGTGTTGAATAGACAATAATTTATCCTCCATTTCACGTTGATGAAAACCTCAGAATTAATTATAGATTAATTATTTGTAGGTGAATTATTATGAGAATATTCTTTGCGGCAGATTTGCAAGGGGCGGGGATAAGCAGATTATTTTATTTGTCACTTAAATTAAAGGCCCGTTGCTGGGCCTAATTTTTATTCCGGGCAGCGATAAACATTGCCAGATAAAGTCACGTTGGTTTGTTCAGATGAACCCGTGCCGCCATAAGCACCGCCCGTTTGGCCCGCTCTTTGTGTAATGAGCGCGACCACATTACCACCCATATCTGCCGCTTTATTTTTCAGATCGTTGCGCGCGCCTGTTTCAAGATTGCTGTTTGACGTCCAACCGCCGGTAAAGAAATTGCCCTGGCTTCCGGTGATATCGCCAAGGAATTTACATTCACGGCCCGGCTCGTTATTGGTGACTCTTACATGCGTGGCATTACTTTGGACGCTATTTGCACTACAGCCAACCAGACCGAATACAAAAAGGGCTATCATGGTTTTTTTCATTTTGACTATCCAGTTACGATTTTTCTGGCATAGGCTAATCCAGTTTGTAGTGATAATCAATGTTAGTAATTAATATTAGATGCTCCTGCTAAATAGCCGGAGAGCCTTAGATGGCTCATAAAGGTTATTATTTGAACATTTCAGGTGACGATTTTTCCAGCGATTTATGTTTATTTTTTGTAAATCTATAGTTAATTCTTTTCGGATTTTTCAATGTAAACTATAGTTAGTTAACGAAGCAGTTAGTTAACAGAGCATAGTTTTAACAACACGTCCTGCTTCCATCGACTTTAGAGGGCAGCATGAACGACCATCCCTGTGATTATGTACTTTTGGCAGCCCTCCGGGACTGCATTCATCTCAGAAAAAGCATGAATGCTCATGGACTTAGTGATGAACATGGCGCGTTAAGTTCTGTTTCCTGTCTTCTTGATTTTCTCAGTTGCAGGCGGAAGTATGGCCTGACGAAAGTCACTGATTTAAAAAAATCGGCTACCGCGGAACGTACTATCGGTGTGACGTTATCTCTTCAGCATGGCCATGCGATCCGTGTTGAGCATATCTACACACATCGCGAGTGGGCGCTATGGTTTATAGACAAAGTAGACAGTGGTTTAAATGATTTTGAATTACTCTCATTCATTGACAGGCATTACAGACTGGTGCTGGTGACCTTAGTCCAGTCAAGGGCATTACGAAAAATAGTTCCTCCCTGTATCGGTTTTGCCCGGTTCGATTATATCAATCTGAGATTAGATAAATCTGAGGTGGTTTTTCCGGAGTTTTCGGCGCGGCTTCACTAACGGCAGACATGATAATGTTATCTCGCATTGTGACTTTTTAGAAAGATGACATATTTTGTTTCACAAGGTGATTATTTAAATGCTGGATATTTTCTCTGGGGAGACTACGTTTAGAAAGATATCCTGAATCGGGAGGGGTTATGTTAACTCACTCTGAAGCGAAACGCTGGGCTGCGGTGATGCTCAAATCAGCCTTGTGTGATGGTATGCAGACGGAAGAGATATCGCGGCAGGTGCATCTGGTATGCGACCATCATGGCAAAGAATGTCTTGAAGAACTCATTGAGGAAATCTTAAAAGAGGCGGGGCGGCTTGGGCCAAAACACAGCGCCGGCGATCTCGTCCATCACTGAATGTCGCCACCATAAACCGCCTTCGGGCGGTTTATGGTGTACGGTCAGGGTCATCATGTCTCTTTTTCATAACGTTTCCGGATACTTTTTCCAATTAAACCCGGCCATGTATAGCACAGGTCTATAGATCCGAACGGCAAAGGATCTGGGTATCTTCAATGCACCCCTTTTCTTTGAGTTTTTTGAATACGCAGCCATAAACAACCTGCGTTTATTATCCATCGCACGTTTTATCGTCGTTTTAGCCGTCTACATCAAAGAACCGTCCCATCGCTCTGGTTATGTTGGTTTTTCTGCCTGAAACATTACCTCAGGTTATGGCTTGCGTATTGCACAGGGGAAACTTACCGATGGGTGCTAAACCACTAACGCTTTCTTTGGACGGGCAGGAGCCTGTAATGCTGGATCGGGTGTCAGCAACGCTTGGGCACGATGGTATGGATATTCGTGCGCTCAATAAATCCGGGTTATACGGTTTTGATCCTGGGTTTTCTAACACCGCAGGCTGCCAGTCAGCGATCTCCTACATTGATACAGAAAACAGTATTCTGCTTCATCGGGGTTATCCGGTAGAGCAACTGGCCAGACAGTGCGATTTTCTGGAAGTGGCTTACATTTTACTGGAAGGTCAGGCGCCGGATGAATCCAGTTATCAGGCATTTCGGCAGAACATTACGCGCCACACTCTCGTGCATGAACAAATGTCTAAGATGTGTAGCGGTTTTCGGCGTGATTCGCATCCAATGGCACTAATGTGTGCGATGGTGGGGGCGCTGGCGGCGTTCTACCATGATGTGCTGGATGTGGAAAATCCCGAACATCGGGCGCTGGCGGCTACGCGGTTGTTGTCGAAAATGCCGACGCTGGCGGCAATGAGCTATAAATTTACCATCGAACAGCCGGCGCAGTATCCGCGTAACGATCTCTCGTATGCGGGCAATTTCCTGCATATGCTGTTTGCGATTCCGGCGGAAAAATATGAGCTTAATCCGGTGATTGAGCAGGCGATGAACCAGATTCTGGTGCTGCATGCCGATCACGGTCAGTGCGCATCAACCACGACGGTTCGCGCGGCGGGATCATCTGGCGCGAATCTGTTCGCCTGTATTGCGGCTGGGCTGGCATCCTTGTGGGGGCCAATGCACGGCGGTGCGAATGAAGCCAGCATGCGCATGCTGGAAGAGATTGAAACGGTGGAACAGGTACCGGCGTTTCTTAGTCAGGCCAAACGGGATCCGCAGGCGTTCCGCCGTTTAGGCTTCGGTAACTCCCGCTACCGCAATCTGGATCCTCGCGCGGCTATTCTACGCGATACCTGCCACCGTGTGCTGAAAGAGCAGGGGATGTCCGACAGTCTGCTGCAGGTGGCAATGGCGCTCGAGGAGAGGGCATTGACCGATCCCTGGTTTGTGGAAAATGGGCTGTCGCCGAGTGTGGATTTCTATACTGCAGTGATCCTTAAAGCGATGGGGCTGCCATCTTCCATGTTTGTGGTGGTGGCCGCCGTTGGCCGTACGCTGGGTTGGGTGGCGCACTGGAACGAAATGCATCAGTCACCGTTAACGATTTATCGTCCGCGTCAGATTTATATCGGCGAAACGCAACGGGATTATCTCTCGCGCCGAAACAGTAAATAGTACAGACAAACGCCTTCTGCCGGGGTACGACAGAAGGCGTTATATTTTATGGCGTTACAATATTGAACCAGAACTCAAATTTATCCATATAACTTAGCATCTGATCGAGTTTTGCACTGTCTCCCGTAATTGGGGCGAACTCGCTGGCGTTTAAAGGCATTAGCGTCTTCTTTGGATTAATGCTCACGCTGGGATCGGCGGGCGTGATGAACCATGCCATGAGCGGGTTGGTTCTGATTTATTCACGCGCTTTACGCAAAGGCGATGTCATTCGGGTCGCGGATAACGAAGGGCTGGTCAGTGAAATCGGTATGCTGGCAACAAAAATTATCACCCGTGAAAACTACGTTGTCACCGTTCCCAACGCGGTGGTGGTGAGTGGAAAAATTACGAACCTCAGCGCGCAGGGCGCGGATAGCGGTATCAACTTAACGGTGAGTGTGACGATCGGCTACGACACGCCGTGGCGTCAGGTTCATGCAATGCTGGAACTGGCGGCAAAACGGGCACAAGGGATTGACCTGACTATCGCACCACGGGTGCGCCAGTTGAGCCTGATGGACTGGTATATCGCCTATGAACTTCAGGTGCGATTGCTGGCGGATCAGTCGCTGGCCGCGGCTCGAAGCGAACTGTATAGCAATATTCAGGATGTCTTTAATGAATTCAACGTACAGATCATGTCGCCAAACTTTGTGATGCAGCCTGAAGGCGCGGTGATCGTTGCCAAAGAGAACTGGTACACGCCGCCTGCCGCTCCGCCTGAGGGTGGCAAATAGATTAGCTGCCGCAGGCAAATTAAATCCCTCTACACTTCAACGCGTTTTTCTTTCTCCGCGAAAAGTGGCTTGATCCCTTCCTGAAATCTATAATACTGTATATAAATACAGTATAAGGTGTTTACGGTCATGATGTACAAACTTGCAGAGCAACGCGAGAGCGTAATTACGCCTCTTTTCAGTGATTTAGTGCCATGCGGCTTTCCCAGCCCGGCACGCGACTATGTTGAGCGGGGCATCGATCTCAATGAATTTATGGTGGCACACCCCAGTGCGACCTATTTTGTCCGCGCGACGGGCGACTCCATGACGGAAGCGGGGATCGGCAATGGCGATTTACTGGTGGTCGACAGTGCCAGAACCGCCGGACATGGCGATATCGTTATCGCTGCGGTCGATGGCGAATTTACCGTCAAGCGGTTACAACTGCGCCCGGTGATCCAGTTAGTGCCCTGTAACCCGGCCTATTCGCCTATCCGTATTAACGAGGATGTTCCGCTGGATATCTTTGGTGTGGTGACGTTTATCGTGAAAGCGGCCTGCTGACCATGTTTGCGCTGGTGGATGTGAACAGTTTTTATGCCTCCTGTGAAACGGTATTCAGGCCGGATCTCAGAGGCAAACCGGTAGTGGTGCTGTCCAATAACGACGGCTGCGTCATTGCCCGTAGCGCAGAGGCGAAGGCTCTGGTGGCGATGGGGGAACCCTATTTTAAGCAAAAGGAGCAGTTTCGCCGCCACGGCGTAGTAGCGTTTAGCAGCAATTATGAACTTTACGCAGATATGTCAGAGCGTGTGATGACGACCCTGGAAGCGCTGGCGCCGAGAGTGGAAATCTACAGTATTGACGAAGCGTTTTGCGATCTCACCGGTGTCAGGAATTGTCGCGATTTAACCGATTTTGGCCGCGAAATTCGCGAAACAATCAGTAAGGGTATGCATTTGACCGTTGGCGTGGGGATCGCGCAAACCAAAACGCTCGCCAAACTGGCGAACCATGCGGCAAAGAAATGGCAGCGTCAGACGGGCGGCGTGGTCGATCTCTCGAATCTCGAACGGCAGCGTAAACTGATGGCGGCGTTTCCGGTGAGTGAAGTGTGGGGTATCGGACGGCGGATCGGTAAAAAGCTGGAAGCGATGGGGATCCATACCGTGCTGGATCTCGCGGATACGGATATCCGTTTTATCCGCAAACATTTTAGCGTGGTACTGGAACGCACGGTGCGCGAACTGCGCGGTGAACCGTGTCTGGAACTGGAAGAGTTTGTGCCGGTGAAGCAGGACATCATTAGCTCCCGCTCGTTTGGTGCGCCGGTAACGGATTACGAAGACATGCGCCAGGCCATTTGCGAATACGCCTGCCGGGCGGCAGAGAAACTGCGTCTGGAGCATCAATACTGCCGGTTTATTTCGGCATTTATTAAAACATCGCCGTTTGCCGCCGGGCAGCCTTACTACGGCAACAGCGCTTCGGTAAAGCTGCTGACGCCCACCCAGGATAGCCGCGATATTATTCAGGCCGCGACGCGGTGTCTGGAGGTTATCTGGAAAGAAGGGCGACGCTATCAGAAAGCGGGCGTCATGCTGGGGGATTTTTTCAGCCAGGGCGTTGCGCAGTTGAATCTGTTTGATGACAACGCACCGCGCGCGGGCAGCGAAGCCTTAATGAGCGTGCTGGATGCCATTAATCACAAGAGCGGGCGCGGGACGCTCTATTTTGCCGGGCAGGGCATCGCGCAGCCGTGGCAGATGAAACGGGAACTGCTCTCGCCGCGTTATACCACGCGCATGTCAGATATTGTGTGTGCGCGGTAGTGAAAACAGTTCCAGCGCGATCGCCGCTTCCAGATGCTGGTCAAAGGCGTCGTCGTTGATATCCGTCATGCCCAGCGCGTACATGCCGTCCAGCCCGCAAACCAGCGCAATTAATCGCCAGGCGATGTGCTCGGGGCTGTCGTGTAGGGTAAACTCCTGCGCCGCGTGACCCTGACGGATAATCGCGGTGGTTGCGTCATGCCAGATATGCATGGTGAAAATGTAGGCGGCCTTGATATCGGGGTCTTTCGCAGCAATCAGCTGCGCTTCGCGCCAGAGACGAATATAGGGCTCAAATCCGCCGTCATCGCTGCCGAGCATCGAACATAAACGCTCACGCCAGGTGGCGGTTTCCGGCAACGGATTCGCATCCAGCAGGGCACGGGTTAAGCGAATAAACGCCTGGGCTTTGAGTTCACCCGCTGAAGCAAAATGGTGATGCACCTGGCCGGTAGCGACGTTGGCTTCCGTTGCGATCCGCCTGACGGTCATCGCCGGGAAACCTTCGGCCAGCGCCACGCGCATCGCCGCCTGCATAATTTCTTCCCGTCGTTCGTCCTTACTCAAATAACCCATAATTTTTCATCCTCAATCACCGCGCTACGAGTGTAACAAAAAGCTGGACAGTTGTTCAACTTTCCGTAGGATCGCGTTCTGGACGGATGTCCAACTTTAATAAATGAGGGAGAGTTATGTTTCGTCAGTGGTTAGCGTTAGTGATTATCGTGCTGGTCTATATTCCGGTCGCCATCGATGCGACGGTGCTGCATGTGGCGGCGCCGACGTTGAGTATGACGCTTGGGGCAAGCGGCAACGAGTTACTGTGGATCATTGATATCTACTCGCTGGTGATGGCAGGAATGGTACTGCCGATGGGAGCGCTGGGCGACCGTATCGGTTTTAAACGCCTGCTGTTGCTCGGCAGCGGGTTATTTGGCCTGGCGTCGCTGGCAGCCGCGATTGCGCCAGATGCTGGTTGGCTGATTGCGGCGCGCGCTGTGCTGGCGATTGGCGCGGCAATGATTGTTCCGGCGACGCTTGCCGGGATCCGCACACTGTTTATTGATGCGCGCCATCGTAACATTGCGCTTGGCGTCTGGGCCGCGGTCGGTTCAGGCGGGGCAGCCTTTGGCCCATTGATTGGCGGCATGTTGCTGGAGCATTTCTACTGGGGCTCGGTGTTCCTGATTAACGTTCCTATCGTGTTGCTGGTAATGGCGCTTTCCGCGCGCTTCGTGCCGCAGCAGCCAGGCCGACGCGATCAGCCGTTGAACCTGAGTCATGCCATCATGTTGATTGTGGCGATTCTGCTGTTGGTGTATAGCGCAAAAACCGCGATGAAAGGGCTGGTTGCACCGTGGGTTATCGGCGGGGCGTTCGCGACCGGTGCGCTGTTATTAACGATGTTTGTTCGTATCCAGCTTCGCGCCGCTAAACCGATGATCGATATGCGTCTGTTCAGCCACCGTATTATTCTCAGCGGCGTGGTGATGGCGATGACGGCAATGATTGCGCTGGTCGGTTTTGAGCTGCTGATGGCGCAGGAACTGCAGTTTGTACATGGTTTCACGCCGTTCGAGGCCGGGAAATTTATGCTGCCGCTGATGGTGGCCAGTGGTTTCAGCGGCCCGATAGCCGGTGTGCTGGTCGCGCGTCTGGGCCTGCGCTCAGTGGCAACAAGCGGCATGGCGCTGAGTGCACTGAGCTTCCTTGGGCTGTCGATGCTGGATTTCAGCACCCAGCAGTGGCAGGCGTGGGGACTGATGGTCTTGCTTGGCTTTAGCGCCGCCAGCGCCTTGCTGGCGTCAACGGCGGCGATTATGGCCGCAGCGCCGAAGGAAAAAGCCGCGGCTGCCGGGGCGATTGAAACCATGGCGTATGAGCTGGGCGCGGGGTTAGGCATTGCTGTCTTTGGCTTACTGCTGAGCCGCAGTTTTTCCGCGTCCATTGTTCTGCCGGAAGGGCTGACGGGTGAAGTCGCGGCACGCGCCTCGTCGTCGATTGGCGAAGCGGTTAAAGCGGCGCAAACCCTGACGCCGACGCTTGCCGAGGCCACGATTAATGCTGCACGTACCGCGTTTACCTTCTCACACAGCGTGGCGTTAAGCAGTGCCGGGATGATGCTGTTACTTCTGGCGGTTGGGATGTGGTTTAGTCTGGCAAAAGCAGGTAAATCGTAAGAGAAGAGGCTGCCGACGAGATGTCGGCAGCTTTACGTGACGCTGTCACTTATCGCTGAGATCGCTCAACAGCACGGCAATACTCCTGCCGCCGATGGTTTGTTCAAGGGCAATCTTGACCACAATGGTGAGGGGCACCGAAAGCAGCATTCCCACCGGGCCAAGCAACCATCCCCAGAAGATCAACGACAAAAAGACCACCAGCGTTGACAGCCCCAGCCCGCGTCCCATGATGCGCGGTTCGAGGATATTACCGAACAGCAGGTTAATCAGCAGGTATCCTGCCAGCACAATCAGCGCCTGATAAAACCCGCCAAAAACCAGTACCTGTAAAATCGGCGGGATGGCCGCCAGCACAGAACCGATATTAGGAATGTAGTTCAGTGCGAAGGCGAGCAGTCCCCAGACAAACGCGAAACGTACGCCCAGCGCTTCCAGCATGCCCCATGCGACCAGGCCGGTTACCAGACTTATCGCTGTTTTCAGCACCAGATAATGCGACACGCTGTCGATAGCCCGCTGAATCGCCGCCATTCCTTCCGTCGGTTTGACCATCAATTGCTGGAGTTTGGCCGGAAGCTGCGGGACTTCCAGCAGCATAAACACCACGGTTAACAGCAGAAGAAAAATCGACGACATCGCGTTAGAAAGCTGTGTCAACAGACTGGTGACAAAGGTCATCGCGGCGTTTGGGTCAATATATTTAATTAACTCATCTGCTGAGACCGTCACGCCAAAGCGCTCGAGCCAGGGCTGGATATTCTGCAGCGGCACCTGTAAAGAGGAGCGGTACTGCGGCAAGGTGCGCGCCAGCTCGTTAAGCGAGGTGCCGAGTGACGCCAGCAGCAGGACGGCAACCATAATAATCAGGCAGATCAGTAAAGAGATAGCCAGCACGCGGGGAATGCGCCAGCGGGTCATCAGTTGTACCACCGGGTTAAGCACCACGGCGATAAATAGCGCCAGTACAAAGGGAACAATGATATCCGCCGCGAAGCGAATACCCGTCAAAATGATGACCAGCATGCCCAGCATGATGACAATTTTTAATCCATTAAGCGTAATGATGGGCTTGGCCATAAGGGTTCCTGAAAAAGTGTACAACAAGCCTGAATATCATAATTGCGAACAGTCTAAGAAGAAACTCACTTAGATCTAATATTTATGGTAAAGATCTGAAAATATTTTGAGTTAATCAGGCGGTTGTGCTAAAAATTAGCTGTGTTTAACTACCGAGGACAATTTTTTTCCGCAACGAAGAGAAGCAATACCGCGGATAATTGTATTTTTATGGACAATCAGTTCAAAACTTTCATTTCTACTCACACTACAGTTTTACCTACCTCTGCCTTGCTCTCCGCCGAGCAACACTGGCGCAACGCGCTTTAGTCTACGTCTTCTGCCTGAACTGACGCTCGCCGTCAGGACTCATTACAACCTGGATTTTACGGTTTGCACTTCGCTGTGAGCCGCAACGGAATATATTCTCAAGCAGGAGAAATAACATGTTTTACTGGATTCTTTTATCCCTTGCGATCGTCGCTGAAATTATCGGCACGCTGTCTATGAAATGGGCTGCTGTCGGTCACGGTTCTGCTGGCTTTATTTTGATGCTGGTAATGATTGCCATCTCTTATATTTTCCTGGCCTTCGCGGTTAAAAAAATCGCGCTGGGTGTCGCCTATGCCTTGTGGGAAGGTATCGGTATTTTGCTTATCACACTGTTCAGCGTCATGTTGTTTGATGAAGCACTGTCGGCGATGAAGATTGCCGGTCTGGCGACGCTGGTCGCGGGGATTGTGTTGATTAAATCCGGCACCCGCAAAGTGAAATCTCAGCCGGTGGAGGCTCACCATGCAACAGTTTGAGTGGGTTCACGCCGCCTGGCTGGGGCTGGCAATCGTGCTGGAAATTATCGCTAATATCTTTTTGAAGTTCTCGGATGGTTTTCGCCGCAAATTCTATGGCGTGCTGTCCATCTCCGCAGTGCTGGCCGCGTTTAGTGCCTTGTCGCAGGCGGTAAAAGGAATCGATCTCTCCGTGGCCTATGCGTTATGGGGCGCCTTCGGGATTATGGCTACGCTGGCGGCGGGCTGGATCCTGTTTGGTCAACGCCTGAATAACAAAGGCTGGATGGGACTCGGCCTGCTGATAGTCGGCATGGTGCTGATTAAAATGGCCTGATACACCACGCTGCCCGCATTTGCGGGCAGCGTCATTTAATCCTTCGCCAACGCTTCCAGCTTATCGCGAAAACCGGTCACCGAAATGGCCCGGTTATCCGCGCGCCAGCGGTCTTTCGGCCCCGGTGCGGAACTCTGTACCGCAATCAATTGCCAGCCATTCTCGGTCTTTAACATTAATGGTGAACCGCTATCGCCCGGTAGCGTATCGCACTGGTGCGACAGCACCGACGTTTGCGCCCAACCGGTGACCACGCAGTCCTGATGGCTGTAAAGCGAATCAAGGTGATCTTCCGGATAGCCCGATTGCGTCACTTTACGATCCGCTGCCTTTAATGCGGCGGTGAGGGCGGCTTTGTCCCCCTCAAACAGCGGCAACGGCGTAATTCCTCCCGGCGGATAACGTAAAATAATCAAGCCAAAATCCCACGGCGCGGCGGCAGACGGAACAATCCAGCCATCGCCATCGGGCTTCAGACGCTTGCCAAGTGAAGGATCAACGCGACCTTCAATACCGTGAATTTCATAGCGCCAGATACCTTTTTGCGACACAAAACGGAGCGCGACAGCTTTATCCGGCTTACCGTTTGGTGGCGTCAGCAAACAATGTCCGGCGGTTAACGCCAGATGGGGGGAAATGAGGGTAGCGGTGCACAGGTTACCACTAACGGTTTCCAGTTGACCGATAGCGTCCCAGGGGGAATCGGTTGCATCGGCCACAAGGGTACGATCGTCCTGACCGAAAAACAGCGTTTTGACATCTTTCGCGCTCATGCCGCTATCGCCGTCATCCGCATGTACAGCCATCGACAGCGCGCTCAACGATCCCAGTAAAACGAAAACAGCTCTACGCATATCACTCTCTGGTGGGGTAATTATGATTATAAAAAGTTAAACCCAATGTGAATACTATAGACGGGACAAATGAAAAGGGGGAGTAAAATCAGCGAACTACGCTCAGTAAAGGAAAAACCGCGTTGCGATCAGTGCGCAGACGATGAGTAAAGCCAGGATGAGCTCGAAACGATAGCGCCGCAACATCATTGCTCTCCAGGAAAAAATCGGCGCTGAAACAGCGCCGATTTGTCATCGGAACGATACGAACGGTGACGATTATGCAGCAGGCTGAGCGGCTGGTTTAGCGGCTTCGTGTTTTACGGCTTTTTTATGATGTTTTTTTGCTGCCTGTGCTTTCTGCTCAGCAGCAGCCGGTTTTGCAGCTTCATGTTTTTTGTGTTTTTTGGCGGCCTGGGCTTTCTGTTCTACCGGTTTGGTCGCTTCGGTTTTAGCGGCTTTTTTGTGGTGTTTTTTCGCAGCCTGCGCTTTTTGTTCAGCAGCGGCTTTCTGATGTTTTTTGTGATGCATAGTTTTGGCCGGTGCCGCTTTAGCGGTTGCGCTGGCAGCCGGTGCGGGAGCCGCGGTAGTTTCAGCGGCGAATGCAGCAGATGACAGACCCATAGCAGCGGCAACAACCAGAGCTAATACTTTTTTCATTCTCATACCCTCGAATTGGTTTTTTCATTCAACCCCACTGCGGGGCCGTTGAAAGAACTATATCCCTGAGTTATCAGGCTTTCCGTGAGTGATTGGTATCGGCGTGTAACGGAATGTACAACGCCGGAGGAGAGCCCTCCGGCGAGAGGAGGATTACAGATAGCGGGCGGTTAAATGTTCGCGGAAATAGCGGCTGTTCAGGTCTTCGCCGGTCGCTTGCTGAATAAGCTGCGAGGTAGCAAAGCGGCTACCGTGCTGCCAGATATTCTGGCGCAGCCACTCGAACAATGTGCTGAAATCACCGCTGGCAATGCGTGATTCAAGATCCGGCATTGCATTACGCGCGGCGTGCATTAACTGTGCGGCGTACATCGCGCCCAGCGTGTAGGACGGGAAGTAACCAAAGCCGCCGTCGGTCCAGTGAATATCCTGCATACAGCCATCGCGATAGTTACCTTCCGTCGAGAGGCCCAGCCAGTGACGCATTTTTTCATCCCACAGGGCGGGAATGTCGTCCACGTCAATCTCGCCATCAATCAACGCGCGTTCAATTTCATAACGCAGGATCACATGCGCCGGGTAACTCACTTCGTCGGCATCAATACGGATAAAGCCCGGTTTCACGCGCTGGTTCCAGGCAACAAAGTTTGAAGCCTCAAAAGCAGGCTGCGTACCAAACTGTTCAACCACCGCCGGAAGCAGATGCTGAAGGAAGGCGTCGCTACGTGCCAGTTGCATCTCAAAAAAGAGACTTTGCGACTCGTGAATGGCGGTGGAACGCGCATGAGAGACGGGCTGACCCAGCCAGTTACGCGGCAGATTTTGCTCATAACGTGCATGCCCGGTTTCGTGGATCACGCCGAACAGGGCGCTTAACAGGTCATGCTCATTATAACGCGTGGTAATGCGGACATCTTCCGGTACGCCGCCGCAGAAAGGATGCGCGCTGACGTCCAGACGACCGGCGTTAAAATCAAAGCCGAGGCGCTTCATCGCTTCCAGTCCTAACTGGCGCTGATTTTCAATCGGGAACGGGCCTTGAGGGGCGATGAGCGTTTTACTGGCCTGTTTTTCTACCGCACTGGTTAACAGTCCTGGCAGCCAGGATTTGAGATCGCCAAATAGCACGTCCAGGCGAGCGCTGGTCATGTCAGGCTCAAAAATGTCCAGCAGGGCATCATAAGGCGAGCAGCCTTTGGCCTGCGCACGGATACGCGCTTCTTCCCGGCTGAGTTTAACCACGTCTTTTAAATTCTCAGCGAAGCCCTGCCAGTCATTATTCGGACGTTGCGTGCGCCAGGCGTGTTCACAGCGGCTACCCGCCAGCGACTTGGCCTCGACCAGGCTCTCCGGCAGCAGGGCGGCCTGCTGATAATGACGCACCATTTCGCGCAGGTTTGCCTGTTCTAGGTCGTTAAGATCTTCCTGTTCCGCGTTGCGCAGCCATTCGCCGACCTGCTTATCGGTCAGAATCTGGTGCTGTAACACGCCCAGCTCAGCCAGCGCTTCGCTGCGCGCGTTGCTGCCGCCCGGTGGCATCATGGTGAACATATCCCAGCCAGCGATGGCGGAGAGGTGTGAAAAACGGGAGAGACGCTGGAAGGTGCGGGTGAGGTGTTGGTAGTTTTTGTTTTCCATTCTTCATTCTCTACGGATTACATTCGTGGAAGAAAATCATACCGTGGTTCGCACCATTAAAACACAAGGTTATGAATTGATGAAAATGGCGTGTTATGGGAAATCTCATCTAACTGTACAGAGATTTCCCAAAGCCCCCTTATATGAAGACGCTGTAATTAACACCAGGGTTATTTCACAATAGCCAAAATAAGGATTCGTTTTAACTAAATGTTAGAAAGAACAATAATGGTGGTTAAGAAATTTAGACAATCTCGGAATCAAATAAAATATAAAAAGATGTGGGTTAGATTTTAATTACCACACCAGCCTCCTTTATGGTGAGAACCTGTCCCGCCATAGGGATGTTCCCCCTTAGGGCAGGCCATAACGGAGAAAGTAATACATAAAAGCAAACCTGAAATAAAAAGTTTCATCATTGTACCTTACGTTTTTAGTGATTAGCGTGATAAATAGCTGCCCCTGCGCCAACAAGGGTAAGCATACCAACTAATGCTTTACCTGTGGCTACATGCTGATTGTGTGTAATTTCCTGATTATGCAGATCAACTGCATTGGGATTCAGCGTCAGGGCTTTTTCAAAGTGCGAATAACATTTATCATCCACAGTGCCGACGAGATTAGCGGCCTTGACTTTGTCGTCGCTGTTATTGACCAGAACAGTAAGCGCGCACGCATGAGTCTCTATGTTTGCAGATGTAGCGCCCGCAGTATGACTAGCGCCCACACCAAAAGTTTGCACGCCGCATCCGAGACAATCTGTCCCTGAGGTGGCAGAGCCGGTAGCCAGTGTATGCGTATCGAAATTCCCCGATGACGTTGAGCCGTTATCAGAGTTCCACTGATATGCGGTTGTGTCCTTATCGACGGAAATAGCTGAGTCCGGTATACCCCAGTCAGCAATAACAGTGGCTTTGCTTGCGCCTTCTTTTGCGTACTTTACTACGGCACCATTATATTGACTTGGTACTGTATGCGCACATCCTGAAAGGAGGAAGGCAATTAACAACTCTGGTAAAACACAATATTTTTTCATATGCACTCCGTTTTAACGGCTGCATTCTCTGTATCTGATTAATCTAAATCTAAGGTATATGTGCTGTGAGTTTTTTTTATGCAATGAGTAAGGTGGGCAGAAGGCGCAGTGTGATTAAACGATGACCGTAACTTATAAATATCGTTAAATTCTTATGCGATAAATTGTTATAAATGACGATGAATAATGAAAATATTGTGCTTTTCGTCATAGTGGATACTTATTTTTTATTAATAGGGTTAAATGGCCTATCCCTGGCCATTTAACCATCAATGCAACCGTTTATGCAGCAACGTTCCGACCAGCAACGCGGCGATCAGCAGCAGGGCGATAAACGCGCCGACGCCGTTCCAGCCGTAACGGTGCCAGAAAACGCCGCCGAGCGTTCCGGCGATGCTGGAACCCAGGTAATAACTGAAAAGATAAAGTGATGAGGCCTGACCTCTGGCGCGACGTGCGCGTGGGCCGATCCAACTGCTGGCGACGGAGTGCGCGGCAAAGAAGCCTGCGGAAAACAGCAACATGCCGGGGAAGATAACCCACAGCGGTGAGAAGAGCGTTAGCAGCAGGCCGAGCAGCATCACGCCGGTGAAGAAGATCATCACCGGGCCACGACCGTAACGGGCGGTCATCATGCCGGCTTTCGGTGAGCTCCATGTCCCTGTGAGATAGGCGACTGAGAGCAGGCCCACCACCGCCTGATTCAGCGACCAGGGGGAGAGCATCAGGCGATAGCCAATATAGTTAAACAATGTGACGAACGCCCCCATCAGCAGGAAGCCTTCGACAAAAAGGAGCGGTAAACCCCGGTCGTGCCAGTGCAAACGGAAATTGAGTAGCAGCGTTTTAGGGCGTAAGGAGGAGGGGCGGAAGTGGCGGGATTCCGGGAGGATCTTCCAGAACATCACCGCTGAGGCCAGGGCAAAAGCGCTGATCACCGCCAGGGCTATACGCCAGCCGAAGAAATCAGTGAAAACCCCGGTGAGCAAACGTCCACTCATCCCGCCAATCGAGTTACCGCTAATGTAGAGCCCCATCGAGAAGGCGACAAAACTGGGGTGGATCTCTTCGCTGAGATAGGTCATACCGACCGCCGCCACCCCGCTGAGCGATAAACCAATCAGCGCGCGCATGACCAGAATGCCGTGCCAACTGGTCATCATGGTGGAGAGCAGAGAGCAGCACGATGCCAGTAGCAGCGCCGTGACCATCACCTGTTTGCGGCCAATGGCATCGGAAAGCGGCCCGGTAAAGAGCAGCCCTATCGCCAGCATCGCCGTGGAAATCGACAAAGAAATACTGCTTCCCGCAGGCGAGATACCAAACTCATGGGAAAGCACGGGCAGAATCGGCTGAACGCAGTAGAGCAGAGCAAACGTCGCCAGTCCGGCAGAGAAGAGGGCGAGAGTAACCCGTATAAACTGAGGTGTGCCGCGAGTAATAAATTGGTTCGGCCTTGATGGAGCATTATCGCGGACATCGATAGCCGGTTCGTTGTCTGCGGTGGTTGTACGACTCACGG
Organism: Pseudocitrobacter faecalis; assembly: GCA_003315335.1. Lineage (GTDB taxonomy): Bacteria > Pseudomonadota > Gammaproteobacteria > Enterobacterales > Enterobacteriaceae > Pseudocitrobacter > Pseudocitrobacter faecalis. Next base: position 145,712 of record QNRL01000001.1, read on the forward strand.
GAAGATCCTTGCGTAAAAACAAAAGGTAATAGAGACACAGGTCACATAATTAGAGTAGGAAATCGCGAATATTCTGTCTAATATATTAATAATCTCAATTGATATGTAAAAAATATGAATATCGAGCTGCGCCATCTGCGCTACTTTATTGCGGTAGCGGAAGAGCTCCATTTTGGTCGTGCTGCTGCCCGGCTGAACATCTCGCAACCTCCACTAAGTCAGCAAATTCAGATGCTTGAACAGCAAGTTGGCGCCCGTCTGTTTGCCCGCACCAACCGCAGCGTTAACCTCACGGCGGCGGGAAAGCAGTTCCTTGCTGATAGCCGTCAAATTATGCTGTTGGTTGAAGAGGCTGCCGCCCGCGCGGGGCGTTTGCATCATGGTGAAACGGGCGAGTTGAATATTGGCTTTACCTCGTCGGCTCCTTTCATTAAGGCGGTGTCTGATACGCTCTCGACCTTTCGACGTCGCTATCCCGATGTTCATATTCAGACCCGTGAGACCAATACTCGCGAGCAGATTTTGCCGCTTACCGAAGGTTCGCTGGATCTCGGTCTGATGCGTAACACGCAACTTCCTGACACGCTGGAGTGGGAGGTTATTCTGCATGAGCCACTGCTGGCGATGATTCATCATGAGCATCCGCTAGCGAATCAACGCGCGGTGAGTCTGACTGAGCTGGCCAATGAGCCTTTTGTTTTCTTCGACCCGCACGTGGGAACAGGTCTGTATGACGATATTCTGGGCCTGCTGCGACGCTATGGCGTGACGCCGCGAATGACGCAGGAAGTGGGCGAGGCGATGACCATTATTGGTCTGGTGGCGTCCGGGCTTGGGGTGTCGATTCTCCCGGCGTCGTTTCGTCGTGTCCAGCTTATGGAGATGCGCTGGGTACCCATTATTGAAGAGGATGCCGTTTCGGAAATGTGGCTGGTGTGGTCTAAACATCATGAACTTAGTCAGGCTGCCCTGCGTTTTAAGCAACAGCTGCTGGCTGCGGCAAAGATAAGCATTTCTGACGAAAATGCATAAAAAAATGTGCGGCAAATCACAAGGCTAAGGAAAACGTTGGCGTACCCCATTGAAGTCCTTCACCATAGCCCTGAGATTATTTCGAAGCGCGAAAATAAAGGGAGTCTACGGTGGTAGCGGACAGTCAGCCAGGCCATATCGATCAAATAAAGCAGACCAATGCGGGCGCGGTGTATCGCCTGATTGATCAGCTTGGCCCGGTGTCGCGTATCGATCTCTCCCGGCTGGCGCAACTGGCGCCAGCCAGTATTACCAAAATTGTGCGTGAAATGCTCGAAGCGCACCTGGTGCAGGAAACTGAAATACAGGAACCTGGCAGCCGTGGGCGTCCAGCCGTCGGTTTGATGGTGGAAACGGAAGCCTGGCACTATCTGGCGCTGCGTATCAGCCGGGGAGAGATTCATCTCGCTCTGCGCGATCTTAGCAGCAAGCTGGTGGTGGAAGAACGTCTCGAACTGGCGCTCCAGGCCCCACAGCCGCTTTTGAAGCGGATTATCACGCAAATCGATCAGTTTTTTATTCGCCATCAGGGGAAGCTGGAGCGGTTAACGTCCATCGCCATTACGCTGCCTGGTATCATTGATACGGAAAGCGGGATCATTCACCGGATGCCGTTTTACGAGGATGTGAAAGATATGCCGCTTGGTGAAACGCTGGCGGCGCATACAGGCGTACCTGTTTATATTCAACATGATATCAGCGCGTGGACCATGGCCGAGGCGTTGTTTGGCGCATCACGCGGGGCGCGGGACGTCATTCAGGTGGTGATTGATCATAACGTCGGCGCGGGGGTGATCACCGATGGGCGGCTGCTTCATGCGGGCAGCAGTAGCCTGGTGGAGATTGGCCATACGCAGGTCGACCCGTATGGTAAGCGCTGTTACTGCGGTAACCACGGTTGTCTGGAGACGATCGCGAGCGTAGAGAGCGTGCTGGAACTGGCGCAGGTGCGTATGCACCAGTCAATGAGTTCAATGCTGCATCAGCAGCCGCTGACGGTAGAGTCGCTGTGCCTGGCCGCAGTCAAGGGCGATTTACTGGCGAAAGATATCATTACCAGCGTCGGCACCAACGTTGGGCGCATCCTGGCGATCATGGTGAATTTATTCAATCCACAAAAAATACTTATCGGTTCGCCGTTTAATCAGGCTGCCGATATCCTTTTCCCGGCGATCAGCGACTGTATTCGCCAGCAGTCGCTTCCGGCTTACAGCAAACATATTTCCGTTGAGCAGACTCAGTTTTCGAACCGTGGCACGATGGCCGGGGCGGCGTTGGTCAAAGATGCGCTCTATAACGGATCGCTGCTGATTCGACTGTTACAGGGTTAACAATTTTTCACTGTCGTGCAAAAAATTGCGCTATCTCAAGCCGGGTTTCTGGTTCATCACGTAGACTTTCACCACTTTAAATTATTTCTGGTCTGTATATTTCACCGGCATAACTGTGGAGTTAGTAATGCTTAACCGTTTCTTTATTACTGGTACTGATACTTCTGTCGGCAAGACGGTGGTTTCCCGTGCGCTACTGCAGGCGCTGGCAGCCAGCGGGAAACGAGTAGCCGGGTACAAACCTGTGGCAAAAGGCAGCAAAGAGACCCCGGAAGGGCTACGCAACAAAGATGCGCTGGTACTGCAAAGCGTGTCATCGCTGGAACTGCCGTACGATGCGGTGAATCCTATCGCTCTGAGCGAAGAAGAGAGCAGCGTCGCGCACAGTTGTCCGATCAATTACACTTTGCTGTCAAACGGGCTCGCCAGCCTGAGCGAGAAAGTGGACAACGTTGTGGTTGAAGGGACAGGCGGCTGGCGTAGTCTCATGAATGACCTGCGGCCGCTGTCTGAATGGGTGGTTCAGGAGCAATTGCCGGTTGTGATGGTGGTGGGGATTCAGGAAGGGTGCATCAACCATGCGCTGCTGACGGCGCAGGCCATCGCTAACGACGGCCTGCCGCTGATTGGCTGGGTGGCCAACCGTATCAATCCGGGCCTTGCACATTATGCGGAAATCATTGATGTGCTCAGTAAAAAACTGCCCGCGCCGCTGATTGGTGAACTGCCCTATCTGCCGCGCGCCGAACAGCGTGAACTGAGCCAGTACATCAATTTATCCATGCTGAGCAACGTGCTCACGGTAGATAGAATCCTGGCGTAAGGTTCGCGACAGCACCGACGCCAGTACGCAGGCAATTAATAAACCGGGCAGTACGCGATATTGCCCGGTCATTTCACAAATCATCAATGTCGACATAATCGGCGCATGCGTGGTTGCCGCCAGCAGCGCCGCCATGCCGCTCATCCCCAGTAAGACGGCCATAGACGGCTGATCCGGTAGCCAAATCCCACACAGCTGCGCAAACAGCATGCCCACCGCCATCCCCAGAAACAGCGTTGGCGTAAAGACGCCGCCCGGCGCGCCGGAGCCGCTACTGGCGAGGATCGCCAAAAGTTTACAGAGGAATATCCCTGAAATCGTGGCGAGCAACGGTGGAGAAAGCAATGAAGCGTGTACCACGCTGTAGCCATTTCCCCAGACCGCGGGCGTGAGCAGCGACAGCAGGCCAACTATCAACCCGCCGAGCGCGAGTTGCCAGGGTGGAGAGAGGTTAAGGCGCAAAAAGAGGTTGTGCGTGGCGTTCATTAACCCCATCAGTAGCGGGCCAAAAATACCCGCCAGCAGGCCGGTGGCGATAATCAATGCATAGGCCGTTACATTGAGCGTTAGCGGCAGATTGACCGCGTAGAGCGGTTCGCTGCCGCCACCGATCAGATGTGTGGTTAACAATGCGACAACGGCTGACACCACCACCGGGCCAAGCGAGGCAAGGATCAGCGTGCCAAAGAGAATTTCGGCGATAAACAGACTGCCTGCCAGCGGTGCGTGATAGGCACTCGCCATCCCGGCGGCGGCTCCGCAGGCAATCCATAATTTCCATTCCTCACGTGCGGTAAAGCGCTGAGCAAACCACGAGGCTGCCAGCGCCGCGAGAAGGATCATTGCGCCTTCACGGCCAATAGCACTACCGCTGACCACCACCAGTAACGATGCCAGTGATTTAACCAGACTGGCACCATAATCAAATTGCCCGTCGGTGCGCAGCGCTTCCATGTAGTCCGTGGGCGCGTGAGGGCGTTGTTGATTCAATCGCTGCCAGCCCCATAAGAGCATTCCCGCCGCAAAACCCCCAAGAGCGGGCGTCAGCACGCGCCGCCAGTCGGAAAGACCCGTTGCAGCGTTAACGAGACTGCCGGTGTCATTGCTGAGGAATAGCCACTCCAGAAACAGCATGGCATGACGAAACCCAGTCACCGCCAACGCGGCGAGAATACCGGTGATGGCGGCAAACAGCAGGCGACGCAGCATAGTGCGCAGATCGGGATAAGCGTGAAGACGTTGCATGAGTGGTTTCGCACAAAGAAGTTCAGGCGGCTATTTTGCGGGGAAAGCAGGGGAGATGCAAAAGCTGTGGGTGCGGATCCCCTCACCCTAACCCTCTCCCACAGGGAGAGGGGGCCGAAAGTGCCAGTGGTTAAGTACGCGCGGTTTTCTCCCTCTCCCTGTGGGAGAGGGGCGGGGTGAGGGATTAGTTCTCGCTATAAATATTCAGCGCCCGACGCGTACGCCCTGAGCTGAGATAATCGGCAATATAATCTTGTGAAATCTCGCCGTTATAGCGCCCGTCTTCATCGACAATCGGCATCCAACTGGTGTTGCTCTCATAGAGTTTCGATAGCACCACGCGCAGGTTGTCTTCCGCCTTGCCGGTGACGCGGAACGGGTGAATGAGGTCGGAACATACGCCGCTCGCCTGACGGGCTTCGCGACGCTTAACAAAACCGAGTGGTTTACCTTCTTCATCCACCACGGTCAACGCGCGTATATCATTGTCATCCATAATGCCGAATGCTTCAGCAAGCGGCGTGGTGCTGCGGGCGGTGATCGTCGGTTGCTGATCGGTAACGTCGCCCGCCGAGACTAACAGCAGGCGTTTCAGCGTACGGTCCTGGCCAACAAACGAGCCGACAAATTCGTTGGCCGGTTTTGCCAGCAGTTCATCCGGGCTGGCGCACTGAACAATACGCCCCTGACGGAAAACGGCAATACGATCGCCCAGTTTCAGCGCCTCATCAATATCGTGGCTCACCAGCATGACGGTTTTTTTCAGGGCACGCTGCATCTCCAGGAATTGGTTTTGAATCACTTCACGGTTAATCGGGTCAACCGCGCCGAAAGGTTCATCCATCAGCAGTACCGGGGGATCCGCCGCCAGTGCGCGGATCACACCAATACGCTGCTGCTGGCCGCCGGACATCTCTTTAGGGTAGCGATGAAGGAATTTTTTCGCATCCAGCGCCACCATTTCCATCAGTTCCTGCGCACGGGTTTTGCAGCGCGCTTTATCCCAGCCCAGCATGCGCGGCACCACGGTAATGTTCTCTTCAATAGTCATGTTGGGGAACAGGCCGATTTGCTGGATAACATAGCCAATATTGCGACGCAGCGTCACCGTGTCCATCTCATCGGTATTTTGCCCGTTGATGAGGATGGTTCCGCTGCTCGGTTTAATCAGGCGGTTGATCATTTTTAGTGTGGTGGTTTTACCGCAGCCGGAGGGCCCCAGCAGTACGCACATTTCGCCTTCTGGCACATTCAGGTTCACGTTATCGACGGCCTTCAAGGGTTGGCCGTTTTTCTGTGAAAATTGTTTAGTGAGGTTTTCCAGTTTTATCATTATCGTATCCCCTTCGGTGTCAGAGCGATTTGCAGGCGATGTAGCAGCCAGTCGAGCACAATCGCCAGTAAACAAATCATCAGCGCGCCAGCAATCAACATGCGGATATCACTTCCGCCGATGCCATTCAGTAACAGTAATCCCAGTCCGCCCGCACCAATCACGGCGGCGATCGCCATCACGCCGATGTTCATTACTACGGCGGTGCGAATACCGCCAAAAATGACCGGTAATGCCATCGGAATTTCTACCCAGCGCAGACGCTGCCAGAACGTCATGCCGATGCCACGTCCTGCTTCCCGCAGGCCAGGCGGCAGAGCGTCCAGCGCCGTATGTGTGTTGCGCACAATCGGCAGCAGTGAATAGAGGAAAACCGCGGTGACGGCCGGCAGTACGCCAATTCCGTGACCGATCAGCGAAAACAGTGGGATCATCAGGCCAAACAGGGCGATAGACGGAATAGTTAACAGCAGCGTCGCAACGCTCAGTACCGGCGTTGCCAGCCATTTATGACGCACGATGAGAATGCCAAGCGGTACGCCAATAATTATCGCAAGACCCACCGCCAGCGCCACCAGCCACAGGTGCTGCAGGGTAAGCGTGGCAAGGTAGCCTGCGTTGTCCATCATGTAATGTAACGTGTCCATAAGCGCTCCTTACAGCATGCCTTTATCTTGCAGGAATTGACGGGCCACCTGCTGCGGGGTTTTATGGTCGATATCCACCTGTGCATTAAGCGTGGCGATCACATCGTTATTCAGCAGGGCGGAGAGAGTATCCAGCGCTTCTTCAAGCCCCGGATTGGCCTCCAGCACATCTTTACGCACCACCGGCGTCACGGCGTAGCTTGGGAAGAAACCTTTGTCATCTTCCAGCACTTTCAGGTCAAAACCTTTCACGCGACCATCAGTGGTGTAGACAAGCCCGGCATCAACAAAGCCATCGCGCACCGCGTTGTAGACCAGGCCCGGGTCCATCTGGCGGATCTGCGGGCGGTCGAGCGGCATGTTGTAGGCTTCCTGCAACGGTTTCATGCCGTCGCTGCGCCCGGCGAATTCAAGGTCAAGCCCCAGACGCCAGTTTTTATCCGGGTCGGTCTGGCGAATATGTTCAATCTTCTCCACCATTTGCGACATGGTGGTAATGCCTTCGGCCTCCGCACGTTTACGCTGCATGGCAAAGGCATAGGTGTTGTTCATGTCCGCGGGTTTTAGCCACACCAGGCCGAGTTTGGCGTCCAGCCGTTTTACCGTGTCGTAGGACTCCTGTGGGCTCATCCGTTTGTTGATGTGGTTAAAGATAATCAGTGAGGTGCCGGTGTACTCCCACGTCATATCGATTTGTTTATTGATCATCGCGTTACGCGAGATGACGGTCGCAATATTAGTCTGTGGCTGAACCTGAAATCCTTTCTTTTGCAAATACTGCACGGTCATTGCTGACAAAATATGCTGTTCGGTAAAACTCTTGGTGGCCAGGGTAATCGGCGCGGCCTGCGCGATTCCGGCAAACAGTAACGTTGCGCTAAACCATCCCAGCAGCTGTTTTTTAAATGTCATGTCACGCTCCTTATGTTCAGGCTGTGTGGGGGCTGAGTACGCGGCCAAGCCAGGCGAGCAGAGAATCGAGGATCAGGGCAAACAGGGCGGTAGCCGTGGCGCCTAAAATGAGTGTTGGGAAATCGTTGAGATAAATCCCCGGGAAGATCAGTTCGCCATAACTGCTCGCGCCAATCAGGAAGGCAAGCGGGGCAGTACCGACGTTGATTGCGGTTGCGATACGGATCCCGGACAGCATCACCGGCCAGGAATTGGGGAGTTCGACCTGCCAGAGCCGTTGCCATTTCGTCATGCCGATTCCGTTGGCCGCTTCAATCAGCGAAGGCGGAACTGACTTCAGGCCGGAATAGGTGTTACGCACAATCGGCAGCAGTGAAGCGAGGAAAAGCGCCACGATAGCGGGAATATCACCGATCCCGATGACCACCATCGCCAGCGCCAGTACCGCCAGCGGCGGCAGCGTGTTACCGACGTTGAAAATCTGCATCACATATTCGGCGATACCTTTTGCCGCCGGGCGGCTCAACAGGATACCGCTGGGAATGCCGACCAGCAGGGCAAAAAACATGGAGATAAAGACGAGTTTAAGGTGTTGTTGACCCAGGTAGATCAGGTCAACCTGACGGGCTTTTATTGTGTCCAGTCCGATGCCCCAGGCGAGGAGCGCCAGTACCAGAACAATCGCGCCAGTAAAGCCCAGAAAGCGCATAAGGGGGGAAGCTTGCATTGCTGTGTTTCTCCCTGTTATAGGTTTTATTAACGCGTCATGTTTCACAGTGACGCATTTGACCTATAGCAACGGATGAGCAGGCATTCCAGAAACAGGGCGATTTATTTTTCCAGGCTTTTCAGCGAAATCAGTAAGTTGGCTATATGGGATAACGGTTTGCGGGGGATTTGTAGAATAGTCTTAAAAATAAAAAATAAAAGTGACGTTGTCACGAATGGCCTTGGGCCGGATAACGGTTACGCCTTATCCGGCCCCCATGTTATTACCGGTATAAGGTTTTCACGGCGACAGGAATCAGTAACTGAGACTGCCATTGCGCCAGCGTCTGCTGCGCCAATTCACCTAATCCCTGGTAGAACGGATGATTAGCGTTGGCGACGAATTCTTGCAGAAAACGCGTAGACCAGGGGAAGAGATGCCAGGCCAGCAGTTGCTCACACAGGACGTGTTGATCATTTTCCGCCAGCCAGGCGGCCAGCAGCAGCAAAGAGCCAAAATGATCTTCCGGCTCGTTTTGCTGCATATCAAACTGAATTCCGTTCTCGCGCATCCACTGGCGCAGTGCCAGGGTCGAATCACCGAACAGCACCGATTCGCGATCCAGCCAGACGGAACCCCACGGCGGAGAAGGCAAAGCATACGGCCCGACAAACAAACGCTGCCAGGCTTCAGATAACGTTTCTTCGGCTTCAGCATTGAACTTAATAGTTAATGGCTGTAAAGCCTCTTGTGGCAAGGGCCACTGAGTCAGCCATTCCGAGCCTTTCAGCGCCTCAACCAGCGGCGCGGCTTCCGGGCTTTCCGGCGGAAGATAAAACAGCGCGCCGAGTACGCGGGCGGTCATGGGAAATGCGTCGTGTTGAGTAAAATCAGTCATTCAAACCATCCTAAAAAGTGCGGGTTGCCCCGCACCAGTTGTGTCATCCGTTAACCTGCAACGGCCATACCCACGGTCATGTGCAGACCGTAGAAGAGACCACGGCCAATCAGTTCACCCGCCAGTACCATAATCAGCCCCAACAACAGGCCAGCTACTGCCGGTTCTTTACGACGCACCAGCGGGCAGATCCAGCAGCCGAGACCCGCGGCAACCAGCACGATACGCCAGACCTGCAGGCTGCCGTAGTCCGGTACCAGCGCGCTGGCCTGTTGTACGGAGCTGTGAATGCCACCGAGCGAAATGCCCTGCAAAACAATCACCGCAATACTTACCAGCAGCGCGAGAACGCTGATTGCCGCAAAGGTTGCACCGTTGAACATAACGCGTGCGGCACGCAGTAGCAGGGCGGCAAACAGCGGGCCGCTGACGAAGGCCGTCAAGAAGAAGGCCAGTGTCGTATAGCCATTATACCAGGTTGGCACCGTGTCGATTTGATAAACACGGGTCATTGCCCAGATAAATACCAGCCCCAGCACCATGCTTACCAGCAGCCAGAGTTTGCCCAGCGCTTCCGGCATTTTCCCCAGCACGGCAACCAGCCACCAGAAACCGCCGACAGCGAAGAAAATCGAACCGGCGGCAATCTCATTACTCAGCGCGGACGCGCCCACACGATTGAGGGAATTAAACGCCCGCAGAGGTGAACCGAGGTGCATAATCGACGCCAGAAAACCGATGCCCATCACGACCCATAAAAAGAACATACTGCGCACCAGACGTTGACGTGCGGCAGCATCATCTTTCATGGCAAACCAGCCGAGTCCGCTGACGATCAGCGCCCCAGCCACGCACTGGCCCAGTACGGTGAAGAGTACCAGCGGCCATTCATGCCATCCATTTCCCATTTCAGACCTCCTTTGGGTTTGCCAGATAACCGGTGGTATCGCCGGTCGGGCGCGCGTTAGCGTTAGGTTTAATTACAATGTTTGGTTTAGTGAAGTGCGCGGACGGCAGCGGTGCGACGGACGCCAGGTTACCGTGTTTTTTACGCAGCTCATCGATAGGGCCAAAGTCCAGCGCGCGTAGCGGGCAGGACTCGACGCAGATCGGTTTTTTACCGTCGGCGACGCGGTCATGACAGCCGTCGCATTTGGTCATATGGCCTTTCGCGGCGTTGTACTGCGGCGCGCCATACGGGCAGGCCATGTGGCAATAACGACAGCCGATGCAGACATCTTCATCCACCACCACGAAACCATCTTCGCGCTTGTGCATCGCGCCGCTCGGGCAGACTTTGGTGCACGCCGGATCGTCACAATGGTTGCAGGAGATGGAGAGGTAATAGGCGAATACATCCTGATGCCAGACACCGTTGTCCTCCTGCCAGTTGCCGCCCGCGTATTCATAAATGCGGCGGAAGCTGACATCGGGGCCCAAATCTTTGTAATCCTTACACGCCAGCTCGCAGGTTTTGCAGCCTGTGCAGCGGGCGGAATCAATATAAAAGCCGTACTGGGTTGTCATCGGTTACTCCTTATACCTTTTCAACCTGAACCAGATTGCTGTGAGACGGGTTCCCTTTCGCCAGCGGCGATGGACGGTGAGAGGTGAGAATGTTGATACTGCCGCCGTGATCAAGACGATCGCCGAACATATCGGCCTTCAGCCACGCGCCTTGCCCGATGGCGGTGACGCCTGGCAGGATGCGCGGCGTGACTTTCGCCGGGATCAGCATTTGACCGTGCTGGCTGGAGACGCGAACGGTATCGCCATTGGCAATGCCACGCGGTTTTGCATCGACCGGGTTGATCCAGATCTCCTGCGGGCAGGCCTGTTGCAGGACGTCGATATTGCCGTAGCTGGAGTGGGTTCGCGCTTTATAGTGGAAGCCGGTTAATTGCAGCGGATAGGTTTTGCGCGCCGGATCGCTCACGCCATCGAAACCTGGCGCATAGGCCGGAAGGGGGTGAACGATCTCATCCTCTTTCAGCTCCCAGGTTTTGGCGATTTCAGCCAGACGTTCGGAATAAATCTCAATTTTCCCCGAGGGTGTTTTAAGCGGATTCGCCGCCGGGTTTTCACGGAAATCGCGGAAGGCAACGTAATGTTCTTCCGGGCATTTTTTCTTGAAGATGCCGAGGGTTTTCATCTCTTCATAAGACGGCATTTCCGGGTTACGCTCTTTGGTTTTGGCATGAAGATACTGGATCCATTCATGCTGAGTGCGGCCTTCGGTGAAGGTTTGATAGACATCCGGGCCCAGGCGTTTGGCGATTTCAGACAAGATTTCATAAATCGGACGGCGTTCGAACTTACGGCTGGTGGCCGGTTGACCGAGGATGACGTACCCCATGTTCCCAGCGGATTCATGAGAAATCAGATCTTCCTGTTCGGTCGGCATGAGATCCGGCAGCAGAATGTCGCAATATTTTGCCGATGCCGTCATGAAATGCTCAATACCGACAATCATTTCGCATTTGCTATCGTCCTGCAAAATCTCATGGGTGCGGCTGATATTCCCGTTCTGGTTGATAAGCGTGTTGCTGGCATAGCACCACATGAACTTAATCGGCACGTCGAGTTTATCTTTGCCGCGCACGCCGTCGTGGATGGCGGTCATTTTCTCGCCGTGGTCGATGGCGTCCGGCCAGGTGAAGACAGAAATTTGCGTTTTCACCGGGTTATCGAGCATCGAGAACCACTCTACGCCGAGATCCCAGGTGCCTTCGCGCACGCCGGAGTTACCGCCGTTGATACCAACGTTACCGGTTAGCACCGATAACATGGCGATGGCACGCGAGTTTTGTTCGCCGTTGGAGTGACGCTGCGGCCCCCAGCCCTGGCAAATATAGGCCGGTTTTGCGCTTCCGATCTCACGGGCCAGCTTAATGATTTTATCCGCCGGGATGCTGGTGATTTGCGCCGCCCATTCAGGCGTTTTCGCGATGCCATCCGGGCCATCACCGAGAATATAGGCTTTGTAGTGCGCGTTTCGCGGAGCGCTGGCAGGCAGCGTTTTTTCATCGTAGCCGACGCAGTATTTATCGAGGAACGGTTGATCGACCAGGTTTTCAGTGATTAATACCCAGGCGATCGCTGCGGCCAGTGCGCCGTCAGTGCCAGGTCGAATCGGCAGCCACTCATCTTCGCGTCCGGCCGCAGTATCGTTATAACGCGGGTCGATAACAATCATGCGGGCATTCGAACGTTCGCGCGCCTGTTCCACATAATAGGTGACGCCGCCGCCGCTCATGCGCGTTTCTGCCGGGTTGTTGCCGAACATTACCACCAGTTTGGTGTTGGCGATATCGTCCGGGCTGTTGCCGTCATTACTGCCGAACATGTAGCTCATGGCGGCGCTGATTTGTGCGGTACTGTAACTGCCGTAACGGCTCAGGTAACCACCGCACGAATTCATCAGGCGATAAGGAACGTTAGAGTTGGTGATATTCCCGCCATCAACACCAGTGCCATAAAGCACATGTACCGCTTCGTTACCGTAATCTTTCAGAATACGTTTCAGGTTGTCGCCGATAGTATCCAGCGCTTCGTCCCACGAAATGCGTTCGAATTTGCCTTCGCCACGCTTACCGACGCGTTTCATCGGATATTTCAGACGGTCCGGGTGGTTCATACGGCGGCGAATCGAGCGTCCGCGCAGACAGGCGCGAACCTGATGATTGCCGTAAATATCTTCGCCGGTGGTATCTGATTCAACCCAGTAAACAGTGTCGTCCTTGACGTGAAGCCGTAACAGGCAGCGACTTCCGCAGTTAACGGTACACGAACTCCAGACCGCTTTTCCCTCCACGGGTGCCAGTTTATCCGCCGCCTGAGCGATGCGGGTAAACGGCAGTGTGAAGGCACTGCTGGCGGCGGCCAGGCCACCTATCGCGGAGGTTTTCACCAGATTTCGGCGGCTAATCTTCGCCGTCATAAGCGCCTCAGGCGCAATGTTTTTCATAGTGACTCACTTTTTTGCTTTCCATAATTAAAACGCCCGGGCAGAGCTGCACCCGGGCAAAACGTGTTAAACCTTTTCGATTTGCACCAGATTGGTGTGCTGGGGATTGCCCTTAGCTAACGGGGAGGGGCGCTGCGTAGTGAGGGTATTGACGCAGCCACCGTGGTCGATTTTATCGCCGGCCATATTGGCGTCGTGCCACGCGCCCTGGCCCATGGCGCTGACGCCGGGGAGAATTCGCGGTGTCACTTTTGCCGGCAAGCGGACTTCGCCGCGATCGTTGAAGACGCGCACTATATCGCCGTTCGCAATGCCGCGCGGCTGCGCGTCGACCGGGTTTATCCACACTTCCTGGCGGCAGGCGGCCTGTAATACGTCCACGTTACCGTAGCTGGAGTGGGTGCGCGCTTTATAGTGGAAACCGAATAGCTGCAGCGGGAACTGGCTGCGTTTCGGGTCATCCCAGCCCTCGAAGGTGGAGGCATAAACGGGAAGCGGGCTTATCACATCGCCTTTTGGCAATTCCCAGCTTTCAGCGATTTTCGCCAGACGGCTGGAGTAAATCTCAATTTTTCCGGACGGCGTTTTCAGCGGGTTAGCGTGCGGATCGTCGCGGAAGGCTTTATAGGCGACAAAATGGCCATTTGGATCTTTGCGCTTATAAATGCCCATCTTTTTCAGCGCATTATAAGAGGGTAGCGCGGAGTCTTTGGCTTCCATTTTGGCGTAAAGATAGCGGAGCCACTCTTCCTGGGTACGGCCTTCGGTAAAGCGCTGGTGGATATCCGGGCCGAGTCGTTTTGCCACCTCGCTCATGATCCAGTAGATCGGTTTACGCTCGAATTTCGGTGTAGTCGCGGGCTGAATGAAAATCAGATAACCCATATTCCCGGCGTAATCGTTGGGAATGATATCTTCCTGTTCGACGGTCATCAGGTCGGGAAGTAGAATATCGGCGTACTTCGCCGACGAGGTCATGAAGTTCTCGATCACCACGATCATTTCGCACTTTGACTCATCCTGCAAAATGTCATGAGTGCGGTTGATATCGGAGTGCTGATTCGTGATGGTGTTACCCGCATAGTTCCAGATGAACTTAATCGGCACATCGAGCTTCTCTTTTCCGCGCACGCCATCCCGCAGGGCGGTCATTTCCGGGCCGTGGTCAATGGCATCCGTCCAGCTAAAGCAGGAGATCTGCGTTTTCACCGGATTTTCTGGTAAAGGCATACGTTCGATAGTGATAGTGTAGGTCGATTCACGCGCGCCGCTGTTGCCACCGTTAATCCCTACGTTACCGGTGAGGATAGGCAGCATGGCGATTGCCCGGGCAGTCAGTTCACCGTTCGCCTGACGCTGTGGCCCCCAGCCCTGGCAAATATAAGCGGGTTTGGCGGTGCCAATTTCGCGGGCGAGCTTAATGATGCGATCCGCCGGAATGCCGGTAATATGCGAGGCCCACTGCGGGGTTTTGGCGATGCCATCCTCGCCCTGGCCGAGAATATACGCCTTGTAATGCCCGTTAGCGGGGGCTCCTTCCGGCAGGGTTTTCTCATCGTAGCCGACGCAATATTGATCAAGGAAAGGCTGATCAACCAGGTTTTCGTTAATCAACACCCAGGCGATACCCGCCACCAGCGCAGCGTCCGTGCCGGGGCGGATGGGGATCCACTCATCCTCACGCCCTGCTGCGGTATCCGTATAGCGAGGATCGATAACGATCATGCGCGCATTTGAGCGTTCACGCGCTTGCTCAAGGAAATAGGTAATCCCTCCGCCGCTCATCCGCGTTTCCGCAGGATTATTGCCGAACATCACCACCAGTTTGGTGTTTTCGATATCGGAGGTACTGTTGCCTTCGTTTGACCCGTAGGTATACGGCATCGCGGCGGCGATTTGCGCGGTACTGTAGGTACCATAGTGGCTGAGAAAACCGCCGTAGCAGTTCATCAAACGGGCGACTAACGAGGCGTAGGGTGAAGAGCGGGTGATATTACCGCCGACGATCCCGGAGGTGTAGTTGATATACACCGCTTCGTTACCGTATTCCTGCACCACTTTTTTCAGGCTGTTGCTGATGGTATCGAGCGCTTCATCCCAACTGATGCGTTCAAACTTGCCTTCGCCGCGTTTACCTACACGCTTCATGGGGTAATTGAGGCGATCCGGATGGTTTATCCGGCGGCGAATCGAGCGCCCACGCAGACAGGCGCGGACCTGGTGATCGCCGTAGATATCGTCACCGGTGTTATCGGTTTCAACCCAAGTCACTTCGTCATCGCGCACGTGCAGACGTAACGCGCAGCGGCTGCCGCAGTTGACGGAGCAGGCACCCCAGACGACTTTGTCCTCGGGTGAGTTAGCGGATGACACCGCCGCGGCGGCAGGGCGTAGGGCAAAAGGAAGAGATAATCCCCCAGCAACCAGGGCCAGTGAGCCTGCTGCTGAGGATTTGATAAGCGTCCGTCGGCTTATCCCGGCGGGAGATTCCGTTGTTGACATCGCTCACTCCATTATTATTTTGACTAATTAATTTCAACGCGAAATTAAATACCGGCTAATGGTGAGCGGATCATACATATTAAGAGGTAGGAAATAATTATCCCTGGTCAAACCAGGGATAATATTTGATGAAGAATACGACGTTATTGTGCGTCGCTGGAAGGGGCGTTATCGCTGCGGGTATAGATTATTTTAAAGGTGTCATTGGCGCAGTGGCCAACAACCTGAGCGCCTGACTGATCGGCCTGATCGTTAGGCACGATATCCAATGAAAACGCGCTTTCGGCAACGCCGTTGTTGATGATTTTTTGTTGAATTTCACTCCTGACACGTTCACATGAGTCAGGGGCTGCCAGCGCGGGCGCTGCGGCTCCGGCCAACAGTAACGCGAGTAACCAGCGTGAAGATCTCATGGCAATCTCCTTTTTGAAATGTAAATCAAGTTTAGCAAAGCTAGTGTAAATAACTGTATTTGCTAATATGATTGAGAAAATTCCCCAAAAAGGATCCCGGCGTGAAGAGACTTCTGTTGCTGACCCCATTGATAGCGCTACTTGCAGCCTGCGATAAAAATGACTCACCTGAGGCGTTTTCCCCTGAAATGGCGAGCTTTTCTAATGAGTTCGATTTCGATCCGCTGCGCGGGCCGGTAAAAGACTTTAGCCAAACCCTCATGAATGAGAAGGGCGAGGTGGCAAAGCGGGTGAGCGGACAGATGTCTGAAGAGGGCTGTTTCGACGTGCTGGAGTTTCACGATCTGGAAAACAACACCGGCGCGACGCTGGTGCTGGATGCCAACTACTACGTCGATGGCATGACTCAGGAAAAACGCGTGCGGTTGCAGGGAAAATGTCAGCTGGCGGAATTGCCGTCCGCAGGCGTTGCGTGGGAAACAAACGACGACGGCTTTGTGGTGAAATCACTCAGCAAAGAGCGTGAAGTAAATTATCAATATGACAGCGAGGGGTATCCGCTGGGTAAAACGTCGCTGACGAAAGGAAATACGCTGGCGATATTATCTACACCGTCAGACGATCCGCGTAAAAAGCTCGATTACACCTCGGTCAGCTTGCTGAATAAACAGCCGGTTGGCAACGTAAAACAGAGTTGTGATTATGACCGGCATGATAATCCGGTTAGCTGCGACCTTGAGGTGATAGATATGAGCGTGAACCCGGCGGTCACGCTCCGTTATACGATTAAAAATGTGATTGAGTATTACTGAGCCGTCGGTTTCAGCAACCCGGGAGCCGGTGTTTTGTGCATCGTCATATATTGATGCTGGAACAGACACATACGGATGGTATTACGGTACTCGCCGTTGATAAAGAATTCGTGAATGAGTTCGCCTTCCACCATAAAACCGAGTTTGCGGTAGATGTGAATCGCTTTTTCGTTTTCTTTATCGACAATCAGGTAAAGCTTATAGAGGTTAAGCACCGTAAAGCCGTAGTCCATTGCCAGTTTTGCGGCTTTTGAGGCTAACCCTTTACCCTGATGTTCTGGCGAAATAATGATCTGAAATTCCGCACGACGGTGTACGTGATTAATTTCGACTAATTCGACCAGGCCCGCTTTCTCACCGTTGCACTCCACCACAAAACGACGTTCGCTTTGATCGTGAATATGCTTGTCATAAAGATCGGAGAGTTCAACAAACGCCTCATAGGGCTCTTCAAACCAGTAGCGCATGACGCTGGCGTTGTTATCGAGCTGGTGGACAAATCGGAGGTCTTCGCGTTCGAGCGGGCGAAGTCTGACGTTACAGGCGTCACTCATGTGAAATCCTTTCAGGCTGACAATGGGATAAAAAGGGGAAAAGGGCGCAAACGCGCCCAACAACTCCAGGTTAACAACTAGGGGTTAACGACGCGGCCCGTGCGACGGTCAAGGCAGCGGAGGGTATTCGGTTCCCAGTATACGTTTACGTTAGCGCTTTGCTGGCACTTATCACGTGCATCGAAAGCGGCATCTTCTTTATCCCACTCTTTCTCGACGCGGTTATTGACCTTGTTACGCAGCGAACGCGTATCGTTCCACTGCTCTTTATCCATCGCGGCATCCTGACGCGTCTGGGCATTATCACCCGATTCAATAATCAGTTTGCTGGTATTAGCAGAAGAGGACGCGGTATACATAACGGCGCTCAGTGCCAGCATCGCCGTCAGGCACAGGCGTTTGCCAGATGTCATATTCATTGCAGGTTCCTTTGGCGTAACGAAAACTGATAACAGTTTACTACAACTCGTTTCGGCGGCATACCCACGGGAAATATAGGGTCGCCTACAGCGGATTATCCCGTATCATCGTTCAACCCATCTTAACGCTGCGACAATAATGTTAAAAACATCCTTACTTTTCTTTTCGACGGCACTGTGTGAAATCCTTGGCTGCTATCTGCCCTGGTTATGGCTAAAACGTGGTGCGACGCCGTTGCTGCTTATTCCTGCCGCACTGGCACTGGCGATGTTTGTCTGGTTGTTGACCCTGCATCCTGCCGCCAGCGGGCGAGTCTATGCGGCGTATGGTGGTGTGTATATTCTTACTGCGCTGATCTGGCTGCGGGTGGTGGATGGCGTCAAACTCTCAATGTATGACTGGGCAGGCGCAGGCGTGGCGTTTTGCGGCATGCTGATTATAGTGGCGGGATGGGGCCGGGGATGATTCCTGAACCGGAGGCCGGATAAGGCGTAATGCCGCATCCGGCATGAAGTTCTGCCCTTTGCCAACAAACACAACCGTACCGGGTACTAATTTTTTGTGATCGTGATAGTCATTTTTTGATCATTATACTTGTATGGTAGTAGTTCAGTTGTGTAACTTAGCGTCATTAACCGATGAGATGTAAGGATGAGAGATGAAGATCACAGGAGCTGAAGTTTTTGTTACCTGCCCGGGGCGAAATTTTGTCACGTTGAAAATCACCACGTCTGAGGGGCTTGTGGGTTACGGCGATGCCACGCTGAACGGACGAGAACTTTCCGTTGCCTCATATTTGAAAGATCACCTGTGCCCACAGTTGATTGGCCGCGATGCACACCGCATCGAAGACATCTGGCAGTTCTTTTATAAAGGCGCTTACTGGCGTCGTGGCCCGGTGACCATGTCGGCGATTTCCGCTGTGGATATGGCGCTATGGGATATCAAAGCAAAAGCCGCAAATATGCCGCTTTATCAGTTGCTCGGTGGCGCGTCGCGTGAAGGCGTGATGGTTTATTGCCATACCACGGGCCACACGATTGATGACGTGCTGGAAGATTACGCACGCCACAAAGAGATGGGCTTTAAAGCTATCCGCGTACAGTGCGGCGTGCCGGGCATGAAAACGACCTACGGTATGTCAAAAGGAAAAGGGCTGGCATACGAACCGGCGACCAAAGGGCAATGGCCGGAAGAGCAGCTATGGTCGACCGAAAAATATCTCGATTTCACGCCGAAACTGTTTGATGCCGTGCGCAGCAAGTTTGGTTTTGACGAACATCTGCTGCATGACATGCATCATCGCCTGACGCCTATAGAAGCCGCGCGTTTCGGTAAAAGCGTGGAAGACTACCGACTGTTCTGGATGGAAGATCCGACTCCGGCGGAGAATCAGGAATGTTTCCGCCTGATTCGTCAGCATACGGTAACGCCTATTGCAGTTGGCGAAGTTTTCAACAGCATCTGGGATTGTAAGCAACTGATTGAAGAGCAGTTAATCGATTATATCCGCACCACAATCACCCACGCTGGCGGTATCACGGGGATGCGTCGTATCGCTGATTTTGCGTCACTTTATCAGGTACGCACGGGCTCTCATGGGCCATCCGACCTGTCGCCTGTCTGCATGGCTGCGGCACTGCATTTCGACCTGTGGGTGCCGAATTTTGGCGTGCAGGAATATATGGGTTATTCCGAGCAAATGCTGGAAGTCTTCCCGCATAACTGGACCTTCGATAACGGCTACATGCATCCAGGTGAGAAGCCAGGACTGGGTATTGAGTTCGATGAAAAGCTGGCGGCGAAATACCCGTATGACCCGGCGTATTTGCCGGTAGCACGTCTGGAAGATGGCACGTTGTGGAATTGGTAAAAAATCATCATATTTATTAAAACAGGAAATAAACATGGACTTCATTAATGATCGGTTTATGATCAACAATGAAGTCGGTGTTCGGCTATATAAAGATGTTGCCTCAAAATTGCCGATCATCGACTACCATTGTCATCTAGATGCCAAAGAAATTTATGAAAATAAGCAGATAAAGGATATTACCCAACTGTGGTTGTCGGGTGATCATTATAAATGGCGTGCAATGCGTGCTAATGGCATCGATGAGCATTATATAACGGGAAATGCCACCGCAGAGGAAAAATTTAAAGCCTGGGCTGAGACTGTTGAATCTGCATTTGGTAATCCTCTTTATCACTGGACACACCTGGAGTTAAGTCAGTACTTTTCCTGTAATATGCAGCTGGATAGTACAAACTGGCAGGAGGTAATGGAGCATTGTAATCAACTTCTGAAAACAGAAGCGTTCAAACCACGAAACCTGATTACACGCTCAAACGTTGACGTTATCTGTACGACCGACGCGCCGTTGGACTCACTTGAATATCATCGACTGCTTCAGAGAGAGGCCTCGTTCCCGACAAAAGTACTGCCAACGTTCAGACCGGATGATGTTTTTGTCGAGTCATCGGATATTTTTTCAGCCTTTATCGATAATCTGGCTGGGTTAACACACAACGATATCGCTTCATTTGCCGATTTTGACCGAGCCATTGAGCAACGAGTTAAATGGTTCCATGATACCGGATGTCGTATTTCCGATCATGGCCCGGTAGATATTACGTTTTGCGATTATACAGCAGAGTGTATTGAAACAATTTTCGCTAAAAAACGTAGGGGGCAACCGCTTACCACGCAAGAAAATGCACAGCTCAATAGTGCAATATTTGTTTGCTTAGCAAGCCATTACCAAAGATATGGTTGGGCGATGCAAATTCACTTTGGTGCTATTCGTAATAATAATAGTACTATGTATAAGCGGTTGGGAATAAATACTGGCTTCGACTCAATAAGCGATCAATGCCGCTTAGCATCTGGTCTCAATAAACTTTTAGATGCAATAAATAAAAATAGTGGCTTACCAAAAACTATTATTTATAACCTTAACCCAGGCTACAACGATGTAGTCGCGACGGCCATTGCTAACTTCCAGTCAGCTGACCAGGGAGTAAAGTCGCCGATTCAGTTTGGCTCGGGTTGGTGGTTTAATGATACACGAAGGGGTATGGAGAACCATCTGAACTGTCTGGCTGAGCAAGGATTATTAATGAATTTTGTGGGGATGCTAACGGATTCTCGCAGTCTGGTCTCGTATCCACGCCATGATTATTTCCGACGAATACTGTGTAACTTAATCGGTGGTTGGGTAGAGCGAGGTGAAGTGCCTGATAATAATAAAATTCTGACAAAAATGATCAGAAACATATGTCACGATAACGCCTGTAACTATTTCAAATTCTAAAACTCTTCATATGTGAGGGTAGAACATGGCTCGTACCAATAAAAAGATAACAATACCTGTCAGTATCGGTTATGGTCTGACAGATATTATGGGTGGCGGCGCATTTACTGTTATCGGTGCCTGGTTATTATTTTTCTATACTACATTTGTTGGTCTCTCTCCGGTTGAGGCCGCATCAATAGTTGCTATTGCACGAATTGTCGATGCCATAGTCAGCCTATTCATGGGGAGTTTTACCGATCATTTTTATAAAAACTCTCTGGGTAAAAGATTTGGTCGCCGCCGGTTTTTCCTTTTAATCGGTGCGCCATTGATGTTGGTCTACATTCTGTTATGGCTGAACGGCATGAACTTCTGGTTCTATTTGGCTGTTTATCTGGCGTTTGAAATAATTGCAGCAATGGTTTTAATTCCATGGGAAACACTGCCATCAGAAATGACAAAGGATTTTAACTCACGGACGAAGCTTTCTACATGTCGCATGTTCCTTTCGGCATCAGGAACTTTTCTGGCCACGTTCATTCCAGGACTGCTGATTAATCACTTTGGTGAACATGATCCTAATGCATACTTTATCAACGGCGTTGTTTTTGCGGTGATGTTTATGGTGTGTGTATTTATCTCCTGGAAAGTCACCTGGGAGCGCGAGCTTACACCTGAAATGTTGGCCGAGTTAGAAAAAAATTCGAAGCCAACTTCGATGATTGAAAAAATTGTGGCAGCAGGAGGCCTGTTTAAAGAATATCTATCCACATTGAAGGTGAGAGCTTTCCGTAAACATCTGGCCATTTACCTTTTTTCATTTACAGCAAAAGATGTTTATAACACTGTTTTTGTTTTCTTCTGTGTATATTGCCTGAATGTTTCCTCTTCACTTTCAGGAACATTATTGTCCATGAGTATTGTCGGTCTGCCGGTGACGTTACTGGCAGGGGTAGCAATTATCAAATATGGCCCGTCTCGGTTATATGTGTTTGCTTATACCACCATGATGCTATGTCTGGCTGGTCTCTTCATGGTTTACCAGTTCCCACCTGACAATAAAGTGACGGTTTTGATAGTGCTCGCTGCACTCTATCAGGTAGGGCGATGCGTTCTGGAGTTTACACCGTGGAATGTTTTCCCCTTTATTCCAGATATCGATGAAATGATCACCCGTCAGCGTCGTGAAGGCTTATTTGCCGCGGTGATGACTTTCTCACGTAAAACGACGGTCGCTATCGCTACTTTCGTCGTTGGCGTTATGCTGCAAAGTGGTGGATTCGTTAAAGGGAGTCAGGTGCAGCCACCTGAAGCTATCAACACCATTGCAACGCTACTGTTTGTGGGAACGGCGGGATTGCTTCTGTTAGCGTTATGGCAGGCCCTGACATTCCACCTGAATAAGCGTACGCATAAAATATTTGTTGATGAAATTGACCGTCTTAAGGCTAAAGGTTCAAAGCAGGATGTCACACCAGAAACACGGCGTATTGTCGAAGACTTAACGGGCTACTCCTACGACCAGCTCTGGAATGATGCTGAAAAAGAGAAACATAATCCGCTCGATTCAGCGACACAGGCGGGTTAACGCGAAACGTGACAGGAGAAACATCATTTTGTTTATCCTGTCACACAACTTAAAAATCATGTCATACCAATCGCCAATAAGTTAACTCAAATCAAAAACACACCCATTGAACTCGTTAATCTAGTATGGCAATCAACGTTCTCTACAGTGAGTCAAAAAGATGCAAAATAAGCTATTAACCGCTAAGGCAACACTCCCGACTTTTGATCGCAGCAAACTGGTGCCGCGCATTGTTCATCTTGGCTTTGGCGCTTTTCACCGCGCTCATCAGGCTATCTATGCAGATATCCTTGCCACGGAGCACGGCAGTGATTGGGGTTACACCGAAGTTAACCTGATTGGCGGCGAGCAGCAGATTGCCGATCTGAAGAACCAGGACAATTTATACACCGTGGCAGAGATGTCTGCCGACGCATGGACTGCGCGCGTAGTTGGCGTGGTCAAAGAAGCCCTGCACGCGCAGGTCGATGGTCTGGAAACCGTGCTTGCGAAAATGTGTGAGCCGCAGGTGGCGATTGTTTCCCTGACAATCACCGAAAAAGGCTACTGCCACTCTCCGGCGACCGGGCAACTGATGCTCGATCATCCATTTATCGCCGCAGATATCGAAAACCCACATCAGCCGAAATCTGCGCCGGGTGTGATTGTTGAAGCACTGGCACGCCGCAAAGCGGCAGGGCTGCCGGCATTCAGCGTCATGTCCTGCGACAACATGCCGGAAAACGGTCACGTGATGCGTAATGTTGTTACTGCTTACGCGCGCGCAGTGGACGCAGATCTGGCGGCGTGGATTGAACAGAACGTGACGTTCCCGTCTACCATGGTTGACCGAATTGTTCCGGCGGTCACTGCCGATACGCTGGATAAAATTGAACAATTGACCGGCGTGCGCGATCCGGCAGGCGTGGCTTGCGAACCGTTCCGCCAGTGGGTAATTGAAGATAACTTTGTTGCTGGCCGCCCCGAGTGGGAAAAAGCGGGGGCGGAACTGGTTTGCGACGTGATTCCGTTTGAAGAGATGAAGTTGCGTATGCTTAACGGCAGCCACTCATTCCTTGCCTATCTCGGCTACCTTGCAGGCTATCAGCATATTAATGACTGCATGGGTGACGAGAACTATCGCCGCGCCGCGCACGACCTGATGCTGAAAGAGCAGGCGCCAACGCTGAAAGTACAGGGCGTGGATCTCTCCCGTTATGCCGATCTGCTGATCGAGCGTTACACTAACCCCGCGCTGCGTCACCGTACCTGGCAAATTGCGATGGACGGTAGCCAGAAGTTACCGCAGCGTATGCTGGATTCCGTTCGCTGGCACCTGGTTCATAACAGCAGTTTCAATCTGTTGGCGCTGGGTGTTGCGGGTTGGATGCGCTACGTTGGCGGCGTGGACGAGCAGGGCGAAGCGATCGAAGTGTGCGACCCGCTGCTGTCGGTGATTCAGACGACCGTTGCGCAAAGCGCAGAGGGAGAAGCCCGCGTGAAAGCGCTGCTGGGGATCGAAGCTATTTTCGGTAAAGAACTGCCGCATGAAGCGAAATTTGTTCAGCAGGTGACGAAGGCTTATCTGTCGCTTCTGGCGAAAGGTGCGAAGGCGACGGTTGCAGAATTTGTCAACGCCTGATGCGATAGGTTGCCCGGTGGCGCGTTGCTTACCGGGCCTACGGATACGCACTTTCTTCGCAGGCCGGATAAGCGTAGCGCCATCCGGCAAAATGCAGGCACAACATTTACATCGGGGAATAGAACGCAGACTGGAAAATTATTTTCGGGCGACCCTGGAATAAGGCCACCCGAATGACACCACTAATTAGTGCATGCCGAGACGAATAAGCTCAATCGGCTCGAACTGTCCGTCACAACCTTCAATCTCAACTGTTTTGCTGCGGCGCACCTGGTCAGGTGTCATGCCGTCTGCTTTAATCGCCTTGATAGTGCCGGTTTTCCCGGTACCATTAATCATTACACGGCTGCCAGTAGTAATTGCATTGCGGTTACGATCGTAAGTCATCATGGTGTTCTCCTTTCTTTCACATCGAAGCCGGTTACAAAATAGGATGTGGCAACGACGGGGTATATAAATACGCCTATCCCTAAAAAATTAAATTGTTTTTGATCAATTACACGATTTTTTTAAGGGAGTGAGGGCGTATACATAACTACACGCTTGATAAGAGTAGTTGAAATAATGGACGAACCTTTGCAAAGGTAAATTATTTAGCATTGTGATTATTGTTGTTTTGTTTAGTTTAATTATGGCATTGTTACCTTGCTGCAATACAGTTCCTCTGGAATAAGGAGATCGGGCCATGTACAAAAAAATATTGATGCCTGTAGATGTATTTGAAATGGATTTAAGTGACAAAGCATTGCGCCACGCAGCCTGGTTGGCGGGTGACGAGGGGGAAATCACGTTGGTTAATGTACTGCCCAACAGCAGTCGTTCGTTATTACGCGGTTTTGCCTCCGACATCAAAAAGTTCAATTCGTTTATGTCGAACGAGTCGGAAATTAAAATGAAGCGGCTGATGAAGATGCTGGATATTCCCGCCTCGCGGCTGCGTACCGAAGTGCGGTTTGGCAACATCCGCGATGAGATAATCGCGATGAGTAAAACAGAGGGTTACGATGCCATCGTTATCGGCTCCCGCAGCCCCGGTCGCACAACCCATTTGCTGGGTTCTAATGCCGAGTCGATTCTGCGTCACGCCGCAATACCAACCATGGTTGTCAGAGGATCCTGAAAAACGTAAAAGCCTTCACTCGTGAGTGAAGGCTTTTTGTTACTCTTCGCTAAACCAGTCGCGTTTTTCCTGGCGAATTAACTGCACAGATTCGCTAATTTCCTGTAAATGCAGCGTCATCGCTTTTTCCACTAAATCAGGATCGCGTTTTTCCAGCGCATGGAATATATCGTGATGCTGAGCCAGCAGCATATCCGGGGAAGAGACATGGTCAAGGCTCATATATCGTACCCGGTCGATCGCCGCTTTAATATTCTCGATGGTATCCCATGCCAGCTGACAATCGGCAATCAGGGATAACAACTGATGAAATTCATCATCAAGCTGAAAAAAATCATTATGCTGGAGACGGTCGATGGCAATGCGCTGCTGGTGAAGATTTTGTTCCAGCTGATAAAGCTGTTTATCGGTGATCATAGTCGCCGCCCGGCGCGCCACCGCACATTCAATCGCCTGACGCACAAAACAGCCGTTGCGTACCTGAGACAACGATATTTTGTTCACATAGCTGCCACGTTGAGGACGAATCTGGATAAGACCATTTTCCGCCAGTTTAATAAACGCCTCGCGAACCGGCTGACGTGAAACCTCAAAGCGCATCGACACCTCTTTCTCGGAAAGTGGCGTTCCAGGGGGAATCAAACAATGCACGATATCGCGGCGCAGAATGCGATAAATTTGCTGGTTGACGGGTTGTGTCGGATTCAGTTGTGTTTCGGCGGCCATTGACTCATTCTTATTCGCTGATTTTGGCCTCTATTTTACGCTTTTTTTACTGCTGAGCCCATACCCGACGGGCGTCGGGCAGGGCTAAAAGCATCATTTTTGGCGGTGAACGCTCAGGCCTGCGTAAGTCTGGCTAACCGGCATCATTTCAACGGTGTTGATGTTGACATGTTTCGGCAGGGTCGCCACCCACCAGACGGCTTCAGTCACGTCTTCCGGGGTCAGTGCGTTGGTGTTTTCATAGGTTTTATCTGCTTTAGCATCATCACCTTTAAAACGCACATTCGAGAACTCGGTACCGCCGACCAAACCCGGCTCAATATCGGTTACGCGAACGGCGGTACCGTGCAGGTCGGTACGTAAATTCAGGCTGAACTGACGCACAAATGCCTTGGTTGCACCATAAACGTTACCACCTGCATATGGCCAGCTACCTGCGGTGGAGCCTATGTTGATAATATGCCCGCGGTTACGCTCAACCATTCCAGGCAGCACGGCGCGGGTCATGTATACCAGGCCTTTGTTGTTGGTGTCGATCATGTTTTCCCAGTCTTCTACGCTGGCTTTGTGCGCCGGTTCCATGCCCAGCGCCAGCCCGGCGTTGTTTACCAGGATATCAATCGCCTGCCACTCAGAAGGTAACTGGCTCAGCGCTTCTTCAATTGCGGCACGGTTGCGCACATCCAACTGCACAGTCAGCACGCTGTCGCCGAGTTCTTCTTTTAACGCCTGCAGGCGCTCCTGGCGGCGTCCTGTGGCAATCACTTTGTGTCCATTGGCGACAAAACGACGCGTAATGCTTTCACCAAAACCTGCCGTTGCCCCGGTAACCAGTATGATCATCTCTCTGTTCCTCAACGCTTTTTGTGTGTTATTACGATAGCATGCTCCTTTCCATCGCGGGAAGTGATTGCGGTCTTTCCAGGGGTTGCCTACTCTAAGGGAAAGCATCTCAAGGAGTTGAACATGTTGACCACCAATCCATTCTTAGCTGCCAGTACGCTGCCGTATCAGGCGCCCCCATTTAATTTGATAAGCGACAGCGATTATCGCCCGGCGTTTAATGAAGGTGTTAAACGTAAACGCGAGGAAATTAGCCTTATCGCACATAACCCGGAGCCAGCGAGCTTTGAGAATACGTTCATTGCGCTGGAGAAAAGCGGCGAATTGCTGACCCGCGTGACCAGCGTTTTCTTTGCGATGGCTGCGGCACACACAAATGATGAGATTCAGCGTCTTGACGAACAGTTTTCGGCTGAGCTGGCCGATCTTGCAAACGATATCTATCTTGATGATGCATTGTTTAATCGTGTAGAGGCGGTCTGGACGTCACGTGATGAATTGTCTCTGGATTCGGAGTCACGTCGTCTTGTGGAGGTCATTTATCAGCGCTTCATTTTGGCCGGAGCCACCCTGGGCGCGGATGAAAAAGCGCAATTAAAAGCGCTGAATACGCAGTCTGCTACCCTCAGCAGCCAGTTTCATCAGCGCCTGCTGGCAGCCACAAAAGCCGGTGGACTGGTCATTGAGGAACCTATTCAGCTTGATGGCCTGAATGCGGAGGAGTTAGCCGCGGCGTCGGTCGCCGCACAGGAGCGCGGGCTGCATAACAGCTGGTTGCTTCCGTTGTTGAATACGACTCAGCAGCCGTTGCTGGCGTCTTTGCGCGACAGGCAAACGCGTGAAAAGCTGTTTAACGCGGCATGGTCACGCACAGAAAAGGGTGATGAAAACGACACTCGCGAGCTGGTGTTGAAGCTGGTTGATATTCGCGCGAAACAGGCGGCCCTGTTAGGTTTTGCAGATTACGCCAGCTGGAGTATGGCCGATCAGATGGCGAAAACGCCGGACGCAGCGCTGCATTTTATGCGTGAAATCGCTCCCGCCGCCCGGGCACGCGCCGAGCGAGAACTGGCG
The DNA here is from genome assembly GCA_003315335.1 of Pseudocitrobacter faecalis. Taxonomy (GTDB): domain Bacteria; phylum Pseudomonadota; class Gammaproteobacteria; order Enterobacterales; family Enterobacteriaceae; genus Pseudocitrobacter; species Pseudocitrobacter faecalis. The sequence goes on from QNRL01000001.1 coordinate 173,578, forward strand.
GATATTCAGCAGATTATTGATTCTCAGCCCGCGCCGTTTGCGGCGCAGGCCTGGGACTGGCTCTATTACGCTGAGCAGGTTCGTCGCGAGAAATACGCGATTGATGAAGCGCAAATCAAACCCTATTTCGCACTCGACCGTGTACTGATTGATGGCGTGTTCTGGGCGGCCAGCCAACTGTTTGGCATTCGTTTTGTCGAGCGCTTTGATATTCCGGTTTATCATCCCGACGTGCGCGTTTGGGAGATTTTCGCCGAAAATGGTGAAGGAATGGCGCTCTTTTACGGTGATTTCTTTGCGCGTGACAGTAAAAGCGGCGGGGCGTGGATGGATAACTTCGTTCAGCAATCCACGCTGCTTAATACGCGTCCGGTGATTTATAACGTCTGTAACTACTCTAAACCGGCCGCTGGCAACAGTGCGCTCATCTCCTGGGATGACGTCATTACGCTGTTCCACGAATTTGGTCACGCGCTACATGGCCTGTTTGCCAGTCAGCGCTATGCCACACTTTCCGGCACCAGTACACCGCGTGATTTTGTCGAGTTTCCGTCACAAATCAACGAACACTGGGCCAGCCATCCTGAGGTATTTGCCCATTATGCCCGCCATCACCAAACGGGCGAGCCGATGCCGGAAGCCTTGCGCGACAAGCTATTCCGCGCCGCGAAGTTCAATAAAGGCTATGACATGACGGAACTGCTGAGCGCGGCGTTGCTGGATATGAACTGGCATACGGTGACAACGAAGTCTATTCCAGAGAGCGTGGCGCAGTTTGAAGCGCAGGCCTTACAGCAGGAAAATCTGGCTCTCGCCGCGGTTCCTCCACGTTACCGAAGCAGCTATTTTGCCCATATTTTTGGCGGGGGCTACGCAGCAGGCTATTACGCTTATTTATGGACGCAAATGCTGGCCGATGACGGCTATCTTTGGTTTGAGGAGCAGGGGGGGTTAACCCGTGAAAACGGTGAACGTTTCCGCAAGGCCATATTGTCGCGCGGCAATAGCAGCGATTTAGAAGCGTTGTACCGTGACTGGCGCGGACACGATCCACTGATTGAACCGATGCTCAAGAATCGTGGGTTGAGTGAGTAGTATGGCCCCTCACCCCGGCCCTCTCCCACAGGGAGAGGGAGAAAACCGCACTTACCCTGAAGATTGGCACTATCGGTCCCCTCTCCCTGGGGGAGAGGGTTAGGCTGAGGGGGCAGTTTGCCTAAAGTGATATCCCCGAAAACGACATAAACCCCAGCGACATCAGCCCGGCAGTAATAAACACGCTGCCCAGCCCGCGCAGGCCTTTTGGCATATTGGCGTATTTCAGCTTCTCGCGAATACCTGCCAGAGCCACCAGTGCCAGCATCCAGCCGAGGCCGCATCCGGCACCGTAAGTGACGGACTCCCCGAACGTATACTCACGCTGAACCATAAAAATAGTCGCGCCAAAGATGGCACAGTGAATGGTCAGTAATGGCAGGAACGCCCCCAGAGTGTGATGCAAAGCAGGCAGAAAGCGATCCAGCACCATTTCCAGAATTTGTACCAGCGCAGCCAGAACGCCAATGAAGGTGATGAAATCGAGAAAGCTCAGATCCACACCCTCAATCAGCGCGTTTTCTCGCAGTAGATGGGTATAAATCAGATTGTTGATAGGCGTCGCCACGGTAAGTAGCGCCGTCACCGTAAGTCCCAGGCGAAAGGCGATGTCGATCTTTTTAGAAATTGCCAGAAATGTGCACATCCCTAAAAAGAAATTGAGCGCCATGTTTTCGACAAACACCGCTTTGATAAAAATATTTAAATGTGATTCAAACACGACAACCTCCCTGTAGTGTTATTCATCCGAATTATAATTTATCTGTCTGTGTATCAAATGTTTTTTATTTTTGTTGTCCGTTTTTGTGATAAAGGCATAAAAAAAGCCCGCACAGGGGAAGGCGGGCTAAATCTGACAATGAATTATGCATTCTCATTATCAACCCTGAAGGAAGATAACGCTGGCTATCTTACGCAAGATGAATTTCACGACAACCCGACATAATCGGTAGGTGTCTGAAGTTGATATCTATGTCTTTAGTATTCGTGCATTTCCTCACACCGTCTTTACAAATAAGCGCATTTATTGAAGTAACTCGCCATTCAGGCTGCTACTATTGACTCGTAACTTGTTGAGTTAACGGATTAAATTTCGACAATCTACCGGAGGGTAGTATGAAAAAAAGTATGCGTAAAATTCGCCGTGGTGTGACCTGGTCAAACACACCTGAAAATCAAAATTTACAGGAATCACGGTCTGGCAGAATGTGGGCGGATCGCACTGCCTGCTGCAAAAGCAAAAAAGGCTGGAAAACAAATACGCTGAATGACGTATTTGTCGTTTAGCTTTCATTGAGGAAGTCAGTGATAGGATGATTTTTAGCAACAGCCGTCGTGACCAGGGATGTCTACGAATGGTTGTACTAACCAAAAACACAGATCTATCCATGCAAGCATTTTACCGTCAGTTATCTGACGGTTTTTTTTTGCCAGAAATACGATTATTCACCGCTACCCGTGAATTTTTTCCGCCACGCGAGCGGGCTGCTTGCCAGATGCTGCTGAAAATGACGACGCAGGGTCTTACCGTTTCCAAAGCCCACGCGTTCAGCCACGCTTTCCATACTGAGTCGTGTTGTCAGCAGATAGTGCTGGGCCCGGCTAAGACGTTCGTCTAACAGCCAGCGGGCCGGTGTTTTTCCTGTTGCGTCCTGAAATCGGCGTAAAAAAGTACGTTCACTCATCCCTGCATGCTGTGCCAGCGAGGCCACCGTATGGCTTTCAGCAATGTTTTGGTGCAGATAATCAAACAGCGAGCCCATCCGTAGACTTTCGCGGTCACGCGCGACCGGGCGCGCAACCTGCTGCTGTTGTGCGCCGTCACGATGTGGCTGAACCACTAAACGACGCGCAACAACATTTGCGGCCTCAAGGCCGAAATCGAGCCGTACGACGTGCAAACAGAGATCAATCCCCGCCGCGCTGCCTGCCGATGTCATGACATTACCCTCTTCCAGATAAAGCACATCCTCAACCACATTGATGGCGGGATAACGCTGCTGAAGCCTTTCGGTATAACGCCAGTGGGTGGTGGCCTTTTTACCGTCCAGTAAGCCCGCCGCCGCCAGCACAAAGACGCCGGAGCAAATGGATATCATCCGGCAACCACGGGTATGAGCCTTACGCAAGGCATCACTCAGCGCATCGGGCACCGGGGTTTCCACGCCACGCCAGCCTGGCACAACAATCGTGTCAGCGTCCTGCAGGAGTTCCAGGTTGCCATCCGTCACCAGACGAATACCTCCAAGCGCGCGCATTTCACCCTCATCAACGGCGGCGACGGCGAAGCGATACCAGCCATCACCCATCTCGGGGCGGGGAAGACCAAAAATTTCAACCGCAACGCCAAATTCAAATGTACATAGCCCGTCATAGGCCAGCACGACCACCAGGGGGGCGTGAGTGATTGTCATATTCTGGTCTTTTTTTGTCAGAAATGCTGGCGGCTCTGAAGGTAATACCATGTTTATACTCGCGATAGTGGAACCCGCAGACGCGGGGACTACATAGTGTTAACACAGACCAGGAGATGTGACTATGAGTTATGTGAGTGAATGTGCAGTGGCCTCTGCCGAAGACGCGGTGCGTCATTTCCGCCAGCGCTTAAGTATGGAAACAGACTGTGCCGATGTGCACGCCGCCATGCGTAATCAGGATGTGGATTTTGTGCTTCTGCATGCAGTCGGCAGCCCGGAAATGTTTGCCGCTCGGCATATTTCCGGTGCGCGTCATTTACCTCATCGCGAGATGACGGCGGAGCGGATGGCAGAGTGGCCGCAGGAGACACTGTTTGTGGTCTATTGCGCGGGGCCACACTGTAATGGCGCTGACCAGGCGGCGCTGAAGCTGGCATTGCTGGGGCGTCCGGTGAAAGTGATGATCGGCGGGATGACTGGCTGGCAGGATGAAGGATATGAATTTGCCGGCACACCTCAGCGCGCAACACTTACGCGCTGAGGATGAGGGTTACTGCGCGGTGAGCGCTTTCCGCCCGCCGCTGGCATTCATGCCTTTCAGCACCAAAGCCCAGGCGATGACGATCGCGGTAATTAAAATCAGGAACAGCGAGGCGGGTGGCATGTGCGTAAGAATTTGCCCCGTGAGCATGGGGTTCAGCGCGGCGCCCATCCAGCCCAGCGCCTGGGCGGAAAAGTAGCTGGCTTTCATGCCCGGCGGGGCGATGTTATCAATCAACATATATTCGCCGGGCGCATAGATAACCTCGCCAAGGGTAAACACCGCCGCCGCGAGTCCCCAGTAAATCAAATTGTTTCCGGAATACATAAATCCGATCAGGCCCAGCACAAAGCAAACGGTGCCCAGCGTCATGAGCGGGCGCAGATTCCTGGCGCTGAGCCGGCGCCCCACCGCATACTGAAGTGTGACGACAATGATGGCATTCACCGGCAGAATCACCGCGACCACTTTCTCTGCAAAAACGCTGTCTGCAACTGCCAGCACATATTGTGAGAGGCATGAAGCAAACGCCCCACCAACAAAAGAGGCGAGCAGACCCGATAGCGTAAACCATAACAACGCTTTGTCATGGAGTAATACCGACGGATCCCATGCCGCCGGCGTTTGTTCACTTTCGCTGATGAGTATGTGCTGGACGTAACGTTGAATCAGCACCAACGGTAAGGCAGCACAGACAGCGGCCAGCAGGAAGGGTAAATTGATACTGTACATTACCAGTAGCGTGCCGAGCGGTGGCCCGACCGTCCAGCCGATATTCAAAATGGTGTAGTTCAGGGAGAAGATCCGCGCTTTTTCCGTGGATGACAGGGCGTCAGAGAACCAGGCTTTCAGGACGGTTGCGAATACGGAATATGAGCAGTTGATCAGTGCAAAGAACAGCACCACTAAAGTGACGCTATTGACCAGTGGAATCGCGATAAATCCGGCGATAAACGCAACAATCGCCAGCAGCATGTAGCGTTTCTTATCGAACTTATCCGCGAGAATGCCGAATCCAAGGCTAAAAATAACGCCAATGGTCAGCGCAATAGTCATGGCATAGCCGATGGAATCGACCGTCATTGCGTATTTGCGCGTGAGGTAGATGGTCATAAAAGGAAGCGTCGCGCCGCGTCCGATGGTCAACAGGAGCGACGACGCCAGCAGCGCTCCTGTGGAGCGGCGTAGAGTTGAGTTCATTGTTCTGCCTGACGGATGGTTATGTCCTGGTTGTGATGTGCCTTTCAGAAATATCATGCCAGTGCGTGCTTGTATACACGATGCAAAAAGGTGTCCTCGCATTTACCCCTGCCAAAAATAATGATCTGTTCGATCTTGCTATTTTTAGTTATGTTGAATCTGTTCACATAATTTTAATAAATAATTGAGGCAGGGTATGACGCGTAAAGATGGGCTACTGGCATTGCTGGTGGTGGTGGCGTGGGGCATCAACTTTGTGGTGATCAAAGTGGGCCTGCACAATATGCCACCACTGTTGTTAGCAGGATTGCGTTTTTTGCTGGTGGCGTTTCCGGCCATCTTTTTTGTGGCAAGGCCAAAAATACCTCTTCACCTGCTGTTGGGTTATGGCCTGACCATCAGCTTTGGTCAGTTTGCCTTTCTGTTTTGTGCGATTAAATTTGGTATGCCAGCCGGGCTGGCCTCGCTGGTGCTTCAGGCGCAGGCATTCTTTACCATCATTCTTGGCGCGTTTGTGTTTGGCGAACGATTACAGGGTAAGCAGGTGGCCGGGATTTCTCTTGCGGTATTTGGCGTACTGGTGCTGATTGAGGGGAGCCTGAACGGCCAGCATGTCGGCTTGTTAGGATTTATGCTCACCCTGGCGGCGGCATTAAGCTGGGCCTGCGGCAATATCTTTAATAAACGCATCATGCAGCATGAATCAAAGCCGGCGGTAATGTCGCTGGTGGTGTGGAGTGCACTGATCCCGATTATTCCGTTTATGCTCAGCTCGCTTATTTTCGATGGCCCGTCTCTGATGGTGCAAAGCCTGCTGACTATCGATCTCACCACTATTTTGTCGCTGGTCTATCTGGCGTTTGTGGCGACGATTATCGGCTATGGTATCTGGGGAACGTTACTCGGGCGCTATGAAACCTGGCGCGTGGCACCGTTGTCGCTGCTGGTTCCGGTTGTGGGGCTGGTAAGCGCGGCGTTATTGCTCGATGAAACCTTATCGGCATTACAGCTTTTGGGGGCGGTGCTGATTATGGCGGGCTTGTTTATTAACGTCTTCGGATGGCGTCTTCCCGGCATGCGGGCGGCAAGGGGATAAAGCAACGCCCCGCATGTGCGGGGCGGACACAAATCAGAAACCACGCTGGTTGTAGTAAGGTACACCCAGTTCGTCTGATTTGTCGCTACCGGCATCCATATGATTAAAATCGAACGGCGACTGTTGGTTAGCCGACGGCATAATCATGGTGTCTCGGGCGTTGTGTTGCGTAGGTGTCAGGGTTTGCTCCGCATAACTCTGGCTGGAAACCAACGCCATAATAGCGAAGGCAGCGGAGGCGAACAGTTTCATGGTATTCCTCGATACGTCTTGTGCAGGCGATTAATAAGTACAGTGATTAAGCGGGAAGAGATAACGAGACTCTCCGTGCATATTGGTGACGCGATACTTGTGCGGCGGCACATCGAAATAGTTTTTAAAGGTTCGCGTCAACGTCTGCTGTGATTCAAAACCGTAGCGTTCAGCCAGGTAGAGAATCGGCTCATTGCTCTCTTTTAACTTCTGGGCAATCTCGGTCAATTTACGGGTGCGAATGTACTGACCTAAAGAGTGTCCCGTTTCCTTTTTAAACATCCGTTGCAGGTGCCATTTGGAGTAACCTGAACGCTCTGACACTTTTTCCAGCGACAGGGGCGACTCAAGGTTATCTTCGATCCAGTCCAAAATGCTATGAATGGTGATAGCGTCAGTGTTGCGTCTGGACATCGTCTTACCTCTTTCTGTTTACGGCAAAATCTTTTTTAACAGAAGCTCAAGCGTTTCAACTTCGTTTGCCGTTAAGTTTTTTGTTAATTCCTGATGCAGGTCCTGCCCAACAAGCTGATGACATTTCTCACAAATTTCAGCGCCTTCTGGCGTTAACTGGATTAGCACGCCGCGTTTGTCATGAGGATTCGGCAAACGGGCAATCCAGCCCCGGCAAAGCAATCGGTCAAGCATTCTGGTAAGCGCGCCCAGATCGACCGACAGGATTTTCTTCAGCTCTACCGGTGTAATGCTGCCTTTACAGCGAATAGAGCAGAGCACCCTGAACTGTGAGGAAGTAATGTCTTCAGGCGATAGATGCTCGTTGAGTAAGCGATCTTTTTTTTGATTAACCATGTGAATCAAATGCCCAAGCGGGATTATTTCATCAAAGAGGTCGCTTGTGATGTTCACAATGGTTGCCCTGGCAAGTACTTTAGTTGCGGAGGATATTATTTCTCGTGCAATCATAAGTCAACTGAATGGATTGAGGGATGCCACGATTTGCTAAAACGCTGAACAGAGAGTATCCAACTACAATAAAGAGGACATTCTGTACAAAGGGCCCACATAGCAAGAGATGCTGCGAAAACGCTATACTGCATCGCGTAGACTGCGAACTTATTCGTAAAACAGAGAAGGCTAGTATCTCATATGATTGAACTTTTTCAGGCAATCGGGCTTGGTCTGGTGGTGCTTTTACCGCTGGCAAACCCGCTCACCACCGTGGCGCTTTTTCTCGGATTAGCGGGAAATATGAATGCGGCAGAACGTAACCATCAGGCGCGCATGGCCTCTATTTATGTCTTCGTCATTATGATGGTTGCCTACTATGCCGGTCAGTTGGTGATGAATACATTCGGTATTTCAATACCTGGTCTGCGTATCGCCGGCGGCTTGATCGTCGCGTTTATCGGTTTCCGCATGCTTTTCCCGCAGCAGAAAGCCCACGAATCACCGGAAGCGTCCAGCAAATCAGAAGAGCTGGAAGATGAGCCGACCGCCAATATTGCGTTTGTGCCGCTGGCCATGCCGAGCACGGCGGGGCCGGGTACTATCGCCATGATTATCAGCTCGGCGTCTACTATTAAACACGGCGTGAGTTTCCCGGAATGGGTAGTGCTTGTCTCGCCGCCCATTATATTCGCGCTGGTGGGGATTATCCTGTGGGGTAGCCTGCGCAGTTCCGGGGCGATCATGCGCTGGGTAGGGAAAGGTGGCATCGAAGCCATTTCGCGCCTGATGGGATTCTTGCTGGTGTGTATGGGCGTGCAGTTTATTATTAACGGCGTGGTGGAAATCATTAACACCTGGCCGGGCGCGTAATGCAGGGAGCCGGGGATGTCAGCCCGGCTCCCGAATCCTCACGAGCGGTGCGCCTGCTCTTCTAATGACGCTGTGGGCCAGCGGCGGAAGATAATTACCGACCAGATCAACGCGGCAATCGCCGGAACCGCCCCGACGTAACCGATTGAGGCCATTGAGAAGTGGCTACTTATCTGGCTTCCCAGCAGCGCGCCCGCGCCAATACCAATATTAAAGATCCCGGAAAACAGCGACATCGCCACGTCTGTTGCATCTGGTGCCAGCGACAGCACTTTCACCTGCATGCCCAGGCCGATAATCATAATCGCAATACCCCAGAAGACGCTCAGCACCGCAAGATGGCTGGCCTGATGGGACGCCGGCAATAGCAGCAGCAGGCAAATCAACAGCAGGCCGATTGCGCTGGTGATGAGACCAGAAGCGTGCAGGTTACCCAGTTTCCCGAACAGAATACTGCCGATGATGCCCGCACCGCCAAGAATCAACAGCAGCACGGTGGCAAAATTTCCGCTCAGCCCAGCGACGTTCTGCACAAAAGGTTCGATGTAGCTATACGCGGTGTAATGAGCGGTCACCACAACCACGGTCAGCAGATAAATGCTGACCAGTGCCGGGCGACGAAACAGCACAGGCAGGCTTTTCAGGGAACCCGAATGTTCACTCGGCAGTTTGGGCAGCAGTTTAATCAGCGCCACCATGGTCAGCAGCGCGCCAATACCGATAGCAAGGAAGGTGGTTCGCCAGCCAAAATATTGCCCTACGATGCGGCCAATCGGAATGCCAAACACCATCGCCAGCGCGGTACCGGTGGCTATCAGGCTTAGCGCCTGCGCGCGTTTTCCGGCAGGTGCCATGCGGATGGCCAGGGACGCGGTAATCGACCAGAACACGGCATGGGCAAAGGCGATGCCGATACGGCTGGCAACCAGCACGCTAAAGTTCCAGGCGAAGAAAGAGAGTATATGGCTGGCAATAAACAGCGCAAACAAGCCAATTAACAACTTGCGGCGCTCCATCTGGCTGGTCAGCAGCATAAACGGCAGCGACATCAGCGCGACGACCCATGCATAGATTGTCAGCATGATACCGACCTGCGCCGTGGTCATGGCAAAACTGTCGGCAATATCAGAAAGCAGGCCCACCGGCACAAACTCGGTGGTATTAAAGATGAAGGCTGCGATGGCGAGCGTCACCACCCTAAGCCATGCGATGTGGCGCGAGACTGTATTGGTTGTCATAGGATTTTCTGGGGTAGTTTGATCGGGATGAGACGTGCGATCTTAAAGCCAATGTTGGCTGAATGACAATCATTTTGTGATTTGGATCTCATTTTGTAGTTATTAGCTCAATGGCGTTGCCAACGATTTTCCTCACCGTCTGCCGCGACCCGCAGATTTGTGTCATTTTAACGATTGAATAGCGACAGGAGATCAGAATGCGGGAAATTGATATTTATCTGGTGGATGCGTTTAGTGAGCGTCCGTTTGAGGGGAATGTGGCAGCGGTATGTGTGCTGGAGAACTGGTTACCCGATACATTATTACTAAAAATGGCCCAGCAGCATAATCAGTCAGAAACCGCATTTGTGGTACAGCAGCCGAGTGGCTTTGCGTTGCGCTGGTTTACCACCCGCCAGGAAGTCAATTTGTGCGGGCACGCGACGCTTGCCACGGCGCACGTTATTTTTCAGCAACTGCATTATCCGGAACGCACAATTCGCTTCGAAACCGCATCAGGACAACTGACGGTCACGCGCGATGGCGAATGGCTGACGCTTGATTTTCCGATGGGCGAGACGCAACCCGCGACGCCGCCTTCCGACATGCTTGCCGCGCTGGGGATTACGGATTATCTGCATGCTCGTAAAGGCCGCGCCTGGGTTATTGAGCTGGAAAACAGACAGCAGGTGGAAGCCGTGACGCCGAATATTAGCGCTATGATCCCCGGAGAACATAAAGTGGCGATTACTGCACGCGGCGACGGCGCGTATGATTTTGTTAGCCGATTTTTCTCGCCGGGCGAAGCGGTGTGGGAAGATCCGGTGACTGGCTCGTCGCATACTATGCTCATTCCCTACTGGGGCGACAAGCTTGGGAAAACGCAGATGCTGGCGCGTCAGGTTTCCGCACGCGGTGGCGATGTACGCTGCGAATGGCAGGGGGATCGGGTATTGATGGGCGGGAAAGCGTCCCTCTATTTGAAAGGAACGCTTTTTTTGCCTGAGGCTAGTTTTTAAGTTTTTGAGGCTCATCCAGCAATTCAATAAACGCCTCTAACTGGCGGCTTTTCGCGCCACGCCGCCAGACCAGCCAGGTCGTCAGCCAGCGCCATTTTTCCGCCAGCGGCCAGGCTTCGACCTGGTGGTGTCCGGGCATGCTTTCCAGCATACTCCGCGGCATCAAGGCCAATCCCGCCCCGGCAATCACGCAGGCCAGCATCCCGTGATAGGATTCCATCTCGTGAATTCTGCCGGGCGTGGCGTGATCCGCCTGAAACCAGCTCTCGAAATGGCGACGATAGGAACAATTGGCCCGAAAAGCGTAAATACTTGTGCCGTTGACGTCGCTGGCACGAGTAATTTTAGGGTGCCCGTTCGCCGCGACGATCATCATCTCTTCCTGATACACCGGCATGCCCTCCAGACCGGGATGCATCACCGGGCCGTCAACAAAAGCCGCACTCAGCGAACCTTCTAAAACGCCGTCTATCATGGTGCCAGAAGGGCCAGTCGCCAGATCAAACTGAATTTTCGGGTAACGCTGGTTATAACGTGCCAGCGTTTCCGGGATGCGCACGGCGGCAGTGCTTTCCAGCGCTCCGAGGGAAAATAGCCCTTGTGGTTCATCTCCGGCGACCACCATACGGGCTTCATCGACCAGCGCGAGGATCTGCTGGCTGTAGCGCAGAAAACTGTGTCCGGCGGGGGAAAGACGCAGACGCTGGCTTTCGCGGATAAACAGTTCAACACCCAGATCCGCCTCCAGTTGGCGAATACGGGTAGTGAGATTTGAGGGCACGCGGTGCACAACCTGCGCGGCCTGGGTAATGCTGCCGGTTTGCGCGACGGCGTTAAACATCTCAAGTTGCGTCAGGTCCATGGTATTCTCGATTCGTGAATGATGGGCTTAATATTATTCAGTTTTCAGAAAGACAACAAGCGTCCAGAATGACAGCATCACATCACCGGATAAGAGAGAAGAGAATGACTTCACCTGCAACTCACGCGATTTCCATCAACCCGGCTAATGGCGAAACTCTGTCGGCATTGCCGTGGGCGACAACCGCACAGGTCGATGAATCTATCGCCCTTGCCGATGCTGGCTATCGCCAGTGGCGTAATACCTCCGTCACGGCGCGCGCAGAGGCATTACGTGCTGTTGGCCGCGTACTGCGTCAACGTGGCGAAGAGATGGCACAAATGATGTCCCTCGAAATGGGCAAACCGATTGCTCAGGCGCGCGGGGAAGTCACGAAATCCGCCAGCCTTTGCGACTGGTACGCCGAGCATGGCCCGGCGATGCTGAATACCGAATCCACGCTGGTGGAGGATAACAAAGCCGTTATTGAATATCGTCCACTGGGGCCGATTCTGGCAATTATGCCGTGGAACTTCCCGTTGTGGCAGGTGCTGCGCGGCGCGGTGCCAATTCTGCTAGCCGGGAATAGTTATCTGTTAAAACATGCGCCTAATGTGATGGGCAGTGCGCAACTGATCGGTAAGATCTTCCTCGAAGCGGGCGTTCCTGCGGGCGTTTTCGGCTGGGTGAATGCGACCAATGAGGGGGTTACGCAGGCGATTAACGACGCGCGTATCGCCGCTGTCACGGTAACGGGAAGCGTGCGTGCTGGCCGCGCGATTGGCGCTCAGGCCGGTGCCGCGCTGAAAAAATGCGTGCTTGAGCTGGGCGGTTCCGATCCCTTTATTGTGCTGAACGATGCGGATCTCGATATCGCGGTGCAGGCAGCCGTTATCGGGCGTTATCAAAATACCGGGCAAGTTTGCGCTGCGGCGAAGCGCTTTATTGTTGAAGCCGGGATCGCGGATACTTTTACACGCCGATTTGTTGCGGCAACCGAGCAACTGAAAATGGGCGATCCGCTGGACGAGCAAAACTATTTAGGCCCAATGGCGCGCTTTGACCTGCGTGAAGAACTGCATCAACAGGTTCAGGCAACGCTTGCCGAAGGCGCGACTCTGCTGATAGGTGGCGAAAAAATGGCCGGAAACGGTAATTATTACGCGCCGACCGTGCTGGGGAATGTCACGTCAGAGATGACAGCGTTTCGTCAGGAAATGTTTGGCCCGGTCTCGGCAATTACCATTGCGCGCGATGCCGATCATGCTCTCGAACTGGCAAACGACAGTGAGTTTGGTCTTTCAGCGACGGTTTTCACTGCCGATGACGCACAGGCTCAACGCTTTGCCGAACAGCTCGAATGCGGCGGGGTGTTTATCAACGGTTACAGCGCCAGTGACGCGCGCGTGGCTTTCGGTGGCGTGAAGAAAAGCGGATTTGGTCGAGAGCTGTCGCATTTTGGTTTGCATGAATTCTGCAATGTACAAACGGTGTGGAAAGACCGTCGATAATCTCGAAAAAAGAGTGTTTATCAAAGCGTAAACAGGGATGGCGCGGCGTAAGATGGTTGCGGGTGCTTGAGGCTATCTGTCTCAGGCATTTGCAGGATGGCAGATAGAGAAAAGCCCCGAGTGATTTTTCAATCAACCCGAGGCCCCCTATATGTCAGCACATGTAGAGTGCCTCTTACAGACCGTAAGGTCAAGGAAAAGAGCACGATGAAACAGTACAAAGGGATGCTACTTGCCCTGGTCATTATCTGTGTTTCCGCCGATGTGGCGGTGCTGGTAATGAGAAAAGATCTCTGTGAGGTCCACATCCGAACTGGCCAAACGGAGGTTGCTGTCTTCACAGCGTGCCGGTCCGTGTAAGAGCAACGGCGGGGAGCAATCCCCGCCACTCTTTGTGTGTCAGGCATATCCACAACGCACCCATTTTTTTCTCAGCCCGCTTCGTGCGGGCTTTCTTATGTTTCATCCATCATGCTCTGTTATACTTGCAGGCCGGAAATAGCCTGCGGGCAAGGAGTAGTAAGTGACTACGGTCATCGATAATGACATGCTGGCGTCGATTTTAGCCGACGTCAGGCCGTTGATTGGGCAAGGTAAGGTAGCGGATTATATTCCGGCGCTGGCCCAGGTAAGCGGCAACAAACTGGCGATTGCCATCAGCACGGTGGATGGTCAGCACTTCTCGGCGGGCGATGCCGACGAACGTTTTTCCATTCAGTCCATCTCCAAAGTACTCAGTCTGGTGGTGGCGATGAACCACTATTCAGAAGACGAAATCTGGCAACGGGTAGGGAAAGATCCTTCCGGTCAGCCCTTTAACTCGCTGTTGCAGCTGGAAATCGAGCAGGGTATTCCGCGTAACCCGTTTATTAATGCGGGCGCGCTGGTTGTGTGCGATATGCTGCAGGGACGATTGAGCGCACCGCGTATGCGCATGCTGGAGATTATTCGCACGTTGTGCGGCGTCCCGGATATTACCTACGATTCTGTGGTTGCACGCTCCGAGTTTGAGCACTCTGCGCGTAATGCGGCGATCGCCTGGTTAATGAAATCCTTTGGTAATTTCCATAACGATGTGGCGACGGTACTGCAAAACTATTTTCACTATTGCGCGTTGAAAATGAGCTGCAACGAACTGGCGCGGGCATTTTTGTTCCTGGCGAATCAGGGGCGGGCACCGCATATTCACCACCCGATTATTTCACCGATGCAGGCGCGGCAGGTTAATGCGCTCATGGCGACCAGCGGCATGTATCAGAATGCCGGTGAGTTCGCCTGGCGCGTCGGGCTGCCGGCGAAATCCGGCGTTGGCGGCGGTGTGGTTGCGATCGTGCCGCATGAGATGGCGATTGCCGTCTGGAGCCCGGAACTGGACGAAGCCGGTAACTCGCTGGCGGGCGTCGCGGTTCTGGAAAAATTAACGCATAAGATTGGACGTTCAGTGTACTAATGGTTCCTCTCGATAATTTGTTTACACGCCTGGCGCGCTCGCCGTTTCGTAGCCGTTTTAAACTTGGCACAAAAGAGCGGCAGTATTGCTATGACAAGGGCCCCGAGGTTATCGACAGTCACGCGGCCGATTTCATCGCATCCCGACTCGCCCCGGCGCAGCCGAAAAATGATGGCAAGCAAACACCCATGCGCGGGCACCCTGTGTTTATCGCCCAGCACGCGACGGCAACCTGCTGTCGCGGCTGCCTGGAAAAATGGCATAACATTCCTGCGGGAACGGCGCTTGATGACGCCCAGCAACACTATATTGTCGGCGTCATTCACCACTGGCTGGTGATTCAGATGAATAAACCACAACCATAAGTAAATGCGATGACGGCACCTCTTGTGCTGTTACGCGCCGCCAGCGATAGTGACATGAAATTCACTCAGGAGAGTTTCATGACCCCGTCCTTTACCGTGCGCACGCTATCCCATGATGAAATTCTGTTGCATCTCCATGATCTGACCGACATTCTGATCAACTGCGTTGAAGGCGGCGCGTCGGTCAGTTTTATGCTGCCTTTTAGCCGCGAAAAAGCGCTGGCATTCTGGCAACGTACCGCGGCGAGCGTGGTGGCGAATGAATGTATCTTACTTGTGGCAGTAGACGCGCAGCAGCGGATTGTCGGCACCGTCCAGCTTATTATCGATCAACCCGAGAACCAGCCGCATCGCGCGGATGTGGCTAAACTGCTGGTGCATGAGGATGCCAGACGTTTTGGTATAGCAAGTCAGTTGATGTCGCATCTGGAAACGATAGCGCGTGATGCAGGCAAAAACGTGCTTGTACTTGATACCGCAACGGGAAGCGGGGCGGAGACGTTCTACCAGCGCGCTGGCTGGCATAAAGTGGGCGAAATCCCGCGTTATGCGCTGATGCCTGCGGGGGAATTAACCGCCACCAGTGTGTTCTATAAATTCCTCTGAATTATAAATAGTCCTCACATTTTGATCAAAACAGGGTTTCATTGTCTAAAAATCTGGTAAGTTATTACACCAATTCCACCAGGTTGTATGACTAATTAAAAGGAAACGATTGTGAAGACTCTGAACCGCCAGGACTTCCCCGGTGCGCAGTACCCTGAACGTATCATTCAGTTTGGCGAAGGTAACTTCCTGCGCGCATTCGTTGACTGGCAGATCGACCTGCTGAACGAACACACCGATCTGAATGCCGGTGTAGTGATTGTTCGCCCGATTGCCAGTGATTTCCCGCCGTCACTCAGCACGCAGGATGGCCTGTACACGACCATCATTCGTGGCCTGAATGAGCAGGGCGATGCCGTGAGCGATGCGCGTTTAATTCGTTCCGTTAACCGCGAAATCAGCGCTTATACCGATTACGACGCTTTCCTGAAACTGGCACACAACCCGGACATGCGCTTTGTCTTCTCGAACACCACGGAAGCGGGCATCAGCTACCATGCCGGCGATAAATTTGATGATGCACCGGCCGTAAGCTATCCGGCTAAACTGACTCGTCTGCTGTTTGAACGCTACACGCATTTTAACGGCGCAGCGGATAAAGGCTGGATTATCATTCCTTGCGAACTGATTGACTATAACGGTGACGCGCTGCATGAACTGGTGCTGCGTTACGCGCAGGAGTGGGCGCTGCCGGTGGAATTTGTGACCTGGCTGAATGAATCCAACACATTCTGTTCCACCCTGGTCGACCGAATTGTTACCGGTTATCCGCGTGATGAAGCGGCGTCCATTGAAGCGGAACTGGGTTACAAAGACGGTTTCCTTGATACCGCTGAGCACTTCTACCTGTTTGTTATTCAGGGGCCGAAATCGCTCGCCAGCGAACTGCGTCTCGACAAACTCTCCCTCAACGTGCTGATTGTGGATGACATCAAACCGTATAAAGAACGTAAAGTGGCGATTCTGAACGGCGCGCACACGGCTCTGGTGCCGGTAGCCTACCAGGCAGGGCTCGATACGGTCGGCGAGGCGATGAATGACGCGGAAATCTGTGCTTTCGTTGAAAAAGCCATTTACGACGAGATTATCCCGGTGCTCGATTTGCCACGTGATGAGCTGGAATCTTTCGCCAGCGCGGTAACCGGGCGTTTCCGCAATCCTTATATCAAGCATCAGTTGCTTTCTATCGCGCTGAACGGGATGACAAAATTCCGTACCCGTATTCTGCCGCAACTGCTGGCAGGGCAGAAGGCAACCGGCAAACTGCCTGCACGTTTAACTTTCGCGCTGGCGGCACTGATTGCGTTTTATCGCGCAGAGCGTAACGGTGAAACGTATCCAGTACAGGATGATGCGCACTGGATTGAACGTTATCAGCAACTGTGGGCGCAGCATCGTGATCAGTTGATTAGTACCAGCGAGCTGGTGAAAACGGTGCTTTCTGTGAGTGAGCATTGGGAGCAGGACCTGACTCAGGTTGTCGGCCTTGTCGAGCAGGTGTCTCTGGATCTTGACGCGATTCTGCTGCAGGGAATGCGTAAAGCCGTTCAGCCGCTGTGCTAAGAGCATGAACCAGACCCGGCAAATGCCGGGTTTTTTATTTAGCATCATTAGTTACAACATACATATTTCATCTCTTTGTAATCCACACTTAAACATCGTGCGTCGTCATTTTTGGCAGGAATGAAAGGGGATTGATTATACGCGACAGCCAAGCAAACCGCTTGAATATGTGACCGCAATCACGTTTAATAAACAAGTTATTAACTTAATCGATAAATATATGATTGCGCGTCCTCATCAACACTGGCTGCCTCGCATTCTTGTCTGGCATGGCTCGGTGCTTCCCAAGATCTACTCTCGCTTGCTACTCAATTTCCTGCTCTCAATTGTGGTTATCGCAATTTTACCGTGGTACACCTCACTGGGTATCAAGCTTACCGTGGCGCCATTCAGTATTCTTGGTGTCGCCATTGCTATCTTCCTGGGCTTCAGAAATAACGCCTGCTACGCACGTTATGTGGAAGCGCGCTTACTGTGGGGGCAACTGATGATTGCTTCACGCTCCTTGCTGCGGGAAGTGAAAAATACGCTTCACGACGAACCCAATATTGCGGAGTTTACCCGGCTGCAAATCGCGTTTGTCCACAGCCTGCGCTTGTCATTACGCCGCCAGCCTGCGAAAGCGGTGCTGGCAAACTATCTTGATGACAAACAGCTGGCTCAGGTTCTGGCCGTTCAAACGCCTGCAAACCGCATTCTTCTGATGATGGGGGAGTGGCTGGCCGTGCGTCGTCGCGAAGGAAAACTGTCGGACATTCTGTTTCATAGCCTGAATAACCGGCTTAATGATATGTCGGGCGTACTGGCCGGGTGCGAGCGTATTGCCAATACACCCGTGCCTTTTGCCTATTCGCTGATCCTGCACCGCACCGTTTATCTGTTTTGCATCATGCTGCCGTTCGCGCTGGTTGTTGATTTGCACTACATGACGCCGTTTGTGTCGGTGCTTATCTCGTACACGTTTATCGCGCTTGATACCCTTGCCGAAGAACTGGAAGAGCCGTTTGGCATGGAAGATAACGATCTGCCGCTGGATGCTATCTGCAACGCGATTGAGATAGAGCTGCTGCAAATGAACGATGAAACCGTGATCCCGGCAAAACTGACGGCAGATAAGCACTATCAGCTCACTTAGTGCGCAAAAGTAAAAGAGGGGGACGCAGCCGGTTTTTATTGGCATACTCGTATTCATAACCTGCTGCGTTCGCCTTATGATGGTCGTGCAGCATTAAGAAATCATTAAGGTTTTCCGTGTTAGATCGTCATAACCGGCATAAGGAGAATCAAAATGGAAAAAAGAATAGAAACCGCAGTGAACCTGATCATCTTCATTTCACTGTTTGCCACTGCCTGGGACTTATCACTGGTCCAGGATTTCTCCTGGTAAAGCCTTTCATTTTACTCCCTCGTTCGATAAGAACGAGGGAAGCGCATGCTTTCCTACATAACGAAAATACCCAACAAAGAGTGTTGATGATTTATTTAATTAAATAACTAAATAAATATGTAATTATATAATAGTGCGAAAAATGTTGTAGATATTTTAAATTATCGTAAAAATGCTTTACTATATTTATTCATGTTTCATCAATGCTATGTGATATTACTATTATGCCTGCAATTAAAAAGACAATTATCTCACTCACCTCTGTGGCGCTGTTTGTCAGTTCGGCAACCTGGGCTAATTCTGAAACCTCACAAAAAACCGATTTCCTTCTGATTGGCGGCGGTATTATGAGTGCCTCTCTCGGCACGTGGCTCCAGGAACTGCAGCCAGACTGGAAGCAGGTCATGGTCGAAAAACTCGACGGCGTGGCGCTGGAATCCTCTAATGGCTGGAATAACGCCGGTACGGGTCACTCGGCGAATATGGAGCTGAACTATACGCCGGAACGTCCGGACGGTTCGATTGATGTCAGCAAAGCGCTGGATATTAATGAGCAGTTTATGATCTCGCGTCAATTCTGGACGGCGCAGGTGAAACGCGGCATTTTACGTGAACCGCACTCCTTTATTAATTCCACCCCGCATATGAGTTTTGTCTGGGGCGATACCAACGTTAATTATTTGCAAAAGCGTTATGATGCGCTGCAAAAAACGACGTTGTTCCAGGGCATGAAATTCTCTACCGATCACCAGCAAATTCAACAATGGGCTCCGCTGGTAATGCAAGGGCGCGATCCGCAGCAGAAAGTGGCTGCAACCTGGACGCCAGCCGGTACCGATGTGAACTACGGTGAAATTACCCGCCAGCTGATCGGCAGCCTGAAAAAAAGCCCGAATTTCTCTTTGCAAACCTCGTCTGAAGTGACTGAGTTTAAACGCAATGGCGATAACTCCTGGCACGTGACAATCAAGGATGTGAATAACGGTAAAGAACATGCGATTGATGCCAAATATGTATTTATCGGTGCTGGCGGCGGGGCACTGAAATTACTGCAAAAAACTGGCATTCCTGAAGCCGATAATTATGCAGGGTTCCCGGTTGGCGGCTCTTTCCTGATGACGGAAAACCCGGCAATCACTAAAGAGCACCTACAGAAAGTTTATGGCCAGGCCTCCGTTGGTGCGCCGCCGATGTCCGTACCGCACATTGATGCACGTTTCATCGACGGTAAACGCGTGGTGCTGTTTGGGCCGTTCGCGACGTTCTCCACCAAATTCCTTAAAAATGGCTCGTTCTTCGATTTGCTGAGCACCACCACAACCAGCAACGTGATGCCGATGACGCATGTGGGGCTGGATAACTTTGATCTCGTCAAATACCTGATTAGTCAGGTTATGTTGAGCGATGATGACCGTTTTGCCGCGCTGAAAGAGTACTATCCTCAGGCGCGTAAAGAAGACTGGAAACTGATTCAGGCAGGTCAGCGTGTGCAGATTATCAAGAAAGATGAAGACAAAGGTGGCGTACTGAAACTGGGTACGGAAGTGGTTGTTGACCAACAGCGCACGATTTCCGCATTGCTGGGTGCTTCTCCGGGCGCATCGACCGCGGCTCCCATCACCCTGAACGTGATTAAGAAGATGTTCCCGGAACAATTCCGTTCTGAGCAATGGCAGAGCAAAATCCGCGCGATTGTGCCGAGCTACGGTCAGCAACTGAACGGTAACAGCGCGCTGACACAGCAGGTTTGGGACGATACCGCAGCCACGTTGCAGCTGGTTAAACCTCCGGTAATCAAAATGAATGCTGATGCAAGTGACAACGTCACGCCGAAAGCATCACAGCCTGAAGCGTCACCTCAGCACGATATGGCGCTGTAAAATTGCCTGATGCGCTGCACTTATCAGGCCTACACTATATTGAATTTACGAAATTTTGTAGGCCGGATAAGGCGTTTACGCCACATCCGGCAATAACAAAGCGCACTTCGTTCGCAATCTGATGTATGGCTTACATAACCCCGGTAGCGTACTGCTCTACCGGGGTTATTTTTTTGATAAGTTTGTTATCAAACAAAAACTGCTCGTAATGCGCATAGCGGGCTTTATCCAGTTTTGCCGGATCTTGCGCAAAGAGCGGCAGCGTTTTCATCCATGCCTGCTTATTCAATTCGGTATTAAGCTCAGGATGCAGACTGGCGAACGTTTTCCAGCTCTCCTGCGGATGCGCGTGCAGGTAGTCGCTGCCTTTTTTCAAAGCCGCGAGGAATTTTTTAATTTTCGCTTCTCCAGCCATCTCTTTATTCGCCACCAGAATCAGCTCATCGTACGCAGGCACGCCATAATCCTCGACATTAAACACCACCGGTTCTTTTCCCTGAAGCTGGATCTCCAGGGCTTCGATGTTTCGATAGCCGCCAATCACCGCGTCCACTTTGCCGGTCAGTAGAGCACTGGTTAGCTGAAAGTTAACGTTGATAAGCTTCACTGCATCCGCTGGCGTATTGCTATGTTTCAGCATGGTATCGAGCGTCGCCTGCTCAATGCCACTGACGGAATAGCCCACGCTTTTACCTTTTAAATCAGCAGGCGATTTAATATTTTTATCCAGCGCAATCACCGTATTCAGCGGCGTATTGATAAGTGTGCCCACACGCATCAGCGGTAAGCCCTGATCGGCAAAAAAGTGCAGTTGCGGTTGATAGGTGATCGCCAGATCGGCCTGTTTTGCTGCCACCAGGCGCGGAGGAAGCGCCGGATCGGAAGGCGGGACAATTGTGACGTCCAGGCCTTCCTCTTTAAATGCGCCGATTTGCTGTGCAACCATCACGGGGGCGTGGTCTGGGTTGATGTACCAGTCCAGTACCAGCGTCACTTTCTCCAGCGCCCAGGCGTCTGGCGAAAGTGTACCGGCGATAAGCACAGCAGCGAGCGCAGGTTTCAGTATTTTTGTTGTCATCGTAGTTTTCTCAATGGTTATCCGGTGTCCAATAAATCAGGCGACGTAACAGGGCATCAATAATCATCCACAGGGAGATGGTCATCAAAACGAGTATCAGAAGCGCGGCAAAACAGATGTCACTCTGCATGCGCGCGTTGGCGTTAAGCATCACGTAACCCAAGCCTTCTGCCGAGCCGACCCATTCGCCAATGATGGCGCCGATGGGCGCAACGGCTGCCGCCATGCGCAGGCCAGAGCCAAAAGCAGGCAGGGCGGCCATCAACTGGACATGGCGGAGTAGTGTCCAGCGTGATCCTCCCATAGTGCGGGCCAGGTCGAGATAATCACCGCTTACCCGGCGCAGACCGTCAAACAGAGCCGACGTCACCGGAAAGAAGATAATCAGCACCGCCATGGTGACCTTGGCGCTCATGCCAAAACCAAACCACAGCACCAGCAGCGGAGCGAGTGCGAAGACAGGAATCGCCTGGCTGGTTAATACCACTGGCATCACCCAGCGCTGAAGACGGGGTGAGAAGACCATGCACAGCGCCAGAAACGCCCCGAGCAGTACACCAATCACCAGCCCACTGGCGATTTCCGATAGCGTAATCAATGTGTGCCAGCCGAGGTAACGACCATTATCGTGCAGGGCCTGAACCACCGCCGTGGGCGAGGGCAGCAGGAATGCCGGGATAGAGCCGAGCGTCGCCAGCCACCATAAGCCCATTAAGCCTGCAAACAGCGTCACTCCGCGCCAGATACGTGATAAGAAAATCACTGTGCCCCCCGAATCAGTTGTTGCATAAGCTCGCGTTGGCTCTGGATAACCTGAGGATCGTCCAGGTCACGTGGCGGGATGCCAGCCATAATGTGGGCATCATCAATGCCGCCGGGATATTTCGCCAGAACGAGAATGCGATGGCTCAAACGGCAGGCCTCAGCGGGATCGTGGGTAATCAGCAACACGGTACGATCGGCCAGTAATTCCGCCGCCAGCGTTTGAATCGTGGCGCGGGTAATCGCATCCAGCGCGGAAAATGGCTCATCCATCAACACAATTGGCTGCTGTTCGTAGAGGGTACGGGCGATGGCGGCGCGCTGACGCATCCCGCCGGATAACGTCTGCGGAAGGGCATGGCCGTAACCACTTAAGCCAACGCGATAGAGCAACTCTTGTGCCCACTCACGATCGGCTTGGTCACCGCGCAAACGCGCACCCAGGCAAACATTTTGTTCGATGGTTAACCACGGATAGAGCAGATCGCGCTGACCCATCCAGCTGATACGGCCTTCCAGCGGATGACCGTGTTCATCCGTCACCGAGCCAGCCGTTGGCGCGGCCAGCCCGGCAACGATACGCAGCAGGCTGGTTTTCCCCGCACCGCTGGCACCGAGCAACGAAACGAAATGACCCGCGGGGATCTCGACGTTGAGATTTTCAAATATCGTCTTATCGCCGTAGCGAAGCGTAAGGTCTTTCACCCTGATGGCCGGGGATGCATTCACGCACTTCATGATTTTGCGTTCAATCCCATCTGCCAGAACGCGCTTTCCAGTCGAGTGGCGGTGGTGAAGATAGATGAAAGCTCACCGATACGGCTTTCACCTCCACGCGCAGCGGCCAGATTTTCAAATAGTGTCAGTGAGGCTTGTACGCCTGCCAGATAGTCCTTGTCACCATAGTTACGGATCCACGGCGCGTAGGGGTTACCCTCAAAGACAGTCGCCGGATCGTTGAGCAGGCGCAGGCCGATTTCCGCATAGCCTGCTACACAGGGCATCAATGCGGTAAGCAAATCAAGCACATCGCCTGAGTGTCCCACATCCAGCACGTAACGGGTGTAGTTCACCGTTTCAGCGGCTTCTTCCACCTGCGTAACGTCGGATTCCGTTAACCCCCATTGCTGGCAGTAGCTGATATGCAGCGGCAATTCGTTAAGAATCGCATTCAGTGATGCTGTCGCGGCGCGCATTTCCGGCAGGTTTTGCAGTTTGCTGACCAGCAGCGCGTAGGCGCGGGCGAAATGAACTAAAAACAGATAATCCTGGGTGAGATATCGGCGAAACGCGGGTTCAGGCAGGGTGCCTGCGCCTAACTGCTGAACAAATTCATGCGCGACGTAATCATGCCAGTGGTGACCGGCAAGCGAGCGCAGACGCGCGTAAAGACCAGTTTCAAAAAGGGGTAAAGACATGGGACCTCCAGTAATCGGTGGAGATCCGGGCGCAATAAGGGAAGAACAGGAATTGGCTGTATAAATAGATGGCTAACCCGTCCCTTCGCTGGCATGACCCAGATCAGGTTCTAAGGGTTCGGCTTGCGCCATCTCAGCCCATTACTGGACACCCCTCGGACAGGAGGTTTTATACGATATTTTGCCTGTAAATACAACGAGGGGGAAACGCTTACCGGAATGACTTCCGGCAAGCGTACGGCTATCAGGCTTTAGGAATACGTAATGTCTGACCGGGATAAATTTTATCCGGGTGAGAAAGCATCGGACGGTTGGCTTCAAAAATTTTGTTATACAGATTGGCATTGCCATAAACGGTTTTAGAAATCGCGCTCAGCGTATCACCGGACTTCACGGTGTAATAGGTGGCTTCATCCGCGCTATCAGCAGCCGTGATGTTATTCTCCACTTCACTGACCCCGGCAACGTTACCCACCGCAACCTGAATTTTTTCTTTCTCTTCCTGGGTTAGTCCATCACCGGTGACGCTGGCTTTCCCATCAACAACCGTCACCTGGACTTTATCCGCACCGGGAATATTGAGTTTCTTCAAATGCTCGGTGATTTTTTCGCCCTGGTCCTGATGCGAATCCGTCAGTTTATCCCACAGTTTTTCACCTGCTTCTTTCACGAAGTTAAACAATCCCATATCCGTTCTCCAGTAAAGAATGTCAGGGTAAGCATAGCAGATGAGGCGCGCTACGCCGGATTTGCGTAGCGCACAAAAGGCAGGATTAATGGCCCCAGCGGGTTTTCAGATAATTCACCGCCTGGCGAGTTTGCGGTTGATTGAGATTATCTTCGCGGAACAGGATCGTCCCGTTAATTTCAGGGATGGATTCATTGAGATCTATCTGTTTGCTCAGCTCCGGCACGCCGCCATTCACCGCCCAGTCAGGTTCTTTTTTTGACGGTTCGCCCACTTTATACAACGCCACGCCAATGTACAGACGCGTTTTGGTTGGTTTCACCACATTCGCCCACCATTTTGCCAGCACATCATAACGCGCTGCATCACGCGCGAACGGCCAGTAAAGTTGCGGGGCAATGTAATCCAGCAAGCCCTGTTGTACCCAAAGGCGAGTATCAGCATAAGATTCGTCGTAGGCGGCCGCACCGCGCGTATCCGACCCTAACGGATCGTGCGAACGGTTACGCCAGACGCCCGCCGGGCTTACGCCAAACTCGACGTCGGGTTTCAGCTGTTTGATGGTGCGGGACACTTGCTCGATAAGCAGTTGTGTATTATGGCGTCGCCAGTCGGCTTTTGACGCGTACTGTTGGCCGTATTGGCGCCAGGTCTGGTTATCGTTAAGCGTCGAGCCAGGGGTTTCGGTATAGAAATAGTCATCAAACTGAACGCCATCGACCGGATATTTCGCCACCACTTCCGCCACAATACTGGTAATCCAGTCGCGCGCTTCCGGAATACCGGGATCAAGCACAAAGCGATCGCTTGATGTGCGGATCCAGTCGCGATGCAGGACAAAAATGCTGGCAGGCTGCTGCGAGAGCGTGCGATTCAGCTCGGCCACCGTTGAAGGTTTGGTGTTGGTCGTTACCCGGTACGGGTTGAACCAGGCATGAACTTTCATGCCGCGTTTGTGGGCTTCATCCAGCATAAACTGCAACGGATCGTACCCGGGGTTTTGGCCAATCTTGCCGGTTAAAGTATCAGACCACGGCAAAATTTTAGAATCCCAGAGCGCGGTGCCATCGGGTTTTACCTGGAAAAATACGGTATTAATACCCAACTGCTTCAGGTTATCGAGCTTCGCCGTTAACGCTTCTTTCTGTTTATTGATGCGAATAGCAGGGCTGCTGATATTGACCGAATTTACTGGCGGCCAGTCGAGCCGTGAAACCGTTGCCAGCCAAATCCCGCGCATCGGCTCGTTATGCTTCTGTGTTTTACCGACAGGCTTCGCCGTATTGCCCGATGGCGTAACAAGTGAACTCGGTGGCTTAGACGAACAACTGACAACAAGTAATGCCACGGCAACCAGTGTGCCTAGTTTTTTAACCTGAGTGACCGGGGAGACGCCCCGCAAAGAGATGATCATAATCGCCCGTTTTCAACTAGTCCCTTGAGAGGCGATATTCTCTTACGATTTGCAGGGGAAGGGAATCAGATCTTATCGTTACGCCCCTGAAGCCATGGGTTAAATGCGCCATCCTGAGGTTCATCGTCGTCGAGGGAATCAAGATAGAGTGCTTCAACTTCCGCCCGCGCCCAGGGCGTGCGGCGCAAAAACTTGAGGCTGGATTTCACACTGGGATCATTTTTAAAACAGTTAATGTTCACCAGCTTGCCCAGTTTTTCCCAACCGTAGCGAGCCACCAGGGCATTAACCTGCATTTCCAGCGTAACGCCGTGCAAAGGATCTTTCGAATGTTGAGCGGTCATGAGTGTCCGAAAAAGTGTGCGTAAATAAGCGGGGAAGGTTACAAGAAAGCGGTAACGGGGGCAATGAATTGAAAAGGGGCGCGAACGCCCCTGAAAACCTTACTCGAACAGCCTGCGATGTAATGCAACGACGGCGCTATCGGCAGCGTCGCCCGGCAGCAGGAAGCTGAGATTATTATTGGATGCGCCGTGACAAATCATACGTACCGCATGCGCGTCCAGTTCAGCGAAAGCATCCCGACATACGCCCGTACCGTGATGGAGCTGATTTCCAATCAACGTCACCAACGCCAGCCCCGTTTCAATCTCAACCCGGCAGTGGGAAGAGAGCGCCGTCAGCAGTGAGGTGGTTAAGGTGTGATCTTCCCCGGATGTCGCGCAGGAAGGATCGAGCGCCAACGCAATGCTGCTTTCGGACGTGGTCACCAGATCAATATCCACCTGATGCTGTGCCAGGATGGCAAACATATCAGCAAAAAAAGCGTAGGCAGGCTGCGCGTGCAGGCTGTGCAGTCGTAACAGCGTTTGCTTGCGACGAACGGCAATCGCACGATACAGCGGTGGATTCTCGGTTTCACGGCGCACCAGCGTACCGCCTGCAGCGGTATTTTTACTGCAACCGACAAATACCGGAATGTTTTTGCGCATCGCTGGCAGTAATGTTGCCGGATGTAAGACTTTCGCCCCAAACGCAGCCATATCGCTGGCTTCGGCGAATGAAATATGGTCGATGCGTTGGGCCTGCGGTACAACGCGAGGATCGGTGGTATAGATCCCGGCGACATCCGTCCAAATATCGACACGCATTGCCTGTAACGCTTCGCCTATCAGGGATGCGGTATAGTCGCTGCCGCCGCGCCCAAGCGTAGTGGTATGCCCGGCGTCATCGCTACCGATAAAGCCCTGAGTGATAACAATGGCCTGTTCAATGCGTGGGCGCAGGTGCATTTCAGCCTGTTCAGCGAGCTGGCTAAGATTCGGTTCCGCACAACCGTATACGTCGTTAGTGCGTATCACTTTGCGTGCGTCAAACCATTCTGCCTGGGCTTCACGTTCACGCAGCACTTCGGCAAACAGCAGGCTCGACATCAGCTCGCCGTGGCTCACTAGTTCATCGCTTAATGCAGCCGATGGCATTGCCTGCGCGGTTTCAGCAAGACGGGCAATATTTTCAAGCAGTTGGTCTATTTCTTTGCTGATAACCGTTGGCTGTTTCAGGCGGGAAATAATGTTGTACTGGATGGTGCGAAGGGTATCGATTTTATCCATACGATCGCTGCTTTCCAGTCCTTCAGAAAGCTCGACTAACAGATTAGTGACACCGGCGGAGGCAGATAATACGACCAGGCGAACCTGTTCATCTGCAAGAACAATACTGGCACTGCGATTCATCGCGTCAAAGTCAGCAACGCTGGTACCGCCAAATTTGGCAACGACGAATTGTGGATAAATGCGTGTCATAACAATCTCATATCAGGGCGCCATATAAAGATGGCTAGAAAATTTTCATTCTCGGCATAAGGGAAGTGACTTCGCCTTACGAAATGTCCGCCCGCGAACATTTCTGGTGACAACCCAGGATAAACATCCCGTTGTCGATAACGTGTATGCCTCTTACGCGTTACCGGTGTGATGCGCATTAGTTCTTTTATTTACATGTAGTGCAAATAAGCGCGCCATAGTAAGTGATTTATCTTTTAGGGTCGACGTTTTTATTATATTTATCGATAAACTAGTTAAAAAGAATGTCTTATCGGCAATTCATGGGCGTTAATAAAGGTAAATGTGTGTAAAGAAAGCATAAAACCATGACATTCTGACGGTTTACATGACGTTGTACGCATTTTAGCCTTCAGTTACATTTTGCCTGAAATGGTAACGATCTTTAAAGTATGTAAACGACAGAACTCCATGTTACCCCCTGATTCAGAAAGGAAAAATCCTAATGAAAACCGCGCTAAAATAAATGATTGAGTCCTACGCTAAAACCACTTATATTAGCCGCGTTTTTTTACAGGCAGCCCCTTTAACCTTAATTCAACCCGGCGTTATTAATACCCGAGGTTGTGGGAGTGATATGATGACGGATAAAGTCCGTATTGATACTTTAAGTGCTAATTCATTACCACAAAGCAATGATACCTTTTTAGCAAGACAAGCTGAGTTTGAATCCAACGTACGAAGTTATCCACGTAAACTGCCGCTGGCGATTGCCAAAGCGCAGGGCGTTTGGATCACTGACGTTGAAAATAATCAATATCTTGATTGTCTGGCAGGCGCTGGCACCCTGGCGCTGGGTCATAATCATCCTGACGTGCTTCAAAGCATTCAAAGTGTCATCAGCAGCGGCTTACCGTTACATACGCTTGACCTTACCACACCTTTAAAAGATGAATTTTCATCTTATTTACTCTCTTTATTGCCGGGTCAGGGCAAAGAGTATTGCCTGCAATTTACCGGCCCGTCCGGCGCTGACGCAGTAGAAGCTGCGCTTAAGCTGGCGAAAAAAGTGACCGGTCGTTCCAGCATTATCAGCTTCTCTGGTGGTTATCACGGGATGACGCATGGCGCGCTTTCCGTCACCGGTAACCTGTCGCCAAAAGAAGCCGTTTCCAACATGATGCCGGAAGTGCAGTTCATGCCGTATCCGCATCAGTACCGTTGCCCGCTGGGTATTGGCGGCGACGCTGGCGTTAAAGCATTGACGTATTACTTCGAAAACCTGATCAATGACGTGGAAAGCGGCGTTCGTAAACCCGCCGCGGTTATCCTCGAAGCAGTACAGGGCGAGGGCGGTGTTAACCCGGCTCCGGTCGAGTGGCTGCAGCGCATCCGCAAAGTGACTCAGGAACACGGCATTCTGCTGATCATTGATGAAGTGCAGGCGGGCTTTGCACGTACCGGTAAACTGTTCGCCTTTGAACATGCGGGTATTGAGCCGGACATCATTGTGATGTCTAAAGCTGTCGGTGGCGGTCTGCCGCTGGCCGTACTGGGTATCAAGAAACAGTTCGACGCCTGGGCGCCGGGCCACCACACGGGTACCTTCCGTGGTAACCAGCTGGCCATGGCTACAGGCCTGACCACGCTGAAAATCCTGAAAGATGACAACATTGCTGACAAAGTTGCCGCCCAGGGTGAGTGGCTGAAAGGCAAACTGGCAGAACTGCAAAAACGTTACCCGGTCATTGGTCACGTTCGCGGTCTCGGCCTGATGATCGGCCTGGAAATCGTGAAACCGAATGAAGCGAAGGATCACATGGGTTGCTACCCGGCGGATGGCGAACTCTCTGCGCTGCTGCAGAAAAAATGCTTCGAATCCGGTCTGATTCTGGAACGTGGTGGTCGTAACGGTTGCGTACTGCGTCTGCTGCCGTCTCTGCTGATCACCAATGCTGAGCTGGAAATTTTCCTCGATAAATTTGAAAACGCCTTGCTGGGCGCTGGCGTGAAGCCGGTTTAATCGGAGTTAATGAACGTGTCAGATAATAACCCGATTCTGTCCGGTTCGGCGCAAAGCATCGCGGCCTACCAGGATGCCATCGAGCAAAGCAGCAAAGCGGTTGTCGAATGGTTGCAACAGCCTGAGATGTATCAGGGTAAAACCGTCGACGAGCTGCGCGAGCGTATTCATCTGAACTTCACCGCAGAGGGCCTGGGTAACCAGGCCACTATTGCGCGTGCAGTTGAGTACTTCCTCAAAGATAGCCTTTCTGTGCACCACGCGCAGTGTGTGGCGCATCTGCACTGCCCGAGTCTGGTGATTAGCCAGGCCGCAGAAGTGCTGATTAACGCCACCAACCAGAGCATGGACTCCTGGGATCAAAGCCCGTCAGCCACCATCATCGAGATGAAGCTGATCGAATGGCTGCGTGAACAGGTAGGTTATCCGGCTGGCGATGCTGGCGTCTTCACCAGCGGCGGTACCCAGAGCAATCTGATGGGGTTGATGCTGGCGCGCGATGCTTTCTTTGCTCGCCAGGGGCACTCCATTCAGCAGAATGGTTTGACCGGCGATCTCAGCAAAATCAAAGTGTTCTGCTCTGAAAGCGCACACTTCTCCGTGCAGAAGAATATGGCGCTGATGGGCCTGGGCTATCGCTCTGTGACTCAGGTAAAAACCGACGCATTCTCTCGCATGGATATGACCGACCTGAAGGCCAAACTGGCGCAGGCGAAGGCTAACGGCGAGCAGGTGATGGCGATTGTCGCTACGGCGGGAACCACCGACGCCGGTGCTATCGATCCGCTAGTCGAGATCACAGAACTGGCTGCGGCTGAGAATATCTGGGTTCACGTGGATGCCGCGTGGGGCGGGGCGCTGCTGCTCTCTGAGAAGTATCGTCACTACCTGAACGGCCTGGAATCCGCAGACTCCGTGACGCTTGATTTCCATAAGCAGTTCTTCCAGACCATCAGCTGTGGCGCATTCTTGCTGAAAGATGCACGTCATTATGAACTGATGCGTTATCAGGCGGCGTATCTGAATTCTGACTTTGATGAAGAGCATGGCGTGCCAAACCTGGTGTCGAAATCACTGCAAACCACCCGTCGTTTCGATGCGCTGAAACTGTGGATGGGCCTTGAAGCGTTGGGAAAAAAGCAATATGCCGAAATCATTGATAACGGTGTAACCCTGGCACAGCAGGTAGCAGAGTTTGTTTCCACTCAGCCGCACCTGGAGCTGGTTATGCAGCCCCAACTGGCAAGCGTACTGTTCCGTTTCCGTCCGGAAACCGGTGATACAGCATTTATCGCGCTGTTAAATCAGCGTATCGGCGACGTACTGCTGGCATCCGGTGCTGCCAACGTCGGTGTGACGGAAGCTGACGGCGTGACTTGCCTGAAGCTGACGCTGCTGAACCCGACCGTATGCCTGGAGGATGTAAAAGTTCTGCTGGCGAGCGTGAAAGAGACGGCAGAGACACTGTTAAGTCGTTAATCTTCGAAAGAAAATATTAAGCCTCTGTTTACCCAGAGGCTTTTTTTTTGACTCTTTTAAAATTAAGTACAAATAACCACACGATTATTACTATTACGGTTGAAAATTCCTATTTAAAGACATGAGCTGGTCGATGCCATCCGGTTTGGTTCAAATATGCATTCAATTATTTCAATTAATACTACGCTTAAATAGAACGTTGGTTTTATAAGTCATGAACTGATTGTATCTATGTTAACAAAATAGTGGAGATTGAAATGGCTAATTATCAACATATTGACGAGAGGCAATATGATCCTCTTTATCCGACGGTGAATACACCTGCTTTCAAGAAAATCTCCTGGAGTGCCGTGTTCGCCGGTGTTGTTATCTCCATTGTGATTTATTTACTTCTTATTATTTTAGGTTCGGCGATTGGCGCCACCACGGTTGACCCGCTTCAGGAAGAGAATCCAATGAATGGGTTGGCTACCGGAGCCGCGATATGGACGGGAATTAGCATGATAATTTCCGCAGCAGTGGGCGGTTTTGTAGGTGGTTGGCTCGCTTATCGTCACGGCTCACTGCATGGCGTGCTCGTGTTTGGCGTCAATACGTTAATTTGTACAACTTTCTTGCTGATGTTAGCGAATAGCGCGACAACCGGTGCGCTGAATATTGTTGGCTCAGGAATGCAGGCCGTGGGCAGCGGTATTAAATCCGTTGCGCCTTCAGTGGTAAGGGAGGCGAAAGAAAAATTGGATGAGAATAATATCAACCTTGACGATTTTCAAAATCAACTGGAACTGACATTAAGACAGACGGGTAAACCGGAATTACAACCTGAAGCTCTCGAACAAAATGCACGTAATGAGGGGCAAATGGCGCAGCATCAGGTTAATCAGGGTGGAGATATTACCCAATTCATCAAAGGTCTTGCCGACAGAAACAGTGCAACGTTTGAAGCAGCAGACCGTCAGGCGCTGAAAAATATCATTATGGCGCGTACCGGTAAAAGTGATGCCGAGGCTGAACAAATGGTCAATCAGGCAGAACAAAACTACCAGGCCGCTCGTCAAAAATATGAAGAGTTGAAAAAAGAAACTGAACAAAAAGCGCGTGAAGCGGCTGATAAAGCGGCTGCCGCTGCGGCGAAAGCGAGTTGGTACAGTTTCTTTATGCTTATTG
The DNA here is from genome assembly GCA_003315335.1 of Pseudocitrobacter faecalis. Lineage (GTDB taxonomy): Bacteria > Pseudomonadota > Gammaproteobacteria > Enterobacterales > Enterobacteriaceae > Pseudocitrobacter > Pseudocitrobacter faecalis. The sequence continues at coordinate 205,610 of QNRL01000001.1, forward strand.
TTATGGGCGTTGTTGCTGGCGCAATGGGGGCCGTGGGCTATCGCCGCCAACCCCGAGTCGTCACAACATCACCGCTTTAAGTATCGCCTTATTAGCAAAACCGGCCTGAGGGTCGGTTTTTGCTTTTAAAATTTTATGCGTCTCGCGCAGGATTAACAGGAGGATATTGGTGGTGAATATTATATGCAAAGCCTGCGGCACGTCCTATTCAGTCATGCATGCTCATCCTGCGCAATGCGCCATTTGTGAAGATGAAAGACAATTTGTGCCGGTTTCCGGCCAGGAGTGGATTTCTCCCCAATCGTTACACGCAAACCATAGCAATAAATGGCGGCAGCTTTCGCCCACATTATTGACGCTGGAAACTGTACCTGCATTTGCAATTGGCCAGCGCGCATTCCTTTTAATGACGCCTGCGGGGAATATCTTATGGGATTGCATTGCTAACCTTGATGACGCCACCCGAACGCTTATCACTGGGCTTGGTGGAATCAAAGCGATCGCGATTTCACATCCGCATTACTACAGCACCATGCAAGACTGGGCAGAGGCGTTTAACGCGCCGATTTATTTACATGCTGCCGACAAGCAGTGGATAGTCAGAGACAGCCCACACATAACATTATGGCAAGGCGACACACATCAACTTGATGACGAAACCCAACTCATCCGTTTGGGTGGGCATTTTGCCGGGGGAACCGTGCTGCACCATGCTAAAGGGAAGGGTGTGCTGTTGTCTGGCGATATTATACAGGTCGCGCCAGGTGGACGATCCGTTTCTTTTATGTGGAGCTACCCAAACATGTTGCCGTTATCGGCCACAACGGTAAATGAGATCGCGCAACAATTACTGCCTATTGCATTCGACGTCATCCACGGTGCGTTTAACGGCAGAGATGTTTATGGTGATGGCGCAATGATAGTCCAGCAGTCAGCCAGAAAATATGTAGAGTGTTTGAGATAAGTGTTGAGCATGCGCTACGTAAAATCTGACGTATGGTTACCCGTGTGAAAAGTCAGAATGTGCATAGCGCAAGCAGAGGCAGGGGCGAAATGATATCGGACAGGAGGCGGGATAATCGAACTCACTCAATAATAAGACGGCAAATTCAATTTAACATAATATACATTATGCGCACCAACACAGAACCAGACAAAATCCCGCGCGTTGCGGTCATGACTGTGCTGGTCGCGAATATCCCACCCAAACCCGTTTCTGTTCATTCCTCTGCTTCCCGAGTTAACCGTGCATGCAGCCTCAGTACATTCAACCTGATCGCCATCGCCACGTTGTTCGGAAAATCTATCGGCAATGCAGCCGTCACGACGTCAAGTGCTGCGGGGATCTGCTCTGCGTAATCACGCAGAATTTCCTGCATTTGCTCCTGCGGAAATTTCAGCGCTTTTGCTGTTGCCATAAAATGACGGGGAAAAATTTTATCAATAGCCGTTTTCCTGCCTTTTGATGCGTTAAGCCCCATGGCCAGTTTTAAATCACTGATGTGGATTCCCGTACCGCCAAGAACCGGAAATGCCGAAATAATGTCGTAAAATGGCGTTAGCCGATAACTCCCGCCAGCCTGAATAAAAACGGAGAAGTTTTTGGCATGGCCATCCGTTGCGCCAATCAACCACTGGAATACCTGAAACTTCATAAAATCATAACGATCTTTTAGCGCCTCGCTGGACCCTATCAAAAAAGCCATGATTTGTGCGATGCCCGGGCCTCCGTCCGATTCGTATTTGACTGATGACGGTAAACCGAAAGTCTGGCACATATCTTCCTGCGGCAAGCGAAGTAAAACTGACCGTTCAGCATTCCAGCGTCTGTCAAAACGCTCAACCGCTAACGCACGCACCCTTCCCGCTTTGATAATTCCGGCATCGGGGACGTTCAGTCCGAGTTGTTTAGCCAGCCGTAGGCAAAAATATTCATTATCAACGCTTTGGCTTAGATCGAGCGTTGCGTTGGGCTGTCTGATTTCGCCTATAGGCAGCTTAACAATGTGTGTGGTCGGCGTTATTCCTTTTGGGATACACCAGTCATCGCCCATTTTCAGCAGCGCGGTTTTCTCCTGCGCGCCGGCAACGGAGATGCGGAAGTCATTTTCTTCATTAATCATGCCCAGCGGGATATCTGATTTATAAGCCGACAATACCTCTTCAAGCTTTGCCTCGCTTAACTTTTCCCACGTCATCACCGGATTTGCTACGCCTTCATCTTCCGGTAATAACGTCACGGCACCCACGCTATCTCGACCCACCTCTGCAAGTAAATCAAAAGGTTGCTTTGATCTCGCGCGATAGCGTTTAACGATTCTGTCCCGCACGATCGGGCTATCAGGCAACAGGTTATCGAAGAAATTAAAAACCGCATCAGAGGTGATATTCCCCACCTGCAATGGTAGCGAAAGCGACAACGGCCTGGCATAGCGGTTGGCTAACCACTCCGGCGCGTATTTAAACGTATGCGCGCCATTAGTGAGTTTTGTTAACTCGCCGACTCGCTGATTGTTCATCCATGTGACAAGTTTTGGCATTACCACTCCAGATGCTGTTGGTCAGTGGATTCTGGTGCTGTATCCGTTGTTTCGCATAGCGTCATTGACAGTTCAAGTGACTGTAAAATCTTAAAAAAAGTCGTCAACGTAGTGTTGTCAGGATTATTTTCAAAGTTGGAAATAGTCGCCTGCTTTATGCCGATTTTTTTTGCCAGTTCGCTCTGCGTCCAGCCATTTTTCTGCCGAACCAGTTTCATTGCATTCGCTAATTGCGTTGGGCTGTAGATCATCAGGAAGCTCATCGTGTCGTTCGTCCACATGAAGGATATCCTCTTAAAGGGATATTAGTGGTTTTATCCCTTTGCAAGGATAATGTCAATCTATAAAGTGATTTTATCCGCGATACGGGATAATTGGAGAGATATCCGAGAGCGCGGATAGGAGAACGAAATTAAAAAACGGCGCATCGGCGCCGTCGTTTGAGGTTAATCTTTAGTTTGAACCCAAAATGCGTGAATTAACCCCGGAATATACCCAAGAAGCGTAAGGACAATATTTAATATAAATGCCCAGCCGAAGCCTTTACCAATTAACACGCCCAACGGCGGCAAAATGATCGTAATAACGACTCTCCAGAATCCCATATTAACTCCCTATTATCATCTTCATAGCACAACACTAAGCATAGCTGACTGTACCGGGAATGCACTCTAAATCATCCAGTTACGCTGCGATGGGAGGACAATTCAGAGTTTTCTACCTGCTGCACTGGGAAGAATATAGGGAAATACTTAACAGAATATTAAAGCCGCATGCCATTCCGGCACGCGGCTTATTTATGGGTTACCAGCTGTATTTCACACCCAGCATGCCCTGAGTATCGCTATAACCTTTATCACCGATTTGCACGCCGACATTTCCCCACAGGCTCAGGCTATTATTCATTTTCGCCTCAACCCCGGTGCGTACTTCGCCCAGGTTACGCGCCCCATCGCGACTCACGGTTTGTCCATCCATTTTCACACTGTAAGCTTTACTGTTATGGATCCAGTTCGCTTCAATGTAAGGCTGGAACTCACGCTGTTTGCCATCGTCACGCTGATGATGGCTGTTCAGGTAGGTTTTTACCCCAAGACGCGTTTGTAGGTTCCCGTCACCTTCCGTTTCAATGCGTGTACCATCTTTGCGAGTATGATCAGAATCTTTCACCCCCATCCAGGTAATTTGCGCCTGTGGCTGAACATACCAGGTATTTCGCGTCCCCTCACTTCCGCTAAATTTGCCTGCCTCAAAGGTATACCCCCCTTCAACAGAAGCCGTCAAACCACGAGAATCGTAGTCATCGTCAGAACGATTATCAGAACTGACGCTGTTATCGAACCAGTTATACAGGGCCCAACTGTCTACATAGGCACCCGTCTTATCCGCAGCGTTCTGATACCAGGTGGCGTAGAGCCCCGCGCTGTAACCGCTGATCCGCCCATCCGATTTATAACCTACGCGGTGGCTTTGTGTATTACTGTGCTGATTGGCATAACCTGCCATTACGCCAAGATGCCAGCGATCCTGTGCGTTACTGCTCCACTGCGCCAACTCACCACCTAACTGCAACACATAGCGATTGGCCTGGGTTTTTAACTGACCATCACCGGCAGACGACCGTTCATGCCCCCCGACATGACGCATCCACATACTGGTTGCCGCCCCCTGGGAACGCAGGGAATCCGTATATTGTGGCTCGCCCAGACGATCGTGTAACCGATGACTAAACAGCGAGTTAGCTGCGGCAATATTGCTGATATAGCTTCCGGCCTCCGGGCGATACACTGAGGGGCCTTCCGGATCCACGACAGGTGGATTATCGATGGGATCGGGCGTATCCGGTGGCGTCACGCCGTCCCATTTACTGGTCAGATACCAGTTTTTCGCTTCATCCCCCTTCCCTTTAGCCAGCGTATAAACATAAGCCCCCGCCTCTACGGTACCAGTGGTCAACGCGAAGTTACCCGCCGAATTACCGCCAACCTCGACGAGTTCAATACCATTGACCGTTTGTGCACCTACGCCGCCAATGTTATCAACGCGAACGCGTGTACTTCCTTGTGTATCGCCTTTCACGCGCATCTTATCCGTGGGCGAATTATCGCCGCCCAGCGTCGTGTTGAACGTCATCAGGCCGTTGTTTCCGCTATAGTTGCCATTAACCGTCAGTACATTACCCGGTTTTCCTCCTTCGTTGTTCATCTGTACCGTGCCGCCATTATCCAGATTGCCGCCGACAGTGGTTTTGGCGACGCGAAGCGTCCCCCCGGGCATGATGTTTACATGGCCTGCAGTGGTGACATTTCCCGACATCACACCACTGTTATGGATAGTGATGTGCTGGCTTGCCATATTAACGGCAGCGTCATTACCGAAAGCAATTTCACCACTCACAATATCCGTTATGCCCTGATACGCAGCGGATTCATTATTTAAGGTCAAGATCCCAGTGCCCAGTTTCGTCATATCGCCACTACCGGTGATACTGTGGGTCATCACCCAGCCACGTTCGGTGGCGACCGTGAGAAGACCGTTGTCAATTACGGAAGCGTCACCCAGATTTTTCTGCTCGTTGACGCTCAGCGCACTACCTGCATCGATGTTGAGTTGCCCCGCAAAGCGACTATTGTCACCCCCCAGTTCAACATCAGTTTCGGCGGTCGCGCTCACGACGCCCTTGCCACTCATACTGTTGCGCAGTTCACCAGTCACATTTTTCAGCGTTAACAGCCCATCATTGGCAATATTTCCACTCCCCAACCCCTGCGCATTATCGAGGCTAACTTCAGCATCCGGACTCATGCGGGTTGATGCACTGTAGCGTGCGTTAACCCCCTCGATTGCCAACATGCCCCCTGTAACATTCAGGTTTCCGCCACCAGCAAGTTCTCCCTGGCTCATCCCGCCGTTGCTGACCGTCAGCGAGCCATCTTTAAATAATACGGTCGAGCCCATCTGCCCGGTGAAGGTTCCCACCGTTTGCGCCGATCCATTAAGATCGACGATGGCCGCGTTGCTGATGTTCAGTTCGCGCGTATTGCCCAGCGCGCCATCCGCGTCGGTACGCAGTGTTCCCATCTGAACGAGGGTGGCGCCCTGATAGTCGTTCTGACCATTAGAAAGTGACACTTGTCGAACCGTATTGATTGCCAGATCCCCTTCACCGCCAATTTTTGCCGACATATCAGCCATTGCGCCATAGGCACCACCATGTTCAGCTAACGTCAGCACCTGCCCGCCGTAGATATTCAGCGCCCTAAGTCCATAGTTCACGTATAAGCCATCACCAGGCGCGGTCGTGAGACGGAAACCATATTCACCATCGGCAACCACCGTGCCGTTTTGCGCAATGCGTAACGTTTTATCCGCTGCAACCTCCGCACCCTGCAAATCACGTAGCGTTAACGAGCCTCCCGATCCAATAATCGTCTGCGCCTTAACCAGTTGAACGCCGACACGGCTATCATCCTGTTCCAGCAAATTGAGGGTTGTCAGTGGATTGTTAGCCATCGGATCGTTCCAGGGATTAGGTACGTCGATAAGCACATCGCCCGTTCCATTAACCTGATAGGTACGATCTTTCCAGCGATACTCACCCGCGCCTGCCACCAGCGTATCGGCGCTGATGTAGCCCTCCGCAAGCGTCGCGGCAGGCATTTCCGTAGTGAAAATCAGCGTGCCGCCATTCATGGCCAACCCACCGATGGATTGCTCTCCCGCTTTTACCGAGGTGATATTTTTGCTGTCAGACTGCAACAGCGCATGGGTAAGCGCCGCCGTGTTGTCCCCCTCCAGCGCAAAAGTGCTCTCTTTCAGTTGTGTAACACCGGCGAATTCAGTCCCTGTCGAATGAGTAAAGCCGAACATGTTGTCGGAAGATGACAACTGCACTCGCATTAAACCTTCGCCTTTGAGCGCATTAGTCAGCGTGTAGTCTCCGGTACTGTTTGTAGCGGCGAGAATCTCAAGAGTTCCCGGGGTAGCTATTGTCACTTCACTGGCCCCCATCCCCGTAACACCATCAGTCGTATGTGATGTAAGGGTCAGAAGGCCGCCGTTGACCAGAGTTTTACCGCTATAAGTGTTTCCGGCAGTAAACACCGTATGGCCTGCGTCATGCATCACTTTTCCGTCTTTATCGTCACCCGTAATCAACATATCGACCTGGTAACCGGTATCGCTGTTATTTGTATGGTTAAAGACAAAAACGCCTTCGCCCAGACCAAACTCTACCTTCGTCGCATTGGCGATAAACCCGGCATCCGCCGCCGCCTCACCGTGAGCGGCACCAATATTGAGCGTCCCTACGGCAGGCTCAAAGACACCTAAATATACTTCTCCACCCAAAACACTCAGAATGCCGTTATTCGCCAGCGTTAATGTTCCTTGCCCGGTCGTCCCCACATTCATATTGAATGTTTCAAGAAGAGAATCCTGCCCCTCTACCCGCACGCTCCCCTGACTCCTGTCATTAAGGGCTACCTGGGTATCACGTGCCTGAACCACGCCGCCGGAGGTGATATTCAGTTCACCAGTACCAAATACCCCAACCTGCAGCAATTGAGCGTTGGAATTTGGTGCCGTTAAATTCCACAGACTTCCCGTGGAAACATTGACTATCCCTTTCCCGGAGGTATTTCCACCAATAAATCCGTAGCCCGGTGAATTAAGCGTTGCACCAGAACGGATATTGACGATGCCATTCCCAGAATTACCCACATTGAGACCAACCGTATCGAAGGTTGATATATCATCCGTCAGGTTCAGTGTTCCGACACCGCTTGCTTTATCACCCAAAGTAGTTATGTTTTTCGATATAAACTTACCCCCATCGCTAATATTGAGGTTACCGATACCCTCTGATCCTATAATAGTAAAGACATTATTATTGACCTGCCACAAGCCTCCCGTGGTAATGTTGACATCCCCTGTCCCGCTTTCACCATAACCTATCGAGCTCCCTCCATTACTGACGACCAGTCCCTCATTACTGATGTTCATTTCTCCCTGACCGTCATAGCCGATATTGGTACCGAGGCTAGTCATCACGGAGTTTTTGTCTTTGACAGTAATCATCCCTTTACCGGTCTGCTTCATCCCGGCGGTAATAATACCTGAATCAACCTTACCTTCACTCGCAACATTCAGTTCACCATCGCCAGCGTCACCGACATATATATAACGGAAAGATTCGCCCGTTCCGAGGAAATTCCAATGCCCGTTATCTGTCACGTTGACAACGCCATGGGAATCATCCTGCACGCCCAACAATGAAAAATATTTATTATTAAGCAGACCACTATTAGAAATATTAACAGTGCCATTACCGTAATATCCGTTATAAAGTCTGCGAACCGTAATGACCGAATCAGGATCCTGCACATTCAGGGTTCCGACGCCGCTGGGGTTACCGCCAATAAATGTGTCTTCAGCCGTAATCTGGCCCCCGTCACGAATAGTCGCTTCCCCGGTTCCACGATTACCAATTTGGAATTCAATGGTTGCGTCCTCATTTTGTATCTGCCAGTTACCGCCCTTTTCGACGAAAACCTGGCCGTGGCTGCCTCCTTCATAGCCTACAATGGCGACAATTGAACTCGAGACGTAACCATTATCGGTAATATTTAATGAGCCAGCGCCGTAGCTCCCTATTTCGAATAATTCTGTCGTTAGAACCGAATCTTCTCCCTCGACATTAACAGCCCCAACGCCTGTAGCCTGAGAACCTAACCTTAAATACCCGCCATCAACATGCCCCTTCTGCGTAATATTCAGTGTCCCGACTCCCGATTGCCCCACATTTAAAGGCCTGCCAGTATTCTCCGGATCATACAATCGCCAGATCCCACCCATTACATTAACGGTGCCCTGGGAGCCTACATTCGCGCCAACCACACTGGTGGTAATAGTGTTTAAGGAAGCATTACCCCCAGTCAAAATATTTAGCTCTCCAACGCTATTCCACCCGACCTGGTAGACGTCATAACCAACTGCGGTATCAATAGTCACACTTTGGCCATTATCAATCTCCAGCGGCACCGCAGACGTTGTACCCGCGAGCGCCAGCAACACGCTCAGAGCCAGCGTGCTGATTTTGTTTATCACGGCTGGGGGATTACACCGATCAACAGTGGATGTTTTACTTACCCGGCGAGTCAATTCCGAGCAGACCTGAAATACCTGAAGAGTACTATTCCATATCACGCGATAAATTCTATTCATATAAACGCTCCATATACAAACAATGCAGCCACGAAAGAGATGAACAGTAAAATGTTAAAATGAAACTTATTGATTTTTGAGAGGTCTGTCTTGAGTGTTATCTGGCTGAAAAAATGTGTCAATCCGGCTTATTTCCCAGATATTAGATTAAAAATTATTAAAAACAGAATAACTCCGATTTCATTCAAAAATTAACCCTGCGCTCATTGCGCATAATAAGAAAAATAATCCCGACAGTAGGAAATTTGTCACTGCATTATTTCAGCATGGATAGCACTAATTGCTAAATTCAGAATGAAGCGCTAATTACGCCACGCTCACCTGGAGATTTAGGAATATTCCTTGTGAAAATAAGGGCTATCCTTAATGTTTTAAGAAAAATAGCGAAACTATTTTTATCCCTACCGGAGGCCTGGCATGAGCAAGCAAGGCGATGCATCTGAAAACCATCCCGATCTTAACCTGACACGGCGTACGCTATTAAAAATCAGCGCGGCAACTGCGGCAACGGCTGCCGTTTATCCTCAACATGCGATTGGTGAATCCGCACCTCGCGTTACGCCAGCACCTGAGATAATGCCCGTTACGCTTCAGGTAAATGGAAAGGCGTACACGTTAGAAGTTGATACTCGTACAACGCTGCTGGATGCCCTGCGTGAGCATCTTCATCTTACGGGAACCAAGAAAGGATGTGACCATGGTCAATGCGGTGCCTGCACAGTCCTGCTCGATGGGCGGCGGGTTAACGCCTGCCTGACGCTGGCGGTCATGCACCAAAATGCAGAAATCACCACCATCGAAGGGCTTGGCTCACCAGAATCCCTCCATCCGATGCAGGCTGCCTTTATTAAGCATGATGGCTACCAGTGTGGTTATTGTACCCCAGGGCAAATTTGCTCTTCTGTCGCCATGCTGGATGAGATCAATGCGGGGATCCCAAGCCACGTCACGCACGATCTGGTTTCGCCAGCGCCAATGAATGACGATGAACTCCGTGAACGGATGAGCGGCAATATTTGTCGTTGCGGCGCGTACGCCAATATTCTGGCGGCGATTAATGACGTCAGCGGGGAGAAAAAATCATGAAAGCGTTTACCTATGAACGTGCGAAAACGCCCGCCGAAGCAGCAAGGAGCGCGCAGCAGAACCGGGGGGCAAAATTCATCGCCGGTGGAACGAACCTGCTTGATCTCATGAAATTAGAAATCGAGGCCCCCCTGCACCTGATAGATATCAATGGATTGGGGTTAGACAGCATCGACACCACGCCGGAAGGCGGCCTGCGCATTGGCGCCCTGGTGCGGAACACCGATCTGGCCGCCCATATGCTTATTCGGCGTGACTATGCGGTGCTGGCCAGAGCGTTGCTCGCGGGGGCGTCCGGCCAGTTACGAAATCAGGCGACCACCGGCGGAAATTTGCTGCAGCGCACGCGATGCCCCTATTTCTATGATACCAACCAACCGTGTAATAAAAGAGTACCCGGTAGCGGATGCGCGGCGCTGGACGGCTTTAGCCGTCAGCATGCCGTAACCGGAGCCAGTAAAGCCTGTATTGCCACGCATCCCAGCGACATGGCGGTAGCGATGCGCCTGCTCGATGCGGTCGTTGAAACGGTTAATCCCGATGGCCGCCAACGACGTATTCCTATCGATGCCTTTTATCTGCCACCAGGCTCAACGCCTGATAAAGAAACGACGCTTGCGCCAGGGGAACTGATCGTCGCCGTCACGTTACCTCCACCATTGGGTGGCACACATATCTATCAAAAAATTCGCGACCGCGCGTCGTATGCTTTTGCCCTGGTCTCGGTGGCCGCCGTCATCCATCAGGATGGAACGGGCCGGGTGGCTTTCGGCGGTGTGGCGCATCAACCGTGGCGAAAGCAGGAAGCTGACCGGGCGTTACCTGACGGGGCACAAGCCGTATTCGAAAAACTCTTTGCTGATGCCACGCCTACCCCGGCGAATCAATTCAAACTCACGCTGGCGAGGCGCACGCTGGCCTCTGTACTGGCTCAGGCGAGGACATAATATGAAATTCACTCAACCTGCCGGCAACAACCCGATAGACAAACTGCGTGTCGTCGGTCAGCCGCACGATCGCATTGATGGCCCGTTAAAAACCACCGGACGCGCGCATTACGCCTATGAGCGCTCTGAAGAGGCACCTGACGCCGCTTATGGCTATGTACTGGGCGCCTCGATAGCCAAAGGCCGTATTACGCACATGGATACACAGGCAGCCAAAGCGGCGCCCGGCGTGCTTGCCGTAATAACCGCGAAGCAGGCCGGCACGTTAGGGAAAGGCGAAAGAAATGCCGCCACCCTGCTCGGCGGCCCGGAAATCGAACACTACCATCAGGCGATTGCGTTAGTTGTGGCAGAAACCTTCGAACAGGCGCGTGCCGCGTCGGCGCTGATTCAGGTCAGTTACCAGCGCCAGCAGGGCGAATGGGATCTGGATGAAGCCAAATCAAAAGTGACCACGCCGCCCGAGGATACTCCGGATAAAAACGTCGGCGATTTTACAACGGCGTTTACCGGGTGTGTGCATCAACTGGATGCCACCTACTCGACGCCGGATCAAAGCCACATGGCCATGGAGCCGCATGCATCAACCGCCCAGTGGGAAGGCGAAAAGCTGACTCTCTGGACATCTAATCAGATGGTGAACTGGTGCAAAAAAGATGTAGCCGTCACCCTGAAGATACCCGAAGAGAATATTCGTATTGTCTCGCCCTATATTGGCGGTGGATTTGGGGGCAAGCTCTTTTTACGTAGCGATGCGCTATTGGCCGCGCTTGGGGCGAAAGCGATTAAACGTCCGGTAAAAGTGATGCTGCCCCGCCCCACAATCCCAAACAACACCACCCATCGCCCCGCAACTCGTCAGCATATTCGCATTGGGACGGATAGCGACGGTAAAATTATTGCGATTGCACACGATAGCTGGTCTGGCAATCTGCCTGGTGGCACGCCAGAGACCGCTGTACAGCAGACAGAATTCCTGTATGCCGGAGCAAATCGTCATACGGGATTAAGGCTGGCACAAATCGATCTGCCCGAAGGTAATGCCATGCGCGCGCCGGGTGAAGCGCCCGGCCTGATGGCGCTGGAAATCGCTATCGACGAAATGGCTGAAAAGACAGGCATCGATCCGGTCGAATTTCGTATTCGTAATGATACTCAGGTCGACCCGTCCGATCCCGAGCGCCCTTTTTCCCGTCGTCAGTTGATAGCGTGCCTGCGCACAGGCGCGGAACATTTCGCATGGAACAAGCGCACTGCCACGCCAGGCGCTGTGCGTGAAGGCCGCTGGCTGATTGGTATGGGTATGGCCGCTGGTTTTCGCAACAATCTGCTCGAGACGTCCGCCGCGCGAGTGATGATGAGTGCCGGAGGCGACGTTACGGTTGAAACAGACATGACTGATATTGGTACCGGGAGCTACACCATTATTGCGCAAACTGCCGCCGAAATGTTGGGCGTACAGCTGGAAAACGTGAGCGTGCGTCTGGGCGACAGTCTCTATCCCGTATCTGCCGGTTCCGGTGGGCAATGGGGGGCGAATACGTCAACTTCAGGTGTCTATGCAGCCTGCGTCAAACTGCGTAAACAAATTGCCGACAAAGCCGGTATCGATCCGGCACTCGCCGTGTTTGAAAATGAAAAAGTTAGCGATCGCTCACGTGAAATACGCCTGATTGATGTGCTTGCCGGACAACCAATGCAAGCAGAAGACCGCATTGAATTTGATGAACTGGCGACAAAATATCAGCAATCGACTTTTGCCGGACACTTTGTTGAAGTGGCGGTAGACGCCGTAACGGGCGAAATCCGCGTACGGCGCATGCTGGCCGTGTGCGCCGCAGGAAGAATACTCAATCCTAAGACCGCCCGAAGTCAGGTGATTGGCGCGATGACCATGGGCCTTGGCGCAGCCCTGATGGAAGAACTGGCGGTTGATACACGTTTGGGCTATTTCGTGAATCATGATATGGCCGGCTACGAAGTACCGGTACATGCCGATGTCCCTCATCAGGAGGTGATTTTCCTGGATGATACGGATCCCGTCTCTTCGCCAATGAAAGCGAAAGGTGTCGGCGAGCTCGGGTTGTGTGGTGTCAGCGCGGCTATTGCCAACGCCGTTTACAACGCGACGGGGGTTCGGGTTCGGGATTATCCCCTGACGCTGGATAAACTGCTTCATGGCCTGCCGGAAAACGCGTAAGGAGCTGCGATGTTACAGCGTTTGCAATGCACGCCTGAGCAGGCGCTACGCACTGACGATCCCGCGACGATATTGCGTTTTGCCGTCGATTCGCTGGAAAGTGGTATGGGCGTAGCGTTAGTCACCCTTACCGATATACATGGCGGCGCAGCCCGCGCGACAGGCAGCCAAATGGCCGTGCGCGAAGATGGACATTATTGCGGTTACGTTTCGGGTGGCTGCGTAGAGGGCGCTGTTGCCCGGGAGGCGCTGGAGGTTATCGCCACAGGAAAGGATAAATCAGTACGTTATGGTCAGGGATCGCCGTGGTTTGATATCGTTTTGCCCTGCGGGGGTGGCATTACCCTTAAGATCCACGCGCTGCGTTCCTCCGCACCGCTGCGCGATGTTCTGGGCAGCCTGGAGCAGCGTCAATCTGTCGCATTGATCTACAACAGCCGTGTCGGTCAACTGGAAGGTATCGTCCCCCCTCAGCATACCGGATGGGTTGCAGAGAAATTTGTTATCGCCTATCACCCGACTGTACGGCTGATTCTTTCCGGGCATCATATAGAAGCCGAAATGACGCGCCAACTGGCGCGCGCGGCGGGTTATGAGGTGACGGACGATCCGGCGCTCATGGATACGCACAGCGCGTTGATTTTACTCTGGCACGATCTCGATCGGGAACAATCTTTACTGGCGCAATCACGCCTATGCCGCCCCTTTTACATTGGCGCGCTGGGCAGTGAGCGAACCCATCAGCGGCGAAAAGCGCTGTTGCGAAAATGGGGCTGGACGGAAACCGAAATCGCCAGAATTACTGCGCCCATCGGTCTTATACCCAAGGCGCGTGATTCGCGCACGCTGGCGCTGTCGGTACTCGCCGACGTCGCCAATGCCCGACAAGGCTCAGGCCAATGACAATGTACGGGCCCGTGGTGATTATTCTTGCCGCCGGAAAAAGTGAACGCTTTTATGCCTCCGGCGCGGAGCATCATAAACTCGACGCAGAGCTGTGCGGGAGACGTGTGCTCGATCGCACGCTGGAAAGCGTACAGCAATCGGCATTGCCCTGGTATCTTGTGCAACCCGAAGCAGCGGCCTCCGGCATGGGGGACTCCATCCGGCGCGGTGTTCTGGCGACACGGCAGGCACAAGGATGGCTTATTTTGCCCGCTGATTTGCCCCTGATTGAGACGAAGACGCTGATACAGATCGCGAAAGCACTACGCGACGATGCGGTGATCGTGCCCCGTTATCGCATGAAAAATGGGCATCCTGTCGCGTTTGGAAAACACTATTTGCCGCATTTAACGGCATTATCAGGAGAAACGGGCGGGCGTGGCGTGGTGAAGCAGGCACAACAGTCTGGCCGGGTAGTTAATATTGACGTCGACGATATCGGTATCGTGCTGGATATTGATACGCTTGCTGACTTGCAGACTGCAACAGACGAGTGTCTCAGACGAGAAGGCCGAAAAGACCGCGATGCGGTCATCAAGGCTGATGGAACGTAATTGCGTAACCCTGCTCGTTCCAGTGCTGCAGTAATTCTTGTTGCCGTCTTGTGGGAGTAAGCCCTGTCCAGACAAATAACGTTTGACCTGGGAAGAGTTCAGGGCGAGGAGATTCGAGCGGTTCTGCCAGTACGGAAACGTGCCATCCGGACTGAGACAAACGCCAGGCCTCAAGCCAAAGACGAACGCGATCGTCGATTTCCCAGCCAATAAGCAACGCTTCTTTTCCAGACTTCCGTCGGCGTTCAGTTAAGGTTGCCGCGACATATTCAATCAGAACACCGTCAAACATACTGCACATAATACGCGCGGTATTATGATCAAGGCTGAGTCGCTGACGTACGGGCCCATAAACATGATCGATCAAGGCATCAACCGGATGCTCACGCCCGGCGGCGACAATTTTTGCGCGAAGTTTTGACGGACTGGCATAGCGCAATACGGACATCATCTCTTCCTGAAGATAGGTCCAGTCATCGTGCGTCATGGTACGGCTCTCTTCGAGAAGCGCTTTCACCTTCCCAACCGGAACGCCGCTTTTAATCCAGCGTTTGATTTCCTCAACTCGCTGAATATCTTCTTCGTCGAACTGGCGATGCCCCCCCTCACTGCGCTGGGGTTTGAGCAACCCATAGCGCCGCTGCCATGCACGCAGCGTTACCGGGTTTATTCCGCATCTTTCGGCCACGTCGCCGATACTGTAAAAAGCCATAATGCCTCGCAACTCAACCATTACATCCCTGGGTAATGTCTGTACCGTCTGTATAACTTAGTTTTTATTGTACAGCCTTTTGGAGCAGGATGAGTATTAAAGTCGTTAACTTTTATTAAACAAGCTGTAAAAAATGAGGAATATCAACGGACATCATGGGGGTTTTAGGATAAATCACCCTCTTACGGCGCGCTGCCGCAAGAGGAATGAAAGCTAACGGGGGAGTTGTACAGCTTTACAGTAACCCTTTCTTTTCCGGCCACGCAATGGAGGGCGCGCCTTCAAGATATGGCTGGGCAAACAGATCGCCCTGGAAATGGGAAATGCCTGCAGATTCAAGCCACATCCACTCTTCCGCTTTTTCAATACCCAGAGCAGACACCACAATTTCCAGCGAGCGGCAGCAGCGAATAATAGCCTGTACAATCGCCTGACGTGGGCCGCTTTTGTGGACATCGCGAATCAGTTCGGCATTAATCTTGATTCGGTCGGGCTGAAACTGCGCCAGCAGTTGCAGGCCGGCAAACCCGGCACCAAAGTTATCAATAGCCACGCTGATACCTGCCGACTTCAGTACACGTACCGCCGCGGTAAACTCTTCAATACCGGAAATCACCTCGTGCTCAGTAAATTCAACCACAATTTGCTCGGGCACCAGACCGTTAATTTTTATCTCATGAAGAAGATAATCCACGGCGTTAGGGATTTTAACCAACGTCATTGGCAACAGGTTAACGGACAAGATTTGCCCACGCAGATCACGCTCCCTCACCATCTCAAACGCCACTTTCTTACTGACGAGGTCAACTTCATAAATATCGTCGCCGCGTAAGCTATCACAATAGACATTCGACATTTCACCCTCCCGGGTGAACATCAGGGCCTCAAGGGCGATGATCTCCTGCGCCAGTGGGTCAATGATGGGTTGCAGCGCTAAGGTGTAGTCAGTAGCCGAAGAGGCCTTAAAAGGGCCCAGCTCGTCGCTGATTTTGGTCGGCACGAATTCCCAGCTCTCGGCTGGCGGAATTTCATAATAATTGTCCTTCTCTGTCGACTCGACAAAGGTGCGGAAAAACTGCAAGGCACGATCGTTATAGGTGAGTTGATAGAGCGAAGTGCCTTTATCCAGCACGGTTTGCAGCACCTCTTCCCTGGCGTGCTCGCGCAGGTCAAAAAGCTCCATGCCAACGTTGCCAAATCGGCGAGTGGGGCCATGGTCGCATAACAGTTCTACAAGATTGTAGTGTCGAGGATCTTGTACAATGTCGTGATAAATACGTCGAACCTGTTCCTCTGGGCCCTCAAGCAACTGAAAAAAATGCGTGCCGTTAAAGAGCAGTATCCCGGTGACGTTTGCCTCAGCATTCCTAAGGCTGGCGGCCGCTACCATTCCCTCAAGGGCTTTGACGGGAACGTCGTGACATAAATGGCTGCGATAAATAATCGTGGTAAGCATAGCGGTTCCGACTACAGATTTTTCTAAACATTAGCAGATAACCTGTCAAATAGCTTTCAATTAATACATTGATTTAACATTACACTTGATGAATTCCAACATTGCTCTTCTTCACTCAGTTCTTACGGACAACCCCCCCTTTCATGTACAGATAATTCTTATCTTTGTACGCCTGTATAACTTATATCTCTATGATTTATAAGCAATAGCACTTTTTGCTAAAAATTAATGCATCGCTTGTACAGGATTTATGTACAATTTTTATGAGTTTGTTAACGCAAAGTGATACACGATAACGTCTTTAACAGGAGCGACACATGCAGCAGAACCGTCAATACACCATGGATTCAGCCAGTGCCATTTCCAGCTATTTCAATAAGGCAGCCCTTCCGACTCAACAGGAAACTCTGGGGCAAATCGTGGTCGAGATTCTCAGCGCCGGTAAAAACCTTAACCGCAAGTCGCTGTGTACAAAATTACTGAGCCGCCTTGAACAGGCTTCTGGCAAGGAAGAAGAGAAGCACTACAACGCGCTGATTGGTTTACTTTTTGAAAACCGAACTTCATAAGGGAGATTTTTGCTCAGTGTGGCGATGACGAATCCCCCACCACCTGAGACAACTTCATGCTGTGTGCCCTGTGGTTTAACAGCATAAGAGATAGCAGTTATGAAAAGTAGTAATAAAAAGCTGAAAGACACTTTAATTGGTGAGGCCACTCTGCAGCTCATTAAAAACAAAATGCCGGTTAATGTCCAGGCCTTGTTAAATGAGTTGAATAATATGCAGAGTCACGAAATTGATTCAGAGCGTCTCTCTGCATTATATGTGGTAATAAAAGAAATTCAGAAATTTACAGCATCGAAAGAAGCGGACTCCGCTGGCCACAAAGGCGTTAAACACCGCAAAGACGGTAGAAAGGATCTTTCGATAAACGAAACAAACAAAAACATTCATTGAAATATTTTCGATGATAAACACTCACACAACTAACAGATGAGAACCGCTATGTTACAGCAATATGATTTCTACCAGTCTATTCAGAATAAAGCATTGTCCGAACACTTTTTGAAAGCCGGTGATATGTTAGCTGATGAAGCAGAAATCCTCGGTGGCGCGGTTCGCCATCTGATGGCTGCAGGCGAAACCATCAATAATAAGAACATCATTGCTTCATTGATTCACTCTCTCGAATGCACCGACAGCGTGCTTTCCGCTGATGTCATCCGTAAAACGCTCGAAATAGTGGTAGATCATACGCTCGATGATATCTAAATCATGAGCTGATGATGGGCTTTTATTAACAATTCTTTTTTAATCTGGAGTCATTATGAACGGTGAAGCATGCCCTGTTAAACTGGAATTGGTCGATCTCTGGCTGGATGACAATTTCCTTGAATATGGTTTACGTGAAGTTCTTAAAGATGTCAGATTAGATCGCCAAAACATTCGTTACGTGATTTTTTCCGCCAGTCAATATGTTAACGTAAAGCGACATGATTACGACTTGCGTACGCATCGTTTTATTTTATTGAGTGATGGTCAGCGATATAATTTCCTTGATTCCTTTACCGTCAACCATATTTCATCGAAGGCATCGGTTGAAGAAATTGTGAAATTCCTGACAAGCTTGCGGAAAAAGAATGAAGATAACTGCCAGATTGAGCAAAAAGTAAAACTTTCTGCACGAGAAACCACCTTGCTTGATCAGATGTCTGACGGTAAAAAAATCATTGAAATGGCAGAAAATCTTAACGTCCATATTAAGACGGTTTATCAGATGCGAACGAATTTGATTAAGAAGTTGGGGTGTTCCGGAAACATCGACTTTATGCAAACACTCCGTACCGATGTGTTTAAAAGCTGGCTGACGGATCAGCGCGCGTAAGGATACGGCTATGCAACGTCACAGCACCGGGTAGAGGATTGACATTGTCGTCCCGCCCGGTAAGCTGTATGCATAAACAGTATCTGGAGTTATTATGGTCAACCGCAGGGTTCCCGTCCGGCCCGAGCCCTTCCTGGGGCCTCTTTACACTTATCCCGAGCATCTGCGCTATTGCCTGGAAACGTTGCCGAAATTGCCCGGTGTGTACATCTTTCACGGCGACAGCGACACGCTTCCTCTCTATATCGGTAAAAGTGTCAATATTCGCAGCCGCGTGATGTCGCACTTTCGTACTCAGCAGGAAGCGGCACTACTGCAACAGACCCGACGCATTAGCTGGCAACCGACCGCCGGCGAACTCGGCGCGTTGTTACTTGAGGCTCGCCTGATTAAAGAACAGCAACCGCTGTTCAATAAACGCCTCCGCCGTAATAAACAACTGTGTTCCCTGCGTCTCCAGGGAAATGTGCCTCAGGTGGTATACGCCCGCGAAGTCGATTTTTCCCACACGCCAGGCCTCTTTGGCCTGTTTGCCAATCGTCGCGCCGCCCTTGAAGCATTGAAGTCTGTGGCCGATGCACAACGTCTTTGCTACGGCATCATGGGGCTTGAACCGTTAAGTCGGGGGCGCGCCTGTTTTCGTTCAATGCTGGGGCGCTGCGCGGGTGCCTGCTGTGGCCGTGAAAGCATAGATGATCACAATGACAGATTACGCAGCGCGCTGGCCCATTTACAACTGGTCTGTTGGCCGTGGACAGGCCCGGTGGCGCTGGAGGAGAAAAGTGACACCCTCACCCACTACCATATTGTTCATAACTGGCTATGGCTTGGGGCGGTGGAATCGCTCACTGAAGCGGAAACCCTGACGCGGATCGCGACAGGGTTTGATCAGGATGGCTATAAAATACTCTGCCGCCCAATGCTGAGCGGCGAGTATGTGATCCACGAGCTAAATTAACGCTCACGTAATGCTTCTCGCGCTTTATTAAACGGCTTCAGCAGGTAATCAAGCACCGTTTTGCGTCCGGTTTTGATATCCACCGTCGCTACCATCCCTGGAAATATCGGGAACGACTGCCCGGCTCTGTTCTGCAAATGATTACTGTCGGTGCGAATGTATACACGGTAATAGTAAACATCACGACGAACCTCGTCCTGAAGGGTATCGGGTGAAATCACCGCGACCTCACCCGCTAAGGCGCCGAAAATCGAGTAATCGTAAGCGGTAATTTTCACCAGCGAGGCTTGCCCTGGATGAATAAACGCCACATCGCGCGGTGAGATTTTAGCTTCAATCAGCAGTTGCTCATCCAGCGGTACGATGGTCATTAATTTGCCGCCGGGGGCGATAACCCCGCCTACCGTCGTGACATCGATGTCTTTTACAATGCCGCGCACCGGGGCGGTGAAATTCAATGGGGTTAACGAATCTTCACGCCCGCGAATAACGGAACGCTGCGCTTGCGCATCGGCATTCGCTTTTGCCAGATCTTCACGCGCGCGAACGTAGTACTGGGTTCTGATTTCGGTAATCTTATTTTGCATCTCGTTTAACTGGCGCTGCAAACGCAAGACTTCCACACTACTCGCCGCTCCTTGCTTAACAAGGGGCTGTGTCATTCCCAGCTCGCGATTAACCAGACGAATGCCCTCTTCAAGGCCTGAAATTGAGCGCGTCAGCGCTTCGCGACGCGTAGTGTAAAGCGCGGTTTCGGAGGCAATGAGCTCGGGCTGCGACTTGAGTTCATCGGGAAATACCAGTGACGTGTTATTGACCTCTGCATTGAGGCGCGCGGAGGTCGCCAGGGCCGCATATAAGCGCGATTGAGCTTCCTGCACATCAGATTCTGTTTTGGTTCGGTTAAGCTGCGCCAGTGGCTGGCCTTGCTCAACAATATCCCCCACCTTCACATTCAAATGATAAAGAATGCCCCCCTCAAGCGATTGCACGACCTGATCGCGCCCGGAAGGCTCGACGGTGCCCGTCCCGGTCGTCACTTCATCAAGCTTGAAAAAGTATGCCCACCCCAGAAAGCAGAGAAACATAACGGCGACAAGACGTACAGCCAGTGCTGAACGCGGTAATCGCGGCTCGTTCAGGCCACGGTTAAACTGAATCTGACCATTCATGCCGCGCTCCCCTTATCATTTTGTACGGTGACCCGACGCACCGGCGCGCCGTTGAGTTCATGCAGAATCGTCTCTTTCGCGCCGTCTCTGACAATGCGGCCCTGATCCATCACGATGATGCGGTCTACCAGTTGCAGCATCATTGTGCGATGAGTCGCGATCACTAGCGTGCGTTGCCCCACCCACTGCTTAAGATTTTCGATTACGTGCGCCTCGGCAATTTCGTCCAGCGAGGCGCTGGGTTCATCGAGCAGGACGATATTGGGTTGTGAGATGAGCAGCCGCGCCAGCAGCAAGGTTTGCCGCTGACCGCCGGAAAGACCAAAGCCCCCTTCCTGAATCATATAGTTGAGGCCGTTCTTCTGCTTCTGGACAAAGGGCAGCGCCCCGCTGAGGGTTAACGCACGTTCGATATCTTCATCGCTGGCTTCAGGCATCCCCATGGTGAGGTTTTCCCGCAGCGAGCCAAAGAACAGTCGTCCGGTCTGACTGAGCAGCCCCATGTCGCGGCGCAGATCGGCCGGATCAAGCTGCCCGATGCTGATATTATCCAGCAATACCTGCCCCTGCTGAGCGATTCGCATTCCGGCAAGCATTTGTAGCAGCGTCGATTTTCCCGCGCCGTTGCGCCCGAGAATGGCGATTTTCTCACCCGCCTGAATGGTGAGTTTGACGATCGCCACATCGGCAATTTTCTCTTCTTCATCGTAATAAAATACCGCGTTGCTGAACTGATAATGACCGTTCAGCACCGCTTTATGCACCAGTTTGCCATGCTCCGGCTGATCCACCGGACGCTTCATGAGTTCGTCGAGGCCATTACGTGCCACTTTTGCCTGCTGCCAGCGCGAGAGTACGCCGGAAATCTGTGACAGTGGCGCAATAGTGCGCGAAGCCAGAATGGTCGTACCGACCAGTGCACCGGTGGTCATGTCGCCGCTCATCACCATAAAACAGCCTACCAGCAGCACCACCACGTAGACGATGGATTGTACTTCCTGCGTCCAGGTCAGCAGCAGACCGGTAAGAAAGCGTTGCCTCATGCTGATAGACGACGCCACATCGTTGGTGTGATTCCACTGATTCTGGAAACGCTGCTCGGCGCGCAGCAGTTTAATATCTTCAATAGACTGTACGGCTTCTACAAGCGTTGCGTTGCGCACCGCAGACTCACGCATCCCTTCATTCGCCAGCCGCGCCAGCGGGCGCTGTAACAGCAGACCAGGGATCACCAGCAAAGGCAGCGCCAGCAAAACAACCAGCACCAGCCAGCCGCCAATCAACCATAAAATAAAGACAAACAGCAGGAAGAACGGCAGATCCGCTACCGCGCCAATGGTGGTCGAGGTGATGAGTTCTCGCACCGATTCCAGTTCGCGGATCTGCGAGATAAACGATCCGGTGGATTTCGAACGCACATTATTTTTAAGCCGTAAGGCGTGGCCAAAAACGCGATCTGAAATTCGTAAATCCGCCCGTTTGCCAATCATATCCGAAAGGTGCGTGCGCACCATGCGCATACAGAACTCAAACAAAATCGCCATCATCACCCCGGCAAACAGCACCCACAGCGTCGGGTATGACTGCGCAGGCACCACGCGATCGTAAACCTGCATTGAGAAAATCATCGCCGCCAGCGCCAGCACGTTCGCTACCAGCGAGGCCAGCATAATATCGCCGTAGCGCCGCCAGTCTTTCAGCGAAAGGCTCCAGAACCAGTTCGCCTGATAGGGGCGAATGTAATCATCTACCCGCGCGTCAGGAATAGCGCTAAGCGGACGCAGCAGTGCCAGTTCAACGATTTTCTCTTCAACATCCGCAACCTTCAGCGTGGTTTCCAGCCCGCCATCACCGCTGAACTGAATGCTGATATTGTCGTGGTTATCCCGGCGGGTAATCACCCCAATCTGCTGATTATCAAATACCGCAATCAACGGCAGCCGCCAGGGGTTGAGCGAGTCAGCGGAGAACGCCACCAACCGCAGCCCCATACCCAGCTGGCGCGCCATATCCGTCAATAACTCTTCCCGCTTGCTGTCGCGCTCCCAGTTGACGGTTGCGCGCACATTTTCCTGGGAGAAATCGAGACGGTAATAACGCGCGACGGCGATCATCGCCTCCAGCCAGGCTTCCACGGACTGGGCATTTTTTTTCATTGTCTACACCACCATCAGCTGATGATTCGCCAGCAACGTGGCAAGATCGGTATGCACGCCCGTCAGCGTGACCACGGTAGTTGTCGCAAAGCCGCCGCCCGAACCATCGCGATCAATCTGCACGATAGTGTCGCTGCCGCTCTGGGTCACTTTGACAAAATCAGTAATGTTTCCGGCTTGCGCATCCAGCGTCGCCACACCGTTAACGTAGCTGGCTTTGCCATTGCCGGTGTAGCCACTGCCCTGCAGCAGCTCGCGAATATCAATGCGATCGGTGTCTGGGGTGCCTTCCCACGTCCCCACCGTAAAGCCATTGACCACGTCCGTACCGTTGCCGCCGGTGGCGTCACTGGCGTTGAGCAGTTTATAGAGCAACGTGTCGTGCCCCCCGTTGCCGATGTTGAGCGTGTCGTTGCCGCCACGGCCCTCTAGCTGGTTATCGCCCGTGCTGCCGGTCAGGGTGTCGTTAAAGTTCGAGCCGGAAATACCTTCGATATTGGTAAAGGTCGAGGTATTAAAACCGGTCGCCTGCGCGGCGGTGCTGCTTAAATTTGCGGTAACGCCTACCGTGGAGAGTCGGAAATCGACCACGTCCATGCCACCGTTTGCAAGCCAGGTACCGGTGCCTGAGTTGTACACCCAGCCGCCTGAACCGTCGTAAGTATCGGAGCCTGCGGTGGCGAAGAAGGTATCGTTATAACCGGTACCGACAAACTTGCCATTGTTGCTCGCCGTACCCGCTTCGGCGCTAAGGTCGTAAGCGTGAGTGGCAGCGGAGGCCTGTAAGCCGCCCCAGGTGGTGTTGACCGTCTGGTCAATATTACTGGCGGTGGCACCGGTGGATTTAATCAACACCGCGTTGTAGGTTTCTCCGGCGTTCAGTCCGTAGAAATTGACTAACGCCGAGGTGTCGTTAACCCCCACACCTGACTGCGGGTTAATGATTTGCGTGGCAACCAGCACGCCCGCCGCGTTGTACAGTTTTACGGTGTTACCGTAATAGACGTTAATGCCGTTGGGATCGGTAATACGCAGGTGCAGTGACGTGCCGGCGCTCACCGTGTTGGTGTTACGAATCAGGAACACGCTGCCCGACTGTTTGGTCACCAGCACATCCACCGCGCCGTCCCAGTCATAGTCCATCGCCGCCACGCCGCTGGTGGTACCACTCTGGCTGGCGCCGATGGCTGACTGTGTCCAATTGCTGGCGTTGCTGACGTTAGTATAAAGATATGACTGTCCGGTTTGGGCGATACGGGCGATATCCATCAATCCGTCGTGATTCCAGTCCAGCGCCACGCTGAACTGGCTGGTATAGGTTGTCGCTGTTGCGCCAACGGCCACCGGGCTGCCTAAAACACCGCTGCCGTTATTTATCAGCAACGATCCGTAAGTACTCCGCCCCTGACTGGCCGGTAAATAGAGATCCATAAATCCATCGCTGTTGAAATCAGCCCAGGTCATGGAAACCGTATTACTGGTGGCAGCACTGCCCGCGCCGCTGAGGAAAGTATTAATGGTATTTTGACCCCAGACGAAACTGCCATTCCCCTGGTTAATCAGCGTCGAAAGGGTGTAGTAGTTATTCAGGTTGTATGTATGCTGCGCAAGATCGATGCTACCGTCGTTATTGAGATCGACACCGGAACCCTCAATGAGCGAAAAATAGGCGGTTACCGCTCCGCCGACCGTCGCATTGCCACCACTATTCGTGGTAGTAGAGTTCGCGGTCAGTACGCCAGCATTGTTAGAAATAAAGGTCTTAGAATCTGGCCCACCGGCATCACCGACCCAGAAATCAAGATAGCCATCGCCTTCTTTATCAAAGGCCACAATAGAGCCATACCAGACCAGCGCCGCCGTATCCACCTGAACAGCGCTGGCAAACGTGCCATCGCCGTTATTCGTAAAACCGTTGATATAGCTGCTCCCGTAGTCATTACGGCTTATATACAGATCCCCGGTGCCGTTGCGGTTGTAATCGGCGATAGCGCTGTTGGCATAATCATTGCTGCTCAGATAAAGCGTCAGCGGGGTTTTCGACCAGGTGAGAGGATCGGTTGATTGCATCACCTGCTGGTTTGCCAGCACCGTCCACATCCCGTGCGTATCCAGGCCGTAGGTCAACCCCAGGGCGGTTGTTTTATTTGTCGTAGTCCAGGCTGGCGTGTAATCAATCGCGGCGTTAACCGTAACGGTGCCGCTGCTGATATTGGCATTATTGCCATTCCCTGCCGAACTTTTAACCTGCGCGGTAACGTTATATGCGGTAGAAGAGACGGCCAACGTATCGCTGTCCGGCAACTGCACATACCAGGTGTTGTGGGCCGGATCAACCACCACCGCGCCTCCCGGCTGCGAGGTGTAGGTTTTGCCGTTAATGATGACTTCGACATACTGGCCGCTGGTTAGCTCTGCAGTGACAACACCACTGACGATAGGCGTTGTATCGCGCGTGGTCTGGCTGGTCACTTGCGCCAACGTGGTCGGAATAGACGTATCGACCGTCAGAACAAAATCACTGGAGGCGGTGATATTCCCTGCCAGATCCACCACCCGTGCGCTATAGGTGTAGGCACCGCTCAGCAGGCCACTGTCGCTGTATGTCCAGTTCAGCGCACCGACCATGGTGACCGCACCTAACAGCAGGCCGTTACGGTAGAGATAGACCACTTCACCGCTGGCAAGCGGTGCGGAGAGGACACCGTTCAGCAGCGGTGTGGTGTCGTCGGTAGTCAGTGAACTGCTTAACGTCCCCTGACGCTGCCCGACATCATCGGTATACGACACAATGGTTGGCGTGGCGGTCGGGTTAAGGGTATCGACCACTACCGTTTTCGACACTACCGGGCCCGTGTTCCCTGCCAGATCCAACACCCGCACCTGATAAACGTAGCTGCCATCGGATAACGTGCGGCTGTCGGTGTAACTCCACTGCGTACCGTTGGTGGTGACAGTGGCCCATGTCGCGCCGCCGTCGAGGCTAATCTGCGCCACTTCGCCGCTGGCAAGGCCCGCACCCAGTGAGCCGGTTAGCGTGAGCGTGGTATCGCTGGTAATAAAGTCGGTGGCTGAACTGCCCGTGTCGGTACTGATGCTGGCAATGGTTAACACCTGCGCCGGGTTAACGGTGTCGATTTGCGCCGTCTGACTGCCCGTTGCGCCAACATTACCCGCCAGGTCAATGACCCGCACCTGCCAGGTGGTGGTGCCGTTGGTGAGTGTGCGCCCGTCAACGTAAGTCCAGTTCAGTCCGTCTGCCGCCAGCGTCACGTTCACCCAGTTCACGCCGTTGTCGGTACTGATTTGCGCGAACTCATTAGCGCCAAGCGCCGCCCCCAGTACACCGCGCACCGTAAGCGTGGTATCGCTGGTAATAAAGTCGCTGTTGATCGCGCCGGTGTCATCGGTAATGCCGGTAATCGTGATGCTTTTCGCCGCTTCCGGGCTGGTGGTGTCGACTACCACATTTTGCGTCGCGGTCTGCCCAACGTTCCCCGCCAGATCCACCACCCGCACCGTGTAGTTCCAGATACCATCGGTCAGTGTACGACCATCGGTATAGCTCCAGGTGGTGCCGATAACGGTTAAGGTGCTCCAGGTGACGCCGCCGTCGAGGCTGATTTGCGCCCGTTCATCTGCCGCCAGTGTTGCGCCAAGCGTACCGCGCACGGTAAGCGTCGTGTCACGAGTAACAAAATCGCTGCTGCTTAAGCCGGTGTCATCGCTGATGCCCGCAATGGCGATGGTTTTGCTCGCCAGCGGTGCGGTAGTATCGACGGTGACAATCTGGCTGGCTGTCGCACCGATATTTCCGGCGGTGTCGATAACGCGTACCTGATAGTTGTAGTTACCATCGGTCAGCGTGCGTCCATCAAGATAGGTCCAGGTTGAGCCGTTTACTGACAGATTCTGCCAGGTGGTACCGCCATCAATGCTGATTTGCGCAAACTCACCGGCAGAGAGCGTCGCGCCCAGCGTACCGCTTACCGCAAGCGTGGTATCACTGGTGACAAAATCGTTAGTGATAAGCCCCGTGTCGGTCGTGATAGCAGTGACAGCGATAGTTTTCACCGCCGGATCGGGCGCTGTGGTGTCGATCACCACGTTCTGGCTGTCGGTCGCGCCGACGTTGCCCGCCGCATCAATGACTCGTACCTGATAGACATAGTTGCCATCGGTAAGCGTGCGGCTGTCGTTATAGCGCCAGGTGGTGCCGGTGACGGTGAGCGTACTCCAGGTTGTGCCGCCGTCGATGCTGATTTGCGCCGTCTCGTTACTGGCAAGCGCGGCGGTCAGCGAGCCGTTGACCACCACCGGGCTGACGCTGGTGATAAAGTCGCTGGCGCTAAGCCCGGTGTCGGCTTGCAGGGAATCAATATTAATCCCCATCACCGGGGCGCTGAGATCGACGGTGATGGTGTGATCGCGGCTGCCGGTGTTGCCAATGGCGTTAGTGACCGAAGCGTTAATCACATAGGCGTTGCCGTCCGCCAGCGCAGTGACATCGGCGCTGCCAAGGGTATAACTCCAGCTCCCCCCGGT
This sequence comes from Pseudocitrobacter faecalis, assembly GCA_003315335.1. Taxonomy (GTDB): domain Bacteria; phylum Pseudomonadota; class Gammaproteobacteria; order Enterobacterales; family Enterobacteriaceae; genus Pseudocitrobacter; species Pseudocitrobacter faecalis. The sequence continues at coordinate 232,993 of QNRL01000001.1, forward strand.
CTGCACCGTGGTGGTGTAGGTTTTGCCGTTTAAGGTCAGAGTCAGCGTCTGCCCAACCGGCGCGGTTGTGGTGCCGCTGATGATAAGCGCCGAGCCATGTTCCGCCGCACTCACCACATCATCGCCCGCAAAGGTGTTGATGGTGACGGTGGGTACGTCGCCGTTGAGGGTAACGCCACGGCTGGCGCTGCCCGGATTTCCGGCCTGATCGGTCACTGTCGCGCTGATGGTGTAGCTACCGTCGCTTAATCCGGCAAACTGCTGCGCCGGAATAAATACCGACCAGTTTCCGCCGCTGCCAACCGTTGCGCTCCAGCTTTGCCCATTAAAGGAGACGGTCACCGTCTGACCCACTTCGGCGGTGGTGGTGCCGCTGATGGTCTGCCCGGCAAGCTGTTCAGCGTTGTTAATAATATCGTCGCCCGCCACCGTGGCGAAGGTCACCGTCGGCGCCGCGGTATCGACGGTCAGGACATGCGTGGCCTGAGCGGGATTGCCCGCACGGTCATTGACGCTGGCGGTAAGGGTCTGCGCGCCCTGCCCAAGCGTTGCCAGATCCGCTGCGGGAACATTCAGCGCCCAGGTGCCATTAACCGCCACCGTGGCGGTGTACGTTTTGCCGCCAAAGGTGACGGTGACCGTTTGTCCGACTTCCGCACTGGTCGCGCCGTTAAGCGTGAGCGGCTGCTGCTGTTCTGCGGCATTGAGTCGGTCATCCGTCGAAACGGTGTTAATACTGATAACCGGCGCGGTGAGGTCTACCGCCACGCTGCGCGAGGCCGTAGCGCTGTTTCCGGCGCTGTCCTGCTCGGAGGCGCTGACCGTGTAACTGATGCCATCACTGAGCGCGGCGACATCTGTCGCAGGCACGTTCACGCTCCAGCTCCCGTTACTTTGGATCGTGGCGCTGTAGCCTTTGCCATTAAGTGACACTGTCACTATAGTCCCTACAGCAAAGTGGGTGCCCGTGCCGCTAAGAGTCAGCGCGCTGCCTGCTTCAGCGGCGTTAATGAAGTTATCGCCGCTGATGGTACTGACCGAAAGCGACACCGCTGCCGTATTGACCTGCACGTTGTGCGTCTGGGTACTGCTGTTGCCCGCGCTGTCGGTGATGGTGGCGCTGATGGTCACCGTGCCATCAGCAAGCCCGGAAATCACGCTGGCCGGGACACCAATGCTCCAGTTGCCGCTGGCATCGGTGCTGGTGACATATTGCTGTCCGTCGAGGGTCACCACCAGGCGGTCACCCGCTACCGCGCCCGTGGCGGTGCCGCTGATGATCTGCGCCTGAGTGTGTTCGACATTGTTAATCACATCATCGCCCGCCACGGTATTAAAACTAATCACCGGCGCGGTAGTATCGACAATCATACCTTTGCTGGCGCTGCCGGGGTTACCGGCCAGATCGCTGACTGTGGCGGTCAAGGTGTAACTGTTGTTGGCAAGCGTGGTTAAGTCGCCGGCAGGCAGCGTTAAATTCCAGCTCCCGTCCGCCTGTACCGTGGTCTGGTAGTGACTGCCGTTTAACGTGATGGTGAGCGTTTGTCCCGTTTCCGCGGTGCTGGTGCCGGACACCGTCACGCCTGCCGCCGCTTCGCTGGCATTGATAATGTTATCGCTGGCAATCGTGTTAATGGTAACGGTCGGCGCGCTGGCATCAACGCTGTATTCATGAGTTGCCGTGGCGCTGTTGCCATTGACGTTAGTCACCCGCACCTGGGCGCTGGCATCACCGTCACGCAGAGCCGCCATATCCGCGGAAGGAACGGTGGCGCTCCAGCTACCGTTTGCCGCCACCGTGGCGCTGTAGGTTTTGCCGCCAAAGGTAAGGGTAACGGTTTGCCCCGCTTCGACGGCGGACGTGCTGCCGGAGAGCGTTAACGCCGCGCCTTTTTCGGCGGCGTTAATCACATCATCGGCGGTGATGGCGTTAATACTGATGGCGACAGCAGTGAGATCGACGGTCACCGGATGCGTAATACTGGTCTGGGTTCCGGCAGTGTTAGCGCCGCTTACCGTCATATCCACCGTACCCGCGGGCCAGTTACTGACATCTGCTGCCGGAATGCCGACGCTCCAGGTGCCGTTCGCCAGCACTGTTGCGGCATACGTTTGGTTGTTTATCACCACCGTCAACGCCGTGCCAGCCGCAAAGCCAGCGCTGCTGCCGGTGATCACCTGTGCCTGACCATGTTCGATAATATTGACCACATTATCGCCTGCGACAGTATCCACGCGCAGGCCCGGCAGGCTGGCGTCTATGGTGATATCGCGAGTCCCGCTGCCGGTGTTGCCCACGGCGTTCGTCACCGAAGCGTTAACGGTGAGCTCACCGTTACCCAGCGCCTGCCAGTCGGTGGCCGGAACGCTGACGCTCCAGCTTAAATCTGGCTGTACGGTAGCAGTGTAAGTTTTACCGCCCAGTTCAAGGGTAACGGTACTGCCAGCCGCCGCACCGGTTACCTGGCCGCTGACGGTTTGCGCGCTGCCCGCTTCGGCAGCGTTGATAATATCGTCCGTCGCCACCGTATTAATGGTCACGCCCGGCAGCGCGGTATTCACCTGCACGTTATGGTTGGCGGTGCTGCTGTTGCCCTGAGCATTGGTAACGCTCGCCGTCACGCTGTAAGTGGCTTCGCCCAGCGCGCTAACCGCAGAGGCGGGAACGGTGACGCTCCAGTTGCCGGAGCCATCCGTCGTGGCGCTGTAGTGTTGTCCGTTCAACGTGACGGTTACTGCCGTTCCCGCGGGTTGATCGCTGGTGCCGGAAAGCATCAGATCCGATCCTTTTTCCACCGCGTTGATCACGTCATCGCCCGCGAGGGTGTTGATGCCAATCACCGGCGCGGTGAGGCTAACGGTCACCGTGCGACTGGCGTCGTCGCTGTTGCCTGCCCGATCGCTGACGCTGGCGGTGATGCTCTGCGCACCGCTACCGAGCGCAGCCACATCTGCTGGCGGTACACCCACGCTCCAGTTGCCGGCGGCATCAAGCGTTGTGGTGTACGTTTTGCCGTTGAGCACAACGCTCACCACGTTGCCCGCTTCCCCGCCGGTACTGGTGCCGGAAATCACCAGCGCCTGCACGTGTTCGGCGTCGTTGATGATGTCATCGGCCGCCACGGTGTTGATGGTGAGAACCGGCGCGGTGGTATCTACCGACAGATTATGGCTGGCGCTGCCGCCGTTGCCCGCTTTGTCATTGACCGTGGCGCTGACGGTGTACTGGCTCGCCGTTAGTGCACCGAGTGCTGACGTGGGTACGCTAACGTTCCAGCTACCATCCGCCTGCACATTGCCGGTATAGGTTGCGCCGTTCAGGGTAACAGTGACCGTCTGCCCGGCTTCGGCGGTGCTGGTGCCGCTGATGGTGAGTGGGCTTCCCGCCTCCGTCGCGTTAAGAATATCGTCGCTGGCAAGGGTATTAATGATGAGCGTTGGCGCGCTGGCATCGACCCTGTACGCATGGGTTGCCGAGGCGTTATTGCCGCTTGCGCTGCTGACGCTGGCCTGGACGCTCGCGGCACCGTCCGGCAGGCTTGCGAGATCCGCTGCCGGAACGTTCAAGCTCCAGCTACCGTTGGCGGCGACGCTTGCAGTATAGGTTTTGCCACCAAAGGTAACGGTAACGTTTTGCCCGGCTTCAATCCCGCTGGTGCTGCCGGAAAGGGTCAGATCGACACCTTTTTCAGCGGCATTAATCACATCATCGCTGGCAACGGTGTTGATGCCGATCGCCACCGTCGTCAAATCGATGGTGAATGGATGGCTGATGCTCACCGGATTTCCGGCGCTGCTTTGCCCTGCCACTTCAACGCTTAACGCTCCCGCAGGCCAGGCGCTGACGTTCGCCGCCGGGATGCCGACGCTCCAGCTTCCGTCCGCCTGTACTGTGGCGGAATAATCCACATTGTTGATGGTGACCGTCAGCACGGCACCTGCATTCAGGCCACTGCTTCCTCCGGTAATGACCAGCGCCTGCCCGTGCTCGATGCTATTGACAATATCATCGCCTGCCACCGTATCCACCCGCAGACCTGGCAGGTTGGCATCAATGATGATCTCTCGCGTACCGCTGCCGGTGTTGCCATTAGCGTTCGTCACTGAGGCGTTAATGGTCAAATCGCCATTGCCTAACGCCTGCAAATCGGCTGCCGGAACGGTAACGCTCCAGCTTAAATCGGGTTGAACTTGCGCTGTGTAGCTGTTAGCGCCCAGCGTCACGGTGACCGTATCGCCTGCGGCGGCGCGCGTAACCGCCCCGCTGAGTGTTTGATCGGCTCCCGCTTCGGCGGCGTTGATAATATCGTCGCCTGCCACGGTGTTGATGGTGACGCCCGGCAGGCCGCTATCGACCAGGAGGCGTGCCTGACTGCTCGCGCTATTGCCCACAGTACTGGTGGCGCTGGCGCTGACAGTATAGTTAGCCTGGCCTAATGCGTTCAGATCGTTAACCGGGACGGTTAACGTCCAGTTGCCAGAGGCGTCGGTAGTGGCGCTGTAGTTAAGACCGTTCAGCGTGACGGTGACCTGCGTGCCGGTCGCCAGCCCCGTACTGCCGCCGCTGATGGTCAACGGCTGGCCTTTTTCATCGGCGTTCAGCACATTATCGCCGCTGATGGCGTTAAAGGTAATTGAAGGCAGCCCGGTATTGACCGTTACCTGATGCGTGGTACTGCCGCTGTTACCACCGGCATCGGTTACGCTGGCGGTGAGAGTGACCGTACCGTTCGCCAGTGCCGAGACGACGTTCGCCGGTACGCCGACGCTCCAGTTACCGCTGGCATCCAGCACGGTGGTGTAGGTATTGCTGCCAAGGGTGACCGTGACGGTGCTTCCGGTCGTCGCACCGGTGGCGGAACCGCTGATGATCTGCGCCTGGGTATGTTCCACCGCGTTGATCACATCATCGCCCGCCACCGTGTTGATAGTGACGACCGGAACGGAAGTATCCACCGTTAGATTGTGGTCAACCGTGGCCGGGTTTCCGGCTTTATCGCTCACCGCTGCGCTGACGGTGTAGTTGCTGGCGGTCAGCGCGCTTACGTCGGCTGACGGTACGCTGACGCTCCAGCTCCCGTCCGTTTGTACCGTGCCGGTATAGTTTGTGCCATTGAGGGTAACGGTGACGGTTTGCCCCGCTTCCGCCGTGCTGCTGCCGGTGATGGTCAGCGCAAATCCGGCTTCCGTGGCGTTAAGAATATCGTCACTGGCAAGGGTATTAATGGTGATCGTTGGTGCGGTGGCATCGACGCTGTAAGCATGGGTGGTAGTAGCGTTGTTACCGTTAATGTTGCTGACGCTGGCCTGTGCGCTGGCATCACCATCACGCAGTGCTGCCATATCCGCCGCCGGCACCGTGGTGCTCCACGAACCATTCGCCGCCACCGTGGCGCTGTAGGTTTTGCCGCCAAAGTTGACGGTGACCGTTTGCCCAGCCTCCACGCCGGAAGTGCTACCGGAGAGCGTTAACGCTGCGCCTTTTTCGGCAGCGTTAATCACATCATCGGCGGTAATGGCGTTGATGCTGACGGCAATCGCCGTGAGATCAACAGTCACCGGATGCGTGACGCTGACCGGATTTCCGGCGGTGGTGTTGCCGCTGGCTGTAAGGGTGACCGTCCCTGCAGGCCAGGCGCTGACATCGGCCGCAGGAACGCCGGCGCTCCAGGTGCCATCCGCCAGTACCGCCGCAACATAGGTTTGCCCGTTAATGGTCAGCGTGACGTTGCTGCCCGCGGCCAGATCGGTACTGCTGCCGGTAATCACCAGCGCCTGACCGTGCTCGATAATATTGACCACATCATCGCCCGCCACGGTGTCGACCCGCAGACCGGGGAGATTCGCGTCCAGGGTGATTTCGCGGGTGCCCATACCCGTATTACCTACGCTGTTGGTCACTGAAGCTGAAATTGTCAGCTCGCCGTTGCCCAGCGCCTGTAGCGCCGAGGCCGGAACGTCGACGCTCCAGCTTAAATTCGCCTGCACCGTGGCGGTGTAATTCGCCCCGCCGAGGGTGACGGTTACCGTGTCGCCTGCCGCCGCGCCCGTCACCTGCCCGCTGAGAGTCTGGCCCGCACCCGCTTCCGCAGCGTTAATAATATCGTCCGTTGCCACCACGTTAATGGTGACACCCGGCAGCGCGGTATTCACCTGCACGTTATGGCTGGCGGAACCCCTGTTGCCATCGCCGTCAGTGGCGGAGGCCGTCAGGGTATAAGTCGCTTCACCAAGCGAACCAACCGCAGACGCCGGAACGGTCACGTTCCAGTTACCGGACGCATCGGCGGTGGCGGTATAATTTTGCCCGTTGAGCGTGACGGTAATCGCTGTACCTGCAGGCTGGTCGCTGGTGCCGGTAATCGCCAGATCTGCGCCTTTCTCCGTGGCGTTGATAATATCGTCGATGGCGATGGTGTTAATGCCGAGTACCGGTGCATCAAGCGCCACATTGACAGTGTGCGAGGCTGTGTCGCTGTTACCTGCAGAGTCGGTAACCGTGGCGGTAATGGTCACATCGCCCTGCGCCAGTGCGGAAATCACGCTGGCAGGCACGCCGATGCTCCAGTTGCCGTTGGCGTCCAGCACGGTGGTATACGTGGTCGTGCCAATGGTAACGGAAACGGTGTTACCGGTCGTCGCCCCCGTTGCCGAGCCGCTGATAATCTGCGCCTGTCCGTGTTCCGTGGCGTTAATCACGTCATCGCCTGCCACCGTGTTGATGGTAACGACCGGAGCGGCAAGATCTACCATCAGATTATGCGTTGCCGAAGCCGGATTACCGGCTTTGTCGCTGACCGCAGCGCTGACGGTATACGAGCTGGCGGTGAGGTTGGCTAAATCGCCAGTTGGAACGTTGACGCTCCAGCTTCCGTCTGTCTGCACGTTGCCGCTGTAATTGACGCCGTTTAGCGTCACGGTCACCGTCTGCCCGGCTTCTGCCGTGCTGGTGCCGCTGATGGTCAGCGCCGAACCCGCTTCAGCGGCGTTAAGGACATCGTCCGTGGCGAGGGTGTTAATCGTGATGGACGGCGCAATGGCGTCAACGCTGTAAACATGAGTTACCTGCGCGCTATTCCCCGCCACGTTCGTCACGCTGGCTTGTACGTTTGCCGCACCGTCAGGCAATGCAGTCAGATCCGCAGCCGGAACCGTTAGCCCCCAGCTGTTGTCTGTGGCGACAGTCGTGGTATAGCTTTTACCGCCGAAGATAACGGTGATGGTCTGCCCCGCTTCAACACCAGAGGTGGTGCCGGAAAGCGGCAAATCGCTGCCTTTTTCGGCGGCGTTAATGACATCATCAGTGGAGAGTGTGTTGATGGTAATCGCCACGGTAGCCAGATCGACCGTGATCGGATGAGTAATACTGGTTGTCGTTCCGGCGGTGTTGGTGCCCGAAACGGCAATGTCGACCGTACCCGCAGGCCAGTTGCTGACATCTCCCGCCGGAATGCCGACACTCCAGGTGCCGTCAGCTAATACCGTCGCACCGTATGTGACGCTGTTGATTTCCACGGTTAGTGGCGTTCCCGCCGCCAGCCCGCTACTGCTGCCGGTTACCACCAGCGCCTGAGCGTGCTCAATACTGTTAATCACATCATCGCCTGCCACGGTATCGACCCGCAGACCTGGCAGGTTAGCGTCTATCACGATGTCGCGGGTGGCGGTGCCGGTGTTGCCTGTGGTGTTGGTCACCGAGGCGCTGATGGTCAACTCACCGTTACCCAAAGCCTGCAAATCTGCCGCCGGCACGCTGACACTCCAGCGTAAATCTGGTTGCACGGTAGTGGTGTATTGGTTGCCACCAAGGGTAACCGTCACCGTGTTCCCGGCCTCTGCCGTTCCCGTTACCTGGCCGCTGATGGTCTGATTAATCCCACTTTCAGCGGCGTTGATGATGTCATCGCCTGCCACGGTATTCATGATCACCCCAGGCAGGAGCGATTCGACATTCACCGTATGGCTGGCTGCGCCGCTGTTGCCCGCGCTGTCGGTGGCGCTGGCGCTAATGGCGTAGATAGCTTCTCCCAGCGCGCCCACCGCCGAAGCAGGCACGGTAACGCTCCAGTTACCGGAACCATCAGTGCTGGCGCTGTAGGCCAGGCCATTCAGCATCACGGTGACCGTGCTACCAGTCGCCAGACCGCTGGAGCCACCGCTGATGGTCAGATCCTGGGTTTTCTCAACACTATTAATAATGTCATCGTCAGAGACAGTATTGATGGTCAGCGTCGGGCCGCTAAGATCAACGGTCACATTGTGGGTCGTGCTATCGCTGTTACCCGCGCGATCGCTCAGACTGGCGGTAATGCTCTGGCTGCCGGTTGCCAGCGCCGTCACATCCGCCGCCGGGATCCCCACGCTCCAGTTGCCGGAAGCGTCAAGCGTGGTGGTGTAGTCTTTGCCGTTGAGCGTGACGGTGACCACATCGCCCGCCGCCGCTCCCGTGCTGGTGCCGGTGATCACCAGTGCCTGACCGTGTTCGATGGCATTGATGATGTCATCAACCGCCACAATGTTTATGGCGATATCCGGCGCAGTCACGTCCACCGCCAACGCGTGGTCGGCGCTTGCCGGGTTACCCGCTTTATCGCTCACCGTCGCGGTGACGATATAACTGCTGGCGGTTAAACCGCTTAAATCCGTAGCAGGAACATTCACGCTCCAGGTGCCATCGCTCTGGACGGTAGTCTGGTAAGTATTGTTATTCAGCGTAACGGTCAGCGTCTGCCCGGCCTGGGCTGTGGTGGTGCCACTGATAGCGATCCCCGCGCCCGCCTCCGTTACGTTGAGAAGATCGTCGCCGGCAATGGTATTGATGGTAACAAGCGGCGCGGTGGCATCGACGCTGTAGGCGCGGTCGGTCTGGGCTATGTTGCCGTTAATATTGCTGACACTGGCCTGCACGTTCCCTGCACCCTCAGGAAGCGAAGCGAGATCGGCGGAGGGCACGTTCACCGTCCAGCTTCCGTTGGCTTCAACCGTGGTGGTGTACTTTTTGCCGCCAAAGGTGACCGTCACCGTTTGCCCGGTCTCCACTCCGGCGGTATTGCCACTTAAGACCAGCGTTTCGCCCTTTTCCACCGCATTAATCACATCATCGCTGGAAAGGGTGTTAATGGTTATTGCGACCGACGCCAGATCCACCGTGATCGGATGAGTAATGCTTGATGTCGTGCCAGCGCTGTTGGTTCCGCTTACGGTAATATCGACCGCGCCCGCCGGCCAGTTGCTGACGTCTGCCGCCGGAACGCCCACGTTCCAGCTACCATCGGATAACACCGTAGCGCCATAAGTGACATTGTTGATAACTACCGTTAATGCGGTTCCTGCCGTCAGTCCGGTGCTGCTGCCGGTAATGACCAGCGCCTGGCTGTGCTCAATGCGGTTGAGCACATCATCCCCTGCAACGGTATCGACGCGCAGACCCGGCAGATTGGCGTCGATAGTTATATCCCGCGTACCGCTGCCGGTATTGCCAACACTGTTGGTCACCGAAGCGTTAACGATAAGATCGCCATTGCCAATGGCCTGGATATCCGCCACCGGAACGTCCACACTCCAGTTTAAATTAGCCTGTACGGTGGTGGTGTAGGTGTTTCCACCAAGCGTTACCGTGACGGTATCGCCCGCCGCTGCACCTGTAACCTGGCCGCTGATGGTTTGCACATTGCCTGCTTCGGCGGCGTTAATGATGTCATCGGTCGCCACCGGATTAATGGTGACGGCGGGTAAGGCGCTGTTAACCACTACGTTATGGCTGGCAGAGTTACTGTTGCCTGCCGTGTCGGTGACATTCGCGGTTACCGTGTAGTTCGCCTCACCCAGCGCACTGACCGCTGACGCTGGCACCGTGGCGCTCCAGTTACCGTTGCTATCTGCGGTAGCGGTGTAATTTTGCCCGTTCAGCATCACCGTAACCGTGGTACCCGCAGGCTGGTTGCTGGTGCCGGAAATTTGCAGGTCTGTGCCTTTTTCCGTGGCGTTAATCACGTCATCGGTGGCGATGGGGTTGATGCCAATGGTCGGCGCGGTGAGGTTAACGGTAACCGTGCGACTGTCATCATCGCTGTTGCCTGCCGCGTCGGTGATAGTGGCGGTGATGGTTTGCGCACCGCTGCCCAGTGCGGTGACGTCCGCCGCCGGAACACCAACGCTCCAGTTGCCGGAAGCATCCAGCGTCGTGGTGTAGCTTTTGCTGTTTAGCGTGACGGTAACCACATCGCCCGCTTCCCCGCCGGTGCTGGAACCGGAAATCACCAGCGCCTGCCCGTGTTCGATGGCGTTAATAATGTCATCGCCGGAGACGGTGTTGATGGTGAGCACAGGCACGGTGAGATCCACCGCCAGTCCATGGGTGGCGGTCGCCGGGTTACCCGCTTTATCGCTGACTGAGGCGCTGACCGTGTACTGGCTGGCGGTCAGATTGCTGAGATCCGCCGTCGGCACGCTGACGCTCCAACTGCCATCCGCCTGGATGGCGCCAGTATAAGTAACGCCATTAAGGGTAACGGTCACCGTCTGCCCCGCTTCGGCGGTACTGGTGCCGTTGATAGTTAACGGATTGCCCGCCTCGGCGGCGTTAAGAATATCGTCAGTGGCGAGGGTATTGATGGCAAGCGTTGGCGCCGTGGCATCGACGCTGTAAACGTGCGTTGCCGAAGCCGTGTTGCCGTTAATATTGCTGACGCTGGCCTGTACGGTGGCGTCGCCGTCGCGTAACGCGCTGAGATCGGCGGCAGGTACGGTGGTTGCCCAACTGCCATCGCCCGCTACGGTGGCAGTATACGTTTTCCCGCCAAAGGTGACGGTGACCGTCTGCCCCGACTCCACGCCGGAAGTGCTGCCGGAAAGGGTTAAATCTGCCCCTTTTTCAGCGGCATTAATCACATCGTCGCCGGAAACGGCGTTAATGGAGATCGCCACCGCCGCCAGATCGACGGTGACCGGATGGGTGATAGAGACCGGGTTTCCGGCGCTACTGGTGCCCGAAACCGTGATATCCACCGTCCCCGCAGGCCAGTTGCCCATGTCTGCCACCGGAATGCCGACACTCCATGTGCCATCGGCGAATACTGTCGCAGCGTAAGTAACCGTATTAATCACCACCGTCAGCACCGCGCCGGGCGCCAGCCCACTGCTGCTACCGGTTATCACCAGCGCCTGACCGTGTTCGATGCTGTTGACCACGTCATCGCCCGCCACGGTATCGACACGCAGACCGGGCAGATTGGCGTCGATAGTCACATCCCGCGTACCGCTGCCGGTATTGCCCACGCCGTTGGTCACCGACGCGTTAACACTAATATCGCCATTGCCGATAGCCTGAATATCCGCCGCCGGGACGCTAACGCTCCAGCTTAAGTTAGCCTGCACGGTAGTGGTGTAGGTATTGCCGCCAAGCGTCACCGTGACGGTATCGCCCGCCGCTGCGCCCGTTACCTGGCCGCTGATGGTCTGTGCGCTGCCTGCTTCGGCAGCGTTAATAATATCGTCGGTCGCTACCGGATTAATGGTGACCCCAGGCAGCGCGGTGTTGACCTGCACAGTGTGGCTTGTGGAATGACTGTTGCCCGCGCTGTCGGTGACATTCGCCGTCACCGTGTAGCTGGCTTCACCCAGCGCACCCACTGCGGAAGCGGGCACCGTGGTGCTCCAGTTACCTGCAGCGTCCGTCGTGGCAGTATAATTTTGCCCGTTCAGCGTTACCGTAACCGTAGTACCCGCAGGCTGGTTGCTGGTGCCGGAGATTTGCAGATCCGCCCCTTTTTCCGCGGCGTTAATCACGTCATCGGTGGCAAGCGTGTTAATGCCAATGGTCGGCCCGGTGAGGTTCACGGTGACCGTGCGACTGTCATCATCGCTGTTGCCTGCCGCATCAGTCACCGTGGCGGTAACGGTTTGTGGGCCGCTGCCCAGCGCGGTGACATCCGCGGCCGGGACACCGACGCTCCAGTTGCCGGAGGCATCCAGCGTGGTGGTGTAAGCTTTATTATTCAGCGTGACGGTAACCACATCGCCCGCTTCCCCGCCTGTGCTGGAACCGGTTATCACCAGCGCCTGTCCGTGTTCGACGGCGTTAAGAATGTCGTCACCCGCAATGGTGTTGATAGTCAGCACCGGAACGGTGAGATCCACCACCAGATTATGCGTGGTACTCGCCGGATTGCCCGCTTTGTCATTCACCGTAGCAATCAAGGGATAACGACCATCGGCCAGACCGGCAAGATCTGTTGCCGGAATGGTGATGCTCCAGGTGCCATCAGCCAGAACCGTCGCCTGATACGTCTGTGCGGCAGGATTATTCAGCGTTACCGTAACGATCTGCCCGGCTTCGGCGGTGGTGCTGCCGCTCACCGTTACCCCCGCACTGGCTTCACTGGCGTTAACGATGTTGTCGCTGGTAACGGTATTGATAATGAGTGTCGGCGCGCTGCTATCCACACTGTAGTTATGTGTCGCCGAGGCGCTGTTGCCGTTGAGATTAGTGACGCTGGCCTGCGCTGAGGCACTACCCGGCGGTAATGCTGCCAAATCGGCGGCGGGCACGGTGACACTCCAGCTACCATTTGCCGCCACGCTGGCAGTGTAATTTTTACCACCAAAGGTCACAGTGACGGTTTGCCCGGCTTCAACGTTAGCGGTGGTACCAGAAAGGGTTAAATCCACGCCTTTTTCTGCGGCGTTAATCACATCGTCGGTGGCGATCGTGTTGACAGAGATAGCCGTCGGGGTGAGATCGACCGTCACCGGATGGGTGATGGTGACCGGGTTACCGGCACTACTGGCACCGGACACCGTGATATCCACCGTGCCCGCAGGCCAGTTGCGCACATCTGCAGATGGAACCCCCACGTTCCAGGTGCCATCAGCGAGTACCGTCGCGCCGTACGTCACGCCATTGATAACGACCGTCAGCGCTGAGCCTGCCGCCAGCCCGCTGCTGCTGCCCGTGATGACCTGTGCCTGACCGTGTTCGATGCTATTGATGACATCATCCCCCGACACCGTATCGATCCGCAGACCAGGGAGATTAGCGTCAATGGTGATATCACGCGTACCGCTGCCAGTGTTGCCGTTTTCATTGGTGACCGAGGCGTTTACCGTTAACTCGCCATTGCCCAACGCCTGAATATCCGCTGCCGGGACGCCCACGCTCCAGCTTAAACCAGGCTGCACGGTGGTGGTGTAGGTGTTGCCGCCAAGCATCACGGTGACCGTATCCCCCACCGCTGCGCCCGTCACCTGACCGCTGATAGTCTGTACGCTGCCCGCTTCCGTAGCGTTAATAACATCGTCGCTCGCTACCGGATTAATGCTCACGCCGGGCAACGCGCTGTCGACCTGAAGGTGATGGCTGGCGGTCGTGCTGTTACCAATAGCGCTGGTGACGACCGCCGTCACGGTATAGTTGGCCTGGCCGAGAGTCGCCACTGCAGATGCCGGAATCGTTACGCTCCAGTTTCCTGAAGCATCGGTCGTCGTGGTGTAATTGTGTCCGTTCAGCGTCACGGTGATTGCCGTACTGGCAGGCTGATCGCTGGTGCCGGTAATTTGTACATCGGCCCCTTTTTCACTGGCGTTAATGACATCATCGCCCGCAATGGTGTTAATGCCAATCACCGGCGCGGCAGTATTGACCGTGATGCTGAGAGCCTGAGTCCCCGTGTTTCCGGCGCGGTCGGTGACCGAAACGTTAATCGGATAACTGCCATCCGCCAGTCCGCTCACGACCGAAGCCGGAACGCCCAGACTCCAGTTGCCGGAAGCATCCACCACCGTGGTGTAATTCACATTGTTCAACGTAACGGTGACGATATCCCCAGCCTGCGCGCCAGTAACGGTACCGCTGATGATTTGCGCCTGGGTGTGTTCCGACGTGTTGATGATATTGTCGGGTGTCACCGGATTAATGGTCACCATCGGCGGTGTGGCATCCACCACTGCCACGTGTGAAACGCGGATCGGGTTACCGGCAACATCGTTCACACTGGCGGTAACCGTGGCGTTGCCGTCAGCCAGTGCATCCACATTTGCCGCAGGCACCGTCACACGCCATGTGCCATCTGGCTGCACGGTGCCCTGCCAGCTCTGCCCGTTAAGGGTAACGGTGACTGTTTGTCCCGGCTGAGCGTCAGTGGTGCCGGTGATTTGCAAATCCTGCCCGCTTTCAGCGGCGTTGATAATATTATCGGCAGTAAGAGAATCAATGCTCAACGCCGGTGCCTGGCTATCTATGGTGAGGGTGTGAGAGGTGTCGCCGGAGTTGCCGCTGATATTGGTAACGGTCGCCGTGATTTGCGCCGCACCGTCTGGCAGGTTGCTGAGCACGCTGACGGGAATGCTCAGGCTCCAGGAACCGTCGCTCTGTACCGTGGCTGTCAGAGTTTGGCCGGCAAATTTCACCACCACCGTTTGCCCCGCCTCGACGCCCTGTGTGGTGCCCGTTACTGTCAGTGGCGCGCCTTTTTCTGCGGCATTAATGATGTCATCGCCAGAGACGGTATTAATCGCAATCGCCACGGCCCCCGCATCCACAACAACATTATGATCGATAGAGACCGGGTTACCTGCCGAATCAGTCGCACTGGCGGTAACGACGACCGTACCTGCGGTGAGCGCCTGTAAATCCGCGGCGGGTATCCCCACCTGCCAGTTGCCGTTGCTGTCGGTAACCCCCTGATAAGTTTCACTGCCAAGCGTTACGGTTACCGTGGTGCCCGTCGATAGATGGCTACTACTGCCGGAAATAACTAAATCCTGAAGCTGTTCGAGCGCGTTGATAACGTCATCATCAGAAATAGTATTGATACGCAGCCCCGGCAGCGTTGCGCTAATGGTAATCTCACGTTCACCGTTACCGGTGTTGCCGTGCCCGTTCGTCACGGAGGCATTTAGGGTTAACGCGCCATCACCCAGCGCCTGTAAATCTGCCGTCGGAACGGTCACGCTCCAGGTGAGATTACTGCCAACGGTCGCCGTATAGGTATTACCGCCCAGCTCAAGGGTGACCCTATCGCCCTGCGCGGCACCGACTACCCGCCCGCTCAGCGTCTGATTGGCGACGACTTCGGCGGCATTCACCACGTTATCGCCCGCGAAGGTATTGATAATCACCTGCGGCAGCACTTTATCAACCAGCAGTTGTCCTTGCCCGCTACCGCTATTACCGTTGGCGTCGGTTCCACTTACCGTCACGGTATAATTTCCGTTCGCCAGGTTGAGTACATCGTTTACCGGCACCTGAAGTGACCAGGTATTGCCGCTCGCCGTGGCGGTATACGTATGATTATTCAACACCACATTGACGACACTGCCGTCGGGCAAACTGGTGGTGCCACTTAACGTTAATGGTCGAGACGACTCTTGTGCATTCAGGACATTATCCTGACTGATCGTGTCAACCGTGAGTTGCGGGGCCGCGCCGCTTAACGTGATCACGCGCGAGGCGCTTCCCGTATTACCTGCGGCATCAGTGACAGACACGGTGAGAGTATGCGCGCCCGTTCCCAATGCCTGGCTTACACTGGCCGACATGCCAATGCTCCAGCTGCCATCCGCCGCGACGGCACCTAACAGAACCTGATTGCCGATCCTCACGGTCACCACATCCCCGGCTGACGCGCCATTCGCCCGTCCGGAAAGGATCTGCGCAACGCTCTGCTCTGCGCCGTTAAGAATGTCATCCCCGGCCACGGTATTTATGGTTATCTGCGGTGCCCGGCTATCGACGCTCAGGCTACTCTGCGTCTGGGTCGCATTTCCGGCTTTATCGGCCACACTGGCGGACACCGTAAACTGACCGTCGCTGAGCGCCTGTACTTCACTGGCCGGAATCGACAGTTGCCAGGTGCCAGAGTTGCTGACCACTGCCGTATGCGAAACGCCGTTCAACGTGAGTGTGACGGTTTGTCCCGGCTGGGCTGTTGTTGCACCGCTTATCGTCAACGACGTGCGATGCTCCAGCGCGTTAATGACATTGTCCTGGGCGATGGTGTCAATGGAGAGTGAAGGTACTTGCGTATCAACCGTTAGCGTTTGACTGGCAGAAATCCGGTTCCCGACCGCATCGGTTCCTGAAATGTTGACCGTTTGATTGCCTTGCGCGAGCGCCTGGGCATCCGCCGCAGGGATCGCGACGTGCCACGTGCCGTCCGCGCCGACGTCGGTGGTGTAGGTTTTGTCATTGAGCGTCAGCGTCAGTGTGCTGCCTGCGGCCAGATGCTGCGTTGTCCCGGACAGCGTAAACCCCGCCGCGTGTTCCTGAATATTGAGGACGTTATCGCCCGACGTCGTGGCGATAGACAGAATGGCCGGCGTGGTATCGATATTGAGTGTGATAGTGCCAGCCGACGTCGTCTGGTTACCGTCAATTTGCGAGACCGACCAGGTGTGCTCGCCCGCTGACTGGGTGGGAAGCGTAACCGACCAGCGCCCATCTGTGCCTACTGTGGTCGTGGCAATGGTAATGCCACTGCTGTCACGTATCGCGATGGTTGCCCCGGCCTGCCCGGTGCCGCTGAATGAAGGCGTACTGTCGTCAGTGGTCTCACCGGTAACCAACAAACCTTGTTTATCACCCGTATTATCGAGGGTGATAAACGAAGGTGTCGCGCTTTGTGGTTCACCGGGCGGCGTAACCACTTCCGTTTTACTGTCGCCACCATCACCTCCACTGGCGAGTAGCGCACCGACCGCTCCCCCCGCCAGTGTTCCGCCCACAATCCAGCCCCAGGGAAGGCCGCTGACCGTGCTGGCTGCATCATCGATGAACGGCGAAATCGAGCTGATGACGTCATATTGAGGTGACAACGTAACGGGCGAGAACCCGACTGCTTCCGCATTGCCGGCAAAGCTGACATGCGTCAACGTCTGTCCATCATCAAAGACCAGCTCCGAATATTCATTTGTCGCCGGCGCAACGGCAAAATAACCGTTACAACGTATCACCGTCCCGTCTTTCATATAGATAAGCAGATCGTCGCCCTGGCGAACATAATGATCCACTCCGCTGACAGAAGAATGAATCTGTAACACCGAGGGTTGATACACCACCAAAGAGGTGTTGCCCGATGCAATAATGCTTTGTTTAACCGCGCCTTTACGGGAGATAATATCAATGACAGTATTCATCATGTTTTCCGGATATTCTTACGGCGGCTTTTTAGTGCCAGCGCGCATGACATTACCAGCGAAAAATAACCTGCCTTTTCGCGCCAGGAGAATAACGAACACCCTTACTTCAGATCGGGCAGATCGTTCTGTAACGCTTCCTTTATGCCTGCCAGCGGAATCAAATTATTGACGGCAGCCGCATAATTGACAGCGGCAATCCAACCATCATAGTTGGCATTGATTTCTGCTGATTGCGCCTGGAAAACATCCTGCTCCACGCTTAATAAGTCATTCAGACTGCGGTTACCTAATTGATATTCTTTCTTATAAACTTCCCTTGATTGCTGTGCACTTTGTGATTGAGCATTGCCGGCTTGCTCTCGCCCGCGCGCGCCACTCCAGTTGGCAAAGGCCACCGAAGCCCGTTGCAAGATATCGAGCTTCGCCTGATCCACCTGAGACGCGGCAATGCGTTTCTGCCCCTCCGCCTGCGCGACCTGCGCCGATACGGCTCCCCCCTGGTATAACGGGGCATCCACATTTAACTGTAGTTGATCGTTCCAGTATGAGCGGTCACTCGTTTCATAGCGCGTTTTTGCGCCCTGAATACTGACCGTCGGCCAGTATTGTGATTTTGTTTTTTCCACCCCATAGGATGCGGATTGACTCAGGTTTTCAGCGCTCAGTACGGCGGGGATTTTTTCGTAATCAATATGGTTAAGTTCAACCGGCTGGCTGGAAAGTTCTGCGGGAGGCGGCGCTAACGCCGCCGGTTGCACGCCAGTTAAGACCGCTAACTGTGCCAGCGCGCTCTGGCGTTGGGCGAGATACTGTTCGCGAGCGGAGCGAATACTGGCGATACGGGTGCTGGCCTGAAGTTCATCTGACGAGGAATTTAGCCCGGCATCGGCACGCAGTTGCGCCATTTTTCTGACGCCCTCAAGAGAGCGAATATTTTGATCGGCGGCCTCTATGAGCGCCTGATAACGGTTAACCTCCATATACGTGGCCGAGGTTTTTTCCGCCACATCCGTCATGGTCGCCATCAGCTTAAACCGTTCGCTATCACGCGCTGCCGTTTGTAGCTTGATATCATTATTGGTTTTACCAAAATCATAAACCAACTGGGTAATCGTAATTCCATAGGAAACGGCATTATCGAGATGACCGCTGGAATCATATTGCCGTGAGGGGCCGGCATTTCCGGTAAGGCCAATCTTCGGATGCCAGGCGCTTTGTGCTTCATCGATTTGCGCCTGTCCAATGCCGGTTTTTTCTGCCTGTTGAGCGATCTCCGGGCTTTGAGCGAAGGCATGGAGAATACACTCCTTGAGCGTCATTTTATCCTGTTTTTGCACGACGGGAGCCTGCGCCCAACCTGGCAAAGGTGCAGAATGCACCGGGCAGAGAATATTGGCCGTTAAGAATAAAAAGTACGATAATATTCTTGCAAAGTTCAGTGAAGCGCTCAATTCACCTTCTCCCTTAAAGAATTATTCCAGGACGTTATATTCAGCTCGCGTTTTTATACACTTCCACCAGGCTAACGATAATTAACCTGCACTAAAATAAGGATTAAACGCTTAACGGGTCAGCGGCTTACTCATCTGAAATAGAGTTTTAGTATAGTCAGCGTTTAAGAAGCAAGGCCCGGAGTTATTTTATTTTTTTAACAAAATCGTTCCCTATCACAAATTATCAATAATTCGTTGATAATCTGATTGATACCATCTCGGAATATCCTCAGGGCTTAATGGTCTTGAAAAATAGTAACCTTGCACTACCGGGCAGCCAATCGCGCGTAATAATTGCAGTTGTTCCTCTGTTTCAACGCCTTCAGCCACCACCATCATATTAAAACTTTGTCCAATACGGGTGATCACTTCCAGTAATGAGCGGCTGCGTGTATCCATTAAACACCCATCGACAAAGCTTTTATCTATTTTAATTTCTGTTACAGGAAGCATGACCAGACGTGAGAGACCCGAAAATCCGGTGCCAAAATCGTCAATCGACAAACCGACGCCTGCGTCTCGTAGCATTTTAATACGTTGTAACAGGGCTTCGTCAGGATCCATCATCATACTTTCGGTGATTTCCAGCGTAAGTTGATTGCCGGGAATTGAAAACTCTTCCATCGCCGCGGCAACCTGACTGAAAAGCTGGCTGCTGTGAAAATGCAGCGCGGACAAATTAACCGAAAGTGCAGGCACCCTAAACGCCTGAGAACGCCACTGCGCCAATTGCCGACACGCTTCGCGTATGACCCAACGCCCAATGTTCTCAATTTCGCCAACCTCTTCCGCCAGTGTGATAAACCGGGAGGGTGGAACGTCGCCGTGTTCGGGATCCCGCCAGCGGGCCAGCGCTTCTAAACCGTATAACTCGCCGGTATCAACATTGATTTGTGGCTGATAGACCAACCGGAGACGATGGTCACTGACTGCCCGTTTCAACGCCGCACCCAGCAACATGCGTTCGGTCACTGCCCGATTCAGCTCGGGGCTAAAGAACTGCCAGCCATTGCCACCCGATCGCCGGATATGCTCCATTGCGCTGCTCGCAGTCGAGAGAAGCCAGTCGAGATTTTTACCGGCTTCGTAGCTGATACCAATACTCAGGGTTGGTGAGAAAGTGTGCTGCTCCAGGATGAAAGGTTCGTGAACGCTGTTTTCCAGATCCTCCGAAACGCGTGACAAATTGCTGACATCATTCTCGTCGTCAATAAGCACAAACTGCGGGCCTTCCGTTTTGCATAAATACTGCCCGGGACGTAACGTATCCCGCAGCCGATTGGCGACTGTGAGTAACACCTGGTCTGCCGTGGCATAGCCATGAGCATCAATCACATCCTGGAAATGGTCGACCGTCATCAGGAAAATAACCGGCGCAGCAGTATGAGCGCCTGCAAGGCGCTGATCGAGATAATCCTGAAGCTGACCGCGGTTCGGTAGACCCGTGAGAGGATCAAACTGCATCAGTTGCGCTATCTGTCGGCGGCTGTGCTCCTGTTCGATTGCCACAGAAGCCAGGTGCTGGCTGATATCAGCAACGCGATCGATAAAAGCACGGCTTTCCCGCCCCGCCAGTGTGCGGATAGACAATGTGCCCGCTTTAGTGCCATCGCGACGACGAATCGAGACAATGCGTCGAATCGCGGTCTGTCTGCCTATGGTATCTGGCGTAGTGGCCCAAATTCCCTCATCTGAAAGCGTAAGTTCAACATGGGAACCGGGAAAGACCGCTTCTATGCTGCGACAGAGAAGATCGCCCATATCCTGAAAAGACGGATTACGCGATATGGCCGTCAATAATGTTCGCTCCAGCTCACGAATCTTGCGATCTTCGGTGACATCCGTGAAGGTCATTACCAGATTTTGCAACTCAGCCTGCTCATTAAAGACCGGATTAATCGTCGCCTTAAACCAGACGGACGTGCCTGCGCAAGCCAGCAGCATGAATTCGGCATGGTCACGATGGCTTTTAGCCAGCAATCGCTGGATGCGCTCCCGATGCTCAGGTAAATCTTCGGGAAGCCGCAGAACATGCTCCAGGCGCTGTCCAACCACGTCGCCAATCGCCATGCCTGACATTTCGGTAAAAGCCTGATTGCCTTGCACAATTCGACGCTGATTATCCAGGACAATCACGGGTTTGGTGATGTGATCAACCGCCAGTAGCAATAATCGTGTTTGCTCTTTTTGCGCCATTTCACGCGTGGCATCACGAACCAGCGCGAGGTAGCAAATTTTTCCGGAAATATCGACGCGCGAGAGTGCGAAACGGGTCCAGATTTTACTGCCATCTTTCCTTTCAAGCTGCAGCTCGCGACTCATTCCCACGACTCGGGATTGCGCGCCTTCGCGATGGTGCTGAATGTAACCTGGGTGGGCTGCACGCAGCGAATGAGGAATTAACAAAGAGACATTTCGCCCCAATACTTCTTCGCGGCGATATCCCCATAACTGCTCCGCCGCACGGTTGAAAAACATGATGGTATCGTCAGCATCAATAAGCACCGATCCCATGATATTTTGTTCAAGGGCAGAAAAAAGAATATCACCGCGGTGGGAATCAAGGGGGTCAGCGATATTCCACCAGGGCAGATACTGCCGAAAGTGGCTTAGCATGATGCCTTCCACATTTCAACGCAGTTGCGGCCTCTGCGTTTAGCGCCATATAACGCTTCATCGGCAAGCTGGATAAGGCGTTCATAATCAGGATGCCCGCTGAACATCGCCGCACCAATGGAGAGTGACAGTGGGATATTTTCACCATTGGGTGCAGAGACTTTGATTTTTTCCACGCGTGAACGCACCCGCTCGGCAATACGCAGGGTATCTGCCTCGTTGGCTTCGGTGAGAAGAATCAAAAATTCATCCCCCCCATAACGGAACACAAAATCGCTGGTACGGACGTGCTCGTAAAACGCACCCGCGACTTTTCGCAAAACGTCATCGCCGGTATTGTGCCCCCACGTATCATTGATCTGTTTGAATTTATCGACGTCGATCAAGAGAATCGACATTGGCGTTCCTGCACGCCCTGCATGGGCAATTTCACGTTTAAAAATGGTCGGTAAGAAACGCCGGTTGAGTAAACGCGTCAACACATCCATGCCCACCTCATGGCGCGAGACCTCTTCGAACAGTTCGCGGAGTAGCGTGACAATTTGCGAAAGCGTATTGCGGGTTTGCAGGATGAAATTCACCCGTTGCTGGCGTGTACTCATCCCCTGGGGCGCGTGACGAATCGCGCGGAACGCATCATCAAATTCAATAATCAGCCGTGATATATGCCCCGCTTCAGCGATACCGCTGAAATAGTGGCGACCTTTATGATTAAACCACAGGCCAAAATCCGACTGCCCCAACGGCAGACTGTTGCCTGGCCCGGCGTCAAGCATGACTTTGTAGATGAGATCCATTTCCCAGCTCAGCAAGGACGCGACTTGTCGCTCCTTCTCCTCCTCAACGTTTTCCATCAAAGAAAAGATGCGATAATTCTCATCTTCTTTCGCTGCACTGTTTTCACTAAAAATAAAGGCCCGGGACATCACTTCCATCGCAAGATCGATGCTATTAACCGCAAAATGATAGATGCCTAATTTGAGATCGGCAGAATGCTCCGTGGTGCCAATCACCGGGAATAACAGCTTTTTCAACACCCGAAAGCCCATCTCAACGAGATCAACGGGAATGCCAATGCGGGCATGCACATCCGCCACGCGCTGCTGAACCTGAATCTGCTGATCGACACCGTCTATCGGGCACGAAAAAACATCGATTATCCACTGCTCCAATGCGCTTTTGAGCTGCCTTTCAACCTGATCATTAGTCAAAAATTCCGCTGCCTGGGAATCAGAAAGTACAACGCTATAAAATTCCTGGCTCAGTGCTTTTGCATGCTCTCTTGCAATTTCGGAAGCGATAAGACGCACCTGCGGATCGGTATCAGTGATGAGTTGTGCCCACTCATCCTTCATTTTTTGCAGATATGTTTCCATGATTTACGACCTTTGAGTAAAAATGCGTGTTAGCCAGACTGCCAGCCTCCTAAAGAATAATCTTAAGTTAAGCTCAATTTATGGCAGGTGGTCTTTTTTCTTAAGAGCCGTGTTTACGAAGCGCATTCCAGCTAAGACATTTCGCTTATCTGCGCGAAATCCTTTTGTATTACAAAATAAATCAGGCTTTTCTGATTAACGACCGTGGTTTGATTCCTGTTCACCCCGACTACACTACACTGGGGGCATCGTAGAAAAGGAATCGAAAACCATGCACTCCCTCAATTCAAAACGCATTCTGACAACGACTTCCGCACTCTTTTTTATGGCGCTGTTACCCGTTTCAGCACTTGCTGCTGATACCGTTGAAAAAACGCCTGTGCTGGCAAAAGAAAAGGGTCTTAACGAAGCTGCAGAGCAATATTTGATTCACTACGCCTCTGTCAGCGGCGTTGATGGGAAATCGTCGCGGGAAGATACCGCCGCGGTCTTCCTGCCCTATGGCAAAACCCCCGAAGGCGGTTGGCCTGTGGTCGTTTGGGCGCACGGCACCGTGGGTGTCGCCAATGACTGCGCGCCTTCACTAAACGTGCGTACCGATCGGGATAAACAGTATCTGAATACCTGGCTTTCGCTTGGGTACGCCGTGGTTGCGCCAGATTATGCCGGTCTGGGTTCGGCTGGCTTACATCACTATCTCAATGCGCGTGGAGAGGCCTGGAGTATTCTGGATGGCGTACGGGCGGCATTGAAAACCTATCCGCTGCGTAATGATCTCATTCTTGTGGGGCAATCTCAGGGGGCGCACGCCGCGTTCTCGGCGGCAGGTTACCAGCCGCAGTATGCGCCAGAGCTCAATATTCGCGCGACGGTTCTGACGGGCACCCCTTATTTTGACAAGAACACCACCGCCGCTGATATTTTGCCCCCGGTAAATGGCGCAATGTCTGCAAAAGGTGATCCCAAAATACCGTATATTTTCTATATTTATCTTTCTGCTGCCGACATTAACGGCAAACTTAACGCAACCGACTATTTCCAGGATAACGCCTTGCCATATCTGGAAAAAGCCCAGAAACTCTGCATCAATCCGCTCACGCAGCAGACGATGGACGCGAAACTCAATGCCGCCAACACGCTAAAACCAGCGGTTGAGACACTGCTAAGCAGCAGTATCGGCAGTATGCTTTATCCTACGCTCAAGATTTCCCATCCAGTCTTTATCGGGATTGGCAGCAATGACATCAACGTGCCCACCGCAATGCAGCAACGTTTCGCTAACGCAGTGCAACGCGCCGGTACGCAAACAGAGGTTCGTCTTTATGAAGGACTTGACCACAGCGGAACGGTAAACCCGTCCCTGCGCGATTCCGTTCCGTTCATATTGAATGCGACGGCAAAATAAACTCAGGCAGGGATCGCTCCCTGCCAACACCTCTTAAGACGCCACGTTTTTCGAACGTGAATCTGTGTTTGCCGCATCCTGTCGCGGATCGGTTTGGCCCCGCGAAAGCGTTCTGCTGCGTGTACCATCCACCCCCACCGCCGTCTCTCCTTCAACCGTCACGCGACGCACCACGCGCGGTTGGCTGCCGTAATCGTTCACCGCGTAATGTTGCGTGCTTCGGTTATCCCAGATAACCACGTCATCCTGCTGCCACTGCCAGCGAACGGTATTTTCAAGACGAATTACCCGATTTTGTAGCAGCTCAAACAGGCTGGCGGACTCACGGCTGCTGAATCCCACCAGGCGTTTTAAGAAATGGCCAAGTAGCAGGCACTTCTCACCGCTCTCCGGATGTATATGCACCACGGGGTGCTCAGCTTCCCATACAGATGAAACAAATACATTTTTGTGATGATTCAGGCGGGTTGATTCGACCACCACCCGCTCGGCGCCGTAGTCATAGTCATTGCTGTGCACCGCACGCAGCGATCCTACAAACCGCTTAAGTTCATCCGGCAGTTGCTCGTAGGCCCGCGCCGTATTCGCCCATACGGTATCGCCACCGTACGCAGGGATCGTCACGCCGCGCAAAATAGAAATTTTTGGGAAAGCATCAACGAAGGTGACATCCGTATGCCAGGAATCCGCCCGCCCGCCGCCTTTTGAAGCATCCAGTTCAAAAAGCTGAGTCCCTGTCGGCGAGGGTACCGTGGGGTGCGGCACTACACGACCAAAGCGCGCGCCAAAGGCCTGATGCGCGTCATCGGTAAGATGCTGCTGTTGCCGGAAAAAGAGCACCTTATGTTTCACCAGGGCGGCATTCAGTTGTTCAAATGTTGCGTCGTCGAGCTCGGCTGAGAGTGCAATATCACGCACTTCTGCACCAATGTGCCCGGCCACGCGCCGCAGATTGAGTAAAGGAAATTCAGTGTCGGTAAGAGAGAATTCTGTCGCCATCGTTTTTTCCTTAAGAGTCAGCAGGAATTTCACTCTAAAGGGAAACCGGTGCATGGCAAATGCCATCTCAGGCTAACGATATGAAGATAGGTTGAATAAGATAAGAAAATTATCGCATTAGACGTGACATTGTCACAAAAGGAGGTGGGCAGCATGAAAGCTGCCCTATACGCACTAGTTATCCAGTTGATAATCTAATGTAATTTCTGCTTTTAACACCTGGGAAACCGGGCAGCCTGCTTTGGCTTTCTGAATGATTTCATCGAATTTCGCGCTATCGATCCCCGGCAAGACAATCTTGCTTTGCAGGGCGACCTTAGTGATAGCGAAACCGCC
This sequence comes from Pseudocitrobacter faecalis, assembly GCA_003315335.1. Classification (GTDB taxonomy): domain Bacteria; phylum Pseudomonadota; class Gammaproteobacteria; order Enterobacterales; family Enterobacteriaceae; genus Pseudocitrobacter; species Pseudocitrobacter faecalis. Next base: position 258,354 of record QNRL01000001.1, read on the forward strand.
ATCCACTTTGTCCAGCGAAACATCGGCAACGGTATCAATCGAGGTCGGGGCATGTCCGGCCTCAGTCAGCATTAAGGAAAGCGCCATAGAGAAACAGGCCGAATGCGCGGCGGCAATCAGTTCTTCGGGGTTTGTCCCCTTCGCGCCTTCAAAACGCGTATTGAAGCCGTAAGGTTGTTGGTCGAGTACGCCGCTCTCGGTTGAGACAGTGCCTTTACCACGCTTGAGATCGCCTTCCCAGTGCGCCTGACCTTTCTTATGAATCGTCATATATCACTCCTTTTTGCTTGCGGAACTAATAAGTGTAGTACATCTTTTCAGTGCGTTAACGACGCCATATCGATAACAAAGCGGTATTTCACATCGCTTTTGAGCATGCGCTCGAACGCTTCATTGATGGTGTCTATGGTGATCACTTCGACATCGGCGGTGATACCGTGCTGAGCACAAAAATCGAGCATCTCCTGCGTTTCGGCGATACCGCCAATACAGGAACCTGCGACAGAACGACGCCCCAGAATCAGCGGAACCGTATAGAAATCAGCAACATTGCCCAACAGGCCGACGAAGACCAGAGTCCCGTCCAGCGTTAATGTGGGAACGTAGGCATTAATATCATGGGCATAGGGAACGGTATCGATGATCAAATCGAACTGGTTTTGAACCTCTTTCATCTGAGCGTCATCAGTAGACAGCACCACATGATGAGCCCCCAGTCGCCGCGCATCCGCCTCTTTTCCGGCAGAACGGGTAAAGAGCGTCACATCGGCTCCCAGCGCATTGGCAAGCTTCAGCGCCATATGTCCCAAACCGCCAAGGCCTATTACCGCGACTTTGCTGTGCTCATTGATGTTCCAGCGACGCAACGGCGACCAGGTGGTGATCCCGGCGCATAACAATGGCGCAGCGCCTTTCAGGTCAATATTTTCCGGCAGGTGCAGGACAAAATCTTCACTGGCAACAATCGTTTGTGAGTAACCGCCCATAGTGAGCGAACCATCGTGGCGGTCGATGCCGTTATAAGTCTGAATATTGCCTTCTTCGCAATACTGCTCCAGCCCCTGTTTACACGGATGACAAACTCGACAGGAATCCACCATACAGCCAATCGCTGCCAGCTCTCCGGGTTTAAATTTCGTGACACTGTCACCAACCGCCACGACGCGACCGACAATTTCGTGGCCAGGAACAATCGGGTAACGGCTAAATCCCCAGTCGTCCCGCGCTTGATGAAGGTCAGAGTGGCACACGCCACAGTAAAGAATATCGATCACCACATCGTCGGGCCTGGGTTCGCGTCGGTCAAAGGTAAAGGGCGCCAGCGGCGCGGCGGGGTTCTGAGCAGCATAACCTAATACTTTCATCGTCTTACCTCACAATGAGTGATCAATCTCACAGACACGTTTCAGCTTAGTTGAATCTCAGCAGAACGCGAACCGACCGCACGAAGCGTCAACCTACTGTCAACTTCCGGGCAATTTTGCCCCACGATAGTTAACAGTTGCTTTATAATCCCCGGCACTGCAGTTTCTGCCAGACTTCCCGTGGACTGGCGTGATGACGATGGAGTAATACGATGTCACAAGGTAAAACCAACCGTTCTCTGTATATCCCGTACGCCGGCCCGGTGCTGTTGGAGTTCCCGTTGCTGAATAAAGGCAGTGCCTTCAGCAAAGAAGAACGCAGCAATTTCAACCTGCTCGGTCTGCTGCCTGAAGTGGTCGAAACGATTGAAGAACAGGCCGAGCGCGCCTGGATCCAGTATCAGGGGTTCAAAACAGAGATCGACAAACACATCTACCTGCGCAACATTCAGGACACCAATGAAACGCTCTTCTATCGCCTGGTGGAAAACCATCTTGATGAGATGATGCCGGTCATTTATACCCCAACGGTTGGCGCGGCCTGCGAGCGATTCTCCGAGATTTATCGTCGCTCACGCGGGGTATTTATCTCCTATCAGAATCGTCACAACATGGATGACATTCTGCAGAACGTCCCAAACCACAACATTAAAGTGATTGTGGTCACCGACGGCGAGCGCATTCTTGGCCTCGGCGACCAGGGTATCGGCGGGATGGGCATTCCCATTGGTAAACTGTCGCTCTATACCGCCTGTGGCGGTATCAGCCCGGCATATACCCTTCCGGTGGTGCTGGATGTCGGTACCAACAATCAACAATTGCTGAACGATCCGCTGTACATGGGCTGGCGTAACCCGCGCATCACCGACGACGATTATTATCAATTTGTCGATGATTTTATTCAGGCCGTGAAACAGCGTTGGCCAAACGTGTTGCTACAGTTCGAAGATTTCGCGCAGAAAAACGCAATGCCGCTGCTCAACCGCTATCGTGATGAAATTTGCTCCTTTAACGACGATATTCAGGGTACTGCGGCGGTCACCGTCGGCACACTGATTGCCGCCAGCCGTGCGGCGGGAAGCCAGCTTAGCGATCAGAAAATTGTCTTCCTGGGAGCAGGCTCTGCCGGTTGTGGTATCGCCGAACAAATTATCGCTCAACTTCAGCGTGAAGGTCTCAGTGAAGATCAGGCGCGTGCGCGTGTGTTCATGGTTGACCGCTTTGGCCTATTGACCGATCAGATGCCAAACCTGCTCTCCTTCCAGACCAAACTGGTGCAGAAACGCAGCAGCCTGCAAAACTGGGATACGGATAACGAAGTCCTGTCATTGCTGGACGTTGTGCGCAATGTTAAACCCGATATTCTGATTGGCGTTTCCGGGCAAACGGGGCTCTTTACGGAAGAGATTATCCGTGAAATGCACAAACACTGCCCGCGCCCGATTGTGATGCCACTCTCCAACCCGACCTCGCGCGTGGAAGCCACGCCGCAGGATATTATCGCCTGGACCGAAGGCAACGCCCTGGTCGCCACCGGCAGTCCGTTCAGCCCGGTCGTGTGGAAGGATAAGGTTTACCCGATTGCCCAGTGTAATAACTCCTATATTTTCCCGGGGATTGGGCTTGGTGTGATCGCCTCTGGCGCAACGCGTATTACCGATGAAATGCTTATGTCCGCCAGCGAAACGCTGGCGAAGCACTCCCCGCTGGCCAACACCGGTGAAGGGCTGGTGCTACCGGAACTGAAAGACATTCATCAGGTATCACGAGATATCGCTTTTGCGGTCGGGAAAATGGCTCAGCAGCAAGGCGTTGCAGTGAAAACGTCTGCTGACGCGCTCCAGCAGGCGATCAACGAAAACTTCTGGCTGCCGGAATATCGTAGCTACCGCCGGACATCCATCTAATCCTGAGGTGGGCTTCGGCCCACCTTTCCTGCCTGACCCTAAATATGCACGGTCTTTCATGTTCAGCAATTCAAAAAATAAAAAAGTATGTTGTAACTAATGATTGTTTCGCCACCAGCCAGTTGGCAAAACGTAATAATCCCCGCTACACTGCCTTCACCTATTCATACTGATAATAAAAGGAGGCTAATTATGCTGTACTGTGAAATCTTTAATGTTTCACATACCCTTGGTGATCGCACCAGCTCAAGCGTTACCGATATCGTGCTGCGATAACGGAGGCTTGAGCGAAGACTCTCACCCCAATCCCTTCCCTCGGGCTTACCAGGTTATCGTCAGCGATGTTTGACGAGGCGTTTTTGCGCCTGTAATTCTTGAGTAAGCAACCATGAGTACATTACTGACTGCACAATCTTTACGTGTTGATACGGCGTTTGGCACGCTTTTCGACGGACTCTCCTTTACCCTCAAACAGGGCGATCGTATTGGCCTGCTGGGCGATAATGGCTGCGGCAAAAGCACACTGCTTAAAGTGCTGGATGGCACAACACAACCCGCCTCTGGCAACGTTGCTATCGCCAGGCGCTGCCTGGTAGCGCGTATTGAGCAACATCTTCCTGATGCACTTTATCCCCTGTCACTGCTGGATGCAGTCCTTGCAGAGCTCCCGGCCCACGATCGCGCTGCAGAACGCTGGCGTGGCGAAAGCTTACTGGCGGAGATGGGCTTTAGTGAACATGAAACCGCACTGACCAGCGCCTCGCTAAGCGGCGGGCAACATACGCGTCTGATGCTGGCGCGTGCGTTAATTCATCAACCCGATTTACTGCTACTGGATGAACCCAGTAACCATCTCGATCTTCCGACGCTGCTGTGGCTGGAACATTTCCTGTTGCACTGGACGGGGAGTTTCATCCTCGTGTCACATGACCGACAGTTGCTCGATACCGTCACCAATGGCAGCTGGATTTTACGTGATAAAACGCTGCATAGCTTTGCCCTTCCCTGTAGCCAGGCCCGGTTTGCCCTGGCAGCAAAAGACGAAAGCGACGCCCTGCGACATAAAGCAGAACAAAAGGAGATAGAACGGGTAACCGCAAGCGCTAAACGGCTGGCGACGTGGGGCCGGGTCTACGATAACGAGGGTCTGGCGCAAAAAGCGAAGCAGATGGAAAAACAGGTGGCCCGGCTAAAAGAAAACCAGACGGCCGTCACAGACGGCAACCCCTGGACGTTAACCTTACAGGGTGATGCGCTTGCGGCGAATCGCCTGCTGGAAATGGAGAATCTGTCGATTTGCCCAGATGCGGGATTACCACCGCTATTCCATATACCAACCGCGCGTCTGAAAAGCGGTGACAGGGTTGCGCTCGTCGGCCATAACGGCTGCGGTAAATCGTCTCTGCTGCGGGTGATCTGGCAACAGGCTTTATCGGACGGTATTGACGATACGCTCAGGCTGCACCCGCGCGCAAAGCCAGGTTATTACGATCAGACACTGCAACAGTTGCCCGATAACGCCACGCTGTTTGACGCGCTTGAAACCTTTGCGCCGGATCCGGAAACACGCAAAAAAGCGTTACTACGGGCGGGTTTTCCGTGGCAGCGCCATTGGCAGAACGTGCATACCCTTAGCGGCGGCGAGCGTTCAAGACTGCTGTTCGTCGGGCTTACCCTGGCCCGTTACAACCTGTTAATGCTTGATGAACCGACGAACCATCTGGATATGGAGGGAAAAATTGCGCTGGCGGAAACACTACAGCATTTTGAAGGCGGCGTACTCCTGGTCAGTCATGACAGACAACTGATGACCGCCAGCTGTAATCGCTTCTGGCTGATCGATGATGGTTGCCTCAGCGAATGGCATGATGCCGATGAGATGTTTGCGCGAATCAGTGAAAAGAACAGCTCAGCGGTGGCTTTAAGCACGCCACCTGCCACACAGCAATCTCAGGCAGATGATGCCGACGCGCTGCTGGAACGTCTTATTGCGCTGGAATCGTGGTTAGCCGACGATCTCGCCCGGAAGGCAAAACATCAGAAACCACAGAGACAGCAGGCCTGGCGTCAGGAAATTGCGTTAATTCAATCTAAACTGTAACCACATGCCTGGCAGCCCCCTGCCAGGCCATCCTCTCCGGGTCAAATACTCATTAGGGGGATTAAAGGAATATTTTGTTATGATCATCCAATTCTTAATAAGAATTATTACATTAGATGTCTGAGCTATTGCATCTGAAGCAGAAAAACATTAATCCTAATGGAGTAATCACATGATTGCTCTGCAGATATTCATCATAAAAGGAGAAATACATGAAGGCTGCTGTCGTTACAAAAGATCATCAGGTTGATGTCACCGAACGCACCCTGCGCCCGCTGAAACATGGTGAAGCGCTTCTTAAGATGGAATGCTGCGGCGTTTGTCATACGGATCTCCATGTAAAAAATGGCGATTTTGGCGACAAAACCGGTGTTATTCTGGGCCATGAAGGTATCGGAATTGTGAAAGAAGTCGGCCCGGGTGTGACGTCGCTGAAACCCGGCGACCGCGCGAGCGTTGCGTGGTTCTTCCAGGGATGTGGACACTGTGAATACTGTAACAGCGGCAACGAAACGCTGTGTCGTGAAGTGGTTAACGCCGGTTACACCGCAGATGGCGGTATGGCGGAAGAGTGCATCGTCACCGCCGATTACTCTGTCAAAGTGCCTGACGGTCTGGAATCCGCCGCGGCCAGCAGTATTACCTGTGCGGGCGTCACGACCTATAAAGCCGTAAAAATTTCCGGCATCAAACCGGGCCAGTGGATCGCAATCTATGGTCTGGGCGGTCTGGGTAACCTGGCGCTGCAATATGCGAAAAACGTCTTTAACGCCAAAGTCATCGCGCTTGACGTCAATGACGAACAGCTGAAACTGGCTGAAAGCATGGGCGCAGACTTAATCATTAACTCCCGCAGCCCGGATGCCGCAAAACTGGTGCAGGAAAAAACCGGTGGTGCGCATGCCGCCGTCGTTACCGCCGTTGCCAAAGCAGCGTTCAACTCTGCGGTTGACGCCGTTCGTGCCGGTGGCCGCGTGGTGGCTGTTGGCCTGCCGCCGGAAGCGATGAGTCTGGACATTCCACGCCTGGTGCTGGACGGTATTCAGGTGGTGGGTTCGCTGGTGGGTACACGTCAGGATCTGGCTGAAGCCTTCCAGTTTGCTGCGGAAGGCAAAGTGGTACCGAAGGTCACCTCTCGCCCGCTGAAAGATATCAACGCTATCTTTAAAGAGATGGAACAAGGCCAAATCCGTGGCCGTATGGTGATTGATTTCCGTAAGTAAGCTGAACGCTCCCTCTACGCAGAGGGAGCGATAACCCTCGGGTGACGACGATTTTTAATATAGCCATACGCCAATAAGGCCGACATCGCCGAAAACGAAAGTAACGCCGCGGGTATAGCCACATAGTTGTAGGCAAAGCCCAGCGTCAGCATCATGCCACCGCAATAAGCTCCCACTGCGCTACCAAGGTTAAAGGCCATTTGCCCACCCGCGGCACCCAACATCTCCCCGCCCTTCGCGTTTTGCAGCAGCAGAATCTGCAACGGCGCAGAAAGCGCAAACAACCCTGCACAGCAAATAAACGCCATCCCCAGCGCCGCGCCTTTCACATCGGCAAACAGGAACAGCATCACCAACGAAAGCACAATAATCGCGTCGGTGGTGGCCGCAATGCGCAGAGGACTATAGCGTGCCGAGAGTTTTCCGCTGATGATATTTCCCAATACCATTCCAAGCCCCACGAACATCATGATGAAGGTCATAAAGGTTTCGGTAAAACCAGTGACATACAGCATGTAGGGTTTGATATAACTAAACCAGGCGAAAACGCCCGCGTTGCCAAACAGGGTCGCCAGAAAGATTAACCATGGCTCAGGCGCTTTCAGGAAACGGAACTGCTCGCCAAGGCGCGCGTTGGATTTATCAAACAGATCGGGCACCCAAAAGAGAATCGAGGCGATAACAATGACATCAAACGCGGCAATCAGCAGAAACGTATAGCGCCAACTAAAGGCGTGACCGAGCCAGGTACCAACCGGAATTCCCAATAAATTCGCGACCGTCATACCAGAGACCATTCCGGCAACCGCCATCGTGACCTTTCCCGGCGGCGCGATTTTCGACAAAATGATCGCCCCAACACCAAAAAAAGCGCCATGAGGAAAACCGGAGACCAGCCGGCCAATGGCCAGCATGGTGTACGACGACGAAAAGGTAAAAATCGCGTTGCCCAGTACGCATAACGCGGCCAGAAACAGCAGAATATGCTTGAGCGAAAAGCGACTGGAGAACAGCGCAATAATTGGCGCGCCAATCACCACGCCGAAGGCGTAGAACGAGATCATGTGCCCGGCAGAAGGAATCGAAATCTGCGTATCCCGCGCCAGATCCGTCAGCACGCCCATAATGCCGAACTCTGCCATTCCCAGGCCAAAAGTACCAAGCGCTAACGAAAAAACCGTTTTTTTCATACCACTACCACTTGTTAAATATTTGCGGCAGACATTATTGAACATTCATCCGGGGCAAACCAGCGCAAAATCCCCGTTGACGCGATTGTCCATATATTCAGTTTGAGAATTAATATACCGATGTAAATGTAACGTGTTGCTATTTTGTGGAAGCGGATACGCAAATTAATAAACTCACAATGAAAGGCGCTTGCCTTTTAAAGGGAGGAAACGATAATCAGCGCATTAACGAAAAGGAGAGGCAAATGAAAATTACAGCGACGAAAAAAAATGAACATTCCTGTCTTACGCCCCCAGGCAACCGACCTGTTCGTAGTATTACCACACGTCAACGGGAGCAGGAGAAGGAATTCATGAAAGCTATGAATGACCTTATAGAAAAGTATGGCACGTTGACTGACGATGACTTTTATAAGGTTATATAATGACTGAACAATTCGACGTTTACAGAAACCCATCGCCTTTAACCAATAAGCTTTGGCCTTATTATATGGTTGTGCAAAATGATTATTACGAAGACTTAGCGACAAGGGTCATTATGCCACTGGCAAAAAATTATCTATTGCCGAAATGGCATCACTCCGTCGTTCCGAAAGTGAACATTGAATTCGAAACGCTGGTGCTGTGCGCACCGATGCTGACCAGCATAAAAACGAAATCAATCGCCCCGGCTGACTACATCTGCAACCTGCGCGCCGCCCGTAACGACGTTATCCACGCCATCGACTCGCTTATCACCAACACCTGAATGCAAAAATCCCCCGCACCTTGCAGCACGGGGGAGCGTATTCACGTCAGGCCCTTACAGCCCTTCGTTAGTCTCTTTTTTCGCTTCCATACGTTCGACATCACGATACCAGCGAGGATGATGTTTCTTCGCCCAACGGCGACTCACCTTCCCTTCAATCATGCCCTTAATCGATCCTTTCACCCAGAACGCCATATACATATGGATTAGGATGGCATGAATCAAAATAATGGCTGAGGTCGCGTGCAACAGCAGGCTGTAGCGCACGACCTGAATCGGGAAATAGTGCGCAAAGTACGGACGCCAGATAATAATCCCGGTTACCAGCAACACAAAAATCATGCTCATGATGGTCCAGAACATCATCTTCTGCCCGGCGTTATATTTGCCAACGCGCGCGACTTTGTGCTCATTCCCCTTCAGAACTTCAACAATCCCTTTCACCCAGGGAATATCTTCTTTGTCCGGAATGTTGTGATGCACAAAGCGGAAGAACATCAGCATCAGTAGCACGAAGATCAGAACACCGAAGAACGGGTGCAGAATACGCCCCATTTGCGGTGTACCGAACGTTTCGGTAAGCCACTGCAGCGTTGGGAAGAAGAATGAAATCCCCGACAACGCGACCAGGAAGAAGGCAATCACCACCGTCCAGTGACAGGCGCGGTCAATAAATTTGGTGCGCACAATCATTTTCGACTTACTCATGGCTGTCATCCTCTTCGTCGTCATCCACTTCTTTATTCGGGCCAATACCGATGTAGTGATAAATCAGCCCGGCGAAGGTAGCGATGAACCCGGCAGCGGAGAGCGGCTTCAGCGCCCCTTTCCACAGGTTGATGCTGGTATCGATGCTCGGATCTTTCGGTAGCTTATGATACAGCTCCGGCTGATCCGCATGATGCAGAACATACATCACGTGCGTCCCGCCCACGCCCTGCGGGTTATAGATGCCTGCATTGGCGTAGCCGCGCGCTTTCAACTTATCGACACGTTCCTGCGCCACATCCAGCATCTCTTTCTTGGTACCGAAATGAATTGCTCCGGTCGGGCAGGTTTTCACACAAGCCGGCTCCTGGCCTACGCTGACGCGGTCCACGCACAGGGTGCATTTGTATACCCGGTTATCCTCTTTATTGAGGCGCGGAATATTAAACGGACACCCGGCGATGCAGTAGCCGCAGCCAATGCAGTTATCCTGCTGGAAGTCGACGATCCCGTTCGCGTACTGGATGATTGCCCCGGCAGACGGGCACGCCTTCAGGCAGCCCGGATCTTCACAGTGCATGCAGCCATCTTTACGAATCAGCCACTCCAGTTTGCCGTTCTGTTCGGTCTCGCTAAAGCGCATTACCGTCCAGGATTTGGCGCTTAAATCCGCCGGATTATCGTACACGCCCACGCAGTGGCCCACATCATCGCGGATATCATTCCACTCTGAGCACGCCACCTGGCAGGCTTTGCAGCCCACGCAGGAGGAGACATCAATCAGCTTCGCCACTTCCTCTTTATAATCCCGCGCACGTGGCGCGGGTGTAATCGGGTTCGTGGCAGAGCGTTTGATAATATCCTGAGATTGCATATCCATCGTTCGCTCCTTAAGCCTTCTCGATGTTCACCAGAAACGCCTTATATTCCGGCGTTTGCGAGTTTGAATCGCCGACATTAGGCGTCAGAGTGTTAGCGATATAGCCTTTGCGGGCCACACCTTCGTAACCCCAGTGCAGCGGGATCCCGATCGTTTCCACCTGTTGCCCATGAACGTTCAGAGTTTGCAGACGACGCGTCACCACCGCAACGGCGCGAATAAAGCCACGCTTGCTGCTGACGGTCACACGATCGCCGTTGGCAATCCCCTTCGCTTTCGCCAGATTTTCGCTGATTTCAACAAACTGTTCCGGCTGGGCAATGGCGTTCAGGCGCGCATGTTTGGTCCAGGTGTGGAAATGCTCGGTCAGGCGATAAGTCGTCCCCACATAGGGGAATTTATCTTTTTTACCCATCCGCAACGCATCGTCTTCGTACAGTCGAACCACCGGGCTCGAAATCACGTTCGGGTGCAGCGGGTTGGTGCCCAGCGGCGTTTCCATTGGCTCGTAATGCTCCGGGAACGGGCCTTCCGCCAGCTTATCGATAGCGAACAGACGCCCCATCCCTTCCGGCTGCATGATAAACGGCCCGGTATCGCTACCTGGTGCTGCGGTGTTGAAGTCCGGAATATCGTTCCCGACCCATTTCGCGCCATTCCATTTAATCAGCATCCGTTTCGGATCCCACGGTTTACCCTGCGGATCGGCAGATGCGCGGTTGTACAGCACACGGCGGTTAAGCGGCCACGCCCAGGCCCAGCCGAGGGTGTTCCCCAGGCCTGACGGGTCAGCGTTATCGCGATTCGCCATCTGGTTACCCTGCTCCGTCCAGCTACCGGTGTAAATCCAGCAGGACGATGCCGTCGAACCATCGTCGCGCAGCAGCGCGAAGCTGTTGAGCAACTGGCCTTTTTTCGCCACCAGCACACCGTTTGCGTCATAGAGATCTTCCAGCGCATAGCCGTTGTTCTCTTTCGCCACTTCTTCCGATTCCGGACGATCCGGCTGCTTATAGTTCCAGCTCATTTTCAGCAGCGGTTCAGCGCCTTTCCCGCCTTCTGAGCGATACATCTCACGCAGGCGATGATAAATACCGGCCAGAATTTCGCCGTCATTCAGCGCTCCTCCCGGTGGCTCTGCGCCTTTCCAGTGCCATTGCAGCCAGCGGCCAGAGTTGGCAATAGAACCATCCTCTTCAGCAAAGCAGGTTGACGGCAGACGGAAGACTTCGGTCTGAATCGTTGACGGATCGACATCGTTTGATTCGCCGTGGTTCTGCCAGAACGTCGAGGTTTCGGTGACTAACGGATCGATAACCACCATGTATTTCAATTTGCTCAGCGCGCGGACGGTTTTGTTTTTGTCCGGGAAGCTGGCGACCGGGTTAAAGCCCTGGCAGATATAGCCATTCACTTTGCCGTGGTCCATCATGTTGAAATACTTGATAACGTCGTAGGCCTGATCCCATTTTGGCAACCAGTCGAAGCCCCAACCGTTTTCTTTTTGCGCCGCATCGCCGTAGAACGCTTTCATCAGGCTGACGTAGAACTTCGGATAGTTGCCCCAGTAGTTCACCTGATCTGCGCGCGTGGCTTTCGGCGTGTTCGCCGTCAGGTACGTTTGCAGGTCGGTCTGTTTATCCGACGGCAGCGTCAGATAACCCGGCAGACTCGTGGAGAGCAGCCCCAGATCCGTTAAGCCCTGAATGTTGGAGTGACCGCGCAACGCATTCACGCCGCCGCCAGCCATCCCCATATTGCCGAGCAGCAACTGAATCATCGCCATGGTACGAATGTTCTGCGCACCGACGGTGTGCTGCGTCCAGCCCAGCGCATACAGGAACGTGGTCGTCCGATCGGCCGCACTGGTTGACGCCAGTACTTCACACACCTTCAGGAAGTCCGCTTTCGGGGTACCGCAGATGTTTTCCACCACATCCGGCGTATAGCGAGAAACGTGATGTTTAAGCAAATTCCATACGCAGCGAGGATGCGTTAACGTCTCATCGCGTTTGGCGTAGCCGTTTTCATCGAACTGATAGTTCCACGACGTTTTATCATATTGGCGTTTGCTTTCGTCGTAGCCACTGAACAGGCCGTCTTCGAAGCCAAAATCATCCCGCACCAGCAGGCTGGCGTTGGTGTAGCTTTTAACGTATTCGGCGTTAATTTTGTTGTTTTCGATCAGATACAGCAGTACGCCAGACAGGAACGTAATGTCCGTACCGGAACGAATTGGCGCGTAGATATCCGCTACAGAAGCGGTACGCGTAAAGCGTGGATCGACGACGATAAGCGTCGCATCGTTATTGTTTTTGGCTTCCATCGCCCAGCGGAAACCCACCGGATGCGCTTCAGCGGCGTTGCCGCCCATCACCATCACAACGTTGGCGTTTTTGATATCAACCCAGTGGTTGGTCATCGCACCGCGACCAAATGTTGGAGCAAGACTTGCTACCGTTGGTCCGTGTCAGACGCGCGCCTGGTTGTCCACCGCCAGCATGCCGAGAGAACGCACAAACTTCTGCGTCAGCATACCGGTCTCATTACTTGCCGCTGATGCGCAGAGCATCCCGGTTGACAGCCAACGGTTTACGGCCACGCCCTGATCGTTTTTCTCGATAAAGTTGGCGTCGCGGTCCGCTTTCATCAGCTTCGCAATGCGTTCAAACGCTTCGTTCCAGCTGATGCGCTGCCATTTATTGGAGCCTGGCGCACGGTATTCCGGGTAACGCAGGCGGTTTTCACTGTGGATGTAATCCAGCAGGCCCGCCCCTTTCGGGCATAACGCCCCGCGGCTGACCGGATGATCCGGGTCGCCTTCAATGTGATAAATGGCTTCGCGGGTATTTTTCGCCCCATCGCCCAGGCTATACATTAATAGCCCACAACCCACAGAGCAGTAAGTACAGGTATTACGGACTTCTTTGGCTTTCAGCAGTTTGAAATTACGTGCCTGAGCCAGCGCCATTTTAGGCATAAAGCCCAGCGCCGCTGCCGTTGTACCCGCCATACCGCCCGCGCAGATTTTAAAAAATTTCCTGCGGCTGACGTCCATTGCTTTCCTCGTTATTGGAATGTAACGTAGGCAGGCAAATTAACAGCTATACCCCTGCGTTTTTTGCGTCAAATCAAACTCAAATAGATCTGCCCCCTTAATAGTCAGGGTCATTGATTTTCATTAACTCTTTGGGAGTACGTTCTTCGGAAATTATTGTCCGTCAACCTGTAAAAAGTGCTATAAACGAGGTTTGCTCAATTTAAGCATCTCATTTTGTCATGGATAAAAAGAAAGCAACGCTGATTGGCCTGCTAGCCATTCTGTTATGGAGTACGATGGTCGGGCTGATTCGCGGCGTCAGCGAAGGCCTTGGCCCGGTTGGCGGCGCGGCCATGATCTATACCCTGAGCGGTTTGCTGTTGATGTTTACCGTCGGCTTTCCCGATCTTCGTCAGTTTTCGCGCCGTTATCTGCTGGCGGGCTGCGTGCTGTTTGTCAGCTATGAAATATGCCTGGCGCTGTCGCTTGGGTTTGCCGGTACGCGTCAACAGGCGATCGAAGTGGGGATGGTCAATTATTTGTGGCCAAGCCTGACGATTCTGTTCGCCATTATTTTTAACGGTCAGAAAAGTAACTTATTCATTATTCCCGGCCTGGGATTATCACTATTAGGTGTCAGTTGGGTGCTGGGCGGCGATCGTGGGCTAAATATTGATGAAATTATCAGCAACGTTATTTCCAGCCCGCTAAGCTATATTCTCGCCTTTACCGGGGCGTTCATCTGGGCGGCTTACTGCACGTTGACAGCGAAATACGCCAAAGGAAAAAATGGCATCACGCTCTTCATTCTGCTGACTGCGGCTACGCTGTGGTTAAAATTTTTGTTCAGCGCGCAGCCTGAAATGTCCTTCAGCCTGCCAGTGGTCATTAAGCTTGGCATGTGCGCCATCGCGCTTGGCTTTGGCTATGCGGCGTGGAACGTCGGGATCCTGCACGGTAACGTCAGCCTGCTGGCGACGGCCTCGTATCTGACGCCGGTGCTTTCCGCTGCGCTGGCGGCACTGTTGCTGAGTGAATCGCTCTCATGGGCGTTCTGGCAAGGGGCCTGCATGGTCTGCGCAGGCTCCCTGCTCTGCTGGTATGCTACCCGGCGTTAACCGAGGTCGCCACCAGCAACGGGCAATACCACGCCGGTGATGTAGCTGGCTTCATCGCTGGCGAGGAACAGAATGGCATGCGCCTGTTCATCCAGCGTGCCGTAACGGTGCAGTAAACTACTCTGCACCGTTTGATCCACCACCTGCTGATACCACACTTTCTCCTGCTCGCTCGGCTGCTCCGTGTTACGCGGCGTCAGCCGCGCCGGGGCTTCCGTTCCGCCGGGCGCAACGGCATTAATACGAATGCCTGCCTCGCTATACTCCATCGCAATTGAGCGCGTCAGGGCGTTGACGCCACCTTTCGCAGCCGAATACGGCACGCGATTCACGCCGCCGGTCGCCACCGAAGAGATATTGACGATACTGCCTTTGCCCTGCGCCAGCATAGACGGCAGCACCGCGCGACAGCCCCACAGCGTCGGGAAAAGCGAGCGGCGCACTTCTGCTTCAATTTGCGCGGGTTGATACTCGGCAAACGGTCGTGCCCAAATGGTGCCGCCAACATTGTTAACCAGCACATCAATCCGGCCAAAGTGCGCAACGCCTGCGGCAAATACCTGTTCCGTGCTTTCCCACTGTTCAAGATCGGCTTCCAGCGCCAGCACGTGGTGCCCGGCAGCAGACAATTCTGCCGCCAGTTCGTGAACATATTGCGAGCGGTCGATAAGCAGCAGCGCCGCGCCCTGTTCTGCCGCCAGCTCCGCCGTACGGCGGCCAATACCCTGCGCCGCCCCGGTAATCGCCATCACTTTATGACTAAATCGCATGATTGCTCCTTATGCCGCCGCGCTCTGGCTGGCGATAAATTTCTCATACCAGAATCCTGCCGGATTAACGCCCAGCGCCTGCAACGTAGAGGTGACGGCGTTCACCATCGGCGGCGGCCCGCAGAGGTAAATATCAACATCGCCTTCGTTGAGCATCGTGCTGGTAAAGTGTTCCGTCACGTAGCCCTTCTGCGGGCAGGTGCTTTCACTATCAGCCACCACCGGCAGCCAGCTAAATCCCGGCAACTGCGCGGCGAAACTCTCCAGCAACTCGCCCAGCACCAGGTCGTTGTCGCCGTTTACGCCGTAAAGCAAGGTAATGTCGCGCGCACTTTTCTGCTGCGCCAGGGTATGCAGCATCGCCAGCATCGGCGCCAGCCCGGTGCCGCCCGCCAGCATCAGCAGCGGGCGCTCGCCGTCACGCAGATAAAAACTGCCCATCGGCCCGGTCAGGCTCAGTGGCGCCCCCGCCACCGCTTTATGGCTTAACCACTGGCTCATCAGGCCGCCCGGCACGTTACGAATCAGAAAACTGCCTTCGTTACGGCCCGGTAATGAGCTAAAGGAATACGCACGCACCTGCGGCGTACCCGGCACCTGAATATTGATATACTGACCGGGCAGGAAATTGAGGTTCTCGGCGGTTTCCACCACCAGTTCAATGGCGCTATCAGACAGCGCCGTCACGCGTTTCACCGTAGCATTAAACGAGGAGATCCCCGTTTTACAGGCTGCCGCCGCGACGGGCACATCGAGCACGCAATCGCTGTCCGGGATCATCTGGCAGGTCAGCACCTGACGCGCCTGCGCTTCGTCTTCATCCAGCGCCTCTTCCAGATAATCCTCGCCCAGCGAATAGTTACCGCTTGGGCAGTGACACTTACAGGTGCCGCACACACCGTCGGAACAATCCATCGGCAGATTAACTTTCTGGCGATACGCAGCGTCGAGCACCTTCTCTCCGGCGTTGCATTGAATAAACCGGGTGACGCCGTCTTCAAAATTGAGCGCGATGGTATAGCTCATAAGCACCTCTTAAACATGGTAAACATCAATGACCTGGCGAATGTAGTCGTTGTTCAGACGGATCGTTTTACGCACGATTTGCGGCAGACCTTCCCCCTCAATCAGCGTGCAGAACGTGGTGCCAAAGTAGCAATCCGTCTGTTGATAACGGTGGCTGTAGGTCACCCAGTTGTAGCGCACCTCCACGCCCTGTTCACTCTGCCCGGTGATTTCGATATTACTGATCATATGAGTGGTGCGCGGCTCAGGCGTGCTGGCCCCCGAACGCTCCGTTTTAATGCGGTAAACCCTGTCTTCCAGCCCCTCGCGGTTCGGATAGTAAATCAGTGAAATTTCACGCTGTGGGTCGGTGGTCAGCTTGTCATCATCGCCCCAGGCAGGCATCCAGTAGACCACTTTTGGGCTGTAGCATGCGATCCACTCATCCCACTGACGGTCGTCCAGCAGCCTGGCCTCGTGATACAAAAATTGTTTTACCTGATCACACGTCAGCATCGGCCACCTCCACACGCTGAGTAATTGACGCATCAAAACGCTGCTGTTCTTTCTCCAGCGCGGCCAGCATCACCGTTTGCCAGTGATGGTGATGAGCGATGTACAGTGCTTCATCTTCCGATTTCACTCCGCTTAAAAGGGGGGTAAAACCGGCCTCATTGGCATGCTCATCGGGGCCATCGACCCAGTGCAGCGCACCGCGACTGAGGTCGCTCCAGGCCAGATTTTCGCCCAGATAGCCACGCTGACAGGCGCTAAACTCTTCGAGGTCGTCGGGTGTGCCCATGCCGCTGACATTGAAGAAATCTTCGTACTGCCTAATACGCAGCGCACGCGCCTGATCCGGTTCGCCTTTCGGGCCGAAACACCAGATGGTGACTTCTGTTTTATCGACGGAGATGGGCCGAATCACGCGGATCTGCGTGGAGAACTGATCCATCAGATAGACGTTCGGATATATACACAGGTTGCGCGTCTCATTGACCATCTGCCCGGCGCGGTTGTCGCCGAATTCGGCTTTAAGACGATCGTAATGTGCATAGACTGGCCGCACCTCCGGGTTCAGCGCCCGCGTCCACAGCAACATGTGGCCGTTTTCAAAGCCGTAACCCCCGCCCACGCTTTTCGACCAACCGTTCGCATCCACCGCGTGCGTTCCTTCCGCTTCGTAGTTTCGGCGTGACATGGTAGAGGCATAGTTCCAGTGCACGACACTCACGTGATAACCGTCGGCGCCGTTTTCGGCACCGAGTTTCCAGTTACCTTCGTACACATAGCTGGAAGAGCCTTTCAGGACTTCCAGACCTTCCGGCGCCTGATCAACAATCAGGTCGATAATTTTCAGCGTTTCGCCCAGGTAATCGGCCAGCGGCTGTACATCATCACTCAGGCTGCCAAACAGGAACCCGCGATACGACTCAAAACGCGGCAGTTTTTTCAGGTCGTGCGAACCTTCATGTTTGAACGTCTCCGGATACCCGCCGGTACTCTCATCTTTTGCTTTTAGCAATTTTCCGTTGTTGCTGAAGGTCCAGCCGTGGAACGGACAGGTAAATGAGCTCTTATTGCCTGTTTTACGGCGACACAGCATCGCACCACGGTGAGCGCAGCTGTTGATCATGGCGTGCAGCTCATTTTTCTTGTCGCGGGTAATAATCACCGGCTGGCGACCCAGTGTTAAGGTGTAATAATCACCGGGTTCCGGGATCTGGCTTTCATGCGCCAGAAAAACCCAGTTACCTTCAAAGATATGTTTCATTTCAAAATCGAACAAAGCCGGGTCGGTAAATATCGAACGGTGGCAGCGATAAATATGATTTTCGCGATCGACAATCAATGCATTGCTGATTTTATTTTTTAGCGATGTCAGCGTTTTTTGCATAACGGTTTCTCCCGTAATTGCAAGGATAAAATAGTGCAGGTGAACAGCGAGTTTTACATATTATTCTTTTGCACGTGAACGGGTAATTCGACCTTCTTCATCTGCGGATAATGCTTTGCAAAGGGTAAAATCAAAGCGAATTTCAGTATGCGGGCCTTCAAGATTACGCTCGCGAATTTTCTGTTCATCGTTAACTTTTACCGGATCGGCAATTAAGCCTTCGCGCGTGGCAAAAGCAAAATCATCCCATAAATATTCATCGCCATTAAAGTTAATCTGGCTGGTTAAATGTTTATGACCCGGTGCGGAAACAAAGAAATGAATATGGGCAGGACGGTTGCCGTGACGGCCTAACAGATCCAGCAGTTTTTGGGTTGGGCCATCCGGCGGGCAGCCATACCCAGAAGGCATAATGGTACGCACGCTGTAGCGCCCGTCAGCACCGGTTTGAATACGACGACGCAGGTTGTATTCGCTCTGGCTTTGGTCGAAGAAGGAGTAGTTACCCAGCGTATTGGCGTGCCAGATATCAACAATGGCATTCGCAACCGGTTGGCCTTTGGTGTCGGTGACCACGCCATGCAGCCACAGGGTTTCACCGGGATCCTTACCATCGTCCATTCGGTCGTACCCCTGCGCCAGCGGTGCATTAGCCACATACAGCGGGCCTTCAATGGTGCGTGGCGTGCCGCCAGTTTCACGCTGCTGTGCGGCATCGATGGCATCCTGACGTAAATCGAGAAAATGCTCCAGACCCAGGCCTGCGGCTAATAATGCCGCTTCCTGACGACCGCCCAGTTCATGCAGATAATTAATGGCGTGCCAGAACTCTTCCTGGGTGACATTATAGTCATCAATCAAACTACAAATATTTTCCAACAACCGATGCGTTATCGCCTTAAAACGTTCATTGCCCTCGGGGGAATTTAAACCTGCGCTTGCGCGTAATAAATCCTGGACTTCGTTCTGTTGTACGAATGAGTTAGTCATATTGTTATCTCACTTTTTTGCTTGCAGGGTACAGAGAATGCCGGGGAACACCCCCGACATGAGGTTATTATTTTATTTGTCGTCGTCGCGAATGGATGAAGGATGGCGGCACAGCGCATCAACCTGAATATCCATAAACGGATACAGCGGTAAACCCATTAAAATTTGATGCAGTTCCTCAGCATCCTGTACATCGAAGATGCTGACATTGGAATATAATCCCGCTACGCGCCAGATATGTCGCCACTTTCCATCACGCTGTAATTGTTGCGAATAGGCTTTTTCTTTTTTCTTAATTTCATCTGCCTGCTCTACCGGGAAGTCCAGCGGAATATTAACGGTCATTTCAACTTTAAATAACATGCTCTACCTCATCCTTTACGCGTATAAAAACGCAATTTATCTTCATCCAGCGCAATGCCCAGCCCAGGTGTCTGCGGCAACGTAACGTGCCCATCGGCAAAGGTCAGCGGCACGCTGATGACGTCGTCTTTCAGCAGCAGTGGGCCAAACATTTCGCTCCCCCAGGCCAGCGGAAGCGTTGACCAGGCATGCAGCGAGGCTACCGTCCCGACGCTGCCTTCCAGCATCGTCCCGCCATACAGGCCAATGCCTGCCGCCTGTGCCACGTACGCCAGCTTAAGGACGCTTTGCGGCCCGCCCGCTTTGGCAATTTTCAGCGCATAAGCGCCGGTAAAACCCTGCTGAGCGAGCTGATAACCATCAAAATGCGTGGAGACCGCTTCATCGGCCAGAATCGCCGTTTCGATGGTCTGGCTTAAACGCACCAGTGCGGCGTTATCGCGGGCAGATACAGGCTGTTCAATAAGGTCGACACCCATTGCCGCCAGTTCACGGCAGCCTTTCGCCCCGGTTGTCGCATCCCAGGCCTGGTTCACATCGACGCGAATACTGGCGCGATCGCTAAGGGCTTCGACGATCGCCGCCGTATGTTTCAGATCCGTTGTCAGTTCACGCGCACCGATTTTCAGCTTAAAGGCCTGATGACGGCGGGACGCGAGCAGATTTTCCCCTTCCGCGATATCTTTCGTCGTATCGCCGCTCGCCAGCGTCCACAACACCGGAATAGACGTTTGCAAAGCGCCGCCCAGTAGCGCCGACACCGGCACGCCCAGTGATTTACCCTGTGCATCCAGCAGCGCGGTTTCAATCGCCGATTTGGCGAAAGTGTTGCCCTTCACGCTCTTTTCGATGCGATACAGCAGCGCCTGTAAATTGTCCGCTGGCTGCCCTTGCAATAAAGGGGCAAGGTAGCCATCAATAGTGAGTTTGATCGCCTCCGGGCTTTCTACTCCGTAGCTCAGCCCACCAATGGTGGTCGCTTCGCCAATGCCGGTGATACCGTCAGAGCGGGTAATGCGAATGATCACCAGCGTCTGGCAGCCCATGGTGGTCATCGATAATTTGTGCGGGCGGATAGTCGGAACATCCACCAGCCAGCTTTCAATATGTTCTATCGTGGCGCTCATCTCTCTTCCTTTTACTTCTTATTGTTTTGGTTTTATCTCCACAGGGTGGCGATAACCTTGCTTTTGACAATAGATTTTCACAACAGGGGTGGTCAACGACGATAATCGAAATGTTGTGCGATTATCGACACGTTTGTTATACGTAGGTTAATAATGTGATCTTCGTGGGATATTGGGGAGATTCCTGCCAGCCGTTGCACCCACAAGGTATAGTGACACAGTGAGCATCGTTACCCCTGAATGGAGCGGGTTAAAATGAGCAATGAAATCAACGACTCCCTCACGGCCAGGCAGGCTGAGCGGGATCCCAACTTTATGTTATCCCTGGCGCGTGGCCTGGAGGTGCTGAGTGCCTTTACCCCACAACGTCAGCGATTAACAATCTCACAACTTAGTCAGAAAACCCAGATCTCACGTGCGGCGGTTCGCCGCTGCTTGTACACCCTTGCGGCGCTGGGCATGGTGCATACGCCTGATGGGCGTACCTACGAGCTATTACCCCGCGTGCTGGCGGTGGGCCATGCCTATCTCGCTGGTACGCCATTGGCGAAAGCCGCGCAACACTCTCTCGATACGCTCGGTCAGCAGCTCAATGAATCCTGCTCCGCCGCCACGCTGGATGGTGATAACGTGCTTTACATCGCGCGTACCGCCGTAAACAATTTGTTGAGTATCGATCTGGGGCGCGGCAGCCGGTTGCCTGCCTGGGCGACCTCTATGGGCCGCGTGCTGCTGAGTGCATTACCGGAAGAACAGTTAGAGGTGACACTGTCACGCGCTACGTTAATCCGCTATACGCCGCATACGCTGTGCGATAAAGAGTCGTTGCGTGCAGAGATTGCCAAAGTGCGTATTCAGGGTTATGCCCTGGCAGACCGCCAGATAGAAGTTGGGCTGTGCTCATTGGCTGTGCCGCTGCTTTCACGCAGCGGGCAAATTGTCGCGGCAATGAACGTTGGCGTACCCGCGTCCACGATGAGTGCCCAGGGGCTGAAAGAGAAAGCACTGGCACCGTTAAGACGTGCGGCGATGGAGTTGTCGTTGCAGTTGTGAGAAGAACGGCCCCCTCACCCCGGCCCTCTCCCGCAGGGAGAGGGAGAAAACCAGTGCCCGGATTAAGGATCTGCACAATCTGTTCCCTCTCCCTCAGGGAGAGGGCCAGGCTGAGGGTGTCCCCCCAATACTTTAGTTTCCCTGACGTTTCCAGAATCTCCCTGAAAACAGCGTATAAGCAACCCAGCATTAACTTATTTGTTACACTTGGTAACAATTGTTATCACCGATAATACCCATGTCCTTCTCGTGGCGGGCTTTTCTTATCTATCCTTCATTCGAGACTCCAATAATACCGATTATTTGACGGCATCCTGATTTGTGAAAATCAGCCGCCGTTATTGCTTGTTTTTCATGAATTACTGGCGCGTCGAGGGTGATATGTCACAACAAAATGAGAAAAATAATCATTATCTTTTAACTACGTGGAAACCAGAAAATGCGGCGTTTTGGGAGAATAAAGGCCAGAAGATTGCGAGAAAAAATCTCATAATTTCAGTAAGTTGTTTATTGCTGGCATTCTGTGTCTGGATGCTTTTTAGTGCTGTTGCAGTCAATCTCAATAAAGTCGGATTTAATTTCACTACCGATCAGCTCTTTTTATTAACTGCGCTACCTTCCCTTTCCGGCGCTATTTTACGCGTGCCCTACTCCTTTATGGTACCTATATTTGGCGGGCGTTACTGGACGGTATTAAGCACGGTTGTTCTGATTATTCCCTGTGTCTGGCTGGGTATTGCTATCCAGAACACCAGCACTCCTTTCGAGGTATTTATTGTCATCTCTCTGCTGTGCGGATTCGCGGGTGCGAACTTTGCTTCCAGCATGGGAAACATTAGCTTCTTTTATCCAAAAGCAAAGCAAGGCAGCGCGTTAGGTATCAATGGTGGGCTGGGTAACCTTGGGGTGAGCGTCATGCAGCTGGCCGCACCGCTGGTGATTTTCCTGCCTATCTTTACCTTCCTTGGCGTACATGGCGTAACACAGGAAGATGGCTCCAGCATGTGGCTGACGAATGCCGCGTGGATCTGGGCGCCGCTGCTGCTGATTGCCACCATCGCCGCCTGGTTCGGCATGAACGATATTGCCAGTTCCAAAGCCTCTATTGCTGAACAGCTCCCGGTACTCAAAAGCGGACATATGTGGTTGTTAAGCCTGCTTTATCTCGCTACTTTCGGCTCGTTTATCGGTTTTTCCGCCGGTTTTGCGATGCTGGCGAAAACCCAGTTCCCGGATGTGAATATTCTTAAGCTCGCCTTCTTCGGGCCGTTTATCGGCGCGATCGCCCGCTCTTTTGGCGGCGTGATCTCCGATCGTCTGGGCGGCGTGCGGGTCACGCTGGTGAACTTTGTCTTAATGGCGCTGTTTACCGCCCTGCTTTTCCTCACCCTGCCCGATTCCGGCATGGGTAGCTTCCTGGCGTTTTACGTGGTCTTTATGGGGCTGTTCCTTACCGCAGGGCTTGGTAGCGGTTCAACGTTCCAGATGATCGCCGTGATTTTCCGACAAATCACCCTCGATAAACTCAAGAAACGTGGCGGCAGTGACGAGGAAGCCCAGCACGCAGCCGTAACCGATACCGCCGCCGCGCTGGGCTTTATCTCAGCCATCGGTGCCGTGGGCGGATTTTTTATTCCTAAGGCTTTTGGTACCTCGCTGGCGTTAACCGGATCGCCCGTTGGCGCCATGAAGGTCTTTCTCGTCTTTTACATCGTTTGTGTACTGGTGACCTGGCTGGTTTATGGTCGCCGTAAAGCGTCATCTTAATAATCAAAAATACCTGAGCAGTGTAACCACGGGGAAGCGGCTTTCCCCGTCAGGAGAAATGTCATGAGTAAGTTGCTGGATCGCTTTCGTTATTTCAAACAAAAGGGCGAAACCTTCGCCAACGGTCACGGACAGGAGTATCACACTAACCGTGACTGGGAAGACAGCTATCGCCAGCGTTGGCAATTCGACAAAATTGTGCGTTCCACCCACGGCGTTAACTGTACCGGCTCCTGTAGCTGGAAAATCTACGTCAAGAACGGCCTGGTCACCTGGGAAACCCAACAAACCGACTATCCCCGTACCCGACCTGACCTGCCGAACCATGAGCCACGCGGATGCCCGCGTGGCGCGAGTTACTCCTGGTATCTCTACAGCGCTAACCGCCTGAAATACCCGCTGGCACGCAAGAAGTTGATTGAACTGTGGCGCGAATCCTTAAGCCAGCACAGCGATCCGGTGGTGGCCTGGGATGCCATTATGTCCGATAAGCAAAAATGTCTGAGCTACAAGCAGGCGCGTGGCAAAGGCGGTTTTGTGCGTTCGTCGTGGAAAGAGTTAAACCAGCTTATCGCCGCCGCCAACGTGTGGACGATAAAAAACTACGGCCCGGACAGAGTGGCGGGCTTCTCGCCGATTCCGGCAATGTCGATGGTGTCTTATGCGGCGGGTACGCGTTATCTCTCGCTGATTGGCGGTACCTGTCTGAGTTTCTACGACTGGTACTGCGACCTTCCCCCGGCATCCCCGATGACCTGGGGCGAGCAAACGGATGTGCCGGAATCCGCTGACTGGTACAACTCCAGCTATATCATCGCCTGGGGTTCTAACGTGCCGCAGACCCGTACACCGGATGCCCATTTCTTCACTGAGGTACGCTACAAGGGTACCAAAACCATCGCCATTACCCCGGACTACTCGGAAGTCGCCAAACTCTGCGACCACTGGCTGGCCCCTAAACAGGGCACCGATAGTGCTCTGGCGATGGCAATGGGCCATGTGATCCTCAAAGAGTTCCACCTCGATAACCCAAGCGAATACTTCCTCAACTACTGCCGCCGCTACAGTGATATGCCGATGCTGGTGATGCTCGATGCGCGTGAAGATGGGACGTATAGCGCAGGCCGCATGCTGCGTGCCTCCGACCTGGTGGATGGTCTGGGCGAAAGCAATAATCCGGAGTGGAAAACCGTCGCCTACAACAGCGCAGGTGAACTGGTAGTACCGAACGGCTCGATTGGCTTCCGCTGGGGCGAAAAAGGGAAATGGAATCTCGAATCGCTGGCGGCAGGCCAGGAAACCGAACTCACGCTGTCGCTGATTGATACGCGTGATACGGTGGCGGGCGTGGCGTTCCCCTACTTTGGCGGCAATGAAAATCCGCACTTCCGCAGCGTCAAACAGGAACCGATTCTGGTGCGCCAGCTTCCGGCGAAACAGTTAACCTTCGCCGATGGTCACAGTGGTCTGGTGGTGAGTGTCTATGACCTGATACTGGCGAATTACGGCCTCGACCGCGGTCTTAACGATGAGAATGCGGCGACCGACTACGATGAAGTCAAAGCCTACAGCCCGGCCTGGGCTGAGCAGATCACCGGCGTACCGCGCAGAAACATTGAGCTGATTGCTCGCGAGTTTGCCGATACCGCCAACAAAACGCACGGTCGTTCAATGATTATTCTCGGTGCCGGGGTCAACCACTGGTATCACATGGATATGAACTACCGTGGGATGATCAATATGCTGGTGTTCTGCGGCTGTGTAGGTCAAAGCGGAGGCGGCTGGGCGCACTATGTCGGCCAGGAAAAACTGCGTCCACAAACCGGTTGGCTTCCGCTGGCCTTCGCGCTGGACTGGAACCGCCCACCGCGCCACATGAACAGCACGTCATACTTTTACAACCACGCCAGCCAGTGGCGCTATGAGAAACTCACCGCGCAGGAACTGCTCTCGCCGCTTGCCGATGCGAGTAAATATACCGGTCATCTTATCGATTTTAACGTCCGCGCCGAACGCATGGGCTGGCTGCCGTCTGCCCCGCAGCTTAATCTGAATCCACTGCACATCAAAGGTATGGCAGAAGCCGCAGGCGTATCGCCAACGGACTACACGGCGCAGTCGCTGAAATCCGGTGATATTCGCATGGCCTGCGAGCAACCGGACAACGGTAAAAACCACCCGCGTAACCTGTTTATCTGGCGCTCTAACCTGCTGGGTTCGTCCGGTAAAGGGCATGAATATATGCTCAAATATCTACTGGGCACGGATAGCGGTATACAGGGCGAAGAGCTGGGCTCCACCGATGACGTGAAACCTGAAGAAGTGGAATGGCAAACCGCTGCCATTGAGGGCAAGCTGGATCTGCTGGTGACCCTCGATTTCCGCATGTCCAGCACCTGTTTATTCTCCGATATCGTCCTGCCAACCGCGACCTGGTATGAAAAGGACGACATGAACACCTCGGATATGCACCCGTTTATCCACCCGCTCTCTGCCGCCGTCGACCCCGCCTGGGAATCGAAAAGTGACTGGGAGATCTACAAAGGCATCGCTAAATCCTTCTCCGAAATGTGTCAGGGCCATTTGGGTCAGGAAACGGATATCGTACTGCTGCCGCTTCAGCATGATTCACCGGCGGAGTTGTCTCAGCCCTTTGACATCAAAGACTGGCGCAAAGGCGAATGTGACCTCATTCCAGGCAAAACCGCGCCCAACATTATTGCCGTTGAACGCGACTACCCGGCAACCTATGAGCGCTTTACCTCCCTTGGCCCATTGATGGACAAACTCGGTAACGGCGGTAAAGGCATTAGCTGGAAGACGCAGCAGGAAGTCGATTTCCTCGGCAAGCTGAACTACGTCAAACTGGATGGCCCGGCCAAAGGCCGACCGAAAATCGAGACCGCGCTGGACGCTTCAGAAGTGATTCTTTCGCTGGCCCCGGAAACTAACGGCCAGGTAGCGGTAAAAGCCTGGGAAGCGCTGGGCGAATTTACCGGGCGCGATCACACCCATCTGGCACTGAACAAAGAAGACGAGAAAATTCGCTTCCGCGACATTCAGGCGCAGCCGCGAAAAATCATCTCCAGCCCCACCTGGTCTGGTCTTGAGAGCGAACATGTTTCCTATAACGCCGGTTACACCAACGTGCATGAACTGATCCCGTGGCGTACGGTTTCCGGGCGTCAACAGCTGTATCAGGATCACGCCTGGATGCGCGACTTCGGCGAGGCTCTGGTGGCTTATCGTCCACCTATTGATACGCGCAGTGTCACGCACATGAAGGAAGTACCGCCAAACGGTTTCCCGGAAAAAGCGCTTAACTTCCTGACGCCGCATCAGAAATGGGGCATTCACTCCACCTACAGCGAAAACCTGCTGATGCTGACCATGTCGCGCGGCGGGCCGATTGTGTGGATCAGTGAAACTGACGCCAAAGAGCTTGGTATCGCCGATAACGACTGGATTGAAGCCTTCAACGCCAACGGCGCGCTCACGGCCCGCGCGGTGGTCAGCCAGCGTATCCCGCCGGGCATGACCATGATGTATCACGCCCAGGAACGCATTATGAACATCCCGGGCTCAGAAGTGACCGGTCGACGCGGCGGTATTCACAACTCGGTCACCCGCGTCTGCCCGAAACCAACGCACATGATTGGCGGCTATGCGCAACTGGCCTATGGCTTTAACTATTACGGAACGGTTGGCTCGAACCGTGATGAATTCATCATGATCCGCAAAATGAAAAACATTGACTGGCTGGATGGCGAAGGTCAGGACCAGGTACAGGAGGCGAAAAAATGAAAATACGTTCGCAAGTTGGGATGGTACTGAATCTTGATAAATGCATCGGCTGCCATACCTGCTCGGTGACCTGTAAAAACGTCTGGAGTAGCCGCGAAGGCATGGAATACGCGTGGTTTAATAACGTTGAGACCAAACCCGGCATTGGCTATCCGAAAAACTGGGAAGACCAGGATAAATGGCAAGGTGGCTGGGTGCGCGGAATCAGCGGTAAGCTCACACCGCGCCTTGGCGGCAAGCTCGGCCTGCTGTCGAAAATCTTCGCCAACCCGGTACTGCCGGCTATTGATGAGTATTACGAGCCCTTCACCTATGATTATCAGACGCTGCACAATGCGCCGGAAGGGAAACATCTGCCTACCGCGCGTCCGCGTTCGCTGATAAGCGGCAAGCGGATGAATAAGATCGAATGGGGGCCGAACTGGGAAGAACTGCTGGGCGGTGAGTTCGATAAGCGTGCTCACGACCGCAACTTCGAGTCGATGCAGAAAGAGATGTACGGCGCGTTCGAAAATACCTTCATGATGTATCTGCCGCGCCTGTGCGAACACTGCCTGAACCCCAGCTGCGTGGCGACCTGTCCGAGCGGCGCGATTTATAAGCGTGAAGAAGATGGGATTGTGCTGATCGATCAGGACAAATGTCGCGGCTGGAGGATGTGCATCAGCGGCTGTCCGTATAAAAAAATCTACTTCAACTGGAAGAGCGGCAAATCAGAAAAATGCATTTTCTGTTACCCGCGCATTGAGTCCGGCCAGCCGACCGTCTGTTCAGAAACCTGCGTCGGGCGTATTCGTTACCTTGGCGTGCTGCTCTATGATGCGGATCGTATCGAAGAAGCGGCCAGTACCGAACATGAAACGGATCTCTATGAGCGTCAGTGCGACGTATTCCTCAATCCTAACGACCCGGCGGTGATTGAAGAAGCGCTGAAGCAAGGTATTCCACAAAACGTCATTGATGCCGCACAGAAATCGCCGGTCTACAAAATGGCGATGGACTGGAAGCTGGCCCTGCCACTGCATCCGGAATACCGTACCCTGCCGATGGTCTGGTACGTGCCGCCGCTGTCACCGATTCAGTCCGTTGCCGATGCCGGTGGCCTTCCCCGCAATGGCGGCGTGCTGCCTGCCGTAGAAACCCTGCGTATTCCGGTGCAATACCTCGCCAATATGCTGAGCGCGGGCGATACCGGCCCGGTGCTGCGCGCGCTGAAACGCATGATGGCGATGCGCCATTACAAACGTTCGCAAACCGTCGAAGGCGTTACCGATACCCGCGCGATTGAAGAAGTTGGCCTCAGCGTGGAACAGGTCGAAGAGATGTACCGTTATCTGGCAATCGCCAACTACGAAGACCGCTTTGTGATCCCCACCAGCCACCGCGAGCTGGCGGAAGATGCTTTCCCGGAACGCAACGGTTGTGGTTTTACCTTTGGCGACGGCTGTCATGGCTCAGATACCAAATTCAACCTGTTCAACAGCCAGCGCATCGACGCCATTAATATCACGGAAGTGCGTGAAAAAGCGGAGGGAGAATAATGCAAATACTGAAGGTGATCGGCCTGCTGCTGGAGTATCCGGACGAGGTGTGCTGGGAGAATCGTGATGAGCTGATTAACCTGGTGGAACGCGATGCACCGATGCTGCTGCCGTTTGTGGTGAAACACCTCAGCGTACCGCTGCTCGATAAACAGGCAGAATGGTGCGAGTTTTTTGAACGCGGTCGCGCCACGTCGCTGCTGCTGTTTGAGCACGTTCATGCGGAATCGCGCGATCGCGGTCAGGCGATGGTCGATTTAATGGCTCAGTATGAAAAAGCCGGACTGCAGATCGACTGTCGCGAACTGCCGGATTATCTGCCGCTGTATCTGGAATATCTCAGCATTCTTCCGCCTCACGACGCGCAGGATGGTTTACAGAACGTCGCGCCGATCCTTGCGCTGCTGGGCGGGCGGCTGAAACAACGTGAGGCACCGTGGTATCAAATTTTTGATGCCCTGCTGATTATCGCCAACACCTCACTCTCAAGTGACAGTGTCACAAAACAGGTGGCGGGTGAACCGCGCGACGACACCCGACAGGCGCTTGATGCAGTCTGGGAAGAGGAGCAGGTGAAATTTATCGAAGATAATGCCACCAGCTGTGACAGTTCCCCGCTGCAAAGCTATCAACGACGCTTTAGCCAGGACGTTGCGCCGCAGTACGTCGACGTCCGTGCCGGAGGCCCGAAATGATGCAGTTTCTCAACGTCTTCTTTTATGACATCTACCCCTATATTTGCGGCACGGTATTTTTACTCGGTAGCTGGGTGCGTTACGACTACGGTCAGTATACGTGGCGCGCCTCGTCCAGCCAGATGCTCGACAAGCGCGGGATGGTGTTGTGGTCGAATCTGTTCCACGTCGGCATTCT
The DNA here is from genome assembly GCA_003315335.1 of Pseudocitrobacter faecalis. GTDB lineage: Bacteria > Pseudomonadota > Gammaproteobacteria > Enterobacterales > Enterobacteriaceae > Pseudocitrobacter > Pseudocitrobacter faecalis. Next base: position 287,823 of record QNRL01000001.1, read on the forward strand.
GGGGATCTTCTTTGGTCACCTGTTCGGCATGCTAACGCCCCACTGGATGTACGCCTGGTTCCTGCCGATTGCGGTAAAACAGCAAATGGCGATGATCCTCGGCGGCGTGTGCGGCGTGCTGACGCTGGTGGGTGGCGCAGGCCTGCTGGTGCGTCGTCTGACCAATCCACGCGTGCGCGCCACCTCCAGTACCGCCGATATCCTGATCCTCACTATTTTGCTGATTCAGTGTATTCTCGGGCTGACCACCATTCCGTTCTCGGCACAACACCCGGACGGCAGCGAAATGCTGAAACTGGTTGGCTGGGCGCAATCGGTCGTCACCTTCCAGGGCGGCGCATCCACGCATCTGGACGGCGTGGCAATCATCTACCGCGTCCATCTGGTGTTGGGGATGAGCATCTTCCTGCTCTTCCCGTTCACCCGTCTGGTGCATGTGTGGAGTGCGCCAATTGAGTATGTAACGCGGCGCTATCAGGTGGTAAGGTCACGTCGCTAATCATAGAAATGCCCGGTGGCGCTTGCGCTTACCGGGCCTGTTTTTGTAATTGCACGCTTATTTCGCTACCGCGTTCACCCTTACCCGTGCAAAGACAATCACCATCGCGCTCAACAGTAATACCCCACTCCCCAGGAATACACCGCTGGCCCCGTTAAGATCAAACACCAGGCCGCCGCCCGCCGCGCCCGCGCTAATCGCCAGTTGAATGGAAGCCACCAGTAACCCCCCTGCGCTCTCAGCTTCATCCGGTACGGTCGTAGCAAGCCAGGTTGACCAGCCTACCGGCACCAGGCCGAACGCAAAGCCCCACAGCGCCACAAGTGCGGCATCCAGCAGTACCATATGCCCGAACAGCACCATTAACAACGCCAGGAAGCTCATCACAAACGGTACCAGCGCGAGCGTTAAATGTAAGTTGCGGCTCAGCAGATAACCGGCCACAGACGTACCGATAAAATTCGCCACGCCGAAGCCAAGTAATATCAACGAAACGCCCTCAACGCTGGTTTGCGCTACGGTTTCCAGAAACGGTCGTAAATAGGTGAAAAAGGCAAAATGACCGCTAAAAATTAAAATAGTGGCGAACATTCCGCCTAACATACCGGGGCGAGCCAGCACCTTAAACAGCGTGGCAAAGCTGCCCACGCTTTGCGGACGCATGGATGGCAACACCCAAAGTTGCCAGAACAGCGCCACAACGCTCGGTGCCGCGCAGAGGATGAAGACATTACGCCAGCCAATCAGTCCGCCAAGGTAGCTGCCCAGCGGGGCTGCCACGACGGTAGCGATAGAGACCGCGCTAAAAATGATCGCCAGTGCCTTCGGCACCCTCGCTGCAGGCACCAGTCGCATCGCGGTGGCCGTCGACATTGACCAGAAGCCCCCAATCGCAATTCCCAGCAGTAAACGCCCTAATAACAACACGTTAAGCGATGGAGCAAAGGCCACCATCAGGCTGGAGATAATCTGCAAAACGGAGAAGAACATTAACACCCAGCGGCGGTCGATATTTTTGGTCGCAGGCGTAATCAATAAGCCCGTTACCAGCGCAATTAAAGCCGTCGCCGTCACCGCTTGCCCGGCCATCCCCTCGCTCACGTTCAGGCTTGCCGCCATGGGGGTCAACAGGCTGGCGGGCAGAAACTCCGCCACGATCAAGCCAAAGACACCCAGCGCCAGTGCATAGACCGCCCGCCAGGCCGGTTTGGTTTTGTCCAGACCGGCTTCCGCTGCAATGCATGTGCTCATAAACATCTCTCCAGAATAATTAACAAATTTTCGACAAGATTAGGAAATCCTCATCAGACGATCTATGATGGAAACCCCTTTACTCTTGATAATTCGTCCGGGAGTGGTGTTATGACGCTTCAGCATCTCGATCTCACCAGTGAACTGCTGGCAGGTATGCGGCTCTCTGGCGTTAGCTATCGCCGTATTGAGAGCGGTCGTCCGTTTGGTGTGGAGTTCAGCGCCGTCGCGGGTAAAGCTCAATTTCATTTCATCAGTCGTGGCCCAGTGCTGCTACGCACCGCAAGCGGGCAACAATTTAATCTGGAAAGCGGCGATGCGCTGTTTATTCCGAATGGTTCCGGTCATTTCCTGCTCTCAGATGAGCGAGCAACATCAATGAATGTGCTGGAACTGCCGACAACGCCCGTTTGCTCCACCGTGTGCTGCGTCAAAAATGGCTGCGAAACGGCGGCAGATGAAAGCGCAATTATCTTCAGCGGTTGCATGGATTTTGAACTTGGCGGCATGCAACCGCTGGTAAAAGCCATGCCGGAAGTGATGTTGGTGAGCCGCCTGCTGACGACATGGCCGGAGATTCACCCCTTACTCACCGCCATGGAGCGCGAATCACTCACGCGTCAGGCGGGATACGCCGGCATCCTCGCGCGTCTTGCCGATGTGGTGGCCGCGCTTATCGTACGCGGTTGGGTAGAAAGCGGCTGCGGAAGTGCAACCGGATGGGTACAGGTGCTTCGCGATCCGAAACTGGGTCGCGCGATCCATGCGATGCATACGCAGCCGGGTAACAACTGGAAAGTTGAAGATTTGGCGCGAGAAGCGGGCATTTCACGCTCGATTTTTGCCGAGCGCTTTCTGGCCGCTACCGGAGTCACGCCCGCCCGCTATCTGACAGAACTGCGAATGCGGCTGGCAATACAGTATATCGCCAATGAAGGCGTTGCCCTGGAGCAAGTTGCTTTTCGGCTTGGCTACAGTTCCCTCGCCGCATTCAGCCGCGCGTTCAAGCGTATCACCGGGAAAGCGCCGGGCGCGGTGCGCCAGACGCCGCGACGAGAAGCAGCATAACGCTTACTTCCCCGCCTCCGGATGGGTATCAAACGCTGCCATCACCGCCGCCAGTTCGGCTTCGCTGAACCCATGCCGCGGATCGTCGACGCCTAATCCAAAACGAGTTTGCAGCGTTTCATAAAGCGCAGACACGTCGGCAAGTCGCGTCTTCTCGACCGCATGTCCGTTATCCCAATGCGTGAAATTGAAGTTAGTTAAAGTCAGTTTTCCGCCCTCAGGCAGGTGACGACACATCAGCAGATGGTGACGGAAATGCGACTGCGGCCAGTGTGCAGACCAGAAATTGCCCATCACATGATCGGCGAAATACTGCTTGTCCAGCGTGAAAATATACATCGACTGCCAGTGTTCATGATGGCGAAACTGGAGCGTCCAGTTCACCCCTTCGCGCAACAAGCGATAATCGCCGTGCGGCGTGACTTGCTCAAGGTCGGCCTGCAAACGAATCGGCGCAGTTAGCGTCTGGCCGCCAAACCCGACATCGGCAATCCAGCGCTCGCCTTCCACATCAACCAGCAATAAGCGATGCGTTCGCGGCGGAAGCTGCGGCGGATTAGCCAACACAACGCGCCCAAGCAAGCTGCGAACGGTAAAGCCGAGTTCATGCAGCGCGCGCTCAAGCAGGCCATTCTGCTCAAAGCAATACCCGCCACGGCGGGCGGTAATCAGTTTGTCCTGTAATGATTGATCGTCTAACTGCATTTCACGCGGCAACAGGACGTCAATATTTTCAAAAGGAATGGTGCAGTTGTGCAGAAGATGCAGTTTACGCAACGTCTCGACGGTGGTCTCAGGCGTTCCTTCCCAGCCAAGTCGGGTGAAATAAGCGTGCAAAAATGGCGTCATAAGTCATTCCTTATTATTCAGTGCAGTACTTATAACCCATTTTTTCCCTCCTATTGGCGTTTTTGTGCGGTGGCGAAGGTGTGAGCAAAATGCAATCGTACCTGGCAGGCAAAACCGGCCTGATTGGTAAACATCGATGGTATTGAGTCATTTTTATCGGCTGTGGCGATTCACCCGCGACGTACTTGCTTTATGTGGGAGATACGACATTACTATTATGATGTTTAACCTTTTATTGGACACCCTATGAGCCATTTCCGCACTGTTGAGTTAAGACATGCCAGCCGTTTACTGAATCATGGCCCGACAATCCTTATCACCAGTCGGGACGAAAAAAGTGGCCGCCGTAATGTGATGGCCGCCGCCTGGTCAATGCCTGTGGAGTTTGATCCGCCGCGCATCGCTATCGTGGTGGATAAAAGCGCCTGGTCACGCGAGCTTATCGAGCGTAACGGCACCTTCGGCATCGTGGTGCCGGGGGTTGCGGCCACCAACTGGACGTATGCCGTTGGCAGTACGTCCGGGCGCGATGAGGATAAATTTAACAGCTACGGCATCCCAACCGTTAACGGCCCGGTTCTCGGTTTGCCGATGATTGAGGAGAAGTGTCTGGCGTGGATGGAGTGTCGCCTGCTGCCAGAAATTAATGCCGCCGAAAAATACGACACATTATTTGGCGAAGTGGTCTCTGCCGCCGCTGATGGCAACGCGTTTATTGAGGGGCGCTGGCTGTTTGACGATGATAAGCGTAATACGCTGCATCACCTTGGAGCGGGAACGTTCGTCACCAGCGGAAAGCTGGTGCGCGCGCTGGATTAAATTCAGAACGTTACGCCGGGTAGTCACTACCACCCGGCGAGACATTACATGCTGTAACCCGGCTTTTTAATCAGTTCATTCATGTGCGGGCCAATCTGGCTGTCCCAGACTTCTTTCCACGCTTCCGGCTGAACCTGCGTCCAGGCGACACTCACGGAACTGTTTTTGCTGTGCAGATGACGAATGATCACCTCGGTAATATCCGCAGCCAGCGCTTCGGTCTCTTCGGCGTTCAATTCATGAGGAAAACTTTTGATATCAACGTGTGGCATAGCAGGCTCCTTATTATAAGAGGTTTAAAGCTACCACAGGTGCGGCGGGTGGGTTGTTAAATTGTGCGTTAACAATCGCAATTTCGGCGATCTACGCGTGCCTGTAAGCTCCCACCTTTACCGCACTCCCTTGAACGTTTGCGATTTAAATTAACTTATTATCACGCAGCACCTGCTGCAGTTCTTCTCGCTGGTAGACTGCATCTGCCACTGACACCAGCCCTGGCGTATTCACGTCAAACCAAGGGCGTCGCGGGCCCCACGTCACCATCACCGCGATATAGCAATCAAGCACTGTGATTTTACTGCCGAGTGCATAAGGCTTTGCGCTAAGTTGTGTTTCCAGCCAGCGATAAAGAGACTGGCGATATTCAATACAGTTTTCTTTAAGCTGACCAGGGGCATCGGGAGCCCAACGTTCGGGATAATCAGCATACGTAAAGGTGGGATACACATTGGCAACCAGCCAGATAAGCAGACGCTGAAACTGTTGCCTTTCAACTCGCCCAATTGGCGGCGCGAGATCAGGGCAACGATCGAGAACCATCAGGGCGATAGCCGCCGTTTCGGTCAGGATGTCGCCATTTTCCAGTTCCAGCGTCGGCACCTGGCAAAGCGGATTGCGCACTTTCAGTAACTCGCGCGTCGGCCCCGGCTGATCGAAACCGTCTACATCAATAAACGTATAAGGTATTTTCGCGAGCGTTAACATCAGTTCGCTGATGGCTGAACCCCAGCCCGGTACACCGTAGAGCGTTATCATGTTGCCTCCACCATGAGGGGAAGTGGTAAGTGTAGTGCAACAGGTGAAAGTGATGATGAACGGTGTCTACGCCGACTCTCGCTCAATGAGCTCAAACCCTAAATCCAAAATCGTTTCATCACGCGTGACATGCTCGATACGATCGGCCAACATCATCGCCGCACGTTCACCGATCCCGCGTCGGTCAACGCTTACCGTGGTGATTGACGGACGATTAAACGCGGCAAAATCAAGATCGCCGAACCCCATTACCGCGATATCCTGAGGTATACGAACCCCGCGAGATTCCGCTTCCATGATGGCACCCTGCGCCAGAGTGTCAGAACTACAAACAATGATATCGCATTCGCTATCGGCCAAAAGCTGACGAAGTCCACTGCGCCCGAGCGCCAGTGAAGCGGGGAGCGGCACATCGACTTGCGGCGGTTCGTCGATGTCATAACGCTTCAATACCTCGCATAAACCGTGCTTACGTTGTGCGGCACGGCGATCGGCGGTCCACAGTAATCCAGGACGTCGATAGCCTTTCTTTATGAGATATTCCCCCGTCGCCTGACCGACCTTTTCATGGGAAAAACCTACCAGCATATCCAGCGGCGTGGGTGTGAGATCCCAGATTTCCACCACCGGGATAGCGGCATTAAGAATCACCTTCTTAAGTTCCGTGGTGTGATGGATACCGGTGAGCACCACGCCATCCGGGCGACGAGAAAGCAGCGTTGCCACCAGTTCAGCTTCCGTTTGCTGCGTATAACCCGCGACACACAGCAGAATGTGATAGCCGCGATGGGCTAACGTATCGCTTAACGATTGGATGGTATCAACAAACATATTGTTATTGATTTGCGGCACCACAACGGCAATGAGTTTGCTACGCCGGGATGCCAGCCCGCCAGCAAGTGCATTGGGGATATACCCCGTCGCACGCACCGCCTGCATCACTTTTTCAACCGTTTTTGGCCTCACCAACTGCGGCGTATTCAGCGCCCGGCTGACCGTCATTGAGGACAGTCCGGCAGCACGCGCGACGTCTTCGAGCGTTGGCGCACGGGGTGTTTCGGGACGTTTCAATGTGGTTAGCCCTGCCTCAGCGAATTATGATGAATATGCATTATTCATGATGTTCCCGGCTATTACCAGACGCCCTCATCGCTATCTCAGCAAAAACAACCGCTTAGAAAATAACATTAACCACGCAATGTTAGCGATATCATTCTGCATTGTGCAGTTACCCAAAGCTGACTGGAATGTGACATAAACTCCACGATATTCGCTTTTTAGTCACACTATTGTGATCGTTTGTTCAAATTTAACCCATTCCTCTGGTCTATTAAAAATGGCCAGGATACAAATGTTAGCGCAAACATCTTCCATAAGGAGCTAATCATGACCTCGAGCGCTAATTCCGATGCTGTGACCTACGCCAAAGCGGCCAACAGCAAAACCGCTGCAGAAACCGGCGACCGTATTGAATGGGTGAAGCTTTCACTGGCTTTTCTGCCACTTGCCACACCAGTGAGCGATGCAAAAGTACTTACCGGACGTCAAAAACCACTGACAGAGGTAGCAATCATCATCGCCGAAATTCGTAGCCGTGATGGTTTCGAAGGCGTCGGTTTTAGCTATTCCAAACGCGCAGGCGGCCAGGGTATTTACGCGCATGCCAAAGAAATTGCCGACAACCTGTTGGGTGAAGATCCCAACGATATCGACAAGATTTATACCAAACTATTGTGGGCCGGGGCTTCCGTTGGCCGAAGTGGCATGGCCGTTCAGGCTATCTCCCCTATCGATATTGCGCTATGGGATATGAAAGCGAAGCGTGCAGGCCTACCGTTGGCGAAACTTTTGGGCGCGCATCGCGATTCTGTACAGTGCTACAACACCTCGGGGGGGTTCCTGCATACGCCGCTGGATCAGGTGCTTAAAAACGTGGTGATTTCACGCGAAAACGGCATTGGCGGTATCAAGCTGAAAGTTGGCCAGCCAAACTGCGCGGAGGATATTCGCCGCCTGACCGCCGTACGTGAAGCGCTGGGTGATGATTTCCCATTAATGGTCGATGCCAATCAGCAGTGGGATCGCGAAACCGCCATTCGTATGGGCCGCAAAATGGAGCAATTCAATTTAATCTGGATTGAAGAGCCGCTCGACGCCTACGATGTTGAGGGCCACGCACAGCTTGCCGCCGCGCTGGATACGCCAATCGCTACCGGCGAAATGTTGACCAGCTTCCGCGAGCATGAACAGCTGATTCTGGGCAACGCCAGTGATTTTGTTCAGCCCGATGCGCCACGTGTAGGCGGGATATCTCCGTTCCTGAAGATTATGGATCTCGCCGCAAAACATGGTCGCAAGCTGGCACCCCATTTCGCGATGGAAGTGCATTTACATCTTTCCGCTGCCTATCCGCTGGAGCCGTGGCTGGAGCATTTCGAGTGGTTGAACCCGCTGTTTAACGAACAACTAGAACTGCGGGATGGCCGGATGTGGATTTCCGATCGCCACGGTCTGGGCTTCAGCCTTAGCGAGCAGGCCCGTCGCTGGACGCAGCTTTCCTGCGAGTTCGGCAAACGTCCGTAGTCTTCGGGCGGGTTCTCCCGCCCTCTTACCCTACAATATTCTCTCGCAACCCTGAAAAAGGAGTGGGTGATGAATACAATAATAAAACGTACCAATGTCCGTTACAGCATTCTTATATTTCTGTTTTTAGCGACCGTATTTAATTATGCCGATCGTGCGACATTATCCGTTGTCGCGCCAATTATGAGTAAAGAACTGGGATTCGATCCGGAAGCCATGGGTCTCGCTTTTTCCGTATTTGGAATTTCTTACGTCATCATGCAACTACCCGGCGGCTGGCTGTTAGATCGTTACGGCTCACGTCTGGTTTATGGTTGTGCATTAATCGGCTGGTCTTTGGTGACGATGTTTCAGGGCACCATTTATCTTTATGCCAGCCCGCTTATTGTACTGGTTGTACTGCGTTTACTGATGGGGGCGATTGAAGCACCGGCCTTCCCGGCAAACAGCCGTTTAAGCGTACAGTGGTTCCCAAACAACGAACGCGGGTTCGTCACCTCGGTATATCAGGCGGCGCAGTATATTTCATTGGGCATTATTACGCCGTTAATGACCATCATTCTGCACAACCTGAGCTGGCATTATGTTTTCTATTACATTGGCGCGATTGGCGTTTTGCTGGGCATATTCTGGCTGATAAAAGTAAAAGATCCGCTGCAACATCCAAAGGTAAATCAGCAGGAACTTGATTATATTCGCGAGGGCGGCGGTGAGCCGACTCTTGGTAGTAAAAAAGATCAGCATAAACTGACGCTGGCGCAAATCAAAAGTGTGTGCGTAAACCGAATGATGATTGGCGTGTACATCGGCCAGTTCTGCGTGACATCTATCACCTGGTTTTTCCTGACCTGGTTTCCGACTTATTTGTATCAGGCTAAGGGAATGTCGATTCTTAAAGTTGGGTTTGTTGCCAGCATTCCCGCTATCGCAGGTTTCATCGGCGGATTAATGGGTGGCGTTTTCTCTGACTGGCTACTTAAACGCGGTTACAGCCTGACGACCGCACGGAAATTCCCGGTAATCTGCGGCATGTTGCTTTCGTGCGTCATTATTGTCGCCAACTACACGTCTTCTGAATTTGTAGTCATTGCGGCCATGAGTCTGGCATTCTTCGCCAAAGGATTCGGTAATCTGGGCTGGTGTGTGTTGAGCGATACCTCACCAAAAGAGGTGTTAGGCATTGCGGGTGGGGTGTTCAATATGTGCGGCAACCTTGCAAGTATTGTTACACCGCTGGTGATTGGTGTGATCCTCGCGAATACCCAATCTTTTGACTATGCAATTCTGTACGTCGGCTCAATGGGGCTTATTGGCCTTGCCTCTTATCTGTTTATAGTCGGGCCATTGGATCGTATTACCCTGACGCCGTCTGCGGCGTAACCGAACCTGGCGATATATCGCCACCGCTACTCCGGTATGATTGTACTCCGCCGGAGTGGCGTTTTTTAATCGCAGATTCAACGTTCTGCCCTTCTTCATCTTCTTCCTTAATGGCTTTTCTGGTAAGAACATTACCTGATGCGCTACGCTTTTCAGGCCTACAGATTCCTGCAATATATTGAACAGGCAACATTTTGTAGGCCGGATGAGCGTAGCGCATCCGGCCAGAACAAAGCACACTTCGTCAGCAATCTGAAATGTTCAGGCTAACGTTAACACTCTTGATACTGTTCCTCGGTCACCTGCTCAAGCCAGGTGACCGGGCTGCCGTTTTCGGCTTCGGCAATGGCGATATGGGTCATTGCCGTTTCGGCACACGCGCCATGCCAGTGTTTTACCTCTGGCGGGATCCACGCGATATCACCCTGATTCAGCACTTCCGGGGCTTTCCCCCACTCCTGTAACCAGCCGCGCCCCTGGGTCACAATTAACGTCTGTCCCAAAGGATGTGTATGCCATGCGGTACGTGCACCGGGTTCAAACGTTACCGTCGCACCGCCCACTTTCGCGGGGGCTTCAGCCTGGAACGGCGCATCGATTCTGACCGTACCGGTAAACCAACTGTCCGGGCCTTTGACTGACGGCAGCGATCCACTACGAATAATTTTCATTGGTCTCTCCTTATATTGTGCTTAATACCGTAGCGCATCCTGGCGATAAGTATTAGTCAGGCAAATGTGAATGGAGTCATGAACAGAATTCATCAATCGCGATGTGTGCTGAATCGACGACAATCATGCTGTAGGCGGGTCTGAGATCCTTCATCTATATTTTGCGTCAATTTGGCGTTTTGTGTAGGATGCAGCGCCATGCTTGTCTTATCTCTGCATCAGAATAGTGAGAAAGGCAGCATAATTTGCTATCCACGCAATCGTTTGTTATTGCGCGGGGTAACAGGACATCCGTAAAGGATTTTGACAGGTAAGCAGGTATAAAATTAATGAATACAAAGCACAACACCACCGCGGAGCAGCGCGCGGCGAAACGCCGTTGGCTGAACTCGCATGAAGAGGGTTATCACAAAGCGATGGGCAATCGTCAGATCCAGATGATTGCTATCGGCGGCGCGATTGGTACCGGCCTGTTTCTTGGCGCAGGCGCACGTTTGCAGATGGCGGGGCCGTCGCTGGCTATCGTCTATCTGGTGTGCGGGATCTTCTCTTTCTTTATACTCCGCGCGCTGGGTGAACTGGTCTTGCACCGCCCTTCCAGCGGCAGTTTTGTTTCTTACGCCCGCGAATTTTTGGGTGAAAAAGCCGCCTATGTTGCAGGCTGGATGTATTTCGTCAACTGGGCGATGACCGGGATCGTCGACATCACCGCTGTCGCGCTCTATATGCACTACTGGGGGGCGTTTGGCGATGTGCCGCAATGGGTCTTCGCGCTGGGCGCGCTGGCGATCGTCGGCACCATGAACATGATCGGCGTGAAATGGTTCGCCGAAATGGAGTTCTGGTTTGCCCTGGTGAAAGTGCTGGCCATTGTCGCCTTCCTGGTTGTTGGCACGATTTTCCTCGGCAGCGGCAAACCGCTTGACGGGAACGCCACCGGCTTCCATCTCATCACCGATAATGGCGGCTTCTTCCCGCACGGTCTGCTGCCTGCGCTGGTACTGGTTCAGGGCGTGGTTTTCGCCTTTGCCTCTATTGAACTGGTCGGCACCGCTGCCGGTGAAGCGAAAGATCCGGAAAACACCGTGCCGCGCGCGATCAATAGCGTTATCTGGCGTATCGGCCTGTTCTATGTGGGTTCCGTTGTGCTGCTGGTACTGCTGCTGCCGTGGAATGCTTATCAGGCAGGCCAGAGCCCGTTTGTCACCTTCTTCTCAAAACTCGGCGTGCCGTATATGGGCGATGTGATGAACGTTGTCGTTCTGACCGCGGCACTCTCCAGCCTGAATTCCGGCCTCTATTCGACCGGGCGTATTCTGCGTTCGATGTCGATGGGCGGTTCCGCACCGAAGTTCATGTCCAAAATGAGTCGCCAGCACGTACCTTACGCCGGGATTCTCGCGACGCTGGGCGTCTATGTGGTTGGCGTATTCCTGAACTATCTGGTGCCATCTCAGGTGTTTGAAATTGTCCTGAACGTCGCATCGTTGGGGATTATCGCCTCCTGGGCCTTTATCGTGGTTTGCCAGATGCGTCTGCGTAAAGCGATTAAAGAAGGAAAAGCGGCGGATATCAGCTTTAAGCTACCGGGGGCACCGTTCACCTCCTGGCTGACGCTGCTGTTCCTGTTCAGCGTGCTGGTGCTGATGGCGTTCGACTATCCAAATGGTACCTACACCATCGGCTCAATTCCGGTGATTGCAGTGCTGCTGATTGCGGGCTGGTTTGGCGTGCGTAAGCGTGTACACGAGATTCATCGCTCGGCGCCGTAATTGGCGGTAGAGTGAAAAAAAGCGGCTAATTAGCCGCTTTTTTTATATTACAGCGCGATACGAATCACATCGTCCGGCTGTGTCGCTTCCTTCTCGCGCGTCGATTCCTGCTTCACGCTCACGTACAGCGTTTTACCGTCGCCAGAAAGCGCCAGGCTGTTCGGGAAGGTTGGCGTTTTAATGGTTTTGGTCACCTTATAGGTTTTCGCGTCAATCACCGTCACGGTACCCGCTTTACGCTGAGTCACATACACTTCATCACGGGTTGGGTTGTAGAGCACGCCCAGAGATTCCGGTGTATCAATAGTCGCCAGTACCTTGCCGGATTTCAGATCGACGGCCAGCACCTGCGGTGCTTTGGAGTCGGTGATAAACGCACGCTGACCGGCGGTATCCAGGCTGATGTTAATATAGAAATGATCTTTGCCATCATCCTGAAGTTTTTTACGCGCCAGCACTTTGTTGCTCGCGGTGTCGATAGTCACCAGCTCGCCGTCACCGTTGGTCACATACAGACGCTGCTTGTCTGCGTCCACCGCCAGGCCGGTGCCCATTTTACCGGTATTTTCGATGGTGGCTTTCAGTGCCAGTTTCTCGCCGTCAACCACCCAAACAACGCTCTCTTTACCTAAACCGGTCACGTAAACGGTGTTGGTTTTCTCATCGACCGCCAGTTCACGGGTCGCCAGCGGGCGTACGGTTTCGCTACGTTTGCGGTTATCCAGAACCAGACGGCCTTTGACGTCACCTGTTTTGGCGTCAATCGCCGTCACGGTGCTGTTGGTGGTATTGCCAAACCACAGGGTCTGGGTCTGGTTATTAATCGTGGCGCCGAACGGTTTTAAATCGTTATGAATGATCTGGGTAACTTCCAGCGTCACCGGGTCAAGACGGTAAACGATGCCGCCCTTATCGAGTTTACGGCTCTGTGATGTAGCCAGCCAGAGTGCATTTTCCTGCTGGCTATAGGCCATTTCATAAGCCCCTTTGCCAACCGCTTTGCGCAGCATCTCGTCGGCGGCATGGGCGCTAAAGCTGCCCGCCAGTAACAGAGTGCTCAGTAATAACGAACGACGCAGACGCGGTGCGGACAATTGACGTAATGACATGACGACTCCCTTTGATGGACCAATATGTTACTGCTTCACAAGGCTTCTTGACTTCATCGCGTCATTGCACGACGTTTTATAGATGCGAATAGTAATCATTAATTGATGCAAAGTGGAGTCTTAATTCCCTACCCCAGGCAAAAATTTTCACCTTTCGACATCATGTTTAACGCAAAGTGCCACTAAAGTTTTCAATATGTTTACATAAGTATTAACATGTCCAGGATATGTTCCATTTGGTTCGTCTTGCGGGTTTCTAATGAAAATCATAAATGTACATTCAGCATCGTTTCCGGCGCTTCTCTTACCGCTCATCTTCTCGCCTGCCCTTTTTGCAGCCGATGAGCAAACCATAATCGTCACCGCAGCTCCACAGACCTTATCAGAGCTGGATACCCCAGCGGCAGTAAGCGTGGTCGATGGCGAGGAAATGCGTCATGCTGCCCCACGCGTTAATCTCTCTGAGTCCCTTGGCGCAGTACCGGGTTTGCAAGTACAAAATCGCCAGAATTACGCACAGGATCTTCAACTGTCGATTCGTGGCTTCGGCGCGCGGTCGACATTCGGCGTACGCGGGCTGCGTCTCTACGTTGACGGTATTCCCGCCACCATGCCGGATGGTCAGGGGCAGACCTCGAATATTGATATCAACAGCGTTGAAAGCATTGATGTCCTGCGTGGCCCCTTTTCAGCACTGTACGGGAACTCTTCCGGCGGCGTAATTAACGTCAACACGCAAACCGGGCAGCAGCCTGGCACGATTGAAGCCAGCAGCTATTACGGGAGTTTTGGTAGCTGGCGATATGGACTGAAGGCCTCCGGTGCCGTGGGCGATGGCACGCAGGCGGGCGACGTCGATTACACCGTTTCCACCAGCCGTTTTTCGACGCATGGCTACCGCGATCGTAGCGGTGCGCAGAAAAATCTCGCCAACGCTAAACTGGGCGTGCGCATAGATGATGCCAGCAAACTGACGCTGCTGTTTAACAGCGTCGATATCAAAGCCGATGATGCAGGCGGTCTCACCGAAAGCGAATGGCGCGATAACCCGCAACAGTCGCCTCGCGCCGAGCAGTACCATACCCGCAAAACCATCAAGCAAACTCAGGCGGGGTTACGTTACGATCGTCAGTTAACCGAAAACGATGATCTGAGTATGATGTTCTACGCCGGCGAACGCGAAACCACGCAGTACCAGTCGATTCCTCGCGCGCCGCAGCTCAATCCTACCCACGCGGGTGGCGTCATAGAACTCACCCGTCATTATCAGGGCATTGATACCCGTTGGACGCACCGTGGCGAACTGCTGGTACCGGTGACCTTCACCACCGGGCTGGATTACGAAAACATGAGCGAACAGCGCAAAGGGTATGAAAACTTTGTGATGAACGGTACTACGCCGGAATACGGTCAGAAAGGCGATTTGCGCCGCAACGAACGTAACCTGATGTGGAACCTCGACCCCTACTTGCAAACCCAGTGGCAATTGACCGATAAACTGAGTCTGGATGCCGGGGTTCGCTACAGCTCCGTATGGTTTGATTCCAACGATCACTACATTACGCCCGCCAACGGCAACGACAGTGGCGATGCGAACTATCACAAATGGTTGCCCGCTGGTTCTCTGAAGTACGCTATCACCGACGCGTGGAACGTCTATCTTTCTGCCGGGCGCGGTTTCGAAACGCCAACCATCAATGAGCTTTCTTATCGTTCAGATGGGAAAAGTGGCCTGAACTTCGATCTGAAACCGTCGACCAATGACACCGTAGAAATTGGCAGTAAAACCCGTATTGGCAATGGGTTGCTCTCGGTTGCCCTCTTCCAGACCAACACTGATAACGAGATTGTCACCGATGCCAGCAGCGGCGGGCGTACCAGCTATAAAAATGCCGGTAAAACACGTCGTCAGGGTGCAGAATTGTCGCTTGATCAACGCTTTGCGGAGAACTGGCGAGCGAAAGCCGCGTGGACCTATCTGGATGCAACCTATCGCACCAACGTATGTGACGACAGCAACTGTAATGGCAACCGTATGCCGGGAATCGCGCGTAATATGGGCTTTGCTTCACTGGGCTATGAACCCGAAAGCGGTTGGTATGCCGGGGGCGATATCCGTTATCTGAGCGATATCATGGCCAATGATGAAAACACCGCCAAAGCGCCATCGTGGACGGTTGTCGGCCTGAACACCGGCTATAAATTCAACATTGGCAAGGTGAACATGGATGTCTTTGGTCGCGTAGATAACCTGTTTGACCGCGAATATGTCGGCTCAGTCATCGTAAACGAATCCAATGGCCGCTACTACGAACCCGCTCCGGGGCGTAACTACGGCATTGGCTTAAACGTAGGCTGGACCTTCGAGTAAAAAATCCCTACCCTCGTCCCATTGGGATGAGGGTATTCTCAAACAATATTTAATATTTGCTAAAGTTGACACCACGATATTAATCAAGACTAATTAATGTCTTAAATTAATTAATGTATTGATGCTGCAATAACGCCCCGCTTTCATCAATAATTTCACACATGGCATCGTAGCTTTCTGCCTGGGCGCCTTTCGATAACGCCAATAACAATGAGCGATAAAACTCACGGTGGAAGAATTGTTCATCCGCGTGCGGGTACAGATAATTGAAGCTTGGGCCAATACGTACCCACAACTGCTCAATTAGCGCTGTTAGTGTTGGCATCTCAGCATATTCATAGAGGCAAAAACGAAACTGATAATTTGACTGTAGCGTTTTAGCGATGTCGCCGCTCCTTTTAATAAAGTGAAACTCTTCAACTAATCGCTGTAATTGCCACATCTTTTCCGTGGTCATTTTTTCAGATGCCACCGCAGCGGCCATACCTTCAAGCCTTTTACGGATAGTCTGAATTTCATAATAACGTTGCAGATTCAGCTCCGGGACTAAAAATGCCTGTGCCGGAGCGGCATACAAAGCACCGGACGAGACCAGCCGCAGCAAAGCCTCTCGTACGGGAGTAATGCTGATCCCCTGGCTTTCTGCAATATCTTTAGTCACCAGGCGCGCGCCGGGTTTTAGCGCACCAATAATTAATGCATTTTTTAAGTTTTGTTCTACCTGTTGAGTCAGACTCAATCTTTGCGCTTTGGCAAAATCTAACATAATAATGGTCGCTCTCATCGTCATGACCCCGCATAGGGCCATATCACAAATACGGTTATTGACTAACTGACGGTGTTGCATTTCCTGATGATGGCGAGAGAATCAATTACGTAAAAATCATGCTTTTTGCTGAGCGTTTTATATAAACGCTTCTGTTACACTATATTAAAGCGGTTTATGATATTTTTGCACGAAAAAAAACGGCGTAATGATTACGCCGTTTCAATCTTTACTTCTCGTCAGAAAGTCGAATAACGACCTTGCCGAAATTTTCACCTTTTAACAACCCGATTAACGCTGCAGGCGCATTCTCCAGGCCATCAATAATTTGTTCACGGTATTTTATTTTTCCTTCCTGAACCCAGCGCCCCATCTCTTCCTGAAACTCGCCGATCCGATGACCATAATCCTGCGCGATGATAAACCCCTGCATGCGGATCCGTTTTTTCAACAAGGTGCCCATCAGCAATGGCAGTCTGTCGGGGCCGTCAGGAAGATCGGTCGCGTTATAGCCACTTACCAGGCCGCAAATCGGTACGCGGGCCGAGGTATTCAGTAGCGGCAACACGGCATCAAACACCTTTCCACCGACGTTTTCGTAGTACACATCAATCCCTGACGGACACGCACTGGCAAGCTGTTCAGCAAAATCCGCCGCCCGGTGATCGATACAGAGATCAAACCCTAATACCTCAACCGCATGACGGCATTTTTCTGGCCCGCCCGCGATACCCACCACGCGGCAGCCTTTAAGTTTACCGATTTGCCCCACCGTCGCCCCAACCGGGCCCGTGGCGGCAGCCACCACCAGCGTTTCACCCGCCTTAGGCTGGCCGATATCCAGCAGCCCCATATAGGCGGTAAAGCCCGGCATGCCGAGAATACCGAGTGACCAGGAAGGATGTTCCGGCGCATCACCCAGTTTCACCAGCCCATCACCGTTGGATACATCATAACTTTGCCAGCCGCTGTAACCCAGTACCCATTCGCCCGTTTTAAAGTTCGGATGACGCGACTCTTCTACCCGGCTGACGGTGCCGCCCACCATCACCGCACCCAGTTCGACCGGCGGTGAGTAAGACGGCGCATCGCTCATTCGCCCACGCATATAAGGATCGAGTGAAAGATAGATTGTGCGTAGCAGCACTTCACCCTCTTCGGGTTCAGGAACATTCGTCTCTTCGAGACGGAAATTATCAGCCACCGGCTCACCGTGCGGACGTGAAGCCAGAACCCAGCGACGCTGGCGTAATGTGTCTTTGGTCATAACCTGTGCCTTTTTTGAAAAACCAGTTAAGAGCGTAGCGTTGATTCACACTTTACGTTTAACAATATGCGGCGCATCAGGTCGGAGGCGTGTTAAGCCTGACCACCAGATAGGTACAGGCTTCTTTTGTCTCATTAATAAACCGGCAGTCGTTCGGTGGGCCCAGTTCCAGACAATCACCCACTTTCATCTCGTGGCGCGTATCGCCCTCGACAAAAACCAGCTCGCCTTGCGTCAGCCAGATTAATTGTCGCGCCAGCGCATAAGCCGAGGCTGGCATCGGGATATCGCTGCCCGCTGGCAGTTCAATTTGAACGAGATCAATCGGCATATCGCTGCGTGGTGACACATGACGGCGCAGATAATCCGTTTGCGGATCGTGCCACACGGGCTGATCGGCAAAGCGCAGCAGTTTGCCCTCCTGCATTTCGGCTCGCGCGATAAGCGTTGACATGCTAATACCAAAAGCACCGGACAGACGCGCCAGCAGCGCCGCTGTCGGGCTACTCTCGCCGCGTTCGATTTTATGGATCATGCCGCGAGAGACACCCGCGCGCTCGGTCAGATCGCTTAAAGACCAGCCGCGGGATTCACGTTCGATACGAATTCTTGCACCGATCCGTTGATTTAAATTGTCTTCAATAGTATTCATATCGTAATACTATAGTGAACATTCTCTGAGGTTCAAGTCATGAGCATTCGTTTTGCAACGAAAGAAGATTGTGCGGCGATCGCCGAAATCTATAACCATGCGGTTGTGCATACCGCGGCGATCTGGAACGACAAAACCGTGGACACCGATAACCGAATCGCCTGGTTCGAGGCCCGCCAGTTTGCTCATTTCCCGGTGCTGGTGAGCGAAGAAAACGGCGTGGTAACAGGCTACGCCTCCTACGGCGACTGGCGGGCATTCGATGGTTTTCGTCATACGGTGGAGCATTCAGTGTACGTTCATCCGGATCATCAGGGTAAAGGCCTTGGCCGCGCGCTGCTGGCGGAACTGATCGAGGAAGCGCGTCGTCGCGGAAAGCATGTGATGGTGGCGGGTATCGAAGCGCAAAATGCTGCCTCTTTGCATTTGCATGAAACCTTAGGTTTCGTTACGACCGGGCAGATGCCACAGGTGGGCACCAAATTTGGCCGCTGGCTGGATCTCACCTTCATGCAACTGCAACTGGATAACCGCATGGATCCGGACGGAAAAGCATGAACAGCACCCTCACCTTAGCGTTTCTGGTTGCCGCAGGCATTGGCCTGGTCATTCAGAATACCCTCATGGTGCGCATCACTCAGACCTCCTCAACCATTCTGATCGCCATGCTGCTGAACTCGCTGGTCGGCATCGTGCTGTTTGTCAGCATTCTGCTGGTGAAGTACGGGCTGGCGGGCGCGAGTGAGTTGGTTTCAGCGGTGAAGTGGTGGACATTGATACCCGGCCTGCTGGGATCCTTTTTTGTTTTTGCCAGTATCAGCGGTTATCAGTATCTGGGCGCAGCAACCACGATTGCGGTGCTGGTCGCCAGTCAATTGATAGGCGGGCTGGTGATGGATATTGTGAAAAGTCAGGGCATTCCCTGGCGCGCGCTCATCGGCCCGGTATGCGGTGCGATAATGCTGGTAGTCGGCGCCTGGCTGGTGGCCAGACGCCAGTTTTGAGCGTTACAGAATAGTACCGCTTCGGGTGAGTTGGTCGCGACGTGCCTCTTCGTCCTCTTTATGCTGACGACCATGATGCGCAATCGCTGTACGCAAGCGCTGCTGCTGCGTATAGCGATCGTCCCGGCTAAGCTTTGCATCATCGCTGAGCACCACCAGCAGTTCATTCATATGAGCGATCACACTCTCATCAATCGCGGCGTCAACCCGCGCAATGACTTCATCCAGATGTGACATACACACTCCTTAATTGATTTTCGTTTTCGAAAAATCACTGCCCATCAGGCTGACGCTGTAGCCCGTCACGTTACTGCGTGTCGCGTAGAACGTTTTACCATTCGCCAGCGCAATCCACGGCGCTTGCTGGTAATAAATCTCCTGCGCCTGACCATAGAGCGCGGCGCGCTTGGCCGGATCACTTGCAAGCAGTGCTTTTTTCACAATGCCATCATACTCTTTATTACACCAGCGCGCGGCATTGGAACCGGATTTAATACTGCTACATCCCAACAGCGTACCGGCAAAGTTATCCGGATCGCCATTGTCCGACATCCAGCCAAACAGCGCCGTATCGTGCTCGCCTTTGCGCATTCCGGAGAGATATTCGCCCCACTCATACGACACAATTTTGGCTTTTACCCCCACTTTCGCCCAATCGCTTTGGATCATCTCCGCGATACGACGCGAGTTCGGATTATAAGGGCGCTGCACCGGCATCGACCATAAGGTGGCCTCAAAGCCTTTCTCCAGCCCCGCCTGCTTCAGCAGCGCTTTCGCTTTTTCCGGGTCGTAATTGTAGTCCTTCAGATTTTTGTCAAAGCCCAGCATATTTGGTGGAATCGGTGACTTCGCGACCGTACCGGAATCCAAAAATACGGCTTTAATAATGGCCTGCTTATCGGTGGCGTAGTTTAGCGCCTGGCGCACCAGCACATTATCAAACGGTTTTTTTTCGGTATTAAATGCCAGATAACCCACGTTCAGCGCATCGACTTTATGCAGGGTCAGATCTTTATTTTTGTTAATTTCGTCGAACTGGACTGGCGATGGCGCAGGGATAATCTGGCACTCGTTGGTTTGCAGTTTCGCCAGGCGCGTTTGGACATTTGGCGTAATTGAGAAAATAAGATGTTTGGTCGGGACTTCACCATCCCAGTAGTTCGGATTGGCAACGTAGCGAATGAGCGAATCCACTTTATACTGTTGCAGCGCATAAGGCCCGGTGCCAATCGGCCAGTTATCAACGTTTTCCGGCGTGCCTTTTTTCAGCATCGCATCGGCATATTCAGCGGAAAGAATTGACGCGAAATCCATGCCCCAGTCAGCGAGAAACGCGGCATTAGGTTCATTAAGAACAAACTGAACGTGATAATCATCGACCTTTTTCACCTCTTTAATCAGTGAATCCAGGCCCACATCATGGAAGTATTCATAACTGCCCTGCGAGACGTTATGGTACGGATGATCGGCGTCTTTCTGGCGCAGTACGGAGAACACCACATCATCAGCGTTAAAGTCGCGGGTGGGTTTGAAGAATTTATTACTGTTGAATTTCACCCCCTGACGCAGGGTAAACGTATAGGTCAGCCCGTCCGGTGAAATTTTCCACTCAGTTGCCAGCGACGGAATCGGCGTATTTTTCACCGGATCAAAATTGATTAAACGGTTATACAGCACCTGTGAACTGGCAACAAAGGACGGGCCAGAACTGGCGATTTGCGGGTTAAAAGATTCTGGCGACGCTTCTGAACAATAGATCAGTGTGTCGTTGTTCGCGGACCACGCCGCGCTTGCCGGTAATAATGCACTTAGCGCCAGCGCGAGAAGTGTTTTCCTTGTAGACATGGTTATAAGCCTTTCGATTTTATTATATGGGGTTTAATAACAGCACAGGGTGTCAGGACTGGCAAATAACCAATTTATCTCAGGATATGCAAAAGTCGTGGAGATTGCCGCTTTCTTCACCACCGCGATTCAATTTCACTTAATACGCCGAGAAATACCCATTTTACCCCTCTCTTTCACCCTTTGTGGCCATGCCCTATTGCGTAGAGTAACGGTGTGAAGAAGTCTAAAGGGCAATAATGTGGCAAAAACTCTTTTACGCAGCGGGAATCTCGATGATTTTCAGGCGGTGGGTGGCGGCGGACAGGTCGTGTTTGATTCGGCGAATCAGGTGCGCGAAGCCCTGCGCCTGCGTAAACAATTCACCGTATGCGACAGTCTGGCAATCCCCCAGTTAAATGATGATGGCGACCGCGTTGACTGGTATTCGCCTGTTGAGGGTACAATTGTAAGCTGGAAGGCCGCCAGCACGGCGCAGCGCGAAGGTGCCCTGCGTTATCTTGATGCTCTTCAACAAACGGTGTGGACACTCTCTGGCAACTGTCAGCAATCAGGCAAACCTGCGCAACAGCTCTTCGGCGCACTGCTGGAAAACACATTACAGTTTCCGGGTGAGAATCACCTTTTTCTGGTAAATGACAAACCGGTGATTTGCTTCTGGGGCTTTGTGAACCTTAACGAAAGCGCGCGTGACGATGCATTCGCCTGCCTGCGTATCGCTGAGTGTGAGCCGCTCATTGAACATATTCCTGCCGAAGAAGCGCCAACAGAACCGAAGCCAGCCTTTGCACAGGCCGATATTCCGCTGCTTGACGACCCCACGTCGGCCTGCGAAGAGGCCCCCACGTCTCATCGCGCCACCGCGCCGGGTGGCCGCTGGCGCTGGGCGCTGCCCCTCGCGGCGGCAATCATCGTGGCAGCCGTTGCATCGCTATTCTGGCCATCAGCGCCAACGCCTGCCCTGGCGCACTCCCCCGCATCCGTAATACCGCCATTGCCGACGCTAACCCCCACTCTGCCCTTACAGTTAGCCAGCCATACGGAACAGCCTGCCCCTGTTAAAGACATTGTGCTGGCTCCGATTGCTAAAGATGCGCTGGTCATGGAGTCCAACCAGGTTCGCGCCGGCACTACACGTTTCCTGAATGGCAACTGGCGGCTTTTACTTGACATGAAAAATGCCCCGTCGCTGCGCTATCAGATTGAAAACAACAAAGGTACCGCCCGTCTGGTGCACGGCGACAATGTTATCTGCCGGGTGGCACTGTTCGCCGGGCTGCACCAGAACGGCGAGCTGCTGATTAAAAGCCGGGGTACGGCACGTTGTAGCGATGGAACGCGTTTCCCGATGCCAGAGATTAGCTGCAAAGCGGACAGCTTTGATGTGGCCGCCTGTATCGCGCGTTATAGCGCGGACAAAGTTGTGCCTGTCACCTTTAAGAAAACCGGAGCCTGACGATGCTGGTCACTCTTTGCGACTATAAACAAAGCGTTACGCTGATTGCCGACAGCGGCGTGCAGTTTCTTGATTTTGGCTTAACGCCGCAAAGCTCGCCGGGTGTCGGCCGCTTTGTGCGTAAAACCGCCAATGGCCCGTTGCTGCGATTGAACTGGGATGCCGCCCATCTGCGCTATACGCTGGCGGGTGATGCCCTGCATCAACCCGAAGTGGTTAAACCGGAGAGCACACTGGATTTACACCACTCGTTAGACCTGCTGAATGGCGTATGGCTGCCCCTGGCTTTTTTACGTTTTAACCCGCCACGCACCTTCGTTGAGGGGCCAGACAACTGGGCTCGCGTGCAAATTCGCAAGCTTGCGACGCCCGATAGCGCCGGTAATAGCCATCGCGTGACGTTAGCTTTCGATACCCAGACGTGCAGCCACGACGCTGCGGCACTCGCGCCAGTAGAGAACGACGTACTGAACGGCACGCGCTTTGCGCTGGCCTGGCAGGATGACGAACTGGCCGATTTTCTCGATCAGACGTGGATCGATGGCTGGCTGCGCGAGGCCTTTATTCAGGCGATCAATCAGCATGAAGCACGCAGTGAGCAGGATCTGGCGCAAGCCATGCGATTGTTTGAATATCAGGGACACTGGTTGAATATTGTCGCGATGCTCGGCGAACAACTGGTCGTGCCGGAGGTCAAGTTAGTCACCACGACACTTAGCACCCCTGCTATTCCTGTTGATCTGATTCTGGATGTCGGCAATACGCACACCTGCGGTGTACTGATTGAAGATCATGGCGATGCCAATGATGGACTGCGGCAGACAGCTGAAGTTCAGGTACGCTCGCTGAGTCAGCCGCAATTCTTGAATGCACCGATGTTTACCAGCCGGGTGGAGTTTGCGCAAACGCGGTTTGGCAAACAACACTTTTCCGTTGAAAGCGGCCGTGAAAACGCATTTATCTGGCCATCATTAGTTCGCGTTGGTGATGAAGCACGCATGCTGGCGATGCAGCGTAGCGGAACAGAAGGCTACAGCGGGATTTCCAGCCCCCGGCGTTATCTTTGGGATGAAACGCCAACCGTACACAGCTGGCGCTTCAGTCAGTTAAACGCTAAATCACAACGTGAACCGCTGGCGACTGCCTTCCCGCTGATGAATTTGCTGAACGACGACGGCGAACCGCTGTTCAACCTACCTCGGGATGAACGGATGCCCGTATTTACGCCGCATTACAGCCGCAGCACGCTGATGACGCATATGTTGTGTGAATTACTGGCGCAGTCGTTGGGGCAAATCAATAGCGTCGCCACCCGGCTACGCCTCGGCTTTCCGGCATCGCCCCGCCAGTTGCGAACCCTGATCCTTACCCTGCCTTCGGCGATGCCAAAGCAGGAGCGTGAAATCTTCCGCCGCAGGATGTCTGACGCGCTGGCGCTGGTGTGGAAAGCGTTAGGCTGGCATCCGCAGAATGATGAGTTTGATGCTCGCCAGTGCCGGGTACCGTTGCCGCAGATTCAAATGGCGTGGGATGAAGCCAGCTGCGGCCAGCTGGTTTGGCTGTACAACGAAGCGATTGCCCATTATTCCGGGCAAACGGAGGCGCTGTTTGCTGCGCTCGCCCGTCCGGATCGCCCTGAAGATCCTGAGATTGCGCGCGAGCGCACGCTACGCGTCGCTTCGATTGATTTGGGCGGGGGAACCACCGACTTGGCCATTACCCAGTACCAACTGGATGATGGTTCGGCCGGCAACGTCAAGATTACGCCTCGGTTGCTGTTTCGCGAAGGCTTCAAAGTGGCAGGCGACGACGTCCTGCTGGACATCATTCAGCGTTGCGTCCTCCCTGCGTTGCAAATGCATCTGCAACACGCAGGCGTGAATGATGCCGCCGCGCTAATGGCGACACTTTTTGGCGATTCAGGACGTCTGGATGCGCTGGCTGTCCTGCGCCAGCAGACCACGCTGCAACTGTTTATCCCCATCGGGCATGCCATTCTCGCCGCATGGGAGCAGAGCGATAGCGCCGATCCGTTAGCCGGACTGCACGCCACCTTTGGCGAATTGCTCGACCAACCGCTCACCCGCAATGTGTTGAATTACATCAATCAGGCCGTAGAGCACGCATTACCCGCTGAAAGTAAAGCCTTTGATGTGATGTCAGTACCGCTGGCGGTAACGTTCCGCGATCTGCACGAGGCCATGCTTGCAGGGGAGTTTACCCTCGCCTCGCCGCTGCACGCCCTGTGTGAAGCCATCACCCACTATACCTGCGATGTCCTGCTCATTACCGGGCGACCGGGGTGTCTGCCCGGTGTACAAGCGCTGATTCGCTATTTACAGCCGGTGCCGGTTAGCCGCATGGTTTGGCTCGACCGTTACCCGGTTCATGAATGGTATCCCTTTAACCAACAGGGACGCATTGGCAATCCTAAATCCACCGCCGCGGTGGGTGCGATGCTGTGCAGCCTGGCGCTCGATTTACGCCTGCCGCACTTTAACTTTAAAGCGGCAGATATCGGGGCCTATTCCACCGTCCGCTATCTTGGCGTACTGGATAAAACGGTGAATACCCTGCGCGATGAGAATATCTGGTATCGGGAACTGGATCTCGACAAGCCTGGCGCGACGCTTGATGCGCGTCTTCATTTCCCGCTGCGCGGCAGCGTTACGCTGGGCTTTCGCCAGCTTGCCAACGCACGCTGGCCTGCTACCCCGTTGTATACCCTGAGCATCAACTCGCCGGAGCTTGCGAAAACCATCGCCGGTGATGGCGTATTACACGTGCGGCTGACGCTTCAGGGAGGCACGGCTACGCAAGGCGCTCTCTCATTTAGCCTGAGCGATGCCTGGCTTGCCGACGGCACGCCGGTATCACCTGAGGCTCTGACGTTGAAACTTAATACCCTGGCCGACCGCCGACATCGCGGGAGCCATTACTGGATCGATAGCGGGAGCGTGTACTTAGCATGAATACAGAACAGGCGGTAATGGCATGGATTTCCACGACGCGCAAAAAGGCTCCCGGTCTGGACATGGAAGCGGATGCATTGTTGATTCATCTGCTGGGGCTTAGCGCACAAAAGCATGCGCTGGAGACAGCCCGGCAGCAACATGGCACACTGGCGTTGTTCGGTCATTCACAGGTATCCAAAGCCTGGCTGTTGAACGCCCTGTGCGGCGATGGTGATGGTCGCTTGCCGATAACACTGGGCGAGAAACGCCTCGACTACTTCAACCACATGAATCCGGGTCATCAACATTGCCAGATGGCGCTGCGTTTTACGCATGATAATCCCTCTCCCGACGATGCTTTTCCGCTGCGTTTGCGCATACTGCGGGAGGCACAACTGGCGCAGGTACTTATTGCCCATGCCGAAAGCCATCCCTTACGGGCAGAGACGTTTCGCCAGCGTCTGGCCTTACTGCAAAACCTGCGCCAGCCGCAGATGACCGCTGCGGTTAGCGCTGAAGAAATTGTAAGTGCGGTACGTTACTGGCAGTCGCTGGTGCCCGCCGCGCAGCAGGAGGTTACCGATAGCGAGTGGTATAGTTTTGTCGAACTGCTGCCGTCACTGGATCCTAACGCCAGAACTCGCGCGTGGTCACTGCTGTGGGGGGATCGTCCTGAGCTTACGCATCAGTGGCAAACGCTGTCACATGCCTTGCATTTATTGGGTCACGCGGACGAAATTTTTGCACCGCTAAGTCTGCTGGTCGATACGTTCTTGCTGCCAGCAGAAGGCTTTTTATTCGTTGGAAACGAAGACGATCCCTCGGTTCTTGTACAACTACCCGGCCCACAAACCATCAATCTTTCTCGTGCTACGCTGGCGCTCCTGACCTTCGAGTTGGTTTTATCCAGCCCATCCGGGGTGCTAGGCGATGTCGATATCCTCGATATACCTGTACCGCCGTTCGACGAGTCAGGCACATTGCAGGCCAGCAAGTGTCGCTGGTTGATTGAAGCCTATCGCCAACAAAGGCAGCCTGATGTGTTGGTCATCTGTCACGCTACCCGCCAGCGAAGCGCCATCCCGCGTATTGCCAGAGACCTGAGCCAGTGGATCGAGGCGACTCAGCCACAACAGGACAGCGGCATGCCGGGGCTGGTATGGGCCATCACCCCTCAAGATGACCGTGACGCGCATACTGTGCAGCATGATGAAGCTATTCAGCATTTAGTGGGTAAACCAGGCCAGCGCTGGGGTACGTTACACGCCTTTGACAGCAATAGTCTGGCGCGCCTGATTGAATGGCTTGCACGCGCCACGTCAACGGCAACGCGAAAGCAGCGCTTTGATACATTGGCCTTACAACACCAGCAAGCGATCCAACTGCTGATTAGCCCAATCGTAAACGGGCCGAAATATCATTCGGTACAAAGCGAATCACTGATCCGCGCGCTTCAACGCCAGGCGGCGCATCATGGCGAATTGCTGGAGGGGTTACTCCCTTCTCTCGAACATTTCGCTGGCATTGGTGAAGTACAGCATTCCCGTGAAGCCCGCGTTACCTCTCAGATCCATGTCGATGTCGATCTGTTTGCCCCCCCTGAATCGCGGACATTGCCACAGCAGCGAACGCACGACGTTGGCATACAGGCTTATCGTGTGTGGTGCCAGCATCTTCGCCACTGGAGCCGTCAGCCAGCCAGTGCTTCGAGGCTGGGATTATCCTCAAAAACCCTGCAACAGCTTTGCGATACGCTGATCGCCATCAGTCACTCACTCAGTCTGGTAGAGCGATTACGCCTCGCGGCCACTCAGCATCAGGCGAGCCCTGCGCAGCTTCGCGCCATGATAGGCAATTTTATCTGCTGGCTCGGTTATAACGAACTC
Organism: Pseudocitrobacter faecalis; assembly: GCA_003315335.1. Taxonomy (GTDB): domain Bacteria; phylum Pseudomonadota; class Gammaproteobacteria; order Enterobacterales; family Enterobacteriaceae; genus Pseudocitrobacter; species Pseudocitrobacter faecalis. The sequence goes on from QNRL01000001.1 coordinate 315,060, forward strand.
AACCCCAGCGAAAGACCCGCCAGCCGGGTGGCTATCGGTCACGCCATTTTTGCCAACCCGCCTGCCCGTACTTTGCAGCGCCTGACACAGCTCGACGAGAAACCTGTACACGCCGCCAGCCGCTACGTTTACGACTGGCTGGTGGCGCTTTACACCCGCGCGGGTGAATGTCGGAACGATATTTTTGACGTCCCTTCCGCCGAGCGGGTGGCGCTGCAGCAGATTCTTCAGGCGGAATGAACCCTTTTTTTAGAGAGAAAACGTGTTGCCGAGTCTGCTCACACGCCGACCAACATGGCGTGTTTGTTCCGGGTTCCTGAGAAGATGGCATCCAGCGATTTCGCCAACTGGGACGGATTTTCCCAGGACATACAGTGCCCGGCATCAGAAATAATGCGCAAGGGTATACCCGCGGCGGCCACTTCATCCGCATCCGAAGCGGGAAGTGAATACGCACCGTAAATCAGCGCTTTTTCACACCTCAGCGCCAGGAAACGTGACATCCAGTCTGGCGATACGCCGTCGACCAGACTCTTCGCGGCACGCCACAATGCCCAGGGTGCCGTATTCTGCACACACCCCTTCCACGGTGTCGTTTCCGCCGCGATTAGCTGGGCAAAACCGCTGGCAATAAATTCCGATTCTGTTTGTGCAGCAATCTTGCGGCTGAACATACCGCCACCGGGATAAAAATTGGGTTCGGAAACCGCGAGAGTGCGCACACGATGCCCCAGGAGATGCGCTGCTTCAATGGCGATGCTACCTCCCATGCTGTGACCATACAGATAGCAGGCATCAATGTGCAGACCGGTAAGAAGCTCCGCGACGACCTGAGCCTGCGCGCTGACGGTGAACGAGTAATCGGCAGGTTTATCACTGTAACCACTACCGGGGAGATCAATCAGCAACGCCCGACGGTTACGGAAGGCGTCGTCAGCAACAATGCGGGGGTATTCGTAAGAAGAAGCGCAGCCGAGGCCGTGAATAAAAACAACAGGGATGCCCTGACCCGGTAAGTCATGAAAGCGTACCGTGGCACCGGCAATCATCGAGTTAAAATGCTTCATAGGTAATCTCCTGATGAATGACTGTATTTTTATACAGTCATTCATCAGGAGATTACCAGCGAATTGTCCGAAATCAGAACAGTGAAAGCATCAGGGCTACGGGAAAACTGAACGGCCAGGTCGCGCCGATCAAAACGGTCGCCATCAGGCGAACGGTGGGGGTTTCTTTGGTCAGGAACCAGGTGATAAAAGCACATAGCGTCGCCATCACGGCGTAGAAAATCAGCATATTCTGGTACAGCGTCATCCAAATTGCCCGCATAATAAATTAACAACCGCGCGCAATATGCTATTTTTTTTGATGTAGATCAAGTTCGACTAACGGAGTACGAAAGGAGTATTCACCGTTTCGTTCCCCGCTTAATAATCATAACCACCATTTAATAGTATTGCGAAACTGATAAATGCGAACTATAAATCCTCTGGTTAACTCACAAAGGGCATCATAATGGACGTCTCAAGCAAAACCGTTGTCTTGATTAATGTCGTCGCAGCAGTGGGTCTGGCATCGTTGCTGCTCGCGCGCTTTAGCTGGCTCTCTTAAGGTTTAGCGGCAAAAAATCAAAAGCAGTGTGCTGTCTGCTTTTGATTTTTGCGACTTAACGTCCTGAAAAGTCTGCGCGATATACGGTGTTTGACGCAGGTTCCAGTGCGCCATTATCCGGATTGTACTGCGGCAGAGGATTCACCTTTTCCATATCCCATGCGGAGGCGACGCATGCTGCTTCCGCGCCACCCTGTTGTGTACATTCCACCGCGCGTTGAGCGGAAACATGGGTTCCGACACCGATAACTGCCATTAATGCAATGGCGCAAAATACCGTCTTATTCATAACCAATTTCAATACCAAATTGAATAACGGCGCGGATCCTCGCACGTTGTTCCTGATATGTCAAAACGGCGGTTCAGGATTAAAAGAGTGCAAACAGCAACGCCACGGGGAAGCTCAGCGGCCATGTAGCACCAATAAGTAGTGCGCAAATTAAACGTATCCCCGGCTTATCGCGGGCCAGATGCCAGGTAATCAGGCCACTTACGACGCCAATTATCAGATATATCACCATCATTTTTTCAAACATCGTCATTTTTGTTCATGCCTCCGTGCTGACCGTCGCGCGTACTATGCGTTATTCCTTTACCCTGCAACTCCCGGACGATCACAAAACGGTGACACGCGCAATAACCAGGAAAAGTGCCTGTTTGATGTGCAATTAAAAGAGTCGCGGGAATGATACTTAAGCTAAATATGGACATCGCCGTCGTTTTCGTGGAGCATTCACCAAACTAATGAATTGCCGTAGAGCAAACCTGCCCCATCGCGTTACGAACTGGGTTTAATGAAGTCATGATGAGCATGAGCACTCGGTTATCTGCCAACCTGTGGAGCGTCGCTTCACGAACGCCTGGCGGAACCGGTTATTAACACGACAGATCAGCGCCGAATCAGGGAGAGAAGGCGGTTAAAATTAGCATCCATCGTGTTATTGCTATTGATTGTAGTAGCGGGCGTTGCGGACCACTATCTGACCATCGCCACTGATAGCGAAAGCGCTACGGCGCATCATCAGTTGCACGTCGATAACAGGGAATAACCTGTCGCGCCATGATAATGCCAGCCCCTGCGGGCTGGCTTTTTTACGCGCGCTTAGGGAGATTCTGCGTCAAGTTCATCAAAGACCTGCTGCGCCAGATGCATCGTGGCATTGGCCGCGGGCAGTCCGCAGTACAGCGCCGAATGCATAATCAACTCTTTGAGTTCGTCACGGGTCACACCGTTATTGAACGCGGCGCGAAGGTGCATTTTGAGCTCTGCCTCACGATTAAGCGCAATCAGCATAGCGATGGTTATCATGCTGCGCATAGGGTGATCCAGGCCGGGACGCGTCCAGATTTCGCCCCATGCGTAGCGGCTGATGAAATCCTGAAACTCGCTGTTGAACGGATTAAGGTTATCCAGCGTACGGTTCACGTGAGAATCGCCCAGCACCTTGCGCCGCACGTTCATACCCAGCTCATAATGTGATTTATCGTCCATTCTGCCCCCGAACAAAGGCCGTTAAGGCTTCTGTAAACGCAGCAGCCGCTTCGACGTTAGAGAGATGTGATGCCGCAAGGGTTATTTCCTGTGAGCCAGAAATATGTTGATGCAGGAAATCCGCATCGGCTACGGTCGTTACCGGATCGTGCTCACCGGCAATGATCAGCATGGGGACACGAATCGCTGCCACTTCACCGCGTAAATCGCCCGCAGCCAACGCTTCACAGCACTCAGCGTAACCTTCGGCTTCCGATCGGGCGAGTTGATGCACCAGTTGCTCGACCGTTTCAGGTTCATGCTGGCGGAAGGCGCGCGTAAACCAGCGCTCCGCTGAACCAGCCGCCACCACCTCCATGCCCTCTTCCCGCACCGTACGTGCACGCGAAAGCCAGGCTGACTGTTCGCCAATTTTCGCCGCGGTATTGGCCACTGTAATGGAGATGAAGCGCTCCGGCGCAAAACGCGCCAGCCAGATGCCCGTCAGGCCGCCCATTGAGATGCCGCAAAAATGGGCTTTCGCAATATTCAGGTGATCGAGCAGCGAAATGACATCTTCGCCCAGTTGGGCGAGAGTCACTTTTCCTCGTTTCGTTGTCTGACCATGGCCGTGAGTGTCGTAACGCAGGACGCGAAACTGTTTCGTGAGCGCCGCAACCTGTGGCTCCCACATAGAAAGCGACGTGCCAAGGGAGTTCGACAGGACAATCACAGGCGCGTCTTGTGGCCCGTCAATTTGATAGTGAAGGTTCATGACACTGCTCCTTGTAACGCGCCAGTACCTGGCGCACAAAATGGTCACTGCTGCCCAGCGCGGTAGCCGGGTCAAGCAATTGCGCCAGCGTCGACGCCGAGAGATGTTGGTTTATCCGGGGATCATTTTGTAATAGTTCAATCAACGCACGATCCTGATCGATAGCCTGATGACAATGCTGTTCCACAAGATGATGGGCATCGGCTTTACCGATAAATTCCGCCAGTGCCAGCGTGACGGCTTCCGCCATAATCAGGCCGTGGGTAATCGCCAGGTCAGCACGCATTTTGGTTGCATTGACCTGCATCCCGCGCAGCAGGTATTCGCTTTGCGCGATGACCCCACCCGCTAGCGAAATCAGTTCAGGAAGGACTTCCCACTCAGCCTGCCAGCCGCCAAGCGCACGTTCATGCTGCTGTATCTGGCTGGCATAGAGCGTCGCCATTAATCCTGGTGTGCGCTGTGCCGCCGTAAGAATCGCCGCACAGCTTACCGGGTTACGTTTATGGGGCATCGCCGATGAACCGCCGCGCCCTTCGGCGATAGGCTCGCTGACTTCCGCCACTTCGGTTTGCATTAATAACGAGAAGTCGTTTGCAAATTTCGCCAGCGTGCCGCAAAGCCCAGCGTACCACGCGCCGACTTCCAGCAAGCGGTCGCGCTGGCTGTGCCACGGCGTGTCGGCAAGCGCCAGATCCAGTGTTTGCGCCAGCGCATCGCCCACCTGCGGCCCCGCGGCTTTTAGCGATGCCAGCGTGCCCGCCGCTCCGCCAAGCTGAAGCACCAGTACACGTGATCGGAGCTGGGTTAACCGTTCCTGCCAGCGCAAAAGCGCATCGAGGGTTCCGGCGAGCTTCAGACCGAAGGTAATGGGAAGCGCGTGCTGCATCCAGGTACGCCCCGGCATAATCGTGGTGCGATAGCGCTCAACCTGCTGCGCCAGTATGGCGGTAAGCGCCGCGAGATCGCGGTCGGTTTGCGTTAACGCCGCGCGTAATTGCAGTACCAGCCCTGTATCAATGGCATCCTGACTGGTTGCACCCCAGTGTACGTAGCGGGCGGCCTCAGCATCCTGCGCTTTCACCACCTGAGTAAGCTGCTTAACCAGCGGGATCGCCAGATTACCAGCATTTGCGGCTGCCTCGGCCAGCGCCGGAAAGTCAATGTTGTGGAACTGACAGGCATTAACGATAGGCTCTACCGCGGAGGCCGGAATCACACCGCACCGAGCCTGAGCCCGCGCCAGCGCGGCCTCAAACTCCAGCATCCCCTGCACCACCTGTTCATCGCTGAAAAGATGCGTTAGTGCGCCAGCGCGCAATAACGGGGTCAACAAACTCATTCCAGCTCCTTAAACGCGTTCAATGATCAGCGCAATCCCCTGACCGACACCAATACACATGGTGCACAGCGCATAGCGCCCACCGGTACGACGCAGCTGATACGCCGCCGTCATCGCCAGACGACCACCGGATGCGCCCAGCGGGTGACCCAGTGCAATCGCGCCGCCATGCGGGTTAACGTGCGCCGCATCGTCCGGCAGACCTAAATCGCGCAGCACCGCCAGCGCCTGTGCGGCAAAAGCTTCATTCAGTTCTATCACATCCATCTGACCGAGCGTTAACCCGGTTTGTGCCAAAACTTTGCGCACTGCTGGTGCCGGGCCAAATCCCATAATGCGAGGCGCAACGCCCGCCGTCGCTACACCGACCACGCGTGCCAGCGGCTGTAAATCGTTCTGCGCCAGCGCCTGTTCGCTCGCCAGCAGGAGCGCACAGGCACCATCGTTCACGCCCGAGGCGTTTCCCGCCGTCACGGTACCGTCAACGCGAACCACGCCTTTCAGCTTCGCCAGCGCCTCCAGTGAAGTACTGCGCGGGTGCTCATCCTGGGTAAAACTCAGCGGCTCGCCTTTACGCTGCGGGATAGAAACCGCAATGAGCTCGTCGCTAAACATGCCGTTCGCCTGCGCCTGTGCGGTACGCATCTGGCTGCGTAACGCAAAGGCATCCTGATCGGCCCGCGAAATACCAAATTCCATCGCCACGTTCTCCGCTGTTTCCGGCATCGAATCGACGCCGTAGCGTGCTTTCATCTGCGCATTGATGAATCGCCAGCCAATAGTGGTGTCTTCCATTTTCATGCTGCGGCTGAAGGCACTTTCCGCCTTGCCCATCACAAACGGCGCACGTGACATGCTCTCTACACCACCCGCAATCATCAGCTGCGTTTCACCGCTTTTAATGGCGCGCGCCGCCACACCGATGGCATCGAGGCTTGAACCACACAGACGGTTAATGGTGCTGCCCGGCACCGTTTCCGGGTAACCGGCCAGCAGCAGCGCCATACGCGCCACGTTGCGGTTATCTTCCCCCGCCTGGTTAGCACAGCCGTAAATCACATCGTCGATACGCGCCGGGTCAAGGCCGCGGTTGCGTTCCAGCAGGGCTTTAAGGGGCAATGCACCGAGATCGTCCGCGCGAACGCTGGATAACGTGCCGCCGAAACGGCCAAACGGTGTCCGCACCGCATCGCAGATAAATGCTTGATTCATCATAGTTCCTTACGCGGTTTCCGCCACTTGTTCGTTGATCAGTTTGACCGGGGTGACGCGTTGTAACTCGTCAAAAGAGAGGTCATTGAAAATTTCGCGTACCACCGGGCCTTTCGCAGTGATATCAATGACGGCAAGGTCGGTATAGATACGACTAACACAGCCCACGCCGGTCAGCGGATAGGTACAGTGCTGAACCAGCTTGCACTCACCGTCGCGCGTGAGATGGTCCATCATGACAAAGACCTGACGCGCGCCGATAGCCAGATCCATCGCGCCGCCAACTGCCGGGATGGCATTCGGTGCGCCGGTGCTCCAGTTTGCGAGATCCCCGCTGGCAGAAACCTGATACGCGCCAAGTACGCAGATATCCAGATGCCCCCCGCGCATCATGGCAAATGAGTCGCCGTGATGGAAAAAGCAGCCGCCCTGCAAAAGCGTGACATACTCTTTGCCGGCATTAATCAATTCAGGATCTTCTTCGCCCGGCTGTGGTTTTGGCCCCATGCCCAGCAGGCCGTTTTCGCTGTGCAGGAAAATTTCTTTATCTGTCGGCAGATAGTTAGCAATGCGGGTCGGCAGGCCAATGCCCAGATTCACGTAAGCCCCTTCCGGGATATCCTGAGCGACGCGTTTCGCCATATCGTCACGAGACAATTTTTGCATCGGAGGCTCCTTATGCGCGCTGCGCGTGTGCGGTGAGATTTTCCAGCGAGAAGACACGCTGTACGAAGATCCCCGGGGTGATAATGTTTTCCGGGTCCAGTTCACCGATCGTGACCAGATTCGAGACTTCCGCTACGGTGGTTTTTGCTGCCGTAGCCATAATCGGCCCGAAATTCCGCGCCGCTTTGCGATACACCAGATTGCCCCAGCGATCCGCCTGATGGGCTTTTATCAGCGCGTAGTCCGCTTTAATCGGATATTCCAGAACATAGTGACGCCCATCGATTTCACGCGTTTCTTTGCCTTCGGCCAGCGGAGTGCCGTAGCCGGTTGGGGTAAACACCGCCCCAAGACCGGAACCTGCCGCCTGAATGCGCGCCGCCAGGTTACCCTGTGGCACCAGTTCCAGTTCAACTTTGCCACGGCGATAGAGATCATCGAAAATCTGCGAGTCGACCTGGCGCGGGAATGAGCAGATCATTTTGCGCACACGGCCCGCTTTGAGCAGCGCCGCCAGGCCAATCTCACCGTTACCCGCGTTGTTGTTAATGATGGTCAGATCGCTCGCGCCCTGTTCAATCAGCGCGTCAATCAGGTAGGTCGGTTGTCCGGCGGGGCCAAAACCGCCAATCATGATGGTCGCCCCATCGGGGATCCCCGCCACGGCATCGATCAGTGTCGATACACTTTTATCAATCATCAGGTTGCTCCTTGATGTGCGGTTATCGCACTTTTATTCGTTGTTCGAACAAAATGTGACCCGGTTAACGATGTCGGTCAAGGGCGATAATCGAAATATGGTGCGATAATCGAACATCATGTATCTTTAGCGAAAGAATGTGATCGATGGCAAATAGGGAGAGAAAAATGGAGAAACATCCAGACGATATTCTGACGGGCGATAGCGATCCGTTTAAGGGCGATCCGAATTTTATGGCGTCGCTGGCGCGCGGCCTGGAAGTGATTCAGGCCTTTACCCCGCAACGACGTTTGATGTCCATTTCCCAGATTAGCCAGAAAACCGGCATTCCGCGCGCTGCCGTGCGTCGTTGTTTGTATACGCTAGGCAAACTGGGGTTTGTCTACGCGGAAGATGGCAAAAACTTTCAGCTTCGCCCGCGGATTTTGTCGCTCGGCCACGCCTGGCTGGCGTCAACGCCGCTCGCGCGCTCAGCGCAGCCGGTGCTGAAACACTTAAGCGACATGCTCAATGAATCGTGCTCCATTGCCACGCTGGACGGTGACGATATTCTCTATATTGCCAGGGCGTCCAGTTCGCGGATTATGACGATTGATCTGGATATCGGCAGTCGCCTGCCCGCCTGGTCGACCTCCATGGGCCGCGTCCTTCTGAGCTATCAACCGGAAGAGAAACTCAATGATATGCTGGCGCGCATCACCATGATCCGCTATACGCCGCAGACGATTTCTTCAGTGAGTAAGTTGAAAAGCGAGCTGAAACGGGTGCGCCAGCAGGGCTATGCGTTAAACGATCAGGAGCTGGAAATGGGGCTGCGTTCTCTGGCGGTTCCGCTGTTTAACCCGCAAGGCCAGGTAGAAGCCGCGCTGAATGTCGGCGTGCATGCAGGCCAGGTGTCGGCGGAAGAATTATTGTCGCGCATTCTGCCGGAACTGCAAAAAGCCGCCACAGAACTCTCTTTGCTGCTGCGTTAACGGCTACGTTTGGCGTGGCGCTCCCAGTTTTCCTGCCTGGCGGCTTCCGATTTACGCAGCGCCACATAGCACGCCCCGCTACCGCCATGGTGCGGTAGCGCGCTACAAAAGGCCTGGACGTCATCAAATTCCGTCAGCCAGCGCGCCAGATAGCTACGTACAATGTTGGCATGTGAATTTTCTGCCTTGCCTTTACCGTGAATAATCAAAAGGTTACGCAGCCCCTCTTTTTTCGCCTCCAGGATAAACGCGTACAGATTCTGTCGACACTGTTCAACCGGTTGGCGCAGCAGATTCAGACTCGCCTGTTGGCTGTATTTGCCCTGCCGGAGTTTATCGAGCACGCCGGTTTGTAGCCCTTCCCGTTTAAATTCAAGCGGCGTGGAGAGCGGGATGATGTCAAGAAAACCAGTCGTGAGAAAGTTATCAAGTTGCAGAGTGTCGATGCGCTGTGGCGCACGTGCATTGCGGGCGGGCTGCCAGTGCACATCCTGCGCGCGTTTTAGTGGCTGAACATCCTCCATGGCGTCAAGAAACAGCGATTTGTCGTCAAGGTTCATGAGGATCTCCCAGTTTGCATCGGACGTCCTACTATAGCGACGCAGAACACGCGTCTCAATGCGTTTTCCCATCAGACCTGTATCATCGCGCCTGACTGATTATTCCCTGCCCCATCCGTGGAAGATTTCAACAGCGCTTAACTAATACGTTAACGTCACTAATGTTTTGTTTTTGTTGCTATTATGTGAAATATGTCACCTTGGTTTTCTGGCAATCACGCCAAAAACCGTTATAAATATTTTATCTGCACGACGGATAAAAATGCGGAAACCGTTTGGAAACGCCCGGCTGTTGACTATGGGATTCGAGGATGTCGTCGAATCCCTGTTTTTCTTCTCTGTCTCTATCCCGCCAACGATGCATCGCAATTGACAATTCAGGAGTATACCTCTCGCCCAGGGCCCATGATATTCTGAACAAAACTTGTGCTTTAACAACAGGTAGAGAATTAATGCTAACCTTGCTTGAAGATAAAATCGCCACACCGCTTGGGCCGCTGTGGATCCTCTGTGATGAAACATTCCACCTGCGTGCCGTTGAGTGGGAAGAGCACAGCGATCGGATGGAACAGTTGCTGGATATTCACTATCGCGTCGAGGGCTATGCACGCGTTGCGGCGCAAAACCCTGGCGGGCTGAGTCAAAAACTGGCGGACTACTTTGAAGGTGACCTGAGCGTCATCGAAACCTTACCCACCGCCACAGCAGGCACCCCATTTCAGCGCGAAGTGTGGCAGGCGTTGCGCAGCATTCCCTGCGGTCAGGTTATGCACTATGGCCAACTGGCAGCGCAGTTAGGACGCCCCGGGGCTGCGCGGGCAGTTGGCGCGGCTAACGGGTCGAATCCGGTCAGTATTGTGGTTCCCTGTCATCGGGTCATTGGGCGAAACGGCACCATGACCGGTTATGCGGGGGGTGTTCAGCGTAAAGAGTGGCTTTTGCGCCACGAAGGCTATCTTCTTCTTTGATGTTATGTGCCGTTTTCCGGAACCATTAACTGCAAGAGAGCCTAAAGGCTCCAAATAATATATTAATTATCAATAAGATAAAATGCGTAAACTATTTACCTTTTTAATATTGGGTGAATCAGGACTTCGCTACTTACCTGCTCTCCAAAAAGATGTTAAAATTGACCAATATCAATTACGGCTTGAGCAGACTTATGATCCCGGAAAAGCGAATTATACGACGCATTCAATCTGGCGGTTGTGCTATCCACTGTCAGGATTGCAGCATCAGCCAGCTTTGCATCCCGTTCACTCTTAATGAACATGAGCTTGATCAGCTGGATAACATTATCGAGCGTAAAAAGCCCATCCAGAAGGGTCAGACCCTGTTCAAAGCGGGTGACGAGCTGAAGTCTCTGTACGCGATCCGTTCAGGCACAATCAAGAGCTACACCATCACCGAACAAGGCGATGAGCAGATTACCGGTTTCCATCTTGCGGGCGATCTGGTTGGCTTCGACGCCATCGGCACCGGGCACCACCCGAGTTTTGCGCAGGCGCTGGAAACCTCAATGGTCTGCGAAATTCCGTTCGAGACACTTGACGATCTTTCCGGAAAAATGCCTAACCTGCGTCAGCAGATGATGCGTCTGATGAGCGGCGAGATCAAAGGCGATCAGGACATGATCCTGCTGCTTTCCAAAAAGAATGCGGAAGAGCGTCTGGCGGCGTTTATCTATAACCTTTCTCGTCGTTTTGCGCAGCGTGGTTTTTCTCCGCGTGAATTCCGTCTGACCATGACGCGTGGCGATATTGGTAACTATCTTGGCCTGACCGTTGAAACCATCAGCCGTCTTCTGGGGCGTTTCCAGAAAAGCGGTATGCTGGCGGTGAAAGGGAAATACATCACCATCGAGAACAGCGATGCGCTGGCGGTTCTCGCGGGGCACACGCGTAACGTCGCCTGATTTTCCTTCTGTTTTACACATTAAAAAGGGAAGCTTTTCGCTTCCCTTTTTTATTCAGCTTATCAGGCAATTAGGCACGAATAAATTTCAGAATATCCGCGTTAATCACGTCCGCATGCGTGGTATGCATACCATGCGGGTAGCCTGGATAAATACGCAGCGTGCTGTTACTTAGAAGTTGATCCTGCAAAATGGCCGCGTTTTTGTACGGCACAACCTGGTCATCATCGCCCTGAAGTACCAGAACCGGTACGGTGATCGCTTTCAGATCTTCCGTTTGATCGGTTTCTGAAAACGCTTTGATACCTTCATAATGCGCCTTCGCACTACCCGTCATCCCCTGACGCCACCAGTTCTGAATCGTCCCCTGAGACACTTCCGCGCCGTCACGGTTAAAGCCGTAGAACGGGCCGGACGCGACGTCGAGATAAAACTGCGCGCGGTTTGCCGCCAGTGCTTTACGGAAGCCATCAAATACTTCAACCGGCGTACCGCCAGGGTTAGCCTCTGTTTTAACCATTAACGGAGGAACGGAACTCACCAGTACAGCTTTCGCTACACGTTCCTGCGGTTGACCAAATTTCGCCACATAACGCGCCACCTGACCGCCCCCGGTTGAGTGCCCGACATGCACAGCATTGTGCAGGTCGAGATGTTCAACAACGGCTGAAGCATCTGCAGCATAGTGATCCATGTCGTGCCCTTCACTCACCTGATCGGAACGGCCATGCCCACGACGGTCGATAGCGATAACCCGGAACCCCTCAGCGAGGAAGAACAGCATCTGGTTGTCCCAGTCATCAGCGCTTAACGGCCAACCGTGATGGAAAACAATCGGTTGTGCCTCTTTCGGGCCCCAGTCTTTGAAGAAAATATTGACGCCATCTTTAGTCGTTACGAATGCCATAGAATGAACCCCTTGTGTCGATTAAATGCCGTTAACGTAAAGTGGTACGCAGGTAGATGAAGGTACTGCTAAAACCGCACCAGCCCATTGCCTGAAGCATTGGGAATCTGTTTGGGTCAGATGCAGTATAGTCGATGGGAAAAACGTTGATGTATTTCCTGCCATCCTTTTTATATGTGCCAACCTCTGCGGGTCAGGAGTAAAATTACGCCGCACCCACCATTATGTATATTCGTAAATAACTATCGGATTAATCATTTTAATCAACTCGACCCAATCCTGTTATATTAGTGATATGGTTCTTTCAGCCGTATAATTTCTCCAGGGTATTTCTTAAAAATAAAAAAAGCCGCAGCATTGTGCGGCTTCATGAGATACGATAGTGAATTACCAGAACTGTTCAGCTATTTCGGTAATTAATTTGATTTTGTCCCACTGCTGTACCCGTGTCAGGCTGTTCCCTTCTTCTGTTGAAGCGAAACCACACTGTGGGCTGAGGCAAATTTGATTTTTCGCCACATACTGAGATGCTTCCTCCAAACGAGCCTTGATTCCTTCTGGGTTTTCCAGCTCACCATTTTTGGTAGTCACCAGCCCAAGCACGACCTGCTGATGGCCGGGACGAACGAAGCGTAGCGGTGCGAAATCCCCGGAACGGTCATTGTCATATTCCAGATAAAAAGCATCGACATTGACGCTGCCAAATAATATTTCCGCTACAGGCTCATAGCCGCCCTCTGAAATCCAGGTCGAACGGAAATTACCACGGCAAACATGTAAGCCAATTATCAGGTCTGCCGGTTTATTCTCCAGCGCCTTATTAATCACGCGAGCATAAATACGCGCGAGCTGATCCGGATCGTCCCCACGCTCACGAATTTGCTGACGTTGCGCATCTGAACATAAATAGGCCCATACGGTGTCATCAAGCTGTAAATAACGGCAGCCGGCTGCATAAAACGCCTGAATCGCATCGCGCCAGGTGGTCGCCAGATCGTCAAAATAAGCCTCAAGATCGGGATAGACATCCGCATCAATATCTTTACGACCACCGCGAAAATGCAGCACGCTGGGGCTGGGAATGGTCATTTTAGGCGTTGCGTTACCGCTGATGCTCTTCAGATAACGGAAGTCATTGAGCATCGGGTGTTCACCAAAGCCTAACTTACCCGTCACGCGAACCCCGTGCGCTTTGGTTTGCACGCCATTAAACTGAATCCCCTGCTCAGAATCATAACGTTCGACGCCCTGAAGGCCATCGAAGAAGTCAAAGTGCCACCATGCGCGGCGGAATTCACCGTCGGTAACGATATGCAAACCGCATGAGCATTGTTGTTCCACTACGTGGCGAATCGCCTCATCTTCGACCGCACGCAGTTGCTGTGCAGTGATCTCCCCCTGCGCAAATTGCTGGCGGGCGAGCTTAATGGTGTCCGGTCGTAAAAAACTGCCCACGACATCGGCGCGGAACGGAGCGTGTTGACTTTGCATGTGATCTCCATAACGTCCAGTTAACCATTGCTGAACGTGATTATTTGTTTTTTGAATAAAGACTTCTGGATGGCTATACGTCCACAATCACACAACAAACGTTCGTATGCAAACGAGAAAATTTCAGTACACTTGAAGAAAATTCATGTTTAAGTTTCCTAAAACATGTCAAAAAAGTGGATCTTGATTACAGTCAGCAGTACCTTAAGAGCCAGTATCTGCGCGTTAACGTGGAAAGAAGTATCTGGCCAAACGGGCCGTTAAAAGAATAAGTTGGTTGAGAGTATGAGTTTTGTTGTGCAATGGACCCTGGGCTGCATCGCGGTCGCATGGGTGATGAGAGCGTTTCTGCACGCGTAAGGGCGAAAATATCAGGGTCGCAGCGATGCGGCCTTTTTGTTTAGACTTTCCTCTCCGGGGTAAGCGCGTTTTTCTCCCTGTTTTATTTCCCTTCAGATTTATCCTCCCGTCTTTATTAAATTTTCCTGATTTATTGATCTTGCGAAGGTTCTCCCCTGTTTCATTCACTCCATATGAGTTATCTTTTAAAGACGAACTGAGGTTACAGTTGTAAGGAGACCCTGTATGGCCAAGTATCAAAACATGCTGGTAGCCATCGATCCTAACCAGGACGATCAGCCCGCATTGCGGCGTGCCGTTTATCTACATCAACGGATTGGTGGCACCATTAAGGCATTTTTGCCTATCTATGATTTTTCGTATGAAATGACGACGCTGCTGTCTCCCGACGAGCGAACAGCCATGCGCCAGGGGGTCATTAGCCAACGTGCCGCATGGATCCGCGAGCAGGCGAAATATTACATTGAAGCAGGCGTGCCCATTGAAATCAAAGTGGTCTGGCACAACCGTCCTTTCGAAGCCATCATTCAGGAAGTCATTAGCGGCAGTCACGATTTACTGCTGAAAATGGCGCATCAGCACGACAAACTGGAATCCGTTATTTTCACCCCAACCGACTGGCACCTGCTGCGTAAATGCCCGTGCCCGGTGTGGATGGTGAAAGACCAACCGTGGCCGGAAGGCGGGAAAGCGTTGGTAGCGGTCAACCTCGCCAGCGAAGAGCCCTATCATAATGCGTTAAACGATAGACTGGTTAAAGAAACGCTGGAACTGGCGCAACTGGTAAATCATACAGAAGTGCATTTGGTGGGTGCCTACCCTGTTACGCCGATCAATATTGCCATTGAACTGCCTGATTTTGACCCAAGCGTTTATAACGATGCGATTCGTGGTCAGCATTTGCTGGCAATGAAAGCATTACGTCAGAAATATGGTATCGATGAGAAGTTTACCCACGTCGAAAAGGGGCTACCTGAAGAAGTGATCCCCGATCTCGCGGAGCATCTTGAAGCGGGGGTTGTCGTGTTGGGTACGGTCGGTCGTACCGGGCTTTCTGCGGCATTCCTGGGCAATACAGCGGAACAAGTTATCGATCATCTGCGCTGTGATTTGCTGGCCATTAAACCGAACGACTATGAGACACCTGTCGAATTGGATGACGACGAAGACGATTAAGGGATAACACTGACGTCAGAAACAATAAACCCGCCATTACGGCGGGTTTATTTTTTGCAGCCGCGCTGCATTAATGAATACCGTAGCGCCATGCAAGGTCGATCTCTTCTTTCAGCTCAAGAGAAGAAAGCGCCATCAGGTCAGCGAATTCTAATTCCAGCTGTTTCAGTTTTTTGAGGTATTGCGCGGGCGTAAGCACAGTGGTATCACGACGAAGATATTCAATAGCCAGCTGTGCGGGGGTCAATTCGGTATCCATAAAAGCCTCTGTTTTTGAAGGAACCTGTGAAGTATATCACATTGCAGTGTCTGTTTTTTGACCAAAAGCAATCCTGTGCAAAAAAAAACCGTCTCTCGAAAGAGACGGCTTCTCTGACATGACTCTTACAGAGATTTCAGAATCGCATCGACACTGGCTTTCGCATCACCGAACAGCATCTGCGTGTTCTCTTTAAAGAACAACGGGTTCTGTACGCCGGCATAACCCGTGTTCATGGAACGTTTGAAGACGATGACATTCTGCGCCTTCCAGACTTCCAGAACCGGCATGCCCGCGATAGGACTCTTCGGATCGTCCTGCGCCGCCGGGTTAACGGTGTCATTAGCGCCAATGACCAGCACGGTGTCTGTATCACTGAAGTCGTCGTTGATTTCGTCCATTTCCAGCACGATGTCATACGGCACTTTGGCTTCCGCCAGCAGTACGTTCATGTGCCCCGGTAAACGCCCGGCAACCGGGTGAATACCAAAACGGACGTTAACCCCGCGTGCACGCAGCTTCTCGGTGATTTCCGCCACCGGATACTGCGCCTGCGCTACCGCCATGCCGTAGCCTGGGGTGATGATAACTGAATGCGAATTCTTCAGCATTTCAGCGGTATCTTCCGCAGTGATTTCGCGGTATTCGCCCATCTCTTCATCGCCGCCGGTCGAAGAACCGTCGGAGCCGAAGCCGCCCGCTATCACGCTAAAGAATGAACGGTTCATCGCTTTACACATGATGTACGACAGAATCGCACCGGAAGAACCGACCAGCGCGCCTGTTACGATTAGCAGGTCGTTACTGAGCATGAAGCCCGCTGCCGCTGCCGCCCAACCAGAATAGGAGTTCAGCATTGACACCACCACCGGCATATCCGCCCCACCGATGGATGCCACCAGATGCCAGCCAAAGGCCAGCGCGATAGCGGTCATGACAACCAGCACCAGCCCTTGCAGACCGACGCTATCCGTGCGAACGAAAACCACCAGCAGCAGGAAGGAAACCACCAGCGCCGCCAGATTCAGTTTATGGCGGTTCGGCAGCATCAACGGTTTAGACGAGATTTTGCCGCACAATTTACCGTAGGCCACCACCGAACCGGTGAAGGTCACCGCACCGATAAAGATCCCTAAGAACACTTCCGTCAGGTGGATATTGACCAGAATCTGTTCCTGACCAGCATCGTGATGCAGGTAACTGTTAAAGCCCACCAGCACCGCGGCGAGACCGACAAAGCTGTGCAGAATCGCCACCAGTTCCGGCATTTCGGTCATTTCGACTTTCTTCGCCAGACGGATACCAATCGCGCCGCCGATCGCCATTGCGATAATAATCCACACCACATTATGCGTATCCGGCCCAAAGATAGTGGCAATTAGCGCAATCGCCATCCCCGTGATACCAAACGTATTCCCCTGCTTAGATGTCTCGTGCTTTGAAAGCCCGGCAAGACTGAAAATAAACAGGATTGCGGCAACAATGTATGCAGCAGTAACTAATCCTCCAGACATGTGCTACCCCTTAGTTCTTCCGGAACATTTTCAGCATGCGCTGAGTGACGGTGAATCCACCAAAAATATTAATGCTGGCGATCAGCACCGCGATAAAGCTCAGGAAGCTTACCCAACCACCGTCGCCAATTTGCAGCAACGCGCCGACGACGATAATCCCCGAGATGGCGTTAGTGACCGACATCAGCGGGGTATGCAGTGCATGTGAGACGTTCCACACCACGTAGTAACCCACCACGCAGGAAAGCGCAAAGACGGTAAAGTGACCGAGGAACTCTTTCGGCGCAACGTTGGCAAGCCAGCCAAACAGAATTATCGCCAGGGCAATCATGGCGTATTTACGCCACGGGGAGACGGGTTTCTCCGGCTCTTTTGGCGCTTCAACGGTCTTCGCAGCGGCCTGAGGCTGAGCGGAAACGGGAATCGGCGGCGCAGGCCAGGTGACTTCTCCTTCACGTACCACCGTCACGCCACGCACAACAACGTCTTCGAAATCGATGGTAATAGAACCCTCTTTCTCTTTGCACAGCAGTTTCAGCAAGTTCAGCAGGTTAGTCCCGTAAAGCTGGGACGATTGCGTCGGCAAACGACCGGGTAAATCCGTATAACCAATCACTTTCACACCGCCCGCGGTGGTGACCACTTCATTGGCGACCGTATATTCACAGTTACCGCCATTTTGCGCCGCGAGGTCAACAATCACACTGCCCGGCGTCATGGAGTCAACCATTTCGCGGGTGATGAGCTTCGGTGCCGGTTTGCCCGGAATCAATGCCGTGGTGACAATAATGTCGACCTCTTTTGCCTGTGCAGCGAAGAGTGCCATTTCCGCTTTGATAAACGCATCAGACATCACTTTGGCATAGCCGTCCCCACTGCCCGCTTCTTCTTTGAAGTCGAGCTCAAGGAACTCCGCGCCCATACTCTGTACCTGCTCTTTCACTTCAGGACGAGTATCGAAGGCGCGTACAATCGCGCCAAGACTATTAGCTGCGCCAATTGCCGCCAGACCCGCTACGCCAGCACCAATGACCATCACTTTTGCCGGCGGTACTTTACCTGCGGCAGTAATCTGCCCGGTGAAGAAACGACCAAATTCATGCGCCGCTTCGACAATCGCCCGATAACCGGCGATATTGGCCATGGAGCTCAGGGCATCAAGCGACTGCGCGCGCGAAATACGCGGCACGGAGTCCATCGCCATCACGTTAATACTGCGGGCGGCGAGTTTTTCCATTAATTCCGGGTTCTGGGCCGGCCAGATAAAGCTAATCAGCGTCGTGCCCGGATTGAGCAGCGCAATTTCTTCCTCCAGCGGCGCATTAACTTTCAAAATAACATCGGCATGCCAGACATTATCACCGTCGACAATTTCTGCGCCCGCCTGAGTAAACGCGTCGTCCTCAAAACTTGCCAGTTTACCCGCACCGCTTTCCACCGCCACGCTGAAGCCAAGTTTTAGCAGTTGTTCCACCGTTTTCGGTGTTGCCGCCACTCGCGTCTCCTGGGGCCACCTCTCTTTTGGTACACCAATACGCATAGTTTTCCCTTCCATCGGTTTTTAATGATGGTTTGCCGTCATACCAGGTCAGAACCTCTGGCGCAATAAACGCACAGTCGTTCATCAACCCAAAAATAAAACAGTAACAAACTTTCTATAACCTACTGAAAATACCCGTTGTGATCTACAACCTGAAAACACTATTTTTGATTTTATGCAGGAAAAATTACTTTGCATAAGCAGGTCAGGGATATTTACCTGAAATTGATAGCCAGGCCTGATAATTCGCTTAAGCGAAGCGGCAAAACATGATTTTTCGCCAGAGTGATGAAGCGATTTAACAATATATTAACTTGAAAAAGTGATATCGATGACCCGCTTTTCCGGTCAACAGCCTGTTTTTTCAACATATCGCGAAAAGTTATGCAAAACAGTTATCCGCTTCGCATCTGATGTGAAAAATCACGCAGACAGTGAGTCGAATTAAATGCAATAATCATTGGGTTTTCAGTCAACAACAACACCAGTACCTGGTTTGCGCAAGGCGAAGGATTATTTTTATGAAGCTTAAGAACACTCTCCTCGTGTCCGCTCTGTTGTCTGCCGCGGCTGTGTCCGCTCACGCAGCGACAGAATTGACGCCGGAGCAAGCAGCCGCACTGAAACCTTACGACCGTGTCGTGGTTACCGGCCGCTTTAATGCCATTGGCGATGCCGTTCAGGCCGTTTCCCGTAAAGCAGATAAAGAAGGCGCTGCCTCTTTTTATGTGGTTGATACCTCCGATTATGGCAATGGCGGTAACTGGCGCGTGACAGCCGATCTCTACAAAGACGATGCTGCCAAAGCCGATGCCCCGAAAAACCGCATCATTAACGGCGTGATGGAACTGCCAAAAGATCAGGCCGTGACTCTCGAACCGTACGATACCGTGACTATCCAGGGCTTCTACCGTAGCCAGCCGGAAGTGAACGACGCCATCACCAAAGCGGCAAAAGCTAAAGGTGCGTATTCGTTCTATATCGTGCGTCAGGTTGATGCCAACCAGGGCGGCAATCAGCGCATTACCGCCTTCATCTATAAAGAAGATGCCAAAAAACGCGTGCTGCAAAGCCCGGATGCTATCCCGGCTGATTCCGAAGCGGGTCGTGCAAAACTGGCGAAAGGTGGCGAAGAAGCCAAAACCGTGGAGATCCCTGGCGTGGCAACCACTGCTTCCGTGGGCGCGGGCACCGGCGTAGGTCGTTTCTTCGAAACCCAGTCATCTAAAGGCGGACGTTACACTGTCACGCTGCCGGATGGCACTAAAGTTGAAGAGTTGAACAAAATCACTGCCGCGCAGATGATTCCGTTCGACAGCGTGAAGTTCACCGGCAACTACGGCAACATGTCTGAAGTCTCCTACCAGGTTGCCAAACGCGCAGCCAAAAAAGGTGCGAAGTACTACCATATTACGCGCCAGTGGCAGGAACGTGGCGGGAACGTCACCATCAGCGCCGACCTCTATAAGTAATTTAGGTTGTGCATAAAGGCGGCGCTTGCCGCCTTTTTTACGCTTTTATGCCTGAACTCATTGCATGCACTCCCCACACTCCGTAAAATCGCGCGCCTGGCGCAATCTCCCATGTTTATGCGATTTCGCCAAATAAATATTCTGGTTTGATGTCGTTTACAACAGGATCCTCATGGAAAAGAAACTTGGCCTTAGCGCCCTGACCGCCCTTGTTTTGAGCTCCATGCTTGGCGCGGGTGTTTTCAGCCTTCCACAGAATATGGCGGCTGTCGCCAGCCCGGTTGCGCTGCTTATTGGCTGGGCCATTACCGGGGTTGGGATCCTGTTTCTGGCAATTGCGATGTTAATCCTGACCCGCATTCGCCCGGACCTGGACGGCGGTATTTTTACCTACGCACGTGAAGGCTTCGGCGAACTGATTGGTTTCTGCTCTGCATGGGGCTACTGGCTGTGTGCGGTTATCGCCAACGTCTCCTATCTGGTTATTGTCTTCTCAGCGCTGAGCTTTTTTACCGATACGCCAGAACTGCGTCTGTTTGGCGACGGAAATACCTGGCAATCGATTGTCGGCGCTTCTGTTCTGCTGTGGATCGTTCACTTCCTGGTATTGCGCGGCGTACAAACGGCGGCGGGTATTAATCTTGTCGCGACGCTGGCAAAACTGGTACCGCTCGGTCTGTTCATCGTTCTCGCGGCTATTGCCTTCAAAATGGACACCTTCTCGCTCGATTTTAGCGGCATTGAACTGGGCGTGCCGGTATGGGAGCAGGTGAAAAACACCATGCTCATTACCCTGTGGGTGTTCATCGGCGTGGAAGGCGCGGTGGTGGTTTCTGCACGCGCTCGTAACAAGAAAGATGTAGGCCGCGCTACGCTGCTGGCGGTGCTTTCCGCTCTCGGGGTTTATCTGCTGGTGACGCTACTGTCGCTGGGTGTGGTTGCGCGTCCGGAACTGGCTGAAATGCGTAATCCATCGATGGCCGGATTGATGGTCAAAATGATGGGCTCCTGGGGTGAAATCGTCATTGCCGCCGGGCTGATTGTCTCCGTGTGCGGGGCTTATCTGAGCTGGACGATTATGGCGGCGGAAGTGCCGCTGCTGGCGGCGACGCATAAAGCTTTTCCACGCGTGTTTGCTCGCCAGAATGCCAACAATGCGCCGTCGGCATCGCTTTGGCTGACTAACATTAGCGTGCAGGTGAGCCTGGTGCTTATCTGGATGACGGGCTCGGATTACAATACACTGCTGACCATCGCCTCCGAGATGATTCTGGTACCCTATTTCCTCGTAGGCGCATTTCTGCTGAAAATTGCCACCCGACCGCTGCATAAAGCCGTGGGTATCGGTGCGTGCATTTATGGCTTATGGTTACTGTATGCGTCCGGGCCAATGCATCTGCTGTTATCCGTTGTGCTCTACGCGCCCGGGCTGTTGGTGTTTCTCTATGCGCGTCGCACTCATGTCGATAATGTGCTGCTAAAACGTCGCGAACTGGCATTGATTGGCTTATTACTGGTTGCCGCCATCCCGGCAACGTGGCTGTTGATGGGGTAAAGATGTCCCCATCGTTAAACGATAAGGAGACGACGATGGGAGAGACGCTTTCGCGCCCAATCCTCATTACCGGCGCAGGCCGTCGCATTGGCCTGGCGCTGGCCCACCACTTGCTTAATCAACAGCAACCGGTGATTGTCAGTTATCGAACCCATCTTCCCGCCATTGATGTGCTGGAGAAAGCCGGTGCACAGTGCATTCAGGCTGATTTTTCAACCGATGGCGGTATCATCGCGTTCACCGAAGAGGTGAAAAGCCGCTGTAGCGGCCTGCGCGCGGTGATTCATAATGCCAGCGCATGGATATCGGAAAATCCACGTCAGCCGCTGAGCGACGTGATGCACGCCATGATGCAGGTACACGTCAATGCCCCTTACCTGTTGAACCACGCACTGGAAAGCCTGCTGCGCGGCCATGGGCATGCAGCCAGCGATATTATCCACTTTACTGATTACGTGGTGGAACGCGGCAGCGAAAAGCACATCGCTTACGCAGCCAGCAAAGCGGCGCTCGACAATATGACCCGTTCGTTTGCCAAAAAACTGGCGCCAGAAGTCAAAGTGAATGCCATCGCGCCATCGCTGATCCTGTTCAATGAAAGCGATGACGCGGCCTATCGTCAGCAGGCACTGAATAAATCACTGATGAAAATTGCCCCAGGCGAGAAAGAGATTATCGATCTGGTCGATTACCTGCTCACCAGTTGCTACGTGACCGGACGAACCTTTGCCGTCGATGGCGGGCGACCGCTCGCTTAATGGAAGCGGCTCCAGACCAGAATTAGCAGCCAGGCGCTCACGCTCCAGCAAACTACCGCTCCTGCCAGCGCCAGGGGCAGTCGCAGAAAGCCGGTGAAATACCACAGCGACAGCAGATAGAGAAAATAAGGAATAATCGACCACATGCCGAAAACGATAGTGGCACGTAACGCTTCCGTGCCGCGCTCGCTGGCAACAATGTAGTGCGCGATCATCGCAAAAGTAGGAAACAGCGGGATTAACCCGGCAATATAGTAATTTTTTGTTTTTGCCAAAATCCCTATCAGCAAGACCACCAGCGCACCCAATAGCGCCTTAATCAGCAGTGCCATTTTTCTTCAGCCAACCAATAAGATGTGTTCGCAGCATAGCTGAATTTATGTTGTTTATGAATGATTAATGGAAGGCTAGACACTGCAGGTGTATGTTAATTCTTTTAAGTACATCTGAGCACATGAATAAGATCGTTTTCGTAGAGGATGATCCAGACGTTGGCGCGCTGATCGCCGCGTATCTGGCAAAGCACGATATGGATGTTGTGGTCGAACCCCGCGGTGATACTGCCGAAGCAGCTATTGCCCGAGAGCAACCCGATCTCGTTCTGCTGGATATCATGCTACCCGGTAAAGATGGCATGACCCTGTGCCGCGACCTGCGCGGTCAGTTTTTGGGCCCCATCGTTTTGCTTACCTCGCTCGATAGCGATATGAACCACATTCTGGCGCTTGAAATGGGTGCCAGCGATTACATCCTGAAAACCACCCCGCCCGCTGTGTTGCTCGCGCGTGTACGTCTGCATCTGCGTCAGCACGCACCTTCCTCGGCCGGAATTGCCCCACAACCCGCCATGACGCCGCATAAAGCGATTCGCTTTGGCACGCTGTTCATCGACCCGGTAAACCGTCAGGTGGAACTGAGCGGTGATACCATTGCCCTTTCTACCGCCGATTTTGACCTGCTGTGGGAGCTTGCGACCCATGCGGGGCAAATTATGGACCGCGACGCGCTGCTGAAAAATCTGCGTGGCGTCAGCTATGATGGCATGGATCGCAGCGTTGACGTGGCGATTTCGCGGCTGCGTAAAAAGTTGCTGGATAGTGCGACCGAGCCTTATCGGATTAAAACAGTTCGCAATAAAGGCTATTTGTTTGCACCACACGCCTGGGATAACTGATCGTGAAAAAACTGTTCGTGCAGTTTTACCTGCTGCTGTTTGTCTGCTTTCTGGTGATGACCATGCTGGTTGGGCTGGTGTATAAATTCACCGCCGAACGTGCAGGCCGACAGTCGCTGGACGATTTGATGAAAAGCTCGCTTTATCTGATGCGCAGCGAACTGCGCGAAATCCCGCCGCGTGACTGGAGCAAAACGTTAAAAGAGCTGGATCTTAATCTCTCCTTTGATTTGCGCATTGAGCCACTGAATAAATTCCACCTCGCTGAGGTGTCGATGAAACACTTGCGAGAAGGCGATATCGTCGCGCTCGACGATCAGTACACCTTTATTCAGCGGATTCCGCGCAGCCATTATGTTCTGGCGGTCGGCCCGGTGCCCTATCTCTATTTCCTGCATGAGATGCGTCTGTTCGATGTGGCGCTGATGGCCTTTATCGCCATCTCACTGGCCTTTCCGGTGTTCATCTGGATGCGTCCGCACTGGCAGGATATGCTGCGCCTTGAGAGCGCCGCGCAACGTTTTGGCGAGGGGCATCTTGGCGAACGCATCCATTTTGACAGTATGTCCAGCTTTGAGCGCCTGGGCGTGGCCTTTAATCAGATGGCCGATAACATCAACGCGCTGATTGCCAGTAAGAAACAGCTTATCGACGGGATCGCCCACGAACTGCGTACGCCGCTGGTGCGACTGCGTTATCGTCTGGAGATGAGCGAAAATCTGAGCGACGCCGAATCCCAGGCGCTGAACCGTGATATCAGTCAACTGGAAGCGCTGATTGAAGAACTGCTTACTTACGCCCGTCTCGACCGCCCTAAAACGGAGCTTTCGCTCACTACGCCTAACCTGGCCGTCTGGATTGCATCGCACGTGGAAGACATTCAGGCCGTCACGCCCGAGCGAACGCTTTCGCTGAAGCAGTTGATGCCAGGTGACTATGGTGCGCTGGATATGCGCCTGATGGAACGTGTACTGGATAATCTTGTTAACAATGCCCTGCGTTACAGCCAGAAGCAGATTCAAATTAGCCTGACGCTTGACGGCAGCCGCGCCTGTTTACGCGTAGAGGATGATGGCCCCGGCATCGCGCCGTCCGAACGGGAACGGGTTTTCGAGCCGTTTGTGCGCCTTGATCCCAGCCGCGATCGCGCCACCGGTGGATGTGGGCTGGGTCTGGCAATTGTACACTCCATTGCGGTGGCGATGGGCGGTGAAGTCCGTTGCGACGATAGCGAACTGGGCGGCGCGAACTTCAGCCTTCACTGGCCCGTTTATCACCACATCACCTTTCCCCCCGCTGCCTGACGCAGATTTGCACGTAGCCCGATGCCGGGCTATAGTGCAATAATTAAAAAGTATGTTGTAACTAAGGTGGTAAAATGGCTGACTATGATCTTGTTGAACGCCTGACCAGCACATTTCGTCAGCTTGAGCGCGAATTGCTCGCGGTGCGCGAGCAACTCGCCGAATGCCGCTTGCTGGCTGCCCGCATTTTTGAACTGCCGGAGATCCGTAAAGAAGACGAGCACGCCCCTTTGTCGGAAATTCAGGTGGTACAGCATATCGGTAAAACTGCGCTGGCCATGGCGCTGTCGCATTTCGGGCATCTGTTTATTCAGCAGCAGTCGGAAACCCGCAGCAGTAAAGCCGCGGTGCGCCTGCCTGGTGCCATCTGCCTTAACGTGACAACGTCACAACATGAAGCATTGCGTGAACGCATTTTGCGCGTAAATACCCTGAAGGGCGCGTTTGAAAAGATTATTACGGTTGATTCCGGGCTCCCGTCCGTCGCCCGCTTCGACTGGGTTCATCGCCATCTTCCGGGGCTTATCACACTCAATGCCTATCGCACGCTGACATTGCTTGATGACCCCAGTACCATTCGATTCGGCTGGGCAAATAAACATATCATCAAGAATTTAACTCGCGACGAAGTACTTGCGCAGTTAGAAAAAAGCCTGCAATCACCACGCGCGGTGCCACCGTGGACGCGCGAGCAGTGGCAGGCGAAGCTGGAACGTGAGTATCAGGACGTTGCTGCGTTGCCGCAAAAAGCGCGGCTAAAGATTAAGCGCCCGGTGAAAGTGCAACCCATCGCGCGGGTGTGGTATGCCGGAGAACAAAAGCAAGTACAGTACGCCTGCCCTGCACCGCTGATTGCGCTGGTTTCCGGTCAGGGAGCGGTCAGCGTCCCCGATTTAGGTGAGTTGCTAAATTACGATGCCGATAACGTGCAGTATCGTCACAAACCGCAAGCACAGCCGCTGCAATTGATTATTCCGCGGCTGCACTTATGGCTGGCGACCGATTAACCTTTTGCGGTCATACTTCCGACCATCGACTCCGGACGCACCCAGCTATCAAACTCGGCTTCTGTGAGGTAACCCAGCGACAGCGCGGAAGCTTTCAGCGTCAGCCCCTCTTTATGGGCTTTTTTGGCAATTTCAGCGGCTTTATCGTAGCCAATATGCGTATTCAGCGCGGTGACCAGCATCAGTGACTCATTAAGCAACTGATTAATACGCTCGCGATTCGGTTCAATGCCCACCGCACAATGCGCGTTAAAACTCTCCATGCCGTCCGCCAGCAGACGGATGGATTGCAGGAAATTATGGATAATCATCGGGCGGTAGACGTTCAGTTCAAAGTTGCCCGATGCGCCGCCCATGTTGATGGCGACATCGTTGCCCATGACCTGACAGCAGAGCATGGTCATCGCTTCACACTGCGTCGGGTTGACTTTGCCCGGCATGATGGACGAGCCTGGCTCATTCTCGGGAATAGCAATTTCACCAATGCCGCAGCGTGGGCCAGAGGCCAGCCAGCGCACATCGTTGGCGATTTTCATTAGCGACGCCGCTAAGCCTTTCAGCGCACCGTGGGCGTGTACCAGAGCATCACAGGTGGCAAGCGCTTCGAATTTATTAGGTGCAGTGATAAACGGCTGATGGGTAAATTCCGCCAGTTCTTTCGCCACGCGTACCGCATATTCGGGATGGGTATTTAGCCCCGTACCGACCGCCGTGCCGCCCAGTGCAAGTTCACCGACGTGCGGCAAACTGAGTTCAATGTGCTTCAGGTTGTGCTCCAGCATCGCCACCCAGCCAGAGAATTCTTGCCCCAGTGTCAACGGCGTGGCGTCCTGTAGATGGGTACGGCCAATTTTGACGATATCCTGGAAAGCATCCGACTTCTGCTTCAGCGTCTCTTTCAGCTCGTTTAGCTGCGGGATCAACTGTTCGCGCAGGCCAATCAGCGCCGCAACATGCATTGCCGTTGGGAATACATCGTTTGAGCTCTGGCTTTTGTTCACATCGTCGTTGGGGTGAACCTTACGCTCCATGCCACGAACACCGCCGAGCAGTTCACTTGCCCGGTTGGCCAGTACCTCATTCATGTTCATGTTGGTTTGCGTACCGGAACCGGTTTGCCAGATAGCCAGCGGAAACTCATCGGCATGCTTGCCTGCCAGCACTTCATCCGCTGCGCGGATTATGGCATCGGCTTTTTCCGTCGGCAGCAGCCCTAAATCCTGGTTTACCTTCGCCGCCGCACGCTTGGTGAGCGCCAGAGCGTAGATCAGCGAGACCGGCATTTTCTCCGTGGAAATTCGAAAATGCTCCAGCGATCGTTGGGTTTGTGCGCCCCATAGTTTCTCGGCGGGGACATCAATAGCGCCCATTGAATCGTTCTCGCGGCGTGTCGTTGTCATTACTTTCTCCTTGATAACAAAGTGATTGTGAAGTGACATTGCTCATGCAAACCATTTTTAATTATGGAAGGTTTTACGCTTTTAAGCATAAAAAAACCGCCCCGTAGGGCGGCTAACTCATTTCACGCAGCGGGTGCACTGTGAGGCCTGAATCTGCTGGAAGAAGTCATTCCCCTTGTCATCGACAAGAATAAACGCCGGGAAGTCTTCAACTTCAATTTTCCAGATGGCTTCCATCCCGAGTTCTGGATATTCCACACATTCCAGGCTCTTGATGCTGCTCTGCGCGAGCACAGCCGCCGGGCCGCCGATGCTGCCCAGATAGAAACCGCCGTGCTTGTGGCACGCGTCGGTGACCTGCTGGCTGCGGTTACCTTTCGCCAGCATGATCATGCTACCACCTTGCGACTGAAGCTGGTCGACGTAGGAGTCCATACGCCCTGCGGTGGTTGGGCCCAGCGACCCCGAGGCATAACCTTCCGGTGTTTTTGCCGGGCCAGCGTAGTAAATCGGATGATCTTTAATATACTGCGGCAGGCCTTCACCGCGATCCATGCGCTCTTTCAGTTTGGCGTGCGCAATGTCGCGCCCCACGATAATGGTGCCGGAAAGCGACAAACGCGTAGAAACCGGATATTGCGAAAGCTGTTTAAGGATTTCGCTCATCGGGCGGTTCAGGTCAACTTTTACCGCTTCGCCCTCGCCCGCTTTACGCAGCGATTCCGGAATGTATTTCCCCGGGTTGCTCTCCAGTTTTTCAATCCAGATGCCATCACGGTTAATTTTGGCCTTGATGTTACGGTCAGCCGAGCAGGATACGCCCATGCCCACCGGACAGGATGCGCCGTGACGCGGCAGACGAATCACGCGAATGTCGTGAGCAAAGTATTTGCCGCCGAACTGCGCGCCCAGGCCAAGGTTTTGCGCTTCAATCAGCAACTCTTTTTCCAGTTCGATATCGCGGAACGCCTGACCGTGCTCGTTCCCTTCCGTCGGTAAGCCATCGTAATATTTGGTCGAGGCCAGTTTCACGGTTTTCAGGGTTGTTTCGGCAGATGTCCCGCCGATCACGAACGCGATGTGATACGGCGGACAAGCCGCAGTACCCAGCGTGCGCATCTTCTCAACCAGATAATTTTTCAGTTTCGCCGGCGTGATCAGCGCTTTGGTTTCCTGATAAAGATAGGTTTTGTTAGCGGAACCGCCGCCCTTGGCGATGCACAGGAATTTGTATTCGTCACCATCGACGCTGTAGAGGTCAATCTGCGCAGGCAGGTTGGTGCCCGTGTTCACCTCTTTGTACATGTCCAGCGGGGCGTTTTGCGAATAGCGCAGGTTATCTTCAATAAAGGTGTCATACACCCCGCGTGACAGCGCTGCCTCGTCACCGCCACCGGTCCACACGCGCTGGCCTTTTTTACCAACAATAATCGCCGTGCCAGTGTCCTGACAGGTGGGCAGGATGCCTTTCGCGGCGATATCAGAGTTACGCAGG
Organism: Pseudocitrobacter faecalis; assembly: GCA_003315335.1. Lineage (GTDB taxonomy): Bacteria > Pseudomonadota > Gammaproteobacteria > Enterobacterales > Enterobacteriaceae > Pseudocitrobacter > Pseudocitrobacter faecalis. The sequence continues at coordinate 343,698 of QNRL01000001.1, forward strand.
AACTGAAGCGCAACGTACTTATCGTTTTCGCTGGCTTCCGGGTCGCTGAGGATATCGGCAACCTGCTGTTGGTGGGCGGGGCGGAGCATGAAAGAGGCATCATGGAATGCGTGTTTTGCGAGGAGCGTCAGGGCTTGCGGGTCAACTTTCAACACTTCCTGGCCGGCAAACTCGTCAACGCTGACGTAATCGGAACTGAGGAGGTAATACTCGGTTTCATCCTTTTTCAGTGGAAAAGGATCCTGATAGTAAAAAGGTTTGTTCGACATTGTATTCTCACTTACTGCTTCAGGTGATGTTTTCTACCCATTTGGGAATGTAGGGCAAACATGCAGAGCACATATCCATTTGCCCGGCTCAAAAGCGAGTCACCCTATCGTACACAATTTTTTAACAAAAACTGAGACTAGTACGACTTTTTATTTTTTCCGGTGACGCCATAGCGCATTTATTGCTTTAATACCGCCAAAGAATCCACATTGATACAGGGCTTGATAATGCAAAAACTCATCAACTCAGTGCAAAACTATGCCTGGGGCAGTAAAAGTGCGTTAACGGAACTCTACGGCATCGCCAACCCGGACAATCTGCCGATGGCAGAACTCTGGATGGGCGCACATCCGAAGAGCAGCTCAAAAATCACCGATAATCAGGGAACCGTACGTTCACTGCGCGACGTGATTGACGCCGACAAAGCGACGCTGCTGGGCCGCGAGGTCGCCGAGCGTTTTGGCGAGCTGCCGTTTTTATTTAAAGTACTGTGCGCCGCGCAGCCGCTTTCGATTCAGGTACACCCGAATAAACGCGCCTCGGAAATTGGCTTTGCCAAAGAGAATGCGGCCGGTATCGCCATGGACGCGCCTGAACGTAACTACAAAGATCCGAACCATAAGCCTGAGCTGGTCTTTGCCCTGACGCCTTTCCTGGCGATGAATGCCTTTCGCGAGTTCAACGAGATTGTTTCACTGCTGCAACCGGTAGCCGGAGCGCATAACGCCATTGCTCATTTCCTCGAACAGCCGAATGGCGCGCGTCTGAGCGAACTTTTTGCCAGCCTGCTTAACATGCAGGGTGAAGAGAAAGCGCGCGCACTGGCGATCCTGCGTTCCGCGCTTGCGAGCCAACAGGGCGAACCCTGGCAGACCATCCGTGTCATTTCAGAATTTTACCCGGACGACAGCGGTTTGTTCTCGCCGCTACTGCTGAACGTGGTGAAACTCAAGCCGGGCGAAGCGATGTTCCTGTTTGCCGAAACGCCGCACGCCTACCTCCAGGGCACCGCGCTGGAAGTGATGGCCAACTCGGATAACGTACTGCGCGCCGGGCTGACGCCGAAATACATTGATATCCCGGAACTGGTGGCAAACGTGAAGTTTGAGGCCAAACCCGCGGCCGAACTGCTCACCCAACCGGTGAAAAACGGCCCTGAACTGGACTTTCCAATTCCGGTCGATGACTTCGCGTTTTCGTTGCACGATCTCAACTCACAGCCGACAGCTATCGCCCAGCAGAGCGCCGCCATCCTGTTTTGTCTGGAAGGCGAAGCGCTCATCAGTAAAGGGGGGGAATCTCTTCACCTGAAGCCAGGCGAATCCGCGTTTATCAGCGCGGCGGAATCACCGATTCAGGTAAGCGGCAACGGCAAACTGGCACGCGTCTATAATAAGCTGAAGTAAATACTGAAGTTTTAACGTGGGCTTGCTAATCTTAAACACAGCCTTATGACATAACCGGGCGATATGATTTCGCCCGGTTTCATTTTATGGATAAATGCTATGAAAAAATCGCTGGTCGCTGTTGGGGTTGTTGTTGCGTTAGGGGTTATCTGGACAGGTGGTGCCTGGTACACCGGGAAACAGCTGGAAAGTCGTTTTGCGGACATGGTGGCGCAGGCCAATGCCCAACTGAAACGTACCGCACCGGAGGCAGGCCTGGAGCTGAGCTATCAGGATTACCAGCGCGGCATCTTTAGCAGCCAACTGAAAATGGTGGTTAAGCCTATCGCTGGCGCAGATAACGCCCTGCTGAAACCGGGCCAGAGCGTGGTGCTTAACGAGGATGTCGATCACGGCCCGTTCCCGCTGGCGGCGTTAAAACGCTTTAATCTCGTTCCGTCTATGGCCTCGGTGAATACCACTCTGGTGAACAATGACGTGACTCAGCCGCTGTTTGATATCGCCAAAGGCGAAACGCCGTTTGTGATAGACACCCGTATCAGCTATGGCGGTGATACCCACTCTGCTATCAATCTCAAACCGCTGAACTATGAAAAAGACGCTGAAAAAGTGGCGTTCAGCGGCGGTGATTTTGAACTTTCGGCAGACCGTGACGGTAACGTTGTGTCGCTTACCGGCGAAGCGGAAAGCGGTCTGGTCAATGCAGTGAATGAGTATAATCAGAAGGTACAGCTCACTTTCAATAATCTGAAAACCGAAGGCAGCAGCAAACTGGCGAGCTTCGACGAACGTGTCGGCAACCAGAAAATCAGCCTGGATAAAGTGGCGGTTTCCGTAGAAGGTAAAGAGCTAACCGTGCTGGAAGGTATGACGCTGGATGGTAAATCTGACCTTTCTGCTGACGGCAAAAAAGTGAACAGCCAGCTCGATTACGCAGTGAAGAGCCTGAAGCTGCAAAGCCAGGACATGGGTAGCGGCAAACTGACGCTGAAAGTCGGCAATATTGACGGCCAGGCATGGCACCAGTTTAGCCAGCAGTATAATGCCCAGGCGCAGGCGCTACTGGCTCAGCCGGAACTGCAAAGCAACCCGGAACTGTACCAGGAAAAAATTACCGAAGCGTTCTTTAGCGCCTTACCGGTGTTGCTGAAGGGCGATCCGTCAATCACCGTCGCGCCGCTCAGCTGGAAAAACGCCAAAGGTGAAACCACCCTGAATCTGTCGTTGCTGCTTAAAGATCCCGCGCAGGCCACTCAGCCGGTACAAACGCTGGCGCAGCAGGTGGACACGCTGGTGAAATCAATCGACGGTAAGCTGGTTATCCCGATGGATATGGCGACCGAATTTATGACCCAGATTGCGAAGCTGGAAGGGTATCAGCAGGAAGAAGCCGAGAAGCTGGCCAGCCAGCAGGTGAAAGGCTTCGCCGCGATGGGCCAGATGTTCCGTCTGACCACCACGGAAGACAACCAGGTGACCTCCAGCCTGCAGTATGCCAACGGTCAGGTGACCCTCAATGGTAATAAGATGCCGCTGGACGACTTTGCGGGAATGTTTGGTTTGCAGGCTCCTGCCATCCAGCAGGATGAACCGCAGCCGCCAGTCACGCCGAGCGAACCGGCACCGGCACAATAAACTATCAGGCCCCTCATTCGAGGGGCTTAACTTTCTGACAACGTGTGCGTTGTTCTTGCCGGATGCGGCGTAAACGCCTTATCCGGCCTACAAAACAGTGTAAATTCACTATATTGCAGAAATCAGGCAATTTCGCACTATTTTCTGGCCACCAACCTTGGCGGCATGATCACATTACGCGTCGACGTCTGCCCGGTCTCAATACGCTGTAAAATTCGCTCCGCTACACTTTCACCCATCTCACGCGCAGGCGTTGTCACCCACGTTAACGGCACGTCATCTAACGCACTTTCCGGCACTTCTGCAAAGGCAGCCAGCGTAACGCGTTGATCAAAATAGCTCTCGACGCTGCCTTCCCCGCTTTGGCGCCCGCCACGCATCAGGCCAAACCAGGCCCCCATCGCAATGACATTGTTGTAGCACAGCACGGCGGTGATGGTTGGGTTATGGCGCAATAACGACGTTATGGCGTCTGCCGCCTGCTTTTGACTGGATTCACACTCAACGACCCATTCACTGTGAAACGGCAGGCCGAATTTAATCAGCGTTGAGCAATAGCCGCCAACCCTCTCGGCGCGCGTTAACGACGCGCTCTGTCCACCCAGCCAGGCAATACGCTGGTGTCCACGGCGAATGAGATCTTCGGTCACCACCTGCGCCGCCTGCATGTTATCCGGGCGAATCAAATCCACTTCATCGAGATAACTCGCACGGGATGCGAAAACCAGCGGAATATTCGACGCCTCCGCTTTCTCGCGTAGCTCACTGGCTTGATCCACCGCCCCCGCAATCACCACACCATCCACACCCTGCGCCACCAGCGCGTCAAAGCGCGCCAGCATGTTCTCACCTTTGCGCCCGCTTTGGGTCAAAAAAACCATTTTTCCCTGTGACTCCAGCGAGGCCGTCAGCCCGGCGGTCAGTTCCGCATAAAACGGTGACGACAGCGAGCCGACAATCAGCCCAATAACGCCGGTTTGCCCGCCTCGCAGAGACACCGCCTGGCGGTTACGCACAAAACCTAACTGGTCGATGGCCTGATACACCCGCTCACCGGTCGCGCTGGAGATCCGCCCTTTCCCACTGAGCACCAGTGAGACTGTACTCACCGATACACCAGCGGCCAGAGCGACATCATTGATCGTGACTTTTTTTGCAATTGCCATAAGGACTGGCGATTCCTTTTAAGTGATCGATAAAACGTTTTACCTAATAAGATACTTTATAAACGTTATCATCATTTCATTATGTGATTTCACTCGCACTAAAATTGGGTAAAACGTTTTATCTTGCGCTCCACAACCTCTTTAACCCATTTTTTGTACAAGGAGTCGTTCGATGACGACCAGAGCAGCACAAAAAGTCACATTGTGGGAGTTCTTTCAACAGCTTGGCAAGACATTCATGCTTCCTGTCGCCCTGCTGTCCTTCTGCGGGATCATGCTGGGGATCGGCAGTTCCCTCAGCAGCCATGACGTTCTCACGCTCCTGCCGTGGCTCGACACCCCGTTCCTGCAGGCGCTCTTTATCTGGATGAGCAAAGTCGGATCTTTCGCGTTTAGCTTCCTGCCGGTGATGTTCTGTATCGCCATCCCGCTGGGTCTGGCACGAGAAAACAAAGGCGTCGCCGCCTTCGCTGGTTTTGTCGGTTACGCGGTCATGAACCTGGCGGTCAACTTCTGGCTGACGGCCAAAGGTATCCTTCCCACCACCGATGCCGCGGTTCTGAAAGCCAATAACATCCAGAATATTCTCGGTATTCAGTCTATCGACACCGGTATTCTTGGCGCGGTGATCGCCGGTATCATCGTCTGGCTGCTGCATGAACGTTTCCACACCATCCGCCTGCCGGATGCGCTGGCATTCTTTGGCGGCACCCGTTTTGTTCCGATTATCACCACCGTTGTATTAGGCCTGGTTGGCCTGGTCATCCCGCTGATTTGGCCGGTGTTTGCGATGGGCATTAATGCGCTGGGTCATGTTATCAACAGCGCGGGCGACTTTGGCCCGATGATCTTTGGTACCGGTGAACGTCTGCTGCTGCCCTTTGGTCTGCACCACATTCTGGTCGCACTGATTCGCTTTACCGAAGCGGGCGGCACGATGGATGTCTGCGGTCACACTGTCAGCGGTGCGTTGACCATCTTCCAGGCGCAGTTAAGCTGCCCGGAAACTCACGGCTTCTCCGAAAGCGCCACGCGCTTCCTGTCTCAGGGTAAAATGCCTGCTTTCCTCGGTGGACTGCCGGGTGCGGCACTGGCGATGTACCACTGTGCTCGCCCGGAAAACCGTCACAAAATTAAAGGGCTGCTGATTTCCGGCGTGATCGCCTGCGTCGTGGGCGGCACCACTGAACCGCTGGAATTCCTGTTTCTGTTCGTGGCACCGGTGCTGTACGTCATTCACGCGCTGCTGACTGGTCTGGGCTTCACCATGATGGCGATTCTTGGCGTGACGATTGGCAACACGGACGGCAACGTTATCGACTTCGTGGTCTTCGGCATTCTGCACGGCCTCTCCACCAAATGGTATATGGTGCCAGTGGTGGCTGCCATTTGGTTCGTCGCCTACTACGCGATTTTCCGCTTCGCCATTACGCGCTTTAACATCAAAACGCCGGGTCGCGATATCGAAACCAGCAGTGCCGTCGAAAAAGCAGTCGCCGGGACTATCGGTAAATCCGGTTACAACACCCCGGCCATTCTTGCGGCTCTCGGTGGCGCTGAAAATATTGTTTCTCTGGATAACTGCATCACCCGTCTGCGTTTGTCCGTCGAGGATATGTCAAAAGTCGACGTAGAAGCGCTGAAAGCTAACCGCGCGATCGGTGTCGTACAGCTTAACCAGCACAACCTGCAAGTGGTGATTGGCCCACAGGTACAATCCGTCAAAGACGAGATTGCGGTGCTAATGAATACCGTTCAGGCATAAAACGCCCTTTGCCCCCGCCTCGCGCAGGGGCAAAATAGCGTCCTCGCTAACAGTTAAGGATTTCACATGTTTGACTTCTCAACGGTGATAGACCGGCATGGTACATGGTGTACCCAGTGGGATTATGTTGCCGACCGTTTTGGTGACGCCGACCTCCTGCCGTTTACCATCTCCGATATGGATTTCGCCACCGCCCCCTGTATTCTCGATGCGCTGACCAAACGCCTGGCGCACGGTGTCTTCGGTTACAGCCGCTGGAAAAACGATGCGTTTCCCCCCGCTATCGTGCACTGGTTCTCCCGCCGTTTTCATAGCGTGATCGACGAGGAAAGTATTGTTTACGGGCCGTCCGTTATCTACATGGTGGCGGAGATGATTCGCCAGTGGTCCGCGCCCGGGGATGGTGTTGTGGTACACACACCCGCATATGATGCCTTCTTCAAAACCATTACCGGTAATCAGCGTACGGTTGTCGGCGTACCGCTGGAGAAAGCCGAGAACCAGTGGATTTGCGATATGGCAAAACTGGAAGCGGCGCTGGCACAGCCACAAAACAAAATTTTGCTGTTGTGCAGCCCGCATAACCCCACCGGGAAAGTGTGGACGCGCGATGAACTGAACACGATGGCTGAGCTGTGCGAGAAGCATGGCGTGCGGGTCATCAGCGATGAAATCCACATGGATATGGTGTGGGGCAACCACTCGCATATTCCGTGGTGCGACGTGGCGCGCAGCCCATGGGCGCTGTTCACATCGGGTTCAAAAAGCTTCAATATTCCGGCCTTCACCGGGGCCTATGGTTTGATAGCCGACGAGATCGCGCGCAACGATTATCTGTTTGCACTGAAAAGCCGCGACGGCCTCTCTTCCCCGTCGGTACCAGCACTCGTGGCGCACATCGCGGCCTACCGCGAAGGCGAGCCGTGGCTGGATGCTCTGCGCAACTATTTACAGGATAATATGCGCTACATCGCGCAGACGCTGAATACCGCATTCCCGGAACTGAACTGGGCGATGCCCGAGTCAACGTATCTGGCATGGGTCGATTTGCGTCCACTAAACATTGACGACAAAGCGCTACAGGATGTGCTGATCAAACAGCAAAAAGTGGCCATCATGCCGGGTTATACCTATGGCGAAGAAGGTAACGGTTTTATTCGCCTCAATGCTGGCTGCCCTCGCTCGAAGCTAGAACAAGGCGTCGAACGTTTGATTGCGGCCATCAACACGTTACGCTAACGATTTTGCGCAACGATAATTTTTCGTTGCGCAAATAGCTTTTTGCAGTGAAATGTTTTTATAATAGCGCGCACTTAATCTAAAAAAGAGTGCGACCATGATTGATACTACGCTCCCCCTCACTGACATTCATCGCCACCTTGATGGCAACATTCGCGCCCAAACTATTCTCGATCTTGGCCGTCAGCACAATTTAACCCTTCCTGCCTCCAGCCTTGAGGCATTAATTCCGCATGTGCAGGTCACCAGTAATGAGCCCGATTTGGTGAGTTTTTTAAGCAAACTCGACTGGGGCGTCAAAGTGCTTGCCGACCTCGATGCCTGTCGCCGCGTAGCGTACGAAAATATCGAAGATGCGGCGCGTAATGGCCTGCACTATGTTGAGCTGCGCTTCTCTCCGGGTTATATGGCGATGACTCACCAGCTTCCGGTTGAAGGCGTGGTGGAAGCCGTGATTGCAGGTGTTAGTGAAGGCTGCCGTGATTTCAACGTTGAAGCGCGATTAATTGGCATCATGAGCCGCACCTTCGGCGAAACCGCCTGCCTGCGTGAACTGGACGCCCTGCTGGCGCATCGTGACGGTATTACCGCGCTGGATCTGGCGGGTGATGAACTTGGTTTCCCGGGTAGCCTGTTCCTGAGCCACTTCAACCGCGCACGTGATGCAGGTCTGCGCATTACCGTGCACGCCGGCGAAGCGGCTGGCCCGGAAAGCATCTGGCAGGCGATTCGTGAATTGGGTGCAGAACGCATCGGTCACGGGGTGAAAGCCGTTGAAGACGCAGCGCTGATGGAATTTTTAGCGAAACAGCGTATCGGCGTGGAATCCTGCCTGACCTCGAATATCCAGACCAGCACGGTGCCCTCACTGGCCCAGCACCCGCTCAAAACCTTCCTGGAGCATGGCGTGCTGGCGAGCATCAATACCGATGATCCGGCAGTTCAGGGAATTGATATTCAACACGAATACCGCGTTGCAGCACCGGCTGCCGGGCTGACGCCTGCGCAAATTCGTCAGGCGCAAATTAACGGACTCGACATCGCTTTCCTGTCGGAAGCCGAAAAATCCGCGCTGCGAGCACGCGTACAAAGCGCATAAAAAAACGGGCGCACAAGTGTTTGCTGTGCGCCCGTTATTCATTCCCGTCATCAGGTCAGAGAAAGCACCGCGCGGTGTTTCGCAGATTCAATGCCCAGCTCAATCAATTCCATAATCTGAATCGCCTGGCTTGCCGGAACCGGATTCTCACCCACGCCGTTTAACGCATCACGAATCGCCGCATAATAAGCCGGGTAGTTTCCCGGTGTGGTGAGCAGCGTCTCTTCAACACGATCTTCACCTTCTACACGCGTCAGTACCCCATCGCGCATGTCATAGCCCCAATCTTCCTGTGGCAGACGTTCACCGTTCTTCAGGCGTTCTTCCTGTGGGTCGAGGCCGTATTTCACGTAACTTGCGCGCGAACCGTGCACAATGTACCGCGCGGTTTCGGCAGCAGCCAGCAGCGTGCCGTGCAGAACCACACGGCGTTGTGGATACGCCAGCACCGCATGAAAGTAATCCGTCGCCTGCGCGCCAGGACGTAACTGCGCAAGATCGACTGACAGGCTGACCGGCAAACCAAAAAGATTCACTGCCTGATCCAGCAGATGCGGGCCTAAATCGTACCAAATGCCGCTACCCGGGCCAGCCAGCTCGCGCCAGCGATTACGCACCTGCGGCCGATAACGGTCAAAGTGCGATTCAAAATAGGCCACTTCGCCCAGTCGGCCTTCGTTAATCAACGACTTCACCGTTAAGAAATCGCTGTCCCAGCGACGGTTATGGAACACTGACAGCAGTTTCCCCTGATTTCTGGCGATGGCGTCCAGTTCGCGTGCTTGTGACAGTGTCACGGTGAAGGGTTTATCAACCACCACGTGTTTTCCCGCTTCCAGCGCGGCCTTTGCCAGCGGAAAGTGGGTATCGTTTGGCGTAGGGATCACCACCAGGTCGATAGTAGGATCGGCGAAAATGTGTTTAGGTTCAGAGAACACGCTGACATTCGGCCAGTCGGCTTTAACTTTGTCGGCGTCGCTACTGGACACCACAGCCAGTTCCATCCCCGGTGTTCCGCTGATAAGCGGCGCATGAAACGTTTTGCTGGCGTAACCATACCCAATTAATCCGACACGAATACTGTCACTCATAATAGCCTCTTATTTGTGCTGTTTTTGCCCGACCCGGTGATGTACCCGTCGCCGTGTAATCGATTTCTTATTTCACAACATATTGCGGTGATGAACAACAGATTAATAACATTATGGTGTACAGAGACGTAGAATAATCGGAAAAAAAAGCAAAAGAGATTAATCGTTTCTGCTGAGGACTTGCGTTGCGCGCCAGGCGAGGTAAGATCTTCGTCCGTATTATTAATATTGTCGAAATTGTCTTAATTACTATGTCTACTGTCTTTACACGGATCGTTGAACTGATCGGTTGGGGCGTGCTTGGCGTCTCGGTTCTGCTCCTTGTTATCGCACACCACATTGATAACTACCAACCGCCAGAACCGATTGCGGCGGCTCAAAAGAAATAAGTCTGTTCGCTGAACAGTGACGGCGATCGCAACTGTGTAACCGGTTTCTGAAACCGGTTGCAACCCCATCATTCCCCTCTTTACACTCACCTTATTGCACAGATAAGGAGAGTTTCATGGCTGCTTTTCCAAAAGATTTCCTCTGGGGCGCTGCAACCGCGGCCTACCAGGTCGAAGGCGCATACAATGAAGATGGCAAAGGGCTGTCTATCTGGGACGTTTTTTCGCACCAGCCCGGCACAACCTATGAGGGAACAAATGGCGACGTTGCGGTAGACCACTATCGCCGCATGCTGGAAGATGTCGCGCTGATGGCGGAAATGGGCCTGCAGAGCTATCGTTTTTCCATCTCCTGGCCGCGTTTATTACCGAATGGTCGCGGCGAGGTAAATGAAGCCGGGGTAAAATTTTACAGCGATTTGATTGATGCCCTGCTGGCGCACAATATTGTGCCGATGATTACGCTTTATCACTGGGATTTACCCCAGGCGTTGCAGGATGAAGGCGGCTGGGAAGTCCGCTCAACGGCGGAAGCCTTCGAAGAGTACGCGCGTCTGTGTTACGCCCACTTCGGTTCACGGGTCAAGCATTGGGCGACGTTTAACGAAACCATTGTCTTTATCGGTCACGGTTATATTACCGGCAGCCATCCGCCGTCGGTGAAAGATCCGGCGCGGGCGATTCAGGCTTGCCATCAGGTATTTATCGCGCATGCCATGGCTGTAAAAGCCTTCCGGGAAATGCATATTGACGGCCAGATTGGCTTCGTTAACGTCCTGCAACCCCATACGCCGCTTACCGATTCGCCAGAAGATACCGCCGCCAGTGAACTGGCTGACGCCATTCATACCCACTGGCTATACGATCCAGTACTGAAAGGCACTTACCCGGCTGAGCTTCTCGCTCAAACACAAGCCCTATGGGGCGTGCCGCGCTTTGCGCCTGGAGATGATGAATTATTGCGAAATAACCGCTGCGATTTTATTGGTCTGAACTACTATCGTCGTGAGACCGTGACCGCCAACCCCGGTGAGACGCAAACACAGTCTAATCATAGCGGTGAGAAAAATAGCGGTGGCGAATTTGGTTTTAAAGGCTTGTTTAAATTTGTCCGTAATCCTCACGGCGTGTACACAGATTGGGACTGGGAGATCTGGCCACAAGGATTGACCGACGGCATTATGATGATCAAAGAGCGCTATGGGGCTATTCCTATCTACATCACGGAAAACGGGCTTGGCGCGAAAGACCCGATTGTGGACGGCGACATCGTTGACCAGCCGCGTATCGATTATTTACGTATGCATATTGATGCGCTGGAAAACGCCATCGCGTTAGGTGCCGATGTGCGTGGTTATTATCCATGGTCATTCATCGACCTGCTAAGCTGGCTCAACGGTTACAAAAAACAGTACGGTTTTGTTTATGTCGATCATCAGCAAAACCTGGCCCGTAAGCGCAAGAAAAGCTTTTACTGGTATAAAGAAGTCATTAGTAGCCACGGCAGCATCCGTTAATCCATTGTGGGCGCCGAACGGCGCCCAACCACTTTTCGTGATATCCTCATTTCCTGCGATATATCAATAACGCCATTTTCTGTTCTTGAATTTGTCATTATTAACCCAAATAATTACAGCGTCCTGAAGAGAGTGTGCCCATTATGGGCTGAACTCTTAATAAAAACGGGTGTCGATAAACTGATTGTCAAACTGAGCAATACGCCCTTGCGGTGTTGCGCTTTTGCGCCCCTTCAGGCCCTGCGTGATTTAACATTATAAAATGGATACCTACAAATGACCGTCCTGGATTATTTACTGAAATTCCGTAAAGTCAGCTCGCTGGAAAATCTCGAAAAGCTTTATGATCATCTTAACTATTCCCTTTCCGACACCAATGAATTAATCAATATGTATCGCGCTGCCGATCATCGTCGGGCTGAGCTGGTTTCTGGCGGTCGTTTGTTCGATATCGGCCAGGTGCCGAAATCCGTTTGGCATTACGTGCAGTAACTATTGTTATCATCAGCGTCAGTTGCTTATACTCCACCGCCATATTTATAACTGACGCTGATAATCAGGAGACGAAATGTCGTCAAACTCCGCAGAACGAATTGGTGGATGGCTGCTCGGCCCACTTGCGTGGCTGTTAGTAGCGCTGCTCAGCATCAGTCTGCAACTGCTGATGTTCGTTAACGCCCTGCTTAATCCGCAGATCCTGAGCCTGTTAAAAGCACAAAGCAGCACGCAACTAGCCCTGTGGGTGCTTTCTTTAGCGTTCGTGATTGCCATGTGGTATTACACATTGTGGCTGACCATGGCTTTCTTTAAGCGCCGTAAAAATGTGCCTAAGCACTATATTATCTGGTTACTGGTCTCATTATTGCTGGCGCTTAAGGCGTTTGCATTCGCACCGGTTTCCGATACCATCGCGCTGCGCCAATTATTGTTGCCGTTAGCCGCTGCGGCGCTGATTGTGCCGTATCTCAAACGCTCATCCCGCGTGAAGCGTACGTTTGTGAACCCTTAATAACCACACTCTTGCCCAGTTGTCGATGAACGCACTTTCGTCGATAATAGGCGGCTTTTTTTGTTACAGGTCGAATGATGACTGACTATTTATTGCTCTTTATCGGTACCGTACTGGTAAATAACTTCGTCCTGGTGAAGTTCCTCGGGCTGTGCCCGTTTATGGGCGTGTCCAAAAAGCTGGAAACCGCGATGGGTATGGGGCTCGCGACCACTTTCGTCATGACACTGGCGTCCATTTGCGCGTGGCTTATCGATACCTGGATCCTGATTCCGCTTAATCTGATTTATCTGCGCACGCTGGCCTTTATTCTGGTCATTGCCGTAGTAGTGCAATTCACCGAAATGGTGGTGCGCAAAACCAGCCCGGCGCTTTATCGCTTGCTGGGCATCTTCTTACCGCTGATCACCACCAACTGCGCGGTGCTTGGCGTGGCGCTGCTCAATATTAACCTCGGCCATAACTTTTTGCAGTCGGCGCTGTATGGCTTTTCTGCCGCCGTGGGTTTCTCGCTGGTGATGGTACTGTTCGCTTCTATTCGCGAACGCCTGGTAGTGTCGAATGTGCCTGCGCCGTTTCGCGGTAATGCTATTGCGCTGATTACCGCAGGGTTAATGTCTTTGGCGTTTATGGGCTTTAGCGGATTGGTGAAGTTGTAATGATGACCTTCTGGATTGCCGTCGCCGCAATCAGCGTCTTAGGGCTGATTTTCGGCGTCATACTGGGATACGCCTCACGCCGTTTCGCGGTGGAAGACGACCCGGTTGTCGAAAAAATTGATCAACTCTTACCGCAAAGCCAGTGCGGTCAGTGCGGCTATCCGGGCTGTCGCCCTTATGCCGAAGCAGTAAGCAACGGTGAAAAAATTAACTGCTGCGCCCCCGGTGGCGAAGCGGTAATGCTGAAAATTGCCGAATTACTCAACGTCGATCCGCAACCTGTCGATGGCGATACCGCCGTTCAGGAGCCGGTACGGATGCTGGCCGTGATCGACGAAAACAACTGTATCGGTTGTACCAAGTGCATTCAGGCGTGCCCGGTTGACGCCATTGTCGGCGCAACCCGCGCGATGCACACGGTGATGAGCGACCTCTGCACCGGCTGCAACCTCTGTGTTGCCCCCTGCCCGACACAGTGTATTGAACTGCGTCCGGTCGCCACCACAACCGACAGCTGGAAATGGGATCTGCAAAGTATCCCGGTACGTAATATTCCTGTGGAACAACATGCTTAAGTTATTTTCCGCGTTCAGAAAAGAGAAAATCTGGGATTTCGATGGGGGGATTCACCCACCGGAAATGAAAACTCAGTCTAATGGCACGCCGCTGCGTCAGGTTCCCCTTGCGCAGCGTTTCGTCATTCCTCTGAAGCAACATATTGGTGCTGAAGGCGAGTTGTCGGTAAAACCCGGCGATCGCGTGCTGCGTGGTCAACCGTTGACGCGCGGCTGGGGGCGAATGCTGCCCGTACACGCGCCAACGTCCGGAACCATCGTCGCCATTGAGCCGCACGCCACGGCGCACCCTTCCGCATTGCCGGAAATGAGCGTCATTATTGATGCCGATGGCGAAGACCAGTGGATTGCACGCGACGGCTGGCACGATTATCAGAATCGTTCACGCGAAGAATTGATCGAGCGTATTCATCAGTTCGGCGTCGCGGGGCTGGGTGGTGCTGGCTTCCCAACCGGTACAAAACTGCGCGGCGGCGGTGATAAAATCACCACTCTGATTATCAACGCGGCAGAGTGTGAACCGTATATCACGGCCGATGACCGACTGATGCAGGATTGTGCGGCGCAGGTCATCGAAGGTATTCGAATCCTGGGGCATATTCTGCAACCGCAGCAGATTTTAATTGGCATAGAAGATAACAAGCCGCAGGCTATTTCGATGCTGCGTGCGGTGCTGGCGGGCGCGCATGATATCAGTCTGCGCGTTATTCCCACCAAATATCCCTCCGGCGGCGCGAAGCAATTAACGCAAATTCTTACCGGCAAGCAGGTTCCGCACGGCGGACGCTCATCCGACATTGGCGTATTGATGCAAAACGTCGGTACCGCGTTTGCAGTGAAACGCGCAGTGATTGACGGTGAACCATTAACCGAACGCGTGGTGACCTTAACCGGTGAATCCGTGAGTCGCCCGGGTAATGTCTGGGCGCGTCTGGGCACGCCGGTCAGCCATCTGCTGGAAGACGCGGGTTTCTGCCCCTCCGCTGAACAGCTTGTGATTATGGGCGGCCCGTTGATGGGCTTTACCCTGCCGTGGCTGGACGTTCCGGTGGTTAAAATCACCAACTGCCTGCTGGCACCATCGCCATCCGAAATGGGCGAGCCTGAAGAAGAAAAAGGCTGTATCCGCTGTAGCGCCTGTGCGGACGCCTGTCCGGCCGATCTACTGCCTCAACAGCTTTACTGGTTCAGTAAGGGCCAGCAGCACGATAAAGCGACAGCGCACAATATCGCTGATTGTATCGAGTGCGGTGCCTGCGCATGGGTCTGTCCGAGCAGCATTCCACTGGTGCAGTATTTCCGTCAGGAAAAAGCGGAAATCTCTGCGATTCGTCTAGAAGAGCAGCGCGCCGCGGAAGCGAAAGCCCGCTTCGAAGCACGTCAGAATCGCCTTGAGCGTGAAAAACTGGCGCGTGCCGAACGCCATAAAAAAGCAGCCGTACAGCCCGCGGCGAAAGATCAGGATGCGATCAACGCGGCACTGGCACGTGTGAAAGAGAAACAACAGCAGGCCACGCAGCCGGTCATCATCAAAACGGGCGCACTGCCCGATAACAGCGCCGTGATTGCAGCTCGCGAAGCACGTAAGGCGAAAGCCCGTGCTGCCCAGGCAGAAAAACAACCATCGGAAAACGGTGATGCGGTTGATCCGCGCAAGGCCGCCGTTGAAGCCGCCATCGCGCGCGCCAAAGCGCGTAAAGCGGAACAGCAAGCGGCCAGTGAGCCTGTTGCAGTAACGCAAGCCGTTGATCCACGTAAAGCCGCTGTTGAAGCCGCTATTGCGCGGGCCAAAGCGCGTAAAGCGGAACAGCAAGCAGCCAGTGAGCCTGTTGCGGTAACGCAAGCCGTTGATCCACGTAAAGCCGCCGTTGAAGCCGCTATTGCACGGGCCAAAGCGCGTAAAGCAGAGCAGCAAGCAGCCAGTGAACCTGCGGCAACAGTGGATGCCATTGATCCACGTAAGGCCGCCGTTGAAGCCGCTATTGCGCGGGCCAAAGCGCGTAAAGCCGAACAACAGGCCGCAAATGAGTCGGCTGCCAATGATGATCCACGCAAAGCTGCCGTGGCGGCAGCTATTGCCCGCGTTCAGGCCAAAAAAGCCGCGCAAGCTGTAAACGAGGAATAAATGGTTTTCAAGATAGCGAGTTCTCCTTATACCCATAACCATCGCCAGACGTCGCGTATCATGATGCTGGTGATTTTGGCCGCCCTGCCCGGCATTGCGGTGCAAAGCTGGTTTTTCGGCTGGGGAACCCTGATTCAGCTTCTGCTGGCCTCATTAACGGCCTGGGCTACGGAATCATTTGTATTGCGTCTGCGTAAGCAGGCTATTGCCGCAACGCTTGCGGATAACTCCGCCTTGCTGACCGGCATTCTGCTGGCCATCAGTATTCCGCCATTCGCCCCATGGTGGATGGTGGTACTGGGCACCGCCTTTGCGGTGATCATCGCTAAACAACTCTATGGCGGCTTAGGGCAGAATCCGTTTAACCCGGCGATGATTGGCTATGTTGTACTGCTTATCTCCTTCCCGGTGCAGATGACCTCCTGGCTGCCGCCGCATGAAATTGCAGCCAATACGCCGGGTTTTATCGACGCATTACAGGTGATTTTCACTGGCCACACGGCTGCGGGCCAGGACATGAACGCGCTGAAAATGGGCGTAGATGGCATCAGTCAGGCTACACCGCTGGATACTTTCAAAACGTCGCGTCATGCGGGTCATTCTGTCGAGAGCATTATGCAATCGTCGATTTATCACGGTGCGCTGGCGGGCATTGGCTGGCAATGGGTTAACCTGGCGTATCTGGTGGGTGGGCTGTTTTTACTGTGGAAAGGCGCTATTCGCTGGCACATCCCGGTGAGCTTCCTGTTGAGCCTGGCAGTCTGCGCCACACTTGGCTGGCTGTTTAACCCGGAAAACGTCGCCTCGCCGCAGATGCATCTGCTGTCCGGCGCCACCATGCTGGGTGCATTCTTTATTCTGACCGACCCGGTGACCGCCTCTACCACCAACCGTGGACGCCTGATTTTCGGCGCGCTGGCAGGCCTGCTGGTGTGGCTGATTCGCAGCTTCGGGGGTTATCCGGATGGCGTTGCTTTTGCCGTATTGCTGGCAAACATTACCGTACCGTTGATCGACTACTATACGCGCCCGCGCGTTTACGGCCATCGCTGAGGATTGATGATGTTAAAAACGATGCGTAAACATGGGATAACCCTGGCTCTGTTTGCCGCAGGCTCTACCGGCCTGACGGCGGCAATCGACCAGTTGACTAAAAATACCATCGCCGATCAGGCGGCTAAACAGCAGAACGCGCTGTTTGAGCAGGTGCTACCGGCGGATCACTATAATAACGATTTGCTGCAAAGCTGCTATCTGGTCAGCGCGCCGGCACTGGGGAAAGGCACGCATAGAGTGTATATCGCACGTCAGGGTGAGCAGGCTGTCGCCGCTGTGATGGAAGCTACGGCACCGGATGGCTACTCCGGCGCCATTCAATTACTGGTCGGCGCCGATTTCAACGGCACCGTGCTGGGAAGTCGTGTCACAGAGCATCACGAAACGCCGGGTCTGGGCGATAAAATTGAGCTGCGAATTTCCGACTGGATAACTCATTTTGCCGGGAAAACCATCGCTGGCGAGAGCGACGCAACGTGGGCGGTGAAAAAGGATGGTGGCCAGTTCGATCAGTTTACCGGCGCGACCATTACGCCTCGCGCAGTAGTAAATGCGGTAAAACGTGCCGGGCTGTATGCTCAAACGTTACCGAATCAACTTTCTAACCTGCAGGCCTGTGGAGAGTAAACCATGAGCGAAGTCAAAGAGGTTATTGTCCAGGGGCTGTGGAAGAACAACTCTGCACTGGTACAGTTACTGGGGATGTGCCCGCTTCTGGCGGTGACGTCAACGGCGACCAACGCGCTGGGCCTTGGCCTGGCGACTACGCTGGTTCTGACGTTAACCAACTTTGCCATCTCCTGCCTGCGTCGCTGGACGCCTGCAGAGATTCGTATCCCTATTTATGTGATGATTATCGCGTCGGTAGTGAGCGCTGTGCAAATGCTGATCAACGCCTATGCTTTCGGCCTCTACCAGTCGCTGGGGATTTTTATCCCGCTGATCGTAACCAACTGTATCGTCGTGGGGCGTGCCGAAGCCTTCGCGGCCAAAAAAGGGCCAGCGTTATCGGCACTGGATGGGTTTGCCATCGGCATGGGCGCAACCTGCACTATGTTTGTGCTGGGCTCCCTTCGCGAGTTATTAGGTAATGGTACGCTGTTCGACGGTGCAGACGGCCTGCTGGGTAACTGGGCGAAAGCGCTGCGAATTGAAGTGTTCCATACGGATACGCCCTTCCTGCTGGCAATGCTCCCGCCAGGTGCCTTTATTGGTCTCGGCATGCTGCTGGCGATTAAATATCTGATTGATGAACGGACGAAACAACGCAAGGCGAAAGCCGTGCCCGCCACGGACGTCGGCGTTGAAACTGCTGAGAAGGCCTGATGAACAAAGTAAAACGGCTGGAGATTTTAAGCCGCTTGCGGGACAACAACCCGCATCCGACCACCGAACTCAACTTTAACTCCCCTTTCGAGTTGCTGATCGCGGTTCTGCTGTCAGCACAGGCTACGGATGTGAGCGTTAATAAAGCCACAGCCAGGCTTTATCCTGTGGCGAATACGCCGCAGGCGATGCTGGAACTCGGCGTGGATGGCGTGAAGTCTTATATCAAGACTATCGGCTTGTTTAACAGCAAAGCTGAGAATGTGATAAAAACCTGCCGGATGCTGATTGATTTGCACAACGGAGAGGTTCCGGAAGATCGCGCGGCGCTGGAAGCGCTGCCTGGCGTGGGGCGCAAAACGGCAAATGTGGTGCTCAATACCGCCTTTGGCTGGCCAACTATCGCGGTTGATACCCATATCTTCCGCGTCTGTAATCGCACGCATTTTGCTCCGGGCAAGAACGTTGAGCAGGTTGAAGAAAAGCTTCTGAAGGTGGTGCCGGCGGAGTTTAAGGTCGACTGTCACCATTGGTTGATCCTTCATGGCCGCTACACCTGCATCGCCCGTAAACCGCGCTGCGGTTCCTGCATTATCGAAGATCTCTGTGAATACAAAGAGAAAGTCGACATTTAGTTGTGTAAGGCGGCGCGTTTCCTCAACGCGTCGCCGTTAAATTCCCGCCGCTTCGATGTTAATCATTAGAATCCAGAGCATTACTGGTGTGAATACCCTGCCCTAAACAGTTTTTCTGGTTAATTCTTTTTTTAACACCTGAATTTTCTATAGCTTTTGCGTTTCGTACACTCTGGTAACATTATGTTATCTCAATGTTATCCTTTGTTCATATAACGCCCATCAATTCAATGTGTCACCCTGATGACACGAGACGATCAACCAGTTATTTTTCAGAATCCAGGCTATATCACTACTTCCAAAGCAAATCAGCAGAAGATATGGTCACTACGCCGTTTATCCCCGTGTCAGGCAGAGTAAAACGCTACCTATTGGCAATGCAGAAAATTTAAATCTGAATAACATTTATATATATGGTCATTTGTAGTACCTTACGTATTTGTAACAGGGTATTACAAAACCCTTGTGCGAAAGCACCGGATAGTGAACATTACTCCCCGTTTCCCCTCCAGAATAACTATAAAGGCGGATGTCGATACGAATTTCCGTCCAGTAACGCCCCGTTAAGATGGGATGTAAAAAAAGAGGTATATGTGTCTACTGCAAACAATAAACCAACTGAAAGCGTAAGTTTGAACGCTTTTAAACAACCGAAAGCGTTCTATTTGATCTTCTCGATCGAACTTTGGGAACGTTTTGGTTACTACGGCTTGCAAGGTATTATGGCTGTCTACCTGGTTAAACAACTGGGTATGTCCGAAGCCGATTCGATTACGTTGTTCTCCTCCTTCAGTGCCCTGGTCTACGGTTTAGTCGCTATCGGCGGCTGGCTGGGCGACAAAATTCTGGGGACGAAACGCGTTATTATGCTGGGCGCAATTGTGCTGGCGATTGGTTATGCGCTGGTCGCGTGGTCTGGCCATGACGCGGCTATCGTATATATGGGTATGGCGACCATTGCGGTTGGTAACGGTCTGTTCAAGGCTAACCCATCCTCCCTGCTCTCTACCTGCTACGAAAAAGATGATCCGCGTCTGGACGGTGCATTTACCATGTACTACATGTCCGTCAACATCGGTTCCTTCTTCTCTATGCTGGCAACCCCATGGCTGGCAGCGAAATTCGGCTGGAGCGTGGCGTTCGCACTGAGCGTTGTGGGCATGCTGATTACCGTCGTCAACTTCGCGTTCTGCCAGCGTTGGGTGAAACAGTACGGTTCTAAACCTGACTTTGAGCCAATCAACTACCGTAACCTGCTGCTGACTATTGTCGGCGTTGTTATCCTGGTCACTATCGCGACCTGGCTGCTGCACAACCAGGATATCGCGCGTATGGTGCTGGGCGTGGTTGCGCTGGGTATCGTAGTTATCTTTGGTAAAGAAGCGTTCGCGATGCAGGGTGCTGCTCGCCGTAAAATGATTGTGGCATTCATCCTGATGCTGGAAGCGATTGTGTTCTTCGTCCTTTACAGCCAGATGCCGACCTCTCTGAACTTCTTCGCTATCCGTAACGTTGAGCACTCTATCCTGGGTATTGCGTTCGAACCGGAACAGTACCAGGCGCTCAACCCGTTCTGGATCATCATCGGTAGCCCGATTCTGGCCGCTATCTATAACAAGATGGGCGACCGCCTGCCGATGCCGCACAAATTTGCTATCGGTATGGTGCTGTGCTCTGGTGCCTTCCTGGTGCTGCCGCTGGGTGCGAAATTCGCCACCGACGCGGGTATCGTTTCTGTGAACTGGCTGATCCTGAGCTACTGCCTGCAGAGTATCGGTGAACTGATGATCTCCGGTCTCGGCCTGGCGATGGTGGCGCAACTGGTTCCTCAGCGTCTGATGGGCTTCATTATGGGTAGCTGGTTTCTGACCACTGCCGGTGCGGCGCTGATTGCTGGCCGCGTCGCCAACCTGATGGCTGTTCCTGAAAACGTCACCGATCCGCTGATGTCTCTGGATGTTTACGGTAAAGTGTTCCTGCAGATTGGTGTTGCCACCGGTATCATCGCCCTGCTGATGCTGCTGACCGCATCGAAGCTGAATCGTATGACTCAGGACGACGACAAAACCGTTACTGCGCAGGAAACCGCTTCCGCGTAATGTCATCGGGAAACATTTGAATTTGAGCCGTTAACGCAAGTTAACGGCTTTTTTTTTATCCTCGCGGGCACTAACATAGCGAAATGCCCTTCGTCACCGCTGTGTGGCTCAAGA
Organism: Pseudocitrobacter faecalis; assembly: GCA_003315335.1. Classification (GTDB taxonomy): domain Bacteria; phylum Pseudomonadota; class Gammaproteobacteria; order Enterobacterales; family Enterobacteriaceae; genus Pseudocitrobacter; species Pseudocitrobacter faecalis. Next base: position 364,873 of record QNRL01000001.1, read on the forward strand.
TAAAAAAACCGATGACATCTGCCAGAAGGAGTTAGCTATGAAACTGTTCTATAAACCCGGTGCCTGTTCACTTGCATCGCATATTTCGCTGCGTGAAAGCGGTCTGGACTTCACACTCGTGGGCGTAGACCTGCAAAAGAAAGTGACCGAAACCGGGGAGGATTTCCTGCAAACCAACCCTAAAGGGCAGGTTCCCACACTCCAGTTGGACGACAACACTGTTCTTACAGAAGGCGTGGCTATTATGCAGTATATTGCCGACGGCGTTGCCGATCGTCAGTTGCTCGCGCCAGTCAGCAGCATCAGCCGCTATAAGACGCTGGAATGGCTTAATTTCATCGCCACCGAGTTACACAAGGGCTTTACCCCGCTATTCCGTCCTGATACTCCGGAAGATTACAAACCGACCGCGCGCGCGCTGCTGGATAAAAAAATGGCCTATATCGATAGCGAACTGGCCGATTGCGAATGGATTAGCGGTTCACGCTTTACCATTGCCGATGCGTATCTCTTTACCGTTTTGCGCTGGGCTTTTGCGGTGAAACTGGAGATGGACGGATATAAAAATATTGCGGCCTATATGACGCGTGTCGCGGCGCGTCCTGCCGTTGCGGCAGCCATGGCGGCGGAAGGTCTGAAATAACATAAAGCCGGCCGGATAAGCGTAAGTGTCATCCGGCAAGATACTGCTTCAGACATAAAAAAGGGCGTGATTTCTCACGCCCTTTTTCATTCCTGTTGTGCTGAATTATTTCCAGCACACCAGACAGTAGTTTTTCTTACCGCGACGCAGCAGCGTGTAGCGGCCATACAGGCGATCGCTTTCGCTGAAGGTATATTCCGGGTCAGACTGTTTCTCACCGTTGATGGTAACCGCGTTCGATGCGATAGTTTTACGCGCCTGACCGCGAGACGGTTGCAACTCTGAATCCACCAGCGCCTGCATCAGGTCAGCACCTTTCTCCATCTCGACCATGGGTACACCGTCCTGCGCCAGCTGTTCGAAGTCTGCTTCGCTCAGCGCGCTCAGGGTGCCGTTAAACAGGCTCTCGGTGATACGTTTTGCCGCCACCAGACCTTCTTCGCCGTGAACCAGACGGGTAACCTGCTCAGCCAGAACGTACTGGGCGCGCGGGGCTTTACCGCTGTTTTTGTCTTCCTCTTCCAGCGCATTGATCTCTTCAATGTCCATGAAAGTGAAGAATTTCAGGAAGCGATAAACGTCCGCATCGGCAGTGTTGATCCAGAACTGGTAGAATTTATACGGGCTGGTTTTCTTCGGATCGAGCCATACCGCGCCGCCTTCGGTTTTACCGAATTTGGTGCCGTCCGCTTTAGTGATCAGCGGAACCGTCAGGCCGAATACCTGATTCTGGTGCAGACGACGGGTCAAATCGATACCGGAGGTGATGTTGCCCCACTGGTCAGATCCGCCAATCTGTAATGAAACACCGTGCAGTTTGTTCAGGCAGGCAAAGTCATAGCCCTGCAACAGGTTATAGGAGAACTCGGTGAAGGAGATGCCCTGATCGTCACGGTTAAGGCGCTGCTTAACCGCTTCTTTGTTGATCATCTGATTAACGGAGAAGTGTTTGCCGATATCGCGCAGGAAGGTCAACACGTTCATGCTGCCAAACCAGTCGTAGTTGTTCGCGGCAATGGCTGAGTTGTCGCCACAATCGAAATCGAGGAACGGCGCAACCTGTTTGCGGATTTTATCCACCCACTCCTGAACCGTATCTTCAGTGTTCAGTTTACGCTCGGCAGCTTTGAAGCTCGGGTCGCCAATCAGACCGGTCGCGCCACCTACCAGTGCAACGGGCTTATGGCCCGCTTCCTGGAAGCGTTTCAGGCATAACAATGGAACAAGATGCCCCAAATGCAAGCTGTCAGCGGTGGGATCGAAGCCGCAATAGAGCGCGATCGGGCCTTGCGCCAGTCGCTCTGCTAACGCTTCCTCGTCCGTCACCTGGGCCACGAGGCCCCGCTCTTGCAATTGTTTAATCAAGTTACTGCTTGCCATCAAATTCTCCATGTATAAACGACTGCACCTCTGTCGGTACACGACTTTTTCGCCTGACGCGAAAGGGATATAGAATAAAGCGCCAGCCCTTTCAGCACCAGCGCTTAACACAACAATTTTGCCCTTAAGGCGCGAGTCGGTCGATTTTCCAGTCGTTCGCGTCGCGCTGGTATAAAAAACGGTCGTGCAGACGGTGTTCACCGCCCTGCCAGAACTCCATCTGTTCGATCGAGACGCGATACCCGCCCCAGAAACTCGGCAGTGGTACGTCGCCCTGCTGGAACTTCTGTTTCAGTTCAAGGAATTTGCTTTCGAGGATGCCTCGCGCGGAAATACGGCTCGACTGTTTTGATACCCAGGCGCCAATTTGACTGTCGCGCGGACGGCTGTGGAAGTATTTAACCACTTCAAGCGTAGAGAGGCGTTCTGCTTTGCCGGTGACCATCACCTGACGTTCCAGCGTATGCCACGGGAACAACAGGCTGATACGCGGATTCTGTTCCAGATGATGCGCTTTGCGGCTGCCGAGATTGGTGTAAAACACCATCCCTTTTTCATCATAGTGCTTGAGCAAAACGATACGCTGGTAAGGTTGTCCGTTTTCATCGACGGTCGCCACCACCATCGCAGTAGGATCGGCAAGCTTCGCCTCACAGGCCTGAGACAACCAGCGCTCAAACAGCGTCAGCGGGTCAGCGGGAAGATCGCGGCGGCGAAGACCGCCACGGGTATACTCTCGGCGCAGATGCGCAATTTGCTGCAATTCGTCGTTATCGGACATAGCGATTGTGATTGTCAGAAATGGGTAGCGTTATTGTGCGCCGCCCGGGTGAAAATCTCAACGCTTAGGGTTTTGTAACTGACAGTTATTCAGCACGATACGGTCACGTTTGTAGACGGTGGCGTCGTTGCCTTTCGACCAGAAGACGTAAATACCATCAGTGTAGCGCGCTCCGGATGCCGACAGCCCCTGCGGCAGATGCAACTGCTGGTTGTCATAAACGAAGCTGACTTCCTGGCGAGGATTATTCAGTTTAACGGTGAGAGGTTTTTCATCGCACTGGTACTCAAGCGTGTCGGTTTGCATCCGTTCCATAAACTGATTATAGGTGCTGCAACCAGCCAGCATTAAAGGGATAACAGCGATAAGTAATTTTTTCATTGGCGTGCCTTACGACTTTCTTGGTCCACAGGAGGTACGAACCCTCCCTTTTTCCTGAGTTTATCGCGCGGCACGCCAGGATGATTTCAGCAAACTCTTATTTGCGGGGATTTGCCGGAAAAATAGCCCCCAGAACGCTCTCATGCGTAGCCCCCGTCACCGATGGCAGATTTCCCGGTAAACCCGCGAGGGTACGCCAGGCGAGCCACGCAAAGGCCAGCGCCTCCATATCGTCCCCGCTTATACCATACGCATCCGTCGCGGCGACTTCCGTTCCCGGCAGCATACCGGCCAGGCGCGTCATGACCATCGGGTTGCGGCTACCGCCACCGCACACCAGCAGACGATCGCAGCCACCGCTCAGCAGCACCTGCTCGCTGATAGTCGTGGCCGTGAGTTCTGCAAGCGTCGCCTGCACATCCTGAGGACGTAGTCCAGGGAATTGCCCAAGCACGCGTTCTATCCAACCGTAGTTAAAGTACTCGCGTCCGGTACTTTTTGGCGCAGGCGCGGCAAAATAGGGATCGCAAAGCATCTCCTGCAGCAGCGGTAGGAGCACTTTGCCTTCGCTAGCCCATGCCGCATCTTTGTCATACGGTTTTTTCTGGTTGCGCCAGATCCAGGCATCCATCAGCATATTGCCCGGGCCGGTATCAAACCCCCGAACCGGCTGACCGGGAATCAGCAAAGAGAGATTGGCAATACCGCCAATATTCAGAATCATTCGTCGCTCAGTGGGATGCGCCAGCAACGCATGATGGAAAGCGGGCACCAGCGGTGCCCCTTGGCCGCCTAACGCCATATCGCGACGACGAAAATCGCCGACTACGGTGACACCCGTTTGCGCCGCGATGATATTGTTATCACCAATCTGCAGCGTATGTGGCGCAGTACCTGTCGGTTCATGCCAGACGGTTTGCCCATGGCACCCCACCGCCACAATATCCTCGGGCTGAAGTTTTTCCTGCGTCATCAGCGCCTGTACCGCATCAGCGAACAATCGTCCCAAACGCGTATCTAGCTGACCAAACTGTGAGAGCGTCAGCTGTTGTCCCTGACAAACGGCCAATACCGCCTCTTTCAATTCGATGGGTATAGGGAACGAGAGGCTGGCCAGTTGCGCGACTCTGCTTTCATCAATAGCCGCCAGTACAACATCAACCCCGTCGAGACTGGTTCCGGACATCACGCCAATATAACGGCCTGATTTCATACGCCTTCCTTAGTTGCATAAGCAGTGGAATTACACTCCACCATAAAGCAATGCCCAATGCTATGATGCAATAATAATTTTTAGTGATATTTTATACAGCAGACGCGCACATGGACAAAAAATGTGCGGTTTTCAGGGGGAGTGTTTAACGTTGGTTAAGTTATTCCACGTTATTATTTGCCTATAGTTGTGCAGAATATATAACCTGCGATGAGCAAATACCATATAATTACCTGATACGGATGCTCGCATGAGCGTTTCTTGGTGAACAGGAGATTCATAAATGATGTTACGTGTTTTGACCGCTTCTATGATCGGTTTATCGTTAGCAGGGTGCGTAAGCAGCAGCGGTCTGTCCGGCGATGTCTATTCAGCTTCCGAAGCCAAGCAGGTCCAGAATGTCACTTACGGTACTATCGTTAACACGCGTCCGGTACAAATTCAGGGCGGTGATGATAGCAACGTCATTGGCGCAATCGGTGGTGCGGTGCTAGGTGGTTTCCTCGGCAATACCATCGGCGGCGGTACGGGCCGTTCTCTGGCAACCGCAGCAGGGGCTGTCGCGGGCGGCGTAGCCGGCCAGGGCGTCCAGGGTGCAATGAACAAAACCCAGGGTGTTGAGCTGGAAATTCGTAAAGATGACGGCAACACCATCATGGTTGTTCAGAAACAGGGTGACACCCGTTTCTCTGTTGGCCAGCGTGTCGTAATGGCAAGCAACGGCAGCCAGGTGACCGTTTCCCCGCGTTAATGATTTTCAGCGTGGCCCAATCGGGTCACGCTTTCTTGCATGACTCCGCTGACATTTCCTTACTGATCCCCTGAATCCTTTAGATATATTGATGGCGTGAATATAAATAAGCCATTCTTCAATGTTATTATTTGCGCAAAAACAATATTCCTTCGGATAAATTCATCTAAGATTAATCCCGCCGGGCGGGATGCCCTGGGAAGCTGTGAATACTTTCACTCCGAATAATATTGGAATGTTGTCTATGCTGATGAAATTGAAGTTTCCGTTACAGCGTTTTTTGGTTTACTTCACCATTTGTATAATGGGGATTGTTATCCTCAATCATTTTTCTGCGGCGATAATTCATCGTACCCCTACGATTGCGCCGTTACTTTTCCCTATTTTGACTATGTTTTTAATGGTTTTTCATGCCATGATCGCCGCCTTCATGGTCATGAAATACTCCTGCGATAAACATCGTCTTTACCTCACGCCTATCGCCTTTGCATTCGCTGGGTCGGCCCTCCTGATGCTGGGAACACTGGACAGCTTCCCCGACTGGTTCATGTGTACCGGGCTTACTCGGGTTAACTATAACGACACGTTGATATTTTATTTTTTCCGCAACATCATGATGGCATTTCTTTTTATTTTCGCCGTCATTTTGTATGCCTTAAAAAAACGTGAGATGCATACATTTAAGATCCATACGATTATTCTCGTAGGCATCCTCCTTTTTACGCTAAGCATGCTGATATTATCCTGGCTTTACTCCAGCCATTACGAATTGCTCAGCATCAATTTTGTCGATAATAATACTTATCAGTTTACGCAGTTATGGGGTAATTTGCTGGGATGGATATTAATAGTCCTGTGGATTATCGCTCTACTGACAATTCTGTTTGTTACTCAGCTCAACAATATTTTCTGGTATAGCGGCGCCTTCTTCTGCGCCTGCTATATCTTTACGCTGATTGTGCTGATGTCTTCCGGGCATAGTGCGGGCTACACCTGGTATGAAGCCCGTTTGTTCGAGACCATCTCAACCCTGTTTCTGATTCTGGTGTTGCTTTGCGATGTCTTCACCCTCTATCGCCAGTCCAACACCAGGTACATGCACTCCTATCAAAACTCTATTCGCGATCCGCTGACGCAACTCTTTAACCGCAGTTACTTCTATGACACGTTCACCGCATTGATGCCAAAAGTCGCCCCTGACCACCCTATCTCGGTGATTGTCAGCGACCTGGATCACTTTAAACGCATCAATGACAAATATGGCCACTTGCAGGGTGACAAGGTGATTCAGTTTGTCTCAAAAGTACTGCAGGATTCCGTGCGACAAAATGATGTCGCCGCGCGCATCGGCGGAGAAGAGTTCGCCCTGCTACTGGTCGGTGCTTCTTCAGGCGTTGCCCAGGGCATTGCCGAGCGGATCCGTGTTGCTATTGCCAGCCAGGATGCTGAAAGCAGCCAGTCGCAATTGCCGGAACCTATCACCATCAGTATGGGCGTTTACACTGCCACTGATCTATCTGTTCACGTAGAAGAGTGCGTACGTCGGGCAGATGAAGCGATGTACCGGGCAAAGGAGGCTGGACGTAACCGCGTGGTCGTTTGGGAATAAGAGGTAAAAAATCCCTGCCTTGTGGCAGGGATTTTGTCGAACAACATCAATCTCTGGATTGCAGGTCGATAATGTTTTGTTCCAGCTTGTGGATGAGCGCAACCAGTTGGTCAGTCTCTTCCGGCGAAATCCCCGAAAGAATTTCGCCTCGCGTCTGACTGATCACCGCTTCCATCTCTTCAATCAATGGCTCGGCTTTTTCGGTCAGTTTTATTCGCTTAGCACGGCGATCGTTTGCGCACGTTTGGCGAGAGATAAGCCCTTTCTCTTCCAGTTGATCCAGTGTGCGTACCAACGACGGCTGCTCGATACCGATCGCTTTAGCCAGCTGGATCTGCGACTGCTCAGGGGGCAACTGATGAATATTATGCAGCGTGACCCAGTGTGTCTGCGTGAGTTCCAGAGGTTTGAGGCGATGGTCGATCAGAGCACGCCAAATGCGCACCAACCGTGCCAGATCAGAACCTAATGGCGATTCCAATTTCATCTCCTTATAATTAGCTTGCTAAGTTATTATACTGATTTTAGAATAGTGTGCAGTATTTAAATACTCAAAACAAATGTATTGCCGCCTACGCGCAATGCAGAGCAATGATTTACACTGTGTTAAAGTTGTCTGCATTTCGTTAGCGTTACGCTCACTATCGAGTCTTAACTCTTCAATTGCAAAGGATTTCTGCTTGTGAAGTCGATTCTTCAACTCCCGGGACTACCGCTGCAAGACCTCGTGGTGGGTGCCTCTATCTATTTTCCACCGCTATTTAAAGCCGTCCTGCTCGGCTTTCTTATCTGGCTGGTTGCACACCAGCAACTGCGTGACTGGATGTACGCGGGCGATATCTGGCATCCCTTGCTGATGGATCTCTCGCTGTTTGCACTCTCCGTTTGCGGCGCGTTGCTGATTTTAGTCCTGTGGTGAAGCTATCTAAATGAAAAAATTAAAATATTTCTCTACGCTTCTGGTTGCTGCTCTGGCGGCTATCGCGGTCTGGCTGTGCTGGAACTACTACATGCAATCGCCCTGGACACGTGACGGAAAAATCCGCTCAGAGCAGGTGAATATTACCCCGCAGGTTTCCGGTAGCATCCTTAAGCTGAATGTGAAGGATAACCAGTTTGTTAAAGCAGGCGACGTCCTGTTTGAGATTGACCCCACGCCGTGGCGCATCGCTGTTATGAACGCTGAAGCGCAACTGGCAAAAGCGCAGTCCGATCTGGTGAAAGCTAACCACGAGGCCACACGCCGACAGAACCTGCCGCATAACTATATTTCAGCAGAAGATCTCGATAGCGCAAATATGTCGGTCAAAGCCGCCAAAGCCACCGGGGATGCCGCTGCCGCAGAACTGGAACATGCCCGCTGGCAGTTGACGCAAACCCTCGTTAAAGCACCCGTCGATGGCTGGGTTACTAACCTTTCTACTCGTGTCGGGAACTACGCCACTCAAGGGCAACCTGTGTTTGCGTTGATTGACAGTCATTCATTCTATGTTGTCGGCTATTTTGAAGAGACCAAGCTGCGCCATATCTCGCCAGGCGATAGCGCCACAATTCAGCTCTACAGCAACGGCAAGACGTTACAGGGTCACGTTAACAGTATTGGCCGTGCGATTTACGACCAGAGCCTGGAGAGTGACAGCAGCCTGGTCGCCGATATCAAACCCAATATTCCGTGGGTTCGTCTGGCACAGCGCGTTCCGGTGCGTATCGAATTTGATAGCTTACCGGATGACGTTGTGCTGGTCGCCGGGACTACTTGCTCCGTGTCGATTGGCAGCAAAAAATGACCTTACCGAGTCTGAGCCTGGCGTCACTCCCCTGGTTTAAGGCAACCCCGGCACAGTGGCGATACGCATTACGTAACGGCATCGCCATGTGTCTGGCGCTGAGCATCGCCTACTACCTGCAACTGGATGAACCATACTGGGCGATGACCTCTGCGGCGGTGGTGAGTTTCCCTACCGTCGGCGGCGTTATCAGCAAAAGTTTTGGCCGTATCGCCGGTAGTCTCTTTGGTGCCTGGGCTGCGGTGATTATTGCGGGTCATACCCTAACCGATCCGTGGCTGTTTTTAGTCTGTATGGCGGGCTGGATAAGCTTTTGCACCTGGGCGTGCGCAATGTTCACCAACAACGTGGCCTACGCCTTTCAACTGGCGGGCTATACCTGCGCGATTATCGCTTTTCCGGTGATCAACGTCGCCGATGCCACCGAACTGTGGACGATTGCTCAGGCGCGTGTTTGCGAGGTCATTGTCGGCATTTTATGTGGCGGGTTGATGATGATGATTCTGCCCAGCACGTCCGATGGTACCGCACTGCTAACCGCGCTTAAAAACATGCATGCACGCCTGCTGGAACACGCCAGCCTGCTCTGGCAACCGGTGACTACCGATGCCATCCGCACCGCGCATGAGAGCGTGATCGGCCAAATTCTCACCATGAATCTGCTGCGTATTCAGGCTTTCTGGAGCCATTACCGCTTTCGCCAGCAAAATTCATTGCTGAATGCCCTTCTGCATCAACAATTACGGCTGACCAGCGTCATTTCCAGCCTCCGGCGCATGCTGCTCAACTGGCCCAATCCACCGGAAAATATTCGCCCGGTGATCGAACAACTTTTACAGGCGTTGGCACGGCCTGGTTGTGACGTCTACACCGTAGCGCGAATCATTGCGCCGCTGGCCCCGACCGATCCAGAGGATTACCGTCATCGCGCCTTCTGGGAACGATTACGTTATTTTTGCCGCGTCTACCTCGACAGCAGCCGCTGGCTTTTACGGCTGGAAAACGCCACCGCTATTTCGGAATTCCGTGTGCCTGCAGCCCCGGCACTCATGCGTCATACGGACCACGCGGAAGCTGCCTGGAACGGCGTGCGTACCTTCTGCGCTTTGCTGGCCGTCGGCGCGTGGGCCATCAGTACCCAGTGGGAGTCCGGTGCGGCGGCACTCACGTTGTCGGCTATCTGCTGCGTGCTCTATTCCGTCTCTCCTTCGCCGTTTAACTCCCTAACATTATTGATGCGCACCCTGGTGTTGCTCTCGCTCTTCAGCTTTGTGGTGAAATTTGGCCTGATGGTACAGATCACCGATCTGTGGCAATTTCTGCTTTTCCTGTTTCCGCTGCTGACCACGATGCAATTGTTCAAATTACAAATGCCCAAACGCGCGGGATTATGGGGGCAACTGATTGTTTTTATGGGCTCGTTTATTGCCGTGACCAATCCGCCGGTCTACGACTTTGCCGATTTTTTAAATGACAATCTGGCTAAAATGCTCGGCGTAGGGCTGGCGTGGATGGCGTTTGCCGTACTGAAACCCGGCTCCGATGCGCGCAAAAGCCGCCGTCATATTCGTGCGTTACGGCGTCACTTTGTTGATCAACTCAGCCGACATCCAACCAACAGCGAGCACGATTTTGAGTCGTTGGTTTATCATCATATCAGTCAGTTAAGTAACAGTAAGGATGAACTGGCTCGGCGCTGGCTGCTGCGCTGGGGCGTAGTGTTGTTGAACTGTAGTCACGTCGTGTGGCAGTTACGTAGCTGGGAAGCGCGCTCTGACCCACTTTCACAGGTACGCGATCTTTGTATTAGCCTGCTGCGGGATGTGATGAGCGAGCGCGGCGTACAGCAACGCCCGCTCACCACGTCATTACAGGAATTACAACGTATTTCCGAGGCGCTGTCCCATCATCACCAGCCAGCCGCCCGTGAACTGGCGTCGATTATCTGGCGACTGCACTGTTCACTTTCACAACTGGAACAGGCACCGGTAGCCGGAACGATTACCGAACGAACTACTTAATTACCCCACAGGCATAGCGCGCCCCGCCGCCGCCCAGCGGTTTGGGATGATCGGACATGTTATCGCCGCCAACGTGAATCATCAGCGCTTTGCCTTCAATGTCCGCCAATTTCTTCAGGCGTGGTGCATACACCGGGGTGGTGGCTTTGCCGTCTTTATCAACGTTAAGCGCCGGTAAATCACCGAGATGACCTTTACCATCCGGCCCTTCATGTTTACCGGTGTTTTCAGGATCAAAATGCCCTCCTGCGGCTTCCGCGGCGCTGGCTTTTCCGTCTTTGATGGCTGGCTGACAACTGCCGTTGGCGTGGATATGAAAACCGTGCTCTCCAGGCGGCAACGCCTTGAGATCGGGCGCAAACTCAAGCCCTTTATCGGTTTCACTGATTTTGACGCTACCAATTGACTGGCCGACGCTCTGGGATGTGACAAGATTCATTTCGACATTGTCACCCGCTGCCTGCGCACCAGCTGAAAAGGCCAGCGCCAGGATCGTCAGAGTAAATCGTTTCATGATGCCTCCGTTACTGTCGTGTCCCCGTTAAGTGTAAACCAGGGACACGATTTTCACCGGAAGCCGGGGAAATCACTCAGGGAACATCATAGCCTAACGCCGCTTTGCGGATGCGGAACCACTGTTGGCGCGTCATCTCCAGTGACAGGGATTCAATCGCTGATCGCACACGCTCTATTTTGCCGGATCCGATTATGGGCAACGGTTTCGAGGGCAGACGCAGCACCCATGCGTAAACCATCTGCTCAATACTGGCGGCGTTCAGCTCTGTGGCAACCTGCGCCAGTTCAGCACGTAGCGGCTGGAACTCGTCGTCGTTAAACAAGCGACCACCGCCCAGACAAGACCAGGCCATCGGACGAATGCGCAGTTGCTGGAGTTGATCCAGCGTACCATCCAGAATGGCTGGCTGATGAATCGGCGAGATTTCTACCTGGTTGGTCGCCAGAGTAAATGGCAGACGCGACTGCAACAACGCAAACTGTGCTGGCGTAAAGTTAGAGACGCCGAAGTGGCGCACTTTTCCGCTCTGATGCAGGTTCAGAAACGCTTCCGCTACTTCATCGGCATCCATCAGTGGGTCTGGACGATGAATCAGCAGCAGGTCAAGACGGTCGGTCGCCAGGTTAATCAGCGACTGCTCTGCGCTACTAATAATGTGCTTGCTGTCGGTAATATAGTGGCCCAGAACGTTTTCGGTTTTCGCCGTAGTGGCGATACCGCATTTGGTGACGATTTCCATACGATCGCGCAGATGCGGCGCAAGCTTAATTGCTTCGCCAAAGGCGGCTTCACACTGGTATCCGCCGTAGATATCGGCGTGGTCGACTGTCGTCACCCCGAGGTCGAGATGCTCTTCAATAAAACTGACGAGCTGACGGGCGGACATGTTCCAGTCCATTAAACGCCAGTATCCCATGACGAAACGTGAAAATTCCGGGCCTTGCGGCGCCAGGGTAATACGCTGAACCATAGCAGCTTCCTCAATGAAAATTTGCTATGAGTATACGCAATTCTGCCCTTAAAACAGTGAGGGTTGCTGAGGTTCTTCGGCATCGTTGGGTTTGTTTGCGCGTAATTTGCGCAGCAGACGCTGTCGGCAGAGGCGTAACACCTCCTGCTTTTCGGTATCGCTCATCTTTTGCCAGTTAAAGCGCTCATCGCGACTGCGCATACAGCCCCGGCAATATCCGCGCTCATCACTCTGACATATACCCCGGCACGGACTCTGCACCGGGAAAAATTCCAGCTGCTCCGCCACGTTGGCCTCCTGTTAACGACGCTTCTTCACATTGAAGACGTTTACGCCCGCCTCTGCAACTTTATTGTCAACGTGCCAGGCGAAAAAAAACTTGCACTAGACCGATTGGTCTATTAGATTATTTTCCCATGAGCAAACACAGCGAACACGATACCCGCGAACACATTCTGGCCACCGGCGAGCAACTTTGCATGCAGCGCGGTTTTGTTGGAATGGGCTTAAGCGAACTGTTGAAAACGGCGGAAGTGCCGAAAGGATCGTTCTACCACTATTTCCGTTCAAAAGAAGCCTTTGGCGTCGCCATGCTTGAACGCTATTTTGCCGATTACCACCAGCGCCTCGCGCAACATTTTGCCGCTGGTGAAGGAACGTATCGCGACCGCCTGTTGGCTTACTATCAGCAGGCCGTTAATCAGTTTTGCCAGCAGGGTAAAATTAGCGGCTGCTTAACCGTGAAACTCTCCGCTGAAGTGTGCGACCTGTCGGAAGACATGCGTGCAGAAATGAATAAAGGCGCCAGTGAAATCATAAACCTGCTAGCGCAGGCGCTGGAACAAGGCCGTCGTCACGGTTGTTTACGCTTCGACGGCGAGGCGCATACGCAGGCAGAAGTGCTCTATTCACTCTGGCTTGGCGCGAATCTCCAGGCCAAGATTTCTAAGAGCTCAACGCCGCTGGAAAGCGCGCTGGCTCACGCCAAAATTATGATTGCCGCGCCCGCGTAATAAGGGCGTTTTATTTTACCGAATTACTAGACGACCGGTCTACTCAGGAGTCACTATGTCGCAAGAAAAACTGTTTACCCCACTGAAAGTGGGTGCTGTTACTGCCCCTAACCGTGTCTTTATGGCCCCGCTCACCCGCTTACGCAGCATTGAGCCGGGCGATATCCCAACACCGCTGATGGCCGAGTATTACCGTCAACGTGCCAGTTCAGGGCTGATTATCTCTGAAGCGACGCAGATCTCCGCCCAGGCGAAAGGTTATGCTGGCGCGCCAGGTCTTTACAGTGCAGAACAAATTGCTGCGTGGCAGAGAATCACCGCCGGCGTTCATTCTGAAGGGGGGCGTATTGCCGTGCAATTCTGGCATACCGGGCGTATTTCCCACTCAAGCCTGCAACCTGACGGCCAGGCTCCGGTTGCCCCGTCTGCTCTGAGCGCGGGGACACGTACTTCTCTGCGTGACGAAAACGGTCATGCTATTCGCGTGGATACGTCGATGCCGCGCGCCCTGGAAACCGAAGAGATCCCAGGAATTGTGAATGATTTCCGTCAGGCGGTCGCCAATGCCCGTGAGGCCGGCTTCGACCTGGTTGAGCTGCACTCTGCACACGGTTATCTGCTGCATCAGTTCCTGTCGCCTTCTTCTAACCACCGTACCGATCAGTACGGCGGCAGCGTCGAAAACCGTGCCCGTCTGGTGCTGGAAGTGGTTGATGCCGCAATTGAAGAATGGGGTGCCGACCGCGTTGGGATCCGCGTCTCGCCGATTGGTACCTTCCAGAGCCTGGATAATGGCCCGAACGAAGAAGCCGATGCGCTCTATTTGATAGAGGAACTGGGCAAACGCGGGATTGCTTACCTGCACATGTCTGAACCAGACTGGGCCGGTGGCGAACCCTATAGCGAAACTTTCCGCGAGAAAGTGCGCGCCCGCTTCCAGGGTGTGATTATTGGTGCCGGCGCCTATACTCCTGAAAAAGCCGAAGATCTGATTCAAAAAGGGTTAATTGACGCCGTTGCCTTTGGCCGTGCGTATATCGCCAACCCGGACCTGGTGACCCGTCTGCAACGCAAAGCGGAACTCAACCCTCAGCGTCCGGAAAGCTTCTACGGCGGCGACGCCGAAGGTTACACCGATTACCCTACCCTGTAATCGCACATTGATAGCGGCAGGGATCCGCCGCTATACTAAAATAATGTTTTGTTTTGAATAATGATTATCCAGTGAGAGGAAATTATGCGCTTATTACACACCATGCTTCGTGTTGGTGACCTGCAACGTTCCATCGAGTTTTACACCAAAGTCCTGGGTATGAAACTGCTGCGTACCAGTGAAAACACTGAATACAAATACTCCCTCGCCTTCGTCGGCTATGGCGATGAAAAAGACGAAGCCGTGATTGAGCTGACCTATAACTGGGGCGTCGATAAATACGATCTCGGCAATGCGTATGGTCACATTGCCCTGAGCGTCGATAACGCGGCTGAAGCCTGCGAACGCATTCGCAACAACGGCGGCAACGTTACGCGTGAAGCGGGCCCGGTAAAAGGCGGCACCACGGTTATCGCCTTCGTTGAGGATCCGGACGGTTATAAAATCGAACTGATTGAAGAAAAAGATGCCGGTAAAGGCCTCGGCAACTGATTCCCCACGGACGCTACGGCGTCCGTTCTTTTATCCGCTTTTACTGCATCCCCTGGCAAAATTTGCCATAATGCGCGCTACTTTTTTCAGGTTAAGAGATTCTAATGTCCGACAATGCGCAACTGAATGGTCTGTGCGACCGTTTTCGTGGTTTTTATCCCGTGGTGATTGATGTAGAAACCGCCGGATTCAACGCCAAAACTGATGCTCTGCTTGAAATTGCAGCGATCACGTTGAAAATGGATGAAGATGGCTGGTTGATGCCGGACACCACTGCACATTTCCATGTTGAGCCGTTTGAGGGTGCGAATCTGCAACCGGAAGCGCTGGCGTTTAACGGTATCGATCCGACTGACCCGGAGCGTGGCGCCGTGAGCGAATATGATGCGCTGCATGCTATTTTCAAAATGGTGCGCAAAGGCCTGAAGGACGCGGGCTGCAACCGTGCCATTATGGTCGCGCATAACGCCACCTTCGATCACAGTTTTATGATGGCCGCCGCCGAGCGCGCGAATCTGAAACGTAACCCGTTCCACCCTTTCGTCACCTTCGATACCGCTGCCCTGAGCGGTCTGGCGCTGGGGCAAACCGTTCTGTCGAAAGCCTGCATCGCAGCAGGTATGGCCTTTGACGGCGAGCAGGCACACTCCGCGCTGTACGACACGGAACAAACCGCGCAGTTATTCTGCGAAATCGTCAACCGCTGGAAACGCCTGGGCGGCTGGCCGCTACCAATAGCAGCAGAATAAATCCCACAAAAAAAGCGACCGTTCCAGGTCGCTTTTTTGTGCCCGCTGACGCAAACGCGCCTTTCGCGAATTACTCCGCTTTTGGCTCTTCTTCTTTATATTTTGCCGCAGTTTCTTTGATCAACTGCTGCAATTCGCCGCGCTGGTACATCTCGATGATGATGTCGCAGCCGCCAACCAGCTCGCCATCAACCCACAGTTGCGGGAAGGTCGGCCAGTTTGCGTATTTCGGCAGCTCTGCGCGGATTTCCGGATTTTGCAGAATATCTACGTAAGCAAAGCGTTCGCCACAGGCAGAGAGCGCCTGCACAGCTTGTGCGGAAAAACCGCAGCTCGGCAGTTTCGGGGAACCCTTCATGTACAGCAGGATGGGGTTCTCAGCGATCTGACGTTGGATTGTTTCAACAGTTGTGCTCATTGTCTTACTTCCTTAACTTCGAATACCACATGTAGTCTGACATTGTAGCGTTTCAGACCTCAGACGGAAAATAACATTTTATTCACGCTTTACTATTTTAACGTCTGAGCACAGAAGATGCCTGTGAAATGTCACTTTAGCAACCTGCTGACTAAAAAACTGTCCATTTTTTAGCTCATTGTATTTCAATTGCTGTTTTTTTTTGCACTTGCTAACGAAACACTATTTTAGATACAAAATCGCTATTAACTTTATTGCTTTATATGGATTAGAATTGATGAGTTTTGTAAATCATACCCAGGCATGAATTTTTATGCCTCCATACTCAGAGGATTGCTCAGTGGCGCGAATAAAAAAAATGTCGATCACGCTCTGTGCTTTGCTGTTTTCATCATTAACATTCTCGCCGCTCTCGCACGCTTCCGGTCATACGAAAGCCACGTCGGCGCAAAAATCGCTCTCCGCAAAGGGAAGCGAACGGAAGAAGAAAAATACCGTCAGCAAAAGCAGCAGCAAGAAGAAGTCCACCGCCTCAACCAGTAAAAAAACCACCACGAAGGCGACGGCAAGTAAAAAAATCGCCTCTACCGCCAGCAAATCATCCCGCACCGCGCGCGCCGCCAGCACCACCAGAACGGCCTCAACGCGCCGCAGTAAGAGCAGCGCGATGAAAACCGCAGCGGCAAACGTCACCACCAAATGCGTTGCCCGAAAAGGTCACAGGAAGTCCTGTACCACCAGCAAGGTGGAGAGCAAACCGTTAACTATTGCTGAAGCGCACAAGGCGCGCGTGCAGAAAGCACAAAAAACCGCGATGAACAAATTGATGGGCCAGATTGGCAAACCTTACCGCTGGGGTGGCACGTCTCCGCGCACCGGTTTTGATTGCAGCGGTCTGGTTTATTACGCCTATAAAGATCTGGTGAAATTCCGTATTCCGCGAACAGCTAACGAAATGTATCACCTGCGCGATGCCCGTGCGATTGACCGGGGTGAGCTGGAGAGCGGCGATTTAGTGTTCTTCCGCACGCGTGGGCGCGGCACCGCCGATCATGTTGGTGTCTACATCGGCGGTGGAAAGTTTATTCAGTCTCCGCGTACCGGTCGCGATATTCAAATTACCTCCCTCAGTGAAGACTACTGGGATCGCCACTACGTCGGCGCACGCCGCGTAATGACGCCGAAAACCATCCGCTAACCCCTACCCTGCCACACATCTGGCAGGGTAACCTTCTCTTTTATCACACCTTTTAATTTGCTACTCTATCCACACTCAGTACAGGGTTACTGGGGATATTAACTATAAAAAGGAGAGTAGCAATGTCGTTCGAATTACCTGCATTACCGTATGCCAAAGACGCTCTGGCACCGCACATTTCTGCCGAGACGCTCGAGTATCATTATGGGAAACACCACCAGACTTACGTTACCAACCTGAACAATATGGTTAAAGGGACGGCGTTTGAGGGCAAATCACTGGAAGAGATCATTCGCACCTCTGAAGGCGGCGTGTTCAACAACGCAGCACAGGTCTGGAACCACACCTTCTACTGGCACTGCCTGGCACCGAATGCCGGTGGCGAACCGACCGGTGACGTGGCGGAAGCCATCAACCGTTCTTTCGGTAGCTTTGCTGAGTTTAAAGCGCAGTTCAACGATGCAGCCGCGAAGAACTTCGGTTCTGGCTGGACCTGGCTTGTGAAAAAAGCCGACGGCAGCCTGGCAATTGTCTCCACCTCTAACGCGGGTACGCCGCTGACGACGGATGCCAAACCGCTGCTGACGGTCGATGTGTGGGAACACGCTTACTATATTGATTACCGTAACGCACGCGTTAGCTATCTGGAGCACTTCTGGGCGCTGGTAAACTGGAAGTTTGTTGCTGAGAATCTGGCGGCATAAAGAAAATGACGCAGAAGGGTTTCCCCTTCTGCGTTGTTGTTACTGGCTTACTACGACCTCTTCACCCTGAGAGCGGCTGCTGAAGAAAACCAGCAGTAGCGCCAATCCTGCCACAATCGCCCCCATCACCGGCACAAAGCTGTAACCCAGTCCGCCAGAAATCACCGCACCACCGGCTACGGCACCTAAAGCATTACCGAGATTAAACGCGCCAATGTTGACGGAAGAAGAAAGCCCCGGCGCTTCATGCGCAACACGCATTACGCGCATCTGCAACGGTGGCACCACCGCAAAGGTCGCCGCGCCCCACACCACCATACTGAATGCGGCACCGATTTCCGTGCGCGCCAGGAACGGGATCGCCAGCATAATCAACATTAACAGCAGCAGAAAACCTTTCAGGGTACCGCTGACTGAACGGTCTGCAAATTTACCACCAAGATAGTTGCCGATGGAGAAACCTACACCAATCAGCACCAACATCAATGTGATAAAGGCAGGTGTCGCATCCGTGATAGTGTGCAGCACCGGCGAAATGTAGGTATAGAGCGTGAACATCGCCCCCGCGCCCAACACGGTGGTGAGCAACGCAGACAGTACCTGTGGGCGAACCAGCACCGACAGTTCACGCTTCACGTCCGGTTTCTCACCCGCCCCGCCTTTCGGCAGCGACAGCCACAGACCAATAATCGCAATCACGCCAAGCCCGGCCGTCGCCAGGAACGACATACGCCAGCCGATCGTTTCTCCGAGCCATGTTGCCGCCGGAACGCCGCCGATGTTGGCGATGGTCAGCCCCATAAACATGGTCGCGACGGCGCTCGCTTGTTTATCTTTCGGTACCACGCTTGCGGCAACAACCGATCCCAGACCAAAGAACGCACCGTGATTGAGGCTGGTAATAATGCGCGACAGCATTAACGTAGTGTAATCCGGTGCAATCGCGGAAAGGACGTTGCCCAAAGTGAAAATCGCCATCAGGAAGATTAACGCGTTGCGCCGTGCGCGATGTGAAAGCAGCAGCGTCATCAGCGGCGCGCCAACCATCACACCTACAGCGTAAGCGCTGATCAACATGCCAGCGGCGGGAATCGAGACATCAACCCCTTTGGCAATAACGGGTAATAGCCCCATTGGCGAAAATTCGGTGGTACCGATTCCGAATGCGCCTACGGCTAACGCCAGTAAGGGATAATTCACTTTCATGCTTTGACTCCGGTTTGCCGCAAACGCAAGGCGGCGTGACAACAGATGGCAAAAGCATGACATCAATCACAAAAAAACAGAAGTGAACAAATTAGCAAAATATTTTTGCTGAATTGATAACAATCGAAGAGAGGGAGAGCCGTCTCTCCCTTTAGGATGGGTTAATGCAGGACGGCGGTCAGCGCGGCAGCAACGATCAGAGCCAGCGTAATAACCGTGGTGGTAATTGACATCTTCAGTTCGGTACTCATCAATTTTTCTCCTTATTATCCCCACACCAAAAGTGAGCTATGTCATTTTTGCACACTTAATCGCAAAAATCTTCCCGGATTTCACGCAATAACCGATTTTGCGCTTCCACTTTTGTCAAAGATAAGACAAAATTCGACGCTTATTAAAAAGTGTATCGGCCATTGACCCCCTCCTGTCGTCCTGTGTCGTTTTCCCGGCGAACCGCAATTCATAACATTGCGCCAGGGTGAGTGAAGGCAAACGTTTTCGTATTGAATCGATCAGGGGCAGGCCCGGGTCTGGAGTGAGATGGAATGGCAACTATTAAAGATGTAGCGAAGCGCGCAAACGTTTCCACTACAACTGTATCACATGTGATTAACAAGACGCGTTTTGTCGCCGAAGAGACGCGTGAAGCGGTGTGGGCGGCAATCAAAGAATTGCACTACTCTCCCAGCGCCGTGGCCCGCAGTCTGAAGGTCAATCACACCAAATCCATTGGTTTGTTGGCGACCAGCAGTGAAGCTGCCTACTTTGCAGAAATTATTGAAGCCGTTGAGAAGAACTGCTTCCAGAAAGGCTATACCCTGCTCCTCGGTAA
This sequence comes from Pseudocitrobacter faecalis, assembly GCA_003315335.1. Classification (GTDB taxonomy): domain Bacteria; phylum Pseudomonadota; class Gammaproteobacteria; order Enterobacterales; family Enterobacteriaceae; genus Pseudocitrobacter; species Pseudocitrobacter faecalis. The sequence continues at coordinate 384,691 of QNRL01000001.1, forward strand.
TGCGTGGAACAATCTTGAGAAACAGCGCGCGTATCTCTCAATGATGGCGCAGAAGCGCGTGGACGGCCTGCTGGTGATGTGTTCCGAATATCCGGAATCATTGCTGCAAATGCTGGAAGAATACCGCCATATTCCGATGGTGGTCATGGACTGGGGTGAAGCGAAAGCCGACTTTACCGACTCGGTTATTGATAACGCCTTTGAAGGCGGCTACATGGCTGGTCGTTATCTGGTGGAACGTGGGCATCGCGAAATCGGCGTGATCCCAGGCCCACTGGAGCGTAACACCGGCGCGGGTCGTCTGGCTGGCTTTATGAAAGCCATGGAAGAAATGATGATCAAGGTGCCGGAAAACTGGATTGTGCAGGGCGATTTCGAGCCGGAATCCGGCTACCGCGCGATGCAGCAAATACTGTCCCAGAATCCGCGCCCTACCGCTATCTTCTGCGGCGGCGATATCATGGCGATGGGCGCGTTGTGCGCCGCAGACGAAATGGGCCTGCGTGTGCCGCAGGATATCTCGCTGATTGGTTATGACAACGTGCGCAACTCGCGTTTCTTTACGCCAGCACTGACCACTATCCACCAGCCGAAGGACTCCCTCGGGGAAACCGCCTTCAATATGCTGATGGACAGAATCGTCAGCAAACGCGAAGAGTCGCAGTCCATCGAAGTGCACCCGCGCCTGATTGAACGCCGTTCCGTGGCCGACGGCCCGTTCCGCGATTACCGCCGTTAAGCGTCTTTGCGGACGCTCGAATCGGGCGTTCGCAACCATTCATTGTTCAGCGTTTCACTGTCTCCTAAATAGTCGAGTAGCCAGCTTAGCGCCGGTGAACTGTCGTTTTGCTGCCAGGTCAGACAACAGGCGGCATCGGGAAACGGGTTTTCCAGTGCCAGTGCCGCCCATTCGCCTTTATCAATCTTTGGTTGCGCAAAATGATCTGGCACCATTCCAACGCATAATCCAGCAGATAAACAGGTTTCTGACGATTCCCAGTCCGGTACCACAACCCGCTTCTGGTTATCCAGTAACCAGGTGGTACGTTTAGGTAACGAACGCGACGTATCTTCGCGCACCAGTGACGGCCAGTTGCGCAACACGTCATCACTGAGCGGCCCCTCCATCTGTGCCAGTGGATGCGAGCGGGCGACCACGCACTGCCAGCTCAGCATGCCCATATCCCGGAACGCATATCGCCCCCCTACGGGTATCGCGCGTGTCGCGCCAATCGCCAGTTCAACTCGCCCATCCGCCAGCGCATCCCATACGCCATTAAAAACTTCCTGGTAGACCAGCAGCTCTACATCACTGAAGTGGCGATAGAAATCAACAATCATCTGTCGTGTGCGTTCGGGTTTGACAATGTTATCCACGGCAATTGCCAACTGCCCGCGCCAGCCGTTGGCTATTTGTTGACACTGCTGACGGGTGATCTGCATTTTTTTGATAACAGAGCGCCCCTCTTTCAAAAACCATGCCCCTGCAGGGGTTAATTCCACATCCCGGTGACGACGTTCAAACAGCGGAACCGCCAGCCACTCCTCGAGTTGCCGTACTGTATAACTGATTGCAGAAGGCACACGGTGGAGCTCATTTGCCGCGCCGCTAAAGCTTCCGTTCCGCGCGACAGCATCCACAACTTCCAGCGAATATTCAGACCACATTTTCTGCTCACAAAATTTTTGAAACCACTACGCAAATATTAGCGTTTCACAAGGCAGTTTTCACTCTCTACACTCTCAGCCTCCTCATCTGTACAAAAAAGGCGTTTTTATGCAACCTGGGAAAGGATTTTTAGTCTGGCTGGCGGGCCTGAGTGTTTTAGGCTTCCTCGCCACCGATATGTATCTTCCGGCTTTCGCCGCGATTCAAAGCGATCTGCAAACACCGGCTGCCGCCGTGAGCGCGAGTCTGAGTTTATTCCTTGCCGGGTTTGCCGTAGCACAGCTGCTGTGGGGCCCGCTCTCAGATCGCTATGGCCGCAAGCCTGTCCTGCTGATTGGCCTGACGATTTTTGCCCTTGGTTGTCTGGGAATGCTGTGGGTACGCGATGCCACCACCCTGCTCATTCTGCGATTCGTGCAGGCAGTCGGCGTATGTGCCGCAGCGGTAACCTGGCAGGCGATGGTGACCGATTATTATCCGGCACAGCGAACTAACCGTATTTTCGCGACCATTATGCCGCTGGTCGGGCTTTCTCCGGCGCTGGCACCGCTGTTGGGAAGCTGGATCCTGCACCACTTCGAGTGGCAGGCTATCTTTGCTACGCTCTTTGCCATCACGCTGATTTTGATGATCCCCGCGTTGCGCCTGAAACCCGCTCACAATAAGGTCACGGTAAGTGGCGATAAGCTGACATTTATGAAGCTGTTACGCAGTCGCGATTATCGCGGTAACGTCCTGGTGTATGCGGCCTGCTCGGCAAGCTTCTTCGCCTGGTTGACGGGCTCACCGTTTATTCTGAATGCGATGGGATATAGCCCGACCGTGATTGGACTGAGTTATGTGCCACAAACCATTGCTTTCCTCGTCGGTGGTTATGGCTGTCGCGCGGCGCTGCAAAAGTGGGATGGCGCAAAACTGCTGCCATGGCTGCTGTTGATTTACGCTGTCAGCGTCCTTGCCACCTGGGGCGTCGGCCTCACCGCGCATGTCTCGCTCGCCGCCCTGTTGATCCCGTTCTGCGTGATGGCAATGGCCAACGGCGCCATTTACCCGATTGTGGTAGCGCGCGCGCTGCGACCGTTCCCTCAGGCAACAGGCCGTGCGGCAGCATTACAGAATACGCTGCAATTAGGTCTTTGCTTCCTGGCAAGCCTGGTGGTTTCTTCACTGATTGCCGCCCCGCTGCTGGCAACCACCAGCGTGATGGTCGCCACCGTCGTTCTGGCCGGAATAGGCTACAAGATGCAGGCTGGCGCAGAGGAAAATTCAGCAGAAGAAACTTCACGCGCCTAACATCATGAATATCAATGTTATTAACTCGTAGTTAGTTTGCTAAGATTTTTAATTGAATCAGTAGATTTTGCGTCCTATACTGAATCGGTGTCACATAATTACGATAGTTATTACTTATTAACGGGAGCAGGACGCCTCCCGATTCCCCATGGATGGTCTTTTCGGCAAGGGTAATCTCCCTTCCTCTGTGCTACGTCGGATAGCAGGCTCACGGAAATTCCGTGAGAGTTCTCACAAACTCTAAAAAGCGTCTACGCTGTTTTAAGGTTCTGATCACCGGGTCGGGATGGAGAAGCTATGAGCTCATCGTGTATAGAAGAAGTTAGTGTACCGAATGATGACTGGTACCGTATAACCAACGAACTGTTAAGCCGGGCAGGCATCGAAATTAACGGTAACGCCCCCGCAGACTTGCAGATCAAAAATCCCCAGTTCTTTAAGCGTGTTTTGCAGGAAGGTTCCCTGGGGTTAGGCGAAAGCTATATGGACGGTTGGTGGGAATGCGAGCGTCTCGACATTTTCTTTCAGAAAGTCCTGCGCGCTGGCCTTGAAAATCAACTGCCCCGCCACCTGAAAGATACGCTGCGCATCGCCGCTGCCCGCCTGTTTAATCTGCAGAGTAAAAAACGCGCCTGGATGGTCGGCAAAGAGCATTACGATCTTGGCAACGATCTCTTCAGCCGCATGCTGGATCCCTTTATGCAGTACTCCTGCGGGTACTGGAAAGACGCCCAAACTCTGGAAGAGGCCCAGCAGGCGAAGCTCAACCTGATTTGCCAGAAACTGAATCTTGAACCCGGCATGCGCGTGCTGGATATTGGCTGCGGTTGGGGCGGGCTGGCGCAATTTATGGCGGAGCATTATGGTGTCAGCGTTGTCGGCGTGACCATCTCCGCAGAACAGCAGAAAATGGCGCAACAGCGCTGTGAAGGGCTGGACGTGACGATTCTGCTTCAGGACTACCGTGACCTGAACGATAAGTTTGACCGCATCGTGTCCGTCGGTATGTTTGAACACGTTGGGCCGAAAAACTATGCCACTTATTTCTCGGTGGTCGACAGGAACCTGAAACCTGACGGTTTATTCCTGCTGCATACTATCGGTTCAAAACGTACAGACCTTAACGTCGATCCATGGATCAACAAATACATCTTCCCAAACGGTTGCCTCCCTTCCGTACGCCACATCGCGGATGCCAGTGAACCACACTTTGTGATGGAAGACTGGCACAACTTTGGCGCGGATTACGACACCACGCTGATGGCATGGCATGAACGTTTTCTGGAGAGCTGGCCGGAAATTGCTGACAACTATTCGGAACGGTTCAAGCGGATGTTTACGTATTACCTCAACGCCTGCGCGGGGGCATTTCGCGCGCGTGATATTCATCTCTGGCAGGTGGTTTTCTCGCGCGGCGTGGAACACGGTTTACGTGTCGCACGCTAGTAAAAATCCCCCGGCATCAACCGGGGGATTTTTTTATGCTTCAGGCTGCGCCGCCGCGATGGCTGCGGCTTCTTTCGCTGCCAGCACGCGCTCGACCGTATCAACAACGGCCTGAGTCTGCGGGTCAATCTCAATGTTGATTTTATCCCCCAGACGTTTCGCCCCCAGCGTGGTACGCTGCAAAGTTTCCGGAATCAAGTGCACGCAGAAACGGGTTGGCGTGACTTCACCGACCGTCAGGCTAATCCCATCAATACCAATAAAACCTTTATACAGGATGTATTTCATCAGTGAGGGATCCTGGATTTTAAACCAGATCTGCTTGTTGTTCTCGGAGGTGACAATTTTCGCCACTTCAGCGGTCGTCATAATATGGCCCGACATCAAATGCCCGCCAATTTCGTCGCTGAATTTGGCCGCGCGCTCAACGTTCACCACATCACCCACATTCACATCACCCAAATTCGTAATGCGTAGTGTCTCTTTCATCAGATCGAAGCTAATCTGATTGCCATTAATTTCGGTCACGGTCAGGCAGCAGCCGTTATGCGCTACCGATGCACCCGTTTCCAGGCCATCCAGCATGTAGTCAGGCAGCTCGACAACGTGCGTGCGGAAATTCGGTTTTTCATCGATGGACACGATTTTTGCCGTGCCCTGCACAATACCAGTAAACATGCACTTAACTCCTGTCGATAATTACTCCGGCGGGGCTTACAGCCACACCGTATTTTCTGATACGAACAATAACAGTTGCCCAAACAGGTTGCCAGCCTCGGCGCAAAGACGACGATTTTTAGACTGGCTTAATGGCAAATCCCCGCTACAATAGCTGGCAATCCTCTTTTTTATCTTCTTGCTGCCTGTTCAGGCGGCTTTTCTGTCTCTCAAATAACAAAAAATATAGGTGTTAACGTGCAGAAGTATTTTAGCGAAGCGCGTCAGTTATTGGCTCTGGCTATCCCCGTGATTCTTGCGCAGGTTGCCCAAACGGCAATGGGGTTTGTGGATACCGTGATGGCGGGCGGTTACAGCGCGACCGATATGGCCGCCGTGGCTATCGGTACTTCCATCTGGTTACCGGCCATTTTATTTGGTCACGGTCTGCTGCTGGCGCTGACGCCAGTCATTGCTCAGCTCAATGGTTCGGGCCGTCGCGAGCGCATCGCAGCGCAGGTTAGCCAGGGATTCTGGCTGGCGGGCCTGGTGTCCGTGTTAATTATGGTTGTTCTGTGGAACGCGGGCTATATCATCCGCTCGATGCATAATATCGACCCGGCACTGGCGGATAAAGCCGTCGGCTATCTGCGCGCGCTTCTGTGGGGCGCACCTGGCTATCTGTGCTTCCAGGTTGCACGTAACCAGTGCGAAGGACTGGCAAAAACCAAACCGGGTATGGTGATGGGGTTTATTGGTTTACTGGTCAACATTCCGGTGAACTATATCTTTATCTACGGTCATTTCGGCATGCCGGAACTGGGCGGCGTGGGCTGCGGCGTTGCCACGGCGGCGGTCTACTGGGTGATGTTTATCAGTATGTTCTATTACGTTAAACATGCCGGTTCCATGCGCGATATTCGCAATCACAAGGGTTTTGTTAAACCCGATATTGCGGTACTTAAGCGCCTCTCGTCACTCGGACTGCCCATTGCGCTGGCGCTGTTTTTCGAAGTCACGCTGTTTGCCGTGGTGGCGTTGTTGGTGTCCCCGCTGGGTATTGTCGATGTCGCTGGCCACCAGATTGCGCTGAACTTTAGCTCGCTGATGTTCGTTCTGCCGATGTCGTTGGCCGCGGCGGTCACGATTCGCGTAGGATTCCGACTGGGCCAGGGTTCAACCCTCGATGCCCAAACATCAGCCTGGACCGGGCTGGGTGTCGGCGTTTGCATGGCGGTGCTGACGGCCATTTTCACTGTCTCGCTGCGCGAGCATATCGCCCTGCTGTATAACGATAACCCCGAGGTGGTCACGCTCGCAGCGCAGTTAATGTTGCTGGCAGCGCTGTACCAGATTTCTGACTCCATTCAGGTGATAGGCAGCGGTATTCTACGCGGCTATAAAGATACGCGTTCCATCTTCTTTATCACCTTTATCGCTTATTGGGTGTTGGGCCTGCCAAGCGGTTACGTGCTGGCGCTTACCGACCTGGTGGTTGAGAGAATGGGCCCCGCCGGTTTCTGGCTCGGCTTTATTATCGGCCTGACCTCTGCAGCGATTATGATGATGCTGAGAATGCGCTTTTTGCAGCGTCAGCCGTCAAGCCTGATATTGCAGCGAGCTTCGCGCTAATCCTTTGAAGGCCGCATCCGTGCGGCTTTTTCATTAATGATGTAGCATTTCATCCACAACTTGTTCTGTGGTCATTTGCCATGGATAGTAGGTTGGCCAATTATCCATCTCTTTTAGCAGCGCTTCCTGGGATGTATTACCCATAAAAATGTGGAAATGGGCGGATTTACGCGGCGCAATGGTGTGATCGCTGAACTGTACGTATTTTGGCGCGGCTGAACCTGCATCCTGACACTCGAAAAGATAGCGTACCCCCTTCTTACCTGACGCGTAGGTCAAAATTTTATGCCCGGCGTAACGGTAGTGACAGGCGTTAACCTTATCGCCTATATGGAACTCCATCACCCCATTTTCGATACCAATCGTTTCGACATTGGTGGCATACCCTTTGCGGTAGTAAGCCTTGATTTGCTCAGCAGTTTTGCCTGATTCCTTTGCTGCTTTCTGCTTAAATACCGGATCAAGGTCGCCATTTAGCAGAAGGCCGTTAACGGATTGCCAAACGCCATCCCAGTCAGAAAGCGCACGATCTTTTACCGCGCTATCCTCGAAAATACCGTTTGCCGCCTGCTGTTCGGCTACCGTCAAAGGTACGCCATGACTGTGATTCCCATGTGCGGACACCGCGCTGCTCGTCATCAGCGCAGCAATGGTCAGTGTTATTTTCCCCAGATGCTTCAACGTCATTCCCTCATTCGCGAAAAAAATGAATGTTATATTATAACATATCAAACATCAATACGAGACGAGCACAATGTCATCACCTCTCTCACCCGGAAGCACCGTGGGTCAACGATTAAACCTTAACGGCAGAAAAATGCGCCAGATATGCGTAAAACTTCTCCAGTCACATGAAATTGCACATTTTCCCCTTGCCACATCCCGCGGCTGCCGCTAATATTCGTCCCCGTTGTCACGGCAACAATGCGTTCGTAGCTCAGTTGGTTAGAGCACCACCTTGACATGGTGGGGGTCGTTGGTTCGAGTCCAATCGAACGCACCATTTTGCGTTTATAGCTCAGTTGGTTAGAGCACCACCTTGACATGGTGGGGGTCGTTGGTTCGAGTCCAATTAAACGCACCATTATGCGTTCGTAGCTCAGTTGGTTAGAGCACCACCTTGACATGGTGGGGGTCGTTGGTTCGAGTCCAATCGAACGCACCATTCTCTTTTCTCTCCCCTCTTTTTCTTACCTTTTTTTCTGCGCATTAGCTATTTCGAACAAATAAAAAGCACCATGAGTAATGAACAACGATTTGCCCATTACCCACGATGCCTTCAATGTTGTTCAGCGATAAGTAATCTGTAATACCTGTAAATCAGGATGGTCTGCAACGCTATAAACTTGTGCAGTCGCGAGATGCTGCATCATTGTAAATTGAGCGCCCTCACGTAACGATTGCGTTTCACGCTGCTGCTTTCCGTCACGGAAACAGGAGACGTGAACTACATCACGCTCAGGATTGACGCGGCAGGCTTCTTCAACAATCGAGCCGCGGAAATGAATCACCCCTGAATTAGCGTTCGCTAATAGCGGGCATGCAAAGAGAGCGGCCATCAGGCCATACTGAAGAGTACGTTTCATCCGTGTATACCTCACGTCCTGTGAGAAAGTCCGGTGACGCGGTGAACGAAAACCCATCAATCATTGATAAGCGTTTATTTTAACCGTCCCACATCACATCCCAACAAACTGAGAATCATTTAAGAATTTTCTCAAGCTCAGAATTAATGTAGCGTGATTTTTTACGGCTGAAAATAGTATTACCCGCAATATCTTCTCTCGATAATCAAAAATGAGATCTGACGCAGATACGTGTCGTAGATCTCATCCTCATATTATTTGCGACATGATGATGGTCCGCGAGAAATGCAGTTCATGGTCAAAATGGCGTTCTGCTCGGGCTGGTAGTCCTGGCTTAAAGAGCCGCTAATCGGAAACATTTACACATACTTGCAATCGCGCCTCACTTCCCGACACTTTCAGCAATCATAATATCCGTTTATGTTTTAGCGACTTGTTAACTGGATGAACATGATGAGTAAACAAAGACGTTTTACCCGCTGGGCAATGGGCATTGCGCTTGCCGCCACCGTAGCGTGGAGTCTGCCCGTTTCCGCCAATACCTGGCCGCTGCCATCCAACGGCAGCCGTCTCGTCGGGGAGAACCGCTATCACGTAGTTGAGAATGACGGGGGCTCGCTGGAGGCAATCGCTAAAAAGTATAACGTCGGTTTCCTTGCTCTGTTGCAGGCAAACCCGGGCGTAGACCCTTACGTTCCGCGTGCGGGCAGCGTGCTGACGATTCCGCTGCAAACGCTTTTGCCGGACGTGCCGCGTGAAGGCATCGTCATCAATCTCGCGGAATTGCGCCTCTATTACTACCCACCAGGAAGCAACAAAGTAACCGTCTACCCTATTGGCATTGGTCAGTTAGGCGGTGATACGGTGACCCCAACCATGGTGACCACCGTTTCGGACAAACGCGCCAACCCAACCTGGACTCCCACGGCAAATATTCGCGCGCGTTATAAAGCACAGGGCATTATTCTGCCGGCGGTAATGCCAGCTGGACCGGATAATCCAATGGGCCATCACGCCATTCGCCTGGCGGCTCAGGGCGGCGTTTATCTGCTGCATGGAACCAACGCCGACTTTGGTATCGGCATGCGCGTCAGTTCCGGCTGCATTCGCCTGCGTGACGGTGATATTCGCAACTTGTTTGAGAAAGTTACCCCGGGTACCAAAGTGAATATCATCAACACGCCAATTAAAGCCTCTGTCGAACCTGGCGGCGTACATTTAGTTGAAGTTCACCAGCCGCTATCGAAACATATCGATGATGACCCGAAAACGCTGCCTATCGTGCTGAATGAGACGATGCGCGCGTTTAAAGAAAAGACACAAACGAATACGGATGTGATGAACTATGCGATGGAGCTGCGCTCCGGCATGCCAGTTGACGTCACCCGCCATCGCATTGGGCAAGAGCAATCGATGTAACGCTGATTCCAGACAAGCAAAAGCCCTGAGTGATGTGATCACTCAGGGCTTTTTTGTGGCAGTGGCTTATTTAAAACGGCATTAATGAGGGAGTTAATGCTTATTTATAAATAACAGCCGTACCATGCAGGTTGTTCGGACCACTTACGGAAGTGATACGGAACGATTTAGCGCCCATTTCGTCTGCCTTCTGAGACAGCTGATCTTCCAGAGAAGCCAGGTTCGGGCCTGCTGATGCCGCAATGGTACCGACTTTATGCTGATCCGCCGGGGTGGACTGAACTTCAACCGCAGCGAAACTTGCAAATGAGAGTGAACTCAGAACAGCGGCGAGAGCCAGAGTTTTTACGTTTTTCATGATTATGACCTATGCAGATGAACTATGATGTAGAGCAATCTTTATTAACTTAACGATCGATAAGGTAATAATAATGAGATCTGGATCACTCGTCAACATGATTTTTATAACGATCATTTAAATAATTAAAATCAGCCTATTTTTCATACCCATATGAATTATTTATTTTTGGGAATTCACCGCTGGCAGCCTGAAGCGATTATTTTTATAATGAGCGTTCACTTAAACCGAAAGAGGTACAACGGCACTATGACAACTGAGACGCAAAGTTGCGCTAAAAAGGGCCGTGGTCGACCAAAAGTATTTGACCGGGAAGCTGCGCTGGATAAAGCAATGACGCTTTTCTGGCAGCATGGCTACGAAGCCACGTCACTCTCCGATCTCGTAGAGGCCACGGGGGCAAAAGCACCTACCCTGTATGCAGAATTCGTGAATAAAGAGGGGCTCTTCCGTGCCGTTCTCGATCACTACATCGCTCACTTCGCCGCAAAACATGAAGCGAAGCTCTGCTGTGATGACAAGCCAGTTGATGAGGCGCTGAAGGATTACTTCACCGCTGTCGCGACTTGCTACACCAGTAAAGACACGCCTGCGGGCTGTTTCATGATTAACACCTCAGCCGCGCTGGCGGCATCGTCAAAAGAGATAGCGAAAACCATTAAATCCCGCCACGCCGTTCAGGAACAAACGCTGCGCGAGTTTTTACAGCATCGTCAGGAGAAAGGCGAAATTCCGGCCGGGAAAGATGTGAAAGAGCTGGCGCTGTTTTTAAGCTGCGTATTGCAGGGCATGTCGATTAGCGCCCGCGAAGGCGCAAGTTTTGACACATTGATGCAGATTACCCGCACGACGCTGGGACTGTGGCCGCATATGTTGGGTGAGTGATTTTCTGGCAATGCAGTAACAGATGAGACGGGGAGCTCTGGTATGTGAAGAACTCCCCGTTACAATAAATGCGTTCTATTTTTCGTCATCAAGCGTATTGTTTTTAATAGCTTTAATTCTTTTATCCAAAAAAACTCGAAAGCAACATATATTGGAAATAATAAAAATAAAAAACATTCTTCTCGTCGAATATGCTTAAATTGCTTAATTTGTTGACAAATTTTTTGCTTAGTTATTCTACTTTGGCTCGAAGAGAGAAATTTCGGTTTTTCATGGTGTTATTTATTCGCAATAATATTTCCCTGCGCCGTATTTTAATTCTATTACGGGCAATGATTTGCAATAATAAAATTGTTGCACTTTTATCACTCGGTTGCCATAATTTATATAATAGTTTCACAATCTTGAAACAAATTAATAGATGATATTTTATTATGGTCACTTTAAATATATTATCAAACCGAACTCCCGGGCATTAGGTACCTACTGTGTTTCCTGGTACAGGAAAAGTCCTCTCCCTCTTTCTCAGGTATATCTGAGATTTTCAAAGTTCCATTTCCGACATGATTTTCATTCACAGAACTGGTTATTTTCAGGCCATTGATATTAATTCATCTCGACCATTAATATACATATATGATAAGATAGAATCTAGTGCAGTAATATTAAATCTTCTGCCTATTACCATAATAGGAAATTCATTAACGGAAAAATTCACTTCTGTTTTATTACAAGCAGGGGAACAACGAAACAATACCCCCTCAAGTCCCCAATCAATTACCCCCTATAAGGCCATTACTAATAATTCATTATCTATATAATCTATATTTGCCCTTTAAATCGGTTCGAATATTTTTATTAGTTGTTATATTTAGTGCTAGTTACCAACAATCTAAATTTCTGTTTAAAATCTATCCCAGGACACTGAGTTCCAACAGTACCCCCGTACACCCAGAATGAATACTCACCTTCTTTTGTAGGAATTCCAGATACATCTACATACCAGCGACTGACATCGCCATTAGTAGATGGAACTATTTTAGTTCCATTTATTTTTGTTCACTTTTAACATACATAATGCTAATGGTATTCCTTTAGTTTTTATTTCCGCATGATATTTTTCGCCTATAATAGCAATCGGAAAGATATTTGGGATAAAACTAACACGCATATCACTTAGAGCACAACAGGCATTTAGAATGCAATATCGTTAATATAATAACAAATCTCATACAACACCATATATTATTTTTTGAAAATCACAGCGCATCTATATAAATATAAAAACCTTTAAGTGTATGTTTATTTCCATATTAGCTGATACAAAAAAATTCCCCCATGAGGAAACTTCTAAATCCACCAATGTATTTTCTGGTGTTTCTATTTAAATGCTAATTCGATTGTAAATCAATCAACTTGCCTGTTCACATTATCCAATGCGCCGTCGTTATGTTCCAGGAATCACTAATTAGGCCATGATTGATAAGTACAGCAACATGAGAATCAGGATATAGCATCTGGTAAAGTCGCACCACTAAATGTATCTTCAGGTGAACTATACTTCAATAACTGCACGCCACAACGGCAGGCTGATGCTCAGGGAATAACGCATCTACCAGCCGTTGTTCTCACTCAACTGCACCTCCGTCACGATACCGTCCACTGCCAGGGTGAAACGTAATCCTTCGGAGGTCATAGAGCCTCCTTGAATTAATCAGCGATAATAGTCCGGGATTAAATGCCACAGTAACCGAACATGTTAAGTTTTATTTCGCTATGCTTTGTTTTGATTACAATAACGGCATTCACGTCACTTCCTTCTTCCTCCACCGCGGCTCCTTTAACTGGGTTTTGAGTTGTAATAATCGATACATGATCATTCTTAAAAACACTGGTATGTTTATTTGTCGATATCTTTTTTAATATCGTTATCCTGCCATTCAGTTTGATGATGGCTGAATACGGGCAACCTTCTCCTCCCTTTGGACAGACACCGCCCTCAACATAATTATAAAGAGGATTGTCATTTTTTTGGGCCAGACTCAAAGTACAAACGGGATGTGGCAACCCTGCTATTTCATCAATATCAAAATTATTCACAACAAGTTCTTCTGATAATATCTTTTCTGAGTCTGCTGCTAAACAAACAACAAAATTTGATGAAATCAGAGTTAAATATAGTATTAATTTTTTGAACATTTTATTGATTCCATGAGCATCAGGGGGTGGGCAGATTATTTTTCCATACATCCAGATAGGGGGCTGGATCTGTCACATCAGAACGTCTTTGATAAGGCACTCTATTGCGATCTGTAAGGCGCCCCGATGAGGTCGCATTCGTATAAATCTCCAGATGCAACATAGATGAACCCGAATTCAGCCTCCCTACCTTAGCGATAACCTGCCCTTTTTTGACCGTTTGCCCACCAACAAATGATCCATTAGCAATTTCGCCATAGCGAAGGAGAAGGTTGCCATGTCTAATTTCAACAGCAGAAGTACCCTCATAAAATGGATATGGAGGCTGAACTAATACGCCATCAGCAACAGCATAAATAAGCGTTCCCCGGGGGAATACCAAATCACAGCCAGCATGTCGGCGGCCCCCACTGCGTGACGCACCAAATTGACGACCACCGTTTGTCCACGATCGCGCAGGAAGTACGGGGAATGGAAAACAGAATCCCTCACCAGTCTCGGCGACAGTACCATTTGAATCAATAGATGGACTCCGGGATGGCTCCGAAGAAGGACTCACGGGAGAGTTAGGTGAACTCCGCGTTAAATGATCAGGAACACCCAATTTCCGCCAGGTCTGTGGCCCTACGATGCCATCATCATTTAATCCATTATACCGCTGAAAAATTTTCACTGCGTTGTATGTATTTTTACCAAAGATACCGTCCTCTGCGAGTACTGGAACAAATTTATTTCTATTGAGTAATTGTTGTAACTTTTTTACATCACTACCATTTGTAAACATCCAAAGAGTTGCAGCCATATATCCTCCATGTGTGGTTAAACGAAATAAAACAAAAGAACAACCATAGTGCTCCCATTATAATCATCAATAACTCACCTCCCACAAATTAAAGCCACTCCCTTCCACTGATTTTCTTCATTATATAATTAGCACTTTATTGCATTCAGCTAAAATATGGGGGCTGTAATTTTGAAGGGGTATTATCACCGCTTGTTTCGAGAATCCATTCATTACCATTAAATCCATCATTGCTTTTCCACTTTTGGAAAATATCTCCTTTTTTGAATTTACGACGTTCATACAGACTATACTCTGAAATCATGCACCAATATCCACTGAATGGAGATTTTTGTCCATCAGATGTTATCACAGCGCCTACACCAGAATTGTTCTGATAAAGTAATTAATCTTGTTTTTTATAAAATCAACATATTCATCTGATTCATTTAGCTCTTACATGGAATAAGATTGAGATGCCTCCCATTGATTAAATTACCATAACTCCTTATAATCTTATCTATATAAGGAGGATTATTTTCTTTAGGCAAATCACTATAAATGAAAGAATTTACCCTTCACTATAATCAAATAAGTTCAATGAGTCATTAACGTCATTCTTTCTTCAGATAAGACATATTTTTAATACAATACCCCCCCACTGAGATAATAACTTCCTGCCCTGCAATATATAGTTTGGTTCGGGCGAGAATATATCCACTGAAAAAAAGCACATTATACATAATGTATAAAATGTATTTAATTTCATTTCAACTCTGGCCGTTCAGGTTTTCAGCCGCGCGGTTGTAATAGCCCGGCCAGCCGGGCGTTTTGAAGGTGTAGTCCTGGGTTTCGACGGAAGAAGGGCCGGTTCGCGCACGGTAGCGAAAGCTGCTGATACATTCAGTGGAAACTTCCGTACTGATGTTCGGGTTAAAAGGCATCACCCCCAGCGAGGAGAGTCCGGCCACGTCATCGCAGAGCACCAGTTTTTGCTCCGCGCCTTCTGGGGCGTGCCAGTCAAAATAGAAGATGCCTTCCTCGGCCCACAGGCGAGTCAGGAAAGCCAGGTCGCTTTCCCCGTACTGAACGCAGAACTCACGTGCCGGGTGCGGTTCATAAAACACCGGGCCCATTCGGTGACGCCATTTTCACTGAGCAGGGTGGCGGAGATGGTCTGAATGTCCTGCTCTGTCGTGACTCTTTTCACTTATTTCGTACTGTCATGCTTTGGATTATTTAATTCTTTCAGCGGGAATTTTTCCTGAAAGGCTTTATTTAGTCGCCCCTGATTTCCCTTTACAGCTAATAAATAATCACCTTCCTATTTTATATCTTTTCTGCAATAACTTTCTTGCAACCCATCGCATCAGTTGTGATGATTTTGCCCTTAATATTCATCATGTTAAGAAGTTCAGGTATAGCTGTAATCTCATTAGATTTCTCATCCGTCTTGATCTGACCGAGGACTAGACTGTGCATTGTTGAGAACGCACTAATGACATAAATCGCTCCCCTGCGACGACTCTTATCATAAGTGTTCCGGAGCGTTTTCCCATCAATTGCAATGATGTCTTTATCATCTGGATGAATGATAGTTAGCATCCAGTAAATAAAGCACTTATGAAATTTTGCAGGACTGATACAGGATACAACTCTGGCAATGGTATCGTGAACAGGAATATTGTTCTCAAAATCACCATATTGCTTCAAAAAATGGAGATGTGTTTCACCAAAATCCTCTATATCTTCTCAACCCTTTGCACCAGAAATTACGGTACAAATAATTAATAGTAGAATATCCGATAATTTATATTCCACTTTCCAGGCTTGTCTGTAATCGGGGATAACAGAAATATGTTCCATCAATTTTTTAAGTTCCATTTTGTTCTCCTTAATTATGTAAGGAGTATTTGATCATGTATAAGCAATAAAAAACAGCTTCAGGTAATGAGGAATATCTCAAATTTTAAGCATAAAATGCGAATTATTTAGTACAAAAAGTGTACTGCTGATGATCTTTCCCTGTTAATGCCATGAACAAATTAAAGGTAAAATCGTATTTAAATGATAAAAACAAATGATTATTTTCTGCATAACAGCACTAATTTATATAATTCAATTCTGTTCATAGAAGTTATCTTCATATAACAAATCATAATTATTCAAAGAATTAATAATTATATCCATTGTTCTTTTCACAACCGCCCACGGCATAAAACTCAACTCTCTGGTTGCCGAAGTTCCAATAAAATAAAACCAGGCATCCTCAATTCTGCCTGCAAATATAATTAACTCACCATTATTATTTTTTTCATCTTTTACCGTTAATGTATCTGACCAAAGTTCAGAAATATTCTTATTGAAAAGCCCAGTCTTTTCCTTTAACCTAATTTTATCTATTCCCAAATGCTCATTATTTTTTAGTTTTTCAATAATTAAGTTACAAATAATTTCTCTGTTAATTTCTGCATCATGACATAAAAAATAACCACTGATGTTACCTGACATTTTGTTTGGTTCTTTCAGCGATAAAGAAAAATAACTTATTTTTTTATTATTATACCGCTCAGTATACTGCCATGATGCAGGATAAAAAAGTGAATAACTTGCTGGCACATCCAGGTTTATACTTTTAAGTTCTTCAGCCAAATGCCACTTAGAATTATTAATTAAGGTAAAGAATTTCACACAATGAAGAAAATCCTCAGCCAACGAATCATAGTTTTTTTCTGGACAACTGGCTTTCACCACGATCAAATTAGCGCCCTTGTGTTCAAAATCATAGTTTTTAAATACCCTGATTCTGGATATAATCTTTGTCTCGTCAATATTACTTGCAGTTAATATATCTGAGTATTTCCCACTAACGCTATAGTATTCTTTAATATGAATAATTTCTTCACCAAGAAGATATAAAACCTTATTAATCCAATCACTGGCATCAACATCATTTTCTATATGCTCATAAACCACATTCACCTCCATAAATGGAGATTGAGAGCCAGGAATAGTTTGATAACAACCAATGATATAAAAATTATCGAGTCCCTTAACGGGCATAGGATTAACACTAACAGGTCGGACTGATAATGGCAGCAGTATTTTATAATGCAGACTCTTTGCATTTATGGATGTATAATGACAACGCCAAAAATTCCCTTTTTGATACTCAGTCGTATATGTAATTTCTTCTGGAAAAAGAAATTTATCATTATTTATTTCTTTCATAATCCCTCGTGTGTTAATACAAGGAAAACTATTATAGCATATCCGACGTTAAATATGACTTTATAAAAATAAACTACATCATTTTTATTTTCAATAAAATATCTAACGGGTTGCTTATAGATACCTTTTCGGTTATATTTTTGATGGAATGAAGCTACATTTCCCACACATAATTCGATAAATGGGAAAAGGAAAAAATAAATAACTGAATAGAACCCTAATAATGTTGTCGTGTTTTCTAAAGCTGGT
Source organism: Pseudocitrobacter faecalis (assembly GCA_003315335.1). GTDB lineage: Bacteria > Pseudomonadota > Gammaproteobacteria > Enterobacterales > Enterobacteriaceae > Pseudocitrobacter > Pseudocitrobacter faecalis. The sequence continues at coordinate 402,096 of QNRL01000001.1, forward strand.
ATTTTATAACCCAAAAAAAGAAAAAACAATAACCCAATAGGGGCAAATATCATCTTCCTTAGTCCGTCAAAAAGCATTTTATCCACCTATTATTACCGTTCCCATACCAGAGAGCACAATTCCGGTCCCTGTGCCACCATTAAAAAAATTGGCAAAAGGTCCAATCTCAATCTCAATCTCAACATCCCCGCCAAGCCCCAAAAGTGCAGCCACTTCACCCGCCAACTCTAATTTTATTAATTTGTCATCTATATCTATTGTACCACTGGCCTCAGCACTTGCGCCAATTGATCCTGCTGAGCCAGAAATGTTTCCTTTTACTTTAAAATACTTTGACTCAGCTGCTATCGTTATATCTCCTTTTGCAATGGCTGCTTCAGCACCAAGTTCTGTTTTGAATCCATATTGCTGTTCTGCATCATCAATAATTATTTGACTTCCTGCTTTTGCTTCTGCTGAACCGATGATCCCTTTTGCATCTATTTCTGCATGATTATTGCTACCTTCTTTTCCTATACCGACTCCAATATTTCCAGAAAGTCCGGTAGCGCTTAAGTCTACCCCAAATGAGCTACCTTCATTTCCATTTGTAGTATTGGCGGTCATTTCAGCTTTACCGACTGTACCTCCCAGCTTAAAATTGACGCCACTGTCACCTATGGCATGATTTAGTTGAAACTCTTCAACTACAGTTTTAATATTTGAAGTATCGTAATTTCCATCTCCATCTGAATCTGATAACTTTGATGAAGCCAATAAAATACTCATCTGAAATTCGTCTGGATTTTTTGTCTTTATTGATCCATCTTCATTAGTATTTTTAGCTAATGTCACATAATGGTATTCAGGTGGTTTAGGTGATTTAGTTGGTGGTAATGATTTCTTACCACAGATAACCTTATCTCCCTTTCTAGCCGCGGGTATTCCATTAATGGTAACAGTTTTAGAACCTTCACTAATTACTCCTGAACCATGTTCCTTACAAACGAATGTATCCCCCATGCGTGCAGCTGGGAGTCCTCCAGTCGATACATTATGACTACCAGATGTTATTGGACCATCATGCCCGGCAGTGTCTGCCGTTTGTCTTGCCGCATCCTTACCCATATTTTATTCTCTAATGAGGTAATCAAATGATTTACTTATGGATTTAATTTCAACATGCCACCAGTCAGTACCTGCTCCTCACTACCATCTGCTGTTAGTTTTTTAGTATTGACATGGTACTCATCATCCGCTGAATTTTTGATTATTTTCCCCTTAAGCGTGATTTCACCATTTTTCAATAATGTAATACTTGAATCTCCACAGATAAATTCTATCTTTTCTTCGGAATTCACACTGATGGTTTTCTTCACCGTTATTGTCTGCGTTCCTTTTGTAATGTCAGTCTTCTGATTTCCCTCTGTGATCTTTACCGTCTGATCATTTGTAATAGTTATTATCTGGTCATTCGCCACCGTCACTTTCTGATCATGACCACCTTCCTTCTTACTCCCCACATTTACCGTCTGGCCCACGACTACAGTCTCCGTATGGTTACGGTTTACCGTCGTCGTCCGGTCATTCAGCACCTCCGTGTCCATGTTCTTCTGTGCATGGATATAGACCTGCTCCTCGCCGGTCGCATCATCAAAACGCAGTTCGTTAAACCCGCTGCCCTTGTACGTCTTCGACCGGATGGTCATCTGTGTCTTCGTTCCCGGCAGGCTCCCCGGCGAGCGGTTGTCCTGGTGGTAGGTGCGCCCCATAATGATGGGCTGCTCCGGGTCGCCATTGAGGAAGTCCACAATCACCTCCTGACCCACACGCGGTATCGCCAGATTGCCGAACCCGGCGCCTGCCCACGCCTGTGCCACCCGTATCCAGCATGAGCTGTCCTGGTTTGACGGGTTATAACGGTCCCAGTTGAATTTCACCCTTACGTGACCATGTTCATCACAGAAGATTTCTTCGCCTGCCGGCCCTGTCACCACGGCACTCTGCGGGCCATCCACCAGCGGTTTAAGCAGCGGCTGCGGTCGCCATGTTCTGTCTGCCGGTATCACCGCAAAATGATTATTCAGTGTGGTGCCTGAACCACTGCGTCCGGACACCGCCTGCAGCTGCTCGCCGTGAAGCTCGCTTGCCACCACCTGCCATTCCTGGTTCAGATTCGCCTGCGGATGGCCCGTCAGCATAATTCGCCGTCCCGGCCATACCTCAGGAGAACGGGTTGAGCCACGCGCAACCTCTGCGTTGTTGCGCCAGCCGTCCATCTGCCAGCGGGCAAAGTTCTTCCCGTGCGCATCTTTAAATCGCCCCGGATAGTCAAAGACCTCATATTGCGTGCGCTGGTAGTCCTGGTGCTGGCCTTCCTGGTCAAAACGTCCGGCCCAGCCGGGTCGTTTAAAGGTGTAGTCTTTGGTCACCACGGAAGAAGGACGGATTTGTGCGCTGTAGCGAAACTGGCTGATGCAGAGGGTACTTACCTCGGTACGGGTGTTCGGGTTCCAGGGGATCTCAAAGGACTCCGGCAGATAACGTACGGTGTCGCACAGCACCAGACTCTGGTCGGTACTTTTCTGTGCATGCTCCTCATAAAAGAAGATGCCTTCCTCCGCCGCCATCCGGCACAAGAAATCGTAATCAGTTTCACCATACTGGACACAAAACTCACGGGAAGGATGCGGCTCGCTGAACAGCGGACTCCACTCGGTCACTCCGTTTTCCTGCAATATCGTGCCGAGGATGCTTTCGATGCCCTCATTCTGGAAGATACGAAAGTTCTGGCGCAGCCCTGCACGCCACAGCGGCGGGCATACCTTCATGCTGTACAGCATCTGGTTTTTGTCGTTCTCCCCCAGTTCAAACCAGGTCACCACACCTTTCACCCGGCGCTGGACGTCATCGCCCTGCCATATCGTCAGGTATGCCATTTTGTCGAGGATCTGCGGAAAATCGAGAGTGAGGAATTTCTGGCTGACGAGTGAAAGGTCGAGGGAGAATAGCGTGGATAATGACTGGCTCAGGTGAAAGGAAATCACCACAAATGCGTCCGGCGGCAGGCCGTCCACTTCCAGTGTGAAACGTAATCCGGTTGACATCGCAACCTCCTTGTAAACGAGAAAAATGCGAGATGCTACCGCCGCACCCTGAAGCGCTTCAGTGCGCTTCTGCACTCATGCAGTTTACGTAAAGGCCATACTGTTTAAAGCGATTCGATCCGATCGAATATGTAATTCGGATTTCATAAAGACGGCGAAGAGAGGCAAAAAAAAGCCCCTCAGCCTGAGCGAATGAGGGGCTAAAACAACAGTAACGCTATTTTTACGTTTTGTTAGTCAGAATTAATTGGCCATTATTATCCAGCGGAATTTGCGTTCCCGGATCTTTATCCATCCGGATTTTGCCCTGCTGGTCGCCAATTTTATACGTCACGTCATACCCAAGCATTTTCTCGGATTTGTCATACACGGTTTTGCAGCGTTTCTGGGTGCTGGTGTAGGTGTCATTATCCTGCATCGAGCCCTGGATCTGATTCCCGGCGTAGCCGCCACCTAATGCCCCTACCACCGTGGCGACGTCTTTCCCGCGTCCGCCGCCAAACTGGTGACCAATCACGCCACCCGCGACAGCGCCGAGCACGGAACCGGTAATCCGGTTTTCATCCTGTACCGGGCGGCGATGGGTAACCGCCACATTGCGGCACTCCTCACGCGGAGTTTTGATGGTTTCTTTGATAGGTTTAGCCGAAATCACCTGCGCATATTGCGGGCCGCGGTCAAACACGTTCAGGCTGGCGACTGCCGCCACGCCAAGCGCAGCTGCGACGCCAATCCCTATACCCGCCAACATCGATTTATTCACGGGAAATCCTCCTTTGTTGCTGATAGTAACAATTCTGCAACTTGGTGAGAGGGTTAGCAAATCAGAAAGCGGATGAAAAGTGCGAGATAAAACCACAAACCCGCATGAATCAGAGGAGTCTTAGCGGTAATTTCCGTTAGTCAGCGAACAATCTGCTGAAAATGGCCCGACAGAACGTCGGGCCGGGATGTGACATTAGTGCAGTTTCAGGCGCGGGCGGATCACGCGGTTGATACTGCCGACCAGCATCATCAGGCCGGTTTTGATGTAGCCGTGCAGGGCAATCTGGTGCATACGGTATAGCGAGATATACACCATACGCGCGATGCGCCCTTCAACCATCATCGAGCCGCGCATCAGGTTGCCCATCAGGCTGCCGACCGTCGAGTAGTTCGAAAGTGAAACTAGCGAACCGTGATCTTTATAAGTGTACGGTTTCAGCTCTTTGCCCTTCATCTGCGCCAGAATATTGTTCAGTGCGCAGGTTGCCATCTGGTGCGCAGCCTGAGCACGCGGCGGCACAAACCCGCCTTCCGGACGGGCGCAGGACGCACAGTCGCCAATGGCGAAGATGTCCGCATCACGTGTAGTCTGCAACGTCGGTTCAACCACCAGTTGGTTGATTCGGTTGGTTTCCAGACCGCCAATCTCTTTCATAAAGTCTGGCGCTTTGATGCCCGCCGCCCACACCATCAGGTCGGCCTGAATATATTCGCCGTCTTTGGTGTGCAGGCCGCCTTCATCGGCGCTGGTGACCATGGTCTGCGTCAGGACGCGTACGCCCATTTTGGTCAGCTCGTTATGAGCAGCGCCGGAAATACGCGGCGGCAGCGCAGGCAGAATACGTTCGCCCGCTTCCACCAGCGTGACGTTCAGCGCGTCGTTGGTCAGGCCTTTGTAGCCGTAGCTGTGCAGCTGTTTCACCGCGTTGTGCAATTCGGCTGACAGCTCAACGCCGGTCGCCCCACCGCCCACGATGGCGATGTTGACTTTACCGTTCGCGCCGAGGTTCGCTGAATATTTCAGGAACAGGTTCAGCATCTCCTGGTGGAAACGACGCGCCTGATGCGGGTTATCGAGGAAGATGCAGTGCTCTTTCACGCCCGGCGTGTTGAAGTCGTTGGAGGTACTGCCCAGCGCCATTACCAGTGTGTCGTAAGCCAGCTTACGTTCCGGCACCAGCAGGTCGCCCTTCTCATCACGCAGTTCAGCGATAGTAATGGTTTTCGCTTCGCGGTTGATGTCCATCACGGAACCCAACTGGAACTGGAAGTGATGGTTACGCGCGTGCGCCAGGTAGCTCAGCGCATCTACGCCTTCATCCAGAGAGCCGGTTGCCACTTCATGCAGCAGCGGCTTCCACAGATGACTGTGGTTGCGGTCCACCAGCGTAATTTTCGCTTTTTTGCTCCGGCCAAGCTTTCTACCCAGTTGAGTAGCCAGTTCCAGGCCGCCAGCGCCACCACCCACAATAACGATTCTTTTGATTGGTGTAGTCACGTGACCCCCTTAAAAATTATTAACCAATTGTTAATTAAAAGTTATTAAAATAGCTCTTATCTAACAACAAGTTACTATCCCGAAACCATTCAGCAGCAAGAAGAATAACATGAACGGTGCATTGGTCATACCAAATTTGATGTGTATCAAGTTTTACCGCGCAGAAGTTAAACAACTTTAGCGTTTAGTGGGATTTTTGGTGGGTGATGGAAGTGAAAAAGGAGAGAAATTTAACATTTCACGCCCCAGAACGGGGCGTGGAAAACGGTTTCACCCTAAGGTTTTAAAAGCTTTAATACGCTGCAGATGTGGCGAGATGTTTTTGAATTTATGACCCTGAACGTCATCCCAGATAATTTCATAAAAGTGATGCAGTTCCTGCGCCGAGCGCTGGCTGTCGAGCGCCTCATCCTTACGGGAAAGGATGGCCAGGCAACGGTCGCGGTTTTTCTCGCGGAAGTTGTTCACACACTTGGTGGCAATATCGAGATACTCTTCCGGGCGGTCAATCTTCCTGTCCATGTTCTCATTCGGGAACAGGTTCGGGTTGAAGATCACCTGACGTACGTCGCATAAAAAGCCGATGCGTTCCGCCCAGTAGCCGCCGAGCCCCACACCGCAAATCAGCGGGCGATCGTCGACGTTGAGCTGCAACATTTTGTCCACTTCTTTCAGCAAATGCTGCATATCATGTTTTGGATGCAGCGTACTGTAGCTAATCAACCGAACATCCGGATCGATAAACTGGAGCTGCAACACTTTTTCATGGTTGCCTGGGCTGTTCGAGTCAAAACCGTGCAAATAAATAATCATTTGATCCTCACCACAACTCCCTTGTCGGGAGGGTTAATGGCCTGCCTTCACGTCCTGCCAGCGTTCATGGAGCTGTTCCAGTTGCGCACTGACAGTCTTCCAGCGGTCGGAGTCCCTTAACGCCTGACGTGTAAATGAACCTTTATGATACAATTTCGTAACACGCTCGGCATTGATCGGCGACAGGTTATCAAGAACGCTGACCGCGCCTTTACGATTATTGCAGACCAGGATCATATCGCAACCCGCATCCAGCGATGCCTGACCGCGTTCGGCATAGCTGCCCATAATCGCCGCGCCTTCCATCGACAAATCATCAGAGAAAATCACGCCATCGAAACCTAGCTCACCGCGCAACACGGTTTTCAGCCAGTGCGGCGAGCCGCTTGCCGGGCGCGGGTCAACGTCGCTGTAGATGACGTGTGCAGGCATAATGGCATCGAGTTTGTTTTCCGTAATTAGCGTCTGGAACACCGCCATATCTTTGGCGCGAATGTCGGCTTCGCGACGCGGATCGCGCGGCGTCTCTTTATGGGAATCGGCGGTGACCGCCCCGTGACCCGGGAAGTGTTTGCCGGTGGTTTTCATCCCGGCGCTGTGCATACCGTCGATAAAGTGACGCGCCATCACCAGCGCTTTTTGCGGATCCGCATGATAGGAGCGTTCGCCAATCGCGGCGCTGATATGCCCAACGTCCAGCACCGGCGCAAAGCTGATATCGATATCCATGGCGATCATTTCGCTGGCCATCAACCAACCGGCCTCAACGGCCAGCCGTCCGCCCTCTTCCTCGCCGAGCACGGCGGCAAAAGATTGTGCGGCAGGCAGGCGGGTAAATCCTTCGCGGAAACGCTGCACGCGACCGCCTTCCTGATCGACCGCCACCACCAGGTGATTACGCGATGCTTCACGGATCTGGCGCACCAGTTCACGCAGCTGCGCCGGATCATGATAGTTACGGGTAAATAAAATCAGGCCGCCTACCAGCGGATGCGCCAGAATCTCGCGCTCTTCCGCATCCAGTTCGTAGCCTTCCACATCCAACATTACCGGACCCACACTGACCTCTCTTTTCGTTGTTCCTTTAACTGACACCAAATTTCATCTGCCAGCGTGATAAATTGTCGATCGCCGGTTTGCCGCCAGCGACACTCGTACCAGCCCGCCATGAGCATTAACACCCAGGGCCGCCAGCGTAAAATCTGTTGCCACAGCGCGTCTGGCGCAATGCTCGCCAGCGTCGCGTACACATCGCTGTAGTCACGGCGTTGACGCTCGTCCTCCATCCACACCGACGCCAGCTCCAGTGCGATATCGCCGTCCCCGGCATACTCCCAGTCAATCAGCCGCAACCCGGCAGACGTATGCACAATGTTGCCCGCGTGAACATCCATATGCAATGGCGAGAGGCGCAGCGGCTGCGGCTCTCGCTGCTTTTGCAGGCGATGTAACGTCCGCAGCCAGAACGGCGTGCGTCGCGCAGGGTGGCACTGCTGCCAGTAGCGTTCCAGCAACGGCTGCACCGTTACGCGCCAGCCGAAACGTGGCTGCTGATGCAGATGATACAGGAGAGACGCCAGTTGGCGAGGGGGTGGCAGCACGCTTTTCACCTCTCCGCTGAAAAATTCAACGGCCATCCAGCCAGCGGTATAAAAAACCGGCTTCGGGGCGAGCGTGGAGGGTAAACGCGTGAGCGCGTGATATTGACGCAGAAAGTGAAATTCGCGGGCCTGCGCCGTGTGGTGCTGACGCAAAACCCGCTGCTGCTCACCGCAGGCGATGATGCAGCTACTGCCGCTCAGCCCCGCGTAATCAGGGCTGGCGACAAGATGATACTGAGGGAAATAGCGTGACAGAACCGCGTCACGCGTGAGTTTATTGCTGAGTGACGGCACCGCTACCTGACCAGATAATCTCGCCCGTCTGTACCAGCATCAGCTGCATTTTCAGTACCGGGGAATTCACGTTGCCGGTGGCGTTACTGTACAGCACATACTGTGCGCCAACATTGCGGGCAATCCCCATCGCTTTGCTGCGCGAACCGAGGCTATCCTGCGGTGACAGGCCAAGCTGCTGTTTAGCAACAGCCAGCTGCTGCGCGGAAACCAGGGTGAATTTACCGTTGCCGGTCAGTGCGTTACGCAGCGCCGTTGTCGCTTCAGCCGCGTTCAGCGTGCCGTTGGTACGGTTATTCACGCTATCGACCAGCAGAATACTGCCCGCGTTCACGCCGCTGGCCTGCAACATTTTGCCTGCCATCGGCTGCACCGCGCCATTCCAGTCATAGTGACGAACGCGTGGCGCAGGCTGCGTAGGCTGTTGATCCTGATGCTCAATGGGGCCTGGCTGCTGTGGGATCGTCGGAACAGAAGGCACCGTCGGTACCGGCTGCTGCGGTTCGACAGGCTGTTGTGGTGTTGGCTTCGCCTCTTCCACCGGTGCGGGTTGTTCTTGTTTCACCACGCACCCGGAGAGCAGGACAGCCAGTGCCGAGATTAGCGCATAGCGACGCAATGTAGTCATTCCGTTTTACCCCTTACAAATAAAGATAAAGTCGGACTTTATGTGCGCCCAGGCTGCTGGCGCTGCCGTACAGCGTGACCGATCCCATAGCCGGGATGGTGACGGTACGTGGCGCTTCAAGCGGGTGCATTTCCAGTCCTCTGGCTTCATACCAGTAAAAACGATAATGAAGGGTGACAGGTTCACGCCGTTCATTGAACAGTTTCGCGCTGGCGGTCGCCTGAATTTCCGACCGCGTCAGCTCAGGCTTTTCCGCACTGATCCCGGCTGCCAGGACATTCGATTCCATCACCAGCGTTTGCTGATCGCCTACCGGAATTTCCGGATGCGAGCCACAACCGGCCAGCAAAAATGCGGCCAGTAGCGCGGCTGAAAAGCCTGCTTTCATCACTTAACCTTTATGTGCCAGCATCGGCCCAAGCGGACGACCGCCCAGCAGATGCATATGAATATGGAAGACTTCCTGCCCGCCGTGGCGGTTGCAGTTCATGATCAGACGATAGCCATCATCAGCAATACCTTCGTCGCGGGCAATTTTTGCCGCCACGGTCACCATACGACCCAGCACCTGTTCGTGTTCAGGCGCCACGTCATTGGTCGTGGCAATCAGGATGTTAGGCACGATCAGAACGTGAGTCGGCGCCTGTGGGGAGATATCGCGGAACGCGGTAACCAGCTCATCCTGATAAACGATATCCGACGGGATTTCGCGACGAATAATTTTGCTGAAAATAGTTTCTTCTGCCATGAGGGATTCCTTAATTATGCGACCGTGCGAATTCCTGTTATTGATCTTCAGGGTTTTCTGATGCACGGGAGACTGGGTAAGAGTATGAGCGACTTACTCCTTCTCTTTCAACCTGATTACGTTTTTTATTGTATTAACTCGGAAAAACCCCGGCAAGAAGGTCAAAACAGAGGGGAATTGATAGGCCGGGCAGCCTTGCACCGCCCGGTAAAATTACGCTTAAGACGCTTCAATCGCGGTGGATGCCTGCTTCTGTCGATTCATTAACCAGAAAACCGCTACACCAGCCAAAACGATCCCCGGCGCGGAGGCGGCCATCACGCCTACCGTGCCGGTACCCAGCGCCAGCATTTTTCCGGCCAGCAGCGGGCCGCTCATCGCCCCCAGACGGCCAATCGCGACCGCCGTGCCAACACCTGTGGCGCGGATTTCGGTGCGATAAAAGAGCGGCGCCAGCGCATACAGTACGCTCTGTCCCCCCGTGGCAAATAACCCGGCGACAAATCCGGAAAGCAGCATCGTGCTCAGCGATTCCGCCGAACCGAGCGCCAGCAGCGAGGCCAGCATGCCGCTGTAAATCAGCAGCGACATGCGCATTGGGCTCAGTTTATCCATCAATGCGCCGAGGATAAGCGTGCCCACCGCGGCACCCATTTGTAGGGAGAACATTACCCCCGCCGCCTGCGAGCCGCTAAAGCCCTGGTCAACCAGCAGCATTGGCAGCCAGTTGATCAGCATATACACCACGAGCAAGGTGAAGAAGTAGCAGAGCCACAGCAGTAACGTGGAGGAGGCCGTCCCCGGCGCGAGTAACGCGCGAAGTGGTGCGGGCGACGATGCCTGTTGATGGGTAAACGCCTGCGATTCGGGCAGCCAGCGCATCAGCAACGGCACCAGCAGCAGCGGCACCACACCGCCCACCCAGAATACGGTTTGCCACGCCTGCGCCAGGCCGCTAAACCCCAGCGCTGCCGCCAGCGCCGCACCAATCGGCACGCCACAGTACATCAGGCTCACCGCCGTGCCGCGAAAACGAGGGCCTGCCGCTTCAGAGGTCAGGGCTATCAGATTAGGTAGCGCCGCGCCCAGCCCCACACCGGTCATCAGACGCGCAAAGACCAGCGACGGAAAACTCCACGCCAGCGCGGTGGCTATCGAAAAGAGACCAAACAGCATGACGGATCCCAGCAGAATGCGTTTACGACCATAGCGGTCGGCAAGCATTCCACCGACCAGCGCGCCGGGCAGCAGACCCAGTATCCCGGCGCTAAAAATCCAGCCCATCTGCATTTTATCGAGCGCAAAAGCCTGGGCGATACCAACAGCGGCAATGCCTGCCGCCTGTAAATCCAGCCCTTCCATCAGGGCGACCAGAAAACAGAGCCCGATGGTCAGTATCAGGCGTGATGTTGCAGGTGTAGAGGCGATGTTCGACATAGCGTTACCTTTGCGAGGGTGACAGGTGAAAGGCGGCTGATACGTTGCCAGCCGCGCATTTTTTCCTTGCAAACGCGCCCGCCAGGCATCATGCCGGGCGGGCGAAGCTTTCTTGTTATGTTTTACGCTTTGGCTTTCAGGTCGAGCGCCACATCGACGATCATGTCTTCCTGGCCGCCAACCATTCGACGTTTACCGAGCTCAACCAGAATATCCACCGCGCTGAGGCCGTAGCGCTGCGCCGCCACTTCGCTGTGACGCAGGAAGCTGGAGTACACCCCGGCGTAACCGAGCGCCAGCGTTTCACGGTCAACGCGCACCGGGCGATCCTGCAACGGACGCACCAGATCGTCTGCCGCCGCCATCAGCGCATACAGATCCGTGCCGTGATCCCAACCGAGCTTATCCGCCGCGGCAATAAAAACTTCCAGCGGCGCATTCCCTGCCCCTGCGCCCATTCCTGCCAAACTTGCGTCAATACGATCACAGCCCTCTTCCACCGCTACGATAGAGTTCGCTACGCCAAGGCTCAGGTTGTGGTGTGCGTGCATCCCGGTTTGTGTTTCCGGCTTGAGCACCGCTTTCAGCGCACGGAAGCGGTCGCGAATGTCGTTCATGTTCATCGCGCCGCCGGAATCAACCACATAAATGCAGGTAGCGCCGTAGCCTTCCATCAGCTTCGCCTGTTTCGCCAGATTTTCCGGTGTAGTCATATGGCTCATCATCAGGAAGCCAACGGTGTCCATACCCAGTTCACGCGCGAAGGCGATATGCTGTGCGGAGACATCGGCTTCGGTGCAGTGCGTCGCCACACGTACTACGCGTGCGCCAGCCTGATAAGCGGCTTTCAGATCATGCAGCGTGCCGATGCCAGGAATCAGCAGGGTGGCGATTTTGGCGTGCTTCACCGTATCGGCGGCCGCTTCAATCCATTCGATGTCGCTGTGCGCGCCGAAACCGTAGTTAAAGCTCGAACCCTGTAAACCATCGCCGTGCGCCACTTCGATAGAATCCACGCGCGCATCATCCAGCGCTTTGGCAATTTGGCGCACATTGTCTAAGGAATACTGGTGGCGAATGGCGTGCATGCCGTCACGCAGAGTGACGTCGGAGATATAGAGTTTTTTACCGTTCATGCGACTTCTCCTGCTGCTTTCACCATGGTTTGCGCCATTTTTTCCGCCGTCGACATCGCCGCTGAGGTCATGATATCGAGGTTTCCGGCGTAGGCCGGCAGATAGTGCGCCGCGCCTTCGACTTCCAGATACACCGCCGTTTTCAGCCCGGAGAACTGCCCAATTCCCGGAATGATCACCGGTTTATCCTGCGGAATCATTTCAAACTGCACCTTCTGCTTCAGGCGATAGCCCGGTACATACGCCTGCACGGCCGCGGCCATCTCTTCAATTGACGCTTCAATTTCGATTTGCGAGGCGTCCTCACTCAGCACATACACGGTGTCACGCATCATCACCGGCGGCTCTGCCGGGTTGAGAATAATGATGGCTTTGCCTTTCGCCGCGCCGCCCACCACTTCAATGGCCTGCGAGGTGGTTTCGGTAAATTCGTCGATATTGGCGCGTGTGCCCGGCCCGGCAGATTTACTGGAAATTGAGGCGATAATTTCCGCGTAATGAACCTTCGCCACGCGGGAAACCGCCGCCACCATTGGGATAGTCGCCTGACCACCGCAGGTCACCATGTTGACGTTACCCTGGCTGAGGTTTTTATCGAGATTCACCACCGGCACGCAGTACGGGCCAATTGCCGCAGGCGTCAGGTCAATCAGGCGAATATTGGGTTTCTTCGCCCGCAGCGCGGCATCGTTTTTCACGTGTGCCCCGGCGCTGGTGGCGTCAAAGACGATATCAATGTCGGCAAATTCCGGCATCGCCATCAGGCCGTTGACGCCTTCATGGGTGGTGGCGACGCCCATACGACGCGCGCGCGCCAGACCGTCGGATTCCGGGTCGATTCCGACCATCACCGCCATTTCCAGGTGTTTGCCGTTGCGCAGAATTTTGATCATCAGGTCGGTGCCGATATTGCCTGAACCGATGATGGCGACTTTTATCTTACTCATGACTGACTTCCTTCTTGTGCGGCAGAGAACGTGGCTGCCACAGAACCAATACCTTCAATACGCGCCTCAAAACGATCGCCTGGATTGATGGCGACCATCGGGCCCAGCGCGCCGGTCAGCACGATGTCACCCGCACGCAGCGGTTCGCCAAGGCTCGCCATCTTGCGCGCCAGCCAGACGGCGGCGTTAAGCGGATGCCCCAGACATTCACTGCCGCGCCCGCTGGACACCTCTTCGTTATTACGCGTCATGCGCATGGCGCAGTTTTTCAGGTCTAAGCCTGCCGGGCGCATCGCCGGGCTACCGATGACGTACACGCCGCAGGAGGCATTGTCCGCCACCGTATCGACAAACTTAATTGACCAGTCGCGCACGCGGCTGCCCACCACCTCCAGCGCGGGTAGCACCCATTCGATAGCGCTGTATAGCTCATCAAAGGTGGTATCGGCGTTTGGCAAATCGCGGTTCAGCACCAGCGCAATTTCCGCTTCAATTTTTGGCTGCATCACGCGATCAAAAGGGATCGTGTCGTTGTCGCCGTAACACATATCGGCAAACAGCGTGCCAAAATCCGGTTGATCAACGCCCAGTTGCTGTTGCACTTTCGGATGGGTCAGGCCAATTTTGCGCCCGACCACGCGACGGCCTTTCGCCACCGCGTTTTCCACATTGAGAGCCTGGATGGCATAGGCGGCTTCGGCATTATCAGGGCCGATAATGTCGCGTAACGGCGCAATCGCCTGTCCGGTTTGTTCGGCCTCGCGTAGAGCGGCGGCCAGATGTTCCAGTGTTTGTACAGACATCACGGCTCCTTATGCGCGTTTGAGGTAATCCAGCACCAGCTGGTTGAAGGATTCGGCATGTTCCCACTGGGCCCAGTGACCGCAGTCGCGGTAGATGTGCAGCTCAGAACCATTGATGCCGGAAAGCAGACGCAGGCCCGCATCCATTGGGACAAAGCGGTCGTTGCGGCCCCAGACAATCAGCGTCGGGGCTTTAATTTCAGCCAGCCGCGGGCTAAAGTCCGGGAACTGTTTCGGGTTGGCTTCCAGGCTCTTAATGAAGTTTTCCAGGTGATCGCGACGCGCCAGCATATTATTGAGACGCGCTTCAAACAGCGCCTCGGTCAGATCGCTTGGGTCGTAGACGAAGATGTTCATCATCTTCTTCAGGTTATCGATATTGGGTTCACGATACAGGCCATTCAGCAGCTTAATACCTTCCGTCGGCATCGGGGTGAACAGGCTCATTCCGCCCGTACCGCCGCCCATCAGTACCAGTTTGCCGACGCGTTCCGGCCAGGTTAAGGTAAACGCCACCGCACTGTGCCCGCCCATGGAGTTACCCAGCAGATGCACCTTCTGGATATCCAACTGATCAACCACGCTTTTCAGAATGCGCGCGTTGAGGTCGGAACGGGAACCGCTATTAATGATGGTGTCACTCTTCCCCCAGCCCGGACAGTCGAGCAGGATAACGCGGTAACCGGCTTCCACCAGCGGGTCGATGTTACGGCTAAAGTTCGCCCAGCCGGTTGCACCGGGGCCTGAGCCGTGCAGCATGACGACGGTTTCATCGCCCTGCCCACAATCGTTAAAATGGATGCGCAGCGTCTGGCCGCCCTCTTCAACGGTCAGGAAACGGCTGGTTGCGGCTTCAGTTTGCGGTTGATAGGTCATTGTTTTTCTCCTGCTTTAATTCTGTGAACGGGCGCTGAGGGAACCAAAACCGGCAATCCATTCAGGGATTGGGCGGTAGTAACGCCCCTCGGTGCGATAGTCGCCAAAGGCCGACAGCGCAGCGAACGCGGCAACCCAGGTCTTAATTTCGTGGGTAGATTTCCCGGCAATGGCCGAAAGTTCTTCATTACTGACGGCATCCAGCTCGCCCAGACGCTTCTGTTCAAGCAGCGTCATAAACTGGTTATCCCAGACCGGGTTGAGCGGATGCAGGCTTTTCTGGTCTTCAATAAACTTCTCGGCGGCTTCGATGACGCGGCGCTGACGCAGCTCACGCTCGTCCGGCGGCAGATGCTTACCGCTGCCCAGCAGACGATCGCGCATGTGGGCGTCTACCTTCGCCAGCTCCGGCACCGGCGGCTGATGCGATAACCCGCCAGACCCCAGAATCAGGACGCGCTTGTTGAGGGTTGTGAGGAAACGGCCAATCACTTCCCCCATCATGCGGGTACGCTGGAAACCGGGCAGCGGCGTGGCGACACCGTTAATGAAGATGGGCAGCACCGGGCGTGAATCCAGCCCGCCTAACAGAAACTCCAGCGGCTGGGCAAAACCGTGGTCAACCTGCATACAGTAGGAAACCGCCAGGTCGATGCCGTTTTTCATGGTGTAGTGTGCGCAGGCCTCTGCGATATCCGTCGGCACCGGCAGTTCACCCGCAGCGCTGGAGAAATCGCCAATCGCCGTCGCGCCAACGCCCAGGCAGAACGGCGGCATCACGTCGTAGAAGAAGCCGTTGTAGTGATCGGGCGCAAAGAGCACCACCAGTTCCGGGTCAAAAGCCGCAATGCGTTTGCGCGCTGCAGCAATCACGCCATCCACTTCATCCAGTACCGCCTGGGCCGGGTCGACATAGCCGACCAGCGGCGTGTGGGAGAGACAATGCAGATATGCGTTCATATCAGGCCACCTTTTCAACAGGAGCGGAGGATGAAACGGCTTGCAACGCCATGACGCTGGCAAGCAGGTTTAGTTGGTTACCCAGCGTTTGCGGAATTGCCAGCGCGGCGACAAAGCGGTCCGGGCGAATGACCGCCACCGACGCATCCTGCGCCGCAAACCATGTTTTCAGGCGGTTTTGCGTATCACCGAGGCGAATCACGCCCTCGACGTTGTCCTGTGGGGTTCGAATCTGTACGTCTGGCACGATCTGAATGAATTGCGTACCCAGCGCGCGCCAGCGGGCAATTTGCTGCTCGCTCATGCCCCACAGCGGGTTGCAGCCCCAGCCGATAATGGCGAATTTTGCGCCAATCACGTCATCCAGCAGCGTCACCTCGCCGTTCTCTCGGGTCACTTTCGGCTGAATAAACATCTTGCCGACCGGGGAGTTTTTGGCGCTGGCGTCCATCACCAGCGCGCCTTCGCGGTACTGCGGCATCGGTTTAAAGCGCATTTCGAGGAAATAACGTTTTACCGGCGGGATATAGTTCAACAACCACGAGATGCCATCACGCACGTTGCCATGCCAGCGTTTTGCCGGGGCGAGGACATTTCCGGCGGTAACGGATAAATCAATCATCGCTTTGGCATGGTCACGACGCTCCTGCTGGTAGGTATCCAGCAGACGCTCACCCGCTTTCCCGTTCACCACCAGCGCCAGTTTCCAGGCGAGGTTGAAGGCGTCGCGCATCCCGCTGTTATAACCCTGCCCCTGCCAGACCGGCATGATGTGCGCGGCATCGCCCGCCAACAGAATACGATCAACACGGAAACGTTCGGCAATGCGCGCGTTGTGGGTGTAAACGCGCTGGCGAATCAGTTCAACGTGATCGGGATTCGGCAGCACTTTGCGCAACAACTGACGCATGTTGTGCGGCTCGCTCAGTTGTTCTTCGGTTTCGCCCGGCATCACCATGAACTCGAAGCGGCGCACGCCATGCGGCAACGCAGCGGAAACATAAGGGCGCACCGGGTCGCAGCACAGGTAAATGTGTGGCGTCGCCAGAGGATCGTTGGCGATATCTATCACAATCCATTTATTCGGTGCGGTTTTGCCTTCAAACGGCACATTGAGCGTACGACGCACCACGCTCGCCCCACCATCGCAGGCCACCAGCCAGTCGGCTTTCACCGTTTCGCGCTGCCCTTCCGGGCCTTGCAGATTAATTGTGACACTGTCACCATTTTGACTAAACGCTTCCAGCTCGCGTGAGAAAAGTACCCGCACGTTCGGGAAACGCGCCAGCCCTTCATACATCACCGCATCGACCTGCGGCTGAATAAAGGCGTTTCGCCGCGACCAGCCAAACTCATCGGTCATCGGTTGAATATCAGCAAAGCAGCGACCTTTTGGAGTCAGAAAACGCATCGCATGCCACGGCGTGGTATGGGGCAACACTTTCTCCACCAGGCCGACCGACTGCATGGTGCGCAGCGCTTCATCGTCAATACCGATGGCGCGCGGGTAGTCGATCAGTTTGTCGAGCTTCTCAACCACCAGTACCTCGACGCCCATCTGCCCAAGGTAGTTCGCCATCATCAGGCCCACCGGGCCCGCACCAATAATGGCGACCTGAGCGGACTGCTGAACGGCAGGCTGGATATCGGGATTTATCGTTGTCATGTCATTACCTCACTTCTCGGACCAAATGATCGGTACGGATACGCCCGCGCCGCCATTTGTTAATTTGATGTAAACATTTTTTTATAATGCGCTCAGTATATGTCCGGTAATTTAGGCTACAATAAAAACAGGCCCGGATGTGCACTCTGTGCACACCGTTGTTTTAGCTATAGAATTGTCAGGAAATATGAAGAATAACGAGGCGACGGAATACAAAACGGTACGCGGATTAACCCGAGGGTTAATGTTATTAAACTTGTTAAATAAATTTGACGGAGGCGCGTCAACCGCGACGCTGGCTGAGTTTAGCGGCCTGCATCGCACTACCGTGCGGCGACTGCTGGAAACACTTCAGGATGAAGGCTACGTTCGCCGTAGTTTGTCCGATGACAGCTTCCGTTTGACGATGAAAGTTCGTCAGTTGAGTGAAGGATTTCGTGACGAACATTGGATTTCTGCACTTGCAACGCCATTACTTGGCGAATTATTGCGCGAGGTCATTTGGCCGACTGATTTAACCACGCTCGACGTTGACGCAATGGTGGTACGCGAAACCACGCACCGTTTTAGCCGTCTCTCTTTTCACCGTGCCATGGTGGGGCGCCGCCTACCGCTGCTGCTGACCGCGTCGGGTATTACCTGGCTGGCGTTTTCCGCGGAACACGACCGCCAACCGATTATCGACATGCTGGCTGGCCGCCCGGAGCCGGAATATCAACTGGCGCGCGAACCCGAGAAGCTGGCATCAATTCTGGAACGCACACGACATAATGGCTACGGGGAAAATTTTGGCGGCTGGCAGCAGGAGGAAAAAATCGCCTCGATCGCGGTGCCGGTACGCAGTCAGGGCCGGGTAATGGGCTGTCTGAACCTGGTGTATATCGCCAAAGCGATGACCATTGAACAGGCGGCAGCGAAGCATTTGAGTGCGTTACAGCGGGTAGCGAAGCAGATTGAGGCGCGCATGGAGGAGCAGGAGATTATCTACGAGCATCCCTCACCCTAACCCTCTCCCACAGGGAGAGGGAACCGATCGTGCCGGATTTGCAGATCTCTCCCTACGGCTGAGAGCCCCATCGCGCACCCTCCCCCAGAAATTAATAGGTATCTCCCCCATAACCATTTGCAATTCCTACCGTTATATATTCAAATACACATCGAAATTTCCCTTCCCATAGAGTCACTTCATGTTGAATATAAAACGTCTGCTTCCCGGCATCGCGCTGCTCTGCGCCACGTTTGCCGTTGTTTCACCCGCCGAGGCGGATCGCACGCTCACCGACCAGCTTGGCCGTCAGGTCACCCTGCCCGATACCGTTAACCGTGTGGTAGTACTGCAACACCAGACGCTCAATCTGCTGGTGCAGTTAGACGCCAGTAAAGACGTGGTTGGCGTACTCAGCAGTTGGAAAAAACAGTTGGGCCCCGATTTCGCACGCTTTATGCCGGCACTCTCCTCTTTGCCCATGCCCGGCGACCTGACGCAGGTGAATATCGAAAGCCTGCTGGCGCTGCGCCCGCAGGTAGTATTCGTCGCCAACTATGCGCCTGCGGCGATGATTCAGCAGATTCAGAACGCCGGGATCCCGGTGGTCGCGATTTCGCTGCGTGAAGATGCCGCCGGTGAAAAAAACAAGATGAACCCGACGATGGCTGATGAAGAACACGCCTATAACGAAGGGCTGAAACAGGGTATTCGCCTGATTGGCGCGGTGGTGAATCGCGACAAACAGGCAGACGAGCTGATCCGCTACACCTTTAGCGCGCGCCAGAAATTCAACGCACCGGTCGCGGATATTCCCGAAGACAAAAAAGTCCGCGTTTATATGGCGAACCCGGATCTCAACACCTACGGCTCCGGAAAATATACCGGGCTAATGATGCAGCATGCGGGTGCGATGAACGTCGCAGCGGCGACCGTGAAAGGTGCGCGTCAGGTGTCGCTGGAGCAGGTATTGCAATGGAACCCGCAGGTGATTTTCGTGCAGGATCGCTACCCGGACGTGGTGAAAGAAATCACCACTGATCCACAATGGCAGGCCATTGATGCCGTGAAAAATCATCGCGTCTGGCTGATGCCTGAATACGCCAAAGCCTGGGGCTACCCGATGCCGGAAGCGCTGGCGATTGGCGAATTATGGATGGCGAAGAAACTCTATCCAGAGCGCTACAAAAACGTCGATGTCGATGCTCAGGCCCAGGATTATTACCAACACTTCTACCGCACTGACTGGCAGCCGCATGCTCAACCGTAGTCAGCCGCTGGCGCTTCAGGGTGGGTTGATGCTGCTCACCCTTTTTCTTGCCGTGGTGTCCCTTTGCTTTGGTCAGTATCCTCTGCCCCTGCGCGATGTGCTCTGGCAGCTGTTTCATCCCAATGCGTCTGCAGATATCGCGCAGCAGATAGTCTGGTCAGTGCGCTTACCGCGCATGTTGATGGCGCTGCTGGCGGGCGGCGCGCTGGGGTTGTGCGGTGCGACGCTTCAGGGCGTGTTCCAGAATCCGCTGGTCGATCCGCATATCATCGGCGTTACCTCCGGCTCCGCTTTTGGCGGAACGCTGGCGATTTTGCTGGGGTTTAGCGCCCCGCTGATGATGGGATCCACGTTCTTCTTTGGCCTGCTGGCGCTGTGCCTGGTCTATCTCATCGCTGCGTTACAGGGGCGAGAAAGCACGCTGATTTTGATCCTGGCCGGGATCATTCTCAGCGGTTTCTTTGCCGCGCTGGTGAGCCTGATGCAGTATCTCGCTGATACGGAAGAGACGCTGCCCAACATCGTTTTCTGGCTGCTTGGCAGCTTTGCGACGGCAAACTGGCACAAAACGCTGATGCTCGCGCTCCCGGTCGCCCTGGCCGCTGCGGTCCTGTTTAAACTGCGCTGGCGCATTAATTTACTGACCCTCGACGATAAAGATGCGCGCACGTTGGGCGTTAACGTCACACCGCTACGTCGCGGGGTGCTGGTGTGCTGCGCTCTGCTGGTTGCCGCACAGGTGGCGGTAAGCGGCAGTATTGCGTGGGTGGGATTGGTGATTCCCCATCTGGCCCGTTTGCTGGCGGGTGCAGATCACCGTCGCCTGCTGCCAACCGCGTTCTGGCTGGGTGCCAGCTTTATGATTGTGGTGGATGACGTGGCGCGCACGCTGACGGCGGCGGAGGTCCCCATCGGCATTCTGACCGCATTGATTGGCGCGCCGCTGTTTACCCTGTTACTGGTGCGCAACGCGCGCCGAGGAGCCCGCTCATGACCGCGTCACTTTCTCTGAATGCATTGGTATATGGTCATCAGCAGCCGTTGTTTTCCCCGATGACACTCGAGTGCCGTCCCGGTGAAATCTGGGCGGTGTTGGGGGCAAATGGGCGCGGGAAGAGCACATTGCTCGACACGGTGACCGGCGTGCTGCGGGCAATTTCTGGCAGCGTAGACGTACGCGGCGGCGTGGGGATTGTGCCGCAATCTTTTCGCCCGGCGTTTGCCTGGCGGGTGCGGGATGTGGTGCTGATGGGCCGTGCGCGTCACATCGCCCTGTTTGCGCAACCCAAACAGGAGGATGAGCAACAGGTGACGCAGGCGCTGGCGCAGCTCAATATTACGCATCTGGCCGATACATTGTTCCACGCCCTTTCCGGCGGCCAGCAGCAGTTGGTGATGATTGCGCGCGCGTTGGTCAGCGCCAGTCAGAATATTTTGCTCGATGAGCCCTGCTCGGCGCTGGATCTCGCCAATCAGCAAACCGTGTTGCAGCTGATCAGTAACCTGGCTCATGGTCTGTCGCGCACGGTGGTGTTCACCACACACGATCCCACTCATGCGTTACAAATCGCCAGCCACACGTTGCTGCTGTTGCCCAACGGCGAGTGGCTGGCAGGCGCAACATCGGACATCGTTCAGGAAGAAAACCTGCAACGCGCGTATGGCCTGCCGGTGCGTAAAATTCAGCTTATTGATTACGCATGCCCGGTTCTGGCGCCGCTGTTTTCAATTCACCGCTAAAAAACCTGCGTCGCGCAGATAACGTTGCCCAACGTCCGCAAGGATAAAGGCATACAGTGTCTGCGCATTTTTACTCTCCGCCAGCCGTGCGACGTGGTAATCACAGCGAATATTCTGCGTCAACGGAAGCGAAACCACGCGCAGAGCGTCGTCGTGCGTTAACGCGGCGGCATAGTGCGCATAGCCGATAAACAGATCGGTCAGCTCCTGTTGCAGCAACCATTTACTGGCGATTTCACCTGACGGAATGCAGAGTGAGTCGCGCCCACCTACCAGCTGCATAGCGCGGGACTTCAGTTGTTCACCGAGGCCGGGTTCGAGGTTGTTAAGATTATCAAACAGCTGCCAGGTGTAATCACCGGAAGGGTCACAGCCTGGCGTAGAGGTCGCCAGCCGCAAGGCTGGATTGCGCAGAAGTGTTAATGCGTCGCCCCTGAGATGGCGACGCGCGGTCAGAATTAGCGTGTTGCGGGCAAAGATCTGGCTTTCCCGCGCCAGTCCCTGCGCAACCAGCGTTTGTGGGTGCTGCGCGTTAGCCGAAGCAAACACATCGCACGCCTCACCCGCTTCGATACGCTCACGCAGCAGCCCGGCCGGACCAAAATTCAGGTTCACCGGGATGGCGGTTTGCGCGGTAAAACATTCAATCAGAGGAATAAATGCGCGACGCAGGCTGCCTGCGGCGAAAAGCGTTAAGGGGGATGGCATAGCAATATCCAGCGGGAAAACGGATATTTTAGCGGGATTATGCGCAATGTGCAGCCCGTAAAAATGCCGGGGGCGCTGCGCTTGCCCGGCCTACAAGGGCTGATATTCCCGTTGGTCTGATAAGCGCAGCGCATCAGGCAAAAGCAGCATTAATCGATTTGAGCCAGGGCGCGCAACTGTTCCGGCGTTGCCACGGGCAGATGGAAGAAATCGAGATACGCGGGAATCATCTCAAACAACATATCCGTGCCCTGCTGAGTCGCACAACCGCGCGCTTTTGCCATCGCCAACAGTGGCGTGACGGCCTGCTTCATGACCACTTCACCGACGAACATCTCCGGCGTAAGCAATTCAGCGGGCAGCGGCAACGGATCATCCGGGCTCATCCCTAAAGGCGTCGCGTTCACCACCAACTGATGTCCGGTAGGATCGTTCGCCATCAGGGTGATTTTCAGCCGCGGGTAATGCGCCTGTAAACGCGTGGCGAGCGCCGCAGCCATTTCCGGGCGGTTGTCATACAGGCTGAGCGCCGTAACGCCTGCCGCCGCTAAAGAGGCGGCAATCGCCGAGCCTACTCCGCCGCTGCCAACCACCAGCGCGCGGGCCCCACGGGTTTGAAAGCCTTTGCGTTGAATACCACGTACGAAACCGTCGCCGTCGAACATTTCTCCGGTAAGCGTGCCATCCGCCTCGCGACGAATGGCATTGCATGCGCCGGCAATGGCCGCTGTCGGGCTCAGACGCGCCATGAGCGCACAGGTCGCCACTTTGTGCGGCATAGTGACCAGCGCTCCGGCAATATTGGTCATTTTGAACAGTGTCGGGACGAAAGCCGCGTAATCCTCAGGCGTGACGCCCACCGGCACCACTCTGGCATCCACCTGCTGATCCGCAAACCACGGGTTGTAGATCATCGGTGCTTTGAAGCCTTCCGTCGGATAACCCAGATGGGCAATTAACCGCGTGTGACCACTAATTTGCATCGGTTTCTCCCTGCGTAATATCCAGTTCAATACGTTTTACATCACCAAGAATAAAGAGATATGCCACCACGCCGAGCAGTGCGGCACCGCCGATATAGATAAGCGCATAGAAGAAGTTGCCAAAGGCGGCGACGATAAAACCAATCACCAGCGGAGTGAGGATACCCGCGAAGTTAGCGCAAAAGTTAAACAACCCGCCGGTGAGGCCACCGAGTCCTTTGGGCGCCATATCGGAGATAAGCGTCCAGCCAAGCCCGACCATTCCCTGCCCAAAGAACGCGAAGGACATCACCAGGATCACCGCCGTGTCGCTCTCCAGCCAGTTAGCGGAGATGATGCAGCTTGCCATCAGCAGCCCCACCACGATCGGCAGCTTACGGCCAAGGTTGGCGCTGCCTGTGGCTTTAAGAATTTTGTCCGATACCCAGCCGCCGAACATCACGCCGCCCGCCGCCGCCAGGAACGGCAGAATGGCGAAGAAGCCCACTTTCAGCCACGGCATATGGCGCTCGGTTGCCAGATAAGTGGGGAACCAGGTCAGGAAGAAGACCAGCACCGTGTTGCCGGCAAATTGCCCAATACTGGCCCCGAGAATTTGCCGTTTGCTCAACAACTGGCGCACCAGCGGCCAGCTGAAATGCGTTTTTTTCTCCGTTCCAGTGGTGATACCGCCGCCTGCCGCGATGTAATCTCGCTCCTGATCGCTCAGATGTTTATCTTCGTGCGGTTCGCGATAACAGCGCCACCACACCAGCGCGAATAGCAGACCAAAGACGCCAACGGTAATAAACAATGTTCGCCAGCCAAAACCATCCATTATCCAGAACAGTAATGGCGCGAAGCAGGCCAGCCCGAGGTATTCCCCCACCGTATACACCGCCGTGGCGCGCGCGCGCTCCTGCTGCGGGAACCAGGCGCTGACAACCCGACTGTTGACCGGGAAGCATGGCGCTTCACTCACCCCAAGGCCGAAACGGCACAGCAACAGCGTTTTCAGGCCAATCGCGAAACCATGCAGTAAGGTAAACAGCGACCAGAAACTCAGCGCCAGTAAATAGGTGACTTTGTTGCCAAAGCGGTCGAGGAACATCCCGCCGGGAATTTGCGCCAGCGCGTAAGTCCAGGCAAATGCAGAGAAAACAATCCCCATCATTGCCGCGCCTATCCCCAGATCTTGCGTCAGTTGTGGGGCGGCGATACCTAAAACCGTTCTGTCGAGATAATTGATCATAGTACCCGCGGCCAGCAGCGTCAGAATACCAATACGCCGACGTGAGCGGGGAACCGCCGCCACCGCCGCAACGGTTGCCACGCGATTATGGCTATATGTGTTCATAGGGCTTACCTGTCGTTGTAGAGTGCAGATGAATGTTTATTGTTATGGTCTTACGTCTGAAGTGAACCGGGTGGTACAGTTAAAGCATCTGACGGTACTGCATCGCCGAAAGGCGTACGGCGGCATTTACCGCCCC
Source organism: Pseudocitrobacter faecalis (assembly GCA_003315335.1). Classification (GTDB taxonomy): domain Bacteria; phylum Pseudomonadota; class Gammaproteobacteria; order Enterobacterales; family Enterobacteriaceae; genus Pseudocitrobacter; species Pseudocitrobacter faecalis. The sequence goes on from QNRL01000001.1 coordinate 426,512, forward strand.
GTACTGGGCGTAACCACCGCGCCTTTCGGTCAATTCGAAAAAGAAGCGCCCTTCACTGAACGGCCAGCTATAGCGATGGAAAAACTCACCACCCTGCGCATCGCGGTCATACAGAATTTGCTGCTGTTGCAGGGTTGCCATCCCTTCCGCCTGACCAAAGCGCGCGACCAGATCCTCGTAATAATTCGCCGGAACTGGCAGCGAAATGGCCGGGGAGAACGGCGGCATCGCCGGTAAATCGCGACAGGAAAAAGCGGCGTGCTGCAAGCCCGCGCCCTGATAACAAGCAACAGAGCGCGCAATCTGCGTGGCACGGCTTTGCGAAATATTGAGTGCAAAACGAATATTGCCCTGCGGGCTTTGCACTGCCAGGCTGCGCACCAGCCCGTACGGGTCGGGCATGGTTTGTTCGTGCTCAAGCTCAAAACCAAACACCGAGCGGAAGAACATCACCCAGTTATCACGGCTGTCGGCTTCCATACCCAGCGCCAGATGATCGATCCCCGTAAAACCCTCAAGGTTATCATCAGGCGTCAGGGTGAAGTCCTGGGTGTAGATATTTTGTTTCTCATCAACCAGATAGATAAGGCTCCCGTCCGGCGCGCACACAGCCGGAATGGTGCTTTCATTCGGGCCGACTTCCCCTTGCCAGGTGGCGTAGCCGTACGCACGTGCCCGGGCAATCACCGCCGTACTATCGCTGACGCGCAACGCCATCGCGCAAAGAGAGACGCCATGACGTTGATAGAAGTGATCCGCCCAGCTGTGCGGTTGATAGTTAATGATGACCCGCGCATCGCCATTGCTCCACAGCGCCACCTGCTTAGAACGGTGCATTCCGGTCTGTCGAAAGCCCATTCCCGCCAGCATCGAGCCCAGTTTTTTCGCCTCTGCGGCGCTGGCGGTAAACTCAATAAACTCCATACCGAGCCATTGTGGCAATGGCTCGGTGACAAACAGATCCGCATCGCTTTTACTCAGCGCCATGCGGGTTTGCTCCTCCAGCCACAGCAGAGAGCGATACCCATCTTTCGCCGTCGCGCCGTTGGGCGAGGCGCGAAAACCGTCGTTAAAAATTTCCAGCGACCAGGGGCCACGATAGCCACGTCGCGTCAGTTCTGTCGCGAATTCAATCAGCGGCAACTCGCCCTGACCGGGGAAGCAGCGAAAATGGCGGCTCCACTCCAGCACATCCATCTTCATTAGCGGGGCATCTGCCAGTTGCAGGAAGGTGATTTTCTCCAGCGGCACCTCATTCAGGCGCGTGAGATTATCCCCAAGCGACAGCACGTGAAAACTGTCCAGCACAATCCCCATCGCCGGGCTATTGACTGCGTTGACGCGCTCCCACGCCTGATACCAGCGATTGACGTGTGTCCCCCAGGCCAGCGCTTCGTAGCCAATATGGATATTCTCCTGCTCCGCCAGCGTTGCCAGCGCCCGCAGATCGGCAACCTGCCGGTCAAAATCTGCCGAGCAGTTCGGCGAGACATTGCTGCACAGCAACATGGTGTCGCACCCCAGCTCATGCATTAGCGCGAATTTACGTTTCGCTCGTGCAAGATTGGCGGCAAACTGTTCGCGGCTTGCGCCTTCGAAGTCACGAAATGGCTGAAATAAGGTAATTTTTAAGCCCAGATCGTCGGCCAGCATTCGGATATCGGTGGGCGTACCGGTATAATAGAGCAGATCGTTTTCAAAGATTTCAACGCCCTGATAGCCCGCCGCCGCAATGGCGCTCAGTTTTTCAGGCAGCGTACCGGAAATGGAAACGGTGGCAATGGAGCGCAGCATAGGTTTCGCCCTGTGTGAATGAAAAGATGAAACGAATATGAATCATTTGGTTCATTTACGCCAGATTCGGTTGCTAAATTGTGATCATTGTGTGTATTTTTTGTTCTTGAGAAAAAACAGGAGTTGCTATGTCCGCCGTTGCTCACGATGAAGCACAGTCTCTGAAAGAGAGGATTTTTACCGCCGCGATCGCCGTTTTCGCCGAGCATGGGCTCGCCGGGGCGCGTATGGAACAAATTGCCGGGGAAGCACAAACCACTAAGCGCATGGTGGTGTACTACTTCAAAACGAAGGAACAGCTTTATCAGGCCGTGTTGCAGCACGTTTATGCGCGTATACGTGAAACGGAACAGCAACTGGGGCTGGAAAATGTGCCACCGGTCGAGGCGCTGGTGCAACTGGTGAAATGGAGCGTGCGTTATCACGCCACGCATGCCGATTACATGCGGATTATCTGTATGGAGAATATGCAGCGCGGGAAATGGCTATTATCGTCCGATGACTTTAAGCGGGTGAATAAGAGCGCGCTTTCGCTGCTGGAGAATATTCTTCAGCGCGGTCAGCAGCAAACGATTTTTCAGCCCGGCGTGGAAGCGCGCGATGTGCACCGCCTCATCAGCAGCTTCAGCTTTTATCAGGTCTCCAACTTTTACAGTTTTAATAGCCTGTATCTGGATGGCCCGTTGCCGGAAATTGATGATGAAGCGTTAATTGCGCATCACAGCGATATTGCCGTTAAAGCGGTGCTACGTTTTGTGATTGCCTGAGTACATTGCCCGGCGGGGTTACTGCCCTGCCAGTGCTTTAATCACCTTTTCCATGGCTTCACGCGTCAGTTCTGAACGCTGAATCTTGCTATTGGCCAGCGCCGTACGCACTACGCCCGCAATCACAATATGTCTCGGTTCCTGGCCCAAATCGCGCATTTCGAGCACAACTTTACCGACCACTCGACACATCTCCTGGTACAGGACCTCATCTTTACTCAAACTTCCCATTCCGCGCGCTCCCTGTTTTCCATTAATAATCAAAATATTATTGATTCAAATTTAATATAAATCAAATTGATGAATTCACGACTTTTTGAGCCGCAAAACGGCCTGTTACGGCGAGGAATTCATCAGTAAACCTTACCGCGTTGTTATAATACCTTACTGGAAAGGTTTTTATTTTGTTAATCCTTACCTTTCTGATTTTGAAACGCTGTTTTTATTTTCTTTTTGTGTTGTTACACCGTATAATACGCGCCGATTCTTTCTTGAATGGTTTCAGCTCATTGAACTGTATTAATAACCAACATAATTATCGTACCCTTCAGTTTGCTGACCTACGAGCACACTTTCCTCTGCACGCTTTTTTGATGTCACCTATCCTTATGATGGCGTGGCGTCGCAAGTTTCGTAACACAGGTTTGACTCCGTGGCTGTGCGCTTATGGAGCGAGATTCCCATATCCTTCTCAACTTACTCAACTTAAAGACTAAGACTGTCATGAAAAAGACCAAAATTGTTTGCACCATCGGTCCGAAAACCGAATCCGAAGAGATGTTAGGCAAAATGCTCGATGCGGGCATGAACGTAATGCGTCTGAACTTCTCCCACGGTGACTATGCTGAACACGGTCAGCGCATCCAGAACCTGCGCAACGTGATGAAGAAAACCGGCCAGAAAGCCGCTATCCTGCTGGATACTAAAGGGCCGGAAATCCGCACCATCAAACTGGAAGGCGGCAACGACGTCTCCCTGAAAGCAGGCCAGACTTTCACCTTCACCACTGACAAATCTGTTGTCGGTAACAACGAAATCGTTGCTGTCACCTATGAAGGTTTCACCACCGACCTGTCCGTTGGCAATACCGTTCTGGTTGACGATGGTCTGATCGGCATGGAAGTTACCGCTATCGAAGGTAACAAAGTTATCTGTAAGGTGCTGAACAACGGCGACCTGGGTGAAAACAAAGGCGTTAACCTGCCGGGCGTTTCCATCGCGCTGCCAGCACTGGCTGAAAAAGACAAACAAGACCTGATCTTCGGTTGCGAACAAGGCGTTGACTTTGTTGCGGCGTCCTTCATCCGTAAACGTTCTGACGTAGTCGAAATCCGTGAGCACCTGAAAGCGCACGGCGGCGAGAAGATCCAGATCATATCCAAAATTGAAAACCAGGAAGGCCTGAACAACTTCGACGAAATCCTCGAAGCGTCTGACGGCATCATGGTTGCGCGTGGCGACATGGGCGTTGAAATCCCGGTTGAAGAAGTTATCTTCGCGCAGAAAATGATCATCGAAAAATGTATCCGTGCACGTAAAGTCGTTATCACTGCGACCCAGATGCTCGATTCCATGATCAAAAACCCACGCCCTACCCGCGCAGAAGCCGGTGACGTTGCCAACGCCATCCTGGACGGCACCGATGCCGTAATGCTGTCTGGCGAATCCGCGAAAGGTAAATACCCGCTGGAAGCTGTGACCATCATGGCGACTATCTGCGAACGTACTGACCGCGTGATGACCAGCCGTCTGGAGTTCAACAACGATAGCCGTAAACTGCGCATCACTGAAGCCGTTTGCCGTGGCGCGGTTGAAACTGCAGAGAAACTGGACGCGCCGCTGATCGTGGTTGCTACCCAGGGCGGTAAATCGGCTCGCGCAGTGCGTAAATACTTCCCGGATGCCACCATCCTGGCGCTGACCACCAACGAAACCACCGCGCGTCAGCTGGTGCTGAGCAAAGGCGTTGTGCCGCAGCTGGTGAAAGAAATCTCCTCTACTGATGATTTCTATCGTCTGGGTAAAGAAGTCGCTCTGGAAAGCGGTCTGGCGCAGAAAGGCGACGTTGTCGTGATGGTTTCTGGCGCACTGGTACCAAGCGGAACCACCAATACTGCATCCGTACACGTACTGTAATAATTTACAGATCTATTTCAGATGCGAATAAAAAGCGCCCTTCGGGGCGCTTTTTTTATTACGTCTAATCACCACGCTCAATAAAAAAGCAAATCAGATTTTACTCTTTAAACTAAAATTATCTAAGACGAATCCGATGGAACTCCCCTGTTTTCATAGAGTTTTTCTTTCATCAGAGGGAAAGTCGATGCTTCTTTGAGCGAACGATCAAAAATAAGGGTTTTCGGATAAAAAAATATTCTCAAGATAAAAAAGTTTGTGTAATACTTGTAACGCTACATGGAGATTAACTCAATCTAGAGGGTATTTATAATGAATCGTACTAAACTGGTACTGGGCGCGGTAATCCTGGGTTCTACTCTGCTGGCAGGTTGCTCCAGCAATGCTAAAATCGATCAGCTGTCTTCTGACGTTCAGACTCTGAACGCTAAAGTTGACCAGCTGAGCAACGACGTGAACGCAATCCGTTCCGACGTTCAGGCTGCTAAAGATGACGCAGCTCGCGCTAACCAGCGTCTGGACAACCAGGCTCACTCTTACCGTAAGTAAGAGTTCTGGTAATAAAATGGCGCACATTGTGCGCCATTTTTTTTGCCTGTGATTTAACAATCGCTACTGCGTTATCGTTCCCGAAACTTCGCCCTCCGACACCGCATCACCACGCTGCATCGATAATGACGGCTCTGTCGCGCGCGCTGTGCCACTTTCAGCACTCACGGCGACTGGATACCCCGCCCGACGCGTCAACGCCTTCTGAAGCTGCTCCTTGCGTACATCCGCATGCTGTGAGAACTGCGTGAAGTCAGACGAGAGCGTGAAGCTCAGATTCTGCGTATCCTGTTCCGGATTCTGCGATAGCGGACGATGCACTTCCACGTAACGCATGCCATTCGGCTCAACGGAATATTTCACCGGCTCGTTGATGACGCGCACCGGCGTGCCGCTACGAACCTGACTGAACAGCGCTTTGATATCCGGCGCATTCATACGGATGCAGCCTGAACTCACGCGCAGACCCACGCTGTCCGGCGCACTGGTGCCGTGAATCAGATATTCACCGTTACCGTATGCCAGACGCAGTGCATAGCGCCCCAGCGGGTTATTCGGCCCGGCAGGTACTACGGCAGGCAGATGGATCCCCTTCGCCGCAGAACGCGCGCGAATGCCCGCTGGCGGCGTCCAGGTTGGATTGGGGATCTTCTGACCGATGCGTGTGGTCATCTCCGGCGTTTCAAGCCCCTGTAATCCGATACCAATCGGATAAACCTGAACCTGATTTTCTCCCGGTGGATAGTAGTAGAGCCGTAGCTCAGCCAGGTTGACGATGATGCCTTCACGCGGAGCATCCGGCAGCAGCATCTGCGATGGGATGGTTACGACCGTTCCCGGTTTCGGTACCGGCGCCATGGTGTTATTGGCTTCAATAAGCAGCATCGCCGCCGTATCAAAACGTCGCGCAATGGCCTGTAAGTTACGATCGCTCTCCTGAACCGTATAGGTTTGGTTCTGGCCAATCAGGCGACTGTTGGCCGGAGGCAGCGGATAATCAACAGCCCAGGCGCTTTGTACCGCACCAAGAGCCGCCAAAATGCTAAGAGTAATAAGAGACGCGCGCTTCATATGGGATTCCTTATTCACATTCACTGACAAACCGCCAGAAAGCAGAACGGCCAGCGAGGCGCTTCCTGCCTCGCGTAACTGTATGAAAGCTGTCTATATTATATTAGCTGAAGTTAGCGACTTGCGCGCGGATCGCGCGAATCATGGCTTCCAGCCCCTGCGAACGCGAGGGCGTGAGATGTTGGGTCAGCGCCATCTGGCTGAACCACGGGCGAACGTCAAAGGCGAGGATATCCTCCGGCGTCATTTTATCGAAGAGAATAAACACCACGGCAATCAATCCTTTCACGATTGCCGCATCGCTGTCGCCCTGTAACTCGACAATACCGTCCGCATTACGGGAAACCACAATCCACACCTGGCTCTGGCAGCCCTGAATACTGTTTTCCGGGTTATGCGCCTCCGGTGTCAAGGGCGCAAGACGCTGCCCCAGCTCAATAATGTAGAGATACTTCTCCTCCCAGTTTGCGCACCGGCCAAAATTACGCAGCAGCTTCTCTTTATCCGGTAAAGCAGCCATTATCCCTCCCTGTTATCCCAATAAGTGATGAATGCGTCGCAGCCCCGTCACCAGACGGTCGACCTCTTCAAAGGTGTTATACATCGCCAGTGACGCCCGGCACATTGCCGGCACCTGATAAAATGCCATCAGCGGCATCGCACAATGATGTCCGGTTCGCACGGCAATGCCGTAGTTATCCAGGAAACTGCCGACGTCATAGGCGTGGTGCGTGCCGAGGTTAAAGGCGATAACGCCCAGTCTGTCCGCCGGGCCATAAAGATGGAGATCGGGCACGTCCGCAAGCGACGCCAGCGCGTAATGCATCAGCGTTTGTTCATACTCGCCAACCGCTTCAAGCCCCAGCGCGTTGAGGTAATCGAACGCCGCGCCGAGTCCAATAATACCGCCCGTATTCGGCGTTCCGGCCTCGAAGCGCCACGGCGCTTTCGCCCAGGTCGTGCCTTCCGTCAGGCTGACGGTCGCAATCATTGAGCCGCCCCCTTCCCACGGCGGCATCGCCTGCAGTATTTCTTCTTTCACATACAGCACGCCGATGCCCGTCGGCCCATACAGTTTATGGCCCGAAAAGGCATAGAAATCGCAGTCCAACGCCTGCACATCGACCGGGTGATGCATCACCGCCTGCGCGCCATCAATCAGTGCTTTCGCGCCGTGTTGATGCGCCAGTGCGATAAGCGCCGCCACGGGGTTTTCTGTGCCGAGGACGTTAGACACCTGGGTCACCGCCAGCAATCGGGTGCGCTCGTCGAAAAGCGTTGGTGCAATATCCATCTGCAATGTGCCATCAACATTGAGCGGGATCACGCGCAGTTCCGCGCCTGTCCGGGCGCAAAGCATTTGCCACGGCACAATATTGGCGTGGTGCTCCATCGCGGTGATCACAATGTTATCGCCTGCACGGACGTTGTCGTTTCCCCAACTGTTGGCCACCAGGTTTATCCCTTCGGTGGTACCGCGCACGAAAACCAGTTCTTCAGCGGAACGGGCATTAAGGAAGTTTGCCGCTTTCTGACGCACCTCTTCCATCCGCTGCGTCGCTTCAGCGCTCAGCGTATGAATGCCACGATGCACCGCCGCGTAACCATGACGATAAAACTCCGCTTCTGCGCGGATCACCTGCTCCGGTTTTTGCGCGCTGGCGGCGGAGTCGAGATACGCCAGTGGCTGACCATTCACTTCCCGGCTTAACACCGGGAAATCGGCACGCACCTGTTGTACGGAAAATGTCATTGTGCTCCTCCTGGCAAGCGCTGGCCGATTCGCGTCAGGACTTGCTGTTTTAGCGCATCGTTGGCGATGGCTTCCGTCAACTCGGCGGCAAAGGCGTAGATAATAATTTTGCGCGCATCCCTATCGCTTATCCCGCGCGAACGAAGATAAAAGAGCTGTTCATCATCAATGCGCCCGACCGTCGCGCCGTGGCTGCATTTTACGTCATCAGCGTAAATTTCCAGCTGCGGTTTAGTATCCGCCTCCGCCAGTCGCCCCAGCAGCAGATTATTATTGGTCATCTGCCCGTCGGTTTTGATGGCGTGTTTCGCCACGTTAATCAAACCATTAAATACCGCACGGCCTTTATCGCTGACGATAGTTTTGTGCAACTGACGGCTGTTGCAATAGCCTTTGTTGTGCTCAAGCCAGGTACGGGTGTCGCACACTTCCGTGTTTACCGGCATCGCCAGGCTGTTCATGCGTAAAGTGGTGTTTTCACCGTTTAACTGAGTGCTGGTGTGGTGTCGCGTTACCGCCGCGCCGAGCAGAAAACTGCTGCTGTGAGCGCTGGCATCCTGACCCAAACGAATGTCGTTATGGGCAAAGTGGAAGCTCTGCGGATTTTCAAAGGCCAGCTTTAGATGATGCAGATGCGCGCTGTCCGCCACGTCCATGGTGAATCGCGCCCCGGTAAAGTGGCGTTGATCGTTGAGGCTGACGTAATGTTCTATCACCGTCGCTTCCGCGCCAGTTTCCAGCGTGATGTGGTGGCGATAATGGGCGGTGTTCATATCATCGCCCATCAAGCCCCGCGTGATGTGCATAAGCAGCAACGGTTTCGCCGGACGTTGATTACGGGCGACGCGTATGTGCGTCACCGTTGCCGCGAGGCTTTCGGTGAGATGCAGAAAAACTTCGCCGTTAACCGCCGCAGGCAGGTCTTCACGCACGTTATTGACCGCAACCTCAAACCCGCTCTCGTCCAGCGCATCGCTCAGTCCAGGCGCAAACTGACCGTCGACAAACACCAGACGCCACGCATCCATCGTTAAGGCCAGTGAATCGGGCGCAATATCTTCAAGCGTGGTCAGCCGTGGCGCGACAAACTGGCTATTGAGCAGGCTATCCAGCGCGGTGTATTTCCAGTCTTCATCTTTACGCGTGGGCAGACCCAGTCGCAGCACCTGTTGCAAATGTTCACGCGCCTGGGGGGAACGCTGTTCGCCCTGCGCTTCAAACAGATGATGCCACTGTTGCAGCGCGTTACTGCTGTTCGGTAAGCCAGCCATAGCCCTGCTCCTCCAGTTGTTTCACCAGGGTAAAGTCGCCGGATTTCACAATCCGCCCCTGATAAAGCACATGCACCACATCGGGTTTGATGTAGTCGAGAATGCGCTGGTAGTGGGTGACGATGATAAATGACCGCTTACCATCACGCAGAGAGTTCACGCCGTCTGCCACAATCTTCAGGGCGTCAATATCCAGCCCGGAATCCGTTTCATCCAGAATGCACAGCTCTGGCTCAAGCACCGCCATCTGCAGGATGTCATTGCGCTTTTTCTCACCGCCGGAGAAGCCGACGTTAACCGAGCGGGTCAGCAAGTCCTGCGGCATTTTCAACAGGTTGATTTTCTCTTCCATCAGATCCTGAAAATCAAAGCGATCCAGCGCGTCCTGACCACGATATTTACGCACGGCATTCAGCGCCGTTTGCAGGAAAAACTGGTTGCTGACGCCCGGTATTTCTACCGGATACTGGAACGCCATAAAGATCCCTTCCCCCGCCCGCTCTTCAGGGGAGAGCTCCAGCAGGTCTTTACCCTTAAAGGTCACCGTGCCGCCGGTCACTTCATAGTCTTCGCGCCCGGCAAGCGTAGCGGAAAGCGTACTTTTCCCGGAGCCGTTCGGCCCCATAATGGCGTGCACTTCCCCCGGCTTTACCTCAAGGCTCAAGCCGCGCAGGATTTCTTTCTCTTCAACGGCAACCTGTAAATCTTTGATACTTAACATAGAGATCCCTTAATTCTTATCCGACGCTGTGTTCGAGGCTTATCGCCAGCAGTTTTTGCGCTTCCACGGCAAACTCCAGCGGCAGCTCGGAGAAGACGTCCTTACAGAACCCGTTAACGATCATCGAGATCGCATCGTCTTCGCTGATCCCACGCTGCAGGCAGTAGAACAATTGTTCTTCACCGATACGCGAGGTAGTGGCTTCATGTTCCAGCTGTGCACTGTTATTGCGGCATTCAACATACGGGAAGGTATGCGCGCCACAGTCCGGGCCTATCAGCATTGAGTCGCACTGGGTGTAGTTACGCGCGTTGGTGGCGGTGGGCATGATTTTAACCAGCCCGCGATAGCTGTTCTGGCTATGCCCGGCGGATATCCCCTTTGAGATGATCGTCGATTTGGTGTTTTTGCCGATGTGGATCATTTTGGTGCCGGTATCGGCCTGCTGATGCCCGCTGGTCAGCGCCACCGAGAAGAATTCGCCAATCGAATTATCGCCGCGCAAAATGCAGCTCGGGTATTTCCAGGTAATGGCGGAACCCGTTTCTGACTGGGTCCAGGACATTTTGCTGTTTTCGCCCTCGCACAGGGCGCGCTTGGTGACAAAATTCAGGATACCGCCGGTGTTGTTATCGCCAGGGAACCAGTTTTGCACCGTGGAGTATTTCACTTCCGCGTTTTTGTGGATGATCACTTCCACGACCGCCGCGTGCAGCTGATAACTTTCACGCACCGGGGCAGAACAACCTTCGATGTAACTCACATAGCTGCCTTCATCAGCAATCAGAATGGTGCGTTCAAACTGGCCGGTTTTTTCCGCGTTAATGCGAAAATAGGTCGACAGCTCCATCGGGCAGCGCACACCTTTCGGGATGTAGATGAAGGTGCCATCTGACGCCACCGCCGCGTTCAGGGCAGCAAAAAAGTTATCATTCGATGGCACAACCGTGCCCAGATACTGTTTCACCAGTTCCGGATGATCGTGAATCGCTTCGCCAAACGAACAGAAAATAATGCCCTGCTCAGAGAGTTTTTCGCGATAGGTGGTCGCCACGGAAACCGAGTCGAAAATCGCATCAACAGCCACTTCTTTACCTTCGCGAACCGGTACGCCAAGCTGGTTAAACGCCGCTTCGACTTCATCGGTGAGGAAGGTATTGGCGCCCGTCTGCTGCACCGCGCCCGGTTCAGAGGCACAGGTCTCATCGCAGTTGCCGCATGAGGGCGCAGAGTAGTAGCTGTAGTCCTGATAATTGAGCGAAGCATAGTTCGCTTTCAACCAGTGCGGCTCTTTCATCTGCTCCCAGGCATGGAAGGCATTCAGGCGAAACTCGAGCATCCATTCGGGCTCATTACGTTTTGCCGAAATCGCGCGGACCACCTCTTCGTTGATTCCTTTCGCCAGTTCGTCGGTCTTTAACTGGGTGAAGAAGCCCTCTTTGTAATTCAGCGGGCCGCCGGTCCAGGTTTGGACATCGTCAGTTGCTTCAGTATTGCGCGTCATAATCGTACCGCCTATACCCCAAAACTTTCGCCGCAGCCGCATTCGTTCTGCGCTTTCGGGTTATGAAATTTAAATATCTGATTCAATCCTTCGCGCACGTAATCCACTTCGGTGCCATCGATAAACGGCATCGCGGAAAGAGGCACCCACAGTTTTGCGCCGTCAGACTCAAATAACAGGTCATCGGCATGAGGCTCGGTTACCGTATCCAGCACATAGCCAAATCCTGCACAGCCGGTCTGTTTCACGCCAAGACGCACGCCCTGCATCCCTGGTTGTTTACTCACCAGATTGCGAATTTGTGTTGCTGCTGCAGGCGTTAACGTCAGGCCACGCCAGGCAAAATCATTGGGATCAAACGTTCCAGAATCTACTTCCATTGGTCTACCTCATCGGTTAAGCCATCGAAGGCATAACGCTATGTTAGTGATAATGATTATCACTTCAACCCATCTGCAACAGGGGTATTACCTTCGAACCTGTTTTACAGTGGCTTTTTATAAGCATAGACCCTCATTCTGCGGGCAACAGGGAGAGATGATTTTTTACAACGTATTGAAAAATAATAGATTAAGAAAAGGTAATTACCGGAAGTGGTTGAAGAATAAAACATGCATCGATAATGCCTATTTATTTGATAGTTTTTGAGACTTCTGTCCCTCTAAGTCACGTTTAAGGGTTGATGGACAATTATTTCATTCTTGCTGTCGTAAAATTAATCATTCCATCTATTAAAAGCTTATCAACATAACCAATGCTGATGTTCGTTAACGAGGGCACACACTTTATGACATCAACAAACATTAACCATGCGTAAAGTATTGTTATTATTAACATTCCAATACAGGAAACAGCATGGCCTGGGATAAACACAAAGCCGTTGAATACGCGCGAATTTACGCGGGAAATTCAAGCCAAAAAAGATGCGCTCATTTCGTTTCTGAGGCCATTCGTCATGGAGGAGCACATATTCACAACACACCACATGCAAAAGATATGGCATCAAATCTCTATGCTGCGGGTTTTCGGCCTGTATTTGGTGAACCGCGCGAAGGTGATATTGCGGTAATTCAACCCATCGCAGGCCACCCTTCTGGCCATGCATGTATTTATGATGGACATGGCACCTGGTATTCAGATTTTAAGCAGCACGGTATGTATCCAGGTGCTGCATGGCGTAATGCCAAGCCCGCGTACCAACTCTACAGGCAGGATTAAAATGAGATTGTACATTATAGCGTGCTTGCTGATTCCTTTGAGTGCCCGTGCTAGTTTACCTCCAGCCGGACCGGAAGCCTCTGCACTCAGGTTTAATCAGTGGTATTTGTCTCAACTACAACGAAACAGAAATCCTCTCACTGATTATCAAGGTCTTTCACCTTATGTTACTGAACAGACCATCAAAGCGTTGCTAAAATCAAACCAGTCAGACCCTGAGATAGTTGATGTTCCTGATGTCGATATGTTTATAAAAGCACAAGATATTGAGGATGACTGGCAGGAAATAAATGTCGTCTCATCAGACTATGATCCCGTTTGTATGCAGGTCTATATTACCTTCGGCACAAAGCATAAACATACTGTGATTGATTGTATGGTTAAAGAAAAGGGCATCTGGAAAGTCAACTCTGTTGCTGGTCAGGCTATCTCACCAAATAGTGGTCTTAAATCTTCATTGTCAGACAAAAAATCGCCCATGCCTTAAATAACGCACTAACACCCGGTGAAGTTCAGCGGGTGTTAGTTGGGAATCAGATTACCGCAGTGGTCAGGCGCGATGTGCAGCACAAGCGCCCTTCCTCATCGAAGATTTCGATTTGCCACACCTGGCTGCGACGCCCGGTGTGGATAGCTTTACAGACGCCGCGTACCCGGCCGCTACGCACCGCGCGGATATGGTTGGCATTGACTTCCAGCCCGACAACTTTTTGATCGCCCTCGGTACAGAGATAACCCGCCACTGAACCCAGTGTCTCGGCGAGAACAACCGATGCTCCGCCGTGTAGCAGACCGAATGGCTGGTGCGTGCGATGGTCAACGGGCATCGTCGCCTCCAGCGCATCATCGGTTAACGCCACATAGCGAATATCCAACAGCGCCATCATCGTCCCTTCGTTCATCGCATTCAGGGCATCGAGGGTCGTCTGACGTCTCCAAATCATCCAATAATCTCCAGAAGTGCCTGTAACGGATGGCGAACGCCATTACCTTCCACGCGCTTTACCTGGCTACGGCAGGAATATCCGGTTGCCAGACAGCGATTACGCGGCAGGCGTTGCATGGCCTGCTGCCATGATAGCGCATAAATCCCCAGCGAGTTTTGATGGTTTTTCTTTTCGTGACCATAGGTTCCCGCCATGCCGCAGCAGCCAACGTTGACGTTCTCCAGTTTCGCGCCAAATCGGGCAAATATGGACGCCCACTGTTTTGGCGCGGAAGGCAGCGCGGTCACCTCGGTACAGTGACCAAACAAATACCAGGGCTCGCCGCCGGATTCGTGGCTATCAATACCTTCCAGCGCCTGAGGCAGCCATTCATGCACCAGCATGACGTTGAAATCGCCGCGTTTATCGCCCAGCACCTGCTTATATTCATCGCGATAACACAGCACCAGCGCCGGATCGACGCCCACCATAGGAATGCCCAATTCCGCCACACGATTCAGGTACTCCGCCGTTTTACGTGCGGTTTTGGTAAAGCGGGTTACAAAACCTTTAATATGCTGCGCTTTACCATTGGGTGAGAATGGCAACAGCACGGGCTGAAGGCCCAGCTTATCGATCAGACGAATAAAGTCGGCCACCACCTGCGCATCGTAGTAGCTGGTGAAGGGATCCTGCACCACCAGCACGGTCATCGCTTTTTGTTCGGGCGACAATGCCTCAAGCTGCTCCAGCGTCATATTGGCGGAACGATGCGAAATCATCTGCTTTTGCAACGACGGTGCGGAAAGCATCGGCAAATCAATCATACCAATGTGTTTATCCGACAGCTTGCGCACCAGTGGCTGGCTCATAAAAAAGTTAAAGGTTTTCGGCGCGCGCGCCATCAGCGGCGCATAGCTTTCAACCGTCGCCACCAGATGATCGCGGAGCGGACGCAGATAACGCGTGTGATAAAGCTGTAAGAAACGCGCGCGGAAATCCGGCACATCAATTTTAATTGGGCACTGCGTGGAACAGGCTTTACAGGCCAGACAGCCCGACATCGCCTCTTTCACTTCGTGTGAGAAATCATATTCGCCCTTACGCGCGTGCCAGCTGTTGCGGGTACGCTCAATCAATGAACGCAGGCTGGCGCGTTTGCCCGGCAGTTCTTTCTCCAGCAATAACGGATCGACGCCACGATCGGCCAACAAACGCAGCCATTCACGTACCAGCGTAGCGCGCCCCTTCGGCGAATGAATACGATCGTTGGTTACCTTCATTGACGGACACATCGGGCTTTTGGCATCGAAGTTAAAACATAACCCGTTGCCATTACACTCCATCGCACCGCGCCAGGAGGATCGCACAGCAATCGGGATTTGCCTGTCAAAGTTGCCGCGTTTCACCGCATCCACTTTCATCATCGGCGCATCCACGCCTTCCGGCGGGCAGATTTTCCCAGGATTTAAACGGTTAAGCGGGTCGAACGCTGCTTTGATTTTACGCAGCTCACCGTATAGCGCATTACCAAAGAAAGCCGGGCTGTACTCCGCGCGGAAGCCTTTCCCGTGCTCGCCCCACAGCAGACCGCCGTATTTCGCGGTGAGCGCCACGACATCGTCGGAGATCTGCTTCATTAAGATCTCCTGCTGCGGATCGCACATATCCAGCGCCGGGCGCACGTGCAGCACACCCGCATCGACATGACCAAACATACCGTAGCTCAGACCGTGGCTGTCGAGTAACGCGCGAAATTCAACGATGTAATCCGCGAGATGTTCCGGCGGCACGCAGGTATCTTCGGCAAACGGAATCGGCTTCGCCGCGCCTTTGGCGTTGCCCAACAGGCCAACCGCCTTTTTACGCATCGCGTAGATGCGCTCGATGCCGTCAAGCTCATTGCAGCGCTGCCAGCCAATCACCCCGCCTTCCTGATTCGCGATCAGTGCGTCCAGACGCTGGCATAACGATGTGACCTGCTCTTCAATCAGCGCGTCATCGTCACCGGCGAATTCGACAATATTCAGGCCGAGCATCTCTTTATCGGGCACATCGGTGATCAATTCGCTGACCGAATGCCAGACAATGTCTTCTCGCGCCAGATTCAGGACTTTAGAATCAACCGTTTCCACCGACAGCGCGCGGGCTTCCACCATAAACGGCGCATTGCGCAGCGCAGAGTTGAACGAGTCGTACTTAATGTTCACCAAACGACGCACCTTCGGAAGCGGGGTGATATCCAGCCGCGCTTCGGTGATAAATGCCAGCGTACCTTCTGAGCCGGTGAGAATGCGGGTTAAGTCAAACTCGGTCATCTCGTCGTTGAAGACGTGGCGCAGATCGTAGCCGGTCAGGAAACGGTTGAGTTTTGGAAACTTATCGATGATGAGCTGACGATTAGCGCGACAGCCTTCAAATACCGTGCGATAAATTCGCCCGGAGGTGGACTGCTCTTTAGCCAGCGTTTCCGCCAGCGCCACCGGCACGGGCTGGGTATCCAGAATATCGCCGCCCAGTAGAACAGCGCGTACGCCTAAGACGTGATCGGACGTTTTGCCATACACCAGCGAGCCCTGTCCGGAGGCATCAGTGTTGATCATGCCGCCAAGCGTCGCCCGGTTACTTGTGGAGAGTTCCGGCGCGAAGAAATAGCCGTACGGTTTGAGATATTGATTCAGTTGATCTTTGATAACCCCGGCTTCGACCCGCACCCAACCCTCTTCGGGGTTGATTTCAATGATGCGATTCATATAGCGGGACATATCAATGATGATGCCCTGGTTCAGCGCCTGCCCGTTGGTACCGGTGCCGCCGCCGCGCGGGGTGAAGATAAGCGACTGAAAACGCTCTTCCGCCGCCAGACGAGCCAGCAGGGCCACATCTGCCGTTGAACGCGGGAATACCACCGCATCCGGTAATAGCTGATACACGCTGTTATCGGTTGCCATCGTTAGCCGATCGGCATAACGGGTGGCAGTATCGCCAGTAAAACCTTGTTGCTCCAGTGCTTGCAAATAATTCAGCACCAGTTGAACGACGCCCGGTGCCTGAGAAATCTGTGGGATCATGACGCTTGACCCTGTCTGAATAGTTAGTGTTGTTATACACGCGCAGCGTCGCCATGGGCGGTTAGCGCATGTTTAATCGTTTGCGTAGTGCATTCAACGTTGTATCACATTTTTTTCTTATGCGCCCGGTAGATTTAAGTGCAAAATCGGCCGCCTAAGTGGATTGATATTATTATCAATAACAGGGTTTACGCCGCGCCAGCGTTCTGGCGCACAGAAGAAGGTAAATTTGATATATGAGTACGCTTCAACGTCCTCGCGATATACCGCAAATATTGCTATCGGTGCTGTTTTTGGCCCTGATGATCATCGCTTGTCTATGGATTATTCAGCCGTTTATTCTGGGCTTTGCCTGGGCGGCCACGATCGTCATTGCCACCTGGCCGGTACTGCTTCGGTTGCAACGCATACTTTTTGGCCGCCGGAGTTTAGCGGTTCTGGTGATGACACTGCTGCTATTTTTACTGTTCGTGATCCCGATTGCCCTGCTGGTTAACAGTGTTGTTGACGGCAGCGCGCCGCTCATCCATGACATTACCTCTGGCACGCTGGAACTGCCGGACTTTGCGTGGCTTAACAGCATTCCTTTTGTTGGCGCGAAGCTCGATCAGGGCTGGCACAGCCTGTTGGATATGGGCGGTAGCGCTATTATGGCAAAAGTCCGCCCCTATATCGGCACCACCACCACGTGGTTTGTCGGCCAGGCGGCGCATATTGGCCGCTTCCTGCTGCACTGCGGATTAATGTTACTGTTCAGCGCGCTGCTCTACTGGCAGGGTGAAAAAGTCGCCTTTGGTATTCGCTACTTCGCGACCCGTCTGGCGTCAAAACGTGGCGATGCCGCCGTACTTCTGGCCGGTCAGGCGATTCGCGCCGTCGCGCTGGGCGTGGTGGTGACTGCGTTAACACAGGCAATTCTCGGCGGTATCGGCCTCGCCATCACCGGCGTACCGTATGCCACGCTGCTAACAGTCGTGATGATTTTTTCCTGCCTGGTGCAACTTGGGCCGCTCATCGTACTAATACCGTCAATCATCTGGCTCTACTGGACCGGCGATACCACCTGGGGCACCGTACTGCTGGTGTGGAGCTGCGTAGTGGGCACCATGGATAACTTTATCCGTCCGGTGCTGATTCGCATGGGTGCCGATCTGCCGATGATTCTGATTCTGTCCGGCGTTATCGGTGGTCTGGTGGCATTCGGCATGATTGGGCTGTTTATTGGCCCGGTAGTGCTGGCGGTCTCCTGGCGTCTGTTTGACGCCTGGATGCATGAAGTGCCCCCTCCGACGACCGACCCGGATCAGGTGCTGGAAGAGTTGCAGCAGTTTGATATGAGTATTGAGAAAAAAGAGTAATCCCCCGCCTCGCCCCACTTAAGCATTTCTTATCAATAAAGGGTAGTAATGTTAATGGATGCCATCAAATGATGGCATCCTTACCTGCCTTAACTAAAAATCATTCACACTATTTTAACTATTGAGACGAATCCGATCGACGTGAAAATGTCGCATGCCTACTATTAGGACACGGTTATAAATCAACAGCTTGATTTATAAGCATGGAAATCCCCTGAGTGAAACAATGAATTGCTGTGTGTAGTCTTTGCCCATCTCCCACGATGGGCTTTTTTTTATCACTTCACATCGCACCAACTCATCATGCGCCAGTTTTCGGGCAGAACCCGCGTTTCGCCTGTGACAGTTACCGTCACCCGCCCCTGAATATCCGCCGACGAACGACCAATCTGGAACTCAAACTCACCGGGCTCCACGATGCGTTGCCCCTGATGGCTGGTGAAATTGAGCATATCCACCGGTATCGCAAAGGTGAGCGTGGCCGACTCGCCTGGCGCCAGATCCACTCGCTGGAACGCTTTCAGTTCCTGGAGCGGTCTGACCATCGAGGCGATTCTGTCGCGTACATACACCTGCACTACATCACTGCCGCTGCGCTCGCCGCTGTTTTTTACTGTGACGCTAAGCGTCACGTCGCCGTGAATATCCACATTTTCGCTTAGCAGCGTCGGCGTTCCATAATCGAACGTCGTCCTGCTCAGGCCATACCCAAACGGATACAGCGCGCCAAAATGAAAAGCGAACGGCGTGCCGCCGCTTTTCAGCTTATGGTTGTAGTAAAACGGCATCGCCCCGGCACTTTTCGGCACGCTCACCACCAGCCTGCCCTGCGGTTCCGCGCGGCCGGTCAGCACATCAGCAATCGCCCAACCGCCCTCCTGACCCGGTGCCCATGCCAGCATAAACGCCGCCACCTTCGACTCCAGCCCTTGCAGGTTGTAGGGGCGTCCGCCCGTCATCACCACAATCACCGGTTTCCCGGTTGCCACCAGCGCTTCCAGCAACTGTTGCTGCACGCCCGGCAGATGTAAACTATCGGTGTCTGACCCCTCGCCCACGGTTCCGCTCTGGAACAGCCCGGCAAGATCGCCCACGCAGGCAATCACCACCTCACTTTCCCGCGCCGCGTTTACCGCATCGTCAATCAGCGAGATATCGAGGGAGACCGGGGATGATTGCATTGGCTTACCTGAACTGTCCCCCGGGAATACCGGCGCACCAGCCAGGCGTTCTTTGATGATGTGACAACCTTTGGCGTAGCGAATGTTGTCCTCGCCCAGATAACTGCGCAGCGCTGCCAACGGTGTGGTGACCTGCGCCGTGTTATCCACCATATCACTGATTATCAAATGTACCGGGAAACTGTAGCCGCTCAACAACGCCAGCGGATCGTCCGCCGTCGGGCCTACGATCGCCACGCGCGGTTTTCCTGTCAGCGGCAAAATGTTTCGGTTTTCCAGCAACGTAATCGATTGAGTGGCAACGTCTCTGGCCGCCTGACGCGTGGCGGGAGACTGGAGGGAGATGGCGCTTTCGTCGGTATACGGATGTTCAAACAGCCCCAGACGGAATTTTACGGTGAGCAACCGCGCGACGATTTCATCAATTTTCGCCATGCTGATAAGCCCGCGTTCCAGCGCTTGCGCCAGATGACGCGCGCAATCATCTTTTGGTAGCTCAACATCCAGCCCGGCATTAAAAGCCAGTGCCGCCGAGTGCGCGGCATCTTCACTGACGCCATGGTGCTGATGCAGGAGGCTAACGCCGCCGTAATCCGCCACCACAATGCCATCGAACCCCCAGCGTTCTCGCAGCAGCGTGGTCAGCAGGAATGCATCGCTGTGCCCCGGTTGATTATCAATATCGTGATACGCAGGCATCACCGAACCGGCATTCGCCAGTTTCACCGCCATTTCAAAAGGCAACAGGAAAGTGTCGTTGAGTTCGCGAAATCCCAAATGCACTGGTGCATGGTTACGCGCGCCTTCGCTAAATGAGTGACCAACGTAATGCTTAAGCGTCGCCAGCACGTCGCGTTTCGCCCCCTGAAGCCCGTCAACGTACGCGCAGGCCATGACGCCCACCAGCCACGGATCTTCGCCAAAGGTTTCTTCGGTACGCCCCCAGCGTACATCGCGCGAGACATCCAGCACCGGCGCCAGCCCCTGTTTACAGCCCGTTGTTCGCGCTTCTTCGCCAATCTGTTGTGCGGCGCGCCTGACCAGTTGAGGATCCCATGTGGACGCGTAATTCAGCGAGGAGGGAAATAAGGTTGCGTCTTTGCACAACAGGCCCACCAGGCACTCTTCATGGAACAGCGCCGGAATGCCAAGACGCGTCTCTTCCATCAACATTTTTTGCAGGCGGTTAGCCGCCCGCACGCCGGTTCTCGCATCCACAATGTGTGTACCCAGCGGGCGCGTGATTTGGCCGACGCCCAACATTAAACGCTCGCCCAGGGATACCTGCTCGCTAACACCGGAAAATTCATCGCTCAAATCGCTTCTTTCCCGGTGCTGACCGTCCTCAGACAACACCAGCCAGTAGGCATGCATCTGGGCAAATTTCTCTTCGGGCGTCATTCGCGCCAGCAGATCGGCAACGCGCGCGTTCACAGGATGCTGAGGGTCTTTATAAATGGGGGTCATCGCCTTCTCCTGAACAGGTTGAGTAAAACCAGTATTCAGAAGCGCTATCGCGACAACAATTGTCTAAATTCGCAGAAGATTTACGTTTTTTGGTTTTTTCGCAGGAGTGTGATCGGTCGCAAGTTAAGGAGGGTCTGATAGGGAAGAAATAAGAAAGCCCCCGGCGTTGATTCCACCGGGGCTTATTTAAAAGATTACTTGTTTAATTCTGCCAGGCTCAACCAGGTTTGTACTACCGTATCCGGGTTCAGGGAGAGGCTATCGATACCCTCTTCCATCAGCCAGGCGGCGAAGTCTTCATGGTCAGACGGCCCCTGCCCGCAGATACCCACGTATTTACCCTGTTTCTTCGCGGCACGAATGGCCATCGACAGCAGCGCTTTGACCGCGTCATTACGCTCGTCAAACAGTTCAGAGACCACGCCGGAGTCGCGGTCAAGGCCCAGCGCCAGCTGTGTCATGTCGTTAGAGCCAATGGAGAAGCCATCGAAATGTTCGAGGAACTGTTCGGCTAACAGAGCGTTAGACGGGATCTCGCACATCATGATGATTTTCAATCCGTTTTCACCACGTTTCAGCCCCTGACGCGCCAGTTCGTCTACCACGGCTTTCGCCTGTTCAACGGTGCGCACGAACGGAATCATGATTTCAACGTTAGTGAGCCCCATATCGTTACGCACGCGTTTCACCGCGTCACATTCCAGCGCGAAGCAGTCTCGGAAGCTTTCGGAAACATAACGGCCAGCGCCACGGAAGCCCAGCATGGGGTTCTCTTCATCCGGTTCGTAACGTTCACCACCGACGAGGTTAGCGTACTCGTTCGATTTAAAATCGGACAGACGCACAATCACGCGTTTCGGGTAGAATGCCGCACCGAGCGTCGCGATCCCTTCCGTCAGGCGCCCCACATAAAACTCTTTTGGTGAGTCGAAGCCCTTCATCATCTCGCGGATTTCGTTTTGTAACGCGGGTTCCTGATCATCAAACTCCAGCAACGCACGTGGGTGAACGCCAATCATACGGTTGATGATAAATTCCAGGCGCGCCAGACCTACGCCCTCATTCGGCAGGCAGGCGAAATCAAATGCGCGATCCGGGTTGCCGACGTTCATCATGATCTTCAGCGGCATGTCCGGCATGGTGTCAACGCTGGAGCTTTTAACGCTAAAGTCGAGCAGGTCAGCGTAAACGTAACCGGTGTCCCCTTCCGCACAGGAAACGGTGACTTTCTCGTCATCTTTCATGCGTTCAGTCGCGTCGCCGCAGCCCACTACTGCCGGAATGCCCAGTTCGCGCGCGATGATCGCCGCGTGGCAGGTACGCCCGCCACGGTTAGTAACAATCGCCGCCGCTTTCTTCATGATCGGTTCCCAGTCCGGGTCGGTCATGTCGGTTACCAGCACGTCGCCGGGTTCAATGCGGTTCATCTCACTGATGTCATGAATAACTTTTACCGGGCCCGCGCCAATGCGATGACCGATAGCACGGCCTTCAGCAATGATTTTACCCTGTGAATGCAGCGTGTAACGCTCCATCACCTGGCCGCGAGAACGCACGGTTTCCGGACGCGCCTGAACGATAAACAGCTTACCGGTATGACCATCTTTGGCCCACTCGATATCCATCGGGCGGCCGTAGTGTTTTTCAATTTGGACAGCCTGTTTAGCCAGTTCCTGCACTTCCTCGTTGGTCAGTGAGAAGATATCGCGCTGCGCCTGCGGCACATCTTCAATTTTAACCTGTTTGCCATGCTCCTGAGTTGGCGCGTAGACCATACGGATTTTTTTGGAACCCATGGTACGGCGCACGATCGACGGGCGATTAGCCGCCAGGGTCGGTTTGTGGACATAAAATTCGTCCGGGTTCACCGCCCCCTGCACCACCATTTCACCCAGCCCCCAGGCCGAGGTGATAAACACCACCTGGTCGAAGCCAGATTCGGTGTCGATGGAGAACATCACGCCGGAAGACGCGAGATCGGAACGCACCATTCGCTGAACGCCCGCCGAGAGCGCAACGCCACGATGGTCGTAACCCTGGTGGACACGGTAGGAAATCGCGCGGTCGTTAAACAGCGAGGCGAAAACGTGTTTGACCGCAACCAGTACCGCGTCGTAGCCCTGGACGTTGAGGAAGGTTTCCTGCTGACCCGCGAAGGAAGCATCCGGCATATCTTCCGCTGTCGCCGAGGAGCGCACAGCAAAGGACGCATCGGCGTCATCCGCTGAGAGCTGGTTGTAGGCGTCACGGATAGCGGTTTCCAGTTCGCTCTGGAAAGGTGTGTCGATGATCCACTGGCGGATCTGCGCACCGGCTTTCGCCAGGGCGGTGACATCATCAATATCGGTTTGATCCAACAGTTGATAAATGCGCTGATTCACGCCGCTTTGGTCGAGAAATTGATTAAATGCATCGGCAGTGGTAGCAAATCCGTTGGGTACCGAAACACCCAGATCGGACAGGTTAGTAATCATTTCACCCAGGGAGGCATTTTTGCCCCCAACTCTGTCTACATCATTCATGCCGAGTTGGTTATACCAAAGCACCAGCGGTGACGAGCCATTGTTGGACATCGAGACAATCCTTTTTTGATTAAAAAAGCAGTGATTAAGAAACAACTGACTACTCAAATTATCCTGGCATATTTAAACAATTTAAAAAAACGGTGAATCGTTCAAGCAAATTTATTTTTTCTTTTTTAAGACAGATCCCCGTATTGCGTTAAGTCGCTGATTCTTTGGGAGAGTCGTTATAAAATGGGCTATGTTATGCATATTTTGAAAAATGAACCGGACTTTTCATAAAAAATAAAAATAGCGTTCCATTTTCAGATATCAGACAAATGCGGTGGGGTTTTCTGCGAATTTAATTTATGCTTTCAGACAATTAACCTCACTTTTCTGGATTGTTAAAATGGAAAATGCAGTCGACAGGCAGGTTTTTTATATTTCTGATGGCACAGCGATTACCGCTGAGGTGCTGGGCCACGCAGTGATGTCGCAGTTCCCGGTGGTCATCAACAGTATTACCCTGCCGTTTATTGAAAGTGAAAGCCGCGCCCGGGCGGTGAAAGATCAGATCGACGCGATTTATCAGCAAACCGGCGTACGCCCGCTGGTTTTCTACTCCATTGTTATCCCGGAAATCCGCGAGATCATTTTGCAGTGTGAAGGATTTTGTCAGGATATTGTGCAGGCGCTGGTTGCCCCGCTTCAGGAAGAACTCAAGCTCGATCCGACGCCAGTTGCCCATCGTACCCACGGGCTGAATCCGGGAAACCTGTTGAAATACGATGCGCGTATTGCGGCAATTGACTACACCCTGGCGCATGATGATGGTATTTCCCTGCGCAACCTCGATCAGGCGCAGGTTATTTTGCTCGGCGTTTCTCGCTGTGGAAAAACCCCTACCAGCCTCTATCTGGCGATGCAGTTCGGCATTCGCGCCGCCAACTATCCGTTCATCGCTGATGATATGGATAATTTGATTCTTCCTGCGTCACTCAAACCTTTGCAGCATAAACTGTTCGGCCTAACGATTAATCCTGAACGCCTGGCGGCGATTCGCGAGGAGCGTCGGGAGAACAGCCGCTACGCCTCGATGCGCCAGTGTCGAATGGAAGTGGCAGAAGTAGAAGCGCTGTATCGTAAGAATCAAATTCCCTGGATTAATAGTACCAATTACTCCGTTGAGGAAATTGCTACCAAAATCATGGACATTATGGGATTAAGTCGCAGAATGTACTAACGCACTAGTACGATACGGAAAATTTGTTTATCATAACGCCGTGATTGAATGCACATCACGCCCCACTCTTGAAATCAGCCGGGATTGGTTTATCGTGATGTGCATCACTTCCCGGCGTTTTGTCTGGCGAAGAAACAAATTTCTGAGAAACTCATGAATAAGACCGATGAATTGCGTACAGCTCGTATTGAGAGCCTCGTTACGCCTGCTGAACTTGCTCAGCGTTACCCCGTCTCCCCGGATGTTGCCGCCAGCGTCACCGCTTCTCGTCAGCGGATTGAAAAGATCCTTAACGGTGAAGATCGTCGCTTGCTGGTGATTGTCGGGCCCTGCTCTATACACGATCTTGATGCGGCGATGGATTACGCGCGTCGTCTGCAAACCCTGCGCGAAAAGCATCAGGGCCAACTTGAAATCGTGATGCGCACCTATTTCGAAAAACCACGTACCGTTGTCGGCTGGAAAGGATTAATTTCTGACCCTGACCTGAACGGCAGCTACCGGGTTAATCACGGCATTGAGCTCGCACGTAAGCTGCTTTTACAGGTGAATACTCTCGGCGTGCCGACTGCGACTGAATTTCTGGATATGGTGACCGGTCAGTTTATCGCCGACTTGATTAGCTGGGGCGCAATTGGCGCACGAACCACCGAGAGCCAAATCCATCGCGAGATGGCTTCGGCGCTTTCCTGCCCCGTTGGCTTCAAGAATGGCACAGACGGGAATACCCGCATTGCTGTCGATGCTATCCGTGCTGCACGTGCCAGCCATATGTTCCTGTCGCCGGATAAAAACGGCCAGATGACCATCTACCAGACCAGCGGGAACCCTTACGGGCACATCATCATGCGCGGCGGTAAAAAACCGAACTACCATGCCGATGATATCGCTGCGGCCTGCGATACGCTGCATCAGTTTGATTTACTGGAACATCTGGTGGTTGATTTCAGCCACGGCAACTGCCAGAAGCAACATCGCCGTCAGCTGGATGTCTGCGATGATATCTGCCAGCAAATCCGCAACGGATCGACCGCTATTGCCGGTGTTATGGCCGAAAGCTTCCTGCGCGAGGGCGCGCAGAAGATTGTCGCCGACCAGCCGCTTACCTATGGACAGTCGATCACCGATCCGTGCCTGAGCTGGGAAGATACCGAAGTGCTGCTGGAAAAACTGGCCGCCGCCGTCGCGACTCGCCTTTAGTCCTCTCCTCCCTGTCGTACTCACGATGGGGAGTGTCTTATCTCCTCCCGATACCTCTTTTCACAAAAAACGGTTGCACACGCTTACTCATTATTGATAATACTTATCATTGTTGTTTTTATTACTATTTTACTTTTTATAACGCTTATGGATGATAACGCAGAGCAAATTTCCGTTAAGGACAATACGCCCCGCCCGCAGAATCATGACCGCCGGGTAAACAGCGAGGTGTTGTTAGGTGAAGAGGGGCGCGTGGTGATAGAACATGAGGGTCAGGAGTATCTGCTGCGTCAGACGCAGGCCGGAAAGCTGATATTGACGAAGTAAGCGGCACAGCATTGCCTGATGCGCTTCGCTTATCAGGCCTACGTCCTGGTGCATGTGTAGGCCGGGCAAGCGCAGCGCATCCGGCATGTTGTTTAGCTGGAACAGCTCACTTCAAGCCGTTTACCCCAATCTGGCGGACGCTGAGCATAATCATCGTCACGATCGCCCCACGGATTTCTCAGAGCGTTATGCAGCCGATGGAGTTCCTGATAATCGCCCTTCTCCGCTGTTTCTATGGCCCGTTGCGCCAGCCAGTTACGTAAAACAAACGCCGGATTCGCCTGCTTCATCGCCTGCCGGCGTGTCGCATCGCCAATGCCTTCCGGTTGTATACGCGCCCGGTACTGAGCAAACCAGCTATCAAAGGCGGCTCGGTCGATAAACTCGTCGCGTAACGGGGACGCGGCGCTTAACTGTTCCGTTTCGCTCAACATACGGAAGGTACGCGTATAATCACTGCCCTCTCGCGCCATGAGTGCAAACAACCCGTTAAGAAGATCGTTATCGCCCACCTCTTCAGTAAACAGCCCGAGCTTCTGACGCATACGCGTGCCATATTCGGTAAACAACGCAAGCTGATAGCCATCAAGCGCCTCATTTAGCGTGTCGACATCCATAAAAGCCGAGAGCGACTGCGCCAGACGTTGCAGGTTCCATAATCCCACTGCTGGCTGATTCTCAAAGCTATAACGCCCCTGGTAATCTGAATGATTACAAATAAAGCCAGGCTGATAGTCATCGAGGAAGCCAAATGGGCCGTAATCAATCGTCAAGCCCAGGATCGACATATTATCGGTATTCATTACGCCGTGGGCGAAACCGACCGTTTGCCAGCGGGCGATCATCTGCCCGGTGCGTTTCACCACATCACGGAACCAGAGTGCGTAGCGATCCGCCTCCTGGTGAAGTTGCGGCCAGTGATGACGAATGACAAAATCGGCCAGTTGCTTAACCTTGTCCATTTCACGACGATAGTAGAAATGCTCAAAGTGTCCGAAACGAACGTGACTTTGCGCGATACGCACGAGCATCGCGCCCTGTTCAACGGTTTCACGCTGGATAGGGGTATCGCTGGTGACAATGGAGAGCGCACGCGTGGAGGGAATGCCGAGATAATGCATCGCTTCCGAAGCCAGACTCTCGCGTATGGTTGAGCGCAACACGGCGCGGCCATCGCCCATACGCGAATACGGAGTAAGGCCAGCGCCTTTCAGATGCCAGTCAACGGATGAGCCGTCAGGCAACTGCTGTTCACCCAGCAGGATGCCGCGTCCATCGCCCAGTTGCCCCGCCCAGACGCCAAACTGATGGCCGCTGTACACCTGCGCCAGCGGTTTCATGCCGGGGAGCAATTCTTCTCCGCCCCACACGCCAGCGCCACGTTCAGGCGCAAAGAGGGATGGCTCAATACCGAGTTCATCGGCAAGCGCTGTGTTATGCCATATCAGGCGGGCGTTCTTTAGCGGCGTCGGATTGAGTTCGCTGTAAAAATCTGGCAGCTCATCGCGCCAGCGGGTAGTAAAAGACAGGGTCATAGATCCTCCTGCCTGTAGTGTAGGGGTTAATGCCCGTTTAAACACCCGGCAATCTTCAGGGTTATCCCTGCACCAGCGTCAGCAATGAGGATTCCGGGACGGCGGGCCATAGCTCCCCCATCATGCCGCTAAATCCAAAAGGTAATACCCGCTCACGCGCCGATTCCGTATTAATTCCCGCAATCATAATGCTTTGACAATAAGGCTGAATTTGCGTGGTAATGGCACGAATAAAGGGCTCGAAAGAAGCGGAATCCAATTGACGCTGAACAAAGTGGCGGTCGATAACAATGCGCTGAAACAATCCAGCAAATACAGCCCGCGTTGAGGCTTCACCGGAACCAAAGTTTGCTAACGCCAGAGGGAAACATTTCGCCAGAAGCGTGAGTGGATGAGTATCATCCGGTTGGTTAAGACCAGGAAAACGTTCACTCACCACCAGTTCAACAAAGGGGGAACGTGAAAGCTCAGCCGCCAGGATAGCATCCTTGAGTAAAGTATCAACAATAGCAGGTGTGACAGAAAGCCACGCGGTCACCTGATGTTGAATAAAAAAGAGTTGGCAGGTATTAAGCAGAGCGAGCTTTTCGCGAAAAAGTACTAACTCCTCATCGGGCGTTAGTTTCGGCAGGATGAGATTCGTCGGGATGCGTACAGAATTTTCTACACCAATAAAATGTGCAACGACTTTTAAACCAATCAGTTTACCTTTGGCATTTCGGGCAGGTAAAAATAACAGCTCTGAACGCCAGGCACGGTCAAGGGTTACAATCATTGCGACAGCCCTTCTCGATAAGTCATTTCAAGGGTCCTGAAGTCACAAAACAATAAACGTGGGTCGATTGATTCTAGTCGGATTGCTTTCATTTTCCGTTTTATTTTCGCATTCCTTCGCTGGAATGTAATGATTGTAATCGAAAAGCATAGATTAATACAATCTATGACCAGTTAACCCTCATGTTGTTAACAAAAACAATAATGAGTTGTAATCTTTTTTAAAATAGCTTTAGTTTAAATACACCGAAGGGGCATCGCGCCCCTTCGTCATTCCTACATTAAATTCGTCTGGCCTGCCAAAACTTCTTGCGCCAGTAGACGTTGTCCAGCGATGATCGCGTGACGCCCTGGCTGGTCGATGCGTGAATAAACTGATTATCCGTGTCATAGATTCCCACGTGCAGGCCACTGTCCCCTGAGCCGGTTTTGAAGAACACCAGATCGCCTGGAAGAAGATCGTCTTTATCAATCTCAGTGCCAATCTTTGCCTGTTGACGCGTTTCACGCGGTAACTGCATTTCGAATTTATCGCGAAACGTGGTTAAGACAAATCCGGAACAATCAATTCCACGACGATTCATCCCACCGTAGCGATAAGGTGTACCGTGCCAGTTGCGCAACTGATCGTTTAAGTTAGCAATTACGGTTATCGAATCCGATAATCTTGGATTGGGTGGCGGCGCATGGTGACTACATCCCGCCAAAAATAAAGCCGTTATGAAAATAATCAAGAATCGCATATCCGGCGAATCCTCACTTTTTTTAATTTCCCGATAATTTAGCCCGGTTACTTATTCCCTGGCAAGTCAGCAATGAGACTTAATGTTTCGCTGGCACCCGTATTTCGTTTTCCCGGACAGACTTAACCGGCAACCAGCATCTGGTGGCCGGCAATCTCCAGTCGCTGGAATGAAATATTATAGGCGCTAAAAAGTGAATTGGGCGTTAACACATCTTCCGTTGCCCCGCTGGCGATTAATTGCCCTTTGCATAACAGCCATACGCGATCGGCATGACGTAACGTATGGTTGAGATCGTGGCTACTCATCACTATCGCAATATCGCGAGCGCGCAACGCGTCCAGTACACTATCCAGCGCGGCCTGCTGTGCAACATCGAGGCTGTTCATGGGTTCATCCAGTAGCAGAAGCTGACCATGAGGATTCCCTGAGGGATGAATCTGCAGGATCACCGCCGCCAGCCGTACACGTTGCCACTCACCACCGGAGAGCTGATTGACGTAACGGCCCAGTTTATCCACCAGGCCTAACGCTTCCGTCACCTGTGCGCACAGTGTATGTTCGGTTTTATCATGCTGATGCAAAAGAAGAAAATGCCAGACAGGCATGGCGAATGGCGGTGCCTGATGCTGAGAGAGATACGCGCGCCTTTGCGCCAGTTCCCGCGAGGCCCATTCATTTAACGGTTTTCCATTTAGCGTAACGACGCCCTTTCCGAAACTCAATCCCGCCATGCGGGTGAGTAGCGTGCTCTTCCCCGCACCATTTGGCCCCACGAGATGAATTATCTCGCCAGCGTGCACCTCCGCGCTAAACCGCGTTAAACGCGTTCCTTCGCAGACCTCTTGCAGTTGCATCAGCATTGTCATCACAGAGCCAGTGCTTTTTTAATCGCATTAATCAGAATCGGATCTTCCGGTGTCATATCCGGCGAGAAACGTGCGATGACGTGACCATCACGACCAACAAGGAATTTTTCAAAATTCCACAGTATGTCTCCAGGCTCGGCGGGCGCACGCCCTTTGCTGACCATTTTTTCGTAAAATTCGCTGCCCTCCGGCGCAATCGCTTTTGGCGCGGCACGCGTTAGGATCTGATAGAGCGGATGACGCCCGCCGCCATTAACATCGATTTTGCTAAACATGGGGAATGTCACGCCATAGGTGGTGCGGCAGAATGTTTTAATGTCCTCTTCACTTCCCGGCTCCTGCCCCAGGAACTGGTTGCAGGGGAATCCCAGTACCGCAAAGCCTTCATCTTCAAGAGACGTTTGCAGACTTTCCAGCTGTTCATACTGCGGCGTTAACCCGCATTTCGATGCCACATTCACGATTAACAAAACGTTGCCTTTGAAACGTTCCAGTGTCGTTTTTTCACCATCAATCGTTGTAACCTCAATGTTCAGAATCGAGTTTCCCATAATATCCTCATTAGATTAGGTTCTGAGCCTCAACGCCCGGTTCGCAATAATAGCCAGATAAACACGGGCGCTCCCGTGGTTGCCGTCACAACACCGATAGGAAGTTCTGCCGCCTGAAGCGCCAGACGCGCAATGATATCCGCCACCAGTAGCGTGCTTGCCCCCGCCAGTGCGCAGGCGGGCAGCAGCACCCGGTGATCGGTCAGGCCACACAATCGCAGCATATGTGGCACCACAAGGCCGACAAAGCCGATTGCACCCGCCAGCGCCACACTGACGCCAACCAGCCAACCGGTGGCGATCACCAACAGCTTACGCCACAGCCAGAGGGGGACACCAAGCTGCCGGGCAGACGTTTCACCCAGCGCCAGTAAATTTAACGGCTGCGATTGCAGGCAAATCCACGCGATAACCGGAATCAGCCCCAGCATCAGCCAACTTTGTTGCCAGTCAACGCCACCAAAGCCACCCATCATCCAGTACATAAGCTGGCGCAAATCAAAAGACGTCGAGAAGTAAACGGCCCAGGTCATTAGCGCGCTGCAGATAATACCCAACGCCACACCGGCTAAGAGTAGCTTACTGGTGGAAAGATGCCGTCTGGCAAAACGCATCAGTATAAAGGTGATAAGCAATGCCCCGAGGATAGCCGACAGTCCGAGCGCCCAGCCAGGCAGCATTCCCTGCCCTAACATGACCGCGGCAATCAGCCCGACACCGGCACCATTAGAAACCCCCAGCAGGCCAGGCTCCGCCAGCGGATTTTCAAACAACGCCTGCATTACCGCGCCAGACATCGCCAGCGCGGCGCCGACCAGCAGAACCGCAACGGTGCGCGGCAGGCGAATTTGCCAGATAAAGAGCTTTCCGGTAGCGCTAAACCAGTTGCCTGGGGCGATCCACTGGTCTCCGGCACACAGGCTGATCGTCAGCGCTATAAGCAGCGTGAGCGCCAGTACCCTGAGCCAGCGCCGATTGCGCCGCTGCTGAAGATGTACGTAGTCCAGCATAGTATTCCATGTGCCAGCAAGAGAGGTGTTTGATTTTACGGTGGTTCCACGCGCGGGAAAAGAAAAAAGGCCGCATAGCGGCCTTTTTGGTTAGTGCAAATTACTCTTCTTTGGGCGTCGCGTTTTCGACACGGCTTTTTAACTTCTGACCGGGTCTGAAGGTCACCACGCGCCGGGCTGTAATGGGAATATCTTCGCCCGTTTTCGGGTTACGACCCGGGCGTTGATTTTTGTCTCGCAGGTCAAAATTACCAAAACCGGAAAGTTTAACCTGTTCGCCATTTTCCAGAGCACGACGGATCTCTTCAAAAAACAGCTCAACCAGCTCTTTGGCATCCCGCTTGCTAAGCCCAAGCTTATCAAACAGATATTCTGACATTTCAGCTTTTGTAAGCGCCATAGGTTCAATCCCTCAATGATGCCTGGAATCGCTCTTTTAATGCCTCTACACACTTGGCAA
The DNA here is from genome assembly GCA_003315335.1 of Pseudocitrobacter faecalis. Taxonomy (GTDB): domain Bacteria; phylum Pseudomonadota; class Gammaproteobacteria; order Enterobacterales; family Enterobacteriaceae; genus Pseudocitrobacter; species Pseudocitrobacter faecalis. Next base: position 458,515 of record QNRL01000001.1, read on the forward strand.
CGGTAGTGGCAATATCCTCTTCTTCAAGTGTACGGCTGGTATCCTGAAGGATCAGGCTGATAGCGAGGCTCTTATACCCCTCCGCAACACCCTTACCACGGTACACGTCAAATAAGTTTACGCCAACTATCTGATTTACGCCAACTTTCTTACATTCGGCCAAAATATCCGCTGCCGGTACGTTTTCTGCCACCACAACCGCGATATCACGACGGTTTGCCGGGAAGCGAGAAATCTCCTGCGCCTGAGGAACCACGCGGTCTGCGAGCTTGTTCCACTCCAGTTCGAACACCAGTGTGCGACCGTTGAGATCCAGTTTACGTTCCAGTTCCGGGTGAACAACCCCAATGAAACCAATACGTTCACCTTTCAGATAAATCGCCGCGGACTGGCCCGGATGCAGTGCCGGATTAGCTTCAGCTTTAAACTGAATATCAGACAGTTTACCGGTTAAATCGAGAACAGCTTCGAGATCGCCTTTTAAATCATAGAAATCAACGGTCTCTTTTGCCAGGTTCCAGTGCTCTTCGTAGCGGTTGCCACAAATCACGCCGCCCAGCATGACGTCCTGACGAATACCCAGCGGTGCCTGGGTGTCCGGCACAAAGCGCAGACCGGTTTCAAAGATGCGCACGCGGTTCTGCTGACGGTTCTGGTTATAGACCACGGTGGTCAGCAGGCCGCTCCAGAGAGAAAGACGCATCGCAGACATTTCGCTGGAGATAGGGCTTGGCAGAATCAGCGCTTCTTCGCCCGGGTGAATCAGTTGCTGCACTTTCGGATCGACGAAGCTATAAGTAATCACTTCCTGGTAGCCTTTGTCATTCAGCATCGTTTTCACGCGCTTAAGCGACAGATTAGCTTCTTTATGGCTCCCCATCACCAGACCGGCCTGCACTGGCTCGTTCGGGATGTTGTCATAACCAAACAGACGCGCAACTTCTTCTACCAGGTCTTCTTCAATCTCCATGTCAAAACGCCAGCTCGGCGCAACGGCCTGCCACTGGTCGTTACCCACGGTCACTTCACAGCCCAGACGCTGGAGAATGTCGGTCACAACGTCATCAGCAATATGGTGACCAATCAGGCGATCCAGCTTAGTGCGACGCAGGGTGATGCTCGCACGTTTCGGCAGCGTGGATTCGTTGGTGACATCGATAACCGGGCCTGCTTCGCCGCCGCAGATATCCATCAGCAGGCGGGTGGCGCGCTCCAGGGCTTTGTACTGCAGCGCCGGATCGACACCACGCTCATAGCGGTGAGAGGCGTCCGTGTGCAGGCCATGACGACGCGCGCGACCCGTGATAGACAGCGGGTTGAAGAATGCGCACTCCAGCAGAACGTTTTGCGTTTCGCCATTCACGCCAGAGTGTTCACCACCAAAGATGCCGCCCATTGCCAGCGCTTTGTGATGGTCAGCAATGACCAGGGTATCGGATTTCAGTTTCGCTTCGCTACCGTCAAGCAGAACCAGCGTTTCGCCCTCTTTCGCCATGCGCACGACGATACCGCCTTCGATACGATCTTTATCGAATGCGTGCATCGGTTGGCCCAGTTCGAGCAGCACGTAGTTGGTGACGTCAACTACCGCGTCAATGGAACGAATACCGCAGCGACGCAGTTTTTCTTTCATCCACAGCGGGGTTGGCGCTTTAACGTTGATGCCTTTCACTACGCGTCCCAGATAGCGCGGACAGGCGTCGGCAGCTTCAACGGTGATAGGCAGCGTGTCGTTGATAGTGGCAGCAACCGGCGTGATTTCAGGCTCGACCAGCGGCAGTTTATTCAGCACGGCCACGTCACGAGCAACACCGATGATACCCAGGCAGTCGGCGCGGTTCGGCGTCACGCTGATTTCGATAGTGTTGTCATCAAGTTTCAGGTATTCACGGATATCGGTGCCGATTGGCGCATCTGCTGGCAGTTCAATAATGCCGCTATGGTCGTCGGAAATACCCAGCTCGGAGAAAGAGCACAGCATCCCTTCAGACGGTTCACCGCGCAGTTTTGCGGCTTTAATTTTGAAGTCGCCCGGCAGTACGGCACCGATGGTGGCTACCGCCACGCGCAGGCCCTGACGGCAGTTTGGCGCGCCACAGACAATATCGAGCAGGCGCTCACCGCCAACATTCACTTTTGTTACGCGCAGTTTGTCAGCGTTCGGGTGCTGACCACACTCAACCACTTCACCAACAACCACACCGTTGAAGGTGCCCGCAACAGGCTCAACACCGTCAACTTCCAGGCCAGCCATGGTGATTTGTCCGGACAGCGCTTCGCTATCGATGGCCGGGTTAACCCATTCGCGTAACCACAGTTCACTGAATTTCATTGTTTTGCCCTGCCCTTATTTAAACTGTTTGAGGAAACGCAGATCGTTTTCGAAGAATGCACGTAAATCGGTGACGCCGTAACGCAGCATGGTCAGACGTTCCATCCCCATACCGAAGGCGAAACCTGAGTATACTTCCGGGTCAATACCGACATTGCGCAGCACGTTCGGGTGAACCATACCGCAGCCCAGCACTTCCAGCCATTTACCATTTTTCCCCATCACGTCAACTTCCGCAGACGGTTCGGTGAATGGGAAATAGGACGGACGGAAACGAATCTGCAGATCTTCTTCAAAGAAGTTACGCAGGAAGTCATGCAGCGTACCTTTCAGATTGGTAAAGCTGATATTTTTATCAACGATCAGACCTTCCATCTGATGGAACATCGGGGTATGCGTTTGGTCGTAGTCGTTACGATATACGCGACCCGGCGCAATGATACGGATTGGCGGCTCCTGATCCTTCATGGTACGGATCTGTACGCCGGAGGTTTGGGTGCGCAGCAAACGCGTGGCATCAAACCAGAAAGTGTCGTGGTCAGCACGTGCCGGGTGATGTCCTGGAATATTCAGTGCATCGAAGTTGTGATAATCATCTTCGATTTCCGGGCCGGTCGCCACGGTAAAGCCGAGCTCACCGAAGAAACTTTCAATACGGTCGATAGTACGGGTAACCGGATGCAGACCACCGTTTTCAATACGACGCCCCGGCAGGGAGATGTCGATGGTTTCGGCAGCCAGACGGGCGTTCAGCACCGCACTTTCCAGCTCAGCTTTGCGGGCGTTCATCGCCTGCTGAACCTGCTCCTTTGCTTCGTTAATGACCGCACCTGCTGCCGGGCGCTCTTCTGGCGGCAGATCACGCAGTGTTGTCATCTGAAGGGTCAGATGCCCTTTTTTGCCAAGGTACTCGACGCGAACGTTATCTAACGTGGCGACATCCGAGGCCTGGTTAATGGCTGCCTTCGCACTGGCAACCAGCTCTGCGAGATGTGACATGGTTTTCCTCATTGTGTCGGTGAAGACACTGGTTCGTTGGACTTAATTTTTGTGCTGTACAAACGAAAAAAGCCTCCACTGGGGAGGCTTTCAGGCGCTGTTTTTCGTTTCTTTTTTCACGCGCTAGCCTCCTGGTTTCAGGTGCTAAAGTAAAAAAAGAAGCGGAAAATAGCAGCATTCATGCTTGCGTTACCTTAAGGGTAAAATTTGTAAGACGTTTATTGAAAGGCCTGCCACAATAAAAGTCAATGTTTTGATAGCGTTGAAACGAAAAGAGGGAGACAAGCTCCCTCTTTCAACTGGCTTATGCCAGAGCTGCTTTCGCTTTTTCAACCAGAGCGGTGAACGCTACTTTGTCGAATACGGCGATATCAGCCAGGATCTTACGGTCGATTTCAACAGAGGCTTTTTTCAGGCCGTTGATGAATTTGCTGTAAGAAATACCGTTCTGACGTGCTGCAGCGTTGATACGTGCAATCCACAGTTGACGGAACTGACGCTTACGTTGACGACGGTCACGGTAAGCATACTGACCTGCTTTGATAACAGCCTGGAAGGCAACGCGGTATACGCGAGAACGCGCACCGTAGTAGCCTTTAGCTTGTTTCAAAATTTTCTTGTGACGTGCACGTGCAATTACACCACGTTTTACGCGAGCCATATGTGCTCTCCTGTATCTATTCTAATTAAAAAGTTAAAAAAACGTTAACGGCTTATGCGTACGGCAGGCACGCGATGACCAGGCCCAGATCGCCTTTGGAAACCATGGCTTTCGGACGCAGGTGACGTTTACGCTTGGTAGCTTTTTTGGTCAGAATGTGACGCAGGTTAGCGTGCTTATGCTTAAAACCACCTTTACCGGTTTTTTTGAAGCGCTTAGCAGCACCGCGTACGGTCTTAATTTTTGGCATTTTAATAACTTCCACTTCGCATTGTTAATAAACGAAACAAAGGCGAGTCACCCTGTGAGCCGAGGCCCACAGGAATGATTACTTGATGGCCTTACTGTTTCTTCTTAGGAGCGAGCACCATGATCATCTGGCGGCCTTCGATCTTCGTCGGGAAGGATTCGACCACTGCCAGTTCACTCAGATCGTCACGGACGCGCGTCAGCACTTCCATACCAATCTGTTGGTGGGCCATCTCACGACCGCGGAAACGCAGCGTGATCTTGGCCTTATCGCCATCTTCCAGAAAGCGAATCAGGCTGCGGAGTTTTACCTGATAATCGCCATCGTCGGTACCAGGACGGAATTTAATTTCCTTAACCTGGATAACTTTTTGCTTTTTCTTCTGTTCCTTAGAAGACTTACTCTTTTCATAAAGGAACTTGCCGTAGTCCATGATACGACAAACTGGCGGTTCGGCGTTAGGGCTGATTTCAACTAAATCTACTCCAGCTTCTTCAGCTTTTTCGATTGCTTCTCTCAGACTCACAATTCCCAGCGCTTCGCCTTCCAGACCTGTTAAGCGAACTTCCTGGGCGCGAATCTCGCCATTGATACGATTCGGACGTGCCGTTTGAACTCGTTTTCCGCCTTTAATACCTTATTCCTCCAGTTGTTGAAGACTGCGGCTGCGAATCTCTTGTTGCAGCTTCTCGATCACTTCATTTACGTCCAGGCTGCCCAGGTCTTTACCGCGGCGGGTGCGAACGGCGACTTTGCCTGCTTCCACCTCTTTATCACCACAGACCAACATATAAGGGACACGACGTAAAGTGTGCTCGCGGATTTTAAAGCCAATCTTCTCATTTCTCAAGTCTGCTTTTACTCGAATGCCTGCATTTTGTAGTTTACGGGTCAATTCGTTAACATATTCAGACTGAGAATCAGTAATATTCATGACCACCACCTGCACTGGCGCAAGCCAGGTTGGGAAGAAGCCAGCGAACTCTTCGGTCAGGATACCAATAAAGCGTTCCATCGACCCCAGAATTGCACGGTGAATCATTACCGGAACCTTGCGCTCGTTGTCTTCGCCTACATAAGAGGCGCTCAGACGAGACGGCAAGGAGAAGTCCAGCTGGACAGTACCGCACTGCCATGCACGATCGAGGCAGTCATACAGGGTAAATTCAATTTTCGGACCGTAGAATGCGCCTTCACCCAGTTGATACTCAAACGGGATATTGTTTTCTTCCAGCGCTACCGCTAAGTCCGCCTCAGCACGATCCCACATTTCGTCGCTACCGATACGTTTTTCCGGGCGAGTGGAGAGTTTGACGACGATTTTCTCGAAGCCAAAGGTGCTGTACATATCGTAGACCATACGAATACACGCGTTCACTTCATCGCGAATTTGCTCTTCAGTACAGAAGATATGCGCATCATCTTGGGTGAATCCACGTACACGCATCAGGCCATGCAGCGCGCCTGACGGCTCGTTACGGTGGCAGCTACCGAATTCCGCCATACGCAGCGGCAGATCGCGGTAGGATTTCAGACCCTGGTTAAAGATCTGAACGTGGCCTGGGCAGTTCATTGGTTTGATGCAGTATTCACGGTTCTCAGAAGAGGTGGTGAACATTGCGTCTTTGTAGTTATCCCAGTGACCGGTTTTTTCCCACAGCACGCGGTCCATCATGAACGGACCTTTAACTTCCTGGTACTGGTACTCTTTCAGTTTCGAACGCACGAACACTTCCAGCTCACGGAAGATAGTCCAGCCGTCGTTGTGCCAGAAGACCATACCCGGCGCTTCTTCCTGCATATGATACAGGTCGAGCTGCTTACCGATTTTACGGTGATCGCGTTTTGCCGCTTCTTCCAGGCGTTGCAGATACGCATTCAGCGCTTTTTTATCTGCCCACGCGGTACCGTAGATACGCTGCAACATTTTATTGTCGCTGTCGCCACGCCAGTACGCGCCTGCGGTTTTCATCAGTTTGAAGTGATGGCAGAAACGCATGTTCGGCACGTGCGGACCGCGGCACATGTCGACATATTCTTCGTGATGATACAAGCCAGGCTTGTCATCATGCGCGATGTTTTCATCAAGGATGGAAACTTTGTAGACTTCACCTCGTTTCACGAAAGTCTCGCGGGCTTCATGCCAGCTGACTTTCTTCTTGATAACATCGTAGTTTTTCTCGGCGAGCTCGTGCATACGTTTCTCGAGCGCGTCGATGTCTTCCTGGGTCAGGGTATGGTCAAGATCAACGTCATAGTAGAAGCCGTTGTCGATAACCGGACCGATTGCCATTTTTGTGTTCGGCCAGAGCTGTTTAATCGCGTGACCGAGCAGGTGTGCGCAGGAGTGACGAATGATCTCCAGCCCTTCTTCATCTTTCGCGGTAATCAAAGAAAGGGTTGCATCGTTTTCAATCACATCAGACGCATCGACCAGTTCACCATTAACGCGACCGGCGATAGTGGCTTTTGCCAGCCCTGGACCGATATCCAGAGCCACATCCATTGGGCTTACTGCGTGGTCGTAATGGCGTTGGCTGCCATCAGGAAGAGTAATTACAGGCATGTTATGTCCTTATTTGCAGTGGTGCCCCACACGAAAGAGCACATACAAAACAATATAATGAAATTTATCAACAAGTTATGGACTGATTCCCGCTTCACTCTGCGAAATATGAGGCATCGATACGAGGTACAGAGGCCACCTACATCCGCTTGTTGATAACACCGTTAGCTAGTTTACACATCATTGTTACCCGATTAAAGCCGCAATTCCCCTTCACCGCTTCTAATGCTGCTTTTCCCTCCAACAACAAACCGGAGAGCCACGAAAAGTTTGCAGGAAGCGAAAAGATTTTGGTCAGGAGAATGACGCGTGATAGGAAGGGAAAAATAAACAAAAAGTGCTATCGATTAACATTCTAATCGTTGTAGCAATGTTGTCGGTGTGAGGATAGGAAATAGAAAAATTAACAGACCTGCCATTTTTGTAGGCAATTCTGACAATTAACGGCCAATCAGCTAAAACTCAAAAATAGAAAAACCGGTACATCTTTACCCGGCTTTTTCTGACCACCAAACAATAAGTAATTCTTATTAATAAGGCGTGATGCTATCAGGACCACTCGCCTGCGACCAGGGTATGCACATTAAAGGCATCATCCATGGAATGACCAGTGGATTGAGAGCCAGGCGCGATGTTTGAGCCCGCTTCAACGTCATGTGCGGAGGTAATTCCGACGTGCTGAGTAACAGGAGTACTGGCAGAAGGCGTTGCAGGTTCAGCGGCAAAAACACCGAATGAAAGTGCAGACAGCACAGCTGCTGCCGTTGCGATTTTAATATTTTTCATAATGGTTATTCTCTGGTTTGATTAGCACTTTTGAATCCGGGCGTCATTTTTCGCCCTTGATAATAGTGTAGATCCAGATCACACTTTTGACCAGCCCCATTATTTAGCTTTTCGTGTCAAATTAGGTAAAAATATATCAACAAGATTAATTGTGGAGATATTATGGAGAAATATTCTTTTTATTAAATTTAAAACGTTGTTGAGAATTTAATAATACAAGTTGGCGTTATTTATGGCAAACAGGCCGGGGTTATTCCGGCCTGATTAAAATTACATTTTATAACCGAGCGAAAGCGTGGTCCGTCGATCGGTATGTTCCGGCGCCGTCGCTGGCGGCTCCGAGTTCCAGGTGACGTTGTAAGCCACCTTAAGGCCGAAATGCTCATTGATTGCGACGTTCAGGGCGCTTTCAGAGTTCACAGTAGTATCGTCTGAACCAAACACCGAAACCCCCTGCGAGAATTTCGCCGTATCGGTCATCTGCCAGGTATAAGTGCCTGAAGCATAACCTAAAGCCTGGGTTTCTGTTTCGTCATTGGTGTACTTGTCATAACGAACGCCTGGACCAAATTCAAAACGGAAACTGTGCACCGGGCCATTGAGGAACTGACGACCATAACCGGCAGTGAATACGTCACGCTCGCGGTAACCGTTGTAACGATCGGTCAACCAGCTTGCCTGACCAAATAGATAGTCAGCATCCGTCACGTTATAACGGCTACGCCCGCCTACCGCATATTTTTCAGAAGATCGCTCATCATTAGAAGAGGTATTGCTGGCATTTCCCCACAGAGACCAGGCGGTTGTATTCCCATACCAGGTCATGGTGGAATCCGCAGTCAGTGAAGAACTCTTGGTGTTACCAGACTGAGCCAGGTAGCCCGCATTAACAGTGCCTTCAAAAGGCTTCTTCGCGGAGGAAGGGTCATCCATGACAGTAAAAACGGAATCATCGGCAGCTGCATACATTGACGCAAACACGCCACCCAGCAGCATCACAGCCGCGGGTACTGTCTTCAAAAGCTTCATTTATTAAGAGTCCGTACAACAAAAAAAGAGACCTTAACGGTCCCGGAATCTTTCGCGAGGATCAACGACAGGCGGTCCATTGAAAGGTAACAAATTATAAAAAGCGCCGCATAACATAGCAATGAATTCTTCTTTCATTTTTTGAATAAGAACGATCTCAAAACGCGCTTTATTTCATATAGATACAGGTAGGTAAAGCTTTCCATTTTATTGAAAATTATAGTGTTGTAACTTTCACTCTCCCCTTTTCAGTGCCAGACTTACATACTGGCTGAGACAAGTCTGGCTTTACGGTCATAAAGGGAGGTAATAATAATGGTTAAAATTTATACGCTCACATTCGCTCCTTCACTCGACAGCGCCACGCAGACGCCGCAAATTTATCCAGAAGGGAAACTACGTTGTAGCTCACCTGTATTTGAGCCCGGCGGTGGTGGTATCAACGTCGCCCGCGCGATTACGTTTTTAGGCGGAAAAGCGACGGCCATTTTTCCCGTAGGCGGCGCGACGGGGGAACACCTCGCCGCCCTGCTAACCGAAGAACATGTCCCGGTTGAATGTGTTGAGGCGCGGGAGTGGACGCGCCAGAATCTCCATGTTCACGTGAACACCAGTGGGGAGCAATACCGCTTCGTGATGCCTGGTGCAACGCTACATGAAGATGAGATCCGTAAGCTCGAAGAGAAAGTCACCCAAATTGAAGCCGGTTCACTTCTCGTGATAAGCGGCAGTCTTCCCCCCGGCGTTAGCCTTGAACGCTTTGTCGCACTGATTAAGTCAGCACAACAACATGGCGTGCGTTGTGTCGTGGATAGCTCCGGCGATGCGCTGGCTGCCGCACTGGATATCGGCAACATTGAGTTAGTCAAACCGAATCAGAAAGAGCTTAGCGCATTAGTGCAACGCGATTTAATTCAGCCAAATGATGTCCGTAAAGCAGCCGAAGAGATCATTCACAGTGGAAAAGCCGCACGCGTGGTCGTGTCACTCGGCGCTCAGGGCGCACTTGCCGTGGATGCGAAAAATTGCGTTCAGGTCGTGCCGCCGCCGATTAAAAGCCAGAGCACCGTTGGCGCGGGTGACAGCATGGTTGGTGCGATGGTGTTGAAACTGGCCGAAAATGCCGGGCTTGAGGAGATGGTGCGTTACGGCGTCGCCGCCGGGAGCGCGGCCACCATTAATCAGGGCACGCGTCTGTGCTCACACGAGAACACGCAGCAAATCTTCGATTACTTGTCGCAGAATAAATAATGATATCCGGCCCGGAATCTCCGCCCGGGTCGCGAAATCACGCCAATCGACTATGCTAAAAAAATTCTTGTATTAACAATGAGGTGAATTATGAGCGGTGAAATCACCCGTTACGTTGTGACGATTAAATTTCAGGAAGAGACGCTGACTGAGCTTAATGAACTCAATAATCATCTGACACGCGCCGGATTTACTCTGACGCTCACGGATGATGACGGAAAAGTCCATGAACTGGGTACCAATACATTCGGCCTGGTTAGCCCGCAAAATAGTCAGGAAATTAAGACGTTAGTTGGTGGGCTCGCGGAAACCGCTATCGACAAAGCTGTCGATATTGAGGTCATCACATTCGAGCAGTGGCTGAAAGATCAATAAATGCTGTTGCGGCATTTTAACTCCTGGTTGTGCGTTAGTTCGAGTTTTTGCACCGCATTTGTGCGCTAACCTTATGATCTGGCAGAAAACATGGGGAGAGACATCATGTGGCAAGCGATCGGTAACCTGTTAAGTGAACAACTCGGCAAAGGTGAAATCGAGCAGCGCGACGAACTGCCAGGCGGTGAAATCCACGCCGCATGGCATATTCGCTACGCAGGTCGCGATCTCTTTGTGAAATGCGATGAGCGTGAGCTACTGCCCATCTTCACGGCGGAAGCTGACCAGCTCGAACTCTTGTCTCGTAGTAAAACCGTGACGGTGCCGAAGGTCTTTGCCGTCGGTTCAGACCGCGATTACAGCTTTCTGGTGATGGAGTATCTCCCTCCCCGCCCGCTGGACGCGCACAACGCATTCTTACTAGGGCAACAAATTGCGCGACTGCACCAATGGAGCGACCAGCCGCAGTTTGGCCTCGATTTTGATAACGATCTCTCCACAACGCCGCAGCCAAATGCCTGGCAGCGGCGCTGGTCTACCTTTTTTGCCGAACAGCGTATTGGCTGGCAGCTTGAACTGGCGGCGGAAAAAGGGATGGAGTTTGGCGACATTGATGCCATTGTCGATCATGTTCAGCAACGCCTGAGCTCACATCAGCCGCAGCCGGCGTTATTACACGGCGATTTGTGGTCCAACAACTGTGCTCTGGGCCCGAACGGCCCTTATATCTTTGATCCTGCCTGCTATTGGGGTGACCGTGAATGCGATCTGGCGATGCTACCGCTGCATCCGGAACAGCCACCGCAAATCTATGACGGCTACCAGTCTGTCGCCCCGCTGCCGGCTGATTTTCTTGAACGCCAATCGGTCTATCAACTTTATACCTTATTTAACCGGGCGATTCTGTTCGGCGGGCAACATCTGGTGATTGCGCAGAAAGCGCTGGATAACGTGCTGGCAGCGTAAACCAAAGAAGAAAGCCCCCGTATTTGGGGGCTTCTCGTCTAGTTCATTTGTACGCCTTTGAGGCGGAATTCAATGTTCATGATCAAACCGTTACCCGGCTTGCCAGCTTCGTAACGCCATTTGCGCATCGCGGCTTTCACGTCACGTTCAAACATATTCGACGGCTGCGCGGAAAGAATTTGAACATTTTCCACTCGACCATCTGCTGTCACATCAAACTTCACGCGAACTTTACCCTCAATACGCAGCGCCAGTGCGCGAGACGGATAGCTTGGCTGCGAGCGATTTAACGCCTTTGGCCCGGTTGGCGCGGTGATCGTCGGCTTGCTGGTGCCAGTCTGGTTATTGGCGACGGAACGCGCAGGTGGCGCATCGTTTGTTGTCGTCGATAATGGCCGCGTTTCTACCGGTTTCACTTCTGGCTTACGCTCTTCCACCTTTTTCACTGGCTTCGGTTTCGGCTTTGGTTTCGGCTTCGGTTTCGGTTTTTCGATAACCACTGGCGCCTCTTTTGGCGGCTCAGGAACCACTTCCGGCTCTGGCTCGGGTTCAGGCTCAGCTACGGGTTGCGGTGGCTGAACCGCCTGAGGCGGCTCGAGGTCGGAAGGCGCAACCATCGTAATGGAGATAGGCTGAGCGGGTGCGGGCAGTTCAATAACCTGATGTACCGAGGTGTAAAGCAGGCCCGCCACGACGGCACCGTGAATACCAACGGACAGCAATGTTGGCCACGGAAAGCGGCGAGGTAAATCAAGGGTCATTGAAGTCATAATCGTTACTGTTGAAAAATGATGAGAGTGATTTTAAATGCAAATAGCAATCATATTCAATAAGCCTTCTTATCTTCCGTCAAGTTTCCGCCGCTTTTGCTGAAAAAAAGCACGCCCTGCCACCCTGCTTTATCATTGTTTTAACTTTGCATTGCAGTCGTAGTCGCTTTCACTTACCGTAATTTACAGCTAACTAAAAACAGGAGCTCTGCCCGTGCTTTACGTCATTTACGCTGAAGATTACGCCGACACCCTCGAGAAACGTCTGTCCGTCCGCCCGGCTCACCTGGCGCGTCTACAATTGCTGCATGATGAAGGTCGCCTTTTAACAGCAGGCCCAATGCCTGCGGTTGATAGCAACGATCCCGGCGCTGCGGGTTTTAGCGGCTCGACGGTCATTGCCAAATTTGAATCACTGGAAGCGGCGCAATCCTGGGCACAGGACGACCCGTATGTGGCGGCGGGTGTGTATGAACGCGTGACCGTGCGCCCGTACAAGAAAGTATTCTGAAGCCAGAAAAACATCGGGCACCGCAAGCGGTGCCCTTTTGCCATTAAAGATCGTAAATGGCATACAGCAAACAGTTACGCTGTCGCCCGACCAGGCACTTTCTGATGGAGTGGATACGCATATTACGACGTGACTGCGCTTCCAGCCAACGAGCTTTGCGGCGGCTCGCCTGACGCAACATCCGCCAGCGCCCCACTTCCGGTCTACTACGCTTCATTTCTACCGCTCTTATCGAAGAAGAGAGCTCATTATACCCCCGGGAAAACGGCTTACCAGCGCTTTTCCCTCGCGTTTTTATTTGCCAGATGAATCTTGATGCGTAAACTCATAACAAACGCTTTCAAAAGGACTTTCTGACTATGACAACCTTTTACACCGTCGTGAGTTGGCTGGCTATTCTGGGGTACTGGTTGTTAATTGCAGGGGTGACGCTGCGTATTCTGATGAAACGCCGCGCGGTTCCTTCAGCAATGGCATGGTTGCTGGTTATCTACATTCTGCCGCTGGTCGGGATTATCGCTTATCTATCGGTGGGCGAGCTTCATCTCGGCAAACGCCGGGCCGAGCGCGCTCGTGCGATGTGGCCTTCCACCGCGAAATGGCTCAACGATCTAAAAGCGTGCAAACATATTTTCGCAGAAGACAACAGTCCGGTAGCCTCTTCCTTATTTAAGCTTTGCGAGCGCCGCCAGGGCATCGCGGGTATGAAGGGAAACCAGCTTCAGTTGCTGACCAGCTCTGACGACGTGATGCAGGCGCTGATCCGCGATATCCAACTGGCACGCCACAATATTGAGATGGTGTTTTACATCTGGCAGCCTGGTGGCATGGCCGATCAGGTTGCGGAGTCGCTGATGGCTGCGGCGCGACGTGGTGTTCACTGCCGACTGATGCTCGATTCGGCGGGCAGCGTCACCTTCTTCCGTAGCCCATGGGCGGCGATGATGCGTAACTCCGGCATCGAAGTGGTTGAGGCGCTGAAAGTTAACCTGATGCGTGTATTCCTCCGACGCATGGATCTACGTCAGCACCGTAAAATGATCATGATCGACAACTATATTGCCTACACCGGCAGCATGAACATGGTGGATCCACGCTTCTTTAAGCAGGACTCCGGTGTTGGTCAGTGGGTTGATTTAATGGCGCGTATGGAAGGCCCGGTCGCCACCGGGATGGGGATCGTGTATTCCTGCGACTGGGAAATCGAAACGGGCAAGCGAATTCTGCCGCCACCGCCAGACACCAATATTATGCCGTTTGAAGAAGCCAGCGGGCACACGATTCATACTATTGCCTCAGGCCCCGGTTTCCCGGAAGACTTGATCCACCAGGCGCTGCTCACCGCAACCTACGCGGCGCGTGAGTACCTGATTATGACCACCCCCTACTTCGTGCCGAGCGATGATCTGCTTCATGCTATCTGTACCGCCGCACAGCGCGGTGTCGACGTCAGCATTATTCTGCCGCGCAAGAATGACTCGGTTCTGGTCGGCTGGGCCAGCCGGGCATTCTTTACCGAGCTGCTGGCGGCGGGCGTCAAAATCTATCAGTTTGAAGGCGGCCTGCTGCATACCAAAAGCGTGCTGGTCGATGGCGAGTTAAGCCTGGTGGGTACCGTCAACCTGGATATGCGCAGCCTGTGGCTTAATTTCGAAATTACGCTGGTCATCGATGATGCCGGCTTCGGTGGCGATCTCGCGGCGGTGCAGGATGATTATATCTCCCGCTCTCGCCTGCTGGACGCCCGTTTATGGGTGAAACGCCCGTTCTGGCACCGTATCGCCGAGCGACTGTTTTACTTCTTTAGCCCGTTGCTGTAAAACGTGCCCATCAGATGTTAAACAGGTAATCATCATGGATATGGATTTAAACAATCGCCTGACCGAAGACGAAACGCTCGAACAGGCTTACGATATTTTTCTCGAACTGGCGGTTGATAACCTCGATCCCGCAGATGTCATTCTGTTTAACTTACAGTTTGAAGAACGCGGCGGCGCAGAGTTATTCGATCCGTCTGAAGACTGGCAGGAACACGTTGATTTCGATTTGAACCCTGACTTTTTCGCCGAAGTGGTCATTGGCCTTGCCGATACAGACGGTGGCGACATTAACGATATCTTTGCGCGCGTACTGTTATGCCGCGAAAAAGACCATAAATTGTGCCATATTCTCTGGCGCGAATAAGATGTGTGAAGGGGCAGCCAGCGCTGCCCTTTTTTATTCTTCCGGTAGTTTCCCACCACAGGCTTTACAATATTTCGCGGCGGTTTCATGCCCACTTTGCTTACAGTCCGGGCAAATTCTTGCCAGCTGACGTTTAGCGATTTCACCGCTCATTTGCGAGGTAATAATGCCGGTCGGAATGGCAATGACGGAATAACCAATCAAAATCAGTAACGATGCTACCGCCCGTCCCGGCGCCGTATGCGGCGTGATATCACCGTAGCCTACGGTCGTGACGGTAACAATCGCCCAGTAGACCGAGGTGCTTAAGGTGGTGAAACCATTCGCCGGCCCTTCAATGCCGTACATTAATGCGCCCGCGACCACCATCACGATTGAGATAAAGGCGTAAAACAGAATTAGCTGATGACGCGATTTTACAATCGCTCCCCAAATACCATTTAATGCGGGCATCAGGCGTAACAATTTCAGAATCCGCAGCACGCGAATGACACGCATTGCTCGCCAGGCAAAAAGATAATCGATGCCAATTTGAGGCCACAGCATAATCACGTAAAACGGTAAAATGGTGGCAAGGTCGATTATCCCCCAGAGACTAAAAACATAACTCGCAGGCTGCGGCCAACTGAAGACACGCAAAATATATTCGAGGGTAAAGACCAGCGTGAAGAAGAGTTCCACCCACACAAAAAGGTGCCATTCATCGTAAGTCAGGTGATAAGTGGTTCCGATGCCCGATTCAATAAAAATCACCACCACGCTTAACAGGGCAAATACCCCACAAAGTGCTTCAAAGCGCCGTGCCGAACGCCGGTTATGGTCGAACAGCGCGTGGTAAATCCGCCGACGAAAAGTTTGCATGACCAACACGTTTTAACCTCATAAGAAAAAGGGCTGACAGTTGTCAGCCCTTGCGATTATAACGGGTCTACCTTCAGGCAGGAAACCGCGTGCCGGAAGCTCCCCTCCAGCACCGGTCGGGTTTTCGCACACTCCGGCCCGGCAATTGGACAACGGGTACGGAAGACGCAGCCCGACGGAGGGTTAATTGGCGATGGCAATTCTCCCTCCAGCAACTGAATGGTTTTTTGCTTTTCCAGATCCGGGTCGGGAACCGGCACCGCCGACATCAACGCTTTGGTATAAGGATGCAGCGGATTGTGATACACCTCGTCGTAGGTGCCCAGCTCCACCGCATGCCCCAGATACATCACCAGCACGCGATCGGAAATGTGTTTCACCACCGCCAGATCGTGGGCAATAAAGATCAACGACAGACCCATTTCACGTTGCAATTGCTGTAACAGGTTCACAACCTGCGCCTGAATGGACACATCCAGCGCAGAAACGGGTTCATCACAGATAATCAGTTTCGGTTCAAGTATTAGCGCACGCGCAATGCCAATTCGCTGACACTGACCGCCGGAAAACTCATGTGGATAGCGGTTGACCAGGTTCGGCAGTAGCCCCACTTTCATCATCATCGCTTTCACCCGATCGCGCACTTCCTGGCGTGGCATTTTTGGATGATAAGTACGCAGCGGCTCGGCGATGATTTCACCGATAGTCATGCGCGGGTTGAGCGAGGCCAGCGGGTCCTGGAAAATCATCTGAATATCGCTACGCACGTCGCGCCATTCATCCGCTTTCATGCCGAGCAAATCTTTACCCAGCCAGGCCACACGCCCGTCGGTGGCTTTCACCAGGCCGATAATCGCGCGTGCAAAAGTGGATTTCCCGCAGCCAGATTCACCGACCACACCCAGCGTTTCCCCTTCATACAAACGCAGCGTTACGCCATCCACAGCCTTCAGGGTTTTAGCCGGTTGCCAGAACCACTGTTTGCCATCCTTAATATCAAAGTGGACTTTTAAGTCCGCGATTTCGAGCAGAATTTTTCTCTCTTCGGTGACGGCGTTCATACCAGTTCCCCCACAGGCTTATAGCAGGCGCGTAAACGACCCGGCGCAAATGTCTCCAGAGGCGGCGCGCTGCTGCAAATTTCCATTGCGTGCGGACAGCGCGGCTGGAATGGACACCCCTTCGGCAGACGAAGCAGGTTGGGTGGATTACCCGGGATGGTCAGCAACGATTCGCCTTCGGCATCAAGTCGCGGTACCGCATTGAGCAGGCCAATAGAGTAAGGATGGGCCGGATGATAGAACACATCGCGCGCGTTGCCATATTCCATGGTGCGCCCGGCGTACATCACCAATACTTTGTCACAAATACCGGCAACGACGCCGAGATCGTGGGTAATCATGATAATCGCGGTATTAAACTCACGCTTCAGCTCATTAAGCAGCGTCATGATTTGCGCCTGTACCGTGACATCCAGCGCCGTAGTAGGTTCATCGGCAATCAGCAACTTAGGCCGACACAGCAGCGCCATCGCAATCATCACGCGCTGGCGCATCCCACCAGAGAACTCATGCGGATACATCTTCATGCGTTTACGCGCTTCCGGCATTTTTACCGCATCAAGCATTTTGACCGATTCTTCAAACGCTTCAGCCTTACTCATGTTTTTATGCAGCATCAGAACTTCCATCAACTGCTCACCGACGCGCATATACGGGTTCAGCGAGGTCATCGGATCCTGGAAGATCATCGAGATTTGCTCGGCGCGCAGCTTGTTCAGAGCGTGTTCTGGCAGATTAAGGATCTCTTTCCCGTTAAAGGTGGCCGAGCCGCCAATCCGCCCATTACCCGCCAGTAGCCCCATCAGCGCGAAAGCAGTTTGTGATTTACCGGAACCGGACTCACCGACGATGCCCAGTGTTTCCCCGGCGCGCAGAGTAAAGTTGAGGTCATTTACTGCCGTCACATCTCCATCAGGCGTTTTAAAGGTGACGCGCAAGTCTTTTACATCCAGCAGCAGGCCCGTTTGCGCCTGCGTTTGCGGCGCTTTAGCCGTATCAATTACGCTCATCACGGCTCTCCTTAACGGTCTTTCGGGTCGAGGGCATCACGCAGGCCATCGCCGATAAAGTTGAAACAGAACAGGGTAACCACCAGGAAACCCGCCGGGAACAGCAGCAGCCATGGAGAAACTTCCATCGAGTTGGCACCATCACTGAGCAACGCGCCCCAACTACTCAGCGGCTCCTGGGTACCCAGCCCAAGGAAACTCAGGAAAGATTCAAACAGAATCATGCTCGGCACCAGAAGCGACGCATAAACCACCACCACGCCAAGTACGTTCGGCACAATATGGCGCACCACGATGCTAGCAGTAGAAACACCGCCGACCTGCGCGGCTTCGATAAACTCTTTGCGTTTCAGGCTGAGCGTTTGCCCACGAACGATACGCGCCATATCCAGCCAGGAAACCATGCCGATAGCCACGAAAATCAACAGGATGTTCTGACCAAAGAAGGTCACTAGCAGGATAACGAAGAACATGAACGGGAAGGAGTTAAGGATTTCCAGCAGACGCATCATTACCGAGTCGACTTTGCCGCCGAGGTAACCGGACAGCGATCCGTAAAGCGTGCCGACAATCACCGCCACCAGCGCTGCGGCAATCCCGACCATCAGCGAGATGCGCCCGCCGATTGCCACACGCACCAGCAAGTCACGCCCGGAGGAGTCAGTCCCAAAGTAGTGACCGGATTCCCTATCTGGCGCGCTCGACATCATTCCCCAGTCCGTATCAAAATAGGAGAACTGCGACAGCATCGGCGCCAGGGTCACGAACAGGGCTATCAGCACTAATACCACCAGGCTGGCAACCGCCGCGCGGTTATGCATAAAGCGACGGCGCGCATCCTGCCACAGGCTGCGACCTTCAACATCCAGTTGTTCACTGAAGTTCTCCAGCGCCTCGCTATTTTTCTTACTCAATATCATGGCGAACTCCAGACTCAGTAACGGATTTTAGGGTCAATCACGGCGTAGAGGACATCCACTACCGCGTTAAACAGAATAGTCAACGCCCCGACCAGAATGGTCAGGCTCAGTACCAGCGAGTAATCGCGGTTCAGTGCGCCGTTGACAAACAGTTGCCCAATACCCGGCAGGCCATAGATGGTTTCGATAACCATTGAACCGGTGATGATGCCGACAAACGCGGGCCCCATATAGGAGAGTACCGGCAGCAACGCAGGCTTTAAGGCGTGACGGAAAATAATCCGCCGCATCGGCAGGCCTTTCGCGCGCGCGGTGCGGATAAAGTTGGAGTGCAGCACCTCAATCATCGAGCCGCGGGTGATACGCGCAATACTGGCAATATAGGCCAGCGACAGCGCCACCATCGGCAGGATCATAAATTTCAGCGCCCCGCCGTTCCAGCCTCCGCCGGGAAGCCATTTCAGCGTAATGGCGAAGATCATCACCAGCAGCGGCGCGACGACAAAGCTGGGGATCACCACCCCGGTCATCGCGATACCCATTACCGAATAGTCCCATTTGGAATTTTGTTTAAGCGCCGCAATTACGCCCGCAGTCACACCCAATACCACCGCCAGAATAAAGGCGGCCGCCCCCAGTTTCGCCGATACCGGGAAGCTGCTCGCCACCAGATCGTTAACCGAATAATCTTTATATTTAAAAGAAGGCCCGAAATCGCCGTGCGCCAGTTGCTTCAGGTAACTGAAGTATTGCGTGGTGATGGGATCGTTTAAGTGGTATTTCGCTTCAATGTTCGCCATGACTTCTGGCGGTAAGGTGCGCTCACCGGTGAAAGGACTTCCCGGTGCAAGGCGCATCATAAAGAATGAAATGGTAATAAGAATAAATAGCGTCGGAATCGCTTCCAGACAGCGACGAAGTATAAATTTCAACATTGCCCGTACCTTTTGGCCAGTGCCTTCAATAATGCGATAAGCGAGACACCGTGAGACAGGCCGGGCCTGCCTCACGTATTGCCATTAGTGCTTCACAATGTACATATTTTTAGTATACGTATTATCCATTGGGTCTTTGCCGGTATATCCGCCAACCCACGGTTTCACCAGACGGGCGTTCACGTAGTAATAAACCGGAACAATCGCGCTGTCTTTATCCAGCTGCTGTTCTGCTTTATCGTACAGCGCCGTACGCTGCGCCTCGTCGGTCACTTTCAGCGTTTCCGCCATAATGCTGTCGAATGCCGGGCTCTTATAGTGCGGGGTATTCATCGAGCTATTAGAAAGCATCATATTCAGGAAGGATGTCGGTTCGTTATAATCGGCACACCAGCCAGCACGCGCAACATCAAAGGTTCCCTGATGACGTGTATCGAGGAAGGTTTTCCACTCCTGGTTGACCAGTTTAACATTCACGCCGATATTTTTCTTCCAGATTGAAGAGGCGGCAATCGCCAGTTTTTTATGCAGATCGGACGTGTTGTACAGCAAATTAATGGTTAATGGTTTATCGGCGGTATAACCCGCTTCCGCCAGCAGTTTTTTCGCTTCTTCGTTACGTTTATCCTGGCTCCAGCTAAACCACTCTGGCTGCGTTAATTTCGCGCCATCGGTATAAGGCGGTGTGAAGCCAAATGCCGGTTTATCCCCCTGGGCTTTCACTTTATTGACGATAATGTCACGATCCATACCCAGTTTCAGCGCGGTACGCACGCGAACATCGGTAAATGGTGCACGTTGGTTATTAATTTCGTAGTAGTAGGTGCACAGATATGGGTCAACGTGAACTTCGTCAGGGATCTCTTTTTTCAGTTTCTGGAACAGTTCAATCGGCATGTTGTTATACGTCATGTCGATTTCACCGCTGCGGTAGCGGTTAACGTCGGTCACTTCAGAAGAAATCGGCAGGTAGGTTACCTGGTTAATAACGGTTTTGCCGTTATCCCAGTAAGTAGGGCTACGTTCAAGAACAATACGCTCGTTGACCACCCAGTCTTTTAATTTATACGCGCCGTTGGTCACGATGTTCGCAGGCTGGGTCCATTTTTCACCAAATTTCTCGATAGCGGCTTTAGGCACTGGAGAGGTTGACGGGTGAACCAGCAGTTTATAGAAGTAGGGAACGGGTTCACTTAAGGTGACTTCTAAAGTGTGATCATCAACGGCTTTCACGCCGAGGTCGGTAATCGGCTTTTTCCCTTCAAGGATGCCATCAATATTGGCGATATGGCCATATTGCAGGTAGCTGGCGTACGGTGATGCCGTTTTCGGGTCAACCGAGCGCTGCCAGCTATAAACGAAATCTTGTGCGGTAACCGGAGAGCCGTCAGACCATTTCGCATCTTTACGCAGATGGAAAGTCCAGACTTTAAAGTCTTTGTTATCCCAGGACTCAGCCACACCCGGAGAGGGATGACCGTCGAGGTCGCTGACCAACAGGCCTTCAAAGAGATCGCGGCTGATATTGGATTCCGGAACACCCTCAATTTTGTGCGGATCGAGAGACTGCACTTCAGAGCCGTTATTACGTACCAGCGTCTGTTTTTCTGCCAACTGAACGCCCGCGGGGACATCAGCAGCCATTGCTGCATTCCCTGCCAATAGCGCCGTGAAAATTCCCGCAGCGATTACGCTTTTCTTCGTGATGATGGACATTGTGTTGATACTCCGCTCATTATAATTACTGGAACTTGCCAGCCTGTTATCCCCTTTGGGGTCTCTGTACAGCGCAGGAGCTTTTGCGGCTGCCAGTTTTTTACTGCTTGCTATCACCGACTTTTTTATTACGGCCGCTCTTTGGCAGCCTGACGTCGATTCATTCCAGGTGTCTCCCCTGTCGAGCCACCTGATTTATTTCTTCATTACCCGCGACGACATAAGGCCGGAAAGTACCAAATGCCCTTCTTCGCCGCCAATATAATTTGCAAATTTGTTAAGCAATTCTCTTTTCATCGACAGTCGAACGTTTCCCCTGATATCCAGGAGCACTCGCACGCAAATAAAAATTGTTATTTTTCATAAAGATGAAGTAAAACCCACAACCATTGACGAATCGATCGCCTCTTTGCTTGTTTTATATACAAATAATTAACATTTGTTCACTATTTAGTACATTAATCTGCCAGAGGGTCAAAATTACTAATATCATTTCGATTATCAGACAGCAAGCGTAACAGTATAGTGTGAGAGAAATAACATAAGGGATGGCAGTGCACGACGGAAGGGATAGCGATAACGCAATGATATTATTTAATTTTATCTGTCATCACTAAGACTTATCATTCATACCATTTGCACGTTATTCGATAGGATTTGCGAATAATGAAGCAACCGACAGAGGCTACCGCTCTGTCGGCTGGGAAAGATTGTCAGCTTACCAGCCCTGGGAAAATGGCTTTTATTCCGGTCACAATAAATTCTATCCCCAGCGCCATCAGCAGCAGCCCCATGATACGGGTGATGACGTTGATGCCGGTCTGCCCTAGCAAACGCACAAGCCAGGGCGCGATGCGAAAGAGCCCCCAACAGCAGAAGGCAAACAGCGCAATGGCGAGCGTAAATCCGACAAGATAAGGAAGCGTATGAAAGCGCGTCCCCCACACAATGGTGGAGCTGATTGCCCCAGGCCCCGCCATCAACGGCAGTGCTAATGGCACCACACCCACGCTCTCACGAATCGCCGTCTCTGATTTTTCCTGTTTGTTCTGCTTATCTTCGCCAAGTTTCCCGCTGATCATCGACATCGCGATAGTGACCACCAGGATCCCGCCCGCGATGCGGAAGGAGTCGATGGAAATCCCGAACAGTTGCAGAATGCCGTCGCCCAGAAACAGCGAGGTCCACAGAATAATAGCGACGGAGAGGTTCGCCGTCATATTGGTCTTATTACGCGCCGCTGCCGTCTGGTAGCTCGTCATACTAATGAACACGGGGATGATCCCCACCGGGTTTACCAGCGCGAATAAGCCAATAAAAAACTTCACAAAAATCGGAAAATCAAACAGAGCCTGAGTCACGTGAACTCCGAAACACCATAAAAAGTGGTAGTTGACGAAAAATGAATACAAAAACTCTGCAGAAGATACGCTGTTTGGCGGCATACTTCACCAGAATTCTGCAAAAATCGCGGAAATACAGAATGTTATATATTGATTTAAATTATGCTAATGTTCACCTCAATCATCACAACTCATGATTAACAATTTACAATCTTTACTAAAATGGGGCTGCTGAAAGGTGTCAGCTTGGCGTATTTTTGACGCCGATCACATATTTCATACTCAGAAGTGAGTAATCTTGATTACGCCGACAGATTTCAGGGAGATTCTCTGAAAGCCATCAGGCAACGCTCTTTGAGTTCGAAGCTCTTTTAGTAAATCAGTGAGTCGGGAACGGGTTGTGGATTGTTCCTTTATGGCCTAAGCAAGCTGGTAGCGCTCTGTCTATACTGACTTGTCGAGCAGATGATTTACTAAAAAAGTTTAACATTATCAGGAGAGCATTATGGCTGTTACTAATGTCGCTGAACTTAACGCACTCGTCGAGCGCGTAAAAAAAGCCCAGCGTGAATATGCCAGTTTCACTCAAGAACAAGTCGACAAAATCTTCCGCGCTGCCGCTCTGGCTGCCGCAGATGCTCGAATTCCTCTCGCAAAAATGGCCGTTGCCGAATCCGGCATGGGTATTGTTGAAGATAAAGTGATCAAAAACCACTTTGCTTCTGAATACATCTATAACGCCTATAAAGATGAAAAAACCTGTGGCGTCCTCTCTGAAGACGACACCTTCGGTACCATCACCATCGCTGAACCTATCGGCATTATCTGTGGTATCGTCCCGACTACCAACCCGACTTCAACCGCTATCTTTAAATCACTGATCAGCCTGAAGACGCGTAACGCTATCATCTTCTCTCCGCATCCGCGTGCTAAAGATGCTACCAACAAAGCAGCAGACATCGTCCTGCAGGCAGCCATCGCTGCTGGCGCGCCGAAAGATCTGATCGGCTGGATTGACCAACCGTCTGTTGAACTGTCTAACGCCCTGATGCATCACCCGGACATCAACCTGATCCTCGCGACCGGTGGTCCTGGCATGGTTAAAGCTGCATACAGCTCCGGTAAACCAGCCATCGGCGTTGGCGCAGGTAACACCCCGGTTGTCATCGACGAAACCGCTGATATCAAACGTGCTGTTGCATCCGTACTGATGTCTAAAACCTTCGACAACGGCGTTATCTGTGCGTCTGAACAGTCTGTGGTTGTGGTTGACTCCGTATACGACGCCGTTCGTGAACGTTTCGCCAGCCACGGCGGCTACATGCTGCAGGGCAAAGAGCTGAAAGCTGTTCAGGATATCATCCTGAAAAATGGCGCGCTGAACGCGGCTATCGTCGGTCAGCCTGCGGCTAAAATTGCAGAACTGGCAGGCTTCACCGTGCCGGCAACGACCAAGATTCTGATTGGTGAAGTGACCGTCGTCGACGAAAGCGAACCGTTTGCACACGAAAAACTGTCTCCGACACTGGCTATGTATCGCGCCAAAGATTTTGAAGACGCGGTACAGAAAGCAGAAAAACTGGTTGCAATGGGCGGTATCGGTCACACCTCTTGCCTGTACACCGACCAGGACAACCAGCCAGAACGCGTTGCTTACTTCGGTCAGATGATGAAAACCGCGCGTATCCTGATCAACACCCCGGCTTCTCAGGGTGGTATCGGTGACCTGTATAACTTCAAACTCGCGCCTTCCCTGACTCTGGGTTGTGGTTCATGGGGTGGTAACTCCATCTCTGAAAACGTTGGTCCTAAACACCTGATCAACAAGAAAACCGTTGCTAAGCGAGCTGAAAACATGTTGTGGCACAAACTTCCGAAATCTATCTACTTCCGCCGTGGCTCACTGCCAATCGCGCTGGATGAAGTGATTACTGATGGCCACAAACGTGCGCTCATCGTGACTGACCGCTTCCTGTTCAATAACGGCTATGCAGACCAGATCACTTCTGTTCTGAAAGCGGCTGGCGTTGAAGTTGAAGTGTTCTTTGAAGTTGAAGCAGACCCAACCCTGACCGTTGTTCGTAAAGGTGCAGAGCTGGCGAACTCCTTCAAACCAGACGTGATTATCGCCCTGGGCGGCGGCTCCCCGATGGATGCTGCGAAAATCATGTGGGTTATGTACGAGCACCCGGAAACTCACTTCGAAGAGCTGGCGCTGCGCTTTATGGACATCCGTAAACGTATCTACAAGTTCCCGAAAATGGGCGTGAAAGCGAAAATGATCGCCGTCACCACCACTTCCGGTACCGGTTCTGAAGTTACGCCGTTTGCAGTTGTAACCGACGACGCAACCGGCCAGAAATATCCGCTGGCTGACTACGCGCTGACTCCGGATATGGCGATTGTCGATGCCAACCTGGTTATGGACATGCCGAAATCCCTGTGTGCTTTCGGTGGTCTGGATGCGGTCACTCACGCGCTGGAAGCTTATGTTTCCGTTCTGGCGTCTGAGTTCTCCGATGGTCAGGCTCTGCAGGCGCTGAAACTGTTGAAAGAAAACCTGCCAGCGTCCTACCACGAAGGGTCTAAAAACCCGGTAGCACGTGAGCGCGTTCACAGTGCAGCAACCATCGCCGGTATCGCGTTTGCGAACGCCTTCCTGGGTGTATGTCACTCCATGGCGCACAAACTGGGCTCTCAGTTCCACATTCCTCACGGTCTGGCGAACGCCCTGTTGATCAGCAACGTTATTCGCTACAACGCGAACGACAACCCGACCAAACAGACTGCATTCAGCCAGTACGACCGTCCGCAGGCACGTCGTCGTTACGCTGAAATCGCTGACCACCTGGGTCTGACTGCACCGGGCGATCGTACTGCGGCGAAGATTGAGAAACTGCTGGCCTGGCTGGAAAGCCTGAAAGCGGAACTGGGTATTCCTAAATCCATCCGTGAGGCTGGCGTTCAGGAAGCGGACTTCTTGGCACACGTTGACAAACTCTCTGAAGATGCGTTTGACGACCAGTGTACCGGCGCTAACCCGCGTTATCCGCTGATTTCTGAACTGAAACAAATCCTGCTGGATACCTTCTACGGACGTGAGTACCACGAAGGCGAAGTTGAAGTGAAGAAAGAAGCAGTAGCAGCAAAAGCTGAGAAAAAAGCGAAAAAATCCGCTTAATCAGCCCCTGAGCTAACGCTCTGATAAAAAGCTCCATCTCAGGATGGAGCTTTTTTTTGTCTCGTTTTCACTCATGCGACTACGTCAAGTCAGGTTTATGTCGTACCAGGGAAGGAGCCCCCACTCACGCCGGACGAAGCTTAGACGTGAGCAGAGAACGCGCGTGCGCGCAATCAGGCGGGGTGACGGCTGTGACGATGCTTATCCTGAATGACGGCCAAAGAGCCCTCCTCCAGCGCTTCTTTATAATGCTTACGGCAGACAGAGACGTAACGCTCATTTCCGCCAATCACCACCTGCTCGCCTTCATTATAAGGGCGTCCTTCTTGATCAAGACGCAACACCATGCTGGCTTTACGGCCGCAGAAACATATCGTTTTTAATTCCACCAGCTTATCGGAGAGCGCCAATAAATACTGGCTCCCCCCAAACAATTCACCGCGGAAGTCAGTACGTAAGCCATAGCACAATACCGGGATATCAAGCTGATCGACGACGTCAGAAAGCGCGTAGACCTGTTCACGGGTCAGGAACTGGCATTCATCCACCAGCACACAGTTTACGGCCTCACGTGCGTTCTCAGCGCTGATTTCATCAAAGAGCTGACTACTCTGGTTAAACAGCTTTGCCGGCGAAGAGAGCCCAATACGCGAGCTGACCTTGCCTGCACCGAAACGGTCATCAATTTCGGCGGTATAAACCACGGTACGCATTCCACGTTCCTGGTAATTGTATGATGACTGCAATAGCGCTGTAGACTTACCCGCGTTCATTGCAGAATAGTAGAAATAAAGTTGTGCCATTGGCCGCGAAACCCTAATCAATACGTTTTCAGACCAGGGCAGTGTACCATATTTTATCCTGCCCTACGCTCAGGCACACAAAACCTGCGGTTTTTGTCTTACCGTCGCTGTCATAAACATTAAGAATGATGAACTATTCATTAAATCACGACACCTCAGGTTACAAATTACCGATATTGTCTTCCAAGGCCCGACAGATGCGGGCTGGCACATTATACGCTCACCAAACTTCACCTGGCGTTGTAAGGCAAAAATAAGAGCGACATCAATAAATAAGAAATATCGTTAAAATCCGCGTAGTACCCTGCCGCAACCAGAAAGGCTGAAAACGGGTTAGGTGACAATTTGAATAGCAGGAAAATAACATCGTCATAACTATGGATTTAATAGAAAAAATGGGGGAATAACGGCTACGTTTCTTCTGTATGACTGGAGCGGTATAAGGCAACCTGCGTTTGTTATTATCCCGGAGTAGTCGACAGATTAGCAATGTTACTATCACGCAAGGGCAACGGTTCGGCCTGTATCCTCTTACGGGTGATTTAGCATAGTAACCATTCATCACCTATAAAGAAGCGCACAAAATTGATACGGACCAACTAATACATAAGGTTGATATTTATCCATACGGGGTATAAACCGCCGGCGTTTCAGTACAGACGACCTGCATTCGCTGGCGTGTTATAGTTCAGGCTTTCCCGACAATAGAGCGGGTAAAGTTGTGAAGCAGCACTAAAAATTTAACTTTTAGATATTAATAAAAGCACCAAATAACACGTTATTTTGAATTCCTTACATTCCTCCCTATTGCACAACTGAATTTAACGCTCTATTATTACTTCAACAAACCACCCCCAATATAAGTTTGAGAATACTACAATGAGCGAAGCACTTAAAATTTTGAACAACATCCGTACTCTTCGTGCGCAGGCAAGAGAATGCACCCTTGAAACGCTTGAAGAAATGCTGGAAAAATTAGAAGTTGTTGTAAACGAGCGTCGCGAAGAAGAAAACGCGGCAGCGGCTGAAGTAGAAGAGCGCACTCGTAAACTGCAGCAATACCGTGAAATGCTGATTGCTGACGGTATTGACCCGAACGAATTACTGAACAGCATTGCTGCTGCTAAAACCGGTACCAAAGCAAAACGCGCTGCACGTCCGGCTAAATACAGCTACGTAGATGAAAACGGCGAAACCAAAACCTGGACCGGCCAGGGTCGTACTCCTGCTGTAATCAAAAAAGCAATGGACGAGCAAGGTAAATCTCTGGAAGATTTCCTGATCAAGGATTAATCCAGAAATTGCTCTAAGAATCCCGCTCTGGCGGGATTTTTTTTTATCTGTACGTTACGGTACTGCTGTTTTTTTACGCGACAGTTAATGACGGCAAAAAAAAACCGGGTTACCGACCAGTCGGTAACCCGGCTCAGGGCAATGTAATAAATTACTTCGCTACGCCCAGCGTCTCTTTAAGCCACGCGGTGAATTCTTCACCCAGGGTCTTATGACGAATGCCATATTCAACGAAAGCCTGCATATAACCCAGTTTATTACCGCAGTCATGGCTTTTGCCTTTCATATGATAGGCTTCAACGGTTTCTTTCTCGATCAGCATATCAATAGCATCGGTCAGCTGAATTTCATCACCGGCTCCCGGAGGGGTTTTAGCCAGCAGCGGCCAAATATCAGCGCTCAGAACATAACGGCCAACGATAGCCAGGTTAGACGGCGCAACGTCGGCTTTTGGTTTCTCAACCACACCAACCATTGGTACGCTATCGCCCGGTGCCAGCGGGGCACCTTTACAGTCAACCACACCGTAAGCGGTAACATCCTCAACCGGCTCAACCATAATCTGGCTTGAACCTGTTTCATCAAAGCGTTTAATCATTTCTGCCAGGTTGTCCTGGGAGAGATCGGATTCAAATTCATCCAAAATAACGTCTGGCAGAATAACCGCGACCGGCTCATCGCCAACGACAGGATGCGCGCACAATACCGCGTGTCCCAAACCTTTAGCCAGGCCCTGACGCACCTGCATAATGGTCACGTGCGGTGGACAAATAGATTGCACTTCTTCCAGCAACTGACGCTTAACGCGTTTTTCCAGCATAGCTTCAAGTTCGAAGCTGGTGTCAAAATGGTTTTCAATCGAATTCTTGGAAGAGTGAGTGACCAGCACAATTTCAGTGATACCTGCGGCGATACATTCATTTACCACATACTGAATTAATGGTTTATCTACCAGCGGCAGCATTTCCTTAGGAATTGCCTTCGTAGCAGGTAACATCCTGGTACCTAATCCCGCTACCGGGATAACGGCCTTAGTCACTTTCGAATTTAGGGCAGCCATTCAAATCTCCTGAACTGTTCAAACTTTGAACTTGCTCGTTAATTAATAACGCGTTGAGTATATCATCACAGCCAGGTGGGGCTGCTCCGAAAAGGACGCGCTGACCTCGAATTAAGATTTATACGTATCAAACCTGCTGATAGTACCACCATGAAAGATAAGCCGTTAAAGCTATCCTGCGAGGGAAATGCGTTTGCTCATTCCGCAGACAACATTAAACGCAAACGGCCACCATTTCCCCAAATCTGACACTGCCAGGAACTGCAACGTTGGCTAATTTGATTAAGGTAAGCATTGCCCAGCGTACCTAAAGGTACCCCATTACTAATTTGTATGTGATGTTCACCGGTATTTAATGTGCCATTGAGCCCGGCTGAAACCAGAATCAAATTTTTCAGCTCGCTGTGGTAATACCCCACCAGCAGAGGAAACTGCCCGGGCAGGTTGGCCTGACGTAAAAGTTGATTCACCTGTTTGAGCAGACTGCGCAATTCTGGCAGTCGTTGCCCCTGGTGAGAAAGTTGCTCCTGCAACAAGCCATTGAACAGCGAGCGTAATAACAGTGCTGCTAATACGCCATTATCTCCCGCACGCGTAACATCAAGACAGTAAAACGCCAGATCGTTTTCCGAGAGCGGCGCAATATCCAGTACCAGGCCCGGTTTATCAGCAAGAACTAATTGACGATAATTAATCCGGCAATGCGAGATAATCTGCTGAACAGGTGGCTGCAGTTCCTGAAGGAGTTTTGCTGCGGCAGAGGGATTGTTAACCAGAGCATCCCAGTCCTCGAATAACCGCTCCTCCTCTTCTACGCGAGAATTAAACATATTGGGATAGAGACAGGCAAACACGGTTTCCCGCAACCGGTTCAAATCCTTTACCGGTTTTAGCAACACATCCTGCACCCCTAGCCTTAATGCCCGGGCGATGTCGGCCATATTTTCTGTGGCCGAGATAACCAGAATGGGTAATTCCGCCCCGCTGTTACGCACCTGCTCCACCAGCGTAAGGCCATTCATACGCGGCATGGCAAGATCGCAAATCATCAAATCAGGCTGAAGCGTCGCCATGATCTCGAGTGCCGCTACGCCGTCCTGCGCAAGAGAGGTTTCTGCGCCCAGCGAAGAGAGCCACGAATCCAGAAGGGAGCGGAAAACGGGTTCGTCCTCGACAATTAAGATCTGTTTTCCCGCCAATGGCTGCGTCATGATATCTCCCCTGGCCGACGATAAATAAATAGTGGCATGCTATTCACACAATCGCCTGTCAGATTTTGCTTAAGTAGTCTTAAAAGTGTCTCAAATTGAGGCACGAACTAAAGGTAAGAGCTCATCTGTCTTTTTTTCGACCGCTAACTGACCTGCGGCAATTGCAGAAGAGGCTCGGTGAAAATCCAGTGTCGAGATCTGCGGACAAAATGGTTGAATCAGAATATCCGGAGGATCGCCTGCCATCCGGTTTCGTTTCAGACGGTTTTCCAGCACCTGAATCGAAGTGGACATGATTTCCATCGCCGTTGGCGTCACGGACGTGCGGCGCGATGCTACACGGCCTAAACGCACGCGTAAGCGCTCACGCCAGGAGAGCGTATCAGGATTATCGCTCTCCTCCGGGTCGGGCTGTATATTGACCGACATTAAATCTTGTTGCATCAGATGCGCATCATGCTGCAGATCGACGGCTATCACGATATCTGCACCGAGTGCGCGCGTCAGCGAAACGGGAATGGGGTTGACTACCGCACCGTCAACCAGCCAGTAGCCATTATGCAACACCGGCGACATCAGGCCAGGAATACTACAGGATGCGCGCACGGCCATATGCAGATCGCCTTTGGTAAACCACAGCTCTCTTCCGGTACTGAGATTCGTCGCAACGGCGGCAAAGCGTTTTTCACAACGCTCAATGGTATCGTTGGGCATCACCTGTCGATAGTGACTGAACACGCGCTCACCGCGCAGCAATCCGCCGCGACGCCAGGAGAGATCCATCAGGCGCAGCACATCCCAGTAGCTAAAGGAGCAGACCCACTTTTCAAGTGCGGGGAGACGATTACTGGCGTACGCCGCGCCCACCAGCGAACCGATGGAACAACCCGCGACGATATCTATCTCTATTCCCATTTGCTGTAGTGCTTTTATGACACCAATGTGAGACCAGCCACGCGCAGCGCCCGACCCCAAAGCCAAACCAATTTTAATTTTTCGCATTCGTACCGGTGGACATCCTCTCGCTTCATCGTGGCAACATTGCCACCGCTCGGTTAACATAGTGCCACCCGGCGTCAATCGCGCCATTCATTATTGTACAGGGAGACGATTTTGTCTGAACTTTGCCCCTGTGGCAGCGCAGTCGAGTATAGCGCATGTTGCCAACGTTATCTGTCTGGTGCACAGGTTGCACCGACGCCGTCACAGCTTATGCGCTCACGTTATAGCGCTTTTGTGATGAAAAACGCAGATTATTTAATCAAAACCTGGCATCCATCCTGCCAGGCGAGTGACTATCGCAAGGACATTGAAAACGGCTTTGCGACAACGCAATGGCTTGGGCTCACCGTCTTCGCGACAGAAGACGGGGCGCACGACGACGAAGGTTTGGTGAGCTTCGTGGCGCGTTTTCACGACCATAACAAGAACGGCGCTATCATTGAGCGTTCAAGATTCTTAAAAGAAAACGGTCAGTGGTATTATATTGATGGCACTCGCCCCGTATTTGGCCGCAATGACCCCTGCCCTTGCGGTTCAGGTAAAAAATTTAAAAAATGCTGCGGGCAGTAATCTGCCCCACTCAGTTTCGCAAACATCATCAACAGGATTTACCCGGCAATGCACTCATTACAACGAAAAGTTCTCCGCACAATCTGCCCCGATCAAAAAGGCCTGATCGCACGAATTACCAACATTTGTTACAAGCATGAACTGAATATCGTGCAGAACAATGAATTTGTTGATCACCGCACCGGGCGCTTTTTTATGCGCACCGAGCTTGAAGGCATATTTAACGATGCCACGCTGCTGGCGGATTTAGACAGCGCATTACCGGAAGGTTCTATTCGCGAACTGAACCCGGCGGGTCGTCGCCGTATCGTTATTCTTGTCACCAAAGAGGCGCACTGCCTGGGTGATTTGCTGATGAAAGCAAATTACGGCGGCCTGGATGTAGAAATTGCCGCGGTGATTGGCAACCATGAAACGCTGCGCACGCTGGTTGAGCGTTTTGATATTCCGTTCCAGCTGGTAAGCCACGAAGGGCTGACCCGCGATGAACACGATCAGCAAATGGCCGATGCCATTGAATCATACGAACCGGATTATGTCGTGCTGGCAAAATACATGCGCGTGCTGACGCCAAACTTTGTGTCACGCTTCCCGAATAAAATTATCAATATTCACCACTCGTTCCTGCCAGCCTTTATCGGTGCGCGTCCTTATCACCAGGCCTACGAGCGCGGCGTGAAGATCATCGGTGCGACTGCGCATTATGTGAATGATAATCTGGACGAAGGCCCAATCATCATGCAGGACGTGATTCACGTAGATCACACCTATACTGCAGAAGATATGATGCGCGCCGGTCGCGACGTCGAGAAGAATGTATTAAGCCGCGCGTTATACCAGGTGCTGGCGCAACGCGTGTTTGTCTACGGCAACCGGACGATTATTCTTTAATCACTAACAAAATGAACTGGTTGCCTTTAACGCGTTACGGATGAAAAGTACGCAAACGGTTCATTTTATTCAAACGAAAGCTTTACAGCGGCGCGTCATTTGATATGATGCGCCCCGCTTCCCCACAAGGAAGCAGGCCAGTAACAAGCAATACCCCGTGGTGGGGTTCCCGAGCGGCCAAAGGGAGCAGACTGTAAATCTGCCGTCATCGACTTCGAAGGTTCGAATCCTTCCCCCACCACCATTTCAAAGCATCATCTCAACATTAGAATTACCCCTGGTGGGGTTCCCGAGCGGCCAAAGGGAGCAGACTGTAAATCTGCCGTCATCGACTTCGAAGGTTCGAATCCTTCCCCCACCACCATCACTTCCTGATAAAAGCCTAATTTAAACCTATCGATATCGTTTCATATCCTGCCCATGCGGGAAGGATGAGAAGCTTCGACCAAGGTTCGATTCGAGCGCAGCGAGAAAGCGTTGCCACAGGCAACGACCCGAAGGGCGAAGCGCGTAGCGTTGAGTAATCCTTCCCCCACCACCATCACTTCCTGATAAAAGCCGAATTCAAACTTATCGATATCGTTTCATATCCTGCCCATGCGGGAAGGATGAGAAGCTTCGACCGAGGTTCGATTCGAGCGTCGCGAGAAAGCGTTGCCGCAGGCAACGACCCGAAGGGCGAAGCGCGTAGCGCTGAGTAATCCTTCCCCCACCACCATCACTTCCTGAAGCAACACATTCAATAAAAATTCAGATTGTTCGCTTTAGCCTCATTCTCTAATCTCAACAACCCTCACCCCGGCCCTCTCCCTGAGAGAGAGGGAGAAGACCAGGGAAGAACTTAACCACGACTGCGAGCGGTTCCCTCTCCCTCAGGGTGAGGGCTAGGGTGAGGGGAAAACGCCGCACGAACCCCATAAAAAAACCCCGCCGAAGCAGGGTTTGTCGTCAACGCTAAACGCGCTTAGTGGCGTGCACGCACAATCTGATACTTACGTGTCAGATATTCCACCGGCACGCTCCAGATGTGCACCAGACGTGAGAACGGGAACAGCAGGAACAGCGTCATGCCAAGCACCAGGTGAACGCGGTAGATTAGCGCCACGCCGTCCAGATGCGCGGATGCACCACCGTGGAAGGTCACCACGGATTGCGCCCACCCTACCAGTTTCATCATCTCGCTACCGTCCATATGCTGCGCGGAGAACGGAATGGTCAGCAGACCCAGCGCACACTGTACCACCAGCAGCGTCAGGATCAGAATATCCGCGCCGGTAGATGTCGCACGTACGCGCGGGCTGAACAGACGGCGTTTCAGCAACAGCACACCGCCAATCAGACACAGCACGCCGCTTGCGCCACCGGCAAACATCGCCATCTTCTGTTTCACTTCAATCGGCAGCCACGCTTCATACATCCAGTGCGGCGTCAGCATTCCCAGGAAGTGACCGGCGAAAATCCCCAGAATCCCCAGGTGGAACAGGTTCGACGCCACGTTCATCCCTTTGCGATCCAGCATCTGGCTGGAGGCCGCGCGCCACGTGTACTGACCATAGTCATAACGCAGCCAGCTACCAATCAGAAACACTGAGCCCGCAATGTACGGGTAGATATCGAAGAGAAACATATTCAGGAAGTGCATTATCGCTCTCCTCCGTTAGAGATATTCAGATATTGCGGCGCAACAGCCCCCGCAAAGCGACGTTGGTGAGCGGCAATTTCAGACTCACCGCAGCCCTGGTCTGCGAAGAATTTCACCTGCTCTTCCTCCCAGACGGCGTCCAGCGCCTGTGGCGTATCATCACGCGCTTCGTCAGCGATTTTTTCTGCCACTTTGTCGCTGTCTACCTGGCTGTTGGCCATTTTCAGCAACGCATCAAACAGCACCGCATAATGACTTTCACGCTGCGTCAAACGCGCGCTTAACAGGGCCAGAATCGGCGCAATATCCTGCAATCCACCAATGGCTTCGTTTTCCGGTAATTGAGCAAGATATTCCAGATACAGCGGCAGATGATCCGGCAGCTCGCGGCTATCCAGTTGCAAACCGTGCTGCTCATACTGGTTCATCAGGTCAACCATCGCCTGACCACGGTCGCGGGATTCACCGTGAACGTGTTCGAACAGCAGCAGCGACGTGGCGCGGCCACGGTCAAACAGCTCGCTGTAATTCGCCTGAACATCGAGAAGATCCTGCGCGGTCAAATCGCGAAGGAAAACGCCCAGCTTCTGGGCATCCTCTTTGTCGAGTTTTTCTGAAGACGCGAGAGCCTCGAAAACCTCGTCCTGATGCTGCCACAGGGCAGCATCCGGGTATTCGAGCAGACGCGAAATGACGAGTAACTCAATCATGCGTGCGGCTCCGTTTTGCTGCTCACATCGATAGCATCAATGCGGCGGCTGTTGAACAGGTTGAATTTGCTGTCTGAACCGTGGCAGCCATCGCCAAAGCTGAATCCGCATCCACTTTTTTCCGGGAAGGCTTCACGCGCCTGCTCACGGTGGCTGCTCGGTACCACGAAACGATCTTCGTAGTTGGCGATAGCCAGGTAGCGATACATCTCTTGCGCCTGAGCTTCGGTCAGGCCGACTTCTTCCAGCGCGCGAGTATCCACCACACCGTCAACGTTTTCCGCACGTTTGAAGTGACGCATCGCCAGCATACGTTTCAGTGCCAGCAGTACCGGCTGGGTGTCACCAGCGGTCAGCAGATTCGCCAGATACTGAACCGGAATACGCAGGCTTTCGACGTCAGGCAGAATGCCGTTGCTGCCCAGTTCGCCCGCATCTGCCGCCGACTGAATCGGTGACAGCGGCGGCACGTACCATACCATTGGCAGCGTACGGTATTCCGGGTGCAGCGGCAGCGCCAGCTTCCAGTCAACGGCCATTTTGTATACCGGAGACTGCTGGGCCGCTTCGATTACGCCCTGCGGAATGCCATCTTTCAGTGCCTGCTCAATCACTTTCGGATCGTTCGGATCGAGGAACACGTCCAGTTGACGCTGATAGAGATCTTTCTCGTTCTCGGTGCTGGCAGCATGCTCAATCGCGTCCGCATCGTAGAGCAGCACGCCCAGATAACGGATACGGCCCACGCAGGTTTCGGAGCACACGGTCGGCTGACCGGCTTCGATACGCGGATAACAGAAAATGCACTTCTCAGACTTGCCGCTCTTCCAGTTGAAGTAGATTTTTTTGTACGGGCAGCCGGTGATACACATACGCCAGCCGCGGCACTTATCCTGGTCGATCAGCACGATGCCGTCTTCTTCACGCTTGTAGATAGCCCCGCTCGGGCAGGTCGCCGCACAGGCCGGGTTCAGGCAGTGCTCGCACAGACGTGGCAGGTACATCATGAAGGTGTTCTCGAACTGGCCGTACATCGCCTTCTGCATGTTCTCGAAGTTTTTGTCTTTCGACAGCTTCTCAAACTCGCCGCCCAGGTCATCTTCCCAGTTCGGGCCTTTCTCGATTTTCGCCATACGCTGACCGGTGATCAGCGAGCGCGGGCGAGCAATCGGCTGCACTTTGCTGCCTTCCGGTGCGGTGTGCAGGTTCTGGTAATCAAAATCAAACGGCTCGTAGTAATCATCGAGGCCCGGCAGATGCGGGTTAGCGAAGATTTTACCCAGCAGCAGCGCACGGTTACCCATGCGCGGCTGGATTTTGCCGTTGATTTTGCGGATCCAACCGCCTTTGTATTTTTCCTGGTTTTCCCAGTCGGTCGGGAAGCCCTGACCTGGCTTGGTTTCCACGTTGTTGAACCACGCGTACTCCACGCCTTCACGGCTGGTCCAGACGTTTTTACAGGTGACTGAACAGGTGTGGCAACCGATGCACTTATCCAGATTCAGCACCATGCCGACTTGTGAACGAATTTTCATTTTACGCTCTCCTGTACCTGGTCATTGCCTTCGCCATCCAACCAGTCAATGTTCTTCATCTTACGTACCACAACAAACTCATCGCGGTTCGAACCGACGGTGCCGTAGTAGTTAAAGCCATAGGCCAACTGCGCATAGCCGCCGATCATGTGCGTCGGTTTCGGCGTGATACGCGTCACCGAGTTATGAATCCCGCCACGCTGGCTGGTGATTTCTGAGCCCGGCAGGTTCACGATACGTTCCTGCGCGTGGTACATCATGGTCATCCCTTCCGGTACACGCTGGCTGACCACCGCACGGGCAGTTAACGCACCGTTGCTGTTGAAGACTTCAATCCAGTCGTTATCCGAAATACCCAGCGATTTGGCGTCCACTTCACTCATCCACACGACCGGGCCGCCGCGACCTAAGGTCAGCATCAGCAGGTTGTCACTGTAGGTGGAGTGGATCCCCCACTTCTGGTGCGGCGTCAGGAAGTTCAGGGCTTTTTCCGGGTTACCGTTAGATTTCTGACCCATCACTTCTTTCACCGACCGGGTGTCGATCGGCGGACGGTAAACCAGCAGGCTTTCCCCGAAATCACGCATCCACTGGTGATCCTGATACAACTGCTGACGACCAGAGAGCGTACGCCATGGGATCAGCTCGTGAACGTTGGTATAACCGGCGTTATAAGAAACGTGCTCATCTTCAAGGCCAGACCAGGTCGGGCTGGAGATGATTTTGCGCGGCTGCGCCTGAATGTCGCGGAAGCGAATCTTCTCGTCTTCTTTGTTCAGCGCCAGATGTTTATGGTCACGACCGGTAAACTCACCGAGTGCGGCCCACGCCTTCACAGCAACCTGCCCGTTAGTTTCCGGTGCCAGCGTCAGGATCATCTCTGCCGCATCAATCGCCGTATTCAGCATCGGCTGGCCTTTCGCCGGGCCGTCCGCTTTGGTGTAGTTGAGCTTACGCAGCAGATCCATCTCGCTCTGGGTGTTCCAGGCAATGCCTTTACCGCCGTTACCGATTTTCTCCATCAGCGGGCCGATAGAGGTGAAGCGCTCGTACGTTGCCGGGTAGTCACGCTCAACGGTCAGAATGTGCGGCGCGGTTTTGCCTGGGATCAGGTCACACTCGCCTTTTTTCCAGTCTTTCACATCCAGCGGCTGCGCCAGTTCGGCGGCGGAGTCGTGCTGAATTGGCAGCGTCACCACATCGGTTTCCTTGCCTAAATGACCAACGCACACTTCGGAGAATTTCTTCGCGATACCTTTGTAGATTTCCCAGTCGCTTTTCGATTCCCAGGCCGGGTCAACCGCGGCAGACAGCGGATGAATAAACGGATGCATATCCGAGGTATTCATGTCGTCTTTTTCATACCAGGTCGCCGTTGGCAGCACGATGTCAGAGTAGAGACAGGTGCTCGACAGACGGAAGTCCAGCGTAACCACCAGATCCAGTTTGCCGTCGAGGCCGTTGTCCTGCCATTCCACTTCTTCCGGTTTCACGCCGCCCTGTTTGCCGAGATCTTTCCCCTGAATACCGTGCTCGGTACCCAGCAGATATTTCAGCATGAACTCATGGCCTTTACCGGACGAGCCCAGCAGGTTTGAACGCCAGATGAACAGGTTACGCGGGTGGTTTTTACCGTTTTCCGGCTGTTCAGCCGCAAAGCGAATAGAGCCCTCTTTCAGGGACTTCACGGTGTAATCTACCGGATTCATACCCGCTTTTTCCGCTTCTTCGGCAATGCGCAGTGGGTTTGTACCTAACTGCGGCGCAGACGGCAGCCAGCCCATACGTTCGGCGCGCACGTTGAAGTCAATCATGTGGCCGGTGTAGCGGGATTTGTCTGCCAGCGGCGACAGCAGCTCTTCCGCCGTGACGGTTTCGTAACGCCACTGGCTGGAGTGGTTATAGAAGTACGAGGTGCTGTTCATGTGACGCGCCGGACGTTGCCAGTCAAGGGCAAACGCCAGCGGCTGCCAGCCGGTTTGCGGGCGCAGTTTTTCCTGGCCCACATAGTGTGCCCAGCCGCCGCCGCTCTGGCCAACGCAACCGCAGAAGATCAGCATGTTGATCAGGCCACGGTAGTTCATGTCCAGGTGATACCAGTGGTTCAGACCGGCACCGACGATGATCATCGAACGGCCATGCGTCTTATCGGCGTTATCCGCAAACTCACGTGCGACACGGATGATGTGTGCGCGGGAAACGCCCGTCACTTTCTCCGCCCAGGCCGGGGTGTAGGCCTTCATGTCGTCGTAGCTGGTGGCGCAGTTTTCGTCATTCAGACCACGTTCCAGGCCATAGTTCGCCAGCGTAAGGTCATAAACGGTGGTCACCAATGCGGTGCTACCATCGGCCAGTTGAACGCGTTTTACCGGCAGTTTGTGCAGCAGGATATTTTCCAGCTCCACGCTCTGGAAGTGCTCGGTGCCGTCGCCGCCAAAGTACGGGAAACCGACCTGTGCAATGTCATCGTGGCTGCCCAGCAGGCTCAGACGCAGTTGAACGTCTTCACCGGTTTTACCGTCACGCTGTTCGAGGTTCCATTTGCCTTTATCGCCCCAGCGGAAACCGATAGAGCCGTTCGGCGCGGTCATGTCACCCTGTTCGTCATAGGCGACAGTTTTCCATTCCGGGTTATTTTCCTGACCCAGCGCATCGACCAGATCGGCAGCACGCAGCATACGGCCCGCCGCGTAGTAACCGTCACGCTCTTCCAGCATCACCAGCATGGGCATGTCGGTGTAGCGACGAACGTAGTCAGTAAAGTACTGGCTCGGTTTATCGAGGTGGAATTCACGCAGCATCACGTGCCCCATCGCCAGCGCCATCGCGGCGTCGGTACCCTGCTTCGGCGCCAGCCACAGATCGCACAGTTTGGCGATTTCAGCGTAGTCCGGGGTAATGGCAACAGTTTTGGTCCCTTTGTAACGTACTTCAGTGAAGAAGTGTGCATCCGGGGTACGCGTCTGCGGCACGTTAGAGCCCCAGGCGATGATGTAGTTAGAGTTATACCAGTCGGCAGATTCCGGGACGTCCGTCTGCTCGCCCCAGGTCTGCGGCGACGCTGGCGGCAAGTCACAGTACCAGTCATAGAAGCTCAGGCAGGTACCGCCAATCAGCGACAGATAACGCGCGCCGGAGGCGTAAGAGACCATCGACATCGCCGGGATCGGCGAGAAGCCTGCCACGCGGTCAGGGCCGTAGGTTTTAACGGTATAGACGTTTGACGCCGCAATCAGCTCATTCACTTCCTGCCAGGAGGAGCGCACGAAACCGCCGCGACCACGCGCCTGCTTGAAACTTTTCGCTTTATCGGCATCTTCAATGATGGATGCCCAGGCTGCAACCGGATCGCTGTGCTGCACTTTCGCTTCACGCCACATTTTCATCAGGCGTTTACGCATCAGCGGATATTTCAGACGGTTGGCGCTGTAGAGGTACCAGGAGTAGCTGGCGCCGCGAGGGCAGCCGCGTGGCTCGTGGTTAGGCAAATCCGGGCGGGTGCGCGGGTAGTCGGTTTGTTGGGTTTCCCAGGTCACGAGGCCATTTTTTACGTAGATTTTCCAGCTGCATGAACCGGTGCAGTTCACCCCGTGGGTAGAACGTACGACTTTGTCATGCTGCCAGCGGCTTCTGTATCCATCTTCCCAATCCCGGTTGGTATTCAGAATCTGTCCGTGCCCATCGGCAAAAGTTTCACCCTTCTGTTTGAAGTAGCGAAACCGGTCCAGGAATTTACTCATCGGGTCTCTCCTGTTTGGAGCCTGTCGGCTCTCTGATAAATCGACATTGCTGAATTTGCAGCGAAATTAACGCTCTGAAAGAAGAAGGGAATTGATGGGGATCAAGATGAATCGGCTTAGCAATCACACGGAATTTTACATATACCACCTTGGTAGTAGTATTTTCTGCATTTTAACTTGCTGTTATATAAGCTTTTTTGTGAGTATTTTACGATTTAACATCCCATGTAGAGATGTTAATGGTATTAAGGGGTAGATGATTTTTATCCGTCGGCGTACCGCCTTTTATCAGGCCAAAAAAAAGGCGCGATTCCTCGCGCCTGATAATCAAAAAGTCGTACTTATTTTTTAGTTTTACGCCCGTATACCACCCATGTAATAAACACACAGGCAATATAGAACACGAGGAAGACTTTCATCGCCCCAGCCGGAGAACCGGTTAATTCCAGAGATGTACCGAAAGCTTTTGGAATAAAGAAGCCGCCGATTGCGCCAATTGCGGAAATAAAGCCCAGCGCGGCCGCCGTATCGGTCGCGGCTTCACGCATCGCTTTCTCTTCAGAACCGCCTTCGGCTTTAACTCGATCCATCGTCAGCTTACGGAAGATAACGGAGATCATCTGGAAGGTAGAACCGCTACCCAGCCCGGCGGTCAGGAACAGCACCAGGAAGACAGCGAAGAACGCGGTGAAGTTACCGCCCACGCCATCAGCAGGCAGGGTCATAAACAGCAGCGCACTGAAGACCGCCATCAGGATAAAGTTAATCAGCGTAACACGCGTGCCGCCCAGACGGTCGGATATCGCCCCACCCGCAGAACGCGCCAGCGCACCGATAAACGGGCCGAAGAAGGCGTAATGCAGAATCTGCACTTCCGGGAACTGAGTTTTCGACAGCATCGCGAAACCGGCAGAGAAACCGATAAACGAGCCGAACGTTGCCAGATACAGCAAGCTCATGATCCACAGGTGGCCGCGTTTCAGAACCGGTAACTGCTCACGCAGGGACGCTTTCGACGCAGCCAGTTCGTTCATGCCAAACCAGGCCGCGAGGGTGAAGAATGCCAGGAACGGTACCCAAATCCACGCCGCATTCGCCAGATAAAGCTGGGTGCCATCCGGCTGCTCAACGCCCTGGCTACCAAACGCCGCAAAGATAGAAAGGGAAATCGCCAGCGGTGCAACCAGTTGCATGACGCTCACGCCCATATTCCCCAGGCCGCCGTTAATACCCAGCGCCCCGCCCTGTTTCTCTTTCGGGAAGAAGAAACTGATGTTTGCCATACTGGAAGCGAAGTTCGCGCCGGCAAAACCACACAGCAAAGAGATAATGATAAAGGTGCTAAATGGCGTAGAAGTATCCTGCACCGCAAAGCCTAACCACACGCAAGGGATGATAAGGATCCCGGTGCTAAACGCCGTCCAACGGCGACCGCCCACCAGCGGCACCATAAAGGAGTAAGGTACACGCAGCAGCGCACCCGACACCGATGGCAGCGCCGTCAGCATAAACAATTGATCGGTAGTAAACTGGAAGCCGACTTTCGGTAAATTTACCGCGACGGCACTAAACAACATCCACACACAAAACGCCAACAGCAAGCACGGTACGGAGATCCATAAATTTCGGCTGGCGACGCGGTGACCGCGCGACTGCCAAAATTCGGGATCTTCCGGGCGCCAGTCAGTAATAACTGCGCCGCTTGCCCGTTCCGGGGTAGTTGAGTGACTCATAGACACCTCTGATTATTAATATCAACCACTGGCACAATAGGGTTTACACCGCGAGGTAAGTTGATATAAATCAAAGGAAAAGTCGTCATTATTCTGCGCAAAAATACATCATTACCCTTAATGAGTAGACCTTTATGCGTAAAAAGACCTGATATTTCACATGGCTGAAAGGGATATACTCCTGTCCTGTGAACTTCTCTACTATCATGGCAATTAAGGGGTAATCCTTTAGGGGTATGGGTATACTCCAGGCGATAGCCGAAAATAACGCCACTACCGGGGAATCACCCCGTCAGGGATCCTGCTGTATATGTTTAAACGTCTGTTTACACCACTGACGCTGGTTAATCAACTGGCACTCATCGTCCTGCTCTCTACTGCCATCGGCGTGGCGGGCATGATCACTTCTGGCCGCCTGGTTGATGGCGTTCAGGGTAGCGCGCACGCCATTAATAAAGCCGGCTCGCTGCGTATGCAAAGCTACCGACTGCTTGCCGCTATCCCGATTAATGAGCATGACAACGCACTGTTTGATGAGATGCGTGCCACCGTATTTAGCCCGGAGCTCATCGTCGCCGCGCGACGCGACGGTCAGCAGGCGCAACTGCTGGCATTGCAACAATACTGGCAGTCCAGCCTGGCACCGGGGATCCGCCAGGCGCACAGTCAGGAAGCGGTTGCGGATGAAGTGGCTAATTTTGTTGGGCGCATTGACCAACTGGTCACTGCCTTTGACCACACCACGGAAAAACGCATTCACCACGTTGTCTGGGTTCACCGTGCGATGGCGGCAATTATGGCGCTGTTACTGCTGTTCACCGTTATCTGGCTGCGCGCCCGCCTGCTGCGTCCGTGGCAGCAACTGTTGAGCATGGCGCGCGCCGTAAGTCATCGCGATTTTACCCAGCGCGCGCAAATCAGCGGCCGCAATGAAATGGCAACCCTCGGCATGGCACTGAATAATATGTCGGAAGAGCTGGCGGAAAGTTACGCATCACTGGAACGCCGGGTTCAGGAAAAAACAGCGGGACTGGAGCAGAAAAACGCGATTCTCGCGTTCCTTTGGCAGGCCAATCGTCGCCTGCACGCCAATGCCCCGCTCTGTGAGCGTATTTCGCCGGTTTTGAACGGTCTGCAAGGTTTAACCCCACTGCGCGAAATCGAAGTGCGCGTTTACGATATTGAAGATGAAGAGAATCATCAGGAATTCAGCTGCCATTCCGGCATGGCCTGCGATGATAAAGGCTGCTATCTGTGTCCCCGTGACGATCTCCTGACACCGGACGGCGGCAGCACGCTGAAGTGGCGCTTAACCGATAGCCATAATCAATACGGCATTTTACTGGCGACGCTACCGCATGGCCGCCAGCTCAGTCACGATCAGCAACAGCTGGTCGACACGCTGCTGGAACAGTTGACCGCGACGCTGGCGCTTGACAGACACCAGGAGCGCCAGCAACAACTGATTGTAATGGAAGAGCGCGCCACCATCGCCCGCGAACTGCATGACTCTATCGCCCAATCACTCTCCTGTATGAAGATGCAGGTCAGTTGCCTGCAAATGCAGGGCGCAGACTTGTCGCCCGAAAGCCGTGAGCTGCTGGGGCAAATTCGTAACGAACTGAACACATCGTGGGCGCAATTGCGTGAGCTTCTCACCACGTTCCGGCTACAGCTTACCGAACCGGGTTTGCGGCCGGCGCTGGAAGCCAGCTGTCAGGAGTACAGCGCGCACTTTGGCTTCCCGGTGCAGCTCGATTATCAGTTGCCACCACGCTATGTTCCGTCACATCAGGCAATCCACGTCTTACAAATTGCCCGCGAAGCGCTGAGTAATTCCCTTAAGCATGCGCAGGCCACTGAAGTCAAAGTTACCGTCACGCAGCAGGATAATCAGGTCAAACTGGTGGTGGCGGACAACGGCTGCGGCGTACCGGTTCACGCCGAGCGCAGCAACCATTACGGACTCATCATTATGCGTGACCGCGCGCAGAGCCTACGCGGCGACTGCCAGGTGCGACGCCGTGAAAGCGGCGGTACCGAAGTGGTGGTCACGTTTATCCCTGAAAAACCTCTCTCAACTCAACAAGGAGATATCCATGAGTAATCAGGAACGGGCAACTATCCTGTTAATTGACGATCATCCGATGCTCCGT
The DNA here is from genome assembly GCA_003315335.1 of Pseudocitrobacter faecalis. Classification (GTDB taxonomy): domain Bacteria; phylum Pseudomonadota; class Gammaproteobacteria; order Enterobacterales; family Enterobacteriaceae; genus Pseudocitrobacter; species Pseudocitrobacter faecalis. The sequence goes on from QNRL01000001.1 coordinate 502,568, forward strand.
ACTGGCGTAAAACAGCTCATCAGTATGGCGCCGGATATTCAGGTCGTTGGCGAAGCCAGTAATGGCGAGCAAGGCATTGAACTGGCTGAAGCGCTCGATCCCGATCTGATCCTGCTCGATCTCAACATGCCCGGTATGAATGGCCTGGAAACCCTCGACAAACTGCGCGAGAAAAGCCTTTCTGGCCGCGTGGTGGTGTTCAGTGTTTCAAATCATGAAGAAGATGTGGTCACCGCCCTGAAGCGCGGCGCAGATGGTTATCTGCTAAAAGATATGGAACCAGAAGACCTGCTGAAAGCGCTGCAACAGGCCGCTGCCGGTGAGATGGTACTGAGTGAAGCATTAACGCCTGTGCTGGCTGCCAGCCTGCGCGCCAACCGCGCCACGTCAGACCGCGATATCAATCAGCTTACCCCGCGCGAGCGCGATATTCTGAAACTGATTGCACAGGGTCTGCCCAATAAAATGATCGCCCGCCGTCTGGATATCACAGAAAGCACGGTGAAAGTGCACGTGAAGCATATGCTGAAGAAAATGAAGCTGAAATCCCGCGTTGAAGCTGCCGTTTGGGTTCACCAGGAACGCATTTTCTAAGGATTCGCCTGCCAGCTATTCCCTTCTTCTGGGAAGCTGACAAGCGGCTCGGTCAGTGACAAAGTAATCTCATTCGACGACACACGCTGACCGTGTTTATCTTCCACCACCACTTTCAGATGCCAGCGGTTGCTGGCGCCTTCGTTGTAATCCCATTCGGGGATGATGATGCTCCAGCCGCTTGCGCTATTGCGTGAGGCTGGCGGCGTCAGGCTAAGAGCCTGAGTATCCCCCTCCCAACTGAGGGATTTAATCCCGTGCAGGCTGCGGATTTGCAGTTTAAGCTGCACCGTTTCGCCGCCGCTAAGATCCCAGGGTGGCGTTGCCAGGTAGACGGTTAAATCTTTGCGCTGACGCGACTCCATCACCGGCAAAGCATTGCGTTCCGGGCTATCGTAGCGGCTGCCACGCAGGGAACGCGTCATCGCCACTTCATCGGCCTGAAGCTGTTTTTTCAATGGCACGCCAAAACGATAATTGAGTTTCATCCCCAAATTGTTCTGGCTGACGCCGCTTTCGCCCTGCTTATGCTGCGCACTGAAAGTCACCAGCGGCACCGGTGTATAATTGAGCCCAAGCGAAACCGCTACCGGGTTGTGATACCCCGTACCGCTGTGGAACAGATCGACATTATCGCCAAAATACTGCTCCAGACTCAGGCTGGTATTGATGTGATGATAAGAGGGGATCCACGCCTGCGCGGTGACATCGTAGCCGCGCGCCATACGCTGCTGCAGCGTCGCTTCTGTATTGGACCAGGTACGCAGTGGTTGGTAATAGTTGGCGGAAAAACGCAGATACTCGCCCCAGGCTTCCGCGCCCAATCCGCCACGGTCGAGGTTTTCATCCAGCAGATTGTCATAAAAGGTGTTGTACCCGAGCAACCATTTCCCGGCGACCCAGCGCTGACCCAGGCCCACATTACCGATCAATCCTTCATCCTGCTGCGCCAGACCAAGCTGGCTCCAGGTGAGGTAATCCCATTGATCCTGCAACGGCACAAACCAGCTACCGTGGCTACCGGTAAAACCACCGTCATCATCCACCTGCAGCGCCACGCTGGTATTGCCCCAGGGCGACAGCCAGTTCTCCAGCGTCTGATTCACCTCACCGCTCACCTGATCGCGGATCTTAGACAGCGCAAACATGCGCGCCTGCTCACCGGTATCCAGCCCGTTATCAACCATACTGGCTTCGCCAAAGGCTTTTGCCATTTCGGCAAGGTGCTTTTCGCCTTCATTACTCTCTTTTGCCATGCCGAGATCGGGAAGATTATCCTGATTATTATCGAAGGGATTTTCGGCCTGCTGGATAAAAGATGAACGCGCAGCGCCGCTGGCACTCGCCAGCAGCAATAACAACCAGAACGGAGAACGGAAACGTGAGACTAAAAGCATTTTTTTAGTTTATCGCGTTTGCTTAACCATTTCAGCTTTAAGGGGGATTTCGGGAAAATTCTGGTTCTTAACCCTCACCCCGGCCCTCTCCCTGAGGGAGAGGGAGAAAACGATGCAGATCCTAAACGTAAGTGCGATCGGTCCCCTCTCCCTCAGGGAGAGGGTTAGGGTGAGGGTGTCCGCTCCCATCACAAATAAACCCTCTCAACTCCGGCACACACGAACCACAGTTTGTCCCACACTTCAGTTTTTGTCCTAATGCTTCTACAGAGGTACATCCCCCGGCGATGGCTTGTCGAATTCGCGTCTCCCCCACGCTAAAACAGCTACAGACAATTCGCCCCTGTGCGGGTTGCCCATTGACGCGGCCATTTAATAACGCATGTCGATCCGCCGGCGTTTGTGGCGCGTTATCAAACGCCGCCTTAATCAGCGCCAGTTCGATAACAGGCAATGTTTCAGCGCTCCACAGCCCAAGCATTAATCTGCCTTCATGCCATGCCAGCAAATGACAAAGTGATCCTGCCCGCGCGGTCTGAACCAGCCAGTTGCGCTGCTGGCAAAACCGCAGCAGCTCATCATAGATAGCCTTATCGCCGCAGAGCGTCAGGTGATGTAAGCCGTCAATCGCCTTACGCCACCACTGTACGTGCTTCGGTAGCGGAACCGGCTTACGGGAAATCAATTCCCCTTGCCACGCCGGTTGCCAGGGCGCAATGCGTACCGCAACCTGTTTGCTTTCCGGTTGCCCGGAGTGCGGATCGGTCACCGCTTCAACCAGCGCATTCACTTTTCCCTGACGCGCGAAGCAGGCATTCCAGTGCATTGGCACAAACAGCGCGCCCGCTCGCTGCCCTGCCTGAATCGACACTTTGGCCACCATGACACCTTGTCTTGAGGTGATTCGGGCGAAACCACCTTCGCTAAGGTGAAAATGGTCTGCATCCTGAACCGAAACCTCCACCGTCGGCAGAGCAATATGCTGCATCAAACGCGGCACGGTGCCTGTGCGGGTCATGGTGTGCCACTGATCGCGAATACGACCGCTATTGAGCAGCAGAGGATAAAGCGGCCCGATGCGCGCCCGGGTCGGTTGTGGTTCGACGGGCACCATTCGCAGCCGCTTATCCGCCCGCCAGCCCGAAAGGAGATCCAATGCGTCACCGCAAGTACGCACTGGCCAGCGTACAGGAGCCAGCGAATCCCACTCTGCACGGGTCAAGTTCGCGAGCCCGCTAATATCGAACGCGCGCTCGCCGTGGTTTTCGAAGCCGGAAAGTGCAGCATGCTCACAAAATACCTCATGGGGATGCTGCCAGCGGAACGCCTCGCCAAAGCCCAACGCGCGTGCCATCTGAGCGATAATCCACCAGTCTGCTTTTGCCTCGCCGGGGGCAGGAAGAAACGCGCGCTGACGCGAAATCCGCCGTTCTGAATTGGTCACCGTGCCGTTTTTCTCGCCCCAGCTCAGGGCCGGAAAACGAATATGCGCGTAGCGCGAGGTGTCGGTATCGGCGGCCACCTCAGAGACGATGACCAGCGGACACGCCGCCAGCGCCTGACAGACCGCATGACTGTCCGGTAACGAGACAGCCGGGTTAGTCCCCATAATCCACACGGCCTTGACGTCACCGCGCCCAATCGCAGCAAACAGATCGACCGCCATCAAACCCGGCGTTTGCGCCAGCCGTTCCGTTCCCCAGAAACGGGCAACACGTGCCAAATCGTCGGGCTCAAAGTTCATGTGCGCCGCCAGCATCGTCGCCAGGCCGCCAACCTCCCGGCCTCCCATTGCATTCGGTTGCCCGGTCAGCGAAAACGGCCCGCATCCGGGGCGAGCGAATTTTCCACAGGCCAGGTGAACATTGATTATTGCATTGCATTTATCGCTGCCGCTGGCGGACTGATTAATGCCCATCGTGTAGAGCGTGACGACGCGCGGCGCGGCGATAAACGCCGTATAAAAATCAGTGACTTCCTGCTCCGTCAGGTCACAAAATGCCGCGACCCGCTCCACCGGCCAGGGCTCTGCAGAATTCCTTGCCGCCTGCGCATCCGCATATTTCTGAACGAATTTCCCCTGCTGCACAATTTCGCGCAGCAACCCCACGTATAGCCCGGCGTCGCTACCGGGCGTAATGGCCAGATGACTATCCGCGATATCGCAGGTCGCAGTACGCCGTGGATCGATAACCACAATCCGCATCTGCGGATTCATCTTCCTCGCTTTCACCAGACGCTGATACAGTACCGGATGCGACCAGGCAGCATTTGAGCCGACCAGCACTACCAGGTCGCTGTTTTCAATATCTTCATAGCTACACGGCACCACATCCGCCCCGAAGGCGCGTTTGTAGCCCGTCACCGCCGAGGACATACACAGACGAGAGTTGGTATCAATATTGGCCGCGCCGATAAATCCCTTCATCAGCTTGTTAGCCGCATAATAATCCTCCGTCAGCAGTTGCCCGGAGGCATAAAACGCCACCGCCTGTGGCCCGTATTCATCGATAATCGCCCGCAGGCGCCCCCCCGCCTCATCGATTGCGTGCTGCCAACTGACGCGCTGCCCCGCTACTTCCGGGTGCAACAACCTGCCCGACAGTCCCGTCGTTTCACCGAGCGCCGCGCCCTTCACGCACAGGCGACCAAAATTGGCCGGGTGCGCGTCATCGCCACGCACGCTGACCACGCCCTTCTCTTCGCACGCGATCACTCCGCAGCCTACGCCGCAGTAGGGACATGTGGTTCGGGTTTCAGTCATGAAGCCTCCGCGCGCAGCAGTAACGGCTGATTACTGACCCACACGGTGCCGTTCTCCACTTTCACCGGCCAGGCGCGCACCACGGCTTCTCCGCTATCGCACTGTCGGCCATCACGCAGACGAATACGCCGTTTGTAGAGCGGCGAAATAACAATGGGTTCACCCGCCGCATCACCCAGCAGACCGCGTGACAGGACGTTTGCCTGGCTACCCGGCTCAAGGTTATCAAGGGCATAGACGTTTTCGCCAACGCGGAACAACGCAATTTGCATCTCACCGAGGCGCGCGCCGATCCCGGCCTGAGCGGGGATCGCGGTCAGCGCGCAAATCGCCTGCCACGGTTTTGTGCTGACATTAAGCGTCGGCATAACCGGCATCTCCACCGGCTGCAACTGCCCACGCACATCATGACGCTGTACCGCCTCATCCGGCATGTCGCTGTTAACGTATGAGCGGAACAACGCCAGCCGCTGCGGGTCGTTCAGCGTAGTACGCCATTCACACTGATAGCTGTCGATGACGCGCGCCATTTCCCGCTCCAGCTCGTCGGCAATACCGAGGCTATCGTTAAGAATCACCTCGCGCAGATAGTCAATTCCCCCCTCAAGGTTATCCATCCAGGTGCTGGTGCGTTGCAGGCGGTCGGCTGTACGAATATAGAACATCAGAAAACGGTCGATGGTACGCAGCAGCGTGGCGTCATCCAGGTCGCTGGCAAAGAGATCGGCATGACGGGGTTTCATACCGCCATTGCCGCACAAATAGAGATTCCAGCCTTTTTCGGTAGCGATCACACCCACATCTTTACCCTGCGCTTCCGCGCATTCCCGGGTGCATCCCGACACTGCCATTTTGATCTTATGCGGCGCGCGCAATCCTTTGTAGCGGTGCTCCAGCGTCACGGCAAGCGCGGTCGAGTCCTGCACGCCGTAGCGACACCAGGTTGAACCAACGCACGATTTCACCGTACGTAATGATTTTCCGTAGGCGTGTCCGGTTTCGAATCCGGCGTCAATCAGCTCACGCCATATGGCAGGCAACTGCTCCAGACGCGCGCCGAATAGATCAATTCGCTGGCCGCCGGTAATTTTGCTGTATAGCTGATAACGCTTAGCGACCTGCCCGATAGTGATAAGGCCATCCGGCGTCACTTCGCCCGCAGCCATACGCGGCACGATGGAATAGGTACCGTCTTTCTGGATATTCGCGAAGTAACGATCGTTGGTATCCTGCAGCGGTAAGTGTGCCGGTTTCAGCAAATAATCATTCCAGCAAGAGGCGAGAACAGAGGCCACAACCGGTTTACAGATTTCGCAACCGTCGCCCTGACCGTAGCGGCTAATCAGTTGCTCAAAGGTATGGATACGGTTAACCCGCACCAGGTGATAAATGTCCTGTCGCGAATACGCAAAGTGTTCACAAACGTCTTTCTTAACCTCAACGCCCTGCCGGGCAAGCTGGAATTCCATCACCTGCTTCACCAGTGCGCTGCATCCGCCGCAGCCCGTTGCCGCTTTGGTGCAGCTTTTGATGGCTCCCATCTCCGTTGCGCCCTCCAGGACCGCGTGGCAAATATCACTTTTACTGACGTTATGACAGGAGCATATTTGCGCGCTGTCCGGTAGCGCCGCCACACCCAGCGCTTTAGGCGCACTCCCTTCAACCGCGGGTAAAATCAGCGACGCGGGTTGCGCCGGGAGCGCAATTGCATTGAGCATCATTTGCAGCAGCGTAGGGTAATCGCTGGCGTCACCCACCAGTACACCGCCGAGCAGCGTTTTGCCGTCGGCGCTCACCACAATTTTTTTGTACACCTGCGCTGGGCCATCTACCCATTGATAGCTCTGGCAACCCGCCGTGCGCCCCTGGGCGTCGCCAAATGACGCCACATCCACGCCTAACAGTTTCAGCTTGGTACTCATATCTGCGCCAGTAAACGGCAGTTCCGCACCGGCAAGTGTCGCCGCCACGGTACGCGCCATCTGGTAACCCGGCGCGACCAGACCGAAGATTTTGTTTTCCCACAGCGCACATTCGCCAATGGCAAAGATATCAGCGTCCGAGGTGCGGCAGTGGTTATCCACCATAATGCCGCCGCGTTCTCCCACGCTCAGGTTGCCGCTACGGGCCAGCGTATCCTGTGGGCGAATACCCGCCGAAAAGACCACCATGTCGGTCAGCAGCGTTTCGCCGTCGGCAAAACGCAGGGTCAGGCCTTCCGCCGTGTGTTCAATCGCGGTCGTCGTCTTACTGGTATGTACACCCACGCCGAGTTCGCTGATTTTTTCACGCAGCATCGCTGCGCCGCCGTTATCAAGCTGTACCGCCATCAGATTGGGCGCGAACTCGACCACGTGCGTTTCCAGCCCTAACTGACGCAGTGCATTGGCCGCCTCCAGCCCCAGTAGTCCGCCGCCTATCACCACACCCCGCGCCGCCGTTTTGGCATGCGCAGCAATGGCATCCAGATCGTCCAGGGTGCGGTAGACAAAGCAGCCCGGCAAATCATTACCGGGTATCGGCGGAACAAACGGCCAGGAGCCGGTCGCCAGCACCAGTTTGTCCCAATGCAGTTCATGCCCCTGCGCATCACGCAGCAGGTGCGTTTGCGGGTCGATGGCCGCCACCGCCTGCGAAAGGCGTAATTCGATGCCGTTTGTGGTGAAGAAATCATCTTCCACCAGCGATAATGAAGCTGCATCGCGCCCGGAGAAGTATTCCGAGAGATGTACGCGGTCGTAGGCGGCATAACGCTCAGCACCGAAAACCACAATCTGATAGTGCTCATGCAGATTTTGTTGAACACATTGCTGCAGAAAATGGTGGCCGACCATGCCGTGCCCCACCACCGCAAGTGTTGGTTTGCTCATGATTTGTCTTCCTTCAGCCGTTGGCTGCGCAGTGAATTGGTCGAATATCCAGCCCGGCTGTGCGGGTTGGGGGGAGTGGATAAGATCGGTAAACGTGGCGGCAGCGGCGCAGTCGCCCATCAGCAACACACCGCGGAGCCTGCCATCACGCAACAGCAGACGCCGATAATGGCCGCTTTGTGGGTCGAATGAAGACCAGACGTCGTCATTTCCAATCGCCTCTACCTGGCCTGCGCTAAAGAGGTCGATACCGGTCACTTTCAGGCGAGTGCCGCTATCCTGCCAGTGAAAATCCGCCTGCGGCATGCCCGCAAGACGCGCACTGAGCACCTCGGCCTGCTGCAAACAAGGTGCAACGAGACCCCAGGTCTGCCCGTCGATTTCGCAGCATTCACCGATAGCACTCACACCCGGCACGGCCGTTGCCAGTTGGCGATTGACCACAATCCCTCGCTGGCAATGCATTCCGCTTTGTTGTGCCAGGGCAATATTGGGACGGACACCGGCTGCAATAACGACGCGTACTGCGGGCAGGCAACGGCTATCCTTGAGTTCAACAAACCGCTCGCGAATCGCGCGCACGTTCGCGTTGAGTTCGCAACGGATCCCTCGCGCTTGCAGGTTTTGCACCAGTAGCTGACTCGCCTGACTGTCGAGCTGCTGTTCCATTAATTTGTCGCCACGATGCAATAACGTGACGTTGTCACCTCTCAACGCCAGTGCCGCCGCCGCTTCCACGCCCAACACACCGCCGCCGATAACCACGGTATCACCGGGTGTCGCCAGCATGGCCTGCACATCCGCCAGGGTGCGAAAGGTGTGGACATGCGGCAAAGCAATGCCGGGAAACGGCGGCATAAACGGCAGCGACCCGCAGGCAAACACCAGCTCATCCCAGGGCAATTCGCCATGGGGGGTGACAACGCGCCGCGTTCGCGTGCAGACCTGCTGCGCCGTCTCGCCCTGCCGCACGCGAATATTGTTTTCCGCATACCATTCAGGCGTTTGCAGCAGCGTCTGGTCGAAGGCTTTTTCGCCGCTCAGCACGGGTGAAAGCTGGATGCGGTTATAGGCCTGACAGGGTTCATCACCGATTAGGGTAATGGCAAACGCCCCCGGCGCGAGCTTCACCAACCGTTCTGCCAGACGGGTTGCCGCCATGCCATTGCCAATCATCACCAGTTTTCGCATCGCGCGTCCCCTTACGCCGCTTTGGGCTGTTTTTCGTAAAGGAAATGCAGAATTTGCTGGCGCAAATGGTGGTAACGAGAGTCATCGGCCAGCAGCACGCGGTTGTGCGGGCGCGCAAGGTTGACGTCAAGAATCTCCCCGACCGTTGCCGCCGGGCCATTCGTCATCATCAATACCCGGTCAGAAAGCAGCACCGCTTCATCGACGTCGTGGGTAATCAGCACAATGGTGGTATTGAGCGCCTGCTGAATCTGCATTACTGAGTCCTGAAGATGTGCCCGGGTCAGCGCATCCAGTGCGCCAAACGGCTCATCCATCAACAGCACTTTCGGCTTCATCGCCAGCGCGCGGGCAATGCCGACGCGCTGCTTCATCCCGCCCGAGATTTCCCCCGGGCGTTTATGCAGCGCATGGCCCATCTGCACCCGCTCAAGATTGTGAACGATCCAGTCGTGACGTTCGGCTTTGCTCATGCTTTTGTGGAAAACGTGATCTACCGCCAGCGCCACGTTGTCGAAGCAGGTTAACCATGGCAGCAGTGAGTGGTTCTGGAAAACGACGGCGCGCTCCGGTCCTGGTCCCGCAATTTCACGGTTGTCGCAAATCAGCCCGCCTTCTGTCGGGAGCGTTATCCCGGCAATCAGATTAAGCAACGTCGATTTGCCACAGCCGGAGTGACCGATAAGGCTTATCGTTTCACCTTCGTGGATATCGAACGACACGTTTTGCAGCGCCAGAAATTCACCGCTGGCGGTATGGAATCGTTGGCTGACAGCCTGAACCTGAATTAAGGGTTTCATTATGTGCTCCTTATTTATCCTGCCAGCTGAAACGGCGGGCGATCAGCATCAACCCTTGTTCCAGCACCAGCCCAACCACGCCAATAATAACGATGGCAATGAGAATGTTTTCGACGTTGAGGTTGTTCCATTCATTCCAGATCCAAAAACCGATCCCCAGCCCGCCGGTGAGCATTTCGGCAGCGACGATCACCAGCCAGGCAATCCCGATGGAGAGACGCACGCCGGTCAGTACCGCTGGCAGCACCGCCGGGAAAAGGATCTTGCGCATCACCGTCCATTCTGAGAGCTGTAACACGCGCGCGACGTTGAGGTAGTCTTGCGGAATGCGGCGCACGCCTTCTGCGGTATTAATAACCATCGGCCAGATTGAGCAGATAAAAATGGTCCAACTGGACGCAGGCTCCGCTTTCTGGAACAGGAGGAGGCCAATCGGCAGCCAGGCAAGCGGACTTACCGGGCGCAGCAGCGCAATCAGTGGCGAAAACATGCGGGAGAAAAAGAGAAAACGACCTATCAGGAATCCCAGGGGAATCCCCACCAGCGCGGCGAGGCCAAAGCCCACCGCCACCCGCTGGAGAGAGGCCAGCACATTCCAGCCCACGCCCACATCGTTCGGTCCATTGTTATAGAACGGGTCAGCAAACAGCGTCAGCGCGGAATCCAGTGTGCTGAGCGGCGTCGGAAAACCTTTGCTGTTAATAGCGGCAAGTTGCCAGGCCAGCACCAACAACCCCAGCCCCAGTACCGCAGGAACGGTACGCTCGGCAATATTACGCAACACGCGTCCCGCAGGAGGCACGCGTCGGCGCACCTGTACCGGCGGGAGTGTAATCACTTCACCCGGAATAGCCGGTGTGGCAGCCGGTTTGACATTTAGTATCTGTTTCATCTCAGGCTCCTCTACGTTGAATGGAAAAGCTGCGGGCATACCCTTCCGGGTCGCTACCGTTCCACACCGTTCCGTCCATCAGTGTGCTGCTGCGTAACAGACTTGAGGGCGGAGTAATACCGCCAACCGCCTGTGCCGCGTCTTTCCAGATATCCGTGCGGTTAATGCGTTGCGCGATGGCCAGATAATCGGGTTCCGTTTTAAGAAGTCCCCAGCGGCGAAATTGGGTTAAGAACCACATCCCGTCGGAGAGCCACGGGAAGGTTACTTCGCCCTCCGCGTAAAAACGCATAGGATGCGTATCCTGCCAGTGACGGCCGATGCCGTTGTCGTATTCACCCAGCATGCGGCCTGTGAGGTACTGTTCTTTGGTGTTCAGCCAGCCGCGACGCGAGAGGATCTGAGCGGTTTCACGTTTATTTTCTGGTGACGCTTCAATCCAGCGTGCGGCGTCAATGAGCGCCGCGACCAATGCGCGACTGGTATTGGGATTCTGTTCCACCCATTCACGACGCGTGCCGAGCACTTTCTCCGGGTGCTCCGGCCAGATATCCTGCGTGGTCGCCGCCGTGAAGCCGATGCGGTCGTTAATCGCCCGCGCGTTCCACGGCTCGCCAACACAAAAGCCCACCATGTTGCCGATGCGCATGTTCATCACCATCTGCGGCGGCGGTACCACTACGGTGCGCACATCGTCAAAGGGATGAATGCCGCCGCTCGCCAGCCAGTAATAGAGCCACATGGCGTGGGTACCGGTCGGGAAGGTGTGGGCGAAGGTATAAGCGCCCGGCGTGCTCTGACCAATCAGCTTTTTCAGCGCCGGCAGGTCTGTCACGCCTTTCTCCTGTAACTCAGCAGAAAGCGTAATGGCCTGCCCGTTGCGGTTGAGGGTCATCAGGTTTGCCATCGCCTTCGGCTTACTGGCGATACCCAACTCCAGCCCGTAAAGCAGCCCATAGAGCACATGCGCCGCATCCAGTTCGCCATTGACCAGTTTGTCGCGCACCGCCGCCCAGCTCGCCTCTTTGCTGGGAACAAGCGTAATGCCGTACTTTTTGTCAAAGCCCTTCAGCGCGGCAATTGCCAGCGGTGCACAGTCGGTTAGCGGGATAAACCCCACTCTTACCATCTCCAGTTCGGGCTTATCCGAGCCCGCCGCCCACGCCGAATGCATCAAACCCGGCAGCAACATCGCGCCCCCCAGTGCCGCCCCTGCCTGTAATAAACGCCGTCGAGAGAGTGAAAATGCATCGCCCATAGCTGCTCCCACATATAAAAAAAAAAGCGCCCGGCAGTGCTTACACACTGCGGGACGCCGTTATCCTGATGGTCTGAGGCCGCCGTTGGCCCGCAACCGATGATTTATAGGGAATAATGCAATTCAGATGCCAGGTCGTAAATAACCGTCAAATCGGCATTAAGTGGCCAGGCAACCGCCTTCGACGCACTCTTTGCAGGCAACTCTGCTCAGGAAGAGTGCAATCAGGCAGAAAGATCGCGCTGCCACAGTGCGCTGACCGTTAACAGGGCACGCGCCACGTCCACCATGCGCTGATTTTTATCCATCGCCATTTTGCGCAGACAGTGCCATGCCTGCTCTTCATTCATTTGCTGATGCGCCATCAACACACTTTTGGCTTTATCGATCACTTTGCGCTCTTCGAGCATCTCTTTTAGGGACGCCAGTTGCCCGGTAAGTACTTCCAGTTCTCGCGCCTGTTGACGCACCAACGGCATCAGTTGCCGATCCAGGGGGAATAACAGGTTATCGCTGGCAGGATCATCGAGCGGTACCGCGTGTTGCGCCTGCGCGTCGTCGTCGCTCAGCAATATCACGACCTCCGCAATGAGATCGCTTATCAGTGATTCCTCGAGGCTGCGAAGTTGCTCCAGACGCTGTGTTTGTAGGCTAAACCAGCGCAGTGCCGCCTCGCCGCCGTCGGGCGCTGGCTGACGCGTACAGGCAATGCGACGCAGCTGTTCAATTGCAATGCCCGCCTGGCCGTGTTCATTGAACAACGTTTTCAATGTCTGGTTTGCCAGACTTAAAAACCCGTCAAAGCAGGGTTGCTGACCATCAATTCTGTCAACCAGCTGCTGGCGAAGATCGTCGCTAAACTGCCCCAGCGTAAAGCCCTGTGCCCCCAGCGCACGTTCCTGCCCTACCAACTCTTTCCCCTGCATAAAGCTATAAAGCGCGACAAGTCGCCCGACCAACGCGGGATCATCAATGGTGTCGTTGAGTTGGGGAATGATACTGAGCAGATGGCGTATCATCCGACTATAGCGAGCCGTCGCGGTGCCGGCGTCCACACGTTGGGTATTAATGACATGGCGCAAATCGGGCAACTGCTCCAGCGACCAGACGGCGCTGGCGATGCGCTGGCACAGCCCGGATGCCGCAGGTAACGCCTGCGGGTCAAGCAGCCGCAGGAATTCGCCCGCCCGCTCATCCACCAGCGCCGCACTGGCCCGGCGTTCAGGTTCATATAAACGGCCACCCGAGCATAACCAGATGTTGGATGCACCGCGTTCGCACTGTAACATGTGCACCAGATGGCTCAACTGGCTTACCAGTTGGCCCTGCTGCGCCAGCTGTTGAAGCTTACCTTTCTGAACCTGGCGCGCATAACGAAACCACTCGATTGCGCCGGGTGTCGTGTCAGCACGATTGATCATGCTCCCTCCCGGTAACGTCTCTTTGATTAACCAAAGCAATAAACGTGCCTTTTTGAAGGAGTAGAGATGCAACATATTGTGATCGTCGCTAACGGTGCTGCCTATGGTAGCGAATCCCTGTTCAACAGCCTGCGCCTGGCCATTGCCCTGCGCGAGCAACAGGGTGACCTCGATCTGAAACTTTTTTTAATGTCGGATGCGGTCACCGCTGGACTCCGCGGGCAAAAACCGGCAGAAGGCTACAATATTCAGCAGATGCTGGAGATCCTCACCGCGCAAAATGTTCCCGTTAAACTGTGCAAAACCTGCACCGATGGCCGGGGCATTACCACGCTGCCGCTGATTGATGGGGTGGAAATCGGTACGCTGGTCGAACTGGCCCAATGGACGCTGGCCGCTGACAAGGTACTAACGTTTTAAGTTTCTGTTTAGTCGACTTTACTGAATTCAGTGGCCATTGCCGCAGATTATTCCCGGCTGGCGCGCGTTTTCTGGTCAATCACGCGCCACGCTGAATGGTTTCAGGAAGATTCTCACTTTTGTTGAATCGTTCTCAGATTTGTTGATCGAAATCATCATCCTCCACCTCCCTATTTGGTGTTATCAATGCGTGATTTGTGAACAACATCACACGCAGGATATCCGTCGCAGGGAGTGCATTCACAGAAAGATTCGGGGTTGAGATGGCGATGGTTAAGGCGAGTTTGACGTTATTTGGTGGGGATACGGTCGTGGTTCGTTGCTCAGAGCGCTGCCATATTCATTTGATGAGCGCCAAAAGCAGCAACAGCGATATTCTGAGCGTACAAAACAGAGAGAGCGCCTATCTTACGGTGCCTTACAGCGGTACCTGGAATGTGTTGATTGACAGCCACAGCCAGTCGCTGGAACATTCAATCAGCTATGTTGCAGCCTGATAAAACGCCCGGAAGCTGGAAAACTTCCGGGCGTTTTTTATGCCAGCCCCGGTTGTGGGTGGATCCCCAGCAAACCCCGAACGTATTTAATCAATTCATTGAGTCCCTCGTCGGGCATGCCAAGCTTTTGTAGCTCTTCATCCAGTGAGAAAAGATACTGCGCATTGGTACCCAGCGGGCCGCTCGCCGCCGCAATCAATGGCGCGATCACCTGTACGCTGGTATCCGCTTCGTACTGTGGATGGCGTGGATCCATAATAAACACCAGCGCGTTAACCATACGCCCGTCATCCAGTTCAAGCTTGCACCAGGTAGGCAAATAACAACCGGTGATCATCTCGCGTTTCCACAGCAGCGAAAGCTCATCTTCAACCGTCGCCTCTGGCAACTGATAGGCGATGCCGGTGGTGCGCCCGCCCTCTTTTAGCGCCAGCATACGACCTGGCTGGCAGGCCGTACCACGCCCGGCAGTCAGGCGCAAACAAAATGCCCGGTGCCAACCGACAAGCGTACCGGTGCAGGAGTCGGTAAACTCCAGCGCCGGATTCCACATCAGTGAGCCGTAGCCAAAAATCCACACCGGCCCGTCATCTGGCCGACACGCCAGGGTAGCGGCCAGAGATGCCGCGCGTTGCTCTGGAGACCAGAGCAGCGATTCCTCAATAGCGCCAAACGCTGTTGTACAATCCGCCTTCATTAAGAAATCACGTGTAATCACTCTCAACCTCCGCCACTGCATCACGTCCGTGCGTATTATTCAGACCTCTGGTTTTAGCAAATAGCGAACCAGGCAAATTCTCATCTGCATTTGCCTTTCCCTGAGTTTTATTGCTTAAATATTATCCAGCTTTATTAAACAATATGCAATTGTGCATCCAGCGGCAAGGGTATTGAACTGTTGGCAAGGGCTATAGGATAAACGTGCTATTGGCCTATTTCTTTTTGTGCCATTTTTCATCGTCTCCTTTTTCATAGTCATGCTTCACTGCAGCCCAGGCCACGCGATGGGCGGTCTCCTCGCGGGTAGCGTCATCCCGGCGGTCGGATTTATCCTTGTATTGTTGCCAGGCGCTGTTAAACGCTTCTTTGTAGATCTCCTGGGCATGAGCGGGCAAAACGTGTTGTACGCTATCCGGTAAATCAGATTTGCTTTTATAGGGCATAGGGCCTCCTGTTAGTGACTTCAGGATAAGTATGGCTCAATGCTCTGCGACGGTGCATTAATTCAGAATATTACTCATCATTCACACATAACCATCTGCTTTTTAAGCATTAATTATAGATAACAAACATTTTTGACAACTCGAATTAAAAGTTATCAATCAGGGTAAATTTTAGTAAAAAATAGTTATATATAAGACGTTGTCTGTTAATTTATAAACTTATGCTGTGACGATTAGAAATATTCTAAGTATATAATTATAAACACCTGCACTAACGGAGATGGACATGACGCATGTACAAGAGGCGGTAAAAACCCGCCATAAGGAGACTTCTCTCATTTTTCCGGTTATTGCGCTGGCAATATTGTTCTTCTGGGGAAGTAGTCAATCATTGCCAGTCGTCGTCGGGATTAATATCCTGGCGCTTATCGGTATTCTTAGCAGCGCATTCAGTGTTGTTCGCCACGCCGACGTACTGGCGCACCGCCTTGGGGAACCGTACGGTTCTCTTATTTTAAGTCTTTCTGTCGTTATTCTGGAAGTGAGCCTGATTTCCGCGCTCATGGCGACGGGTGATGCCGCCCCTACGCTGATGCGCGATACGCTCTATTCCATCATTATGATTGTTACCGGCGGCCTGGTGGGCTTCTCACTATTGCTGGGCGGGCGTAAATTTGCGACGCAGTACGTCAATCTGTTCGGTATCAAACAGTATCTGATTGCCCTCTTCCCGCTGGCGATTATCGTACTGGTGTTCCCAATGGCGCTGCCAGGAGCGAACTTCACGATCGGCCAATCTTTGCTGGTGGCACTGATTTCTGCCGCGATGTATGGCGTATTCTTGCTGATTCAGACGAAGACGCACCAGAGCCTGTTTGTCTACGAACATGAAGACGATGGCGACGACGATGACCCCCATCACGGTAAACCGTCTGCCCATAGTAACGTCTGGCACGCCGCGTGGCTGATTGTGCACCTGATTGCTGTCATTGCCGTTACCAAAATGAATGCTAACCCACTGGAAACGCTTCTCACGACTCTGAACGCACCTGTCGCATTCACCGGTTTCCTGGTGGCGCTGTTAATACTGTCGCCTGAAGGCCTGGGCGCACTGAAAGCGGTCCTGAATAATCAGGTACAGCGTGCGATGAACCTGTTCTTTGGTTCCGTCCTGGCGACGATTTCCCTTACCGTTCCGGTTGTCACGCTGATCGCCTTCATGACCGGCAATGATCTGGTGTTTGGGCTCGGCGCACCGGAAATGGTCGTCATGGTTGCATCATTAGTGCTGTGCCAGATCTCATTCTCCACCGGGCGTACCAATGTGCTAAACGGAGCCGCGCATCTGGCGCTGTTTGCCGCCTATCTGATGACCATCTTTGCCTGATTACGTGTCCCGGCAGCCGGTATTGCGAGCGTCCGCGAGAATGCGACCGAAACGGCTGCAAACGATGATGAAAAACCGGAAGACTTTTCGCATCGCGCGTCTTTTGAGAGTGAAGTGCGCAATGCAGACAACGTAGAATCCGCACCAAGCCGGAATCTTCCGGCGAGGCGCAATGTTGCGGGGGCTTGATCCCCGGCGGCGTTGGTTGCTGGAAAGAGAAAACCCCCGCACGTTGTAAGGCGTAAACCTGACAACATAACGGGGGCTAATCTTGATCCTCAACAGTTCAAGGATAGCCGCGAATCGTTGTCATGACAATAGGCGGCTATATGACGCTCGTGCAGTTTAGCGTGATGTTCTGGCACGACCTGGCAGCCCCAATCCTTGCGAGTGTTATCACCGCAGCGATTGTCGGCTGGTGGCGTAACAGGAAGTAATGTGAAGGCGGGTGTCTGGCTGTCGTGATGACAACATGCGCCCGAAACGGGCCGCAGGGGTAACAACCTGCGGCCTTTTTTGTCGCTGGCACAAATTAAAAAGCCTTACTGTTAACAGTAAGGCTTTGATAGAAATGCAGTAACGCGTGATTACTTGCTGGTATCGAGCTCGTCGAAGCTTTTCACCAGGTCGTCGATCGCTTTCATCTGCTTCAGGAAGGGTTCCAGTTTATCCAATGGCAGCGCGGACGGGCCGTCGCAACGCGCGTGGTCTGGGTCTGGATGTGCTTCAATGAACAGGCCCGCAATACCGACCGCCATACCGGCGCGAGCCAGTTCGGTCACCTGCGCACGACGACCACCAGATGCTGCACCAAACGGGTCGCGGCACTGCAACGCATGGGTCACGTCGAAGATAACCGGTGAGTTGTTGGACGCTTTTTTCATTACGCCAAAGCCCAGCATATCGACAACCAGATTGTCGTAACCGAAGTTTGCGCCACGGTCACACAGGATCACTTTGTCATTACCGCCTTCGATGAATTTATCGACGATGTTCCCCATCTGGCCTGGGCTTACGAACTGCGGTTTTTTGACGTTGATGACCGCGCCGGTTTTCGCCATCGCTTCCACCAGGTCGGTCTGACGAGCAAGAAACGCGGGCAGCTGAATCACATCCACCACGTCGGCAACCGGCTGCGCCTGGCTGGCTTCGTGAACGTCGGTAATGATTTTTACGCCAAAAGTCTGTTTCAGTTCCTGGAAGATTTTCATCCCCTCTTCCAGGCCCGGGCCACGGTAAGAGTGAATGGAGGAACGGTTAGCTTTATCAAACGACGCTTTGAAAACGTAAGGGATACCCAGTTTCTGGGTAACGGTAACGTAGTGCTCACAGATACGCATCGCCAGGTCGCGCGATTCCAGCACGTTCATGCCGCCAAACAGCACGAACGGCAGGTCGTTTGCTACGTTGATATCACCAATACTGACCACTTTCTGTTTCATAAGATCGCCTTATTAGGGTAAATACTCCAGTCATCTCGGGATGCGTCCAGGCATTCCTGCCAATAATGACGTCACATAATTGCCCGCGAGTATAACCGGAATCCCAGGATTTTAGTGAAGGGTAATTTGTTTCTGCGCGATAGTGTTTATCTGCGCGCGAATCATCTCGCTAATCGGATCTTCCGGGCACTGTTCGACAAAATAACTCAGGTCATTCAATGCAATATGGTCACATTCCAGTTGCGCATAGATAAGCCCGCGATCGCGAATTTCATACGGATCTTCCGGGTTAAACTGCAACAGTGCTTCACTGGTGCGCAGCGCCAGTTCCATCTGCTGTTCTTCCATTAATGCCGATTTCAGGGTATCGAGCAGTTTACGGATCACTTCCGCGTTATCGGCTTCGTCGAGATCTTCATTGAACAACTCAGCCATTGGGCTGATATTGCCTTTCAGCCACACTTCCAGCGTGTGTTCATCCAGCGTATCGCCGTTAAACGGGTTGATAAGCCACAACTCTTCGTTGTCAACATCCGCGCGCAACAGCAACTGGGTCGGGAAAATCACCGGCACCACAGGAATCGAAAGACGCTCGGCGAGCCAGAGCATAATTGCACCAAGCGACACGGCGCTCCCCTGGCGATTTTTCAGTACCTGATCCAGCCATAACGCGTCCGAAAGACGATAAACGCCTTTTGAATCACTGAAATGCCATTCATGATAGAAGAGTTCAATCAGGCGTTCCATCTGCCGGGTCAGCGTCCAGGAGGGGCTGATCTCCTCCTGCGCCAGCGCCAGCAGGCACTCCAGTTGTTCATTTACGCGCTGTGTCGGGAAATCATCACGGATTAACTCTGACACCAGAACCATGCCTTCGCACAGCGGCGCTTTATTAAATTCAAAATCAGCCAATGACTTCATACCTTACCCCAACAACGGAACTTTAGTGATGGCGAGTTTAACGATGATGCACAACACCACCAGCCCCAGTAGAAAGGCAATAAAGCCTCGCTGCTGACTGCGCGGACAGCGACGTCCGAGCGCAACAAAACCCAAAACGATGTAGATGATAACGCCAAACAGTTTCTCCGTCAGCCACGTACCTTGTGGGGTGAAGGGATAAACATGGGCTATTACCATCAGCGCGATACTGCTAAGCAGCAGCACGCTATCTATAGTGTGCGGTAATACACGTACCCAACGCAATTTCAGACGTGAATCATTACTCCACGTCCACCAGTAGCGGAGTGCAAAAAGCGAGACCGAAAAAATCGCGCTGACAACATGGATAGGCAAAATGACGCTAAACAGGCTCATTGCGCGGCTCCAGGCCAGATGGCAAGCGTCAGGCGATCGTTATTCCCGTAATCTTTACAGGTTTGCGCCTGCAGATAGCCCGCGTCCGTGAACAGTTGGCGTACCGCGTCACCCTGCGTCCAGCCATGTTCCAACAGCATGACGCCACCAGACAACAGCGCCAGACGGCCGTCATGGATAATCTGCGCGAGATCGGCAAGCCCCTCATCGGCAGCAACCAGCGCTGTTTTTGGTTCGAAGCGAACGTCACCCTGAGCAAGATGCGGATCCTGTTCATCAATATAGGGCGGATTACTGACGATCATGGCGAACTGCTGCCCGGCGAGGGCGCTGAACCAGTCACTTTGCAGAATAGTCACGTTGTCTATGCCCAGCGTTTGCGCGTTCTGCTGCGCCAGCGCGACGGCATCGGCGATAAAATCGACAGCCGTCACGCGGCAATCTGGTCTTTCGCTGGCAATCGCCAACGCTATCGCGCCGGTGCCGGTACCTAAATCGAGGATCTCACAGGGCTCTTCAGGCAAGCGAGCTAACGCCTGCTCCACCAGACATTCGGTGTCCGGGCGAGGAATCAGGGTGACGGGAGACACCGCCAGCGGCAGTGACCAGAATTCGCGCATGCCCACTAAATGCGCAATCGGCTCACCGCGTTCGCGGCGTGCCAGCAGCGTATCGAGCGGCGCCCGTTCAGCGGACGTCAATACCGTTTCGTCAAACGCCATGATAAACGTTCGCGTCTTACCGGTGATGTGTCCAAGTAAGATCTCAGCATCCCGGCGCGGGCTTTCACTCTCCCGCAGCCGTTCAATTGCCTGTTTCAGCCACTGTTGGTAAGTCATCATTCCTGTTCAGATAGAGCCGCAAGCTGGTCAGCCTGATATTCCTGAACAATAGGCTCGATCAGCATATCCAGCTTGCCTTCCATGACTTCATCCAGACGGTAGAGCGTCAGGTTAATGCGGTGATCGGTCACACGCCCTTGCGGGAAGTTATAGGTACGATTACGGTCGCTACGATCGCCCGTGCCCAGCAGGTTACGGCGCGTGGACGCTTCCGCCTGCTGACGCTTAGCTATTTCAGCGGCACGAATGCGAGAACCCAGCACGGAGAGCGCCTTCGCTTTGTTTTTGTGCTGCGAACGTTCGTCCTGACACTCCACCACAATACCGGTTGGCAAGTGGGTAATACGGATTGCCGAGTCGGTGGTGTTAACGTGCTGACCGCCCGCGCCCGAGGAGCGGAAAGTATCGATACGCAGCTCTGACGGGTTGATATCGGGCAGCTCGGCTTCCGGCAGCTCCGGCATCACCGCAACGGTACACGCCGAAGTATGGATACGCCCCTGCGATTCCGTTGCCGGGACGCGCTGCACGCGGTGTCCGCCGGATTCAAATTTCAGACGGCCATACACACCTTCGCCGCTGATTTTGGCGATCACTTCTTTGAACCCGCCATGCTCGCCTTCGTTGGCGCTCATGATTTCCACACGCCAGCGGCGCGCTTCTGCATAGCGGCTGTACATCCGGAAGAGGTCACCCGCAAACAGCGCGGCTTCGTCACCGCCGGTGCCGGCGCGCACTTCAACATAGGCGTTGCGTTCGTCATCCGGGTCACGCGGCAACAGCAGAACCTGAAGCTGTTGTTCCAGCTCTTCTTCCCGCGCTTTGGCGTCCTGTAATTCTTCCTGCGCCATTTCGCGCATTTCCGGGTCGTCCAGCATCATCTGGGCGGTTTCAATATCGTCCTGAACCTGACGCCAGTCAGTGTAACAACGTGAAACGTCGCTCAGCTGCGCGTACTCGCGCGACAGCGCCCGGAAACGCTCCTGATCGGCGATGGTCTCTGCATCACCCAGCAGCGCCTGAACTTCTTCATGGCGCTCGTACAGAGCTTCCAGTTTGGCAACAATAGAAGGCTTCATTGGCGTAAATGCACCTTGTAATAGAAAGAGTTGTGCTACTCCAGCCCGAGGCTGTTGCGCAGAATATGCAGGCGTTCGTCATCCCCGTCACGGGCGGCCTGCTGAAGAGATTTGGTTGGAGCGTGGATCAGGCGGTTGGTCAGCTTACGCGACAGGTCCTGCAAAATAGCCTGGGCGTCGCCGCCCTGCTCCAGCGCCGCAAGCGCTTTCGCGGTGAGCTCTTCACGCGCCATTTCGGCCTGTGAACGGTATTCGCGAATGACATCGCTGGCGCTTTGCGCGCGCAGCCAGGCCATAAATTCGCTGGTTTCTTGCTCGACAATCGTTTCAGCCTGCACCGCAGCGGCTTTGCGCTGGGCAAGGTTGTGCTGAATGATGTTTTGCAAATCATCCACGCTGTAAAGATAGGCGTTAGCCAGTTTGCCCACTTCGGGCTCGACGTCACGCGGTACGGCGATATCCACCAGCAGCATCGGCTGGTTTCGGCGGGCTTTTAACGCACGTTCGACCATCCCTTTACCGATAATCGGCAGCGGGCTGGCGGTAGAACTGATGATGATATCCGCGTCTTTTAAGCGCTCGTCGACATCGCTTAACGCAATCACTTCCGCGCCCACTTCCTGCGCCAGCACCTGCGCGCGTTCGCGGGTACGGTTGGCAATCAGCATTTTCTTGACGTGATGTTCACGCAAATGACGCGCCACCAGTTCAATGGTTTCGCCTGCGCCGACCAGCAGCACGGTGACGGTAGAGAGTGATTCAAAAATTTGTCGCGCCAGCGTACAGGCCGCAAACGCTACAGACACTGCACTTGCGCCGATATCGGTTTCGGTGCGCACGCGTTTGGCGACCGAGAACGATTTCTGAAACATGCGCTCAAGTTCGCTGGCATGCAAATGCCCCTGCGCGGAATCCGCGAAGGCTTTCTTAACCTGTCCAAGAATTTGCGGCTCGCCCAGCACCAGCGAATCGAGGCCACTCGCCACGCGCATCAGGTGGCTGACGGCATCGTTATCCTGATGCCAGTACAGGCTTTCACGCAGCTCGGTTTCGTTCAACTGATGGTAGTCGCATAACCAGCGCACGATGGCGTCGTGAAGGTTGTCCTGCTCTTCCACACTCAGGTATAGCTCGGTGCGATTACAGGTCGACAACACCACGCCCCCCTGCACCATTGGCTGAGCCAGCAGGCTCTGCAGCGCCTGGTCAAGCGTATCCGGCGAAAACGAAACACGTTCTCGCAGCGCTACCGGTGCTGTTTTGTGGTTGATGCCAAGCGCTAAAAGGGTCATGTTGCAGGAGTAGTACCAGCGTTGATAAGGTTAGTCTGAGCGCATCATACAGGATGCGCGAGATCAATAAAAGAGACGCTCCCCTTTTGGAGTAGTGTCATCGCTCACCTTCTGTTCAATCGGATAGCCAAGAGAATTTAATGATTTAAGACAACTTGAGCGTAGACGCTGCTCCGCCGCGACGCTAGCATTAAGGGTTATAACTGCTACCTATCGCAAGGATTGTCATTATCATGACCCTGTCTGACTTTCGCCTGATTCGTCTGCTGCCGCTGGCAAGCCTCGTTCTTACCGCTTGTGTGACCACACCACCGCAAGGGCCGGGGAAAAGCCCGGACTCGCCACAGTGGCGTGAACATCAGCAGGAAATTCGCAAGCTGAACCAGTATCAAACCCGCGGTGCATTCGCGTATCTCTCTGATGAACAAAAAGTTTATGCGCGCTTCTTCTGGCAGCAGACCGGTCAGGATCGTTACCGACTGCTGCTAACCAACCCGCTGGGCAGCACCGAGCTGTCGCTTACCGCGCAGCCTGGCTCAGCGCAGTTGGTCGATAATCAGGGTAAAACCTACACCGCCGAGGATGGCGAAGAGATGATTGGTAAGCTCACCGGCATGCCGATTCCGCTCAACAGCCTGCGTCAGTGGATTTTAGGCCTGCCAGGCGACGCGACCGATTACACACTCGACGACCAGTATCGCCTGCGCGAAGTGAATTACACGCAAAACGGCAAAACCTGGAAAGTGGTGTACGGCGGCTACAACGACCAGAAACCGGCGCTGCCTTCAAATATGGAACTCACTGAAGGTTCCCAGCGCATCAAGCTGAAAATGGATAACTGGATCGTGAAATGATGACCCGTTGGCCCTCTCCCGCAAAGCTGAACCTGTTTTTATATATCACCGGGCAACGCGCCGACGGTTATCACGAGTTGCAGACGCTGTTTCAGTTTCTCGACTACGGCGATACCTTAACCATCGAGCCGCGTCAGGACGGGCAACTGCGCCTGCTAACGCCGCTTAAGGACGTGCCGGACGAGGATAATCTCATCATCCGCGCCGCGCGCCTGCTGATGAAAATGGCGGCGCAGACGCAGCGCTTGCCGGAAGGCAGCGGCGCCGACATCAGTATCGAAAAACGGCTGCCAATGGGCGGCGGTCTCGGTGGCGGCTCGTCTAATGCCGCCACGGTACTGGTCGCCCTGAATCATCTCTGGCAGTGTGGTTTTTCAGAAGATGAGCTGGCCGCGATTGGCTTAACGCTAGGCGCCGATGTGCCCGTATTTGTTCGTGGCCACGCCGCCTTTGCTGAAGGCGTTGGCGAGCAACTCACGCCCATCGATGTAGCTGAAAAATGGTATCTGGTTGTTCATCCTGGCGTCAGTATTCCCACGCCAGTGATTTTTAAGGATCCAGATTTGCCCCGGAATACGCCCAAAAGGTCAATAGACACGTTATTAAAATGTGAATTTCGCAATGATTGCGAGGTTATCGCAAGAAAACGTTTTCGCGAGGTTGATGAGGTGCTTTCCTGGCTGTTAGAATACGCGCCGTCGCGCCTGACTGGCACAGGGGCCTGTGTTTTTGCTGAATTCGACACAGAACTCGCTGCTCGTCAGGTGCTGGAGCAAGCCCCGGAATGGTTTAATGGCTTTGTGGCTAAGGGTGTCAACCTTTCTCCACTCCATCAATCCATGCTTTAGCCGGGCAAGCTGAGTTTCGGTGACAACGTCACCCTGTTCCAGACGTTGCATCGCGCTCTTTAATACACCGCCTGGGAAGAATATAGCCTGGCCCGCACAGTTTTTGGCTGATTCTTTCCACCAATGGACGCATGCCTGAGGTTCTTCTCGTGCCTGATATGAAGCTTTTTGCTGGTAACGCCACCCCGGAACTAGCACAACGTATTGCCAACCGCCTGTACACTTCTCTTGGCGACGCCGCTGTCGGTCGTTTTAGCGATGGTGAAGTCAGCGTACAAATTAACGAAAATGTACGCGGTGGTGATATTTTCATCATCCAGTCCACTTGTGCTCCCACCAACGACAACCTGATGGAATTGGTTGTTATGGTTGATGCTCTGCGTCGTGCTTCCGCAGGCCGTATCACAGCCGTTATCCCTTACTTTGGCTATGCCCGTCAGGACCGCCGCGTGCGTTCCGCGCGTGTACCCATTACGGCAAAAGTTGTCGCTGACTTCCTGTCCAGCGTCGGCGTTGACCGCGTACTGACCGTTGACCTGCATGCTGAACAGATTCAGGGCTTCTTCGACGTACCGGTAGATAACGTATTCGGTAGCCCAATCCTGCTCGAAGATATGCTGCAACTGAATCTGGACAACCCGATTGTGGTTTCCCCGGATATCGGCGGCGTTGTTCGTGCTCGCGCCATCGCAAAACTGCTCAACGATACCGACATGGCTATCATCGACAAACGTCGCCCGCGTGCGAACGTTTCTCAGGTGATGCACATCATCGGTGATGTTGCTGGCCGTGACTGCGTTCTGGTAGACGACATGATCGACACCGGCGGCACACTGTGCAAAGCAGCTGAAGCCCTGAAAGAACGTGGTGCAAAACGCGTATTTGCTTACGCAACCCACCCGATCTTCTCTGGCAATGCGGTAAACAACCTGCGCAACTCAGTTATCGACGAAGTGGTCGTCTGCGATACCATCCCGCTGTCGGATGAAATCAAAGCGCTGCCTAACGTTCGTACACTGACCCTGTCCGGGATGTTGGCCGAAGCGATTCGTCGTATCAGCAACGAAGAATCCATTTCTGCCATGTTTGAACACTAATCGAACCTGGTTAAAAAACCCGCTGCGGCGGGTTTTTTTGTCTATAGTAACTATTTGTATGACCTATGCCTCCTTCACCTGCCATTCACATGACAGATGATGCGCTCACGGATGAAACATTATTGTGAATAAAATCTTCTCCTCACAGGTGATGCCTTTCCGCGCTCTCATCGATGCGTGCTGGAAAGAGAAGTACACCGTATCCCGCTTTACACGCGATGTTATCGCCGGGATCACTGTCGGTATTATTGCTATCCCGCTGGCGATGGCGCTGGCAATCGGTAGCGGCGTGGCGCCACAGTACGGCCTGTATACCTCTGCCGTTGCAGGGATTGTTATTGCCCTAACCGGGGGCTCCCGCTTTAGCGTATCCGGGCCAACAGCCGCCTTTGTCGTTATCCTTTATCCCGTATCACAACAGTTTGGCCTCGCCGGGCTGCTGGTCGCCACGCTGATGTCCGGGGTATTTTTGATTCTTTTTGGCCTTGCGCGTTTTGGCCGCTTAATCGAATACATTCCTCTTTCTGTCACGCTGGGCTTTACCTCCGGTATTGGTATCACCATCGGGACAATGCAGATAAAAGACTTCCTGGGTCTGCAACTGACGCACGTGCCGGAACACTATCTGCAAAAGGTCGGCGCGCTGGTCATGGCGCTGCCTACCACCAATTTTGGCGATGCGGCGATTGGTATCGTCACGCTCGGCACGCTTATTTTCTGGCCACGCCTTGGCATTCGCCTGCCAGGCCACCTGCCCGCGCTGATTGCCGGCTGCCTGGTCATGTTTATCGTCAACATGTTGGGCGGTCACGTCGCGACTATCGGCTCTCAGTTCCACTACGTACTGGCGGATGGTTCGCAGGGTAATGGCATCCCGCAACTGCTGCCGCAACTGGTGCTGCCATGGGATATGCCGGGTTCAGACTTCACGCTAAGCTGGGCATCGCTACGCGCCCTGCTGCCTGCCGCCTTCTCAATGGCGATGCTGGGGGCGATAGAGTCTCTGCTCTGCGCCGTGGTGCTCGACGGTATGACCGGCACCAAACACAAAGCCAACAGCGAACTGATTGGTCAGGGGCTGGGAAATATTGCCGCGCCGTTCTTTGGTGGCATCACCGCCACCGCCGCCATCGCCCGTTCTGCCGCCAACGTGCGTGCCGGGGCAACTTCACCTGTTTCTGCGGTGATCCACGCGATTCTGGTTATTCTGGCGCTGCTGATCCTCGCACCGCTGCTCTCCTGGCTGCCGCTTTCAGCGATGGCCGCCCTGCTGCTGATGGTGGCATGGAACATGAGTGAAGCGCATAAAGTGGTTAACCTGCTTCGCCGCGCGCCGAAAGATGACATCATCGTGATGCTTATCTGTATGTCGCTGACGGTGCTGTTCGACATGGTTATCGCCATTAGCGTCGGGATTGTGCTGGCATCACTGCTGTTTATGCGCCGAATCGCGCAGATGACCCGCCTGTCGCCGGTGAATGTAGACGTACCCGATGATGTCCTGGTACTTCGCGTGATCGGCCCACTGTTCTTCGCCGCTGCCGAAAATTTGTTTACCGATCTGGAATCACGTATTGCAGGTAAACGCATTGTAGTGCTGAAGTGGGACGCCGTGCCGGTACTGGATGCTGGTGGCCTGGATGCGTTTCAGCGATTTGTTGGGAAATTACCTGAAGGATGTGAACTGCGGGTGTCGAATATGGAATTCCAGCCGCTGCGCACGATGGCGCGCGCCGGAATCAAACCGATTCCTGGTCGCCTGACCTTCTTCCCGAACAAAGAAGCGGCGCTGGCCGATATCAAATAGCAAAATGGCTCCTTCTGGAGCCATTTTTTTTATCAGATATCAGTGACTGGTGCGTTTGTCGCGGCGACAACGTTTGTCATAGTGGCGTACCCACCAGTATCTGTCGCAAACCTGTTCGTGTCCGCCGACACGCGCCCCGGCAAGCCAGAGGATTGCGCCGATAAAGATGCTTAACACAGCACCATGCGCGAAAAACTGTGGCAAATTGAACTGTGGCAACTGGTTTAAGATAGAGTAGCCGACACCGCCGACCATCACGACCAGGCCCAGACCCATGAGCACATTACCGAGTAACGAAGCGTTTTTACGTTTCATATGTCACCTCCGAGCTTTTGGGCTTAAGGGAAATATCCCTTCTCCTTGTGTGTAAAGTATAGACACCACTTTTGGCAATTTGTGCGATGGTGATCGCAATTACGAACATTAACGCAACAAAACTTTACATTTAATTTACTGAATTACATCAAGTCCGAATGGTCACCAGAATGAACTATTCAGTTTTTGCCGCTTTGGGCGCTTATTTTTGTCAAGTGCGCGATCACCACGTAAACTACGCGCCAGAAATACGACCAGTGCAGGAATAATAACGTGACGATTAAACTGATTGTCGGCCTGGCTAACCCCGGCGCGGAGTATGCTGCGACGCGCCATAACGCGGGTGCCTGGTATGTCGATTTGCTGGCGGAGCGCGCACGTGCCCCGCTGAAAGAAGAAAGTAAGTTTTTTGGCTACACCTCGCGCATTAATCTGGCGGGTGAAGACGTGCGTCTGCTGGTGCCAACCACATTCATGAACCTGAGTGGCAAAGCCGTCGCCGCGCTGGCAACGTTCTATCGTATTAATCCGGATGAAATTCTGGTGGCGCACGATGAACTCGACCTGCCCCCTGGTGTGGCGAAGTTTAAGCTCGGCGGTGGTCATGGCGGCCATAATGGATTGAAAGACATCATCAGCAAACTGGGTAATAACCCCAATTTTCATCGCTTACGCATTGGAATTGGCCATCCGGGTGATAAAAACAAAGTTGTCGGTTTTGTTCTCGGCAAACCGCAGGCATCTGAACAGAAGCTGATCGACGAAGCGGTAGACGAAGCAGCCCGCTGTACGGAAATCTGGCTGAAGGATGGCTTAACCAAAGCCACCAACCGTTTGCACGCCTTTAAGGCGCAATAACCGTTGAACTGCGGCATTTTTGCCGCATGCCGTGTATAATAGGCAGAGTTATTTACTTTTCTGATACCTGTTATCTCTAACAGGTTGATTATCAAAAGATTAAGGTGATTTAAACATGGGATTTAAATGCGGTATCGTCGGTTTGCCTAACGTGGGCAAATCCACCCTGTTCAATGCGCTCACAAAAGCAGGTATTGAAGCGGCGAACTTCCCGTTCTGTACCATTGAGCCGAACACCGGTGTTGTACCCATGCCCGACCCGCGTCTGGACCAGCTGGCTGAGATCGTTAAACCCCAGCGCATCCTGCCAACCACCATGGAATTCGTCGACATCGCAGGCCTGGTAAAAGGCGCGTCCAAAGGTGAAGGTCTGGGCAACCAATTCCTGACCAACATCCGCGAAACGGAAGCGATTGGCCACGTGGTTCGCTGCTTCGAAAACGACAATATCATCCATGTCTCCGGCAAAGTGGATCCGGCAGAAGATATCGACGTTATCAACACCGAACTGGCGCTCTCTGACCTTGATACCTGCGAACGCGCGATTCACCGTGTGCAGAAGAAAGCCAAAGGCGGCGACAAAGATGCAAAAGCGGAACTGGCGGCTCTGGAAAAATGCCTGCCGCAGCTGGAAAACGCCGGCATGCTGCGCGCGCTGGATTTAAGCGACGAAGATAAAGCCGCTATCCGCTACCTGAGCTTCCTGACCCTGAAGCCGACCATGTACATCGCTAACGTCAACGAAGACGGCTTCGAGAACAACTCATACCTGGATAAAGTGCGCGAAATCG
The DNA here is from genome assembly GCA_003315335.1 of Pseudocitrobacter faecalis. Taxonomy (GTDB): domain Bacteria; phylum Pseudomonadota; class Gammaproteobacteria; order Enterobacterales; family Enterobacteriaceae; genus Pseudocitrobacter; species Pseudocitrobacter faecalis. Next base: position 531,764 of record QNRL01000001.1, read on the forward strand.
CTGCTGCCGAAGGTTCTGTGGTCGTTCCGGTGTGTGCCGCTGTCGAATCTGATATCGCCGAGCTTGACGACGAAGAGCGCGACGAATTCATGCAGGAACTGGGCCTTGAAGAGCCGGGCCTGAACCGCGTGATCCGCGCAGGTTACGCCCTGCTGAACCTGCAAACCTACTTCACTGCGGGCGTGAAAGAAGTGCGCGCATGGACAATTCCTGTCGGCGCGACGGCACCGCAGGCAGCCGGTAAAATCCACACCGACTTTGAAAAAGGCTTCATCCGCGCCCAGACCATCGCGTTTGAAGACTTCATCACCTATAAAGGTGAACAGGGTGCAAAAGAAGCCGGCAAAATGCGTGCAGAAGGGAAAGATTACATCGTGAAAGATGGCGATGTGATGAACTTCTTGTTCAACGTCTAAGACAGTTAGTTCTCATCAATGTCATAAAAAATCCACGCGAATGCGTGGATTTTTTTAATGTCATGCCTGCTTTATGAGCCACTGCGCCGCCGTGGTCGTGTTGATACCGTGCAGATAATTGAAAGTTGTTTTTTTATCCCACGCGACGCCGTCAGGTCTGGCGAAAGCTAGCCGGTATTTTGTGCCCACATCATCAGGATTATCGCGCACCTCATCCTGAAGCTGTTTTCTGACGCGTAATTCTCTTTTTACTTCTGTTTTCCAGTGCTCCTGCATTAAATCAGCCAACTGATTATAGGTGAGCGTATCCCCGGCGATATAGACAATCTCATTACGAAAAGCGGGTTGATGGAAGAATATTGTTGCCGTCAGCCGACCGATATCTTCAGGGGTAGTCAGCGTGATTGCGTACTGCCAGTCACCCAGGCCATAAACCGTTTTTCTTTGGGTATCAACGACACCAAAACTGGGCTCAAAGAGGTAGCTGGTAAAAATACCGGTAGAAACAATGACCCACTCAGTTGCGTTCTGCCCCCGCAGCAGATGGCGAACGTCAAGCTGCTCATCCCATACCTGTTGTCCGCTACCTTTGCCGATGACATCATAATCTACGCCGAACTGCCACGGGAAATAGCGTTCTACGCCTGCGTCCAATACCGCCTGCGTCACCTTCATCTGCGTGCCCGGCCCTCCGACAAAACCACTGCAGTTGATAACCGCATCAAAAGAAGCAAAGATCTTACTCAGCTCTGAACAATCATTTTTCTCCAGATCCCCTATGACGACCGTCACGCCCAGTTTCATTAGCTCATCAAGCCTATCCTTACGCGAGCCTGAAATGGCGTTAGCCGCCTCTTTTCTGAGTAACACACTGATTTTCACCTGCCCATGTTGAGCTTTGTCACTCATCGCCCGGATAACCTGGATGCCGAGTTCCCCCGCGCCGAGGATAAGCACTGTATTTACAGATTTATTTTCACGCTTCATGCTTGTCTCCTGTCGTAGTACAGGGTCATCCTGACATCTGACAGGGTCTGGCTCAATTAGGCACATGAATGATACCGGAGGCGGGATGACGTCTGAACAGGAAGCATTGCTGAAGTTTTCAAAAGAATTTTGCGACGAATTAAGCCACGACGATGAAGGTTTGAAGCGTGAGATCCTTGCCCATGTTGGTAATCGCTGGTCGCTGGGAGTGTTACACATTCTGGGTACTGGCGGCGCGCTTCGTTATGGCGAGATACGACGCAATCTTACGGGTGCGACTCAAAGAATGCTGACCCGAACCCTACGGCATCTTGAGCGGGATGGGCTTATCTCTCGCTGTGATTATCAGGAAAAATTGCCAAGAGTGGTTTACGCGATTACGGATATGGGAAAAGAGATGCTTCTGCAGATGTTGCCATTGTGGTCGTGGATCATCACATCCACTCATAATTTCAGGGTTGCCAGGGCAAAGTATGACGGCAATTAAGAAACGTACGATGACAATCTGGCGACTCCTGCAGCCTGAAAAAATCCACGCACTCGCGTGGATTTTTCACAGTTTACCCTCACTCCCCCAGCGCCCGTCTTATCTCCACCAGCGCATTCGGATCCTCAATCGTGGTTAAATCCCCAGGATCCCTCCCCTCGCAAATCGCCTGCATCGCGCGCCTGAGCATTTTGCCGGATCGCGTTTTCGGCAATTGTGAAACAAAGTAAATCCGCGCCGGTCGTCCGAAATGACCAATCTGGTCATCCACCCGATGCTGGATTGCCTGCTCTTCCTCCTGCGCCACATCGCGTAGCAGCAGACTATCACCCTGTTTAGGAATAACAAACGCCACGGCAACCTGCCCTTTTACCGCATCCTTTACGCCCACTACCGCCACTTCCGCGACGTTACCGTAGCCGGAGATGCTCTCCTCAATCTCGCGCGTGCCGAGGCGGTGTCCGGCGATATTAATCACATCGTCCGTGCGCCCGAGGATAAAGTAATAGCCCTCATCATCCCGAATTCCCCAGTCAAAGGTCGCGTACACAGGGCGCTCAAACAGCGACCAGTAGGTATTGACGAAACGCTCATCATTGCCCCAGATGGTCTGAATACAGCCCGGCGGCAGCGGCCCTTCAATCACCACCATGCCCTTTTCATTCGCCGCGCATTCCTGGCCGGTATGTTCGTTGAGCAATTTAACGTGATAGCCGAACATCGGCACGCCAGGGCTGCCGAGGCGTGTCGGGCGATCGCTAAGCTCGCGGGCAATGGCCATAATTGGCCAGCCAGATTCCGTCTGCCAGTAGTTGTCGATGACCGGGATGCCCAGCGTTTCGGTCACCCAACTGGCGGTTGGTTCATCCAACGGTTCCCCGGCGAGATACAGCACCTCCAGCGACGAAATATCATGGTTGCGAATTTGCGCAGTCGGGAATTTTTTCAGCACACGGACAGCGGTAGGTGCCGAAAACATTCGGCTAACCTGATACTTTTCAACGATCTTCCACCAGACGCTACAATCCGGCCAGGTCGGGGTACCTTCAAAAACCACCGTCGCCGTGCCCGCCAGTAGCGGCGCATAAACGATATACGAATGCCCCACCACCCAGCCAATATCCGAGGTGCAGAAGAACACACCGCCCGCTTTACCGCCAAAAATCGTCGCCATCGTCGTCGCCAGCGCCACGGCATAACCACCGACATCGCGCTGAACGCCCTTCGGTTTCCCGGTGGTGCCGGAGGTGTAGAGAATGCAGGAGATTTCGCTCGATTCTAACCAGACAACCGGCACCAGGGCATCGAGATGCTGCTCACGTAGCGTCGCGTAATCCACATCACGTTCAGCCACACGCTGCATCGGCGCCAGCCCGCGATCCACCAGCAGCACCCGTTTTGGCGGATGTTCCGCCAGCGAAATGGCATCGTCGAGCAGTTTTTTATAAGGGATCACTTTGCCCCCGCGCGATCCGCCATCCGCAGAGACGATCAGCACCGGACGCGCATCATCAATCCGCGCCGCCAGGCTGTGCGAGGCGAACCCGCCAAACACCACCGAGTGAATCGCGCCAATGCGTGCGCAGGCCAGCAGCGTAATATGCGCTTCGGCGATCATCGGCATATACACCAGCACCCGGTCGCCGCGGGAGACGCCAAGCGTTTGCAGCATCGCTGCCGTGCGATTCACCTCGGCGTGCAGCTCGCGGAAAGTAAATGTTCGCTCCTCACCGGTTTCCGCCGACACGGCAATCAACGCCAGCGCCTCCGGTTGTGTGGCAAGCCAGCGATCGATCGCGTTATGGCATAAGTTAGTCGTACCGCCGCAAAACCAGCGGGCAAACGGCGGGTTGTCATAGTTGAGCGTGCGCGTAAACGGCGTTTGCCAGTCGATGCGCCGAGCCTGCTCGGCCCAGAATGCCTCCGGGTCGTCAATCGACCGCTGATAGAACGTCTCATAAGACATCGAAGTCTCCTTCTGAACGGATCAGATGACGAACAGATCGAGGAACGCGTTGACCGGCATCTGCTCCAGACGCTGACGGTCCAGGGAGGCCTCCAGAATGCGTTGCTGCTGACGCGCCGGGAACTGGCGCGCCAGGTTGGTTTTAAATTTCTCAATCAGCAGCGGGATCCCCTCTTCACGGCGACGGGCGTGGCCAATCGGATACTCCACCACCACTTCCTCAAAGCGGCTACCGTCAGAAAACTCGACGGTTAAGGCATTGGCAATTGAGCGTTTTTGCGGATCGTGATAATCGCGGGTAAAGGCCGGGTCTTCGTGGCAATGGGTTTTAGCGCGCAGAATATCAATGCGCGGGTCGCTGGCGATATTCTCTTCATAGTCTGCTGCCGTCAGGCGGCCAAACAACAGCGGGATGGCGACCATGTACTGAATGCAGTGATCGCGGTCGGCGGGGTTAGTAAGTGGCCCTTTTTTATCGATGATGCGAATACAGGCTTCATGCGTGCGAATAGTCACGCGCTCAATATCCGCCGCGGTTTTCCCCGCCGCGACCATTTTTTGATGTAACGTCATCGCGGCTTCCACGGCTGTTTGCGAGTGGAACTCTGCCGGGAAGGAGATTTTAAACAGCACGTTCTCCATCACGTAGCTACCGTAAGGGCGCTGGAAGCGGAACGTTTCCCCTTTAAATGAGACATCATAGAAGCCCCAGGTTTTGGCGGTCAGCGCCGTGGGATACCCCATCTCACCCGTCTGCGCCATCAGTGCCAGCCGCACCGCGCGTGATGTGGCGTCACCCGCCGCCCAGGATTTACGCGTGCCGGTGTTCGGCGCATGCCGATAGGTACGCAGCGACTGCCCATCAACCCACGCCAAAGAAACAGCGTTTAAGATCTCATCACGGCTCAGGCCGAGCATCTCAGCCACCACCGCTGTCGACGCCACTTTCACCAGCAGCACATGATCCAGCCCCACCTTGTTAAAAGCGTTTTCCAGCGCAATGCAGCCCTGAATTTCATGTGCCTTAATCATGCCCGCCAGCACTTTCTGCATGGTGAGTGGCGCTTTACCTGCGGCTACCGCGTTACGCGACAGCCAGTCGGCCACCGCCAGAATACCGCCAAGGTTGTCGGAAGGATGCCCCCACTCCGCCGCCAGCCAGGTATCGTTGAAATCGAGCCAGCGGATCATCGCGCCAATGTTAAAAGCCGCCTGCACCGGGTCGAGCTGGAACTGCGTACCCGGCACTTTTGCGCCGTTGGGCACCACCGTTCCCGGCACAATCGGCCCCATCAGTTTTTTACATGCCGGATACTCCAGCGCTTCCAGCCCGCAGCCCAGCGTGTCGAGCAGGCAGTAATGCGCGGTATTCCACGCAACGGTAGAATCAATCTGGTAATTCATCACGTAATCCACGATATCGACGATTTCCTGGTCGAATGCCTGATGAAGATTGGTCATCGGTTGAGACATATTGGTTTTCCCGTTTTCGTTATTGTCAGAGGTAAGCAGGTGAATTACTGGCGATTTTCCAGCGCGACAAAAGGTTTATCTTCCGGCCCGGTATAGTTGGCAGACGGGCGGATGATTTTATTGTCCTGGCGCTGTTCTATGACGTGGGCCGACCAGCCCGTCACACGCGCCATCACAAACAGCGGCGTGAACATCGCGGTGGGCACGCCCATCATGTTGTAGGAAACTGCCGAGAACCAATCGAGATTGGGGAACATCTTCTTGGTTTCCCACATCACCGTTTCCAGGCGGTCGGCGATGTCATACATCTTCATGGAACCCGCTTCACGGGAAAGCTGATGGGCGATGGTTTTGATCACCTGATGACGCGGGTCGGAGATCGTATACACCGGGTGACCGAAGCCGATAACCACTTCTTTGTTGTCGATACGGCGGCGAATATCCTGCTCGGCTTCGTCCGGCGTTTCATAGCGTTGCTGAATATCCAGTGACACTTCATTGGCCCCGCCGTGCTTCGGCCCGCGCAGCGCGCCAATCCCGCCGATAATGGCGGAATAGATATCCGAACCGGTTCCGGCTATCACCCGCGAGGCAAACGTTGAGGCGTTAAATTCGTGTTCGGCATAGAGAATGAGCGAGGCGTGCATCGCCTTCACCTGGCTTTGTGGCGGTTTGTGTCCGTGCAGCAGGTGCAAAAAATGACCACCAATGGAGTCGTCATCGGTTTCCGGCTGAATACGCTCACCGTTGTGGCTGTAGTGATACCAGTAGAGAAGAATGGAGCCGAGCGACGCCAGCAGCTTATCCGCGATATCGCGTGCGCCGGATACCGAATGTTCCTCTTTCTCTGGCAATGTACAGCCCAGCGCGGAGACGCCGGTGCGTAACACATCCATAGGGTGCGATGCCGCGGGCAACGATTCCAGCACGATCCGCACATTAGCAGGCAGGCCGCGCAGCGCTTTCAGCCGCGTTTTGTAGGCATGCAGTTCATCACGATTAGGCAGTTTGCCGTGAATCAGCAGATATGCCACCTCTTCAAACTCGCAGTGCTTCGCGAGGTCGAGAATGTCATAGCCGCGATAGTGCAGATCGTTGCCGCTCTTGCCCACGGAGCAGAGTGCTGTATTTCCGGCAGGCACACCGGAGAGCGCCACGGATTTTTTCGGTTTTGTGGCAGTCGTGTTTTGCAAAATGGTCGCTTCGCTCATACTGGCCTCGTCTTATTATGTTGTGTAGGGTAAAACCGTTTACTTGCCGCGTTTGCTGGCAAACAGGGCGTCGAGTTTCTCTTCAAACTGGTAGTAGTTGATGCTTTCGTAGAGTTCGCTGCGGGTCTGCATGATGTCGATAACGCTCTTCTGCGTGCCTTCCTGACGCAGGACGTTATAGACCTGTTCCGCGGCGCGGTTCATGGCGCGGAAGGCCGACAGCGGATAAAGCGCCATCGCCACGTGCGCGCTGCGCAGTTCGTCGGTGGTGAACAGCGGCGTCGCACCGAATTCGGTGATATTGGCAAGAATCGGTACCTGCACCGCATCGGCAAACTGGCGATACATCGACAGCTCAGTAATGGCTTCCGGGAACAGCATGTCGGCCCCGGCTTCGATATAGGCGCGGGCGCGTTCAATGGCCGCCTCCAGCCCTTCCACCGCCAGCGCGTCGGTACGCGCCATAATCACAAAGTCCGGATCGGTACGGGCATCCACGGCGGCTTTAATGCGATCGACCATCTCTTCGGTTGAGACAATCTCTTTATTCGGGCGATGGCCGCAGCGTTTCGCTCCCACCTGATCTTCAATATGCAGCCCCGCCGCACCGGCTTTACTCACCGATTTCACCGTACGCGCCACGTTAAATGCCGACGCGCCAAACCCGCTATCAACGTCCACCAACAGCGGCAGCGAACAGACATCGGTAATACGGCGAATGTCGGTCAGCACATCGTCCAGACCAGTGATGCCTAAATCAGGCAGCCCAAGCGACCCCGCCGCCACGCCGCCGCCGGAGAGATAAATCGCCTGAAACCCGGCCCGCTGCGCCAGCAAAGCGTGGTTTGCGTTGATGGTGCCTGAAATTTGCAGCGGTGATTCTTTGCTCAGTGCCTGGCGGAACGCCTGACCCGGTGATTGAGTGCTCATGCACACCTCTTTGTTGTTTAAATGTTGCCCTCACGTAACAAAACAAGAGCAAGCGATATGCCAGAACGGCTGCGTGGGATCACAAAAAACAAAACAACAGAATATTGGTAATAAAATCATCATGTTGAATACACTGCTTCACGCGATATCGCGTAAGCATGCGGGTAAAGCGCTTCAGCTAACGTTTCAGGGATTGTTTCGCCTCTTGTTTTTGAAACATCTATGAAACACAACTACAACAGATCAGGTCTCCCTCATGTGAGTGCGTTGTCATGACCGATAACATCACGCCAGCGGCAAAACCGGTTATCTGGACCGTCTCAGTGACGCGCCTGTTTGATCTGTTCCGCGATATCAGCCTTGAGTTCGACCATCTGGCAACCATTACGCCGATTCAGCTCGGCTTTGAGAAAGCGGTGCAGTACATCCGCCAGAAACTGGCCACTGAACACTGCGACGCGATTATTGCCGCCGGTTCGAACGGCGCGTATCTGAAAAGTCGCCTCTCGGTGCCGGTTATCCTTATCCACCCCGGCGGATTTGACCTGTTACAGGCGCTGGGCAAAGCACGCCGCGTGGCCGACCGGATCGGCGTCATCACCTACAAAGCGCCGCTTCCCGCGCTGCAGGAGTTTCAGAAAAGTTTTCATCTCCCGCTCGAACAGCGCAGCTATGTCACTGAAGAGGATGCCCGTAGCCAGATAACCGAGTTGAAAGCCGCCGGGATCCGCGTAGTGGTCGGTGCCGGGCTAGTGACCGAACTCGCCGAAGAGGCCGGGCTTGCGGCAGTCTTTCTCTATTCGGCTGCCACGGTGCGCCAGGCGTTCAGCGATGCGCTGGATATGACCCGCTTTTCCGACACCGTGCGCAGCACCGCCCAACGCGACACCCTGCGTACCCGCTACGGCCTGGGCGATCTGGTCGGTGAATCGGCAATAATGGAACAGGTACGCCGAACGATTCTGCTCTATGCGCGTTCCCCGGCGGCGGTGTTAATTGAAGGCGAAACCGGCACCGGGAAAGAGCTGGCGGCGCAGGCACTGCATCAGGAGTATTTTGCCCGCCATCGCCCACGCGCGGGCCGTGGCTCGCCGCCTTTTGTGGCGATCAACTGCGGGGCAATAGCGGAGTCGTTGCTGGAAGCCGAGTTGTTTGGCTATGAAGAAGGCGCGTTTACCGGCTCACGACGCGGCGGGCGCAGCGGCTTGCTGGAAACCGCCAACGGTGGAACGCTGTTTCTCGATGAAATTGGCGAAATGCCGCTGCATCTGCAAACGCGCTTGCTTCGCGTACTGGAGGAAAAGCGCGTGACGCGTGTTGGGGGTCAGCAGCCGCTGAACGTTGAGTTTCGTGTCATCAGCGCGACGCATTGCGACCTGCATCAAGCCGTCGCCGAGGGGCGTTTTCGTGCCGATCTCTTTTTCCGCCTGAGCGCCTTACGTCTACGCATTCCCGCTCTGCGCGAGCGTGGTGACGATATCGCCCTGCTGGCGCGACGCTACCTGACGCAATCGCTGGCGGCACTGGATTCGCCCCTGAGCGACGCTCTCCATCGACGCATCACACTCTGTCTGCCGCCGTTATTGCGCTACGCCTGGCCTGGCAATATTCGCGAACTTCGTAATCTCTGCGAGCGGCTGGCACTGCTGCTCAGTAGCGATATGGTCGGCGATGAACGAGAGCTTGCAACGCTTCTGCCAGAGCTGTATGACGCGGAAGATACGCTCACATTTGCACCATCAGCCACCGACGCGCTGGCGCAGTGTGGCGGCGATCGCAGCGCCGCCGCGCGTTATCTGGGCGTCAGCCGCACCACATTCTGGCGACGGCTGAAAGCGGAACAGGCGCGTTAAATCGCCACCAACCCCCGCACGCCCTGCGCCTCCATTTCATCACCGCGCCCGCGCTGAATAATCGCTCCGCGCGACATCACCAGATAGTTATCCGCAAGTTCGGCGGCAAAGTCATAAAACTGCTCCACCAGCAGAATCGCCATGTCGCCGCGATTGGCGAGGCTTCTGATCACCGCGCCAATCTCTTTGATGACCGATGGCTGAATGCCTTCGGTTGGTTCATCAAGAATAAGCAGTTCAGGCCGACAGGCGAGCGCGCGGCCAATCGCCAGTTGCTGCTGTTGCCCGCCGGACAAATCGCCGCCGCGTCGCTGTTTCATTTCACGCAGCACCGGGAAGAGTTCATAGATCTCTTGCGGCACCGCGTTTGCGTCACGCCCGGAGAAACGCGCCAGCCCCATCAACAGGTTTTCTTCTACCGTCAGACGCGGGAATATTTCGCGCCCCTGCGGCACATACGCAATCCCTTGCTGCACGCGCTGATGCGGCTTCATCCCGTTAATCACCTTCCCTTTCCAGCGGATCTCACCGGATTTTGCCGGAATCACGCCCATCAGACATTTCAGCAGTGTGGTTTTTCCCACGCCGTTACGCCCTAACAGGCAGGTGATTTCACCCGGCGTGGTGTCGAACGATAAGCCGCGCAGAATGTGGCTGCCGCCGTAATATTGATTAAGATCCTGAACCTGCAACATATTAGCGCCCCAGATAAACGTCGATAACCTGCTCGTTGGCCTGCACGTCGCGCAACGAGCCCTCCGCCAGCACCTGCCCCTGATGCAGCACCGTCACGTGGTCGGCGATACTCTCGACAAAACCCATATCGTGCTCAACCACCATCAGTGAATGCTTTCCAGCGAGCGTCCGAAACAGTTCGGCGATATATTCCGTTTCCGCATCCGTCAGCCCGGCGGCGGGTTCATCCAGCAGCAACAGATGCGGCTCCTGCACCAGCAGCATGCCAATTTCCAAAAACTGCTTTTGCCCGTGGGATAGCAACCCCGCAGCGCGCTGGCTGGCGTCGGTAAGGCGCAGCAGATGCAGCACTTCATTGATGCGATCCCGCTGCTCGCCGCTGAGTTTAGCGCGCAGGCTGTGCCACACGGATTTATCGTTTTTTTGCGCGATTTCGAGGTTTTCCAGCACCGTCAGCGCGTCAAACACGGTGGGTTTCTGAAACTTGCGGCCAATCCCCGCGCGGGCAATCTCAACGGGCGATAAGGTGCGCAGATCGATAGTCTGATCGTAAAAAATCCGCCCATTATCTGGCTGCGTTTTCCCGGTGATCACATCCATCAGCGTGGTTTTGCCCGCGCCGTTAGGGCCAATCACGCAGCGCAGTTCACCCACGCCAATGGACAAAGAGAGGTCGGTTAATGCGCGAAACCCATCAAACGTAACGTTGATATTTTCCAGCTGCAGCACCGGATCGGTTTTATCGCGATAGCGGTCTTGTGGCAGCGGCTGGGTAAAAAGGGAATCAGTCATGCTTCCTCCGTTTGAGCAGGCCAATCACGCCGCGTGGTAAAAACAGGGTCACCAGAATAAACATCAGGCCGAGGAAAAAGAGCCAGTAGTCCGGGAAGGCGACGGTAAACCAGCTTTTCGCACCGTTCACAATGCCCGCGCCCAGCACCGGGCCAATCAGCGATCCGCGCCCGCCGAGCGCCACCCAAATCGCCGCCTCGATGGAATTAGTGGGCGACATTTCACTGGGGTTGATAATGCCCACCTGCGGCACATACAGCGCCCCCGCCAGACCACACAATACCGCCGAGAGCGTCCAGACGAACAGCTTGAAACCACGCGGATCGTAGCCGCAGAACATCAGGCGATTTTCCGCATCGCGCACGCCGGTCAGCACCCGGCCAAACTTGCTGCGAGTCAGCGCCACGCCGATTGCCAGCGCCGCCACCAGCAGCAACACGGTGGCGATAAACAGCGCGATGCGCGTGCCCGTCGCCGATACCGGAAAGCCTAAAATGGTGGTGAATCCCGTAAAGCCGTTATTGCCGCCAAAACCGGTTTCGTTACGGAAAAATAGCAACATACCCGCGTAGGTCAGCGCCTGTGTCATGATCGAGAAGTAGACATCTTTAATCCGCGAGCGGAAAGCGAAGTAGCCAAACAGCAGCGCCAGCAGGCCAGGTACCAGAATGATCAGGCACAGCGCCCAGGCAAAATGCTGGGTACCGACCCAGAACCACGGCAGTTCCGTCCACGAGAGAAATGACATAAACGCCGGTAAGCTGTCGCCTGCGGCCTGGCGCATCAGGTACATGCCCATCGCGTAGCCGCCAAGGGCAAAGAACAACCCGTGCCCGAGTGACAGCAGCCCGGCGTAGCCCCACACCAGATCCAGCGCCACGGCGACAATCGCATAGCACAGAATTTTGCCGATTAGCGTAAGCGTGTAGGTTGACATCGCCAGCGGATGCGCCGCAGGCAACAGCGCCAGAAACGGCAGAATCAGCAGCGCAATGAAAATCAACGCGCCGAGTGCGCCCGACACACGCGGCGCGTGGCGGGCTAAAGTCAGTGTCAGTGGCTGGCTCATCAGTCAATCACCCTCCCCTTGAAGGCAAACAGCCCCTGTGGCCGCTTCTGGATAAACAGTACAATCATCACCAGGATGGCGATTTTACCCAGCACCGCGCCAAGCTGCGGTTCGAGAAACTTATTCAGCACGCCCAGGCCCAGCGCGGCCACCACGGTGCCTGCCAGTTGGCCAACGCCGCCGGTCACCACCACCAGGAAGGAGTCGATGATGTAACCCTGTCCCAGCTCCGGCCCCACATTGCCCAACTGAGATAACGCCACGCCGCCCAACCCGGCAATGCCGGAACCCAGCCCAAACGCCAGCATATCTACGCGCCCGGTCGGTACGCCGCAGCAATCTGCCATCCGGCGATTCTGTGTGACCGCCCGCACGTTCATTCCGAGACGGGTTTTATTGAGCAGCAGCCAGGTCAGCGCCAGCACGCCCGCCACGAAAACAATCACCGCGATACGGTTGTACGGCAGCACCAGGTTCGGCAGCGCGTTCCAGCCGCCCGATAACCACGCCGGGTTCGCCACTTCCAGGTTCTGCGTGCCAAATATTACGCGCACCAGTTGGATCAGCATCAGGCTGATCCCCCACGTCGCCAGCAGCGTTTCCAGCGGTCGCCCATATAAATGGCGAATAATCGTGCGCTCAAGCAGCATCCCAATCACGGCGGTGATGGCGAAAGCCACCGGCAGCGCCGCCAGTGGGTAAAGTGCCAGCCAGTCCGGCGCGTATCGGGCAAAGACGTCCTGCACCAGCCAGGTCGCGTATGCGCCCAACATCAGCATTTCTCCGTGGGCCATATTGATAACGCCCAGCAAGCCGTAAGTAATGGCCAGGCCCAGCGCCGCCAGCAGCAGAATCGAGCCCAGTGATAAGCCACTAAACGCCAGCCCCAGCCATTCGCCCCATTTCAGGCGTTGCTGGATCTGTTTCAGGCTATCGGCAGCCGCCTCGCGTACCGCCGCATCCGGTTCGTTTTCTGGCTGGGTGAGACGGTTCAGACTCGCCTGTACCTGCGGGTCGCTGGCCTCGCCCAGTAATTTCACCGCCTGCAAACGCTTATCCGGGCGGCTATCGGTTAACTGTAATCCGGCGACCGCGATACCCAGCGCCTGATGTACGGCGTTATTCTTTTCAGCTGCAAGACGCTGGCTGAGAAACGGCAACTGATCTGCCTGCGCGCTGGTCTGCAACGCCTGCGCCGCCTGCAACCGCACGGCATCGTCCGGGCTTACCAGTTGATGCGCCGACAGCGCACTGGCGACCAGCCCACGCAGGCGGTTGTTCATAAACACTTTTTTCGTCGCGCCTGCGGGCGCAGCGTCGCCCTCCAGCGGCGTCAATGTGCCCTGTTGTTGTGAAAAAAGCTGCCCCTGGGTGTCCATCACCACCGTTTCACGGTTCAACGCCTGTAACAGCGTCAGACGGGAAGCGTCCGGCGTTTGCGCCCACTGTTGCAACAACTGCGCCTGCTGGCTGCGGTTCGCCTTGCCGTACTCTTCGGCGGGGCCGGCCAGCGCCGAGGTTGCCATCAACAGACAGCTAATAAAAAGAGTGCTTAAAATTTTCATCGTGTCGGTGTCTTCTTTTGTGGCCCGACGACGCCGGGCCAGCCAACCGTTGGCAGAGGCGTCATCCGCCCCCGCCGCTGCGATTATTTACCGCCCGTCTTCACCGGACTTTCCGATTTTTTATCATTGCCCGGAATGTACGGGCTCCACGGCTGCGCGCGCACCGGTTGTTCGGTCTGCCACACCACATTGAACTGGCCGTTATCTTCGATTTCGCCAATCATCACCGGTTTATGCAGGTGGTGATTAGTGGCGTCCATGGTGAGGGTGAAGCCGCTCGGCGCAGCAAACGATTGATTCGCCATCGCTTCCCGCACTTTATCGACATCCGTGGTGCCTGCTTTTTCGACAGCCTGCGCCCACATGTGGATACCAACATAGGTCGCTTCCATCGGGTCGTTGGTCACCACCGTATCGGCGTTCGGCAACTTATGCGCTTTGGCATAGGCGCGATAATCCGCCACGAATTGGCTGTTCACCGGGTTGCTGACCGATTCAAAGTAGTTCCACGCGGCCAGGTGGCCCACCAGCGGTTTGGTGTCAATGCCGCGCAATTCCTCTTCGCCGACAGAGAACGCCACCACCGGCACGTCTGTGGATTTAATGCCCTGATTTGCCAGCTCTTTGTAGAACGGAACATTGGAGTCACCGTTGATGGTGGAGATCACCGCCGTTTTACCACCTGCGGAGAATTTTTTGATGTTAGAGACGATCGTCTGATAGTCGCTGTAACCAAACGGCGTATACACCTCTTCAATGTCTTTATCCTGAACGCCTTTTGAATGGAGGAACGCGCGCAGAATTTTGTTGGTGGTGCGTGGATACACGTAGTCGGTGCCCAGCAGGAAGAAGCGCTTCGCCCCGCCACCGTCTTCGCTCATCATGTATTCCACCGCCGGGATAGCCTGCTGATTAGGCGCGGCCCCGGTATAGAACACATTTGGCGACATCTCTTCACCTTCGTACTGCACCGGATAAAACAGCAGGCCGTTCAGTTCTTCAAATACCGGCAGCACTGATTTGCGCGACACCGACGTCCAGCAGCCAAACACCACGGCGGCTTTATCCTGGCTCAGCAGCTGGCGCGCCTTTTCAGCGAACAGCGGCCAGTTGGACGCCGGATCAACCACCACCGGCTCCAGCTTTTTACCCAGCACGCCGCCTTTGGCGTTGATTTCATCAATGGTCATCAGCGCCATATCCTTCAGCGGCGTTTCTGAAATCGCCATCGTGCCGGAGAGCGAGTGCATGATGCCGACTTTAATGGTGTCTGCTGCGTATGCCTGTAACGAGATGCCCATGCTCAAAAACGTCGCGGAGAGGGCAAAAGCTTTCAGTAAAGAACGTCTTTTCATCACTAAACCCCTAAATAATATTGATTAATGTCTCCGCAGATGCGGAGCGGGAACGTCTTACAACCTGGCCTGCTGAAGCCGGTGCAGGGTAATTTTTCTGACCTCGGCTTTACTCTGTGAAATGTGTTCCGTCAGCAGGCGCTGCGCCTCTTCTCTTTGCTGACGCAGCACCGCCTGCAAAATGCGCGCGTGCTCCTGATAGGTGGCATCCACGCGGTCCTCGCGGGTGAAGTCGAGATGGCGAATAATGCGAATCTTTTCTGTCAGCTCGATATGTACGCGCACCATTTCTTCGTTGCCGCTGGCGCGCACCAGTGTGGTATGAAAAGCCTCGTCATGGCGCGAAAGCGTTTTGCCAGGCGCCATGCGCGGAGCGTCTATCCAGAAATCCACCAGCGGCGCGAGGTGGTTGTGGCATGTTGCGGGCGGCATGTCGCACAGGCGCTTTACCGCTTCACACTCCAGTACGATGCGAAAGTCGTACAGCGCTTCGAACCATGCGAAGTCAAACGGTTTGACTTGCCAACCGCTCCGGCTGTACACCTGCACGTAGCCCTCCTGTTCGAGACGAAACAGGGCCTGACGCACCGGCGTACGGCTGGCGGCCATCCGCTCTGAAATTTCGTTTTCGCTGAAATGCTCACCGGGCATCAGGCGAAAATCGAAGATGTCATTTTTCAGCGCGTGATAGATGCGCTCACCAAGGCCGGGGCTACGTTTGCTGCTTTCCATTCCGCCCCCTTACTCCAGCCACAACAGCGCATCACCGGGGCTGACCGGGAGACCCGGCTGACAGGCGATGCGTTTCACTGTTCCCGCTTTAGGTGCGTGGATTGCCAGTTCCATTTTCATCGCTTCGACGATGATCAGTGGCTGCCCGTCCGTCACCTCATCGCCCGGTTTTACCAGCACTTTCCAGATGTTGCCGTTCATATCGCCGGTCACGGCGAACGCATCATCATCGGCTTCCTCGATGACGACCTGATGCGGGCGTTCTGCGTCGACGGCTTGTTCATCGAGCTGCCAGCGCGCGACTTCGCTTTCAAAGGCCAGCGCCTGCTTCTCGCGGAAATCGCGAATCTCGTCGGCGTTGGCCTCAAGGAAGCGCAGATGCTCGGCAAAATCGAATTCGCTCTCTTCGATGCGCACGGTGGCACGTCCTTCACGAAAATCGTCACGCAGTTGATTGAGTTCGCTTTCACTTACCGGATAGAAGCGCACCTGGTCGAAGAAGCGCAGCAGCCACGGTTCGCCCGCCGCGAACTGACGGTTTTTGAGGAATTTGTTCCAGATAGGCAGCGTGCGCCCGACCAGTTGATAACCGCCGGGGGAGTCCATGCCATAGATGCACATATACATGCCGCCAATACCGACCGTGCCTTCGGCGGTAAAGGTACGCGCCGGGTTGTATTTCGAACTCAGCAGGCGGTGACGCGGGTCAATCGGTACAGCGCAAGGTGCGCCCAGGTAAACATCACCCAGCCCGAGGATCAGATAGCTGGCATCGAAAATCGTCTCACGCACCGCCTCGCGGCTCGCCAGCCCATTGATGCGCTGAATGAAATCAACGTTATTCGGCAGCCACGGCGCGCTGGCGCGAACCGTATCCTGATAGCGGCTGACGGCGTCCAGCGTGGCGGTGTCTTCAAAAGCCATCGGCAACCAGACAATACGCGACGGGACTTTCATCGCGCTGACATCGCCCATGTGCGACTCCTGCTCCAGCAGAAGCGTAACCAGCGCCTGCTGGCTGATTTCGCGACTGTCGTAGCGCACCTGTAGCGAGCGCACGCCCGGCGAAAGTTCTTTAATGCCCGGATGCGATAAATCGTTCAGCCGCGCCATCAGCAGATGCACGCGCAGGCGCAGCGCCAGATCGAGGACGTTGTCACCGTATTCAATCAGGATGTAATTATCCCCCGCCTGGCGATAGACGATGGCGGGCGTTGTCGCGCTGGCGGGCAACGACACCAGCGCCGCCGCCGAGACGCCATCACGCGCGGCCAGCGATGGCACGGCAAATGTCGCCAGATGGCTGGACTGGAGCGTATCGATCGTGCGGTCCATCGCCTTTTCCCTTGCGACGGCATCGGCCACGCTTATCGGGTAGAAGCGAATCGTGTCGCCGGGCTTCACCTGCCCCACTTTCCACAGCTCCGCTTTCGCAATGGTAACCGGGCAGACAAATCCACCGAGGCTTGGCCCATCGCGCGTAAGGATCACCGGGAAGTCGCCGGTAAAATTAATCGCGCCAATGGCGTATTCGCAGTCATGCACGTTGGAGGGGTGCAACCCGGCTTCGCCGCCGTCCGGGCGAGTCCATTCCGGTTTTGGGCCAACCAGTCGTACGCCCAGGCGATTAGAGTTGTAATGCACCTGCCATTCGCTGGCGAAAAAGTCATCAATCGACTTTTGGCTGAAGAAATCCGGTGCGCCGTGTGGGCCATACAGCACGCCGATGCGCCAGCTATCGCCATACTCTGGCACCAGCGACGCGGCCAGCGCCTGCGGTTCGCTCACCGGTGCAGGCGTAGTACAGGCGCTTAGCTCCGGGCGCGAAATGGGCAGCAGATCGGCGACTTTCAGCGTGCGTCCGGCGTGGCCGCCAAACTGGCCCAGCGCGAAGGTGGAACGGCTTCCAAGATATTCCGGCACATCAAAACCGTTACGTACGGCGAGGTACGCGCGACAACCCGCTTTTGCGCGCCCAAGGCTGAGGGTTTGCCCACGCTTAACCGTGACCGGCTGCCAGAGCGGCACGCGGGTTTCATCCAGCAGCGCCTGACAATCAGCCCCGGTGAGGGCAATGACCGCGTCTGTGTGAAAACGCAATACTGGCCCCTGAAGCGTAAATTCCAGCCCGGCGGCGGTGTGGTGGTTGCCGACAATGCGGTTCGCCAGCCGAAAGGCGTAATCATCCATCGGCCCGGACGGCGGTACGCCAATATCCCAGTAACCGAGGCGCCCCGGATAATCCTGAATACTGCTCCAGGTGCCGGGCTGCAGCACTTCAATCACCGGCGATTCTGCCTCTACGCTATCAAGCCAGCGCGTCCAGACGCGGCCTTCCGTGAACGCCTCGCTTGACGTTATCTGACGCAGATAATCGAGATTGGTGGTAATACCGTGCAACCGCGTGGCATTCAGCGCCTGAGCCAGTTTGTCCAGCGCCGCCTCGCGGGTATCCGCATGCACAATCAGCTTGGCGATCATCGGGTCGTAAAATGCAGAGACGTCACTGCCCGTCGCCACGCCGCTATCAATGCGTACACCGTCCGGGAAGGCGACTTCCGTTAGCACGCCGGGGCTCGGCTGGAAGTTCTTCAGCGGGTTTTCCGCATAGATGCGCACTTCCATCGCCGCGCCCTGCGGGGCCTGCGCCAGACGCGCCCAGTCGATGCTTTCACCGGCGGCGACGCGCAGCATACACGCCACCAGATCGAGCCCGGTAACGCACTCGGTGACCGGATGCTCCACCTGCAAACGGGTGTTCACTTCGAGGAAGTAAAATGCGTCCTGCTCGGGGTCATAGATAAATTCCACCGTACCTGCGCTGCGGTAATTCACCAGCTTGCCCAGCTCAACGGCGGCATTCAGTAGTGCTTCGCGCGTGGCTTGCGGCAGATTCGGCGCGGGCGTCTCTTCAACGACCTTCTGATTGCGCCGCTGAAGAGAGCAGTCGCGCTCCCCCAGGGCAACAACATTGCCGTTGCCATCGCCAAAGATCTGCACTTCGATATGCCGGGCGCGATCGATACAGCGCTCAATAAACACGCCGGCATCGCTAAAGAACTGTTCGCCGAGACGACGCACGCTCTCCCACGCCTGCACCAATGCTTCACGGTCGGCGCAGCGTGTCAGGCCGATACCGCCGCCACCCGCCGTGCTTTTAAGCATCACCGGATAGCCAATTTTCTGCGCCGCGTTTAGCGCCTCGTCAATGGTGTCCAGCAGCCCGGTACCCGGCGTCATCGGCACACCGGCCTGCGCCGCCAGTTCGCGCGCTCGGTGCTTTAAGCCGAACTCACCAATCTGCTGTGCCGTCGGGCCGACGAACGCGATACCCGCCTGCTCGCAGGCATCGGCAAACGCCAGGCTTTCTGAGAGAAAACCGTAACCCGGCCAGATAGCCTGCGCCCCGCTTTCCTGTGCGGCAGCGATGATTTTGTCGATGCGCAGATAACTGTCGCTGGCTTTCTCCCCGCCCAGCGCCAGCGCGATATCCGCCTGTTTAACGTGTTCAGCGTTTTTATCCGCGTCGGAATAAACCGCGACGCTGGTAATGCCCAGACGCGTTAAGGTACGGATAGCGCGGCAGGCGATTTCCCCTCGGTTAGCAATCAGGACGGTGTTAAACATGATGCGTCTCCTTGCGGCCAACCCAGTAGCGCCAGCCTTTAAATTCAGTGATATCGGTGGCGTCATCCAACGCCACCGGTTCGCAGATAAAGCCTTTCACCCAGCGCCCGTCGGCCAGTTCCAGCGAGCCAATCCCCAGCGGGGCGGGAATTTCAGCGACAAACTCACCAAAGCGCGCCAGCGGGATATCCCACAGCTCCACCTGGATGGCTGCGCCATCGGCATAACGCGCGATACCCGGTTTCGGCGGCTGCGTGTTCGCCAGCGCAAAAAGCCGGTAGCGGGCGGCAGTTTCTGTCGCTTCAACAAACACCGCATCGCGCTGAGTCAGCTGGAAGTTGAGCGGCATGCCGCGCAGATGCGCGCCGACAACAGCGACGCGAACGTGATGCGCGGAAGGCGGCAGCGACGGAGAGATAGCCGGGAAGGCGTGTCCGGTTGCGCCCAGCGGCAGGGCTAACTGTTGCTGCCAGCGGCGGCCAAAATCGGCCAGCGTACGGTCATGCCAGGCCGGCGCGAGCAGCGTAATGCCAGCGGGTAAGCCATCCGCACGGAACTGGGCCGGCAGCGCGAGGGCGCTGAGATCCGCAAGGTTGGTGAAATTGGTGTACGTGCCAAACTGCGAATTAAAGCGAATGGGCTCGCGCGCCATATCAGCCAGGGTATGAATGGTTGGTGACGTCGGCACCACCAGCGCATCAACCCCGGCGAGCGCAGTCTGAATCTTGCGTGCCAGCTCTGCCCGCAGATATTCGGCTTTAAAAGCCTCAACGGCGCTGTAGTTCAGGCCTGCGGCTATGATGGTATGCACCGTAGAGTTCATCTGCTCCGGGTGATTCAGCGTGTCACCCACCGCCGCGGTGCGCTCGGCCACCCACGGGCCCTGGTAAAGCTGTTCCGCCAGTTGATAGAACGCTGTGAAATCGATGGGCTTTAGGGTCACGCCGCTTTCGCGCAGGGCACCGAGCGCCGCCTGCCAGGCCTGCTCTGCCGCGCTATCGTCAAAGAAGAGCAACGAGTCCGGAATGGCGAGTACCGGGTTTTGTGAAAAAGTCGCAGGCGCAGTGGCCGGATTGCTTCGGGAATAGGCATCCTCGGTGTCTAACCCTCCAGCGAGGGTGGCAACCTGCCAGGCATCGTCCACCGTCAGGGCAAACACCGAAAGCGTATCGTTCAGACGACAGGCAGGGAAAACCCCGGTCGCCGAGAGCCAGCCTTTGGTCGGCTTCAGCCCGACAATATTATTAAACCCGGCAGGTACACGGCCTGAACCTGCGGTATCAGTGCCTAATGAAAACGGCACCAGCCCGCGCGCCACCACCGACGCAGATCCAGAACTGGAACCGCCGCTCACATAATCGGGGTTAAACGCATTCGCGACGGCACCGTAAGGAGAACGCGTGCCGACCAGCCCGGTCGCAAACTGGTCCAGGTTAGTTTTACCGATAAGGATCGCGCCCGCCGCTTTCAGTTTCGCCACGGCGGTGGCGTCACGTTCCGCGACGTTGGCAATCGCCGGGCAGGCGGCGGTCGTTGGCCAGCCAGCGGCGTCAACGTTGTCTTTAATCGCAAAGGGAACACCAAACAGCGGATAACGTTCTGGCTGCTGTTGGTAGTGCGGCAACAGAGCGTCTATTTGCTCGCGAAGCTGCGTTTCGCTGGCAAGCACGATCCACGCATTATCCTGCGCAGTCAGCGATTGAAGATGGTCATTTAATAAGGCAAATACGTTGTCACTATTTCGCGCAATGGCCTGTTGCCATTCGCCAACTGTTTTTCCGGTCATCACTGCCATGTTGGAATTCCTGTTGGTATACAAGATGGAATTCATATAGCAACCGGCATGCCAAATTATTAACTTACTGTTTTAAAACAAATTAACTCATCACCATTATTATTTATAAGAATTAACTGCACCCTTTCAGAACATGTATGAGCGATAACTGTGCAAATAATCATCAGTAAAAATAATGACCAGTACTGACAGTGAAAAGATATTCCAATGATTAAGGGGCTTTCATTTTTAACCTGACGCAATGGGATCCGCGCTGAAAAAACAGCAATTAATCACGCAAATCGCCACGGCGAAGAGGAATTTCAACTAAGGTTTTCATCAGGTTGATTGCAGCGCTCCTGCTGTTTGCCGAAATGGAGAAAACCGATGAAGAACATTGCTGCGCATCCTGTTGCGCGCCACACCCTGACCTTAAGCGCTCTGCTGCTGGCTTTTGCCGCGCAGGCGCAGGAGGAGTACCCGGCCTCCCCTGATATTCTGCTTGGGCCGCTGTTTAATGATGTGCAAAGCGCGAAACTCTTTCCCGATCAAAAAACTTTTGCCGACGCGGTGCCCAAAAGCGACCCGTTAATGATCCTCGCGGATTACCGTATGCAAAAGAGCCAAACCAGCTTTGACCTGCGCCACTTTGTGGAGATGAACTTCTCGCTGCCGCAGGCGGGCGAAACCTATGTACCGCCCAAAGGGCAGACCCTGCGCCAGCACATTGATGGCCTGTGGCCGGTCTTAACCCGCACCAGCGAAACGGCGGAAAAGTGGAGTTCACTGCTGCCGCTACCGAAACCCTATGTGGTACCCGGCGGGCGCTTTCGTGAGGTGTATTACTGGGACAGTTACTTCACCATGCTCGGCCTCGCGGAGAGCGGGCACTGGGATAAAGTGGCCGATATGGTGGCAAACTTCGCCTGGGAAATCGACACCTGGGGGCATATTCCCAATGGTAACCGCAGCTACTACTTAAGCCGTTCACAACCGCCGTTTTTCTCGCTGATGGTTGAGTTACTGGCAAAACATGACAGCGACGCGCTGAAAAACTATCTGCCACAAATGGAAAAAGAGCACGCGTACTGGATGGAGGGCGCGGAAAGTCTTCAGCCTGGCGACGCCAACAAGCGGGTGGTGAAACTGCGCGATGGCGCTCTGCTCAATCGCTATTGGGATGATAACGATACGCCGCGCCCGGAATCCTGGCTCGATGACGTGACCACCGCGAAGAAAAACCCCAATCGCCCGGCTACGGAGATCTACCGCGATCTACGTTCTGCCGCCGCATCGGGTTGGGATTTCAGTTCACGCTGGATGGATAACCCACAGCAACTGGGCACCATTCGCACCACCAGCATCGTGCCCGTCGATCTGAACGCGCTGATGTATAAGATGGAAAAACTGATCGCCGAAGGCAGCAAAGCCGCGGGCGATACGGCGAAAAGTCACCAGTACGATACCGACGCCAACGCGCGCCAGAAGGCTATCGAAAAATATCTGTGGAACGATAAAGAGGGTTGGTACGCCGATTACGATTTGAAGTCGCACAAGGTGCGTAATCAGTTGACCGCTGCCGCCCTGTTCCCGCTGTACGTGAATGCCGCATCCCATGAGCGAGCAACCAAAGTGGCGGCGGCAACGGAAAGCCGATTATTGAAACCGGGCGGCATTACCACCACGACCATTAACAGCGGGCAACAGTGGGATGCGCCAAACGGCTGGGCACCGTTGCAGTGGGTCGCCGTGGAAGGGTTGCAGAACTATGGTCAGGAGAAAGTGGCGATGGATGTCACCTGGCGCTTCCTGAGCAACGTGCAGCACACCTACGACAAGGAGAAAAAGCTGGTGGAAAAATATGATATTACCTCCACCGGGACGGGCGGCGGCGGCGGTGAATATCCGTTGCAGGACGGCTTTGGCTGGACCAACGGTGTAACGCTGAAGATGCTGGATTTGATTTGCCCGAAAGAGAAACCGTGCGATACGGTGCCGGATGCGCCAGTGCAGGCGGCGAGGTAGAGCACCCTCACCCCGCCCTCTCCCTCAGGGAGAGGGAGAAAACCAGCGCAGGTCTGCAAAACCGGCTCGGTCGGTCCCCTCTCCCTGAGGGAGAGGGAGAAAACCAGCGCAGGTCTGTAAAACCGGCTCGGTCGGTCCCCTCTCCCTGAGGGAGAGGGTTAGGGTGAGGGGGAAAAATCCTTACCATCAAAACGTATAACTCGCCCCCACCTGCACCGTGCGATCGCGGCCAATCCAGCAGTTGGTGCTGTCGTAGCAGCTGAAGGTTTCTTTATTGGTCAGGTTTTGCGCGCTGGCCTTCAGCATCAAGCCGTTCAGGCTGCTGTCGAGGGCCGACATATCGTACGATATCGCCATATCATACTGCGTCGTGCCGCCCAGCTTGCCTTCGTTATTGGCCGGCGAAATCTCCATCGGCCCGGTGTAGCGCACCCCCGCGCCCAGAGTGAGGCCGCTTAACAAGCTGCCATCAAAGGTGTAATCGCCCCACAGGTTAAACGCATTTTCCGGCACCTGCGTTGGGCGTTTGCCTTCATAGGTTTCATCCTCCGTGTTGATAGCGTGCGTATAGGCGTAGTTGGCAATCAGGTTGAGGTTGTCCGTTGGACGGCTGACGACAGAGAGCTCCGCGCCTTTCGATTCAATCTCCCCCGTCTGGCGGTAGTTCCAGCTTGGATCCGCGCTCACCACGTTTTTCTGGCGAATATTAAACACAGACGCAGTAAAGGTCGTCGCGTATTCTGCCAGCAGGTATTTCACACCGCCCTCCACCTGTTTGCTGGTGGTCGGTTTCACGTCCTGCGCGGTCAAATTGCCGCGCGGCGATACCGGCAGGAAACCTTCCGAGTAGCTGATAAACGGTGATAACCCATTTTCAAAGGCATACAGTGCGCCCAGGCGTTTGGTGACGCGATCCTGCGAGATCCACGCTTTTTGCTGGTCATTGAGATAATCCGTGGTAGCGGACTGGTACTCATCATAGCGAATGCTGCCAAGAATATTCAGGCCGCCGAACTCCACCTGATCCTGGAAGTAATACCCTTTCTGGTTGTAAGAAAGGCGGTTCTTCTGCGCGGTGTAGAGCCCTAAATTATCGCTGGTGATCTGCGAGTAATCCGGATGCAGCATATCGATGCCCGGCGTGGTCGAGGCGTAGCGGTAGTTATAGTGCGAATTCAGTTTCTGATAATCGAAACCTGCCAGCAGGTGATGCTGCCACTCGCCCAGCGCGAAGGTTTTGGTGACCTGGTTATCGATATTAAAACTGTGCAGATCTTCATCTGTGGTGTAGGCAAAGCGGTTCAGTTCATACACGTTTGCGCTGCCCAAATTCCCGGTGGAATAGGCGCTGCGCTGATGGGTATCGATATCAAAATAACGCGCTTTCTGGGCGATGCCCCAACCGCTGTCGAATTCATGCTCGAAGCTATACCCCACCATCCACTGGCGCTGCTCGAAGCCGCTCCACTTATCACCGGCAAAGTCGCGACGCCCGGCGTAGCTGGAACGCAGATACGAAAGCGGTAATGGATTGGACGGCGTCAGGCTTGGCGTATTTTGCGCCAGCGCGTCAAATGTCAGGCGTGTTTTATTATCGGGTTGCCAGGTGACGCTCGGCGCAACCAGGTAATCTTCGTAACGCGTGGTGTGCGGCTGGTCGTCGCCTTCACGCGCTTTACCCAGCAGGCGGTAGCTCCAGTCGCTGTCGAGGATACGTCCGGTAGAATCCAGATACCCCTCTTTCAGGTTGCGGGTACCGGTGTTAAACCCTACTTCTGTGCGCTGCTCGGTTTGCGGCTTTTTCCCCTGAATATTCACCAGCCCGCCCGGCGAACCGTTGCCGTAAAGCACCGAAGAGGGCCCCTTCAGAATATCCACGCTTTCAACCAGCAGCGGATCAATACGCGCTTTGGTGTTGCCGTTGACGTTATAGGGCAGTTGCAGGCCGTTATAAAATTCATTGTCGACGGTAAAGCCACGGATTTTATATTCGCTCATGTAGCTGGTGCTGCCGCGCACTTCCGTCGAAACGCCCGGCGCATAGCGCAGGATCTCATTAACCGAGTTAGCGTGGCGTTGGCTAATTTCTTTACTGCTGATGGTATTGATGACCTGCGGCGTTTTGCTCTCCGCGACAGCCGATTTGGTGGCGCTGTTAGTCCAGGCAGGCAGTTCACTGCTCCCCTGTGAACCGGTCACGACCATAGTGGTTTCAGCATTGTCGGCCAGGGCCGGTGTGGCGAGTGCAACGGCAATCATTGCCGAGAGCGTACGATAGGCGAAGCGCATAATGTTTGTCTGACCTATTATTAGAATAAAGAATGCTAATTATTCTCATTTTTATTTGACGCGCAATAGCCAGACGCCCAGCTGAAGAAAAGTTTGTGGAGAATCAACAGAAAGGAAGAAGAACGGCCCCGAACGGGGCCGTTGCAGCGTGATGCTTAGTTGTTGCGGCGCAGGAAGCGGAAGATAGCCAGCACGACAATGGCACCCACAACGGCGACCAGGAAGCTGTGCATATCAAAGCCCATCGCGCGATCGCCAAAGCCCAGCGTGGTGGCAATCCAACCGCCCACCACCGCACCGACGATCCCCAGCAGGCAGGTCAGAATAAAGCCGCCGCCGTCTTTTCCCGGCATAATCAGTTTGGCAATAACACCCGCAATAAGACCAAAAATAATCCAGGCAATAACACCCATTTTTACCATCCTCCAATTAAAAAAACCTCAAAAAAAGCGCCGACATTCTGCGCCGCTAATGTTTCAAGTATAGGTAATTACTCTTAAAAATCTCGCCGCTACGCTTATATTTTATTCATGCGTTGAATATGTTTGACCTGAACATGCCCTTATCCCCCGCACGCCGTGCAGAAAGCGCACAAAAAATTTTTTTCACTGTGGCTGAAGTTTCCTTGGCGTCAACCGATAACAACCAGACGGTTTATCCTCCAGAAGAGATAGCAGATGAATCAATACCCTTCGCAATTCCTGAAACAAAACCCGCTGGCCGTATTGAATATTCTGCGCGATCTTCATCGCGATAACGTGCCGCTACGCGTCTCATGGGGAAGCGGGCAGTTTATCAGTCGCCTTCTGGAGGTGAGTAAAACCGCGCTGGTACTCGATTTTGGCAGTCAGGAGTACGAAAACCGCGCGGTACAGCGCGTGGAGAACGTCACCATCACCGCCGAAACCGCCGGCGCTAAAATGGAGTTCACGGTGACACAGCTGCAGACGGGCGAACATCAGGGACTTCCGGCGTTCATTCTTCCCGTTCCACCGACACTCTGGTTTATTCAGCGGCGTGAATATTTCCGCATCACCGCCCCGCTGCATCCGCCCTACTTTGGCAAAGTGCAGCTCCCCGGAAAACAGGCGCTGAGCTTTCGAATTTTTGACCTGTCGCTGGGAGGAATGGGCGCGCTACTGGATAGCCAGCCGGAAGGTGATTTACAGCCGGGAATGCGTTTTTCTCAGCTGGAGCTGGATATGGGGCAATGGGGAAAATTCCATTTTGATGCGCAATTGATTGCGGTCAGCGAGCGCACAGTGGTCGATCATAAAAACGAAACCGTAAGTACGCCGCGGTTGAGTTTTCGATTTTTGAACGTTAACCCGGCGGTGGAACGCTCGCTCCAGCGCATCATTTTTTCGCTGGAGCGAGAGGCGCGTGAACGCGCCAGTAAGGTTCGCGATTAACTACATCGCATCCATGGCTTTCTGCATTTTCCAGATATAGCGCGGTGCCTGCGGAGCCGGATGGTTTTCGACAACGTGTTCGAAGAACTCGTCTTTATCCAGATCGTTGATTTTGCTGATAGCTTTTTTACGATCGGAGGAGAACGTCCGCAACAGCGCGCCCGCGCCGTTAGCGTAAGAGACCATCAGCGCGTACTGCATCACTTCCGGGTCTTTAATGCCCGCCAGCGAGCCATGTTCCAGTATGCTCAGATAAGCCGCACCCATAGAGATATTACGCTCCGGGTTTTTCAGCTCGCTGGTGGACGGTTGACCGCGCCAGCCCATATGCCGGTAGACGTCCAGCCCGGAGGTCGAGGCCTTCAACTGCATCAGGCCAACAGCGTTGGATTTACTGACCAGATTCGGGTTGCCGCCGGATTCGACCGCAATGATGGCGGTGATCAAACGCGGGCTCACGCCCCACGCCGCACCGGCTTTTTCGCTAATTGGCATCCATTGCATTGCGCGCTTTACCGGCACCTGCGGATCCCAGGGCGGGTTTTTGTAATCCTGTTTTGAACTGCATCCGGCAAGTAACACAATTAAAAAAGCAAACCATCTCAATTTCACGCAACTATCCTTTTTAACTCAAGTATGTCGCCAGTAATGACAATAACGGGTTCAGGCGGCATGATACTCGTTTCGTTCTCTGCAAGGAATTGCCATGTCACAGTTTCATCTGATCGCCCCGTCGGGCTACTGCATCAATCAATCCGCCGCCGAAATGGGCGTTGACCGACTGATAAGCGCAGGGCATCAGGTCAACCATCAGCAGGTCATTCCTCGGCGCAGCCAGCGCTTTGCGGGCGTCGAAAGTGAACGTGTTGCCGATATCAATCAACTCGCTGAACTAAAAGGTAAAAATCAGATAGTGCTGGCGGTACGCGGCGGCTATGGCGCAAGCCGTCTGCTGGATGCTATCGACTGGCCGTCCCTAATCGCGCGCCAGCAGCAGAATCCGCTGCTTATCTGTGGGCATAGCGATTTCACCGCTATTCAGATGGGGCTGCTGGCAAAAGGTGACGTCATCACCTTCAGCGGGCCAATGCTGGCGGGGAATTTTGGTGCAGAAACCCTGAACGACTTTACCGTGCATCACTTCTGGCAGGCGCTGCGCAATGAAAGCTTCACCCTGGAATGGACGGGTGACGGGCCGCAGTGTCGTGAAGAGGGTAAACTGTGGGGCGGAAATCTGGCGATGCTGACGTCGCTGGTGGGCACGCCATGGATGCCGCAAATCCGCGACGGTATTCTGGTGCTGGAAGATATCAACGAACATCCCTTCCGCGTGGAACGCATGCTGCTGCAACTGCTGTACGCCGGTATTCTGCCGCGTCAGAAGGCTATCGTGCTCGGCAGTTTCACCGGAGCCACACCAAACGATTACGACGCAGGTTATGATTTGCAAACCATGTACGACTATTTGCGTTCAAAGCTGGCGATTCCGGTCATCAGAGGGCTCGATTTCGGCCATGAACAGCGCACGGTCACCCTGCCGCTGGGTGCGCAGGCGAAGCTGGTGCATACGTCAAGCGCCACCACGCTGACTATCACTGGGCATCCCACCCTCACGGAATAAAAAACACATTTATTACTCTTATTGTTTCAGTGTTCACGTGCTAATTATGATAACTTTTTGTAACTAGCTTGTTCGTTATCGGGGAGTACGTGAACATTGGACGCCGCGGCAGTCATTAGTCTCTTTATTTTGGGTTCAGTCTTAGTAACCTGCAGTATTCTTTTAAGTTCATTCTCTTCTCGCCTCGGTATCCCGATTCTGGTTATCTTCCTCGCCATTGGCATGCTGGCGGGCGTGGATGGCATCGGCGGCATTCCTTTCGATAATTATCCGTTCGCCTATATGGTAAGTAACCTGGCGCTGGCGGTGATCCTGCTGGATGGCGGGATGCGCACTCAGGCGAGCTCATTTCGTGTCGCCCTTGGCCCGGCATTGTCACTGGCAACGGTAGGTGTGTTAATCACTTCGGGGCTGACGGGTATCGCGGCGGCCTGGCTGTTTAACCTTAACTGGATTGAAGGCCTGCTGATTGGCGCGATTGTCGGCTCGACGGATGCGGCGGCGGTGTTTTCCCTGTTGGGCGGCAAAGGGCTGAACGAGCGTGTCGGCTCGACGCTTGAGATTGAATCCGGCAGCAATGACCCGATGGCGGTCTTTTTGACCATCACCCTGATCGAGATGATTCAACAGCATGAAACGGGCTTAAGCTGGATGTTTGCCGTGCATATCATTCAGCAGTTTGGTCTGGGTATTCTGATTGGCCTCGCGGGGGGGTATCTGCTGTTGCAGATGATTAACCGTATCACGCTGCCGACCGGGCTGTATCCACTGCTGGCCCTCAGTGGCGGGATCATGATTTTTGCCATTACCACGTCGCTGGACGGCAGCGGTATCCTCGCCGTGTACCTTTGCGGCTTCCTGCTGGGTAATCGCCCCATTCGTAACCGCTTCGGCATACTGCAAAACTTCGACGGGCTGGCGTGGCTGGCGCAAATCGGCATGTTCCTGGTGCTCGGTCTGCTGGTGACGCCGTCTGACCTGCTGCCAATTGCCGCTTCCGCCCTGCTGCTGTCGCTGTGGATGATTTTCTTTGCCCGCCCATTATCGGTGTTTATCGGCCTGCTGCCGTTTCGCGGGTTTAACCTGCGCGAGCGCATTTTCATCAGTTGGGTCGGTCTGCGTGGCGCGGTACCAATTATCCTCGCCGTTTTCCCGATGATGGCCGGACTCGATAACGCGCGTCTGTTCTTTAACGTCGCCTTCTTCGTGGTGCTGGTGTCGCTGCTGCTTCAGGGCACCTCGCTCTCCTGGGCGGCGAAACGCGCCAAAGTGGTGGTGCCGCCTGTCGGCTTGCCAGTGTCACGCGTTGGGTTGGATATTCATCCGGAAAACCCGTGGGAGCAGCTTATTTATCAGTTGAGTGCCGACAAATGGTGCGTGGGTGCTGCGCTGCGTGACCTGCATATGCCGAAAGATACGCGCATCGCCGCACTGTTCCGCGATAACGTGCTGCTGCATCCGAACGGCAGCACACGGTTACGCGAAGGCGATATTCTGTGCGTGATTGCCCGCGAGCGCGATATTCCGGCGCTCGGCAAACTGTTTAGTCAGTCGCCGCCTGTGGCGCTGGATCAACGTTTCTTTGGTGACTTTATTCTCGAAGCCAGCGCCAAATTCGCCGATGTGGCGATGATTTACGGTCTTGACGATGTCGAGGAATTTCGTGATAAGCAGCAGTCGCTGGGCGAGATCGTTCAACAGTTGTTAGGCGCAACGCCAGTTGTTGGCGATCAGGTCGAGTTTGCCGGGATGGTGTGGACGGTCGCGGAAAAAGCCGATAATGAAGTCGTTAAAGTCGGGGTTAAAGTCGCAGAAGACGAGGCGGAATAACCGCCTGAGATTGTCTGATGCGCTTTGCTTATCAGGCCTAAGGGGATTAGCGATCTTTTGTAAGCCGGATAAGGCGTTTACGCCGCATCCGGCAACACAGTTACACCGTCACAACTGGCACGCGCGGCGCCAGCGCGCACATTAACTCGTATCCCACGGTGCCGGCGCAGGCAGCAACGTCATCAATTTTGATGCTGTTGCCCCACAATTCGACGGGTGCGCCAATTCCCGCATTTGGGCATGGTGTCAAATCCACCGCCAGCATATCCATGGATACCGTTCCCACCGTGGTGGTACGCACACTATCCACCATCACCGGCGTACCCGATGGCGCAATACGCGGATAACCGTCCGCGTATCCACAGGCAACAATACCAATACGCTGCTCCTGGGTGGCGGTAAAGCGACTGCCGTAACCCACCGTGTCGCCCGGTTTCAGGTTTTGCACCGCGATAATCTGACTGCTCAGGGTCATCACCGGTTTGATACCGCTGTTTGCCACATCCTGCCACTGGCCGGAAGGTGACGCACCATAGAGAATAATGCCCGGACGTACCCAGTCATAATGCGTTTGAGGGTGCCAGAGCGTTGCGGCTGAATTGGCAAGCGAGCGCGGACAATCCAGCCCTTCTGCCGCCTGTTCGATTCGCTGCATCGGGCGTTCGACACCCTCGCTTTTTTCTGCGTCCGCGAAATGTGACATCAACGTCATCGCACCGACGTTCGGCACTTTGCGCAGGATCTGCCACACGGTACTGACGCAATCCGGCGTAAAGCCGAGCCGGTTCATGCCGCTATTCACTTTCAGATAGATATCCAGCGGTGCATGCAGTTTTGCATCCTGGATGGCTTTAATCTGCCAGTTACTGTGGACGCTGGTGGTTAAGCGATACTTATCAAATAGCTCCAGCTCATCGGCATGGAAGAACCCTTCCAGAAGCAGAACAGGCCCTTTCCAGCCCCACTCGCGAAGCCGAATGGCGTCTTCAAGGTTGAGCATCGCAAAACCATCCGTATCGCGTAGCCCACCCCAGACATGCTTCAGGCCATGCCCGTAAGCATCGGCTTTTACCACCGACCAGACACGGGAGTTCGGTGCCGCACGCCGTACAACGTTGAGATTTTGCCGCAACGCCGAAAGATCGATGCTGGCTTCTACAGGACGAGACATGCTTTCTCCTTATTGATGAGCGCCGTGCAGATGCTGAGGACGCAACGGCGTAAAGCCCGGCGAGTAGCGCGCCACGCTTAGATCGTCATAAGGAATGGCAGGCGTACGCCCGGAGATTAAATCGCTGATTAACTGCCCGGAACCGCAGGACATCGTCCAGCCCAGCGTGCCGTGGCCCGTGTTCAGCCACAGATTTTTGAATGCGGTTTTGCCAATGATTGGCGTGCCGTCCGGCGTCATGGGGCGCAGGCCGGTCCAGAACGTGGCTTGTTCAATATAGCCACCGCGCGGGAACAGATCGCCCACCACCATTTCCAGTGTTTCACGGCGAGGTTGCAGCAGTTCAGTGTTGAAACCAACAATTTCCGCCATCCCGCCAACGCGAATACGATTATCAAAACGCGTAATGGCAATTTTGTAGGTTTCATCAAGGATAGTCGAAACCGGTGCACCCGCCTCTTCCTTCACCGGAATGGTGAGCGAATACCCTTTTAGCGGATACACCGGAATGTCCACCAGCCCTTTGAGCATCGCGGTGGAATAGGAACCAAACGCCATCACGTAAGCATCGGCTTTAATCAATTCATCGCCGCACTTCACGCCATAGATGTGCTCACCTTCCCGCAGCAGCGCATCGACAGGCGTGTTATAGCGGAAGGTAACGCCCGCGTTTTCAGCCATCTGCGCCAGACGCTGGGTGAATAGCTGACAGTCGCCGGTTTCATCGTTCGGTAAACGCAGGCCCCCCGTCAGTTTGTGCGCCACGCTTGCCAGCGCAGGCTCAACCTCGGCAAGTCGGGCGGATTCCAGTAATTGATACGGCACGCCCGCGTCTTCCAGTACAGCAATGTCGCGCATCGCGTTCTCATACTGCTGTGCGGTGCGGAAAAGCTGCAACGTGCCGCCCTGCCGTCCTTCGTAGGCAATCCCGGTGGATTCACGTAGCGCTTTCAGGCAGTCGCGGCTGTACTCCGCCAGACGCACCATGCGGCCTTTGTTTTCCATGTAATGGCGCGTGTCGCAGTTGCGCAGCATTTGCCACATCCATTTCAACTGGAACTGCGTGCCATCGAGGCTTATCGCCAGCGGTGCGTGGCGCTGGAACATCCATTTAATCGCCTTCAGCGGCACGCCCGGCGCCGCCCAGGGTGCCGCGTAACCGGGGGAGATCTGCCCGGCATTTCCGGCGCTGGTCTCCATTGCCGGGCCCGCTTCCCGATCGATAACCGTAACCTGATGTCCTGCCTGACTTAAATACCAGGCGCTGGTCACGCCCACTACGCCACTTCCCAGTATGACAACGTGCATAGCTACTCCAGAATCGAATTGAGTAAAAGAACAATCTTCTGATTACAAATTGATAACCCAGATGAAAATATTATTCAACATAGGCTTTTTTTATGGTGACGTAGTTCACATACAACCCCGCCAGCGCTGGTATGCGAGAATCAACATCTCCTGCTAAGCAATAATTTTACCCAGCATAAAATGCTGCATAATTGTAAAAATATCGTCATCAAAATGAAGAAATCGCGAAGAAAAAAATGGGTGCTTGTTACAGTTTTTCCCAGGTGTTCTATTCTTTTACTGAGGCTCTCCAGACAGAGAGAGTCGCCAACAATGAGGGCGCGCTAATGGCAACGATTGATTCGATGAATAAGGACAGCACGCGTTTAAGCGACGGACCCGACTGGACATTTCCCCTGCTGGAAACCTATCTGGTTGAGATAGACCGGGTAGCCAAACTCTACCGGCTGGATACCTATCCCCATCAAATCGAAGTCATTACCTCTGAGCAGATGATGGATGCTTATTCCAGCATCGGGATGCCAATTAACTATACCCACTGGTCGTTCGGTAAGAAGTTTATCGAGACTGAGCAGGCCTATAAGCATGGCCAGCAGGGGCTGGCCTATGAGATTGTGATTAACTCCAATCCCTGTATCGCTTATTTGATGGAGGAGAACACCATTACCATGCAGGCACTGGTAATGGCGCACGCCTGCTACGGGCATAACTCCTTCTTTAAGAATAACTATCTTTTCCGTAGCTGGACGGATGCCAGCTCCATCGTCGATTACCTGCTTTTCGCCCGCAAATACATTAGCGAGTGTGAGGAACGCTATGGTGTCGATGAAGTGGAAAAACTGCTCGACTCCTGCCATGCGCTGATGAACTACGGTGTGGATCGCTATAAACGTCCGCAAAAGATCTCGCTGCAGGAGGAGAAAGCCCGGCAGAAAAGCCGTGAAGAGTATCTGCAAAGCCAGGTGAATATGTTATGGCGTACTCTGCCGAAGCGTGAAGAGGAGAAAACGGTGGAATCCGCGCGCCGTTACCCTTCCGAGCCACAGGAGAACCTGCTCTATTTTATGGAGAAAAACGCGCCGTTACTGGAGCCGTGGCAGCGCGAAATCATGCGCATTGTACGTAAGGTAAGCCAGTATTTTTATCCGCAGAAACAGACGCAAGTGATGAACGAGGGCTGGGCCACGTTCTGGCACTACACCATTCTCAACCATCTGTATGATGAAGGGAAAGTGACCGAGCGTTTTATGCTGGAATTTCTGCACAGCCACACCAACGTGGTCTTCCAGCCACCCTATAACAGCCCGTGGTACAGTGGTATTAACCCCTATGCGCTGGGCTTTGCCATGTTCCAGGATATCAAACGTATTTGCCAGACGCCGACGGAAGAAGACCGCTACTGGTTCCCGGATATGGCGGGATCGGACTGGCTGGAAACGCTGCATTTTGCGATGCGCGATTTTAAAGATGAAAGTTTTATCAGCCAGTTCCTGTCACCGAAAGTCATGCGTGATTTCCGCCTGTTTACGGTGCTGGATGACGACCGCAATAACTATCTGGAGATCTCAGCCATTCACAACGAAAGCGGCTATCGCGAAATTCGCGCCCAGCTTTCGTCACAATATAATCTCAGTAACCTGGAGCCAAATATTCAGGTGTGGAATGTGGACCTGCGCGGCGACCGTTCGCTGACGCTGCGCTATGTGCCGCACAACCGCGCGCCGCTGGACAAAGGCCGTCGTGAAGTGCTCAAGCATGTGCACCGTCTGTGGGGCTTTGAAGTGCATCTTGAGCAGCAAAATGCGGATGGCAGTGTTGAATTACTGGAGCGTTGCCCGCCGAGACCGAGCGCGTTGTGATACAAAAAAGCCTCTCAATTGAGAGGCTTTTTCTATGAATGCTTACACGCCGCCCGGCATACTTTTCTGCATCCGATGCCAAATCTCGCCACTGTCATGGCCATAACGACGCACGGTTTCATACACCTGATCATGCAGACCCTGCTCACACAGTTCGGTTAAGCGGTGATAGAACCCCAGCGCGCAGCTACGCGCTTCCGGATTGGCGAAATAGTGACGACCAATTCGGGTATAGAGCCCTTTCATACCGTTCAGAATCAGGCCATAAATCGGGTTACCAGAGGCAAACGCCAGACCACGGAAAATGTTGTAATCAAGCTCGGCAAACGCATCGGCGTAGTCTTCTACTTCACGCGCGGTAGCCAGCACTTCCAGCGCTTTGTCAGGATGCTGACGAAACGCGGTGCGGATAAAGATGGTGGCGATGTTGGTACGCACGGAAAGCAGGTTATCGAGCAGTTGCGGGACGCTTTCGTGATCGAGACGCGCCAGCGTTTCCAGAATATTGAGGCCGGACGTTTCCCAGAAGTTGTTAACTTTCGTTGGCTTACCGTGCTGGATAGTCAACCAGCCATCACGGGCCAGACGCTGCAACACTTCACGTAAGGTTGTACGGGTCACACCAATCAGTTCAGAAAGTTCGCGCTCGGCAGGCAGAATAGACCCCGGAGGAAAACGGTTATTCCAGATGCTTTCAACAATATACTCTTCCGCGAAACCCGCCGGGCTTTGCGCCTTAATGACCATAGTTAGAATTTCCATTACACAGCGTTGCAATCCACTCATCATACCAGACCGCTTCAACAGCAGATAGCACACGAAGCGAATTAAAAAGGGATCGCTGTTTCATTTTTTGATTTTCCTTTTCCGCACTTAAGGGCGTTTTTTGCGGCGATCTCTGCTAGAGTTTCAGCCCTGGTTGTAACAAAAGATGACTTCTACGAGGCAGACTATTGGTCATGGAAATCTCATACTGTCGCGCGTTATGGCGCAACTTTCTCGGGCAATCCCCCGACTGGTATAAACTTTTACTCCTGATATTCCTGGTAATTAACCCGATTATTTTTCTCGTTAACCCTTTTCTCGCAGGATGGCTGCTGGTTATCGAGTTTATCTTCACTCTGGCGATGGCGCTCAAATGCTATCCGTTGATACCCGGTGGGCTGCTGGCGATTGAAGCAGTGATTGTCGGTATGACCTCAGCCGAACATGTGCGTGAAGAGGTTGCGGCTAATCTCGAAGTGTTGCTGTTGCTGATCTTCATGGTCGCCGGTATCTACTTTATGAAGCAGCTGCTGCTGTTTATTTTCACCCGCTTGTTGCTGAGCATTCGCAGCAAAATGTTGCTCTCGCTGGCGTTTTGCCTTGCGGCGGCGTTCTTGTCAGCCTTCCTTGATGCGCTGACGGTCGTGGCAGTGATCATTAGCGTCGCAGTGGGTTTCTACGGCATTTATCACCGTGCGGCGTCAAGCCGTACTGACGATGACGATCTGCTCGATGATAGCCACATCGATAAGCACTATCGCGAAGTACTGGAGCAATTCCGCGCGTTTCTACGCAGCCTGATGATGCACGCAGGCGTCGGCACCGCGCTTGGCGGCGTGATGACGATGGTCGGGGAACCACAGAACCTGATTATCGCCAAAGCCTCTGGCTGGCACTTCGGGGAGTTTTTTATGCGGATGGCCCCGGTGACTGTGCCAGTGTTTATTTGCGGCATCACCACCTGTCTGCTGCTGGAGAAATTCAAGCTGTTTGGTTATGGAGCCACGCTTCCGGAGACTGTGCGCAAAACGCTGCATGATTTTGATGAGCGAAGCCGCAAACAGCGCTCGCGCCAGGACACCATGCGTCTGTGCGTTCAGGCGGTAATTGGCGTCTGGCTGGTGCTGGCACTCGCTTTCCATCTGGCAGAGGTTGGGTTAATTGGTCTGTCGGTTATCATCTTTGCCACCTCGTTTACCGGCATTACCGATGAACATGCCATCGGCAAAGCTTTCACCGAGGCGCTACCTTTCACCGCGCTACTGACTGTTTTCTTCGCGGTCGTGGCGGTGATTATTGACCAGCATCTGTTTGCGCCGATCATCGACTTTGTGCTGCAAGCCTCGCCGCACGCACAACGTTCGCTGTTCTATATCTTCAATGGTTTGCTGTCGTCGATTTCCGACAACGTGTTTGTGGGAACCGTCTATATCAATGAAGTGAAGGCCGCGCTGGAGTCAGGTGCCATCGACCTCAAACAATTTGAGATGCTGGCGGTCGCGATTAACACCGGCACTAACCTGCCCTCCGTCGCCACACCTAACGGTCAGGCGGCATTCCTGTTCCTGTTGACCTCGGCGCTGGCACCACTCATACGACTTTCTTATGGCCGCATGGTCTGGATGGCGCTGCCATACACCATTGTACTAACGGTGGTGGGGCTACTGTGCGTTGAATTTGCCCTGCAACCCGCCAGCAACTGGCTGTTGGCGCTGGGTTGGATCCCTTCCCCACATCTGCCTTAAGACGGTACTGCCCGGCCAATAGTGCCGGGCAATTAATGTTCATTTACGTAATAATTGCTAAACGTCAGTGGCGGCAGAATTTTTTTGGTTTACACTGCTGCTCTTAAACATGTTCCAGGGAAATGATTATGTTGCGATATTTGAACCAGTGCTCACGAGGCCGTGGCGCGTGGTTGTTGATGGCGTTTACTGCCTTTGCACTTGAACTCGTGGCGCTGTATTTCCAGCACATTATGCTGCTTCAGCCATGCGTCATGTGTATCTACGAGCGTTGCGCCCTGTTCGGCATTATGGGTGCGGGTATTGTCGGTGCCATCGCCCCGAAAACGCCGCTGCGTTACGTCGCCATGGTGATTTGGATTTACAGCGCAATTCGTGGTTTACAGCTTGCCTGGGAGCACACGATGATTCAGCTGCATCCTTCGCCGTTTATGACCTGCGACTTTGCCGCACGCTTCCCGACCTGGCTGCCACTCGATAAATGGCTGCCACAGGTATTTGTCGCATCCGGCGACTGCGCGGTGCGTCAGTGGTCGTTCCTGTCGCTGGAAATGCCGCAGTGGCTGGTCGGTATCTTCGCGGCCTATCTGGTGGTCGCCGTGCTGGTGATTATTGCTCAGCCGTTTAAGCCGAAAAAACGCGACCTGTTTGGTCGATAAGAAAAACGCTCCCGAGGGAGCGTTTTTTGTAGGGGGCTTAGTCAAATACGCCATTAATAATCGCTGTGACAACAGCGGTGCTAAGGGCAACCAGAACGAGGTCGCGACCGACAATACGCCATTCATAGCCTGGATAGTAAGGTAATTCATTCAACATCGATGCGGGCACCGCTTTTTTTGCAATTCCCGGAGGAAGCGGTTTACCGCGGGCGACATTCCTGGCAATGCCTGGCGGTAGCGCGGCATAGCCTGTTAAACCATAATTGACGGCAAGATCACGGGCGCGGGAAACAGGGATATCGCGGCTAACATGGTCAGGCTTACCGTAATTTTTACGGTGCTCCTGACTTCCGGACGATTTGCCGCTGGCCTGCCCATTATTTCCCTGTCCTTTGCTTGCGTGATTTCCCTGATTACCGCTATTACCATGGTTACCACTATTGCCGTGATTCCCCCCATTACCATTGCCATTGCCATTGCCGGGGTTTGCAAAAACGGGTGAGGCGACAAGCAAACACGTTATTGCCGCCGCAAGAAGAGTCTTAAGAGTACGAGGCTGATACATGATAGTTGCTTCCCGAATTGAATATCCATATTAGTGATAATGGATAATGGCAATTAGCTCAATCTCATTAACTCTTAATTTTCATTCAGGGTCTATTTTCAGTATGGAGGCAGCTTAATCCGCCCACTCCGGCTTATTAAGGATATGATCCTGCCAGTCGCGGACTTCCGACTCTTTCACCGCAATATGACGTACAGAAATACGCTCACCGTGCATTGCCGCTTTCGAACCTGTTAACAGCGGATGCCACTTTGGCAGATCTTTCCCCTCCGCCAGCAGGCGATAGGCGCAGGTGTGCGGCAACCATTCGAAGGTCGGCAAATTCTCGCGGGTGAGTTTGATGCAGTCCGGCTCATAGTCGAAGCGACGTTCGTAGTTACGG
Source organism: Pseudocitrobacter faecalis (assembly GCA_003315335.1). Classification (GTDB taxonomy): domain Bacteria; phylum Pseudomonadota; class Gammaproteobacteria; order Enterobacterales; family Enterobacteriaceae; genus Pseudocitrobacter; species Pseudocitrobacter faecalis. The sequence goes on from QNRL01000001.1 coordinate 570,328, forward strand.
CACTGACAGGTTTTGATGTTCAGCTGACGACAGGCAACGTTAGTGAAATAGATTTCATCCGTGTCTTCATCCATCAGTTTATGCAGGCAACACTGCCCACAACCATCGCACAGCGATTCCCACTCGGCGTCAGTCATTTCGTCGAGAGTTTTGCTTTGCCAGAAAGGTATTTCGCTCATAAGGATGTCCACATCAAAAACCGGGGTGCACCTTATAACCAGTCTGGCACAGGGATGCAAGTTTTGCCGCCCAATCAGGGCGGCAAGAAGGGATTACAGCACGCGGGTTGAGAGAGAAAGACCGTTGAACTGTACGGTCAGTTCATCGCCGCTCACCAAAGGCCCCACGCCTTCCGGCGTACCTGTCAATACGACATCGCCAGGTTTAAGAGTAAAGAAGCGGCTCATGTAAGCAATCAATGGGACGATTTCGTGGATCATGTCGGCCGTCGTGCCTTGCTGGCGCACTTCACCGTTAACCGTTAACGCCAGCGGCGTATTCTGCGGATCGCTTTCGAACTCGGCCGCCGGGATAAAACCAGAAATCGGACAGGAATTATCAAAACCTTTGGCTTTTTCCCATGGTTGCCCCGCTTTCTTCATTTTTCCCTGCACATCGCGCAGCGTGAGATCCAGCGCCACACCATAACCCGCAATCGCTTTTTGAACGTGTTCTTCGGTTGCCTGACGCAATGTTGCGCCAATCAGTACCGCCAGTTCGACTTCATGATGGACTGAACCCAGTCCCTGCGGCAACACCAGCGGCTGGCGAATATCACAAAGCGCGGTTTCCGGTTTGATAAACAACACCGGTTCATCCGGAATAGCGCTGCCCATTTCCTGAATGTGCTTTGCGTAATTACTGCCAACACAAACAACTTTACTCACCGGATAATCGAGCAGTGCGCCTTGCCAGTTATGATGCTGATACATTCGTTTCCCCTATTCGTTTTTCAAACATATTTGTTATAACTAATAGACTCATTTTTCGACCAACATCAATAACAGACCAGGATTAATCTTGCGGTTTACCTGATTCGGCCAGATGCTGTTTCAGTAAATTCTCCGGCGGCGGCGGGATCTGTAAATAATATCCCTGATCTTTGAGTGCCTGTTTAACTTTCTCAAGATCGGCGTTCACCAGCTGTTTACGCCCATCCAGCGGCAGCAGCATCGCCAGCTGCGGTTGGCCAAAGCCTTTCATCAACTCCTCAGGCACGCGGGAGAAATCGTCTCTTTTTTCGACATAAAGATAGGTTTGGTCGCGTTTAGCGCTCCGGTAGATCACACAAAACATACTTTTACTCTTTTTAATGCATAATTTCGATATACGCTAACATCAATCAAACCCGCACCACAAGCCAGCCGCCACCATTTTTGTTTGCAGATTTTTGCACCCTTCCCCTCATTTGTGCCAATCCTGTGGCACAAATCTGTCACAGCATTTCCTCCTCCCTTTAATCAGTCCTGGCCATCATGCCTATACTTTCAGTTCGACTACTGGAGGTTTCCATGTGCGGACGTTTCTCTCAATCAATGACCCGTGAAGATTACCTGGCGTTAATCGCCGAAGAAGCCGAGCGCGACATTCCGTTCGACCCGGAACCCATTAGTCGCTACAACGTGGCGCCAGGCACTAAAGTTTTGCTGCTGAGCGAACGAGATGAACAACTACACCTCGATCCGGTTTACTGGGGCTATGCTCCAGGATGGTGGGATAAGCCGCCTCTGATAAACGCACGCGTGGAAACTGCAGCCACCAGTCGGATGTTCAAACCGCTCTGGCAACATGGCCGGGCGATAGTCTTCGCTGATGGATGGTTTGAATGGAAGAAGGAAGGCGATAAGAAGCAGCCGTACTTCATTCATCGGGCAGACGGTAAACCGATATTCATGGCAGCGATCGGCAGTACACCATTCGAACGTGGAGATGAAGCGGAAGGCTTTCTGATTGTCACGGCTGCTGCCGATAAAGGACTGGTCGATATTCACGACCGCAGGCCACTGGTCCTGTCACCGGAGGCAGCGCGCGAATGGATGCGCCAGGATGTAGGCGGGAAAGAAGCACAGGAAATTGTTGCTGACGGTTTGGTTCCAGCCAATGCATTCACCTGGCACGCAGTATCGCGCGCCGTCGGTAATGTGAAGAATCAGGGCCCGGCATTAATCGAGCCCGCCTGATTAAATTACCGGGTTGTCGTCGAATTCTCCAGTGCGAACATCGTTAATGATGTACGTCACCACGCCGAAAACATCGATAGCACTACCATCATCGAGTCCGCGCGCCCTCTCCTTCCGGCCTGTCTCCATGTTTTCCAGATGTAAGCTTGGGAACATGCGGTAATACCTCATGACAAACTGCCCATCGATGGAACAAAGAACGATCGAACCATCACAGGGGTTTACTGCTGAGTCAACGACAAGCAGCGCGCCTTGTTTAATGCCGGCCCGCAAAATAGCCACGTCAGACCTGACATAGTAAGTCGCCGATGGATGGCTGATAAGCTCAGCATCCAGCGAAATTCCGCGCTCCACATAGTCCTTGGCCGGGGATGCAAATGCCATATCAAAGCCCTCCGTTAGGGTTGTACATGAACCAGGTTTTGTTCTCGCCATGGTCAGGGGTGATGTCTTTGAAGCTGGTTGTGAATCTGGCTATCCACTGGTTGGCCTCTTCCATGCTGAGGAGCCAGCTGACCTTTAGTAGTTCCCGAACAAAATCAGCAGTTTTCACAATCCTGCGGCCTGACCTTTCATGCACAATAGAGGCTCTAAAGGCGATCTCAATATCTGAACGACGCGGCATGTAGTCACCTCAAAATAAATACTGTATACACATACAGTACATCTTATTCTGATAGTCGATCAAGTTGTCTGTTGGTGCTAAACTTCTGCCTTCTCAGAATTGACTGATTTTTCTAATGTTAAAACTTTTTGCTAAGTACACATCGATTGGCGTTTTAAACACTCTCATTCACTGGGTTGTGTTTGGTGTTTGCGTGTATGGACTATCAACAAGCCAAGCACTGGCGAACTTTGCTGGCTTTGTCGTAGCCGTCAGCTTTAGTTTCTACGCTAACGCGCGCTTCACTTTTAAAGCCTCCACTTCCACGCTGCGTTACATGCTTTACGTTGGGTTTATGGGAACGTTGAGTGCTGCTGTAGGTTGGGCTGCTGACAGATGTGGGTTACCGCCAATTATCACACTGGTGGCGTTCTCTGCCATTAGCCTTGTATGTGGCTTTTTCTATTCTAAGTTCATTGTCTTTAGGGAAGCTAAATGAAAATTTCTCTCGTTGTTCCTGTTTTTAACGAAGAAGACACTATACCGATCTTCTATAAAACCGTGCGGGAATTTGAAGAGTTGAAAAAACATGATGTTGAAATTGTATTTATCAACGATGGGAGTATGGACGGAACAGAGTCCATCATTCACTCTATTGCATCATGGGATCCGCTTGTCGTAGCTCTTTCATTCACAAGAAACTTTGGTAAAGAACCTGCATTATTTGCAGGTCTTGACCATGCTACAGGTGATGCAATTATTCCTATTGATGTCGATTTGCAGGATCCCATTGAGGTTATTCCACATTTAATAGAGAAGTGGCAGGCGGGAGCAGATATGGTCCTCGCCAAGCGTACGGATCGAACTACAGATAGCCGCTTGAAGCGTAAGTCTGCTGAATGGTTCTATAAACTTCACAATAAGATTAGCTCACCTAAGATTGAAGAAAACGTTGGTGACTTCCGTTTAATGTCTCGTGAAGTTGTTGAAAACATAAAAAAAATGCCTGAGCGCAATCTTTTTATGAAAGGGGTGCTATCATGGGTTGGTGGAAAAACCGACGTTGTTGAGTACGCTCGCGCTGAACGCGTCGCAGGTGATTCAAAGTTTAACGGTTGGAAGCTTTGGAATCTTGCACTTGAAGGTATTACCAGTTTTTCAACCTTTCCACTTCGTATGTGGACATATATTGGTTTATTCGTTGCTGGCATCGCCTTCGTATATGGCGCTTGGATGATCTTTGATACATTTGCTTTTGGAAATCCAGTCCGAGGATATCCATCGCTTCTCGTCTCAATATTATTTCTAGGTGGTGTACAACTCATTGGAATTGGTGTGCTTGGTGAATACATAGGGAGAATTTACATTGAAACAAAATCCAGACCAAAATATATTTTAAAAAATATCAAAAAGGTTTCAGATGAATAATAAGAAACTAAACAAAGTAGCTTTGGTCGCCATTAGCTTGGCGGCCGTATTATTTTGTGTTTATATATCATGGATGCCAGTATTTCATCATAATAGTTGGTCTGGACATGATTATTTATTCCATATAAACAGAATGCTATCATCTGTAAATAGTATTAAAAATGGACAACCAATACCTTTTTATGACATAGACTATATTAATCATCCTGGATATGGCAGTAATTTATTTTATCCACCGCTGACAAATATGCTCGGCTCTTTAGCATTTTATATAAGTCAAGACCTTAACTTATCAGTTAAGTTTTTAGCTGTTTTCATTGCCATACTTTCGACTGGAACTGCATATATTTCCTTAGTTAGGATCAATAACAACAAATCATTATCAATAATTTATTCTTTATGTTTTTCTTGTTCGATTTACATGATTGATAATATTTTTATCAGATCATCATACCCTGAAGCTATTGCAATATGTGCTATTCCACTATTTTTTTACGGTTTGAATTCAAAAGTCAATAAAGAATCTTTTGTTTTTTTAGTGCTCGCAAATGTTATTTTTATCCTATCAAATATTCCAGCAACGCTATGTTCTGGCGTTATATTCCTGATTTATTACGTTTTAAACAGAAAAAAATTATCTTTATATATTGCAAGTGTTTGTACTTCAATACTGTTATGTGCTTGGTATGTTGGGCCTTTACTATACTCAACTTATGGAGAATCATTTACGATGTTAGATCGTAATTGGTTCCCGGTCATGTCACAAAAAGCCATAACAGCTTACGAACTTATTTCTGGGGAAATGATAAAAACTGGGCCACTTACTGGCATGGCTCTAGGTATAGGCCTGCCAACAATAATCGCGTTAGCATGGACTTACGCTAAGACCAGTGATAAAAATCCATTGGATTACATATTCATATTAATCATTTCATTCATTATTTGTGGTGGCATTAACTTTGATTTTTTGGGTGGCGCACTTGTTCACTTCTCCAAAATACAATTCACGTGGCGTTTTGTTCCATTCCTGCTCTTTATTATTTTAACAATTCTACATGCATCACAAAAAATCAGTGCTAAATATGCATTGTTGATATTTATCTCGACATCCCTAATGACATCAGCCATTACCGTGCCGAAAAATAGCAGCCGTAATTTAACTATCGAATTAGCCGCTAGTGCAAACTTTAAAGATTATGTTCTATCCAATGCTCCTGAAATTGGTAAGTTAGGTAAAGTGATCAAATGCGAAAACGGTAAGTCATATCCATATTCACGATCCCTGGGAACTAATGGCCTTCCAGTTTTCACGTTAAATATTCCTACGGCGACAAGTTGTACTATACCTTTCATGGCGTATAAATCCCTAAATTTAACTGGTGCTAAAGATTTCACCAGAGAAGGTTATTTTAAGGCAACACTTACTTCTGGTAAAAAAATTCTAAAAGTAGAAATATCGCAAAACTTTAAAAGAGTTCTATTATTCTCTTATATTTTTTCCATTGTCAGTATTATTTTTGTCTTTTTTGTCATAGCAAGACTAAATATACGTTCATTCATAACTGCAGGGAAACAATAATGAACAATATTAAGATGGTTCTAGATAAAAACACAGCACTTATTGGGTTTTTGGTTTTTTCCTTTTTTATCCAGTTTATTAACTTACCAGCATATGATGATGACATAGGTAGATTTGCACATGGGTATATAGCCCTAGCACAGCAAGGTCGTTTTATCACTGAATGGTGGTATGGCTTATTTACTATTTTCAACAAGCCATCACCAGTAAATACATATAGCGCAAATATTTTCATATTCATGCTAGTCGTATTCTCTTCGGCTTGGATAATATTAAAAAAAATTAAAAAAGATAGTACCTTAACTTCACTAGCTGTAATATCAATATTTATACACCCTTTCATAATTGAAAATGTATCTTATCATATAGACTCTATTGGCATGATTTGTTCATTAGCTCTTGCCATAGTGTTTGCTGGAACATCGCTTAATAACAGAACCATAGCAATTTTACTATGTCTGGTTTCCATAATTATTGCAGCAAGTATGTATCAAATAGCATTAACCGTATTTTGTGTTGCAGTTGTATTTTTCACTTCATTAAAATGTGTTGATGAAACATACTCCAATAAAGAAATCATGGTCGACATTGCAATAAAGGCAGTCTGTTTTGTAGTCGCTACAGTAATAATTGTATTAATATCCAACTTAACTATTAAGTCTGGATATTCAAAAATAGTTTCGGAGCCAGTGCCAATTAATTATGAAGGCGCAAAAATAGTAGCTAAAAACCTTAATAACGCCTGGACTTTAATATACACCTCATTCAATGAAATACAGCGATATATTCTCGCCATCTTATTAATTTGTTATTACACTGCTTTTATTGTAAAGGCAGCAATAAAAGACATTAAGGTATCGTTCCGTTTAGTGTTTATGTTACTATCACCCATAGTTGCATATTTTCTAATTTTAATGCCAACCGTTTTATTTAAGTCACCAGTATTGATGCCTCGCGTATTAATGGCTTTCGGGATTCTAGTAGGCATATTATCCATACCATCAGGAATGAGAATGCTTGACACTGTCAGAAGCTGGTTTGTATCAGCTTTTATTGCGTTAACTATATTTACAGCATCAGCACATGTAAGCGCCCAAAAATATCTAAATGATTATACTGATGATATTCTAAGAACAGTTACAGCCGCGGCAATAGCCGACAAAAACAACGCTGCCAAAATTAATTTGATGTATGTATTACCACAAAATATTCCTGGTGAAGTGCAAAGAAATAGAGAAGCATTTCCGCTTGTAGGTCGGATAATGAAACTACACTTTGGTAACAAATGGCTTATGCAGAATTACATAGGATATAAACGATACAACATAAATCTAATTGGTGATACAAAGGATTTATCGGGTAAAGTAATTGTTAAACGCCTTGATTATGACTTACTGCGTAGAGATGATGGTACCTATCTATTACATTTCAAATGATAATACCCTGCGGAATTCCCGCAGGGTGTTATTAGTTATAATTATAGAGCCCTGTGATAACAATACTTCCACTTGATGGGACGGGAAGTGTTGCAACATCCGAGGCTCTTGAAATAATTATTCTGGATGTTCCCTCAAGTATTAGTGGAGCTTGAGGGGCACCGAATGCTCCGCACCTTGAGCTAATTGTGGATGATGTTGCGGCTGCTCTTGGAAGCCCAAATATATTAAACTCACCGGAAGAAGGCCCCCCGGTCCAAGAGGCATCGATATACACCTCAATAGCTCTCCCTTTGTATCTATATTTTGCAATATTTGTTACAAAATTAACTACACTTGTAGTGCCGCTTGATGTATTGCTTATCCCTACAGTCGATGTTATGAGATAATTGCAGTCTAGCCTGCCATTTACAACTCCAACTGCAGTAATGATCGAGTCATTTTGTATATCGCCAATAATTAGGGAAGCATTTGAATCCACTACACAAAGATTTAAAGCCGATCCAGTATTACTCATAGCCTGCAAAGCCATTTCCCTAATATCTACTTTTGAAATTCCAGAGCATTGTAACAAATACCTTCCAGCCACCTGTACATCTGCCGCCGCTGTAACACTCGTCACACTAATACTGCTGTTGTAAAAACGCATCAGTCCAGTATCTATATCCGTATTCCTTATTCCCTCCATACCAAATCCATTAACGGTAATCCCCCTACACCAATGGAACTCCCATGCTACAGATGTACCAGCACCACCGATGTGACTGCTATTAATCACACTGTATGTCCAGCTAGCAATTTTGAAACCAATTCTAAATCCGTTTGTGCCAACAACATCAAGTATATTACTCGTTCCTCCTGCACCGCCATTGGTTGTGCCTGAATAAGATGGTTCATTCCAGTATCCTATCGCAGTGGACAGTGTTGAGTTGCCTTTTATGTATACAGTTCCTGATTCTTTAGTACTCCACATATCCCTGCTATAATGGCCGTATGAACAGTGTTCAAATCTAGAGTTTGAAATATTGCATTTGGCTATATAAGGAGCATATACTCCGTAATCTGCATATCCTCTTGATAAAATACTACTCGGCTTACACCAAATTCCATTCAATGTGCTGTAATATAGATGTGCCGATGAGGTACCAGCTACCCTATGAACAAAAATACAATAGGCTTGAACATTCTGATATTGAATTGGAGTATCGCCCTGCGCCGCATAAACACCAGGATGTCAGGAACTTCAGATGAAGTTACCTTTCCACCATCATAATATATATATGTATTTTGTGATTCATCACAAGTAGTTAATTTCATACAGCTTGTGATGAGGATAGGTTTTGAAACTCTGTAACTCTGCCCTGTCATAACAAACTGTATTCCTCTTGAATATTCTTTTCTACGGGTAAGTGCGTAAGCTGAGTAAAATGCGGGCCATGAATCGTCAGCAGGTTCATTGATACTATTGAATACAGGCCTTGCACCGAGTTGTTCTAACTTGATAACACCATCATGTTGTAGAATAGCGTATAATCCATTACTGCATAACACCGCTAATTCAGGATCGCTTCCTGCTGTTACTGATATCAAATAGCGACCACCGCCATTATCACCTACATGATAATAACCATCAGTTTCATAGATATAACCATTTTTAACATTATAAGTTAGTAAATTTTGTAGTGTCGATGATCGTCCTGCCAGCCATGATCCATTAGGTTCGGCAAGCTCTTTCCGAAGAACATCACTAATATCAACTGCAGTCCACTTCCCTTCTCCGATACCGCCTGTTGAATCCGGGGTTGAGCCAGGCGGGACTGTTTTGGGTATCTGCTACGCTGACTCCGTTCCTGACTGGTAATGGCGGAAGCGAATACCAGGCCAAGCCGCGTCCTCTGACAAAACCTGCTCACACTATCCTGAAAGAGTCGCGTTGCTGTGTAGTTGCTCCTGTAATCGCCAGACAGTTCGGTGCAAGTGTAGGCCACCGTGCTGATGAGCCGAGTGCAACGATTACAGCGGGCGGCGGTGGAAAATCGCAATTAGTGAAACCGGTCCTGATCCAGATGGGTTACGGCGAAAGACCTGGCCAGGCGCCGAGAGTACTTCAGCTGGGTAAACCACTTGGAACAATTACCGCTGGCGGAGGAAAGTTTGCCCTGGTTGCTGCGAACCTCATAAAACACTTTGGCGGCAACTACTCTGGTGCTGGTATTTCCATGAACGAACCCGCGCACACGGTGACCACCACCGACCACCACGCGATCGTGACTTCAAGCATCATCAAAATGCGCGGTACCAATACTGGACAGCCCGCTGATACACCACTGCAAACCATAACGGCCGGTGGCCTGCATTTTGGTGAAGTCAGGACAAACCTGGCTGTCGATGACTATAACGAAGGCCGTGCACTTGAAGTGTTGTCATTCCTGCAGAAGTACTGCGGTGAGGATAGCGACGGTTTGGTGACTGTTGAAGGTATCGTTTACCGCATCGTTGATATCGGAATGCGTATGCTTCAGCCCCACGAACTTTACCGTGCACAGGGCTTTCCGGACTGGTACATCATCGATCGGGATTACACCGGGCAACGATATTCCAAAGATAAGCAAGTGGCGCGCTGCGGTAATGCCGTACCTCCGCCGTTTGCTGAGGCATTGGTAAGGGCAAACTTACCAGAAATGTGTCTTGGTAAAAAATCGGAGGCCGCATGACGCCAGAAACAGACAACGCCAGTATCAAGACACTAATCACCAAGTCGCTATCGCGGCCTTTTTTATTGGTTGCGTTCACCTTCAAGCAAATTAACAAGCAATTCAGGGAGTACTGATATGGCGGACATTATTGATTCAGCAGCAGAAATCGAAGAGTTACAACGTAACTTCGCACTCAGTAAGCATCGCCGTACCGGTAATCTCGTGTCTGCTGAGTACTGTGAAGCATGCGGCGAGGATATCCCGGAACCGCGTCGCGCTGCCGTTCCCGGCTGCCAGACGTGTGCTGAATGCCAGAGCGTAATTGAGCTTCGGAACAAACAGAGAGGTTTGTGATGGATTACAGCAAGCTAAGCGACTTTGAAATTAACAAACGAGTGGCGATCGCAAATGGACTTTTGGTTCAGGAAATTGACGATAGCAAAGCAACCGGCATGACGAGCAAATATCACGAACTTCGCCCACACACTGTTTGGGTGAGCGATGGTGAAAACCCATGGGAGCAATATGCGCCAACTCTTTGCTGGGAGAATGCGGGTCCGATCATTCTGAAGAATCGCATTAGTCTGGTTTGGGATTGCGCTGAAGATGCCAGTTCTGAGTGGTGGAATGCTGTTGACCAGTTCGATGAATGCCGCGTTCAGTACCAGTCCAACCCGTTGCGCGGAGCAATGATTGTATTCCTCATGATGCAGGAGTCAGCCAATGTTCAGGATAATCCAGCCTAATACCTGGTACGCCGATCCCCACGGCGCGCCATGCAAAATCCTCCGCGCCACCCACGAAGTCATCAACTACATCCGCAACGGCCGTACCTGCATAGCCAGTATGGGCCGCTTTCAGCATGAATTCGAGCCGCTGACCAAAGCACGGGCCGCTCGGATCGCCGAAGAAATCGAAACAGCAGAACATTTAAAGAAGCTGCGCGCCAAGCGTGCAGCATGAGGAAAGATTATGCGTATTGAGGAGTTATCGATACTTCCTAAGTTGTTTCGGGTCATTGAAGTAGATCTGGATGTTCTACGGAACGGCATTGGCTCCGGCTGGGGAGTGATATTCAATCAGGATGCTGTAGTTAAGCGAAAGGTTCGTCGCATTAAACATGACGGTGGTTGGAAGTGGCAAATCGTTCGCGAGTGTCTTGATCAGGAGTTATGGGATTACTGCTTCGAGCAGGATAGAGAATGCCTTGAGGAGTTGAATTATCAGCTCGGTCTTGTCCAATAACACAACGGATAGCTGATTCACTGAGTCAGTTATCGGATGTAACCAACCCTCGTTTTGGCCCGGCTCGCCCGGGCGTTTTTTTGCCTGGAGTAAGCATGGATAAAGAACCATTCATGAAAATACCCGCCTTCGCTGCCCGCATCTGTGTATCGCCAAGCACCATCTATCGCAACCCTGCGCGGTTCCACATGTTCAAAGTTGGCGGTTCCTGGCGAGCTAACGAAGAAAGCGTGGCAAATTTTTCCAAAACCTCTAACAATGTCTTCCGGCTGGCTGTGGTCGGTAAGGAGTCAATGAAATGCCGATCTACAAAAGAGGTAAAAACTACTGGGTTGATATCTCAGCTCCGGACGGAACGCGAATTAGACGCTCTACTGGAACCGAGGAGAAAGTCAAAGCACAGGAGTACCACGACAAGATAAAGCATGAACTGTGGGATGTGACACGCCTTGAGAGGAAGCCTGTTCATCTGTTCGATGAAATCATCCTCCTTGTATTAAAGAATGCGGAAGACCAGAACGCATACGAAAACAAGAAAGGCTATGCCCGGTACTGGCTCCGTGTGTTTAAGGGCCGGGTGATCACAGAGATTCAGGGATACGAAATAGCAAAGATGATGCCCACGCACTCTCAGCATAAATCGAGAAAGCCCCTGGCTAATGGAACCGTTAACCGGTACCGCGCGTTCATTATCAGGGCATTCTCACTGGCACTGAAAAACGGATGGATTGACCACCGACCCTATGTACCAGAGTTAAGAGAACCAAAAGTAAGGGTACGGTGGATCCGGAAGTGGCAGGCCAGGAATTTAATCGATTCGCTCAGGACAGATATCATGCGCAGAATAGCCTCCTTCGCCCTGCTTACCGGAGCAAGGCGCGGATAGATCCTGTCACTCACATGGGAAAACGTGGATTTCGAGAACAGGAACGCTATTGTCACTGCTGAAAATGCAAAATCAGGTAAGGCACGACCAATGCCTTTGAATGAAGAAGCGATCAGAATTCTACGTGAATGTGATATGTCGTGCGAATACGTATTCACCGTAGACGGGAAAAAGTTATCAGATATTGACCGCGCTGATTTTGAACAAGCGTTAATTGCATCCGATATATCTGGTTTTCGTTTTCACGATCTGAGACACACCTGGGCGAGTTGGCATGTTCAGAATGGAACACCTTTAATGACCCCTAAGGAATTAGGGGGATGGGAAACTCTGGAGATGGTTAAAAAGTACGCTCACTTAAGTGCTGAACATTTGAACAGGTTTGTAGGTTCTGTCACGTTTTTGGCACAGGAAAACGAACTCGAAACTATGCGTAATAAGAAAATTGCCGCATCCAACTGATGCATATGGCTTTTTTAATGGTCAATTTTGAGAGGTTCCATTCACAAAATAGACTTTTACTCTTATTTAAGCCCGTGGTGACTTGCCTCTATATATCAGTGACTATAACATGCCTGATAGTCTTCGGAATATCACCGCATTGTGCTGGATGATAAATAGCAAATTGAGTAAGGCCAGGATGTCAAACACGCCAATCGAACTTAAAGGCAGTAGCTTCACTTTATCAGTGGTGCATTTGCATGAGGCAAATCCCGAGATTATTCGTCAGGCGTTAGAAGACAAGGTGGCTCAGGCTCCGGCTTTTTTTCGTCACGCGCCGGTGGTGGTAAACGTCAGTAGTCTGGAAGAGACGACCCAATGGCAGCCGTTGCAGCAGGCGATTAACGCTGCGGGCTTGCGTATTGTGGGCGTGAGCGGCGCGAAGAACCCGCGAATGAAAGCCGAAATCGACAAAGCGGGCCTGCCTTTACTCACTGAGGGTAAAGAAAAAATCGCCCGCCCTGCTCCCGTCGAACCGCAACCTCAGCCAGAACCTGCCCCAACTGTTAGCACGATCACAAAAACGCGATTGATTGATATGCCGGTTCGTTCCGGTCAGCGCATTTATGCGCCAAACTGTGATCTGATTGTTACAAACCACGTAAGCGCAGGCGCTGAGCTTATCGCTGATGGTAACATTCATGTGTATGGCATGATGCGGGGACGCGTGCTGGCTGGCGCATCTGGCGATCGAGAAGCACAAATTTTTTGTACACATCTGGCAGCGGAATTAATGTCCATTGCCGGGGAATATTGGCTGAGCGATCAAATCCCAGCCGAGTTTTATGGCAAAGCGGCGCGTCTGCGCTTAGACGACAGCGCTTTGACAATTCAACCGTTTAATTAATCCCTTTTAACAAGGAATTTCTATGGCACGCATTATTGTTGTGACTTCGGGTAAAGGGGGCGTGGGCAAAACCACCTCCAGCGCGGCCATCGCGACTGGTTTGGCGCAGAAGGGAAAGAAAACTGTCGTTATCGACTTCGATATCGGCCTGCGTAACCTCGACCTGATTATGGGCTGTGAACGCCGCGTTGTGTATGATTTCGTTAACGTTATTCAGGGCGATGCCACGCTGAACCAGGCGCTAATCAAAGATAAGCGCACGGAAAATCTGTTTATTCTCCCGGCGTCTCAGACTCGTGATAAAGACGCATTGACTCGCGAAGGCGTCGAGAAAGTGCTCGACGAGCTGAAGAAGATGGAGTTCGACTTTGTTGTCTGCGACTCCCCGGCGGGTATCGAAACCGGCGCGCTGATGGCGCTTTACTTCGCTGATGAAGCGATCATCACCACTAACCCGGAAGTCTCTTCCGTGCGTGACTCCGACCGTATTCTGGGCATTCTGGCCTCAAAATCGCGTCGTGCGGAAAACGGTGAAGAGCCTATCAAAGAACACCTTCTGCTGACCCGCTACAATCCGGGTCGTGTAAACAAAGGCGATATGCTGAGCATGGAAGATGTGCTGGAAATTCTGCGCATCAAACTGGTCGGCGTTATCCCGGAAGATCAATCTGTGCTGCGCGCATCCAACCAGGGTGAACCGGTTATTCTGGATGCATTGTCGGATGCAGGTAAAGCCTACGCCGACACCGTGGATCGTCTGTTGGGAGAAGAACGTCCTTTCCGCTTCATTGAAGAAGAGAAGAAAGGTTTCCTCAAACGCCTGTTCGGAGGATAAATTATGGCATTACTCGACTTTTTTCTCTCACGAAAAAAGAGCACCGCGAATATCGCGAAAGAACGCTTACAGATTATTGTGGCTGAACGCCGCCGCAGCGATGCTGAACCGCATTACCTGCCGCAACTGCGCAAGGACATCCTGGAAGTCATCTGTAAATATATTCAGATTGACCCGGAAATGGTGACCGTGCAGCTGGAGCAGAAAGACGGGGATATCTCGATTCTGGAACTTAACGTGACCTTACCAGAAGCGGAAGAGTCGAAGTCCTGATATCACTGGTCGATGTGAGAAAAACCCCGGATGGCGCAGGCCACCGGGGTTTCTTTTTTAGCGCGGATACTCGGCGAGCAGCGCGTCAAGACGGCCACTCAGCAGTTCGCCGCGCCAGCCGGAGATCATCTCTGGTGCGCTGGCGAAGGTTTTCAGTTGCCAGTGCCAGTTCAGCAACTGGTTAATCTGGCGACGCGACGCCAGTAGTTCAGCACTGACGCCAGACTCCTGCCCCACTTCCTGCACCAGCGCTTTAATCTCTTTAAACGCCTTGCGATAACCCGGCATATCCATCAGGTTCAGCAGCGGCTCCGGCAATGCGTCTTCGGGCAGTGCCTGCGCTTTTGCCACCAGGCTCAGCAGCGTTTTACCATGGAAGCGGATTTCGCTACCGGAAAGACCCAGGCTATCGAGCTCGCCCATGCTGCCCGGCATATAGCGTGCCACGCTCCACAAATGTTCTTCACGCACCACAAAATTCACCGCCAGATCGCGCTCACGGGCTTTACGCAGACGCCAGTCGGCGAGAAGTTGCAGGCACGCCAGCTGACGCGTACGCAGCTGCCAGGCGTTGGTGATGTCGCGCCAGGCTTCAGCCGGGTCAACCACTTCCTGACGGCGCTGCTGCATAAGACGACACTCATCCAGTGCAGCCTCTAAGCGACCAGCCTGTTCTGTTTCCGCCATCAGCTTATGCGCGATAGGGAGCAGATACCAGACATCTGCCGCTGCATAAATACATTGACGCTCAGTCAGCGGGCGCGCCAGCCAGTCGGTACGCGATTCGCTTTTATCCAGTTTAACGCCGGTATACTCTTCCACCATTGCCGCGAAGCCCCAGGACATTGGGCGGCCACAAAACGCGGCCAGAATTTGGGTGTCAATCAGCGGTTTTGGCATTGAACCGAAAACATTCAGAAACACTTCCAGGTCTTCACTGCCCGCGTGCAGAAACTTGGTGATATCCGTATTCTGCAAAATCGCCTGTAGCGGTGCCCAGTCGGTAATGCCGAGCGGATCGATAAGCGACGTTTGCTGTCCATCAAACAGTTGAATTAATCCCAACTGCGGATAATAGGTTCGGGTGCGGACAAACTCAGTGTCCAGCGCGATGGAAGTGACCTGCGAAACGGCATCGCACAAGGTGCTGAGCGCTTCGTTGGTGGTGATCATCTGATAGTTCAAATCATACTCTCTTAGGTTGCGCCCAATAAAAACGCCGGCATAGCCGGCGTCTGGCGACTTAAAAATTTCTCAGCCTTTATTCTCTACTTTAGTACGGGCTTCGTCACGTAATTCTCGTCTCAAAATCTTACCAACGTTAGACTTCGGTAATTCATCACGGAATTCGACAAGTTTTGGCACTTTATAGCCCGTCAACTGGCGTCGGCAGAAGGTAATGAGCGCGTCATCGGTTAACGAGGCATCTTTCTTAACGACAAAAATTTTCACCGTTTCGCCGCTACTTCCCGCCGGTACGCCGACGGCGGCCACTTCCTGAACGCCAGGATGCTGCATCACCACATCTTCAATTTCATTTGGATACACATTGAAGCCAGAGACCAGAATCATGTCTTTTTTGCGATCGACAATGCGCAGGAAGCCCTCGTCATCCATTACCGCGATATCGCCGGTATGCAGCCAGCCGTCTTTGATGATTTCGTCTGTCGCATCCGGACGCTGCCAGTAGCCAAGCATCACCTGGGGCCCTTTCACGCACAGTTCGCCCGGCTCGCCGTGCGCCACTTCGTTATCGTCGTCGTCCACAAGCTTAACATCGGTGGACGGCACTGGCAGGCCAATGCTGCCGCTGTGATAGTCGATATCGTGCGGATTTACGCTCACCAGCGGCGAGCACTCCGTCAGACCATAGCCTTCCAGCAGATACTGCCCGGTCAGTTTTACCCAGCGGTCGGCAACCGCATGTTGTACCGGCATACCGCCACCTGCCGAAAGGTGCAGCGTCGAGAAATCGAGCTGCTGAAACTCTTTGTTGTTCAGCAACGCGTTAAATAAGGTATTCACTCCGGTCATCGCGGTAAACGGATACTTTGCCAACTCCTTCACCAGCCCCGGAATATCGCGCGGGTTGGTGATTAACACGTTCTTACCGCCCAACTCAATAAACAGCAGGCAGTTCATGGTGAGCGCAAAGATGTGATAAAGCGGCAGTGCGGTGATCACAAGCTCCGTACCGCGATGCAACAGCGGCCCGTAGGTGGCGTTAACCTGTTCGAGGTTGGCGAGCATATTGCGGTGGGTAAGCATCGCGCCTTTCGCCACACCGGTAGTACCGCCGGTATATTGCAGGAACGCGAGATCGTCAGCGCTGATCTCAGGTTTAACATACTGAAGCCGATAGCCGTTGTGCAGCGCGCGACGAAAAGAGATAGCATCAGGCAGGTGGTATTTCGGCACCAGACGCTTAATGTACTTCACCACAAAATTAACCAGCGTCCCTTTCGCGGTGGAAAGCTGATCGCCCATGCGCGTCAGAATAACGTGCTTTACCTGGGTTTTCTCGACCACTTTTTCAAGGGTATGGGCAAAGTTGGAGACGATCACAATCGCTGCCGCACCGCTGTCGTTGAGCTGATGCTCCAGCTCACGCGGGGTGTAAAGCGGGTTGACGTTCACCGCAATCATGCCCGCGCGCAGAATACCGAACAGCGCGACCGGATATTGCAGCAGGTTTGGCATCATCAACGCCACGCGATCGCCCTTCTGTAATCCCAGCCCCTGCTGAAGATAGGCGGCGAACGCACGACTGCGCTCTTCCAGTTTACGAAACGTCATCACTTCGCCCATGTTGACGAACGCGGGCTGATCAGCATAGCGCGTCGTGGCATGTTCGAAGAGTTCAACCAGGGATTGATAACGGTCAGGATTGATATCCGCCGGCACATCGGACGGATAACGGTTGAGCCAAACCTTCTTCAAAGTATCACCTCTAAAATGCGTATTCGTCGTCATCACAACCCCAATTAATAAACCATCTGTTAACATAATATTAACTCAGCGTACCAGTTTATTAATTACACAAAACGCAGGTTGCGAAGCGCGTCACTTTTTATTTTTCTAGTACCATCTAAATAAAGAGACAGCGGACTAGCCGCTGTCTCTTTTCTTTTACAAATCAATTCGTTATTCAGTAACGATGGTTTGTACCTGAGCGGGGCCGGGGTTATACCATCCCCAACCACCATAGCCATATCCCCCACGCCACGGATGCGGGCCGTAGAACCAGGAATCGATCGGCTGCGGTGGCATCACCATCTGCTGGGTCACGCGCCAGCGTTTATAGCCGGTGACCTGAACACGCAGATATTGGTAGGCGGTATTGCCTATCTTGCCTTCCACCGTACCCGCGATCGGGCCGACCACCGTGACCAGTTGCCCACGGAAATCGACGGGATCGAGGAAACCGCTCACATCGGCATAAATTCGCCCGCGTGAAGGTTCGCCAAGAATCGGGCGCGCACCGCTGTCGAGCGCCACGGTAGCAATTTCCAGACGCGTATTCCCGTTGGTATTCTGCACATTGACAACTTTCCCACCGAAACGGGACTCCTGGCCGACATACAGTTGCGGCGACGCCATCACGCGCACCAGATCCTGCTGCGGCGTGGGGCTACTGCCCTTAATAGCATCCGGCACGCTGACGCAGCCACTCAGTGCGATGGCAATGAACCCCGCAAGAGCAACGCGAACGACCGCTTTTTGACCCGCCATGATGCAACTCCTTTTTCTCAGTATTTACTTACTAAGATTCATTCACGGCCCGGAAGTTTCTTCCATGCCACTTCGTTGCGTAAATATTTAGGTTCGGCTTTCTCAACGGCGACGGTTTTGCCCTGCTCCAGCAGATAAACCGCGATGGGCAGCATGTCTTCAGCCGCGGGCAGTAGTACCTCACCATCGGTAATCGTGAGGTGCGTGGCGTCGGCGGCCAGATCAGGCCATGCCGGCCAACCGGTTCCCACGGTGACCCATTCACCGGATAACTGCATGAGGCGTTCTTTCACCGCTTCTGGTTTCAGCACCGCTTCACTCTCTTCGCCGTGCCAGATCCCCTGGTCGTCGCGAACGTACTCCGCCCAGTAGACCTCGCCCATTCGCGCATCAATGGCTGCCAGAACACGCGTCGCGCCGCTTTTGCGGAACGCGCCCTGCGCCATCGTCGCAAGCGTCGAGACACCAATCATCGGCAGTTCAGCCCCCAGCGCCAGCCCCTGCGCAATACCGATACCGATACGCACACCGGTAAAACTACCGGGCCCACGGCCAAACACCAGCGCGTCAAGCTCCGCTAAGGTGACGCCACTTTGGCTAAGAATATCCTGCACTACAGGCAGAATGCGTTGGGTGTGTTCACGAGGACAGAGTTCAAAATGAGCACAGATTTCACCGGTATTCCACAGGGCAGCCGAGCAAGCTTCCGTGGCGGTGTCGATAGCCAGAATTCGCATGATTCGTCGCGCTCTCGCAATTGCAGATCAATAAAATGGCGCGCATCTTAGCACACTTTGTACCAGGCTGCGCCCCTGTTAACGAATGGATGACATCGCCAGGAAGCGCACCGCGCGTCCGATATCTCGCGTGCGCGGCGCAGGCGGCAGGCTGGCAAGGAAGGTTGCGCCATACGGACGCATCACCAGTCGATTGTCGCAAATCACCAGCACGCCACGATCGTCCGTGTCGCGAATCAGACGCCCCACGCCCTGTTTGAGGGTGATGACCGCATCCGGAAGCTGTACTTCTTCAAACGGATCGCCGCCACGCAGACGACAATCTTCCATTCGCGCCTTCAGCAGCGGATCGTCCGGCGAGGTAAACGGCAGCTTGTCGATGATCACCAACGAGAGTGCATCGCCACGCACGTCCACACCTTCCCAGAAGCTGCTGGTCGCCACCAGTAGCGCATTACCCGCGCTGACGAACTGCTGTAATAGCTGCCCTTTGCTGGTCTCGCCCTGTAACAATACCGGTAACGTCATGGTGGCGCGGAACTGTTCGGCAAGGTCGCGCATCATGGCGTGTGAGGTGCAAAGCATAAAACAGCGCCCATCGTTGGCTTCGATGATCGGTTTTAACATGGCCGCCAGATGACGCGCCGCGCCTGGCTGATTAGGTAACGGCAGGTTGCGCGGCACGCACAGCAACGCCTGATGCGCATAGTCAAACGGGCTCGGCAACAGAAGTGAGTGCGCCTCTCCGATGCCGAGGCGATCGGTGAAGTGATGCAGATCGTCGTTCACCGATAAGGTGGCCGAGGTAAAAATCCAGCTACCCGGCTTCTGCGCCATCACTTCTTTGAATTTATCGGCAACCGTGAGCGGCGTGAGCGCCATGGTAAAGTGGCGCGAGTTGCACTCATACCAGTAGCTGTAACCGGGCTGATTGACGTCTTTAAGCCGCTTGAGTCGCGCACGATACAGCGTCGCACGTTCAAAGGCCGCGTCCAGTAAGGCTGAGCGTCCGAGCGACAGTTTGGCAACGTCATAGCAGAGCTCCAGCGCATCATCTAACAGCAGAAGCGCGCGCTGAATGGTGTTATCCGCCAGCAGTTCACGCAGATTTCCGCGGTAACCAGGGTCACCCAACTGCAAGCGGAAATCCTGGGTGGCCTGCGCCAGGCGGTCGGCACATTTTTGCAGTTGTTGAGTGTCTTTCAGTTCCGTGCGGTAGGCGATGGTGATGTCTTTAGCGAGGTCTAACAGCTGTCGGCTGGAGAGCGATTGGCCAAAATACTGGCTGGCGATATCCGGAAGCTGATGCGCTTCATCGAAAATCATTACCTCGGCTTCGGGAATGAGCTCACCGAAACCGCTCTCTTTAACCACCATATCGGCCAGAAACAGGTGATGGTTGACCACCACCACATCGGCATCCATCGCTTTTTTACGCGCCTTCACCACAAAGCAGTCGGCGTACTGGGGGCAGTCGCTACCGAGGCAGTTGTCATTGGTGCTGGTCACCAGCGGCCAGGCCTGCGAATCTTCCGCGACGCTGACACAGGTGCTGATGTCGCCATCTATTGTCTGATTCGCCCACGAGCGTAGCAAAATCACATCGCTTAACGTGTTGACGGGAAGATCGCCGCCCGCCAGCGACTGCTGTTCAAGACGTTCAATACATAAGTAGTTCGAGCGCCCTTTCAGCAACGCCAGTTTGCCTTTGAATTCCAGGGCCTTCGCCACCGTCGGCAAATCACGGCTGTAGAGCTGATCCTGCAACGCTTTTGAGCCGGTAGAGATAATGACCTTTTTATCGGCGCGCAGCGCGGGCGCAAGGTAGGCGTAGGTTTTTCCGGTGCCGGTTCCCGCTTCAACCACCAGCGGCTCGCCGTCACGGATTGACTGCGCCACGGCGTGCGCCATCTGACGCTGCGGTTCGCGTGGTTTAAAACCGGTAATCGCTTTCGCTAACTGACCGTCTGCTGCAAAATCGTCCGTCACACTGCCCCCTGTTTATTTGGACAGTGATTATGTCAGGCCGACCGTCCTTTCGCCAGTCGAACGGATGACGACCGGGCAACAATATGGCACTCTTGCGCCCTTAAAGGAATTTCAACAGAGGAAACTGCAATGACGATTACGCGTATTGATGCCGAAGCCCGCTGGTCTGATGTCGTGATTCACAACCAGACGCTGTACTACACCGGGGTACCGGAAAATCTGCAAGCGGATGCCTACGAGCAAACAGCAAACACCCTGGCGCAGATTGACGCAATTTTGCAAAAACAGGGTAGCGATAAAACCAAAATTCTTGATGCGACGATTTTTCTCGCCAATGGAGATGATTTCGCCGCCATGAACAAAGCGTGGGATGAATGGGTTGTTGCGGGCCATGCGCCGGTGCGTTGCACCGTGCAGGCCAGATTGATGAAAGCGGAGTATAAGGTCGAGATTAAAATTATCGCCGCGGTGTAATGCCCTACTCTTCTTCATCCTCATCTTCAAATCGCGCTACGATCTGTTCTCCCTTGTGAGTGGCGCGAATTTCTGCGGCGACCTGCGCAATCGCTTCGCCGCTGCTCATTCCCTGAGAAATGAGTTCATGAATACGTTCTACCGCTTGTTGCTGCTGCTCGTGGGTCAGCGAAGGTAATCCTGCAAACATCTTTGACTCCTGCTACATTGTTGGCGCTTATTATTTCACGCTGTTTGGGTTTGAGGAAGATGTTACTCCCGTCAATGATTACGCTACCGTGGCGACAGGATGCCGCCGAGCACTATTTTGCGCCGTTAAGTCACCAGCCATGGGCGATGTTGCTCCACTCGGGTCATGCAGAGCATCCTCACAGTCGTTACGACATTCTGGTTGCGCAACCTCTCATCACCCTGGTGACGCACGGCGAAACAACCACGATCACGCGCGGCAGTGAGCATACCGTGTCAACGCAGGATCCACTCTCGCTTTTACACGCTGAAGTGGATGGTTGTGCATTTAATACCACTCCCCTTGCCGATTTGCCGTTTATCGGCGGTGCGCTGGGGCTTTTCGGCTACGATTTGGGTCGCCGCTTTGAGCAGCTTCCCCATCATGCGCAGCAGGATATCGACCTGCCAGATATGGCAGTGGGTATTTATGACTGGGCGCTGATTGTCGACCATCGTCGCCAGACGGTAACGCTGGTCAGCCAGAATAACGTCCAGGAGCGCCTGGACTGGCTGCTGAATCAGCAGAAGCAATCGGGGCGGCCATTTACGTTAACCTCGGCGTGGCAGGCAAATATGAGCCGGGAAACCTACGGCGAAAAATTCCGCCAGGTACAGGCGTATCTGCAAAGCGGCGATTGTTATCAGGTCAACCTTGCTCAACGTTTTCAGGCGAGCTATACCGGCGATGAATGGCAAGCGTTCATTCAGCTTAACCGCTGTAACCGCGCACCATTCAGCGCGTTTATCCGACTTGAAGAAGGCGCGATTTTAAGCCTCTCGCCGGAGCGGTTTATTCTGCTGGAACAAGGCGAAATTCAGACGCGACCGATTAAAGGTACGCTTCCCCGTCTGGCCGACGCCGCTGAAGACGCAGCACAGGCTGAACGGCTGGCGAATTCACCGAAAGATCGCGCTGAGAATCTGATGATTGTCGATTTGATGCGCAACGATATTGGCCGCGTCGCGGTGCCGGGCAGCGTTCGCGTACCGGAGCTGTTTGTGGTGGAGCCCTTCCCGGCGGTGCACCATTTGGTGAGTACGATTACCGCGACCTTGCCGGAGACGCTCCACGCCAGCGACCTGCTGCGTGCTGCATTCCCTGGCGGTTCGATTACCGGTGCGCCGAAAGTGCGGGCCATGCAGATTATCGACGAACTCGAACCGCATCGCCGTAACGCCTGGTGCGGCAGCATTGGTTATCTCAGCGCCTGTGGCAATATGGATACCAGCATCACCATTCGCACCGTCACCGCCTGGCGTGGTCAGGTTTACTGTTCCGCAGGAGGTGGTATCGTGGCAGACAGCAACGAAGCCGCGGAATATCAGGAAACGTTTGATAAAGTTAACCGTATTCTGCATCAACTGGAGTCTTAACCATGGCATCCCCCGCTCTGAACCTGGACGATTTTCTCTCCCGTTTTCAACTGCTGCGTCCACAGGCGAACCGCTTAGCGGTCAATCAGCGGCAGGCGGCGGTGCTGGTGCCCATCGTGCGGCGTCCTGAACCGGGATTGCTGTTAACCCAGCGTTCGGCAACGTTGCGCAAACATCCTGGTCAAGTAGCGTTCCCCGGCGGCGCGGTCGATAGCACCGATGCGTCGCTGATTGCCGCCGCGCTGCGTGAAGCGCAGGAAGAGGTGGCCATTCCGCCAGAGAGCGTTGAGGTCATCGGTATGCTCCCCCCGGTTGATAGCGTGACCGGTTTTCAGGTTACGCCCATAGTTGGCGTGATCCCGCCAAATCTGCACTATCACGCCAGCGTCGATGAAGTCTCATCCGTTTTCGAAATGCCGCTGGCGGAGGCGCTGCGACTTGGGCGTTACCATCCACTCGATATTCATCGCCGTGGAGATTCACACCGTGTATGGCTTTCGTGGTACCAGCACTATTTTGTCTGGGGAATGACCGCCGGCATTATTCGTGAACTGGCGCTACAGGTAGGCCTGAAACCCTGACTATACTTAGCGTAACAGCAAGATGTTCGGCATTAGTAAAATAGTATCGATTCATTAGTTTAATTCATGTGAATAGTTCAGCCGAATATCCGGTTCCCTCATACACTATGCGCAATTATAACATCGTTGCCGCAACACGCCGGCAACCCTGTCAGGAGTAACAACGTGATTAGTATATTCGACATGTTCAAGGTGGGGATTGGCCCCTCATCTTCCCATACTGTAGGGCCGATGAAAGCAGGCAAGCAGTTCGTCGATGACCTGGTCGAAAAAGGTTTGATTGATGATGTCACCCGCGTGGCGGTTGACGTCTACGGTTCGCTCTCGTTAACCGGTAAAGGTCACCATACTGATATCGCCATTATTATGGGCCTCGCGGGCAACGAGCCTGCGACGGTCGATATTGATGCTATTCCCGCGTTTATCCGCGATGTCGAAACCCGTGGCCGGCTGCTGCTGGCGCAGGGACGCAAAGAAGTCGATTTTCCGAAAGACAACGGCATGCGCTTTCACAACGGCAACCTGCCGCTGCATGAAAACGGTATGCAGATCCACGCCTGGGCGGGTGAAACGGAAGTCTATAGCAAAACCTATTACTCCATCGGCGGCGGTTTTATCGTCGATGAAGAGCATTTCGGCAAAGACTCGGTCGATGAGGTAAGCGTGCCTTACCCGTTCGCGTCCGCGACCGAAATGCTGAACTACTGCAAAGAGACCGGCCTGTCACTTTCCGGCATGGTCATGCAGAACGAACTGGCACTGCACAGTAAGAAAGAGATTGAAGCGTATTTTGCGAATGTCTGGCAGACCATGCAGGCCTGTATCGATCGTGGCATGAACACCGAAGGCGTGCTGCCGGGGCCACTGCGCGTACCGCGTCGCGCCTCTGCCCTGCGTCGTCTGCTGGTTGCCAGCGATAAACTTTCTAACGACCCGATGAACGTGGTCGATTGGGTCAATATGTTCGCGCTGGCAGTGAATGAAGAGAACGCCGCCGGGGGGCGCGTGGTCACTGCGCCGACTAACGGTGCCTGCGGGATCGTGCCAGCGGTACTGGCCTACTACGATCACTTTATTGAATCCGTCAGCCCGGATATCTACATTCGCTACTTCCTCGCCGCCGGGGCGATTGGTGCGCTCTATAAAATGAACGCCTCTATTTCCGGTGCGGAAGTGGGTTGTCAGGGTGAAGTGGGCGTGGCCTGCTCCATGGCGGCTGCGGGTCTGGCTGAGCTATTGGGTGCCAGCCCGGAACAGGTTTGCGTGGCGGCGGAAATCGGTATGGAACACAATCTGGGTCTCACCTGCGACCCGGTGGCAGGTCAGGTTCAGGTTCCGTGCATTGAACGTAACGCTATCGCTTCGGTAAAAGCGATTAACGCCTCACGCATGGCGATGCGCCGCACCAGCGAGCCGCGCGTCTCTCTCGATAAAGTCATCGAAACGATGTATGAAACCGGGAAAGATATGAACGCCAAATACCGCGAAACCTCCCGCGGCGGCCTCGCGATTAAAGTACAGTGTGACTAACCACTCCTCGCCCATCTTCGGATGGGCGATTTATTTCTCTCTTTTCCCTCACTTTTTTCTTCGCGCACCGCTAAACTTGCATGTGTTGCCGTGAAAGGCTCTGGCCAGGTATTGAGCATCGGATATGCAATCTGCGCACTGGATAGTAAAACAATATCTTCATAAGCGTATTCTTCTCTGCGTTCTGGTGGCGCTGGGTGTCTTTTCGCTTACGCTGGGTATTGGATTTATTTTACAGCGTAGCGAAAATAAACAGCAGATAGAAAGCTATACCCTGCGCGCGGTCACCACGATGGAAAAGATCCTGCGAAGTCTGGAAAAAGAGCGTATTGACCTGCAGCCTCTCATCGGAAAACCGTGTAATGACAACCTGTTACAGCTTCGTCAGCAGGTCGCAACCTTAAAAACTGCACGCTCAATTTTCCTGGTCAAGGACGGTATTCTTTACTGCTCCAGCGCCTTTGGCGAGCGCAACATTCCGTTGCGCAAATTGCAGCCCAGGTTAGCGGCCAGCACGCCAAATATCATCCTCACCATAGATCGTTCGCTGGTCAAAGGAAGTCCCGTTTTGATGCAGTGGTTCCCGGCGGCACAGGACGATCGCAATGGCGTGGTGATCGGGATTAACATTGATTTGGTCAGCGAGATGATTCTCGACCCTTTCCCGCCGCTCATTACGCGCACCAGTCTGGGTATTGATAATGCCTATTACATGGACGGCGTGGGTATCAGCGAGCAGCGATTGCAGCGTAAAGGTGAGATGTTCTATTCGCAGGCATCCCGGGCATACCCTTTCAGCATTGCCGTTAGCGGCCCCTCATTCTGGACGCTGGCATTGCATGAATTACCCGGCAGGCTACCGCTGGCGCTGATCCTCAGTCTGCTTTTCGCATGGATAACCTGGATTGCCACCGCCAGAAGAATGAGCTTCTCCTGGGAAATCAACATGGGCATCGCCCAGCGCGAATTTACCCTTTTCTGCCAGCCGCTGATGAACACCCGTGCCCAGCGCTGCGACGGCGTTGAGATCCTGCTGCGCTGGAATAATCCCCGTCTCGGCCCGATTGCGCCAGATGTGTTTATCCCCATTGCCGAAGCCAAAAATCTGATCCTGCCGCTGACTCGCTATGTGCTCAATGAAACGGCGCAACAGTTGCATTACTTTCCCGCCGATCCGAAGTTCCATATCGGCATCAACGCTGCCGCGGCGCATTTCCGTGATGACAAGTTGCTTCTTGCAGACCTCAACAATCTGTGGTTCAGCGTAAATCCCACCGTCCAATTAACCATTGAACTGACCGAGCGCGACGCGCTGCACGACGTGAACAGCAAGCTTTTACGCGAGCTGCACAGCAAGAAAGTTCAGCTGGCAATTGATGATTTCGGCACCGGCAACAGTTCGCTCTCGTGGCTTGAGAAACTGCATCCCGATGTGCTGAAAATTGATAAATCATTTACCCACGCGATTGGTACTGATGCGGTTAACTCAACGGTGACGGACATTATCATTGCGCTGGGACAGCGGTTGAACATTGAGTTGGTGGCGGAAGGGGTGGAAACGCCGGAGCAGGCAAACTATTTGCAGCGCCACGGCGTGCATTTACTGCAGGGTTATCTCTACGCGCCGCCGATGCCACTGGCAGAATTCCCCCAGTGGCTGGCGAAGCATAACGGGCTACCTCCGCCCGCTATGCCTTAAAGGTTCGCGTTACTCTTCTTCGTCATGTTCTGACGGTTGCTTCACCACGCGCACCTGGTCGATGCGATAATTATTGGCTTCGGTGATGGTTATCTGCAACGGCGCCAGTTCAATCACATCACCGACCTTCGGAATATGACCGTTAACGGCGATCACCAGGCCCGCAACGGTGGCGATATCCTCTTCGTCGTTGACCAGATTATCGATATCCAGCGCCTGTTGCAGCGCGTGCAAATCGGTACCGCCCTTCACAATCCACCCTTCGCCATCGGCGACGATCTCCGGCGTTTCATCGGCGTCCGGGAACTCACCGGCGATCGCCTCCAGCACATCCAGCGGCGTGACCAGGCCCTGTACTACGCCAAACTCATTGGTGACGATAACAAAGCTGCCTTTCGCCCGACGCAGTACGCCCAGCAGGTTAATCGGGTCAAGTGTATCCGGCACCACAATGGCTGGATGGGCTGAGGCAATTGCCGCCACGTCATCTCCGGCTTCCAGCGCCACCAGCATCTCTTTGGCGCGAACGATACCGATAACCTCATCCAGTTCGCCACGACACACCGGGAACAGGCTGTGCGGCGACGAAAGCAGCTGTTCGCGGATTTCGTCTTTGCTGAGGTCAGCATCGACCCAACTGATTTCGCCACGCGGGGTCATGATGCTGCGCAGGGAACGCGAAGCCAGCGTCAACACGCCGTTAATCATATAGCGCTCTTCTTCCGCAAACGCACCTTCAGGTACTGACACAGGCGTAGGGTTATCCCCTTCCTGTTGCGGGCTGGCCTGCTTACGGCTGCCCATCAGGCGCAGAATGGCATCTGCCGTACGCGCACGTAATGGCAGCGTTGACTGATGACGAATAAAGTTACGACGCGCAATCTGGTTAAACAGTTCGATGATGATTGAGAAACCAATCGCCGCGTACAGGTAACCTTTCGGAATGTGGAAACCGAAACCTTCCGCCACGAGGCTCAAACCGATCATCAGCAGGAAGCTCAGACAGAGCACCACCACCGTCGGATGCTGGTTGACGAAGTTCGTCAACGGCTTTGAAGCCAGCAACATCACGCCCATTGCAATCACCACTGCCGCCATCATGACAGGCAGATCGTTCACCATCCCCACGGCGGTAATGACCGCATCAAGGGAGAAGACGGCATCCAGCACGACAATTTGCAGTACCACAACCCAGAAGCTGGCGTAGCCTTTGCCGTGTCCAGCATCGTGCTGGCGGTTTTCCAGCCGTTCATGAAGCTCGGTTGTCGCCTTAAACAACAGGAACAGACCACCCAACAGCATGATCAAATCACGCCCGGAGAACGAGTAATCCCACACGCTGAACAGCGGCGCGGTGAGCGTGACCATCCACGAGATCACCGAGAGCAGGCCCAGACGCATTATCAGCGCCAACGACAGGCCGATCAGGCGTGCTTTATCACGCTGTTTCGGCGGCAGTTTATCCGCAAGGATCGCAATAAAGACCAGGTTATCAATACCCAGTACGATTTCCAGGACGACAAGCGTCAACAAACCGGCCCAGATTGACGGGTCCATTAACAATTCCATGAGCGACTCCAGCTAATAAGATGACGCGTCATCGCGCTGTCAAATACAGGCGTGACAATTTCGGACAAAAGGGAACGGTGGCGCGGCTGGCCGGGGTGTACTGCACAAATGTGCGATGTGAACGTGTAAAGGCGTCGGTGACGGTCCATACTTTGGGCTGCTGCCCTATACTCCTGCAAAATTAAACGGAAGCTAAACATAGCAAAAACTGATCACAATTTGGCAAAGATTTACCTGTCTTTGCAATAAGTAAGATTATTTTTTGCGCCGCAAAATAATTGGCCCCCTTTGACTAAATTACGGATCTTCATCACATTAATTATTTTTTCACTATCTAAAATAATTCTCGGCAGTTATTAATTTTTTCTCTCAAACCCTTATCTGAATCGATTCGGTCACGATATCGCTTCAACAAGCATCAGCCCGCCTGATGCAACGATAATAAAAGGAGGTAGCAAGTGACGATTGCTATTGTAATAGGCACACATGGTTGGGCAGCAGAACAACTGCTGAAGACGGCAGAGATGCTGTTGGGCGAGCAGGAAAATGTGGGTTGGATCGATTTCGTGCCTGGCGAAAACGCCGAGACATTAATCGAAAAATACAACGCACAGCTGGCAAAGCTTGATACCAGCAAAGGCGTGCTGTTCCTCGTTGATACCTGGGGCGGAAGCCCGTTCAACGCGGCCAGTCGCATTGTCGTCGATAAAGAACAGTATGAAGTCATCGCGGGCGTCAACATTCCGATGTTAGTGGAAACGCTGATGGCGCGTGATGATAACCCGTCGTTTGATGAGCTGGTGGCGATTGCCGTTGAAACGGGCCGTGAAGGCGTGAAAGCGCTGAAAGCGAAGCCGGTTGAAAAAGCCGCGCCAGCCCCGGTCGCAGCGAAACCTGCGGCTCCGGTTAAACCGATGGGTGAAAATGACTACATGGTCATTGGCCTCGCGCGTATCGATGACCGTTTAATCCACGGTCAGGTCGCTACCCGCTGGACTAAAGAAACCAACGTCCGCCGCATCATCGTCGTCAGCGATGAAGTTGCCGCAGATACCGTACGTAAAACCCTGCTGACGCAGGTTGCTCCTCCGGGCGTAACCGCGCATGTGGTTGATATTGCCAAGATGCTTCGCGTCTACAACAACCCGAAATACGCGGGTGAACGAGTGATGCTGCTGTTCACGAACCCGACGGATGTCGAACGCCTTGCTGAAGGTGGTGTGAAATTCACCTCCATCAACATCGGCGGTATGGCCTTCCGCCAGGGTAAAACTCAGGTGAATAACGCCGTTTCGGTCGATGAAAAAGATATTGAAGCGTTCAAGAAGTTGAACGCCCGTGGTATCGAGCTGGAAGTCCGTAAGGTCTCCAACGATCCGAAACTGAAAATGATGGATCTGATTAACAAGATTGGCAAATAAGCTATCTCGTTAATTGTCACTCAGTTTTCACACTTTAGTCTTACGTTTATAGGAGAAGTACAATGGAGATTACCACTCTTCAAATTGTGCTGATATTCATCGTTGCCTGTATCGCAGGTATGGAGTCGATCCTTGATGAGTTTCAGTTCCACCGTCCGCTGGTGGCATGTACCCTGGTCGGTATCGTTCTTGGCGATATGAAAACCGGTATCATCATCGGTGGTACGCTGGAAATGATCGCCCTGGGTTGGATGAACATCGGTGCGGCGGTTGCGCCTGACGCCGCGCTGGCATCCATCATCTCAACCATTCTGGTTATTGCAGGTCAGCAGAGCATCGGCGCCGGTATCGCGCTGGCGATTCCTCTGGCTGCGGCAGGCCAGGTTCTGACCATCATCGTACGTACCATTACCGTGGCCTTCCAGCACGCAGCGGATAAGGCGGCCGATAATGGCAACCTGACGGCACTCTCCTGGATCCACGTCTCCTCCCTGTTCCTGCAGGCGATGCGTATCGCTATCCCGGCCGTGATCGTGGCGGTGTCCGTGGGTACCAGCGAAGTGCAGAACATGCTGAACGCGATCCCGGAAGTGGTCACCAGCGGTCTGAACATCGCCGGCGGTATGATTGTTGTCGTCGGTTACGCCATGGTTATTAACATGATGCGTGCAGGCTACCTGATGCCGTTCTTCTACCTGGGCTTCGTTACCGCTGCTTTCACCAACTTCAACCTGGTTGCGCTGGGTGTGATTGGTGCGGTAATGGCGATTCTGTACATTCAGCTGAGCCCGAAATATAACCGCGTTGCGGGTGCTGCGGCTCCGGCTGCTGGCGCGAACGATCTTGATAACGAACTGGACTAACAGGTGAGCGACATGGTTGATACAACTCAAACTACCACCGAGAAAAAACTCACTCCGAGCGACATCCGTGGCGTGTTCCTGCGTTCAAACCTGTTCCAGGGTTCATGGAACTTCGAACGTATGCAGGCGCTGGGCTTCTGCTTCTCCATGGTGCCGGCGATCCGTCGTCTGTATCCTGAGAACAACGATGCGCGTAAACAGGCTATCAAGCGTCACCTGGAGTTCTTTAACACCCATCCGTACGTTGCAGCACCGGTTCTCGGCGTAACGCTTGCGATGGAAGAACAGCGTGCTAACGGCGCTGAAATTGACGATGCGGCTATCAACGGTATCAAAGTCGGTCTGATGGGCCCGCTGGCAGGCGTCGGCGACCCGATCTTCTGGGGTACTGTGCGTCCCGTCTTCGCGGCGCTCGGTGCAGGTATCGCGATGAGCGGCAGCCTGCTTGGGCCTCTGCTGTTCTTCATCCTGTTTAACGTTGTGCGTCTGGCGACCCGTTACTACGGTGTGGCGTATGGCTACCGTAAAGGTGTCGATATCGTTAAAGATATGGGCGGCGGCTTCCTGCAGAAACTGACTGAGGGGGCGTCAATCCTCGGCCTGTTTGTCATGGGGGCATTGGTTAACAAGTGGACGCACGTCAACATTCCACTGGTGGTTTCGACCATCACCGGTCAGGATGGCCAGACGCGTGTCACGACTGTGCAGACAATCCTGGACCAGCTGATGCCGGGTCTGGTGCCGCTGCTGTTAACCTTCGCCTGTATGTGGCTGCTGCGTAAGAAAGTTAACCCGCTGTGGATCATCGTTGGCTTCTTCGTCATCGGTATCGCGGGCTACGCTGTCGGCCTGCTGGGTCTGTAATATCTGTTGTGCGCCGGGGGCTTACGCCCCCGGTTTTTTTATTCGGAGGCTTAATGACAATAACGGATTGGGTACTGGTTTTCTTCATCATCGCGCTGCTGGCTTTTGCCATTTACGACCAGTTCATCATGCCCCGCCGTCATGGCGCCACGCTGCTTTCTATCCCCCTTCTGCGTCGTAACCGCATAGATGGTGCAATTTTCGTCGGTCTCATCGCGATTCTTATCTATAACAACATCAACAATAATGGTGCACAAATCACCACCTGGCTGTTATCGTCTCTGGCATTGATGGGTCTTTATCTGTTCTGGATCCGCAGCCCCAAAATCATTTTCAAATCGGCGGGTTTTTTCTTCGCCAATATCTGGATTGAATATCCGCGGGTGAAACAGATGAATTTATCTGAGGATGGTGTTCTGGTCATGCAATTAGAACAACGACGTTTGCTGGTTCGCGTGAAGAATATTGACGACCTCGAAAGAATATCCAGGCTTCTGCTTTCATCTCAATAAGTTACAAATATAGCCAGCGCTATGATTGTGCTATTTTCCAGCACGTCAAACATAGCTCTGGCTATATCAGCACAATAAACCCACGATATTAATTAACGTTTTTCTCACCTTATTTCGAAAATGAAAATCGTTATCATTTAGCTAAAAGAAATAACACTTCTGTTCTTGGTTTATATTCTAAAAATATGTTAAGGTTGCGTCCGTCGTTGGGGAGTAGCCGATTTTCAGTCATCTGAAAATGTGCGTGTCAACATACTCGTTGCAAAACGTGGCACGTACGAACCATTCAAACGCGAATGGTTAGGCGAGACCATAGATACGCTTACTGCTGTTTACTGGGGGCAGGAGTGTGTCATATGGATATTCCCGGTCTGGACGCTCTGATGAACGCATACGCAATTATTCTCCTCGCCCTTGGCATGTCGATGGATGCTTTCGCTGCATCGATGGGTAAAGGTGCCACACTCCACAAACCAAAATTTTCTGAAGCCATTCGTACCGGCCTTATCTTTGGCGTTATCGAAACCCTTACTCCGCTGATTGGTTGGGGGCTGGGTATGCTCGCCAGCCGCTTTGTGCTGGAGTGGAGCCACTGGGTGGCGTTCGTGCTGCTGGTCTTTTTAGGCGGACGAATGATTGTCGAAGGATTCCGGGGCGATGATAGCGATGAAGAGTGCGAACCGCCCCGCCGTCACGGTTTCTGGTTATTAGTGACCACCGCGATTGCCACCAGCCTTGATGCGATGGCGGTCGGTGTCGGTCTGGCGTTTTTACAGGTTAATATTCTGGTGATGGCGTTGGCCATCGGCTGTGCGACCTTCACCATGTCGACGCTGGGGATGATGATTGGCCGCTTTATCGGCCCGCTGCTTGGCAAACGGGCTGAAATTCTCGGCGGTCTTGTGCTCATCGGCATTGGCGCAGAAATTCTCTACAGCCATTTCGCCGGTTAATCGTCCAAACGCTGCCAGACATGAATAGCAAAATCGGTCTGGCAGTCAAAGTGTTCCTGCCCTTTCAGCGTCTCCCACACGTCCGGTTTAGCGCGCCAGGCAAACGGCGTCATCTGCAATAACGTCACCGCTTCTGTTCCACTTAACTGCATCGGGTATGCCAGCGCATCGTGCGTTTGCAGCGTGAAGCCCGACAACGTTTCCGAATGCGGTGCATGCAACTGAACTTCATCGTAAATCAGCCCTTTTAGCT
Source organism: Pseudocitrobacter faecalis (assembly GCA_003315335.1). Classification (GTDB taxonomy): domain Bacteria; phylum Pseudomonadota; class Gammaproteobacteria; order Enterobacterales; family Enterobacteriaceae; genus Pseudocitrobacter; species Pseudocitrobacter faecalis. Next base: position 603,620 of record QNRL01000001.1, read on the forward strand.
CGACTAAATGTCGCGGCCCTGGGGTGACGGTAATCACCCATCCGCCGGGTTTGACCACTCTGGCCAGCTCTTCAGGGTTACAGGGCGCGTAAATACGTACTACCACGTCCATGCTATTCGCCTCAAACGGCAAACGCTGACTCGAAGCCACACAGAAATCGACATTAGCGTAGCGCTTCGCCCCGGCGCGAATAGCGTTTTTCGCCACATCCAGTCCCCATGTATGGCCTGCTATCTCTGCAAAAGCATGTGTGTAGTACCCTTCCCCACAGCCAATATCCAGCAAATGCGCTGGCTTTATCCCGTCAAGCTTCGCGCAAATGGCATCGCGTAACGGTTGATAGTGTCCGGCATCAAGGAACGCGCGGCGCGCCTGCATCATCTCTGCGCTGTCGCCCGGATCGCGGGAACGCTTATGCTGCACGGGCAGTAGATTGACATAGCCTTCTTTTGCCATATCAAACTGATGGCGTTGAGGACAGCAATAGCTGTTTCCGCTGCGGGTGAGCGGCGCGTGGCAGAGCGGGCAACTCCAGGACATAACAACTCCGGGGGAATATTGAAAGGGCGAAAGTGTAACGCTTTTCGCCCCTGAGTGGGAGGATTTACAATGCAGGCGCGCTTGAAGATGTATGCATAACAATCAAATTATCTGACCCCTGCGGTAAACCATCCGGCATGACGTTTTCCAGACGGAGAACATCGCCCATTATCTGACTGAATACCGGGGCGGATACCGCTCCTCCGTAGTACTGCCCGTTCTGCGGTTCGTTGATCACAACGACCAGCGCAAATTGTGGATTGCTGGCGGGCGCGACGCCTGCGGTATAGGCGACATACTTATCGACATATTTCCCGTCGTCGCCAATTTTCTTGGCGGTGCCGGTTTTCACCGCGACGCGATAATCACGAACGGCGGCTTTTGTCCCGCCGCCCCCCGGCAGCGCCACGCTTTCCATCATATGTTCAACCTGATGTACCAATGTTTCGGGCATCACCCGATGGCCGATGACCGGCGGATCAATACGGGTAATGGAGAGCGGGCGCGAAATACCAAAACCGCCGATAGTGGCATACACGTGTGCCAGTTGCAGCGGCGTGACCATCAGACCATAACCAAATGCGAACGTCGCGCGATCCAGCTCGCCCCAGTAACGTCGATGCGGTAACAGCCCCTGACTTTCACCGGTTAAGCCCAACCCGGTCGGTTGCCCGAAGCCAAACGCAGTGTAGGTATCCAGAAGCTTTTGTACCGGCATAGCCAGTGAAAGACGCGAGACGCCCGTGTCACTCGATTTTTGCAAAATACCGGTTAGGGTGAGCTCTGGATAATAGCCCACGTCACGAATACGGTGCCCGTCCAGTACATAAGGATGGGTATCGACCACACTATCGGGACGAACAATGCCCTGCTGAAGCGCCGTCATGATCACTAACGGTTTCACCGTGGAACCCGGTTCGAAGGTATCGCTGATTGCGCGGTTGCGGAAATCATCCAGCGTTGCAGCTTCGCGATTGTTTGGGTTGTAGTCCGGGTAGCTCGCCATCGACAATATTTCACCGGTATCAATTTTTACCAGCACCGCCGCGCCAGACGCGGCTTTGTTCCAGCGCACGGCGTTATCCAGCGCGTCTTCCGTCACCGTTTGCAGGCGTTCATCAATACTGAGCTGAATGTTATGTGCGGGAACCGGGGCTACTTCAGTAATGTTTTCGATCACCCGGCCAAATTTATCTTTACGTACCCTGCGCAACCCCGGCTTGCCAATAAGCTGGCTGTTGAAGCTTTTTTCAATACCTTCAATGCCCTGATCGTCAACATTCGTGAAACCAATCAGGTTCGCCGCCACGTGTCCTGCGGGGTAAAAACGACGCGACTCTTCGCGCAGATTAATTCCCGGAAGATGCAGCTTATCAATCCACTGCGCCTGAAGCTGATCCACCTGACGGGCAAGATAGAGAAACCGGCTGTGTGGGTGCGCGTTGACACGAGCCTGCAAAGCGCTCAGGGAGAGGTTCAAGGCTTTCGCCAGCGCCTGCCAGCGGTTATCGAACCCCACTCCCCCCTTCTCCATCAGGGTTTGCGGATCGACCCAAATGGCGCTGACCGGCACACTCACGGCCAATGGTCTGTTTTCGCGATCGACAATCATGCCTCGTGGCACATCAATCGGTTCTTCGCGCACCGAGCGCATATCTTCCTGCTTGACCAGATTATCGGGAGAGACAATTTGCAACCAGCCAACTCGCGCGAGGAGGAAGCCCAGACAGCTTAAAATAACGGCGCATACCAGGCCAAACCGGACGGGGGTAAAATGAGGGGGCTTCCCTCGGGATTTATCTTGCACTCTGACTCCAGCGTTAAAAAGCAACGGACTGATTTAACAGGAATAGTTCAGAGATTCATCGTCTAACTATGCTAATAAGATCGTGGATTTGCAACAAAGGACGACCAGAAGGGAAAACAGAAACATCTCGTAAAGAATGTAAAAAGCCCCGCATTTGCGAGGCTTTAAGGCTGATTATGATGCGCGTACGCATCAAAGCATCAGTGGCAGTCGAATCAGATTGCAGTTACGTTAACTGCAGCTGGGCCTTTCTGGCCGTCCTGAATTTCGAACTCAACGTTCTGGCCTTCAGCCAGAGTTTTGAAGCCGTTACCCTGGATTGCAGAGAAGTGTACGAATACATCTTTGCTGCCGTCAGCCGGAGTAATGAAGCCAAAACCTTTAGACTCGTTGAACCACTTAACTTGACCTTTAATCTTTGCCATTTGCAAAATTCCTTAGAGTGTTTTCTTCGCCCGTGGGCGCATTCATAGATAAAACTGAGACATGACTGCATGAGGCACTAATATAAGGTTCGGCAGAGAAGCGGTATTCAACGTCAACGTGTTTACTCAGGACTTCTTTACTGATAATGCCATACATAGACAGAACTGTACCTCGTTTAACCCAAAACGTGTTATCACATACAACGATTATAATGGCAAGCCATTTTTAAACGTGTCTCGATCAGCCGCACAAATCATACAACAATCATTTGATCGACTACGCATTTATGCGGCAAAGCGTTATCTGATGCGCCCCGGCTCGTGTCTTAAGCCTCACCTACCTTACGGTAACGTAAGACTTTTTTACCATAGACCAGGATTTTCATTCCGTCCAGAAAAGCGAAGCGGCATCAACATTTTTTTATATCCTTAGAATATTTTCGCGCTAATTTTCAAAAGGTGCATTTTGGTAACCGGTTATAAGCAAGTAACATTTCGCTATACCGCTACGCTGATTCACGAAAGCAAAATAATGTCCTTAGGTTGCACCAAAATAATGAACGTTTAATGACAGAATGCCATCACTGCGCAATAAAAACGTTTCGCTAATAGCGTACGGCAAATGCGGCTAGCGGGTTGCGCAAATAAAGTCGATATCCATCACTCATACATTTAGATGATGGATAAATATACAAAATGATAAAGTGATAAAAAATTAATTATAAATACAATGAGATACGAACCCAGGAATGTGAGGCAACAACGAGTCAGGTCAGTGATGCATCAGGAAAGGGGAAGGTAAGGAGAGGTAACACCGTCAATGACAGCGGATGCACCGCTTCGGTGCAACCTACGGACTCCGGCAGCCTGGTCAGACAGCCGGAGTGAAGAGGAAAAGAGATTATCGTTCCGCCACCAGGCGAATGAAATCATCTTCATCTTCGTTTTTTGCTTCAACGGCTTTCTCAGCGACTGCCGGTTTTTCAGGTTCATTAGCTTCACAGAGTCGACGCAGCAGCGCATTCTGACGCTTTTGCTGATCCAACAATGCTTCAAGCAGTTCTATTTGCTCACTGGTGCGCGAACTTGCACGGTTAACAAAGAACCAAAGTACCAGCCCTACAATCAACAGCAGAACAGATATCACGACAGACGCCAGATTTAATGCCCCAGAACTTACTAGATCACTCATTTCACCACCTCAATAGGAACGGACTATTCTACCACTCGCATTAAGGAAGGAAATCGTTGATGGCAAAAATGTTTTACCAGGGAATGAATTTATTGATGCTACAGATTCCGTTAAAGAACTGTACATCCTGGTCGCACAACACGTTGAGCGTCTGAGTCCAGAGCAGCAAACAGGCCGCCAGTACGACAATCAGTAACACCCACCGAAATTTTTTCACTCCACACTCCACGACTTATAGCATTAACAGATGATCAAATTAACATGGACATCTTAAACCGCGGCTAACTGTACAGATAAATTCTGCTTTTAGGAATCATGGAGTTGTCTCGCAATAATGAAAAGCTACTCTATCATCAAGGATAGAAAAGACGTGAGGATGTCATGAGATTTGCGATCAGAACAATTATTATACTGGCCATTGTCTGGATTGGCATATTGCTCAGCGGTTATGGTGTCTTAATCGGCAGTACTGAGAACGCTGGCGGTTTAGGTCTTCAATGTAAATATCTGACCGCGCGAGGCACCAGCACAGCACAATACGTTCATTCCAATAGTGGGATTATTGGCCTGACCGATTGCCCGGTCCTACGAAAAAGTGAAACGGTCATTGATAATGGATAAAAAAACGCCGCGATACCGCGGCGTTTTTGATTAGGTGTCTTATCAGAACGGGTAATCGTTATAGCCTAACTGCTCTGAAATTTTACGCGCCGCCGTATGCAGCATCGCAACATACTCGTGCAGGCGCTCTTCGGAGAAACGCAGCGTCGGGAACGAAATACTTAACCCCGCAATAACCACGCCAAAACGGTCGAAAACCGGTACGCCGATGCAGCGCAGGCCCTCTTCCTGCTCTTCATTATCTTCCCCGTAACCCTGCTGGCGAACCAGATCCAGCACCGGCATCAGTTCCTCGGTGCTGGTGATGGTACGATCGGTGCTGTGTTTGTATTCCACACCCTGCAGAATTTCACGCACTTCATCGCGGTCGCGCCAGGCCAGCAACACTTTACCAATGGCGGTGCTATACAGCGGGTTACGACGGCCAACGCGGGAGTACATGCGCAAGTTATACATCGAGTCAATTTTATGGATATAGACGATACTGTCTTCGTCCAGCGCACCAAGGTGAATCGTCTCTTTCGTCAGACGTGACAGTTCACGCATCTGAATATCTGCACTACGAATTAAATCGACGTTCTGTAACGCGCGGGCGCCAAGTTCAAATAGCTTCAGCGTTAACGAATACTTTTCAGATTCCCCTTCCTGGGCAACGTATCCCAATGATTTCATGGTCTGCAAAAAGCGATAAACAGTGCTTTTCGACATCATGACACGCTGCGACAGTTCGGTAATTCCGATTTCGCGCTCTTCACCAAGCGCCTGCAGGATGCCAAAAACCTTCAATACTGAAGAGACAGAATCTGGCTGTTTATCCAAATCTGCAACTGCCATTTATCACCTCATCGCAACTGTTTTATAAAAAATAGAACCGGTTTTTATTATAATTTCGCAAAGCGCTCGTCGCAATGAATCTTCTGCAACCTGGTTACAAATCTGCGACATACAGCCGAATAATCAATGCTAAAATAGTTTTCTGACAAATAATTTCTCAAAAACCGCATTTTTCCCATGGATAAAAAAATTTCGGATGGCTTACCCGTACCTCAACGGTATGGCGCCATCTTAACCATTGTGCTCGGTATTACGATGGCGGTGCTCGATGGGGCTATTGCTAACGTGGCTCTGCCCACCATCGCCAGCGATTTGCATGCGTCTCCAGCGGCATCTATCTGGATAGTCAACGCCTATCAAATTGCGATAGTCATCTCGCTACTGTCGCTGGCTTTCCTGGGCGACATGATTGGCTATCACCGGATCTACAAAATCGGTCTCATCGTCTTCACCCTCGCTTCGGGGCTGTGTGCGATGTCGAATTCACTGGAGATGCTCACGCTCGCGCGCGTGGCACAGGGTCTTGGCGGCGCGGCGTTGATGAGCGTGAACACCGCGCTCATACGGCTTATCTATCCGCAGCGGCAGTTAGGACGCGGCATGGGGATCAACTCGTTTGTGGTTGCTGTCTCCTCAGCAGCCGGGCCGACCATCGCCGCGGCGATTCTCTCTGTGGCGTCATGGCAGTGGCTATTCCTCGTGAACGTGCCGCTCGGCGTTATCTCGTGGTTGCTGGCGGTGCGTTATCTGCCCGCAAACGGCTCACGCAGCCAGGCAACACGCTTCGATCTGCCCAGCGCAATCATGAATGCCCTGACGTTTGGTCTGCTGATCACCGCACTGGGTGGATTTGCGCAGGGGCAATCGACCACGCAGGTGGTGGCGGAAGTGGTGCTGTTACTGATCGTCGGATTCTTTTTCATCCGTCGTCAGTTGCGTTTACCAGTGCCGCTATTACCGGTCGATTTATTGCGCATCCCGTTGTTCTCGCTCTCTATTTGCACGTCAATCTGCTCTTTCTGCGCACAGATGCTGGCTCTGGTGTCGCTCCCTTTCTTCCTGCAAACCATGATGGGGCGCAGCGAAGTGGAAACAGGATTACTGCTGACGCCCTGGCCACTGGCAACCATGGTGATGGCCCCTCTGGCCGGTTATCTGATTGAGCGAGTCCACGCCGGATTTCTCGGCGCATTCGGCATGGCGGTGATGGCCTGTGGGTTATTTGCGCTCGCCCTGCTGCCCTCTTCGCCTTCCGATCTGGACATCATCTGGCGCATGATCCTGTGCGGTGCAGGGTTCGGACTGTTTCAGTCGCCCAATAACCACACCATTATTTCCGCCGCACCTCGACAGCGGAGCGGTGGTGCCAGCGGGATGCTGGGTACGGCTCGCCTGCTGGGGCAAAGCACCGGCGCGGCGCTGGTAGCGTTGATGTTTAATGCGTTTGGCGACAGCGGAACACATGTGTCGTTGCTGCTGGCAGGAAGTCTGGCGGTGGTTGCGGCCCTGTTTAGCGGCTTGAGGGTGACGCAACCGCGCGTACAGGGCTAAAAAAAAGCGCCTCAATTGAGGCGCTTTTTACTATTTCAGGTATTCACCGGTGCGCAGCGCTTCGATACGCTTGTCCAGCGGCGGGTGAGTCATAAACAGCTCACTCAGCGTTTTCGACTTACCGTTGATGCAGAAGGCCATCATAGTGCTGGCTTCCTGTGGTTCGTAGCTGGTCTTCAAACGTTGCAGGGCAGCAATCATTTTTTCACGCCCTACCAGACGTGCTGAACCGGCATCCGCATGGAATTCACGGTGACGTGAGAACCACATGGTGATAATGCTGGCCAGAATACCGAACACCAGTTCAAGAACCATGGAGACAGCAAAATAGATAAGTGGGTTACCATTGCCGCCCTCTTCGCCTTCATCACGGTTACCGCTCAGGAAACCGGCGGCAATCTGCGCAATAATACGTGAGATGAAGATAACAAAGGTGTTCACCACGCCCTGAATCAGGGTCATCGTCACCATATCACCGTTAGCCACGTGGCTAATCTCGTGGGCGATAACCGCTTCAGCTTCGTCACGGCTCATGTTTTGCAACAGGCCCGTACTCACCGCGACCAGCGACGCATCACGGCGCGCGCCGGTGGCGAAAGCGTTGATGTCCGGCGCATGGTAGATAGCGACCTGCGGCATAGCAATGCCGGCCTGGCGCGATTGTTGCGCCACGGTGTCCATCAGCCAGCGCTCTGTTTCGTTACGCGGCTGCTCGATAACTTCCCCACCCACAGATTTCAGGGCCATCCATTTCGACATCATCAGCGAAACGAGAGAACCACCAAAACCAAATAGCAGAGCCATAATCAGAAGGCCCGTCATGCTGCTCGACTGAATTCCTGTCAGGCTTAGCACCAGCCCAAACACAACCATCACAGCAAGGTTGGTCAACAGGAAGAGCGCGATTCGCATCATAATTTACTTTTAACCTCGTTTTAACAAAACGCACTAAGCGATTACCCACATCGTATGGGTATTAATACAATTTTCAACTATCCACGGCGGGTAAGTCACGAGAAAGACACAACTTTACATTTTTTCTCACACTTGCTTACGCGCAGTTTAGAGATGTAAAAAAACAGGCACAATTGCTTGTGCCTGTTTTACTAAGGGAGAATTACTTGCTGGCCGCAGGAGTTGCGGCTGGCCTCTCTTTTTCAAGATGCGCCAGGTCAACCGCGATATTCACGGTTTCATCCAGATACGGATCGGGCTCCTGATAATCCTTCGGCAAATCGTCGATTTTCTTCAGCAACGGTTTACCTTCACGTTTGTAGCGATCGTTAACGCGGGCCAAACGTGTGGCATCATCTTCCTGGTTCTCTTTTTCACGCTGAGCGTAATTTAAAGAGACGATGTTGCGCTTGTCCTTCATTGCGTTAAAGCGCGCGATATCCTTTATGATGTACTGAAATTCAGGATCTTTCGCGATACGCGCATTATGCAATTTCAGCAGTTCCGGGCCAAACGGCGTTAAATCATCAGACTTCACATAGGTCGCAGCGTCGATGCTGTCCCACGGTAATGCGTTGTCTTCAAACTTCTCACCCGTTTCCGTCTCTTCTGAACCTGTCGGCATCAAGATATCGGGTGTTACACCTTTACGTTGCGTACTGCCGCCGTTAATGCGGTAGAACTTCTGAATGGTGTACTGAACGGAACCCAGCGCTGGCCATTCCGGGCGCAGCATTTGATCGTAAATGCGATTCAAAGAACGGTACTGCTGAACGGTGCCTTTCCCGAAGGTCGGTTCACCGACAATCAGCGCACGTCCGTAATCTTGCATGGCGGCCGCAAAAATTTCAGATGCCGAGGCGCTGAAACGGTCAACCAGCACTACCAGCGGGCCTTTGTAGTACACCACGCCGTCATTGTCGCTATCTTCACGTACTTTGCCGTTATTGTCGCGCACCTGCACGACCGGGCCGGACGGAATGAACAAGCCAGAGAGCGATACCGCTTCGGTTAATGCCCCGCCGCCGTTAGTACGCAGATCGATGATAACGCTGCTGACATTCTGTTTTTCCAGTTTCTGCAGCTGTACTTTAACGTCTTCCGTCAGGCCAACATAGAAACCAGGTATATCGAGCACACCCACTTTCTCTTTGCCGACGGTTTTCACCGACATTTTCACGGCGCGATCTTCCAGACGAATACGTTCGCGCGTCAGGGTAACGATTTTGGTTTTCGCCCCTTTACCCGCCGGCAGGATTTCCAGGCGAACTTTACTGCCCTTCGGCCCTTTAATCAGCGCCACGACATCATCCAGACGCCAGCCGATCACATCGACCATCCCTTTTCCGGCCTGGCCCACACCAACGATTTTATCGCCAACCGTGATCGCTTTACTCTTCGCCGCGGGGCCCCCGGCCACCATGGAATTGATAACCGTGTAGTCATCATCCATTTGCAGCACTGCGCCGATACCTTCCAGAGACAGGCTCATTTCGGTATTGAACTGTTCGGTGTTGCGAGGAGAAAGGTAGTTGGTATGCGGATCGATTTCCCGCGCGAATGCGGTCATCGCCAGCGAGAATACATCTTCGCTATTGGTCTGCGCCAGACGACGAATCGCGAATTTATAGCGACGCGTCAGGGTTTCGCGGATCTCTTTTTCATCTTTACCGGTCAGCTTCAGGCTTAGTTCGTCGAACTTAACTTTGCCATCCCACAGGGCGTTCAGCTCGGCTTCATCTTTTGGCCATGGCGCTTTTGCGCGGTCAAGATTGAAGGTGTCGTTGCCGGTGAAGTCCATCGGGCGTTCAAGCACTTTCAATGCGTACTGATAGCGTTCGAAACGTCGCTTTTGCGCCAGGTTGTAGAGATCGTAAAACACGTCGAGCTTGCCCGATCGTAGCTCATCGCCAATCTGCCCTTTCTTCGAAGCAAACTGCGCAACGTCGCTGGCCAGCAGGACGTTGTGACTGTAATCGAGCAGGTTCAGATAGCGGTCAAAAATCTTGGCGGAAAAGGACTGGTCGAGATCGAACTGACGATAATGAGAACGGGTAAAGCGCGATGTTACGCGCTCGCTCACCGTTGCGTGCTGAGTCTCTTCCTTCAGAATCGGAATTTGATCAACACGGGTAATATCTTCCACCGCTAAGGCGTGGCCTGTTATTAAAAACAGGCCAGAGAGGGCGGAGAGCCTAAAAAGTTTGTTCATGCCTGGCCCGGCCTCCGTTTCAGAACACCAGGTGTTCTGCGCGTACTATCATTGACATACCAGAAGTTAGCTGCACGCGGACACCGTCTTTGGTGATTTCCAGAATCGTGGCGTCCATTGCGTTATTGCCCGCTTTGACTTTCAGGGATTGACCAACGGTCAGCGCAGAAATGTCGGAAACAGGAGTAAGCTTTTCTTCGCGTACGGCTTTTGCAGCAGGTTTAGCATCGCGCGGTTTACGCTCAGCGTTTTCTTTGCGGCGAACCGGAGGACGCGGCTTACGCTCGCGACGCGGTGCGTCACCTTCACCGGCAGCAGCGGCGGCTTCGCGTTTTTTCGCCTGCTGTTCAGCACGTTGAGCCTGAACACGGGCTTTGGCTTCTTCAAGCTGCTGACGAGCGTGGGCAACGTGCTGCTCATCAAGTTCACCACAAGGGTTACCGTCGAGGTCGACACGTACCGCACCAGCTTTGATACCGTAAAGGTAGCGCCAGCTTGAAGTATAAAGACGTAAAGCGGAACGTAATTGGGTTTTGCTGAGGTTCATCTCACCATCAACACGCTCGACAAGATCCTGAAAAATACCGACTTTCAGAGGACGAGCTTCACCTTCGGCACTGAAACAGCGCGGAAAACGTTCGGCCAGAAATGCGATAACTTCTTTACTGCTATTCAACTTAGGTTGATTTTCCATGAAATTTCCTGATTACAACGGACGTAGCCAACAAGCCGCAGGCATGAACAGGCGTCATTATAATGACGCCATCGTTAAATGCTACGTTATCCGTTGATTATCCTTCGACGCGGGCAAAGAATTTTTGATAATCGGTGCCAGAAAGCACATTTTCAAGATGACCGACCAGTTCTCGCAGCCCCTGCTCGTCTTCTTCGCTAAAGCGCGAATAGACCGGGCTATCGATATCCAGTACGCCAATCACTTGTCCGTTAACGACCAGCGGCAGTACGATTTCGGAGTTACTGGCGCTATCACACGCGATGTGACCGTCAAACGCGTGCACATCTTCCACGCGCTGCACTTCATTCTTCGCCACCGCCGTACCGCACACCCCTCGACCAACCGGAATGCGCACGCACGCCAGTTTGCCCTGGAACGGCCCTAAAACCAGCGTATCACCTTCCAGCAAATAAAAACCTGCCCAGTTTACATCCGCCAGACGTTCAAAAAGCAACGCGCTGGTGTTAGAGATTACAGCTAAAAAACTGTTCTCACCTGCCATCAATGCCTGAAAATCGCGGTTAAGATCCGCGTAAAGTTCTGTTTTGTTCATTATTAAACCACTATTGTCTACTTCAATTACTGATACTATCGACGACGCATACCCCTATAAAATAAGCATTAAATGCGTCAGGGCTCAAGTTCAATCCATTCATGAGTTAAGATAGAGTTATACATTCATTCTACGATGTAATAAATGCCACTAAAAACATCACGTATTACACCGACACAGAAAATTCGCATTCATGCGATAGGCGATCCTATTCCGCAGGCACAATACCAACGTTGCCCGCAGTGCGATACGCTTTTTCAGTTACCGTCGGTTAAATCGCACCAATGCGCCTATTGCCCGCGCTGCCATGCCAAAGTTCGCGACGGTCGCGACTGGTCGCTAACGCGTCTTGGCGCCATGGCAATCGCCATGATGTTACTGATGCCGTTCGCCTGGAGCGAGCCCCTGCTACGCCTGCATCTGCTTGGCGTACGTATTGACGCGAACGTACTGCACGGTATCCAGCAAATGACCACTCAGGGCGATCCCATTACCGCCGCGATGGTATTGTTCTGTAGCGTCGCCGCGCCAGCGGTGCTGGTCATCGCCATCGCCTATCTCTGGTTTGGTAATATTCTGGGGATGAACCTGCGCCCGGTGCTGCTGATGCTGGAGAAGCTTAAAGAGTGGGTCATGCTGGATATTTATCTGGTCGGGATCGCCGTCGCGTCCATTAAGGTGCAGGATTACGCATTTCTGCAACCCGGTCTGGGCCTGCTGGCGTTTATCTCACTGGTGGTACTCAGTATTCTGACGATGATTCATCTGAATATCGAAGAACTCTGGGAGCGCTTTTATCCACAACGTCCGGTGACCCGCCCTAATGAAGGGCTGATGGTATGCCTGGATTGCCATCACACCGGCTTTCCTGACTCACGCGGGCGGTGCCATCGTTGCCATGTTCCCCTCTACAGGCGGCGTAGGCAGAGTCTGCAAAAATGTTGGGCGGCGCTGATTGCCTCAATCATTTTTCTGCTCCCGGCAAACTTTTTACCGATTTCGATTATTTACGTTAATGGCGGGCGACAGGAAGATACCATCATGTCAGGGATACTTTCTCTGGCGGACAGTAACGTCGCCGTTGCCGCCGTGGTATTCTTCGCCAGTATCCTGGTACCGTTTACCAAAGTCATCGTGTTGTTTACGCTGCTCATCAGCATTCATACCAAATGTGAACAGGGTTTACGCACACGCATTCTGTTGCTGCGATTCGTAACATGGATTGGTCGCTGGTCGATGCTGGATCTGTTTGTGATCTCGTTAACCATGTCGCTGATTAATCGCGATCAGCTTCTCGCCTTTACGATGGGCCCCGCTGCATTTTATTTCGGTGCCGCGGTTATTTTGACTATTCTTGCTGTTAATTGGCTGGACAGCCGCTTACTTTGGGACGCTCATGAGTCAGGAAACGCCCGCTTCACCGACTGAAGCGAAAATTAAAATTAAACGTCGCATTTCACCTTTCTGGTTGCTGCCAATCATCGCGTTGCTGATTGCAGGCTGGCTTATCTGGAACAGTTACGAAGATCGCGGCACCACCATCACCATCGACTTTATGTCGGCGGACGGTATCGTGCCTGGCCGTACACCCGTGCGCTATCAGGGCGTGGAAGTGGGTACGGTGCAGGACATTCGCCTGACCGACGACCTGAACCGTATCGAAGTGAAGGCCAGCATCAAAAGCGATATGGAAGACGCGCTGCGTGACGATACCCAATTCTGGCTGGTGACGCCGAAGGCCTCTCTGGCCGGGGTTTCCGGGCTGGATGCGCTGGTCGGCGGTAACTATATCGGCATGATGCCCGGAAAAGGCAAAGCACGCGATCACTTCACCGCGCTGGATACACAGCCCAAATATCGCCTGAATAACGGCGAGCTGATGATTCACCTTCACGCACCGGATCTCGGCTCGTTAAGCAGCGGCTCGCTGGTCTATTACCGTAAAATTCCCGTTGGACGCGTGTACGATTACGCCATTAATGCCAACAAACGCGGTGTGACCATTGATGTACTGATTGAGCGCCGTTTCACCAACCTGGTGAAAAAAGGGAGCCGCTTCTGGAACGTGTCGGGCATTAAAGCCGACGTGGATTTGAGCGGCGCGAAGGTGCAGCTTGAAAGCTTAACCGCGTTGGTTAACGGGGCGATCGCCTTCGACTCACCGGAAAACTCAGCGGTGGCGGCGCAAAATGACGAGTACGGCTTGTACGAAGATCTGGCTCATAGCCAGCGCGGTGTTATCGTTAAATTGCAGCTTCCCAGCGGCCAGGGGCTGAAAGCGGGTTCCACTCCTCTGCTCTATCAGGGGCTGGAAGTGGGGCAACTGACCAAACTGAATCTCAACACCGACAGCTCCGTAACGGGTGAAATGACCGTTGATCCCAGCGTGGTTACGCTGCTGCGTGAGAAAACCCGCATTGAGCTGCATGAGCCGAAACTGTCGCTTGAGAACGCCAACCTCAGCATGCTCCTCACCGGTAGCACCTTCGAGCTGGTACCCGGCGAAGGTGAGGCGCGCGATAGCTTTACGGTTCTCCCGGCCAGTAAGACACTGTTACAGCAGCCAGATGTTATGACGCTCTCCCTGACCGCGCCGGAAAGCTATGGCATCGATGCCGGGCAGCCGTTAATTCTGCACGGTGTAAAGGTCGGCCAGGTGATGGAGCGTAAGCTAACCAATAAAGGCGTCACGTTCACCGTTGCTATCGAACCGCAATATCGTGAACTGATCCATGGCGACAGCAAGTTTGTGGTGAACAGTCGCGTGGATGTCAAAGTCGGCCTTGACGGCGTTGAATTCCTCGGCGCGAGCGCCAATGAGTGGCTGAGCGGCGGGATCCGCATTCTGCCCGGTGAAAAAGGTGAGATGAAAGCCGACTATCCGCTTTACGCCAACCTGGAAAAAGCGCAGGAAAATAGCCTGAGTGAACTGCCCACCTCCACCCTCACCCTGACGGCGGAAACCTTGCCGGATATTCAGGCGGGTTCCGTGGTGCTGTATCGCAAATTTGAAGTAGGTGAAGTCATTACCGTAAGCCCTCGCGCTAACGCGTTTGATATCTCGCTGCACATCAAACCAGAATACCGTTCCCTGCTAACCCCTGACAGCGTGTTCTGGGCTGAAGGCGGCGCAAAAGTACAACTGAACGGAAGCGGGTTAACCGTACAGGCCTCGCCGCTATCTCGCGCCCTGAAAGGCGCTATCAGCTTCGATAACCTGAGCGGCGCGGGCGGAAATACCCGTAAAGGTGACAAACGAATTCTGTTTGCGTCTGAAACCGCAGCGCGTGCGGTGGGTGGGCAAATTACGCTGCACGCCTTTGATGCCGGGAAACTGGCGGCAGGCATGCCCATCCGTTATCTGGGCATTGATATTGGACAGGTACAAACGCTGGAGCTGAACGCCGGGCGCAACGAAGTTCAGGCGCGCGCGGTGCTTTATCCGGAATATGTGAAGACCTTCGCTCGCCGCGGCAGCCGTTTCTCGGTGGTGACGCCGCAAATCTCCGCAGCCGGTGTAGAACACCTCGATACTATCCTGCAACCTTACATCAACGTAGAAATGGGCCAGGGTTCGCCACGCCGCGAATTCGAATTGCAGGAAGCAACGATTGCTGATTCTCGTTACCTTGACGGATTGAACCTGGTTGTGGAAGCGCCAGAAGCGGGTTCGCTGGGGATTGGCACACCGGTGCTGTTCCGTGGTATCGAAGTGGGAACAGTAACGGGTTTGACACTTGGATCGCTCTCCGACCGTGTGATGGTTGAGTTACGCATCAGTAAGCGCTATCAGCATCTGGTACGCAACAACTCGGTCTTCTGGCTGGCATCAGGTTATAGCCTCGATTTCGGACTGACAGGCGGTGTGGTGAAAACCGGCACCTTCAATCAGTTCATTCGCGGCGGCATTGCCTTCGCCACGCCGCCAGGCACACCGCTCGCGCCGAAAGCGCAGGCAGGCAAACACTTCCTCCTGCAGGAAGAAGAGCCGAAAGAGTGGCGTGAATGGGGCACGGCCCTGCCACGTTAATGTAAACGCCCCGGTGTCACTGCGCCGGGGCGTTTATGCTAAACTGCACGCTCTCTGTTTATGTGTGGTACTCCCCAGTGGCTCAAAACTCTGTCTTTCTTCCCGATGAATTCCTCGCGCAGATGCGTGAGGCCATGCCTGCTCACCTCGCCTTTGACGATTTTATTGCCGCCTGTCAGCGCCCGCTGCGCCGCAGCATTCGCGTCAATACATTGAAAATCAGCGTTGCCGATTTCCTGACGCTCATAGCCCCTTATGGCTGGCAACTGACGCCAGTGCCCTGGTGTGAGGAAGGTTTCTGGATTGAACGCGAAGATGAAGAGTCACTGCCCTTAGGGAGCACCGCCGAGCACCTTAGCGGTCTGTTTTATATTCAGGAAGCCAGCTCGATGCTGCCCGTCGCCGCGCTGTTTGCTGGCGAAGCGGTGCCAAAACGGGTGATGGACGTTGCCGCCGCGCCCGGCTCGAAAACCACGCAGATTGCCGCTCGCATGGGCAACCAGGGTGCCATTCTCGCCAATGAGTTTTCCGCCAGCCGGGTAAAAGTGCTGCACGCCAATATCAGCCGCTGCGGTATCGCTAACGTGGCGTTGACGCATTTTGATGGTCGAGTCTTTGGCGCGGCAGTACCGGAAAGTTTTGACGCCATTCTGCTCGATGCGCCGTGTTCTGGTGAAGGTGTGGTGCGTAAAGATCCCGACGCGCTGAAAAACTGGTCGGTACAAAGTAATCTTGAGATTGCCGCCACGCAGCGAGAGCTTATCGACAGCGCTTTTCACGCCCTGAAACCCGGCGGCACGCTGGTCTACTCAACCTGTACCCTCAACCGCGACGAAAACGAATCGGTGCTGGCCTGGCTGCTGGAACAGTATCCGCAGGCCGTGGAGGTTGAATCGCTGGCAACGCTGTTCCCGTCAGCTAAAGAGGCACTCACGCCCGAAGGTTTCCTCCACGTCTTCCCGCAGATTTACGATTGTGAAGGCTTCTTCGTCGCGCGTCTGCGTAAAATCGCCTCGGTCGAGCCTCTGCCAGCACCGGGCTACAAAGTGGGTAAATTCCCGTTCACGCCGATGAAAACCCGCGAATCCGCGGTCGTCACGGAAGCTGCCGCTCAGGTCGGACTGTTCTGGAATGATGCACTTACCCTGTGGCAGCGCGATAAAGAGATTTGGCTCTTTCCGGCTGAGATCGAACCGCTGCTCGGAAAAGTCCGTTTCTCGCGCATCGGGCTTAAACTTGCCGAAACGCATAACAAAGGTTATCGCTGGCAACACGAAGCGGTGATCGCGCTGGCTGAAACCGATAAACTTGGGCATGAACTGACCCAGGCTGAGGCTCAGGAGTGGTATCGGGGACGTGATATCTACCCGGAAATCACGCCAAATCACGACGATGTGGTGGTCACGTATCAGGGCTTCCCGCTCGGGCTGGCGAAACGTATCAGTTCGCGGCTGAAAAACAGTTATCCGCGCGAACTGGTTCGCGATGGTAAACTTTTTGCCGAAAACGCCTGATGAGCGCGCAAAAATAGCGCACTTTTTGACTGGCGATATTCTCGTCGTTGGCTACGCTAAAAAATGGGCGACCTGAACTGGTCGTACCACAATCTTAGCGACCAACGGAGAGCATCATGAGTAAAACCAACGTACGCATCGGCGCATTCGAGATAGATGATGCCGAGCTGCATGGCGAGCAGCACGGTGAACGAACGTTAAGCATCCCCTGTAAATCCGACCCTGACTTATGTATGCAACTGGACGCCTGGGATGCAGATACCAGCGTCCCTGCCGTACTCAACGGCGAACACTCTGTCCTTTACCGTAAACATTACGACCAACGTTCTGATGCCTGGGTACTGCGCTTCGCATAACCCAAAAGGAACCCGCCCACAGGCGGGTTATTTATTTGCATAACCTTCCCCGCCGCTGCTCTTCATCCCCTACACTTAATTCTTAACGGATCCGTTGTGTCATAACCTTATTATCAGACTGAGGGCAGGATGTTCGCACTGGTTTTGTTCATCTGCTACCTTGACGGTGGCTGTGATGATATTGTCGTGGATGTATATAACTCGGAAAAACAATGCCTTGCTGCGATGGACGATCAGCGGCTGCGTCGTGGGGGATGTTTTCCCATAGAGGATTTTGTGGACGGGTTTTGGTATCCCGCCCACGAATATAGCGATTTTTGAGGGTAGCGATCAGTGCGGAGACGCCGCATGATAGAGTGACGCTTCGCCGCGAGGACGCGTTTTAAAGCGACGATGCACCCACAGATACTGTTCCGGCGCACGCAAAATCTCATTCTCAATGATTTTATTCATATAGCTGGCCGCATCGATTTCATCATTCACCGGATAATCAGACATTACGTCACTGATGTGCAGCACATAACCTTTCTTATTCGCTTTACGCACCATGGTGATGCTGAGCATTGCCGCGCCTGACAGACGTGAAAGCACCCAGGTGCCGTTAGTGGTTGCGGCTTCGTTTACCGAAAAGAACGGCGCAAAAACGCTGCCTTTTGGGCCGTAATCCTGGTCAGGGGCAAACCATACGGCTTCACCTGCTTTCAATGCCTGCACCAGACCACGTAAATTGCGGCGATCGATCATCGCTTTATTGGAACGCAGGCGACCTT
This sequence comes from Pseudocitrobacter faecalis, assembly GCA_003315335.1. Classification (GTDB taxonomy): domain Bacteria; phylum Pseudomonadota; class Gammaproteobacteria; order Enterobacterales; family Enterobacteriaceae; genus Pseudocitrobacter; species Pseudocitrobacter faecalis. The sequence continues at coordinate 621,716 of QNRL01000001.1, forward strand.
TGGTCTGTACCCACTCCATCAGCGGATCGTTGTGACGGCGATAGGTTGCCATCATTGGGCGACATAACCCCATCACCCTGCCGCCGAGTTCCAGTGACATAAAGTGTACGCCGACAACCATAACGCCACGATGCTGCTGTAACGCTTTGGTGAGGTTATCGTAGCCTTCAACGTCAAACCATTTCTTGACGCGGGCATCACTCCAGAACCAGGCCATACCGGTTTCAATCAGGCCCATCCCAAGCGACATAAAGTTTTGTTCAAGCATCGCTTCACGTGAAGCCGCATCCATCTGAGGGAAGCAGAGTTCAATATTACGTGCAGCAATGCGCTCGCGACGCTTAAGAAAGCGACGTGACATTTTACCCACCGTTGAACCGAGGGTCTGTAAGACAGGATAAGGAAGCTGGACGATGAGCCAAAGCACACCTAAGCCGAACCACGTTAACCAATTACGCGGGTGCAATAACCGGGTATCAAATTCTTTTGACATCATTTTTTCCTGAAGCATGAAAAAAAGTAGCGCGTAAGGAAAAAATGAATCCTTTTCATCACTCTTTATGCGGTACGTATAAGAGTTTGACAGTAATACGTTCGGCTAATTCACTTTCAGGACAAGCCTTTACAAAAGAGACCTGAAAAAAGAAAAAAACTTACCGGAAGGCTGTAACTTAACTCATGGCTAGAATGCACTTTTTTTAGCAAAAAGGATAGCGCGATTTGTACCCACCACACGATTACCTTAAAGCCTGAGCGCCCCGCCAGACGGGCGATGCGCAGATTTGCTCACTCACGCAGATGATTAATCAGGCAATTCTTAATTATTCATTAAGTGATGACGTATTAGTGAAATAAATATTTACTATGTTTTTTACTTATTCTATTTGTCAGAGCATTCTTAACTTTAAACTTTGAACTTTAAAAACACGTTGATACCAGGTGATAAAAAAACAGACTATAAGGCTAATTATTTCGCGATGCATTGATAAATTCGACTTATCAAACATAAACAGCGAACTTTGCTCGCGATTCTCCTGCACTTTGCGAAACGTTCTTATATCAAAAAATAAAATGTAAATTAATTGTTAATTTAGTAGGCACTATGATATAAAGTGAAGGAACACACCGAGAGGTAGGGTTCCGGGTACTGGATGTTGAACACCGCAGAAAACGTAACAGACTGATAAAAAGAGACCGAATACGATTCCTGTATTCGGTCCAGGGAAATGGCTCTTGGGAGAGAGCCGTGCGCTAAAAGTTGGCATTAATGCAGGCTAAGTCGCCTTGCTCTATAAGAATAGATGACCGTGCCAGGTTTTCCAGTCCGAGACGAAAGCGGCCAGAAAATTTCGGCGTCAGAAAACGGCAGATAATAAAAAAACCGCTCGCACATTCACAGAATGGCAGCGGTTTTTTATTTGGAATCAATTAGATGTTTTAGACAATTAGCATAGCTTTTCGGCGCGTTCGATAAACGGAGCCAGGCTCATTTTCTCTCCCGGACGCGCAGGATCATCAATTTGTATGATGCTAAGGGGCTGCGCGGTGGTCTTCCCGGCTTTAACCTGCTCTTGCGCCTCTGCGTTCAGCGGATACTGAACCAGTGTGCTTGGGTTTATCACATACAGCGCATTACCCGGGCGGCACGTCAGCATGACCTCTTCCCGATTAAACGCCCATTTATCTTTCCCCACCTCAAAGCGGCTGACGGTGATAATTTGCGGGGCAGCCAGCGCGGAACCCGCCGTCGTTAACAATAAAAGAGACAGAACGATTTTTTTCATATCTTCGCCATTATTTAAAAAGGTTCCCAGGTGGCAAACAGGCTGACGCATGCCAGCACCAGCGCCCCAAGAATAAGTTCAACCTGCGTAGCTCGCAGGAAAAAGCGTTGCGTAGCGGGCTCAGCCATGACCATTCGCGGCACAACAACGTAGCGGTTCACCAGCGCAATGACCACCATCATGGCGACCAGCGCACATTTTAACAGCAGCATGCGGCTATAAGGTGTGTCCAGCGGCCAGCCATTCTGAATTAATAACGCGTTTACGATCCCCGTCAGGACAACGCCCGCCACGGCAAGATGCCCGTAACGGGAAAAACGCATCATGGTATAAATTGCTGCCTGCCGCCAGCGTCCTTTTGCCAGTCGCAAACAATAAAGAAATGGCAGTAAGCCGCCAAGCCAGGCTGCCGCAAACAGCAGATGCAACGCATGGTTACTACGCTGAAACGCGCCAATGGCGCCCTCGCGCATTGCCGAATGTCCGGTGCCTGCCAGCAGGATAAACTGCGCCGCCGTCAGGAGTAGCAGCAAACGCATCATCTGGCGCGGTTTCACCCAACCAATGGTTAATGCCACCCCCGCCAGAATGATCTGCCATAGCCAGACACCGCCAAATTGTGTCGCTGCTACAGCAAACCACACTTCAGGCTGCCAGACGTCGCGCCAACCATCGCCCATCAACCCACCCTGCACCATCAGCATCAACAGTGCCGAAGCAGCACAGGCCAACAGCGAAAAATGAATCAGCGGTGCAAAGCGCTGGCTGAAAAGACGGCGCAGCGGCGGTGGTGCCCACCAGCCGCCATAAAGCGCACATCCGAGCACCGCCATCAGCGCGGCAAAATGTACGAAGCGTAAGCCAACATAAAGCGTCGTCAGCATACTATTTTACGCGAAACTGATACTGACCCTGGGTTTTATGCCCATCCACCGACACCACGTGCCAGTTAACGGTATAGACTCCGGATGCCAGCGGTTGATTAATCGGAACCGTCAGTTGCGTTTTATCGGTTTCACTGCGCACCGCTTTGCCCGTTTCGACTTTTTTATCATCCGCCCCGGTGAGCGTCACGCCGCTGAAGCGTGATTCGACCCCTTCAGAGAAATGCAGCGTGATAGATTGCGGTGCGGAACTCACTTCACTTTCCGCGGCAGGCTCCTGGTGTTTAAGGTGGGCATGCGCCCAGGCAGCCGGGGCAGAGAGGAAGCCGGTAAAAACCAGCGTAGCGCAGAGTACGCGAAGGACGCGGGATCCCATATTGTTCATTCCCTTTTGTTATGGATGTAGCTGAAAGAATAACCTTGTATAATTCCTGAGTCGAGATGTGCCGCCATTAAGCTTGCCATTCTGTGAGACTCTTAGTAACGTTGCGCCCTGAAAAGGAGAGAATCTGATGCATACGAATCTGGCTAAACTACCTCAAGATGAGATGGATAAAGTTAATGTCGATCTTGCTGCCGCAGGCGTCGCCTTTAAGGAGCGCTATAACATGCCAGTGGTCGCCGAAGTGGTGGAACGTGAACAGCCGGAACACCTTCGTGACTGGTTCCGCGAGCGTTTAATCGCCCATCGTCTGGCCTCCGTTTCCCTTTCGCGCTTGCCTTACGAGCCTAAACAAAAATAATCCTTACGGACTGTTACACTTCCTTACGGCGAACGGTGTAAACTTCTTCAGGAAATTCTGAAGTAACGACCCACTGACCTCTTGTTGAAGGAAGCAACTATGCTGGCATGGTCTATTGCAGCGGCGCAGTTCGCGCCGCAGAACGGCAGCCTCGCCGAAAATATTGTCCACCATCTGCGTTTTATCCACGCCGCGGCGAAACTGGAATGTAAGGTATTAATTTTTCCGGAATTATCCCTGACTGGCCTGACGGGCGAATCCGGGCTCCCCTCACCTCCTGGCGATGAACAATTACAGCCACTTTCAGATGCGGCTCACCAGCATCAGATAACGATTGTCGCCGGTTTACCGGTGGAGGAAAATGGTCTGCGCTGCAAAGGTGTCGCCATATTCTCCCCCGACACAGCGAAACCGTATACCTGCGCGCAGGGAAACGGCACTTGCCTGACGCCGGAGTCGCGTTATATCAGCGTGTTGAATCTCAATAACGATGGCTGCGATCTTTCGCCACAGGCGTCGCTGTTGGCCACCCTCACCAGCACCGCGGAATCACAGCAAAGCCTGAATACGCAACGTTTACAGTGGTTTGCGCGTAAACATTCCATCGCGGTGCTTAAATCGAACTATAGCTGTGAGACCTTCTCCGGCGGCAGCGCTTTATGGGATGAGACCGGGCAACTGATCGTCCGGGCAGATCAGGGAGAATTGCTGGTGACCGGCAGAAAAAGCGCTCAGGGTTGGCAAGGCGACATCATTCCATTACGCTAGCTTCTTTTAGGCGGGAGTAAGCCATGTTACGCGTGATCGATACCGAAACCTGTGACCTTCAGGGGGGCGTCGTAGAGATAGCTTCTGTCGATGTTGTAGATGGAAAAATCACCAACCCGATGAGTCACCTTGTTCGCCCCGATCGCCCGATCAGTGCACAGGCGATGGCTATCCATCGCATTACAGAAGAGATGGTTGCCGATCAACCGTGGATTGAAGAGGTGCTGCCCTTTTATCAGGGCAGCCCGTGGTATGTCGCGCACAACGCCAGTTTCGACCGTCGCGTTCTGCCAGAAATGAACGGCGAGTGGATTTGCACCATGAAAATGGCGCGTCGGTTATGGCCCGGTATTAAATACAGTAACATGGCGCTGTATAAATCCCGCAAACTGAGCGTCGCTACGACGCCGGGGTTACATCATCACCGTGCGCTGTATGATTGCTACATTACCGCCGCATTATTGATTGATATTATGGATGTTTCTGGCTGGTCGCCGGAACAAATGGTCGACGTCACCGGGCGTCCGGCGCTGCTGCGCACCTTTACCTTTGGGAAATATCGCGGTAAAGCGGTCTCGGAAGTGGCAGAAAACGATCCAGGTTATTTACGGTGGTTGTTCAACAACCTGGATCGGATGAGCCCGGAATTGCGCCTTACCTTGAAGCACTATCTGGGCGAATAACTTAGCGTTCGTTTCTGCCGGGTAAGGTGCCCTGCGCGAGAGCAATCAGAAACGTGAATTCGAGTGCCACGCCTTCATAACTTTTGAAGCGCCCCGATTTCCCGCCATGCCCGGAATCCATATCCGTACACAGCAGCAGAAGGTTATCATCGACCTTCTGCTCACGCAGTTTCGCCACCCATTTTGCGGGCTCCCAGTACTGCACCTGAGAATCATGCAAACCGGTGGTGACCAGCAGATGGGGATACGCTTTTGGCTGTACATTGTCGTAGGGGCTGTAAGACTTCATGTAGTGGTAATAGGTTTCATCCTGCGGATTTCCCCACTCTTCAAACTCTCCGGTAGTCAGCGGAATCGACTCGTCCAGCATCGTCGTCACAACATCCACAAACGGCACCTGCGCTACCACACCGTGGAACAATTCAGGACGCAGATTAATGGCGGTTCCCATTAACATTCCGCCTGCACTGCCGCCCATGCCATAACACAGTCTGGCATCGCCGTAGCCCAGCGCTAACAGCGCATCCGTTACGTCCAGGTAGTCATGGAAGGTGTTCATCTTCTTCAGGAATTTACCGTCTTCATACCACTGCTGGCCCAATTCGCCGCCGCCGCGAACGTGGGCAATGGCATAAACGAACCCGCGATCGAGCAGACTCAGACGGCTAGCGCTGAAGTCAGCATCCATACTCGCGCCGTAGGAGCCGTAACCATACACCAGCAGCGGATTTTTTCCTTTGCGGAAATGTTCACGGTGATATACCAGCGATACCGGAACCTCTACGCCGTCGCGAGCCGTGATCCACAGATGTTCGCTCTGATAACATGCACCGTCGAAGCCTTTAACTTCCTGCTGTTTCAGCACCCGACGCTCACCAGTGTCCATATCCAGCTCAAACAGTGTGTCCGGCGTGGTCATCGACGAATAACCATATCGCAGACGCGAGGTTTCCGGCTCCGGATTGTAGGCAACCCAGGTGACATAGGCTGGGTCATCAAAGGCAATTCCGCTCTCTTCACGGGTATGGCGATTAATTTGCCGCAGGCTGGTCAGGCCGTGCTGACGCTCCTCCAGCACCAGCCAGTCGGTAAAGAGCGTAAAGCTCTCAAGCATCACATCATCGCGTGCCGGAATCAGCGTTTGCCACTGTTTCTCATCGCGCACGTGGCTACGATAAAGACCAAAGTTCTTCCCTTCACGGTTAGAGCGAATATAGAAGTGATGCTGGAAGTGATCGATGCTGTATTCGTGATCTTTTCGACGCGGCAGGAACACGATCGGTTCGGCATCCGGCAGCTCAGCATCAAGAAGCCGCATTTCGCTGGTCGTGGCGCTGGAGAGCGCAATCACCACATAGTGTTTCGAAGATGTTTTATGCAGGCTGACATAGAACGTATCATCTTTCTCTTCATAAACCAGCGTGTCCTGCGCCGCTGGCGTACCGATGCGATGGCGCCATACCTGCCATGGCAGAAGCGTCGTGGGGTGCTTACGAACGTAGTAGAGCGTTTGTGAATCATTGACCCAGACAATACCGGGAGAAACGTTCTCCAGCACTTCAGGGTACCAGTTTCCGGTTCGCAAATTGCAAAAACGCAAACCGTACTGGCGACGAGAAAGATAATCTTCGGTGATCGCCAGCAGATCGTTGTCCGGTGATACCGTCAGCCCGCCAAGCGTATAAAACTCGCTGTGCGCGGCGCGCTGATTGGCGTCGAGAAGCAGATCCCAGGGTTCCCACTCCCCTTTTTGCACCGACTGGCGCTGATAAATCGCGTACTCGCAGCCTGGCTCATAAATCTGGCGATAGCGATAACCGTTTTTGATATAGGGCGCAGACTCTTCCCGCTGAGGAATACGGTCGATGATCTCCTTCAGCACGCGCTCCTGAAGGTCGCGCTGTGAATCCATCACCCTTTTTCCGTAATCATTTTCCTGATGCAGATAGTCGAGAACCTCTGGCTCTGCGCGATTGTCGTCGCGCAGCCAGAAATAGTTGTCGATACGCGTATCGCCATGAAGCGTCATGGCGTGAGGAATTCGTTTCGCTTTTGGCGGCATGTCATTGTTCTTCTGTATTAGTCACACTCTATAAGGGTGGACAAATTAAACGACGATGCAAGCGAAACCTGTGACAAGACGTTTAAAGTTGCTGTTTTTGTTGCTGCAAATCCTGCTCGATGCCTTCTCGCACTTCTGGCGGCAGCTTCAGCGCGTCACCCAGCGCATTCAGATAACTGCGCTCCATAAAGTGATCGATATCTATCGCCGCACAGCTTACAAAGTAAAGCTCTAAAGCTTCTTCTTCGTTATGCACATCGCGCGCCAGACGCTGCGGGTCGAGCGGCTGCTCGATAGCCTGGGCGATTAGCGCGCGCCCCTGCTCTTCAACACCGGCTTCGCGCAGTTGCTGTTCGATAGCCGCCTGTTCTTTGGCATCGATATGCCCGTCGCTTTTGGCAGCGAACACCAGCGCCAGAATCAGCCGCTCGGTACGGACATCCAGCGGCGCGGCAGGTTCACCGTATTTCTGCTCTGTTTGCGGGTTGCCCTTTAACTTATCTTTATATTTGTTCCATAACACGCTGCCAGCCACCGCGCCACCGCCAACGAGCAGCGCCCCGGTGCCGTATTTCGCCAGCATTTTGCGCGAGGATTTACTGGCGACCAGCAACCCCGCCAGCCCGCCCAGTGCGCCAGGCACCAACATTTGGCTGAGATCTTTCTTTCCCTCACCCGATTTTTGCCCCAGCAGCGATTGCAGTTGATTAAGCCAGCCAGACATATGACCTCCAGTAATATTTTGCGATTCTTCCAGCGTAAGTGAGCGCTTGTCAGGATATGTCTGCTGCGCATAAAGATGCGCAAATTTAGGGCGATAGCGCCGGACTAACCTCGACAGCAAGACAGACGCAAACGTTTTCGTTTATAATGGGCGAAATTTTGACAGACGATGGAAGATGCAATGACTTTACTAGGCACAGCCCTGCGTCCTGCGGCGACGCGCGTAATGCTATTAGGTTCTGGCGAACTCGGAAAAGAGGTTGCCATTGAGTGTCAGCGACTGGGAATTGAAGTGATTGCTGTCGATCGCTATGCCGATGCGCCTGCTATGCACGTCGCTCACCGTTCGCACGTCATTAACATGCTGGATGGTCAGGCGCTGAAAGCGCTGGTCGAGGCGGAAAAACCGCATTTCATCGTGCCGGAAATTGAAGCTATCGCCACCGACATGCTGGTTGAGCTGGAACGTCAGGGCCAGAACGTTGTGCCCTGTGCGCGCGCCACGCAGCTGACCATGAACCGCGAAGGCATTCGCCGCCTGGCTGCCGAAGAACTCAAGCTTCCCACGTCGGCATATCGCTTCGCCGATAGCGAAGCTGCGTTCCGTGATGCCGTCACGGAAATTGGCCTGCCCTGCATCATCAAACCGGTGATGAGTTCATCCGGCAAGGGTCAGAGCTTTATCCGCAGCGAAGCGCAGCTCGCCGACGCCTGGCAGTATGCCCAGCAGGGTGGCCGTGCGGGCGCGGGGCGTGTCATCGTCGAAGGCGTGGTGAATTTTGATTTTGAAATCACCCTGCTGACGGTGAGCGCGGTTGATGGCGTTCACTTCTGTGCGCCGGTCGGTCACCGTCAGGAAGAGGGCGATTATCGTGAATCATGGCAGCCGCAGCAGATGAGTCCACTCGCGCTGGAACGTGCGCAGGCTATCGCTCGCGACGTCGTGCTGGCGCTGGGCGGTCATGGCTTGTTCGGTGTGGAACTGTTTGTCTGTGGCGATGAGGTTGTCTTCAGCGAGGTTTCCCCACGCCCGCATGACACCGGGATGGTGACGCTGATTTCTCAAGACCTCTCCGAGTTCGCCCTGCACGTCCGCGCGTTTCTGGGCCTTCCGGTTGGCGCGATTCGCCAGTATGGCCCGTCGGCCTCAGCGGTTATTTTGCCGCGTTTACAGAGCCAGAACGTTACCTTTGATAACGTTAATAGTGCGGTAGGTGCGGGCCTGCAGGTTCGACTGTTTGCTAAACCTGAAATCGACGGTACGCGTCGAATGGGCGTGGCGCTGGCGACAGGCGATTCGGTTGATGACGCCATCGAGCGGGCTAAAACGGCCGCCGCGGCAGTGATCGTGAAGGGATAAAAAAGCGGGCCATTGGGCCCGCTTCTGGTTGCTTGCAATGTGCGCTTTGTTCTTGCCGGATACGGCGTAAAGCCTTATCCGGCCTACAAAGTGTTGCACATTCAAGATATTGCAGGCCGGGTAAACGCAGTGCCACCCGGCATGGTCACGCGATTACAGCGTTGCAGTCTCTACGGCTTCACGAGCCAGTTTGGTAATGCGATCGTAGTCGCCTGCTTCCAGCGCATCCGCCGGAACCAGCCAGGAACCCCCGACGCACAGAACGCTTTTCAGCGCCAGGTAGTCGCGGCAGTTTTTCAGCGAGATACCGCCAGTCGGGCAGAAACGAACCTGAGAGAACGGACCTGCAATCGCCTGCAGCGCTTTCACGCCGCCGTTTGCTTCGGCCGGGAAGAATTTGAACTCTTTCAGACCGTGATCCATACCCAGCATCAGTTCAGAAACAGAACTAATACCCGGGATCAGCGGGATAGTACCTTCGGTTGCTGCTTTCAGCAGAGAGTCAGTCAGGCCCGGGCTGATAGCGAACTGCGCACCTGCTTCGGTGACTTCTTTCAACTGCTGTGGGTTAGTGACAGTACCCGCACCCACGATAGCGTCCGGCACTTCTTTAGCAATCGCGCGGATAGCGTCCATTGCACACGCGGTACGCAGAGTCACTTCCAGCACGCGTACACCGCCTGCCACCAGCGCTTTTGCCATCGGCACAGCGTGTTCCAGCTTGTTCACTACGATAACCGGTACAACAGGGCCAGTTGTCAGGATTGCTTCTGCAGTGGTTTTCCAGTTTTTCATCAGATTATTCTCTCGCCAGATCTAAAAACGTATCATCTTAAAATGTGATGCAGGTTGCGCCCTGCTCTGCGCCGGAAAGATTCTCGCGCAGCGCGCTGAACATTTCGCGGCCAGTACCGATACGGGAGGCGCTCATGTCAGGAATGTGCGGTTGACGTGCGGCCAGTTCGGCCTCATCGACCAGCAGCGTTAATTCGCCGGTCTGCCCGTTGACACGGATCATATCGCCGTCACGTACTTTTGCCAGCAAGCCACCATCGTAGGCTTCCGGGGTGACATGAATTGCTGACGGCACTTTACCTGATGCACCAGAGAGTCGTCCATCGGTTACTAACGCAATTTTGAAACAGCGGTCCAATAATACACCAAGTGGCGGCATGAGTTTATGTAATTCTGGCATTCCGTTCGCTTTTGGCCCCTGATGACGCACAACAACCACGCAATCTTTGTCCAGCAGGCCCGCTTCGAAGGCTGGCAGGACATCATGCTGGCTCTCAAAGACCACGGCTGGCGCTTCAATAACCTGGTTTTCTACCGGCACAGCGGAGGTTTTCATCACCGCACGGCCAAGGTTGCCGCTCAGCACTTTCGTGCCACCATGTTTGGAGAACGGTTTGTCGAAGGAGGCGATGATGTTTTCATCCAGAGACGCGGTCGCGCCTTCTCGCCAGTCCAGCTTACCGTTGTTCAGCCACGGTTCCATAGTGTAGTGAGACAGACCGAAGCCCGCCACGGTATTTACGTCTTCGTGCAGCAAGCCGCCTTTCAGCAGTTCACGCACCAGTACCGGCACACCGCCCGCCGCCTGGAAGTGGTTAATATCCGCCGGGCCATTCGGATACAGACGCGCCATTAGCGGCACAACGTCGGAGATTTCAGAGAAGTCATCCCAGTTGATGATGATGCCGGCAGCACGCGCCATGGCGACCAGGTGCATGGTGTGGTTAGTGGAGCCACCGGTTGCCAGCAGCGCAACGATACCGTTGACCACCACTTTTTCGTCGATCATCTGACCAAGCGGCATCCATTCGTTACCGTTACCGGTCATGCGGGTCACCTGACGGGCAGCAGCCGCAGTCAGTTCTTCACGCAGCGGCGCGTCCGGGTGGACAAATGAAGAACCTGGTAGCTGCATCCCCATGAACTCAATAACCATCTGGTTAGTGTTCGCGGTGCCGTAGAACGTACAGGTACCCGGCGCATGGTAGGAAGCCGCTTCGGATTCCAGCAGCGCGTTACGATCAACTTTGCCTTCCGCATAGAGCTGACGAATACGGACTTTTTCTTTATTCGGCAGGCCGCTGGCCATCGGGCCTGACGGAATGAAGACGGACGGCAGGTGACCGAACGACAGCGCCGCCATAACAAGCCCTGGGACGATTTTATCGCAAACGCCGAGATACAGCGCGCCGTCAAACATATTGTGGGACAGGCCCACCGCCGCAGACATCGCAATCACTTCGCGGCTCAGCAGGGAAAGCTCCATCCCATCCTGGCCCTGGGTTACGCCATCGCACATCGCCGGCACGCCGCCCGCAACCTGACCGACAGCGCTAACGCTGTGCAGCGCTTTACGAATGATATCCGGATAATGCTCATACGGCTGGTGCGCAGAGAGCATGTCGTTATAGGAGGTGATGATCGCAATATTGTTACGCAGCATGCTTTTCAGCGAGGCTTTATCCTCTGCGCCGCAAGCCGCAAAACCGTGTGCCAGGTTACCGCAGGCCAGCTGGGAGCGATGAACGGTTTCTGTCTTCGCACGCTTGATGCGTTCAAGGTAGGCAGAACGGGTATCGCGCGAGCGGTCGATAATGCGATTTGTTACGCGTAACAACACAGGATTCATAAAAGCTCCTCAAAATTTTTCTGTCCAGGCTCCAGCGACATAAGGTTTTGATTAGCACTTTCTGCCACAAAACCCCCGTATTCTGTAGCTCAGGGGCAAACATCTGAAGACAGTGTAATAAAAAAAGCCCCGGGGGTGAATCCACCCGGGGCTTAAATGCATAAAAATAGCACTACATGCTGTGTTAGATCATGTTACCGGTAAAATACCCCAATGGGATTACCGGATTTCCTCACTCAAACTCGTTCCAGGAACGGCCATCGCGGGTGATCATGGCCACGGACGCCACCGGCCCCCAGGTGCCAGCCTGATACGGTTTCGGCGGATCCTGATCGGCTGCCCACGCTTCAGTGATGGAGTCGACCCACTTCCACGCCTCTTCCACTTCATCGCGACGCACGAACAGCGCCTGAATCCCGCGCATGGTTTCCAGCAGCAGGCGCTCGTAGGCATCCGCCAGGTGCGTTTGATTGAAGGTTTCGGAGTAGCTCAGATCCAGCTTGGTGATCTGCAGATTATGTTTGTGGTCCAGACCCGGCACCTTGTTCAGCACCTGAATATCCACACCTTCATCTGGTTGCAGACGAATCGTCAGTTTATTCTGCGGCAACTCCTGCCAGGACTCTTTAAACAGATTGAGTTCCGGGTTTTTAAAGTACACCACGACTTCAGAGCATTTTGTCGGCAGTCGTTTACCGGTGCGCAGGTAGAACGGCACGCCTGCCCAGCGCCAGTTGTCGATATCAACGCGAATAGCGACAAACGTTTCTGTATTGCTCTGCTTGTTGGCACCCTCTTCTTCCAGATAGCCCGGCACTTTTTTGCCCTGAGCAAAGCCTGAGGTGTACTGACCGCGTACGGTTTTTTCACGCACGTTAGAACGGTCGATACGACGCAGGGATTTCAGTACTTTTACTTTGGCATCGCGAATGCTGTCAGCAGTCAGATCGGACGGCGGCGACATCGCAATCATGCACAGAATCTGCAGCAGGTGGTTCTGAATCATATCGCGCATCTGACCGGCCTGGTCGAAGTAACCCCAACGGCCTTCGATACCGACTTCTTCCGCTACGGTGATTTCCACGTGATCGATGGTGCGGTTATCCCAGTTATTCACAAACAGAGAGTTCGCAAAGCGCAGCGCCAGCAGGTTCAGAACCGTTTCTTTACCCAGGTAGTGGTCGATACGGTAAACCTGGCACTCTTCAAAGTATTCGCCCACCTGGTCGTTGATTTCACGCGAAGTGGCAAGCGAAGTACCCAATGGTTTTTCCATCACCACACGCGCAGGCTTGGCGTTCAGCTTCGCTTCACCTAACCCTTTGCAAATCGCGCCGAACGTATTTGGCGGCATCGCGAAATAGTTAATGGTGACACGGTTTTTCTGATCCAGCATCGCGCCAAGGCGGCTGAAGGCGCTGGTATCGTTGACATCCAGATTGCAGAAATCCAGGCGGCCACTCAGGGTCTCCCACAAACCTTCATCAATTTTCTCCTTCATGAAGGTTTCGAGCGCCTCGCGTACTACTTTGGTGTACGCCTCTTTGTCCCAATCCGCGCGCCCTACACCGATAATGCGGGTTTCAGGATTGATCTGACCGGCTTTTTCAAGCTGATACAGGGAAGGCAACAATTTACGACGCGCCAGGTCACCTTTCGCGCCGAAAATGACCAGATCGCATGCCTGGGCCGTTTGCGTTACCGCCATGTCATTCTCCTCAGTTGTATTTCCTGGTTCTTATGCCAGGCTACAGTTGTAATTTTATTACACCGCACTGTACTGTGTTTACTAACTTACCGAAACCTTTTACCGCCTTAGACCGCACAAATGGAAATATCTGCGGCCTGGCATCTGGGCAAAGCCCTAATTTTGTTCGTTCTTTCGCCCTGTTCGGGAATGCAAAAATTCGACGTTGATCATGTTATGAAAAAAAACAACATTTTTTGCTGTTGTTTATCCCCTTTCATCAACCTTGAGGGGTATATTCTTGCTAAAACGCCTGCAGATTTCACCCATTAATGGAATCGTTTCAATCAATGAGCGCCCCATCACGATGAACATGCTGGAAAAAATTCAGTCGCAACTGGAAAACCTTAGCAAATCCGAACGTAAAGTGGCGGAGGTGATCCTTGCCGCGCCAGAGCAGGCTATCCATTCGAGTATCGCAGCGCTGGCGCTGGAAGCCGAGGTCAGCGAGCCGACGGTTAACCGTTTTTGCCGCAGCCTGGAAACGCGCGGCTTCCCTGATTTTAAGCTTCATCTTGCCCAAAGCCTTGCCAACGGTACACCGTATGTTAATCGTAATGTAGATGAAGATGACAGCGTAGAAGCCTACACCGGGAAAATATTTGAATCTGCGATGGCAAGCCTGGCGCACGTGCGTCAGTCGCTGGAGATGTCGGCAGTAAATCGGGCGGTCGATCTGCTTACCCAGGCCAAACGTATCGCCTTCTTCGGGCTGGGCTCTTCCGCCGCCGTCGCCCACGACGCCATGAACAAATTTTTCCGATTCAACGTACCGGTGGTCTATTCCGATGACATCGTCCTGCAACGCATGAGCTGTATGAATTGCAGCGAAGATGACGTTGTGGTGCTCATTTCACATACAGGCAGAACGAAAAGTCTGGTGGAACTGGCACAACTGGCGCGTGAAAACGATGCCATGGTGATTGCGCTGACGTCGGCAAACACGCCGCTCGCGCGCGAAGCCACCCTTGCCATTACGCTCGACGTTCCTGAAGACACTGATGTTTATATGCCTATGGTTTCCAGGCTGGCACAACTGACGGTTATCGACGTGCTGGCCACCGGTTTTACGCTACGCCGGGGCGCGAAATTCAGGGATAACTTGAAGCGAGTCAAAGAAGCGTTAAAGGAATCGCGGTTTGATAAAGAACGTATGACACACAGCGATAACCATTAAAAATCGTAAAGGCACTACTGATTAGTCATTCGGCGTTAACACTGCGTTCGCAGTGCTACCTTTCAGGAGCCGAATCCATGTTCACGCAACACCTGGTTGTTTAAGTTAACGGAGTATTACATGTCCAGAAGGCTTCGCAGAACCAAAATCGTTACCACGTTAGGGCCGGCCACTGACCGCGACAATAATCTTGAGAAAGTGATTGCCGCAGGCGCCAACGTTGTACGAATGAACTTCTCTCACGGCACGCCGGAAGATCATAAACTTCGCGCAGATAAAGTACGCGAAATCGCGGCGAAACTGGGTCGTCATGTGGCTATTTTAGGCGATCTTCAGGGGCCAAAAATTCGTGTATCAACCTTCAAAGAAGGTAAAGTTTTCCTCAACATCGGCGATAAATTCCTGCTCGACGCTAACCTGGGTAAAGGTGAAGGCGATAAAGAAAAAGTCGGTATCGACTATAAAGGTCTGCCTGCGGACGTGGTTCCGGGCGACATTCTGCTGCTCGACGATGGTCGCGTGCAGCTGAAAGTGCTGGAAGTTCAGGGCATGAAAGTGTTCACCGAAGTAACCGTGGGCGGCCCGCTTTCCAATAACAAAGGTATCAACAAACTGGGCGGTGGTCTCTCTGCCGAAGCCCTGACAGACAAAGACAAAGCAGATATCGTCACAGCGGCAAAAATCGCGGTCGACTATCTTGCGGTCTCCTTCCCGCGCTGTGGCGAAGATCTGAACTACGCTCGTCGTCTGGCACGCGAAGCAGGCTGCGATGCGAAAATTGTGGCGAAAGTCGAACGTGCGGAAGCCGTGTGCAGCCAGGACGCGATGGATGACATCATTCTGGCCTCCGACGTGGTGATGGTGGCGCGTGGCGATCTGGGCGTTGAAATCGGCGACCCGGAACTGGTGGGTATTCAGAAAGCATTGATTCGCCGCGCACGTCAGCTGAACCGTGCCGTGATCACCGCCACCCAGATGATGGAATCGATGATCACCAACCCGATGCCAACTCGTGCGGAAGTCATGGACGTGGCGAACGCCGTGCTGGATGGTACCGATGCGGTGATGCTCTCTGCGGAAACCGCAGCTGGCCAGTATCCGTCTGAAACTGTCGCGGCAATGGCGCGCGTGTGCCTGGGTGCGGAAAAAATCCCCAGCATCAACGTTTCTAAGCACCGTCTGGACGTACAGTTCGACAATGTGGAAGAAGCGATTGCGATGTCTGCCATGTACGCGGCAAACCACCTGAAAGGCGTCAGCGCTATCATCACCATGACCGAATCTGGCCGTACCGCGCTGATGACGTCACGTATCACCTCCGGTCTGCCGATTTTCGCCATGTCTCGCCATGAGCGCACCCTGAACCTGACCGCGCTGTATCGCGGCGTGACTCCGGTTCATTTCGATAGCGAAAGCGACGGCGTTGCGGCGGCCCATGAAGCCGTTAATCTGCTGCGCGACAAAGGCTATCTGGTTGCCGGTGATCTGGTGATTGTGACTCAGGGCGACGTGATGGATACCGTGGGTTCCACCAACACCACGCGTATTTTGACCGTCGAATAAAAATTATCTTTTACCAGAACAAAGGCCTCTTCATAGGAAGAGGCCTTTTTTTGGCAACGAGCTGGCTGTAAATTGCCTGATGGCGCTTCGCTTATCAGGCCTACGGGATAGGTTACGTGTCTAAAACTACTCCGGATATCTCTCGCTCGGTTTATACGGCTTAATATCGCCAGGCTTGCGCGTTTTCAGCAGTTTCAGAATCCACGTGTACTGCTCAGGATGCGGGCCGACAAAAATCTCCACTTCTTCATTCATGCGGCGCGCAATAGTGCGATCGTCTGCTTCCAGTAAATCGTCCATCGGCGGGCGCACCAGAATAGTTAAACGATGCGTTTTGCCATCATAGACCGGGAACAGCGGGACAACGCGCGCACGGCATACCTTCATCAGACGACCAATCGCCGGCAGAGTGGCTTTATAGGTTGCGAAGAAATCGACAAATTCGCTGTGCTCCGGGCCATGATCCTGATCCGGCAGATAGTATCCCCAGTAGCCCTGACGCACCGACTGAATAAACGGCTTAATACCATCATTACGCGCATGCAGACGGCCACCAAAACGACGGCGCACGGTATTCCACACGTAATCAAAAACTTTGTTGCCCTGATTGTGGAACATGGCGGCCATTTTCTGCCCCTGTGACGCCATCAACATCGCCGGGATATCTACACCCCAGCCGTGCGGCACGAGGAAAATGACGTTCTCGCCCTTCTCGTGCATCTCATCGATGATCTCTTTGCCCTGCCAGTCGACACGCGGCAGAATTTTTTCTGGGCCGCGCATCGCCAGTTCAGCCATCATCGCCATTGCCTGCGGGGCAGTGGTATACATACCATCAATGATAGCTTCGACTTCCGCGTCGCTTTTATCCGGGAAGCAGTAACGCAGGTTGATTTGCGCGCGGCGACGAGCGCTTTTACCCAGACGCCCGGCTAACCGGCCAAGCGTACCCAGTAAGGGGTCGCGAACTTTCGCGGGTAAACACGCGGCACCCGCAAAGGCGAACACGCCCAGCCACGCCCCCCAGTTCTTGGGATGACGAAACTCTTTTTCAAATTCAGGAATGTATTCACTGTTCTTTTTGGTTGTTTCCATGCTTATTCCATGAAGAGCGCTTCTGGTGCGAAACGATTACCGATAGTTTAGCGAGGCGCTCTGTTTCACACAAAAGAAAAAGCCGGTGACGCTGAGTACACCGGCTTTAATTGCCTATAAATCAAGCGAAATTAATCAAAACGCAGTTGCGGAAGTACCTGTTTAACCTGCGCCAGATAATCCGTACGATCGGAGCCGGTCAGACCTTCCGTACGCGGCAGTTTCGCCGTCAGCGGGTTCACCGCCTGCTGGTTGATCCACACTTCGTAGTGCAGGTGTGGGCCGGTAGAACGTCCGGTATTACCGGAAAGCGCTATACGATCGCCACGCTTAATTTTCTGCCCAGGTTTCACGAGGATTTTACGCAGGTGCATGTAACGGGTGGTATAAGTACGGCCATGACGAATCGCCACGTAGTAGCCCGCAGCACCGCTACGCTTCGCCATCACCACTTCACCGTCACCCACGGCCAGAACTGGTGTGCCTTGCGGCATAGCGAAATCGACGCCACGGTGCGGTGCAACGCGACCAGTAACCGGGTTCAGGCGACGCGGATTAAAGTTGGAAGAGACACGGAACTGACGCGCGGTCGGGAAACGTAAGAATCCTTTTGCCAGCCCGGTACCGTTACGGTCGTAATATTTACCGTCTTCGGAGCGGATCGCGTAGTAGTCTTTGCCTTCAGAACGAATGCGCACGCCGACCAGTTGGCTCTGCTCGCGCTTACCGTCAAGCATTTCGCGCGACATCAACACGGCAAACTGGTCATCTTTTTTCAGTTTACGGAAGTCCATCTGCCACTGCATCGCTTTGATGACCGCACTCACTTCGGTGCTGGTCAGGCCTGCGTTACGTGCACTGGTCACAAAGCTGCTGCCTACAGAGCCTTTCAGCAGACTGTTCACCCACTCACCCTGCTGCGTCTCGGCACTCATTTTAAAGCCGTTAGCCACGCGGTCGTAGGTACGGGTTTCGCGACGGGACATTTCCCAGGTGAGCTGTTGTAAATCGCCATCCGCCGTCAGCGTCCAGGAGAGCTGCTGGCCGATTTTCATATTACGCAGGTCTTTATCCGCCGCCGCAAGACGGCTGATATCACCCATATCAATACCATACTGATTGAGGATGCTGCTGAGAGTGTCGCCTGTGGAGACAACATACTCATGCTGGTTATCCGTTTTTTCATCCAGTTCATCCTGCGGAATAGCTTCATCTTCCTGTGCAGCCTGGTCGATAGGCTCGCTCGCTTCCGGCAACAAAGAACGGATTTCTTTCTGTTCCAGCTCGATGGTGCGCACGATCGGGCTGGATGTTGGGTGATAAACGTATGGTCGCCATACGGCGACCGCTAAAGTCAGGACTGTCAACGACCCCAGCATAACGCGGTGGGGTCGCGGCAAATTGTTAAACGCCAGGGCGACAGAGCGGGCTATCTGTTGCACGTATTCACTTCCTCATTAATCTCCTTTCAGGCAGCTCGAATATTGGTTCGCGAGTTGACGAAGAAACGTCGCGTAACTCTCTTTGCTCAATTGAATGTTCGTACCCAGAGGATCTAACGTGCCCATACGCACAGAAGTTCCCCGGGCCACCGCTTCAACGACCGCTGGCCTGAACTGTGGCTCAGCAAAAACGCAGGTTGCTTTTTGCTCAACCAACTGTGTTCTGATTTGATGTAAACGCTGCGCACCGGGTTGGATTTCAGGGTTTACGGTAAAGTGGCCAAGCGGCGTTAAACCGTACTGCTTTTCATAGTAGCCATAGGCGTCATGAAAAACGAAATACCCCTTCCCTTTCAGCGGTGCCAGCTCGTTGCCAACCTCTTTATCGGCTGCGGCTAATTGTGCCTCAAAATCCTTCAGGTTGGCGTCGAGTTTGGCTCGACTCTGCGGCATAAGTTCCACTAATTTGTCATGGATTGCAACCGCTGACAGCCGCGCTATCTCTGGCGAGAGCCACAGATGCATGTTGTAATCGCCGTGATGGTGATGTGCGTCACCTTTTTCATTCTCATGGGCTGCGTGATCGTGGTCACCCTCATGGTCATGATCGTCGTCATCACCGCCTTTCATGAGCAACGGTTTCACACCATCAAGCTGGGCAACGGTGACTTTATTTTTATCGGAAATGCTTTGCGCTGACTTATTCATGAAAGCTTCCATTTCCGGCCCAATCCACACGACTAAGTCCGCGTTCTGTAAGCGTTTTACATCTGAAGGACGCAACGAATAATCATGCTCAGACGCGCCGTCAGGGAGTAAAACCTGCGTTTCGGTGACGCCATCGGTGATAGCTGAAGCGATAAATCCAAGCGGTTTGAGGGAAGCGACAACAGCCGCGTCAGCGCGCTGAACGGCGGCACCGCTCAACGCAATCGATAAAGCAGCGAAAAGAAGCGTATTTTTCTGTAACATAATGCGTCTGATAATCGTAATGAATAAGTGGAATGTGATATTATAACATTCACTCACTTGTGCAACCCTTAATTGCTATGACGAATCTTGTAACACTGGAAAATGTTTCGGTCTCATTCGGCCAGCGCCGCGTGCTGTCTGACATTTCACTGGCTCTCAGGCCAGGACGCATTTTGACGTTGCTCGGACCGAACGGGGCGGGTAAGTCGACACTGGTACGCGTGGTATTAGGGCTGGTAGCACCCAATGAAGGCGTGATCAAGCGCGAAAGCAAATTGCGCATCGGTTACGTGCCGCAGAAATTACACCTTGATGCCACACTGCCATTAACCGTAGAGCGTTTTTTACGCCTGCACCCGGCAACTAAAAAAGCGGATATCCTTCCGGCGCTGAAGCGTGTACAGGCCGGTCATTTACTTAACGCCCCGATGCAGAAACTCTCCGGTGGCGAGACGCAACGCGTTCTGCTGGCGCGTGCGCTGCTCAACAGCCCGCAATTGCTGGTACTGGATGAACCGACGCAGGGCGTCGACGTTAACGGTCAGGTCGCGCTGTATGATCTGATTAACCAGCTACGTCAGGAACTGGACTGTGCGGTGCTGATGGTTTCGCACGATCTGCATCTGGTGATGGCAAAAACTGACGAAGTTTTATGCCTGAATCATCACATTTGCTGTTCCGGCACGCCGGACGTGGTGTCTATGCACCCTGAATTTATCTCCATGTTCGGCCCGCGAGGCGCAGAACAACTGGGTATCTACCGTCATCAGCATAACCATCGCCACGATTTACAGGGTCGTATCGTTTTGCGTCGGGGAAATGGTCACTCATGATTGAATTGTTACTGCCCGGCTGGCTGGCCGGGATGATGCTGGCGTGCGCCGCTGGCCCGCTGGGTTCGTTTGTGGTCTGGCGCCGCATGTCCTATTTCGGCGACACGCTCGCCCATGCGTCATTATTAGGTGTGGCGTTTGGGTTACTGTTGGATGTAAATCCCTTCTATGCGGTTATCGCCGTGACGCTGTTTTTAGCCGGCGGGCTGGTATGGCTGGAAAAACGCCCTCACCTTGCGGTCGATACCTTGCTGGGGATTATGGCCCACAGTGCGCTGTCGCTGGGTCTGGTGGTTGTCAGCCTGATGTCGAATATCCGCGTGGATCTAATGGCGTATTTGTTTGGTGATTTGCTGGCGGTGACGCCGGATGATCTGATTTCCATTGCCATTGGCGTCGTTATAGTGCTCGCAATCCTCTTCTGGCAGTGGCGTAACCTGCTGTCGATGACTATCAGCCCGGACCTGGCGTTTGTTGATGGCGTCAAGCTTCAGCGCGTGAAGCTGCTGTTGATGCTGGTGACGGCGTTAACCATCGGCGTGGCAATGAAGTTTGTCGGCGCATTGATTATCACGTCATTGTTGATTATCCCTGCCGCGACGGCGCGTCGTTTTGCACGAACGCCAGAGCAAATGGCGAGTATCGCCGTTGGCGTAGGGATGATTGCGGTTACCGGTGGCCTGACCTTCTCGGCGTTTTATGATACACCGGCTGGCCCGTCAGTCGTCCTGTGTGCAGCAGTGCTGTTTATTTTCAGTATGATGAAAAAGCAGGCTCAGTGAGCCGTTGAGACGCCGGCTGCGGCTTCGCCTTATCCGGCCTGGGAATACGGGTTTGCAGGTCGGATAAGATGCGCGAGCATCGCTATCCGACACGGTTCTCAGGGCATTTCCGGTGGCGTAATGCCAAAGTGATTCCAGGCGCGCACCGTCGCCATGCGTCCTCGCGGCGTACGTTGCAGAAAGCCCTGCTGAATCAGGTAGGGCTCCAGCACATCTTCAATGGTTTCCCGCTCTTCGCCAATTGCCGCCGCCAGGTTATCTAACCCTACCGGGCCGCCGAAGAATTTATCGATCACCGCCAGCAGCAGCTTGCGGTCCATATAATCAAAGCCTTCCGCATCGACATTAAGCATATCCAGCGCCTGCGCGGCGATATCCGCTGAAATGGTGCCATCATGCTTCACTTCCGCGAAGTCGCGAACGCGACGCAGCAGGCGGTTGGCGATTCGCGGCGTACCACGCGCGCGGCGCGCCACTTCCAGCGCGCCCTCTTCGCTCATCTCAAGCCCCATAAAGCGAGCGCTACGACCAACAATATGTTGCAGGTCAGGCACCTGGTAAAACTCAAGACGTTGAACAATACCGAAACGGTCGCGCAGCGGTGATGTTAATGACCCCGCCCGTGTAGTCGCACCAATCAGTGTAAAGGGCGGCAAATCAATTTTAATCGAGCGCGCCGCCGGGCCTTCGCCAATCATGATGTCGAGCTGATAATCCTCCATCGCCGGATAGAGCACCTCTTCCACCACGGGTGACAGTCGATGGATTTCATCGATAAACAGCACATCATGCGGTTCGAGATTCGTTAGCATCGCCGCCAAATCGCCTGCTTTCTCCAGCACCGGGCCGGAGGTCGTACGCAAATTCACGCCCATTTCATTGGCGACAATATTAGCCAACGTGGTTTTACCCAGCCCCGGTGGGCCAAAAATCAGCAGATGGTCGAGCGCGTCGCCACGCAGTTTCGCGGCCTGAATGAAAATTTCCATCTGCGATCGCACCTGCGGCTGGCCAATATACTCTTCCAGTAATTTTGGCCTGATTGCGCGGTCTACTAAATCTTCCGGCAGCGTGCTTTCTGCACTAATCAGACGGTCTGCTTCAATCATCCTCTACCTCACAGCGCAGCGCGTAACGCTTCGCGGATCAATGTTTCGCTATTGGCATCCGGACGCGCAATTTTGCTGATCATCCGGCTGGCTTCCTGAGGTTTATAGCCCAGTGCCACCAGCGCGGCAACCGCTTCCTGCTCTGCATCATCCGTCGCCGGGCTTGCCGGAGAGGTGAGCACCAGGTCAGCGGCAGGGGTAAACAGGTCACCGTGCAGACCTTTGAAGCGGTCTTTCATTTCGACAATCAAACGCTCGGCGGTTTTTTTACCAATGCCCGGCAGTTTCACCAGTGCGCCAAGTTCTTCGCGCTCAACGGCATTGACGAACTGCTGCGCCGACATACCGGAGAGGATGGCCAGCGCCAGTTTAGGCCCTACGCCATTGGTCTTAATCAATTCTTTAAACAGGGTACGTTCCTGTTTGTTGTTAAAGCCGTACAGCAGTTGGGCATCTTCGCGCACCACGAAGTGGGTGAAGATGATGGCTTCCTGCCCCGCTTCCGGCAGCTCATAAAAGCAGGTCATCGGCATATGGACTTCATAGCCGACGCCGCCCGTTTCCAGCAGTACTAACGGGGGTTGTTTTTCAATGATGATGCCTCTGAGTCTGCCTATCACATGACGCTCCTGCGTTAATGGCTCTGATACAAAGGTGTATCATAAAAAAATGCTGGATAGATATCCAGCGAGGGATGAAGAAAAAGCAGAAACTAGCATCACCACCGCCATTGTCTGTACCTCCGATGATAAAATATTCATCAGGAAATAAAATCTTCTTACTATTACCATTTAACAAAATTATGTATTTATAAAAAACGTGCACAAGGCTTTCTGCTCATTGCAATTTGTGTTATTCACTATATCGTTTATGAAAATAAGGGACTTGTACAATGGAATTTTATAAATCTGATAAATATGAAGTAGGCGATATTGTTTTTACAACAATAGGAACACGTCTGTTTAGTCAAATATCAGAAGCCTCGCAGTGTTGGTGTAATCACGTCGGAATAATAATTGGTCACGATGGAAGTGACTATCTGGTTGCTGAAAGCCGCGTTCCACTCTCCACCACGACCACCTTAACCCGATTTATTGCACGTTCAGCCTGCCATCGTTTTGCGATAAAACGCCTAAAAGGTGGCCTGGACGAATCACAAAAAAAAGCGCTTATTGAGCAAGTCCCCTCCCGATTACATAAACTTTATCATACTGGCTTTAATTACGACTCTTCCCGCCAATTTTGCTCAAAATTTGTGTTTGATATTTATAAACATGCCTTATCGATAAATGTCGGAGATATTGAATCATTCAGTAAATTATTATCCGTTAACCCGAACGCCAAACTCACCTTCTGGAAATTCTGGTTTCTGGGTTCAATTCCATGGGAGCGAAAAACCGTGACGCCAGCCAGCTTGTGGCATCATCCGAATTTAGTGCTGATTGATGCAAAAGGGGTAGAAACGTCTCAGCCAGAACTGGCTGAGACGCTATAACTAACGCAGCCGCCCACGCGCCAGATTCAGCCGCGATTCGCTCATTTGCATCGCATTCTGGCTGACATGGCAGTGGGTGATGGCAATCGCCAGCGCATCGGCGGCATCAGCCTGCGGATTCGCGGGCAGTTTCAGCAACGTGCGCACCATGTGCTGCACCTGGCTTTTTTCCGCACTACCGATACCTACGACGGTTTGCTTAACCTGACGGGCAGCGTACTCAAACACCGGGAGATCCTGATTCACCGCCGCGACAATCGCCACGCCGCGCGCCTGCCCCAGCTTTAACGCGGAGTCGGCGTTCTTCGCCATAAAGACCTGCTCAATGGCAAAATAATCAGGCTGAAACTGGGTGATAATTTCGCTGACGCCAGCGTAAATAAGCTTCAGGCGGGACGGCAGGTCATCCACTTTGGTTCGAATGCAGCCGCTTCCGAGATAGGTAAGCTGCCTGCCAACCTGGCGGATGACGCCGTAACCGGTGATGCGTGAGCCGGGGTCAATCCCGAGAATTATCGACAACACGCACCTCCGGTTGTTGAGTGAACGGCTCCATTACAGAGTCGCTGCTACCTCATCAGAGATTTCACCGTTATGGTAGACTTCCTGCACGTCATCACAATCTTCCAGCATGTCGATCAGACGCAGCAGTTTTGGCGCCGTTTCTGCGTCCATGTCTGCTTTGGTGGATGGGATCATGGAGACTTCGGCTTCATCGGCTTTCAGGCCAGCGGCTTCCAGCGCATCACGGACTGCGCCCATCTCTTCCCACGCGGTGTAGACGTCGATTGCGCCATCGTCGAAGGTCACAACGTCTTCTGCTCCGGCTTCCAGCGCCGCTTCCATGATCGCATCTTCGTCGCCTTTCTCGAAGGAGATCACGCCTTTTTTGCTGAACAGGTAAGCAACGGAACCATCAGTGCCCAGGTTGCCACCGGTTTTGGTGAATGCGTGACGCACTTCCGCAACGGTACGGTTACGGTTGTCAGACAGACATTCAACCATAACCGCAGTACCGCCAGGGCCATAACCTTCATAAATGATGGTTTCCATGTTCGCATCATCATCACCGCCCACGCCACGTGCGATAGCACGGTTCAGGGTATCACGCGTCATGTTATTAGACAGCGCTTTATCGATTGCCGCACGCAGACGCGGGTTGGAACCCGGATCGCCGCCGCCCAGACGCGCAGCCGTTACCAGCTCACGAATGATTTTGGTGAAGATTTTACCGCGCTTGGCATCCTGTGCCGCTTTGCGGTGTTTGGTGTTGGCCCATTTACTATGACCTGCCATAAATATTTCCTCAAAAAGCGCGCCCTATCAGGCGGCGTTAATTACAAACTCTTCAATCGCCTGCCGGTTGCTCCACGACTTGGTTAATGCCGCGGCGTCCACAGCATTAACCCAGCGGTAGGTCAAATGTTCAGTGAACACGATCTCCCGTTCGTGAGGGAGCGCAAGGCAAAACCAGGATTCGGTATTGCGCATGACGCCCGGTGCATAGCGATGACGTAAATGACTGAAAATTTCAAACTCCACCGTACGCTGACAATCCATAAGATTCAGACGCTCCGCGAAAATATCGACAGAGACCTCTTCCTTTACTTCACGCGCGGCGGCCTGCGACGCGGTTTCCCCCTCTTCCACGCTGCCGGTAACCGACTGCCAGAAATCAGGATCATCGCGCCGCTGTAGCATCAGCACCCGCTTCGTGTCCTCGGCATAAATCACCACGAGAATCGAAACGGGACGCTTGAATGACATATTACTTGTTCTCCGCAGACTCTTTTGCTTCCTTCGCCACGACCTGAATGTTCAGTTCCGCCAGAGAAGCCGGATTCGCGAAGCTTGGGGCTTCGGTCATCAGACAAGCAGCTGCCGTGGTTTTCGGGAAGGCGATAACGTCACGGATGTTATCGGTGCCGGTCAGCAGCATGGTCAAACGGTCAAGACCGAATGCCAGACCCGCGTGCGGCGGCGTACCGTATTTCAGGGCGTCGAGCAGGAAGCCGAATTTTTCGCGCTGTTCCTGTTCGTTGATCCCCAGAATGCCGAATACGGTCTGCTGCATTTCGCCACGGTGGATACGCACGGAACCGCCACCCACTTCATAGCCGTTGATAACCATGTCGTACGCGTTGGCTACCGCGTCTTCCGGCGCCGCTTTCAGTTCGTCAGCGGTCATGTCTTTCGGCGAGGTGAACGGGTGGTGCATCGCCGTCAGGCCGCCTTCACCGTCGTCTTCGAACATCGGGAAGTCGATAACCCACAGCGGTGCCCATTTGGACTCGTCGGTCAGGTTAAGATCTTTACCCAGTTTCAGACGCAGTGCGCCCAGCGCATCGGCAACCACTTTTTTGTTGTCCGCGCCGAAGAAGATCATGTCGCCATCTTGTGCGCCGGTGCGCTCAAGAATCGCTTCTACGATTTCCGCATTCAGGAATTTCGCCACCGGGCTGTTGATGCCTTCAAGACCTTTAGCACGTTCGTTGACTTTAATATAAGCCAGACCTTTCGCGCCGTAGATCTTCACGAAATTGCCGTATTCGTCGATGAGCTTACGGGTCAGTGCAGCACCGCCCGGTACACGCAGCGCAGCAACGCGGCCTTTCGGGTCGTTTGCCGGGCCGGCGAAGACTGCAAACTCAACGTCTTTCAGCAGGTCAGCCACGTCGACCAGCTCCATCGGGTTACGCAGATCCGGTTTATCGGAACCGTAACGGCGTTCAGCTTCGGCAAAGGTCATGATCGGGAAATCACCCAGATCCACGCCTTTGATTTCCAGCCATAACTGACGCACCATCGCTTCCATCACATCACGCACCTGCGGTGCCGTCATGAAGGAGGTCTCAACGTCGATCTGGGTGAACTCCGGCTGACGGTCAGCACGCAGGTCTTCGTCACGGAAGCATTTTACAATCTGATAGTAGCGGTCGAAACCGGACATCATCAGCAACTGTTTGAACAGCTGCGGAGACTGCGGCAGCGCGTAGAATTTACCTTTGTGTACGCGAGACGGTACCAGGTAATCGCGCGCGCCTTCCGGGGTCGCTTTGGTCAGCATCGGGGTTTCGATATCGAGGAAACCGTGGTCGTCCATAAAGCGACGTACGAAGCTGGTGATTTTCGCGCGGGTTTTCAGGCGTTGCGCCATTTCCGGACGACGCAGGTCGAGATAGCGGTACTTCAGACGCGCTTCTTCGGTGTTAACGTGGTTTGAATCCAGCGGCAGTGAGTCTGAACGGTTGATGATGGTCAGATCAGACGCCAGCACTTCGATTTCACCGGTGGCCATGTCGGCGTTGACGTTTTTCTCGTCACGCGCACGCACGGTGCCGGTGACCTGAATGCAGAACTCATTACGCAGTTCGGAGGCCAGCTTTAATGCATCGGCACGATCCGGATCGAAAAACACCTGCACGATGCCTTCGCGGTCACGCATATCAATGAAGATAAGGCTACCGAGATCACGACGACGGTTGACCCAACCACACAGAGTCACCTGCTGCCCAACGTGGGACGGTCGAAGCTGTCCGCAATATTCTGTACGCATGAGATATCCCTTAACTTAGCCGCAGGCACAACTGTCGCAGCTTTAGCTGAATGTCACTACTGGATGAAAAAAGGGGGCTATTATACTGGAAATTCTCGCTGGCGATAAGCCCGGCGCGCTTTATACGCACGTTTGCTGAACGCTTATTGCGCAGACTCACAAAAATTAACAAAATAGAACCCGCTGATAACCGCTCAGGCGTCGTAAGGTATTGCTCTGTTTGGCTGTTTAGATGAGAAACGTGATGTTGAATATTGATGCGAAAAAAACCGCGCTGGTGATTATTGACCTGCAGGAAGGCATTTTGCCTTTTGCTGGTGGCCCCCATTCTGCGAGTGATGTCGTCACCCGCGCGGCTAGACTGGCGGAAAAGAGCCGCGCAGCCGGTGCGCCGGTAGTGATGGTGCGCGTGGGCTGGTCTGCTGATTTTGCTGAGGCGCTGAAACAACCGGTTGATGCACAGACGGGCGCACATGCTTTGCCAGACAACTGGTGGGCCTATCCGCAGGCGCTTGGCAAACACGAGAGCGATATCGAAGTGACAAAACGCCAGTGGGGCGCATTTTATGGCACCGACCTGGAATTACAGCTGCGCCGTCGCGGTATCGACACCATTATTCTGTGCGGCATTTCCACCAATATTGGCGTGGAATCCACCGCGCGCAACGCCTGGGAACTGGGCTTTAATCTGATCATCGCTGAAGACGCCTGCAGCGCCGCCAGTTCGGAGCAACACCAGGGCAGCATGACGCATATTTTCCCGCGCATCGCCCGTGTGCGCAGCACTGAGGAGATAGTTCAGGCACTATGATTTACATCGGTCTGCCGCAGTGGTCGCATCCCAAATGGGGACGCCTGGGCATCAGCGGGCTGGAGGATTACGCCCGCTACTTTAACTGCGTCGAGGGCAATACCACGCTCTATGCCCTACCGAAAGCGGAAATCGTCACCCGCTGGCGCGAGCAAACGCGCGATGATTTTCGCTTCTGTTTTAAATTTCCGGCGACCATTTCCCACGAAGCAAAACTCCGCCACTGCGGTGACCTGACGACAGAATTTTTCCAGCGGATGTCGCCGCTGGAAGACAGGATTGGGCAATACTGGCTCCAGTTGCCCGCCACGTTTGGCCCACAGGATCTCCCGGTTTTGTGGGCTTTCCTCGATAGCCTGCCGAAAAATTTCACCTACGGCATAGAGGTGCGCCATCCACAGTTTTTCGATAAAGGCGACGCCGAGCAGCAACTGAATCGCGGGTTGATAGAACGCGGCGTCAATCGCACTGTTCTCGACAGTCGCCCGGTGCATGCCGCCGTGCCGCACAACGAGGCTATTGTTGACGCCCAGCGTAAGAAGCCGAAAGTGCCGGTGCACGCCATTGTCACTGCCCAAAATCCGATGGTCCGGTTTATCGGTAGCGATGATATGGCGCAGAATCAGGCATTTTTTGCCGCATGGTTGAAGAAACTCCCCGAATGGACAACCGCCACCACACCTTATCTGTTTTTACATACACCCGATATTGCCCAGGCGCTGGAGCTGGTTGACGCGCTCTGGCATGACCTGCAAACGGCCCTGCCGGAAATTGGTTCTGCACCCGCGATCCCACAACAATCTTCTCTTTTTTGATAATCCTACCTATCATAGTGAATGCCATCTGCCAGCGAGAAAGGGAGTTTGTATGGTAAGTGCGCTTTATGCCGTACTGGCCGCACTGTTGTTGATCAAGTTTTCCTTTGACGTCGTTCGTCTGCGTATGCAATATCGCGTCGCGTACGGTGACGGCGGTTTTAGCGAACTGCAGAGCGCGATTCGTATTCACGGTAACGCGGTGGAATATATCCCCATCGGCGTGATTCTGTTGCTGTTTATGGAAATGAACGGTGCGGAAACCTGGATGGTTCACCTGTGCGGAATTCTGCTGCTGGCAGGTCGTTTAATGCATTATTATGGTTTTCACCATCGCCTTTTCCGCTGGCGTCGCTCTGGCATGAGCGCGACGTACATTTCGCTTCTGCTTATGGTACTGGCAAATCTGTGGTATCTGCCGTGGGAGTTGGTTTTCTCACTCCGTTAGCGCACAATACGCCGTTTTCGTTTTTTCGGATTTTACGTTATGTCTCACCGCGACACGCTTTTTTCTGCGCCAATTGCCCGTCTCGGCGACTGGACCTTTGATGAACGGGTAGCCGAAGTCTTCCCGGATATGATCCAACGCTCCGTCCCTGGCTACTCCAATATCATCTCGATGATCGGCATGCTGGCGGAACGCTTTGTGCAGCCGGCAACCAATGTCTACGATCTCGGCTGTTCATTGGGTGCGGCAACGCTCTCCATTCGCCGTAATATCGCCCATGAGAGCAGCAAGATTATCGCGGTGGATAACTCGCCGGCGATGGTGGAACGCTGCCGTCGCCATATTGATGCCTATAAAGCGCCAACGCCGGTTGAGGTGATTGAGGGTGATATTCGTGATATCGAGATTGAGAACGCTTCGATGGTGGTACTCAACTTCACTCTGCAATTCCTTGAACCCGCTGAACGTCAGGCGCTACTGAACAAAATCTACAAAGGGTTGAATCCTGGTGGCGCGCTGGTGCTGTCGGAAAAATTCAGCTTCGAAGATGCGACCGTCGGTGAACTGTTGTTCAACATGCACCACGATTTCAAACGCGCCAATGGCTACAGTGAACTGGAGATCAGCCAGAAACGTAGCATGCTGGAAAACGTGATGCTCACCGATTCCGTCGAAACCCATAAAGCACGTCTGAGCCAGGCCGGGTTTGAACATAGCGAATTGTGGTTCCAGTGTTTCAACTTCGGTTCACTGGTGGCATTGAAAGCGGGAGCGGCGGCATGATTGAGTTCGGCAATTTTTACCAGCTGATTGCGAAAAATCACCTCTCCCACTGGCTGGAAACCCTCCCTGCGCAGATTGCCGCCTGGCAGCGCGATCAGCACGGGTTGTTTAAGCAGTGGTCAAACGCCGTTGAGTTCCTGCCCGAAATCACCCCGTGGAAACTGGATCTGCTGCACAGCGTGACCGCCGAGAGTGAAACGCCGCTCAGCGACGGGCAAATCAAACGCATTGATACGTTAATGCGCAACCTGATGCCGTGGCGCAAAGGCCCCTATTCACTTTATGGCGTGAATATTGACACCGAATGGCGCTCTGACTGGAAATGGGAACGCGTACTGCCGCATCTTTCCGACCTGACCGGGCGCACCATTCTGGACGTCGGCTGCGGCAGCGGTTATCACATGTGGCGCATGATTGGCGCGGGCGCGCATCTGGCGGTGGGAATCGACCCCACGCAGTTATTCCTGTGCCAGTTTGAAGCGGTGCGTAAATTGCTGGGGAATGACCAACGCGCGCACCTGTTGCCGCTCGGCATTGAGCAACTTCCGGCGTTGAAAGCCTTTGATACCGTGTTCTCAATGGGCGTGCTGTATCATCGCCGCTCGCCGCTGGAACACCTTTGGCAGTTGAAAGATCAACTGGTGAGCGAAGGTGAACTGGTGCTGGAAACGCTGGTGGTTGAAGGTGACGAAAATACGGTGCTGGTGCCCGGCGATCGCTACGCGCAGATGCGTAACGTTTATTTCATCCCCTCTGCCCCGGCATTAAAAAACTGGCTGGAGAAATGCGGCTTTGTTGATGTGCGTATTGTGGATATGTCCGTAACGTCCACGGAAGAACAGCGTCGTACCGAGTGGATGGTAACCGAGTCACTGGCCGACTTCCTTGACCCGAACGATCCGACCAAAACGATTGAAGGTTATCCGGCTCCGCTGCGCGCGGTGTTGATTGCCAAAAAACCTTAACTCCTTCGCAACGCCTGATGCGCTGCGCTTATCAGGCCTACAAACCATCGTAGGTCGGATAAGGCGAAGCCGCATCCGACAATTGCTCTCACCACTAATCCCCGTACAACCGGATGCTGAGAATGTTGGAAATCGATCTGCCGTTCCAGTGATATTCCAGGTGCTCGGTCTGAAGGATCTTCGTTACCAGACAAGGCCGATACAGCACATAACAGCTGTGTCCGGCATGGCGGACGGAACAATAGTGAATGCCGTCCACATTTTGCGCCTTCTGTTGCTGCGCAAAGGCCTTCGACTGGCTGTAATCAGTGGCATGATAAATCGAAGATGAGAGGTAAGGCTCCTGGGTGATATCCACCAGCGTGGCATCAAACTCCGTGTAAAGCACTCGCATCTGAACTTTCTGCGCCGGCTCATTGGTGTAACCAAAAATACGCTCCTGATGGTACACCGTCTCTTTCACCGCCGTATCAAGCTGCGGCGCGCAGTAATACCCGCCGAAATCCCCGGTGGTGAAACGTGCGCCTTCCGGGTTCACATGCGTAAACGCCGCCATAACATAACTACAGCCATGGACGCCAACAAGCCAGTCTTCTTTTGGCACTCTTGATAACGTGCCCACTTGTTCCTGCAACCGCTCGTTGGTAATGGCTTCGACCGCCCATACGGCTTCTAATTCATCATTACTGGCGACATCTTCAAATAAATCGATAGTGGGATAACGGCTGGGGATAATGCGATACGCCGTTGCGCTTTTGAAGGTGGTGAAGATGGGGGCGTCATTAATCAAGCCATTCCCCCTCGCCAGGCCTGAAGGCGTGTGGCAACTTCGTAAAGGTCGGCAACCCGACCTCCGCTCATCACGTCCATTGCCGAACGCCCGGCGAAGAAAGGATGATTATTGGGTTTACGCACCCAGCCATAAATACTGTCTTCCGCGGTGAACAACACGCGCAGGCACTTATGAATATTGAGGATGTAGCTCATCCGCTCAAGCGTGTCCGCACTTAAACGAATGCCCCCGCTCACTTCTTTATATTTGTTCAATGTTGAACGTGAGCTCACCCCCAGCAGTTTTAACTGTTCATCGGTGGTGCATTGCCATTTATCGAGGATACGGAACACCACGAGCAGCGCTTTGCTGGTATCAATTGCACTTTTTTCATGCTGCTTGTGCACGCTTGCCATATATCCTCCTGCGACTTCGTGGCATTAATCACTATTAATATACGAATAATATTAGTGCATTTGTCCATTTATGTACACTGTCGAATATTGCAGCGTTACACCGGCCGGGAGATAAAAAAAGGCCCCTGTTGAATTGGCAGGGGCCTGGTACAAGCAAACATCATATTGGGCGACATGATGCGCGGTAAAAATCGGTTAGTCGGCGTGGTGTGCGATAATCGCCTTCATTTGCGCAACGGCGGCGGCGTCGACAGCATAGCGTGAGTATTCATCCGCGTCCGGGTCTGTTGACATGGAGAGCCCCGGATTACGATAACGCATTGCCGAGGGGATCCACTGCCCGGCAGAGCTGTGAACTTCTTTCACGCCCACCTCAAGAAACAGTTCAAGGTTGCTGGCCCTGACTCCTGCCCCCGCCATAATGATTGGAGCATCGGCACGGGCAATAAGTTCCCGAATTAATGCAAGACCTTTTTCCGCTGACGCTTTTTGCCCGGAGGTCAGCACTCGTGCCACACCCAGTTCTGCCAGCGTATCAATGGCTTGCAGGGGATCTGCGCACATATCAAACGCGCGATGAAAAGTCACCGCTAATGGCCCCGCCGCCGCCATAATTTGCTGCATCCGCGCGCTATCAACGTGACCGTCTTCATCCAGCACGCCAATCACCAGGCCGGGGAAACCCAGCTCGCGAACGGTACGCACATCATTGAGCATCGCCTGAAACTCACCGTCGGTGTAGCAAAAATCCCCGCCGCGCGGGCGAATGATCGGATGTACCGGAATCGACACCTGCTCTCGCGTGGATTTCAACACACCATAAGAAGGCGTCAGCCCGCCCTCCAGCGGCGCGGCACACAATTCGATGCGATCGGCACCGTTTTTTTCTGCGCTCAGCGCGCACTCCATGCTGTAACAGCATATCTCCAGCACTGTCATTCGATTCTCCATAACTCAAAACCGGGCGGATCATGACACGGTTCGCGGATCCAGACCCCGCGTCACTTCACATTGTTACACTGCCTGTTCGCTGGCTACGATCGCTTCAATCGTCCAGGGGTGAAATTTGAGGGTGACTTTACCGTCGGTCACGGCCAGGGTCGGATTGGGCAGGCGCTCCTTCTCCCCTTTCGGTGAGCTGGTTTTTACAACAATCCCCGGCTGGCTTAGCCCTTCATCGCTCATTAGCGCTAACGCGCGGGCATTTAAGGTTTCCGGTTCTCCCGGCAGCACAATTTCAATATGCTCCCAACCCTCGTGGGGATAGCGCTTTTCGCCCGGCCAGGGAAGCTCGACCACGCTGAATTGCCAATGCGCCACGCACACAGGTTCTCGCAGTTTAAACAGGCAGATGGGGCGGCCATTGATCATATTTTCCGAGAGCAGTTCTCCACACTGTTCCAGGCCACGACGCCAGCGCTCAGCAGTGACATTTTGATGGCAGCGAAGCGAAATATGGTCAGCATCCAGCGGCGCAATATTCAATCCCAGGCGAGTGGAAAGATCTGTTAACGCCTGAACGAAACGCGGGAGATCCGCGGAAATATCATTCAGTTCTTCAATTGTCTGCCAGTTAGCCATTTTCCCACTCCCGTTTGCAATAAAGGCGCTAATCTACCCTGTTGTTCGCGGTGAACCAAGATCGGCGGCGACATGAGTGGTTATTCATTAATCGTGCAGGCGCATCTGACGGTTTGTAACGCGTCCCTGATGCTGACGCCATCAGGCAAATGCAGTATACTCCCGCCTTAATTTATCCACACCCGACGCGGCTCTTAACGGGATGCCACGTCTTTCAATGTAAGGTATTTCGGTGAATATTCAGGCTCTTCTCTCAGAAAAGGTTAGCCAGGCCCTGATTGCGGCAGGCGCGCCTGCCGATTGCGAACCACAGGTTCGTCAGTCAGCAAAAGTACAGTTCGGCGACTATCAGGCTAACGGCGTGATGGCGGTTGCGAAAAAACTGGGCATGGCGCCGCGACAACTGGCAGAGCAGGTCCTGTCTCACCTCGACCTTACCGGTGTCGCCTGCAAAGTTGAAATCGCAGGCCCGGGATTTATCAATATTTTCCTCGATCCGGCCTTCCTGGCCGAGCACGTCAACAACGCGCTGGCTTCCGATCGTCTGGGCATTACCCAGCCTGCACCACAAACCATCGTGGTTGACTACTCTGCGCCTAACGTGGCGAAAGAGATGCACGTGGGTCACCTGCGCTCCACCATTATCGGTGATGCCTCGGTGCGTACCCTGGAACTGCTGGGCCACAAAGTGATCCGCGCAAACCACGTCGGCGACTGGGGTACCCAGTTCGGCATGCTGATCGCGTGGCTGGAAAAACAGCAGCAGGAAAACGCTGGCGAAATGGAGCTGGCTGACCTCGAAGGTTTCTATCGTGATGCGAAAAAACACTACGACGAAGACGAAGCGTTTGCCGAGCGCGCGCGTAGCTACGTGGTGAAACTGCAGAGCGGCGATGAATACTTCCGCGAGATGTGGCGCAAGCTGGTCGATATCACCATGACCCAAAACCAGATCACCTATAACCGTCTGAACGTGACACTCACCCGCGATGACGTGATGGGTGAAAGCCTCTACAACCCAATGCTGCCGGGCGTCGTTGCTGACCTCAAAGCGAAAGGCATGGCCGTTGAGAGCGAAGGCGCAACCGTGGTGTTCCTTGACGAGTTCAAGAACAAAGAAGGTGAACCTATGGGCGTCATCATCCAGAAAAAGGATGGCGGCTACCTCTACACCACCACCGATATCGCCTGCGCGAAATACCGTTATGAAACCCTGCATGCCGACCGCGTGCTGTACTACATCGACTCCCGTCAACATCAGCACCTGATGCAGGCATGGACCATCGTACGTAAAGCCGGTTATGTACCGGAGTCCGTACCGCTGGAACACCACATGTTCGGTATGATGCTGGGTAAAGACGGTAAGCCATTCAAAACCCGCGCCGGCGGTACCGTTAAACTGGCAGATCTGCTGGACGAAGCGCTGGAACGTGCCCGTCGTCTGGTCGCCGAGAAGAACCCGGATATGCCAGCTGAAGAGCTGGAAAAACTGGCCAATGCAGTCGGCATCGGCGCGGTGAAATATGCGGATCTCTCTAAAAACCGTACCACCGATTACATCTTCGACTGGGACAACATGCTGGCGTTCGAAGGGAACACTGCGCCGTATATGCAGTATGCCTACACTCGCGTGCTTTCCGTGTTCCGTAAAGCAGGAATGGAAGAGCGCGAGCTGCTGAACGCAACGGTTGAGATTAAAGAAGATCGTGAAGCCCAGCTGGCCGCACGCCTTCTGCAGTTCGAAGAAACCCTCAATGTGGTCGCGCGTGAAGGTACACCGCACGTCATGTGTGCCTACCTGTACGACCTGGCAGGTCTGTTCTCTGGCTTCTACGAGCACTGCCCGATCCTGACTGCTGAAAGCGAATCTATTCGTAACAGCCGTCTGAAACTGGCGTTGCTGACGGCGAAAACGCTGAAAACCGGTCTGGATACGTTGGGTATTGAGACGGTAGAACGGATGTAATTAACGTAAGCCCCGACAAACTGCACATCGTCGGGGCTTATTTCCTCTGTGACAAAAACTAAATACCATCCTGCTTTATTCATGCTAGACCGACCATCAGCATGTGATACACATAGCTTCTTCTTTCCCTTGAAATAGATTAAAATGTAATTACAAAATAATAATCAACATCAATTAAAGAATGTTAATTAAAAATGAGATAAATACCTTCCGGGCAAATGGAAGATATAGTCGCTACCAATGTATAAGGTTATCATCACCGAGATTTATGCAACCCAGCAACCGATGCCTTTAATTGATGCAATCATACGAACAGTTACGAACCCTCCCCTATGACGACCAAACCAGTCGACTGACTGAAAAATATTGTCCTGGGGCGACTATAGGCTATGGCCATTTAATAAAAGATCAAGATGAATTCGAAAAATTCAAAAATGGAATTAGTCATTCAACAGCTAGTATAATCTTTGAAAATGACCTATATAAATATATCCAGACGGTTAGAACTAATGTCCGTGTTGATCTAACACAAAATGAGTTTGATGCATTAGTAATGATGGCTTTCAACATAGGTATACAGGGGTTTAAAAAATCCACTGTACTGGAAATAATTAATGGGTTGCGTACAAAAAATCTCCGTACATCCTGGCTTTCATTTCGTTACTCTCAAGGAAAAATAATGCAAGGATTAATTAATCGGCGGACAAGTGAAATGGATGTGTTTTTTGAAGGGGTATACCGAAAAATATGAATATATATACACTGATTATTTTTTCAATTATTTCATTTTCTTCATATGCTGCCAATCAGTACTCTCGTGTATTTGAGAACGATGAGTTCCTTGTTATCCTTGACATAAAATGCTCACCATGCGGCTTAGATTGCAAAAACATTCACTATCATTTATTTAACAAAATTAAAAACCTTGATATTACCGGCCCAGCAACAACTCTGACCACCGGAACTATCAATAATTTCCGGGGCTACGTTTTCAGTAAGGATAATATCATCTATAGTTTTATAGAATCTGATACAGAAAATACCTGGAATTTGTTGATTAGTAAAAAGCAGGAAAAATCAAAAGAGCAGCCTTACCAGGAGGAAAAAACTCAAATTGCGCTTATCTTTGATAATAGCACTTGCTAGCTATGGGGATACACAAAAGCATATCCCCAAGACCATCAAAAATACTTGCGCAGATACTCCGTCAGACACAAAATCGCCATCGCCTGCCCATACGGCATAGAGGTCAGCGGGATCTCGCGATAGAAATCGAGATTTGAACCCATCCCGGTGCCAAATGAGGTTTGCAACAATTCCCCTTCCGGTGAAATGTGTTTCACAATCCCTTTAATCGCTTTTTCCGCCACGTCCGCATACTCTGCCCCCACGTAGCGCTTACGCACGGCTTTGAGGATCCCGTAGGCAAACCCCGCCGTTGCAGACGCCTCCAGATAAGAGTTCGGATCGTCGAGCAGCGTGTGCCACAGCCCGCTTTCGTCCTGGCATTTCGCCAGCGCCTCAATCTGCGCATTCAGCACCTGCACCAGATAACGACGCACGGCGTTGTTTTCCGGCAAATCCACCAGTTCCAGGAAGTCAGGGATCACAATCGTCAGCCAGCTATTGCCGCGCGCCCAGCGGGCGTTGGCGAAGTTATGCTGACCTTCGTAAGTCCAGCCATGGAACCAGAGCCCCGTCTCCCGGTCCATCAGATTCTGTACATGCAGCAGGAACTGATAGACCGCCTCTTCAACATATTCCGGTCGATTGAGCAATTTACCAATTTTCGCCAGCGGCAGTACGGTCATCATCAGCGTGTCATCCCACATCTGTTGATGGTTTTCCTCCGCCAGCGTAATGTGCTGCATGCCGCCGTGATTGGTGCGCGGCATTTCGTTCATCGCCCACTCAGCCCAGCTATCGAGCCACGGCAGATACGCCGGGTTACCGGTCTCTTCATAGCGATACGCCAGCGTCAGGAACGGTGCCATAGTGTTGACGTTTTTGGTGGTTGCCCCCTCGGCAAAGCGATCGGCGAACCAGTTGTCGATGATGTCACGCATCGCCACATCGCCGGTCTGCTGGAAGTATTGATGAATACCGTACAGACCGACGCCGTGCGTCCACTCCCAACCTGCCCAACCTTTGGTATCAATCACGCGGCCATCGTCGAGGCGCAGCAGGAACTGACCGGTTTCATCCTTAATGTTGACCAGATTGTTGGTCACCGTCTGGATCAAAGCCTTCAGTTCTTCCCGGGAGATAAAACGCTCAGGTTGACGTAATAACGCGCTGTGTTTTACCGGCCAAACTTTCATATCCATTAACCTCTGTGATAAGTCGAATTCAATGTGACACCCTGCTTAAGCGATGGCGCAGCAGGCTTGTTACGATTCAAATAACCAATATTGTTGTTGCCCCACAGGGATTCATAGGGCATCCCTGCCAGCATTTCGACCGTAGCGCGAGCATCCGGAGTGATGCTTTCCGGCATCGTGCGGCCAGACTCACGCATTTTCGCCGTCTCTTCACGCAGCACGCTGTGCGTTTTCAGATTCAGTTTGAAACGCAGGGAGACAAGAAAGCCACAGGCCAATACCAGAATGGTGCCGAAGCTTAAGATCATCAGGATGGTGTGGCTCACTTCCGGCGGCTGAACTTTTTGCCCGGAGACGAAACCCGACATCTGCATGATGATACCCACCAGCATTACCGCGCCCGCCTGAGATGCTTTACGCGTCAGCGTCATGATGCCCGCGAAGATCCCTTCACGGCGCTGGCCGGTAATTACTTCATCAACGTCAGAAATGTAGGTATAAGTGTTCCACGGCACATAGTTGATACCACCGCGTCCCAACCCGGCAATCGCTGAGATCAGCAGCAACAGAGAATAGACGTCGCTCATACCCGCGTAATAAAGCATCGCGTAAGAGAGTGAACCCAGACCAAACAGCACCACCACCATGCGGTAAGACGGCGCAGGCCCGAAGCGGATGCACAGCGGGATCATGGCGATAACCGCAATAAACTGGAAGATAGCCATGGTGCCCAGCAGATTAGAGGCCACGGAGGCTTCCTGCATCAGCACAAAGACGACGTAGTAGGTAAACACCGCGTTAAAAACGTCCTGCGCGATATAGCCACCGAGGTACATGCCCAGGTGCTGGCGGAAAATTTTTATCCGCAGCGTAGAGGTCAGTTCGGTGATCAACCGGCTCATGCTCTGCGCAAACGTCAGGTGTTTTTTCTCCTCTTCCGCACGCAGCGCAGCTTCCGTCCACTCTTCACGCGGGCGCTCCCAGGTAAAGAACCAGACAAATGTCAGCATCATCGCGCACAGCACCGAGAAGACCAGACTTGCGTAGAAGAAGGAGATGGCGTTGTCTTTGCCGAAGGTGGTCAGCAGAATACCCGGCAGGAAAGAGGCCAGAATCGCCGACATCTGCGCCATAGAAATACGCGCGCCGGAGAACTTGGTTTTCTGTTTGAAGTCGTCGGTCATTTCCGGCACCAGCGTTTCATACGGCACCAGAATCATGGTGTAGACAATATCGAAGATCAGATACGTCAGCAGGTAATACCAGAATCCCATATCGCCGACCCACATGAAGGAGTAGCTGAAGACGCAGGGAATGCCGAGCAGAATAAAGAACTTACGACGACCAAAGCGTTTTCCAAGCCAGGTCGAGCCAAAGTTATCGGTTAAGAAGCCCATCAGCGGACTGACAACGGCATCAAGCACGCGTGCCGTCGCAAAAATGAACGTGGCTTCAATCGGCGTCAAGCCGCAAAAGGTGGTGTAGAAATAGAGCAGCCAGGCTGCCGTTAACGCAGTGGTGCCTGCGCCGAGAAAATCCCCTGACCCGTAGGCAAGGTAGTTAGCTAATCCAATTTTTCGTGTTTTCATCGCCGTGGATCCTGTGCTTTTTAAAAGCCCCCCTGACATGCAAAGGGAGGACTGACACGGCTACAGTAAAATCATGCAAAGCTTGATACCTTTCCATTATTGCCAGCGGAATCCATTCACTGGCAAAAATGCAAAGAGTGGTGGCACGTGCTTCACTGATTTATAAAACAACGTTTCTTTTCAATCAAAAGAAGGGACCAGAAATGCGAGACGCGCTACAGATTGGCGAGGCAGATGGCGAAAGAAAGCACAACTAGCGATAATTCACAATCACCTCGTAACGACGAATTTTCAGTGGCGGAATCAACCTACCGCCTCCGGGC
The DNA here is from genome assembly GCA_003315335.1 of Pseudocitrobacter faecalis. Taxonomy (GTDB): domain Bacteria; phylum Pseudomonadota; class Gammaproteobacteria; order Enterobacterales; family Enterobacteriaceae; genus Pseudocitrobacter; species Pseudocitrobacter faecalis. The sequence goes on from QNRL01000001.1 coordinate 661,928, forward strand.
ACTTGCCAGATAAAGCGCAGTGATTCCATTGCAGTCACGCTATTGAACGCGTGTGTCGTTCCACTCTGACCGTCCAGCTCGACACAGCGCGTTGATGAGCACAGGCGCGTTTGTAAACCAGCAGGCGTTGGCCCGATAAGCTCATAGCGCCACGCGACCAGCGTCATTTTGCCCGCGACAGGCTGAGTCGCACTCAGCGGTAGAGAGGATGCCGCTTCACCGCGATAGTTCAGCGTCATTCCCGCGCGGCTGGCCTGCCAGGCCCCCTCTCCCGCTGCGTGAACGGTGAGGGGCAAACACAATAACAGCAGCGACTTCATCATCATTTACCACCAATCGTCGCGGTCATGCGGATATTACGGTTGTCCGAGAGTTCCAGACTTGAGAGCACCACCAGCTGCGGCAGGCTGCGGCGTAAGAAGCGCGACAACAGCGGACGCAATGCATGATTCACCAGCAGCACCGGCGGTGCGCCGAGCATCTCCTGACGCGCCAGCGCCTCCTGGGTTTGCGCCAGTAATCTATCCGCCAGCCCCGGCTCCAGGCCGCCGCCGCTCTGTAATGCCTGCAGCAACAGACGTTCCAGCGGCACATCCAGGCCAATCACCTGCACTTCATCGCTGCCAGGGAACCAGCGCTGAGTGATAGCCCGCCCCAGCGCTACGCGCACCACCGCCGTCAGCTCATTCGGATCGTGCTGCACCGGCGCGTGTTCCGCCAGCGTCTCCAGAATGGTGCGCATATCGCGAATCGGCACTTTTTCATCAAGCAGATTCTGCAGCACCTTGTGCAGCGTGGTGAGCGTGACCACGCCCGGTACCAGATCTTCCGTCAGTTTTGGCATCTCCTGGGTGACGCGATCCAGCAGTTGCTGTGCTTCCTGACGCCCAAACAGCTCCGCAGAGTGCTGGCTTATCAAATGGTTAAGATGTGTGGCGACCACGGTACTGGCCTCTACCACTGTAAAGCCCTGAATTTGCGCCTGCTCTTTTAATGCATTCTCAATCCAAATCGCTGCCAGCCCGAATGCGGGATCGACCGTCACCTCGCCGGGCAGCGTACCTGCCGCCGTGCCGGGATTAATCGCCAGCCAGCGCCCCGGATAAGCCTCACCGCTGCCAATCTCAACACCTTTAAGCAAAATGCGATAGCGCGCAGGCGGCAGATCCATATTGTCGCGGATGTGCACCACCGGCGGCAGGAAGCCCATTTCCTGGGCGAATTTTTTACGAATGCTGCGAATACGCCCCAGCAGTTCGCCGTCCTGCTGGAAATCCACCATCGGGATCAGGCGATAGCCCACCTCCATACCCAGCGTGTCTTCCAGCTGTACATCATTCCAGGTAGCCTCGACCGCCTGCGTGTTCTCCACGGGTTTGGTTTGCGGTGCCGGTTCCGGGGCTTTCATTTCGCGTCCACGCAGCCACCAGGCGAGCCCGAGCAATGCAGCAGTAAACAGCAGGAAGACAAAGTTTGGCATCCCGGGCACCAGACCAAGCAAGCCTAACACCGCGGCACTGAGCATCATCACGCGCGGGTTGCTGAACAGCTGGCCGACCATCTGCTGGCCCACATCCTGCTCGGTGCTGACGCGGGTCACAATCACGCCCGCTGCGGTAGAGATAACCAGCGCCGGGATCTGCGCCACAAGGCCATCACCGATTGTCAGCAGGGTGTAGGATTCCGCCGCTTTGCCCATCGGCAGCCCGTGCTGTAAAACCCCCACCAGCAGGCCACCGATAATATTAATGACCATGATCAGGATCCCGGCGATAGCATCGCCGCGCACAAACTTACTTGCACCGTCCATCGAGCCGTAAAAATCGGCCTCCTGCGTCACTTCGCTACGGCGCTTTTTAGCCTCTTCTTCGCCGATGATCCCAGCGTTGAGATCCGCGTCAATCGCCATCTGTTTGCCGGGCATGCCGTCCAGCACAAAGCGCGCCCCCACTTCGGCAATACGCCCGGCACCTTTGGTGATCACCATAAAGTTGATAATCACCAGAATGATGAACACCACGATACCGATAGCAAAGTTACCACCGACTAGGAAGTGGCCGAAGGCTTCCACGACTTTCCCCGCCGCCGCGCCGCCAGTATGCCCTTCCATCAGGATGATACGTGTTGATGCCACGTTGAGCGCCAGACGCAGCAGCGTGGTAAAGAGAAGAATGGTTGGGAAGGCGGCAAACTCCAGCGTCCGCTGGGTGAACATTGCCACCAGCAGCACCATAATCGACAGCGCGATGTTGAAGGTAAACAGCAGGTCGAGAACGAATGCGGGCAGCGGCAGCACCATCATCGACAAAATCAGCAGGATCAACACCGGCCCGGCGAGAACCTGCCACTGGGTCGATTTAAAATTGTCGGGCAGACGCAGCATTGCAGCCAGATTAGCCATCAGAGTCCTTCTCATTCAAAAAATCCAGCGCCTCGGGCACCGGCAGGTTATCAGGTATTTTCGGCGGCGTTCCGCCCGCCAGACGCCAACGTTTTAGCTGCCAGACCCAGGCCAGCACTTCCGCCACGGCGGCATACAGCTGACCGGGAATTTGCTGCCCCACTTCCGCGTGACGATAGAGCGCACGTGCCAGCGGTGGGGCTTCTAACATCGGTACGCGGTTTTCTTCGCCCAGTTCACGAATACGCAGCGCCACCAGCCCGGCACCTTTTGCCACCACGCGCGGGGCGCTCATTTTGTTTTCGTCGTACTGCAACGCAACCGAATAGTGCGTCGGGTTATTAACGATGACATCCGCCTTCGGGACGTCCGCCATCATTCGCCGACGCGCCGCTGCGCGCTGCATCTGGCGAATGCGCCCCTTCACGTGCGGGTCGCCTTCGCTCTGCTTAAATTCATCGCGAATGTCCTGGCGCGACATGCGCAGCTTTTTAAGGTGGCTGTAGATCTGCCAGAAGACGTCAAATCCCACCATCGGGATAATCGCCAGCACCACCAGCAGGGCACAAAAACCGACCATATTCAGCGCGTTGCCCATCGCCACCAGCGGTGATTCACTGATAAGCCGCATCATGTCCGGCCAGTGCAGCCACAAGAACAGCCCGGCCATGCTGCCCATCAGCAGCGATTTCATCACCGCTTTCATCAGTTCCGCCGCCGTTTGCGCCGAGAACATGCGCTTAATCCCCGGCAACGGGTTAAGTTTGTCGAGTTTGAACGCCAGCGATTTAGTGCTGAACACCAGCCCGCCGAGCATCACCGGAGCCACCAGCGCCACCACCACCACGCCAACAATCAGCGGCATCAGCGCCAGCATTGCCTCTTTAAGTAGCAGGATTATCTGCCCCAGAATCAGATTAGGATCGTTGATAATCGAATGATCAAAACGCAGGCCGGAGGAGAGCAAGCTGGCTAACCGCCGGGCGAGCGATTCCCCGCCAAGCCAGATGACGCAAACGCCCACCAGCAGGATCAACAGCGAGGTTAATTCGCGGGAACGCGGAATTTGCCCCTCTTCCCGGGCCTTTTCTAACCGTTGGGGTGTGGGGTCTTCTGTTTTGTCGTCGTTTTCTTCTGACACGCAGTGGCTCTCACAGACTCATCCACGGTCATTATTACGCGAGAGGGAAAGAACAATCGGAGGAAAAGCGGCGTAAAACGGGGGGAACTCCCCCGTTTACGCCGCAGGGATTACGCCAGCAGATACGTAAAGGTATAACGGCCAGAGCCCCCGGCATCAATCAGAATCCTAGACTGTCCAGCAAATCATCAACCTGATCCTGGCTTGCGACCACACCCGCTTTCGAGGTGTCCACCTGTGGGCCATTGAGCAGGCTTTCGTTTTCACGCTTAGTGCGTGACGCCGGTTCCGGCATGTTTTCCAGCAGCACCATTAACAGCTGGCGCTCAATCTCCTGGATAACATCCATCATCCGCTTGATAACCTGACCGGTGAGATCCTGGAAATCTTGAGCCATCATAATTTCCAGCAGTTGGGCATTGGTAAAACGGGTGTGCTCTGGTACGTCTCGCAGATACTGGCGCGTGTCAGTGACCAGCTCACGCGCGTCCGATAGCGCGATGGGGTTTTCAAACCAGGCATCCCAGCGCGTACTCAGGGCGTTAGCGTTTTTCTCAAGCGTATCCTGGTGCGGCTGCGATGCCTCGACGCTGTTCAGCGCGCGTTCGGCGGCCTGCGCAGTCATTTGCACCACGTAGTCCAGACGATCGCGCGCATCAGGGATCGCTTCCGCCGCTTCAGCTATCGCTTGATCAAGCCCCAGTTCACGCAGGCTGTCGCGCAGCATGCGGGTCAGGCTGCCGATACGCGCAATGATATCAGCAGCAGAGTGTTCGTCATCGGGCTTAATGGGGGGGTGTATCATCGTCATCTCCTCACATACCCAGCTTCTCGAAAATCTTATTCAGCTTCTCTTCAAGCGTCGCGGCGGTAAACGGCTTCACCACATAGCCGCTGGCACCGGCCTGTGCGGCGGCAATGATGTTCTCTTTTTTAGCTTCTGCGGTCACCATCAGCACCGGCATCGCGGCCATTGCACCATCGCTACGAATGGTTTTCAGCAGCTCCAGTCCGTCCATATTCGGCATGTTCCAGTCAGAAATCACGAAGCCAAAGCCGCCCGCCTGCAGTTTATTCAGCGCATCAACACCGTCTTCCGCTTCTTCAACATTATTAAATCCCAGCTCCTTTAGCAGGTTACGCACAATGCGGCGCATGGTGGAAAAGTCATCCACAACCAAAAACTTAAGCTCTTTATCCGCCATTCACTTCTCTCCTGTTATATACGTATTGCCTGTCCGGCACTGATTTTCGCCAGCATTTGCTGGCTTATCTGACTGAGATCGACCACTTCGCTGACGCCACCCATATTGATGGCTTCGCGCGGCATGCCGAACACCACACAACTGGCCTCGTTCTGGGCGATGGTCCAGGCACCCGCCTGGTGCATCGCCCGCATTCCTGCCGCCCCGTCGTTGCCCATCCCGGTAAGGATGACGCCAACGGCATTACGCCCCGCATGCTGAGCGACAGAATGAAACAACACATCCACCGACGGGCGATGGCGATTTACCGCCGGCCCATCGTGAATTTTGATTTGATAGTTCGCCCCGCTACGCGCCAGTTCAAGATGGCGATCGCCGGGGGCAATATAGGCGTGTCCAGGCAGGACGCGTTCGCCGTCTTCCGCTTCTTTCACACCAATCTGGCATAGCTTATTGAGTCGATCGGCAAACGATCGCGTAAATCCTGGCGGCATATGTTGGGTAATCAACAACGCCGGGCTGGTCACCGGCAGCGGCTGCAACACGTGCCGAATGGCCTCTGTTCCGCCAGTCGATGCGCCAATCGCAATCAGCTTTTCCGAGCTCAGCAAGGGGCCACTTTTTAAGGTCGCCGGCGCGATTAACGTTTTATGCGCGGAAATCTGCGCCCGCGCTGCCGCGCGCACTTTGTCGGCAATCATTTCGCTGTAGGCCAGCATCCCTTCGCGAATACCCAACTGCGGTTTGGTGACAAAATCCACCGCCCCCAGCTCCAGCGCACGCAGCGTCACTTCCGATCCTTTCCCCGTCAGTGAGGAAACCATCACCACCGGCATCGGACGCAGGCGCATCAGCTTCTCAAGAAAGTCGAGTCCATCCATGCGTGGCATCTCGACGTCAAGCGTCAGGACATCGGGGTTAAATTTTTTGATCAGATCGCGCGCCACCAGCGGGTCTGGCGCAGTGGCAACCATTTCCATATCGCTGTGGCTGTTGATAATCTCGGTCATGATTTGCCGCATCAATGCGGAATCATCCACCGACAGCACCCTGATTTTACTCATCCGTTTTCCTTACCCAGCGCGTAAACCGTTTGCCCCCGCAGGCTGAATTCATGCACGAGGTGGCTGAAGTTCTCCGAATGCCCGGCAAACAGTAATCCGCCCGGTTTCAGCAGCGGAATAAAGCGGCGGAGGATTGCCTGCTGGGTCGCTTTATCGAAATAGATCATTACGTTACGACAGAAAATCGCATCGAATGGCCCCGGTACGTTGTAATGCCTTTCCAGCAAATTGACGCTGGAAAAATCAACAAAATTGCTCAGTTCCGGGCGCACCTTTACCAGCCCGGCATGCGGGCCAGTGCCGCGCATGAACCAGTTTTGTAGCTGCTGTTGCGTCAGGGTTTTCAGCTCTTCCTGTCGGTAGATACCAGCCTGCGCTTTATTAAGGACTTCTGTATCAATATCACTGGCATACACCCTCCATCGTCCTGGCGCGTTGCCGAGCGTCTGGGCGAGCGTCATAGCGATGGAATAAGGTTCCTCGCCGGTAGAAGCCGCGGCGCTCCAGACACGATATTCGCCACGCCGTTTTGCGGCATGCTCCGCAAGCGTCGGGAAATGGTGCGCCTCACGAAAGAAGGCCGTAAGGTTGGTGGTCAGGGAGTTAATAAACGCCTGCCATTCGGTGCTTTCGGTATTCCCTTCCAGCAACGATAAATAGTGACCAAAGTCATCCAGCCCAAGCGTGCGTAAACGCCGCACCAGGCGGTTGTAAACCATATCGCGCTTATGATCCGCCAGCACAATACCCGCGCGCTGGTGGATCAATTGGCTTATCCGACGAAACTGCGCGTCGGAGAGTTCGAGACGCTGCGTCATCGATGTAGTTAACGACGAGGGAAGTGATGTCATAGCGCCTTCTTTCATTACGTTCAGGAAACCGCAGGCTGTGCGTTCGGCACAACTCGCTCAGGAGAAACAGGAGTCAGTTCTTCAATCTTAAATACGGATACCAGGGAAGTGAGCGTATCGGCCTGCCCGGTTAATTGTTCCGTTGCAGCGGCACCTTCTTCCACCAGCGCGGCGTTTTGCTGCGTCACCTGATCCATCTGGCTGACGGCAAGCGCTACCTGTTCAATGCCGCGACGCTGCTCATCCGACGCCGAGGCAATTTCGCCCATGATGTCGTTGACCTGGGTAACCGAGTGAACAATTTCGCCCATCGTTTTGGCGGCAGTATCCACCAGAGCAGATCCTTCCTGCACGCGGGCCACCGACTCTTCAATCAATACTTTGATCTCTTTCGCCGCCTGGGCGCTGCGGCTTGCCAGGTTGCGCACCTCACCCGCCACCACCGCAAACCCGCGCCCCTGTTCACCCGCGCGTGCCGCCTCTACCGCCGCGTTAAGCGCCAGAATGTTGGTCTGGAAGGCGATGCCATCAATCACGCTGATGATGTCGCCAATCTTCTGTGAACTGGTGGCAATGCTTTGCATGGTATGGGCGACGTTTAATGCCTGATCGCCCCCCTGCCGCGCGGTATGCGCCGCGTTGCTGGCAAGGAGGGATGCCTGACGCGCGTTATCAGCGTTCTGCCCGACAGTCGCGGTAAGCTGTTCCATGCTGGCCGCCGTTTCCGCCAGTGATGCCGCCTGCTGTTCGGTACGCGATGAGAGATCGTTATTGCCTGCGGCAATTTCGGAAATGCCCGTATGCATGGCGTAGCTACTTTGACGAACCTGACTGACGGTGTTGCGCAACGCATCCTGCATCGCCTTCAGCCCGGCAAAAATCGCGCTGATTTCGTTTTTTCCGTACACCGCAATTGGGCGAGCAAGGTCACCTTTGGCAATGCTGTCAAAATGATCGCTGACAATCTTTAACGGCGACACAATCATGCGCCGCGACCACAGCAGAGAACCCGCGGTGATCAGCACCGCCAGCACCACCATGGAGAGAAACATCAGCTGTGAACGCTGATAATCTCGCTGGCTTTCCGCTCGCGCATCATCAATGTACGCGTCGATGTGGCGCTGCCAGCCCTGGTAATCCGCATCAAATCTGGCCTGCATTTTTTGCACCGGCGAGCCAAGGAAATCGGCAAGCTGATTGGTTTCGAGCCAGGTGGCCTGATGCTCAAGGCCGTTACGCCAGGCGTTGAAGCTGGCTTCTGTCCGCTCGCCCAACTGGCGCGATTCGGTAGAGCGTTGTTCAATCGACTTAAAAGCAGCAAATTCGCTGTCGGCCTGTTTGAGCGCCTGGCGCGCGTCCACCATCCCGGCTTTGATTTCATCAAGCGGATAGCCAAGCGCAGTCAGCGTGCCCGTGCGATTCAACACCTGGCTGGTCTGCAACAGTGCGGCTCGCGCCGCCATCAGCGAACTAAGCTGCTGGCCACTGTGTTCAATTTGCTCAAGGTTTTGTTGCCCGTCGCGAAAGGCCCAGAAAGAGAGGCCGTTGCTGCCAATCTGTAACAGGCCGCAAAGTATCAATATCAAAAACAACGTGGTCGAAATGCGAATACGAGTAAACATCACCACTCCTGTTACGCAGGCAATCGCGCCTGACTCAAATTAAAAGGTTTCCCAGTTTTCTTCTGACCGCGAGACCGATGGCTGAACGACAGGGGCTGACGCTGTTTTTGGCGAGACGAGCGCGCGCGTGGACGACGCCAGACGAAACGCGCTAACCGCTTCGCTCAGCTTGCCTGCCTGCTCTTCGAGCGCAGCCGCCGCGGCTGCTGATTCTTCAACCAGCGCGGCGTTTTGTTGTGTCACTTTGTCCATTTCAGTCACCGCCAGCGCGACCTGATCTATCCCGCGGCTCTGTTCATCAGAGGCTGAAGAAATTTCGCCCATAATGTCAGTCACACGGGTGACGGCATTGACAATCTCATGCATGGTTTCCCCGGCGCTTTCCACCAGCCGGGAACCCGCATCAACCCGCTCGACGGAATCGTCGATCAGCGCTTTAATCTCTTTTGCCGCCTGGGCACTGCGGCTGGCCAGATTTCGCACTTCCCCGGCGACCACGGCGAACCCTCTCCCCTGCTCACCGGCTCGCGCGGCTTCCACGGCGGCGTTCAGCGCCAGAATATTGGTCTGGAAAGCAATGCCATCGATGACGCTGGTGATGTCAGCGATTTTCTGCGAGCTACTGGCGATGTCGTGCATGGTGCTCACCACATCATCCACCACGTTGCCGCCGCGACGCGCCGTTTCCGATGCGCTTTGCGCCAGACGTGATGCCTGACGCGCGTTATCTGCGTTCTGTTTTACCGTCGCGGTGAGCTGTTCCATGCTGGCTGCCGTCTCTTCCAGTGAGGCGGATTGCTGTTCTGTACGTGAAGAGAGATCGTTATTCCCGGCAGCGATTTCGCTGGTGCCGCTGTAAATGGCATCGGTGCCCTCGCGAACACGGGTAACCGTGTCAATTAACGCGTGCTGCATGTGGTTCACGGTATCCGCCAGTTGGGTCAGTTCATTGCGTCCTTTCAGCACCAGTTCGGGCGTCAGGTCACCGTTGGCGATATGGCGGATGTGGGTCATGACATGATTAAGCGGCGTCAGCAAAATACGGCGAATGCCAAACCACACGGCCAGCAGCACCGCGGCCAGTACCAGCGCCAGTATCATCAGTTGCCAACGGGCAAACTGATAATCGTGGCTGCTGGTTGTAAAGGCCTGCTGATAAAGAGACTCACTCTGCGCGCGGTACACGCCCATCGCCTCACCCATGGCGTTCTGCTTACCCTGCGTAGGTTGGGCAAAATAGGCGTCCATATTCCCCTGCTCCAGGAAACCAATCAGCTCCTGTAAGGCCGCGAAATAGGCCTGCGTTTGTTGCGCAACGCGCTGGCTGACCTGAGCCATTTCCGGGTCAACCGCCGCCTGATTAAATCGCGTGATATGCGCCTGAGCCTGCGCCAGCGTCGATTTGGCATTCTTCAGTAAATCGGTTTTGGCGCTGCTTTGAAGGTTGCTGGTATCCATCATCATGCGCGCCGATGAGCGACTGAGGTTGATACGCGTTTGCAGCATGAGATCCCAGGCATCCGTCAGTTCGGCCTGTTGGGTACGCAAGGTGTTAGAGAGCACAAAACTATGCTGGTTTTGCGAAAGCGATGAAAAGAGTAATCCCCCGGAGAGCAGTTGCAAAAGTGCGAATACGACCAGCACCAACATCAGCAGGGTGACAACGCGGATACGGTTTAACATACAACACCTTCTCGATGACGTGATATCGCTGTTATCGGCAAGGAGAAGTGAAACTTTAAGCAGAGAAAAAGTAATCCTCCGCACGAATGCGCAAAATTACAACGTTTCCGATAAACCCTAAAAAATAGTTGTAAATATGTCCGCTTTAATTCAATTTATACTACGAATGAATTAATGGAATTACATAATAAAAAATCATTGATCATCATGTTAATTATTCGTTATATGACGGGGAAATTTTAAGTGGCAAACGCAAATAAACTCACGGTATTTATCGTGATTTTCATGCTGGCGGGGATACTCACCGGCGCAATGATCCATTCCTACGCATCAGCAGACTCCATCACCGCATGGTCTGATAACATCACCCTCCTCACCGATATCTTCCTGCGACTCATTAAAATGGTTATTGCGCCGTTAGTGTTCAGTACGCTGACCGTGGGCATTATGCGTCTGGGAGAAACGTCGACGATTGGTCGCGTTGGCGGGAAAGCCATGGTGTGGTTTATCACCTCATCCGTGCTGTCCATCCTGGTGGGGCTGTTTATTGTCACCCTGGAACAGCCGGGTAGCGGCATGAACCTGGCTGTCCCAACCGGTACGATTGAAACGGGGCTCGCCACCAGTGGTATGTCGCTGAAAGCCTTCCTGGCGCACACCATTCCAACCAGTATCGCAGGGGCAATGGCCGATAACGAGATCCTGCAAATCGTGGTCTTCTCCATGTTCTTCGGCATTGGCGGTGCATCGTTGGGGCAGAAATTCAACGCGCCGCTGGTTGCTGCGCTGGACGTGGTTTCACATATTATGTTGAAGGTGACGGGCTATGTGATGTATGTGGCTCCGCTGGCCATTTTCGCCGCCATCTCTTCGGTTATTGCCAAAGAAGGTCTTGGCATTCTGCTGAATTACGCTTCTTTCATTGGCGGTTATTATCTGGCGATTCTTCTCACCTGCCTGGTATTGATAGGCGTTGGCTACATGGTGCTGAAAAAAGAGATTTTCCGCCTGGTCAATATGCTTAAAGATCCGGTGTTGGTTGCCTTCACCACCAGCAGCTCTGAAGCGGCGTATCCAAAAACGCTGGAACAACTGGCGAAATTTGGTTGCTCGCCGAATATTGTTTCTTTTGTTCTGCCTATCGGTTACTCCTTCAATCTGGTCGGTTCGATGGTGTACTGCTCGTTTGCATCCATGTTTATCGCCCAGGCCTACAATATTCATCTGAGTTTCTCTGAAATTACCGTGTTGATGCTGACGCTGATGCTGGCGTCAAAAGGTATTGCCGGGGTACCCCGCTCCGCACTGGTGGTGCTGGCCGCCACCATTCCGAGCTTTAACATTCCGGTAGCCGGGATCCTGCTGCTGATGGGAATTGACCACTTCCTGGATATGGGGCGTTCCGCGATTAACGTGCTGGGTAACGGCGTTGCGGCGGCGATGCTGTCACAAAATGAAGGGATGCTGAGCGAAGGCGAAGCGCAAGAAGTGGAACAGCAGGAAGTGCAGGCTTAACGCATCTGACAATGTGCGGGCTGTAAGATTGCCGGATGCGCTTCGCTTATCCGGCCTACAAACCGCACCCAACCCGTAGGCCGGATAAGCGAAGCGCATCCGGCATCGCACAAACCGCACCCAACCCGTAGGCCGGATAAGCGGAGCGCATCCGGCAATGCACAAACCGCACCCAACCCGTAGGCCGGATAAGCGGAGCGCATCCGGCAATGCACAAACCGCACCCAACCCGTAGGCCGGATAAGCGAAGCGCATCCGGCAATGCACAAACCGCACCCAACCCGTAGGCCGGATAAGCGGAGCGCATCCGGCAATGCACAAACCACACCTATCCGGCATTTTTTACGCTGCTTGCGTCGCCGTACTGTCCAGCAGCGCCATCTCATCGCTACTCAACAATTTCTCAATATTCACCAGAATCAGCATGCGGTCGCCCAACGCGCCAAGCCCGGTCAGGTATTCCGTCGATAGCGTCACGGCAAATTCCGGCGCGGGACGAATTTGATCCGCCGCAAGCGACAGCACATCAGACACACCGTCCACCACAATGCCCACCACCCGCTGGCCGAGATTCAGCACAATCACCACCGTATTGTCGTTGTACTCCACGTCCTGCTGGCTGAATTTCACACGCAGATCGACGATCGGCACAATCACGCCGCGTAAATTGGTTACGCCTTTAATAAACGCGGGGGTATTGGCGATACGGGTCACCTGATCGTAACCGCGAATTTCCTGCACCTTCAGAATATCGATGCCGTACTCTTCGTCACCAAGGGTGAAAACCAAAAACTCCTGGCCCGAGGGCTCGCCCGCCAGTTTTGCTACGCTGTTCATACCGGTCATATTATTTCCTTCTTTATTCAGGCGGCGACATGCGCCAGACGTTTTTCACGATTAAGACTTTGCAGGGCCGCGACATCCACAATCAGCGCCACGCTACCGTCTCCGAGAATGGTGGCAGCAGAAATGCCCGGCACTTTGCGATAGTTACTTTCCAGGTTTTTCACCACCACCTGATGCTGACCAATCAGTTGATCGACCAGCAGCGCATAACGACGCCCGGCACTTTGCAAAATCACCACAATGCCCTGGGTGGCTTCGGTTTTGGCCCCCTGCACATCAAACACTTTCCACAATTCCACCAGCGGCAGATATTCACCGCGCACTTCCAGCACGCGCTCCCCGCCCGCCAGCGGATGCAAATCTTCATCACGCGGCTGGAGCGATTCCATCACCGCATTGAGTGGCAAAATAAAAACTTCGTCACACACCTTCACGGACATGCCGTCGAGGATTGCCAGCGTCAGTGGCAATAAAATACGAATGGTGGTGCCTGTGCCCTGTTTCGATTGAATCTCGACGTGGCCGCCCATTTCCTGAATATTACGTTTCACCACATCCATGCCAACACCGCGTCCGGAAACGTCCGTCACCTGCTCGGCGGTTGAGAATCCTGGTGCAAAGATCAGCATGCCCACTTCGTCATCGGTCATGTTGTCGTGAACCGCCAGCCCCTGCGAAAGCGCTTTCGCCAGGATGCGTTCGCGGTTCAGACCCGCACCATCGTCGGTGACCTCGATACAGATATTGCCACCCTGATGCTCCGCCGAAAGGATAAGATTGCCGACCTCTGATTTCCCCGCGGCGATGCGCGTTTCCGGCAGTTCAATCCCGTGATCCAGGCTGTTACGCACCAGATGCGTCAGCGGGTCGATAATCCGTTCGATAAGACTTTTGTCGAGTTCCGTCGAACTGCCCTGTAACGTAAGCTCAACCTGTTTACCGAGCTTGCTCGCCAGGTCGCGTACCAGACGCGGGAAGCGGCTAAACACATACTCCATCGGCATCATGCGAATAGACATCACCGATTCCTGCAGGTCACGGGCATTGCGCTGTAACTGGCCCATGCTGGTGATGAGATCGCCATGCTGCACCGGGTCGAGTTCCGTCGAGCGTTGCGCCAGCATTGACTGAGTGATAACCAGTTCCCCCACCAGATTGATAAGCTGATCCACCTTCTCCACCGCGACGCGAATACTGGTGGATTCACTGGCACGCGCCGGTTTTTCACGTTCCGTGCGCGCAGCGGCAACAGGCACCAGCGTTGGTGTGGCGACGGGTTTACTCTGTTCAGGCTCTTGCGCAGGCTCACTATTGAACGTTATCTGATCCGCCTCGATAACAAAGCAGAGCACCGCCACGATATCGTCCTGATTCACATCGCCTTCAAGGATCGCGCTCAGACTATCGACGCTCATGGTGACATCGCTGAGCGTGGCAAGGTTGCCCAACTCTTCGCGCAACATCTCTGGCTCGCCCGGTTTCAGGCGTGAAAGTGTGATCCGTAATGTTCCCTGCGGTGGAACCGCTTTTTCGACCACGGTCAGCCGGGTGGCTGGCGGCGCGCTCTCGCCTTTGGCTTCCAGCGCCAGCTGACGCAGCGCCTGGCAGATGTATTCAAAACTGGCGGCATCCGGCTCCTGTGAGCTTTTATAGGCGTCGAGCTGTTCCTGCATAATATCTTTGGTTTCCAAAAACAGGTTGATAATGTCGGTATTGAGCGGCAATTCCCCCCGACGCGCGTCGTCGAGCAGGTTCTCCATTAAATGGGTGGTTTCCTGCAATACAGAAAAGCCGAAGGTGCCTGCACCTCCTTTGATGGAGTGCGCCGCCCGAAAGATGGCGTTCATCTGTTCGGTGTCGGGATCGGACGGAACCAGATCCAGCAGGTGCTGCTCCATATCGGCCAACAGTTCGTCGGCTTCATCAAAGAAAGTCTGATAAAAATCGCTGATATCCATGCTCACGCAATCACCTCTGATCGGGTTGTGGCGGTGTTGGGCTTTGTGTCGCCTGTGGCGACGGTAATGCACTTATCGGTTCATTCTGGCTTTGCGCGTTCTCGTGGAGAATCGCCTGCTCGGCCTGGTTGTTGAGCACCAGCAAACTGATCCGGCGGTTGATAGCGTCGTCGCCACCATGGCTTGCGAGGCGCATGGTATTTGCCATCCCCACCACACGCAGCACTTTGCCTTCACTCAACCCGCCAATCACCAGCTCGCGCCGGGAAGCGTTGGCGCGATCCGCCGAAAGTTCCCAGTTGCTGTATCCGCGCTCGCCGCCCGCATAGGGATAATCGTCCGTATGGCCGGAGAGACTGATTTTATTGGGAATTTCATTCAGCACCGGGGCGATACCGCGCAGGATATCGCGCATATACGGCTCCACTTCGGCGCTGCCAGTTTTAAACATCGGCCGGTTCTGGCTGTCGATAATCTGAATGCGTAATCCCTCCTGAACGAGATCGATCTTCAGGTGCGGGCGCAGCGCTTTCAGTTTGGGATCGGCTTCGATCAACTGGTCCAGCTCGCCGCGGATCCGCTTCAGGCGGTTGGTTTCCATCCGCTTTTTCAGTTCATCCATGTTGGGCTGTTTATTGACTTCGCCCTGCTGCTGCGTGACGTCATCCCCGCCGCCGGGAATGGGACTGTCACTGTTCGACATTCGCGGGCCGCCAGTCACTGCCGTCGCCAGCGGTGTACGGAAGTATTCGGCAATTTGAATCAGCTCTTTGGGGCTGGAGATGGAAATCAACCACATCACCAGAAAGAAGGCCATCATGGCGGTCATGAAATCGGCGTAGGCAATCTTCCACGATCCGTGGCCACCTCCGCCATGCGATTTGGCTTTGCGTCTTTTGACAACGACAATCGGGTGCGGCTGATTTTTCATGCGTCCTCGGTCGTGGTTTGCTGCGCCGTCGGATTACGCACCGCCCGAACATGTTCTTCCAGTTCAACAAACGACGGACGCTCGCTGGTGTAGAGCGTTTTACGACCAAATTCGACCGCGATCGGTGGCGCGTAACCATTGAGATTCGAGAGCAGCGTAATTTTGACGCACTGCATCATTTTGGTGGTTTCCGCGCTTTTTTGTCTGAGCACGCTGGCCAGCGGCGAGACAAAACCATACGCCAGAAGAATACCCAGGAACGTACCGACCATCGCGTGGGCGATCAATGCCCCCAGCTCTGCCGCCGGGCGATCCGCCGAACCCAGGGCGTGAACAACCCCCATCACCGCCGCCACAATGCCAAACGCCGGTAACGAGTCGCCTACCAGTGCCAGGCTGTTGGCAGGAACTTCGCTTTCGCTTTCAAAGGTTTCAATTTCCTCATCCATCAGCGCTTCAATTTCGAAGGTGTTCATATTGCCGCTAATGATGAGTCGCAGATAATCGACGATAAAATCCAGCATGACGCTGTCAGCCAGAATACGCGGATAGCTGGCGAAGATTTCACTTTCGCGCGGGTTTTCAATGTCGCGCTCAAGGGAGAACATCCCTTGCTGGCGCGATTTGGCCATCAGGCGATAGAGCAGCGCCAGCAGGTCCATATACATGGTTTTGGTATATTTCGAGCGGCGAAAAAGTAGCGGCAGGGCTTTAAGTGTGCCCTTTATCGCTTTCCCGTTGTTACCGACGATAAACGCACCAACGCCGGCGCCACCGATAATAATCAACTCAGCGGGTTGATACAGTGCCCCAAGGTGCCCGCCGGTCATGGCATAACCGCCGAATACTGTCCCGATGACGACCAGGTAACCGATTAAGATAAGCACGTTTCATCCTTCCACTGTTGACCAGGCTGAAGGACAGATAAAAGCGTCGCCGAACGACAGGCAAAAAAAAGCAGCGGTCACGGGCCCCGCTGCTGGAGTGTTTGCCACACCGTTCAGGCTAAACAGCTTGCTCTATCTGTTCATCCAGCAGTTGTGGATTACTATCGGCAGCGTTGTCGGAAAGTTTACGTCTTTTTACGGCGCGGGATGGCGGCTGGCACAGACTGCAAACAAAGCTGCCCGCCGGTTGATGTGCGTGAGTGATAAAATTACCGCCGCAACTGTTGCAGTGCGACAGTTCCAGCATACCGCTCTCAACGAAACGCACCAGCGTCCACGCGCGAGTCAGCGCCAGAAGCGGGGCTTCATCCTGAGCGGGACACTGTTCCAGGTAGAGTCGATATGCCTTAATAACGGCATCAACGCCCGAGCATAACCCGGTGCTGAGAAGAAATTGCCAGGCATTGCAGAACATGGAAGAGTGGATATTCTGCTCCCACGTCATAAACCAGTCCGTGGAAAACGGCAGCATCCCTTTCGGCGGCGGGCTACCGCGCAGCTCTTTATAGAGTTTAATCAGGCGACCACGGCTTAGCTGCGTTTCACTTTCCAGCATCTGTAAACGCGCGCCCAGCGTAATTAGCTCCATCGCAAGCTGAATATCGCGGGCTTCCTGGACAATACTTTTTTCGCTCATGCTCAGGCCCTTTTCTTACGGCCGGAATCAGCGGTCTGGCTGGCGTCGTTCAGTAAACGCGTAGAAAGAAGAATGCCGGTGTGGATCTGTTGCAGGTCGTCGACCCGGGAATCCTGTGTGAGCTGGGTGATCGTTTGATGACTGTCGAAGCGGAACTGGCAAACCAGTTGATTGGTTTCCGCCAGTTTCACCATCTGCGGAAGCGTCAGGTCACCGAGCGTTGTGGCCATCTCTTCGTTTATGCCCAGGCGAAACATGGCTGACGCTTTATCCTGACCGATAAGGCGTTGCGCAAGGAGTAGATAGGACAAATTGATGTCATAGATATGTTTTAGCAACTCGGATGTATACATTTTCCCCATCCCGAATAACCAACTATTGTTTTAATGCGGTTAGACCGCACACCCCGTGATGTCGTCGGGAAATCCCGATAAAAAAAGAAAAAGCCGAAATGCATAGCCGATGATGACAGACATATCGGCAAGTTCGCTTTAGGTTATAAAGCAACAATTTTAAACATTTCTTACAAATGACTAAGAATTTTCCTAAATCCACGCAACTTTACCCGCCAGCTATGACACATACAATCTGACCTTAGGGTAAATTTAGGAATTATGTGATTTATGTCACATAACATACCTGAATGTTAACACTCAATCCATCAGATTACGTTGTTAATTGATCATTTATTATCCAAATAACTCTTTTTTCTATTCTTCAGGGACGAATATTCATTCAGAAGAAGGAACGGTGACGCGTTAAGAGGGGAACGATAGTGAACAGAGGATTGACAGAAGCGCCGATAAAGGACTTAGCACCGAAGAATATAAATTTATATTTAAAATTCATACAATTAAATAAAATTTAAATTCATATAATCCTTAAGGTAAATCATTCACAATTTGTTAATCACCTATATCTAATTGTTAATTGATTATTGTTACTTACCGAAAGCGGTTACATACACATTAGAATTTGCAACATGACCGCTTTTTGCACTATTCCGGACTTAAGAATAATTAATGCATATATTGAAGTCGCTCACAGTTACATTTGAAACTACCCTTGCAGTCAGGCCGCAAAAAGAGTATGAGCTTAAATATGGTTAGTGAAGTGTCCTGCAAGGAGGTTTGATGCCTTACTCTCACCTGTTAGTGGCGGTTGCGCCTACCCCAGAAAGTCACGCCCTGTTACGCAAGGCGGTTTCGATTGCGCGCCCACACAATGCCCGCGTCAGTCTGATCACGTTTTCAACCGATCCGGAAATGTATAACCAGCTGGCAGCGCCGATGATGGAGAATCTGCGTGAGTTGATGCAGGAGGAGACCCAACAGTTTCTTGATACGCTGGTTGAACAAGCCGACTACCCGATCTGGAAAACCCAAATTGCCAGCGGTGAATTGTGCGAAAGTATTAAATCCTGGTGCCAGCACTATCAGGTCGATTTGGTTATCTGCGGTAACCACAATCAAAGCTTTTTCTCTCGAGCCACCTGCTCAGCGAAGAATATCGTCGGCAGCAGTTGTGCCGACGTTTTGCTTGTGACGTTGTAACACTCCTTATGCGACGCCGGTTTTGTCAGTTCCGGCGTCATTCTTTCCTTATGCCAGCTTTGGGAACGCCGCCACTTTACTCTCCATCTGACTCTCTTCGCTACGTGGCGTGATGCGCTTCAGATCGCTCATAAACTGCGCCTGCCAGTGATGAATATCATTACGCGTGATGATCTCCAGCATTTCCGCATGGCGTGAGATACGCTCGGCGAGCGGCATATTCAACGCTCTGTCCAGCGCCGTTGCCACTTCGTCGCGATCGTATGGATTCACAATCAGCGCAGACGTCAGTTCATTGGCGGCTCCGGCAAATTGCGAGAGCACCAGTACGCCGGGGTTTTCCGGATCCTGCGCGGCAACAAACTCTTTGGCCACCAAATTCATTCCGTCTCGCAGCGGCGTGACCAGGCCAACATCGGAGTAACGGAAAACTTTCATCAGTAATTTACGGTCAAAATGCTGATTCAGGTAATAGAGCGGCGTCCAGCCAAGCTGGCCGTACTGCCCATTAATCCGTCCTGCCGCCGTTTCCAGTTGATGACGAATATCCTGATAAGCCTGCACATCGCCACGCGATGTCGGCGCAATCTGGGTGTAACGAATTTTGCCATGATGCTGTGGAAATTTTTCCAGCAGCGCTTCATAGGCCTGAAAACGTTCCGGCAGGCCTTTGGAGTAATCCAGTCGCTCGACCGAGAAGATGTTTTTGACGTTTTTCAGCTCGGCTTTCAACTGCGCGAGTTTCGGCGGCAATGGCCCTCGCGCTTGTTTGGCGATTTCTTCTGGTTCAATCCCAATCGGATAAACTTCCGTGCGGAAGGTTTTTCCCCAGGCCGTGTGCGTTTTACTGCGCGTGGTAAGACGCGTTTGCGCACTGACGCAATCGAGGAACGCCAGTCTGTCGTTTTCCGTCTGGAACCCCAGGAGATCATAATCGCAAAGTTGTTCCAGCAGTTCAGCGTGCGGCGGTAGCGCATTGAAAATTTCCGGCGTCGGAAAAGGAATGTGCAGGAAGAATCCGATACGGTTATTCACGTTACGCTTACGCAGTTCGCTGGCGAAAGGCAGCAGATGGTAATCGTGAACCCAGATGTCATCATCGTCTTGCAGCAACGGCAGCAGTTTATCTGCCAGTTTACTGTTTACTCTAAGGTATCCGTCCCAGCATTCACGCTGGAAAGTCACTAAATCCAGTCGATAGTGAAACGCAGGCCACAGCACAGCATTGGAAAATTGATTGTAATAATGTTCGTGATCCTGCTCGTTCAGCGTAAATGAAGCCCAACTGATGTTGCCCTGTGTCACTTTCTGAAGCGGGGCATTTTCATCACCGATTTCTCCATTCCAGCCAAACCAGAGCCCGCCCTTCGACTTCAATGCGCCCATAATCCCCACGGCCAACCCACCGGCGCTGGCCTTTTTGTCATCCGGAACTGCAATACGGTTAGATACTACGACTAAGCGACTCATAGCCATCTCTCCTGTTAGTAAGCGCGTTTTGTTTTTGATTTTCAGCCGCGTTTTGCAACCATTGGTGAACGGCCCCCACATCAGGCAAACGTGACTTCGCCTGTGTGTCCCCCATCCCCACTTTAATTGATAACCCACCCAGTCTGTTTACGACGGCAAAGCCCGCCTCATCCGTTAAATCATCGCCAATAAACACGGGCATCTTGCCGCGAAACGGTGCTTCCTGCATAAAGGCCTCAATTGCCGCACCTTTGTTAATGCCTCTGGGTTTAATTTCCACCACACACTTGCCCGGCTGAAGCGCCAGTTCGGGAAACTGCGTGACCATCTCCTGCGCCAGCGTCACGATCGCCGCCTGATGCTGCGGTGCCTGACGATAATGCAGCGCAAACGCCATGCCCTTGGCTTCGAGCTCCGCCCCTGGCAATAACGCCAGCGCCTCACTCAGTCGTCGTTCCACGCGTCGTGCCGTTTCATCATCGAGCGCAACGATATGCGTTTTCCCGTTGATATCGCGGCGTTCCGCCCCGTGAACGCCCGCCAGAGGAAAGCGATACGGACTGGCGAGCCTGTCAAGCTCTACCATTGAGCGCCCTGAAATCAACGCTACTGCACCGTCATGCGCCTGCGATAACCGTGACAACGCATCGCGAACGGGCTCGGGTATAGCAACATGATCGGGATGCAGTTGGATCCCAGCGAGAGTGCCATCAAGGTCAAAGAAAAAAGCGACATTTTCAGTTGGTGCAGGGGGTACAGATATCAGGTCAGCCACCCTGGGTTCCTCCTTATCAGTGAATGATTCAGTAATGTGTTATCAAAAAGTTAGCAACTTAAGTATAGACAGTGTGACACGGCTCGCCATTTTCAAATGAAAACGCCGGGGGGATTAGCCACCGGCGTTGTCAGTACATACACTTAAAAATTGAGTCCGTTTTTTAAACGGCCCGTTTCGCTTTTTGTTTATAACGGTCGAAAATGACCGCCGCCAGCAAAATCAAACCGCGAACCACATACTGCGAGAATGGCGAAATATTCAGCAGGTTCATGGCGTTTTCCACTGTTCCCAGAATCAGGATCCCGGCCACGACGTAGGAGATTTTTCCGATACCGCCTTTTAGCGACACGCCGCCCAGCACGCAGGCTGAGATGACGATCAGCTCATAACCGATAGAGGTCATCGGCTGTCCGCTGGTCATGCGCGAGGCCAGAATAATCCCCGCGGCCGCCGACACCAGGCCTGAAAGAATAAAGATGATAATTTTGGTGCGAACCACGGGAACACCCGCCAGACGCGCAGCCTCTTCGTTCCCACCAATCGCCAGGGTATTGCGCCCAAAAGTGGTCTTATTCAGTAATAATCCGAAAATGATTAAACAGGCGACAGTTAGCCAGATTGGTGCTGGTAAACCGAGCCAGTTGGCATACCCAAGTTCAAAGAAACGCTCATCTTCAATCCCTACCGCTTTACCATCAGAGATGATATAGGCAAGGCCACGCACAATCTGCATGGTGGCAAGCGTGGTGATCAGCGCGTTGATTTTCAGTCTGGCAATAACAAAACCGTTGACCAGACCGCTCAGCACGCCCAGCATCAGCCCGGCGAAGACGCCAATCCACAAACTCTCTGTCAGGTTGATCACCACCGCAGTGGTGACGCCAGCGCAGGCAATCACTGAGGCGACGGAGAGGTCAAAATCGCCGGAAGCCAGACAGAACAGCATTCCACAGGCGACCATCCCGGACATGGATATCGCCAGCCCCAGCCCCTTCATGTTGACAAAGGAGGCGAAGTTCGGCACAAAAATCGCGCAGCCGATAAACAGTACCGCGAAGACAACCAGCATGCCGTATTGATCCCAGATACGGCCAAAGCTGAGTGATGGTCGGCGTGCGCCGGAAGTCGTTACAGAAGACATCATAAACTCCTTTCTCAGGCGACGGCCTGACTCACTTTAGGCATAGCGAGGCTTAACGCCTGCTGTTCATTCGCGCTGCCATGCAGCAGTTCACCGGCAATTTCACCTTCGCGCATCACCACGATACGATCCGCAACGCCCAGCACTTCTGGCAGGTCGCTCGAGGCGAACAGTACCGCTACGCCGGATGCCGCCAGGGCGTAAATGACGTTATAAATTTCGTGCTTCGCCCCCACATCGATGCCACGCGTGGGCTCATCAAGCAGAATGACTTTCATCTCTTCCGACAGCCAACGCCCCAGAATCGCCTTCTGCTGGTTACCGCCGGAGAGATTCATAATCAGTTGCTCAGCACCCGGCGTTTTAATATTCAAAGATTGAATATGATGATCCGCGTTGCGCGCTTCCCAACCCTTGTTGATGAGGCACCCGGCGTGAATATTGTTGCGGCGCGCGCTGATGTTGATGTTGTCGCGTACGGAGTGAACCGGAATAATCCCTTCGGCTTTGCGATCTTCCGGGCACAGCATCATGCCTGCACGAATGGCATGGGCGGGCTTATCAATGGTGACCGCTGCGCCATCGATATAGACCTGACCGCTGGATATTTTGTTGCCGCCAAACAACCCCTTCATCAGTTCGCTGCGCCCGGCCCCAACCAGACCAAACAGGCCAACGATTTCGCCGCTGCGTACCGTGAGGGAAATGGGTGTTCGCACGCCTGGCGCCTTTACCTTTTCCAGCCGCAGGCGTTCCGCGCCGTGTTCGCGTGGCTGCCAGCCATAAATATCGCCAATATCACGCCCAACCATCGCCTGCACCAGGCTGTCGTGGTTCACTTTTTCCATATCGCTGAAGGTGCAGACATAACGCCCGTCTTTAAAAACGGTGATAGCGTCGCTCAGGGCAAAAATTTCCTCCATGCGATGAGACACATAGATGATCACGCGGCCTTCGTTGCGTAGCTCACGGATCACGCGGAACAGATTTTCGATTTCGCGTGCAGAGAGTGAGCTGGTCGGTTCATCGAAGGCGATGACTTTGGCGTTACGCGCCAGTGCTTTAGCAATTTCCACCATCTGCCACTGCCCGATTGAAAGGTACTTCAGCGGCGTATCGGGGTCGATATCGAGCCCCAGATGCTGTAATTGCAGCCCGGCTTCGTAGTTCAGCAGCGAGCGGTTCACAATGCCGCCTTTGCTGGGCAACTGACCGAGATAGATGTTTTCCGCGACGGTCATTTCCGGCACCAGATGCAGTTCCTGATAGATAATCGCCACGCCAGCATTCAGCGCGGCGGTGGTATCAGCAAAGGCGACATCCTGCCCACGCAGCGTTAGGGTGCCCGCCGTCGGCGCATAGTTGCCGCTTAGGATCTTGAGCAGCGTAGATTTCCCGGCACCGTTTTCACCCATCAGCGCGTGTACCTGTCCGGCATAGCAGTCGAAGCTGATATCGGATAATGCTTTCACGCCCGGGAAGGTTTTGGAAATGCCGCGAAACGAGAGATAAGGGGTTGACTGTTGCATAACCACTCCTGAATTGCAGGGTCACTTCTCCCCCGACACGCTGGTCGGGGGGAAGGCGTCACGACTTAGAGACCTTTTTTCGCCAACTCTTCTTTAAAGTTATCGCGGGTAATCAGTACCACATCGGTGACTGCGGTAAATTTCGGCGGCTCAACGCCCTTTTCAACCCAGTTGTAGAGCATTTCGCTGGTTTTATAGCCGTGAATGTCCGGACTTGGCAGCAGAGAACCATAGAAGCCCGTGGCCTGCGCCTTCGACAGTTCGTTCACCGCATCCACACCGTTAATGCCGATACCGATGACGTCTGCCGCTTTAAAGCCCTGGCCTTCCGTCGCGCGCACGCCGCCCAGAACGGTGTTATCGTTCATGCCGACAATCAGCCAGTGTTTCACGCCTGGATGCTGAACTAACATGGAGTTACCGGCATCAAACGCGCCGGGAATATCATTCGATTTGGTTGGAACCTGATAAATCTGTTTTTCCGGGAAGCCCGCGGCTTTCAGTGCCTCCAGCGAGCCGGTGGTACGGCGACGCGCGGTATCCAGCTCGTTGGCAGTGATCGCCATCACGGCGGTCTCTTTCACGTCCCAGCCCCGTTTTTGCATCTCTTTATAGAGCTCCTGCCCTTGACGCGCGCCGATTTCGCTGGCCGCCATCATCACCAGCGGAACGGTATCCATCGGCTTGCCCTTAGCGTTAACGAACTGGTCATCGACGGTGATCACTTTCATGTCGTAACCGCGGGCCTTCGCCATAATCGCCGAGCCCAGTTTCGGATCCGGCGTGCAGATAACAAACCCTTTCGCGCCGTTAGCCGCCAGGCTATCGATGGCGTTCAGGGTTTTCTCGCCGTCGGGCACGGCAATTTTAATAACGTCAAAACCCAGATCTTTACCGGCTTTGTCAGCAAACTTCCATTCGGTCTGGAACCACGGCTCTTCCGGCTGCTTCACCAGAAAACCGAGCTTCAGGTTTTCCGCCATAGCTGATTGTGACATAACCGCTGCCAGGCCGATGGCGGCCAGCGCTTTAGTGAATTTGTGCATGGTATACTCCAGCCTTAGTGCTTTTATTTGTAGGGAAATAATCGGTTTAAAATTTTAATTAGGACATAAAACAACGTATTAGCCGTTTCGTTAACGGCATTACGGTTGTTAGCACATTAATAGCGGGAAAATATTTATCCATAAGAGAGCCGCATCACACCGCAGAATTACAGTAGTTGCATGCATGGATTTAGCAGAAAATGACATACAGAAAGGGGGAATTGTCTGACAATTCGCCCCGGTAATAGCATGATAATCTATATTGTTAGCTAACTCATCCTTGTTCAGGGGTTACCACGAATAGTAAATGTGGTCTGCATGTTCGCGTACTGGCGCTTCGTCACCTAATAAGCGCGCCGCCACAGTAAAGGCAAAATCAAATACATGACCAAAACCTTTACCGCTGATAAGATTCCCCTCTTCCACGACCGGGGCGTCGATATACACGCCATCAGTAATATCCTGCCATAAGTCGCCGGAACAGACATAGCGGCGCCCTTTAAGCAAACCATTACCTGCCAGCACGCGAGCAGCAGCTGAACAAATCGGGCAGAGATATTTCCCCGCCTCATCATGCGCGGCGACAAATTTCACGACATCTTTATTCGCAGCCAGATTGACACTGCCCTGCGGCCCACCCGGCAGAACCACGGCGTCGTAGATTTTATCCCTACGTTCTGCAAGTGTCGCATCTGCTACCATCGGAATATCGTGGTAGCTCACCACCGCACGAGATTCAGCGCAGGACACCAGTTCAACGTGAATATGTAAACGACGCAGAATATCAATTGTGACAATCGCTTCACCTTCTTCGAATCCGGGTGCTAACAGCACGGCAACCTGTTTCATGATAACTCCTGTTTTATCGTAAGCGGGGATTTGCCAAATAATTGCGCGTGAACCGATCGACCTCATATTGGCAAAAATGATCTAAAACAATTTCATGGTTATTGAAGTGATTGTTTACCCAAAAACCAAACAAAAATAAACCACTGTTTCATTTTATTATGTGAAGAGTACGTAATGCCTGACAAACAGTGAAGTGGTTTTTTGCGATCCCGCCAAAAAATGTTAATGCGATCACAAACAAAACTGACAGGTAATATATTCACTATATAAATCATACAACTGTAATAATTCATTACGGTCACGCGCGTAGAGATAATCCTTTTCTGGAATATAGTTGTAACAAAAAGTAAATGAACAAACTTAAGAGTTTTCTTAGGCTGGAGTGCGCGGTATTATTTTTCGAGCCGAGTCAGGAATCGTACATCGGTCACATTCAGAGGTCGTTGAATATTACATTCTGTTATTGTTCTCTGACGCGTAAATAGCGTGATTTAAACGTAAATTAATTCAGGCTGCTTCATTGTAGCGTATCAATTTAAAGTAAAAATCCGCCTGTTAACGTGAGTTGTCCCTTCCAGGAAATAAGGATATTGGTATGGCAGTCCCAGGAATGGTTCAAAAACTGAATACTCAAATGAACCTTGAGTTTTACGCATCTAATCTCTATCTCCGTCTGAGCGAGTGGTGTTCTGAACAACGCCTCAACGGCACCGCGACTTTCCTTCGCGCGCAGGCGCAAACCAGCGTCACCCAAATGATGCGGGTATTTGATTACATGAAGAAATCTGGCGGCTATCCGGTTGTGAAAGCCATCGAGCCACACGAAGAACAGTGTGCATCACTCGAAGAGCTCTTCCTGAAGACCATTGAAGAGTACAACCAGCGCAGCACTACGCTTTCTGAGTTGGCCGAGCAGGCAAAGGTTCTGCGCGACGACAGCACGCTGAACTTCCTGACCAATCTTGAAGAAGAGCAACAGCAGGATGGCGTTTTATTGCAGGCCATTCTTGAGGAAGTACGCAACGCCAATAAAGCGGGGCTGTGTATGCAACAAACCGATCAGCATCTGCTGAACGTGGTGAATCACCAGGTGCATTAATCCCTTCCCAAGCGACAACCGGCAGCATAAACCTGCCGGTTGCATAACCCGTATCAATCAGTGTGCTTCACCCTGCGGAGTAAACTTCAGCTCAATCAGGGCAATAGCTTTTTGGATCGCGCGCAGCGTGACCGGATCAGCGGATGGGTGCCCAGCAAAATCAATAGATTTCAGTTGAGTGGACATTTTCTCACGCACTTCGACGGGGGCGATGACATCGATGACATCAAGAATTTGCTTAATAACCAACTGGCAGGCTACCACGTCGGATACCAGTTCTTCATCAGCAGTCAGGTTCTGGGACATATACGCTCCTTAACATTTAGGGGTACTATGGTACCCGAAAGGAACGAAGCGCGCTCCTTGCAGACATAAAAAAACCTGCCGTGGCAGGTTTTTTATCAGAACATAGCGCCTGGCGGTACGTCTTTGAAAGTTTTGCAATAGTTCTCGAACATGCTTTTGAGGATTTTGCGCATGCGTTGTTTCATTGTGATGCTCCGATTTTGTTACGCAGGTGTTATTGTCTTTTGACACATAGTATGACATTCATCACAAAAATCAACCAAAACGAGACATGCGTCACGTTTAATTTTTCAGCAAACCGCGATTAAGATCTATTATCTGAAACAAATCCGTTACTTAGCTAAAAACTTATATTAGAAAAATTGCAGATTATTTTGATAGGGTAAAACAAAAATGAGTGAGCCTCTCCAGGCACAAAACAAGCGCGGACTGTCGCCTGCTGCTCTGTTGGTTGCCGGGGCGTTTTTTATGGAGTTCCTTGATGGCACCGTGATCGCCACCGCCCTGCCCGACATGGCCAAAAGTTTTGGTGAAGACGCCGTCGATCTTAACATTGGTATCAGCGCCTATCTGATCACGCTGGCCGTTCTCATCCCCGCCAGCGGCTGGATTGCCGACCGATTCGGCGCACGGAAAATATTCACCCTGGCGCTGGCCATTTTTACCCTGGCATCCGTATTTTGCGGCCTGGCAACCACCGTCGATAGTTTTGTCGCCATGCGCATCCTTCAGGGAATGGGCGGCGCGCTAATGGTACCCGTTGGACGTCTGGCGGTTCTGCGTACTACACCAAAACATCTGCTCATCACGGCTATCGCCACGCTCACCTGGCCCGCGCTCATCGCCCCCATTATCGGGCCGCCGCTGGGTGGGTTTATCACCAGCGTCGCGGACTGGCGGTGGATCTTCTTTATTAACGTTCCATTGGGCATTATCGCCATTTTGCTGTCGCTACGTATCATTCCCGACATCCGCGATGACGAACGCCGCCCCTTTGACCTGCCTGGTTTTCTCGCTACCTCGGTGGCGATGGTATGCCTGGTGTGCGCCATGGAAGCGCTGGGCGGTCAACGCATACACAATTGGGTGGTGTTGACACTCTTTGCTATTGGCGGATTGGCATTTTATTACTCGCTGTACCATTTCCGGCGAGCCAAATGGCCGATGATCCGTCTGGATGCGCTGAACGTACCGACTTTCCGGGTCACGATGTACGGAGGATCGCTATTCCGGGCTTCAATCAGTGCGGTGCCTTTCCTGCTGCCGCTGCTTTTTCAGGTCGGTTTTGGGATGGATCCGTTCCATTCAGGCCTGCTGGTACTGGCGGTATTTGTCGGCAATCTGACCATCAAGCCCGCCACGACACCGCTGATTCGCTGGCTGGGGTTCCGCCGCCTGTTACTGATTAATGGCGCTTTGAACGTGGTGGCTCTGGTCGCCTGCGCCTTCTTAACGCCACAAACTCCCGAGTGGGCCATATTACTGGTGCTCTATTTAGGCGGCGTATTCCGCTCCATCCAGTTCACCGGCGTGAGCACGCTGGCTTTTGCCGACGTGCCAGGCTCGCAGATGAGTTATGCCAATACGCTGTTCAGCACCGCCAGTCAGTTAGCCATTGGACTTGGGATCACCCTTGGGGCAATCGGTATTCGTCTGGGGGAGAAAGTGAGTGAAGTGCTGGCACTCGGCGCCATGCCGGGAATAAGCTTCAGACTGGCGTTTGTGTTTATCGCTCTGATCTGTCTGGTTGGGATGATGGACACGCTACGGCTGACTCAAGATGCTGGTGTGTCGGTATCTCAAAAGGTGAAAGCATAGAAACAATAATCCCCACACCGGTGGGGATTCAGATTGCTGACGGAGTGCACTTTGTTCTTGCCGGATGCGGCGTAAACGCCTTATCCGGCCTACAAAATCGCATTAATTCAATATATTGCAGAATTCTTGTAGGCCTGATAAGCGGAGCGCATCAGGCAATTTCGCGTTTGCCATCAGTCTCAATCCCCACTTACGTGGGGATTTTCATTTCATACAGAATTACCCGAGGATCTCACGCACAAACGCTTCGATCTCTTTATTCTGGCAATTTTCAAAGAAACACTGCTGGAAACGCTGGCCAGAAACGGCGGTTTTCACCAGCTCCGGGTCAATCGCACGCAGCGTATCAAGATAGTTTTCCTTCACCACAGCCGCTTTCACCTGGTTCAGAATGCCCGCGTTACGAACCTGCGGTTCTTTACGCTCTGGCGGATAACCTTCCCCGTTACGACCGGTAAAGGCTTTTTCAAAAATAAAGCGCACGTTCAGCTCCGCGCCCCAGCCGAAGCCTTTCGCGAAGGGCAGCGACAGTGCGTTACCGTTGTTGATCTGCGCGAACAGGAAGGCATCAGCCGGATCGATGCAGTAACCACATACCACACCCGGGTGGATGTTCAGGGACATCAGCGCCCCCTGGCCGGTACCGCATCCAGTTACGACGAAATCAACCGCTTTGGAATTCAGCAGGATGCTGGCCATGATACCCAAGTGAATATAGGTCAGATGATGGTCATTTTCATCGCTCATACCCACGTTGAAAACCGGGAAGCCTTTTTCATCGGCAACCGCTTTTAACTCATTATGAATGATGGCGTTTTTGCTGGCCTGGCTGTTTTCCATCATCAGTGCAATTTTCATTCTTTCCTCTCCTGAATGCAGCGCGGGCGTCTCCCGCAAGGGTTCGATAACAATGTATCAACCTTACAACCTCACAAACATACTTTCAAATTTTATGAAAAATGGTTTTAAAAATCACAGCAAGGCTCACATTTTTGCTTTATCAGACGCCCATCGTCGCCATAAGAAAGCACGGTTATCGTCTTTAATCGGAAGATTGCCCACACCGGCATGTGACAGGATAGAGCAATGATAGATTGCCCCGGGTAACACCATGAAAACATTCTTAACGATTAGCGCTATCGCGCTTGTGCTATCTGCCTGTAGCGTCCACCGAGAGGCCGCCGTGAGCGAAATGGATGCGACCAGCGGCGTCGTGCGTCTGACTTATGGCCAGGCAATGTTGCAGAACGCAAAGACCGATGACTATGTCGCGAACGGGACGGCGACAAAAGCTTGCCAGCAAATGGGATACGCCTCTGCCTTTGCTTACGGACAGCCAATTACCACCTGTGTTAGCAGCAGCGGGCCATTATGTATTAACGAAAGCGTGACGCTGCAGTATCAATGCAGAGGGATCGCTGTTACACCAGTTGCACCCGCATGGAATTAAATTCTACGCCGGAATAAATTCCGGCGAATTTATTATGCCAATGCGTTTTATTCCCATTCGCATTATTAAATAAGGGTTTTTAATTTTACCTTTTGCAAATAATTTAATAACAACTTATAGTTCCTCCATAATTAATTACGCCTTTATGGAGCCTGACAATGTTAAAAACGGAAATGATCGAGAAATTAAATCAACAAATGAATCTCGAGCTTTACTCCTCCCTGCTTTATCAACAGATGAGCGCCTGGTGCAGCTTTAATAGCTTTGAGGGCGCCGCTGCATTTCTGCGCCGCCACGCTCAGGAAGAGATGCAGCACATGCAGCGTCTGTTCGATTACCTGACCGACACCGGTAGCCTGCCATGCATCCACAGCGTTGCTTCACCGGTGGCAGAATACGCGTCACTGGACGATCTGTTCCGCGCCACCTACGAGCATGAACAATTGATTACGTCTAAGATCAATGAGCTGGCGCATGCCGCGATGACCAATCAGGATTATCCAACCTTTAATTTCCTGCAATGGTATGTCGCTGAGCAGCACGAAGAAGAGAAACTGTTTAAATCTGTGATTGATAAATTGACCCTCGCCGGGAAAAGCGGTGAAGGCCTCTACTTTATTGATAAAGAGCTCTCTACGCTCGATACTCAGAATTAATTAACGGGCAGCGGCGTTATTTCGCCGCTGCTTATTAATGTCGACAAATTTTACTTTCTGCCGTGGTGAATCCCGCATCCACCGGAACAAACTTGCCTTTTTTCTCCAGAAATGCAACCAGCTCAGCTGCGGTCATATTTTCTGCCGAACAGGTATGAAAACGCGCGCTCTCACCGAAACGGTTTTCAATTGCCAATACCAGACTCTCTTTTGAATAAGATTCGCCTGATGCGATCATCATATTCAGCACTTCATGACCGTGAATAGATTCCATAATGCCTCCGCTAAAACCGTCACATTAACCTGCATTTGATATACCTTTTTTGCGCTAGCGCAGGCTTTCTTAACTCACTTTATTCGTAAACTTTTTATTACACACCCTGTAATCGTGATTTGACGAATCGTCTGGTTTCACATAACCTGCGCGACATATTCGTGTCGTATATACGTGCAGTCGTAGAGGAAAGCGTGAAGAACCGTACCCTGGGGAGTATTTTAATCGTAGCGGGCACCACCATTGGTGCAGGGATGCTGGCGATGCCGCTGGCTGCGGCTGGCGTCGGCTTCGGCGTAACGCTGGTGCTGTTAATTGGGCTTTGGGCATTGATGTGCTACACCGCCCTGCTGTTGCTGGAAGTGTATCAACACGTCCCTGCTGACACCGGCCTTGGCTCTCTCGCACACCGCTATCTCGGCCGCTATGGTCAGTGGCTAACCGGTTTCAGCATGTTATTTTTAATGTACGCCCTGACTGCCGCCTATATCAGCGGTGCGGGTGAGTTGCTGGCCTCCAGTCTTAGCCAGTGGTTTTCCGTCAATATGCCGCCCGCTATTGGTGTACTGCTGTTCACGGCGATTGGCGGCACGGTGATTTGTATTGGCACATCGCTGGTCGACCTTTTCAACCGCTTCCTGTTCAGCGCCAAGATTATTTTTCTGGTGGTGATGCTGGCGCTGCTGCTGCCACACATTCATAAAATCAATTTGTTGACGCTGCCGTTGCAACAGGGTCTGGCGCTATCGGCCATCCCGGTGATCTTCACCTCATTCGGTTTTCATGGCAGCGTACCCAGCATTGTGAGCTATATGAATGGCGACATTCGTAAACTACGTCGCGTGTTTATGATTGGCAGTTTCATTCCGCTGGTCGCTTATCTCTTCTGGCAGTTGGCGACACTGGGTAGCATTGAGTCCAGCGTCTTTGCCGGTTTGATGGCACAGCATACGGGGCTTAATGGTCTGCTGGAAGCGATTCGCGCCGTTGTCGCGTCAGCCCACGTCGAACTGGCGGTACATCTGTTTGCCGATCTGGCGCTGGCAACCTCTTTCCTCGGCGTGGCTCTGGGCTTGTTTGATTATCTGGCGGATTTGTTCCAGCGTCAGAACGGCGTACGCGGTCGCCTGCAAACGGGTGGCATTACCTTCCTGCCGCCGCTGGCCTTCGCCCTTTTCTATCCGCGTGGTTTTGTGATGGCGCTGGGTTATGCGGGCGTGGCACTGGCGGTGCTGGCGTTGATTATTCCATCACTGTTGACGATGCAGAGCCGTAAACATCACCCACAAGGTGGTTATCGCGTCGCTGGCGGAACGCCCGCGTTATGGTTTGTGTTTGCCTGTGGGATTGCGGTGATTGCGATTCAGGTAGCGATAGCGGCAAATCTTTTACCTGCCGTAGGCTAAAAAAAAGCCGGGTAATACACCCGGCATTTTTTTCATTTATTGGCACAGCACTGTTTGTATTTCTTTCCGCTGCCGCAGGGGCATGGCTCGTTACGCCCCACTTTCCCATCATTTCTGACAGGCTGCTGCACCGGCGTCATTTTCGGATGCGCCATCCAGTAACCATGCAACATGAGCGCTGCCGGGCGGATCTTGTCGATACTTTCCAGATACTCTTCAGCCGTGAAGTTATCCAGCGCCTCTGCTTTCTGCTCTTCACCGTGCAGTGCGATGGCATCCAGCTCTTCCTGTAACGCAGGCGGCAAACCCGACCAGTCGCTTAAGCCCACGCCACGCATATAGCCATAGCACCACTCTTCCACAACCGTCAGCTCCTGGCCCTCTTCCTCGCGCGTGCCGAAAAGAGGTTCAAACTGATCGGGATAGTCATTCAGACGCTCAGCAATATCGCCCATATGTTGCAACGTAAGGTTGATGAAACGATCGCGCTCACGGTCCTCTGACCAGCGCGGCACGCTATCCGCCCCACCCCATACAGCCAGAAGCCAGTCTGCCGGCTCAATCTCTTGTGGCGAGGAAAGGATGGCCGTGAGCATACCATCCAGCTCGGAAACGTCGAGAATCGATTTATCCGTCGAATATTTCTCGATGGTCTCATCCAGCCATTCCAGCTCGCTTTCGGTTAAGGGTCCTGTTTTCATTTTTGATCTCATCACGTTTATAAGGGAGCGTTCAGACAAGTATTGAGGGAGAGCAGGATAAATGGAAGCAAAGAAAAACAGATACAAAAAAACCACCCGGAGGTGGTTTCACGACACTGCTTATTGCTTTGATTATTCTTTGCTTTCCCATGGTACCCGGAGTGGGACTTGAACCCACACAGCGCGAACGCCGAGGGATTTTAAATCCCTTGTGTCTACCGATTCCACCATCCGGGCTCGGGAAGAAAGTGGAGGCGCGTTCCGGAGTCGAACCGGACTAGACGGATTTGCAATCCGCTACATAACCGCTTTGCTAACGCGCCTTTAAAACGTAACACCCGCAACTGCCGATGTTTTAATTTGGAGCGGGAAACGAGACTCGAACTCGCGACCCCGACCTTGGCAAGGTCGTGCTCTACCAACTGAGCTATTCCCGCGTCATCAAGTTGATTTGCTAACCACTTGATTTTGCTATCGTCTGGCAATCAGTGCCGCCGTTCGATGCGTTGCATTCTACTTATCTGACGCACTGAGTCAACGGTATTTTTAGCAACTTTGTGTTGTTTGCTGAAAATTACGCCGAAACGATCACTGTTCAAGCAAATCTGCACGCGCAGCGTTCAAATATTGCAGCATTGACCACAGTGTCAGTACCGCCGCAAACAGGAACAGTACGATACCGGCCCACTCCACCCACTCATTGGGACGCCACAACAGCCACGCCAGGGCCGCCATTTGCGCAGTGGTTTTCACTTTGCCAATCCAGGAGACGGCCACGCTGCTGCGTTTACCCAGCTCTGCCATCCACTCACGAAGGGCAGAAATAATAATTTCACGGCCAATCATAATGGCAGCCGGCAGCGTCACCCACCACGTGTGATAGTGTTCAACCACCAGCACCATAGCGATGGCCACCATCACTTTATCGGCTACCGGATCAAGAAATGCGCCAAAACGCGTACTCTGGTTCCAGCGACGCGCCAGATAGCCATCAAACCAATCGGTTACCGCGGCAATACAGAAGATCAGTGCACAGGCGAACGGCGCCCAAACAAACGGGAGATAAAACGCCAACACAAAGAACGGGATAAGGATGACGCGGAACAGGGTAAGCAACGTAGGAATATTATATTGCATGCAAGGTAACTATCTGTTGTTAGTAAATATTAGCCCTATGTTGCTACAGAGCCCCTAATGTTTCAACGAGTAGAAGATCTTTTCTGCCAGGCCGTGTGAGATACCCGGAACTTTCGCTATCTCTTCAACGCTGGCGTTTTGCAGACCTTGCAGGCCGCCCATGTATTTAAGCAGCATCTGGCGACGCTTCGGCCCGACGCCTTCGATAGTCTCCAGCGTACTGGTGCTCTTTACTTTAGCGCGTTTTTTACGGTGCCCGGAAATCGCATGATCGTGTGATTCGTCACGAATATGCTGGATAACATGCAACGCAGGGGAATCTGGCGGTAAGCTAAAGCCCTCACCTTCCGGTTCAAAAAACAACGTTTCGAGCCCGGCTTTACGATCGCTGCCTTTTGCCACGCCGAGCAGTAAAGGATGGTTTTTATCCCATTTGACATCAAGCTCGGCAAAAACGGCTTTCGCCTGACCCAGTTGCCCTTTGCCGCCGTCGATCAAAATAACATCCGGGATCTTACTCTCTTCTATATCTTTACCATAGCGGCGGCGTAGCACCTGGTTCATTGCCGCGTAGTCATCACCCGGTGTGATACCCGTAATGTTATAGCGACGATACTCGGCGCGCAGCGGCCCATTCGCATCAAACACCACGCAGGAGGCCACGGTCTGCTCGCCCATCGTATGACTGATGTCAAAACACTCCATCCGCTTAATCTCAGGCAGTTCCAACTGTGCTGCCAGCGCTTTCAGGCGCTGATGCACGGTGGACTGTTGCGAAAGTTTGGTGGTGAGCGCCGTCGCCGCGTTGGTACGGGCAAGTTTCAGGTAGCGTGCGCGGTCACCGCGCGGTTTAGTTTCAACGTGGATGCGCCGCCCGGCCAGCTCCGACAACGAATCGGCCAGCAGGGTTTTATCACTGAGCGCAAAGTCGAGCAGGATTTCCCCCGGCAGAGTACGCATCTGGCTACCCTGGAAGTAAAACTGACCGACAAAGGTTTCCACCACTTCGTCAAGCTCCGTACCGCCGGGCACTTTCGGGAAGTAGCTGCGGCTGCCCAACACTTTGCCCTGACGAATAAAGAGCACATAGACGCAGGCCATTCCTGCCTCAAACGAAACGCCAATGACGTCGAGGTCGTCGCCGTTATTCGAGACGAACTGTTTCTCAGTCACGCGTCGTACCGCCTGAATCTGGTCGCGAATGCGCGCCGCCTCTTCAAACTCCAGCGCCTGACTGGCTTTCTCCATCCGCGCGATCAGCATGGTTAACACCTGATCGTCTTTCCCGGCGAGGAACAGGCGCACATAATCGACCTGCTGCGCGTATTCTTCTTCGCTGACCAGCCCGGCGACACACGGCCCAAGGCAGCGGCCAATCTGGTATTGCAGACAGGGACGCGAGCGGTTGCGGTAGACGCTGTTCTCACACTGACGAATCGGGAAGATTTTTTGCAACAGCGCCAACGTTTCCCGCACGGCATAGCCGTTAGGGAATGGGCCAAAATATTCCCCTTTCGCATGCTTCGCGCCACGGTGCATCGCCAGCCGCGGGTGGGTATCGCCGCTCAGGAAAATAAAGGGATAAGATTTATCATCACGCAGCAGCACGTTGTAACGTGGCTGGTAGAGTTTGATGTAGTTGTGTTCCAGCAGCAGCGCTTCGGTTTCCGTGTGCGTGACGGTCACGTCGATCTGCGCAATTTGCGCCACCAGCGCCTCCGTTTTACGGGAAGAGACCTGGCGACGAAAATAGCTGGAGAGGCGTTTTTTAAGATCTTTGGCTTTACCGACGTAAATAACGGTGCCACCGACATCATACATACGATAGACGCCGGGCTGGCTGGTGACCGTTTTCAGGAAGGCTTTTGAATCAAAAACTTCACTCACTGACTTGCTAGCGACTCCGCATTACACAGACCATGGCGAATTGCCAGGTGAGTCAGTTCAACATCGCCATGAATGTTCAATTTGCTGAACATGCGATAGCGATAACTGTTCACCGTTTTAGGACTCAGATTCAACTGCTCTGAGATCTCATTTACTTTTTGGCCTTTGGTGATCATCAGCATAATCTGCAATTCGCGTTCAGACAAACTGGCGAATGGCGATTCTGTTTTTTCCGGCTCAATTTGACTCAGGGCCATCTGCTGCGCGATATCAGATGCAATATAGCGCTGGCCAGAGAATACAGAGCGGATGGCATTCACCACTTCTTGCGGTGCTGCCCCTTTGGTTAAATAGCCAGCCGCCCCTGCCTGCATAACCCTGGCGGGGAGCGGATTTTCGGTATGAACGGTTAACATAATCACTTTTGTGTCAACCGCAGAGCGCGCAATTTTACGCGTGGCCTCAAGGCCGCCGATGCCCGGCATGTTCATATCCATCAGAACAACATCAACGGGATTAGCGCGGCACCACTTCACAGCGTCTTCGCCGCAGTTAACTTCACCGGTGACCCTAATACCTTTTGTATCTTCGAGAATGCGTCGTATCCCTGCGCGCACCAGTTCGTGGTCATCAACAAGAAGGACGTTGATCAAAGGAATAATCTCCAGAATAGGGATAACGCTACTACCTCTTAATTCACTCCCATAGTACCGGGTTTTATATCAATTTTGAAAGTCTAAAAGTGTCACAGCGTCGATTTTGATCTCGTTTTTGGAAATTAGAATGTACATCTGATGGAAATGTCTTAAAAACAGTGAGATGCGAAGCACTCTTTTTACAACTTTCTACGCAATTTGTCCGTATATGGACAATTTTTCGCAGATGAGAAATACGCAATATAATATGTAACAATAATTAACGATGAGAGAACCAGATTTAAACATTTTGTGTGCATAATCACTGTTCTGGCCATTTTTAATTATCAGGAGAGGCGAAAGTAACGGGTAAAAAACAAGCACTCCATTTTTTATGCTGGCTTGTGGTATACTTCGCGCCCTTCACTATCCAGTATCGCGCACCAGCGCAGAAATCATACGAGGCAATAAATGAGCACACCTGATTTTTCCACCGCGGAGAATAACCAACACCTGGCCCAGGAGGTATCCTGTCTGAAAGCCATGCTGACCCTGATGCTGCAGGCAATGGGTCAGGCAGATGCTGGCCGCGTGATTCTCAAAATGGAAAAGCAAATTGCACTGCTGGAAGATGAAGCCCAGTCTGCTGTATTTTCCAGCACCGTTAAGCAAATTAAACAAGCTTACCGCCAGTAATAAAAAACCGGCTGTAAGCAATGCCTACAGCCGGTTTTCCGTCTGACACGCAGAACATTAAACAGAGTCAGATAAGACCAATCGCTACCGCATAGCAGGCAATCTGCGTTTTATTCGGCGCATCAAATTTCTTCTGCATATTCTTTTGGTGGAAGTTCACCGTATTCTCGGAAATTGACAGAATCATCGAAATCTCCGCCGATGTTTTACCCTCTGCCGTCCATTGTAGTATTTCCAGTTCACGTTTACTGAACTTCATCTCCCTCGGCATGACCATTTCATCCTCAACGCGTAATAGCGCAAGAGAACTCATCTCTAATAACATTTGCAGGCGAAGTTCAATTTCATCACTATCTGGCCCTGCTTCTGTCGCGTGTGTTCGTGATACCGAAAAGAAACTATGAGCATGATTCGGAAGCATCAGACATTGCGTCGCGCCCGTACGCAGACCATGATCACGTGCGGCATCCCACAACTCCTGGGCTTCGCAGAATAACGCATCGTCCCACCGTAAATGCCCAAAACGGAAATTGCCCTGCTTCAGAACCGGATCGACTGCCAGATAATTCGCGGCTTTATAATGCGACATCCAGGCGTCAGGATAAGTGGTATAGAGTGAAGTTTTAGGCCGCGTGAACGGCACCGGATGGCGCACGCACAGCGAGAAGAAGTCATATTCAAGGTGTTCGGTTTGCTGCTGCAGAAGCGTATAAATGTGGTCGCTGGTTGATGCGGATTGAAAACGATGCAGCATCTCCCGCCGCCAACTGAAAAAGTCACTGTCCCTCATAACGAACGAGAAAGCCTCTTATTGAGAATTATTTTTATCAATACAGAAAACTAACACATAAACAGTGCTTATATGTATAAAATATTACATTCTCGCAAAATTATCTTAATTTTCAGCTGACAGGCGAAGAGATGTCCGGGCAATTACCGTCCTGATTTTGGTTAAGGACGGTAATTGATTTCGGTTTACTGCATGAGGAATTTTTCGAGGAACTGACGGGTACGCGCCTGCTGCGGATTAGCAAACAGCGCTTTCGCCTCGCCCTGCTCCACAATGCGTCCCTGATCCATAAAGATAGCGCGGTCGGCGACATCACGCGCGAAACTCATCTCGTGCGTCACAATAACCATAGTGCGCTTCTCCTGGGCCAGTTGACGGATGGTATTTAATACCTCGCCGACCAGTTCAGGATCCAGCGCAGACGTCGGTTCATCAAACAGAATCACATCCGGGCGCATTGCCAGCGCACGGGCAATAGCCACTCGCTGCTGCTGCCCCCCGGACAAGCGACGCGGATAGCTCCCCTCTTTCCCGGCCAGGCCCACTTTCGCCAGCAATTCACGCGCGCGGGCGCTGGCTTCAGCTTTATTTTCACCTTTAACAATGACCGGGCCTTCAATGATATTTTCCAGCACCGTCCGGTGAGGAAATAAATTGAAACTCTGGAAGACAAACCCTACATGCTGGCGCAGACGGCGGATTAACCCCTTCTGCTGGCTGATGGATTTTGCCGTATCGATGGTAATATCACCCACCCGAATGGTGCCGCCTTCCGGTTGCTCCAGTAAATTAATACTGCGCAGGAGCGTGGTTTTCCCCGAGCCGCTCGGCCCGATAATCGCCACCACTTCACCTTCATTTACCTGCAAATCGATGCCATGCAGCACCGTCTGACCATGGAACTTTTTCACAAGGTTTTTTACGTCGATGGCACTCATTTTGGATCACGCTCCTGGCGGTTAAGCTGATTTTCAAAGTAGTTTTGCAGCGAGGAGAGCACCGTCGCCATCACCCAGTAGATCAACGAGGCCGCGAGGTACATGGTGAAGACTTCCAGCGTGCGCGACGTGATAAGCTGCGCCTGACGGAACAGCTCTGGCACCTGAATCGTCGCCGCAAGCGAGGTGTCTTTCACCAGGCTAATAAAACTGTTCGACAACGGCGGCAGCGCAACGCGTGCAGCCTGCGGCAGAATCGCCCGGCGCAGCGTTTGCCACGGCGTCATCCCGATACTGGCGGCAGCTTCCCACTGGCCTTTATCGATAGAAGAAATTGCCGCACGCAAGGTTTCAGACGTGTACGCCGCCGTGTTCAGCGACAGGCCAATCATCGCTGACGGGATAGGATCTAATTCGATGCCAAACTGCGGCAGGCCGTAATAAATCATAAACAGCTGTGCAATAAGCGGCGTACCGCGAAAAACAGAGATGTAGAAACGCGCCAGCCAGCGCACCGGCCAGACTTGCGACATCCGCATCAGCGCCAGCAGGAACCCCAGCACCAAACCAAAAAACATGCCGCCAATACTCAATTGCAGCGTGAACACTGCGCCTTTGAGCAGATACGGCAGCGAATCAACAACCAGTTGTATACTCTCTTGCATAAGTCTTTTTCTACGTTAGATATGCGGATGATAGGCGAAGAGCGCAGGCGCGCCGCCCGTATGAACAAACAGAATCGGCCCTTCATCCTTAAAGCGTTTCTGGGTAATACCGTCGATAAGCCCGGCCATTGCTTTACCGGTATAAACCGGATCCAGCAGAATGCCTTCCAGGCGCGAAAGCAGTTTCACCGCTTCCATACCCGCTTCATTGGGCATGCCGTAAGCCGGGGCAAAGTAATCATCCCACAGCAGAATATCCGCACTGGCGCTCACTTCAAGACTTTCAGCGACCGCCTGTTGCAGCGTCACCACTTTTGGTTTTTGGTCCGCGACGCTGCGCGAAACGGTTACGCCAATCAGTTCCGCATCCGGCATCACCTGTTCAAGGCCTACCGCCAGCCCGGCGTGGGTGCCGGCGCTGCCGGAGGCCACTACCACGGATGAGAGAGCCACCGCGCCTTCACACTGCTGAGCGATTTCCAGCGCGCTCTCTACATAGCCCAGCGCGCCCAGCGCGTTAGAGCCACCGACCGGAATGACGTAAGGGCGAAAACCCTGCGCTTCGATGCGCGTCGCCAGTTCAGCCAACTGCGCGTTCGGATCGATCAGCGCGTCGCACATTTCCACCTGAGTATTGAACAGATCCAGCAAAAGGCGGTTACCGTTACTCAGGTAGTTTTCCGCCGTGGTGCCAATCGGATTTTCGAGCAGCGCCACGCAGTGCAGGCCGAGCTTCGCCGCCACCGCTGCCGTCTGGCGCACGTGGTTCGACTGAATGGCCCCGGCGGTAATCAGCGTATCTGCGCCTTCACGTAGCGCATCTGCGGCCAGAAATTCCAGCTTGCGCAGTTTATTGCCGCCCATCGCCAGCGGCGTGACGTCATCGCGTTTGATAAAAATGTCGCGCCCTAAGTAATCGGAAAAACGCGGCAGATATTCCAGCGGCGTCGGCGCGCCAATAAATTCGAGGCGCGGGAAGCGCGTTAAGTTTTGCAGAGACATGAAACCTCCTGACTGAATTCTCTTGATTATGCACCCAGTTGCCGCGGAAATAAAAAAAGGCGCTCTGTTAGCGCCTTTTTTAAGCAGCTTCGATTATTTTGTCACGTCAGCGCCGAACCATTTTTCAGACAGCGCCTTCATGGTGCCGTCTTTCTGCATGGCATCGATCGCGCCATCGATCGCTTTCAGCAGGTCTTCATTGCCTTTGCGCAGCGCCACGCCAGATTCCTGGTGGGAGAACGCTTCGCCGGTTACCGCCAGCGTGTTATTGGTTTTCTTCACCATATCCAGCGCCGCCAGACGGTCAACCAGAATAGCATCAACACGGCCTACGCGTAGATCCTGGAATTTCGTCGGGTCATCATCATAGGTACGGACATCAACGCCCTGCACATTCTGACGCAGCCACTCTTCGTAGTTGGTACCCAGCCCCACGCCCACTTTTTTACCTTTCAGGTCAGCCGGGGTTTTAATGGAGCCTTCATTGCCTTTTTTCACCAGCGCCTGAATACCGGAGATGGTATACGGGGTAGAGAAATCATATTTTTTCTTACGTTCAGGTGAAATGGTCACCTGGTTAATCGCCACATCAATGCGTTTGGAATCCAGAGAGGCCAGCATTCCGTCCCATTTGGTCGGTTTAAGATCGGCTTTCACGCCCAGATGTTTTGCCAGATCGTTGGCAAAATCGACTTCAAAACCGGTCAGTTTGCCATCATCACCCTGGAAGCTGAACGGTGGATAGGTGCCTTCCAGGCCCACGCGCAGGGTTCCGCGCTCTTTCACCTGGTTAAGCAGATTCTCCGCCGCGAACGTGTTCGCGCTGACACCTGCCATCAAAGCCACTGCCATCACGCCCATTAATGCCTGACGACCGAAAAGTGCTAATTTCATTATACCCCCGAAAAGATTGCTTTTTTTGTAGTGTAGGCCGTTTGTGAAAACAGACAAACACCAGACAGTTATAAGCTATTCCGTTTTAATATATATCAGAGGTCGCGGGATACGCGAAATTCTGACCCGGTGCCATGCCAGCCCGATTAACAAATTGCGTATATTTTCGTAGCGCAATACGATAATTATTTGTGCTGGTCTGCGGCAACCAGGGAATTAATATCTCATCCGGCGCGCCTTTCTGCAGCAGATTTCGGGGAATATTATTTTTTACAAGATGCTCGCCCAGACGCCGTAAGCGCACAACGTACTCGCGCACCGTGCCGGGGCTCATTTCGGTCTGTTCAAAGAGATACTGCTTAAAGCCGATAATGTCGAAGAAATCACTCTGCTCTTTGCAGTGCAGATCGCCGCAGAAACGGCATAACGCGGCCCACTCGCCACGCTGCTGCAACCACGTTTCCTCGTCCACCAGCATATCCAGCCGGGCGATGGCAAGCTTGTTAACAATTTCGCCAAGGCGAACAAGCGTTACCCGATCGAGCGCTTTATGGCAGTGAGTACAATGTGTTTGGCTGTGTTTAAAGTCTTTAAGATAGCGGCTTAGTGGCCGTCTTTTTAATTGCTGCATAGTGATGAAAACTCCACGTCGTCATTGCTTATGCGGCATTACTCCAGCTTACCCAGCTTCGTGCGCAGGCGTTTGATTGCCTGGCTATGCAACTGACTGACTCGTGACTCTCCGACTTCCAGTACCGCGCCAATCTCTTTCAGATTCAGCTCTTCCTGATAATAGAGCGTCAGCACCAATTTTTCCCGCTCAGGGAGGGCTTCGATGGCCTCCATCACGCGCAGACGGAGATTCCCCTCCAGCAATTGGTGAAGTGGGTTTTCCTGCTGATTGGCTTCCGTCACCATCTCGACGCTATCGCCATGCTCTTCCCGCCACTCATCGTAGGAGAACAACTGGCTG
This sequence comes from Pseudocitrobacter faecalis, assembly GCA_003315335.1. GTDB lineage: Bacteria > Pseudomonadota > Gammaproteobacteria > Enterobacterales > Enterobacteriaceae > Pseudocitrobacter > Pseudocitrobacter faecalis. The sequence continues at coordinate 704,422 of QNRL01000001.1, forward strand.
TTATTGGTATCGAGTAACATCTGACGGTACTCTTCAACGGGAATACCCAACCGATGCGCAACTTCTGTTTCGGTCGCGTTACGGCCCAGTTCCTGTTCCAGTTGCCCCATCGCCTGCGCAACTTCACGCGCGTTACGCCGAACGCTACGCGGTGCCCAGTCACGGCTGCGTAGTTCGTCCAGCATCGCCCCACGGATGCGTTGCACTGCGTAAGTGGTAAATGCCGTGCCCTGCAGAGCGTCGTAGCGTTCAACGGCATTCAATAACCCTATTCCGCCCGCCTGGAGCAAATCGTCAAGTTCCACACTCGCCGGCAAACGCACCTGAAGGCGCAGCGCCTCATGGCGCACCAGCGGGACGTAACGTTGCCATAGCGAGTGTTTATCCATTACACCATCAGCGGTATAGAGTGAATTCACGATAAACAGCCCTGCATTAATTAAGTTATCGGCACAATTATCCGTTTCTGCATGATTTTTAATTGAGGGAATAGTGGGTGAAATGAGGGGTTATTTGCGCAGTCGGGGAAGAGGAAACGTGAAAAACCCCGCCGGAGCGGGGTTTGCGTGGGGCAGGCGATTAGCCCTGCAGCAGAGACAGAACCTGCTGAGGAACCTGGTTGGCTTTCGCCAGCACGGAGTTACCGGCCTGCTGGATGATCTGCGCTTTCGACATGTTGGACACTTCGGTCGCATAGTCGGCGTCCTGAATACGGGACTGCGCTTCAGACAGGTTGGTGGTGGTGTTGTTCAGGTTGGTGACCGCGGAATCCAGACGGTTTTGAACGGCACCGAGGGAGGAGCGGAATTTGTCGATCTGGCTGATGGCGTCGTCAAGGGCTTTCAGGGGATCGGTTGTTGCTTCAGACTTAGTCGTTGCATCTTTTGTGATAGAACCATCAGCCGTTTTGTAAGCAGTCGAACCTTCACCATCGGAAACTTTACCATCAGCAAAGCCGTAGTAAGTGGTGGTAACCGTTTCGTCATCTTCAGTAGTCAGTGCGCCAGTAGTATCTTTATACACATCTGCGCCACCCGTCTGAACTGCGCCAGCGGTTACGGTATAAGCCTTACCGCCTACGTTGGCTGTATAAGAACCATTATTTATGGTTGATGCCATTGCTTCAGCAGAGATAGACGCGCCTTTAAAGTCAACAGTGCCAGCACTTTCATCGAATGTAGCTGTCATGCCGCTGTCGAAGGTGATCGTTGCATCCTGAGCACCAGCAGCAAACAATTTATCTACAGTTGCTTTATCCGCAGCAGTAAGGCCCGCGGTATTTTTGGTCAAGTTGCCAGTGCTATCGAGGTAAAGAGCATCGCCATTGGTATCGGTGATGGAGCCATCTTTGGCAATGTTAACTTCTTGCTCGGTACCACCAATATTAATTTTACCGGTGTTAGATGCGCCTAAGTAGCCTTTCAGTGCTGTTGCAGCATCCGTATTGGCAACACCAGTAGCATCAAAGGTGTAAGATTTATTCGCTGCATTGTAGGTGTAAGTCGAAGCATCAGCAGCGACGCCTAAGCCAGTGTCAGTGCCCGCATAGGTAATGCTATCGCCAGCCGCCGCTTTGCCCAATACATCAGCCGCTGTTGCTTTGTCGAACTTAGTAACGGTGTCTTTGGTATAAGTGATTTTGCCATTAGCATCGGCTGCGCTTGCCGTGAAACCAGCATCAGTAAGATCTTTGCCAGTCGCCTTGGCATTATCAACAGAACCAGCACCATTCACGTTAAAACCAGTCAGGTTCAGCGTAGAAGAATCGATTTTTTTCAGGTCAATAGTAATGGTCTGGCCATCATTTGCGCCAACCTGAATTTTCATAGAACCGTCTTTCGCCAACACGTTCACGCCGTTGAACTGGGTCTGGCCAGATACGCGGTCAATTTCATCCAGACGAGATTTAATTTCGTCCTGGATGGAGTTCAGGTCAGAATCAGAGTTAGTACCTGTAGAGGCCTGAACAGTCAGTTCACGAATACGCTGCAAGTTGTTGTTAATCTCAGACAGTGCGCCTTCGGTGGTCTGCGCCAGAGAAATACCGTCGTTGGCGTTACGTGCAGCCTGAGTCAGGCCTTTAATGTTAGAGGTAAAGCGGTTAGCAATAGCCTGGCCCGCTGCATCATCCTTTGCGCTGTTGATACGCAGACCGGAAGAGAGACGCTCGATAGACGTCGACAGAGCAGACTGGTTTTTGTTGATGTTGTTCTGAGTGATCAGCGAGAGGCTGTTGGTGTTAATGACTTGTGCCATGATTTCTTTTCCTGTTTTCAAGTCTACGGTTTAGGTATTGGGCTTCCACCCTTCGGCTTCGTCGCCGTCAAACCTGTTATCGTCTGGTCACTCACAACCTTTAGAATTTTTTTCTAGCCGCCGAAATACTCTCCTCACACCGCCCTATTCTCGCCATTAAATAAGCAAAATTAATCGTAAACTTTGTGCCATTCCCGCCGATAACCCCGGTATTCGTTCTACGTGTCACACGATTAAGGAATTCATCATGGCAAGTATTTCAACGCTGGGCGTCGGGTCGGGTTTGGATCTGAGCGGCATTCTGGATAGTCTTGAAGCGGCGCAAAAATCGACGCTGAAGCCTATTTCAACGCAGCAGAGTTCATATACTGCGAAGCTGAGCGCTTACGGCACATTAAAAAGCGCGCTGGAAACCTTCCAGACCGCCAACACCGCGCTGAATAAAGCCGACCTGTTTACCGCCACCTCCACCACCAGCAGCAGCACCGCGTTCAGCGCCACCACCACCGGAAGCGCGATTGCCGGGAAATACACCATCAGCATCACGCAACTGGCGCAGGCGCAAACACTGACCACCAAAAACAGCCAGACCGACACCAAAACCGCCATTGCCAGCAGCGATAGCGTGCTGACTATTCAGCAGGGTGGCGGAAAAGATCCGGTCACGATTGATATCAGCGCGGCCAACTCCTCGCTGACCGGCATTCGTGATGCCATCAACAATGCGAAAGCAGGCGTTAGCGCCAGTATTATCAACGTTGGCAACGGTCAATATCGCCTGTCGGTGACCTCAAACGATACGGGCAGCGACAACGCGATGACCCTGAGTGTGAGCGGCGATAGCGCCCTGCAAAGTTTTATGGGCTATGACCCGAAAGCGTCCAGCAACGGTATGGAAGAGAGCGTCACCGCGCAAAACGCCAAACTGACGGTGAACAACGTTCCGATTGAGAACAGCAGCAACACCATCAGCGACGCGCTGGAAGATATCACCCTTAACCTGAATGATGTCACCACCGGTAACCAGACGCTAACCATCACCAAAGACACCTCGAAAGCGGAAAGCGCGATCAAGGCGTGGGTGGATGCCTATAACGCGCTTCAGGACACTTTCAGCAGCCTGACCAAATACACCGCCGTGGATGCAGGTGCAGAGAGCCAGGACACCAGCAACGGCGCGCTGCTCGGCGACTCCACGCTGCGTACGATCCAGACGCAGTTGAAAACCCTGCTGGGTAACACACACAGCAGCTCCGATTACAAAACCTTGTCGCAGATTGGTATCACCACCGACGCCAGCACCGGCAAGCTCGAACTATCGACCGACAAACTGCAGGCGGCGCTGAAAAAAGATGCCTCCGGCGTGGGCGACATGTTTATCGGTGACGGCAAAAATACCGGCGTCACCACCACCATCGGCAATAACCTGACCAGTTGGCTTTCCTCCACCGGGATAATTCAGGCGGCGAAAGATGGTGTCAGTAAGACGCTGAATAATTTGACGGATCAGTACAACGCCGCCAGCGATCGTATCGACACGATGATGGCGCGCTACAAAGCGCAGTTCACCCAACTGGACGTGCTGATGAACTCCCTGAACTCGACCAGTAGCTATCTGACGCAGCAGTTCGATACGTCCAGCAGCAACTCTAAATAATTAGCAGGAGACAACATGTACGGCGCAAAAGGCACGCAGGCCTACGCACAAATCGGAGTCGAGAGCGCAGTCATGAGCGCCAGTCAGTCGCAGCTGGTCACCATGCTGTTTGACGGCGCGCTCAGCGCGCTGGTTCGCGCTCGTCTGTTTATGCAGGACAATCAGCTGGAAGGTAAAGGCCTCTCGCTGTCGAAAGCCATTAACATTATCGAAAACGGTCTAAAAGTGGGACTGGATGAGAACAGCCGTGACGAACTGACCCTGAATCTTATTTCACTGTACAGCTACATGGTGCGACGCCTGTTGCAGGCTAATCTGCGCAACGATGTTGCCGCCGTTGAGGAAGTGGAAGGCTTGCTGCGCAACATTGCTGATGCGTGGAAGGAGTCGTTACTTACGCCTAACTTGATTCAGGACGCCGTCTAATGAACCACGCACCGCACTTGTATATTGCCTGGCAGCAGTTGGTTGAGAAAAGCAAAATAATGCTCCGCCTTGCCACAGAGGGTTTGTGGGATGAATTGATCGCCAGCGAGATGGAGTACGTGCGTGCGGTGCATCAGGTCGCGGATCTCACCCAGCAGAATCCGCCGTCAAGCGCCATTCAGGACCAGCTCCGCCCGCTATTGCGCGCCGTGCTGGATAACGAAGCCGAAGTGAAACGCCGCTTACAGCTGCGAATGGATGAGCTGGCTACGCTCGTTGGGCAGTCCACCATGCAAAAATCGGTAATGACAACGTATGGTAACCAGGGTGGACATGTTCTGGTGCCACAAAGCAGTAACGACACCAGCCATTAACCTTCGCGGCGTGAAATTGCGCAAATCTCGCGCCGCGCGCATTTCCCACTTATAGTACTTGTGTCGCCTTTCACGGAGAACAGGTATGCGCAACCCCACCCTCTTGCAGTGCTTTCATTGGTATTACCCCACGGGCGGTGAGTTATGGCCCGAAGTTGAGGCGCTTGCGCCGAATCTGAATGAAATCGGTATCAATATGATCTGGCTGCCGCCCGCCTATAAAGGCGCGTCGGGCGGCTATTCTGTGGGCTATGACAGCTACGATCTGTTCGATTTAGGCGAGTTTGATCAAAAAGGTAGCGTTGCCACTAAATATGGTGACAAGCGCCAGCTACTGGCGGCCATTGACGCCCTGAAAAAGCATGATATCGCCGTACTACTGGACGTGGTGGTAAACCACAAAATGGGGGCGGATGAGAAAGAGCGCATTCGCGTGCAGCGCGTTAACCAGGACGATCGCACGCAGATCGATGAAGAAATCGTTGAGTGTGAAGCCTGGACGCGCTACACCTTCCCTGTCCGCGCAGGACAATATTCAAAATTCATCTGGGATTACAAATGCTTCAGCGGGATCGATCATATCGAGGATCCGAATGAAGACGGCATTTTTAAAATCGTCAACGATTACACCGGCGAAGGCTGGAACGATCAGGTTGATGATGAGATGGGCAATTTTGACTATCTGATGGGCGAAAATATCGATTTTCGTAATCATGCAGTGACTGAAGAGATCAAATACTGGGCGCGCTGGGTGATGGATCAAACCCACTGCGACGGTTTTCGTCTCGACGCGGTTAAACATATTCCGGCCTGGTTCTATAAAGAGTGGATTGAGCACGTTCAGGAAGTCGCGCCCAAACCGCTGTTTATTGTGGCCGAATACTGGTCGCATGAAGTGGACAAACTGCAGCAGTATATCGACCAGGTCGACGGCCAGACGATGCTGTTCGATGCGCCATTGCAGATGCATTTCCATGAAGCCTCACGCATGGGCGCTGACTATGACATGAGCCAGATTTTCACCGGCACGCTGGTCGAGGCCGATCCGTTCCACGCGGTGACGCTGGTCGCCAATCACGATACCCAACCGCTTCAGGCGCTGGAAGCCCCGGTTGAAGCCTGGTTTAAACCGCTGGCGTATGCGCTGATCCTGCTGCGGGAAAACGGCGTGCCTTCCGTCTTTTATCCCGATCTTTTCGGCGCACACTATGAAGACACAGGCGGCGATGGCGAAACCTACACCATCGATATGCCGGTGATTGAACAACTGCATGAATTAATCGACGCTCGCCAGCGCTTTGCCCACGGCGTACAAACCCTGTGGTTCGATCACCCTAACTGCATCGCCTTCAGCCGCAGTGGTACCGACGACGCACCGGGTTGCGTGGTGGTCTTGTCTAACGGTGACGATGGCGAGAAAACCATTACGCTTGGCGAAAATTACGGCAACAAACGCTGGAAGGACTTCCTCAATAACCGGGAAGAAATTGTTGAGACCGACGACGCGGGGAACGCGACCTTCACCTGTAATGGGGGAAGCGTAAGCGTCTGGGTACTGGAGGATGTGCTGTAAAACGCACCCGGCGGGATAACCGCCGGGAAAATGCTTAATTGATAGGAACGATATCCGCCGGAACGCTGCTGGATGAGGTTTCCTGCTGCATTGCAGGCAGTTCTGTCGGCAACGCGCTCGCCAGCGGTTTTTTCTCCAGCGCGGCGATGCACTCGATTGTGGGGCGATCGACACGCTGCAACGTCATGCCATCGTATTCCAGCGTGCCATCTTCGCGATCAACGGAATAAACATCGCGTTTTTCAGTCACGTTATACAGATCATCCCCGCGCAGCATCAGTTTGCCCGGCACGGCAATCGTACGCTGCCACTGACGGCAATCCAGCGTATCGCCGTCGCGGGTGACAATCAAACTGCCAATGGCTTCCGGGCTCACCAGCGAACGCTGCGGCCCTTTCGTTTGCCAGTAACCGACAAGCCCCTCTGGCGCGGGCACTTTCACCACGTCTTTATAGTTATCGACCTGCACGCAGCCTGCCAGCGTCATCAGCGCGGCAACCATTGCTAATTTTTTCATGATTCATCCTGCATACGGAGAAAAAAATATTGTGGCATTATAGCCTTAAGCCCGCCACCCTTTCACGCCCCTTGTCTGAAATTGATCTGTTCGAGGTTTTACGCAAAAAGCATTCGCCAGATGGATGGAGCAGCGTAGAATTCCCGCTCTTTCGATCCTTCTGAGTTCAGAGGCTAGCACCATGACCTGGCAACACTTCAAACAGGCGTACCTGATCAAATTCTGGGCCCCTGCCCCGGCGGTAATCGCTGCCGGTATTCTCTCCACCTACTATTTTGGCATTACCGGCACCTTCTGGGCAGTCACCGGCGAATTCACCCGCTGGGGCGGGCAACTGCTGCAACTGGCGGGCGTTCACGCTGAAGAGTGGGGCTACTACAAACTGATCCACCTCGATGGCACCCCGCTCTCTCGCATTGACGGCATGATGATCATTGGCATGTTCGGTGGTTGTTTCGCTGCGGCACTGTGGGCAAACAACGTCAAACTGCGCATGCCACGCAGCCGTGTGCGTATCCTGCAGGCTATCATTGGCGGCGCGATAGCCGGTTTCGGCGCGCGTCTGGCGATGGGGTGTAACCTGGCGGCATTCTTCACCGGGATCCCTCAGTTCTCACTGCACGCCTGGTTCTTCGCCGTGGCAACCGCCATCGGTTCCTGGTTCGGCGCTCGTTTCACCCTCCTGCCGCTGTTCCGCATTCCGGTGAAAATGCAGAAAGTCTCTGCCGCGTCGCCATTGACGCAAAAACCGGATCAGGCGCGTCGCCGCTTCCGTCTGGGCATGCTGGTGTTTATCGGCATCGTGGGCTGGGGGCTGTTTACCGCCATTGATAAACCGAAGCTCGGCCTCGCGATGCTGTTCGGCGTCGGCTTTGGCCTGCTGATTGAACGCGCGCAAATCTGCTTTACCTCGGCCTTCCGCGATATGTGGATCACCGGGCGCACCCATATGGCGAAAGCGATTATTTTCGGCATGGCGGCCAGCGCCATCGGTATTTTCGGTTACGTGCAGTTAGGCGCAGAAGCCAAAATCATGTGGGCGGGCCCGAATGCGGTGATAGGTGGCCTGCTCTTCGGCTTTGGTATTGTGCTGGCCGGCGGTTGCGAAACCGGCTGGATGTATCGCGCGGTGGAAGGCCAGGTGCATTTCTGGTGGGTGGGCATTGGCAACGTCATCGGGTCAACCATTCTGGCCTACTACTGGGATGATATTTCTCCGGCACTGGCCACCAACTGGGATAAAGTCAACCTGCTCAATACGTTCGGCCCAACTGGGGGGCTGCTGGTGACGTACCTTCTGTTATTTGCCGCGCTGATGTTGATCATCGGCTGGGAAAAACACTTTTTTAAACGCAAAAAACAGTCTGCCGTTGTCACGGCGAAGGAGACAGCATGAAAGATATCGTGCCTGATTACCGCCTGGATATGGTCGGCGAGCCATGCCCGTATCCGGCTGTCGCCACGCTCGAAGCGATGCCGCAGCTGAAAAAAGGCGAAATTCTGGAAGTGGTGAGTGACTGCCCGCAGTCGATCAATAATATTCCGCTGGACGCCCGCAACTACGGCTACACCGTACTGGACATCCAGCAGGATGGGCCCACGATTCGCTATTTGATTCAGAAGTGATTTGTTTTAGCCCCTCACCCTAACCCTCTCCCACAGGGAGAGGGAACCGATCGAGCACGTTGCTGAATTTCCTGCGTTTTTCACCCTCTCCCTGTGGGAGAGGGCCGGGGTGAGGGGCACCCGCGCGCACTCAACCATCAATTACACCTGCATGCCCATCACTTCCTGATACGCACTCACCATCTTATTCCTGACCTGAATGCCCATCTGTAACGACACGGATGATTTTTGCAGATCGGTCATAACATCATTCAGCGCCACGCCCGGTACGCCGAGAGTAAACTTTTCCGCCTGGGTACGGGCGGCATTTTGCGTATCGCTGATGCGGTCGAGCGCGGCGCTCAGTTGTCCTGCGAAGCTCACCGTAGACTGCGTATCCACCTGCTGATTGCGCGCCACATTAGCCGTCATTTGTAACTGTGACAGCACGCCCTCAATACCCTGAATTGCCATAATCCACCCCTGAAAATGTTAATGGAGCAGAGATTAGCATCTTGTCAATAAGATAAAGGCGTTAAATAGCGGCAAAAAAACGGGTTATTTGAACCATAGAAAATCCCGCAACAGCAAATAATGGCAGCGCTGTCATTTTGTGTTCGTCGCCCGGGAGTCTGCTTTGTTTTTGTACACATTTAACGCCATCTTTCAGGATCTACGAGGTGCGCAATGAGCGCGAACGCCACCACTACACCGCAAACTAAAACGCTGGAGTGGGTCAGTCGCCTGCGCGCAAACCCGAAAATTCCGTTGATGGTGGCCAGCGCCGCCGCGGTGGCTATCATCGTTGCACTGGTGCTGTGGGCGAAAAGCCCGGACTATCGCACGCTATTTAGCAACCTTTCCGATCAGGATGGCGGCGCCATTGTCAGCCAGCTGACGCAGATGAACGTCCCCTACCGCTTTGCGGATAACGGCGGCGCAATCGAAGTTCCTGCGGATAAAGTGCATGAACTTCGCCTGCGTCTGGCGCAGGCCGGTTTGCCAAAAGGCGGCGCGGTCGGTTTTGAATTGCTCGATCAAGAAAAGTTCGGCATCAGTCAGTTCAGCGAGCAGGTTAACTATCAGCGCGCGCTGGAGGGCGAACTGTCGCGCACTATCGAGACCCTGGGGCCGGTGAAAAGCGCCCGCGTCCATTTAGCGATGCCAAAACCGTCGCTGTTCGTGCGTGAACAAAAATCCCCTTCCGCCTCCGTCACTGTCAATCTTGAACCGGGTCGCGCGCTGGACGAAGGGCAAATTTCGGCGGTGGTGCATCTGGTCTCCAGTTCCGTCGCCGGACTGCCGCCGGGCAACGTGACGCTGGTCGATCAAAGCGGGCATCTGCTCACGCAATCCAATACCAACGCCCGTGACCTGAACGACGCGCAGCTGAAGTACGCCGCCGACGTAGAAAGCCGCGTGCAGCGCCGCATCGAAGCCATTCTGGGGCCCATCGTGGGCAACAGTAACGTTCACGCGCAGGTCACCGCGCAGATCGATTTTGACAATAAAGAGCAAACCGAAGAGCAGTATCGCCCGAACGGTGACGCCAGCCAGGCGGTACTGCGTTCACGTCAGGTGAACGAGAGCGAACAAATTGGAAGTCCGTACCCGGGCGGCGTGCCTGGCGCGCTCTCCAACTCGCCTGCACCGACACCGACTGCGCCAATTGCTACCCCGCCTGCCAATAATGCGACGCAAACCACCCGCACCCAGAGCAGCGGCGGGCCGCGCAATACACAGCGTAACGAGACCAGTAACTACGAAGTGGATCGCACCATTCGCCATACCAAACGCAACGTGGGCGACATCCAGCGTCTTTCCGTCGCGGTAGTGGTGAACTATCGCACGCTGGCGGATGGCAAAACGCAGGCGCTCAGCGCGGAGCAAATGAAGCAAATCGACGATCTCACCCGCGAGGCGATGGGCTTTTCCAGCCAGCGTGGCGATACCCTCAACGTGGTCAATTCGCCGTTCACTCAGTCGGACGAAACCGGCGGAGAACTGCCGTTCTGGCAACAGCAGTCGTTTATCGACCAGCTTATGTCGCTGGGCCGCTGGTTGTTGGTGCTCTTGGTGGCCTGGCTGCTGTGGCGCAAAGCGGTTCGTCCACAGTTAATGCGACGTCAGCAGGAGACGCAGGCCGCCGCCGAACAGGCGCGCGTTATCCAGGAAACGCAGGACGCGGTAGAAGTGCATCTCAGCAAAGATGAGCAACTTCAGCAACGCCGCGCCAACCAGCGAATGGGCGCGGAAGTCATGAGCCAGCGTATTCGCGATATGTCTGATAACGATCCGCGCGTTGTCGCGCTGGTCATCCGCCAGTGGATGAATAACGATCATGAGTAAATTAAGCGGTGTAGATAAAAGCGTCATTCTGCTGATGACCCTTGGCGAAGATCGTGCTGCCGAGGTGTTTAAGCACCTGTCGGCGCGCGAAGTGCAACAGTTGAGCACCGCAATGGCCAATGTGAAGCAGATCTCCAATAAGCAGCTTACGGAAGTGCTGGCGGAGTTTGAGCAGGAAGCAGAACAGTTCGCCGCGCTGAGCGTCAACGCCAACGAATATCTGCGTTCGGTGCTGGTGAAAGCGCTGGGCGAGGAGCGTGCCGCCAGCCTGCTGGAAGACATTCTCGAAACCCGCGAAACCGCCAGCGGTATCGAAACGCTTAACTTTATGGAGCCGCAGAGCGCCGCCGATATTATTCGCGATGAGCATCCGCAAATTATCGCCACCATTCTGGTGCATCTCAAACGCGCGCAGGCCGCCGATATTCTGGCGCTGTTCGACGAGCGTCTGCGTCATGATGTAATGCTACGTATCGCCACCTTCGGCGGCGTACAGCCTGCCGCACTGGCAGAGCTGACCGAAGTGCTCAACGGCCTGCTTGATGGTCAGAACCTCAAGCGCAGCAAAATGGGCGGCGTAAGAACGGCAGCAGAAATCATCAACCTGATGAAAACCCAGCAGGAAGAAGCGGTTATCACCGCCGTGCGTGAATTCGACGGCGAGCTGGCACAAAAAATTATCGACGAGATGTTCCTGTTCGAAAACCTGGTCGAGGTGGACGATCGCAGCATCCAGCGGCTGCTGCAGGAAGTGGACTCCGAATCGCTGCTTATCGCGCTCAAAGGGGCCGAACCGCCGCTACGCGAGAAGTTCCTGCGCAATATGTCTCAGCGTGCCGCCGATATTCTGCGCGACGATCTCGCCAACCGTGGGCCGGTGCGTCTGTCGCAGGTGGAGAACGAGCAGAAAGCGATTCTGCTGATTGTGCGGCGTCTGGCGGAAACCGGCGAGATGGTAATTGGCAGCGGAGACGACACCTATGTCTGATACCACCCCGTGGAAAATCTGGCAGCCGGACGATCTCGCTCCGCCATCTGAGGAGGAGATTTTTATTCCTGAGCAGGAAGCTGACGCGCAGGAAGTCACGCTTTCTGAAGAAGTATTGCGCCAGCAGCAACTGGCGCAAATTCAGATGCAGGCCCACGAGCAGGGTTATCAGGCGGGGTTGCAGGAGGGGCGCGCCGCAGGGCAGCAGCAGGGTTATCAGGAAGGTCTGGCGCAGGGGCTGGAACAAGGTCTGGCGCAGGCACAGCAGGAACAAGCCCCGCTACATGCGCGTATGCAACAACTGGTCAGCGAGTTCCAGCATACGCTGGATGCGATGGATAGCGTTATCGCCTCACGGTTGATGCAGATGGCCCTGGAAGCCGCACGACAAATCATCGGCCAGACCACATCCATCGACAGTTCAGCATTGATTAAACAGATTCAGGCATTGCTCCAGCAGGAACCTCTGTTCAGCGGCAAACCGCAGTTGCGCGTCAACCCTGACGACCTTCCGCGCGTGGAAGCGGTGCTGGGTGCCACCTTAAGCCTGCACGGCTGGCGGCTGCGCGGCGATCCGACGCTGCACCCTGGCGGCTGCAAAGTCAGCGCCGATGAAGGTGACCTTGATGCGAGCGTCGCCACCCGCTGGCAGGAGCTCTGCCGTCTTGCCGCGCCAGGAGCCTGCTGATGACCGCGCGCCTTACACGCTGGTTAACAACGCTGGATAACGTCGAAGCGCGCATCGCCCAGCTTCCTGCCGTACGCCGCTATGGACGCCTGACCCGCGCAACCGGGCTGGTGCTGGAAGCTACCGGTCTGCAACTGCCGCTCGGTGCAACCTGCATTATCGAACGTCAGATTGGTGCGGATACACAGGAAGTGGAAAGCGAAGTGGTGGGCTTCAACGGTCAGCGCCTGTTTCTGATGCCGCTGGAAGAAGTGGAAGGTATTTTGCCCGGCGCACGCGTCTATGCCCGTAATGCTTCCGGCGACGGATTACAAAGCGGCAAACAGTTACCGCTCGGCCCTGCACTGCTGGGGCGCGTGCTGGATGGCAGCGGCAAACCCCTCGACGGTCTGCCTGCACCAGAGACCACCGAAACCGGCGCACTCATTACGCCACCGTTTAACCCGCTGCAGCGGACGCCGATTGAACATGTGCTGGATACCGGCGTGCGGCCCATCAATGCGCTGCTCACCGTCGGGCGCGGGCAACGGATGGGGCTGTTTGCTGGCTCCGGTGTCGGCAAAAGTGTGTTGCTGGGGATGATGGCGCGCTACACCCAGGCCGACGTGATTGTAGTTGGCCTGATTGGCGAGCGCGGACGCGAAGTAAAAGATTTTATCGAGAACATTCTTGGTAGCGAAGGCCGGGCCCGCTCGGTAGTCATCGCCGCCCCGGCGGATGTGTCGCCGCTGCTGCGTATGCAGGGTGCAGCCTATGCCACCCGCGTGGCGGAAGATTTCCGCGATCGCGGCCTGCACGTGCTGCTGATTATGGACTCCCTCACCCGCTACGCGATGGCGCAGCGTGAAATCGCCCTGGCGATTGGCGAGCCGCCCGCCACCAAAGGCTACCCGCCTTCCGTTTTCGCCAAATTGCCCGCGCTGGTTGAACGCGCCGGGAACGGCATCAGCGGTGGTGGTTCAGTGACCGCCTTTTATACGGTGCTGACCGAAGGCGACGATCAACAGGATCCTATCGCCGACTCGGCGCGCGCCATTCTCGACGGGCATATTGTGTTGTCGCGAAGGCTGGCCGAGGCCGGGCATTATCCGGCCATTGATATCGAAGCCTCAATCAGCCGCGCCATGACGGCGCTAATCAGCGAGCCGCACTACGCCCGCGTACGTCATTTCAAACAACTGCTTTCAAGCTTCCAGCGCAACCGTGACCTGGTGAGCGTCGGGGCTTACGCCAAAGGCAGCGATCCGATGCTGGATCGCGCCATCGCCCTCTGGCCGCAGCTGGAAGCGTTTTTGCAGCAGGGCATTCTGGAAAAAGCCGACTGGGAGAGTTCTCTTCAGGGGCTTGAGCGAATTTTCCCGTCAACCTGATGAAGCAGGAGGTACCGCAAGATGGCGCAACAAGGTGCATTGGCCACGCTCAAAGAGCTGGCGGAAAACGAGGTGGATAGCGCCGCGCTCAGGCTCGGTGAGATGCGTCGTGGTTTTCAGAAAGTAGAAGAACAATTACAGATGCTGATGGATTACCAGCTTGAATATCAAAACAACCTCAACAGCGACATGAGTCAGGGGATTGCCAGCCTTCGCTGGCAAAACTATCAGCAGTTTATTCAGACGCTGGAAAGCGCGATTGAACAACATCGCCAACAGTTGCTGCAATGGAACCAAAAAGTGGAGCAGGCGCTGACCTTCTGGCGCGAGAAAAAACAGCGGCTTCAGGCGTGGGAGACATTGCAGGAGCGTCAGGCCAGCGCCACGCTGCTGGCGGAAAACCGTCTTGACCAGAAAAAGATGGATGAATTTGCCCAGCGCGCAACGCTAAGGAATCGCAATGATTAACCTGCTCACGCTTTTAGCCCCGGACGCAGAGAGCGTCACGCCGGGTTTATCCACGCAGGTGGGCGGTGAAACCGATTTTCTTAACCTGCTCAGCGATGCGCTGGGGAGTGAAAATACGCAACCGCTTAAAAGCCTGACCGCCGCCCTTTCTCAGGTGCCGGACGGGAAAACGCCCACGAAAACGTCCGTCACCGAATGGTTGTTGCAACAGGAGACCGCGCAGATCCCGGTTGAACTGCCGGACGGTACGACCACAGATACACAGACCCTGCTCAGCCAGTTGGCCTCACATCTGAAAAGCGATGTACAGAACAGCAAACCGCTGGAGCCTGACGATGACGACGAAACCGTCAGCGACGCCTCCCTTGCCGGGATGAGCGCGCTGATGGCCATGCTGCCGCCGGTACAATCAGTGCCATCGACCACGGTTACCGCAGGCAATGACATGCCTGCCCTGAGCGGTTTAACTGCACGCAGCGACGATCAATCGATCGCCCAGCACGGTACCAGCAAAGATATCGCGCAGCCACTCGCCAGCCGTGAGCTCCCTGCCGCTGCGCAAAGCGCACCGCAGTTGGCGCCGGTGGCCCTGAAAGTCGAAGCCGACAGCACGCCAACCGCAGCGGCGCCTGCGGCAATGCCGTCAGCGATCGTCACAACACCTGCGCAAACAGCACCGCCAGCCGCCGCCCCCACCGTACAGGCTGCATTAGGTTCGCCGGACTGGCAACAGAGCGTCAGCCAGCACATCACCCTGTTCACACGCCAGGGGCAGCAGACCGCGGAACTGCGTCTGCACCCGGAAGAGCTTGGTCAGGTGCATATCTCGCTTAAGCTCGACGATAACCAGGCGCAAATCCAGATGGTGTCACCGCACAGCCACGTGCGCGCGGCGCTGGAAGCTGCGTTGCCGGTGCTTCGCGCGCAACTGGCCGATAACGGCATTCAGCTTGGACAAAGCAATATCAGCAGCGAGAGTTTTGCCGGGCAGCAGCAGCAACAACACGCTTCAGGCCAGCCGTCGGCCTGGCGCCGCGCGACATCCGGGGATGACGAAGATGATGCGTTGACAGTCCCTGCTGCGTTGCAATCCGCCGCACGCGGCGATGGCAGAGTCGACATTTTTGCCTAAACGCCAGAGGTAGCGTGATTATTCCCGTCTTTTCCACGCTTTGACCCGCGCGGGAGTCGGGATAATCACACGATAAGCAGTATATGCAACAGGAAGACCGCATCAGATGACCGACACCGCTATCACTAAAAAACGCAAACGCGCCATTTGGCTGCCGCTGCTGATCCTCGTGACGCTCGCCGCCGTGGCGACCGCCGGTTACAGCTACTGGCGGATGCAGCAGCACAGCGCCACGGAAAGTAAAGCTGAGACGCCGCCCCCTGCCGCGCCGGTCTTTTTCGCGCTGGATACCTTTACGGTGAATCTTGGCGATGCGGATCGCGTGCTTTATCTCGGCATTACGTTGCGTCTGAAAGATGAAGCGACGCGCGCACGGCTGAATGAGTATCTGCCGGAAGTGCGCAGCCGTCTGTTGCTGCTGCTTTCTCGCCAGGATGCCACCCAACTGGCAACCGATGCCGGAAAACAAAAACTGGCCGCCGCCATTAAAGAGACGCTGAGCACGCCACTGATTGCCGGTCAGCCGAAGCAGGACGTGACCGACGTTCTCTATACCGCTTTTATTCTGCGATAACCTCATGGGCGATAGCATTCTTTCACAGGCCGAAATCGACGCCCTGCTTAACGGTGACAGCGATAACCGCGATGAGCCGAAAGCAGGCGTGGCGGGCGAAAACGACATTCGTCCTTACGATCCTAATACCCAGCGTCGCGTGGTGCGCGAACGTTTGCAGGCGCTGGAGATCATCAACGAACGCTTTGCGCGTCAGTTCCGCATGGGGCTGTTTAACCTGCTGCGACGTAGCCCGGACATTACCGTTGGGGCGATTAAAATTCAGCCGTATCACGAATTTGCGCGCAATCTCCCGGTACCGACCAACCTGAATCTTATCCACCTGAAACCACTGCGTGGCACCGGGCTGTTCGTGTTCTCGCCGAGCCTGGTGTTTATCGCCGTCGATAACCTGTTCGGTGGCGACGGTCGTTTTCCGACCAAGGTAGAAGGCCGCGAGTTTACCCATACGGAACAGCGCGTTATCAACCGCATGCTGAAGCTGGCACTCGAAGGCTACCGTGACGCGTGGAAAGCGATTAATCCGCTTGAGGTCGAGTATGTACGTTCGGAAATGCAGGTTAAATTCACCAATATCACCACCTCGCCTAACGACATTGTGGTCAACACGCCCTTCCACGTTGAAATCGGCAACCTGACCGGCGAATTCAATATCTGCCTGCCGTTCAGCATGATCGAACCGCTGCGTGAACTGCTGGTTAACCCGCCGCTGGAAAACTCGCGCACTGAAGATCAGAACTGGCGCGAAAATCTGGTGCGCCAGGTGCAACATTCTGAACTGGAACTGGTGGCGAACTTTGCCGACATTTCACTGCGATTGTCGCAGATCCTCAAGCTAAAACCCGGCGATGTGCTGCCTATTGATAAACCCGACCGCATCATCGCGCATGTGGATGGCGTGCCGGTGCTGACCAGCCAGTACGGTACGGTGAAAGGACAATATGCACTGCGCGTCGAACACCTGATTAACCCGATTTTGAATTCGTTGAATGAGGAACAGCCCAAATGAGTGATATGAATAACCCGTCCGACGAGAACACCGGCGCAATGGACGATCTGTGGGCTGAAGCGTTGAATGAACAACAATCCACCAGCGGTAAAAGCGCGGCTGATGCGGTGTTCCAGCAACTCGGCGGCGGCGATGTCAGCGGTACGTTGCAGGATATCGACCTGATTATGGATATTCCGGTCAAGCTGACCGTGGAGCTGGGTCGTACCCGGATGACTATCAAAGAGCTCCTGCGTTTAACTCAGGGTTCCGTGGTGGCACTGGACGGTTTGGCGGGCGAACCGCTGGATATCCTGATTAACGGCTACCTGATTGCCCAGGGTGAAGTGGTCGTGGTGGCGGACAAATATGGCGTGCGCATCACCGACATCATTACGCCGTCCGAACGTATGCGTCGCCTGAGCCGCTAAACATGAAAAGCCCGACCCACGCGACCGTCGCGCACGCCTCTGCCCCCGACACCTCACCGTTGATTCAGGTCAGCGGTGCGCTGCTCGGCATTATTCTGCTGATCCTCGCCGGAGCATGGATAGCCAAACGTTTTGGCGTCGGGGGCAGTAGCGTGCGAGGCGCGCAGGGTCTGAAGGTTAGCGCCAGCGCCGCCCTCGGCCCGCGTGAACGTGTGGTGGTGGTGAACGTAGAAGATGCGCGTCTGGTGCTGGGCGTCACCGCCAATCAGGTTACCCTCCTGCACACGCTGCCACCCGCATCACCCGATACACACCCAGGGCAGCCTGCTGCCGCCGATTTTTCATCTTTGATGAAAAATGTACTCAAGCGTTCCGGGAGATCCTGATGCGCCTTATTTTCGCTGTCCTCATCCCTGCGCTGTTGTTGATCTCGCCTGCCGCTTTCGCCCAGCTACCGGGGCTGGTCAGCCAGCCATTAGCGGGTGGCGGTCAAAGCTGGTCGCTGCCGGTTCAGACGTTGGTGTTTATCACTTCGCTAACGTTTATTCCGGCGATTTTGCTGATGATGACCAGTTTTACCCGCATCATTATCGTTTTTGGTCTGCTGCGTAACGCACTGGGGACGCCCTCTGCGCCGCCGAATCAGGTGCTGTTGGGGCTGGCGCTGTTTCTGACCTTTTTTATTATGTCGCCGGTCATCGATAAGATTTATACCGACGCCTATCAGCCTTTTAGCGAAGATAAGATTTCATTGCAGGAAGCAATGGATAAAGGCTCGCAGCCGCTACGCGAGTTTATGCTGCGTCAGACGCGCGAGGCTGATTTGGCGCTGTTTGCACGTCTGGCGAACAGCGCGCCGATTGAAGGCCCGGAAGCGGTGCCGCTGCGCATTCTGCTGCCAGCGTATGTGACCAGTGAGCTGAAAACCGCCTTTCAGATTGGCTTCACCATTTTTATTCCGTTTCTGATTATCGACCTGGTGATCGCCAGCGTGCTGATGGCGCTGGGGATGATGATGGTGCCGCCCGCCACGATCGCCCTGCCGTTTAAGCTGATGCTGTTCGTGCTTGTCGACGGCTGGCAGCTGCTGGTCGGTTCGCTGGCGCAAAGTTTTTACAGTTAACAGGAGTCCGCCATGACACCTGAATCCGTGATGATGATGGGCACCGAAGCGATGAAAGTCGCACTGGCGTTGGCTGCGCCGCTGCTGCTGGTGGCGCTGATAACGGGGCTGGTTATCAGCATTTTGCAGGCGGCGACGCAGATTAACGAAATGACGCTCTCATTCATTCCTAAAATCATCGCCGTGTTTATCGCTATTGTGGTCGCCGGGCCGTGGATGCTTAACCTGCTGCTTGATTACGTTCGCACCCTGTTCTCTAACATTCCGTATATCATCGGCTAACCCTGATGCTCACTATCACCAGCGATCAGTGGATCCACTGGATAAGCCTCTATTTCTGGCCGCTACTGCGCGTGCTGGCACTGATTTCCACCGCCCCCATTTTGAGCGAGCGAACCGTCCCCAAGCGCGTTAAAGTCGGGCTCGGGCTGGTTATCACCGTGGTGATTGCCCCCGCTATCCCGGTGCCGGACGTCCCGCTCTTCTCGCCGAATGCCCTTTGGCTGGCGCTACAACAAATCCTGATCGGCATTGCGTTGGGGTTTACGATGCAGTTCGCCTTTGCCGCCGTAAGAACTGCCGGGGAAATTATCGGCCTGCAAATGGGATTGTCGTTTGCCACCTTTGTCGACCCCGGCAGCAACCTGAATATGCCTGTACTGGCGCGAATTATGGATATGCTCGCCATGCTGCTGTTTTTGGTTTTTAACGGCCATTTATGGCTGGTTTCGCTGCTGGTTGATACTTTTCATACCTTGCCCATTGGGGGGGAACCCCTCAACAGCAACGCCTTTCTGGCCCTTGCCCGAGCAGGCGGACTCATCTTCCTCAACGGCCTGATGCTGGCACTGCCGGTCATTACGCTGCTGCTCACCGTTAACCTTGCATTGGGTATGCTTAATCGTATGGCTCCGCAATTGTCGGTATTCGTGATTGGATTTCCAATCACATTAACTGTAGGGATATTATTAATGGCGGCGTTAATGCCGCTTATTGCTCCTTTTTGCGAACATTTATTTAGCGAAATATTCGATCTTTTAGCGGATATTATCAGCGAGTTACCCCGGGTCAATTCTCCATAACCTCATTCCTGTTATTGTAAGGAAATTCCTAAAAGCCCATTTATAAAACATCTACCAGGATATATCTGGCGCGGATTATTTGTTTTTACTCTACTCACATAACCTAACATTTACTTTACTTTGAGAAGATTCCTGGCAAATTATACGTAACTTTACGGGATAGTTTAGGCCGCCTGATCGTCTTCGCTTGGTTGTTAGTTTTATAAATTTGCTCAGTGAGTTATGAAGCGCTCAGGCAAGGGGTTAATTATCGTTACGCATTGAGTGAGGGTATGCCATGTCAACGATTATTATGGATCTATGCAGTTACACCCGGCTAGGATTGATAGGGTACTTGACGAGTCGAGGGGTTAAGAAACGCGATATTGATAACATCAGCGATGTCGACGGACTCGCGGCATTGTGTAGCGACCGCCGCCCGTCTGTGGTGTTCATTAATGAAGACTGTTTTATCCACGATGCACAAAGCAGTCAGCACATTAAACAAATCATTAATCAACATCCCAGAACGCTGTTTATCGTTTTTATGGCGATTGCGAATATCCATTTTGATGAATACTTACTGGTTAGGAGTAATCTGTTAATAAGCTCCAAATCGATAAAGCCAGAAACACTGGATGATATTTTAGGGAATTATCTGAAAAAAGAAACTGACGAGGTAAAACAGATCAACATGTCGACATTATCGTTAAGTCGAACGGAATCGAGCATGTTGCGGATGTGGATGTCAGGACAGGGAACGATTCAGATATCGGATCAAATGAATATTAAGGCCAAAACGGTATCGTCACATAAGGGTAATATCAAGAGGAAAATTAAAACGCATAATAAGCAAGTGATCTATCACGTTGTACGTCTTGCAGATAATGTGACCTCCGGCATTTACGTGAATATGCGTTAATGACGACTTGCTGGCGGATAAAACCGCCAGTCAATTTCATCCTGATTCAGTCTACTTTCTCGACGAAAATACCGTCCGGATGGCCATTTTCATTGAAAAACCAAATGCCGAGCGGATAATCCTCCAGCGAGACCAGATACATTGTTCCTTCACTGAACTGCTCAATCGCCAGCACCACGCCGGATCGACGTGGGCCGCCATCCGTTTTGACCGTCACACGATCGTTTACCTGCATACGCAATCTCCTCAACGTTTCTGCCCAGTGTAGAACAAAATGCCTCCGCTGACAGCGCCTTACTCCGTAACTGCTGCTTTCTTCACCAATCACTCTTCCGCTCATAAAATGAGCACATTAATAAATGCCGGATATACTTATTATTGCACGGGCGGTAAGAGGTAATGATGATGAACCATGCCAAAGCGACCCACGGCGTCAACGTTGATGCGCTGCTGGCAGCCATCAATGAAATCAGCGAAAGCGAAATTCATCGTGCCGCTGATGATCCTTATCATGTGAGCGTTGATGGCCGCGAATATCATACCTGGCGAGAGCTGGCTGAAGCGTTTGAGTTAGATATTCACGACTTTAGCGTGACCGAAGCCAATCGCTGAAAATGAGGATAAAAAAATCCCGACGCTTGAGGAGTCGGGATCAAACTTGCATCTGCAAGAAGTCATCGAAAAATTCGTTACACCAGGAAATCTGATGTGGATGAAACATTATCTGCGTTTATATCCAATGACAAGATTTATTCACCAAGCCGATCAATCCTGTTACAGACGATGCGTCGGTGTAATGCGCTACGTCCAGCATCTGACGCGGGTTGTCATCAGTTTTATCTCATTTATATCGATTTATTATTTTGAGATTTTTCTTAATAGCGAATGAGCACATAAGGAGAACTTATGTTTGATCGGCAACAACCGCTGGTTATCTTTACAGATTTGGATGGCACGTTACTGGATAACCATACTTACGATTGGCAGCCAGCCGCGCCATGGCTGATGCGTCTGAAGCAGCGGGATGTGCCGGTGATCCTCTGTAGCAGTAAGACCGCCGCAGAAATGATGCTTATCCAGAAAGAAATTGGCCTCGAAGGCCGCGCGTTTATTGCCGAGAACGGTGCGGTTATTCAGCTTGATGCAAAATGGCAGGATGACGAGTCCTGGCCGCGCATTATTTGCGGTGCGACGCATGCCGATATTGTTGGCGTCCTGCACCATCTTCGCGAACGCGAAGGGTATAAATTTACCGCGATTTCTGACGTTGACGCGCAGGTTCTCAGCGAATGGTCCGGTCTGAATGACAAACATGCGGCGCTGGCACGCCTTCAGGAGGCTTCTGAGACGCTTATCTGGCGCGACACTGATGAACGCATGACTGCGTTTTCCGCGACGTTACAACAGCTTGGGCTGCGTTTTATTCAGGGCGCGAGATTCTGGCACGTGCTGGATGAACAAAGCGGTAAAGCACAGGCGGTCAGTTTTCTGCGTCGCAGGATGTTGCAGCGGGATGGCCACAGTCGCCTTTCTCTTGGATTAGGTGATGGCCCTAACGATGCAGACCTGCTCGATAGCAACGATTATGCTGTCGTGGTGAAAAGTCTGAGCCGGGAAGGAATTCATTTGAAAAATGACGATCCGCAACGGGTGTATCATACACAATTGCGAGGCCCACGTGGCTGGGACGAAGGCCTCAGCCACTTCCTGGGGAATTAGTCTTCAGCGCGAACCTGATTGCGTCCGGCCTCTTTTGCCAGATAGAGACGACGATCGGCAACAGATTGCAAATAGGCAAAATCATAACGCCCCTGCTCATTGTCGCTGCCCGACACGCCAACAGACGCGCTCACGCGAAGGGTTTGCCCTTTCGACACCAGTATCTCGCGGCGGTTGATACACTCACGGATCCGCTCGGCTATCTCTCGCGCCTGCGCGAGCGTGGCGTTTGGCAGGACGACGCAGAACTCCTCTCCGCCCACACGCCCGGCAATATCCCCTTCGCGTATTTTATTGGCAATTAAGCGGGCGATATGTGCCAGCACGCGGTCGCCGGCCTGATGGCCGTAGCGATCGTTAATTGATTTAAAATGATCGAGATCGAGTTGCAGAACCGCCAGCGGTTTTCCTGACTGCCGACACTTTGCCGATGCCGTTGCAGCACGCTCGAACAAAGCACCACGGTTATATAAACGCGTCAGTGCATCGTACCAGGCACGCCACTGCAAGGATTCTTGCAATGTGGACATGTTACTCACCATATGGCGGATAACCACCCACGAAAGAATCAACATGCCGGTAAACAGGACCCACAACAGCGTTAGCGCGATGCTGATACGCCCAAAATCCCCCTTTAACCCCTCTTCAAGGCTGTGAATGCGCAGCAGAACACCGTCAAAATTACGCAGCTTTTCCCAACTGATATAGCGCGTCATTTCACGCAAACTACCGCGATTATTATCTTCGTAAGCGCGAGCAAGCTGGGCCTGCACCTCCTGCGTGAGCGGCGTGACATGCGGGTCGGACGAGGCGATGAGGTTCATGCGGCTATCGTAAAGCTGATACTCCCCTTCCGTTTCGCCTTCCACGGCACGCAACAAAAACTCCCCCATTTCTCTGACGGAGAGCTGCGCCGCCAGCACACCGAACCAGTAATGCTGATAATTCAGCGGCACCGACGCCGTAACCATCTGCGCTTCATGCTGTTTATCACTGGAGAATGTCGTATACCAGCGCACACCGCGTCCGGGATTTTCACGTTCAGACTGCTGGATGAACCACGGGCTGGTGACCAGTTCATAAAATTGTTCAGTAATATTACGCGTCACCGGTTCGCTGCTGAGGAAGAATCCGGCTCGCGAGACGTAGAGCATGCGCGGTGAAAAGCGCGAAAGATGCTGCCCGGTAATTGAAGAGAGACGCAGTAAATAGCCCAGTTCTAACGCCGCGGTGAACTCGTTGGCGACCAAAGGGTTATCGCGAGATAAGAAATCAGACTGCTCGACAAACGCGTCCGACACACCATTGAGCGGCAGTGTACGACGGTTTTCCAGCGCAATATGCCAGTCAGGCTCCTGACGCTTACTGGAAAATTCCGCTCCCGCGTTACGCAAAACTTCAAACCCCAGTGGCGCCTGCAGCGCCGCCTGCATACCATGACGAAAAAAAAGCAGGCGATCGACGTTGAATTGCAGCTGCCCATCCATCTCACGGGCGACATTTTCCAGATTATTGCGCTGGCTGGAGATATAAGCCTCTTCCAGCACCACCGTTTCACGCCACGTCAGAACCGTTGAAAACAGCAGAACAACGCAAAAGCAGAGGTTTACCACTCTACCGGGTCGGGTGTGCTGGCTAAGCTTTCTCAACCAACCGGGGGATTTTTCGGGGGTTACGGGATGCACAAAGGCTCCCGGCAAAACTCCTGATGAAGAGACAACGTACTTACTCCTGAACGGAAAAACAGCTTTGAATTCATGATGTACAACAATCGCGGTCTCGAGTCAAAAACGCCCGACCAGTGCCGGGCGTTTTGTCTACGCTTTCTCCTGCGCGCGATCGCCGCCGGGCATCAGTTCATCTTCACGGAAGGCCTCACGCTTGACGCCAAAACCGTCATACCAGCGACATTCAACCATCCCACTGGCATAACCCGTTACGACCATGCGCTGACCACCACTCTTAGCCCGAACTTCATCACTGACCAAAAAGACCATAGTTGCCTCCGGTATCAGGGTGAAACAGTTTCACATTAGTCGATCGCCAGCGGGTTTGCGTAATCAGGGCGCACTTTTTATCCTTCACGTTGACGAAGGCGGTTGATGCCATTGACGACCGCCACCACCACCGCGCCGATAATAAAACCGAGCACCAGATTCGCAAGCGTCGGCAGCAGCATAGCGACCAGCGCTCCCTGCTGCGCGGCGAAGCCTTCAATCGCATGATGCAGCGGCGCCACGCCATGAACCACAATCCCACCGCCCACCAAAAACATCGCCAGCGTACCGACCACTGACAATATTTTCATCAACCAGGGTGCAATAAAAAGTAAACCTTTGCCGGTGCCCTGGGCCAGCGCGCTCTTTTTCTCCGCCAGCCAGTAGCCCATATCGTCCAGTTTAACGATGATGCCCACCAGGCCGTAAACACCAATAGTAACCAAAATAGCGATACCCGAGAGAATCAGAATTTGATTCAGGAGCGGGGCTTCTGCCACGATGCCAAGGGTAATGGCGACAATTTCTGCGGAGAGAATAAAGTCGGTGCGGATCGCGCCTTTGACTTTATCGCGCTCGTAAACCATCGGATCCTGGTTGGCGATGGCGTCTAATCGCTGCTGACGCGCGGCATCGTCCTCTTTGTGCTTACGCGCATGTAGCGTATGCACCACTTTCTCAACACCTTCAAAGCACAGGAACGCCCCGCCTATCATTAGCAGCGGGGTTACGGCCCACGGAATAAATGCGCTGATCAGCAGCGCCAACGGCACGAGGATCACTTTATTCAGTAGTGAACCCTTCGCCACGCTCCAGACCACCGGCAGTTCACGATTCGCGCGCACCCCTGAAACCTGCTGCGCATTCAGCGACAAATCATCGCCCAGCACACCCGCCGTCTTTTTCGCCGCCAGCTTGCCCATCATGGAGATGTCATCCAGCAACGTGGCAATATCATCCAGTAAGGTTAATAAACTACTTCCCGCCACAGTACGTTCCTTTCATTATTTTGTTTATTAATCACACAGTATGATGCAAATGTACGGGTTACACATACCATACATTTTGCATACACAAATTCAACATTTCGCTACGAATAAAAGCACTCGCAGAGAATCATTTTGCCGCTTACTATATCCCGCCTTGGTGTTTTCCCGTGAGAAATTATGCGTATCAAACAGCTGTTACCGCTAATCGGTGCATTATTTGCGCTCTACATTATCTGGGGTTCGACCTACTTCGCCATCAGCATCGGCGTTGCCAGTTGGCCACCGTTGATGATGGCAGGTGTGCGTTTTCTTTCGGCGGGAATTTTGCTGCTGAGTTATCTGCTGTTAACCGGCCATCGTCTGCCGGCCTGGCGCCCATTACTGAACGCCGCGTTAATTGGCGTGCTGCTGCTGTCGGTGGGTAACGGCATGGTGACCGTCGCCGAACACCAGAATGTGCCTTCCGGTATTGCCGCCGTGATGGTGGCGACGGTGCCGCTGTTTACGCTCTGCTTCAGCCGCTTTTTTGGTATTGCGACACGTAAACTCGAATGGCTGGGTATCGCCATCGGTCTTGGTGGAATTATTCTTCTTAACAGCGGCGGCAACCTCAGCGGTAATCCGTGGGGCGCGGTACTGATTTTGATTGGTTCGATGAGCTGGGCTTTCGGTTCCGTCTACGGTTCGCGCATCGAATTGCCCGTCGGCATGATGGCCGGCGCGATTGAAATGCTGGCGGCAGGTATCGTGCTGATGAGCGCTTCCCTGCTGACGGGTGAGCGTCTGAGCACAATGCCCGATACCTCAGGTTTGCTGGCGGTGGCGTACCTGGCCGTTTTCGGATCCATCATTGCCATTAATGCCTATATGTTTTTAATCCGCAACGTCTCGCCGGCGGTGGCCACCAGCTACGCCTATGTTAACCCGGTGGTGGCTGTACTGCTGGGTACCGGGTTTAACGGCGAGCGTTTGTCGGGCGTCGAGTGGCTGGCGCTGGTGATCATTATCGCCGCCGTGGTGCTGGTGACGTTAGGGAAGTATCTGGTCGGGGCGAGAAGCAGCGTTACGTCTTGTCAGGAAGAGAAGTAATCATCAGTTGCGACATCCCCTGAGTGCCGATCTGCGCGCTGCCTTCACCGCCGCAGATCCACTCCTCCAGCCGTTCTTTCAGGTCGTTATCCGCCAGTTTTTCCCGCCCGCGCAGGGCGCATTCCCAGATAATCAATACCCGCCAGCCCAGTTGATGCAGCCGGGCAACATCGCGCCTGTCGCGCGCCACATTGCTGGCGATTTTTGTCAACCAGAACTCCGTGCGCGTGGCGGGGACTTTAAAGAGATAGCAGTCATGGTGATGCCAGAAACAGCCGTGTGTAAAGATGATACAGCGGTATTCGTCGAGGGCAAAGTCGGGACGCCCAGGCAGATTTTTTTGCTGAGCCGTCCAGGCGAAGCCGCACTCGGTAAGTAACGCGGCGACACGTTGTTCAATCGCCGTGTCGCGCGTACCGATTGCCCGCATGTTTTTGCTGCGGGTGACTTTATCGTGAACGTCCGCCACTTTTCTCTCGCATTGCAACGGCCTGCAGAATGCGCGAACGCAGCAAACGCGCCACGGCGGCAAAAACCGGCACCACAACTGAATTGCCAAACTGGCGATATGCCTGGGTATCGGAAACCGGAATGCGGAACTGATGTTTCTGGGGTTGTTCAAAGCCCATCAGACGAGCGCATTCCCGTGGCGTTAAGCGGCGCGGACGATGTTTCTGATTTTGCGGATCGTCAAAATCTTTCTCACCCAGTGCCTTATCCCAGCCGCGATCGATGAGGATCTCCGCACCATCTTTGTAATAACGTGCGGAAAGCGTACGCGCCACGCTGCCGGGACGCGTCGGGTCAACCATGCCATAACCAAAACCGTTGCCTTTTGCCTGATGCTTTCGCGCGTAACGGTAGAGATATTTCCACAGTACGGGGGTCAGAATGAATTTCTCATCCACTATGGGATCCAGCAGCTCACCAAACTCTGGCCGCCGCGCCGGGTAGTAGTGAGGAATATCACGCAGGGTAAAGCCTTTATGCAGCCCGAGATCGCGGCGGAAACCCACCAGCACGATACGCTCGCGGTGCTGCGGTAAAAAGTGCTGACCATCGATAATTTTCGGGTCGTCAGCGCCCATATCCGCCGCATCAGAGACCTCGTATCCCAGTTCATCCAGCGTTTGCATAATGATGCGGAAGGTTTTCCCGCCGTCGTGGCTTTTGAGGTTCTTGACGTTCTCCAGCACAAAGATGGGCGGGCGACGCGCGTCGATGATGCGCACCACGTCAAAAAACAGTGTGCCCTGTGTATCGCAGGCAAAGCCGTGTGCCCGGCCCAGCGCATTTTTCTTGGATACGCCCGCCAGAGAAAAAGGCTGGCACGGAAAGCCCGCGAGCAACACATCGTGCTGGGGAATATGTTGCTGAATATGCGCCCGGGCTTCGCTGTCGCTCACATCAGGGTGATGACTTAAGGTGATATCACGGATGTCGGCATTGAACTGATGCTCGTTTGGGTCGCAGTACCAGTTAGCTTTATAGGTACGCACCGCATGTTTGTTCCATTCACTGGTAAACACGCACTTCCCGCCAATGGCTTCAAACCCGTTTCGAATACCGCCGATACCGGCAAACAGATCAACAAACCGAAATGCGTAATCAGGATGATGTGCGGGAGGTTTAGGTAATAAAGCCGCCAGCTGGGTAACTTCATTTTCACTCAACCGCGTATTGGCACGCGCTAGCGTCACGACCCGTTTAACGATAGCCGGGCTCCAGTGCTGCTCACCCACCGAATTTAGCTGCGCCACGACGGTTTTGAGATCGTAAATTTCCAGCACATGTTCAAGCAGTGCCTGGGCATCGGTTTCAACTGCCCGATGCGGGGCCGCACTCAGTGACTCACTCTGTTGCATAGATTCAACCAGACCAGACAAATAAGCGTGAGATTACCATACTTTGCGGCAGGAAATTCATTCTGAGGGCGCAAATCGCCGTACGACGGCCTCATCCAGCCCCTGCGGGTCACCGCGAAGCTCAGCGCTCAGTTTGGCCAAAAATTGCACCAGATAATCCGCGTTATGTTGTGCAAGCATGCGCCCCCTCGCCGTTTGCATGGTTTGCGGCAAACGTAACAGCTTGGTCTGGAAGTGATCCAGCGCCCAACGTTTATCGTCTAACGGGCGAGAATCGGCAAAAGGATCGTCTGCATCAAACAACAGCGTGTTCATGGCCCCCGACACGGCAAAGACACGTGCGAGGCCGATTGCGCCCAACGCTTCAAGACGATCGGCATCCTGCACGATTTTCGCTTCCAGCGTCCGTGGCGTTATCTGTGCGCTAAAACTGTGCGCTTCAATGGCGTGTGCCAGCGCGGGAAAGTGCTCGTTCGGGAAGTCAGGAAAATCCTGGCGCAGTATGACCTGCGCACGTTCGGCGGATAACCGAGACGCGCGAGAACGATCGGGATGATTTTTAGCAAGGCTGATAATGTCGTGAAAATAGCAGGCCGTGAGCAGCACCAGTAAGTTGACCGGTTCGTCTGCGGCAATGTGTCTGGCGCTGTGCCAGACCCGGCGGAAATGGGAAATATCGTGGGCGGCATCGCCGCAAGAATAGTGTTGCGTGAACCACTCTTCAAAACGCGCTTGCCAGGCATCGATTGTCATACGTGGGCTCTTCATCCTTTTAAAAGACCACGAGCATAACAAGTTTCGCTTAATGCATCAGTCCTGAATCTGGCGAGGACGGGTATACCAGGCAATGCCACCGAGGATCAGCCCAACAAGACCCAGCACGATAAAACCGACAAGCGCACCAAGTAGTTTGCCGGATGTTGAGGCGATTTCGCCATCCAGCGTCGCACCAGGAATCGTTTCTACCTCGCTAATCACCCAAAAGTAGCGCACCATCGCCCAGACAAAATAACCGCAGAACGCATAAAAAACCCATAACGCCAGCTTACCGCCAGGGCCACGCGTCATTGTTTCTTCCATATAACACTCTCATTTAGCGAGGAAAATCGTTGTTACTGAAATTCCACTTAAGGCATAAGTGTGATTTCGGTCACATTATAGCGACTCTTTGCAGGCAGAGTAGTAGGGGTCGCTTCTGCCGGTGCGCAAAATGCCGATCGTTTGATCTTCGGCAATTTTGGTTGCTCAAAAAAGTTTCACAGACACGCGTTCCGTGGCGTAGTAACGTGTTGAGAAAAATAATTATATTATATGTAAATAGTATTTATATTTATCTTTGTGATAATCAACGCTCCGTTTTCAGACTTTCTTTTTCATCTGGTTCATGTAACTATAATTCCGTTATTAGCCTTTTGTTGTTTAACACTGCACTCGTTAATTTTTTCATCTAAAGCAGGCCCGATAAACTTTTTTATCGGGCTTTTTTTTGAATACCCTCTCCTGCTGCTCAGCAAAAACATATAACAAGCATAAATACCAAACAAAGCACACCACAGCTTTATCAATAAAATCATCACGTTAAATAATCAACGCAAATACATTAAAGCTTTAATATACACATCAAAAATAATGGAAACATTTAGCAATATTTAATATAAACCCGTTACATTTTTAGCGTAAAATAAAATGAACTCTATAGATAATATCGCCATTGCAATGCCGACACATCTAAAAGCATTCATAAACATTATTATTTAAAGGAAATAAATAATGAAAAGAAAAGTATTGGCAATTATTGTCCCGGCTTTATTAGTGGCTGGTGCAGCAAATGCGGCGGAAATTTATAATAAAGACGGAAACAAACTGGATCTCTACGGGAAAGTCGATGCTCGTCATACTTTCTCTGACAATCCGGGTGATGATGGTGATGAAACCATCGTTGAACTGGGCTTCAAAGGTGAAACGCAGATCACCGACGAACTGACTGGCTTTGGTAACGCGCTGATGAAAGTTCAGGCGAACGATACCGAAGGCAGCGACAACATGTACGCAAAACTGGCTTTTGCCGGTCTGCGCTATGCCGATGCAGGTTCCTTTGACTACGGTCGTAACTACGGCGTTGTGTACGACGTAGAAGCGTGGACCGATATGCTGCCTGTTTTCGGTGGCGACTCCTATACCTGGACCGATAACTTCATGACCGGCCGTGCAAACGGTGTAGCAACCTACCGTAATACCGACTTCTTCGGTCTGGTAGAAGGCTGGAACTTCGCGCTGCAATATCAGGGCAATAACGAAGGCAGCAACGCGAACGAAGATCAGGAAGGTACCAAAAACGGTCACGAGGATTATCGCTTCCAGAACGGCGACGGTTTCGGTATGTCCACTACCTATGATTTCGGTGACGTACTGCAAGGCCTGAGCGTTGGTGCGGCATTCTCTTCTTCTGACCGTACCAATGAACAAGTTATTGCTGGCGGCATCGACAACCGCTACAGCAAAAACGCAGGTGGCTCTGAAGCGGAAGCCTGGACCGTTGGCCTGAAATACGATGCCAACGACGTTTACCTGGCGATGATGTACGCAGAAACCCGCAACATGACGCCATATGGTGACTACGGTATCGCCAATAAAACTCAGAACTTTGAAGCGGTTGCGCAGTACCAGTTCGACTTCGGTCTGCGTCCATCCTTAGCGTGGGTATACTCTAAGGGTAAAGACCTGGGCGGTAACGACTATCACAACGAAGTGACTTACCACGACAAAGCGCTGGTGAACTACATTTCTGTTGCGGCGACTTACTACTTCAACAAAAACATGTCTGCCTATGTTGATTACAAAATCAACATGCTGGATAACGACGCTCGCTTCTACAAAGACAACGGTATCTCTACCGATGACGTGGTGGGCGTAGGCTTGACCTACCAGTTCTAACCTCTACAGGTCATAAAGCCCGCAGAGCGGGCTTTATGCCTGATGCGCTACGCTTATCAGGCCTACAAGGTTTCTGCAACATCATGAATTTGCACGATTGTAGGCCGGATAAGGCGTTTTCGCCGCATCCGGCATTAACAAAGCGCACGTTGTCAGCAACGTGAAAGCCCGCATAGCGGGCTTTTTTCGTATTTAAAACCAGCAAGTGCTATGGCGCTTCCTGCAACGCCACTCGCACAAAACCATTGTTCTGCGCCAGCAGGGCATTCGCATCCTGTACTTCCATTCCTGTGAGCACCATCAGGATCGCGGTTTTACAATGATGATCGCAGCGTTCGAGTGCGGCTTTCGCCACTGCGCGCGAACAACTTCCCGCTTCCATCACAATCGCAATCTGCCGTTCGCACCACTGGGTGGTGTCCCCTTGCAGATCCACACGCAAATTGCTGTAAACCCGACCGCTGCGAATCGCCAGCCCGGTGGTCAGCATATTCAGAACCAGCTTCTGCGCGGCGTTGGCTTTAGGATTACCGTAGCCCGCAACGACTTCCGCCCCGGTTTGCGGCGCGATAACGAGCGACGCCAGCTGCGCGGCTTCGCTTTGCGGATTGCGCGTCAGCACGGCAACCGGCGCGCCCAGCGACCACGCGTGGCGCATGGCACCCCACACCCATGGCGTCTTGCCACCGACGGTCAGGCCCAGCAGCATATCTTTTTCATTAAAGCCAATCGCCTGGAGATCCAGCACTCCACGATCGTAATCGTACGCGGCATCGCTTTTTTCATTCAGCATCGCCTGCGGCCCGCCCGCGATAAGCCCGACAACCGGGCCGTGGCCCTGCGGGGTAAACTCACTGGCAGCCAGCATCCCGGCGCGCCCCGACGCCCCTGCTCCAACTATCACTAAACGCCCACCGCGGCTTAGCGCCGCCGCAGCTTGATCCACTAAACGGGTAATTTCATCCAGACAAGGCGTGATGGCATCGGCAATACGTTTATCTTCCTGGTTGATAACGTTAAGCATGTCCTCGGTGGACAATCTGTCGATATCGGCGGTAACAGCACTGCGTCGTTCCATGACTGCATCGGTAAGCTTAATGCTCATAAACTGCCTCCTTATTATGAGTTGCCTCTCAATATAAAGTGTTTCATATGGATAGCCTGAGAGTGGCGTCACAAAGAGACGTTTGTTTTACTAAGGGTCACGCCGCTTTAAGAAATCGGGCTTATCAGCGATAATGCTTGTTTATTATTGATGACAGGGATTCCGATGCACGATTTTCAGCAGCCTCAACGCGCGACAAAACGCCCGATGAAGCTCAGCACGCTGGTCACCTTAATGGTCTGCGGTGTCATCGGTGCCGTCCTGCTGGTTATCTACACGTTTTATCTTGCGCAAATCGCCAAAGCCACGCGCACGGGGTTGCAGGACACCGCCTTCGCTATCGCGCGCACACTTGCCGATTCGCCGGAAATCAAACGCGGACTCACCTCCCCCTCTTACAGCGATATTATTCAACCGATTTCAACCGCCGTGGAACAACGTAACCATTTGCTTTATGCGGTGGTCACCGATATGCATGGCATCCGCTACTCACACCCCGATCCCCGTCGCGTTGGCCAGCGCTTTATCGGAGAAGATTTACAGCCCGCCCTGCTCGGCCAGGAAAACGTTTCGGTGAACCACGGCGTGCTGGAAGAAGCGCTTCGCGTCTTTACGCCCATTTATGACGCACAGCGCCGACAAATTGGCGTGGTGATTGTCGGCATCTCCATGAACGATGTTCAGGCGCAAATCAATGCCAGCCGCTGGAACGCCATTTGGTTTGTGCTTTTCAGCGCCATTATTGGCAGTTTCGGAACCTGGGTGCTGGTTCGGGTGCTAAAAAATATTCTTTTCGGGCTTGAGCCCTACGAGATTTCTACGCTGTTTGAACAGCGTCAGGCAATGCTGCAATCGCTCAAAGAAGGGGTGATTGCCGTCGACAGCCTCGGCAACGTGACGCTAATTAACCATACTGCGCGGCAAATTCTGCTTTCTGCCAACAATCGCCAG
The DNA here is from genome assembly GCA_003315335.1 of Pseudocitrobacter faecalis. Taxonomy (GTDB): domain Bacteria; phylum Pseudomonadota; class Gammaproteobacteria; order Enterobacterales; family Enterobacteriaceae; genus Pseudocitrobacter; species Pseudocitrobacter faecalis. The sequence goes on from QNRL01000001.1 coordinate 737,573, forward strand.
CCGGGAGAACCGCCGCATGCGCCGTTGCAGGGAAACCTGCAACAGGTTCTGGCGACCGGGGTGGCGATTCAGGATCAAGAAGTCGGCTGCAATGGGCGCCTGTTACTCACCAACACCGTACCAGTACGCAGCCAAAACCGCGTGATTGGCGCGATCTGCACCTTCCGCGATAAAACCGAAGTCAGCCAACTGATGCAGCGCATGGATGGCATGGTTAACTATGTCGACGCTCTGCGTGCCCAGTCTCACGAATTTATGAATAAACTGCACGTGATCCTCGGGCTTTTGCACATCAAGCGCTATGACAAGCTGGAAGAGTATATTCTGCAAACCGCACAAAATTATCAGACCGATATCGGCGAGATTCAGCATAAAATTAGATCACCGATAGTTGCCGGGTTCCTGCTCGGCAAAATCAATCGCGCGAAAGAAGCCGGCTTCACACTGACGCTGGCCGAAGAGTCACGCGTACCGGACAACGCCAACGAGCAACAGGTCGCCGTGCTGGTCACCGTGCTGGGCAACCTGATTGAAAATGCGCTGGACGCCATGTCCGGCCAGCCAGAAGGCGAGATAAGCCTGCTGCTGCACTATCAAAATGGCTGGCTCTCCAGTGAAGTCAGTGATGACGGGCCAGGCATCGCCCCGGATAAAATTGATGCTATTTTTACCAAAGGTTTTTCGACGAAAGGCGAGAATCGCGGCGTCGGGCTCTTTCTGGCCCGTCAGCAAACTGAAAACCTCGGTGGCAGTATCGCCGTAGAATCAGAGCCGGGCGTCTTTACGCAATTTTTTGTACAAATCCCCTGGGACAGCGAGAGGAATGCCGAGTGATTAATGTGTTAATTGTTGATGATGATGCCATGGTGGCCGACCTGAACCGTCTCTATATCGAACGGGTCGAGGGGTTTAGCTGCTGTGGCATCGCCTCAACCCTCAGCCAGGCTCGCGAATTTATTGAAGAGAGTGTGCAACCTATCGACCTGGTGCTGCTGGATGTCTATATGCAGCAGGATAATGGTTTGGATCTACTGCCTGTCATTCGCGCATCGGGACGGGCTATCGACGTTATCATGATCTCTTCCGCTTCAGACGCGGAAACTATTCAAACATCGATGCATTATGGCGTGGTGGATTACCTGATCAAACCATTCCAGTTCCCACGCTTTGAAGAGGCGTTAACCGGCTGGCGCGAAAAAAAGCAGCTGATGGGCAGCCATAAATATTACGAACAGGCCGATGTCGATCGCCTGCTGCACGGCGGCGCACCGGAGCTTGCCGACACCAAACGTCTGCCGAAGGGCTTGACGCCGCAGACGCTGCGCACCATTTGCCAGTGGATTGATGCACATCCGGAAAGCGAGTTTTCCACCGACGACCTGGCGAATGCGGTGAATATTTCCCGCGTATCATGCCGTAAATATCTGATTTGGCTGGCACAAATAAATATTCTGTTTACCAGCATTCACTACGGCGCAACCGGACGCCCGGTGTATCGCTATCACCTGCTGCCGGAACAGTACGGCCTGCTTAAGCAGTACGCACAGTAAGCCGGTAATCGTCATCAAGCAGCGTAAACCGGTAATGTCTGGCCGAGGAGAGAATGATCTCCCGCTGTTTGGTGACAAATATCGCTTCAATGTCCGGGCGTTTGCGCAGCGCTGCAACCCCCTTCTCAACGCCCATTCCATAAATCAGCGTGGTCCAGATATCACAGTCGAGGGATTCGCTGGCGATAATGGTGACGCTGTCGAGCTCATTATCCAGCGGATACCCGGTTCGCGGGTCAAGAATGTGGTGATAGCGGCGTCCGTCCAGCTCAAAAAAGCGCTCGTATACGCCGGAAGTCACCACCGATTTATTCACCACTTCAATGGCACCGAGCAATGCATTGTCATGCGCAAAGGGCTTTTTCAGGCCAATCGACCAACCGCCCTCTGGCGAGCCCAGCGTTTGTACATTGCCACCAAGATTTATCAGCCCCAGCGTTACGCTCTGTTTGCGCAAAAAGTCGCGCACACGGTCAGCGATGTACCCTTTTGCAATTGCGCCTAAATCAATTTCCATACCGGGACGCGTCAAAAACACGCTGCTTTGGGTATCATCCAGCAGCACATTATGTGCATCGGTCAGCGTCAGTAACTGCGCAATATCAGCAGCGGGTGGCACACTGTCGCCCTTAAAACCGATTTTCCAGCGTTTCACCAGTGGGCCAATCGTCAGATTAAACGCCCCGCCTGGCACCAGACTCGCGGCTTTGGCACATTTGATAAGCTCAAAAACCGGGCGGCTGACGCTGACGGGGTGTAATCCTGCGGCGTGATTGATATCCATTACCTGCGACTGCGCGCGGTTAACGGTAAGGAGATCTTCGTATTGTTTAATGAGGTGGAAAACGCGGGAAGCGAGGGGTTCATTGTGTTCGAAAAGTTTAAGCAGGATGGGCGAGCCCATCAGGACTGCGGAATAACTGTACACCCGTGCATCGTCTGACATTCCAGCCTCCTTTCACAAAAGAGAACCCGGTAGCCAGGGCTACCGGGGTTTCATGGGCGGCTAGCTGCGTTTTGCGCGCATCGCGGCCTGATGACCGGCGAGTGTACCAAAGATAATGATATCGGCGACAGCGTTACCGCCGATACGGTTACCACCGTGGATACCGCCAACCACTTCACCCGCGGCATATGCGCCGGCTATAACCTTGTGCTCTTTATCCAGCACGCAGGTCTCAGTGTTGATGGTGACGCCACCCATCGTGTGGTGCACGCCCGGCGCAATCTGAATTGCATGGAACGGGCCTTCATTGATCGGTGCACGCAGCGCGGTAGTACGACCAAAGTCATCATCGTGCTGTTTTTCTACAAAACCGTTGTAGCGTTCCAGGGTCGCCAGGAAAGCGTCTTCATTGAGCCCCAGTTTTTTCGCCAGATCGCGCGGTGAGCTGGCGCTGGTGACGAAGCCACGGCCAATGTACTCATCAGCGGCTTTGTTTTTCGCGCGAACGTGCTCATCAAACACGATATAGGCATATTTTTCTGGCAGCGCAATAATTTGCGCGGAGACTTTGTCACGGGTCTCCATTTCATTGAAGAAACGACTGCCCTGCTGATTCACCAGAATTGCCCCGCCACCGCGGATGGATTCGGAAATCAGGTACGATGTTTTTTGCTCAACGGTCGGGTGAATCTGAATTTCGCCCATATCCACCGTGCCTGCGCCGATATTTTCCAGTAGCGAAATACCGCCACCGGTCGCGCCTTTGTGGTTGGTGGTCACGAAGCCGGCCAGATCCGGGCGATATTTCACTACCATCGCACTGTTGGCGCTGAAACCACCGGTCGCGACGATGATGCTTTTGGTTGCGACGGTCAGCGTTTCTTTCTCTTCGGTCAGCAGACGGACAGCGGAAACTTCACCGCCATCCATCACGATATCGACCACAGAAGTATCGAGCATGACATCAATATTTCGTTTGTTGACATTACGCACCAGGCCGCTGATCAGATAGCCGCCCACCGCCGATCCGTCGCGCGGACGGTGAGTACGGTCGATGCTCATCCCACCGGTGGTGGTGATGTCGTTCAGCATAATGCCGCGTGTTGCCAGCCATTCAATCGCTTCAGGTGCGTTTTCCACAAAGCGACGCAGCAGTTCCGGGTTATTCTTGTTTTTCCCGCCTTTCAGGGTTTCCTGGTAGAACAGCTCTTTGCTGTCCTGGATCCCTTTCACGCGCTGGAAGCGGGTTTCCGCTGCGTTCATCCCGGCAGACGCTTTAATGGTGTTCCCGCCGATGGTCGGCATTTTCTCGACAATCAGCACGCTTGCGCCTTCGTCATGCGCCTGAATCGCCGCAGCCAGACCCGCGCCGCCACTCCCCACAACCACCACGTCGTAGCTTTTCGCTTCTTCAACGTTACCGCCCTCTTCGGCTATTCGCGCTTTGCTCGATTTCAGCATCGCTTTAGAGACGGCTTTTTTCACGGCTTCACTCTGGCTGGTTGCGCCGGAGATAGCATCAACGTGCGGGGTGTTAGCATCGAGAATACGGGTACGAATTTCTTCAAAACTAGTGGTGAATTCCACACTCTGATCCGGCGCGCTCGCCAGCTCAATATCGGCGATACGGTCTGTATCCAGGCTGACATTGATAACCAGTTCGTTGGTGTCGTCCATCACGGTTTCCACAAAGGTACCCGCTTTGAATTTGGACTCGCCCATGCTCATGTCGCGGATCATCGCTTCGACCAGGAAGAAACGCCACAGCGGTTCAGGGATACACAGGGCTTCACGCTGGGTGCTATCGATAAACAGCTCGGGCGCTTCGTCACGCGCAATGCGGTCTGTCCAGTCCGGATAGGCGATACAGGCGCGACCCACGGCAACCAGGTCGTAACCATTATCCAGCGCGGTATCCACATCCGCTCCATTTACGACACCGCCCACGCCCATTACCGGAACCTGAGCCAGTGTTTCAGAACGCATCGCGACATATTTTTGAATCAGCGGCGTCGGATCGTTGGTTTCGACGATAGAAGGACGCAGCGTAGCACCGACGGAGAAGTGCAGGTAATCGACGCCGCGCTCTGCCAGTTTTTCCAGCAGATACATGGTGTCGTCAAAGCGGATACCGGGGACTTCCATCTCTTCCGGTGAGAAGCGATAGCCGATAATGAACGAATCATCAGCATACTGGCGCACCATTTTATGGGTGATATCCAGTACCGCCAGCGGGAATTTTGCGCGATTGTCACGGCTACCGCCCCACTCATCGTCACGCTGGTTGGAGTTCGGCGAATAGAATTGTTGAATCAGATAAGTGTTGGCGCCGTGAATTTCCACGCCGTCGAAACCGGCCTGGATGGCACGACGTACCGCATCGCCGAATTTACCAACCATGCCATACACTTCTTCCGTGGTCAGCGCGACCGGTTTGGCAGCACCATCACGTGGCGCAGCTACCGCACTTGGGCCAACCGGTGTACGTCCACCAATCAGCTTCGGATCGACCATACGGCCACCGTGGTAGATCTGCAGCAGCGCTTTAGAACCTTTAGATTTGATCGCTTCGGCAATTTTCGCCAGGCCGGCGATTTTGTCGTCGTTGTCGATACCCAGCGCGCCCGGGAAGGCAAGGCCGAGATCGTCAACAAAGCAGCACTCGACAATGATAGTACCGATGCTGCCGGAACGGGCGCGATAGTACTCAATCAGCTCGCTGCTGACTGAACCGTCGTAATACCCCGAACAAGTGGTCATCGGAGCCATAAACAAACGGTTTTTAATTTCAGTTCCGTTCGGTAAGGTGAATGCCTCAAGTATGCGATGGTTTGTGTTCATCATATAAAAACTCCAAACTTTAAAAATTGAAATCTGCGAATTCTGAATCGGTGTGTATTTGAGTTATTTTTTCTTGCCGATATTGATGCTACTAATATAATGGTATTTTTAGTTACTAAAGTAATTACGTTAGTTAAAAAACTAATTAAGCGCCGCTATAACACCAGTACCTCCATAGTGTTATTAATAAAAAATATTTCGTTCACAATTATTTAAATAATTATTACTTTTTTGCTACCTCAAGAGGTATGATAAAAAGTACCAGTAAAATTACAAAAACCCATTAAAACCAATAAGATAGACAAAACGCGGCTTGTGTTCTATATTTAATATATACGCGCTGGCGTGAGCAATTAACGACCAATACCCTTATAGCTCAACAGGGTTATTCAAAAATAATAAAAAGCGCATTATCGTCCTGTTTTTTTGATCGAGGTCAATTGCCTTATTCTTTAAAAGAGCATTAAATAAATATAAAGAATTCCTGATTTATCGCTGACAAAATAGCGCTAAATTTCCATGCCAGTAATACAAAAAGCCGTCTTTAATAATTAAATAAAGTAAAGAAACTAAAGAAAGCAAAAAGTTATTTCTGGCATAACCGAATTACTAACAACTTAAGACGCAAAACTATGAAAGAAAAAACCGCCGTAACGCCCCCCGTGGCGAGCAAGCCAAAAGACGGAAAGAAAAACCGTCTGATGATGATGGCACTGCCGATTATCGTCGCCGTGCTGTTGCTGTTTGTGCCGGTTCCTGACGGGCTGCCGCCGTATGCCTGGCACTACTTCGCAATCTTTGTCGGCGTCATCGTCGGCCTGATTTTCGAACCCCTGCCGGGTGCGGTCATCGGTCTGACGGGCGTCGTCGCCATCGCACTGTGCAGCCAATGGGTGCTTTTCAGCCCGGAACAGCTGGCCGATCCGAAATTCAAACTGGCAGGTGCGTCCTTCAAATGGGCGGTAAGCGGCTTCGGTAACTCAACCGTTTGGCTGATTTTCGGTGCCTTTATGTTTGCCGCCGGTTATGACAAAACCCGTTTCGGTCGCCGCCTGGCGCTGATCCTGGTGAAATATCTGGGTCGTCGCAGTCTGACGCTCGGTTATGCCATTACCTTTGCCGACCTGCTGCTGGCCCCGTTCACCCCGTCTAACACCGCACGTAGCGGCGGGACAATCTACCCGATTATTGCCAACCTGCCGCCGCTGTACGGTTCAAAACCGAACGACCCAAGCGCGCGTAAAATCGGTTCTTACCTGATGTGGGTGGCGATCACCGCCGCGTGTATCACCAGTTCCATGTTCCTGTCCGCCCTGGCACCGAACCTGCTGGCGCTGGCGCTGGTAAAAAGCATCCTCGGTATCTCCATCTCCTGGGGCACCTGGTTCATCGCCTTCCTGCCGCTGGGGATCCTGCTGATTCTGACCATGCCGCTGCTGGCTTACTGGTTCTATCCGCCGGAAGTGAAAGTGAACGACGAAGTGCCGCTGTGGGCGAGTCGTGAACTGGAAAAACTGGGTAAGCTGTCACGTAACGAAATTCTGTTGCTGGTCTTCGTATGCTGTGCACTGCTGATGTGGATCTTCGCTGCGGCGTGGATTGAACCGGCAATGGCTGCGCTGTTAATCGTCGGCCTGATGCTGTGGACAGGCGTGCTGGAGTGGAACGATATCACCGGCAACAAAGCCGCATGGAACACCTTTGTGTGGTTCGCAACATTGGTAGCACTGGCCGACGGCCTCTCCTCGACAGGCTTTATCAGTTGGCTGGGTAAAGAGGGCGGCCTGCTGATGAGCGGTATCTCTCCGGGCGTCGCGACTATCGTTCTGCTGCTGGCGTTCTACCTGCTGCACTATCTGTTTGCCAGCACCACCGCGCACACCACGGCGCTGCTGCCAGCGATGCTGACCATCGCCGCCACTATTCCGGGCATGAACATGGAAGTGTTCGTCCTGCTGATGGTGACTTCACTGGGTATCATGGGGATCATCACCCCGTACGGTACTGGCCCGAGCCCGATTTACTACGGGAGTGGCTACCTGCCGACCAAAGACTACTGGCGGTTAGGCACCATCTTCGGTGCCATCTTCCTGGCAGCCCTGCTGCTGATTGGTTACCCGTGGATGTCCATGATGTTCTGATTCTCAACCGCCGGAGGGTAACGTCCGGCGGTTTTATTTTATGGAGCAATAGCTATGTCGAATAAACCTTTTGTTTACCAGAACCCCTTCCCGCTTGGCAAAGATGACACCGAATACTATCTGCTGAGCCGCGAGCACGTTTCTGTTGCCGAATTTGAAGGCCAGGAAATTCTCAAAGTTGAGCCTGAGGCCCTGACGCTGCTGGCACAACAAGCCTTCCACGATGCCTCTTTCATGCTGCGCCCTTCTCACCAGAAACAGGTCGCCGCCATTCTGAATGATCCGCAAGCCAGCGAGAACGACAAATACGTCGCGCTGCAATTCCTGCGCAACTCGGAAATCGCTGCCAAAGGCGTGTTGCCGACCTGCCAGGATACCGGCACCGCCATCATCATGGGTAAAAAAGGCCAGCGCGTGTGGACCGGCGGCGGCGATGAAGCCGCTCTGGCGCGCGGTGTATACAATACCTACACCGAAGATAACCTGCGCTACTCACAGAACGCCCCGCTGGATATGTACAATGAGGTGAACACCAAAACCAATCTGCCTGCGCAGATTGACCTCTACAGCGTTGATGGCGACGAGTATAAATTCCTGTGCGTCGCTAAAGGCGGCGGTTCAGCCAACAAAACCTATCTCTACCAGGAAACCAAAGCGCTGATCACCCCGGCGAAACTGAAAAACTATCTGGTTGAGAAAATGCGCACGCTGGGTACAGCGGCCTGCCCTCCGTATCACATTGCATTTGTGATTGGTGGTACCTCTGCTGAGAGCACGCTGAAAACCGTTAAACTGGCGTCCACCCGTTACTATGACAGCCTGCCAACCGAAGGTAACGAGCACGGCCAGGCGTTCCGTGACGTTAAGCTGGAGCAAGAACTGTTACAGGAAGCGCAGAACCTGGGCCTCGGCGCGCAGTTCGGCGGGAAATATTTCGCCCATGATATCCGCGTGATCCGCCTTCCGCGTCACGGTGCATCCTGCCCGGTCGGTATGGGGGTTTCCTGCTCGGCTGACCGTAATATCAAAGCGAAGATCAACCGCGACGGTATCTGGATCGAGAAGATGGAGCACAATCCGGCGCAGTACATTCCGGAAGCGCTGCGTCAGCAAGGGGAAGGCAGTGCAATTGCAATCAATCTGAACCAGCCGATGAGTGAAATTCTGGCGCAGCTTTCCGCACACCCGGTCTCCACGCGTCTGTCGCTGAACGGAACCATTATCGTTGCCCGTGATATCGCGCACGCCAAACTGAAAGAGCTGATTGATAACGGTGAAGAGCTGCCGCAGTACGTGAAAGATCACCCAATCTACTACGCAGGCCCGGCTAAAACACCGGAAGGTTATGCATCCGGCTCTCTTGGCCCAACCACCGCAGGTCGAATGGACAGCTACGTGGATCTGTTGCAGTCTCACGGCGCAAGTATGGTGATGCTGGCAAAAGGCAACCGCAGCCAGCAGGTCACCGATGCCTGTAAACAGCACGGTGGCTTCTACCTCGGCAGCATCGGCGGCCCGGCAGCCATTCTGGCGCAGGACAGCATTAAGAGTCTGGAATGCGTGGCGTATCCTGAGCTGGGTATGGAGGCTATCTGGAAAATCGAAGTGGAAAACTTCCCGGCCTTTATCCTGGTGGATGATAAAGGGAATGACTTCTTCCAGCAGATCCAGAACAAACAGTGCTCAGGCTGTTCACAGCGTTAATCGCCTAAAAAAGCCTGATGCGCTACGCTTATCAGGCCTACAAGGTTTCTGCAATATCATGAACAAAGCCAGGCATCTGCCTGGCTTTTTGTTTGTCTCAATAATAGGATTCGTTTGGCTGCAATACTTTTCGTTGACAGATCCCGCAAAGAAATCAACCCAGAAGTGAGCCTGAGTCTCAAGCTGGCGCGTCCATAGTGCAATGTGGGCAACTTTCATGTTTCACCTCTTTCTCGGATGTTGATCAGTAACTTATTGTCTGTTCGACTTATTTTTCCTCACTATGCCAGTAATCAGCGTAAAAATCGTCACCGACACATCGCATTTTGCATTTACACATTTAAATTTATAAATATAATGAACCACACCTTTTGTCGCAGAAGAATGCTTTATCATGAAAAACAACACTCTCTTTAGCCCGCTCTCCCTCGGTGGCATGACATTACGCAACCGCGTAATCTTACCGCCACTCACCCGTTGTCGCAGTGAACAGCCGGGGAATGTGCCTGGCCCGCTGATGATTGAATATTACCGTCAACGCGCCAGCGCCGGGCTGTTGATCACCGAAGGCACGCAGATTGAACCTCGAGGTCAGGGCTATGCCTGGACGCCGGGCATTCACAGCGACGCCCAGGTTGAAGGCTGGAAAAAAGTGACGGACGCCGTCCACCAGCAAGGCGGTGTGATTTTCTGCCAGCTGTGGCACGTTGGGCGCGTGTCTCACACCTCGCTTCAGCCGAATCAACAACCGCCAGTGGCTCCCTCGGCTATCGCGGCAACGAACGTGCGTGTCTTTATTGAAACCGCACCCGGTGAAGGCATGCTAACCGCCCCAAGCCAGCCGCGCGAGCTGAGTACGGCTGAGGTCAAAGAATTGATCGAACTCTACCGCCAGGCCGCTATTAATGCTAAACGCGCTGGCTTCGACGGCGTGGAACTCCATGCGGCGAACGGTTATCTCATCAATCAGTTTGTTTCCGAGCACACCAACCAGCGTACGGACGAATACGGCGGCAGTCTGACAAACCGCCTGCGCTTTTTAAAAGAAGTCACCGATGCGGTGAGTGATGTCTTTGGCAGCCAGCGCGTCGGCGTGCGTTTCTCGCCGCTGTTCACCACCACCGATGAAGACAGGGTTTATCTCGGCCTGGTTGAATCTGATCCACATGAAACCTGGACTACCGCTGCTCGTCTGCTGAACGATGCCGGCGTGGGTTATCTCTCCATTGCAGAAGCGGACTGGAACAACAGCCCGGAGCTACCGGAAGACTTCCGCGCCGCGCTACGTGTGGCATTCCGCAACCCGATAATGTATGCGGGCCGCTACACGGCAGAAAAAGCACAACGCATGCTGGATAACCACTGGGGCGATATGTTTGGTTTTGGCCGCCCGTTTATCGCCAACCCTGACCTTCCGGCGCGTCTGAAAAACGGCTTCCCACTGAATGCTGTTGATGAATCATCCATGTATGGTGGCGGCAGTAACGGGTATACTGATTACCCGGTTTATTCCTGAACAGAGTAATGAGGTCGCATGACACCTGAAAACGCCATGAAGTTACTGTCGAATCCCACGCGCGTTGCCATTTTGAAGTGGCTGAAAAACCCGCACGAGTCATTCGCCGAGTACAGCCAACTTTATGACTATGATGTCTATGGTGTCTGCGCCAGCCTGATTCAGGACAAAGCCGGTCTCTCGCAGCCTGCCACTTCTCTGTGCCTGAAGGCGATGCAGGAAGCAGGCTTGCTGGAGGCCAGCAAAGTGGGAAAATGGACCTACTATCGGCGCGTTGAGTCCGGCATTGATACCATGGCCCACAACGTCGCTGAGTTTCTGGAACACCTGTGAACCTTCCGGGCGACACCGCGTCGCCCATTTTGCTTCGTCGCTGTATAGACACCACCTCGCCCAACCGCTAGCATTCCATAACTATTCTTATCGCAATGTGACGCTACCATTATGAATAATGATATCAGATCGCTGGATCTCAATCTGTTAAAGGCGCTCGACGCATTGATTGACGAAGGCAGCGTCACCCGCGCCGCGCAACGGCTTTCTCTGACACAACCCGCCGTCAGCGGCATGTTGACGCGCTTACGCGACTATTTTGGCGATCCGCTGTTTGTTCGCGCGCAGCGTGGTATGGTGCCGACGGCACGAGCCCGCGAGCTTGCCGCGCCGGTGAAGCAGATCCTGACCGATATCTCTATTCTGCTGAAGCCCGCCCATTTCAACCCACTGAGCGCGGAAATGACCTATTCAATTATGGCCACCGATTACGCGTTAAAAGCGGTGATAGTGCCGCTGATGAGTGCGCTAAAAAAACGCGCACCGGGTATCCGCGTCGCCGTGCGTCCGGTTGATGATGAACGGCTGTTTTCCCTGCTGGAGCGTGGCGATGTTGACCTGGCGCTGGTCACGCCTGCAACAACACCCGGCGATCTTCACGGACGTGCGCTGTATGAGGAAGAGTACGTTTGCATGATGCGCGCCGATCATCCTGTCGCCGTCTCGGGCTCACTTACTCTCGACCAGTTTTGCGACCAGGAACACATTCTTGTCTCCTCAGAAGGCGGTTTCTGGGGCGTGACGGACGAGGCGCTGGCGAAGCTTGGCCGCACGCGGCATGTCGGCATGTCTGTAAACAGCTTCCTTGTATTGCCAGAGATTTTGCGGATGACGGATATGATTGCCGTCGTGCCCCGCCGCCTCGCCTTACAGCATGAACACTTGACGCTTATGCCACCACCGCTGGACGTGCCCGGATTCACCAAAAGTATGGCCTGGCACGAACGCAGCCATCGCGATCCTGCGCATCAATGGATCCGCGCACTGTGTGTCGAGGTAAGCCAAAAAGCGACTTCCTGATATAAGTTATCTTATGCATGACATTGCGATTGCTAATTTGTCTTATAAGTGAATCTACCGATAATACCTTCATACCGCTGAGATGTAAGTGCTCAACGCCATTGACACGATTTGAGGAGATACACTATGAACACAATTAACTGGCCAGACGGTTTTGTTCCGGGCTTCACCGATAACTTCGTCTCGAACGAAATGATCATTGCCGGGCTTAGCGTCAGCGACGTTTGGCCACTCCTGAACCAGCCTTTCCTCTGGCCAGACTATTACAAAAATTCCGCCGACGTGCGTTTCTACGATAACAAAGGGCCGGAACTGGAACACGGCGTCCGTTTTTACTTCAGTACTTTCGGCTTCCCGGTGGAATCGCAGGTAGTGGAACACGTTCCCGCAGCGGATGGACAACCGGCACGTATCGCCTGGCATGGCTGGTCTGGTGATGAAAATGCACCTGATCGTCTCGATGTACATCACGCGTGGCTGCTGGAAGACTTGCCGGGAAACCGCGTGCGCATTCTTACCCAGGAAACGCAGAACGGCCAGCCCGCAAAAGAGCTCGCCGTCACGCGCCCCAACCCAATGCTCAACGGACATCAGGAGTGGCTGGATGGACTGGTTGCCGCGGCGATAAGTGCGAAGAAAGCGTGATGATTACGCGTCAGGAGCCTCGCCCCTGACGCGGATAATTTATGGTCTGGAGGTAGTGATAAAGTGCCGCACTTTTGGCGGCTCATCGCCCGTGTGATATTGCAGCAGTTCTGCCTGAATATCCGCATCGGCCTTCGACACCCTTCTGTGCTGGCGCAAATGTTCAGCCCAGGACTCCACCATAAACCACTCCAGCAAAATGCGAGGGTTGGATGAATCTTCGGTGATCCCCCAGTTATAGGCACCATCCCGTCGCCGCTCATAAGCCAGGTTATAAATGGCTTTCAGGAAAGGCGCACGATGCTGCGGATCAACATGATATTCAATCTGAATCAATACCGGCCCACGATCGTGCTCTACCACCTCTGCCGTCAGCGGCTCGGGCCAATGGTTAGAGGGCAGCAGATCTGATTCCCCTTTTGGCAGGCGCAGACGATAACTGACAACACCAATAACAATGATACCAATAGCACCGATAAACAACGTTTCCTGCACGCCTGCCGATTGCGCCAGCGCACCCCAGGCCAGACTGCCCGCCGTCATCGCCCCATTAAAGACGGTCAGGTAGACCGCCAGCGAACGCCCGCGAACCCAGTTCGGCAAAATTGACTGCGCAACACCGTTGAATGTGGTCAACGCAATAATCCAGCCACAGCCCAGCACCACCAGCGCCACTACGGCGAGCCATTGTGGGGGCGCAATTGACAGCAGCGCCATCACCGAAGCGGTAATCACTGACGCCAGTAAAAGCAGGCCATCCGCGCTGCATTTTTGCCGTAATTTAGGTAATAGAAACGCGCCAGCAATCGCCCCTACCCCGACCGCCCCCAGCAAAATCCCGTAGAAACCCGCATCACCGCCCAGCACACGACGCGCAACCAGCGGCAGCAACGCCCAAACAGAGCTACAAAATGCGAAGAACAGAAACGTGCGCAGCAGCACGACGTGCAGCTCACGGCTCGCCATGGTGTAACGCAACCCGGCACGAAAGGCGCCGAGAAATTTCTCCGCCAGCTCATCGCTATCGGTTTTCGCTCTTTTCCACCACAGTAATGCCGTAATCACAAACAGATAACTGATTACGTCCACGCCATAAGTGACTGATGTACCAAAAGTTGCCAGCACAATCCCGCCCAGCGCCGGGCCAATGGCGCGCGCGATGTTGATGCCCAGCGAGTTCAGCGCGACGGCATCGCGCAAATCCTGCTTTTTCACCAGTTCAGGCACAATCGCCTGCCAGGTCGGCCCCATTAACGCCGCGCCAACCCCGCCCACAAAGGTCAACGCCACCAGCGAAAGAATGGTTTGCAGCCCCGTTGCGGAGAGCAATAACAGGCAAATACTGACGCTTGCCATCAATATCTGAATGCCAATTAAGAATTTACGGCGATCAAGAATATCTGAGAGTACGCCAGCAGGGATAGCAAGCAGAAACACCGGCAGCGTCGCAGCGGCCTGAACCATCGCCACGGCCAGCGGTGAAGAAGAGAGATCGGTCACGAGCCATGAGCTGGCAATATCACGTGCGAAAGAGCCTATATTGCCAATTATTGTTGCTACCCACAGAACTGCGAATACAGTCTGGCGTAATGGGCCAAAGCCGCTGGAGGCGGTGGTGGTCATTATTCATCCTCAACAAAAGGTTGTGGATTAAATTTAGCCCAACGGCATATGTATTACACGTAATAGTGATGAAAGCGCCCCGAATATTTATCCGGGGCGTGATGGCATTTAACGGAAATCAAGCTTCGAAGAGGGATAACGTTCGACAGGCTGCGGAACTACGCCCTTTAGCTGATCGCGATAAAAGCGCAAACGCTGTTGGAAGTGCTCTGACATTTCTAACGGCATATTACCCACGACAGCGCGTGCACACAGGCCACGTTGTTCATACTCCATTTTCGCAACGGTAAAGGCGATAAAATCTACGTTAGTTTTCATAGACTTTGGACAAAACTCAAACATATAAGCTCCTTTATTGTTTGTTTTCTCCACCCGACATTCTGTCGGTTTTTTAATCATAGCCTGATTTCTGACCGTTGCGTTAAATACACCCTCAACAAGTGCGGTTACTTACCCATGTTTTAATTTATGCAGATATCTATACGCAGGCTTCAGGCCATGCGAATAGCCGATAATTAATCTTTTTACACTGCTCATGCATCAAATCAGCTTATCAACTGCCTGCCAGGAAAGCGGCTCAACGTCGTTGTCGAGTCATTACTTTTTCGCCTTTCAGTTATTTCATAACGATGAAAGTCACATGGCATTTATATTTTGACGGTAGCGCTTAGCGGTAGTTGTTACTGCATCTGAAATGGAGGACAGGAAACAATTGTCAGCGTATGAGGATTAATCCGGTTTTAAGCCGATACGGAATCTACGTAAGGCGTGCACCCTTTTTTTTGCTAATACTGACATAAAGCAAAGAGGCAACGGGTTTAAGATTTTTTGTGGGGATTATCTCAATGCGAGATGAGTCACTGAAAATTGATGCGGTAAGTGCTTGAATAGTGGCGGAGAGAGGGGGATTTGAACCCCCGGTAGAGTTGCCCCTACTCCGGTTTTCGAGACCGGTCCGTTCAGCCGCTCCGGCATCTCTCCGTTTTGATGGTTGCCATGATGCCAGGTTATTTGGCATTTTAACAGACCCAGTCTCTTCAATTGCGTTCAAGTGACGAGTTTGCGAGCAAAATGATGATTAAATGGCCCTGGAAGGCAGATGAGTCTGCTGAAAAAACCGACATCCCGTGGGAACAGGCGTTTTCCGTCCCACTTTTAGCCAATCTCAGCATAGATGAACAGGCCAAACTCCGCGTGCTTGCCGAACGTTTTTTACAGCAAAAGCGACTGGTTCCTCTGCAGGGGCTCATACTGGAGCCCATCACCCAGGCACGCATTGCACTGCTGTTTTGCCTGCCGGTGATGGAACTGGGGCTTGAGTGGCTTGATGGCTTCCATGAAGTGCTTATCTACCCTGCCCCCTTCGTGGTTGATGACGAATGGGAAGATGATATTGGTCTGGTGCATAATCAACGCGTGGTGCAGTCTGGTCAAAGCTGGCAGCAAGGGCCCATCGTTCTTAACTGGCTCGATATTCAGGACTCCTTCGACGCATCCGGCTTTAATCTGGTTATCCATGAAGTCGCCCATAAACTGGATACCCGCAACGGCGATCGCGCCAGCGGTATTCCATTAATTCCGCTGCGGGAAGTCGCCGGCTGGGAGCACGATCTCCATGCGGCGATGGATAATATTCAGGACGAGATTGATTTAGTGGGTGAAAGTGCCGCCAGCATTGATGCTTATGCGGCAACCGATCCGGCAGAGTGTTTCGCCGTGCTGTCCGAGTATTTTTTCAGCGCTCCCGAACTTTTCGCCCCGCGCTTCCCGGCGCTGTGGCAGCGTTTTTGCCTGTTCTACCGCCAGGATCCGCTCGCGCGCATGCGAGATAACGGCACACAGGAAGATATTTCACCTGTAGTTCACTAAAACAACAGTTTGCACTAAATTCACGCAATTGAATCAAACAGTTAAATTTAGTGTTGACACAAATTTTCGGGGCCAGTAGTATTCGCCCCGTTCACACGATTCCTCTGTAGTTCAGTCGGTAGAACGGCGGACTGTTAATCCGTATGTCACTGGTTCGAGTCCAGTCAGAGGAGCCAAATTTAGAAAAGCCCGCTTATTGCGGGCTTTTTGCTTTTTCAGATTTGATAATCCAGCGCCAGCTCATCAGGCTCCATCGCCTGCCGCTTAATTTCCTCCAGCGACAACCCAGCGTTGCAGAGTTCGATAAAACGCCAGACATAGTTACGCTGCAACTGCCCGCGTTTCAGGCCAAGCCATACCGTGTTGGCATCAAACAGATGATGTGTATCCAGACGCACCAGTTTTCCCGACTCCTGTGCATCCCCTGACTGCTCAGCCACCAACCCAATACCCAAGCCCAACTCAACGTAAGT
Source organism: Pseudocitrobacter faecalis (assembly GCA_003315335.1). Classification (GTDB taxonomy): domain Bacteria; phylum Pseudomonadota; class Gammaproteobacteria; order Enterobacterales; family Enterobacteriaceae; genus Pseudocitrobacter; species Pseudocitrobacter faecalis. The sequence goes on from QNRL01000001.1 coordinate 754,234, forward strand.
TTTGATAACGTCTGAGTCCTGCGCGCTGAGTACGATATCCGGCAACAACCCTTTACGGTTGAAGGCTTCATCTATACGCGAACGCCCGGTGATCCCCTGTCGGTAAGTAATCAGCGGCCAGCGCGCGATAGCTTCCAGCGTGAGCGGCGTGATTTGCGTTAAAGGGTGGTCATGAGGAACCAGCACGTTGTGGTGCCAACGGAACCATGGGAATGCCACCAGCGTGCTGTCATTACTTAATCGTTCACTGGCAATGCCGATATCCGCGCCGCCATTGTGCAGTAGCGCTTCGATTTCCTGCGGCGTTCCCTGCACCAGCTCCAGACGCACATCCGGGAATATTTCACGAAAGGCTTTAATCACTGGAGGCAAGCTATAGCGCGCCTGTGTATGGGTGGTTGCGACGGTCAGAACGCCGGAACCCTCGTTAGTGAAAAGATCGGCAAGACGACGAACGTTACTTGCCTCATTCAGAATACGTTCAGCAATCACCAACAACGCTTTACCCGGCTCGGTCATCCCAAGCAATCGCTTTCCGCGGCGGATGAAGATCTCAATCCCCAGTTCTTCCTCCAGCTCACGGATATGACGGCTGACACCCGATTGCGACGTATAGAGCATATTGGCAACTTCAGTCAGGTTGTAATCCTGCCTTGCTGCTTCACGAATTATTTTTAGTTGCTGGAAGTTCACCTTCCCCTCCGGGTCAAACAGACATTGCACTATTGTTAAAGTCTGTCGCGTCCGCTAACAAATAATAAAAACCAGCAACTTATTACTTAAAAGAATATACGTTAGCTTACCAACTGCAATTCGCGATTATCCAGCGCCGGGCGACTGACCAACGATATCAAGATTTCTTTCACCGCCTGCGCCTGGGGAGAGAGCGATCCGCGAGCGGACATATTCAGCGATAGCGGCAGACTCATTGATGGCGTGGTGATCCGTGCCATCCAGCCATTGGCCGCCTGTGACAGCGTGCGCGCGGCTGATTCTGGTAAAACGGTGACGCCCATCCCGCTGGCAATCGCCGCCGTCAGCGTAGAAATCGATTCTATCTCGCCAATGATTTTGGCCGTCAGGCGACGCAACGAAAATGCCTCATCCACCCTGGCGCGTACTGCGCTGTAGTCGCGCGGCAGGAACAGATTCATTTCAGCAACCGCCGTGAGATCGATACTCTGCCCCGGACAATCACGCGTGCCAACCAGATAGAGATCTTCTTTCAGCAACGGCTGACTGTTCACGCCAGCCACGGGAGAGCGGTCGTAAAGTACCGCCATATCCAGCTGACCGCTTAGCAGTTTGTCATTTAACGCCGCGCCGCTGTTTTCATGGAGATAAATCAGCACTTCCGGGAGTTCATTACGCACGGCCTGCAATAGCGGCATGGTGATGGACGATGCGGCAGTACCCGGCGCCAGGCCAATGGAGACCGGGCCGCTTAACGTTTGCCCGACATTATTCACCGCCAGTTGCGCCTGTTCACACTGGCGCAGTATCGTCCGCGCATGGGTATAAAGAACCTTCCCCGCTTCCGTTGGCGTGACGCCGCGCTTGGTGCGGATCAGCAATTGCTGGTCAAGCTCCCCCTCCAGGGTGGCAACCTGCTGGCTCAGTGCGGGCTGTGCGATATGTAACACTTCAGCGGCCTGGGTCAGGCTACCGATATCGACGATTTTCACAAAGTACTTCAGCCGTCTTAAGTTCATTTTGCCTCCTGTACTGCCAACAATGGCGTTTAGATATCAGAGGAGTTGCAAGATGCTTGCCAGCTTTTACGACAGGACGCCATACGCCCGTAACAAGGCTTTCTAATCGATAGGCCCATTTTTGCCTGCTGTCAGAGGATGTCGATCTGCCCCATTTGGGGTAAATTCGCACCAGCCCGGTGCAAAGCAGCGAAAAAAGAGCCATTCACCTGCTAATTGCTGAAATTGTCAGCAAACGAACGCAAAGTGGAGAGACACCCTTTGACAAGCCAGAGGCACCCCGTTAATATGCGCCCCGTTCACACGATTCCTCTGTAGTTCAGTCGGTAGAACGGCGGACTGTTAATCCGTATGTCACTGGTTCGAGTCCAGTCAGAGGAGCCAAATTTAGAAAAGCCCGCTTATTGCGGGCTTTTTGCTTTTCTGCGGTGGGTATGTGTTACGTGTCAGAACACGGTTGTCTGCCGATCCTCTTTAAAATGCGCCGTAGCGTTACTTCAAACTCATTCATATTGATGTGGTCAATATCTTTACCCACCACAATGTTCTCTGCAATGTCCTGCATCGTCGGCCAGCGGGTTTTATACTCCGCGTAAACAGCAATCGCCGGCGTATTATAAGCACTGGCCATATGCAGTATTGATGTGTCCGGCGTGACAGCCAGAAAAGCGTCTTTAATAATGGTCGCCGAGCGCATCAGTGAGGGGGGCAATGATAATCGATAAACATGAGCGCACGCTTCGGTGAGTTTTTCCGCACTCTCAATACCTTTGGGGCTATGCACAATGACAATCGGCATTTCGCATTCCCGTTGAATTATCGCAATAAGATTGTACGCAACAGAGTATGAAAATGTTCTCGCCGCGATGCTGCCTTCAAAATTCAGAGCGATATAGGGCCCCAGCACACTCGTCTCACGGCGCACTTCTGTGATGGTCTCAGTGCTTAGCGGGAATTCATATCTCGCAGCAACAGCAGGGAAACCCGCGTCTCTCATTAACGTCGCCCAGGTCATCGGGACAGGTGCGCGCAGGTGCTGGTCCAATCTGCAGGCTATCTTACATAACGGCGAGTAGCATTTCTGGGTGAGCCCCACGACCTGAAAATTCATTCCAGCTTTTAGCGTACGGATAAAAACCATGGTTTTGAGGTTCTTTTTACGCATTGCCTCAATGCAGAGATCGGGTGTGCCATATTGCTCTTTTATCGTCTTCGCGACCTGCTTTATTTCAGCAATTGTGGCGTGATCCTGCATCGTCATTGTCATGACAGTTAATTTTGTGTGGGTTAACGTTAAAGCCTCAAATACGGGTTTATTCAGCGTGGATGACACAATTAACAGATGGCTTATTGGCTGTTGTTCCAGCGCGCGAATAAGAGGATAAATCGCCATGGCATCCCCAATCTGATCGGGAATGTGAATAACAACAAAATTGATATCATCAATGTGAATGTTTTTAGCGTGATAATCGTAAAAATTAAACAGGCTATTCCTGAATAGTGTTAGCAGTTGCATTGAATCGCGACGACTCCCTGTCGAATGAAATATCATGTTTCGCCGCAGTCTATCAGATCCCATTCCATCGACTTGATGGTTCTGCGCATCGTTTTGTGACCCATTCTGTAAAAATGAATAATTTTACTGCGCAACCAAGTGTAATTTTATCGTTACAGTAAAATTCAGCACATAAAACCATTCCCCTGACACCTCTGACGCGGTAGTCTCATAAACACCAGTTATACACTGGCGCAATGTGTACAATTTTATTTACGAATATAAGAAAAAAAACGGTACAGACAGGATAACTATGGACTCCACCCTCACCTCCACGCGCCTCCAGGAGAAAACACCTTCACTTAGCCGCGCACGACGCGCCGCGCTCGGCAGCTTTGCCGGAGCCGTGGTCGATTGGTACGATTTTCTGCTTTATGGCATTACCGCCGCACTGGTCTTCAATCGGGAATTCTTTCCGCAGGTGAGCCCGGCGATGGGCACGCTTGCCGCGTTCGCGACCTTCGGCGTCGGATTTCTGTTTCGCCCGCTCGGCGGGGTGATCTTTGGTCATTTCGGCGATCGTCTTGGCCGTAAACGGATGCTGATGCTGACTGTCTGGATGATGGGCGGTGCAACGGCATTGATTGGCCTGCTACCTTCCTTTGCTTCGGCAGGATGGTGGGCGCCCACGTTGCTGGTCACCCTGCGCGCCATTCAGGGATTTGCCGTCGGCGGGGAATGGGGTGGCGCGGCACTGCTCTCGGTAGAGAGCGCGCCAGAGAATAAAAAAGCGTTCTACAGCAGTGGTGTGCAGGTGGGCTATGGTGTGGGTTTGCTGCTCTCCACCGGGCTGGTATCGCTTATCAGCATGCTCACCACTGACGAACAGTTCCTGAGCTGGGGCTGGCGCATTCCTTTCCTGTTTAGCATCGTTCTGGTGCTGGGCGCGTTATGGATCCGTAATGGTATGGAAGAGTCCGCGGAGTTTGAACAACAGCAGCAAACGCCACCGGTAAAACAACGCCTGCCGGTGATGGAAGCGCTTGTGCGTCATCCCGGCGCTTTCCTGAAGATTATCGGTTTGCGCCTGTGTGAACTGTTGACCATGTACATTGTCACTGCCTTCGCGCTTAACTACTCGACGCAGAATCTCGGGCTGCCCCGCGAACTTTTTCTCAACATTGGCCTGCTGGTCGGGGGCGTGAGCTGTCTGACAATCCCCTTCTTTGCCTGGCTCGCCGATCGTTTTGGCCGACGCCGCGTCTACATTATTGGTGCATTAACCGGCACGATTAGCGCTTTCCCGTTCTTTATGGCGCTGGAAGCACAATCCCTTTTCTGGATAGTGTTCTTCGCCATCATGCTGGCTAACGTCGCGCATGACATGGTGGTATGCGTTCAGCAACCGATGTTCACCGGGATGTTTGGCGCAGGCTACCGTTACAGCGGCGCTGGCGTCGGTTATCAGGTCGCAAGCGTTGTTGGCGGGGGATTCACACCGTTCATCGCCGCAGCGCTGGTCACCTTCTCGGGTGGCGATTGGCACAGCGTGGCCATTTATCTGTTGGCAGGCTGCCTGATATCCGCCGCCACTGCCCTGCTGATGAAGGATAAGCCGCAGGCCTGAGCATCTTGCTTAAAGGTTAATCAGTTGTGACAAAGGCGTCTTCTGACGCTTTTGTTTCATCTGAGGCTGACATACTATCGAAAAACGCCGCAGACCTGACACAAGGAGCGAAGGATGAATACTACAAGCGCGAGCCTGACGCCTGAACAAGCCCTGGAAAAACTTCAGGCACTGTATGACCAGTCGGTCACCGCCCTGCGTAATGCCATTTCCGTGTACATTGACAATCATTCGCTGCCTGATGCCAAAGCACGCGCCGATGGGCTTTTTGTCTACCCACAGCTCTCGGTTTCATGGAGTGGAAACGCCCACAAAGCACAGAAAACGCGCGCCTTTGGCCGCTTCACCCACTCCGGGTGTTACACCACGACCATTACACATCCTACGTTGTTCCGCCCTTACCTGCTGGAACAGCTTACGCTGCTGCATGAAGATTATGATGCGCACATTGAGGTGGGATTGTCGCAGCATGAGATCCCTTATCCGTACGTAATCGACGGCTTGATGCTCGACCGCTCTATGAGCGCTGACCTGACGCGCTTTTTCCCTACGACTGAACTGGCTCAGATTGGTGATGAAACGGCGGATGGCATTTTCCATCCCACCGAGTTCTATCCGCTTTCGCACTTTGACGCGCGCCGTGTGGACTTCTCGCTCGCACGCCTGCGTCACTACACCGGCACGCCGGTAGAACATTTCCAGCCTTTTGTGTTGTTCACCAACTACACCCGTTATGTGGATGAGTTTGTTCGTTGGGGTTGTAGCCAGATTCTCGACCCGGAAAGCCCGTATATCGCCCTCTCCTGCGCCGGGGGTATTTGGATTACGGCAGAAACGGAAGCGCCGGAGCAGGCGATTTCCGATTTGGCCTGGAAAAAACATCAGATGCCAGCGTGGCATCTCATCACCGCTGACGGCCAGGGAATCACGCTGATTAACATCGGCGTAGGCCCGTCGAACGCCAAAAACATTTGCGATCACCTTGCGGTGCTGCGCCCGGATGTCTGGCTCATGATCGGCCACTGCGGCGGCCTGCGCGAAAGCCAGACCATCGGCGACTACGTGCTGGCTCACGCTTATCTGCGCGACGACCACGTGCTGGATGCGGTGCTGCCGCCCGATATTCCCATCCCGAGCATTGCCGAAGTGCAACGCGCGCTTTATGACGCCACCAAGCAGGTCAGCGGCATGCCTGGCGAAGAGGTAAAACAACGTCTGCGCACCGGCACCGTGGTGACGACGGATGACAGGAACTGGGAGTTGCGCTATTCAGCCTCCGCGCTGCGATTTAACCTCAGCCGCGCCGTGGCGATTGATATGGAAAGCGCCACTATCGCCGCCCAGGGTTATCGCTTCCGCGTACCTTACGGCACCCTGCTGTGCGTCTCCGACAAACCACTGCATGGCGAAATTAAACTGCCGGGTCAGGCAAACCGTTTCTATGAAGGGGCGATTTCTGAGCATTTGCAGATAGGCATTCGCGCAATTGATCTGCTGCGTGCCGAAGGTGACAAACTGCATTCGCGTAAGCTAAGAACCTTTAACGAGCCACCATTCCGGTGATGAGACAAAAAACGGGCCGCCATGGCCCGTTTTTTTTACTGAACGCAGAAAAGCAAAAAGCCCGCTAAAAAGCGGGCTTTTCTAAATTTGGCTCCTCTGACTGGACTCGAACCAGTGACATACGGATTAACAGTCCGCCGTTCTACCGACTGAACTACAGAGGAATCGTGTGAACGGGGCGAATATTAACGGGGTGCCCCGGGGTTGTCAAAGCCTGTTTTCACAAAAAAATACCGTTTGCTGTTTTATTCCACACTTCGGTTAAAAATCATCGGTTTCTGATGATTTTCACAGCATTGGCGCTTACTCCATCTTCACGCGCGGGTATTTCCACAGCCAGCGGCCACTGACCAAACGCCAGTAGAACAATGCGCCACGGACAGCCCAGTCGAGGAACATCCCTAACCACACACCGACGACGCCCATACCGAGCACAATACCCAGCGTATAGCCCGCCACCACGCGGCAGCCCCACATCCCCAGCATTGATACCCACATCGCAAAGCGCACATCACGCGCGCCTTTAAAGCCCGAGGGAAGCACCCAGGAAGCGGCCCAGATCGGCATAAACGCGGCGTTCAGCCACAGCAGTACTTTCACTACTTCTTTTACATCCTGCTCCTGGGTATAGAACGACGCGAACAGCCCCGCAAAGGGTGCGGTACCCCAGGCAATGGCCGTCAGTACGATGGTCGACATCCAGAAGACATGGCGCAGTTGTCGCTCCGCCTGACCAATCTGCCCGGTACCCAGACGTTTGCCCGTGATGATGGTCGATGCCGACCCCAGAGCGTTACCGGGCAGGTTAATCAGCGCCGCCACCGAAAAGGCAATAAAATTGCCCGCGATAACGTTAGTCCCCATCCCGGCAACGAACATCTGGGTCAGTAATTTCCCGCCGTTAAACAGTACCGACTCAATACTCGCCGGGATCCCAATCCCCATCACTTCCCAGATAATGGCGAAATTCAGCGGTTTCAAATAGCTTTTCAGCGGAATACGCAGCGCCGGGTTAAAGCCTATCATCAGCACCCAGATAATCGCCGCCGCGCCGATGTAGCGTGAAATGGTTAACCCCAGTCCCGCGCCCGCGAACCCCATCCCCTGCCAGGAGAACGCCCCGTAAATCAGGATGCTACTGATGATAATATTGAGGATGTTCATGCCACCGTTAATCATCAGCGGGATTTTCGTATTCCCTGCACCACGCAGCGCGCCACTACCAATTAACGCAATCGCCGCCGCCGGATAACTCAATACCGTCAGTTCAAGATAGGTTAAGGCCAACCCTTTCACTTCCGGCGTTGCTTCACCGGCGACAATATCAATAATCTCACTACCGAAATAGTGGATAACCGCCGCCAGCACACTGGCGAACAATGTCATAATCACCAGTGATTGCCGTGCAGCCGCCCTCGCCCGACGCCTGTCACGTTTACCCAGGCTAAAGGCCACCACCACCGTGGTACCAAGATCGATAGCCGCAAAAAAGGCCATGATCACCATATTAAAACTGTCGGCGAGCCCGACGCCCGCCATCGCTTCTTTTCCCAGCCAGCTCACCAGGAAGGTACTCAACACCCCCATTAGCAGGACGCAGGTATTTTCCAGAAAAATAGGTACAGCAAGGGGGGTGATTTCACGCCAGAAGAGAACTCGATAGCTTTTGCGTTTTTTATACCAGGGCGTGCGTGCGACGGCCTGACGGAGCGCGGTGGTGACGTTCAAAGTGGACCTTAGTGAGAAAGTTGAAACTCCATTTCAAATGATGAGGGAGAAACCCGAATCCTGCAAAACATTTTTCCTTAATATTTGTCGGTAATTACAACAAATTGTTGACGGAATCGGCAATCAGCATGAACAGCCAGAATTGGTGTTTGACAAAATTTTTTTCGCCGCTAATATGTGCCTCCACAACGATTCCTCTGTAGTTCAGTCGGTAGAACGGCGGACTGTTAATCCGTATGTCACTGGTTCGAGTCCAGTCAGAGGAGCCAAATTCGAGAAGCCCGCTTTTTAGCGGGCTTTTTGCTATCTACAAATCAGAAACGCTCACTTCCCGCACTGATATTCACCGGCATACCCGAACGGCGCTGCATTTCGCTTTGCGCCCGGTTCGCATCTACCCCTTCCCCGCGCACGAAAGCCTGCATGGCTGGCGTCACCGGAAGCGGTACTTTTTTATCCGATTCATATTCAGAGCGATTACGGGATAACGGCTCGTGAACTTCCAGCCAGCGACTACCGTCTGGTTCAGTGGTGTATTTCACCGGGCGGTCGATAATTTGTACTCGCGTCCCCACCGGCACCGTATCAAACAAATATTTGATATCGTCGTTACGCAGGCGAATACAGCCCTGGCTTACGCGCAGACCAATGCCAAAATTCGCATTGGTGCCGTGGATGGCATAGAGCCTGCCAATATAAATCGCGTACAGCCCCATCGGGTTTTCTGGCCCGGCTGGCACCATCGCGGGCAGAGTTTTGCCCTCTTTGGCGTATTCACGGCGCGTATTGGCCGTCGGCACCCAGGTGGGGCCTTCCTTCTTACGCTCCACTTTCGTTACCCAGTTGCGCGGCGTTTCGCGTCCTGCCTGGCCGATACCAATCGGCAAGACTTCAACGCTGCTCCCGTCCGGTGGATAGTAATACAGGCGCATCTCCGCGACGTTAATCACGATACCTTCGCGTGGCGTATCAGGCAGGATGAGCTGCTGCGGGATGGTCAGCGTCGAGCCGCGCGCAGGAAGATACACATCCACGCCAGGGTTGGCCTCCAGCATATTGCTCAGCCCCTGCCCGTAGCGGGCGGCAAAGGCTTCCAGCGGGAAGTTACTGTCGAGCGGGACGATGATTTTTAACGGGCTGCCAACCAGTCGGCTTCCTTCCGGGGGCAGCGGATAGGTCACCGCCAGGACGCTCTGGCTGGCGAGCAGCAACATCGCGGAACATAACAGTTTGACACGACGCATAATTTCCCTTCCTCAGCCGTGAAAATATCTGTTAACTATAGCTTTTTTCTCCACCTTCTGCTGAGTAAGACAGCAATTAACGAGGAGTATTTTATTTAGGCTAAGCGAAACCGCTCCAGAGCGGAGCGGTAAGGGAAAAGATTACTTCTCTGGCAGGACGATATTGCTTTCGGCTAACGTCCCCATGTTGTTATAGATTGCGCAGGCGGATTCCACGATATGCATCGCCATTGCCGCCCCACTTCCTTCCCCCAGACGCATCTGCATATTCAGATACGGCTCAAGCTGCAATGCTTCCAGCGCAATACGCGCGCCCTTCTCCGCCGACAGATGCGAGGGGATCAGATAGGGTTTGACCGCCGGGGCAATCCGACACGCCGCCAGCGCCGAAGCGTAAGAGAGGAAGCCGTCCAGTACCACCGGCAGACCACAGGATGCCGCACCCAGCATCACGCCCGTCATGCCGACTAAATCGAAACCGCCCACTTTTGCCAGCACATCAACGCCATCGGCAGGATTGGGCTGATTAACGGCGATCGCACGTCGCACCACATCGACTTTATTCACCAGCTGCGCCTGTGGCAGGTTCGCGCCGATACCTACGGCTTCTTGCGGATCGGCGCCCGTTAACACACTGACAATCGCCGCGGCGGGCGTGGTATTCGCCATGCCCAGCTCGCCAACGCCAAACAGCGTCACGCCCTGCTGTGCCAGATTTTGCGTATAGCGGATGGTTTCCAGCAGCAATTCCTGCGCATGTTGGTGGCTCATTGCCGGGCCACGCGCAATGTTGCCGCTGCCGCGCGCCACTTTCATGTTCACCACATCAGGGATAGGATCGGCGTCAATCCCAACATCAATCACATGTACTTTCGCGCCCGCCTGCGCCGCCAGCACGCAAACGCCGGTGTTATGGCGAGTCATGTTGGCGGCCTGAATCGCGGTGACCACCTGCGGCGAAATCGCCACGCCTTCATGCCAGACACCATGATCGGCGCACATTACCAGAATCGCTTTTTGTGCCACCTGCGGCTTGCCTTTTAGCCCCGGCATGCCCGCCAGCTGTATCGCCAGCGCTTCCAGACGTCCCAGGCTTCCGGGCGGTTTAAGCAACCCGTCGATATGGTGTTGCGCTTGCGCCATCGCGGCGCTATCTAACGCCGGAATGGCGGCGAGCAGCGTAGAGAGTGTTTGCATCTTTTTCCCCGATGTTCCGTTAAGGCTGGTTTAGATTAATGCCAGCAGAAAGATAAGTTCGCCCAGTTCGATGCTTGCGCCCATGGTGTCGCCCGTCTGGCCGCCCAGGGTACGTTTCAGCAACTGGCCAAGAATAAATACCGCGATGAACGTCACCAGCAGTGCGCGTAACCCATGCGCCCCCAGCAGCGTCATCACCAGAACAGCGGTCAATGCGAGGGTTATCACCGCCTGGCGGAAAGTGACTTTGCCAATAAACAGATTGCCCAGCCCCTCTTCACGCGCGTAGCGGTGGCGATACATCAGCAGCACCACACAGCCGCGACCGGCTATACAGGCACAAGCCAGCGCCGCCAGCATCGGCGTATCCCGCAGCGCCACCTCGTTCACCGCCAGCACTTTGCCCAGCAGCACAAAAATGAGCGCTAATCCGCCGTGCGTGCCCAGACGACTGTCGCGCATAATCTCCAGCATTTTCTCGCGACGACGCGCAGAGAAGACGCCATCACAGGTATCGGCCAGACCATCAAGATGGAAACCGCCGGTCAGCAGCGCCAGCGCCAGCACCGCGAAAAATGCCGCCAGCGGCACACCGCACCAGGGCTGTAACAGCATAAAGACCAGCCCGCTTAATACCCCAAGCAACAAACCGACAAGGGGAAACGTGACGATGCCACGCACATATTGATCGATATCCAGGCCCTGCGACCAGCGCTGAGGCACCGGCAAACGACTCATAAACGACAGCGTGGCAAAGAAGATCCTGCTCATTTTATTTTGACTCCAATTCCTGACACCACCAGCCAGACGTCATCCGCCGCCTGCGCCAGTTTCTGATTCACTCGCCCGGCAATGTCGCGAAAATGGCGCGCCAGACGATTCTCTGGCACGATCCCCATTCCCACTTCATTGGTGACCAGCACCACCAATGATGGGCAGCGCTGGCACGCTATAATAAGCTTCTCAATTTCCAGGTCCACCGCCCTTTCCAGCGCCGCGAAATCCCAGTTATCGACATCGCCTTCCCCGCCGTTGGCAAACAACACGTTGGTCACAAGCGTCGTGACGCACTCCAGTAAGATCGCTTCCTCCGGATCGTTTGTCGGGGCGATCACCTCGGCTAAATTCTGCCAGCGTTCGGCAGTGCGCCAGTGCGCCGGACGACTATCGCGGTGATGCTGAATACGCGCATCCATTTCCGCATCGGTAATGTGCGAGGTGGCGATGTAGAGCACGCGCGGGTAATCGCGCAGCAGCGATTCCGCGTGATGGCTTTTACCGCTACGCGCGCCACCGGTGACCAGTATCATGATTGCGGCTCCTGATAGTCGTGCATAATCTGATAAATCTTTTCAATATCAATATGTTCACGCATTGCGTTAGCGAGGATATCAAACTGCTGTGCTTTGTAATCGGCATAGCTCACCGTGACATCCAGGGCGGAAAGCCCTTTGCGCTGACGCAGAGCGTTAACGATACCGCGCGTGAAGGCATCGCTGTCGAATAAACCGTGCAGATAGGTGCCGAATACCAGCCCATCGTCGCTGACCGCGCCGTCGGCAAGCGTAGATCCGTTCGGGCGATGCAGCTCCAGCGCCGCGCGGCAGTGCGCGTGGCGGGTGGTAGTCCCCATATGAATTTCATACCCGGAGATATCCATCCCCGATACACCCGCCAGCCAGCCAGGAAGCGTGGTTTGCAGGCGCGCGCGCGTTTGCTCGGTGGTTTTCTCCGGTGCAAACAGCGTGTCGGTCGCCAGCAGCCCCAGACCCGGTAGTACCCCGAGCCCGGATTCAATCTCATCGCTAATGGTTTCGCCGAGCATCTGATAGCCGCCGCAAATGCCTATCACCGGCGTGCCTTCGCGATGCCGCGCCAGCAGCGCCTGCGCGAGGCCGCTTTGCCGCAACCAGTTGAGATCCCCAAGCGTATTTTTGCTGCCGGGTAAAATGATGAGGTCGGCATCGACCAGTTCCTTCGGCGTGCGCACATAACGCACCCGTACATCCGGCTGCGCCGCCAGCGCATTGAGATCGGTGAAGTTGGATAAGTGCGGAAGTTGCGCCACCGCGATAGTTACCGGGCGATCGCCAATATGGCGATAAAGGCCTCGCTGCATGGCGACGCTGTCTTCCTCTTCAAGGTCAACATCCAGCCACGGCATCACGCCGAGCACCGGTACGCCGGTAAGGTCTTCAATCTGTTTAACGCCAGACATCAGCAGTGAGACATCGCCGCGAAACTTATTGATGATCACCCCTTTTACCCGCGCACGCTCATGCTCAAGCAGCAGCGCCAGCGTGCCGTAAATGGAGGCAAAAACGCCGCCCCGGTCGATGTCAGCCACCAGAATCACCGGGCACTGCGCCAGTTCAGCCATGCCCATATTGACGATATCGCGATCGCGCAGATTAATTTCTGCCGGGCTCCCCGCGCCTTCCAGCACCAGCGCGTCGTACTCCTGCCCAAGGCAGGTATACACCTCAAGAATTTGCTGACGCAAGCGCGGCTTATAATCGTGATAGCTGACGGCGTCCATATCGGTCATGACTTTGCCCATCAACACCACCTGCGCCTTGCGGTCGCTGGTGGGTTTGAGCAGCACCGGGTTCATGCGCACATCCGGCGTAATACCGGCGGCTTCCGCCTGAAAAATCTGTGCACGCCCCATCTCTTTGCCATCTGGTGTGATGCCAGAATTAAGGGCCATATTCTGCGATTTAAACGGCGCGGTCTTCAGCCCGTCCTGATGAAAAATACGGCACAGTCCCGCCACCAGCACACTTTTGCCGACGTCGGACGCGGTACCCTGAATCATAATTGCCTGCGTCATAATGTTTGTCTCTGACAGTTGTTGCGCATACGGCTGAAAAATTCATCTTCAGTTTTACACAGCGGCAGGCCGAGTTGGGCATGCAGCTTTACCAGCCAGGGCTGGGTCAACCCGGCTTTTGCCATCACATCCGCGCGTGAAAATACGTCGCCCGGCGCGCCTTCGGCCAGCACTTCACCCCGGTGCATGACATACACCGCATCGCTCACTTCATAAATCAGATCAATATCGTGGCTGGAGATCACCACATGATTTCCCTGACCAACAATGCGTCTGATTATGTCAATCATCTGCGTACGCCCGGACGGATCAAGCCCCGCCGTCGGTTCATCGAGCAACAGATAGCGCGCCTTCAGCACCAGCGCGCCGGCAATTGCCACGCGCTTTTTCTGCCCATGGCTGAGACACTGAATCGGCTGATGGCGAAAATGCTGTGCATCCACCAGCGTGAGTGCGTCCTCGACGCGGCGGGCGATTTCAGCCTCATCCACGTCCAGGTTGCGCAGCGCAAAGGCAATATCGCTGTCGATATCGGTGTAGAAGATTTGCTGGTCCGGGTCCTGAAAGACGGTGGTGACCTGCTGGCGAAGCGCCAGCAGCCCGCGTTTGCTGTATTCCAGCGGTTTACCCTGCCACAGTACCGCGCCCTGCTGCGGGCGTAATATGCCGCTTAAATTCATAAACAGCGTCGATTTTCCACAGCCGTTGGCCCCCACCAGCCCGGTAACGGCCTGAGCAGAGAAATCAAGATTCAGGCCCGTCAACACGGGAGAATCCTGATAGCGAAAGCTGAGATTGTTGGTCGCGAGCATCCGGGCCCCTAAAGGTGAAAATCACCCTGATATAGTTTGATATCCAGCGTCGTCGCCATCTGTTGATAACGCATAAGCACCCTCGTGAACAGCAATCCCACCAGCATCGCCAGCGAGCGATACCCTTTTGGCAGACTACGATACCCAAAACGCAGCGTTTGTGCGCGATGAATGGCAAGTGCTTCATCTAACAGGATAAAAATGAAGCGCCAGGTCAGCAGAATTTGTTCGGTGATTAAGCGCGGCACCCGCGCGCGCTGAAGCAGGACGATAAGCTGATCGAACGGCAGAGTCAGCACCAGCCAGAAGGTCGCCGACAACGCGCACAGGCTGCGCCAAAACGTGTCGTTGGCGGTGATAAGCCCGGAAGGCGTCATGCCCAGCCAGTAATGGCCAATGGAAATGCCCCACCACAGGCTTTGCGGGTCGCGGCCGATACTGAACAAAATCGTCAGCACGCCCACCAGCAAAAAACCCAGCGGCAACGCCATCCAGCGGCACCAGCGCCACAGGGAAATCCGTGCCACAAAGCAGGTTAACGCGGCGGTAAACAGCAGCGTCATCACGCGCCCGATAACAGGCAGCGTAAATGCCAGCACCATCAGCAGCAGCCAGAGCAGAAATTTCCACTCCGGCGCGATATGCCGCCAGCGGCTCTGATAGCTGATGCGATCAAGCCCGGTCATCACGACGCTGGCGTCCTTTGGTGTAGCCAAGAATATAGAAAATCACCGCCGCGCCAATAGAGCCTTGCAGCGTAAACAGTAAACTTTCAATCTCGCCGCTGGCCGGTTCATACAACGGCTGGAACCACGGTTGATAGTCGGGCGCGACCACCTGAATCTGGTTTTCCGCTTCACCGTCCGACCCGCCATATTCGCCGCCGTGATTAATGAAAAACGGCAGTATCATCAGCGCAATTACCATCGCCAACAGAATCAACATCTTTTTCATTCAATGCCCCTGTACGGAAATCAACTGTCGTTTGGTGAGCTGATCGTAAATCAGCACCGTTAATAACCCTTCAGCAATAGCAATCGGGATCTGCGTCAGACAGAAAATCCCCATAAATTTGACGATGGAGCCCGTCGCACCGGTTTGAGGATCCGGGAACGCTACGCCCAGTTGTACTGAGGTGACGAAATAGGTCACCAGATCCGCCAGCATAGCGCACAAAAACACGCACACATCGCGACGCAGCCCGGCGCGACAAGCCATTTTCCACACCAGATACCCGACTACCGGGCCAATGACCGCCATCGACATGCCGTTGGCGCCCAGCGTGGTTAACCCGCCGTGGGCCAGTAACAACGCCTGGAACAGCAGAACAATGGCACCCAGAATCGCCACGACGCCGGGGCCAAACAGAATTACCGCCAGACCGACCCCGGTGGGGTGCGAACAGCTTCCGGTGACCGACGGAATTTTCAGCGCGGAGAGCACGAAGATAAACGCCCCACACAGCGCCAGCAGCACCTTCTGATGGTTATCCTCCGTTACGATGCGGCGCAGGCGCACTAAGCCGTACCACAGGCATGGCAGGAACAGCAGCCACCAGGCCAGCGCCCACATCGGCGGTAAAAAACCTTCCATAATGTGCATGGCGAATGCCTGCTCAGGCACCACCATCAGCAGCAGCGCGGCGGCCAGGCCGCTCAGGGAAAGCTGTTTGAGCTGTTTTTCCAGCATCATTGCGCGCCCCTCCACTGTTTATTGACCAGAATGGTGGAGAAGTACGGCAACGGCTGGTCGTCGCTGACATCAGCCAGGTTGTGCCAGCACTGCTCGCCGGGAAGGGTGGCTTCCGCCATCATCAACGCGCACTCCAGCAGCCCCGCCTGCGCCAGTAGCGCCTTAATGCGGGCGAAGCGGCCATACACTTTCATCAGTACCAGGCTGTCGTGTTGCGCCAGCGCCTGAGCAATATCCGCTTCCGGCGCGGTACAGGCGATCACTGCCATCGACTGCTGCTCCATTGCCAACGGCGTTTTACTGCGGGCGGCGATGGCGGCAAACGACGTCACGCCCGGCACAATCTCCAGCCAGTCTGGATTGCCAATACGCGCCAGCAGAAAGACCCAGGTGCTGAACAGCATCGCGTCGCCCAGCGTGATAAATCCAACCTGTTTACCGGCTTCCACTTCCTGCACCAGCGCGGCGGCGACCTCGTTCCAGACGGCTTCTTTTTCCGCGCTGTCGGCGCTCATCGGGAAGTGGCAGCAGCGAATTTCCGTCTGCTCGCCGAGATACTCCCGCACAATAGAGAGCGCCAGGCTATCGCCGCCTTTGCGTCCGGCGGGGGCATAGAGAATATCGAGCGAGCCCAGCGTGCGGGCGGCGCGTACGGTAATCAGGTCAGATGCGCCCGGCCCGGTGCTTAGCGCATATAATTTCCCCGTCATGCGGCTTCTCCCAGTGTTTCGTTAAGTGCCTGATGCAGATGCTTCACAAACATCGCGCGCACCTGCGGGTTTTCGCCCAGGCCACACAGCCACGGTGTCGCGGAGATCCCGGCGGCGTTAAATAAGGTTTTCCAGGAGTCGTCTTCATCAGAAGCCATATCGTTAATCGCATGATCGCCCGCGACCAGCATCAGCGGCATCAGGTGAACAGCACTTACGCCTTCGCGTTGCATACTGGCAATCAACCCGTCCACTTCCGGGTAGCTTTCAACTGCACCGACCCGCGCAGGAAATTGCTGCGCAGTCATCATATGGTCGAGACAGGCATAGGCGGCAAAGGCATGGTGGCTGGCGCCGTGGCCCATAAAGACCACTTTCTCGTTAGCGGTGAGCGCGGGCATTTGCAGGCGTAGCGCTGACATCAGGTCAACGTAATCATCGTGGCTGCTCAGCAAAGGCGCACCCAGCGTCAGGCGGGAAAATAGCGGACGCAGCGATTGCACGTCGCTCGCAATCTTTTCGTACTCATCACCGTTGATAATATGCAGCGATTGGATCGCCACATCCTGATACCCCTGCTCCGCCAGTTTTTGCAACGCCTGCAACGGGGTATCAATCTCGATACCGTCGCGCTGTTTCAGCTTGCGGATAATCATCCCGGAAGTGAACGCGCGAAACAGGTCGCGATCCGGGCAACTGGCGGCAAGCTCACGCTCGCAGGCCACGATGTTTTTCTCACGGGTTTCGGGGTAGCTGGTGCCGAAGCTGACGACCAGAAGGGCTTTTTTCATCGATTTTCTCCTTCCGCCGTCGCCAGCCAGCGTGCTAAACGCTGCTGTACATCGGCGCGGTTTTCCAGTAACTCATCTCCCGACACCAGCGGTGCCGGGCGCGTAATGACGATGCAGGGAATGCCTGCATCCAGACAGGGCTGGACTTTTTCCTGGTAACCGCCCTCGGCGCCTGAGGATTTGGTGATCACCACATCAGCGTGGCACTGGCGGTAAAACGCGGCATTAAACTCCGCGCTGAACGGGCCACAGAGAGCGAAAATCTCGCCCACACCGAAACCCAGTTCGACACACTGGTTTATCACTTCAGGCACCGGTAATACCCGGGCCAGCAGCGTTTTCTCCGGCAGGCCCGCGCGCCATAGCGCTAAATCTTTACTGCCGGTGGTGAGCAATACACGCTCGCCAAAACGGCTTGCCACGTCGCACGCCTGACGAATATCCGGTACAAAATGGAGCAACGGATGGGTGAGATCGCGAAGCTGTTCCGGTCGCTGATAGCGGCTCAGCAAAACACCCGCCGCTTCGCAAGCACGCAGTACGTTACGGCTCACGACGTCGGCGTAAGGATGCGACGCGTCGATCACCCAGCGCGTGTTATTGTCTTTTAACCACGTCACCATCTGCGCCAGCTCCAGCCGTCCGCAACGCACCTGCCCGCGAATATCGCCCGCCAGTTGCTGCCCGGTTGGCGTGGCGACTGACAGGGTGTAATGCACATTTGCGGCGTCCAGCAACTGGCAAATCATCCGCGCGTCGCTGGTGCCACCGATGACCAACACATCGCCGAAACTCACAGCACGTACCCTCGCGGCGTGATCATCAGCCCATCCTGCACATAGGTGGTTTTATTGCCGACAATCACCAGGCTTGTCATATCCACCGGCGTGAAATCCATCTCGCCAAGCGTGGTCACCCATTTTTCCTCTTTCTTACGCCCGGCAGATTTCACCACCCCCACCGGCGTACTGGCACTTTTACTGCCCGCCAGCAGTTCAAACGCACGCGCCAAATGCCCTTCGCGGCCCCGGCTGCGCGGGTTATAGAAGCAGATAACAAAGTCAGCCTCCCCGGCGGCGATAATGCGTTTTTCAATGACCGGCCACGGCGTCAGCAGGTCGCTCAGGCTGATGTGGCAGAAGTCATGCATCAACGGCGCACCCAGCAATGACGCCGCCGCGATACTGGCGGTCATGCCAGGGATCAGGCGCACTTCCACATCAAGCTTCTGTTTGCTGACCAGTTCAAGCACCAGCCCCGCCATGCCGTAAATTCCGGCATCACCGCTACTGATTAGCGCCACATTGTGCCCCGCTTGCGCCAGGTCAATGGCGGTCTGGCAACGCTCAATCTCTTTGCACATCCCGGTTTTGATCACCTGCTTTTCACCGGTAAATGCCTTCACCAGGTGGGTGTAGGTTTTGTAGCCGACGATGATTTCTGCGGCCTGCAAAGCGTCAACCGCCTCCATGGTCATCATTGCCTGCGATCCCGGGCCAATTCCAATAACGGTTAACATCATTGTGCTACTCCCAAAGTGATGGTGACGCCCTGTTCACGCAGGGTCTCTCCTGAGATATTTCCCTCGCTCAGCAACCAGGCCGACGGGCCGGAGACGCTGCCGACGCCCACCGTCTGGCGGACAAAATCAGAGGAGGTAAATCGGTGTTCATGTTCGCGCAACGCTTCTGCGCTGAAGGTGTAAAACGGCACGCGGTATGCGCAAGCCAGCGCGTTGAGCGCCGGTTCCTCTTTTTTCAGTGAGATGCTGCCAATCGCTTTTAGTGCCAGAGGGTCAACATCGTGCGCCGCCATCTGGCGCGCGAAGAGTGTTGCCAGCAGCGCCGAATCGGTGTCGCGACGACAACCAATGCCCGCCACAATGCGCTGCGGCACCAGCTTCCAGTGCGCAATGGCGATGTCGGGAAGCTCGCGCGCCAGCGTAATGCAAACCACCCCGTCCAGCGGCGGCAGCGACTGCAACGACGCCACCGGGATAAACCCACGCACATCACACTGATTAAGCGCCTCGCGATATTCCGGCTCGCACCACAACCCCACGCGTTTTCCACTAACCAGCATCTGATTAACCGTTATTACCGCCGCGCGAAAATCCTTCATGCGCGCATTCAGCGCAACGGCCAGCGTGTCGAGTGCAGCCAACTCGTTAACATCGGTTGCAGTGGTGATTACCGCGTCAGCCCCCAGCAAGCCCGCCAGCTTACGCGTCAGGGCGTTCGCCCCGCCCACATGACCAGACAGCAGGCTGATCACGTGTTCTCCGCGCTCATCAATGACGATCACTGCCGGATCGCTGAACTTATCCGCGATCGCCGGAGCCAGCACGCGCACGGCAATGCCGGTCGCACCGATAAAAATCAGCGCGGAATCGCGCGCAAACGCCGTACGCGCCGCGTGGGCAAAACCGCCGTCAAAGGGTAAAAAACCCGGTTCCAGCAATTCGTCGCGGGTAAAACAGGTCATCGGCAACAGGGCCGACAGCCGTTTCGCCAGTTCAACGCCGCCGGGCGTCAGGCAAAACAGCGCGATGGATTCAGGCTTTGCGGTATTCATGACTGAATTCCGCGTCATAGAGTTTTGAGTAGTGATACTCCTCGCCCAGGAACGCCCCCACGAGGATGAGCGCCGTTTTGCGAATATCCGCTTCGCGCACTTTGTCTGCGATATTCGCCAGCGTACCGCGCACGGTCTGGCTTTCCGGCCAGGTTGCTTTGTAAATCACCGCAACCGGGGTGCTGGCCGGATAACCGCCTTCAATCAAGCGCTCAGCGACGCGATGGATGCGCTGAACCGAGAGATAAATCGCCATCGAGGTCTGATGCTGGGCGAAAGATTCGAGCTGTTCGCGCGCGGGTACCGGGGTACGGCCTTCCAGACGCGTAATAATCAGGCTTTGCGAGACTTCCGGTACCGTATATTCAACGCCGAGTTCCGCCGCCGCGCCAAGGAATGCGCTGACGCCCGGGACAACCTGCCAGTCGATACCACGGCGGGTGAGTTCTTCACCCTGTTCGCGCACCGAACCGTAAAGCGAGACATCGCCCGTTTGCAGGCGCACCACGGTTTTGCCCGCTTTTATGCCCGCTTCCATCACATCAAGAATTTGCGTGAGATGCAGTTCCGCGCTGTCGTAGTACTCCGCTTCCAGCGGGCAGTACTCCAGCAGTTCGGTGTTAATCAATGACCCGGCGTAAATCACCACCTGCGCCTGCTGTAGCAGACGATAGCCTTTGAGGGTAATCAGTTCCCGGTCACCCGGCCCTGCGCCGACGAACCAGACGCAGCGTGGATCGAATGTTTCAGACATGCGCTTCATCCTTCTGACAGGCAATGACATAGACGGGGTTGTTGGCTTTGAAATAGTGGCCGCTACCGAGCGGGCTCAGGGCGGAAACCTGAATCTGCTGGCAATCAAGTTGAGCAATGCCGCGCTGGTTCAGATGCACCAGCGCGATACTGAGGTTTTCCTGCAAAATAAAGGTCATCACCAGACGCCCCGCGGGATGCAGTTGTTCAAGCGCCCAGTCAATCAGCGACACCAGATTGCCACCGCTGCCGCCGATAAAAATAGCGTCGGCTTTTTCGTCCACCACCACAGGCGCATCGGCCTGAATGCGCACAATATTTTCGCAGGCAAAATGGCGGCAGTTTTGCGCCATCAGCGCCAGTGCGGCCGGATTACGTTCGATAGCAGTAATCTTTAGCGCCGGGAAGTGAAGTGCCGCTTCAATGGAGACGCTGCCAGTGCCCGCCCCCACATCAATAAAATGACGTGCGTGATGTAAATCCAGCTTCGACAAGGCCAGCGCACGCACGGCCTCTTTGGTCATTGGCACCTTCTCGCCGCGCAGAAACAGTTCATCTTTCATCGAGGATCACCACCGTGTTCATGCCGTAGTCGGCATTGACCTCACTGACGCGCAGCCAGTGGATCTGTTCATTTTCCATCGCCAGATGTTCCCCAATCACCATCCAGCGGTGCCCTTTTCCTCTTGCCACAAGCTGTTGCGCGATGTCGCGAGGGCCACAGCGGCTATCGGTCACCATCGCCACTTTGCGGTGTCGAGCCAGTTCATCAAACGACACCTCTCGCCCGTGGCTACTGGTGAGCCACATCTCGTTCATATCTACTCCTGCGCGGGCGCACAGATACTGCACCGCGCTGATCCCCGGCACGACACGCACGTTTTCGCGGCCAAAGTGGGCCACCATTCGCGTGCCGATGCCGTAAAAAAGCGGGTCGCCGGAAGCCAGCACCACGATGTTTTTCTGCCAATGCGCGGTAATCCACGCCAGCAGCTGCGGAATATCTGCATCAATCGGGCGCTGCTCGCCCGTAAACCCAGGACACTGCGCCAGATGACGTTTTGCCCCAACCAGCACCTGCGCCTGCGCGATAGCCTCGCTTGCCAGCGGTGTGATAAGCGTTAACCCGGCAGGCCCCATGCCTATGACCGTTAGCATTGCAGCGCCTCCACGATCGCTTTGACCGGGCGATTGCTGCCCAGCACCTGGTTGTCAAAGGCAAACATGATGGCGTCGCACACGGGCGGCGTTTTGGTAAAACGCAGTTTTTGCTGCACCCGCAGGCAAATCCGTTCGGCAAGATAGTTGTAGATGCGCTGATAACCAAAGGCGTCAATGTGCTCCATCGCCGCCTCGGTGGTATCGCAATCGCTCACCTGCGTCAGCAGTTCCAGCGGCGCGCCAAGCAGCGCCAGATGCGCCACCAGCGTTTCCATCCGCGCATCGGCAATATGGCTGTGGGTATGGAAAATCCCGGCGGCAATTTTGATCAGTTTGCCGGGGTGACCAATCAACACAATGTGCCGGAACCCCAGGCGCACGGCTTCATCCAGCATATAGCCGACAAAGTTGCTCATGGTGACCACCACGTTGCTATCAATGCCAAGTTGCTCGCGGACAAAACGTTCGCCATGATTGCCCGGCACCAGTACCACGCGGCTGAGGCCCGCAGCGCGCTTGATTTCCAGCTCCAGCGACAGCGAACGTTTCCAGCTCTCTTCCGACATTGGCGTGACGATACCGGTCGTGCCGAGAATCGAGATGCCGCCCAGAATGCCGAGCCGGGCGTTGTAGGTTTTCTGCGCCCGCGCTTCGCCTTCCGGCGCAAAAATCTCGACATCTGCGCCGCGCGCCGGGCCAATCGCCTCGCGAACGGCAGCTTCGATGGTCTGACGCGGCGTACGGTTAATCGCCGCGCTGCCGAGCGGCAGGCCCACACCTTTGCGGGTTACGGTGCCCACGCCCTCCCCGCCGCGTAAGACGATTTCGCCGCTGTCGTCGAGCGTCACGCGGGCAAAAATCAGCATGCCGTGCGTGGCATCGACATCATCACCGCCGTCTTTACGGATCGCCGCCACCGCCTGTTGCCCTTCAATTTGCGGCACTTCAACGTTCAGATTGAGCGTCACGCCAGAGGGCGTCACGATCGAGACCTGATGAATAATGTGCTGGCGCAGCACCATCAGCGCCGCCACTTTCGCGGCGGCGGTGGCGCAGGAACCGGTGGTATACCCTTTGCGCAGCGGTTTACCGTTGTGCCAGACCGGGGCGTCAAACGCGGCGTCGCTCATTGTGCATCCCGCAGGTGGTAGAGAATGGCGTTCACTATCGCCGCCGCCACGTTGCTGCCGCCCTTACGCCCCAGCGCAGCAATGGCGGGTAGTGCACTATGAGTCAGCGCGTCTTTGGATTCCGCGGCACCGACAAACCCAACCGGCACGCCCACCACGCCGCTCACCGGCACGTTCAGCTCCAGCAGGCGGAACAGCGCGGTCGGCGCGTTGCCGAAGACAAAGACTTTCTCACCCTCTTCGCGCACGGCGATATCCACGGCGGCCATCGAGCGCGTCATACCCTGCGCGTTGGCTTCACGCACCACGCGCGGGTCACTGATGTAGCAGCGACATTCGCCGCCAAAGCTTGCCAGCAGCGGCTTGTTAATCCCCGATAGCGCCATGGTAGTGTCGGTGTAGAGCGTGCAAGGGCGACTCAGGGCCGCCGTCAGACGCGCCAGCGCATCCTGGGAAAACCACAGGATATCCAGCCACTCAAAATCAGCGGTGGTGTGGATTACCCGTTTGACGATGGCTTCATGGAGCGGGCTGGCAAACTGATAATCGGGCCGCGTTTCGCGAATAATCTCGCCGATAATGTCAAAGCTTTTCGCCTCAATGGCCTGCGGCTGGCGAATGTAATCCATGTGCTACTCCTCAGGCCGCGCCCATCACCAGCCACCGGGCTGCCATAAACAGCACCAGCGCCAGCGTGGAAGCTACCCACATCAGCCGAATCGTTCGGGAAATATCATCTACGGCGATGTCGCGTTGCTCGTCACCGATCCACGGCTTCTCAACACGCTCGCCAAAATAGTCATTCGGGCCGCCCAGGCGGATACCCAGCGCCCCGGCGACGGTCGCTTCCGACCATGCGCAGTTGGGGCTGCTGTGGTTATGGCGATCGCGCCAGCCAATGCGTAACGCGGCAGCGGCGTTATCGCGGCAAAGAAGAGCGGCGGTGCTGAGCAGCAACCAGCTCAGGCGCGCGGGAATAAAGTTGGCGACGTCGTCCAGCCGGGCGCTCACCATGCCAATCGCGCGGTATTTTTCATGTTTGTAGCCGACCATGGAATCGAGCGTATTCACCGCTTTATAAGCCATCGCCAGCGGCGCACCGCCGAGCAGCAGGAAGAAGAGCGGCGCGATGATCCCGTCAACGCTGTTTTCGGCGACGGTTTCAACCACCGCACGGTTGATTTGCGCAGGTTGAAGCTGCGAGGTATCCCGCCCCACAATCCACGACAGTTTTATCCGGCTTTGCGCTAAATCGCCCGCCCGTAGCGGCTGTTCAACCTCGCGGGCCGCGTTCGCCAGACAGCGCCCGGCCAGTACCGTGAAGATCATCCAGACCTCCACCGTGAAGCCTAGCCAGGGATGTAACGCGTAAGCCAGCGCCAGCGCGCCCCAGGCGACAGCCCAGCTCAGGCCGACCACCACCAGCCACATCACGCCGCCGCCAATCCGCAACGCGCGGTCACTGTGACAATAGCGGCGCACTGTTTTTTGTACGCGGTTAATGAGTGCGCCCATCCAGCGCACCGGGTGAGGCCAGCTTTGCGGATCACCGATAAGCAGGTCGAGGATCCAGGCGATGCACCAGGCAAGCAGAGTCATTGGACGCTCCTTGCGGCATTCAACCAATGCGTGAGCATCATCGGGCGCTGGGCGAAATGAATATGCAGATAGCTGGCGAAGGTGTTACCCACCTGCCAGCCGCCAGACCAGGTTTGCAGGACGTTCCCGTCGCGTACTTTGCGGCAATCCAGCACTGCCGGCATTTCCGGCGTGAAATCGGAGTAGTGAAATTCGTGCCCGCGAAGCCATTCTCCCGCCGCCGCCAGTAGGGTGTTTTCCTGCGCCTGCGCTTCACAGTAGCCAAAGCGCGTCAGCCGTTTGCCCATTTTGCTGTGACCGGGAATGATATTCGCCATCAGATGAGTATCGCCCTGCACATCTTCCAGCGAAGTGCCCAGATACATCAGGCCGCCGCATTCGGCGTAGATTGCCACCCCGCGTGCATGAGCCTGGCGCAACTGATTGAGCATCGGCTGATTGGCTGCCAGCGCCTTCGCGTGCAGCTCCGGATACCCGCCGCCGAGCCAGATCATCTGGCATTCTGGCAGTACGTCATCGTGGAGCGGGCTAAAACGGACAATATCGACGCCTGCACGTTCAAGCAGCGCAATGTTGTCCGGGTAGTAGAAGTTAAAGGCTTCATCATCCGCCAGCGCGAGCGTCAGGCGCTCATCTTCGTCCACTGAGGGCATCGGCGGCCATTCGCCCTGCGGCAGGGTTTTCATCTCGCTCAACGTTAGCAGTTTTTCAATATCGAGCGTGCGCCCCAACGTATCGGCAAAATCTTGCCACGGTTGCTGTTCAACAACCGATTCACGCGCCGTGACCAGACCGAGATGCCGCTCTGGCAAGGCGATACCCGCCACGGTGGGCACATAACCAATGACTGGCACTGCGCAGTAGCGCTCGATGGCGGATTTGAGAAGCTGGAAATGGCTGTCGCTGTTGACGCGATTGACCATCACGCCTGCGATATTCACAGAGGGATCGAAGTGCTGAAAACCCAGTACGGTTGCTGCAATCGAGGTTGAGACCGCTTTGCCGTCCACCAGCAAAATGACCGGACAGCCGAGCTGTTTTGCCATCGCAGCGGTGCTGCATTGATTGGGGTCGATACCGAGGCCATCGTACAGCCCCATCACGCCTTCAATCACCGCGATATCGGCATGCTGCATGTGTTGGTTAAACAAGGCGTTCAGCGCGGGGGCAGAGATCATGAAACTGTCGAGATTACGCGACGCCACGCCGGAAATTGCCGTATGCCAGCCGGTATCGAGATAATCAGGCCCGACTTTCCAGGGCTGCACCCGCCAGCCGCGCTGTTTCAGCACATTCAACAAGCCAAGCGTTACCGTGGTTTTACCACAGCCGCTGCCGGTGCCTGCCAGAATAAATGCGTGATGCTTTGCCGCCATGCCCTGATCCTGCTCAGGGTGGTAGGGGTACGTCGAGATGCGCGTGTTCCCGGTCTTGCGACCGCACGCTTCTGAGCAACCCACTTCCCACCGAAGTTGTTGAGATGTACCGACAGGCAGGTCTTCTGGCTTAGCGTCGTCCTCCCCCGTCCTTCCCAATCTTGCGATCAGTGGTGTTTACGGGTTCGTCAGCATTACAGCAGCGGGGGCTGCGAGGGATTTACACCCTCTTCCCTGACACATAACGTGTCTGACCTGTCGGCTTAATGTCGGAGTCAGTGTAGCGCTCATACTCCGTTGCCTTTTTGCGCTAAAACAATCTATTGCGCCGCAATGATTTATTCAATTTATAATATCGACCTGGAAAATAAGGCAAATTAGGTGACAGCGTGGCCGTTGCACAATGCCCTGCATCCTGCGGGGAACTGATTCAGGGCTGGATCCTGGGCAGTGAGAAATTGATCTCCTGCCCGGTTGGGCTTTACAGCACCGTGGAAGTAAGAGCCGGTAAACCGGCTGACGATGAACGTCCGCTGACGCGCGCAATGGTCAATCAGTTGCTGGCACTGTGGGAATTCCCGGTGGAGTGGAGCCAGCAGTTGCGCATTAATCTGCACTCCCCCATACCGGTTGCCAAAGGAATGGCCAGCAGTACTGCCGATATCGCCGCCACTGCCGTCGCCACCGCACGCTATTTTGATAAAACATTGACTGAACAGGCGCTGGCACAGCTTTGCGTTAACCTTGAGCCCACCGATAGCACGCCTTTTCGCCAGATGACGCTGTTCGATCATTATCAGGGCTATGCGCTAACGGTCGGTTCAGAGCAACCAGAGCTTGATATTCTGATACTGGAAAGCCCACTCACGCTGCAAACCGCAGACTATCATCGTCTCGACAGACAAGCGGCCCTCCTTGCCGGCGCGCCACAGTTAGCGCAAGCCTGGCAAAAGGCTCGTCAGGCGTGTGAAACAGGCTGTGCCAGACTACTCGGAGAAGCCGCGACGCTCAGCGCTATCGCCAGCCAGCAAATTCTGCCGAAACCGGGTTTTCAGCGCGTACTGGATATTGTGGAGCGTTTTGCATTGTATGGCGTGAGCATCGCACACAGCGGGAGCGTGATGGGGTTAATGCTCGACAGGACGAAACACGATGTTGAGGCCGTGATGGCGGAACTGGAAAGGGACGATGGTAATGTTTTTTGGCCGCAAAAATATGTGCTGCCCATGGTGGAAGGCGGCGTCAGATAGTATTCAGGCGGCCCGGAGGCCGCCTGATGACAAATTACTCAGCTTTTGGCTCAGCAACCTTCTGTTCGCCCATCGCTTTCAGCTTTTTAGAGATGTCGCGGCGTTCTTTAGAAATTTCGGCATTTTTGATGATGTAATCATCAACGCGATCTTCGTAATCGCTCTTCATGCTGGCGATGATGCCCTGAATCGCTTCAACGCTCATGCCCGGTTTGATGTAGTCGCTAAGGTTGTCCAGCAGCAGTACGCGCTTCTGGTTGTCACGGATCTTTTTCTCAACGTCCTGAATTTCACGCTGCAGTTTGTTTTTACGGCGGAACAGACGAACAAACTCCAGTACATCCTGAAATGAAGGCTTAGTTGTTTCCATTTTTACACCCCTGATATTTGAGACTCGGATTCGTAAATGCTACAGCGATAGAATTAACAATACGTATAGCTGAAGCTAATGACAATGGTTTTTACCTGTCCCTCATCATAACCCTAAACGCTGCTGAATCGAAACAACCCAGGGTCAAAGGTGTTGCATTCGTCGCTTATTTACGCAGCGCGCGGCAGATAAGCAAGGATAATAGCTCAAGCTGACGCGCCAGCTCCATGCTTAGCCAAACGTAGCCATGAATGGGCGTTTCCACCAAATGAGTGCTTTTATGCTCCGTCAGCAACTGGCGTAGTTCATCGACGATCTCGTTGAGTTTTTCGGTGTTCGCTTTCACCGGCTGAGGATTACCCTCATACAGGGCATGGGCGATGGTTAACAGCGTTTGCTGGGTCATCTGCTGCGTTTCGCGCAGTGTATGGGCGTTGAGCATTAAAAAATGGCTTTCGCGAGACGCCCAGTGCGCGTTGATTTGCAGCTCAAGCATACACACCAGGTTGCGGCTCACGGTCTGGATGCCTTCGAATACCGATTTCTGGATATGCGTTTCTTTGCTGGCGGGCGTAATCAGCCCACGGATTTTCACCACATCGTTAAGCACCGTTTGCAGGTGTTTTTCCAGATGCGGCCGCTCCACCAGATTGGGTGAAAAGCCGGCCTGATAGAGGCGATTAAATTGGGTCACAAAGGTCGCCATCTGGATGCGCCAGTGGATAAACGCCCGCTGCGGCCAAACGCCGGTGAAAAGCATCGCCAGCAGCGAACCGAAAATAACGTCGCCGCTTCGCCACAACGCAGTATGCAGGTCGCCCGGGGGGGCGCCCACCACCACACCCAGGGTAATGCCAATCAGCAACGCCTGATAGGGACGTTTACCGAGCGTCAGCCAGCCACACAGGAACATTGCCCCGGCACACCACATCAGCATCAGCGGTAAAGAAATGAGTTCAAGTTTAAGCGCAATCAGGCCCAGCGCCGAGCCGAGGATAGTGCCGCCAATACGCTGGAAGGCGCGCGGCACCACGTTTCCCCAGAACGAGATGGGCCCCATGAT
The DNA here is from genome assembly GCA_003315335.1 of Pseudocitrobacter faecalis. Lineage (GTDB taxonomy): Bacteria > Pseudomonadota > Gammaproteobacteria > Enterobacterales > Enterobacteriaceae > Pseudocitrobacter > Pseudocitrobacter faecalis. The sequence goes on from QNRL01000001.1 coordinate 782,914, forward strand.
AACCACAAGAGTAATCAGCGGCCACGATCCTTCCGGAATGTCGAAGATACGTACAATCAGAAAGGCCAGCACAAATGCCAGGGCTATACGGATGCCGTGCACTGCGCGGTAATTGCGGTATAGCCGAATTTCAAAAGGACTGAGTGATTTATCAGGACGCACACCGGTTCTCCGGCAGAACAAAAGAGCGCAATTGTACCTGCTTTTGCCCGGCTCGCATCATGAGGCGCAAAAAATCTTTCACTCGTTTTTCAGACCGCTTTACGCGCCACCGCGACGTACATCTGAATGTCCCAGTAGCCGTCCTTATTGCCATCGTTGAGATAGAGTTCGAAACAGGGTTTGCTATCAATGTGATACGCGTTGTCTTTGAGCAATTCATCAAAGAATTGTAGCCACGGCGTGGCAAAGTCATGCTCAAGAACCCGCGCGCTGGCAACCGCATACTCGCCGCCCTCAAGATGGGTGAGGATGACGCCCTCACTGTTGGGGGGCAATGTGAAATCGTCAGCCACCGTCACAACGGTACTGCAGCGCAACTTTTCAGGCGGCACTTCATCGGGATTATCAAAATAGACCGCCACCCACTCCTTCGCCGGAATCGACTGGCCGTCTACCCACATCATCAGTTGCTCAAAACCTTGCTTAACGGTCTCCTCCCACGGCCCCACCATATGGAAACCGGCAACGGTACGGGCATGGACGTGTTCGATAGTGTAATGCATAGTTCCCCCTGATCTGGATTTTACTGTATATAGATACAGTAAAAATATAGCAGTGCTATACCGGATAGTATGTGCACTGCTTCACATTGTCGCCAGGGAATAACGGCGTATCAGCGTTACGCTTTGTGATGGAAATAGTCGCTCAGGCGCGAGAACATCCCGCCCTTATTGACGCTTTCTAGGGTGACCAGCGGCCAGTGGGCAACAATCTTATCGCGATCGTAAAGCTGAATTTCCCCTACCCGCTGATGCGCGGCGATAGGCGCTTCCAGCTCTTTGCCGTCCAGTACGTATTTCGCTTTAATGTTGGGGATCTCTTTTTTCGGCAATGCCAACCAGAAATCCTGATCGGTACCAAGATCAATCGTCTCTTTATCGCCGAACCAGATGCGTTCGGTACCCACTTTTTTGCCGTTTTGCAGCACCTGTACGGTGTCGAAATTCTGCTGTCCCCAGTGCAGCAACGTGCGCGCCTGATCTTCACGCCCCTTCGGGCTATCTGCGCCCATCACCACCGCAATCAGGCGACGTTTGCCGTCAACCGCAGAGGCGATCAGGTTAAAGCCCGCCCCGGATGTATGCCCGGTTTTCAGGCCATCAACGTTCAGGGTTTTATCCCACAACAGACCGTTACGGTTCTGCTGCGTGATGCCGTTCCACGTCAGGCTTTTTTCGCTGTACATATGATAAAACTCAGGCTCACCATGAATGATCGCGCGCGATAACACGGCGAGATCGTAAGCGGAACTGTGCTGCCCCGGCGCGTCCAGCCCGTGAACCGTTTCAAAATGGGTATCGCGAAGCTTCAGCGTTTCGACATAGTGATTCATCATGGCGACGAACTGTGGCTGGCCCCCGGCGATGTAATCCGCCAGCGCGACGCAGGCGTCGTTCCCGGAATCGACAATCAGACCACGGCTCAGATCGTGCACGCTGACGCGATCGCCCTCTTTCAGGAACATCAGCGAAGAGCCATTAAACACCGGATTGCCTTTCGCCCAGGCATCGCGGCCCACGGTGACGATGTCATCCGGCGTAATACGGTGGCTGTCGATGGCGCGATCGACGACATAACCGGTCATCAGCTTGGTGAGACTCGCCGGATTGCGCTGCTGGTGCTCATTTCCGGCGGTTAAAATTTGCCCGGTGGTATAATCCATTAATACCCAGGAACCGGCTTTAATGGCCGGCGGCGTGACGGGAGGAACCGCGCTGTCAGTAGCAAAGGCGCAAGAAATACTCGAAGCGAGCAAAGATACAGCAATAAACAAACGGGCTTTCAACAGCAAATCCTCAGCAATTTCAAAATCGTCGTCCTTTTTACGGAATCTCTCACTTTCATACAGCCATTAATTGCAAGAAAATATGACATAACCTGAATCGCCCCCGAAAAACCGCCCTTCTGATGGCTCTGTAAATCGTTTACCATGGTGTTAATTCGCCCGCTCGCTTATCAGGGATTACGTTTTGACCATGCAAGAACCTGCCAACACCCCCGGATTCCTCTTCCACGATTATGAAACCTTCGGCACCAGCCCGTCGCTGGATCGCCCGGCGCAGTTTGCCGCCATTCGTACCGATAACGATTTTAATATCGTTGGGGAGCCCGAGGTCTTTTACTGTAAACCCGCAGACGACTATCTGCCGCAGCCGGAAGCAGTGCTCATTACCGGCATCACCCCACAGGAAGCACGCGCAAAGGGCGATAACGAGGCCGCGTTCGCTCGCCGCATTCACGATCTGTTCACCGTGCCCAATACCTGCGTGGTGGGCTATAACAATGTCCGTTTCGATGATGAAGTCACGCGCAATATCTTTTACCGCAACTTCTACGATCCTTACGCCTGGAGCTGGCAAAATCATAACTCGCGCTGGGATCTGCTGGATGTGATGCGCGCCTGCTACGCCCTGCGCCCGGAGGGGATCAACTGGCCAGAGAATGAGGACGGCTTACCCAGCTTTCGCCTGGAGCATCTGACCAAAGCCAACGGTATTGAACACAGTAACGCCCACGACGCGATGGCAGACGTTTATGCCACCATCGCCATGGCGAAACGGGTGAAAACCCAGCAGCCAAAGCTGTTTGACTATTTATATGCCTATCGCAGCAAGCAAAAGCTGACCACGCTGATTGATGTACCGCAGATGAAACCGCTGGTGCATGTGTCGGGAATGTTTGGCGCCTGGCGCGGCAACACCAGTTGGATCGCCCCGCTGGCCTGGCATCCGGACAACCGCAATGCGGTGATCATGGTGGATCTGGCTGGCGATATCTCCGGGCTTCTGGATCTGGACGCCGATACCCTGCGCGAACGCCTTTACACGCCGAAAGCCGCATTGGGTGAGACTTCCCCGGTTCCGGTGAAGCTGGTGCATCTGAATAAATGCCCGGTGCTGGCCGTCGCGAATACCCTGCGCCCGGAAGATGCTGAACGCCTCGGCATTAATCGCCAGCACTGTCTGGATAATCTTAAAGTGCTGCGCGAAAACCCGCAGGTGCGGGAGAAAGTGGTGGCAATCTTCGCCGAAGCCGAACCGTTTGTGCCCTCAACAAATGTCGATGCGCAGCTCTATAACGGCTTCTTCAGCGATGCTGACCGCGCCGCGATGAAAATTGTACTGGAAACCGAGCCGCGTAATCTTCCCGCGCTGGATCTGACCTTTGCCGATGCGCGCATTGAAAAACTGTTGTTTAACTACCGGGCGCGTAACTTCCCGGGCACGCTGGATGAACAGGAGCAGATGCGCTGGTTAGAGCATCGTCGCGATGTCTTTACGCCGGAATTTTTGCAGGCCTATATGCAGCAACTGGAAGCGCTGTACGCGCAATATGAAGGGAACAGTGAGAAGCTGACGCTGCTGAAAGCGCTTTATCAGTATGCGCAGGAGATTGTTTAACGAAGCGCCCCGCACTTGCGGGGCGCACGCTATCAGGCTTTCTGAACCGTGATGCTCCAGGCGGCGTCGCCTGCCTGCTGGAAATCAGTCACGATGTGCCCCTCTTCCGCTGCCCATTGAGGAATCGCTTCCGTTGCCTGGGTGCAGTCGAATTCAATCACCAGTTGGTCGCCGCTGGCCATTTCAGCCATTGCGGCTTTCGCTTCAATCAGTGGGAACGGGCACACCTGGGTGACCACATCGAGTTTTTTTACCGTCATCTTTTTTACTCCTGTTATGCCGTAGCGGTTTTCAACTTCGCTTTACGCTGCGGACGCACATACAACATCCATGACGCGGTCCACACGCCAAGGATCATAAATACCAGGCCAATCCAACCCTGCCAGGTCATCATCGCGGTCATCACCAGGCCGTTACCGATTGAGCAACCGCCTGCAATGCTGGCACCAAAGCCCATCAATACGCCGCCCGAGGCACTGCGCAGCGTGGTGCTGGCATCGGCGGCACGCACGCGGAACTCACGGCTACCTTTGGCCGCGATAAAAGAACCCAGGAAAATACCCAGCACCAGGAAGACGCCCCAGTTAATATATTTGCTTTCGCCAGAAACGAGGAATTGCAAAATGTTGGCAGTCGGCGAGGTAATGCCTAAACCGAACATACGTCCGGAGGCTTCGCTCAGTGGCCACGCCAGCAGCGCGATAAGGCCAATCAACACGGCGGTGACAAACGGATGCCAGCGTTTTTCAAACAATAGATGCGCCAGCCCCGTACGGCGAGGCGGCAGTGAGGCGACTTTCAGCTTCGGCTTACGCAACTCTTTACTGACCAGCCAGAGAGTGGCAATCAGCAGCACGGCAATCAGCGGCCATACGGAGATATTAAGGGTTTCCGCAATGCCGTTATGCGCAGTGGTGTGCTGCCCCAGAAATGCGTTCAGCCCGGCAGCGTGCGGCGAGCGCATCACCGCGCTCATCACCATGTAGGTGACCAGCGCAATCCAGCTACCGATAAGCCCTTCCCCGGCGCGGTACCAGGTACCGGTTGCACAGCCACCCGCATAGACGATACCGATACCAAAGACAAAACCGCCCACCACGGTACCAAGCCACGGGAACGCGCCCGCGTCATAGTGTACCAGCCCGGTTTGAATCAGCGCGAAAACGCCAAGGCTCTGTACCGAGATGGCAATCAGTAAGGCATAAAACATGCGATTGTTTTTCGCGATATACATATCGCGGAAACCGCCGGTCAGGCAGAAGCGACCACGCTGCATGACAAACCCCAGCAACGCGCCACAAATTATTCCGCTCACGATCATCTGCAACATAAAAATTAATCAACCTGGAAAATATCAGTGCGTAAATTATTCCAGTCACACCTGCCAGGAACCAATAACCAAAACCTCTATGATATTCCGTTTGGTTATTTATCGATTATTTTTAGAAACCGCGTGAAATTAGGGCATAAAAAAACCGGAGGCATTTGGCCTCCGGTTTTCAGCGAATCTTAAAGATTACGCAACGTCTTCGTACTGAGGAACCGGGTTGCGGAAGCTTTTCGTCACGCACGCCAGGTAGATCAGGCCGATAGCCGCCCAAATCAGCCCCAGAACCATTGAGCTCTCTTCCAGGTTAACCCACAGAGCGCCAACGGTCAGCGCGCCACAGATTGGCAGGAACAGATACTGGAAGTGGTCTTTCAGCGTTTTGTTACGCTTCTCGCGGATCCAGAACTGCGAAATGACGGACAGGTTCACGAAAGTGAACGCTACCAGCGCACCAAAGTTAATCAGCGCCGTTGCCATGACCAGGTCAAAGTTGATTGCCAGCAGAGCAATCGCGCCCACCAGGATGATGTTCATCGCCGGCGTACGCCATTTCGGGTGGACATAACCGAAGAAGCTTTTCGGGAACACGCCGTCACGACCCATTACGTACATCAGACGCGCAACGCCTGCGTGTGCCGCCATACCGGATGCCAGTACGGTGATGGTGGAGAAGATCAGCGCGCCAACCTGGAACGCTTTACCTGCGACGTACAGCATGATTTCAGGCTGTGACGCATCCGGATCTTTAAAGCGAGAGATATCCGGGAAGTAAAGCTGCAGGAAATAGGTGGAAAAGATAAAGATCAGGCCACCGATTAATGCAGTCAGGAAAATCGCACGCGGAATCACACGCTCAGCGTCTTTCGTCTCTTCAGACAGGTTGCTGATGCCGTCAAAACCGGTAAACGAGAAGCACAGAATTGTCGCCCCGGTAATCATCGGGATAACGTGCGCATCACCAGACCAGAACGGACGCGTGCTGCTAAGCGTACCCGCCCCCTCACCGTGGAACAGACCATAAATGATCATGCCCAGAATCACCGCAATCAGCACCACCTGGAACACCACGATCACGGTGTTGAAGTTGGCGACCGATTTAATGCTGCGCAGGTTAAAGGCGGTCATGAAGGCCACCAGTGCAATCACGAATACCCACGATGGGATAGACGGCACCAGTGCTTCAAAATAGATTTTCGCCAGCAGAATGTTGATCATCGGCGCGAACAGATAGTCGAGCAGCGACGACCAGCCCACCATAAAGCCTACGGTCGGGCTGATGGATTTCTGGGCGTAAGTATAGGCAGAACCCGCAGACGGGTAGCGACGTACCAGCTTGCCATAGCTCAGCGCGGTGAACAGAATCGCCACCAGTGCAAAGCCGTAGGCAGTCGGTACATGACCGTCTGTCAGACCAGATACGATACCGAACGTATCAAACAGCGTCATTGGCTGCATATAGGCAAGGCCCATCATGACAACCGGAATCAGCGTAAGGGTTTTACGTAATTCCACGCGAGAGGTGTTTGGAGTAGCGTTATGCGACATGGTTATTCTCCTTACGGGTGAAAACCGTCGCAAAAACAAAAAATTGCCCCATTTTTTTGATTTCCTCAGCGACAACAACTGTCGTTTTTTAAGTAAGTATCTATCCGGTACGAAGCCCGGCCTCTTTTATTGAATGATTTGTTTGATGCAAAAAAATAACCGACGCGTATTAAAACGTCGGTTAGTCTCATATTTTGCAAGCGGCACATTCTGCATCAAATTGACATAAAAATACAAGAGAATGTGAAGCCGATCGGCCAACTTCGCTATCTAACCGATTGATTATTCAACAGCGGTCGAATTATAGACCGCAGCTATAGCACTATTTGCTAAAACAGCATCCCGCCACCATGCACTGGCGAGCCCGGCGGTCTGTTCATTCCAGCCAATCCAGACCGGTTCAAAGGGGATATGGGCGACGACGGATTTTTCAACCAGTGCCCCACTTTCAAGGAAGCGTTGAGCGAGATACCGGGGCACAAAACCACAACCTAACCCACTGATTTGTAACTCAAGTTTCGTTTTGAAATCGAAGACCGTGATCGCTTGCTGATCGTCAAGAAGTTGCTGAAATGTGGCGCATTCTGGCGAGGTGTTATCACCCACTACTATCGCGCGAAAACGCTTGATCGTGCGTCGTGATAAAGGCTCTGGCATTTGCGCCAGCGGATGATGCGCCGCCACCACAAAAATCTGTTCCAGTTGGCCAAGCGGCAGGAAACCAAAGCCACTTAGCGGCGGCGGTTCACGTAATGCGCCGACGATAATATCCGCGTTGCCCTGAATTAATGCCTGCCATGAACCGCCCAGTACGCCATTAATAAATTTCAGCCGGGTAACACTGTGATGTTGATAAAAGGTTTCAATTAATGGCGCCAGCAGTGAAAAGGGAAAAGTATCATCCACGCCAATCACCAGTTCATTTTCCCAACCTTCGTGCAGTTTAATTGCCTGCTGTTCCAGTTCGCGCACCGTGTGCAGCACTTCCCTGCCCTTTTCCAGCAGCATCTGTCCGGTGCGGGTGAATGTCGCCCGGTGGCCGCTGCGGTCGAGAAGTTGAATATTAAGGTCGCTTTCAAGCTTATGAACGGTGTAACTGAGGGCTGACGGCGTTTTGTAAAGCTTTGCCGACGCCGCGGCAAAGCTCCCTTCTTTATCTAATGCATCAAGAATAATCAGCACATCGAGCAAAGGCTTCATGGTTGTCCCCTTGCATCAGGCTGAACGCCGAGACGGATTATTCCATCGGCATTAACAGCGGATCAGGATGCTGGTATTCGAAACCCAGCTCATGGCAAATACGGTTGCCATCAATAAGTTTGCCCGTACCGCTGCCCGCATGCTGCGAAAACACCGGCGTCTCCAGACCCAGTTCGCGCGCCATTTGCGGATAAAAAATTTCGCGGGCCGGATGGAGGGGCGCACATATATTATAGATATGTCCGCCTTTCGGAGCCTGCAGTAACAGCGTAATCGCTGAAATCACATCTTCCAGATGCACCAGATTCACGCCATGCTGGCCGTCCGGCGCGGATTTCCCGGCGAAAAAACGACCGGGGTGACGCCCAGGCCCTACCAGCCCCGCCAGACGCAGAATATCAACGGACGTCCCTGGCAGATGATGCAGCCAGTCCTCCAGCTCTTTGAGAACTTTCCCGCTCGACGTAACGGGGTCGCGCGGCGTGCTCTCTTTAATCGTCCCCTGCGTGTTGCCGTACACAGACGTTGAGCTGGTAAAAATAATGCGCGGAATATGATGCGCAAGCGCGGTATCGACTATTTCCTGTACAGCCTGGCGATAAAAATCTTCACCCTCACCGCTACGGCGCGCCGGCAGAGTAATCACCAGCGCGTCAACATTCATCAGCGCGTCTAAATCTTCCGCGTCACAAACCAGTTGCGGTTCAAGGCGTAACGGGTAGCTGTCAATCCCGCACATCCGCGCCGCTTCCACCCCATCCTGCGTCGTTTTGCTGCCGGTAACCTGCCACCCACGCGCCGTCAGCGCCAGCGCCAGCGGCATGCCCAACCAACCTAATCCGACAATCGCGACCTTTTTCATGCCTGCTCTCCTGGTTTCTGGCTATCCTTCTTCTATAAGGCTACGCCAGCCTGCGGGAACTGACAATTTATAGTGTGAATATGAAATGATTTAAAGATTGAAAAAACCCCTTGCCTTCAACGGTGAAAGTGGGCTAGGTTAAAAGACATCAAATGAATACTCATTCAACGAGAAATGAATTATGTGCGTTCAATTTAAACACCACCATCATCACCATCATCCTGACTAGTCTTTCAGGCGATGTGTGCTGGGAGACGTTTAGATCTTCCAGTGGTGCATGAACGCAAGAGAGCCCCCGGAAGATTTTCTTCCGGGGGCTTTTTTTTGAACTAAATTCAGCAGGGTAAGAGGAAATCAGAATGTTAGATAACAGCCGTTTACGCATAGCTATGCAGAAATCAGGTCGCCTGAGTGATGATTCACGCGAATTACTCGCCCGTTGTGGCATCAAAATCAATCTCCACACCCAGCGCCTGATTGCGATGGCGGAGAACATGCCTATCGATATTCTGCGCGTGCGAGACGACGATATTCCAGGCCTGATTATGGATGGCGTGGTTGACCTCGGCATCATCGGCGAAAACGTGCTGGAAGAGGAACTCCTGAGCCGTCGTGCGCAGGGTGAAGATCCGCGTTACTACACGCTGCGTCGCCTTGATTTCGGTGGTTGCCGCCTGTCACTGGCAACCCCCGTGGATGAAGCCTGGGATGGCCCGGCAGGTCTGGACGGCAAACGCATCGCCACCTCTTATCCGCACCTGCTCAAACGTTATCTCGACCAGAAAGGTATTGCATTTAAATCGTGCCTGCTGAACGGTTCCGTTGAAGTCGCCCCGCGTGCTGGCCTCGCCGATGCGATCTGTGACCTGGTTTCCACCGGCGCGACACTTGAAGCCAACGGCCTGCGTGAAGTGGAAGTGATTTACCGCTCCAAAGCCTGCCTTATTCAGCGCGACGGCGAGATGAGCGAAGCCAAACAACAGCTGATTGACCGTTTGTTGACCCGTATTCAGGGCGTGATTCAGGCGCGCGAATCGAAATACATCATGATGCACGCGCCAACCGAACGTCTGGACGAAGTCATCGCCCTGCTGCCGGGTGCTGAACGCCCAACCATTCTGCCGCTGGCTGGCGACCAACAGCGTGTGGCAATGCACATGGTAAGCAGCGAAACCCTGTTCTGGGAAACAATGGAAAAACTGAAAGCGCTGGGTGCCAGCTCGATTCTGGTGCTGCCGATTGAGAAGATGATGGAGTAACGACCATGAGCTTTAACACCCTGATCGACTGGAATGGTTGTAATAAGGAAGAGCAGCAGGCGCTGCTGATGCGCCCGGCAATTTCGGCTTCCGACAACATTACGCGCACCGTCGCGGAGATCCTGGATAACGTTAAGCAAAACGGCGACCGTGCCCTGCGCGAATACAGCGCGAAGTTTGATAAAACCGAAGTGACGGCACTGAAAGTCACCGAAGAGGAAATCGCCCAGGCCAGCAGTCGCCTGAGCGATGAACTGAAAGCCGCGATGAACGTCGCGGTGAAAAATATTGATACCTTCCACACCGCGCAAATTCTGCCGGGCGTGGATATCGAAACCCAGCCGGGCGTGCGCTGCCAGCAGGTTACGCGCCCTATCGCCTCGGTGGGACTCTATATTCCGGGTGGCTCCGCGCCGCTTTTCTCCACCGTCTTAATGCTGGCGACGCCGGCGCGCATTGCCGGTTGCCAGAAAGTGGTGCTCTGCTCGCCACCACCGATTGCCGATGAAATTCTGTATGCCGCGCAACTGTGCGGCGTGAAAGAGGTGTTTAAAGTGGGGGGCGCGCAGGCCATTGCTGCACTTGCACTCGGCACCGAATCAGTTCCTAAGGTGGATAAAATCTTTGGCCCGGGCAACGCATTCGTCACCGAAGCCAAACGCCAGGTGAGTCAACGCCTTGATGGTGCCGCCATCGACATGCCTGCTGGGCCGTCCGAAGTGCTGGTGATTGCCGACAGCGGCGCGACGCCAGATTTCATCGCCGCCGATCTTCTTTCACAGGCGGAACACGGCCCGGATTCGCAGGTGATCCTGCTAACGCCCGATGCCGACATCGCGCGTGGCGTGGCAGAAGCCGTTGAACGTCAGTTGGCCTCTCTCTCGCGTGCCGACACCGCGCGTCAGGCGCTTTCCGCCAGCCGTTTGATTATCGCTCGCGACATCGCCCAGTGCGTGGAGATTTCCAACGCTTATGGCCCGGAGCACCTGATCATTCAGACCCGCAATGCCCGTGATCTGGTGGATCAAATAACCAGCGCAGGCTCCGTTTTCCTCGGCGACTGGTCACCGGAATCCGCGGGCGATTACGCCTCCGGCACTAACCACGTGCTGCCGACGTATGGTTACACCGCAACCTGCTCCAGCCTGGGGCTGGCGGATTTCCAGAAACGCATGACCGTGCAGGAGCTCTCCCGCGACGGTTTCGCGTCTCTGGCCGCCACCATTGAAACGCTGGCCGCAGCCGAACTGCTGACCGCCCACAAAAATGCCGTCACCCTGCGCGTAAACGCCCTGAAGGAGCAAGCATGAGCATTGAAGAGTTAGCCCGCGAGAATGTGCGTAATCTGACGCCTTACCAGTCTGCTCGCCGTCTGGGCGGCAAAGGCGATGTCTGGCTTAATGCCAACGAATTCCCGACGCCGGTCGAATTTCAGTTGACCGCACAAACGCTGAATCGCTACCCGGAATGCCAGCCTAAAGCGGTGATTGAAAACTACGCCGCTTATGCAGGGGTGAAGCCGGAACAGGTGCTGGTCAGCCGTGGCGCAGATGAAGGTATTGAATTACTGGTGCGCGCGTTTTGTGAACCTGGGAAAGACGCGATTCTCTACTGCCCACCGACCTACGGCATGTACAGCGTGAGCGCGGAAACCATTGGTGTGGAGTGCCGCACCGTACCGACGCTGGAAAACTGGCAGCTCGACCTCCCGGCTATCGCCGATAAGCTCGACGGCGTGAAAGTGGTTTACGTTTGCAGCCCGAATAACCCAACCGGGCAGCTGATTAACCCGCAGGATTTCCGCACGCTGCTGGAGATGACGCGCGGGAAAGCGCTGGTGGTTGCCGACGAAGCCTATATTGAGTTTTGCCCGCAGGCGACGCTGGCAGGCTGGCTGAACGAATACCCGAACCTGGTGGTTCTGCGCACGCTCTCAAAAGCTTTTGCCCTCGCCGGCCTTCGTTGTGGTTTTACCCTGGCGAATGAAGAGGTTATCGCCCTTCTGCTGAAGGTGATTGCCCCTTATCCGCTTTCTACACCGGTGGCGGATATTGCCGCGCAGGCACTGGCGCCGCAGGGCATCACCGCGATGCGCGAGCGCGTGGCGCAAATTCTGGCCGAGCGTCAATATCTGGTGGCGAACCTTGACGGTATCCCGTGCGTGGAGCAGGTCTTCAACTCTGAAACCAATTACATTCTCGTGCGTATTAAAGCTTCCAGCGCAGTGTTTAAATCTTTGTGGGATCAGGGCATTATCTTACGAGACCAGAATAAACAACCTTCTTTAAGCGGCTGTTTGCGTATCACCATCGGCACCCGCGAAGAGAGCCAGCGCGTTATTGACGCTTTGAATGCGGAGAATGTATGACCCAGAAGTTTCTCTTTATTGACCGCGACGGCACCCTGATTGCAGAGCCGCCGAGCGATTTCCAGGTTGACCGTTTCGACAAACTGGAATTTGAACCGGACGTTATTCCGACGCTGCTGACCCTACAAAAAGCAGGCTACAAGCTGGTGATGGTCACCAATCAGGACGGGCTGGGTACCGATAGCTATCCGCAGGCTGACTTCGACGGCCCGCATAATCTCATGATGCAGATTTTCACCTCACAGGGCGTTAACTTCGAAGACGTGCTGATTTGCCCACACTTCCCGGCCGATAACTGCGACTGCCGCAAACCGAAAACGAAGCTGGTCACCGCATGGCTCGCCGATGGCGTGATGGATAAAGCCAACAGCTACGTGATTGGCGATCGTGCCACCGATATCCAGTTAGCAGAAAACATGGATATCATCGGCCTGCGCTATAACCGTGAAACGCTGAACTGGGCGACGATTGGCGAGCAGCTCACCCGCCGCGACCGCTACGCGCACGTTGAGCGTAAAACCAAAGAAACGCAGATTGACGTCAAAGTATGGCTTGACCGCGAAGGCGGCAGCAAAATCAATACCGGCGTCGGATTCTTCGATCACATGCTGGACCAAATCGCCACCCACGGCGGCTTCCGCATGGAAATTGCCGTGCAGGGCGACCTGTATATCGACGATCACCACACGGTGGAAGACACCGGTCTGGCGCTGGGCGAAGCATTAAAAATGGCGCTCGGCGACAAACGCGGCATCAACCGTTTTGGCTTTGTGCTGCCGATGGACGAATGCCTGGCACGCTGCGCGCTGGATATCTCCGGACGTCCACACCTCGAATATAAAGCCGAATACACCTACCAGCGCGTCGGCGACCTGAGCACTGAGATGATCGAGCACTTCTTCCGCTCACTCTCCTACACCATGGGCGTGACGCTGCACCTGAAAACCAAAGGTAAGAACGATCACCACCGTGTGGAGAGCCTGTTCAAAGTCTTTGGTCGTACGCTGCGCCAGGCGATCCGCGTGGAAGGCGATACCCTTCCCTCCTCAAAAGGAGTGCTGTGATGAACGTCGTTATCCTCGATACCGGCTGCGCCAACCTGAATTCCGTGAAGTCCGCTATCAGCCGCCACGGTTATGACCCCGTGGTAAGCCGCGACCCGGACGTGGTACTGCGCGCCGACAAACTGTTTCTGCCGGGCGTGGGCACCGCACAGGCCGCGATGGATCAGATTCGCGAGCGAGAACTGGTCGATCTGATTAAAGCCTGCACCCAACCGGTGCTGGGCATTTGCCTCGGTATGCAGATCCTCGGCAGCCGCAGCGCAGAGAGCAACGGCGTCGACCTGCTGGGGATTATCGACCAGGCGGTGCCGAAAATGACCGACTTCGGCCTGCCGCTGCCACACATGGGCTGGAACCGCGTCTACCCGAAAGCGGGTGACCGCCTGTTCCGGGGTATCGAAGATGGCGCGTACTTCTATTTCGTGCACAGCTACGCCATGCCGGTCAACCCGTACACCATCGCACAGTGCCACTACGGCGAACCGTTCACCGCGGCGGTGCAGAAAGATAACTTTTACGGCGTGCAGTTCCACCCGGAACGTTCCGGTGCTGCCGGGGCGCAACTGCTGAAAAACTTCCTGGAGATGTAATGATCATTCCAGCTTTAGATTTAATTAATGGCACAGTGGTGCGTTTGCATCAGGGCGATTACGCCCAACAGCGCGACTACGGTAATGACCCGCTGCCGCGTTTACAGGATTACGCCGCACAGGGCGCACAAGTGCTGCATCTGGTCGATTTAACCGGTGCGAAAGACCCGGCACTGCGTCAGATCCCGTTGCTGAAACAACTGGTTGCAGGCGTGAACGTACCGGTGCAGGTTGGCGGCGGCGTGCGCACCGAAGAGGATGTGGCGGCGTTGTTGGACGCAGGCGTCGAACGCGTGGTCGTCGGCTCGACGGCGGTAAAATCCCCGGAAATCGTCAAAGGCTGGTTTACCCGCTTTGGCGCGGAACATCTGGTGCTGGCGCTGGATGTGCGCATCGACGAACAAGGTGCGAAGCAAGTGGCGGTGAGCGGCTGGCAGGAGAATTCCGGCGTCACGCTGGAAGAACTGGTTGAAACCTATCTGCCGGTTGGCCTGCAACATGTACTGTGCACCGATATTTCGCGCGACGGTACGCTGGCGGGCTCTAACGTCTCGCTGTATGAAGAAATCTGCGCTCGCTACCCGCAGGTGGCGTTTCAGTCTTCCGGTGGCATCGGTTCGCTGGATAACATCGCCGCGCTGCGCGGCACCGGCGTGCGCGGCGTAATTGTCGGGCGTGCACTGCTGGAAGATAAATTCACCGTAACGGAGGCCATCCAATGCTGGCAAAACGGATAATCCCCTGCCTGGACGTACGCGATGGTCAGGTCGTCAAGGGCGTGCAGTTCCGTAATCACGAAATCATCGGCGACATCGTCCCGCTGGCGAAACGCTATGCCGACGAAGGCGCAGATGAATTAGTGTTTTACGATATCACCGCCTCCAGCGATGGTCGCGTGGTCGATAAAAGTTGGGTTTCTCGCGTCGCGGAAGTGATTGATATTCCCTTCTGCGTCGCCGGTGGCATCAAATCCATCGACGATGCCGCGAAAATTCTCTCTTTCGGCGCAGATAAAATTTCCATCAACTCCCCGGCGCTGGCCGACCCGGAGCTGATCACCCGTCTGGCGGATCGTTTTGGCGTGCAGTGCATCGTGGTCGGGGTCGACACCTGGTTTGACGCCGACAGCGGCAAATATCACGTCAATCAATACACCGGCGATGAAAGCCGCACCCGCGTCACCCAATGGGAAACCCTCGACTGGGTGCAGGAAGTGCAAAAACGCGGTGCGGGCGAGATCGTCCTCAACATGATGAACCAGGACGGTGTGCGTAACGGCTACGACCTGGCGCAACTGAAAAAAGTGCGTGAAGTTTGCCACGTTCCGCTGATTGCTTCGGGCGGTGCGGGCACCATGGAACACTTCCTTGAAGCCTTCCGCGATGCGGATGTCGATGGCGCGCTGGCCGCCTCGGTATTCCACAAGCAAATGATTAATATTGGTGAATTAAAAGCGTACCTGGCCGCACAGGGCGTGGAGATACGGGTATGTTAACTGAACAACTGGACTGGGATAAAACCGACGGACTGATGCCCGCCATCGTACAACACGCGGTTTCCGGCGAAGTATTAATGCTGGGCTATATGAATAAAGCGGCGCTGGCGCAGACAGAATCGTCCGGCAAAGTGACGTTTTATTCGCGCACCAAAGAACGCCAGTGGACCAAAGGCGAAACGTCCGGCCATTTCCTGAACGTAGTGAGCATTACCCCCGACTGCGACAACGACACTCTGCTGGTGCTGGTCAACCCGATTGGGCCAACCTGCCACAAAGGCACTTCCAGCTGCTTCGGCGATACCAGCCACCAGTGGCTGTTCCTGTATCAACTGGAACAACTGCTGGCAGAGCGTAAAACCGCAGACCCGGAAAGCTCCTACACCGCGCGCCTGTATGCCAGCGGCACCAAGCGTATCGCGCAGAAAGTGGGTGAAGAAGGCGTAGAAACCGCGCTGGCGGCAACGGTGAAAGACCGCTTTGAGCTGACCAATGAAGCGTCGGACTTGATGTATCACCTGCTGGTGCTGTTGCAGGATCAGGATCTGGATTTGACGACCGTGATTGAGAACCTGCGAAAACGTCATCAGTAAGTTTTCATCAGGCATAAAAAAACCGGGCAAGCCCGGTTTTTTTATTATGTGGCGTAAGCGTTATGCTTTCGGTTTGTAGTTACGCAGCGCGTTGCGCCCCAATACAACACCGGCACCAATCATCCCGCCCAGCAGCACCGCCAGCACCAGCGTCAGACCACGTTTCGGGCTGTCGCGACGGATTGGCAGCGTCGGCTTCATCACGTAGCGATAGACGTGAATGGTTTTCGGATCGACTTTCAGTTTTTCGATGTCGAGCAGGTTTTTCTTCAGCGCATAATAACCTGCGCCAAACGTCAGCGGACGGCTGGCTTCGTTGGCTACCATTGCGCCCAGCGCTTCAGTCCCCAGCAGGAACATGGTTTCCTGTGTAACATCCTGCGTCTGCTGAAGCTGCGGTTTGGTGACGTTACTTTTCTGCGCATACTTCAGAGATTCGGTGATCTGCTTAATACGCAGGTCTTTTTGTTCCTGAGCAACGGTCTCCTGGTTTTCCAGATCGTCCTTAATGTTGGTCACACGCAGTTTAATGGTGTCATTAAGGTCAAGTTCCAGTTCGTCGGCGATTTGTTCGTCGATTTTCTGGATGTATTCGGCTACACCGCGTTGGGCGGACTGAGCGGTGTCACTTACGTAAGTCACGGTAAGTGGCAGTTGCTGTCCTTTAACAGACGGCTCAATAGTCAGCTTCTCAGGCTCTTGCTGATTATCCAGTGCTTCTGTCAAAGCAATAAATGCGGAGTTGAAACGGTTAATCACCTGGTTTTGAACGTCGGATAAGGTAATCGATGAATCCAGAGTATTGATGGCGTTATGGTAGGTCGCAATCTGCGCCGCATCCGGACGCGTGATAGTCGCGGTAGAGGTCCATTTCTCTTTCGCAAAAAAAACATAAGCCACAGCAAGAGCAATGGCAACAACCACACACACGATGATTGTCAGCTTGCCACGCCAGAGTTGTAGCAACAAATCGATAAGGTCGATCTGCTCCGACTCACGGTCATAACCATTGCGCCCATTATTGTTATCTTGAATCATATAAACCTTAGTGACATCCAAACAGAAATACCCACGAGGGCACCAGTTTACCTGGAGCAATCCGAATTTCTATAGGATTTTCACCAAAAACAGAGAAACCTGAAAAGAATCAGAAAAAAGGCTGAACGCCCGTCTTCTCAGACATTCAGCTTGTGAAAAATTTTAGTTTAATCGTTGCCAAAAAGATCGCGCGTGTAGATTTTTTCTGCTACGTCCGTTAACTCGTCAGCCATACGGTTAGAAACGATAACATCCGCTTCTTGCTTGAAAGCTTGCAGATCGCGAACGACCCGCGAACTGAAGAACTCATCCTCTTTCATCACCGGTTCGTACACAATCACCGTGATCCCCTTCGCTTTCAGACGCTTCATGATCCCCTGCACCGAGGATGCTCGGAAGTTGTCGGATCCGCTTTTCATAATCAGGCGATAGATGCCGACAACTTTCGGCTTACGCGCCAGAATCGCATCGGCAATAAAGTCTTTGCGCGTGCGGTTAGCATCGACAATCGCGGAGATGATGTTGTTAGGCACCGACTGATAGTTCGCCAGCAGCTGCTTGGTATCTTTAGGCAGGCAGTAGCCGCCATATCCAAAGGAGGGATTGTTGTAGTGATCGCCGATGCGAGGATCCAGGCAAACACCTTCGATGATTTGGCGGGAATTGAGTCCCAGGGTTTCCGCGTAGCTATCCAGCTCATTAAAGTAAGCAACACGCATTGCCAGATAGGTGTTGGCAAAGAGTTTAATCGCCTCTGCTTCTGTCGAATCGGTAAACAGCGTAGGAATGTCTTGCTTAATCGCGCCCTGCTGGAGCATACGAGCAAAACGCTCTGCGCGCTCTGAGCGCTCACCAATCACGATCCGCGAGGGGTGAAGGTTGTCATACAATGCTTTACCTTCACGCAAAAACTCTGGCGAGAAAATAATATTATCAGTGGCATATTTCTTCTTTACCGAATCCGTAAAACCTACCGGCACCGTTGATTTAATGATCATGACGGCTTGCGGATTAATCTCAATAACATCCTGAATAACCGACTCAACGCTGGAGGTATTGAAATAGTTAGTTTTAGGGTCGTAATCCGTTGGCGTCGCGATTATAACGTAGTCAGCATTCTGATAAGCCAGGTATTTATCAGTGGTTGCTGTGAAACGCAGTTCACCAGAGCCCAGATACTGCTGAATTTCTTTGTCGACAATGGGTGAGATGCGCTGGTTAAGCATCTCCACACGTGAGGGAATGATATCCAGCGCCACAACGTCGTGGTGTTGCGCAATCAGCAGGCCGTTTGAGAGGCCGACATAGCCTGTACCAGAGATGGTAACTTTCATTGTACTCTCTCAGAATAAACTTAATTATTTATAATGTGATATCACATCAATACGTTTAAAAATTTTTAACTCGTTAACGTATTTACTGCAATAGAATTACAAACAATTCGGACTTTCTTCAGAGAGAATAAATCGTCGATATTAAATTAATATTAAGACAATACGATAAAGCAATAAGAATTGAACGCAAAAAAAAACCCGGCATCGCCGGGCTTCATTATTTATTTCGGATTAGTCCAACCATTCGGTATGGAATACGCCTTCTTTATCAGTACGTTTATAGGTATGCGCACCGAAGTAGTCACGCTGAGCCTGAATCAGGTTAGCCGGCAGTACCGCGGAACGGTAGCTGTCATAGTAAGCAACCGCAGCGCCGAAGGTCGGAACCGGGATACCGTTCTGAACAGCGTAGGCAACCACGTCTCGCAGCGCCTGCTGATACTCATCAGCGATATTTTTGAAGTACGGTGCCAGCAGCAGGTTTGCGATACCGGCATTTTCAGCATAGGCATCAGTGATCTTCTGCAGGAACTGAGCGCGAATGATACAGCCAGCACGGAAAATCTTCGCGATTTCGCCGTAGTTCAGATCCCAGTTGTATTCGTCAGACGCGGCACGCAGCTGAGAGAAGCCCTGCGCGTAAGAAACGATTTTACCGAGATAGAGTGCGCGACGAACTTTCTCAACGAAAGCCGCTTTGTCGCCAGCCAGTTCTGCTTTCGGGCCCGAAAGCACTTTAGACGCTGCAACACGCTGATCTTTCAGAGAGGAGATATAACGCGCGAATACGGATTCGGTGATCAGAGACAGCGGCTCGCCGAGATCCAGAGAGCTCTGGCTGGTCCACTTACCGGTACCTTTGTTGGCAGCTTCATCCAGAATCACATCAACCAGGTAATTACCGTCTTCATCTTTCTTAGTGAAGATATCTTTGGTGATGTCGATCAGGTAGCTGCTCAGTTCGCCTTCGTTCCACTCAGTGAAAATAGTTGCCAGCTCGTCGTTAGACAGGTTCAGGCCACCTTTCAGCAGAGAGTACGCTTCAGCGATCAGCTGCATGTCACCGTATTCGATACCGTTGTGCACCATTTTCACATAGTGACCCGCACCATCAGCACCAATATAAGTCACACACGGTTCGCCATCTTCAGCAACCGCAGCAATTTTGGTCAGGATTGGGGCAACCAGCTCATAGGCTTCTTTCTGACCACCAGGCATGATGGATGGGCCTTTCAGCGCGCCCTCTTCACCACCGGAAACACCGGTGCCGATAAAGTTGAATCCTTCAGCGGAGAGTTCACGATTACGACGAATGGTGTCCTGGAAGAAGGTGTTACCACCATCAATGATGATGTCGCCTTTATCGAGATACGGTTTCAGGGAGTCAATCGCGGCATCAGTGCCCGCGCCTGCTTTCACCATCAACAGGATGCGACGTGGGGTTTCAAGAGATTCGACGAATTCCTGTACCGTGTAATAAGGAACCAGTTTTTTGCCTGGATTTTCGGCAACAACTTCTTCTGTCTTTTCACGGGAGCGGTTAAAGATGGAGACGGTATAACCACGGCTTTCGATGTTGAGCGCCAGGTTGCGCCCCATCACTGCCATACCGACTACGCCGATCTGTTGCTTAGACATTATGTACTCCTGTCAGGTGTGATGGCTGTTTCATATGAACAGCCAATGTTAACCACCAAATAATAACGCAGATATTATAAAAAGTGGATAACCATTTATGCTCAGATCAGAACAAGAAATGGGGGCTGTTGTGACATTCCTGAGATACAAAACAGTATCCATACTAGGTTTGTTTGTATTTTTTTCTGGCGTTTTTATAGACAACTGACATCAAGCGCTCTGGCATTAGATGAAAGAAAAGACGTGAAATAATTAACGCTGTATTCTTTAAAGTCACCCTGCGAAGTCGGAACATGTAAGTTAGCCTGATTTGTATTTCACTTAACGCCTTTTTAAAGCCGTGCCGACGCTTTAGAGTATTTTGGTTTAGACGGTAATCAAGCAGAACAACATTGATGTTTGAGAAAATGAACCCTTTGGAAAGCAATTCAAACCACAACGCCATATCCTCAGTAAGATTGGTCGACGTTGGGTAACGCATACCTGACTCAAAAACCCTGCGACGGAACATAACGGTAGGATGAATAAAAGGACATCTGGAAATGCTAAAATCTAATAGAGCCCCATGTTCTACGGGTAAATGTTTTTCCTCGAGAGCAAAATCCGCACCAAATTCATGACAGGAAGTACCACATACATCTATATGTTCATGTGAGAGCATAAACTGAACTTGGGTACTTAATCGGGATTGTCTAGATATATCATCAGAATCCATACGAGCAATGAATTCATATTGAGGCAAAAGCAATATTTTATCTATGAGAACATTTAAGGCACTAGCCAGCCCAAGATTTTGCTCACTATTAACAATAAAAACATCGTGATTGCAATGATAATTACTCAAAAACAAATCAACGTCCGGACTTAACTCACCATCTTTGAAAATAAAAATACTGAAATTTTCATAATCTTGATTAGCGATACTGAGTACAGCTTCTTTTAAATTATCCAGAGTATCCGTCTTATAGACGCTCATTATTACCGCAACAGCAGGCACTAGCTGTACATACATAACACAATCCATTCAATAAGTTATACTAAATCAACCAATGTCTTTAGGTTGTAATAATGTTCCTGACAATTTCCTGTAGGTTTAACATTAAAAATATCCAGATATTCCTGGCTATAACCATCAAAAGAGTCATCACTTATGCATAACAAAAAATCCGAAAGATTTTTAATATGGCTGCCGACAGCAATCTGTGAATAGGGCTTAGAGAAGCCAACTACATCACTATAACAATCAAGATCATAAGGAATAAAAGCAACAGGTTTTCCGGTAACAAGGAAATCAATAAAAATACTAGAATAATCAGTTAACAACAAATCGAAAAATGATAGGTGAGGAGTAATATCATTTAGTACATCCGAATTCAACGGAATAACCCTGCGAATATTATTAATTCCCTCCGGCATATTAAAATTATAATATGGATGCTCTCGGGTGAAAATTAAAATATTATTTTCGTCTAAATAATCGGCAAGTTTCTTCGCATTGAAATCAGGGAATGGGAAAAAATCTGTGGTTGCATAATTCCGCCATGTCGGACAATACAGTACTTTTCTTGCACAGTTGAATTGGTCAATTTCAACAACATCGAGGCATAGTTTTTTAATAGTACTCTGACTTTCTTTAATTTCACTTAATATAGAATCGTTTCGTGGTTGCCCAAGAGTCATGTAAGATATACTATCATTCTTATTAAATGCTCGATAAAGAACATCTTTAAAGAAATCAGAGAAACATGTCACATGCGTAAAAACCCTTAATTTTGAATAACGATTCATCTTTTTAATAAAAGGGATTTTATGTTCAGCCATGCCTATATTTTTTAGGGGCACGCCATGCCCAAGGTGGTAGACCACTCGGCCTTTCCTCTTAAAAAAAGAGGTGGATGGCGGTTCAATAGTGGAGCAAACCCAGGTCTTAGCTCGTAGAATTAGCAATTTATTTCGAAGATATTCTCCAGAAATTACATGTTTAACTCCAGAATCTAAAAGATATTTTCTTTTTGCATCATCATTGACAACAAAATAGCACTTTATAGACGGATCGTTCATGGCCGTCATATATTCATATAAAAATCTTGAGTTAAAGTTATAGTTATTATTACCAGTAGAGTTGAATATGAATATGTTTTTGTCTAATGATGAAAAAAAACATAAAAAATGGAGTGCATTATCAATAAAAAGATGAAATATCGTTTTTAATCCATTCATTTTATGACCTTAGTTTCTAATATATATTTTATCGCCTTAGGTATAAAATAAAACCTTCCAGTGCATAGAAGTACACTCATCTTGAGTATATTCTTTGGTGTTCTTGATTTCAGTGCATATAGAATAAAAATAAGCTGCCAGTTTTTTTCAACTTTCAGTGAAAAAATATCCCTAACGTTTTCTTTGTAACAGCGATACATCACTTCTAATGCTGTATCATAATAATTTGAGTTTCTTTTCCTGCTAACGCTATTATCATCAATTTGATTATATATATAGCCCGGTTCGGAAACTATCACAATCTTAGGGTTAAGTTTGAAAAATCGTCTCCAAAAGATCAATGCATCTCCCCACTTAGAATTAGCATCAAACCCACCAACCTGAAGGAAACATGATTTTTTGAACACATAAGGATTGTGGCCTGCATAGTTCAAAGGAGATTCAAGCATGTACTTATAAAAATCAACATTAGAATCAATTTGTTTGTTCTCTGCAATAATATCACTATCTTTCTTTCTAATTAAAATACGTCTAGCACAGATAAAGTCAGGTTTGCTTTCAATGTGTGCCGAAATGTTTTTCAGGGTGTTTTCTGAAAAATATGTATCATCGCTGTCTAAGAAAGTAACATAATCATATGTTGCTTCAGAAACCCCTCTATTTTTAGCAGCTGCAGCACCTTGGTTATGTTGGTAAAAATATTTAACATTCCCACCTAAATATTTCTTTACTTTATCAGCTGAATGATCGGAAGAACCATCATCAACCAGTATAATTTCATAATTTTTGAAAGTTTGATTTAGACAACTTTCAATTGCAGCTACGACAGTAGCTTCTCGGTTATAGATAGTAATGATTATGCTAATCATGAAAGTTCTCAAATTTTCTTAACTATTTCGATAACTTCCGTTGTAGAGATCGCAGGGGTACGCTGTAAATAAATGACATCACAACCTGTTTTTTCTTTTACCCAGTCAAATTTATTAAGCCAATCATCGCCCATAACAAGCACATTGGCATTAAATTGTTTGATGTAAATATCTTTGATTTCCAGCGATTCTTCTAGGAAGACCTCATCTACAAACTTCAAGGATGATATTATACGCAGACGATCATCTTGCGAGTATATCGGGTATCTCTTTTTTTTTGAGAAATTAAGTGCATCTGAAGAAACACCAACAACTAATCGATCGCCTAACGCTCGTGCACGCTCCAGAATGTTAACATGACCTACATGGAAAACATCAAATGTTCCGAAAGTAATAATTGTTTTCACTGAAACCTCTTTTGTCGCAAGCTTACTTGCCACCCATAGTAATGAAAAAGAAAAGAAATAAAACGGGATATTTTATTGTTTCACAATGTTTGAACCCTAATAAAATATTTTTTGAAAACTTTAGACGTTTATAAAATGAATCGAGCCCATGCATTGAACTAACGATTTTGGTACGTTTGACCATATTTTTATAACGGTTTACATCTAGTATTTTATTAATTAACTTTTTGCGAAAACCCAAACCACCTGAAACATTTCTACTGTGCTGCCGATATTGAATAAATGCTTTATCGATATAAAATAAATGACCAACTTCGAGGGTTTTCATTGCAAGCCAATGATCATGCATTATAATCTGTTTATTAAAAGGTAATGCATTATCCAGCGCAAGCCTGTTCATAATGATGGTGCATCCCATAACTGATCCCATCCAAGAAAGATTACAGTAGTTCAGATTCCTGAGGGGATTCAATTTTGCAGATGCATAAAAACTATTTGAAATAGGTTTTAACTTCTCATCTACAAGTTCAAGATCTGTATACCCTAGTATTGGTTTCGCTTTGTAATTACTTTCTTCGATCAGCATAGCACTGAGCTGTTGCTCTATTTTATCATATTCCCAGTAATCATCTTGATCACTCAACATGATATAATCGGCACTAGTTGCCTTAAGAGCAACTTCAAAGTTATTAATAACACCGCCCACTCTTTCAGTATTAACTAAATGAACCCTATGATCTTGCTCAATATAACGCTTAATGATTGTTACTGTATTATCTGTTGAACCATCATCTGATATATATAACCTGATATTTTTATGAGATTGATTCAAAATTGACTCAATCTGTTCTGAAATATACTTTTCACCATTATATGATGCTAAAGCAACATCAACAGTAATTTTATTCGTCATAACATTTCACACCTAGAAATTCAGAATATCAAGATTTAGTCGAACTGCATGGACGCAAACGAACATTAGAATAAATGTAGCCATCATATATCTTGGCTTAATTAAGGAACAGAACATTGGGAAATAAATAATTAACACGATCCCAAAAAACTCTGATATTCGACCAGCCATGATTGGAACAGGTGCCAGTAAGTAATAAGACATGAGCATTAGTGCAAACACCTTTATAGAAATAATAAAAAGTGGATTCGCAGCCTTCAATTTAATCAGATAAATTCCGAGAAGGAGTACTAATACACAGCCTAAGTAAAAGAAATTGTATTGATTAAAGTCCATAAAAATACCATTTTCATTAAGCATATTTATATAGTTATAAACTTTAACCGTAATAAACGTAGGCATTACATCGGCAATTTTTAGCACAAAATCTTGTGTCATGAATTTACTGATAGCAACAGAAATAAGAACAAATAAAGTCCAACACCATTTATTTAACTTTTTGGTAGAGAGAAGTAGAGTAGCCAATCCGACAATTGCACTGTAATGAAATAGAGCCGCTCCAATCTGTAAGATAAAAGCTCTTTTTTTATTACCATCTAAATAAAATAAGGATAATAAAAATAAGCCAGATGCAACCCCAACTCTTATTTGCGTTAAATCATGTAACGAATAATACAGCAATAAATAGATTAAGAATCCTAATAATCTACCTTCATTCATCTTGTTAATGCAGAATATTTTTATACCTACGCCTAGCAACGCATATATCATAAAAAATGTTTGATAGTAGCCATCAAACAAAACTCTATTAATAACTACCAATGCTATAAATGTCGGCTCTTGAAACCAGATATCTTGTATTGGTCTACTTATCAAATCTATATATGTATATGAATCCCGATCAAAACCAGGTACCCGTAACCCTGCAAATAAAAAAAGTATGATCCACGAAAAAAACAAAAATATCGAAATATAATGGCTTTTATTTTTCATTTCGATATAATGCCTCGATATATGGTATTATCTTCATTTATCATTCTCTTTTTATGAGTTTGGAAAGATACATTAAAATAAAACTATCAACTATCATTCTTAATGCCCATACAAATGCCGCCCCAACAATACCATAATGTTTAACAAATACAAATAACAATATCAGATAAGGAATTAACTCAACCATATGTAAGGTCGCTGTAACCTTAGCCTTACCAGCGGCTTGTATTGAAGCAAAAGGTATTTGTGCAAAACAGTTAAATAAATAACCAATTAGTAATATTCTTAGAATTAACGATGGTTGTCCTCTAAAACCTTCACCTAACCAAATTACAAGAATATTTTCTGAAAAAATAAAACAAAATAAAACTACAGGTCCACAAACTATTGTTAGTAGTAGATAAGATAGCTTGAGATATTTTTTCTTCTCGGTCTCATTTGGGGCAAAACTTAACTTTGGAAAGACTGCTCGTGATAAAGCGGCAGGGATAATTGACAGACGAGATACCGCTTCCGCAGGAGCACTATAAAATGCAACGATATGAGCACCTGAAATATGTGAAACAATAAATCTATCAAAGTAACTCATAACGGGGCTGATTATATTACTTACTGTAATCCAACCACCGTATTTTATGAGTCTAATAAATACATATTTATGGAATTTAAAACCTGCTGTAATGATAAATTTGTATGAGAAACATAAATTGACTAACAATGCTAATATACGACCTAATAACAAACCAGAGATCGCCCCAATAAGAGTTGGTTTGTATAACAGCAGCATTAACGCTGGCAAGCCTGCTAAAAACGAGCTACTGATCCATTTTTGCATATTAACATTGAAAAAATTCTCTTCGCCTTCTAAAACTGCTAGCCAAATCTGATTAACTAAAAATATCGGTATAGAAAAGGACAATATTTTTAGTGAAATTATAACTTCCTGTTTATATATTTCACTAACATTTAATATATTACTTATGCTTTGTGAAAGAAAAAACATTAAACAGGTTCCGGCTGAACCCAAGAAAAAAACAAAAAATGCAGCAGAAGACGTAATTCTCGCCTTCTCAATATTATCATTACGATATATTGATATTTCTCTAATAACAGCCCTGGTCATTCCTGCATCGAATATTCCTGCATAGCCAACTAAAGCCATTGCAAGTGTAAAAATACCAAATCTCTCGGCACCTAATTCCCTTGCCAAATAGCCTAATGCAGGTATTGCAACTAACGTTGGTACAATATAACCAGATATATTAAAAAAGCTATTTTTAATTAAACTCATACACAACTTGCTCTGATTACACCATATTATTAGAAATATTCAGCAACTGCATCTTTTGCTGAAATAATCGGTTCCGCATCCAGAGTTGGCCATGTTATATTCAGTTTTGGATCGTTCCATATAATGCTACGTTCACTTTCAGGATGATAGTAGTTTGTCGTTTTATATACAAACTCAGCAACATCGCTTAATGTGAAAAAACCATGTGCAAAACCTTCAGGAATCCATAATTGGCGTTTATTCTCAGCGGAAATATTCACACCAACCCATTTTCCAAAAGTTTCTGACTCCATACGTAAATCTACTGCTACATCAAATACCTCACCTATAATACAGCGCACTAGCTTACCCTGAGCGTGAGGATTTAACTGGTAATGTAAGCCCCTCAAGACACCTTTACAAGACCTTGAATGGTTGTCCTGAACAAACTCAACTTTCCGTCCTATGGCTTCATCAAAGGTTTTCTTACTAAAACTTTCAAAAAAGAAACCACGTTCATCACCAAAAACTTTGGGTTCAAAAATTAAGACATCTGGAATCTCAGTCTTGATAACGTTCATTAATTAATAACCTTTAATCATTTTAAGTAAGTACTGCCCGTAAGCATTCTTCTTCAATGGCTCTGCCAGTGTTTTTACCTGCATAGCATCAATAAACCCTTTACGATAAGCGATCTCTTCCGGGCATGATACTTTTAACCCCTGACGTTCTTCAATAGTCGCAATAAAGTTACTTGCCTCAATCATGCTCTGATGCGTACCTGTATCCAGCCAAGCGTAACCGCGTCCCATCATGGCAACAGACATACGGCCCTGTTCCATATAGATACGGTTAATATCCGTGATTTCCAGTTCACCACGCGATGACGGCTTCAGGCTCTTCGCCATCTCGACAACATCATTGTCATAAAAATATAACCCTGTAACCGCATAATTACTCTTCGGCTCCAGCGGTTTTTCTTCCAGACTAATTGCTGTACCATCTTTATCAAACTCAACAACACCATAGCGTTCAGGGTCATTAACATGATAGGCAAATACGGTCGCACCACTCTCTTTATCCACAGCTGCGGCAAGCTGTTTAGGCAGGTCGTGGCCATAGAAGATGTTATCTCCCAGAACCAGTGCACAATCATCATTACCGATAAATTCTTCACCGATAATAAAAGCCTGCGCCAATCCATCCGGACTCGGCTGAACTTTGTATTGCAGATTCATTCCCCACTGACTCCCATCGCCGAGAAGTTGTTCAAAACGCGGCGTGTCCTGCGGGGTACTGATAATTAAAATGTCGCGGATCCCCGCCAGCATCAGGGTTGACAGTGGGTAGTAAATCATCGGCTTATCATAGATAGGCAGTAATTGTTTACTTACTGCCATCGTTACCGGATAAAGACGCGTACCCGAACCGCCAGCCAGAATAATACCTTTACGAGTTTTCATTATGCTTTCTCAAACAGAAAATGCCCCAGAGGGGCATTAAATGGAATATGTCAGATTGAAGTTGTGGTAAACAGTTCTTCAAGCATGCGCTTAACCCCCTTCTCCCAGGAAGGCAGCGTTAAGTCAAAATTGTTCTGGAATTTTTGGGTATTCAGACGCGAGTTCGACGGACGTTTTGCCGGGGTCGGATAGGCACTTGTCGGTACGGCATTGAGTTTATTGAGCGCCAGTTCAATGCCCGCTTTGCGGGCTTCATCGAACACCAGAGCCGCATAATCGTGCCACGTTGTCGTACCGCTCGCCACCAGGTGATAAAGGCCCGCCACTTCGGGTTTATTCAGCGCAACGCGGATCGCGTGGGCGGTACAGTCAGCCAGAAGTTCCGCGCCGGTCGGAGCACCAAACTGGTCATTAATGACAGAAAGTTCTTCGCGCGCTTTTGCCAGTTTCAACATCGTCTTCGCAAAGTTGGTGCCTTTACCGGCATAAACCCAACTGGTTCGGAAAATCAGATGCTTTTCGCAATGCTGTTGCAGGGCCAGTTCACCCGCCAGCTTCGTCTCACCGTAAACATTCAAAGGCGCAGTGGGATCTGTCTCGCGCCACGGTGTTTCACCGTTGCCTGGGAAGACGTAATCGGTTGAGTAGTGAATTACCCATGCACCAATACTCGCGGCTGCTTTTGCAATGGCTTCCACGCTGCGCGCATTCAATAACTCAGATAGCTCGCGCTCGGTTTCGGCTTTATCGACGGCAGTGTGTGCAGCAGCATTGACAATAACGTCAGGCTTGATCTTTATGACGGTTTCAGCAACGCCTTCCGGGTTACTGAAATCTCCGCAGTAGTCCGTCGAATGGAAATCCAGCGCAGTCACATTTCCCAATGGGGCCAACGCGCGCTGTAATTCCCAACCCACCTGCCCTGTTTTACCGAATAACAGAATATTCATTAGCTACGCGCTCCGTAATTCTGGTCAATCCAGGTCTTGTAAGCGCCACTCTTCACATTCTCAACCCATTGGGTATTTGCCAAATACCATTCAACCGTTTTGCGGATCCCTGATTCGAATGTCTCCTGCGGTTTCCATGCCAGCTCACGACTCATTTTCGCAGCATCAATGGCATAGCGACGGTCGTGGCCAGGACGATCGGCAACATAGGTGATCTGTTCACGGTAGGAGGTGTCTTTAGGCACTATCTCATCCAGCAGGTCGCAGATGGTGTGTACAACATCAAGATTTTTCTTCTCGTTATATCCGCCAATATTATAGGTCTCACCCGGCTTACCCTGAGTAACAACCCTGTACAACGCGCGTGCATGATCTTCAACATACAGCCAGTCGCGAATCTGATCGCCCTTGCCATAAATCGGCAGCGCCTTACCTTCCAGGGCATTCAGAATAACAAGTGGGATCAGCTTTTCTGGGAAGTGATACGGGCCATAGTTGTTCGAGCAGTTAGTCACCATGGTTGGCATGCCATACGTGCGCAGCCACGCCCGAACTAAATGGTCGCTAGAAGCTTTCGATGCAGAATAGGGGCTGCTTGGCGCATACGCTGTTTTCTCAGTAAACAGAGGCAGTTCACTACCCGCAGCCACTTCGTCCGGATGAGGCAGGTCACCATACACTTCGTCAGTGGAAATGTGATGGAAGCGGAAAGCGGCTTTTTTATCAGCATCCAGTTCCGACCAGTATTTGCGAGCAGCTTCCAGAAGAACATAGGTACCGACAATATTAGTCTCGATAAAATCAGCTGGCCCCGTAATTGAGCGGTCAACGTGACTTTCCGCAGCCAGATGCATGACCGCATCAGGTTGATGTTCTACAAAAATGCGCGCCATCGTTTCAGCGTCACAAATATCTGCATGTTCGAAGCTGTAGCGGTCACTGTTATCGACCTCTACTAATGATTCGAGGTTACCTGCATACGTCAATTTATCAACATTGATGACAGAATCCAGAGTATTATTAATAATATGTCGAACAACAGCAGATCCAATAAAACCTGCGCCGCCAGTAACCAAAATTTTCACGTTTATTTTCGCTCTTAACTATATTCGGAAAATAGGGAATTTAAATACGAGTGAATATATCTAGCCACATTTAATAATGTGTGACACGCTACCGCCCCTGGCTCAACAGCTACCAGTGCACTGCACAAAATTCAGTATGTCGTGGACCAGTCCCCACAAACCTTCGCGTTTGCGTCGAATCTCGCCCACCAATTTAGCCCACTATTTTGGGCGCAATCCCTGTGTAAGACAAGGAGAAATCCGGCATTTTTTATCAAAAAACACCGCGCAATCACTAATTTTAGTTGTTGTTTTTAAAAGCAAAAACGGCAGCTGCTGTGAAATGAGAGTTCCTCAACCACAATCATCTGCCGTTCTGTTACTCACCAACATTCCGTGTTGTTGCGTAGTGTCTTATTCTGAAAGCAACTTCTCAATCCCTTTCCGGAACTTCGCCCCTTCTTTCAGGTTGCGCAGCCCGTACTGAACAAACGCCTGCATGTAACCCATTTTCTTGCCGCAGTCGTAACTGTCGCCGCTCATCAGCATCGCGTCAACGGACTGTTTCTTCGCCAGCTCGGCAATAGCATCCGTCAGCTGAATACGGCCCCAGGCACCCGGCGCGGTTTTTTCCAGTTCGGCCCAGATGTCAGCGGAAAGCACATAGCGCCCTACGGCCATCAGGTCGGAATCCAGCGTTTGCGGTTGGTCTGGTTTTTCGATGAACTCGACGATACGGCTCACTTTACCTTCTACGGTTAGCGGCTCTTTGGTCTGAATAACAGAGTACTCAGAAAGATCGCCCGGCATACGTTTCGCCAGCACCTGGCTGCGGCCTGTTTCGTTGAAACGCGCCACCATGGCAGCAAGGTTATAACGCAATGGGTCGGCAGTCGCGCCATCGAGAATGATATCCGGCAAAACAACCACGAACGGGTTATCGCCAACGATCGGACGCGCGCACAGAATGGAGTGGCCCAGGCCCAGCGGCTGTGCCTGGCGGACGTTCATAATGGTTACGCCCGGCGGGCAAATGGACTGAACTTCTGCCAGTAGCTGACGCTTTACGCGCTGCTCAAGCAGAGCTTCCAGTTCGTAGGAGGTGTCGAAGTGGTTTTCCACGGCATTTTTAGAAGCGTGGGTGACCAGGACGATTTCTTTGATCCCTGCAGCAACAACTTCGTCGACGATGTATTGGATCATCGGCTTGTCAACGATTGGTAGCATCTCTTTAGGAATGGCCTTGGTGGCAGGGAGCATATGCATGCCCAGCCCGGCTACCGGAATGACTGCTTTCAAATTAACCATTTTCGTGTCCACCTATATACGGTTGATGAATTATAGCTATTAACGATGTTTGATCCACTATGTTTTCTCATAGTATCGGGTAAAGACCACTAAATCTCTGGATACAATCCGAGAATGCGTCTGAAGAGGTGGGTTCGGCTAAAAATTCAGCGTTTGGGTAGGGTAAAATTCAGCGCATCGACATTGACAACATGCTGATCAATAAGGTCAATGTCCGCAGACTGCTGGCCATTTTCATTGATTGCTTGAATATTTGACATTGAGAGCAGCGTCTCGTGTTTGGCCATAAATTTTCCGCGAACATCCTTGCGTAAGTCGAAGTGAAGTTGTAACGCGGGCCCGCGCACTTTGGGTTGCATCACTTTGATATTACGCATAAAAATGTGTTGTGGTTTGTTGTGGATCTCCAGTGATGCGTGGTTCAGGTCGAGGTTAGTCAGCGCCACAAACGACGGCGCATTGCCCGATGAAATCTGTATTCCACGCAGTTTCAGCGTTAATTGGCGATTATCCATCCGCACATTATTCACCCTGAAATTCTGCGGTATCGACAGATATTTCCCTTTGATAACACCATAGCCAATTAGCATACCCGCGCTATTAACCATATCCACACCATCGATAACGAAATTATCACAGCCATATATTGCTACCGTAGCGTTATCAATTCCGGCTTTCTTACTGTATTCAGGGGTGATATTTCGTGCCTTAATATTACGAATAATAAAGTGTTTACCGTTTTCGACGTGAACCAACTGTCGACAGTGGCTGCCGGTGATATTGGCCACGACAAAGTTTTTCACCGCCTGGTGCTCCGGGTAGTCGTTATCGTAGGTGCTGCCCGCTAGCCCAATGCCGATGCCCCAGTTGGTCTTGCCATTGGTGCAATCGATGTGGTCAATCACATGGTCAGAGATAAGGATATTCTTGTCGTTAATCGCGACGTTCCATTCAATGGCATCGCCCTGCAGGTGGCTAAATTTGCTGTGGGTGATTTTTACGCCGTCGAGTTGATTATGGAATCCCTGGCGTAAAATGCCGTAGTTAGCCTGGGTAACATTGATGCGTGTGATAGTGAGATTGCGCATCGTCCTTTTTTGTTTGCCGCCGATGTAAATTTGCGCCACCGGGCCGAAACCACTCATCTCCAGCCCTTCGATGGTGCAGTCAGAACCGCGAACGTCGAGGGTAATATTATTGAGGCTCCCCTCCCCCACCACTTTACACCCATCCTGCAACGCAAAACGCCCACGACCATTGCCTTTCAGGCTACCGTTAACCTGCAACGTTTTACCCGGCGGCATGATGATACCGGTGTTGATATTGTCGCAAACCACGCCCTTAGGAACGTCGATAATATCGGCGTCGTCAAACGCCTGACGAAATGCGCGGATCCAGTCATTACCGACCAGATAGTTGCGGATATCGACTGCATCGTTACGCCCCAGCGCGCGCGCAGCGGGGGTGTGTAGCAGAGGAATGGCGGCAAGCGTAGCGCCTGCCGACAGGAAGCGTCGTCGGGAGAATTTTTTATCCATGCAACCTCAATAGCAAAGGGTTTGCAGCAGGCTCGCAAGCTGGCGGTTAATCACCTGCTGATTGAACTCGGTTTCAACTTTTTGGCGGGCGCGTTGCAGCACCGGGCGCAGCGTCGGCTCATCAAGATGGCGCAGTTCGCTGAGTTTGTTTGCCAGTGCGTGGGCGTCGTTTTCCGCCACCAGCCAGCCGGACGCATTGGCGTCTATCAGTTCTGGGATCCCGCTGTGTTCGGTCGACAGCACCGGAATGCCCACCGCCATCGCTTCCATCAGCGCCACGGGAATGCCTTCCATATCCCCATCCGCGCCGGTAATCGACGGCAGCAGAAAGACATCTGCCTCATCGAGCATCGCTTTTACCTCGTGGCTGGGCTTAAAGCCCGGCATCTCCACGTACCCTTCCAGTTGATACTGTTCGATGAGCGTGCGCAGGCGGCGCTCCCACGGGCCAATACCAAGGATGCGGTAATGAAACGCCACGCCACGCTCTTTCAACTGACGGCACGCTTCAATCGCTACATGCAGCCCTTTTTTCTCGGTCAGGCGGGCGACGGAGATAATTTGCAATGTCTCACCTGGCGCTTTGGTCGGACGCAGGGCAAAACGATCCATATTGACACCCATCCGCGAGACAGCGATTTTCGCAGTCGGGCAGCCCATTCCCTGCAAGCGTTTCGCCCATAAGTCACTGATCGGCAACATCAGATCGCCCCGCCGAAAAAGCTGTTGATACTCCGGCGTATAGTGATTCAGTACATCGCGGCTGGAGATATCAATGCCGTGAAAAACGGTGGCGATTTTGCCGCGTATCACACCCAGTTCGCGCAGTTTCGCCGCCGTGACGCCCGCCGGGCCGAAGTGAGCAATAAACACATCGGCGCGGAACGGTTGTGGGTTATTGCCACAAATGGCCGAGAGGATCAGGTTGCGCGCTTCGTGACCGTAACGCTTCATGTTCAGCGCCTGCCAGGTCGCCGGGCGATGCAATCCGCGCAGTGTACTCATCGCACGGTGGCGAAACTTCGCCCCCGTACTCGTGGGTTCATCCTGCAGCCAGCGGGTTTTCGCGGCCAGGTTATATTGGGTGTACGCCGCGTGAGTGTTGGTCATGTCGCCCT
Source organism: Pseudocitrobacter faecalis (assembly GCA_003315335.1). Taxonomy (GTDB): domain Bacteria; phylum Pseudomonadota; class Gammaproteobacteria; order Enterobacterales; family Enterobacteriaceae; genus Pseudocitrobacter; species Pseudocitrobacter faecalis. The sequence continues at coordinate 816,966 of QNRL01000001.1, forward strand.
TTTGCAGAGCGATAATTTCGACCTCGTGGCCCATTTCGATAAAGGCCACAATCTGATTGAGCACAAAGGTTTCAGACGACAGCGGGAATTTCAACAAGAAGAAACCAACCTTCATTTCCCCTCCCCGATGCGCGTTAAGACCGATTCGACCATCGCCCGCCCCGCCGCACGCTCACGTGCCACCGCTTCGTTCAGGCGCGGTACCAGTGTCGGAAGCTGGCCTAATGTGTCCGCCGCCATCGCTTCCAGGTCGCCGTTCAGCAGATGGCGAATATCCACCGCCATTTCCGGCATACCCAGTTGCTGCATAATACCGGCCGATTTGTGTTCGTAGTTAATCGCAATCGCCGGTGTTCCGAAGTTCATGGAGATAATCGCTGAATGCAGACGTGTACCGACCGTCAGGTCACAGGCGCCCAGCAGTTTGCCCATTTCGAGATCGTTAAGCTCATCCATCACCACGTGGTAGCGCGATGGGTCCTGAATATGTTTACGCAGGTTAAGCGCCACCATGCGATCATCTTTGTTATAGCTGTCGATGCCCGTACAGGTAGAGAGCGCCATCACCTGCCAGCCGCTGGCGATAATGCGGTTGACCACGCCTGCAAACGCTTTTTCGTAGGCTTCCTGCGTGGTGCCGAGGCGCTTATCAAACGGCGCCAGTTCACGCAGGGTAATGGCGACGGTTTTCTGCTGCTGCGCGACATTCAGCCAGTGCTGTACGGCGTAACTCGCGTCAAAGCTGTCATTGTGATGATCCACCAGCCAGGCGGTATCAACGCCCTTCTCCACTTTCGAGGTGTCAATGTCGCTGCGTTTCATCAAATCAAGGCTGACCGACTCGCGCAGGAACAGCGCGTCACAATGACCAAAGACATAGTTTGCCATTTGATTGAACGCCGGAGACTGGAACGGCCCAACGCTGTGCCCAACCATATAAATCGGTTTTTTCGCCATAAAGGTACACAGCGCGTGCTCAAACTGCGTCACACCATACAGGTCGACGAAGAACGAGCCGCCCACCTGGATAATCGCGTCATAACCGGACAACAGACGCACAAAATCGGTAAAGCCCTGAGCAATGGCGATATTACGTAGCTTGCCGCTGTCGGTCACGCGCGAGAGCAGCACCTGGTGTTGATAGCGACGACGCAGCACTTTTTTTACTCGCCCGACCATGCCCGGCGCGTTGTTATGCGCTTTCATCTGCAAATAGAGCGGATCGCCCATCACCGGGCGATTGAGCAGCCAGGAGGAACTCACCGGATACCGGCTCATCACATCCACTTCAGCCTCAGGCGAGAGCGTGTTGATGGCATCTAAAAGCCCGCGCAGAATGGCGCTGTCGCCACGGTTGCCGCAGGTGTGGTTGCCAAGAATCAATAATTTCATAATGACCTCAAAAATTAGCCTGCGCGAAGCAGCGTTTTCATTTTCTCGTTACGGCACAGCTGGCGCTTCATCTCCACCACCAGCGGATGGCGGGAGAGCACAATCATCACTCCAAAGGCCAGAACGCCCGCGGCAATCTGAACCGCCAGGAGTAACGCCAGCGGCAGTTGACCGTTCAGCGCCCACCCCAGGCCGTAGCTCACCGCGAGCGTGGGCAAAGAGAGGTAAAACGGTAGCCACAGGCTGAGAATGTATTCACGGTAGCTGGAGCCCAGAATGGGTTTGATCAGCACGAAATAGCTCAGAATGGTGTTGATAATCTGCACCAGCAGGAAGCCCAGCGTGACGCCAATCGCACCGCCCAACTGGCCGCCGACGATGATCGCCGGGATAAACAGGCAGGTTTTAAAAACGTTGAATTTAAAACTGATATCGACGCGTGCTTTCGCCATCAACAGCGAACCAATCGGATTCCCCACCGACCGCAGTAGCCCTACCACGCACAGCAGTTGCAGCACCGGAATGATGCTCACCCACTTCTCACCAAAAACCAGCGGCACAAAGTTGTTGCTCACCACCATCAGCCCGAGCAGCGCCGGGAAGTTGATAATGCCGACCACAGAAAGCAGCTTGTAGAAGTTGACGCGCAGTTTGGCCGTGTCGTCCTGGATTTTGGCAAATGCCGGGAACAGCACGCGGGTGATAATCGGATTCAGTTTCATCGGCGGCACCACCGCCACGTTGTAGGCCAGGTTGTAGCCGCCCGCGACGCTCGCCCCCAGAATACGCGCCAGTACCAGCGTTGAGAGATTGGTGTTCACATAGTTGATGACACTATCCGCCGTCAGCCAGGCACCAAAACGCAAATTTGACGACACGCTCGCCAGCGAAAAATGCAGCCCCGGGCGATAAATTTTGCGGCCAAAGTAGCCAAACAGCAGCGTACGCACTGCGCTGTTGACCAGATAACCGAGGATCGCGGTCATAGCTAACGGCCAGAAGTGCGCCGACACCACGGTGAAAGTAAAGCCCGCCAGCACCGAACTGGTTTCAATCAGGCCAATCTTGTTGAACTCCAGCTCTTTTTGCATCAACGCGCGAAACTGCTGCCCGTGGGGGATCACAATAAAGGCCAGCGATAAGGTCTGGATCAGGGGCTGTAAATCCGGGTTATGTAACACGCTGGCAATCACCCCGCTCAGGGCAAATACCGCCACGCACACCACCACGCCCAGTCCGACGTTCAGCCAGTACAGGGTGGTGAGTTCAAGGTGGCTTATCTCTTTACGCTGAATAATCGAGTTCGCGATACCGAAATCAGATAGCGTATCCGCCAGCGCGATAATCACCAGCGACACGGTCAGCAGACCGAACTGGTGGTTATCGATGATGCGCGCCAGCACCGTCATCTGCACCAGCCCCAGGCCAATGATAATGACGGTCGCCATGGCCGACCACTTCGCGCCGCTGATAGTTTTCTCTCTCAGGCTCATACCCGTTCCTCAATACGCCGTTTTACTGACGAAGCCTTTGAACACCGTCAGGAAAACAATTTTGATATCGAACCACAGGCTCCATTCGCGAATGTATTCCAGGTCGAACTCGACGCGTTTTTCCATTTTTTCCAGCGTGTCGGTCTCGCCGCGCCAGCCGTTGATTTGCGCCCAACCGGTAATGCCTGGCTTCACTTTGTGGCGCAGCATGTAACCCTCAATCAACTGGCGATACTGTTCGTTATGCGCCACCGCATGAGGACGCGGGCCGACGATCGACATGCCGCCGGTCAACACGTTGATAAACTGCGGCAGTTCATCGAGCGAGGTACGACGCAGGAAGTTTCCAACCGGCGTCACGCGCGGGTCGTTTTGTGTCGCCTGAGTGACCACCGCGTCGTTTTCCATCACCTTCATGGAACGGAATTTCCAGACTTTGATAGGCTTACCGTCCATGCCGTAACGGGTCTGGCGGAAAATGACCGGCCCGGCGGAAGTGAGTTTCACCGCCAGCGCGATGCAGCATAGCGCAGGCGAAATCAGCAGCAGGATCATGCTGGCGAGCACGATATCTTCCAGCCGTTTAATGATGCGGTTGACGCCAGAGAGCGGCGTGTCGTACAGCGGCACGACCGGCACACCGTTGACCTCTTCAATACGCGAATGAAGAATGTTGAAGGTAAACACATCGGGGATAATCAGCACCGAGCAGGTGGTATCCGCCAGCTCGCGCATCAGTTTTTTGATCAGCCCCTCTTCCTGCATCGACATGGCGATATAGACGTTATGAATTTTGCCCGCGCGCGCGTCGTCCAGCAGCTGCTGAATATTGCCCGCCCAGTCGGCGCTGACGCCACCCGGTTTAGCATCATGATAGGTGCCCACCACTTCATAACCGATCCACGGCTGATTACGGAAGCTCTCCAGCAGCGCCTGCCCCTGCGGGAGATCGCCCGCTACCGCGACGTAGCGTTTGTTGTAACCATGATTGCGCAGCACGCCGGCGCCATAACGAATAAACGCCCGGCTGGCCAACATGCCGCAGGTGGTCAGTAAATACCAGCTCAGCCAGACGCTGATATGGGTGCTGAAATCGTCGTCAAACGCCAGCAGTCCGGCGCTGAATACCAGGCTCAGCGTCCAGTTCTGTAGCAGCAACAACAGTTCGGTGGTTATGCGCACACCGCGCCATGAACGATAGAAATCAGTGATCCCGCCGATCATCTGGAACACCACCAGCGTCACCAGCGCCATCAGCAGATGGAGATACAAAAACGGCAGCGCCGCGGCTTTGCACACTACCCACAGCCCGCCGAGCATAATGGTGATATCCGAAAAACGCTGCACCATTGAGATTAACGATGCATTCGTTTTGGCTCGCTCGCGCTTTTTTAGAGTCGTCATCGTTGTTCCTTTTTCATCACCAGTCACCCTCACCCCAGCCCTCTCCCTGAGGGAGAGGGTGAAAACCCGCGCAGATGTTAAGCCTGTGCATGATCTGTCCCCTCTCCCTCAGGGAGAGGGTTAGGGTGAGGGGGGCTTTTACTGCTTAAGCAGCGCCAGAATATCCTGCGTTCGTGCCTGCATCAGCGGGGTATCGCCGCGCGATTCCACGTTCAAACGCACCACCGGTTCAGTGTTCGAGGAACGCAGGTTGAAGCGCCAGTCGGCAAACGCCAGGCTGATGCCATCGGTACGGTCAATTTCCAGTGCCTCGTGAGCAAAGTGCTGCTCTACGCGGGCAATTGCCGCAGCAGGCTCGGCCAGTTTGCTGTTGATCTCGCCGCTTGCCGGGAAGGCAGACATCCGATCGCGCACCAGTTCGCCCAGCGTTTTCCCTTTCAGGCACAGCAGTTCGCTTACCAGCAGCCACGGGATCATTCCGCTGTCGCAGTAGGCAAAATCGCGGAAATAGTGATGGGCGCTCATTTCACCGCCGTAGATGGCGTCGTCTTTGCGCATGCGTTCTTTGATAAAAGCGTGGCCGGTTTTCGACATCACCGGCGTGCCGCCCGCCGCTGTCACCACATCTACCGTGTTCCAGGAAAGACGCGGGTCGTGGATAATTTTGGCGCCCGGATTTTTCTCCAGGAACGCTTCTGCCAGCAGGCCGACGATGTAATACCCTTCGATAAACTGCCCGGTTTCATCGAACAGGAAGCAGCGGTCGAAATCGCCATCAAACGCGATCCCCATATCCGCGCCGTGTTCGATTACCGCGTTGCGGGTGTCGTCGCGGCACTCAGGTAACAGCGGGTTAGGAATACCGTTGGGGAAATTGCCGTCCGGGGTGTTGTGCACTTTAATCAGCGTCACCGGCACATTCAGAGCTCTAAAGCGCGCCTCGAGCGCATCAATCACCGGGCCTGCCGCACCATTGCCAGCGTTCACCACCAGCTTGAGGGGCGTCAGGTTTTTGACGTTGATGTACTGCAACAGGTGATCGATATACGCATCGCGCAGGTTAATTTTTTGATAGCTGCCGCGCTGACTTTCATCCACCGGCGGGAAGTCGTTGGCCTCCGCCAGACGCTGCACATCGCGCAGCCCGGTATCACCGCTGATTGGACGCGCCCCTTCGCGCACCAGCTTCATGCCGTTGTAATCCATCGGATTATGGCTGGCGGTGACTTCAATGCCGCCATCAATCCCCAGATGGAAGGTCGCAAAATAGATCTCTTCAGTACCAGAAAGCCCGATATCGAGCACATCAACGCCCGCATCGCGCAGACCGCGTGCCAGCGCCAGTTTCAGCGCTTCGCTGGTCAGACGCACATCGCCACCCAGCACAATGGTTTTCGGTTTCAGAAACTCGCCATAGGCGCGGCCAATACGCCACGCGATATCTTCATTCAGCTCTTCGCCTAATTTGCCGCGAATGTCATAGGCTTTAAAACAGGTTAATGTTTTCATGTTTTTACCTTTCTTCAGGCAACAGTTGGCCCTGACCGGTGAGGGTCATTATTTTCAGTGTTGTGAATTGCCGGACGGCACTGCACTTATCCGGCTAACAAAACGCGCTATACGCGCCCGTAGCGATCCGCGAAGCGCACCACATCGTCCTCTTCCAGATACGAACCGGAGCGGACTTCAATTAAATCGAGCGGGATCTTGCCGGGATTCTCAAGGCTATGAGTCGCGCCAAGCGGGATATAAATAGATTCGTTTTCACCCAGCAGCTTGATGTCATCGTTGATGGTGACTTTGGCGGTGCCCGCCACCACAATCCAGTGTTCTGCCCGGTGGTGATGCATTTGCAGTGAAAGCCCCTCGCCCGGTTTCACGGTGATCCGTTTCACCTGATAGCGATCGCCAGCATCAATCGAGTCATATTTCCCCCACGGGCGATACACTTCGCGGTGAATATGATGCTCATGACGCCCCTCGGCTTTAATTTGCTCGACGACTTTTTTGACGTCCTGAACCGCGCTGCGATCGGCGATCAGAACCGCGTCTTTGGTCTGCACCACCACCAAATCCTTTACACCGACGGTCGTCACCAGGCCGGATTCGGCGTACACATAGCTGTTTTCGGTTTTGTGGCTGATCACGTCACCGTGATGCACGTTGCCTTCCGGCGTATGGTTGCTGATTTCCCACAGTGAAGACCAGGAGCCCACGTCGCTCCAGCCTGCGTCCATCGGCACCACCACCGCGTCGGCGGTCTGTTCCATTACCGCGTAATCGATAGACTCTTCCGGGCAAGCGAGAAAAGCGGCTTCATCGACGCGGATGAAATCAAGATCCGGGTCGGTGACGCTCATGGCTTTCTCGCACGCTTCAAGAATATCCGGGCGATATTTTTTCAGCTCTTCCAGGAAGCGTCCGGCACGGAACAGGAACATACCGCTGTTCCAGTAATATTCGCCGCTGGAGACATACGCCTGGGCGGTATCGAGATTCGGTTTTTCGACAAACTGCGCCACATCGAAGGCCACCGCGTCTTTTTCGCCTGGTGAAACATCACCACGACGAATATAGCCATAGCCGGTTTCCGGCAGATCGGGCACGATACCAAACGTGACCAGTTTGCCGCTTTCCGCGTACGGTGTCGCATTGCGCACCGCCTCACGGAACGCGTCTTCATTCTGAATAACGTGGTCTGCCGCCAGCACCAGCATCAGCGGGTCGCAGCCGGTTTCACGACGCACCGCCGCCAGCGCCGCAAGGGCAATCGCCGGGGCGGTATTGCGCCCCACAGGTTCGAGAATAATATTCTCGGTCAGCTTATTCATCTGGCGCAATTGCTCGGCCACGATAAAGCGGTGCTGCTCATTACAGATAACCACCGGGCTTTCACACTCCACGCCGTGCAGACGATTAATCGTCGCCTGCAGCATGGTCAGTTCGCCTTTCAGGCACAGGAACTGTTTGGGATAAAGCACTCGGGACAGCGGCCACAAACGGCTGCCGGAGCCACCGGCCATCACTACCGGAAAAAGTGTTGATTGACTCATCGTTTAACCCCGAATATCAGCAATAAATTGACTCAGCACGTTCTCTTTCTCGAGCGTGCGTTCCGCGTAGGCCAGCGCCTGCGCGTTGCGTTTCGGCATCAAGAGTGCCTGTTCAATACCGTCCATTAACGCCGGAACCGATTCCGGCTCGACGCACACGGCGATCCCCGGTTCATTGAGGCATAACTGCCCTAATTCGGTTTCAGCTTCCGCGGTAATCACCGCATTACCGCCCACCGCCAGAATATTGGTCAGTTTGGACGGCAGTACCGCATCCGCCGCGCCGCGTTTTTGAATCACCAGATGGCAGTCGGCCATCGAAAGCAGCGCGGGCAGTGCGTCGTAAGATTGCAGCGGGAAGAAGCGCACATTGTCTAACCTGCGCTCTGCCGCCAGTTTTTCCAGCCGCGCTTTCCCGCCACCCTGGCCGACAATCACAAACAGCCACGGTTTGTCACGCAGCAAGGCGGCGGCCTCAATCACGCTTTCCAGCCCCTGCTTCTCGCCGATATTGCCGGAGTAAAGAATCAGTTTGCGGTCGGCTGGCAGGCCAAGCTGTTCGCGTAAAACCGCAACATGGGTGCTGTTCACATCGCGAAAACGCGCCACTTCCGACCAGTTTGGGAAGAAAATGATCTTCTCTTCCGGCACGCCCTTCTCACGGGCTTTATTCATCATTGAGCGTGAGATAGTTGAGACATTATCGACGTTAAGCAGGCCGCTACGCTCAAAGGCGCTGGCGAGCTTCGCCACTTTGCCCGGTTTGCCTTTACCTGCCATGCCCAGGCCGAGCATCGCGTCCACTTCATAATCCTGAATATGCAGCAGCGTGCGCGCACCGGAGAGTTTTGCCAGCAGGCGCATACCCGGCGTGCAAAAGAGCGTTGGCACCACGCCGATAATGCGATCCGGCTTCCAGCGACGCTGGGCCAGCAGCGGGAAGACGCTGCTGACGGCAAAGCTGCCTAAATGGATCAGGCGCTTCAGCGTGGAGGGCTGTTTCGGCACATACAGTGGGCAACGCCAGACGGTGGCGGCCCCCTCTTCCCGACGATAGCGCCAGGCGGAGTAGTGCTCGCCCACCTGCCACTGCGGATAGTACGGCGGCGCGGTGATCACCCGAACTTCATGCCCCTGGCTTGCCATCCACTCGACCATTTCGCCGGTGTATTTGCCGATACCGGTCAGCTCGGGTGAATAATTGATGCCATAAACCAATATCTTCATAACCCTGGCACCTCGGCCCGCTTCTCATCGAGGAAGTAGGCGCGGCTGTTGGCATGCACATTGTCCGTTGCCAGCAGCGCCGACGCCGTCAGCCAGCGGTAATCATTGTGCTGTTCATCCGGGAGCGTCAGGTCGCTAGCATCCACACGCAGGCGGAAACCCAGCACGATGTAATGGGTAGAGAAATCCGTCCCGGAAAAGTTATCGTCATAAAAATGCTGCCAGACGCCGTAGAACTGGCCTGCCGATATCGGCAGGCTCAGGCCCAGCTCCGCCTGCGTTAAGCGGGCGAAGGCGTCAGCGAGCGTTTCATCTTTCTGCACGCGACCACCAGGAACAAACCAGAACCCCTGCGCCGGGCGGTTGGTGCGTTTGCCAAGCAGATATTCGCCCTGCGCGTTTTCCACAATCAAATCAATTGAGATAAGCGGTGTAGAACGCACTACGGTGGCAAAATCCTGCGTGCTCAGAAACATCGGTTACCCCCGGAAACGCTGCTGGTTTTGCAAAAACCACTGGTAGGTGCTGGCAAGACCAGCTTCCAGGGTGATTTCGTGATACCAGCCCAGTTGATGCAGGCGGGTGACGTCGAGCAGTTTGCGCGGCGTGCCGTCCGGTTTGGACGCATCAAAGACCACACGTCCCTTAAAGCCCACCACTTTCGCCAGTGTCTGCGCCAGTTCGCGAATGGTGCAGTCGATGCCGGTGCCGACGTTGATATGCGACAACATCGGCTGGGTGTTCTCCTGCCATACGTCGCGATCCAGCTCCATCACGTGGATGCTGGCAGCCGCCATGTCGTCCACGTGGAGGAACTCGCGCATCGGCGTACCGCTGCCCCACACCACCACATCCGATGCATTCTGCTGGGCGGCTTCGTGGAAGCGGCGCAACAGCGCAGGAATGACGTGCGAATTGCTGGGGTGGAAGTTATCGTTCGGCCCGTACAGGTTCGTCGGCATCACCGAGCGATAGTCACGACCGTACTGGCGGTTATAGGATTCACACAGCTTGATCCCGGCAATTTTGGCAATCGCGTAGGGCTCGTTGGTCGCTTCCAGCGTACCCTGCAGAAGCTCACTTTCGGCCATTGGCTGCTTCGCCAGCTTCGGATAGATGCAGGATGAGCCAAGGAACAGCAGCTTATTCACGTTATGCACATGTGCAGCATGAATGATGTTGCTTTCAATCATCATGTTTTCGTAGATGAAATCGGCGGGATAGGTATTGTTCGCCACAATACCGCCCACTTTTGCCGCCGCCAGATAAACCTGGTCAATCTGTTCGGTGGCAAAAAATTCGTTCACTGCATTGCTGTCGAGCAGGTTGAGCTCATCGCGAGTACGCAGAATCAGATCCACGTTTTCTCGCTGCTCAAGCTGGCGGACAATGGCCGAACCGACCATTCCCCGGTGGCCCGCCACAAAAATACGTTGTCTGGTCATTCTCAGGACTCCAGCGCGATCGCCACATCGTAGCCGTGGGATTTCAGCAGAGAGTGTTTCTTCGCCGCTTCGAGGTCTTTGGCAACCATTTCCGAGACCATTTCCTGGAGAGTGGTTTCCGGTTTCCAGCCCAGCGTTTCGTGCGCTTTGGTCGGGTCGCCCAGCAGGGTTTCCACTTCCGCAGGACGGAAATAGCGCGGGTCAACGGCAATGATGATATCGCCCGGTTTCACGCCCGGCGCATCATGGCCGGTGACAGAAACCACAATGCCCTTCTCTTCCACGCCGGTGCCTTCAAAGCGCAGCTTGATGCCCAACTGAGCCGCCGCCATTTCGACGAACTGACGCACGGAGTACTGCACGCCGGTGGCGATAACGAAATCTTCCGGCTTGTCCTGTTGCAGCATCATCCACTGCATTTTCACGTAGTCCTTGGCGTGGCCCCAGTCACGCAGGGAATCCATGTTGCCGAGATACAGGCAGGACTCCAGCCCCTGCGCAATATTGGCAATCGCGCGGGTAATTTTGCGGGTGACGAAGGTTTCGCCACGGCGCGGGGATTCATGGTTGAACAGAATGCCGTTGCAGGCATACATGCCGTAGGATTCGCGGTAGTTGACGGTGATCCAGTAGGCGTACAGTTTTGCTACCGCATACGGAGAGCGCGGATAGAACGGCGTGGTCTCTTTCTGCGGAATTTCCTGTACCAGGCCGTACAACTCAGAGGTGGACGCCTGATAGAAACGGGTTTTCTTTTCAAGACCGAGGAAGCGAATAGCTTCCAGCAGGCGCAGCGTACCCATTGCATCCACATCGGCGGTATATTCCGGGGATTCAAACGAAACGGCCACGTGGCTCATCGCGCCCAGGTTGTAGACTTCATCCGGCTGGACTTCCTGCAGAATACGGGTCAGGTTCGAGCTGTCAGTCAGGTCGCCGTAGTGCAGGTGGAATTTCGGGTTGCTGCTGTGTGGATCCTGATAGATGTGGTCAACGCGTTCCGTGTTAAAAGAGGAAGCGCGGCGCTTAATGCCATGCACTTCGTAGCCTTTTTCCAGCAGAAGCTCTGCCAGGTAAGAACCATCCTGGCCGGTTACGCCGGTGATGAGAGCGACTTTTGACATGTTTTTATCCTCTGTACTTATCAGAAATTAATCAGTTTCAACGCGTTCGCGTATCACCACTGCGGGGTTGCCACGGCAAATCACGTTTGCCGGAAGCGATTTAAAAACGCTGCTTCGCGCACCAACGATGGTGCCGTCGCCAATTTCAATGCCGGGAGCAACAAAGACATCCGTCGCCAGCCAGCATTTCTCGCCAATCACAATCGGTGTGGCGGTAATATCAAAATGTTGACTCTGGAAGTCATGACTTCCGGTACATAAATAACACTTCTGTGACACCACCGAATTTTCGCCGATGGTAATATTGCCCAGCGTATATAACACTGCGTCATCACCCACCCAGGCATAATCACCAAGGGTTAATTTCCATGGATAGGTAATTTTCACTGACGGGCGAATGACTACGTTTTTTCCTATTTTTGCACCAAACAGACGTAACAAAAATGCACGCCAGCGATAGAGTATCTGCGGTGACCATGCAAAAAGTGTTGATTGCACCGCCCACCATAATTGCACTTTAATCCCCCCCGCCCCGCGAAAATTCTTCGGCACAGAGAATCCCGCTAAATCTTGCATACCTTTCCCTTATATTCAGGATTTGTTATACAGGGCTTTTGTTTTGCCGGTGGTGCGCAGACGTAATAAATAAGACAATTCTGTCAGAAGCTTTGGCATGCGTAATATTTCTCGCTGAACATTCTTTGCATCCTGACATAACTGTAAATTATTAGTGGTTGATACCCCGCCCATCGAAAATTCAGACACCAACCCTTTTATGCGTTTAAAGGCATAGCCTGCTTTATACATTTTGGCGGCCAGCGCATAATCAGATGAAACACGATATTGCATATCATACGGATTTTGTTTCAACCCCACACAGGGGAAGAAGATTGCCTGATGGCTGGCGGGTAAACTGTGATAAATATACCAGCCACTTTTTGCCCGACGGGTGAGTTGGGTGCCATCGCCAAAATCGAGCATCGCATCACCCAGATACATCGCATCATCTTTTTTATTACGCAGTTGACGGACAAATTGTGAGACGTCCTGATGAAACACATCGCCGGAATTCAGGAACAGAGCAAATTTGCCTTTCGCCATCGCGATGCCTTTATTCATCGCATCATACAGGCCGTTATCCGGCTCGCTAACATAACGTAAGTTATACTGTCCGTTACGTTTTTCCAGAAACTCCGCCGTGCCGTCAGCCGACCCGCCGTCGACCACAATCCACTCAAACTGAATGCTCGGATCGTTCGCCAGATGCGCCAGTGAACGCCAGGTTTTGACGATGCCGTCATGGTTACGAAACGCGACGGTAATGACACTCAGCAGCATTGTTTTTTCCACCTTATCCGTTGTCGGCCATATTGAGCGCTTTACGCAAAATAAAGGGACAGACAATTAAAAATGCATATTCCGGGCTAAATATCGAACCGGTAAAAAACAGCGATATTGGCGTAAAAAGAAACAACTGCACGCGGAAATTGCGATTATTCCCAAAAGCGTTAATTGTCATCTTTCCGACATTAATCATGTACCATGCCGTCAATATCACTGCAAACCACGAAAAATAAATAATGAGCAGATACAAACCATTGTCTATTGTTTTTCCGACATCCGCACCGTTAAAGATTCCGAATGATGCCACATATTCATAAAGAGAACCGAAACGCACAATACCATCAATATTGGTTAACGAATAACCTACCATTACCAGTGGGCCTATTATACGGTAATAGGATGATGATCCTTCCGTCCCCAGATCGCCAAGACGCTCAGATATATACGGAAAAGCAAACACTAAACCGACCAAAAATACAGCCAACGAGATAATCGCCAGCGGCAGTTTTTTCTTAATGGCGTCTTTGTTCAGATACTGAAAAGCCCACTCCAGCAAATAGAACAGAATAAACGTCATTACCCCGGAAAATGATCCTGAAAGAATAATCCCTGCCAGAATCATAGCATCTGCTTTAGGGGTTTTGATACCGAACTGTTTGATACAGAGCCAAATTGAGATTAACGCCAGAGCGAAGAATGCCGGTTCGAAATAAAGTGCCGTGGTACGCTTGCCGCCGAACTTGATAAAATTCAGAACATAGCTGTTACTGTATATAAGATATTTCGAAATTGTCTCCATCAGGCTACTGCCTCCGGAGACGATAATTTGCAGCATCTCGACAGCGGCCAGCATGACGATGACGCCAATCACCATATAAAAGCCACGCAAAATTTTGCGGTGGTTATGTGGCGAGATAACCTTGAAGCGAATACTCCATACCATACCGACAATAATCACGATATAGACAAACAGCATCGTCGAGGTAACGTACTTACTGGCATCGTAAGACTGGCCGAACAGATAGTTAAACAGCGTCAACCCTGCCCCCGCGCCGAGTGCAATCATCAACTTTTTCAGGTTAATCAGGTCAACGTAGAGTAAAAGCAGCAGCGGCAAAAAGGTCACAACGGTGATGGGAAAGCTCTCGCCGAGCTGGGCGATTTTGACGTTAACCAGCAGGTAGATTAACGGTAGCAGGAGATAGCTACAGATTCTGATAGAACGAGACATACTCCTCCAGCATCTGTTGACCACTGTAGGCCTGGCGGCTACGGGCGCTGAACTGCGCAAGCGTGGTGCCGAAAATCGCCTGAGCGATGTCTGCTTTCGGCAACTGCGCAAGACGCAGAACGTCGCTGTCATCAACCGTATGTCCACCCGATTTGCTCAGCACCTCCTGCGCAGCATCACTGTGAGTCGCAATAACCGGCACGCCAATCGACAGCGCTTCACACAGGATCAGCGGATAGTTATCGACGCGTGAACTGAACAGCAACGCATCCATACCGTGAAGTTGGCTCATCAACTGGCGCTTATCGGTAAGGAAGTCATGATTCACCACGTTATCGGCATTAAACGGTGAGAATTTGCCGAAGGTATGCACCTCCACTTTATCGCCAAGGGCCATCAGCGCCTGCACCAGTTGCTGATTGGTTTTCCCGTCGTAGCGCAGGTCATGGGCCACCACGGCAATTTTGGGACGCTGTGAGTTTGCCGCTTTTGGCTGAAGATCGGCCAGAATGGTTTCCGTCGCCACATCAATGCCGTTGTTAATCACCAGACAGCGCCCCGCACCGTAAAGGGTGTTAAAGGCATCGGCTACGTGATGGCTGGGCGAAATAAAGTTGCAGCCCAGCGTCAGCATCTGGCGAAACAGCGCGCGTTTCTCATCAACCTGCAGATGAGCACGATCGACTTTTACCGGTGGGTAATTACTGAGAGTCGGGCATTGCGCACAGCCGTGCTTCCACCCTTCACAGCCGTCAAGAAACGCGCAGCGACCGGTAACGCTCCAGTGATCGTGCAGCGTCCAGACGAAGGTGACGTCCGGTTTATGCGCTTTTACGCGCTGGCAAAATTTCACCACCTCTGCCAGATTGAGCCAGTAGCTATGCAGCACATGAAAATGCAACACCACCGGGCCGGTAGTCTGTACCACCGTGCGATATAACCCGTTCAGATTGCCGAACAGATCGCGATTCAACAGGCGAAACAGCGCCAGGTTGGCTATTGAGGTGGCGCGCGCCGTATGCTTAATCACATTCGGGTAGCGGTCATGGCTTTCGCTTTTTTTGCCGCCTTTGCCATAGCCGTAGATAAACTGCGAGTTCATTCCCAGCTGTAGCGCGCGCTGATGGAGATCAAGCGCCACGCCCGCCGCGCCGCCTTCAGCCAGGCGAACGTTAAATTGCATAATATTCATTTCAGTACCTTCACCCGCGCTTTCTCACCCACCACCAGCGCATGGTCGGGAATGTTATCCAGCACGACGCTGCCTGCGCCGATGGTGACCTGATTGCCAATCGTAATGTCACCGATAATCACCACGTTGGCCCCGAGTTCCACGCCATTGCCAATCACAGGACACGCCAGGCTGTTTGGGCCACGATTACCGATGGTGACGCCGTGGCGAATGGTAAAATCATCGCCCGCCACCACGTTCTTATTGATAACCACGGCATAACCGTGGTGAATGGTAAAGCGGCGACCAATCGTCGCGGCGGCCTGAATTTCGTAGCCAAACAGACATTCAGTCACGAAGCGATAGAGCAGCAACACCGGCGCGGCCCACAGATTGTTGAGCACATTTTTCTTACGCCACACGGAGCAAAAATGGGCGATACGATACGCCATCACCATGCAGCACGGGCGCAGACTCCAACTGTTCGCGCGCAAATCTTCCAGCATGATTATTTCCCCCGCAGCCCGTCGGCAAGGCGTTTGCCGTTGCGCACAGAAAACAGCGTCAACAGCGTGCGCCAGTTCATACGTTTATTGCGGATTTGATACAGGGTGAAGAGCTGGTACTTCTTGCTTGCCCGGTCAAATTTGTCTTTGTGTTTGCGGTAAAAATGGAAGTAGCCGGAAAACTTTTTTGGCGAATTGGTGATTTGCATCTCGCCGTGGTTGATGTGCAGGATTTGCGTGGCTTCTTCGATTTTCCACGGCTCACCGTAGGCCACTACCATCCGCAGGAAAATGTCGTAATCCTGTGCCGCTTTCAGTTCTGTATCGAACAGGCACTCTTTAAAACGCCACGCCGAGCTAAACACCTGGTTGCCGACAATATTGCGCTTGTAGAACAACTTGCGGGAAAACGGCGATTTCGGATACAGCGGCAGGCTCGCGGGCTGCGAGTAGACTTCCCCCTGGCAAAGATAGTCGTTGGCATACAGAAACGCGTGGGTCACCAGTTGATGCTTTTGTGCGAGAAACACCGACAAACGATTTGGCGTCCATTCATCGTCGTCATCAATACCGGTGATGAACTGGCCTTTCGACTGCATAATGGCCTGGTTACGCACCGCACACGCGCCGGAGTTCACATCGTTATGTATGTAGCACACACGCGGATCGTTCAGTTCGCTCACAAATTGCTGAAGCTGTTCGTAGGATTCGGAACAATCATCAACAATAATCATCTCCCAGTTTGGGTAATCCTGGCGCAGCACCGATTTGATGGCGCGGATAGCCAACTGCTGGCGATTCCAGGTCGGCATATAGATAGAGATCAATGGATTTTCTGTGGTCATGAGGATCCCCCGGAGAAGCAAAGTCATGGCATTTTTCCCCTCACCCCGGCCCTCTCCCTCAGGGAGAGGGAGAAAACCAGCACCGACCAGTCCCCTCTCCCTGCGGGAGAGGGTTAGGGTGAGGGCAAACACACCTTATTTAGAATCAGATTTATATTCGTACTCGTAGTAGCCGTAATCCTGATACCCCGTCGCGCGACGGAAGATTGAGTTCAGGATCACCCCTTTCACATTGATGCCGTTCTGCTCAAAGCGGCTGAGGCTGGTTTCCACTTCTTTCAGGGTATTAACCGCATAGCGCGCCACCATCAGGGTGGTACCAGCATGGCGACCCACAATGGCCGCATCGGTGACGGCCAGAATAGGCGGCGTATCGATCAGGATCAGGTCATAGTTAGCGCTGGCCCAGGCCATCAGTTCACTGAATCGCTCGCTCATCAACAGCTCCGACGGGTTCGGCGGCACCTGACCGCGCGGCACCAGGTCGAAGTTGTTAATGGATGTGCGCTTGGCACTGGACGCGATATCCGCTTTGCCCACCAGCACTTCCGATAACCCATTGTCATTGCTGGTGCCCAGCAGTTCGTGGGTGTAACCCTTACGCATATCGCAGTCGATCATCAGCACGCGCTTGCCGGTCTGGCTGATAACTGCCGCCAGGTTGGCACAGACAAAGGTTTTACCGATCGACGGGCTGACGCCGGTCATCATCAGCACTTTATTGCCCGCCTGCATCATGGCGAAGTGCAGACTGGTACGCAGACTGCGCACCGCTTCGATCGCCAGATCCGTTGGGTTACCCACCGCCAGCAGTTGGCTCTGTTTATAGCGCTTAACGCCTTTCACCGTTTTCACGCTGTCACGCGCTTTTTGCCATTCCGACAGCGGGATGCTGGCATAAACATTGATACCGTGCTCTTCCAGCACCTGCGGGCTTTCGATACCGCGGTTGAACAGCGAACGCAGCAGCACGCCAACAATCGAGAGCATCAGGCCGAGGATCAGGCTGCCGAGAATAATCAGCGCTTTCTTCGGCTTCACCACGCCCGGTTGAGCAATCGCCGGGTCGACGATGCGCACATCCCCCACGGTGCTGGCTTCGGTGATTTTCAGCTCCTGCTGTTTATTCAGCAATTGCATGTAAACCTGTTGGCCGGATTCCACATCACGCGTTAAACGCACTATTTCCTGCTGGGTTTTTGGCATCGCGGTCACCCGTTTCGACAGGCGCGCTTTCTCTTCTTCCAGCGCCCGGCGTTTTTCCAGCAGCGTGCGGTAAGCCGGGTGAATACGCGTGTAGAGTTTGGAGATTTCCGCTTCTTTGAAGGTCAATTCGTTAAGCTGCGCATCAATGTTAACCATTGAGTCGAGCACGGATTTCGCTTCCAGCGGCAGGTCAACCGAGTCTTTCTGCTGGCGATAGGCGTTGAGATTATTTTCTGCGACGTCCAGATTGTGGCGCACCACCGGCAGTTGTTTATCGAGGAAGGCGAGACTCTTCGCCGCCTCTTCAGATTTACGCGCCACGTTCTGTTCGAGGTAGTTACGCGCAATGCTATCGAGGATCTTGCGGATCTGCTCTTTATCTTCTCCGGTAATGCTGAGGGTCAGCACGCCGGAATCTTTACCATCTTCCGTGACGCTCAGGCTGTTTTGCAGCGAGTTAATCATGCCGAGCGTGGAGAATCGCGTCAGGGTAAACGATGCGCCTTCATGAGCGGCAATCGCCGTCACCAGCAGCGACACGCCACCTTTTTCCAGCGGTTTACCCACCTCGCCCTGCGCGCTGAAACCATCGTCATTGCTCAGTTGATAGCGCGTCGGGCTCAGCACATCCAGCGTAAAGGTGCTCTCCGCCATCGACTGTGGGCGATTGAAGGTGGTGACTTTGACCGTTTCGTTTTTACGCCCCATCAGGCGATCCCATCCTGCACCGATCAGCGGGAAGGTGTTTTTCTCAACCGAAATATCGAGGTCAAGGTCGTCGACGGTTTTGCCCAGCACCAGACGCGAGGTGATCATTCTGATCTCCGCGTCGGACGCTGGCGGTTTATTGCTCAGCGCGCTGCTGATGTCCTGCACCAGCGCGCTGCCCTGATTTTGTTCAATACGCACCAGCGCATCGGCGCTGTAAATCGGCGTCGCAAATAGTGTGTAGATAATGCCAACCAGCGTAAACACGCCGGTAATACCCAGCACCCACCATTTCGCTTCGATGACCGTGCCCACCAGGCGACCAATATCAATTTCATCACTGCCCGTGGTCTGCGGGGCTATCTGTTTTACTTTTTCTGTCATTGTTATCCCTGCTGAGCTTTCAGTGCCTGCGCCCACTGTTGAGCAGACCGGTCGAGTAACTGATATACCGCTTCAAAGGCTTCGCGGCTTTTGCGATAGGGATCGGGAATGTCGCGTTCATCATCCCAGTGCCCAAACAGCATCACCTTGCCGCGCATTTCCGGCGCGAGGTCATGCAGTTTCGAGATGTGGCGGCGTTCCATTGCCAGAATCAGGTCATACTCCCGGCACATCGCGCCGGAAATTTGGCGGGCACAATGCCCGTCAAGCGAGAGTTGATGGTCTGCTGCCACGCTCACCGCGCTGGCATCCGCCCCCTTCCCCACCAGCGCGCCCAGACCCGCAGACGCAATGGTGAGTGACGGCAAATGGCTTTTCAGCAGACGCTCTCCCGTTGGGGAACGACAAATGTTCCCCACGCATACCACCAGAATTTTGTTAAACATGGCCGCTTACCAGGTGTGAATGTCTTTTGCCGTGTCCGTCATGTAGCGAACGCCACTGATGGTCGGCAACAGTTGATTGATCAGACGGTTCCAGCGCGTTACCGGCGCGGTCGTCACGTACACGACGTCATACGGCTGCAGTACGAAGTTGGTCGCCATCACCAGCGAGGTCGCATCGGACATATCAAGCTGATAAACGTTCGCCATTTTGCCGTTGTTGCCCTCTTTGGTCGGACGGATCACGAAGATACCGCTGGCATTCGAAGAGGTGAGATCTAACCCTTCCGCCTGGCCCAGCGCTTCGGTCAGCGTCATACCGCTGAAGTCCATTTTGAGGGTGCTCTGTTTTTTCACTTCGCCCATCACGAACACTTTCAGGTCGTCGTTGCGCGGCACGAAGAGAATGTCGCCCGGATACAGCAACCGGTTCTGTTTCAGGTCGCCGTTCTGCATCAGCGCCTGAATCGAGATACGCTCTTCGCGTCCGTTATGCGTCAGCACCACGTTGCGCCAGTCCGCCATATCGGTCAGGCCGCCTGCGGCGTTGATGGCATCCAGAACGGTCAGCGGCACGTTAGTAATCGCCTGCTGGCCGGACTTGTTGACCTGACCAGACACATAGGCTTTTTGCGAGCGGAAGGCGGCGACGTTCACATCTACCTGTGGATCCGTGATATAGGCGGCCAGACGCTGGCTGACAATCTGCCGGATTTCAGAGAGGGTTTTGCCTTTTACGTCAACTTTGCCGACGTAGGGGTAGAAAATGGTGCCGTCAGGCTGCACCCAGTTCCCGGTATCGCTTGAGCTGCGATACTGGCCAGCCGGGGTGGTGAGTTCCGGGTGATCCCAGACGGTGACGTTCAACACATCCCCCGGCCCCACGCGGTACTGGTAATTGCTTAACTCCTGATCCAGCGAAGTATTTGGCTGTGCGACATTTGGACGCGGACGCAGTTGTTCAATCAGTCGCGGGGTCAGCGGATAAACATTCACCATCTTGTCGATGTCAAAATCAGCGTCTTGCTGTTTAATGACATCTTTCCCGTAGGTAGACATATTGCTGCCAGGAAAGACGGTGCAACCACTCATAAAGGTTACCGACACCAATAATGGCATCAATTTTAGTTTGGATTTCATCATTGATTATTTATCACTTTGGCAGAGAAATTATCCTGTGCGAATTAAATAAACCCGAACATCTCCATTACCTGAGCATTCAGAATGCATTTAATCGTGCGTGAATATAAATGGCATATATCCTAAAAAAGATCGTATTCATCCGCAGGCTATTGACAGAATAATCGAGGCTGATTATATCGCCTTCAGGCACGCTACCGCCCTTGGCTTTAAGCTACCAAATCACCTAAAATTCAGAATGTTAGAAATAGGTCAACATTTTCAGCATTGAATAAAGATTATTCCTGGCATTAAAACTTCTGGCCGATAAATACCCGCCGGATACGTTCCCATACCTTTTATCATTCAATGCCGGAAGAATTGTTGCAGCAATGCAAACAGCAGGCAAGGTAACGTCTCCTTAAAAATAGTTTTTAAGAATAATATTAAGCACCACAAAAACAATTTTTTAGGATTTTATTTATATTGACATACGGGAATAGTTAATAATATCTGAATAGCGCTATCTTCACCCATTGAGTATTTTTATAATAAACAGGAGTAACCATAAGGTTTTATTTCTGTGAGACTCTCATTTTTAGTCGGACAAATCTCAGGGAAACATTGCAATTTGCGCCGGCTTTATCCATGATCGAAGTGTGACAAATGTCATATGACTTAAGGTATTAAACAACGTATGGAATGGATTGCCGATCCCTCAATCTGGGCGGGTCTTATCACGCTTGTCGTCATCGAGCTCGTTCTCGGGATTGATAACCTGGTGTTTATCGCCATCCTCGCAGAAAAGCTGCCTCCGGCGCAGCGCGACCGCGCCCGTGTCACCGGCCTGATTCTGGCAATGTTGATGCGTCTGGTGCTGCTGGCCTCAATTTCCTGGCTGGTTACGCTCACCAAACCGCTTTTTGTGTTCCGCGATTTAAGCTTCAGCGCGCGTGACCTCATTATGCTGTTCGGCGGCCTCTTCCTTCTCTTTAAGGCCACCGTCGAACTTAACGAACGGCTTGAAGGTAAAGACAGCGATAACCCCACCCAGCGGCGCGGCGCGCGTTTCTGGGGCGTCGTCGCACAAATTGTGGTGCTGGACGCGGTCTTCTCGCTAGACTCGGTCATTACGGCGGTCGGGATGGTTGATCATCTGGCTGTCATGATGGCGGCGGTGATTATTGCCATCAGCCTGATGCTGCTCGCCAGTAAAGCCCTCACCCGCTTCGTCAACAGTCACCCGACTATCGTTATTCTTTGTCTCAGCTTCCTGCTGATGATTGGTTTCAGCCTGGTCGCAGAAGGTTTTGGCTTCGCCATTCCGAAAGGCTATCTGTACGCGGCGATTGGCTTCTCGGTGATGATTGAAGCCCTTAATCAGCTGGCGATCTTTAACCGCCGCCGCTTTCTGTCGGCAAACCTGACGATGCGTCAGCGTACCACTGAAACGGTGATGCGCCTGCTGAGCGGTCGCAAAGAGGACGCCGAACTGGATGCCGATAGCGCATCCATGATTGCCGATAACCGGGACGATCCCATCTTCGAGCCGCAGGAACGGATGATGATTGAGCGCGTACTCAACCTCAATCAGCGTACCGTCAGCAGCATTATGACCTCGCGCCACGACATCGAGCACATCGACCTCAGCGCTCCGGAAAACGAAATCCGCGCGCTGCTGGAGAAAAACCAGCACACGCGTCTGGTGATTACCGGCGGCGATGATGAAGAAGAGCTGTTAGGCGTGGTACACGTCATTGACCTGCTGCAACAGTCTCTGCGCAACGAGCCGCTGGATCTGCGTGCGCTCATCCGTCAGCCGCTGGTCTTCCCGGAAACGCTGCCGCTGCTCTCGGCACTGGAACAATTCCGTAGCGCGCGTACCCACTTCGCGTTCGTGGTTGATGAATTTGGTTCAGTGGAAGGCATTGTGACACTCAGTGACGTTATGGAAACCATCGCCGGCAATCTGCCGAACGAAGTGGAAGAGATTGATGCCCGCCACGATATCCAGCGCAACCCGGATGGCACCTGGACGGCAAACGGCCATATGCCACTGGAGGATCTGGTGCAGTACATTCCGCTGCCGCTGGACGACAAACGTGAGTATCACACCATTGCCGGGCTACTAATGGAACATTTGCAACGCGTACCGAAAGCGGGTGAAGAGGTACAAATTGGCCCCTTCACGCTGAAAACGTTGCAGGTTGAAAGTCACCGCGTGCAAAAAGTACAGATAATCCCACCGCCACAGGAAGAGGATGAACTGAACTACGAGGTGTAGTGCCTATAAGGGCTGATTATTAATCAGCCCTTTACTCTTCTTGTCTTCTATCAATTTTCCCACACATTTCTTCTGCCCCACCGCGCACATTTGCCCTACGCTTATACACGAGCCCTTTTTTCAGGTGGGCCATGACCACCGCATTCATTAATGAGATAACATTATGGAATTAAAGGATTATTATGCGATTCTGGGGGTTAAACCAACGGACGATCTGAAGACCATCAAGACCGCCTACCGCCGCCTGGCGCGCAAATATCACCCCGATGTCAGCAAAGAAAACGATGCCGAAGCCCGCTTTAAAGATCTCGCCGAAGCCTGGGAAGTATTGAAAGACGAGCAGAAGCGCGCTGAATACGACGAGCTCTGGGCGCATCGTAACGATCCGCATTTTGGCCGCCAGCAGCAGGGCCATGAACAGAGCTACAATCAGCAAGATTTTGACGATATCTTCTCTTCGATGTTTGGTCAGCAGGCGCATCACGCCCGCCGTCAGCGCGCCTCACGCGGCCAGGATCTGGAAATTGAAGTGGCGGTGTTCCTCGAAGAGACGCTGGCCGAGCAGCAGCGCACCATCAGCTATAAGGTGCCTGTGTATAACGTTTTCGGCATGGTTGAACAGGAACGGCCAAAAACACTGAATGTGAAAATCCCTGCGGGCGTCAGCGACGGGCAACGTATTCGCCTCAAAGGCCAGGGCACGCCGGGCGAAAATGGCGGGCCAAACGGCGACCTGTGGATGATTATTCACATCGCGCCGCATCCGTTGTTTGATATCGTCGGCCACAATCTGGAGATAGTTCTTCCTTTAGCACCGTGGGAAGCCGCGCTGGGCACCAAAGTGGAAGTACCAACGCTCAAAGAGAGCATTCTGCTGACCATTCCAGCGGGCAGTCAGGCCGGCCAACGGTTGCGGATTAAGGGCAAAGGCCTGGTCAGTAAAACCGTCACCGGCGACCTGTTTGCGGTGATTAAAATCGTGATGCCGCCGAAACCGGATGAGAAAACGAGCGCGCTGTGGCAACAACTGGCTGAGAGTCAGGCCAGCTTCGACCCGCGTAAAACCTGGGGGAAAGCATAATGACGACCGTTACTGTAACCTTAACTGTCACGGAATTTTGCCTGCGCACGGGCGTATCGTCTGATGAGCTGAATGAAATTGTCGGGCTGGGGATGATTGAACCGCAGGTCTCTCAGGCCCAGGAGTGGTTGTTTGATGATCACGCGGCGGTGGTGGTACATCGCGCAGTGAGACTGCGTCATGAGCTGGAACTGGACTGGCCGGGGATCGCTGTCGCGTTGACGCTACTGGATGAAAATGCGCGACTGGCGCGGGAAAATGAACGGCTGAGACAACGGCTGGAGCGGTGGTAGAGTTGGCCCCCTCTCCGGCCGGGAGAGGGGACAGAGTGTGCAAATCTACATGTTCTGCGCTGGTTTTCTCCCTCTCCCTGTGGGAGAGGGCGGGGTGAGGCGGCCGTGTTTTAATGACTCTCTAAAAACTGCTTCACATCCTTCCCTGACTGGCGGTCTTTATTTTTCTCCGCCCAGTCGCTCAAACGACGGCGCGCTTCGCTTTGCAGATGTTTACGCAGCGCCTGATCCACCTGAAGACTGTAATTGAGCGCCTGCCATTTGCCGTAGACGCGCAGTGGGATAGCCGTTTCTTTCAGGATTTGCACCAGTGAGCTCTGGCCCTGCCAGCCGTCAACGACACGGACGTTAAACTGCATATCGCCCTCTTCTTTGACCAGATCCAGCGCACCTTTGCCATCAACCGCCAGCAGCGGCGACTCGCCCTGCATATTGCTCAGGGTCAGTTTGCCATGATCCAGGCTGAACGCGGTGGTCAGATTATCAAGACGCGTGGCGCTGTCGTAGCTTTCCTGCGCTTTGACATCGGCACTGCGCTCGACCGCCTGCTGCACCAGTTGCTGGAAGTTGAGCCCCTCCGCACGCACGTCTTTCAGAGAGATATCTGCCTTCCCTTCCCAGTTGCGACGGAAGCTCTCCGCGTCAATCGCCGTACCGGCAAACTCGCCGTCCAGCGTTAAGCGCCCGGTCAGTTCGATAGGATAGTTAAAGGCTTTCAGCAGGCTGCCAATCTGGACGTTCTCAAGTTGCGGGTGGAATTCCGCCGCAGGCGTGACTTCCCGGGCATCCAGTTGGCCAGGCAGTGAGAGTTTCCCGCCGTCCAGCGTGCCTTCAAGCTGGGTAATATCCAGCAGACCACGCGTATTGGTCGCCTGATGCGCGACGTTGGTAAAGTTCATCCCGCGCCAGGTCACCTGTTTGGCGACCAGAGAAAGCGTGCCATCAAAGCTTTTCAGACCGCTGTATTGCGGAACGCTGTCGCTGTTGGCAATGACCGGGCGTGCCTGTTTCGGCGCGCTCTGGGCCTGCTGGCCACCGTTGGCGTCGGTCAATGTCGCGCTGCGCGTTAACAGATTATCGAGATTGAGCTTGTCAGACTGTAAATCGAGCGTCCATACCGGATGGTCGCTCAATACCACGCTGCCTGAGCCGCGCAGTGAGCTATCGTTAGCCGTAAAATTGATGTCGCTGAAGCTCAGCGTTTTCTGCTCTTCCTGCCAGCGTGCATTCACGCTACCGGCGCCGCTGATACCCTGTGAGGGCAGGTCGGCGCCCTGAAGTTGCCAGGTGATTTGCGAGAGTTGCGCGTCCAGACGGTGCGGATAATCTCCGGCCTGGATACGCGCGGTAAGCGCCAGCGCTAAGTCACGCTGATCGCGATTGATGCGACCAGAAAAATCGAGCGTGGCCAGATGATGTTCGTCCTGCTCCATCTCCAGACGAATATCGCGCACCGTTATCTGCTCATCATCGGCATGCTGGAACACCAGCACGCTATCGGCCACCTTAAGACGGGAGATATCAAATGACCAGCCGCGATCTTCCGGTACCAATGGTAAGGTGTTTTCTTTCGGCACTACGGGCGCATGTTCAACCGGTGCGGCTTCACTTTGCGGCGTAAGTTGAATCACTCCGCCCTTAAGCATCACCTGTTTAACCTGTAACTGGTGCGAAAGCAGCGGCAACAGCGCCACATCCAGACGCATGTTATCGGCGCGCACCAGCGGCTCCGTCGCGCCCGGCGCGGTGAGACGCATTCTGCCGGACAAAATGCTGAGCTGCGGCCAGACGTGCCAACGCAGCGGGCCATCCAGCTGAAGCTGATAGCCGCTACGTGCTTCGACCTGCCGCACCATATAGCTGCGGAAATCGTTCGGGTTGACCAACAGAACCAACGCCGAGAGGCCGGCGATAAGCACCACCAGCAGAATCATCAGCGTCGTTAAAATACGTCTCATGGTATCCTCACCAGACCAGCTTCAACTCAGTCTTTATCAATACGACTGGCGACCGCGCCCTGCTGGTCACGGTACTTCGCGTCTTCACGACGGTTGTAGGGGCGTGCTGCCGGGCCGGAAAGCGGCTCGAAGCTCAGCGCGCCAATCAGCATCCCCGGACGCAACGCCAGCGGCAATTTACCGGAATTATAGAACTCAAGCACGATACAGCCTGACCAGCCCGGATCGATCCGGTGCGCGGTCACGTGAACCATCAGGCCAAGACGCGCGAGGGAGGAACGACCGTCAAGCCAGCCGACTAAATCCGCAGGCAGCGTGACCGATTCCAGCGTCACCGCCAGCGCCAGTTCACCCGGGTGCAAATAAAACGCATCACCTTCTGCGAGAACGATCTCTTCGCTCATCACGCGGTCGAGCGCCGCGCTGACTTCCGCTTTCGGGCCGCTCAAATCAATATAGGCGGCAGTATGACCGCTGAAGGTACGAAATTTATTGCCCAGGCGCACATCGACCGTCGCGCCATTAATACGCTCAACGGGAGGACGCGGGTTAAT
The DNA here is from genome assembly GCA_003315335.1 of Pseudocitrobacter faecalis. Lineage (GTDB taxonomy): Bacteria > Pseudomonadota > Gammaproteobacteria > Enterobacterales > Enterobacteriaceae > Pseudocitrobacter > Pseudocitrobacter faecalis. The sequence goes on from QNRL01000001.1 coordinate 843,231, forward strand.
CGCCAGTCGGCCTTCATCCAGCCAGGCTTCAATATCTCGGTCACACAGACGCATGCCATTCTCCTTTGGTACAACCAGCCCCCATTCTCATATAGGCGGGGGCGATTACTGCACGTTACACAATTCGCGTGAGTTATTCAAAAAACTGACTAATTTTCGCTTTCAGAATATCAATTGCAATGCGGTTTTTCCCGCCACGCGGCACGATAATATCGGCATACTGTTTGGAGGGATCGATAAACTGCAGGAACATCGGGCGAACGGTTTTCTGATACTGGGCCATCACCGAGTCCATAGAACGGCCACGCTCGTTAACGTCACGCTTAATGCGGCGCATCAGGCAGATATCCAGCGGCGTATCGACGAAAATAGAGAAGCTCATCTCTTCACGCAGACGCGCTTCCGTCAGCAGCAGAATACCTTCAAGAATAATGACTTTTTTAGGTTCGACATGAACCGTCTCGGCGGTGCGGGTGTGTTCTACATAGCTGTAGACCGGTAATTCGATAGGTTCGCCGCGTTTGAGCATTTGCAGATGCTGCAATAAAAGGCTGTGATCCATCGCGTTCGGATGGTCATAGTTGGTCTTAACACGCTCTTCCATCGACAAATGACTTTGGTCTTTGTAGTAGCTGTCTTCGGGAATAACGCCAATGTGTTCATCACCAACCTGTTCACGTAATTCGCGATACAGCGTGCTGGCGATAAGACTTTTACCCGAAGCCGATGCGCCGGCGATGCCTATGATGACGCACTGATGAGACTTATCAGTCATAAATTTTTGCGACCTGATTAACCTGGATGATAAGGAAGGACGACGCCAGAGCGTCAAACGCGGCAATTATAGGGATTTCACGCCCGCGATACCAGTCGAATGCACGGGATTGCACGGGTCAGGGGCGAAAAGTTCCTCTGCCGCACGCGCATCTGGGCAGATGCAGCGCAGGTTTTCCCTTTCGTCAGGTTGCGCAACCCCGGTCTCAGTGCTATCAATTTATGTGCTACCACCCTATAAATTATTAATGCCTTGTACTAGCATGACGTCATCTTCTATCAGATAAATCTGAAACCCGCCCAACGGCACTCTTCGCGAAAATGGTAATGAATAAAGTAGCCCGGCCCGTCTTCGTTGTCCCTGCTCATCCTGTGCTTCGTCTGGCCAGTCTGGGGCTGGTGACCTTCATTTTCACCCTCTTCTCGCTTGAGCTGACCCAGCTTGGCGCGCTACTGGCCCCGCTCTGGTTCCCGACGTCGGTGATGATGGTGGCGTTTTATCGCCACAGCCGCAGAATGTGGCCAGCCATCGCCGTTGCCTGTACGCTGGGCAATGTGGCGGCATCGTTGTTACTCTTCCCGCTGCATGAGCTGAATCTGATTTACTCCGGTATTAACATCATCGAAGCCGTCGTGGGCGGCCTGCTGTTGCGTAAGTTGTTACCTCACTATAACCCACTGCAAAATCTGCATGACTGGATCCGCCTCGCCATTGGCGGCGCGCTGATTCCGCCGCTGGTCGGCGGGTTGATGGTGTATCTGCTGGTGCCAGACGACAACCCGCTTCAGTCGTTTATTATCTGGACGCTTTCGGAAGCCATCGGCGCACTGGCGCTGGTGCCATTAGGGCTGCTGTTTAAGCCGCATTATCTGCTGCGTCACCGCGACCCGCGCCTGCTGCTGGAAACGCTGCTAACGCTGGCCGTGACGCTTGCGCTAAGCGCACTGTCGATGATTTATATGCCATGGCCTTATACCTGCATCATCGTATTACTGATGTGGAGCGCCGTGCGCTTACCGCGTATGGAAGCGTTTATGATTTTCCTGTGCACCGTCATGCTGGTGTCGCTGATTATGTCAGATGCCACACTCTCGCAGCACGTTTCCGTCGTTTATACCGTCACCAACGCCTCATGGATGCCGTTTGTGATGATTCTGCTTCCGGCGAACGTCATGACCATGGTGATGTATGCGTTTCGCGCCGAAAGTAAGCATATCGTTGAAAGCGAAGAGCGTTTTCGCAATGCGATGGAACACTCAGCGATCGGTATGGCGCTGGTGGGAACGGAAGGCCAGTGGTTGCAGGTGAATAAATCCCTGTGCCAGTTTCTGGGATACAGCCCGGATGAGTTACGCGAAATGACGTTTCAGGAGCTCACCTTAGCGGAGGATTTAGACTCCGATCTGAATCAGCGCGACAGCCTGCTGCGCGGGGAAATCAACACCTACACCATGGAGAAGCGCTATTACACCCGTCAGGGCGAAGTGGTTTGGGCGCTGCTCGCCGTGTCGTTAGTACGCAATCCGGACAGCACGCCGCTCTATTTTATTGCCCAGATTGAAGACATTAACGAACTGAAAAAAACGGAGCAGGTCAATCAGCGGCTGATGGAGCGCATTACGCTTGCCAACGAAGCGGGCGGTGTCGGCATCTGGGAGTGGGATCTTAAACCCAACAAAATCAGTTGGGATAAACGTATGTTCGAACTTTATGGCATCCCTTCACATGTCCAACCCACCTGGCAGATTTGGGAGTCGTGCCTGGTCGAAGAAGATAGAGAGAACGCCACCCGCAAAGTGCTTAACTCGCTAAAATCGAGCGCGCCGCTGATGCTGGAATTCCGCGTCCAGCTTAAAGGCAAAATTCGTCATATCCGCTCGCTTGCCAATCGTGTTCTCAATAAACAGGGCGAAGTGGAACGTCTGCTCGGCATTAATATTGATATGACGGAAGTGAAGGAGCTGAACGACGCGCTATTTCAGGAAAAAGAGCGGCTGCATATTACGCTCGATTCCATCGGCGAAGCGGTTGTTTGTACCGACATGAATATGAACATCACCTTTATGAACCCGGTGGCGGAAAAAATGAGCGGATGGACGCAGCAAGAAGCGTTGAACAAACCGCTCCTTTCAGTATTTCACATCAGCGTCGGCGATCACGGCGCCCTGATAGACAACTTCAAGACGGGCGACCTCTGTCGCAGTGATATTGATGACGATTTGGTTCTGCATAGCCGGCATGGCGGTAGCTTTGATATTCAGTACAGTATTACGCCACTCAGCACGTTGAATGGCGAAAATATTGGTTCAGTACTGGTTATCCAGGATGTGACGGAATCACGCGAAATGCTGCGCCAGCTCAGCTACAGCGCCTCGCATGACGTGCTGACCCATCTGGCGAACCGGGCGAGTTTTGAAAGCCATCTCAAGCGCCATCTGATCAATATTGATAACGCGCAGGAACGTCATGCGCTGGTCTTTATCGACCTTGATCGCTTTAAGTCTGTGAACGATAACGCCGGGCATGCCGCCGGTGACGCGCTGCTGCGTGAAATATCAGCGCTAATGCTGAGCCTGTTACGTAAAGGCGATATTCTTGCGCGTCTGGGCGGCGATGAATTCGGTCTTCTGCTGCCGGAGTGTAAGGAAGAAGATGCGCGCGATATCGCCCAGCGCATTGTCGATGGCGTAGACGCCTACCCTTTCACCTGGGAAGGCCATGCGCACCACATCGGTGCCAGCGCAGGGATCACGTTTATTGACCGGCATAACGCCAATCTCACCGATTTACTGTCGCAGGCGGATATGGCGTGCTATGCCTCAAAGCACAATGGCCGCGGGCGCGTGACAATATACAGCGCACAGCCGGATGCCATGCCGCGCGTCCACAACCGCTTCTCACAAAAAGAGTAGCCGGTTACGGTGCCCACCCTTCTGTATACCAGATATGCAGCAGCGCGTAAGAGCGCCAGGGGTGCCAGCGCTCGGCATAACGGCGGATCTGCGCGGGCGTCATGCCAGGAAAACGCTGCTTGATCAAATAGTCATCCGGCAAAAAGACATCGCTGGCCTGCCAGCCGCGCAGGGCGAAATAGTTCGCCGTCCAGCGACCAATCCCGGGGAAGCTTTGCAGTGTTTTCATCCCCTGCTCAATATCCTCAGGCGCGTTGACCGGCAGCTCACCGGATGACGCCGCCTTTGCCAGATAGATAAGCGATTCCGCCCGCTTGCGCGGCATGCCCAGCGCCTTTAACTGCTGCGGTTCGGCACTCATCAGGTGCTCTGGTCGTGGGAAAAGGTAAAAGCCGGGAAACTCAGGCAACGGCTCGCCAAAGGCGGCGACCACTTTACCGGTTAATTTTGCCGCCATCGACACGCTCACCAGTTGCCCAAGTATCGCCCTGACGCCCTGCTCAAAGGCATCCATCGAACCCGGTAAACGTAACCCTGGACGGGCGCGTGCCAGTGCGCCAAGCGTGTCATTAATTATCTGAGGCTCACAATTAAGATCCAGCAAACGCGACACGCGCGTCAGACAACTTTCCGCCACGGGCAATAACCCTTCCGAAAGCGTGACGCGCAGCACCTGGCGTGATTCATCTGGCGTCATCGTGATCACACCACAATGCCCGTCGAATTCAAAACTGCGCGCGTAGCTGTCTGCCTCGAAACGCTCAATGCCCGTCACCGCACGCGCCTGTAAAAATCCCCACATCCACGGCCAGTCGTAAGGCGCCTGCCACGATAATTCGAACATAATTTCTCCCCGGTTTGCGCCTACAGCATAGCGGTAAAACCGCTTTTGTTCCTTGCTTTCATATTCCGACTTGTCGTCAGGAAAAAATGCAAGTAAAGTCGCCCCCCTTCTTCACCGGCATGGGGATTTAAAGGTGTTTATTGGTTTTGACTACGGTACGGCAAACTGTTCAGTGGCGGTGATGCAGGAGGGAAAACCTCGTCTGCTCACTCTGGAAAACGGCAGCTCGCTGCTTCCTTCAATGCTCTGTGCCCCTACCCGCGAAGCGGTCAGCGAATGGCTCTACCGCCATCATCAGGTTCCCGCAGCCGGCGATGAGACCCAGGCGCTGCTGCGCCGGGCCATCAACTATAATCGCGATGAAGATATCGACGTACTGAGCCACAGCGTCCAGTTCGGCCTCGCCTCGTTGCGCCAGTACATCGACGACCCGGAAGAGGTCTACTTCGTCAAATCGCCCAAATCATTCCTCGGCGCCAGCGGGCTGAAGCCGCAGCAGGTGGCTGTATTTGAAGACCTGGTGTGCGCGATGATGCTGCACATTCGCCAGCAGGCACAGCGGCAGTTACCCGAAAGCATTGATCAAGCGGTCATTGGACGGCCAATCAACTTCCAGGGGCTCGGTGGGGAAGACGCCAACGCGCAGGCGCAGGGGATTCTGGAACGTGCGGCGAAACGTGCCGGTTTCCGCGATATCGTGTTCCAATATGAACCGGTTGCCGCCGGACTTGATTTCGAAGCCACGCTGGATAAAGAGCAGCGTGTGCTGGTCGTCGATATCGGCGGGGGCACCACGGACTGTTCCGTTTTGCTGATGGGCCCGCAGTGGCGTGAAAAACACGATCGGAAGCAAAGTCTGCTTGGCCACAGCGGTTGCCGCGTCGGCGGAAACGACCTCGACATCGCACTGGCCTTCAAAAGCCTGATGCCGTTACTCGGTATGGGGGGCGAAACCGAAAAAGGCATCGCCCTGCCGATTCTGCCCTGGTGGAATGCCGTGGCGATTAACGACGTTCCGGCGCAGACCGATTTCTACAGCAGCGCCAATGGCCGCATGCTGCGCGACCTGGCTCGCGACGCGCGCGATGCCGAGAAAGTCGCCCTGCTCTACAAAGTGTGGCAACAGCGTCTGAGCTATCGCCTGGTGCGCTGCGCGGAAGAGAGCAAAATTGCACTCTCCGATCGCCCGGAAGTGGCAACCACCTTGCCGTTTATCAGCGATGAACTCGCCACCGCCATCACCCAGCAAGGGCTGGAAACGGCGCTGGATCAACCGCTGACCCGCATTATGGAGCAGGTGCATCTGGCGCTGAACGCAAGCGCAGAAAAGCCGGATATCATCTACCTGACTGGCGGCAGCGCCCGATCGCCACTGATCAAAAAGGCGCTGGCGGCGCAACTGCCGGGGATCCCGATTGCCGGTGGCGATGATTTTGGCTCGGTCACCGCCGGGTTGGCCCGTTGGGCGCAGGTGGTGTTTAGTTAACTGCTCGCCGTGTCGCAAAGTGGCTGGCATAGCCATTGACTTCCTGTGGAGGCAATCCTAAATTAAGGAGTGAGGGTAAGGGAGAGGTTTCCCCCTCCCCCTGGTGTCTTAGTAAGCCTGGAAGCTAATCACTAAGAGAATCACCAGTATGATGACCAGTTTCATCATAACCCTTTCCTTATTTAGGGCCCCTTCTTCGGGAGGGGCTTTCCCTTTTCAGCCCCCTGCTGAACGCCTTTTCTGCAATGCCCGACATCATTCCAGCGCAAAACGTCAACTGCTACCTGCGCCGCAAAGTCTGCCGCGCACGATTGACTTCCCGTTGATGCAACCCTAAATTAAGGAGTGAGGGTAAGGGAGAGGTTTCCCCCTCCCCCTGGTGTCTTAGTATGCTGGGTAGCTAATCACTAAGAGAATCACCAGTATGATGAGCAGCTTCATCATAACCCTTTCCTTATTTAAGGCCCCTTCTTCGGGAGGGGCTTTCCCTTTTCAGCCCCCTGCTGAACGCCTTTTCTGCAACGCAGCAATTCTGGATGCACTCTAGCGCACCCGACTTGTGCTGTGCTTCCAGCGTGTCAATTCCCCGGCGGCCTCGCAAAGCGTTCGTGATTCGGACGATTCGTCCCTGTGTTTCATATTTCCTCCATTTTTTCCGACCATCCGGTAACTAAACTAGTATCATTCCGCGAAATGATTCAGGACGAGAAACTCATTAAAATGAAAGGCAGTAACAAATCCCGCTGGCTGGTTGTGCTGGCATTGCTGATTGTGGCCGGAGCAGTCACTGGCTACTGGCTGATGAATCGCACACCAGAATCCGCAGGCCCGGTAGCCAGCGCTCAGGGAGAACGCCCGGCAGGCGGTGGACGTCATGGCGGCCGCTTTGGCGCAACGCTTGCACCGGTTCAGGCCGCGACCGCCACCCAGGAAGCCGTGCCGCGCTATCTGAGCGGATTAGGCACCATCACCGCCGCCAACACCGTGACGGTGCGCAGCCGGGTGGATGGTCAGTTGATGGCGCTGCACTTTCAGGAAGGTCAACAGGTAAAAGCCGGCGATCTGCTGGCGGAAATCGATCCGAGTCAGTTTAAAGTCGCCCTCGCTCAGGCGCAGGGGCAACTGGCGAAAGATAAAGCGACGCTTGCTAACGCCCGTCGCGATCTTGCCCGCTATCAACAACTGGTGAAAACCAATCTGGTTTCACGTCAGGAGCTGGATACCCAACAGTCGCTGGTCAGCGAGACACAGGGCACCATCAAGGCTGATGAAGCCGCCGTTGCCAGCGCGCAGTTGCAGCTCGACTGGAGCCGCATCACCGCGCCAGTGGACGGGCGCGTAGGTCTGAAGCAGGTGGATATCGGCAACCAAATTTCCAGCGGCGATACCACAGGAATTGTGGTTCTGACGCAAACCCATCCCATCGACCTGGTGTTCACCTTGCCGGAGAATGACATTGCCACGGTAGTCAACGCGCAGAAATCCGGTAAGCCCCTGACCGTCGAAGCGTGGGATCGTACCAATAAACAGAAACTGAGCGACGGCGTATTGCTGAGCCTCGATAACCAGATTGACGCCACCACCGGCACCATCAAGCTGAAGGCGCGTTTCAACAACCAGGATGACGCCCTCTTCCCCAATCAATTCGTTAACGCGCGGATGCTGGTGGATACTCAACAGGATGCGGTGGTGATTCCGGCGGCTGCTCTGCAGATGGGCAATGACGGGCACTTCGTTTGGGTGCTGAACAGCGAGAATAAAGTCAGCAAACACACCGTGGTTCCAGGTATTCAGGATAGCCAGAAAGTGGTGATCAGCGCCGGGCTCTCCGCGGGCGATCGCGTGGTGACGGACGGTATAGACCGTCTGACCGAAGGCGCGAAAGTGGAAGTGGTGGAAGCACACAACGCCGCCACCGAGGCGAAAGTGGCTGAACCCGCGACCGCCGCGGGCCATAAAGGAGCGCGCTCCTGATGCACGTTTTACCGCCGAGCAACACGGGCGGCCCATCTCGCCTGTTTATCATGCGCCCGGTCGCCACCACTCTGTTGATGGTGGCGATCCTGATTGCCGGGATCATCGGCTATCGCTTCCTGCCCGTCTCCGCGTTGCCGGAGGTTGATTACCCCACCATTCAGGTGGTCACGCTTTACCCTGGCGCCAGCCCGGACGTGATGACGTCTGCGGTCACCGCGCCGCTGGAGCGACAGTTTGGCCAGATGTCTGGCCTTAAGCAGATGTCCTCTCAAAGTTCGGGCGGGGCGTCAGTGGTCACCCTTCAGTTTCAGCTCACCTTACCGCTGGATGTCGCCGAGCAGGAAGTGCAGGCCGCGATTAACGCCGCCACCAACCTGCTGCCGGACGACCTGCCTAACCCGCCTGTCTACAGCAAAGTGAACCCGGCGGATCCGCCAATCATGACGCTCGCCGTTACCTCTTCCGCCATGCCGATGACGCAGGTGGAAGATATGGTGGAAACGCGCGTGGCGCAGAAAATTTCCCAGGTCTCCGGCGTCGGGCTGGTGACGCTGGCGGGCGGTCAGCGCCCTGCCGTACGTGTGAAGCTGAACGCACAGGCCATTGCGGCACTAGGATTGACCAGCGAAACGGTGCGCACCGCGATCACCAGCGCGAACGTTAACTCGGCCAAAGGGAGCCTCGACGGCCCGACTCGCGCCGTCACGTTATCCGCGAACGACCAGATGCAGTCAGCGGAAGAGTATCGCAAGCTGATAATTGCTTATCAGAACGGCTCCCCGGTACGCCTGGGCGACGTTGCGACCATTGAGCAGGGTGCGGAGAACAGCTGGCTTGGCGCGTGGGCTAACAATAAACACGCGATTGTGATGAACGTCCAGCGTCAGCCCGGCGCAAACATTATCGCCACCGCCGACAGCATTCGTCAGATGCTGCCGCAGCTCACCGAAAGTCTGCCAAAATCGGTGAAAGTTGAGGTTTTGTCCGATCGCACCACCAATATTCGTGCGTCGGTCACCGATACGCAGTTTGAACTGATGCTGGCGATAGCCCTGGTGGTGATGATCATCTACCTGTTCCTGCGTAACGTGCCGGCCACCATTATTCCCGGCGTGGCGGTACCGCTGTCGCTTATCGGCACCTTCGCGGTGATGGTCTTTCTTGATTTCTCGATCAACAACCTGACGCTGATGGCGCTCACCATTGCCACCGGTTTCGTGGTCGATGACGCCATTGTGGTGATTGAGAACATCTCGCGCTATATCGAGAAAGGCGAAAAACCGCTGGCAGCGGCGCTTAAGGGCGCAGGCGAAATTGGCTTTACCATTATCTCCCTCACCTTCTCGCTGATTGCGGTACTGATTCCGTTGCTGTTTATGGGTGATATTGTGGGCCGCCTGTTCCGTGAATTTGCGGTAACGCTTGCGGTGGCGATACTCATTTCCGCAATTGTGTCGCTGACCCTGACGCCAATGATGTGCGCACGCATGCTCAGCCATGAATCCCTGCGTAAACAGAACCGTTTTTCCCGCGCCAGCGAACGTTTCTTTGACCGCGTCATTGCCGGTTACGGGCATATGCTGGCCCGCGTTCTGAAGCATCCGTGGCTGACGCTCAGCGTGGCGCTGGGCACCCTGGCGTTGTCGATTATTCTGTGGGTAGTTATTCCGAAAGGCTTCTTCCCGATTCAGGATAACGGCATTATTCAGGGTACGCTGCAGGCACCACAATCGGCCTCTTTTGCCAACATGGCACAGCGTCAGCAGCAGGTTTCCGAAATCATTCTCAAAGATCCGGCGGTGGAAAGTCTGACGTCCTACGTCGGTGTGGACGGCACCAACCCGGCGCTGAACAGCGCGCGTTTGCAAATCAACCTCAAACCGCTGGATGAGCGCGACGACCGCGTGCAGAAAGTGATTAAGCGCCTGCAACAGAATGTCGATCGTGTACCGGGTATCTCACTCTATTTGCAGCCGACACAAGATCTCACCATCGATACCACCGTGAGCCGCACGCAATACCAGTTCACGCTTCAGGCAAACTCGCTGGACGCGCTGAGCCTGTGGGTGCCGCAGTTGGTCTCGCAACTGCAAACCCTCCCGCAGCTTTCTGACGTCAGCAGCGACTGGCAGGATCAGGGGCTGGTGGCATACGTTAACGTTGATCGCGATAGCGCCAGCCGTTTGGGCATTTCCATGGCGGACGTGGACAATGCGCTGTATAACGCCTTTGGCCAGCGTCTTATTTCCACCATTTATACCCAGGCCAACCAGTACCGCGTGGTGCTGGAACATGACACACAAGCCACGCCAGGGCTCGCCGCGCTGGATAACGTGCGCCTGACCAGCAGCGATGGCGGCGTGGTGCCCCTCACGGCCATCGCCAAAATCGAGCAGCGTTTTGCCCCGCTCTCCATCAACCATCTGGATCAGTTCCCGGTCACCACCATTTCGTTTAACGTGGCGGGCGACTATTCACTGGGCGATGCGGTCGATGCGATTATGAACGCCGAAAAAACGCTCAGTTTCCCGACGGATATTCGTACCGAATTCCAGGGCAGCTCGCTGGCCTTCCAGTCGGCACTCAGCAGCACCGTCTGGCTGGTGGTTGCCGCCGTCGTGGCGATGTATATCGTGCTCGGCGTGCTGTATGAAAGCTTTATCCACCCAATTACCATTCTCTCTACTCTGCCGACCGCAGGCGTAGGGGCGTTGCTGGCACTGATGATTGCCGGCAGTGAGCTGGATGTGATCGCCATTATCGGCATTATTTTGCTTATCGGCATCGTGAAGAAGAACGCCATCATGATGATCGACTTTGCCCTTGCGGCAGAGCGTGAACAGGGCATGCCGCCACACGAAGCGATTTATCAGGCGTGTCTGCTGCGTTTCCGCCCGATTCTGATGACCACGCTCGCCGCCCTGCTCGGCGCGCTGCCGCTGATGCTGAGTACCGGCGTCGGCGCGGAACTGCGCCGCCCGTTAGGGATTGGCATGGTTGGCGGCCTGCTGGTAAGCCAGGTGCTGACGCTGTTCACCACGCCGGTGATTTATCTGCTGTTTGATCGTCTGGCGCTGCATCTGAAAAAACGCTTTCCGCGTCATGAGGAGGAGGCGTAAATGAAGTTTTTTGCCCTCTTCATTTACCGCCCGGTGGCGACGATTTTAATCGCTATCGCCATTACCCTCTGCGGTGTGCTGGGTTTCCGGCTGCTGCCGGTGGCCCCGCTGCCGCAGGTTGATTTCCCGGTCATAATGGTCAGCGCCTCGCTACCCGGCGCATCGCCAGAGACAATGGCCTCGTCGGTCGCCACACCGCTGGAGCGTTCGCTCGGGCGCATTGCCGGGGTGAGCGAAATGACCTCCAGCAGCTCGCTTGGCAGTACGCGCATCATTTTGCAGTTCAATTTTGACCGCGATATCAACGGCGCGGCGCGCGATGTGCAGGCCGCGATTAACGCCGCACAAAGTCTGCTGCCGAGCGGTATGCCCAGCCGTCCGACCTACCGCAAAGCCAACCCGTCCGATGCGCCGATCATGATCCTGACACTCACCTCGGAGACGTATTCACAGGGTGAGCTGTATGATTTCGCCTCAACCCAACTGGCGCAGAGTATCGCGCAAATTGACGGCGTGGGCGATGTTGACGTCGGCGGCAGTTCCCTGCCCGCCGTGCGCGTGGGGCTTAACCCGCAGGCACTGTTTAATCAGGGCGTCTCGCTGGATGATGTGCGCAGTGCCATTAGCAATGCCAACGTGCGTAAACCGCAGGGGGCGCTGGAAGATAACGCCCATCGCTGGCAGATTCAGACCAACGACGAGCTGAAAACCGCGGCGGAATATCAGCCGTTAATCATTCACTACAACAACGGCGCGGCGGTCCGTCTGAGCGACGTCGCGACGGTGACGGACTCGGTGCAGGACGTGCGTAACGCCGGGATGACCAACGCCAAGCCGGCGATTTTGTTGATGATCCGCAAACTGCCGGAAGCCAACATTATCGAAACGGTGGACGCCATCCGCGCCGAACTGCCGGAGCTTCAGCAGACCATTCCGGCGGCGATTGACCTGCAAATTGCGCAGGATCGCTCGCCAACGATTCGCGCCTCCCTCGAAGAGGTCGAGCAGACGCTGGTGATTTCCGTCGCACTGGTGATCCTGGTGGTATTCCTGTTCCTGCGATCCGGTCGCGCGACGTTGATCCCCGCGGTCGCCGTTCCCGTCTCGCTGATCGGCACCTTTGCCGCCATGTATCTGTGCGGCTTTAGCCTGAATAACCTGTCGCTGATGGCGCTCACTATCGCCACCGGTTTCGTGGTGGATGACGCCATTGTGGTGCTGGAAAACATCTCGCGCCATATCGAAGCCGGGATGAAACCGATGCTGGCCGCCCTTCAGGGAAGCCGGGAAGTCGGGTTTACGGTGCTGTCGATGAGCGTATCATTGGTGGCGGTCTTCCTGCCGTTATTGCTGATGGACGGGCTTCCGGGCCGCCTGTTGCGCGAATTTGCGGTGACGTTGTCGGTGGCAATTGGTATTTCGCTGGCGGTATCGCTGACCTTAACGCCGATGATGTGCGGCTGGATGCTCAAGCGCCAGCCCGCCCATACCCCCACCCGGAAAAAAGGTCTCGGGCGTTTGCTGGTTGGCCTGCAACAGGGCTACGGCAAATCCCTGCACTGGGTGCTGAAACACTCGCGGATGGTTGGCCTGGTCTTCCTCGCAACCGTTGCGCTGAACGTCTGGCTCTATATTGCTATTCCGAAAACCTTCTTCCCGGAGCAGGATACCGGTGTGCTGATGGGCGGCATTCAGGCTGACCAGAGCATCTCTTTCCAGGCGATGCGCGGAAAATTGCAGGACTTCATGAAGATCATCCGTGAAGATCCGGCAGTAGACAACGTGACCGGGTTTACCGGCGGCTCGCGCGTCAACAGCGGGATGATGTTTATCACCCTGAAATCACGCGATGAACGGCATGATTCAGCCCAGCAGGTGATCGACCGCCTGCGCAAGAAGCTGGCGAAGGAGCCTGGGGCGAACCTGTTCTTGATGGCGGTACAGGATATCCGCGTCGGCGGGCGTCAGTCTAACGCCAGCTATCAATACACGCTGCTGTCCGACGATTTGAGCGCCCTGCGCGAGTGGGAACCGAAAATTCGTAAAGCGCTGGCGGCGCTGCCTGAGCTGGCGGACGTTAACTCGGATCAGGAAGATAACGGCGCCGAGATGGCTCTGATCTATGACCGGGAAACCATGTCGCGCCTTGGCATCAGCGTGCAGGCAGCCAACAGCCTGTTAAATAACGCCTTTGGTCAGCGGCAGATTTCAACCATCTATCAACCGCTTAATCAGTATAAAGTGGTGATGGAAGTGGATCCGGTTTATACCCAGGACGTCAGCGCGCTGGATAAAATGTTCGTCATAAACAACGAAGGCAAAGCGATTCCGCTTTCTTACTTCGCCAAATGGCAACCGGCCAATGCACCGTTATCGGTGAACCATCAGGGGCTGTCGGCGGCCTCCACGGTGTCGTTTAACTTGCCTACCGGAAAATCGTTATCAGAGGCCAGTGACGCGATTGACCGCGCCATGACGCAACTCGGCGTGCCTTCCACGGTGCGTGGCTCATTTGCCGGTACCGCGCAGGTATTCCAGGAGACGATGAACTCGCAGGTGATTTTGATTATCGCCGCAATTGCGACGGTGTATATCGTGCTGGGCATCCTGTATGAAAGCTACGTCCACCCGCTCACGATCCTCTCGACCTTGCCTTCAGCAGGCGTCGGGGCACTGCTGGCGCTGGAGCTGTTCAATGCCCCGTTCAGCCTAATCGCGCTTATCGGGATTATGCTATTAATTGGCATTGTGAAGAAAAACGCCATCATGATGGTCGATTTTGCGCTGGACGCGCAGCGAAACGGCAATCTGTCGCCTGAAGAAGCCATTTTCCAGGCCTGTCTGCTGCGTTTTCGTCCGATTATGATGACCACGCTGGCAGCGCTGTTCGGCGCCTTACCGCTGGTGATTTCCAGCGGCGACGGTTCAGAACTGCGCCAGCCGCTGGGGATAACGATTGTCGGCGGTTTAGCCGTCAGCCAGTTGCTGACGCTGTACACCACACCGGTGGTTTATCTGTTCTTCGATCGTCTGCGCCTGCGTTTTTCGCGTCAACCCCGACAATCGGTAACCGAGTAAAATGACAGAACTCCCCGCCAGCGTGCGCTGGCAACTCTGGATAGTGGCGTTCGGCTTCTTTATGCAATCGCTGGACACCACTATCGTCAATACCGCCCTCCCCTCTATGGCGGCAAGTCTGGGAGAGAGCCCGCTGCATATGCATATGGTGGTGGTCTCTTACGTGCTGACTGTGGCGGTGATGCTTCCCGCCTCCGGCTGGCTGGCGGACAGAGTGGGCGTACGCAATATCTTCTTCACCGCCATTGTCCTGTTCACCGCCGGCTCGCTGTTTTGTTCGCTGGCGAGCACGCTCAATGAGCTGCTGATGGCGCGTGTATTACAGGGCGTTGGCGGTGCGATGATGGTGCCCGTCGGGCGTCTGACAGTGATGAAAATCGTCCCGCGCTCACAGTATATGGCGGCGATGACCTTCGTCACCCTGCCCGGTCAGGTCGGCCCGTTGTTGGGCCCGGCGCTCGGCGGCGTGCTGGTAGAATACGCCTCCTGGCACTGGATCTTCCTGATCAACATTCCGGTCGGCATTATCGGCGGGATCGCCACGCTGATGCTGATGCCCAACTACACGCTGCAAACCCGCCGTTTTGACCTGAGCGGATTTATCGTGCTGGCGCTGGGCATGGCGGTGCTCACACTGGCCCTCGACGGGCAGAAAGGGCTGGGTATATCAAGCCTTACGCTGGCGATTCTGGTTGCCGTTGGTGTCGCCTCAATACTGTTTTATCTCTGGCACGCCAGAGGCAATGACAACGCGCTGTTTAGCCTGAAGCTTTTTCGCACGCCTACTTTCTCGCTCGGCCTGGCAGGCAGTTTCGCCGGACGCATCGGTAGCGGCATGCTGCCCTTTATGACGCCGGTCTTTTTGCAGATTGGTCTTGGATTTTCGCCGTTTCACGCCGGGCTGATGATGATCCCGATGGTGCTCGGCAGCATGGGGATGAAACGGATTGTGGTGCAGGTGGTTAACCGTTTTGGTTACCGGAATGTGCTGGTCACCACCACGATTGGCCTCGCGCTGGTGAGCCTGCTGTTTATGGCGACGGCGCTGGCAGGCTGGTATTACGCCCTGCCGCTGGTGCTGTTTATTCAGGGAATGGTCAACTCCAGCCGCTTCTCGTCAATGAACACGCTGACGCTGAAAGATTTGCCCGATGAGCATGCCAGCAGCGGCAATAGCCTGCTGTCGATGATCATGCAGCTCTCAATGAGTATTGGCGTTACCGTAGCGGGCTTACTGCTGGGCATGTTCGGCCAGCAGCATGTTGCCGCCGATAGCGCCGTCACGCACCATGTCTTTATGTACACTTATCTCTGCATGGCGTTGATTATCGCCCTGCCCGCCCTGATTTTTGCCCG
Organism: Pseudocitrobacter faecalis; assembly: GCA_003315335.1. GTDB lineage: Bacteria > Pseudomonadota > Gammaproteobacteria > Enterobacterales > Enterobacteriaceae > Pseudocitrobacter > Pseudocitrobacter faecalis. The sequence continues at coordinate 858,778 of QNRL01000001.1, forward strand.
CGTACCTGACGACGTCACCAAAAACGTGGTTATCGCCCGACGAAAAAGGAGTGAACAGTGAAATTATGGCGTCCGGGGATCACCGGAAAACTTTTCCTCGCCATCTTCGCCACCTGTATCGTGCTGTTAATCACGATGCACTGGGCGGTACGCGTCAGTTTTGAACGCGGGTTTATTGATTATATCAAACACGGCAACGAGCAGCGCCTTGAACTGCTGAGTGACGCACTGGCAGAGCAGTACGCCCAGCATGGTAACTGGCGTTTTCTGCGTAATAACGATCGTTTCATCTTCCAGATTTTGCGCTCTTTTGAGCACGATAATAGTGACGATCATCGTCCACCCGGCCCGCCAGGGCCACCGGGGCCATCCATGCCACCTCATGGCTGGCGAACACAGTTTTGGGTCGTCGATCAGCGTGAACGCGTGCTGGTTGGCCCACGTGAGCCTGTTCCACCTGACGGCACCCGCCGCGCGATTGTGGTTGATGGGCTGGAAGTCGGTGCGGTTATCGCCTCACCGGTAGAACGCCTGACGCGTAACACGGATATTAATTTCGACCAACAGCAGCGCCGTACCAGTTGGTTGATTGTCGCGCTCTCGACGCTGCTCGCCGCGCTGGCGACCTTCCCGCTGGCGCGTGGTTTGCTGGCACCGGTGAAACGGCTGGTGGAAGGCACGCATAAACTGGCGGCGGGCGATTTCTCGACGCGCGTTGATGCGCGCGGCAGCGATGAACTTGGCAGACTGGCGCAGGACTTCAACCAGCTCGCCAGCACGCTCGACCGCAATCAACAGATGCGCCGCGATTTTATGGCCGATATCTCTCACGAACTGCGCACCCCGCTGGCGGTGCTGCGCGGAGAGCTGGAAGCCATTCAGGATGGCGTGCGTAAGTTCACCCCAGAATCGGTCGCCTCGCTTCAGGCGGAAGTCGCCACGCTGACCAAACTGGTGGACGATCTGCATCAGCTTTCGATGTCTGACGAAGGCGCGCTGGCGTATCAAAAAGCGCCGGTAGATCTCGTTTCACTGCTGGAAATTGCCGCCGGAGCGTTCCGCGAACGTCTTGCCAGCCGTGGCTTAACGCTGCATCTTTCTTTACCGGATAGCGCAATGGTCTTCGGCGATCGCGACCGTTTGATGCAACTGTTCAATAACGTGCTGGAAAACAGCCTGCGTTACACCGACAGCGGCGGTGAGGTGCATATTCGCGCCAGTAAAACGGTGCAAAACATTACGGTTGAATTCGCCGACAGTGGGCCGGGCGTCAGCGATGAACAGCTTGCCATGTTGTGCGAGCGTTTTTATCGTACTGAAGGATCGCGCAACCGCGCCAGCGGCGGCTCCGGCCTGGGGCTGGCGATATGCGTAAACATTGTTACCGCCCACGGCGGCAGGCTTGATGCCGCACATTCGCCTTTTGGCGGGGTAAGCATTAAAGTAGAACTACCGCTGGATCGCGACACATCGAGAGAGTTATGACTGAGTTACCGATAGATGAAAACACCCCGCGTATTTTGATTGTCGAGGACGAACCCAAGCTGGGGCAGTTGCTGATTGATTATTTGCTGGCGGCAAATTACGCGCCCACACTTATCAGCCACGGTGATCAGGTTCTGCCTTTTGTGCACGATACGCCGCCGGATCTGATCCTGCTGGATCTCATGCTGCCAGGCACCGATGGCCTGACGCTGTGTCGCGAAATTCGTCGCTTCTCTGAAGTGCCGATTGTGATGGTCACGGCCAAAATCGAAGAGATTGATCGCCTGCTTGGGCTGGAAATCGGCGCGGATGATTACATCTGCAAGCCTTACAGCCCGCGTGAAGTGGTGGCGCGTGTGAAAACCATCCTGCGCCGCTGCAAACCGCGTCGCGATATACAGGCGTTGGACGCGCAAAGCCCGCTGATTGTCGACGAAAACCGTTTTCAGGCCTCCTGGCGTGACCGCCTGCTGGATTTAACGCCCGCAGAATTCCGCCTGCTGAAAACACTTTCACAGGAGCCGGGAAAAGTCTTCTCGCGCGAACAGTTGCTGAATCATCTTTACGACGACTATCGCGTGGTCACCGATCGTACCATCGACAGCCATATTAAAAACCTGCGCCGCAAACTGGAAGCGCTCGACGCCGAACAGTCGTTTATCCGCGCGGTGTATGGCGTGGGATATCGTTGGGAAGCGGATGCGTGCCGGATGGCGTAAGCCCTCCCCCCCAGCCCTCTCCCCCGGGAGAGGGTGAAAACCGTGTCATTCTCAACACCGAATCTCATCACTTCCTGCCAGGTGGAAAAGAGCGAGGGTTTACTCCCCTCACTCCCGACGCTACAATGCCCGCCCTAAAAGTATGGGAACCCTCCCTGCCGCGCGCACCGTGACGCGGATCTGACCTGTCATCAGAACGAGAACATCATGTTTAAACCGGAACTCCTTTCCCCGGCGGGAACGCTGAAAAATATGCGTTACGCTTTCGCTTATGGCGCGGATGCTGTTTATGCGGGTCAACCGCGTTACTCTCTGCGCGTTCGCAACAACGAATTCAATCACGAAAATTTGCAGCTCGGTATTAACGAAGCCCATGCGCTCGGTAAAAAATTCTATGTGGTGGTGAATATCGCACCGCATAACGCCAAGCTGAAAACCTTTATTCGCGATCTGAAGCCGGTGGTGGATATGGGGCCGGATGCGCTGATTATGTCCGATCCGGGTCTTATCATGCTGGTGCGAGAACATTTCCCGGATATGCAAATTCACCTCTCCGTCCAGGCGAACGCAGTGAACTGGGCGACGGTGAAATTCTGGCAGCAGATGGGGCTTTCCCGCGTCATTCTTTCGCGCGAACTGTCACTGGAAGAGATCGAAGAAATTCGCACGCAGGTGCCGGAGATGGAGATTGAGATCTTCGTTCACGGCGCATTGTGCATGGCTTATTCTGGCCGATGCCTGCTCTCTGGCTACATCAACAAACGCGATCCGAATCAGGGTACCTGCACCAACGCCTGCCGTTGGGAATACAACGTGCAGGAAGGCAAAGAAGATGTGGTCGGCAATATCGTTCACAAATATGAGCCGATTCCGGTGCAGAACGTTGAGCCAACGCTGGGTATTGGTGAGCCAACCGATAAAGTATTTATGATTGAGGAAGCCCAGCGTCCGGGCGAATACATGACCGCGTTCGAAGACGAGCACGGCACATACATCATGAACTCGAAAGATCTGCGTGCCATCGCTCACGTTGAGCGTTTAACGCAAATGGGTGTGCATTCGCTGAAAATTGAAGGCCGCACCAAATCTTTCTACTACTGCGCGCGCACGGCGCAGGTGTACCGCAAGGCGATTGACGATGCCGCCGCAGGCAAACCGTTCGATACCAGCCTGCTGGAAACCCTGGAAGGTCTGGCGCATCGCGGTTATACCGAAGGCTTCCTGCGTCGCCATACGCACGACGATTACCAGAATTACGAATACGGTTTCTCTGTGTCTGAACGTCAGCAGTTTGTCGGCGAATTTACCGGCCAGCGCAAAGGCGCACTGGCGGAAGTGGCGGTGAAAAACAAATTCGCTGTCGGCGATAGCCTGGAACTGATGACCCCGCAGGGTAACGTGAACTTTACACTGGAGCAGATGGTTGACGCCAAAGGTGCCGATAAACCGGTCGCACCGGGTGATGGTCACATCGTCTGGCTGCCAGTACCGGAAGATATCGCTCTGGAGTACGCACTGCTGATGCGCAACTTCAACGGCGAGTCGACGCGTAACCCGCACAGCAAGTAGTTCATAATGGGTAATTTCGCAAGCGAGAAGAATCTTAGAATTGGATCACATACCTAATTGTTTATTCCGGGTATTATCGCTTCGCTGAAAAACATAACCCATAAATGCTAGCTGTACCAGGAACCACCTCCTTGGCCTGCGTAATCTCCCTTACGCAGGCTAATTTTTTATCTGTTACCCGCCTTTTCTGAAAATCAGTTGGTTCTTATCCCGCTATACTTTTTCTGCCATATACTTTTATTACGTTGATTAACGAGGAAAAAGGATGACCAACTTTCCCGCCAGCTTATTAATTCTCAACGGCAAGAGCACGGATAATCCGCAGCTGCGTCAGGCGGTTGAGACCCTTCGCAAAGAAGGCGCCGAACTTCATGTTCGCGTCACCTGGGAAAAAGGCGATGCACTGCGTTATATCCGGGAAGCGCAGCAACTCGGCGTCGCGACGGTAATTTCCGGCGGCGGTGACGGCACCATTAATGAAATTGCCACCGCGTTGATTGAGCTGAAGGACGCCAATGCCCCGGCGTTAGGCATTCTTCCTCTCGGCACGGCCAATGATTTCGCGACCAGCGTCGGTATTCCAATGGATCTGGAGAAAGCCCTGCGTCTGGCGATTTCCGGGCGCGACGTGCCGATTGATACTGCGCGCGTTAACGACAAAACCTGCTTTATTAATATGGCGACGGGCGGATTTGGCACGCGTATTACCACCGAAACACCGGAAAAACTGAAAGCGGCACTGGGCGGCGTCTCGTATTTGATTCACGGATTAATGCGGATGGATACGCTCAAACCCGACCGCTGTGAAATTCATGGAGAAAATTTCCACTGGCAGGGAGATGCGCTGGTAATAGGGATTGGGAACGGTCGTCAGGCGGGCGGCGGGCAGCCTCTCTGCCCTGACGCGCTGATAAATGATGGTCTTCTGGATTTGCTGGTCATAACCGGGGAAGAGATTATTCCGGCGCTGTTCACGACGTTGACACAACGAGAAGAGAGTCCTCATCTGGTACGTGGACGTTCAGCCTGGTTTGAAATTACGTCACCCCATGAAATGACGTTTAATCTCGACGGTGAACCGCTTAGCGGACAGACGTTTCGCATCGACATTCTCTCGAACGCGCTCCGCGCGCGCCTGCCGCCAGATTGTCAGCTATTGCGCTAATCTGCAGGAATGCCGGATGCGGCTTCGCCTTATCCGGCCTACACCAACCCACGTAGGCCGGGCAAGCGCAGCGCCCCCGGCAAAGCCCGCACCAGCGCCGGATGCGGCTTCGCCTTATCCGGCCTACACCAACCCTCGTAGGCCGGGCAAGCGCAGCGCCCCCGGCATGGCTTAATACGCTGCCACTTCGCGCGCCATCTCGCGGGTGTACTGTTGGCTGGCGTTGACCAGCATCCGCGTATAATCCGTTTGCGCTTTTCCGGCGACCAGATCATCGACGGTGAGGGTTTCGAGAATTTTGCCGTACTGCATCACCGCCACTTTCTGGCACAAATGGGCAATCACGCCCAGATCGTGCGTCACCATCAGATAGGTCAGTCGCGACTCCTGCTGCAACTCTGCCAGCAGATTCAAAATTTCCGCCTGCACCGACACATCCAGCGCCGAGGTTGGCTCATCCAGCAGTAATACCTGCGGCTCCAGAATCAACGCTCTGGCAATCGCCACGCGCTGGCGCTGCCCGCCGGAGAGTTGATGCGGGTAGCGATCGCGGAAAGCGCGAGTTAACCCTACGCGATCCAGCAGCGTGTTGATCCGCCTGTCGCGATCGGCGATGCCGTGGATTTGCAGCGGCTCCTCCAGAATATCGCCAATGGTATGGCGTGGATGCAGCGAACCGTAGGGATCCTGAAACACCATTTGTACCTGACGACAACGCGTGCGGCTGATGCTGCGTTCAAGCGGCTGGCCGTTAATCGCCAGCGCCCCCTGCCAGTGGGTAAACAGCCCGGCGAGGCACTTTAGCACCGTGGTTTTACCCGAGCCCGACTCCCCCACCAGCCCGTAAATCTCACCCGGTTTAACGTGGAAGCTCACGTCATACAGCACCTGGTTACGCTTCTCACCTTCGCCAAACACCAGATTCAGGTTATTCACTTCAATCATGACGCGTTCCTTATTCTGTCAGCCAGCTCGCCTGACGCTGAAGCACCGGCAACACCGGGCGACGTTGATGCATATCCGGTAGCGAATTGATCAACCCCTGCGTATAGGGATGCTGCGCCTTATCGAGATCTTTCGCGGCAATCGATTCCACCACCCGCCCGGCGTACATCACCAGCACTCGGTCGCAAAAACTGCGCACCAGGTTAATATCGTGGCTGATAAAAATCAGCCCTAACCCGCGTGATTTCACCAGATCGTCAAGCAACCCCAGCACCTGCAAACGCACGGAGACGTCCAGCGCCGAGGTCGGTTCATCGGCGATCACCAGTTCCGGGTCGGTTATCAACATCATGGCAATCATCACCCGCTGCCCCTGCCCACCGGAGATTTCATGGGGATAGAGCGCGTAAACCCGCTCCGGCTGGCGAATACGCACCACTTCCAGCATCTCCATCGCTTTGGCTTTCGCCTCGGCTTTATGCCCCGGATGGTGCGTCAGCCAGGCTTCAGCAATCTGATCACCCACACACACCACCGGATTCAGCGAATATTTCGGGTCCTGCATGATCATCGAAATCCGTTTACCACGAATGCCGCGCATCTGCGCTTCCGTGGCATGCTGCAAATCGATATCACCGAACTGCATCCGTTTGGCGGTAATGCGGGATTTTTTCGGGTGCAGATGCAACATCGCGCGCCCGACGGTTGATTTGCCCGAGCCCGATTCACCAACAATCGCCAGCTTTTCGCGCCCCAGTTGAAAGGAGACACCGCGCACCGCGTGGGTCACTGCCTGGCCGTTAACAAACTCGACGTGCAGGTCGCGCACATCAAGCAACGGCGTATTACATGCTGCGAGGATCGAGGATGTCACGTAAGCCATCTCCTAAGAAATTGAACGCCAGACTGTTAATCAGAATTGCCAGCCCCGGAATGGTGACCACCCACCAGCACTCCATCATGTAGGTGCGGCCACTGGAGATCATCGCCCCCCACTCCGGCTCCGGCGGCTGTGCGCCAAGGCCGAGGAAGCCGAGCCCGGCGGCGGTCAGAATGATCCCCGCCATATTCATGGTGATACGGATGATCACCGACGGCAGGCACAGCGGCACAATATGACGCCACAGCACGCGCACCGGCGATGCGCCCTGCAAACGGACTGCCGAGATAAAATCAGCCTGCCTTAGCGAGAGTGTTTCGGCGCGTGCCAGACGGGCAATCGGCGGCCAGGCGGTTAAGGTAATCGCGATAACCACATGCTCCAGCCCTGGCCCCAACGCGGCGACAAACGCCAGCGCCAGCACCAGGCTTGGGAAGGAGATAAATATGTCGGTCACACGCATCAGCACCATATCGACTTTGCCGCCAAAATAGCCTGCCGTAACGCCAAGCAGCAGCCCCAGCGGGCCAACGGTAACCGACACCAGCAGTACGATGTAAAGGGTGATGCGCGAGCCGTACACCAGGCGGCTGAAGATATCGCGGCCAAATTCATCGGTTCCAAACCAGTGCTGCGCATTGGGTGCGGTGAGCGCGTTGTTGAGATCCTGCACCAGCGGGTTATACGGTGCGATAAGCGGTGCAAAAATCGCCACCACCAGCAGCAGAAAAATAATCCCGCCGCCGATAGCGGTAAGCGGATTACGCGCCATCTTGCCGATAAACCCGCCCGTACGCTGCAACGCGCGTTTGATGCGCGCGACACCTTCGCCGCCGCCGGAGTTGACAGGCGTATCCAGAGAAACGGTCATGATTTTGTCCTCGGATCAAAGAGTTGATAAAGCATGTCGGAAAGCAGGTTCAGCATCACGAAGATCACCCCGACCACCAGCACGCAGCCCATCACCGCGTTCATATCCCCCAGCAGCAGGCTGCCGGTGAGATAGGAACCAAAGCCCGGCCATGAGAAAACGGTTTCAATCAGCACTGCACCTTCCAGCAGTGAGCCGTAGGCCAGCGCAACGACGGTCAGCAGCTGTACCAGAATGTTACGAAACGCGTGATTCCAGATGACCTGACGTTCGGTCAGCCCCTTCACACGGGCGGTGATGATGAACTCCTGCGACAACTGCGCCAGCATAAAGCTGCGGGTCATACGGCTGATGTAGGCCAGTGAGTGAAAACCGAGAAGCGCAGCGGGCAGGATCAGGTGGTTAATCGCGTTCCAGAACACCGTGCCGTTACCCGCCAGTAGCGCATCGACGGTCATTAACCCGGTTCGGCGCGGCACCAGGCCGTCCAGACCTAAATCCACACGCCCCGCGCCACCCACCCAGCCGAGCCAGGCGTAAAACACCAGCAGCCCCATCATCCCCACCCAGAAGATTGGCGTGGAGTAGCCCGCCAGGCTGATAATTCTCACCACATAGTCGGAAACGCTGTTACGACGCGCCGCCGCCAGTACGCCCAGCGGAATGCCGAGCCCGGCACCGACAATAATCGCCATCGTCGCCAGCTCCATGGTGGCCGGGAAGACGCGGATAATATCGTCGAGCACTGGCTTGCCGGTGAGTAGCGCGTTACCTAAATCACCGTGCAGCAGGTTGCTGAAGTAGATGCCAAACTGCGCCGCCAGAGACTTATCAAAGCCCAGTTGTTGATACACCTGCTGATAGGTGCTTTGATCCGCATCCGGGCCGACAATCGCTAATACCGGGTCGATAGGCATGACCCGCCCGATGAAAAAAGTGAGTAATAGCAGGCCAAACAGCGTAATCGCGACCTGCATCAATCGCTGAGAGAATCGCCGGGCGCGCGAGCCCGGCGCAAGTATGACCATACTCATCCTTTGTCTCCTTCGCTGACTTTATAAACTCCACGCAAAAACGTGGTGGCCGAGGGATGCGACTGGAAATCTTTGACGTCGTTACGCACCACCACCGAATCAACCATCTGCGACAGCGGTTGCAGCGCCGGGATAAGCTGGTCATAACGGGTCTGGATCGCCTGATAGTCAGCCAGTTGTTTTTGCGGGTCGCGCTCAAGCAGCGCAGTGTCGATCATCTCGTTGAGTTGCTTGTCGTAAAATCCGGTACGCCAGCCCTGGAAGTTGGTCAACCGCGCTTCATCGCGATTATCCGGGTTGTACACCAGCGCGCGCAGGCTGGAGTGGGGATGGGGCTCCATCCCGCTGCCGCCACGCCCCACCAGCAGGTCAAATTTGCGTTCACGCATCGCGCCGTAAATCTGATTACCGGTGCCGGTAATGATTTTGGCGTTGATGCCCGCCTGCATCAGCGTTGACTGAACGGCAATCGCAATGTTGAGAAAGGGCTGATCGGCAAGGACGCGCAGCGTAGTGTCGAAACCCTCAGGGTATCCCGCTTCCGCCAGCAGTTTCTTCGCCCGAGGAATATCGAGCTGATACCCAGGGTCAGGCAGGGTTGACGGCATTCCGGCTTTGATAGGACGCTGGTGCAGCACCCCGTAGCCTGGCATCAGCGCTTTGTTGATTCCCTGATAATCAATCAGATAGCGCACCGCTTCGCGTACTTTCGGGTTGGCAAAGTGGGCCTCTTTCATGCTCATCGCCACGTAATACACCGTACCTTTCTGCACCGCTTCCACCGTCAGATTGGGATCGTTACGCAGGGCATTGATATCGGACACGGCCATATTATTAGCAACGTCCAAATCCCCCTTTTCAATCATCAGACGCAGGGTTTGCGACTCCTGAAAATGGCGCAGCACCACCCGGCTCATTTTGGCCTCTTCACGCCAGTAGTGCGGGTTGCGCTTCATGCGCAGCACATCTTTTGCCTGCCAGGTTTCCAGCATAAAGGGGCCCGAACCGGCTTCATTGGTGGTCAGCCAGCGGTTACCCCAATCATTATTGATTTCATGCTGTTGCACGGTTTTGCTGTCGAGCACGCCCAGGTTACCGAGCGCCCCCAGAGAGTAGATAACCAGTTGTGGATCGTTGGCCTTCGGTAGCGTGATTTGCACCGTGTAGGGGTCGGGCGCGCTCACCTGGTTATCAATATTTTTCTTACTGAAGCCATAGGATTTCCACACCGACGCCTGCGCGAGATTCAGGTGCAGAATACGGCGCATCGACCACACCACATCGTCAGCCGTAAGCGGATTGCCGGAGTGGAAGGTAACGTTGTCGCGCAGATGGAAGGTCAGCACCTTGCCGTCCGGGCTGATATCCCAGGATTTCGCCAGCGCTGGTTTCACGTTGGTCAGCTGATTGGCATCGAGCTCCACCAGCGAGTCGTAAAGGTTAACGACAATACCCACCACCTCGTTCCCGGTCATCGCCGCCGGGTCGAGGGTCAGCAGATTGTTCATATTCATACCAATGATGAGCTGATCGGGAGGCGTTTTCGCAAGCGTCACCCCGCTCCCCATCATCAGCGATAGCGCGAGTAAACACGCGCCCGCGAGGGAAGATTTTTTCATCTGTGTATACCGTTTGTAGGGTTGAAGTATTTTTATCTGTCAGTCGTGGCTGACGGTATTAGCTTCGATATACGCAAAATTAATATCTTCCCCGAGACCCGGCCCCTGCGGCAGATGCACAAAACCATCGGCGTCCATTGGGTCAACAATGGCGTTCAGGTAAGCCGCGGGCTCATCGTAGTTCAGGAAAGGATGCAGCAGGCCACGTTCGTACCAGCGACAGTTGCGAATCGCCCCCACCACCGCCAGGCTCGCCGCGCCGTTGCCATGCACTTCGCAATCCATGCCGAAGGATTCCGCCAGCGCCGCAACCTTCATGGTTGGCGTGATGCCGCCGACGCCGTTCGCGCCCGCACGCAGAATGTCGCAGGCTCCGGCTTTCACCCAGTCGGCGCGGCTGTGGTGCTTGCCGCCAAAGCTTTCCGGGCCAATCACCGGAATAGAAAGATTTTCCGCAAGCCAGGCGTAAGACGACATGCTGTCCTCTTCCATCGGCTCTTCAAACCAGGCGAAGTTGAGTTTTTCCAGCTCTTTACCGATCCACAGCGCTTCGGTGCGGCTGTACCAGTGATAACCGTCGATCATCAGGTCGATATCCGGGCCAACGGCTTCACGCACAGCGGCGCAGGCTTTGATATCCATTTTCGGGTTGGGCGCAAAAGAAACTGGCGGCATCCAGGTGTGCAGTTTGATGGCCTTATACCCGCGCGCCACCAGCGTTTCGGCAAACGCGGCGTACTCTTCCGGCGTAGAGAGCCCGCCTTTCAGATCGTCGCCGCACATGGTGCTGCCGTAGGCCGGAACTTTATCGCGGAAGCCGCCCAGCAGTTTATACACCGGCATATTGAGTTTGCGGCCCATTAAATCCCACAGCGCCTGCTCGACAAACGACAGCGCGCGCTCGGTCAGTTGGTGTGCGCTCCCGCGCTGCCAGTGCACCAGATCCTGCCAGAGGCGCTCACGGTTAAACGGATCCTGCCCGACCAGCACTTTGCGGAAAAAGGTATTCACCACAAACGGGCGCACCACTTCCGGCGGGGCAAACGAAAAGCCCTGAGTGCCGTCATCAGCAGTAATCGTGAGCATCGCCATTTTTGCCAGGCTTTCCGCTCCGGGGTGCGAATGGCCTGCGCTGTCGGACACCCGACGTGTAGGGTATTGAAATACAGTGACGTTTACAGATTCAATTTTCATTATGTGTCCTTAGTACAACAAAAAGTGGGCATTGCGGATGCCACAATCCTGTGACTTACACTTCCCGGCAAGCCGGTTTTAAGTAATTGAAAAAGCGTTTCACTGGATAATCTAAGCACAAAATATGAGACCTGCCTCGGACAAATCCCGCTAACGATTGACTGTTTTTTGGGCATAAGCACGAGGGGACGTGACTGTTTTCACAAAAGGAGAGAGAAATGTGAGGGGGATCGTGACGAGAAAAGGTAAACCCAGCGAGGCAAAAACTCGCCGGGAAAGGTCATTATGCGATGGTGACTTTACTATCCAGATACACATCCTGAACCGCGTTGATTAACTGCACGCCATCGGCCATTGATTTTTTGAAGGCTTTACGCCCCAGAATCAGGCCCATACCGCCCGCGCGTTTATTGATAACCGCTGTACGCACCGCGTCGGAAAGGTCGGTTTCACCGCCTGCCGCACCGCCGGAGTTAATCAGCCCGGCGCGTCCCATATAGCAGTTCGCCAGTTGGTAGCGCACCAGATCAATGGGATTCTCGCTGGTGAGTTTGCTGTAGACGCGATCGTCCGTATAGCCAAAGTTCACCGCTTTATAGCCGCCGTTATTCTCGGCCATTTTCTGCTTCACAATATCCGCGCCGATGGTGGCGGCCAGATGGTTTGCCTGCCCGGTGAGGTCAGCGGAGACATGGTAATCGACACCGTCTTTCTTGAATGCCGGGTTACGCAGGTAGGCCCACAGCACGGTGACCATCCCCAGTTCATGCGCGCGTTCAAAGGCGGCGGAGATCTCTTCAATCTGGCGACGAGACTCTTCAGAGCCGAAATAGATGGTGGCGCCCACGGCAACCGCGCCCAGATTGAATGCCTGTTCAACGCTGGCATACAGCGTCTGGTCGAAGGTATTCGGGTAGCTCAGGGTTTCGTTGTGATTGAGTTTGACGAGGAACGGAATGCGGTGCGCGTAACGACGCGAAACAGATGCCAGCACGCCATAGGTGGATGCCACGCAGTTACAGCCCGCTTCGATCGCCAGCTCAACGATATTTTTCGGATCAAAATAGAGCGGGTTAGCGGCAAACGATGCACCGGCAGAGTGCTCTACGCCCTGGTCAACGGGCAGAATCGATAAGTAGCCGGTTCCGGCCAGACGTCCGGTATTATAAAGCGTCTGCATGTTTCGCAGCACGGCAGGCGGACGGTTATTGTCCATCATCACCCGGTCAACGTAATCGTGACCTGGCAGATAGAGTTGGTCGGCTGGAATGGTCATACAACGATGCTGTAAAAGGCTGTCGGCGTCTTTGCCAAGCAATTGCGTAATATCAGTCATGGCGATGCTCCCGTAATGCCAACGTCGTGTCGGCGTGAATTTCCTGCCCGGAATTTTTGGGCAGCAATAAGTCTGGTCGCGGAAACGGGAATTTTCCATTCTCCGGGCATTTTTAAGCGCAATCTGCTGGCACGATTCATGGACGGTAAAGTGTTACACCGGTCAAAGTTTCACCTTAAAGGTATTTAAAAGGTATTACATGATGGTATGGTCTCTACGTACCTTACCTGTCATGAAGGATTTAAAGATGAAAACTACAGTAAAGCTGTCGTTCATGATGTTCATTGAGTGGTTTATCTGGGGCGCGTGGTTTGTTCCCTTGTGGCTGTGGCTAAATAAGAGCGGATTTTCAGCGGGCGAAATTGGCTGGTCTTATGCCTGTACCGCGATTGCAGCTATCCTCTCACCGATTCTGGTCGGCTCGCTGACAGACCGTTTTTTCTCGGCACAGAAAGTTCTCGCCCTACTGATGTTCGTTGGTGCAGCGCTGATGTATTTTGCCGCACAGCAAACCACGTTTGCCGGCTTTTTCCCGCTGCTACTCGCCTACTCGCTCACCTATATGCCGACCATTGCGCTCACCAACAGCATTGCCTTTGCCAACGTGCCGGACGTCGAACGTGACTTCCCGCGCATTCGCGTCATGGGCACGATCGGCTGGATAGCCTCCGGACTGGTGTGCGGTTTCCTGCCGCAAATGATGGGCTATAACGATATTTCACCCACAAACATTCCTTTGTTAATCACGGCGGGTAGCTCGCTGCTGCTGGGGATTTTCGCGTTCATGCTGCCGGACACCCCACCGAAAAGCACGGGGAAACTGGACTTCAAAGTCATGCTGGGGCTGGATGCGTTAGTCCTGCTGCGCGATAAAAACTTCCTCGTCTTTTTCTTCTGCTCGTTCCTGTTCGCGATGCCGCTGGCGTTCTACTACATCTTTGCCAACGGGTATCTCACCGAAGTCGGCATGCAAAATGCCACCGGCTGGATGACGCTCGGCCAGTTCTCCGAAATCTTCTTTATGCTGGCACTGCCGTTCTTCACCAAACGCTTTGGCATTAAAAAGGTATTGTTGCTTGGTCTTATCACCGCAGCAATCCGCTATGGATTCTTCGTTTACGGTGGCGCAGAGCAATACTTCACTTATGCCCTGCTGTTCCTCGGTATTTTGCTACATGGGGTAAGTTACGATTTCTACTATGTAACGGCCTACATCTATGTAGATAAAAAAGCGCCGGTACATATGCGAACCGCGGCACAAGGGCTTATCACGCTCTGCTGCCAGGGCTTCGGTAGCCTGCTCGGCTACCGCATTGGCGGCGTAATGATGGAAAAAATGTTTGCTTATAAAGAGCCGGTGAATGGGTTGACCTTCAACTGGGCGGGCATGTGGGGCTTCGGCGCTATCATGATTGCCGTTATCGCTGTGCTGTTTATGCTTTTCTTTCGCGAGTCGGATAAAGAGATCACTGCTATTAAGGTGCAAAACGACCCACGCGACGCTGCACTGACACAAGGGGAAATAAAATGAAAACAGAACGTATTCTTGGCGCGCTGTACGGCCAGGCATTGGGCGATGCGATGGGAATGCCTTCAGAGCTTTGGCCGCGCTCACGCGTGAAGGCTCACTTCGGCTGGATCGACCGTTTCCTGCCGGGGCCGGCTGAAAACAATGCCGCCTGCTACTTTAACCGCGCGGAATTCACTGACGATACATCAATGGCTTTGTGCCTCGCAGACGCCATTCTTGAGCGCCAGGGGCAGATCGACCCGGATCTTATTGGCCGTAATATTCTGGCCTGGGCGGAAGGCTTCGATGCGTTCAACAAAAACGTACTGGGCCCGACCTCCAAAATTGCGCTAAATGCGATCCGCGATGGCAAACCCGTTAGCGCACTGGAAAACAATGGCGTCACGAACGGCGCAGCGATGCGCGTTTCGCCGCTGGGTTGCCTGCTGCCCGCGGCCCATCTCGACCACTTTATTGATGAGGTTGCGCTGGCCTCAAGCCCAACGCATAAATCGGATCTTGCGGTAGCTGGCGCGGTAGTGGTGGCCTGGGCCATCTCCCGCGCAATCGACGGCGAACGCTGGCAGACCATCGTCGATTCACTGCCTTCCGTGGCTCGTCACGCACAGGAAAAGCGCGTAACCACCTTCAGCGCCTCACTCGCCGCGCGTCTGGAACTGGCGTTAGATATTGTTCGCAATGCATGCGGTACAGAATCCGCCAGCGAGCAGCTTTATCAGGTGGTCGGTGCAGGAACCAGTACGATTGAATCCGTGCCCTGCGCTATCGCAATGGTCGAACTGGCGCAGGGCTGCCCCAACCGTTGTGCTATTTTATGCGCCAACCTCGGGGGGGATACAGATACCATCGGGGCGATGGCAACGGCGATTTGCGGGGCACTGGGCGGCATTTCCGCCATTGATCCAGTGCTGAAAAAGCAACTCGACGACGTCAATCAACTCGATTTTTCCCGCTACGCAACCGCATTGGCGAAGTATCGCGAGCAACGGGAGGCGTTATGAATGTCGCGTCGCGATTAACCACCTTAGGTAATCGACGTCCAATAACCGTCGTTGGTGCCGCGGTCATCGACGTAATTGCCGACGCCTATGCCCTGCCCTGGCGCGGCTGCGATATCGAGCTGCAACAGCAAAGCGTCAATATTGGCGGTTGTGCGTTGAATATTGCCGTAGCGCTCAAACGCCTCGGTATGCAGGCTCACAACGCGTTGCCTGTTGGCCAGGGCGTCTGGGCCGAGATCATCCGCAACAGTCTGGCCCGTGAGGGGCTTGTCAGTTGCATTGACGGTGTTCAGGGCGATAACGGCTGGTGTCTGGCACTGGTCGAGCCGGATGGCGAGCGCACATTTATGTCGTTCAGCGGCGTCGAGAATCAGTGGAATGCGGACTGGCTGGGACAGTTGTCCGTCGCTCCGCAAAGCCTGGTGTCGCTTTCCGGTTATCAGCTTGCGTCGCCGTGCGGCGAGTTGCTTGTCCGTTGGCTTGAAAGTCTGCAAGACGTCACGCCATTTATCGATTTTGGCCCGCGCATTGCCGATATTCCTGATGCGCTGATGGCACGCATCATGGCCTGCAAGCCTGTTATTTCGCTGAATCGCCAGGAAGCCGAAATCGCCGCCGCACGCTTTAATTTACCGCCGGAAACCCGGCAGTTCGGTCGTGCATGGATGGCGACGTTTGGCACACCGCTTATTGTGCGTCATGACAAAGAGGGAGCATGGTATTTCAGCCCGCAGGAACAGGGGCTGGCAGCACCGTTTCCTGTGACGGTCGTTGACACCATCGGCGCGGGCGACAGTCACGCAGGCGGTACGCTGGCAGGTCTTGCTTCTGGCTGGACGCTCAGCGAATCCGTATTGCTCGGAAACGCGGTCGCGTCCTGGGTGGTCGGTCACCGTGGCGGCGACTGTAGCCCCACGCGCGAAGCACTACTCCTCGCACACAAAGACATATAAATCACTGCGGCAGTGGCTGATGCTGTACTCAATCGGCCGCTGCTGCTGGTCAAGCGCAACCTGTTTAATCACCAACACCGGGATTTTTTCATCCATCCGAATGTGCGACTGGAATTCCGCATCCGGCATCCGGGCGCTGACTCTTGAGCGCGTGCGCTGTGGAAAAATGTGCTGGCTGCGAAAATAGTCATACAGGGACACGCCAATCTCATCCACATCATGAATCAACTGGGCGGGCACCCAGGACTCTTCAATGGATACAGCCTCTTCATCCACATAACGAATGCGTTTGAGCAGAAAAACCTCGCTTCCTGACGCAATAGCCAGTTGTGACGCCACCTCTTCCGGGCAAGGCACAATCCGTTTATTCACCCACAGGGTATCTGGCTTTTTACCCCGTAACACGACCTGCTGGGAAAATCCGCGTGCTTCCTTCAGGGAATATTCAAAAATATTATTGATTTGTGTGCCATAACCGCGCGCACGCGTCACCACGCCTTCATCTTCCAGTGTTTGCATCGCTTTGCGCACCGTGATACGCGACACGCCCGTTAACTGGCTCAGGTCACGTTCACCCGGCAAAATATTGCCGTGCTCAAGTATTCCGCTGCGTACGGCATTTTTCACCGTTTCAGCGAACTTCAGATAGAGCGGCGTGTTATCCGCTGCGGCAATACGCTCAGTAATTTGTGCGATTAACCGCGTATGTGATTGTTCCATTTATCTTTCCCTGCAATGGTCTCCGAGCCAGTATAGGTGGCGTCACGCCGTAAGACTACTCCCGGCAAGGAAATGGTGTTTATTCATCCCGCACGACGCGTTGTAACAACGTAAAAGCCTGTTCGACCTGTGGTGGCAGCGGTGCGGCGTTGCGCATCAATGCCACCGTTCGTGTAAGCTCCGGCTGCTGAAGCTGCACCACTTTTAGCTGCGGATCGCAGAGGTGCGCGGTGTAAAGCTGCGGCAAAATCGCCGCCGCCAGCCTGGAGCGCACCAGGCCGTACAGGGTTTCAATGTAATCGACGTGATAGCGAATATGCAGCTTCAGACGCTGACTCTCGTCGAGCGCCCCCACCAGCCGCTGAATATTGCCTTTGGAAAAGACGGCCACATCGCGGCCTGCAAGTTGCTGCCACGGAAGATGGGCCGATTGGGCAAGCGGATCGCCAACATGCAGGACGGCGACAAACGGATCCTCCAGCACCGGGAAAACCTGTAAGGCCGGGGAAACAGAACTGTCCAGCGCGCCAATGCCGAAATCCAGCTGCCCGTTCAGGATCTGCGTCACTAACGCATCGTTAGTGAGATCGTGAAACTCCACCTTCAGCCGGGGAAATGCCTGCGCCAGCCGTTCGGCCACGGTCGGGAACAACAGCGAACTGACCGAGGGTACCAGGCCAATCCGCAAGGTGCCGTCGCCGCCGGATTCAACAATTTGCCGCATATCGCTGAAAGCCTGCTGGGCGACGTTCAGCACCCGCTCGGCATGAGGAAGAATGGCAACGCCCAGCTCCGTCAGCGTCACGGCGGCGGCGGTTCGGTTGACCAGTTTTCCGCCCAACACCGTTTCAATCTGCCGCAGCGCGCTGCTCAGTGCAGGCTGGCTTATCGCGAGCTTACTGGCGGTATCGGTGAAATGGCGCAACCGGGCCAGGGTAACAAAATACTGAAGCTGCTTTAGGGAGAGTGCGGGAAGCCGTTGCCAGGGTTCAGTCATGATGGGTTTCGCATTGTTGGTTTGCCGCAGAATAACCTTTTCTTATCAGGTGATAAATTTTTTCAGCGAGGCAAACGTTTGCCATCACCTTTCACACTTCGTAAAGTAGCGCCCATATTGAATGACCGGACGATAGCTATGCTTACCACTGACTCCCTTCGCCGCCGGGCGATAGCCGCCGCAAAAGGCGACGCGCCTTTCGATCTCCTGCTTACCGATGCCAGCATTGTGGATATGGTCACCGGCGAAATTCGCGAAGCGGATGTGGGTATCGTCGGCGAAATGATTGCCAGCGTGCATCCGCGCGGCAGCCGCAGCGACGCATCAGAAACGCACTCGCTGCCAGGCACTTACCTCTCGCCAGGTTTTATCGACACCCACGTCCACCTCGAAAGTTCTCATCTTCTTCCTGCCCGTTACGCGGAAATCGTGCTGGCGCAGGGCACAACGGCAGTATTCTGGGATCCGCACGAACTGGCGAACGTGCTGGGCGTGGAAGGGGTGCGTTTTGCTATTGATGCCAGCCACAACCTTCCTTTGCAGGTAATGATTGCCGCACCCTCCAGCGTGCCCTCCACGCCGGGGCTGGAGATGTCAGGCGCCGATTTCGCCGGCGCAGAAATGGAAACCATGCTCAACTGGCCGGAAGTGTGTGGCGTCGCGGAAGTGATGGATATGCACGGCGTGCTGAACGGCAGCACGCGGATGCAGGAGATCCTTAGCTGCGGCTTACAAAGCGGTAAGCTGATTGAAGGCCACGCACGTGGGCTAAACGGGGCCGGGTTACAGGCTTACCTCGCGGCGGGCGTGACGTCGGATCATGAACTCACCTCCGCCGAAGATGCGCTGGAAAAACTGCGCGCCGGGCTAACGCTGGAAATTCGGGGTTCGCATCCTTATCTGCTGCCGGACATCGTGGCCGCGCTGAAGACGCTCCCGCATCTCTCCTCGCAGATCACCCTCTGCACCGATGATGTGCCCCCGGATATGTTGCTGGAAAAAGGCGGTATCGTGGCGCTGCTGAATCTGCTGATTGAGCACGGCTTACCCGCCGTCGATGCGCTGCGTTTCGCCACGTTCAACGGCGCTCTGCGGCTCAAGCGCGATGATTTAGGGCTGATTGCCGCGGGTCGTCGTGCGGATTTGGTGGTGCTGAATTCACTGGACACCATTACCCCTCAGCAGGTCTATGTTGCCGGGAAACGTATCGCCCGCGATGGCGCAATGATTGAACCGCTGCCGGCGGCGAGCCACCCTACGCTGCCAGATACCATGCATCTTTCAGCGCTCAGCCCGGACGATTTCGCCCTTCGGATCGCTGACATCACACATGGCAACGCACGGCTGAAACATATTCGCGGCGCACGTTTTACCGAATGGGGTGAAGTCGATGTGCAAATCCGCGAGGGCCGCGTCGTGCTGCCAACCGGGTTCAGTCTGATTTGGGTACAGCATCGCCATGGTCGCCACGAGGCCAGGCCGCAAATCGCCCTGCTGGAGGGCTGGGGTGAACTCCAGGGGGCGATCGCCACCAGCTACTCGCACGATTCGCATAACCTGGTGGTACTGGGGCGCAGCCCGCGCGAGATGGCGCTGGCAGCCAATACCCTGATTGCCAGCGGCGGCGGGATGGCGCTGGCTCAGCATGGTGAGATCATCGCCCACGTGGCGATGCCGATCGCCGGTATGCTCTCTGACCTTCCAGCCCCTGAACTGGCGAGCGCATTCCGCAACCTGCGCGAACGTAGCGGTGACATTGCCGACTGGCAGCCGCCGTACCGGGTATTTAAGGCCATTGAAGGCACCTGTCTTGCCTGTAACGCCGGGCCGCATCTGACGGATTTGGGGCTTACCGATGGCGCAACACGTCAGATTGTCGACCCGCTTATTCACTCTTCGCACCAGGAAAGGAGCACCCACTAAATGGCTGACCACTCCCTTAATACGCCTGCCTCTGAGAGCTGGCTGGAACGTTGTTTTTCCCTACGCGCTCGCGGAAGCTCTGCACGCACCGAATGTCTGGCGGGCATCACGGGATTTCTCGCCGCCGCGTATCTGCTGGTGGTGATCCCCGGACTGCTGGCTGCGGGCGGGATGGATAAAGGCGCGGCGACTACTGGCACAATCCTGGTATTTGTGGTCGGCACGTTGCTGATGGCGTTTTATGCCAATCTGCCGTTTATTGTTGGGCCGGGAATTGGCGGCTCGGTATTAGTCGGCGTCTCGCTGGCCGGGAACGCCGGAATTGGCTGGCCGATTGGGCTGGGGATTGCCTGCTGGTCAGGCGTGCTGTTTTTCCTGCTTACCCGTTTTGGCCTGCGCGAAGTGGTCACCCGCTCGGTGCCGCAATCCATCAAACTGGGGCTGACGGCGTCTATCGGGATTTTTGTCGCCCTGCTCGGGTTTCGTAATGCCGGGTTGGTGCTGGCAAGCGCCAAAAATAACGCCTTGATGCTGGGAGATTTTCTTTCGCCGGGCGCGCTGGTGGCGCTGTGTGGGCTGTTTCTGGCAATTGCCCTGCAGGCGCGGCGCATTCCTGGCGCTATCCTGTGGGCAATTCTGTGTGCGACGCTGGTAGGTATTCCGGCAGGCGTCACGCATCTGCCATCAAGCTTTATCGCCCTGCCCCACTCGTTAGCACCGGTGTTTGCGCAGGTGGATATCATTGGCGCATTGAATATCGCTTTCCTGCCCTATCTGTTTGTCTTCTTCGCCTCAGAGTTTTTCTCAACCATGGGCACCACGCTTGCCGTCGGCGGGGAGGCGGGCCTGCTGGATGAAGAAGGCAATATGCCACACATCAACCGCCCGTTTATGGTTGACTCCATCGCCGCCGCGCTGGCCCCGTGGGTCGGCATTCCGGCCGCGACAGCGCTGATTGAGTCCTCAGCCTCGGCGGAAGCAGGCGGCAAAACCGGCATGACCGCGCTGGCCGCCGCCATGATGTTCCTACTGATGCTGCTGTTTACGCCCGTTGCGCTGATGATCCCCAAGGAAGCCACCGCCCCGGCGCTGATCCTGATTGGTCTGAATATGTTTAGCGGCCTGCGTAAGGTGGATTTGGCGAATTTCACCGACGGTTTACCGGTGTTGATGATGGTGATGATCACGCTTATCGCCAACAGCTTCGGAACAGGTATCGCGGGCGGGTTGCTGTTTTATGTGGTGATTAAAACCATTGCCGGGAAGTGGCGGGAAATCCCTCTTGGTTTATGGATTCTGGCAGTGCCGCTGGTGTATTACTTTGCGACGCTGGTACGCCATTAATGGGGTAGTCATCTGCAGTCTTTAGCGGATAGTGCACGGCACGACTAAAAGAGTAAATCTATTTTTAGGGATATATTGCTTATATCCCTTTTAACCCTTGCGTCAGGGACATCACCCGTTAAATATATTATATTTCAATGAATTAATAATTTTTGCGGGTTAATAATAAACGACGATAAGCAGCGCTGGAAACTTTAACGGGATTCGGATACTTTTACTCAACTCTTCTGAAAAGGTTATGGCAATGGTCTTAATCAGAGCTGCACAATTAAAAGATATCCCCTCACTTAAAAATCTTTTTTGCCAATTGGGTTATCAAACAGATGCTGAGCGCCTGGAAAACCACATTAATAAGCAGGATATTACTATTAACATCCTGGTTGCGGAATCAGATAAGGAAATCTCGGGTGTTATTGTAGTGAATTTTATCACGCCGATACATGAAGATGGCTTGTGGGCATTAATTTCAGCTCTGGTTATAGATGAATCGTCGCGGGGAGCAGGGATCGGACAATTACTTCTTATGGCTTCAGAGCAAATTGCTCTGGATAAGGGATGTTCTCAAATTGAGCTTTCGAGCAGTGAAAGTCGAGTCAGAGCACACACGTTTTATGAAACCAACGGCTATAGTGAAGTGAGGAAGCGTTTTGTAAAACGCCTCATTATTCAATAAGCGTTAACGATACCGCTCGTACTCCACCGTTTCCCGGATTTTCAGCAACGCTTTTTTTAAGTTCTCAATTGATACAGAGCCCAGAGCAATCCTGAGCGCCTGGGGGATAAACCGTGACGTGCTGATTGGCTTTATTTTCTGGTACAAAGGCTTGCCACCGGAGGGATTGCTATCGTCGGTCAACGCCAACTCCTCCAGCCATTCTTAGGGCTGAGACTCTCCGCCATGCTATTGAATGAGGTGGTGGGCTCCCGCAGGTTTTCCCGATAAAACGGAGCAAACGCAGGCTGAAGATATGGCGGCCTAAGAAGCTGATAGCGGATACTTTATGCTCCGTAAAGCCTGCCATATGCGTAAAGCAGGCTGTTTATTACGCCATTACCACCAGGCGTGAAAATGATGTACCGGGCCAATCCCGCTGCCAACTTCCAGCGTATCGGCTTGCGCCAGCGCGGCAGAAAGCCAGATTTTCGCTTCCAGCACCGTATCGCCCCAATTGCTATGGCGCGGGCGCAGTGCCGCCAGCGCGGCTGATAATGTACAGCCGGTGCCGTGGGTATTTTTGGTATTGACGCGCGGCGCGGTAAAACGCTGCTCGCCGTCGCGGGTAAACAGCCAGTCGGGGCTTTCCGCGTCGTCCAGATGACCACCTTTCATAAGAACGGCGCCGCAGCCCATCGCCAACAGCGCACGCCCCTGCTCCAGCATTTCTCGCTCATTACGCGCATGCGGTGCATCCAGCAATGCCGCGGCTTCCGGCAAGTTCGGCGTAATTAATGACACTTGCGGAAGCAGGCGTTTACGCAGGGTTTCCACCGCCGAAGGCGAGAGTAGCGCATCACCGCTTTTCGCCAGCATGACCGTATCCAGCACCACATTTTCCACCCGATGGCGCTGTAATCGTTCCGCCACGGCTTCAACAATGTCCGTTTCCGCCAGCATACCGATTTTGGTGGTGTCGATGCGCACATCGTTAAACACGGAATCCAGCTGCGCGGCGACAAAATCCGGTTCAATACGATAGACCGACTGCACGCCATGGGTGTTTTGCGCCACCAGCGCGGTGATCACCGAACAACCGTATGCGCCCAGGGCGGAGAAGGTTTTCAGGTCAGCCTGAATACCCGCACCACCGCTTGGATCGGTACCCGCAATAGTTAATGCATTAATCCGTTTCATGCCAGTGCCTCCCCATTCAGTGCATACAGCGCATCTAAAAATGCCGGGACAAAACTGCCCGACCCGTTATCCTGCGCCGCTCGCCCCCCCGCCAGTTTCATAAAGGCGCAGGCTGAGGCAACGTTATCCAGCCTGTCGCCCGGCAGCGCACAGCTTGCCGCAACCACCGCCGACAATGCGCAGCCGGTGCCTACCACGCGGGTCATCAGCAGATCGCCGCCCGTTACCGCGACAACGCGTTGTCCATCGGTGACGTAATCCACTTCGCCCGTCACCGCCACAATGGTATTGATCTGACGCGCCAGCGCCTGCGCCGCAGGTAGCGCAGCGGCGGCCGTATCGGTAGTGTCCACGCCGCGCCCGCCCGCGCTCATTCCCGCCAGCGCCATAATTTCAGAGGCATTCCCCCGAATGGCGGCAGGTTTTAAGGTCAACAGGTCGTGGCAAAACTCGGTACGTAGCGTTAACGCGCCCACGGCGACAGGGTCGAGAGTCCAGGGTTTACCTGCGGCGTTCGCACTCAACGCGGCGGCTTTCATCGCCTGCGCGCGCGGCTGCGTTAGCGTGCCGACGTTTATCAATAACGCATCGGCAATGGCAGAGAACTGCGCGGCTTCCTGCGCATCAATCACCATCGCGGGGGATGCGCCGAGCGCCAGCAGTACGTTAGCGGTAAAGGTCTGCACCACATCGTTAGTCATGCAGTGAACAAGGGGGGCGTGTTGACGAAAAAGATGTAACGAATGCGCGATTTGCGCGGGGCTAAGCGGCTCTGCTTGCATGGTTTGCTCCTGCCAGAACGTCCAGAAGCAATGACCTGACGGTCTCTGACTTCCCTACGCTGGCATTACAAGGGAAATTTACGTTTATTTTATCAGGAATCTGGAGCATAGGTAACAGCTGGATTTGACAAGAAAATCCTATATCTGCGTTCATCTTTTTTTCTCGTCCAGGCAGGAGAAAAAGAAGATTTAACCCTACTGATTTTCGCCATCTAAAGGTAGCGTGAGTGATGGTGTTCGTGAAGCGTGGTGACGTGAGAAAGACCAAAGGTAAAGGTGGGGAAAGAGAAAACGCTTAATCATGCAGGACTGTCCACGGAATTTTCAATACAAAGAACCCCATTAAAGCAGGCAAATATTTTGGCTAACCCCATAAAGGTTAGTGAGTCCTTCTAAAAATGTATCACAAAAACTCATGATGTAAATATTGGTAGCCATGGGGGCCAGAGCTTCTCGCCCTTCTTAAAATTGATATTATTTTTCACAGCCCGGTGAAATATCTTAATACTGCTAACATTAAATAATCACTTAACTCCCACGGTAGAACTTATAACAACATGTTTTTAAAGACACTGAGCCATTCAGAACGATAGAAAGTTAGATTTAATATCTGAATGTACTATTAGGCACTGTAAGAAAAGCAAGCCATCAGCAAGAGCACGTCTAAATCCGGGTCACTTCAGCCTATTTGATTGTTATTCTCATTAACTACTTAACAACTTGAATTATTATGTTTATTAGAAAAATCGCATACCCGCCAATTGAAAAATATTCATGATTAATTGTGTTGACTAGTTACTCTCGGTAAGCAATTATGCGCATCCAGAACTTATTTTACGAATCGAAATAAGTTATAAATTTGTTAATTAATCATCAATGCCGTGATGATGCAAACCCTTATTGATCGCCCTTGTGGATTGTTCAAATACCCTCTTAACCTGTTCCGTGTGAGGGTACTTTTTAGAATGTATCGGGGTTGTTATGAAACGTATTATTTTATGTGTTGTTCTTATTGTGTTACTGATTATCGCTTATTTCGTAGGTGGCGCTACTTATAAGGTTTACAAAATAAACAAGGCTCATGAAGCCTCTTTAAACAAAGGCTAGGTAATATGAAATATGTTTTTGCTGCTGTTCTGGTTTCTACTGTTGTGCTTAGTGGTTGCGTTGTCGCTAAGTCGCATCATGAAAATGATATTAAGGCTACTCATACTGCACAAGTAGAAGAAAGTTACACTACTGAGCAAGTAGCCGCACCTGGTGTCGTAGATCGTCTACACGCTATCAAGTTCACAGGAAATGATTACATTGATGGTAAGGATGTTCCTATTGCCGTTAGTGTGGGTAATGGCTTCACTAAGGCTATGATCCAGGACGAACCAGCAAAGATTACCCGTAAGAATCCTAACTTTTATGAAGTTAAAGGTAGTGGTTATATTATTTCTATCGCCCTTGATGATACGGGGGTAGTTAGCGCTTCCTGGAATCATACCAAAGGCCGCGCTCATGGTGGCTTAAACATCATAAAATAATTAAAAAATAAATCCGATCGTTATCAAGTCGTTAAGGTGGTTTTTAACTACCTTAACTAATTTAATATAAAACAATACCTTGCCACATTTGTAGCAGGTCTCTATATATCGTATTCAATGGTAATAAAACCCATTACGTTTTAAAGTTCACTTAAGAGATTCATTCAATGAAAATATCTATTATCGCTGTGGTTATCACTGCTGCTTTTTCTTTTTCTGCTAACGCTGCTACTGGTACAACTTATGACTCTATTCAAGATGCACGTATTAGCTCTTTAAATACTAACTCTAATGCTGCCTTTCAACAGATTAACGACAACAAAGTAGACCAGGACGCTTATAACAATCAAATAGCGACCTCACTCCATACAGTGGATAGCAAAGCTTCACAAGCTAAAGATACTGCTGATGCTGCACAAGTTGTTGCTGATCGCGCTGATCAACAATCTATTTCTAACTACGTTGCTATCAGTGATGAAATTGCACAGCGTCAACGTGTAGAGCATGACTTACAAAACCAGGTTCAACAGGTGTCGGCAAGCCAACAAAATTACGCCACACAAGCCAACGTTGATAAAGTTGACGCTCAACATAACTCGCGTCTTACGGCACTTGAGAATGCCCCTAAACCTATGAATGGTAAAGATGGTGCGAAAGGTGATAAAGGCGATACTGGCGCACAAGGAAAACAAGGTTTAACCGGCGCTACTGGATTAAACGGAAAAGATGGAAAAGCCGGAATTAACGGGCGTGATGGAAAGAACGGAGTTAACGGCGTAACATCCACCGTTACGAAAGTGCAAGTCGATTCAGCTACTCAAAGTACTGTTAAACGTAACAGCACTTCTACCGCCAGTAACGCTGCTGATTTGAAAGCTGTTCACCAGGCGCTTAATAAACTTTCTGCTGCTAATAATAATTTCTCCTCTTTGAAAGATGAAGTTGATAGCAATAAAAAAGAAGCTCGTTCAGGTAGCGCCGCTGCGGTTGCTATCGCTTCTATGCCTCAAGTTGAAGCAGGACAAACAATGATGTTCTCTGCTGGCGTGGGCACTTTTAAAAGCGAATCAGCATTAAGTGTTGGTGCTTCTCTCCATGCAGGTAGCAACACAGTTATTAAGGCTGGTTTAAGTACCACGACAAATAACGATTTCGCTATGGGAGCGGGTGTTGGCTTCGGATTCTAACGAAGAATTCTTTTAGAGCCTCTTATTTAGAAGATTCATCAAATCTGATTATGGAAATCGCTTTCAGCTTCTTGCTAATAACGTTACTGAGTTAAAGGAAATAATACAAAAGGAGGTAACAAGAGGTAGAGCAAGGTAATAAAAAATATCAATTACAGTAAGGTAAGTTAATGAAATCTCTTTTTGCTGTAGTAGTGGTGGCGCTTGGGCTCTCTGGATGCTCTACACGCCCCTCTACCCTCTCTAATGAGGCGTTGTGTAGTCAGTACGGTAAAAACCTCTCACAAGGTGATGAGGCCGCTTTAAACAGCTATTGGAATGAGATCGACAAGCGACAATTGAATCTTGATGATTGCTCTTTCCTGGCTACGCTAGCTTACTATTATAACGTTGAAGCAGTTGATAGCTAAGCCATATGAACAAGCCTCTTACGGCGGACTGCGCCCATAAATTGGACAGTTAATGTTAAGCGGCTTTCAAGGCCTGGATTCGGTATCTACCGGACTCAGGTCTTTTCATTTCAGACTTAACCGCTCATTGTTATAAAAATGTATATAACCCTCTATCGCCTAAGCAAGGTAAAGAACTATCCTTTGAAAAAAAGATTGCTACTGTTAGTAGACAACAATCTAAAGTTTAAGATGGATGAAATAAGAACTCATACCATTCAACAAAACAAATAAGGGTTGCAAACGATTTTTAATTCATTCAAATAACACTCTTTCCAATGTTTGCTGTCGTGATAATGTTCTTCTGATCAAGATGAACATGAAGCATTAGATAATTAATCTGGCAACAGTGGAGCCCTTAAGAAAGTTCATTCTTACATTGCTGCATGTCGTGATGAATGAGTAATGTACGGGTTTTTCTCAGCCTTCACGAAGGAAGGGCCCCTGAATCATCAATACAACAAATTGGTTTATCGCGACAGGTAGGCAAGTACCGGGCAGAAGCAAGCCGCACAAACCATTTGCAATCCCCCCATCATCGGCCCACAATTATTCACAAAGGTGATGGCGTTCCACCTTTCCCAACCGCCCTGCTGGGGCTGATGACGCCTGGTATACCCTCTTAACATGGAGGTATGTCAGGCTGTCTGTCGTTTGAAGACCCGCGCATACCTCGCAACCTGACGAGGTTTTTTTATGCCTGTTTATCACCATGCGCTGGTGCTGATTAATAGCAGCCTTGATGGCATTCCCCTGCTTGATCACGCCGCAAAAATGGCGCAGGAGAACGCGATGACGATAACCATCGCGCATATCAGCACCGATTATCGCGCCCTCAATTATGTCTCTGACAGCCTGATGGATGACGTGGTTTCGCAGGAAGTCATTCAGGCTAAAGCCCTGTTGAGCGAGCTGGCGGAATCCGTTTCCCTACCGGTACAAACGCTGGAGTTAGTCACGACCCGTCGCTTTGAAGATGTCGAATCCTGTATCCGCCATCGCCGTATCGATCTGGTCATCGCCGGGCATCACAATCGCTTGCTGGGCGTGCTCGCCTCCCACTCCCTTGAGTACATCAACCACTTGACGGTGGATGTGCTGATCAAACATTTAGCATAAGGATTTACGCGCGTGATGTATCGTTCATTACTGGCCGTTATAGTGGGCGGCTCAATCGGGTGTGTGATTCGTTGGTGGTTGTCGATGAAACTGAACAGCCTTTTCCCGAGCCTACCACCTGGCACGCTGGTGGTTAATCTGGTGGGTGGTTTTATTATTGGCGCGGCGCTGGCGTTCTTTTTGCGCCAGCCGCAGTTAGATCCGGCGTGGAAGTTACTGATTACCACCGGTCTTTGCGGCGGGATGACGACCTTTTCCACTTTTTCGGCGGAGATCGTCACCCTTTTGCAAAACGGCAACTATCTGTGGGCGATGATTTCCGTGATAACTCACGTGGTGGGATCGCTCCTGATGACCGCTGCCGGGTTCTTTTTGATGACGCTGGTTTAACCCCTGCGCTGCACCAGCGCTTCACAGCATTCCTTCACCGCTTCATACAACAACCGCACCGCAGGCGAGAGCTGCTTGCGATGCGGGCAAATCATATTCAGCGGCACGCAGTCGCCTTCATAGTCTGGCAGCAGCAGTTTCAGGCGGCCCTGAAAGACATCTTCACTGACGTCGAGCCAGGACTTATTGGCAATGCCTTCCCCGGCAATTGCCAACCGGCGAATCACTTCCGCATCATCACTAATAATTGTGCCATTGACCTGCACCTCGTGGGTTTCCCCCCCGGCAGTGAGCGTCCAGCGATCGAACAATCGGCCTCGCAGCACATACGTCAGCGCATCACACTTTCCTAAATCGGCAGGCGCTACCGGTTGACCATTTCTGGCGATCCACTCTGGCGAAGCGACCAGTACACGGCGATTATCCGGTGCGATCGGCAGCGCAACGTACGATGCGTCCTCATTGGTGCCGTAGCGAAATGCCACATCGACCGGATCCTTAAACACATCCGTCACCTGGTCTGAGAAAAGAATGCGCAGCTTAAGCGCCGGGTGACGCAGTCGAAACTGGCGGAAAATACCGAGCAGCAGATTTCGCCCCAAATCAGAAGGCACCGCAATTTGCAGCGTACCGCGAATTTCATCATCCGGCGTTTGGATCTGCTGAAGCCCGGCCTGCATCGTTTCCAGCATCTGCGTAGCATAAGGCAGCCAGGTTTCGCCCTCCGGCGTCAAGCGCAGACTGCGCGTTGAGCGGGCGAACAGACGGATATTGAGCGCCGTCTCAAGACGCTTAATGGCGGAACTCACCTGCGCAGGCGGCAGACCGGCCTCGCGCGCCGCTTCGCTGAAACTGCTTAACGCCGCTGCGCGCACGAACAGGGTTAAATCTTCCAGCCTGAGCATTTTCACTCCTCAACGATAAGTCCTGTCGCCGCGAATGGATTTTTCCGGCAAATATCACCAGATAATATCATTCTTAGAGTTTACCCAACATCACAGAGGTGGTTATGAAAGCGATTGCGATTACTCAGGCGGCTGGCGCGCACGGCAATATTGAAGCATTAGAAGAAATTACCCTGCCCGTTCCCGTGGCGGCGGGCCACGATTTGCTGGTAGAAGTCAACGCCATCTCCGTTAACCCGGTCGACACCAAAGTGCGTGCCGGTTTTAGCGGCGATACGCCGCGCGTACTGGGCTGGGACGCTGTCGGTGTGGTGAAATCCGTTGGCGAGAAGGTCACCCTGTTTAAAGCGGGCGACGAAGTCTGGTACGCAGGCGCGTTAACCCGTCCAGGCAGCAACAGCGAGTTCCAGTTGGTCGATGAGCGCATTGTCGCCCTCAAGCCGCGTTCGCTGGATAACGTTTCTGCCGCCGCCCTGCCGTTAACCTCCATTACTGCGTGGGAACTGCTGTTCGATCGCCTGGGCATTCAGGAAAATGGCAATGAAGGCGACGTGCTGCTGATTGTTGGTGCGGCGGGCGGTGTGGGTTCCATTTTGACTCAACTGGCGCGCAAGCTTACGAAAATGACGGTGATCGGCACCGCATCGCGCCCGGAAACGCAGAAATGGGTCGCGGATGCCGGAGCACATTACGTTATCGACCATAGCAAACCTATCGCTGATGAACTTGTTCGCATCGGTATTCCGGCAGTGACGCACGTCGCCAGCCTGACGCACACGGATAAACACTATTTGCAGCTGATTGAAGCCCTCGCCCCACAGGGCAAACTGGCGCTGATTGACGATCCTGAAACCCTGGATGCACGCCCGTTAAAAACCAAAAGCATCTCACTGCACTGGGAATTTATGTATACCCGCTCGATGTTTGAAACGCCGGATATGATTGCTCAACATCAGTTGCTGACTCGCGTCGCCGCATTGATTGATGAGGGTGTGATCAAAACCACGTTGGGCGAGAAATTAGGAGCGATTAACGCGGAAAATATTCGCCAGGCGCATCGCCAGCTTGAGACCGGGAAAACCATGGGCAAACTGGTACTGGAAGGCTTCTGAGGCGGCGCTGTTACATTTTTTACTAAAAAACCTATTCTGTGATACAAAAGAGCGTCGATCTGCCTGTTAATTTTAAGAGAAAAAGGCAGACTCTACACCCTTAAGCATTCTGGTTATCGTTGGAGAAAGAATGGGTAAATGTAGATTATGGCTTCTGGCTGGCCTGATGGCCGCCGGAACCGCCTTCGCCGCGCCAGGCACGGGCATTCAGAAGTATGAACTGAAAGAGTTTGTCGCTGATTTCACCCACTTTAACATCGGGGATACCGTTCCTGAGATGTACCGTACTGACCAGTACAACATCAAGCAGTGGCAGCAGCGCAATCTGCCTGCGCCAGACGCGGGAACACACTGGACTTACATGGGCGGCAACTACGTGCTGATTTCTGACACGGACGGGAAAATCAGTAAAGTTTACGACGGCGAAATCTTCTATCACCGTTAATGAAAGAGGCGCATAACCCGCCTGGGTTATGCGCCTGAACGCTTATACCGCGCGGAAGGCAATTTCGCCGGGGATCACTTCACCCTGCCAGTAAAGCTGGGCGGCGGTTAAATCCGCCAGTCGACGATAAATTTGCGTAAATTCACTGTCCGGGCGATTCACCACCGTCGGGGTGCCTTTATCCAGATCTTCACGCAGGCTGATGTGCAGCGGCATCTGACCCAGCAACTGGGTATGATATTTCTCCGCCAGTTTTTCTGCGCCGCCGGTACCAAAGATAGGTTCGTGGTGACCACACTGGCTGCAAATATGCATGCTCATGTTTTCCACAATGCCCAGCACCGGTACTTCCACTTTCTCAAACATCACGATGCCTTTTTTGGCGTCGATAAGCGCGATGTCCTGCGGGGTGGTAACCACCACCGCGCCGGTGACCGGAATGTTTTGCGCCAGCGTCAGCTGAATGTCACCGGTGCCCGGCGGCATATCCAGCACCAGATAATCGAGATCCGGCCATAAAGTCTCCTGTAGCATCTGCATCAGGGCTTTACTGGCCATCGGGCCGCGCCACACCATCGCGTTATCGTCAGTGACCAGATAACCAATCGAGTTTGTCGCCAGACCGTGGGCCATAATCGGCGCCATATGGGTGCCGTCTGGTGAAGTCGGACGCTGATTTTCCGCACCCAACATGGTCGGAATCGACGGGCCGTAGATGTCAGCATCGAGAATGCCGACTTTCGCCCCTTCCGCTGCCAGCGCCAGCGCCAGGTTGACGGCTGTAGACGATTTCCCTACCCCGCCCTTACCGGAACTCACGGCAATAATATTTTTCACGCCATTCACACCCGGCTGATTTTTAACGCGCTTCAGCGTGGCGATGTTATGGGTCAGTTTCCAGTCGATTGCATTCGCACCCGTGATGCGCAGCAGGTCAGCACTGCATTGCTCTTTCAGCTCTTCAAACGCGCTATTCCAGACAAACGGCATTTGCAGCTCAATGTGCACAGTGCCATCCAGCAGCGCCACATGGTGCAGCGCCTTCAGCGTGGTGAGATTATGCTTCAATGTAGGATGCTGAAAATTAGCCAGCGTCCCGGCAACCATCGCGCGCAGGCGCTCGGGGGATGTGGCCTGGGATTGAGAACTCATCCCGACTCCTTTGTTCTTGTGAGTAAACCTTCGTTGAACAAGTTTACCTGAAACACTTAGGTTTGTGCTTACTTAATAATGCCCCTTTTGGTAATATCGAAAACCCTTTTCACTACATAAGAAGTAATGTTCATTATGACTCAAGTCGCGAAGAAAATTCTGGTAACGTGCGCTTTGCCGTACGCCAACGGCTCAATCCACCTCGGCCACATGCTGGAGCATATCCAGGCTGATGTCTGGGTCCGTTACCAGCGAATGCGCGGCCACCAGGTAAACTTCATCTGCGCGGACGATGCACACGGCACGCCGATTATGCTGAAAGCTCAGCAGCTCGGGATTACCCCGGAGCAGATGATTGCCGAAATGAGTCAGGAACATCAGGCTGATTTTGCTGGCTTCAACATTAGCTACGACAATTACCATTCAACGCACAGCGATGAAAACCGCGAGCTGTCGGAGCTCATCTACGGTCGCCTGAAAGAGAACGGTTTTATCAAAAACCGCACCATCTCTCAGCTTTACGATCCGGAAAAAGGCATGTTCCTGCCGGACCGTTTTGTGAAAGGCACCTGCCCGAAATGTAAATCGCCGGATCAGTACGGCGATAACTGCGAAGTGTGCGGCGCGACCTACAGCCCGACCGAGCTTATCGAGCCGAAATCGGTGGTTTCCGGTGCGACGCCGGTGATGCGTGAATCGGAGCACTTTTTCTTTGACCTGCCTTCCTTTAGCGAAATGCTCAAAGCGTGGACCCGCAGCGGCGCGCTGCAGGAGCAGGTGGCGAACAAAATGCAGGAGTGGTTTGAATCTGGCCTGCAACAGTGGGATATCTCCCGTGATGCACCGTACTTCGGTTTTGAAATCCCGAACGCACCGGGCAAATATTTCTACGTCTGGCTGGACGCGCCAATCGGCTACATGGGCTCTTTCAAAAACCTGTGTGATAAGCGCGGTGACACCGTAAGCTTTGATGATTACTGGAAGAAAGATTCCGACGCCGAGCTGTATCATTTCATCGGTAAAGATATCGTCTACTTCCACAGCCTGTTCTGGCCTGCCATGCTGGAAGGCAGTCACTTCCGTAAGCCAACCAACCTGTTCGTGCACGGTTATGTGACGGTCAACGGTGCGAAGATGTCAAAATCGCGCGGGACTTTCATTAAGGCCAGCACCTGGCTGAACCACTTCGATGCGGACAGCCTGCGCTACTACTACACCGCCAAGCTCTCTTCACGCATTGATGATATTGACCTCAACCTGGAAGACTTCATCCAGCGCGTGAACGCCGATATCGTGAACAAAGTGGTTAACCTGGCATCGCGTAACGCAGGTTTCATCAACAAGCGTTTCGATGGCGTGCTGTCTGCTGAACTGGCTGACCCTGAGCTGTATAAAACCTTCACCGACGCGGCTGCCGCGATTGGCGAAGCGTGGGATAGCCGCGAGTTCGGTAAAGCGATTCGTGAAATTATGGCGCTGGCTGACGTGGCTAACCGCTACGTTGATGAACAAGCGCCGTGGGTGGTCGCGAAACAGGAAGGTCGCGATACCGACCTGCAGGCTATCTGCACTATGGGCCTGAACATGTTCCGCGTGCTGATGACCTGGCTGAAACCCGTGCTGCCATCGCTGACCGAACGTGCCGAAGCGTTCCTCAATACCACGCTTGAGTGGGATGCTATCGCCCAGCCGCTGCTGTCGCATAAAGTGAATCCGTTTAAAGCGCTCTACAACCGCATCGAAACCAAGCAGGTTGACGCGCTGGTTGAAGCGTCGAAAGAGGAAGTGAAAGCCGCTGCCGCACCGGTCACCGGCCCACTGGCAGACGATCCTATCCAGGAAACCATCACCTTTGACGATTTCGCCAAAGTGGATATGCGCGTGGCGCTGATTGAAAACGCGGAGTTTGTTGATGGCTCAGATAAACTGCTGCGCCTGACGCTGGATCTCGGCGGCGAGAAACGCAATGTCTTCTCCGGCATTCGTTCTGCGTATCCGGAACCTGAAGCCCTGATTGGCCGCCTGACGGTTATGGTCGCCAACCTGGCCCCGCGTAAAATGCGTTTCGGCATCTCTGAAGGCATGGTGATGGCCGCAGGCCCTGGCGGGAAAGATATCTTCCTGTTAAGCCCGGATAGTGGCGCACAACCAGGTCAGCAGGTGAAATAACCTCCCGCATAAAGCGCTGCTCCGGCAGCGCTTTTTATTTCTATCCCGAAAATGTCCCTTCGCAGCTATGCTTTTTTCTTTTTGGCTATATGATAATAGTTTGCATTTGCCAAAAGGAACTCTCATGCGCAAACTTCGCCCTACTCTCACACTGATTATCCTCTGCCTCGCGGGCAGCCTGCTGGGCTGCGATAACAAAGAGACACCTAAAGAACCGCAGACCTATGTCCAGAGCATTGCCGCCAGCAACACGCCAGAGGAAAAAGCCACGTTCTTTAATGCCGTCAACGGTGTTGAGATTAAAGTGACCTATTACTACAAAGGGGATGTCGTCCTGCGCCAGGATGTCGATAACAAAATGACCTACGCCAGCGCAGGCGTGAGCAACAAAGAAGAAGCACAGCGGCGCTTTGAGCAGATCAGTCATGCGTATAAGAACACGGCCGGTGTGACGGAGACCATTAATTACCAGGACGATTATGTTACAGAGAACATCACCGTTGATTACACCAAAGCCAGCATCAGCGAGCTGTGTAAACTTCCGGGCACATCATTGACCGATTGCAACGCGCAGTATTTATCAATGATTCTTTCGGAGAAGATGGTCTTAAAACAGGGATTTAAGAAACAGTAATGATGAAGCCGGGGAAGCATTGCCCCGGCTAAAAATGCATTAGCTTTTCGCCGCGTGCTCACGTACCGCCAGGCCGCGCAGGAAATAACGCAGGAACTGGTCACCGCATTCGCGGAAGTTTTTGTGGTCTGGCGCGCGCATCATCGCGGTGATTTCCGGCATCGAGACGCGGAATTTCTGCTCGGTCAGAATGGCAAGGATATCATCCGTTTTCAGGGAAAAAGCGATACGCAGCTTTTTGAGTATGATGTTGTTGTTTACGCGACGTTCAACCGCCAGCGCGGGCGCAGATTCATCGCGGCCGCGTTTTTCGTAAATCAGCCCATTCAGGAAGCAGGACAGCATAATATCCGGACAACGTACAAATCCTTCTTCATCTTCTTTGCGCAACCACGGTGCCAGCTGCTCTGCGGTGACCACGGTGTCGCCCAGCGCAAAAATACGCAGCAGATCTTGATTGTTCATTTTCAGGATGTAGCGCACGCTACGTAAAATATCGTTACTGACCATAGTGCCTTCGGTAATGAAAAATGCGGTCGGCTAGTTTAACACGATTTACAGGCCCAACGCCTCTTTCAGGCTTTTTAAGTAGCGTCGGCTGACCGGTACGGTCTGCCCGTTGCGCAGCAACAGTTCGGCCTGGCCGTTGTCCTCCAGGCGAATCTCCTGCAAATGCGCCATGTTGACAAGATACTGTCGATGACAGCGCAGCAGCGGCGTGCGCTGCTCCAGCGTTCTTAACGTCAGTTCAGTGAAACCTTCTTTCCCTTCGTGATTAGTGACATAAACCCCACTCATTCGGCTACTGACAAACGCCACATCATCCATTTGCAACAGCCAGATGCGGCTATGCCCGGAACAGGGGATAAATTTGAGCGCTTCCTGATTCTCGGTGAGGGCGGAGATATCCTGCGCATTCCGCTCCTGACGCAAACGCGTGAGGGTTTTCTCCAGCCGTTTTTCTTCAATTGGCTTGAGAAGATAATCGAAGGCATGCTCTTCAAAAGCTTTAACCGCGTACTCGTCGAACGCGGTCAGGAAAACAATATAGGGACGATGTTCCGGGTCGAGCATACCGACCATCTCCAGCCCGCTGATACGTGGCATCTGGATATCAAGGAACAGCACGTCCGGATGGAGCTTATGCACCGCGCCAATCGCTTCCACCGCGTTACCGCACTCGCCGACAATCTCGACATCCGGCTGCGCCTGTAACAGTACCCGCAGATTCTCCCGCGCCAACGGTTCATCATCGACAATCAGCACTTTAATCATGCGTTCTCCTCCAGAGGCAACCTTAGGGTAATACGGGTGAAAATATCGGGTTCGCAGGCGACGTTGATCCCGCAGTCATCACCAAAACGCGTGCGCAGGCGCTTATCCACGAGGCTCATACCCAGCCCGCTGGCCTGCGCATTCGGTTGATACAGCCCGGCGTTGTCTTCAATCGCCAGCAGCAAATGTTGACCGTCACGGCTGGCGTTGATACGAATTTCACCCACGCTCAATAACTGCGATGTGCCGTGCTTAATAGCATTCTCAACAATCGGTTGCAGCGTGAAGGCCGGAAGCCGTATATGTGCCAGCTCGTCGGGCACATGCAACTGAACCTGTAAATTTTCCTGGAAACGCGCTTTCTCAATTTGTAGATACGCATTCACATGCTCAACTTCATCGGCGAGCGTCACGATTTCCGATGGGCGTTTCAGATTCTTGCGGAAAAAGGTTGAGAGATACTGCACCAGTTGGCTAGCCTGTTCGCTGTCGCGGCGAATCACCGCTTTCAGGGTGTTAAGCGCGTTAAACAGGAAGTGCGGGTTCACCTGCGCGTGCAGCAGTTTAATTTCCGACTGGGTGAGCAGTGCTTTTTGCCGCTCATACTGGCCCGCCAGAATCTGCGCCGACAGCAGTTGCGCGATCCCCTCTCCCAGGGTGCGGTTGATCGAGCTGAACAGGCGATTTTTGGCTTCATAGAGTTTAATTGTGCCAATAATGCGCTGGTTCTCACCGCGCAGCGGAATAACCAGCGTTGAGCCGAGCTTACACTGCGGATGAATCGAGCAGCGATACGGCACTTCATTGCCGTCGGCATACACCACCTCGCCGGTTTCAATCGCTTTTTGGGTATAACTGGAAGAGATAGGCTTACCGGGAAGATGGTGATCCTCCCCAATGCCGGTAAAGGCCAGCAGCCGTTCACGATCGGTAATCGCCACCGCGCCAATATCCAGTTCCTGGATGAGCACCTGCGCCACCTTCATGCTGTTCTCTTCATTAAAACCTTGCCGCAAAATCCCTTCCGTCGACGCCGCCACTTTCAGCGCGGTGGCGGAAAAAGCCGATGTATATTTTTCAAACATCGCGCGCTTGTCGAGCAGAATGC
The DNA here is from genome assembly GCA_003315335.1 of Pseudocitrobacter faecalis. GTDB lineage: Bacteria > Pseudomonadota > Gammaproteobacteria > Enterobacterales > Enterobacteriaceae > Pseudocitrobacter > Pseudocitrobacter faecalis. Next base: position 896,175 of record QNRL01000001.1, read on the forward strand.
GCATAAACAGCGCGGCCCCGACGGTATTGGTCACCATCATCGGCGCGGCAATGCTTTGCACAAGGTGAAAGGCATCCTGGAACGGACGCGCAATCAGCAGAATAATCAGCATCTGCACCAGCTCGGCGAAGAAGGTGATCGCCCCGGCGGTCCACGGGCTGAAAACTTTATCCGGACGGCCTCGTTTCACCAGCATGCTGTGCACCAGCCCACCCAGCAGGCCTTCAACGATGGTGGAGATCATACAGCTCAGTGCTGTCATGCCGCCCATTGAGTAGCGATGTAAACCACCGGTTAACCCCACCAAACCACCGACCAGCGGCCCGCCAAGCAGACCGCCCATGACCGCGCCAATGGCGCGTGTGTTGGCGATGGAGTCTTCGATATGCAGGCCAAAATAGGTGCCGAGAATGCAGAAAATCGAGAAGGTCACGTAGCACAGGAGTTTATGCGGCAGGCGCACGGTCACTTGCATCAACGGGATGAATAAGCGCGTTTTACTCATTAACCACGCAATAACCAAAAACACGCACATCTGCTGAAGCAGCAGCAACACCAGATCAAATTCGTACATACCCGAAAACCACAAGACCCATGAAGCTGCGTAACATACACCGAGTGAACATAACTTTCTTTGAAGCTATGCAAATAATGGTGAAATAGCGGCCAGAATCACATTTTTAATACGTCTGGCGATGAAGTTATGCCTAAAAAACCATCACTTCAGGGCAAGGAATAAAACCCGACCTACAGTTAAAAGGATATATTCATCCAGGGAGTTATCATGGCGTGGTATACGATTGGCGAGGTGGCGCAACTGTGTGACATCACCCCGGTGACGCTCCGCGCGTGGCAGCGTCGTTATGATCTGCTAAAGCCCCAGCGTACCGACGGCGGGCACCGATTATTCACCGAGTCCGATATTGAACGCATCCGCGAAATTAAACGCTGGGTGGATACGGGCGTTCAGGTCAGTAAAGTCAAAAAGCTATTGATAGAAGGCAGTAAGGAGCAGCAACAGGACTGGCGGGAGCGCCAGGAGGAAGTGCTACGCTATCTGCAAAGTGGTCGCATCGACCGTTTACGCCAGTGGCTGAAAGAGAGCACGCGACACTACCCCGCCCGCACGCTGGTGAATCAACTCATTACCCCTCTGCGCCAACGTCTGGCCGGTTCGCAATCGACGTTCTGCGCCATGTTGGGCATTCTGGATGGCGTGCTGATCAACACTATTGCACTTATCCTCGCCGCATCACGGAAAAAACCAGGCCACGATGCGCTGGTGGTCGGCTGGAACGTTAACGATATCACGCCATTATGGCTGGAGGGGTGGGTCGCCTGCGAACAGGGCTGGCGGGTGGATGTGCTGGCACATTCACTGCCGCAACTGCAGCCAGACCTCTTTCCAAAACAGACATTGCTGGTGTGGTGTGGGGCCGTTTCCGCGCCGCAGCAGGCTTTACAGATTCAGCGCTGGCAGGAACAGGGTTACGCGATTCGTTTGTGTACAAATTAATGGTTCATTAACAAGCATGCTTCGCAGTATAATCCTTTAATTAACATAAGGAGCACACTATGAAGCCAGCTAAACTTGCCGTCGTGGCGCTATTTCTGTTTATGGCCGTGAGCGGAATTGGCGGCGTGATGCTCGCCGGATACTCATTCATTGTTCGCGGCGGTATCGGCTAAGCCTGCGGCTCAGGCGTTCAAACCCGCGGTCGACGATGACCGCCGCCAGTGCCACCAGTACCGCTCCCTGCAATACATAGGCGGTGTTAAAACCGCTTAACCCGATGATAATCGGCGTACCCAGCGTGTTCGCGCCCACGGTCGAGGCGATTGTCGCCGTGCCGATATTAATAATGACCGACGTGCGAATGCCTGCCAGCATCACCGGCGCGGCCAGCGGGAGTTCAACTTTCAGCAGGCGCTGAACGCTGCTCATTCCCATCCCTTGCGCGACGCTACTCACCCCGGCGGGTACGGATGCCAGCCCGGCAAGCGTTCCCTGAAGAATCGGTAAAACGCCATAGAGAATTAATGCAATCACCGCCGGCTGCTGGCCAAAACCCATCACCGGTACGGCAATCGCCAGTACGGCAACGGGCGGGAATGTTTGCCCCATTGCGGCAAGGGTCTCGACCAGAGGGCGAAACTCTTTGCCTGCGTCACGCGTCACCGCAATGCCTGCGCCAGTGCCCAAAACAATCGCCACCAGGCTTGAGACGCCCACCAGCCAGAAATGCGCCAACGTCAACGAGACAAAGCTTTCCTGCTGATAAAGGGGGCGTGACTGTTCCGGGAATAGCGCATGAAAAAAGGGCTCGCTGTGCGGCAAGCCGAGTAAGAGCGCAACGAAAAACAGCACAAGCCAGAGTAGCGGATCACGCAGAAATCTCACTGTCGCCCTCCTCGCGCAACAGATCGGCGAAGTGCAGCGCACCGCTAATCTCACCGTTTTCATTCATCACAGGAAGCACCAGACGCCGCTGTGCCACAAACTGTGATAATGCTTCCCGCAGCGACATGGACACATGCAGCGGTTCACCCACAACGCGTTCACCACGACGCTGATACTCCCCTACCTGTCGCAGCGAAAGCAGGCGCACGCCCAGCTCGCTTTGGCCGAAAAAGGTGCGCACAAACGCATTGGCAGGCTGCGTGAGCATCTCCAGCGGCGTACCCTGTTGAACCACTTCCCCGTTATCCATCAAAATCAAATGGTCAGCCAGACGCAACGCTTCGTCGATATCGTGCGTCACCAGGACAATCGTGCGCCCCAGTAACTGGTGAATGCGGCGCATCTCCTGCTGAAGAGCGCCACGTGTCACCGGATCCAGCGCGCCGAAAGGTTCATCCATCAGCAATACTTCCGGATCGGCCGCCAGCGCGCGTGCCACGCCGACGCGTTGTTGCTGCCCGCCTGAAAGCTGATGCGGATAACGATCGCGTAGCTCGGGTTCAAGCCCCAGTAATGCCATCAGTTCATCACTGCGTGCCTGAGTACGCGCTTTCGGCCACTTCAACAACTGCGGTACAGTGGCGATGTTCTGCGCCACCGTCCAGTGGGGGAAGAGACCAATAGACTGAATGGCGTACCCCATGCGCCGCCGCAACGCCAACAGCGGCTGCTGACGAATATCTTCCCCGGCGAAACGGATGGTGCCGCTATCGTGGTTTTCCAGGCGATTGATCATCTTCAGGGTGGTCGATTTTCCGGAGCCGGAGGTGCCAATCAGCACCGTGAAAGCGCCCTCTTTAAAATGCAGAGTGAGATCTTTTACCGCTGCCCGGTCGCCAAAATATTTACTGACCTGCTGAAACTCAATCACCCTGCTCTCCTTTCACTAACGCGATGCATAAACTAAACAGCGCATCGGTGATAACCGCTAACGCCACCACCGGAATGACACCCAGCAACACGAGATCCAGCGCGCTACTGAGAAGCCCCTGGAAGACCAGCGCGCCGAAGCCGCCCGCGCCAATCAATGCCGCCACAACGGCCATCCCTATCGTTTGTACCGCCACCACCCGCAGGCTACGCAGTAAAACCGGTAACGCCAGCGGAAGCTGAACCTGCCAGAAGCGCTGTCCGCGCCCCATGCCCATTGCCCGCGCGCTTTCCAGCACATCCTCTGGCACCTGCTGCATACCTGCCACTACGCCGCGTACCAGCGGCAATAGCGCATAGAGCACCAGCGCAATTATGGCAGGCGTCAGGCCGGTTCCCGCCACGCCAAGACGCGCAAGCCAGGGAAACTGTTGTGCGAGTCCCGCCAGCGGCGCAATAAGCAGGCCAAACAAGGCTACCGAGGGAATGGTTTGAATCACATTAAGGACGGCAAAGACGTTGGTCTGACGAGCCGGGTGTCGCCAGCACCACAGGCCTAATGGAATGCCAAGCAAAAGCCCGGGCAACAGCGTGCCAAAAAGCAGCACCAGATGCTGCGCAAGCGCGTCATTAAATACATCCTGGCGATTGGCGTACTCTTTTAACAAAGAGAGTTGATCAAGTTTCCCCATCCACAGTAACAGCAGCGGCAGTAGCCAAATCTGGATTTGCAGAATCCAGCGCCAGAATGTGCTGAGCCGTAGCCGACGTAAAGTGTCGCTACAGATAAGTAACGCCAGCAACATCCATAACCAGAGCCCGCTACCGGGTGAGGTTCGCGCGAGGGCGCTTCCCGTTGACGCCAGAGTGCTTGCCACCTCTCCGGCGGCCCACACCAGCAGGGTGAAGAGTGCCTGCCCCAGCACGAAACTTGAAACCATGGCAGCACGCCCCGGTATAAAACTCAGGGCCATCAGCAGCACCGGAAACACCAACAGCCACAGAGGGCGAAACTCACCGGTCTGCCACAACGTAAGTGATTCCCCTGAAACAAGCCGGTTAGGCGCGTAGTTCACGAAAGGTAACAGCATAGCCGCTGTTATCAGCAGGACAAGCAGAAACTGCACGCGATGGTGGCAACCCGGTCTCATCATCGAAACAGCCACATCCTTTGGTGGGGGGTCACCAACACCTTTTCTTTCAGGAACCGCTCCCTGTGATGTTTATGTTCTCCCTTTACCGTCAAACCAGCCTCCCGCGCTTCTGTTCATGATGAGTTTTCAGTTTATACGCATTCTCAGATTTAACCTGGTCGATTTTAATATTCCATAGGCGAACTAGCAGTTAAAATATGTCTTTTCCACTCCAATTCGCGGTTTATTAATTTACAAAACCTCAAAATCAAACTCTTACTGATGATAGAAATATCTTATTTCATCCGTAATGCAGATTAACCTTTTCTTTTTTACCGCATAAAAATGTTAATTTTTTCATATAAACAGTAAATAGCGCCATTAAATGTTGTATATGTGATATTTTTGTCTATCTAATGAACTTACCAGAACTTAAGATATCAACCAGACACTTTACAATCTAAAATATACAGCCAGACTTTCCACTGTTTTACCACCAAAAGGAGATGATTCTTCTTTGTATTAAGAAAAAACCATTAACGAGTTCTGACTATGAGATTTTTATTTAACAAACAGGTCATCTTTGACGCAGATTCTGGAACCTTATTTCTGGCTGATACTCCCGACGATGCGGTACAAATATCCAACCCAACTAAGCGATTATTATTACTACTCACATGCCATCAAGGGGAAGTAATTAACCGCGAGATAATATTTAAAAAAGTCTGGGATGACTTTGGTATGGTTTCCAGTAATAACAACCTCAACCATTGCATCAGCAAACTGCGCCGAATACTCCGTAACCTCGGGCTGGAAGAAGAGGTCATCACAACCGTACCCAAGATGGGGTTTATGCTCCATCAGCAGATCGGGGTCGAACTGCTTCCTGAACCCGAGACGAATCCTCCCATTGAAATTTTCAATGATATTTCAATGCGTAAACAGGGTGACTCTCCCACTACACCGGCTATCGAGGCGAAAGCGCCCCCCTCTTCAGGGAAAATCCAGATCCTTTCCATCATAATGCTTTTTTGCGCAATTCTTGCGCTTTGCGTGACGCTCGCCTTCTGGTATCAGAATCGCCCGGAAGACCGTCGGGAAATTTATATCGGCGAAGCGGGAAACTGTAATGTACTGGTCTCCGTCCCTCTACCGAACAACACCGATACCGAAAGTTTGAAAAAGGGCATTCTGAGTTACGCGCAATCATTAAACCCGCAATGTCGTAGCGACCAGTATGTATTGGTTATCAAAAGCAATACTTTCAGAGTATACAGTAACGATCTTTCTCGCCTATATATGATGCTTTGCGGCTCACTTCGTGAAAATAAAGCGGAGGTTTGCTGGAGTCTGAACGAACCCGCCCCCACCCCCAACCGCTAATTTTTCTATGGGCAGCGCCTGACTGCCCTTTTTTGCTCTATATCAATTTTGCATTTTTGATTCGACAAGAGAAATGCGATCTCGATCCTCTCTGGTGATTATCACTTCAGATTTTACCTAAGTCACCTTTACTAACCGATAACATTACCGCCGGTTATTTCAGCGTATAAAACCACACCTACGTATAATTCCGCATCATTAACAGAATATTAATCTTAATATTCACCTGTTAATAGTTAATGATTACAGAGCCTAGGAAATATCTTAACCTTTTCGTACATGTTACTGCTGGTTTGCAACACCTCGTTTACCCGCGTTTAAAGCTGCCCGCAGAAGCCATGGAACAAGCAATCAGGTCTACTCAGGATTAACAGGAAACGCATCATGTTAAAAAAATGTTACTTAGCTATGCTGTCAGGCTCTCTTCTGGTGTCCGCCAACGCAATGGCTCTTTCAGATAACACCATCACTTTCCAGGGCGAAGTCACGGACGAAACCTGTTCTGTGGCGATTAACGGTAACCAGGCCACTCCCGTTGTTCTGCTGCCAACGGTAAGCAGCACCGATCTGGGCGCCAGTGGTGATACCGCGGGCCCGGTAACCTTTGATATCGGCCTTACCGGCTGCACCGGCGACACCACAAACGCCACCAAGATCTCTACCGTCTTCGTCGGCAATCAGGTGACCACTAACGGTAACCTGGGCAATACCGGCACCGCGTCCAACGTTGAAGTACAAATTCTGGATACCAAAGGTACCGAAATTAACCTGACGAACGGATTCACCGGTACCGGCGACCTGACGTTAGCCGCAGGCGAAAAAGAAGTGTCCGCAACCTATACCGCGCAGTACTACGCGAATGGCAAAGCGACCGCGGGTACTGTTGAAGCCACCATGCAGTACGCCGTCTCTTACCAGTAATTCTCTTCAGGGCACAGCCCGTGCTGTGCCTTTTTTTGACGGAAGGAATCCATGATTTCAATGCGCGTCTTTCATCGCAGTTTTCTGTGGCTGGTCGCCTTTAGTCTGAGCGGTCTTGCCACGGCCCACGCCAGCGTCACCATGCTGGGCAGCCGTATTATTTACAACGCGAAGTCTTCCTCCGTGGATGTTCAGCTCAAAAATAATGACGCCTACCCCTACGTTGTGCAGACGTGGTTTGACGAAGGTAATGTCGACGCCAATCCACAAAATAGCCATGCGGTACCGTTTTTATCAACGCCGCCGGTTTTCCGCATTCAGGCTAAAGCAGGGCAAATCGTGCGCATCGTCTATAGCGGCGCGAAACCGTTGCCGAAAGACAGAGAATCCGTCTACTGGTTCAACTTCTTACAGGTTCCTCCGACTAACGTGGCGGGCGATCAAAAGCAAAACAAGATGCTGATTATGCTGCGTACCCGGGTGAAGCTGTTTTTCCGCCCGGAAGGTCTCTCCGCGCCGGGAGATATTACCAAAAGCCTGCATGTTTCTGCCGTACGCGATAGCCGTAAAGGCGTAGGCATTCAGGTAAAAAATACGTCGGCATGGTTTGCTTCACTTTCCAATATGACCGTCGACGCAGGCGGCAGCAAAATCCCGGTTAACGTGGATATGGTCTCGCCCTTTTCCAGTGAAACATTTTGGCTAAACGGTACACGCGCACCTCAGCAGAGCCGGGGAAAAGTCACTCTGACGGCGATTAATGACCAGGGCGCAAGGATAAGCGAGCACTACGATGTTACGTACCCCTGATTTCCCTTTAAAACGGCTCACATCGCTGATTGCCTTGATCGTTGCGGGTGCCGCGCAAGCTGAGGATTACTATTTTGATCCCGCGCTGTTTCAGGGATCTGCATATGGGCAAAATATCGGGCAGTTTAATCAGCAACATATTTCTCCAGGGAATTACCTGGCGGATGTGTATGTGAATAACACGCTGGTGAAAACAGGTGTCAAAGTCACATTTGCAGACAAGGGCCCCGACAGTGCGCCGGAGCCCTGTCTGACCGCTTCATTGATGAAAAGCGCACAGCTCAAAGCCGTGTCGGAAGACGATGAGCCCACAACCTGCAAACCGTTTACCGTCTGGGTGCCGGACGGTAGCTGGCAGTTCGAGTCATCGACTTTACGGCTACAGCTCGCCATTCCCATGACCGAACTGGTGCACAATCCGCGCGGTTATATCTCACCCGAAGAGTGGGATAGCGGCGCATCCGCGATATTTTTACGCCATAACACCAGCTATACGGTTAATGAAAATACCGACAGCCACTACCGCTATCAATATTTATGGAGCGGTATTAACGCTGGCACCAACCTTGGCCTGTGGCAAGTGCGCCACCAGGGCAATTTGCGCTATGTCGATAATAATCAGACCGGCAGCGCCTATCGCTATAACAGCGTACGTACCTGGGTTCAACGTCCGATCGAGCAACTTGAGAGCATCATGACGCTTGGTGATAGCTACACCGACAGCAGCCTGTTCGGCAGCCTATCATTTAATGGGGTTAAGCTCGCCACCGACGAAAGAATGTGGCCGCAGGGCAAACGCGGTTATGCGCCAGAAGTGCGCGGTATTGCCGGCAGCAGCGCGCGGGTAATCATCAGTCAGTTGGGTAAAACTATCTATGAAACAAATGTTCCTCCGGGGGCGTTTGTCATTAACGATCTCTATAACACCCGTAATCAGGGCGATCTCCAGGTTGAAGTGGTGGAAGCCAACGGCAAAACGTCGACCTTCACGGTGCCCTACTCTGCCGTGCCCGACTCGGTTCGCCCCGGGAACTGGCACTACTCGCTGTCGATGGGACGCGTGCGTCAGTATTACAGCGTGAATAACAATTTCTTTGAAGTCACGCTGCAGCACGGCATCAATAATAACTTTACGCTCAACGCCGGGGCGCGTATCGCTAAAGAATATCAGGCCTGGCTGGCCGGTGGCGTGTGGGCAACCGAGCTCGGCGCATTTGGCATGAATGCCACCTGGTCAAACGCGCAGGTTGAAAATGGCGATCGTCAGCAAGGCTGGCGCAGCGAGTTAAGCTACAGCAAAACGTTTTCATCCGGCACGAATCTGGTGCTGGCGGCGTACCGCTATTCCACCAGCGGGTTCCGCGATCTCCAGGATGTCCTTGGCGTTCGCCGGGAAAACAAAAGTGGTGAAGATTACTACTCTGATACGTTGCATCAGCGCAACCGACTGTCGGCGACGGTAAGCCAGCCCTTATGGGGTTTTGGCACGCTCAACATGAGTGCCAGCACAGCGGATTACTACAATAACCAGTCGCGTATTACACAGTTACAGCTGGGCTACAGCAATCAGTGGCAGCTTATCAGCTACGGCTTCAACGTTGCACGTCAGCGTACGTCGTGGGACTACGGACGTTTTTATAGCAGCGTGAACGATCCCGATGACGCCAGCAGCCGACAAAAATACACCGAGACCACCGTCTCGATGAATATTTCCATCCCACTCGACTGGGGGCGAAGCCGTTCCTCTGTTGCCATGAACTACAACCAGACGCGCCAAAGCCGTTCCGCCACCGTCTCGATGACCGGCTCTGCAGGGGAAGGCGGCGATTTCTCCTGGTCCATGTATGGCGGATATGAGCGTTATCGCGATGGCAGCACCGACAGTTCCGCGACCTTCGGCGCGGGCGTTCAGGAAAATACCCGCATCGGCGCACTGCGGGCCAATTACGACCAGGGAAGCAACTACCGTCAGACCGGGCTGGGCGCGTCGGGCACGATCGTGCTGCATCCTGGCGGCGTGACGCTCGGGCCCTACACCAGCGATACCTTTGCGCTTATCCACGCGGACGGCGCGCAGGGTGCCCGCGTACAAAACGGCCAGGGCGCGGTCGTCGATAGCTTCGGCTACGCCATTCTGCCTTCACTGGCACCGTATCGTGTCAATAACGTTAGCCTTGATACACAGCAAATGACGGCAGATGCCGAGCTCACCGGCGGCAGCCAGCGCGTGGTGCCCTATTCCGGCGCTATCGCGCGGGTGAACTTCAACACGCTAAAAGGAAAAGCGGTGTTGATAAACCTTAATGCGGGCAACGGCGTTCTGCCACCGATGGGGGCCGATGTGCTGGATAGTGAAGGGACGCTGATAGGCATGGTCGGTCAGGGCGGGCAAATTTACGCGCGAATTCCGGCGGCGTCCGGCTCGCTGCTGGGGCGCTGGGGCGCGAACGCTCATCAACGCTGCCGCGTACCGTATCAGCTTCCCGCCGATGACGAGAAACAGATAATCACCTTAAATCAACGCTGCGAGAAGGAATAACATCATGCGCGCCTGGCTTCAACTCCTGAGCATCCTCGTTGGCATTCTCTTTTGCACCTCGCTATGGGCTACTTGCACCCGCGTGACCAGTACAAGCTCGCTCTCTGACGCCGCCAAAAGCGCAGGCTATACGGCAGCAAGCTGGACAGGCGCCTGCGATACCTGTAGCGGCAACGTAGGTCTTCCAGCGGTCATTAGCCTGAACAGCGGCAGCAACTTTCAGCCGTCAGGCACACTGCTGGGCAGCGGCGTGGGGAGCTTTTTGACCGCCGCCACCAATAGCCCCTATACCGCGAATCAGATACTGTTTCGCTGCGCTGTCGCGGATGCCGACAGTCTGTATGAGTTTTACGCCACCAACGGCGACGCGACGTATGCCGGGAAATATACCACCTCAGAAGTGGACGGAGCTTACTACGACTATGTGAAAAACGTCGCGGTACGCATGACGAATCTCACCACCGGCGAATACTACAGCCGCTACTGGAAGTCGCGTAAATTTACCGCCAGCGACTGGTACAGCGATGGAACCTATATTTATATTCCAGCCAGCGCATTCAGTAACGTGCTGTATGAGATGTTCAAAATCACCTCAACGACTTACGGCTATCAAAGTGCAAATCGTTATGTGGATACCTATACCCAACCACGCGGTTATATCGCCTTTAAAGGCCCAGGTATCTCCCCATCGCTGGCCGACGGCGCGGACAGTCTCTCCAACTATTCAGGCTGGTATACCGGCTGGCCGGGTGCATGGGGCAGCTACGGCAGCGTCACCTATATACGTGGGGCGATTTGCCAGGTCAGCGATTATCCCGCGCGCGTACTGCTACCGACGATGAGTGTCGCTCAGTTGCAGGCCGGAAACGCCAGCCAGGCGCCGTTCACTGTCAGCCTGCAGTGTGAATCCGGCGCGATTTCAAGCACCAGCGCCTCAACCGCCAGCGCCGCAAACGTCGCCATGGGCTTTCTGGTCAATCAGCCCGCCGCCGTGGCTGCGGCGCGCACGCTGAATCTGGTGACCAGCGGCGGTGGCCTGACATGGTTGCTGGATACCCAGTACGGCAGCAGCGGCGTCGCCTCAGGTGTGGGCATTAAGATTTATAACAGCAATGGCACCGCGCTTAATCTGCTGCCAGACCAATCCAGTATGGGCACCGGGAACACGCGAGGCTGGTACGCCTACAAAGATCTCACCACGCTGGTTTCATCAGACACCGTGACAACGTATACCGGCGATTTCACCGCCTCTCTTGAAGCCATCAGCGGTCAAACGGTTACCGCAGGAACAGTCAATGCGCAATTACAAGTGGTGGTCAGTTTTCAGTAAGGTGGCGTTACTGCTGGCATTTTCGGCTCAGGTGAGCGCCGCAGTAAACGTTGATCGTACGCGGATCGTTTTCAGCGCCCGCGACGTCGCTCGCACGTTAAACCTGTCTAACGATGGGGCAATGCCAATGGTCATTCAGGTATGGGCAGACGATGGCGATCCGGCCAGCACGCCGGATGTGAACCCTACGCCGGTGGTCGTCATTCCACCGGTCTTTAAAATGCTCCCGGGCGAGCTTCGGTCATTAAAACTGATGCTCGCCTCTCGCCAGGGACTGGCTGAGGACAGGGAAACACTCTTCTGGCTCAATATTTATCAGATTGCCCCGGATAACGCGGCAAGTGGCCGTGAAGGACAAAAGGTGATTTTGCCACTGCGATTACGCATGAAGATTTTCATTCGCCCGGCAGGCTTGCCGACGCCTGAGGAAAAAGATGAACGCGGGCTGCGCTTTCGCGTTAGCGAAGAGACGTTGCGGGTGGAAAATCCCTCACCCTGGTATATGAGTTTATCGCTGCACCTTCCCGGCCAGCAGAAACCGACCAGTATGATGATTGCGCCTCACGCTCAGGAACAGATAACGCGCCCTGCGACCCTCAACGCGGGAAGCCGTCTGGTTTATGATGTGATTACCGATGACGGCAACTACCGACGTTATCAGGCAAACCTGACCACTGGCGGGTAAACGTTCAGGGCGTCATTAATGACGCCCTGAAATATTATTTCACCAGTCCCTTCTCTTTCAGGTAGTCCGCCGCCACTTTCTTAGCATCGACGCCCTCCACCGCAATGCGGGCGTTAAGCTGCTGAAGGGTTTTCTCATCCAGGCTTTCGAATACCGGTTTCAACCAGTTTTCCAGTTGCGGATATTCCTTCAGCACCGCTTCGCGCACCACGGGCGCTGGAGCGTAAATCGGCTGCACGCCTTTCGGATCGCTCAGGGTGACTAATCCCAGCGCGGCCACCGGGCCATCGGTGCCGTAGGCCATCGCCGCATTCACGCCGGACGTTTGCTGGGCGGCGGCTTTAATCGTTACCGCGGTATCACCGCCCGCCAGCGACAACAACTGCGGCTGGTTAAGTTTGAACGCGTAGGCTTTCTCAAAGGCAGGAAGCGCATCCGGGCGTTCGATAAACTCAGCGGAGGCCGCAAGCTTAAAGCTCCCGCCCGTTTTCAGATAGCGGCTAAGGTCGTCCAGAGAAGAGAGTTTATTTTTCTCCGCGAGATCCTGACGCACGGCAATGGTCCAGGTGTTGTTGGCAGGCGCAGGCGTCAGCCAGATAAGATGATTTTTCTCACCATCGAGCTTTTTGACTTTTTCGTAACCCTGCCGGGCGTTTTTCCACGCCGCGTCGTTTTCATCTTTAAAGAAAAACGCGCCGTTGCCGGTGTATTCCGGGTAAATATCCAGCTCGCCTGAAGTGATAGCGCCGCGCACCACCGGCGTCGTGCCAAGCTGCACTTTATTGACTGTTTTTACGTCGTGGCTTTCCAGTACCTGCAAAATAATATTACCGAGCAGCGCCCCTTCGGTATCAATTTTTGAGCCGACTTTTACCGGAGAGGCGGCCTGAAGCGGCAGGCTCACGGCTGCCAGAAGTGCCAGTGAACCTGCCCAACGTTTTGTACCTGACATACTGATTCCTCATTATTTTCATGTTCCTGAGGAAAAAGCGTAGTCGATCAATCTTCGTGTGGCACTTTTAACGGTATCGCCAGCACACTGGCGGCGAAATAGAGTATCGCGATCACCCACAGCGTACCTTCCACGCCGAGCGGATCGACGCAGAGCGTGACGATAAGCGGCCCGGCGAAGTTGCTTAAGCCAGATCCTAAATTAAGGCACGAAATCGCTGCACCTTTGTTTTCCGGCAGCAGCGCGGGGATCAGCGCGCTCAGTGGGCCGAATGCGCCAAGCCCGATGGCGTAAATAGCCAGCGCGGCAAACAACGCCACACCGCTATTGCCGAACAGTACCGGGGCGTAACACACCGCCAGCGACGCTGCGCCGCACAGCGTGCCGGAGAAAAAGACTACCGTTTTGCGCCAACCAATGGTGTCGCCCAGCCAACCGAAGAAGTATCCGGCAAAGATGTTCAGCACATTGACCAGCCCCCAGATAGTCAGCCACGCCTGAATACTGAAACCGAAGCGCGGCAGGTAAACCGGCATCAAAATCACCAGCGAGAATTTACCGATATCATTGATGGTTTTTACCAGTACCGCCAGGCGCATTTTCGGCTCGCGCGCCAGCACCATCAGCCCTTCACCCAGCGCTGGTAGGATTTTGCTATCTGACTCGCGCTCGGGCTGTGCACGGTTAAGCACCAGCGCACATCCGCTGCCCGCCAGCACAAAAACGAAGCCAACCAGCAAGGTGGTGGTTTCCCCGCTACGCGGGATCATAAAGCCCGAGAACCACGGCGCGACGATGGTCATGCCCACGCCAAAGGCAATCCAGAACCAGGAAACCGCACGCCCCAGAATGCGCGTTTCACAGCACTGGTTAATCCACACCAGAAACGAGTAGGCAAAAAGCGGATAAGCCACCCCGCGAAGCGCGTAGCTGGCAACCATCAGCGGATAGTTTCCGTGCGGCAGCGCCCAGAAAATAAACGGTACTGAGCCAATAAAATAGACCAGCGTCGCCGCCCACATGAGGCGACGAATCCCCAGCACGCCAGCACCAATCCCGGAGAACCAGGAGACCAGCGCCACGCACAGGCCGAAGACCGATGACATCATACTGATATCACGCGCGTCAAAGCCGCGCTGTTGTAAAAGCGACGCCAGCCAGCTCTGTTCGACAGTCGCGCCGGTAATAAACAAAAAGACGCCAATAAACCCCCACAGCAATTGGCGAGGAAGGCCAATTCGCGCCCAGATGCCTTGTTGAATGTACACGCTATGTTCAGTCATAAATGCCAGTCAAAAAAGTAAGCCCGGCGCGTGCGGCACCGGGCGGGTCAATGATTACGCGTTCTTCAGTTGCACCGCGTTTTCTTTCGCTTTCATCAGGCTGCGGTTAACGCAGCCGACGGTGTTATCTCCCCAGCACTGCTCGTAAGGCAGGCCGGTCAACGATTCGATAACCTCTTTGGTTTCGGCGGTGACCGTCGCTTTGCTGCCGCCCTGTTTCAGGCGCGCCACTTCTTCGTTGAGAATCGCATGGGTTCGACCATTTACTTTGAACTGGACAGCAGACCAAATACCCCATGCAGTGAGGAGCACAGGCAGAATTATCATGATGGCAAGAATCATGTTGATAGCCGACTGCGGCTGGCTCGCCTGACCGGTGACAAAGCCGGACATCTGCAACGCAACACCCACCAGGAAGATTGAGAGCGCCTGAGAGGCTTTACGCAGCAGGCTCATAAAGCCAGCAAAGATCCCTTCACGGCGGTTACAGGTGAGAATTTCATCCACATCCGCCACGAAGGTGTAGTTATTCCATGGAATGGAGTAGATACCGCCGCGCGCCAGACCCGCAATCCCCGCCGCCAGATAGAGCAACACCATGCTGGTTGAGCCGCTCAGGTAGGTGAAGGAGAACAAACCAAAAGCAATCAGCGCCATGCTGGCCTGAGTAGCAAACGCGCGGGACGGCGAGTAGCGCAGGGTCAGCCAGGTGGCGACGCCGACGCCGAAGAATTGCAGGCCGTTAATCGCGCTCAGCAAGTTAGAAGCCACAATCGACGAGGTGGAGAGCGCAAACACCACAAAGTAGGTGAAGACAGAGTTGAAGATGTCCTGCCCCACGGAACCGCCCAGATACATGCCCAGGTGAGAGCGGAATGTTTTGATTTTTAACGTAGAAACAAAGTCGTAGTAGATATTGAAAATACGCGTGGAAAGCGGCAGTTTCTCGGTAGTTTCAATGGTGCGCTCGCTCAGTTCAATTTCCTCGATTGAACGTTCCCAGGTGCCGAAATAGACGAAGAACAGCACCACCATAAAGGAGACGGTGAAAATCGCCCCGGCGTAGAAGAAGGAATCCGCCGAATCGGAACCAAAAGAGTCAATCAGACGCCCCGGCAAAAACGCGGCGGTAAAGCCCGCAAACTGCGCGATGTACATGCGGGCGCTGGTGAGCTTCGAGCGTTTGGTGAAATCGGAGGTCATCTCCGCCGACAGCGTGTCGTACGGAATCAAAATCATCGAATAGACGATTTCAAACAGGATGTAGACCAGCAGGTACATCCAGTAGTTAAAACCTTCCACCCACAGCAGGCTGTAAACCGAGACCAGCGGAATACTGAGCAGCAGGAAGAAGCGGCGACGGCCAAAGCGTCTGCCCAGCCAGGTTTTGTGGAAGTTATCGGAAATGTAGCCCATCAGCGGGCACATAATCACATCGACAATACGCGCCACGGCAAACAGCGACCCGGCTTCAATCGGCGTAAGGCCGCAGAAGGTGGTTAAGAAAAACAGCAACCAGGCGCTGACCAGCGTGAAGGCCCCGGAGCCAATTACATCCGCGAGACCGTAACAGACATAGTTATGGAGTTTTATCTCCCTGACTTTTTTTATCATTTTTCCATCCCCTTAAACTGACATCCGGCGATAGCGGCCCCAGAGCCGTGCCGCCGCTCTGAATGCTTATTTTTCGTTCACTATCACGACGTCCTGCCAATGCCAGCCCGCCGGCAGGGGCGTCGGGCGCACAGCGTTGAACTCGCGCAGCACCAACCCGATAACGCCATCGGCATACAGCGCCGGAAGCCCGCCAGGATAAGGCTCAACGCCCCATGCACGCCCGGTTTCCGGGTTCACCAGATAGGCGTTATCCAGCCCCATTCCGGTCGGTTTCGCCGGGTTGCACGGCGGACGAACGTCATAGCAGCCCTGCTCCTGCGCAGCGCCCTGTACCTGCTGAAGCTGAACACCGTTAAAGGTGATGTCGTGAATATCACCTGCGGTTTCGCTGTGCAGGTTGATTGCCCCTTCGCTGATACCGGAAAGATTGCTGAAAGTGATGTGCTGAATCTGCCCGGCGGCCACCTGCGGATCGCGACGACGCGCGGAGAGATACACCGGATCGGCTTTCCCCCAGTGGCACGGATGACCGTGACGGCAATCAAACAGAATGTTGCTGAAGCTCATCTGGCTGAACTCGCCGCCGTCGCGCGACACCAGGCCGATGCCGCGATTGGACTCAAAAATGGTGCAGTTGCTGACGATGATGTGGCTGATATCCGCCGCCGTTTCGGTGCCCACTTTGATGGCGCAGCTTTTTGAGCGAATGATGCAGTTGTTCACCACTACATGGCGGGTAGGCTGTTGCAACGCGGGCGCTTTGCGGGTGGTTTTCAGGCAAATGCCGTCATCAGCGGCGCTGAAGTAGCTGTCGCTGATATGAACAAACTGGCAGCTATCGAGATCCAGCGCGTCGGTATTAGAGAGCGCCAGGTCGTTATCAATGGTTAAACGGTGAATGAAAATATGTTTGCAGCTCACCAGATGCGCGGTCCACATCGGTGAATCCGCCAGGGTGATATCGCACAGTCGCACCTGCTCGCACCCTTCCAGCACCAGCAGACGCGGGCGCTGTGCGGCAGGCTGACGATAGCCCTGCGCATCTGCCTGCGGCGCGAACCAGGCCGCGGCATTGCCTTCAACGCGCCCTTCTCCGCTGAGGGTTATCTGTTGCTGATTACGGGCGTACAACAGCGCCATATGCGACAACTCGGCCATAGACTGCGTCAGGTCTGCCGGGTAATCCTCCACGTTCGGGCTGGCGCGCAAACAGGCGCCTGCGTCGAGATGCAGTGTGAAATGGGACGGAAGTACCAGCGTGCCGGTCAGCCAGATGCCAGGCGAGAGCGTTAACGTACCGCCGCCTGCCGCCGCAATGGTATCAATCATTTGCTGCAACTGTGCCGTAACCGGACGCGTGCCGGTGTTATCAAGCCCGGCCTGTTCGAGGGAGAGTTTCATTGCGCTACCTGTGTCATTTTCGATAGCCGCATTTAACGAAGTTTTCGCCCTTGGCTCGCGCGCTGTTTCCAGGCTTTTTTACGTAATAGTGAAAATCATCACGTCCACCGGACGGGGGATAAATAGCTTTTGATAGTGCGCACAAAATCGCCATTACAGAGGAAAGGGAAATGCGTTGAAGGTCACATTGTCCTGTGCGATGAAGAATAAAAGAGGGAGCAAAATGGGGGTGACGGCGAAATGTTATTGAGGAAGGTGACGATGTTCACGGAAGTGGGAAATTGACGAGGGATGGGGGTTGATTTTTGGTTGGTACGGTGGGTTTGCCCCTCACCCCGGCCCTCTCCCGCAGGGAGAGGGGGAAAACCAGCACAAAACAATCAGATTGGCACGATCGGTTCCCTCTCCCTTCGGGAGAGGGGGAAAATCAGCACAGAACAATCAGATTGGCACGATCGGTTCCCTCTCCCTACGGGAGAGGGGAAAACCAGCACAGAACAATCAGATTGGCACGATCGGTTCCCTCTCCCTGCGGGAGAGGGGAAAACCAGCACAGAACAATCAGATTGGCACGATCGGTTCCCTCTCCCTGCGGGAGAGGGGAAAACCAGCACAGAACAATCAGATTGGCACGATCGGTTCCCTCTCC
>QNRL01000001.1:914213-980493 GCA_003315335.1 Pseudocitrobacter faecalis
CAGAACAGAACAATCAGATTGGCACGATCGGTTCCCTCTCCCTGCGGGAGAGGGGAAAACCAGCACAGAACAATCAGATTGGCACGATCGGTTCCCTCTCCCTCCGGGAGAGGGGAAAACCAGCACAGAACAATCAGATTGGCACGATCGGTTCCCTCTCCCTCCGGGAGAGGGGAAAACCAGCACAGAACAATCAGATTGGCACGATCGGTTCCCTCTCCCTGCGGGAGAGGGGAAAACCAGCACAGAACAATCAGATTGGCACGATCGGTTCCCTCTCTCTGCGGGAGAGGGGAAAACCAGCACAGAACAATCAGATTGGCACGATCGGTTCCCTCTCTCTGCGGGAGAGGGGAAAACCAGCACAGAACAATCAGATTGGCACGATCGGTTCCCTCTCTCTGCGGGAGAGGGGAAAACCAGCACAGAACAATCAGATTGGCACGATCGGTTCCCTCTCCCTGCGGGAGAGGGGAAAACCAGCACAGAACAATCAGATTGGCACGATCGGTTCCCTCTCCCTGTGGGAGAGGGGGAAAACCAGCACAGAACAATCAGATTGGCACGATCGGTTCCCTCTCCCTGCGGGAGAGGGGAAAATCAGCACAGAACAATCAGATTGGCACGATCGGTTCCCTCTCCCTGCGGGAGAGGGTTAGGGTGAGGGCCTACTTCAGCTCAAACGCTCCCTGCTTCACGCGCGCCGAATCGACACCAATAAAGACGTTGAACTTGCCCGGTTCCGCATCGTATTTCATGCTCTGATTCCAGAACTTCAGCGCTTCAACATCAATCGGGAAGCTGACGGTCTGCGTTTCACCGGGTTTCAGCGTCACTTTCTCAAAGCCTTTCAGCTGTTTCACCGGACGACTCATCGACGCCGTGACGTCCTGCAAGTACATCTGAATCACCGTCGCGCCTTCGCGCTTACCGCTGTTAGTCACCTCCACACTTGCGGTGACTTTACCGTCACGCGTCATTGACGGGGCCGACATTTTCACGTCAGAAACCGTGAACGTCGTGTAGCTCAGGCCATAGCCGAACGGATACAGTGGGCCGTTAGCTTCATCGAAATAGCGCGAGGTGTATTTGTTTGGCTTATCCGCATTATACGGACGACCGGTGTTGAGATGGCTGTAGTAAACCGGGATCTGCCCGACAGAGCGCGGGAAGGACATCGGCAATTTACCCGACGGGTTGTAATCACCAAACAGCACGTCGGCAATAGCGTTCCCGCCTTCGGTGCCGGCGAACCAGGTTTCCAGAATCGCATCAGCCTGCTGATCTTCTTTTACCAGCGCCAGCGGACGCCCGTTCATCAGCACCAGCACCAGCGGTTTGCCGGTGGCTTTCAGCGCGGCAATCAGGTCGCGCTGACTTTGTGGGATTTCAATATTGGTACGGCTGGAAGCTTCATGCGCCATGCCCTGCGCTTCGCCCACTACGGCAACCACCACATCAGATTGCTTCGCGGCGGCAACCGCTTCATCAATCATCGCCTGCGGGGAACGCGGGTCAACTTTCACCGCCTCTTCATACAAATTCAGGAAGTCGACAATACCTTTATCGTTGGTGACATTCGCGCCTTTGGCGTAAACCACGTTGCCCTTATCACCCAGCGCGTTTTTAATCCCGGTGAGCACGGTCACCGACTGGTCTGCCACACCCGCCGCCGACCAGCTTCCCATCACATCACGCTTACTGTCGGCCAGTGGGCCAACCACGGCAATGGTGCCGGATTTTTTCAGTGGCAGCGTCTCGAGACGGTTTTTCAGCAATACCAGACTTTCGCGCGCGACTTCACGTGCGTCTTTACGGTGCAGACGGCTTTCGGCATTGGTGTCCTGTGGGTCAGACTCTTTCGGCCCAAGATGGCTGTACGGGTCGTTAAACAATCCCATATCATATTTGACGTTCAGCACATGACGCGTGGCATCATCCAGCTCCGCCATCGTCACCTTGCCAGATTTCACCAGCCCTGGCAGATATTTGCTGTAATATTCGTCGCTCATACTCATGTTGATGCCGGACTTCAGCGCCACGCGTACCGCATCTTCCGGGTCAGAAGCGGTGCCGTGTTTAATCAGCTCTTTAATCGCGCCGTGGTCGGAAACGGTAATACCCTTAAAGCCCCATTTATCACGCAGGATCTCTTTGAGCAGCCAGGCATCTGACGTTGCAGGTGTGCCGTTCAGCGAGTTCAGCGCCACCATTACCGCGCCGCTGCCCGCATCCAGCCCCGCCTTGTATGGCGGCATATAATCGTTAAACAGGCGCTGCGAGCTCATATCAACGGTGTTGTACTCTTTCCCGCCCTCAACCGCGCCGTAAGCGGCGAAGTGTTTAACGCTGGTCATCACCGAATAGCGATCCGCCGGGCTTTTGCCCTGCATCGCTTCCACCATGGTTTTGCCCATGATGGAGGTCAAATAGGTATCTTCACCAAAACCTTCCGAGGCACGGCCCCAGCGCGGGTCGCGCGAGACATCAACCATCGGCGCCCAGGTCATGTTCAGGCCGTCGTCCGCCGCTTCATACGCAGACACACGGCCAACGGTGCGCACCGCATCAAGGTTAAAACTTGACGCCAGGCCGAGGCTTATCGGGAATACGGTACGCTGGCCATGCAGCACGTCGTAGGCGAAGAAGAGAGGAATTTTCAGGCGGCTCAGTTCCATCACCTGATCCTGCATTTTGCGGATATCCTGGCGGGTCACGGTGTTAAAGATAGCGCCAACCTGGCCCTCTTTAATCATGTCGCGGATCGCCTCTTTCGGGTTATCCGGCCCCACGCTTATCAGACGAAGCTGGCCGATTTTTTCATCAACCGTCATTTTTTTGAGCAACCCGGTAACGAACGCATCCCGCGCCTCGGGCGTCAACGGGTGGTTGCCGAACAGATCTTCCGCCAGCGCGGGTTGCAGCGCCAGGCTCACGGCG
Source organism: Pseudocitrobacter faecalis (assembly GCA_003315335.1). Classification (GTDB taxonomy): domain Bacteria; phylum Pseudomonadota; class Gammaproteobacteria; order Enterobacterales; family Enterobacteriaceae; genus Pseudocitrobacter; species Pseudocitrobacter faecalis. Next base: position 917,154 of record QNRL01000001.1, read on the forward strand.
ACGCCTACAGAACATAACCATTTCATGTTGTCAGTCTCTTTATTCCATGCCAGTCAATCGGCGAAAGTTGATGAAAAACCGCAGTTTGCCATAAGCCTAAACGGCTGAGGAGCAGAAAGCGAAGGTTATTCTCTGAATTTTCGAAACATTCGTACTCCCAATAAATCTGCAAAGCGCTATTCTTAGGGACGACAAATTAGTCTCACCACAAGGAGTGGAATGATGTCTGCACAAGCCACCACTGATAATAAAGCGCTAATTAACGAACTCACCCGTCTGGTCGGTCACGCCCACCTGCTGACTGACCCGGCGAAAACCGCCCGCTATCGCAAGGGCTTCCGCTCCGGTCACGGTGACGCACTGGCCGTTGTCTTCCCCGGCTCCCTACTGGAACTGTGGCGCGTCCTCAACGCCTGCGTGAACGCGGATAAAATCATTCTGATGCAGGCGGCGAACACCGGCCTGACCGAAGGCTCAACGCCGAGCGGCAATGATTACGATCGCGAGATTGTCATCATCAGTACCCTGCGTCTTGATAAGCTGCATCTGCTCGATAAAGGCGAGCAGGTACTGGCCTGGCCGGGCACCACGCTCTATTCTCTGGAAAAAGCGCTTAAGCCGCTGGGACGCGAGCCACACTCTGTGATTGGTTCTTCCTGCATTGGCGCATCGGTTATCGGCGGGATCTGCAATAACTCCGGCGGTTCGCTGGTGCAGCGTGGCCCGGCGTATACCGAAATGTCGCTGTTTGCGCGTATTGATGAGAACGGCAAGCTGGTACTGGTTAATCACCTGGGCATTGATCTGGGCGAAACACCGGAGCAAATCCTCAGCAAACTTGACGATGAACGGGTAAAAGACAGCGACGTGCGCCACGATGGCCGTCACGCCCACGACCACGATTACGTCACTCGCGTGCGTGATGTTGAAGCCGACACCCCTGCCCGCTACAACGCAGACCCGGCACGCCTGTTCGAATCATCCGGCTGCGCCGGAAAACTGGCCGTTTTCGCCGTGCGTCTGGACACCTTCCCGGCGGAAAAACGTCAGCAGGTGTTTTATATCGGCACCAACCAGCCGGACGTGCTGACCGAAATCCGTCGCCACATTCTGGCGGAATTCAAGAACCTGCCGGTGGCGGGGGAATATATGCATCGCGATATTTACGATATCGCCGAGCAGTACGGCAAAGACACCTTTCTGATGATTGACAAACTCGGCACCGACAAAATGCCGTTCTTCTTTACTTTGAAAGGGCGTACCGACGCGATGCTGGAAAAAGTGTCGCTGTTTAAGCCGCACTTTACCGACCGTTTTATGCAGAAAGTCGGCCACGTCTTCCCGGCACACCTCCCGGCGCGCATGAAACAGTGGCGTGATAAATATGAGCATCACCTGCTGCTGAAAATGGCGGGAGACGGCATTGAAGAAGCGCAGGCCTGGCTGGCGGAATACTTTAAACAGGCAGAAGGCGGCTATTTTGTCTGTACCGCTGAAGAGGGCAGCAAAGCCTTCCTGCACCGTTTTGCCGCGGCGGGCGCGGCCATTCGTTATCAGGCGGTTCACGCCGATGAAGTCGAGGATATTCTGGCGCTGGATATCGCCCTGCGTCGTAATGATACCGAGTGGTTTGAGCATCTGCCGCCGGAAATCGACAGCCAACTGGTGCATAAACTCTACTATGGCCACTTTATGTGCCACGTATTCCATCAGGATTACATCGTCAAAAAAGGCGTGGACGCCCACGCGCTGAAAGAAAAAATGCTGGTGCTGCTGCGCGAACGCGGCGCGCAGTATCCGGCGGAGCATAACGTTGGGCATCTGTACGAAGCCGCCGACTCGTTAAAACGTTTTTATCGTGAAAACGATCCGACGAACAGCATGAACCCGGGCATCGGTAAAACCAGTAAACAGAAATACTGGGGCGAAGGAAAGCCGCAGAATAATCCCGTTTGTCCCGCAACCGACGAGCCCTCCGTGAAATAAGAGAGACGGATTGTTATTCAGGTTCGCACCGTATTAGAGTAAGTGAATGACGCCGGAGGAACGTTTCTCCGGCGATTTTTTTCACAAGGAATCTGAGTATGTCCGCGCGCGTATCCGCTACTGCCACTGATGTTGAAATTCGTTTAGCCCAGCCCGATGACGTCCACGCCATTTCCGCTATCTACGCCTGGCACGTGCTGAACGGGCGGGCCTCCTTTGAAGAAACGCCCCCCTCTATTGAAGAAATGCGCGAGCGCATGAAGAAGATCAATGACCACGGTCTGCCCTGGCTGGTTGCCCTTTATCGCGGCGTGGTGGTTGGGTACTGCTATGCGTCACCTTACCGCCCTCGCCCGGCTTATCGTTTTACGGTGGAGGAGTCGATTTATCTGGATACCACCATGACCGGGCTCGGCATTGGCAGCGCGCTGCTGGGCCGGTTGATTGAGATTTGCGAACAGGGGCCGTGGCGCCAGATGCTGGCGGTGGTTGGGGATGGGCACAATAATCCGGGGTCGCTTAACCTGCATAAAAAAATGGGATTTGAGGTTGCCGGGCAGTTGCGCAGCGTGGGTTATAAACTGGGGGACTGGCGGGATACGTTGATCATGCAGCGCCCGCTCAATGATGGGGATTGGACGCTGCCGGAGTAGTAGGTTCGGTGCTGGGTTTCGCCGGATGCGCTGCGCTTATCCGGCCTACGGGGGGCTTTTGGTAGGCCGAATAAACGTTACCATGCCGAAGCTAAAGAACCTTAATCTTCCTGGGTCGTCACTTTACCGTGTGCCAGGTTGCCTGCAATCTGCGACTCTTTCTGCTTTTTATAGCTCAGCGCGGCCGCAGGAACCGGCATCACTTTACCGGTTTCCACCCAGGTACGCAGACGACTGGCGTCAGCGAAGTGGGTATATTTCCCAAACGCATCCATCACCACCATCGCCACCGGACGTTTATTCATCACCGTGCGCATCACCAGGCAGTGACCCGCCGCATTGGTGAAGCCGGTTTTGGTCAACTGGATATTCCAGTTATCGCGGTACACCAGATGGTTGGTATTGCGGAACGGCAGCGTATACGCCGGGTTTGCAAAGGTCGCCATATCTTCACGCGTGGTGCTCAGCTGCCCAATCAGCGGGTACTGTTTGGTGGCAATCAGCATTTTGGTCAGGTCGCGCGCCGTTGACACGTTGTGAATCGACAGCCCGGTCGGTTCCACATAGCGGGTGTGCGTCATGCCCAACGATTTAGCCTTCGCATTCATGGCGCGAATAAAGGCGTCGTAACCGCCAGGGTAATGATGCGCCAGGCTTGCCGCCGCACGGTTCTCCGACGACATCAGCGCCAGCAGCAGCATATTTTTACGGCTGATTTTACTGTTCAGTCGCACGCGGGAGTAGACCCCTTTCATCTCCGGCGTGTGGCTGATATCGACGCTCAGCATCTCATCAAGCGGCAGGTGTGCATCCAGCACCACCATCGCGGTCATCACTTTGGTGATAGAAGCAATCGGGCGCACCAGATCCGGTTCACTGGCGTAGATCACTTTATTGGTTTCAAGATCGACAATCATCGCGCTCCCGGAAGCAATTTCCGGGCGCGAGGCTGCGGCAGTGGCTGCCGTTTTAGCACTCGCCTGAGGCGCAAAAGGCACAGCCAGCATTAACGCCAGGCTGAGCAGGGAAACGCGAAATTTCTGCATGATGTGTTTTCTGGTGGTTATTTATGCACTGTATGGAATATGGACGCCACACGCGTTAAGGCAACGCAGCGAGGACATCATCATAGCGCGGAGCGCAAGGCACCTACCAGAAAAGAATAGTGAATAAATGCTGCATTGCTGGCGCGAAACAATTCACACCAGCAATGCATTAGAACGGATCAGAACAATCGGTAACCATAGCCCCACAAAATGACGGTGATCGCCAGCAGCACCTCCAGCACCAGCACGCCAATCGCCAGCGTTGAGCTGGCAAAACTCAGCCCCTCTTCCCGGTCAATATTAAGGAACGTCGGAATACCGACATAAAGCAGATAACCGGTATAAAACAGTGCAACGGTACCGATCAGCGCACAGAGCCAGACCAACGGATAGAGCGCCACGATACCGCTCAGGAACATCGGCGTTGCCACATAGCCGGCAAACACCATACAGCGCTTGAGCGACGGACGCTCCGGATAGTTACGCGCCATCCACCAGATTACGCGCCCCATCACCGCGACGCCCCCGAGCATGACCCCATAGAAAAGTACGGCCAGGATTAAACCGGTTACCGGTGACAGTTTAACCACATTGCCATCGCCGAAATTCCAGCCCAGCTGTGTTGTGCCTATAAATGCACAGATAACAGGAATCGCGGCCATCAACAGAACATGGTGCGTGTAATGATGTGAAACGGTTTCGTTTTCACTGCGAATAACATGCATTTCCCGATCGGGATGGGAAAACAGCCCCCAGACATGGTTCATAACGCCTCCTCGACACGGCTTCGTACCACGTAACGTAAGTATAATCCACGCTAATAGATTATTTATTGAGCAGACAAAAAATAACGTCGCCCCCGGTATAGGTTCAGGGGTGTATGCTTAAAGGAGATGTTTAAAGGAAACCAAGATAACGATGGATATACCGGCTCTGATTTCACAATATGGTTATGCCGTGCTGGTACTGGGCAGTATGGCGGAAGGCGAAACGGTGACGCTGCTGGGTGGCGTGGCGGCGCATCAGGGGTTACTGCGTTTTCCGCTGGTGGTGATTTCCGTCGCGCTCGGCGGGATGATTGGCGATCAGGTGCTCTATTTGCTGGGCCGCCACTTTGGCGGGCGTATGCTGAAGCGTTACTCGCGCCAGCATACCAAAATCCGCAAAGCGCAACGGCTGATCCAGCGTCACCCTTACCTCTTCGTCATTGGCAGCCGTTTTATGTATGGATTTCGTATCATCGGCCCACTGTTGATCGGTGCAAGCCGCATACCGCCTAAACTTTTTCTGCCGCTCAATATTGTTGGCGCGCTGCTGTGGGCACTGATCTTCACCACCCTCGGCTATGTGGGTGGTGAGGTGATCGCACCATGGCTGCACAACCTCGATACCCATTTGAAACATTGGATCTGGGTAATTCTGGCCGTCGCTATCGTATTTGCATTGAGCTGGTGGTTCAAACGCCGCGAGAATAAATCATAACGCCTGATACCCGCCACCGAGTGCAGAAGTCAGTTGGATGGAGGCATCCAGCCATTGGCCCTGTAATTTCAGGGCGTTAATCTGCTCATGCAGCGCGGGCAGTTTCGCGTGGCTGTACTGCGCACTGGAAATAATGCCCACCTTCAGCCGCGCCTGCGCGAGCGTCGCCACGCGCCCGGCATCACGCAGCACCTTCATCTGCTGCTGATTTTTGGTCGCCAGCGTGTCCATCTGGCTGGCGCACTTCGCTACCTGGTTGACGGCTTCAACCACCGCTTTGTTGTAGCTAGCGATGGAGTAATTATTTTCCGCGCTGGCGATATCCAGATTTGCGTTCAGCCTGCCGCTGTCAAAGATGGGCAGCGTTAACCCTGCCGTGACGCCCATCTGCTGTGCGGAGTGGCGGAAAAGATCGCTCAGATGCAGGGCATCCTGTTGCAGGAACGCCATGATGTTGATATCCGGGTAAAACGCCGCTTTCGCCGCATCGACATCGCTCAGGGTGGATTCCACCAGCCAGCGCGCTTCCTGTAAGTCCGGGCGACGTGCGAGCAGTTCGAAGTCCAGTTGCGCGGGCAATTGTGCCACTACCGTCGGTAACGCCACCGTCTTCAACTGCAACGCCGTTGATTGCGCGTTGGTGAGCGCCATCAACCGCGCTTCAATCTCTTTCAGATTGCCGTCGATTTCCGCCAGTTGCTGCCCGGTTTTGCCGACGTTAATATCGTTTTCAACGCCTTCCACCGAGTTAGTGATACCCGCCTGATAAAGTTTTTTATCCACCGAGACAATCAGATTTTGTTCTTCCTGAATCTGTTCAAGCTGCTGGCGAATTGCCGATTCCGTTTGCCACTGCCAGTACAGCCGCGCCACGCTGCTCGCCAGCAGTTGACGAGTTTGCGCCATCCCGGCAATGTCAGCCTTAACTTTGCCAATTCGCGCACTCACCTGCGCCGAATCTTTTCCCCACAGGTCGATATTCCAGCCCGCGGTTAAACCAAACGTGCCGTTGGTGTACCACGGGCCCGTGGTTCCCGCGGCCGGATCATCAAATGCAAATGGCCCCATAAGCCCTTCGGCTGACATTTTTTGTCGTTCCAGGTCAGCGGAGAAATTCACCTGCGGCCCGCCGTTCGCTTCGGCCATTTTCGCCTGCGCTTCCGCAAGTGCAATGCGCTGCTGTGCGATAGCCATATCCGGCGCATCGTGCAGCGCACGTTCAATCAGCGCGTTAAGCTGTGGGTCATGATAATCGAGCCACCACGAGGATGTCGGCCAGCCATTTTTCAGCGCCACAGGCAGTGACGAATCAATATGCGAGACGGGTACCTTTTTGGCCAGACGCGCATCGGTTTCATGTGATGGCGCACAGGCGCAAAGCGTAAAGAGTAGCGGTAAGCTTAATACCGCGAGCGTTTTAGCAGAATGTTTCATGGAATTTGCGTGCGTCTGAAAAGAGGCGCAAATAATAGAGAAAATCAGAGGCTTTGCTTTAGTAACCCGTGTGCAAGGGGCATCCATGAAAAATCATTATATCGCGTTATTTATTCGCCTCATAAATACGTTAGCGACATTTTGAAATACTTCTGCGCTTATTTTTTGATTCAGATCGAATTAAACCGTGCGACTTAATATAATTTAGCCTTTAATATTAGCACAATTATTTATTATATGAATATTTCAGAGGTTATTGATGACGCAAAATATTTATGATGATCCGCACTTTTTTGCCGGTTACGCCACGCTTGACCGCTCAGTGAAAGGGTTAGACGGCGCGCCGGAGTGGGCAGATATTCAAACAATGCTGCCTGAAATTCAGGGCAAAACCGTTGTAGATTTGGGGTGCGGCTACGGCTGGTTCTGCCGCTGGGCGCGCGACAACGGCGCGGCAAACGTGCTGGGGCTGGATGTTTCGCAGAAAATGCTCGCGAAAGCGCAGGAGATGACATCCGGTGAACGCATTACCTATCAGCGGGCTGACCTGGAAACGCTTGTTCTGCCTGCTGCTTCCGTCGATCTGGCCTACAGTTCGCTGGCCCTGCACTATCTCACAGACATCGACCGTTTATTCCGCACCCTGCATCAGGCGCTTAAACCCGGCGGTAAACTGGTTTTCTCCGCCGAGCATCCTGTTTACACCGCGCCGGCGAATCAACAATGGGTGATGGATAATCAAGGAAGCAAGCACTGGCCGGTCAGCCAGTATCAGCAGGAAGGCGAGCGCATCAGCAACTGGTTTGCCGATGGCGTAAAGAAGCAGCACCGCAAACTCGCCACCTGGATTAATGCGTTAATTGCCGCCGGTTTTATCATTGAAGCACTGGATGAATGGGGGCCGACGGCTGAGCAAATCGCCGCTAACCCGGCACTGGATGAAGAGAAAGAGCGCCCGATGATTTTTATTCTCAGCGCCCGAAAAGCTTAACGCCAGCGCAGGATTTCGCGCGCCACCGACGCGGAGTCCTGCAACGCCCGCACCGCCATAAACAGTTCTGTGGCTTCCTCGTACTCTTTGCGCAGATAGCCCAGCCACTGCTTGATGCGCGCCAGATGATACAGCCCGGTGTCGTCCTGTTTTTCCAGCAGGCAATATTTTTGCAGCAGACGCACCACGTCCGGCCACGGCATTCGCGGTTCGTTATACTTAATGACCCGGCTCAGGTTCGGCACGTTCAGCGCCCCGCGGCCAATCATCACCGCGTCACATCCGGTCACCGCCAGGCATTGTTGCGCGCTCTCCCAGTCCCAGATTTCGCCGTTGGCGATAACCGGAATAGTCAGACGCTGGCGAATATCTGCAATTGCCTGCCAGTTAATGCGCTCAGCTTTGTAGCCATCTTCTTTAGTACGACCATGAACGACCAGCTCGGTTGCGCCCGCCTGCTGCACCGCATCGGCAATTTCGAACTGGCGCGCGCCGCTGTCCCAGCCCAGACGCACTTTAACGGTCACGGGAAGCGCCGCTGGCACCGCTTCACGCATCGCTTTCGCGCCGCGATAGATAAGCTCAGGATCTTTTAGCAACGTCGCCCCACCGCCGCTGCCGTTAACCATTTTGGACGGACAGCCGCAATTAAGATCTACGCCCCATGAGCCCAGTTCCACCGCGCGGGCGGCGTTTTCGGCCAGCCATTCGGGATACTGGCCGAGAAGCTGAATGCGCACCAGCGTACCGCTCGGTGTGCGACTGTGGTTGTTCAGTTCCGGGCACAGTTTATGGAACGATTTTACCGGCAGCAGTTTATCCACCACGCGCAAAAATTCGGTCACGCAGAGATCGTAATCATTCACTTCGGTCAGCAGCTCACGCACCAGCGAATCGAGCACGCCTTCCATCGGCGCCAGTAACACACGCATATTGATACCCGGTAAAAAAAGAGGCGCTATGTTAGCGCCTCTTTTCATCGGTTAAAAGCCTGTTAGCGGGGTTCCAGGCAGTTATCTTCTTTCCAGCCGTAGAGCCACTCCATCGCGCGATAGAACTCGGCCTGGGTTTTGCCTTTCCACAGCAGGTTACGCACGTGACGCTCGACGCCTGCGGCGTGATAAATACGCCCCATTTCGCGCGTCGACCAGACAATGCGCGCAGTGCGTGGAATACGCACGGACTCATACAGCGCGAAAGCTTCTGCCGCATCGCCGTCGCATTGCGCCAGCGCTTTGCCGATAGTGACCGCATCCTCCAGCGCCATACACGCTCCCTGCGCCATATACTGCGCCACCGGGTGCGCCGCGTCGCCCACTAAGGTAATGCGATCGTTCCCCCATTTTTCCACCGGCTCACGGTCAGCGGTAGACCAGCGACGCCACGAGGTTGGTTTGTCGAGCATCTGGCGTGGACGCGGGTGAATACCTTTAAAGTAAGAGAGCACCTCTTCTTTACTGCCGTCCTTCACGCCCCACTCTTCCGTTTCACGGCTGTGGAAGGTGACCACCAGGTTGTACTGTTTGCCGCCACGCAGCGGATAGTGCACCAGGTGACAATGCGGGCCCGCCCACAACACCGGGGCGTTGATGCGTAAATCATCCGGCATATCGTCGCAGTCAATCACCGCGCGATACACCACATGCCCGGTAACTCGGGGAGTGTCCCCCAGCAGGCTCTGACGCACGACGGATTTCACGCCATCGCAACCAATCAGAACATCGGCCGTCCAGCTATTGCCTTTGTCATCAAACACGGTGACATCATGGTCGGTCTGGCGGATATCCACCACATGCGTTGAGGTGCGATATTCCACACACGGATGCACCATCGCCGCTTCCCAAACGGTCGCGTGAATATCAACACGGTGAATAACCGCATAGGGGCCACCGAAGTGATCGCGGAACGCCTGCCCGGTTTCGATATGCACCACTTCTTCGCCGTTCACCGCGTCCATCATCGTGATATGGTCGGTAAATACCGCACGCTGGCGGGCAACGTCCCCCACGCCCAGGCTATCCAGTGCCGAAAACGCGTTCGGGCCGAGCTGAATGCCCGCGCCGATTTCACCAATTTCATGCGCTCTTTCCAGCAGCATCACTTTGATGCCCTGACGCGCCAGAGACAACGCGGTCGCCGCGCCGCCAATCCCGCCACCGACAATAATTGCACTTGTCACTTTTGCCATGATAACTCTCCTTATTATGCCGGGATTTTGTCCTGTTGGTTCTCGGGTGCGGCAGCGACGAACGCTGGCAGCGCGGAACAGGCTTCATACACGGCTTTACAGCGGGGATACCCGCTAAGATCGCAACCCATACGTAACGCATTGGCCCACTGCGGCACTAAGCAGCAATCGGCCAGCGTCGGCGTATCGCCCACGCAGAATTGCCCCGACTGGCTGTGGCGCAGCAGTTGCTCCACTGCGCTCAGCCCCTGCTGGACCCAGTGCGCATACCAGCGTTGTTTATCCTCTTCGCTCACCTTCAGCTCATCGCTCAGGTAGCGCAGGACGCGCATGTTGTTAATGGGGTGGATATCGCAACAAATGGCATAGACGATTTCCAGAATCCGCATCCGCGCCGGATCGTTGTCCGGCAGCAGCGGGGTTTGCGGGAAATGCCGGTCCAGCCAGTCAATAATCGCCAGCGACTGTCCCAGTGATTCGCCATCGTCCGTCACCAGCGCGGGCACCAGCCCAACCGGGTTGAGCCTGCGGTACTCCAGCGCGTTTTGCTGGCCGATACGAATATTGACGCCGACGGTGTCATAATCGATTCCCTTGAGCGCCATCGCGATGCGCACCCGATAGGAGGCCGAGCTATTGAAAAAACTGTACAGCTTCATCCGTCACCTCAAACAATCTTCACGGCGATAGGCGTTAAACCATCCACGTTGCCGGTAATCGTGTCGCCTTTCACTACCGCGCCAACGCCTTCCGGCGTGCCGGTGAAAATCAGGTCGCCGGGTTGCAGTTCGAAAAAGCCCGACAGATAACTGATGGTTTCATCTACTGACCAGATAAGATGTTTGATGTCGCTACGCTGGTGATCTTCACCGTTCACCTGCAACCAGATTGGCGCGTTATCGACGCCGGAAACGTCAGCGGCTTTATGCAGCGGCGAAATGGGCGCAGAGTTATCGAACGCTTTACCGATTTCCCACGGACGGCCCATCTGGCGCATCTCCATCTGACGGTCACGGCGCGTCATATCCAGGCCGGTCGCATAGCCCCAGACATATTCATGGGCCTTTTCCAGCGGAATATCACTGCCTTTTTTGCCAATCGCCACCACCAGCTCAATTTCATAGTGATAGTTGTCAGTCTGTGCCGGGTACGCCAGATTGAGCGTTTCGCCTGCGGCAACGGGAACGACGGCATCAGCGGGTTTGCAGAAGAAGAATGGCGGTTCGCGATCCGGATCAAAGCCCATTTCGCGGGCATGGGCGGCATAGTTACGGCCTACGCAATAGACGCGGCGTACCGGGAATTGTTCATCACTACCAACAACCGGGATCGCAACGGGGGCCTGGGGTTCAAATACATACTTGCTCATTATTCTTCTCCTGATTAGTAGCGTGCTTCGCGGAACAGGCCCAGCGCTTCCTGAACGGGGCGATCCGAGAAACTGAATAACACGGTGTCGTCCTGCGCATCGAACGACACGCTGTGCCAGGTCGGCACGACAAAGACATCTTTTTCTTTAAAGCTGAAGGTCTGATCGCCAATCGTGACCTGCCCACTGCCTTCCACCACGTGATAAATCGTGCTGTCAGTAGTACGCGCCTGGCGGGAGCGGAAGCCCTTCGGCAGCAGTTGCAGGAATGCGCCCATGGATGGCATCGGGTAGCCGCCCGTCACCGGGTTGACATAGCGCATTTTGTAACCGTCCCACTCATCGGCATCGCCCAGACGAGTCAGGTCATGCAACGCTTCGCGGCTGCGGTCATAGCGATAGTTGAAAATCGGTGATGAGTTACCGGTTTGATGGCGCAGCGGCAGCATATTGGCGGCGTAGCGCGGCAGGTAGTCGCCCTCTTTACGGGTAACCGGTTGCTGATCTTCCGGGTAATCCTCGGCAAAGCCGCAACCAAGGTAATTCACCAGCGGCAGATCCAAACCATCCAGCCAAATCACCGGCTCATCGCCCGGGTTGCCGTGGTCGTGCCAGCGCCACTGCGGGGTGAGGATAAAGTCGCCCGGATGCATCTGAGTGCGTTCACCATCGACGGCGGTAAATGCGCCTTTTCCTTCCACGATAAAGCGCAACGCCGACTGGTTATGGCGATGGCTCGGAGCGACTTCACCTGGCATAATTAACTGTAAACCGGCGTACAGCGATGAGGTAATCGACGATTGTCCGCGCAGAGCCGGGTTTTCCAGCACCAGCACGCGGCGCACCGCCTCTTTCGCACCAATCAGGCTGCCACTTTCCAGCAACAGCGGGCGAATTTCCTGATAGCTCCAGTGCGCAGGCGCGCAGGTCGGGTTTGGCGTTTGCGGCACCAGGTGATGCAGCGATTCCCACAGCGGGGTCAGGTTCTGCCCGGAAATGTGCTGGTAGTACTGTTGCCGTTCATTTTTGACGTCCGGATTTAACTGGCTCATTGTTATTCTCCTTATTTATTCACCACACCTGTAGCAGGCAGCGGGTTGGGTACTCTTGTCGTCCGGCGAACAGCCAGGGTAAGCAGCGTCAACATGATGGCGCTGATGGCTGCCGGGACGGCAATCACGTAAAACAGAGTGTCGAAAGAGAAATTCAGCGCCATCATTACCCCGCCGGAAACCGAGCCGACAATGGCACCACAGCGACCAATCGCGTTTGCCCAGCTCACGCCTGTCGCGCGGCTTTGGGTTGGGTAGAGCATGGCGGTTAAGGCATTCAGGCCAACCTGCGAGCCGCTGATCCCAATTCCGGTGCCGAAAATCGCCAGCGCCATCAGCCAGAGGCCGTTTTCACTGAGGCCAATCATCACGATGCACACCGCACCCAGCGCGTAGCTCACTGCCAGTACCCGGAAGGGATTGAATTTATCCATTAATACGCCGAGCAGAATCGCGCCCATTGTGCCGCCAATCTGGAACGCCGCCGTCACCCATGACGCGTGTTGCAGGTCGATGCCACGATGGTTAAGCAGCGTCGGCATCCAGCTTGAGAGCAAATAGATAATCAGCAGGCTCATAAAGAACACCACCCACAGCATCAGTGTGATAGCGAGCTGGCGTCCGGCGAAAAGCTGGCCGATGCTACCTTTGTTTACCGACGTCGGTTCATCGAGCCAGAAGATGGTGTCGTCATGGCGCGCCTGGGTCATCTCACTGACCAGCCGCGCGATGTGCGCCTGAGGTCGCTGACGGCGCACCATCCAGCGGGGAGATTCCGGCAGCGCAACCAGTAAGTAGAAGAACAGGATCATCGGCAGCACACCACCGAGTACCAGAATACCCGCCCAGCCGATCATGCCAACCAGCTGCGCGCTAACAATCCCGCCAAAGGCGGAGCCGAGCGTGAAGCCGCAGAACATCAGGGTCACCAGCGCGCCGCGTCGACGAGCTGGCAGGTATTCGGAGGTCATGGTGATGGTATTGGGCATTGCGCCGCCTAAGCCCAGCCCGGTTAAGAAGCGCAAGATAACCAGCGTTTCCAGATCCGGTGAAAAAGCGGAGAGCAGGCTGAGGATACCGAAAAACGCCACGCACCACTCAATGACGCGCTTACGGCCAAAGCGATCGGAGAGTGGCCCGCAAAGCAGGGCCCCGGCGGTAAGACCGAGCAGGCCAGCACCAAATAGTGGGGCCAGTTCTGCTGCCGTCAGTTGCCAGTGTGCGCGGATATCGGGGGCGATAAAGCCAATCGCTGCCGTGTCAAAACCATCCATCATCACCACCAGAAAACAGCAGATAATGACACGCCACTGGAGCGCGCCGATGGGGGCAGCATCAATCAGAGCTTGTAGTTCACGTCGTTGAGTCATGGTAAATGCCTCAGGTGTGTAGGGTAGATGTTGTATTTGTTGTTTGTATGTAGCAAGTTTGTGGTAATTGAAATGAGTTGTACAATGGCTTTCCATGCAGCGTCATAACCTGGAGGTTATTGCTAATGGCAAACTGGACGCAGAAACTGAAGCTTCATCACCTGCAAATGCTGGTCGCGCTGGGCGAACAGTGCAATCTGACGCAGGTGGCGAAAATGATGCACATCACCCAGCCTGCCCTTTCCAAGTGGCTGACACAGTTCGAAGAAGAGGTCGGGATCACACTTTTCGAACGCCATAGCAAAGGATTACGTCCCTCGGAAGGGGGAAAGCTGCTGCTTGCGCACGCGCAACGGTTAATCAACGATCTCGAACGTTCGCAGTTTGAGATGGAACGGTTTAAGCAGGGTGGCCTGGTCGGTAGCCTGAAAATCGGTTGCTCGCCGGTCGCGACCGATTGCGTCTCGCAGGCGATTTTCCCGCTCCTCAAAGAGATGCCTTCCCTGCATCTGAACATTGAAGAAAAAGTAATGACGCCGTTGCTGCATGATTTGCAGTCTGGCGTAGTGGATGTGGTGGTCGGGCGAATTGGTGGGCGAGCACTGGAACTGCCGTTAAATTACCAGGTGTTATATACGGAACCCGTTTGTTTTGTTGCCCGCACCGATCATCCTCTCGCCGCTTACGACCGTCTAAGCTGGAAGGATCTGGAGCCCTGGCGCTGGATAGTCTGGCCGACCGGCACGCCCATCCGCCAGAGTATTGATAACGCCCTCGTAGATAACGGCGTGATGCTGCCGGAAAACACCATCGAATCCGCCTCAATGAACGTCAGCGTCAACCTGCTGCAAAGCAGCGAGATGATTTCTATTCTTTCTTTACGACTGGCTGAACGTTACGCCCAACAGGGGCAACTCACTATTCTCGCGCTGCCCAAAATTGAGCAAAAAGGCAGCGTCGGCGTATTCTGGAGAAAAAACGATCAGCCCTCGCAGGCGCTGAGTCGTTTTCTTTATCATTTATCGCATCCGCTTCTGTCAGATGCCTGATGTTCCGCTTGTCTATGTCAGGTATGCTCACAATTCATGATGTGATCAGTAGCACATTTCTGGCTTTAATTGTATGATGAATGCGTTCCATCAAGGGTAACCAACATGAGCAAATCGCTGAATATTATCTGGCAATACCTGCGTGCTTTCGTCCTGATATACGCCTGTTTATATGCGGGAATCTTTATCGCCTCGCTGCTACCGATCACCATCCCCGGCAGTATTATCGGGATGCTAATTATGTTCGTTTTACTGGCACTGCAAATTCTGCCGTCGAAGTGGGTTTTGCCGGGCTGTTATATTCTCATCCGCTATATGGCGCTGCTGTTCGTGCCCATCGGCGTTGGCGTGATGCAGTATTATGATCTGTTGAGCGCACAGTTCGGCCCTATCGTCGTCTCCTGCGCGATCAGTACGCTCGTCGTTTTCCTGGTGGTGAGCTGGAGTTCGCACATTATTCATGGCGAACGCAAAGTGGTTGGTCAAAAAGGAACTGACGAATGATGCATTATATCTGGTGGTCGTTGCCGCTGACGCTGGCGGTCTTTTTTGCCGCACGCTGGCTGGCCGCACGGGTCAAATTCCCGCTACTGAATCCGCTGCTGGTGGCGATGGTGGTGATTATTCCCATCCTGCTACTGACAGGTACACCTTACGATCACTATTTTCAGGGCAGCAAAGTCCTGAACGATCTGCTGCAACCGGCGGTCGTGGCGCTTGCTTTCCCGCTGTATGAACAGTTACACCAAATCCGCGCGCGCTGGAAATCGATTATCACCATCTGCTTTTTCGGCAGCGTGGTCGCGATGATTACCGGCACCTCGGTGGCGCTGTTAATGGGCGCATCGCCTGAAATTGCCGCCTCTATTTTACCGAAGTCGGTCACGACGCCGATTGCAATGGCGGTTGGCGGCAGCATTGGCGGCATTCCAGCGATTAGCGCTGTCTGCGTGATTTTCGTCGGGATCCTGGGCGCGGTATTTGGCCATACCCTGCTGAACCTGATGCGCATTAATACCAAAGCCGCGCGTGGCCTGGCGATGGGGACAGCTTCGCACGCCCTCGGTACTGCCCGTTGTGCAGAAGTCGATTATCAGGAAGGCGCGTTCAGTTCGCTGGCACTGGTGCTGTGCGGGATTATTACCTCGCTCGTCGCCCCATTCCTGTTCCCGATTATTCTCTCTGTGGTCGGCTAAAATGCGACAAGTCACACATTTTGTAAAACGATTGCATGTGTTGCATAAATAATGAGATTTAGATCACTCATTTAAGCGTGATCGGCACGTACACTGTTTACCCTTACACTGTTACGAGGCAACGACATGCACCCACGTTTTCAATCTGCTTTTTCGCAACTGCCTGCGGACCTGCAAACAGCCATCGCCCCTGTGCTGGCTGATGCACACTTCTCCGCAATGCTGAGCGCCGGGCAGGTCTCATCGCTGCGTAGCGCGACAGGACTGGACGAAGACGCGTTGGCCTTCGCGCTCCTGCCGCTGGCTGCCGCCTGCGCGCGCGCCGATCTTTCCCACTTCAACGTTGGCGCTATTGCGCGCGGCGTCAGCGGGAACTGGTATTTCGGCGGCAATATGGAATTTCTGGGCGCGACCATGCAACAAACCGTCCATGCCGAGCAAAGCGCCATCAGCCACGCCTGGCTGCGCGGTGAAAAAGCCCTTGCGGCGATCACCGTTAACTACACCCCTTGCGGTCACTGCCGTCAGTTTATGAATGAACTGAACAGCGGGCTGGCGCTGCGCATCAACCTGCCGGGCCGTACGCCGCATACGCTGAAGGATTATTTGCCGGACGCGTTTGGGCCAAAAGATCTCGACATCAAAACGCTGTTGATGGATGAGCAGGATCACGGTTACCCAATGGAAGGCGATGCGTTAACTCAGGCTGCCATTAAAGCCGCGAATAAAAGCCACACCCCATACAGCAAATCGCCTTCTGGCGTGGCGCTTGAACTGGCTGATGGTACGATTTTCAGCGGCAGCTACGCTGAGAATGCGGCCTTCAACCCAACGTTACCGCCGTTGCAGGGTGCGCTGAATCTGTTAAGCCTGCATGGCTATGATTATCCTGCCATTACCCGCGCGATGCTTGCTGAACGCGCCGATGCGCCGCTCATCCAGTGGGATGCGACAGTGGCGACGCTCAAAGCGTTAGGCTGCCAGAACATCGACCGCGTCCTTCTCGGTTAATCATTCAGTGCGGGCGAAAGCCCGCAACTGGCGAATTTCCCTGCAATTAACGCGCTGTTTCTTGCTCTTAAGCGGCGGGTACAGTAGCCTGAAGACTCCTTTTCACCATCATTGAGCCTTTTATGTTGAAGCGCGTGTTTTACAGCCTGTTAGTCCTGCTCGGCCTGCTGCTGTTGACCGTGTTAGGTCTTGATCGGTGGATGAGCTGGAAAACCGCGCCGTATATCTATGACGATCTGCAGGATCTCCCATACCGCCAGGTCGGTGTGGTATTAGGCACCGCTAAGTATTATCGCAAAGGCGTCATTAATCAGTATTACCGTTATCGTATTCAGGGCGCGCTTAATGCTTATAACAGCGGCAAGGTGAATTATCTGCTGCTGAGCGGCGATAACGCGCTGCAAAGCTATAACGAGCCAATGACCATGCGCAAAGATTTCATTGCCGCCGGCGTCGACCCGGCGGATATCGTGCTCGACTACGCCGGTTTCCGTACGCTTGATTCCATCGTTCGTACGCGTAAAGTCTTCGATACCAACGATTTTATTATCATCACCCAACGCTTCCACTGCGAACGCGCGCTGTTTATCGCGCTGCATATGGGGATTCAGGCCCAGTGCTACGCTGTGCCTTCGCCGAAGGATATGTGGAACGTTCGCCTGCGTGAATTTGGCGCAAGGTTTGGTGCGCTGGCTGACCTGTATGTATTCAAACGCGAACCACGCTTTTTAGGCCCGCTCATTCCGATTCCGACACAGCATGAAGTGCCGGAAGATGCCCAGGGCTACCCGGCAGTGACGCCGGAGCAGTTGCTGAAATTGCAGAAACCGTAATGTGTAAAATATTACGCATTACGTAACACCGGAACAGATTATGACAATGCCTGCGAATAATAAAATCAATAATTCGATAGCAACGGTCAATAAAGTATTCAGGCCTTTTGGCTTACAAATGGGTTTAATGCCCACAACACCCAGTCGGCTGATTAATTTGCTCGGTACGGTAAAAAAATAACACATCATGACAGGGCGCGCGTAAATCATAAACAATAAAGCCCGAAGCCAGACAGCTTCGGGCTTTTTGTTATCCTTGACTTATTTCTTACGCGCGTATTTCAGTGAATCCAGCGCTACGGCGAAGATAATAATTGCCCCTTTAATAATGTACTGCCAGTACGGGTTAACACCGATATAGGTCAGACCATAGTTGATAACCGTAAAGATAATCACACCAGTGACCACACCAAGCACCGTACCCACGCCGCCACTGAAGGAAACCCCACCCACAACACAGGCTGCAATAGCATCCAGCTCATACATAAAGCCAAGGTTGTTGGTCGCAGAACCAATTCGCCCCGCTTCCAGTAGACCGCCGAAAGCGTAGAACACACCGGACAGCGCATAGATAACCAGCAGGTTTACCGCCACGTTCACGCCGGAAACTTTCGCCGCTTCCGGGTTACCGCCGATGGCGAAAATGTTTTTACCGAAGCGGGTTTTGTTCCACAGCACCCAGACAAACGCTACGGCAATCAACGCATAGAATGTAATGTAGGAGAGACGGAAACTGCCGAGCGCAATAAAGCCCTGCGCAAAAGTGGAGAAGCCGCTATCAAAACCAGAAATCGGCGAGGCGCCCACAAAGTCGTAATACAGGGAGTTGATCCCGTACACAATAATCATGGTTCCCAGGGTGGTAATAAACGGCGTCACGTTCAGATAAGCAATAATAATGCCATTGATCAGGCCGATGATCGCCCCAATCGCGCAAACAATCAAGATGACCAGCGCAATCGGCATGGTCGCCATTTCCGGGAACACCTTGTTGGCGTTATCCACGGATTGGAGCAGCGTCGCGGCAATCACCGCTGCCAGCCCAACCTGACGTCCAGCGGACAGGTCAGTACCCTGAGTGACAATCAACCCCGCCACCCCAAGCGCGATGATAATACGTACAGAAGACTGGGTCAGGATGTTACTTAAGTTCAGCAGGCTTAAGAAGGTAGGATCCTGGAAAATAATAATGGCCAGCAGAACTAAAAGAACGACGTAAATACCGCCCTCTTTCAGATAAGTGAGAAAGCTTTTTTTATTTAACGCACTCATGTCGAGCCCCTGATCTTAAAGGTGCAATGACGCAAGACGGAGAATTTCGTTTTGCGTTGTTGTTTTTGTGTCTACAATTCCGGCAACCAGACCGTTGCTCATTACCAGAATGCGATCGGTAATGCCCAGCAGTTCCGGCATTTCGGATGAGATAATAATGATCCCTTTATCTTTCTTGGCCAGCTCAGCAATCAGCTGATAAATTTCAAATTTCGCACCGACGTCAATCCCGCGTGTCGGTTCATCGAGCATTAAAATTTCAGGCTGGGTTAACAGCCAGCGGCCAATAATGACCTTTTGCTGGTTTCCGCCGGAGAGTGAACCAATTTGCGTATGGTGGCCCGGCGTTTTCACGCGCATGGAATCGATAACCCATTGGGTATCGCTCTTCATGCGGGAATTATCGAGTAGGCCGACTTTGTTCTTATAATTTTTAATATTGGAGATCAGCGAATTAAAGCCGATATCCAGATAAGCGTAAATACCGGTTGAGCGCCGCTCTTCAGTCACCAGTGCGAAGCCGTTATTGATGGCTTCATTGGCATTGTGGTTATTAATTTTTTTACCGTGCAGGGTTATGGTACCGGACGATTTTTCACGCACGCCAAACAGCGTTTCGACGATGTCGGTACGTTTTGCCCCCACCAGCCCGGCAATACCCAGGATTTCACCTTTACGCAGCTGGAACGATACATCACGGATAGACGGTTGACGCAGCGAGGTCAGATTCTGCACGTCCAGAATAACCTCACCCGGCGTATTGGAACGATCCGGGAAGCGCTGATTCAGCGAGCGGCCCACCATCATGGCGATAATCTTATCCATATCCAGCCCTTCCAACGGCTGGGTGGCGATCCACTGACCATCACGCAGAACGGTGATTTCATCACATAACTGGAAGATCTCTTCCATTTTGTGAGAGATATACACGATGCCGCAACCGCGATCTTTGAGCTTGCGAATAATCGTAAACAGGTGATTGACTTCTTTCTCGGTCAGAGACGATGTCGGCTCATCCATAATGACGATTTTAGCGTTATAAGAAAACGCTTTGGCGATTTCAATCATCTGCATTTGCGAAACGGATAGCGTGCCAACGCGCGCGCGCGGGTCGATATCGATATCCAGTTCATCAAAAATCGCTTTGGTGTCGCGATACATTTTTTCCTGATCGACAAACACGCCTTTAGCCGGGTAACGTCCCAGCCACATGTTATCCATCACGGAGCGTTGCAGTACCAGGTTCAGTTCCTGGTGCACCATCGAAATACCATTTTCCAGCGCTTCTTTTGCCGAATGGAAATCGATCTCTTTGCCCTGAAAAATAATGCTACCGGAATCCTTTTGATAGATCCCAAACAGGCATTTTAATAACGTCGATTTTCCGGCGCCATTCTCACCCATCAGTGCATGGATTGAATGCGGGCGAACCTTTAAATTAACATTATCGAGTGCCTTAACGCCTGGAAACGACTTGTTGATATGGCTCATTTCCAACAAGAATTCGCCCGACGACTCTCTATTATCGCTGACCATAGTTTTACCTGGCTGCTGGTTTTTAATGGCTATTTACGCGAAATAGCCATGGTCTTAATCGTCAATAAAGGGCGCACTCACGCGCGCCCAAAGAATATAAAATTACTTGTTGGTAAATTCGCTGAGGTTTTCTTTATCGACGCCAACATATGGCACGCGAACCACTTTATTTTCAATTTTCCAGTTCGTGCCTTCCGCCGCGGCTTTACCATCCGCCAGGTTTTTCGCCAGATCGAATGTGGCTTTCGCCTGGTTGTTAGCATCGTTCAGAACCGTACCGGCCATTGCGCCGGATTTTACCAGCGCCAGTGCTTCTGGCAGGGCATCAACGCCGAAGACCGGAATGCTGCTCTTGTTGTGCGCTTTCAGTGCTTCAACCGCACCCATTGCCATCGCATCGTTGTTGGCGATAACCACTTCGATTTTGTTAGCATTCGGGCCAGAAAGCCACGCGTCCATTTTGTCTTTCGCCTGTGCGGTATCCCACATCGCGGTATCTAACTGCAGCTGCTGGGTTTTCAGCCCTTTGTCGTTCAGCTCTTTAATCACGTAGGTGGTACGCGCTTCCGCATCCGGGTGTCCCGGTTCGCCTTTCAGCAGCACGAATTGAACCTGACCATCTTTGTTCAGATCCCAGTTCGGGTTAGCCGCCCAGTGTTTGGCAATCAAATCACCCTGAATGATACCGGACTCTTTCGAATCGGTGCCCACGTAATAGGCTTTGTCGTAGCTGTCCAGCGCCTTACGGGAAGGTTCTTTGTTAAAGAAAACGATAGGCACATTCTGGCCGCGCGCTTTCTCAATGACCGTGCCTGCCGCCGCCGGGTCAACCAGGTTGATCGCCAGCGCTTTAACGCCCTTCGCCAGCAGGACGTCAATCTGGTCGTTCTGCTTGGACTGGTCGTTCTGGGAGTCGTTCATCAGTAGCTGTACATCCGGCGCTGCTTTGCCGTCTTTTTCGATAGCTTTGCGGACCACGGACATAAAGTTATCGTCATACTTATAGATCGTCACACCAATGCGGGTATCAGCAGCGTGCGCCGCGGCACCGAATAACATGCTTGCCATCACAGCAGACAGGGTTAACACCTTCTTATTCATGGTATCTCCGGTTTTATTATGCAGGGTAGTTCGTATGGAAAAAGTCGGCGGGCAGTGTTAAAGAAACGTTACTGCACGACGAAATTCATTCTTAAGTAAAATTACTCTTCCGTGGTCGATAACGCTCCAGAGTGCGCTTTATTGCTTGCTTTTGGCTTGACTGCTATACAAAAAGTGATTAATCACCGTGATGTCATATTCGGCCTTTACAAACGCTGACATCATAGTCAGCGCAATGTTAATATACTGTGAAATCACTCACAGATTGAAAACGGTTACATCGGGTCATGAAATCAGTTAGTGACGGGCAGCACAGATTGCCGCTGCGCCACGGAATGACGTCGAACCAGCGTTGGCATAAAACAATGCGTTGCCGACGCATCCAGTTTCCCTGCCGCCCCCAGTAAAGCCAGTTCGGTCGCCAGTTTTGCCATGGAAACAATCGGGTAGCGAATGGTGGTGAGTTGTGGATCGGTGTAACGCGCCAGCGGAATATCATCAAAACCGATGATTGAAACCTGCTGTGGCACCGCAACGCCGTTGTCTTTTAGCGCCGTGAGCGCGCCCGCAGCCATATTATCGTTATAGGAAAACACCGCCGTCAGGCCCGGATTGCGTCCCAGCAGTTCAACCATTGCGGCTTCTCCACCCTGCATATCCGGCGATCCGGTTCCGATCCAGCTGTCAGGCGCCGTGATACCCTGCTCGCGTAATGCCCGTTGCCAGCCTTCACGGCGTAAGTCTTCATCTTCAATCTGATGACTGGAGGCAAGATAACCAATGCGCTGGTGACCGTGATTCAATAATGTGCGCGTAGCCATGACTGCGCCACTGACGTTGTCCAGCCCCACGCAACGATGTGCATACCCCGGTACGATACGGTTAATCAGCACCATTCCCGGAATATGATCCATAAAATCGCCCAGTTCGCGATCGCTGAGGGCTTTTGAGTGCACGATAAGCGCGCTGCATCGCTGGCGGATCAACACCTCAATGGCGTTACGCTCTTTTTCCGCTTCATGGTAGCTGTTGCCGATAAGTACATATTTTTGCTGTAACTGGGCAATGGTATCGACGGCTTTTACCAGCGCGCCAAAAAAGGGATCGGAGACGTCCATCACTACCACGCCGATGGTATCGCTCGCCTGCGTCGCCAGCGCCTGTGCATTGGCGTTAGGTCGATAGCCCAGCGCCGCCACCGCTTTCATTACCGTTTCGCGCGTTTCGGGGCTAACCAGCGCGCTGTTATTCAGCACGCGAGAAACCGTTGCCACCGATACGCCCGCCTGACGCGCCACGTCACGAATGGTGATCATCGCCACCGCCCTGCTGTGCATTGCTGCCATTCATAGCCAAACCCTCTTTCTGGGAAGAGCGCTATTCTGGCAATGAATGCACCAGCGCTACGTGAAGAAGGTCACACGGCTGGAAACGGTTACATCCGTTTTGTTAATGATTGTGATCCAGATCGTTATCTTAATGTTTTGCGTAAGGACACACCAGAAGCGCGTGCGGTGAGCTGTCGCCAGAGCCATTCGAGCGGCCCCTGACGGAAATAACGCAGCCACAGCAGCGAGAAGACAATGTTAACCAGCCAGACCGGCACGACAAATGCCAGCAACGTCAGGCGGTCAAATTTCATAAAGAGATCAAACCGATAGAACAGCGTGGTGCAGATAAGCGTTTGCAGTATGTAGTTTGAGAGCGCCATCCGTCCCACGCAGGCGATAGCCATCGCCAGCCGGGAATGGCAGATTTGCGGCCAGAATCCCCACGCCAGCGCCGCGTAGCCCAGCGTTTGCAGAGGCGCGCTCAGTTCGCGTGGTGCCTGAAGCAGAAAAGCACACCAGCGATAATCCCAGCCCAACTGCCACTGCGCGATAATCGCCGGCAGGTTGATCAACATGCCAATAGCAATCAGCGATGCGCCGGTTCGCCGGTAATGCCGCAGGCTAAACTGCCCTTTCAGCCAGCCGCAGCGCATCAGCGCCGCCCCCATCAGCATCATCCCCGCCAGTTGCCAGCCATACTGCGCGCCAAGCGCCAGCAGGTTTGCAGACAGCATATCCACCCGATTGCTAATAGCTTCCCTGCCGCCGGTCACCTTCCAGAAGTGTTCGTAAAGCAGCGTGGAGGCATCCGGCACCCAGGAGCGACTCTGCCCCGAGTCGGCAATCAGCCCCAGCAGCACCAGCAAGCCGACGCCCACCAGGTATAGCATCGCCCCGGTTTTAAACAGTGATTTCACATCGCGCGCGTCGCGGATTAAACGCCAGCTAATTAATCCCACCAGCGCATAGGCCAGAAGAATATCGCCGTCCCAGAGGAGTAAACCGTGAATAAAGCCGAGTAAAGCAAGCAGCGTTAAGCGTGACTGGATCCAGCGTTTGCCGCGAGGCAGAAGCAGTTGCAGACCTGCACCAAACAGCAGTGCAAACAGCGTAAGGAATTTAACCTGCGCGAAGAGGTCGAGCACCGCCCAGGTCCAGGCATCGCGTGAGGTGATATCGCCATACCAGGCGGGGTTAAGATAGGCGGCTTTGGGCAAGCCAAAGCCGTTAATATTCAGCAGCAGGATACCGAGGATAGCCACGCCCCGCACAAAATCCAGGGTGACATTTCGTTCCATGTATCCTGCCCCGCTTAGTTGTGGTGGCGCACGGCGCGCAAGAATTCCTGACGGGTATTCTGGCTGGATTTAAACAGGCCGCCGAGCGAGGTCGTGGTCGTCGCGCTGGTGGCATCACGAATGCCGCGCGCTTTCACGCAATAATGCACCGCATCAATGGAAACCGCCACGTTGTTGGTTCCCAGCAGGGTTTGCAGCGCGGTGAGAATTTGCTGCGTGAGACGCTCCTGCACCTGCGGGCGCTGAGCGAAGAACTGCACGATACGGTTGATTTTGGACAACCCAATCACCGACTCTTTCGGGATGTACGCCACCGTCGCTTTACCATCGATGGTCACAAAATGGTGTTCACAGGTGCTGGTGAGGGTGATATCGCGCACGGTCACCATTTCATCAACCTTCATTTTGTTTTCAATGACGGTGATTTTCGGGAAATTGGCGTAATCGAGGCCAGAGAAAATCTCATCAACATACATTTTGGCGATGCGATGCGGGGTTTCCATCAAACTGTCATCACTCAGATCGAGATTCAGCAACTGCATAATCTCGGTCATATGCCCTGAAATCAGACGCTTACGGGTTTCATTATCCATTTCGCGCACCGGTGGGCGCAGCGGCGTTTCCAGCCCACGAGCAACCAATGCTTCATGAACCAGTGCAGCTTCTTTACTCAGTGATGACATCTTTTTTTTCTCCAGCAGGTGGGGCACTCCGCCCTTCATGGGGCAAAGTTTGCACTTATTGTGCGTGAGGCCGCGCACATAATCCAGTATTCGTAACGATAATTATTGCAATTGCTGCTGCCTTGCATGCTCTGGTCGCCATACCAGTACGCCGCCAATAAACAGCGCCAGCGCCGCGACGCCAAGCGCAGGGTCCAGGCGATGCGTAAGCCAGGTCGATAACGCCGAGGTCATTGGGCCAACCAATTGACCGACTGCATAGCCGGTAGTCAGCAATCCGGCCATATAGCGCGAGTGACGCGGCGCCAGCTCCCGCCCATATAACAGCGAAAGCTGCACCGCGCAAAGGAAACCGCCGCCCACCAGCGCAGCACCCAAAGCTAACCCCGGCAAACCAGGCATCAACCACGCGAACAGCACGCCAATCCCCTGCAACCACAGAACCACCGCCAGACGGTGATGGCTTTTACCCAGGTGACGCATCGCAATACTCAGAGCGATACCGATTACCGACGCAACGCCAAATATCGGCCAGACAAACTGGGCGAACAGGCTACCGGGAAAGCGCTGCGAGGCCATTTGTGAGAGAAAGGTCGCGGGCAAAATATAGCCGAATCCCGCCAGGCTGTAACTCCAGACCAGACGTTTGAGGTCGGCGGTTAAATGTAGCGGTTCGGGCGTTGTGCCTGACGGATGCAGCGCGCCGGGATGCGGCAACCAGCGCGCCACCAGAATAATCAGCACTAACGCCAGCAGGCCATAAAGCAGCCAGCCCTGCGACGCGGTCAGCGACTGAGAGTGGATCCACACCGCCAGCAGACCGCTCAGTGCAATTCCCGCGCCTGGCCCCGCGAAAACAGCGGCACTCAACCCAACATGGCCTGACTGCGCAAGACGCTCGTTGGTCCAGGCGGCGGTGAGCACCAGCGCCCAACCGCTCATGCAGCCCAGAATCAGGCGCAGTATACCGTGCAGCCAGGCATTATCGGCCCAAGCGGAAAGCAGCGTGAACACCACCGCCCCGGCAATGCCCAGATACAAGCGCGTTTCAACGTGACGCTGCGCGCGCATCGCATCCCACGCGCCAATCAGATAGCCCAGATAGTTCATCGCCGCCACCAGCCCGGCGCTGGTCAGCGTCAGCTGGTTGTCAGCCATCATTAATGGCACCTGGGGGGTAAAGGCAAAGCGCCCTATCCCCATAATCACCACCAGCACCGTAAAACCGCTGAATGCGATGCGTAAGGCCATATCGCCTCAATTGTTAACAATAAGTTATATGTATGATGCGATATATCAGGTCGATGCGGAAGTGAAAGTTACTCAACGGCGATGAATTATCTGTATGATGATCCCAGTATTTCTGTTTTTGAATATAAGGAGCCTTGCATGGAATTGCTTGAAGAACATCGTTGTTTTGAAGGCTGGCAACAACGCTGGCGGCACGACTCCACTACGTTGAACTGCGCTATGACGTTCAGCATCTTTTTACCGCCTCCCCGCGGGACAACGCCACCGCCGGTACTTTACTGGCTATCCGGCTTGACCTGTACGGACGAGAACTTCACCACGAAAGCGAACGCACAGCGCGTTGCCGCTGAGTTGGGCATAGTGCTGGTGATGCCCGATACCAGCCCGCGCGGCGCCGATGTCGCTAATGATGATGGCTATGATCTGGGCCAGGGCGCGGGTTTTTATCTGAACGCCACGCAGCAGCCGTGGGCAGCACATTTCCGAATGTATGACTATATTCGCGATGAGCTGCCAGCCCTGATTCAGGATAAGTTCAATGTCAGCGATCGCTGTGCTATCAGCGGTCACTCAATGGGCGGCCACGGCGCACTGCTGCTGGCGCTGAAGAATCCGGATAAATATGTGAGCGCATCGGCGTTTGCCCCTATTGTGAACCCAGCCACTGTGCCGTGGGGTAAGAAAGCGTTTACAGCGTATCTGGGTGAGGATCAATCCGCCTGGGCGCAGTGGGACAGTTGTGCGTTGTTGCATGGGAGCCATGCTGATGCGGCGATTCCGATGCTTATCGATCAGGGTGACAACGATCAGTTCCTGGCCGATCAACTGCAGCCTGCGGTATTCGCGGAGATCGCGCGGCAAAAAGACTGGCCGCTGACGCTGCGCATTCAGCCGGGTTACGATCACAGTTATTTCTTTATTGCGTCGTTTATTGAGGATCATCTGCGCTTCCATGCGCAGTATTTGTTGAAGTAAGCGTGGGTTGCCGGATGCGGCTACGCCTTATCCGGCCTACGCGTGCATATGAACAGGCAGGTCGGATAAGGGCGTCGCCGCATCCGACCTTACCGCTACCGCACCATCAGAAGCGGTAATCCACCGCCATAAAGTAGCGACGACCATCTTCGTTATAGCTGTAGTCATCACGACTCAGGTCTTTATCCCCCAGGTTGAGCACACCGGCACGGAGCTTAACGTTTTGCGTGGCCTGCCATGCACCGCCCATGTCCCACGTCGTGTAGCCGCCCGGCGTTTTCGACGTTGCGCTCACCGCACGCTGTTCGCCGTTGTAACGCGCCGCCAGGTAGAACGACCAGTCCTGTACCGGCGTCCAGTCTACGCGACCGTTAGCCGTATGGAACGGCAGCTCCTTCAACGGCTTATTCCCGCCATTACTGAGATCGCGACCATCGTTGTAGGTGTAGTTCAGCGTCACTTTCCACTGCTCACCAAACGGCACTTTCAGCTCGGTTTCTACACCCTGAATTCGTGCTTTATTCACGTTGTAATACGCGAAAATTGGCTTGCCGCTGGAATCAAAACCGACGAAGTTGGAATAGCCTGGCGCTGCGCTGACATCAGAAGTACGCGCAATGTTGATCATATCTTCCACATCGTTGCGGAAGGTGGTCACGCTACCCTGCACGCCTTCCAGCCAGCCCTCTTCCCCCTGATAGTAGAGGCCGATTTCCCAGCTTTCGCTGGTTTCAGGTTTCAGGTCAGGGCTCCCCACGATACGGCAGCCCCCGCGGCAGGAGTTAGTCGTCCAGTCGGGGCTCAATTGCAGCAACGATGGCGCTTTAAAGGCCGTTGCCCAGCCGCCTTTCACCGTAATGGTATCCGTCGCGCTATAAACGAGGTAAGCACGCGGGCTCCAGTGGTCGCCATAGGTTTCGTGATCGTCCATACGAATACCGGTGGTCAGCGCCAGTGGTTCAAAAATACGCCATTCATCTTCAATAAACAGCGCGTACTGACTGGCAGAGGTCTCGCTGCTGGTGCCGCCAGTGAGGTTAACCGGATCTTTCAGCTTGTCGTGTCGCCATTCGCCGCCGAACGTGATCAACTGGTTGATAGCGCCTACCGGCAGCACATATTTACCGTCGATGGTGTTGCTTTCTGAGGTGATTGGGCTGCTGTTGCCAGGATTCTTGTTATCGACTTTTTCGCCGTAGAACTTCAGCTCGCTGTTACCGACATCCCAACGACCGTTATGACTCAGGGAATAGTTTTGACGCTCAAGACGGTTCTTATCCAGCGAGTCTGAATTTCTGTCCTGACGGTCAAAACCGTAACCGGCGGTGATGTCCTGATTATCCGTGGGTGTCCAGGCAAATTCGACGTTGGCGTCGCGGCTGGTAAAGCCTTCGATGCGCGGCGTTTCGCCGGTAGCGCTGGTGGTGGACGATTCCTGCTTATCTTTCTCACGTTTGGAGAGGCTACCAAAGGCTTTCACTCCCAGTACGCCATCCACTAATGGGCCGCTGGTAAAGAACTGGCCATTGTAAGTATCGCCACGATCGCGGTTTTCCTGAATGGTGGTGTCAGCCGTGATGCTGCCCGTCCACTTCTGACCAATCTTTTTGGTGATGATGTTGACCACGCCGCCCAGCGCATCGGAACCGTAGAGCGAAGACATTGGCCCGCGCACCACTTCGATACGCTCGATGGAATCTGCCGGGATCCAGTTCAGGTCAAAATCGTTATGACGGAAAACGGCGTTGCGCGAATTCACGCGTTTACCATCGATGAGAATCAGAGTGTAGCTGCTGTCGAGGCCGCGAATACTCACGCCCTGGCGGTTATCGCCTTCATTGGTGAGCTGTACACCCGGCACTTCCTTGAGGATATCTTTCAGGTTTTGCACCGGCTTGCGTTGCAGATCTTCCTGAGTGATCACGCTGATACTGGCGGGGGCATCTTTGACGCTCTGCTCGGTTGCAGCAGCGGTGACGACCATTTGTTCGCCTTCAGTGGCGGCGGTAACCGGCAGCGCCAGTGACAAAGCGGACACGCAGAGCCCGCCCCGGACGAAGGGGTTTAACCTGAACATTCCAAATCTCCATGAGGTGAATACGTAATTATTTCAAAAGGGTATTGCTCACACTGACTGCTTCACGCTGCTGACCTTCAGCGCTTATTTTTTTATGCAGATGTGGCTGTCGCCTCTTGTCGGTCACGATTTACCGTAAGAGAGGGAGTGGCTTCATCCAGTATTAACGCGGAGATGATAAAGAGAATGATAACAATTATCAATTTAGTTATTTAAAGTTATGTCAATATGTAATCGTTTAATTCTATCAATAGGGGAATAATCTTAGGCGGGATGTAATTTTGGGTAAAAAAAAGCCCTCTTTGCGTGAAGAGGGCTTCTCAGACTGAGCGCTAATTATTTCTTAAAGCGCTCCGGGAAGTGCATTTCGCTGTAGCGAACGAAGCGTGTTCCACGGCTCAGCTTGTAACCAAACCAGATAATCAGGAACAGCGGAATACCGATATAAGTCGCGGCAACAGCCCCCCAGTCGATGGTATCGGCCAGGAACGCTTCATAGTTCTGGCCCAGGGTGATAATCAGGCACAGGACGAACGCGAAGATCGGCCCCAGCGGGAAGAACCCGGAACGGTACGGCAGATTGTTAATATCATTGCCCTGCATCACGTAACCACGACGGAAGCGATAGTGACTGATGGCTATCCCCAGCCAGGCGATGAAGCCTGTCATCCCGGAGGTGTTCAGCAGCCACAGGTAAACGGTCTGGTTGCCAAACATAGAGGTCAGGAAGCACAGGCCCGCAATCACCGTAGTTGCATACAGCGCGTTACGCGGCACGCCGCCTTTTGACAACTTCGAGAAGATACGCGGTGCTTTACCGTCGCACGCCAGGGTATAAAGCATACGCGTGGATGCGTACATCCCGGAGTTCCCCGCCGACAGTACCGCCGTCAGGATAACGGCATTCATCACCGCGGCCGCTGAGAGCAGACCCGCATGCTGGAAGACCAGGGTGAACGGGCTGACGCTGATGTCTTTAACATCATTACGCAGCAGGCTCGGATCGGTATACGGAATAATCAGGCTGATAATCAGAATGGCGAACACATAGAACAGCAGGATTCGCCAGAACACCTGACGCACCGCACGCGGAATGTTTTTCTCTGGATCTTCAGACTCCCCCGCCGCGATACCAATCAGCTCGGTACCCTGGAAGGAGAAACCGACAATCATCGCCACGCCAATCATCGCCGACAACCCACCGGCAAACGGCGCATCGCCGGTTGTCCAGTTGCTCCAGCCCACAGGCTGTGCGCCTTTGAAGATGCCAATAATCATCATCACACCCACAACGATGAAGATGATGACGGTGGCGACTTTAATTAGCGAGAACCAGTATTCTGCTTCGCCGAAGCCTTTAACAGAGATGTAGTTAAGCAGGAAAATGACGCACAGGAACACGGCGCTCCAGATCCAGCCCGGCGTATCCGGGAACCACCAGCTCATCACCAGTTGTGCGGCGACCAGGTCAACGGCGATTGTCACCGCCCAGTTGTACCAGTAGTTCCAGCCCAGCGCGAAGCCGAAGCCCTCTTCAACATAGTTCTGACCATAAGTGGCGAACGAACCGGAAACCGGCATGTATGCCGCCAGTTCGCCCAGACTGGTCATCAGGAAGTACACCATCAGGCCAATCAGAATATAGGAGAATAACGCCCCGCCGGGGCCTGCTGCGGAAATGGTTGCGCCTGATGCGACAAAAAGGCCTGTACCGATTGAACCGCCAATGGCGATCATCGTCAGGTGACGCGCCTTGAGTTCGCGACGGAGCGCGGGCGCTTGTGTGGTTTTAGTTTCGGAACCCATGTGAAAATACTGTCCATCCAAAAATTGAGGCGCGATTGTAGCAGACGATAAGCGCATCATCTGGCAGAAATGCGCAGTTATAAGAGACCTTCATGATTAGCGGCCAATTATAAGTAAAGCAGTACATGCTGTGGCTGGCGAGTTTCTCGCCAGCTGGCGACCTCTATGAGATGGTGCAGTATGAGAGAAAACGCTGTAACGCATTAGAAAGATGTTTCTGCCGATGATGAATGCGCCACAGCGTGCGGTTCAGGCCCGGTAACGGCACCGTCACCTCAACCAGTTTTCCGCTTTCCAGCTGTTCGGCAATCACCCGACGGGACAGACAACTGATGCCGAGCCCGTGGCGCACCGCATGTTTGATGGCTTCTGAGTTGCCAAGCTCCATCCCCAGGCGGAACTGCGGCAAATGTGAAAGCAGCAGATAATCGACGATTTCGCGGGTACCGGAGCCTTTCTCACGCAAAATCCACGGCTGCGCCGACAAACGCGCGAGGGTCACCTCCCCTACCAGCAATGGCGAATCCGGTGCGGCAAACACCACCAGTTCATCCTCCAGCCAGGGCTCCGCCACGATATCTGCTGAATGACACGGCCCCTCAATAAAACCGATATCCACGCGAAAATCCGCCACGGCATTAATGGCATCCTGGCTGTTGCCGACGCTAAGCTCAATCGGCAAATCAGGAAAATCCCGGCGATAGCGACCAATCATTTCCGGCAGGAGATAGTTACCGATAGTGCTACTGGCGTAGACGCGGATGGCACCGTTATCTTCCCGGAACAGTTGCTCAATTTCAGTTGCTTGTTCCAGCAGCGCCAGCGCGCGCGGATAAAGCAGACGTCCGTGCTCATTCACCACCAGCCGTTTACCGACGCGGTCAAAAAGCTGCACGCCCAGTTGCCCTTCGAGATCGGTTAACGCCGCGCTGACCGCAGACTGTGACAGCGCCAGCATCTGCGAGGCCTGGGTGGTGGAACCGCTTTTAAGTACTTCCGCGAACACTTCAAGCTGTCGCAGCGTGATATGCATATCTTTCCTGCCCGTTAAATCGGTGCTTACCAGTTATTACGATTAATTATAAATATATAATCAATTTTATCTTTAAACCAGCACGGCGTAATCTTTTGCCCAGACAAAGGAGAAGGTTATGGCAGAAATCACATTACGCGAACCTCATCGTACTGTAAGACACTATCTCCCCGGGCTGGCGCTTAGCGCGGTGATCACCGGGGCAGCACTGTGGGCCGGGAACATTCCCGCTATTTCAGGCGCAGGCTTCAGTGCATTAACGCTGGCTATCCTGCTGGGGATGGTCATCGGTAACACGGTTTACCCTAAAATCTGGCAGTCCTGCGACGGCGGCGTCCTGTTTGCCAAACAGCACCTGCTGCGGCTCGGTATCATTCTTTATGGCTTCCGCCTGACGTTTTCGCAAATTGCTGAAGTGGGCGTCAGCGGGATTGCCACCGATGCCCTCACGCTGACCAGCACCTTTTTACTGGCCTGTTGGTTGGGGCAAAAGGTATTTGGTTTGGATAAACAAACCAGCTGGCTGATTGGTGCGGGTAGCAGTATCTGTGGTGCGGCAGCCGTACTGGCGACGGAACCGGTGGTAAAAGCAGAAGCGAGTAAAGTGACCGTAGCAGTCGCGACCGTCGTTATCTTCGGTACGCTGGCTATTTTCCTTTACCCGGCGATGTACCCACTGCTGGCACACTGGTTCACCCCGGAAACCTACGGCATCTATATTGGTTCAACCATGCACGAAGTGGCGCAGGTGGTTGCTGCGGGTCATGCGATTAACCCGGATGCGGAAAACGCGGCGGTGATATCGAAAATGCTGCGTGTGATGATGCTGGCTCCGTTCCTGCTCATTCTGGCAGCGCGAGTGAAGCAACTTGCTCCGGCGGGCAGCGGTCAGAAAAGTAAAATCACTATCCCCTGGTTTGCGGTGCTGTTCATTGTGGTCGCGATTTTCAACTCCTTCCACCTGTTGCCGAAAGCCGTAGTGGATGTGCTGGTGACGCTGGATACAGTTCTGCTGGCAATGGCGATGGCGGCGCTGGGCTTAACCACCCACGTGAGCGCGTTGAAAAAAGCCGGTGCAAAACCGATGCTGATGGCGCTGGTGCTGTTCATCTGGTTAATCGTCGGCGGTGGCGCTATCAACCTTGCGGTTCACGCCCTGATGGCATAATCCATCACGACTTCTCCCTGTTAACCCGCTATGATTACGGTTTGCTTTCCCCTCCTCTGGCGGGTTTAACAGGAGTCGTTATGAAATACATTGGAGCGCACGTGAGCGCCTCCGGCGGCGTAGCCAACGCAGCCATTCGTGCAGCAGAATTAGAAGCGACCGCTTTCGCCCTGTTCACCAAAAATCAGCGCCAGTGGCGCGCCGCCCCTCTCACAACCGAAGTGATTGATGATTTCAAAGCGGCCTGCGAAAAATATCACTACACCGCCGCGCAAATCCTTCCCCACGACAGCTATCTGATTAACCTCGGTCATCCTGTGGAAGAGGCGCTGGAAAAATCTCGCGAAGCTTTTATTGATGAGCTCAGCCGCTGCCAGCAGCTTGGCCTGACGCTGCTGAACTTCCACCCCGGCAGCCACCTGATGCAAATTGATGAAGATAAGTGCCTGGCGCGTATCGCTGAATCCATCAACATCGCGCTGGCGCAAACCGAAGGCGTGACCGCGGTGATTGAAAACACGGCCGGTCAGGGCAGCAACCTTGGCTTTAAATTCGAACATCTGGCGGCCATCATCGACGGTGTGGAAGATAAATCCCGCGTCGGCGTCTGCATTGATACCTGCCACGCCTTTGCCGCCGGATACGATCTGCGTACGACTGACGAATGTGCAAAAACCTTTGCCGAATTTGAGCGTATCGTGGGCTTTAACTACCTGCGCGGGATGCACCTCAATGATGCAAAAAGCGCCTTCGGCAGCCGCGTCGACCGCCATAACAGCCTCGGTGAAGGCAATATCGGCCACGAT
This sequence comes from Pseudocitrobacter faecalis, assembly GCA_003315335.1. Classification (GTDB taxonomy): domain Bacteria; phylum Pseudomonadota; class Gammaproteobacteria; order Enterobacterales; family Enterobacteriaceae; genus Pseudocitrobacter; species Pseudocitrobacter faecalis. The sequence goes on from QNRL01000001.1 coordinate 951,151, forward strand.
GCCTTCCGCTGGATTATGCAGGACAACCGTTTTGACGGTATTCCGCTAATTCTGGAAACCACAAACCCGGATATCTGGGCTGAAGAGATTGCGTGGCTGAAAGCGCAGCAAACTGAAACGGCGGAAGCCTGATGTAAAAAAGGGCCGAAGATTCGGCCCTTTTATCGTTTAAGCACGCTTACGCCGCTTTCGCGACCCCTTCCGCGTCAGCACGTTTCACCACCGCGTAGGACAAGCCCGCCACCAGCGTACCCGCCACAATCGCCAGCAGATAACCCAGAACCGGAGTGATTGCGCCAGGGATCAGCAGAACAAACAGACCGCCGTGCGGCGCCATCAGTTTTGCGCCTACCGCCATGGAGATAGCGCCGGTGATTGCGCCGCCAACGATACAGCATGGCAGAACACGCATCGGGTCACGCGCTGCGAAAGGAATTGCCCCTTCAGAGATGAAGCACAGACCCAGCACCAGCGCCGCCTTACCGCCTTCACGCTGACCTTTATCGAACTTGTTGCGCGCAACCAGCGTGGCAACGCCCATCGCCAGCGGTGGCACCATGCCCGCGGCCATAATTGCCGCCATCGGCGCGTAGGTTTGTGTACTGAGCAGACCGACGCCGAACGCATACGCCGCTTTATTCACCGGGCCACCCATGTCGGTACACATCATACCGCCGAGAATGGCACCCAGCAGAACGGCATTCGCCGTGCCCATGGTTTGCAGCCAGTGCGTCAGACCCGCCAGGATACCGGCAACCGGTTTACCGATAAGGTAGATCATCGCCAGGCCAACGATCAGGCTGGAGATCAGCGGAATGATCAGAATCGGTTTCAGCGCCTCCATGCTCGGCGGCAGTTTCAGCTTCGTGCTGATGGCTTTCGCCACGTAACCGGCGAGGAAGCCCGCGATGATACCGCCGATGAAGCCTGAACCGGTGCTCACGGCTAACATACCGCCAATCAGACCCGGCGTCAGGCCAGGACGGTCAGCAATTGAGAAGGCAATGAAGCCCGCCAGAACAGGAACCATCAGGGCAAAGGCTGAACCACCGCCGATTTGCATCAGCGCGGCAGCCAGCGTGTCCGGTACTTCGAACGATTTGATACCAAAGGCAAAGGAGAGCGCGATACACAGGCCGCCCGCCACCACCATCGGCAGCATGTAAGAAACACCGGTCAGCAGGTGGCGATAAGCGCCGCCGCCCTCTTTCTTCGCGCTGGTCGCGGCCTGGGTTTGGCCGGTCGGTTGATACGGCTTCGCTTCGGCCAGGGCTTTATCAAACTCCTGCGCCGTTTTCTTCAGCGCCAGGCCGGTCGAGGTGCGATACATCGGTTTACCGGCGAACTTCGCCAAATCCACTTCGATATCCGCCGCCACAATAACCAAATCGGCCTGCTCAACTTCTTCCGGGGTGATGGCATTGCCTGCGCCCACGGAGCCGCGGGTTTCAACCTTCACCCACATACCGCGTTTTTTGGCTTCAGTTTCAATCGCTTCCGCCGCCATAAAAGTATGTGCGACCCCGGTCGGGCATGCGGTGACCGCCACGATGCGTTTTACCGCACCGGAGGTTGTCGGTGCCGCAATAGCCGGTGCTTCGTAAGGCAGCGCATGACCTTTCGCTTCGCCAAGGAACAATTCCGGGTGCGCGACTGCGCGATTGATATCACCGAGATAGACTTTCTTTCCGACCAGAGCGTTGTCTGTTGGTAAGGCTGATCCCAGCACAATCACCAGTTCCGCATCGTTCGGGTTATCAATCAGTTCGAGCTTTGCTTTTTGTGCCGCCGCGCTCAGCAGGGTTTTCGCCATGTAGGCGCGAGCCTGTCCGAGTCCGGCATCAATAATCAGCAGCGTTCTCATGATTTCTCTCCTGCTGTTAATTAAACGGTTGTAAGTCAACGCGCGCCATCATGGCCGCCAGTTGGGTACGGTCGGTAATGCCGACGTTGCTCTGACTAACGGCCAGTGCCGCTACTGCCGTCGCCAGACGCAGTGTGTGCTCGCTGGATTCACGCATCAGCAAGCCGTAAATCAGGCCACCGACCATGGAATCCCCTGCACCCACCGTGCTGACCACTTCCATTGAAGGCGGTTTAGCGATCCACTCACCGGAGGCATTTACCCACAACGCGCCTTCCGCGCCGAGGGAAATCACCACATGAGCAATGCCCTGTTCACGCAGAGCGTGAGCCGCGTCGATCACGTCTTTCATTTCCGGCAGCTTGCGACCTGCCCAGATTTCCAGTTCGCGACGGTTCGGTTTCACCAGCCACGGCGCGGCTTTCAGGCCCGCCACCAGCGCCTCACGGCTGCTGTCGAAAATGATGCACGGACACTGGCTGCGCAGACGCGTCATCCAGTCGGTAAACGCTTCCGGGCTGACGCCTGCCGGCAGGCTGCCGCTGACGCACACCATGTCGAACTGCCCCAGCCAGCTCAGGGAGTCGTTCACAAAACGTTCCCAGTCTGCGGCAGTCACGTCGAAACCGGAGAAGTTGAAGTCGGTGACTTCACCGTCTTTTTCCGTCAGCTTCACGTTAATGCGGGTACGGCCCTGCACCACCTGAAAACGGTTGGCGATGCCAAGTTCGCTGAACAGTTGCTGAAAACCGTCCTGGTTGTCTTTGCCGAGGAAGCCGCCGACGGTGACATCGATGCCCAGGTCCTTCAGCACTTTTGCAACGTTAATCCCTTTACCCGCGGCGTGCAGGCCGGTAGTGCGTACCAGGTTAACTTCGCCACGCTCAATTTCTGGCGTGAAGCCAACCAGATCGTAGGCCGGATTCAGTGTGATTGTTGCAACGCGTCTGCTCATTTATGCGCCCTCCCCGAGGCCAGAGGCGATCGCCTCTCCAATTGCGTCCAGTGCCTGACGAGCATCGTCCCCCTGAGCGGTGAAGCGCAGGCGATGGCCTTTCTTCACGCCGAGCGCGACAACTTTCATCAAACTACGACCGTTCGCCGGTTTACCGCTGCCATCAAGGTTGGTGACGGTGATATCACTGCTGAACTGTTTGATTGTATTGACTAACATGGTACCCGGACGGGCATGTAAGCCATGCTCGTTGCGCACCACAAACTCTTCGCTTAAGACGTCTTCCGCTGCCGCATCGTCGCTGGTCAGCAGCGCCAGCAGGGTAGCCGCATCGGCTTTCAGCAGACGTTCAGCTTTATTTTCCAGCAGCAGATTACTCAGTCGGCTGAGCACGGCTGTCGGTTGATCGTCCACCATTGCTACGGTAATCAACATGGCAGCCTGAGATTCGCCCACGCTAACCGGGCTTACCGCACGGCTCACCGCCACGGCGCTACGCAGGTTGCCGTTAACACCATCGCTCAGCCAGATACCCTGACCGAGATTCAACGGCTGTTCGTTAATCGCATGGGCGACAAAAGCGCTATCGACCGCTCCGGCCTCTTTCAGACGCGCGGCGTTCAGCGCCTGCAGCGTCATCAGATCGTTTGCCGCGACATCCAGCGACAGCGTATCGTTATCAAGCTTCAGCGATTCGCTCTGCTTTTCGCCCATCAGCAATGCACGCAGCTCTTCCGCCGTGGTGGCACTTTTCAGCTGTTCAGCAACCGAGTCATCGCTCAGCACGTGCGTCAGCTGACGCAGCAGACCAAGGTGTTCATCTGAGCTTGCGGCAATACCGATAGCCACATACGCCGTTTGCCCTTCGCCCCAGGTTACGCCCTGCGGGAACTGATAAACCTGGACGCCGGTTTTCAGCACCTGGTCACGCGTATCGGTGGTGCCGTGCGGAATGGCGATGCCATTGCCTAAGAAAGTGGACGTTTGTTGCTCACGCGCCAGCATCCCGGCGACGTAACCTTCCGCCACGTTGCCTGCACTGACCAGTGCTGAAGCAACCTGCCGAATAGCCTCTTCTTTATCCGCGGCCTGCTGACCGGGATGAATATCCTGAACAGATAACTGGAACATGGTTCTCCTCTCCTGCTGAATTGAATCGTTTCAGCTAACATGAGAAAAAAGGCGTCACCTTATGCCGAAAGAAAGGTCAGATGACGCTGAAACGTTTCAATGGAGTCTGTCCCTTTCTTAACCACCCTGCAAGATAAGTTGAATTTCTGATGTTTAAAGTTAGATCTACAGCACATTTTATTAGCATTAATGCCACAACTGCTGACGCGTAAATCGGCTGATTTTACAGCGTCAGCAAACGTCAGCTTGAGTGAGAATTATTTTGAAATAGCTTTTTAATTTTTTTGTGCGGAATTTGATGTAGATGACTGTTCATTTTCTGAGTGGCGACGTAAACTCCCGCCTCCTGTCACGCTAGCGATAAAGAGATATGCACAACAGTTCCGCCGCCGTTCCTCGACGTCCGTTTGATCTCACCTCATCGTCGTTTCTGATTGTCGCGTTTTTAACCGGTATCGCCGGGGCCTTGCAAACGCCGACCCTGAGCCTGTTTCTGAGCAATGAAGTCCACGTTCGCCCGGCGATGGTGGGTTTCTTCTTTACCGGTAGCGCGGTCATCGGCATTTTCGTCAGCCAGTTTCTGGCCAGTTGGTCAGATAAACGCGGCGATCGTAAAAACCTGATTGTCTTTTGCTGCCTGCTTGGGGTGATGGCGTGCATTCTTTTCGCCTGGAATCGCAACTACTTTATTCTTCTGTTTGTCGGCGTGTTCCTTAGTAGCTTTGGCTCTACCGCTAACCCGCAGATGTTCGCGCTTGCTCGCGAACATGCCGATAAAACGGGACGCGAAGCGGTAATGTTCAGTTCCATCATGCGTGCGCAAGTCTCACTGGCCTGGGTTATTGGCCCGCCGCTGTCCTACGCGCTGGCAATGGGGTTTGGTTTCACGACGATGTACCTGGCAGCCGCTGGCGCATTTGTTGTTTGCGGCGCGATGGTCTGGCTATTCCTCCCCACCATGCGCAAAGAGAAAGTGATGATCAGCGGCGCGATTCAGGCGCCGCGAACCAACCGAAAAGACGCCCTGCTGCTGTTCGCCATCTGCACGCTGATGTGGGGCACCAACAGCCTGTATATCATCAACATGCCGCTCTACATTATTAATGAGCTGCATCTGCCTGAAAAACTGGCTGGCGTAATGATGGGGACGGCGGCCGGCCTGGAAATACCGACAATGCTTATTGCCGGATATTTTGCAAAGAGGTTGGGTAAACGCTTTCTGATGCGTTTGGCCGCCGTCGCCGGACTGCTGTTCTACGCGGGTATGCTGACCTTCCATAACCCCATGCTGCTTCTGGCAATGCAGGTGCTGAATGCGATCTACATTGGGATCCTTGGCGGCATCGGAATGCTCTACTTTCAGGATTTGATGCCGGGCCAGGCGGGGTCAGCGACAACGCTTTATGCCAACACTTCACGCGTGGGCTGGATTATCGCCGGTTCGCTGGCGGGCGTTGTTGCGGAAATCTGGAACTACCATACGGTGTTCTGGATAGCGCTGGTTCTGTGCGTTTGTGCGGTTGGCTGTCTGGTCAGAATTAAAGACGTTTAAGGTGCCGTTAGCGCTTCAAGGGTCAAAAGCCATGTGATTGCCTCTGTGCGGTTCGCGCCGCACATCTCCGCGGACGGTTGAAGTCCGGCACAGACGTTAGGCCGCAGCGGCGAGGTGAAAATCTTACATCGCTGACGCTCGTCAAGCTGTACGCAGGGAGTGTTAGCCGGCTTGCCGTTCGGCATGCCAGGGATGGGGCTGGAGATAGACGGCGCAGTGCAGCAGGCCCCACAATCCGGGCGACATTCCATAATGTAGACTCTTATCAGGGGCGCAATGGCGCGCACAGTAACACCTTTTAGCGGAAGATAGCAAAACCCTTCAATTCCTCTTGCCTGAAAGGCCCGGCGCGAGTACTTTTACGCGATATTTTTGACACCCTTGTACACAGGATAATTGCAATGCCAAGAGCGAACGAAATTAAGAAAGGTATGGTGCTGAATCATAACGGCAAACTGCTGATTGTAAAAGATATTGATATTCAGTCACCGAGCGCCCGTGGCGCTGCAACGCTGTATAAAATGCGTTTCTCTGATGTCCGCACCGGTCTGAAAGTCGAAGAACGTTTTAAAGGCGACGATCTGCTTGATACCGTGACTCTGAACCGCCGCTTTGTTGACTTCTCTTATGTTGATGGCAACGAGTACGTCTTTATGGATAAAGAAGACTATACCCCGTACACCTTCACCAAAGATCAGATTGAAGAAGAGCTGCTGTTTATTCCTGAAGGCGGCATGCCGGATATGCAGGTGCTGCTGTGGGACGGTCAGTTGCTGGCGCTGGAACTGCCGCAGACCGTTGATCTGGAAATCGTTGAAACGGCACCGGGTATTAAAGGTGCTTCTGCCAGCGCGCGCAACAAACCCGCTACGCTGACCACCGGCCTCGTTATTCAGGTTCCTGAGTACCTGAGCGCAGGTGAAAAAATCCGTATTCATATTGAAGAAAAACGCTATATGGGCCGCGCGGATTAATCGCGATGCCTTCGCCTGATGCGCTTCGCTTATCAGGCCTACAAGGTCGGTGCAATTTATCAAATTGTATTCACTTGTAGGCCGGGCAAGCGCAGCGCCCCCGGCGAGCGCGGCGAAAATGCCTGATGCGCTTCGCTTATCAGGCCTACAAGGTCGGTGCAATTTATCAAATTGTATTCATTTGTAGGCCGGGCAAGCGCAGCGCCCCGGCAAAAATACAGGCTCTCGCATTAACGTAAAAAAGCCAGCTCAATAAGCTGGCTTTTTTTATTCTGAAACCAAGTTACAGCAAATCGCGAAATTTAGTCGCTTTCAGCGCCATCTCAACGCCACGCACTTCCGCCAGCCCTTTCAGACGACCAATCGCGGAATAACCTGGGTTGGTTTTCTTTTTCAGATCGTCAAGCATCTGATGGCCGTGGTCAGGACGCATCGGAATTGGACGCAGATCGCCGGCATTCTTACGACGCTGCTCTTCAGTCAGAATCGCATCAACCACCGCAACCATATTCACGTCGCCCTGTAAATGCGCAGCTTCGTGGAAGGTTTTCGGGTTGTCTTCACGGCAGGTGGAGCGCAGGTGCGTGAAGTGAATACGATCGCCGAAGGTTTGAATCATTTTCACCAGGTCGTTATCAGCGCGCACGCCATAAGAACCGGTGCACATGGTGAAGCCATTGTTAATGCTGTCAACGGTCTCTTTCAGCCACTGCATATCTTCGATAGTGGAAACGATACGCGGCAGGCCGAGGATCGGACGCGGCGGATCGTCCGGGTGAACCGCAAGGCGCACGCCCACTTCTTCCGCAACCGGCACAATCGCACGCAGGAAAACGGCCATGTTTTCACGCAGTTGCTCTTTGCTGATGTGATCGTACTCAGCCAGACGCGCACGGAACTGATCAAGGGTATAGCCCTCTTCCGCGCCCGGCAGGCCAGCAATGATATTGCGGGTCAGTTTTTCAATATCGGCAGCGGTCATAGCCTCGAAATAGGCTTTCGCTTGCTGCTGCTCTTCTGCGGTGTAATCAGCTTGCGCGCCTTCACGCTTAAGGATATGCAGCTCAAAAGCGGCAAACGCAATCTGGTCAAAACGCAGCGCTTTGGAACCATCTTCCAGCGTGTATTCGAGGTCAGTACGCGTCCAGTCAAGGATTGGCATAAAGTTGTAGCATACGGTATCAATGCCGCAGGTCGCCAGATTGCGAATGCTCTGCTGGTAGTTAGCAATCCAGGTTTTGTATTCGCCGGAAGCCGTTTTGATATCTTCGTGAACCGGGATACTTTCAACAACAGACCAGGTCAGCCCTTTTTCCGCCAGCATCGCCTGACGTTTTTGAATTTCTTCGACCGGCCACACCATACCATTCGGGATGTGGTGCAGTGCAGTCACAACACCTGTGGCACCCGCCTGACGCACATCATCAAGGGAAACCGGATCATTTGGGCCGTACCAACGCCATGTTTGTTCCATCGCCTCAACCTCTCAACTTGTTATACCAATAAAATATTCGTTAATGACGACTACCATACATGTTTATTCGTAGTGGTCAAATACGGCCCCTGCAATGATTGATCTGGCTCACATTACCCGGATAAATTCGGCACACCAATTTAATTTGTTGTCATATAACTTTACACTGGCATTGTTAATTACTGGTTAATTGGACGTGTAAATAATGAAAACAATCGCCAACAGTACGCTCCCTGAGAATGTGCAACTGCCTCATTATGATAGAAAAGCGCTGCGCTCACGGATTGTGCATTTTGGTTTCGGCGCCTTCCATCGCGCGCATCAGGCGCTGCTGACTGACCGTGTACTGAATGCCGTGGGCGGCGATTGGGGGATCTGCGAGATCAGCCTGTTTAGCGGCGACCAGTTGATGAGCCAGCTTCGCGCGCAGGATCATCTGTTCACGGTGCTGGAAAAAAGCGGTGACGGTAATCAACCAATAGTGATTGGCGCAGTGAATGAGTGCCTCAATGCCAAACTCGATTCGCTGGCGGCGATTATTGAGAAATTCTGTGAGCCGCAGGTGGCGATTGTTTCTCTGACAATCACCGAGAAAGGCTACTGCATCGACCCGGCGACCGGGCAACTGGACGTGAATCAGCCACGCATTGCACACGATCTCGGCCATCCGCAGGAACCCCACTCTGCGCCGGGTATTCTGGTCGAAGCCCTGCACCGCCGTCGCCAACGCGGACTGCCGGCTTTTACGGTTCTCTCCTGCGACAATATTCCGGACAACGGACACGTGGTGAAAAACGCCGTGCTGGGAATGGCGAAACAGCGCGATCCGGCACTGGCGGCGTGGATATCAACGCATGTTACCTTTCCCGGCACCATGGTTGATCGCATCGTACCGGCGGCAACCGAGGCGTCGCTTGCGGAAATCACCGATGAGCTGGGCGGCGTGAACGATCCTTGTGCAATCAGCTGTGAGCCATTTATTCAGTGGGTTATTGAAGATAACTTTGTGGCTGGCCGCCCGGCATGGGAAATCGCCGGGGCGCAACTGGTTAACGATGTGTTGCCGTGGGAAGCGATGAAGTTACGCATGCTCAACGGTAGCCACTCGTTCCTGGCGTATCTCGGTTATCTGGCGGGTTATCAGTACATCAGCGACTGCATGCAGGACGCGGATTACCGCCTCGCAGCTCAACGTTTAATGATGACAGAACAGGCTCCTACACTGAAGATAACCGATGTGGACTTAGGCGCTTACGCCGAGAGCCTGATGAGCCGATTTAGCAACCCGGCGCTGAAGCATCGTACCTGGCAAATCGCCATGGACGGCAGCCAGAAGCTGCCACAGCGCCTGCTGGACGGCATTCGCGTTCATCTGGCTCAGCACACAGCGTGGCCGTTGCTGGCATTAGGCGTCGCGGGCTGGATGCGTTATGTCAGCGGCATCGACGATGCGGGTGAAAAAATTGATGTGCGCGACCCGTTATCCGAGAAGATCGCCCGGATCGTTGCCGACAGCCGTGACGAAGAACGCGTCACCGCCCTGTTAACACTCAGTGAAATCTTTGGCAGCGACCTGCCGCGCAACGCGACCTTTGTCGAAAATATCCAACAGGCATGGCAGCGTCTGATGCAACTCGGTGCACGTCAGGCCATTATCACAACCCTGAATAGTTAACAATTTCTGCTGTTATGCGAAGAGAAATCATTTCTCTTCGCGAATTACTTCTCTTTTCATCGCCTTTTCGCCAGGATTAATGCAACCCGTAACAACATTGCAGATTTTTATCCTGGAGTTTTCGTGACAAAGACCAACCTGATAACCGGTTTTCTCGGTAGCGGTAAAACCACCTCCATCCTCCATCTGCTCGCGAATAAACCAGCCGATGAGAAGTGGGCGGTGCTGGTAAATGAGTTCGGCGAAGTGGGCATTGATGGCGCGCTGTTGGCCGATAGCGGTGCGCTGCTCAAAGAGATCCCCGGCGGTTGTATGTGTTGTGTGAATGGTTTACCGATGCAGGTGGGTCTGAATACGCTGCTGCGTCAGGGCAAGCCAGACCGTCTGCTCATTGAGCCCACCGGGCTGGGCCATCCTAAACAGATCCTCGATATTCTCACCGCCGCGGTCTACGAGCCCTGGATCGACCTGCGGGCGACACTTTGCATACTTGACCCGCGTCAGCTGCTGGATGAGAAAGTGGTGCTCAATGAGAACTTCCGCGACCAGCTCGCCGCCGCCGATATCATCATTGCCAATAAAGGCGATCGCGCGACGGCGGAAAGCGAGCAGGCCCTGGAAAGCTGGTGGCAACAATACGGCAACAATCGTCAGCGGGTTAGCGCGACGCAGGGTAACATTGATATCGCCCTCCTCGACCAGCCGCGAAGCAATCTCACACAGCTCCCTGCCAGCGCCGCACACTCGCACGCGCATTCGGAGAAAAAAGGGCTCGCCGCGCTCAGCCTGCCGGAACATCAACGCTGGCGTCGCAGCCTGAATAGCGGCCAGGGTTATCAATCCTGCGGCTGGATTTTTGACGCCGACACAACTTTCGACACCGTGGGGATTCTCGAATGGGCACGTCTTGCTCCCGTTCAGCGCGTTAAAGCGGTCATGCGGATCCCGGAAGGGCTGGTGCGGATAAACCGCCAGGGTGCAGATCTGCACATTGAAACGCAGAGTGTCGCACCGCCGGACAGTCGCATCGAGCTGATTAATGATGCGGATGCCGACTGGAATGGGTTGCAAACCACTCTGTTGAAGCTCCGTTTAGCGTAAAAGCGCTAAGGTTGCGGTCGTTGTTGAATTAAGGTGATGAAAAAATGAAAACGCGATATCCGTTAATCCTGCTGCTGAACGCTGCGGGCATAGCGCTCTTTTTATGCTGGTTCCTGCCGCCCAACCATGGCGTCTGGTTTAATGTTGATTCCGCGATTTTCCACTTCTTCAATCACGGGCTCGATGAGAGCCGCGTTTATCAGTGGTTCCTCGCTATAACCAACAACCGCGCCTTTGATGGCTGTTCGCTGCTGGCCATGGGCTGCCTGATGCTTAGCTTCTGGCTGAAAGAGGATGCCGCTGGCCGCCGCCGGATAATTATTATTGGCCTGGTCATGCTGCTTGCCGCAGTAATTATTAACCAGCTGGCACAGAATTTGATGCCGGTTAAGCGCGCCAGCCCAACGCTATTTTTCCCGGATACCCATCGGGTGAGCGATTATTTGCACATCTCGACCAAGGATGCTTCACGGGATAGTTTCCCGGGCGACCACGGCATGATGCTGCTCATTTTTTCAACATTCATGTGGCGTTATTTCGGTAAAAAAGCGTTCGCCATCGCGCTGGCTATTTTCGTGATTTTTGCCTTCCCGCGCGTAATGATTGGCGCACACTGGTTTACTGATATCGCCGTGGGTTCTCTGACAGCCGTGTTGATTGGCATTCCGTGGGTATTGATGACCCCGCTGAGTGACAAAGCAATATCGCTTTTTGAACGTTATCTTCCACGGTTCAATATGGCCCAATCCGAAAATAAATAACGGACGTTATAAAATTATCATCAGGGATCGTTTTAGATCCCTGATTTATCTCCGCCGATAAATCATTCTGAATAACGTTTTCCGCCACAAATATTCGCCTTATGAATGAGTGAGTTGCCTATTTTTCAGGCTAAATTGACACTATTTTACGCATTCACAAATTTTAACTTTCTGTATCACAATTTCTTATAAGAAATCCTGTAAAACCACTCGCAATGCCCTTGTCAATCGGGTAATCTCAATCGCGTTTGCCAATAATGAGCAATTATTCTCACAGTGAATAAATTTGTGCGCTAGTCCACAGATCTGACTTTAAAGAATTGTCTCATTGTTAGCGTGTATTTAGTCTCAGACGCGTTTGGCATTTTTTATAACGACATTGTCGTTAAGGACTTCAAGGGAAAACACATAAAATGGTCAAATCTCAACCAATCTTGAGATATATCTTGCGAGCGATTCCAGCAGTAGCAGTTGCGGTTCTGCTTTCTGCCTGTAGCACAACAAAAGACACCGCCAGGAATATGCATTCTGAGACGCATGCTGTGGGCACCAACGATGCCTCGTCACTGCAAGCCTCTCAGGATGAATTTGAATCAATGGTACGCAACCTCGACGTGAAATCACGTTTGATGGATCAGTACGCAGGCTGGAAAGGCGTTCGTTATCGTTTAGGCGGTGACACCAAACGCGGCGTTGATTGCTCCAGCTTTGTACAGCGCACCTTCCGTGAACAATTTGGTTTAGAGCTGCCGCGTTCTACGTGGGAACAGCAGGAAACCGGTAAATCCGTTTCTCGTAGCCAGCTTCGCACCGGCGATTTAGTTCTGTTCCGTGCAGGATCAACAGGTCGTCATGTCGGCATCTATATCGGTAATAATCAGTTCGTTCACGCGTCTACCAGCAGCGGTGTTACGATCTCCAGCATGAATGAACCATACTGGAAGAAGCGCTATAATGAAGCGCGCCGAGTGTTAAGCCGCTCTTAATATCACTTGCTGTCAGTATCCCTTGATTGACCGCAAGCATAAGAAAGCACTGCTCTGGCAGTGCTTTTTTTTTCCTGATGATTTTGCAAAACCGATTTAAATAACCGAGACCCGCAATCTTTATGCTAAGCCGCAAAACGCTGTTAAGCCGCAGAATCGCCATCACCAGTTTGTTGGTCGGCGTGGTATTTGCTCTGCTGGCAGGCGGTACTCAGTTTTACGTCTCTTACCACAAACGCACCGAGCAGTTTGACAACACCATTACCGAGCTGAAAACCTATCTCAACAGCTATTTTGGCGAGGTGCTCAGTACTATCGATACGCTGCAACCGCTGACCATGAGTTTGTGTGAGGACGTCTCCTCTGAGCTCACCTCGCGGGCGGCTTTTAGTCTTAATATTCGCGCTTTTCTGCTGGTCAAAGACGGCCATGCGTTTTGTTCATCGGCAACAGGGCCGCTGGATATCGCGATTAAAGATCTCGTCCCTGCTCTTGACCTGTCACAAAATAAAGCGATGACGATTTTGCCCGGCACCCCCATGATGCCGCACCGCCCGGCATTTATTCTGTGGGCGCGTAGCCCACTGTTGGCTGACCGAGGGGTATTTACGTCGATCAACGCCAATCTGATGCCGTGGATACTGAATTCATCGAAACAGAGTCAGTACAGTGGCATCGCGCTGGTGATTAATGGCAATACGGCGATCTCAACTTTTAACCACCAGCCCGTGGCGCTGACAAGCATTGAAAATAGCCCCATTCGCCGGGCTAAAATCAACGGCGTGCCGCTGGAGATTTATCTCTATGGCAACGAAGTCGCCACGGACAATATGCTTTACGCACTGCTGTTAGGGGCGATGTGTGGCCTGCTGAGTGGAATTTTGTGCGCCTACGTAATGACGATAAGAATGCGGCCTGGCCGGGAAATTCTATCGGCAATTACCCGAAATCAGTTTCATGTGGTCTACCAGCCGGTGGTGCATGCCAGCGATTTGCATATTGGCGGCGTGGAAGTGCTGATGCGCTGGACGCATCCTGTTGCCGGCAATATTCCTCCCGACGCCTTTATCAGTTTCGCAGAGGGGCAAAACCTGATGGTTCCTCTCACCCGCCATCTTTTTGAGTTAATTGCCAACGATGCACCTGCGCTGCAAAAAGTGCTGCCGCCCGGCACAAAGCTTGGGATAAATATCTCGCCAAGTCATCTGCACGCTGAGAGCTTCAAACAGGATATCCGTCGTCTGCTTGCCAGTTTGCCTGAAAACTATTTCCAGGTGGTGCTGGAGCTCACCGAGCGCGACATGCTCAACGAAAAGCAGGCGGTGAAACTGTTTGAATGGCTACACGGCGAGGGCATAGAAATTGCCATTGACGATTTCGGTACCGGTCATAGTGCGCTGATTTATCTTGAGCGCTTCACGCTGGATTATCTGAAAATCGACCGTGGTTTTGTCAAAGCCATTGGTACGGAAACGGTCACCTCGCCGGTACTGGACACTGTACTGACGCTTACGCATCGTCTAAATCTGGTCACCGTGGCAGAAGGCGTGGAGACGCAGGAGCAGGCAACGTGGCTGCGCGACCACGGCGTCGATTTCCTGCAGGGCTACTGGATAAGCCGACCGCTCACTCTCCCTCAGCTTGTTGAGGCGCATAATGAGCCTGCGAAATATTTCACAAGCCGCTAAGGGTCAATTATGATTCAAGGACATCAGGAACGGATCATAAAGGGAAGGTAGCCCGGTGATATTTGTGCGCATGTGTCTCGTGCTGTTGGCGCTGAGCAGTTTTCCCCTCGGCGCACAGACGATTAAAGAGAGTTACGCGTTTGCCGTCATTGGCGAGCCGAAGTATGCCATTAACTTTAATCACTTCGATTACGTCAATCCGGCTGCGCCGAAAGGCGGCGCGGTGACGCTTTCTGCTATTGGCACCTTCGATAACTTTAACCGTTATGCGCTACGCGGCAACCCCGGCGTGCGTACAGAATCGCTTTATGATGCGCTCTTCACCACCTCGGACGATGAACCGGGCAGCTACTATCCGCTGATTGCCGAAAGCGCCCGCTACGCCGATGATTACTCATGGGTCGAAGTCAGCATGAACCCCCAGGCTCGCTTTCATGATGGAAGCCCCATTACCGCCCGCGACGTCGAGTTTACCTTCCACAAGTTTATGACCGAAGGTGTGCCGCAATTCCGTTTGGTCTACAAAGGCACGACTGTTAAAGCCATTGCGCCGCTCACGGTGCGTTTCGAACTGGGCAAACCGGGCAAAGAGGATATGTTGAGCCTTTTCTCCCTGCCGGTGATGCCAGAGAAATTCTGGCGCGACCACAAACTCAGCGATCCGCTCTCTACCCCACCGCTCGCCAGCGGCCCCTATCGCATTACCGACTGGCGGCTGGGGCAATATATTGTCTATTCGCGCGAAAAAAATTACTGGGGCGCGAATTTGCCCGTCAACCGTGGCCGCTGGAATTTTGATACGCTGCGCTACGACTACTACCTTGATGACAATGTCGCCTTTGAAGCATTTAAGGCGGGTGCCTTCGATCTGCGTAACGAAGGCAGTGCCAAAAACTGGGCCACGCGCTATATCGGCAAAAACTTCGCCAATGGCTATATCGTGAAAGAGGCGCAAAAAAATGAGGCCGCTCAGGATACACGCTGGCTGGCGTTTAATATTCAGCGCCCGGTCTTTGCCGATCGGCAGGTACGTGAAGCCATCAGCATGGCCTTCGATTTTGAATGGATGAATAAAGCGCTGTTTTATCACGCCTACAGCCGCCCCGTCAGCTATTTCCAGAATACAGAGTACGCGGCGCGCCATTATCCGAATGCCGAGGAACTCACGCTGCTGGCACCGATGAAAAAGGATCTTCCACCCGACGTCTTTACCACTATTTATCAGCCGCCCGTCTCAAACGGTGATGGTGCGAACCGCCAAAACCTGCTTAAAGCGGGCGAGCTGCTCACCCAGGCCGGCTGGGTGTTGAAAAATCAGCAGCGCGTAAATGAGAAAACGGGCCAGCCACTGCGCTTCGAACTGCTGGTCGCCTCTGGCGGGAATAACCAGTGGGTGCTGCCGTTCCAGCGCAATCTGAAACGCCTCGGCGTCGATATGTCTATTCGCCAGGTGGATAACTCTCAGTTGCTCAGCCGCTTACGTAAACGCGATTACGATATGATGCCAAGCCTGTGGCGCGCCACGCCGTGGCCCAGCTCCGACCTGCAAATTTCCTGGTCATCCGAGTACATCAACTCAACCTATAACGCGCCCGGCGTCGCCAGCCCGGTCGTTGACACGTTAATCAATCAAATAATCCAGGCAAAAGGTGACGAGAAAAAATTGCTGCCGCTGGGTCGCGCGCTGGATCGCGTCTTAACCTGGAACTTCTACATGCTGCCGATGTGGTATATGGCGGAGGATCATGTGGCTTACTGGGATAAATTCTCACATCCACCGGTTCGCCCGCTCTATGCCAGCGGCTTTGACAACTGGTGGTATGACGTCAATAAAGCGGCGAAACTGCCGGAAGCCCGGCGTTAAGGAGAAGAGATGAGCGCCTATTTGCTCCGCCGCTTATTGCTGATTATCCCGACGCTGTGGGCAATCATCACGCTTAACTTTTTTATTGTTCAGATTGCCCCTGGCGGCCCGGTCGATCAGGCCATTGCCGCCGTTGAGTTCGGTAACCCCGGCGGCCTCCCCGGCACCGGCGGAGGCGGCTCGGGCGGCAGTCATGCACGCGCGGGCGTGGGTAATATCGCCGACAGCCAGTATCGCGGCGGGCGTGGCCTTGACCCGGAAGTGATCGCCGAAATTACTCAGCGCTACGGTTTTGATAAACCGCTGCACGAACGCTACGTCAAAATGCTGTGGGATTACATCCGCTTTGATTTCGGCAACAGCCTGTTTCGTAACGCCTCCGTTTTACAGTTAATGAAGGACAGCCTGCCCGTGTCGATTACGCTCGGCCTGTGGAGCACGCTGATTATTTACCTGGTGTCGATACCGCTGGGGATTCGCAAAGCGGTGCAAAACGGCAGCCGTTTCGACACCTGGAGTAGCGCACTGATTATTATTGGCTACGCCATTCCGGCGTTTCTGTTCGCTATTTTGTTGATCGTGTTCTTCGCTGGCGGCAGTTACTATGACCTGTTCCCGCTACGTGGGCTGGTATCGGCCAATTTCGACACGCTTCCCTGGTATCAGAAAATTACCGACTACCTCTGGCACATCACGCTGCCGGTGCTGGCGACGGTGATTGGCGGCTTTGCGGCGCTTACCATGCTGACTAAAAATTCGTTTCTGGACGAAATTCGCAAGCAATACGTGGTCACCGCCCGCGCCAAGGGCGTCAGCGAGCACAACATCCTGTGGAAGCATATTTTTCGTAACGCCATGCTGCTGGTGATTGCCGGTTTTCCGGCCACTTTTATCAGCATGTTCTTTACCGGTTCGTTGCTGATCGAAGTGATGTTTTCACTGAACGGGCTGGGGCTTCTGGGTTATGAGGCGACCGTCTCACGCGATTACCCGGTGATGTTCGGTACGCTCTATATTTTTACCCTGATCGGCCTGCTGCTGAATATCGTCAGTGATATCACCTACACGTTGGTCGATCCACGCATCGATTTTGAGGGCCGGTGATGATGTCGTTAAACCCAATCAACCAGGCCCGCTGGGCGCGCTTTCGCCATAACCGACGCGGTTACTGGTCGTTATGGATCTTTCTGATCATCTTCGTTTGCAGCATGTGTTCCGAACTTATCGCCAACGATCGTCCTTTGCTGGTGCAGTACAAAGGCAGCCTCTACGTGCCGCTGGTAAAAGAGTACAGCGAACAAACCTTTGGCGGCCAGTTCGCCACCGCCGCCGATTACCAGGATCCGTGGCTGCGTAAGCAGTTGAGCGAAAATGGCTGGGTGCTGTGGGCGCCGGTTCGCTACGGTGCAACAACCATCGACTTTAATACCGACCTCCCCTTCCCTTCGCCACCTTCTTCACAAAACTGGCTGGGCACCGACGCCAACGGCGGCGATGTGCTGGCGCGCATTCTTTACGGCACTCGCATCTCGATTTTGTTTGGCCTGATGCTGACGATTTGCTCCAGCGTAATGGGGGTAACAGCCGGCGCGATTCAGGGATATTACGGCGGTAAGATTGACCTGTGGGGGCAACGCTTTATTGAGGTATGGTCCGGCATGCCGACGCTGTTCTTGATCATTTTGCTTTCAAGCGTCGTGCAACCGGGCTTCTGGTGGCTGCTGGCGATTACTGTCCTGTTTGGCTGGATGGCGCTGGTCGGCGTGGTGCGCGCGGAATTTTTACGCACGCGAAACTATGACTATATTCGCGCGGCACAGGCGCTTGGCGTCAGCGACCGCAGCATTATTTTCCGTCATATGCTGCCCAACGCGATGGTTGCCACCCTCACCTTCCTGCCGTTTATTTTATGCAGCTCCATTACCACGCTGACCTCGCTGGATTTCCTTGGCTTCGGCCTGCCATTGGGGTCGCCATCGCTGGGAGAACTGCTTTTACAGGGCAAAAATAACCTTCAGGCTCCGTGGCTTGGCATCACGGCATTTCTTTCCGTTGCTGTGCTGTTGTCGCTGCTGATTTTTATCGGCGAAGCCGTGCGCGACGCTTTTGATCCGAATAAGGCGGTTTAAGATGAGTCATCATCTGCTTGAGATAGACAATCTTTCCATCGCCTTTCGCAATCAGGGCGTCACACGTACGGTTGTTAGCGAGCTCTCATTACAGATTGACGCTGGCGAAACGCTGGCGCTGGTTGGTGAATCGGGCTCGGGAAAAAGCGTCAGCGCGCTCTCCATTTTGCGCCTGCTGCCGCAGCCGCCGGTGAGCTATCCTGGCGGCGATATCCGTTTTCAGGGCGAAACTCTGCTTCATGCCAGCGAACACACGCTGCGTGGCGTGCGTGGCAACCGCATTGCGATGATTTTTCAGGAGCCGATGGTCTCGCTGAACCCGCTACATACGCTGGAAAAACAGCTTTATGAAGTGCTCTCGCTGCATCGGGGGATGCGCAAAGAGCCTGCGCGGGCAGAAATCCTGGATTGCCTGGACAGGGTCGGCATTCGTAACGCGGCCAAACGGCTGGCGGATTATCCGCATCAGCTCTCCGGCGGCGAACGTCAGCGCGTGATGATTGCGATGGCATTGCTAACGCGTCCTGCCCTGCTGATCGCCGATGAGCCCACCACCGCGCTGGATGTATCGGTGCAGGCACACATTCTCACCCTACTGCGCGAGCTAAAGCACGAGTTAAACATGGGCTTACTGTTTATCACCCATGACCTGAGCATTGTGCGCAAGCTGGCTGACCGGGTTGCGGTCATGCAGCAGGGCCACTGCGTTGAACAGAATCGCGCTCAGACGCTGTTTGCCGCACCGGTGCACCCGTATACCCGCAGGCTGCTCGACAGCGAGCCATCGGGCTCTCCAGTACCTTTACCGGAGGATGCCGCCACGTTGCTCAAGGTAAACGATCTCAGCGTCGAATTTCCGATACGTAAAGGCGTCCTGCGCCGCATCGTTGATAACAATCGTGTGGTGAACAATTTAAGCTTTACCCTGCGCGCGGGCGAAACGCTGGGGCTGGTAGGGGAATCGGGTTCAGGGAAGAGCACCACCGGGCTGGCGCTACTGCGGCTTATTGCCTCCAAAGGCGAGATTCAGTTTGCCGGGGAAATGTTGCAGGGCCGTAGCCGTAAGCAACTCCTGCCGCTGCGCCATCGCATTCAGGTGGTCTTCCAGGATCCGAACTCGTCGCTTAACCCGCGTCTGAACGCGCTGCAAATTATTGAAGAAGGTTTACGGGTACACCACCCAGCGCTGTCGGCAATCGATCGCGAACAACGCGTCATTCAGGCCATGCAGGAAGTGGGGTTAGATCCGGACACACGTCAGCGCTATCCGGCGGAATTTTCCGGCGGCCAGCGACAACGTATCGCCATCGCGCGGGCGCTGATCCTGAAACCTGAATTGATCATCCTCGATGAACCCACGTCATCGCTCGATCGCACCGTTCAGGCGCAGATACTGACGCTATTAAAGGAATTGCAGAAAAAGTACCGGCTGGCCTATATCTTTATCAGCCACGACCTGCATGTGGTACGTTCGCTATGCCATCAGGTGATTGTGCTGCGACAGGGAAAAGTGGTCGAACAGGGAGAGTGCCAGCGCATTTTCGCAGCACCAGAGCAGGATTACACCCGTCAGCTCATTATGCTGAGCTGACGATCAGAACGGATTATTGCCGGAGAAGGTTTCGGCAATCGCCACGCCAAAATTTTTCAGACGGCAGGTCGCGGCACATTCGTCCTGACGTTTTACAAACAGGCACGGCTCCCCTTCACACTCCAGAACGGAGCTTTCGAGCGAGATATCCGACAATGCCTGGCTTAAGGTATGCATCACTGGCCAGGCTTTATCACCGTCCGGGCTCAGCAGTTTCAGGGCCACCAGCGCATTTTCGTTGCTATCACCGCTTTGCGGAATCGGTTCAACTCTTGAACCTGCGAAACCCGCCGCCCAGCGATAATCCTGCGGCAGTCGATGTACTATAGAAAGCTGTAATGTCGTCACGTTCTTTTCCCCGGAAGCAATTTACTTCACAATTATTTTACATCCATATTAACACATTGTTGACAAATCGTCCTGCATCCAGAAAAAAACGCCTGCAACTCACGGCTTATTCATTGACTGAGTGATTATTTTTGTCGCGACAAGCGAATTGGGTGATGCTTTTCGGCGCTATATGTACCCGTTTCTGTGATCTAACACAACCTTTTTATCTACAACAATGTGACTTTTTACATTATTAGATTTTACATAAAAGAAACATACATAAGTACCACGAATAGTACTTCGGTTGATATGCATCAAAAAAAAGGGGCGAAAAATCGCCCCTTTATCAAAATGTTTGTACTACGCGCATTTTCGTCGACGGCTGGCGTAAAGCAGGAAAAAGAGTGAGCAACTGGCGCACAGCCCAATGGAGAGAATCATTGGCCAGGCTGAGTTGAACGTCGCCAGCGACAGCAGCGCGCCAATGATAGCGCCAATGCCGAAACGGAAGGTTCCGGCGAGCGACGACGCCGTGCCTGCCATATGCGGGAACTCGTCAAGAATGACCGCCATCGCATTCGAGGAAACCATCGACACGCAGCCGACAAATACCGCAATGCCCAGCACCAGCGACCAGAACCCCACGTCCAGCAGTGCACACGCCACCATCCACACCGCCATAGCAAACTGTACCAATAACCCGGCACGGAACATGTTTAATGCCCCTACGCGGCGCACAATGCGGCTGTTGATGGTGGTCATGATGAACAGGAAGACGATATTCAGCGCAAAGTAGTAACCGAAATGCTGTGGCGAGACATGGTTCAGTTCAATATAAACAAACGGCCCGGCGCTCAAAAACGAGAACATCGCGGCAAAGCTAAAACCGCTCGCCAGCATGTAGGAAAGTACGCGTTTGTGACGGAACAGCGAGGCGAAGTTACCCAGCACCGTGCGCAAATGAAACGTCTGCCGCTTTTCAACGGGCAGCGTTTCCGCGATAAAGAACCAGATAGCCAGCGACGCCAACAGTGCTGCCGCCGCCAGTATCCAGAAAATCGCCCGCCAGCTAAACCAGACCAGCACCGCGCCCCCCGCCATCGGTGCGACCAACGGTGCAATGGTGGTAACCAACATGACAAACGACATCATTCGCGAGAACTCTTCTTTAGGATAGATATCACGCATCAGAGCGTTAATCACCACGCTTGCCGCCGCAGCCGCCAGGCCGTGGAAGAAGCGCATCACAATGAGCTGATCGATACTTTTTGACAGCGCGCAGGCAATGGCGGCAACCGCAAAAATCAGCGTCCCGCCAAGGATAACCGGCTTGCGGCCCAGGCTATCGGCCATCGGGCCATACAAAAGTTGCCCGAACGCGAACCCCAGTATGTACGTACTGAGGGTCATCTGTGCGCTACCCGCAGGCACGCCAAACTGTTGTGAAATAACCGGCAGCGCCGGGAGATACATATCAATAGAAAGCGGCATCAGCATGGCCAGAAGGCCAAGGATAAACACGATATTGAATGACGATGGCTGCCTGGATGTCACAAGTTACCTCAATGTTAGCGCGGCGGCAGGCCGACGCTTGCGATTTCTTCTTCGGTTAACGGACGGTATTCGCCCGGCTCAAGATCGTCGTCGAGCGCAATCTCACCGATACGCTCACGATGCAGCCCCACCACGTGGTTGCCCACGGCGGCGAACATACGTTTCACCTGGTGATAACGACCTTCGCTGATGGTCAGTCGTACCTGCGTCGGGGTAATCACTTCCAGCACCGCCGGTTTGGTGAGATCTTTTTCGTTGTGCAGTTGAACGCCTTTGGCGAACTGCGCTGCGGTATCGTCGCTGACCGGGTTTTCCAGCGTCACGAGGTAGGTTTTTTCACAGTGGTGACGCGGTGAAGTGATGCGATGCGACCACTGGCCGTCATCGGTCATCAGCACCAGACCGGTGGTGTCGATATCCAGACGACCAGCGGCATGCAGTTTGTGCGCCACAGGTTCATCAAGGAAATAGAGCACGGTAGGATGATCCGGGTCGTCGGTTGAGCAGACATACCCTTCCGGCTTGTTGAGCATAAAGTAGCGCGGGCCGTGCTGCTGGGCCAGAGGGTTCCCCTCATAAGCCACCTCATGTTCAGGAAGCAGTTTAAACGCCGTATCTCGCACAATTTCGCCATCCACGGTGATGTGGTTGCCGCGGATTTGACGCCCGGCAATAGCACGGCTGACGCCGAGTTGCTGAGCGATAAACTTATCAAGTCGCATGAAAATTTTTAGCCTGTATGATGCCGGGTGTCGGGCAACGCGCCCGAAAAATGGAGTAACAACAATCGAGTATAGACTCAAAATCATTCGAGTTGCTTCAAGGCGGCAAAGATGTGAACAAGTGCAGCCAACGCAGAAGCAGCTTGAAGGATGAAGAGTATAACGGGGTTGTTATACCACTCAAGTGAAAAGATTCGTGGCATACTAATTGCGAGCAAAACCAATAAACGAGCCCCATGACTTTTACACTTCGCCCCTATCAGCAGGAAGCCGTCGACGCCACGCTTAACCACTTTCGCCGCCATCAGCACCCTGCCGTGATTGTGCTGCCCACCGGCGCGGGCAAAAGCCTGGTGATTGCCGAACTGGCAAGACTGGCGCGTGGACGTGTGTTAGTACTTGCACATGTTAAGGAGCTGGTCGCGCAGAACCACGCCAAATATTGCGCGCTGGGTCTTGAGGCCGATATCTACGCGGCGGGCCTGAAGAAAAAAGAGAGCCACGGCAAAGTGGTGTTTGGTAGCGTGCAGTCCGTCGCGCGCAATCTTGACCATTTTCAGCGTGAATTTTCGCTGCTGATCGTCGATGAGTGCCACCGCATCAGCGATGATGACGACAGCCAGTATCAGCAAATCCTTACCCACCTGAAGAGCGTAAACCCCACCGTGCGCCTGTTAGGGTTGACCGCCACGCCCTTCCGCCTGGGAAAAGGCTGGATTTATCAGTTCCATTATCATGGTATGGTGCGGGGCGACGAAAAAGCCCTTTTCCGAGATTGCATCTATGAGCTGCCGCTGCGCTATATGATCAAACACGGCTACCTGACGCCACCCGAGCAGCTTGATATGCCGGTGGTGCAGTACGATTTCAGCCGCCTGCAGGCCAACAGCAACGGGCTGTTCAGCGAAACGGATCTCAATCGCGAACTGAAACAGCAAAAACGCATTACGCCGCACATTATCAGCCAGATTGAAGAGTTTGCTCAGGGCCGCAAAGGGGTGATGATTTTCGCGGCCACCGTTGAGCACGCGCGTGAAATCACCGGCCTGCTGCCCGCCAACGATGCGGCGTTGATTACCGGCGAAACGCCCGGCCCGATGCGTGATGAACTCATCGACGCCTTCAAAGCGCAGAAGTTTCGCTATCTGGTGAACGTGTCGGTATTAACCACCGGTTTTGACGCCCCGCATGTCGATCTCATCGCTATCCTGCGGCCAACCGAATCAGTGAGTCTTTACCAACAAATTGTGGGTCGCGGCCTGCGCCTGTCACCGGGAAAAACGAGCTGCCTGATTCTGGACTACGCCGGAAACCCTCACGACCTTTACGCGCCGGAAGTCGGCGCGCCAAAAGGCAAAAGTGACAACGTACCTGTCCAGGTTTTCTGCCCCGGCTGCGGCTTTGCCAATACCTTTTGGGGCAAAACCACCGCTGATGGCACGTTGATTGAACACTTTGGCCGCCGCTGTCAGGGCTGGCTGGAAGATGACGAAGGGCACCGGGAACAGTGCGACTACCGCTTCCGCTTCAAAAACTGCCCACAGTGTAATGCGGAAAACGATATCGCCGCCCGCCGCTGTCGGGAGTGCGACACGGTGCTGGTCGACCCGGACGATATGCTGAAGGCGGCGCTGAAGTTAAAAGATGCGCTGGTACTGCGCTGTAGCGGCATGGTGCTTCAGGACGGCGCGGATGACAAAGGCGCGTGGCTGAAAATCACCTACTACGATGAAGATGGCGCTGATGTAAGTGAGCGCTTCCGTCTGCACACACCAGCACAGCGTACCGCTTTTGAGCAACTTTTTATGCGCCCGCATACCCGAACGCCGGGCGTACCGTTACGCTGGATAACGCCTGCTGACATCATTGCCCAGCAGGCGCTGTTGCGTCACCCCGATTTCGTGGTAGCGCGTAAAAAAGGGCAGTTCTGGCAGGTACGCGAGAAAGTTTTTGATTATGAGGGGCGCTTCCGTCGCGCCAACGAATTGCGCGGATAAACGTCCTTTTGATTGATACGGCGCACATTTAAGTATAAAATGCCGCCCGCTTTCACATCCGTGAAGCAGATCATTTACCTGCTGCTGGGTCGCCTGTAGCAGGAATAATTAAGAGAGATTTAAATGTTTACTATCAATGCAGAAGTACGTAAAGAGCAGGGTAAGGGTGCGAGCCGCCGCCTGCGCGCAGCTAACAAGTTCCCGGCTATCATTTATGGTGGCGAAGCTGCTCCGGTTGCAATCGAACTGGATCACGACAAACTGTGGAACATGCAGGACAAAGCTGAGTTTTACGCAGAAGTTGTTACCATCGTAATCGATGGCAAAGAAGAAAAAGTGAAAGTTCAGGCTGTACAGCGTCACGCTTACAAACCGAAACTGTCTCACATCGACTTCGTTCGCGCGTAATCGCTGACAAGTTGTGAAAAAGCCCCGCTTGCGGGGCTTTTTTGTGCACAGCGTTTATTTCCCGCCAACGCGGCGCTGAAGCTGATCGCGCAGGTTCGGCGGCGTACCTTTAATGGTCAGCGTATCCGTTGCCGGATCCCAGAAAATACGCTCGCCCAGCAGCAAAGAGTCGAAGTTAATCGTCAACCCGCCGCCGCTACCGGCAAATTTCGTCAGCTGACGCAGAGTGCTGCGATCTGCCGGGAAGCTCTCTTCCAGTTCATAGCCTTTTTCAGCCGTAAACTCGCTAAAGCTCACTTCACTCACGCCAGAAATCTCTTTGGAAAGGGATTCCAGTTCAATCTCTTCGCCCGCCTGCAACTGCTCATTACAGTAGTCGTAAACCTGCTGACGCACGGTCTGACGCTCGTTTTTATCAAGCTGTGCTTCGGCGGAGAAATCATCCAGCGCCTGCAACAGGCCACGGTTTTGCACTTTGGCGTTTAGCCCTTCGCTGGCACCGAGGAAATCCATAAAGAAATCCGCGACTTTACGCCCGACGCGCCCTTTCAGGAACGTCAGGTAACGGGTCGATTCCGGGTTGGTTTCCCACTCGGTTAAATCGATACGCGCCACGATATCCGCATGATTAATATCGAGATAGTGTGTCGAGCTGATATCCAGCTGTTCGTTGACGCGCATGCTGCTGAGATTATTCAGCACCGCCACCAGCAGGTATTCCACCGCCAGATAGCGATAATGGCAAAACAGCACGATGCCGCCATCGGCAAACGGATACTTGGCCAGCTCATCGCGCAGACGGCCAGTCGCCGCCCGGCTGAATGCCAGAAAATCTTCTTCTCCCTGACGCTGCAGGCGCAACGCCTGGGCCAGCTCGCTTTCTTCATTAAACAGCCCGTAGGCCTTATTTTTAGCGCTGTAGACCCGATGCAGTTCCGCCATCATCTCTTCGACGGGCGCAGTGGGCTCCAGCAGCGAATCACGCAGTACCAGTTCAAGCGTCTGCTCATCGCGTTTGATAAGCTGGTGCAGCGCAATCTGGTCGATATCCAGACTCATGTTAAACTCTCCTTTTAGATCGGGTGTATTCAACCACCCCTTAGGCTGCTGTGCAACTTGCTCTTTCTTCTGACGCCCGATCCTTTCAACCCTGAGGAAAGGATGACGTTTAGGGCGAAAAAATGCGGAAAAAATGCTGGTGCTACGGTAATATATTGCCCTTCCATATAAAGACAGATTTGATTTATGCCACAACAATCCCGCTACAGTGATGAACACGTTGAACAACTGCTCAGTGAACTGGTCAACGTACTGGAACAACACAAGACTCCAACAGACCTCTCTTTGATGGTTCTGGGGAATATGGTGACGAACCTGATTAACAGCAGCGTCGCCCCGGCTCAGCGCCAGGCTATCGCCCGCTCGTTTGCTCAGGCGTTACAGTCTTCGATTAACGACGACCCGGCGCACTAAGGGATACACACAACAGTTTATGGTGACTCATCGTCAGCCCTACCGAGAAAAAGTCTCCCAGATGGTTAGCTGGGGGCACTGGTTTGCTATGTTCAACATGTTGTTGGCCATGGTGCTCGGCAGCCGCTATCTTTTTGTTGCCGACTGGCCGACAACGCTTACCGGTCGCGTCTACTCGTACCTGAGCCTTGTCGGACATTTCAGCTTCCTGGTGTTCGCCGCCTATCTGCTGATTCTTTTTCCGCTGACGTTTATCGTCGGATCGCAGCGTTTAATGCGGTTCCTTTCCGCTATTCTGGCGACCGCCGGAATGACGCTGCTGCTAATCGATACTGAAGTTTTCACCCGCTTCCACCTGCACCTTAACCCGGTGGTATGGGAGCTGGTTATCAACCCGGACCAAAATGAAATGGCCCGCGACTGGCAGCTGATGTTTATTAGCGTGCCAGTGATTTTGCTTATCGAAATGCTGTTCGCCACCTGGAGCTGGCAAAAGCTGCGCAGTCTGATGCGCCGACGTCGCTACTTCCGCCCCGTCGCCTGGCTCTTTTTTGTGGCATTTATCAGTTCTCACGTAATGTACATCTGGGCTGATGCTAACTTCTATCGCCCAATTACCATGCAGAAAGCGAACCTGCCGCTCTCTTACCCAATGACCGCGCGCCGCTTCCTTGAAAAACACGGCCTGCTGGATGCGCAGGATTACCAGCGTCGTCTGGTTGAGCAAGGCGATCCGGAAGCCGTTTCGGTGCAGTATCCGCTGAGCGAACTGCGCTATCGTGATATGGGCGCGGGGCAAAACGTCCTGCTGATCACCGTCGATGGCCTGAACTACTCACGCTTCGAGAAACAGATGCCATCACTGGCCCAGTTTGCCAGTGAAAACGTCAACTTTACCCAGCACCTCAGCTCGGGTAATACGGCGGATAACGGTACCTTTGGCCTGTTCTATGGTATCTCCCCGGCTTATATGGATGGCGTGCTCTCGGCGCGTATCCCGGCGGCGTTAATTACTGCACTGAACCAGCAGGGTTATCAGTTGGGCCTGTTCTCATCAGATGGCTTCAGTAGCCCGGTTTACCGTCAGGCACTGCTTTCGGACTTCTCGCTGCCGCCTGGCAAATCGCAAAGCGACCAGCAGACGGCAAACCAGTGGATTAACTGGCTGGGCCGCTACGCGCAGGAAGAAAACCGTTGGTTCTCGTGGGTCTCCTTTAACGGTACTAACCTCGATAACAGCCAGCAGCAAGGCTTCACCCGCCGTTATGCGGCCGCGGCATCCGATGTCGATACACAGATTAATCGTGTACTGAGCGCCCTGCGTGATTCCGGCAAGCTGGATAGCACAGTGGTCATTATTACCGCCGGTCACGGCGTGCCGCTGGGCGATGAACGTGAGCAGTTCGACTGGTCACGCGCGCGGCTTCAGGTTCCGCTGGTAGTCCACTGGCCGGGCACCCCGGCGCAGCGTATCGACGCCCTGACCGAACATAAAGACGTGATGACCACCCTGATGCAGCGTTTATTGCACGTCAGTACGCCGGCGAATGAATACTCGCAGGGTCAGGATCTCTTCAGCGCCACGCGTCGCCACGTCTGGGTGACCGCCGCAGATAACAACACGCTGGCGATTACGACCCCGCGCTTTACCGTCGTGCTCGACCACAATGGTCATTACCAGACGTGGAACAGCGACGGCGAGAAAGAGCGCGAGCAAAAACCTCAGTTGAGCCTGCTGTTGCAGGTACTGACCGAGGAAAAACGATTCATCGCTAACTGATTGATTACTTATGCATCAATCGCGCGACCGCTGACTTGCAATCAGCAACGAAAAGGGTACTATTGCCTCCACGTGTCGGCACGTAGCGCAGCCTGGTAGCGCACCGTCATGGGGTGTCGGGGGTCGGAGGTTCAAATCCTCTCGTGCCGACCAAAAAACCCTTAAGAACCAGCCTATTATGGCTGGTTTTTTTATGGCTAAAATTCTTACGGGGAATCTTTGGGGTAAAACTGGGGAGAAATCCGTACAAATCAGATCACCGGATTATCGTCAAATTCTCCAGTGCGCGCATCGTTAATGATATATGTCACCACCCCAAATACGTCAATCGAAGCACCATCCTCCATATACCTGATAGTGTCTACCCTGCCATTCTCCAGACTCTCAAGATGTAGTTCTGGGTACTGTCGGTAATAACGCAGCACAAATTCGCCATCGATATCGCAAAGCACGATCGACCCGTCGCATGGTTTCAGTGAAGAATCGACGACAAGCAAAGCTCCTTGTTTGATACCGGCTCGCCAGTGCGTAACCTCAGACCTGACATAATAAGTAGCTGACGGGTGGCTGATAAGTTCACTGTCGAGCGATATGCCTTTCTCTACGTAGTCTCTTGCTGGCGATGGAAATCCCATGATTACCTCCACTCTTGACACTGGATAAAAACACAGTATAAATACTGTATATCCAACCAGTAAAGAGGGGAGCTAAAATGTTTGTGGAATTGGTTTATGACAAGCGCAATGTGGCAGGACTTCCGGGTGCTCGTGAAATCATCCTGTCTGAGCTTACTAAACGTGTTCACCGGATTTTTCCTGATGCAGATGTGAAGGTGAAGCCGATGCAGGCGAACGCCCTAAATAGTGACTGTACGAAAACAGAGAAAGAGCGGCTTAACCGCATGCTTGAGGAAATGTTTGAAGAGGCTGATATGTGGATGGTGGCAGACTGATGGACATCGATAACATCATTATCTCTGGTGTCAGAATCTACTTTCCACCAGATAACACCCTACCCACGCCATCTACAGACATGCTCACCTTCGCCGTAATCAGAGATGAGCAGGAGTTATCCGACTACTTTCTGATGATCCACAAAGATGGGAGGTGGGGCCTGGCTACTGCACGATTATTCAAAGAACCGGCTGAGGCTATCAGTACGGCAACCAAAATCGGGCAAAACATGTGGTGACCTTTTTAACAATCCCTCGCGCTGAACTGGCATGAACAACCAGAAAGTCCCGCAGCACATCGTATCAATATGGCTGTGGGACTTCGGCTTGATAGCTTTAAGCAACTCTATTAGCTGCGCCCTCAAGAGCGGCAACCCTTTTA
>QNRL01000002.1 GCA_003315335.1 Pseudocitrobacter faecalis
GCCACAATTTGGTCACCGCTGACCTGCGCCCCGGAGAGTAGGGTGTCACGGCCACTGCTGAGCGTCGTGGTACCGCCGCTATCAAGCGTGGTTTCGGTCCATTCGGTACCGTCGCCTTTTTCATTGCCGTGCGCGGAATTTCCGTTAGCAAAAACGCTAACTCCCCAGCCACCGCTACCCACGCCGATCCCAACCCCAACGCCACCCCCGCTACTGCTGTTGCTTCCGGTAGTTTTCTGAGTGTTGGCTGCGCCGCTCAGCAGAATATCGTTCTGCGCACTGAGAAGCGTATCGCCTCCGGCCTTCAGCTGGCTTCCGCCAATCAGAATGTCACCGCTGTTTACACCGCCCTTTTTGCCATTGGCAACAATAGAGAGATCGTTCCCGGCATTCAGAGTGCTTCCCGCGATGGCATCACTTTCCTGATGTTGTTTTGATTTACTATGCTGGCTGGTCAGAGACGCACTGATACCAATGGTGTTATTGTTCCCATCTGCCGTACCTTTGGCCGCATCCAGCGCCACGCCCTGACTCGCCTGATATCCCGACAACGCCGCTTTCGTCGTTTGCAGCGCCGCCAGTCGGCTATCACTCTCACTCTTCGCCTCTTTCGCGGCGCTAACGGCGTTGTTGATGGCACCACCCACCGCACCGGAGAGCGCAACTGTCAGGCAACTGGATTTTTGCTCAAATTTCTCATCGCGGGTGCGTTTATCGTGGCCGGGTTCAATCACCACGCTGTCCCCGATAACCGACAAATCTTTCTGCGCGATAATATCGGCACCACCAATATGCGCCTGATTTCCCGCTGAAATCGCCACGCTACCGCCCGTCGAGCCCACGGTACTGAAGCTCTCACTTTGAGTGGTACCTGCTTCACGCAGGTCGTGTGTCGTTTTACTGCTGCCGATGGTGAAGCCGATACCGCCGGACCCCATCAGACCGCTCTTTTTGGTCTCTTTAAAGCGCCACGATGTATCGCTGTTGGTTGCCGCCAGAATATCAACATTATTGCCGCCGTGCAGCGACACATCACCGTCCCCCACCACATTTGAGCCTTTCACCAGCAGGTTATTCCCCGCCGAAACGGTGACGTTATCACCGCTCAGCAACGTGCCAGCTTCACGGGTAGCGCTCTCTTCCTCGATGGTATGCGTGGTCTTTTTGCTGAGGAACCCTTTTTGGGTTTTGGTCTGTTCGAAGTAGTGGTAATCGCTTTCCGTTGCGGTAGTCAGGTTAATATCCCGACCCGCGCCCACGGCGATATCACCCTGTGCTGTGACCTGCGCAGCCTGTGCATTGACGTCCTGCCCGGCAACGATAGTTGTGTTGCCGCCGCTGGCAATTTCCGTACCCTGCTGGCGTACCGACTCATCAATGACGGTTTTTTTCTTCTCATGCGTACTGCTGCCACTGACTGTCGCTTCGGCCAGTAAATTCACATCGCGCCCGGCTTGCAGGGTAACGTCATTTTCTACGGCGAGGCCTGCGGCCTGAGAGTTAATATCCTGGCCCGCTTTCAGAATCAGGTTACCCCCGGCAGAAACCGCGGTACGTTCAAGCCCGGTGCTGTGCGACTCACTGTTCCCGTTACGGCTGTCCTGACGGGTATCTACTGCATTCAGATTGAGATCGTTTCCTGCGGCCAGGACCACACTGTTGCCTGCGTTAACGCTGCTCGCTGTCAGGTCAAGATTGTTTCCGGCATTCATACCCAGGTTGCCGCCCGCGCTTATCGAACTGCCCTGCCAGCTCACGGCATCATGGCTGGTCTGCACCTGCCAGGCTGTGGAGCGACTGAAGGAATCGTTGATCTGATTCGCATTCACC
Organism: Pseudocitrobacter faecalis; assembly: GCA_003315335.1. Classification (GTDB taxonomy): domain Bacteria; phylum Pseudomonadota; class Gammaproteobacteria; order Enterobacterales; family Enterobacteriaceae; genus Pseudocitrobacter; species Pseudocitrobacter faecalis. Next base: position 1,831 of record QNRL01000002.1, read on the forward strand.
GCGACATCACCCCACGCATTCATCAGCAGATCGCCGCCGGATGTAAGCTTTGCCCCGGTCACGGTGATGTTATTACCGGCGGCGAGCGCCAGAGAGTCCTGGGCGTTAATAGCTGCGGTATCCCCAAGCCGGGTATCTTTAAAGCCCGCAATATCAACCTGCTCCACCAGCGTCAGGTTATTAATATTACCGTCCAGACTTTCCAGCGCGACAGTCTTGCCACTGATCGTGGAACTGATGTTATTGATATCGCCAATTGCATTCAGGTCGAGGTGACCGCCTGCCTGCATCAGACCATTATTGAGATTATTAATACTGTTCTGGCTGTCGAGAATCAGATTGTTATTTGCCAGCAGCGTGCTGCCAGAGTTAGTAATATTACCGCCCGTAAGCTGGACATTATTGCCAGAAATCACACTACCGTTATTCACCGTGACGTCTTTCGGCGACAGATAGAGTTTCGGTATCATGACGGTTTCACCGTTGATGACTGCGGTTTCCCACCACAGCATACTGTGCTCAAGTGAAGACACCTGCTCTGCCGTCAGAGCCACGCCAAATTTCAGCCCCAGCGACTGCTGTGCGCTGGCGGCGTTATCCATCAGATAACGCATTTGATCAAGCTCGGAACCTATACCGTTAATGTAGCGGCTACCCGTCTGGTTCAGCATGGCGTTACTGACATAGCGCGTATCAAAGGCGGCATCACCCAGGAAACGGTAATCATAATCCGGGTTCAGGTTGAGGCGGCCAAGCATATAGGATGACCCCAGGAACTGGTTTTGATCCGTATATGCGCTGTTGGTTTCACGCGGTACATCGCCAGGCTTAATACCCAATAAAGCGTTCAAATCAGCAAACAGATTGGGATCAAGCTCCCCAAGACCATTAAGTTTCGGGTTGACGTTGATAAGGTATGGGCTTGACGGATCGTCGGAAACGACAAAGTAACCGTTCTGCCCTGAGGGCAGCGGATACGCACTGGTATCAATCGTTTTTCCCTGATTTTTCCCGGAGACGTCCACTCCATTGGCACCAGGATTAACCGAACCTGTCAGTTGGCCGAGGCTGGTATTGCCTTTTTGTGTTCCTGAGATATTGCTCAGTCCGGCGTCGGATACCGCCCCATTATCGAGTGCCCCACCGCCATTAATCTGCTGTAACGCGTTTTGTAGCTGGTCATTCCATTGCGGGGAATTAACGTTGACCGTGCCGCTATCAACCAGTGTCTGTTTTTGGACACCGTTACCGATTGACTGCTGACTTATTGAATTCAGCGTCGGTGCAGAGAGAGTATTGCTGACGCGTCCGGCATTAGCGATCGCGGTTTCGTTACCTATAGCATCCGTGAAGTTTGCCGTTACATCGCCACCAGCCTGAATCACCGCACGGAACAGCTCGCCATTTTCAGTCTCAGTAACAATGCCATCCAAAATATAAGGCACATTATGTTCGTAAGTGGTATTGCGATGTGTCGGCGAATAGGTACCTGAAGATGAGGATGGGGAACCATCAGTGATCACACGTTCATACTTATAAACGGCGTATTCAGTAAAGGTACCACTCTGGTAGCTCTGATTATTAAGTGTCTGCCCTGCCAGGTTGATATCATTATTCGCCAGGATTACGCTCGCCTGGTTGTTGAGTTGACCCGCAACAATATGAATATCGTTACCGGAGGCAATACGTGCACTGCCACCCTCTGCACTCACAATCTGTGCTGTCTGGCTCAGTGCAAATTTACGCGTTTCATAGCCTTCAACCGGGCGATAATAGAAATGGGTATCCTCATACAGGAAGCAGGGTTTGCCTCCGCAGGAACCCGCCCCATCATGAGTATAAGTGCTGTATTTATCCTGAATTAATGTCTCGAGACCCAGGACAGCCACCGGAATATCAACATCCGATTGCCCAATCCAGTCGTAGTTTGAGGAGAGATCTGTCGGCTGCGTTGTTGACTGCAAACCAGCACGTTCATTACGCAATGCCGCCGTCTTAATGGTGATGTCGCCGTTTTGCGTCTCAATAGTGCCGGAGGTATTCACAACTTCAACGTTAGCATTGCCTGACGCATCTTTTTGCATCCACAGATGATTACCCGCCAGAATATCGCCACGCAGATTGGTAATACTGTTGGCAAAAAGCGCAATGTTATTTGCGGCATACAGCAACGCCGTATTGATAATTGCGCCCGGCGCATTAAGCGTCAACGAACCTAAGGTGCCGGTAAAGCCATCGACCGAAATATTGCCTAAACTGGTCACCGCAATATCACCACCACCTTGCAGCGTTCCCGCCGCCTTCAGCAGTACATTGCTACCGCTGAATGAACTCGCATCGCGACCGGTCGTTATCTGCCCATTGTTACTGAGTTGCCCGCCAGCGTGCAGATTAACTGCCTGCCCCTGCATAACGCCCTGGTTATCAATAGCACCATCGCTGGTGACAGAAAGCGTTTTCCCTGCGGCAAGCGTATTTTCGGCGGTAAAGGCATTAACCAGCTTCAGCGTTACATTTCCCAGCGCAATCACCTGGCCGAGAGGATTCAGACCCGTACTCTGAACCGACAAATCACCGCCGCTTAACAACGTACCTGCGGCACTCTGGTTAACCTGAACGGCATTCACAAGAAGTTGCGACGTTCCCATTAGCGTGCCGTTATTGTTCAACTGATCGTAGTTGACTGTAAGCTGGCCTGCCTGGGTTGTGCCCTGATTCGTAAAACTGCTGCCTGTCAGCGTCGCGTTATCCGCAAGCCAGTTCCCGTCATTACTGGCCGTTGCAGCATTAACGATAAGATTCGTCGCCTGCAGCCAGCCCGTCCCGGCGTAACTTGGGGTGGTGAGCGTCAGCCCCGCGCCGGCAAGCAGTTTGCCCTCATTATGCAGTCGGGCTGTGGCATTAAGGCGGCTATCACTGCCACCCTGAATTAATCCATCATTGAAAAGAGAGGACGTATTTACCGTCATCACCTCGCGGCTGACAATTTCTCCGTCAGTATTGTTAGTTAAATCGCCGCTAAGCGTCAGCGTTGTGCCATTATCGCCCTGCAACCTTCCACTGTTGGTTAACCCCTCGGAAGTCACAGCAAGCACCGCGCCCTGAATTTTACCGCTGTTGGCCACGGATGCTGCGTTCAGATCCAGCACGCCACCGCTTAACAGACTACCAGAACGCGCCTGGCTGACGGCCCCACTCATGGCTAATGTCAGACCGTTTACACCGCTGATCGCCCCACCGTTATCGAACGAAGTCCCCTTCAGCGTAAGGTTTTTGGCCGCCCACTGCCCCTGGTTAGTTAACGAGAGCGCCTGTAGAGCCGCATTACCGAGCGCCGTAATTTTACTTCCTGCAGAAGAAGTTAAATTATCGGCGAGCGTCAGTTGCAGCGTATCGGCACTCTGAATTGCACCACTATTATTCAGCGACCGGGCACTGAGTAACACCGATTGCCCCTGCCATATTCCGGCATTGGTAACGTCTGCGGACGTCACTGTCAGCGCGCCCTGCGTCAACAATGAGCCACCCGCTGCGTTAATCAGTTCCTGTTGCGATGACGCCATCGCCACCCGAGCCGTCAAATTCTCCCGCGCTTCGAGCGTCAGGCTTTGCAGGCCGGTCAGCGTTCCCTGGTTGCGGATACTCTTCTGGTGTGCCGCCAGCGTATTTCCCTGTACTGTCCCGCTGTTCGTCAATTGCTGGCCGTCCAGCGTAATACCACGTTCACTCAGGATCTTACCGCTGTTATCAAATTGCGGTGTAACCAGCCGCATTGTTCCCTGACTCATCAGATCACCCTGCGTAGTGAGCGTATTACTGACATCAGCCGTCAGAGTACCAAGGCTAATCAGTGAGCCATTATGCTGCCAGTCATTTGCGACAACGGTAACGTTCTGCCCCTGTAAGGTGCCTTGTGTTGTCATATTCCCTGCATTAAGGGCAAGCATACCGCCGCTCAATGTGCGGGATGCAGAACCGGTAGCAAGGGTATCGCCAGTCAGTGTTAACCCCTTCATCCCCTGCCACAGGCCGGTATTACTGAGCGCCCCGGCAGAGAGCGAAAGCGTATCGCCCGCAATACGTCCGGCACTGCTCAGGTTATCGGCCACCAGCGACAAAGCACCACCACTTTGAATCTGCCCCTGATTAAGAAGCTGCCCTGTCAGTGCCCCTTGCATGCTGCTCAGACCATTAAGTACGCCGCTGTTGTTCAGCGTCTTTGCCGTTAACGCAATCGTATCGCCCTGCATCACACCCGTGTTATCCACCAGGCTTGCGTCCATCGTCAGCGCTTTGCCCGCTAACCATCGGCCTGCCGGGTTCGTTGTGAGGATACCCGCAGTGACTGACGCATTGTCATTCCCCTGTACCAGGCCACCGTTACGAATTGATGTTCCGCTCAGCGTCATATTTTGGGCGGCCAGAGAGCCGTCATTTTCCAGCGTGGCAGCGCTGACTAACGCATCGTGCTTCGCCAGTATCTGCCCCTGGTTGTTTAACGCATCACGCATCTGCAGATTTACACTGTCTGCCTGAATATGGCCTACGTTAGACAACTGCGCGCCTTCCAGGGTAAAGCCGTTGTTAACCAGCAACAGGCCGTGGTTTTCCAGCTTGTCGAGATTCAGAACCAGCCCCGCCCCACTCACTATTTGGCCCGGCTGACCATTCAGCATATTCCGGGAAGTGAGCTGTAATGCGCTATTTCCCTGCACAATACCGTTGTTGGTCAGTTCCGGCGATCCGATGATGAGCGATTTTGCCGCAATGGTATGGTCGTTAAACAACCGGGATGCAGTCAGTTCAAACAAATTCTGGCTAAGTAATTTCCCCTGATTATCAAGCTGCCCGCTTGCCACAATCTTCAGGTCATTTTGTGCCTGAACACTGCCACTATTTTGCAGGTTGTCAGCGGTGATCGTAGCCGAAGCACCTTCCACCTGGCCGTTATTTTCAAACTGATTAGCATTAATCAGCAGCCCCTCGCCCCCAGTCACCTGACCGCCGGCAAAGTTACTGAAATGGCTACCGTTCCAGGCGAGAGTCTGGCTTGCCTGCAAAATCCCGCTATTGTTCAGATCACCTTGCAGCTCAAGGATCTTCGCTGCCAGCATCCCCTGGTTATCAATACGTGTGGCCGCCAGCACCATTTTTTGCTGACTTAACACTTTCCCCTGGCTGGAGAAGAGATCGTGAACCGTAGCCGTTACGCCCGATTCACCTAACGCATTTCCGCTATTAACCCATTCATTTGTCTGCAGCGTCAGGGTATCTCCCTGTAACAACCCCGCATTATTAAACGTCTGACTGGTGAGATTTAACGCCCCGACGGAGAGCATATTTCCACGGTTATTCACGGACTGGCTGCTCAACATCATGCTATTCGCCGCCAGTAAACCGGCGTTATCGAGATGTTGCCCGGAGATGGATAGGGCATTTTCCGCCAGTAAACGACCCGCTGCGTCGTTTGTCACCGTCGCATAATCGTTTTGCATACTGATGCCGTTTATCTCACCTGCATTCACCAGGCTGCTACCGCCAAGACGTAAATTGCCATCAGTCGTGATCAACCCGCGGTTAGTCAGACTGGGAATATCCAGCGTTAGCGCAGCAATACTGTAGAGCGAACCGCCACTGAGGTTAGTTAATTCACCCGTATGCAAATTCAGCGCCGCATTGCCCTGCATCAGGCCGCTATTGGTGATCCGCTGGCTGGTAAGATTCAGGCTATCAGCCACCAGCGTGCCGTTATTGGCGATATTGTCTGGCGCGTTAAGATAGACAGTTTGGGCATTCGATTTACCGTCATGGGTCAGCGTATTCGCTGCCACCGTAAATTGATTATTCGCGGCGTGGGTTCCGCTAAGGGAGGCGGTTTCTGTCGTCAGCGTCAGATCGTTTCCACTCTGTACCTGCGCGCTGGCGGCGGTCGTCACCGACTTTGCGTTGATTTTCAGTGAGTCCGCTGCATTGAGTCGCCCTGTAACACGGACATCCTGTTCGGCGACAACCGTCAGTGATTTCCCCTGCAGTACCCCGCTGTTACTCAGGCTGCTTCCCTTAATGCTTGCAATCCCCTCAGCACTCCACTGCCCGCTGTTACTCAAAGATTTTCCGACAACATTAAGCTGTTTTCCGGCAATAACACTTCCCTGAGTAGTGATACTTTCACTGCTGGTGAGCGCAATATTTCCAGCAGCGTCCGCCTGAGCTACGCTGTTCTGTGTGAGCGTTTGCGCATTGGCTGTCAGATTCTGGCCTGCTGTAAGCTTGCCGCCGTTCTGCGTGAGCCGTCCATTAGCACTTAACTGTATGTTTTTATCACTGACCAGCGTTGCGTTATTCAGGGCGATAGCGTCCTGACTGCTGACAGATACGTTCCCGCCCGCCTTATGATCGCCACTTAACGCAATATCCTGCCCTTTCGCCGTCATCGCTCCACTTGCCAGGCTGTTATTTACCGTCAGTTTCCCGTTCGCATCCAGCGTAATATCGCCCTGCCGCGCATTCAGATTCCCCAGATTGACGCCCAGCCCTTTTTCGCTGGAAACCAGGTGAATACGGTTGGCATACATGCCACCCAGCGCACCGGTATCGACGGCAATTTTCGGCGCATCGCCTTCACCTTTCAGCGCAGTGGTTTCACCGCTGGCCGATACCCGATTGGCTCCGGCGGTGACCTTTAAATCTTTGGCATGCAGCGCGGCGTTGATTTCCGTGGCTCGGGCGATAATCGATACGGCGTCGCTCTGGCTGCCATCCAGCCCCTGCCCTTCTATGGTGATGCTGCCTTTTGTGACATCGAGCGACTGGAGTTTACCGTTCGCGTCGAGCACCGGCTTTCCGGTGGTCAGCGTGGCGTTAGGGGTATTGATAAATCCGCAGCCGTTACAGGTGATGCCATAGGGGTTCGCCACGATCACGTTAGCCGCTTTCCCCGCCACTTCGGTGTAGCCCTGAAGCTGCGAGCGGTTCGTGCCGGTCACTTCATTGATAATACCTTTGGCTTCCTGCCCGGCTTTCAGGTTGGGGTTATTCTGGATAAGGCCGCCAAGCTGGGTCTGATTCAGCTTGCCGGTGGCGTTATTGAGGATCAGCCCCTCTTTGCCGACGTTGTAATCGTTATATTTGTTGTGCGAAATACCGGACTGATTTGGCGTGGCGATGTTCACAACGGGCACACCGTTGCCCGCTTTATCCATCTGCGTATTGCCGGATGGGGTGATGGTGGCCGCAATGGCCGGGAGCACAGGCTGTGTTATCAGCAGCAGGCTGAACAGCCCACTCACGACACGTTGGGAAAAACGAACCTGATCCTTTTCCATCATCCTGCCCCTTAAAGTGCCACTGAAATGCGGTAATAAATATTGAGATGATCCGGCGAAAGCCAGCCTGGATACGCCAGCGGCGTACCAATGGTGAACTGGCTGGAGAACCAGCGCCCGGCACTGGTCAGCCCGACAGCACCGCCCCACAACGTGCCAGCGGCATATTGGTCGCTGGCATCTTTTTTCAGCCAGCCGCCGTCCAGCGCCGCCATCGTGCCGATTTGTCCCAGAACAGGCATCGTGAACAGGGTGTAATTGATTTCATTACGCCAGTAGCCGCCGTTATCGCCAGAGATGTACTGCTCTTTAAAACCGCGTACGGAACTTTCACCGCCAATGCTCAGGCGTTCGCTGCCATAAAGCCGGTCTGGCGACCACTGCCAGTAGACGCTGGAAAGCCACCACAGCTTATCCGTCAGCCCGCGCTGCCAGCTGGCGTTAACGCTCCATTTGCGGAACTGCGCTTTCGGTTGGTCGGGGTAAAGGTGATCGTCAGTGGCGTTAAACCACGGCATCCCGCGGCTGAAGGTAGGGTTGAATGTCGCCACGCCGCCGAGAATTTTCTGAGTATGATTGAGACCAAACAGCAGGCTGGTGAACTCCTGGCTGCTGCTTTCCAGTTTTACACCATCAAGGAAATTACGGTTTACGCGGTGGTTCAGACCGAGAGAAACGCCGGTTTTCAGGTCGCCGTTGCGAAACAACACGTGGGAATAATTTACCCGGTGCGTTTCCGTGTCACCCGTGGATCGCCAGTTGTAGCCGGCGTTATCAATGACGTTGAGATAGTCGTTCCAGGTGTAAGTGTAATCAAACAGACCATAGCCGTAGGGGATGCTGACACCAGCGGCAAGATTTTTCGCATCGCGCGAATGAGAAAACGCGCTGCTCCGCCCGCCGCTGACAAACCATTTATCTGCCAGACCTAACAGGTTATTACCCACCAGCGAGGCGGAAATTTGCCCGACCCCCGTGCTTTTCTGGCCGCTGTTATCAAACGTGACGGATGCCTGAAGTGGAAACTCCGGCGTGGCGGTGAGGTTTACAATGGAGTCGCCCGGCAGCTCTCCGGGCAAGATTTCAATTTGTACGGGGGTGGTACGTACGCGGTTAATTTGCTCCATGCCCTGCTCGATATCCCGCAGGTTTAGCGGTTTACCCTCCAGGCCAGGAAAGGTCATTGCCAGCGTACGCACAGGTACACCTTCCAGGCGGATTTGTTGCAAGCGACCTTCCAGCACGGCGATATGTAATTCACCGCCAGAGAGATCCTGCTCCGTCAGATACGCCCGGCTGGTGATATAGCCACGCTGAATATACCAGTCAGAGATCTGATCCGTGAGCTGGGTGATTTGCACAATATTGAGGCAACGCCCCTGCCACGGGCGAATCATTTTTTGCTGTTCCCGTGGGGACATCAGCGTCGCATGTTGCAGGGTAATGTGATTGAGCGTAAAGCAAGAGCCCGCAGCATCTGCCGGTGCGGATGAAGGACGTTCCTGCAGTATCGGTGTGGCGCGCTGAAGCTCATCACGTTGCTGCTGGTTTTGATCCAGCAGTTGCTGTTGCTGCTGTTGAATAGAATTACGGTCAGCAGGCGATAAAAGGGCCGTCATGCCTGAAAAGGAAATTCCGCTTAAAAAAAGTGCGAAAGCCGCTTGCCGTGGAGAAATCACCATCCATCAATTCCCTGATAATCAACATCATCTTAATAAAAGGCACGTGATAAAGAGGGACATTGCACTTTAAGTAAAATCAAGTCAATGAATGTAATTGTTTGTATTCATTCATAAGATCAGGGAGATATACTGCAACAATCCTGGATAGCTTTATTTATCAATAGGATGAATGTATGCGGGGCGGACGCTGATGAGGCTCATTTCAATTAAAAATATGTTAAAAACGTGAAGTAATGCAGTGCTTTTTGTTAACTTAATCTTGGTTGATACTACAGGTGCAAAAACCAGAACATCCCGATCAAACCAAAAGCTTGCCAGTTGAAGCAGCAGAAAAAGTTAAGGCCTGAAACAGGCCTTTTTCTCTACTCAGTGATGGTGATTATGTTTCTTACGGTCATGCTTATAGGCCTTTTGGCCGTCTTTATAGCCTTTCTCATAAGCTTTGCGCTGTTTCTTCACTTTTTTACGCCAGTGCTTATCGTGCCATTCATAATGGCGATCCCAGTAATCCCGGTTTTGCCAGTGGTTTCCATCCCAGTAGTGACCATATGAATCACGATCGCCAATTTGTAGTTTAATTGAAGGTAATAACGTTATCTCTTCCGCCTGAGTCATCAGTGGCTGTGATGCCAACAGCACAGCGGCCAGTAATAGTATCTTTCGCATTTGCCTCTCCTTAACAAGTGCATATTAATTGATACAATTTATCACATCCCTGTTACCTGAGATCCAGGCTAATTCTGCTTTTGCTTTTTCTTATCCCTTAACAGCGCCGGTATGATTAAATTCGGTACTGCTCTTTGCTAAGGCCACATTTTTCATCCTGAGATAAAGCATTTAAGATCATCGTGCAGGGCTGGTGAAATATTTTCATGAAAACAGGCACAGTAATCACTATGAGGATGAGATGTTTGTGATCACGTACTTTCAGAAGGGAGTCGCACACACCGTATTCAAGCGACCTGTGCGGGTCGATAAACTGAATGACATCATCGCCCGACATTATCCTGGAACTTAGGCTGCAAGGTAAAACAGATGCTAGTCACGAATCTGTCCGATGTATTCTTGAACTCACTAACGCAAGCCTGACGAAAATGGCATACAGGCAACCGACAGAAAAGCAAAAACCCCAGACAATTTCTTGTCTGGGGTTTCGTATTTGGCGGAAGCGTAGAGATTCGAACTCTAGAACCCTTTCGGGTCGCCGGTTTTCAAGACCGGTGCCTTCAACCGCTCGGCCACGCTTCCAATGAGGCGCACTATAAACATCCCGCCCCGACCTGTAAAGCCCCATTTTGTTCGTTTGCCTGAAAAACAGTCAAAAACGTGTTATTCGTCTGAAATTGCAACAAAATGGCGAGTTTTTCGGCACTTACAGCGCGCTCATTTCGATTAATGCTTCTTGATGTACATATCCTTTGTGAAGTAATAACCCAGTCTGTCGGGCGTAAAGCCCCCCACCCACGGTTTCACCAGGTGCGAGCGGACATAGTGGTACACCGGAATAGAGGGCACATCCTGCGCTAACAGATCTTCTGCCTGCTGATAATAACGTCCGCGCGCGGCGATATCAGGGGCTTTCGCCGCATTCAGCAGTGCGGCGTCGTAGGCCGGGTTGCTGTAGCGGCTGGTATTACTGCTATCGCCGGTACGGTAGTTGTTAAGGAAGGTGGTGGCATCGTCATAATCGGCAATCCAGGCGTAGCGTACGGCGTCAAAATTCCCCGTGCGTTTCGCGTCGAGCATCGTTTTCCACTCCTGGTTTTGCAGTTTGGCCTCCACGCCGAGATTTTTCTTCCACATTGATGCCGCAGCAATGGCAATCCGTTGATGCGATTCCGAAGTGTTATAGAGCAGATTAAAACTCAGCGGGTGGTCGTCGCCAAAACCGGCTTCCGTCAGCAACTTTTTGGCTTCGGCAATCCGTTTCTCGCGTGGCCAGCTGGCATATTCGGGGTTCTTAAGCGTGATACCGCCTATCTCCGGCTGACTCACCAGCCATGCCGGACGTTGCCCCTGTCCTAATACTTTCTCAGCGATGATCTCTTTATCCAGCGCCATATTCAGCGCACGGCGCACGCGGGCGTCGTTGAAAGGTGGACGCGTGGTGTTGAGTTCATAGTAATAGGTCGCCAGATGAGGAGAAACATTAAGCTGTTCCGGCATCGTTTTCTTCAGCAGCGCAAACTGGTTAATCGGCACCGTTGAGGTAATGTCGATTTCTCCTGCCCGATAGCGATTCACATCCGCCGCTTCCGATGAGATGGGCAGATAAGTGACCTGATTGATCACCGTGTGGGCATCATCCCAGTAACGCGGATTGCGTTTGCCGACAATTCGCTCATTGACGATCCATTGCGACAATGTGTAGGGGCCGCTGCTGACAAAGTGCTCGGGCTTAGTCCATTTCTCGGCAAAGCGGGTGACCAGCGTCTTATCCAGCGCCACTAACGACGGGTGCGCCAGCATCGGCAAAAACGCGGCGGTAGGCTGCGTGAGCGTAATTTCCAGCGTTTTATCATCAAGCGCTTTAACGCCTAGCGTATCCGGCGCTTTTTTCCCTTCAGCGATATCGCCAGCATTGACGATGTTCATATTGCCCAGATAGCTGGCGTAGGGTGACGCCGTTTTCGGGTCAACCAGCCGCTGCCAGCTCCAGACAACATCCTGCGCGGTAATCGGTGTGCCATCGGACCAGGTAATGCCCTCGCGCAGGTGGAATATCCAGTTACCCTTGTTCTCCCACGATGCCGCCAGCCGGGGTTCAATCGTGCCATCAGGCTTCACCGCCACCAGCCCGTCGAACATGTCGCTAATGATATTAAATTCAACGTCACTTTCCACTTTATGCGGGTCGAGCGACGCAGGCTCACTGCCGTTGTTTCTGATCAGTTCCTGTTTATCCGCAAGTACCGTGCCTTCCGGTACGTTCGCCGCGCTGACTGCGGTAGTGAAGAACGCCAGCCCTGTTGCCAGCATGATGGCGGTAATACGGTTGTGATGATGTGGTTTCATTTCCCTTGCCTTTATTTTAATTGTCGAGACACCCTCTTCACTCTTAGCGCTGGTAATGAAATTAGGCAATGATTTTCAGTCACCTATAAGAGGTTGATCTCGCTCTTTGCGCTGAGTAAAGATGGGTAAAAGGATTAGGGGATATGCAGGACATTTCTTATGCTGTTTCACTATTAATATCCATCATAAAGAGAGTGAATCATGGATCGCATAATTACCTCATCGCGTGACCGCTCGTCCCTGCTGAGCACGCATAAAGTTCTGCGTAACACCTATTTCCTGCTGAGCCTGACGCTGGCGTTTTCGGCTATTACCGCAACGGCAAGCACGGTGCTGATGCTGCCGTCTCCGGGGTTGATTCTGACGCTGGTCGGCATGTACGGCCTGATGTTCCTGACCTATAAAACCGCGAATAAACCGTCCGGGATTATCTCCGCGTTCGCCTTCACCGGCTTCCTCGGTTATATCCTGGGGCCAATCCTCAACGCCTACCTTTCCGCTGGTATGGGCGATGTGATTGGTATGGCGCTGGGTGGTACCGCACTGGTGTTCTTCTGCTGTTCAGCCTACGTGCTGACCACACGCAAAGACATGTCCTTCCTCGGCGGTATGCTGATGGCGGGTATCGTGGTGGTGCTGATTGGTATGGTGGCAAACATCTTCCTGCAACTGCCAGCGCTACATCTGGCGATCAGCGCAGTGTTCATCCTGATCTCATCAGGCGCGATTCTGTATGAAACCAGCAACATCATTCACGGCGGGGAAACCAACTACATCCGCGCAACTGTGAGCCTGTATGTATCGCTGTACAACATCTTTATAAGCCTGCTGAGCATCCTGGGCTTTGCCAGCCGCGATTAATAACGCAAACTGAACGACACGAGGCCTCGCTTATGCGGGGTCTTTTTTTTTGCTACACTGCCCACCGTTTGTATGACGTGTGAAAAATTATGTTGATCTACGAAGACCGCGAAATTGAGACCGATAACGACGGTTATCTGAAAGACTCCACCCTGTGGAGTGAAGGCATGGCAGTCGCCATTGCCTCAAATGAAGGCATTGAACTGAGCCCGGAGCACTGGGAAGTGGTGCGTTTTGTGCGCGAGTTTTATCTGGAGTTTAATACCTCCCCCGCTATCCGCATGCTGGTGAAGGCGATGGCCAATAAGTTTGGCGAAGAGAAAGGCAACAGCCGCTACCTTTACCGTTTGTTCCCGAAAGGCCCGGCCAAGCAGGCGACGAAAATTGCTGGCCTGCCTAAACCGGTAAAATGCATTTAATAGCGAATGCTGAAGCCATCCCACGCTTTCTGGGGTTGATGCGGTTCGGCCAGAACCCGGTCAACTCTGGCGCTGCGTGGGCCTCCGGCTTTTAGCCACGCCAGCAACGTTTCAACCTGCTCCTGTTCGCCGCAGGCCACCACTTCCACGCTACCGTCGTCCAGATTACGGGCGTAGCCCTTAAGCCCTAAACGCAATGCTTCTCGCTGAGTGCTGTAGCGAAACCCTACGCCCTGAACCATGCCATAGACCCACGCAATCGTGCACACTGCTGCCATTTTGCCTCCCGTCGCAATCCCTGAAGTTCTGTTAAGTATGACATTTTCCAGACATTTTACCGAACGGGAGGCCGCAATATTGCCATGTTCATTGCAATTGGATGGCGAAGTCGGGAAAATGCAGCCCTTCCCATCGAATAGCCAGAATAATTATCTATGAGCGTACGTTTAGTGTTAGCCAAAGGGCGTGAGAAATCCTTACTCCGCCGTCATCCCTGGGTCTTTTCCGGGGCCGTTGCCCGCATGGAAGGCAAAGCCAACCTCGGTGAAACCATTGATATCGTCGATCACAAAGGGAAATGGTTAGCCCGCGGGGCTTATTCTCCAGAATCGCAAATCCGCGCACGCGTCTGGACGTTCGATGCCGATGAAACCATTGATATCGACTTTTTTGTTCGTCGCCTGCAGCAGGCGCAGCAGTGGCGCGACTGGCTGGCACAGCAGGATGGCCTCGATAGCTATCGTCTGATTGCCGGCGAATCTGACGGCTTGCCGGGCGTGACCATTGACCGCTTTGGCAATTTCCTCGTATTGCAGCTGTTGAGCGCCGGTGCGGAATACCAACGCGCGGCATTAATCAGCGCGTTGCAAACCCTGTATCCGGAGTGCCCGATTTACGATCGTAGCGACGTTGCGGTGCGTAAAAAGGAAGGGATGGAACTGACGCAAGGCCCGGTTACCGGTGAGCTGCCGCCAGCCCTGCTGCCAATTCAGGAGCACGGTATGAAGCTGCTGGTGGATATCCAGCACGGTCATAAAACCGGTTATTACCTCGATCAGCGCGACAGCCGTCTGGCGACACGCCGCTATGTGGCCGACAAACGCGTCCTCAACTGCTTCTCTTATACCGGTGGTTTCGCCGTCTCTGCACTGATGGGCGGTTGCCGTCAGGTCACCAGCGTTGATACCTCGCAGGAAGCGCTGGACGTCGCAAAACAGAACGTCGAGCTGAACAAGCTGGATCTCAGTAAAGCGGAATTTGTCCGTGACGATGTTTTCAAACTGCTGCGTAAATATCGCGATCAGGGCGAGAAATTCGACGTTATCGTGATGGATCCGCCGAAATTTGTTGAGAACAAAAGCCAGCTTCAGGGCGCCTGCCGTGGCTATAAAGATATCAACATGCTGGCTATCCAGTTGCTGAATCCGGGCGGTGTGCTGCTGACCTTCTCCTGCTCCGGGCTGATGACAACAGATTTATTCCAGAAAATCATCGCTGATGCCGCAATAGATGCCGGTCGTGATGTACAATTTATAGAGCAGTTCCGTCAGGCAGCCGATCACCCGGTGATCGCGACTTATCCCGAAGGGCTGTATTTGAAAGGGTTTGCCTGTCGCGTCATGTAACTTGAAAAGCGAAACAACGACCACATATTGTATGTAGTTAATGTTTCCCGGGAGGTGACTATGATTGCCAGCAAATTCGGTATCGGCCAACAGGTTCGTCATTCCTTGTTAGGGTATCTGGGCGTGGTTGTCGATATCGACCCGGAATACTCACTTGATGAACCAGAGCCCGATGAACTGGCGGCAAACGATGAACTTCGTATGCTGCCGTGGTATCACGTGGTCATGGAAGATGAAGACGGCCAGCCGGTTCACACCTATCTGGCTGAAGCGCAACTGAGCGGTGAAGTGCGTGAAGATCATCCAGAACAACCTTCAATGGATGAGCTGGCTCGCACTATTCGCCAGCAGCTTCAGGCGCCGCGACTGCGTAACTAACCCCCCGCTCCTTATCACACCGTTCACTTACGTGGGCGGTGTTTTTTTACATTCATTCCGTCATAACGCCTGCAACACGGTTTCCAGCCATTGCGCAAATACCCTCACCTTCTGCGGCAGATGCCGATGCGGGTAAATAAGCGATAACTTACGCGATGGGCAGGGAAAATTCGGCAGAACCTCGACCAACTGACCGCTATCAATATAGGGCTGTAAGAAGAAATTCATCCCCTGCAATAACCCAAGACCGGAAAGACCCGCCGAAATATAAACCTCGGCATTATCCAGAATCAATTTTCCCGGCAGTAATCGTTCTTCGACGCCCTGAGGCGTCGTAAAGTGCCAGGGCACAATCTCCCGGTTATTGCTGACAATCCAGTTAACAGCCTGATGATGACGCAGATCGTCAAGCGTCTGCGGCGTGCCATACTGTGCAAGATAACCAGGGCTGGCGCAGGTCATTCTCCTCACCTCGCCCATCGGGCGCGCCATATAGTCGCCATCATCAAGCTTCCCAACGCGCAGCATGCAGTCCAGCCCCTCGCGCAGCATATCGCGCCGCACATCGCTACCGGTGAGGATGATTTCGAGGTCAGGGTGTCTGGCATAAAACTCAGCGAGCCGGGGAACCACCAACTGACGCGCAAAGGCAACCGGCATATCAACGCGCAGTTGTCCGTGAAGGGGGCGGTCTGGCGCAAACGACGCCAGCAATTCATCGGCCTGATACAACAAGGGTTTACTGCGGCGATAAAACTCTTCGCCTTCCGAAGTTAACGCGGTGCGACGCGTGGTTCGCTGCAGTAAGCGAACGCCGCATTGCGTTTCCAGTTGCTGCACTGCCCTGGTGACCGCCGGGCGATGCAGTTGCAGGTTCTCTGCCGCCTGAGTAAAACTCCCGGCATCCACAATTTCCATAAAAATCTTAATGTTTTCAAACAGATTTAATTGCATGCGCGATGACCATTATCCCGTTTATATTGTTACTAATTTAATAATAGTGAAGAACTTTTTTCACTATTTTTATGAACAATAAATCGCTATACACTCCCTCCCACATCAGAAATGCGTTCGTGACGAGGAAATAAGATCATGAAAAAGAATCGTATCTGCCAGATTTTAGGTATTGAAAAGCCGGTTATTCAGGGCCCACTCTCGTGGTTAACCGACGCGCGTTTGGTTGCCGCCGTGAGTAACGCCGGCGGGCTGGGTGTTTTGGGGCCAAATGCGGGTCTGACCGCGGCAACGGCGGTCTCTACTCCTGAAGAAACCGCCGAGAAAATGCGCGAAGAGATCCGCAAAACCAAACAATTAACCGAAAAGCCATTTGCCGTGAATCTGATCCCTTCGCCAGAAAATGATATCTGGACGCCGGGCATCCTGCGGGTTATCAAAGAAGAAGCGGTAAAAGCGGTGGTCTATACCGGCTATGGCGAGGGCGCGATTATTCCTGCGCTGTTTGCTGAGCTAAAAGCCGCTGGCGTTGCGATTATCTATCGTGATATCAACCCCACGCCCGCCAACAGCCGAGAAGCCGAACGCGCCGGGGCAGATATCATCGTGGCCACCGGTTTTGACGAAGGCGGAACCTTACCTGCCACCGCACTGGGCACTTTCTCCGTCGTTCCGATGATTGTCGATGCTGTAGAAAACGTGCCGGTTCTTGCAGCCGGGGGGATTGTTGATAAACGTACGGCCAGAGCCGCCCATGCATTGGGTGCGGAAGGTGTATTCGCGGGTTCAGTATTTATCAGCACGCTGGAAAACCGCGTACCGCTGTCGATTAAAGAGAAAATTGTTGCCGCGAACGGGCTGGATTTACGTCTGTTCCGTACTCTGCCGGATTACTATCGCTCTCTTCCGGGGAAACTGACCGAGAAACTGGTCGCGATGGACAAGTCAGGGGCCAGCAAAGAGGAGATTGCTCACGCGATGGGCGGGCTTCGCGGCTTGCGGTTAGGCATGCTGGAAGGCAATACGGATGAAGGCTATATCTCACTGGGAACCGGGATTGGCGGCATTAAAGCCGTTGTCAGCGTCGCTGAAGTGGTGGATGCGCTGACCGTTTGATGGCGTGCTGTAGGCAGGAAAATCAGAGACCGCCCGTGAGATTCTTCGGGCGGAATGGATTATTTTGCCAGCCCCAGACGCGGGATTTCGATCGCCGGGCAACGATCCATCACCACGCTCAGCCCCGCATTGCGCGCCAGCACGGCCGCCTGTTCGTTAATCACGCCCAGCTGTAGCCACAGCACTTTTGCACCTATCGCTACCGCTTCCTGCGCCACGCCCCAGGCCGCTTCTGAGTTACGGAACACATCAACCATATCAATTTTTTCCGGCACATCCGCAAGGGTTGCGTAGCCTTTCTGGCCCAGCAGTTCTTTACCCGCCACTTTTGGCGAGACCGGGATCACGTGGTAGCCCTGATCCAGCAAATATTTCATCACCCGATAACTTGGGCGATCCGGTTTGTCACTTGCCCCAACCAGCGCAATGGTGCGCGTGCTGTTCAGAATGTCTGCAATATCACTTTCAGTCATCATTATTCTCCAGGCCTTTACGTTAAGTGTACGCCAATCCGCACAGGGCAGCCATAAACGCGCACACTGCCGCCAATTTCGCCACTCATCATATTTTTTATCCTTAATGCTTGCAGCACTATTCGCATCCAGTAATCTGTCTGCATTTATTGATTAGGATATTACGTTATGGAACTCACCACTCGCACACTGCCGGCGCGCAAACACGTTGCGCTGGTTGCCCACGACCACTGCAAAGATATGCTTTTGAAATGGGTCGACCGCCATAAGGCCGTGCTGGCGCAGCACGCCTTATCGGCGACCGGCACGACGGGGAATCTGGTGGCTCGCGCCACGGGTCTGGAAGTGAATGCCTTGTTGAGCGGCCCGATGGGCGGCGATCAGCAGGTCGGCGCGTTGATCTCAGAGGGAAAAATTGATGTGCTGATTTTCTTCTGGGATCCACTCAACGCCGTGCCGCACGATCCGGACGTCAAAGCGCTGCTGCGTCTGGCGACCGTCTGGAACATTCCGGTCGCTACAAACGCCTCAACGGCAGATCTTATTATTCAGTCGCCGCATTTCAGCGATCCGGTAGAGATTTTGATTCCGGATTATCAACGTTATCTGGCAGAACGTCTGAAATAATTCATCAACCCGGCTATCACGCCGGGTTTCTTTTCAGGGTTTACGCGCCACCGGGACATCCAGCTGTTTCAGGATTTCGACAAACGGCGACGGATTCTCTTTGTTGAACATCAACCACACGCGGTGACGGGCGCGGGTCATCGCCACATACAGCAAACGCCGTTCTTCGGCGTCGATGAAATCCTCAGGCTCCGGCAGCAGTGCCTGTTCCATGATCGATTCCCGCGCCGGTGCCGGGAAGCCGTCCTGGCCTTCCTGCAACCCCAGCACAATCACGTAATCCGCCTGCTGGCCTTTACTGGCATGCACGGTCATAAAATCGATAGACAGCTTCGGCCAACGGGTAGCGGCTTTTTCCAGGGTGGCCGGTTTCAAATGATGATAACGCGCCAGCACCAGAATACGTTGATCCGGGGTGACGTAACCGCTCAGTTTGTCGAAAAGTGCATCTAACTGGTCATCCGGCAACAGCGTGACCGCTTTTTTATCACCTGCGGTGAGGCTGTTTAACGGTTTACGCAACTGATGCGGGTTTTGCTGAATAAAGCGGTTGGCTATCTGACCGATACGGCCATTGAAGCGATAGGTTGTGTCCAGCGCGCAGTTATCACCCTCGCCGAAATAGTGCGTAAAGGCAGTGGTAAGCGACAGTTGAGCGCCACTGAAACGATAAATAGCCTGCCAGTCATCGCCCACGGCAAAGAGTGTGGTTTGTGAATTCTGCTTACGTAAGGCTGATAACAATGCTGCGCGTTGTGGAGAGATATCCTGGAATTCATCGACCAGAATGTGTTTCCAGGGGCTAACAAAGCGGCCTTTTTCCAGCACGTTAATCGCCTGATGAATCAGCCCGGAGAAATCCACCGCGTTTTCTGCTTTTAACGCGGTTTTCCACGCTTTCAGCAGGGGGGCCATCAGCTTAACGCGCTTACCGAACAGTTCACGAACCTCTTCCGGCGCAT
This sequence comes from Pseudocitrobacter faecalis, assembly GCA_003315335.1. Lineage (GTDB taxonomy): Bacteria > Pseudomonadota > Gammaproteobacteria > Enterobacterales > Enterobacteriaceae > Pseudocitrobacter > Pseudocitrobacter faecalis. The sequence continues at coordinate 21,268 of QNRL01000002.1, forward strand.
TGTCGATCATCTCGGCCTGTGTACCGCCGTGCATGCGCATCAGGCTAACCCAGCGATCCAGTCGGCTACCCATCCGTTTGAGGATCTTCGCATCATTCCAGAAATTGTCTTCGCCAACCTCCCAGCCCATTTCTTCCTGCAACCATAAGCGCCAGCCCTTGGCCTGGGCTTTTTTCTCTTTGCACTGCTGCTGCCAGCAGTCGGTGAAAAGTTTGTATCGCGCGGCGGTGTCATTTTCCAGTTTGCTGACCACCGGCACTTTTTTGCTGCCCTGCTGAATGATGTGCAGCGCCAGAGAATGGAAGGTTCGCGCGGATATCGCATCCGTATGCAGGCGCGCCTGAATACGCTCATCCATCTCCTGCGCCGCTTTGCGCCCAAACGCCAGCAGTAAGATTTGCTCTGCTGCCGCTTCCCCGCGTGTCATCAGCCAGCCAGCACGCGCCACCAGCACTGACGTTTTACCGCTACCTGCACCCGCCAGCACCAGCAGTGAACGTTCACCATTCACCACCGCGCGCGCCTGCGAATCATTCAGCGGCGAGGATTCGATCTGTTGGAAGAAATCGGCGTACTGTTCCAGCATTGATTCGGTGTAGCGCTGGTTATGTGCCTGTCGGCTCGCTTCCACATCGTTGAGCCAGGCCTGGCACTGCTGCCATGCCTCGCGACAGTTGTCGAAGCTGTTCAGGCGACTTACCGGCACCGGCAAACCTTCCAGCGCATGTAAAATCCGCTGACGGATCGTCGAGGTCTGCTGGCGGGTAAGCCATTTATCGGCGTCGTTATTGTCGGCGATTTCCGCCAACAATTGCTGTAAGACCCCGGCGGATATGTCGCTCATCTCCTGGCTCCATGCCTGCCAGCGGGTGATTAAGTGACGATGGAAACGTTGGGTTTCACCCCATTCGGTACCGTGCAAACGGACAACTTTATCTTCGGGCAGCACAAATTCCAGCTCGCCCCATACCAGACCGCGCTTGCAGTTAATCGACAACAACTGATTGAAAGGAATGAGATATTCATGCTGTTCGCCCGATACCTTAACCCCCGCATTGAGAAGCTCAACCCGATCGTAAGGATGCTGCGCCATGCGCTTACCCAACGTTGTCGCTCTTAATTCCATCTTCGCCAAATCCTGCTTTTTTCGATAACACACAGTGTAACCGCCAGAGAATAGGTGCTCCAGCGCAAAAAAACGTTACAATTACCCGGACTTATTATTCACAGGCCGCACAGAGGATTTATGCGTACCGTTCTGAATATTTTAAATTTTGTATTAGGTGGTTTCGCCACAACCTTCGGTTGGCTGGTCGCAACGTTTTTCAGCATCATTTTTATTATCACCCTGCCGCTCACCCGCTCCTGCTGGGAAATCACCAAGCTGTCGCTGATCCCGTATGGCAACGAAGCGGTGCATGTCGATGAACTGGATCCGCAGTCGAAAAACAGCGTGCTGAATGCGGGCGGCACCGTGCTCAATATCGTCTGGCTGGTGCTGTTTGGCTGGTGGTTATGCCTGACCCATATCACGGTCGGTATCACTCAATGCATCAGCATCATTGGCATTCCTGTGGGTATCGCCAACTTTAAAATCGCCGCCATTGCGCTTTGGCCGGTCGGTCGGCGCGTCGTGCCGGTTGAAGTGGCTCGCGCCGCGCGCGAAGCCAATGCGCGTCGTCGCTTTCAGTAATCGGGGCTGATTATCTTTATGTTAAGTCCCCTGCTACGCCGCTATACATGGAACAGCGCATGGCTTTATAACGTCAGGATTTTTATCGCCCTGTGTGGCACCACGGCGCTGCCGTGGTGGCTTGGCGATTCAAAACTGACCATTCCATTAACCCTCGGCGTCGTTGCGGCGGCGCTGACCGACCTTGACGATCGTTTAGCCGGACGGCTGCGTAATCTGGTGATTACGCTTATTTGCTTTTTTATTGCTTCCGCCTCCGTTGAACTGCTTTTCCCCTGGCCGTGGCTGTTTGCGCTGGGGCTGACGGTATCGACGACCGGGTTTATTTTGTTAGGTGCCCTTGGGCAACGCTACGCCACAATAGCTTTTGGCGCGCTGCTGATTGCCATCTATACCATGCTGGGCGTCTCCCTCTATTCCCAGTGGTATCAGCAACCGCTGCTGCTGATCGCCGGTGCCGTCTGGTATAACTTGCTGACCCTCACCGGGCATCTGATTTTCCCGATCCGTCCGTTGCAGGATAATATCGCACGCAGTTATGAACAGCTGGCACATTATCTGGAACTAAAATCACGACTGTTCGACCCGGACATTGAAGATGAAAACCAGGCCCCGCTGTATGAGCTGGCGCTGGCAAACGGCAAGCTGATGGCGACGCTCAACCAGACCAAAACCTCCTTGCTCACGCGTTTGCGCGGCGACCGCGGTCAGCGCGGGACGCGTCGCACGCTGCACTACTATTTTGTGGCGCAGGATATCCACGAACGGGCCAGCTCCTCGCATATCCAGTATCAGACGTTGCGCGATAACTTCCGCTACAGTGACGTAATGTTTCGCTTCCAGCGTCTCCTTTCTATGCAGGCCCAGGCTTGCCAGCAGTTGTCGAAAGCGATTTTGCTGCGTACGCCTTACCAGCATGACAGCCGCTTTGAACGGGCGTTTACCCATCTGGATGCCGCGTTAGATCGCGTTCGGGCAAGCGGTGCGTCGCCAGAACAGATGAAAGCGCTGGGTTTTCTGCTCAATAATCTGCGCGCGATTGACGCTCAACTGGCCACCATCGAATCCGAACAAGCACAAGCTCAGGCGAAAAGCGAAACAGAAACCCTGCTCGCCGATGACGGCCTGCACGGCTTTAGCGACATTCGTCTGCGTCTGAGCATGAATATGTCGCCTGAGTCCGCCCTGTTCCGCCATGCGGTCAGAATGTCGTTGGTGCTTTGCGCCGGATATGCCTTTATTCAGCTTACCGGACTGAACCATGGTTACTGGATTTTGCTTACCAGCCTGTTTGTCTGCCAGCCCAACTACAACGCCACGCGCCACCGTCTGGCGCTGCGAATAATTGGTACGCTGGTCGGCGTGGCTCTGGGTATTCCCGTTCTGCTACTGGTGCCGTCGCTGGAAGGGCAACTGGCGCTGATTGTGGTAACCGGGGTGCTGTTCTTCACCTTCCGTAACATACAATACGCCCACGCCACCATGTTCATTACCCTGCTGGTGCTGTTGTGCTTCAACCTACTGGGTGAAGGCTTTGAGGTGGCGCTGCCGCGCGTTATCGACACGCTGATAGGGTGTGGTATCGCCTGGTTTGCCGTCAGTTTTATCTGGCCGGACTGGAAGTTCCGCGACCTCCCTCGGGTGCTGGCGCGTGCGGTTGATGCCAACTGCCGCTATCTGGACGCCATCCTCGAACAGTATCACCAGGGTCGCGATAACCGTCTTGCCTATCGCATCGCTCGCCGTGACGCGCATAACCGCGATGCTGAGCTGGCGTCGGTGGTATCAAATATGTCGACGGAGCCAAAGGTTACTCACGAGATGCGGGAAACGGCATTCCGCCTGCTGTGTCTGAACCATACACTCACCAGCTACATCTCCGCGCTGGGCGCACACCGTGAAAAGCTCACCAACCCGGAAATTCTGGCGCTGCTGGATGACGCCGTATGCTATGTCGACGATGCGTTCCATCATCTCCCCGCGGATGAGGAACGCGTTCAGGAGGCGCTAACCGGGCTGGCGGAACGTATCCGCCATCTTGAACCGCGCCCGGACAGTAAAGAGCCATTGGTATTGCAACAAATAGGCTTGCTCGTTGCCCTGCTGCCGGAAATCTGTCGTCTGCAGCAACGCGTTCTGGCCTAATCAGCCTGGGCGGGCGCGTGGAGGTTCAGCGCGCTTGCCCAGTCAATCAACTCATCGCGTCGCCGTAACGGAATGGCTGCGGCATGAACGCCCGTCAGCGCTCCTTCGAGCGATAAAATAAACCCCACACTCAGGTTTTCGCGCAGGCGACGTAATTTGGCCCAGGCGTCTTTGGCACCCAATTGACGTAAATCAGCCACGTTCTTAATTCCCGCCTCGGCCATCAACAGTTCCATATGGAAGGAAAGATTAGGCAAGTCCTTCAGCCGTTGCGAAACCTGACGATCTTTTTTCTCGCGCTGTGCGTCTTTTAACGAAAGCTTACTTAAGCGCAGCAACAATTTTTGGTTCTGCCATAACGTATCATCGACGCGGAAATAGTTGAGCTGAAGCGGGCCGCCTCTCTTCTTCAGCGTTAAAAGTGGCGTTTTCACTTTCCGTTGATACACCGCCGTTTCCTCACAAGCCCGAAGGTATAGCTCCCCTTCAGAGACCATGGCAAAAACGGTGTTATTAATTGAGAGGCTATATCCACCAAAGAGCGATCGGGAGCGCACGACCCCAAGAGGCGCAAGATATTCCTGGGATTGATAAATCCGTTTATATGATATTTTTTTCATGATTATCCCTTACTAATCATGCCTTTAGAAGCATAAAAACTGTTAGTAGTTCCAGTAATGAGCAACATAAAAAACTTCCGTCAGCACAGCAAGGGCTGCGTGAATTTGATGTGCGAATTTGCGAGTCGCTTTCAGAAAATGAGGTTGATCTTTCGTGTCAGGGGAGGTACTGTATATTCATACAGTAACCCACAAGGTTGGATTAGCTATGTATACATCTGGTGTTGTAAATCGTTCTTCTGTCGCGGCAGCACCTGCGACACATCGCGCATTCGCGTCTCCTGTACAGGCCTCCCCTGCCCTGGTGAGCGAAGTGGTTTATCGTGAAGATCAGCCCATGATGGCGCAGTTGCTCCTGCTGCCTTTATTGCAACAACTGGGACAGCAGTCTCGCTGGCAGCTCTGGCTCACGCCGCAACAAAAACTGAGCCGCCAGTGGGTTCAGGCTTCCGGCCTGCCATTGTCCAAGGTCATGCAGCTTCGCCAGATGTCCTCGTGCAACATGCTCGACTCGATGGAGCGCGCATTACGTACAGGAAACTATAGTGTGGTCATTGCCTGGGTGGCGGATGAATTGTCGGAACAGGAACATGCCCGGTTGATGCGTGCGGCTGAAGAAGGAAATGCGATGGCGTTTATCATGCGGCCGGTTAACTCGTCCTCTTCTCCAGCAGGACAACTGAATGGGCTAAAAATTCACTCAAATTTGTATCATTGATAGAAATTAGGAATTTTCCTGGAATTTTTTTTGCAGTCTCGTTACGGGCATGTTTCAGGAGCTAAAATTCCTGAGAACGCTGGTGTGATGCGGTTCTCAGAATTTTATCTCGTCTAAATTCTAGCCGTAAATGTTAAATATTGTGTATACAACCCCTTTTTTTTCATATGCCTGACGGAGTTCACACTTGTAAGTTTCCAACTACGTTGTAGACTTTACATCGCCAGGGGTGATCAGCTTACGCCGCAGAGATCTGCTGAGTAATTAATAAGTCACGCCCCCGGTGAAGGATTTAACCGTGAGTCTTTTAGATTTTCATGGCAAATTTTGGATGATAACGAGGCGCAAAAAATGAAAAAGACAGCTATCGCGATTGCAGTGGCACTGGCTGGTTTCGCTACCGTAGCGCAGGCCGCTCCGAAAGATAACACCTGGTATACTGGTGCTAAACTGGGCTGGTCTCAGTTCCACGATGTCGGCAACAACCAGATCAACAACAACGGTCCGACCCATGAAAGCCAACTGGGCGCTGGTGCCTTCGGTGGTTATCAGGTTAACCCGTATGTTGGTTTCGAAATGGGTTATGACTGGTTAGGTCGTATGCCGTACAAAGGCAGCGAGCAGAACGGTGCTTTCAAAGCTCAGGGCGTTCAGCTGACCGCTAAACTGGGTTACCCAATCACTGACGATCTGGACATCTATACTCGTCTGGGTGGTATGGTTTGGCGTGCAGACGCTAAAAACAACACCGGCTTCAAAGACCACGACACTGGCGTATCCCCAGTATTCGCTGGCGGCGTTGAATACGCGGTTACCCGTGACATCGCTACCCGTCTGGAATACCAGTGGACTAACAACATCGGTGACGCGAACACCGTTGGTGGTCGTCCGGACAACGGCCTGCTGAGCGTAGGTGTTTCCTACCGTTTCGGCCAGCAGGAAGATGCGCCAGTCGTAGCTCCGGCTCCGGCTCCGGCTCCAGAAGTACAGACCAAACACTTCACTCTGAAGTCTGACGTTCTGTTCAACTTCAACAAAGCAACGCTGAAACCAGAAGGCCAGCAGGCTCTGGATCAGATGTACAGCCAGCTGAGCAACCTGGATCCGAAAGACGGTTCCGTTGTTGTTCTGGGCTTCACTGACCGCATCGGTTCTGACGCTTACAACCAGGGTCTGTCCGAGAAACGTGCTCAGTCCGTTGTTGATTACCTGATCTCTAAAGGTATTCCTTCTGACAAAATCTCTGCACGTGGCATGGGCGAATCCAACCCGGTTACCGGCAACACCTGTGACAACGTGAAAGCTCGCGCTGCACTGATCGACTGCCTGGCCCCGGATCGTCGCGTAGAGATCGAAGTTAAAGGCATCAAAGACGTTGTAGCTCAGCCGCAGGCTTAAGTTATCGTCTTATGAAAAAACCCCGCGCTGCGGGGTTTTTTTTGGCCGGAAGAAAAGATGTAAACCTTTATTCTTTGCCTAGTAAGGCCTGTAAATCCTGCTTCAGTGTGCTCATCTTCGTGGCATATTTCTCTTTGTTTTCCGCATCTTCTATCAACTGTACAATGGTCTCTGACAACGTTTTGCCGCGCCGCTGAGCCAGCCCTGCCAGCCGCTGCCAGACGGCGAACTCCAGATCTATCGACTTCTTACGCGTATGTTGATGTTCGGCGTTAAAATGACGTTTACGTCGCGCGCGAATGGTTTGCTTCATGCGGTTCACAAGGCCAGGATTGATATTCTGCGCAATCCACTCATTCACCTGTACCGGCTCATGCTCAAGTTTCAGCAGAAGATCAACCGCTTCCTGCGCGGCGCTGGTTTCAATGTAACGGGTGATAGGTTCGCCTTCCCGGTGCTTCTTCACCAGGTACTTCCACTTCCACCCGCTCTCAAGATTTTCCAGTTGTTGATATTTCATTGCGATCCCAAGGTGACCGTGTAACTCTTTTCAGGATATCAGTTTTTTGCCAATGTGCTGAGAAGAAATCAGTGAGCGTGAAGACAATGTTGGCGATATCAGAATTACCGCCCTATTCTCCGTGAGCTTCCCTGCGGCATAAGGTATAATCTCGCGCTTTACATCTGACTAAAAATAGCGACTTTGACCATAAATACTCTTTCCCGGCGCGACCTTGCCCCTGCGACTGATGCGTACCAGGCGCTATTTACTCTGCCTGAAATCTCGTCAGTTAATGAATCCTTATTCAGCGAGCTGCAGGCTCGTTTGCATTATGCTCTGGAGCAGTTTCTGCATCCTCAGGGCGTCAGCGACTTTTTACTGGTGAAAGCGCCAGAAGAAAAGTCGTACCTGCAACTGCTTCACAACGTGACCCTCGCCTTACGCAGCGATTCAGCGTCTCGACTGACCGGCGTGAACTACACCATCGCCGCGGGCCAGATCAGTGTCTCTGCGGCAACGTCACCGGACGATGATTTCGCGAGCCTTAGCCCGGTCATCTTTGCAGACTGGGTGGAAGCCGAGCAGCTGTTCGGCTGCGTGCGTCAGTTCAATGGCGAGATCGCCCTTCAGCCTGGTTTGGTGCACAAAGCCAACGGTGGCGTGCTGATTCTCTCTCTGCGCGCGTTACTGGCCCAACCCCTGCTGTGGATGCGTCTGAAATCGCAGGTGACCCGGCAGCGTTTTGAGTGGCTTTCCTTTGATGAGTCACGTCCATTGCCGGTGACAATTCCTTCTATGCCGCTGTCGCTGAAGGTGATGCTGGTAGGCGATCGGGACGCACTGGCCGATTTCCAGGAAATGGAACCTGAGCTGGCAGAAAAATCGCTCTACTGCGAGTATGAGGATAATCTTCAGATCACCGATGAAGAGACCGTAAAACAGTGGTGTCTGTGGGTACAGCAGGTTGCGCGTGATGCAAATCTGCCGATGCTTGCGGCTGATGCCTGGCCGCGTCTGATTCAGGAAGGTGCTCGCTATACCGGCGATCAGGAAACGCTGCCGCTTTGCCCGCTTTGGATCAGCCGCCAGTTGCGCGAAGCCGCACCATTCTGCGAAGGTGAAACCCTTGGTGATGAGCAGCTCAAAACAATGCTTGAGCAACGCCAGTGGCGTGAAGGCTATCTGGCCGAGCGTATGCAGGATGAGATCCTTCTTGAGCAAATTCTGATTGAAACAGAAGGTGAGTGTGTCGGTCAGATTAACGCCCTGTCGGTAATTGAATTTCCGGGCCACCCGCGCGCCTTCGGTGAACCTTCCCGTATCAGTTGCGTCGTGCACATCGGTGACGGTGAATTTACGGATATCGAACGCAAAGCCGAGCTTGGCGGCAATATTCATGCTAAAGGCATGATGATCATGCAGGCGTTTCTGATGTCGGAACTCGAACTCGATCAGCAGATCCCGTTCTCTGCATCATTAACCTTCGAGCAGTCCTACAGCGAAGTGGATGGCGATAGTGCGTCCATGGCTGAACTGTGTGCTTTGATCAGCGCCCTTTCCGGTGTGCCGATTAATCAAAGCATCGCCATCACCGGTTCCGTCGACCAGTTTGGGCGCGCGCAGCCAGTCGGCGGTCTGAACGAAAAAATCGAAGGCTTCTTTGCTATCTGTCAGCAGCGCGGCTTGAACGGTAAACAGGGCGTGATTATTCCCAACGCCAACGTGCGCCATTTGAGTTTGTCCATGGATGTTCAGGAAGCGGTTGAAGCCGGGCAATTTTCTATCTGGGCGGTCGATGATGTAACCGAGGCCCTGCCGCTTCTTACCCAGCTAAACTGGGATGCTGAAGGGCAGACAACATTGTTGCAAACGATTCAGGAACGTATCGCGCAGGCCACACAGCCCGACGCGCGGCATCGTTATCCGTGGCCGCTGCGCTGGCTGGGCTGGTTCAATTCGAACTGATCGGACTTGTTCAGCGTACACGTGTTAGCTATCCTGCGTCCCGAACTCAAAATAAGGCTTACTGAAAACATGGTAGATAAACGCGAATCTTATACAAAAGAAGATCTTCTTGCCTCTGGTCGCGGTGAACTGTTTGGCGCAAAAGGCCCGCAGTTGCCAGCCCCTAGCATGCTGATGATGGATCGTGTCGTTAAAATGACCGAAACCGGCGGCAACTTTGATAAGGGTTATGTTGAAGCAGAGCTCGATATCAACCCGGATCTGTGGTTCTTCGGCTGCCACTTTATCGGTGATCCGGTGATGCCAGGCTGCCTGGGTCTGGACGCCATGTGGCAGCTGGTCGGCTTCTATCTTGGCTGGCTCGGCGGCGAAGGCAAAGGCCGTGCGCTGGGCGTGGGTGAAGTGAAATTCACCGGTCAGGTTCTGCCCACCGCGAAAAAAGTGACTTATCGTATTCACTTTAAACGCATCGTTAACCGTCGTCTGATCATGGGCCTGGCGGATGGTGAGGTGCTGGTTGACGGTCGTCTGATCTATACCGCTAACGACCTGAAGGTTGGGTTGTTCCAGGATACTTCTGCGTTTTAAGACCCTGTATTAACGCGAAACCTCCGCGTCGCGGAGGTTTCTTCTAAAGAGACAGCGTCAGGCGATAACTGTCCTGTCCTCCATGGCTTCTCGCCAGCCTCCGAGCCAGTGTGAACGTTGATTTAACGTCTGGTAAGGACAAATCTCCTTCGACTTACCGGCAATACCGGCCTGATACCCACGTTGATGTGCCCGTTCCAGGCGATCTCGTTTTTGTCTCTTCATGCCTCGTTTCCCTCATTACTTTTATCTGGTGGAAATGAAAACAGTGATTACAAAGTGTGCAACCACACATTACGAATAACCTGAATCATCGCGATCGTCAATGCGCAAAATTCACGCCAGTGTCATATTTGTGAGCTACCCAAGAGTTCATTTGTACAAAAAATGTGAGCCGGGACAATTAACCTGCTGAGCACAAAAACAAAAAAACCGCCGTGGATTTCTCACCCACGGCGGTCTTAAGTACTATTAATTCTTCTTATAGTTGCTGATTGAGAAAGCGCGCAATAGAGACCGCTTCCTGACTCCACGCTTGTGCGAGCATTTTCACCATCTCGTCATAGCCATCTTTCTGCTGCGCCAGTTCAATGTGGAACGGACGTTTAGTCAGTTGCCCATTATGGTTCAGCAGCCATTCACCGCTGACAATAACTTTTCCATCATAACGCCCATGGAAACCATTCACCGACACATTGAGCGTATCCTGATCGTGACCCAGAGGTTGCGACGCAATCACCCAACCTGGCAACTGATTGCTCAGGTTGGCGATAAGCGTGGTTCGCAACTGTTGGTCAAGCGGGCTGGCCCACAGATTGTTGCTGGCAATGACATACTGCACGTCGCTGGTCTGATACACCACGCCGCTGCCGGCGAGGTAATCCGGAACAGTGACCTGCTCTACCCATAACAGATCTTGACCGGAGCTGGCGCTATTTTGCACCGTGCCTTTATCTACCGGCAGTTGGTAGTAGGTTTTATTCTCACCGCTGCTGCTACAGGCTGCCAGCAGGCAGGCCGCCACCAGCACTAACCATTTTTTCATTGTTTCGCCCTCTTAGGCTCTGGATCTTTTTTATCCTTCGCTTCAAACACCAACGCGTTACTCTTCTCGTTCAGCGTTTTCAGAACCGGTTGCAGCTCACGCAGCACCTGATCAAGACGTTGCATATCCGCGACCATCTTGTTGTAAGCGGCTGAACCTGGCTGGAAGCCCTGCATACTGCGATTCAATTCACGCAGCGTTTTCTGCATGTCTTCTGGCAGTTGCTGCATCGACTGGCTGGCCGTTATCTTATTGAGGTTATCCAGCGTCGTTTGCAGCTGACGCATGGTACGTTGGCTCTCGGTCAACGTATTTGTCGCTTGCTCAATCATCGGATTCAACGGCAAGTTGTTGAATTTATCCAACGTATCCATCAGACGCTGCTGGATTTGCGCCAGACCGCCACTCACTGTCGGGATAATCTCATAGCCGCTAAACTCACGGATACCGGTCATCTGCGGCTCTTTTGGATAGAAGTCCATATCCACATACAGCGCGCCGGTCACCAGGTTACCGGTTTTCAGCGAGCCACGCAGACCACGCTTCATCAGCTCTTCAAGATGCTGTCCCAGATCCGGGTGCTCACCCAACTGATTTGCCAGACGCTCAGGTTCAATACGAATCAGTACCGGAATACGATAGTCGTTATTCAGTGCCTGACGCAGACCTTTCACATCGAAGGGAACTTCCGCCACGGTACCCAAACGAATGCCGCGGAATTCCACCGGCGCACCAGGCTGCAGGCCACGAACAGAGTCTTTAAAGAACATCAGATAATCAAGATGTTCAGTGTACAGGGAGTCCTGAATACTTTTCTGATCATCATACAATCTGAACTCGCTCTTCTCGGAAACCGGTTGTCCCAGATCCAGCCCTTCCGGTACATCAAAACTCACGCCGCCGCTAAACAGCGTGGTGAGGGAGCCCATCTCTACACGCATCCCGGCAGAGGTCAGATCGACCGCTACGCCGCTGTCTTTCCAGAAGCGAACGTTACTGGTCACCAGACGATCGTTTGGCGCGGTGATAAACAGCTGGTAGCTGATTGTACGTTTCTGCGCATCAAAGGTACTGGTTTCAACGGATCCGACGCGATAGCCACGGAACAATACCGGATCGCCAGGATTCAGCTGACCGGCTTTTTTACTGTCGAGGATCACGCGGATACCTTTCGCATCCGGCGGCGCCAGCGGCGGCTGATCTAACAACTGATAATCTTCCTGCTGACCGCCTTTATTACCGGGCTGCAACTCGATATACGCCCCGGAGAGTAACGTACCCAGCCCACTGATCCCTTCACGTCCAACCTGCGGCTTCACGACCCAGAAAACCGAGTCTTTGTGCAGCAGTTTTTCCATGCCGGCATTCAGGCGCGCCTTAATCTCCACGTGCGTGAGATCGTCCGTCAGTGTTGTACTCTCCACCACGCCCACATCAACGCTACGACTTTTGATTGTGGTTTTACCGCCTTCAATCCCCTCGGCATTGGTGGTGATGAGCGTCACCTCCGGCCCCTGGTGACTGTAGTGATAAAACAGGATCCATGCACCAATCAGCGCAGTGACAATTGGGAAGATCCAGACCGGAGACCAGTTCTTCACCTTCTGCACTTTGGCCTCCCCACTCTTCGTTTCCATGCTTTTACGACTCCTCATGGCTTGATTCCGGATCCCGATCCCACGACAGTCGAGGGTCAAAGGTCATTGCGGAAAACATGGTCATTATCACGACCAGCGCAAACATCAATGCGCCCATCGCCGGGTAGATATTCATTAGCCCGCCCATTCTCACTAAAGCAGAAAGCACTGCGATGACGAATACATCAATCATCGACCAGCGGCCAACAAACTCCACCACTTCATAAATCAGGTGCATACGCTCGCTGTCACGACGTCCATGCCCTTTCGCATCCCAGCAGAGCCACGCGATGGCAATCATCTTGAGCGTTGGTACCATAATACTGGCAATAAAAATGACCATCGCCACCGGATAGGAACCTTCGCTCCACAGCAAAATCACCCCAGCAAGGATCGTCGATGGCATTTTGTCGCCCAACAGATCGGTAATCATGATCGGCAGAATATTCGCCGGAAGATAAAGAATGATAGAAGTGACCAGCAGCGCCATCGTCCATTGCAGGCTATTTTTGCGGCGCACATATCCTTTCGAGTGACAACGCGGACAAACGTGTTCATCGGCAGGCAAAATGGCGGTGCAACACGCGCATGAACGCAGCCCCTGTCGTATCCCCGTTACACCGGGCTGAGGTTCAGTCTTAAGTGCTGGCATCGGAGCAATATCGTCCCACAACCAACGGCGATCGACGCACTGGAAAGTACGCAGTTGCAGGATGCAGAAAAGACACCAGGGAATGAAACTGCTACCAATGCCAATATCACCATAGGCCATCAGCTTCACGAAACTGACCAGCACACCCGCGAGAAAGATTTCTGCCATCCCCCAGGATTTCAGCTGAAACAGGACTCTGGCGAGATACGACTTCACGCTAAGCGGCATTTTTACCCGATTCACCAGTAGTAAAATGGTGACCAGACAAAAGGCAGGCACCAGCTGCACAAACAGCATAAAGAAGGTGCCCAGGCTTGCGTAGTCTTCGCTAAACAGGACGCGCGGAATTTCCAGCAGTTCAATTTCGCTATTAACCCCTGCCACCTTCATATAAATGAAAGGGAAGAGGTTAGCCAGCACCAGCATGAAAAGCGCGACAATAGCATAAGCAGTGGGACGCGTTCTCGGCTCGTCCCATACGGTGGTTAGCGTTGTGCCGCAGCGTGGGCACTCCGCTTTATGACGATGTTCAAGATGCGGCAACGCCACCAGCATGTCACACTGACGGCACAGAATATGCCGCGCGGCATGATGTTGATCGCACATGAAAACTCCTCGGTATCAGGCACCGTTTTTTAACGCTTCCAGATATTCCCAGCGTTCAAACGCCGCTTCTAATGCCTGTTCGGCCTGCGCCAGTTCAGACAACACTTTTTGCGTATGGTCATGCGGCTGGCTGAAGAAGGAGGCATCAGCAACCTGTGCCTGCAACGATTCCAGATTCGCTTCCAGTTCTTCCAGCTTTTGCGGAAGCTGCTCCAGCTCGCGCTGCAGGTTATAGCTTAGTTTGGTACTGGTTCGTTTAACAGTTTCTGCTTTTGGCTGCGTCGCTTCGGCTGTTTTCTTAACAATAGCTTGTTTTTGTGTCTGCGATTGGCTCTGTTGCCCACGCGCATCGTGATAACCGCCGACGTACTGACCAATCTTACCTTCACCTTCGAAGATCCAGCATTCGGTGACGGTATTATCCACAAATTGACGATCGTGGCTTACCAGCAGAACAGTACCCTGATAACCATCAATCAGCTCCTCGAGCAGTTCGAGGGTTTCAACGTCCAGGTCGTTGGTTGGTTCATCGAGAATCAACAGGTTGCTGGGTTTGAGGAACAGGCGCGCCAGCAGCAGACGGTTACGCTCCCCGCCGGAGAGCGCACGAACCGGTGTCATGGCGCGTTTCGGGTGGAACAGGAAGTCCTGCAGGTAGCCCAGAACATGGCGCGGTTTCCCGTTGACCATGACTTCTTGCTTCCCTTCTGCCAGGTTATCCATCACCGTTTTATCCGGGTCGAGTTCCGCGCGATGCTGGTCAAAATAAGCGACTTCCAGCTTGGTACCAACGTGAATTCGCCCGCTGTCGGCCTGCAGCTGGCCGAGCATCAGTTTGAGCAACGTGGTTTTACCGCAGCCGTTCGGGCCAATCAGCGCAATTTTATCGCTACGCTGCACCTGGGCGGAGAAGTCTTTTACCAGCACCTTTCCGTCAACCTGGTAGTTCACATCTTCCATTTCAAAGACGATTTTACCGGAGCGGGACGCTTCTTCGACCTGCATTTTGGCACTACCCATGACTTCACGGCGAGCGCTGCGTTCATTACGCATCGCTTTTAATGCGCGAACGCGGCCTTCGTTACGGGTACGACGCGCTTTGATGCCCTGACGGATCCACACCTCTTCCTGGGCCAGTTTGCGGTCGAACTCGGCATTTTGTAGCTCTTCCACGCGCAGCGCTTCTTCTTTCTCAAGCAGATACTGATCGTAATTTCCCGGATAGGTGACCAGTTTGCCACGATCCAGATCGACAATACGGGTGGCCATATTGCGGATAAACGAACGGTCATGCGAGATGAAAATAATGGTGCCTTTGAATGTCTTCAGGAACCCTTCCAGCCAGTCGATGGTTTCGATATCGAGGTGGTTCGTGGGTTCGTCAAGCAGCAACACCCGCGGCGCGCTGACCAGTGCCCGGCCCAGCGCCGCTTTACGCAGCCAACCGCCAGAAAGCGAGGCCAGCTCCATATTCGGTTCGAGTCCTAGCTGGTTAAGCACTTCGTTAATGCGATTTTCCAGCTGCCACAGACCATGGTGATCCAGCTGTTCCTGAATCTTTGCCAGTTCCTGCAAATTCTTATCGCTGGGATCCGTCATCACCAGTTGCGAAACATCGTGGTAACGCTTCAGGTAAACCGCTTGTTCTTCAATGCCTTCAGCGACGAAGTCATAAACACTGCCCTGCACATTACGCGGCGGATCCTGTTGCAGACGCGCCACCACAAGATCCTGCTCGTAAATAATGCGCCCGTCGTCCAGACCCTGCTCGCGGTTGAGGATCTTCATCAGCGTCGATTTACCGGCGCCGTTACGCCCCACCAGACAGACACGTTCGTTATCTTCGATATGCAATTCGGCATTATCGAGGAGCGGCGCATCGCTGAAGGATAGCCACGCGCCATGCATACTAATTAATGACATTCTTTATTCCTTTCAGGCTGCGGTAATCAGCCAGCAGTTGTGGATCTGGCGGTTACGGGCGAAATCCTGGGACTGTGTTTTATGGGTGATATCTTGTGCTTTCAGTCCCAGTTCGGCCAGGCCGTCGTGATCCATACGGAAACCGCGTTTGTTGTTCGAGAACATGATGGTGCCGCCCTTACGCAGCAGACGCTTCAGGTCTTTCATCAGGCGCAGATGATCGCGCTGAACATCAAACGCATCTTCCATACGTTTTGAGTTGGAGAAGGTCGGCGGATCGATGAAGATCACGTCGAACTGTTCGTCAGTATCGCGCAGCCAGGCGAGCACATCAGCCTGCATCAGACGATGGGCACGACCGGTCAGGCCATTCAGACGCAGGTTGCGTTCGGCCCACTCAAGGTAGGTGCGCGACATATCAACCGTTGTAGTAGAACGCGCGCCGCCCAGGCCCGCATGAACGCTGGCGCTACCGGTGTAGGAGAAGAGGTTAAGGAAATCTTTGCCTTTACTCATCTGACCCAGCATACGACGGGCGATGCGGTGGTCGAGGAACAGGCCAGTATCGAGGTAGTCGGTCAGGTTGACCCACAGGCGAGCGTTGTATTCGCTTACCTGCATGAAATCGCCCTTCTCGTTCATCTTCTCGTACTGATTTTTACCTTTCTGGCGTTCACGGGTTTTCAGCACCAGTTTATTCGGCGCAATGCCCAGCACGGAGATCGTGGCGGCGATGATATCAAACAGGCGCTGACGTGCTTTGTGCGCATCAACGGTTTTCGGCGGCGCGTATTCCTGCACCACGACCCAATCGGCGTAGCGGTCAACGGCGACGTTATACTCCGGCAGGTCAGCATCGTACAGGCGATAACACTCAATGCCTTCCTGCTTCGCCCACTTCTCCAGTTTCTTGAGATTTTTACGCAGGCGATTGGCGTAATCTTCCGCAACGGTAGCTTTCACTTCGCCGGTGCTTTCCGACACATGATAGTTCTTCTGGATACAATCCAGCGGGCCGTTCTTGGCTTTAAACTGGCGTTCAGCACGCAGCGAAACGCAGCTCAGCAGTTCCGGTGAGGCGCTAAACAGCGACAGATTCCAGCCGCCAAACTGGTTTTTCATGATCCGCCCCAGCAGACTGTGCAGGGCAATCAGCGCCGGTTCGCTCTCCAGACGCTCGCCGTATGGCGGGTTGCTGATAACGGTACCGTACGGGCCTTTCGGCAGTGGATTGGTCAACTGAGCCACATCTTTTTGTTCAAAGGTGATCAGTTCGCCGATACCGGCACGACGGGCGTTACTGCGCGCAATGTCCACTACGCGGCGATCGGTGTCGGAGCCATAAAAACGGGATTCATAAGCAGCAAGGCCTGCGCGTGCGCGGGTCTGCGCATCGGCTTTCACTTCCTGCCAGATAGCGTCGTCATGCTGCGCCCAGCCACTAAAGCCCCAGTGGCCACGATGCAGACCCGGCGCG
The DNA here is from genome assembly GCA_003315335.1 of Pseudocitrobacter faecalis. GTDB lineage: Bacteria > Pseudomonadota > Gammaproteobacteria > Enterobacterales > Enterobacteriaceae > Pseudocitrobacter > Pseudocitrobacter faecalis. Next base: position 38,237 of record QNRL01000002.1, read on the forward strand.
CGATCGGTCGCCCACATCGCCGCTTCAATCAGCAGCGTACCGGAACCACACATCGGGTCGAGCATCGGTGTACCCGGCACCCAGCCAGAACGCATCACAATCGCCGCCGCGAGATTCTCTTTAATTGGCGCCAGACCCGTGCGGTCACGGTAGCCGCGCAGATGCAGACCTTCACCGCTCAGATCAAGAGAGATAAACGCTTTCTCTTTGTTTAACCGCACGTTAATGCGCAGGTCAGGATTTTCGCGATCGACATTCGGACGCGGCAAATTCTTACGCGTGAACGCATCAACGATGGCGTCTTTCACTTTCAGCGCGCCGTACTGGCTGTTACGGATCTCATCGTTCAGCCCGTTAAAGCTCACGGCAAAAGTGGCGTTCGGGGTGAAGATCTCCGTCCAGTCGATCGCCTGCACGCCGAGATAGAGGTCGAGATCGCTCCAGACACTGCATTCGCCCAGCGGCATCATGATGCGCGACGCCAGGCGACTCCACATCAGGCTTTGATAAAGAAGGCGCGTGTCTCCCTGAAAATGGACCCCACCCTGGGTGACTTTGCACTCTTGTGCGCCCAGACCTTCCAGTTCAGTTTTTAACAGCTCTTCCAGCCCACGGGCCGTACTGGCAAACAGAGAATTCATATCATCACTTTTACTTGCAGAAAATTGTTGCGCATTATAGCCAATCTCGGCCCCATGTCATAAAGTTAAAGGCTTATTTCTGACTCAGGGAATGCGTCATGCTGACGTTATCGCGACTTTTCATTCACCCGGTGAAATCCATGAGGGGTATCGGGCTCACTCACGCCTTCGCAGATATAAGCGGAATGGCGTTTGACCGTATCTTTATGGTGACCGAACCCGATGGCACGTTTATCACTGCGCGGCAGTACCCGGCGATGGTGCGCTTCACTCCGGCCATTCTGCGCGACGGCCTGCATCTCACAGCGCCGGACGGTAGCAGCGCACTGGTACGTTTTGCCGATTTCACCGCACCGGCTGAACCAACGGAAGTGTGGGGCAACCATTTTACCGCTCACATCGCCCCGGAGGCGATCAATCAATGGCTGTCACCGTTTTTTAAACGCGATGTGCAGTTGCGCTGGCTTGGCGACACGCTCACGCGTCGGGTAAAATGTCACGACGCGGTGCCGCTCTCGTTTGCCGATGGTTTCCCCTACCTGCTGACGAACGAAGCGTCTCTGCGCGATTTACAGCAGCGTTGCCCGGCCAGCGTCAGAATGGAACAGTTCCGGCCGAATCTGGTGGTGACCGGCGCGCAGGCGTGGGACGAAGACAACTGGAAAACGATTCGCATTGGTGAAGTCGTCTTTGACGTGGTGAAACCGTGCAGCCGCTGCATTTTTACCACCATTAGCCCGGAGAAAGGCCAAAAACACCCGGCGGGCGAACCGTTACACACGCTGCAATCCTTCCGCACCGCGCAGGATAACGGCGACGTCGATTTTGGCCAGAACCTGATCCCGCGCAACAGCGGTGTGGTTCGCGTGGGCGATGAAGTGGAAATTTTAGCTACCGGGCCGGGGAAAGTGTACGGTGCTGGCGCAGACGATGACACGCTGACCGTCGAGCAAGATTTGGCTTCGAAAGTGGATATCAACTGGCAGGGGCAAACATTTAACGGTAATAATCAGCAGGTTTTACTGGAACAGCTCGAACAACAGGGCATACGTATACCCTACTCCTGCCGTGCAGGAATTTGTGGCAGTTGCCGGATTACGCTGGAAGAAGGTGAAGTGACGCCGCTCAAGAAGAGCGCGATTGGCAACGATGGCACCGTACTGTGCTGTAGCTGTGTGCCAAAAACCGCACTGAAACTGCGTAGTTAAACCGCTTGCTCCAGGCTGTAACCCGCAAGGCCTGGCTGGGGTTGCAGCCTGTCATTCATCACTTTAATAGCATCGCCCAACTGCATGGTTCGCCCGGCCAGTACCAGGCCTGGCTGCGCCAGCAGACACAGTGCGGCATTTTCGCCCGGTTCAACCACCAGCAAATTCACCTGCTGATTGGTATCGCTCAGCCAGACGCTTGCCGCATCACCGGTAATCGGTGACCAGCTATCGTCATGGGCGCGGAAGTGCCAGCTTTTCGGCATTTGCGGTTTCAGGAAGCGAATCGCCACCAGCGCGTTAAGAATAAGTTCGGCGCGATGTTCTTTAGAGAGTTCGAGGTCGCGGCATTTCTCTTCAAAGGAGAAGTAGAGTGCCGCGTCTTCCACACAGAATCCGGTAGGGGCAAAGGCGTCAGGGGTTAACATCCGGCGAGCAAAACGCGAACGAAACAACATGCCATTGGCTAAATCAAGCATCATACGATCGTGCTCTTCATCATAATACCAACGCCAGTTATCATCTGGTTTAATTCGCATTGTCCACTCCCCTCATTTCAGCATCCGTTTGCTGTGTAATCTTTCCCGCGTCGTTTTTACTGCCTAAATAATAAAAGACTAAAATGTTTAAATAAGCAACAATGAGGAAATATAAAGCAACCAGGGCTTAAAATAAAGCCCTGGTTCACATAATGAGATAAAAGATTAGATGTGAGTAACGATTTCTTTAATCAGCGGCGGGCCTTTAAAAATAAACCCGGAATAGATCTGCACCAGTGTCGCCCCGGCAGCAATCTTCTCGCGGGCGGCGATAACGGAGTCAATTCCGCCCACGCCGATAATCGGCAAGCGTCCGTTTAATTCAGCTGAGAGCATACGGATAATTTCGGTGCTTTTTAATTGCAATGGACGACCGCTCAGTCCCCCTGTTTCATCACAATATTTCATCCCCTGAACCAGAGAACGATCCAATGTCGTATTGGTTGCAATCACCCCATCGATATTATGGCGAACTAAACTATCGGCAACCTGGATCAACTCTTCGACAGAAAGATCCGGTGCGATCTTCACCGCCACAGGGACATATTTATGGTGTTTCGCCTGAAGTTCAGTCTGCTTATTTTTAATACTGGAAAGAAGATCGTCCAACGCTTCACCATATTGTAGCGTACGCAACCCTGGGGTATTTGGCGAAGAGATGTTAATGGCAATATATCCGGCGTAGGCATAGATTTTTTCCATACAAATCAGATAGTCATCTTTACCCTGCTCAACTGGCGTATCTTTATTTTTTCCAATATTAATACCCAGTACGCCGTCGAAATGCGCTTTTTTAACGTTCTCAACCAGGTTATCAACACCCAGGTTGTTAAAGCCCATACGGTTGATCAAACCTTCGGCATCAACCAGACGGAAGATCCTCGGCTTATCGTTACCCGGCTGCGGACGCGGTGTAACGGTGCCGATTTCGATCGAGCCAAAACCCATCGCACCGAGCGCATCAATGCACTCGCCATTTTTGTCCAGACCTGCCGCCAGACCCAGCGGATTTTTAAAGGTCAATCCCATACAGCTCACCGGCTTTGAAGGCACCTTCTGGCGAACCAGCGCTTCAAACGGCGTTCCGGTTACCCGGCGTAATGATTGAAAAGTAAATTCATGAGCGCGCTCAGGATCGAGCTGAAAAAGGGCTTTACGAACGAAGGGGTAGTACATGAACTCTCCTGGATTCCCGGTGTGCAAACCGGGGGCGTATTATGTGTGATTGCGCACAAAAAGGGAATTGACCAGGAACAAAAAAAACGCAAACGTTTTCATCCCACTCTTCAGGGAAGACGCTGTTCGGTTACCGGCGTTAATCCCCCCAGATCGTTAAGCGTTCGCCAGCGTAAAGTACAGGCCGTTTGTGCGGCGCACCAGCCAAAGCGGCGCTGTGCCAGAGGCGGTATAACGCCAACGTCCTTCACCGGGCTACCGTTGGCCGTCACCTGCGTCAGATTGATGTAAAAAGGGGTGGGGTTTTCTGCTATCACCCCCTGTGGATCGCGCCGCCACGTTACCTGCTGCCATGCTTGTTCAGGATTTCCCTTCAATGAGGCCGGGCGCCAGAAGAGTTTAAAAGAGGAGCGCAGCGCCACCTTCACGCTACGATCTTCTACTTTGCCCGATGGGATCGATGCGACACTCAGCGCAAACAGCGTTTCGCGATCGTTTGGCATGAGGGTATCGGTTTTTACCAGGCGAATCGTCCCGGTAGCCCCTGGCGGCAGTAAAAACAGCGGCGGTGTGGCTAAAACGGGCGGCGACCCGGTGAAAGCATTGGCCCCCGCCCATACGGTGGGCGTACTGATTTTGCTGTTAATCAGCCAGGGTTCATTGCTGGTATTGGTCACTGAAATCGTGCGAGTATCGGCAGAAGAGGGAAAAACGAAGCGCGTCCCCCCCACCACCACGCCCGCGTGGCTGATACCGGACACCGCACACAGCATTAGCAGAGCAAACTTAGTCATAGCGCACCACAAAGGTGGCGCTGGCGTTCACCGCCCCCGAGTTGATGTTCTGGGCTGTCGGGCGCAGTTGTGCATAAAACGTCAGCGCCACCTTACCCTGTTTTAATGGATAAGGTTTACTCTCCTGCTTTAACGGAATAAGACGTTGCCCGTCATCAAGAAACGCCACCGCCAGCCCGGTCGCGGCACCGCTGCCGGTGTCGATCGCCAGCAAGTCAGGTTGGAGGGTATCCGTCTCGCCAGAAAAAGTGACATTGGCGGCGCTCACATCGGCGCCGCACTGCTCAAGATTGATAGTGAACGCTTTTTCAGCCGATGCGCGCCCCTGAGCAAACTGGCTGATGGAAAGTGTACCAAGGGGGATCTGAATCGCTTTGCTGTCCTGCGCCAGAATGCAGGTGTTGCTGCGAAACGTTCCGCTGATATTGACCGTGCCATCGTGGGCAAAGGCAACACTGCTGCACATCACGAGGGCGAAAGTAATACGTTGCACACTTTTCATCGACACTCCCTACTCATAAACCAGGTCGAAATAGAGCACCGCGGTAGCATTTCCGCCCGTAGCCCCCTCTTTCGTTGATTTATAGCGCAGCTTATATTTCAGCTCATTATCGCCTGCCTTCAGGGGATAACGCGCGGTCAGGCTGTTGAGCGGGATCTCCTCCTGAGTTTGCGCATCGATAATTTGCACGGCGATACCCGTTGCCATATTGCCGCTGCCGCCGGTATCGGTCAGCTTAAGCAACGTGGGGGCAAGTGGATCGGACTCGCCGCTAAAATAGACTCTGGCATCCTGTATTCCCGCGGCACAACCGTTGATATCGATGTTTAAATCCGCCGACGCGCTGACGGCATTGGCCGCCTGAAAATCACTAATGTTAAAATTGCCAATGAAAACATTCTGCATTGCGCTACTGGTCGCCACATCGCAGCCCTGATCGATAACGTTGCCGTAGATGTGCATATTCACCTGATCGGCGCCTTTCAGGTTGCCAAACGCGGAAAAGGCGCAGAATGCGAGCAGACCGGGAAGAAATAACAGACGGTTAGCCATTCACGTCGCACCTCAGTCAAAATCGATACGCACCGAGGCCGTTGCCTCGAAGCTACCGATTTCCGGCGGCACGCCCGTGGTGCTGACGGGAAAAACATTCATCTTTGCAAAGGCATCCTGGTTATCCGGAATCGCCAGTGAAATAGCGCCGCCATCGGGCGATACCACGTTGCCCTGCGAATCGGTCACCAGCACGCCAACGCCGGGCCTGGAAGTTTTGATTGCCTGAGGATAATCGCTGTCGCGGGTGGCCGTCAGGCTGAGATTGACATTCACCAGTCCGCTATTGCCAGTGTTACATCTCACCGGTATCGACAGCGCGACCGTTTTTGCGCCGGTTGGTTTCTGCCCCTGCACTTTGAAGTTGGCGGCAAAGACATCGCCGAGATCGACTTCGATCGTCTCTCCGGCGTTTACCGAGCAGGATTCCAGCGAGTTAATGGTACCCGAGAGGTAATAGGTCAGCACCGGATCCCCAGTGGCGGTGCAGGAACTGCTGGCTGGTATGTTGTAACATTCATAAAGGTGTGCCAGCACGATATTAGGGATCGTCACCGTCCCCACGAAAGGTTGCAGAATTTTTAGCGAGAAATAGCCGCTGTTGCCGCTGGAACCTGTGCCGCCGAGGCGTTGACCGCCGGGATCGCAAATATGCCAGCGGGTATCATCGCTGGTGCCAACATTTTCGAATGGGACTTCGCTCGGCGAGTTGCCTTTCACACCTAACCATACCTGCGCAGCCAGGTAGTCGTTGATTTTGTACCAACTGTCGCCCAGTGCAGGCAACGGGGAATCTGATGCAAACGCCCATAGCCCCTCTCTCACGTTGTCTTTATCACAATCGCAGGAGACGTAATAATCGTTGGCTTCATTCCAGGTATAAAAATGCTCCTTTACTACTCCGGCCTCATTTTCTTCTTCCGAAAGCGTACTGACGCCAAAATTGACACCAATAAGCGGGTTTCCGCTGGCGGTGTGACATTTCCCGGTGTAAGCCATCGCGCTCGCGCTTGCCAACATGAGAACGCCCATTAGCAGCATCGTTATGGTTCGTTGCATACAACTGTTTCCTCTGCTTATTCGCATACTGCATTTCTGCGCGTAATGGGTGCGGCCATCTGTTGCGCTGTTAAAGTAAATGTCAGCTGGCACTGTTGCTCGCGCGCATCGCCCCAGCGGACGGTGATACTTCCCTTTTCAGGCAGGCCGGACATATAAAGCGAGCCGTCGTCATCCACAATGCCGCTAATCTTGTCGGCATCGTCAAGAGTTGCCATTGCGCCAAAGCGTAACGGTTTACCGTTCATTAGCGGGCTGAACAGCACCCGCGCGCCGACGTGAGCGCTAAACCTTGCGCGTACCAGCGCCCCTTTGGTTGGCACCACGTTCACCACGGCGTTTTCGATATCGACATTTTGTTTTAAAGAGGCGGTATCCAGGGCTATACGGTTTTCACGGTAGGGCGTGGCATAAGGCAATAGCGAATTGCCTTGCCCGTCCGTACTGATGCCGGTGTAGTTGGCGACTTTGGTATTTTCCGCGCCGGGCGCCGAAACCAGCACGTTGGTTTCGCCCAGCGATTGGCCAAGCGTGACGCCTTCGGAATGCACAATCACGCTGCCGGATACCCCATAGTTCACCTGCTGCTGATTGCCGTTGTCGCTGTAGTTGTAGCCGACTTTTGATTCGCCCCACGATCCTTTGTAATCCAGGCTTGCGTTTCCGCTGGCGCTTTCCCCCTGACTGACATAGCCCTGTTGTACGCTATAGCTGAGATTGTCGTCGTCCAGTAACGAGCCGGAAATACCGACGTTTTGCGTCACGTTGCCGTCGTTGTCGGCGCTGGTGTTCGAGGTCATCCAGGCTGCGTGACCTCGACTATTTGCATCGCCATTGGACGACGAGAGCCACTGACCCAGCGGCAGTGAGACGTTAAGCGCGAAGACTTGATCGGCGGACGGTTGCCCGCGAGACTGGCTGTAGTTCCATGATAATCCCAGCGTGACATCCTTGATCTGCGTGTTGTAGCCGAATTGCAATAACCGATCCTGGTCGTCCGTGTTCCAGTAAGTTTGCTCGCTACCGCTCAGGTAGAATGAGCCATAGTCGCCAAGCTGCTGGGAAATATTAATTTGCAGCTTCCCGCGCTTGCTGTAGTAAAGGTTGTAATAGCGCGCCCACAGCGGCGTTTCATCGTCCTCGCTCTGCGTATACCCTTCCATGCGGTGATACATGGTATCGGCCAAGGTATAAAAACCAGACGTTGAATAGCGATAGCCCATCAACTGGAAATTAGTGCCGTAAGGATTGAGCGTTTTGGCATACAAAAACCGCCAGGATTGCCCCTGATAATCCTGATTATTGGCAAGAGTACTGTTCGCCCACGTGCCATCGACCGAAACCGCGCCAAATTCGCCAAGGTTAAACCCTAACCCCAGCATGCCGGCACGGTAATCGTCAGAGAACTGCCCGCCGCCGTACCAGGTTACGCCCCAAGGCCCACCCCATTGCAGCGTCGCCTGTGCAAACGCTTTTTCATCCTGATCGTTGCTATTACTGCGATAATTCGCCGCGGTCAGAGCATATTTTAATCGGCCCTGACGCTGGAGAAGCGGTACGCTGGAATAAGGAATGGTGTATCGATTGAGGGTGCCGTCGGACTCTTTAATTTCAACCTGCAGATCGCCGCTGGAGGCGCTGGAAAACAGGTCGTTAATTTCAAACGCGCCGGGCGGCACGTACGTTTGATACACCGTGTAGCCATTTTGTTTAATGGTTACCTGCGCATTGCTTTTGGCGATCCCGCGAACAGTAGGCGCAAAACCGCGCAGGCTATCGGGCAGCATGTTGTCGTCCGAGGCCAGCTGCACACCGCGAAAACCGACGCTATCAAAAAAATCGCCCCCGGTGTAGCTGTCTCCGACGGTTAATTCGCCTTTGACGGGAATAATCGCGTACTGCGCATAGCTGCTGATATTCTGCCACTGCCCCGGTTCATCCTGACCATAGCTCCAGGTTGAGTTATTGCGCAATCGCCAGCCCGCAAGATTCAACCCGCTATTCAAATTCAGGAAGTAATTGTTATCGCCGCCGTTTTCGTTGCTGCTCTGCACACCATTCGCCCCACTGAAGGAATATCCCAGCAGCAAGGCATTGATTCCGCGATCCCATCGTTCGGGTGGAACGTAGCCCCGGGCATCATTTTTAACGGCAATTTGCGGCACAGAAATCGCCAGCTGAAGCTGTCGGGCATCAAATTTGACGCTGGCGTCAGGAATAACTTTCGCAAGCGGCACGCACGCGTCGTCATCCAGCGCGTTAAATGCAGGAAACGCAGCGGTCTTGACGCCAATCTGGCTGAGATAGACCTTGTTCAGGCAGGGTTCAACCTGATGATTGTCTTCATTGGCGACAAATTCGATATCGCGGGTGGCAACGAAAATTTGGTTGAAAATGACATCAACCCGATACCTGCCGGGCGCGATTTGCTGCCCTTTTTCAAAACGAGAAAGGTCGGCGACCAGCGACGGATCGTCTTTAAAGAACGCGGGATCAAACCAGGTGTCGGCCAGCGCGCTCAGCGACGTTGAGGCGAAGACCGCCAGCCCACCTAAAAAGGAGGGAACCGTACTGGCAAGAAAGTGACGGTGCTGGCGTGGGGTGCTCGACATTTCGCGTCCGCAAACGTTAATCCGTCAGGATTTGCACGTCATGGCCGGCGTTTCAGCGCCATAATCATTGATGGTGCGGTAGCTCACTTTCTGGTTAGCCGCGCCTGCTGGCACGTCAAACCGGAAGCTATCAAGCGGCGATATCATCTGGTTTTTTACGCGCTTACCGCCAAGCGTCAGCCCGGTAAGCGTAATGTAATAAGGCGTGGGATTATGGACGGTCACGCTCTGCCCTGCCCAATCACAGCGCAGTTTCTCTGCCGCCTGATTAACGGAAATCGACAACCTTTTAGGCCGCCAGAACAGCTTAATAACGCTCTGGGTGGCGATTTTTAGTACGCTGCCCTCTTCTTTCTTCGTTGTCGAAGGCACTGCGCGTACGCTTGCGTAAAATAAAGATTCACGATCTTTAGGCAATGCAGGACCGACGAACATAATACGCAGTAAATTTTCACTGGCCGTGTTAAGTACAAACAACGGAGGGGTGGTAATAAAATCCTGCGTTTTTTTATTATCGGGCGTCATTACCCATGCCTGAATTAAATATGGCACGGTTTTGCTGGTATTTCTGACGCTTAGCGATATCTGCGCGTCTCCTTCATTATAAATAACCCGCGTCGCGCCCAACCCCACGCCGCCGCTATCGGCAGCCATGGCGGAAGCACTGAGTGTTAACGCGCCGATAAAACTCACGGCAAACCAGCTTTTTGCTCTACGGGTATTCACTTGAAGGTACCTTTAGCGGCTCTCCCCCCTTCAGGACAAAGATGAAGGGGTGAAAATCAGTAATAGTTAATATGGAATGTGGTCATCACCTGCACCGTACCCGCCGTGGCACGACCCGTTGCAACGTAATCTGCTTTGAAGGTAATGGTCTGGTCGGCGGTCCCGGCGAGCGTGATACCGTCTTGTGCCGTTTCGGTATTAGGTATGATTTTCGTTGTGCCATCCGGCATATACATTTGTACCGCGACGTTTGTCGCTGCACCGCCCCCGGTATTCTGGTTCTTAAACGCGGTGGCCACCGCCGGGTCAGCCTCTGCGGTGAACGTAAACGCCGCGTTGCTGGTCGCCGTGGTATCACAATCCGTCAGGTTAATCGGAATATCCTTTTTCACCCCGGATTCCTGCCCCAGCGTTTGCAATTTGGTGGCGCTCACCTTATCCATAGCAACAGAACTGGACCGGCTATCTGTTGCGATAGTGCAGGCTGGCGCCACCACTTCGCCGGTAATCGTCAGGGTACCGTCAGTCACAGCGCTATCATCAGCCGCCAGAGCGCTACCACATCCCAGAATCGCACTCATTGACAGAATTAATATATTTTTCCGCATGCATATCTCCATTTAATAAATAAAACACATGACTTAATTGATTAATATTAAATATCGATGCATATAAAACAGATACAGTTATCTGTATGCAACTGAATTGAATTTTTAGAAATAATTAACTGATAATTCCTCTGCACTATATCTAGCCAACTCATTGGCAGCACGTATATTTCAACCAGAATAATTAATGTTTCATATGAAACAAAAGATATTTATTTTTTACACATCCCTTGAAAGACAAGGACATTCATGGTGTTACATTTTTTTTTATCCTGCCGGTGAGCGTTCTTTCTCGCCGCCATTTCAAAGAAATGAGAACGTTTTTTATAATCGTTATAAATAGTACAGCAGCATATATCTATTTATCAGAATTCCATTAGCTGAAAAAGCATTTAGAGAACCTGCTTTCGTCTGCGAAACTGCCTTCGACAATGTTAAACAAAACACACATTAAGGTTGCAAGGAGGTTGTATGCGCGTCATCACCCTGGCGGGAAGCCCGCGTTTTCCCTCACGCTCCAGCGCGCTGCTGGAGTACGCCCGTGAAAAACTGGCGGCGGTGGACGTTGAGGTATGCCACTGGCATCTGCAAAATTTCGAGCCGGAAGATCTGCTGTATGCGCGTTTCGATAGCCCGGCGCTGAAAACCCTGACCGAACAGCTGTCGCAGGCAGATGGCTTAATCGTTGCCACACCGATTTATAAAGCGTCGTTTTCTGGTGCGTTAAAAACGCTGCTGGATCTGCTGCCCGAGCGTGCACTGGAGGGAAAAGTGGTGTTGCCGTTAGCGACGGGTGGTACGGTTGCCCATATGCTGGCAGTGGATTACGCACTGAAACCGGTACTGAGCGCATTAAAAGCGCAGGAGATCCTGCATGGCGTATTCGCAGACGACAGTCAGGTAACAGATTACCAGCATAAGCCGCAGTTCAGCCCAAATTTACAGGGCCGTCTGGACAGTGCGCTGGAGACATTCTGGCAGGCGCTGCACCGTCGCGATATTCGCGTTCCGGCGTTTCTTCAGCAATTTGAACATGCGTAAAAAATGCCGGGTGGCGGCAATGCCTCACCCGGCTTTTTCACTATGCTAACGCTTTGGTAATCTTCTCGTACAGATCCCCGGAAAGATTCTCCAGCCCTTTCAGCTGTTCCAGCGCCGCGCGCATCAGCGCCTGACGTTTTGCATCATAGCGTTTGAGGCGGATCAGCGGCTCAATCAGACGTGACGCCACCTGCGGGTTACGGCTGTTAAGTTCCGTCAGCATCTCAACCAGGAATTGATAACCGCTGCCATCAAGCGCGTGGAACGCGGCCGGGTTGCTGCTGGCAAACGCGCCGATCAGCGAACGCAGACGGTTCGGGTTATTCATGGTGAACGAGCGGTGATTCAACAGCTTACGTACCGTTTCCAGCACGTTATCCGCCGGGCTGGTGGCCTGAAGAATGAACCATTTGTCCATTACCAGACCATCCTGATGCCATTTATCGTCGTACTCCTGCATCAGCGCATCGCGGCACGGCAGCTCTGCCGCCACGGATGCCGCTAACGCCGCCAGCGCATCGGTCATGTTGTCGGCCTGATGATATTGCTGGCGCACCAGTTTATCCGCCAGTTCACGCTCGCCAAACGCCAGATAGCGCAGGCACGTATTGCGCAGCGAACGTTTACCGATATCGTCATGTTCAACGCGATAGACCGGCAATTTGTTGGCGTTGTAGATAACGAGGAACTCATCCGCCAGTTCATTGGCCAGCGTACGGGTCAGCGCTTCGCGAACAGCCGCGATAGCGATCGGATCAATAACATCAAACAGTTCTGCGATTTCATTGGCCGACGGCAGCGTCAGAATTTCAGCCGCCAGCGCCGGGTCGATTTTCTCATCCAGCAGGATGGCGCGGAACGCATCGGCCACATGAACCGGCAGTGACAGCGGTTGGTTCTGCTGATGACGGTTAACGTTAATCTTGATGTAATTGGCCAGCAGGCTCTGCGCCGCATCCCAGCGAGAGAAGTCGTTACGTGCATGACGCATCAGGAACGTTAACTGCTGATCGCTCCATTTGTATTCCAGCTTAACGGGTGCAGAAAACTCGCGCAGCAGGGACGGCACCGGCTGGAAGTAGACGTTATCGAAGATAAAGGTCTGCTCTGCCTGGGTGACGTTCAACACGTTGTGAACCGGGTGCCCGTCCTTTTGCAACGGAATCACTTTCCCTTCGTTATCATACAGTTCGATATCAAACGGAATATGGAGTGGCTGTTTATCCTGTTGGTCAGCCGTCGCTGGCGTACGCTGGCTGATGGTCAGCGTGTACTGCTCGGTTTCCGGATTATAGTCATCATGCACGCTGACAATTGGCGTACCGGACTGATTGTACCAGCGGCGGAAATGCGACAGATCGACGTTGGACGCATCTTCCATCGCCTGCACGAAATCATCACAGGTGGCCGCGCTGCCGTCGTGGCGTTCGAAATAGAGCTGCATACCTTTCTGGAAATTCGCTTCACCCAGCAGGGTATGCAGCATGCGAATCACTTCCGCCCCCTTTTCATACACGGTCAGGGTGTAGAAGTTGTTCATCTCGATAACCATGTCCGGGCGAATCGGGTGCGCCATCGGGCTGGCATCTTCGGCAAACTGCAAGCCGCGCATGGTACGCACGTTATTGATGCGATTCACCGCGCGCGAGCCGAGGTCAGAGCTGAACTCCTGATCGCGGAACACGGTTAAGCCCTCTTTCAGGCTCAGCTGGAACCAGTCGCGACAGGTGACGCGGTTCCCGGTCCAGTTATGGAAATATTCGTGGCCGATGACGCGCTCAATATCGAGATAATCTTTATCGGTGGCGGTGTCGGTGCGCGCCAGCACGTATTTGGAGTTAAAGATGTTGAGACCTTTATTTTCCATCGCGCCCATATTAAAGAAGTCAACGGCGACAATCATGTAGATGTCGAGGTCATATTCGAGGCCGAAACGCTCCTCATCCCACTTCATGGAGTTTTGCAGCGACGTCATCGCCCACGGCGCGCGGTCAAGGTTGCCGCGATCGACAAACAGCTCAAGCGCCACTTGACGCCCGGAACGGGTAGTGAAGGTATCGCGCAGAACATCGAAATCACCCGCTACCAGCGCAAACAGGTAGCACGGTTTCGGGAACGGATCCTGCCACTGTACCCAGTGACGGCCATTGTCCAGCTCGCCTTGCGCAACGCGGTTACCGTTAGACAGCAGGAACGGATATTTCGCTTTGTCAGCGGTGATTTTAGTGGTGAAGCGCGCCAGAACGTCCGGGCGGTCGAGATAATAAGTGATGTGACGGAATCCTTCCGCCTCGCATTGCGTACACAGCGCTTCGCCCGATTTGTAAAGCCCTTCCAGCGCGGTGTTCGACGCCGGGCTGATTTCGTTCACAATTTGCAGCGTAAAACGCTCTGGCAAGCCGCTGATAACCAGTTGCTTCTCTTCTTCTTTATAGTTCGTCCACTGCTCGCCGTTCACGTGTACGGAAATCAGCGTTAAATCTTCGCCGTCCAGACGCAGCGGCACATCAGACGCTGCATGACGGGAAACCTGGCTTTGGGCCGTCACGACGGTTTTTGCGGCATCCAGGTCAAAGGCCAGGTCGATATCACTGATCAGGTAGTCCGGCGCACGGTAGTCGTGGCGGTACTTGGCTTGGGGCTGTTGTGTCATAAAAAACCTTTAGCGTCGTTTGTAAAATGTCGTATCCAGTCTATTCCTGTTGTTTAAATCGCGCTATGCAGAATCTTCATCTTTTCCAGACAAATACCAAAAATTGCTACATTTGGATAACACATTGGCACGAAATGCCCTAGCCCCTTAGCAGGCCTTATGATGTGATCGGGGTTCAATAAATGAATAAACAAGGTATACTCCTGCTAATCTCCCTGTTGTTTATTTTACTAAACGCTCCTGTGAGAGGATGCTATTGCGCACCATGACTCAATTCGTGACTCCTGTTCTGCATTCGTTGCTTGATACGGATGCCTACAAACTGCATATGCAGCAGGCCGTATTCCACCACTACTACGACGTGAACGTCGCGGCGGAATTCCGCTGCCGTGGTGACGATCTGCTGGGCATTTATGCTGATGCCATTCGGGAACAGGTAGACGCTATGCGTTCGCTGAAACTCAGTGATGATGAATATCACTGGCTTTCAGGGCTGCCCTTCTTTAAAGAAGATTACCTGAACTGGCTGCGCGATTTTCGCTACGATCCGCAACAGGTGACCGTTACCAACGACAACGGCAAGCTGAACATTCGCCTTGATGGCCCATGGCGTGAGGTCATTATGTGGGAAGTGCCGCTACTGGCGGTGATAAGCGAACTGGTTCATCGCTACCGTTCGCCGGAAGAAGGCGTACCGCAGGCGCTTGAAATGCTTGAGCATAAACTCACTGATTTCACGCGTATGACCGCTGACCTTGATATGTCCGCGTTCCGCCTGATGGATTTCGGTACTCGTCGTCGTTTCTCCCGCGACGTGCAGGAAGCGATCGTCAAACGTCTCCAGCAGGAGCCGTGGTTTACCGGTACCAGCAACTACGATCTCGCTCGTCGTCTCGACCTTACCCCAATGGGTACACAGGCGCACGAGTGGTTCCAGGCTCATCAGCAAATTAGCCCTGACCTGGCAACCAGCCAACGTGCGGCGCTGGCGGCCTGGCTTGCAGAATATCCAGACCAATTGGGTATCGCCCTGACCGACTGCATTACCATGGACGCCTTTCTGCGCGATTTCGGGCCGGAATTTGCTACCCGTTATCAGGGGCTACGCCACGACTCTGGCGACCCGGTTGAATGGGGCGAAAAAGCGATTGCCCATTATGAAAAACTGGGTATCGACCCGCACAGCAAAGTGCTGGTGTTCTCCGATAATCTCGATTTGCCCAAAGCGGTCAATCTCTATCGTCACTTCTCATCGCGCGTGAACCTTAGCTTCGGTATTGGCACTCGTCTCACCTGCGATATTCCCCAGGTAAAACCTCTGAATATCGTCATTAAACTGGTGGAATGTAACGGCAAGCCGGTCGCAAAACTCTCCGACAGCCCTGGCAAAACCATCTGTCACGACAAGGCATTCGTTCGCGCATTGCGCAAAGCCTTCGACCTGCCTCAGGTCAAAAAGGCGAGTTAATCACCAAAGGGAGCCAATCGGCTCCCTTCTTCTTTATTAATTTCTGAATTCTCCCCTTCACAGTGCGAAATCTGCTTGTCTGATGGCGGATGACAGGTAACATAGATAACTCCCTTTTTTAGGGAGCAACTTAATCTTTATTGGACAACTTAACAGAGAGACTATTATGAGCGTTGTGCCTGTAGCCGACGTACTCCAGGGCCGTGCCGCCGTTGACAGCGAAGTCACCGTGCGCGGATGGGTGCGTACTCGCCGAGATTCAAAAGCTGGCTTTTCCTTCCTCGCCGTCTATGACGGTTCCTGCTTTGATCCTGTACAGGCCGTTATTAATAATTCTCTGCCCAATTACAATCAGGAAATCCTGCGTCTGACCACCGGTTGCTCTGTGGTCGTCACCGGTAAAGTCGTGGCGTCTCAGGGCCAGGGCCAGAGCTTCGAAATCCAGGCGACGAGCGTGGAAGTGACCGGTTGGGTAGAAGATCCGGATACCTACCCGATGGCGGCTAAACGTCACAGCATCGAATACCTGCGTGAAGTGGCACACCTGCGTCCGCGCACCAACCTGATTGGCGCGGTGGCACGCGTTCGCCATACGCTGGCACAGGCGCTGCACCGCTTCTTCGATGAACAGGGTTTCTTCTGGGTGTCCACCCCGCTGATCACCGCATCCGATACCGAAGGCGCTGGCGAAATGTTCCGCGTCTCCACGCTGGATTTGGAAAACCTGCCGCGTAACGACCAGGGTAAAGTCGATTTCGATAAGGACTTCTTCGGTAAAGAGTCTTTCCTGACCGTTTCCGGCCAGCTGAACGGCGAAACCTACGCCTGTGCGCTGTCAAAAATCTACACCTTCGGCCCGACTTTCCGCGCTGAAAACTCCAACACCAGCCGCCACCTGGCCGAGTTCTGGATGCTGGAGCCGGAAGTCGCGTTTGCCGACCTGGAAGATAACGCCGCGCTGGCAGAAGCCATGCTGAAATATGTCTTCAAAGCGGTTCTTGAAGAACGTATGGACGACATGAAATTCTTCGCTGAACGCGTGGATAAAGACGCTATTGAACGTCTGCAACGCTTTATCGAGGCGGATTTCGCACAGGTGGATTACACCGACGCGGTCACCATCCTTGAAAACTGCGGTCAAACCTTTGAAAACCCGGTTTACTGGGGCGTTGACCTCTCTTCCGAACACGAACGCTATCTTGCTGAGAAACACTTCAAAGCGCCGGTGGTGGTGAAAAACTATCCGAAAGAGATCAAGGCATTCTACATGCGTCTTAACGACGACGGTAAAACCGTCGCGGCGATGGACGTGCTGGCCCCGGGTATCGGTGAAATCATCGGTGGTTCACAGCGTGAAGAGCGTCTGGACGTGCTGGATGCCCGTATGGCAGAGATGGGCCTGAACAAAGAGGATTACTGGTGGTACCGCGATCTGCGTCGTTACGGCACCGTACCGCACTCCGGTTTCGGTCTGGGCTTCGAACGTCTGATTGCCTATGTGACAGGCGTGCAGAACGTCCGTGACGTGATTGCCTTCCCAAGAACGCCGCGTAACGCCAGCTTCTAAAGCTCCGCTATTTCAACAAGGCCAGCAAATGCTGGCCTTTTTTGTGCCCTTAACGTAAATCTTCGTCAATTACCTTAAGGATCAACCCCCTACAGAACGTAGTTTGTTACATCCCATTTCTGTTAACGTTTTCGCACAAAAAAGATGCAATTCTTTATGGATTTTAGGTTCACCTGAGCAAATAGCATTATTTTTAAGCGAGATCCCGTCCTTTCTGAAACTTAATTTTAACAATTTCAGTTGTTCACAATTACAGCAACTTGTGCAATAAACAACCCATAATTAAATTAAAGATAAGAAATTCATATAGATATACAGCAATTTACTAACGTTTGCCCTAACCCCAACAGAACTTTGAGTTGTCTCACAAAGTTCCTTATTTTTAATTTATTGTTACACAAAATTTCTTTTTGTTACTTAATTAGGATATTTGTAGCACTTTCCGGCTAGCGAAACGGTGGTTTGAATGGAAATATGCCTCTCAGACACAAAAAGACACCAAACTATCATCAATACTTCTGTAAATTTTTATTGACAGAAGTTATTGGCGGCAGTGGCGAGTGTCGATATAAAAAAAACCTAATGAGGGTAATAAATAATGATGAAGCGCAATATCCTGGCAGTGGTGATCCCTGCCCTGCTGGTAGCCGGTGCAGCTAACGCTGCAGAAATCTACAACAAAAACGGCAACAAACTGGACTTTTACGGCAAAATGGTCGGTGAGCATGTGTGGACCACCAATGGTGACACCAGCAACTCGGATACCACCTATGCCCGTATTGGTGTGAAAGGGGAAACTCAGATTAACGAACAACTGACCGGTTACGGTCAGTGGGAATACAACATGGATGCGTCCAACGTTGAAGGTTCCCAAACCACCAAAACCCGTCTGGCCTTCGCGGGCCTGAAAGCCGGTGAATTCGGATCTTTCGACTACGGTCGTAACTACGGCGCTATCTACGACGTTGAATCCGCAACCGATATGCTGGTTGAGTGGGGCGGCGACGGCTGGAACTACACCGATAACTTTATGACTGCGCGTACCAATGGCGTAGCAACCTACCGTAACTCAGATTTCTTCGGGCTGGTCGACGGTCTGAGCTTCGCGGTTCAGTATCAGGGCAAAAACGAAGATCGTAACATTCAGAAGCAGAACGGCGACGGTATCAGTACCTCTGCGACCTGGGCCTTTGGCGAAGGCTTTGCTATCTCCGCAGGCTACGCTAACTCTAACCGTACTACCGATCAGAAAAACCAGGCCTTTAGCGCAAGCGGCGACAAAGCCGAAGCGTGGGCGACCTCTGCTAAGTACGATGCAAACAACGTTTATGCGGCTGTCATGTACTCTCAGACCTACAACATGACCCCTGAAGACGCGGGCTTTGCCAACAAAACACAGAACATTGAAGCAGTGGTTCAGTACCAGTTCGACTTCGGCCTGCGTCCCTCCGTTGGCTACGTACAGTCTAAAGGTAAAAACCTGGCGTCACGCCCTGGCTTCGACGGCGGCACTGCTGACCTGCTGAAATATGTTGAAGTCGGCACCTGGTACTACTTCAACAAAAACATGAACGTCTATGCAGCGTACAAGTTCAACCTGCTGGACGAAAACGAATATACCGCAGCCACTGGCCTGTCGACCGACGACCAGGCTGCTGTGGGTATCGTGTACCAGTTCTAATCAGTACGCCACTTTGTTATATGCACAGGAAACAGGGCTTCGGCCCTGTTTTTCTCGTTTACACTAGTTAAAAATCGCGACTTTTGAAAAGGCTCGCGCTTTTCATTGCAAACGGTTGGCATTTTGTAAATCTGCCGTTAACCTGATAGCGGATTTCTCCAAGTCACTCATAAATGGAACCCCGTCATGTTTGAGAACATTACAGCCGCCCCTGCCGACCCAATTCTGGGCCTGGCCGATCTGTTTCGTGCCGACGACCGCCCGAGCAAAATCAACCTCGGGATTGGAGTTTACAAAGATGAGACCGGTAAAACCCCGGTTCTGACCAGCGTTAAAAAAGCGGAGCTTTATCTGCTGGAAAATGAAACGACTAAAAATTACCTCGGTATTGATGGTATCCCGGAGTTTGGTCGTTGCACGCAGGAGCTGCTGTTCGGTAAAGGAAGTGAAATCGTCAATGCGAAACGCGCCCGTACGGCGCAAACGCCTGGCGGTACCGGCGCACTGCGTGTCGCGGCAGATTTCCTCGCCAAAAACACCAGCGCGAAACGCGTTTGGGTAAGCAACCCGAGCTGGCCGAACCATAAAGGTGTGTTCAATGCCGCTGGCCTCGAAGTTTGCGAATATGACTACTATGACGCCCAGAACCACGCGCTCAATTTTGATGGCCTTATTGCCAGCCTGAACAATGCACAGGCTGGTGATGTGGTGCTGTTCCACGGCTGCTGCCATAACCCGACCGGTATCGATCCGACGCTGGAGCAGTGGCAACAACTGGCGAAGCTTTCCGCTGAGAAAGGCTGGCTGCCGCTGTTCGATTTCGCCTACCAGGGCTTTGCCCGTGGTCTGGAAGAAGATGCCGAAGGTCTGCGCGCGTTCGCCGCGCTGCACGATGAGCTGATTGTTGCCAGCTCTTACTCTAAAAACTTCGGTCTGTATAACGAACGTGTTGGTGCCTGCACCCTGGTCACTCGCGATGCGGACAACGCCGATCGCGCCTTCAGCCAGATGAAGTCGGTGATTCGTGCTAACTATTCCAACCCGCCGGCTCACGGTGCATCCGTTGTCGCAACCATTCTCAGCAATGACGCGCTGCGCGCCATCTGGGAACAGGAGCTGACCGATATGCGTCAACGCATTCAGCGCATGCGTCTGCTGTTTGTGAACACGCTGCAGGAGAAAGGTGCGAACCGCGACTTCAGTTTTATCACCAAACAGAACGGCATGTTCTCGTTCAGCGGCCTGACCAAAGACCAGGTGCTGCGTCTGCGTGAAGAGTTTGGCGTCTATGCGGTGGCTTCTGGCCGTATCAACGTCGCGGGTATGACACCGGACAACATGGCGCCGCTGTGCGAAGCCATTGTCGCCGTGTTGTAAGACGGGTCAGACGACATAATAAAGGCCGCTTTCGCGGCCTTATTTCACTGACAAAGTGCGCTTTGTTCTTGCCGGATGCGGCGTAAACGCCTTACCCGGCCTACAAAACAGTGCAAGTTCAATACATTGCAGGAGCCTTGTAGGCCTGATAAGCGTAGCGCATCAGGCAATGTTGCGTTTGTCAACAGGAAAAAGGCCGCTTTCGCGGTCTTTTTTGCTATTACCAGACAGGCATTTCATCCTGCAGGAACGGGTTGTGCAGCCGCTCATAGCCGAGCGTTGACAGAGGGCCATGACCTGGAATAAACGTCACGTCATCACCCAGCGGCAATAGCTTGCGTTTAATCGCGTCGATCAGTTGGCCGTGGTCACCGCGCGGAAAATCACTGCGCCCCACCCCGCCCTTAAAGATAACATCACCGGAAATCAACAGCCGGGACGCGTCATCGAAAAAGACGATGTGGCCCGGCGTGTGACCCGGACAATGCAGTATCTGTAACTTCACATTGCCCACGCTTACCGTTTCGCCTTCATTCAGCCAACGGTCAGGCGTCAGAGGCTGACACTCTTCGAGGCCGAACATCCGGCTCTGTTGTGGTAATCCCTGCAGCCAGAACTCATCTTCTTTTTCCGGCCCAATCACAGGAATACCGTAGTGCGCAGCCAGCTCCGCCGCCGCACCTACGTGATCGAGATGCCCGTGAGTGAGTAAAATCTGAACCAGGGTAACGCCAGCGGCCTCAACCTGCTCTTTGATTTTCTCAGCATCGCCGCCAGGATCGACCAGCGCAGCAAGTTTCGTTTGCTCGCACCAAATCAATGAACAGTTCTGCGCGAACGCGGTGACCGGAATAATACGATAGTTCATAAGGCTCCTGTTTCGTTACCAGTGCCGCACCGGCCCGGTATCAATATGCACAAAGTTGCTACGTGGGTAGTATCCTACACCACCTGCGCGCATAGATAACGCGGCTTTGCGAATATTGCTTAACGAAACACCTTCAATATGGAAATCCATCGCCCGTCCTTTCGTGTGGTAGCTGTTTTTCGCTACACCACGGCTATGGGCTCGTAATTCATTATTCGTATCAATGGCGCGGTAGCCAGAGATTAACTGTACCGGACGATTAGAGCCTAATAAGCCCTGCAGCCGATAAAGCTGATCGAATAATGAGGGATCAATAGTGGTTATTTTATTCGCGCGAAAATCACGGAAGAAATGATTGAGTTTTGCTAATTCATCCTGAATATAGCCTCTGCCGTCGAAAAACTCGGCTTTTATCAACTCACCCGTATGAAGATTGTTCAGCGTCAGGATCCGCGGACGTGGGGTCGAGAGGGTAGCAAGTGCAGGCGTCGGCAAGATAGCAGCAGCGCCCAGCGCAGCCCCACCCAGCGCCAGCAGTTTGCGGCGATTAGCGTCAAATTTGTCCATGATAATCAGGTCTACAAGTAAATGTGATCGAAATTTATGCACTTCTGGCGCACGTAGGGCACCTTACCGGGCATTTCTGCCAGCGTCAAGGCGACCATCCCAGCGCAACCCGCACCACCAGGGCTTTCCCTGGCGGGCGTTGCGACATAGATACGACCACTAAATTACCTGAACTACTTCATTTATCTGATTAATTGTTCCGCTTTTGGCAGGATTTGTGCGCCAGATCGCGCTGTTACATCATAATTGTAAATATCTGTGCGATATTGTGTCTTTCCATCAGCGTCAACAAAGGCGGTGAGGTAATAAAGATTCACCGGGATATTCTGTCGAATATTCACGTAGCGTGTATTCCCCTGCTTCAGCGCATCGGATATTCGCGCGTCATTCCATCCGGCATCACTCAATAACATACCAGCGAGTTCAGAGGCTTTATTCACACGCACGCAACCAGAACTTAACGCGCGGGCATCTTTCTGGAACAAATTATGGTTCGGCGTATCGTGTAAATAGATGGCGTCCGAACTCGGCATATTAAATTTATACCGCCCGAGTGAGTTGTGTGGCCCTGGTGCCTGCTGGAAGCGGAACGGCAGATTTGACGCCGTGATGGTTGACCAGTCTACACGCCAGGGATCAATGGTTTCGCTACTGTTCCAGCCGCGCATCACCGTATAGTTGTGACGCTCAAGGTAACCGGGATCGTTACGCAGTTTCGGCAGAATGTCGTTGCGCGCCAGCGTTGGCGGTACGTTCCATGGCGGGTTGACCACCACGTTATTCAACGCGCTGCTCATCATCGGCGTTTTGCGATCCGGACGCCCCACAATGACACGCGATGCCAGCACCTGATTGCCGTCCTGATAATAGACCAGCGAATACGCCGGGATGTTCACCATAATGCCTGTAGAAAGTTTACCGGGCAGCAAACGCAAACGCTGAATATTCAGCGCCACGACACCGGCACGTTCGGCGTTGGAAAGATTGAGCGCATCACGCGTGGCACCGCCAATAACGCCATCGCTGCCCAGCCCCTGTGAGGTCTGGAAGCGCTTAACGGCGTCGGACAATGTACGGTCATACGCTTGTGGGCCAGACTTTGCCGTTTTTCTGGTTTTCGCGGATGGGCTGACGGCCGGTTCATCACCTGGCAGCATAATATTGGGCCCACCATCAAGCATGCCATGACGTTGTAAAATTTCCCGCAGCGCAGGGACATCACTACTCCATTGCCCAGGCCGCAGTGACGCGCCTGATTTCAGCGTCGGCCAGGGTTTGGTGTCCGAGAGCAGCGACAACAGTGTCTGGTGCATGGTTTCATACTGCGGATGCTGAGGAGCCAGCCCGGCGATAAACTGCGGTAATGTGCCCTCAGTGAGCGCCAGTTGCCACTGGTTAATGACCGACAGCGGCGGCGTCGCCATGGTGTACGGTTTCGCACTGTACAACCAGCGATTACCCTGAACCGGAATACCGCTGATAAAGTGCAGGTAGCCCATCAGTGCATCAGACAGCACGACATCCCGCGCCATCCCGTTGACGTTCGGGTCGGTTAACAGCTCAACCCATTTGGTAAATTGCGGCTGAAAACCAGCAATCGCCACTTCGGCCAGCTGCTGTTGGAACGCACGCACGGCATCACGATTTTCCCACATCGGTTTCATATCGTGTGCGGCGTAAAGCGTAACCAATGGATTGAGATAAACCGGCGTGTAGCCTGCTGGCAGCCAGGACTGAATATCAGCCCGGCTTTTCGCCGCAGCCCCATCCGGGAGCGGCTGTGTTCCCAACAGATTCGCCATCGCTGACGCCTGGCTTCCCGGAACCGCCAGCGCAGGCGCAGTTTCCGCAACGGTGGCGGAACTGTCAGAAGGCACGACTTCTGGCTCATCGGCCAGCGCGTTAAACAGTGGAGCAAACGTCATTGCCAGACACACACTCACGACCGACAATCGACGACCATTCTTTTTATTAAGCAACATCCCTTGCCCCCTGTTATTGCATTAATGCTCGTAAAACGGGCTTACTCTCAGTATATAAAGACAAAAAATTTCTGCCTGACCAAATGTAAAGAAGTCTAAAGATAATACCCCCTCTGGCCGCAAAAGCAGATAGCTAAAACGGCGCTTCTCCCTGAATGAGAAAAAACCCGGTCACTTTCGCGCCGGGTTTTTTATTTACGCCCTTTTACATCAGGAGGCGTCAGCCGTTCCCGGTAGCGTCTCTGGAAGTTGCGCGGCAAACCCTCGCAGCCCCACCACATGAACGTGCTCGTGATTGCCAACCACTTTACGCACCAGTTTATAGGTGGTGCCTTTTTCCGGGCTGATATTCTCTGGCGCCGCAATAATCAGCTGCATTTCCAGACGTTCGCACAGCTCGAACAGCGTGGCGATAGAACGGGCATCCAAACGCGCCGCTTCATCGAGGAACAGCAGACGACACGGCGAGAGGTCTTTTCCGCGCAGGCGACGCGCTTCATCTTCCCAGCTCTGTACCACCATCACCAGAATCGACATCCCGGTACCAATCGCTTCACCGGTTGAGAGCGCGCCCGATTCCGCACGCAACCAGCCATCGGAACCACGGTTGACTTCCACTTCCATCTCAAGATAGCTGCGGTAATCAAGCAGTTCTTCGCCAATGGTTTGCGGCGTGCGCTGGCCCATATCGATTTGCGGATTAAGGCGTGAATAGAGCTTCGCCAGCGCTTCGGAGAAGGTCAGACGGTTACTGTTAAACAGATCCTGATGCTGTTCGTGCTGCTCAGAAAGCACATTCAGCAGCGTCGAGTGCGTTTCACGCACGTTAACGTTCAGACGCACGCTGTTAACCTGACCAAACGACACGCTCTGCAGCCCCTGGTTCAGTTGACGAATACGGTTCTGCTCGCGCTGAATGGTTTTGCGAATGATGTTGGCCACGCTGCGAGAGCTGATCGCCAGTTTCTGTTCACGTCCGGTCAGTTCTTCAGTCAGACGGCTCAGTTCGATTTCCATCTGTTCGATGGCTTCAACCGGATCATCGGTGCGAATAATATCCTGACGGATACGCTCGCGCAGATGCTGGTACACCGCCACGAAGAACTGAATTTTACGTTCCGGGCGTTTCGGATCTTCCGACATACGTAGCACATCGCGCAGATGTTCGTTATCCGCTACCGCCAGACGCAACGCCCCCAACGCTTTATCCGACATCGAACGCAGGTCATCGGCAGAAAGATACGCCAGCTCGCGGCGGTGCAGACGACGTTCTACGCCGTTGTCTTTCACCAGACGCATCACCGCGCACCAGCCGGCTTTCGCGCTCACGACCTGCTCGCGCATTTCCAGATAATCACGTTCCAGCTTGCGCAGTTTGCGGGTCAGGTTGTCCATTTCCGCTTCGCAGAAGGTCAGTGCTTTTTCCAGCTGATTACGACGCGCGCGGTTGTTGCTTAACTGCGCGTGCAGTTCATCGCGGCGAATACGCGCACGCTCTTCCGCCCCGCTGTCGGCGCGAACGCCAATATCCTGCAACTCTTTGTAGAGATCGTTAAGCAGTTCTTTCTTGGTGTCGTAAGAACTTTTCAGCGACGCCAGCACCTGGCTGTACTGACTTAGCTGCGCGGCATGGGTACGCATCGCTTCACGGGCACGCGTACGCTCGCTTTCTGCCTGCTCCAGACGCTGGCGCAGTTTTTCGTTAAGATCGCTATTGCCGCTGAGCATCTCAGCGGAATCAGAGTAGCTGAAGTGTGCACGACGCTGCACCACTTCCGTCAGTGCAAACGCCTGCTGACGCGCTTCGCGCTGCACCTGCTGCGACCAGGCATAATCTTCTTTCAGTTGTTCAAACTGTTCCGGGTCACTCTGAAGCACGGAGACAACCGGCTCCAGTTTCGCCAGTTGGTTACCGTGCTGCTGAATAAAGCGTGCGGCTTCCTGCGCTTCGTCCAGGCGTTCCTGAATTTCATCGACGCGGTCTGCCAGCGTTTCATCGGCCAGCAGGCTCAGGCGCGGCAGCAGACGGTTGAGTTGAGCAACGCCCTCCTTCGCCTGTTCAAACTGCGTACGCTGCTGCTGGTTGTCGCTTTCGTGCGTATTCAGCGCGCGTTCCAGCTCACCGCGACGGGTATTAAGCTTGCGAATTTCTGCTTCCGGGTCATCGTCAAACGCCACCGACAGATGGCTGCCGATAAAGCGGCTGAACGCCTGATGCAGGCGCTGGGTTTTCTGCACATCAAAGGAGAGCGTGGCGAAGCGCTCGGAAAGCACTTCACGCTCTGCATGCAGGGCCTCAATGCGGTTTTCACGCGCTGCACGTCCAAACAGCGGCAGGCTTGGGAAACGCGAATAACGCCACTGGCGATCGGCAATTTTCACCACCACCGCTTTTTCCAGCTCATCTACACTGAAGACGCTGTCATCGAACGACTGCGGGTCACCTTCGATCAGATAGAGATCTTCCGGGCAATCTTCCAGCCCTTCAAGCTGCTCGGCGATCTGCGAGAGATCCGGCACCACAATCGCGTGACGCGACGGGCCATACAGCGCAGAGAAGTACGGTGCATCATCCAGACTGACATCGTCATAAATTTCAGACAGCAGCACGCCACCGAAACGTTCGGCCAGCGCGTTAAGACGCTGATCTTCGGAGCCGCCCGGCTGGCTTAAACGCTCGATCTCTTCATCGATTTCTCGTTTACGCGCGCCGACTTCATCACGCTCAACAATCGCTTCACGCTCGCGTTCCAGCAGTTGTTGCAGATATTCGGTGACATCGGAGCTGGACTCAAACTGCTCGCCGCTCTGTTCGCAGAGCTGGTTCAGGCTGTTCTGCGCCGCCAGCCACACCGGCGCGCGGTGCATCAGGGCGGAGATGCGCGATTGCAGCGTTTCCAGTTCCTGACGCAACGACATGCGCTGTTCGCTGGCGCTGGAGACGCTGTCAGAGAGCGCGGAGATACGCGCTTCCAGTTCCTGATGCAGCGTTTCCAGGTCTTCAATATCGTAGTGTTTACCCTGACGTTTGCAGAATTCCGCCAGCAGACGCTCAGCTTCCTGCTGCTCACGCAAACGCTGTTCAAGCTCGTTCAGTCGGCCACGCAGAGACTGCGCCTGCTCGGCGAGGTGACGCTGATTGACGCCGTCACGCAGTAATTCACGCGCCACGTTCCACGCTTCATCGCGGGCAACCGGGCCGTTAATGGCAACCACAATCTGGTAGGCCTGCTCAAACTGGCTGTGGGCGGTTTGCGCCACGCTCATTTTCTGTTCAAGGGAGAGCAGTTTTTCTGTGGCTTCCTGCTCTTTGGCCTGGAACGTTTCCAGCCATTCATCGGCGCTGTCAGGCGTCAGATCGGGTAGATGGCAAAGCTCTTTCGCGCGGGCCAGCGCTTGCTGCGCCTGATTGTACTGAATGGCGCGGGTTTGCTGCACGTCCAGCGCCTGCTGGTAGTCAGCGAGCTGACTTTTCAGCTCATCCACTTCCAGTTCAGCGGCTTCGGCGCGGGCTTCGTTCTCTTCCTGCTGCTCCGCCGCTTCAGCGACCACTTCGTTCTGTTCTTCAAGACGAACCTGTAACTCTTCTAAATCCGTTTCGTAACGCTCAATTTTTTCCTGCTGACGCAACGCGGTCTGCACCAGATTCAGGTGATCGCTTGCCGCCTGGTAATCGGCTTCCAGATCGCCTTCCGCACCGTTGTGCTCCTGCAGCTCGCGGGCCATGTCAACGTGCTTATACTGCTCCGCCGCCAGCTGCTGGCGAGAAGTAAACAGTTCGCGACGATACTCCAGCGCTTTATCCAGATGAATACGACGCTCATTGGCGTGGCGCATGTAGTCTGCCGCCACGTAATCTGTCGCTTCGGAAATCAGATGCTTAAACAGGTCACGGTCAGACTGGGTGACGCGAATCGCTTCCAGCGTCATGCGGTTTTCGCGCAGCGCGGCTTCCATATCCTGGAACGCTTTACGCACGCCGCTGTTTTCCGGCAGCAAATAGTCGCGCAGAGAACGGGTGATAGCGCTGGAGATCCCACCGTACAGCGAGGCTTCAATCAGGCGATAGAACTTGCTACGGTCTGATGCGGAACGCAGACGACGAGCGACGATGCCCAGATCGAACATCAGCGAGTGGTAGTCGGTTATCGAGTTAAACTGTTTGAACTGCACGCCTTCGATGGCTTCAAGCTTATCTTTCAACTCCTGCAGGGTCAGCACGCGCGCCTGACGCTCGTTGAGCGTTTCGGTGAGCAGCGACGTCGGCTGCATAGAGGTCGGCAGCCCCTGAATGGCGAACGGTTTGATGTCAACTTTACGGTCGCGCCCGGCGACCTGTTGCAAACGTACACCCACCACCACGCGCTGATGGCGCGAGTTCATGACGTCCAGCACTGAGTAACAGACCCCCGCCTTCAGCTTACCGTGAAGGCCTTTATCGCGCGAGCCGCTGGTCGCGCCCGCTTCGGTGGTGTTACGGAAGTGCAGCAGAGTAAGGTCAGGGATCAACGCCGTGACGAATGCCGCCATGGTAGTGGATTTCCCTGCCCCGTTCCCGCCCGACAGGGTGGTGACTAATTCATCAAGGTCAAAGGTACGGGCGAAGAACCCGTTCCAGTTAATCAGCGTTAGCGAACGAAATTTACCGCGATCGATCATTACTCTTCCTCCCCGCTATCCGGCTGATTGTCTTCATTCTCATCATTGAGTTGCAGATGGTTTTCAATCGCCATCGCTTCGCCGTCGCGGATCATCCGCAGTTGCGCTTCACGCGCATCGTCGCCCGAACGCACGTCAGCGCCGAAGCGGAACACGGATTCGGTGATGCGGAATTTACTGCTGTCATGGCCCATGAACCACACCATACCCAGACGGCGCAGACGGTTCAGGGACGAACGGACTTTTTCCTGTAGCTTCTGACGATCCAGGTCAGAACCGGTGGAGCGGTTGTTCACCAGCTTCAGCAGTTTGGCTTCATCCGCCAGCGCAAGAAGCTCGTCGTAGAGCTCCTGCTGAGTGAAAATTCCCTCGTTTGCCAGGCGCTCCGGGCTCAGATAGAGGTAGCAGAGAATTTTGCCGACCATCATATCCAGCTCGGACAATACCGAGCGCGGAATCAACGTGGTGGAACGCGGACGCAGATAGAAAAACCCTTCCGGAGCGCGAATCAGCTCAACGTTATAACGCGCATAAAACTCTTCCAGATATTCCTGGAAATCCATCAAAAAGGCGTGATTATCCAGCTCATCCAGACCGATATGCCGACCCGCACGCAACGCGCTATCCAGCGCCGGAAAAATAGGATTGGCCAGGGCCTGCGCCAGTTTTACTGGCATCACTTGTTCAATATTTGTCGATGACATGCGCCTGTACCTTGGCTCCGTAATCATTAATTGGCTGCCATTTTGCTGGCAACCCGGTGAAATCTGCTTGTGCAAAGCCTAAACGAACCGCCTGATCGACCACAATACGCGCCACGTCGAAGTGACGCGCACGCGGGTACTGGAGCAGATACTCTTTAACCACCAGCCCCAGATCCAGCGGGATCGCTTTGGTTTTATAGACAGCAAGCTGCTCTTCGATCAGTGCCGCCAACTGTTCGCGGATTTCGTTAAACTCTTCGTACTCTAAGTCTGGCGGAAGTTCACCCATGACCTCTTCATCGCGCAGCGTCATCTCTTCATCACGCATATCCAGCAGACGATCGGCGCTGGCGTAGGTGAGCGCCCATGGTGCATCGAAGTAATTCTGCACCGACTGACGCAAACGCTGGGCAAAGACGCGGTTTTTATCCATATCAATAGCGGTACGGATAAATTTATGTACGTGGCGATCGTAGCCAATCCACAGGTCAATCGCCTGCTGACCCCAGCTCACAATGCGGTCGAGCTTATTCTGCAAATCGAACACTAAATGGTCGACAAAGTGCAAATGATCGTGGCTGAGCGTCGCATCCTGAATACGCAACAGGTTAGCCTGTAGCTTATCGCCCGCCGCGTCCAGCGTATCCTGCAGTTCACGCAGTGTGCCGGACGTTTCAGAGAGCAGCATTTCGCAGCTGGAGATCGCCGCGCGCCAGTCTTTATTCAGCAACTGGGCAATATCATCTTTAACCGACTGCTGCTGCTCATCCATGATGCGCTGCGTCAGGTCGATGCTGTCGAAAATCTCGGCCACCGAGTATTTCAGCGGCGCATAGACGTTACGGTGCCAGTGGAACTCATCACCGCCTTCCGCTGCCGCATCGGCGGCGCGTTTCAGCTCACTGGCCACGATCGATAACTGCATTGAAAGGCGCAGGGTCGAGAATTCGCGTTGGCGGATGTAATAATCGGTAATACCGATCCCAAGCGGCGTCAGGCGATAAATAGCATTGCCTTCGGTCACTTCGCTGGTAAAGCGGTTCAGCAGACGTTGGCGTACCAAATCGTTAATCGCGTTATTGGCACGCGTACTGATGGTTTCACTGGTTTGCTCAAACGCATCACTCACATGACGAAACGCGTCCACCAGCTCGCCTTCCGTCATTTCACCCTCCAGTCGCTCGCCGTTCAGCGTTGCGACAGCCAGCAAAAATGAGAGCCTGTCGACTGGAAGCGAGATGGCAAAATCATTTTTTCTGGCCCAGGCAACCAGTTCGGGGACTGTCTGGGAAAATTCACTCATAGTTTATCCTTGCTTCTGCGGCTTCAGCGCGGTGACATGAATATAGCGCCCCAGGCTAATGTAAGGCTCCTGACGGCAATAGCGCGTCTCTAATTCCAGTAACATCTCATAGCTGTCATGCTGCCGATGTTTTTCGCGCAGATAATCATGAAACACTCGCACGCCGGTTTTCCCGGTGACCTGCCAGCCGGCGTCTTCCAGCCAGCCGTAGACCTGTTGCGGATCGCGCGGGTAGTTCGGCGATAACGTCCGCTTTTTCTTTTTCGGCATTCCGATCATGACATAGTCAAAATTACCGGCCACCATGTTATGCATCAACAAGCCGTTTGCATTGTAGAACATTAACGATAATGCGCCGCCCGGACGCAGGACAGACCATAACGCATTCAGCGCATCTTTCGGTTCCGCCACCCACTCCAGCACAGCATGAAACAATATCAGATCAACCGGGGTTTCCAAATGGTGAGCCACATCCTGAACCGCGCATTGTATGAAATGCATGTTGTCGCTCACACCTTTATCGCTGGCAGCCTGTTTTGCGCGGGCGATCATTTCTGCGGAAAGATCGCACAGAATCACCTCATGACCGCGCTCGGCCATTTTAATCGCCGTCTGGCCTTCCCCACCACCAGCATCCAGTACGCGCAGCGGGCGAGAATCAAAAGTTTCCAGTAGCCGGTCGAGATCCTGCCACAAAATGGCCTGACGCAACTGCCCTTTGGTTGTGCCATAGATATTGCGCGAAAATTTTTCCGCGATGTCATCAAAATTGCGATCCTGCACAGGACGACCTCACTCGCCAACAACAAGGCGGCTATTTTGTCACACCCACGGCGATAATGAAGCTATCTGGTGTAATATCCCTGCGTTGATCCACTTAGATGGTTAAAAAAGGACCCATTCAGATGCTTTTTATGCTGAAAAAGTATATTGGCGGGATGATGCTGCCACTGCCGCTCCTGCTTTTACTGACGGGGCTAGGATTATTCCTGGTTTGGTTTACGCGTTTTCAAAAGACGGGCAAAACGGCAATCACGGTTGGCTGGCTCCTGTTATTGCTATTAAGCCTGCAGCCCGTTGCCGATGGGTTACTTAAACCGATTGAAGATAAATATCCCACCTGGCGCGGTGAGCAACGCGTTGAATATATCGTGGTACTGGGCGGCGGATACACATGGAACCCGCACTGGGCGCCCAGCTCAAACCTGATAAATAATAGTCTGCCGCGCCTGAATGAAGGGATTCGACTGTGGCAGGCCAATCCGGGATCTAAAATGATCTTCACTGGAGCACGCGCGTTGACCAACCCGGTCAGCACCGGTGAAGCCGGCGCACGCGTGGCGGAGAGCCTCGGCGTGCCGCGAAACGACATTATCGTCCTTGATACACCGAAAGATACCGAGGAAGAAGCCGCCGCAGTGAAGGCCGCAATTGGCGATGCACCGTTCCTGCTGGTAACCTCCGCCTCGCATCTGCCGCGCGCAATGATTTTCTTCCAGCATGCGGGGCTGCATCCCCTTCCCGCCCCCGCCAACCAGTTGGCGATCGAATCGCCGCTCAACCCATGGGAGAAAGCGATCCCGTCCCCGGTCTGGCTGATGCACAGCGATCGCGTCGTCTATGAAACGCTTGGGCGAATCTGGCAGTGGCTGAAAGGCATTTCAGGAGAGCCAGGGAAGGAGTGATTTCGCCGCCAGATCGAAATTCGCGCGATTAAACCGCCCGGTGTTCACCAACCGGGCGACTTCATCCCACATCAGGTAAAGCCAGCGCCGCCAGAGGAACGATTCCGCCACCGGTGCGCGCTGAAGATAGCGCCACAGTAGCCCTTCCGCATGACCGCTTTCGGTCAGGCGAAACAGTTCAAACTCGCGCGGCGCCCACAACATCGCCCCGGGGCCTACCATCGCCAGCAACTGATCGCTGCGTGCATCCTTCAACATGCTGCGTAACGTAAAATTACCGTGGATCAACACACAGTTATCGTTAAACCCCTCGAACAGCGCAGGCAGGCACTCGCGGGTACGAAACAGAATACGTTTATCCTGCATCGTTAAACCCGTGTTGTGGTAAAGATTCAGGGTACCCCACAGCACTTCAACGCGCTGGCGGTACCAGTATGGCCATAGATTTTCCTGAGTACTGTCGACAAACCCGACCAGTCCGCCGCTATCGTGACGGTGCCAGGCCAGCAAACCTTCAACAATCTGATCTTTTAGCTGTTCCCAACGTTCCGGAGTACGGGCTGGCGCTTCGACCGGAACGCCGCGCAGGCGTTCGAGCAGGAGGACGTCCGGGCCGGGATGTTCTTCGTGGGTCATGACGCCGTAAACGATGGGCATTCGCACCGTGCCGCTACGGGCGAGCATGGAGATTTTCCATGCCAGCTGACGGGCAAGCCCGGGTGTAGTGAAGCTTCTGGCGAGTAAAGGTAGCGGATTGCCGTGGGCGTCATACAGTGACCACAGCGCGGTATCAGCCTTCTCGTTGATACATTCCACCCGACTGAGTTTTTCTCCCAGAAGGTGGCTTAGTTCGGCGCGCAGTTGTTCCATTTCAGGTTGCCCCCATAAAAGCTACTGCTTTTATAATGAGCAAATGCAAGACAGATGTCACCGGATTAGATCAAAACCGTTACAGAAAACAGAAGAATACGTAGCGCTAAAGAGCCCCCGCGGACGCAGGGGCGAGAAGATTACTTCATTTCCGCGCGTACGCGCTCCAGATCTTCCGGCGTATCGACGCCCGTACCCGGCACTTCCTCAGCAACAGCAACGTGAATTTTTTCGCCGTACCACAGCACGCGCAACTGTTCGAGCATTTCAATCTGCTCAAGCGGACTTGGTGCCCAGCCGACGTAGCGACGAATAAACCCGGCACGATAGCCATAGATTCCAATGTGACGAAGCAGAGAATCGCCTACCGTTTCACGGCTTTTCGCAAAGCGGTCGCGATCCCACGGGATGGTGGCGCGAGAGAAATAGAGCGCATAGCCCTCTTTATCCATCACAACTTTTACTGCATTCGGATTAAACGCTTCTTCCGCGTTGTCGATAGGTACCGCAAGTGTGGCCATACCGGCTTTGCTGGCGGCGAGGTTCTCCGCCACCTGACGAATGATGACCGCCGGGATCATCGGCTCATCGCCCTGCACGTTCACGACGATAGTGTCATCGCTGAAACCGCATTTCTCGACCACTTCCGCCAGACGCTCGGTACCAGACTGATGGTCGGCACGGGTCATGCACACTTCACCGCCCGCCGCTTC
This sequence comes from Pseudocitrobacter faecalis, assembly GCA_003315335.1. GTDB lineage: Bacteria > Pseudomonadota > Gammaproteobacteria > Enterobacterales > Enterobacteriaceae > Pseudocitrobacter > Pseudocitrobacter faecalis. The sequence goes on from QNRL01000002.1 coordinate 71,792, forward strand.
TACGGCTTTCGCCACATCGGCATGGTCAGTCGCCACAATGATACGATCGGCGCCCGATTCACGCGCGCGTTCCAGCACGTGTACAATCATCGGCTTGCCATTGATATCCTGCAGCGGTTTACCTGGCAGACGTGTGGAAGCGAATCGCGCCGGGATAATAACGACAAAACTCATGGTCTGCTCTCTTCTGCCGCCAGCGGGCGGGCTTCATGTTCTAACAAAACCGGGATCCCATCGCGGAACGGGAACGCCAGGTTATCAATCTTGCAAATCAGTTCCTGCTTATCCTGGCTGTAGTAGAGTTTGCCGTTACAAATTGGGCAGGCGATAATTTCTAATAAACGGTGATCCATGGTTCCTCCTGATGCACCGGGTAGGCCTCGATGCAGCATATCATAGTGCCATCTCAGGCAACGTCAATTTCCCAGCCATCCCGCTGATGCAAAAAGAGCTTTTCCGGTAGCCGTTGCAGACGGATCCGGTTAGCGCCTTGCCAACGGGCAAAATCATTCAGCGCCTGTTTCAGGCCTTTCTCAAGCGAGGCGCTCACGCGCGTGCCCTCTTCCAGATAAAGCGCGATAACCTCCAGCACACCCTCTTTGCGGTGCATTTTGCTATCGATACGCCCTACCAGCTTACCCTGATGCAACAGCGGCAACACGAAATAGCCGTACTGACGTTTGGGCGCCGGGGTATAACACTCCAGCCGATAGGAAAAATCAAAAAATTGCTCCGCGCGTTTACGATCCCACACGACAGGGTCGAAAGGAGAAAGCACCGCACTGTGTGTGGCGTTAAGTTTGCCTTCTGCCGCCAGCGCCAGTTGAGGCAGCAGATCGGTATGCACCCACATCTCACCCAGTTGCTCAACCCGTACGGGCACCACCTGCTGAGTGTCCTGCCAGCGTTTGAGCAGCGCGGGGAGATTGGGCTGACGCAGACGATAGTAATCCGCCAGCCACTGTGGACGGAATATCCCCAGACTACGCGCGCTATTTTCCAGCATCAACGCTTCCGCGTCATTCTGCGAGAGCGCATGCAGTTCATCCTGCCAGCCTGGCATAACGCGATGCGTGAGGTCGTAGACGCGCTGAAAGTTGCGCCGCTCCACCACCATCACTTTGCCTGCGGTAAACAACCCTTCCAGATGACGTTTGTGCGGTTTCCATTCCCACCAGCCGCTTGCGCCTTTGCGCGGGTGAACAAAATCCGCAGAACGCACCGGGCCATTTTCAGCAATATGCGCGATAAGCGAGTCAATTTCGTCGGCATGTTCGGCCATCCATTCCGGATGGTATTTCCAGCCCATATTGTGCGGCGAGAGCATTTTGTGACGAACAAGCGGGAAATCGGATCGCGGTAAAAAACAGGCTTCGTGCGCCCAGTACTCCATCAGTTCACCCCGCACCAGCGCGTCATCCAGCCAGTGTTGCGGATAGGAGCCGAGGCGACTGAAGAGAACAAGGTAGGGGCTGCGGGCGACGACATTAATGGTATCGATTTGCAGCAGCGACATGCGCTGAATAGTCGCGAGAATATCCGCCGGTTTCGCCTGATGCCGTGGGCGTTTGAGTAACCCCTGCGCAGCAAGATGGAGATGGCGCGCGGCGCTGAGGGTCAAGTGCAACTCTGACATGTCACATCCCCATGTTCCGCTCCCGCGCCTTACCGTTTCGGTTATTGTTGCGCCAGAGCGACCAGTTCCTGAAGTAAACGTTGCGCCCGCTCGCCGCTCAGTTCGGCATCAACCGGCAGATACCACCAGTTGGACTTAGCAAACGCGCGGCATTTCACCGCATCCTTTTCGGTCATGATGAGCGTTTGCCCCGGCGCAGTTAGCGCTTCGACATCCGCGAGCGTCAGCGCCTGATGGTCAGCCAGCGCAACGGTTTTGATCGGTTGCAGACCGCTATTTTCAAGCGTGGCGAAGAAACGTGGAGGATGGCCAATACCGGCCATCGCCACCACATTATGCAGTTCAGGAAGCGCCAGACGTTCGCCGGTCAAGAGATTGACCGCCAGGCCAGGCTGTAGGCGCATCGGGATTTCTCCTGCCAGCGCTTTACCGCCATTGGTAACGATCGCATCGACCGATTTTAGTCGAGACGCCCGTTCGCGCATCGGCCCGGCGGGTAGCCACCAGCCATTGCCAAAACGACGTACACCATCAATAACCACAATCTCTTTATCACGCGCCAGGCGATAATGCTGCAGACCGTCGTCGGTGATGATGAGTTGCAATGGATGTGCGGCAAGAAGGGCTTTGACCGCGTCTGTACGGATGGGCGATACCGCCACCGGCGCGCCCGTTCGCTGGAAAATAAGTACCGGTTCATCACCGGCCTGAGCGGTAGTGGTGTCACGATCCAGCAGCAACGGATACGTTTCCGCCTTGCCGCCATAACCACGAGAGACCACACCCACGCGAATCCCCTGCTGCTGGAGCTTTTCGACCAGCCAAATCACCACCGGCGTTTTCCCGTTTCCGCCTGCCGTCAGGTTACCGACAACGACAACCGGTACCGGTGCATGCCAGGCCTTTTTAAGGCCCAGCTTATAACTCAGTCGGATAAGCCCGCTCACCAGGCCGTAAAGCCAGGAGAGCGGTAACAGCAACAACCAGAGCGGTGATTCGCCCGACCAGATGCGCGCTATCATTCGCCAAATTGCATCTTGTGCAGCTGTGCGTAGACGCCACGATGGGCCAGCAGATCCGCATGGCTACCGCGTTCAACGATGCGACCATCTTCCACCACCACAATTTCGTCCGCCTGTTCGATAGTCGACAGACGGTGCGCAATCACCAGTGACGTACGGTTTTTCTGTAGCTCATCAAGCGCAGACTGAATCGCGCGTTCTGATTCCGTATCCAGCGCAGAGGTCGCTTCGTCAAGAATCAGGATGGGGCTATCACGCAGCAGCGCACGGGCAATCGCAATACGCTGACGCTGGCCGCCGGAGAGCAGGACGCCGTTTTCACCAATAATCGTATCCAGCCCCTGATCCATCTTATTGATAAAGTCCATGGCGTAGGCCATTTCCGCGGCTTTTTCGATCTGCTCGCGGCTGAACTCTTCGGTACGCGCATAAGCAATGTTATTGGCAACGGTATCGTTGAACAGGTGTACGTTTTGCGATACCAGTGCAACCTGATTACGCAGTGATGTGAGGGTGTATTCCCGCAAATCGTGACCATCGAGCAAAATTTCACCCTGCTCAATATCGTAAAAGCGGGTAATCAGGCTCGCAATGGTTGATTTACCGGAACCCGAGCGCCCTACCAGCGCCACCGTCTTCCCTGCCGGAATAGACAGGTTAATATCACGCAACGCAGGCATTTCACGCCCAGGATAGGTAAAGGTGACATTTCGGAATTCAAGGTCACCTTTCGCGCGTTCAACGACACGCGTACCTTCGTCTTTTTCCTGTTCACTGTCGAGGATAGCAAACAGCGTCTGGCAAGCAGCCATCCCACGCTGGAACTGTGCGTTGACGTTAGTCAGCGATTTCAGTGGGCGCATCAGGGCAATCATGGATGAGAAGACCACGGTGATCGTACCGGCGGTCAGGGTTTCCATAACGCTTGGGAAGCTTGCGGCATACAGGACAAAAGCCAGCGCCAGAGAAGCAATCAGCTGAATGATCGGGTCAGAGATAGAGGATGCAGAAACCATTTTCATGCCCTGCAGACGCATCTTATTGCTGACTTTATCAAAACGCTTGGTCTCAACCTGCTGACCACCGAAAATCAGCACCTCTTTGTGCCCTTTCAGCATCTGCTCTGCACTGGTGGTCACCTGCCCCATCGTGTTTTGCATATTTTTACTGATGTTACGGAAGCGCTTAGAAACCACACGGATAGCAATTGACACAATCGGCGCCAGCACGATGAGGATCAGCGACAGCTGCCAACTGTAGTAGAACATCATGATGAACAGACCGATGATCGACGCCCCTTCACGCACAACGGTAATCAGCGCACTGGAAGAAGACGATGCAACCTGCTCAGAGTCGTAAGTAATACGAGAAAGCAGCGTACCGGTGGATTGTTTATCGAAGAAGGAGACGGGCATCCCCATCATGTGACTGAATAAGCGGCGACGCACGGTCATTACGACCTTGCCGGAAACCCAGGAGATGCAATAACTGGAGATATAACTGGTGATGCCCCTGAGGATCATCAGACCAATTACCACCAATGGCATCCATAACAGCACTGACCTGTCCGTTTTACCAAAACCATCATCCAGTAATGGTTTGAGGAGCGATAGCATAAAGGTATCGCTGGCTGCGTTGAAGATTAACGCAACCGCAGCCACAATCAGCCCCGCTTTAAATGGCGCAATAGTCGGCCAGAGTCGGCGGAAGGTCTGCCACGTGGAGAGATCTTTGTCGTTCTGCATTCAAAAAACCAGCTTATGTTGAAATAGCCGCATATTCTACCCGTTATCCTGCCCCTCGCCAAACCACTGATGATACCAACGAGGTAAAAGTTGATCGCGTAAGCCTTCTATTTTCCACTTATTGCTGAAAAACGTGACCGTAATCTGCCCCTGATGCGGGGTGTCAAACCATGCATAATTATGCTGTTGATAGCGCGCCTTTACTTTCGCCGAAGGCAGGCGCCACGCGTTATAGCGGGATGCGGAAGCCAATGCTGCCTGCCCGTTTACCTGCTGTAATAATGCGATGCCTGACGAGGTATTACTGCCGTGATGCGGCACCTGAATAATTGTAGACGCAAGATACTGCCAGTAATGACTTTGCATGGCCATTTCCGCTGATAGTTCGATATCACCCGTCAACAGAACGCTGTTTTTACCATCATCGACTCGAATTACACAGGAGCCATTGTTGCCGGTTTGTCTGTTGCCTGATAACGGCCAGAGCACCCGAAATGATAATCCCTGCCATTGCCAGGCCTCACCTCGAAAACAGCGCCTGTGCCCTTGCCAGCCCAGAGGGCTACGCACCCAGCTTTCTGGCCAGGCATTGTGAAGGCTGTCGAAACCGCCCCGATGATCAAGGTGCTCATGGCTCAGGATGATCCCTTCAGGGGTTAGATTGTGCCAGCGTAGCCAGGGAATGAGCAGTTGCGTTCCGCTATCGCCCCCCGGCCACGCGAGCCCGGTATCATAGACAATTGCTTTATCATGCCGCGAGATAACAACGGAAAGCCCCTGCCCCACGTCCAGCATGGTGACCTGCCAACGGTCGTCAGGCGACGAACGCCACAGAGGAAAAGTGAGCATGGTAAATCCGGACAGATAGACCGCCGGAAATGACCACCAGCCGCCAAAACGCCACATAATAATCATCATCCACGGAATGAGCGTCGCCCATGCCCAACGCGAGTCCACACCCAGCCAGCCGTTAGGCAGAATACGCAGATAGGCGAACACCCATCCCATCACCGTATCAGCACTAAACCAGATGACCGACTCCAGTGCTGCAGGCCCACTCAGATGAATAAACATGGCCAGCAGCACCAGCGGTACGACCACAAACGTTACCACCGGTACCGCCAGCAGATTCGCCAGCAGAGAGGTGGTGCTGACGCCATGAAACATCAGCACCTGTAATGGCGTTAGCAATAGCATCAACCCTAACTGCAGGTAGAGTATTTCCTTTACAAAACGCACTGGCGCCTGCCCTTTCCAGCGTGGCGGAGGCACCCACTGGTACCAGAAAATGAGCGTAGCTACCGCGAAGGCAGAAAGCCAGAGGCTGTCGGACAGCACCGCTAGCGGATCAATGAATACGATAGCAGCGATGCAGCACAGCCAGACATCCCAGGCGCACCATCGCCGGGCCGAAAGTCGCAGCAGTGTCCAGATCCCTCCTGCCACCACAGTACGCACCGCTGGTGGCTGTAGCCCGGTGAGCCAGGCATACAGAAAGCTACAAACCAGTGCACCAACCAGCGGGAGTCGCCAGCTGATAAAGCGACAGGGCAGGAAAAACTGTAATGCGCGGATAAGCAACCAACCCAGTGATGCCCCCAGCGCAATATGTAACCCGGAAATCGCCATCAGATGCGAAGTGCCGGTTTGCTGCATCAGCCTTTTTATTTCCGGGTCAACGTGCAAACGCTCGCCTGGCCCTAACGCCAGCAGTACATCGCGACATTGATACTCCGCAAGAGAAGCCTGTAATGACGCGAGAAACTGCGCACGCAGGCTACACGTGAGATCCAGCGGCCTTGCAGCAATAAATCGTCCGGTAAGCGGCTGATGCTGCGCCAGCGCGTAGCGCTGAGAATCAAAGCCACCGTCATTAAGCTGACCATGCACCGCACGAGCGCGAATTGTCATCGCCCAGCGCTGACCCGCGCAGGGTGGCTGTGGCAGATAGTTGCCATACAGCGTGATAACGGGCGTCGGGAAAAGCCGCTGCCCGTTAAAACGGATAATATTCCCCTGGTGCGTGGTTTGCCCGTCAGTCTGGCTGAGCACAATCTCAACGGATTGATTTTTCCCGGCAATACGCAGCGCAGGCAATTGCACCTGCCAGGCTGCCAGCACGCCCCAGCAAAAAAGGAGTCCGAGGATACACACAATCCGTATTCCCCGTTTCGGGCAAATAAACGCTAACAGGCTAAGAGCAACAATTACAGCTTTAATGACCGACAACGACGGAAGCACAGGCAGCCAAAGTAATGGGCTCACACCGAGAATCACGCAGCAGGCAAACAATGGGACACGCATCAACACCTCCTTGTTGTGCCGAGTGTCGCGCGAGACTCATTTCTTGTCGTGGGGCAAAAGAAGAAGTATCGAGGCGTCTTCCAGACAATTTTGTGCTTGCAGCAAACGGGAAAACGTTTTGCGAGGAGAATTCAGAAAGCGAGGAAAGTGAGAGCGATGTTATTAGTATGCGAGAAATGAAAAAAGCACCCGTAGGTGCTTTTTCGCAATTAAGTCAGACCGTTATCGAACGGCATAACTCAATCGTAAATATTGGCGCGATCGCGCAGTTCTTTACCCGGTTTAAAGTGCGGCACATATTTGCCTTCAAGTTCCACTTTATCGCCAGTCTTCGGGTTACGCCCGGTACGTGGTGCTCGATAGTGCAGGGAGAAGCTGCCGAAACCGCGGATTTCAATGCGCTCACCCTGTGCGAGGGTTGAGGCCATATGCTCCAGCATCTCTTTTACCGCATCTTCCACTGCTTTTGCAGGGATATGGGATTGCTGGCTGGCAAGTCTTTCAATCAATTCTGACTTGGTCATGATTCCTCCGGTTTCCTGTCCAGGAAAATTAGCTAACAGCTTAAACAAGGGCGGCCGTAGCCGCCCTTTGTGCTTGATTACAGAACGAAAACCGTAATCTGTCAAGTAATCTCATGATTCTTCGGCTGATAATCAGACCGAAGAGTAAGAGAATTACTCGCCTTTAGCTGCTTTGAATGCTTCAGCCATTGCGTTGGAGAAGTTGCCGTCTTCCTGTTTGTTGTTAACAGTAGCGATTGCATCTTTCTCGTCAGCTTCGTCTTTAGCACGTACAGACAGGCTGATTGCACGGTTTTTGCGGTCAACACCGGTGAATTTAGCTTCAACGTCGTCGCCAACGCTCAGAACCAGAGTTGCATCTTCAACGCGGTCACGGGATGCTTCAGAAGCACGCAGGTAACCTTCAACGCCGTCAGCCAGTTCTACGGTTGCGCCTTTCGCGTCAACTGCAGTCACTTTACCGTTTACGATAGCGCCTTTCTTGTTCAGAGCAACCCAGTTGTTGAACGGATCTTCTGCGAGCTGTTTAACGCCCAGGGAGATACGTTCACGTTCTGCGTCAACCTGCAGTACAACTGCTGCGATTTCGTCGCCTTTTTTGTATTCACGTACTGCTTCTTCGCCTGCAACGTTCCAGGAGATGTCAGACAGGTGAACCAGGCCATCGATGCCGCCGTCCAGGCCGATGAAGATACCGAAGTCAGTGATAGACTTGATTTTACCTTCAACACGGTCACCCTTGTTGTGGGTTTCCGCAAACTGCTGCCATGGGTTGTTTTTGCACTGTTTCAGGCCCAGGGAGATACGACGACGTTCTTCGTCGATATCCAGAACCATAACTTCCACTACGTCGCCAACGTTAACAACTTTGGACGGGTGGATGTTTTTGTTGGTCCAATCCATTTCGGAAACGTGAACCAGGCCTTCAACGCCTTCTTCGATTTCAACGAAGCAGCCGTAGTCGGTCAGGTTGGTTACGCGACCGGTCAGTTTAGTACCTTCCGGATAACGTTTAGCGATAGCTACCCACGGATCTTCGCCCAGCTGTTTCAGGCCCAGAGATACACGGGTACGTTCGCGGTCGAACTTCAGCACTTTAACAGTGATTTCGTCGCCAACGTTTACGATTTCGCTCGGATGCTTAACGCGTTTCCATGCCATGTCGGTGATGTGCAGCAGGCCGTCAACGCCACCCAGATCAACGAATGCACCGTAGTCAGTGAGGTTCTTAACGATACCTTTAACTTCCATGCCTTCCTGCAGGTTTTCCAGCAGCTGATCGCGTTCTGCGCTGTTTTCGGATTCGATAACGGCACGACGGGAAACAACGACGTTGTTACGTTTCTGATCAAGCTTGATTACTTTGAACTCAAGCTCTTTGCCTTCCAGGTGCAGAGTATCGCGAACCGGACGAACGTCTACCAGGGAACCCGGCAGGAACGCACGAATACCGTTCAGCTCAACAGTGAAGCCACCTTTAACTTTGCCGTTGATAACACCGGTAACAGTTTCAGCTTCTTCGTATGCTTTTTCCAGCGTGATCCAGGCTTCGTGACGCTTAGCTTTCTCACGGGACAGCAGGGTTTCACCGAAGCCGTCTTCTACTGCATCCAGAGCAACGTCAACTTCGTCACCAACCTGGATTTCCAGTTCGCCAGCTGCGTTTTTGAACTGTTCTGCCGGAATAGCAGACTCAGATTTCAGGCCCGCATCAACCAGAACGACGTCTTTGTCGATAGAGACAACAACGCCACGAACGATGGAACCCGGGCGGGTTTCGATTTCTTTTAAGGATTCTTCAAAGAGTTGAGCAAAAGATTCAGTCATGTTTAATCTTCAGGTTTCATATTTAACGTCCACCTGGCTCCGTGCCGGATGGGGTTGTTTAACATACCCGCTGTCAATCCATTGCAACGGGGGTACTGCAAATTCGGTCGCGTATTAAGCGAGAGCCAACTTTTGGCGCGCGTATTGTAGCGCTTTTTCAATCACTTGCTCAATGCTTAAGGTGGTGGAATCCAACACTAAAGCATCAGCAGCCGGAACCAGCGGCGCCACGGCGCGGTTGCGATCGCGGTCGTCTCGTTCCTGTATCTCGGCCAAAAGGCGTTCAAAGTTAACACTAAAGCCCTTTTCCTGCAACTGTAGCATGCGGCGGTTGGCACGCTCTTCCGATGAGGCATCGAGGAAAATTTTGACTGGCGCATCAGGGAATACCACCGTCCCCATATCACGGCCATCGGCGATTAATCCCGGTGCTTCACGAAACGCACGCTGGCGGCGCAGAAGCGCTTCGCGAACGCGCGGAAAAGCCGCTACTTGTGATGCTGCATTCGCCACGTCCTGAGTGCGGATTTCACCGCTAACATCTTCCCCTTCCAGGATGACTTCCAGATTGCCTTCCGTTGAGACAAAACGCACATCCAGGTGAGCGGCCAGCGGAACCAGCGCATCCTCCGACGTCACGTCGACGTGGTGATGTAACGCGGCCAGCGCCAGAACACGATAGATGGCTCCCGAGTCCAATAAATGCCACTGTAAAGCCTCAGCCATCGCTTTACACAGGGTGCCTTTACCCGCACCGCTTGGTCCATCAATTGTGATTACCGGGGCAACTGCCGTCATCTTTATCTCCTTCAACACAAGGCGTATAGAACCTAAACGCGCGCATTATACGCATGTCTACGCCTGACAGTTACCTTTGTCTGCGAAATACGGAAATAACGCCAATAATGGTGGGAATAGTGAACAATAATTATAGCGGGTTGGCGCACGGCCAGCCCGAAAGATGACAATGTTTTACTTTTTGTCTGAAGCGATACGTTCGCGGATATGCTGCGCACGTTCAGTTGAAGGCGGATGAGAATCAAACATCGATTTGGTATGTCCGGCGTCCATACTCGCCAGCTTGTCGAAGCTGCCGACCAGGCCCTGAGTGCTGATACCGCGTTTTTTCAGCAAATCGTAGGAGAAGTCATCGGCTTCAGACTCTTTATCGCGCGAGTATTTCGCATTGATAGCACCTTCCGCGATATCGCCAAGCTGAGAACGAGAGAGCTGAGCTGCCACACCGCTGGTTGCCGAGATAGCATCACGCGCGGCAACGACCGCATAAGACGCTTTCATTTCAGCCAGTGAGTGACCGAGCGCCACGTGGCCCAGTTCATGACCGAGAACGCCTTCGATTTCGTTGTCATTCATCATATCCATCAGGCCGCTATACACACGCACACAGCCGTTAGCCATCGCCCAGGCATTCACATCACTGGTCATGTAAACCTTATAGTTAACCGGCGTGCCGTTGATATTATTGCCCAGCGCTTTGGCGATTTTCGCCAGACGTTTGCTGTATTTGCTGGATGCGCCAGCCATTTGGTTCTGGCTATCCAGCTCCTCGCACCCCTGATTGGCGATGGCTTTGGCATCTGCATCTGTCAGGGTTGCTGCTTTATAAGCTGACATACCTGAACTGATCGCCATGTTGGTGTCGATACCGTGGGTATTTTTACAGCCGCTGAGCAGCGTCGCGGAGACTGCCAGCGCCAGCAAAAGTTGAGTATTCTTCATGTGAATCATCCATTGATTATGTATAAATTATCTAAATATCAATAAGTTAAAAAGGAAACCAAGGTTATCACTATGAGGAACACGCAGAAAGTCCGAAAAAAAACGCCGACACAAGGTCGGCGTTTTATTATTACGATTTCAATTAAGCTAGCGTACTAATACGCGCCAGCTGTTCGAAATAGTCCGGGAAGGTCTTCGCCGTACATTTCGGGTCAAGGATGGTTACCGGCGTATCAGACAGCGCCACAAGCGAGAAGCACATCGCCATGCGGTGATCGTTGTAGGTGCCAATGTCAGCAAACTGCAGTTTTGCCGGCGGCGTGACGCGAATGTAATCTTCGCCCTCTTCCACTTCCGCACCCACTTTGCGCAGCTCCGTCGCCATCGCAAACAGACGATCGGTCTCTTTCACGCGCCAGTTGTAAATATTACGTAACGTAGTGGTGCCTTTCGCGAACAACGCGGCCGTAGCAATAGTCATCGCAGCGTCGGGAATATGGTTCATGTCCATATCAATGGCATTCAGTTCGCCACGGGTACAGGCAATATAGTCATCGCCCCAGGTGATGGTCGCGCCCATTTTTTCCAGCACGTCAGCAAAGCGGATATCGCCCTGCACGCTGTTACGACCAATACCTGTTACCTTCACGGTACCGCCACGGATTGCCCCCGCGGCCAGGAAATAGGACGCGGACGAGGCATCTCCTTCCACCAGATACTGGCCTGGAGAGTGATACTGTTGACCGCCACGCACGACAAAGCGCTGATAATGTTGGTTTTCAACCTCAACACCAAACGTTTTCATCAGGTGCAGGGTGATGTCAATGTACGGTTTAGAAACCAGATCGCCTTTGATGGTGATAATGGTGTCCTTCGGTGCCAGCGGCGCGGTCATCAGCAATGCCGTCAGGAACTGGCTCGAAACAGTACCGTCAACCTCAACGTTGCCGCCGCTAAAGCCGCCCTGTAAACGCAGCGGTGGATAGTTTTCCTGCTCGAGATAGGTAATTTGTGCCCCACCCTGACGTAGCGCGTCAACCAGGTGCCCAATCGGACGCTCTTTCATGCGCGGTTCGCCGGTCAGCACGATATCGTTATGACCCAGGCAGAGCGCCGCCGCCAGAGGGCGCATCGCCGTGCCGGCGTTCCCGAGGAATAATTCCAGTGATTCATTAGCCTGCAATGGACCTGCGTTACCCGTGACTTCGCAGCGAGTGCGATCGGCAGACAGGGTATAGTGAATTCCCAGCGCACTCAGCGCATTTAGCATGTGGCGAACATCGTCGCTGTCCAGCAGGTTTGTCAGGACAGTGGTGCCGCGTGCTAAAGCTGCCAGCAGCAAGGCGCGGTTAGAGACACTTTTTGAACCAGGCAGGTTAATGGTGCCATCAACACGCGCAATGGGTTGTAACGTCAGGGATTCCATGAAACTCAACTCTCAAAATCGACAATAAAAACCCCTGCAGAGTGCTGCAGGGGATGAAAACGAAAAAATTAACCGTGGCGACGTTCGAAATCTTGCATGAAATCGGTCAATGCATGAACGCCTGCCAGCGGCATCGCGTTGTAGATTGACGCACGCATCCCGCCGACGACGCGGTGGCCTTTCAGCGAATGAAGACCTGCGGCAAAGGACTCTTCCAGGAAGACTTTATCCAGTGCGCTGTCCGCCAGCTGGAACGGAATGTTCATGCGAGAACGGTTAGACGCCGCAACATCGTTACGATAGAAATCGCTGTTGTCGATAACGCCGTACAGCAGTTCAGCTTTTTGCTGGTTGATGCGATCCATTGCCGCCACGCCACCCTGCTCTTTCAGCCATTTGAATACCAGCCCCGCCAGATACCAGGCAAAGGTCGGCGGCGTGTTGAACATGGAGTCGTTCTCGTTCAGTACCGAGTAATCCAGAATGGACGGGCAAGCGATGTTGGCTTTGCCGAGCAGATCTTCACGCACAATCACCAGCGTCAGGCCTGCCGGGCCGATGTTTTTCTGCGCGCCTGCGTAAATCACGCCAAAGCGACTGACGTCAATCGGGCGGGAAAGAATGGTCGAGGAGAAATCGGCGGCAACAACCACGTCTTTGTCGAAATTCGGGGTTTCATCAATGGCGATGCCATCAATGGTTTCATTCGGGCAATAGTGAAGGTATGCCGCATTGCCAGAGAGTTGCCATTCGCTCATCGGCTTCACAGCACGCTTCCCGTCAACGGTAATTTTGGCGTCAATCACATGTGGCGAGCAGTATTTCTTCGCTTCTTTTACTGCACTGGCCGCCCAGTAGCCGGCGTCAACGTAATCTGCGGTGGTTTTATCCCCCAGAATATTCAGCGGAACGCCCGCGAACTGACCGCGACCACCGCCGTGACAGAACAACACTTTATAGTTGGAAGGGATATTGAGCAGGTCACGAAAATCCTTTTCTGCTTCTTCCGCCACGTGGATAAATTCTTTCCCACGGTGGCTGACTTCCATTACTGATGTACCCAATCCGTTCCAGTCGCGTAATTCGTGCTGCGCCTGTTTAAGGACATCTGCCGGTAGCATTGCCGGACCCGAACTGAAATTAAAGACCTGAGCCATTTCCCCTCACCACGTTGCAATGTTGTCTACCCGGGTGTGTTCACCCGGATATAAGTTATTCCTGTGGATATCGGTTTTATCATTCAGTGACACGCGCCGCAATGGGTAATACTGAGCGGCCAGAAAATGCGCCCTGAGTCACACAACAGAATATTCGGCATTGACGAGTGAAAATGGATAAATCCGCTAGCCGGTGACGCGTTTCGCGCTGCTGGCCTTCGACCATTCTGGATTTGCACAGCGAGGACATAATTGATGTTCCCCGGCATTAAAATGAAAAATCGCGCTGCACCGAACGCAGGCGTAATCGGCGGCCTCGGGAATCGTGGTAAAGCGCGATATGCAGCTCGACGGTAAAATCACCAAACCGGCCTTCACATCATCATCGGGATAATAATAAATGCTGATTTGCCCGTTCGTCTCCATAATGGCCAACCGCACCTGCCCGAGATGCTCTACGCCGCCCAACCGCAGCTCCATAAAAAACTCAAATTCGGTCATGTTCTCGGATTGCAAACGCTCCCACGCAAGCTCCCCCTCTTCCACCACAACGAGCGGCTTTCCTTCCAGTAAATCTTCCAGTTTTTCGCTACGGGACATCAGCCACATCACCAGTCGATAAAGGGCGGCTAACGTGATAAAAACGACTAACACGGGGAGCATGGGCACATCGTCATAAAACGCCACATCGCCCGCGGCGGAGCCCAGCGTCAGGATGATAAGCACTTCAAACAGCGACATCTGCCGCACGCCGCGCCGACCGGTAATTTTCAGGAACAGGAAAACCAAAATAAAGGTGTAGAGCGAACGCAGTGCCACTTCGCCGAGGAAATCCAGAGGAACTTTATCCAGAGCCATGCGATGGAGATCGAACGATTTCATTTTTATGCCTGTAACGATGTCATTGTCGTTAATCATAGACCAGCGCATTTAATTTATTATTGATTATCAATCGCGATAGATACATTCATCCAAACCCCGTATGATTGCGCGCTTTCCGTACGATAAAAACGAGACCGTCATGACGCAAACCTATATCCCCGGCAAAGATGCCGCACTGGAAGATTCCATCGCTCGCTTCCAGCAAAAACTGCTCGACCTGGGCTTTGACATCGAAGAGGCCTCATGGCTGAACCCGGTACCAAACGTCTGGTCGGTACATATCCGCGACAAAGCGTGTTCGCTGTGCTTTACCAACGGTAAAGGCGCAACCAAAAAAGCCGCGCTGGCGTCCGCGTTAGGGGAATATTTCGAGCGCCTGTCGACCAACTACTTCTTCGCCGATTTCTGGCTGGGCGAGAAAATCGCTAACGGCCCATTCGTGCATTATCCGAACGAAAAATGGTTCCCGATCCCGGAAGATGATGAGCTGCCGGAAGGTCTGCTCGATGCGCGTCTGCGCGCGTTCTACGATCCTGACGATCAGTTGACCGGCAGCCTGATGGTGGATCTGCAATCGGGCAATACCGATCGGGGTGTTTGCGGTCTGCCGTTTACTCGCCAGTCCGATGGCGAAACCATTTATATCCCGATGAATATCGTCGGCAATCTGTATGTTTCTAACGGTATGTCTGCAGGCAATACCGCTAATGAAGCGCGCGTACAGGGTCTGTCGGAAGTGTTTGAACGTCACATTAAAAACCGCATCATCGCTGAGAGCATCAGTCTGCCGGAGATCCCGAAAGAGGTGATGGCACGCTATCCAGGCGTCGTGGCGTCTATCGAAAAACTGGAAGCGGAAGGGTTCCCTATTTTCGCTTACGACGGCTCTTTAGGGGGGAAATATCCGGTTATCTGCGTTGTACTGTTCAACCCGGCAAACGGAACCTGTTTTGCCTCCTTCGGCGCGCATCCGGACTTTGGTGTCGCACTTGAGCGTACCGTTACAGAACTGCTGCAGGGCCGAGGCCTGAAAGATCTGGATGTGTTCACACCGCCTACTTTTGATGATGAAGAAGTCGCCGAGCACGCCAACCTGGAAACTCACTTTATTGATTCCAGCGGTTTGATCTCCTGGGATCTCTTCAAACAGGATGCCGACTACCCGTTCGTGGACTGGAATTTCTCGGGAACGACCGAAGAAGAATTCGCGACGCTGATGGCGATTTTCAACGCGGAAGATAAAGAGGTTTACATCGCGGATTATGAGCATTTAGGCGTCTACGCCTGCCGTATCCTGGTGCCGGGAATGTCTGATATCTATCCAGCGGAAGATCTGTGGCTGGCGAATAATAATATGGGCAGTCATTTGCGCGAGACGATCCTGACCCTGCCAAACAGCGAGTGGGAAAAAGAAGAGTACCTGAATCTGATTGAACAACTGGATGAAGAAGGTCTGGACGATTTCACCCGCGTGCGTGAACTGCTGGGCCTGGCAACGGGCAAAGACAACGGCTGGTATACCCTGCGCGTCGGCGAGCTGAAAGCGATGCTTGCCCTTGCGGGGGGCGATTTGGAACAGGCGCTTATCTGGACTGAGTGGACAATGGAATTCAACGCGTCAATCTTTAGTGCCGAGCGTGCCAATTATTACCGTTGCCTGCAGACCCTACTGCTGCTGTCTCAGGAAGAAGAACGCCAGCCGCTGCAATATCTGAACGCATTTATTCGTATGTACGGTGCTGAAGCCGTAGAGGCCGCCAGCGCGGCATTGAGCGGTGAAGCGCCGTTCTACGGTTTGCAGGCCGTTGATAACGACCTGACGGCCTTCCCGGCGCATCAGTCGTTGTTGGCAGCTTACGAAAAACTGCAGTGTGCAAAAGCTGCGTTTTGGTCAAAGCAGAGCTAAAAAGACCGGATAATAAGTAGGTTTAAAGATTACTCTACGCTATATTATGGGGCCGTTTAACGGCCCTTTTTTTTATTTTTAAAAAGACGTTAATTTATTTGTGATAATTACGTTACGTACAAGTAAACACTATTATTGGTAGCTTACCAATAATGTTAATTTAAATGATCATTACTCCATTTTAATTAACTGGCAAAACGGGAGGCTGACGAAAAAAATCAACTGATTTTGCAAACTTTAAAATTTATTTTTATTTTGATAATCAAAAAGTTATGCCGCATTCGACGAAAAACCATTCGATTTGCGGGCCTATAAGCCAGGCGAGATATGATCTACATCAAATTCTCATCTATAATGCTTTGTTAGTATCTCGTCGCCGACTTAATAAAGAGAGAGTTAGTGTGAAAGCTGACAACCCTTTTGATCTACTTGTTCCTGCTGCTATGGCCAAAGTTGCCGAAGAAGCAGGTGTCTATAAAGCAACGAAGCATCCGCTGAAAACCTTTTATCTGGCGATAACTGCGGGCGTGTTTATCTCGATTGCTTTTGTTTTCTACATTACTGCCACCACAGGAACCGCGGGTATGCCTTTTGGCGTCGCGAAACTGATTGGGGGTATCTGCTTCTCACTGGGCTTGATTCTCTGCGTCATTTGCGGGGCCGACCTCTTCACTTCCACGGTACTTATCGTTGTCGCGAAAGCCAGTGGTCGAATCACATGGGGTCAACTGGCGAAAAACTGGTTGAACGTCTATGTTGGTAACCTGGTAGGATGTCTGCTCTTTGTTCTGCTAATGTGGCTCTCCGGCGAGTATATGACCGCTAACGGTGGCTGGGGCTTGAATGTCCTGCAAACCGCTGACCACAAAATGCACCACACATTTATCGAAGCCGTTGCCCTCGGCATCCTGGCGAACCTGATGGTTTGTCTGGCTGTCTGGATGAGCTACTCTGGCCGCAGCCTGATGGATAAAGCCATGATTATGGTTCTTCCGGTTGCCATGTTCGTCGCCAGCGGCTTTGAGCACAGTATTGCAAACATGTTTATGATCCCGATGGGGATTGTGATTCGCAACTTTGCAAGCCCGGAGTTTTGGACCGCAGTAGGTTCAACGCCGGATAGTTTTTCTCACCTGACTATCATGAACTTCATCACTGATAACCTCATTCCGGTGACTATCGGGAATATCATTGGCGGAGGCCTGTTAGTTGGGCTGACATACTGGGTCATTTACCTGCGTGAAGGCGACCATCACTAAAGTGAGCGTTGTGTCAGGCAGTAAATAAAAAATCCACATAAGAAGGTAGGTGTTACATGTCCGAGCTTAATGAAAAGTTAGCCACAGCCTGGGAAGGTTTTACTAAAGGTGACTGGCAGAATGAAGTCAACTTACGTGACTTCATCCAGAAAAACTACACTCCATACGAGGGTGACGAGTCCTTCCTGGCAGGTGCTACTAAAGCAACTACCGAGCTGTGGGACAAAGTAATGGAAGGTGTTAAACAGGAAAACCGCACTCACGCGCCTGTTGATTTCGACACTGCTGTTGCTTCTACCATCACCTCCCACGACGCGGGCTACATCAACAAGTCGCTGGAAAAAATCGTTGGCCTGCAGACTGAAGCTCCGCTGAAACGCGCGCTGATTCCGTTTGGCGGCATCAAAATGATCGAAGGTTCCTGCAAAGCGTACAACCGCGAACTGGACCCGATGATCAAAAAAATCTTCACCGAGTACCGTAAAACTCACAACCAGGGCGTGTTCGACGTTTATACTCCGGACATCCTGCGTTGCCGTAAATCTGGCGTCCTGACTGGTCTGCCGGATGCATACGGTCGTGGTCGTATCATCGGTGACTATCGTCGTATCGCCGTTTACGGTATCGACTTCCTGATGAAAGACAAATTCGCTCAGTTCACCTCTCTCCAGTCTGACCTGGAAAACGGTGTAAACCTGGAAGCGACTATTCGTCTGCGTGAAGAAATCTCTGAACAGCACCGTGCGCTGGGTCAGATCAAAGAGATGGCAGCTAAATATGGCTACGACATCTCTGGTCCGGCGACTAACGCTCAGGAAGCGATTCAGTGGACTTACTTCGGCTACCTGGCTGCTGTTAAATCTCAGAACGGCGCTGCAATGTCCTTCGGTCGTACCTCCAGCTTCCTGGATATCTACATCGAACGTGACCTGAAAGCAGGCAAAATCACTGAACAAGAAGCTCAGGAAATGATTGACCACCTGGTCATGAAACTGCGTATGGTTCGCTTCCTGCGTACTCCTGAATATGATGAACTGTTCTCCGGTGACCCGATTTGGGCAACTGAATCCGTCGGTGGTATGGGCGTTGATGGCCGTACTCTGGTTACCAAAAACAGCTTCCGTTTCCTGAACACCCTGTACACCATGGGCCCGTCTCCGGAACCGAACATCACTATCCTGTGGTCTGAAAAACTGCCGCTGGCGTTCAAAAAATTCGCTGCGAAAGTGTCCATCGATACCTCTTCTCTGCAGTATGAGAATGACGATCTGATGCGTCCAGACTTCAACAACGATGACTATGCTATCGCTTGCTGCGTAAGCCCGATGATCGTTGGTAAACAAATGCAGTTCTTCGGTGCGCGTGCTAACCTGGCGAAAACCATGCTGTACGCAATCAACGGCGGCGTTGATGAAAAACTGAAAATGCAGGTTGGTCCTAAATCTGAACCAATCAAAGGCGATGTGCTGAACTACGACGAAGTTATCGATCGTATGGATCACTTCATGGATTGGCTGGCTAAACAGTACGTCACCGCACTGAACGTCATCCACTACATGCATGACAAATACAGCTACGAAGCTTCTCTGATGGCGCTGCACGACCGTGACGTTATCCGTACCATGGCTTGCGGTATCGCGGGTCTGTCCGTAGCGGCTGACTCCCTGTCTGCAATCAAATATGCGAAAGTTAAACCGATTCGTGACGAAGACGGTCTGGCTATCGACTTCGAAATCGAAGGCGAATACCCGCAGTTTGGTAACAACGATGCTCGCGTCGATGACATGGCTGTTGACCTGGTAGAACGTTTCATGAAAAAAATTCAGAAACTGACTACTTACCGCAACGCTATCCCAACTCAGTCCGTTCTGACTATCACTTCCAACGTTGTATATGGTAAGAAAACCGGTAACACCCCAGACGGTCGTCGCGCAGGCGCTCCGTTCGGACCAGGTGCTAACCCGATGCACGGCCGTGACCAGAAAGGTGCTGTTGCCTCTCTGACCTCCGTTGCAAAACTGCCGTTTGCTTACGCTAAAGATGGTATCTCTTACACCTTCTCTATCGTTCCAAACGCACTGGGTAAAGACGACGACGTTCGTAAAACCAACCTGGCAGGCCTGATGGATGGTTACTTCCACCATGAAGCGTCTATCGAAGGCGGTCAGCACCTGAACGTTAACGTTATGAACCGCGAAATGCTGCTCGACGCGATGGAACACCCGGAAAAATATCCGCAGCTGACCATCCGCGTATCTGGCTACGCAGTACGTTTTAATTCCCTGACTAAAGAACAGCAGCAGGACGTTATTACTCGTACCTTCACTCAGTCCATGTAATGGATTTGACTGAAATCGCGATTTAAAAAGCGTACAATAAAGGCTCCACGCAAGTGGGGCCTTTCTTATAAGTCCCCCACTCTCCCTGAGCCTGTTTTGCGGGTTAATCTCTATAATGAAATTAACGTGCAAAATAAACTCAAGACGGCCTGAAGTCATGATCGTCACCCCTGCCGGACGCGGGGAAAAACTGGAGATAACACTGCAATGTCTGTAACTGGTCGCATTCACTCCTTTGAATCCTGTGGCACCGTTGATGGCCCAGGTATCCGTTTTATCACCTTCTTCCAGGGCTGTCTGATGCGCTGCCTCTATTGCCATAACCGTGATACGTGGGATACCCACGGCGGCAAAGAGGTCACCGTTGAAGAACTGATGAAAGAAGTTGTGACCTACCGTCACTTCATGAACGCGTCCGGCGGCGGTGTGACCGCATCCGGTGGCGAAGCCATTCTTCAGGCTGAGTTCGTGCGTGACTGGTTCCGCGCCTGTAAAAAAGAAGGCATCCACACCTGCCTTGATACCAACGGTTTTGTGCGTCGTTACGATCCGGTCATTGATGAACTGTTGGACGTTACCGATCTGGTGATGCTCGATCTCAAACAGATGAACGACGAGATTCACCAGAACCTGGTCGGCGTGTCGAACCATCGCACACTGGAATTCGCTCAATACCTGTCAAAAAAAGAGGTAAAAGTCTGGATCCGCTATGTTGTGGTTCCTGGCTGGTCAGATGATGACGATTCTGCGCACCGCCTGGGCGAATTTACCCGCGACATGGGCAACGTCGAGAAAATCGAGTTGCTGCCATATCACGAACTGGGTAAACATAAATGGGTGGCGATGGGTGAAGAGTACAAACTGGATGGCGTCCACCCACCGAAAAAAGAGACCATGGAACGCGTCAAAGGCATTCTGGAACAGTATGGTCATAAGGTAATGTACTAAAGCCTTTAGCGTGGCTCTCATCCGGAGTCACGCGTCTTCTCTCCACGTCATATCAATCGCATTCAGAACCTGCCCCAGTTGATGGGGTTGTATTTGCCCGGGCTTCCACAGCGCGACCACCGGATGCGTTAACCCTTGATCCCCCGCCTCGGTCTCCTGACGTTCGACGTTCTCCCACTCGCCCACGCCGAAATGACGTGGTAAAAACGCCCAGCCATCACCGGCGGACAATCGCTTTTCTAACAGCGCGATTTCATTAACGCGAATGATACGGTCGGCGATTTGAACACGCTGTGCCAGCGCATCCTGCAGCATACAAAAAGGTACCAACTGCGGGCTGGCGGCAAGATGCAGCATCGACACCGGCGAGACCGGGAAAAAGCCTTTACGCGCCCAGACGGATAGCGATATAGCACCCACGGCCCGCCACTTAAGATGATCGTTAACCGAACGATTCAGCGCCTGGTAGATCCCCATATCCACCTTCCCGTCATCCAGCCACCGCTCCGCCTGTTCACGTTCACACATCAGCAAATCCAGAGAAATATGTTGCTGCGCGAGGGTACTTGCCAGACTAAGTAAAAAATCACGCGGCGTGAAAGGGTCATAGCACAGCGTCAACTGCGTCTTTAGCTGATCGGGCAGTTGCTTAGCGACCTGCGAAAAGGCCTGCGCCTCATGTAAAAACAGTCGAGCCTGGCGATACAGACGCTTACCGTAATCAGTGAGTTCAAGCGGTCGTTTTGCGCGATCAAACAGAATATAACCTAAGTCTATTTCAAGATAATCAATAAGCTGACTTACCGTCGTCCTGTCCTTCTTCAGCTTTTTGGCCGCCTGAGTCAGGGTTCCGCACTCACAAACGCAGGCAAACGCTTCAATTTGCGCCAGAGAAAAATTAATCGGCTCCATAGGTCATCTCTCCATTTGCGGGGGATATTCCCCCGCTAAGTGATTTATTGCGCTGAGTATATTAACCCTAACATAGACGGGTGAACTTAACTGAGGAAGAAAAATGAAGAATCAAAAAATCTCCGCCGTCGCATTAGGTCTGGTACTCACTGCGGGGGTCAGCGTCAGCGCCGATGCCTGTACCCGCGCGTTTATGAACATGTTTCCGGGCTATATGGTCACCGCCCGCAATCTGGATTTCTTTGGCCCTGTCGACCCGTCACTGGTGATCACCCCAAAAGGCATCGCCCATAATGGCGGAGACAGCGCTAAAGCGGCACACTGGACCACCCGTTATGGCAGCGTTGTGGTCTATGCGGATGGCGTCTTTCCGATGGATGGTATGAATGAAGCCGGGCTGGCGGGGCATACGTTGTTTTATATGAATGGCTCGCAGGTACAGCAGGATAACCAGGATAAACCCGTGCTCGAAAGCCGGGCGTGGTTAAGCTATATCCTGGATAACTATGCCACTGTTAACGACGCCGTCAAAGGTATTCGCCATAACTTGCGTCTGGCGGCGGCTAAACTGCCGGTGGATTACGCGACCGATACTAAACATATCGCGATCGAAGATAAGAGCGGAGACTCTGCCATCATTGAAATTGATAACGGCAAAGTGAATATCTATCACGATAAAAACTACCGCGTGATGACCAACCCGCCTTCTTACGATAAACAGTTAGCAAATCTCGCGCGTTTCAGCCACGCGAAACGTGACGCGATCCCAACCGGGCTTGATGCCGACCAGCGACTGGTACGCGCCAGCTGGAACTTACAGAATCTGCCAAAACCGGATAACAAGAATCAGGCCCAGGGATTTGTGCTGTCGGTGGTTAACAATGTGGCTTACCCCATCGGTATTCCGGCGGAAAGCGATGAACAGAAAGTCACCGACATGTATGCGAAATACAGTAAGAAGCCCGAGAACAATAAAGGTATTGGTACCTACTGGACGACAATATCTGACCTGTCGCATCAGGAATATCATTTTAAATCGACCTTTGCCGCCTCGCAGGTGTGGGTGGATTTAAAACAAATCAACTTTAGCGCTGGCCAGCCGGTGAAAACCATCAGCGGCCTCAACGATTATGCGCAGAAAGGCTGGGAAGGAAATATCCTGGCGCAGGCAAAATAATCGTCAAGCCCGATAAGATTTGAATTATCGGGCTTTTACTTGAAGTGCGGATCAGGCATGCGCCACTGGCGTTGGATGATGCCCGGCTTTGCGCAGCAGCATCAGCAAATAGACAAACGATACGCAGGCAATCATCACGAACAGCAGGTTGTCGGAATAATTCTGCATCAGCATTGCGGTCAGCGTTGGGCCGAGCAGGCTACCGATGGTATAGCTCAGCAGCAACGCCTGGTTCATTGACACCAGTTGATGATGTTCCACTTTTTCACAGGCCCAGGCCATTGCCACCGGGTATAACGTAAAGCCGGAAGCGCCGAGGACAAATAACGCAGGGGCCATAGCCGCGTTGCTGAGCATAGCAAGGCATCCGAGGATCACCACGAAGACCTGTACACGCAGGACTAACAGACGGCCATAGCGATCCGCCAGGCGACCCACCGGCCACTGCCCCACGATGCCTGCACTAACCATCACTGCCATCCAGAAACCGATACCGGAATCGCTCACCCCCTGGTGATTCAGATAGAGCGGCATCAGACCGTAAAGCGACCCCAGTACAATCCCGGAGATAATGCAGCCATTTACGCCAAGGCGCGCCTGGCGCAATGTGAACATCGACCACACGCGGGTTGAAACATGCGTTTCATCCTGCTGGTTATTGATGCGCGCAAATAGCATCGGCAGAATGGCTGCCAGTACGAGGCCCGTCATCACCGGTAACACGGTCAACAGATCGGTTGGCAGCTTGCTGACCATCAACTGGCCGAGCACCGTCCCCACGTAATAGACCATCATGTACGCCGCCAGCAAACGCCCGCGATTACGCGACGTACCACTGGACATCAGCGCGCTTTCCACGACAACCCAAATCATCGCGCAGCCAACGCCCGCGACAAAACGCCAGAACATCCAGCTCCAGAATCCGACCATTACACCTAAGCCGACGCAGCCCACGGCAAAAATCGCGGAAGCAATGTAGTAGCTACGGTTAAATCCCATGCGCTTAATCAAGCGCCCGGTCAGCAATGTCCCCACCAGGTTACCGGTGAAATAGGAGGAGCCGACCATCCCGACCTGCCAGGTGGGCAAGTTTTCGCGGGCGAGCCAAAGCGGGACGAGCGTATTTAATACCGCAATCGCCAGAGTCAACAAAAGTAAGCCACAGAGCAACAGCTGCACCGGGCGAGTATAGGTGTTCATGGGTAAAAACCGTGAGGATGATCAGATTTCGAGCGCATCATGCCACGGCCATAATTAAAGTCAATCGCCCGGCTGACGGGGGCTGCGGGGAATATGGGGCGACGATTGATGTTTCTTATCCAGCGAAGCGGAAATAAATTCACACCAACAATCATTTCATTGTTTTTATTCGTTTATTACCGGAACAACCCGGAACGATTGGTCGAAAAATTTCATGATAAAAAAGCATTAAAAAGCCAGGACGCGATGCCTGGCTTTTTTCATACCCACAATAACTTAACTGGCAATCGCCATGCCGACAGTCATATGCAGACCATAAAAGACGCCACGGCCAATCAGTTCTCCCGCAACGACCAGCACGACGGCGATGCTCAGCAGCGGCAGCGCGGGTTGATACCCTTTCAGCTGCGGCGCAACCCAGCACACCAGCGCCAGAGCAATCAGCACCACACGCCAGGCCATCAGCGAGCCGTAATCAGGCACCAGTGCGGATGCCTGTTGAATGGAGCTATGGATCGTCGCCAGTTCCGCGCCCTGCATCAGCGCAACCACCACGCTCACCACCAGTGCAACAATGCTAACGGCAGGCAGCAGACGCATCGCCCAACCGGTGACATCAGCTGCACGTAGCAGCAGGTAGCCCAGCAGCGGGCCGCCAATGAACAGCGTCAGGAAGAAGCTCATCGGCGTCCAGACACTGTACCAGGTCGGCACCGTATCAATGCTGTTGTACACACGTACCATCATCCAGACGAATACCACACCCAGGACGGCGGTCACAATCAGCCACAGCCCACGCAGCGCCGGCGACAGTTTTTTCACCATCGCCAGCAGCCAGCCAAGGCCGCCGACTGCGAAGAAGATTGCGCCACTGGCAATTTCATTACTCAGCGCCGAGGAGCCCACGCGGTTAAGCGAGTTGAACGCGCGAAACGGCGAGCCCAGGTGAAGCGTTGAGGCAATGAACGCAATGCCCATCAGCACCCACAGTGCAAGCATCCCGGTTACCACACGTTGTTGCGCGTTCGGACGTAAATCCCCCTTCAGCAGCGCCACTGCCAGCACGATAAACGCGCCCACCACGCATTGCCCAAAGACCGTAAAGATCATGAGCGGCCATTCATGCCATCCACTTCCCATCTCACACCTCCTTCGGATTGGCTAAATAGCCAGTGGTGTCGCCGGTTGGGCGACTGTTGGCATTCGGCTTAATGACGATGCTTGGTTTGGTAAAGTGCGCAGACGGCAGCGGCGCAACGGCGGCAAGATTACCGTGTTTTTTGCGCAACTCGTCAATCGGGCCGAAATCGAGCGCACGCAGCGGGCAGGATTCCACGCAGATAGGTTTTTTACCATCCGCCACGCGGTCGTGACAGCCATCGCACTTCGTCATGTGCCCTTTCGCCGCGTTGTACTGCGGCGCGCCGTACGGGCAGGCCATGTGGCAATAGCGACAGCCGATGCAGACATCTTCATCGACGACCACAAAACCATCTTCGCGTTTGTGCATCGCGCCGCTCGGACAAACCTTGGTACAGGCCGGATCTTCGCAGTGGTTGCACGAAATAGAAAGATAGTAAGCAAAGACGTTCTGATGCCAGACGCCGTTGTCTTCCTGCCAGTCACCGCCCGCGTATTCGTAGATACGACGGAAGCTGACGTCCGGGCCTAAATCTTTGTAGTCTTTACACGCCAGCTCGCAGGTTTTGCAGCCGGTGCAACGACTCGAATCAATATAAAAACCATATTGGGTTGTCATCGATTACTCCTTACACCCTTTCAACCTGAACGAGATTTGTGTGTGACGGGTTACCCTTCGCCAGCGGCGATGGACGCTGCGTCGTCAGAACGTTGATGCAGCCCGCCTGATCGACACGTTTAGCATCCGGGTCATACCATGCCCCTTCGCCCAGGGCGACAACGCCCGGCATCATACGCGGCGTAACTTTCGCCTCGATATGAACTTCGCCTCGATCGTTAAAGATGCGCACCCGGTCGCCGTTGGCGATACCGCGTTTCTTCGCATCCAGCGGGTTGATCCACATCTCCTGACGGCAGGCCGCTTTCAGCACGTCAACGTTGCCATAGGTAGAGTGAACGCGGGATTTATAGTGGAAACCGGTCAGCTGCAACGGGAATTTTTCCGTCAGCGGATCGTTATAGTTTTCAAATCCTGGGGTGTAGATCGGCAGCGGATCGATAACATCGCCTTCCGCCAGTTCCCAGGTTGCGGCGATTTTCGCCAGTTCCTGAGAATAAATTTCGATTTTGCCTGACGGCGTGGTCAGCGGGTTGGCCTGTGGATCCTCACGGAAGGCTTTGTACGCCACGTGATGTCCTTGCGGATCGCGCTTTTTGAAAATCCCCTGTTTACGGAAGGTGTCGAAGTCCGGCAGTTCAGGGATGGCTTTGCGCGACTGTTCATACAGATGACGCATCCACTCTTCCTGGCTGCGACCTTCGGTGAACTGCTGCTCAACGCCCATACGCCTGGCAAGCTCTGTGGTCATCTCGTAGATGGTTTTGCACTCGAAGCGCGGTTTAATCGCCTGATCAGCAAAGATGACGTACGACATGTTGCCGCAGGACGCATCCAGCGCGAAGTCCATTTGCTCAGACGCGGTGCAGTCCGGCAGGATGATGTCGGCGTATTTCGCGGACGAGGTCATATGGCAGTCGATGACCACAATCAGCTCGCACTTCTTATCATCCTGTAGGATCTCGTGGGTACGGTTGATCTCTGAATGCTGGTTGATAATACAGTTGCCCGCATAGTTCCAGATCATTTTGATCGGCACATCGAGTTTATCTTTCCCGCGCACACCATCGCGCAGCGCCGTCATTTCCGGGCCGCGTTCGATTGCATCGGTCCACATAAACATGGAAATGCTGGTCTGAATCGGGTTTTCCAGGGTCGGCATCCGCACGAACGGTAAAGAGTAAGACCCTTCGCGTGCGCCGCTGTTACCACCGTGAATACCGACGTTTCCGGTCAGGATAGAGAGCATGGAGATCGCGCGGGTAGCAATTTCGCCGTTCGCATGACGCTGCGGGCCCCAGCCTTGAGAGATAAACGCCGGTTTAGCGGTCGCGATTTCACGCGCCAGCTTCACAATGCGATCGACCGGGATACCGGTGATAGCCGACGCCCACGCCGGCGTTTTCGCCACACCGTCGTTGCCTTCACCAAGAATATAGGCTTTATAGTGACCATTGGCTGGCGCGCCCGCTGGCAGCGTCTTCTCGTCATAACCGACGCAGTATTTATCGAGGAAAGGTTGATCGACCAGATTCTCGGTGATCATCACCCACGCCAGTGCAGATACCAAAGCGCCATCGGTTCCCGGACGAATCGGGATCCATTCATCTTCACGCCCGGCGCCTGTGTCGGTATAGCGCGGATCGATAATGATCATCCGCGCATTCGATTTCTGCCGTGCCTGCTCAAGATAATAGGTCACCCCGCCACCGCTCATACGCGTTTCGCCAGGGTTGTTACCAAACAGCACTACCAGCTGGCTGTTTTCGATATCAGACGGGCTATTACCATCGGCCCAACCGCCGTAGGTGTAGTTGAGACCTTCCGCAATTTGTGCGGACGAGTAGTCACCGTAATGGTTCAGATAACCGCCACAGCAGTTCATCAGACGGGCAACCAGGGTATTTCCCGGCGGCCAGGAACGCGTCATGGTGCCACCCAGCGTACCGGTACCGTAGTTGAGATAGATAGATTCGTTACCGTACTCTTTGATTAGGCGCTGCATGTTGGTGGCGATGGTATCGAACGCCTCCTCCCAACTGATGCGCTCAAATTTCCCTTCACCGCGTTTGCCCACGCGTTTCATCGGGTATTTCAGGCGGTCTGGGTTGTAGACGCGGCGACGCATAGAACGCCCGCGCAGGCAGGCGCGAACCTGATGCAAGCCATCGTAGTTATCATCACCGGTATTGTCGGTTTCGACGTATTTAATTTCACCATCCACAACGTGCATGCGCAGCGGGCAGCGACTGCCACAGTTTACAGTACACGCGCTCCAGGTGAGACGCTCGGCGGCAGTAGCCGGGGCTAGCGCATCAGCGGCGCTTACCATACGGCTAAACGGGAGCGTGAAGGCACTGCTGGCCATCGCCAGGCCGCCAATTGCCGAGGTTTTCATCAAACCGCGACGGCTGACCTCGGCTGCCAGAATGGCATCGGGGGTCTTAATTTTCATGAATACTCACTTCGTTGCTCACATTGAAAACAATACCGCTATATAGTTATAGATATAGCGAAATTTTTATTTTTTAGTTTTATCTGCTGCGGGTTACTTCGAAGGGAGTATTTCTCTTTTGAATGGTTAAGGTATTGCTCAGTATCAATGATGGGCACAAAAAAAGCGCCCGCAGGCGCTTTTTACATAAGAAAGGTGAATCAACCGATATATTCCAGGCCGTTCATATACGGGCGCAGAACTTCCGGCACCTCGATACGACCATCGGCCTGCTGGTAGTTTTCCAGCACTGCCACCAGCGTACGACCTACTGCCAGGCCGGAGCCATTCAGGGTGTGCACCAGACGGGTTTTCTTGTCAGATTTGCTACGGCAACGCGCCTGCATACGACGCGCCTGGAAATCCCAGACGTTAGAACAGGAAGAGATCTCGCGGTAAGTATTCTGCGCCGGCACCCACACTTCCAGGTCATAGGTTTTGCAGGCACCGAAGCCCATATCACCCGTGCACAGAATGATTTTGCGGTATGGCAGACCGAGCAACTGCAGAACTTTTTCTGCATGACCGGTCATTTCTTCCAGCGCCGCCATGGAGTCTTCCGGGCGAACAATCTGCACCATCTCAACTTTGTCGAACTGGTGCATACGGATGAGACCACGAGTATCACGACCATAAGAACCCGCTTCAGAGCGGAAGCATGGCGTATGCGCGGTCATTTTGATCGGCAGGTCATCTTCGTCGATGATTTCATCGCGCACCAGGTTGGTCAGCGGCACTTCCGCCGTTGGAATCAACGCATAGTTGCTGCTGTCAGCTTCTTCTT
The DNA here is from genome assembly GCA_003315335.1 of Pseudocitrobacter faecalis. GTDB lineage: Bacteria > Pseudomonadota > Gammaproteobacteria > Enterobacterales > Enterobacteriaceae > Pseudocitrobacter > Pseudocitrobacter faecalis. Next base: position 100,833 of record QNRL01000002.1, read on the forward strand.
CCAGCGGACGCGTATGGAACAGGTCACCGGCAAATTTCGGCAACTGCCCGGTACCGTACAGCGTGTCCTGGTTTACCAGATACGGCACATAGTTTTCGCTATAGCCGTGCTGTTCGGTGTGCAGATCCAGCATGAACTGAGACAGCGCACGGTGCATGCGCGCGATCTGGCCTTTCATCACCACAAAGCGGGAACCGGTCAGTTTCACTGCCGCCGCGAAATCAAGACCGCTGTGCATTTCGCCCAGCGTCACGTGGTCGCGGACTTCGAAATCGAACTCACGCGGTGTACCCCAGCGGCTGACTTCAACGTTGTCGTTTTCGTCTTTACCGACCGGCACATCGTCGTGCGGAATGTTCGGGATAGTCAGTGCGATATCGCGGATTTCCGCCAGCAGCACGTCCAGCTCAGATTTCGCGGCATCAAGCTGCTCACCGAGTTTGTTTACTTCCAGGCGTAATGGCTCGATATCTTCCCCGCGCGCTTTCGCCTGGCCAATGGATTTCGATCGCGAGTTGCGCTCTGCCTGCAGGTTTTCGGTTTCTACCTGCAGCACTTTACGACGCTCTTCAAGAGCGCGAAGTTTATCTACATCCAGCTTAAAGCCCCGGCGTGCCAGTTTTTCTGCGACTGCGTCTGGCTCGGTACGCAGCAGATTGGGATCGAGCATGCTTATCCTGTGCTTATCGAATTGAAAAAAGGGAATGCAACCGCAGCCTGCGGTTGCAAAGATACATTGCCAACATTACCGCAACGCCTGCGCTAGCGGTAGCGTTTTGTGCGGCTATTTTGATCCTGTTCAGCGAGCCAGGCGAGCTTTTCGCCAATCTTGCCTTCAAGGCCACGGTTAGTTGGACGATAATAGCGCGTTTGTGCCATTTCCTGAGGGAAGTACTCTTCACCGGCGGCGTAGGCGTTGGGTTCGTCATGAGCATAGCGATACTCCTGCCCATAGCCCATCTCTTTCATCAGTTTGGTCGGCGCATTACGCAGGTGAACCGGCACATCGTAGTCCGGGCGTTCTCGCGCATCGGCCATCGCCGCTTTAAACGCGGTGTAGACGGCATTACTTTTTGGCGCACAGGCCAGATATACGATCGCCTGAGCAATCGCGCGTTCACCTTCCGCCGGGCCCACGCGAGTGAAGCAATCCCATGCGGAAATCGCGACCTGCATCGCACGCGGATCGGCGTTGCCGACATCTTCTGAAGCAATCGCAAGGCAGCGACGCGCGACATACAACGGGTCGCCCCCGGCGGAGATGATACGGGCATACCAGTAAAGTGCAGCATCTGGCGCGCTGCCACGCACCGATTTATGCAGTGCGGAGATTAAATCGTAGAAACGATCGCCTTTGTTATCGAAGCGCGCGCTGCGCTCACCGGCGATTTCGGTTAACAGTTCAGGTTTGAGCGTGCGCTTGCCGGAATCATCCACTTCGGCCATATCGGCCATCATTTCCAGCGTATTCAGGGCGCGCCGCGCATCGCCGTTCACCAGTTCGGCAATTGCCCGGCGGGTATCATCCGGCAACACGATATCCTGGCCGCCGTAACCACGCGCATGGTCTTCCATCGCCTGAGTCAGAACCTGCTCAATATCCTCAGTGGTGAGGGATTTCAGCAAATAGACGCGCGCCCGGGAGAGCAGCGCCGAGTTCAGTTCAAACGAGGGGTTTTCGGTGGTCGCGCCAATAAAAGTAATCGTGCCGTCTTCAATATGCGGCAGAAAGGCGTCCTGCTGGCTTTTATTGAAACGGTGAACTTCATCAACAAACAGAATGGTGCGGCGACCGGCGTTACGGTTCTGCCGGGCGCGTTCAATAGCTTCGCGGATCTCTTTCACCCCGGACGTCACCGCAGAGATGCGTTCGACATCGGCGCTGGCGTAACGCGCAATCACTTCCGCAAGTGTCGTTTTACCGGTGCCCGGCGGCCCCCACAGGATCATTGAGTGCAAATGCCCGGCTTCGATGGCGCGCGGTAGTGGTTTCCCGGCGGCCAGCAGATGCTGCTGACCGATGTACTGCGCTAAATTTTCTGGCCGCATACGGGCGGCCAGAGGTTGAAAGGTATTATCTGAAAAGTCGAGCGACATGTTGCTCACGACCTACCTCTACTTACGTTGATCGTCCACCGTCACCCCGGCTGGCGGCGTAAAGGTAAACTTAGACGCGTCTACCGCGCCGTTTTGCTGCGATTTCAGCTGATAGCTGCTGCGCTGGTCGTCCTGCTCAATCGCGCTGAACTGATGAATAGTGCCATCGCGACCAACATTAATGGTGAACTGCTTCAGGTTGCCGTTGCTGCCTTTCGGCGTCAGCATAAAGTCATCACCACTCTGCTTGATGTTGTACTGCGCCCAGTCGCTGGACTGGTTACGGGCAATCAGCATAAACGGCGTATTGCCTGTCGCATCGCTCAGACGCGTAGCGGTCACCTGCTCCACAAACGGGTTGTAGAACCAGAGGGTTTTACCATCAGACACCAGAATGCTTTCATCCGGCTGAGTCATGTGCCAGTTAAACAGATTCGGGCGTTTCACCCACAGATCGCCCTGGCCATCCTGTACCGCGTTGCCGCTACCGTCCGTTACTTTCTGGGTAAAGCTCGCGTGGAAACTGCTCACTTTATCCAGACGGCTTTTCAGATCGCTGGCAGCATCTGCCCAGACGCTACTGACAACAAAGCTGGAAAGTAATGCACACGTGATTGCTGCCTTTTTCATCATTAATCCTTAATAGCATCATGCTCCCGACGGGGAGGCTTCTGTCGCTCACTTTAGGCTTAAGCTCAGCGAGGCGACAGAAGAAAATACTGAATTTTGACTTATTTACCTGGTTTTACGATCACTCGAACGGCGGTGGCGCAAGCACTTCGCGGTTACCGTTGTGCCCTTGCTCGCTGACAATGCCCTGCGCTTCCATCTGTTCGATGATGCGCGCCGCACGGTTATATCCGATGCGGAACTGGCGCTGTACGCCAGAGATCGAGGCTTTCCGTTTTTGCGTCACAAAGTTGACCGCCTGATCGAATAACGGATCCAGCTCTTCACCGCCATCTATACCGCCACCGCCACCTTCGCTTTCGCTGTCAGAGGTGATGCCCTCGATATATTGCGGGCGACCACGCGCTTTCCAGTCCTGCACCACAGCGTGCACTTCTTCATCCCGCACAAACGCGCCATGAACACGCACTGGCGTGCTGGAGTTCGGCCCGGAGTAGAGCATATCACCCATCCCCAGCAGTGATTCCGCGCCGCCCTGGTCGAGAATGGTGCGGGAGTCGATTTTACTCGACACGGTAAACGCAATACGCGTCGGGATGTTCGCTTTAATCAGGCCGGTGATAACATCAACCGACGGACGCTGGGTGGCCAGCACCAGGTGGATACCCGCGGCACGCGCTTTCTGCGCCAGACGGGCGATAAGCTCTTCCACTTTTTTACCGACCGTCATCATCAGGTCAGCAAATTCATCCACCAGCACCACGATATACGGCAGTTTTTCCAGCACCGGATGCGTGGCATCCATGCTGTCACCCGGTTTCCAGTATGGATCCGGAATCGGGCGGCCCATACGTTTTGCCTCAGCGATTTTCTCGTTGTAACCCGCAAGATTTCGCACGCCCAACGCCGACATCAGCTTATAGCGACGTTCCATCTCATTGACGCTCCAGCGCAGAGCATTGGCGGCGTCTTTCATGTCGGTGACCACTTCCGTTAACAGATGCGGAATACCTTCATACACGGAAAGCTCCAGCATTTTCGGGTCGATCATAATGAAACGCACATCTTCAGGCTGCGCTTTGTAAAGCATACTGAGGATCATGGCGTTCACCCCGACAGACTTACCAGAGCCCGTCGTACCGGCAACCAACAGGTGCGGCATTTTCGCCAGATCCGCCACCACCGGTTCACCGGCAATGTCTTTACCCAGCACCACAGAAAGTGGAGACGGATTATCGCGGAAACGTGCACAGTCGAGCACTTCGCGCAGATAAACGGTTTGACGTTTTTTGTTAGGCAGTTCCAGGCCAACGTACGGCTTACCAGGGATCACTTCCACCACGCGCACAGCGACAGTCGAGAGTGAACGGGCCAGGTCGCGCGACAGGTTAGAGATACGCGCCGCTTTCACACCCGGTGCCAGGTTCAGCTCAAATCGCGTGATGACCGGGCCTGGAGAATAGTTCACCACATCAGCCTTGATACGGAAATCCGCCAGGCGCGCTTCGACCAGACGCGCCATTTGTTCCAGCGCGAAGGTATCCACCGGCTCAACTTCCGTTGGCGGCGGCGTCAGCAGATCTAATGACGGCAGCGGCGTGGTCGGCTTAAGCGCCGGACGATCGTCGCCGTTACGCATCAACAGCGGGTGGATCAGACTCTCTTTAGCCTGCGGAGCCGGCTGTTGCGGCTGCTGCACCTGGGGCTGATAACCCTGCGGCTGCGGTTGCTGCGTCTGAGGTGGGTACGCCTGCTGATGCGGCATCGGCTGTTGCACAGGCGGCTGCTGTACCGGCTGCTGCTGATAATGTGGCTGCTGCACCTGCGGCTGGTAAGCCTGCTGATGCTGCGGCGGTTGTTGCACCGGTGGCTGCTGATAATGCTGCTGTGTCTGAGGCTGTTGCACCTGCGGCTCCGGCGCTACGCTCGGCGTAAACAGCGGGGCTTTCGGGGTGTCATCAATCAGTGCTTTGGTCGGCGAAAAATCGAAGTCATCCAGCGAGAACGGATGCGCGCCTTCCGGCTGTTCACTGGCATAACGCGACTGCTGGCTGGCGGCAAACTGGCGTGCCAGTTCCGCTTCGGCGGCAGCATCTGCGTCGTCTTCATCGTTGTCAATATGTGTATCGCTGCCGTAACGCTGCTGCTGCGTCGCCGCAAACTGACGCGCTAAGGCATCCTGTTGCAACGCATCGGCTTCATCATCAGTCAGGTTGTCGACATCCACATCGTGCTGACCGCGCTCCGTGCCACGAGCACGCTCTTCCGCCATACGTTGTGAAGGCAGTTTTATCCCATAAGACGCCAGCTCGCGACGGGTTGGCACGCGTACGCGGTTAGGGCGAGGCAGTTTAGGGCCAATGCCTTCTTTGACCTGTGGACGCGGGCCATCAACCGGGCTAAAGAGCGGTGCAGCAGCGGCTGCCGTCGCGGCGGCTGCCGCAACGGAGGAGGAAGCCTCACGCACGCTGGCAGCAACAGGCGCGACGGCAGGCGTCGGATCTATCGCTGGCGTAACGGCTGGCGCAATGTGCTGCTCAACCGGGGCCAGAGGCTCCGGAATCGGTTGATACCAGGCCGCCAGCTGTTCACGTTCGCGCGCACGTTTTTCTTCGACTTCTTCGAAATAGTAAAGCGGTGGACGCTGATGCGGTTTCGGCTCTTCTTCTACAACCGGCTCAGGCGCGACAGGCTCAACTGGCGGCTGTTGATAAACCGGTTCCGACGCGTATGGCTGAGGCTGCTCATAAGCTGGCTCCGGCGCATACGGCTGCGGCTGTTCGTAAACAGGCTCTTGCACGTATGGCTGAGGCTGTTGATAGACCGGCTCTGGCACATATTGCTGCGGCTGTGCATACACAGGTTCTGGTTCATACGGCTGGTACTGCTGCGGTTGCTGATAAACCGGTTCCTGGGCATACGGCTGAGGCTGTTGATAGCCCTGCAATAGCGGGTCATCCTGATATGGCTGAGGTTGTGCAGGCGGCCAGCCTTCTGGCGCTGGCGCAATTGAAGGTTCAACCGGATTTGCGGCAGAAACCGTCTGCCACTCGACGCCTGGCTGTGCTGCGCCATCAAGCGCGCTCGGTGCTGTCGTCACAGGATCAGCCGGAGCCGCCCAGGCTTGTGTCGCCGTTGTCGCGGCGGCCGCGGCGGCAATCGGTTCAGTGACGGTATGGCCATTCAGCAGCGGATCGTATTCATCGCTTTCGCTTCGCACTGCGCTTGAACCTGAAAACAGCACATCATCGGTATCTGGACGCAATGCAGTACTGCCGGAGAACAGCACATCATCAGGATCGGCCTGAACGCCACGGGCGCTGTACTGCACCGCCTCTTCCGGGTCATCCATGCGTTTACCCGAGAAAAGCGCCGCATCGGTCTTGCGCCCCATTGGGTTAGAGAATTTTTCAGCGATACGTTGACGACGCGCCAGCGCGCCACGAAGAATACGCGCCCGACGGGAATCACGCTTCGCTACGGGCTCATCATCTTCATACTCTTCGTCATCTTCGTACTCTTCTTCATCCACCCAGGTGTCATCCCGGCGCGTACGATTACTGGCGAAGGTGAGAATATTGAGGATCCAGCTACCGATTTTTTCGGCAATGCTGACCCAGGACCAGCCGGTGAACAGCGTTAAGCCCGCCGCCCAGATACATAACAGGGCAATGGTGCCGCCGCTGCTGTGCAGCATCGGTTGCAGCGCGGTGCTGAGCAGGCTGCCAATCACGCCGCCGGAGGCAAAGTACCAGATATCATCGGCGTTGATCGCGGCCAAACCGCAGGCGGTGAGGATCATCGCCAGCACGCCAATCAGGCGTAACGAGACCGCAAAGTAATCGATGTATTCATCGCTGGCGCGGTGTCGCCAGGCGAACCAGCAACCGCCGACGATAATCACCGGGATGGTGTAAGCCATGACGCCGAAAATAAAGAACAGCGTATCAGCAAGCCATGCGCCCGATGCGCCGCACAAATTATGGATAGGTTCATGCCAGGCTGTTTGCGACCAACTGGGATCGGAAGGATTGAAGCTCAGTAGTGCCGCCATCAACCAGATGGCAAAAAGGGAACATAAGAGGAGTAACGCCTCAAGGAGTCGGCGTCCACTGCTCAGTTTTGTCAGTTTGACTTCTTTGTCTTCTGTATATTCCTGGCTCAAGAAAGGCTCTCCAGGTGCCAAATGCTAAAACGGACAACAGCGCCGGGTCTCCCCGGCACTGTTGCTGTATGGATTAACAGGAGTGTAATCAAACTGAGCTGATTTTGCACCTGTTCCGTATTAGCGAGTCTTAATTACCAGACGATTACTCTGCTTCACTTCTTCCATAACAACATAAGTACGGGTGTCGTTTACGCCAGGCAGGCGCAGCAGGGTTTCGCCCAGGAGTTTACGGTATGCCGACATATCCGGTACGCGGGTTTTCAACAGGTAGTCGAAATCACCTGAAACCAGATGACACTCTTGAATTTCTTCAAGTTTTTGTACTGCGGCGTTAAATTGTTCAAACACATCCGGCGCACCGCGATTCAGAGTAATCTCAACAAAGACCAGCAGTGAAGCGTCCAGATAATGCGGGTTCAACAGTGCAGTATAGCCCTGAATGAAGCCCTGACGTTCCAGTCGGCGCACACGCTCAAGGCATGGCGTCGGAGAAAGCCCTACTCGTTTTGAAAGCTCGACGTTGGAAATACGCCCATCTTTTTGCAGTTCATTCAGAATATTACGATCGATGCGGTCGAGATCTTTGCCGGGGCGCTTTTTACTATCTACCATTATTATTGTCTCTCTGTATTCCTTCCCTACTCCTGTCTTGACCCTGTGCACTTCACTGTTCAGAGCCTGAACCCGTCGTCCACGCGCAGCCTATTCACTGACGGCGCATAACCCAGGGGTACGTGTATGAGAAGCCCGGTGCCGCAAAGCGGCCGCTGACATCACGTATGGTGTCTGTCCACACCATACGTAGATTTCAGCTAACCGGGTAAAAATGGTGTTTCAGTGCATTAAAATTCGTAACACTGCCAACACTGCTTTTCTTCTTCCTTGAATGTTTTCGCAAAAGCACAGGGGATTGTCAAAGCAAAACATCGTTTTTTAGTACAACATGCCGGATATTCATTATCAGTGGGGCGAAATTGATAGCAAATCGTCTTATAATTGGGCGACTCACAGTAGGAATAGTTATATTTCCTGTCGTAAAAATCATCAATTCATCGGTTCTTGCTATTGCACATATCGTTAACAAAATCGCTCTGCCCTTTTTTTACGTCAACAAATTCCCTACAATCCAGCCCAATGTCTGCCAACAATTATGGGGATCTCATGGGCACGGCCAAACACAGTAAGCTGCTTATCCTTGGTTCAGGACCTGCGGGATACACCGCAGCGGTCTACGCCGCACGCGCAAACCTGCAGCCGGTTTTGATTACCGGTATGGAAAAAGGCGGTCAGCTGACCACCACCACAGAAGTGGAAAACTGGCCTGGCGATCCAAACGACCTGACCGGGCCGCTGCTGATGGAACGTATGCACGAGCATGCGACAAAGTTCGAAACCGAAATTTTGTTCGATCACATTACCCGCGTGGATTTACAAAATCGTCCGTTCCGCCTGATTGGCGACAATGGGGAATACACCTGCGATGCGTTAATCATCGCTACGGGGGCGTCTGCTCGCTATCTGGGTCTGCCTTCTGAAGACGCGTTCAAAGGTCGTGGCGTTTCCGCCTGCGCGACCTGCGACGGATTCTTCTATCGCAACCAGAAAGTCGCGGTCATCGGCGGGGGCAACACCGCGGTGGAAGAGGCGTTGTACCTCTCTAACATCGCTGCTGAAGTGCACCTGATTCACCGTCGCGACAGCTTCCGTGCGGAAAAAATCCTGATCAAGCGTCTGATGGATAAAGTGGAAAGCGGCAACATCGTGCTGCACACGCATCGTACGCTCGAAGAAGTGACGGGCGATCAGATGGGCGTGAGCGGCCTGCGTCTGCGCGATACGCAGAATAGCGACAATATGGAAACGCTGGACGTTGCGGGTCTGTTCGTCGCCATCGGCCACAGCCCAAATACCGCTATCTTTGAAGGTCAGCTGGAGCTGGAAAACGGCTACATCAAAGTACAGTCCGGTATCCACGGTAACGCTACCCAGACCAGCATCCCGGGCGTATTCGCCGCGGGCGATGTCATGGACCACATCTACCGCCAGGCGATTACCTCTGCCGGCACCGGTTGTATGGCCGCGCTGGATGCAGAACGTTATCTCGACGGTTTAGCTGACGCGTGCAAATAATCTTTACAAGTCAGTAACAAAGGTAAATAAGGCGACTATAAGTCGCCTTTATTTTTGCCGCGATGTAACATTGCCGTGCCTAAAAATTCTCATTACAAGCACCTGCGAAGCACGCAATGAATAAAAGCCGTCAACAAGAACTCACCCGCTGGTTAAAACAGCAAAGTTTGATCTCCCGTCGCTGGTTGATGATTTCCCGCTTGCTGGGCTTTGTCAGCGGCGCATTAATTATCGCCCAGGCATGGCTTCTGGCCCGCATCCTCCATCATATGATTATGGAGAACATCCCGCGCGAGGCGCTGTTGCTGCCTTTTGTACTGCTCGTTCTGGTGTTCATTTTGCGCGCCTGGGTGGTGTGGTTACGCGAACGCGTGGGTTTCCATGCCGGCCAGCATATTCGCTTTGAAATACGCAAGCAGGTGCTCGACAGGCTTCAACAGGCTGGCCCTGCATGGATTCAGGGTAAACCAGCCGGTAGTTGGGCGACGTTAATTCTTGAGCAGATTGACGACATGCACGACTACTATGCGCGCTATCTGCCGCAAATGGCGCTGGCCGTCTGCGTGCCGCTGCTGATTGTGGTCGCAATCTTCCCATCTAACTGGGCGGCTGCGTTGATTCTGCTGTTTACCGCCCCGCTTATCCCGCTGTTTATGGCGCTGGTTGGAATGGGCGCGGCGGACGCTAACCGTCGCAACTTCCAGGCGCTGGCTCGCCTGAGTGGACACTTCCTCGACCGCCTGCGTGGGATGGAAACGCTGCGTATCTTTGGTCGCGGGGAGGCTGAAACCGAAAACATCCGCGAAGCCTCACAAGATTTCCGTCAGCGCACGATGGAAGTGTTACGCATGGCGTTCCTCTCTTCCGGCGTGCTGGAGTTCTTTACCTCACTCTCAATTGCCCTGGTAGCAGTCTATTTTGGTTTCTCATATCTCGGCGAACTCAATTTCGGCAGCTACGGGATGGCGGTCACGCTCTCGTCAGGTTTCCTTGCGTTAATCCTCGCCCCGGAGTTTTTCCAGCCCTTGCGCGATTTAGGTACCTTCTATCATGCCAAAGCGCAGGCCGTTGGCGCCGCCGATAGTTTAAAAACCTTTATGGAAACGCCACTGGCGCATCCGGAACAAGGCGAGCGTGAACTCAACGATAAAGAGCCGGTAACCCTGACGGCGCGGGATCTGTTCATTACTTCGCCCGAAGGGAAAATTCTTGCCGGGCCGCTGAACTTCACTCTGGAGGCCGGTCAGCGCGTAGTGATGGTTGGACAAAGCGGCTCCGGAAAGAGTTCATTGCTGAACACGCTGGCAGGATTTCTGCCGTATACCGGTTCTTTACAGGTCAATGGCGTGGAACTGAGTCAGCTTCACCCCGATAGTTGGCGGCGCATGATGAGTTGGGTCGGGCAGAACCCGCAGCTCCCGGCCACCACGCTACGCGAAAACGTTCTGCTGGCCAATCCTCACGCCAGCGAGCAACAGTTACAAGCCGCGCTGGATAACGCCTGGGTCAGCGAGTTTTTACCGCATCTTCCACAGGGCGTCGACACCGTTGTAGGCGATCAGGCCGCACGGCTCTCCGTCGGCCAGGCGCAGCGCGTTGCCGTGGCACGCGCGCTGCTGATGCCCTGCCGATTATTGTTGCTCGATGAGCCCACCGCCAGCCTGGATGCACACAGCGAGCAGCGTGTCATGCAGGCGCTCACCCGCGCCTCTACCCAGCAAACCACGCTGATGGTCACACACCAACTGGAAGAGATTACCAACTGGGATGCCATCTGGGTGATGGATAACGGCCAGATTGTTGAGCAAGGCAGCTATCAGCAGCTTGCCGGAGCGCAGGGCCCGTTTGCGCGCCTGCTCGCCAACCGTCAGGAGGAAATTTAAATGCGTGCGTTACTCCCCTATCTGGCGCTGTACAAACGCCATAAATGGCTGCTGACGCTCGGCGTGGTGCTGGCGATCGTCACCCTGCTGGCGAGCATTGGTCTGCTGACGCTGTCCGGTTGGTTCTTATCGGCCTCCGCCGTCGTCGGCGTAGCGGGCGTCTACAGCTTCAACTACATGCTACCGGCGGCGGGCGTACGCGGCTCAGCGATTATCCGTACCGCGGGGCGCTATTTCGAGCGTCTGGTTAGCCATGACGCCACCTTCCGCGTATTGCAGCACCTGCGCGTCTTCACCTTCAGCAAATTACTTCCCCTCTCCCCTGCCGGGCTGGCACGTTTTCGTCAGGGCGAACTGCTCAACCGTATGGTGGCTGATGTTGATACCCTCGATCACCTCTACCTGCGCGTGATTTCACCGTTAGTTGGCGCACTGGTGGTTATTCTGGTCGTGACCTTCGGGCTGAGTTTCCTGGATGGCACACTGGCGCTGACCCTCGGCGGTATTATGCTACTAACACTTTTTTTGCTGCCGCCCCTGTTCTATCGCGCCGGTAAACCCACCGGCGAGCAGCTAACGCATCTGCGTGGGCGCTATCGCCAACAGTTGACCAGTTGGTTACAGGGTCAGGCTGAGCTGACGATTTTTAACGCCAGTACGCGATACCGCGAGCAGATGGAACAAACGGAAGTAAACTGGCATGACGCACAGCGTCGCCAGTCGGAACTGACGGCCCTGTCGCAAGCGCTGATGCTGTTGATTGGTGGCTTAGCCGTGATCGCCATGCTCTGGTTGGCCGCCGGTGGCGTAGGTGATAACACCCAGCCTGGCGCGCTGATTGCGCTGTTTGTCTTCTGCGCGCTGGCCGCGTTTGAAGCGCTGGCCCCGGTTACCGGTGCATTCCAGCATCTTGGTCAGGTGATTGCCTCAGCGCTGCGCCTGACGCAGATTATCGACCAGAAACCCGAAGTCACGTTCCCACAAACAGAAGCCACTGTGCCAACACAGGTAGCGCTACGCTTTGAAAACGTCACCTTCAGCTACCCAGAGCAAGCACAGGCGGCGCTGAGCGATATCGCCCTGCAGGTTAACGCGGGTGAGCATATCGCCATTCTGGGGCGCACCGGTTGTGGTAAATCGACGCTGCTTCAGTTGATTACGCGCGCATGGGATCCGCAGCAGGGGGGGATTTTGCTCAATGAGCAACCGCTTAGCAATCTGGATGAACCGACGCTGCGTCGCGCCATGAGCGTGGTACCTCAGCGCGTGCATCTTTTCAGCGCCACACTCCGCGACAACCTTCTGCTGGCGCGTCCTGACGCCAGCGATGCCGAACTGAGCGCCGTTCTGGAACAGACGGGCCTCGGCAAACTACTGGAAGAGAGCGGTCTCAATAGTTGGCTGGGCGAAGGCGGACGCCAGCTCTCCGGGGGGGAACTGCGTCGCCTGGCAATCGCCCGTGCGTTGCTGCACGATGCGCCGCTGATGCTGCTGGATGAACCCACCGAAGGGCTGGACGCCACCACTGAAAGCCAGATCCTTGATTTACTGGCCGAGCTCATGCGTGATAAAACCGTGCTGATGGTGACGCATCGCCTGCGCGGGCTGGCGCGTTTTAATCGCATCGTGGTGATGGACAATGGGCAAATTATCGAACAAGGTACTCACGCAGAATTGCTGTCGCAACAGGGGCGTTATTACCAGTTTAAGCAGCGTTTGTAGGCTATTATTGAGCGATCGGTATTATGAGGTAGTCGAAACATGCGCCTTGTTCAGCTCTCCCGTCACTCGATAGCGTTTCCTTCACCGGAAGGGGCGCTTCGCGAGCCGAATGGTTTACTGGCCTTAGGGGGCGATTTAAGCCCCGCTCGCCTGCTGATGGCCTATCAGCGCGGCATTTTTCCCTGGTTCTCACCGGGCGATCCTATTTTATGGTGGTCGCCCGATCCGCGCGCGGTGCTGTGGCCGGAGACCTTCCACATCAGTCGCAGCATGAAGCGCTTTCACAGCCGTTCGCCTTATCGCATCACGCTAAATTATGCATTTGGTCGGGTGATTGAAGGCTGCGCGCAAGACCGCAACGAAGGCACCTGGATAACCACCGGCATCGTACAAGCCTATCATCGCCTGCACGAACTGGGGCACGCGCACTCGATTGAAGTGTGGAAAGGTGATGAACTTATTGGCGGCATGTACGGTGTTTCGCTGGGCGCCCTTTTTTGCGGGGAGTCTATGTTCAGCCGCGCGGAAAACGCTTCGAAAACGGCGCTGCTGGTATTTTGTGAGACATTTCAGCAAAGCGGCGGGAAACTCATCGACTGTCAGGTGCTGAATAGTCATACCGCGTCCCTGGGTGCTGTGGAAATAGCGCGTCGTGAATATCTGGAACAACTCGATATATTACGTATGCATCGTCTGCCGGAACATTTCTGGGTGCCACGGACACTCTTTTCACCGGAAGTGTAAATGTTTTCAGCACAATTTTTGTCAGGATGATATAATTGTGCCCTGAGAGTCGCTTCTGCCTTTTGCCCTACCGCCGTTTGGGAATCATTCGAGTCAGATCTCCCGCAGTATCCAACCCGGTCTGCGTTACTCGCACGCTCTTTTCGTGTGGCGATGGGGTAATGCGCAAAAACGACTTTCGGCGATTCATTCGCAAAATCTTTACTTACATGATGAAGTTCGGCATTATCTTGCCGGTTAAAAACTATGGTAGTGATACCCCGAGGACTAGATGGCCAAAGAAGACAATATTGAAATGCAGGGTACCGTACTTGATACGTTGCCTAACACTATGTTCCGCGTAGAACTTGAAAACGGTCACGTGGTAACTGCGCACATCTCCGGTAAAATGCGCAAAAACTACATCCGCATTCTGACGGGCGACAAAGTGACTGTTGAGTTGACCCCGTACGACCTGAGCAAAGGCCGCATTGTCTTCCGTAGTCGCTGATCGTTCCTGAGCCCTTTAGTGGCAACCAGATGCTGAAAGGCCGGGGAAATCCCCGGCCTTTTCCGTTTGTGGCGTAATGGCTGTCTGGACAGCACGTTATCGCTGAGAACGAGTTTCTGTAGCTGCGTGCGCGGTAGTGAACTTTGCCCTCCGGCAGGCTCTCTGATACTCATCTTTCTAAGCTGCCTGTACGGCAGTGAACTCCCTCTCATTTTTCGAAACGGGCGAAGTATTTTTCTAAGCTGCCTGTACGGCAGTGAACACCGGCACACAGCACGATCGCGCGGCGCAGGGTTTCTAAGCTGCCTGTACGGCAGTGAACGAATACAGTTCCCGCTTTGATGCGCGTTCGTGTTTCTAAGCTGCCTGTACGGCAGTGAACTTGCCGGGCAAGGCTGTGAATTGCAGCCTACATTTCTAAGCTGCCTGTACGGCAGTGAACATATCACCTCTGATGACCTGCTCGCGACCGACTTTCTAAGCTGCCTGTACGGCAGTGAACCGCGTGTCGTCCGGCGATAGTGCCGCGTTAACTTTCTAAGCTGCCTGTACGGCAGTGAACATATTAATCTTACGTGTGATATTGATGGTGTATTTCTAAGCTGCCTGTACGGCAGTGAACGTGCAACCGTGCCGGATCGTAACTACGTCAAATTTCTAAGCTGCCTGTACGGCAGTGAATATCACGTAAGCCTCTGGGGGTTCATTGCGAACTTTTCTAAGCTGCCTGTACGGCAGTGAACAATGCCGATCAAATCCGGGTCGGAGGCCATCGTTTCTAAGCTGCCTGTACGGCAGTGAACGTAAAACCGCCTTGATTTCATCTTGCTGTGAATTTCTAAGCTGCCTGTACGGCAGTGAACATTTGATAATTTTATGTCAGCGCAATCTAAATCTTTCTAAGCTGCCTGTACGGCAGTGAACGCTGTCGAGCAGATCGCCGCCCCCCTGCAACATTTCTAAGCTGCCTGTACGGCAGTGAACCGCACAACAGAGTTTATGTGTAAATCGATGCGTTTCTAAGCTGCCTGTACGGCAGTGAACGACGTCGCGAACGTTGAGACGGGGAAACACCATTTCTAAGCTGCCTGTACGGCAGTGAACCCCCATATTTTACGATTCCTAAATGCACCTTATTTCTAAGCTGCCTGTACGGCAGTGAACTGAAGCGTTATAACCCTACCCCATTGGTTAAACTAAACAAAACATCAAATCTCCTCTCTTAACCCTTTTTTCTCCTTGCTCTTTACGCTCACTAAAAATCAACAAGTTACATTAACATCAGAAAAAAGGGTTCCTATAGATTCGGAAAGTAATGGGTGAACAGGGCTGTGTCTCAAACTGCTGACAAAGTGCGTTCTGTTCTTGCCGGATGCGGCGTAAACGCCTTATCCGGCCTACAAAACCACGCATATTCAATATATTGCAGAAACCTCGTAGGCCTGATAAGCGAAGCGCATCAGGCAATCACTCTCCAGTACCGCCCCTTACAGGGCGGTATTTGTTGAACTTAAAACCAGGGGATTGTCGCGACGGCGCTTAAACCATAACTACTAAATGTGCCTTTAACAGGCGCATTCAGTAATTCACCATGAGAGATAAATAGCCTGAACTGTTGCCCGGTTGATAAGCTTTTGATGTTCAGATATGGCAGTGATGTCCGCACCTCTGGCAACGTTTGTAGCCGCGCCAGCGCCTCTTCTTCCGTCAACCACCCTTTGCGCACTGAGCGACGCAACAGACGCTGCGGACTGCTTTTTACCTGGATACGACTCACCGTACGCCATGCTTTAACTTCCGGCACTGGCGTCACCATGCTGCACTGGCAATAATCACTTAGGCCTTTGCGCCAGCTTGTCGCTTCCAGTTCATTCAGGGAAGAAGCACTGCCGTGTAGTCGCAGGCAATCGCCCGGTGTGGTGCCATAGTGAGGAAAGCTGACACCGATATCCCCTTTTCCTCGAGCGCCCAGCGCACGATGAAGTTTGGCGAAAAGCGCGGCCAAAAGCATCTCCGCGTTAAACTCCGGATCGGGCAGAACACGGATCTCAAGGTAGTGATCCATACACAGCTCCTTATTCACCCTTCTCGCCAAATACGCCGCCGCGAATCAAAACAGCCATAACGTAATGCTGCTGACAGATATCAGGCTTGACACCTTTCGTTACCCAGTTATCGAGTAAGGTGTAGAAGTCGAGTTTCTCTTTCGGCTGGCGACAGGCGACGCCGCGGCTGGTGACTGAACCATACGGCTCTACGGCAATAGCACCCAGCTCCTCAACGCGCGGATGCCAGGTATCGATTGTACGCAACGCATTGCCGATTTTCTGTGAGTGAATCCCCGCAACGCCTGCCACCTGATATAACACGCGGCTTTTGCTGCTATTGCTGTCCAGCACCAGTTCCTGAGAAGGGAATATTTCCTGACCCGTGCCGAGCCGAACCTGAGCCTCAACATTCAGCATGACCCACTGCTTCCCTCTTAACCCTGTGTCAATAAACGCAGACAGTTGTTGTAGCTGTTCTTCGTCATGGTCAAACTGCCGCAATGAATAATCGTGGCTATTGAATGTCCAGACCCGATCACCCGCCGTAACTTTTACCTGCACCTGTTCAGCACCTACACGGTTGCGCCACAGGAAGCGTCCATTGGCAAGGTTTGTAGCGTAACGCCGTGACAGTTCGCCAAAACCCTGCTCATTAATATAACCATCAATCACCTGTGTCAGTGCATCCTGATACGCCATGTCATTACACACCGATGGTGTGGTGAGGTTACCTAACACGCGCAGAGTAAAAGTCACTTTCAACGTATCGGTGTCTGCCGCCAATGCTGCGACATCCACACGTTGCAGATTTGCTTTTTGAATCTCCGCATCCAGCTTGGTCGGGTCGCTGGCGATTGCCGTTTTCAGCCGATTCGAAATCGTGCCACGAACCGCTTTTTCCTGTATTTCAATGGGTCGCCAGCTATCGCCTTGCCAGTTCCCGGCATACATCATTGCATCAGAAGTTGCCAGTTTGCGTTCAAACGCCAGTACAGAAGCCGTTTTTACAGAGACAGGAGCCTTTGCCATAGATATGTCCTTATTCCAAATCGTCATCGTCATTAATGGTGAAATCATCCGCTACCGGGCGCATCGCTGAGCAGTAATATCCTGTGGCTGTTGTTCGATAGCGCCAAAGCAGCGGTTCTATATCGGTAATGCGGTGCAGTCCTCGCCATTCGCCAACGCCATATACGGCCTCGACAAAAGCGAAAGGCGTGTTTTCATCGCGTGCATTCGCCACCTCTCCAGGTTTGTAAAGCGGTGAAATACGTTGATAGCCGCACATCAGCGGCACCAGATACCCCGGCATCGGTTTGGGTTGATATTCCCATCGTGCATCGCCCCTTTCATCCGGTGCTTGTGACTGATATTTGATGGCGGAAAAATCAAGCCATGCATCCAGACGCGACATTTCAGGGTGCTGTTGATGGTGTTCAACCAGCCATTCACTGCGGTCAAACAAGACGAAGCCAGGCATTAAGCGCCAGAGGATCTTGCGGAGCTGTTTTTCATCTTCCGGAGCCGAAAAGATATGTGGGTCACGCATGCTAATAATGCTGCCGCCCGCCAGTTTTTGGCTTTGACAGAGCATTTTCAGGTGAGTGCAAAGCGCCTCTTTCCCATAGTCACCGTTGATAATTTCGCCCTGACACTCCACCACCAGCGAAACCGTGAGATGCATTCGCCCCTCTTCATTAAAGGAAGCCGTGTTCCCCTCTTTGGTCAACGGGTTACGGGTGAGCGCAAACTGATAATCGCGCCTGGAGGTGTACGCATGTACCTGATACTCATGACTCACGACGGCACAACCTTCAAAACGAACACCGTACTCCTCGCAGACTTTGCGCGAGAGCGCGTGCACGTACCCCAGGAAATGGGTTATTGCCGGAAATCCCCAGGTGAGCCCAGCGACAGCATTGGCATTTTCGATACGCAGGTGCGGCAATACAAGCAAGTAACTCATTTCAGCGCCTCCTGCACGATAGCGTCCATTTCCCGCATTCGCTGACGAAACAGTGGTAACGTACGCCATGCCTTATGCTCAACCGCCCCAACATCCAGGCTTGCCTTTTTCAGGCGATAATTGAGCCAGCGCGCGAAGTCGTCAGCCACGCCAACTTGCCAGTCATCCTTGTCTCGCTCCAGGCGGAATATTTCATCCGTTTTGCTGCGCCACGGATCCAGCCACAGCTGCTGATGGAGCGGCATCTCCGGGCAATTCTGGCTCCAGCCCTGCCATTTTTCCTGCTGGAACGCTGAGGCCTGCATAAACAGAAGATCGATAAGCTCATCAACGTACTGTGCTCTGGCGCTACGAATTCGAATATTGTTTCGTTCGACGTTCGCCTTCAGCAGAAACGTCATGCTGGCGATGATGTGTAATGCTGAATGATTAAACTCACCGCGCGGGGCAAAAATACTGCGCAAATTTCGCGGAGCGCGTTGCAGACTCACCCAGGCGGGAGGGCGCGAAGGTAACAACCACGCACGGCCACCACGTGAACTATTTAGGGCCGAGATGTTTTGCGGCTTGGTGCCGCCAAAATGCATTTCAGCGAGATTCGGATAACGAATATCAGCCTGCGCGTGCCATTTTCCTGCCCGATGTGCTTCTCGGATTGCTTTAGCTTCTTCGCCAAAGCGCGCAGCAACCAACTTTTCGTGCATCGCCTGAGTTAACGACGTCGCGAACAGTGGGCAAAGCAAATGGTAATCGCCTGCAACGGGAAAGTAGATTTGTTTAGCCAGTTTATGAGAGGTGGGCAGTGACGATGCCAGCGCCTGGCTAAATCCGGTCACCCACTGCACAAGTTGTGCCTCATTCTCGGCCAGTGCTTTGAGCGATTGATGATCGCCACGTTTAAGGCAAGCCAGAAGCGAATCGCCGTCCACTTCTGTTTGCAGCAGTTTTGCAACATCCAGCGCTGCTGCGTTTCCTACGGCATCGGTTGCAACGTTACTGAGTGAAGAAGTATCAAGATAGATACCGTCACTCATGGCGTCCCGATATAGGCTACTGCTTTTAGCGTCTCCATGGGTAAATTTAGCCGCATGGGTAACCAGCCGGACTTGACCCGCGCGCTTGGCGGCATCGGTCAGCCAATTCCGCACTTCATAACGTAATTCCAGCTCATGACGCTCCAGCGCAATAGCGCTGGCCGCTTCCCCCTGCGCCAGCCGTTTGGCTGCGTCCTTATCGAAGGCATCCAGTTTGGGTTGCCTTCGGGAAGCAATATACTCATTAATAAAATCCGCAAGACTCTTGTTCAAAGATTCCCTCCTGTCGCCCCCTTTACGGGGCGCGAAATACCCCTAGCCACGGGTGATAACACCAGCCTTCAATTGCATCGTCTTCACTGACGGATACCCTTACCTCAAAAAATTTTTCTCCGACTCGCGCGATTTCCATGCCCTGCTTTTCCGCCAGCTCCAGCATCATTTGCCGATAATCCAGCTCGCCCCAGCACACTACGCCACGGACACAAATGACATCCTCATGAACCAGCGTTTGCGCTTTTCCCACATTCCCATCCAGGCGTGAACAGAAAACCGGTTCACTCTCCTCCTCTTCCATATGCAGGTAGAGCACAGTTTCAGGTTGCGACCGACGAAACGGCGTTCGCCGCTGCATCCATCCGTTCCAGGACAACGATTTTCGCCACCATTGCGCGGCCACAATCGACTGACTCCTGCTGTTTAGCAGCTCATCTTTCAGACGTTGATGCTCAAGCGCCGCCAGCTTGTTATCCGCGTGATCTGCGATAATCCTCGGCAAGGCATTGATTGTGCGAATGTCCTGCGACGGCAGTATTTCGCGAACGTCATGACACGCCAGAAGATGGCGTTTGTTTTCGAATCCGGGATGACAGAACGCGGGGGATTGATGCTTCAGCGCTTTAATGTTGTGGCTCAGGATCGCCAGGTTCTCACTTGTCGGTTCCTTGCGTCGATGCCGCTGTATACGCCCGGCAAACTGGATAATCGACCGCATGGAACTGGGCTCAATAATGCCCCAATCCGCATCCCAGTCTCGGCCAACTTCAATAACGGAAGTGCCAAGCACCACAAAAAGATGGTGTTTTTCCGAACGATTTCGCACTGCATCGGCAATATCCGCATTCAGCCAAAAGGCCTCTTCCCGATGACGCGTAAATGCGCTATCCAGACGTTTTTCAATTAATGAACGCACCGCCAGGGGATGACGGGCGTGATAGACACAGTAATGAATGCAAATATCGTCTGGCGAGGGCATCGCTATTAATGCCTTCGCCACGGCGACTAACGGGTTGATATTGGCGAATCTCACCAGCCCCAGCGAGACAGTTTTACCGCTATCATGGGTTTCATGATGCGCCGCATGTAACGCCAGCATTTGCGCGTGCAGAGTTGTACTGACGTTGGCAATCACTGAGGAAGTCTCGGCTGAACCAGGCGGAACGGGGGTAATGTACCCAAAATGGAGGCGAGGTTTCGCTATCAGCATCTTTGCGCGTTGGGTGATAAAGTTCTGGTGGATGCGCTTAAAGTTTGGTCCATCGCCAATTTGCTCCGCGTGGACAGATTTTTCATCAAACCACGCGCAGCAAATATTAACGGGCCGATCGCTCACGCCGCAGGACACCTGCCAGACTTTGCGCCCGGCCAGATAGGCTGCGTACAGAGCCTGAATCAAATCGGGCGGAAGTGTCGCCGACGAAAGCAGCACACGTGCACCCAGCATGCCCGCCCAGTTGACGAGACGACACACAGCGTGGAGGTCGGCAATGTCGAAATCATCAGGCTCATCCAGCACAAGATCGCTGGTCAGCAGTCGCAGCATCGCCGGAAGCTGCGCGCCACCACGAACGCCTTCCGTTGCCGGGATCAGATGATCGATCGTTGTCACCAAAACCGGCGCACTCACCAATGCCGCGACCGCCCCATCTCCCTGCAACCATTTATCTAAAATACCGGGATGAGTGGCCCCTTCGTAGTGCACATATTGCTGTACCTCGGCGAGCGGCGATTGCGAATCACTTCCGCGATCGGATTCATATTTTTCATCTGCGCTTTGCTGCCATAGCTGCTTTACCGCTGCCGACCCAATCAGAACAGCCAGATCGTCGCTTTCAAGCTGCAATCGTTCGCGAAGCGCTTCGCCCGTTTGCAAGGTTAGCGTTCGCAGGCCCAATGCGACGGTGAAACGGCAGCCGTCTTGTTCATCAGAAAGGGCATACATAACGCGAGCATTGGCGAACGTTTTTCCGCAACCTGTCGACGCCATATTCACTCCGAAAAATCCTTCTTCACGGCTACAATCGCGCAGGGCTCGGGCAGTATCCCAGGCAGCATTTTGCCAGTGAAAAAGTGGCGAGGAGGCACGCTTGCTAAAGCCTTTATGACGAGCGATAGCAGGAAGTGACGCGCGCGCATGCGAGATCTGCCGTCCCAACACAAACGCGTGGTGGGCCACGCCAGCCAGATGCTCATCCACGTGCTGTTTCATAGCGCCGGTATTTCTGTCGCTGTTCGCCCATGGCGGGTAATCCGCGTCATGCCAAATAGCGTTGGGTATGCTCGCAGAGTAGAAATGGTCAGCCAGCATCAGGCAGAAACGCGCCATATGAAGAGTAAATAGTTGATTTATCAGCCCCCACTTTTTTAATGTGGCGGCTTGCTGCGCCCGGCGGGCAATTTGCCGCGCCTTTTCCCGCCATACGCGGCTTTGCAACGGAGTACCGTGGGGAAATGTCCAGACGTTATTGAAATCAGAGTACGTCCATTCATCGCTACGATGGTTAAGGGCATTCCAGTCGGCATTAAGTTGATTTTCAAGCCAGCTATCGCAATGTTCCAGAGATTCCATACTTCTGCTTTGGAAGTTCTCCGGCAGGCGGTGATGCGACAAAATCAGCCAGGCGACTGTTTTCGCCAGTGGCGGTAACGTGCGAAACGGACTATTGGTGAAGGTTTGATGATCCTTACACAACCGTTCCAGAATTGCAGACTCATCTACCGGCGTGAGACGCCCCAGTTTATCCAGCCACTCTTCGTCCGCCTGCTCTCCGACAAACGCCTGGAACAATCGTACAGAGATCCACTCATGCCGATAAGGCTGATAACGTTTCGCATCTTTCCCGGTCAGGCTGGCCTGAAAACTGTGTCCGGCTTTACCGAAATCGTGAAACAACCCGGCGATGGCCGCCAGTAACGCGATACTTTCCGCACATTGCCAACGCAGCTCTTCGCGACGTCCGGGTTGGGGTCTTGTTGTCCGGTTGGTCGGCACTCGTCCCTGCGCATTAAAACGCCGGAGATTACCGACAATCCACAACAGCTCAGTTTGACCATTTTTCTTCAACCAGTGACAGGCAACGGCGGTATTACGTCTGGCGGTTTTCCGCAACAATCGCCATAGCGTATTGACGCCTTCCATGGTGATCGCCGTCTGCCAGGCCGCGTCACCGGTTCGTTCAGCAAACTGATCGATAATCCGACAACTCTCTACGCGCGCGTTTTTGGTGCAGCGGGAAATGATCAACACATTCATGCTTCGGCCTTAGCCAGCGCGCGTGCGGTTTCCTGAAGCGAAGAAATCATAACGTCCAGCGCGTCTGCCTGTTGGAAGGCGGCGATGCAGCGCTGCCGAAATTCCTGCGCGTCCTCGCCAGCCATTGCCGCGAGAAACGCCTGTGGCATGACCAGGGCATCTTTTATTAAATCAGCAAGATCAAAAACCAGCCCGCCGCGCCGGGTTTTCCCATGCATCACGGCTAACCCATGTGGGATCCCCGTAACCCAGGCTGCTACCGCCGCCAGGCCGTATGCCAGGTAGTTGCCTTGATCGAGAAAGCGGTTTGCTATATCGATTCCACCACCGCGTTTAGCGCGGGTAAAATCACCATATCCCACCGTTTGACTGACCGTTTTATAGAGAGCTTTAGTCAGTTTCGCTTCCGCCAGCATCAAAAGCGTGTGGTTTTCTGACTGACGCATCTCATCCCGGGCCCGCTGGAGTAATCCACACAGCGATTGCGGATCCGGTTGAAAAAGAGAATCGCGTTGCATTGACGTACTGAGCCAACGTTTTTCGATTTGCGCCAGACGAATTGCCTGGAAACGCTTCGCGGCTTCAAGACGCTTCTGATCATCAAACCAAAATGAAACCCACTGCTGAAGGTACTCCGTGGGACGGTATTCGCTTTGTGGGCTTAGCCAGGAGACATCCACATCCACTTCATTTGCAGCATAAAGCGGCGTGCCATCCGTACCGCAAAACCCCACCATCACTCCCGCATGGGCGAATTCACGCATCGCAGCCTGAGTGACTGATGTCCCCATGCCAAGCATCAGGGCCGTGGTGTTAGCAATAGGGATATTCCAGTAAAAAGACTCTTTGCCCTCACTGGTCACATACTCCACACGCCCACCGTTGACCTGCACCCGACACTTTTCCAGATAATAAATATTGGCGCGTTTAGAGTGCAGAATGGTTTTCAGGTCCGAGGGCGTGAGATAGTGAGCAGGCATAAGCACATCCTGTGATTATTGCTTTTAGATTGATTAGGCGTAATAAACCATTGTTGCAATACACAAACATTGATCAATGTCGTGATTATTCACTTGCTAACTAAATTAGTGTAAAAAGGCGGGAATTTGGGTTTTCAGGGCGGCAGTGATGCCCGCATCCAGCGGCGGAATTCTTTGGCGATATTTCTACGTGGTTTGCCCGGCGGTGAACGGCTTACTGCGTATTCCGGTGATTATGAAGATTTTCTAGGCTGCCTGTACGGCAGTGAACAGAAACTCGTTGCGAGCCTGACCGAACGCGGCTTTCTAAGCTGCCTGTACGGCAGTGAACAGGCCATTTTCGGTTCGACACCGACAGTCACCTTTCTAAGCTGCCTGTACGGCAGTGAACTATTCGCGCGTGTATCGAGATCGTCGGCTGTGTTTTCTAAGCTGCCTGTACGGCAGTGAACCCAGATATAGCGGCGGCCAGCTCGCCGGGGGTTTTCTAAGCTGCCTGTACGGCAGTGAACTATCGGAGTAGCAGCACGCACGCTGGCGAACTTTTCTAAGCTGCCTATACGGCAGTGAACTCACCTGATTAATTTAATCCACCAGCGGTGCTTTTCTAAGCTGCCTGTACGGCAGTGAACATCCCACTGCATGGTCTCCAGATCCCATTCAGTTTTCTAAGCTGCCTTTACGGCAGTGAACGATAGAGGGCCGGGGGCTGCATACTCGGTTATTTTCTAAGCTGCCTGTACGGCAGTGAACCGTGCCGTACCCACCCCGCCTACGCTGGTCTGTTTCTAAGCTGCCTGTACGGCAGTGAACCGGTATCCGTCAAAAATCAAGCTATGCACATGTTTCTAAGCTGCCTGTACGGCAGTGAACCAGCTCACGCAGCTGGCGAACGGCAAACAAACTTTCTAAGCTGCCTGTACGGCAGTGAACCATGATTTTTCAGCCGGGCTAGTGCGTTTTGATTTCTAAGCTGCCTGTACGGCAGTGAACCGCACCGCGCAAGGCATCAGCCACCGCAGTCGTTTCTAAGCTGCCTGTACGGCAGTGAACGCCGGTTGTCTGCCAACACTGAGAGTCTCCACTTTCTAAGCTGCCTGTACGGCAGTGAACCTCGTCAGGTGCTAAATCGCGGGGGCCCCTCTTTTCTAAGCTGCCTGTACGGCAGTGAACGTTGACCGTCGCCCACAGATACGGCAACTGCGTTTCTAAGCTGCCTGTACGGCAGTGAACCTCCACTAACCGCCTGAGATGATTTTCTCCTTTTTCTAAGCTGCCTGTACGGCAGTGAACACAAACCCCACGTCCATAACGCGAGTTCCGCGCTTTCTAAGCTGCCTGTACGGCAGTGAACGTTATTGAGCAAGTTGCACAGTGTTTGAGCGGTTTCTAAGCTGCCTGTACGGCAGTGAACCAAACGAGTTACAAAGCGCTGTAGAAACGCATAGTTTCTAAGCTGCCTGTACGGCAGTGAACTAAAAAAAATTTCGGAAAAGTGCCCGTTTATCTTTCTAAGCTGCCTGTACGGCAGTGAACGAGGAATATTCGTAAGGTTCGCGCTTGCATGCTTTCTAAGCTGCCTGTACGGCAGTGAACTTCGCAACGAGCTAGAGGGGATAAAATCCAGATTTCTAAGCTGCCTGTACGGCAGTGAACCGGGTTGTGCGGTCGAAATTCCCGCGCCGCCATTTCTAAGCTGCCTGTACGGCAGTGAACATGGCGATCTGTCGCGCATGTCGCCGAACCGGATTTCTAAGCTGCCTGTACGGTAGTGAACACGTAATCGCGAGTTGGCCAGCGCATGAAGCTTTTCTAAGCTGCCTGTACGGTAGTGAACATGCGCATCGATCCGGTTTGATCTTTTAAGGATTTCTAAGCTGCCTGTACGGTAGTGAACCGGGTTTTGTGCATAATGCCTGCTCCAGAGTGTTTCTAAGCTGCCTGTACGGTAGTGAACGCCGTTCGCCAGCTTCATGCGCTGGCCAACCTTTTCTAAGCTGCCTGTACGGTAGTGAACTAGCCGGGGATGCACACATATTTGTTTTACGTTTTCTAAGCTGCCTGTACGGTAGTGAACCCGTTACGTAAAAAATCACGTAATCGCGAGTTTTTCTAAGCTGCCTGTACGGTAGTGAACCCGTTACGTAAAAAATCACGTAATCGCGAGTTTTTCTAAGCTGCCTGTACGGTAGTGAACACGTCGTCACACTGCCCCCGGTGAACGTCCCACTTTCTAAGCTGCCTGTACGGTAGTGAACGTACACCCAGCAGTCGAGAGCCTCATTTCGCCTTTCTAAGCTGCCTGTACGGTAGTGAACTCGGCGTCAGCCGCTGGGCGTGGGATACCGGCTTTCTAAGCTGCCTGTACGGTAGTGAACTAATGCCACCCAGCAATTGACAAACTTCTTCTTTTCTAAGCTGCCTGTACGGTAGTGAACCCCTACCGACGAAAAAACCCGCTTTGCAGGATTTTCTAAGCTGCCTGTACGGTAGTGAACACTATGCTGTAGGTGGTGATGCAATTTGCATATTTCTAAGCTGCCTGTACGGTAGTGAACCCTCACCCATTGACCGCGGCAGTAAATCAAGCTTTCTAAGCTGCCTGTACGGTAGTGAACTTGAAGTAGCTTCATTTATGTGTATGTTACTCTTTCTAAGCTGCCTGTACGGTAGTGAACAATTGTTGATGTTGCGCTGGCGCGGCGGGCTCTTTCTAAGCTGCCTGTACGGCAGTGAACCCAGTGTAAATTTAAAAAGCCTTGGATACTTGCTTTCTAAGCTGCCTGTACGGCAGTGAACTGAACCCAAAACACTCTAGCATATTGTTATCCTTAAACTTAACACTCAAATCTCCCTTTTGACCCTATTTTTCACGTCCCAATTCCCTGCGTTAACAATCAATAACTTACAAACATGTCCAAAAAAAGGGTTCCAAAACCATTCCGACGAACATAAAAAAGCCGGGCTGTCTCCAGCCCGGCTTTTGGTTGAAACTATGTGCTTACAACGCCTTATCCGGCCTACTCGTTCCTGGCCACCCGTAGGCCCGATAAGCTTGCGCATCGGGCATTTCAACGGTCGCCAATCGCCTCAAAGAAATTAATGCGCCGCTTCCGGTTTGTGCTTTTGCGCACTCTGGAAACCGTAGGTCAGCTCATTTTTCTCTTTATCCAGCGCCACCGTCACCTGGCCACCATCCACCAGCGAGCCGAACAGCAGCTCGTTTGCCAGCGGTTTTTTCAGGTTGTCCTGAATCACGCGTGACATTGGACGGGCGCCCATTGCGCGGTCGTAGCCTTTCTCTGCCAGCCAGTTGCGGGCTTCCTGAGTGACTTCCAGCGACACGCCTTTCTGATCCAACTGCACCTGCAGTTCGACGATAAATTTATCGACAACCTGATGGATAACCTCAGTTGAGAGGTGATCGAACCAGATAATGTTGTCCAGACGGTTGCGGAATTCCGGCGTGAAGATCTTCTTGATCTCTTCCATCGCATCAGTGCTGTTATCCTGCTGGATAAGGCCGATGGATTTACGCTCGGTTTCACGCACCCCGGCGTTGGTGGTCATCACCAGCACCACGTTGCGGAAGTCGGCTTTGCGGCCGTTGTTATCGGTCAGCGTACCGTTATCCATCACCTGCAACAGCAGGTTAAAGACATCCGGGTGCGCTTTTTCGATTTCATCAAGCAGCAGTACCGCATGCGGGTGTTTAATCACCGCGTCGGTGAGCAGACCACCCTGGTCAAAGCCGACGTATCCCGGAGGCGCACCAATCAGGCGGCTCACCGTGTGGCGTTCCATATATTCGGACATATCAAAGCGCAGCAGTTCAATACCCATCGCTTTCGCCAGCTGAACGGTAACTTCGGTTTTCCCGACCCCGGTTGGCCCGGCGAAAAGGAATGAACCGACCGGGCGATGATCGTGGCCGAGACCAGCACGACTCATTTTGATCGCCTCGGTTAACGCGTCGATGGCTTTATCCTGGCCAAAGACCAGCATTTTCAGGCGATTGCCCAGCGTTTTCAGCGTGTCGCGATCGCTCTGGGAGACGCTTTTCTCCGGGATACGCGCAATGCGCGCGACCACGGATTCGATGTCTGCCACGTTGATCGTTTTCTTACGCTTGCTGATAGGCATCAGGCGCGCACGCGCACCCGCTTCATCAATCACATCGATCGCTTTATCAGGCAAATGACGATCGTTGATGTATTTCACCGCCAGCTCAACCGCCGCACGAACCGCTTTCGCGGTGTAGCGCACATCATGGTGAGCTTCATACTTCGGTTTCAGACCGTTGATTATCTGCACGGTTTCCTCGACAGAAGGTTCGGTAATGTCGATTTTCTGGAAACGACGCGCCAGCGCACGGTCTTTCTCGAAGATGTTGCTGAATTCCTGGTAAGTGGTTGAGCCCATCACCCGAATTTTACCGCTGGAGAGCAGCGGTTTAATCAGGTTAGCGGCATCCACCTGGCCGCCCGACGCTGCGCCCGCACCAATAATGGTGTGGATTTCATCGATGAACAGAATACTGTTGTTGTCCTGCTCCAGCTGTTTGAGCAACGCTTTAAAGCGTTTTTCAAAATCACCGCGATATTTGGTACCCGCCAGCAGCGAGCCAATATCGAGTGAGTAGATGGTGCAGTCGGCCATGATTTCCGGCACGTCACCGCGCACGATACGCCATGCCAGACCTTCGGCAATCGCGGTTTTACCGACGCCAGATTCACCCACCAGCAGCGGGTTATTTTTACGACGACGGCAGAGCACCTGAATGGCGCGCTCCAGCTCTTTGTCGCGGCCAATCAGCGGGTCAATACCGCCAACGCGAGCAAGCTGGTTAAGGTTGGTGGTGAAGTTTTCCATACGTTCCTCCCCGCCTGCTTGCTCTTCATTGTTCGGGGCCTGGCTTCCGGAATCGGAAGACTGGCTCGGTTCGTCTTTACGCGTACCGTGAGAGATAAAGTTGACCACATCGAGGCGGCTCACTTCATGTTTACGCAGAAGATACGCAGCTTGCGACTCCTGCTCGCTGAAAATGGCGACCAGAACATTTGCACCGGTGACTTCGCTACGGCCAGAAGACTGGACGTGGAATACCGCACGTTGCAGGACACGCTGGAAGCTGAGCGTCGGCTGTGTGTCGCGCTCTTCTTCACTGACCGGCAGAACCGGCGTGGTTTGTTCGATGAAGGCTTCGAGTTCCTGACGCAGCGCGACCAGGTCTACAGAACACGCTTCCAGCGCTTCACGGGCCGATGGGTTGCTAAGCAGTGCCAGCAGCAAGTGCTCGACGGTCATAAACTCATGACGGTGCTCGCGCGCTCTGGCGAAAGCCATGTTTAAACTGAGTTCCAGTTCTTGATTGAGCATAGGCACCTCCCCCAATTTTCATGCCTGATTTCAGGCTTTTTCCAGCGTACACAACAATGGATGCTCGTTCTCCCTCGCGTATTTATTCACCATGGCTACTTTGGTTTCTGCCACCTCGGCAGTGAAAACACCACAAATAGCTTTACCCTGATAGTGAACCGTGAGCATGAGTTGTGTGGCACGTTCTACATCATAAGAAAAGAATTTTTGTAACACGTCAATAACAAACTCCATTGGCGTGTAATCATCATTGACTAAAATCACTTTATACATCGACGGGGGTTTCAGCCCATCCTGTAGTTTGTCTTCCGTTAGCTGGTCAAAATCCAGCCAGTCTCTGCTCTTACTCATTGTCAGTCATCATCTTCGGTGGCAAGTGCGCAGTCGCTGACCTCTGTTTATACAGGTACTAAATCTACTGTAGATCATAGATAACTATCACCTATAGCTGTCATTAGCGAACTCTGTCACATTCCCGTCAATAGCGTTAACTGCTTCAAATTTTGATTCATTTTCCGCCCATCTGGCCCTTCAAACCCTTGACGCTTCGCGCGAAAACTCTAAATTGTAGTGGCGAGAGTTGGCGAGGTTTTAAACAACTCCTGACTCCACCACCGGTTCATTCCATCTACATATAAGAGTTACGAAGGATGTCGAAGTATGGAAATGGGTACTGTTAAGTGGTTCAACAATGCCAAAGGGTTTGGTTTTATCTGCCCGGAAGGCGGTGGCGATGACATATTCGCCCATTACTCCACCATTCAGATGGATGGTTACAGAACGCTAAAAGCCGGGCAATCGGTCCAGTTTGATGTTCATGAAGGCCCGAAGGGTAACCACGCCAGCGTGATTATTCCCATCGTCGAGGCAGAAACGGCCGCATAGCCTTCACGCTTCATTGTGTACATCCCGCCGTCAAAATGCCAGTCCCTTCGACTGGCATTTTTCTTTTACTCGCGTGCCAGCGCATCCACCGGATCAAGCCGGGCCGCGTTGCGAGCCGGTAACCAGCCAAACAGCACGCCGGTGAGCGTCGAACAGATAAACGCCGTAAGCAGCGCGACGGGCGAAAAGCCAATTTCCCAGCCCGGCAAAATCAACTGCAGCGCCAGCGCTATCATTAAGGATAGCGTCACACCTAACGCCCCGCCTACCAGACACACCAAAACGGCTTCAATCAAAAATTGTTGCAGCACATTGCTGGCCCGCGCACCCACCGCCATACGAATACCGATTTCGCGCGTTCGCTCGGTCACCGACACCAGCATAATATTCATCACGCCTATACCACCCACCACCAGCGAGATGACCGCCACCAGTGTCAGAAACAGCTGTAATGTATGTGTGGTGCGTTCCGCCGTTTTCAAGACGCTGTCCATATTCCAGACGAAGAAATCTTTTTTCCCATGGCGCAAACTGAGCAGGCGCGTGAGCTGTTGTTCGGCAAAACTGCTGTCATAGCCCTCTTTAACGCGTACCGTGATGGAATTAAGCCACGATTGCCCCATAACGCGCCCCGCCATCGTTGAATAAGGCAGCCAGACGCGTAAGATTGTGCTGCTGCCAAACATCGACTGTTTCTCATCCGCCACGCCAATTACCGTGGCAGGCATATTCCCCACCAGAATAATTTCACCCACCACGCTGGTTTTATTCGGGAAAAGCTGGCGGCGGGTGTTGTTATCGAGCACCACCACCTGCGCACGCTCAGCGGCCTGAATCGCGTTAAAGGTGTTGCCTTCGCTGAAGGTCATACCGTAGACGTTAAAATATTGCTGGCCAATCCCCTGCACGCTTGCAGCCACATCAATATTGCCCGCGCGCAACCTTAGGTTTTTAGAAACAGCGGGCGTGGCAGAACTCACCCACGACTGTTTTTCAATCGCCAGCAGGTCGTCGTATTTCAACGATTGTTGATACTGCGGGTCGTCGTCGCCAAAATCTTTCCCCGGATACACATCAATCGTGTTGGTACCAATAGAACGGATATCCGCCAGCACCATCTGTTTTGCCGCATCGCCCACCACCACAATCGACACCACCGAAGCAATACCGATAATAATGCCGAGCATGGTTAATAGCGTGCGCATTTTATTGGCCGCCAGGGCGCGCCACGCCATCGACAGCGCTTCGCGAAAACTGTTGCTGAATTGCCGCCAGCCGGAGACGTGTTCACCGTTCAGGCGTCGCGCTTCGCCCGTCGCCGCTTTAGCCGGTGGATTACGTAAAATTTCGCCGTCATGAATTTCGATCACTCGCTCGGCCTGCGCGGCCACCTGCGGATCGTGAGTGACGATAATAATCGTGTGCCCCTGCTCTTTGAGCTGGTGCAGAATCGCCATCACCTCTTCACCGGAACGGCTGTCCAGCGCGCCAGTCGGTTCATCCGCGAGGATCACCTGCCCGCCGTTCATCAGCGCACGCGCAATACTCACGCGCTGCTGCTGACCGCCGGAAAGCTGTGAAGGCGCGTAATCGACGCGCTCTTCAAGGCCGAGGCGCTTAAGCAGTTCCGCCGCGCGCACCAGACGAGCTTTACGCTCCATACCGGCGTACACCGCCGGCACTTCCACGTTTTGCACCGCCGTCAAATGCGAGAGCAAATGATAACGCTGGAAGATAAAACCAAAGTGTTCACGCCGCAGTTGTGCCAGCGCGTCGCTATCGAGTGTGGCAACGTCAACGCCCGCAACGCGGTAGGTACCACTGGTCGGTTTATCGAGGCAGCCGATGATATTCATCAACGTGGACTTACCGGAGCCAGATGCGCCGACAATCGCTACCATCTCCCCGGCGTTGATCTCCAGCGTAATGCCTTTCAGGACTTCGACACTTCCGTCACCGGAAGGATAACTACGGCGAATGTCCGTGAGCTGCAGCAGCGCCGTCATTTCGCGGCTCCCGCTTTGCCCTCGCCAATAATCACTTCGTCGCCGGCTTCCAGACCTTTTGCGATTTCCACTTCCGTGTCATTGCGCGAACCAATGGACACTTCGCGCGGTTTCACTTCACCGTTACGCAGCAGGCGCACGGTATAGCGGTTATCGCCCACACTGTCGCCCAGCGCACTCAACGGAATGGTCAGCACGTTCTTCACGCCGGTGAGCTGAATATGTACCTGCGCCGTCATATCAAGACGCAATACACCTTGCGGGTTAGGCACTTCAAAACGTGCATGATAGAAAATGGCATCGTTCACTTTTTCCGGTGTCGGCAGGATATCTTTCAGCGTCCCTTCGTAGCGCGTCAGCGGATCGCCAAGAACGGTAAACCAGGCTTTCTGCCCCGGCTTCAGATGGATGACATCGGCTTCAGAGACCTGCGCTTTCACCAGCATGGTGCTGAGATCCGCCAGCGTCAGAATGTTTGGCGCCTGCTGTGCGGCGATCACGGTCTGCCCTTGCAGGGTGGTAATCTGCGTCACTTCCCCGGCCATTGGTGCTACGATCCGCGTATAGTCGAGGTTGGTTTTTGCCGTATCGAGCGAGGCCTGATTACGTTTGATTTGGGCATCAATCGTGCCGATTTGCGCCTGTTTAACAGCAAGCTCAGTCGTCGCGGTATCCAGATCCTGGCGTGAAATGGCCTGGGTTTTCGCCAGTTGCTGTTGACGCGCCAGCGTCACCTGCGCCAGTTTACGTTCCGCTTCCGCCTGAGCGCGTTGCGCGCGCAGTTCCATCAGCGTGGCTTCCACTTCTTTAATCTGGTTTTCGGCCTGCTCCGGGTCAATCACCCCCAGCAGTTGCCCTTTTTTAACTTTATCGCCAATCTCAACGGAGAGCGTTTTTAACTGCCCGCTCACCTGCGCACCGACGTCAACTTTACGCAGTGCATCAAGCTTACCGGTCGCCAGCACGCTCTGTTCCAGCTCGCCCGGGCGAACAATCAACGTTTGATAATGCGGTAACGGCGCATTCAGCGTGCGCCAAATAGCAATCAGCCCCGCGATGACCAGCACCGCGAGCAGCACATATCGTTTTTTTATTTTTCCCTTAATACGCATACCTATCCTGATATTTTTCGTTGTTTCAGCCAGAGTGAGAGCATCAACATCAACCGTTACTAAACAAACAAGTAAAGGTGAACAGGGTAACAGAGTTATTGAGAATTGGTTAAGTTTGCCAGTGGTGAAATCAACGCATCATCCATTACGCGGATTGCTGATATGTTGCAAACCACTGAAAACTCCCATTACCCGACGCTGCCCACCTCCAGCGTTGGCCTGTTCTTCTGCTTATGGAGCGGGCTGTGGCGCCCCGGTAAATTCTGGCATCAGCGCAGCTTTCGTAGAAAGTTTATGCTGCGTTCGCTATGGATGCCGCGTTTATCCCGCCAGTGGATGGCAGAAATGGCAAAATGGCCCGACCTCGAACGCCTGCTGTTAATTCAGCCGCGCCTGCCCGTCCGCCTGCATCGTCCTTATCTGGCCGTTAATCTTGATCGCCAACAGTTGCTGGATGCGCTGCGCTATCACTACCGCACGCTGCGCCAGGCGCTGACCACGGATGAGCTACAGCGTTACTTCGCCTGTGCAGGCATTCCGCTGGCTGAGATCGAAGGCAAAGAAGGCGAAATCTATACCCTGCATTTTGCGTCCGTTATCTCGCTGGATAAAGAGGGTGAAAGCACGATTCTGCTGCGTAACGCGCGTAATGAGATGCTGGCGGAAATCACTTTTACCATTTGCGAATATGACGGTAAACGCACACTGTTTATTGGCGGCTTGCAGGGCGGGAAAACCGAGCAGTCACAGCAGGATATTCATCAGGCGACCAAAGCCTGTCACGGCCTGTTTCCAAAACGCGTGGTGATGGAAGCGGTATGCAGCTTTGCTCAGCGCTGGCAGATGGAGCAAATTCTGGCAGTCAGCAATCAGGCGCATATCTACCGCAGCCTGCGTTATCGCGATAAAGAGAAAAAGATCCACGCAGATTATGACAATTTCTGGGAAGCCGTTGGCGGCGTGAATGATGAGCGCGGTTATTACCATCTACCGCTCTCCGTCGCCCGTAAAGACGAAGCGGATATCGCCAGTAAAAAACGCGCGGAATATCGCCGCCGTTACGCGCTGCTGGACAGCATCACCCGCCAGATCCAACAGCGCTTCAATGTTTAGTCGGCTTTACCGCGCGCCAGCCAGATAACGCGCGAGAACATTTTACGCAGCAGCGTCGGTACGGCGTCCACGCCGCGCCGCCCTGCTTCCATCGCCACCTCAATGGCCAGATCGGGTTTTGAGGAGCGATGAATCGCTTTCGTTATTACCCGGCGCATATTCATGGGAATATTCTCCGGCAGTTGCGCCACCCGATGGTAGACATCAGAGAACCCCTGACGGTACATAAAGTGTTCCATATCCAGCGCCGGAAGTGCTGTCAGGTAGTGACGCTCCTGCTCTCTGTCATTATTGAGCAGGCTGCGCACGGTCGCGGCGTATTTCTTACCTGCCTCATCGCCATCCACCAGCACGTGCCACTCAATTCCCATTCTCCGGGCAAATTTAATCAGTGGCTTCAGGCCGGACTGGGCAAACTCGATGACTTTTACCCCTTCGGCGTCAAAATGATGTCCACACTGGCGCGCCAGTTCATTAATGACCCAGGTTTCGGTTTCGCCCTCCACCAGCAGCCAACAGCGAGCAAACAACGACGACGCGCGATTGAAGCGAATGTGGAACGAAATGCGGCGGCTGTCGTCGGGGTTCATGCCGCCCGGCCCTAAACGCCACGCCGCCACGCGCGAGGATTCACGCACCAGACGACAAACGTGCTCCATCGGCGTCAGCGATAACAGCTCACCAGAATTGGTGGTGGTCACGCGCTGAAGCGGCAGCAGATTGAGTAAATTCCACGCGACGGACAGCATAATCGGGTGTAGTCGCGTTTCCGGGTCTTCAATTAGCAGCAACGGTCGGGCGTCTTTATCAAGGCGAACAGTACCTTTTGCCTGCAACAACGTAGAAAAGAGCGCAAGAAGGATCATCCGGTGGCTGCGCGCGCCGGGTTTATCAATCATGCGGTTGATGATATCGAGATAACGCCAGCTGCGCTGTTCATCGTGGGAACGTTGACGCATCAGGCGATGACGCGCTTCATCTGAGCCTTGTTCAGAGAAGTAGTGTTCCAGCAGTTGCACCATCGCCGACAGCCCCTGACGAATCTGCGCATCGCTCAGATTTTGCGGGCTGGAAACCAGCTCGCGGGAGAGAAAATCAAGCTGTTGTGCGGTCACTTCGACGTCTGGCGTGTTGGGCACGGTGCCGTTGCGAATGCGGCGCATAAAGCGCGCGTCGCGCAGGCGGAGCACGGGCATCAGGCGGATCAAATGACGCGCCATCGCGTCGATATCGTCCAGTTCCAGCGCATGCCCGTTGCTGTCGATAAAGCTGCGCAGGGTCATGACGCTGTCATCTGCGCCCAGCTCACCTTCCAGACGGTAAAACAGACGATGATAACCATCTTCCCCGCGCGACCAGCAATCGGCCAGGGGACGATAGCGCCGCCCGCGGTACCGCCCTGGCTCAGATTCGCGGAAGGTCAGAATAATATGCAGATGGTGCTCACGCCCCTTCACATCACCCGGCGGGAACCAAAAATCGTTGCGTACAAAGTGATAGAGCTCATCACGAGGAGATAACAGCAGGGTTAACGCGTCCAGCAGGCTCGATTTGCCCCAGGCGTTCTCGCCAATCAGGACGTTGTTTTGCTCCAGCATTAATGACAATCGATTAATGCCACGAAAACCGACAATTTCTACGCGTTCAAGAAGCATGTCCCCTCCGTTTAGCTACCGCCTTTTCCTTCTGTTATCGGCAGTATATACGCAAAAACATTCAAGTTGCGTCAAGCCGTTAAGAGAGTGCGGCATTGATACGAATCCGGACAGCTCAGGGATGAGATGAAGCTGTTTGCCATTAGCACAAAAATGGAATAACCAACAGATAATGCTACCAATGAATATTCTTAAAAGAATGCACTACACTCTATTTAACCAACCAGATTGTTTAAGGAATAACATCACATTGCCTTACATCAAATTTAACGTATAAATTTAACTGGTGAAGGGATGACAACGTTTTTAAAATAACGACTTCTATACTCAGCTTTATTCTGTTGGCATTGCGGTGATTTTGTTCACTTACCCTGCCAGCGGTTATGCCGTGGGTATAAATTGTGTCGTCACCCCTTTCTGACGATAAATAATGTACAGAGAGAATTTACTCATCCTGTACGTGCTTTTTTATTGAGGTGGTTATGTTTAGAAAATTAGCTGCAGAGTTCTTCGGTACTTTCTGGCTGGTGTTTGGTGGTTGCGGTAGCGCCGTTCTGGCTGCGGCATTCCCGGAACTGGGTATCGGTTTCGCGGGCGTGGCGCTGGCATTCGGTCTGACCGTACTGACCATGGCGTTCGCTGTCGGTCACATCTCCGGCGGTCATTTTAACCCGGCTGTGACACTGGGCCTGTGGGCGGGCGGTCGTTTCCCGGCGAAAGATGTTATCGGTTATATCGTCGCTCAGGTTATTGGCGGTATCGTCGCAGCGGCAGTGCTGTATCTGGTTGCCAGCGGTAAAGCAGGCTTCGATGCGGCAGCCAGCGGCTTCGCGTCTAACGGCTATGGCGAACATTCACCGGGCGGCTTCTCTATGCTTTCCGCTATCGTCATTGAAATCGTGCTGACCTGTGGCTTCCTGCTGGTTATCCACGGCGCGACCGACAAACACGCTCCGGCAGGTTTTGCACCGATCGCTATCGGTCTGGCGCTTACCCTTATCCACCTGATCAGCATCCCGGTTACCAATACGTCTGTTAACCCGGCGCGTAGCACCGCGGTCGCTATCTTCCAGGGCGGCTGGGCACTGCAGCAGCTGTGGCTGTTCTGGGTTATGCCGATTATCGGCGGTATCCTCGGTGGCCTCATCTACCGTACTCTGCTGGAAAAACGCGACTAATTTACGCTTTGTTCTTGCCGGATGCGGCGTAAACACCTTATCCGGCCTACAAAATAGTGCAAATTCAATATATTGCAGAAACTTTGTAGGCCTGATAAGCATAGCGCATCAGGCAATGTTACGTTTGTTATCAGTCTCAAAGCCCGCTAAGCGGGCTTTTTTGTGTCGGATGGCGCTGCGCCACCGAGCAGGTTTGATATTTCATGCCAATTTGGGTAGTGTCATTGCCGCTCAATACACACTGCAAGGAATACGCCGCTCATGTTGTCGGGACTGCTAATCATTCTCGTACCCCTGATTCTGGGTTACCTGATCCCCCTCACCCATCGCCCCACGCTTCAGCTGATTAATCGACTGCTTAGCTGGATTGTTTACGTGATCCTCTTTTTGATGGGCGTGAGCCTGGCATTTCTTGATAATCTGGCCAGCAATCTGTTGGCTATTTTCTACTATTCCTCTATCAGTATTGTGGTTATTTTGCTGTGTAATATTGCAGCACTTTTCTGGCTCGAAAAATCTCTGCCCTGGCGTCATCATCATCAGCAGGAAAAATTGCCTTCGCGCCTGGCAATGGCGCTGGAATCATTAAAACTGTGCTTTGTGGTGGTCGGTGGTTTTGTCCTGGGTTTAACTGGCCTCTCATTTTTACAACACGCGACTGCCGCCAGCGAATATACGCTTATTTTCCTTTTATTCCTTGTGGGTATTCAGCTGCGCAACAGCGGCATGACGCTAAAACAGATTGTACTCAATCGCCGTGGGATGATTATTTCCGTGGTGGTGATGGCAAGTTCGTTAATTGGCGGAGCGATTAATTCCCTGCTCCTCGGACTGCCATTAAAAACCGGACTGGCGATGGCGTCCGGGTTCGGCTGGTACTCCCTTTCCGGCATCATGACCACCGATGCTTTTGGCCCGGTGATTGGCAGCGCCACTTTCTTTAACGATCTGGCGCGCGAACTCATTGCCATTATGCTGATTCCGGCGCTGGTGCAGCGCAGCCGTTCTACGGCACTGGGTTTGTGCGGTGCCACGTCGATGGATTTCACCCTGCCCGTTCTTCAGCGCTCCGGCGGCGTGGAGATGGTGCCACCGGCCATCGTTCACGGTTTTGTATTGAGCCTGTTGGTTCCCCTGCTAATGGCCTTTTTCACCGCCTGATTACCCCCATGGCGGTAGCCTTCGCTGCCGCCAAAATTGCGCTAAATCAACCTCCCTTTAACTAGCCATAAAAACCGCTTTTCAAGCACATGGCACAGGCTTACCCTTAAACATGTATATTAAATATAACTTTAAAAGGTATGACCATGTTCTGTGTGCAATGTGAACAAACCATCCGTACTCCGGCAGGAAACGGCTGCGCGTACTCGCAGGGGATGTGCGGTAAAACCGCCGAAACATCCGATCTTCAGGATCTGTTGATTGCCGCTCTGCAAGGGCTCTCCGCCTGGGCGGTGAAAGCGCGTGAATACGGCATTATCGATCATGCGATTGATAACTTTGCGCCACGTGCATTTTTCTCTACGCTGACCAACGTCAACTTCGATTCTCCGCGTATCGTTAGCTACGCGCGTGACGCTATCGCCCTGCGTGAAGCATTGAAAACCCAATGCCTGGCCGTTGATGCCCGCGCGAACGTGAATAACCCGATGGCCGACCTGCAACTGGTTAGCGATGATTTAGGCGCACTGCAGCAGCAGGCCGCTGAATTTACCCCGAATAAAGACAAAGCAGCGATTGGCGAGAACATCCTCGGCCTGCGTCTGCTGTGCCTGTACGGCCTGAAAGGCGCGGCCGCTTATATGGAGCACGCGCACGTTCTCGGTCAGTACGATAACGACATCTACGCGCAGTATCACAAAATCATGGCGTGGCTGGGCACCTGGCCTTCCGATATGAATGCTCTGCTGGAGTGCTCAATGGAAATCGGCCAGATGAACTTCAAAGTAATGAGTATTCTGGATGCCGGTGAAACCACCAAATATGGTCACCCGACGCCGACTCAGGTGAACGTGAAAGCAACCGAAGGGAAATGTATTCTGATTTCCGGTCACGACCTGAAAGATCTCTACAACTTACTGGAACAAACCGAAGGCACCGGCGTTAACGTCTATACCCACGGTGAAATGCTGCCGGCACACGGTTACCCGGAACTGCGTAAATTCAAACATCTGGTCGGCAACTACGGTAGCGGCTGGCAGAACCAGCAGGTTGAATTCGCCCGCTTCCCGGGCCCTATCGTGATGACCTCAAACTGCATCATCGACCCGACCGTTGGCGCATACGACGACCGTATCTGGACCCGCAGCATTGTCGGCTGGCCGGGCGTGAGCCACCTCGAAGGCGACAACTTCGGCCCGGTTATCGCGCAGGCGCAGCAAATGGCGGGCTTCCCGTACAGCGAAATCCCGCATCTGATCACCGTTGGTTTTGGCCGTCAGACACTGCTGGGCGCAGCGGATACCCTGATTGATCTGGTCAGCCGCGAAAAACTGCGTCACATCTTCCTGGTCGGCGGTTGCGACGGTGCGCGTGGTGAACGTAACTACTTCACCGATTTCGCCACCAGCGTGCCGGACGATTGCCTGATCCTGACCCTGGCCTGCGGTAAATACCGTTTCAACAAACTGGACTTCGGCGATATCGAAGGCCTGCCGCGTCTGGTGGATGCCGGTCAGTGTAACGATGCGTACTCCGCGATTATTCTGGCGGTGACGCTGGCAGAAAAACTGGGCTGTGGTGTTAACGACCTGCCGCTCTCTCTGGTGCTCTCCTGGTTCGAGCAAAAAGCGATCGTTATCCTGCTGACTCTGCTGTCCCTCGGTGTGAAAAACATCGTCACCGGGCCAACTGCGCCGGGCTTCTTCACCCCGGATCTGCTGGCAATCCTCAACGAGAAATTTGGTCTGCGTTCCGTGACCACCGTTGAGGAAGACATGAAGCAGTTGCTGAGCGCGTAAGGAGTAAACGATGACAATGCCAACCCCTCAATGTCCGTGGCGGATGCAGGTACACCACATCCATCAGGAAACGCCGGATGTGTGGACGCTGTCACTGCTGTGTCACGACTACTATCCATACCGCCCTGGCCAGCATGCGCTGGTGAGCGTGGGTAACTCTGCCGATACCCTGCGCGCGTATACCCTCTCATCGACGCCGGGTGTCAGCGAATACATTACGCTGACCGTTCGTCGTATCGACGATGGTGCGGGCTCTCAGTGGCTGACCCGCGATGTCAAACGCGGCGATTACATCTGGCTGTCTGATGCGATGGGCGAGTTTACCTGTGACAATGAGCCGAACGAGCGTTTCCTGCTGCTGGCAGCCGGTTGCGGGGTGACGCCGATCATGTCGATGCGTCGCTGGTTGGCAAAATATCGCCCGCAGGCTGACGTGCAGGTTATCTTCAACATTCGCTCACCGCAGGATGTGATTTTCGCTGACGAATGGCGCAACTATCCGGTCACGCTGGTCGCAGAAAACAACGCCACCCACGGTTTTGTCTCTGGCCGTTTAAGCCGCGAGCTGCTGCAAAGCGTGCCTGATATTGCCGCGCGCACCGTGATGACCTGCGGCCCCGCGCCGTACATGGACATGGTGGAGAAAGAAGTGAAAGCGCTCGGCGTAACTCGCTTCTTTAAAGAGAAATT
This sequence comes from Pseudocitrobacter faecalis, assembly GCA_003315335.1. Classification (GTDB taxonomy): domain Bacteria; phylum Pseudomonadota; class Gammaproteobacteria; order Enterobacterales; family Enterobacteriaceae; genus Pseudocitrobacter; species Pseudocitrobacter faecalis. The sequence continues at coordinate 141,235 of QNRL01000002.1, forward strand.
CTTTACCCCGGTGGCCGACGCCGTTAACAGCGGATTGAAATTTACCAAACTGCAACCGGCGCAGGAATTCTACGGCCCGGTAGGCACAACGCTGCTGGAGGCGATGGAAAGCAACAAAGTGCCGGTTCAGGCCGCTTGTCGTGCAGGCGTGTGCGGTTGCTGCAAAACCAAAGTGGTGTCTGGCGATTACACCGTCACCAGCACCATGACGCTAAGCGAGCAGGAAATCGCCGACGGCTACGTACTGGCGTGCTCCTGCCATCCGCAGGGTGATTTAGTGCTGGCATAAACGCCTGAAACAACCAAAACCGAAACGGTCATCGGAAACGATGACCGTTTTTTTATGCATTGACATAAAACCATACAAATCAAAGGGAAAATAAAAAGCACAACCGTTATCTTCGACTAAACTTGTTAGCGATATCACATTTCAGGAGATGGAAAACCATGAAGCAAACCGTTGCCGCTTATATCGCTAAAACCCTTGAACAAGCTGGCGTTAAACGCATCTGGGGCGTCACCGGAGACTCGTTAAATGGCCTGAGTGACAGCCTCAACAGAATGGGCACCATTGACTGGATGCCCACGCGCCACGAAGAAGTGGCCGCTTTTGCCGCAGGCGCAGAAGCACAGCTCACCGGTGAACTTGCCGTCTGTGCGGGCTCGTGCGGGCCAGGTAACCTGCATTTAATCAACGGCTTGTTTGATTGCCATCGCAACCACGTGCCGGTGCTGGCAATAGCCGCCCATATTCCGTCGAGCGAAATCGGTAGCGGCTATTTCCAGGAAACGCACCCGCAGGAGTTGTTCCGCGAATGCAGTCATTACTGCGAACTGGTTTCGTCACCCGAACAAATTCCGCAGGTGCTGGCGATTGCCATGCGCAAAGCAGTGCTCAATCGCGGCGTATCGGTGGTTGTGCTTCCAGGCGACGTGGCGCTGAAAGCCGCGCCGGAAAGCGCCAGCAGCCACTGGTACCACGCCCCGCTTCCGGTGGTGACGCCCGCCGAAGAGGAACTTGATAAACTGGCGCAACTGTTGCGCTACTCCAGCAACATCGCCTTCCTGTGCGGCAGCGGCTGTGCCGGGGCGCATAAAGAGCTGGTGGAATTTGCCGCTAAACTGAAAGCACCGATTGTTCATGCCCTGCGCGGCAAAGAACACGTCGAATACGACAACCCTTACGATGTGGGCATGACCGGGCTGATTGGCTTCTCGTCGGGCTTCCACGCGATGATGAACGCCGATACGCTAATCCTGCTCGGCACACAGTTCCCATATCGCCCGTTCTACCCAACGGATGCCAAAATCATCCAGATTGATATCAACCCCGCCAGTATTGGCGCGCACAGTAAGGTTGATATGGCGCTGGTCGGCGATATCAAATCAACGCTCCGCGCCCTGCTGCCGAAGCTGGAAGAGAAGAGCGACCGTCGCTTCCTCGATAAAGCGCTTGAGCACTACCGCGATGCGCGTAAAGGGCTCGATGATCTCGCCAAACCCAGCGATAAAGCCATTCACCCGCAATATCTGGCGCAACAAATCAGCCATTTTGCTGCTGATGATGCCATCTTCACCTGCGATGTCGGCACGCCAACCGTTTGGGCCGCGCGTTATTTGAAAATGAACGGTAAGCGCCGTCTGCTCGGTTCGTTTAACCATGGCTCGATGGCCAACGCTATGCCCCAGGCGCTGGGCGCACAGGCAACACACCCAGGTCGCCAGGTGGTGGCAATGTGCGGTGACGGCGGCTTCAGCATGCTGATGGGGGATTTTCTCTCGGTTGTGCAGATGAAACTGCCGCTGAAAATCTTCGTCTTTAACAACAGCGTACTGGGCTTTGTGGCGATGGAGATGAAAGCCGGGGGTTATCTGACGGACGGCACCGACCTGCACGACACCAACTTCGCGCGGATTGCCGAAGCGTGCGGCATCACAGGGATCCGCGTAGAGAAGTCCGCTGACGTCGATGAGGCCATTCAAAAAGCCTTCAGTATTGACGGCCCGGTGCTGGTGGATGTGGTGGTCGCCAAAGAAGAGCTGGCGATGCCACCGCAAATCAAACTGGAGCAGGCCAAAGGGTTCAGCCTCTATATGCTTCGCGCCATCATTAACGGGCGCGGCGATGAAGTGATGGAACTGGCGAAAACCAACTGGCTAAGGTAAAACATCTGACATTCTCCCCGGTTACAAGGAAATGTCATGATCGATTTACGCAGTGATACCGTTACCCGACCGAGTCGCGCCATGCTCGAAGAGATGATGGCCGCCCCGGTTGGGGATGACGTTTATGGCGACGATCCTACCGTCAACGAGCTCCAGCGCTACGCTGCCAGCCTTGCCGGTAAAGACGCCGCCCTCTTTTTACCCACTGGCACCCAGGCCAACCTGGTTGCCCTCTTAAGCCACTGTGAACGCGGCGAGGAGTATATCGTCGGCCAGGGTGCGCATAATTATCTGTATGAAGCGGGCGGGGCTGCGGTGCTGGGCAGTATTCAGCCGCAGCCGATTGACGCAGCTGTGGACGGCACGCTGCCGCTCGATAGAGTCGCGGCTAAAATTAAAGCTGACGATATTCACTTTGCGCGTACCAAACTGCTGAGCATTGAAAACACCCATAACGGCAAAGTGTTGCCGCGAGACTATATCCGTCAGGCGTGGGAATTCACCCGCGAGCGCAAGCTGGGGCTGCATGTCGATGGCGCGCGCATTTTCAACGCCGTGGTGGAGTATGGCTGTGAACTGAAAGAGATCGCGCAATATTGTGATTCGTTCACCATTTGCCTCTCTAAAGGTCTCGGCACGCCTGTCGGTTCTTTGCTCGTCGGCAGTCATGATTACATCAAGCGCGCGACACGCTGGCGCAAAATGACCGGCGGCGGAATGCGTCAGGCCGGGATTCTGGCAGCCGCCGGGCTCTATGCGTTAAAAAACAACGTCGCGCGTTTGCAGGATGATCACGACAATGCTGCCTGGCTGGCAACACAACTGCGGGAAATCGGCGCGGACGTGATGCGCCACGACACCAATATGCTGTTTGTCCGCGTAGGTGATGAGCAGGCTGCCGCGCTGGGCGCATTTATGCGTGAACGTGATGTGCTGATCAACGCCTCGCCGGTAGTGCGTCTGGTGACGCATCTGGACGTCAGCCGCGAGCAGCTCAGCGACGTCGTCAGCCACTGGAAATCGTTTTTAGCCAAATAAGGAGAGTGACGTGCCGCATACCGTTTTAGTCCTCGGTGCCAGTGGGTACATCGGCCAGCATCTGGTGGCGGAACTGAGCGCGCGCGGACATACCGTGCGGGCTGCGGCGCGGCACATTGACCGTCTGGAAAAACAGCAGCTTCCCGGCGTAACCTGTCATTCACTCGATCTTGAGTGGCCGGTTTCCCTCCCCGCCCTGCTTGAAGGCGTAGAGACGCTCTATTATCTGGTGCATGGCATGGGTGAGAGCCGCGATTTTCTCGCCCATGAACGGCAGGTGGCGCTGAATGTGCGCGATGCGCTTCGCCAGGTTCCGGTCAAACAGATTATCTTTTTAAGCTCATTGCAGGCACCCGCACATGAACAATCGGAACACCTGCGCGCCCGTCAGGCCACCGGCGATATTCTGCGGGAAGCGGGCATTCCGCTTACCGAACTGCGGGCGGGGATCATTGTCGGTGCGGGATCTGCCGCTTTCGAAGTGATGCGCGATATGGTTTACAACCTGCCCGTTCTCACACCGCCGCGCTGGGTGCGATCGCGCACCACGCCAATTGCCCTCGAAAACCTGCTGGTGTATCTGGCGGGGCTGCTGGAATATCCAGCCTCAGAGCATCGCGTCTTTGAAGCAGCGGGCCCGGAAGAACTTACCTATCAACAGCAGTTTGAGCACTTTATGGCGGTGAGCGGTCGACATCGCCCCTTGATCCCTATCCCTTTCCCGACAAGCTGGATCTCGGTGTGGTTCTTAAATGTGATCACCTCTGTGCCACCGACAATTGCAAAAGCGCTGATCCAGGGCTTAAAGCACGATCTTCTGGCTGACGATCGCGAACTGCGCGCGCTGATCCCGCAAAAATTGATTACGTTTGATGAAGCCGTACGCCAGACGCTGGAAGAGGAAAAGAAGCTGGTGAACTCCAGCGACTGGGGCTACGACGAACACGCGTTTGCCCGCTGGCGCCCCGAGTACGGCTATTTCGCCAAACAGGCGGGTTATACGGTAAAAACCCCGGCAAGCCTGGCGGCACTGTGGCAGGTGGTGAATCGACTGGGCGGTCGCGAAGGCTATTTCTTTGGCAATATTCTGTGGAAAACGCGTGCCGCGATGGATTTGCTGGTGGGGCATAAACTGGCGAAAGGCCGCCCGGCGCACGCGCGGCTGAAAACGGGCGACAGTGTCGATAGCTGGAAAGTGATTATCGTCGAGCCGGAGAAACAACTCTCACTGCTGTTTGGCATGAAAGCGCCGGGTTTGGGGCGACTCAGTTTTACTCTCGTCGATAGAGGCGACCATCGTGAACTTGACGTTCGCGCCTGGTGGCATCCACACGGTATGCCAGGATTACTCTACTGGCTGTTAATGATCCCCGCGCATCTGTTCATTTTTCGCGGTATGGCGCGGCGAATTGCCAGGCTTGCAGAAGAAATCACGGGCAAAAAAGAGGCATAAGCTCATTTCTTCTTAGTTTCCCATTGCATGAGAGTGAAATTCACGGAAAAATGCGCACGAAATTCTTTTTACACAGTGGATCGATATGAAGGTACTGGTTACCGGCGCGACCAGCGGGCTCGGCAGAAATGCCGTCGAGTATTTGCGCAACAAGGGCATCAGCGTCAGAGCGAGCGGTCGCAATGAAGCGATGGGCAAACTGCTGGAGAAGATGGGTGCGGAGTTCGTCCACGCCGATTTAACGGAACTGGTTTCTTCTCAGGCGAAGGTCATGCTCGCCGGTGTCGATACGCTGTGGCACTGCTCCAGCTTTACCTCTCCGTGGGGAACCCAGGAAGCGTTTGACCTCGCCAACGTGCGCGCCACGCGCCGTCTGGGCGAATGGGCCGTGGCCTGGGGCGTGCGCAACTTTATTCATATCTCTTCCCCGTCGCTCTATTTCGATTATCACCACCATCGCGATATCAAAGAAGATTTTCGTCCACACCGTTTTGCCTGCGAGTTTGCCCGCAGCAAGGCCGCCGGTGAAGACGTTGTGCAACTGCTGGCGCAGGCTAACCCGAACACGCGCTTTACCATTCTGCGTCCGCAAAGTATTTTCGGGCCGCATGATAAAGTGTTTATTCCGCGTCTGGCGCAGATGATGCACCATTACGGCAGCGTGCTGCTGCCGCGCGGCGGCCATGCGATGGTCGATATGACCTATTACGAAAACGTAGTGCATGCCATGTGGCTGGCAAGCCAGCCACAGTGCGACAACCTGCCTTCTGGCCGCGCGTATAACATCACCAACGATGAACCGCGCACCCTGCGCAGCATCGTCGAGCGTTTAATTGATGAACTGGATATCAAGTGCCGGATCCGTTCTGTGCCGTACCCGATGCTGGATATGGTTGCGCGCAGCATGGAGCGCTTTGGCAATAAATCCGCCAAAGAGCCCGCCCTCACCCACTACGGCGTGTCAAAGCTGAACTTTGATTTCACGCTCGATATCACCCGCGCGAAAGAAGAGCTGGGTTATACGCCGATTGTGACGCTGAACGAAGGTATCGTGCGCACCGCCGAGTGGCTGGAAGATCACGGGAAGCTGCACCGCTAGCGGTGAAAATGTAGGCCGGGCAAGCGCAGCGCCCCCGGCGCAATCCATCAACCCTGCCCATATTTCTCCAGCAACGCTTCCGCTATCGCCTGAGTTTGCGCATCCGCAATGCCGTTCCATAACGCCGGGCGGAAGTGCATCTGGAACGCCATAATCACCCTTTTCTGCTGCGCGGGCGTCATATCCGGTTTCACTTCGTAACCGTAACGCGACAACAGATCGAGTAACCCGGCAGTATCCACAGGCTGATATGGCGGGCGTCCGTTCAGGTAAAACGCGACCCGTTGCGCATCTGGCCAGGCGCCAATGCCCTGCGCAGCAATCTGCTGCCATGGGAAGAGCGGCCCGGGATCGTCTTTGCGCTGCGGGGCGATATCCGCATGCGCCACCACGTTCTGCGGCTGGATGTCGTAACGGGCAATGATATCTTTCGCCAGCGGGATCAACGCCTCTATCTGTGACGGCGAGAACGGCGCAAAATGTTTTACGTTCCCCGTTTTCTGCCAGCCACGATTCTCAAGCTCAATGCCGACAGAAGTGTCGTTTATCCGCGTCGCTCCGCGCCAGAAGCTAATACCGGCATGCCAGGCCAGTTTATCTTCCGGCACTAACTGCCAGATGCGCGGTTTCCCGTTGTGCATGGGCGGCACGTCAGGAATGAGATAATGCGAGCTGACATGTTTATCGGTGAGTGTCGCCAGCGAGACATCGAAATCGTCCGCCGTATAGTGGATAACCAGCACTTTTACGCGCGGATACGCAGCCTGCGCCGGATGGCGGGTATCAAGCTGATACCCGGTTTTATCTATTACGCCCTTTTCGCCCGCACAGCCCACCAGCAGCCCCGCGAGTAAAGCCAGCGTCAGGAAGCGTTTCATCGGCGCGTTTTCACCGCCGTGCCGCTGACGCTCACCATTAACATACTGCTATCTTTGCCGACGGTTTCATAATCAATGTCGATACCCACCACAGCGTCAGCGCCCAGCGCTTTTGCTTGCTCACCGAGCTCCTGAAAGGCGATTTCACGCGCTTTACGCAGCTCTTTTTCATAGGCACCGGAACGACCGCCCACAATGTCGCGAATGCCGGCGAAGAAATCGCGGAAGATATTGGCACCGAGAATCGCCTCACCGGTGACCACGCCGCAATATTCCACAATGGTCTGGCCTTCCAGCGTCGGGGTGGTTGAGAATTGCATCGTTGTACTCCTTCTTTTAACGTTCAATGCCTTAGCGTCAATCACGCACTGCCATTATCGGGCTGATACGCTATGCTTGGAAAGGGATTATACACGTCATCCTTCACGCTACCTCTGCGTTGGCTGCGGCCGTTCACCCCGGTCACTTACTCATGTAAGCTCCCGGGGATTCACTCCCTTGCCGCCTTGATGTAACTTGAAGGATTTAGTGTAAACATCATAATCGTATACACAAATCCTTCAGACTGCATCGGACAAACGACACGTTTGAAGGAGGATGTGTTGAGCTGCTTAAAAGGAAAAATTATGCGCTACTCCACTCTTGCACTCCTCCTCCCTGGCGTCATGCTGCTGAGCGCCTGTACTACTGTGACGCCAGCCTTTAAAGATATCGGTACACGAAGCGGGCCCTGCGTGGAAGGCGGGCCGGACGCCGTGGCACAAAAGTTTTACGATTATCGCATTCAGCATCGCAATAATGACCTTACGGCGCTTCGCCCGTACCTGAGCGACGATCTGGCGAAATTGCTCAATGACAGCCGCAGCGATGCCAGCCACAGCGCCCTGTTGCAGTCCGATCCGTTCTCCAGCCGCACCACGCCGGCAGACAGTGCTACCGTCGCCAGCGCTTCCACCATTCCGAATACCGATGCGCGCAATATTCCTCTGCGCGTCAGCCTCAAACAGGGCACACAAAGCTGGCAGGACGAGGTGCTGATGATCCGCGAAGGCCAGTGCTGGGCGGTTGATGATGTGCGTTACCTTGGCGGCAGCGTGCACGCGCCAGCCGGAACGCTGCGCCAGTCGCTTGAAAAACGCTAACCTTCCCGGGCATCAATCATCACTTGGGTAAATTGTCTGGCATTCCGTGAGGAATGCCGACATTTCTGCCTCCCGCCTCGCCCACCCAACATTTTGTGCTAACTTTAAGTGTAACGCTGGTTTATATTTAAGTTTTAACGCACAAATATTGCATAACTATTCTGTCAAAGGTACTATTTGCGGCCTCAATTGCTGAAAACCTTCGAGAATATAGCAACATTTTCGTTACATAATGAGCGGGCAAAGCCGGGTTGAGCAGAAGGTTATTCTGCCTAAGCCTTTGGATACCGCAGCAACTGAGTGAGCCGCTGAACGAACGTTCAGGGTAAGTACCTACAGCTAACGCATCTTGACGAGTATCGATGAGCATTAAATTAAACGGCATTAACTGCTTCTACGGCGCACACCAGGCGCTGTTCGACATCACGCTTGAGTGCCCGCAGGGTGAAACGCTGGTGCTGCTGGGGCCAAGCGGCGCGGGTAAGAGCTCGCTGCTGCGCGTGCTGAATCTCCTTGAGATGCCGCGCTCCGGCACGCTGAACATCGCCGGTAATCATTTTGATTTCGCCAAAGCGCCGTCGGATAAAGCCATTCGCGAACTGCGCCAAAACGTCGGCATGGTGTTCCAGCAGTACAACCTCTGGCCGCATCTCACCGTCGTGCAAAACCTGATTGAAGCGCCCTGCCGCGTGCTGGGCCTGAGTAAAGAAAGCGCGATGGCACGCGCCGAGAAACTTCTCGAGCGTTTACGCCTGAAGCCTTACAGCGATCGTTATCCGCTGCACCTTTCGGGTGGTCAGCAACAGCGTGTGGCGATTGCCCGTGCGCTGATGATGGAACCGCAGGTTCTGCTGTTTGATGAACCGACCGCGGCTCTCGACCCGGAAATCACCGCCCAGATCGTCAGCATCATTCGCGAACTGGCGGAAACCAACATTACACAGGTGATCGTCACCCACGAAGTGGAAGTGGCGCGTAAAACCGCCAGCCGCGTGGTGTACATGGAAAACGGCCATATCGTCGAACAGGGCGATAACAGCTGCTTTGCCCAACCACAGACTGAAGCGTTTAAGAATTACCTTTCTCACTAAAGAGACCCGGGACAATGACCATGAAAAAAGTACTGATTGCCGCACTGCTCGCAAGCGTAAGCCTCTCTGCTGGCGCAGCTCAGACTATCCGTTTCGCGACCGAAGCGTCCTACCCTCCGTTCGAATCGATGGATGCAAACAACAAGATTGTTGGTTTTGACGTCGACCTGGCGAATGCGCTGTGTAAAGAGATCGATGCTACCTGCACTTTCTCCAACCAGTCCTTCGACAGCCTGATCCCAAGCCTGAAATTCCGCCGCGTTGACGCGGTCATGGCTGGGATGGACATCACGCCAGAACGTGAAAAACAAGTTCTCTTTACCACCCCGTATTACGACAACTCGGCGCTGTTTATCGGCCAGCAGGGTAAAGTCGCCAGCATTGATGCGCTGAAAGGCAAGAAAGTGGGCGTGCAGAATGGCACCACTCACCAGAAATTCATCATGGATAAACATCCGGAAATCACCACCGTGCCGTACGACAGCTATCAGAATGCGAAGCTTGATCTGCAAAACGGTCGTATTGATGCGGTCTTCGGTGACTCTGCCGTCGTAAACGAGTGGCTGAAAGCCAACGACAAACTGGCGGCTATCGGTGATAAAGTGACGGATAAAGACTACTTCGGCACCGGACTTGGCATTGCCGTTCGTCAGGGCAACACCGAGCTGCAGCAGAAATTCAACGCAGCCCTGGAAAAAGTGAAAAAAGATGGCACTTATCAAACCATCTACAGCAAATGGTTCCAGAAGTAAGATCTGATGAACGAATTTTTTCCGTTAGCAAGCGCCGCCGGGATGACCGTCGGCCTTGCCGTTTGTGCACTGGTCATTGGGCTGGCGCTGGCGATGTTCTTCGCGGTATGGGAGTCAGCAAAATGGCGTCCTGTGGCGTGGGTGGGCTCCGCTATCGTGACCATTTTGCGTGGGCTGCCGGAGATTCTGGTGGTTCTGTTTATCTATTTCGGTTCCTCACAGCTACTGCTGATGCTCTCGGATGGCTTCACGCTTAACCTTGGCGTGGTGCAAATTCCGGTGCAGATGCAGATCGAAAATTTCGATGTTAGCCCGTTCCTGTGCGGCGTGATTGCGTTGTCGCTGCTTTATGCAGCCTATGCCTCGCAAACCCTGCGCGGTGCGCTGAAAGCGGTGCCGATTGGTCAATGGGAATCAGGCCAGGCGCTGGGGCTGTCGAAAACAGCCATTTTCTTCCGTCTGGTGATGCCGCAGATGTGGCGTCATGCGCTGCCGGGGCTCGGTAACCAGTGGCTGGTGCTGCTGAAAGATACCGCGCTGGTGTCGCTGATTAGCGTGAACGATTTAATGCTGCAAACCAAAAGTATCGCCACGCGTACGCAGGAGCCGTTTACCTGGTACATCGTTGCGGCGGCGATTTATCTGGTGATCACTCTGCTCAGCCAGTACATCCTCAAACGCATTGACCTGCGTACCACTCGCTTCGAACGGAGACCAGGCTAATGCTCGAGTATTTACCGGAACTGATGAAAGGGCTGCATACCAGCCTGACGCTGACCGTAGCGTCAATTGCGGTGGCGCTGATCCTGTCGCTGATCTTTACAATCATTCTGACGCTGAAAACACCGTTGCTGGTCTGGATTGTGCGCGGTTATATCACGCTGTTTACCGGCACGCCGCTGCTGGTGCAGATCTTCCTGATTTACTACGGCCCGGGCCAGTTCCCGTCGTTGCAGGATTATCCGGCCCTGTGGCATTTGCTCTCTGAACCGTGGCTGTGCGCGTTAATCGCCCTGTCGCTGAACAGCGCCGCGTATACCACACAGTTGTTCTACGGGGCGATTCGCGCCATTCCTGATGGGCAGTGGCAATCCTGTAGCGCGCTGGGAATGAGTAAGAAAGATACGCTGGCCATTCTGCTGCCGTACGCGCTGAAACGTGCCCTCTCTTCCTACTCGAACGAAGTGGTGCTGGTCTTCAAAAGTACGTCTCTGGCCTATACCATCACGCTGATGGAAGTGATGGGCCACGGTCAGTTGCTCTATGGCCGCACCTACGATGTAATGGTCTTTGGCGCGGCGGGCGTTGTCTATCTTATCGTCAACGGTCTGTTGACGCTGCTGATGCGTCTGATAGAGCGTAAAGCGCTAGTATTCGAGCGCAGAAACTGATGACGGTGATTGCATAAAGGCACAATCATAGAGCGGACAACCTGATAAGTTGTCCGCTTTTTTTTATAACCAATAAAATAAAAAAGCATTTTTGTTGCATATAAATTCATAAACAGGCAGGATATATTCATGCCACACGCAGGGCAGCATCTTTTAATTTTGACAGACGGGAGCCTTACCGATGAAAAAGTTAGTTCTGGCCGCATTACTTGCCACCTTCGCCGCTGGCGCCAGCGCCGCAGATAAAATCAACTTTGGTGTTTCCGCAACCTACCCACCGTTTGAGTCGATGGATGCCAGCAATCAGATTGTCGGCTTTGATATCGATCTTGCGAAAGCGTTGTGCAAACAGATGCAGGCAGAGTGCACCTTCACTAACCACGCGTTTGACAGCCTGATCCCGGCGCTAAAATTCAAAAAATATGACGCCGTGATTTCCGGAATGGATATCACCCCGGAACGTAGCAAGCAGGTGGCGTTCACCGAACCATACTACGCTAACTCTGCGCTGGTGATCGCGAAGAAAGATACCTATAAAACCTTCGCTGACCTGAAAGGCAAACGCATCGGGATGGAAAACGGCACCACCCACCAGAAATACCTGATGGATAAGCATCCTGAAGTGAAAACCGTGGCCTATGACAGCTACCAGAACGCGATTATCGACCTGAAAAATGGCCGTATCGATGGCGTATTTGGTGATACCGCGGTAGTGAACGAGTGGCTGAAAACCAACCCGCAACTGGGTGCGGCAACTGAGAAAGTGACCGATCCGCAATACTTTGGCACGGGCCTTGGCATCGCGGTTCGTCCGGATAACAAAGCCCTGCTGGAAAAACTGAACGGCGCGCTGAAAGCGATTAAAGCTGATGGTACCTATCAGAAAATCAGCAATCAGTGGTTCCCTGAGTAAGTGCTCTTCGCCGGATGGCTGCTACGCCATCCGGTAATCACCGCCCACACGGAAGCCAAAAACGAAAACACGCCCCGCCCGTCGATTCCTCCAGCCCGATTCCCCCACCGTGCAGCTCCAGCATTTTTTTGACGATCAGCAAACCTAACCCACCACGCTTCTCGCGCGTCGCCTGCTGACTGAGCGCCGAAGGGCGAACAAAAAGCTGTTCCCGCACCGCTGCGTCGATACCCGGCCCGCTGTCGGCTACTTCCATCTGTAACCGTTCCTCCTGCTGCCAGATCTTCAGGCGGATTGTTCCCCCCGGCGGCGTATGACGAATCGCATTATCGAGCAAATTGGTCACCACGCGCTCCACCATCGAGAGATCGGCGTTGATCAGCGGTAAATGTGCAGGGATCTCCGTCTGTAAGGTGATTTTGCGCGTCTCAAGGGAGAGATCGAATTTCTGCACCACATCGGAAACCAGTTCGCTCAGGGCAAAGCGCTCCCGCTGGGGTTTAATTGCCCCATGTTCCAGCCGGGCCAGCTCAAACAATTCCTGCGAGAGGTGACGCACTTTGTGCCCCTGACGCAGGGCGATTTCCAGATAATGCCGGGATTCCTCTGGTGTCAGCGTAGCGGCTTTCATTGAAAGGGTTTCGAGATAGCCCAATAGCGACGTAAGCGGCGTGCGCAGGTCATGGGAAATATTGGCGATAAACTCGCGACGCTGGCGATCGCTGTCGGCCAGTGCATCCCACTGCGAGGCTATTTTGCGCGCCAGCTCGATAAACGTATTGCGCAGCAACGCCACTTCATCGCCCGGCTCATCGACCGTCTGCTGGGCGGCCAGATGTTTAATCGCGCTAATACTGTCCTGATCGATGCGGCTGGCTTCGCGCGTTAAGGCATTCACCGGGCGCGTCACCCACTGACGTACCAGCACCGCCACCAGTACCCCAACGGCCGCGACTAACAACAGCGCCCAAAGCAGCGTGCTCCACAGTGTTTTATGCCAGGCATTTTCTGCCAGGGCGTTGAGTTCTTCACCCTGCAAAATAATGTAGAGATACCCACGCAGTTCACCGTCCTGACGGAGCGGTGCGGCGCTAAAGACTTTATGCTTATCAGCACTGCGCGGGTCGTCGCCATACACCGGCATCGCAGCCTGATTCAGGAACTGTTCTACCGGAGCGAGCGCGACGCGCTGGCGCTTGATATGCCCTGGCGGTGCGGCATCGGCCAGAATCTCGCCATCGGGCGAGATAACATAGAGCTCCACGCTGGGGTTAAAAGTCATCAGGCGGTCAAAAAGCGGTTTTAGCGTGTTGCGATCCACCCTGCCCTGCGCATCCATCAGCGGCTCGCTACGCACAATTTGTTGCGCCAGATTCGCCGACAGCCGCTGCACCATCGCGTTACCAAACTGCATGCTGCTGTAGAGTTGCACCGCCCCGGCGATGGTCGCGCACAATACCAGCAGCAGAATAAACAGTAGCGTTAAGCGCTGGCTCAGGCTTAGTTTCGCTTTCATGCCGGGCCTCCAACAAAACGATACCCTTTACCCCAGACGGTCAGAATGATTTCCGGCTCAGCGGCGTTATGTTCGATTTTGACGCGCAGGCGGTTAATGTGTGTATTCACCGTGTGTTCGTAGCCTTCATGCTGATAGCCCCACACCTGCTCGAGCAGATCCAGGCGCGAGAACGTTTCCCCCGGATGGCGGGCGAAGAACCACAATAAATCGAATTCACGCGGGGTGAGATCGACCAGATTACCGCGCAAACGCACGCTGCGCGCCAGCGGGTCGATCACCAGCCCATGGGCGGCAATGGTGCCGCTGGTTTGCTGCACATCCTGCCCCATTGCCTGCTGGCGACGGAACAGCGCTTTAATACGCGCCACCAGCTCCTGCACCGAGAAAGGTTTTGCCAGATAATCATCGGCCCCGGTTTCAAGGCCCAGAATGCGCTCCGTTTCGCTGCTGCGCGCGCTGATAATAATCACCGGCAGATAGCGCCCGCGCTCGCGGATACGCTGGCAAATTGTCAGCCCATCGACGTTAGGCAGCATTAAATCGAGGATCACCATATCCCATTGCGTCTGCTCCAGGCGCTGTAACGCCCTGCCGCCGTCCTCTTCATGGACGATGGTATAGCCTTCATCTTCAAGATTAAGTTGCAGCAGCGTGGCGATATCGCGATCGTCTTCCACCAGCAGGATCTGTTTTGCCGTCATCAATCAGTGCCTTTTCCAACTCTTCTGAGATAAAGCTTACCTGATTTCCGCCCGGCAAAAGTTCACATTTTGTTTAACTTCCGCTTTTTACCAGCAGCGTAAGCACTTCATAGTGGGCAGTATGGGGGAACATGTCGAATAGCTGAACCCGCGCGATGCGGTAGCCCGGCAGATTGGCTATATCTTTCGCCATCGTCTGGGCGTTACAGCTGGAGTAGATAATATACGGCGGCGCCATCTGGCTTAAGTAATCGCAGAGCGCTTTACCGATGCCCCGGCGTGGCGGATTAACCAGCACCAGTTCAGGCACGTCACCCTGCGCGGTGGCAAACTGCGTGGAATCAAGCGCCTGAAACTGAAGCCTGGTGAGCCCCAGTTCCGCCGCAGACTGCTTTGCACAGGCGATGGCTTCCGGGGCTATTTCGATACCGGTGAGGGTCATCACCGGCGTCGCGCAGTGCAGGCCAAAACCGCCAACACCACAGAAGAGATCCCACATGTGCGTAACCGGCAGTGCACGCACCCAGTCGCGCGCCGTCGCGTACAAAGCGCTGGCAACGGTTGGGTTAGTCTGGAAGAAACTTTGCGGACGGATCCACAGCGGCACGCCATTAAACGTTTCCGCCAGCGCCTGCTGTTCGGTAAAGAAAATCTCCTGCTCGCCTTCCATAATTGCCATGTGTACCGGCTGAATATTGGCGGTGATGACTTTCAACTGCGGCAACTGCGCCTGTAACGCGGGCAGCGCGGCGCGAAGCTGTTCCAGCTTGCTTTCAGAGCGCAACACAAAACGCAGCATCATGCCGCCATCGCGCTGACTTTCGGTGAGCAGCAGATACTTCAGCTCGCCACGTTTACGCGCGACGTTATAGGGCGTCAGCCCGGCGCGCGCGATGAACGGCTTGAGCGCGGCGAAAACCGGCGCGAAAGAGTCGGGATACAGCGGGCAATCGGTCAGGTCAACTGGCGTGCCGTCACGATGCAGCATGCCCAGCAGCGGTTTTTCCACGCTGCCGCTGACCACCATTTTGGCTTTATTACGAAAACCCTGGTCTGGCCCGCTGACGGGTGCGCACCACGCCTCTACCGTCTGCCCGGCCAGCAACGTGTGGAGATCGTTCATTTTAGCGGCGAGTTGATCGTTTACCGGCTGTTCAATCCACTGACATGAGCGACAGCGACCCGCGTCATAAAGTGCGCACTGCATACAAAGACCTTCAGAAATTCAGGGGCGGCGATTGTATCACCGTTACTGGAAGCGGAAAAACCGTCGACTGTGTGCCGGGACAAAAAGCAGGAACAGAACCAGCATATCCGGCATTTTCTGCATCACCAGCGAACGGAATATTTCCCGTTTTGACTCTCCGGCGATGCTGAACAATTCCGGGTAGCCATAGCCCAACGACGCCGCCCACAAATAGCCAGCGGCGATAATTTGCGTCAACAGATAGAGCCAGCGCGCCCAGTTGCGCCCTTTTACTACGGAAAACGCACACCAGATTTCAACGAACACCAGCATCAGACTCGCCAGAAACACCAACGTCAGACTCCAGGTTTGCACGCTACGATGAATAAAATCGAGGAGCCCGCGCAGACCCAACAGATTGAAGATCATCAGCAGATCGAGACAACGAATCAAAATAATGGCGAGCGCCGCCACCTGCACCAGAGCAGGAACGTTTAAGCTGGCATGTGAACGGCTGGTTTTAGCAAAGAATCCCAAGATGTCGTCTTCCGTGAAATCGGTTCCCCACCGGCAGGGAACCGAATACAACCTTGCTTAATTTTAAGAGGATTATCCTTGTCTTGCACGCTGGATATCACGCGTACGCTGTTTTTCTGCGCGCGCCATCAGGTACCAGGCGATAAATCCGACAATTCCGACTACCGCGAGAATGAGCGTCGCCAGGGCGTTAATTTCCGGGTTGACGCCCATACGTACATTGGAGAAGACCAGCATCGGCAGCGTAGTCGCGCCGGGCCCGGAGACGAAGCTGGCAATCACCAGATCGTCGAGCGAGAGCGTAAACGCCAGCAGCCAGCCTGAGATCACTGCCGGCATAATCATCGGCAAGGTAATGATAAAGAACACTTTCAGCGGCGTCGCCCCGAGATCCATCGCTGCTTCTTCAATCGAGCGGTCCAGTTCGCGCAGGCGCGATGAAATCACCACCGCCACATACGCGGTACAGAAAGTGACGTGCGCCAGCCAAATGGTGAGCATGCCGCGATCGGACGGCCAGCCGATGGCGTGACCGAGTGAAACGAACAGCAGCAATAACGATAACCCGGTGATCACATCAGGCATTACCAGCGGCGCGGTTATCATAAAGGCAAAGCCGTTGGAGCCGCGAAAACGGCCAAAACGCACCATCACCACTGCCGCAATGGTGCCCAGAATTGCCGCCATGGTTGCCGCACAGGCGGCAATGGTCAGGCTGAGCCCCACCGCGCTCATCATTGCCTCATCGCGAAACAATTCGCCGTACCAGCGCGTTGACCATCCCGCCCACACCGTCACCAGCTTTGAGCTGTTGAAGGAGTAAATCACCAGCATCAGCATCGGCGCATACAGAAATGTAAAACCGAGCACCAGAATCAGTATTCTCCACGGTGAGCGGACGACCGGTAAGTTGTTCATCCGTGTTCTCCCATCTGTTTTTGCTGATGTTTGTGGAACCACATGATCGGCACAATCAGCAGCAGGAGCATGACAATTGCCACCGCCGACGCGACCGGCCAGTCGCGGTTGTTAAAGAACTCCTGCCACAACACGCGGCCAATCATGATGCTGTCCGGGCCGCCGAGCAGTTCAGGTATCACAAACTCCCCCACCGCCGGAATAAATACCAGCATTGATCCCGCAATAATCCCGCCTTGAGTTAACGGTACAATCACGCTGAAGAAGGTTTTCAGCGGCCTTGCGCCTAAATCCAGCGAGGCTTCCACCAGCGAGTAATCAATGCGCGTCAACGCGGTGTAGATAGGCAGCACCATAAATGGCAGATAGGCATAGACGATGCCAATATATACAGCGAGGTTGGTGTGCAGGATCTCCAGCGGCTGGTCGATAATGCCCGCCCATTGCAGAAAATTACTCAGCACACCGTTGCCTTTCAGGATACCCATCCAGGCATAAACGCGAATCAAAAACGACGTCCACGACGGCAGGATCACCAGCAATAACAGAATATTGCGTGTCGACGGTTTACTGTGCGCGATCGCCCACGCCAGCGGGTAACCTAACAGCAGACAGAAGATCGTCGAAATAGCCGCCACCTGCAACGACTGAAAATAGGCCTCAATGTACAGGGGATCGTCGGTCAATTGCAGGAAATTGCCAAAATTCAGCGACAGTGTAAGCTGACCGTCGTCCCACGACATGAGATCCGTATACGGCGGGATCGCGCGCGCCATTTCGGCCAGGCTGATTTTAAATACCGTCAAAAAGGGCAGCAAAAACAGCAAAATTAGCCAGATAAACGGCAGCGCGATAACCAATTTACGCCCGTGCGCGACCTTCACACGCGTGAGCCACTGGGCAAAGCCCGCCGGTTTCGCGGCGTGGGTTGGCGATTCTAAAGCACGCATTCGCCCTCCTTACACCGTCAGAACGACGCAGCTATCAGCATCCCAGCACAGACGCACTTCATCGCCCCAGGTGGGTAATCCTTTCCGGTAGCGATGTGCATTCTGTAGCTGGGCGCTGAGCATCTGCCCGCTTTTTAAGCGCACGTGATAAATCGACAAGTCGCCGAGATACGCAATATGTACCACTTCGCCCACGGCAAAGTTATAGCCATTCTCAGGCGGCGCGTCGCAGAGCATGATTTTTTCCGGACGCAGCGCAACGTATACCGGAACGTTATCCACCACCGACGCATCGGCATCGACTTTCAGGGGATGCACCAGCCCCGGAGCCTCAATCACCAGCCCATCCTCTTCGCGCGACTTCAGCAGCCCTTCAAAGACATTCACTGAACCAATAAACTCCGCGCTGTAGCGGGTGGTCGGGTGCTCGTAAATCTCTTCCGGCTCACCAATCTGCACAAACTTACCGCGATTCATAATGGCAATGCGCCCGGCCATGGTCATCGCCTCTTCCTGGTCGTGCGTCACCATCACGCAGGTCACGCCGACGCGTTCCAGAATATCGACCACTTCCAGCTGCATCCGGTCGCGCAATTTTTTATCCAGCGCGCCCATCGGCTCATCCAGCAGCAGCAGTTTTGGCCGCTTCGCCAGGCTTCTGGCAAGCGCAACGCGCTGACGCTGGCCGCCGGAAAGCTGATGCGGTTTCCGTTTGGCAAATTCCTGCATATGCACCAGCGCCAGCATTTCAGCAACTCGGGCGCTAATTTCCGCTTTTGGCAACTTGTCCTGCTTCAGGCCAAAAGCGATGTTCTGCTCCACGGTCATATGGGGAAACAGTGCGTAGGACTGAAACATCATGTTGATCGGACGCTGATAGGGCGGAACATGCGCCAGGTCGACACCATCGAGCATAATTTGCCCGGTACTGGGCTGCTCAAAGCCCGCCAGCATCCGCAGCAGCGTTGATTTTCCGCAGCCGGATGCGCCAAGCAGCGCAAAAATTTCGCCTTTATAAATGGTAAGGCTGACGTCATCCACGGCATGCTGGCCGTCGTAAGATTTGGTCAGGTTACGGATCTCCAGCAGCGGGGTGAGCGCTTTACGGATTTTCGCCTGTGGGCGGGGGGTCGCGTCGTTCAATAGGGTGCTCTCCGGCAAAAAAAACACTCGTTATGGCCCGGTTGCCATACGAAAAACTGCGCGGCTAATCCGCCCGGTAGCGCGCCGGGCGGATTGCGTCAGTTATTTACCGCTTTTTACTTTGGTCCACGCACGGGTACGCACGCGATCAATCTTTGGCTCCTGCACTTTCAGGGTGAAGAGTTTGGCAAAGACATCCGGCGGCGGATAAATACCCGGGTTATTGCGAATCGCCTCACTCACTAATGGGGTTGAGGCTTTATTGCCGTTGGCATAGAAGATATGGTCGCTGATATGCGCCACCACCTCGGGTTTCATCAGGTAGTTGAGGAACTGATAAGCTTCATCTTTGTTTTTCGCATCAGCAGGCATGGCAAAGACATCAAAGAACGCCATAGCCCCCTCCTTCGGAATGCTGAAGGAAACATTCACGCCGTTTTTCGCCTCTTTCGCGCGATTCGCCGCCTGCCATACATCACCCGCCCAACCAATAGCCACGCAGATGTCACCGTTCGCCAGGTCGTTGATATATTGTGAGGAGTGGAAGTATCGCACGTTCGGGCGCAGCTTCAGTAGCAGCTCCGTTGCCGGGCCGGTGTAATCATCCGCTTTACTGCTGTTCGGGTCTTTACCCAGATAATTCAACACAGTGGCGAAGACTTCTTCCGGGGCATCAAGGAAGGAAACGCCGCAGCTTTTCAGCTTCTCCAGATTTTCAGATTTGAAGATAAGATCCCAGCTGTTCACAGGCGCATCATCGCCGAGCACCGCTTTCACTTTATCAACGTTGTAGCCAATCCCGGTCGTGGCCCACATATAAGGCATGGCGTATTTATTATCGGGATCGTGTTTCGCCACCAGCTTTAGCACTTCCGGGTCGAGATTTTTCCAGTTTGGCAGTTTGCTTTTATCCAGCGGCTGGAACACGCCCGCTGTTAACTGGCGCTCCAGGAAGCTCGCCGAGGGCACGACAAGGTCAAACCCGGTGCTGCCCGCCATCAGTTTACCTTCCAGCACTTCGTTGGAATCGAAAACGTCATACACCACTTTTATGCCGGTCTCTTTTTCAAAATTCGCTACCGTATCCGGCGCGATATAATCAGACCAGTTATAGATATGCAGCGTCTTTTGCTCCGCAGCGAGCGCGCTTGCCGAGGTGGCCATCAGCACACCTGTCACCAGACCTGTTAACCATTTTTTACTGAAAGCGGCCATATCTCTTTTCCTTCTCAACGTCCGTTAACATTTGGACCAAATATACGCAGTCGGAGGTATGCAATAATCATGCATATTTTTGTCGTACCGCATTGAAGAAGAAAAAGTTCCTCTCGCCGCAGTCTTCGCTCGCTTAACGGATGCAAAAACCTCGCCAAATCTGCGAAAGATCTGGCTGTTGAGGGAGGATCATCCGGGCATCGCAAGAATAACTGTAGCCAGAGATAGAGGCTATAGCTCAGCGTTAAAAACGCCTTTTATCAATTTTTTATGCAAGATCACTCTATCTGATAGGCCAAAAGTGTCTTTCAGGTAGTGAATGAATCTTTAAAAATAGGTTAAATGCAAAATAAACGAACGTGATACGCAGCCACTCTGGCAGTGGCTGCGCTATTCCGGGGTGGGATCAGTGAAGAAAGTGGTATTGAATCTCTTCAGTTGGCTGTTCTTCCTCTTCTTCCGCTTTAAACAGCAGCTGCTGTGCGAAAGCCTCCAGAATCACCATCGACACCTGCTCTTCGCTTTGACGCATAAAAGCCACAAACTGCTCGTAAGCCACGCCAACAGAGGCAGATAAAGACTGGCAAACCACCAGTTTTGGCAGATTATCATCCTGTATGTCGATGAACGCCTTGACGGTCAGTGAACTGGCATTAATGGCAGAGAGATCCGCCGCTATCGCTAGCAGTGCGGTCGGCCGAATTTCCGCCAACGCAGAGAAGAGAATGGTGTTATCAATAAGGTCGATTTTGGCGTCAAACACGCCATCAAAATTCTGCATATGCGGCAGGTGCAACGCCTGACAGGTATCGCACTCATAGAAGCTGATGCCTGATTCGTCGAGCCACTGACGTAACGTATCCAGACTCGGGACGACGAGTGAATCCATATGACCTATGACCTCATGAGGGTTAAAACAGAACAAAACCGGGCAATGAGCCCGGCAGTCGATCGCTATAGCTTACGCAAAATTGCACGCGTATACCACGAAAGCCGAAAAAACAGTCTCAGCCGCCGATTTTCAGACAAAAACCAGGGTGTGCCTGACGTTCAATCCACTCGATCATTTTGCCTGCGATATCAATACCGGTGGTTTTTTCAATCCCTTCCAGCCCCGGCGAGGCATTCACTTCCATCACCAGCGGGCCACGCGTGGCGCGCAGAATATCCACGCCAGCGACATCCAGCCCCAACGTTTGCGCGGCCTGTACGGCGATTTCGCGCTCGCGCAGCGTAATTTCCGCCACCGTCGCCACGCCGCCGCGATGTAAATTAGAGCGGAAATCGCCCTCTTTCGCTCGCCGCTCAATCGCCGCCACCACGCGATCGCCAACCACCAGGCAGCGAATGTCACATCCCTTCGCCTCTTCAATATATTCCTGCACGAGGATATGCGCGTTTAAGCCGCGAAAGGCGTCAATCACGCTTTCCGCCGCCTGACGCGTCTCGGCAAGCACAACACCAATACCTTGTGTGCCTTCCACCAGCTTTACCACCAGCGGCGCGCCGCCCACCATATCGATTAAATCGCTGGTGTCATCGGGCGAATGGGCGATACCGGTTACCGGCAGGTCGATGCCCTGCCGCGCCAGCAGTTGCAGTGAACGCAGCTTGTCGCGCGCGCGGGTAATGGCGACGGATTCATTAAGTGGATAGCTACCCAGCAGCTCAAACTGACGCAGCGCCGCCGTGCCATAAAAGGTGATCGCCGAGCCGATACGCGGGATCACCGCGTCATAATGCGGGAGCTTGCGACCTTTATAGTGGATGGACGACGCCGAAGGGCTGATGTTCATATAGCAGGAGAGCGGGTCAAGAATTTCGACGATATGACCACGGCGCATCGCCGCTTCACGCAGACGCTTACAGGAGTAGAGCGTTCCATCCCGGGACAAAATGGCAATTTTCACCCTTTACCTCGCTAAAAAACCTGAAAAAAGCCTGCGTATCATACACGCACCGCCGGAATAAAAATGGCGTCCGGCGGCCTTTTTTTCTATCTAATAATCAAAATTATTCGAATCGTCTCAAGGCGCGCAGCCAACGCAGAGACCACTCGAAAGATGAAGATTATTAGCGGGTCGCCCAGCCCTGCTTGTGCAGATAATCGAGAATAAACGGACGATTCTCTTTAATGATGGTGCGGCGAATGTGATCGCTCCAGGTATCACGACGATTATTGCTTCCGCGAGAGAGGTAGTATTGCGCAAGCTGTTCATCATATTTCGCCAGTTCGTCAGCATCCAGCGGCTGATAATGGTTTTCATGCACCACGATAGACGACGGCAGGCGCGGCTTAAGATCCGGGTTACTGTCCGGCCAGCCCAGGCACAGACCAAACAGCGGCAGCACGTGTTTAGGCAGCTTCAGCAGTTCGGTCACCGCCTCAATACTGTTGCGAATCCCGCCAATGTAAACGCCGCCGAGCCCGAGGGATTCTGCGGCGGTAAAAGCATTCTGCCCCATCAACGCCGTATCGACCACGCCCAGCAGCAGTTGCTCCGCAAGGCCAAGCTGCGCCTCAGGGCAAATTTGCAGATGGCGATTAAAATCGGCGCAGAAAACCCAGAACTCCGCCGCCTGCGCCACATGCTGCTGGCCGCCAGTCATTTCAACCAGTTGCGCGCGCATCGCTTTATCGGTGATGCGGATAATCGAACTGCACTGTAGAAAACTCGAACTGGATGCCGCCTGCGCGCTGGCGATAATCGCTGCACGTTGCTCGTCACTGATGGGCTTATCGGTAAACTGGCGAATAGAACGATGGCTGAGAAGCAGATCAATGGTCGGCGTCATCATGTTTTTCCTTATCTTGCTTAGGGGGCGTTTTGGCACTACGCCCCATCAATTGTGGTGCAACGGTCTGCGCCATGCCCCAAAACAGGGCAAAGGCGGCGGGGAGCATCAGGATTATCCCGGCGAAAATCATCACTGCCGCCGCCCCCTGGCTGGCGACCGGCTCAGGCAACGTGACATAGCCGTTGAGTGAGAGCCAGGCGGCCCCCAACAACACCATACCTATTGCTTCAAGAATCAAAACGCTTTTGGGTAACGACCCGAGCGAACGCATGCGTCCTCCGCTTAACCGTGCTGCTTTATCAGACCCCAAGTCTATCTCACACGAAGCGATTGTTGCAGGGCAATTCGCCACACATAGCCAGAATGAATCGAAGCAACAGGCAGAACCTTCTTTCACGCCAGACGTAATAAGGTCATGATGAGCGCCTTATTTTAAGGTTGAGGAGAGAAACGATGTTCACCGTAATTTTTGGTCGCCCGGGGTGCCCGTACTGTGTGCGTGCAAAAGAACTGGCTGAGAAACTGACGCAAGAACGCGACGACTTCAACTATCGCTACGTTGATATCCACGCGGAAGGCATCAGCAAAGCCGATCTGGAAAAAACAGTGGGTAAGCCGGTTGAGACGGTGCCGCAGATTTTTGTCGATCAGCAACACATCGGCGGCTGCACGGATTTTGAAGCCTGGGCAAAAGAGACCCTCGGCCTGTACGCTTAATCCTTTTGATGCCCATCCAGCGGGTGGGCGTCGGCATCACGGT
Organism: Pseudocitrobacter faecalis; assembly: GCA_003315335.1. Taxonomy (GTDB): domain Bacteria; phylum Pseudomonadota; class Gammaproteobacteria; order Enterobacterales; family Enterobacteriaceae; genus Pseudocitrobacter; species Pseudocitrobacter faecalis. The sequence continues at coordinate 164,886 of QNRL01000002.1, forward strand.
TTTTCAGCCGTAATAACGTGGTAACAAACAAGAAGCACAACGCCCCCAGCGCACACCAGAATACCGCACTAAACAGCCACGCCAGCTCCTGCCAGAACGAACGCTCAGAATAGAAAAACAGCCGCATCAGCACCATACATAAGGGTGCCGCCATAATCGCGCCGACCAGTGGCCGTAACACGCGACGTCCTGGCGAGATGAAGCTGGCGACCGCACCGGGAATCAAAAAGAACAATAATCCCAGCTCAGGTGCGCCAGACGCGCGAAATGCGCCCTTCATATGCAGCAGCAATGAAAAGAAAACCACGATAAAAAGCAGGAAACAGCAGATCACGCCGGTCCAGCCGCGTTCAGATCTCAAAGGATCCTCCTGAAAAATTCTCTATCAAACTCAACATTTCACCCATTGGGCGCCCAGTCAGATAAAGCATCTGGCCATCCGTGCCAAAACACTTAAGTATAAAAAGCGATTGTTGCTAGCCGAAGCGATAAGGAACGATTAAACTAACGGCTTCAATTTTTTGGTTATTTTGTAGGTACAGAACAGAGGCAACTACGCGGCTGTCTGAACCAAAACATTAGACTAAATAACCAACTCTTTCAACAAGTTACTGGTAAACAAGAAGTTAGTCTCCGTGAATATAAACGTCGCAGATTTGTTAAATGGGAATTACATCCTGTTATTATTCGTGGTGCTGGCACTTGGCCTTTGCCTGGGAAAATTACGTCTGGGTTCCGTTCAACTCGGTAATTCTATTGGCGTTTTAGTCGTCTCCCTGTTATTAGGCCAGCAGCATTTCAGTATTAACACGGAGGCGCTCAATCTCGGCTTTATGCTGTTTATTTTCTGTGTCGGCGTGGAAGCCGGGCCTAACTTTTTTTCAATTTTCTTTCGCGACGGCAAAAATTACCTGATGCTGGCGCTGGTGATGGTTGGCAGCGCCCTGCTGATTGCCCTGGGCCTCGGTAAGCTGTTCGGCTGGGACATCGGTCTGACGGCCGGTATGCTCGCAGGCTCGATGACCTCCACCCCGGTACTGGTTGGCGCCGGTGATACCCTCCGCCATTCGGGAATGGAACCGGGCTTGTTAGCTATCGCTCAGGATCACTTAAGCCTCGGCTATGCCCTCACCTATTTGATTGGTCTGGTCAGCCTGATTGTCGGCGCGCGCTATCTGCCAAAACTGCAACATCAGGATCTGCAAACCAGCGCCCAGCAAATCGCCCGTGAACGTGGTCTGGATACGGACACCAATCGTAAAGTCTATCTGCCGGTTATCCGCGCCTATCGCGTCGGCCCGGAACTGGTGGCGTGGGCCGACGGTAAAAACCTGCGCGAGCTGGGCATCTATCGCCAGACCGGTTGCTACATTGAACGTATTCGCCGTAACGGTATTCTGGCGAACCCGGACGGCGACGCGGTGCTGCAGATGGGCGATGAGATTGCGCTGGTGGGATATCCGGACGCGCACGCCCGTCTCGACCCAAGCTTCCGCAACGGTAAAGAAGTGTTCGATCGTGACCTGCTCGACATGCGTATCGTCACCGAAGAAATCGTGGTCAAAAACCACAATGCGGTGGGCCGCCGCCTGGCACAGCTGAAACTCACCGACCACGGCTGTTTCCTTAACCGCGTCATTCGCAGCCAGATCGAAATGCCTATCGATGACAACGTGGTGCTCAACAAAGGTGATGTGCTTCAGGTCAGCGGTGACGCACGACGCGTGAAGACCGTCGCCGACCGTATCGGCTTCGTCTCTATTCACAGCCAGGTTACCGATCTGCTGGCCTTCTGCGCCTTCTTTATTGTCGGCCTGATGATCGGTATGATCACCTTCCAGTTCAGCAACTTTAGCTTTGGCGTGGGTAACGCGGCAGGTCTGCTGTTCGCGGGCATCATGCTCGGCTTCCTGCGTGCCAACCACCCGACCTTCGGTTACATCCCGCAGGGCGCGCTGAATATGGTGAAAGAGTTCGGCCTGATGGTCTTTATGGCAGGCGTCGGTTTAAGCGCGGGCAGCGGCATCGGCAACAGCCTCGGCACGGTCGGCGGCCAGATGCTGGTCGCGGGGCTGATTGTCAGCCTGGTGCCGGTGGTGATTAGCTTCCTCTTTGGCGCGTACATTCTGCGCATGAACCGCGCGCTGCTCTTCGGCGCTATTATGGGCGCACGTACCTGTGCACCGGCTATGGAAATCATTAGCGACACTGCACGAAGCAACATTCCAGCGCTGGGCTACGCAGGCACCTACGCGATTGCTAACGTATTGTTAACATTGGCTGGTACGCTGATTATCATCATTTGGCCTGGGCTAGGATAATTCTTAGTCTTAACGGTTTAGAAAAATTTTTAGGGATACAGAGAACTTTTCGCATAAGCGTCAGTCATAACTTATGCCACTGCTTTTCTTTGATGTCCCCATTTTGTGGAGCCCATCAACCCCGCCAGATTTGGTTCAAGGTTGATGGGTTTTTTGTTTTCTACAGCCCCTCACCCGCAATCCTCCCCACTGTTTCCCGTATCTGCCCCTTTGTCAGCGGCTGGCGGTCGGTGACAAAATGCAGTGTCATCCCTTCGATAAACGCATCCAGTGCGCGGGCGGTTGCCGGATCAAACCACTGCTCCAGCGTTTGCTGGCTGCGCTGCATCCAGTTTTGCATCACGCCTTTCAGCGCCGGGCGAGTCCCCGCGAAGGCGTACAGCTGATACATCAGCGTCATATTACGTGGCGTGGTGACTTCGCTGCTAAAGATAAGCTGAGTGATGGCATCACAGGCGGCAACAGGGTTTTCAACCGCACAAAAGAAGTCACGATACTCCTGAGACATCCGTTCGGTGAATACTGTGAACGCTTCCACCAGTAACGCTTCTATACCTTCAAAGTAATAGGTCATCGAGCCAAGCGGAACATCCGCGCAGCTGGCGATTTTGCGGTGCGTGACAGCGCTGATGCCATGAGCGGCAATGGTTTCCAGCGTGGCGTCAAGGATGCGCTCCCGGCGCTGCGGATCGTTGGGTCGACGGGCCATATTTCTCCTCGTTTGTTTGTGTACAAATGTACACAGCCTTGCTAGTGTTGTCGCATCATTTCGTCAACTTCGCTAAGGGATAACAACGTGACGCCCCGCAAAGCCCTTCAGTTGCGCATGTATGCGCTGTTTATGTTCTTCTTTTTACCGGGCTTGCTGATGGCCTCCTGGGCGACACGTACGCCTGCAATCCGCGATATTTTATCGGTATCAACGGCGGAGATGGGCATTGTGCTGTTCGGGCTATCGGTGGGCTCAATGAGCGGGATTCTTTGTTCGGCTCCGTTGGTGAAACGTTTTGGCACGCGCAAAGTTATTCGCACCACCATGTCATGCGCCGTCATCGGGATGCTGATTTTAAGCATCGCGCTCTGGTTCAGTTCAGCGTGGATTTTTGCCGCCGGGCTGGCGGTGTTTGGCGGCAGCTTTGGCGCGGCGGAAGTGGCTATTAACGTAGAAGGCGCTGCCGTAGAACAAGAGATGAAAAAAACCGTACTACCGATGATGCATGGTTTTTACAGTTTCGGCACGCTGGTGGGCGCGGGTGTTGGGATGGCGTTAACCGCCTTTGGTCTACCCGCTATGTGGCATATCGCCCTGGCGGCGCTGGTGGGCATTGCGCCTATCGCTATCGCCATTCGGGCGATCCCCGAAGGAACCGGTAAAAACGCCGCAGAAGGCACCGAACATAGTGAGAAAGGGGTACCTTTCTGGCGAGATATGCAACTGATGCTGATCGGCGTTGTGGTGCTGGCGATGGCATTTGCTGAAGGCTCAGCGAATGACTGGTTACCGCTGCTGATGGTTGACGGCCACGGGTTTAGCCCGAAGTCCGGTGCCTTGATTTACGCCGGTTTCACCCTGGGCATGACCATTGGCCGCTTTACCGGAGGCTGGTTCATTGACCGCTATAGCCGCGTGACGGTGGTGCGCGCCAGTGCGCTGATGGGCGCGCTGGGTATTGCGCTGATCATCTTTGTCGATGTTGATTGGGTGGCCGGTGTATCCGTTATTTTATGGGGGCTGGGCGCGTCGTTGGGCTTCCCGCTGACCATTTCCGCCGCCAGCGATACCGGCCCGGATGCGCCGACGCGCGTTAGCGTGGTCGCCACCACCGGTTACCTTGCTTTTCTCGTCGGGCCGCCGCTGCTGGGCTTCCTCGGCGAACATTATGGTCTGCGCAGCGCCATGCTCGCCGTACTGGCGCTGGTACTGATCGCCGCGCTGGTGGCGCGCGCGGTGGCGAAACCTGAACCCCACGTTGTGATGGAGAGTAATGGATGAGTATCAAACTGATTGCAGTCGACATGGATGGCACCTTCCTCAGCGATGCGAAAACCTATAATCGCGAGCGTTTCCTGGCTCAATATCAGCGCATGAAACAGCAAGGTATCCGCTTCGCGGTCGCCAGCGGTAACCAGTATTATCAGCTCATCTCCTTCTTCCCGGAGATTGCTGATGAAATCGCGTTTGTTGCCGAAAATGGTGGCTGGGTAGTGGATGCCGGAGAAGATATTTTTAACTGCAGTATTCCGAAGCCGCATTTTCAGGACGTGGTGCGTTATCTGCAAACCCGGACTGAACTGGAGATTATCGCCTGCGGGAAACAGAGCGCTTATACGCTAAAACGCTACGATCAGGCATTCAAAGATATTGCCATCCGCTACTATCATCGTCTGGAAGAAGTGGATAACTTCGACAACATTGACGATACCTTCCTCAAGTTTGGTCTTAACGTCCCGGATACTCTGGTTCCCGAGATGCAAAAACTGATTCATGAAGAAGTGGGCGATATGCTCACCGCCGTCACCACCGGACATGGCAGTATCGACCTTATCGTTCCAGGCGTTCATAAAGCGAACGGTCTGCGTCTGCTCCAGACACGTTGGGGTATTGATGACAGCGAAGTTCTCGCCTTCGGCGACAGTGGTAATGATATCGAAATGCTGCAACAGGCAGGCTATGGTTTTGCAATGGCGAATGCTTCTGATGTGGTGAAATCAGTCGCGAAATACCGCGCGCCGCATAATAACGAGGAAGGCGTGCTGGAGATTATTGAGAAAGCGCTAAACGGGGAAGCCCCGTTCGCCTGAATGACTGCCCGGCAGCGCTTGCCGGGCACACACATTATTGCGGTTGGTTACTGCTGCCGACCGTTTTATCTTTCAAAAAGAAAACAACCGCCACCAGCCACAGCACGCCGTTTGCCAGGTTGAAGAGGCTAAACAGCCCATTCCCCCCTTGCAGGTACATGTGTTTGCTGACTTCGATGCCGACGGTAAAAATCAGCATCTGCAACATCCCCATCGCCGCCGAAACGGTGCCTTTACTCATCTCACTGGCAAACAGCGTCAGACGCATCAGGCCGGCATTCGCCACGCCAATACCAAACGCGTAAACGCTCAATCCTGCCGTCATCCACAGATACGCGTGTGAAGACACAACCGTCGCAGCCGCAGCCAGCACTAAACCGGCCATTATTGGCCAACCGCCCATGATAATCAGCGAACGCACGGAACGCCGAGAGGTCAGGCGCGCCAGCGTCAGGTTTCCGGCGATCAGCGCGCCGAAGATAGGTACCTGTAACAGGCCATATTCATAGCTGCTTGCCTGCTCACCGCTGATAATAATCACCGGCGACTGGGCAATCCACGCCAGCAACGGCAGGCTAACAAAACCCGTCGCCAGCGCACCCGCCAGGAAACGTCCATTTTTGAGCACCAGCGCGTAATCTCGACCTAGCTCACCGAGAGAAAGCTTTTCACCAATACGCGTGGCGGTTTCCGGCATCGCACGGAACAAACCGCCAAAAGCGACAACCGAGAGCCCCGCGAACAGCACAAACATGCCTTCCCACGGCGCAACGTGCACCCAGGCCGCACCGACCAGTGGGCCAAGCAATGGCGCAATCAGCGCAACGTTCGCCATCAGTGCGGTAATTTTAATGCAGGTGGCTTCGTCGAAAGATTCCTGAATTGCCGCATAGCCTACCGCGCCGATAAAACACAGGCTGACCCCTTGCAGAAAACGGAGGAAAATAAACTGCTCAATATTCTGCACCAGCAGCGTGGCGAGACAGGTAACGATAAACCACACCACGCCGGTCAACATCACCGGACGGCGGCCAATACGGTCAGAAAGCGGCCCCAGCAGCCACTGTAAAAACATGCCGCCTGCCATATACGCCGTCATTGAGGTGGGAACCCACTCGTTGCCCGCGTTGAATTGTTCTACCACCGCCAGCATTCCCGGCTGAATCATATCGTTACCGATATAGGTGGAGAATTCGTACAGTACCAGACAGAGCGGAAAAAGCAGCGCCTGACGGCCCAGACGTTTGCCGGAAACAGAGGGATGACTCATGACCAAAACTAACTCAGTGTAAAAACGCGCAAGTTTAATCCACACATCGTAGTGACGATAGTAAATTATCGCCTGGATGTAATATTTCCGCACAATTTTACTCGTTTAAGGTTTGCTTAACGTTGAGCAGGTATAGTGTGCTGAATTCAACGAGTTAGCCTGATTAGCACGTGCATGTGAAAGCGGAATTAAGACTATCCCTCTTTACCGCTGCGGTTAAGCTTTTTAAGGTATCGGTCATTAATCTGTCATAAAAGTCTGGATGTTATGCTGGAAACCCTGAACCACCAACTCTTCGCACTATTGAATGCCACACCCGCTTCGGCGCAGTGGTTAATCTCCCTGGCGACCTTTATCGCCCGTGACCTGATTTCAATCGTGCCCTTCCTGGCGGCTGCGCTCTGGCTATGGGGGCCGAAACAGCAGGTTTGCGCCCAGCGTCAGTTGGTGGTCAAAACCGCTCTGGCGATTGTCGTCGCCCTGACGCTTTCATGGGTGGTGGGCCATCTGTTCCCGCACGATCGTCCATTTGTCGACGGCGTGGGCTACAACTTCCTGCCGCATGCCGCAGACGACTCTTTCCCAAGCGATCACGGCACGGTGATTTTCACCTTCGCCCTCGCCTTCCTGTTCTGGCACCGTTTGTGGTCCGGCGCTGTGTTAATGGTTATCGCCGGTGCAATTGCCTGGTCACGTGTTTATCTTGGCGTGCACTGGCCTATCGATATGCTCGGTGGTTTCCTGAGCGGGCTTATCGGCTGCCTGACCTCACAGATGCTGTGGCACCACTTTGGTAGCCAGATTTATCAGCGCCTGCAATCCCTTTACCGCATGCTGTTCTCGCTGCCAATCCGCAAAGGTTGGGTGCGTGACTAAGCTGTCAGGCACAGGTAATATGACAGGCTGACTCCGGCGCCCTGCCGGAGCTGGCCCGGTAGAGGAAACATGGAAACACGACGCGACGAGCGGATTGGTCAACTCATTCAGGCATTAAAACGTAGCGATAAACTGCACCTTAAAGAAGCGGCGGCGCTATTGGGTGTCTCAGAAATGACGGTTCGCCGTGACCTGAATAGCCAGGGCGGGCCAGTGGTGCTGCTCGGCGGCTACATCGTCCTCGAACCGCGAAGTGCCTCGCATTATCTCTTAAGCGATCAAAAAACACGCCTGGTGGAGGAGAAGAAACGTGCGGCACAGCATGCTGCGCAGTTGCTTAAAGCCCACCAGATGGCCTTTTTCGACTGCGGGACAACGACGCCGTGGATCATCGATGCGATTGATAATGACCTGCCTTTTACCGGCGTTTGCTATTCACTGAACACCTTTCTGGCGTTGCAGGAAAAACCCAACTGCAAAGTGATCCTCTGCGGAGGGGAATTTCATGCCAGCAACGCCATCTTTAAACCGCTGAGCGAGCACGACACGCTCGCCCATCTTTGCCCGGATATCGCCTTCTATTCCGCGGCAGGCATCGATATGATTCAGGGCGCAACCTGCTTTAATCTTGAAGAGCTGCCGGTAAAACACTGGGCGATGCGTCAGGCTCGTTATCACGTACTTGTGGCGGATCACAGTAAATTTGGCAAGGTACGCCCGGCCAGAATGGGCGCGCTGGAAAAATTTGATGTGCTTGTCAGTGATGCAGCACCTGAGCGTCCTTTGCAGGACTACTGCAAAAGCAAGAAGATTGAATTGCTGTGGTAAGTGTGAGAATTAACATCATACGAATAATTTCCGTATGATGTTAATCACTCTTCCTGCGACAAATATATATTTAGTCTATATATCCATCGTCCTTCATTTTGGTGTTTTCGCAATATTCTCGCCGACATAAACCGACAATCAATACGACGAAATCCAGTACGCCAGCGGTGATGGATATTTTAATAAACGTCCAGCCATTAAGCGGGACAAACCATAGCTGAATAAGCGCCAGACATGACCATGCCACCAGGATTATCAGACAGACAATGATGGTTGTTTTCATACTTCTCTTTCAAGAACAATAACATAGGCTTCGCGCATAAAAAACAGCAGCATACGGCGATTATCCTTTTCCATCGTCACGACTCGCCAACCTTCTTTGGCATTTTTATTGAGAAAATCACTTAACTTAACAGGGTTGATTTTTGATCCGCCCAAGAGCAGGCTCCCCAGCATACCTTCCTTATAAATAACAGCTTTATATTCCTTCACGAGGGTCTCTCTAATAAAAATAAATAATAGTTAGATATTTTCTTATTCACAAAAAATAAGAATGTGCCAACGGTGCAGCCATACTATTATCGGGGGTCGTCAACGAGAGACAATTTAGGAAATCTTAATGATATATTAAGAAAATACGGGCAAAGAGTTGCGTCTGCTTTGTTCTTGCCGGATGGGGCATAAACGCCTTATCCGGCCTACAAGGTTTTGCACTGCTTTGTAGGCCTGATAAGCGTAGCGCATCAGGCAATTTCGCCCGTGGTGAATGGATTAAGAGAACCAGCCACCAAACCATTCATGGAATTTCATCAGCACGAAATCGAGCATCCGGTTAAAGAACCCGCCCTCTTCCACGGCTTCCATCACGATCAACGGACGCTGCTCGATGGTTTTATCATTCAGTTTAAAGTCGATAGTCCCGACAACCTGACCTTTCTTCAGCGGCGCGGTAAGTTGCGGCTGAGTCAGGGAGTAGCTGGCCTTCAGGTTTTTCAGTTGCCCTTTCGGTATGGTAATCGAGCCCGCTTCGCCTGCGCCCAGTTTCGCTTCGCTGGTATTACCAAACCAGACGCGCTGCGTCACAAAGGTGGCGTCTGGCTTAATTGGCGTCACCGTTTCAAAGAAGCGGAAGCCCCAGGTCAGCAGTTTCTCTGATTCACCAAAACGGATGCGGTCTGTTTTGGTGCCGAGTACCACGGAGATCAGGCGCATTTCACCCTGGCTGGCGGACGCTACCAGGTTATAGCCAGCACCGGCGGTGGTACCGGTTTTCACGCCATCGACGTTCAGGCTTGAGCTCCATAACAGACGGTTACGGTTTGGCTGGCGAATGTTATTAAAGGTGAATTCTTTCTCTTTGTGGATCGCGTACTCTTCGGGCACATCGTGGATCATGGCTTTAGTCAGCAAGGCCATATCGCGCGCAGTACTGAACTGCCCCGGCGCATCAAGGCCGTGGACGGTTTTAAAGGTGGTATTGGTAAGGCCAATCTTCTGCGCGTAGCCGTTCATCAGGCTCACGAAAGAGTCCTGGCTGCCCGCGACGTAATCCGCAATAGCGATACTGGCGTCGTTACCGGACTGGATAATCACCCCTTTATTCAGGTTCTCAACGGAAACCTGCTCGCCCGGTTTGAGGAACATGACGGAAGAGCCGCGCAGTACCGGGTTGCCGGTCGCCCACGCATCTTTCCCGATAGTCACCATGTCGGTCGGCTTAATTTTTCCCGCTTTCAGCGCCTGTCCCACGACGTAGCTGGTCATAATTTTGGTCAGGCTGGCCGGGTCAAGTTTTTCGTCCGCATTCCCTTCGGTTAACACTTTACCGCTGGAGTAATCCATCAGGATCCACGCGCGTGCGTCAATCGACGGCGCATCAGGAAGTTGTTCCGCCGCCTGCACAGCAGGTGCGACAAGAAGTAAAAGAACAGAGCCCGTCACCAGGCCACGAAGGGAAAAAGCATCACGCGTCATAAAAGCCACCCAAGTATCCATTCCAAAAAAACACGCCACTACCGTAACCGTGCTGCACCAGGCGGTGAGTAATAACGTATAAACTCTCTTAAAGAAACAGTGAGTTGGTAAAGTTTTTTAAGTTTACGCAAGATCCTCTGGATGTGCGAAAAACCTGAACAATTTTTTGATCGAGATTGCCTAAAGACTAAGATTGAATCACCATGCAAAAACGTACTGATACGAAACACTGGAGTGGTTATGATTACGCTGTGGGGCAGAAATAACTCAACGAACGTGAAAAAAGTCCGCTGGACGCTGGAAGAGCTGGAATTACCTTATCAGCAGATTATGGCGGGCATGGAGTTTGGTGTGAATCACGATGCCGAATTCCTTGCACTTAATCCCAATGGATTGGTGCCGCTGCTAAAGGACGACGAAGCCGGTATCGTGCTGTGGGAATCCAACACCATCGTGCGTTATCTGGTGGCCCAGTACGGTCAGGGGCGCTTGTGGCAGGAGTCACCTGCTAAGCGCGCACTGGGCGAGAAGTGGATGGACTGGGCCAATGACACTTTAGCCGCCACTCACCGCCTGATCCTGATGGGGCTGGTCAGAACGCCGCCGGAAAAACGCGATCACGCAGCGATTGATAAAGCCATTGCCCAGTGCGAACCCCTGCTGGCGATTCTTGATGCCGAACTGGCGAAACAACGTTGGTTATCGGGCGAGGAATTTGGCCCTGGCGATATTGCCGTCGCGCCGTTCGTCTACAACCTGCTGGAAACGGTGAAAACCTGGCAACCGCATCCGCATCTCGCGCGCTGGTATCAGCAGCTTGCGGAGCGCCCTGCCTTCCAGAGCGTAGTGATGATCCCCGTTTCCTGATGTTCCTCAGGTACGCTGGCTGCTGCCGCGTACCTGCAATTTCCCGACCAGCCGCACGTGCGTCGCAACATCATCGCCATCGCATAAATACGCCACCGCCATTCGGCCCAGCTCACTGTAGGCTAACTGCACGCTGGTAAGCATGGGCGTCAGCTGATGCGCAATCCGTTGATCGTCATAACCGCACACCAGAATGTCTTCCGGCACCTTAATATTGAGCGTCGCCAGCGCCTGATAACAGCCGAGCGTCATCCAGTCGCTGGCGCAAAAGATGGCCTGTGGCGGCTGCGGTAATTTCATTAATTCCAGCGTGGCGTTAAATGTCGCATTCAACGACCAGTCTGTCGGCTTAATTAACGCGTCATCAATCGTGATACCCGCCTGCTCAAGCGTCTGGCGATAACCCTCAAGACGCAGAACGCTGGCATCCATCCACTCATCCCCCGTTATGTGCGCGATGCGCGTTACCCCCTGATCCAGCAGGTGACTCACGATCTGGCAAGCATTCGCGCGATCGTCTGGCAGGAACGTGGGCAATAAAGGCCGCGCGGGATCGTACTGATTCAGCAGTACAACCGGCACATTCAGCAAAGGTTCAAAAGGCGAAAAATCGAATGCGCGTGTGGTTGGACTCGCCAGAATTACCCCGGCACAATTTCGACCAGCCAGTTGCTGGATAATCTGCCGCGCCATCTCAAAATCATCGCCATAGTCGTAAACGGTCAGCAGCGTGTCACGCTGCCAGGCCGTGCTGCTGGCTTCACTCAGCGCGTCAATAAAGGGGTCGTAACCGTCCATTCCGCATAACAGTAATGCAATCTCTTCCTGCCCTTCCTGGCGGTGCGACACGGCGATTTTCTTATAGCCCAGCTTCTGCGCTGCAATCACGACGCGCTCGCGCGTATCTTCGCTCAAACGCACTGCCCGGCTATTGTTTAATACCAGTGACACGGTGGCCTGTGAAACCCCCGCTTCTCTGGCAATATCGCTCATGGTTATCTTATTTTTCTTTTGCATTTCGGCTCCTTATCGCTGCCGACTATAGCACAAAACCTCTACGCCTTTTTTGTGAACAACCCGGCAAATTACCAGGATTTTTATTGCCCAGACCACGAGGGTAATAAATATTAGCTAATATTATTACCAATGGAGAATACTCATGCAATCTCAGTGGAGTAAGTCACAGGCGCAGGAGTGGTACAACGAGCATGGATGGGCCTGTGGATTTAACTATTTACCGCGTACCGCGGTCAACTGGACGGAAATGTGGCAGGCCGAAACCTTCGACGCCCATACTATCGATCAAGAGCTGGAATGGGCGCATAACTATGGCTACAACGCTCTGCGCACCAACCTGCCGTTTATTGTCTGGGAAGACGATCGTGATGGGCTGCTGGCGCGTATCGATACGTTCCTGGCGATAGCCGCAAAACATCATATTCAGGTCATGCTGACCCTGATGGATGACTGTGGTTTCTCCGGCGACGAACCTTATCTTGGCCCGCAAAAAGATCCCGTACCTAATCTGCACAACAGCCAGGCGGCAGCCAGCCCGGGACGTGCTATTGTCATGAGCCCAAGCCTGTGGCCGCGCGTCGAAGCCTACGTGCGCGACGTCTTAACCCGCTTTAAAAATGACGAACGTGTGGCTATCTGGGATCTCTACAATGAACCCGGCAACCGTGGCGTGTTTGTCGGCCCCGGCGAATCATCAGATATAGACGACGCCCTGGAGGAATTTGCATTAACACTGATGGTCTCAGCGTTTAGTTGGGCACACGATGTTCGTCCAAGCCAGCCGCTTACTGTTGGTGCGTGGCATGTTGAACATGACGATTATGCGACTTTTGAACATCCCATTGATGCCACTGCGCTCGCACTGTCAGATATCGTCAGTTATCACAACTACAACACCGTCGCATGCCAGCTTGAAATTCTCGACAAACTATCTCAGCGTGGACGTCCTGTGCTCTGCACCGAGTGGCTCGCTCGCCATCTTGATTGCAATTTGACAGAACAGCTTCCCCTCTTCAGCGCATTCGATACTGGATGTTATCACTGGGGGTTGGTGGAAGGCAGAACACAAACCTGGATCCCCTGGCCCGTAGTACAGCGTTCACAGCCAGACTGGCAATCACGTTGGTATCACGATGTGCTTCACGCCGACGGCAAACCGTGGTGTGAACAAGAAATGAAGATGGTGAAAGCGCTATCCACTTACCATCAACAGCGCAGAGATCGCCGCTGATCCTTTTACATGGAGGGTTATTCAATGAAAAAATCAGTACTGCTGATGCTGGCCTGCTGCGGTTTCAGCGCCATGCCCATTCTTGCGCACAGCGCCGAACAGGTTGAACTACGCTTTGCCTGGTGGGGCGGCAAAGCCCGTAACCAGGCCACCATGAAAGCGCTGGAAGCTTTCCAGGCAAAATATCCAAACATCAAGGTGAAAGCCGAATATACCGGCTGGGACGGTTTTTACCCGCGCCTCACCACTCAGATGAACAGTAATACCGAAGCCGACGTTATCCAGACCAACTGGAACTGGCTGACGCTGCTGTCGAAGAAAGGTGATGGTTTTTACGATCTCAATAAACTGAGTCAACCTTTAGGTCTGGATCAATATCCGCCTGAAGCGCTGGCAACCACCACCGTGAATGGCAAAATCAACGCCATTCCTATCTCCTCTAACGTCATGCTGTTCTTCTACAATGCCGCCACCTGGAAAAAAGCAGGCGTTGAGTTTCCAAAAACCTGGGATGAACTGCTAGCGACCGGCCCGGTATTTAAAGAAAAACTGGGCGATAACTATTACCCGCTGATTCTCTCCGAGCAGGATGCCTTGTTGATGCTGCGTTCTTATATGTATCAGAAGAACCAGAAAGAGATGATCGACGAGAAAACGAAGAAGATCGCCTGGTCACATGAAGAACTGGTCGAGGCGTTAACCTTCTATCGCAAGCTGGCGGATAACCACGTCATTCCGGACACCAAAGCGATGGCCTCGTTTGGTAAAGGCGTGAATTATGAAATGAAACCGTGGATCAACGGCGAATGGGGCGGCGTTTATAACTGGAACGTGCTCTACACCGCCGAATCGCAAAACCTGAAGAATCCGTCAGACCTGGTGATGGGCCCCTATCCAATGCATAAAGACGCAAAAGACGCCGGGCAGTTTAGGAAAACCGCACTGATGTACTCCATCAGCCGCAACACCAGGCATCCGCAGGAGGCCGCACAATTACTGCATTTCCTGATGAGCGAATCTGAGGGTGTGCTTCCGGTTGGCCTTGAACGCGGCGCGCCGCTGAGCCGGGACGGTGAAAAAATCCTCCGCGACGCGGGTATTCTGAAAGATGAAGATCCGGTGATCGCGGGTCTGATTCAATCGACGTCAATGCCAAACAAATCAACGGCCTCGCCCTACCTGGAAGATCCGCAATTTGGCGCGCTGTTCACCGCCGCCCGCGAAAGCATCGACCACGGTAAAGCCTCCATCGACGAAGCCGCAACCACCTTCGAAGAGCAGGCAAACCGTATTTTACGTCGCATTATGCGTTAATTTTTAGGGCTAACCTTCAACAACTCGCCGTCGGACTCATCGGTTAAGACATACAGATAACCGTCGGGCCCGACGCGTACATCGCGGATACGCTGTTTGCGATCGCCGAGGATTCTCGACTCTTCCGTCACCTTATCGCCCTCCACCTGCATCACAATGACCGATTCATCCTTCAACGCGCCGATAAACAGTTTGTGTTGCCACTGTGGAAAGGTTTTCGCATCGTAAAATGCCATACCACTCAACGCAGGGGATTTTTTCCACACATAAAGCGGTGGCTCGGTGCCAGGCGCGGTTTCCCCTTTCGCTTCGGGGATCGGCAGCCCGCTGTAGTTAATGCCGTGCGTCGCCAGCGGCCAGCCATAGTTTTTGCCCGCTTGCGGAATGTTGATTTCATCACCGCCGCGCGGGCCGTGCTCGTTCAGCCACAGCGTATCGCTCCAGGGATTCATCGCCATCCCCTGCGGATTACGAATACCGTAAGACCAGATTTCCGGGCGAACGCCCGGCTTATTTACCCACGGGTTATCTCCCGGCACCTTACCGTCCTCGGTCAGGCGCACGACTTTACCCTGAAGCTTATCAAGATCCTGCGCGGTACTGCGCTGGTTGTTTTCGCCAAGGCCGATAAAGAGATGTCCTTTGCCATCAAACACCAGTCTGCCGCCAAAGTGGTTACCGGTAGAGAGCTTCGGCATCTGCCTGAACACTACGGTAAAGTTCTTTAACGTTTGGTTATCGTCACTTAATGTCCCATAACCGACCGCTGTTCCGGCTTTACCGTCATCGCCCGCTTCCGCAAAGCTCAGCCACACGCGGCGCGACTTCGCAAAATCCGGGGCCAGCGCGACATCCAGCAAACCCCCCTGCCCGTTTGCCCATACCTTTGGCACGCCCGAAATGGGCGCTGAGAGCCCTTTACCTTGCTGCCAGTGACGCAGTTCGCCGCTACGAAGGGTAATCAGCATCCCGCGATCATCCGGCAAAAAAGCCAACGCCCACGGATGATCGAGCTTATCCTGCAACACCTGAACGTTGACCTCCGCCGATTGAGCGGAAGCGACATACAGCAGAGAACTTAAGGTAAGGGTAAGAAAAGTACGACGCATAGCCCACTCCGGTAACCGCCATTGTTTGGCTTAAGGGTAGTCAACGTCATTGATAATGCGGGGGATTTTACAAAACCTTTAACAGGGGGAGTTAACTCCCCCTGAGGTCAGGCGTGCAAAGTGTCGATGTGGGCATTCATACTATAAATGCTTTCACTCAACGTCGTCAGACAGCGTTCGAGCGATGCCACGTTAACGGCGATGGAGGTCGGGCAGTCATGGTGCCCGGTCATCAAACACACAGCCGCAGAAGCGATTGCTTCGCCTGCCTGCCGCAAAGCGTCCCTTTCTTTCGGCGTTGCGGACTGTATCAGCTGTGGCGCATTACGACGTAATTCACCACATAAATCAAACAAGTTAGTACGCAGATGCTCGTTATCGCTGACCGACATATATCCCTTCGCTTTTCTGAGTTGCAGATAAGCGTCGAGATCGATGCGCGCATTGATGATTTTATTCATCATGTTGCGTTTCAGCGTCATTCCACTCATGTGATTTCCTCCCTCCTCATCCATTTGGCACATTTATTATAAGGTCATTTTTTGTACAAAACGATGCGTGAGGTCAATAATTCAACAATTGAAACGAGCCAGAAACACTTTTTCTACACTGGCTGAGATCCCCGGCCTCCGGCCCGAAAAATGGTGAATAACGTATCTGGCTGTCATGCCGCACCGTATGTATAATCTCCCGATTCCGAGCAATGAATAGTATATAAAATGAGCAAAATTGGTTTTGTATCGTTGGGCTGCCCTAAGAATCAAGAAATAAAGTCAGCTTGTTAAAAGTTCATCCTGCGTTATCTATTGAAAAGACGAAAAAAAAGAGGCTCGAGGCCTCTTTTGGTCAGGACGTGCATCAACCCTTAGGTGGGTATGGATCCTTCCCATGTGAGTCGCTATCCCGAATCTGTCCGTTTGGTCGATGAATGACTAATTCACTCCCTTGATTTCGAGAAATTGTTCGCCCCGCATCGATAGCTGCTTGCTGAGTACGGTGAGTTGAAGTCACTTTCCCGTTGCCTGCACCTCTGACAGCCCATTGTCCGTTGTGAGGCACTACATGTTGGTTTTTACCCATAATGTCACTCGCTACATGAAGTACACCATATGGTGTCATCTTTAAGTATAGACACTACATGTTGCGTTCCGCTTGCTTAAAATCACATTTTTAGTACTCAACCGTTACAACCTCACAAATAACCTTCGTACCATGCCATTCATCGCGGTAAATGGATGTATCAATCCCCACGCCGGGAGTTAGTACAAGTCCCGTTTCTCTATTGAATCGGTGATACTTTGGTGTCTGCACGCTATCGTCATAGTAGCTATGACCTGAGTACTTAAATCCTGCACTACCCTGTGGAACTATCCATACTCCCATGCTTGCGTAGTCACTAGCCCGGTCAATTATCTTGTACTCAAATTCAGACCCTTTATAACGGCCTGTATAGCCCTCTGAAGTATTAATCTTACCGAATGGGGGGTTGCCATAGGCGACACGATAGAAACGATCTGGTGTGTACTGTAGAGCGTCACCAGTTATCCATTCTGCCTCTGGTAGTACCCTCTTCCCGATCTGTACGTATTCTGGATTTAGTTCTACGCATGTGATGTGAGAAGGGTTATTACGTAAAAATTGATAGTAACTAAGCCTACCTATACCCGCACATAGTTCTATACAGTCTCCACTACATCCAGCATCTAGTATGAAATCCCATGCGAGCATTTCGGGAGTAAAGAAAGCCCCTGTAGCACCGATACCATCACCTTGATAGTTATTGAAGATAAACTCTTTATCATCCTGTGTAAGTTGCTTATCTGAATGTACTAACTCCATCACTTTATTGTGATTAGCAGATTCCTTTTTGCTAATTCTTGCCATAAAATACCTCTTACGATTTGTGTAAGGGTATTTAGGGGATTTCGATGAGCCTTATCGATTTAAGTCTTTCAGGATTATCACAACCTGGAACAAAACTTATTGAAAAAGTGAGTGATGCGATTGGTGTTCTTTATGAACCTACAAAAATTCGCAAAAAAGCAAAAGCTGAAGCCGAAGCCAAACGTACAGAGCTAATTTCCAAGTTAGAACTTGAAGGAATAGAAAAACGGGCAGTTGATCGTTTTCTCAAACGTGAAACCAAACGACAAGAAAACATTGAAAATATTACAATACAAGCAGCACGTAGTCTCTCGGACACTGACAATGTTTCTGGTATAGATGAAAATTGGATCGAGGCTTTCTTCAAAGAGTGTGAGGACATTAGCGATGAACAAATGCAAACACTTTGGAGCAGAATTTTGTCCGAAGAAGCGAAATCAAAAGGTTCGTTTAGTCGTAGAACTTTAAAACTATTGTCCACCTTAAGCACAGAAGAAGCAAACCTCATTACATTCTTTGGTAAATTTGTTTGGCAAGCAAGCAACCTCACACCAATTCTTACCCATGATAATAATGGTGGCACAGAAGGAATGACATTCGGTCAACTTGCATTGTTGGACTCATTAGGGGTGATTCAACTAGGCTTTGGGTACAATCTGACTTTTATGAAAAAAATAGGTCATATCTATTATTATGGAATACCTATTAAAGTTGAATTTGAGAATGATGATCCAACCACTTGGACAGTTTCAACGGGCCAAGCATTGCTTTCGCCTATCGGTGCAGAATTAATGAAAATTTGCGGAGCTACCCCAGACTTTGATTATTTAAAAAAAACCATCGACAAAATTAATTCAGAACAAAAGCAAGTTAATTTAACAATGGCTATTAAATAAATCTAGGCCGGTTCTCCGGCCTAATTCGCTCCTACCATAATCAAAAGCACCTGCAAAAGTTGCCCTAGCGGTACTTGGATTACTACGATACCGAACGCATCCAGTACTGGTACTATAATCCAGTTATAGAGAATGATTAGTGTCAGTACAAAACCTAGTGCATTACGCCAGTGAAATGATACTTTTTCAATCTCTTCTTTGTTTACTTCTATTTGCCCTTCGGCGTTAGTTTTCTGTACTTCTTTTTCAACTGTTTTTTTCTTGATGAAAAAATCCATACCAGATTTTATTAGCTCTACTAAAATACTAATCACGGTTTTACTCCTACTACGTATTGATAGAATTTCCTCCCCTTAACACTAAGCATATGGGAATCTAGTAGTACAACTTCAAAAGGAATACTGTTGTATATCCATTCTAATGTATCTCCATCATTCCACTGTGTTTGGCGATAGCTAAAGACAATATTCATATAGGTCTTAGTATCTGGTGCTAGGGTTTTAATCTTCTTTTTGATTTTTTTATTATCTAAATGGAATAGATCAAACTGATAGGAGTTACCAAAAGGTTGTACTCCATCTAATGTAATCTTATCCACTTCTTCCCCATAGTGATGTTCTTCTAAATTCATAACTTATCCTTTCTTTAGTTTAAAGTGACCTTGCATACTACTTACAATAGTGATAACTTCTGCTTCCTTATAGAAATCATAAACTAGTTTTCTCTTCTTAGTTTCACGTACGCCTACCACGCGTTTAGTTTTGGTCTTAGTATCCTTTTTAGTAGTATCGATTAGATATTTTTTACCGTTCTCTACTACAACCTTATACCTACCCTTTTCTAAACCGCTTTTCAGTTGTGGTATGTTCCCCTGTTTAGATAAACGTGCTGAACTAGTCGGAACAAATTTCTTTAGGGGATCTGGATGTACAATTACGTTATAAAGGTATTCAGCCTGAATATCCTTAATCATGATTGTACATTTAACACTAGTACCAACTTTCTTATAAAAGTAAAGTACTGCATTATTAGTAAAAGGTACTGGCCCTTTATCGATAGCCGCTGACATATCCGATTGTATTTTCTTTGCTAGTTGGCGTGTTCGTGTGATTAGTTCATTCTGAAATTCATTTCCGTATAACTTACCCTGCTGATTAATGTAACCCTTTGCAGAAAATAACCCGGTAACCTGTGTTTTGATTTTCATCTAAGAGCCTCTATTAGTACCTTTATAATATTGAATAACTTTAATGCTTCGGTATCGTTTGCTGGTAGACGTGCTTTAGTTAGGATTGCTTTATTAAGATTATTTGGTAATAGTCCTGTAGTCGCTATCAATGCAGTTTCTACTATGCTTGCTTGGTTAGTTGTAGGGAAACACCATAGGATGTACTTTCTGTAGTCCTCCCCTGCTTCAATTAGAGAATTTACGGTTTTACTACTACTGGTATACTCTTTCCAATTGGATTGTTTTGTACTGGCCTTTAGTTTCTTAATATCTTTAACGCCTTTGTAGATCTGCTTCATGCCGATATACCACGTACCGTTATCTAACTGCATCAAGTAAACGAAAGCGGCGTACTGTCCAGAATCAATATCTTTAATATCCCACGTATCAAGATCGTAGATTTCCCATTCCATATAAATACCTATATTAATTATTATAGGATTATTTATGGATATTAAAGAAAGATTGAAAGTATACGAAGGTACTAAAGAGTATCAACTCACTAAGGGCTACTATAAGAATGGAATGTTTTACCAGTACATTGATACTGAGGGTTATCCTACAATTGGGTACGGACACAAGATTTTAGATAGTGAGAAAGAAAAGTATAAAAATGGAATTTCGGGAATTGATGCAGATTTACTACTTGCATGGGATATTGACCGTACTAAAAAAGATGTTCGTTCCCTTGGTCTAACACTTCCTAGTGATTGGGAAGATTTCATGGTGATCATGGTATTTCAGTTAGGTCTATCCGGTACTAAGAAATTCCGTAAGATGATTACAGCACTTAAAGTACAGGATTGGAAAGAGGCAATTGTACAAGCGAAAGATTCTAAATGGTATCGCCAAACTCCTAACCGTCTAAATGATATGATCAAACAACTACAACACAAATAAGAAAAGGGGCATTAAGCCCCTTTATTTTTTTCAAGAATCGCTAATACGCGTTCTAATTTCAGATCAACAATATGAATTTTAGAGCTTAGATCTTTAAGACTACTTTCTAAATCATCCTGCCCTTTCTCCAGTCTCGTTACATCAGTTTTAACGTGTTCTAGCTCTGATTCCATTTTAGCTAAACGAGAAGAAAGATCTTCTACATCTGAGGTTTTATCACGAAATACACTCCATAAAAAACCACCTGCGGCAATTAGTACCGCTGCGATACTCTCCCATCCTGACATTTATTATCCTTAATATAATTATAGTAGTTACTATTATTTACTAATAACCAGTAAAAGATGCTAACGCTATTTGTACTTGTGCTGACCCCATAGCCGCCGTATAGGACATTTGATATCTATTTACATATTGAAGTGTGAAAGAAGTAGAGCTATTACGCCTAATTAAAATTCCAGAATAACCCGTTACAGTTCCATCATCGGACACGTTCCCCACGCATTGAGAAATACATATCCACGGATCAGCAAATGGGGAAGTAACGGTCAAGGCTGTACCTAAGTCGTGCCCTGCTGGAATAGTAAAGAAACCGCGTACACGTGGCATAGTACCAGCACTTGCCGCTGACCAAATTAAACTGCCAGATGCATTACGTACATCGAGATAACCAGAAGTTAAGGCCGCTGTATTGTTTGATAGCATAAAACGCCCTGTACCAGCTTCATAGAGCTGTGCACCGGGAAAGCAGTACCTACCATTACTTTGTAGTTGAAACCAGCGTAGACCGTTTGCAGGGAAGAAATTAGCCCCTAAAAACCCTAGTGTAGAGCCATCACCAAAAGATGAATTGATTTGATAGTACCCAGTATCGCTTAGAGTACCCATAGCTTTTACTTGAGATGTAACCGTAGCTCTATTATCTGAATCTATAGTTAATTTACCTGCATCATTATAACATTGAAAACCTGACATATATTTCCTTACTCAAAAGCATATAATTCAAACAATAAAGTTTGTGCATATATGCCACCCGTTGGTGTATATCGTACTGAAAAGCTATTAGTTTGAGGTACACAATAAAACTGACTGAAGTTATTTGTTACTGGAATAATTAGCCAACCTGTAGGACTAACGCCCGTAAAATTAACTGTCCATACATTTGTAGTACCTGCTGTAATTGATAATGAAGCCGTACCCATAAAACGCATATTGTAATCACCTAGATCTACTACAAGCCTACCGGATGCATCCCAGCATTGTAGACCTTGTGCCATTATTCACCATCCTGTGTATTATCATTCTGTACTAGAAGTTTTGGTAGGTCATCCCATGAATTATTACCAGACTTAAGAATTAAAAACCCTTCTGCCTCTGCCATTTCTACATCGTCTGCTGTGAGCATTAAGCCCATAATCTGACCTTCTGAATTATAGATAAAATTGTACATTTAAATATCTCCTAAAATAAAATGGGGAAGGTTAATCCCCTCCCCATTATTTATTACCATAGCCCCATACGTACACGTAATGTATTGGCTGAGTCATAGATCTGGATGATATTATTACTAATTACCATTCTACCCGTCCCACCAGTACCGTTAATGTAGATAGTCCCGGATTTATTAATCTGCCAGCCTGTGCTATTAGCTACGTAGTTAGTAGACTGAATAGAGGCGGCGATCTTCGCTGTGGTTATTTCACCATCTATAATCTTCGCCGCATTAACACTTAAGTTTGCTATTTTAGAATTCGTTACGGCAAGATCCGCTATAAAAGCTGTGCCGATACTCGCCGCTTGAATCATTGCCGTTTTCAAATAAGTAGTACCGTTAACTATTGCAAATGGTGCTGTACCACCTACTGTAGCAGTTGTCGAACCACTAATTATAAAGCGATCTGCGGCGAAATAAATTGCACTGGTGTTAGTTGCACCGCCTGCAATAAGTTTGAAACCTGCAACCGTGCCATTCGCATTCACGGACAATGAATAACTAGCGTTTACTTCTGCCTTAGTTGCCTTTGCACTCATTTCTGTATTGACACTTGCAAATTGCGTATCAGTACTTGCCTTTAATTGGTTAATTGCCGTAGTTTGTGCTGAGTTGTTATTTACTACAGTTTGATTTAAAGTAGTAATCTTAGCTGTATTTCCATCTACTGTATTTTTTAGCGTATTAACTTGTGTGTTTGTATATGCACTACTTTCATTCACTGCATTTTCTAACACTTCATCAAGTCGATCATTCAAGTCTAGAATGCTATTGATTTCGTCTGCATCTTCTTGTGTAAATTGATACTTTGAATTAATCGATATATTAACTTCTGGTGAGTA
Organism: Pseudocitrobacter faecalis; assembly: GCA_003315335.1. Taxonomy (GTDB): domain Bacteria; phylum Pseudomonadota; class Gammaproteobacteria; order Enterobacterales; family Enterobacteriaceae; genus Pseudocitrobacter; species Pseudocitrobacter faecalis. Next base: position 187,737 of record QNRL01000002.1, read on the forward strand.
CTTAATACCATCTAACCCGAATGCATCAAATAGACCTACCTTCACAAAATAATCACCATCTTTGATATTTGGAATACTATCAAATTCTGGTTTATTTGAGATATAGGAAGTCGTACCTAATGCAGTACGCATAATAATAGATGCACCTGCATAATCTGGTTCGGTTGATTCTGTCCAGTTTACGAACAAGTTACCAAAACCGCCGCCAACCTCTACACCTGTTACCAACGGACATTGTAAGTTTTCTGGTACTATTTTAACTTCTGCTGAGAATGTACCCGATAAGAAACCTTGTGCGGTAATACCGATTGTTGGTTTACGTAGCTTGTACTTATTCATTTCTAAGGTAAAGTTAAAATTATTACCAGTAGTATAGAAAGTATCTTTTAGCGTTACACCGTCATAGATTTTAATTACGTAGTGTTTGAAGTAATCAGTAAAGGCATTGCCATTTACACGAATGTTTTTCTGACTATCCCAACGTAGATTAAAATCAACTTCATTTGTAATTAGTAGACCTGTAGTAGCGTTAACTAGTGTTAGTCCAGTAATTGCAGGTAAAGCAAAATTGAATTCCGGCTTGATTCCATTTACGGTTGCTTTCGTAGAGACACCGCCTAAAATATTAAATGCACTTACGGCGAAATCATAATTAGTCTGTGTATCTAAGCCGTAGATATCAAAATCACGCTGCTGTGGGGGCGTTTGTCCTGCTATAGTCCAGTTTGCCGCACCTGATACGCGATAGTACACATAGTACCCTCTGACGTTCTGAGACGGTGACGCATCCCACGACACGTTAACTACTGAACCTGTTGAAATATCACCCTTACGTGAGATCTTAACGTTCTGTGGTGGCTGTACGATACGTGCTGAACCCGAATCAATGATACCACCCGGTGACCATACACCCGGATCTGTACCATCAAATATTGCATCAGGGTATTCTACGGCAGTTACCGTACAGTAACCTACGTTCTGTTGATCGGTTGCAAGTGATTTGGAAAGTACCTTGAATTTACCTGCTACCATCAATTCTTTAAAATCTAAATCAATGCTATCCCATACGCTTAGATCCCACGCTTCAGCCGTGGTAAATGTGACTGTACGTAGTGAGAATTTACTCTTGCGTAGTTCGGCATTAACTAGACGGGCTAATACTTCCTCATCATATACCGCTGAATAATCACGGCTTAATGTGATTACAACACCATCACTATTAATAACATCGTCTGTACTAATATCTGAAGGTAGACGTAATACATCATTTGCATATTGTGAATTAACATTAGTGTACTGTGCATCGATTGTATTATAGTAATCTGAGTTACCAGAAGTAGATACGGACGCTTCACCGTAGATATTACTTTCATTATATGAATGTACTGATAAAGTTTTACGGTCTACTGTAATGTGTACTTGTCCGGCGTGTACATATAGGATACCCGCACAAGCCTGTAGAATCATTTCAATATTTTCTTTATAGGTTGACTGGTAAGACATACTACAGTTAGATGTAAGCCCTTGTTGATAGCACCATTGCGATACTTCTGCAAAAGATTCCTGATTAACTAAAGCAGGATCTAAAGCCATGCCATATACCGTATTAACTAGATAGTCATAAATCTGGCTTGCAGGGCAAGAAGTCGCGAAAGTATTACCAGAATTAAAATCATAGATTTCCTGGCCTTTTAACTCTACTGTCATATTAAAGTTATCGTTAGTCAGAATACCATCCATCGTAGAATCTTCTGTTTTATAGATTACAGAAGAAATAGAAACTACACCTTTACCTAAAAATTTGTCTGTCCATTTCGGCCCGGCATAGGTCTTAGCAAGTGTTTTAGTTGTTGTATAATCGCCACCGAAACGTACCTCTAATTGTAGATACGGTTGAAACTTAGAAATAATACTAGCTTTCGGTACTACACCATCTTCTGTTATTGGTACTGCTAAAACTGGTTCATTGTCAAAATAAATCTGCGAAATATGTTTTGCTGTACCTGTCATTGATACAACTTGTTCACTAAAGAAATATTGTGAACTATCATCTTTGACGTTATACCAGTTATTGATAACACCCGTTAATACGAATGAACCACCCGATACCCCGTTTTTATGCGGTGCACTACCCCCGTATATGACGGGCAACCCACTGGTTGGGGACGAGGACCGTTGTAAGGCACTTGCTACATCAGAGTACCCCGTAAGGCCGCCTACCTGCCCTAACATGCTTGTAGCGACTAGTGATAGTGCACCTGCCGCCGCCCCCCACGCCGCCGCAACTGCGAGCGTTGCCCCGCCTGTATATACTGCTGCTACTACCATTACTGCCGTAATTAGTGCACTAAAAATACCTCCACCGCTACCCATTATTTTTACTCCTGTAATAAGTTCCTTTTTTCTTTTTATTAATTAGTTTAAATCCAGTATGTTCCTCATTTACACCCAATAGGCGACCTGAAACGACAATACCAATAATTAATGGATTATCTGGATCTAACCAAATATCACCATCGATTGGAACTTCTACCTGAATACATTCTTGTTTAATAATATCTTGTGTACTATCAAAACCTAAATCATTTAACTGTTTCACCCCAGTTAACAGGGAGTCGTAAGAAGCGATAGAAGCCCATGCAGTACCTTTAATAGTATCTACAATACGCAAGGCTACAATATTACAATCATTAGTACCGTACTGATAATCTTTCGATAGTGCGTCCTCTATATGCTTCATTATTTGATTATGTAAATTCACCTACTTCATTTTCCATTCTTGGTTTGCTTGGTTTACCTGTCCTAGTAAACTCATAAATTCATCCCCCGGATAATAAGACTGATAGACACTATTACTTGCAATAGTACGTGTCTGTACGTCTAACTTCTGGAATATACTGTTAATATTTACTGTAAGTTCGGTTGTTTTATTATTAGGATCTGCTACGGCTTGGCAATAGTCAATAAACCCACTAAACATTAACATTTGATAAATTGGTGTGGTTGTATATGGATCGAGGATAACCATAATGATATTTACTTTAGCCTTGAATAGACCACCCGATAGAGCTAACATCTGTACGCTATTATCAATATTACTTACTTTAAAGTTAATAGAGTTATTGCTAATTCCCTTTTCTTCATTAAATGCTGGTAGTGAGTCCTGGATAATATCAGGGAATGATTGATAGACTACGCTATTAAGTTCTAAGTTTTTAAATGCATCAGTCCAGTGAATACCATTTTGATTACGGGGGAATACATCAAAACATGTTACATGCTGCCCTAAACTCATTACTTCTTGAATGGTTAATTCTGTCCTATTACCACCTCTTGTAAGATTCCAGTACTTAAGTAGATTTGGATTAGTTAGTAGATCATCCATATTATAGATTCTCCGTTGCCTTTAGTTTTAGTGTTACTACATTCGTGATAGGCGTCTTATATCCGTTATCTGCATCTAATACGGCGGTAAGTTGAATATTATTGTACTTAATGATTTCCCCCGCCTGTACACTTGAACGTAGAGCCGGGAATACAGTAATAGAAGTATTAGTACGGTTGATAATTCGATAGATTTTAGTGTGATTGGTGAATTGCACCATATCACCTACACCTAGTAACTGTGAGTTAGTTGTGATTTGGATTGATCCCGCTGCTACTGCGTTTGTACTGGATACTGCACCAGTTTGTGTACCTGTGTATTTTGATAGGTGTCCTAAGTCCATAGGGAAAGGCTTACCTAGTGAATATGTAGAAATGAAATTATCCACTTGGCGACGGTCTTTAATGTTATATGTTAGTGTAAATTCAACTTCATAGTATTGAATACCCGTTGCACGTTGTAACTTTTGCCCCGTCCATGATTGGTGTTCATACATTGGCTGTACGCTATTTAAAGTAACACCAGATACTTTAATTGCATTTGTAAAATTCATATATATTTCCTCTTGAGTTGTATGATGTATTTATATAAGAAAGGGGGCATAACGCCCCCTTACAATTATGAGTTTCTTCTCTGAGAATCACGTACAGCCTGTACAATACTGTTTTGGTGTTTCTTTAGTTTCTCTTGAAACGCTTTATCATCCTGTTGACCGTAATTATACATAGGGGCATTTACGATAATATCGCCACCACCAGTACCGTTACCGTTGCTATCTTGATTATCTAAGAATTTAGTAAGTTTCTCATTTGCGGGAGCTTGTACGACACGCTCGCCTTTTTGCAATACAAATGATTTATTATCATAACTAGCAGGAAGGTTATCTACGCCGCCGTGGAATTGACCGCTATTAGATGCACCTTTTGCTGTACTGATAATACTCATACCCATTCCGGCGATCTGTGCGTATGCCGCTAGGTTCTGTGGGAATCCTAAAGATAGTGCACTTGCTAACGCTTCCTGAATCTTCATAATGGTCATAGAGATGGTTATACCCTTCTGTACTGCATAGAACGCCTGAGCCGCCCCGGATGACTCGCCAAAAGCCGCCGCCATACCATCACCGATCTGTGTCATTGCAGACTCTGAAGTACTTAAGATATTCATATATTCTTGGTTCTGAATCTGTAGTGCTTTAGTTGCGTACTGTGCTGTAATTGCCGCCTTACGCTTTTCAAAAGATTCTTTATCCTGAATTAGCAATTCATTCTGTTTTAGAATTGCGTCTCTTTCTTCTTGCATACGTTCCATATCGTAGGAAGTGGTATCAAGTCCTAAAGATTGATCAAGTTGATTTCCTAAGTAATTAGACTGTTGTTTATTTAGATCACCGTTCGCAAGTAAAGCATTTTGATCTAGTATCTGCTGGTTAGGGTTACTATAACCAATCATCTGATTGATCATATTAAGTCTACCCGCCGCCCCTGCTGTTAGTTGGTCGTTTAGTAATTCCTGTAGTTTCACATCAGATAAGCCTAATGTTTTTGCACTCTTCTTAATTACGTTTACGATTTCGTTTTGCTGGCGTTTAAACTCTGCTAACTGACGTTCATTAGTACCTTCAGTTTGATCTACAAGTACCTTATCTAATGCGGCCTGTGCTGCAATGCGTTGTTGTGCTGCTTTAGCCTGTTCGCTGGCTGCTGCTTTAGCCGCTGCCGCTGCTGCCTTAGCTGCTTTCTCTGCGGCCTTTTTAGGATCTTCTAATGGTGTCCATGCTGCGTAACCACGTGGGTTAGTTACTGTGGCTTTACCAGTTGGTAAATGACCATTCAGTACAGGCATGTTATTTTTATTCTTTTCGGCGTTAGCTTGATCAATTAATGCAAGTGCATCATCACCTAAGCCAAAACCTAAGCCCATTGATTTTAGAAGTTTACTAAAGCTGGCTGCTCGGTTCATTTGAGTTTCCCAAAATCCCTTTGCTGTATCACCTTCTTTCATTGCTGCAATGAATTCATTAGTAGCAGATACAATAGGGTTTAATGTTTCAATCAAATATTCCTGGCCTGTATCCTGTAGAGTACGTAGATTATTATCGAATTCTTCATAGGCTTTAGCTTGATCTTCACTAACTGCTACGGTTTGTTTTTGAATATTCGCCATTGCTTCAGAGTAACTATTAAATTCACTGAGTACACCAGATAGACGATAGCCATTACTCGCTACTGCTTCCATTGCATAGGCCATTTCTGCCTGTGTTTTGCCTGCATCTTTCATCTTATAGTAAAGTGCTACCATTGATTCAATACCACCATTGGTTTTACCTACATACTGTGTAAAGTCATTGACGTTTAAACCCATTTCTTTAATTACGGTAACAAATTCACCAGTACCAGCACCGTACCCCTCACCCATTTTATCTAGGGTATCTTGGTTAATATCTGCTAGACCTTCTGCATCTATACCAGTTTGTCTAAATGCCTTTTGTAGTTTCTGTAGGTCTGTTACTGATAATCCAGATTGTTTTGATAGTTGGTTTAATTCACGTACTAGCCCGTTAACCTTAAGTACAAGTGCACCTACTGCCGTTCCTGCACCTAGTGCTACTGCGGAAATACCACCGATACCCGTTGAAAGTTTCCCGAATACTTGAGAAGTATTAGATGCAAAACCGCCTAATGATCCCCCGGCTTTTTTGCCGAATGCATCTACTCTTTGTTCTGCCTGTTGTAGTGCTTTAGATAGTCCTGTACTGTCACCATCTATTTCTACTTTAATTTTTTCGTTCTTCCTTGCCATTACTTTTTACCCTTTTTAATAGCCATGTTTTTAATCATTTCCCCAATAGAATTAATCTCCTGAGCTTGATTATTAATTTTTTGTTGTTCCCTTTTTAATCTACGCTCTTTTGTAGTTAGAGAATCATCGAGCATATCCATGAAATCAAAATCACTATACTTAAGGGTTTTCTTATAATTGGCTGGTAAGTTTGGATTGTACATAGCCATTAGATAACAAGTATGAGTATGATAAAGCATATCCATTTTTTCTTGCTTACTACTCATACAAGATTTATAAACTTCTAATGCTTGGAATAAATCAGGATCTATATTCTCCATTTCGTCAATACTCATACCCCTAGTACAGATAAGATCTAGATATGTGCGTAGTTCGTGATCCTCAATTATTTTTTTTCGATTTCGTCCACTACATCAGATTCTTTATATAGATCCATAATAGCCATATAGATTTTTGCCACTACTTCAGAATCGAGCACATTTAGGTTTACGCGACCTTCAATATCTTCTGTACTGAAAATTGGATCACCGATTTCATCACAAGTACATACGGATACACATTCCATAGGATCGGTTAGTTTAGAAATATCTTTTGCACGTGCACGGTGAATATATAGATCAATACCTTCAATACTATAAGTGTGTTTCTTTGGTGCTAGTTTGTTTAATACGTCCTGTAGGTTCATTATAATTTCCTTTTATTATTGTAAAAAAATAGGGTGATAGAAAATACTATCACCCTTATTTATTATTCTTTTGGTAGTAGACCAGATTCAATAGCTGCACCATCAACCGCTAGATTAAACGATTTGGTAACTACTGCGTCTTTATCACCAGCGATAGTTGTAGAACTAACGAAACATGTATAGACAACATAGCAGCCTGTAGTTTCAGTAGCGTCTGTGTAGTAACTTAGACGAATCTGACAGCGTTTCTGCTCATCTGCTAGTGTTTCTAGTTGTTGGTGTACTTCATTATCTGGAAGATAGTTTACTTGTAGTTCAATGTCGGCGATCGACTTCGTTCCCAAAAGTTTGCGATTATAAGCACTATTGAATGTGACTACATCGATTACAACTGATTCAAAACCTGAAGTAGTGAAAGAGGCGACTTCTGGTACTTCTTTAAAGTCAGTAGCTAGGGTAGTACCCGCACTTGTACCTACTTCGACTTTTAAATTAGCACCTGAAAAAATATCCATTGGCATTTTTATATTTCCTTATATAAGTTTATTTTAGTAGGGCAAGAATCCTTTCATACCCTACGTTGTATTTATTTATTCATTAGTTGTTGTACTAATGCTTTTAGTTCATCAATTTGTGATTGTTGATAATCATTATCTTTCTTCAATGATTGAACCGATCCCATTAAATCCATAACAATTGGGTTAACATCGATAGACGGTCTATCGCGTGTTAGTTGTTCTACTATGTTTCCTTCTTCATCAAGTACTTCATCATAGATTTCCGGATTGTGTTTCACATACTGAGGTGTGTTTATTTCTGACTCTTCGGCAATAATCCCAAAACGCTGGCGTTTTTGTTCATCATCTTTATAGACAAAATTAACCATTTTTTGAGATAAAATTCTTTCTAACGCTTCGTCGGTTTTTGCTTCTACAATATCTTCTTTATAGTCTCTACCGGATGTACCTTGTAAAGCCAATGCACCACCACCTAGCGGTAGTGAGATCCAATATTGTGGGCTTCCTGCTGCTGTGTAGGTCTGGAATCCATAGTTTCCGACTGTATCAGAGAAACCAGCACGAATACGTACTACACCATTTGCAGCAAGGTTACATGTATAAGAGGCTGAACCGTTGGAACGTAACATAATTGCATCAGTACCAGCACTTGTACCACCACATGTAATACGATTAGTTGCATTTATAGCACCCGTCGCCGCCATAGTGCCTATTTCAAGTGTACCCGCAACGGTAGTATTACCTAATGCAGTAGTTACCCCGGCAAAACTCATAGTATTTGTTGTACGCAAATAGTTGAATAGAGCTACACCACCTGTACTATCACGGTTTAAACGGAATGATCCCCCATCTGCTACAAATAGATATGTACTGTTGGCGGGAGTTGCATCAGTTTCAATAAATGATAAACATGGGTTAGCACTGGTAATAGTCATCGGATTACCCGCATTACTAACGAATTTAGCAGTAGTACCAGTAACATTAATACCCGGTGTGGTAATTAGACTACTGAAATAAGATCCGCCATTACTAAAGGTCATTAAACCCTGTCCAACCGCTGACGCACCACCACCACAATAGATACGGGCATCATAATCATTTCCAGTACCGCTACTGTGAAAATCAATAAATGATCCCGCTACCGTAGTTTGACTTCCTAATTCAAAACCTACGGTACTAGTATTATATGTACCAACTTGTAAACCACCAGTTTTAATTACTTGTGATCCGTTCCATTGGTTACCACCATCAAGCGTTGGAATAGTTGTACCTAATTGATCATCAGTTAGATATTCTTTCCATCCTGTCCACCCTTCACTACCAGCTAGTACACGTCTAAATTTACGGTTATTGTAGTATGCTGTATATTCCTGTACGCAAGCCTGTACGGTTCCTGCACCAGTTGGATATACATATAAACCGCCTGCTTGTGCAATTGGGTATTTGTTAGCCGTGGTTGCGTTTACGTTTGCAGTTTGGTAATAAAATCCAGACTGAGCCGCACCTAATGTATCTAGGTTTGTCGTACCTAATGCTGTTTGACTACGGTACATTGCTTGGATGTTATTACGTGCACCCTCTACACTATTTGCACCAGTACCACCCTCTGTAATTGCAAGTTTATTAGTTAGTGTTAGTACACCATTGAAATGTAAACTTGCAGCATTAATATTCATCTGTCCAGCACCAGCCGCCGTAGTAGATCCACCTGTAGATTGAATACGAGCGTCATAATCTACGGTACTACCGGAACTGTGGAAATCAATATAAGATGTACTAGCCGCTACTGTAGAGCCAATTTCAATACCGCCGCCTGTGGAAGAATTAGCCGAAAATCTATTTTGATTACCATTAAAATTTTGGTTATTAGACCATGTATTATCTGTACTTAATAGTGGGATTGTTGCACCAGAAGTACCAGTATTAATTACTGCTGAAGTACCTAAGCCTAAGTTTGTACGTGCGTTAGCTACGTTAGTTAAATCAGATAGGTTACTTGCCTTAATAAGATACTTACCATCCATTGCAGTACTTGTAACGATACCTAAGTTTACTTGTGCTTGTGCAACGGTACTAGCACCTGTACCACCGTTCGCCACTGGTACGATATCGAAAGTACCCGCCGCTTTAACGCCTAAGTTTGTACGTGCTTCTGCTGCGGTCTTAGCACCAGTACCGCCATTACCAACCGTTAGAGCTTGACCTAAAGTTAATGATCCTGCACTTGCTACACCTAAAGTAGAAGTAGTGGCTTTAATACTTTCACCAGTGATTGCACCAGTTGCCTCTACATCTGCACCCGTAATTTTATTTGCAGAAATTAAGCTATTGACTTTGACATTACCGGAAAATGTTTTATTTCCTGCGATAGTCTGATCACCAGTTAGAGCTACATACTTTGTATCACCTAGATTAGTTGTTAAAATACGCTGCCATGCGGTAGTCTGGTTTTTTGCATAGATTGCAAGTGAACCGGTTTTAGTCATTGCGATAGAACTAAAAGTAGTACCATCAATTAGACCTACACCCATCATATCAGCACTGGATGGATTACCCACTTGTGACGCTGGGATCTTGATAAAGCTGTTACCTAGTGGGCGTTCTGGTTGATACTGCGGTACATCACCACCATTACTACCTACACCATAGGAACCTTCTACTAGTGCTGCACTTGCTAACGCCGTACCATCACGGGTAATAACGTCTGTAGGTACAAAAGAATAGGTTTTCATTACTACGGTATCTTTATCACCAGATACGTTAGCTGATTGGATTTGACCATTAACCATTGAATAATTGATTAAACCATCTTCAATATTGTAGCGTAGTGTTAATTGAAATTCTTTTTGACTCTCGGTTGCAGCATCTAAGAAAGCATGTGTTTCATCATCTGGAATATAGTTAACAGTAATATCAATATTATCTACGTTTTGTTCTGCTGCTAGTTTAGATGAGTACTCACTATCGTATGTTTCAAGTGTTTGTATCTCACTTTCGATTCCAAATGACGGCATCGCCGCCAATTCGTTTATTTCTTCGTTGCCTGCATTATCGGGAATACGGTTAGCAGTATCATTATTATAGAATAACTTAAAGTTATTACCTGTAAAAATATCATTACTCATTTCTCTATATTTCCTTATTGTTTTTAAGTTGCTACAATATTTATAGAGAATGATAAAGATTGATAACCAGTAGTCGGATCTGTAACTACTTCCCCATTGTCGAATGCATATGATAATAGTGTTACATTATTATCTTTAAATTCTTTAATTGTATTTGTTTTGAAATAATCCATAATTTCCCCGAAAATATCGGCGGGAAGTTTTACGGATGGTTCGGGTACTAATAGGAATTGAAAATCAAATGTTCCCGTTTGTCTTTGAGTACCGAAATTTGTCAGGTTATAACTCTGGTTTACACTAACTAGAATGAATAGATCCTTACCTGCCTGAATATTCATAGCTTTTCGGATTGGTTGAATATTATTCAAACTGGTAATTATCGTGGTTTGTACGTCTTTTAATAGTGCCATAATTACCACCCATAGTTATTAATGGATGTTAGGCGTATATAGATTTCACTGATACCGCTTAAATCATCGTATACATTACTTACTGTATAACTAACACCGCCGATACCTAGAATAGTACCTGCTGTAATATTATGCGTTTTAACATCTGCTGACTTTGCAGAAATAAACGTTTCTACACTTTCTACTAATCCTTCAGTACCGCTATCTAACACAACGGGGCGTACATCTACTATACCCGTAAATGACGCCCCGTTAATTGTGATAGGTTCACCAAAGGCATTTAAGAAAGTAGAATCAATTTGATTACTTGTAAAATGCCTCATGGATAATCCTTATGCTTGTAGTTTAATTTGTACGAATGCTTCCTCGTGACCGATTGCAGTGTCGAGATATTGGAAACTACGAATAGCGATAGTTTGAGCCGCACGATAAGTAGTATCGTCAAAATCTAGTTCTTGGCCTTCATTCCAGTTAGCGAAAATTAGCTCTGAGAAGTCACCGATTAGAATGGTATCTTGTGCAACGAAAGTGGATTCAATTACACGTACTTCATCGTTTAGCCACATGTCATAGCGATGACCTGCTACCATTGCTACGGCTGCGGTGTTAGATAGAACTGCGGTTTGACGTAGTTTTGCTAGCATTGCTGGATGCACGATAGCTACACAACGATTAACATCAACGTTTGCTACACCTAGTGCCTCAATCGCTTTTTGTACGTCTGCTTCGGTTACTTTACCCGCTGCTGCTGTTTCTTGTACTGGTACTGCTAGTGCAATTTTATCAAATACTGCTTTTTCTAGACCGTTAGAGCAATGGCGTAGTAGTTCATCAGTTACATAACGTTCGGTTGCTGCGTTGCTTAGTAGCATTGCTTTAGTAACTTTAATACCTGCTGCGAACATAGTAGGCTTTAGAGTGATCTTGTCGAAAGATTCAAAACCATCTACTACGGATTCATCTTCACCGTAGAATTTCGCTACAGGGTTCATACCTTTTGCACGTGGGATAGAGAAATTACCACGACCTGCTAGACCACCAAATACAGTAACAGGTAGTTGACCTAGTACAGTACGTGCTAGTAGTTCACGTAGATAAGAGTCGGCTAGTTGTTCTTTAACTAGACCTGCTGCGGTAACAGTAGAGGTAGTATCTGAAACAGAACGTACCATTGCATTTAGATCTGCACTATAACCACGAGAACCTTTATCAAAAGTTGCTAGTTGGTTATCTTCACCTTTAAGACTACGTAGACCTTCAGCGATTAGAGATTTATTTTCCATTTGTTTGATATCCTTATCAATTGATTTATCTTTATTTAGTAGTGAGCGTTTAAATTCCTCTACGCTTACACCATTTTTAATTGCTTCTTCGGTACTAATCCCTAGTACGTTAGAAATAGATTGAAGTTCGCGTACACGCTTATCTTCTACATCTTTATTTAGTTTTTCTTGAATATTGATTTCAGTAGTTGCAATAGAACGTTCTTCTGCTAGTTCCACTTCTTGAACTGGTTCGGATACTTCTTCTTTTACTTCTTCTTCTTTCACATCTTCAGCGACTACTACAACTTCTTCAGTAACTTCTAATTCTGGTTGTACTTCTACTTCCTGAATTTCTCCTACGGCTTCTACTTGTGGTAATTCTTGTTTTTGTTCTTCCATGATTGGTTGATCCTCTAAAGTGATTTCTTCATTTCTATTTAGTGATCTTCCAATTCCTACTGTATTGTCTGCGGGGGTACTTACTGAACTTAATTCGTATGGTTCCCATCGAGTTACATATAAATTATCACCCTCAAAGTAATAATCTTTAATGTTGTAACCTACTGATACTTTCGGGCGAATGCCTTCTAAGATCATACCGAAAATAGTTGTAGCACTTCCTAAAGCACTAAAGCGTACTGTTGCACGACATACTTTATCCATATCTACGCGGGCGTTTTCTACTATTCCAACCTGACGCATTGCATCATGTTCTACTAGAACTGGTGCACCATCATTGAGACGGTTTAAATCTACGTTCTCTGGATTGCATAGAAGGATCTCATTAAATAGAGATCCGTTAATTTCGCGAGTTACTGGAATTTCTGAGGCAAAAGATAATTCGACGGTACGATCATTTTCATCAATAGCATTACTAATCTGTGTTAGATTGATCGCCCTCTTCTGGTTCAATTCCATTTTCCATTTTTTCCTTTTGTATTTCTTCCATGACTACCGCCGGGTCATAACCCATTTCACTAATAACCATTGCTTTACTCTTAAGTCCTGAATCAATTGCAAGTACTTCAGTTTGAAGGTCTTTATATGGATCAAGTGAGATTTGGCGAGTTGGTACATATTGGGCATGAGTTAGATTATTGAAGTCACTAAAACTTAAATTGCTTAATTCACTATTATTTATCATTGCTACTTTCAACCACGTAATATAAAGGGGCTTAAGTACAGAAACGACTAACGCATTAGTACGAGTTTTAAATGTTGATTGTTGTAGTTTTTCCGTTAGTTTTGCTGCACTAAATGAAGCATTACTAGTATCAGCGGTTAGGGATTGTTTTGTAATATCAAGCCCCATTGCAATCATCATTAATTGGTTATCTACGAATTCACTAATACCATCTGTAGTTTGTGTAGGGTTAACAGTTTTAATATCCTGTCCTGCCTGTAGTTCTACGATAGCTGCCGGATTTAGATAATCTTGTTCATAGTAAGAAACATCATCACCTTTTAGTAATTCGATTTCATCACTATCTGGATTAGTAATAAATGCCATTGCTGAAGCTGCTACTTTACGAGAAGTAATAGCCGCAACCATGAATTCTTCTAATTCTTTTAATTTATCAGTACCTGCATGTACATCTGGAATACCGCGTTGCTGTGTTGGGTAGTCCTGCTGGAATAGGTGTAGTATCTCTTCTGCTGGTACTCGTTCACGTTCACCTAAAAGGTAGTTGTACATGATAGGGTTATAACGAGTAATCCAATATGCAACCGGGCGATTAGTATCAATGTCATATTCAATACCATTACTGATATAGTTACCTGAAGGTAGAATCTGGTTTTCATATGTACTAATTCGCATTGAGTCGATGATCTCTACCTGTGGCATACCATCACGCGTTTGGTGAATGCGTATAAAGCAATCTCCATCGATACTACGAGTACGTTCTACAAGGCGTTGGAATGTACTGATATCAAGCGTACCGCAACGGGAAAAGGCTTTAGGATCTTCAGCCCATGCATAAAAAGCATCTTCTAACTGTTTATTCACTTGTTGGTTTACTTTGTCATCCTGTGAACTATGCGAACAAGGGCGAATATATAGACCATCTGCACCAGTTACACCCGCTGAGTTAGTCGCTACGTACTTTTTAACGATACCGTTTTTAATAGATAGTTCACGGCTTGCCGCTACCATCACTGGTAAAGTACGATTAATAATTGCGTTAATGTTCCCGGCTTGATTTCCTGCGGTGAATCCGAATGAAATAACAGGACTACTTGAACCTAGATTTAGGGAAGTCATAGCACGTTTCATTGGGTTGTTTTTCATTAATGCAGTTTTATGTATTTGTACTTTTGGTTTTTCTGGTTCCTGTACTTTTTTATTTTTATTCCATCCGAACATTAACGCCCCCTATGAAATGTTGTAATAGATTTAATAGGGCTACCTGCGTTTAGTCCTTTCATATCTGAAATTAAATCGTTTGCCCTTTTAACATAGGTAGAACGTAGGCGTAGAAGTACTTCGCTTGATTCATAAGTTAGGGCTTTATTTTGTATTGATTGACTTAGTACACCACCACCTTTAATACGGTCTAGTGTAATTTGGTCAATATCTTTTATGATCTGAATTAGATCATTATATTCTGAGGCTTTACTAGTTGGATCAGTTACTTCAAATTGTTGTACACCGTATGCTTTAGGACTATCAATAATTGCAGTCCAGATACCCACGTCCCACGTATTAGTATCAATATCAGGGAATGGGTAAACATAGGAAGTTTTAACACCGTTAGGATCTATCAAATCGATATTAGTTCCTTCGGGATAGTTGAAAGTAATTGTTTCACCTTTGATAATATCGCCTTTTAAATCAACTTTGCGAACAATTGCCATTTGTTTTATTTCCTTATTTAAAGAATCCACCACCACGTCTAGACGGACGTACTACACGACCTTTTTTTACTGGTGCTGGTTCTTCTTTATTTACTTCTTTATTTAGTCCTTTCTCTTTTTGTTTGGCGTTGAATTCACGTAGTTTACGGAATGGCTGATTACCTAATTTAGATAGATACCAGTGGAAACATATTAAAGCGTAGTTAAGGCAATCAAGCGTTTCGTTCCTGGCTGAACTAATTTTTTTAACCCATACCCACGCACCCGCTTTAATTACTCGCTTTTCCGATGAGATCTGAATAAAGTAATCATCTGGTACTGAATGGCTGAAGTGTATTTGTACTTCATTACTATTATCACTATCCGATACTGCACGGTTTAATAGTTGTCTAATATTACTTTTTCCTAAGTTAACATTTAGGTTTATTAGACTATGACCACCTGCCGTAGAGCCTTTAAAGAGTGGGTTAGTATTTGAAGTACCGCCTTTGATTGGTTTAAAGATTGTCGATGCACTACAATAGCGATATACCGTACTGGTTGCGTTACCGTTCGAACTATCTACAAAACCTGCGAGTACTTTAAGTGGTTTACCGGATACGGTTTTAAAGTTAGTTTGTGAAAATGCTGTTAGCTTATTCCATGCGGGGGCTTCAATTTTAGTACAGTCAATGCTATGAATACTGCGGTGATCGAGTACATATAGATTCTTTTCACTTATTCCTAACGTTGTTACTTCAAGGCGGTCTAACTGTTGGTCTACACCTAGTACGATTCCTTGACAGTCATCCGGCACGGTATCTATATCTATTGAACTATCGCGTAGGTTCTCTAAGAGTACAAGATCATGATCTGTATTCTCTTTATCAATATAAGGAAGTCCTAAGACATTATTGTAGAATGAGGCTAGATCAAATGTATAATGTGCTTCGGCAAAATCCTGTACTATTGATTTGATCGATGAAATCGGGGAATAGAGTCTAGAGACGTGATAGCCCATTACATCAGTTATTTCTGGTACTGTAGCTATCCATTCACCCTTACGTATCATCCTTACACGTTCTGCTTCTGTGATTACATTATTACACTTAGGACATTGTAGTTTTGCTGTCTCTGCATCTGGAATACGACGACGACCACCATCAATAATTTTCCAGTCGAATTTAACATTTTCAAATACTAATTCGTGTGAATGATCACAATGGGGGCAAGGTACATAGAATTTCTGTTTATTACTTTGCTCGTACTGCTGAGTGATTAAATCATTCTCATCAAGTGGTGTACTACAAACCATAATAAGAGGGTTGCTAAAAGCCTTTGTACGCTGTTCTGCGAGCTTTAACGGGTTACCCTCGTCACCATCTGCATCTACGTTAGATATCTCGTCTAAGAAGATCCTAGGGGCTGTAAGGCCGCGTAGGTTTGCACTACTACCCAATGTTAGGAAGTACGTAAAAGTACCGTCTAAGTTTTGTTGTGTCTTATCGTTATTAGTATAGTTTTTATCATTCTTATTACTGACAAGATTTTTAAGTACTGCACATGCTTCGATTACTGATTGCCATTTACCAGTACGAAACTTACTAGTAGTGCTGGCTGTTGCACCTGCGAATATAAGATTGCTTGGATCATTTGCGAGGAAGTAGTACATACTATTCTGTAAAACTGTTGTTTTGAGAAGTTGAGCACTGCTCATCAGAACAATTTTTCTAATTCTTGGATTAGTGATATCGTTAATTGGTTTGTGTTGAAAGGCAAATAGTTTTACGCGTTGTCCTTGTAGTTCTCCATCCGGGAATACTAAATTATTCTCCACCCATTCCGCTGGTAGTTGTCGCTTCGGAGGTAGGATCGACTTCGCCGCCCTCGTTAGTACCTTCATCATCTTCTGGTAATTGTTCATCCGTGTATGTTCCTTCATATTCATAGCTACCAATTTCATTTAATTGATCATCTATTTTTTCCTGTAGTTTTATTTTTAATTCTAATGCGTCTGCTGATTCGAATAATTCAACATAACTTGACGCGGGAATACTTCTTAAAACTTGGCGTAGTTGGTAGAAGTATTGGGATAAAGTTTGCTGTACTACTGCTACTGGTATTAGCTCACCTGATTGCTGGCGTAATTCCATTTCTTTAATATCGGCTTCTGCTTCTAACTTGCGTAGTGTTGCTTTTTGTATTTGGCCTTTTGTATCACCGCTTCTTAGTGGTTCGATAATATTTGCAAGTAACCAATCATCTACTAACTTCTTAGGCCATGTGATATCTAAACCTTTACCAGACCATATACGGCTAACAGTAGAATGCTCTACGCCGAAACGATCCGCGATTTCTTGCCACTTATAGCGGGTTCCATCGTCTTTTACTTTTGCCATTTTGCTTAGTCCTTGTTTAGTACAATTAACCTGTACTTTCCTTTTATTTCGTTTTATTTGTTTTCGATTAGAAATCCCACGAATTTTAAATACAATTCGCGGCGAAAACTCGATTTTATTGTTCTCAATTAGAGAACCTAAAGTTAAAACTTCACTCACGATTTTAATTTTTGATTTGTAATAATATTTATATTATCATTGTATTATAAAGTAACAACAGGGACATGTAATGAAACACATAATCCAAACCAGAAGTGTTTTTAAGGATATCGAAGACTCTTTATTTAGTGAGTTGCATTCAGCTAAGACAAGTATCAAAATCTGTGTTGCATGGATAAACTTTGAGCTTTTTGAAAATATATTATTATCTAAGGCTAAAGAAGGTGTTGAAGTTGAGATATTAGTTAATAATGATTATATCAATACAAAATTTCTTGATAAAATATCTGATAATATAAAACCATTAATTAATCTAATTAAAAACCCTATTAGTAACCACTTAATGCATCATAAATTTTGTATCATTGATGATGAAGTTTTGATTACTGGCAGTTATAATTGGTCAAAAAGAGCACCATATCATTATGAAAATATAATAATCATCCGTAATGATTTCAATCTAATAATGCAATTTAAACATGAGTTTGCAGATTTAAAATACATGGGTGCAATGCCAAGTACAGAATTTAATGCATTTAAAGTAACCAAAAATCTCAATAGATTTGTTGTTGGCACATATAGTTCATCTGTGGGGATATATGAAACCGTCACATTGCAGTTATGGGAAATTGATATTAACAACTTAACTTTTGAACGACATGGCGAAATGGATATCCCTTTCTTCAATTATTTATTAGATATTAATACTGATGATCATTATCTTATTGATGAAAAAGAAAGGTACATCGATCTATATGATCAAGAGCGTAGACAGATGGAGACTATCCAAAGTCATTTTAGAAGATTAAATTGTTCAATTCATGCTTATGGAACAGCAATAATAGCGAACGAGAGCGAATACCTTGAAGGTTATGAAGAGCCTATTCGTGTAATTCATTTCAATTGGATAGATATGCGATTAAGCAAAGTATTACCCTCTTCTTTGCCCGCAACTATGGAACTTGAAGGATTATGGCACGAAATATATGCTCCAATTGGATATATTTAAATAATATTCTATAATTAATGAGGAACGGTATTATGTCTAATTATCCTATACCACTTAGCCTTGAATTTAATAGTCAAGATACTGCTAATATCATTTGTAGTTATCTAGAAAAAAATCATCAAGATTCTATTTTAAAAGCCATATTAAATATAGATTTGTCTTTTATTGATTATCGTGCACAATCTTCTAATTACTTTATAATTAATGACGTTGAATATATTGGAGATAATAACTATATTTTATATTATAAAATAAACTACTACATTTATAATATCTGTAAAGATATGGATATTGATGATGACTACGAGACTTCGATAAATTTTACATTGAATAATGGACTTTTAGTATTTGATATAATTGATTGTGAAAGAAATATATCAGATGAAATATAGCCATATTTAATTATCACTTAAGGATTTCAACATCAGGATTTAAATTTTAATTATATATAATAGTAAAAGCCTAATACTCATCAGTAATAGGCTTTTACCTAAATTATAATTGATTCAATCGATAGATATTAGATGTACTTGAGCCATCGCTATACACCTCTGATATAGTCAGTTTGTTTCCATCCACTTTGTATTTTACTACACTATCAGCCGGATCATTTCTCCAACGACCTGAGCTATCTGGATTGTTTGATGCCCACATAACTTGATCATCAATCAGTTTGCACTTGATAGCCCATCTTGTGCTGTCATCTTTACGTATGTAATGGACATAGGCTACATCAGATTGAATCTTATCAAGCTTCATTATTTTATGATCTCGCCCAAACATAGATGCAGCCGCCGCTTTGCAGATCTGACCAACATTAGCTTCCGCTGCGTAGAGTGAAGAACTGAACAATAATGGCACAATCACTAATAACTTTATCATCGCATATCGTCTCGTAGTAAAAATTAATTTCACCTTATTTCCTTAATAACTTTTTTAATTCCTCAACTGTCTTCATTTCTTTTCCAATATGAATCATTGCATGACAGTTTGCACATAAAGGTATAAGATCTTCAATTGGGTCAATCTTATAGCGTTTACCAATAGTATGTAGTGGCACTATATGATGAACATGAATATAATTTTTTCCGTGACTTCCATACACTTCTTCAAAATTAAAACCACAGACACCACAACTCAAACCATGTTTATCGATACATTCTTTTCTAGCCTTTGGATCTCTCTCATAGTACGTAGCAATCCTTTGATGCTTTTCACCTTCATAGTATTCACTTTCTATTTCAGGTGTGAATGAATAGTAATCTTCATCGGTGGCATACCAATCTCCATCTTTTTTAGTAAGATATTTTCGTACTATTTTCTTTTCAAAATGTTTAATCCTAGCAGCACCATTTTCAGTTGTTTTCTCATGCCTAGTCTGGCTAAAGGTGAAAAGACTATACCCTTCATGTAAAATTTTATCTATGTGTTCAATAGATTGTGTATAACCATTTTTTTTGTGTCCATTTACATTTTCACGCCAACTGCTAGCCAAGATTAAAACTTTCTTACCATCATCTGATCTAAGATCTTCCCAAGCTCCAAAAATTATTTTTTTGTTGATCTCATCAATAAATGACCAACTCCAGTTATCATTTTTACATGTAGCACCCAAAGAACGCATGAACTCTGTTCGGGACATTTTTCATCCTTAAAATATGTGACCTATATCACATTAAACTATCGACTGTAGGAGGTTTCTATCCTTCGTAAAGCTAACAAACCTACCCAAAGTAGATAGAAACCTCCTACAATCGATAGTGTATGTGTGTTCCTTTTGATGGTAAAGTATTAATATAGTGTTACCTAGACTGGGTGTACATATAATCAATATTTGGGTTTGATATGCTTAATCTCACTAAATGTAATTTACTTTTGATCGGCACTGTAATAACTCTATTACTGATAGCTATTCTTGTAGGTATAAAAATACTATTCTCCGATTCTAATCTAGATCTAGGCAGCTTAGCAGATTGGATCAGTTCTGTATCCGCAATAGGGACTCTTGGTGTTGCTTGGTTAGCTTATAGTAAAGCTGATGACTACATTGACAAAAAAGCTTCGGAAAGAGGAATTGATATCCTTGTCAATATGGTAACTGAATCATTCGTTGCTTATTTCAACTCACTAAATGAAACTAATTTCCATGCTTCAAAACTTGAAAATAAAATGATATTGATTGGCTTGGTTGATGAAAAAATAGATTGCAATATTGAACTACAATCATTAAGAGAAAAAATCATAACTCTCTTCGAAAATAGTCATCAAATAGACAAAGATTTTATAAAAATGAAAATAATGAAAATATCAAAACCCAGTGATATTTTCTACGATCCAGTAACTAACGATGATACATTGCAAGCGTTAAAATTAGCATTTCATAAACTGAACACTGAAATTTGTGAGAATGAAAATCAATACAACATTAATAATGCTTTACTTAGCGAAAATATCAACTTTATTAAAAACACTACCGAAAAGTTAGCCCATGATATTCGCAAACAGTTCTTTACCTCGCCGAATACTTATAAAGATTATTTTGGAAATCTGTCTTAAATTATACGCTATCAAATATTCCATCAACATAAACAAGGAAAGTAGATGACTACTCTCACTAGAACTTATAATTTACCAAATGAGCTAGTTGAACATTTTTCAAATAACATTGTCTATTTCGAAAAACTTTTGTCTAAGGATTTTTCTGACTTAAATGTTAATGTAGCACCAGAAGATATTAAGAAAATAGAAAAATCTTTCGAAGTATCACATAGAATACGTGATTTCGAAATCAATCTGTATTGGCAAAGACTGAACTTCCTTTGGGCCATTACAGCATTGCTATTTGCTGGATGGGGAACATTGATCTTTAAAATCATCGAATTCAATGGAGGGGAAGCACCTTATATTATATTTGCCGCCTTATCATTTCTCTCACTTATAGGCGGGATTGTAACTATATTCACAAGCTTTATCATTGAGGCAGGTAAGCATTGGCAAAAGGTTTGGGAGTTTCATGTTCACGCTCTTGAACCTTTTGTATCAGGTCATTTATATGCAATTCAGTTTTCTTATAAAAATAAAAAAAAGGCATCTATAAGTAGAAGCGTAGAAACTTTCAATTATGCTTTGCTGTTTCTTTGGGCATGTTCAGCAGTATTCGCCGCAATCATCCCTTCACAAATAGGGAACGGTCTTGCAGGCATTATCCAATTAGTTATTTCTCTTCTTATAGTTGGTGCTTTTGTTTATATACGCAACTCTGTTACTAAAAAGGAGTCTATTAAAATTCAGCTTGATTAATGTAGCATAAGGCATCTACTTTAAGCAGCCCCATAATGGGGCTTTCTTTTTTTAGCATTTACTTTTTGAATGCTCATAAGAATCTCACGTACCTTTGCTTCATTATCACCTGCATCATATAGTACCCCATCTTTCCAGTACTGACCCAGTAGTTCTACGTTTGGTAAGCCCGGCATTGCCCTTACTCCATCTTCGTGATCAATATGTAATTCAAGTGATCCAATAATCATTGCACGAAAGTTGTTAGGGTTAATTGAAAGCATTCTGCATCGTCTGGTTGTAGTTCAGCGTAATGTTCTGGTGTGCTATCAAATGTAATTTCATTATTGATCATTACGCCCTGTGTATTTACTGCATATCTACGTTGTTTCATTCGGTCAAATAATAGTATTCCTTTCACGCGGTGATATGTTGTTAGTTCCCTCATTTGGTTAGTCCTTGGTAGTAAGCCTTAGTAGCTCTGATATTGAATTCTTTGTTTAGGTGTGTATATGATGGCATATGCCCGTTATCCGTCATGTATCGCTCTATGTAGGCCGTAAGTAGTTCTAACTTGGTTGGGCTTACATCTGGTGTATCACTCAATAGAGAGCGTTTAGGGGCGTTATAGAGGCCATCACTTCGACCGCCTTGATTCTTGATATTGTGCCGTAGTGTATTCCACTTACCGGGCTTTTGTTTTGGCATAGTATTGTACTCCTGTACTGGTTGATTAATTGGGGCGGCGACTCGTTCACACCTGCGGCGGTTCACTGCGTGGCGACTTCAAGAGACTTTGAATAACTGACTTTGAGTAGTATCTCTTGAGTACTTACACCTACTGGAGTGAGCGAAAGCGAGAAAAGCACGCTTGCGGGTTTTCGATGCGATAGCGAGAAAAACGCAATGTGATACCCTTATGTGTTTTTTATAGGGATAATAGATAAGACGCTTTAGCGGATTAGCTATTATCCCTCTGAATAATAGATATGGCGTATTTTATATCTGTTTTTCATCTTTCCATTAGAAAGTAGGATAATTATAATAGGTTGGAAAGATGCCATTTCGCCCCCCATTTTAACGGTAGAATGCGGGTTTCAGGGGTGTTGTTGGCCATATTTTCACACCATCTTTCCATCAAAGGGATTCCCACGCTAAACAGTTGGAAAGATGATTTATAGTGAATTTATGTATACCTTGATACTTCCTAAGCTAGTTCCATCCCTCATCATCTGGTGTACTTTCTTTTTTTCGTGCTGTGTTAGCTGTCGTGCATCACCCTTTAGTGCATACTTGATCATTACGCCGTGATTGTATGCCTCTAATAGTTCCTGTGCGGCCTTTACTGCAATGTTTCTATAATTATATAGCATTGACTTGTTTAGCGGCTTCTCGTTCCATTTCATGCGATTCTGGCGGCGAGTATTCACGGTATGTTGTACTTCCTCTATTCCAATCATAGGACACTCTAAAACCAGCTTTAGGATCTCTAACCTACTAACCTTAGTACGGCTAGTGGTTCCTTCAAACTCTTTAGTAATGACTTCATCAATAATATCTATTGCTTCTGGTGTAAACTGATTCAAAAACTTATAACCTGATAAAACGTTGTGTAAGTCTGTATTGTCGTATAATTTCTTTTTTCCTGCCATAATAAATACCTTTATAAAATGTGTTATGTTCCTTAATGGCGTTATGGTGTTTTCTCCCACCATAACGCCTTTTTATTAGTTGTCTTTTGCAACCTTTGTATATGTCTGTCTATGTGTACTTCTATTGTACTTTTCATTCATGAATAGCGTGATATTGATACATGACATTCCACCAGTGTATAACGCCTTTACTTCATCTTTTTGTACTGGTGTTAGACGTGGTTCATTTTGTTTCTTACGTACTGCCTTACATGAATTTTCACTATATGTAATCCACTGCAAATTAGAAATATTGTTGTCTCGTTTATCACTATAGATATGATCTACAACTAATCTTTTATTTGTTTGGGGTTTACTTAGAAATGTTTCTGCTACGAGTCTGTGTGTCTCTATCGGATATGATTTAGATTTCCCATCCTCATAAACAGTTAAAGTAACTTTATAGTAACCATTACTTTTACTATAACTCTGTGTTAGATAATTACCCGTTTTAGTATTGCGTACTTCTCCGTTACTACTTACTTCATAATTTACATATTGTGTTTGTTTCCATAATGTCATTTTCTCTTCCTTGGACTATGGGGTACTGTGCAATCCTTGCAAGTACATGAGTAATACTTTTTACGATAGTATCAAACGTTATTGATTTTCGATTAGTAGTTTGAAAGTTGGAAAATTCATCCTTTCAAATAGTTCTGTATGTAGTTTACGTGTTGTGTGGTAATACTTCATATCTTTATAGAAATCAGAATGGATTACCGTATTACAGTACGTTTTACCATTTGGTTTAGATACATCTGCAATTAGTACATTGTCGGTATCGGTACGTACATTGTTAAAATGGAATTCGCCAAAGTTCATTACTTCTTTCCTCCTAAGATTACTTGTTGATTGAGTAGATATTGTAAAGCGGTACTCATTGATTTTGCTTTCCCTTCATCAATGATACTTTGTAGTACATTGTGTTGATGTTCGTTTAGACGTGCTGATACTTTGTATTCTTTATTTTCTTTCATTGATTTTCCTTTTGTCTGCAAATCCTTAAAAATTTCATGTAAAAATCACCCCGTAGGGATACGGGGTAATAACAAAATCTAAGGAGGAGGGATTTTAATATTCACACTTATTTATGAGATGAGAGCGGTCGCCCCCTTCATATACTATTATTATATCACATTTTGCCCATTTCGTCCCAGAAATCGACAAAATCAATTTTAAGTGGCTGATTTATATGTATTTATTACAGAAATCGCGATTATCGCCATAATGCATAAGAAGAGATATACTAAAAATGCAATGTATAGATAAACTATCCACCCGGTGATCATAAACACCATACCTACCACTAATACAAAAGCACTGAATAACCAATCTAACATAGTTTCCCCTTATAATTATTATGTACAATTATTTATCAATAAGACGAAAAAAAGCCCCGTAATGCGATATCAATCGATACGGGGCATAACAACTACTACTATATTATTTTTTGTTTACGGTATTTCTAATCTACTTTCTAGGCCAAAATAAATGCCCGTCTAGATCTGGTCTATCCGATAACGCTCTATGAACTCTTTACGTGTTAAACCAGTCGATTCTAACGCAGTGGCTATATCCTTTGGAACTCGACCATTCAAGGCAATACTATATGTATTGCCTTCATACACAATGTCTACTCGATCATACTTTCCGGTATTAGGCCAGAATGAAGCCCCACTTATTTCACTATAACCAACCACTTCTAACATCTCATTAGCAGTATTGAACAGATCTAAATAACTTTGTTCAATTTTATCAAGTTGTTCCACTGCTTTATTAAATAATGGCAGATTGCTAGTGGTAAGAAATCCTTCATCTCTGTTACTTACATTATCAACAGAAGAAAATTCAACTTTAAACGCCCAATGTGGTTTTCTATCAGTTCCACCAAAAACTAACCATTCATCTTTAAAATGATACTTTATTTTTATCGTTATACACCCATCAGTTTTATCAACTATAACACTTTCAATAATAGAACTAATTACTTTCCTTATTTTATTTCTATCCGTATCCTGCATATTTGTAAAAACCGCCCACTGAATAAGAATCATAAATTCATTTATATCGACTTCTAGAGATCCTTTACCTTTCAGTGAATATAAGCGTTCTTTTAACTTATCAACTTCCAGAACAGTCTTTTTACGTTCCATATCAAACGCATTTAGTTGAACTGCTAACGCACTAACATTAGGAGCAATTGCTATTGCTTGAGCCATGTTTGTTATGCGAGATTCCAGATCAGTTATCAACGTTTCTTTTCTACTGAGGTCTTCTTCTATCACAGTTGTGTCAATACCATCTTTTAGTCTCTTATTCATGTAACCGATCAGTAGTGAAATGATCGTACAGTGTTCAACTAATTGTGCTGATATAGACCAGCCAGAACAGTTTTTTTGTAAGTGAACCCCATTAGTACAAATATAGCGAGCACTACCATGATTCATGAAGGAATGCATAGTTCCTCCACACTTGCTACACCGTAACACCTGCAACCCTGATAACAATTTAATTTCTTCTACTTTGTCTTTCTTAGCCTTGAAGTTGTTTTGCTGCTTACGTTCAGCCAAGGTTAAATACTCTGCTTCATCTTTGCATAACCATGGATAGTAGTTATCAAGTTTGTAAGTAGCACCACCAGCATTGATAGTCCTTTCACCAATCAACGCCCGATTATCACGCATCTTTTTCAATACCTGATAATCCCATTCTTTACCCTTTAAACCATTAGGATAATTTTTATCGAGATGACGCTTTACTGTATAGATGCCATTCCCATCTAAAAACATGTCTATAGCTTCGCGAGCGATACTCCAGTAAACGGGATGTTCTTTTACTGCTTCATATTGCGAACCTGAATCATCTATCCAAAATGGATGGCGACCAACTGACTTAATGTTTACTGGCAACCCTGCTTTATGACGTTCGACCAAGGCAACAACATTGCCTATGGTCCTGTTAGATTTCGTTTCTGATTCTTCATTGCCACGGATAAACATCAGAATAGAAATCATCAGATCAGTAGGGTTTTGTCTGATGGATTCTCTGTTATAGACCTTCCGATCCATTCCTGTGACAATCGTTAGCCCTAAACCAATCAATTCAAGGAATAAACGAAGTGCTTCATCCACCTGATCGCGTGATAGTCGGTCGAGGTTTTCACAGTAAAGCCAAGAGTCAGACGGTATAGCATTATTTTTTACGGCGTCTATGAAGTCACCCAACTTACCCGCCCTATTTTTTCCCCTGTAAGCACTCGTGCCAGGTTCCAAAATTTCAACCATTTCAAGCCCCGCTTCTTCAGCATAGGCTTTCGCTGCCGCTACCTGCCTGTTCTTGGTTGTTCCTTTTTCTTGGCGATCACTTGACCACCTGATATAGCTATAAAGTTGCGGCATCTATATAATCCCCGGCATTGTGAGCAACTGATTGTACAAAAAAATGTCTAAGATTGGTTTTATATCATTAGGGTGCCCGAAAAACCTGGTGGACTCCGAACGTATTTTAACGGAGCTGCGTACTGAAGGTTACGACGTGGTACCGAGCTACGATGATGCCGATATGGTTATCGTCAACACCTGCGGTTTTATCGACAGCGCCGTCCAGGAATCTCTGGAAGCGATTGGCGAAGCCTTAAAAGAAAACGGCAAAGTGATTGTCACTGGCTGCCTGGGTGCCAAAGAAGATCAGATTCGCGAAGTACACCCAAAAGTGCTGGAAATTACCGGCCCGCACAGCTACGAGCAGGTGCTGGAACACGTCCATCACTATGCCCCGAAGCCGCAGCATAACCCGTTCACCAGCCTGGTGCCGGAACAGGGCGTGAAGCTGACGCCGCGTCATTACGCTTATTTAAAAATTTCTGAAGGTTGTAACCACCGCTGCACCTTCTGCATCATTCCATCCATGCGTGGCGACCTCGACAGCCGCCCGATTGGCGATGTGCTCTCTGAAGCAAAGCGTCTGGCCGACGCAGGCGTAAAAGAGCTGCTGGTTATCTCTCAGGATACCTCCGCTTACGGCGTCGACGTAAAACACCGCACCGGTTTCCATAACGGTTCCCCGGTTAAAACCAGCATGGTCAGCCTGTGTGAAGAACTGGCAAAACTGGGCGTCTGGGTGCGTCTGCACTACGTCTATCCGTATCCGCATGTCGATGACGTTATTCCGCTGATGGCGGAAGGAAAAATTCTGCCGTATCTCGACATCCCGATGCAGCATGCCAGCCCGCGTATTCTGAAACTGATGAAACGCCCAGGCTCCGTTGACCGCCAGCTGGCACGCATCAAACAGTGGCGTGAAATTTGCCCGGATCTGACTCTGCGCTCGACCTTTATTGTCGGCTTCCCGGGCGAAACGGAAGAAGATTTCCAGATGCTGCTCGATTTCCTGAAAGAAGCGCGTCTCGATCGCGTCGGTTGTTTCCAGTACAGCCCGGTTGAAGGCGCCAGCGCCAACGATCTGCCGGATCAGGTACCGGACGACGTGAAGGAAGATCGCTGGAACCGCTTCATGCAGCTGCAACAGCAGATCTCTGCCGAGCGCTTGCAGGAGAAAGTGGGCCGCGAAGTGATGGTCATCATCGATGAAGTGGATGAAGAAGGCGCGATTGGCCGCAGCATGGCCGATGCCCCGGAAATCGACGGCGCGGTGTATCTGAATGGCGAAACCAACGTCAAGCCGGGCGACATTATCCGCGTGAAGGTGGATAACGCCGACGAGTATGACCTGTGGGGCAGCCGGGTTTAAAAACTCGCGTTTAAAACTGAGCGGCGTTAACTCTGAATGAGTAAGCATGAGGAAGGAATCTCAGCGCCGCATTAACCTCTTCCATCAGTTGACTCCTCTCCCTCGCAAACCCACACTTTCTCACCCAAACTTAAGTCAAAGGCATGGTCTGCGCAGGCATTGTGCATTAAACTGCGCGCTGCAAAAACTGAGTAGATAAACGATTAATCAGGCGGTAATGGCGATGAACGGAACAATCACAACGTGGTTTCAAGATAAAGGTTTTGGATTTATCAAAGACGAGAACGGCGACAATCGCTATTTTCATGTGATTAAGGTCGCCAATCCTGATCTTATCAAGAAAGATGCAGCCGTAACCTTTGAGCCCACGACTAACAACAAAGGGCTCTCGGCGTATGCGGTAAAAGTGCTGCCAGAAAGCAAATATATCTACATTGCGGGCGAGCGTCTGAAACTTACCTCAATTAAATCTTACGTGGTGTTCAGCGAAGATGTGCCTGCCGATACGCGTATCGATAAAGAGAACGCGGTACTTTCAGTCGGCGTGCTGATGAACAGTATTCGCCCCAAAAGTGAGGCCAAACCGGGCGCGACGCGCACGCTGAAAAAACTGGCGATCACTACCTTCCAGGGGACAACGCATATCTTCTCGGAAGATGAAATTGATATCGATGCCACGGTGAAAATGCTTAAGGTTTAAGCCTGACATTCTCCCCCTGACACTCTTAACGGACTGACAAGCAAGATGACAAAACTTACCTTACAAGAGCAGATGCTCAAAGCGGGCTTAGTGACCAGCAAAAAAATGGCCAAAGTCCAGAGAACAGCGAAGAAATCACGCGTGCAGGCACGCGAGGCGCGCGAAGCGGTTGAAGAAAACAAAAAAGCGCAGCTTGAGCGCGATAAGCAACTTAGCGAGCAGCAAAAACAGGCCGTATTATCGAAAGAGCTGAAAGCGCAGGTTAAACAGCTGATTGAGATGAATCGCATCACCATCAGCAAAGGCAATATCGATTTTAACTTTACCGACAATAACCTCATCAAAAAAGTGGTGGTCGATAAAGTGACCCAAACTCAGCTGATTAATGGCCGCCTGGCGATTGCCCGTTTGCTGGTCGATGCGAATGGCGAGGCACAATACGCTATTATCCCGGCAAGCGTGGCAGATAAAATCGCCCAGCGTGATGCGGACAGCATTGTACTAAACAGTGCATTAAGTCAGGAAGAGCAGGACGAAGACGATCCGTACGCTGATTTTAAAGTGCCGGATGATTTGATGTGGTGATGGCGCAGTGAATGAAAGCCCTTTCGGGCTTTCATTCAAAAATATCACGAATTCAATATATTGCAGAAACCTTGTAGGCCTGATAAGCGTAGCGCATCAGGCACTCAGTCTCCGAATCAGAATGAACGGTGGAAGTTAACCAGCGGTAATACCGGCACCGTGGCGTTCATCGCAACGTTAATCACACCAATCTGCAAACCTTCCAGGTGTTTAGTGGCGTTAATCAGGCCAAACTGGAAGTTGGTGGTGTCGGCATAGTTAAAGGCACCAAAGTCGCTGGAGCTGCTGCCAGACGTTACGTTGATCGCCCCGATGTTTGAACCGGTAACATTTTCAGAGGTTACGTTCACTGCCCCCATGTTCAGGCCCTCAACGCTCCCACCGTTGAAGTTCACCGCGCCCAGGTTCATACCGGTGACATTATTCGCCACGTTGAAACCGCCCAGGTTGAAACCGGTCATATCGTTCGTGCGGTTAAACGCCGCCATATTAAAACCGGTGGTGTTTTCAGACCAGTTGAATGCAGAAATATTGGCACCCACCGTCTCTTTTGATTTGTTAAATGGCGCAACGTTCAGACCGGTCATATTTTCGGAAACGTTGACGACCGCCACGTTCATGCCTTTAATATCACCTTCACTCCAGTTCGCAATAGCGCCAACGTTCAGACCCTCAACGTTACGGCTATGGTTAGCAACGGTAACGTTAGCACCGGTAATATCTTTCTCAATCCAGTTGAACGGGCTAACGTTGAAGCCTTTCATGTCACCGCCAATATAGTTACCAATGCCCGCCACGTTCATGCCACGCATCGTACCTTCGGTGTAGTTACCCAAACCGGCAACATTCAAACCGTACATCCGGCCTTTGTTATAATTGCCCAGACCCGCAACGTTCATACCATTAATATCGCCGGTACCATTCAGATTACCGACGGCAGTGGCCGCGCCAATATTCAGGCCATTAAGTTCGTCTGCTGCGCTGTAAATACCGAGGCTGGCACCGTTCATGACGCCAACCTGGTTTGCCAGGCTGATGTTCAGGCCGTTGTCTTCACCACCGTGCCAGTTGAACAGGCCAATCGCCGCCCCGTTGACGCCGTTACGCACGTGGGAACCGGCTGCCGCACCAAGCTGGAAACCATTAACCTGGTCCATTTCCGTATAGCCGAGAATCGGCAGATCAAAACCGTTTACCGTGCCGGTATCGCTGTAAAACAGGGAGCTCTGGAAGCCGTTGACTTCCTTATCGGTAGAGAGATTTTTTACCGAAGCTAATTGTACCGGCGTAGCAAAGCTCGCCGCGGAAAACATTGCGCATGAAATGAATAGAGCGAGTGTTGAACGTTTCATTTTGTACTTCCTTTTTTCAACGTAAAAGCCGCTTAGCGACATCATAATTCAGATAATACTTAGTCTTGATATAATGGTGGCTTAGCGAGACGAGGAAATATTTGCGAAACGTGCTTAAAAATAGGCAATTAATGCTCTATTACTTGTAACAACATATTAATAAAAAATACAATTTATATATCTGTAAATTCGTATATTCAGGCATTCATCGCAAAAGATGCGAATTAAAATCAAAACAACAAAAACTTTAATATATATCAATTGTGGAACAGTCCTGTATTGAGCGTGCTGCGCGTGAATATACGCATTCAAATAATAACCTGGCGCGCCTCATTCCAGGTTGTAATTATCACGAGGGAATAATATTCCCCCCTCTGTTTGCGTGTTTCATGCAACGCTAAAACACGCAAACAGACAATTACCCTTTAATTTTCGGATCCAACGCATCACGCAGCCCGTCACCCAGCAGGTTAAACGCCAGTACCGTCAGGAATATCGCGATTGCCGGGAAGAGCGCGACGTGCGGCGACATCACCATATCCGCGCGCGCTTCGTTGAGCATAGCGCCCCACTCCGGCGTCGGCGGTTGTGCGCCCAGGCCGAGGAAAGAGAGGCTGGCCGCGGAGATAATCGACACCCCGATACGCATGGTGAAATAGACCACTATCGACGACACGGTTCCAGGCAAAATATGGTGAAAAATAATCGTGATATCGTTCGCGCCAATGCTGCGGGCCGACTCAACGAAGGTTTGCTGCTTGAGCACCAGCGTATTCCCGCGCACCAGGCGTGCGAATGCCGGCACTGAGAAAATCGCGACCGCGATAATCACGTTGGTCATACCGCTGCCCATCACCGCCACCACGGCAATCGCCAGCAGGATACCGGGAAAGGCAAATAACACATCGCAGATGCGCATGATGATGCGATCCCACCAGCCTTCATAGTATCCCGCCAGCAACCCCAGCACCGTGCCGATCGCTGCCCCAATCAGCACGGCAAAGACGCCCGCGGCCAGCGAGATTTGCGCGCCGACCAGCACGCGGCTAAAAATGTCGCGGCCCAGCGAATCGACGCCAAACCAGTGTATTAATGACGGCCCCTCATTAAGACGGTCATAGTCGAAATAGTTTTCCGCATCGAATGGTGCAATCCACGGCGCGACCAGCGCCACAGCAATCAGCAGCAGAATGAATATCCCCGCCGCCATCGCCACTGGCTGATGACGGAATCGACGCCAGAACTCGCGCCACTGCGTGCGCGGTTGCGTACTGTGAATCGTCGGCAGCGCATTGAGAGCGGCCTGGCGTCGCCAGTTAAGTAGTCGCACTTATTTATACCTGATAGCCGGGTTAATGGCAGCGTAGAGCACATCCACCACTAAGTTGATAAGAATAAACTCCAGCGAAAAGAGCAGCACTTCCGCCTGAATCACCGGATAATCGCGCATCTCCACCGAATCGACCAGTAAACGGCCCAGCCCCGGCCAGTTGAACACTTTCTCCACCACAATCGAGCCGCCCAGCAGAAAGCCAAACTGTAAGCCCATCATGGTGACAACCGGGATCATCGCGTTGCGCAGACCGTGCTTGAGCACCACCAGGCGCTCGCTGACACCTTTTGCCCGCGCGGTACGCATATAGTCTTCGTTGAGCACATCGACAAACGACGCGCGAGTGAAGCGCGCCATCACCGCAGCCACCGCCGCGCCCAGCGTCAGCGACGGCAAAATGTAGTGCTTCCAGCTATCCGCGCCCACCGTGGGCAGCCAGCCGAGTTCAACGGAGAAAACCTGCATCAGCAGCATGCCCAGTGCAAACGCCGGGAAGGAAATACCGGTAACGGCAATTGCCATGCCGAGCCTGTCTGGCCAGCGATTACGCCAGACAGCGGCGACAATCCCCATCGCCATACCGAAAATCACCGCCCAAACCATGCTGGCAAGCGTCAGCCACAGGGTTGGCATAAAGCGGCTGGCAATCTCTTCCGAAACCGGGCGACGCGAGACCATCGACAGGCCGAAATCTCCCTGAATCGCATTGGTAATATAGTGCCAGAACTGCGCATATAGCGGCTGATCGAGCCCAAGTTGCTGACGCACCAGCGCGATCACTTCTGCGTCAGCCTCCGGCCCGGCAATCAGGCGCGCCGGATCGCCCGGCAGCATATGGACAAACAGAAACACCAGCACCGCCACAATCAGCAGCGTCGGGATAAGCCCCAGCAGGCGTTTAATAACATAGTTGAGCATGACTCTCCTTGTGTTCAGCCCCCGCGCAGGGGGCTGAACCTTACTTCAGATCCGCCTCGTCGAAGCTAAAACCGGTATCCGGCATGATATAGAAGCCCGTCAGTTTTTTGCTGTGTGCGGAAACCAGTTTCTCAACCACCAGCGGCACCCACGGCGACTCTTTCCAGAGTGTATCCTGCGCGGCTTTGTAGAGGCTGGCTTTCTGTTTACTGTCAGTGGTTTTCAGCGCCTCGGTCAGATCTTTATCCACCTGCGGGTTGCTGTAAAACGCGGTGTTAAACAGGGTTGGCGGCCAGTTCTGCGAGGCAAACAGCGGCGACAGCGCCCAGTCCGCTTCGCCCGTTGAAGCAGACCAGCCGGTATAGAACATGCGCACGCCGCTCTCTTTCTGCCCTTTACCCTCAACTTCCGCCGCACGCTGCCCGGCATCCATCGCCGTCACCTGCGCTTTAATGCCCACCTGCGCCAGCTGCTGCTGAGTAAACTGCAACACTTTCTGCGCGGTGCTGTGATTATGCGATGACCACAGCGTGGTGCTGAAGCCGTTCGGGTAGCCCGCCTCTTTCAGCAGTTCACGCGCTTTCGCCGGATCGTACTTCCACGCAGGGTAACTTTGCGCATAGGCAATCGACGGCGGGACGATGCCCGTCGCCGGCGTGGCATAACCGGCAAATGCGACCTTCACCAGCGCCTGGCGATTGATGGCGTAGTTAATCGCTTCCCTTACTTTCGGGTTGTCGAACGGCTTTTGGGTCACGTTCATGCTGATATAACGCTGCATAATTGATGGGCTGGCGACCAGTTCCAGGTTGGTATTCTTCTCGAGCAACGGTGCTTGCTCATAAGGGATCGGGAAGGCAAACTGCGCTTCCCCCGTTTGCAGCATCGCCGCACGGGTATTGTTATCGACAACCGGACGCCAGGTGATGGTATCCAGCTTCGGCAGCCCTTTTTGCCAGTAACCGTCAAACTTCTTCACCTTCACAAAATCGGTCTGATTCCAGGTTTCGAGTGTATACGGCCCGGTTCCCACCGGATGGAAGCCGATTTCATTGCCATATTTTTTCAGCGCCGCCGGGGAGATCATCGCCGTCGCCGGGTGAGCCAGAATATTGATAAACGCCGAGAACGGCTGTTTCAGGGTGATTTTGACGGTGTTGGCATCCACCGCCTCGGTTTTGGCGATATTTTTATACAGGTTATAACGCTTGAGATGATTTTCCGGATTGCTGGCGCGGTCAAGGTTGGCCTTCACCGCTTCGGCGTTGAGATCGGTGCCGTCCTGGAATTTCACACCTTCACGTAGCCTGATCGTATAGTTCAGCCCATCGTCAGAAACCGTGTAGCTTTCCGCCAGCACGTTCTGCAATTTCATCTCTTTATCAAGGCCAAACAGCCCCTGATAGAACGACTTCGCCACCGCCTGCGACAGGGTGTCGTTGGCGTCATACGGGTCGAGCGTGGTGAAGTTCGAGCCGACCGCCACCACCACATCTTTGGCGGCAAACGCCGGGGACGCCGCCAGCGCGGAGGCCACGCCCAGCGCCAGAAGCCATTTACCTGATACGCGTTGTGTCATGTTGTTCTCCTGAAGTACCCTGCCTGTCATTATTATTCTCGCGAGAGCGCGTTTGCCATCGGTTCTCGGGCCACGTAATGCCCCGGTGAAACCTGCTGCAACGGGACGCTCACCACCGCTTCTCCCCGCTTATAAATATTGCCCGGCAGTTCGTCAGAGAGCAGCACGCGCTGCGGCCGACGATGCGTGGGATCGGCTACCGGTACGGCATCCAGTAATTTGCGGGTGTAAGGGTGTTGCGGGTTTTCAAAGACGGCGCGCCGGGGGCCAATTTCAACTATTCGCCCACGGTACATCACCGCCACGCGGTGGCTGATGCGCTCCACCACCGCCATATCGTGTGAAATAAACAGAAACGCAATGCCCATCTCCCGCTGTAATGAAAGCAGAAGATTAATAATTTGCGCGCGAATCGACACATCCAGCGCCGAAACCGATTCATCGGCAATCACCACTTTCGGCTCCAGCGCCAGTGCGCGGGCAATGCAGATGCGCTGACGCTGGCCGCCGGAAAACTCATGCGGATAACGCCAGGCGTGCTCCGGCTGCAAGCCTACGCGCTCCAGCAGCCAGGCCACGCGCTGCTGCGCGGCCTCGCCTTCCATTTTCTTATGAATGCGCAACGGCTCCATAATGGAATACCCCACCGTATGGCGCGGGTCGAGCGACGCGTAAGGATCCTGAAAGATAAACTGAATATCACGGCGCAGGGGTTGAAGCTGATGCGCCGAGAGCGTATCAATACGCGCGCCGTTAAAGGTGATAGTGCCGCTCTGCGCCTCGACCAGACGCAGTAGTGCGCGCCCGGTGGTCGATTTTCCACAGCCCGATTCCCCCACCAGCGCCAGCGTTTCGCCGGGCCAGAGATCAAAGCTGACATCTTCCACGGCGTGGACTTCGCGCGTCACGCGATTCAACCAGCCGCTGCGTATATCGAAACGCGCGACCAGATTGCGCACCTGAAGCACGGGCTCGCCGGCAACCACGGTATTTTGTTCTTCAATGGCAGACGCGGGCGAATCAAATTCCGGGAAGTGGCGCGGGAGATCGCTGCCGCGCATTTCGCCAAGCGTCGGTACCGCCGCCAGCAGCTTGCGGGTGTAAGGATGTTGAGGATCGCGGAAAATCGCCTCGACGCTGCCCGTCTCGACCGCTTCGCCCTGATACATCACCAGCACGCGATCGGCAATTTCCGCCACCACGCCCATATCGTGGGTAATGAAAATCACGCCCATCGACATCTCTTTTTGCAGCACGTCGATAAGCTGTAAGATTTGCGCCTGAATAGTGACATCCAGCGCCGTTGTGGGTTCATCGGCAATCAGCACCGCCGGGCGACAGGAGAGCGCCATCGCGATCATCACCCGCTGACGCATACCGCCGGAAAGCTGATGCGGATAACGCGCCAGCATCGCCTGCGCTTCAGGAATGCGCACGCGCTCCAGCATTTTCTTCGCTTCCGTCAGCGCCTCTTCGCGGCCCATTCCCTGATGCAGACGAATAGATTCCGCAATTTGCTCGCCGATGGTAAATACCGGGTTCAGCGAGGTCATCGGCTCCTGAAAAATCATCGCGATATCCGCACCGCGAACTTTGCGCATCTGTGCGGACGACTGCTCTGTTATCTCGATGACGTCGCGGCTGCGGCGGCGCAGCAGCATCTGTTTACTGCGCACGCGGGCGTTTTCCAGCTCCAGCAGGCGCATCAGCGCCAATGCGGTCACGGATTTCCCGGATCCCGACTCGCCGACGATCGCCAGCGTCTCGCCCCGTTTAAGGTTAAAGCTGAGCTGGCGAACGGCCTGCTGTTGGCCGAAGGTCACGCAGAGATCCTGAACGCTCAGGACATTCTGTGCATCGAGGTGTTCAGCGTGCGGCAAGCAATGCCTCCTTATTCCCGATAAATGCCGATGGTTGGCGTGTCGCCCGCATAGGCCCAGGCGCGATACATTCCTTCGCTGTTAAACGGCAGCGCCACGTTGCCTTCGCTGTCGATGGCAATCAGGCCGCCACTGCCCCCCAACGCGGGCAATTTTTCCATCACCACGCGTTCGCAGGCCTCGTGCAGGCTCAGGTGACCATACTCCATCAGCGCCGCGATATCGTAAGCCGCGAGCGCACGGATAAACACTTCCCCCGTGCCGGTACACGAGACCGCGACGTTGGCGTTATTCGCGTAGCATCCTGCGCCAACCAGCGGGCTATCGCCGACGCGACCTGGCAGCTTGTTGGTCATGCCGCCCGTGGAGGTCGCCGCCGCCAGATTGCCGTGCTTGTCCAGCGCCACCGCGCCAACGGTGCCCATTTTGGTGCGTTCGTCGAGCGGTGCATCATGATCAAGACGAATCGAACGCTGAGATTTTGCTTCCTGAAGTTGCTGGAAGCGATCGGGCGTCGAGAAGATGTTGTTATTGACCAACTCAATACCCTGCTGCTGTGCAAAGGTTTCAGCGCCATCGCCAATCAACAACACGTGCGGGCTGTTTTCCAGCACCTGCCGCGCCGCCAGCACCGGGTTACGCAGATGTTTTACCCCTGCTACCGCACCCGCGTTCAGCGAATAACCGTCCATCACACAGGCGTCCAGTTCGTGGGTTTCATCAGCGGTAAACACCGAGCCAATACCGGCGTTGAACAGCGGGCACTCTTCCAGCAGGCGCACCGCTTCGGTAACAACGTCGAGCGCGCTCGCGCCCTCCTCCAGCCTGTGCTGCGCCTGTTCAACAATCGCAGAAAGCGCCTCAACATACTCCAGTTCCTTCTGTGCCGAGAGCTGCGTACGGGAGATTGCCCCCGCCCCGCCATGAATCGCAATCACTGCTTTTCCCATGGATTCTTCATTGCCTATCATTAAATAACTTTATCTATAAATATCATTATCGTGGCGTCAAACCTATTCGATTTTTGAATAAAGATACGCCTCTGGTGGAATACAGCGGGCGGCGCTTTTCTGCCATAATGGGCGGATTCGATGTTTTCCCAGGAGTTTACCCATGGATTTTACCGCCGGCCTGATCCCGCTTGATGATGCGCTGAGCCAGATGCTCGGAAGAATCACCCCGCTTAATACTTCAGAATCTGTTCCGCTTGTTCAGGCGTTTGGTCGTATCACGGCGCGCGATGTGGTTTCGCCGCTGGATGTCCCCGGTTTTGATAACTCGGCGATGGACGGTTACGCCGTACGCCTGAGCGATATCGCCACCGACGCACCGCTTATGGTCGCGGGGAAAGCCTTTGCCGGTCAGCCGTATCACGGCGAATGGCCTGCCGGAAGCTGCATCCGTATTATGACCGGTGCGCCGGTTCCCGCGGGCTGCGACGCGGTCGTGATGCAGGAAGAAACCGAACACACTGACGCCGGCGTGCGCTTTATTGCCCCGGTAAAAGCGGGCCAGAACATCCGCCGTCGCGGGGAAGATATCGCTAACGGCGCGGTGGTTTTCCCGGCCGGTACACGCCTGACGGTCGCTGAACTGCCGGTGCTGGCCTCACTGGGCATTCCTGAGGTTGAGGTGGTGCGCAAGATCCGCGTGGCGCTGTTCTCCACCGGTGACGAGCTGCAACTGCCTGGGCAGCCGCTGGGTGACGGTCAGATTTACGATACCAACCGCCTGGCGGTGCATCTGATGCTGGAACAACTGGGCTGTGAGGTGATTAACCTTGGCATTATTCGCGATGACCCGGAACAGCTGCGCCAGACGTTTATTAAAGCGGATAGCGAAGCCGATGTGGTTATCAGCTCCGGCGGCGTCTCCGTTGGCGAAGCGGACTACACCAAAACCATTCTTGATGAACTGGGCGAAATCGGCTTCTGGAAGCTGGCGATTAAACCGGGCAAACCGTTCGCGTTTGGCAAACTAAGCCACAGCTGGTTCTGCGGCCTGCCGGGTAACCCGGTCTCTGCGGCGCTCACCTTCTACCAACTGGTGCAGCCGCTGCTGGCGAAACTGAGCGGTTCCACCGGCGCCACACAAGCGCCGCGGCTGCGCGTGCGTGCCGCCTCGCGCCTGAAAAAATCGCCGGGCCGGCTCGATTTTCAGCGCGGTATTTTGCAGCGAGACGCTAACGGCGAACTGACCGTCAGCACCACCGGCCATCAGGGCTCACATATTTTCAGCTCCTTCAGCCAGGGCAACTGCTTTATCGTGCTGGAACGCGAACGCGGTCACGTAGAAGCAGGCGAATGGGTTGAAGTGGAACCGTTTAATCATCTGCTGGGAGGCCTGTGATGGCAGCTGAACTCAGCGATGCGGAGATGATGCGCTACAACCGGCAAATCATTCTGCGCGGCTTTGATTTCGACGGGCAAGAACGGCTGAAAGAAGCGAAAGTGCTGGTCGTCGGCCTCGGCGGGCTGGGCTGCGCGGCGACGCAGTATCTGGCTGCCGCCGGTATCGGGCAATTAACGCTGGTTGATTTCGACACCGTCGCGCTCTCCAACCTTCAGCGCCAGACGCTGCACAGCGACGCCACCATTGGTCAGCCAAAGGTCGATTCCGCGCGTGATGCGCTGGCGCGGATTAACCCGCATACGCATCTGGTGACGCATAACGCGATGCTCGACGACGACGCGCTGTGGGCGTTGATCGCACAGCACGATCTGGTGCTTGATTGCACCGACAATGTCGCGGTGCGCAATCAGTTGAATGCCGGCTGCTTCCGCCATAAAACGCCGCTGGTTTCCGGTGCCGCCATTCGTATGGAGGGGCAAATCAGCGTCTTCACCTGGCAGGACGGCGAACCGTGTTACCGTTGCCTGAGCCGACTGTTCGGCGAAAATGCCCTGACCTGTGTAGAAGCGGGCGTGATGTCGCCGCTGATTGGCGTGATTGGCTCCTTACAGGCGATGGAAGCGATTAAAGTGCTCGCCCACTACGGTACGCCTGCCGCCGGGAAAATCGTGATGTATGACGCGATGACCTGTCAGTTCCGCGAAATGAAGCTGATGCGCCATCCGGGGTGTGAGGTGTGCGGGTAACAGGGTGCGATCTGTTTGCCGGGTGGCGGCTACGCCTTACCCGGCCTACAAAGCGCAGCGCCATCAGGCATTTACACCGCACATACGCTTATAGTGAAGTACGGCCAAACGCCGTTTGCCAGTCCTGCTCGAATTTCGCCACTGCAGCGTCCACCGCCGGGTAGCTAATTAGCTGCTGCGCGACATCAAGCGGCAATGTAATCGCTTTACAGCCCGCCAACAGGCAATCCAGCGCCTGACGCGGTGTCTTGAAGCTTGCGGCCAGCACGTTGGCACGCGGTGCATGCAGCGTCAGCAGTTCCTGCAGTTCACACACGGTCTGAATACCGTTGCCGCCCTGCGCGTCAACGCGGTTCACGTAAGGCGCGACATACTCCGCCCCCGCCAGCGCCGACAACAAGCCTTGCGCTGCGCCGTAAACTGCGGTGCCAAGCGTGGGAATACCTTCCTCTTTCAACATCTTGATGGCCGCCAGACCTTCCGCCGTAACCGGAATTTTCACCACCAGATCGGGAATAATCGCGCGCAGGGTGTGGGCATCCTTTACCATTCCATCAGCGGTGGTCGCCATCACCTGCGCAAACAGACGGCCTTTCCCGCCCATCGCTTCGTACAGTTCCGGCAGTAAAACGTCGAGACGTTTCTTTCCTGCGGCAACGATGCTTGGGTTGGTGGTCACGCCCGCCAGTGGGAAAATCCGCGCCAGTTTTTTTACTGCCGCTACATCAGATGTGTCGAGATAGAGTTCCATCGCCGTTCCTTAAACCGTGAGATTGAGCATGCTTTAACACTACCACGGGCAAACCTCACGTTTGGTTGATTTGCGTCAAAATAACTTTCATTCGAAAGTATTTAAATCTTTATACGAAAGATGAGGGCAACCTATGATTTTTAATATTCAGCGCTATTCCACCCATGATGGCCCGGGCATCCGCACCGTAGTGTTTCTTAAAGGCTGCTCGCTCGGTTGTCGCTGGTGCCAGAACCCGGAAAGCCGATCCCGCGAGCAGGATCTACTGTTCGATCCGCGTCTGTGCCTTGAAGGATGCGATCTTTGTCATCAGGCGGCCCCCGAGGTCATAGAACGCGCGCTGAATGGCCCGCTTATCCACCGCGAGAAGCTTAACCAAACGCATCTCGCCGCACTAAGCGATTGTTGCCCCACTCAGGCGCTTACCGTCTGCGGTGAGGAGAAAAGCGTCGATGAGATTATGGCAACCGTCCTGCGCGATAAACCCTTTTACGATCGCAGCGGCGGCGGGCTGACACTCTCCGGCGGCGAACCGTTTATGAACCCGGAGCTGGCGCTGGCGCTGCTGAAAAACGCTCACGAACAAGGCATTCATACGGCGGTCGAAACCTGCCTGCACGTGCCGTGGCGTTATCTGGAACCTGCGCTGCCCTATATCGACCTCTTTCTGGCTGACCTGAAACACGTTGACGACGCGCGTTTCAAAACCTGGACCGATGGCTCCGCCAAACGCGTGCTCGATAATCTGCAACGCATTGCGGCGGCAGGTAAAAAAATGACCATTCGCGTGCCGCTGATTCAAGGGTTTAACGCGGATGTAGATTCCATCAAAGCCATTACCGAATTTGCTGCCGACATACTGGGCGCACAGGAGATTCACTTTTTGCCGTATCACACGCTGGGCATCAATAAATATTCGCTGCTTGGCCAACCCTACAATGCCCCCGACAAGCCGCTCGATGACCCGGCATTGCTGGATTTTGCCC
Source organism: Pseudocitrobacter faecalis (assembly GCA_003315335.1). GTDB lineage: Bacteria > Pseudomonadota > Gammaproteobacteria > Enterobacterales > Enterobacteriaceae > Pseudocitrobacter > Pseudocitrobacter faecalis. Next base: position 229,230 of record QNRL01000002.1, read on the forward strand.
AGCAGTATGCCCGCGAAAAAGGCTTAACGGCGACCCTACGAGGATAAACTGATGACCACTCTGACGCTCGACAAATTAACCGACCGCATCAAAGCGCATAAATCCGCGCTGGTAAACATCGTCAAGCCGCCGGTATGTACCGAACGCGCCCGTCACTACACCGGGCCTACCAACAGCATCTGGATAAACCCATTCCGGTTCGCCGCGCGCTGGCGCTGGCACATCATCTGGCAGAGCGCACTATCTGGATCAAACACGACGAGCTGATCATCGGCAACCAGGCAAGCAAAGTACGCGCTGCACCTATCTTCCCGGAATATACCGTGAGCTGGATTGAGAAAGAGATTGACGATCTGGCGGATCGCCCGGGTGCTGGTTTCGCGGTGAGCGAAGAGAACAAACGCGTGCTGCACGAAGTGTGCCCATGGTGGCGCGGCCAGACCGTGCAGGATCGCTGCTACGGTATGTTTACCGATGAACAAAAAGCACTGCTGGCCACGGGAATTATCAAAGCCGAAGGCAATATGACCTCCGGCGACGCGCACCTGGCGGTGAACTTCCCGCTGCTGCTGGAAAAAGGCCTCGACGGTATGCGTGCCAAAGTGGCCGAGCGCCGCACGCGCATTAACCTGACCGTGCTGGACGATCTGCACGGCGAGCAGTTCCTGAAAGCGATTGATATTGTTCTTGAAGCCGTCAGCCTGCACATCGTGCGTTTTGCTGAACTGGCACGCAAAATGGCGTCTGAAGAGACGCGCGAGAGCCGTCGCGACGAACTGCTGGCGATGGCGGAAAACTGCGACATCATCGCCCACCAGCCACCGAAAACCTTCTGGCAGGCGCTGCAACTGTGCTATTTCATTCAGCTGATTCTGCAAATTGAGTCCAACGGGCACTCGGTTTCCTTCGCCCGGATGGACCAGTATCTCTATCCGTATTATCGCCGCGAAGTCGAACTGGAACAGACGCTGGACCGCGAGCACGCCATTGAGCTGCTGCACAGCTGCTGGCTGAAACTGCTGGAAGTGAACAAAATTCGTTCCGGCTCGCACTCTAAAGCCTCTGCCGGTAGCCCGCTGTATCAGAACGTGACCATCGGTGGGCAGAAACTGGTGAATGGTGAAGCGCAGGATGCGGTCAACCCGCTCTCTTACGCCATTCTCGAATCCTGCGGACGCCTGCGTTCCACACAGCCGAACCTGAGCGTGCGCTACCATGCGGGCATGAGCAACGACTTCCTCGAAGCCTGCGTGCAGGTGATCCGTTGTGGCTTCGGAATGCCGGCATTCAACAACGATGAAATCGTTATTCCGGAATTTATTAAACTCGGCGTCGAAAAGGAGGATGCTTACGACTATGCGGCTATCGGCTGCATCGAAACCGCCGTCGGCGGCAAATGGGGCTATCGCTGTACCGGCATGAGCTTTATCAACTTCGCCCGCGTGATGCTGGCGGCAATGGAAGGCGGACGTGACGCCACCAGCCAGCAGGTATTCCTCGGTCAGGAGAAAGCGTTGTCTGCGGGTAACTTCAATAACTTCGATGAAGTGATGGAAGCCTGGGATACACAAATTCGCTACTACACGCGTAAGTCGATTGAAATTGAGTACGTCGTCGATACGATGCTGGAAGAAAACGTCCATGACATTCTCTGCTCAGCGCTGGTTGATGACTGCATTGAGCGGGCGAAAAGCATCAAGCAAGGTGGCGCAAAATATGACTGGGTTTCCGGGCTTCAGGTCGGTATCGCAAACCTCGGCAACAGCCTGGCAGCCGTGAAAAAACTGGTCTTCGATCAGGGGTTGATTGGCCAGCAGGAACTGGCGAAAGCGCTGGCGGAAGATTTTGAAGGGCTGACGCATGAACAGCTTCGTCAACGCCTGATCAACGGCGCACCAAAGTACGGCAACGACGACGATAGCGTTGATACCTTGCTGGCACGCGCTTACCAGACCTATATCGACGAACTGAAGCAGTATCATAACCCGCGCTACGGCCGTGGCCCGATTGGCGGGAACTACTACGCAGGCACATCGTCTATCTCGGCCAACGTGCCGTTTGGTGCCCAAACCATGGCAACGCCGGATGGCCGTCAAGCCAAAACCCCGCTGGCGGAAGGCGCAAGCCCGGCATCGGGTACTGACCATCTGGGGCCAACCGCCGTGATTAGCTCCGTAGGCAAGCTGCCGACCGCCGCAATCCTTGGCGGTGTGCTGCTAAACCAGAAGCTGAACCCGGCGACGCTGGATAACGACAGCGATAAGCAAAAACTGATGGTGCTGCTACGTACCTTCTTTGAGGTGCACAAAGGCTGGCATATTCAGTACAACATCGTCTCCCGCGACACGCTGCTGGAAGCGAAAAAACATCCGGATCAATATCGCGATCTGGTGGTGCGCGTGGCAGGTTACTCGGCGTTCTTCACCGCCCTGTCGCCGGATGCGCAGGACGATATCATCGCGCGTACGGAGCATACGCTGTAAGCCCTTCCCGGGTTGGCGTAAACGCCTTATCCGGCCTACAAATCATGGCACAAGTCATGTAGGCCTGATAAGCGCAGCGCATCAGGCAATGTTTCAAGCCGGGGAAACCCGGCTTTTTTACGTCTTACGGCGCCGTTTTCCGAGTCGCTTCGCAGGATAATCACGCCAAAAACACACATCATTTCGCGAGTGCTACAGTCCGCCTATCTTAAACAACCGGCATGGATAGCCATGAAAACCAAATTTCCCGCCACGCCCCATGATGCAATTTTCAAAACGTTTTTGCGCCACGGTGAAACCGCGCGCGACTTTCTTGAAGCGCATCTCCCCCCCTTTTTACGCCCGCACTGCAACCTCGATACACTCAAGCTTGAGCCCGAAAGTTTTCTCGACGAAAAACTGAGATCCCGCTACTCCGATGTACTCTACTCCCTACAAACCGGGAACGGCGCCGGCTATATTTACGTCATCATCGAGCATCAAAGCTCACCGGACGATCATATGGCTTTTCGCCTGATGCGCTACGCCATCGCGGCGATGCAACGTCATCTGGATATCGGCCATAAAACCATTCCACTTGTCATTCCGATTCTGTTTTATCACGGCGTGGAAAGCCCTTATCCCCGTTCAATGGACTGGATTGACGAATTTGACGATCCCGACCTGGCCCGCCAGGTTTTCTACAATGCTTTCCCGCTGGTGGATATCACCGTCACGCCGGATGACGACATCATGCAGCACCGTCGAATGGCGCTGCTCGAGCTGCTACAAAAACATATTCGTCAGCGCGACCTCTCAGGTTTGCTTGAGCAACTGGTGACCCTTTTACTGTTGGGATACACTACGGAAACGCAGTTAAAAGCGTTAGTGAGCTATATGTTCGTAGAAGGCAACACCGAGAACTGTAGCGCATTGCTTGAGAAACTGGCGCAGCGCGCGCCAAAGCACAGGGAGACTCTGATGACTATTGCGGAACAGCTTGAGCAAAAAGGTCGTGAAGAAGGCCAGCGTATCGCCGCGCAACGCATCGCACAAACGTTGCTCAAAGAAGGCCTTGATCGTGAAAAAGTCAGCGCGATAACCGGCGTGGCGGTGGAGGAATTGCAACAGCAAGCACATTAACCCACGCCCTCATACTTTCATATGAAATAAATTTGTGGTTTCGGTCACATTGTAATTAGAATGTTTCTGGTCGCAGTTACATCAGGAGCACTGAGTATGACCGTTAAAGTTATCGTCACCGATATGGACGGAACTTTTCTTAATGACGCCAAAAAGTACGATCGTGACCGTTTTCTGGCGCAGTTTGAACAGCTTCAACAGCGTGGCATTGAGTTCGTCGTTGCCAGCGGTAATCAGTATTACCAGCTCATCACCTTCTTTCCGGAAATCCAGAACCGCATCTCCTTCGTCGCTGAAAACGGCGCGCTGGTGTATGAGCACGGGCAACAGCTTTTCCACGGTGAACTAACCCATCATGAATCGCAAATAGTGATTGGCGAGCTGCTGAAGGATAAAACGCTCAACTTTGTGGCCTGCGGTCTGGACAGCGCGTATGTCAGCGAAAACGCGCCCGATGAGTTTGTGGCGCTAATGTCAAAGCACTACTACCGCCTTAAGCGCGTCGCCAGCTACGCGGATATCGACGATAAGCTGTTTAAATTCTCGCTCAATTTGCCCGATGAACAGATTCCTCTGCTGATTGATAAACTGCGTGTCTCTCTCGATGGCGTGATGAAACCGGTCACCAGCGGCTTTGGTTTTATCGATTTAATCATTCCCGGCCTGCACAAAGCCAACGGCATCAGTCGTCTGCTTAAGCGCTGGGATATTTCACCGCAGGCGTGCGTGGCGATTGGCGACAGCGGCAACGATGCCGAAATGCTGAAGCTGGTGAAATACGCGTTTGCGATGGAAAATGCTGCTGAGAGCATTAAATCAATCGCCAGTTATCAAACGGATGATAACAACCATCATGGCGCGTTAAATGTTATTCAGGCCGTGCTGGACAAAACTGGCCCCTTCCAGGCGTAAGCCTGCCCCCCCGTATATTGCCGGATGCGGCTTTGCCTTATCCGGCTTACCGATCTCTGCCGAATCAGCCAGCAACATTTTAAACTTGCATTAACTTATTTTTAACTTAAAGTATCACCTGTAATCATTTTTACTTTCGAATGAAAGATTGCGAGGTTGATATGGCTCTTACCTTTACCCACGACACGCTGCCTGCCGATCCAAAATTAGCAATTCGCCAGATGAAGGCCGCACTGCGTGCACAACTCGGCGATGTACAGCAGGTTTTCGATAAGCTGACCGCAAAAATTGAAGCGCGTGTTACCGAAATTGAAGCTCGAAAAACAAAGGGCCTGCCGGTATGGCCAGAGATCCCTTACGCTGACATTGCTTCCGGTGCCATCAGCGAGGCAACGCGTGACGAGATCAAACGTCGCGGTTGTGCGGTAATCAAAGGTCATTTCCCGCGCGAGCAGGCGCTGGCGTGGGATCGCGCCATGCTGGATTATCTGGATGCCAACCACTTTGATGATGTCTACAAAGGCCCTGGCGACAACTTCTTTGGCTCGCTGGAGGCATCGCGCCCTGAGATCTACCCTATCTACTGGTCGCAGGCGCAAATGCAGGCCCGCCAGAGCGACAACATGGCCGCTGTACAGTCGTTTCTGAACCGTCTGTGGCAGGTTGAGAGTGACGGCAAACCGTGGTTTAACCCGGACGTCAGCGTGATTTATCCAGATCGTATTCGCCGCCGCCCGCCGGGCACCACCTCGAAAGGGCTTGGCGCACATACGGATTCCGGCGCGCTGGAACGCTGGCTGCTGCCCGCCTATCAACAGGTTTTTGCCAATGTGTTTAATGGCAGGATTGATGAATACGATCCCTGGAACGCGGCGCACCGTACCGAGGTGGAGGAATACACCGTCGATAACACCACCAAATGCTCCGTCTTCCGCACCTTCCAGGGCTGGGTCGCGCTCTCGGATATGATTGCGGATCAAGGCCTGCTCCACGTGGTGCCGATCCCGGAAGCGATGGCTTACGTTCTGTTGCGTCCGCTGCTTGATGATGTACCGGAAGATGAACTGTGCGGCGTCGCGCCAGGCAAAGTTTTACCGATTTCCGAAAAGTGGCACCCGTTGCTTATCAAGGCGCTAACCTCAATTCCGGCAGTGGAAGCCGGTGATTCCGTATGGTGGCACTGCGACGTGATTCACGCCGTCGCGCCGGTGGAAAATCAGCAAGGCTGGGGCAACGTGATGTATATCCCTGCCGCGCCAATGTGTGAGAAAAACCTCGCTTACGCGCACAAAGTGCGGGCTGCGCTGGAGAAAGGCGCATCGCCGGGCGACTTTCCGCGCGAGGACTACGAGGTTAACTGGGAGGGTCGCTTTACCCTTAACGACCTGAATCTTCATGGCAGACGCGCGCTCGGTATGGAAGAGTGATTGTCATAAAGCCCTTCACGTTCGACGGCGGTGTGCCCTTTGCCGGGGCGCACTCGCCGCACCGATTCCCGCACAGCTAATCGCCCATGCAGCAGTAGCGAACCAACCGGCGCATCCGGGCGAATCAGCCGTTGTTGCAGCATCTGCACCGCTTCACTGCCCAGCTCGTCACGGGGAACATGTACTGCGGTCAGCGGAACATCCTCGATAGCCGCAAGATTAAAGCCATCAATGCTCATCACCGAGATATCCTGTGGCACACGCAGACCGCGCAGACGCAGCGCGTTTATGGCACCCGCCGCCATAAAATCACTTCCCACCAAAAACGCCGTCGGCAGGTTTTGCCCTTTATGCGCATCCAGCCACTCACTCACGCGTTCTTCCGTGGCTTTGGCACTGAAACTGTTGATATTCAGCAGATCTTTATCGTGCTGGAAGCGCAAATTATGCTGGGCCCAGGACTCACGGATGCCCGCCAACCGCTGTTCCATGGTGTAACGGCGCAGGCACATAATATTCAACACTTCCCGATGCCCCATTTCAAACAAATAGCGGGCCGCAAAGGCACCAATCATGCGGTGATCCGGGGAGATCGCCGGCAAACGCATACGTTCATCGCGGCAGTTGATGAGCACGCAAGGCTTACCCAGATCAGCCGCTAAATCATGGATATGCGGATCGTCGATACCCAACAGGACGGCCGCCTGCGTTTCCGCTTCGTTCATCCTTGAGAGAAACAGCGTTGGGTCACTGTCATTTTCTTCCAGCGGACAGTAACGCAGACGTACCTCGTGCGGAGCAAGCGCTTTGTTGATGCTCTGGATCACGCGGTAGTAGAAGACATCTGAACGTTCGTCGAAAGCGCGTGGCGGCGCAAAGATCATCAGGCTGTTAAGCAACAAACGCCCCGCGGCCATTCCGTCCATCACCCCTAATTCGCGCGCCGCTTTCAATACCTGTTCACGCGCGCGCGGGCTGGTGTTGGCTTTGCCCGCCAGCACGCGCGAAACGGTGCTGGCAGAGAGCCCGGTGCGCCGGGCAATTTCAGCGATTTTCAGCTTCTTTTCCATTTTGTGATCCGATTCAAATTCACGAATGAAAGAATTTTCATAAGGCAAAAACCCTATGTCATAAGGCCTAAAGCAGGCATTGATAATGTATCTCAGCCATTCATGAAAAAACGTGCACAAAACCCGCTTTCCCTGGCTTTTTGTAACTCTTAGTCTGAATTGGTAGAACAACTTCCATACAAGAATAGCGGAAGTATCTTACAGCAAATAATAAAGATATCAGAAGGTTAATGAGATTGGTGTGACAACTCTCCACGGAGTTGCCTCACCTTACCCTACAAAATTCTGTGGAGATCCCCATGAGTCAGGGCATCAATAATGATATGACCGTCAGCAAAACCCGCCGGGTGGTGAAGAACCTGCGCTGGTGGATGCTGGTTCTGTTTTTGCTTGGAGTAACCGTCAACTACATTACCCGTAACTCGCTGGGTATTCTGGCACCTGAACTAAAAACCAGCCTCGGCATTACCACCGAGCAGTACTCCTGGATCGTCGGCGCGTTTCAGATTGCCTACACCCTTTTCCAGCCCCTTTGCGGATGGTTAATCGACGTTATCGGCCTGAAGCTTGGCTTTATGATTTGTGCCACCCTGTGGGGGCTGGCTTGTCTGCTGCACGCGGGGGCCGGGAGCTGGCTGCATCTGGCGATTTTGCGCTTCTTTATGGGGGGGGCGGAAGCCGCAGCCACGCCCGCCAACGCCAAAACGATTGGCGAATGGTTCCCGAAAAATGAGCGCCCGATTGCCTCTGGCTGGGCAGGCGTAGGGTTCTCTGTTGGCGCCATGCTGGCACCACCGATTATCTATTTTGCACATGCTTCCTTTGGCTGGCAGGGCGCGTTTATGTTTACCGGCGTGCTGGCGATGCTGTGGGTTGTGCTGTGGTGGGCCTTCTACCACAACCCGGAAAAACACCCCAATCTGAGCAAACGCGAGCTGGAGTACATCCGTCAGGATAACGAAGCACCGCCGGTCAAACTGCCGTTCTTTACCGCACTGAAAACTGTCGGCAAAAACAAACGCTTTTATGGTATCGCCATACCGGCATTTATGGCCGAACCGGCCTGGGCCGTGTTCAGCTTCTGGATGCCGCTCTACTTCGCAAAACAGTACAACATGGATCTCAAGCAAATCGCCCTCTTTGCCTGGCTGCCGTTCCTGGCGGCAGACCTCGGCAGTGTAGCAAGCGGTTACTTGACCCGCCTTTATACGCGTCTGTTTGGCTGTTCACGCGTCAACTCCACCGTCGCCAGCTCAGTCACCGGCGCCTTCATGATGATTTCACTGGCGGTCGTCGCCATCACTAAAGATCCGGTGGTAGCCGTGATACTGATGTCCATTGGCGGCTTCGGTCACCAGATCATCTCCTGCATGCTGAGCGCACTGGTGGTTGAGTCTTTCGATAAAGGCCAGATGGCGACCGTTAACGGTATGCGCGGCTCGGCGGCCTGGATCGCCAGCTTCCTCTTTTCGCTGATTATTGGGGTGACCGCCGACAAAATCGGTTTCAACCCGCTGTTTGTCGCCATGGGTTTCTTCGACCTGATCGGCGCCTGTTTCCTGGTGGCATTTATTGCTGAACGTCGCGCAAAACGCGCCTGAGAGTGGATGTAAAAATGAAAACGTTGAAAAACTGGACCCTGCAAAAGCAATCTGATCACCACATTGAACTGCTGGTCGACAGCCAGCACACCCTGTGTCTGTACGTGCTGGAAGAAACCCTGTTTCGCGTACTGATTAAGCGCAAAGGCGAGCTGGCGCTGGACAGAACCTGGAGCATCGCCCCGCAGCAGGACGTACCGTGGGAAGGCCGACCACGCGAAGATCTCAGTGGCTTTACCCTACCCGGCTGGACGCTGACCGAGCAGGATGACACGATCATTGTCGCCACCGACTCCCTGCGCGCGACCGTCCACCAGCCGCTGTGGCTGGAGTGGCACTACCGTAATACCGCAGGCGAATGGCAGCCGTTAGTCAACGATCGCCCCACCAGCGCCTATCTGCTGAACGCCCACGGCGACGGTGTGGCACACTATCAAAGCCGCCGTAAAGATGAGCGTTTTTATGGACTTGGCGATAAAGCCGGTGACCTGCAACGCAACGGTAAACGCTATGAGATGCGTAACCTGGACGCGATGGGCTATAACGCCGTCAGCACCGACCCGCTCTACAAACATATTCCGTTCACCATTACGCGCCGCGACGATATCAGTTTTGGTCTGTTTTACGACAACCTCAGCAGTTGCTGGTTGGATCTCGGTAACGAGATCGATAACTATCACACCGCGTACCGTCGCTGGCAGGCGGAAGCAGGCGATATCGACTACTACATCTTTACCGGCGAGCGCGTGCTCGACGTCACCAAAGCCTTTGTGCGCCTGACCGGGAAAACGCTGTTCGGGCCGAAATGGAGCCTGGGTTACAGCGGTTCCACTATGCATTACACCGACGCGCCGGATGCGCAAAATCAGTTGATGAACTTTATTCGCCTGTGCGACGAGCACGCCATTCCGTGCGACTCGTTCCAGCTTTCATCCGGCTATACCTCGATCAACGGTAAGCGCTACGTCTTCAACTGGAACTATGAAAAAGTGCCGCAGCCGAAAATGATGAGCCAGGCGTTTCACGATGCCGGGCTGCATCTGGCGGCCAACATCAAACCGTGTTTGTTGCAGGATCATCCGCGCTATGACGAGGTGGCGGCGAAAGGATTATTTATTGGTGATTCTGAAAGCGATGCACCGGAGCGCTCCAGCTTCTGGGATGACGAAGGTTCGCACCTCGATTTCACCAATCCGCAAACTGTTAACTGGTGGAAAGACGGCGTCACCACACAGCTACTGGAGATGGGGATCGACTCCACCTGGAACGACAATAACGAATTTGAAGTGTGGGACGGGGAAGCGCGCTGCCACGGCTTCGGCCAACAAATTGCCATCAAACACATCCGCCCGGTAATGCCGCTGCTGATGATGCGCGCCTCGCTGGAAGCGCAGCAGCAGTTTGCGCCAGATAAGCGCCCATACTTAATTTCGCGCTCCGGCTGTGCAGGCATGCAGCGTTATGTGCAAACCTGGAGCGGTGATAACCGCACCAACTGGGATACCCTGCGCTATAACACGCGAATGGGGCTGGGGATGAGCCTGTCTGGTCTCTATAACCTGGGCCATGACGTTGGCGGTTTCTCCGGCGATAAACCAGACCCGGAACTGTTTGTACGCTGGGTACAGAACGGCGTGATGCACCCGCGTTTTACCATTCACTCATGGAATGACGATCACACGGTCAACGAGCCATGGATGTATCCGGCAGTCACACCGGCGATTCGCAGCGCCATTGAACTCCGCTATCGCCTGCTGCCCTACTTCTACACCCTGCTGTGGCAGTCTCACGCAGACGATGAACCGATGCTACGCCCAACGTTCCTCGACCACGAGCACGACGCGCAAACGTTCGAGGAATGCGATGACTTCCTGCTGGGGCGTGATTTACTGGTGGCAAGCGTGGTTGAGCCCGGCCAGCGCGAGCGCCGTCTCTGGCTGCCTGATAACGAAACCGGCTGGTACGATTTTTACACCGAGGAATGGTTTAGCGGCGGGCAGTGGATCACCCGAGACGCGCCGCTTGAGAAACTGCCGCTACTGGTTCGCGCCGGGGCCGCCCTGCCGTTTAGCGAGCGCATCACCTTTGTCAGCGCCAAAGACGATGATACCCGCGAACTGAAACTCTTCCCGGTAAAAGGCGTGGGCACCACATCCGGCCTGCTGTTCGAAGATGACGGCGAATCGTGGGGTTATCAGAATGGGAATGCGCTGTGGGTGGAATGGGAGATGGTTTGCGATGGAACAACTATCAACCTGAACATCAGCGCCCGTGGGGATTATCGCCCGGCGTGGAAAACCTTAACGATTTCTCTGCCGAAGGATGAGAAACGCCAGCTGCGCGTCAACGGTCAGTTAATTGACGCGTGGAAACTCGCGGAATAACGCTGTAAAAAAGAGAGCGGCCCGAGGATGGGCCGTTCTGTTTTCACTCCCCTTCATTTTCCCATCCATAATCTCAGGTATTAAATAACGCTCACCATCATTCTGGAGATAAGGCATGGGTGTAGTGATTTGTCCGTGGCCAGAAACAATGTTATATAAAAAAAATAATACGAACAATAACATTAATTACTCCTTTTTATCCCAAGCATGGCTGGCAAAATAGAAATTGAAAATAAAAAACGAAAAGTTATAATTCATCAAACAGTTAATATTTAAGAAAAATTTATCCTTATCAGGATAACATCCATTACTTTATCACGCTGCTATTTTAATCAACCCATAAATAAAAGGAATTTATTTTAATGAAATGCCTAAAAATATTATTAATTAGCCTGTCATGCTTATGGTTGACGGGATGCGGCCCCGATCCGAAAGCCTATCTTGGCGAAAATATTGCAATGTGGAATACGACCATCAGTGATATTGAAAACATGATTACGCAAATATCTAGTAATGACTCGCGCGAGTTTCTTGTGGATTACAATGATAATGTGCTTCGCCATAAAAAAGGTGTTCAGAACCGTCTGAAGATCTGGCATGAAATGGAAGAAAAAAAGGGTGTACCCGATGATGCCCGAGATCTCCAAAACGCAACATATCAGTATTTAGAACAAGTCATTAAATCAGATGAAAGCCTGGAGGCACTCACAGTACTGGCCGGTGATAAAAATATTAAAGATGATGAATTCCAGATAAAAAAAGAACAACTCACACAATCTTTTGAGGAAATCAGCCAGCAAGCTGATGTGTTAAGCAAAGAGCAAGAAAAATTTGCAAAAGCACATAACATTGAAATCACAATCGCTCGCTGGTCTGCGTATCATTAATAACAGATTAAAACAAATTGCCGGACTCAGTCCGGCATCACAGCAACAACAAATCTACTCTTTACTCAATTCCGCACGCGCATGCGCAGATGAAATATATTGCCCCACGATTTGCGATATCGTTACAGCATCGAGCTTAACTTTCTTCCCCTCTTCTTCACAGCAAGGGCTGCTGACAACGACGACGACCCGGCTTTCCTGAGGTTCATAACGGAATATCTGCATAAAGCGTTTGGTGGTGATATTCAGCTTATCGCCATTACGCACATAAAGATGGAGCATCGCGACGCCGGAAATGACGACGACCTCATAACGTTCAACGAATTCGAGCGGGAGTGGCTGCGGAAGATAGATGCTGGTAATGCTTTGCGGCGTCAATGTGAACAACGGCTGACGAGACCGCTGTAATGCCACGTTCCCCAGCATACCGAGCGGGACACCTATCAGCATTAAGAGCCAGCATATCGCGCTAAGGTGTAGAAAGATGGCCAGATAGCCGCAGCCAAATATCAGCACAATACCCACGATCATCATGGTCCAGGCCATCGATGAGGAAGACCATATAGCTTTAGCTTCTGTCGCCAGTGCTGCTTCTGCCTCGATTTCCTCGCGTATCTCGGCGCGCAATGGTTCAATCTCCTGAGATATCTCGCAAGACAATGCGCTGGCAACGGGCGCGAATAACGCGGGGAAAAAGAGGTTCTCTTCTGGTACAACGGCACGAGAGGCGCGTGACAGCAGCGATTCATCGATGGAAAGATTCAGGGCAGTGATACGCGTGCGGGTCGTGGGATGGCTATCCATGGGATGCGCAATTTCACTGTCGATGCTAGCAAGGACATCAAGCGGCCCCAGCTTTTGTAACGCAGAGATCAGCCCTTCCGTCCAATTGGCACTGTTCTTCCGCCCGCGAAGAACGTCCTCCAGAAAGCGCTCAACGGGCTCATTCAGCGCCGATATTCTCAGCAATGCGCAGGCGAAGGCCGAAGAGGATGATACGCGAGCTCCGGTTTCATCGGCGGCCAGTTCCCGGATGCGGCTCCAGTGGTTCACCGTCTCATGGAATGTTTGTAAAAACCACATTGCCATATCCAGGGCGGAATACAGCACAAGGCGATCTATCCAGGCATCCTGCATGTTTTTGGCCATCTGTTGCAGGCTATTTTGCATGCCCGCGTAGAGGGGGGCGAAGCGCAAGCTGTACTGCGTATCCTCGCCGGTAAAGTGACCTAACTCATGCCCCACGACAGCGGCAATCTCCGCTTCATTAAGGAGTGACAGATACGTCAGCGGTAAATAGAGTGTATTCCCCGTTAAGCGCTCGCCCTTTTCAATTTGGACAGGGTTAGCCGTAACATAAAAACAGTCAAAAAACCCCACGACAATGTTATCAGGTGGCGTAAGCTGCGCCTGAGAGGTAAGGATCCGAACCCACTGCCAGAGTTCAGGCGCCTGCATTTCTGGCAGATTGACGCCTATCACCCGCGAATCTTCAGGCTCAAACAGGGCAAAGCATTTACGCACAGAAAAGAAACTTTTAATGATCATCCAGAGTATGGCAAATACCGCTAACACCATGGCGAAGAGCAATTTTATCCCGCCGCCATTCATCTCTACGTGACCCATTGTCCAGATAATTTCAGAGAGCACTAAGGCAACGGTCGCGAGGCCGCAAAAAAGAATGTCTCCAACCATCATAAAGGGCAGCAGTCGTCGGCAGAAATTAAACTTTTGGATGAGCACATCCTGGGAACGTCGCGAAGTGCGCGCACTGGCTTTACACACCATCACCGCGCTTCCCAGTATAAACATCGCCACCAGACTTAACAGAAGCGCCAGCATAGCTAATCCAAACTGGATAACTTCTATATCATCAGTATTATCACTTGCCCGCCAGCATTTCCATAATCCATATATAAAGAGAAACAGCGGGGTATAAAAAAGATTAAGAACCCTTTTTCTTTCCATAGAAAAACTCATCCATTTAAATTAAGAATGTTATTAAGTAATTTAATTGCAATGCGTTATATATTTAATGAATAAATTACTTTGTAAAATTCATTACAAATTAGCAAGGCGGTGAAATTAATTTTTTATTATAAAAGAAAAGAGTTGAAAGGGAAGAAAAACAAAAAGTGGCTGGAAACACAAATCGTACTCTGCGCTTCCAGCCATTCTATTACTCGATACCTTTGCTACGCAGGTAATCTTCGTAATTACCGCTGAAGTCAATAACGCGCTCCGGCGTAATTTCAATTACACGCGTCGCCAAAGAGCTAACAAACTCGCGGTCGTGAGAAACGAAGATCAGCGTGCCTGGATACATTTCCAGCGCCATATTCAGGGATTCAATGGATTCCATATCCAGGTGGTTGGTCGGTTCATCCATCACCAGCACGTTCGGTTTTTGCATCATCAGTTTACCGAACAGCATGCGGCCTTTTTCACCACCGGAAAGCACTTTCGCCGGTTTCTTGATATCGTCCTGGCTGAACAGCAGACGACCCAGAATACTGCGCACCGCTTGTTCGTCATCGCCTTCCTGTTTCCACTGGCTCATCCATTCGAAGACGGTCAGATCATTTTCAAATTCGAATTCATGATCCTGCGCGTAGTAGCCAATTTGTGCGTTTTCAGACCATTTCACTGTGCCTTGATCCGGCGTTAAGTCGCCGACCAGGGTTTTCATCAGCGTAGATTTACCCACGCCGTTGGTGCCGAGAATAGCCAGTTTCTCACCCACTTCCAGCAGCAGGTTAACGCCTTTAAACAGCGGGCCGTTATCAAAGCCTTTGCTGAGCGCTTCCACTTCCAGCGCGTTGCGGAACAGTTTTTTATCCTGCTCAAAACGAATGAACGGGTTCTGGCGGCTCGATGCTTTGACTTCGTCGAGCTTGATTTTGTCAATCTGACGCGCGCGGGACGTTGCCTGGCGAGATTTAGAAGCGTTGGCGCTAAAGCGGCTGACGAAGGATTGCAGGTCAGCAATCTGCGCTTTCTTCTTGGCGTTGTCGGCCAGCAGACGTTCGCGCGCCTGGGTGGCGGCAGTCATATATTCGTCGTAGTTACCGGCGTAGACGCGCAGCTCACCGTAGTCGAGATCCGCCATGTGGGTGCAGACCATGTTCAGGAAGTGACGGTCGTGCGAAATGATGATCATGGTGCTGTCGCGCTCGTTCAGCACCTGCTCCAGCCAGCGAATGGTGTCGATGTCCAGGTTGTTGGTCGGTTCATCGAGCAGCAGAATGTCCGGGTTAGAGAACAGTGCCTGTGCCAGGAGCACACGCAGCTTCCAGCCTGGTGCCACTTCGCTCATCGGGCCGTAATGCTGTTCCAGCGGAATACCCACGCCCAGCAGCAGTTCACCGGCGCGCGCTTCAGCGGAATAGCCGTCCATTTCGCCGTATTTCACTTCAAGATCGGCCACTTTATAGCCGTCTTCTTCGCTCATTTCGGGCAGTGAATAGATGCGATCGCGCTCTTGTTTAACTTCCCACAGCTCACCGTGCCCCATGATGACTGTATCCAGCACGCTGAACTCTTCGAAGGCGAACTGATCCTGACGCAGCTTACCGATGCGTTCGTTCGGGTCGAGAGAGACGTTGCCGAGCGTCGGTTCAAGATCGCCGCCGAGGATTTTCATAAAGGTGGATTTGCCGCTCCCGTTAGCGCCAATCAGGCCGTAACGGTTGCCGCCGCCAAATTTGACGGAGATGTTTTCGAACAGCGGCTTACTGCCAAACTGCATGGTAACGTTGCTGGTAACTAACACGGAAGTATCCTGAGGAATGTGACAAACCGCCTATTATGCCACAATTCCGAATTAAAATCGCCCGCCTTCGTAACGGGCTAAACTGTCACCTAAGTGAAAAAAATGTGATTTCGTACACATCTGAATTCCCTGTTGCCGGGAATGCACATATAATGCGCTTCCATCATACATCCGATTTTCCAACCACAGCCTGAGTGGCACTGATATCTCGAACAACATGAACATGAAATTAACAACACTTTTCGCTGCGGCGCTTGCAGTCGTTGGCTTCTGTAAAACCGCATCCGCAGTGACATATCCGTTGCCGACGGATGGTAGTCGTGTCATTGGTCAGAATCAGGTGATCACCATCCCTGAGAACAATAAGCAGCCGCTGGAATACTTTGCGGCGCAGTATCAGATGGGTCTTTCCAATATGCTGGAAGCTAACCCGGGCGTGGATACGTATCTGCCGAAAGGCGGCACTGTGCTCACTATTCCGCAGCAACTGATTCTGCCGGATACCGTACATGAAGGCATTATCATCAACAGCGCAGAAATGCGTCTGTACTACTACCCAAAAGGCACTAACACGGTCATCGTGCTGCCAATCGGTATTGGCCAGTTAGGAAAAGACACCCCGATTAACTGGACGACCAAAGTAGAACGTAAGAAAGCGGGCCCGACCTGGACACCAACAGCGAAAATGCACGCGGAATATCGCGCGGCGGGTAACCCGCTGCCGGCCGTGGTTCCGGCTGGCCCGGATAACCCGATGGGACTGTACGCGCTGTACATCGGCCGCCTGTACGCCATTCATGGTACCAACGCCAACTTTGGTATCGGTCTGCGCGTGAGCCACGGTTGTGTGCGTCTGCGTAACGAAGACATCAAATTCCTGTTCGAGAGCGTGCCGGTCGGTACCCGCGTACAGTTTATCGATGAACCTGTGAAAGCGACCACGGAACCAGATGGCAGCCGCTTTATCGAAGTACACAACCCGCTGTCCGTGACCGAAGCACAGTTTGAAGGCGGTGAAATTGTTCCGGTTACGCTGAATTCTGCGGTGCAGAAAGTGACCTCTCAGTCTGATGTAGACCAGGATGTACTGAATCAGGCGATTCAGAGCCGTGCGGGTATCCCGATTCGTCTGAACTGATTGGGTTCAGATACAAAAATGGCGAAGCGGATGCTTCGCCATTTTTTTTGGGGTTAGTGCGTTTTTTTTCCCTCACCCTAACCCTCTCCCACAGGGAGAGGGGACCGTTCGTGCCCGCTTTTCTCCCTCTCCCTGTGGGAGAGGGCTGGGGTGAGGGCATCAGCGCACAACTATCACCCATTATTCACCATCACAAACCCGCCATGATCGTAGCGATAATGGCAGTGCGCATACTCCAGCGGCGTACCGTCTTCGAGATAAATAACCTGCTCCAGTTCCAGTACCGGGTCGGTCTCATCGCAGTTGAGATACTCTCTGTCGCGCGCATCCGGCTTACAGGCGCGCACTACGCGATAGGAACCCATCATCTTTAAGCCCAGCGTTTCCCGCACGTAGCGGAATACCGAACTTTCGAGATGTGATTTATTCAGCCCCGGCACCAAAGATACCGGCATTACTGTCATATCCAGTGAAATCGGTTCACCGTTAACCAAGCGCAACCGAATAAAATCGTATACCGGCGCGTCGGCGTTAATCAGCAACGAGGCCTGCTCGTTTTCATCCGGGAACCGCACCTCAAAGGCAATCACCTGGCTTGTCACCTCGCCAAGATGCCGCCAGGTTTCGGTTGCGCCAAAGTAGTCACTGCCCGAGACATCCCATTGCGAAAGCTGGCGGAAGTTTTTGCGCACAAACGTCCCCTGCCCCTGACGCGCGTAAATCATGCCTTCAACTATCAGCTGGCGCATCGCCTGCTGAATCGTCATACGGCTGGTCTTGAACTCAGCCGCCAGCGCCAGTTGATCGGGCAGCGGCTCCGTCGCCGGATAACGCTGACTTAAAATGCGCTGCTTAATTTCCTGCGCGATGGAGAGGTACTTCGCCGCCATCTTCCACTCCTTTTTTGGTGTTACATCTCTTCGCCGTTGCTGTGGATCACCCGCTTCAACCACGCATAGCTTTTCTTCGGTACACGGCGCAAATCCTTCAAATCATGGTTTTCACGGTTCACATACACCACGCCATAACGCTTACGCATGTCGCCCTGAGAGCTGAGAATATCAATTAACCCCCAGCCCAGATAGCCTATCACCTGTGCGCCATCCTCAAAAATGGCCTCTTTCATGGCGTTGATATGATCGCGATGATAGGCGATGCGGTAATCATCAGCGACGGGCGTTTCGCCGTCCCAGGATTCTATCACCCCGATACCGTTCTCAATCGGGAAGACCGGCAGACGCCAGTCGTTATAGTAGCGCGTAATGTTACTCCGGAATCCGAGGGGATCGATTTGCCAGTTCCATTCCGTGGCTTTCAGGTGGGGGTTTGGCGTATCGCCAAAGAGCATATAGTTATTGACGGCAGTGCCTTCCGGAATGGGATCGCTACTCAACGTGCGGCTCGCATAATAGCTGAAGGCCATATAATCATTTTTAAGCGTCGCCAACACGGCAAGGTCTTCATCGTGATAAATATCCCCCAGACCTTCCCTCTCGACAAACGCCATCACTTCCGGGCTGTAACCCTGCCCCGCAAACGCACGTAACAGATTCTGATTGAAAAATTCGTCGAGCTGACGGGCGCAAAACACATCGCGCGGTTTGCAGGTTGCCGGGTACACCTGGGCGTGCGCCAGCATGCCGCCCATCAGCTTTCCAGGTTTGGTTTCATGCAGATAGTGGGTCAGATGCACGTGCGCCATCATCACGTGGTGCTGGATTTGGTAAAGCTCCCGTAACGTTTTCTCGCCCTGCATATAACCCGAAATCAAAAACGCTTCAGGCATATGGTAAAGATTCTGTTCATTAAAGGTGAGCCACCAGGTCACCTGGTCGCCAAAGCAGTCGATCATTTTTTTGCCGTAGCGGATGAACGCCTCCATCACCCGACGGTCGGTAAAGCCGTTATATTTTTCCGCCAGCGCCAGCGGCATGTCAAAGTGATAGAGGCAAATCATCGGCGCGATGCCGCGCGCCAGCAGTCCGTCAATAAAGCGTTGATAAAACGCGATACCTTCTTCATTAAACTCACCGTCGCCATCCGGGCAAACGCGACTCCAGGCAATCTGGAAGCGGTAACAGTTCATGCCCAGATCCTGCATTAAATCAAAATCCTCTTCGAATCGGTGGTAGCTATCGGTAGCGACCTTCCAGTCCGAGGCATTCTCTTTCGGCTCGCGAATGTCATACACCGACATCCCCTTACCGCCCTCGTTCCATGCGCCTTCGGTTTGCATGCTGGAAACGGAGTTTCCCCAAAGAAAATCAGCTGGCAGTTTGTTTATCATGACGCCCTCAAAAATATGACTATTCAAATAATTTATATGACTAGTCATATTAGAAAGCGGTACAGGACGCAACGAAAAGGCTCACGTTTTGTGAGCCTGTCCGAAAATCAACGTTGACCAAGGAGATGGAGCAAGCCGTAACCGACCAGCGCCGCCCATACCAGCATGGGCAGAGAATAGAGATGGAAACGCCACCAGATACGGCGATCGTTCGCCATGCGAAGCGCAATCAGGTTGGCAAGCGACCCGGGCAGCAATCCAAAACCACCAACGTTCACCGCCCACGCAAGCAAAATGGAAGGCGGCACATAGTTAAGGAGCAAAATCGTGGAGGGCACGTTGCTGATCACCTGCGAAAGACCCATCGCCGTGAGCCATAAAGAACCGTCCGACAGTTGCCCGACACCATGCAGCGAATGCTGCAAAGCAGGCAGTTGCGTAAGCAGATGCACATCAATAAACATCGCCATAAAGACCAGCAGCAGCGTCCAGTCGACGCTGTAAACCACACGCCGCTCAAGCAACAGGAAGCCCGCCGCCACGCACACCAGCCCCCACAGTTCGAGCTTTATCTCCAGTGCTGCGAGAAAAACCAGATAGAAGGCCAGGCAACTCCACACAAGCTTTGGCCGCCATGACGGTGAGGCGTCGCTACTTTGAAAATGCAATTTTTTCGCCGGGAAGCAGAACCAGCAAAGCACGAGCAGCGTTGCCATCATCGCCAGCGCCAGCGGCAACATTTGCAACGTAAAGGCCGGGAAGCTCAGGCCGGAGCGGCCCCACAGCAAAATGTTCTGCGGATTGCCGATAGGCGTCAGCAGTGAACCGGCGTTCACCGCCAGCGCCTCGAAAATAATCAACCGGTTAACCGGAATGGCGCACCACTTTTTCAGCGTCAGGGTGAGCGGCACAATGATAAACAGCGCCACATCGTTGGTCAGAAAGGTCGATAGCAACGCGGCCGCCAGCACCATAAAGACAGCCAGCTGTCGCTCGGTAACAAAACGACGCGCCATCTTACGCCCGAGCACGTCAAAATAACCGCTCTGCTCAACGCCTTTGGTGAGCAGCATTAACCCGCTCAGGGTAATAATGGTGTGCCAGTCAATCGCCGCAGGCCAACGCGCTGGGGCAAACGGAACCAGAAAAGTCAGGATGACGCCAATGAGCAGCAGCAGGTGCAGAAAACGATCGCGCGCCAGCGACCGAATAAAAGGAGGTGTCATTCAATGTACTGCCCATGTTTTTCGGTAAACTGTCGGAACATGTCCAGCGTCTCTTCGCTGACATGATGTTCAATGCCTTCGGCATCGCGGCGGGCGGTATCCTGGCTGACGCCCAGCGCCAGTAAAAAGCTCTCAACGACCTGATGACGCTCGCGGCTCTCCTGCGCCAGCTTCTCACCTTCAGGAGTCAAAAACACCCCGCGCCAGGGGATCTGCTCAATCAACCCTACACCCGCCAGGCGTTTTAACATTTTCGCCACAGTTGGTTGTGACACACCCAACCGCGCGGCCATATCCACCTGACGCGCCTCACCCACTTCACGGATCAAATCGGAAATCAGCTCAACGTAGTCATCAATCAGCTCACGACGGTGCGCTTCCCGCACCTGACGAAACCCTTCAACGTGTTCTTCCACATTCACCAGCTGCGTCACTTTTTTTGTTGTTGGCTTACCTGCGCGGCGGTTCATAACACTTCCTCATCGGTGTGACGCGTCAAAGCATCTTAAAAATTGCCTCCATTGTAATGGATCGTGCTCTGAGTACAAAAATTTAACGTTTAGCCATAGCTATAAAATATAGCCTGTGCTATATCTGTATGTAATGCAATCACTCATCACGGAACGACGAGCGCAAAAGCAGGAGGTTACCATGAACGAATTCAAGAGGTGTTTACGCGTGTTTAGTCACTCTCCTTTTAAAGTCCGCTTAATGCTGGTTAACATGCTGTGCGATATGATTAACAGCAAACCGCAGCAGGACAACAAATCACACTAATGCGGCGTCGCGGTACGCCGCTTCATTTTTTTGGGTCATTTTTCTGACTGACTCGCTCGTCATGAGCAAAAACCCCACATTTCTTCCGCTTTTGTAATCATCTTCGCAAAACATTTTGTTATGGGTAGTTGACCAAAAACAGCGTGCGCTTTATCTTCGTGCGGCCCTGCACTTTTGCGGCTCGCAGATGCGAAGCTTACCCTTCTCTTTACGCAATAATGTCCGGCAAAAAGCCCCTTGACGCCAGGGGACGCACATGGCGTTTTTATAGTTGCGATTTATGAATGTCACGCTGAAAGAAACTCTCGCCGCCCGTGGAATTACGCTGAGTCCGTGGACGGGCCTCTATTTCCTGCAATCACTGCTGATCAACCTGGCGCTGGGTTACCCCTTCAGCCTGTTGTATGCGGTGGCCTTTACCTGCGTGCTCCATTTATTGTGGCGAGCCGCGCCGAAAGTACAGAAAACTGTATTGGGTCTTTATTCACTGGTGGCGGCGCTCTATTTCCCGTTCAGCCAGGCCTACGGTGCGCCGAACTTTAATACTCTGTTGGCGCTGCATTCGACGAATGTCGAAGAATCCACCGAAATGTTTACCATCTTCCCATGGTACAGCTATCTGGTGGCGTTATTCATTTTTGCGCTGGGTGTGATTGCCGTGCGCCGCAAGGCCAGCCCGGTAAAACGCTGGGGTAAAATGGAAACCCTGTGTCTGCTATTCAGCGTCGGCACCTTCTTCGTGCAGCCGATTCAAAACCTGGCATGGGGCGGCGTTTTTAAACTTAAAGATACCGGCTACCCGGCATTTCGTTTTGTGAAGGACGTCATCGTTAATAATAACGAGGTGATTGACGAACAGCAGCGGATGGCACAGTTCGCGCAAATGAAGGATACCTGGACGGTGACAGCCGTGAAGCCGAAATATCACACCTATGTGGTGGTGATTGGCGAGAGCGCGCGTCGCGATGCTATGGGCGCGTTTGGCGGCCACTGGGACAACACACCGTTTGCCAGTTCGGTGAATGGCTATCTGTTTAACGATTATATTGCCGCCAGCGGTTCAACGCAGAAATCGCTGGGGCTGACCCTTAACCGCGTCGTCGATGGCAAACCGCAGTATCAGGATAACTTTGTTACCCTGGCTAACCGTGCAGGTTTCCAGACCTGGTGGTTCTCAAACCAGGGGCAAATCGGTGAATACGACACCGCCATCGCCAGCATCGCGAAACGGGCAGATGAAGTGCAGTTCCTCAAAAGCGGCGATTTTGAAGCCGATAAGAACACCCAGGACACGGCGCTGCTGAAAATGACCGCACAGGTCTTCGCGTCGCAGCGTACTCAGCCGCAGCTAATTGTGCTGCATTTGATGGGTTCTCATCCGCAGGCCTGCGACCGCACACACGGAAAATATGACGTCTTTGTGCAATCGAAAGAGACCTCCTGCTATCTCTACACCATGACGCAAACCGACGATCTGCTGCGCCAGCTTTACGATCAGCTACGCAACAGCGGCGACAGCTTCTCGCTGGTGTACTTCTCCGATCACGGGCTGGCATTTAAAGAGCGCGGCAAAGAGGTGCAGTATCTGGCACACGACGATAAGTTCCAGCAGAACTTCCAGGTGCCCTTTATGGTGCTGTCGAGTGATGACAAAGCGCATAAGGTGATTAAAGCGCGACGTTCGGCGAACGATTTCCTCGGTTTCTTCGCCCAGTGGACGGGCATCAAAGCGAAAGAAATTAGCCAGCGCTATCGTTTTATCTCTGAACAGAAAGCCGGGCCGGTGTACATCACCAACTTCCAGCTCCAGAAGGTAGATTACAACCATCTGGGTACGGATCTGTTTACGACGAAGAGTCGTTAAAACACGCCGGATGGCGCTTCGCTTATCAGGCCTACGAATCGATACGGTTGTAGGCGGGCAAGCGCAGCGCCTCCGGCAAAATACAGGCAAAAAAAATCCGCCACAAGGGCGGATTTTTCATATCACCGAAGTGATTAGAAGCGGTAACCAACACCGGCAATCCAGGTGCCAACGTCAACGCTACGAATACGAGACTGCTCGTAAGAGAAGTCCAGAGCAACGTTTTCGATCGGGTTGAACTGCAGGCCCGCACCGTAAGAGAAACCGTAGTCGCTGGTGTCGTGTTTGTTCGGCAGATCAGCAGTCTGGAATTTACCGTAACCAACACCTACTACGCCGTAGATGCTTGCCCAGTCGTTCAGACGGTAAGCAGGACCTGCGGTGATGCCGTAGTACTGTGATTTATGGTAGTTGTTGTCGCTGGAGCTACGGTCTTTTTCGGTGTAAGTAAAGGAACCGATAACGCCCAGCGGTTGGTCGTCCATTTCATAGCGGTATTTCAGGTTGAAACCGTTAGCTTTGTTAGCAACGCCCTGCATATCGCTCTGAGCGTAACCGCCAGTAACGGTAGAAGTTGCAGCTACTGCAGTACCTGCGGATACAGCCAGAACAGCGGCCAGTGCTGAAAGACATGCAATTTTTTTCATAACCACCTCAAATGTGCTTCAAGTAAATCCGTAAGTTTTAAATATATCAAAAATTGTTAGGAAACTCTTTCGAACTTGTGATGTCTAAACCTGCCTTTGATGTAACTAA
This sequence comes from Pseudocitrobacter faecalis, assembly GCA_003315335.1. Taxonomy (GTDB): domain Bacteria; phylum Pseudomonadota; class Gammaproteobacteria; order Enterobacterales; family Enterobacteriaceae; genus Pseudocitrobacter; species Pseudocitrobacter faecalis. The sequence continues at coordinate 252,936 of QNRL01000002.1, forward strand.
AAATTTCCGGGCTTGGTTATCTCATTCAAACATCACAGGTTTTCCCGAAATACCAGACTAGTATCACACAGTGATTTCATCACAATATTCCAGATAATTCCTAGTTTGACAGATTAATAATCCATCGACTAAGGACATTCTAACGGTTCGCGGGCGATTTTTTTTCAACAATTCCTCAACCGTAGCCTGGTATTTCATTTACACTGCTTTTTTTACTCCGTTTGACACAAATTGACAGGAAAAAGATGTCTGGTTTGCTCCGTAAATCTCCCGCATGGATGCCCGTGTTGGTTCTCATCGTGTCGATGCTTTCCATTCAGAGCGGTGCATCGCTCGCTAAGTCACTGTTTCCATTGATTGGCGCGCCGGGTGTCACCGCCCTGCGTCTGGCGCTTGGCACGCTGATTCTGGTTGTCATCTTTAAGCCGTGGCGACTGCGTTTTGCAAAAGAGCAGCGTCTGCCGCTACTTTTATATGGCCTGTCGCTGGGGGCGATGAACTACATGTTCTATCTCTCTATTCAGCGTATTCCACTGGGGATTGCCGTTGCCCTGGAGTTCACCGGGCCGCTGGCCGTCGCGCTGTTCGCCTCTCGCCGCGCGGTGGACTTTATCTGGGTTATCCTTGCCGTGCTTGGCCTTTGGTTCCTTCTACCGCTGGGCCAGGACGTGGCGCACGTCGATCTCACTGGCGCCCTGCTGGCACTGGGGGCTGGCGCAGGCTGGGCCATCTATATTCTGAGCGGCCAACGTGCCGGTGCGGAGCATGGCCCGGCGACGGTGGCGATGGGTTCATTAATTGCGGCAGTGATTTTTGTGCCGCTTGGGGTATTACAGTCTGTTGATGTGAGCTGGCACTGGTCAATTCTGCCGATCGGCCTGGCCATTGCCGTGCTCTCAACGGCCCTGCCCTATTCACTCGAAATGCTGGCCCTGACTCGCTTGCCAACACGCACCTTCGGCACACTGATGAGCCTCGAACCTGGCCTCGCCGCCATTTCAGGCATGATCTTCCTCGGCGAGACGCTGACGGGCACGCAAACTTTAGCGCTGGCCGCCATTATTGCCGCGTCGATGGGGTCTACGCTGACAATGCGGCGCGATACAAAAATTCAGAAAGTAGATGTGAGTTAAAGCTTAATGTCGCTATTAGACCGATAGGCAGAGTCAGAATTTTCTATCCGGAACTCGGTGCTATACTTATTGCCAGTTAATACTGGAACGCAAAACATCAAGAGGATATGAGATTATGAGTACCGCTAAACTGGTCAAATCAAAAGCATCCAATCTGCTTTATACCCGCAACGATGTCGCTGACAGCGAGAAAAAAGCCACTGTCGAGTTGCTGAATCGCCAGGTGATCCAGTTCATTGACCTGTCTCTGATTACCAAACAGGCCCACTGGAATATGCGCGGAGCTAACTTTATTGCCGTTCATGAAATGTTGGATGGCTTCAGGACTGCGCTGACCGATCATCTGGATACTATGGCTGAACGTGCTGTGCAGCTGGGCGGCGTGGCACTGGGAACAACGCAGGTCATCAACAGCAAAACCCCGCTGAAAAGCTATCCGCTGGACATCCACACCGTTCAGGATCACCTGAAAGAACTGGCTGACCGTTACGCTATCGTCGCTAATGACGTGCGTAAAGCGATTGAAGAAGCGAAGGATGAAGACACTGCGGATATCTTCACCGCGGCTTCACGTGACCTGGATAAATTCCTGTGGTTTATCGAAGCTAACATTGAATAATCATAGGTTATTCTTATGACCCTCTCATCATCCTGATGAGGGGGTTGCACCATCCGGGTGCGCCTTCCTGTTAAAATCTCTCGCCAAAGTAAACTATTTGTAATAATCATCTCACACAATCGTTAATAAAAGATTGTTTTGTCACCGTCACTTGCGTTAAAAAACAGCATGAATCGTGAACCCGTCACGCTGCACCATGGCAAAGCCCCATTATGGTGCAATCAGGCATGACGATCGCCGAAATCGTGCATCACTGTCTTCGACTTTTGTTATAAAACAATAAGTTGAAAACTTGGCATGATTTTTTCATAACTCGTACGTTCTCGCAGGGGATTGCCCCGTGGATATAAAAGGAAATGTTATGAAGTCTCTGTTTAAAGTTTCCCTGGCTGCACTTACCCTGGCATTTGCCGTTTCCTCTCAGGCTGCTGAGAAGAAACTGATTGTGGCAACCGATACGGCGTTCGTTCCGTTTGAGTTCAAACAGGGTGATAAATACGTGGGGTTCGACGTTGACCTGTGGGCCGCTGTCGCTAAAGAGTTGAAGCTGGACTATACCCTGAAACCAATGGATTTCAGCGGCATCATCCCGGCGCTGCAAACTAAAAACGTTGACCTGGCGCTGGCCGGGATCACTATCACAGAAGAACGCAAAAAAGCGGTCGATTTCTCTGACGGTTACTACAAAAGCGGCCTGCTGGTGATGGTGAAAGCCAACAACAATGACGTGAAAAGCGTGAAGGATCTGGACGGAAAAGTGGTTGCCGTGAAGAGCGGTACCGGCTCCGTGGATTACGCGAAAGCCAATATCAAAACTAAAGATCTGCGCCAGTTCCCGAATATCGATAACGCGTACATGGAACTCGGCACCAACCGTGCTGACGCCGTGCTGCACGATACCCCGAATATTCTCTATTTCATCAAAACCGCAGGCAACGGCCAGTTTAAAGCGGTAGGTGATTCACTGGAAGCGCAGGACTACGGCATTGCCTTCTCCAAAGGCAACGATGAGTTGCGTGAAAAAGTGAACGGCGCGCTGAAAACCCTGCGCGAAAACGGCACTTATAACGAAATCTACAAAAAATGGTTCGGTACTGAGCCTAAATAAGATTGACTGAGATTATCGTGCCCGGTTGCGCACTGCGCACCGGGCACGTTTTTTAGCACACCCTTTTAGTGGGCTATTGTTCTTCCACCACGGTAACAGGAACACATTATGCAGTTTGACTGGAGCGTCATCTGGCCGGCCATTCCAATTTTGCTGGATGGCGCCAAAATGACTCTGTGGATTTCGATCCTTGGCCTCGCCGGAGGTATTGTTATCGGTCTGTTGGCCGGTTTAGCACGAACCTATGGCGGCTGGATTTCAAACCACATTGCCCTTGTTTTTATCGAAGTGATCCGCGGCACGCCTATCGTGGTGCAGGTGATGTATATCTACTTCGCCCTGCCGATGGCCTTCCCGGACATCCGCATCGATACCTTCACCGCCGCCGTGATCACCATCATGATCAACTCCGGCGCCTATATCGCGGAAATCACCCGTGGTTCAGTTCTCTCGATTCACAAAGGCTTCAGTGAAGCCGGGCTGGCGCTGGGGCTGTCTCGTCGCGAAACCATTCGCCATGTGATTATGCCGCTGGCGCTCCGTCGTATGCTGCCAGCGTTGGGTAACCAGCTGATTATCAGTATCAAAGACACCTCGCTGTTTATCGTTATCGGCGCTGCCGAATTGACCCGCAGCGGCCAGGAAATTATCGCCGGTAACTTCCGCGCGCTGGAAATCTGGACTGCCGTCGGCGTTATCTACCTGATCATTACTCAGGTGCTGAACATCGTGCTTCGCATTCTTGAAAGAAGGATGAAAATCCTGTGATTGAATTTAAAAACGTTTCCAAGCACTTTGGCAAAACCCAGGTGCTACACAATATCGATCTCAACGTGAAACAGGGCGAAGTCGTGGTGATCATCGGGCCATCCGGTTCCGGTAAATCCACCCTGCTGCGCTGCATAAATAAGCTTGAAGAGATCACCAGCGGCGATTTGATTGTCGATGGACTGAAGGTCAACGATCCGAAAGTGGATGAACGCCTGATTCGTCAGGAAGCCGGCATGGTGTTCCAGCAGTTCTACCTCTTCCCGCATCTCACGGCGCTGGAGAATGTGATGTTCGGCCCGCTGCGCGTACGCGGTACGCAAAAGGCAGATGCGGAAAAACTGGCGAAAGAGTTGCTGGCGAAAGTGGGCCTCGCGGAACGCGCGCATCATTACCCGTCTGAACTCTCCGGCGGCCAGCAGCAGCGCGTGGCAATCGCCCGTGCACTGGCGGTAAAACCAAAAATGATGCTGTTCGATGAACCAACCTCTGCGCTTGACCCGGAATTGCGTCATGAAGTACTAAAAGTGATGCAGGATCTGGCCGAAGAAGGCATGACCATGGTTATCGTGACCCATGAGATTGGCTTTGCCGAGAAAGTCGCGTCGCGGCTGATCTTTATCGATAAAGGCCGTATTGCGGAAGATGGCGACCCGCAGACACTGGTAAAAAACCCGCCGAGCCAGCGTTTGCAGGAGTTTTTGCAGCACGTATCGTAATTATCCCCCTCACCCTGGCCCTCTCCCTCAAGGGAGAGGGAACTGTCCGTGCAAGCGGTGAGGCCGGTGCGATTTTTCTCCCTCTCCCCGTGGGAGAGGGTCGGGATGAGGGCAACAACGCGCACCGAGTCCCGGTATTTCTCCCAAAAACCTTCCCCCTTCTCCTCGCAATCTATACTTAACCCTTTGTGATTGTTGCTTTCGGAGGGACTCGTGCCATACATCCTGCTGTTTTTGCTCGCCCTTATTAGCACGCCGCTGCATGCAGTGACCATCCCCGGCGTCACATCAACGCCCAGCGACACTGCGGCCAGCGAACCCGATGCCGCGCAGAAAAAAGCGGCCTATTCTGCGCTTGCCGATGTGCTGGAAAACGACACATCGCGTAAAGAACTGATTGAGCAGCTTCGACAAGCCGCAGCCACACCGCCCCCGGAAGCCGCGCCCACCCTCACGCCTCCAGAAGTGAAAGAGGAAAAAACGGTACTGGAAAACGTTACGGATGTGACGCGTCACTACGGCGGCGAGTTCGCTACCCGCTTCGCCCAGCTATGGCGCAACATCTCTACCGCACCGCACAAACCGTTTCACACCGCGACCTTCTTCAATGCCGTGACCCATTTTCTGATGCTGGCAGCGCTGGTCTTTGCTTTTTATGGCCTGGTACGTCTGTGCGCCCTGCCGCTGTATCGCAAAATGGGGCGCTGGGGGCGGCACAAGAACCGTGACCGCAGTAACTGGTTGCAGCTTCCGGCGATGATTACCGGTGCACTAATTATCGACTTACTGCTACTGGCGCTGACGCTGTTTATTGGCCAGCTACTGAGCGACAATTTAAATGGCGGCAACAGCACCATCGCTTTCCAGCAGAGCCTTTTCCTCAACGCTTTTGCACTGATTGAGTTTTTCAAAGCCTTATTGCGTCTGATTTTCTGCCCGCGCGTGCCGGATCTTCGTCCCTTTGCAATCACCGATGAAACTGCGCATTACTGGAACTTACGCCTTAGCGCACTGAGCAGTTTGATTGGCTACGGTTTGGTTGTCGCCGTGCCAATTATTTCCAATCAGGTCAACGTACAGGCGGGCGCGATGGCAAACGTCATCATTATGCTGTCCATCACACTGTGGGCGTTGTATCTGATTTTCCACAATAAAAAAGCGATTACCGCCGGCTTACTACAGGTTGCCGACCGCTCGCTGGCGTTTTTCAGCCTGTTCATCCGCGCCTTTGCGCTGGTGTGGCACTGGCTGGCGAGCGCTTACTTCATTGTATTGTTCTTCTTTTCACTGTTCGACCCGGGCAACAGCCTGAAGTTTATGATGGGCGCGTCAGTGAAGAGCCTGGCGATTATGGGCATCGCCGCCTTTATTTCTGGCATCCTGTCACGCTGGATAGCCAAGACCATCACCCTGTCGCCGGAGACACAACGTAATTACCCGGAACTGCAAAAGCGGCTTAACGGCTGGCTGTCCGGCGCACTGAAAACCGCGCGCACGTTGGTTGTCTGTGTGGCGGTCATGCTGCTGCTCAGCGCCTGGGGCTTATTCGATTTCTGGAGCTGGCTTCACCAGGGAGCGGGGGAGAAAACGGTGGATGTGCTTATCCGCATCGCCTTAATTCTCTTCTTCTCCGCCGTCGGCTGGACGGTGCTTGCCAGCCTGATTGAGAACCGTCTGGCCTCGGATATTCATGGCCGACCGCTGCCCAGCGCGCGCACGCGTACGCTTCTTACGCTGTTCCGTAACGCGTTAGCGGTGGTGATCAGCACCATTACGGTGATGATCCTGCTCTCTGAGATAGGCGTTAACATCGCACCGCTGCTGGCGGGTGCCGGGGCACTGGGGCTGGCTATCTCCTTCGGTGCACAGACACTGGTAAAAGATATTATTACCGGAGTGTTTATTCAGTTTGAGAATGGCATGAATACCGGCGATCTGGTCACCATCGGGCCGCTCACGGGTACGGTGGAACGCATGTCAATTCGTTCTGTGGGCGTCCGCCAGGATACCGGGGCGTATCACATTATTCCGTGGTCATCGATAACCACCTTCGCCAACTTTGTACGCGGGATCGGTTCTGTGGTCGCAAACTACGATGTTGACCGGCATGAAGAGACGGAAAAAGCCAATCAGGCGCTCAAGGATGCGGTGGATGAGGTCATGCAGATGGAGGATATTCGTGGCCTGATTATTGGCGAGCCGTCGTTTGCCGGGATCGTCGGGCTCACCAATACCGCCTTTACGCTGCGCGTCACCTTTACCACGCTGCCGCTGAAACAGTGGTCGGTGCGCTTCGCGCTGGACAGCATGGTGAAAAAACACTTTGATCTTGCGGGGGTGCGCCCACCGGTGCAGACGTATCAGGTGCTACCAGCCCCCACCAACGCAGCCCCGCCGGACGCGGGACTGCCGCCTGCTGAACCGACGCTTTAGCGTTTACGCGCCAGGAAGCGGCGGCGCTGCTCGTCGTTCATAAAGGTCCAGGCAATGAAGCGACTCTGCTTCTGCCCCTGGGCCATCTCTTTTTTCACGACTTTTACCGCACCGACATCCGTCAATGCGCGGTAAAGTGGCGGCAGATTTTCCCCTTTCGACACCAGCGAGGTAAACCACATCACCTGACGCGCGTAGTCACGGCTTTCGGCAATCATTTTTTTGATAAATGCCACTTCACCACCTTCGCACCACAGCTCCTGCTGCTGACCGCCAAAGTTCAGCGCGTCATCTCGCTCCTGGCCAAGATTGCGCCGTTTTCGCTCGCTTCCTGCCCGTGCAGATGCGGCAGAATCATGGAACGGCGGGTTGCACAGCGTGGCGTCGTACTGCTCATTCTTATGGATAATGCCATTGAACATGGATTCATTGTCTTTTTGTCGACGCAAACGAATCATGCGGGTCAGCGACGGGTTAGCGCTGACAATCGCCTGCGCACTGGCAAACGCCTGAGGGTGCGTTTCGCTGCCGGTAAAGCGCCAGCGGTACTCATGCGCGCCAATCAGCGGATAAATACAGTTCGCGCCCACACCGATATCCAGCACATTTGCGCCCTGCACCACATTGCCGCTCTCATCGGTCAGCAGATCGGCCAGATGGTGGATGTAATCCGCACGCCCCGGAACCGGCGGGCACAGGAAACCGTCAGGAATATCCCATGCACTCACGCCATAAAAATGCGCCAGCAGCGCTTTATTCAGGGTCTTCACCGCCTGCGGATCGGCAAAATTAATGGTCTGCTCTCCGGCCGGATTCAGAGTGATAAAATCACCCAGTTCCGGGCACGATTGACACAATGCGGTAAGGTCGTAGCGGTTATGGTGACGGTTACGCGGGTGTAGACCCGGTTTTTGGGCATTCATGACTTTCTCCTGTCTTAAGCGGCGTAAGATACCCGTTGACGGCGGCGCGGTAAATAAGGGAGTCTGGAATACCTTTGCAAATAACAGGTACGCTATGTATTTCTACGAACCCTCACAGGGACATGGGCTGCCGCATGACCCGCTAAACGCCATTGTCGGGCCGCGCCCAATCGGCTGGATATCCTCGCAGGATGCGCAGGGAAAACGTAATCTCGCGCCCTACAGCTTTTTCAACTGCTTTAACTATCGTCCGCCCATTATCGGCTTTGCCAGCAGTGGCTGGAAAGATAGCGTGCAGAATATCATGGAAACCAAACAGTTCGTCTGGAACCTGACCACGCAGGATCTCGCCATCGCGATGAATGAAACGTCCGCGACGTTGCCGCACGGGGAGGATGAATTTGTTCGCGCAGGCTTAACCGCCGTCCCCAGTCGCCTGGTTGATGCCCCACGCGTGGCGGAGAGCCCGGTCAATTTCGAGTGTCGCTTATCGCAATGCATTCAGCTCACCTCAGCCGACGGCACTGCCATTGATACCTGGCTGGTGCTGGGCGAAGTGGTTGGGATTCATATCGATGAGTCTCTGCTCGAGGAGGGCATCTATCAAACTGCCCGGGCAAAACCGGTGTTGCGGGCCGGCGGCCCATCCGCCTACTACACCATCGATGAAGCACATCGTTTCGATCTCATCCGCCCGGACGCTCGCCGATAGCTTTAAAATCAGCCACTTGTATGTGGCTGATTTGTCAGTATTTCGTCAACTTAATTCATTCAAAAAAGCCACCTGTCTTGCGCGATTTTTTGCGGATAACGCCTCTTCACCACCGCCTACACTTACAGAGTTACCCCGTCGTAACTGGAGGATGTACTTATGAAGAAGTGTCTCGCCCTGCTTGTCGCAGGCGCGTTTGCCGTCGTTACCTTCTCTGCCATCGCCGCTCCGCAATCTCTTGATGGTGATAACACCGGGCAACTCCGCCCGGCCGGTACCGTCTCTGCCTCCGGCGCCAGTTCCCTTGACGATCTCCAGGCAAAACTGGCGGAAAAAGCCCAGAAAGAGGGGGCGAAAGGGTTCGTGGTTGAATCCGCAAGCGGCAATAACAAGATGTTTGGTACAGCGACTATTTATAAATAATGGCTTCACACATCCATTTCCCTGCCCGATAGCCCCGCGTCGGGCAGTTTCATATCATTTCCCAAAACCAAATATGTTTAACGCGTTCATCTTGTCCGAGCGCCATCTTCAATACAATACGTTGATAAAATACGCGTATAATAAAGCTAATTGTATTTAGTTTTCACTTCTGCCTGCAGGAATACATTAATATTATTAAATAATTCACCACCGTAACTTCTCAGCGTATACAATTCGTCGCTAAACGACACGACAATTCACAGCTTGTAAATTCAACACTGATGATAAAAATTTAACACTATGGGATGACGCCCCCCGCAACAGTGTATTTACGTTCAGGGAAGGAATTTATATACTTCCTGCACAAAGGATTTATTCAACGTCATACAAGGCACATAACAATGTTTTCTCAAAAAAAGTTCATCCCTGCATTGCTTCTTATCGCTCCTCTGTTTGCTACCGCCACACATGCCGAAGTACAAACCGGCTGTGCCGCTAAAAAGCAGGAAATTGAAAGACAAATTGATTACGCCAAAACGCACGGCAACCAACACCGTGTAAATGGCCTTGAAAAGGCGTTGAGCGAGGTCAATCGTAATTGTACTGATAGTTCTTTGCGTAAAGATCGCGAGCAAAAAATTAAAGAAAAAGAGCGTAAAGTTGCAGAACGCACCGAGGAATTAAAGGAAGCCCGTGAGACGGGAAATCAGGAAAAAATCGGCAAAAAAAGTAAGAAACTGGAAGAAGCGAAAGCTGAACTTGCCGAAGCACGTGCAGCATTAAATAAATAACGCCCAAAAATAACCCCATCATACTCCGATGGGGTTATTTTATTATCTTCTTCTATAGCGGCTATCGCTGCAAAGCACCGCCAAGTGTCGCAATCACTTTCTGATACCAGTAGAAACTTTTCTTACGGCTACGGTTAAGCGTACCGGAACCGTCCTGCGCTAAATCAACGTAAATAAACCCGTAGCGTTTAGTCACTTCTGCTTTCGAGGCACTGATAATATCAATGGGCCCCCATGAGGTGTATCCCATAACCTCAACGCCGTCCTGAATAGCTTCCTGCACCTGCACCAGATGATCGTTCAAATAACTGATTCGGTAATCGTCATTGATTTCACCGTTAGCCTCCGGTTTATCCTGCGCACCCAACCCATTTTCGACGATAAAGAGCGGTTTCTGATAGCGATCCCATAAGACATTTAGCAGTGTTCGCAGACCGATGGGATCAATTTGCCATCCCCATTCCGAGCTTTCCAGATGCGGGTTCGGCACCATATCCAGAATATTTCCTTTGAGTTTTTCAACCAGCTCGCTGTCTGCCGTTACGCAGCCGGTCATGTAATAGCTAAAAGAGATAAAATCGACGGTATGGCTGAGTGCAGCGTTATCTTCTTCGGTGACATTCAGCACGATATCATTTTCACGGAAATAACGTTGCATATACCCCGGATAACGCCCACGACATTGTACATCGCCGAAGAACTGCCACTGGCGATTATCCTGCAACGTAGCGAAGACATCTTCCGGTTTACAGGTAAGTGGATACATTAAACCGCCCAACAACATATTACCGATTTTAGCTTCAGGGATAATTTCGTGGCAGGCTTTCACCGCCAGGCCACTGGCAACCAGCTGATGATGGATTGCCTGATAGACTTCCGCTTTACTGCACCCTTTTTGCAGGCCGACACCAGTTAAAGGCGCGTGCAGTGACATATTGATCTCATTAAAAGTCAGCCACAGTTTGACTTTATGCTGGTAACGAGTAAATACCGTCCGGGCATAACGTTCGAAGAACGTAATAACCTTACGATTTCCCCAACCGCCATAATTTTCCACCAGCCCCCACGGCATTTCATAGTGTGACAAGGTGACCAGCGGTTGAATATTGTGTGCCAGTAACTCATCAAACAGTTTGTCATACCACGCAAGGCCCGCCTCGTTCGGCTCATTTTCATCACCCATCGGGAATATACGCGTCCAGGCAATCGACACGCGTAAGCAGGTAAAGCCCATTTCCGCGAACAGAGATATATCTTCTGGATAGCGATGATAAAAATCGATGGCGATGTCTTTAATACTGCTGATCCCTTCGCGGCTTTTTACCGGCTCACCGAATATGCCCTGTGGCAGCATGTCAGAGGTGGAAATACCTTTGCCATCTTCCTGCCATGCGCCCTCAACCTGATTAGCGGCTAACGCACCGCCCCATAAAAACTCTTCCGGAAATATTGTGCTCATCTTATCTACCTTAATTTCAGCGTTTGACAGAGAGGAAAGGATCGCCCGCATTGACATAAGGGGTTTCGTTCTTTTGCTCCAGCCCCTGATAGTCATCGCTATTGCTCATAATGACCGGTGTACACAGGTCAAAACCTTTTGCCAGAATGGCATCACGATCGAAGGTAATAAGCAGATCGCCTGGCGCAATCCTGTCCCCTTCTTTTATGTGTGCGGTGAAGTGTTCACCGTTGAGTTTTACCGTATCAATACCAACGTGAATGAGAATTTCAATTCCCGAGTCACTGAGTAAACCAATCGCGTGGCGAGTGGCAAAAAGGCTGGCGACTTCGCCGCCAAAAGGTGCGACGACGCGGCCTTCCGATGGAATAATGGCGGCTCCTGCCCCCATCAAACCGCTGGCGAATGTGGCATCCGGCACCTCATTAAGCGGCAGACTTACGCCGCTAAGCGGAGCCAGCACGGTGTTTTCATCGACAATTGCGCTTACGCTAACCGGTTTGGCACTTTCTGCGGTTTTCTCTGCAGGAAGGCCAACAAAATATGTCATCACGACACTGAAAATAAAGGCGACGGCCACCCCCATCATCGCGCCCCAGACGGTAAAGTCGATTCCCGTTGGGGGAATAATTTGCGCCACCGTAAAGATGCTCGCCAGGCCAAAGGAGTAAACCTGGCTCAGGCTGAATCCCACGACCGCGCCGCCAAGGGCACCGCCCACGCAGCCAAAAATAAAGGGACGGCGGTATGGGAGTGTCACACCGTAAACGGCAGGTTCAGTAATACCAAAAACGCCAGCAATCGTTGCCGAACCCGACAATGCCTTCAGGCGCTGTTCGCGGGTTTTCAGGAAGACACCCAGCGCCGCACCGACCTGACCAAACACCGCAGGCAGTAATATCGCCAGCATCGGGTCATGACCGAAGACCGCCATGTTGTTCATCATCAGCGGGATAAGCCCCCAGTGCAGGCCAAAAATCACACATACCTGCCACAGACCGCCAAGGATCCCTCCCGCCAGCCACGGCGCAAATTTGTATACCGCCTGGAAGCCCGTCGCGAGCAGTTCGCCAAGCCCCGACGCGAGCGGCCCAATCGCCAAAAACGTCAGCGGAATGGTAATCGCCAAACACGCCAGCGGAGTTAAGAAGTTTTTAACCGCCGCCGGGAAAAGGGTGTTGCAGCGTTTTTCCAGCCAGCAGGAGAACCACGCGGCACAAATCACCGGAATTACCGACGACGTGTAATTGATAAGCACCACCGGGATGCCCAGGAAATGTAGTGCCGCGTTATCGCCGCTCAGGCTAAACGCTTCGACCATCATCGGATGCACCAGCGCGCCGCCGATGACCATCGTAATAAAGGGATTACCGCCAAACTTTTTCCCGGCGGTATAGCCCAGCACAATAGGCAGGAAATAAAACAGGGTGTCGCTGGCGGCAAACAGAATGCGCCAGGTACCTCCGGTTTCGCTGAGCCAACCAAAAGCAACGCTGAGCGCCAGAAAACCTTTCATGATACCGCAGGCAGCCAGTACGCCAAGGAACGGAGTGAAAATACCGGAAACCATGTCGATAAACGCCGCCAGCACTCCGGTCTTTTTATCTGACTTCTCTTTGTCAGCAGGCGCATCGTCTGTGATGCCCCCGGCCTGGCATACGGCCTGCCAGACATCATGAACGTGGTTACCGACCACGACCTGAAACTGCCCGCCGCTTTCCACCACCATAATGACATCCGGGTTCTTCTTCAGCGCGTCGGCATCCGCTTTGCCGTCATCCTTCAGCTTAAAGCGTAGACGGGTGGCGCAATGCACCAGGCTACTCACGTTCTCGCGCCCTCCTACGTGGCGGAGAATATCCTGTGCCAGATCTTCATATTTCATTTTCATCGACTTCATCCGTACTCAAATAAAAAAACCTGATCATCAGCGAAGCATCTCCACTGATGTATCAGGTTTTGCCTGCTTAAGCAGTAACAATCCTTTATGTCTCTTCCGGCGCGAGGTAAAACTATTTTTTCAACATCTTTTCATATTGCGCCTGATATTGCGGGGCGTTCCACGCGCCATCAATCAACGTATAGGTGATGTAACCTTTATTTAGCCAGCCCGAATCAGTGTCATCCTGAGTATTATTTAAAGATGCCGGATTAATCGTCTGCTTAGCGGTTCCGTCAGGCAAAATGTCATAGCCAATCTGTGGCGTAGGGAACATTTCATTTTCAACGAAGTGAACACCTCTAATTTGTTCTTTTGGCAGCGGCGGATAGTTAATGCTTAACCCGGAACCTTTCGGCAATAAAGCGCTGCCGGATACCGATTTGTCGTTAAGTTTCCCCACCACCTCAACGACGTAATCAATCGCATCAGGCCAGTATTTATGTGTACTTGGCCATTTGTTTTTCATTTCATCTTCGGTATAGATGTAGCCAATGCTGGCGGCAATCGCCGGGAAACCATAGCGAATAGCGCGTGCGGCGGCGCTCACGGTACCGGAATTCACCTGCGCCATCCCGGTGTTCGGGCCATCATTAACGCCAGAAATAACCAGATCGGGAGGATTATCTTTCAACAGCCCCTGCAGGCCAAAATCGACGGAATCCGCCGGCGTACCCGGGAAGCAGTAACGTTTATCGGCGACTTTTTTAACGTCAAAAACCTTACCGGTTTTGAACGTTATCGCAGAGCCAATACCGCTTTGATTGGTCGCCGGGGCAACCATCCAGGCGTCATAACCTTTTTGAGTAAGCTTTTCCTGAAGCTGGATGCTGCCGGGAGATTCACAGCCGTCATCATTCACAATCAGAATTTTTAGCTGATCGGCAGAAACTGTAAAACTTATCGCGGAAATCAGCGCGGCGGCAATTAACGTTATCTTCATCGTAGCTCCTGTTATCTCTGGGGGATAAATACAATGCAAAAAAAAACCTAAGGCCCCTGCTGCAACGTGTGCAGAAAGTGCCTTAGGTTTTGCCTGAATCAGTAACAATCCCGAGTTGCTAACGAAAATACGTCTTGTCGGTGATTACGTCCAGACGGTGAAATGGTTTTTTGTGATAACGATCACCTTTCTTTGCATATTACGCCATTCCGTGACGTGCTCTCAAAATTAAGAAGTGAGATATTCCTGATATGAGGAGGATCACATTTATATACTTCACCGTTATAAATCTGATGCACGAAATAAATATTAGTGGTAATGTCCGCTGAAACTGGATTGTTACTGTTTCAACAGGCAAAACCTACGTTTTCTTCTCTCCCTCTCTATTGGGAACAAGAAGAGCACGTAGGTTTTTTTTTGGCTAAAAAAGGACGACGCAACAATGAAAAGATGGTTACTCAGTGTATTAATGGTGGTTACCGCCACTGCAAGCCCAACGATCCTGGCGCAGGTTAATGATAAAAACAGCCAGGATGAGGCTATTAATATCTATTTTGCTCGCCATGGTAAAACACTGCTTAATACGTTAGATCGCGTTCAGGGGTGGGCCGATTCACCGCTCACTCCAGAAGGTAAAGAGGTTGCCCGTTATTTAGGCGAAGGATTGAAAGACATTAAATTTGACCGTTTTTATTCCAGCGATGCCGGGCGCCAGCGCGAAACCATGGCGGTTATTCTTCAGCAGGCTGGCGTAACAAATTATCATCTGACGGAACTGAAAGGTTTACGCGAAGCCTTTTTTGGTAGTTTTGAAGGTGGCTATAACAAAGATATGGCCAATGCTGGCGCGCATGAATTAGGATTGAGCGATGCGAAAGCACTGTTTACCGCGATGAAATCAGGTACGCTGCCGGTAAAAGACAACCAAAATGCGCTGGCGAAGGCAGATCCGCAGCATCTGGCTGAAAACTATGAGCAGGTGAAAACCCGCACCCAGGCAGCGCTGGACACCATTGTTGAAACGGCGAAAAAAGAAGGCGACAAAAATATTCTGGCGATCTCGTCCGGGACATCAATGCAGATAATGATCTCCGATCTGACCGATAATCCGGCCAAAAATCTGCCGCTCACCAATGCCGCAGTCGTCAAAATCACCTATAAAGATGGCAAATATAGCGTACCTGAAATTGGCACGATGAAGTATGTCGAGGCCGGTAAAAAGGCGCTCAGCAACAAATAAACGCTTTCTCTTTTTTATTTTGGCCGTTTGCAGTGTCTCCTCTGTCACAATTGCTGCGACGGTCCTTTTTTCAGGAACGGATGATGCTTAAGTATATTACTCTCACGTTGTTAACGTGCGGGCTTTCTTCGCCCGTTTGGGCAAGCAAGAACGCTTTCTTGAATGATGCATTTTTCACAGACTCACAGCTCACGCTATCAGCAAAGAACTACTGGAAATACCTGAAAGAAGAAAACGCTAACCCCAAGCATGTACATAACGCATGGGGCCAGGGCTTTGCCGCAGATTATCAATCTGGCTATTTCGCCGATATCATTGGTTTTGATGTCACTTATTATAGCGCCATCAAATTAGGGGCCAGTGATTATTTTAACTCGCGCGGCGTACTCTATAATAATGGAACGGGTAACAATAAAAACAATGCTGAAGGATATTCAAAGTTCGGACAACGAAACATTAAGCTGAAATATGCTATTGAGGATTTGCAGCTCAATGCGCGTTGGGGATGGCAGATGCTGAAAAACTATGGCGTCATCTCGACGTCAACACGTCTCTCCCCGACGACCTACTCAGGCATCAGTGGAGGTATAAATTATGGACAGCTTACCCTACGCGGTGCGTGGATGGAAAATTCCATGGACCGAAACTCGCCGGATAAAAAACAGTTTCAGACCAACACCGGCAAAGATATTGGCTATCTGACAAGCGGTGAAATTCTCTGGAAAAGTGACGGGTTCGATGCGCAGTATGCCTGGGGAGAAAGCAAAAACTATTTACAACGCCACATCCTGTTCACGCAACTTCGTCCGACCTCTGACTGGACAATCGGCACACAAATTTATGGCACGCATGCGCAGGAAGCGTACCGCGCAATGCCAGCAAATAAGCGAGATTTTGATAATAACGCCTGGCACTTCGCCGTGGATGCCACCTGGAAAGGCGAGCGCTGGAGCAGTAAATCGGGAATCGGTTATACCGACGCTCAAAAAGCCAACGAAGTGGGATTTTATCCACGTCATATGAGTAAGAATTCGCGCGGCACCTTTATCTCGATGGCTTATGCGGGTGACGATTATCTGCGTGACGGCGAACTGATGTTTGCCAACATGACTGAATATCGCTTAACGCCTAATCTGGGCGTGGGTCTGGCTGGGAATATTGGGCAGTTTAATTATAAAGGCAATCACGTACGCAGCGGGGAGCTCAATGCTTTTACCCGTTGGGCACCCACTGATGCGTACTTCAAAAACTTCACCTTTTGGGCGATGTTCGGGCCTGGCTGGTCGTATAAAGCGAGCGGGAAAACACCTGTACTCACTAACGGTCATTATACCCGCACCCATACATTATCGGCAGAAGTCATTATGGAATATCGATTCAGGTTATTCTGATCTCGAAGAGGAACGCGGCGGATCAATCTCACGTTTTTTGCCCTTAGGTTTTTAAAGGGAATCATTCAGTGATAGATTGCGCCGCGGATTGTGACAGCTTTAGCTAACAAAACCTGATTTCCAGCGATTATTATGGATCAGGTTTTTTGATTTTTGAGGATCCGATGATCATCGCAAAAATATTGAATAATAATGTCGTGGTTATTCTGGATGCGCAACAACGTGAACAGGTCGTTATGGGGCGCGGTTTAGCCTTTCAGAAACGCGCAGGAGACACACTGGATACCTCGCGTATCGAAAAGGTTTTTGCCTTACAGAGTGACGAATTGACCCGACGCCTGGGCGAACTGCTAAGCCAAATTCCGCTAGAAGTGATTACGACCTGCGACCGTATTATTGACCTGGCGCGTAGTCGGTTAGGAAAGCTGC
The DNA here is from genome assembly GCA_003315335.1 of Pseudocitrobacter faecalis. Taxonomy (GTDB): domain Bacteria; phylum Pseudomonadota; class Gammaproteobacteria; order Enterobacterales; family Enterobacteriaceae; genus Pseudocitrobacter; species Pseudocitrobacter faecalis. Next base: position 269,966 of record QNRL01000002.1, read on the forward strand.
AGGAAAGCCTTTATATCACCCTGACCGATCACTGCCACTACGCCATCGAGAGACAAAAAAAAGGTTTAGCGATTAAGAATGCCCTGCTGTGGGAAACGCAACGTCTTTATCCGCGCGAGTTTGAACTGGGTAATGAGGCCAGGGCCATAATAGCCCAGCGGCTTGGCGTCGAGCTACCGGAAGATGAAGCGGGCTTTATTGCATTGCACCTGGTGACCGGGCAGCTTAACAGTGAAATGCCGGAAGTCATGCATATCACCCAGGTGATGCAGGAGATTCTACAGTTAGTGAAATATCAGCTGCGGCTGGAATATGACACCAGCACGTTAAGCTATCAACGGTTTGTCACCCATCTGAAATTTTTTGCCCAACGTATGCTGTCGCGTAACGTTGTGCCTGATGATGATGAAACCCTGCACGATGCCGTAAAAGAGAACTACGCCCTCGCCTGGAAGTGTGCGGAAAAAATCGCGCTGCATATCCGTAATACGTATCAGCGCGAACTCACCACCGAAGAGATTATGTTTTTAACCATTCATATTGAACGGGTTCGCAAAGATACGCTTCGCCACAACGAACACAGTTGTTGAATATTCCACCTTGTGATTTTCATTTCTCATTATCTTCTCTGCTCTTTTGGCAGGGAAGATAATCAAAGTTACCCCTTTCGCAAATGTCCGATTTTCGAATCGGCTATCACACGCAGCGTTCGGCTAAAAGCCCTTACACTCCCTGAGCCTTATGTATAAAAAAAGGAGCAAATGTAAATTTTTGTATTTATTTTTCCATAAATGAGTGTTAGAAAGTTACGCGTTTGATAATGCTTCTCACAATCATTATCAAACGTATTTGTAAAACCTGCCGTGACCGGGGCAAAGAAGTGCCCTGCTGTCATCGTAAAAACAGCTCATTAAAAATTATAAGACGCTCATTTATATGGATAATAATCGCAATTTACCGTTCAACAGCTTTAGTTCACTCACTTTCTTTACGGGCCTGTGTATCGGTTTAACACCGGTTGGTCAGGCAGACGCCGCCGACAGTAAAGATCAAAAATCCGCTGATACGCTGGTGGTGGAGGCGCAGGCACCTTCCCTCTACGCGCCGCAGAAATCCGCCGACCCGAAATTCAGCCGCCCGATTGCGGATACCACGCGTACCGTTACCGTGATTTCCGATCAGGTGTTAAAAGATCAGGGCGTGAATAACCTGACCGATGCGCTGAAGAATGTGCCTGGCGTGGGTGCTTTCTTCGCCGGGGAAAACGGCAGTTCGTCAACCGGTGACGCCATTTATATGCGTGGCGCGGATACTTCAAACAGTATCTATGTCGATGGCGTACGCGATATCGGTAGCGTTTCGCGCGACACGTTCAACACCGAGCAGGTAGAAGTGATCAAGGGGCCATCGGGCAGCGACTATGGCCGCAGCGCGCCAACCGGTTCGATCAATATGATCAGCAAACAGCCGCGCCTTGATTCAGGGATCGACGCCTCCGCCAGTATCGGCAGTGCCTGGTTCCGTCGTGGTACGCTTGATATAAACGAAGCGATCGGTGAAACCTCCGCCGTGCGTCTGAACGTGATGGGCGAGAAAACCCACGACGCGGGCCGTGATAAAGTACAGAATGAACGCTACGGCGTTGCGCCTTCCGTGGCCTTCGGTCTGGGGACAGAAAACCGTCTTTACCTGAACTATCTGCACGTTACCCAGCACAACACACCGGATGGCGGCGTTCCGACCATAGGTCTGCCGGGTTACTCAGCGCCAAACGCGGCAACCTCTGCGCTGAACGGTTCCGGCAAGGTGAACACCAGCAACTTCTATGGTACGGATTCCGATTACGACGACTCCACCACTGATACCGCCACTATGCGCTTCGAGCATGATTTCAACGATACCACGACGATTCGTAACACCACTCGCTGGTCGCGTGTGAAGCAGGACTACCTGATGACGGCGGTGATGGGCGGTGCCAGCAATATCGGCATGCCGGATCCGAACAATGTCGGTACCTGGACCTGGACTCGCACGCCGAACACCAAGGATGTCAGCAACAAGATCCTCACCAACCAGACCAACCTGACCTCGAAATTTTATACCGGTGCGGTCGGTCACGATATCAGCACTGGCGTTGAGTTCACCCGCGAGACGCAAACCAACTATGGCGTGAACGCGATCACCGCCCCGCCGGTGAATATCTACAGCCCGAACAGCAATATCAACGTCGGCAGCCTGCATCGTAGCGGCGCGAACGCTAATGGCCAAACCGACACATTCGGCATCTACGCCTTTGATACGCTGCAAATTACCCATGATTTCGAGCTGAACGGCGGCATTCGTCTGGATAATTACCACACTGAATACGACAGTTCGACGGCCTGCGGCGGTTCTGGCCGTGGTGCGCTCACCTGCCCGACCGGCACGCCGAAAGGCTCGCCAATTAAAACTGTCGATACGGCGAAATCAGGCAATCTGGTGAACTGGAAAGCCGGTGCGCTCTATCACCTGACTGAACAGGGCAATATCTATGTGAACTACGCGATTTCCCAGCAGCCTCCGGGCGGCAGTAACTTCGCGCTGGCCCAGGGCGGAACCGGAAATAGCGCCAACCGCACCGACTTCAAACCGCAAAAAGCGAAAACCAGCGAAGTGGGCACCAAGTGGCAGCTGTTTGATAAGCGCCTGCTGCTGACCGCCGCGCTGTTCCGCACCGACATCGAAAATGAAGTCGCTCAGAATGACGACGGCACCTATTCGCAGTACGGTAAAAAGCGTGTCGAAGGTTACGAGCTGTCTGTCGCGGGTAACATTACGCCGGAGTGGCAGATTATTGGTGGTTACACGCAGCAAAAAGCATCGATTCGGGGAGGCGCGAACGTGGCGCAGGACGGAAGTTCTGCCCTGCCTTACACCCCAGAGCACGCATTTACCCTGTGGTCGCAGTATCAGGCAACGGACGATATTTCCGTGGGCGCTGGCGCACGCTATGTGGGCAGCATGCACCGTGGCAGCGATGGTGCTGTCGGCACACCGTCTTATACCGAAGGTTACTGGGTCGCAGATGCCAAAGTGGGTTATCGCATCAACCGCAATCTCGATTTGCAACTGAACGTCTACAACCTGTTTGATACGGATTATGTCGCCTCTATCAACAAGAGCGGCTACCGTTACCATCCGGGCGAGCCAAGAACGTTCCTGTTAACCGCGAACGTGCATTTCTAATCACATTACCGGGGCGCTGCGCTTCTTCGGCCTACTGTAGGCCTGATAAGCGTAGCGCATCAGGCAAGGAGAACCTCATCATGATGTACCACATTCCGGGCGTGCTGAACGGCGATGAACTTCACCAGTTAGTGGAAGATGCCAACCGCGCCCCCTGGATTGACGGGCGCGCCACGGTTGGCGCCCAGGGCGCGCAGGTCAAAAACAATCAGCAAATTGACACCCAGAGCCCGCTCTATGCCGCGCTTCAGGCGCGAGTTTTGGCCGCGCTGAATCAGCATTCGCTCTTTTTTGCCGCCGCGCTACCGAAAACGATCTCCACCCCGCTGTTCAACCGCTATCAGCAGCAGGACACCTACGGCTTTCACGTGGATGGCGCCGTGCGCAGTCACCCGCAAAGCGGCTGGATGCGCACTGACCTTTCCGCCACACTCTTTTTAAGCGACCCGGAAAGCTACGACGGTGGCGAACTGGTGGTGAACGATACCTATGGGCAGCACAGCGTGAAGCTCCCGGCGGGTGACCTGGTTCTTTACCCTTCCAGCAGCCTTCACTGCGTAACGCCGGTGACGCGCGGCGTGCGTATTGCTTCGTTTATGTGGATCCAGTCAATGATTCGTGACGATAAGCGCCGGGCGATGCTGTTTGACCTCGACCGCAATATTCAAACGCTAAAAACCCGACACGGGGAATCCGAAGAAGTGCTGTCTCTGCTTAATCTCTATCATAACCTGCTGCGTGAATGGTCGGAGATTTAGGCCTTGTCTGTACGCGAGACGTCCCCATATTGAGTATAATTAGCTCAATAAATAATCAGGAGGTGGACAATGGCTTCAGGTTGGGCAAACGACGGTGCCGTGCAGGATCAAATCGATAGCACCATTGAAGATGCCGTGGCGCGGGCAAGAAGTGGTCTGCCTAAGGGAGAAAGCCGCAAATTTTGTGAAGAATGCGGGGAACCGATTCCAGAGGCTCGTCGGCAGGCAATCCCAGGTGTGCAGTTATGCGTCACCTGCCAGCAGGAGAAAGATTTACATAACTCTACATTTGCAGGATATAATCGCAGAGGATCGAAAGATAGCCAGCTTCGTTGACAGTTCTCTACCTGAGAATACAGCGCAAACGGTTATCTTTACGACCACCTTTTTCGGCTAAAAAAGTCGCAAAAAGTGCCATAATTCATCGAGCAGGTTATTATCCCCCTCCGAAACCATTCATAGCGAAAATAATTTATTAATAATCAGTAAATTAATAGTTGTTCAAAATTATTGATGAAGGCTATCAATTCTCTTCGATTTATTCTTTCGCAATAAAACGTGATACTCATCACATCGACAGAACATCGTCCCCTAACAAATAACCTGCGAGAGATTGAAAATGAAAACGATTAAATATGCTGTTGCTGCTATTGCCCTGTCTACCCTGTCCTTTGGTGCTTTCGCTGCGGAATCCGTAAGCGCAGCTCAGGCTCAGAACATGAACAAAATTGGTGTGGTTTCTGCGGAAGGTGCATCGACTCTGGATGGTCTGGAAGCAAAACTGGCTGCGAAAGCAGAAGCGGCTGGTGCATCTGCTTACAGCATCACCTCTGCTAACACCAACAACAAAGTTAGCGGTACTGCGGTTATCTATAAATAACCGAAAGATTTAACTGCCAGAAGTTGTACCCCGCCAGCTTAACCCACTGGCGGTTGCTGTAACCCTCATTGAACTTGTTGATACCCTTTTTGACGCCCGGCATGCCACGCCGGGTTTTTTTTGTCTTTTTCGGGCACTTAATAAGACTCCGCCACCTTCGCCAGCCCTGCGTCCAGTGAGGCTACCTCCCCTGCCGCCAGTAGGCAGCACGCCATCTGGATTTTCAGCGATTGCGGCACCGGCTCGCTTCCTGCCACGCAGCGTTCAATCCAGCGCGCAGTCACTTCCGGATCTTTACCTTCAGGTAAGACTTCGCTTGCTGTTTCCGTCTGCCGTTCGCTCACAATGCGTGTACCCTGCGCATCGATCAGCGTGATTTGCGGGCAACGCTGCGGGTTAGCATACACTTCGCCTTCTGTGCCGTGCATCAACAGCCCACGACCACCGATATCCGAGAAGAATTTCGCCACCTTCCCAACATATTCCGGATGCGAGACGCTCGACAGACGCAGCGCGGCATCTTCGGCAAACGGCGTCGCCAGCTTCGCCAGCGTGTGCGCACTGTTACGCACGCCCATTCGCCAGCGCATAGCAAGCTGTTTTTCAAGTGACGGACACAGCACCCCCACCGGGATATACACCGGCTGATGACCATCCAGTTTGGCCTGCGCCTGACCCGCATGGCGGGTAGGTTCAATGCCCAGCAATTCAAAAATCGTTTCGCTGATAACCCGGGTCGGATCTTCGCTCACGCCGTGCACCACCACCGGGAAGCCAATTTTGTGCAGGAGGATTGCTAACAGCGGCGTCAGGTTGGCCTGTTTACGCGCGCCGTTATAACTCGGGATCACAATCGGCATTGGTTTACCCACCGGCGGCGTAAGGCGCAGGGTATGCTGCTGCATCGCCTCGTAGAAGCCCAGCATCTCTGCCTCGCCTTCACCTTTAATGCGCAGCGCAATCAAAATGCCGCCCATTTCGAGATCCGGCACATCGCCATTCAGCATATGGGTATAGAGACTGCGCGCGGTATCCTGATCCAGATCGCGGGCATGGTTCTTACCCCGGCCAATCTCTTTAATCACATTGCGTAAATCCATCAGATGCTCCTTGTCCGGTGTCGCGTGCCGATTAGCGTTTTTTGCGACGGGTCGTTTTAGCTTTGGTTTTTACTTTAACATCGGGCACCGCGGGTTGCTCAATAGGAAATACCGGTAGCGCATTCAACAGGCGCTGGCCGTAGTTTTTGGTCAACAGGCGTTTATCGTAAATCACCACTTCGCCCCAGCAGCCATGGCTACGAATCAGTCGTCCCACCTGTTGAATCAGGTTAAATGATGCGCTGGGCAGGCTTTGCACTTCAAACGGATAACGGTTCAGGCTTTTCAGCCATTCACCTTCGGTAATCACCACCGGGCTGTCGATGGGCGGGAAGGCGATTTTGTGGATATGCACCTGGCTTAGCAGCTCGCCTTTTAAATCGAGCCCTTCTGCAAATGATTGTAGCCCCACCAGCACACTACGCTCGCCGTTTTCCACGCGTTTGCGATGTAATTCCACCAGCCGATAACGCGGTTGGTCGCCCTGCACCAACAGCAAAAGGCGCAAATCAGTCACGTGCTCCAGAAAACGCTGCATCGCGCGGTTGCTGGCAAACAGCACCAGCATACCTTTGTGTTTTTTACTTTCCAGCGCCTCGCGGAAATAGGCCGCCATTTCAGCAATATGCAACTCTTCGTTTTCCATTAACGGCTCGTAGCGCATTTGTGGAATGACGATTTTACCCTGCTCAACGTGATTAAACGGCGAGTCGAGCGCGACGAAGCGATCGCCCGCTTTTTCTTTCAGGCCGCTCATCTCCTGCAAACGCGAGAAACTATTGAGAGACCGCAGGGTCGCGGAAGTCACTACAATGTGCGGCACGCTGCGCCAAAGTAAACGTTCAAGCTGATCGCTGACGCGGATACCCACGCAGTTAAACCACAGATGCATCTGACCATCACGCGTGTCGCGCGTCGCCCACTTAGAGACCGGCGCGCCGGAGGCCTGCGCCAGCGACGCCAGACGCCAGAGCTTGCTTTGCGCCTCAAACATGCCCAGCGCGCGGTTCATTTGCAGAATAACCCGATGCAAACGCACGATATCGTGCGAACCCGTTTTCTCACTGAGATCGTTTAAAAACAGTTCCGCCAGCCCACGCAGCATTTCGGTGAGCTTTGCCAGCCGCTGGACGATTTCCATGATCTCTTCGGGTAACTCGCCCATCGCAAAACGGTGTTCTGCTTCCTGGGTCGCCGGAAGATATAAATTCAGAATGTTGTTGAGTGAAGCAATCAGCTCATAAAGTTCTTCACAGTGAGTGGTCAAACGCTCCGGGATAGCCAGTGGCGGCGTCGTTTTCGGGCGAAACTGCTCCATACAGGTCGCGACCAGCTTGACGAAAAGATCGAGCTGCAAGCGATACCAGGGCGCAGTAATTTCCGCGCTCATCTCCAGCGCATCACGTGCCACATCCGGCAGATGATGGCCTTCATCCAAAACAAGTAGCAGGTTTTTCGGCTCCGGCAGCACCGCTTCGCTTTCCATTGCGGCCATCACCAGCGCGTGGTTAGCGACCACCACTTCCGCTTCCTGGATCTCGCGCCGCGCGACGAAGAACGGGCACTCGCGATAATAGAGGCAGTTGCGGTTCAGGCAGCTTGCTTTATCGGTGCTCAGGCGTCGCCATAAATCATCGTTAATCGCGATATCCGTATGATCGCGCAGGCCATCCCATTTATAGCTATCCAGGTCGGCCTTCAGTTTCGCGCAACGTTTCTGCTCCTCCTGATTGTTCGGCGTGAGGTCGTCATCCAAAAACGCGAGTAAATCCTGCTGATTGGGCTCGGTGCTTGCCAGCCCGTTGAGGTTACGCGGACAAACGTAACGCCCGCGACCAAAGGCGGCGGTAAACTTAAGATCGGGGATGATTTTGCGCAGTAGCGGGAGATCTTTACTGTAGATCTGATCCTGCAATGCGACGTTGGCGGTACTGACGACCAGTGTTTTTTGCTCTTCCCGGGCAATCGCAATGCCGGGAATGAGATAAGAAAGGGTTTTCCCGACGCCGGTCGGCGCTTCGATAGCCAGATGCCGCCCCTCTTCCCCGGCGAGCGTTTTTGCCACGTCAGCAATCATCTGCCGCTGCGGCGCGCGGGGAATAAAGTCCGGGATCTGTTCCTGAAGCGCCTTATACCAGGCGGCGATTTGCGCTTTCAGCGCAGCGGTCAATGCCATGAGAAAACCTGAAATACTGTATAAACAGCCACTATTGTGGCACTTTCCTGCGCGGTCGGCAAAAAATAAAGCCTGGCTTGCGGCCAGGCTTCAGAGATGGCAGATGCACTTTGCTTATCCGCCCTATAACACATAAACCGTTATTGGGCTGCAGACGGTTTACGCGGACGGCGGCGACGCTGTTGTTCGCCTGCGGGTTTGGCATCGCCAATGCGGCGAGATTGTTTCGGTTTAGCGTCAGACTTCGACGCGCCACCTTCGCTACGGCGCGGCTGTTGCTGACCGCGGCCCTGGCTTTGGCCCTGCCCTTGCGGACGACCACCTTGCCCACGTCCACCGCCGTTACCGCCGCGCTGCTGGCGACCATTCTGAATCGGTTCTGCTTTAATGGATGGATCTGGCTCATAGCCTGGCAGCGCAATACGCGGGATCTCTTTTTTCAGCAGTTTTTCGATATCGCGCAGCAGTTTGTGTTCATCAACACACACCAGCGACAACGCTTCCCCGGTTGCCGCCGCACGGCCGGTACGGCCAATACGGTGAACGTAATCTTCCGGTACGTTTGGCAGCTCATAGTTCACCACGTGCGGCAGTTCTTCGATATCCAGGCCACGGGCCGCGATATCGGTCGCCACCAGCACGCGGATATCGCCGGATTTAAAATCAGCCAGCGCACGCGTACGCGCACCCTGCGATTTGTTACCGTGAATAGCCGCACTGCGGATGCCATCTTTATTCAACTGTTCTGCCAGGTGGTTTGCCCCGTGTTTGGTACGGGTGAACACCAGCACCTGACGCCAGTCGCCCTGGCCGATCATCTGGGACAGCAGTTCCCGTTTACGTTTCTTATCCACAAAGTGAACGTGCTGAGTCACCTGCTCGGAGGCGGTATTACGGCGCGCGACTTCGATTTCTAGCGGGTTATGCAGCAGCTTTTCTGCCAGTGCTTTAATGTCGTCAGAGAAGGTCGCAGAGAACAGCAGGTTCTGGCGTTTTGCAGGCAGTTTTGCCAGCACGCGGCGAATATCGTGAATGAAGCCCATGTCGAGCATACGATCTGCTTCATCCAGCACCAGAATTTCGATGTTATCCAGTTTTACCGCGTTTTGATGTTCCAGGTCGAGCAAACGGCCCGGCGTGGCCACCAGGACATCGACACCACCGCGCAGTTTCATCATCTGCGGATTGATGCTCACGCCGCCAAACACCACCAGCGAACGAATGTTCAGGTACTGGCTGTAGTCGCGCACGTTTTCGCCAATTTGCGCGGCGAGTTCACGGGTTGGCGTGAGGATCAGCGCGCGTACCGGGCGACGCCCTTTCGCATGTGGCTGGGTAGTGATCAGATGTTGTAACAGCGGCAGCGTAAAGCCAGCCGTTTTACCGGTACCGGTCTGGGCACTGGCCATCAGGTCACGGCCCTGTAACACCGCAGGAATTGCCTGCTGCTGAATGGGGGTGGGTTCGCGATAGCCCTGCTCTGCAACGGCACGCAAAATTTCAGGGCTAAGCCCTAATGAATCGAAAGACATATTTACTCCACACCCACCCCGACCGCATGCGGTGTAGTTTTCGAGGGGATAAAAAACCAGATAATGACAAAAACCACAATGTCATGAAGGGCCGGAGTGTAGCAGATTTTGTGACCTGGCGCATAAAATATCTCTCCAGTCAGGCGGCCTGCGAGGCGGTGAAAATTCTGTGTTTTCGCCGTTTATTGCGTATACGACTGGACAAGCTCAAAAAACGGTCATAGTGTTAATCAATCGATTGATTAATTTTGTTTGACGCGATGAATACGACTCCCATCACCACCAAAGGCGAACAGGCCAAAAGCCAACTCATCGCCGCCGCCCTCGCGCAGTTTGGCGAGTATGGCCTGCACGCCACCACCCGCGACATCGCCGCGCAGGCCGGGCAAAACATTGCGGCGATAACCTATTACTTCGGCTCAAAGGACGACTTATACCTTGCCTGCGCCCAGTGGATTGCTGATTTTATCGGTGAGAACTTTCGCCCACACGTTCAGGCTGCCGAGGCGCTTTTCGCCCAGCCAGAGCCTGATAAAGCCGCCATTCATGAACTGATTTTGCGTGCCTGCAAGAACATGATCTTACTGCTGACCCAGGACGATACGGTCAACCTCAGTAAGTTTATTTCACGCGAACAGTTTTCGCCCACCGCCGCCTACCAACATATCCACGACCAGGTGATTGCGCCGATGCATACGCATCTAACACATCTGATTGCCGCCTACACCGGGCGCGATCCGCACGACACGCAAACCATTCTGCACACGCACGCTCTGCTCGGTGAAATCCTCGCCTTCCGGCTTGGACGCGAAACCATTTTATTGCGTGCCGGTTGGGGGCGATTTGACGACGACAAAGCGGAACAGATTTTCCAGGTGGTGAGCTGCCACATCGATTTCATTTTGCAGGGACTAACGCAAAGGAGCCTGAAACAATGAAAAAGCCGGTCATTATTGCACTGGTACTGGTGCTGATTGTTGCCGCCATTGGCGGAACCTGGTGGTATCAGAGCCGCCAGGACAATGGGCTGACACTCTACGGTAACGTAGATATTCGCACGGTGAATATGAGCTTCCGCGTCGGGGGCCGTCTACAGTCATTAACCGTGGATGAAGGCGATACGATTAAAGCCGGGCAAACGCTGGGCCAGCTCGATAAAGCGCCCTATGAAAACGCCCTGATGCAGGCGAAAGCCAACGTCTCTACCGCCCAGGCGCAGTATGACCTGATGATGGCGGGTTACCGGGCAGAAGAGATTGCCCAGGCCGCCGCCGCGGTTAAACAGGCGCAGGCCGCCTATGACTACGCGCAGAACTTTTACGCACGTCAGCAGGGGTTATGGAAAAGCCGTACTATTTCCGCCAACGATCTGGAAAATGCACGCTCATCGCGTGACCAGGCGCTGGCAACGCTGAAATCGGCACAGGATAAACTGAGCCAGTACCGCGCCGGGAATCGTCCGCAGGAAATTGCCCAGGCGAAAGCCAATCTTGAACAGGCGCAGGCGCAGCTGGCGCAATCGACGCTCGATTTGCACGACACCACGCTGGTGGCTCCGTCGGACGGCACGTTGCTTACTCGCGCGGTAGAACCTGGCAGCATGCTTAATGCGGGCAGCACCGCCCTCACCCTTTCCCTGACGCGCCCGGTGTGGGTTCGCGCTTATGTTGACGAAAAGAATCTGAATCAGGCGCAACCGGGACGAGAAATATTGCTCTATACCGATGGTCGTCCGGATAAGCCTTACCACGGCAAAATCGGCTTCGTGTCCCCCACCGCAGAATTTACGCCGAAAACTGTCGAAACGCCGGATCTGCGTACCGATCTGGTTTACCGCCTGCGTATTATCGTCACTGATGCCGACGATACCCTGCGTCAGGGTATGCCTGTCACCCTGAAGTTCAACGATGAGTCGCGCCATGAGTGAAGAGATCATTCAGCTCGACGGGCTGGTGAAGCGCTTTGCCGGGATGGATAAACCCGCCGTCGCACCGCTGAACTGTACCATTCACTCTGGTTATGTTACCGGGCTGGTGGGGCCGGACGGCGCGGGGAAAACCACCCTGATGCGCATGCTGGCGGGCTTGCTGAAACCCGACGAAGGAACGGCTTCTGTTCTGGGGCTCGATCCTATTGAAAACGACAGCGAATTGCACAGCATGCTGGGCTACATGCCGCAGAAATTTGGCCTGTACGAAGATTTAACGGTGATGGAGAACCTCAATCTTTATGCCGACCTGCGCAGTGTCACCGGCGACGCGCGACAGAAAACCTTCGCCCGTCTGCTGGAGTTCACCGCGCTGGGCCCATTTACCGGGCGGTTGGCGGGGAAACTTTCCGGCGGGATGAAACAAAAACTGGGGCTCGCCTGTACGCTGGTGGGCGAACCGAAAGTATTGCTGCTCGATGAACCGGGCGTGGGCGTAGACCCCATCTCGCGTCGCGAACTGTGGCAGATGGTGCATGAACTGGCGGGCGACGGGATGCTGATTTTGTGGAGCACCTCCTACCTCGACGAAGCCGAGCAATGCCGCGACGTGCTGCTGATGAACGAAGGCGAATTACTCTATCAGGGCGAACCGACGGCGCTGACGAAAACCATGGCCGGGCGCAGTTTCCTGATGAGCAGCCCTGCGGAAAACAACCGCCGCCTGTTACAACGCACGCTGAAATTACCGCAGGTCAGCGACGGGATGATTCAGGGGCGTTCTGTGCGTGTCATCGTCAAAAAAGAGGCCACCGCCGACGATATTCGCCACGCGCCGGACATGCCCGAAATTGAGATTAACGAAACCTCGCCGCGCTTTGAAGACGCCTTTATTGACCTGCTGGGCGGGGCGGGAACCTCTGAATCACCGCTGGGGGCCATTCTGCATACGGTTGAAGGCTCGCCGGATGAAACGGTGATTGAGGCCAAACAGCTCACCAAAAAATTCGGCGACTTTGCCGCCACCGACCACGTGGATTTCGCCGTTAAACGCGGGGAAATTTTTGGCCTGCTCGGCCCTAACGGTGCCGGGAAATCGACCACCTTTAAGATGATGTGCGGCCTGCTGGTGCCGACATCCGGCAAAGCGCTGGTGCTGAATATGGATCTGAAAGTGAGTTCAGGAAAAGCGCGTCAGCATTTAGGTTATATGGCACAAAAATTCTCGCTCTACGGCAACCTGACCGTGGAACAGAACCTGCGCTTTTTCTCGGGCGTTTATGGCCTGCGCGGACGAGCGCAGAATGACAAAATCGCCCGCATGAGCGAGGCTTTCGGCCTGAAAAGCATCGCCAGCCACGCCACGGATTCGCTGCCGCTCGGCTTTAAGCAGCGTCTGGCGCTCGCCTGCTCGCTAATGCACGAGCCGGATATTCTGTTCCTCGATGAACCCACCTCCGGCGTTGACCCCATCACCCGACGCGAATTCTGGCTGCATATCAACAGCATGGTGGAGAAAGGTGTGACTGTGATGGTCACCACCCACTTTATGGATGAAGCCGAGTATTGCGACCGGATCGGCCTGGTCTATCGCGGTAAACTGATTGCCAGCGGCACGCCGGATGACCTGAAAGCGCAGGCCGCCGACGAGGAACACACCGACCCCACCATGGAGCAGGCTTTTATCACCTTGATCCACAACTGGGATAAGGAGCACGCCGATGCGCACTAGCCCCCTTTCCTGGCGCCGCGTACGCGCGCTGTGCGTGAAAGAGACGCGGCAGATTATCCGCGACCCTAGTAGCTGGCTGATTGCCGTGGTGATCCCCCTGCTGCTGCTGTTTATCTTTGGCTACGGCATCAACCTCGACTCCAGCAAACTGCGGGTGGGCATTTTGCTGGAACAGCAAAGTGAAGAGGCGCTTGATTTTACCCACGCCATGACCGGCTCGCCCTATATCGATGCCACCATCAGCGATAACCGCCAGCAACTGGTTGAGATGATGCAGGCCGGGCGTATTCGCGGGTTAGTGGTCATCCCGGTGAATTTCGACAGCCAGATGGCGCGCGACAATGAAACTGCGCCGATTCAGGTGATCACCGATGGCAGCGAGCCGAACACCGCCAACTTTGTGCAGGGCTATACGCAAGGTATCTGGCAGCTATGGCAGGCACAACGTGCGGAAGACAAAGGGCAGGGATTCACACCGCTCATTGATGTCCAGACCCGTTACTGGTTTAACCCGGCCGCCATCAGCCAGCATTTTATCATTCCCGGCGCGGTGACCATCATCATGACGGTGATTGGCGCAATCCTCACGTCGCTGGTGGTGGCGCGCGAATGGGAGCGCGGCACGATGGAAGCGCTACTGTCAACCGAAGTGACCCGCGTCGAACTGCTGTTGTGTAAGCTGATCCCCTACTACTTCCTTGGCATGCTGGCAATGCTACTTTGTATGCTGGTGTCAGTGTTTATCCTTGGTGTGCCCTATCGCGGCTCACTGCTGGTGCTGTTTTTCATCACCAGCCTGTTTTTACTTAGCACGCTGGGGATGGGGCTGTTGATTTCAACCATCACCCGTAACCAGTTTAACGCCGCACAGGTGGCGCTGAATGCCGCGTTTCTGCCGTCGATTATGCTGTCCGGGTTTATTTTTCAGATAGACAGTATGCCTGCGGCGATTCGTATCGTGACCTATATCATCCCGGCCCGTTACTTCGTGAGCACGCTGCAAAGTCTGTTCCTGGCGGGCAATATCCCGGTGGTGCTGGTGATTAATACCCTGTTTCTGATTGCCTCGGCGGTGATGTTTATCGGCCTGACGTGGCTCAAAACGAAACGTCGACTGGATTGATTTTTGCCGGATGCGCTGAGGAATAAACTATGTTTTATCGTTTATGGACATTAATCCGCAAAGAGCTGCAATCGCTGCTGCGCGAGCCGCAGACTCGCGCCATTTTGATTCTGCCGGTGCTGATTCAGGTGATTCTTTTCCCTTTTGCCGCGACGCTTGAGGTGACCAACGCCACCATCGCTATCTATAACGAAGATAACGGCAAACACGCGGTTGAGTTAACGCAACGCTTCGCCCGCGCCAAAGCGTTCACTCATGTTCTGCTGCTAAAAAGCCCGCAGGAGATCCAACCCACTATCGACACCCAGAAAGCGTTGCTGCTGGTGCGTTTCCCGGCGGATTTTTCGCGTAATCTGGATACCTTCCAGCAGGCACCTATGCAGTTGATTCTTGACGGGCGAAACTCGAACAGCGCGCAAATCGCGGCCAACTACCTGCAGCAGATCGTCAAAGATTATCAGCAGGAGTTAACCGACGGCCAGGCGAAACCCAACAACAGCGAGCTGGTGGTGCGTAACTGGTATAACCCGAACCTGGACTATAAATGGTTTGTCGTACCGTCGCTGATCGCCATGATCACCACCATTGGCGTGATGATCGTAACGTCGCTCTCCGTCGCCCGCGAACGTGAACAAGGCACGCTGGATCAGCTTTTGGTCTCACCGCTGGCGACCTGGCAGATCTTTATCGGCAAAGCCGTTCCGGCGCTGATTGTCGCGACCTTCCAGGCCACTATTGTGCTGGGTATCGGCATTTGGGCGTATCAGATTCCCTTCGCCGGCTCGCTGGCGCTGTTCTACTTCACCATGATTATCTACGGGTTATCGCTGGTAGGGTTTGGTCTGCTGATTTCATCCCTGTGCGAAACGCAGCAGCAGGCGTTTATCGGTGTGTTCGTCTTTATGATGCCGGCGATTCTGCTGTCGGGATACGTGTCGCCCGTGGAGAACATGCCGGTATGGTTGCAGAATCTGACGTGGATTAACCCGATTCGTCACTTTACGGATATCACCAAGCAAATTTATCTGAAGGATGCGAGCTTAACGATTGTGTGGGGAAGTTTGTGGCCGCTACTGGTGATAGCGGCCACGACAGGCTCAGTGGCGTACGCGATGTTTCGCCGGAAGATCGCCTGAGTTGCGTTTTTTCTCTTTGACTAACAAAGAGACCAACGCTGGCCCGGCGAGGATCGCCAGCCCCGCAAGGGCCAGCAGGAAGTTATTGTGTAACACTCGCGACAGCAGCCATAAGGCGATAATTGCCGCACCAAAATACCAGGTGGTGGTGAGTTCTTCGAGTACATCGCCCACATCACGCCAGCGCTGTTCACGGTGGCGCTGGAATGCCAGCATCAGTATCACCGTTACGCTGTAGAGCACACACAGGCCCAGGCCGACGCGGACTAATGCACCGCCCATCCAGCCCATAACCAGCACCGCCACCACCAGCAAATGCAACATAATCTGCCAGCAACTTAACCCTGTTGCGACACGAACGCGTTGTTGCCACTTCATGGCTTCTTCTCCTGAAGGATTTTATTTGCCTATTCAGAGTACGCCACTTTACGGAAAATTCCGTATCACCGCATCTTTTTGTGACGCCGACTACACTATTTAATCAGGAAGAAAAAGATAACGGGAGCCAAATGACCGCGAACAGCACGCCTTTTTCGGTAAAAATACTGACAATTAACACCCATAAGGGCTTTACGGCTTTTAACCGACGTTTTATTTTGCCAGAGCTTCGCGACGCCGTTCGCACCGTCGGCGCGGATATTGTTTGCCTGCAGGAAGTGCTGGGCGCGCATGAAGTACATCCGCTGCACGTCGAAAACTGGCCCGATACCAGCCACTACGAATTTCTCGCTGACACGATGTGGAGCGATTATGCTTACGGGCGAAATGCGGTTTATCCGGAAGGGCATCACGGTAACGCGGTGCTCTCACGCTATCCTATTGAACATTTTGAAAATCACGATGTTTCCATCGGTAATAGCGAAAAACGTGGGCTGCTCTATTGTCGAATTACGCCCCCGCATCTTAATACGCCGATTCACGTGATTTGCGTACACCTTGGGCTCGGCGAAAAGCAGCGTCAGGCGCAGATTGTGATGCTGGCCGATTTTGTCAATGCGCTGCCGCAGGGCGAACCGGTTCTGGTGGCCGGCGATTTCAATGACTGGCGACAGAAAGCTAACCATCCATTAAAGGCGAAGGCCGGGCTGGAAGAGATTTTTACCCGCGCCAGGGGTAGACCAGCGCGCACCTTTCCGGTGAGTTTGCCGCTATTGCGACTGGATCGTATCTACGTGAAAAATGCAAATGCCAGTAAACCGACCAAACTTGCTTTACGTGGCTGGCGACACCTTTCAGACCATGCGCCCCTTAGCGCGGAGATCCATCTATGAAATGCGCCTGGCGAGAAGGCAACCAGATTACCCTGCTGGAGAATGGCGATCAGTACTATCCCGCTGTCTTTAAAGCCATTGATCAGGCACAGAGTAAAGTGATCCTCGAAACCTTCATCTGGTTTGAGGACGACGTGGGTAAGCAGTTACATGCCGTGCTGCTGCGTGCCGCGAAACGCGGAGTGCAGATAGAAGCGCTGCTGGACGGCTATGGTTCCCCCGATTTAAGCGACGAGTTTGTTAACGCTCTGACCGAAGCTGGCGTCATTTTCCGCTATTACGATCCCGGCCCGCGTCTTTTTGGGATGCGTACCAACCTCTTTCGCCGTATGCACCGCAAAATCGTTGTGGTGGATGCGCGTATCGCCTTTATTGGCGGCATAAACTACTCCGCCGAACATATGTCGGACTACGGGCCTGAAGCCAAACAAGATTACGCGGTACGTGTGGAAGGCCCGGTAGTCGATGACATCGTTCAGTTTGAACTGGAAAACCTGCCCGAAAATGCCCCGGTACGCCGCTGGTGGCGCCGTCATCATCGCGCAGAAGAGAACCGCAAACCCGGTGAAGCGCAGGCACTGCTGGTGTGGCGCGACAATGGCGAGCACCGTACCGATATCGAACGTCACTATCTGCGGATGCTGGCGACCGCTAAACGCGAAGTGATCATTGCCAATGCCTACTTCTTCCCTGGCTATCGCCTGCTGCACGCCATGCGCCGTGCCGCGCGCCGTGGCGTGCGGGTGAAACTGGTGGTTCAGGGCAATCCGGATATGGCCATCGTCAAAGTGGGCGCGGTGCTGCTCTATCGATACCTGGTCAACAGCGGCGTGCATATCTACGAATACCAACGCCGGCCGTTGCACGGCAAAGTGGCGTTGATGGACGATCATTGGGCGACGGTAGGTTCCAGCAATCTCGATCCGTTAAGTTTGTCGCTGAATCTTGAAGCCAATCTGATGATTCATGACCGTCAGTTTAACCAAACGCTGCGTGACAATCTCAATACCTTAATTAGCCGTGATTCACAGCGCGTGGACGAAAGTATGGTGCCTAAGCGCAGCTGGATAAACCTCGGCATTGGCGTAGTGGTGTTCCACTTCCTGCGCCATTTCCCGGCAATGGCCGGTTGGCTACCCGCACATACGCCAAAACTGGCGGAAGTGCCTCCCCCTGCACAGCCCACGATGGAAACGCAGGATCGCGTCGAACCGGAGAACTCGGGAGCCCGGCAATGAAATGGATGAGTAAAAAACAGTGGAAGTGGACTAAACGTGCCCTGACCTGGCTATTTCTGGTTGCCGTCGCGGTACTGCTGGTGCTTTACGCGCGCAAAATTGACTGGCACGAAGTGTGGAACGTCATCCGCGATTATAACCGTCTGGCGCTTCTGGGCGCGGTAGGCCTGGTGATATTCAATTATCTGCTGTATGGCTGCTACGACCTGCTGGCGCGCGTCTGGTGCGGGCATAAGCTGGCTAAACGCCAGGTTATGCTGGTATCGTTTATCTGCTATGCCTTCAACCTGACGCTCAGCACCTGGGTCGGCGGTATTGGCATGCGCTACCGCCTCTACTCGCGGCTTGGCCTGAAGCCCGGCACCATCACCCGCATCTTTTCCCTGAGTATTTCGACTAATTGGCTGGGGTATTTATTACTTGCGGGCGTGATGTTTACCGGTGGCGTCATCGACCTGCCCCCACACTGGTACATTAACGACACGACTCTTCGACTGCTCGGCGCGGTGCTATTGGCAACGGTACTGATTTATCTGGGATTTTGCGCGTTTGCCAAAAAGCGTCAGTATTCCATCAAAGGGCAAAAGCTGGTGCTTCCCACCTGGAAATTCGCCCTCGCCCAGATGGCCATTTCCAGTCTGAACTGGATGGCAATGGGGGCAACCATCTGGCTGCTGATGGGCCAGGCCGTTGATTATTTCTTTGTGCTCGGCGTACTGTTGGTAAGCAGCGTGGTGGCGGTGATTGTGCATATTCCGGCAGGTATCGGGGTGCTGGAAGCGGTATTTGTCGCGCTGCTGGCCAGCGAAGAAGTCTCTTCCGGCACCATTATCGCGGCGCTACTGGTGTGGCGTGTGCTGTATTACTTTATTCCGCTGATGCTGGCGCTGGTGTGTTATCTGGGGCTGGAGAGCCAGGCGAAAAGGATTCGGGAGAGGAATGAAAACGCAGGCAAAAGTTATTAGCAAAAATCCCGGCACTCGTCCGGGATTTTTCGGTAATTAACCGTTAACGGCGGTTGCCAAATATCCGCAGTAACATCAGGAACAGGTTGATGAAATCGAGATACAGCGTTAACGCGCCAAGAATGGCGGTTTTACGCAGGCTGGATGTATCACGCACATCGATTTGTTCGCCGATATTTTTCAGTTTCTGCGTGTCATACGCAGTCAGGCCAACAAATACCACAACGCCAATATAAGTCACCGCCCACATCAGCGCGGTGCTTTTCAGCCAGAAGTTAACCAGCGAGGCCAGAATGATACCAATCAGCGCCATAAAGAGCATATTTCCCAGGCCGCTGAGATCGCGTTTGGTGGTGTAGCCATAGAGGCTCATGATGCCGAACATCCCGCCGCTCACCACAAAGGTACTGGCGATGGAGGAGTAGGTGTAGACGATGAAAATACTGGAAAGCGTCAACCCGGTAAGCGCCGAATAGAGCATAAACAGCGTGGTGGCGACGCCCGCGCTCAAGCGTTGCACCATCCCTGAAAGCACAAAGACCAGCGCCAGTTGCGCGATGATCAGGCCAAAGAAAGTGATTTTGCTGGAGAAGACAAACATCATCACCGCAGGAGTGTTCGCCGCATACCAGGCGATAAACGCCGTCAGCAGCAATCCGCAGGTCATCCAGCCATACACTTGTGCCATATACGTTTGCAGCCCGGAACGGGACTGTACGATTGAATCAGAACGAGGGAATCGATCCATGAGAAGCTCCTGATGATATAAGGAATACCTCAAGGATATCGCAAATATTGCAGGTGTGCATCGACGGAGAGTAAACGTATAGGTATACCCTTCTGCAGGGTGCGGGTGAAACCGCCGGATGCGGCTACGCCTTATCCGGCCTATGGGTCAGGTGTCGTTATGCCAGCGCCCTGCCGCTTGCTTATCGCTGTCGCGAGCTTCCACCCAGCGGTCGCCTTCCGGCGTGGCTTCGCGCTTCCAGAACGGCGCACGCGTTTTCAAATAGTCCATGATGAACTCGGTGGCTTCAAAACCGCTGCTGCGGTGCGCGCTGGTAACCCCCACAAAGACTATCTCATCGCCCGGCCAGAGTTCGCCGATGCGGTGAATGACCGTGACACGCCCCAGCGGCCAGCGGCCGCGCGCTTCTTCAACGATCTCCGCCAGCGCTTTTTCGGTCATGCCGGGATAATGCTCCAGCGTCAGCGCTTTCACGCTGTCGCCAAGGTTGTGATTACGCACCTTGCCGGTAAACGTCACCACCGCGCCATCTTCATCACGTTCGGCAAGCCAGACATACTCATCGCCCACATTAAACGTTTCGTGGCCGACGCGAATACGCGTTTCGCTCATCATCAACCTCCGGTTACCGGCGGGAAAAATGCCACTTCATCGCCATCAGCAACGATTGTCTCAAAACTGACCAGCGTCTGATTGACCGCCGCCAAGAGTTTCCCCTCTTCCAGCGCCAGCGCCCAGCGACCTTCCTGTGCCGCCAGATGCTGACGGATGGCCTCAACCGTGGCGAACTCCGCCGGAAGCTGCAACGCGTCCGTGCCGACCAATTCGCGAACCTGAGCAAAAAACAGAACCTTAATCATCGCTATCCACCCTGAAATCACCCGATTTGCCGCCGCTTTTCGCCAGCAGGCGCACCGGGCCAATGACCATATCTTTTTGTACCGCTTTGCACATATCGTAAATCGTCAGCGCGGCCACCGATGCGGCCGTTAACGCCTCCATCTCTACGCCGGTTTTGCCGGTCAGACGGCAAAGCGTTTCAATACGCACACGGTTTTGCTCCGGCTCGGCCTGAAGATTCACTTCCACTTTGCTGAGCATCAGCGGATGACAAAGCGGGATAAGATCCCAGGTGCGCTTGGCAGCCTGAATCCCTGCAATACGGGCGGTGGCGAACACATCGCCTTTGTGATGGCTACCGTCGATGATCATCGATAAGGTTTCCGGCAGCATGGTGACGAACGCTTCGGCGCGAGCTTCGCGTACGGTTTCGGCCTTGGCGGAGACATCCACCATATGGGCTTCGCCCGCCGCGTTGATATGGGTCAGTTGCGACATCGTTTATTTCTTCAGATGAGGGTAGAAGTTACACGGACGGGTGCGGGAATCGAGCTGCGCCGCAATAATATTTTCCCACGCGGTACGACACGCTTTGGTCGAACCCGGCATGGCGAAAATCAGCGTCCGGTTGGCCATCCCGGCAATGGCGCGGGATTGCAGCGTGGCGGTGCCAATCTCTTCAAAAGAGAGCATGCGAAATACTTCGCCGAAGCCTTCGATTTCACGATCAAACAGTGGAAGCAGTGCTTCCGGTGCCTGGTCGCCGTCGGTCAGGCCGGTGCCACCGGTAATAAGCACCACCTGCACGTCATCGCGCGCAATCCATTCAGAAACTTTCGCGCGAATCGCGTAGCGGTTCTCTTTAACAATCGCTTTGTCGACGACTGTGTGGCCCGCCTCCTGCGCGGAATCACGCAGATAATGGCCAGAGGTGTCATCCTCTTCACCGCGACGGCTGGAAATAGTAAGAATAGCGATACGGGTGGAGAAAAATTCAGTGCTCGCCTGACTCATTTAACACTCCTTGAAAACGAATTAGCCACCAATCCAGGACAGGTTCTGGGTGATCCCGGTGTTGCCCTGGTGCAGGAAGTGGGTCTGCTTCTTATGGGTTAACGCTTCTGCGATGCGCGCCTCAAGTTCCTGCTGCTGGGCGTCGGCCACTAACAGGTCACGAAGGTCTACGCCTCCCTCGCCGAAAAGGCATAAATGCAGTTTGCCCACAGATGAGACGCGCAGACGGTTACAGGTAGCGCAAAAGTCTTTTTCATACGGCATGATTAAGCCGATTTCCCCTTCATAGTCGGGATGACAAAAGACCTG
Organism: Pseudocitrobacter faecalis; assembly: GCA_003315335.1. Classification (GTDB taxonomy): domain Bacteria; phylum Pseudomonadota; class Gammaproteobacteria; order Enterobacterales; family Enterobacteriaceae; genus Pseudocitrobacter; species Pseudocitrobacter faecalis. The sequence goes on from QNRL01000002.1 coordinate 291,940, forward strand.
CGCCGGGCCGTCGCTGCGCTGTCGGATCTGATGTATCCAGCCGCGTTTGAGCAGTTGGTCACGCAGCACCATCCCGGAGATATGGTGTTTACGGAACAGGTCGCCGCCGTCGCCGGTTTCCATCAGTTCGATAAATCGGAGTTGAATGCGGCGCGGTTTGATCCACGCCAGAAAGGTGTCGAGCTGGTGATGGTTTACATCGCGCATCAGCACGGTGTTGACCTTCACCTTTTCAAAGCCGGCAGTGAAGGCGGCGTCGATACCGTCCATCACCTGGCGGAATTTGTCCTGACCGGTAATCGCGTGAAACTGACGCGCATCAAGGCTGTCGACGCTGACGTTCAGCGCCGTAAGGCCCGCTTCGCGCCAGGCGGCAACATCGCGCGCCATACGGTAACCATTGGTGGTCACTGCAATCTGTTTGATGGCCGCGTTTTCTCTTACTGCTGCGATGATGTCGACAAAGTCGCGACGCAGGCTCGGCTCGCCGCCGGTGAGACGCACTTTTTCGGTACCCAGCGCGGAAAACGCACGGGTAACCCGACGCACTTCATCCAGCGACAAAAAGCCATTGTTAGTGACTTCGCCCGGCTTGTAGCCGTTGGGCAGACAGTAGGTACAACGGAAGTTGCACACATCGGTTATCGACAGACGCAGATAAAAGAACCTGCGCGCGAACGCATCAGTAAGTTGTGAAGCCATAGACACCTTTCCAAATACGGGAGGCGAGGTCATTTCTTCCTTCGCCCTGGTGATGTTCAGTAAAGCCTGGAGCATCACGGCCAAAACGCCTTATCTTTCGACTTAGGCACAGAGGCTAGAGTGTTTTTCAGCAATGTTGCTGAAAGGGATTATGCCGATAGTAGCGCGAGATGGACAACTTCGCCATTTTCGCTTTCGCTATATAAAGTGATACATAGCGACCTGATCGTGCATTTTCCCTACAGAATACGCATAAATCAGGCTTTTGCATTGATATACGTCATTTTGCCCGGCGTGCGGCATCGTCTTTTGGGAGTAGTTACGCTAATGTAAGCAGATGTTCCAACATAAGGAAGTTGTATGCGCAATCGCACTCTGGCCGATCTCGATCGCGTCGTCGCCCTTGGGGGTGGACATGGATTAGGGCGGGTGATGTCTTCACTCTCCTCTCTCGGCTCTCGTTTAACCGGTATCGTTACTACCACTGATAATGGTGGCTCGACCGGCCGTATTCGTCGCTCAGAAGGCGGCATCGCCTGGGGCGACATGCGTAACTGCATTAACCAGTTGATCACCGAACCCAGCGTAGCGTCCGCCATGTTTGAGTACCGTTTTGGCGGCAATGGCGAACTTTCCGGTCATAACCTCGGAAATTTAATGTTAAAGGCGCTGGACCACCTGAGCGTTCGGCCTTTAGAGGCGATCAATTTAATAAGAAATCTGCTGAAAGTTGAAGCGTCGTTAATTCCCATGTCGGAACAACCTGTCGATCTGATGGCGATTGATCAGGAGGGTCATGAAGTCTACGGGGAAGTGAATATCGATCAACTGCCGTTGCCACCGCAGCAACTGATGCTTACACCTTCGGTTAGTGCGACGCGTGAAGCGGTGCAGGCGATTGGCGAAGCGGATCTTATCTTAATCGGCCCCGGCAGTTTTTATACCAGCCTGCTGCCCGCCTTATTGTTGAGCGATGTGGCTCAGGCGCTGCGCCGTACGCCTGCGCCAATGGTCTATATCGGTAATTTAGGCCGCGAGCTCAGCCCGGCGGCAGCCAGCCTGACCCTTGCGAAAAAACTCGACATTCTTGAGCATTATGTTGGGAAACCGGTGATTGATGCGGTGGTCGTTGGGCCGAAAGTCGATACCACTGGCATTGGCAGTCGTGTCGTCATTCAGGAGCCGCTGGAAGCCAGCGATATCCGCTATCGTCACGATCGTCAGCTATTGCACGACGCCCTGGAAAAGGCGCTTCAGGCGTTAGGCTAGCTTTCCTTAAAATCTTAAGGTTGTCTTAAAAAATACCCGGCAACATAGCGAGCATCATTTATCCAGGAAGATCGCTATGTTGCGCTATTTACGCTATCGCCCCGCCGTTAGCCGCTTAACTTATATTCTGCTTTTTGCGCTTTATATTGCGCTGGCACTGAACGTTGCGTTTTATCGCCAGGCCTGGACCCTACTCCCCGTAAATAGCGTCCATAACGCGCTGGTGTTCTTTACCATGCCGCTGGTCGCCTTTTCGGTGATGGTGATTTGTCTGGCGCTGGCCTCCTTCCTGCGGCTGGAAAAAGTACTGGCGACGCTGTTTATTTTACTCAGCGCATCGGCGCAATATTTTATATTGACCTTCGGCGTGATTATCGACCGGTCGATGATTACCAATATTCTCGATACCACTCCGGCGGAAAGTTATGCTCTGATGTCGGGCAAGATGATTCTTACGCTGCTTTTTACCGCTGCACTTTTCGTCGCGCTTGCGTGGTGGATAAAAATAAAACCGGCAACACGAAAATGGCGCGAGGCCGGGCTGCGAGGCGCGTCGGTGCTGGTTTCTGTAGTACTTATTGTGATGGTAGCGGCTCTCTTTTATAAAGACTACGCCTCACTGTTCCGCAACAATAAGGAGCTGGTGAAGTCACTCAATCCTTCTAACAGCATCACCGCGATCAACTCCTGGTATACCCACAATAAAATGGATAACCTGCCGCTGGTACGCATCGGCGAAGACGCAAAACAAAAAACGTCGATGCAAAACGGGCCGCGTAAGAACCTGACCATTTTGATTGTCGGCGAAACTTCACGCGCAGACGATTTCTCCCTCGGCGGCTATTCACGCGAAACCAATCCACGACTGGCGCAGGATAACGTCGTCTATTTTCCCAGAACCACGTCCTGCGGTACCGCCACCGCCGTTTCAGTTCCGTGCATGTTTTCTAATATGCCGCGGGCCCATTATAACGAGCAACTGGCTCATCATCAGGAAGGCCTGTTGGATATCGCGCAACGCGCAGGTATTCAGGTTCAGTGGAATGAGAATGATGGCGGATGCAAAGGCGCATGCGATCGTGTACCGCATCAGAATATGAACGCACTAAACTTACCAGGTCAATGTATTGACGGTGAATGTTATGATGAAGTGCTATTCCACGATCTTGCTAACGATATTGATAAATTAAACGGTGATGGGCTAATTGTGTTACACACTATTGGCAGCCATGGCCCAACTTATTACAACCGTTATCCAAAGGAATTTCGTAAATTCACGCCAACCTGCGATACCAATGAAATTCAGTCCTGCACTCAGGAACAACTGGTTAACACGTACGATAACACCGTGCTGTACGTGGATTATATCGTCGATAAAGCGATTAAATTATTGCAATCCAAACAGGATAAATTCACCACCAGCCTGGTTTATCTCTCAGATCACGGGGAATCACTGGGTGAAAATGGCATTTACCTGCACGGACTGCCCTATTCCATTGCGCCGGATACGCAAAAACATGTGCCAATGCTGGTGTGGCTGTCAGATGATTATCAGAAACGTTATGGCGTGAATTACGACTGTCTGAAAAAAGAATCGACACAAAATGAATATTCTCAGGACAATCTCTTCTCTACGATGTTGGGTATACTGGGCGTAGAGACCACTGAATATCGCGCGGCTGATGACATACTTAAGACGTGCAGAGGATAACGAAATGAAAATTTTAGTCGTGGAAGATGACGCGCTGTTATTACAGGGTTTAATTCTGGCGATGCAAAGTGAAGGTTACGCCTGTGATGGCGTAACCACCGCACGTCAGGCGGAGCTTAGCCTGCAATCCGGGCTCTACAGTTTGATTGTGCTGGATTTAGGCCTGCCCGACGAAGACGGGCTGCATTTCCTCTCGCGTATTCGCCAGCAAAAATGCAGCCTGCCGGTATTGATTCTTACCGCTCGCGATACCCTCGACGATCGTATCAGCGGCCTCGATACTGGCGCGGACGATTATCTGGTGAAACCCTTTGCGCTTGAAGAGCTCAACGCCCGCATTCGCGCCCTGTTACGTCGTCATTATAATCAGGGCGAAAACGAAATCACGGTGGCGAACATACGTCTTAACACCACGCGCCGTCAGGTCTGGCTGGACGAACAACTGCTGGAACTGACCCCAAAAGAGTTTGCCCTGCTCTCGCGCCTGATGCAGAAAGCCGGTAGCCCGGTACATCGCGAAATTCTCTACAACGATATTTATAACTGGGATAACGAGCCATCGACCAATACGCTGGAAGTCCATATTCACAATCTGCGCGATAAAGTCGGCAAGTCACGAATTCGCACGGTCAGGGGTTTCGGTTATCTTTTGGAAAACAGCGAGGTGACAGATTAACGTATGCCTCTTTTCGCAATCCGAAAATGGCCGATGCGCCATCAGCTTTTACTGACCGTTGGTATCATTCTGCTGGTTTTTCAGGTTATCAGCGTTTTCTGGCTCTGGCATGAAAGCAAGGAGCAGATTGACCTGGAGGTTGCCAGCATCCTGAAAGGCCACAACAACGCCAAACATATTCAGCATGAAGTTCGCGAAGCGGTTGCCAGCTTGCTGGTACCGAGCCTGGTGATTATTGGCCTGGCGCTGTTTGTCTGTTTGAAAGCGGTAAAACGCATTACCCGCCCGCTGTCTGACCTGCAAAAAGAGCTCGATGCGCGTACTCCGGATAATTTACAACCTATCCATCTGGAAAAAACCGTTCTGGAGGTGGATGCGGTAACATCCGCCATCAACCAACTGGTGGCGCGACTAACGCAAACACTCGATCGCGAACGATTGTTCACCGCTGATGTGGCCCATGAACTGCGCACTCCGCTGGCTGGGTTGCGCCTGCATCTTGAACTCATCGAAAAAGCACATGCCATAAACATTGGGCCACTGATTCAACGTCTGGATCAAATGACTAACAGCGTCACGCAGTTACTGCAACTTGCGCGCGTCGGCCAGTCATTTTCTGCCGGGAGCTATCAGCGCGTTGAGTTAATGGCGGATGTCATTTTGCCGCTGAAGGATGAGCTTGAATCGATGCTGAAAGGACGCGAACAGACGCTGGTAATAACCGAAAACGTCCCCCCCACTGTGGTTGCAGGCGACGCCACATTGATAAAGGTGATGGTGCGTAACCTCGTCGAAAACGCGTATCGCTACAGCCCCACCCATTCAACCATTACCCTGTCGGCTGCCGCATCACCGACGTCAATGTTAGTTGTCGAAGATGAAGGTCCAGGCATTGATGAATCGAAAGTGGGCGAACTAAGCCAGGCGTTTGTACGCATGGACAGCCGCTATGGCGGAATTGGGCTGGGGTTAAGTATTGTCACGCGTATTGCACAACTGCACGAAGCAGCATTTTATTTGCAAAATCGCGAAGAGAGAAGCGGCACGCGGGCGTGGATTGCCTTCACCCCCGCGAACCTGAAACCGAAGTTAAAAAGTCAGAACCCAGTGGCAGAGAAAACCAACGACAATCAGGCCGGAAAGTAACACTGTTAGAGATTGCTGAACGTTTAAATTTGACATGGAACTCTCCTCTTATTGATGAGGAAATTATCCATGTTGCATATTAAGCAAACATTAAGGCTGGCATTGCTCCATGTGATGCCAGCCTCAATTTTTTGAGGTTATGACGCAGCGATAAACAATTCACGTAGCTGATGAAGTTTATCGCGGATCTCGGCAGCTTCTTCAAATTCCAGATTCTGCGCGTGCTGCAACATTTGCGCCTCCAGAGACTGAATTTGCTGCTGTAATGCTTTCGGCGTCAGCACCTGATCCGCTTCAACAATTTGCGCGCTGCCGCGAGACTTGCCACGACCTTTGGTTTTGGTTTTCGCCAGCCCCTCACCCAGCGCCAGAATATCGACCACTTTCTTGTTCAGACCCTGCGGAACAATACCGTGCTCGTCGTTGTAACGCTGCTGCTTCTCACGACGACGTTCTGTTTCACCGATAGCCTTCGCCATCGATGGTGTGATTTTATCGCCATACAGAATGGCTTTACCGTTGATGTTACGCGCGGCGCGCCCAATGGTCTGGATAAGCGAGCGTTCGGAACGCAGGAAGCCCTCTTTATCGGCATCCAGAATCGCCACCAGCGACACCTCTGGCATATCGAGACCTTCTCGCAACAGGTTAATGCCCACCAGCACATCGAACTCGCCAAGCCGCAAATCACGAATAATTTCCATACGCTCGACGGTGTCGATATCTGAGTGCAGGTAGCGCACACGTTCACCGTGTTCTTCAAGATATTCGGTGAGATCTTCCGCCATCCGCTTGGTCAACGTCGTGACCAGCACGCGCTCGTTAATCGCCGTGCGCAGGCGAATTTCTGATAGCAGGTCATCGACCTGCGTCGCCACCGGACGCACTTCAATCACGGGATCCAATAGGCCAGTAGGACGCACCACCTGATCGATAACGTCGCCGCCGGATTTCTCCAGCTCATAGTTCCCCGGTGTCGCAGACACGTAAATCGTTTGCGGCGCGAGGGCTTCAAACTCTTCAAACTTCAGCGGGCGGTTATCGAGTGCTGACGGCAGACGAAAACCATACTCCACCAGCGTCTCTTTACGCGCCCGGTCGCCGCGATACATGCCGCCAATTTGCGGAATGGTCACGTGGGATTCATCAATGACCAGAAGGCCGTCCGCCGGAAGGTAGTCAAACAGCGTCGGCGGCGGTTCGCCCGGCCCGCGTCCCGAGAGATAACGCGAGTAGTTTTCAATGCCCGAGCAGTAGCCCAGTTCATTCATCATTTCGAGGTCAAACTGCGTGCGCTGGCTGAGCCGCTGCTCTTCAAGCAGTTTGTTGTTTTCCAATAACACTTTACGGCGATCCACCAGTTCGTCTTTGATCTCTTCCATCGCCTGTACGATGCGCTCACGCGGGGTGACGTAGTGCGTTTTGGGATAGACCGTAAAACGTTGAATGGTGCCCTCTACGTGACCCGTCAGTGGGTCAAACAGCGACAGGCGCTCGACTTCTTCATCAAACAGTTCAACGCGCAGCGCCAGGTCTTCTGATTCCGCCGGGAAAATATCGATAACTTCGCCGCGTACGCGGAAGGTACCACGCTGGAAGGCCTGGTCGTTGCGCGCGTATTGAAGCTCCGCCAGCCGACGCAGAATAGCGCGCTGGTCGATAATCATGCCGACCGTCAGGTGCAGCATCATTTTCAGGTAGAGATCCGGATCGCCCAACCCGTAAATAGCCGATACGGAAGCCACCACAATGACATCACGACGTTCAAGCAAAGCTTTGGTGGCCGACAAACGCATCTGTTCAATGTGTTCGTTCACCGACGCATCTTTCTCGATGAAGGTGTCTGAACTGGGAACGTAGGCTTCCGGCTGGTAGTAATCGTAGTAGGAGACGAAAAACTCAACGGCGTTTTCAGGGAAAAACTCTTTCATCTCGCCATAAAGCTGCGCCGCCAGCGTTTTGTTTGGCGCAAGCACCATCGTTGGGCGCTGGAGATCGGCAATAACGTTAGCCACGGTGAACGTTTTCCCCGAGCCGGTTACCCCCAAAAGCGTTTGATGTGCGAGACCATCTTCCAGCCCCTCTTTCAGGCGCGCGATGGCATCAGGCTGGTCGCCAGAGGGTTGAAAGGCCGAATGCAATTTGAACGGTTTACTCATTAACAAGGCTACCTGGTGGCGGGTTGATCGGGCAGGTGATTAATTTTACTCCTCAGCGCAAAATTTGCCAACAAAAAACACTGGATATAAAAACAGTAGCACATTATGGTATTGCTGTTACGCCGTCCTGAACCCACGTTTAGCGGCTGAAATTTGCGCTCTGGCAGGATAAAAAAACGCCCTGCCGAGGTTATCCCCAGAACTTTTTCTGTTTTAACATTTGTCAATATGTGTCATGAAACTTTTATGTCAGTGAGCCACGCTTTCAACCGGGCCATTGCTTTTATTCATCTTACTGATAATAAAAGAGAAGATTGAAAAGCCGCGTTTCGCATCAATTTACTGGCAAGCCGCGTATTCTCTCGTCTGCCGAAGGTTTTCTAACTCTAATACACAAGGTTATCCACAGGAATAGTGGATAAGTGTCTGGAGCCCCTATCCCCTGTCACTCGGGCGTTTTCGTCGATCGCCGCAAAAGCGAGGGGTAAAAATTTTTTATCGTTAAATTTTGATTTTTATCAGCGAAAATCATCATGTGCTTTCTGCGTGACGGCCTTCACATTTTCGTATAAATTTTGCTCAGCATTTGCGGGTTATTGCGCCAGTGCTGTGCAGTCCCCTCTCTCCAACGCATTCCTCTTTCTTAAGTTAATTCTTAAAAATCAGCCGTTATGCTGAGGAACATCTGTTCTGGCAAGAGAATTGCAACCTTCTTTCGTGACCCCGTCTTTTGGCTTGAGGAGAACACGATGTTGAGTTTGCATGCAGTCAATCATTTCTACGGAAACCAGCACACACTCTGGAACATCGATCTCGAATTGGCTTCCGGCGAGTGCACCTGCTTAATCGGCCTTCCCGGCACGGGGAAAACCACACTGGTGAACTGTATTACCGGTCATCAGCCCATTGAAAGCGGCAGCATGATTTGGCAGCAAACCGGTTCGCCCCCCTGCGATTTAATGCCCCTATCGCCCGTACGGCGCACAACGCTTGGGATCGGGTACGTGCCTCAGGATAAACGTATTTTTTCGCAGCTTAGCGTGGAAGAGAATTTGCTGATTGCTCTCAAAGCGGCGGGGGAAAACAGCGGAACAGTGAGTCCGGAAATTTACGCACTCTTCCCCTCTCTGTATGCGCTCAGGCAACTTAAGGGCTCTGCTCTCACCGAGGATGACCGTTATCAATTAGCCCTGGCCTGCGCGATGGTCACACGGCCACGGCTGCTGATCCTGGATGAGCCGACGCGCGGCGTGGGCCACGCGTTTATCCATCGGCTGGGGGATTTGCTGCTGCGCCTGAATCGGGAGATTGGGCTGACGATATTGCTCGCAGAACAGCAGCTTCCGTTTATTCAGCGCGTGGCAGACCGTTTCTGCCTGTTACATCGCGGCAGAAACGTGGCCCAGGGCGGCGTGGCGCAGCTTGATGAGCAGTTGATTAAAACGTGGATGACGCCCGGGACAGGGCACTCAGGTCAAGATACTGACCCAGGTCGTGCTCTGCCAGCGTCGCGCCCAGCCAGGGGATTTCGCCCAGCATCGGCGCATCAATCATCCGTTGCAGCGTCGCCAGATAGGGCTGGTGACGCTTCCCTGGCTGCTCGACATCATTGGCTATCCAGCCCGCCAGCTTCAGGCCAGCCTGCTTGACGGCCTGCACGGTCAGGAGCGCATGGTTGATACAGCCCAGCTTCATGCCGACCACCAGAATCACCGGCAATTGCTCGCGCTGCACCCAATCCGCAAACGTCAGATGGGGCGAAAGCGGCGTATACCAGCCACCGGCGCCTTCCACTAATACCCAATCCGCCTGCGCTTCCAGCGTGCGCAGACCCGCCGACAGAACATCCGCTTCAATAGGGCGCTGTTCCACCTCGCTGATAATGTGCGGCGACGTGGGTTCAGCGAAGGTGTAGGGATTCACCACGTCATAGGCAAGCGGCAGCACACTATTGCGCTGCAATGCCAGTGCATCACTGTTACGCAGTCCGTCAGGCGTTTCATCGCTGCCAGAAGCGACAGGTTTGTAGCCTGCTGTCCGGTATCCGAGTGCCCGCGCGGCCTGTAGCAGTGCTGTGCTGGCCACCGTTTTCCCCACTTCCGTATCGGTGCCGGTAACAAAATAACGTTTAATCACGCGTAATCACTCCAGAAAAAAGATGGTAGGTCAGCGGGCATTGCCCCTCAACTTTTGGCCACGCCAGCTGCAGCTGCTGAAGTTTGCTGCGGGTTAACGGCTCGCGCGCCCGGCCTTCATGCAGATGCGTCGCGCCAATGCCTTTCAAAGAGCGCATCGCGCTCAGCGCATCAGGGAAGAGCAGCGTTATTGAGCGGGCACTACTGTGCTGCTGCCAGCCCGCCTGCGCCTGTCGAAGTGTCTCCTCCGGCAGAAAACGGTTCGCATGGGGGTGCGCATCCACCGCCTGCCAGGCCTGATTCAGCTCGGGCAACGATCCGGCGGTCAGCGTGGTGAAGGCCAGTACGCCACCGGGACGCAACTGGCGATAAAGCTCGGCCAGCGCAATGCGGATATCGCTGCACCACTGCACAGCAAGATTGCTCCACACCAGGTCAAACCCGGCGTCGGGCAACGGAATAGCTTCGATATCCGCCTGCAAGTAGTGCTGTGCCGCCTGCTGCTGGCGCGCCTGCACAAGCATTTCAGCGCAGAGATCCAGCGCGGTGACTTCACAGCCCTGTTCACGCCAGTAGCGGCTATAGCTACCGGGGCCGCAGCCGGCGTCCAGTACACGGTCAAACGTGCGCACCGGGAGTTGTTCAAGCAGATGTGACGCGCTCTGGCGCTGAAGTTCGTTAAACTGGTGATAGTGCGTCGCCGCGCGGCCAAAGGCCGCCGCCACCGCCTGTTTATTCACGAACGTCATGCAGCACCTCCAGCAATGTGTCGATATCTTCTCGTGTATGTGCCGCCGTGAGGGTTAAACGCAAACGCGCGGTTCCGGCGGGTACGGTCGGTGGGCGGATTGCTGTCACCCAACAGCCTTTTTCGCGCAGCGTTTTCGCCAGGGCGAGCGTACGCGCGTTCTCGCCGACAATCAGCGGCTGAATAGCGCTATCCGATGGCGTGAGTTGATAGTCCAGCCCCTGCGCGCCCGCGCGAAAATGTGCGATATGCTGCGTCAGGACTTCCCGCCGCTCGTCGCCCTCACTGCTGCGAATCACGTCAAGAGACGCACGCAGCGCCACCGCTTGTGCCGGGGGCATCGAGGTGCTGTAAATCAGATGACGGGCAAACTGCAGCAGATAATCAGCCAGCGATTCATTACACAGCACCGCCGCACCGCTCAGGCCAAAGGCTTTACCGAAGGTCACCACCAGCAACTCAGGACGCACGCCCTGTTGCCAGCAACTTCCCCGCCCCTGCGCGCCCTTCACGCCGATACCGTGCGCGTCATCCACCATCAGCCATGCGCCTGCCAGCGTGGTCGCCTCAGCGACGTTCGCCAACGGCGCGCTATCGCCGTCCATGCTGAATACACCTTCGGTCACCACCAGTTGCTGCCCCTCGACAGCACTGCTCAGCAACCGCGCCAGATGCTGGCTATCGTTGTGCTGAAAACGGCGCAGCGCCGCCGGGTTTAGCGCCGCAGCTTCCAGCAGCGAAGCATGGCTTAAACGATCGGCGACGATCCGGTCTTTTTCACTCATCAGCGCGGCGATCACCGCCTGATTGGCGGCGAAACCAGAGATAAACAGCAACGCGCACGGATAGCCCAGCCACTGGGCGAGTTCATTTTCCAGATCGCGATGGGCGTGACTGAACCCGGTGACGTGACCAGAACCGCCGCTGCCTGTGCCGTACTGTTCCGCGCCCTGTTGCCAGGCGCGGATCACCTTAGGGTGCTGGCTCATCCCCAGATAGTCGTTACTGGAAAAATTGCGATAGCGCTGACCTTCACACTCCAGCCAGCGCCCGGCGCCCTGAGCCAGCGGCACACGACGACGCAAGGCATCTGCCTCTCGCCGTTGCGCTAAGGCGCTATCGATGCGTTGCTGCCAGCTCATACCGCCGCCGCGTTGTAATACGTTTCGGTGTCCGGCGTCATCAACGCCTGCTCCAGGCGCTGCTGCTGTTCGTTATCGCCCGCGGTAACGGTGGTTTGTTCCGGGTTCAGGCCCAGCTTGCGGAACAGTTGCAGGTCTTTATCTTCTTCCGGGTTCGGCGTCGTCAGCAGTTTGCAGCCGTAGAAAATCGAGTTCGCCCCGGCCATAAAGCACATCGCCTGCGTTTGCTCGTTCATCTGCTCGCGTCCGGCAGAAAGGCGTACGTGCGAGGTCGGCATCATGATGCGCGCCACGGCGATAGTGCGAATAAAATCAAAAGCATCAACATCTTCGTTATCCGCAAGCGGCGTGCCCTTCACCTTCACCAGCATGTTGATAGGCACGCTTTCCGGCGGCGTTGGCAGGTTCGCCAGTTGCAGCAGCAGGCCCGCACGATCGGTGACCGTTTCGCCAAGGCCAACAATCCCGCCGGAACAGACTTTAATGCCAGCATCGCGCACTTTATCCAGCGTATCCAGGCGTTCCTGATAGCTGCGGGTGGTGATGATATTGCCGTAGAATTCCGGCGAAGTGTCCAGGTTGTGGTTGTAGTAGTCGAGCCCCGCCGAGGCCAGGCGCTGCGCCTGCGAATCGGACAACGTTCCGAGCGTCATACAGGCTTCCAGGCCCATCTCTTTCACGCCCTGCACCATTTGTTCAAGGTAAGGCATATCGCGCTCGTGCGGGTTTTTCCACGCCGCGCCCATGCAGAAACGGGTGGAACCGGCGAGCTTCGCCTTGCGGGCCGAATCCAGCACCTGCTCCACTTCCATCAGGCGCTCGCTCTCCAGCCCGGTTTTATAGCGCGAGCTTTGCGGGCAATATTTGCAATCTTCCGGGCATGCGCCGGTTTTAATCGACAACAGGGTGCTGACCTGCACCTGGCGCGGGTCAAAATGCTGACGATGGATCTGCTGCGCTTCAAACAGCAAATCAAGCAACGGTTTCTCAAAAAGTTCGGTGACCTGCGACATTGTCCAGCGTAAAGGGTTAGCCATTGGCTTCTCCGGGGGTTTTGTTAATTTTCGGATCGGTTTATACTCGTAAACCTAAAACTTTTCAAAATGGTTTACAAGTCGATTATGACAACGGACGATCTCGCCTTCGATCAACAGCATATCTGGCACCCCTACACCTCGATGAGCGCCCCGCTTCCCGTATACCCGGTGGTTTCCGCACACGGCTGCGAGCTACAACTGGCGAGCGGCGAACAACTGGTTGACGGCATGTCATCGTGGTGGGCCGCAATTCACGGCTACAATCACCCGCGTCTGAATGCGGCGATGAAAGCGCAGATTGACCAGATGTCGCATGTGATGTTTGGTGGCATTACCCATCCCAGCGCGGTGGCGTTGTGCCGCAAGCTGGTGGCGATGACGCCAGAATCGCTGGAATGCGTTTTCCTGGCGGATTCCGGATCCGTGGCGGTGGAAGTGGCGATGAAAATGGCATTGCAGTACTGGCAGGCCAAAGGCGAACCACGCCAGCGTTTCCTGACCTTTCGCAACGGTTATCACGGCGATACCTTTGGCGCGATGTCGGTCTGCGACCCGGACAACTCCATGCACAGCCTGTGGAAAGGCTACCTGCCGGAAAACCTGTTCGCGCCAGCCCCCGCCAGCCGCTTTGACGGTGAATGGGATGAACGCGATATGGTGGCATTTGCCCGCCTGATGGCCGCGCATCGTCATGAAATTGCGGCGGTGATCCTCGAACCCATTGTGCAGGGCGCGGGCGGGATGCGTATGTATCATCCTGAGTGGCTCAAACGTATTCGTAAGATGTGCGACCGGGAAGGCATTCTCCTGATTGCCGATGAAATCGCGACCGGATTTGGCCGCACCGGAAAACTGTTTGCCTGTGAACATGCGGGTATCACGCCTGATATTCTCTGCCTGGGGAAAGCGATCACTGGCGGCACCATGACCCTTTCCGCCGCGCTCACCACCCGGCTGGTGGCTGAAACCATCAGCAACGGCGAAGCGGGCTGCTTTATGCATGGCCCAACCTTTATGGGTAATCCGCTGGCTTGCGCGGTAGCGACGGAAAGCCTGGCAATTCTGGAGAGCGGGGAATGGCAGCAGCAGGTTGCAGCGATTGAAGAACAGTTATGTCGTGAACTTGCCCCGGCGAAAAGCCTGGCGCAGGTGGCGGATGTTCGCGTGCTGGGGGCGATTGGCGTCGTGGAAACTCGCAAACCGGTGAACATGGCCGCCCTGCAACGCTTCTTCGTCGAACAGGGCGTGTGGATCCGCCCGTTTGGTAAGCTTATCTACCTGATGCCGCCGTATATCATTTCCACAGACCAATTAAGTCGCCTCACCCGCGCGATGTGTGAAGCGCTGGATACTGACACATTTTTTATCGATTAATGCCCGGTAAATGTGCCTCTCTAAGGCTACACTGCTTTATTAATCAGTAGATTAAGGAGGCAATGATGATTTTAGTCAGTCATGACCTGCGTGAGGGCGAAAAACTGCCGCAACGTCAGGTGTTTAATGGCATGGGCTATGAAGGTGACAATCTCTCTCCGCATCTGGCGTGGGATGAAGTTCCGCCAGGCACCAAAAGTTTTGTGGTGACCTGTTTCGACCCTGATGCGCCGACCGGTTCCGGCTGGTGGCACTGGGTCGTGGCGAACCTGCCTGCCGATACGCGCGTGCTGCCGCAGGGCGCAGGCTCCGGCATTGCCGCTCTGCCGGAAGGTGCCGTTCAGACGCGCACCGACTTCGGTAAAGCGGGCTACGGCGGTGCCGCGCCGCCGAAAGGGGAAACGCACCGCTATATCTTTACCGTCCACGCGCTGGATGTGGAACGCATCGACGTTGACGGAAACGCCAGCGGCGCGATGGTTGGCTTTAACGTCCATTTCCATACGCTCGGCAGCGCTTCAATTACGGCCCTGTTCAGCTAATCGGATTGCCGGAATGTATTGCTGCATTCCGGCCCTAATCCTGTCTAAAAAACCTTTTACATCAGTCACTGCGCTTTTTTGTGCAGCACATCTTCCCGTTTCGCTCAACTTAGTATAAAAAGGCTGGTTTAAATGGAACCCTTTTACTCAACTAGCCTGGAGCAACATGAACACTTTATCGGTTTCCCGTCTGGCGCTGGCATTGGCTTTCGGCGTGACACTGACTGCTTGCAGCTCAACCCCTGCGGATCAACGCCCGTCTGAACAGGCCGCACCGGGGACGTCATCCCGTCCGGTTTTATCCGCAGATGAAGCGCAAAACTTCGTTGCCGCACGTTACTTCACTGCCCTCGATCCTAATGGCGCGGCCTGGTCGCCGTCTTCGATTAGCACCCCGGCTCAACCTGATTTCGTTGTCGGCGCAGCGGGCCAGCAGGGCGTAACGCACACTTCCATCCAGGCCGCCGTCGATGCCGCCATTGCGCGTCACAGCAGCAAGCGCCAGTACATTGCGATTCTGCCGGGCGAGTATCAGGGTACCGTCTATGTTCCAGCGGCTCCGGGCAGCATCACGCTGTACGGTACGGGCGAAAAACCGCTCGACGTGAAAATTGGCCTGGCAATCGACTCCGAAATGGCGCCTGCCGCCTGGCGTCATCTGGTCAACCCGGCCGGAAAATACATGCCGGGCAAACCGTCCTGGTATATGTATGACAACTGCCAGAGCAAACGTAGCGCAACCATCGGCGTGATGTGTTCAGCGGTCTTCTGGTCACAGAACAACGGCCTGCAACTGCAGAATCTGACCATTGAAAATAACCTTGGCGACAGCGTCGATGCCGGTACGCATCAGGCAGTGGCCCTGCGCACCGATGGTGATAAGGTACAAATCAATAAGGTGAACATTCTGGGCCGCCAGAACACCTTCTTTGTGACCAACAGCAGCGTCAACAACCGCCTGCAAAACGACCGTCAGACCCGCACACTGGTGAGCAACAGCTACCTCGAAGGGGATGTGGACATCGTTTCTGGTCGTGGCGCCGTGGTATTCGATAACACCGACTTCCGCGTGGTGAACTCGCGCACTCAGCAGGAAGGCTACGTCTTCGCACCAGCAACTCAGTCAAATATCTATTACGGTTTCCTGGCTATCAACAGTCGCTTTACGGCGTCCGGCGATAACGTTGCACAACTGGGCCGCTCTCTGGACGTTGATGGCAACACCAACGGTCAGGTCGTCATTCGCGACAGCGTGATCAACGAAGGCTTCAACATGGCAAAACCGTGGGCCGACGCGGCAATCTCCAAACGTCCATTCGCAGGTAACACCGGCGCGAAAGACGATAAAGGGAATGTGCAGCGTGATCTGAACGACCGTAACTTCAACCGCATGTGGGAATTCAACAACCGCGGCGTGGGAAGCACGGTCCTGGCAGAGCCGAAGCAGTAAGCTTTACGGTTAGCAAAATTGCCTGATGCGCTACGCTTATCAGGCCTACTATCGGTGTATTTGTAGGCCGGATAAGGCGAAGCCGCATCCGGCATGAACAAAGCGCACTTTGTTAACGAAAAAACCTCGCCGCGGCGAGGTTTTTTATTATCAGCATAAGCTCAACGCTTAATACGCGTTAACCACCACCCACATTGGCCCCTGGCCAACCGCGTAGCGGCCCTTCTCTTCCAGTAAACCTTGTTCACCTTTGATTTCATACACCGCGATATGATGCGATTTCTGCCCGGCGGCAATGACATATTTACCACTGTGGTCAATATTAAAACCGCGCGGCTGGGTTTCCGTCGGCTGGAAACCTTCTACTGCCAGCACGCTGCCATCTTCAGAGACGCTGAAAACAGTAATCAGACTGGAAGTACGGTCACAGGCGTAGAGATGGCGACCGTCCGGCGTAATGTGGATATCTGCCGCCCAGCGGGTATCGGAGAAATCAGGCGGCATCATATCCAGCGTCTGTACGCACTCGATTTTGCCGTACGGATCTTTCAGCTCCCATACATCAACCGAACTGTTCAGCTCGTTCACGCAATACGCGTACTGCTGATTCGGATGGAACACCAGATGACGCGGGCCCGCCCCTTCAACGGTGGTGACTTCAGCAGGCTCCTGCGCAACCAGATGCCCGTCGTCGCTCAGGGTAAACAGGCAAATGCGATCCTGCTTCAGCGCCGGAACCCACAGGGTACGGTTATCCGGAGAGATGTTCGCCGAGTGACAGCCTTCCAGCCCTTCAACAACATCTACTGTTTCGCGCGGAATACCGTCTTCCAGACGCGTCACGCTGACGCACCCGGCATTATAAGAACCACTGAAGACGAAGTTACCCTGGCGATCGGTTGAAATATGCGTCGGGCTGCCCGGTAGCGGCGCTTCGGCGGCAAATGTCAGTGCACCATCGTCCGGGGCAATACGATAGGCCAGCACGCGAAATTCCGGGCGTACGCCCACATACAGATAACGTTTATCAGGACTTACCACCATCGGCTGCACCTGACCCGGTACATCCACCACCTGAACCAACGTCAGGTTGCCATCATGGCCCAGCGACCAGACGTGGATCTGCTGGCTTTCGGGGCTGGCGGTATAAACGGTTTGTTTCATGACTACACCTCAGAAAATGGAAATCCATTCTACTCCAATAGGTTAACGAATATTGAAGCATAACGTTCAAACGACAATCAGCGATACAACACACCATAACGCGACAAGGAAATCAATAATTTAGCACATCATTTCTTCTGCTTTATGCAAGATTAAAAGTATAGACGCTGCATCTCCACAAGCGTGGACAGGCCCGGTCACAGACGCTGAAGCGTCGTAAGGAACTTTTTTAGCACTTCCGAGCGAACAATCCGCTGGCACACCAACGTCAGCTCGCTCTCGTTGAGCCTATCAATAATGTCAATGTAGGCCACATTTTCCAGGCGTACGGCGGTTGCAGAGATCGGTAGCAGCGCAATACCCAATCCTGCTGAAACCAGGCTGATGACCATAGAGACTTCAGTCGCGTATTGTACGACTCTCGGATGAAAACCCGCCTGACGACACGCATCATGAAAATATTGCTCCAGACCGATACCCTCAGGATCGCGCAGCGTTATCCACTCATCGTCCTTGAGAGAAGCGAGCGTTAGCGCCGCCGAACCGGCAAGAGGATGCTGACAAGGCAGCGCGAGGACGGTTTTCTCTGAGGCGAAGGTTTTACATTGCAACTCTTCAGGTAATAAAGGTAATGGCGCGCGAATAATAGCCGCATCCAGTTGGTTTCTTTGTAGCGAGGCGTACAGCGTTTGTACATTCCCCGTGGTCAGCGAAAGCGTAATATTCGGCCACTGCGCATGTAACGTGCGTAAAACTGCGGGCAGTTTTTCATCGAGCATCGCACTCGAGACACAGCCCAGATTCAATACCCCTTGCTCGCCACGCGCGGTTTGGCGGGCATCAAGGATGGCCTCGTCAACCATATGCAGCGCGACTTTCGATTTCTGCAGAAAGGCTTCACCCGCCGGAGTCAGCGTTAAACGGCGGTGCGCGCGATGAAAGAGCGTAACCCCGAGACGTTCTTCCAGCGTTTTGATCTGCTGGCTCAGCGCAGGCTGCGCCATGTTGAGGCGCTCGGCAGCCCGGTGCATGTGCAGCTCTTCGGCAACGGTAATAAAGTGGCGCATGAGTCGAAATTGCATCAGCCGCTACCTCATAAAATTGATATGAATTTTATTATCAATTTAGCATTAATGATGCAATTGATGACATTCCTCTTTCGCATAAAAATAGGGTTATTCATTTTAAGGAGGATGTATGGAACAGCAGATTAACGATTTGAGAAGCGCCATTGCCGTGTTACAACAGCATGAAGGCCAATACAGAGAAACAGACCATCCGGTTGATCCTAAAGCAGAACTCGCCGGCGTTTATCGCTACATCGGCGCGGGCGGTACGGTAAAACGCCCTACCCGAACTGGCCCGGCGATGATGTTTAATAGCATTAAAGGCTACCCTGATTCGCGTATTCTGGTCGGGATGCACGCCAGCCGTGAACGCGCGGCGCTGCTTCTCGGCTGCAAGCCTTCCGAACTGGCACAGCATGTGGGTCAGGCGGTAAAAAATCCCATCGCGCCGGTCGTGGTTCCTGCCGAACACGCACCATGCCAGGAGCAAGTCTGGTACGCTGATGACCCTGACTTTGACCTGCGCAAACTGCTTCCCGCCCCCACCAACACGCCCATTGATGCCGGGCCTTTTTTCTGCCTGGGCCTGGTTTTAGCCAGCGATCCGCAGGACGCGTCGCTGACGGATGTCACTATCCATCGCCTGTGTGTACAGGAACGGGATGAACTGTCGATGTTCCTGGCCGCAGGACGGCATATCGAAGTCTTCAGAAAGAAAGCAGAAGAGGCCGGTAAGCCTTTACCGGTGACCATTAATATGGGGCTCGATCCAGCAATTTATATCGGTGCCTGCTTTGAAGCGCCGACCACGCCGTTTGGTTATAACGAATTGGGCGTTGCGGGTTCGCTTCGTCAATCTCCGGTCGAACTGGTGCAGGGCGTGGCGGTAAATGAAAAAGCGATCGCCCGCGCGGAAATTATTATTGAAGGGGAATTACTGCCAGGCGTTCGCGTTCGTGAAGATCAGCACACGGATTCCGGACACGCGATGCCGGAGTTTCCCGGTTATTGTGGTGAAGCTAACCCTTCCCTGCCGGTCATCAAAGTGAAAGCGGTCACCATGCGTCGTCAGGCTATCCTGCAAACACTGGTCGGGCCCGGAGAAGAGCATACAACACTTGCCGGTCTGCCCACGGAAGCCAGCATCCGAAATGCCGTGGAAGAGGCCATTCCTGGTTTCCTGCAAAATGTCTATGCGCATACGGCAGGCGGCGGTAAATTCCTGGGGATTTTGCAGGTCAAAAAACGTCAGGCTTCCGATGAAGGACGCCAGGGGCAAGCCGCACTCATTGCACTTGCCACCTATTCCGAGCTCAAAAATATTATTCTCGTCGACGAAGATGTCGATATCTTTGATAGCGATGACATCCTTTGGGCGATGACGACACGCATGCAGGGCGATGTCAGCATTACGAACTTACCGGGGCTCAGAGGTCATCAGTTGGATCCTTCCCAGTCACCTGAATACAGTCACTCTATTCGCGGTAACGGCATTACCTGCAAAACCGTGTTTGACTGCACGGTGCCCTGGGCGCTGAAATCAAAATTTGAACGCGCACCCTTTATGGAACTGGATCCCTCCCCCTGGGCACCGGACTTATTTGAGAAATAATGGACGGGTCGTCATTTTAGCGGGCAATGCGGAATTTGCCCGCGCCATTTTGCTGCACAGGCGAGTCGGTGTACCATCCTGGACAGTGATTTTAATCTGACTTGAGACCCTACTATGACTGCACGTGTGATTGCCCTGGATCTGGACGGTACCCTACTCACTCCGAAAAAAACGCTCCTGCCTTCCTCGCTGGAAGCGCTGAAGCGCGCGCAAGAGGCGGGATACCAATTGCTCATCGTCACCGGTCGCCATCACGTTGCCATTCATCCGTTTTATCAGGCGCTGGCGTTAGAAACACCGGCAATTTGCTGTAACGGCACCTATTTGTATGATTATCATGCGAAAAAAGTGTTAGAAGCCGATCCTATGCCGGTCGACAAAGCACAGCAGCTTATCGCGATGCTGGATGAATATCACATCCACGGCCTGATGTATGTGGATGACACCATGATGTATCAGTATCCCACCGGGCATGTCGTACGTACCAGCAACTGGGCGCAGTCTTTGCCGGAAGCGCAGCGTCCGTCCTTTACCCAGGTCGATTCTCTGGCACGGGCCGCGAGCGAGGTGAAAAACGTCTGGAAATTTGCCCTGACCGATGAAGACCTGCCGAAACTGAGAAAATTCGGCGAGCAGGTTGAAGAGACGTTACAGCTTGAGTGCGAATGGTCATGGCACGATCAGGTGGACATCGCTCGCCAGGGAAACAGCAAAGGCAAGCGTCTAACCCAGTGGGTGGAATCACAAGGATTGTCGATGAAAGACGTCATTGCGTTTGGCGATAACTTCAACGATATCAGCATGCTGGAAGCGGCTGGAATGGGGGTAGCGATGGGAAATGCCGACGACGCGGTGAAAGCGCGCGCCAACGTGGTGATTGGCGATAACACCACCGATACCATCGCCGAATTTATCTATACCCACTTGCTGTGATCAGGCAGTAATCGACACGCTCTTGATTTGCGCATAGAGCCATTGGCCTGGCTTCACCGCCAGGTCATCCCTCGCCCACGGGCTAATCCGCGCCCACAGCGTTCTGCCGCTGACGTCTAACTGCACTTCCACTTGGCCATTATTATCGTAACATTGCACCACTTTGGCATGCAGCACGTTGCGGATACTGGTATGCGGTGAGGGTTGCAGCACCAGCGAAACATCTGTTGCCTGAATACGTACGCGCACGGCAGAGTGAAGCGGGCGCTCAAGTTTATTCACCCACACATGCTGATCGCCCAGCGCCAGAGCGGTCATCGCGTAATGCGGATGATGCTCCAGCACCGTGACGCGTAAAATCGAACTTTGCTGATCCTGCGGCAGCCAGGGATGCATCACGCTGCTGCCCCAGACTTCCTCCAGATTACCGAAGGCTTTAACCTGACCCGCTTCCAGCACCAGCACTTTATCCGCCAGATGAAGAATTTCATCCAGCGAGTGGCTGACATAAAGCATCGGAATATTAATCTCACGCGCCAGGCGTTGCAGATACGGCAGCAGCTCGCGTTTACGCGGGATATCCAGCGAGGCCAGCGGTTCATCGAGCAGCAGAAGTTCTGGCGCGGTGAGCAGCGCCCGACCAATCGCCACGCGTTGCTTTTCGCCGCCGGATAAACTTCCCGGCAGACGATCGAGCAGTGCTTCAATACCCAGCAGCGTCACCAGTTTATCAAACTGGCTCTCCATGCTTTTAGCCATGCCATACCGCAGATTGCCGCGCACTTTATAGTGAGGAAAAAGACGTGCATCCTGGAAGACATAGCCCACGCGGCGTTTTTCCGGGGCCAGGCAGATGCCTTTTTCGGCATCATTCAGCACACGATCGTTAAGCACTATGCGCCCTTTCTCGGGGCGAGTCAGACCGCTGATGGCATTAATTAGCGACGTTTTCCCCGCGCCGGATACGCCAAATACGGCGGTGATCCCACTGGCAGGCAGCGATTCATGAATAGTCAGGCAGTGCGAGCCCAGCGTTTGGCTAAAGTTCAGTTCGAGCATGCGTTACGCCCCAATCCGTTGACGGCTCACGCGCGCCAGCCATTCTGAAATCATCAGAGAAATCAGCGCCAGCGCAATCGAAATAAGACACAGCCTTGCCGCCGCGCTTTCACCACCAGGCGTTTGAATCAGGGTGTACATGGCGGAAGGAATGGTGCGGGTTTCGCCAGGGATATTGGAGACAAAGGTAATGGTTGCCCCAAACTCGCCCAGCGAGCGGGCAAACGCCAGTACGGTGCCGACGATGATTCCGGGTAGCATCAGCGGCAACGTAATGGTGCAAAACACCCGCCAGCGCCCTGCACCCAGCGTTCTTGCTGCCTGTTCCAGTTTGATGTCCACCCCTTCCAGCGCCAGACGAATCGCGCGTACCATCAGCGGAAAAGACATCACCGCTGCGGCCATCACGGCCCCGCGCCAACTGAAAGCAAAGGTCAGGCCGAACCAGTCATAAAGCCAGGCACCGATAAAACCGCGTCGCCCCATCGCCACCAGCAATAAATAACCCACCACCACCGGCGGCAACACCAGCGGAAGATGGATGAATCCATCGAGTAAGGCTTTGCCGGGGAAATTACGCCTCACCAGCAGCCAGGCAAAGAAGATCCCAAAGGGCAAACTGAATAACACCGCGAGAGTTGATACTTTCAGGCTCAGCAACACCGCCTGCCATTCGGGATCCGTTAATATCATTGTTGTGTGGTAAATCCGTAACGTTTAAAGATGGCTGAAGCCTGCGGCCCTTGCAGATAGTCGTAGAACGCGGTCACGGTAGCCTTTTTATGACCGTCGATAATCGCCAGCGGGTATTCCACTCTCTTATGGGAATCTTCCGGGAACGTACCGACCACTTTCACGCCTTTGCTGGCCACAGCGTCAGAGCCGTAGACGATACCCAGCGGTGCTTCGCTGCGCTCTACCAGCGCCAGTGCGCCACGCACATCTTCCGCCGGGGCCAGTTTTGGTGACAGGGTATCCCAGGCACCCAGTTTTTGCAGCGCTTCTTTCGCATAAATGCCCGCCGGCACGTGATCCGGATCGCCTACCGCCAGACGTCCGTCCTTCAACAGTTTCGTCCAATCGGTTTTGGCATTAATGGTTATATCGCCCTGCGCGCTGGCCTTAGGCGCGACCACCACCAGACTATTGCCGAGCAGCGTTTTGCGCGTCGCCGTGTCGATAGACTTTTTATCTACCGCGTAATCCATCCATTTCTGGTCGGCAGAAATAAAGAGATCCGCAGGTGCACCCGCTTCAATCTGACGCGCAAGCGTAGAAGAAGAGGCAAACGAAGAGACGACATCCACGTTCTTCTCTTTCTTATACGCTTTGGCAATATCCTGCATTGCATTCGTCAGCGATGCTGCAGCGAAAACGGTGATTTTGCCGTCATCCGCCAGGGCGTGGCCCGCCACTGAGAGCGCAAGCGTAGTCCCTGCAACCAAACGTAACCATGAACCTGCCATTTGAAACTCCTGTGAATATCGTTGTATATCGACAAATATAGCGACAAGCCAGACCGTTTCCTAGCGTTAATTTATTACTTTTAAGGGGTATTATCGGCAAAAATGCGGGGAGCTTGAAAGCAAAACGCCCGGTATAGACCGGGCGTTGGGGGAAATCAGTGGTTCTGCGGGCGGTTATCTTTGTGACCAACGCCAGAAAAGACGTTGAACACTTCACCGAGTCCGTAAATCGCCCCCATAATGATTGCCATTACGATAGGTACCATGATTACGGCAAAAACCAGACTTTTCAGCAGTTCTAACATGGTTTACTCCAGACATTACGTTTACCTTATTGTAACCATCTTCAGGAGAAAAACACTCCCTTTTGTGCGATGCGCTTTGCCCTTGCCATCATTTCAGTCACAATAACCCTTTTTTCAGGACGCTCTTTATGCAGGCAGAAATTCTCCTCACCCTCAAGCTTCAGCAACGTCTGTTTGCCGACCCGCGTCGCATCTCGCTGTTGAAACAAATTGCGCAAACCGGCTCCATCAGCCAGGGCGCGAAGAACGCCGGCATCAGCTATAAAAGCGCCTGGGATGCCATCAATGAAATGAATACGTTGAGCGAACAGTCTCTGGTGGATCGCGCAACGGGCGGGAAAGGCGGCGGCGGCGCGGTGCTGACGCGTTATGGCCAGCGTCTTATTCAGCTTTACGACCTGCTGGCACAAATTCAGCAAAAAGCGTTCGACGTGCTGAGCGATGATGACGCCCTGCCCCTCGATAGTCTGCTGGCCGCCATTTCCCGTTTTTCCCTGCAAACCAGCGCCCGCAACCAGTGGTTTGGTACCGTCACCCGTCGCGACCACCAGCAGGTGCAGCAGCATGTGGATATTTTATTGGCCGACGGTGAAACCCGTCTGAAAGTTGCCATCACCGCGCAAAGCGGCGAACGCCTTGGTCTGGATGAAGGCCAGGAAGTACTGGTGCTGTTGAAGGCGCCGTGGGTCAGCGTTACGCGCGATCCGTCGCAAGCCCGCGATGCGGACAACCAGCTTGCCTGTCGTATCAGCCATATCCAGCGCGGCACCGAACAGTGCGAGGTACTAATGACGCTGCCGGACGGGCAGACTCTGTGTGCAACATTGCCGCTAAAGAAAGCCGAAGAACTGGAAGAAGGTGCCGAGGTCACAGCATATTTTAATGCTGACCGCATCATTCTCGCCACGTTGTGCTGATGCCATTGACATCATGATGTGAAAGACGTATCCCTGATAAAAATCGCTGCAAAAAATGGGATACACAATGTCATCATTGCAAATTTCGCAAGGCACGTTTCGTCTTAGCGACACCAAAACGCTAAAAATTGAGCAACTGACCCTGCGCGCCGGTGAAAGCTGGGCGTTTGTCGGAAGCAACGGTAGCGGCAAATCAGCACTCGCCCGTGCGCTGGCGGGAGAACTGCCGCTCCTTTCCGGAACGCGCGCGTGTCAGTTTACACGTATCACCCGCCTCTCCTTCGAGCAATTGCAGAAACTGGTGAGCGAGGAATGGCAGCGCAACAACACGGATTTGCTCAGCCCCGGCGAGGATGACACTGGCCGCACTACCGCAGAAATCATTCAGGATGAGGTCAAAAACGCGATACGTTGCGCAGCGCTCGCCGACCGTTTTGGCATCAGCCATTTACTGGTAAGGCGCTTTAAATATCTCTCTACCGGCGAAACGCGCAAAACCCTGCTGTGTCAGGCGCTGATGGCGGAACCCGATTTATTGATCCTCGATGAGCCGTTTGACGGGCTCGACGTTGCCTCCCGCCAGCAACTGGCAGAGCATCTCGCCAGCCTCAGTGAGGCCGGTTATACGCTGGTGCTGGTTCTCAACCGCTTTGATGATATCCCCGATTTTGTGCCCTTTGCCGGGGTGCTGGCCGAATGTTCACTCATCGAAACTGGCGAAAAAAATGCGCTGCTGGCGCAAACGCTCGTCGCCCAACTGGCACACAGTGAAAAACTGAGCGGCATGACTTTGCCCGAGCCTGACGCCCCTTCTGCACGTTTGCTGCTTGCCGACGATGAAGCACGCATTGTGCTGCGTGACGGCGTCGTCTCCTATAACGATCGGCCCATTATCAATCACCTGAGCTGGACAGTTGGGCCCAACGAGCACTGGCAGATTGTCGGCCCTAACGGTGCGGGGAAATCGACGCTGTTAAGCCTGGTGACAGGCGACCATCCGCAGGGTTACAGCAACGACCTGACGCTGTTTGGCCGCCGTCGCGGCAGCGGCGAAACCATCTGGGATATCAAGAAACATATCGGCTACGTCAGCAGTAGTCTGCATCTGGATTACCGCGTTAGCACCACGGTACGTAACGTCATTCTTTCCGGTTATTTTGACTCCATCGGCATTTACCAGGCGGTGTCGGATAAACAACGTAAGCTGGTCGATCGGTGGCTCGCGATTCTCGGTATGAATGCGCGTACCGCCGATGCGCCGTTTCACAGTCTGTCATGGGGACAGCAGCGGCTGGCGCTTATCGTTCGTGCGCTGGTCAAACACCCGACGTTGCTGATTCTTGATGAACCACTGCAAGGGCTGGATCCGCTCAACCGCCAGCTGGTGCGCCGCTTTATTGATGTGTTGATCAGCGAGGGGAAAACGCAGTTACTGTTTGTCTCACACCATGCGGAAGATGCGCCAGACTGTATTACCCATCGATTGGAATTTATTGCCGAGGGTGAGGGATATCGCTACCAGGTAGGTAAAATATAAATATCAGGGTTCCCTTTGAGGAGCCCTGATTATATATAAAGGCAACCTTAATCCTGTATTAACAAAATCTAAAAAGTGAAAACAGAGCGTCAGGAATAGAATCCCAACGCTCTTTTAATTTTAGCGCTGACAATGACGTCGGCTGTGTTATTTACAGGAAAATACATGAATCTGTCGTTTAGGTTTCCCCACGCACGTTGCATTTTTTTCAGTTTCCTTTTTGCATTATCTTTTCAGGTTTTTGCGGCGAATCAACCAGAACCGCAGCAAGCCGAAGACCCCGCCGAGATTGCCTTTGCCGCCATGCAGCGTGTAGCGGTTCCCGGCCCGGCGACCATCCCATTGGGCAAAAAAGCCTCCATTCAATTACCCAAAGATTATGTCTATTTCCCGCCGAAAGAATCGTCCGTATTTATGACGGAGCTGGGAAATTACGTCGACGATGAGAATTTTTATGGTTTGGTGTTTCATAAAAATATCGATGGCTTTATTTCTATTGATTATGACAATTCCGGTTATATCAAAGATGATGATGCAAAAGACTGGGATGCCGATGAATTACTCAAAAGCCTGCGTGAAGGAACAAAAGAGGGCAATAAAGATCGCGTGAAAAAAGGAATTCCGGCAATAGAGGTCATTGGCTGGGTCGAAAAACCCACCTATGATGCTACAACTCACCGTTTAATCTGGTCTGCCGCGCTGCAAGACATTGGCAGCAATGTGCCCGTGAACGAACAAGGCGTTAACTACAATACTTACCTGCTGGGTCGTGAGGGTTACTTCGAGCTGAATCTGATTACCGATCGCGGCAGTGTGGAAGCCGCCAAACCGTTGACGAAAACGCTGCTTAATACGGTCAACTTTAACCAGGGTCAGCGTTACAGCGACTACAACGCTAAAACCGATAAACTGGCTGAATATGGTTTGGCCGCACTCATTGGAGGTATTGCAGCGAAAAAAGTTGGCCTGTTGGCGATGATTGGCATCACGCTGCTTAAATTCTGGAAAATTGCTATGTTTGGCCTGATTGCCGCAGGGGCAGGGCTGAAACACTTGCTGTTCCGTAAAAAATCTGACGACTAATCAGCCCCTCCCCGGTTGCGCCAGTGCGGCTTGACTGCGCGGGCGCAACGTCAGACGTTACACAAAAAATCAGTGCCCATTTTTAAGATTTATACGATAAGACGTAACCAACTGATAAATAAAAAATATTAACTAACATCGCGTTGATTTATTCAGTGTAAACGATTCCACTATTTTATCCCATGTCACACTTTTCCCTTCTCTGGTATGCTATCTTCATTACATACCATATGCCTAATGGAGCGAAAAATGAGAGTACTGGTTACGGGTGGTAGCGGTTACATTGGAAGTCATACCTGCGTGCAACTCCTGCAACAGGGCCATGATGTCATCATTCTTGACAACCTGTGTAACAGCAAACGCAGCGTCCTACCGGTGATCGAACGTCTGGGCGGCAAAAAAGCCACGTTCGTGGAAGGCGATATTCGCGATGAAGCATTGATGACCACGATCTTAACCGATCATGCCATCGAGGCGGTGATCCACTTCGCGGGTCTGAAGGCTGTTGGCGAGTCGGTACAAAAACCGTTGGAGTATTATGACAATAACGTCAACGGAACACTACGACTGGTTTCTGCCATGCGTGCCGCGAATGTCAAAAACTTCATTTTCAGCTCCTCTGCGACTGTTTACGGTGACCAGCCTAAAATCCCTTACGTTGAAAGCTTCCCTACCGGCACGCCGCAAAGCCCGTATGGCAAAAGCAAACTGATGGTTGAACAAATCCTGACCGACCTGCAAAAAGCGCAGCCGGACTGGAGCATTTCGTTGCTGCGCTACTTTAACCCGGTGGGCGCACATGCGTCTGGCGATATGGGTGAAGATCCGCAGGGCATCCCGAATAATCTGATGCCGTATATCGCGCAGGTTGCCGTTGGTCGCCGCGAATCGCTGGCCATTTTCGGTAACGACTACCCCACGCCTGACGGCACGGGTGTACGCGACTACATCCACGTGATGGACCTCGCCGATGGCCACGTCGCCGCGATGGAAAAACTGGCGAACAAAGCCGGTGTGCATATCTATAACCTCGGTGCCGGCGTAGGCAGCAGCGTGCTTGACGTGGTGAACGCCTTTAGCAAAGCCTGCGGCAAACCGATTAACTACCATTTCGCTCCGCGTCGCGATGGCGACCTTCCGGCCTACTGGGCCGATGCCTCCAAAGCTGACAAGGATCTGAACTGGCGCGTAACCCGTAATCTCGATGAAATGGCGCAGGACACCTGGCACTGGCAGTCCCGTCATCCTCAGGGATATCCAGACTAAGGATTTGTGATGACGCAATTTAACCCCGTCGATCATCCCCACCGCCGTTATAACCCTTTAACGGGGCAGTGGATTTTAGTTTCACCGCATCGCGCAAAACGCCCCTGGCAAGGGGCGCAAGAGACACCGTCAAAACAGACGCTGCCCGCGCACGATCCGGACTGTTTTTTATGCCCGGGCAACACCCGGGTGACGGGTGACAAAAACCCCGACTACACCAGCACTTACGTCTTTACTAATGATTTCGCCGCGCTGATGACCGACACGCCGGATGCGCCGGAAAGCGACGATCCGCTGATGCGCTGCATGAGCGCGCGCGGCACCAGCCGCGTAATCTGCTTCTCGCCAGATCACAGCAAAACGCTGCCGGAATTAACGCTACCCGCATTGCAAGAGGTGGTGAAAACCTGGCAGGAACAAACCGCCGAGCTGGGGCAGATGTACCCATGGGTACAAGTCTTTGAAAACAAAGGCGCGGCGATGGGCTGCTCAAACCCACATCCGCACGGTCAGGTCTGGGCCAATAGTTTCCTGCCAAACGAAATCGAACGCGAAGATCGCCTGCAACGTACCTATTTTGCCGAGCAGGGTTCTCCGATGTTGGTCGATTACGTTCAGCGTGAACTGGCAGACGGCAGCCGTACCGTGGTGGAAACCGAACACTGGCTGGCTGTAGTGCCTTACTGGGCGGCATGGCCGTTTGAAACGCTGCTGCTGCCGAAAACACATATTCTGCGCATCACCGACTTAACGGCTGCCCAGCGTGACGATCTGGCGCTGGCGCTGAAAAAACTCACCAGTCGTTACGACAACCTGTTCCAGTGCTCCTTCCCCTACTCCATGGGCTGGCACGGTGCGCCGTTTAATGGCGAAGAAAATCCGCACTGGCAGCTGCACGCGCACTTCTACCCACCGCTGCTGCGCTCCGCCACCGTGCGTAAATTTATGGTTGGCTATGAAATGCTGGCAGAAACTCAGCGCGACCTGACGGCAGAACAAGCCGCCGAGCGCCTGCGCGCGGTCAGTGATATCCATTTTCGCGAGTCCGGAGAATAACAATGAGTCTGAAAGAAAGAACACAATCCCTGTTTGCTGAAAAATTTGGCTACCCTGCTACTCACGTCATCCAGGCTCCAGGCCGCGTTAACCTGATTGGCGAACACACTGACTATAACGACGGTTTTGTGCTGCCTTGCGCTATTGATTACCAGACGGTAATCAGCTGCGCACCACGTCAGGATCGCACCGTTCGCGTTATTGCTGCCGATTACGATGACCAGACCGACGAGTTTTCTCTTGATGCGCCTATCGTCACGCATGACAGCCAACAGTGGTCTAACTATGTGCGCGGCGTGGTGAAACATCTGCAAAAACGCAACGCGGGCTTCGGTGGTGCGGATTTAGTGATTAGCGGCAACGTGCCGCAGGGTGCGGGCCTCAGCTCTTCCGCCTCGCTGGAAGTGGCGGTCGGCACCGTGTTCCAGCAGCTGTATCATCTGCCGCTGGATGGCGCGCAGATTGCGCTAAATGGTCAGGAAGCCGAGAACCAGTTCGTGGGTTGTAACTGCGGCATCATGGACCAGCTGATTTCTGCCCTGGGTAAAAAAGATCATGCGTTGCTGATCGATTGCCGCACATTAGGCACCAAAGCGGTGTCTATGCCTAAGGGCGTAGCAGTGGTTATCATCAACAGTAACTTCAAACGCACGCTGGTCGGTAGCGAGTACAACACGCGCCGCGAACAGTGTGAAACGGGTGCACGTTTCTTCCAGCAGCCCGCCCTGCGTGACGTGACGCTGGATCAGTTCAACGCGGTCGCCAGCCAGCTTGATCCGATCGTTGCAAAACGCGTGCGTCACGTGCTGACGGAAAATGCCCGCACAGTCGAAGCCGCCGAGGCGCTGGAAAAAGGCGACCTGAAGCGTATGGGTCAACTGATGGCAGAATCTCACGCCTCTATGCGTGACGACTTTGAAATCACCGTACCGCAAATTGATACTCTGGTTGAGATTGTAAAAAACACAATTGGCGATCAGGGCGGCGTACGTATGACTGGCGGCGGTTTCGGCGGCTGCATCGTGGCGCTGGTGCAAGAAGAGATGGTGGATGCCGTACAGCAAGCTGTGGCCGATCAGTATGAAGCCAAAACCGGTATCAAAGAGACGTTCTACGTCTGCAAACCTTCACAAGGAGCTGGACAGTGCTAAGCGAAACACCAACCCTGGCCCCCGACGGCCTTCCCTACCGCCTCGTCACTCTGCGCAATGCGCAGGGTGTTGTGGTGACACTCATGGACTGGGGCGCGACGCTGCTCTCGGCCCGTATTCCGCTGGCGGATGGTTCAATCCGCGAGGCGCTGCTTGGCTGCGCCTCTCCGGAACAGTATAGCCAGCAGGCCGCCTACTTCGGCGCATCCATTGGCCGTTACGCCAACCGTATCGCTAAAAGCCGCTTTACGCTGGAGGGCAAAACCTATGCGTTGACCCCAAGCCAGGGCGAAAACCAGCTGCACGGCGGCACCGAAGGGTTTGATAAACGTCGCTGGGCGATCAGTAACCAGAATGATACCGAGGTGCTGTTCACGCTGACGTCCGACGATGGCGACCAGGGTTTCCCCGGCACGCTTAACGCCTCAGCGCTTTATCGCCTGACAGAAGATAACCGTATCGCTATCGAGTATCGTGCAACGGTCGATAAAGCCTGCCCGGTGAACATGACCAACCACGTCTACTTCAACCTGAATGGCGAACAGAGCGATGTTCGCAGCCACAAGCTACAGCTACTGGCGGATGCTTACCTGCCGGTGGATGAAATGGGTATTCCCCACGACGGCCTGAAGGACGTGACGGGCACCAGCTTCGATTTCCGCCAGCCGAAGGCAATTTCCGCCGATTTTCTGGCCGATGGGGATCAGCAGAAAGTAAAAGGTTACGATCACGCCTTCCTGTTACAGGCGAAGGGGGATGCTTCTCAGGTTGTTGCCCGCCTGTGGTCGCAGGATGAGAAATTGCAGATGAAGGTCTATGCCTCAGCGCCTGCGCTGCAATTTTACTCCGGCAACTTCCTCGACGGCACCCCATCACGCGGCAGTGAACCTTATACCGCCTGGCAAGGTCTGGCGCTGGAAAGCGAGTTCCTGCCCGATAGCCCGAATCACCCGGAATGGCCGCAACCCGATTGCGTGCTGCGCCCTGGTGAAGAGTATGTGAGTTTGACAGAATATCAATTTATTGCCGGATAACGTCCTGGCCGAGTGTTGTTCTGACAGTCGGCCATGATTTTTTTGCGCATTTTGCTGAATTTAACAGCAGATACAGACAAATTCACAACCCTGCATTCACAACCACCTTACACTCAGCCGCTATTTTCGCTATGGTTATGCATAAGCGTTGCCGTCGAGCCGATCGCGGCAATATAATGAGAATTGTTATCATTCAAATAAAGCTTGAGGAGTGAGAGTATGGCTGTAACTAAGCTGGTACTGGTTCGTCACGGTGAAAGTCAGTGGAACAACGAAAACCGTTTTACCGGTTGGTATGACGTTGACCTGTCAGAGAAAGGCGTTGGCGAAGCGAAAGCGGCCGGTAAACTGCTGAAAGCTGAAGGCTACACCTTCGATTTTGCTTATACCTCTGTGCTGAAACGTGCCATTCATACGCTGTGGAACGTACTGGACGAGCTGGATCAAGCGTGGCTGCCGGTAGAGAAGTCCTGGAAACTGAACGAACGTCATTACGGCGCGCTTCAGGGTCTGAACAAAGCGGAAACCGCAGCAAAATATGGTGACGATCAGGTGAAACAGTGGCGTCGTGGCTTTGCCATCACCCCGCCAGAGCTGACCAAAGATGACGAGCGTTATCCGGGCCACGACCCGCGTTATGCCAAACTGACCGATAAAGAGCTGCCGGTTACCGAAAGCCTGGCGCTGACCATCGATCGCGTCGTGCCATACTGGAACGAAACCATTCTGCCACGCATTAAAAGCGGTGAGCGCGTGATCATCGCCGCTCACGGTAACTCCCTGCGTGCGCTGGTGAAATACCTGGATAACATGGGTGAAGAAGAGATCATCGACCTGAACATCCCAACCGGCGTACCGCTGGTATATGAGTTCGACGAAAACTTCAAGCCGATCAAACACTACTATCTGGGCAATGCTGATGAAATCGCGGCGAAAGCGGCGGCCGTTGCAAACCAGGGTAAAGCGAAGTAATTCGCCACAATCGGGCAGCTACGGCTGCCTGATTACTTTTCTATCACCCCATCCAGAATCACCTGCGCTTTTCCCTGCGAACAATGCTCAATTCGCCCGCGTACGCCGTATACTTCGGCCAGACTTGCTGCGGTAATGACCTTTTCCGGTGCACCGCTGGCAATCAATTTCCCCTGTTTAAGCATCAGCACTTGCGCCGCATGGTGTAAGGCAATGTTAATATCATGAACGACAACCAGTGTGACCATCTTACGCGTCTGCGTCTGGCGTTGAATCACATCCATCACGTGAAGCTGATAGTTGAGATCGAGGGCACTGAGCGGCTCATCGAGCAATAAAAGCGAGGGGCGACGGATCAGCGACTGGGCAAGTCCGACCAACTGCTTTTGCCCTCCGGAGAGTTGATCGAGATAGTGCATCGCCAGATGCGAAATTCCTAACGCTTCCAGTAGGCCGATAGCCTGCGTTCGCTCTGGTTCACCCCCCGATGCACGTTGGGCGACAATCACTGACTCCAGCACCTGTAAATGCACGCCCTGAGGTAAAGATTGCGGCATAAACACCACGTTATCCGCCCGGCGGGCAAAGGGTAGTGTCAGCAAATTCACGCCATCTAATCGTGCCTCACCGCTGGCGCGGTTAAGTCCGGCCAATGCACGCAGAAGCGTCGATTTTCCACAACCGTTCGGGCCCAGTAAAATCGTCACCTCCCCACGCCTTAGGGTTTCAACATTCAGATTCTCAATAATTTGTCGTTTTGCGTAGCCTGCATTCAGCCCGTTTATCGTTAGCCCACTCATGACATATTTCCTCTGTGGCGCATCACGATACTTAAAAAGAAAGGCACACCTACCAGCGAAGTCACGATACCGACGGGCAGGATCACACCTGGAATAATATTCTTCGACGCTATTGATGCCAGCGACAGCACCAGCCCCCCCACCAGCACACTGCCCGGTAAATAAAAACGGTGATCTTCTCCCAGTAACAGACGCGCAATATGCGGCGCAACCAACCCGATAAAGCCAATCGGCCCGACAAACGCCACCGCGAGTGCCGCCAGCAGGCTGATGCGCAGCAACGAGCCCAGCCGCAACCGGCGAACGTCTATCCCAAAACTCATCGCTCTCTCTTCACCCAGTCGTAAAGCCGTGAGTTGCCAGGCGCGACACATCGACCACGGCAAGATAATCGCCATCGCCGCACCCAGTACCGCCAGTTTTTCCCAGGAGGCGCGGGCCAGGCTGCCCATTGTCCAGAACACCAGCCCCTGTAACGTATCTTCATCGGCAACAAACTGCATGATGGAAACCAGCGCATTGAAGGTGAAAACCAGTGCGATACCAAACAGAACCACCCCGGAGCTCGGCACGCGTGTCCAGCGGGTCAGGCCGTCAAGTAACAGCGCCGAAAGCAATGCAAAGAGAAATGCATTGGCAGGGATAAACCAACTCTCCGCCACCCCGGGAATGCCGATGCCCAGCACAATCGCCAGCGCGGCACCAAAGGCAGCCGCGGACGATACGCCCAGCGTGAACGGACTTGCCAGCGGATTGTTGAGGATAGTTTGCATCTCTGCGCCCGCCAGCCCCAACCCCATTCCCACTAACAGGGCCATCAGCGCATACGGCAAACGAATATCCCAGACGATAACGCGTATACCGGTTGGTGCGTCAGCAGGGTGAATCAGCGTTTGCAACAGGGAATGAACAGAGAGCCCGGACGGGCCGAGCGTAAAATCGAGCAGCAGCGAGATAATTATGGCGATAAAAATAGCCACCAGAATCGCCAGACGCTGGCGGAGCACCTGCCGATAGCGGGCCTCCACCGGCAGGATATTTCCCATCACAGACATCATTTTCCTTACCGCACATCAGCGTGACGGATTGAGCACATCATCCACCTGCGCATCACTCAGCGTCAGGCCAAAGAATTGCTGATAAAAATCATGCGTTTCTTGATGCATATCCACATCACTAAAGCGTTCCGGATAGAGTGTTTTCGCCAGCCACAGGAATTGCAACGCCTCTTCGCTGGTTTCCCGACACCACCAGAACATCCCTTTTGGGTTCACGTAAACGCGGTGATGGATCACGGCGTCTATGCCCGCCCACTGAGGCGACGTGAGGATAGACTCGGCATCGCGTTTATTCATGGCCACAATCACCGCTGGATTGGCGGTGACGATGTTTTCCATTGCCACTTCACCAGAGCGATTCTGCTTCGTGCCACCGAACCAGTTTTCAGCAATATTTTTGCCGCCAGCCAGATCTATCCAGTCCTGATTCAGCGATGGCCTGCCCGTGGTGGTTAGCGGATTTCCCATACTGTGGTAGAGCGATACGCGTTTAGCCGCAGGAAGATCCTTCAGACGCCCGGCAACCAGCGCCACATTGCGGTCAAAGTAGCGTTGATAGGCCTGCGCTTTTTGTTGTGCATCCGGCCCCAGCACGGCTGCTGTTTGCTGCACGCGATGGGTCAGTGCCTGCATGGAATTAGCCTCGAACGCCAGCACCTCCACGCCCGCCTGTTTCAGCAAATCCTGTTGCGGCACCACCATGTTATGCGGCACAAACAGCATATCTACGCCCAGCGAAATAATCTGTTCCGGGTTAATTTCGTGACCGCTGTTGACGCTCACTACCGGTACATTTTCAATGCCGGGCAGGGTCTGGCGAAACAGGGGGATTTTTTTGGCAATCATCGAGGTGCCAACAATGTTATCGCCATAACCCAGCATGGCGATAATGGTGTTTTGCGCAGGCCACGGCGAGGCAATACGCACCTCCTTGTGCGTATTTTCTGCGTGCAGGCTGGCCGCCAGAAACAGCGCCAGCGCGGGGAGTAAACGAGAAAGTTTCATTACCTGTCCGTTAGAAATCAAAGGTCACAGAAGCACGAACTTCACGGCCGCTGCCGATAAACGCGCTCGGGGAGCCGTTATCGCCATCGGTGCCTGACGGGAAGATAGACGCCCAATAATGTTTATCAAACACGTTGTTCACCACCACGCGGAAGGTCGTCGGCACGTTACTCACTTTGGTGGAGTAACGCGTGCCCAGATCCCAGGTGGTGTAGCTACTGGCATAAGACGTGTTGGTGTCGTTCGCCGCACGTTTTCCCGTGTAGTGAACATTGGCGCTGTAAACCCACTGCGGGATTGACGGCAAGCTGTATTCCGCCAGCAGGTTAGCCTGTACTTTCGGCACGCCGACAACCTGTTTGTCCTGGGTGGCAGAACTGGCGGTATCTTTCAGTTTCGGATCGAGGAAGGTGACGCCACTGTAGATGTTCAGCCCCTGCCATACGTTCCCGGACGCGGTCAGTTCCAGGCCGTTGTTAACCTGATTGCCCTGTTCTTTATAGACCTTATCCGTGTCGAGATAGGCAAACGGACGTTCCAAGCGGAACAACGCCGCGCCCAGATTCATCCCGGCAACGTCAGATTTCAGGCCCACTTCATACTGTTTACTGCGATACGGGTCGAGCGTCTGACCTGCATTTTTCACGCTATCGTCTGTTGGTGCAGTCCCGCCCTGCTCCAGCGAATCGGCATAGCTAACGTAAGCCATGGTGTTGGGTGTGATTTTGTACATCAGCGCCACGTTCGGGCTTAAACCGTCTTCATCGACCTGGCTGGTTTCATTACCGTGCTTATCGTAGTTTTTGGTCTGTAACCAGCTCTGGCTCAGGTAGAACATCGCTGACCATTGTGGCGTAAAGGTCACGGTGTCACCGAGTGTGATGCTCTGCTGGGTGTTCACGCTGGAACGGTAACGCGGGCCACCGGTTCTGATTTT
Source organism: Pseudocitrobacter faecalis (assembly GCA_003315335.1). Lineage (GTDB taxonomy): Bacteria > Pseudomonadota > Gammaproteobacteria > Enterobacterales > Enterobacteriaceae > Pseudocitrobacter > Pseudocitrobacter faecalis. Next base: position 328,453 of record QNRL01000002.1, read on the forward strand.
GCCATCGCCCTGTTCTTCCATACCGTCCGGGTTATACATATTGGTGGTGCCCCAACTGTAGCTGGAACCCGTGCCTTTAGCGCTATACAGCGACCAGACATAGCCGGTGGTAGAGAGTGACAGATCGTGGCCGATTGATCCTGTATCGATATGGCCGTTCAGCCCGGCGGTGTTGCTCAGCACACGGAAACGCCCGGCGGCGGTAGAATCCTTCATTGAGCGTGAGATATCGCCCTGGCTGTTGAGGATTTTACTGGAGACGCTGCGCATTGCGCGGTCGGCTTGCTGCCAGCCCACACCTGCATTCATTGACCAGTCATCGTTAAAGTAGTGAATCAAACGTGTGCTGATGGTATCGGTCGTCAGGTCGTTACCTGCCGTACTCAGTGCCAGATTTTTATCTTTTGGATTTGGCGCGGAAGGCAGCTTGACGTTCGGGCCGTAGCTGAAACTGCCCGCGTAGCCTTTCTGAATAAACTCATAGTGGCTGGCATCCAGTTGCAATTGTGTACCCGGCTGAATATTCCAGTCGAGCGCAACGGAAACCAGCTTGCGACGCAGCGTGCTGTCATCGACATTACCCTCCCCTTCCTGATCCAGCAGATTCACGCGATAGCCAAAACGCTTTTCATCATCGAAATGGCCACCCAGATCGGCATGACCCGTGAATGCGCTGCGGCTTTGGTACCCGAGCGTGACCTTGCGCAGCGTCTCTTCGGTTGGACGTTTCGCCACAAAGTTAAACTGCCCTGCAGGGCTTGCCGGGCCGTACAGCGCACCGGTCAAACTATTGAGCACATCCATACGTTCCAGCATTTCGACCGGAAACGCGGTCGTCGATACCACGTTCAACCCGTCAAGGCGGCTGTTGGCAACCACGCTACCCTGCATTCCCCGGCTTTGTGGCCGACCGACATCCATCCCACCACGCGCCTGCATCTGCGTACTCGGAGAATATTTCAGCATCTCACTGACGCTCTGCGCCTGCTGATTTTCAATCATCTCTTTGGTGACGGTCGTGGAAGAATACGGTGTATCAACCCAGGATTTAGTCCCCATCGGGCCGACATCAATATCATTCGTTTTGAACCCCGCTCCGGCAGCAGAATCCGTTGTATCAACCGCAGTGTTACCGGTGACAACCATTTCATCTTCAGGAGTGGAACTGGACGCGGCATGCGCGTGAAGCGGTGCCAAAGACGCTAATGCTGGCAGAAGCGCAGCAAGTGTTATTTGAGTTTTCATGTATCACTAGTCGTTATATAAAGCTCTATATTACGATCGAGGGAAACAAATATTTATGATCAAGATCACACTGAAATAGCACAATTAGCTCACTAACCATTCATGGTTATAATATTTCGAGCACAAAAAAACCGGCTCAAGGCCGGTTTCGAGGAGATTTTATCGGTTAACCGCGACGGGCTTTAACCGCATCTGCCAGTTGACGCAGGATAGTTTCAGTATCTTCCCAGCCAATGCAGGCATCGGTAATACTTTTACCGTAAACCAATGGTTCGCCGTTGTCCGGGTTCTGGTTGCCTTCAACAAGGTGGCTTTCAATCATCACGCCAATAATCGCCTGCTCGCCGCCCGCAATCTGCTGGCAGACGTCCGCACCCACTTCCATCTGTTTTTTGAACTGCTTGCTGGAGTTAGCATGGCTGAAGTCGATCATCACTTGCGCAGGGAGATCGGCTTTTTTCAGCGATTCTTTGACGCTGGCCACGTGAGCTGCGCTGTAGTTCGGCTCTTTGCCGCCGCGCAGGATGATGTGACAGTCGCCGTTACCGCTGGTGTTAACGATAGCGGAATGCCCCCATTTGGTTACCGAGAGGAAGCAGTGCGGCGCCCCCGCGGCATTGATGGCGTCAATGGCCACTTTCATGGTGCCATCGGTACCGTTTTTGAAACCGACCGGGCAGGAAAGGCCAGAAGCCAGTTCGCGGTGCACCTGAGATTCGGTGGTACGCGCACCAATTGCGCCCCAGCTCATTAAATCGGCCAGGTACTGCGGGGTAATCATATCAAGAAACTCACCCGCTGCCGGCAGACCCGTATCGTTGATATCAAGCAGCAACTTACGCGCGATGCGCAGGCCGTCGTTGATTTGATAACTGTGATCCATATGCGGATCGTTAATCAGCCCCTTCCAGCCCACCGTGGTGCGCGGTTTTTCAAAATAGACGCGCATAACGATTTCGAGCGAATCATTCAGCTCTTCACGCAGCGCCAGCAGGCGTGACGCGTACTCTTTCGCTGCGGACGGATCGTGAATAGAACACGGGCCAATCACCACCAGAAGACGATCGTCGTTGCCTTTCAGGATTTTGTGAATCGCTTTGCGCGCACGGGAAACCGTATTAGCCGCGTTTTCTGTGGCGGGGAATTTCTCAAGGAGTGCGACCGGAGGCAATAACTCGTTGATCTCTTTAATACGTAAATCGTCGTTCTGATAATTCATGTTCGTTCCAGTGTTGCCATACTTATATGATTGAATGCAATCCCCTCAATCTATATCTTTCACCAGAAAGTGTAAACTGGGTTTTACACTTTGCGCAGAATAATCCTGGAATTAACCTAAAAAACGCCAGAAAGTAGCGAATAACGAGATCTAACCTACAATTTTTAACTGTAAAGACTCTGTTTTATTATTTTTTCGAGATTCTCTACTGGCTTAATCCGCCTGTGACGACATCTTTAACCATGCCTGCCACCCTCGCTGGCATAAGTACGTCGGAAGATGCTATCCGGTACTGAATACATAACAGGAGCACCTTATGAAAACGACTAAACTGGCCACACTTCTTCTTACCGCTACCCTGAGTCTCGCCAGCGGCGCGGCTCTGGCTGCCGATGCGGGCGCGCAAAGTAATAATGGTCAGGCGAATGCCGCCGCTGACGCCGGGCAGGTCGCCCCTGATGCAAAAGAAAACGTTGCACCAAATGGTGTTGATAATAGCCAGATTAACACCGGCTCTGGCGGCACTATGCTCCACCAGAATGGGTCGGCCAGCGGTCATGACGGCATGACCAAAGATGAAGTGCACAAAAATTCCATGTGCAAAGATGGTCGCTGCCCGGATATTAACAAGAAAGTTGAAACCGGTAATGGCGTCAATAACGATGCTGAAACCAAAACGGACGGTACCACTCAGTAACGTATTGATACGCGTTGCTAACAGGAGAGCTTATGCTCTCCTTTTTATTTTGTTGGCACAAAAAAGGTATGATGTCATACAGTTAACAAAAGCATAAAAAACGGATGGCATTATGGCGCACTCGCACACTTCCCCTCACCTTCCCGAAGACAAAAACGCCCGCCGATTACTGCTGGCGTTTGTTATCACCGCTGGTTTTATGGTGGTGGAAACTATCGGTGGGGTCATTTCTGGTTCGCTGGCGCTACTGGCTGATGCCGGGCATATGCTGACCGACTCCGCCGCGCTGCTGTTTGCGCTGCTGGCCGTCCACTTTGCACGCCGTCCGCCCAATGCCCGCCATACGTTTGGCTGGCTGCGCCTGACAACCCTCGCAGCCTTCGTGAACGCTATCGCACTGTTGGTCATTACCATCCTGATCGTCTGGGAAGCGATTCAACGCTTCTATCATCCGCAGCCCATCGCCGGGGCGACCATGATGATCATTGCCGTCGCGGGCTTGATTGCCAATATTCTTTCGTTCTGGATCCTGCATCGTGGTAGCGAAGAGAAAAACCTCAATGTTCGCGCAGCGGCACTACACGTGATGGGCGATCTGCTGGGATCGGTGGGCGCGATTGCGGCCGCGGTGGTGATTATGATGACGGGATGGACGCCTATCGATCCGATTCTGTCCGTGCTGGTCTCGTGCCTGGTGCTGCGTAGCGCGTGGTCGCTGCTGAAAGAGAGCGTTAATGAACTGCTGGAAGGCGCGCCGCGGACGATGGACGTTCAGGCGTTGAAACGCGATCTGCGCCGGGCCATTCCCGAAGTCCGCGACGTGCACCACGTTCATGTCTGGCTGGTAGGAGAAAAGCCGCTTATGACACTGCATGTTCAGGTGGTACCGCCACACGATCATGATGCGCTTCTGGATCGCATCCAGCACTTTCTTGAACATCACTACCAGATTGAGCACGCGACCATCCAGATGGAGTATCAGCCCTGTAGCGGCCCGGAATGCCATCTCAACGAGACGACAGCCGGACACGGGCATCATCACCATCATTAATGAGAAAACGCGCGAGAGCCTCGCTCACGCGCGCTGTTCATCCACAGTCGACTACCGTTAAGCGCGATAAAGGTCAAAATCAGGTATTCCAGCGACATGGCGTACACGCCCTGCAAGGCAAAAATCACCACGCTGATCACGTTGATGATCACCCACAGCAGCCAGTTCTCCACGTATTTGCGTGTCATCAGCACCATCGCAACAATCGACAACACCATCATGCAGGAATCCCAGAACGGGAAGGCGTCAGGCTGCAGCGTGGGCTGGGTGACGTTCAGGCCAAAGAACTGCATCACGTTCACCGCCACGCGCGTCAGGAATGCAAACACCGGGTCGATATAAATCGTCATCAGGCCAATCGCCACCACACAGGCTGCCAGCCAACCGATAGCTTTCGGCTTCGGTAGCCAGCGAATTTGCAGTTCCGCTTCATGCTGAGTCGTTTGCCGCGACCAGGCATACCAGCCATAAATATTTGCCGCAAAGAAGAAGAGTTGCAGCAGCAGGCTGGCATAGAGCTGAATCTGGAAGAAAATAATCGCGAACAGAGTGACGTTCACCAGCCCGAAAAAGTAGTTCACGATTCTTTCCAGGCTTGCCAGCCAGATACACAGTAGCCCCGCTACGGTGCCGACGGCTTCAATCCACGAGAGATCGTAACCGCCCGCGCCAATAGGGATGTGCACCAGAATGTTTTGCGTACTAAAGAAATCCATTTTATCTCCAGAGGGTTAACACGCTATCCCCGAAGTGTAGCCGCAAAATCAAGCATGCGGTTTAGCGGCACCAGCGCGCCCTGACGCAGCGTCTCATCCACATGGATTTCATGCGCAGCGCCGCCCTGCTCCAGCCCTTCAGCAATGGCTTTCAGACCATTCATCGCCATCCACGGGCAATGTGCGCAGGTGCGGCACGTGGCGCCTTCCCCCGCCGTCGGCGCCTCCAGCAGTTCTTTTTCCGGTACGGCCTGCTGCATCTTGTAAAAAATCCCACGGTCGGTAGCGACTATCAGCTGTGGGTGCGGCAGCGTTTTCGCGGCGTTGATGAGCTGGCTGGTTGAACCTACGGCATCAGCCATGTCGACAATCGTCTGGGGTGACTCCGGGTGTACCAGAATGGCCGCCTGGGGATACAACGCTTTCATGCGCGCCAGCGCCTGGGTTTTGAATTCATCATGGACGATACACGCGCCCTTCCAGCACAGTACGTCTGCACCGGTCTGTTTCTGCACATAACTGCCAAGGTGGCGATCCGGCGCCCAGATGATTTTTTCCCCTAAACTATCGAGATGCTCAATGAGTTCGACTGCGATGCTGGAGGTTACCACCCAGTCCGCACGCGCTTTCACCGCGGCAGAAGTATTGGCATAGACCACGACAGTGCGATCCGGGTGCGCATCACAGAATGCGTTAAATTCTTCGATGGGGCAGCCAAGATCGAGCGAACACTCCGCGTGCAGTGTGGGCATGAGAATGGTTTTCTCAGGGCTGAGGATTTTCGCCGTCTCGCCCATAAAACGTACGCCTGCGACCAGTAACGTTGTTGCCGGATGCTTTGCGCCAAAACGCGCCATCTCCAGAGAGTCAGAGATACATCCCCCCGTCTCTTCCGCCAGCTGTTGAATTTCCGGATCGGTGTAGTAATGCGCCACCATCACCGCGTTGCGTTCTTTCAGCAGGCGTTTGATTTTTTCGCGGTAGAACTGCTTTTCATCCACGCTGAGGGCCACCGGCTTCGGCGGGAAGGGGTAAATTGCGGCTTCTGGGTCAAACATCACGCTCATCATGCTGTCTCGTTTTACTGACTTAACGAAATTGCCGATAACAGGCGTATAAAACGCATCAATCGGGCACCGGTGTTTTATATGCTAAACAAGATAGCTGAAATAAGGGGAAAAGTCGTGAGGATTTTATTGCGTGCGGTGTCGGGTGCGCTGCGCTTACCCGACCTACAAGGCCGGCGCGGGCAATTTCTCAAACCGCAGATAGCAAAAAAGCGCCTTTAGGGCGCTTTTTTACATTGGTGGGTCGTGCAGGATGACTCGCTTCGCTCGCCCTTCGGGCCGTCGCCGCAGGCGGCTCCGTTGTTTCGCTTCGCTCAACACCGAACCTGCTGCAGGTTCGAATCGTATAAACAGCAGATAGCAAAAAAGCGCCTTTAGGGCGCTTTTTTACATTGGTGGGTCGTGCAGGATTCGAACCTGCGACCAATTGATTAAAAGTCAACTGCTCTACCAACTGAGCTAACGACCCCTTGCGGGATTTTACTCTTTAATCATTCAGGATGGTGGGTCGTGCAGGATTCGAACCTGCGACCAATTGATTAAAAGTCAACTGCTCTACCAACTGAGCTAACGACCCATTCGGGTGTTGCCTGAAAGATTTTTACTCGGTTACCAATTTAAAATTGGTGGGTCGTGCAGGATTCGAACCTGCGACCAATTGATTAAAAGTCAACTGCTCTACCAACTGAGCTAACGACCCGAGTGGTGGGTGATGACGGGATCGAACCGCCGACCCCCTCCTTGTAAGGGAGGTGCTCTCCCAGCTGAGCTAATCACCCGATACTGCGCTGGATACTACAAACTACTTCCACCAAACCCACCTGAAATGATGGTGGGTCGTGCAGGATGACTCGGCTTCGCCTCGCCCTACGGGCCGTTGCTACGCAACGTTATCCTTCACGGTTAACATCATCATTCGATGTTAAAGTGGTGGGTCGTGCAGGATTCGAACCTGCGACCAATTGATTAAAAGTCAACTGCTCTACCAACTGAGCTAACGACCCGGTGGTGGGTGATGACGGGATCGAACCGCCGACCCCCTCCTTGTAAGGGAGGTGCTCTCCCAGCTGAGCTAATCACCCGATACTACGCTGGATACTGCTTTAAGTGGTGGGTCGTGCAGGATGACTCGGCTTCGCCTCGCCCTACGGGCCGTTGCTGACGCAACGTTATCCTTCACGTTTTACTACCGCTTCCACCAGAACGATTGGTGGGTCGTGCAGGATTCGAACCTGCGACCAATTGATTAAAAGTCAACTGCTCTACCAACTGAGCTAACGACCCACTTTTACGTTGTTTTCGAGATGTTTAATATCCCGTTGCAACGGCGGCATATATTACTGATTTCAGAATTGAGCGCAACAAATATTTCGACGAAGATCACTTAAGTGCTTATGTTTCATGCGGCATGACCAGAAATAACGCGATTCCTGGTCATGCTTCAGGCATTACATCCCACTAAGGCGTTTCTGAGCCTGTTTGGCCCCATCGGTGCCTGGGTACTTCGCAACCACCTGCTGGTACACTGCTTTCGCTTTCGCAGTATCCCCTTTGTCCTGCATGATCACCCCGACCTTAAACATCGCGTCAGCCGCTTTCGGTGATTTCGGGTAGTTTTTCACCACGGAGGCGAAATAGTACGCCGCGTCGTCTTTTTTACCCTTGTTGTAATTCAACTGACCGAGCCAGTAATTGGCATTCGGCTGATACGTTGAATCAGGATATTTTTTGACGAAGTTCTGAAACGCCGCCATTGCGTCGTCCTGGCGAGAGGAATCTTTCACCAGTGCAATCGCTGCGTTGTAGTCCGTATTCGCGTCACCCGTTTGTACTGGCACACCCGAGGCCGCAGCGCTGGCAGCTGGTGCCGCCGTAGAACTACCGCTCTGGTCACCGGACGCCTGCTGCGTCTGTGTGCCAGCGCCGCCGCTCGTCAGACTGTCCATTTGCAGCAGGATCTGCTTCTGGCGCTCAACAATCTGGTTCATCTGGTACTGACTTTCCTGGATTTGACCACGCAGGGAGTCGATATCAGATTGGTTATCAGAGAGTTGTTGCTGGAGTTGAGTCAAAAGTTGACTGTGAGCATTAGAAATACGCTCAAGGGAAGTGACGCGGTCTTCGACCGAGCCTGAGCCGACACTACTGATTGGCGCCTGAGCATTAGCGGCCCAGGGGGCCGCTATGCCAACCAGTAACGACAGACTCAACATGTGATGTCTGAAGTTACTGCTCATGCAATTCTCTTAGTAAACCAGTACGGCACGACGGTTTTTGGAGTAAGCCGCTTCGTCATGACCCAGTACTGCAGGTTTTTCTTTACCGTAAGAAACGATGGAGATCTGGTCAGCAGAAACGCCTTTACCCTGCAGGTACATTTTAACAGCGTTAGCACGACGTTCGCCCAGGGAGATGTTGTACTCAGGCGTACCACGTTCGTCCGCGTGACCTTCTACGGTGACTTTGTAAGACGGGTTGCTACGCAGGAAGTTAGCGTGTGCATCCAGCATTGCAGCGAAGTCAGAACGGATATCGTATTTGTCCAGATCGAAGTATACGATGTTGTTCTGCTGCAGCTGTTGCATCTGCAGACGAGCCTGCTCTTCGGAGGACATATTGCCGCTGCCGTTTGCGTCCATACCTGTGCCAGCGCCGTTCAGCATGCCGCCTTCGCTGCCATCGTTGCTTGCATTCTTGTTAGAAGAACACGCCGCGATCGCCATTACCGGCAGAGCCAGCATCAGTCCTTTCAGCACTTTGTTCAGTTGCATTTCTTTGATTCCTTTAATAATTCAATTATTTATTATTACAGATACGGCGACCAGGCAGGGAATTTTACCTGTCCATCAGTTGCCGGAAGACGCGCTTTGAAACGCCCATCTGTAGAAACCAGATTCAGCACGGATCCCATCCCTTGAGAAGAGCTGTAGATTACCATAGTGCCGTTAGGTGCCAGACTTGGCGTTTCGTCCAGGAACGTTGACGACAATACTTGTACGCCACCCGCTACCAGATCTTGTTTGGCAATGTGCTGCTGACCACTATTGGAGCTGACCATTACCATAAACTTACCGTCGCTGCTCACATCCGCGTCCTGGTTCTGAGAACCTTCCCAGGTAATACGCTGCGGCGCACCGCCGTTAACATTCACTTTATACACCTGCGGACGACCGGCCTGGTCAGAGGTAAAGGCCAGATTCTGGCTGTCCGGGAACCAGGTTGGTTCGGTGTTATTACTGCGACCGTCGGTTACCTGACGGATCTGGCCAGAGCCGATATCCATCACGTACAGGTTCAGGCTACCGGTTTTAGACAGGGCAAACGCCAGTTTGCTGCCATCCGGTGAGAACGCTGGCGCACCGTTGTGACGCGGGAACGACGCAACCTGACGTACCGCACCGTTAGACAGCGTCTGAATAACCAGCGCTGAACGGCCGCTTTCGAAGGTAACGTAAGCCAGTTTAGAACCGTCCGGAGACCACGCCGGTGACATCAGCGGCTGCGAAGAACGGTGAACCACGAACTGGTTGTAGCCATCGTAGTCAGATACGCGCAGTTCATACGGGAACTGACCGCCGTTAGTCTGCACGACATAAGCGATACGAGTACGGAACGCACCTTTAATACCGGTCAGCTTCTCAAACACTTCGTCACTGGCAGTATGGCCCGCATAACGCAGCCATTGCTTGTTCACTTTGTAGGAGTTCTGCGCCAGAACGGTACCCGGCGCACCGCCGGTATCAACTAACTGATAGGCAACAGTATAGCTGCCATCAGCGTTAGGTGAGACCTGGCCGACGACAACCGCGTCAATACCCAGCGCAGACCATGCCGCAGGTTGAACGTCCTGCGCGGTGCCAGGCTGCTGTGGCAGTTTGGCTCGGTCTAACGGGTTAAATTTACCGCTGTTACGCAGGTCAGCGCCGACGATACCGCCGACATCTTCAGGCGCGGCGCCAGGGCCTGCCCACTGGAACGGAACCACGCCAATAGGACGCGCCGAATCCACCCCTTGGGTAATCTCGATACGTACTTCTGCGTGCAGCACAGCTGCCCACAGCATTAAGAAACCAAATGCTACTCGTAATGCCTGCTTCATCATATCTCCCTTACCCAGGCGGATAGCCCACGATAATTTAGCAGAATGTTAACAAACTCAAATACACAAAACTACCAGAACTCTGTCTCAACCTTAGACTGTTTCCCACGATTTCTCAGGGGTTGTTATTACAGTTTAAAGTCCAGTTTGGCATCTTTTACTTTTTCATAAACAGCCTGGCTAGGCGGTTTAGGAATTCTGGCTGTTTTCGCAGCCGTGAGCGCAGCCTGGCACAATGCCGGATCGCCGCCCTCTTCGGTCACATCCAGTAACAGCCCATCGGGTGCTAACTTGATATGTAGTACACAAGTTTTACCTGCATACAAATCAGCACCATACAGACGGCTCTGTATCGCATTACGAATTTGAGAGGCGTAAGCACTGATATCAGCGCCAGATGCGCCGCCATTTGCACCACTTGTACCACTATCTTTCGCTGGTTGACCGTTTCCTTTCGCTCCACCGCCCGCTTTCGGTGCATTCTTACCTGAACTGAGATCGCCCAGCAGGTCATCAACACCGGAAGCAGCAGCCGCTTTCTCAGCAGCCGCTTTCTTATCAGCAGCGGCTTTTGCGGCGGCAGCTTTCTTGTCTGCAGCAGCCTTGTCAGCTGCGGCTTTCTTATCTGCTGCAGCCTTTTCCGCGGCCGCTTTCTTATCTGCAGCCGCTTTTTCAGCCGCTGCAGCAGCTTTCTCGGCGGCGGCTTTTTCTGCGGCGGCAGCTTTCTCGGCAGCGGCCTTCTCAGAAGCGGCTTTTTTCGCTGCTTCTGCCTGCGCTTTCTTCGCCGCGTCCGCTTCCGCTTTTTTCGCTGCTTCTGCTGCTTTTGTGGCTTCAGCTTCGGCTTGTTTCTTCGCCGCTGCGGCAGCTTTAGCGGCTTCTGCATCGGCAACTTTCTTCGCATCGGCAGCCGCTTTCTTCGCGGCTTCTGCCTTAGCCTGCTTCTGCGCATCCGCTGCCGCTTTTGCAGCCTCTGCCTCCGCTTTTTTCGCTGCATCTGCCGCTGCTTTCGCGGCTTCTTCCGCCTGTTGTTTAGCGTCAGCTTCGGCTTTCTTCGCCGCCTCTGCAGCCTCTTTGGCTGCTTCTTTTGCTTCGGCAGCCGCTTTTTCTTTCGCTTCTGCCGCCGCTTTCTCAGCAGCCTCTTTTTGTTCCTGCGCTTTCTTCGCTGCTTCTTCAGCCTTTTTATTACGCTGTTCTGCACGTTTAGCGCTGGCCTGCTGCTGGTTATAATTCTCAACCACCGCACCAGGATCGACCATTACGGCGTCGATAGACGAACCGCCTCCGCCACCGGCAGAAGCATCTATATGCTCGTCGAACGAACTCCAGATCAGTGCTGCAAACAGAATGACGTGCAGCACTGCTGAAATAATTATCGCCCGTTTAAGCTTGTCGTTTTGTTCGGTTGCCTTTGACACTCTCGGTTCCCAAAAACTGTTCGCCCGTTATCCTGAAAGTAAATTGCAGGCCCTTTTAGACCTGCAATCGTCTGATTCAGGTGACATGCTGGTGATTAAATCGGTTGGGTCATCAACCCGACAGATTTCACACCGGCGCTGTGTAACAGGTTTAGCGCTTTAATTATTTCATCGTAAGGCACGTCTTTCGCGCCCCCAATTAAGAAGACCGTTTTCGGATTGGCCTGCAGGCGGCTTTTCGCTTCCGCGATAACCTGCTCTGGCGGCAGTTGATCGGAGCGATCCTTTTCAACCACTACGCTGTACTGCCCCACTCCCGAAACTTCGATGATCACCGGTGGATCATCGTTGCTGCTAACGGCCTGCGATTCGGTTGCATCCGGCAGATCAACCTCCACGCTCTGCGTGATGATCGGCGCTGTCGCCATAAAGATCAGCAACAGCACTAACAACACATCCAGCAGCGGAACGATGTTAATTTCGGACTTCAGTTCGCGACGTCCGCGTCCACGTGCTCTGGCCATGGCTTACCCCTTGTTGCTCTCGCTAACGGTAAACGCCTGACGGTGCAGAATGGCGGTGAACTCTTCCATAAAGTTGTCGTAGTTCAGCTCCAGTTTGTTAACGCGCTGGTTCAGACGGTTGTAAGCCATAACCGCAGGGATTGCGGCAAACAGGCCAATCGCCGTGGCGATCAACGCTTCTGCGATACCCGGCGCAACCATTTGCAGCGTTGCCTGTTTCACCGCGCCCAGCGCGATAAAGGCGTGCATGATCCCCCAAACGGTACCGAACAGACCGATGTACGGGCTGATGGAGCCGACGGTGCCAAGGAACGGAATATGCGTTTCCAGCGTTTCCAGTTCACGGTTCATGGAGATACGCATCGCACGCGACGCGCCTTCAACCACGGCTTCCGGCGCATGACTGTTTGCACGGTGCAGACGGGCAAACTCTTTGAACCCGCTGTAGAAGATTTGTTCTGAACCGGCCAGACTATCGCGGCGTCCCTGGCTCTCCTGATAGAGGCGAGAGAGTTCGATTCCGGACCAGAATTTATCCTCAAACGTTTCAGCTTCACGCGCTGCCGCGTTAAGAATACGGGTCCGCTGGATGATGATGGCCCAGGATGCGATTGAAAAACCAATCAAAATCAACATGATAAGTTTAACCAGAAGGCTCGCCTTCAGGAACAAATCAAGGATATTCATGTCAGTCACTGCTTAAACTCCGCGACAATAGACTTGGGAAGCGCACGAGGCTTCATGATGAGTGGATCAACACAGACAATCAGTACTTCAGCTTCGTTCAGCACTTTATTCTCAGCGTTGACAATCCGCTGCGTGAACACGAGTGACGTGCCGCGCATTGATGTAATTTCCGTCTGGACTTCGAGCATATCGTCGAGCCTTGCCGGCGCAAAATACTCCAGCGTCATTTTACGCACCACAAACGCGACGCGCTCTTCCAGCAACACTTGCTGGCTGAAATGATGATGACGCAGCATCTCTGTGCGTGCTCTCTCATAGAAAGCGACATAGCTGGCGTGATAAACCACACCACCGGCGTCGGTGTCTTCATAATAGACCCGAACCGGCCATCGAAATATATACTTATTCATTCGTACTGCCTCTTCGTTGGCTGCATCCCTCACCCCGCTCACTTACAGACGTAAGCTCTCGGGGATTCGCGAATTTGCCGCCATGATGCAGCACGAATGACGTTGTATATAGCGTTGTATTCACTTTACATCCCGGTAATGCAAAAAATTTTGAGCTTTTGAACTTCGCTACTATACGCGCGGTAATCGTGGTTTGGAATGGGGTGAGGTAAACGGAGAGTAAATTTTTATGGGCTATTGCAAGCCCATAAATATTTGCGGATGTTTCCTGGTTACAGGAAGAAAAAAATCAGACCTGCAAGAAGGACTAAATCGGCGATAAGCGGGCAGAAAATCCCTTGCCAGTGGAGTGCGCGAGGACGAAAACCCACGCCATGAATGACGCCTGCACAAACGGCCCACATCAGCAGAAAACCGTGCCAGATTTCAAGCTCGCTGGTCTTCGCCGCGAAACGCGTCGGGTCCCAGAAGATGCAACCTGCCAGCAGCAGGGCCATAACAAGGGAAAGCGCCCTCAGGGGGCGCTTATCCATTATCGCGTACAGCGTTGCGATAATTTTCATCACTATTTTTCTTCACCTGCTTTGGTCGCTTCGACGTGTTCCAGCGCCAGCGCAGTGATTATCCCAAAGGCACAGGCAAGAAGCGTTCCTAAAATCCATGCGAAATACCACATTTTAAGCTCCTTACTTAGTACAGAGAGTGGGTGTTGCGTTCAATGTCTTCTTTGGTGATACGACCAAACATTTTCCAGTAGCACCAGGTGGTGTACAGCAGAATGATTGGAACGAACACCGCCGCGACATAGGTCATCACGCTCAGCGTCAGCTGGCTGGACGTTGCATCCCACATGGTCAGGCTCGCGTTAAACATCGTGCTGGACGGCATGATGAACGGGAACATGGCAATACCGGCGGTCAGGATGATGCACGCCAGCGTCAGTGAGGAGAACAGGAACGCCCATGCCCCTTTATCCAGACGCGTCATCAGGATAGTCAGCAGCGGAAGCACCACACCCAGTACCGGAATCGCCCACAGCGCCGGCATGTTGTTGAAGTTGGTCATCCATGCGCCCGCTTCATGTGCGACTTCTTTAGTCAGCGGGTTGGAGGCGGCTGTGTGATCCATAACCGATTTCACCACGTAGCCATCGATGCCGTAGTAGACCCAAACGCCTGCCAGTGCGAAGCACACCAGTGTGACCAGTGCCGCCACCTGAGAGGTGGTGCGGGTACGCAGATGCAGTTCGCCAACCGTACGCATTTGCAGGTAGGTTGCGCCCTGCGTCAGGATCATCCCCACGCTCACCACACCTGCCAGCAGGCCAAACGGGTTCAGCAACTGGAAGAAGTTACCGGTGTAGTAAAGACGCAGATACTCATCAATGTGGAACGGTACGCCCTGCAGCAGGTTACCGAAGGCCACGCCAATCACCAGCGGTGGAACGAAGCTCCCCACGAAGATGCCCCAGTCCCACATGTTGCGCCAGCGGGTGTCTTCAATTTTCGAACGGTAGTCAAAGCCCACCGGACGGAAGAATAAAGACGCCAGCACCAGAATCATCGCGACATAGAAGCCGGAGAACGCCGCAGCGTACACCATCGGCCAGGCGGCAAACAGCGCGCCGCCGGCAGTGATGAGCCATACCTGGTTTCCGTCCCAGTGTGGCGCGATGGAGTTGATCATGATTCGACGCTCGGTGTCATTACGACCGAGGAAACGGGTGAGCATGCCCACCCCCATGTCGAAGCCGTCAGCGACTGCGAAACCAATCAGCAAGATGCCGATTAGCAGCCACCAGATAAAACGCAATACTTCATAATCGATCATTTGACGACTCCTGTCTTAGCGTGCCGGCTGAGTAGTCGCGGTGGACTGCTCAAAGTGATAGCGACCGGTTTTCAGGCTGCTTGGCCCTTTGCGTGCGAACTTGAACATCAGGAACAGTTCGGCCACGAGGAACAGCGTGTAAAGACCGCAAATCAGCACCATTGAGAAGATAAGATCGCCTGCTGTCAGCGAAGAGTTCGCCACAGCGGTTGGCAATACTTCACCAATTGCCCACGGTTGACGGCCATACTCGGCGACAAACCAGCCCGCTTCCACAGCAATCCATGGCAGCGGTAAACCGTAGAACGCCGCACGCAGCAGCCATTTTTTCTCACCGATGCGGTTACGAATCACGGTCCAGAAGGAGGCACCGATAATCAGCAGCATCAGCACACCGCACGCCACCATGATACGGAAGGCAAAGTACAGCGGCGCGACACGTGGGATAGAGTCTTTGGTCGCTTTGGCGATCTGCTCTTCTGTCGCATCCGCCACGTTCGGCGTATAGCGTTTCAGCAGCAGGCCATAGCCCAGATCTTTCTTCACATCGTTAAACTGTTCACGCACAGCCGGATCGGTTGCGCCGGAACGCAGCTGTTCGAGCAGCGAGTAGGCTTTCATCCCGTTACGGATACGCTCTTCGTGCTGCACCATCAGTTCTTTAAGACCGGTAACCTGTTTATCAACAGAACGGGTCGCGATGATGCCCAGCGCGTAAGGAATTTGAATCGAAAGATGGTTTTCCTGCTTATCCTGGTCAGGAATACCAAACAGCGTGAACGACGCCGGCGCAGGCTGGGTTTCCCATTCTGCTTCGATGGCCGCCAGTTTGGTTTTCTGCACGTCGCCCATTTCGTAGCCGGATTCATCACCCAGAACGATAACGGAAAGAATTGCCGCCATACCAAAGCTTGCTGCGATAGCAAAAGAGCGCTTAGCAAACGCGAAGTCACGACCTTTGAGCATGTACCAGGAACTGATTGCGAGCACGAACATCGCGCCGGTGACGTAACCTGATGCCACGGTGTGAACGAATTTCACCTGGGCTACCGGGTTCAGTACCAGCTCGGAGAAGCTCACCATCTCCATACGCATGGTTTCAAAGTTGAAGTCCGACGCGATTGGGTTTTGCATCCAACCGTTTGCCACCAGGATCCACAGCGCGGACAGGTTTGAACCCAACGCCACCAGCCAGGTTACCGCCATGTGTTGCACTTTACCCAGGCGATCCCAACCGAAGAAGAACAGACCTACAAAGGTGGATTCGAGGAAGAAGGCCATCAGACCTTCAATGGCCAGCGGTGCACCGAAGATATCGCCCACGTAGTGGGAGTAGTAAGACCAGTTAGTCCCGAACTGGAACTCCATGGTCAGGCCGGTGGCCACGCCCAGTGCGAAGTTGATACCAAACAACTTGCCCCAGAACTTGGTCATATCTTTATAAATCTGTTTGCCGGAAAGGACGTAGACCGTTTCCATGATGGCCAGCAGGAACGCCATACCGAGCGTCAGTGGCACAAAAAGGAAGTGGTACATCGCGGTCAAGGCAAACTGTAAGCGCGACAGTTCGACTATATCTAACATCATGACTCCTTGCTCATCGCATGAAGACTCCGAGAATGAACCTGCGGACAGGGTTCATACACATGCCCCAATACAAATTTATTTGCGCCCTCCCCCACTGCTGACCGTTCGCGTTAGCCGATATCAGTCGTGAGCAAAGGTTACAAATACGTTAAAAAACAACTCAATTGATCCCTAAAATATATTACTCTGTAATATCCTTACAATAAACAGGTTTTTATTGTATTAGATTTACGATTTTCGACGGTGATCAATTTATAGCTAATCAGGCGGGTTGCAGCCACTTTGATCCAGGACAATTTAACCACTTTTATGGTGCATATCCAGTTTTTACGCATTGATATAAATCAATTTTATTTATATTTGTTAATTATGTTTTTATTAGATGTGATCAGTGAAACGAATGTTACAGATATGTTTAAAAAATATCTCGGGAAATTTTCATAGTGGGGTAATGCGAAAAAAGAGGCGAGAGTTTTTAACGGCGGAATAGTTTTAAAAAAATGAAGTGATACAGAATAGTTAATGTTAGCCGACTCACAGTATTTTGCCAGGAAACCTGAACCTTTTTTGAATAATCACATTTTATTCACTTGAAATACAGACAAAATTAACACCACAACTTTATTATTCAAAAAAGAGGCAAATTCGGTCAGGCCGATGTTTGCCTCTCTTCAAACTTATTTTATGAGCGACACGCTAAAGGTACGCGACTGGCAAGGAAGAAACCGCACGCTTGCCTGACTAACATCTCCCCGGTTTGCGCCTGCCAGCGCCTGTTCATCCATCCCCGTTTCAACGCTCGCCACCTGATGGTGATTGAAGGCAACCTGCGCATCGGTGGACTCTGTCGCTGACGGATTATAGAGCCGAATAATCAGTTCTGGCCTGTCTTCCGCTTTCTTCAACGCGCTGAGTGCACAGCCTACGGACGAGAGCGTGAGAAGGCTATAGTGCTCCGGCACAGTCATGGCCGCGCGATTAAGTTTCATCGCATCCCACGGTATTTTGTTATAGCACTGCACGGGCGTAAGCCAGCTACGCGCCTGCTGCGCCACCCCCGCATTCAGCGGTGTCCCGCTATATGGCCACAGGCTGAAGCGGCATTGCAACGTGCCGCGCAATTGCGAATCTGGCACTGCCATTTTTATGCCCGAAGGTCGGCCAGGACGCAAAAGCAGATCCTCTTTACCCAGCAGCCCTACGCCACGCATTAGCGTTAACGCGAAAGCGCTGTTCTCTTCACCGATAATTTCCACCTCCCGCAGCCCTTCACTGAACAGTGCGATACCGTTAACCCCGTGCTGTAACGCCGCGTAATTAAGGAAATTCCACACTGGAATCGGGGCTTCTTTCCAGCCTTCCTGCTGCCACTGACGCATGGCCTCGTCCGTGACCGGCCGCACCATTGAACCAAACTGGGTATCAGTGAGCACCGTTTGCGCGCGATACGGCACAGGCAACCGAACACGCAGACGATGATCATCGGCCTGATTAATAATCTGCAGGTCAAAATTAACACGCTTGCTGTTGTCGCTCAGCATAATGGTGGTTTCAATTTCAACATACCCGCTACGCTTGCGGGCGGCGCGCTCGGCCAAATTGAGTGGAACGGCGAGCGTACTGCGTAGAATCATTTTGCTGCGCCAGCCTTCCTCCACGATCTCTACCGCATGTGGATATGCAGCAGACGTTAATATCCAATCTTCTCTCGGCGGAGAATAATCGTATTCATCGCCATCATCACCGCTCTCTTCGAACTCCAGCGCCCGGTCGTAGACCAGCCCGCTCTCTTTATCTTCCATTCGGAGCGTACCGTCGGCATTGAGCGAGATACGCCATGCTGCATTTTCCAGCATCGGACTCGCCGCACTAGAGACGTTTTTCACCTCACCCGTCTCGCCTGCAATCACCCGCAGCGAAACGTACCCCATCGCCGGGAGCACCCGCCGCAGTTGGATGTCATACTCCATAAACGGCTCATAATTCCCGTAGTGGACAATCTGCCTGTCAATCAAGCCAGGGTCGATTTCGCGGCTGGCGCGAATAAAGTACGGCACCGCCTCACCCTGCTCATCCACCAGCCGGAACCGGCTTGCGCGCAGACGAATCGTGGTATCGAAAACTTCGTCGCGCGGCCATGGCATCAGGTTGAACAACCCCAGCCGGTCGTGTTCGCAGGCGGGCATGTTGTCGACAATTTTTCGCAGATAAAAACGAATCAGGTTATCCGCCATATCTTCCGCCAGCCAAAAACGCGCGGCTATCTCCTGATGGACTTTATCGCTACAGCAGCAGCCAATACTGTCGTGGGCGTGATTTTTGAGGATCGCTTTCCACATTTTCTCCAGCAGGCCATGGTGATAGTCAAAGCCCAGCGACCAGGCAATCGTGGCGAGCGGCTCGAGGACATTGACGATTTTGTTTTCAATGCGCGCATGCGCAATTTTGATATCCATGCGCGTCGAGCCAATGGTGCGATGCACGCGCATATATTTACCGTCGTTGAACTCACCTTTCAGCGTCGCCAGCTTCTCGCGTTGCGCTTCGATACGTTCAAAAACCGTTTCAAAACGGCTCATCACAAATTCACGTTGCGGGTAGATTTCCCGCAGTTTGTCCATCACCGCAAAGATATTTTGCTGTAGTGGCATCTGGTCGTGGCCGTTAGGCAGCAGAATCTCTTTGGTGATTGAGGCGTTTTCCAGCACCGAAAAGTAGCTATCCAGACGCTTACGCAGCCCAGCCTCATCATCAGGTAAGTACTTACCAATGGCGTAACCCAGCGGCAGCACCTGTGCCACCACTTCGCTACCATCCTGACTTTGCCAGAGAAACTCGGTTTTACCGGTGCCGTGACGCTCAGAGCAGCCTCGCCAGAACATGGCACGCGTAATTCCAAAACCGTTATAGATATGCGGCAGTTGACCGGACATACCAAACGAATCAGGCAGATAACCAATTTTCATCGGCTCGCCAAACGCCATGCAGTCGCGCATCCCGTACATCAGGTTACGGACGATGGACTCCCCGGCGACAACGGTTGTGTCGGTCTGCGTGTACCAGGGGCCAATAATCAGTTTGCCCGCCTGAACCAGCGCTTTGACACGCTCGCGGTTTTCCGGCACCACAGCGAAGTAATCTTCGAGAATCGCTGTCTGCCCGTCCAGCACGTAATATTTGTATGCGTCATCCTGTTCCAGGCGGTCCAGAATCTCCGCCATATTGTTAACCAGTAAAATCCGCGACTCTTCGGTGGTGAAGTACCACTCTCTGTCCCAATGCATGTGCGGCGTAATGTGAACGCGAGATACAGCTTTCATCTTCGTTTCCTGAATGAATTAATTATTAATCAATGGATTGTGTACTGTAGGCGCCGGCCTGAATTGCCTGACGTCGCCACAGCACCAGAATGCAGGTTGAAATGGCTGTTCCTACCAGCGCCGCGCCAAACCAGCCGCCTGCCGCCAGGACCCGGCCCAGTCCGCCATCCTGTAATAAAAAGAGAGAAAAGATGCCTGCGCCAGGCGTTTGCAGGCCAATGTTCATCGCGCCGACGATCGCGCCCGTCGCCATTGAACCGATCACAAATGAGCCGATCACCCGCAGCGGATCTTCAATCGCCATGGGGATCGCCCCTTCGGTGATACCCGCCAGGCCCAAAAGCCATGTCGATTTTCCCGTTTCGATCTCAAACGATTTGAACTGCCGTGGCGCGATCATCGTGGATGCGGTAACGGTAAAGGCGGAGACCATTTTGACCGATGCGAAGATGGCGTACGGGCCATACACACCATTTGCCATCGCCCCGAGACAGAAGGCATAAGCGGCTTTATTTACCGGCCCCCCGAGGTCAAATGAACACATAAAACCAAGGATGGCACCCAGTACCAACGCATTACTGCCAGAGAGACCATTCAACCAGGCTGTAAGGCTGCTGTTGATCCAGGCAACAGGCTCACCGATAACAAATAGCATCAGGCTACCCGCAGCCAGCGTGCCGATGACCGGGTAGAGATAGAACGTCAGAAAGCCGTTAAAACGACTGCTCAGGCGGATGTGATTTTTCACCCAACGCATCAGATAACCTGCGATCAACCCCCCGGCAATCGCCCCTAAAAACCCTGAACCAATCATGTTGGCAGCAAGACCTGCGGCAAAACCGGGCGCCAGCGCGGGTTTATCGGCGAGGGAATAAGCGGTATAGGCAGCCAAAACGGGTACCATCAGAATGCCGAGCAGGCCGCCCCCGAGTTTGCGGTAGAGCCATAACCACGAGTTCTCCTGGTCGAAGAGATGCTGTAAATCAAACATTTGTGCGAGCAACACCGCCACGGCCAGAACGGTGCCACCCGCCACAATCAACGGTACGGCAAAAGAGATGCCACTGAGCAGAGCCTGTTTTAATTCCGTTTTAACATCGTGCCGGGTCGTCTCCTGAACGACCGTCGCTCGTTTTTCATCGACCGGTTCTAACGCCAGCGCCTGATTTATCAGCTTTTCCGCATGCTTAATCGGCTCGGCAACCGGTACGCTTAACGAGGGAATAGCGCGAAATCGCTCAACATCTTTAATCGCAACTTCAGCCGCAAAAATCGCCGCCTGCGCCGTTGACAGTTGCTCGGGCGTCAGTCGCCCTTCAATCCCGTTCGCCCCCTGCTTTTCAACCACCACGCGCACACCCAGTTTATGCCCGGCCTTTTCCAGATACTCCGCCGCCATATAGGTGTGCGCAATGCCCGCCGGGCAGGCTGTCACGCAGACAATCAAAGGCGTGTCGTCTGACAGGGATGACGTCTTCTCAGGCGTGGTCAGGGAAAGTGCTGACAATAACGCCTGCGGCGTCGTCGCATTCATCACCGCCGCCCGCACATCATCATCAACCAACGCACTGGTAAGCTGGGTGAGGATCTCAATATGCGTCGAGCCCGCCTCTGATGGCGGAATCGCCAGCAGAAAAATAAGCTCAACGCTCTCCGGGCCGTCTACGCCTTCCCACTGTAATGGCTCGATTAAGGTCGCTACGGCGAAGGCCGCTTCTTTTACCGCAGCGCTTTTACCATGCGGCACCGCCAGACCTTCACCCAGCGCGGTCGGCCCGATGCTCTCTCGATGAAAGACTTCCTGTAAATACGTTTGGAGATCATCAATTTTACCCAGCTCAGCCAGCCGCTTCGCCAGTTCGCAAATGGCCTCATCCCGGCTGTTAAACCGGGCGTTCAGGCAAATTGCACTGGGGTGTGTCAACGCCATCAGATTCATCACGTTCCATCCTCTGCTATGAAATCTGCGCCTCGTTGCGCAGAAAACATGCATTTTGCCCAGGAATTTAATACCTTTACGTGATCAATTTCACTTAACACACAAAATTTGTATTTAATTTGTCTTATTTACTATTCCCGCTAACCGCGCATAATGAGCCAGAATCGTATTATTTTTCTGATACATCCTTGGGCTGAATGATCATGAGTAAAAAACCCCTCTACAGGCAGATTGCCGATGCCATACGCCTGCGAATTGAGCGCGGCGAGTTAAAAGCGGGAGATGCCCTGCCCACAGAAGCCGCGCTTCAGACAGAATATGGCGTGAGCCGGGTAACGGTGCGTCAGGCGCTTAAACAGCTTACCGAGCAAAAGGTGATTGAAAGTATTCAGGGCAGCGGAAGCTACGTGAAAGAGGAGCGAGTGAATTACGATATTTATCAACTCACCGGCTTCGATGAGAAACTGGCCGACCGTCAGGTGACGACCCACAGCGAAGTGCATGTTTTTGAAGTCATTGGTGCGGATGAATCACTGGCTTCGCAATTGCAACTCAAAACAGATGATAAAATCTGGCATGTGAAGCGTGTGCGCTTTATCAAACGTAAACCGGTCGCCATGGAAGAAACATGGATGCCATTATCACTCTTTCCAGACCTGACCTGGTCTGTGATGGAAGGGTCTAAGTACCATTTTATTGAAGAGATCAAAAAGCAGGTCATCGATCGCAGCGAACAAGAAATTGTGCCGATTATGCCAACAGATGAGATTGCCGGGATCCTGAACATCGACCCAACAAAACCGATACTGGAAAAAATATCACGTGGTTTTCTACAAGATGGACAAATCTTTGAATATAGCCGGAATGTATTTAATAGCGACGACTACCGCTTTACGTTGGTAGCCAGACGCCGCCATTAAAAAAGGCCATCATAAGATGGCCAACCATGTCGAAATCGAACATATAAGGCTCCCCTGCTTCATATTTCTCGAAGCTTACCGGGGAGCGGAGAGGATTTTTATCCCAGTACTACTTTCAGGGCTTCGCCGATATCGGCCAGGCTGCGAACGGTACGAACGCCAGCCGCTTCCAGTGCAGCAAACTTCTCGTCTGCCGTGCCTTTGCCGCCCGCAATGATGGCGCCAGCATGGCCCATACGTTTGCCTTTCGGCGCGGTAACGCCCGCGATATAGCCGACAACCGGTTTGGTGACGTGATCTTTAATGTACGCCGCCGCTTCTTCTTCCGCGCTACCGCCGATCTCACCGATCATGACGATCGCTTCAGTCTGCGGATCTTCCTGGAACATTTTCAGGATATCGATGAAGTTAGAACCCGGGATCGGGTCGCCGCCGATGCCCACACAGGTGGACTGGCCGAAGCCGTAGTCAGTAGTCTGTTTAACGGCTTCATAAGTCAGGGTACCAGAGCGGGAAACGATGCCCACTTTGCCCGGCTTATGAATGTGGCCTGGCTGGATGCCGATTTTGCACGCGCCCGGGGTGATAACGCCTGGGCAGTTCGGGCCAATCATGCGCACGCCTGCTTCGTCCAGTTTCACCTTCACGGTCAGCATATCCAGCGTCGGGATACCTTCGGTGATGGTGATGATAAGCTTAATGCCTGCATCGATGGCTTCCAGAATGGAATCTTTGCAGAACGGTGCCGGAACGTAAATAACAGAGGCGGTTGCGCCGGTTGCTTCTACGGCTTCGCGCACGGTGTTAAATACTGGCAGACCCAGATGCGTGGTGCCGCCTTTGCCTGGCGTTACGCCGCCAACCATCTGCGTACCGTAAGCGATCGCCTGTTCGGAGTGGAAAGTCCCCTGGCTACCGGTGAAGCCCTGACAGATAACCTTGGTGTTTTTATCAATTAAAATGGACATTATTTCCCCTCCACTGCTGCAACAACTTGCACTGCTGCATCCGTCAGACCTTTCGCTGCAATAATATTCAGGCCACTATCAGCCAGTTTCTTCGCGCCGAGTTCAGCGTTGTTACCTTCCAGACGTACAACAACCGGCACGTTGACGCCAACTTCTTCTACAGCACCGATAATACCGTCAGCGATCAGGTCGCAACGGACGATACCGCCGAAGATGTTAACCAGCACGGCTTTCACTTTGTCATCGGAAAGGATGATTTTGAATGCTTCAGTCACACGCTCTTTGGTTGCGCCGCCGCCAACGTCGAGGAAGTTAGCCGGTTCGCCGCCGTGCAGTTTAACGATGTCCATGGTGCCCATTGCCAGGCCCGCGCCGTTAACCATGCAACCAATGTTTCCGTCCAGCGCAACGTAGTTTAGTTCCCACTGTGCAGCCTGGGCTTCACGCGGATCTTCCTGAGACTGGTCACGCATTTCGCGCAGATCAGCCTGGCGGAACAGCGCGTTACCGTCCGCGCCCAGTTTGCCATCGAGGCAGATCAGGTCACCCTGTTTGGTGATAACCAGCGGGTTGATTTCAATCAGCGCCAGGTCGCGCTCAAGGAAGATAGTCGCCAGCCCCATGAAAATTTTGGTGAACTGCTGAACCTGCTTACCTTCCAGACCCAGTTTGAACGCCAGTTCACGCCCCTGATACGGCATCGGGCCTGCCAGCGGATCCAGTGCAACTTTGTGGATCAGGTGCGGGGTTTCTTCCGCCACTTTCTCGATTTCCACGCCGCCTTCGGTTGAGGCCATAAAGACCACGCGACGAGAGGAACGATCTACAACCGCGCCCAGATAGAGTTCTTTATCAATATCCGTCGCAGCTTCAACCAGAATCTGGTTAACCGGCTGACCGTGCGCATCCGTCTGGTAGGTCACCAGACGTTTACCCAGCCAGTGCTCAGCAAAAGCGCGAATTTCTTCTTTGCTCTTCACGACTTTCACACCGCCCGCTTTGCCGCGGCCACCAGCGTGAACCTGACATTTTACTACCCACGGACCTGCACCGATTTTTGAAGCGGCTTCTTCTGCTTCACGCGGAGTAGTACAGGCATAACCCACCGGAGCCGGTAAGCCATAGCGGGCAAAAAGTTGTTTTGCCTGATATTCATGTAAGTTCATGTGTTCTATCCATCCTTCAGGTAATCATCGCCAGGCTATATTCATCCTGACTTTCTTTGTTTCGCCGGAGGGCTTCACACCCTCCGGCCTACAGGTGATGCTCCTGTCCGGCGACACGCGCCGGACAAAATGGCTACACGTCCAGCAGCAGGCGAGTCGGGTCTTCCAGCAGCTCTTTAATTGCCACCAGGAAACCAACCGACTCACGGCCATCGATCAGACGGTGGTCGTAAGAGAGAGCCAGGTACATCATCGGCAGAATTTCTACCTTGCCATCCACGGCCATCGGGCGATCTTTAATGGCGTGCATGCCCAGGATAGCGCTCTGCGGCGGGTTGATGATAGGGGTAGACATCAGAGAACCGAAAACACCACCATTTGTAATGGTAAAGTTGCCGCCGGTAAGATCTTCTACTGTCAATTTGCCATCACGCCCTTTCAGCGCCAGCTCTTTAATGCGTTTTTCGATGTCAGCCATGCCCAGTGAATCGACATCACGCAGAACCGGGGTCACCAGGCCGCGCGGAGTCGATACCGCCATGCTCACGTCGAAGTAGTTGTGATAAACCACATCTTCGCCATCAATAGACGCGTTCACTTCCGGATAGCGTTTCAGCGCTTCAACAACCGCTTTTACGTAGAAGGACATGAAGCCCAGACGGATGCCGTGACGTTTCTCAAACACTTCACCATACTGCTTACGCAGATCCATAATCGGCTTCATGTTGACTTCGTTAAACGTGGTCAGCATCGCGGTGGAGTTTTTCGCCTCCAGCAGACGCTCTGCAACACGCTTACGCAGACGGGTCATCGGTACGCGTTTTTCGCTACGTCCAGCCAGCGGTGCAACCGGCGCGGCGGCGGCCGGTGCGTCGGCTTTCGCCGGCGCTTTCGCCAGATGTTTTTCTACATCTTCACGAGTGATGCGACCACCAACACCAGTGCCTTTAATGGCGCCGGCTTCAAGATTATGTTCAGCCAACAGACGGCGAATCGCCGGGCTGAGCGCATCGTTGTTCTGCTCTTCTAAAGACGCCTGCTGGCGCTGCGCCGGGGTAGACTCTTTCGCTTCAGACTTAGCGCTGGTTTCTTTCCCACCGCTATTGCCTTCACGCAGGCGACCCAGGAGCTGGCGAGAGGTTACGGTTGTGCCTTCATCTTCCAGAACTGCATCCAGAATGCCATCTGCCGACGCCGGTACTTCCAGTACCACTTTGTCAGTTTCGATTTCTACCAGCACTTCATCGCGAACAACCGCGTCGCCCGGTTTTTTATGCCAGGTTGCGACAGTGGCATCTGCTACGGATTCAGGCAGGTCAGGGACCAGAATATCTACGCTACTCATTGTGTATCCTTTAATTAATCGACGTTCAGCGCGTCATTGACCAGATCTTGTTGCTGTTTCTGGTGAACGGACATGTATCCTACCGCCGGTGAAGCGGAGGCCGGGCGACCTGCGTAACGCAGAGACGCTCCAAAGGGAATGACTTCACGGAAATGGTGCTGGCTACAGTACCAGGCGCCCTGGTTGAGCGGCTCTTCCTGACACCAGACGAAATCATGTACGTGGGCGAACGGCTTAAGCACTTCCTGCATCGCCTGATGCGGGAATGGATAGAGCTGTTCAATACGCACGATGGCGACATCTTTCTGCTCGTTCTTACGACGCTGCTCGAGCAGGTCGAAATAAACCTTACCAGAACAAAGCACGACGCGTTTCACCGCTTTCGGATCCAGCTCGTCGATTTCGCCAATCGCCGGCATAAAGGTGCCGTTTGCCAGTTCATCCAGGCTGGAAACCGCCAGCGGGTGGCGCAGCAGAGATTTCGGTGACATCACAACCAGCGGACGACGCATTCCGCGCAGCGCCTGACGACGCAGCATGTGGTAAACCTGTGCCGGGGTGGTCGGTACGCAAACCTGCATATTCTGCTCAGCGCAAAGTTGCAGATAACGTTCCAGACGGGCGGAAGAGTGCTCCGGGCCCTGGCCTTCGTAACCGTGCGGCAGCAACATCACCAGGCCACACATACGGCCCCATTTCTGTTCGCCGGAGGAGATGAACTGGTCGATAACCACCTGCGCGCCATTGGCGAAGTCGCCGAACTGGGCTTCCCAAATGGTCAGCGTGCGCGGTTCTGCGGTGGCATAACCGTATTCGAACGCCAGCACCGCTTCTTCAGACAGCACGGAGTCCCACACTTTGAATTCGCCCTGCCCGTTATGCACGTGTTGCAGCGGGGTGTAAGTCGAACCGTTTGCCTGATTATGGATAACCGCATGGCGGTGGAAGAAGGTACCGCGGCCGGAGTCTTCACCAGACAGACGGACGGAAACCCCTTCATCAACCAGCGTGGCGTAAGCCAGGTTTTCAGCGCCGCCCCAATCGAACAGTTTTTCACCGGCAGCCATCGCCTGACGATCGCCGTAGATTTTTGCGACACGAGACTGCATTTCGATGGCTTCCGGCACCGTACTGATACGGTTAGCCAGTTCCTGCAGGCGTTTCATCTCAACCTTGTTCGGATAGCTTTCATCCCACTCGTGGTTGAGGTACGGCGACCAGGTAAAGGAGTGCAGGTTCATCTGACGCCACTCTTTCACCACGCACTCGCCCGCGTCCAGCGCGTCACGGTACAGGTTGACCATTTCAGTGGCATCTTCCAGCGTGGCGACTTTCTGCTGTTCAAGTTTGTCAGCATAGATCTTACGCGGGGTCGGGTGTTTCTTAATTTTCTGGTACATCAGCGGCTGGGTTGCGCTCGGCTCGTCGGCTTCGTTATGGCCGTGACGGCGGTAGCATACCAGGTCGATGAAGACATCACGTTTAAAGGTGTTACGGAAATCCAGTGCCAGACGGGTCACAAACGCGACCGCTTCCGGGTCATCCGCATTCACGTGGAAAATCGGCGCCATCACCATCTTACCGATATCGGTACAGTACGGTGTGGAACGCGCATCCAGCGGGTTAGAGGTGGTAAAGCCGACCTGGTTGTTAATCACGATGCGAACGGTACCGCCCACTTCGTAACCACGCGCTTTTGACATGTTCAGGGTTTCCTGAACCACGCCCTGCCCTGCAACCGCCGCATCACCGTGAATGGTGATTGGCAGCACCATGTTGCTGCTCGGGTTGTCGAGTCGGTCCAGACGCGCACGCACGGAACCGATAACCACCGGGCTGACAATTTCCAGGTGCGACGGGTTGAACGCCAGCGCCAGGTGTACCAGGCCGCCGTCGGTTTCAAAGTCAGACGAGAAGCCCATGTGGTACTTCACGTCACCGGTGCCGAGGTGCTCTTTATGTTTGCCGGAGAACTCGTCAAACAGGTCCTGAGATTTCTTACCCAGCACGTTAATCAGTACGTTCAGACGACCGCGGTGCGCCATACCCAGCACCACTTCACGCGTACCGTTGTTACCCGCGTGGCGAATCATCTCTTTTAACATCGGAATCAACGCATCGCCGCCTTCCAGCGAGAAGCGTTTCGCGCCTGGGAATTTCGCACCCAGGTAGCGTTCCAGACCTTCCGCCGCGGTGAGTT
Organism: Pseudocitrobacter faecalis; assembly: GCA_003315335.1. Taxonomy (GTDB): domain Bacteria; phylum Pseudomonadota; class Gammaproteobacteria; order Enterobacterales; family Enterobacteriaceae; genus Pseudocitrobacter; species Pseudocitrobacter faecalis. Next base: position 356,858 of record QNRL01000002.1, read on the forward strand.
CGCTCAGGAAGCGTTTTTTCTCTTCCGCCGTAAAGGTGGCATGCCCGGCTTCGAAGCGCTGCTGAATCCAGCGTTTTTCTTCGGTGCTGGTGATGTGCATATATTCCGCACCGATGGAGCCACAGTAGGTTTGCTTGAGGGCTTCAAGCAGATCGCCCAGCTTCATCGTCTCTTTGCCAATAGCAAATGAGCCTACGTTAAAGGTTTCCTGGAGATCGGCCTCGGTCAGATCGTGGAAAGACGGATCTAAGTCTGCCACTTTATCTTGCTGCCACAGTCCTAACGGGTCGAGATTGGCCTGTTGGTGACCACGGAAGCGATAAGCGTTAATGAGCTGCAGGACTTTTACCTGCTTCGCATTGGTGTCAGGGTCGGAAATCGAAGAAGAGTAACGTGAGGCATCCTTCGCCAGACGACGGAAATATTCACGCGTTGTGGAATGGAGTTGATCCGGTTTGACTCCGGTGCCAGGTAACTGCTGGAACGTCGAACGCCAGTTAGCGTCTACCGAGTCAGGATCGGTTAAGAAGTCTTCATAGAGCTGTTCTATCCAGCTCTGGTTCGAGCCAGAGAGGTAAGAAGAGTCCAACCAGGCTTTCAAAGCGCTGTTCTGCATCGTGATCCCTTAAGCATTTTTATGCTTACTTCGCCGTGGATACTACCACGTACATTGGCTGTACGTGCCGGGGTTCACCTGCGAGCTCTTGTCTAAGTAGTGGCTCGCGAAGGAACCTTTAAAAACTGTCTTTGGGGTCTCCCCTCACCCCGGCCCTCTCCCAAAGGGAGAGGGGGGAGATAAATCTGGCAGTTTTTAGAGGTTTCCTGCAATCCATCCCCTCTCCCTGAGGGAGAGGGTTAGGGTGAGGGGTTTCCCCCTCCAGTTACTTACGCACTGCGCTGTAACAACATCGACTTAATATGACCAATCGCGCGCGTCGGGTTCAGCCCCTTCGGACATACACTGACGCAGTTCATGATGCTATGGCAGCGGAATACGCTGAAAGCGTCACTCAGGCCATCAAGACGGCTGTCGGTTTCGGTATCACGGCTATCAATCAGGAAGCGGTACGCTGCCAACAGACCTGCCGGGCCGATAAACTTATCCGGGTTCCACCAGAACGATGGGCAGGACGTCGAGCAACATGCACACAGGATACACTCGTACAACCCATCGAGTTTTTCACGCTGCTCTGGCCCCTGGAGGTGCTCGCGAGCAGGAGGATTTTGCCCATTATTCAACAAGTAAGGCTTAATCTTCTCATATTGTGCATAGAATTGCCCCATGTCTACCACCAAATCACGAATGACCGGTAAACCAGGCAGTGGACGGATAACAATTTTCTGTTTGCCATTGCCCAGCGCCGAAATAGGCGTGATGCAGGCCAGACCGTTCTTACCGTTCATGTTCAGGCCATCGGAACCACACACCCCTTCACGGCAGGAACGGCGGAACGACAGGCTTGGGTCTTTCTCTTTCAACTGGATGAGCGCATCCAGCAGCATCATGTCGCGCCCTTCTTCGCCTTCCAGGGTGTAATCCTGCATGCGCGGAGCGTCATCGACATCCGGGTTATAACGATAAATTGAAAATTCGAGTTTCATTGACCTGTCTCCGCATTAATAAGTACGAATCTTCGGCGGGAATGCCGGACGCAGTTTGGGTTCCATATTGACGCTACGACGCGTCATGGACTCAGACTCTGGCAGATACAGGGAATGGCACAGCCAGTTTTCGTCGTCACGATCCGGATAGTCGAAGCGGCTATGCGCGCCACGACTCTCGGTGCGGAAGTTTGCGGATACGGCGGTCGCGTAAGCGGTTTCCATCAGGTTATCCAGTTCCAGACACTCAACACGCTGGGTGTTAAATTCGCTGGAAGTATCGTCCAGACGGGCATTTTTCAGACGCTCACGGATAGCTTTCAATTGCTCAAGACCTTTCGCCATCGCATCACCCTCACGGAATACCGAGAAGTTATGCTGCATGCACTCCTGAAGCGCTTTACGGATTTCTACCGGATCTTCACCGTCACGGTTGCCGTTCCAGCGATTCAGACGCTCAAGGGACGCGTCAATCTCGTCTTCGGTGGCATCGCGCAGCGCGCCCTGCTCAGCGATAGATTCCTGCAGATGCAGGCCTGCCGCTCGGCCAAACACCACCAGGTCAAGCAGTGAGTTACCGCCCAAACGGTTAGCGCCGTGTACGGATACGCAGGCAATCTCACCGACCGCGAACAGCCCTGGGATCACCACATCTTCACCCTGCTCATTCACCGTCAGCGCCTGGCCGGTCACTTTAGTCGGAATACCGCCCATCATGTAATGGCAGGTTGGAATAACCGGAATCGGTTCTTTAACCGGGTCAACGTGTGCGAAGGTACGGGAAAGCTCAAGAATGCCCGGCAGACGGGATTCCAGCACTTCTTTACCCAGATGGTCGAGTTTCAGTTTCGCGTGCGGGCCCCATGGGCCATCGCAACCACGACCTTCACGGATTTCGATCATGATGGAACGCGCCACCACGTCACGACCCGCCAGGTCTTTTGCGTTCGGGGCATAACGCTCCATAAAGCGCTCGCCATGTTTGTTCAGCAGATAGCCACCTTCACCACGGCAGCCTTCGGTGACCAGCACGCCCGCACCGGCGATACCGGTTGGGTGGAACTGCCACATTTCCATATCCTGCACTGGCACACCGGCACGCAGGGCCATACCGACGCCGTCACCGGTGTTGATATGCGCGTTAGTGGTGGACTGATAGATACGGCCTGCCCCGCCGGTCGCCAGTACGGTGGCATTGGCTTTGAAGTAAACCACTTCACCGGTTTCGATACACAGCGCGGTACACCCGACCACTGCGCCATCGGCGTTTTTGACCAGATCCAGCGCGTACCACTCAGAGAAAATCGTGGTGTGGTTTTTCAGGTTCTGCTGATAAAGCGTGTGCAGCAGTGCGTGTCCGGTACGGTCAGCCGCCGCCGCAGTACGTGCCGCCTGCTCGCCGCCGAAATTTTTCGACTGGCCGCCAAACGGACGTTGATAGATACGACCATCGTCCAGACGAGAGAACGGCAGGCCCATATGTTCCAGCTCCAGAATCGCTTCCGGGCCGGTTTTACACATATATTCGATCGCGTCCTGGTCACCAATGTAGTCCGACCCTTTTACGGTGTCGTACATGTGCCATTCCCAGTTATCTTCATGGGTATTACCCAGCGCAACGGTGATACCCCCCTGCGCGGAAACGGTGTGCGAACGGGTTGGGAAAACTTTAGAGAGCAGCGCACAGGTCTGGCCGCTCTGGGAAATTTGCAGTGCCGCACGCATACCCGCGCCACCGGCACCAATCACAACAGCATCAAATTCTCTTACTGGCAGTTTCATTACACACCCCACACCACAACAAATCCATAAATGACGTAAACCACCAGCGCAACAACGATTGCCAGTTGCAGCACCATGCGCAGTGCCAGCGGTTTAACGTAGTCGGTCAGCACCTGCCACATGCCAATCCAGGCATGAATCAGGATAGAAAACAGGGCCAACAAGGTGAACACTTTGGTGAACGCAGAGGAGAAGAAACCGCTCCAGACTTCCCAGGTAAGGTCGCCGCTCGTCGCGAAAAAACCAACCATGTAGATAATGTACAGAGTCAGGACGATAGCGGTGGCACGTACCAGGATGAAGTCATGTACGCCGTTGCGTCCTAATGCTGAGGCGTTGCTTACCATACGAGGACTCCTGCAAGAATTGAAAGCACGACAGTAATAACAAAAGAAATTTTGGCGGAGCGCTTACCTGCTTCGAGGGTTTCTTCCAGATAGCCAAAATCCATCAGCAGATGGCGAATCCCTACAATGGCGTGATAAGCCAGCGCCGTCAGAATGCCCCACATAATGAATTTAACGAAGAAGCTGCCCATGATGGAGGACGCATAAAGGAAGCCTTCCGGGGAGGAGAGACTGGTGCCCAGCAGCCAAAGCAGAATCCCGACAGCCACAAACGTTATGACTCCGGAGACGCGATGGAGAATGGACGCTATCGCCGTGATTGGGAACCGGATCGTTTGCAGATCCAGGTTGACAGGTCTTTGTTTTTTCACATTTCTTATCATGAATAACGCCCACATGCTGTTCTTATTGTTTCCTTTCCTCCGGTCTGCTTGCGGGTCAGACAGCGTCCTTATCTATAACTTCGCGTCATATAAAACTCTGCTTCCAGATGCTAAAACGACACGTTACAACGCTGGGTGGCTCGGGATTGCAGGGTGTTCCGGAGACCTGGCGGCAGTATAGGCCGTTCACAAAATCATTACAATTAACCTACATATAGTTTGTCGGGTTTTATGCTGAACAGTGATCAATGTCACGATTACAACAATATTTTAAAAATTAATCACGTGATTTGACAAATATTAAACATTATTGTTACAACCATCACCTGAAAAAGCATATAATGCGCAAAAGTTATGGGGTCACTCTTTCACCTGATAATAAGTTATGTAACAGTGTGGTGCTATTGACCAAAGTTATCAGGAAAGTTATTAGTGATAGACAGGTTTGAATACTCGGACTGCTAATACCCTGATTTGCTGTTGTTTCACTGTAGATTAGACGCATACCGTCAAGCGCCATTTGCTCTGTACCCTGGTATCACCTCTGCAGCAGAGCCTTGAGCCAAATAACAAACTGGTAACGTCGAAATATCAAATGAATGCAAACCAGGTAGCCGGCAGTCTTAAGCAATAAGGCGCTAAGGAGACCGTAAATGGCTGATACAAAAGCAAAAATCACCCTAGGTGGTGACACTGCTATCGAACTGGATGTGCTAAAAGGCACGCTCGGTGAGGATGTTATTGATATCCGTAGTCTTGGTTCAAAGGGCATTTTTACTTTTGACCCTGGTTTCACCTCTACCGCATCCTGCGAATCCAAAATCACATTTATTGATGGTGATGAAGGCATCCTGCTGCACCGCGGTTTTCCGATTGACCAGTTAGCCACTGAATCCAACTACCTTGAAGTGTGCTACATCCTGCTGCACGGTGAAAAACCAACCCAGGCAGAGTACGACGAATTCAAAACCACCGTTACCCGCCACACCATGATCCACGAGCAGATCACACGTCTGTTCCATGCGTTCCGCCGCGACTCTCACCCAATGGCGGTGATGTGCGGGATCACCGGCGCGCTGGCGGCGTTCTATCATGACTCACTGGATGTGAATAACCCGCGTCATCGCGATATCGCCGCATTCCGTCTGCTGTCTAAAATGCCAACCATGGCGGCGATGTGTTACAAATACTCCATCGGCCAGCCGTTTGTTTACCCGCGCAACGACCTCTCCTACGCGGGCAACTTCCTGAACATGATGTTCTCCACACCGTGCGAACCGTACGAAGTGAATCCGATTCTGGAACGCGCGATGGATCGTATTCTGATCCTGCACGCTGACCACGAACAGAACGCCTCTACCTCCACCGTGCGTACCGCGGGCTCTTCCGGTGCAAACCCGTTTGCCTGCATCGCGGCCGGTATCGCTTCCCTGTGGGGGCCGGCGCATGGCGGCGCCAACGAAGCGGCACTGAAGATGCTGGAAGAGATCAGCTCTGTTGAACACATTCCGGAATTCGTACGTCGTGCGAAAGATAAGAATGATTCTTTCCGCCTGATGGGCTTCGGTCACCGTGTTTATAAAAACTATGACCCACGCGCCACTGTAATGCGTGAAACCTGCCATGAAGTGCTCAGAGAGCTGGGTACCAAAGATGATCTGCTGGAAGTGGCGATGGAGCTGGAACACATCGCGCTCAACGACCCGTATTTCATCGAGAAGAAACTCTACCCGAACGTAGACTTCTACTCCGGTATCATTCTGAAAGCGATGGGCATTCCGTCTTCCATGTTTACCGTTATCTTCGCAATGGCGCGTACCGTGGGCTGGATTGCACACTGGAATGAAATGCACAGCGAAGGCATGAAAATCGCCCGTCCTCGTCAGCTGTACACCGGCTACGAAAAACGCGATTTTAAGTCAGACCTTAAGCATTAATGCACCAGGCTGCCGGGAAACCGGCAGCTTTCTCCCCTCTTTAAATTATTTCCCTTTTCAATATTTCTTTGTGTATTTATTTATCATATCTATTCTCTTTAATCTAAATAACCATCTAAATTAACGTCCTCCGCACGAATTGCTTATATCTGACTTGTGCTTTCTTTTTGTTCAGCATCTAATTACCCACTTTAAAAATAAAGATGCTAATGGAATGAGCAATATTATTTACCTGAGAATTACAGGTGAGCAGCAGGGAAACATTTCCGCTGATTGTGGGAGTGAGGCGTCAATCGGTAACCGCTGGCAACAGAATCATACGGACGAAATTTTCGCATTTTCACTTCGACACGATGTAACCAATACCGGTAGAGGATGTCATTTTCAAGCACTGGAATTCACAAAAACTATCGATAAAAGCAGTCCACTACTCAGTAATGCCATCAATAACAATGAACGATTATTTATCGAAATTGATTTTTATCGCATAAACCGCACCGGCCACTGGGAGCGCTATTATTATATTCAATTGAGGAATGCTTCCGTATCAAAAATTGATACAGACATTAATATCAAGCGTCTTCCTTACGAACATATTTCTGTTATTTATGACTACATTCTCTGCAAGCATCTTATTACTAATACCGAATACAGCTACTTAAATATACTGGCTGAATATAACAACCCATTCTTTCCCCAACCTACAACTTCCGTCCCTAAAGTTCAGCTCAACAATAATGAGATTAAAACCCCACCTCCTGCCCCGGAAAAAGTCACACCGGTGTACGCCAAATCCTGTCTGAAAGAAACGGGATGCACGGATGCGGGAGATGCTGAGGAGCCCGCAGAGCATTTCGGCGAAATGGCGATATTTACCCGGACTACCGCCGATGATTGCTGCGGATATGATCATAAGCCAGACAGCAAACATACTACAGTCCCCGCTGAAGCTTCTTCCTTAGCCCCGATGTTGCCAGTGGCAATGAGCCGGGTATGGGGCTCAGAGTCGTTGGGAGGCCTTCTGGGTGCCGCTGAAAGCGTGCCATGGATAGGCGCGCTGGCATCAGCACTCTACATTCCTGCGGCGGGAGAAGGAAGCGCGCGCGTCCCCGGGCGCGATGAGTACTGGTATGACGATATTCTCCGGCAGAAGGCCGCCGTAGGCGGCACAGTCACCACTCGCGTGCGTTTTTTCTGGCGAAACGATATTCACGGTAATTCTCAGGTCTATGGGGTACATACGGGTGAAGGCACGCCTTATGAAAATGTGCGCGTTGCCAATATGGTGTGGAACGCAACAACGGGTCGCTACGAATATACCCCCGCAAACGGCGTAGATGGCCCGCTGATCACCTGGACGCCCGAACATCCCGAAAATGGCCATGCGCCAGCCCACACCGGAAATAATGTTCCCACGCTTGATCAGCCGACCATACTGGTTACACCTATTCCTGACGGGAAAGACGACTACACGACACCACCTTATCCGGTTCCGGACGTAACGGATTTTAATGATTACATTCTGGTGTTTCCCATCGGTTCGGGAATTAAACCCATTTATGTTTATCTTAAAACAGCCAGAGATGAACCTGGTGTTGCCACTGGAAATGGGCAGGTCATCCCCGATAATGTACGTTGGCTAGAGGCGGCAAACTCTGGAATCGGCGCACCGATACCTGCACAGGTGGCGGATAAGTTAAGGGGAAGGGAATTCAGGAATTTTGATCATTTCAGAGGGGAGTTGTGGAAGGCTGTTTCTGAGTGTCCTGAACTTCTGGGGCAGTTCAATAAATCCAACCAGAGGGTATTGAAAAAAGATGGTTCTCCATTTGTTGTCGAAGAACAAGCTGTAGGTGGGCGTAAGGTATTCGAAATACATCACATTGTACAAATACGGCAAGATGGACCTGTTTACAACATAGATAACTTGAGGATTAATACTCCTCGAAATCATATTCGCATTCATAAAGAGAATAAATAATGTTCAAAGAACGGTTAGAATATTACACAGAACAAGAAATGTTAGATTATCTTAATGAATTTTTTGATGATTCTCGTGAATTAAAAGGAAAAGCATTAAATGATCACTTAAGTAAGCTTGTGCACCACTTAATCAAAATCACCCATCATCCTGAAGGTAGTAATCTTATATTCTACCCCCCCGATGACAGAGAAGATTCTCCTGAGGGTGTTTTAGAAGAAATCAAACGCTGGCGAAAATCCCAAGGGCTCCCGCTGTTCAAAGACAGCGAATAACTATGCCCACCGTGCAGGGCCGGATGATGTAAACCATCATCCGGCAAAATCCCCATACTTCTGGCAATTCGGACACCAGTAAAACGGCCTCGACGACATCGTCGTTTTCTCAATCACGCCCCCACACCGCTCGCACGCTTCGCCATCGCGATGAAAAACCTTAAAGCGGAACAATGCGCCGTGATGTTTATTCTCATCCACCCGCCCGCGCGTGTTGTACGACAACCGCGGGATCGCCAGCAACGCCTGCGCCAGCGCATCAAGCTGTGCATCAGTAAGCTGCGAGGCTTTACGCTGAGGGGCAAGCTGCGTCTGCCAGAGAATCTCAACGCGCAGATAATTGCCTAACCCGGCAAGAAACGCCTGGTCCAGTAACAATCCGGAAAACTGACGATTGCGAAAACGCGGCGACAACAGTCGCGCTTTAACATCGGCTTCCGTCAGTTTAAGGTCGAGAACATCCGGGCCCACGCGCTGTAAAAACGGGTGCGTGGTCAGTTGCTCAGGCGTCAACATTTCGATGTCTGACGCACTGTAGAGCAGAATCGCTTTATCCGCCGTTTGCAGCTTCACGCGCAATACGCGCGTCGTTTGCGGCGCGGAATTCGCCTCCACCACCCGCCATACACCGTAGAGTTGATTATGGCTGTAGAGCGTCAAACCATTTGAGAAGTGGGTGAGAAGCGCCTTACCGCGCGTTTCAATATGGGTAATGCGCTGCCCCACCAGCTGAGATTCATAAGGTTTCAGTTGTTCGAAAGCAAACCACACCTCTGTGAGTGGTTTGCCTTTAACAGCTGCCTCCAGGCTATCCGCCGCGCGGCGGATCTCCGGGCCTTCAGGCATAGTATCGTCCTTTGTTAATGCGTTGCGCCGCCGGTAACCTGGATATCATTTTCCACCTGCAAGGCAGTGGCAATCGCCAGTTCCAGGCCCTGACGCACGGTTTCCGCCGCCATGCTCGGCGCACCAGGATGCGCTGCCGCCTGCTGTGGCAGATACGGAATATGGATAAAACCGCCCTTCGCTTCCGGCATACCGCTCAGTTTATGTAGCAGACCATACATCACGTGATTACACACGAAGGTGCCCGCCGTTTGTGACACTGACGCGGGAATACCGGCATCACGCAGCGCACTCACGATGGCTTTGATCGGCAGCGAACTCAACCACGCTGCCGGGCCATTCCGCACAATCGGCGTATCGACCGGCTGATTGCCCCGGTTATCCGGAATGCGGGCGTCATCGACGTTAATCGCCACGCGTTCAACGCTGATATCCGTGCGCCCCCCGGCCTGCCCGACGCTCAGAACAAGCGTTGGCGAGAGCGCATCGATGGCCGCGTTCAGTTCAATCAGCGCTTCGCCAAAGACACACGGCAGCTGACGCGCCACGACGCGACACCCGCCGATGATAGCATTATCCAGACGGGATACGACTTCCCAAGAAGGGTTAACCGCTTCGCCATCAAACGGCTCGAACCCGGTGATTAATACTGTGCGCATTTTCACTCCTTACAGGAACATCAGGAAATAGAGCAGGAAAACGTTAACCAGCAGCAACAGCACGCCCGTCGGCACCTGCGCTTTGATCACCGCGTTTTTATCCGGCAGTTCCAGCAATGCTGCCGGAACGATATTGAAGTTCGCCGCCATCGGCGTCATCAGCGTGCCGCAGTAGCCTGAGAACATGCCGATCGCTGCCATCACCGCCGGGTTGCCACCGTGCTGCAACACCAGAATCGGGATCCCGATCCCCGCCGTGACAATCGGGAAGGCCGCAAAGGCGTTACCCATCACCATTGTTAGCAAGGCCATGCCGATGGTATAGACCGCCACGGCAATGAATCGGCTATCGACCGCAAGATAGGTTTTGGTCAACCACGAAATCCCTTCGCCCACGCCTGCGGCAGTAAACAGCAGGCCGAGGGTCGCCAGGATCTGCGGCAGAATAAACGCCCAGCCGATGGAGTCCAGCAGGCGACGCGCTTCCTGAATCGGTTGATGCACGCGCTCGTGGGTCATTTTAATCGCCATTGCCAGACCAATCAGCGTGCCAACGGTCATTGAGAAAAGCGTGACCAGCGTAGAGTGATTGCCTTCGCCAAACAGCGAGGTCTGTAAGCCCGGCACGTTGTTAAAAAGCAGCACGCCGATAACGGTCACCACCGGGATCGCCAGCGCAGGATAGAAAAGACGATTTCCCAGGCGGCTGGCGCTCTCTTCACGCTGTTTCTGCGTACGCTGGGAATAGCTCCCCAAACGCACACCACCGAAACCGGCAATCAGCGCCATCAGTACTACCGCCACGCCAACGGCGATATGCACCGTGCGTTTGTCACCAACCAGTTCATAAGCCCAGTCGCCGAGTAAAAACAGCAGGCCGTAGACCCCCCAGAAAAGCCCCGTCGTCAGACGACGCGGGTTGGCTTTGTCGCGCCAGGACATCAGCGCCACAATCAGCAGTACGATCCCCGCCAGCCAGTAGAGGTAACTTTGTTGAAAATGCATCATGCGTCCCCCCGCCCGGCTTGGATATGCGCTTTCGCCACTTCGCGTTGCAGGTAATTATCCAGCCGCCACATCCGCGCGCCGTGGATCAGGAACGCACACAATGCGGTAGGAATCCCCCACAGGGCGATGTGCAGCGGTTCAGTCTGAATACCGCCTGACTCCAGCATAAAGTTATGCATGAAGATGACTGCGCCGAAGGCCACGAAGATATCTTCGCCAAAAAACAGCCCGACGTTATCGGTTGCTGCCGACATCGCGCGCAGGCGATATCGCACCGCACCCGGCAGTTCACCGTGCGTCTTCTCCGCCGCGCCTTCCGCCATTGGCGCCAGTAGCGGGCGCACCATTTGCGGGTGTCCACCGAGGCTGGTCAGCCCCAGCGCCGCTGTGGCTTCACGCACAAAGAGATAAACCACCAGCAAGCGCCCGGCGGTCGCACTGTGTATTTTGGCAATCCACGCCTGAGCGCGCTCTTTCAGGCCGTGACGTTCAAGCAGACCAATAACCGCCAGCGGCACCAGAAGGATAAACGGCAGGTTACGCGTGTTGAGGAAGCCCTCGCCGAGCTTTTCGAGGATAGTCAGCAGCGGCATATGCGCCGCCAGACCGGTGACGATACCGGCGGCAATCACCACCAGCACCGGGTTAAAACGCAATAAGAATCCAGCCACAATGACGGCGATACCCATCAGCGGCCAGAGAGATACCATCTCTCCCATACTCTCCACCCTGTTTTCGTTATGTTATGTTGTTGTAAAATATCTAGTTATATGCGCTTAGGCGCTAATTTTTATACTGCGCTCGTCAAAAGCGCGACGCAAGCGGCGGGCAAAAAGAAGCGCGTGTTCCCCGTCACCGTGCAGACATACCGTTTGTGCCGTTACCGGCGTCCAGACGCCGTTAATACTTTTGACCTGCCCTGATTCCACCATCTCCAGCGTTTGCACGAGCGCCTGTTCTTCATCGCTGATGAGTGCGCCCGGCTGACTGCGTGGCACCAGGCTGCCATCGTCCTGATAACCCCGGTCGGCAAACACTTCCTGGCGCGTGACCAGCCCGTAACGCTCACCTGCCCGAATCAACTCGCTACCTGCCAGTCCCACTAAAATCAGCGATGGTGAGCAGTCATGCACCGCGCGGGCGATGGCATCCGCCAGGTGCGGATCTTTGGCCGCCTGGTTATAGAGCATACCGTGCGGTTTCACGTGACGCAGGGTGCCGCCCTGCGACCGGGTGATGGCATCCAGCGCGCCAATTTGATACAGCGTCTGGGCGTAAACCGTTTCAGGCGGCAGTTGCATTGCCGTGCGGCCAAAGTTTTCGCGGTCAGGGAAGCTGGGATGCGCGCCAATCGCGACGCCGTTTTTCAGCGCTTCACGCACGCTTTCAACCATGGTTTGTGCATCGCCCGCGTGGAAGCCGCAGGCGATATTGGCGGAAGAGACCAGTTGTAACAGGGCGGCATCGCTGCCGCAGCCTTCGCCTAAATCGGCATTTAAATCAATGAGCATCGTTGAGTCGCCATGCCAGTTGTTCCAGATAACGCTGCTGATCGTGGCGCGCTTTTAGCGCCTCTTCCAGCGTACAGGGAACGAAGTGGATCGGTTGCCCGAGAGGAATTTGCGCCAGTTGATACATATCGGCTTCGATAATGCAGGCAATGCGCGGATAACCGCCGGTGGTTTGCGCGTCGTTCATCAGCACAATCGGCTGGCCGTTATGCGGCACCTGCACCACGCCCGGCAGCAGGCCGTGGGAATACATTTCGCGATCGGTCTGGCGCATCAGAGGTTGCCCTTGCAGGCGATAACCCATGCGGTTACTTTGCGGACTTAACTGCCACGGAGAACGCCAGAACGCATCCTGTGACGCCCTATCGAATTCGTGATATTCCGGCCCCGGCAGCGCACGAATGCGGTTGCTGTGAAGCAACTGTTTCACGCCTTGCGGCCCGTCGAACTGACGCAATGCGTTACCCAGCGGCAGCGTATCACCATCCTGTAATCGTCGCCCTTCCAGCCCGCCGACACCCACTTTCAGGTCGGTACTGCGCGACCCCAGCACCAGTGGAACATCAATGCCGCCCGCGACCGCAAGATAGCTACGAATGCCGTGAACGGGGCGTTTGAGAACCAACTGCTGCCCGGCTTTCGCCCACTGTCGCCAGCCGCTCCACACCGGTTTATCATCCAGCTGCGCGTCGCAGCCTGCGCCGGTTAAGGCAAACCAGCTGTCGCGGGTAAATTCAACGCTGACCTGGCCGAGGGTGATTTCCAGTGCCGCGGCGTTAGCGTCATTGCCCACCAGCAGGTTAGCGGTGATCAACGCGGGTTTATCCAGCGCGCCGCAGCGGCTGATCCCCGACTGGCGCAGCCCTTCTCGCCCGCTGTCCTGTACCGAGGTATAAAGCCCGGCGCGAATGAGTTTTAGCATACGCCCTCCTTTTGCGGCACAAAGCGCAAGGTATCGCCGGGGCGTAACAGCACCGGATCGTCTTTCTGTGGATCAAACAACGGCTGCGAAGTCAGGCCAATCAGCTGCCAGCCACCCGGCGTCGCGAGCGGGTAGATCCCGGTTTGCGCGCCGCCGATCCCCACCGATCCCGCTGGAACCAACAAACGCGGTTCGGCACGACGCGGCATGGCGAGTTGTTCCGGCAGGCCGCCAAGGTACGGGAAGCCCGGCTGGAAGCCGAGGAACCACACCACGTAATCCACCGATGCGTGCAGTTCAACGACCTGCTTTGGCGTTAGGCCACTATGTTGCGCCACTTCATTGAGATCGGGCCCCTGCTCACCGCCGTAAATCACCGGAATTTCGATATAGCGGGATTCCGGCTCCAGCGCATCACTCTCCTCCCACCAGCGCTGTAAACGCTCGATGGCGTCGAGGGCAAGATCCTGCGGATGACGCAAAATCACCGTAATGTTATTCATGCCCGGAATAGCTTCCACCACTTCCGGTTGCTCAGCCAGACGCTGAGTTAATCGCCAGATTCTTTTCTGGCTCGTCAGGGTGACCGGCGGCTCGAGTTCGAGTACCACAGCCGTTTCCCCCAATAGATAACAACGCGCTCGCTGCACTCTTTACCCTCTTTAATCAGGCCGGGTTAGGGATGTCGACAAAGGTCACATCCAGATCGGTCGTTTCATTCAGCCATTCGCTTAATGCGCGAATGCCGCCGCGTTCAGTGGCGTGATGCCCTGCCGCATAAAAATGCAGCCCCTGTTCGCGGGCGGAGTGGATGGTTTGTTCGGACACTTCGCCGGTGATAAACGCATCCACACCAAAGCGGGCGGCGCTATCAATAAAGCCCTGACCACCACCGGTGCACCACGCCACGCGGGTGACTTTATCCGGCCCGGTATCGCCGCTCCACAGGGGTTTACGCCCCAGACGCGCTTCAATCCACGAGGCCAGCTCAAGCCCGGAAACCGGCATAGAGAGCTCGCCCCACGGTACCAGCGGCTCAATTTCGCCCATCACGTTGATGCCCAGCAGCTGTGCCAGTTGCACGTTGTTTCCCAGCTCCGGATGCGCGTCCAGCGGTAAATGCCAGCCATAAAGGTTGATGTCATTGCTGAGCAACGCTTTCAGGCGATTGCGCTTCATACCGCGAATCACCGGCGATTCGCCTTTCCAGAAGTAGCCATGGTGGACGATAACCGCGTCCGCCTGCTGGCGAACCGCTTCGTCAATCAGCGCCTGGCTGGCGGTCACCCCGGTGACAATTTTTTGAATCTCTTCGCGACCTTCGACCTGTAAGCCATTTGGCGCATAGTCGCTGAAGGCGGCGCTGCCGAGTTTCTCGTTAATCAGTTGTTCCAGCTCGGTATTTTTCATCATCGCTCCCTTGTGCGCGAATGTCGTATCACAGACTAAAATAGCGTCCTCTGCGTCTGACGTCGATAACCCATTCTTTGTAGTCGAAATCGTGCGTCAAACTTGCCCCTTTCAACATTTAATCACACAAATTACTTTTCTTTACCTGAACGATATCCTGTATATTTATGCAATCAGACAGCATATTACATAAATATCTTGAGCTGCTTCGCAAAAATACATCACGAAAACAAATCTATCCGGCGCTGAGATGCCCGATAGAACCGAGGTTAGAGCACTATGAACACGTCACAGCCGCGAGCGATTTACTACGTTGTCGCCCTGCAAATTTGGGAATATTTCAGTTTTTACGGCATGCGCGCGCTGCTGATTCTGTATCTCACCAACCAGCTTAAGTACGACGATAACCACGCCTATGCGCTGTTCAGCGCCTACTGTTCACTGGTTTACGTGACCCCTATCCTCGGCGGCTTCCTCGCAGATAAGCTATTGGGAAATCGTATGGCCGTGATGATTGGCGCGTTCCTGATGGTGGTCGGGCATCTGGTGCTGGGTGCCAGTGAGATAGCCCCGGTGTTCCTCTATTTGTCGCTGGCAATTATTGTCTGCGGCTATGGATTGTTTAAATCTAACGTCAGTTGCCTGCTTGGTGAACTGTATCATCCGGAAGATCCGCGCCGTGACGGCGGTTTCTCGCTGCTGTACGCCGCCGGGAATATCGGTTCCATCGTCGCACCCATCGCCTGCGGCTACGTGCAGCAGGAGTATAGCTGGGCGATGGGCTTTGCGCTGGCGGCCATTGGAATGCTCGCCGGGCTGGTGATTTTCCTGTGCGGTAATCGCCATTTCACCCATACGGCGGGCGTCAATAAAGCCGCTCTGCATTCGCGTCAGTTTGGTCTGCCAAACTGGGGCTGGTTGCTGGTGCTGCTGGTTGCCACTCCACTGCTGATCACCGTACTTTTCTGGAAAGAGTGGTCGGTGTATGCGCTGATTGTCGCGACGATCATTGGCCTTGGCGTGCTGGCGAAAATCTACACCAAAGCGGAAAACAGCAAACAACGTAAAGAGCTCGGCCTGATCGTGGTGCTCACCTTCTTCAGTATGCTGTTCTGGGCCTTCGCGCAGCAGGGCGGCAGCTCGATTAGCCTGTATATCGACCGCTTCGTAAACCGCGATATCTTCGGTTACGAAGTGCCAACGGCAATGTTCCAGTCGGTGAATGGTTTTGCGGTCATGCTCTGCGGTGTCGTACTGGCGTGGCTGATTAAAGAAGGTGTTAGCGGCAACCGTACCGTGCGTATCTGGGGTAAGTTCGCGTTAGGTTTGGGACTGATGAGCGCAGGTTTCTGCATTCTGACCCTCAGCGCACGTTGGTCAGCCGCTTACGGTCACTCTTCAATGCCGCTGATGGTGCTGGGGATGGCGGTGATGGGCTTTGCCGAACTGTTTATCGACCCGGTCGCCATGTCGCAAATTACGCGTATTGAAATTCCCGGCGTCACCGGTGTACTGACAGGCATCTATATGCTGTTGTCCGGGGCAATTGCCAACTATCTGGCGGGCGTGATCGCCGACCAGACATCGCAAAGCGCCTTCGATGCGGCGGGCGCGGTGAACTACGCTATCGACGCCTATATCGACGTCTTTAGCGAGATTACCTGGGGCGCACTGGCCTGCGTGGGTGCTGTGCTGGTGATTTGGCTCTATCAGGCGCTGAAATTCCGCGCCCGTCGGGTTGTCGCTGAAGCCTGACAGATGCCGAATAGCATGAGACTGATGACAAACGCAACATTGCCTGATGCGCTACGCTTATCAGGCCTACAAGGTTTCTGCAATATATTGAATTTGCACTATTTGTAGGCCGGATAAGGCGTTTACGCCGCATCCGGCAACAACAAAGCGCACTTTGTCAGCAATCTGATAGCATCACGCTTTCCGCGCCGCTTCATAGGCGGCAAGCGTTTCACTCCGCGCCTGTTTGTGGCAAACAATCGGGCGCGGATACGCAAGCGTAACGCCCTCTTTATCCGCCCACTTCCACGGTTCATGAATCGCTTTTTGCGGAACCTCCGCTAACTCTCCGACCCACTCGCGAATAAACTGGCCCTCTTTATCAAACCGTTCGCCCTGAGTGGTCGGGTTGAAGATGCGGAAGTAAGGCGCGGCATCCGTGCCGGTAGACGCCGCCCACTGCCAGCCACCGTTGTTCGCCGCCAGATCGCCATCAATCAACTGCGACATAAAGTAACGTTCACCTTCGCGCCAGTCGATGAGCAGATCTTTCACCAGAAAACTGGCGGTGATCATGCGCAGGCGGTTATGCATCCAGCCTGTGGCGTTAAGTTGACGCATTGCCGCGTCAACTATCGGATAGCCCGTCTGCCCCTCCTGCCAGGCCTTCAAATGTTCAGGCGAAACGCGCCATTTCACCCCTTCCGTCCAGCCGATAAACGGGCGGTGTTTACACAACGCCGGATTATAGGTCATCAGGTGACGGTAAAATTCGCGCCAGATCAGCTCGTTAAGCCAGACGCTTCCGGGCCCGTCATCCAGCGTTTTAGGCTGTTCGGTCAGCAGACGATGCAGGCACTGACGCGGGGAGACTGCCCCAACAGCAAGCGCTGCAGATAAACGACTGGTACCCTCAATCGCCGGAAAATCACGCTGAGAGGCGTACTCGCCGGCTCCCTGCTGGCAAAACTGCCGTAACTGGTGAAGCACGCTCTTTTCATCTGGAGCAAAAAGCGACGCATCAAAATCCTGCTGCGGATAGCTGAATTTGATGGGCGCACACGTCACGTTGTGCGCCGCGTTTTTGCGCGTCGCGGGGGCCGCAACGCACTCAGGCATGCCATCATTAAGGCGCGTCAGCCACGCTTTTTTAAACGGGGTGAACACTTTATACATCTCATGATTGCCGGTCATCACCGCGCCCGGCGGCAGGATCACGCTGTCATCAAATCCCTGACAGCGCACCCCATCCAGCGTTTTTTCAACCGTCGCATCGCGCTGGCGCTCGTTCACTTCGTATTGATAGTTGTAGAAAAGATCGGTCACCCCATGCTCTTCACAAAAACTTTTTAACACCTCTACGCTTGCGGCGAAGTCATCGACCTCCACAAACGCCAACGGGATCCCCTTTTCTTTCAGCGACGCCCGTAACGCGGTGAGTTGGGCATAAATATACGCCGCCTGTCTGGGCGACATCGCATGTTGCTGCCACTGCTTTGGCGTGGCAATGTACAGCGCTATCACCGTCGCATCGGCAGAGCGACAGGCAGCGGATAGCGCAAGATTGTCATTCAGGCGTAAATCGTGGCGAAACCACATCAAATGGGTGGGCATAGCGCTCCTGCATTAAGATCCATAACGTAAACGAAGGGCCTCCGGCCAGGGGTCGAAATAGCGTTGTGTGGCGAGATAGGTGTCGGGAAATTCTGCCATATAGTGTTTGAGGAGGGTAACGGGCGCAAGCAGCGGCTGCGTGGCCAGACGATAGCCCTCAATCAGGTTTGAAAGCTCCTGGCGCTGGCGGCTATTAAGCTGTTTTCGGAAATAGCCCTGCACGTGCATCAGCACATTGGTGTGATTACGCCGGGTGGCCGGAATGGAAAGCAGATTCATCAACCGCTGGCGATAAGCAATAAACCACGCGTCCAGCGATTCCCACTCATGCAACGTGGCGACAAAACGCCCCAGTTCGCGGTAATCAGGCTGTGAATGGGCCAACAGTGAGAGTTTATAGCGGCTGTGATAAGCAATCAGTTTGCCGCGCGTGAGGCCTTCTTCGCGCAGACTGTTCAACTCATGCAGCGCGTAAATACGCTCAACGAAGTTTTCGCGCAGCACCGGATCGTGCAACCGTCCGTCTTCCTCCACGGGTAGCCACGGAAAGCGTGCCATCAACGCTTCGGTGTAAATACCGCGCCCGGCTTTACGGTTGTTTTTGCCGTCCGCTTCGTAGATGCGCACACGCTCCATTCCGCAACTGGGGGATTTTGCACAGACAATGTAGCCACAAAGCCTGTCGAAAGATTCAATGCGTTGCGCGCTGAACTCGCGCATGGCCTGGGTTAAATCCCCTTCCCGGCCATCGCTAAAACGCAGCGCAACCTCGTCTTCCGCCACCTTCACCAGCCGTAGCGCCGGACGCGGCACGGGTAAGCCTATCGCCATCTCCGGGCAAACGGGCTCGAAACGCACCCACGGCGACAACTCTTCTACCGCAAACGGTAAACGCTTATGGCCGCCGTCAAAACGAACGGGCTCACCTAACAGACAGGCGCTGATGCCAACGGGGATTTTCTTTTGCATACCGACTCCTTACATCCATGGTGTAAGTGTAGCCAGCAGGCATAAAAAAAACCGCAGTCAAATGACGGCGGTTCTTATTGAAAAGTCTGATTTACGGGCGGTGCGGCGCTTAGTAGAAGTCACCTGCTGCTTTTTCCGCCTGATCCATCCACACCGGCTTATCGCTGGTTTTCGACCAGACGCGATGAAGATAGCTGTAAAAACGTGCGCGATCTTTCCAGAACAGCATGACCGGCAGGGCAATCACGCCAGCCGCCACGGCGAAAGTACGACGCAAAAGGACAATATGTGCTGGATATTCTTTATACAGTTCCATAATTCTCTCCCCTTACACTTCATCCTTCAAGCTGCCTCTGCGTTGGCTGCGCTTGCTCACCCCAGTCACGTACTTTTGTACGCTCCTGGGGATTCACGCGCTTGCCGCCTTGATGCAACTTGAATGATTTTGTGTATGTTGGCTGGCAATCTACGCCATAAAAATAAAGCTCAGTAATCTGACTAAAATAATACCGCTTTGATTGTAATTTTACTACTCATCCGACCACTTATTTTTGGTTATTTAAGTTTAATTTACATTTACGCCGTAACTGAGTTACAAAAAAGTTAAATTAATACTAACCATGAGTTAAATCATGGTCTTTTCCATTTTTATACTTTTTTTACACCCCGCCCCCTGATTTTTGCGAAATCTTTGCACCGAAAATCCTACCGTTAATCCAATCACTTAATGTGTTGGAGGTGGGTTGTGACTACAGGCGTAATAGCCGGCATGGTGCTGGTGTTCCTGTTACTGGCGTATCTGGTGTACGCCCTGCTGAATGCGGAGGCGTTCTGATGGCCGCTCAGGGATTTTTACTTATCGCCAGTTTCTTCGTCGTTCTGTTCATACTGGCGCGCCCGTTAGGCAAAATGCTGGCGAGCATGATCGCAAACGAACCGCTGCGCGGTGAAGCCGTGCTGTGGCGAACATTGGGGATTTCGACCGACGAAATGAGCTGGCAGCGGTATGCGCTCGCCATTCTGCTGCTCAATCTTTGCGGCCTGGTCGCCCTCTTCGCGCTGCTGATGCTCCAGGGCGTGCTGCCGTTTAATCCGCAGGGGTTTCCGGGGCTCTCCTGGCATCTGGCGCTCAACACTGCCGTCAGCTTTGTCACCAACACTAACTGGCAATCGTACGGTGGGGAAACCACGCTCAGTTATCTCAGCCAGATGGCTGGCCTGACCGTGCAAAACTTCCTGTCGGCGGCAAGCGGCATCGCGGTGCTTTTCGCCCTCGCCCGCGCATTTGCTCGCCAGCGTGTGACTACGCTCGGGAACGCATGGGTCGATCTTGTACGCATCACGCTGTGGGTGCTGCTGCCGTTATCGCTGCTGGTCGCCCTGTTCTTTATTCAGCAAGGCACGCTGCAAAATCTGCTGCCGTATCAGCACATCACCACGCTGGAAGGCGTTAGCCAGCAGTTGCCGATGGGGCCGGTCGCCTCACAGGAAGCGATTAAAATGATCGGCACCAACGGCGGCGGTTTCTTTAATGCCAACTCCTCGCATCCGTTTGAAAACCCGACCGCGCTGACCAATTTCGTCCAGATGCTGGCGATCTTCCTGATCCCTGCCGCACTCTGCTTCGCCTTTGGTGAAGTGGTGAATGACAAACGCCAGGGCCGCGCGATTCTGTGGGCGATGAGCATCATCTTTGTCATCTGCGTCGCAGTCGTGATGTGGGCGGAAACAAAAGGCAACCCGCACCTGCTGGCGCTGGGCGCAGACAGCAGCCTCAATCTGGAAGGGAAAGAGAGTCGCTTTGGCATTCTTGCCAGCAGCCTGTATGCGGTGGTGACCACCGCGGCATCCTGCGGCGCAGTCAACGCGATGCACGACTCGTTTACCGCCCTTGGCGGCATGGTGCCAATGTGGTTGATGCAGATTGGTGAAGTGGTATTTGGCGGCGTCGGTTCCGGGCTGTACGGCATGTTGCTGTTCGTTCTGCTGGCGGTGTTTATCGCCGGGCTGATGATTGGCCGCACGCCAGAGTATCTCGGTAAGAAAATCGAAGTGCCTGAAATGAAAATGACCGCGCTGGCGATTCTGGTGACCCCGACGCTGGTGCTGCTTGGCACGGCGCTGGCAATGATGACCGACGCCGGGCGCAGCGCCATTCTCAACCCTGGCACCCACGGCTTTAGTGAAGTGCTTTACGCCGTTTCCTCTGCGGCAAACAACAACGGCAGCGCCTTTGCCGGGTTAAGCGCCAACACACCGTTCTGGAACTGCCTGCTGGCGTTTTGCATGTTCGTGGGGCGCTTTGCCGTCATCGTGCCGGTGCTGGCGATTGCCGGTTCGCTGGTGAACAAAAAAATCCAGCCCGCCACACCCGGCACGCTCGCAACCCATGATGCGCTGTTTATTGGCCTGCTGATTGGTACGGTGCTGCTGGTTGGCGCACTGACCTTTATTCCCGCCCTGGCGATTGGCCCGGTCGCGGAACACCTTTCCCTGTTTTAAGCATTGCGGAGTATGTGTTTATGAGTCGCAAGCAACTGGCGCTGTTTGACCGCAAACTGGTTGGACAGGCGCTACTCGACGCCATTAAAAAACTGAGCCCGACCATTCAGTGGCGTAACCCGGTGATGTTTATCGTCTGGATTGGCAGTGTGCTGACCACCATGATGAGCCTCGCGATGGCAACCGGGCACCTGCAGGGCAACGCGCTGTTTAGCGGCGCGATCGCCCTGTGGCTGTGGTTTACGGTGCTGTTCGCCAACTTCGCCGAAGCGATGGCGGAAGGCCGTAGCAAAGCGCAGGCCAACAGCCTGAAGAGCGTGCAGAAAACCGCCTTCGCCCGCAAACTTCGCGCCCCGCAGCACGGCGCCGAAATGGATCACGTCCCTTCTGATGAACTGCGCAAAGGTGACGTGGTACTGGTGGAAGCCGGTGACATCATTCCCTGCGATGGCGAAGTGATCGAAGGCGGCGCGTCGGTGGATGAAAGCGCCATCACCGGGGAATCGGCCCCCGTTATTCGTGAATCCGGCGGCGATTTCGCGTCGGTAACAGGCGGTACGCGTATCCTCTCCGACTGGCTGGTGATCCGCTGTAGCGTCAACCCGGGCGAAACCTTCCTTGACCGGATGATCGCCATGGTCGAAGGCGCGCAGCGTCGTAAAACCCCGAACGAAGTGGCGCTGACGATTCTGCTGGTCGCCCTGACTATCGTCTTCCTGCTGGCAACCGCGACCCTGTGGCCCTTCTCCACCTGGGGCGGTAAACCGGTGAGTGTGATCGTCCTGATCGCCCTGCTGGTGTGTCTGATCCCAACCACCATCGGCGGCCTGCTGTCGGCAATTGGCGTCGCCGGGATGAGCCGCATGTT
This sequence comes from Pseudocitrobacter faecalis, assembly GCA_003315335.1. Classification (GTDB taxonomy): domain Bacteria; phylum Pseudomonadota; class Gammaproteobacteria; order Enterobacterales; family Enterobacteriaceae; genus Pseudocitrobacter; species Pseudocitrobacter faecalis. The sequence goes on from QNRL01000002.1 coordinate 379,208, forward strand.
GGGGGCTAACGTGATTGCCACCAGCGGCCGTGCAGTGGAAGCCGCAGGCGACGTCGATGTGTTGCTGCTGGATAAAACCGGCACCATTACCCTCGGCAACCGCCAGGCATCACAATTTTTACCCGCTAATGGCGTGGATGAAAGAACGCTGGCCGACGCCGCGCAGCTTTCGTCGCTTGCGGATGAAACACCTGAAGGCCGCAGCATTGTGGTGCTCGCCAAACAGCGTTTTAACCTGCGGGAGCGCGACGTGCAGCAGTTGCACGCCACCTTTGTGCCCTTTACCGCGCAAACCCGTATGAGCGGAATTAACATCGATAACCGCATGATCCGTAAAGGTTCAGTGGATGCCATTCGCCGTCATGTTGAAAGTAACGGTGGGCAATTCCCGGCGGATGTCGAGCATCTGGTCGACGGTATCGCCCGTCAGGGTTCAACCCCGCTGGTGGTGGTGGAAGGCGCAAAAGTCCTCGGGGCAATAGCCCTGAAAGATATCGTGAAAGGCGGCATTAAAGAACGCTTCGCGCAACTGCGCAAAATGGGCATCAAAACGGTGATGATCACCGGTGATAACCGCCTGACCGCCGCCGCGATCGCCGCGGAAGCGGGCGTCGATGATTTTCTTGCCGAAGCGACACCGGAAGCCAAGCTGGCGTTGATCCGCCAGTATCAGTCCGAAGGCCGTATGGTGGCGATGACTGGCGATGGCACCAACGATGCCCCGGCTCTGGCGCAGGCTGACGTGGCGGTGGCAATGAACTCCGGTACTCAGGCGGCAAAAGAAGCGGGCAATATGGTCGATCTCGATTCCAACCCGACCAAGCTGATTGAAGTGGTGCATATCGGGAAACAGATGCTGATGACCCGTGGCTCACTCACCACATTCAGTATCGCCAACGACGTGGCGAAGTATTTCGCCATTATTCCGGCGGCGTTTGCCGCAAGCTGGCCGCAGCTTGGCGTGCTGAACATTATGCATCTGCATTCGCCGGATTCAGCGATTCTGAGCGCGGTGATTTTCAACGCCCTGATTATCGTCTTTCTGCTGCCGCTGGCGCTGAAAGGGGTGAGTTATCAGCCCTTATCCGCTTCTGCGATGCTGCGCCGTAATCTGTGGATCTACGGTCTGGGTGGCCTGATTGTGCCGTTTATCGGCATCAAAGCTATCGATCTGTTACTGACTCTGTTTGGTCTGGTGTGAGGTATACCATGTCTCTGCTTCGTCCTGCTGTTGTGATTTTTCTTTTTCTGGCGCTTCTCACGGGTGGCGCCTACCCGCTGCTGACCACCGCGCTCGGCCAGTGGTGGTTCCACGAACAAGCTAACGGTTCGCTGATTACGGAGGGCAATGAGGTTCGCGGCTCCGCGCTGATTGGGCAAAACTTTACCCAACCCGGCTATTTTCACGGTCGCCCCTCCGCCACATCTGATGTGCCTTACAACCCGATGGCCTCGGGTGGCAGTAATCTGGCCGCCAGCAATCCGTCGCTGGATGATGCCATTCGCCAACGTGTCGCCCAACTGAGGGCAGCAAACCCGGATGCACCATCCGCCGTTCCTACGGAGCTGGTAACGGCCTCCGCCAGCGGGCTGGATTACGGCCTGACCCCGGAAAGCGTGCGCTGGCAGGTGCCGCGCGTCGCCAAAGCGCGTCACGTCTCACCGGCGTGGCTAAATGCGCAAATCGACGCGGCGACACAAAAACCGCTGCTCGGTTTTCTCGGCCAACCTGTGGTAAATATTGTTGAGCTGAATATGGCGCTGGATGCCCACAAGGAAAACTGATGATGACCGACGAGCCGCAACGTCCAAACCCGGATCGCCTGCTGGAGCAGACGGCCTCCCCGCATCGCGGAAAGCTGAAGATTTTCTTTGGTGCCTGTGCCGGCGTGGGGAAAACCTGGGCGATGCTGGCGGAGGCCCAGCGTTTGCGAGCGCAGGGGCTGGATATCCTGGCGGGCGTGGTGGAAACCCACGGGCGTAAAGAGACAGCGGAAATGCTCAAAGGCCTGACGGTACTACCGCAAAAGCGGCTGTCATGGCAGGGGCGTTATCTGCATGAATTTGACCTGGACGCCGCCCTCGCCCGCCGTCCGGCGCTGGTGCTGATGGATGAACTGGCGCACAGCAACGCGCCCGGTTCGCGTCATCCTAAACGCTGGCAGGATATCGACGAACTTCTGGAAGCCGGAATCGACGTCTTTACTACCGTTAATGTCCAGCATCTGGAAAGCCTGAATGATATTGTCAGCGGCGTCACCGGTATTCAGGTGCGCGAAACGGTGCCCGATCCTTTTTTTGATGCCGCCGACGAAGTGGTACTGGTCGATCTCCCGCCGGACGATTTACGCCAGCGGCTGAACGAAGGCAAAGTGTATCTCGCCGGGCAGGCCGAACGCGCTATCGAGAATTTTTTCCGCAAAGGGAATCTCATCGCCCTGCGCGAGCTGGCCCTGCGTCGCACGGCGGATCGCGTTGATGAACAGATGCGCGCCTGGCGCGACATGCAGGGTCAGGAAAAAGTCTGGCATACCCGCGACGCGATCCTGCTCTGTGTCGGCCACCATACGGGCAGCGAAAAACTGGTGCGCACCGCCGCGCGTCTGGCCGCGCGTTTAGGCAGCGTATGGCATGCCGTGTATGTGGAAACGCCTACGCTGCATCGACTACCTGAAGCCCAGCGCCGCGCGATCCTCAGCTCGCTACGTCTGGCGCAGGAGCTGGGCGCGGAAACCGCCACCCTTTCCGATCCTTCGGAAGAAAAAGCGGTGATCCGCTACGCCCGAGAGCATAATCTTGGCAAAATTGTGATCGGCAGGCAGGAGAAACGTCACTGGTGGAGCGGCGAACGCTTCGGTGACCGCCTGGCCCGTCATGCACCGGATCTCGATCTGCTGGTCGTCGCGATGGATGAGAAACCCGCTCCGCTGCCTTCATCAACCCGCGATCCGCGCAGCTTCTTTGACAAGTGGCAGGTGCAAATCCGTGGCTGCGCGGTGGCATTTGCGCTGTGCGCTGCTATCACGCTTATCGCGGCGCAGTGGTTAATGGCGTTCGACGCCGCCAACCTGGTCATGCTCTATCTGCTCGGCGTTGTGATCGTCGCCCTCTTCTATGGCCGCTGGCCGTCGGTACTGGCGACGGTTATCAATGTTATTAGCTTCGATCTCTTTTTTATTGCCCCACGCGGTACGCTGGCGGTGTCTGATGTGCAATACCTTCTGACCTTCGGCGTCATGCTCACCGTGGGGCTGGTGATCGGCAACCTGACCGCCGGTGTGCGCTACCAGGCGCGCGTGGCGCGCTATCGCGAACAACGCACCCGCCATCTGTACGAGATGTCGAAAGCACTGGCTGTGGGGCGCAGCGCCGAAGATATCGCCCGCACCTGCGAGCAGTATATTCAGTCAACTTTCCATGCCCGCAGCCAGGTGCTGCTTCCCGACGAAAACGATCAGCTCACGCCGTCCACACAGCAGGATGGCCTGACGCCGTGGGATGACGCTATCGCCCGCTGGAGCTTTGATAAAGGCCAACCGGCAGGCGCGGGCACAGACACGCTGCCCGGCGTGCCGTACCAAATCCTGCCGCTAAAAAGCGCCAGCAAAACGCTGGGGCTGGTGGTGGTCGAACCGCTTAACTTGCGCCAGTTGATGATCCCCGAGCAGCAACGTTTGCTGGAGACCTTCACTTTGCTGGCCGCCAACGCACTGGAACGGCTGGCGCTGACCGCCAGTGAAGAACAGGCACGTTTTGCCAGCGAACGGGAAAGTTTACGCAACTCGCTGCTGGCGGCGCTTTCCCATGATTTGCGCACACCGCTGACGGTGCTGTTTGGTCAGGCGGAAATTCTGACCCTCGATCTCGCCAGCAGCGGCTCGCCGTACGCGCCGCAGGCAAACGAAATTCGCCAGCACGTGTTAAACACGACACGTCTGGTAAATAATTTGCTGGATATGGCGCGTATTCAGTCTGGCGGCTTTAATCTTAAGAAAGAGTGGTTGACGCTGGAAGAAGTGATCGGCAGCGCGTTGCGCATGCTGGAGCCCGGCCTTAACGGGCAGCAGATTGCGCTGTCGCTTCCCGATCCCTTAATGCTTATTCACGTCGATGGCCCGCTCTTTGAGCGCGTTCTGATTAATCTGCTGGAAAACGCGGTTAAGTACGCCGGGCCGCAGGCTCAGATAGGCATTAATGCCAGCGAGCACAATCATCAACTGCGCCTTGATATCTGGGATGACGGGCCGGGCATCGCGCCGGGGCAAGAAACGCGAATTTTTGATAAATTCTCCCGCGGGAATAAAGAATCCGCCATTCCCGGCGTCGGGCTGGGACTGGCGATTTGCCGGGCCATTGTCGATATTCATGGCGGCACGCTGTCAGCCAGCAATCGTCCTGAAGGCGGTGCCTGTTTTCGTGTTACACTTCCGCTGGAGTCTCCACCGGAACTTGAAGAATTTCATGAGGATATGTGACCAGCGTTCTGATTGTTGAAGATGAACAAGCCATTCGCCGTTTTCTGCGCACCGCGCTGGAAGCCGAAGGGCTACGCGTGTTTGATGCTCAAACGTTACAACGTGGGTTGCTGGAAGCGGCGACCCGCAAACCCGATCTGGTGATCCTTGACCTCGGCTTGCCCGACGGCGACGGTATCGATTTTATCCGCGACTTCCGCCAGTGGAGCGCCACGCCGGTCATTGTCCTTTCCGCACGCAGTGAAGAACATGACAAAATCGCTGCGCTGGATGCGGGCGCGGATGATTATCTCAGCAAGCCCTTTGGCATTGGCGAGTTACAGGCCCGTTTGCGCGTCGCGCTACGCCGCCACGCCAGTTCCCAGCCTAATGATCCGGTGGTGACATTCTCTGATGTGCAGGTGGATCTCGCCGCTCGACGCATTGTGCGCAGTGGTGAAGAAGTGCATCTCACCCCTATTGAATTTCGCCTGCTCGCGGAACTGCTCAATAACCCGGGGAAGGTGCTGACCCAGCGTCAATTGCTGAATCACGTCTGGGGGCCGAATGCGGTGGAACACAGTCATTATTTGCGCATTTATATGGGCCATATTCGGCAGAAACTGGAAGTTGACCCGGCACGGCCTCGCCACTTTTTAACCGAAACGGGAATTGGCTATCGATTTATGCTTTAACTCAATAGTTATTTCCCTGTCATACAAATAAACCTTCAAATATATTCCACGAGATAATTCCATGGAATAATCTCATGGAATTATCTCGTCTCTCTTTATTCTTTTTTATCGAGCAGCGTCACAAAAAAACGCTATTTTCATCGTGCGCGCAGAGATTAATTATTGCTAACATCCAACCGACAGTTAATCTGCGACGTCGTGATCATCTTCAGGGAACAGGCAAGTTGTTAACTTGCCAAAATATCGTTATCAGGCAGAAGGACATCATGAAAAAATTAAAAATTGCCATGGGCAAGGCCTGCCCGCAAGCATTCATCACTACCCGAGAGTTCACATCACTCGACACGACAAACTTTGTTGACGTCGCCGCTATTGTACTGAGTTATGCTGAACTGAACGATACTGTATTAAAGCGTATTCATAACACCGGATATTCAATACCCATTTTTGTTACTCTTGCATCAGAGCAAAACATTAATGAGAAATATTTGGCATCTATTACCGCTATTTTCTCCGAGAAACCAGAAGCGGCAGAATATCAGGGGCGACAGCTGGAAACTGCCGCACAGAAATATGAAAGCCAGCTACTGCCACCTTTTTTCCACGCGCTCGTCGATTACGTTGAGCAAGGGAATAGCGCCTTCGATTGCCCTGGGCACCAGGGCGGGCAATTCTTTCGCCGTCATCCTGCGGGAAATCAGTTTGTCTACTATTTTGGTGAAACGCTTTTTCGCTCAGACTTGTGTAACGCGGATGTCGCAATGGGCGATCTGCTCATTCATGAAGGTGCCCCCTGCACCGCGCAGCAGCATGCCGCAAAAGTATTCAATGCTGACAAAACCTATTTCGTTCTGAATGGCACGTCCTCATCAAATAAAGTCGTGCTCAACGCACTTCTGACGCCGGGCGATCTGGTGCTTTTCGACCGTAACAACCACAAATCAAATCACCATGGCGCACTGCTGCAAGCAGGTGCAACGCCGGTGTATCTTGAAACTACGCGTAATCCTTACGGCTTTATTGGCGGCATTGATGCCCACTGCTTTGAAGAGCGTTATCTGCGTGAATTGATAGCCGAAGTGGCGCCAGCACGTGCGCAGGAAAAACGCCCCTTCCGCCTGGCAATTATTCAACTCGGGACTTACGATGGCACCATCTACAATGCACGTCAGGTGGTCGATAAGATTGGCGGACTCTGCGACTACATTCTCTTTGACTCAGCCTGGGTTGGCTACGAACAATTTATTCCGATGATGGCTGACTGCTCGCCGCTGCTACTGGAACTCAACGAAAACGATCCGGGTATTCTGGTGACTCAGTCTGTCCATAAACAGCAGGCTGGGTTCTCGCAAACCTCTCAGATCCACAAAAAAGACAGCCACATCAAAGGGCAATCGCGCTACGTTCCCCATAAGCGTATGAACAACGCTTTTATGATGCATGCCTCCACCAGCCCGTTCTATCCGCTGTTTGCGGCACTGGACGTCAACGCGCAGATGCATAAAGGCGAGAGCGGTAAAAAGATGTGGATGGATTGCGTGAAGAATGGTGTTGAAGCGCGCAAACTTATCCTTAGCCGCTGCCACCACATTCGCCCGTTTGTACCGACGACCATTGACAGTAAGCCGTGGGAAAGCTGGGATACCGACGTTATTGCCAACGACCTGCGTTTCTTCCAGTTTGTGCCAGGTGAACGCTGGCATGCCTTTGAAGGCTATGCGGATCATCAGTACTTTGTTGACCCTTGCAAACTGCTGCTCACCACGCCGGGTATCAACACACAAACCGGCGAGTATGACGCGTTTGGCGTCCCCGCTACGATTCTTGCCAATTTCTTGCGCGAAAATCATGTTGTGCCGGAAAAATGCGATCTGAACTCGATTTTGTTCCTGCTGACGCCAGCAGAAGACTTGCCCAAACTGCAACAACTGGTTGCGTTGCTGGAACGGTTTGAACAATTGCTCGAAGAAGATGCTCCTCTTGCTGAGGTTTTACCGTGCCTGTACAAACAGCACCAACAACGTTACGCCGGATACACTCTGCGCCAGCTGTGTCAGGAGATGCATGATCTGTATGCGCGTAATAACGTTAAACAGCTGCAAAAAGAGATGTTCCGCAAAGCACATCTGCCCCGTGTTGTTATGAGCCCTCAGGAGGCCAACTATGCCTACCTGCGTGGTCAGGTTGATTTGGTTTCTCTGCGTAATGCTGAAGGACGCATTGCGGCTGAAGGCGCCCTCCCTTACCCACCTGGCGTGTTGTGCGTCGTTCCTGGTGAGATCTGGGGCGGTGCGGTGCTTCGCTATTTCGCCGCGCTGGAGGAAGGTATCAACCTGCTGCCGGGCTTCGCACCGGAATTACAGGGCGTTTATATTCAGGAGCATGAAGGCCGCAAAGCGGTGTGGTGTTACGTGATTAAAGAGAGTTAACCTCGGCGACACGCCAGTAAAAAAGGAGCCTTTCGGCTCCTTTTTCACAATCGATCAGATTACGCGTTTTTCAGCACTTCACTAACAATCTCAACCGCTTCTTTCTCAATCTGCTTGCGATGCTCTTCACCCAGGAAGCTCTCGCAGTAGATTTTATACGCGTCTTCCGTGCCTGACGGACGCGCGGCAAACCAGCCGTTATCGGTCATCACTTTAAGACCGCCGATAGATGCGCCGTTACCCGGTGCAGCCGTCAGACGTGCGGTGATAGGGTCGCCTGCCAGCGTGCTGGCGCTCACCATCTCTGGAGAGAGTTTAGACAGCGCCGCTTTCTGTGCAGAAGTCGCGCCCGCTTGCAAACGATTGTAGCTTGGCGCGCCGAAGCGTTTAGCCAGCTCGTTGTAATGCTCTTGCGGGTTTTTGCCGGTGACGGCGGTGATTTCCGCAGCCAGCAAGCACATGATGATGCCGTCTTTATCGGTCGACCACGGCGTGCCGTCGAAGCGCAGGAACGATGCCCCGGCACTCTCTTCACCGCCAAAGCCGAAGCTGCCGTCAAACAGGCCATCAACAAACCATTTGAAGCCCACCGGCACTTCCACCAGCTTACGGCCCAGATCGTTCACCACACGGTCGATCATCGCCGAAGAGACCAGTGTTTTGCCCACGGCGACATCTTTGCCCCACTGCGGACGATGCTGGAACAGATAGTTGATGGCAACCGCCAGATAGTGGTTCGGGTTCATCAGACCCGCAGGCGTGACGATACCGTGACGGTCGTAGTCCGGGTCGTTGGCGAACGCGAGGTCAAACTTGTCGCGCAGCGCCAGCAGGCCCGCCATTGCGCACTCGGAGGAGCAGTCCATACGGATGGCGCCATCTTTGTCGAGATGCATAAAGCGGAAAGTCTGGTCAACCTGGTCGTTAACAATGGTCAGGTTCAGGTTGTAGTGTTCACCGATACGTTTCCAGTATTCGATACCGGAACCGCCCAGCGGATCGACGCCCAGCGTCAGGCCCGCTTTCTGGATAGCCGCCATATCGACGATATCCGCCAGCCCTTCGATGAAGGGTTGTACCAGATCCCTCTCTTTCACATGGCCGGACGCCAGAGCGGCATCCAGAGAAATACGTTTCACGCCTTTCAGGCCATCGGCCAGCAGCGCATTGGCGCGATCTTCCACCACTTTGGTGACGTTAGTATCGGCCGGGCCACCGTTAGGCGGATTGTATTTGATACCACCGTCTTCCGGCGGGTTGTGAGACGGCGTAATCACGATACCGTCTGCCAGTGGGCCACCTTTTTTGTTGTGAACCAGAATGGCGTTTGACACCGCAGGCGTCGGCGTAAAGCCGTTATTTTCCTGCACAATGACATCCACACCGTTTGCCGCCAGCACTTCGAGCACCGAGATAAACGCCGGTTCAGAGAGTGCGTGGGTATCTTTACCGACGAAGCAAGGGCCGGTAATGCCGTTTTTCGCACGATCTTCGGCGATAGCCTGCGCGATCGCCAGAATATGAGGTTCATTGAAACTCTGGCGCGCCGCGCTGCCACGGTGTCCGGAAGTACCGAACTTCACTGCATGCTCTGCGTTACCCACTTCCGGTTTCAGCACATAGTACTGAGAGGTCAGTTGGGCGACGTTAATCAAATCACTCTGTTGTGCAGGCTGGCCCGCACGGTTATGGATTGCCATTGCTTGATCCTTCTTATGCAAGGGTTAGATTGTGCCGCATACCTTTTCGATTAATTCAGCGGGGAACTGCATGGTTTGCATGATGTGTTCCACCATACTGCATTTACGACCGGTATTGGTATTCGTGATTACCCAATATGGGGTTTCCGGTACCTGTTTCGGTTTAGTCTGATTACCGTTTTTCAGCAGGGTTTGCTCGTTGGCGGCAAAGTAGACACGCGTGCGCCCATGAAGCGATTCCGTCGCTTCGGCAAACGCGTTGTTATCCAGTTTGTAGAGCGTCGTCAGGATCAGCATAAAGCGATTGACGGCTTTTTTCTGCTCGGCGTATTCGTCAGAGAGCAGCAGTTCACGCATAGCACGAACTTTGTCTTTCGCGGTTTTAACCGGTTTTACCTCGGCAACTGGAGCAACCTGAGCAGGCGCGACTTCAGCTTTGGCAACCGGAGCAGCAACAACAGGTTGTGATGCGGCGGAAAACTTCAGCATTCGCCGTAAAATGTCGGATGCGCTCTCGCCAATGTGCAGTGTGTGGGCGGCAATATAGCGATAGAGTTCGTCATCAACTTCGATCGTTTTCATCTTAATCCAGTGCAATAATTTTTCTGAATACAAGTTGCTGGGATTATATGTTCAAAACCCAACAGCGGATAGCGTCATACCAGGATAGCGGCAAAAATGGGATAAAAATCGTATCTTGCCCCTGAATGTGAGAATGTCCAACATAATACCCTAACCCGACAGAGCGAAAAAAAGAACTTTGCTATGAAATTGAATACCCGAGCGCAATCTGCACAAAACCTGCACAATAATTCCCCCATCATGCTCGTTCACGGCCTTTTTGGCAGCCTTGATAACCTCGGCGTGCTGGCACGCGACCTGGTGACCGACCACGATATCCTGCAAGTCGATATGCGTAACCACGGTCTTTCGCCGCGAGCAGAGGAGATGAACTACCCGGCGATGGCGCAAGACTTACTGGATACCCTCGACGCCCACAACATTGAGAAAGCCACGGTGATTGGTCACTCGATGGGCGGTAAAGCGGTGATGGCCCTGACCGCCCTGGCCCCGGAACGTATCGAGCATCTGGTCGCTATTGATATCGCGCCGGTGGACTATCATGTGCGTCGCCACGATGAGATTTTTGCGGCGATTAACGCAGTCACCCGCGCGGGCGTCTCCTCACGCCAGCAGGCCGCAACCGTCATGCGCGAATTTTTAGCCGAAGAAGGCGTGATTCAGTTTCTGCTGAAGTCATTTGTTGACGGCGAGTGGCGCTTTAATGTGCCGGTGCTGTGGGATCAATACCCGCACATCGTCGGCTGGGAGACGATTCCGGCGTGGGATCACCCGGCACTGTTTATTCCCGGGGGGAATTCGCCTTACGTTACCGAAGCTTACCGTGACGACCTGCTCTCGCAATTTCCGCAGGCGCGTGCACATGTTATCGCTGGTGCCGGTCACTGGGTGCATGCTGAAAAACCGGACGCGGTACTGCGCGCCATCCGCCGTTATTTAGCAGACTGATTAAAAACTCAACGACCGCGCGCCATTATGGCCGTGGTCGTTGGCGTGTCGGTTGCACTGATGTATGATTGCGCGCTGTCTGCACCGGGCGTTTCCCGGTAGCTTGTTTCCCCGAAGTCACTCTGAATCATGGCAAAAGAACAAACGGACCGCACGACAATTGATTTGTTCGCAAATGAGCGTCGGCCGGGAAGACCCAAAACCAATCCGCTTTCGCGTGACGAACAGCTGCGCATCAATAAGCGTAATCAATTAAAACGCGATAAAGTTCGCGGTCTGAAGCGCGTCGAACTGAAACTCAATAACGACGCGGTAGATGCCCTGAACGAACTGGCAACCGCGCGCGATATGAGTCGCAGCGAGCTTATCGAAGAGATTCTGATGAGCCAGTTAGCCGTGCTCCGCGCGCAGGAAAAGCTCTGAAAATTACGTAAAAGCCCGCTTTCATGTAGCAGAGTGTGCAGTCCGGTACGATTGCTGATTCCGCACCCTTCTCTGTTCTGCTATGATTGCCCTTATCTGTGGGCAATACGCCACCACCATATCATTAAGTTTCAAGAGGTTATTTAACTCATGGCAATCGTTGGCATTTTCTTTGGTAGCGACACCGGCAATACCGAAAATATTGCAAAAATGATTCAGAAACAGCTTGGTAAAGACGTTGCCGACGTGCATGACATTGCCAAGAGCAGCAAAGAAGACCTGGCTGCATTCGACATTCTGCTGTTAGGTATTCCGACCTGGTATTACGGTGAAGCCCAGTGCGACTGGGACGATTTCTTCCCGACTCTGGAAGAAATTGATTTCAATGACAAACTTGTTGCACTGTTCGGCTGCGGCGACCAGGAAGACTACGCGGAATACTTCTGTGATGCGCTGGGTACTATCCGCGACATCATTGAACCGCGCGGTGCGACCATCGTCGGCCACTGGCCAACGGCCGGTTACCACTTCGAAGCCTCTAAAGGCCTGGCCGATGACAATCACTTCGTGGGTCTGGCTATCGATGAAGACCGTCAGCCGGAACTGACCGCTGAACGTGTAGAAAAATGGGTTAAACAGATTTCTGAAGAGCTGCATCTGGAAGAGATTAAAAACGCCTGATGTTTAATGCGGCGTGATTGTTAAATCGCGCCGCATTAATAGGTAGAAGCAATCAAAATAATAGCTACAATTTTTTAACTTTTGAGCGTAAATCTGTACAATATCTTCTGAATTTAGCGAGTTTGCAGGTCAAGCCTCGTTTTCGATATCTTTATTCGCCCAGGTCTTGCTGTTTTCATTTAGAAGGCGTCATTCTATAATGAGACGCATTACACTCGGTGCACTCTCTGTGTTACTTCCGCGTTTGGAAGTCAATCGTTTAGCAACAGGACAGATTCCGCATGACTGACAACAATACCGCATTAAAGAAGGCTGGCCTGAAAGTCACACTTCCCCGGTTAAAAATCCTGGAAGTGCTTCAGGAACCAGACAATCACCATGTCAGTGCGGAAGACTTATACAAACGCCTGATCGACATGGGTGAAGAGATTGGTCTGGCGACCGTCTATCGCGTTCTCAATCAGTTTGATGACGCTGGCATCGTTACACGCCATAATTTTGAAGGTGGCAAGTCCGTTTTCGAACTGACTCAGCAACACCATCACGATCACCTCATTTGCCTCGACTGCGGCAAGGTTATCGAATTCAGCGATGATTCCATCGAAGCCCGCCAGCGTGAAATCGCTGCGAAACACGGGATCCGCTTAACCAACCACAGCCTGTACCTGTATGGTCACTGCGCTGAAGGTGACTGCCGCGAAGATGAACACGCGCACGATGGCGTAGAGAAGTAATTATCTTCAGGATTCTGTAAAGCCAACCTTCGGGTTGGCTTTTTTATTGGTGTGTACTTCCTTTTTCTCACTTCCCTCTCCGCTAATGTTGCTTTAATGTAAAATCCCCCACCTTTTGGAGAGTGAGATGGAGCTTCGCCAGTTACGCTATTTTGTCCGCATTGTCGAAACCGGCAGCATGGGTAGTGCGGCCCTCGATCTGAATATTGGCGTTTCGGCACTTAGCCAGCAGATGACCCGACTGGAAAACGATCTCGCCATTCGTCTGTTGCAGCGGACGTCACGCGGCGTGACGCCGACCCATGCGGGTTTAGCTTTTTTCTCACAGGCACAACTGGCTATCCGCCATGCCGATGATGCGATTCTCGCCGCCAGAGAAGCACGCCTTTCCGGACACGTCAGCGTAGGCATGGCACCCAGTACCGCCTCTATTCTCGGTATCCCCTTCATGAAAGCCATGCGTGAAAGCTACCCCGACGTGCGTCTGCATGTTGTCGAAAGCCTTTCCGGCAATCTGGAGCGAATGATAAATACCCGTCAGATTGATTTAGCCATTGTCTTTCAAAAGGAAAAAATCGTTCGCTGGAGCGCCAGGCCTATCCTGGAAGAGCGACTGTTTCTCATTGCCCACCATACCCTGCTTGATAACATTGCCGATGACACGCTATCACCGATACAGCTGTCTGGTATCCCCCTCATTATGCCGAGCCTGGGCCACGGACTGCGTGGGAGATTAGAAACAATGGCCAGGGAACACGCCATACATCTTGATATCGTCTCAGAGATTGATGGTCTTGCCTTGTTAATGCAGGCCGTGCGAAACGGTCTGGGGGCCACGCTTCAGCCTGGCGCTGCCGTTTCGCATCTTGATAATGAAGTCTTGAGAGTGATCCCGATCCACAATCCTATACTTAGCCGCCCCAACTTTCTGGTCAGTTTATCGGATAACGAATTGACCCCCGCAGGCCTTGCCACCCGCGTCGTACTCACCAAAGTCATGCGTGAACTCGTTCAGGAAGGAGAGTGGCCGGGCGCAACGCTTTACCTTAACTAAACCCCTGTTTAGCAAACCAGCATAGCGCTCTTGCAAATTAGCCATGTACATTTCAATTACAAATTTAACAAAAAGTTAAAGTGTAATGAGGTTGAAGATGGTTGATGTTCTGGTGATTGGCGGCGGAAATGCCGCCTTATGCGCCGCCCTGACGGCTCGCGAATCGGGTGCTTCGGTGCTCATGCTGGAAGCGGCACCCCGCCAGTGGCGCGGAGGAAATTCGCAACACACGCGTAATTTACGCTGCATGCATGACGCGCCACAGGACGTTCTGGTAGAGAGCTATCCCGAAGAGGAATTCTGGCAAGATCTGCTTCGCGTCACGGAAGGTAACACCAACGAAGCGTTGGCCCGACTGGTGATCCGTACGTCATCCGAATGCCGCGACTGGATGCGTGGGCATGGCGTTAACTTTCAGCCGCCCCTTTCCGGCGCGTTGCACGTCGCCCGCACGAACGCCTTTTTCATGGGCGGAGGCAAAGCCCTCGTCAACGCCTACTATCGCAGCGCCGAAAATCTGGGCGTAGAAATACGTTATGACACGCCTGCGCAGGCTCTGGAGCTTCAGGACGGAGAATTCGTTGCCGCACTGGCAGGAGACGAGCGCATTGAAGCCAGATCTTGCGTGCTTGCCGCTGGAGGTTTTGAATCCAATCGCGAATGGCTGCGCGAAGCATGGGGGGAAAACGCGCGAGGAGAATGGCCTGCCGACAACTTTCTGATCCGCGGGACACGGTTTAACCAGGGTGTACTGCTCAAATTTATGATGGATAGCGGCGCGGATATCATCGGCGATCCCTCCCAATCCCACTGCGTAGCGATTGATGCCCGTGCGCCACTTTACGACGGCGGCATTTGTACGCGTGTTGATTGTGTATCGTTGGGCATCGTCGTCAACCGCGACGCGCAACGTTTCTATGACGAGGGTGAAGATTTCTGGCCGAAACGTTATGCCATTTGGGGGCGTCTGGTCGCTCAACAGCCTGGGCAGATTGGTTATTCCATTATCGACAGTAAAGCGATCGGCCATTTTATGCCCCCTGTTTTTCCCGGAGCCCAGGCGAACACGTTAGAAGAACTCGCCCGTCAGTTGGGCCTTGACGCGACCCGTTTTGCCAGGACAGTGACCCAATACAACCAGGCATGCCAGCAAGGACAATTTGATCACACCACGCTCGACAACTGTGCCACCGAAAATCTTATGCCACCAAAAACGCATTGGGCGCGGCCAATCGACACGCCTCCCTATTATGGCTACGCCCTCAGACCCGGGATCACTTTTACCTATCTTGGGCTTCGGGTTAACGATCGTGCGGCGGTTCATTTTGCCGGGCGCCCAAGCCGGAATCTGTTTGTCGCAGGGGAAATGATGGCCGGAAATGTGTTGGGTAAGGGGTATACCGCAGGCGTCGGCATGTCCATCGGGACAACTTTCGGACGCATCGCAGGGAAAGAAGCCGCGCTGGCGGCAAAACGGGAGGTGCGCAATGAAGCAGCTTGAGAAACTCATTATTGAGGCGAAAATACTGACCGAACCTGAAGCAGAAGTTGAACGGGTGATGCAGGTGTGTAATGCCTGCCGCTATTGTGAAGGTTTTTGCGCGGTATTTCCGGCGATGACCCAGCGGCTGGCGTTCGGCAAAGCGGATATCAACTATCTTGCTAACCTATGTCACAACTGCGGTGCCTGCCTGCACGCTTGTCAGTATGCGCCACCGCATGAATTTGCTATCAATGTGCCAAAAGCCATGGCGGAAGTGCGCCTGGAGACCTATCAACATTATGCGCAACCTGCTGCGTTCGGAGCACTCTATCGTCGGGCCGGGCTGACCGTTACTCTGGCCCTGGCTTTCGGTCTGGTACTCTTTTTACTTCTCGCGATGGCATTGAAGGGGCAGCTTACACACCCTCCGCTTGCCGGCGATTTTTATCAAATCTTTCCCCATAATTTGCTGGCGTGGATGTTTGGTTCGGTTTTTGCCATAGCGGTAGCGTTACTCATGGCGGGAATCATACGTTTCTGGCGAGAAATCACACCGGGCGCTCCGCACGTCAGAGATATCGCGAAAGCCTCTCACGACGCCCTCACCCTGAAATATCTTGATGGCGGCCATGGCAAAGGCTGCAACGAAGCAGACGATGCCTTTACATTGCTGCGCCGTCGCTTTCATCACTTCACTTTTTACGGATTTATGCTCTGTTTTGCCGCCACGCTTGTCGCCACGGCTTATCACTATATTGCCGGTTGGGAAGCCCCCTACCCCTTCTTTAGTGCGCCGGTCATACTCGGCACCCTTGGCGGGCTGGGACTGCTTATCGGCCCGGCAGGGTTACTGTGGCTGAATTTTCGCCGCTCACCTTTGCATGGCGATCCGCGACAAAAGCCGATGGATCGAGGATTCATCATGCTGTTATTACTCACCAGCCTCACGGGCTTAGGGCTGCTGGCGGGAAGAGATACGACGTGGATGGGGATCCTGCTTGCCATCCATCTTGGGGTCGTAATGGCGCTTTTTTTAACCCTACCCTATGGAAAATTTGCCCACGGATTTTACCGGTGCGCTTCTTTACTCAAGTGGGCTATTGAGAAGCGACGCGGAAAACAGGCGGGAGTCGCTGGCGACTAACCCACAAACGCTTACCTCTATAAAAACAAGATGAAGACACTGGAGAGCAGACCCAATGACACAACCTACCTCACGCGCCGGCACGTTCGGCGCCATCCTCAGAGTCACAAGCGGTAATTTTCTCGAACAGTTTGACTTCTTTCTGTTCGGCTTTTACGCCACGTATATCGCGAAAACCTTTTTCCCGGCGGAAAGTGAGTTTGCTGCGCTCATGCTGACCTTTGCGGTTTTCGGCTCAGGTTTCATGATGCGGCCAATCGGCGCTATTGTATTGGGTGCCTATATAGACCGAATTGGCCGGCGCAAAGGGCTGATGGTTACGCTCGCGATCATGGGCTGCGGTACATTACTTATCGCGCTGGTTCCGGGGTATCAGACAATCGGTGTACTTGCACCGGTTCTGGTGCTGATTGGACGCTTGTTGCAAGGATTCTCCGCAGGCGTGGAATTGGGTGGTGTCTCGGTTTATCTCTCAGAGATAGCCACGCCGGGTAATAAAGGCTTCTATACCAGTTGGCAATCCGCCAGCCAGCAGGTTGCCATCGTTTTTGCGGCACTGATTGGCTACGCCCTGAATGCAACACTGGGGCACGATGCCATTTCAGAGTGGGGCTGGCGAATTCCGTTCTTTATTGGCTGTATGATCATTCCTCTTATATTCGTTCTGCGCCGTTCGCTTCAGGAGACCGAGGCGTTTTTACATCGTAAGCATCGCCCGGATACCAAAGAAATTTTTACGACGATCGCGAAAAACTGGCGAATCATTACTGCCGGCACGCTGTTGGTCGCAATGACAACAACGACGTTTTATTTCATCACTGTCTATACGCCAACGTATGGCCGGGCGGTACTGAATCTCAGTGCGCGTGACAGTCTGATCGTCACCATGATAGTTGGTATATCGAATTTTATCTGGTTGCCCATTGGCGGCGCGATATCTGACAAGATTGGACGTCGTCCCGTATTGATGGGCATTACATTACTGGCGTTGTTCACTACCTGGCCCGTGATGCAGTGGCTGACTGCGGCACCTGATTTTACGCGTATGACGTTGGTATTACTCTGGTTTTCATTTTTCTTCGGTATGTATAATGGTGCAATGGTCGCCGCACTCACCGAAGTGATGCCGGTCTATGTCCGAACAGTTGGCTTTTCACTTGCTTTCAGTCTCGCTACCGCCATTTTTGGTGGCCTCACGCCGGTTATTTCAACGGCATTAGTTCAGTTGACTGGCGATAAGAGCGCCCCTGGATGGTGGCTCATGTGCGCCGCCTTGTGCGGGCTTGCCGCCACGGCGATGCTGTTTGTTCGCCTCAGCCGGGATTATCAGACGGCAGAAAATAGACTCTAAGAGAAAAACGGGCGGCGATTTTCTTCCGCCCGTAAAAACCTGTCTCGTTGATTTATTTTGCGGTATTGTTGCTGCGAATTTCCTGCCAGATTAAACCGCAATCTTTCTTCACGGCCTGATCGTTACCGGTTTTTCGCGCCAGAATACACGCCTGATAATCACTTACCCGTATGGTCTCCTGATTGGCAAACTGCTGATGCGCCTTCTCTTGCTTCAGCACATTCAGCACCTGCTGGCAGGCCTCGATTTTTTCCGGCGAGCCCTCGGCGGTATTGATACAGGCGCTATACGCTTCTTTTAAACGGGTATCTTCTTTGGGTGCTTCAGACTGCGCGCAGCCCACCAGCGCCGCGACAAGCGCGGTCATCATCATCATTTTTTTCATGTTATTAGCCTTATACGACACGGCGGGCTCTGCGGCCCGCCTGAGTACTTATCAGAAGATGGTGAACGGTGCGATAACCATGAATTTCACGTCACGCTCATCCTGGAAGATGTTGCCGTAACCGCCGCCCCAGCTCGGGATATCGGAGTGGTTGTCGTACTGGGTGAAGTGCAGTTTGAACAGCGTGCCTTTCGCGCGGCCTTCCTGTACGGTATACGCCACGTCGAAGCTGTAAGAAGACTCTTCGATGGTTCTGTTTTTGTCGTAGTATGCATCCGGGTTGATCTGCCAGGTAGACGGTTTGGCGTCCCAGGCATAGACGTATGATGCCCCCACTGCCCAGCCCGGCAGGTTCCAGTTCTTAAGGTCATACATTGCACCAAAGAACACCGCTTTTTCGCCGTTGGCGTTGAAGTCAGAACGGTTATCCCACCAGATATCCAGACGACCATTTGAGGAGGCGTAGGTTGGTGTCATACGCTGCAGGAAGTAGCCCTGCTGGCCTTCAGCCTTAACCCATGTCCCTTCCAGGCGCAGGTCAACCTGCCCCACTTTGTAACCGAAGGTCAGCGCCTGCAACCACGCGGTGCCATCGTAAATATCGTTTACAGAGCGATCATCGACTTTATCGCGGGTACCGTAGAACTGATAGCTGGTAGACAGCGGGCTACCGGCGATATCAAATTTGTAGCTGGCTTTGGCGAAGTACTGATCGACATAGCCTTCTGCCTGACCAAATGCCGCTTCCAGCACCAGGTCATTTTTGAAGTCATATTTCATACCGATGGAGTGCAGATAATCGACTTTCGTGCGTTTATCGTTCTGGTAGAAATTATCCATTTCGATATGCCATGGGGCCTTATATTCATTGGTCCACATGTAGGAGAAACTCAGCGCACCGGCATCATCAAAGTCAAAATTCGCTCCGGCTTCCGCGCCCTGATAAGTACCCGGCATAAAGCTCCAGTGCGGCGCTAACAGCGTTTGACCGGTTGGCTGAATATAACCACCGCGCGCCCAAACCGGGCCGTACTTAAATTTCGCAGCGGCTTTATAAAGGCTTACACCGCTTTTATCGCCGGAGTAATCTTCCGAGTAGCCTTTATTTTTAGAAGAGAACGCAATTTCGTTCGGGTGACCGCTTTCTGAGGATTCTGCCATTTCGATAGCGGTAAATGCGGCAATATCGAGGCCGAACATATCAGCGGCATAGCCGGACTGGAAATCGAGGTTGGCGTTCCAGGTGGAGTGAGAAAGGTTGGTTTTATATTTGTCGTTATCGGTCACATCTTTACGGTCACGCTCACGCTGCCAGTAATAGATGCCGCCCGTTAGCGTGGAGTCATCAATAAAGCCTGCTGCACTCGCCTGGGGAACAATAACCAGGCCCGACATTGCTGTGACACCGGCAATAGCCAGCGCCAGCGTACTACGTTTGCCACTGAACGTACGCATATGTGTATCCTCTTTGACTTTTAAAATGCCGCCGCAAAGCAGAGGCTAAAAATAAAAAACAGATAAAAAAGTAGCGTGGTGAAAAGCACCTTTTGCTACAGGATTAGATTATTTTTCGCGACGCGAATTATCAATCCTTTTTCGCAAGCAAAACGCAGGACTATGACAAAGCGCACATATTTCGTTGCGTCTTGTAACAAATGCGATTTATTAACATTAAGCGGCGCAACGCCTTATCTCATCAGGGGAAAATGTTAATAGCGCAGGTTGCGGGGATGTATCTGTATGAAATGATGCAAACGGGTGATGCCTGCATAAAAAAGATTAATTCGCATCGCGAATATGAGAGATAAAAAAAACGCCGCAGAGGCGGCGTTTTTTCGCAAACAGGGGATTACTCGCCTGCTTTCGCCCAGGTGTCGCGCAGGCCAACGGTGCGGTTGAACACCAGTTTTTCTGCGGTAGCGTAGCGGCTGTCGAGGCAGAAGTAACCTTCACGCTCGAACTGATACGCTTTACCGGCAACAGCGTCTTTCAGGGACGGCTCAGCAAAGCCCTGCTTGATTACCAGCGATTCCGGGTTCATCACCGATAAGAAATCTTCCGCCGCGCCCGGGTTCGGCACACTGAACAGACGATCGTACAAGCGGATTTCAACCGGCAGCGCGTGTGCCGCGCTCACCCAGTGAATAACGCCTTTCACTTTACGGCCATCTGCCGGATCTTTGCTCAGGGTGTCGGCATCGTAGGTACAGAAGATGGTGGTGATATTACCTTCCGCATCTTTCTCTACGCGTTCTGCTTTAATCACGTAAGCATTACGCAAACGCACTTCTTTACCCATCACCAGACGCTTGTACTGCTTGTTGGCTTCTTCGCGGAAGTCAGCGCGATCGATCCAGATCTCGCCGCTAAACGGCACTTCACGGCTGCCCATTTCCGGTTTGTTCGGATGGTTCGGCATGGTGACCATTTCGCCTTCGCCCTGGTAGTTTTCGATAACCAGTTTCACCGGATCGATCACCGCCATTGCGCGCGGGGCGTTTTCGTTAAGATCTTCACGAATGCAGGATTCCAGCGACGCCATCTCAATGGTGTTGTCCTGCTTGGTCACGCCGATGCGTTTGCAGAACTCACGGATAGCGGCGGCGGTATAACCACGACGACGCAGACCGGAAATGGTCGGCATACGCGGGTCATCCCAGCCTTCAACGTGTTTTTCCATGACAAGCTGGTTCAGCTTGCGCTTGGACATCACGGTGTATTCCAGATTCAGGCGCGAGAATTCGTACTGGCGCGGGTGAACCGGAATAGAGATGTTGTCGAGCACCCAGTCATACAGACGACGGTTGTCCTGGAACTCCAGGGTGCACAGGGAGTGCGTAATGCCTTCCAGCGCATCGCTGATGCAATGGGTAAAGTCGTACATCGGGTAGATGCACCACTTGTTGCCGGTCTGGTGGTGCTCGGCAAATTTAATACGGTACAACACCGGGTCGCGCATGACGATGAACGGCGACGCCATGTCGATTTTCGCACGCAGGCAGGCTTTACCTTCTTCAAAACCGCCGGCACGCATTTTTTCGAACAGCGCCAGGTTCTCTTCGACGCTACGATCGCGGAACGGGCTGTTTTTACCCGGCGCTGTCAGGGTGCCGCGGTATTCGCGGATCTCTTCCGGTGACAGTTCGTCAACATAGGCCAGGCCTTTGTTGATAAGTTCTACCGCGTACTGGTGCAGTTGATCGAAATAGTCTGAGGAGTAGTGAATATCACCAGCCCAGTGAAAACCTAACCACTCGACGTCGTGCTTAATCGACTCGACGTATTCGATATCTTCTTTTACCGGGTTAGTGTCATCAAAACGCAGGTTGCACAGGCCCTGATAATCCTGCGCGACACCAAAGTTCAGGCAGATCGATTTCGCATGGCCGATATGCAGATAACCGTTCGGCTCAGGCGGAAAACGGGTATGGACTGTGGTGTGCTTCCCACTGGCCAGATCTTCATCGATGATCTGACGAATAAAGTTACTCGGGCGGGCTTCAGCCTCACTCATCGTGGATTCCTCAAAAGCGTAAATAACGTATAACGGCGTATGATCTTATAAGCCGGACGCAGAGACAACCCTTAACTTACAGAAAATGCGTCTTTGAAGAGGAATATGGGGATCATTTGCTGCAAAAAAAAGCGGCGGAGGAAAGTCCCCCGCCGCTTAAGGCAATCGCGAACTCAGGAGCGATTATTTACCTTTAATTTCATACAGCGCTGTTTGCCCTGCGACGACATGACCCTGCGCCTTAATGACCAGGCCACTGAAGTCGTCGATGTTGCTGCAAACCACCGGGCTAATCATTGAACGTGCATTGGCGTTCAGGTAGTCGAGATCCATTTCCAGAACCGGCTGACCTGCTTTCACTTCCGCACCCTCTTCCACCAGGCGAGTAAAGCCCTGGCCGTTCAGCGCAACGGTATCGATACCCATGTGGACAACGATTTCCGCGCCTTTCTCGGTTTCCAGGCAGAACGCGTGGTTAGTGTTGAAGATTTTCACGATGGTGCCCGCTGCCGGAGAAACCACGGTTTTATCCGTCGGTTTAACCGCTACGCCGTCGCCTACCGCTTTGCTGGCAAAGGCTTCGTCTGGCACTTCTTCCAGCGCCACAACCTCACCGGTTACCGGAGATACCAGCTCGGCAATCACGGTACTGTTATTCGGCACGGCCTGTGGTTTTGCCGCAGGCGCTGCTGCCGGTGCCGCAGTGGCTTCAGCCGCCGCGACCGGGCCTGTGGTTTTCATCGCGTTGGCGATTTTCTCTGCCACGAAACCGACGATAATCTGCACACTGGTTTTGTTCAGGCGGATAACGCCGGACGCACCCAGGCGTTTCGCCATCGCATCGTTCACCAGAGAAGAGTCTTTGACGTTCAGACGCAGACGGGTGATACAAGCATCAATGCCAGTCAGGTTATCAGAACCACCAACCGCGGCGATGTACTGACGCGCCAGGCCGGAAACATCCTGCTCTTTATCGCTACCGACATTCGTATCCTGACCATCCGCTTCGCTGCCGGCAACCGCCAGTTCGCGGCCCGGGGTCATCAGGTTGAATTTGGTGATGGTGAAACGGAATACCACGTAGTAGATAACGAAGAACACCAGCCCCTGCGGGATGAGCATCCACCAGTGTGTCGCCAGCGGGTTACGCGAGGAGAGCACCATATCCACCAGACCCGCGCTGAAGCCGAAACCAGCAATCCACTGCATGCTGGCCGCGATAAATACGGAGATACCGGTCAGGAAAGCGTGGATCACATACAGAACCGGCGCCACGAACATGAAGGAGAATTCCAGCGGCTCGGTGATCCCGGTGAAGAATGCCGCGAAGGCACCCGCCATCATGATACCCAGCACTTTCGCTTTGTTTTCAGGACGCGCGCAGTGATAGATAGCCAGCGCGGCACCCGGCAGGCCGAACATCATGATTGGGAAGAAGCCCGCCTGATAACGACCGGTGATACCGACTACCGCTTTACCCGCTTCGATAGACTGTGCGCCACCGAGGAAGTTAGGAATGTCGTTAATACCCGCCACATCGAACCAGAACACGGAGTTCAGCGCGTGGTGCAGGCCAACCGGAATCAGCAGGCGGTTGAAGAAGGCGTAAACGCCCGCGCCAACGGAGCCCAGTTTCTGGATGTGCTCACCGAAGTTTACCAGGCCGTCGAAAATTACCGGCCAGATGTACATCAGAATAAAGGCGACCACGATCATCACAAAGGAGGTCAGAATCGGCACCAGACGGCGACCGCTGAAGAACGACAGCGCCTTCGGCAGCTCAACGCTGCTGAAGCGGTTGTAGAGTTCCGCAGAGATAATACCGACCAGAATACCCACGAACTGGTTACTGATCTTACCGAACGCCGCCGGAACCTGGTCCGCCGGGATTTTTTGGATCATCGCCACTGCCGCCGGAGAACATAACGTAGTCAACACCAGGAAGCCTACGAAGCCAGTCAGCGCCGCAGCACCGTCTTTATCTTTCGACATCCCATAAGCCACACCAATGGCAAACAGGACGGACATGTTATCAATAATGGCCGAGCCAGACTTAATGAAGAACGCGGCAAGGGCGTTATCGCCACCCCAGCCGACAGGGTCGATCCAGTAACCAACCCCCATCAAAATTGCCGCCGCAGGCAGCGTGGCGACCGGCACCATCAGGGCGCGACCGACCTTTTGTAAATAACCTAGAATACTCACTTTATTCCCCCTATGAGACCCCGTTAGGCTCACGCTTTGCTGTTTTTTATAGTGTTACAACTGATAAGTACGACGAATTATTCATTGACATGTGGAGTGTGTGAAAAATTAATTCGTATCGCAAATTAAACACCCTTTTTTTGTGATTTTTGTCACCAAATATCGCTATACCCCCTCCCTTTTGCTGGCTAACTCGCAAAACTTATTTTATCATTCAAAAAATCAAAGCGGATTGACCCCTTGTTACCGCGAAAGTGCGTTACGCTTTAAGATAAGCATTCGTCAATCCACGACCTTTTTAAATTAACTATTGAGGTGAACAATGAGACTGATTCCCCTGGCTACAGCAGAACAAGTGGGCAAATGGGCCGCGCGTCATATCGTTAACCGCATCAACGCGTTCAACCCGACCGCCGATCGTCCGTTCGTGCTGGGTCTGCCGACTGGCGGCACGCCGCTGACTGCCTATAAGGCACTGGTAGAAATGCATAAAGCGGGCCAGGTTAGCTTCAAACACGTTGTAACGTTCAACATGGACGAATACGTGGGCCTGCCGAAAGAGCATCCGGAAAGCTATCACAGCTTCATGCACCGTAATTTCTTCGACCACGTGGATATTCCGGCTGAAAACATCAACCTATTGAATGGTAACGCCGCAGATATTGACGCAGAATGCCGTCGTTATGAAGAAAAAATTCGTTCTTACGGCAAAATCCACCTGTTTATGGGCGGCGTAGGCAACGATGGTCACATCGCGTTCAACGAACCGGCCTCGTCTCTGGCTTCCCGTACCCGTATCAAAACCCTGACACACGAAACCCGCGTGGCGAACTCCCGTTTCTTTGACGGCGACGTCTCACTGGTTCCAAAATATGCGCTGACCGTTGGCGTGGGCACCCTGCTGGACGCGGAAGAAGTGATGATTCTGGTGTTGGGCAACCAGAAAGCTCAGGCGCTGCAGGCGGCCGTAGAAGGCAACGTCAACCATATGTGGACCATCAGCTGCCTACAGCTGCATCCGAAAGCCGTTATGGTCTGCGATGAGCCGTCTACGATGGAGCTGAAAGTGAAAACGTTGAAATATTTCAACGAACTGGAAGCAGAAAACATCAAAGGTCTGTAATGTATTATCGCCCTGCGGTATGTGCAGGGCGCTTTTTAGAAACCCGGGGGTCGTAATGTATGCATTAACTCATGGTCGGATTTACACTGGCCGCGAAATTCTGGATGACCACGCGATTATTATCGCTAATGGCCTTATTGAACGTCTCTGTCCGCTGGCAGAATTACCGTCAGATATTGAACAACGTTCAGTCAACGGCGCCATTATTGCCCCTGGTTTTATCGACGTTCAGCTGAACGGCTGCGGCGGCGTGCAGTTCAACGATACAGCAGAAGCCGTAAGCGTTGAAACGCTGGAAATCATGCAGAAAGCCAACGAAAAATCGGGCTGCACCAGCTATCTGCCAACGCTTATCACCTGTAGCGACGATCTTATGAAACAGGGCGTGCGCGTGATGCGCGAGTACCTGGCCAAACATCCTAATCAGGCGCTGGGCCTTCATCTGGAAGGGCCGTGGCTGAACATTATTAAGAAAGGCACCCATAACCCGGCCTATATCCGCAAGCCAGAAGCCTCGCTGGTCGACTTCCTGTGCGAAAACGCGGACGTGATTACCAAAATCACCCTGGCCCCGGAAATGGTGGAGCCTGAGGTTATCCGTAAACTGGTTGCCGCAGGGATCGTGATTTCTGCGGGTCACTCCAATGCGACGCTGGAAGAAGCCAAAACCGGCTTCCGCGCGGGCATTACGTTTGCCACCCACCTTTATAACGCGATGCCGTACATCAGCGGCCGCGAACCGGGTCTGGCGGGCGCCATTTTTGACAATGCCGATGTCTACTGCGGGATCATCGCTGATGGCCTGCACGTCAACTACGCCAACATCCGTAACGCCAAACACCTGAAAGGTGAGAAACTGTGTCTGGTTACGGACGCCACCGCGCCAGCAGGTGCAAATATTGATCAGTTCATTTTTGCTGGTAAAACAATATACTACCGTAACGGTTTGTGCGTAGATGAAAACGGTACGTTAAGCGGCTCCTCTCTGACCATGATTGAAGGCGTTCGCAACCTGGTCGAGCATTGCGGCATTGCACTGGATGAAGTGCTGCGTATGGCGACACTCTACCCGGCTCGCGCAATTGGCGTTGATGGGCATCTGGGTCAGATTGCCCCGGGCATGACCGCAAACCTGACCGCGTTCACGCGCGATTATAAAATCACCAAGACCATCGTTAATGGTAACGAGGTCGTTAACTGAGTAAGCGAAAGTATGACATCAGGCGGACAAGCTCAAATTGGTAATGTTGACCTCGTAAAACAGCTTAACAGTGCGGCCGTTTACCGCCTGATTGACCAGCATGGGCCAATCTCGCGCATTCAAATCGCCGAACAGAGCCAGCTTGCTCCCGCCAGCGTAACCAAAATTACGCGTCAGCTTATTGAGCGCGGATTGATCAAAGAAGTCGATCAACAGGCCTCCACCGGGGGCCGCCGCGCTATCTCTATCGTCACCGAAACCCGCAATTTTCACACCATCGGCGTGCGCCTTGGCCGTCACGATGCGACGCTCACCCTTTACGATCTCAGCAGTAAAGCGGTGGCTGAAGAGCACTACCCCCTGCCCGAGCGTACCCAGGAAACGCTGGAACATGCGCTGCTCAATACCATCGCCACCTTTATAGAAACCTGCCAGCGCAAAATTCGCGAGCTGATTGCTATTTCCGTAATTTTGCCCGGACTGGTTGACCCTGAAAGTGGCGTGATCCGCTATATGCCGCACATTGCGGTAGAAAACTGGGGACTGGTTGGCGCGCTGGAAAAACGCTTCAAGGTTACCTGTTTCATCGGCCACGATATCCGCAGCCTGGCGCTGGCAGAGCACTACTTCGGTGCAAGTCAGGACTGTGAAGACTCTATTCTGGTGCGTGTGCATCGGGGAACCGGCGCAGGGATTATCTCTAACGGGCGCATTTTTATTGGTCGTAATGGTAACGTCGGTGAAATCGGCCATATCCAGGTCGATCCGCTGGGCGAGCGCTGCCACTGCGGTAACTTCGGCTGTCTGGAAACCGTCGCCGCCAACGCCGCCATTGAACACCGCGTGCGTCACCTGCTGGAACAGGGCTATCAGAGCCGCGTGACGCTTGATGATTGCACTATCAAAACCATCTGCAAAGCCGCCACTAAGGGTGATGCGCTGGCAACGGAAGTGATTGAGCATGTAGGACGTCATTTAGGTAAAACCATCGCTATTGCGATTAACCTGTTCAATCCGCAGAAAATTGTCATTGCCGGTGAAATCACCGAAGCTGAACGTATTTTGCTGCCTGCTATCGAAGGCTGCATTAACACCCAGGCGCTGAAGGCGTTTCGCAAAAATCTGCCGGTGGTGCGCTCTACGCTCGATCACCGCTCCGCGATCGGCGCGTTTGCGCTGGTCAAACGTGCGATGCTCAACGGGATTCTGTTGCAGCATTTGCTGGAAGGTTAATCCTCTTGCGCGCAGGCGGCCTCTCGCAAGGCAGCCTGCGTAATTCCGTGTATAATTACGCCTCTTTCAGACCATGTCAGGTAGTCCATGACCATTCAGAATGTAATTTGTGATATCGACGGCGTGCTGATGCACGATAACGTGGCCGTACCCGGTGCCGCAGAATTTCTAACACGAATTCTGGAGAAAGGCCTGCCGCTGGTACTGTTGACCAACTACCCTTCCCAAACCGGGCAGGATCTGGCGAACCGTTTTGCCACCGCAGGCGTTAACGTGCCGGACAGCGTGTTTTATACCTCCGCGATGGCTACCGCCGATTTCCTGCGTCGTCAGGAAGGGAAAAAAGCTTACGTTGTCGGGGAAGGCGCGCTGATCCACGAACTTTATAAAGCCGGTTTTACCATCACCGATGTGAATCCGGATTTTGTGATCGTCGGCGAAACCCGCTCCTACAACTGGGAGATGATGCATAAAGCGGCTTTCTTTGTCGCCAACGGCGCGCGCTTTATTGCTACCAACCCGGATACCCACGGTCGCGGCTTTTATCCGGCCTGCGGCGCGCTGTGCGCGGGCATCGAAAAGATTTCCGGCCGCAAGCCTTTCTACGTGGGTAAACCAAGCCCGTGGATTATTCGCGCGGCATTGAACAAAATGCAGGCGCACTCGGAGCAGACAGTGATTGTCGGCGATAACCTGCGTACCGATATTCTGGCGGGCTTCCAGGCCGGGCTCGAAACCATTCTGGTGCTCTCTGGCGTCTCGACGCTGGACGATATCGACAGCATGCCGTTCCGCCCTTCGTGGATTTATCCGTCGGTTGCGGAAATCGATGTGATTTAAGTCGTTAGGTTGCCGGATGACATGTTGCTTATCCGGCAACACTTGTAACCATCGATTCATTCAATAAAAACACCAAATTATTGTTGATTCGCTAATTCCATCGTTCATAACCTGTCCATTTTTCAGCATCCATTAACTCCTGTTGCACTATTTCTTTTTCAGCCCCTAAAACGCTTGCGCCCTCTTGCGCTTTACGGCATTTTTTAACCCATAGCCACAACAATTTCACGACATTACAGGGTTAACGGAGAAGTCTATGTGTTCGATTTTTGGTGTACTGGATATTAAAACTGACGCGGGCGAGCTGCGTAAAAAAGCGCTGGAGCTCTCCCGCCTGATGCGTCACCGCGGCCCCGACTGGTCGGGCATTTATGCGTGCGATAAAGCTATTCTGGCGCACGAACGTCTGTCGATTGTTGACGTCAACGCCGGTGCGCAGCCGCTGTACAACGAAAAGAAAACGCATGCACTGGCCGTGAACGGTGAAATTTACAACCATCAGGCACTGCGCGCGGAATACGCTGACCGCTATCAGTTCCAGACCGGTTCTGACTGCGAGGTGATCCTCGCGCTGTATCAGGAAAAAGGCCCGGAATTCCTTGATGATTTACAGGGAATGTTTGCCTTCGCCCTCTACGACAGCGAAAAAGACGCCTACCTGATTGGCCGCGACCATATCGGCATTATCCCGCTGTATATGGGTTACGACGAATTCGGTAACTTCTATGTTGCTTCAGAAATGAAAGCGCTGACGCCGGTTTGCCGCACCATCAAAGAGTTCCCGGCAGGCAGCTATCTGTGGAGCAAAGATGGCGAAATTCGTCAGTACTATCAGCGTGACTGGTTTGACTATGATGCGGTGAAAGACAACGTTACCGATAAAAACGAACTGCGTCAGGCGCTGGAAGAGTCCGTGAAAAGCCACCTGATGTCTGACGTGCCTTACGGCGTACTGCTCTCCGGTGGTCTGGATTCCTCCGTGATTTCCGCCATCACCAAAAAATTCGCCGCACGTCGCGTGGAAGATGGGGAACGCTCTGAAGCCTGGTGGCCTCAGTTGCACTCCTTTGCCGTCGGTCTGGAAGGGTCGCCTGACCTGAAAGCTGCACAGGAAGTGGCAAACCACCTTGGCACTGTGCACCATGAAATTCATTTCACCGTGCAGGAAGGCCTGGATGCTATTCGCGATGTTATCTATCACATCGAAACTTATGATGTGACGACGATTCGCGCCTCCACCCCGATGTATTTGATGTCGCGTAAAATCAAAGCGATGGGTATCAAAATGGTGCTCTCTGGCGAAGGTTCTGACGAAGTGTTTGGCGGCTACCTTTACTTCCACAAAGCGCCAAACGCCAAAGAGCTGCACGAAGAGACCGTGCGTAAACTGCAGGCGCTGCACATGTACGACTGCGCACGCGCCAACAAAGCGATGTCGGCCTGGGGCGTCGAAGCGCGTGTTCCGTTCCTGGATAAAAAATTCCTCGACGTGGCGATGCGCATCAACCCGCAGGACAAAATGTGCGGCAACGGCAAAATGGAAAAACACGTTCTGCGTGAATGTTTTGAATCCTACCTGCCGGCAAGCGTCGCGTGGCGTCAGAAAGAGCAGTTCTCTGATGGCGTAGGTTACAGCTGGATTGACACGCTGAAAGAAGTGGCGGCAAAACAGGTTACCGATCAGCAACTGGAAACCGCACACTTCCGTTTCCCGTACAACACGCCGAGCTCGAAAGAGGGTTATCTGTACCGTGAAATCTTCGAAGAGCTGTTCCCGGTGCCGAGCGCTGCAGAATGCGTGCCGGGGGGCCCGTCAGTTGCGTGCTCTTCTGCGAAAGCGATTGAATGGGATGAAGCGTTCAAAACGATGGACGATCCGTCTGGTCGTGCGGTGGGCGTACACCAGTCAGCCTACAAATAATTGCCTGTATCTTGTAAGCCCCGGAGATATCCGGGGCTTTTTCATTCCCCTTTTTATATCCTGCCCATATACACCCTCAGGCCATGTTCAGCATAAGCCGCATCGCAGATGAATAGGTCGATTTCGCAGTACAATTGTTGAATTCCCTGAATCATCCTTTACGCTGAAATAACAGCTTCATGGCGCGTATAAAAACACGAAGTAACCAATTTTTGCCGAATATTCCATCACGCTGTTCGCAACCTAACCAAACAGTCACATTCCGGCAATTTTCCTTGAAAAAGAGGTTGACGCTACAAGGCTCAATACGCATAATGCGCCCCGCAACGCCGATAAGGTAACGCGAAAAAAAGATGGCTACGTAGCTCAGTTGGTTAGAGCACATCACTCATAATGATGGGGTCACAGGTTCGAATCCCGTCGTAGCCACCATCTTTTTTTGCGGGAGTGGCGAAATTGGTAGACGCACCAGATTTAGGTTCTGGCGCCGCAAGGTGTGCGAGTTCAAGTCTCGCCTCCCGCACCATTCACCAATAAGCGTTGCACGGATGGGGTATCGCCAAGCGGTAAGGCACCGGTTTTTGATACCGGCATTCCCTGGTTCGAATCCAGGTACCCCAGCCATTTTTCTTCGATATGTGCGGATAACCGCGACGGTATTGGGGTATCGCCAAGCGGTAAGGCACCGGTTTTTGATACCGGCATTCCCTGGTTCGAATCCAGGTACCCCAGCCATCGAAGAAAGCAGTAAATTGGCTACGTAGCTCAGTTGGTTAGAGCACATCACTCATAATGATGGGGTCACAGGTTCGAATCCCGTCGTAGCCACCAAATTAGAAATTTATCGATTTTTTCGGTAAACTTGCAAGACTTGTTGGGGTATCGCCAAGCGGTAAGGCTCTGGTTTCTGATACCAGCATTCCGAGGTTCGAATCCTCGTACCCCAGCCATTTTCAAAAGACGTTCACGTTGTGAGCGCACCCTGTTGGGGTATCGCCAAGCGGTAAGGCACCGGATTCTGATTCCGGCATTCCGAGGTTCGAATCCTCGTACCCCAGCCACATAAAAAAAAAAGCTCGCTTCGGCGGGCTTTTTTGTTTTATGAAATCCGAAAAAATCCCCCCCCGTAGAAGCCGTCAGCATCTGGTGATACATTGCCTGCTTTCACAGCTAATGGATTTAGCAATGGACGCTGATCTTTACTCTCCCTTTCTGCAAAAAGTTGTCATTTGTCTTGTGGCGCTAATTTGCATCATTCTTGCAAACTACGGTATCTCTGCGCCCGTATTTTACGTTTTTTTTATCGGTATCATTTTTCCCGTCATCATATCCATGCGATTACATCGGCTCAGCGAAGTCGGCACGGCGCTAATGATCACCGCCGATTTACACTGGACACAATACATTCATGGTTTTCCAGCCCAGGAGCGGCTTCAGGTATTAAAAAATCCCTGTTTCTGGTCCCCCCAAAGAGTCAAAGAATTTTTTATGTCAGGCATCATCGGCAAAATCGTTTTGCAGTGCATCACTATTGCCATTCTGATACATGAATACGCTCCTTCGCCTGAACCTTCCATTAAAGAGTCGCTCGTGGCTATGGTGCTGATGTTTATCGCGTATAAGATGGGCCGTAATCTCTGGACACTTTATCTTATTGCGGCCAATCGGTGGCAGTGTGAGACCCTGACGACCAAGAGCGGAAGTCTCTGGTATCAGGGTTTTATGAAAAAGGGGAAAAAACGCGTTACGCTTTTTTCGCGCCTGGTATAGCCCACGCTACAACCCTAACGCATACTTCAGCGCCTGCCGTTTTAACACGCCTGCACGCTGGGCGGCCATCAGCCCGAGATTCCGCACCACTTTCAGCGGGCTGAGATTGTTGCTAAAGCCAGCATAGAAGAGATCCATCCCGGACTGCATCAGCAGATTATCCACACGACGGCGCGCCTGGTAGCACTTCAGCACCGTTTCACTGGCCCAATCTTCGGCATAACCGCGCGCATTCGCCAGCACGTCAATCAGCGCATCCACGTCACGATAGCCCAGATTCACCCCCTGCCCCGCCAGCGGATGAATGGTATGCGCCGCATCGCCTACCAGCGCCAGCCCCGGCTGGACGTACTGCAACGCGTGACAACGCGTCAGCGGGAAAGAGCCTGCGGCAACCGGCGTGACCTGCCCTAAACGCTGCGGAAAATGAGTATGAATTTCCTGTTGCAGCTGCGCCATGGTGAGCGTCTGCAACTGGCGAATCCGCGCCGGCGTGTCATACCACACCAGCGACGCCCAGTTCCCGAACAACGGTAAAAACGCCCGCGGCCCGGTTGGGGAAAACTGCTGCCAGGTGCTGTCACCGGGATCGTTTTCACACTGCACGGTGATCAACATGCAGGATTGCGGATACTGCCAGCCATGCGTGCCAATTCCAGCCATCTGGCGAACCTGCGAAAATGCGCCGTCCGCGCCGACCACCAGACGCGCGGAAAGCGTCTCGCCTTCCGTCAACGTCACCAGACGTCGCCCGGCTTCCATCGTCATTGCACTGAGGGTTTGGCCGGTTTTCAGCGTGACCTGCGGATGTGCCTCAAGCGCCTGCCACAGCGCCAGCTGCAAGACGTTGTTCTCCACCATGTAACCCAACTGTGGCAGCTTCAGCTCAGCGGCATCAAACACCACGTGCGCGTTTTGCCACTCCCAGGTCTCCAGGCGACGCCAGGCATGCACGCGCATCGCCTGAATCGCATCCCAGACGTCAAGCCCGCGCAGGAGCGATACGGACGCAGCGCTAATGGCCGAAATACGCACATCCGGCTGCGATGCCGGATCAAACGCAGCAGGTGCCGATTTCTCCAGCACGGTGACGGAGAAACCTTCCCGCGCCAGCCCTAACGCCAGCGCGCCGCCGACCATCCCACCACCTACCACGACGATGTCTGTTTGCTGAATTGTCATAGTCAATTATCCTTAACCGTTAATGCCTTAAGTTTACCGGATTTTATGCCGCTTGAGGTCATACTGGTCACAACCGCGTCAAAGCATTACAATACGCGCCCTGCATTCCTGGCTATTTCCCCGCCATTTTCGGGGTTTAAACATTTGAGCAAGAGCGAGTCGATGACAAAAAAACTCCATATTAAAACCTGGGGCTGTCAGATGAATGAGTATGATTCATCCAGGATGGCCGATCTGCTGGATGCCACTCATGGGTATCAACTCACTGATGTGGCTGAAGAAGCGGATGTGCTGCTGTTGAATACCTGCTCAATCCGCGAGAAGGCTCAGGAAAAAGTCTTCCACCAGTTAGGCCGCTGGAAATTATTAAAGGAAAAAAATCCGAAGCTGATTATTGGTGTAGGCGGCTGCGTGGCTTCTCAGGAAGGGAAGCTGATCCGTCAGCGTGCACACTACGTCGACATTATTTTTGGCCCACAAACCTTACACCGCTTGCCTGAGATGATTGATACCGTGCGTGGCAACCGCCGCCCGGTCATCGATGTCAGCTTCCCGGAAATCGAGAAGTTTGATCGTCTGCCGGAACCGCGCGCAGAAGGCCCGACCGCCTTCGTCTCCATTATGGAAGGCTGCAACAAATATTGTACTTACTGCGTGGTGCCGTACACCCGCGGTGAAGAAGTTAGCCGTCCGTGCGACGATATTCTGTTTGAAGTGGCGCAACTGGCGGCACAGGGCGTGCGTGAAATTCACCTGCTCGGCCAGAACGTTAACGCCTGGCGTGGTGAGAACTATGACGGCACAACCGGCTCGTTCTCCGAACTGCTGCGCCTGGTCGCCGCCATCGACGGCATCGACCGCCTGCGTTTCACCACCAGCCACCCGATCGAATTTACCGACGATATCATTGATGTATATCGCGATACCCCGGAACTGGTGAGCTTCCTGCATCTGCCGGTCCAGTGCGGTTCCGACCGCGTACTGAACCTGATGGGTCGTACCCACACCGTGCTGGAGTACAAATCGATTATCCGCAAGCTGCGCGCCGCGCGTCCGGATATTCAGATTAGCTCTGACTTTATCGTCGGCTTCCCGGGAGAAACGACCCAGGACTTCGAGCAGACCATGAAGCTGATTGGCGAAGTGAATTTCGACGTCAGCTACAGCTTTATTTTCTCCGCCCGTCCGGGTACGCCAGCCGCTGATATGGTGGATGACGTACCGGAAGAGGAGAAAAAACAGCGTCTGTACATTCTGCAGGAGCGTATTAATCAGCAGGCCATGGCGTGGAGCCGCCGCATGCTCGGCACCACCCAGCGTATTCTGGTTGAAGGTTTGTCACGTAAGAGCGTGATGGAACTGACCGGACGCACCGAAAATAACCGTGTGGTGAACTTTGAAGGCACCCCGGATATGGTCGGTAAGTTTGTCGATGTCGAAATTGTGGATGTCTACACCAACTCACTGCGCGGCAAAGTGGTGCGTACGGAAGATGAAATGGGGCTACGTGTGGTCGAATCGCCGGAGTCCGTCATTTCTCGTACCCGTAAAGAGAATGATCTGGGCGTCGGCGTTTATCAGCCGTAAACCTTTCGGCCTGCCGCTCCGGCAGGCCTTGTTTTCTCTGCCTTTCACCCAAATATCCACTGCAATGCTTGCGCCTTTATTCGCTGGCGTGAATAATTTCATCAATGATGACCCGATTGTCGGGATGAGCCTAATCGTAGGCCGGATACGCGTATTGCTTTCCGGCAAACATGAAAGAGGAACAGTTTGAACATAGACACTCGCGAAATTACGCTGGAACCAGCAGACAACGCCCGCTTGCTGAGCCTTTGCGGCCCGTTTGATGACAACATCAAACAGCTTGAACGGCGACTGGGCATCGAAATTAACCGTCGTGACAACCATTTCAAACTCACCGGACGCGCGATTTGCGTCACCGCTGCGGCAGATATTCTGCGCAGTCTGTATGTCGACACCGCTCCGATGCGCGGCCAGATTCAGGATATCGAACCGGAGCAAATCCACCTCGCCATTAAAGAAGCGCGCGTGCTGGAACAGAGCGCCGAAAGCGTGCCGGAGTACGGTAAAGCGGTCAATATCAAAACCAAACGCGGCGTGATTAAACCGCGTACGCCGAACCAGGCGCAGTACATCGCCAATATTCTTGATCACGACATCACCTTTGGCGTAGGCCCGGCAGGTACCGGTAAAACCTATCTGGCGGTCGCGGCGGCAGTCGATGCGCTGGAACGTCAGGAAATCCGCCGTATTCTGCTCACGCGTCCGGCGGTAGAAGCCGGTGAAAAGCTCGGCTTCCTGCCGGGGGATTTAAGCCAGAAAGTTGACCCGTACCTGCGTCCACTGTACGACGCGCTGTTCGAGATGCTCGGCTTTGAGAAAGTGGAAAAACTGATTGAGCGCAACGTGATTGAAGTGGCCCCGCTGGCCTACATGCGCGGGCGCACGCTGAACGACGCGTTTATCATTCTCGATGAAAGCCAGAACACCACCATCGAACAGATGAAGATGTTCCTGACGCGTATTGGCTTTAACTCGAAAGCGGTGATCACCGGCGACGTTACCCAGATTGACCTGCCGCGTAACACCAAATCCGGCCTGCGCCACGCCATTGAAGTGCTGGCGAACGTCGATGAAATCAGCTTTAACTTCTTCCACAGCGAAGACGTGGTACGTCACCCGGTCGTGGCGCGTATCGTTAACGCCTATGAAGCCTGGGAAGAAGCAGAACAAAAACGTAAAGCTGAGCTGGCTGCGGAAAGAAAACGCGAAGCTCAGGAACAGGAGCAGAAATGAGTCAGGTGATCCTCGATCTCCAGTTGGCCTGTGAAGACAACACCGGTCTGCCCGACGAAAGTCAATTTCAGACATGGCTGGATGCCGTTATCCCACAATTTCAGGAAGAATCAGAAGTGACGATTCGCCTGGTGGATACTGCGGAAA
This sequence comes from Pseudocitrobacter faecalis, assembly GCA_003315335.1. GTDB lineage: Bacteria > Pseudomonadota > Gammaproteobacteria > Enterobacterales > Enterobacteriaceae > Pseudocitrobacter > Pseudocitrobacter faecalis. Next base: position 415,227 of record QNRL01000002.1, read on the forward strand.
GCCATGAACTCAACCTGACCTATCGCGGGATGGACAAGCCAACCAACGTGCTCTCTTTCCCGTTTGAAGCACCGCCGGGAATGGAGATGCCGCTGCTGGGCGATCTCATCATTTGTCGTCAGGTGGTTGAGCGTGAAGCCAAAGAGCAGAATGTGTCGCTTGATTCCCACTGGGCGCACATGGTGGTGCACGGCAGCCTGCATCTACTGGGCTACGACCATATCGAAGATGACGAAGCCGAAGAGATGGAAGGCATCGAAACGGAGATAATGCTTGCTCTGGGCTATGAGGATCCGTACATTGCCGAGAAAGAGTAACTGTCGGGCTTCGGCCCGTCAGTGCTTTATTGCCGCCCAACGCTGAGTTTGCGCGTGGCGGCCCAGATTAACTAACCATGAGAACCCAAACGACGCCATGAGCGACGACAATTCACACAGTAGTGACACAGTAAGCAGCAAAAAGGGATTTTTCTCCCTCTTACTCAGCCAGCTTTTCCACGGTGAACCGAAAAACCGCGACGAACTGCTGGAGCTGATCCGTGATTCCGGGCAGAACGACCTTATCGACGAAGATACGCGCGATATGCTCGAAGGGGTAATGGACATCGCCGACCAGCGCGTTCGCGATATCATGATCCCGCGTTCCCAGATGATTACCCTGAAACGTAACCAGACCCTTGATGAATGTCTCGACGTCATCATCGAATCTGCGCACTCCCGTTTCCCGGTGATCAGCGAAGACAAAGATCACATCGAAGGGATTTTGATGGCCAAAGACTTGCTGCCGTTTATGCGCAGCGATGCCGAAGCCTTCAGCATGGACAAAGTGTTACGCCAGGCGGTTGTCGTGCCTGAGAGCAAACGGGTTGACCGGATGCTCAAAGAGTTCCGCTCGCAGCGCTATCACATGGCGATTGTTATCGATGAGTTTGGCGGCGTCTCCGGCCTCGTCACCATCGAAGATATTCTGGAACTGATCGTCGGTGAAATTGAAGATGAGTACGACGAAGAAGATGATATCGACTTCCGTCAGCTCAGCCGCCACACCTGGACGGTGCGCGCGCTGGCCTCTATCGAAGATTTCAACGAAGCCTTTAGCACCCATTTCAGCGATGAAGAAGTCGATACCATCGGCGGGCTGGTGATGCAGGCGTTTGGTCATCTGCCGGCACGCGGCGAGACCATCGACATCGACGGTTACCAATTCAAAGTGGCAATGGCGGACAGCCGCCGTATCATTCAGGTTCATGTCAAACTTCCTGATGACGCGCCACAGCCGAAAATGGAAGACTAAACTAACAGGACATTTCGCCTAAATGGTATTTGCCTCTCTTATTGAACGCCAGCGCGTGCGCTTACTGCTGGCGCTGTTATTCGGAGCCAGCGGTACGCTGGCTTTTTCTCCTTATGACTTCTGGCCTGCCGCGCTCATCTCCTTAATGGGCTTGCAAGGGCTCACCTTCAATCGCCGCCCACTACAAAGCGCCTGGATTGGCTACTTCTGGGGGCTGGGGCTGTTCGGCTCAGGTATTCACTGGATTTATGTCAGCATCGCCCAGTTTGGCGGTATGCCAGGGCCGATTAACGTTTTCCTCGTGGCGCTGCTGGCTGCTTATATGTCGCTTTATACCGGGTTGTTTAGCGGTATTCTGTCGCGACTGTGGCCGAAAGCCACCTGGATACGCGTCGCCATTGCCGCACCCGTGGTATGGCAAATCACTGAATTCCTGCGCGGTTGGGTGCTGACCGGCTTCCCATGGTTGCAGTTTGGCTACAGTCAGATTGACGGCCCACTTAAAGGCATTGCGCCGATTATGGGTGTCGAAGCGATTAACTTCCTGCTGATGGCAGTCAGCGGTTTACTGGTGCTCGCGGCCTGTACCCGTAACTGGCGTCCTGCGGTTGTTGCCATCGTGCTCTTCGCGCTGCCCTTCCCGCTGCGTTACATTCAGTGGTATCAGCTTGAACCACAGCGCGCGACACAGGTTTCTCTGGTGCAGGGGGATATCGCGCAGTCATTAAAGTGGGATGAAAATCAGCTCATTAATACGCTGAAAATTTATCTCAATGCCACGCAGCCAGAGATGGGTAAATCGCAACTGATTATCTGGCCGGAATCGGCAATCCCGGATCTGGAGATTAATCAGCAGAACTTCCTGCGCATGATGGACGATCTGCTGCGCTCTAAAGACAGCACGCTGGTGACCGGTATCGTTGATGCGCGTCTGAATAAGCAGAACCGTTACGATACCTACAACACTATCATCACGCTGGGTAAAGACAGCCCGTACAGCTACGAATCGAAGAACCGCTACAATAAAAATCACCTCGTCCCGTTTGGTGAGTTTGTCCCGCTGGAATCGATTCTGCGCCCGCTGGCGCCGTTCTTCGACCTGCCAATGTCCTCTTTCAGCCGGGGCGCTTATGTCCAGCCGCAGTTGCTGGCGCACAACCTGAAGCTGACGGCGGCAATTTGCTACGAGATTATTCTCGGCGAGCAGGTGCGCGATAATTTCCGTCCGGATACAGACTTCCTGCTGACCATCTCTAACGATGCGTGGTTTGGTAAGTCAATCGGCCCGTGGCAACATTTCCAGATGGCGCGTATGCGTTCGCTGGAGCTGGCTCGCCCGCTGTTGCGCAGCACCAATAACGGCATCACCGCCGTAATTGGCCCGCGGGGCGAGATTCAGGCGATGATTCCACAATTTACCCGCCAGGTGTTAACCACCACCGTGACACCAACGACCGGCTTAACGCCGTATGCACGCAGCGGCAACTGGCCGCTGTGGGCACTGACCGCGCTGTTTGGCTTTGGTGCGCTGGTGATGAGTTTGCGTCAGCGTCGGAAGTAATCCCCCTCACCCTACTCCTCTCCCACGAGGAGAGGGGACTGTTCGCCCCCCTTTTTACGCCCTGCGCGGATTTTCTCCCTCTCCCTGTGGGAGAGGGCCGGGGCGAGGGCATCAGCGCCCCCCAACTCCCCATTCTGGCACGCCAATTGCTTAATCAATACAGGCAGTAACGAATTCTGCATGAGCGCAACCTGGTAGCACCAAAACGATTCACCGGTAGCACCTCTTTAGTGCAATCTGCGATTTTTGCCTCAAAACGGTGCGGTGCAGTTCGCAAAAATAAACAATAAATCAGCAAATTCTTTACATTAAGCCACACTAAATGTTAACAAACACAGATAACGCTGCACGCTGAAATTGCAGACGATAACAACACAAACATCACAATGGGTATCTATGCGTCGATGACGCAGAGGATAAAGGAGTTGGATATGCAATTACGTAAACTGACCGCTGCTATGCTGGCGATGGGATTATGCGCCGGGGCGGCACACGCAGAAGATGCGCCGGCAGCAGGTAGCACCCTGGACAAAATCGCCAAAAACGGCGTGATCGTTGTCGGACACCGTGAATCTTCCGTTCCGTTCTCTTACTACGACAACCAGCAAAAAGTGGTCGGCTATTCTCAGGATTACTCCAACGCCATCGTTGAAGCCGTGAAGAAGAAGCTGAACAAACCTGACCTTCAGGTCAAACTGATTCCAATCACCTCCCAGAACCGTATCCCGCTACTGCAAAACGGCACTTTCGATTTTGAGTGTGGCTCGACCACCAACAACCTCGAACGCCAGAAACAAGCGGCTTTCTCTGACACCATCTTTGTCGTCGGTACTCGTCTTCTGACCAAAAAAGGCGGCGATATTAAAGACTTCGCGGATCTGAAAGGCAAAGCGGTTGTTGTAACCTCCGGTACCACCTCTGAAATTCTGCTGCATAAGCTGAATGACGAACAGAAGATGGATATGCGCATCATCAGCGCTAAAGACCACGGTGACTCCTTCCGTACCCTGGAAAGCGGTCGTGCGGTGGCATTTATGATGGATGACGCCCTGCTGGCCGGTGAGCGCGCGAAAGCGAAAAAACCAGACAACTGGGAGATCGTCGGCAAGCCTCAGTCGCAGGAAGCCTACGGCTGTATGCTGCGTAAAAACGATCCGGACTTCAAAAAGCTGATGGATGACACCATCGCTCAGGCGCAAACCTCCGGTGAAGCGGCTAAATGGTTTGATAAGTGGTTCAAAAACCCAATCCCACCGAAGAACCTGAACATGAACTTTGAACTGTCTGACGAAATGAAGGCCCTGTTTAAAGACCCGAATGACAAAGCTCTGAACTAATTATAACAACCAGGGCGGGACTACCTGCCCTCTCGATTGTTGAATAGCACGGACAGACTACAGGTCTGGCGGTCGTTCCCCGCCGGGCCCGAATATCGCAGTACGCCGTTCACCAATCTTCGAGGGTAGCACTGCTACCCTTTTTTTTCTGGAGTAGATTTATGTCAATAGACTGGAACTGGGGGATATTTCTTCAGCAAGCCCCGTTCGGCAACACCACCTATCTTGGCTGGCTATGGAGTGGTTTTCAGGTCACCGTCGCCCTGTCGATTACCGCCTGGATTATCGCTTTCTTCGTTGGCTCCCTGTTCGGCATCCTGCGTACCGTCCCTAACCGCTTTCTTTCGGGTATCGGCACGCTGTACGTTGAACTCTTCCGTAACGTCCCGCTGATCGTACAGTTCTTTACCTGGTACCTGGTCGTGCCGGAATTGCTGCCGGAAGATCTGGGGATGTGGTTTAAAGCAGAGCTGGATCCCAATATTCAGTTCTTCCTCTCATCGATGATTTGTCTTGGCCTCTTTACCGCGGCACGCGTGTGCGAGCAGGTACGCGCAGCGATTCAGTCGCTGCCACGTGGGCAGAAAAACGCCGGCCTGGCGATGGGCTTAACCCTGCCGCAGACCTATCGTTATGTGCTGCTGCCGAACGCCTACCGCGTTATTGTGCCACCGATGACCTCAGAGATGATGAACCTGGTGAAAAACTCCGCCATCGCCTCGACCATCGGCCTGGTCGATATGGCGGCGCAGGCAGGTAAACTGTTGGATTACTCGGCCCACGCCTGGGAATCGTTCACCGCAATTACCCTTGCTTATGTCTTGATCAACGCCTTCATTATGCTGGTGATGACTCTGGTGGAACGTAAAGTTCGCCTGCCGGGCAATATGGGAGGCAAATAATGTACGAGTTTGACTGGAGTTCCATCGTTCCTTCCCTGCCCTATCTGCTTGCCGGGCTGGTGGTAACGCTGAAAATTACCGTAACGGCTGTGATCGTCGGTATTGTATGGGGCACCATCCTTGCGGTGATGCGCCTGTCGACCTTCGCGCCGATTTCCTGGTTTGCTAAAACCTACGTTAACGTTTTCCGCTCCATCCCACTGGTGATGGTACTGCTGTGGTTTTATTTGATTGTACCGGGGCTGCTGCAGGATGTGCTGGGGCTCTCGCCGAAAACCGATATCCGCCTGATCTCCGCGATGGTGGCGTTCTCGATGTTTGAAGCCGCCTACTACTCGGAAATTATCCGCGCCGGTATTCAAAGTATTTCGCGCGGTCAGTCCAGCGCCGCACTGGCACTCGGGATGACCCACTGGCAGTCAATGAAGCTCATCATTCTGCCGCAGGCGTTCCGCGCGATGGTGCCGCTGCTGCTCACCCAGGGGATCGTCCTGTTCCAGGATACCTCGCTGGTGTATGTCTTAAGTCTTGCCGATTTCTTCCGTACCGCGTCCACCATCGGTGAGCGTGATGGAACCCAGGTCGAAATGATCCTGTTTGCCGGCGCCGTTTATTTTGTGATTAGCCTGAGTGCTTCGTTGTTGGTCAGCTACTTGAAAAGAAGGACAGTTCAATGATTACCCTGAAAAATGTTTCTAAATGGTATGGTCAATTTCAGGTGCTGACCGACTGCTCCACCGAGGTGAAAAAAGGTGAAGTCGTGGTCGTCTGCGGCCCGTCAGGCTCCGGGAAATCGACGCTGATTAAAACGGTGAATGGCCTTGAGCCGGTACAGAAAGGCGAGATCCTGGTGAACGGGATTCAGGTTAACGATAAAAAAACCAACCTTGCATCTCTGCGCTCGAAGGTTGGGATGGTGTTCCAGCATTTCGAGCTGTTCCCGCATTTGTCGATTATCGAAAACCTGACGCTGGCGCAGGTAAAAGTGCTGAAGCGCGATAAAGACGCCTCCCGCGAAAAAGGGCTAAAACTGCTGGAGCGCGTGGGCCTTTCCGCGCATGCCAATAAGTTCCCGTCCCAGCTTTCCGGCGGTCAGCAGCAACGTGTGGCGATCGCCCGCGCGCTGTGTATGGATCCGGTGGCGATGCTGTTTGATGAGCCGACTTCAGCGCTCGATCCTGAGATGATCAACGAAGTACTGGACGTTATGGTTGAACTGGCCAACGAAGGCATGACCATGATGGTGGTAACCCACGAAATGGGCTTTGCCCGTAAAGTGGCGAACCGGGTGATCTTTATGGATGAAGGGAAAATCGTTGAAGACTCCGAGAAAGAGGCCTTCTTCGCCAACCCGAAATCGGAACGCGCCAAAGACTTCCTCGCGAAAATTCTGCATTAATCTTTTCGGCGCGTGCTTCAGAGTGCGCGCCGCTTCACGCTTTTCTGCACATCTCCTCGAATGCATTGCCACGCAGCGCTACCCTTGTCGCAAAAAAATACCTGACCAGACAAGGAGTAACTATGGCAACCCCAATCATACTCGACTGCGACCCAGGACACGACGATGCCATTGCCATCGTGCTGGCCCTCGCCTCCCAGGAACTGGACGTCAAAGCCATTACCTCCTCCGCCGGAAACCAAACGCCGGACAAAACCCTGCGTAACGTGCTGCGCATGCTCACGCTGCTGAAACGTACCGATATTCCGGTGGCGGGCGGTGCGATTAAGCCACTGATGCGTAAACTGATTATTGCCGATAATGTACACGGAGAAAGCGGTCTCGATGGCCCAACGCTGCCGGAACCCGGTTTTGCCCCGCTGAGTTGTACCGCCGTTGAGTTAATGGCGAAAACCCTGCGCGAATGCGACCAGCCGGTTACGATTGTTTCCACCGGCCCACAAACGAATGTCGCCCTGCTGCTTAATAACCACCCGGAACTGCACGCGAAGATTGCGCAAATTGTGATTATGGGTGGGGCAATGGGCCTCGGTAACTGGACGCCTGCCGCTGAATTCAATATCTATGTTGACCCGGAAGCGGCAGAAATTGTCTTCCAGTCTGGCATTCCGGTGGTGATGGCAGGTCTGGACGTCACCCACAAGGCGCAAATTCACATCGAAGATACGGAGCGATTCCGCGCCATTAATAACCCGGTTTCCACCATCGTTGCCGAGCTGCTCGATTTCTTCTTCGAGTATCACAAAGATGAGAAATGGGGCTTTGTCGGCGCGCCGCTGCACGATCCGTGCACCATCGCCTGGCTACTGAAACCCGAGCTGTTTACCACGGTAGAGCGTTGGGTTGGCGTGGAAACGCAGGGGAAATATACCCAGGGCATGACGTTGGTGGATTACTACTTCCTCACCGGCAATCAGCCAAACGCGCGCGTGATGGTTGATGTGGATCGTCAGGGATTTGTAGATTTGCTGGCGGAAAGATTGGCATTCTACCAATAAAAAATGCCCGGTGGCGCTTCGTTTACCGGGCCTACGGAGAAGCCATATTGTAGGCCGGATAAGCGTAGCGCATCCGGCACACATCCTTAGGGCTCAAACGGCCTTCTCTGGAACTGATCATGCCCGCATTTCGGGCACAGTGGCAGCACGTCCGGCGTATATACCGCCAGGTGGAAGTGGCACTTCTCGCACACAAGATTGCCAAGCCCTACCACCTCTCCGCTGTGATACACGCCGTGGTGATTGAGATCCTGAAAGACTTCGCGCCATTCCAGCTGCGTTTTATCGGTGATATCCGCCAACTCCTGCCAGATACTCTCTTTGATGACGCGTAAAAATACGCTGTCTTCTTCATCGTCCTGGCTTTCGCTGTAGCTCATAGCGAACTCTTCCAGGTCGCGCCTGACGGCACGAATCAGTTCGTCCACTTCCGTTCGCGTTAACTCGCCGGTCTGAATAACCCGCGCACGCGCCTGTTCCACCAGCGCATCGATATCACGCTCGCCGTTGCGTAGACGTTCGGTCAGCGTCGTCACCAGTTCGCGGTAAAATTGAGCAACCTTGTTCATTGTTTCCTCTCCCGGGCAGTTAACCTACTCTTATAATAGACCTTATTTCTTCACTACTCTGTCAGCTACCCCACAGAGTTCGTAAATCCGTGTCCGGGCTTTTCATCGCCATAATGTGTGAAAGGCTGTTTTGACGATGCGCTTTGGGCTATGCTATGCGGATCTGATTACCACATCCATTGGCTACATCGTAGCTGTATTGAAAACAGGACCACTGGCTGCCATGCAAGAGCAATACCGCCCGGAAGAGATAGAATCGAAAGTCCAGCAACATTGGGACGAGAAGCGTACCTTTGAAGTAACTGAAGACGAGAGCAAAGAGAAGTATTACTGCCTGTCGATGCTTCCTTATCCTTCTGGTCGACTACACATGGGCCACGTGCGTAACTACACCATCGGTGACGTGATCGCCCGTTATCAGCGCATGCTGGGCAAAAACGTGCTGCAACCGATCGGTTGGGATGCGTTCGGTCTGCCGGCAGAAGGTGCCGCGGTTAAAAACAATACGGCACCGGCTCCGTGGACGTATGACAATATCGCCTACATGAAAAACCAGCTCAAAATGCTGGGCTTCGGCTATGACTGGAGCCGCGAGCTGGCGACCTGTACCCCGGAATATTACCGTTGGGAGCAGAAATTCTTCACCGAACTGTATAAAAAAGGCCTGGTCTACAAAAAAACCTCTGCGGTCAACTGGTGCCCGAACGACCAGACCGTACTGGCGAATGAACAGGTTATCGACGGCTGCTGCTGGCGCTGTGATACCAAAGTTGAGCGTAAAGAGATCCCGCAGTGGTTTATCAAAATCACCGCTTACGCTGACGAACTGCTGAACGATCTGGATACGCTGGATCACTGGCCTGACACGGTGAAAACCATGCAGCGCAACTGGATTGGCCGTTCCGAAGGTGTGGAAATCTCCTTCGACGTAAACGACTACGCCGATAAGCTGACCGTCTACACTACCCGTCCAGACACCTTTATGGGTTGTACTTACCTGGCTGTCGCCGCAGGCCACCCGCTGGCTCAGCAGGCTGCTGCCAACAACCCGACGCTGGCGGCTTTCGTTGATGAATGCCGTAACACCAAAGTGGCCGAAGCCGATATGGCGACCATGGAGAAAAAAGGCGTCGACACCGGCTTTAAAGCGATTCATCCGCTGACCGGCGAAGCCATTCCGGTTTGGGCGGCTAACTTTGTTCTGATGGAATACGGCACGGGCGCGGTCATGGCCGTTCCGGGTCACGATCAGCGCGACTATGAGTTCGCTACCAAATACGGTCTGAACATCAAGCCGGTTATCCTGGCGGCAGACGGTTCGAAACCGGATCTCTCCGAGCAGGCGCTGACCGAAAAAGGCACCCTGTTCAACTCCGGCGAATTCGACGGTCTGAGCTATGAAGACGGCTTTAACGCCATCGCCGACAAACTGGCCTCAATGGGCGTGGGCGAACGTAAAGTGAACTACCGTCTGCGCGACTGGGGTGTTTCCCGTCAACGTTACTGGGGCGCGCCGATTCCGATGGTAACCCTGGAAGATGGCACCGTTATTCCAACGCCAGAAGATCAGCTGCCGGTTATTCTGCCGGAAGATGTGGTTATGGACGGCATCACCAGCCCAATCAAAGCTGACCCTGAGTGGGCGAAAACCACCGTTAACGGTCAGCCTGCGCTGCGTGAAACCGACACCTTTGACACCTTTATGGAATCTTCCTGGTACTACGCGCGTTACACCTGCCCGCAGTATCAGGAAGGCATGCTGGATTCCGATGCGGCCAACTACTGGCTGCCGGTAGATATCTACATTGGCGGTATCGAACACGCCATCATGCACCTGCTCTACTTCCGCTTCTTCCACAAACTGATGCGCGATGCAGGCATGGTGAACTCTGACGAACCGGCTAAACAGTTGCTGTGTCAGGGCATGGTGCTGGCTGATGCCTTCTACTATGTTGGCGAGAACGGTGAGCGTAACTGGGTTTCTCCGGTTGATGCTATCGTTGAACGTGACGAGAAAGGTCGTATCGTGAAAGCGAAGGACGCGGCAGGCCATGAGCTGGTGTATACCGGCATGAGCAAAATGTCCAAGTCCAAAAACAACGGTATCGACCCGCAGGTGATGGTTGAGCGCTACGGCGCAGACACCGTGCGTCTGTTCATGATGTTTGCATCCCCGGCGGATATGACCCTGGAATGGCAGGAATCCGGCGTCGAAGGGGCTAATCGCTTCCTGAAACGTGTCTGGAAACTGGTTTACGAGCACACCTCTCAGGGCCCGGTTGCGGCACTGAATGTCGATGCGCTGAGCGAAGATCAACAAGCGCTGCGCCGTGACGTTCATAAAACTATCGCCAAAGTCACCGATGATATCGGTCGTCGTCAGACCTTCAACACCGCGATCGCGGCGATCATGGAGCTGATGAACAAACTGGCAAAAGCCCCGGTAGAAGGTGAGCAGGATCGCGCCCTGATGCAGGAAGCGCTGCTGGCGGTTGTGCGTATGCTCAACCCGTTCACGCCGCACGCCAGCTTCACCCTGTGGCGTGAGCTGGGCGGTGAAGGCGATATCGACAACGCACCGTGGCCGGTGGCTGACGAAAAAGCGATGGTAGAAAACACCACGCTGGTCGTCGTCCAGGTGAACGGTAAAGTACGCGGTAAAATCACCGTGGCCGTTGACGCGACCGAAGAACAGGTGCGTGAACGTGCAGGCCAGGAACACCTGGTCGCGAAATACCTTGATGGCGTTACCGTGCGTAAAGTGATTTACGTGCCGGGTAAACTCCTTAACCTGGTCGTGGGCTAAGCGCGGGAGGAAGCGTGCGATATCTGACAACTTTGTTGTTATCTTTGGCGGTGCTGGTCACCGCCGGATGCGGCTGGCACTTGCGTAGTACGACGCAGGTGCCCAGCGAAATGAAAACGATGATCTTCCAGTCCGGCGATCCGAACGGCCCGTTAAGCCGTGCGGTGCGTAATCAGCTGCGTCTGAACGACATCACCCTGCTGGAAGACAGCACTCTGCGTAAAGACGTACCGTCGCTGCGTATTATCAGCTCCGGCATTTCGAAAGATACGGCATCCGTGTTCCAGAACGGGCAGACGGCGGAATACCAGATGGTATTAACTGTGCGTGCGTCGGTGCTGATCCCGGGTCAGGATATCTTCCCGATCTCGACCAAAGTGTACCGTTCGTTCTTCGATAACCCGCAGCGTGCGCTGGCGAAAGATGCCGAGCAGACGATTATCATCAACGAAATGTACGATAAAGCGGCTGAACAGCTGATCCGTAAACTGCCGAGCGTACACATCGCCGACAGTAAAACGGCGCCAGATACCGTACCAATGGCGGAAGAATCGCCGATTGGCCCTGGCCGCGTCTCCACCACTCTGGGTAACTGATGATTCGGTTGTATCCAGAACAACTCCGCGCGCAGCTCTCTGAAGGGCTGCGCGCGGCGTATCTGCTGCTCGGTAACGATCCGTTACTGCTTCAGGAGAGCCAGGACGCCGTGCGCCATGCGGCTACTGAACAGGGCTTTATCGAGCATCACACCTTTTCCCTCGACGCCAGCACCGACTGGAACGAGATCTTCTCGCTAAGCCAGGCACTGAGCCTGTTCTCCAGCCGCCAGACGCTGTTACTGCTGCTGCCGGAAAACGGCCCGAATGCTGCGATCAACGAACAGTTAACGCGCCTGGTTTCTCTGCTGCATGACGATCTGTTGCTCATTATACGCGGTAACAAACTCACCAAAGCGCAGGAAAATGCCGCATGGGTGAGCACTCTTGCCAGCAATGCCGTTCAGGTAAGCTGTCAGACGCCAGAGCAAGCCCAGCTTCCCCGCTGGCTGGCGACGCGCGCGAAACAGCTCAATATTCAGTTGGATGAACCGGCCAGCCAGCTATTGTGTTACTGCTACGAAGGCAACCTGTTGGCGTTGTCACAGGCGCTGGAACGCTTATCGCTGCTGTGGCCGGACGGTAAACTGACTCTGCCACGCGTGGAACAGGCGGTGAATGATGCCGCGCACTTTACGCCCTTCCACTGGGTTGATGCCCTGCTGGCGGGAAAAAGCAAACGTGCCCTGCATATCCTGCAACAGCTGCGGCTTGAAGGCAGTGAGCCGGTCATTTTGCTGCGTACGCTGCAACGCGAACTGCTGCTACTGGTGAACATCAAGCGCCAGAGCGCTCATACGCCGCTGCGCGCACTGTTTGATAAACATCGCGTCTGGCAGAATCGCCGTGGTCTGGTGGGCGACGCGATTAATCGCTTGAGCGGTGACCAGTTACGTCAGGCGGTCACCCTGCTGACGCGTGCGGAACTTACTTTGAAGCAGGATTTCGGTCAGTCTGTGTGGGCTGAACTGGAAAGCCTGTCGCTACTGCTTTGCCATAAAGCCTTAGCCGACGTATTTATTGACGGATAATATGACTAAGCTCCAGGCACTGTTTGGCGGTACTTTCGATCCCATTCATTATGGTCATCTGAAGCCAGTAGAAATTCTGGCAAATCAGATAGGGTTATCGCGCATAATTATTATGCCAAATAACGTGCCGCCGCACCGTCCGCAGCCAGAAGCCACCAGCGATCAACGCAAACATATGGTGGAACTGGCGATTGCCGATAAACCGTTATTTGTGCTGGACGAACGTGAGCTGCGCCGCGATATGCCGTCTTATACGGCGCAAACCTTACAGGAGTGGCGTCAGGAGGAAGGGCCGGAAACGCCGCTGGCGTTTATCATCGGACAGGATTCCTTACTGACGTTTCCCACCTGGCACCAGTACGAAACCATTCTGGATAACGCGCATCTGATTGTCACGCGTCGGCCCGGCTACCCAATGACGATGAAGCAGCCGGAGCATCAGCAGTGGCTGGATGACCGACTGACGCTGCGCTCGGAAGATCTGCACGCACTGCCTGCGGGGAAAATCTTCCTCGCCGAGACGCCGTGGTTTGATATCTCCGCCACCATCATTCGCGAACGATTACAAAACGGCGAATCCTGCGACGAAATGATGCCCGCACCGGTGCTGGAATACATCATGCAGCAGGGCTTGTACCGCTAAATACCTCTTTCAACGCCTGGCACAGCCGGGCGTTTTCTTCCCGACTGCGAATCGCCACGCGATAATAACGCCCGTCCAGCCCCGGATAATTCGCACAGCTACGAATGAGCACATGACGCGTCAGCAGCGCCTGCTGTAAATCCAGGCCCGGAATATTACAGCGTAAAAACAGGTAGTTCGCGCGCCCTTCCCAGACCGTCAGCGCGGAAAAGTCACGCAGCCGCGACAGCAACGCCGCTCTTTCCTTCGCCAGCCACTGCCAGGTTGCCTGCTGATATGCACGATCGTGCAGAACCATTTCGCCCGCCAACGCCGCAAATGCATTGATAGACCAGGGCATCTGGCGTTGACGTAATCGCGCCACGGCGTCAGCGTCGCTGTTCAGCAAATACCCCAGACGCAGCCCCGGAATGGCATAAAATTTGGTTAGCGAGCGCAGCACCCAAACATGCGGGTTATTCTCCAGGTGCGGGATCAGCCCTGGCTCGTCAGGAAGGAAATCAAGAAACGCCTCATCCACCACCAACGTTATCGACAGCGCCCGACAGCGTTCCATAATCGCCGCCAATAATGATGCATCAGGATAAAGCCCGGTCGGGTTATTCGGCGTACACAGAAACAGGCAATCCAGCTCAGCGGTCAGTGCCGGAAGCAAGCGTTCGGTAAGCTGCCAGCTCTCGTCTTCGCACAGGGAAAATTCGCTGATCTGACAACCGATCTGCGCCAGCGCGCGTCGATATTCCGCAAAACCCGGCGTCACCAGCATGGCTCGCTGCGGTTGAAGCCCCTGCGCCAGCGTATAAATGGATTCCGTTTCGCCATTACCGGCCAGAACCCACTCAACGGGAACCTCATGGTGCGCCGCCAGTTGCTGATGCAGACGCTGATACTCCACATCCGGATAGCGTTCCGCCACACCAATTTGCGCAAACAACGCCTGTTTGAGCGTCTCCGGCATACCCAACGGATTAATATTCGCGCTAAAATCAACGAGCAAAGCGGGTTCAATGCCCAGCAACTGCGCCGCCTCGCGAATATTACCGCCGTGCGTGCTGGTAAGCTTAGCCATGATACTTCTCCGCCAAAAAGCAGTATCTTACTTCAGTTTGTTGATTCAGGGAGAAACACAATGAAACTCTGGCTGGTTCGTCACGGAGAAACCCAGGCAAATGTCGATGGGCTGTACTCCGGCCACTCGCCTACCCCGCTGACGGCAAAAGGCATCGGGCAAGCCGAGACGCTCGGTACGCTCCTGCAACGGGTGCCTTTTGATCATGTGATGTGCAGCGAACTGGAACGTACGCAGCAAACCGCGCGCCTGCTGCTGGGCGATCGCCCGCTTGTGCCCGAAATTGTCCCCCAGCTCAATGAGATGTTTTTTGGCGACTGGGAGATGCGCCACCACCGTGATTTGGTTATCGAAGACGCAGCCAATTATGACGCCTGGTGTAACGACTGGCAGAATGCTATCCCCACCAACGGCGAGGGCTTCCAGGCTTTCTCTGCGCGGGTTAATGCCTTTATCGACAGACTTCCCGAGCGAGATTACCAGAACCTGCTGCTGGTCAGTCATCAGGGCGTCTTAAGCCTGTTGACCGCACTTTTACTGAAGATGCCATCATCAGCAATGTGGCATTTTCGCATCGACCAGGGCGCCTGGAGCGTGATTGAGTTTACACCTGCGTTTGCCACGCTTCGCGTCCTCAATAGCCGCGCACGCTGGCAGCCAGAAGCGGGATAATCCCGATTTCTACCGCCGCGCCCGGCGCAGCCATTGACACCCGCCGACAGACTGTTATTCTCCGCAGCCAGAATCATTCCAGATGCAGCTATTGGCAAAAATTGTTTTACAAAAATGGCGATGCATTCGTTATTAATGAATGGGATGATAGCCCGCCTTACGACCCGTCCGGTGACATTTGTCCCGACAACGCCTTCAGTTCGGGTATACTGTCGGGCTCTACGACGATTTTCTTCACACACCCAAGGGGAACACACTTGCAGGGTAAAGCACTCCAGGATTTTGTAATCGACAAAATTGATGACCTGAAAGGTCAGGACATCGTGGCTATCGACGTTCACGGTAAATCCAGCATCACCGATTGCATGGTGATCTGCACCGGCACATCCAGCCGTCATGTCATGTCTATCGCCGATCATGTTGTTCAGGAATCTCGCGCCGCGGGCTTAATGCCGCTGGGCGTGGAAGGCGAAAACGTCGCCGATTGGGTTGTTGTCGATTTAGGCGATGTGATTGTCCACGTCATGCAGGAAGAGAGCCGT
The DNA here is from genome assembly GCA_003315335.1 of Pseudocitrobacter faecalis. Lineage (GTDB taxonomy): Bacteria > Pseudomonadota > Gammaproteobacteria > Enterobacterales > Enterobacteriaceae > Pseudocitrobacter > Pseudocitrobacter faecalis. The sequence continues at coordinate 430,705 of QNRL01000002.1, forward strand.
CGCCTGTATGAACTGGAAAAACTCTGGAGTTAAGTTGTGAAGCTGCAGTTGGTCGCCGTCGGCACCAAAATGCCGGATTGGGTACAAACCGGGTTTACCGAATATCTGCGCCGTTTTCCGAAAGACATGCCGTTTGAGCTGGTAGAAATTCCTGCCGGTAAGCGCGGTAAGAATGCGGACATCAAACGTATTCTCGATAAAGAAGGCGAGCTGATGCTCGCCGCCGCCGGTAAAAATCGCATTGTCACGCTCGATATTCCCGGCAAACCGTGGGATACGCCCCATCTGGCGGTCGAACTGGAGCGCTGGAAGCAGGATGGCCGCGACGTCAGCCTGCTGATTGGCGGGCCTGAGGGGCTTTCTCCGGCCTGTAAAGCCGCCGCTGAACAGAGCTGGTCGCTTTCGAACCTCACGATGCCGCACCCGCTGGTGCGCGTGCTGGTCGCCGAGAGTCTGTACCGGGCGTGGAGCATCACCACCAACCACCCTTACCACCGCGAGTAATGATGACCAGGGTAAATTAAGCAGCGAATGAAACTACAGAATTCTTTTCGCGACTATTCGGCTGAGTCTGCGCTGTTTGTGCGCCGGGCGCTGGTCGCCTTTACGGGGATTTTGCTGCTTACCGGCGTGCTGATCGCTAACCTCTATAATCTGCAGATTGTCCGTTTTACCGATTATCAAACCCGTTCCAACGAGAACCGCATCAAACTTGTGCCAATAGCGCCAAGCCGCGGCATTATCTACGATCGCAACGGTACCCCGCTGGCGCTCAACCGCACTATCTACCAACTGGAGATGATGCCGGAAAAAGTCGACAGCGTGCAGGACACACTCGAAGCGCTGCGCGGCGTAGTCGATCTCAACGATGATGATATCGCCAATTTCAAAAAGGAGCGTTCACGCTCGCATCGTTTTACCTCTATCCCGGTGAAAACTAATCTGACGGAAGTGCAGGTGGCGCGCTTTGCGGTGAATCAGTACCGCTTCCCGGGCGTGGAGGTGAAAGGCTATAAACGCCGCTACTATCCGTTTGGTTCTGCCCTCACCCACGTCATCGGCTACGTCTCAAAAATTAACGATAAAGACGTTGATCGACTCGACAAAGACGGCAAACTCGCTAACTACGCGGCAACCCATGATATCGGAAAGCTCGGTATCGAACGCTATTATGAAGATGTGCTACACGGTCAGACCGGATATGAAGAAGTTGAGGTCAACAACCGTGGGCGCGTTATCCGACAGCTGAAGGAAGTGCCGCCGCAGGCCGGGCACGATATCTACCTGACGCTCGATCTTAAGCTGCAACAGTACATTGAAACGCTGCTGGCCGGCAGCCGTGCGGCCGTTGTGGTTACCGACCCACGCACCGGCGGTATTCTGGCGCTGGTTTCCATGCCAAGCTACGATCCAAACCTGTTTGTGGACGGTATCTCCAGCAAAGACTATTCCGGGTTGCTAAACGATCCGAATACACCGCTGGTTAACCGCGCCACCCAGGGCGTTTATCCGCCGGCCTCTACCGTTAAACCCTATGTGTCCGTATCCGCCCTCAGCGCAGGCGTGATAACCCGCAATACCAGCCTGTTTGACCCCGGTTGGTGGCAGTTGCCGGGCTCAGAAAAACGCTATCGTGACTGGAAAAAATGGGGTCACGGCCACCTCAACGTGACGAAAGCGCTGGAAGAATCCGCGGATACCTTCTTCTATCAGGTCGCCTATGACATGGGTATTGACCGCCTGTCCGAGTGGATGGGGAAATTTGGTTATGGCCATTACACGGGTATCGACCTTGCGGAAGAGCGTTCCGGTAACATGCCGACCCGCGAGTGGAAGCAGAAGCGCTTCAAAAAGCCGTGGTATCAGGGCGACACCATTCCGGTCGGTATCGGCCAGGGCTACTGGACGGCAACGCCGATTCAGATGAGCAAAGCGCTGATGATCCTGATTAACGATGGCGTCGTGAAAGTACCGCATCTGTTGATGAGCACCACCGAAGCCGGGAAACAGATCCCCTGGGAGCAGCCACATGAACCGCCGGTAGGCGATATTCATTCCGGTTTCTGGGAAATCGCCAAAGATGGAATGTATGGCGTCGCCAACCGTGGCAACGGTACTGCGCATAAATACTTTGCCAGCGCGCCGTATAAAATTGCGGCTAAGTCCGGTACCGCACAGGTATTCGGCCTCAAAGCGAATGAAACTTATAACGCGCATAAAATTGCCGAACGTCTGCGCGACCATAAACTGATGACCGCCTTCGCACCGTACAACGATCCGAAAGTCGCCGTTGCCATTATTCTGGAGAACGGCGGCGCAGGCCCGGCGGTGGGGACGATTATGCGTCAAATTCTCGACCACATTATGCTTGGCGATAACAACACCGAATTGCCAGCCGAAAATCCGGCCGCAACGGCGGCGGAGGACCAATAAACATGACGGATAATCCGAACAAAAAATCGCTGTGGGATAAAATCCACATCGATCCGGCCATGATGCTGATCCTGCTGGCGCTGCTGACCTACAGTTCGTTGGTCATCTGGAGCGCCAGCGGCCAGGACATCGGCATGATGGAGCGTAAAATCGGCCAGATTGCCATGGGTCTGGTGATCATGGTGGTGATGGCGCAAATCCCGCCGCGCGTGTATGAAGGATGGGCGCCCTGGCTCTATATCTTCTGTATTATTTTGTTGGTGGCGGTCGATGCTTTCGGTGCTATCTCTAAAGGCGCGCAACGTTGGCTCGATCTTGGTATTGTGCGCTTCCAGCCGTCAGAAATTGCCAAAATTGCAGTGCCCCTGATGGTTGCGCGCTTTATCAACCGTGATGTCTGCCCACCGTCGTTGAAAAATACGGGTATCGCGCTGATACTCATCTTCATGCCCACGCTGCTGGTCGCGGCGCAGCCTGACCTCGGCACGTCAATACTGGTTCTGCTCTCCGGTTTATTTGTGCTGTTCCTCTCCGGTCTGAGCTGGCGGCTTATCGGCATCGCCGTCGTTCTTATTGCCGCCTTTATTCCAATATTGTGGTTCTTCCTGATGCACGACTATCAACGTCAGCGTGTCATGATGCTGCTCGATCCGGAGTCAGATCCGCTTGGCGCGGGCTATCATATTATTCAGTCTAAAATTGCGATAGGCTCCGGCGGCCTGCGTGGGAAAGGCTGGCTGCACGGCACCCAGTCGCAGCTGGAATTTCTGCCTGAACGTCACACCGACTTTATCTTCGCCGTTCTGGCGGAAGAACTGGGGCTGATTGGCATTCTGGTTTTGCTGGCGCTGTACGTGCTGCTGATTATGCGCGGGCTGTGGATTGCCGCCCAGGCGCAAACCACCTTTGGCCGCGTCATGGCCGGTGGCCTGATGCTGATTTTATTCGTTTATGTCTTTGTAAATATTGGTATGGTAAGTGGCATCCTTCCGGTGGTGGGCGTTCCGCTGCCGCTGGTCAGCTACGGGGGCTCGGCCCTTATTGTACTGATGGCCGGGTTCGGTATCGTCATGTCGATACACACCCACAGAAAAATGTTGTCGAAAAGCGTCTAAGAGGTGCTCAATGCAAAAGCTTTGGCTGGGGATCTGCATCGCAGCAGGATTGCTGGCAGGTTGTTCGAATGATGATGTGCAACAAAAAACCGTCACCGTTCCGCAGCCCGCAGTATGTAATGGCCCGATAGTGGAAATCAGCGGGGCCGATCCGCGCTTTGAGCCGCTGAGCGCCACCGCCAACCAGGATTACCAGCGCGACGGTAAAAACTACAAAATCGTGCAGGATCCTGCCAATTTCAGCCAGGCAGGTTTTGCTGCTATTTACGACGCGGAACCCGGCAGCAATCTGACGGCGACCGGCGAAACATTCGACCCGATGCAAATCACCGCCGCACACCCTACGTTGCCGGTGCCAAGCTACGCGCGTGTCACCAACCTGGCGAATGGGCGTATGATCGTCGTGCGGATTAACGATCGCGGCCCATATGGCAACGATCGCGTGATTTCCCTCTCGCGCGCGGCAGCCGATCGTTTAAATACGTCGAACAACACCAAAGTGCGTATTGATCCGATTATCGTGGCCCAGGACGGTACGCTGTCGGGCCCGGGTATGGCCTGTACAACCGTGGCAAAACAGACCTACGCACTACCCGCGCGCCCGGATCTGAGCAGTGGATTAGGCAGCGCGTCATCTGCCCCGCAAGCGACTATGCCCCAGGGCGATGTGCGTGCCATCAGCAACGATACGCTAAAACCTGAAGATACCGCCGGTGCGCCTGTCAGCAGCAGTGGTTTCCTCGGCGCCCCCACCCCGCTCAACAACGGTGTACTGGAGAGCAGCGAGCCTACCCCGCCGGTGCAAACCGCCGCGCCGGTGACCGCGCCCGCAGCAACGCCAGCCCCTGCGGCCGTCGCCGCACCAGTGGCAGCGCCTGCCGCAACCGGTGACTTTGTGGTTCAGGTTGGTGCCGTCAGCGACCAGGCGCGCGCGCAACAGTATCAACAGCGTCTGAGCCAGCAATTCTCTGTGCCGGGACGCGTCACGCAAAACGGTGCTGTCTGGCGTATTCAGTTAGGCCCGTTCAGCAATAAAGGCGAAGCTAGCACCCTACAACAGCGTTTGCAGAGTGAAGCCCAGTTGCAATCATTTATTACACGCGCCAACTAAGATGTAGCAGGCTTCCGATATCGTTTGCTAATGAATGTAAAAGTCATTAACAAAGTCGTATGCGATGTCGGATGCCTGCCCGCAGTGCATTTGCTATAGTAAGGCACTTTTTTTAATTCCATAAACGGACGTCGTTGTTCTGACCATGAAGACCTCTCTTTCTGCTTGCTTACTTATCCCAGCGCTCTCAGTCGCCGTACTGACTTCCGCTGCCCATGCCGATGATTTAAACATCAAAACCATGATCCCAGGCGTACCGCAGATTGACGCGGAATCCTATATCCTGATCGACTACAACTCAGGCAAAGTTCTGGCGGAACAAAACGCTGACGCCCGCCGCGACCCGGCCAGTCTGACCAAAATGATGACCAGCTACGTTATCGGCCAGGCGATGAAAGCGGGTAAATTTAAAGAATCCGATCTGGTCACCATCGGCAACGACGCATGGGCGACCGGCAATCCGGTGTTCAAAGGCTCTTCGCTGATGTTCCTGAAACCTGGCATGCAGGTTCCTGTTTCTCAGCTGATCCGCGGAATCAACCTGCAATCCGGTAACGATGCCTGCGTGGCAATGGCCGACTTCGTGGCGGGCAGTCAGGACTCCTTCGTGGGCCTGATGAACAGCTACGTCAGCGCGCTGGGCCTGCAAAATACCCATTTCCAGACCGTTCACGGCCTGGATGCTGACGGTCAGTACAGCTCCGCACGCGATATGGCGAAAATTGGTCAGGCGCTGATTCGCGATGTGCCAAACGAATACACGATTTATAAAGAGAAAGAGTTCACCTTTAATGGTATTCGTCAAACCAACCGTAACGGCCTGCTGTGGGACAACAGCCTGAATGTTGATGGTATTAAAACCGGGCACACCGATAAAGCAGGCTACAACCTGGTGGCATCCGCGACCGAAGGGCAAATGCGTCTGATCTCTGCCGTAATGGGGGGGCGCACCTTTAAAGGGCGCGAAAGTGAAAGCAAAAAACTGCTGACCTGGGGTTTCCGCTTCTTCGAAACCGTCAGCCCGCTGAAAGCCGGTAAAGAGTTCGCCTCTGAGCCCGCCTGGTTCGGCGATAGCGATCGTGCTTCCCTCGGCGTGGACAAAGACGTTTACCTGACTATCCCGCGCGGTCGCATGAAAGACCTGAAAGCCAGCTATGTGCTGACCTCTACCGAACTGCACGCGCCGCTGCAGAAAAACCAGGTGGTCGGTACAATTAACTTCCAGCTGGACGGCAAAACGATTGAACAGCGTCCGCTGGTGGTGCTGCAGGAAATTCCGGAAGGTAACTTCTTCGGCAAAATCATTGATTACATTAAATTAATGTTCCATCACTGGTTTGGTTAAAAATCACCCACTTGAAAGTGTGATTTCGATCCCCATATACTATGTAACGTTAAACAACTCCCGCCTGTCCGGCGGGAGTTGTTCTTTTTACCACTGGAGCTGACATGAAAACCAAACTGAACGAACTGCTTGAATTCCCGACTCCCTTTACCTACAAAGTGATGGGTCTGGCGAAACCTGAGTTGGTTGACCAGGTGGTGGAAGTGGTACAGCGCCATGCGCCTGGTGATTACTCTCCGCAGATAAAACCGAGCAGCAAAGGCAACTACCACTCGGTGTCCATTACCATCAACGCGACGCATATTGAGCAAGTGGAGACGCTGTACGAAGAGTTAGGCAATATCGAAATTGTTCGTATGGTGCTGTAATCCCTGCCACGTTACCCGGCCTGCCGGGTAACGTTAATTGTTTGTGATATACTCCCCGTCCATGAATTCCCTTCTCTACGGAGATGCTGTTTTGGACACCAATACCCTTCTCATCCGCCAGCTTGGTTTACAGCCGTATGAACCCGTCTCCCAGGCCATGCATGAGTTTACCGATCAACGCGACGACACAACGCTCGATGAAATCTGGCTGGTAGAGCATCACCCTGTTTTTACTCAGGGCCAGGCCGGTAAAGCGGAGCACGTACTGGTGCCGGGGGATATCCCCGTCATTCAAAGCGACCGTGGCGGCCAGGTGACCTATCACGGGCCGGGCCAGCAGGTCATGTATGTGCTGCTGAACCTGAAGCGTCGTAAGCTTGGCGTGCGTGAGCTGGTGACGCTGCTGGAACAAACGGTCGTGAATACGCTGGCGGAATGCGGTATTGACGCGCATCCCCGTGCCGATGCGCCTGGCGTTTACGTGGGAGAGAAAAAAATCTGCTCCCTGGGGCTACGAATTCGTAAAGGGTGTTCGTTCCACGGCCTGGCACTGAATATTGCGATGGATTTATCCCCGTTCCTGCGCATCAATCCTTGCGGTTACGCCGGTATGGAGATGACGCAGGTTCAGCAGTGGAAAACAGATGCCACACCTGACAATATTTCGCCACTTTTAGTCTCACATTTTTTAGCCCTGCTAAACAATCCGCCACACGAATATATTCACGCTTAATCTCTTTTCGTCTCGGCCCGATAATATCATTGGGCTGAGAACATTTCCCGTTCTCTCTCTTTACAAGAATATAAAACTTCTATATTTTTCACTCATTGCACCGTTCAGAAATTAACACATCCGACTTTCGCAGTATCACAACCCATTGAATAAATGCGATTAAAATAAAATCAGCATTTTTCATCACCGATAATAATAATGACACAGGCAATAAGATATTCACACGGTGAATATATACAGGGCAAACAGAGTGGAATATCAGCGACCATTAAAAGACAAATCACCGACACGTATCAAAAATGATTCAACCCAGCTTTTCCGCACCTTACGTAATATTGATCTTAATTTGCTGACAATTTTTGAAGCGGTCTATGTGCATAAGGGTATTGTTAATGCCGCAAAGGTGTTGAATATCACACCGTCTGCCATCAGCCAGTCGATTCAAAAACTGCGTGGACTGTTTCCTGACCCGCTGTTTGTCCGTAAAGGCCAGGGCGTGACGCCAACGGCCTATGCCACTCACCTGCATGAATATATTAGCCAGGGGCTGGAGTCGATACTTGGCGCACTGGATCTTACTGGCAGTTACGATAAACAACGTATCCTCACCATTGGGACGACGCCCTCTGTTGGGGCGCTTGTCATGCCTGCAATTTACCAGGCCATAAAAGAACGCTTCCCGCAGATTCTGGTACGTAATATTGCCGTCAACGACACAGAAAACCAGCTTAGTCAGTTCCAGACGGATTTGATCATCGATAGTCATACTCAGACAATGCCAGCGCTATACAGCCACACTCTTTTCCGCGACCCGCTGGTACTGGTCTGTCGCCATGGGCACCCCATCTTACAGCAACCGATCACGCTGTCATTGCTGAAGGCATATGAATATACGCTGCTGACGCCCGATGGCAGCAGCCACAGCAGCCTGCATAAACGCATCCATGAAATGCTGCCAGACCGACAGGTAAGTTTCAGCAGTTACAATTTATTCACCATTGCGTCACTGATTGGCGGCAGCGACCTGTTGGGGATTATGCCGCGCCGGTTCTTCTCTCTTTATCGCCAGTGCTGGCCGCTGACGAGCATTGAGTTTGCCCCTATTCAGCAAGAAGAAGTTGAATTTTCATTGCATTACAACAAACTCAGCCTGCGGGATCCGGTTTTGCAGGGTGTCATTGATGTCATTCGTCAGGCATTCTGAACACGAAAAGAGCCAGTCCGTCCGATAACTAAAAAGCATAAAACAACAACTATTTTACAATTTGCCGCACTGGCAGGCTGCTTTGACACCCGTTTCAATGGTATACTGCTTACAATGAATTCAAAAATAGTTGATAAATGCAACATTTCATTGAATTGAAACGCTTTCCTTAAAGACTCGCAACTGGAACACGCACGCTATGAGTAAACCCATTGTGATGGAACGCGGTGTTAAGTACCGCGACGCCGATAAAATGGCACTTATCCCGGTCAAAAACGTGGCCACCGAGCGCGAAGCGCTGCTACGCAAACCCGAGTGGATGAAAATCAAACTTCCGGCGGACTCCTCCCGTATTCAGGGCATCAAAGCGGCGATGCGCAAGAATGGCCTGCACTCTGTTTGTGAAGAAGCCTCTTGCCCGAACCTGGCGGAATGTTTTAACCACGGCACTGCGACATTCATGATTCTGGGTGCGATCTGTACGCGTCGTTGCCCGTTCTGTGACGTTGCCCACGGTCGCCCGATTGCTCCGGATGCCAACGAACCGGGTAAACTGGCGCAAACCATCGCCGACATGGCGCTGCGTTATGTTGTGATTACCTCAGTTGACCGTGATGACCTGCGCGACGGCGGTGCCCAGCACTTTGCCGATTGCATCAGCGCCATCCGCGAGAAAAGTCCTGCGATCAAAATTGAGACACTGGTTCCTGACTTCCGTGGTCGCATGGATCGCGCGTTAGAGATCCTGACGGCAACCCCGCCGGATGTCTTTAACCACAACCTGGAAAACGTGCCGCGTATTTATCGCCAGGTGCGTCCGGGCGCGGACTACAACTGGTCGCTGAAGCTGCTGGAACGCTTTAAAGAAGCGCACCCGGAAATCCCAACCAAATCTGGCCTGATGGTCGGCCTGGGTGAAACCAACGCGGAAATCATCGAAGTGATGCGCGACCTGCGCAGCCATGGTGTCACCATGCTGACCCTGGGACAGTATCTGCAACCGAGCCGCCATCACCTGCCGGTACAGCGTTATGTCAGCCCGGATGAGTTTGAAGAGATGAAAGCGGAAGCGCTGGCGATGGGCTTCACCCACGCCGCGTGCGGCCCATTCGTTCGTTCCTCCTATCACGCCGATCTTCAGGCGAAAGGGATGGAAGTGAAATAAACACAGGCGCTGCGTTTAACGAAGCCGTTGCTTTTAAGCAGCGGCTTTTTTATATCGGCATTAGAAACATCTGATTGCAACTTAATACCTTTCGTCATATTTCAGGCATCAAAAAAGGCCATTGCGTCTCCGCGTTGGCCCTTTTTTACAGGCAGCTATCGCCCGTTATAAAGCATGCATCTGCTTAACGCAGAATTTGTCCGCACGCCTTATCCAATGTCTGCTGCTTACTCTTTATGAGAGAGTTTTTCCGCCGGGATGTCATCCGCATCAACGCTTTTCTTCGCGCTGACGTCATCCTCGTTCATGGCTTTCTTGAAACCCTTGATTGCTGAGCCCAGGTCACCGCCCAGCGTACGTAATTTTTTGGTACCAAACACCAGAATAATCAGCGCTGCGACAACCAGCAGTTTGGTAATACTAATCTCACCCATAGATACCTTCTTCTCTAAAACAGGCTGCAAAATGCGTTAAATGACCATAGCGTATTAACGGTCATCTTACCGCGCGCACACAATAGCAATCTGTAACAAGGTGAATCAAGTGTTGTTTAAAAAAACGTCACAGTAATTGCGGTAGCGCAAAGCGGCGGTTAGTTAATACCGGTAATTGTGCGCGAACCTCTGTCACCTGCTGTTCAAAGACTTCTGCCATTATAAGTTGCGGCGTCGCCCCGGCACCGGCAAGCGTGACGCCTAAAGGGTCGATAATACGGCTAAGGCCAATATTCCGACTGCCGCATTCGCCCGAAGCGACGATATAGCAGGTCGTATCCAGCGCGCGTGCGGCCAGAAGCGTTGACCAGTGGTGCTCCTTCAGCGGCCCTCGCACCCATGCCGCCGGTAACACCAGCAGATTTGCCCCCTGAAGTGCCAGGCTCAATGCCAGTTCCGGAAAACGCAGATCGTAGCAGGTCATTAACCCCACGCGCATTTCGCCCACTTCAAGCAGCGGTGGCACTACATCACCGGCATCCACAAGCCTCGACTCCTGCACGTTGAACGCGTCATAGAGGTGCAGCTTCTGGTAGTGCGCAATCACTTCTCCGCTACGCAGCGCCACCAGCGTATTCATCGCCCTGCCCGCCGTAGAAGGCACGTGCAGCGTCAGAATGGTCGTCAGGGTATCCTGACGACTCTGAGTCTTCAGTAACTTCATAAAGCCGCCATCGAGCGTCTGAGCGGATTTCACGCTGAGATCCGGGTCGGCGATATCACGCGCCAGCAATGCTTCAGGCAGAACCAGCAATGACACACCACGTTCAGCTGCCGTGCGCATCAACGCGACGCACTCCTGTGCGTTGGCCTGCCAGTCGGCAGAAACGCTAAATTGACCCGCTGCGACCCACATATAACGCCCTCTTTATTACATTGTTTCTGGCAAGATTAGCAGCTTCGACGCTAAACTCACCCCATTCGATGGTTTGAAAACAGGAATAATCAGGTGTTCAACGTTCTCCTGGCCGTTTTTATCGGCGGCGGTACCGGTAGCGTCGCGCGCTGGATGCTCAGCACCCGGCTCAACCCAATGCATCATGCACTGCCGATTGGCACGTTAACAGCAAACCTGCTGGGCGCGTTTATCATTGGGGCGGGACTGGCGTGGTTTAACCGAATGACGCATATCGATCCGATGTGGAAACTGCTTATCACCACAGGGTTCTGCGGGGGTTTAACCACCTTCTCAACCTTTTCAGCGGAAGTGGTCTTCCTGTTACAGGCGGGGAAGCCGGGATGGGCGCTGCTGAATATCGCGGTAAATCTGCTGGGCTCCTTTGCGATGACCGCCCTGGCCTTCTGGCTGTTTAACGCCAGCCGCTAAATGGGCGAAAAAAAAACCCGCGATTAGGCGGGTTTTGAATTCTGACTGCTAATGCGCTGATTACAGAGCGATTACGTTAGCAGCAGAAGGGCCTTTGGCACCGTTAGTGATTTCGAACTCTACACGCTGACCTTCAGCCAGAGTTTTGAAACCATTGGTCTGGATTGCAGAGAAGTGTACGAACACGTCTTTGCTGCCATCTTCCGGAGTAATGAAACCGAATCCTTTGGACTCATTAAACCACTTAACGTTACCTTTAATCTTAGACATCAAAATTACCTTTATATGAAAAAACGACACAAATGCTGTGTCAGGTATCAGTACAACAATAATGCTGCGTTTTGTCTAGTGCAGGTTAGCTAAAAAGTGATAAATGTCTCTAACTTTTATACGGGGGTTGACTTTAATTCGAGTTTGTTAGCAACCCAGTCAACCCCACTGCTTCCGTGCGCAAAACCAGAGGTTAAAACTGGAAGCGCATCCAGGCAAAGTACACGTTACCGTTGTTGTAGGTGCCCGGAATGTAGGTCATCTGGAACGTGGCCGGGCCATAGCCGATTGACGCCATCGGCAGCAGCACCGGAATCGGGACATAGTTGTAGTTATCACGCGCCGTTACCCCAACTGTGTAACCGAGCCCCAGACGGAAATTATCGTCGGTCAGCGGTCGCCAGGTTTTCTCCCAGCCGTAGCCGCCAATGGGCTCCCATTTGTTCCAGGAGTCTTTAAACGCCATCAGATAGATGCCGTGCCAGTTTCCTTTTTCATCCCAGCGAGAGACACCGAAACCCGCGCCCCATGGACGCTCGTTGTAACGGTCGGTCTTCTCTTTATCGTAGGCAAAGCGCGCATGCCAGGTGATGGCCGGAACATAGAGATCGTAATGTTGAGGTTCATCCCAGGTTTGCGCAATATTATCGTTGAGCGTGGAGAAGCCGTTGCGCACCGTTTCGGTAAATGAGGCATTCGCCGCAGGCAGAATGCAGAGTTGAGCCGCAATTAGCGCAGCCACTAAATAAATTCGTTTGAGCATTAACACGTTAGCATTACCAAATCTTATTACATAATAGAAATAGCGTACCAATGCTAACCTTAATCAAGGCTTAACAATATCGGGTAATTCTTTATTTTAGGGTAATTCTGAGTAAAGAAAGTAAAGTAATTAAGCACCCCGCAGGGTGCTGATATTCATTGTTTACGGTGAATGATGCGATAGAGCGCGGGAATAACCAGCATCGAGAGTAACGGCGCGGAAATCATCCCGCCGATCATTGGTGCAGCAATCCGGCTCATCACTTCCGAACCCGTACCGCTACCCCACATGATAGGCAGCAGGCCGGCCATGATGGTCGCGACCGTCATCACTTTAGGGCGCACACGTAGCACCGCGCCCTCATGAATCGCGCGCATTAATCGCGGTGTACCGCCATCAGGATCGAGCTTTCGATGTTTCTCAAGCGCATGATTTAAATAAAGCACCATAATCACGCCAAATTCCGCCGACACGCCAGCAAGGGCAATAAATCCTACCGCGCCGGCCACCGAGAGATTATACCCCAACAGCCATAACAGCCAGACGCCGCCAATCAGCGAAAAGGGAAGTGTTCCCATTATCAGTAATACATCTGAAATACGTCTGAAGGTGAGCCAAAGTAGTGTAAAAATAATCACTAAGGTTACCGGAAGCACTATTTTCAGTTTCGCCGTGGCGCGTTCAAGATATTCAAATTGCCCGGACCAGGAGAGCGTTACCCCCTGCGGCAAGGTCACCAGTTGCGCAACTCGCTGCTGCATCTCATCCACCGCCGATTTCAGGTCACGCCCGCGTAAATCGACATAGATCCAGTTCGACAGTCGCGCATTTTCGCTTTTCAGCATCGGCACGCCTTCGGTGATACGGATATCCGCCAGTTCGCTGAGCGCCACCTGGCTACCGTTGGCCGTCACTACCGGCATTGCCCGTAGTTTGTCGATATTATCGCGCCATTCGCGTGGATAACGAATGTTAATCGGGTAGCGTTCACGCCCTTCGATAGTTTGACCGACGTTTTCGCCGCCCACCAGCGTCGACACCAGCGATTGCAGCTCTTTCACCGACACGCCATAGCGCGCCGCCTGCTGGCGGTTGATCGCGATATCGACATACCGCCCGCCGGAAAGCCGCTCCGCCAGCGCGGAAGTTACACCCGGCACGCCTTTTACCACCTGTTCGATTTCGCGGGCGACACGTTCGATATCCGCGAGATTGTTGCCGTTTACTTTGATCCCCACCGGGCTCTTGATGCCGGTTGCCAGCATATCAAGACGGTTGCGAATCGGCGGTACCCAGACGTTAGCAATCCCCGGTACTTTCACCGTTTTATCCAGCTCCTCAATCAGTTTGTCCGGCGTCATGCCCGGTCGCCACTGGTCGCGAGGCTTGAACTGAATGGTGGTTTCCAGCATGGTCAGCGGCGCAGGGTCGGTCGCCGTTTCCGCGCGTCCGGCCTTACCGAACACGCTGGCCACTTCCGGCACACTTTTAATCAGCCGATCGGTTTGCTGCAGCAGGCGGCTCGCTTCGCGTGCAGAAATGCCCGGCAGCGTAGACGGCATATAGAGCAAATCTCCCTCGTCGAGCGGCGGCATAAATTCGCTGCCCAGTTGGCTTAGCGGCCAGAGCGTAACACCCAGCAGCAGCAACGCCAGCGCCAGCGTGGCCTTTGGCCAGGCCAGCACTTTATCAAGCAGCGGTTCATAGGCGCGAATCAGCCAGCGGTTGATCGGGTTGGATTGCTCATCGGGAATTTTTCCGCGAATAAAATAGCCCATCAGCACCGGCACTAAGGTGATACCGAGCCCCGCCGCCATTGCCATCGCCCAGGTTTTGGTGAACGCCAGCGGCGCGAACATCTTCCCTTCCTGCGCTTCCAGTGAGAAGACGGGAATAAACGACAGCGTGATGATCAACAGGCTGCAAAACAGCGCGGGCCCCACTTCGGTAGCCGCTTGCCCGGCGATATGCCAGTAATCGGGGCCGGACGGCGTTTTATCGGGATGATCGTGCCGCCACTGCTCCAGCACTTTATGCATGTTTTCGATCATCACGATCGCCGCGTCCACCATGGCACCGATGGCAATCGCGATCCCGCCCAGCGACATAATGTTGGCGTTGATCCCCTGATAGTGCATGACGATGAACGCGCCAAGTATGCCCAGCGGTAGCGAGACAATCGCCACCAGCGCCGAGCGGAAATGAAACAGAAACAGGGTACAAACCAGGGCGACGACGATAAACTCTTCAATCAGCTTATGGGTTAACGTTTCGATCGCGTGGTCGATAAGTTGCGAACGGTCGTAAACCGGGACGATCTCCACCCCTTCCGGCAAGGTTTTTTGCAGCGACTGAAGTTTCGCTTTCACGTCCATAATGGTCTGACGGGCATTCTTGCCATACCGCATGATGATAATGCCGCCGGCCACTTCCCCCTCGCCGTTAAGCTCCGCGACGCCACGCCGAATTTCCGGCCCCATCCGCACATCGGCGACATCGGCCAGCAGCACCGGCACGCCATCACGGCTGGTCACCACCACCTTGCGGAACTCATCAAGCGAATGCAGATAACCGGTGGTGCGCACCATGTATTCCGCTTCACCCATCTCCATCAGTGCGCCGCCGCCCTCCTGGTTGGCAGATTTCAGCGCATCGACAATTTGCTGATGCGTCACGTTTAGCGCCCGCATTCGCGTCGGATCGGCTATCACCTGATACTGGCGCACCATCCCACCGACGCTGGCGACTTCCGAAACGTTAGGCACGGTTTTCAGTTCGTACTTCAGCGTCCAGTCCTGGAGCGCACGCAGATCCGCAAGGCTGTGTTTGCCGGTACGGTCAACCAGCGCATACTCGTAAATCCAGCCCACGCCCGTGGCATCCGGCCCTAATGCGACCGTGACGCCCTCCGGCATTTGCGCCTGAATCTGACTCAGATACTCCAGCACGCGCGAACGCGCCCAGTAGAGGTCGGTACCATCTTCAAACAACACGTATACATAGGCGTCTCCAAACATCGAAAAGCCACGCACCGTCTTCGCGCCAGGCACCGAAAGCATGGTGGTGGTAAGCGGATAAGTGACTTGATCTTCAATAATCTGCGGCGCTTTTCCCGGATAGCTGGCACGGATAATCACCTGCACATCAGAGAGGTCCGGCAGCGCATCCAGCGGCGCGCGTTGCACCGCCCAGGCACCCCACAGCGCCATCCCCAGCGCCGCGAAAATCACCAGCAGACGATTACGCAACGCAGCACGAATCACGGCGGCAATCATTTCTCGCCTCCCGTCATTGGCATCCATTGTGAAATCAGCGGCCCCTGCGCATCATCCAGCGTAAAGTGGAACATGATGTTATCGCCGTTTTTTGGTTTTGCCGTACTGGCGCCGAGAGTGAAGTCCATGGTCATTGCGCCCCAGTGCAGTGCAGGAATGGGCTGGTGCGACAGCGTTATCGTGTTCCCTTCGATAGCCTTAACGACGCCGTTGCCGACATACTCTTGCGCCTTTTTCGTTTCCTGCGGCAAGGCGCTACGCAGGCTGGCTTCGGAGTCAATCAGGAACTGGCCGGAGGTCACTACTTTATCGCCCTCTTTCAGCCCCTCTTTGACTTCCGTCCAGCCGTTGGCGGTTACCCCGGTGGTGACGCGCGCGGGTGCAAAATGCCCGTCGCCGGTAGCGACAATCACCCGATTTTCACTGCCGGTGGCAATCAGCGCTTCCTCCGGAATAGCCAGCACCGGCGGCTGCGCGGATTCATCCTGCAAACGCACGGTTAAAAACATGCCGGGCTTCAGTTTGTGCTGCGGGTTATCCAGCACAATGCGCGCCTTCAGCGTGCGCGTGCTGGTTTCCATCTGCGGCAGCACTTCGCTCACCTTGCCGTGGAACGGCTCGCCAGGCCAGCCGTCAGCGCTTGCGACAACATCGCTGCCCGGTATCAGGCGTTGCGCCTGGGTTTGTGGATAATCAATCACCACCCATACCGGATCCTGGCTTGCCAGTTCAAACAACGGCGCGGTGGCGGTCACCTGCGCGCCTTCACGCGTATCGAGCTTCGACACGTAACCGTTCTGCTCAGCACGCAACACCATTCGCGGCTGCGGTTTGCCGCTGCGTTCTACCTGGCGAATGACGGATTCCGGCATAAACGTCAGCGTCAGACGCTCGCGAGCGGCACGGCTCAATGCGGCATCGCCCAACTGGCGCACAGCCAGATACTCCTGCTGCGCCGCCGTCCATTCGGGGATCCACAGCTGCGCCAGCGGCTCACCGGCTTTCACCCATTGCTGCGGGGCGCGAACGAACAATTTCTCGACGACGCCGTTGGCCGGAGACGGAATAATTTGCAGGCTACGCTCATCGGTAGTAACCGTCGCAAACGCGGAAAAAGGCTGAACCAGCACGCGTTTTTCCACACTGCCGATTCGCATGCCGAGACTTTGCTGCTGTTGCGGGCTAATGCTAACGCCGCCGTTATCCGGCGTTTCATCGGCATAACGCGGCACCAGTTGCATATCCATAAACGGTGATTTCCCCGGCTTATCAAAGCGCTGGCCGGGGACCATCGGGTCATACCAGTAGAGCACTTTGCGCGCGGGAGATTCAGTAGCAGGGGCATCTGCCTCCGGGTTACGATGTCCGGCGTAATAGCCCGCGCCCGCCGCCACCGCGGCCACAATCGCCAGGGTCAGTAAGTTCTTGTTCATAACGCCAGCTCCTGTGGAATCAAATAGTGAATGGCCGCCCAGGTCCGGGCTACCTCGCGCTCGGCCTGACTGGTGGCGAGGGTGCTGTCCAGCACATCGCGACGCGCGGCAAGTAAAGAAGGAAGGTCAGACTGCCCGGCGCGATACTGGGCAGTCAGTAAGGAAAGGCGCTGCTGCTGAAGCGGTAGTGTTTCATCGCGCAGGCGCAACCAGATATTTTGCGCGGCCTGATAGTCGGCAATCAGCGAGCTGACCTGGGCGGCATGATCGCGTTCCGTCAGCGAAAGCTGATCGTTCGCCTGCATCGTGCGAGAGACATCTGCCGCGTAATCTTTATCCTGGCGTTTATCCTTAAACAGCGGCAAATCCACGGTAAACATCACCCCCGCCATATCGTCATATCCTTCCGAGCGATGACCGTAATACACCTCGACATCGACATCGGGGATGGCCGCCACCGCGGATTGCGCCGAACGCGCTTTAGCTTCGTTGGCTTCCCGCGCGGCGGCAATGACTTCCGGGTGTTGATCCACGCCGGCCAGCAGCGTGGCTTCATCCGCAGGCAAACGCTGATACGGCGGCAACGTGCCGGAAACTGATTCAATCGGCTGACCGGTAAACTTCATCAGTTTTGCCCGCGCCACCTGTACATCACGCTCCGCCAGCGTAACGTTATTGCGCATTGCGTTCAGCGTGACTTTAAGCGCAAGTACGCTGTCCGGCGCGGCGGTTCCGCTGCCGACGCTGGCGCGCTGCGTCCCCTGTTGTCGCTCGGTTTCCGCCACCAGCTTTTTGGCCGATTGCAGCGCTTTTTCCGAGAGCGCGAGGTCGAGCCACGCCTGCGCGGTATCGCGTTGCAGCGCGGCACGAATCGCTTCTGATTTCGCGCTAACGCTTTGCGCCTGCGCCTGCAACGTCTGCGCTTTACGTTCGCGTTTTTCGGCGCTGACGTAGCGCTGCATAATGCCCACGCGCTGCATGGTCATCCCTTCGCGTGTCAGACGTTGGTTATTACTGCCCTGTACCGGAACGTTTTCAATGCCAAATTTCAGTTTCGGATCCGGCAATTCTCCTGCGGAGTCGGCCATATTTTCCAGCGCCCTCGCTTCATTGCGGTTCGCGGAAAGTTCAGCGGAATAGCGCTGGGCTTGCGACAGGGTTTGCGTGAGCGTCCATGACTCCGCCTGCACGGCGGAGCCAAAAAACCCAAGCAACACCCCGCCGAGCCAGAGGCTCAACGTGTGTTGTTTCATATCACCTCCGGCTTAGCGGTGCGGATTCAGGGAGACAATCTGGTAACCGCCCTCACCTTCGGTGAAGGTGAAATCCACCTCCTCGCCCACGCGTTGCGCGGTCACAGGGTGGCTTGTCGGTTGCGCAAATTGCATCGTCATCGCAGGCCAGTTCAGCGCGGGGATGGGATGATGGGCAATAGTAATGGTAGTGGGGGTCACTTTTTTGATAATGCCTTCCCCCTGCCAGCTGGCGGCGGAGGGCATTGTCATGGTGGTGTGCGCGCTCATATCGTGCGCGGAAACGGAAAAAGCGGATACAGCAAACAGTACACCAGCCAGCGCACGGGAGAAAATTGCAGACATAGTAAACTCCTGATAATCGTTAATGAATTGATAGTTAAACGGATTATCAGGTTTCTATTCGCGGAACCGGCAAAAACGAATCGTTGCCGGCGGCCCTACGGCGGGAGGTGCCAGTGACCACGCATCTTCCTGGACGGCTTCACAGGTCGGCATAACCAGCGCAAGGCTGGAAGCCACCGGAATCGCGACTAAAGAGGCGTTATCGAGCGTTTTCTGCGAGGAGTCGGGCACACAGTGCTGCCCACACAGCGACATATTGGTTTCGGTCGCATGGGATGACATCTGGTGATCCATATGCTGGATCATCGCCGTCTCCCCCGCCGGGCTTAACTGACAGTCATGAGAAGCAATCGCCACCTGGCACTGGATAAACCAAAAACCGAACGCGAGCAGAAGCATCAGAAAATGTTTTCTGATGAAGCGTAAGCGCCAGTTCCAGGATGCGTACATAATCACGATTCAGTTAATGAAAGTAACCGGAGTATACGCAGGCAATATTCGCGAAATAAAGTCTTTTTTAATTGCTTTACGATTCAACAAACTGGAAATAATTATAACAATTAATACACTTATCGCTTTCACAGTCCTCCTGCCCCACTATAATTAAACGGTTTGCAGCTTTGTGATTTACTCGATCAATTGCCTGTTGTATTACTACAAATAATCATTTTATTGATTTCCATCAGCAAGTATTGCCGCTTATTTCGGCACATTCCCGTTATTATTCTTTTTTATGCGTCATTTGTAGCGCATATTTTCGACAATGGTGACAGGTAAAAATATGTTAACGGCATTTGAGCTCCTGATAGGGGTCGTGGTCATTGTGGGCGTTGCCCGCTATATCATTAAAGGCTTCTCCGCCACAGGCGTCTTGTTCGTCGGCGGGATTGTATTGCTGGTCGCCAGCGCACTGATGGGCCATAAAGTGTTACCGGCCAGCGAAGCAAGCACCGGTTATTCCGCGACCGACATCGTTGAATATATTAAAATCCTGCTGATGAGCCGCGGCGGCGACCTCGGCATGATGATCATGATGTTGTGTGGTTTTGCCGCCTACATGACGCATATTGGTGCCAACGACATGGTCGTGAAGCTGGCCTCAAAACCGCTGCGTTATATTAACTCACCCTATTTACTGATGATTGCCGCCTATTTCGTCGCCTGCCTGATGTCGCTGGCCGTATCGTCCGCAACAGGTCTTGGCGTATTGTTAATGGCGACGCTGTTCCCGGTGATGGTTAACGTTGGCATTAGCCGCGGTGCGGCTGCCGCGATTTGCGCCTCCCCGGCGGCGATTATTCTTTCCCCTACCTCCGGCGATGTCGTGCTGGCGGCAAAAGCGGCAGAGATGCCGTTGATTGATTTTGCCTTTAAAACGACGCTTCCAATTTCCATCGCAGCGATTATCGCCATGGCGATTGCCCACTTCTTCTGGCAGCGCTATCTCGATAAAAAAGAGAATGTGTCTCATGAAATGCTCGATGTGAATGAAATCACCACCACCGCACCGAGCTTCTACGCCATTCTGCCGTTCGCGCCGATTATTGGCGTGCTGATTTTCGACGGTAAATGGGGCCCGCAGCTGCACATTATTACCATTCTGGTTATCTGCATGCTGCTGGCGGCGGTGCTGGAATTTTGCCGCAGTTTCAACACGCAAAACGTGTTCTCTGGCCTGGAAGTGGCCTATCGCGGAATGGCAGACGCCTTTGCAAGCGTGGTGATGTTGTTAGTCGCAGCGGGTGTCTTTGCGCAGGGGCTGAGCACGATCGGCTTTATCGATAGCCTGATCTCCATCGCCACCTCGTTCGGTTCCGCCAGCATTATTCTGATGCTGGTGCTGGTGGTGTTGACCATGCTGGCGGCGATGACCACCGGTTCCGGGAACGCGCCGTTTTATGCATTCGTCGAAATGATTCCTAAGCTTGCGCACACCTCAGGTATCAACCCGGCTTATCTTTCCATTCCGATGCTGCAGGCCTCCAACCTTGGCCGTACCATCTCCCCGGTTTCCGGCGTGGTGGTTGCAGTGGCCGGGATGGCGAAAATCTCGCCGTTCGAAGTGGTAAAACGCACCTCCGTTCCGGTGCTGGTGGGCCTGGTCGTGGTGATCATCGCGACCGAAATCCTGGTGCCGGGCAGCGCGCTGTAAGTATTCGCTAAACTGATAAAAGGCGTCTAACGACGCCTTTTTTATGTTTTAATAATTGCCTTGAATCGTTAACACCCCGGATACGTACTATGTTCAGGAAGGATCTTCTGGCCGGATGCGTCGGCACCCTGCTGCTCGTCGCGCAAAGCGCCAGCGCCGCCCCCCTCACGCCCTCGCAATATGGCGATTTTGACCGTTATGTGCTGGCGCTTTCGTGGCAAACCGGTTTTTGTCAGAGCATGAACGACAGAAATCGCAAAGAGCCGCAGGAGTGCAAAATCCAGAAAGAGACGGCGAATAAAGCCGACCACCTCACCGTCCATGGTCTCTGGCCGGGGCTGCCAAAATCCATCGCCTCTCGCGGCGTGGATGAAGGCCGCTGGATGCGCTTTGGATGCGCGACGCGCCCGATTCCGAACATGCCGGAAGCCAAAGGCAGCAGAAAATGCTCTGCCCCTGAAACCGGTTTATCGCTGGAAATGGCGAACAAGCTGAACGGCGTGATGCCCGGCAGCGGCGGAAAATCCTGCCTTGAGCGTTATGAATATGCCAAACACGGTGTCTGTTTTGGTTTCGACCCGGATGCGTATTTTGGCACCATGGTGCGCCTGAACAGCGAAGTGAAAGCCAGTGCGCTGGGGCAATTTTTAGCCGCTAATTATGGGCAAAAAGTGAAGCGCAGCGATTTTGATGCCGCCGTCGCCAGCGCCTTTGGCAAGGAGAACGTCAAAGCGTTTAAGCTGACCTGTAATGGCAACCCGGGCTATCTCACAGAGATGCAAATTTCACTAAAAGCCGGGAACATCAATGCCCCACTTTCTCCCGCGTCGTTCCTGCCTCAGCCGCACCCAGGTAACTGTGGTAAACAGTTTGTGCTGGATAAAGTGGGATACTGACAATAATCGCGATAAATCGATAATTTTCAGTGATTGAATGTGCGTTGTATCACTTCAAACCTGATGATTGAATGCGTATGATGGTGTGAGATGAACCCTTGCCGCTGGCGGTGAGGGTTTTCTTTTGGAAAGACGTATCTGGAACGACATGGAGTAACTATGACCAGACCTGCCATCATCATTAATGAGTTCGATGCGGAGCGTATCGACAGACTGCTGGAACTGCCTGCTTACGCAAACTCTCCGGTGGCTGGCGCGCTGAATGAAGAACTGGACCGCGCGCAAATGTGCCCGCCGGAACAGGTTCCGCCTGATGTCGTAAGCATGAACAGCCAGGTGAGATTTCGCGATCTGACCAGCGGCGAAGAGCGCGTGCGAACGCTGGTATTTCCCACGCAAATGACAGACAGCAACACGCAGCTTTCTGTGCTGGCCCCGGTGGGCGCGGCGCTGATTGGCCTGCGTGTCGGCAGCACCATTCACTGGGAGCTCCCCGGCGGCGCATCCACGCATCTGGAGGTGCTGGAACTGCTCTACCAGCCGGAAGCAGCCGGTGATTACCAACGCTAATCGCGATGAATTAAGAGGATGCCCCGGCATCCTCTTTCTGTATCTGGTGACATTGAAAAAACTTTACACCCATCCACACAGCGAACGAGAAATTTGCGATATCAATGACAAACTAAAACGTCGTAATATGCTTTGATATCAAATACAGAGACAAGGAGGAATGCATATGTACAAGACAATCATTATGCCCGTTGACGTATTCGAGATGGAATTGAGTGATAAAGCTATCGCTCACGCTGAATTTCTGGCGCAGCAGGATGGGATCATTCATCTGCTCCACGTGCTGCCCGGCTCGGCCAGCTACACCATGAGCCGTTTTGCCGCGGATGTTCGTCGCTTTGAAGAGCACCTTCATCAGGAAGCGATCAACCGTTTAGAAACAATGAAAAGCCACTTCAGCATCGACCCTGAGCGCCTGAAACTGCACGTGCGCATCGGCAGCGTTCGCGACGTGGTAAATGAGCTGGCGGAAGAGCTGAAAGCGGATGTCGTGGTGATCGGCTCCCGCAACCCGTCCATCTCCACTCACCTGCTGGGTTCGAACGCCTCCAGCGTTATTCGCCACGCCCATGTGCCGGTAATGGTGGTGAGATAAAAAAAGAGGCTACCTTTCGGTAGCCTCTTCAGCTTGCTAACAAAATGCGCTTTGTTCTTGCCGGATGCGGCGTAAGCGCCTTATCCGGCCTACAAAATATTGCTAAACCGTGTAGGCCTGATAAGCGCAGCGCATCAGGCGTTTTACATTTGTCATTTGTGTTAAAAGGCTACCTTTCGGTAGCCTTTTTCATTTGCAGGTGTCGTCTTACTTCTTTTTTTATGCCGTTTTGGTACGAATCAGATAATCAAAGGCGCTGAGTGACGCTTTCGCGCCTTCGCCTGCGGCGATGATAATCTGTTTGTACGGAACGGTGGTGCAGTCACCCGCGGCAAAGACGCCTTTGACGCTGGTTTCACATTTCGCATCGATGATGATTTCACCCATCCGGTTGCGCTCAATCGCGCCTTCCAGCCAGGTGGTGTTCGGCAGCAGACCAATCTGTACGAAGATCCCCGCCAGTTCAATCTGATGCGTATCACCGCTGACACGGTCACGGTATTCCAGGCCGGTCACTTTACTGCCGTCGCCTTTCACTTCCGTGGTTTGCGCATTCAGAATGATATCGACGTTTTTCAGGCTGCGGACTTTATCCTGCAGAACCTGATCCGCTTTCATTTCCGGCGCAAATTCCAGCAGGGTAACGTGTTCAACCACGCCAGCCAGGTCAATGGCTGCTTCCACGCCGGAGTTACCGCCACCGATCACCGCTACGCGTTTGCCTTTAAACAGCGGGCCGTCGCAGTGCGGGCAGTACGTTACGCCTTTGGTGCGATACTGATCTTCACCCGGCACGTTCATATTGCGCCATTTCGCACCGGTTGCGATGATGATGCTGCGCGCTTTCAGCACCGCGCCTGAGGCAGTTTCAATCTGGTGTAAGCCACCTTCCTGCGCCGCCGGAATCAGTTTTGAAGCACTTTGGCTATCAATCACATCAACATCATATTCGCTTACGTGGGCTTTCAGTGCGCCAGCCAGTTTCTGACCTTCAGTTTTCGGCACAGAGATGTAGTTTTCGATATCAACCGTATCCAGCACCTGACCACCAAAACGTTCGCCCATCAGGCCGGTACGGATGCCTTTACGCGCTGAATAGACAGCAGCGGCCGCACCAGACGGGCCGGAACCCACGATCAGCACTTCATAAGCATCACGGGTGCTCAGCTCTTCCGCCGCGCGTTTTTCTGCACCGGTGTCGATCTTCGCCACGATTTCCGTAAGAGTCATGCGACCCTGACCAAACTCCTGGCCATTGACGAACACTGCCGGAACGCCCATCACGTTACGTTCCGTGATTTCGTTCTGATAGGTGCCGCCATCGATCGCCGTGTGTTTGATGCGCGGGTTCAACACGCTCATCAGGTTCAGCGCCTGCACCACGTCCGGGCAGTTGTGGCAAGAGAGTGAATAATAAGTTTCGAATTCAAAATCACCGTCGATATTGCGGATCTGCTCCAGCAGAGACTGCGCTTCTTTCGACGGATGACCACCGGTCCACAGCAGCGCCAGTACCAGCGAGGTGAACTCATGACCCAGCGGGGAGCCGGCAAAACGCGGGCCCTGGTGGGAACCTGGGTTGGTAATCAGGAACGACGGTTTACGAACGGCCAGCGTGTTATCTTCTTTGAAGGTCACTTTATCTGACAGTTCTGCAATCTCAGCCAGCAGTTCCTTGATTTCTGCCGATTTGGCGCTGTCATCCAGCGTGGCAATCAGCTCAACAGGTTTGGTCAGCTTTTCAAGATAGGCTTTGAGCTGGGTTTTCATGTTGGTGTCGAGCATTGTTAATCTCCTGGGCTAAATACATCATCATGCAAGCTGCCTCATTCGGGCGGCCTGGATGCAACTTGCATCATAGTGCGTGGGGAAGAAAAACGGGTGCATAGCACCCGTTGGTTGCCGGATGACACAGCGTTTACACGGCCTACATTTGTAGGCCCGGGCACGCGTCGCGCCGCCGGGCAATAAAGACTTAGATTTTGCCAACCAGGTCCAGGGACGGAGCCAGAGTCGCTTCGCCTTCTTTCCATTTAGCCGGGCAAACTTCGCCTGGGTGAGAAGCAACGTACTGGGCTGCTTTGATTTTGCGCAGCAGGTCAGATGCGTCACGGCCAATGCCTTCAGCGGTAACTTCGATAGCCTGGATGATACCCTGCGGGTCAACTACGAAGGTCGCACGGTCAGCCAGACCTTCATCTTCACGCATGTTGTCGAAGTTACGGGTCAGGGCGCCAGTCGGGTCACCGATCATCGCGTATTTGATTTTCGCGATGGTTTCAGAGCTGCTGTGCCATGCTTTGTGAGTGAAGTGGGTATCGGTAGAGACAGAGTACACGTCCACACCCAGTTTCTGCAGTTCTTCGTAGTGGTCTGCTACGTCGCCCAGTTCAGTCGGGCAAACGAAGGTAAAGTCAGCCGGATAGAAGAAGAATACGCTCCAGCGACCTTCGGTATCTTTTTCGGTGACTTCGATGAATTCGCCGTTTTTGAATGCCTGGTTTTTGAAAGGTTTAATTTTAGTGTTAATCAAGGACATCTATACTTCCTCCGTGTTTTCGTTGAGTTGTAAGTTAACGAATTTTGATTGATAGAGCCAATGCGTTTCTATTATCAAATCAATAAGCGTTACCTTACAACCGACTCAAGACAACATTGTGAACCTGAAAATGGGTAAGGCACAAAATGCCCCTTGCCCGTTTAAATCTGCGTAAAGTAAAAAGGCCCCCTCTTCAGGCGGCCCCGTTACCTGAACACCCGTCGGTGGATTCAGCACCAGCCAGGCTGGCAATATGTTGCGCTCTACATTACCTTAACAAAGGTTGTAACAGCTCAGGGATTACATCACCCCACCCTTCAAAGGGCAATCCGCTGCCGGTTGGTCTTATCTATGGTTGTGATAGGCTACACCATTTCATTCATCTTACGGACTGATTTTACAGAGATTTTCTATGTTAAAACGTTCTTTACTCCTCACTCTTCTCCCTCTCCTCGCCCATGCGGAAGAACTCCCTGCACCGGTAAAAGCCATCGAAAAACAGGGTATTACCATTATTAAACCGTTTGATGCACCCGCAGGTATGAAAGGGTATCTGGGCAAGTATCAGGATATGGGCGTGGCTATCTATGTGACACCAGACGGCAAACACGCCATTTCCGGCTATATGTATGATGAGAAGGGGCAAAATCTCAGCGAGCAGCTGTTCCAGAAGGAGATTTATACCCCGGCCGGGCAGGAAATGTGGAAGCGTATGGAAAAAAGCACGTGGTTACTGGACGGTAAAAAAGACGCGCCGGTCAAACTGTATGTATTTGCCGATCCGTTCTGCCCTTATTGCAAGCAGTTCTGGCAGCAGGCTCGCCCGTGGGTCGATGCGGGAAAAGTTCAGCTTCGCACGCTACTGGTTGGCGTTATCAAGCCAGAAAGCCCGGACACTGCTGCGGCAATCCTGGCGGCGAAAGATCCCGCCAAAACCTGGCATGACTATGAACAATCCGGCGGGAAGATGAAACTCACCCTGCCCGCCACGCCATCTGCAGATGCCATGCGCACATTAAACGAGAATCAGAAACTGATGGATGATCTGGGCGCCAACGTTACTCCTGCCATTTACTATATGAATAAAGAAGGCCAGTTACAGCAGGTCGTCGGTCTGCCTGATGCTCAAAAACTGAAGGTCATGATGGGCGAAGAGTAATAAATCCAGGGTGATTGTATAAAAATAAAATATCAATCACCTTGTTTTCTAGGATCTATAGTAAAACGCAATTTTCTGATATATATTTAGTCAGGATGTAAGGTGCTTTAAGTTTTACGAAAACATGGAATGTTAATAATCTTCGCGGTACAGGAGAGCATCAGTGCCTTCTCTGCTACCTGCACCGAAACAAGGACAACAAAATGGCCAACCTCTATGATCTAAAGCGGTTCGATCTTAACTTATTAGTTATTTTTGAATGCATTTATCAACATCTCAGCATCAGTAAAGCCGCGGAGACGCTGTTTATTACCCCCTCCGCAGTCAGTCAGTCATTACAGCGCTTGCGTATTCAGCTCAACGACCCGCTGTTTGTTCGTTCCGGTAAAGGGATCACTCCCACTACGGTCGGCGTTAACCTGCATCATCACCTTGCGGATAACCTGAATCAGCTGGAAAAAACCATCAATATTATGAGCAATTCGGAGCTCACGAAGCGCTTTGTCATTTATGGGCCACAGATTTTCATTTCCGGCCCAGTCATCAATATCGTGACACGTTTGCTTGACGATCCCAGCATTGAAATTGCCCATTACGATTACGTCGCAACTTCCGATAACATCGAAGATTTAATGAGCTACAGGAAGGCTGATCTGGTTTTAAGCACCTCGCCTATCATCAACCGTTCGGTTGTCTGCGAGCCATTTAAAGAAGTCTCTACCGTTCTGGTTTGCCGCAAAGATCACCCTCGTCTGGAAGGGAGCGCGACACGGGAAGAGATTCTTCAGGAACGTTTCGCGACCTACACAACTGAAGAACCCGGTATTAAAGGATATCAAACGGAAGTGGATGAGCAGTACCTGGGCAGACGCACAGGTTTACGCACTAATTCACTTATAGGTATGGTCAACATTATTCAAAAAACCGATTTAATTGGCATTATTCCGCGTGAATTTTTCGATTATTTAGGTGGTAATGGCCAGCTGCAAGAGATTATCACGCCTGAACCATTACCCTCGATAATGATATACATTATCTATAATCGCTCGTCGATGAATACACCATCATTTGCAAAAGTGATTGAAAGAATCTCAGCGCATGATAAATTTATTGAATGAATTAATAATAGTCATGCATTCACTCGTAGGATACATATTTATCAATATCTGTATCTTACAGTAACCATTAATTAAAAATATTACATTCGCCATCCTTGTCGTTATATGATAGCTAATAAATTAAGCCACATATTTCGCAAGGATTGCCAACAATGTCATTATTAAAGGTTCCACTATCCTGTACCGTGCTGGAAGCCAGCCAGCATCGAGCAGTCTGGGCCTTACAAAATTTCCCCCGCGTTTGCGTTTCGTTTTCCGGTGGCAAAGACTCCACGGTAATGCTGCATATCACCGCGCTACTGGCACGGGAAATGGGCAAGAAAATCAGCGTTCTGTTTATTGACTGGGAGGCGCAGTTTTCGAGCACTATCGCCCACTGCAAACGCATGCGCGATCTCTATAAAGATGTTATTGACGATTTTTACTGGGTGGCAATTCCCCTTACCACTCAAAATGCGCTTACCCAGTTTGAACCCGAATGGCAGTGCTGGGAACCCGGCGCGCAATGGGTCAGGCAACCCCCTAAAGGCGCGATTACCGACCCGGCATTTTTCCCTTTTTACCGTCCTGGCTGTACTTTTGAAAGCTTTGTCCAGAGCTTTGCAGAGTGGTTCTCGCAACAGCGCCCGGCCGCCATTCTGGTGGGTATCCGCGCCGATGAATCCTACAATCGATTCCTGACTATCGCATCAAGACGCAAGCAGCGTTTTGCCGATGATAAACCGTGGACTACCGCCGCGCCTGGCGGCCATGCCTGGTATGTGTATCCACTGTACGACTGGAAAACGGCAGACATCTGGACATGGTTTGCTCACTCGCAACAGTGCTACAACCCTCTTTACGATTTGATGTACCAGGCCGGTGTCCCCCCTCGCAACATGCGTATTTGCGAACCGTTCGGGCCGGAACAGCGCCAGGGATTGTGGCTCTACCATGTGCTGGAACCTGAGCGCTGGGCCGCGATGTGCCAGCGCGTAAGCGGCGTGCACAGTGGCGGCGTCTACGCCGGGCGTGACAATCAGTTCTATGGTCATCGCAAAATTGAAAAACCCGCGCATCACAGCTGGCGAAGCTACGCAATGTTTCTCTTGCAAAGCATGCCGCAAACCACCGCTGAGCATTACCGTAATAAAATCGCGGTCTACCTGCGCTGGTATCAAAAACAGGGCATGGAGGATATTCCGGACAGCCAGGAAGGTGACGTCGGCACAAAGGATATCCCCTCCTGGCGTCGTATCTGCAAGGTCATGTTAAACAACGACTACTGGTGTCGTGCGCTCTCTTTCAGCCCAACAAAGTCCGTCCACTATCAACGCTATCGTGAGCGGATGAACCATAAACGTCAACAATGGGGGATCCTGTGCAACAACGATTAATTAATGATATGACTACCTGGCTGCAATCGCTTGATTTTGAGGCACGCGTAGAAGCCATCAATCACTTTCGGCAGGCGCTACACGGCCTCAGCCCGTTTAAGGATCAGCCGGTTGATTGCGTCATTTGGGTAAAAGAGGAACAGGTAACGCCCAATGCCTATAACCCTAATAATATGGCGCCACCGGAAAAACGCCTGCTTCAGAAATCTCTGGAGGCAGATGGTTTCACACAACCGCTGGTGGTTATGGACAAAGATGGTGATCAGTATGAAATCGTTGATGGTTTCCACCGTTATGCGCTCGCCAGCAGCAAATCAGCGCTAAAAAAACAGTTTAAAGGTTATCTGCCGGTTACCAGTATTGATCATCGTAGCGCCACGCTGCCTTCGCGTATGGCGGCTACCGTGCGCCACAACCGCGCACGTGGGCGACATCAAATTAATGCCATGTCAGATATCGTGCTGGAACTGGCGCGTTTAGGCTGGAATGATGAGAAGATCAGTAAAGAACTGGGGATGGACAGTGATGAAGTGCTGCGACTGAAGCAAATTAATGGCCTGCTCGAAATGTTCGGAAATCGTCATTTCTCACAGGCCTGGACCGTTAAATAATCAAAGCTGGCACAAGCGTTCTGCTGCTGTAAGCAGCGTCGATTCCTGCTTGGCAAAGCACAGGCGAATCAACTTATGCGGAAACGGATCGGCGCAAAAAACCGATAGCGGAATTGCGGCAACGCCGACTTCAGTGGTTAGCCACTGGCAGAAGCTCACATCGTCCATGTCGGAGATAGCGCTGTAATCGGCCAGCAGGAAGTAGGTGCCTTCACAGGGCAGAATGTCCAGTCGGCTCTCTCTTAATGCGTCAATAAACAGATCTCGCCGCTCACGGTAAAACGTGGGCAACTGGCGATAATGCTCCGGCTGGGCGCGCAGCATATCGGCCAGTGCCAGCTGCGCCGGGGTATTGACTGCAAAGGTCAAATACTGGTGCACCTTCCGTAATTCC
The DNA here is from genome assembly GCA_003315335.1 of Pseudocitrobacter faecalis. GTDB lineage: Bacteria > Pseudomonadota > Gammaproteobacteria > Enterobacterales > Enterobacteriaceae > Pseudocitrobacter > Pseudocitrobacter faecalis. The sequence continues at coordinate 460,749 of QNRL01000002.1, forward strand.
GCGCTTATCGCGGGCGGCGCAACGCAATAGCCGACTTTCCAGCCTGTCATATGATAGGTTTTACCAAACGAAGATACCGCGATAGCCCGTTCACGCAACTGAGGATGAGCCAGCACGCTGGCGTGGCCCTGCGGGTCAAAGCAGATATGTTCGTAAACTTCATCGCTCAACACGTAGATTTCCCGTTCCGCAATGGCCTGCCAGAGCGCGGCGAAATCTGCCGCGTGCCAGACGGTGGCGGAAGGATTATGCGGCGTATTAAGAATAACCAGACGCGTTTTATCGCTCAGTAATGCGCGAAACGCGGCCCAGTCGACACGGAAATGTGGCGGCTGTAGCGCAATGCGCTTGAGGATGCCGCCCGACAGTTCAACCGCTGGCGCATAACTGTCATAGCTTGGGTCAAAACAGATGACTTCATCACCAGGGCGAACAAGTGCAGTAATTGCCGCATAAAGCGCTTCCGTTGCACCGGCCGTCACGGTGATATCGCTGTTCGCGTCCGGCGTGTAACCGTAGAGCGCAGCGGTTTTTTCAGCAATAGCTTCACGCAGCGCCTGTACGCCGGTCATCGGCGCATACTGATTCGCGCCTGCGGCAACGTGATACGCCAGCCGCTCCTGGAGATAACGAGGGCCGTCGAAATCAGGGAAACCCTGCGACAAATTTATCGCCTGATGTTTAAGGGCCAGCGCACTCATTTGCGTGAAAATCGTGGTGCCGAGATTAGGGAGTTTACTCTGTGGAATCAGTGGGTTGTGCGTCATTATTGTTGTTCCATCTGTGATGCGGTGTTGAAGCCACTATAACACGATGTTAGTATTTGGCAATCAAGACGTTTAGACGTCCATACAACAATAATAGCCAGAGGCACAACATCTATGAGTCATACCGATATACGCGTGGTTCCCGGCCCCGCCAACTACTTCTCGCATCCTGACTGTCTGCAACGTCTGAATGATTTTTTCAGCCCAGAGCAACTCGCACGTGCGGTCTGGATTTACGGCGAAAAAGCGATAGCAGGCGCCCGGCCTTATCTGCCGGAATGCGCCACCGCGCCGGGGTCAACGCAGATTCTTTTCACCGGTCACTGTAGCGAACGGGATGTAAACACGTTGGTTTCACAGGCAGGCGACGATCGCAGCGTCGTGATTGGCGTGGGGGGCGGCGCGTTGCTTGATACGGTGAAAGCCGTAGCCCGCAGGCTGAATCTGCCGTTCGTCGGTATTCCGACAATCGCCGCCACCTGCGCCGCGTGGACACCACTTTCCGTGTGGTACAACGATGCCGGTCAGGCGCTGCATTTTGAGATTTTCGACGATGCCAACTTCCTGGTGCTGGTTGAGCCGCGCATTATCCTCGACGCACCGGCAGAATATCTGCTGGCAGGCATTGGCGATACCTTAGCGAAGTGGTACGAAGCCGTGGTTCTCGCCCCGCTGCCTGAAACGCTGCCGCTGACGGTGCGCTTAGGCATTAACGGCGCGCTGGCGATTCGGGATGTGCTGCTGGAAAGCAGTGAGCAGGCGCTAAATGATCAGCAGCAAGGGAAATTAACCCAGGCATTTCGCGACGTGGTGGATGCCATTATCGCCGGTGGCGGTATGGTTGGCGGCCTGGGCGAGCGCTTCACCCGCGTTGCCGCCGCACATGCCGTACATAACGGCCTTACCGTGCTGCCCCAGACGGAGAAGTTTCTCCATGGCACGAAGGTGGCCTACGGTATTCTGGTACAAAGCGCCCTGCTCGGTCAGGATGATGTGCTGGCGCAGTTGGTTCATGCCTATAAGCGCTTCCATTTACCCACTACGCTTGCGCAGCTTGACGTAGATATTCATAACCGCGCCGAGCTGGATAAAGTCATCGCCCACACGTTGCGTCCGGTGGAATCCATTCATTTCCTGCCTATCACGTTAACCGCGGATACACTGTTTGCGGCCTTCGAAAAAGTGGAAAACTTCGCGGGTTAATCCACTGCGAGTGCAAGCCTCTGTCGGTTGACAGAGGTTTTTGCGAGCCTTCACGAAGCCTTGCCTTTTGCCTCTTCCTCCTCTCCCCAGTCTTGCTTATCGTGACGTTTATTAGAAATAAATCATTTTCTAATAAACTTATATTTTACTTATTCAACACGAAAGCGTACAGTGGAGGTACAGGATGGTTATTACCTGGTCAAGAGTGGCAAGGCGGCAGTTAGAAAGCATTGATGTGAGATATCGGCAAAAAGTCACCGAGAAGATAATGGCGTTGAATGACAGAAACGCACCGATGCCCGATCTCGTTAAACTCTCTACGCCAAAGGGCCACTATCGCCTGCGCGTGGGCGACTATCGCATTATTTTTACGGTGATAGACGACGAAAACACCTGCCACATTGTGGCCGTGAAGCGCAGAACAACAACGACATATCTGCACGAGGAGAAGGCGCCCTATGGCTATTCAGCTAATTAAGGATGAAAACGGGAAACCGCAGTACGTTGTGATCCCCTACGACGAATATTATCGCCTGCGTTTGCAACTGGCAGAGTCCGCGAGCGACGATGACGATGAATGGGAAGATATTCCCTGCGAACATGATGACGATGACAACACCAGCCTCCCCGGCATTGTGTGTGACATCATGGATAAAGAAGGGGTGAGCTTACAGGCAGCATGGCGCATTCATTGCGGCTTATCTCAAAAGGAGGTGGCGGAGAAACTGGGTATCAGCCAGTCTGCCGTCTCACAACTTGAATCCCCCGAGTCTCGCCCACAAAAACGCACACGCGAAAAACTGGCGGCGATTTACGGCTGTAAGCAGGAACAAATCAGTCTGTATCTGCCAAAAGAGGGTTAACAGCAGCGCGCGCCGCCTTTTCCCCCATAACGAGCGTCCTGGCGATCGCGGAAAAACTCTTCATACGTCATTGGCGTCTGGTCAGGATGGGTCACGCGCATATGTTCGACATAGTTGTCGTAGTCCGGCACGCCAATCATCATCTTCGCGGCCTGGCCTAAATATTTTCCTGCTTTTGATAACGTGTCGAACATGGTGATTTCTCATTGATTGTGGTGCGTTTTGTTCCCCTCACCCCGCCCTCTCCCACAGGGAGAGGGAGAAAACCGACGCAAATGTCACAACGAGCTCGGTCGGTTCCCTCTCCCTGAGAGAGAGGGTTAGGGTAAGGGCATCTGTCAATGCGCCCCTTTCGCCTGGCTTACAATCTCCTCGAGATTTTCAGGCATCGGCTCATAAGGGGTTTCTTTCGCCGTCGGTTTATCCTCTTTCAGTGCCGCCAGCGCAGTCTTAATCGAGAACAGGGCCAGCACCACAACCACCACCATAAAGAAGATGGTCAGGCCAGCATCCAGACGGTTGTTGAATACCAGTTGCGCCAGCTGAGATTCCGTATACTGCGGAGGAATCGCCCCGCTGTCGATCATCGCCTGGAATTTATTGGCGATGGCCAGGAAGCCCACGCGTACGTCCGGACTGAACGCTTTCTGCCAGCCCGCCGTCAGCGTACATACCAGCAGCCAGGCCGTTGGCACCAGCGCCACCCACGCATAGCGTTGACGTTTCATCTTAAACAGTACCACCGCGCACAGCATCAGCGCCATACCTGCCAGCATCTGGTTGGCAATACCAAACAGCGGCCACAGGGTGTTGATACCGCCTAACGGGTCAACCACGCCCTGGTGCAGGAAGTAGCCCCAGGCCAGTACACACAGCGCCGTCGCCAGCAGGTTCGCCGGCAGCGAGTCCGTTCTCTTAAGGTTCGGGTTAATGACGCCCAGCAGATCCTGCAACATGAAGCGCGCCGCTCGCGTACCCGCATCCACCGCCGTCAGTATAAACAGCGCCTCAAACAGAATGGCGAAGTGATACCAGAATGACACATCCATCAGGCCGCCCAGCGCGCCGTGCAGAATGTACGCCATACCGACCGCCAGCGTCGGCGCACCGCCCGCACGGGAGATAATCGACTGCTCGCCCACTTCGTTAGCGATATGGTTCAGGGTTTCCGGCGTCACCGTAAAGCCCCAGCTACTGACCACCTGTGCCGCAGAAGCCACCACATCAACGGTACCTGCAGGTGCCAGCATCGCCATCGGGCTGTTCATCGCGAAGTAGACACCCGGATCGATGATACAGGCGGAAACCAGCGCCATAATAGCGACGAAGGATTCCATCAGCATTCCGCCGTAGCCAATCAGGCAAGCCTGGCCTTCATTCGCCAGCATCTTCGGCGTGGTGCCGGAAGCAATCAGCGCATGGAAGCCCGACACCGCGCCACAGGCGATGGTAATAAACAGGAACGGGAACAGGTTGCCGGTCCACACCGGGCCGGTACCATCGACGAATTTGGTCAGCGCAGGCATGGTCAGCGTCGGACGCATGATCAGAATACCGACGGCCAGCCCAACAATGGTACCGATTTTCAGGAAGGTAGAGAGGTAATCGCGCGGCGCCAGCAGCAGCCACACTGGCAGCACCGCCGCCACAAAGCCATAACCCACCAGCATCCAGGTCAGCTGTACGCCTGTAAAGTCAAACCACGGTGCCCAGGTTTCGCTTTCCGCCACCCAACCGCCAGAAATAATGGCAAAAATCAGGAAGAACAGGCCGATGACAGAGACTTCGCCAATGCGCCCCGGGCGCAGATAACGAATGTAGATCCCCATAAACAGCGCCAGCGGAATGGTAAACGCTACGGTGTAGGTTCCCCATGGGCTGTGCGTCAGGGCTTTCACCACGATCATCGCCAGCACCGCCAGAATGATCACCATGATCATAAAGGTGGCAATCAGCGCGATAACCCCGGCGGTTGGCCCCATCTCCTCTTTCACCAGTTCACCCAGCGAACGACCGTCGCGGCGCGTGGAGACAAAGAGCACCATAAAGTCCTGCACCGCACCGGCAAGCACTACGCCCGCGAGGATCCAGATCATCCCCGGCAGATACCCCATCTGCGCCGCCAGCACCGGGCCCACCAGCGGCCCCGCTCCGGCAATTGCCGCAAAATGGTGACCGAACAGCACTTTCTTGTCGGTCGGTACATAATCCAGCCCATCGTTATGACGCACGGCGGGTGTCATACGCGTTGGGTCAACCGCCAGCACATTTCTGGCGATATAGCGTCCATAAAAACGGTAAGCAATCAGATAGATACAGACTGACGCCACCACTATCCAGAGGGCGTTAATCTGTTCACCACGATTGAGGGCGATATAGCCCAGGGCAAACGCTCCGACAATGGAGAGCAATGCCCATGTAAGGTATTTCCCTGAATTGTTCATAGATGTTGTCCGTGTGAGTCGCTGAGAGTGTTACATTTTATTTCTGTATCAACAGGTTTGATTTAACAACTCAGAAACCAATAAGTACAACAAGAACACTACGTATTTACATTACATTGTTAACGGGATCACTTAAGTTACGAAAAGAAGTGTAAAAACAGGCAGGATGAGTGAGGTATGTCGCTGCTTTGCCCCGTGGCGCATACGCTTACCAGGCCTACACATTCGTGCGAATCGTAGGCCTGATAAGCGAAGCGCATCAGGCATATTGATGTCGCTTTAGCCAATCACCGCCGTTCCTAAACGGCAGGTGCAGCAGCGACGCCCCTGCTCATCAAACACGACGATTTCCCAGCTTTGGCTCTGGCGGCCTAAATGCAGCGGGCGGCAGACACCGCGCACTTTGCCCTGTGAGACAGGGCGATGATGCGATGCGTTAAGTTCCGTTCCCACCACACACTGGCCGTCGCGGGTCATCATAAAGCCCGCCATCGACCCCAGCGTTTCAGCCAGCGCCGCCGAGGCTCCTCCGTGCAGCAGACCAAACGGCTGATGGGTACGCGCATCCACCGGCATTTCCGCTTCGAGAAGGTCATCCCCGAGATGGGTGTAAACAATCCCCAGATGTGCCACCATCGTATTCAGGCTGGTGGCATTCAGTTCTTCAAGCGATAAGTGACGTTTCCAGATCATCTTACGCCCCCAGCGTTGAGCCGCCGTCAACCACGATGTCCTGCAACGTGATATGGCTGGCGCAATCCGAGGCGAGGAACAGCACCGTGTTAGCAATTTCCTGCGGTTGTGCGATTTTCCCCAGTGGAATGCCGAGCTTAAATTGTTCGCCAAAACCGCGAATACGCTGCTGTTCCGCATCGTCGCTTTGCCACATTCCGCGCTGCATATCGGTATCCGTCGATCCCGGCGAAACCAGATTGCAACGTACGCCGGAACCTGCCAGTTCGAGGCCTACCGTCAGTGCCAGACTTTTCAGCGCCGCTTTCGACGCACCATAGGCGCTCATGCCGATGCGCGGCGTATGCGCGGCGTCGGACGCCACGGTGACAATCGCCCCGCCCTGCTGGTTGCGGAAGGTCGCCATGGTCTGCTGGAAAAAGTTGAATGCTCCACCGACGTTGACCGCAAAGGTCTGCTGCCAGTCGTCAATGCTCAACGCATCCGTCGCGCCCATACGCAGAATACCGGCAGCGTTCACCAGCACGTCGAGACGCGGCGTGGTGGCGAGCAGGCGCTCACACACCTGCGACACCTGACGCGCGTCGGAAACATCCAGCACCTGCGTGGTAAAGGGATACGCCTCGTCTGAGAAGGCGAGATCAAACCCCACCACCGTTGCGCCCGCATCGACAAACGCCTTAGCGGTGGCAAAACCAATGCCTCGGCCCGCGCCGGTGACCCACACCGTTTTGCCGCTGAAATCGAAGCCGCTCATCACTTCACCTCGCGGGAAAGCAGCGCCCACCAGGCGTCGATCGTCGGATTCTTCGCCAGCATTACAAAATCGATATCGCCGTACACTTTGCGCCAGCGGGCGGCCAGGGCCATCATGCGCACGGAATCCAGGCCGTAGTCGATCAGGTTCTCATCATCCATCGGCTCGTCGGATTCATCCAGCAGCGGCAGCACCAGCGCACGTAGTGCGTCTTTACTGGCCGGAACAGAAGGCAGCAGTTCATCCGTCATCACCACGCGGCCACTGCGCCCGGCGACATAATTCAGCGACATTAAATGCTCGTCACGGCTGAAGTCCGCCAGCGCATCAGCCACAAAGAACGGCTTGATATCACGCATAAATGCATCAGTCGCGGTGGTCATGCAGCCAATGTGCGCATACACACCGGTAATGATCAGTTGATTGCGGCCCGTCTCTTTTAGCATCAGTTCCAGCGGCGAGCGGTGGAACGCGCTGTAGCGCCACTTCACCAGCACCGTATCCGCTTCGTCTGGCGTCAGCGCGGCGACAATCTTCTGCTGCTCAGGCGAACGGGTCAGGCCCGGCCCCCACATATCATTCAGCAGGGCGCGATCTTCATCGCTCTGCTCTTTCGGCTGCGCGGTGTAGTAGACCGGAATATTATTCTTTTTGCAGAAATCACGTAGCGCGGCGATGTTCGCCACTACGGTTTCCATCATCTCGCTGTTATCACCCCAGAAGTTGAGGAAATATTCCTGCATATCATGGATAAGCAGCGCCGCACGCTCAGGCTCAAACGCCCAGCTCACTTTATTATCCGGAAGCTCCATTGCCGTCGGCAGTGCGTAACCCTTTAATTTTGGAATAGCCATTCTCTTCTCTCCTTCAGCCCAGCGCGCGGGAAGCCAGCCACTGACGCAGTTGTTTTTTATCGACTTTACCGACGTGGGTCAGCGGCAGTTCATCCACACACTCGACGCGATCCGGCAGTTTAAAATCAGCAACGCCCTGCTCACGCAGGAAACGACGAACCTGAACGGCGCGCAGGGGTTCTTTCACCACCAGATACGCGCAGCTTTTTTCGCCCATCAGCTCGTCTTCCATACTGACCAGCGCGGCGTGGACAACCGACTCATGCTTGAGAAGCAGGTTTTCTATCTCTTCGGCAGCGATCTTCTCACCGCCGCGGTTGATCTGATCTTTTTCGCGTCCCTGCACGGTGATGTAACCGTCTTCATCAATGGAGATGAGATCGCCGGAACCATAGAAACCGTTAGCATCAAAGGCGCTGGCGTTGTGCTGCGGGCTTTTGTAGTAGCCACGGAACGTGTACGGGCCGCGCGTCATCAGCCGCCCCACTTCGCCACGCGGCAGCGGTTCGCCGTTTTCATCGGCAACCCACACTTCATCGTCCGGGCACATCGGGCGGCCCTGGGTATTGATGATGCGTTCCAGGGAATCATCCAGCCGGGTGTAGTTGACCAGCCCTTCCGCCATGCCGAACACCTGCTGCAGCTGACAGCCAATCTCTGCCGGAATACGCGCGGCAAGCGATGAAGACAGTCGCGCCCCGCCCACCTGCAGCAGCTTCAGCGAACGCAGCGACGCATTACTGCCCCACTCAGTGATGGCCTGTAGCCACAGGCTGACGGCAGGCGGTACCAGTGCCGCCACGTTAACCTGATGCTTTTCAATCAGCGGGAAACAGAGTGTCGCGCTCGGATCGGCGGCCAGTACGACGGTGCCTTCGGCCAGGAACACGCCCAGCGCGCCCGGCGAGCTCATCACATAGTTATGCGCCGACGGAATCGCGCATAAGAAGCGGGTTTCCGGGCTGAAATGGCAAATTTCATTACTGCGGCGAATACTGTAGTAGTAGTCGTTGTGCGTGCGCGGAATCAGCTTCGGCGTACCGGTGCTGCCGCCGGAAAGCTGGAAGAACGCCACTTCATCGGCGGGCGTTGGCGTGGCGGTAAAGTTATCCGCCGCCTGGGTTAGCGCGGCATCGAGTGAGTGCTCACCTTCCCCACCGCGCAGCAGCACCACGCGTATTGACGGATGGTTTTCGATAAAGCTGTTCAGGAAACTGTCATCGGCGAATAACGCGTGGTCGCGATCGGCAATCAGCAGTGACGGTTCGATTTGATCGGCATAGGCGTTAAGTTCGGTGCGCTGATGGCTGAAGAGTGCGTTAACCGGCGCGACGCCAATTCGCAGCAGCGCAAACAGTGTCATATAGAACTCGACGATATTACCGAGCTGCACCAACGCCGTTTCGCCCTGCTTCAGCCCCTGACGCTGAAGCGCCGAGGCCAGGTTATCGACTGCCTGATTAAGCTGGCGATAGGTGATTTCACGAGAGCCATCGATAACCGCAACGGCATCGCTATTCGCGTGGCGGGTTAAAATATCGGTCAGTGGCAGATCCTGCCAGTAGCCTTTTTCACGATAGCGTGCCGCCAGTTCGGCTGGCCAGCGGGTAAATTCCACAGACATCGTTGCTCCTTAGTGCAAACCAAAAACGTTCAACATGGTGGAAAGCTTCACGCCCGTTTCACGCCACTCCGCTTCGGGAGAGGAAGCTGGCACAATGCCGGCTCCGGCAAACAGACGTACTTTGTTCGCATTCACTTCAGCGCAGCGGATAGTGACCACCCACTCGCCGTTTCCTTCGGCATCACACCAGCCCACAATGCCGCCGAACAGGTCGCGTTCAAAAGGCTCCAGTTCGGCGATAATGCGTTTCGCCGCCAGATGCGGGAAACCGCTCAGGGCAGGCGTCGGATGCAACAAGCACGCCAGAGAAAGCGCGTTCTCAGCCGGGTTCGCCTCGCCTTCAATCGGCGTCGCCAGATGCCAGAGCGTTGGCGTGGTAATCAGTTGCGGGGTTTCCGGCAGTGACAACGCGCGGCTACGCGGGGCCAGCGTGGCTTTCATCGCCTGGGTCACCAGTTCGTGTTCGTGGCGATCTTTTTCCGATGCCAGAAGCTTGTTGCCCGCTTCCCTGTCCAGCACATCATCCGGTTGACGACGCGCGGAACCGGCCAGCGGCAGAGAGCTGAAATGGCTCCCCTCTTTACGCAGCAGCAGTTCAGGGCTGGCGCCCAGTAACACCCCGCCGTTTTCCAGCGGGACATGGAAGTTAAAGCTCGCCGGGTTTTGTGCGACCAGACGCTCCAGCAGTACGCCACTATCCAGTGGGCGGTCGGTGGCGATTTCAATCAAACGGGAAAGCACGACCTTATCGACCTGCGGCGTGGCGGTCAGCGCCGCGGCGCGGGCAACCATCTCCATAAACACCGGCTGCTGCGGAATTTCGCGGCGCTCGGTGACGCCAACCGGCGAGGCCGATGCGATATAGCGTGCAGAGTGCTGCTTCCCGGTGCGCGAGAAAGATTGCCACTGTTTCGGGATAAAGAGTGAAGAGGGTTGGTTGGTATCGAAGGGGATCGCGCCGACCATCACAGGTTTTTCGATCCCCCCCGCTTTCGCCTCGGCAAATGCGGCGGCAAGTTGTTGCTGGAAAGGACTGTTCAGGGCATCGCCACCTGCCGCCGGGCAGGAAAAACGACGAAAACAACCGGTGGCAGTAAAACTCCGGTAAGGCGACATAAAGAAGAAGTTATCCGCGCAGAGTGTTTCTTGCTGCTCGTTCGTATCCACAGCCAGTGACGTTTCCATATCATCCTCCAAAAAACGATAAAGATATTACGAATAATTATCATTTATATTTTCGGTCGGTAACCTAAAAGTAAATGCTCCGTATGTCAACAGCCCGGGGTAGTAAGTTGTGCGCAATAGACGGCTTTGCAGCGCAAGTGCGCAATACCCCGCGCTTTTTACGGTATTTCTTCATAGACTTGCATCAGGCAGGCACAATGATTGAAAATGAGAAGCATTCACCACATCATGAACAGGATACTGCGTTGTGAACTTTCCTACTCTGCCCCACAAATTGTTGCTGTTATGCTTTGTCAGCCTTTTAGGACTATCCTCAGCCACTGCCGCCGACTGGCCGCGCCAGGTTAGCGATAGCCGTTGCACAATCACGCTTGAACACAAGCCGGAACGGATTGTCTCCACCAGCGTCACCCTTACCGGTTCACTGCTGGCGATTGATGCGCCAGTGATTGCCAGCGGGGCCACCACACCGAACAACCGCGTGGCCGACAGTCAGGGTTTCCTGCGCCAGTGGAGCGATGTGGCGAAGCAGCGCAAACTGGCGCGCCTCTATATTGGCGAACCCAGCGCTGAAGCCGTCGCCGCACAAATGCCGGATTTAATTCTCATCAGCGCCACCGGTGGTGACTCGGCGCTTGCGCTCTACGACCAGCTTTCCCCTATCGCCCCGACGCTTATCATCAACTATGACGATAAAAGCTGGCAGGAACTGCTGACGCAGCTTGGACACATCACCGGCCAGGAAAAAGCAGCCAGCGCGCGCATTGCAAGCTTTGATAAAAAACTCGCCGAGGTGAAACAGCACATCACCCTGCCGCCACAGCCAGTCAGCGCGATGGTATACACCGCGGCGGCACACAGCGCGAACCTGTGGACGCCGGAGTCTGCACAGGGCAAGCTGCTGGAACAACTGGGCTTTAAACTGGCGACGCTGCCCGAAGGTCTGCATGCCAGCCAGAGTCAGGGAAAACGTCACGATATTATTCAACTTGGCGGGGAAAATCTGGCAACGGGTCTGAACGGTAAAAGTCTGTTCCTGTTTGCGGGCGACCAAAAAGATAGCGACGCTATCTATGCCAACCCGCTGCTTTCCCATCTGCCTGCGGTACAGCAAAAGCATGTTTATGCGTTGGGTACCGAAACCTTCCGCCTCGATTACTACAGCGCGATGCTGGTGCTGGAGCGGTTGTCTGCGCTGTTTAGCGCGAAGTAACGTTTTGCCGGATGCGGCGCGTTGCGCCTTATCCGGTCTACCGACATTCGCAGGGGTTGCCGGCCGCAACGGTCACAGGTCGATTTACCCTTCAACAATCACCGGCTGCTGGCGGAAACGTCGCAGCTCGGTTAACAAGCCAAACAGGATCACGCCAACAATCGCCAGTGCCCAACCGCTGGCACTGGCCGACGCAACCGGCGTCAGAATGGCCCCTAATCCGCCAAGCAACGCCGCGCCAATGGCATCGCCCGTCACGTTCTGTGCCGTCCACAATCCATTGATACGCCCGAGCATCGCTTCCGGCGTTTGCGTCTGAATCAAGGTGTACTGCAACAGCGAGCTAATTGCGCTCAACCAGCCGAACAGCGCCAGACACACCACGCCCATTGCCCACACGGGCATTAACGCGAACAGGCCAATCGCCACGAACGCCGCCACAGTGGACACCAGCATGATGCGCCCAGGGCGCTCATGGCGCGCCAGATTACCGCTGGTCAGCGCGCCAAACGCCGCACCCAGCGGGATCGCCGCATACAGCAGGCCAATCTGCGCCGCCGACATCTGCCAGTTAAGCGCAAGCGCCGGATAAAGCACGCGCACCGCACTCGCCATGGTCAGCAAACCGCCCAGCAGGGCAATGCCGCCAATCAACGGGCTGGCGAGCAGAAAGCGGAAGCCCGCCACCAGCGAGGCCAGCGGATGTTCCCGCTGCTGCGGCGGAGGGGGTAATTGCGGCAGGCGCAGCAGGGTCAACGTGGTAATAAAGGTGCCCAGCGCCGCCAGCAGGTAGTTCCAGGAGACACCGCCGGATGCCAGCAGCAGGCCGCCCACCATCGGTGAAATCACCGAACCCAGACGTACCGTCAGCATGGTGATCGCCCCGGCTTGCATTAAATTCTCGCGCCCGACCAGCACCGGCGTCGCCGCCAGCAACGCCGTTACGCCAAGCGAGGCAAAGAAGCCATCCCATAAGCCCAGCAGATAAATCGCAATCAGCGAGGGTTCCGGCAGCAGGGCATTCAGCCACAGACCAATAAAACCGATGCCGCAGGTGCCACGCGCCAGCAGAATCAGCTTGCGGCGCTCGTACCGGTCGGCCAGCACGCCGCCAACCATCAGGCCGATAAACATCGCCCCGCCGGTGAGTGTGACCGAAAGCCCCACCTGCCAGGTGGAATGGGTCATCATTTGGATTTGGACTGGAACGGCTACGCCGAGGAGCCCCAGAGAGAGAATAGAGATAAATCGGGCGATAAAGACGGCACGAAAGGCCGGATGCGTTTTGAGCAGGCTAAGGTTCAGCAGCCAGGATTGTCGATTCATTACAGCGCCTTGATGCTTTTTTTTCATACCATTTTCGTGGGCGCACATGCTAACATAAACGAATAAGATAGATAACGATAATTACTATCATTATCAACTTCAGGGATGTGTTATGTCGTTTTCCACTACCGCGCTACGCGCCGTTGCGCTGCCCGGTTTATTTTTGCTGCTCCTCCTCGCAGTAACACTCAGCTTACTTATCGGCGCGAAAGCGCTTCCTGTGTCCGTGGTCGTCGATGCCTTTAGCGGAACCTGTCAGAGTGCAGACTGCACTATCGTGCTTGATGCCCGTCTACCCCGAACGCTGGCAGGATTACTGGTAGGGGGGGCGCTGGGCCTGGCCGGGGCATTGATGCAAACGCTCACCCGTAACCCGCTGGCCGATCCCGGTCTGCTCGGCGTCAACGCCGGGGCCAGTTTTGCCATCGTGCTGGGCGCGGCGCTACTCGGTATCGCCTCACCGGAACAGCAGCTGGTAATGGCCTTTTGTGGCGCGTTTGTAGCGTCATTGATTGTGGCCTTTACCGGCAGCCAGGGCGGCGGCCAGTTGAGCCCGGTTCGCCTGACGCTGGCGGGTGTCGCGCTGGCGGCAGTGCTGGAAGGCTTAACCAGCGGCATCGCCCTCCTCAACCCGGACGTTTATGACCAACTGCGTTTCTGGCAAGCGGGCTCGCTGGATATCCGCACCTTTACCACGCTGAAAGTGGTGCTGGGCCCCGTACTTATTGCCGGTATCGCTGCCCTGATGCTCAGCCGCGCGCTCAACAGCCTGAGCCTCGGCACTGACACCGCCACCGCGCTCGGCAGTAAAGTGGCGCGTACACAAATTTTCGGCCTGTTGATCATCACCGTACTGTGCGGTAGCGCCACGGCGGTTGTCGGCCCGATTGCCTTTATTGGCCTGATGATGCCGCATATTTCTCGCTGGCTGGTCGGGGCCGATCACCGGAGATCGCTGCCTGTGACGTTACTGGCAACCCCTTCCCTGCTGCTGTTCGCCGATATTATTGGCCGCTTAATCGTGCCCGGTGAGATGCGCGTCTCGGTAGTCAGCGCGTTTATCGGTGCGCCGGTGCTTATCTTCCTGGTACGACGTCAGCGCGCGGGAGGTGGTCGATGATTGCCCCGTCTCGCCGTTTAGTCACGACCTGTCTGCTGCTGGCTGCCGCTTGTCTGCTGGTGATGATCTGGAGTCTTCGCAGCGGCGCGGTCACGCTGGAGTTTAGCCAGGTGCTTTCCGCCCTGTTGGGCGATGCTCCGCGCGCTATCACCATGGTGGTGACCGAATGGCGCTTGCCACGCGTGGTCATGGCGCTGGTGATTGGCGCGGCGCTCGGCGTCAGCGGCGCTATTTTTCAGTCACTGATGCGCAATCCGCTCGGCAGCCCTGATGTGATGGGCTTTAATACCGGCGCATGGAGCGGCGTGCTGGTCGCTATGGTGTTCTTCGATCAGCACCTTACCGCCATTGCGGTCGCCGCGATGGTGGGCGGTATTCTGACCGCGCTGATTGTCTGGCTGCTGTCCTGGCGCGACGGCATTGATACTTTCAGGCTTATCATCATCGGCATCGGCGTGCGAGCAATGTTGGTAGCCTTCAATACCTGGCTGCTGCTACGCGCGTCGCTGGAAACCGCGATCTCTGCCGGGCTGTGGTATGCGGGCTCACTCAACGGTCTGACCTGGGCAAAAGCCTGGCCGTCGGTGCCGATTATTATCGTGATGTTGGTCTGCGCCGCTCTGCTGGTGCGCCGCCTGCGGCTACTGGAGATGGGCGATGACACCGCCTGCGCGCTTGGCGTTCGCGTAGAATATTCGCGCCTGCTGATGATGTTTGTTGCCGTCATCCTGACGGCGGCGTCCACCGCGCTGGCAGGGCCGATCTCCTTCATTGCGCTGGTCGCACCGCATATTGCCCGCCGTCTCAGCGGCACTGCGCGCTGGGGTCTGATGCAGGCAGCACTGTGCGGCGCACTGCTGCTGGCCGCCGCCGATTTCTGCGCACAGCAATTGTTCCAGCCATACCAGCTTCCGGTCGGCGTCGTCACCGTAAGCCTGGGCGGTATTTACCTTATTGTGTTGCTTATTCAGGAGTCCCGCAAAAAATGACCGTTTCTCAGCCCCGTTTGCGCGGTGAACAGTTAACGCTGGCCTATGGTAAAAAGACGATTGCGGAAGATCTTAACGTCACCATTCCCGATGGCCATTTCACCGCGATTATTGGCCCCAACGGCTGCGGAAAATCGACCCTTTTACGTACGCTCAGCCGTTTGATGACGCCCACGCAAGGGCATGTTTTTCTCGATGGCAAACATATTCAGCATTATGCCAGTAAGGAAGTCGCGCGCCGCATTGGGTTACTGGCGCAAAATGCCACCACGCCGGGCGATATCACCGTGCAGGAACTGGTAGCACGCGGACGTTATCCGCATCAGCCGCTGTTCACTCGCTGGCGCGAGGAGGATGAACGCGCGGTGGCGAAGGCGATGCAGGCCACGGGGGTGACAAATCTCGCCAGCCAAAGCGTCGATACACTGTCGGGCGGTCAACGTCAGCGCGTGTGGATAGCCATGGTGCTAGCGCAGGAAACGGCCATTATGCTGCTGGATGAGCCGACCACCTGGCTTGATATCAGCCATCAAATCGACCTGCTGGAACTGCTGAGCGAACTTAATCGTCAACAGGGTTACACGCTGGCGGCGGTACTTCACGACCTGAACCAGGCCTGCCGTTACGCCACCCATTTGATTGCATTGAAGGAAGGAAAGATTGTCGCGGAGGGCGCACCGGGCAAGATTGTCAGCGCAGAACTTATTGAGCAGGTTTACGGTTTAAAATGCATGATCATTGAAGACCCGGTTGCCGGCACACCGTTGGTGGTGCCGCTTGGACGAACCGGGCGTGCCTGATATTTGCCCGGTGGCGCTACGCTTACCGGGCCTACGTGAGTGGCCGGATAAGGCGCTACGCGCCGCATCCGGCAAATGCTCATTAGGCTAATTGCTCTTCCAGGGGAGTCGCTTCTTCAAGCTTGCGAGAAAGCATTGCATTTTGCAGCAGCACCGCACCGCAACCCACCATGCCTCCCACCAGCCCGGCCAGCAGAATGATCAACGCTTTACCCGGGCCATCTTTCTTCACTGGCAATGATGGCGTGAGCTGATATTTAAACGGCTCGAACGACACATCGGAGATATTCAGCGCAGTTAACTGCTGAACATGATATTGCAGATTACGCAGGTCACCATTAATATCCGCAAGATCCGTTACGCCCTTTTCAATCTGCAGTTTTTTCGCAATACCATCGGCACCTAATGCAATAGAGAAATCAGGATCGTCTTTAACCGCCTGGCCATTGCTGTATACCGGTTTTGCAATACCCGCTGCGGTCGCAATCTCCAGTGAATAGTGCAGACGATTAATCTTCGCATCGAGCTGATTCTTTAATTTTATCAGCTCCAGTGCCAGTTTTTCTTTCTCAAAATGGGTTTTAATATCGAGACGGTTACGCATATCGTCCAGCGTCTCTTTCACCACAATTGCCGAGATATAATCGATATAGCCCTTGAGAACCTTCTGTGCTTCTTCCGGGTTTGGGCCGGTAAAGCTCAGCGTCCAGGAGGTGAATAACGCAGGCTCATTCTTCTTACCGAAGTTGTTATCTACCGCTTTCATTTTATCGCTCAGGCCAACAATGGCCCGGTGCAGATCCAGCGGGTCAATTTCAGCCCCTTTCAGCTGATCCATAATCACCGGCGATGTGCGCAGATACTCTTCCAGTAGCGAAAGTGAATTAAATTTCTTAATAAACTGGGTGAACACCTCGGACTTTTTGACGCTCACATCAACATCCAGCACGCGTAATGCCACCAGCGTCTTCTCAAGCTCCTGCCACTGGCTCGGTTCGGCGGTGGTGATCACCGCCTGGCTGGTCCATTTTTGCGGCATCAGGAACGACGCTAATAGTCCTACCACGGCAAATCCGAACGCGATTGCAATAATGCGTGTTTTCGCGCGCCATAAAATATCCACCAGGTGGAGCAAATCAATTTCTTTACTGTTTGAAGAGAGAGCTGGATAGGAAGAGAAGTCTGAATCTTTGTTAGGTTTTATATTGATTGATGACATGCTGTATGTCCTGCAGCGGTTCTGATAGATAACATCCCGACAACATAATACCAGAACTTCAGATTATTCCTACTCTAAATTGCCTATATTGTAAGCACGCTACCAATAATGGCAGGAAAACCGGGCTCGATGTTACTGCTATGTAACAAAACAGCACTCCCTCAAATAAAATGCATTCGAATAATTCATATCGATAATAATGCATCAGGAACAGTTGCCACTCTCAAATAGTCAGAACGGCAATAACCCGTGATCACGATCACATTTTGACAGTTCCACTCCCCTTCCGGAAATATTCCAAATTGAGTCCTATTTTGAGCAAAGTTAAAATTAGTATAAGACTGCCAGTCTCCTTTCAGCTATTTCATTAACAGCATCATCACAATAAGGTTCAAGTGGATAAAAAATAATGAAAATAGTATTTATTGGTGAAGCTATTTCAGGTTTTGGCGGAATGGAAACGGTGATTCGCAATGTCATCAAGACATTAAGCGCCGAACCTTTCTCCGCGCAATGTAAAATATTTTTTACCTGTCGCAAGAATGACATGGACAAGGAATGGCTTAAAGACATTGATGCACATTACTCCATTTCGACTATCAAAATTTCATCTTTACGCAGAGCGAAACACCTTCGCGCCCTGCGTGGCTGGCTTGCTGATGAACAGCCCGACGTGGTTATCGCTATCGACCCACTATCATGCTTCTATGCCAGTAAGGCGCGCTTAAAAATTAACGGCCACTTTACGCTATTTTCCTGGCCACATTTTTCGCTGGACCATAAAAAGCACGCAAAATATATCACCTGCGCCGATGAGCATCTGGCTATTAGCTGCGGCATCCGCCAGCAGATGATTAAGCGAGGCGTACCCGAAAAGAATATTCACGTCATCTATAATCCAACAGATAAAACGCCGATCGTTATTCCCGCCCATAATCAGGAGGATATTCCAACCTTTATCTATGTTGGGAGATTAAAATTCGAAGGGCAGAAACGGGTTAAAGATTTACTCGACGGTTTATCCCGGGTACCCGGACGCTGGAAATTACATGTTATCGGTGACGGCTCTGACAGCGATCGCTGCAAAACATATGCCCAGGAGTTATGTATTGCGAATCGAATTACCTGGCATGGCTGGCAGGCACAACCGTGGAAAGTGGTGCAGGAAGAGATAGGCCAGGTGACGGCACTGCTGCTGACCTCCTCTTTTGAAGGATTCCCCATGACGCTGCTGGAAGCGATGGCGCGGGGTGTCCCCTGCATCAGTGCAGACTGTGTCTCCGGGCCGGGCGATATCATCATTCCTGGGGTAAATGGTCTCCTCTATCCACCCGGTGAACAGGCAGAGCTTTCAGCGTACCTTTCAGCCATGATAAACGGTGAGATAACGTTCGACCACGCGGCCATTCCTGCCACCATCGAAGCGTTTTATGCCGATAATTACTATCGCAGATTAAGTGACATCTTGTGTTCGCGCGCCATGACACCTTCCCTTTCAATTCAGGAAAGCCAAAAAAAACGCACGCGACTGACTACCGCACTGAACTAATACCCTCCCCCGAAAGGGAGGGTAAGCGGTTATTGTTCGCCAAGGATACGCTTCAGTACCGGGCCAATCGTCACAAAGGCCTGCGGTGAGATAATATCGACGTGGGCGCAATCCTGACGATAGACTTCCAGCTCACCGACCCACGGAGCCCAGGCCTGCTGCGGATCCATGCCTTCCGGTAGCGTGCGTTCAGCGACAAACAGCGTCGCCCTGCCATCGAACCGGGCGCTATGCGCGGTGGTCAGTAACCTCACCGCATCGGCATAGTTGCCTTCGATAGCGGTAAACAGTTCGCCAGAGGTTTGCCCTTGTTGAGCGGCGAGAAACGCCTCGCGCTCGCGGGCGATTTCAGCCAGCACTTCCGGATCCAGACCGTTGGCTTCTTTTTCCGACCAGTTTTGCGTTTCCGGCGGCCAGGTATCGAGTAAGCCCAGGAATGCCACCGCTTCACCGCGTGCACGCAGCCGCGCGGCAATGCCTTGCGCCAGCGTGCCGCCCAGCGAATACCCGAACAGATAGTACGGCCCATGCGGTTGCTGCGCCAGAAGCGTAGCAAGATGATGGTCGCAAACCTCGTCCAGTGTCGCGGCATGCTGCATCGGCCCTTCCGGGCGCGGCGACTGGATACCGGTAATCGACCAGTTTTCTGGCAGATAGCGCGCCAGCACGCTGAATTGCCAGGCAAAACCCGAGGCCGGATGGAAGCAAAACAGCGTTGGCCCATGGCTTTCACGCAGCGGAAGCAGCGTCTCATAGCCCAGGCGCTGCGCCTGTTCGTCATTTTCAGCCTCCAGCAGCGCGCTGAGTTTGCTCACCGTAGAGGCCACCATCACCTGCCCCGGCGTCACCTGACGCCCGGTTTCCTGACTCAACTGGGCGGCAAGGCGCATCGCCAGTAGCGAATGTCCGCCCAGCGCGAAGAAATCCGCTTCCACATCCCTAATCTCGCAACCGAGAAGCGTGCTGAACGCCTGCGCCACCAGCGTTTCCGTGCCTGCCAATGGCGGGCGGCTTTGCGTGCTTACGGTCAGTTGCGGCAGCGGTAAGGCTTTACGATCGAGCTTCCCGTTAGCGCTCAGCGGCAGAGAATCCAGTTGAAGCAGCACGACCGGCACCATATGCGGCGGCAATTGTTCACGCAGTTGCGCCAGTAAAGCGTCACGATCCAGCGGTAAACCGGATTCTGACACCAGATAACCGACCAACTGACGCGCGTCGCCGCCGGTGGCTGCCGCCTGATTGATGACGCAGGCATGGGTGACCGCCTGCGCCACATCCGGCAAGCTTTGCATTACGCGGTCAATTTCCCCCAACTCAAT
This sequence comes from Pseudocitrobacter faecalis, assembly GCA_003315335.1. Taxonomy (GTDB): domain Bacteria; phylum Pseudomonadota; class Gammaproteobacteria; order Enterobacterales; family Enterobacteriaceae; genus Pseudocitrobacter; species Pseudocitrobacter faecalis. Next base: position 480,674 of record QNRL01000002.1, read on the forward strand.
ACGCTGGCCGCGAATTTTCAGCTGATCGTCACTGCGTCCCAGATACTCCACCGCGCCGTTTTCCAGCCAGCGCGCGACATCCCCGGTGCGATACATGCGCTCGCCCGGCGCAAACGGATCGGCAATAAAGCGGCTAGCGGTGAGATCGGGTCTCCCCAGATAGCCTTGTGCCAGTTGAATGCCGGTCAGATAAAGATCGCCCGCAATTCCCATCGGAACCGGGCGCATCATTGCATCAAGAATGCGTAATCCGGTATTCCACACCGGATAACCAATCGGCACGCTATTTCCGGTGGTATTCGCCAGTTCCTTGCCAAACGCCGGATACCAGCTCACGTCCACGGCGGCTTCCGTCGGGCCATACAGATTATGCAGCGGGGCGCGCGTAAGCTGTTCCCACTCGCGGCAAAGCTGTGCAGGCAGTGCTTCGCCGCTACAGAACACGCGCTTCAGCGTACGGCAACAACGTGCCGTCTCCGGCGTCAGCGAGGCCACAAACGCCGCCAGCATCGACGGGACAAAGTGTGTGGTGGTGATGCCATATTCTGCGAAGAATTGCTGCATCGCCTGCGGATCGCGGTGAGCTTCCGGCTCAGCCATCACCAGTTTCGCACCGGCGATAAACGGCCACCAGAATTCCCAGACCGAGACATCAAAACTGCACGGTGTTTTCTGCGCAACCACATCATCAGCCGTCAGCGGATAGTGATTCTGCATCCACAACAGACGGTTGACGATGGCTTCATGTCCGACCATCACACCTTTTGGTCTGCCAGTAGAACCTGAAGTAAAGATGATATAGGCCGTCTGTTGCGGCGTAGTCAGGCCCAATGGTTCACAGCCATCCACCGGCAACGGTTCGTTGTAGCAAAGGCTTTCAATGTTCGGGAAACGATCACGCTGATCGGCTGAAGTGATCAGCAGTTTCGGTTTCGCATCTTCCAGCATCATGTGCAGGCGATCGTCCGGGTAGCCCGTATCAAGCGGCAGCCATGCGGCTCCGGCTTCCACGATCCCGTGCAACGCCAGCGTCAGGAACACAGAACGCGGCAGCGCCACTGCGACACTGTCGCCCGGCTGAACACCGTGAGCGCGTAATAACCGCGCAAGTGCCAGCGTCTGCTCGCGCAATTCACGATAGCTAAACTGATAACGTGCGTCCGCCAGCGCCGGGGCATCTGGCGTTTTTGCCGCCTGCTCCGCCACCAGCGAATTCAGCGTAGCCGCCGGGATCGCATGCGCGGTGTCGTTAATTTTTTCTAACTGCGCGTACTCGTCGTCAGAGAGCAAATCCGCATCGCCGCAGGCTAACGCCGGGTTATCCGCGAATTGCTGCAATAAAGCACTGAGGCGTGCAATATGGCGTGTAAGCGTCGGCTCGTCATAGCGCTGCTGGTTTGCCAGCACTTCCAGCGTCAGGCCGCCCGACTCATCCGGGAACAGTGCCAGTTCAAGGTCGTTTACCGGGCCGGTCGCCAGCGTATGGGTCGTCGCCTGTACATCGGTGAAGGCCAGATGGTAATCAAATACTTTGACGTTAAAGACCGGGCCAAACAGCGGTTCATCGCCCGCCGCGCGACCGCTGTCGCGCACAATCTGCTCGGCATCGTAACGTTGATGACGACGCATTTTCTTCAGCTGCCCGGAAAGGCGTACCGCCAGCTCTGCCAGCGTTTCTTTTCCATTCAGGGTGACGGAGAGCGGCAACACATTCAGCACCGGCCCGGTGGCGGTTAACGCCGCCGATCCCATACGACGCATAAAAATAAACCCGGCGGCAAAGTCGCTGCGCCCGCATAAACGCCCAAGCCAGAGCGCGCTCAATGCCAGCGCCAGATCGGCGCGCTGGCACTGCGGCGCCGAGGCCGCCAGACGTGAAAACGCGTGGCGATCGGCGGTCAGTTTTAGCCGCCAGATATCGGTGGTTTCCGCGCGACATGGCAGCGGAACGGGAGAGAGTGATATCGGTGACGGCAGCGATTGACGCTGCTCGCGCCAGAACGCGCCGTCACGCTGATACGCCTCGCTTTCCCGATAGCGCTGGTATTCCTCCACCACCTCAGCAAACGGGGTAAATGGCGATGCTGGCGTCGGTTCGCCCTGCTGCCAGGCGCGGTAAATTTCGCTGATTTGGCGGGTAATAGCCGGGAAACTGAAGCCATCCACCAGCAAATGATGATAACGCTGATACCAGTACCAGCGTCGATCACCGACGCGATAAAGCTGATGACACAGCAGCGGATTACCGCTGTCCAGACGCAGATTTTGCGCCAGATCGGCCTGCATCAGGTGCATTGCGGCCTGGTGCGGGTCGGCATCCGCGCGAAGATCGTGTATGTCAGGCGTTGTGAACGTCAGGCTGTCGTCAACCTGCTGCCACGGCTCGCCGTTGTCCTCGCCAAAACGCATACGTAACGTATCGGCCTGATTCACCCCGGCGACAATCGCGCGCGCCAGCAGTTCGCCATCCACTTCGCCTTCCAGCTCAACATAATGCGCCACGCTCCAGGCATTGGGTAACGTTGAGAGTTTTTCCGCCATCCAGATCCCCGGTTGGGCGGCGACTAACGGTAAACGCGGGCTCATGCGGCCCCCTTTTCAGAGGCATAGTGCGACGGGGTAAGCGTTGACCAGTTATCCGTGAGCCAGGCATTGCAGGCGTCAATAGATTGCGGCTCACTCATCACGCGCCAGCCCGCAGGTAGCGCGCACTGGGGAGGCCATAGACTAAACTGCTGCTGTTCATTTTGCAGAAGATAAAACAGCCCCTGCACATCGTCGAAGGGGTTACTAACTTGCATACCAAACTCCTGTCGTTAATCGTGCTTTGCTAGTCGGCGTGAACCAAAGGTTCCCAGAGCGTCATCAGCCCCGCGGTTAACCCGCCACGCCAGCAAAGCGCATCATGCCCGCCGTCAACCTGACGCCAGAAAATCGACTGCTGTGTTTGCTGTAGTTGTGATAAGAGCGCCTGATTGGCGCGAAAGATAATCGGCTCGCGTACACCGGCTTCCAGCACGATGCGCAAGGCTGCTGGCTGTATCTCACCGCTTTTGAGGCGTTGCAAAATCAGCCCTTCCTCCTGGCCGCCGCGATGCGGCCACCAGTACGATCCCGACTGGCTTAATATGCAGCCAAAACGCTCCGGCCAGTAAAGCCCGGCGTAGAGCGATGAGAGGCCGCCGAAACTCTGCCCGGCCACCACGGTGCGATCGGCGCGATCGCTAAACGGCGCGATGGCCTGAACTTGTGGCAGGAGTTCCTGCTGTACCGCCTGCCAGAACGTCGGGTTACACGGCAGTTCTACGCTGCGGTGCGCATTGTCGATCACGTCGATCAACAGATAAACCGCCGGAGGCAGTTTTCCAGTCTGGGTTAGCGCCGTCAGCGCCGGCCACACGGGCATGCTTTCCGCCCAGAACTGACCATCCAGCAGCACCGCCAGCGGCCTGTCGGAATCATTCTCGTCACCGGTAGTAAAAATCCACGCTCGCCGGGTGTTATTCAGGATCGTGCTATGCCATTTAACACACTGCGGCGCGTTCCAGTGCGCCGCAGGCGCCGTCCATCCCGGCTGTTCCGGGGCATCGGGCATCTCCAGCGCCGAGACCGCATGGCCGCGCCCGCCCTTCCAGCTTTGGGGATTTAACGGATCCGCCACCGCACGTGGCAAGAGCTTGCGCCAGCCTTCGCGCAGCAGCGCACGATCCGGCACGCTTTGGCTAAAGATCGCTGCCGGAAAATCATCTTCGCGTTCAGAAGGGGCGAAGCAGTAGCTTCCCCGCCAGGTGGCAGGCAGCGTCGTTTGCCAGAACCAGGCATCCGTATCAGGCAGGCGTTCCAGCGTTTGTGGCGCGGAGTTGTGGTGATGATCGGTGACGCCGGTGATGTAAATCCACACCCGACGAACAGGGGATGTTTGCGCGGTGCCCTCGGGATCGCGCCACCAGAATGTGACCTGGTAGCGATCGCCAACGCGTTCATATTGTGGGCCTTTTATCGTCGCCCACCAGGCATCGCTTCCTGTTGCTAACTTCTCCGTCACGTTAACCCCATGTTTAGTGTGGAATTTTTTGTTACATGTAAAAATCTATTGATAATATTATTGATAACTATTTGCATTTGCAATAACGTATTGGCGCGCAAGAGATGTCTTTCAAATTAAAAGATTAGTCAGGAACCGCTTTCTTCCCCATGGATGGCAGCTTTCGCAGTTCCCTGACACAACTCATGCCGCCTCTCCTCCCCGTGGGAATGGAGCAAGTGGAGAAAGCGGCGAAGAAAAGCAGGATTAGTGATGAATAACAAGATCAAATCCCTGGCCTTACTGGTCAATTTGGGTATCTACGGCGTCGCCTTCCCCCTCAACGCCGCAGAAACCGCCTCCACCAGCGAAACCGAATCCACTGGCGAGACGATGGTCGTCACCGCCGCGCAGCAGAATCTCCAGGCGCCGGGCGTTTCGACCATTACCGCTGATGAAATCCGTAAAAATCCGGTTGCGCGCGATGTGTCGGAAATTATCCGTACCATGCCAGGCGTGAACCTGACCGGTAACTCCACCAGCGGCCAGCGCGGCAACAACCGCCAGATTGATATTCGCGGGATGGGCCCGGAAAACACCCTGATCCTGATTGACGGTAAACCGGTCAGCAGCCGTAACTCTGTGCGTCAGGGCTGGCGCGGCGAGCGTGATACCCGTGGCGATACCAGTTGGGTACCGCCGGAGATGATCGAACGTATTGAGGTCATCCGTGGCCCGGCGGCAGCCCGTTATGGTAACGGCGCAGCGGGCGGCGTGGTGAATATCATCACTAAGAAAGGCGGCAATGAGTGGCACGGGTCGTGGGATACCTACTTCAACGTGCCGGAGCACAAAGACGAAGGTGCCACCAAGCGTACTAACTTTAGCCTGAGCGGCCCGATGGGCGGTGATTTCAGCTTCCGTCTGTACGGTAACCTGGATAAAACGCAGGCGGATGCGTGGGATATTAACAAAGGGCATCAGTCAGAACGTACAGGAATCTACTCCGACACGCTGCCTGCAGGCCGTGAAGGCGTCATCAACAAAGATATCAACGGCCAGGTGCGTTGGGACTTTGCGCCGATGCAGTCTCTGGAGTTCGAAGCGGGCTATAGCCGCCAGGGTAACCTCTACGCCGGTGATACCCAGAACACCAACAGCAACCAGCTAGTGAAAGATAACTACGGCAAAGAGACTAACCGTCTTTACCGTCAGAACTACTCTGTCACCTGGAACGGCGGCTGGGATAACGGCGTGACTACCAGCAACTGGGTACAGTACGAGCACACTCGCAACTCCCGTAAAGGTGAAGGTCTGGCGGGCGGTACGGAAGGGATCTTCTCCACCAACGACTATGTGAATATCGATCTGGCCGATCTGATGTTGCACAGCGAAGTGAGCATTCCGCTCGACCTGCTGGTTAATCAGAACCTGACGCTGGGCACCGAATGGAACCAGCAGCGCATGAAGGATTTAGGTTCGAATACCCAAACCTTTATGGGCGGCGACGTTCCGGGCGCAACCAGCACGAACCGTAGCCCTTATTCGCAGGCTGAGATTTTCTCTCTGTTTGCCGAAGACAACATTGAGCTGACCGACAGCACCATGCTGACGCCAGCGCTGCGTTTCGACCACCACACCATTGTCGGCAACAACTGGAGCCCGTCGCTGAACCTGTCTCAGGGTCTGGGCGATGACTTCACTCTGAAAATGGGTATCGCGCGTGCTTATAAAGCGCCAAGCCTGTATCAGACTAACCCGAACTACATTCTCTACAGTAAAGGTCAGGGTTGCTATGCCAGCGGCGGTGCCTGCTATCTGCAGGGTAACGACGACCTGAAAGCAGAAACCAGCATCAACAAAGAGATTGGTCTGGAGTTCAAACGTGATGGCTGGCTGGCCGGTGTGACCTGGTTCCGTAACGATTATCGCGACAAAATTGAAGCGGGCTACTCTGCGGTTTCCAGTAACGCCAGCGGTACCGATATCTATAAATGGGAAAACGTGCCGAAAGCCGTAGTTGAAGGCCTTGAAGGAACGTTGAACATTCCGGTTAGCGAAACGGTGAACTGGACCAACAACATCACTTACATGCTGCAAAGCAAGAACAAAGAGACCGGCGATCGCCTGTCCATCATTCCGGAGTATACGCTGAACTCAACTCTGAGCTGGCAGGTACATCAGGATGTCTCCTTGCAGTCGACCTTCACCTGGTACGGCAAGCAGCAGCCGAAGAAGTACAACTATAAAGGGCAACCGGCCACGGGCCCGGAAACGGAAGAAGTCAGCCCTTATAGCATCGTTGGCCTGAGCGCGACCTGGGATGTGACTAAAAACGTCAGCCTGACCAGCGGCGTGGATAACGTCTTCGATAAACGCCACTGGCGTGAAGGTAATGCCCAGACCACGGGCGGGGCGACCGGTTATATGTATGGCGCAGGCGCGAATACCTATAACGAATCTGGCCGTACCTGGTTTATGAGCGTGAACACCCACTTCTAATTGTAATGTTGTTCCGGATCCTCTCCCCGCCAGGGGAGAGGATGATGGGGAAAAGATGCAAACCTACCATTCTACATTTACCCTCGCCCACCATCTTCTACACCGTATTGAATTTCTGCCAGAAACCTTTAGCGACGGCGATTTGCTGTGGTTACCGCATCACGCCGACCTGGCGCATTTCGGCAAAAAACGACGTATTGAGCATCTTGCCGGACGCATTGCCGCCGCGTATGCGCTGCAGCCCTTTGGCCTGAAAGCCATTCCCGGCATCGGTGAACAGCGCCAGCCACTGTGGCCGGAAGGCATTTTTGGCAGCATCAGCCACAGTGGAAAACGGGCGATCGCCGCCGTTTCCCGCAAGCCCGTTGGCATTGATATCGAGCACATCTTCAGCTCGCAGTTAGCTGCCGAAGTGGCGACGCAGATTGCCTCGCCTGCGGAGATTTTTCGCCTGCAAACCAGCGGCCTGCCTTTTGCGATTGCCCTGACGCTGGCGTTTTCCGCCAAAGAGAGCGTCTATAAAGCATTCTCTTCACAGGCAGAGCCCTGCCCAGGATTTGCAGCAGCAGAGATGACCGCGATTGATGAGAATGCGCTTTGTCTGCGCTTAGCACCGGCGTTTTCAGCCCGGCTTGCCGGGAAGGAAATCAGCGTGGCTTATGAGGTAGAGGGCGACGAGGTGGTGACCTGTACGGTGACTCCTCTTTAATGGAAGCGCGATACGTTGTCTCGCATCGCGCACTCAGACTATTTAAATAAATGCTTCAGGCTGTGTGGCTGGCAGCGAAGATATTGATTCGACGCGTGAACCTGCGCGCCCAGCGCCGCCGCAGCATGCCATGGCCATCTCGGATTATAAAGTACGCCACGCGCGAGCCCGATAAAATCAGCATCGCCACCCGCCACAATTGACTCGGCATGTTCTGGCTCGGTAATTAAGCCCACCGCAACGACCGGGATAGTAACGGCGGATTTCACCGCCCGGGCCAGCGGAACCTGATAGCCTGGGAAAACGTCAATCTGCTGATCAGGATGCAAACCGCCGCTGGAAACATGTATTGCATCCACCCCACGTTCTTCCAGCAGTCTTGAAAATTCGACCGCTTCCTGAATATCGAACCCGCCCTCAACCCAGTCGGTTGCAGAGATGCGCACACTGATGGCTTTATCCGCCGGAAACGCGGCGCGAACGACATCAAAGATTTCAAGTGGGAACCGGACTCTGTTTTCAAAAGAACCGCCATAATTATCCGTTCTTTGATTCGACAGCGGCGATAAAAATTGATGCAGCAGATAGCCGTGAGCTGCGTGTATCTGGATAAGATCCACATCCAGCCGGGCCGCGCGTTTCGCAGCATCCGCAAATTGCTGGCGCACGGTGTCTAACCCTTCGCTATCCAGCGCCGCGGGTGTGGAATGCCCCTCATTATAGGGAATGGCCGAAGGCGCGACGGTCTGCCAACCGCCCTCTTCATCGGGCGCGAGTGGCCCTTTTTGCTCCCACGGTTTGGACGTGGACGCTTTCCTGCCCGCATGGGCCAACTGGATTGCGATAGGCATATCTGACCACTGACGAATGGAAGCAATCACCCGGCCCATGGCTTCTTCACAACGATCGTCGTACAAACCTACATCCGCAAAGGTAATGCGCCCTTCGGGAGAAACGGAGGTTGCTTCAATGGTCAGTAACCCTGCGCCCGACTGCGCCAGTTGCCCCAGATGCTGCACATGCCAGTCATTCATGCAGCCATCCGTTGCCGAGTACTGGCACATAGGGGCAATCACGATGCGATTATCAAGTTCAAGGTTGCGAATGCGAAAAGGCGTGAACAGCTTGGGTTGCGACATATCTTTTACTCCAGAGTGACTGTTGGATTTCGATAACATTAACTATCGCGCAAAAAAATCAACGGGTCATGTTTGTCATCCACCTTACGCCCAAAATCAGGAAATTCCTCGCGTAAAACCAACCATGGCGTGCTTCCATTGCGATGAAGAAACAGACAGAACGGCAAATTAATTCGGCAGCATCGAATAATCCACCAGCAATTACCGAATAATCAGCACAGTAAGTAAATAAATCAGACATTCGTCGAGTTTTTGCGGGCAAAAAAGATAGTTTAGCCGCGTAATTACCCCTATCATCCCCGGTGATACATTCAGACAAATTATGAAACACTTTGTCAGTGTTAAGGGAAGCGAATGAGTACACACACTACAACACCAGGGAACGGGGCCGGTGAAAGCCGTCTGATGAGCGGTTTCCTCAATGCGATTGAACGCGCCGGGAATAAACTTCCTGAACCGGCGTTAATATTTTTCTACTTTTTGCTGGTCGTCATGGGGCTGTCTGCCGTCCTGTCGTTGATGACTTTTGATGTCGTCAATCCTATGACGCAGGAGACCGTTCAGGTCAACAACCTGCTCTCCGCCGAAGCGCTCACCAATACGCTGGCCAATATGGTGACGACGTTCACCACCTTCGCCCCGCTCGGTATTGTGCTGGTGGCGATGCTCGGCGTCGGCGTAGCCGAAAGCTCCGGCTTTATTAACGTCGGCCTGAAGAAGATGCTGCGCGTGACGCCGAAGAAACTGCTGACGCCGATGCTGATTTTTGTCGCGATGTTCAGCCACGTGGCGGCAGATGCAGGCTATGTACTGGTGATTCCATTGGGTGCAATTATCTTTATGTCCGCCGGGCGTCACCCGCTGGTAGGGATCGCCGCTGCATTCTCGGGCGTCTCGGGCGGGTTTGCCGCTAACATGGTGCCTACCGGAAACGATGCGCTGTTGCAGGGCTTTACCCAGGCCGCGGCGCAGTTGCTCGACAGCACCTATACCGTCAACACGCTGTGTAACCTCTTCTTCGGAATTGCGTCTTCAATTCTGATCACCCTGGTCGGCTGGTGGGTCACCGAGCGCATCGTTGAGCCGCGCGTCAGCAAAATGACCATCGACGGCGATTATAAGCATGAAGAAGATATGTCCAGCGTCTCAGACAAAGAGAGCCGCGCCTTTAATCGCGCGTCGCTGGTAATGCTGCTGGGCCTTGCGGCGCTGGCGGCAGCGGCCTGGCCGGAAGGCTCGATGCTGCGCGGCACCGACGGCTCGCTCACCTCTTACAGCGCGCCAATCATGAAATCCATTGTGCCGCTGATTTTCCTGATCTTTATTCTGCCGGGGATTGTGTACGGCTTTGCCTCCGGTACGTTTAAAACCGGAAAAGATGTCATCGCGTCGATGAATGACGCGATGAGCAAAATGGGCTCATACATGGTGATGGCGTTCTTCTGCGCCATGTTCATTAAAGCGTTCAGCGACTCGAACATTGGCACACTGCTGGCGCTGGTCGGCGCGGATGGCCTGAAAGCGATGGAGCTGCCGGGTGAAGCGACGATTATTGGCATGATCCTGCTGACCGCCGCCGTGAACCTGCTGATTGGTTCCGCCTCGGCCAAATGGGGTTTGTTATCGCCGATTATGGTACCGATGCTGATGGCTGTCGGTATCTCCCCGGAACTGACCCAGGCGGCATTCCGTATCGGGGATTCCAGCACCAATATTATCACCCCGCTGATGGTCTTCTTCCCACTGGTGGTGGTCTATTGCCAGCGCTATGTGAAGGGCGCGGGCGTCGGCACGCTGGTATCCATGATGATGCCTTACTCCATCGCCTTCTTTATTAGCTGGAGCCTGTTCCTGCTGGCCTGGTGGGGGCTGGGAATGCCGCTTGGCGTCGCTGCGCCGTACACCTGGAGCGCGGGTTAACCCTAACGTTACGGACGGTACTTAATCGCACCGTCCGATCTCTTTTTTTCTCCCACCTATACTAAAGGCACCAGTCACCATCGTGAGACGACTATGCCTTTACCTGACTTTCATGTTTCTGCGCCTTTTACGCTCGGCATTGAGCTTGAGCTTCAGGTCATTAACCCGCCAGGTTACGATCTTTGCCAGGACTCTTCCGCCCTGATAGCCGCCGCCAGTCGCGGTGTGACGCAGGGGGAAATCAAGCATGACATCACTAACAGTATGCTGGAGGTGGCAACGGGCGTGTGTGACGATATCCACCAGGCCGCCACCCAGCTTGCCGCCATTCAACGCGCCGTACTCCGTGCGGCGTCCGAGCAGCATGTCAAAATTTGCGGCGGCGGAACGCATCCGTTCCAGCGCTGGCAAAGTCAGGAGGTCGGGGATAATCCCCGTTATCAGCACACTCTCGAAGCCTATGGCTACCTTGCCCGTCAGGCGACGGTGTTTGGTCAACACGTGCATGTCGGCTGCACCAACGGCGACGATGCGCTGTATCTGCTGCACGGCCTTTCGCGCTACGTTCCACATCTGATTGCGCTCAGCGCCGCGTCGCCCTATCTGCAAGGTGCCGATAGCAGCTTCGCCTGCGCGCGGCTCAATATTTTCTCGGCGTTTCCCGATAACGGCCCCATGCCCTGGGCCGCAAACTGGCAGGAGTTTACCCGGCTGTTTCGCCAGTTGAGCTCCACCAGCATGGTCGACAGCATTAAAGACTTACACTGGGATATTCGCCCCAGCCCGCATTTTGGCACGGTAGAGGTGCGCGTCATGGACACGCCGCTCACCCTCGGCCACGCAGTGAATATGGCCGGGCTGATTCAGGCACTGGCGCACTGGCTGCTTGATAAACGCCCGCATAAAGTCAGTCCGCAGGATTACCTGCTGTATAAGTTCAATCGCTTCCAGGCCTGCCGTTATGGTCTTCAGGGCGTGGTGACCGATGTCGCCAGCGGCGAACAGCGCACCATTGCCAGTGAACTGGAAACGCTGCTGGAACAGCTACAACCGTACGCCGACGTACATCGCGCCGGAAGCGCGCTCGAAGAACTGGCGCTGATGGTAAAACACGGAAAAAGCGAAGCCCAGCGCATGCGCGAGTTTATCGCCGGGGGAGGCTCGTTGATAAGCCTGGTACAACAGCACTGCGACACCTGGGCGGCCTGAGCACAGAAAACCTTTGCATGAGCGGGATTACGCGCTATTTTGCCCTCCCGCTCATCGCACAAGGAACGAAGATATGCTGCGTCTTTGGCTGTTGCCCGCTCTGCTTGCGCTAACGCCGTTCGCCCATGCCGCCTGCACGCTGACCGACCCGTCACTTAAGCTTCAAAGCTATGAAGTCGATCTGCAACAAGAAAATATCACCCTGCGCTGGAAGAAAAAGGATGGCAAAGCCTGGGGTTCGCTCTATTCGCTGCTGGCGGATATCAACGGCAACGGGCAGGTGCTGATGGCGATGAACGGCGGGATTTATGGCAAAGATTATGCGCCACTGGGGCTCTATATCGAAAAGGGGAAAAAGCTGGCGCCGATTAACCGCGCCTCCGGCGGCGGCAACTTCTTTATTCGCCCGGGCGGCGTGTTTTATCTCAAGAATCAAAAAGCAGGCATCGTGACGCTCGATGCGCTAAAAAGCACCAAAGGGATGGAATACGCAGTGCAGTCCGGCCCGATGCTGATTGAAAACGGCATCATCAACTGGCGTCTAAAGCCGTCGGCCAGTTCGCGAAAATTACGTAATGCGGTGGGCATTAACCGTCAGGGCCGCGTGGTGTTTATGCTGAGCGCCAAAGAAACCAATTTTTATGATTTCGCCTGCTATGCGCAGTCAAAGCTGGATATCAAGCAGATGCTGTATCTTGATGGCACGATTTCGAAGATGTATCAGAAGGGAAATTCGGTACCGTGGCAGTATCATCCGTTTGTCACCATGATTACGGTGGAGAGTAAAACGTCTTCCTGAGCATTGCCGGATGGCGGCTACGCCTTATCCGGCCTACAAGTAAACAGGCCCGGTAAGCGACGCGCCACCGGGCCTTTTTTCAATTAAGCAGCCTTGCGGAATCTCCGCGTCAGGCGCTTCTCTATCTCGACGATGAAGAACATCACCGCCCCCATCGCCAGCGTCACGAACCAGTAGCGAGCAGGCAGCGCTTCGGTACCGAACATCATCTGCATCACCGGCAGATAGATAATCGCCAGCTGGAGCAGCAACAGAACGCCCGTCACCATCCAGATACCTTTGTTCTTCAGCAGGCCGCGGTTGATAGAGAAACCATCGGTGTTGCGACAGTTAATCATGTACAACCACTGCGCGGTCACCAGCATCTGCAACAGCACGGTACGGACAAACTCTGCGCTGTGGCCGCGTGGCGCCAGCCAGGCTTCCAGAATGAAGGCGCTGATGGCAATCATCGAGCCGACAAACGCCACACGCCAGACCGCAAACGCGTCCATGACGTGCTGGCCGGTTTTACGCGGCGGGCGATTCATCACGTTACGCTCGGCGGCTTCGAAGGCCAGGCCGAAAGAGAGCGTCGCGGAGGTCGCCATGTTCATCCACAAAATCAGCACCGGCGTCAGCGGGATCATATTCCCTGCCAGCAGGGCAATCACCACCAACAAACCCTGCGCCAGGTTGGTTGGCATGATAAAGAGGATCGTCTTCTTCAGGTTGTCGTACACCCGACGCCCCTCTTTTACCGAGCTGGCGATGGTGGCGAAGTTATCGTCGGTCAGCACCATGTCCGCCGCCTCTTTGGTGACTTCGGTGCCTTTAATCCCCATCGCAATGCCGACGTCAGCCTGACGCAGCGCTGGCGCGTCGTTCACACCGTCGCCGGTCATCCCGACCACTTCACCGTTCTTCTGCAACGCTTTAACCAGACGCAGTTTATGCTCCGGGCTGGTGCGGGCAAAGATGTCATACTCCACCGCCGCTTTCGCCAGCTCGTCGTCATCCATGTGCTCCAGCTGGTAGCCGGTCATCGCTTCGGTCGCATTGTGGATCCCTAGCATCTGACCAATGCTCATCGCCGTTTGCGGGTGATCGCCAGTGATCATTTTCACACGGATCCCTGCCGTCTGGCAGGTGTGGATCGCATCGACCGCTTCCGGGCGTGGCGGGTCCATCATCCCGGCGATACCAAGGAAGATAAGCCCCTGCTGGAGGTCGCTGTGATCCAGCGTGGTCGCGCCGATATCAGCGGGTTTAATAGCCGCCGCCACCATACGCAGGCCCTGACGGGCAAAGCGCTCCATCTCGGACTCCCAGTAGGCGCGGTCGAATGTCGCCAGGCCACGTGCGGTCTGCTGCTGCTCACACAGCGCAAAGAGTACATCCGGCGCACCAGTAACCATCACCCACTCTTCCGCATCCAGCTTGTAGTGCGTTGCCATGTACTTGTACTGGGAATCAAACGGGATCTTCGCCACCAGTTCCGTGGTCACCGGCTCCAGCGACGCTTTCGTTGCCAGAACCTTCAGTGCGCCTTCGGTCGGCCCACCGGTAATTCCCCAGTGGCCCAGCTCATTGCGTACCAGTTGGCTATCGTTACAGAGATCAATCGTGCGCAGGTATTTTTCCAGCACCGTATAAGGCTGAACTTTTATCGGCTCATTGCTGCCCTCAAGGTAGAGATTGCCAACCGGCTCGTAGCTGTCGCCGTCCACGCGGTAGCAGCTATCGGCGGTGATCACCGCTTTCACGGTCATCTCGTTCATGGTCAGGGTGCCGGTTTTATCGGAGCACACCACGGTCATCGCGCCCAGCGTCTCAACGGTTGGCAGCTTACGAATAATCGCCCGCTTACGCGCCATCGCCTGTACGCCCAACGAGAGGATAATCGAGATAATCGCCGGTAAACCCTCGGGTACCGCCGCGACAGCCAGGCTAATCAGCGACAGCAGCAATTCGCCCATCGGCATATCGCGCAGCAGCACGCTGAACACGAACAGTACCGCCATCATCGCCAGAATAATGACGAAAATCGCTTTACCAAGTTTGTCCATCTGCACCAGCAGCGGCGTACGGTTAGTTTCGACATCAGCCATCATCTGGTTGATGCGGCCAAGCTCTGTCGCCTGCCCGGTAGCCACCACCACACCTACGCCGCCGCCCGCGCTCACGGTGGTGCCGGAGAACAGCATATTGGTGCGATCGCCCAGCGGCAGGTCGCCGGTCAGCGCGTCGGTGTGCTTATCGACAACCGTCGACTCACCGGTGAGAATCGCCTCTTCCACGCGCAGGTTATGCGCTTCAATCAGGCGCATATCCGCCGGGATACGGTCGCCCGCGCGCAACACTACGATATCACCTGGCACCAAATCGGTGGTCGGGATCGTAGCGTGTTTGCCGTCGCGGATCACCTGAGCGTCGCTGGAGAGCATGTTGCGAATGCTTTGCAGCGATTTCTCCGCGTTGCTCTCCTGGATATAACCAATTAGCGCGTTAATCACCGTAACGCCGAGAATCACAGCGGTATCGACCCAATGGCCCATCACCGCCGTCATCACAGCAGCGGCCAGCAGGATGTAGATCAGGACGTCGTTGAAGTGCGCGAGGAAGCGCAGCCACGCGGGCTTACCTTTCTTCTGCGGCAGCGCATTAGGGCCGAGCTTCTGCAAGCGAGCGGCGGCTTCAACCCGGCTCAGACCTTCCGGCTGGGTTTGCTTTTGCTCAAGGATCTGGGCAAGGGTTTGCTGATAAGCCTGCCGGTGGGTGTTACCGCCCGTTGGCGGTATGTTCTGCGGGTTCATCATTTTAGACACGATAAATTTCCTTCTAAATTCCTGTATACGGAAGGCCTGAAATCATTTCTGGCCAAGGCTAAGACGTTTTAATAATTATTAATCCTTGCGGATGAAAAAATTGATCTCACGCAATATTCGATATCCATTAAAATTCAAAGATGATGCCAGTTGATTTAATAATATTAATATTACAGAATGTTCTTAAACTCAAACTAAACGAGGTAAATTATGTTCGGAATCTACCGCGGACGCCGCCTGGCGCTGTACATCGCCGCTGCAATCATCGTTGCAACGCTGATTGGCTACAGCACTTATACATTTGTAAAACTACTGGGTTAAACATGACGATTATTTACGTAAATTAGCGTTCATTTAAACCCAGAGTATTTATTTAATTCATCTACGAATTAATACGTAGCGGCTGTTTTTTATTTTCCAAAATATGTTTACACAGAATCATTGCGTTATGCCGCCTATTGCCGGAAAATATAGTTTTTAACCTAAGATTAACATCGCATGAAACACCCGCTCGAAACCCTGATTTCTGCCGCCGGTATTTTGCTTATGGCGCTACTCTCTTGCCTGCTGCTACCGGCGCCCTCTCTCGGCTTAACGCTGGCGCAAAAACTGGTCGAGGCCTTCCATCTGATGGATCTCGACCAGCTTTATACCCTGCTGTTTTGTCTGTGGTTTTTAGTGCTTGGCGCTGTAGAGTACTTTGTTCTGCGCTACGTATGGCGCCGCTGGTTTGCCGTGCGCTAAGCCGGTTAAATCGCGCAGCCCCAGCACCAGCGCTTCACTCCATCCGGCGTAATCATGGCCGCTGGATGAGGCATGAAAACTCACTGGATACCCTTTCCCACGCAGCACCTGCTCAAACGCCAGCGTGTGGCGATAGTTGCCACCGCCGGGCCCGCTGCTCTCAAACTGCCCGGCCTGTAACCAGAAGCGTAATGGGTAGCGCGGCGACTGCGCGTATTGCCGGGCAAGCCAGTTCACCGGCTCGCCTTTCGGCGCCCACCAATAGGAGCCCGACAGGCTCAACACATTGCCAAACAGACGCGGATAGCGCAGCGCCACCCACGAAGAAGCCAGCCCGCCGTAGCTCGACCCGGCCAGAATCGTCTTCTGCCGCGTTAGCGTAATGCCTTGCTGTTGCAGGAATGGCACCAGCTCATGGGCCATAAAATCCGCAAAATGAGGATTCGGCGGCAGCTCTTTTCCGCGTCTTGCGTGGTCCAGGCTATCAATGAAAACAATATTGATTGGCGGCAGCAGATGGCGAGCAATCAGGCCATCCAGCACGTTAGCGGTGCGATACTCATCCTGCCAGTTTTGCCCATCAAACATAACCATCGTCCATCGCGCGGGCTGCGCGACGCGGGGGCGATAGATTTTGATTTCGCGGCTGTTGCCAAGATGGTGGCTACTCAACGTATGGCGCGTCAGGCTACCGTAGCGGATCGGCTGCGCCATGCGTTGTGCGGAGAAGTAACGGGAAGCTGGCAGCGCCAGTAGAGAAAAGCGGTTCCAGCGATCGAGCGTCAAAGGGCTCAGCGTCAGCGGGTTAAGCGGATCGGCCTGCGCACTGACCTGAATAGCGCGCTGTTGCTCGCGCAAACTGCCCGCGACTTTAGGCACATCCGGGGCGAGTTTATATTGCATCAGCGTATCGGCAGGCACGACATAACTGCGAAACCAGACGTCCGACTGCCCTAAGCGAAACAGCGCATCATGATCGCCACCGGGCGAGCCCAGAAGATAAACATTGCTGCGCGCGCCGCGCCACAGGAAGGTCACCCGTTTATGCTGCGCGTCGACGGGCTCTACCATCGGGGTTCCTTCCTGCTGACGCGCCAGCCAGAACGCGTCAGTATTCCCACCGGCGGCAAGTTCACGTGCGAGTTTTTGCAGTTGCGGGCTGGCGGGCGATTGCTGCTCTTCCACCGCCAGCGCGTGAGTTTCATTGATTTGCCACTGGAAATGCCAGGCCGAGCCCGCTTCACCGTGTAATACCAGTGAAGAGGCCTGCTTAACCGGCAGAGAAAACAGCAACATATGCTGCCCATCCGTCGGGCCACCGGAAACCAGCGTGCGGATGGCGCGGTTTTGCTCATCCAGTAACTGCGCATCGGTCACGCCCGATAAGCGCGCCGAGACATAATTTTCGCCCAGCGCTGGCAGAGTAAAACAAACCTCGCCGCTGGCATCAAATTTCCCCTTCTGCTCGCCCCGGTTGGGAGAGGTTTCACACTCCATCGCCGAGGCAGGCAGCGCCGTCAGCCCAATCAGTAATCCACTCCACGCCAGTTTCATCGAACACACATTCCCGTTGAAATTTGTTAACAACGCTAATGCAAATGGGAATTGTTTTCAATAGATGAGATGGGGCTGGGTGACCGTTGCCTCTCCCCTCACCCCGGCCCTCTCCCACGGGGAGAGGGAGAAAACCGCACATGCCTCACCACCAGCACAATCGGTTCCATCTCCCTGCGGGAGAGGGAGAAAACCGCACATACCTCACCACTGGCACCATCGGTCCCCTCTCCCTGTGGGAGAGGGACAGGGTGAGGGGGAACAGGCCGCCGCCCCGCCCTAATGCATCTGACTACAAAAATTCTCCCGACGATACGCTCCCGGCGACTGGTTAAACGTCCGGGTGAAGACGCGGGTAAATGTCTGCTGTGAATCAAAGCCATATTTCAGACAAATGTCATACACGCGCTGGTTGGTCGTGCGCAGCTCCTGCGCCGCCAGGCTGAGTTTGCGCTGGCGGATATAGCGCCCCAGACTCTCGCCTTTGTACTGCAAAAAGAGCCGTTGCAGATGCCATTTCGAGTAGCCCGCGTGACGTGCGATATCGTCAATGCGAAGCGGTTGGTGCAGGTTGTCATCGATCCACTCAACGATAGTGTCGATAACCTGAGCGGAAATAGTCATGCTTCCCTCTCCTTCTCTTTTTTATTACTGCTGGTGATTATTCCCACCAGGCCCGGAATTGCTGTGTACGGTCGGCAAGCGCTACGGGCTCGCCCTGCATCGGTGTCAGCAGACGATAAGCCTTACCCTTGCTGGCCTGAGCAAGCCGTTTATACGGGTCATCCCACGTGTGTTTTGCCAGCACAAAGCGCCCGGAGTGGCCCGGCAGCACAGCAGCGGCATGCAGGTCGACGGCGGCCTGAGCGGTCTCTTCAGGGTGCATATGGATATAGCGCCAGTCCTGGTCATACTGACCATTTTCCAGAATCGCGACATCGACAAAACCAAACTGCTCACCAATGGCTTTGAAGTGCGGCCCATAGCCGGAGTCACCGCTGTAGTAAATTTTTCGCTGCGGCGTGACGAACATAAAGCTGGCCCACAGGGTCTGGTTGCGCTTGATGCCGCGCCCGGAGAAATGCCTCGCGGGCAGCACGTGTACGCTCAGCGACGGGCTGATTTCAACCTCTTCCTGCCAGTCTGCCTCGGTCACCCGCTCGTCATTCATTCCCCAGTAACGCAGATGCGACCCCACGCCCAGCGGCACCACCGCCCTTTTTACCTTCGGGATCAGCGCCTTAATCGTCGCGTAATCCAGATGGTCGTAATGATCGTGCGAGATAATCAGCAGATCGATTTCCGGCATGTTTTTCGCGTGCCAGGGATAATCCCCGGCAAATGCTTTATTCAGAAACGAGAACGGCGCGGCGTAGTTGCTGAACACCGGATCAATCAGAATGCGTTTCCCCGCCAGTTGCAGATACCACGATGAATGACCCAGCCAAATCGTAACCTCTTCCTGCAACGGAATGTTTGCCAGATCGGTCGCGACCATCGGCAGCGGTTGTGCCGGGCGCGCGTTCTCGCGTTTGACCGTCAGAAACTCCCACCAGGCCACCAGCATGTTTTTATCGCTGGTAAACCCCGGCGTCGGCAACTGATTATGGAATACACCGTCACGGTAGTTTGGCGACGCCTCTACCCGGCTCTTCTCAGCCCCCTGCGGAGCCTGGCCGAAACCGGCATTCAGAACAAAAGGCAGACTCGCTGCGGACGCAATAAGCATGATGACAACCACACTGATGATGAAAGGTTTCATTTCCTGACCAGACAGATGCCTCATCCTGAAGCAGCGTGAAAAACTTGATTATGAGTGAGTAGGCACTCATTATAGAGAGAGGGAGAAAAAATCGTCAAGCCGATTTTCGAATTTTGACCTGTCTCGTTGAAGTGAGGCCGGGTTGCGTGTTTCAATCTCTTCTTTTGAACGCAGTGAGGTAAAGTGTAGTGGCTCGTCCCAAGAGTGAAGATAAAAAGCAGGCGTTACTGGATGCCGCAACGGTGGCTTTTGCCCAATCCGGCATTGCCGCCTCGACGGCGCTAATCGCCCGCAACGCGGGGGTCGCAGAAGGCACCCTGTTCCGCTATTTTGCCACCAAAGACGATCTGCTTAATGCGCTTTACCTGCATCTGAAATACGACCTTTGCCAGGCGATGATTGCCGGGCTCAGCAATTCTGAAGCCCCGAAAGAGGTGATTCACAGCATCTGGAACAGTTACATCGACTGGGGCGTACGTAATCCGGTCGGCAACCGCGCGATGCGCCGTATGTCCATGAGCGAGAAGATCACCGAAGCGACAAAACAGCAGGTAAAAGAGATGTTCCCGGAACTCAACCGCCTGTGCCAACGTTCTGTGCGCCCGGTGTATCTGTCCGGCGAGTTCGAAACCTTTGGCGACGCGCTGTTCCTTTCGCTTGCGGAAGCCACCATTGAATTCGCCAGCCAACAGCCCGCGCGTGCGGATAAACTCAAAGCGCTGGGCTTTGAAGCAATGTGGCGCGCTCTGGCCGAGGAAAAGCCTTAACGCTATCCGTCCGGTAGCGGATTCCCCCATGTTGACAGCACGATATTCTGAAAATTAAAAAGCTGCGGCCATTCTACGGCAGACTGTTTTATAGTAGACCCTCTTCTCATCATCATGAAATCAGGGTCATTATGTTCGAACATCAGCTGGCATCGCGCGCCACAGGGCTGAAACCTTCCGCCGTCCGCGAACTCCTCAAACACAGCAAACTGCCCGGCGTTATCTCGCTTGGCGGTGGTATTCCTGCGCCAGAACTGTTTGATAACGAAGGTATTCAGCTCGCGGTACAGCAGGTTATGGCGTCACAATTTCAGGAGGCGATGCAGTACAGCCTGAGCGAAGGTTACCCGCCGCTGCGTCAGGCGATTGCCGATATTTGTCGCGCGCGCGGCGTGGCCTGTGACGCGTCACAGGTTTACATCACGTCCGGCTCTCAGCAGTCGCTGGATATTGTTGCCCGCACGCTCCTTAACCCTGGCGATGTGGTGGTCGTCGAGCGCCCAACTTATCTGGCGGCATTGCAGGTTTTCCAGCTGGCGCAGGCCAACATTCAGAGCGTCGACACTGACGAAGACGGCATGCTGGTGGAACAACTGGCCGATTTAGTGCAGACCAGCCCGGTTAAAGTAGTGTATCTGGTTCCTACCTTTGGCAACCCTGGCGGCAAGACGCTCAGCGAACCGCGCCGCCGTCGTCTGGTCGAGCTGGCAAAACAGCACGGCTTTATCATCGTTGAAGACGACCCTTACGGTGAAATCAGCTTTACGGATGAACGCCCGCAGCCGCTTTATCAACACGCGATGGCGCTCGGCTGCACCGACCAGGTCATCTATACCTCAACCTTCTCCAAAATTCTGGCGCCGGGGATGCGCGTGGGCTGGCTGGTGATGCCGGAATGGCTGGCAAACAAAGCCATTATCGTGAAACAGGCGACCGATCTGCATACCAGCACCCTGTCGCAGCAAATCACGGCACAGTATCTTTCTCTAAATCGTCTGCCCGCACAAATTGCGCTGATCCGCGAAGATTATCGTAAAAAATGCGAAACGCTGGCGAGTGCGCTGGAAGCCAAACTGGGCGATCATCTTGCTTTCAGCCGCCCGAAAGGCGGGATGTTCCTGTGGGCCCATTTCCGCTACCCGTTCAATGCTACCGAATGGCTGAAAAAGACGCTGGAAAACCGCGTGGTCTTTGTGCCGGGCGAAGCGTTTTATAACGATGCGCCTGACGTCACGACGCTGCGTCTCTCTTACTCCACCGTTTCTCACGAAGGGTTGGTTGAGGCGGTCGATCGTCTGGCAAAATCACTGTAAGCCTGACGGGAACGGTGCCGCCGTTCCCGTTTTGCACAACGGAGGAGCGATGGACAGTGAAACATTACACGCCTGTGCAAAACGCCTGGCGCTGGAGATGCCGTTTGCCGAGCTGACCTGGCCTTTTGGCCCGGAGTACGATGTGTTCTGTATCGGCGGAAAAATCTTTATGATCAACCTGTGGACTCGCGGCTTGCCCGTTGTCAATCTCAAGTCAGATCCGGAAATTTCGCTGCTCAATCAGGCTATCTATCCCAGCATCAAACCGGGATACCATATGAATAAAAAGCACTGGATCTCCGTCTATCCGGGTGATGATATTACGCCTGAGTTACTGGAATCGCTGATTGCCGATTCATGGGAGCGCGTTGTTGATAAGTTGCCAAAACGCGAGCAAAAACGGTTTCGTCCTCAATGATTTTCCGTTTTTATCAATAACTGTTATCGCATTTTTCACACTTCTCAAATCGCCTTCTGCGCTGTACCCTTTTCCGACTTAACGCACCGTTTGCGCGGTGCTTTTTATCATTCAGGAGTTGTTATGGATATCATTTCCGTTGCCAAAAAGCGCTATTCCACTAAAGCCTTCGACGCCAGCAAAAAACTGACCGCTGAGCAGGCAGACAACCTGAAGACGCTGCTGCAATTCAGCCCGTCCAGCACCAACTCTCAGCCGTGGCACTTTATCGTTGCCAGCAGCGATGAAGGCAAAGCACGCGTGGCGAAATCTGCAGCCGGGAACTACGTCTTCAACGAACGTAAAATGCTGGACGCCTCTCACGTGGTGGTCTTCTGCGCCAAAACCGCGATGGATGACGCATGGCTTGAGAAAGTGGTCGATCAGGAAGAGGCCGATGGCCGCTTTGCCACTCCGGAAGCGAAAGCCGCTAACCACAAAGGCCGTACGTTCTTTGCTGATATGCACCGCAAGGATCTGAAAGATGACGATCAGTGGATGGCAAAACAGGTTTACCTGAATGTCGGTAACTTCCTGCTGGGCGTCGGCGCTATGGGCCTGGATGCGGTACCGATTGAAGGTTTCGACGCCGCCGTGCTCGACGCCGAATTTGGCCTGAAAGAGAAAGGCTTCACCAGCCTGGTGGTCGTGCCAGTGGGTCATCACAGCGTGGAAGATTTCAACGCTGCTCTGCCGAAATCGCGTCTGCCGCTGTCAGAAATCTTGACTGAGATTTAATTTATCCCCCTCACCCTAGCCCTCTCCCACAGGGAGAGGGAACCGATCGCGCCAGGTTAAATTTTGCTGCTGGTTTTCTCCCTCTCCCTGTGGGAGAGGGCCGGGGTGAGGGCACCAGACCGCACCGCACCCAATTTGCATAATATCCCCCCAGCCGCCATTATAGGCACTGGTTATAAAGGAGATGTTATGCAGGAATTGATAGCTCAGGTCGAAGAACTCGGCATCGAAATTAATCACACCAGTTCCCTGGTGATTATCTTTGGTATTATTTTACTTACCGCAATTGTCGTACATATTATCCTGCACCGTATTGTGCTACGGACTTTTGAGCGACGCGCACAGGCCAGCAGCAAATTATGGCTGCAAATCATTACCCAAAATAAACTTTTCCATCGACTGGCGTTTACCCTGCAAGGGATTATCGTCAACGTGCAGGCCGTCTTATGGCTACAAAAAGGCAGCGATGCGGCGCAAATTCTAACAACCTGCGCTCAACTGTGGGTCATGCTTTATGCCCTGTTGTCTTTCTTCTCATTATTAGATGTTATCTTTAATCTCAGCCAGAAATTTTCCGCTGCGTCTCAGTTACCGCTCAAAGGTATATTCCAGGGGGTGAAATTAGTCAGTGCCATCCTGGTCGGTATTCTGATTATTTCTCTGCTACTGGGGCAATCACCGGCGATTCTGATTAGTGGCCTTGGCGCGATGGCCGCCGTGCTGATGCTGGTGTTTAAAGACCCGATTCTTGGCCTGGTCGCCGGTATTCAGCTTTCAGCCAACGATATGCTGAAGCTTGGTGACTGGCTGGAGATGCCGAAATATGGCGCTGACGGCGCGGTCACGGATATCGGCCTGACCACCGTAAAAGTGCGTAACTGGGATAACACCATTACCACCATTCCTACCTGGTCGCTGGTCTCTGACTCTTTTAAAAACTGGAGCGGTATGTCTGCATCCGGTGGGCGTCGAATTAAGCGCAGCATTAATATCGACACCACCAGCGTGCATTTTCTCGATGAGCAGGAACAGCAGCGTCTGATTCAGGCCAAATTGCTTAAACCTTATATGAATTCGCGCCATCAGGAAATTGATGAATGGAACCGCGAGCACGGCAGCGAAGCATCGGTACTGAATCTGCGTAAAATGACTAACGTCGGCACGTTCCGCGCGTATCTCAACGAATATTTACGTAACCACCCACGTATTCGTAAAGATATGACGTTGATGGTTCGCCAGCTTGCGCCAGATAATAACGGCCTGCCGATGGAGATATATTGCTTTACCAATACGGTAGTCTGGGCGGAATATGAAAGCATTCAGGCGGATATCTTCGACCATATTTTTGCAGTAGTGGAAGAGTTTGGCCTGCGCGTATATCAGTCGCCTACCGGGAACGATATTCGTTCACTGGCAGGCGCCATTCAAGCGCAATAATCAGGCACTGGCGCGCGAAATAAAGCGCCAGTCCATCATCACTCGCTCGGCCACAGAGGCCGGGTTGTCAATTTTATTCAGTAGCAGTTCTACCGCTTTCGCGCCTATCTCGCGTGAAGGCTGTTGCACCGTTGTCAGTTGCGGAGAGACCATCTCCGCAAGCTCGGTACCATCGAATCCCACTACGGCGATATCCTGCGGAACGTTCAACCCCGCCTGTTCAATCGCGCGCATTGCCCCGGCGGCCAGGGTATCAGAAACGGCGAACACCGCATCCGGCCTCGGCTGTTGCGCCAGCAATTTTTCCATTGCCGCTTTCCCCGCCGCAGAACTCAGCTCGGCCGCGTACTCCACGGAGTGATAGTCCAGTTCGCGCACATGCAGCACGCTTTTGTAGCCTCGCTCGCGCAGGCGGGCATATTTATAGCTCAGGTCGTGGTTAATCAACGCAATGCGCTTTCGACCCTTGTCGGCCAGATAACTCACCACATGCTGCGCAGCCTCGACATCGTTAATTCCCACACAGGAAACCGAGCCGGTATCGGCATACTCCGCACATTGCACCCACGGCGCATCACCGATAAAGGTCTTTAGCTCCGGCAACTTGCTGAATGCATCCATGGTGATAATGCCGTCAACCATCTTACCAGTCAGCAAGCGCAAACCGGATTTCGAACGCTCGATATCCGAACCGGAATGGCACAGCAGAATGCGATAACCTTTTTTCTCGGCCTGTTCTTCAATGCCCTTCACCACTTCGGCGCAAAACGGGTTAGCGATGTTAGAAACCATCACGAGGATCATCGAACTGCGCGCCGTGCGAAGCTGACGCGCCAGCAGGTTTGGCTGGTAGTTGCTCTCTTTAATCGCCTGCAGTACCCGCTCGCGGTTTTTCGGCTTTACGGTATCGCTGTTGTTCAGCACGCGCGACACCGTGGCGACCGACACACCGGCCAGCCGCGCAATTTTCTGAATGGACATAGGAAGGAGATATCCTGCTATTAACGCGTTGGGTGCAGGCTATCACAAAAACGCCGCCCGGCGAACCGGGCAAACGCTTAATCCACCACGCGTACCCAACGTTGTTGCTGATGGCTTTTCATAATTGCGTCAATGATATACATCATGTTTGCACCGTCCTGGAAGGATGACAGCGCACAGGTCTTACCGGGCCTACGGGAACATTCCTGTAGGCCCGGTAAGCGCAGCGCCACCGGGCAAAAATGCGTGCACGAAAACAGAAAGTTTTCGCCTACCGAGTTTTACCCTTTACGCCGCAACGTCTTAAACGCAATAAACAGGAACACCACCCACACCGGCAGCAGAATTGCCGACAGGCGCATGCCATCCATGGTACACATCAGGCCGAGGATCATCAGCAGGAAGGCGATGCAGATATAGTTGCTTGCAGGCGACAGCAGCGCTTTGAACTTCGGCTCACGGCCTTTACGACGCATCGCTGCGCGGAACTTCAGGTGCGCCATGCAGATCATCACCCAGTTGAGCAGCAGCGTGGCGACAACCAGCGCCATCAGCAGGCCGAAGGCCTCTTTTGGCAACAGATAGTTCACCAGCACCACCAGCGAGGTGATCGCCCCGGAAAGCAGCAGTGAATTCACCGGTACGCCGCGACGGCTGACTTTGGTGAGGAATTTCGGCGCGTTGCCCTGCACGGAAAGACCAAACAGCATACGGCTGTTGGAGTATACGCCGCTGTTGTACACCGAAAGTGAAGCTACCAGAATCACGAAGTTCAGCGCCGATGCCACGATGTTGCTGTCCAGATTATGGAAAATCATCACAAACGGGCTGCTGTCGGACTTGATCTCTACCCATGGGTAAAGCGCCAGCAGAACCACCAGCGAACCGATATAAAACAGCAGAATACGGTACACCACCTGATTAACCGCTTTTGGAATGGTGGTTTCCGGGTTACGCGCTTCTGCGGCGGTAATACCAATCAGCTCCAGCCCGCCGAAGGAGAACATAATCACTGCCAGCGAGGTAATCAGCCCATTCCAGCCTGTGGCGAAGAAACCGTTGTAGCGCCACAGATTATCAATGCTGGCGCGATCGCCGCCGTGATCGGTGAACAACATCCACAGACCGAAACCGATCATACCGATGATGGCCAGCACCTTAATTAGCGCAAACCAGAACTCCGTTTCGCCATATAAGCGAACGTTTACCAGGTTGACGGCGTTAATCAGCACAAAGAAGCCCGCCGCCCAGATCCAGGTGGGCACATCCGGTAGCCAGTACTGCATATAGATGCCCGCGGCGGTGAGTTCCGCCATGCCAACCAATACGAACATTACCCAGTAGTTCCAGCCGGAGAGGAAGCCCGCAAACGGCCCCCAGTACTTGTAGGCGAAGTGAGCAAATGACCCGGATACCGGCTCTTCCACAACCATTTCGCCGAGCTGGCGCATGATCAGAAATGCGATAATCCCGGCAACGCCATAGCCCAGCAGCACCGCGGGGCCCGCCATCTGAATCGCCGGGCCAATGCCGAGAAACAGACCGGTGCCAATCGCGCCGCCGAGGGCAATCAATTGAATATGTCGGTTTTGTAAGCCGCGTTGCAGCGTCGGAACCTGTTCCGACGAAGCATCCTGAATACTCCCGGATGCTGAGGACGTGTCTTTCACGTCAAACCCCTGTAGCTTTTTTATGAAGGCGCATCTTTTAACACTTCAATGCCGATGTCGCAAGGCAATACATTCAGAGCGGTAATTAATGAAACGCCCCGATAAGCCAGGCTTACCGGGGCGTAGAAGCAGAAAATAGCGACATCAGGAGAGTGATGACAAACGCAAAATTGCCTGATGCGCTACGCTTATCAGGCCTACAGGGCGCCTGCAATAGATTGAATTCGCAACATCTTGTAGGCCGGATAAGGCGTTTACGCCGCATCCGGCAAGAACAAAGCGCACGTTGTCAGCAATCTGATTAGAAGTCGTACGTCATCGATACTTTCAGCGTTCTTGGTTCACCCTGGAACAGGTAAACGCCGGTATCATCCACGCCAGACCAGTACTTCTCGTTGGTCACATTGGTCACACCGACACGCCAGACCATTTCGTTCTGATCGGCGTTCAGGCGCATGCGATAACGCATCCCGAGGTCGAGGGTGGTATAGCTATCCAGTTTTTTGGTGTTTGCCGCATCGGCATACTGCGAGCCTGTATGATTGACGCGTGCGGTGGCGGTTAAGCCCTCCACCGGTTTGATATCGTACTCAGCGCCCAGCACCATGTAGAAGTTCGCTACGCCTACGGCATCTTTGCCATCGGTTGCGCCATTGGCGGTTTTACGCTGTTCCGCGTTCAACCACTGGGTGCTGCCGTTCAGGCGCAGGCCCAGCATCGGTTCGCCGAAAACGTTTAACTCAACGCCACGGTTGCGCTGCTCGCCGTCCATTTTGTAATAATTCTGCGCATCGGAAATAGCGTTCGGTTTTTTGATTTCAAACAGCGCCAGCGAGCCGCCGACGTTGCCGTAATCCACCTTCACGCCCAGCTCATTCTGTTTGGAATGTGCGATACCGGTGCTTTGCCCGGCGTTGGCGGCGGTACTCGGTGCGTTGGAGCCCGGTTGCAAGGCTTCGGTATGGTTAGCGTAGAACGAGACTTCTTCCCACGGTTTGTAGACCAGGCCCACGGTCGGCGTCCAGCGGCTTTCCGTGTAGCGACCAGAAAGGTCTTCATTGCCTGTGGCATTGCTGTAGTTACGTACCACCACTTTCTGGTAGCGCGTTGCCGCCGTCAGCAGCACGCTGTCGTCAAAGAAGCCCAGCGTATCGCTGAACAGCCAGCCCTGAACGCGGCTGCGCGAGGTGGTCAGCGGGTCAGTATAATTACCGCCAAAAATGGTATTGTCAGGCATCGCCACATCGTGGTTATCATAAATATTGACGGTTGGGTTATCCGTCGACATCCGCCATGCCGTCGCATCTTTACGAAGCAGCGCGGAGTAGCCAATATTGACCTGATGCGTTACAGGCCCCGTGTCAAAATTGCCGCGCACGCCGCCCATGCCACTGTAACTATCGATAATTCGATTAGTATCCATTCGCCCAATGGTTGCATCACCGTTGGTATTGAAAAGCTTAGGCGCGCCATAGGTGCCTTGCTCATGACCGTGCTGTGTCCCGAAAGCGGCATAGGTGGTCCAGCTATCTGTCAGATCATATTCTGCCTTTGCCATACCGAATTCATTCTCGATATCACTGTAGCCCCATTTCTGACCATAATTTTTACTGTTATCAGGTACAGAAGGAACAAAACCTTTTAGCGCTGAGGCGTTAACGCCCATCGTGCCGCCGTGGAAGGTTTTCTTCTGGTAGCCGAAATCAAGCGATGAACGGAAACGGTCGCCGCGATAGTCCAGCCCCACCGAAGCCAGCGTGGTGCGACGTTTATCGTTATCGACCGCCCCTTCCCCTTCGCGATGCAGCACGTTCACGCGTGCGCCAAACTGGTTGTTATCCCCAAAGCGACGCCCCAGATCCAGCGAACCGCCTACCTGCGAGTCAGAGGTGTAGTCCACGCCCACGCGAGTAATTGGCGTGTCTTCGGCACGTTTAGGCTCAAGGTTGATCATCCCACCGACACCGCTGCTCGCCGCGCCATTCAGCAAGGCGTTCGCGCCTTTAAAGACTTCCACGCGCTCCAGCATCTGGGTATCCATGACCTGACGTGGCACCACGCCGGCCAGGCCGCCCATGGTCATGTCATCGCCATCAAGCTTAAAGCCGCGAATACGGTAGGTCTCAGCAAAGTTACCGTAACCCTGCACCGTCTGCACGCCCGCATCATTGCTGACCACATCGGCGATGGTTTTCGCCTGTTGATCGGCCATCAATTTTGAGGTGTAGCCAATGACGTTAAACGGCACATCCATCGCTTTCTGCTCGCCCAGCATTCCCAGACGCCCGCCGTGGGCGATTTGTCCGTCAAGGTAGGCCGGAACCGGCTGGTCGCCGCCCGGTTTAAAATCGCTGCCCTCAACGGCCTGAACCACCATCGTCTCTTCCTGCGCTTTTTTAGCCGGAGTGTCGGTGGTGGTTGCCGCGCTGGCGGAGTGCGCTACGCTGCCTATCGCTAACGCCAACAGCGTTTTGCGTAATGGAGAAGTGAAACCCTTTGTGTTGTGCATAATTCGCTCGTGAAAGACGCTGAAGATGACGTTTGCGGCGATGCTTATTTATCTGCCTGTACGTCCGATAAAGGGCGTCAGAATTCACCACAAACGATAAAGAGAACGAGAACTATACTCATTAAAAATTAGCAATCAAGCATAATTAGCCGGGTAATGAAAGGGATGACGCACGAAGCAGAGCCTGTAGAATGGAGCGCTTACACAGAGGGGGAATACCGGTGCTGCTGAAAATTATTCTGGCGATGGTCGCGTTCGCGGCAAATTCCCTGCTTTGCCGTCTGGCGTTAAAGGGCCTGCATATGGACGCGGTCTCTTTCAGCAGCGTGCGCCTGCTCAGCGGCGCGATTGCACTTTTCCTTCTGCTGCAGCTTCCCGCCCTTAAAAAGAAACCGGAATTTAACGGGCTGAATGCCTGCCTGCTCGCGCTCTATGTTTTCGCATTTTCGATTGCGTATGTCTCAATGGGTGCGGCAATAGGGGCTCTGCTGTTATTCGGCACGGTACAACTGGTGATGACCGGGTGGGGTTTCATGCGCGGCGAGCGCCTGATGCCGCTGAAAGCCGTCGGCATCGTTGCCGCCATGGTGGGCCTGGTGCTATTACTGCTGCCTGGCGCAGCGCATCCCCCGCTCACCGCGGCGTTGATGATGATCGTATCCGGCATCGCCTGGGGGCTGTACTGCATCACCGGGAAACGGGTACAAAATGCCGCCGCCGCCACCGCCGGGAATTTTATTCTGGCCGTGCCTATTGCGCTGGTCGTGTTTCTGCTGAGCGGAATGCAAACCCATATGGATGCGAGCGGATTGATGCTGGCGGTCACCTCGGGGGCACTGGCGTCAGGCGCTGCCTATTTGCTGTGGTATTCTCTGCTGCCAATGCTCAGCCCCGCGACGGCAAGCACGCTACAACTCAGCGTTCCTTGTCTGGCGGCGTTAGGTGGAATGGTGTTTCTGGGCGAAGCGCTCACCGCCCGTATGCTGATCTCTATCGCAGTGACCTTGTCGGGGATTGGGTTGGTTATCTATGCCGATCGCAGCCGAAACACTAAGGAATAGACGCCACATCCCGCACCAGCGCCCGGCCACCTTCGCGAGCCTGGTTTACGATGCTGTAAAAGGCGTTTTTGTGCTGATGCAGCAACGCAACGATTTCACCGTCAATTGAGCCGTCCTCTACGGCTTTATCCATAATGTCCAGCGCATCCTGAATGCTCAGTGGGCCACGATATGGACGTACTTCTGTTAATGCGGTGAAGAAGTCTGCCACCGCCACAATACGACTGGGGATATCGAGATAAATACGGTTCAGATGATAAGGATATCCTGAACCATCAAGACGTTCATGATGGTTCGCCGCCCATGCAGCAATATCGCCTAATTCCGCCACAACGCTAAGTATTTCTGCGGTCTTATAACTGTGCTCTTTCAGCATGCTGTACTCTTTCCTCGACAACGCGCTTTTTTTCTCCAGCAGCCTGATAGGAACATACAGTTTGCCGATGTCGTGAAGATAACCGGCTATTTCAATTCGCTGCTGATCGTGGCTGGTCATTCCGCTGTAATAAGCCAGTTCGCGGGCCACCAGCCCGACAGTCATGCTGTGGGCAGCGGTAAACCCGCTGTGAGTGTCAACAATACGGGCAATCAGCGTACAAATTTGCTGGAAGTCATCGATATCCAGGTGAATAACTTTAATAGGAGAGATAACCTTCACAACCCGAGGAATATTATCGGTTTGCAAACGAAACCAAAAATATTCTCTCTGACTGATAACCTTCAGAAAATCATAAAACTCAACGGGAAAATCAGCGTAACGCTGAGCAAATCCGTTGCAGATATCTTCACTACAGGTCGCAAGGTTTTCCGGGTACAGGCGTAAATCGTATTCAAACCGATCGCAGAAAGAGAGAATAGATTTTTCCAGCCGATAGTTGTCTTCATACCCGGGACGACGGGTGTAGAGAATTGCTTTTGTCTTGTCAAAAATTTCAAGGCCATTCAGCATGTTATAAGAATAACGCTGATGTAATTCATTGTTAGAATGAAAATCGCCGTGTTCGCGACTACGGATATCGATAAGCTCGCCGATATCATGGAGTAATGCTGCAATGTAGAGATTCTTCTGCTGCTCTTTACTCAGCCCAAGATACTCGCAAAGCTCCATTGCGACGATAGCCGTTCGCTCCATGTGTTTCACTAACTCTGGAGAGACAACTTTAATGAGTTCGTTAATAAACTTTATTGATAATTGCAGGGATATATCCATGATTCGATTCTATTTTTCTCTCTTTTACCCAATGATACACCCCCTTCATTTCGTTGCGAATTGAAGATCCTGCAATTATGATTGTCACGATTATTTTAATTATAAATGTCGGGCATATCCAGTAAAACCCAGCCATTATTGCTCTTCTGCGTTATTTTATCCTCATCTGCAACACAGATTATATGTTATCGCAAATTAAAAAGAGGAACTATTGGTAAAACTAAATAATAATCTACCTACTTAGTCGTACTCTCGATGACAGGCAAAGTTATTGCTAATTTAGCTTAACAATTAATACAAAACTCGCTCATATCAGCCTGCATTCTCTTGTCGTCATCAAACTATAATCAAAAAACAGATAATCTATTCAACATTTGTTATTTCAAATTAGCGGAACTCCCTCGCTATTCTGGCCTCCAGGCGGAACATCCCGTATCCCATCAGGAGGTAAGGCACATGACTAAACAGATAAAGCTCGGCGCTTTTCTGCCCGGCGGTGGACAACACATCGCGGCGTGGCGTCATCCGGACCAGCCGGCAGATGGCGCAACCAGCTTTGAATTTCATAAACAGCTCGCACAAACGGCTGAGCGCGGCTTGTTTGACGCCTATTTTCTGGCGGATGGCCTGGCAGCTCCCGCCGCTGGCGGAACCGAAGGCGGCAGCGCCAAAGTGGCTGGTTTTGAACCCGTCACCTTATTCAGCGCCCTCGCCCCGTTGACCAAAAATATCGGTTTTATCGCCACCGCCTCCACCACTTATGAAGAACCCTACAACCTGGCGCGCAAATTCGCCTCGCTGGATCTCATTTCCGGCGGCCGAGTGGGCTGGAACGTGGTGACGACCGCGACCGATGCCGCCGCGCACAACTTTAATCTTGATACGCAGCATCCCCATGAATATCGCTACCAGCGCGCGGCAGAGCATGTTGAGGTGGTGAAAAAACTGTGGGACAGCTTCGAAGACGACGCATTCATCCGCGATAAAGCCTCCGGCGTTTTCTTTGATGCGCAGAAGGTACACGCCACGCATCACCGGGGAAAATTCTTCAAAGTGAAAGGCCCGCTGAACGTGCCGCGCTCACCGCAGGGGCAACCGGTAATTGTCCAGGCCGGGCAATCCGAGAGCGGACGCGCGCTGGCCGCCGCCACCGCAGAGGTGATTTTTACTTCCCATCAGCATCTGCACACCGCGCAGGCGTTCTACCGCGATATCAAAGCACGCGCCAGAGCGGCAGGCCGTAATCCTGACCATGTGTTGATCATGCCAGGCGTCGCGCCGTTTGTCGGGCGTACAGAAGAAGACGCGCAGGAAAAGTACCGCAAAATTACCTCGCTGATTGTCGAGTCTGACGGTATCGCCTTGTTGAACGGACTGGCCGGGGGAGCGATCAATCTGGCGGACTACGATCTCGATGGGCCGCTGCCGCCGCTGCCGGTAACGGAAGGGATGAAATCGCGCCCGGAGCTGATCCGCCAGATCGCCGATGAAAACAACTTCACCATTCGTGAGCTCTATCAGTGGGTCGCCACCGCCCGCGGTCACTTTACCCTCGTCGGCAGCGCTGAACAGGTGGCGGATACCCTCCAGGAATGGTTCGAGAACGAAGCCGCCGACGGGTTTAATATTCTGCCGCCGTGGCTGCCGGGCGGGCTGGATGACTTTATTGAACTGGTGCTGCCCATCCTGCAACAGCGCGGGCTGTTCCGCACCGCGTACGAAGGGACAACGCTGCGCGAAAACCTCGGGCTGCCGTTTGCCGAGAATCGGCATGCCGCCCAGCACCGCGCCAAAGTCGCCTGAGGAGTGAATCATGAGCATGTTATATCCTTCCACCGGGGCCACCGTCTCCCGCCCACGTAAGGCGGCGAAAACCGCGGCGCTTTGGTCAACGCGCAGCCTGAATTTCTTCGCCCGCTACGGCCTGTTGATGCTTTTCTTCGCGGGGTGGCAAGTCGCCAGCAGCGTCGGCTGGCTGAATCCGGCAGTGATCCCACCGCTCGATAAAGTGGTGCTGGCATTGTGGAACGGCGTCCATTCTGGCGCGCTGTTGGGCGATATCACAATCAGCCTGCAACGCGCCGGGCTGGCGTTCTTCTCGGCAGTGATTATCGGTATTCCACTGGGCCTGTTTATGGGGCAAATTCGCCCGATTGAACGCGCACTGGATCCGATTCTGCAACTTTTCCGTCAGACCTCCGCGCTGGCGCTCTACCCGGTCTTTATTCTGCTGTTCGGCCTTGGCGAAACGTCGAAAGTGTTCGTCATCTTCTGGGCCGCCCTCTTCCCGGTGCTGTTATCAACCATTAGCGGCGTGAAGCAGGTCGATAGCAAGTTGCTGGAGATGGCACGCACCTTCGGCGCAGGCGAACTGACGCTGTTCCGCCGGGTGATCGTTCCGGCCTCAATTCCGGGCATTTTCGTCGGTCTGCGTTTATCCGCCACCACCGCCCTGCTGCTGCTGATTGCCGCCGAGATGATTGGCGCAAATCGCGGAATTGGCTTCCAGGTGATGAACGCACAGTACAATTTCCAGATCCCGCTGATGTTTGCCGCCATCTTCCTGCTGGCGCTGGCCGGGCTGCTCGCCAACAGCATTCTGGTGTTCCTGCAACGCCGCCTGTGTCGCTGGAATCCGCGTGACCAATAACGTTTTGCACCACCCACTATAAGAAAACACTCATCGCAGACAGGAACAGATCATGAAAAAAATTCTTCCGCTTTTTTGGGCGACCACGCTGATGCTTTTTGGTGCTTCCTCCGCAGCACAGGCGCAGGATGAAGTCACGATGCGCTATATGACCAGCCACGGTGGCATTGCGGCCCATGAACTGGCGGATGCGTTAGGGTATTTCAAAGGGACGGGGATTACCTTTAAAAGTGCCGGTTACGCCAGCGGCGGGCCAGAGTCGCTGTTCGCGCTGGCTTCTGGCAGCATTGATATTGGTTCTGCGGCCACGCCTGCGGTAATCAACTCCATCGCCGGAGGCAATCAGTTTGTCGCGGCCTATCCAACCAACGGCATTGATAACACCACCAAATCGATTTTCTATGTTCGGGAAGACAGCCCGATTAAATCAGTGAAAGATTTGGCAGGGAAAAGTATCGCTATCAATACGTTAGGTGCACATCTCGATTACACGGTTCGCGAAGCGCTACATAAAGCCGGGCTACCGGAAAAAGCCGCACGCCTGGTGGCGGTGCCGGGCCCGCAGCTTGAGCAAACGCTGCGTTCCGGCCAGGTGGATGTCGCCGCGTTTGGCTACTGGCAAACCACCTTTGAAGGCGTGGCCCGCAGCCACGGCGGCCTGCGTCCGATTCTGAATGACACGGAGGTGCTTGGCCCTATCGCCGGTGGATTTACCGTTCTGCGCGCGGATTTCGTAAAAGCGCACCCGCAGGCGGCACGTGACTTTGTGCTGCAATCCGCACGCGCGCTCGATTTTGCCCGCGAGAACCCGGAGAAAACGCGCGAAATTCTGGCGCAGAAGCTGAAAGAGCGCGGCGAAAATCCGGAGCTGGCGAAATACTTCACCGGCTACGGCGTGCGTAAAGGCGGGCTGGCGGAAGATCACGACGTGCAGTTCTGGCTGGATGTTCTGCAACGCGGCGGTGTGCTGCAAAAAGATCAGCTGAAAACCAGCGATATTCTGTTAAAAGTCTGAGGAGATCGTCATGACGATACCAAATACGGATTTACCGCGCGGTGATATCGCTATCCGCCGCCTGCATAAAGCGTTCTCTCTCGACGGTCAGCCGTTTGATGTATTTCGCGATTTGAATCTGCATATTGAGAGCGGGCAGAGCATCGCTATCGTCGGGCCCAGCGGCTGCGGGAAAACCACCCTGCTGCGTATTCTTGCCGGGCTCGAGCAGCCTGATGCCGGAGAGGTGGTCATCGACGGGCGCGCGGTGCAGGGAATGAGCCGCGAACGCGCGGTCATTTTCCAGGAGCCTCGCCTGCTGCCCTGGCTATCGGTGCTCGATAACGTCAGCTTCAGCCTGGACGTGCAGGGAAAGTCAAAAACGCAGGCGCGCCTTCGCGCGAAACAATCTATTGAGCTGGTCGGTTTAAGCCAGTATGAAAATGCCCTGCCCGGCCAGCTTTCCGGCGGCATGGCGCAGCGCGTCGGCATCGCCCGTGCCCTGGCGATCGACCCGGAAATTCTGCTGCTGGATGAACCACTCGGTGCGCTGGACGCGATGACAAAAATCACCATGCAGGAAGAGCTGGAACGCATCCGCGCCACGGAAAATATCACCATGGTGCTGGTGACGCACGACCTGGAAGAAGCGATTTATCTGGCAGATCGGGTGCTGATTTTGCCGAAAGAGAAAGGCAACGCCATCAGGATTATCGATGTGAATCTGCCCCGCCCGCGCGAACGCAGCGACGGCGCATTTGTGGAACTGCGCCAGCAGTTAATGGCGGAGTTTGGCCTGCACTGACATAACGCCCGGCAGAGGCCGGGCGAAACTCACAACACTTTACTCAGAAACGCCGCCGTGCGTGGATTTTGCGGCGCGGTAAAGATCTGCTCCGGTGTACCCTCTTCCTGAATAATGCCCTGATCGATAAACAGCACGCGATCGGCTACTTCCCGCGCAAAGCCCATTTCATGAGTCACGATCACCATCGTCATCCCTTCCTGCGCGAGATTTTTCATCACGTCCAGCACTTCGCCCACCAGTTCAGGATCCAGTGCGGATGTCGGTTCATCAAAAAGAATGATAGAAGGATCCATGGCCATAGAGCGGGCAATGGCTACGCGCTGCTGCTGACCGCCAGAAAGGCTGGCGGGCCAGGCGTCGATTTTGTCGAGCAGCCCGACTTTCCGCAGCAGCACTTCCGCACGGCTAATCGCTTCAGTGCGCGACAGCCCTTTCACCGACACGGGTGCCATAATCAGGTTTTCCAGCACCGTCATGTGCGGGAAAAGATTAAAGCGCTGAAACACCATGCCGACGCTTTCGCGCATTTTGTTGAGGTTGGTTTTCGGCTCATGAATATCAAAACCATTCACCGAGACTTTACCGTCATCGGGCGTTTCCAGCGCATTCAGGCAGCGCAAAAAGGTGCTTTTCCCCGAGCCGGAGGGGCCGATAACGCACACCACTTCCTGAGGCTTAATCTCGCAGGAGATCCCGCGCAGCACGTGAGTCGCACCAAAACGTTTTTGCAGATTTTCAATGTGAATCACTTTTGCTCAACCTCTTTTCCATATGCTGAACCAGCAGCGACAAGATAAACGTCAGCACCCAGTAGATAATCGAGATAGCCAGATACGGTTCCCAATAAGTGGCATACGCGCCAGAAACCGTCCGCGCGGCGTAGGCGAGATCGGCCAGGCCAATCGCCGAAGCCAGCGAAGAATCTTTCACAATAGCAATCGCGTTATTGCCGAGCGGCGGCAGAATACGTTTAAACGCCTGCGGCAGGATGACCTTGCGCATGGT
Organism: Pseudocitrobacter faecalis; assembly: GCA_003315335.1. Lineage (GTDB taxonomy): Bacteria > Pseudomonadota > Gammaproteobacteria > Enterobacterales > Enterobacteriaceae > Pseudocitrobacter > Pseudocitrobacter faecalis. Next base: position 517,443 of record QNRL01000002.1, read on the forward strand.
TTTGCCCCACGTCATGCCCAGCGCGCGTGAGGCTTCCATCTGCCCGCGGTCGATAGACTGAATGCCTGCGCGGAAGATTTCAGAGACATACGCCCCGGCATTGAGGGTAATCGCCACAATACACGATAGAAACGCGCCGTAGTCTGAGCGCAGCATACGGGCGAAATCGACCGACATGATGCCGCTCGTCACCAGCACACCATCGCGCGGGTTGATGAGCAACGGTACCAGCGCGAAGTGCACGACCATAATCTGCACAAACAGCGGCGTACCGCGAAATGCGCTGACGTAAACGCGCACCGGCAACTGCACAAAATAGCGCAGAATAACGCGCCACGGGCCATGCTCGGCTTTCGCCATCCGCCCGAGGCCCAGTAATAACCCCCACAAGGTGCCCAAAATCACGCAGATAATGGTGCACTTAATGGTCATCCACGCGCCTTCAACAAAGAGCGGCGCATACTCCTGGATGATTTCCCAACGAAATCCAGTCATGACACATCCTGTCCGTTTTTAAAATAAGTATCCGCGTTGTTATTGCGCAGGTAAGACAGGCACATCGGCATCAAACCACTGGGTGTAAATTTTGGCGTAGGTACCGTCTGCGACGATTTTCTTCAGGCCAGCGTTGATTTTGCCCAACAGTTCATCGTTTCCTTTGGCGACCGCAATACCAAAATATTGACGCTGGAATTTGGCATCCTGCACCAGTTTAAACGCTTTTTCCGGGTGATTTTTGATGTAGTACTTCACGACACCCACATCGCCTACCGCCGCACCGAGGCCATCTTCATACAGTTCCTGCAGCATCAGCGGCGTATTATCAAAACGTTTGATATCGGTGCTGTTTTTACCCAATACATCCGAAACCACGATATCGCCGGTGCTGGAGTTCACCACGCCGACTTTCTGGCCTTTTAACGCACTGAGGGAATTCACCGCAGAGTCTTTCGCCACCACAATGGACTGATCGGCCGGGAAATAAGGCGCAGAGAAATCCACCATTTGCTGACGTTTGTCGGTGATAGTAATACCGGAAATAATGATGTCACGATCGCCGGAGTTCAGGGTGGCGAAAATCCCTTCCCACGGCGTGTTCACCAGCTTAATGTCGAAACCTTCTGCTTTGGCGATCGCTTTGATGATGTCGATATCAAAGCCTTCCAGCTGCTTTTGGCTGTTTTCAAACTCAAATGGACGATAGGTTCCGCCAGAGCCCACCACATAGGTTTGCGCCGCCGCGACAGTCTGCGTGGCTAATGCCGCCAGTAAACATCCTGCCAGTGCCATTTTCTTCAACATGATACATCCCCTAAATAATCAATTTTGTTAATTATGCGATTTTAGTGAATAAAAATACACGAACGATGTTATTAACTCAACCATGCGCGGGTTCGCAAAAAGCGTTTTCGCATCGAAAAGTGTCAGTCAGCTTTCTTTTCGTCCATTCCCTTTTTTCCGTGTGCATCAAACAATTAACAGACGTCTGACACCTGCATTCATCACCATAAAAAGGGAGTAACCCTATGAGCGAATCACATCATTCTCACGACTGGCTGGGCCTTGCCGGGCGCATCTTTGCGGTAAGTGGCGCGGCAAGCGGCATTGGCGAGGCCATCGCCACGGCGCTGGCGCAACAGGGAGCAAATGTCGCCCTGCTCGACCGTAATCCCGAAGGCTGCGAAGAGGTAAAACAACGACTGGCGACCTATCCGGGGCGGCGTTTAGTGGTGGCCTGCGACGTCAGCAGCGAAGCACAAATCAAAGAGGCGGCGTTGAGCGTACGAGAAAAACTGGGGCCGTGCTGCGGGCTGGTGAACGCCGCCGGGATTTTGCGCCCGGCGGGGCTTGCGGAGATTAGCGTTGAGCAATGGCAAGCTCAACTGGCGGTGAACCTGACCGGTTATCTGCTATGCGCGCGCGAGTTTGCCCAGGATATGCGCAAGGCGGGTAGCGGCAGTATTGTGCACATCGGCTCCATTTCGGGGCGCATTCCGCAGCCGTGGAGCGGCGCGTACAGCCCGGGCAAAGCGGCGGTGGGCCTGTTATCACAACAGATTGCGGTGGAATGGGGTAGCGACGGAATACGCAGTAATGTGGTCGCGCCGGGGATGATCGAAACGGCACTGACCGCAGACTATTATGCCCAGCCAGGCGTACGCGAGAGCCGCGAAGCCTTCACCGCCAGCCAGCGCATCGGCAAGCCGGAAGATATCGCTCACGCGGTACTGTTCCTGCTGAGCGACAAATCCGGGTATATCAACGGCGCGGAACTGGGCGTCGATGGCGGCCTGCCCACCATGTTGATGGGAAAACTGCCGCGACCCGGGTTTAGCGGAAAATAAACCAGGTCCTGCTCGCGGTTATGCGTGGGCAGGCGTCTCACAGCCCATGGTCGGTTTCTCACGAAATCCGCGTGGAGACGCTCCCGTTGCACGGCGGAAAAAGCGTGAAAAGTAGGTCGCATCGCTGAAGCCGAGATAATCCGAAATCTGACTGACCGTCATGCTGGTGTACAGCAGGCTACGTTTCGCCTCCAGCAGCAGCCGCTGATGTAACACGCTCAGGGCGCTGCAACCGTGAAATTCCCGACACAAGGTATTGAGATGAACACCGGACATGCCAATTTCACTGGCATAGTGCGCCACGGGTAAGTGTTCGCGATAATGATTTTCCACCAGTTGATTAAAGCGACGAATGGCAGCACGTTTGCGCTCAACTTTATCGCTGGCGCTCGGCTGCGGTGCGGCCTGGCGGTTCAGCCAGACCATCAGGGCACTGAGTAGCGAATGAATCATCATATCGCGCGCGTCGTTATCGGACTGATACTCCTGCTGGAGGGTCTCGAAGAGGGACTGAATTTTCTCCCGCGAGTCGCCAACCGGGACGCAGGTGGCCTGATTTAACACCTGTAGCGGGCGGCCAAACTGCTGCTCGAACTGCGCCACCAACGGCGCGGCAAGCGAGAGGGAAAACCCTTCGGTTCCGGGAGAAAAACGAAAGCCGTGCACGCAAAGCGCAGGGATTATCTGGATACAGGCGTCATCGAAGGCGTGCGTCACGCCTTCGATTTCAATCTCGCCCTGCCCTTTGTGGACGTAAAGAAGCTGGATAAGATCCGTATGCTGATGCACGCGGATACACCAGTCATAGAGGCTACTGCGGCTGTGAATGGATTCACAATGCAGCAAATCCGGCGTCGGCCAGTGCAGGCTTTCACCGTAGAGCTTAAAGACCGGAATGCTGTTGGTCAGGTTCATGGTGCCTCCATTGGATGGAAATCATGGGGAACATCGGTGCGCACATTTCCCCCTCACCCTAACCCTCTCCCTCTAGGGAGAGGGGACTGATTGTGCATGTTGCTAAGTGCTGCGCCGGTTTTCTCCCTCTCCCTGTGGGAGAGGGCCGGGGTGAGGGCATCAGCGCGCACACTCCCCCCTCACCCTAACCCTCTCCCTCAAGGGAGAGGGGACCGATTGTGCAAGGTGCTGAGTTCTGCGCTGGTTTTCTCCCTCTCCCTGTGGGAGAGGGCCGGGGTGAGGGCATCGGCGCGCACATTTCCCCCTCACCCTAACCCTCTCCCTCAAGGGAGAGGGGACCGATTATGCACGGTGCTGAGTTCTGCGCCGGTTTTCTCCCTCTCCCTGTGGGAGAGGGCCGGGGTGAGGGCATCAGCGCGCACCCTCCATCGTCGCCCGAATTAACCGCGTCTCCTGCGCCACAATAAAGGGTTCCGACGCCTTTAAATAGGCGGCAAATCCTGGATGGGAATCGCGCAACTGACTCCGGCGTTCATACTCCGCCAGGCTTTCATACCCCCACAGGTGAACAAACTGGTTCTGCGGCCCCACAAAGCTTGTGTAAAAACCCAGCGGATGCCCCAGCGTTTCCAGCAAAATCGGCATCGCCAGCGAATCAAACACCTCGATGAACTCGTTCATCTTACGCAGGCGAATGGTGTAAATGCGGTGATCGACAATCGGCATCGTATTCATTTGGCCTCCTGAGTCTGATGCGTCGGCCAGCCAAGCGGCCCAAAGCGGTCATACGGTTTCGGCCACGGCGGCGTTTCGCCCAACGCAATCGCGGCATGGATCGGCCAGTTCGGGTCGTCGAGCATCCCGCGTCCAATCGCGACCAGATCCGCCCTTCCCTCCTGCAAGATCTCTTCCGCCTGCTGCGCTTCATAAATCAGCCCAACGGTGATTACCACCGCGTCCGGCAATGCCTCTTTGACCGCTGCCGCAAACGGCACCATATAGCCAGGCTTATCAGCCGGCGGAGTTTGGTTATAGATATTGTAGCCGCCAGAAACGTGAAGATAATCATAGCCCAACGTATGAAGTTCGCGGGCAAACTGCACCACCTCTTCCAGTCCTAAACCGCCTTCGGCAAATTCGCCGCCGTTGAAACGCACACCCAACAGGTGCGTTTTAGGCCACGCATCACGCAGCGCTTTTGCAACGCGCAGCGGGAAACGCATCCGGTTTTCCGGGCTGCCACCGTACTCATCCTGGCGCTGGTTGCTGAGCGGCGACAGGAACTGATTCAGCAAATAACCGTTGGCGGCGTGCAGCTCAACAAAATCGACGCCCGCCGCTAAAGCACGTGACGCCGCAGCGACAAAACCGTCGATAATGCGCGTCATGCCTGCTTCGTCGAGTTCTTCCGGCACCCGCCAACCGGTTTTGTAGGGAATGGCGGAGGGGGCGACCGTCGGCCAGCCGCCCTCTTCGTCAGCCAGTGAAGTGCCCTGATTGCGCCACGGCGGATTGGTGCCCGCCTTGCGCCCCGCATGGTTAAGCTGCACACCAATCGGCGTGGCGCTGTAGGTGCGAATATCCGCCAGCAGCTTTTTCAATGCCTGCGCCTGTTCGTCATGCCACAAGCCGAGGCAGTGCGGCGTAATGCGCCCGTCAGGCGTGACGCCGTTCGCTTCACAAATCACAAGCCCCGCACCGGAAATCGCCAGACCGCCAATGTGCTGGGCGTGCCACGGCGTAGCGATACCATCGTGGGCGGCGGAATATTGCGACATCGGCGGGACGACAATACGGTTGGTCAGCGTTAACGGCCCCACGGTAAGGGGGGTAAAAAGTGTAGACATCATCATCTCCGAATTCAGGATGCTTCACGCTGAAGCAGCGCAGAGGTTTCACCGCGTGCGGCAAGGGAGTTGGCGGCGATATAACCGAAGGTCGCGGCAGGGCCGATGGTGATCCCCGCGCCCGGATAACTGCCGCCCATGATGCTTGCCATCTCATTTCCGGCGGCGTACAGGCCGGGAATGGGCAAGCCCTGTAAGTCGAGCACGCGTGCTTCACCATCGGTTTTCAAACCGTGGAAAGTACCGAGATCGCCCATAAACAGCTTCACGGCGTAAAAGGGCCCTTGTTCAATGGGCGCGACACAAGGATTTGGCTGATGGTTGGCATCGCCAAGATAGCGGTTATACGCTGACTCACCGCGCCCAAACTGAGTATCTTTCCCACGCCGTGCATCGGCGTTAAAAGCCGTAACCGTATGATTTAACGCAGCAACGGGCACGCCCATTTTCTCTGCCAGTGCCGTCAGCGTTTTGCCTTTCAGCAGATAACCGTTGCGGGTATAGAGCGAAACGGGCAATGGCGCAGGCTTGGCGAATCCCATGCCATATTTACGCAAGGCTTTGTGGTCACAGATTTGCCACGCGAAGGTTTCGTTATCGTCGCGGCAGGTTTCAATCATGGCGATGCCGACGTCATGATAGGAGTCCGCTTCATTACAAAAGCGCACGCCATGGCGATTGACCATGATAAAACCTGGCTTATAGCGATCGACCAGATGCGGGAAGACAAATTGCTGGCGACCAATCTGCACTTTCGATGCCGGGATCCACGCCGCACCGTTCGGATAACTGTTATCAAAACGCGCGCCAATGCGTTCGGCCATCGCAATACCGTCGCCGGTGTCCGCGCCCGGTGGCGTCGGTGAAAGCTGAATGCCGCCGCGTTTAACATGGGGATATAAGTTCTTCAACCGCGCATCATCGCGGGCAAAACCACCGGAAGCCAGCACCACGCCGCGCTTCGCATACAAAGACACGCGCTCGCCGTCGCGCTCAGCCACCACACCGCGTACCACGCCGTTTTCCACAATCAGCTCTTTGACGGCCATCCTGGTATGAATCGACACCCCAAGATCACGCGCCGAGCACGCCAGCCTTGCGACCACCGCATTCCCGCCGTTAGCGGTGATCCCGCGCCCATAGCGGGCAATTTCCAGCAGATGACGGCTCAGCCGCTTCACCACGTAGGCGAAAGATTTCAGTGACCGGGTAGCATTAAAGAAGTGTTTGAGATCGTTATTCGACGAGCTAAACATCATTCCCATAAACGTGATAGTGCGTAACGGTTTACGCAGACGTTTCATGTCATCGCCCAACTGGCGAATATCGAACGCTTCCGGTACCACCGAGCGCCCGCGCATCACGCTGCCCGGCGCATCCGGATGGTAATCGGGATACTGATAGAGGTTGCAGCAAAAACGGGTTTTCTCTTCAAAAACGCGCAGCATCTGCGGCGCCTGTTGCAGGAAAGCTTCCACCAGCTCCGGGCGATAGCTTTCGCCCGCTTCGCTACGCAAATAGGTACGCGCCGCGTCGATAGAGTCCTCAATGCCCTGTTGCTGCGCCAGATGGTTGTTTGGGATCCACAGCACACCGCCGGAAAACGCCGTCGTACCGCCGAAAACGGCCTCTTTCTCAATGACCTGTACATCCAGCCCCTTCAGGCCCGCCGTCACCGCAGCCGAGAGGCCGCCTACCCCGCTGCCGACCACCAGAACGTCGCACTCGCGTGCCGGTTGCTTCATCGTCATAATCTCCTCCCCTTATCCCTAAGAAGAAGAAACTTGCCAGGACTGTTCATAGGATACCTCGCAGATGAATGTTCTAATTTGTTTAATTTATGTTTTAATTTTGTTTCATCTGCATTTTTGACAGGCTGAAAGGGAAAAAGAAGGCCACTTTGTAAGTAAAACCTGCACTTTTCGACAATGACGCAGAAGTGTGGAGTGAATCAAAGTTTTGCCCGGGGGAAAGGAGCAGGAGCAAGAGCGGGTTCCGATCTGTGCGATCGGAACGAAAAAATAGAGTTTAGAAAACAAACAGCAAAATAAAAATATTCATCACCGCGACAATCGATAATAAAGCGTATAAAGTAAATTTGTCATGCATATGATAAGTAATACTTTTTAGAAAAGCTTGAAGATTACGACCTTAACGTTAAATGTGATAACGACTATCGTTAAAACATATCAAAATAGAACAGTAGACTTTTACACAGCATAGGAATAACGGAAAAGATCATTAATATCCGCCCCCATTTTTTTCTCTACGCGTTGCTTTGCGGCATAAACGCTACGTATCCCCAGATTAAATGTCTCAGCTACTACGACACAATCCTGCCCCGCGCTTAAATCATGCAGGATGTTAAATTCTAGCCTGGATAAAACTTCACCACGTACGGACATTGCGTGATGCCCGAGAAATTTCCTTTTGATTTTTTCAGCAACCGCGTCGATTTTCTCTCCAGGATACAAAATCAAAAAAATATTATCGTCATTTTTGAACCAATAGTTAGCCAATGCCTGCAGATGCCTGTCACAGACAAGGATGATTTTAAGTTTGGTTTCTATCAACGTATCCAGCCAGAGTCTGCTTAAATAGCTTCTAAAATAACTTATTGAAAAATCAACAAAAACACAACCAGAATAAATCCACGTATGGCTTTTTTTCAACACACCTTCCGTGATACCCAGAGCAAAATAACGACTGCCTTCTGGCCAGGTGCTAAAACAAAAACTCTGGCAAAAAGCAATACGCACTGATGTTGTAGGTTTTATCTCACAATTAAAAGGGCATGTAATACAGCTTAATTTTTTTAAATTAACTTCAGACAACATACTGCCACCCTCCTCCCTTTTGTAAATATATAGTTCCATTGACATAAATCCTTGTCAATGGCTTCCCTGCCCGGCCTGAAGCATACCAATACCGATAAAACCAACATATACGATAATATTCCTGGTTTAATAAATAAACGCAAAAAAAACACGTTTTAAAAATCAACACTTAAATAATAAACATTCTTCTAACACAAACATCATCCAGGACAATTGCGGCTATCTGTAAGAATTTTACCACGAAAAAAAAGTATCAAATTTGTGATACCACCTCTTATATCAGAGGTAATGCCCAATGATAACTATTTTAATATAAAGGTTATTTGCAAAGGAGTGAAATGACCACAAAATTAAAATGAAATATTGTTTCTACATGTAAGTGGAGATTGATTATCATTTGTTGTTATTACACCGAACTGAGATTTTCATCTGGTTAAAATCTTAAACTCAAAATAATTTTCTGCTCTTAAAGCACTTTGCGTTTTTTTTGCATTGTTGCGCAAAGTCTTTTTACTGCCGCGCAAGCGCTTGAAAGCCAGCGCGCCGTGGTTCACACTGGTTGCAAGGTGATGGCGTTCCACCTTCCCCAACCGCCTCGTTTGGAGGCTAATGACGCCTGATATGACTCTCATTCACGATGGGGCGTGTCAGGCTGGCCTTTCTTCTCCAGCTCAACATGCTGCCCTGAAAAGGTTTAAGCAATGATAAATGTACTCGGTCACCTTCATCCTGATAGCGACGCTGTTTGCACCGCTTATATGGCAAGCCGCTGGCTTACGCTGAGGGGCTGTCAGGCACAGGCCTGGCGTTGTGGGGAAATTAATCGCGAAACGCGCTTTATTTTTGAACAGGCACAACTGTCTGTTCCCGCCTTACTCACCGATTCACTCGCCGATCGCGATGTCTGGCTGGTCGACTTCACCGAGCCCACCCAGGGCCCCGCTTCTTTAGCGGAAAGTAACGTTGTCGGGATCATCGACCATCATCGCCTTGGTGGCCTGGTCACGCGCCTGCCGCCGGAAGTATGGGTAAAACCGGTGGGCAGCAGCAGTACGCTGCTGTGGCAACTGATGACCCCAGCGATCCGCCAGATGATAACGCCTGCGGAAGCACTTTTAATGCTGGGGGCTGTGATAAGCGACACCGTCGCGCTGCGTTCACCCACCACAACGTCCGATGACACGCTTGCGGTTGAGGAACTCTCAGCTCTCGCGGGCATCGAGAAAGATGCCTTTATTGCCGGGCTACTGACCGCAAAAACCAGTATTGAAGGGCTGAGCGGAAAAGCACTGCTTAATAAAGATATCAAAACGTTCCAGATCCAGGGCCTGAAGATCAACGCCGCACAGATCGAACTGTTTTCATTAAATCAGGTGGATGCGGTACTGGATGAGTTACAACAGGCGATGGCGCAGAATATCCGTGAGACCGGCGTGCAACGGGTGGTGCTCATGCTGACGGATATCAATGCCGGGTATTCGACGCTCTATTTTGCCGTGCCGGAAGGCCAGCAAGCAGACGCGCCCTGCAAAGTAGAAGGCATGCTGAGCCGTAAAAAACAGCTATTGCCGTGGCTTGAAAACTCTCTTGCAAAGGGGAAATAACGCTAGACGGTAAAATGGTACGCCCTACAGGATTCGAACCTGTGACCCACGACTTAGAAGTTCCTAGAACTACCTTGTAAGTCAGTTACTTACCGCGTCATTCCTGCGCTCACACGTCCCATGATGCGAAAACATGCAAAGCCTTGTAAAACGCTGCAAAGCCTTGCATGTCTCAAATTTGTCTCAGATTACAGGATTGTCGCCATCGGTGGCCCGGTTAATCAAATGCGTCAGAATTCCCTTCACATCCACCTCATCAAGCACCTCACCTTCCAGAACCTCACCATCGACCGTTATCAGCGCATCACCTCTACGTTTGGCAAAGTGACATCCGCCTGAATACGAAATCAGGTAGGTGCTATCTGGCATCGGCTTCATACCCTTCTCTATCACCGCAAGTCCATGCGATGTCTCAATCACCAGGCTGTTAGCCGTGACGCCGCAGATAGTCTCTAAGGTGAGCGTGCGTTCAATATAGTCTTTTGCTGGACTTGGAAATCCCATAATTGACCTCGCCCTTGACACTGGATAAAAACACAGTATAAATACTGTATATCCAACCAGTAAAGAGGGAAGCTAAAATGTTTGTGGAATTGGTTTATGACAAGCGCAATGTGGCAGGACTTCCGGGTGCTCGTGAAATCATACTGTCAGAGCTTACTAGACGTGTTCACCGGATTTTTCCTGATGCAGATGTGAAGGTGAAGCCGATGCAGGCAAACGCCCTAAACAGTGACTGTACGAAAACAGAGAAAGAGCGGCTTAACCGCATGTTGGAGGAAATGTTTGAAGAGGCTGATATGTGGATGGTGGCTGACTGATGGACATCGATAACATCATTATCTCTGGTGTCAGAATCTACTTTCCACCAGATAACACCCTACCCACGCCATCGTCAGACATGCTCACCTTCGCCATAATCAGAGATGAACAGGAGTTATCCGACTACTTTCTGATGATCCACAAAGATGGGAGGTGGGGCCTGGCTACCGCACGGTTATTCAAAGAACCGGCTGAGGCTATCAGTACGGCAACCAAAATCGGGCAAAACATGTGGTGACCTTTTTAATAATCCCTCGCGCTGAACGGGCATGAACATCCAGAAAGCCCCGCAGCACATCGTATCAATATGGCTGTGGGACTTCGGCTTGATAGCTTTAAGCAACTCTATTAGCTGCGCCCTCAAGAGCGGCAACCCTTTTA
>QNRL01000003.1:0-369515 GCA_003315335.1 Pseudocitrobacter faecalis
GTTTGATGCTCGTGAATTAAACTTCGTAATGAATTACGTGTTCACTCAGAGACTTGGTATTCATTTATCGTCTTGCGACGTTAAGAATCCGTATCATTGAGTGCCCACACAGATTGTCTGATAAATTGTTAAAGAGCAGTGCCGCTTCGCTTTTTCTCAGCGGCGCGGGGTGTGCATATTAAGCCATCCCGCGACAGAGTCAAGTTTTATTTCACTTTTCTCTGCTGAAGTTCTCTTAAGAACCTCGCTGACCCGGCGGCGTGCGTGCCGTTGTTCCGTGTCAGTGGGGGCGCATTATAGGGCGTAATTGAGATCTCGCAAGCATAAAATACAAAAAACTTTTCACTCGCTCACTTTTCATTCAATTCACTTATTTTTGCCTGGTTTATAAACAAAAACGAGCCCCTGAGGGCCCGTTTTTGCATTTTTGTGACTTACTGCACTGCCACAATATGATCGTCTTTAACGTCCAGACGTATCGTTTTCCCAGGAACCAGCTCACCAGAAAGGATTTGCTGCGCCAGCGGGTTTTCAATTTGCTGCTGAATAGCGCGTTTCAAAGGCCGTGCCCCATATACCGGGTCATAACCGTTTTTACTCAACAAACGCAGCGCTTCATCGGAAATCTGCGTTTCATAGCCACGCTCTTCCAGACGTTTGTACAGACGTTGCAGCTGAATCTGCGCAATTGAGGCAATATGCGCTTCACCCAGCGGATGGAACACAACCACTTCATCAATACGGTTGATGAATTCCGGACGGAAGCTCTGACTAACCACGCCGAGCACCACATCTTTCATGTGACCGTAATCCAGCTCGCCAAAGCGTTCCTGAATCAGATCGGAACCCAGGTTAGAGGTCATAATCACCACCGTATTACGGAAGTCGACCGTTCTCCCCTGCCCGTCTGTCAGACGACCATCATCGAGCACCTGCAGCAGAATGTTGAACACATCCGGGTGCGCTTTCTCAACTTCATCCAGCAGAATAACTGAGTAAGGGCGGCGGCGTACGGCTTCGGTTAGATAGCCACCTTCTTCATAACCGACATATCCCGGAGGCGCGCCAACCAGACGAGACACGGAGTGTTTCTCCATAAACTCGGACATATCAATACGCACCATCGCGTCATCGCTATCGAACATGAAGTTCGCCAGCGCCTTACACAGTTCCGTTTTACCGACACCGGTCGGCCCCAGGAACAGGAACGAACCGATTGGACGGTTAGGATCGGAAAGCCCTGCGCGGCTACGACGAATCGCGTTCGATACCGCTTCCACCGCTTCGTTCTGACCAATCACCCGACTATGCAGATCTTGCTCCATTCGCAGCAGTTTTTCACGTTCGCCTTCCAGCATGCGCGCAACCGGGATCCCGGTCCAGCGCGCCAGCACTTCCGCGATTTCCGCATCTGTTACACGGTTACGCAGCAGTCGCATGGTTTTGCCTTCAGACTGAGTCGCGGCCGCCAGCTGTTTTTCCAGTTCCGGAATTTTACCGTACTGCAGTTCGGACATCCGGCCCAGATCACCCACACGGCGTGCCTGCTCGATGGCGATTTTCGCCTGCTCAAGCTCTGCTTTAATTGTTTGCGTACCAGAAAGTGAGGCTTTCTCCGCTTTCCACTCTTCTTCTAATACCGAATACTGGCGTTCTTTATCTTCCAGCTCATCATTCAGCATATCGAGACGTTTCAGGCTGGCTTCGTCAGACTCTTTCTTCAGCGCCTGCTGTTCCAGTTTCAACTGAATGATGCGGCGGTCGAGTCGGTCGAGTTCTTCCGGCTTCGAGTCAATCTGCATACGGATGCTGGACGCGGCTTCATCAATCAGGTCAATCGCTTTATCCGGCAACTGACGGTCGGCAATATAACGATGCGAAAGCGTAGCCGCCGCCACGATTGCCGGGTCGGTGATTTGCACGTGGTGGTGTAGCTCATAACGTTCTTTCAGCCCACGCAGGATCGCGATGGTATCTTCAACAGACGGTTCTGCTACAAACACTTTCTGGAAACGACGTTCCAGCGCCGCATCTTTTTCAATGTACTGGCGATATTCATCAAGGGTGGTCGCGCCCACGCAGTGTAGTTCACCACGGGCCAGCGCCGGTTTCAGCATGTTCCCGGCGTCCATTGCGCCATCGGCTTTCCCTGCGCCCACCATGGTGTGTAGCTCGTCGATAAACAGAATGACGTTGCCTTCCTGTTTCGACAAATCGTTCAGCACACCTTTCAGACGCTCTTCAAACTCACCGCGATACTTCGCCCCGGCCACCAGCGCGCCCATATCCAGCGCCAGTACACGGCGGCCCTTCAGCCCTTCCGGCACTTCGCCGTTCACGATACGCTGCGCCAGCCCTTCGACGATCGCCGTTTTACCGACACCCGGCTCACCAATCAGCACCGGGTTGTTTTTAGTACGGCGTTGCAGCACCTGAATGGTGCGGCGAATTTCTTCATCACGACCGATGACCGGATCAAGCTTGCCCTGCTCGGCTCGCTCGGTCAGATCGACGGTATATTTTTTCAATGCCTGACGTTGGTCTTCGGCATTTTGATCGTTCACGCTCTCCCCCCCGCGCATCTGTTGAATCGCCTGAGTAATGTTGGCAGTCGTCGCCCCTGCGGATTTCAGCAGGTCGGCCAGTGAACCGCGAGACTCAAGCGCGGCCAGAACAAACAGTTCTGACGAAATAAAGTTGTCACCTTGTTTTTGCGCCAGCTTGTCGCAAAGATTCAGCACTCGTACCAGATCCTGTGAAGGCTGGACGTCGCCGCCGGTGCCTTCCACCTGCGGTAAACGGCTTAAAGCCTGATCGATAGCCGTGCGAAGCTGGCCCGCATTAATGCCAGCCGTGGTTAACAAAGGACGAATCGAACCCCCTTCCTGATTCAGTAAGGCGCTCATTAAATGAAGTGGTTCGATGAATTGGTTGTCGTGCCCCAGTGCGAGAGACTGGGCATCGGCGAGAGCAAGCTGGAATTTGTTAGTAAGACGATCCAGACGCATAATTCCTCCCATAACAGGTCAATTTTGCTACTGGAGATTAAATGAGGTCATCCCTCAATTATTCAAGGTTAATGACCTGTTCAATGTGAAAAATAAGTCAGCCTTCTGGATCGTCTTGATTCTTTAGGTTATATCAGCCAAATGAAACTTGCCATACGACCTGTAGTACGGTCGCGACGATATGAGAAAAAATCATCGTTTTGGCTGAAGGTACAGCGGTCACCGCCGTAGATGCGCTGCACACCGACATTCCCCAGACGCTGACGCGCCAGTAGATAAATATCAGCATAGTACTTTTCCCCCGCCGCGCGAAACGCGTTCTTCGCCTGAAGGTCTTTCGCCATAAAGGCATCGCGCACTTCCGGCCCCACTTCAAACGCCGTCGGGCCAATCGCCGGGCCAAGCCACGCCATAATATTTTCAGGGCGATCGTTAAAGCAGGCGACAGTCTCTTCCAGCACGCCTTCACACAGCCCGCGCCAGCCCGCATGCGCCGCTGCCACTTCTGTTCCGTCGAGATTACAGAACAGAACCGGCAAACAATCGGCAGTCATCACCGCACAAACGGTGCCTGGCGTATTACTGTACGACGCGTCAGCGCGTTTCGAATCATACGGCCCGCCGCTTAAGCGCAGCACATCTTTACCATGAACCTGTTCAAGCCAGACCGGTTTTGCAGGTAAGCCGCCCGCCGCAAATAAACGGCGGCGATTCTCGTCTACGTCATCTGGATTATCACCGCAATGCGCGCCCAGATTCAGAGAATCGTAAGGCGCTTGACTCACACCGCCTTTACGGGTGGAACTACAGGATGCCACGCCCTTCGGCAGCGGCCACTGCGGGATAATCAATGACGTCATAACCAGTCCACATCGTCCTTATGCTCTTCAAAATCGGCGCGCATCGCATCAATCAGATCGACCATATCCTGCGGAATCGGCGCATGCCATTCCATTTCAATACCGGTGATCGGATGATAAAGACGCAGCATGGTGGCATGCAGTGCCTGACGGTCAAATTTACGCAGCGCAGTGATGAACTCATCCGACGCGCCTTTCGGTGGACGCGGACGCCCGCCATAAACCTGATCGCCCACCAGCGGGTGCGTAATATGGGCCATGTGCACGCGGATCTGGTGCGTACGTCCTGTTTCAAGACGCAGCCGCAGACGCGTGTGCACACGGAAGTGTTCCATGATGCGATAGTGCGTTACCGCCGGTTTACCCATTGGGTGCACCGCCATATGCGTACGTTTGGTTGGGTGACGGCTAATCGGTTCTTCAACCGTACCGCCCGCCGTCATATGACCAATTGCCACTGCTTCATATTCACGCGTGATTTCGCGCAGTTGCAGCGACTCCACCAGACGCGTTTGCGCCGGAACGGTTTTCGCCACGACCATCAGGCCCGTGGTGTCTTTATCCAGACGATGGACAATGCCCGCACGCGGCACATCGGCAATTGGCGGATAATAATGCAGCAGTGCGTTCAGCACCGTGCCGTCCGGGTTACCGGCGCCAGGGTGAACCACCAGATCGCGCGGTTTGTTGATAACAAGGATGTCATCATCTTCGTAGACGATGTTCAGCGGGATATCCTGAGGTTCAAAGCGGATATCTTCATCAATCTCAGCGTTGATCGCAACAGCCTCGCCGCCCAACACTTTTTCTTTCGGTTTGTCGCAAATTTGACCATTAACCTGCACGCGCTGGTCAAGAATCCACTCTTTTATGCGAGATCGCGAATAATCAGGGAACAATTCGGCCAAAGCTTGATCTAAGCGTTGACCAAGTTGGTTTTCGGAGACCGTTGCGGTGAGTTCTACTCGTTGTGCCATATACAGCTTCTTCGTTAACGTTGGGTTTTTACGGCTTCGCCGTTTAATATAGTGTGCTATTGTAGCTGGTCTTAATCGGGAACAGGAACTGCGAATATCCCGTACAAACATTTTGAGGAAAGTCAAAACGTCATGACGCGCATGAAATATCTGGTGGCAGCGGCCACGTTGAGCCTGGCTTTGGCGGGGTGCTCTGGTTCAAAGGAAGAGGTGCCTGATAATCCGCCTAACGAAATCTACGCAACTGCTCAGCAAAAGCTGCAGGACGGTAACTGGAAACAAGCGATAACGCAACTGGAAGCGTTGGATAACCGTTATCCGTTTGGCCCGTACTCTCAGCAGGTGCAGCTGGATCTGATCTACGCGTACTACAAAAATGCCGATCTGCCGTTGGCTCAGGCTGCCATTGATCGTTTTATCCGTCTTAACCCGACGCACCCGAACATTGATTATGTCATGTATATGCGTGGCCTGACCAATATGGCGCTGGATGACAGCGCGCTTCAGGGCTTCTTCGGGGTTGACCGTTCTGACCGCGATCCCCAGCACGCGCGTGACGCCTTCAATGACTTCTCTAAGCTGGTTCGCGGCTACCCGAACAGCCAGTACGTCACGGATGCGAACAAACGTCTGGTGTTCCTGAAAGATCGCCTGGCCAAGTACGAGCTGTCGGTCGTTGATTACTACACTGACCGTGGCGCATGGGTTGCCGTGGTGAATCGCGTTGAAAACATGCTGCGCGATTTCCCGGATACACAAGCCACCCGTGATGCGCTGCCGAAGATGGAAAATGCGTACCGTCAGATGCAAATGACGGCACAGGCAGACAAAGTCGCGAAAATCATTGCGGCAAACAGCAGCAGCACGCAATCCTGATTTCGAATGCAAGCAAAACGGCAGCCCTGTGGCTGCCGTTTTTTTATCCGCTTAACCCGCCCGCTGAAGCGCTTTAGCGGCAAGTCATCTCATCAAATATGACCGCCTTTTTCCCTTTCGACAAGGAAAAGATCGCCTGTTCCTGCCCTGCCTCACAAAACAGTTTCCTTGACAAAAAGTGACAAAAAAACGTGATTTAAATCACACATTTTGACATTAGGAAAGGTATGCTGGAATCACCAAGACGGAAAGACAAGAGGTAAAATTTATGACAATGAACATTACCAGCAAACAAATGGAAATTACTCCGGCCATCCGCCAACATGTCGCAGACCGTCTAGCCAAATTAGAAAAATGGCAAACTCATATTATTAACCCGCACATCATCCTGTCCAAGGAGCCGCAGGGTTTTATCGCTGACGCCACCATGAACACGCCGAACGGGCTTCTGGTTGCCAGCGCCAAGCATGAAGATATGTATGCTGCAATCAACGAATTGATCAACAAGCTGGAACGGCAGCTCAATAAGGTGCAACACAAAGGGGAAGCCCGTCGCGCCACAACATCGGTGAAAGACGCAAGCTTCGAAGAAGTTGAAGAAGAGTAAAACTGAACTTTGAGTGTATCGCCAACGCGCCTTCGGGCGCGTTTTTTATTGACAGAAGGAAAACGGAGCAGGTACTGTTACCAGACACACTGTAAGGAATCATCATCCGTGAAAGCTGTTCTGTTTTTCTTCGCATTCTTTTTTACCTTCCCCTGAACGGGAGGCGTTTCGTCGTAAGATAAAGAATGCGAAGACGAACAATAAGGCCTCCCACTCCGGGGGGCCTTTTTTATTGGCAAGATTGATAACAATAAAGGCACAACTATGACAGCGGAAAACCCGTTACTGGCTCTGCGCGATAAAATAAGCGCGCTGGATGAAAAATTACTGACGCTTCTGGCCGAGCGTCGCGGTCTGGCGGTGGAAGTGGGCAAAGCGAAGCTGGCCTCCCATCGCCCGGTACGTGATATCGACCGGGAACGCGATCTGCTGGAACGGCTGATTGCGCTGGGTAAAACGCACCATCTCGATGCGCACTACATTACCCGCCTGTTCCAGCTCATCATCGAAGATTCCGTTCTCACTCAGCAGGCGCTGCTGCAACAACATCTGAATAAAATCAATCCGCACTCTGCGCGTATCGCTTTCCTCGGGCCAAAAGGCTCTTATTCACACCTTGCGGCACGCCAGTATGCGGCACGCCATTTCGAGCAGTTTATTGAAAGTGGCTGCGCGAAATTTGCCGATATCTTCAATCATGTGGAAACGGGCCAGGCTGACTACGCCGTTGTGCCAATTGAAAACACCAGCTCCGGTGCGATCAACGATGTCTATGACCTGCTGCAACACACCAGTCTCTCGATCGTCGGTGAAATGACGATCGTTATCGATCACTGCGTACTGGTATCCGGATCAACGGATCTCGACACTATCGACACGGTTTACAGCCATCCGCAGCCGTTCCAGCAGTGCAGCAAATTCCTTGCCCGCTATCCGCACTGGAAAATTGAGTACACCGAAAGCACCTCAGCGGCGATGGAGAAAGTGGCGCAGGCCAATTCGCCACGCGTTGCAGCGCTGGGCAGCGAGGCGGGCGGTGCGCTGCACGGCTTACAGGTTCTGGAACGTATTGAAGCCAATCAGACGCAAAACATTACGCGCTTCATTGTGCTGGCGCGTAAAGCGATTGATGTTTCAGACCAGGTTCCGGCGAAAACCACACTGTTAATGGCGACCGGGCAACAGGCGGGCGCACTGGTAGAAGCGTTGCTGGTACTACGCAATCATCACCTGATCATGACTAAACTGGAATCCCGCCCGATTCACGGCAATCCGTGGGAGGAGATGTTTTATCTCGATATCCAGGCCAACCTGGAATCGGAATCAATGCAAAAAGCGCTTAAGGAGCTGGGCAAAATTACCCGCTCCATGAAAGTACTGGGTTGTTATCCGAGCGAGAACGTCGTTCCGGTTGACCCGGCTTAACGCTCAATAAACGGTAACTTCTTCATTCCTGCCACGTTCACTGGCAGGGTGAAGATGGCACCGGAAAGGGGATACTGCTGCACTTCTGCCGCTGACATGTTTTCCCGCGTGGTGGTAATAAAAAGCGTGCGCATATCCGCTCCGCCAAAACAGACCATTGTCGGGCAACGCACCGGCATCCTATACTCTTCCAGTTGTTCGCCTTCCGGGGAAAAACGCGCAATACGCCAGCCATCAAACAGCGCACTCCAGTAACAGCCTTCTTCATCCACCGCCGCGCCGTCCGGAATACCCTCTCCAGGGGCAAATTGATGGAAGATTCCGCGGCTGCCGGGCTCACCGTCGTCATCAAGTGGCGTTCGATAAATCACGCCGTTCGGGGTGTCTGATGTGTACATCCAGCGTTTATCCGCGCTGAACGCCAGGCCATTAGCGCCGTGGATATCGCACTGCACCACCTTCGGCTTCAGTTCATTATCGATGCGTACCAACAACGCACCGTTGTAATCGCCGGGCGCCCAGAAGGTTCCTGCATAGAAACGCCCGTCTCTGTCCGTTCCCCCATCGTTGAAGCGCGCCAACGCCGGATTGCTGGGGTTATCGCAAATTTTGCGCACCAGCAGACCATGTTTATCCGCCAGCCAGATGGCGCTGCGCAGCGCCACGATAAACCCGCCCTTTTCGCGTAATGCGAAACAGCCCACCTCTTCAGGAAACTGCAAAACCTGATGCTCACCGCTTTGCGGATGATATCGATGAATTTCGTATTCCAGAATATCCGCCCAGTACAGCGCCTGCTCCGATTCGCTCCAGGTGGGGCATTCCGGCAGATGTCCGGCGTAATCAAACAACGGTTGTGGCTCAGTCATACGTTTCATCCCTATAAAAAAAGCCAGCGGGCTACCCCACTGGCTTTTAAGTATATACAGAATTTGTTAACGCTATGTGTGACCGTACTCTTAGGCGCGGCTATCGTTAGCCTGGCGCAACAATGTGCGGCTTTCACTCTGGAAGCGCTGGGCGTAATCGCCAAACCAGTGCTCCACTTTACGGAAGCTGTCGATAAACGCCTGCTTATCCCCCTGCTCCAGCAAACTGATCGCCTCGCCAAAACGCTGGTAGTAACGCTTAATCAGCGCCAGGTTATTGCCAGAGGACATAATGATATCGGCGTAAAGTTGCGGATCCTGAGCAAACAGTCGGCCAACCATCGCCAGTTCCAGGCGATAGATAGGCGAAGAGAGTGCCAGCAATTGTTCAAGCTGAACATTCTCTTCCGCCAGATGCAGGCCATAAGCAAAGGTCGCGAAGTGTCGCAAAGCCTGAATAAAGGCCATGTTCTGATCATGCTCGACAGCGCTGATGCGATGCAGACGCGCGCCCCACACCTGAATTTGCTCAAGGAACCACTGATACGCTTCCGGCTGACGTCCGTCGCAGTACACCACCACCTGTTTAGCCAGGCTACCACTGTCCGGCCCGAACATCGGGTGCAAGCCAACAACCGGGCCCGGATGCGCTTCCAGCATCGCCTGTAACGGCCCGGCTTTTACCGACGCCAGGTCAACCAGAATGCAGTCGGCAGGCAGCGGCGGTAACTTCGCGATGATCTGCTCGGTGACATGAATCGGCACGCTGACGATCACCATGCCCGCATCGGCGACAATCTCCTGCGCCCGCGACCAGTCGTCACGTTCGAGGATACGCACCTGGTAGCCGGACAAATTCAGCATTTTTTCAAACAGCCGCCCCATCTGCCCGCCGCCGCCGACAATAACGACAGGGCGTAACGTTGGATGCAGCGTTTTGAAGCCTTTATCGTTTTCGCTGGAGTACGACTCACGCATCACGCGACGCAGGACATCTTCTATCAAATCGGGCGGAACGCCAATCGAGGCGGCCTCCTCCCGGCGTGAGGCAAGCATGGTCGCTTCACGTTCGGGAACGTAAATCGGCAGGCCATATTTGCTTTTGACCTCGCCCACTTCAGCCACCAGTTCAAGACGGCGCGCCAGCAACCCCAGCAACGCCTTATCCACTTCATCAATTTGATCGCGCAGCGCGGTCAGTTCAGCAACCATACAATCCTCTTACGCCAGTCGTGCTGCCAGGTGGCCGCGTAAATCCTTGTCTAACTCACGCAGCAGCGCATCGGTGGTTTCCCAACTGATGCAGGCATCGGTCACCGAAACGCCGTATTTCATGTCGCAGCGCGGCTGTTCAGAAGACTGATTACCTTCGTGAATGTTACTTTCAATCATCAGGCCGATAATCGAACGATTACCGTCTTTGATCTGAGCGACAACGGATTCCGCCACCGCAGGCTGACGGCGGTAGTCTTTATTGGAATTCCCATGGCTGCAATCTACCATCAGCGACGGTTTCAGTCCCGCCTGTTCCATCTCTTTTTCGCACTGAGCAACATCTTCTGGCCCGTAGTTCGGTGATTTACCGCCGCGCAGGATCACGTGGCCATCCGGGTTACCCTGGGTTTGCAGTAAGCAAACCTGGCCGGCCTGGTTGATGCCCACAAAACGGTGCGGCATGGCAGCCGCGCGCATGGCGTTGATGGCGGTCGCCAGTGAGCCATCGGTACCGTTTTTAAAGCCCACCGGCATTGAGAGACCAGAGGCCATTTCACGGTGGGTTTGGGATTCGGTGGTACGCGCACCAATTGCAGACCAGCTAAACAGATCGCCCAGGTATTGCGGGCTGTTCGGGTCCAGCGCTTCCGTCGCCAGCGGCAGACCCATGTTGACCAGTTCCACCAACAGACGACGCGCAATTTTCAGGCCGCCTTCCACGTCAAACGAACCGTCCATATGCGGATCGTTGATCAGCCCTTTCCAGCCGACGGTCGTACGTGGTTTTTCAAAATAGACGCGCATCACCAGGTAGAGGCTATCGCTGACCTCCTCGGCAAGGCGTTTAAATCGACGAGCATATTCGATGGCCGTTTCAGGGCAGTGAATCGAGCACGGGCCACACACTACCAGCAGACGAGGATCGCGCCCGGCGATGATGTCAGAGATGGTTTTGCGTGACTGCGCGATTTGCGCTTCCTGTTCAACACTCAGCGGGAATTCCGCTTTCAGTTGTTCTGGGGTGATCAGAATTTGTTCATCGGTAATATGTACGTTATTCAGCGCGTCTTTTTGCATGGTGGCTTACCTGTCTGGCTCGTTTGCGATAGTGGTTTCCTCGGTGAGGTGAAGTAACAATATCATAAAAGGTAAAGATTTCAATCCAAATTACGTAAATATAACTTTACATCAACCTGTTTCAGGCAAATTTCACCGCCAAAAACCGCAAACATATCGTTACACTCATAATCCTGCCTGTCATTCTCCTGATAACAGCGCTCATGAAAATAACTGATTCCCCCCCTAATCTGGCCTCTTTAACACCTCTGCAATTACAAAAAGAGTCCCTGCAAAATCAATTAAATAAGAGATAACCTTACATTTAATATATTTATTTCTAAGCATGTGATCGCCACCAAATCATTCAATCGAAATTTAACTTAACTAATACGTAATCCATTTCATGATCTAATGACGGGTCAGGCGAAAAATGATAGTCTGCACAGAGAATTTATGGACGCAAAAATCAAAGCTTTACGGCGGATTCCGATGAGCAACCCGTTCTTAAAAATTTCATACTCGCTTTTGCTGGTATTGATATTTTTTTCTCTTAGCAGACCACTTTTTGCCGCTGCGTTAACTGATATGGATAAATCGGTACGTTCAATGGTTTCCGGTATTATCAGCTACACTCGCTGGCCACAGCCTGAACAGCCGCCAACACTCTGCATTTTTAGCTCCGCGCGGTATCGCAATGCATTGATCACAGCCGAGGGTTCTCCCGTCACCTATCACCCGATAATGGTGCATTCCCACCGGGAGGCTCTTAACGCTGGTTGTGCTGCCATCTATTTTGGCTCGGAATCACCTGAACAACAGACAGAATTACAAAATATGCTTAACGCGAGGCCAACATTATTAATTTCAGAACAAAACGCCGAATGTCGTATTGGCAGTTCCTTCTGTCTGCTATTCAATACCGATAAAGTGACATTCGCCGTAAACCTCGATTCCCTTTCTCGTAGTGGCGTTAGGGTCAATCCGGATGTTTTGATGCTCGCACGGAATAAAAATCATGAATAAGGACTATTCAACCCCGCCGCGCCCGACGTTTAAGCGCACCCTACGGCGTATTAGCGTCACCAGCGTATTTATTACCATGACGCTAATTTGGCTGCTATTGTGCGGCGCATCCATTGTGACGCTGAAACAATACGCGCAGAAAAATCTCGAGCTGACCGGTTCGACCATGAGCCATAGTCTGGAAGCTGCGCTGGTCTTTAATGACAATACCGCCGCCACTGAAACACTGGCGATGCTGGGCAAACAGGGCCATTTCGCTACCGCAGAAGTGGTTAGCACCGGCAACAAACGCTTTGCCTACTGGCACTATAATGCTTCTGGCGAGCGGGACACGCTCAACAGGTTAGTCAGCCAATGGCTGTTTCCTTTACCGGTCACGCAGCCCATCACTTACAACGGTCAGACCATTGGTGAGTTACGCTTAACGGCCCGCGACAGTTTGATCAGCCATTTCATCTGGTTATCACTTGGCGTTCTGACCGCCTGTATCGTCTTTGCATCAGCGGTCGCCCTGCTGATTACGCGCCATCTGCATGAAGGGGTCGTCACCGCCCTGCAAAGTATTACCGACGTGGTACATGATGTGCGCACGAATCGTAACTTTTCTCGCCGTGTCAGCGCTGAACGTATTGATGAATTTCACCGTTTCGCTCTCGATTTCAACAGCCTGCTGGATGAAATGGAAGAGTGGCAGCTTAAGCTGCAAGCCAAAAACGCCCAACTCCTGCGCACCGCGCTGCACGATGCGCTGACGGGCCTGCCCAACCGCGCGGCGTTTCGTACCCGCATTGCGTCGCTGATGAGCAATCCGCAGATGAAAGCCAGCTCGGCGCTACTGTTCCTCGACGGCGATAACTTTAAACGCATCAACGATACCTGGGGCCACGCCGCAGGCGATTGCGTGTTGATTGACGCAGCGAAACGGTTGATGGAGTTCAGCGGGAATCGCCATGCGGCGTATCGTCTGGGTGGTGATGAGTTTGCGGTCATTTTATCGGGGGTGAACAGCGAACATGAGGTGCAGCGGATCTGTGCCGCGCTGTCGCAACAATTCATTCGCCCCTTTGATTTACGCAATGGGCATTATGTGCCGCTGTCGCTGAGCGTCGGCTATGCCTTAACGTGGGAACATAATTCCGTCGAAGATTTACAGGAACTTGCCGATAAGAATATGTATGACATGAAAAATCAGCGTTCCAAAAACTCATTATGAGATGCAAGGAAAGAGTATGTTAAAGCGTTATATCGCCGCCGCGTTGCTATCAACCACTCTGCTGGCAGGTTGCCAGGCCCCACAGGGGAAATTTACCCCGGAGCAGATCGCCGCAATGAAATCGTACGGATTTAGCGAAACCAACGGAGACTGGTCGCTTGGCCTCTCTGATACCATTCTGTTCGACAAAAATGATTTCCGTTTGCGCCCGGATAGCCAGCAGCAAATCCACACCATGGCTGCTCGCCTGGCATCAACCGGGATCACGCATTTGCGTATGGATGGACACACGGATAACTACGGGGAAGCGAGCTATAACGAAGCCCTCTCTCTGAAACGCGCCAACGCCGTCGCCGAAAGCTGGGCAGAAGGCGCGCGCATTCCGCGCAGCAACCTGACAACGCAGGGGCTGGGGCAAAAATACCCGGTTGCCAGTAACAAAACCTCGCAAGGGCGTGCCGAAAACCGCCGCGTCGCGGTGGTGATCAGCGCCCCTTAAGGCTTATTGCACTGGCTGCGTTTGAGTCGCTTCCTGATGACTCCGCCAGCGCAGCCAGTCAATGACCACAAATAACAACAAACTAACGCCCATCACCGGCAGCGCCAGCCCCAACAGAATAGCCATCACAAGCGTCGTCAGACGTCCTGCCAGGGATAACGCCAGCCAGCTCTGAGACAAAGTCTGAAGCGGACTCGCAGCCGCCTGCGCCGGACGCTTAATCCACCACAGTCGATACCCCATCACGATCGCCACGCACAACGCCAGTCCGAAAGCGATCAGCAGCAACTGGTTCGGCAGACCGAACAGAATCCCCATATGAAAATCAACGCCCCAGCGGGTAAGCTTCGCCATCAGCGGGAAATCAGCAAAACGCGTGCGATCGAGGATCGCAAGGGATGCGCCATCTACCGCAACGGCATCCACCTGGGTCGGCCAGCGCCGATCGATTTCCGTCACCGTCCAGGCACGTTCTTCACTGCGTGGCGGGCGAATCTCCACCAACGTCGCATCAATCCCCGCTCGCTGTGCTGCAGCCAGTACGGAATCAAACTTTTCTCCAGCGATAACCGGCGGCGTCATGCCAGGCATTGCCGCCATATGGCCCTTATGTTCCGCATGCGGATCTGCCATTTCCATTTTGCCGTGCAGTTGCGTATTCACCTGCGGCGTCATCCAGCCGAATGCCGCACGCATTTTATCGACGTTGCCGCCCGCCCACTGTGACCAGGTCAGCCCGGTTGCGGAGAAGAGCAGCATCCCCGCCAGCAGCACCCAACCAAGCGTAACGTGCACACGACGTGTGTTCTGGAAGCGATTGTTAACACGGCGTTTGGGTCGGGTCACGGCCCACAGCGCAATACCCCCCAGCGCGGCAACCCACATCCATGATGCCGCCAGTTCGCTGTAGAGACGCCCAACATTGCCTAACAGTAATGAACGGTGGACGTAATCTATCCATTGACGCAGCGGCAATATGCCACTGGTACCGTAAACGGTCATATCCCCCGTCACCGCAAGCGTGACCGGGTCGATAAAAATTGCCCGATTTTCAGACTCGCCAAGAGCAGGATCGGCAAACATCACGCGGGTGGTTTCGCCCGCAGATAGCGCCGGGCGTACGGCATGCAGGCGAAGCTCACCGCCGGAGACCTGCTGCGCGACCGCAATTTGGTCGGCCAGTGCGTGGCGTTCTCCGCTCATGGTGCCGTGCAGCGCGCGCTGGTAAAGCATATTTTCCAGTTGGGGCGTAGCGACATACAGTGTGCCGGTTAACGCCGCCACAAAGATAAACGGCCCGACAAACAGACCAATAAAAAAATGCAGGCGACGAAGCAGGTGTACCCATGCCGCCCGTGAGGTGCAGGTTGTCATACTTTTCCTTTTTAGATGCGAAAAGAGTCGTGGCGTATTACGCCATTTATAATGTTTTAACAGGAAAAAGCAGACAGGCGCGGCGGCGCGCGGGTATCAGGAAAGAGCCAGGGAAAATAGTGCCAGTGCTTTACAGCAGGCCGCATCAGCCGGACACGGCAGCGTAACAGCAGGCCACATAACAGGATAACCAGCGCCAGAATCAGCCCCGGTACGTGCGCCATTAAAACGCAGTAGCCGCAGGCCTCAGCGTGGTCGACCGGCATACTCTGAGAAGAGGAGTGATGCTCTGCATCCATACTCATCGCATGGTGCATACCGGGCATCGCGCTCATCGGGTCTTTTTGCAGCGAAACGGAGATCAGGGGTGCCACGATAATCAGCGCAATAGCGAACAGCGCGAGCCAGGCCGCGTGTCGTTTTAGCGCTGAACCATGAAACCGATTGCTGCTCACGATACCCTCCGATAAGGAGCGGATATTGTAAATGAATTATCTCAAAACAGTTAACATGGAGTGCCCCAGGCGATAAAAAAAGGGCCAGCCTTTCGGCCAGCCCTTTCTAACAGGATGTCGCTTACGCGAATCTTAGTTAAGACGCTCTTTGATACGAGCAGACTTACCAGTACGTTCACGCAGGTAGTACAGTTTAGCTTTACGCACAGCACCACGACGTTTAACAGCAATGCTGTCAACAACCGGAGAGTGAGTCTGGAAGACACGCTCAACGCCTTCGCCGTTGGAAATTTTACGAACAGTGAATGCAGAGTGCAGACCGCGGTTACGAATAGCGATAACC
This sequence comes from Pseudocitrobacter faecalis, assembly GCA_003315335.1. Classification (GTDB taxonomy): domain Bacteria; phylum Pseudomonadota; class Gammaproteobacteria; order Enterobacterales; family Enterobacteriaceae; genus Pseudocitrobacter; species Pseudocitrobacter faecalis. The sequence continues at coordinate 15,804 of QNRL01000003.1, forward strand.
ACGCCCTCGAATGCCTGCAGACGTTTTTTGGAACCTTCAACAACCCATACTTTCACTTCCACGGTATCACCCGGACGGAAGGAAGGTACGTCCTGCTTCATCTGTTCTTGTTCAAGTTGCTTAATAATGTTGCTCATAATTTAATCTCTTATCCTGGGTAAACTGATATATCGGGCGCGTATTACGCTTGCCCATCATGTTTATGTTGCTGTTGTGCGTGCTCCTTTTGGAACTCCGCCAGCAACCTTGCTTGCTCTTCAGTCAGAGCCAGGTTTTCCAAAAGTTCAGGTCTTCTAAGCCAGGAGCGGCCCAGCGACTGTTTCAAACGCCAGCGACGTATCTCGGCATGGTTCCCCGACAGTAACACTGGCGGTACTTCCATCCCTTCTAACACTTCAGGACGCGTATAGTGGGGGCAATCCAGCAACCCGTCAGCAAAGGAATCTTCCGTTGCCGATGCTTCGTGACCCAGTACACCCGGGATGAACCGGGAAACGGAGTCAATCAGCGTCATTGCCGGTAACTCACCACCGCTGAGAACGTAATCGCCGATTGACCATTCTTCGTCAATTTCGGTCTGAATCACGCGCTCATCAATACCTTCGTAGCGACCACACACCAGAATCAGTTTCTGATTCGTTGCCAGTTCGCTGACGCCTGCTTGATCAAGCTTGCGTCCCTGAGGTGAAAGATAAATCACCTTTGCGCCTTCACCTGCCGCGGCTTTTGCTGCATTGATGGCATCCCGTAAAGGTTGCACCATCATTAACATCCCCGGCCCGCCGCCGTAAGGACGATCGTCCACGGTACGGTGCCGGTCATGCGTGAAATCACGAGGACTCCAGCTCTGGATGCTCAGCAGGCCATTTTTTACTGCCCGGCCAGTTACCCCGTAATCGGTAATTGCGCGGAACATTTCAGGAAACAGGCTAATTATGCCAATCCACATAGCGCCGTCTTTTACCGTTTATCCGGTGGTTTAAAAACCAGGATCCCAATCTACTTCGATTGAACGAGTAGCGAGATCGACTTTCTTGATAACCTGCCCATCGAGGAACGGAACCAACCGCTCCTTGATACCAAACGCATCTTTCAGGTTTGCCTTGATGACGAGTACGTCATTCGAACCGGTTTCCATCATATCGATGACTTTACCGAGATCGTAACCTTCCGTTGTGACTACCTGGCAGCCCATCAGGTCTTTCCAGTAGTAATCACCCTCTTCCAGTGTTGGCAACTGCGATGAATCAACGATAATTTCGCAATTAGTCAGTAGATTCGCAGCATCGCGATCATCAACGCCTTTCAGCTTAATGATGATGTCCTGATTGTGGTGGCGCCAGCTTTCCAGCTCAACGACCTGCCACTGACCCGCCTTCTGGATTAACCAGGGCTGATAGTCAAAAATGCTTTCGGCGTCTTCGGTGGAGGAAAACACTCTGAGCCAACCACGGATACCGTAGGAAGAACCCATTTTGCCCAATACGATGGGATCAACAGGTGCCTGTGCGGTGAGTTGCTTGCTCATCATGACCACCGTGACAGATTAAGCTGCTTTTTTAGCTTCTTTGATCAGCGCAGATACGCGATCAGAGATAGTTGCGCCCTGGCCAACCCAGTGCTCGATGCGATCCAGGTCCAGGCGAGTGCCTTCTTCTTTTTCGCTCGCGATCGGGTTGAAGAAACCAACGCGCTCGATGAAGCGACCGTTACGTGCATTACGGCTGTCAGTCACAACAACCTGGTAGAACGGACGCTTTTTAGCGCCGTGACGAGCTAAACGAATAGTTACCATAACATCCTCTTGTGTGAATAGAACAACCGGGCCCCATCGAGGGAAGGGGCCCGGTGTCATATTAAAAGCCCGAAAATTTTACTCATTTTTGCGGGAATTGCAATCAACAGTTACTAACTCTGCTGTAAAAGGCCGTCGGCGGTGCAGCCAGTTTGGTGCCGGAGTGCGCGCAGTCACCGGAGCGTACACGCAGTACGTGAGGATGACGAGCACACCCCGGTGCCAAAATGGCAAACAAGCCAGGCCGATTAGCGGCCTGGGAAGCCTGGGGGCATCATACCTTTCATCCCGCGCATCATCTTCGCCATGCCGCCCTTCTTCATTTTCTTCATCATGCGCTGCATGTCGTCGAACTGTTTCAGAAGGCGGTTGACGTCCTGAACCTGCATACCGCAACCAGCAGCAATACGGCGTTTACGGGAACCTTTAATGATTTCCGGCTTTGCGCGCTCTTTCAGGGTCATGGAGTTGATGATGGCTTCCATACGCACCAGCACTTTGTCATCCATCTGTGCTTTTACGTTGTCCGGGATCTGGCCCATACCTGGCAGCTTGCCCATCAGGCTGGCCATGCCGCCCATGTTTTTCATCTGGCGCAACTGCTCCAGGAAGTCAGTCAGGTCAAAGCCGTCGCCTTTTTTCAGCTTGGAGGCCAGTTTCTCAGCCTGCGCGCGGTCAACTTTGCTTTCGATATCTTCGATAAGCGACAACACATCGCCCATGCCGAGGATACGCGAAGCGATACGATCCGGGTGGAACGGCTCCAGCGCTTCGGTTTTTTCGCCGACGCCGAGGAATTTAATCGGTTTACCGGTGATGTGACGAATCGAGAGCGCCGCACCGCCACGGGCATCGCCGTCGACTTTGGTCAGCACCACGCCAGTCAGGGGCAGCGCTTCGTTGAAGGCTTTCGCGGTATTCGCCGCATCCTGACCGGTCATGGCATCAACGACAAACAGGGTTTCTACCGGATTAATCGCGGCATGCACCTGTTTGATTTCGTCCATCATCGCTTCGTCTACGTGCAGACGACCGGCGGTATCCACCAGCAGTACGTCGTAGAATTTCAGCTTCGCTTCTTTCAGTGCCGCATTGACGATGTCGATAGGTTTTTGGCCGACATCGGACGGGAAGAAGTCCACACCAACCTGTTCAGCCAGCGTTTCCAGCTGTTTGATCGCCGCCGGGCGATACACGTCGGCAGAGACAACCAGCACTTTCTTCTTGTGTTTCTCCCGCAGGAATTTACCAAGCTTACCGACGCTGGTTGTTTTACCCGCCCCCTGCAAGCCCGCCATCAGCACCACGGCTGGCGGCTGTGCGGCCAGATTCAGCATCTGGTTCTCTTCGCCCATCGCCGAAACCAGTTCGTTGCGGACGATTTTGACGAATTCCTGACCCGGAGTCAGGCTTTTGTTAACTTCATGACCAACCGCTTTCTCTTTTACGCGGTTGATAAACTCACGCACCACCGGCAACGCGACGTCGGCTTCAAGCAGCGCCATGCGCACTTCGCGCAGCGTCTCTTTGACGTTGTCTTCGGTGAGGCGGCCACGCCCGCTGATGTTACGCAGCGTCCGTGACAAACGATCGGTTAAATTATCAAACATTGTCTCTCGCCTAAGGTGGAAACGGTTGGTCGCGGTGCGACACAAAAATAGAAATTTGCCGGAGTATAACACGACAGCGCCCGAGTTGTGATGCCGCGGTTTGCCTCAAAGCGCCCGATGTTTTGCACAACGCCCCGCACCTTGATACAACTTGAATGATTTTGCGTATATACTGCCCTTCTTACACTTTTATTGACGATTGCCGACACACTCTATGCCCGTTTTTGCCCTGCTCGCGCTTGTCGCCTACTCCATCAGCCTGGCGCTGATCATCCCCGGTTTGCTGCAAAAAAACAGCGGCTGGCGGCGTATGGCTATTCTTTCTGCCGTTATCGCGCTCGTCTGCCACGCTTTCGCGCTTGAAGCCCGTATCCTGCCTGGCGGCGAGAATGGCCAAAACCTGAGCCTGCTCAACGTCGGTTCGCTGGTCAGCTTGATGATTTGTACGGTGATGACGATTGTCGCCTCACGCAATCGCGGCTGGCTGCTGTTGCCGATTGTTTACGCTTTTGCATTGATTAATCTGGCTTTTGCGACATTTGTTCCGAATGAATACATCACGCATCTGGAAGCCACGCCGGGCATGATGGTGCATATTGGCCTGTCGCTGTTCGCTTATGCGACGCTGATTATCGCGGCCCTCTACGCACTTCAACTAGCATGGATTGACTACCAGCTGAAAAACAAGAAGCTGGCTTTCAGCCACGAAATGCCGCCGCTAATGAGCATTGAACGTAAAATGTTTCATATCACGCAGGTGGGCGTGGTACTGCTTACGCTTACCCTGTGCACCGGCCTGTTTTACATGCATAACCTCTTTAGCATGGAAAACATCGACAAAGCGGTGCTCTCAATCGTGGCCTGGTTTGTCTACATTGTGCTGCTATGGGGCCACTATCATGAAGGATGGCGTGGACGCCGCGTCGTGTGGTTTAACGTCGCTGGCGCAGGCATTCTGACCATGGCGTATTTTGGTAGCCGGGTCATTCAACAGCTTGTCGGCTAGACACAACTAAGGAACACCTTTTGGAACATATCTCCACCACCACACTGATCGTCACACTGATCATTATGGTGGTCATCTCCGCCTATTTCTCCGGTTCGGAGACTGGCATGATGACACTCAACCGCTATCGTCTGCGTCATCTTGCCAAACAGGGCAATCGCCAGGCGAAGCGCGTAGAAAAACTGCTGCGTAAGCCCGATCGCTTAATTAGCCTGGTCCTGATTGGCAATAACCTGGTCAACATTCTGGCTTCCGCGCTGGGCACCATCGTCGGGATGCGTCTTTATGGCGATGCGGGCGTAGCCATTGCGACCGGTGTTTTAACGTTCGTGGTGCTGGTGTTTGCTGAAGTCTTGCCGAAAACCATCGCCGCACTTTACCCGGAAAAAGTGGCCTATCCCAGCAGTGTCCTGCTCGCCCCGCTACAAATTCTGATGATGCCGCTGGTGTGGCTGCTCAATATGATCACCCGCCTGCTGATGCGCATGATGGGGATAAAAACTGACACTGTGATGAGCAGCTCGTTGAGCAAAGACGAACTGCGCACGCTGGTAAATGAATCGCGCTCGCAAATTTCGCGTCGCAATCAGGACATGCTGCTATCGGTGCTGGATCTCGAAAAAGTGAGCGTCGATGACATCATGGTGCCGCGCAATGAAATCGTCGGTATCGACATCAACGATGACTGGAAGTCGATTGTTCGTCAGCTCACCCACTCCCCGCATGGCCGTATCGTCCTCTACCGCGACTCGCTGGACGATGCCATCAGCATGCTGCGCGTCCGCGAAGCCTGGCGCTTAATGCAGGAGAAAAAAGAGTTCACCAAAGAAGTGATGCTGCGCGCCGCCGATGAAATTTACTATGTGCCGGAAGGCACGCCGCTCAGCATTCAGTTGGTAAAATTCCAGCGTAATAAAAAGAAGGTTGGCCTGGTAGTCGATGAATACGGCGATATTCAGGGACTGGTAACGGTTGAAGATATTCTCGAAGAGATTGTCGGCGACTTCACGACCTCGATGTCACCAACTCTGGCGGAAGAAGTGACGCCGCAGAATGACGGCTCGGTAATTATTGATGGCAGCGCCAACGTTCGTGAACTGAACAAAGCCTTTAACTGGCATATGCCGGAAGACGAAGCGCGTACGATTAACGGCATGATCCTCGAAGCGCTGGAAGAGATCCCGGCAGCAGGTACTCGCGTGCGCATTGGCCAGTATGATATTGATATTCTCGACGTACAGGACAACATGATTAAGCAGGTGAAAGTGATGCCGGTGAAACCCTTACGTGAAAGCGTGCAGTCCTGAAAATACCAAAACGGCCTCTCGGGGCCGTATAGATGGCTGACAAAGTGCGCGTTGTTCTTGCCGGATGAACGTAAACGCCTTATCCGGCCTACAAAACATTGCAGAAACCTTGTAGGCCTGATAAGCGTAGCGCATCAGGCGACTTTGCGCGTGTTATATCCACTTCTGCAGCCACGCTTCCAGCTCTATTGCCGTTTTAGGACGCGCAAAGAAATAACCCTGCGCTTCATCGCACGCATAGTCACTGATAATCTGCGCGGTGGTTTCATCTTCCACCCCTTCCGCGAGCACCCGATAACCCAACTCCTTCAGCATACGAATCACGTTACGCACAATGACACGCCGTGAAGGCTCTTTGAGCAGATCGTCAATCAATGATTTATCCAGCTTGATCGTATCGAGCGGAATACGCAGCAGGTAATTGAGGTTGCTGTAACCCGCGCCAAAATCGTCCAGCGAGACAGAGAAACCTTTATGGCGCAGTAAGCGTAGCTCTTCCAGCACCTGAGAGCTGGCCAGCAGCTTTTCTGTTTCCAGACACTCAACCCCCAGCATGCCATTATCCAGCCCGGCCTGCGCCATTTTATCGTGCAATCGTTGGGTAAAGCGATCGCGCGTCAGGTCCAGCACGCTGATATTGATCGATGCGGGTAACGCGATACCTTTTTTCTCCCATTCAGCCAACTGGGCAATCGCGTGATCAATCACCCAGTCAGTCAGTTCAACCATCAAACTGGTATTCTCAATCAGCGGTAAAAAGCTTCCGGGTGGAATGATCCCGCGATCCGGATGATTCCAGCGGATCAGTGCTTCCAGCGCCACCGGCTGCCCGGCAGGCAGAGACACCTTCGGTTGCCAGACCAGATAGAGCCCGCGATCTTTACGAATGGCTTCAGTCAGGTCGTTAAGCAGATAAAAATCTTCGTTACGACGGCAATCATCGTCCTGATTGTAAATCCCCCATCGCAGCCGGTTATGCCGGGCTTCGTATAGCGCACTCTCAGCCTGACGCAGAATTTCATGTCCGGAACAGATAGGCAACGTAATCGCCGTTTCGCCGACGTAAATCTTCAAATCAATGGTAACGGCATCAGAAAGATGCGCCTGCAGGGCCATGAGCTGCTGCTCACGCCGCTGACGGTCAGCAGGCGTCAGGGGTTTTGAATAGAGCGCAAAGCGCCCGGCGCTCAGCATATACAGCTTTTCACACTGCGAGAGTTGCAACACCCGCAGCAGCGCCTGGCTAATATCTCTCACCAGCGTATTCAACCGGCTGGTGCCCATCACGCGAGCAATGTCATCAGATTGCGTCACGCCAATACACTCGATCACCATCAGCGAGTTGCCGGGGCACTCTTCCGCGAACGTCTCATCCTGCAAATCATTAATCAGTTGATGCATGTTTGGCAGGCCACTATTGAGATCGGTCAGCGCCACATCCAGCCACGACTCAATAAAGCTGGAAACCAGTTCGGCAATGAAGTTCAGCGAGGCCAGCTCGTCGCAGGTGAGATCGCGGGGAATCGTATCGACCACGCAATAGGTTCCCATTGTGCAGCCGTTTTTAAAGGTCAGCGGCATGCCCGCGTAAAAGCGCAACCCAGGGTCGCCCACCACCATCGGGTGGTCACAAAAACGGGCATCCAGCAGCGTATCAGGCACAATGACCGGTTTTTGGGTATCGACCACATATTGGCAAAACGTGAACTGTCGTGGCTTCGGTGCCATCGAAATCTGATGCGATACGATCACATTGCGTGTCTTGTCATCCAGCACAGAAATGTAACCCGCTGGCATATGGAAAAGTGATGTGGTGAGTTGCAAGAAATGACGAAGAACATCGTCACGAGTTTTATCCTGACGTACTAATACCCCCATTTCTTCGGGGGGAAGCGCCCGGGTCTTTACAGCCGACTCCAGCATAAATGTCCCTCTTCATGTGAGCCTGTGAAGAGGCAGTATAAAACGCCAGCAACGGTGGACAAATATCAGGCCTAAGCCATCTAAAGCAAAAAGCCCTCACGAGGAGGGCTTCTGGAACAGGGCGACTTTTCGGTTACGCTTTCGCTTTCGCAACGGAAACCATCGCGGCGCGAATAGTGCGGCCATTCAGCGTGTAGCCTTTCTGCATCACCATCAGTACGTTACCCGGTGCGATGTCTTCAGACTCCACCATCGCAATCGCCTGGTGTACGTTCGGATCCATCGGCACGTCGATCGCGTCAACAACCTGAACGCCGAATTTACCCACCACGTCGAGCATGGATTTACGGGTCAGTTCGATACCTTCGATCATCGCCGCCATATCGGTGTTATCTTTGTCCGCCACTTCCAGCGCACGGTCGAGGCTATCCAGCACCGGCAGCAGTTCGTTGACGAATTTTTCCAGCGCAAATTTATGCGCCTTTTCGACGTCGAGTTCAGTACGGCGACGCAGGTTTTCCATTTCCGCTTTGATACGCAACACACCATCACGCTCACGCGTCTGGGATTCCGCTAACTGAGCTTCCAGATTCGCAATTTTTTCATCGCGCGGATCCACCTGCTCAGCAGACGCGTCAGACTCTACAGCTTCAACGTCATCATGCTGTTCCGTGATAATTTCTTCCGGGGCTTGCCCCTCAGGCGTTTTCTGTTCTTTACTGCTCATGAATTTCTCCGCGTTTTTTTTCGCAATCATCTCGCTAACTTGGCTTATTATGGGGATAAGATTCCGCGTTTCAAGGGAAGCTCTCACATTGTCATCAATCTTCGGCACAAGGACCTTCAGAAAATGAACAATCATTTCAAGTGTATCGGTATCGTAGGGCACCCTCGCCATCCGACCGCGCTGACCACACATGAAATGCTCTATCGCTGGCTGAGCGCCAAAGGCTATGAAGTGATTGTTGAACGCCAGATTGCAAAAGAGCTGAAACTGGAAAACGTGCAAACCGGCACGCTGGCCGAAATTGGTCAAAAAGCCTGCCTTGCCGTGGTGGTCGGCGGCGATGGCAATATGCTGGGGGCGGCGCGCACCCTGGCCCGTTACGATATAAAAGTGATCGGTATAAACCGTGGCAATCTCGGTTTCCTTACCGACCTCGACCCGGACAACGCGCACCAGCAATTAGCCGACGTGCTGGAAGGCAATTACATCACCGAGAAGCGTTTTCTGCTGGAAGCGCAGGTTTGCCAGCAGGATTGCCAGAAGCGCATCAGCACCGCCATTAATGAGGTGGTTCTGCATCCCGGTAAAGTGGCGCATATGATTGAGTTCGAAGTGTATATTGATGAAACCTTCGCCTTCTCGCAGCGATCCGATGGCCTGATTATCTCGACGCCGACCGGTTCTACCGCCTACTCCCTTTCGGCAGGCGGCCCGATTCTGACGCCTTCACTGGATGCCATCACCCTGGTGCCCATGTTCCCGCACACGCTCTCAGCGCGTCCGTTGGTAATTAACAGCAGCAGCACCATTCGTCTGCGTTTCTCGCATCGTCGCAACGACCTGGAGATCAGCTGCGACAGCCAGATTGCCCTGCCGATTCAGGAAGGTGAAGATGTGTTAATTCGCCGAAGCGATTATCACCTCAATCTTATTCACCCAAAAGATTACAGCTATTTCAACACATTAAGCACTAAACTGGGCTGGTCAAAAAAATTGTTCTAAATTTACCAACAGCGCTTTACTGTATAAAAAACCAGTTTATACTGTATGAAAACACAGTTATGGTTTTTCATACAGGAAAGCAGCTATGTTGGCACAACTGACCATCAGCAACTTTGCAATCGTTCGTGAACTTGAAATCGACTTTAACGGCGGCATGACGGCCATCACCGGTGAAACCGGGGCCGGTAAATCTATTGCTATCGATGCCCTCGGTCTGTGCCTCGGTGGCCGCGCGGAAGGCGATATGGTGCGCGCGGGTGCCAGCCGTGCCGACCTCTGCGCTCGCTTCGCCCTGAAAGACACGCCAGCCGCGCTGCGCTGGCTTGAAGAAAACCAGCTTGAAGATGGCCGCGAATGCCTGCTGCGCCGCGTTATCAGCAGTGACGGACGTTCTCGTGGTTTTATCAACGGCACCGCCGTGCCACTCTCACAGCTCCGTGAATTGGGTCAGTTGCTGATTCAAATCCATGGTCAGCACGCGCACCAGCTTCTGGTTAAACCCGAACATCAGAAAACCCTGCTCGACGGCTATACGGGCGAATCTACCCTTATCCGACAGATGGCTGAGCATTACCGTCTGTGGCATCAAAGCTGCCGGGATTTAGCACAGCATCAGCAGCAAAGCCAGGAACGCGCCGCGCGCGCCGAACTGCTGCAATATCAGCTTAAAGAGCTTATCGAGTTCAACCCGCAGCCCGGCGAATATGAGCAAATAGACGAAGAGTACAAGCGTCTGGCTAACAGTGGGCAATTACTCTCCACCAGCCAGCATGCACTGGCGCTGCTCGCTGACGGAGAAGACGCCAACCTGCTAAGCCAACTCTACACTGCTAAGCAGCTCGCTACTGAGTTGGTCGGTATGGACAACAAACTCGCCAGCGTGCTCAATATGCTGGAAGAAGCGTCTATCCAGCTCAGCGAAGCCAGCGATGAACTGCGTCACTACTGCGACCGTCTCGATCTCGATCCCAATCGCCTGTTTGAACTGGAACAACGCCTGTCGCGGCAAATCGCGCTGGCGCGTAAACACCATATTTCGCCCGAAGCGTTGCCCGACTTCTACCAGTCGCTGCTTGATGAACAACAACAGCTTGACGATCAAAGCGACTCACTGGAAACCCTGAAGCACGCGGTGGAGCGCCATCACCAGTTGGCGCTGGAAACCGCGCGTCAGCTTCATACTTTGCGCCTCAACAGCGCCCAGGAGCTTGCGGGGCTTATTACCGACAGCATGCATGCGCTCTCTATGCCGCACGGCGTCTTCACCATTGATGTCAGCTTTGAAGAACAGCACCTCACGGCAGACGGCGCAGACCGCATTGAATTTCGCGTCACCACCAACCCAGGCCAACCGCTCCAGCCCATTGCGAAAGTGGCATCCGGCGGTGAGCTGTCGCGTATCGCGCTGGCTATTCAGGTGATTACCGCGCGTAAAATGGAAACCCCGGCGCTTATCTTCGATGAAGTGGATGTGGGGATCAGCGGCCCGACCGCCGCTGTTGTCGGGCGCTTGCTCCGTCAGCTTGGCGAATCAACGCAGGTTATGTGTGTCACTCACCTGCCGCAGGTGGCCGGTTGTGGTCATCATCACTTCTTTGTCAGCAAAGAAACCGACGGTGAAATGACCGAAACGCACATGCAGGTGCTGGATAAACGCGCGCGCTTGCAGGAGCTGGCGCGTCTGCTTGGCGGCAGCGAAGTCACACGAAACACGCTGGCAAACGCGAAAGAGTTGCTGGCAGCGTAAACTTTTTCGCATCCCCGGAGTCTGAGTTCACAATAAAAACGCCGTGTGACCTGACAGCAAAAGGTTTTAAACTGACGTCATGTCTATTATCATCGGCATATTACATATGAGCCGCGTACTGCTCGGGCCCGAAAAGGAATGAAATCACTATGCGCTGTAAAACGCTGACTGCTGCCGCAGCGGTTCTTCTGATGTTGACCGCAGGCTGTTCCACTCTGGAGCGAGTGGTTTACCGTCCTGACATCAATCAGGGAAACTATCTGGCACCTAACGATATTTCAAAAATCCGCATCGGCATGACCCAACAACAGGTCGCTTATGCATTAGGTACCCCGATGATGTCCGATCCGTTCGGCACGAATACCTGGTTCTACGTATTCCGCCAGCAGCCGGGTCATGAAAAAGTGACGCAGCAAACGCTGACGCTCACCTTCAACAGCAGCGGTGTGCTGACCAACATCGACAACAAACCTGCACTGACCGGCGAGTAAGTCCAGGCAATAAAAAAAGCGCTCAAAGAGCGCTTTTTTTGTTTCTGGCGGCTTAAGAGTGACATCAGGCTTTCCCGGCTGACTTCTCCGCACGCTGGCGACGCAGCTCTTTCGGGTCGGCAATCAGCGGACGATAAATCTCGACCCGGTCGCCATCCTGCACCACGTCCTGTAACTTCATCGGGCGGCTGTAGATACCAACTTTATTCTTCGCAAGATCGATATCGTCACGCAACGCCAGAATACCGCTTGCCAGAATGGCTTGCTCGACGGTCGCGCCCTCTTCCAGCGTCACACGTTGCAAATACTGTTTTTGCGGCAGCGCGTAGGCCACTTCAACCACAACCTTACCCGGCACTGTAAACCTCTCTGGCGCGCATCGTGAATGCCTGAACCATGTTCAGCGCCAGCTCTTTGAAGATGCGTCCAAAGGCCATCTCAATCAATTTATTGGTAAATTCGAAATCAAGATGGAACTCGATTTTACAGGCATCCTGACTGAGCGGGATGAACTTCCAGCCGCCAATCAGTTTCTTAAATGGCCCATCCACCAGCTGCATCAAAATGCTCTGGTTGCTGGTAAGGATATTCCGCGTCGTGAACGTCTTGCTGATACCGGCCTTCGACACGTCCACCGCCGCCGTCATTTGCGTCGGGCCCGACTCCAGCACGCGACTTCCGGTGCAGCCAGGCAGGAAATCAGGATAAGCATTAACGTCGTTGACGAGGGTATACATTTGCTCCGCGCTATAGGGTACCAGCGCAGTACGGCTAATCTGAGGCATAGCAATTTCCATGTTCGAACACGGGCTAAATAGTATCATTTATCTACGGTTAAAAAAAACGTTCCGCGGCAACTCGTGCTAAGATAGCGCATTGCGCCTCGCGGGAGCTTGAGGCAGATGTGTACGAACTGCGATGACTTCAGGATATTATGACTAAGAAAAAAGCACACAAACCTGGATCGGCCACCATTGCGCTGAACAAACGCGCCCGCCACGATTACTTTATCGAAGAAGAGTACGAAGCGGGCCTCGCGCTGCAGGGCTGGGAAGTAAAATCCCTGCGTGCCGGTAAAGCCAACATTGGCGATAGCTACGTGATCCTGAAAGATGGCGAAGCCTACCTCTTCGGCGCAAACTTCACGCCGCTGACGGTCGCGTCATCCCACTACGTTTGCGACCCAACCCGTACCCGCAAACTGTTACTGAATCAGCGTGAGCTGGATACCCTTATTGGCCAGATCAACCGTGACGGTTATACGGTTGTTGCCCTCTCACTGTACTGGAAGAACGCCTGGTGCAAAGTCAAAATCGGTGTGGCAAAAGGTAAGCAGCAACACGATAAGCGTAACGATGTGAAAGATCGTGAGTGGAAGCTGGATAAAGCGCGCATCATGAAAAACGCCGGGCGCTAAAAGGTTATGCACCCGTATCCTGAAGAGGTACGGGTGTTCTTCAAAGACTCGTCCCGCCTTTGTTATTCCCTCATAAGAACCCTGAAATCCTCATGTTAAAGAATATATTCTTTTCCTTATTTCTCAGTAATGAATAATTCATGACTTAATTTCATAATATGTTTTATGCCCTTAGACACATCCCACAAATTAAAAATAATTACGCGCAGGCATCAATTACGCGCGCGATCACGAATATATCATATATTTTCATCATGATTTTCAGTTAATAAATAATGAAAAACGCCTGAAATATGAATTCAGACATTTCCTAAAACGCCCCTTTCCTCCCTTTTTTTACACCATATTCCCGTGACTTACCTAAAATCATTAACCGTCCCCCCTCGTCTGGGGAAATATAAAAACATACAAATTCATGGTGTTAAAAAATGGTACCTCTACTTTCTACATTAATACCCCCACGAACAAGAGCGCTATTAACCCTGCATAAATTGCTGGTTTAACTGATAATTAGCATGCTTGCGATTCCTCGCCTGTTTGCGATTTATCTTATATCTGGCTATATCAACAACAGTGCTTCAACGTTTAAATGATAATTTAGAGCAAGGAATTAAATTTCAGAGAGAAATTATTTAACTATTCGCCAGTCAATATTTTAAGAATATTCCTAATCACTATTTCGATAGTGGGCGCTACCGCTTTGCCTGAATTTCTGGCGAGTTGAATATCATAACAAATATGCCGGCGTAAAAGTCCTGAGCTGCTGAATAACCGAATATCGCCATTGCGATCAACCTGTTCACCTCGAATGGAGTGACACCATGCGTTCTGTATCGATTATTTCGAAAATGACTACCGTCGCCACCACGGCTGAAACCAACAGCGTGACGTTGAATGCCCCATCAATTGTCAAAATTAAGGTCGATCGCGCCGATATCGCCTCGATGCAGCGTACCAATCAGGATTTGGTTATCACCCTGAAAGATGGGGAAACCGTAACGGTAAAAAACTTTTACGCCACTTCAGCTTTAGGGCAGAGCCAACTAGTACTGGAAGATGCGAACGGCGCGCTCTGGTGGGTGCAGGACACGGACGGTGCATTCCACTTCCAGCAAATCAGCAGCATTGATGAACTGCTGGTTGCCGGAGAAGCCAGCAACGAAAGCGGCGGTGCCGCCTGGGCGTGGATTCTGGGCGGAGCCGCGGCGGCGGCCGGAATTGGTATCGCCGCATCCAACAGTAACGGCAGTGGTAGCCATCATCATGATGATGGCGGCAATGGCGGAACCGATCCGGGAAATCCGCAACCGCCCGTAGATACCACCCCGCCCGACGCGCCAACCAATCTTGCCATTTCACCGGATGGTAAAACAGTCACCGGCAGCGCGGAACCCGGCAGCACCATTATCATTCGCGATCCCGACGGCAACATTATCGGTACCGGGAAAACCGGCGATGACGGCAAATTCACCGTCGGCCTCGATAAGCCGCAGTCTAACGGTGAACACCTGACCGTTGAGGCAAAAGATCCGTCGAATAACACCGGGCCGTCCACGCCAATCACCGCGCCAGATACTACGCCGCCTGATGCGCCAACCGACGTTGCCGTATCAAACGATGGTAAAACCGTCACCGGGAATGCCGAGCCCGGCAGCACCGTCACCATCCGTGACCCTAATGGCAACGTTATTGGTACCGGCACCGCTGGCAGCGATGGGAAATTTACCGTCGACCTGAACACACCGCAGACCAACGGCGAGCAACTGACAGCGGAAGCGAAAGATCCCGCCGGAAATACCAGCCCCACCACCAGCGTCACCGCGCATGATACTACCGCGCCGAGCGCGCCGAGCGACCTGAATATTAACGCTGAAGGCACAACGCTTACCGGGAAAGCGGAAGCCGGCAGTACGGTAAAAATCACCGACAGCGAAGGCAATGTGCTGGGCACCGGAAAAGCCGACGGGAACGGCAACTTCACGATTACCCTGACCTCGCCGCAAACCGATGGCGAGCGTCTCTCGGTAACGGCAACCGATGCCGCAGGAAACCAAAGTTCGCCTTCGAATATTACCGCCCCCACTGTGGTTGAAGAAGCCATTAACCTGCTGCGCAGCGTGGTCGATGATTTTGGACCTATTCAAGGGGCACTCACATCCGGGCAGAGCACCGATGATTCCCGTCCGACCTTCAGTGGACGCGGCACGGCCGGCACAACCATCAATATTTTCGATAACGGCGTAAAAATCGGCTCCGTACAGGTTGGCAGCGACGGCAACTGGAGCTACACCCCAACAACGCCGCTGAAGGATGGCAACCACTCCATCGTGGCGACCGGGACACAAACGCCGGACAATTCGATTCCTGGCTTCAAATTTGCCGTGGATACCACCCCTCCCACAGCCCCCTCAGGCTTAACGCCTTCAGCTGATGGAACGTATCTGAGCGGTAAAGCGGAGCCGGGTAGTGAAGTGATTATTCGTGATGCTGGCGGAAAAGAAATCGGCAAAGGCACGGCGGACGCCAGCGGCTCGTTTAATATCACCCTCAACCCCGCCCAAATTACCGGCGCACCGCTCACCGCGACGGCGTCGGACAGCGCAGGGAATATCAGCCCGGAGAGCAAAGTGCTCTCCGTAGATAAAACGCCTCCCGAAACACCGGAGGAACTCATCATTAACGCTGCGGGTACGCAGTTAACCGGTGAAGCTGAGCCGGGTAGCAAAATTACGATTAAGGATAGCGCGGGCAACACCATTGCAAGTGGGGTTACAGACAGCAATGGCAATTTCTCCATTACGCTCACTCCTGCGTTGACTCACGGTGAAAAATTAACGGCCATCGCCACCGATGCGGCAAACAATTCCAGCGCACCCGGGAACGTCACTGCGCCGAATTTTGATGTTTCCAGCCAACCAACCATCATTTCCGCCACGGACGACATTGCACCTGATACGGGTAATGTCGCCAACAATGGGCAAACCAATGACACCCGCCCAACGCTAAATGGCCACAGCGATGCCTGGGCGACAATTACCGTTTATGAAGGCCAGACCAGGCTCGGGACGGTACAGGCAGACGGCAAAGGTAACTGGAGTTTCACGGTAGTTAATACCTTAAATGATGGTCAGCACAGCTTCACAGCTACTGCAACCAACATCGCAGGCAAGGTGAGCGATGCATCGGCTGATTTCACATTATATATTGATACAGAGGCCCCTGAGACCCCGTCGATTCAGGCTGTAATTGATGATCAACCCGGTATCGTCGGCGCAATCGAGAATGGTAAATCGACCAACGATACCACGCCAACCTTTAGCGGCGCAGGCGAACCGGGTAGTACTATCACCCTTTACAACAACAGTAGCGTCATTGGCACCGCAAAAGTTGATGAGTCAGGAGCATGGACGTTCACACCATCGACTCCGCTCACCGATGGAAGCTATACCATCCGTGTTACCGCCACCGATACAGCAGGCAATGTCAGCTCTCCCTCCGGTAGCTTCACTTTTACCGTCGATGCCAAAGCGCCCGTGGCACCAACCTTTACGGCGGTGATCGATAATTCAGATGGTACAAACGTAACGGTCGCCAACGGAGGCGCGACCAACGACGCAACCCCGACGATTACGGGCACAGCGGAGCCTGGCAGCACCGTGACGCTTTGGGCCATGCTCAATGGAAGTCGCGTAGAATTAGGCACTGCAACCGTCAATGCGCAGGGTAACTGGAGTGTCACGCCCGGCACACCGCTGGCAGAAGGCACCTATACCCTGAGCGTGACCGCAACGGACAGTGCGGGCAACGTTAGCCCGGTGACATCAACGCAAAGTTTCACCCTGGATCTTACCGCGCCAGCCGCACCGAACGGCTTAGCCGTATCGCCAGATGGCGGCAGCGTAACAGGTACTGCGGAAGCGAACAGTACGGTAACCGTTAAAGATGCTAACGGCACTGTTCTGGGAACCGCTACGGCTAACGCCACGGGTCAATTCACGGTTACTCTCAATCCAGTACAAGATGATAATCAGGTGCTTTCAGTCACCGCCACCGATAAGGCAGGTAACACAAGCCCGCCTAATGGCGTTCAGGCGCCAGACCTTATCGCTCCCGATGCGCCAGAAAATTTACAGGTGTCAGATAACGGTACAATCGTTACAGGTCAGGCCGAACCGGGTAGCACAGTGACCATTACCGATGCGAATGGTAACCCACTGGGCAACGCGGAAACCGACAGCAGCGGAAACTTCAGCGTAACGCTGACAACCCCACAAACCAATGGCGAAACGCTGACCGCGATTGCGACGGATAAAGCGGGTAACACAAGCGACGACGCCAGCGTCAACGCACCGGACATCACCGCCCCAGAACTCCCGATGATCGGTTCAGTAGTGGATGATGTTCCGGCATTGACAGGGAATTTAGAGAACGGACAAAGCACTAATGATCCGCGCCCTACTCTGAACGGCACGTCGGAAGCCAATGCTATTATCACGCTCTACGACAATAACGTCATTATTGGTACGACAACCGCCGATGCGCAGGGTGTCTGGAGCTTTACGCCGGGTTCGAATCTCGGCAGCGGCAGCCATAGTTTTACTATTACGGCGAAAGATGAGGCTGGCAACACCAGCGACACATCAGCGCCCTTCACCATTATTGTCGATACTACCGCCCCACCCCGACCAACGATCACAAGCCTGACGGACGACCAGGAGCAGAATACGGGCGCGGTGAGCAACGGGCAAACTACGAATGATAATTTGCCTGTTATCAACGGTGCCGGCGAAGTGGGATCAACTATCTCCGTCTTTGATGGCGGTAAATTGCTGGGAACAGTCGTTGTCGGTAGCTCAGGTACCTGGTCGCTCACGCTCACCGCACCATTGAGCGATGGCCCACACAGCCTGACGCTGAGCGCGGCGGATGCAGCAGGAAACACGACAACCAACACTACACCCTTCACGTTTACCGTTGATACCAGTACTCCAGATGAGCCAATCATTCTGGAAGTTCGCGATGATGTGGGCCCGGAAGTCGGAGTTCTGAATGATGGTGACACTACCGACGACACTCGCCCAACTTTTTCAGGGAAAGCGGAAGCCAACGCGCAGGTTAACGTTTATGAAGGAGATACGTTGCTTGGCACAGCCAACGTCGATGCCAACGGAAACTGGACACTCACTCCTAACGCGGCGCTGGACGAAGGTAAGCACGACTTCACCTTCGTCACGGTGGACGCCGCCGGCAATATTGGGGCTGAAACTACCTTTACGCTCACCGTCGATACCCTTGCGCCCGAGGCACCGCTGATCGCTACCGTCAATGATGATGTGGGCGCAATTAAAGGAAATCTCACTAACAACCAGGTGACTGACGATACACGTCCGACCCTTAGCGGTACAGGAGAAAATGGCGCAACCATCACGGTCTACAGCAATGGGATATCGCTGGGCACGACCACCGTCGTGGACGGTAAATGGTCATTCACACCGAATAGCGATCTGAACGATGGTGAAAATATCTTCACCGTAACCGCTACCGATGCTGCGGGTAACGTCAGCGCAGAATCGCCTTCCTTCACCATCACGGTGGATAATGACGCCCCCATCAAACCGGTGATTGGTTCGGTCGTTGATGACGTTCCGGAATATACCGGCGCGCTGGCCTCAGGAAGCGTAACCAACGATACCCAACCCACCTTCAACGGCACAGGCATCGAGGGCGATACCATCACGCTCTATAACGGCACCACCGTGTTAGGCACCGCCGTCGTCGGGGAGGATGGAAAATGGAGTTTGACACCGACTGCGCCTCTGGGGGAACAGACCTATACGCTTCACATTACGGCGACCGATCCGGCAGGCAACGTCAGTGTGCCATCGGATAACTTTGTCATTACCGTGGATACCACACCGCCTGCGATACCACCCGCTTTCAGCGTTCAGGATAATGTCGGCGACGATCAGGGCGCGCTGCAAAGCGGCGACCGCACTGACGACAACACGCCAACGCTGAACGGCACAGCCGTGGGCGGGAGTATTGTGACGATACTGGTTGATGGTAAAGCGATTGGCACAACCACCGCTAACCCGCAGCTTTACACCTTCTCCAGCCCTGACGGATGGCACTCATACCCTGACCGTTACGGCAACCGATCCGGCGGGCAACACCAGCCAACCGACACCGCCCTTTACCCTCACCGTGGATACCACTGGCCCGGACGCACCAGCTATCGTTACCATTGTTGATGATATTGGCTCGATTACGACTAACCTGGTGGACGGTTCCTATACTGATGACCCTCGCCCCACGTTCTCTGGTACTGCCGAGGCGAATGGCACCGTCATCATCTTTGCCAACGGCATAGAAATTGGTCGAGCCAACGTCAATGACGAAGGCGGCTGGAGTTTTACCCCCGGTACCAACTCGCCGTTGACCGATGGGGATAACGTACTGACCTTCCAGGCGCTGGACGACCTTGGTAACGCGGGTCCGCTTTCGGATGGCTTAACCCTGCACGTTGATACACAGGCCCCTGTTGCACCAGTCAATCTGGCGGTGGCTGATGATGGTCTCATCGTTACCGGACAGGCAGAGGCTAACAGCACCATTATCATCCGCAATGCCAACGGTGATGAAGTGGGTCGTGGCATCACCAATGGCCTGGGTTACTTCACCGTTGAGCTTGATGAAGTGCAGGCCGCAGACTCGATACTGTCTGTTTATGCGCAGGATCGCGCGGGGAATATCAGCGTTGGGGCAGATGTCACCGTCGCGCCTCCGACTGAGCCAGCCGTCCCGGTGATTATAGAAATTCTGGACGAAACGGGCCCGAACACCGGCCCGCTGAACAACGGAGACAGTACCGATGATACGCAACCGGTCATCAGTGGTACGGCCGCTGATGGCGCTACCGTTTATGTATTGATTGACGGGGTGCGTTCCGAAGATATTCCAGTGGTCGATGGCCGCTGGACCTACACCCCACAAGAAGCGCTAGGCGAAGGCGAACACACCATTTCAGCTATCGCGGTAATCAACGGCGAAACCAGCGCGGAATCCACTGAAATTACCATTATTGTGGATACCGTTGCCCCTGACTCCGCCATCATTGTCAGCGTGACGGATGATGTCGGAGCAGTCACCGGGCCTATTATCAATAATGGCGGCACCGACGATACACAACCCACCCTGCGCGGCACCGCTGCCGACAGCGCCCGTGTGGAAATCTTCAATGGAACCACGTCACTCGGCTTTGCGACGGTGAATGCTCAGGGTAACTGGACATTTACACCAACCACGCCGCTGGCAAACGGTATCTATAACTTCAACGTTGTGGCTATCGATGCTGCGGGTAACAGAGCAGATGCATCCAACACCTGGACCGTAACCATCGATAACGCCACGCCAACCGCCCCAACACTTACGGGAGTGGAAGACAACGTGGGTACCCTCGTTGGGCAAATAGACGAAGGTAGTAAAACCGATGACACTCAGCCAACGCTAAGCGGCACGACCTCACCAGGCTCAACGGTCATTATCTATGACAACAATGTTGAAATTGGTCGCGTCACCACCAGCGATGGTAACTGGAGCTTTACCCCGACCACACCTCTGGGCGAAGGAAGCCATAGTCTGACGCTGACGACCACCAACAGCGCAGGGAATACCAGCCCGGCAAGCGAGCCGTTTGAATTCAGTGTCGATACCACAGCACCGTCGCGCCCGATACTCAACAGTGTTAACGACAACCAGGGGCCGGTCACTGGCGATCTGCTGAATAATCAGACGACCAACGATGCAACCCCAACGCTCAGCGGAACCGCCGAAGCCAACTCAACGCTGAAGATTTACGACAACGGTAATCTGGTGGCGACCATTACCGTGCCAGAAACAGGCAACTGGACATGGACACCCACCACGCCACTGAGCAATGCATCGCATGCATTCACCATAAATACAACCGATGAGGCTGGTAACGTCAGTGCAACAACACCGGCATTTACGATTGTGGTTGATACGGTGGCTCCTGACACGCCATCGGCAATCACGGCGACGGATAATACACCGCCGAATACGGGTGCGATAACTGAGGGCCAGCAAACCAATGAAACACGTCCGGCCCTGAGCGGTACCGCTGAACCTAATGCCACCGTGCAAATTCTGGATAACGGTACGGTCATCGGCACCGTTAAGGCAGATGCTGGCGGTAGCTGGAACTTCACACCGAGCACCGCATTGCCACCGGGCGAACATCAACTGACCGTCACGGCCACTGATAGCGCGGGTAATGTCAGCCCGCCATCTCCGGCACTGAACTTTGTCGTCGACACCGTCGCGCCTGATGCGCCAGCCATCGTCAACGCTAGCGACAACGTCGGCAGCATTACCGATACGCTGACGAACGGAAAAACCACCGACGATGCGACCCCTACGCTAAATGGCACCAGCGAAGCCTTTGCCTCTATTCGCATTCTTGATAACGGTGTGCAAATCGGTACCGCCACCGCCGATATCAATGGCAACTGGAACTTCACGCCAGGCAGCGCATTGGGAACCGGTAGCCACGTGTTTACGGCCATTGCGACTGACAGGGCGGGTAATACGGGCAGCACATCGACATCGTTTACGTTGATTATTGATACCACCGCACCGGGGGTACCGACGATCATCCAGGCCAGTGACAACGTCGGCACGGTGCAGGGAACATTGCTGTCAAACCAAACGACAGATGACACTACGCCAACGCTGAGCGGTACAGGTGAAGCAGGTGCCACTATCACCATTCGCGATAATGGCACCGTGATAGGAACTGCCATTGTTGGCGATAACAATGCCTGGACCTTCACGCCCCAGGGCGCACTTGGTGCGGGTACGCATAACTTTACCGCAACGGCAACGGACAGTGCCGGGAACACCAGCGTACCATCAGGCAGTTTCGTACTGACCGTCGATCTTACCCCGCCCGTCGCGCCAATTATCACTGGTGCGGCGGATGATATTGGGACCATTAAAGGGCCAATTGCGAACGGCCAGGTAACCGATGACACCCGTCCAACGCTCAGCGGGACGGGAGAAATTGGCGCAACCATTAACGTCTATGACAACAATGTACTGATTGGCACCACGACCGTAGGCAGCGGGGGGACCTGGAGCTTTACCCCAACGCAGGATCTCACAACCGGTTCGCATAATCTGACGGCGACAGCAACCGATCCTGCCGGTAACACTGGCCCGGCATCAGGCGCCTGGAATGTGGTTATCGACACCACTGCACCAAATACACCGTTTATCACCACAGTGACCGATAACGCTGGAACTGTGACGGGCACGCTTGCAGCCGGTCAGCCTACCGATGACACCACCCCAACGCTGAACGGTACAGCTGAAGCAAACGCCACCGTGCGTATTTATGACAATGGCGTAGAAATTGGCAGCGTACAGGCGGATGGCGGCGGTAACTGGACCTATACACCGACGCTCACTGAAGGTACGCATACACTTACCGCAAAAGCCGTGGATGCGGCGGGCAATACCAGTTCGTCCTCCACGGTGACGACGGTAACCGTTGACCTTACGCCACCCGCCGCACCGACGGATTTAACCGTCAACGCCACGGGCAACGTGGTGACAGGCCGTGCCGAAGCGGGCAGTACCGTGACCATTTACAGTTCAACGGGGACCATACTGGGCACCGGAGTTGCCGATGGGCTCGGCAACTTTACGGCTAACCTTTCCCCAAGTCAGGTTGACGGAGAAGACCTACAAGCCAGAGCAACCGACGTAGCCGGGAATCAGGGCATAGCAGCAGATTTTAATGCCCCATTCACCGGCTTGCCGGGCTCACCGGTTATTACCACGATTGTGGATAATGTGGGGCCTGTTTTAGGCAATGTTGGAAACAACCAGAGCACAAACGATAACCAGCCGGACATCAGCGGTACTGCTCAGGCACGTTCAACGGTCAACATCTATAACAACGGCGTGCTGCTGGCGACCGTTGTGGCGGATGACACCGGGGCGTGGAGCTATACACCGACGACAGTTTTAACCGAAGGTCTGCATGTTATTACCGCCACCGCCACGAATACCAACGGTACCAGTAGCCCATCCACCGCCATTAACATCACGGTAGACACTATCGCGCCGGACGCGCCGACTGCCACGATCAGCGGTGATGGCTACACTATTAGTGGCACAACGGAAGCCAACATTACGATCAGTGTGACGGTACCAGGCCAGGCCAACCCTGTCACGGTAACGACAGACGCCCAGGGTAACTGGTCTGTCGGGCTACCGACGCGTCTGATCAGCGGTGAGCAGGTGACGGTGATTGCCACCGATGCGGCCGGAAACGTTTCATTGCCGGGGACAACTAACGCACCAACGCTGCCCATTGCGGCAAGCGACAACGTAGTGAACCTTGAGCTGGAAACGTCTGCAACTGTTACCACAGAAGAGCATAGTGACTACGGCTTCCTGCTGGTCGGTGCGCTGGGCAATGTAGCTTCTGTGCTGGGTGATGATACTGCGCAAGTGACGTTTACCATCGATGCTGGTGGTAGCGGTGTTGCCGTCATTGAAGCTGCGGCAACAGGGGCTGTGCTCTCGTTGCTGAGCACTCTTGAGATCGCCGTACAGAAATATGATACCGACCTTCAGGCATGGGTCACAGTCATCGATACCTCGTTGCCGCAATTCGCCAACCTGTTAACTATCGGCGCTTCAGGCGTGCGTCTGAATCTCGACAACCTCACGGGCGGTGAGTATCGCGTACTGAGCTTTAACACCAGCCTGTTGGCCGTTGGCTCTTACACAAGCCTGGATGTTTCTCTTGTCAAAACCAGTGCAGGCACTGTCGCTGCGGGTGCGATAGAAAATGGCAACGTTATTACCGATGCCGACCCGACAAACGGTAGCGATGTTGCCCCTCCGAATACAAACGTCACGTCCATTACCAACGCCAATGGTACGACAACCGTTGTTGGGACTGGTGGCGCGGATATCGCGGGCAAGTACGGCACGCTGCATATTAACCAGGACGGTAGCTACACCTATACGCTGACATCAACCAGTTCCAGCGTGATTGGTCGCTCGGAAAGCTTTACCTATACCATTACAACTGCCGGTCAGAACCCGCAATCTTCTTCGGCGAATCTGGTTATAACCCTCGGTTCAACCGTACCGACCAGTTCCGTCACCGCCGCCGATGACAGCGCCAGCCTGCAATTTGACACCTCGGTTGCGGCGATAAACAACGGCCCAAGCTCCACCACCGGCTTTACCCTCGTCGGGTTGAATCTGGGGAACGTGATTGACGTCGGCCTGCTGAATAACATGCAGAACCCGATTATCTACAACGTGGATGCGGGTACCACGCGTACGCTCTCACTGGGCGCAAGCGTCGGCGGCGTAGCGGTTGGCGCGGTCTTTGACCTGTATGTTTATCGCTACAACCCGGCAACCGGTAATTATGAGCAATACCGCCATGTTCCGAGCTGGCTCCAGGCGGCGCTGTTGGGTGGCTCGACGGCTGAGGATCTGGTTATAACCCTGCCGGATGGTAAGTATCTGTTTGCACTGAATACGGTTTCCGGCCTGACCGTGGCAACCGGTTTTACGCTGAGCGTCAACGCCGACCACACCTACAGCGTGAAGAGCGGGGGAGCCAGCACGACTGGCGACGTGCTGGATAACGATGCCGGTGCGGCAAACGGTCATGTCACCGAGGTGAACGGCGTGGCGGTGGCGGCCAATGGCACCACCACGATTAATGGCCTGTACGGCACGCTGACCATTGATGCGCAGGGGCATTACACCTACACCCTGAAATCCGGCCTTGGCGCCGACAGCATCAAAACACCGGACACCTTTGTCTATACGGTAACCGCGGCGAATGGCGACACCAGCACAGCGTCGCTAAACGTGCAGCCGACCGCGAAACCGGTCGATGCCGTGAATGACACCAGCAGCACAATGGCGCTGGCAACCAACCAGGTTACAAGCAGCTATACGGACACGAGCGTTGGTTCTGCCACCATTGCGCAAGGTAGCCGGAGTGCAACGGGGAGTGGCACCTTTGATGTGGCTGATGGGACGGCGTTGAAGGCCATCTCCGTAACCTTTAATACCTCCGCGTCCGGATTAGCCGGGGTGGGTGGGTTGAGTGTGGCGTGGTCGATTCTGGAAAACGGTCAAACCGTCTATACCGGTACAACGCTGCCTTCCGGAACGTTCGGCTTACTGAATGGTTCCAGAACGGTGACGCTCAGTGGATTTGAACTGGATGCCGGCACGTATACCCTTGCCATCACGACCAATTTGACCAGTACTCAACTGGGCAACGTCAGCGTTACACCAGTAGTGAATGCGACCTCATACGATCTGGATAATTTCCTTATCAACAGCAACGCGCATACGGTGACCGGCAACATCTACAACGGTAGCGACTCCGCAGGCGCCGTCGATCAGATTGCTTCCGCGCAAACCGTGCTGACGGTCAGCGGGAACAACAGCACGCAGACCCTCAACCCGACGGTTGACAGCAACGGTGCGGCAACGGTTCAGGGCACCTACGGTTCGCTGCGCATCGCCATCGACGGTTCGTACACCTATACCCTGAAAGCGGGTCTGCACCCCGGCGACATCACCACGAAGGAGACCTTCACCTACACCCTTAACGATCAAAAAGGCCATACGGATAGCGCGACCTTAACCATCAACATGAACCCGCAGTTCACCAGCACGTCGCAGTCAGATGTGATCCACGGCTCGGCCTACGGTGACACTTTAATTTATGACCTGCTGAATAATGCCGATAACAGAGGAGGCAACGGGGCCGATCGCTGGGATAACTTCTCGCTCGCTCAGGGCGACAAAATTGATATTGGCGACCTGCTGGTCGGCTGGAACGGTCAGGAGTCGTCGCTCGGCAATTACCTGAGCGTGACCACCAGCGGCGGCAACACGGTGATTTCCATCGACCGTGATGGCACCGGCACCGCCCATAGTTCCGCCACGTTAATCACTCTGGAGAACGTACAAACCACACTGAATGAGCTGATCGAACAGAACCACATTGTGACCTGATAGTTAACAAAACCCCGGGCGCGAAGACGCCCGGGGTAATAACAAATACACCTGCGCTATTTTGAAAGGGATCGACAATGGGAAAGTTAACACCTATCGCATGGGGGCTGGCGATCTGTCTTTGTTCAGCCGCCCTTCACGCCGAAGAGACGCCACGTTTTATCTCTTCGCAGACATTACACGAACAGCAGGAGCTACCGTCGTTATCTGGCAAAGTGGATCTGCCGCTCGACCCTGCCGCGCCGGGTACATTAACGCTAAATAACGCCGTCGATCGCGCGGTGAGCTGGCATCCCTCTATTCAGGAAGCCGTTGGCAAACTGCTCGCGCAGAATGAGCAGGTCGACGTCGCTAAATCAAAATACTATCCGCAGATCAGCGCGGGCATGAACAACGGCTACGCCAATAACTATGTCGACCACGGTTTCAGCCCGTCGCTGGTGGTGTCGCTGTCGCAGATGCTTTATGACTTCGGCAAAGTGGCAAGCCAGGTGCGCGCCGAAAGCGCGGGCGTTGCGCAAGAGCAGGCGAACGTGCTGGTCAGTATTGATAACGTGGGCTACAGCACCGCCGTCGCCATGGTGCAGGTGCAAACCTGGCAACAAATGGTGGACGTCGCCGAGGAGCAACTCACCGCGCTGAATCATATCGGCGGGTTGATTCGTCAGCGCAGCGACGAAGGCGCTGCATCGCAGTCTGATGCGGTGCAAACGGACGCGCGTATTGAGTCCGCACGCTCGCAACTGATTCAGTATCAGGCAACGCGCGATAGCGCCGAGGCGACGCTGATGAGCTGGCTCGGCTGGAATACTCTCAACGGCATCAGCAACGACTTCCCCGACAAACTGGCGCAAAGCTGCAATATCGCGCAACCGGACGACCGCCTGGTGCCATCGGTGCTGGCGGCGTGGGCGCAGACGAACGTTGCGCAGGCCAATGTCGATTACGCCAACGCGCAAATGACGCCGACTATCTCCCTGGAACCGCAGGTTCAACACTATCTCAACGACAAATATCCCAGCCATGAAGTGCTGGATCGCACGCAGTATTCGGCGTGGGTGAAGGTGGAGATGCCCATCTACCAAGGCGGCGCAATGACCGCCCGACGCAATGCCGCCAACTATGCGTTAAGTGCGGCGCAAGCGACCATCCAGCGCGTGCGTCTTGAAGTGCGGCAAAAACTGCTGGAGTCACAAAGTCAGGTAATGAGCCTGATGAGCTCTTTACAAGTACAGCGCCGTCAGCAGGAGTACAGTGCGCGCACCCGCGAACTCTATCAACAGCAGTATCTTGAGCTGGGCTCGCGCCCGCTGCTGGACGTTCTGAACGCCGAGCAGGAAGTTTATCAGGCGCGCTTTTCCGAGCTGCAAACCCTGAATCAGCTGCATCAGCTTGAGCTGAATTGCCTCTACAACACCGGACGCCTGCGCAACGCGTTCCGCCTGGAAAATCGCAGCATTCAGTCAGTGGAGATCCAGCCATGAACAACGCCGATACCGCCGACACCTTTTTAACCGAACAGACGCTGCAACGCTGGGCGCTGGCGATAAGCCATATCGCCAACCACTATCGCATCGCCTGTTCGCCGGGCACCATTCAGGCTAATGCCCCGTGGTTTCACGATAAAAGCTTGCTGCCCGCGCTGACCCAGCTCTCTCGTCAGGGGGGATTGTCGTTTCGCCTGCTGGAAGCCAACACGCAAACCCTTAACAGCTGGCGTCTTCCGGTTGTCGCCGCGCTGAATGACGGCGAGCTGGTGATCGTCGAACGCTTTGATGGCGACAGCACCGTCGAGGTGCGTTTTGTCGATGACACCTCGCACATCAACCGCCTGTCGATGGAGGAACTGCTTGGAAAAATCGACTATCTCGCCGCCCTGCGTCCGCTTTCCGCAATGCGCGATAGCCGGGTCGACAACTATATTTCCCGCTTCCGCCCCGACTGGCTGAAATCGCTGGTATTGCAGGACATCCGCCCCTATGGCCCGGTGATGTTCGCCGCCTTTCTGGTGAACGTG
The DNA here is from genome assembly GCA_003315335.1 of Pseudocitrobacter faecalis. Taxonomy (GTDB): domain Bacteria; phylum Pseudomonadota; class Gammaproteobacteria; order Enterobacterales; family Enterobacteriaceae; genus Pseudocitrobacter; species Pseudocitrobacter faecalis. The sequence continues at coordinate 43,938 of QNRL01000003.1, forward strand.
CTGTCGCTCGGCGGCATTGTGTTCTCGATGCAGGTCTATGACCGAGTGATCCCCGCGCAGTCTTACCCGACGCTTTATGTGCTGGCATTCGGCGTACTGCTGTCGGTAATTTTCGGCTTTCTGCTGCGCGTGGCGCGCGGACACATCATGGATGTGCTCGGCAAACGCGCCGACATGCGCGTCTCTGACCGCGTGTTCAGCCACGCGCTGCGCCTGCGCAACAGCGCCATCCCGCGATCGACCGGCAGCTTTATTTCGCAGTTGCGCGAGCTGGAGCAGATCCGTGAGATGATCACCTCCTCGACGATCTCGACGATCGTCGATCTGCCCTTCTTTTTCCTGTTCGTGATCGTACTGGCGATCATCTCGCCGCAACTGGCGTGGATCGCGCCCGTCGCCGCCGTGATGATGGTGCTGCCGGGTATTCTGTTGCAGAAAAAGCTGGCGGTGCTCGCCAACCAGGCCGCGCACGAATCAACGCTGCGCAACGCGGTGCTGGTGGAGAGCGTTCAGGGGCTGGAAGATATCAAACTGATGCAGGCGGAGAACCGCTTCCTGCAACAGTGGAACAGCTATATTCGCATTACCGCCGAATCCGGCCTGCGCACTCGCCAAATCTCCCAGGGCTTGATCAGTTGGGGGATCACCGTGCAAAGCCTGGTCTATAGCGCGGTGATCCTGTTTGGCGCACCGAAGGTGATCGAAGGCGAAATGACGACCGGTGCGGTCGTTGCCGCGTCGATGCTGGCATCGCGCATGATCGCCCCAATGGCGAATCTCTGTGGCGTACTCGCGCGCTGGCAGCAGGTGAAAGCCGCTAAATCGGGCCTCGACAGCATTATGCAGCTTCCTACGGAAACCCAACGCGACGACAGCGTGGTACATCGCGATATTTTCCACGGCCACTATCTTTTTGAAAACGCGCAGTTTCGCTATCACAACGACGATCAGAACGTGCCCCTCAAAATTAGCCGCCTTGAGATTCAACAGGGCGAACGGATCGCTCTGCTTGGGCGTAACGGTGCAGGCAAATCAACCCTGCTTCAGGCAATGGCGGGCGGCGTTGAACTGGTAAGCGGTGAAGCGCGGCTCGACTCCCTGAGCATCGCCCAAATTGATATGGCCGATTTACGCCGTAACGTCGGCATGCTCAGCCAGAACGCGCGCCTGTTCTTCGGCACCCTGCGCGAAAACCTGATGCTGGGCGCACCGCGCGCCAGTGATGACGACATCTTTGCCACCCTTGAAGTGTGCGGCGCGGCAGGCTTTGTGCGCCAGTTGGCGAAAGGTCTCGATCATCCGATTATGGAAGGCGGCGCAGGCCTGTCCGGCGGCCAGCGGCAGTCGATTCTGCTGGCGCGCATGCTGCTGCGCTCGCCCAACATCGTCCTGCTCGACGAACCCACCGCATCTCTCGACGACCACACCGAACGCGAGTTCATTCAACGGCTGAATCAGTGGCTCGGCAACCGCACGCTGATTGTTGCCACTCACCGCGTACCGGTGCTCGAACTGGTGGAGCGCGTGGTGGTGCTGAAAGATGGGCAAGTTGTGATGGATGCCCCCAAAACGCAGGCGCTGGGCGGTAACCGTATAAGCACACCGGCAACCGGACGGGAGTGGAAAAATGAAAACCAATCAGCATGATGTGGTGATGGATGACCCGGACATCAGCCGCGAACGTGAGTTCTCCGGGGCCAGCCGCATTATTATTATCAGCACCGTGTTATTCGTACTGCTCGGCATCTGGGCATGGTTTGGCACGCTCGATGAAGTTTCGACCGGCACAGGAAAAGTCGTGCCCAGCTCGCGCGAGCAGGTTTTACAATCGCTCGACGGCGGCATTCTGGCAGAACTGATGGTACGTGAAGGCGACAAAGTGCAGGCCGGGCAAATCGTCGCCCGCATGGACCCGACGCGTTCAGAGTCCAACGTGGGCGAAAGCGCCGCGCGCTATCGCGCATCGCTGGCCTCCAGCGTCCGGCTTTATGCGGAGGTGAACGACCAGCCTCTCGTTTTCCCTGACTCACTGAAAGCCTGGCCCGATCTCCTCGCCAGCGAAACCCGCCTCTACCGCTCACGCCGCGCGCAGCTGGCGGATTCCGAAGCAGAGATTAAAGACGCGATGGTCTCGGTTAACAAAGAGCTGGCGATCACCCAGCGGCTGGAAAAAAGCGGTGCGGCAAGCCACGTGGAAGTGCTGCGCCTGCAACGCCAGCGCAGTGACCTCAGCCTGAAACTCACGGATTTACGTTCGCAATATTACGTGCAGGCGCGGGAAGCGCTCTCCAAAGCGAACGCCGAAGTCGATATGCTGCTGGCTATCATCAAAGGCCGCGAAGACTCCGTCACCCGTCTGACCATCCGCTCACCGGTGCGCGGCATCGTGAAAAACATCCAGGTCACTACCCTGAACGGCGTCATCCCACCCAACGGCGACCTGATGGAGATTGTCCCGGTAGACGACCGCCTGCTGATTGAAGCGCGCCTCTCGCCGCGCGACATCGCCTTTATCCACCCCGGCCAGCGCGCGCTGGTTAAAATCACCGCGTATGATTACGCCATCTACGGCGGGCTGGAGGGCGAAGTAGAAACCATCTCCCCGGACACCATCCAGGACAAAGCCAAGCCGGAAGTTTTCTACTACCGCGTATTCATCCGCACCCACCAGGATTATCTGGTGAACAAAGCCGGGCACCATTTCTCCATCGTGCCGGGGATGATCGCCACCGTGGACATCAAAACCGGCGAAAAAACCATCGTCGACTATCTGATCAAACCGTTTAACCGGGCGAAAGAGGCGCTGCGTGAGCGATAAATGAACGACTATCTGCCTGTTGGCACTGGATTTTTGCCCAGAATGCAGGCACAGAGTATTTATGCTGGGGGGTGGCAGAGCGCATAGCAACTCTGTTATACTTGCTGCAACACTATTGGGGCTGATTCTGGATTCGACGGGATTTGCGAAACCCAAGGTGCATGCCGAGGGGCGGTTTGCCTCGTAAAAAGCCGCAAAAAAATAGTCGCAAACGACGAAAACTACGCTTTAGCAGCTTAATAACCTGCTCTGAGCCCTCTCTCCCTAGCTTCCGCTCTTAAGACGGGGATCAAAGAGAGGTCAAACCCAAAAGAGATCGCGTGGATGCCCTGCCTGGGGTTGAAGCGTTAAAACCAATCAGGCTAGTTTGTTAGTGGCGTGTCTGTCCGCAGCTGGCAAGCGAATGTAAAGACTGACTAAGCATGTAGTGCCGAGGATGTAGGAATTTCGGACGCGGGTTCAACTCCCGCCAGCTCCACCACTTTTGTTAGGACTGCAACCGGACAGCGGCAATAAAAACAGTCACTTACGGACACTGACCAGACAGCAGGCAGACCGAGAAAAGACAAAAATATGCACGTGAAATGCACGTGCACTTTAAAAGAACCCCAGATCTCACACCCTGGGGTTTTTCTATTTGTAACTAAGGGTAATAAAAACCTTTCATCATTTTGCACTCTACTCGCCTCGGGGCTGTTTTTTTCACAGCAAGCGCTGTATATAATCACAGTCATATTAAAGCAGCGTTCGATGACTGATTTATTAAAGGTGCACAAACTTGTTGTCAAAGTATTGACCAGACGTTGACATTCTCAGTACTAATAACCGAGATTTTTGCTTCATCGGAAGTTGAAATAACCTCCCTCCACAAACTGACACGACATGCCCTGCCGCCAGCAATTCATCTAAGGTCATATAAACAGACGGATATAACTCTTATTTAATCATTAATAAACGACGCTAATCGCCTAACCGAATTACCTGACCACCCAACCATTCTTGTTTATACATTAACTGTCTAACAAATTCATAACCCATGCCTACAAAACCATTACTTTTATCAGGTACAGAATCCGTTAAATTAACCAACTCAACAATAGCGTGTTTTTTGCATATTGCTGTAGTTACTTTATGTAAGGCATCCAGTCTGCGCCTGCTTGACCTTGCTTTTATGCTATCAATTTTCTTTTTAGTTTTTAGCCAATTACTGCTGTTTTTTACTTTTCTGCCTAGTGTATTATTAAGGTTCCTTAGTTTTTTATTACCTTCCATGCTGGTAAATTGCTCGACCAGGCTCTCATTCGATGTAATTTGCACAATACATTCATTATTTAGCAAAATTTTGGCTTTGCTAAATGATGGATGAACGGGTTCAGGAACAACTGCTTCTGTATTAAAACTTATATACCATTTATCAAGCTTTCTTGAAATAGTAACGTTCTTTAATACCCCTGTTATCTCTCGGCTTTTGCGATACTTAACCCACCCTAGTTTGGGTAATGATACCAAATGTTTTTCTTGATCCAGCCTGACTCTTTGGCATGGCACTCTAAAAGAATCATTACGACCTTTCTTTTTTAATCGAGGGTACTGTGATTTTCCCGAAAAGAAATTTTTAAACGCTTTATCCAGATCCCTTAATGATTGTTGCAAGCACTGAGATGGAGCTATTTTTAGCCATGCAAGGCACTCTTCATTTTTCCAATTAACTAATTCTGACGCCAGTTGGTTGTAGTTTAAGAATTTCCCACCCGAATCATAATTCTCATTAATAAGAGCGAGTCCTTTATTGTATACAAATCGACAGGAACCTGCGAAAAATAAAAATTCATTGATATGATTTTTATTCGGCTCAAGCAAAAATTTAAACGCCTGTTTCTTAATCACAAGAGGACCCATACACGCTCAATTTGGAAAATACAATTTTAAATTATGATCGGCTTTTTTATCGAATGAATATGACGTCTATTTTCAGCTATATTCATTCGATTAAAAAGCCCTGCATGTGCAGAGCTTTACGGTTCAGTAGTGCAAAATTAGCCCTGCAGCAGAGACAGAACCTGCTGAGGAACCTGGTTAGCTTTAGCCAACACGGAGTTACCGGCCTGCTGGATGATCTGCGCTTTAGACATATTTGACACTTCGGTCGCATAGTCGGCGTCCTGAATACGGGACTGCGCTTCAGACAAGTTGGTGGTGGTGTTGTTCAGGTTGGTGACCGCAGAATCCAGACGGTTCTGTACAGCACCCAGTGAAGAACGGAATTTGTCGATCTGGCTGATTGCATCGTCCAGTGCTTTCAGTGGATCGGCAGTAGAGGTGGATGCGGTAGATTCTTCAGAAGTCAATTTCCCATCAGCAGTTTCATAAATGGTACCGCCAGTGCTGTTGGTGATAGCACCATTGCTTTGTGCATAAAGAGTTTTAGTAGCGGTATCGGTAAATGCACCGTTATCACCTACGAAAACATCATTACCACCTGTTTGTACATCGCCAGAAGCATCCACAGCATAAGCGGTGGAAACTGTGCCTACTTTAATATTTGCAGTAAACGCCTGACCATCAGTAACATTTGCCATAGCGTCAGCGCTAATGTGTGCACCAGTAACCTCAACGACCGATTTTTCAGCTGTAAAGGTAGTATTGCCTGTACCCCCAATGGAATCATAAACTTTGCCTGCATCTGCACCTGAAGTAACGGTGAGAGTCGAGGCCACGGCACCACCCGAAGCATCATTTGCAGCCAATGAATCTAACGTTGCGGCAGTGTTACCTGTATCGGTAGTGGTGAGCGCGCCAGTAGTATTATCTAAGTATAAAGCTGCGCCAGCTGCATCAGAGATCGTACCATCAGCTGCAACTTTAACTGCGGTAGGTGTACCGCCAATATTAATTGAAGCATCAAAAGCGCCATGCGCCGTGATAGTAGAAGTATTTACCTGTTGTGTTGTTGGAACATGGTTCCCAGTATATTTCACTTCCATGCCAGATGCCGCACCGGAAGTTACTTTAATTGATGTATCGACTTTAGCGCCGGTGTCTTTATTGGTGTTAGAAGTTAAACCATCCCATGTTGCTTCAGCATCGCTGCCAGCATTAGTTTTGGTCAGGTTACCCTGCTTATCTAAATACAGTTTGGCGTTATCATCCGCAGCGGTAATTTTACCATCCTGGGAGATATTAACTTTCTGCACTTTACCACCAATGGTCACCGTGGCCTGAGAGACATCCCCCGCTCCTGGATTGATAACACTCAGCGCTTTCGATGTATCAACACTAGTTGCGTCAAAGCTGTATGATTTGGTCGCGGAATTGTATGTGTATGTAGTAGCGGCAGCATCTAAACCGTTTGCTGTACCACCAAACCCAGTGATAGTTGAGCCATCAGTGATCTGTGCCAGCACATTTGATGCTTTTGCAGCAGCATTCCCTTCATCATTAGTGTAGACAGTAACGCCGTTAGCATCAGTATTACCAGCTTTATAACCTGCAAGCTTCAGATCGTCGGCCGTTGCTTTAGTATTGGCTACTTCACCTTTACCGTTTACATTAAACCCAGTCAGGTTTAGCGTAGAGGAGTCGATTTTCTTCAGGTCGATAGAGATAGTCTGCCCATCATTCGCACCAACCTGAATTTTCATGGTACCGTCTTTAGCCAGAACGTTTACGCCATTGAACTGGGTCTGACCGGAAACGCGATCTATTTCGTCTAAACGAGATTTGATCTCGTCTTGGATGGAGTCCAAGTCTGATTCGGAATTGGTGCCGGTGGTCGCCTGAACGGTCAGTTCACGCACACGCTGTAAGTTGTTGTTGATCTCGGATAGCGCGCCCTCGGTGGTCTGTGCCAGAGATATACCGTCGTTGGCATTACGCGCCGCCTGGGTCAAGCCTTTGATATTGGAGGTGAAGCGGTTAGCTATTGCCTGTCCTGCTGCATCATCTTTGGCGCTGTTAATACGCAGGCCGGAAGAGAGGCGTTCGATTGAGGTAGACAGCGCGGACTGGTTTTTGTTGATGTTATTCTGAGTGATCAGCGAGAGGCTGTTGGTATTAATAACTTGTGCCATGGTTACAATTCCTGTTTGACTGGTCGTAATAAAAATTTACGGCATCCACCTGTAGGCTCTGGGCCGTTAAATTTACTATCGGCAAGCCCTTCCGAATCTTTAGAGGAAAATGGCAAAATTAAAAGGAGTAATTTACGTATTGTCTGACCCCAACAATTTTAAAACATAGATGAATTTGTATTACAACACTCCATTCTGGTTGTAGATCATGAAGGTTTACGCTTGGTTCTAGTTCGGCGAGTTACCTCAGAACCTTGCTACATGGCACTCGTCCACTAGTTAAAGTTCTTTAAATCTGCGTCAACTGACCGTCATCATCAGCATGACAAAGCCCTAGTCAAAACCGTAGGGTACCTGATAGTGGCGCGAAAGAGACCTTCCATATTTATTCTGCTTGACTTATCTCTTACACTCTCTGTGTATATGGTGATTTAAACACCCTACCCACGCCATCTTCAGACATGCTCACCTTCGCCGTAATTAGAGAAGAGCAGGAGTTATCCGACTACTTTCTGATGATCCACAAAGATGGGAGATGGGGTCTGGCTACCGCACGATTATTCAAAGAACCGGCTGAAGCCATCAGTACGGCAACCAAAATCGCGCAAAATATGTGGTGAGCGCATTATAAACTTATACAGTTTCTGCCCGAGCCAAGGCATGAACACCAGCCCCTCTGCCGCCGCCTGTTCTTACATATGATGGGCGACGGTATCCTTTACTCTCCGTTAGCAACTACTATACTCATTTTTTCAATTGTGAACATTTACGTTTTCAAAGAGTCAAATAAGGACACTAATCAGATAGGACTCACAATGACAATATTTATAATCGGTTCAGCCATGGCAGTAACTCTTGGTTTAATGGTATTTAGCCTGGCAAAAATTTGGGTCAGCACATCGAATAACCCGGACAAGTGGTAGCGTATATAGACCTCCTGAATCTAAAACACTCCGAATTTATATACTGACCGAATAAGTACCAATCGGAGCATTGCAGTTAGTAACGACGTTAACTATGACTGTACTTGTTTCGCGCTGCTACTGCTCACTATCTTATGAGTGATTCCTGTCGCAGATTTCTTGATTGCACTATTAAAGGCAATGATTGTTACAGGTTTTTTTGCTGTACCGACCCTGTTTGAGTGACTCTGAAAAATATAAATATCCTCAGGGTTATTCTTCCTTCGTCTGTATATAATTTTCCGTATATTTTCAGGTATTTCTATAATTCTCCGGCCACCATCTCTACCATGTTCAATAAACAGTCGAGCCCCTTTGACCGAAGAATAGCGTAGACCAATCAATTCGCCTATACCAATTGGCAGATCGCTCAGACAAATCCACAGATCTGCCCATGTGTCACTAACTCGTCTCAGGGACTCATAGATGGCAGAAAATTCAGATAAGGTGAGCATAAAGTTAGCAAGTAAGCGAGGTCTAAGGTTTGTCTTATAGTAACTGCTCAATTACAAAAGTTAAAGCTAAAGAAGTATTACGGGGAAATCAATTAACTCTGCATTCTTTTACCCCATTTATCAAGCCTCATAAATCCATTCACTGAAAATTAACAACCTAGCCTGCGCCCACTATTCAGGTGATAACTTAGGTCTACACCCGCCGATACGCCCTTTCGCTCTCGCAGCAGCCAAACCTGCTCGGGTACGCTCGACAATTAATTCACGTTCCATTTCAGCCAGCGCAGACATTATGTGGAAGATAAACCGCCCCATCGGGCTAGAGGTATCAATACTGTCCGTGAGACTCTTAAAGTGAATACCGCGCTGGCGTAGTTCGTCTACCAGCAGCACCAAATTACGCATACTGCGACCGAGGCGATCCAATTTCCAAACCACAAGGGTATCGCCCTCCTGAAGGGTACGTAACAACCTTTTAAGTGCTGGACGATTCGCCACAGTTCCGCTCATTTTTTCTTCAAATATCTGCTCACATCCTGCGCGTTCTAAAGCATTTCTTTGAAGGTCTGTATTTTGGTCATTTGTTGACACCCTGACATAGCCAATTTGCATGTTTTTTCACCGTCTTTTTTCTTCCAAAAATCTTGCGACGGTATCGATCATCATTCAGAACGGCAACCTATAAAACGTCGGTTTAGGAAGTAGCGCTACACGCAATGCTTACAGCACATCCGGAGATATTCTTTCTGTAAGTGATTTTGGCATTGGATGCACTGTGAATAATCCAATACCTCTTGCTGGAACAGGTGTACTGCAAGAACATTACTCGACTGGTTTTTTCCGCCAGAATGGAACCTCTGGTTATGGGCTGTTTGCTGGTATCGGTGGAGGCACTCACTATAATCTAGGCAGCGTAGCATCAGTGATGTCGTACGTGAACTACACAAGAAACACAATGCAAGTAGCAAAAAATGTTGCAGGCGATATTTATGTCTATGAAATGTATGGAACCGGCAACACAACTAAATCCAGTGACGGTACACTCAAAGCGGCCTCGCCTGTCGCTCGCATAATTCATAGCCAGGAGGAATGTCAACGATCAGATATTGATGAACCGGGCTTTGAATGGTGCGGTTGTGGCACGGCGAATGCCGAAGCAGAGGGTATCAATGTTTTAAGGCAGGATACGGGAGTTTACCTGCTATCTGGTGCTGCTGGCTTAGCCTCCGAAGGGTGGCAACTTTTGGCACCGATGGACCCCGGTGGCATGGGGGAACTAGGAGTTGTCGAGGCTGAAGAAACTGAAAGCGGTAATATTATAATCCGCCTTTACAGGCGAAAATACATGCTCAGTGATGAAGGCGAAATAGTGAAAATAAAAGGCGAGCCCATCGACGTTCCGCCAAATAGCTGGATCGATGTCCGCCTTGATATGCCTGAAGACTCAATTTTTAATCAGAAATCACTTCGCATTTCTCAGGTATAGCTTTCTGTTTCTGATTCCAGATGCTGCTCTCAGACATTTCAACTCGCACGCTAATGAACTGGTCTTTCGGAATATCGATAGGTTCACCATTGGAGAGACCAGTAATTTCGTTACGAGCGAATGCTGGCGCAGCCGGGTGCGTTCTGTGATAAGTTTTTACCAGAATTGATCCATCGGCATTCACTTCGTAATCGAGCCAGATCAAGGGTTGCTTATTGCGATCAGTAGGGATATCAAAACCGCCATCTATGCCACACCATGCAGCGTCAGCGTTCAGGCCAGTGCAGCCCTCAATCAAATATTCTCCAGTTTCCAAGCGTGTAACGATACAACCTTCTGATTCATCATTTAATTCATATGAGCCATCAGCAAATATTTGCACTATCGGAGACGCCGCTTTCAGCGTTCCATCAGAGGCTTTCGTTGTATTTGCGGTTGTGTAGGCTTCTGCCCATGATTTTGTATCGCCCTGTGTCGACTGAAAAAAGACTCTCGGAAATGCTGCATAGCGAATTGCTATTCCAACATTATATGTTGGCGAAATTGCGTTATGAATATGTCCATACCCATATACTGGCTCCGGGTTAAAGCTATTACCTGAAGACATCCATGAAAAGCCACCCTTGTCCCTGTCATAATTTTGCGTAGATTGAGTTCCTAGGCCAAATGCCCCGACAATCATGACGTTCCCTCCCGCAGTTCCAGCATCCCTTGTAGCACTACTTCCTAAACCGAGGTTTGTGCGAGCGTCTGCGGCTGTCTTTGCGCCCGTTCCCCCCTGGGCAATGCTCAGTGCTGTAGTTAACCCTTTCAGCTCTGTGATATCGCTGTTTGCCCCTTTCCGGGCGAGGCCACCGATGGCTGGAATGCTGAGGCTGGTGCCGTTGATTGTCACAGTGACAAGCTGGTTCGCTGAGGTGCTGGCGAACGTCTCCCATGCTCCAATGTTCTCGTCATACTCGTTAATGAGCTGCGACATACTTTGCGCCAGGCCATCGACGGAGAGGCTGTCGGTAACGAGGATGCCGTACTTCTGTCCGCTCAGTGCCGGTGAAGCAGCCGGGGTAACGGTTAACGATGTGCCACTGTTGATAGCGGTAATCTGAAACATCTGGACCGGGTTAGAGAGCACAATAATGGTCTGGCTCACGCGAATCTGGCTCGCCGCTGCTGTCCAGTTCGTCCCGGTGCCGGTTGCGGTATTCCCGTTGATGCTGATGGTTCCGGTGTTATAAATCATATTTTCTCCAGGCATAAAAAAAACCCGCCGGAGCGGGTTTGAAGTTTAATAAATGTTTGAACCGACTATATCGTTATAGATTCGGCAGAATAGCGAATGGGATTTTCAGTCCGTATGGCTTTAAGGTATTTGCCCACGATACCTGATTTCGATTTATCCAGACAGCCTGCAACATTCCTCCCGAGAATTTAAAAAACAAACCTGAATACCCTGAAACAGTACCGTCAGTATTGAGATTCCCCGGACAATCGCTGGCCAGTAACCAGCTGTTTGTTCCAATGCTCTGTGAATAGGCTTTATTGTCTAAATCATAATTTGCAGGTATTTCAAAGAAGCCTGTCACGCGCGGGATTTTTGCAGCTGTCACGGCTGACCAGACAAGTTTTCCCTGCGCGTTGAACACATCGACATAGCCACTTGTGGTTGTGACATCATAGCCAGTACGAGCCATTGTTCCCGCATTAGCCGTCATGTAGGGATAACCGAAGATAACCTTCGCATTGTTATTGAACTTGAACCACTGCAAATCGTTATTGTAAGGAAATGGATTTATTGCAAACCCCATATCCGTACCGTTTCCAAGTGGCGTTGAAATTTCGAAATAGCCAGTATCGGAAATGGTCGAGTAAACTTTTGAATCACGATAATAAGTACCGTAAAAGTCAGAGTCGACCACCTTCGCGCCTGCTGTATTAAAGGACTGGAATCCGCTCATATGAATGCGTACACATTAACAGTAACTGTATGGGCATAAGCATATTTTAAAAGAATAAATGTTCTTATTCCTCCATCGTATGCCCGACAGTAGTAATAACCAATTTCACGGCCCGCTGATACCGATACTGGCACCGCAAAGTAACCAGCTGCTGTTGCACCTGCATAACTTGTGGTAACGACCGTCGCACTTGCAGGGACTGAAATAACAAGAGAGCCCACATAACGACAGTTATAATCACCAATGTCAGCGACAAGATTGCCTGATGCATCCCAGCATTGTACCCCTTGAGGCATAATCAACTCCTTACCATAAGCCCATACGAACGCGCAGCACGTTGTTGTTATCGTAAATCTGGATCAATGTGTTACTGATAACCATCCGACCGGTTCCCGCGCTGCCATTTATATAAAATGTTCCGGCTTTATTGATGTGCCAGCCGCTGGTGTTCGCGACATAGTTATTGGACTGAATGTAGTTACCGATTTTGGCGTTGCTGATAGTTCCATCACCGATTACCGTATCCCGGATTATCGTCTGCCCGTTCTGAATAACGAACGGTAACGTCGTCACGCCGCCTACAGCAGTGGTCACTGCAAAGCGGTCCGCGAGGAAAACAACCTGCGACTGCATGCCGCTGGGCGTGTTCTCAACGCCGAACCCCATGCCCGCCGCGTAGTATTGCCCGTTGCTGGCCAGGCCGACTTTGATTGAATACAGCGCGGATAAATCACCGTTGATACCTGCAATGGCCTGGGCGTTCGTCGTGATGGATGAGGTATGCCCTTCCACCGTTGCGGTGATGGCGTTGATTTGTGTGGCCGTCGCCTGCTGATAATTCGAAACAGTCTGGCTCAGGCTGTTAATGGAAGCTTTGTTACCGGCGACATCCGTCTCAAGACTCAGCAGTGATTCTGCAGTGGCCTGCTTCTCATCGACGATAACCTGATCGATACGGTCCAGTTGCGCGCTGTTTCCGGCAACCGTGGCTGAGAGCGTTTTCCGCGTGGCGACCTGCGCCAGATTACCCTGAATAATCGCGATGGCGGAGTTCTTCATCTGCCCGGTCACGCCGTCCATACTTAGCGCGATCTCATCGATTTTTACTTCAGCCTGCGCCAGCCCGTCGGCGTTATCCTGAATATCCTTAGCCTGCTGTTCAAGAGCATCAGCCTGCTCTTTGATATCATCAGCCATGCCAGCAACTTTCTCACTGGTGTCGACGGCATTCTCCATCAGGTCCTTAAACACCGCGGAGTCTTTCATATCCTCCAGGATGGAATCCGTGATATCGGAAACATCGACGCTCGCCTGCCCGCGGACAAAATCGGTAAAGCCAGACTCATTGCCTGTTCTGTCCACCAGCTGCGCGCGGTACCAGAATATTTGCCCCGCCTTCAGGCCCATCTGCTGATACTTGCGCTGCGGGTAAGGTACGTCGGCCAGAAGCATCGCATCGTCTTCTGTTCCGGTCAGGCTGTACTGGATTTCCGTCTTCAGCGTGTCGTCGGTGTTCTCCGGGAATCCCCAGTTCAGCTCAATACCGAATACCACGTTTTCAGAAGCGGTGAAGCCAACTGGCTTCGGTGGATTGCCCACTTTACCCGTCAGCGTTTTCTCTTCCGAATAGCCCCATCCGGACGATATTTCTGCGGCATTGATAGCGCGTACGCGCACCAGGTAGCGCCCGGCATAAATTCCGGGGACGTCGAATGACGTGGTGGAGCTGCGCGGCACGTTAACCCAGTTCCCGTCGTTGCGGCGCCATTGCGCTTCATAGGCGATAGCGTTCTGCGCCTGGTCCCAGCTCACGCGCATTGTTTCGACGCTGATGTTCTGCTGAACTACTGAGAACGAGCTGATCACGATGTTGGCGGGCGGCGACTGGTTACCTGGCGGGATCACGCTCACCGGCCGCTGGTCAATGATGGCTCCTGTATCGATACGGGCATATTTATCCGGATCGTGCCATGCGCCGGTAATCGAGAAAGTGCCATCATCGTTATCGGAAACGCTGACAACTCGATACTGCTGTGCGTAAAGCTCGTCAGATTCAACCACCCAAACAGCTTCAGCCTGTGGCGTCTCACTGTATGCCGTGGTGACTGTGACTGATTCCCCGTTCACGGCCTGAATGGTCCTGCTCTGCGACGCTCCGGAAGGCAGGTTGAGAATAAGGCGATCACCTGCTGCTGCATCTGCCACGCGGTCAAGTTTGATAACGCGACCGTTAACGGCGCTGATGCGTCCGCCCATAACCTTTCCGGAAAGCAGCTCGTCTGCCACGGCGATGATGTACCCCGGCTGTGGAATGTTTCCGTCCAGCCCGACATCAAACGAAACAACGCGATCCTTGTTGTTAGTGAGAATACCCCAGCGCCCCTTTCGGTTCGCTTCTGACTGCCTGGTGCAGCCGATGGCTGTCATTTCCAGCTGATTGAAGCCGTATCGCGCCACCAGTGCCTGCTCAAATACCGGTTCCATCGCGTCGGCATAAGCGTTACCCGGGTCTGACCATGAAACCAGCGCTGTTGTGTAGCGACTTTTCGTGGTGCTGCTCGAATAGGTGAAGCGACCGCCAACAACGTTAGCGCGCGTGTAGCTGTAATCAACATCGCGCGGCATGTCAGCCAGGGCCACAATCTGATCCCCGCCCCAGTAGGTCATGCCACGGAAGATAGCAGCAAAATCACGCAGGACTGTGTAGGCATCGTTCCGGTCCTGAATGTACACGTTGCAGGTATAACGTGGTTCGGTACCGCTGCCCCCTTTGCCGTCTGGTACCATTTGATCACAATACTGGGCAACCTGATAAAGCGTCCATTTATCAATATTCGCAGCGGTCAAACGGTGCCCAAGGCCGAACCGGTCGGAAACAACCAGATCGTAAAAAATCCACGCAGGGTTATCCGTCCATGCCCACTTAAACGCACCGGTCCATGTACCGCTATAAGTGCGGGTTTCAGGGTCGTAGGTATCTGGAACGCGGATAACGCGGCCGCGCGGTTCGCATGAAATTTGAGGAATAGAGCCGTTGAACTGGCTTGAGTCGAATTCGATGTAGAGCAGCGCGGTGTTCGGGTAACGTAGTTTGGCGTCAATCACCTCGGTGAAGCTCTGCAGCGTCATCGTGTCGCCGATCTTCGCGCTGTTGGCGTCTGAGGTAATCTTACGCAGGCGTATTGTCCAGGTGCTGCCAGCCTGCGGTAAATCGATACGGTGGCTGCGCTCATAACCAGACGTCGTTTTGCCTGTCACGCTGGTATTGAGTACCGTCTGCCATGTGCCGCCGTCCGTCTGCAGGTCAATCGCATAATTGACCGAGTAACCCACCAGATCGCCGTCGTCTTCCTGTTTGAAAAGCGAGGGCCATTTCAGACGCAGGCGAACTGCTGAAAGCTGCGTATTGGTAAAGGTGCGCGTCCAGGCTGTAGCGCTTGATACCTCAGTTCCCACGCTGATTTCGTTTTCGGTACCGGGAATACCCTGAATATATTTTTGTGCCTGAGTTCCCGCGCGAAATTCCCACGTGACGCCGCTGAAGTTTTGGGAGCCGTCAGCATTCTCCAGAGCCGTTCCGTCCAGGTAGATATCTTTGCCGGTTAGCTGTCCTGCAAACTCCCCTTCGCCAAGCGCAACGAGGATTTTTGCCTTCGCTACAGATTGCAGATCATCAGGCTGTTCGGTAGGGGTTCGTGAACTGGAGCTGCCGCCCTTGCGGCCCTTTAACACTTTATCTGTAGCCATATTGCGCCCATAAAAAAAGCCACCCGAAGGTGGCCAGAAAAAAGTTGAGTTATCTACTGCTGATCTTCGACATAAATTCCGGCAGAAATAATCGCTCCGCCTATCCGCCGGCGGCCATAAAGGAGCGGTACCGGGTACCCCTGCGCCGCGGTGTTGGTTACACCACCGAATGCGTAGGATGCGCGGTTATCTGCACTTTGTTTGCTGGCTAATCCGGTTGGCTGAGGAGATAACATCTGGACGACGCCACCCGCCATCATAGCTCCACCAGCCATCATTACATTTACACCCCAAGCCTGGGCAAAACCAAATGTAGCAATGGCACCTACTGCAACAATAACAGCACCCAATATTGTCTGAAGTAAACCAGCCTTTTTGCTTCCGATGATAACCGGTACAATCCTGACCACTTCACCAGTTACCGGAAAACCTAGGTCATCAACTCCTATGTTTTTCTTTCCTTTAAAAATGGCAAAGGTTAGTCCGCGGCGCTTGCTGTTTACCATATAACTTTCAAACCCGGTGATTGTTTTTGCGAGTGCTACACCTGCTTCAGAAACTTTACTGATAAGTCGCCAATGAGTTTTACCAAATATTTTACCGGGTTCGCCGCCGAGCTCAATTCGAGTCATTACTTCAGACATATAAACCTCTTAATAATAAAAAACCCCGCCTGAGCGAGGTTATATATAATTGCTGCATTCAAAATGCTGTAGGGTAGATACCAAAATCACCGTTGGTTCCGTAACCAACTCTAAACATCAATACCCCAGTATCTGTCACCTTACCCGACTGTTCGCTCATGCCTCCGCCACACATACCTTTGGGCCAAGCGCTAAAGATATGATCTCCAATTTTGGGATAGACCGTTACCTTTTGAGCTGTGTCTAAGTCTGCGACCTCCTTGCCATCAACATAAACTCGGGTCATGCAGGCGCTGCCCATAAAACCAGAGTCTCGTTTGATTATTACCTTGCCAGTCCCTTCTTTTTTTACTAGCAGTGTATTGCTGATAACCTGTTTTGCAGGAACATCCTGTGCTTGTTCATTTGTCACCGGCTTAGTTGCACAACCGGCAACCATTAAGATGGAGGTAAAAACTAAAATTCTTTTCATATCCCTATCCCCTTTGGTCAATTTTGCCAAAGAGTAGCAGGGATCGAGCGGTAGCAAAACCGAATGTTATCTTGGTTCACGCGCCCTTTAAATACCGGGGAGATACATCTGTACTTCATCAGCTACACGCTCCCGTGCTGTGTGTAGAAGCCGCTTGCGGCCACCAACACCCCACTTGGCCATCTGGCTGGCGCACTGGCTGATCGCTTTGGTTTCGGTGTTAATCACATGGTCGATTTTATTCAAGCGAGACATGGCATCGAACCCGCGACGCATTAGCATTTGAAATGTCTCATAGACTTTGATTTCAAAAAGCGGATTGAGCCAGGCTGCATAGCGTATAGCGATAAGTTCAAGCCCCCAGGAGCCCTGAAATGGTCCCCCCTTAATTGTCATAACCGATGCGATTTTCTTCGCATCGCTCAAGGCTTGCACAAATCGCCTTACTTGCTTGGTTTTGAGAAACTCACCTGGTCGCTGTGATTCAGTGGCTTTGCCTTCAGCCACCGCTGCGGCGTGGAGATCATTAAGATTATAACGTCCTTCGTTATCGACACGAACTGATACGCCGTTTACAGATACGGTTGGATATTGCATATCGGATTACCTTTTAGTGATGAACCTTGTCGCACAGGAAAACGGCCCCAAGAAGGCTCCGACAGCCAGCCGGTTCCTCAAGGTGCATCCTGAAAGGTTCTTGGTTTGAATTGCGCGTGCGGTGCGCGGTGAAATGCGAGGTTTAAAAAACCCACAGAAGTGGGCTATAGAAGCGTTTTAAATCTGACGATCTTCATCGTCCTTTCCTGCCAGTAGCCACCATACGGCACGCGCTGGCTCAGGTGTCCGTACAGGTGGTGCAGCAGCATATTTCCCTCCAGCAGAATTCCCGCGTGATTCCACTTATCGGCCTGGACCTGCATGATCACCATATCGCCGGGTTTCGGTGGCCCGTCGAATTCACGGAATCCGCACTCATACCAGCAATCCTGATAGAAGTTGTCCGGATAGTCGTTTTCCCACCAGGGATAATCCACCCGGTAATCGTGGAGCTCGATACCATGCGTTTGCCGGAAATAGCTCATTACCAGCCCCCAGCAGTCGAAGTGTCCAAGCACAAACGGACGCTCCAGCAGCGGCAGTTCTCCGCGCGGCTGGATAGTGCGTAAATCCCCCTCCGGCCAGCTCACAATATGCCAGGGTAAAAGCGTTGCGTCGCATTGCGCTTTATCCAGTTCGCTCGGTTGTGTCGTGGCGTCAGGGTGACTGTGAACGATGGCGATCACCGTACCCCAGTCCTCAGCAGTTGCATAGTCTTCGGGGCAAAGGACAAAATTGTCCTCAGGCGCCGCGGCAAGATTCCGGCAAGGGAAATACCGCTCAACACGGCTTTTCTGCACCACCACGCCGCAACACTCACGAGGATATTCAGCTGCAGCATGCGCCATAATCGCATCGATGGTTTTCTGACGCATATCAGCTCCTGATCAACGACGTTCCAACGAATCCGCCATGCGATAACTCATTACCTTTGCCAAAACGTAGCTCACATGCTGCCAACGTACCGTTGCATTCATCCAGAGACGGATCGCTCACCGGGTTGTTGTTTTTGTCGAAATAGCGGGTTCCAGCATAGTCGCAGCCGTCGCCGGTACGGTATTTATTCCGGATGCACCAGGTACACAGGGAATGAAGCTGTCGCGTCGGTATCATTAGCCCCTGCAGGTCCATCGGGCTGGACAGCGTGAACTCAACCACCTCGTTAGTTTCGCTACTCTTTGCATCGATGTAGAAAACTTTCAACTTTTCCTGCGTCGGGTCAGCCGTCGTACTGCCGCCAGCGAAGTTTTTAGCGTCAAGGTACTGCGCCAGCGTATCGTGAATCGTAACCTTAGCCTGCAGAAGGTCGTCATACGCCAGGCATAGCGCTGTAATGGAGCTGTCGAGGTTAGCAACCGATAATTTGGGTTGCGCGCTGCTCCCACTGGTAGATGCCTCGATCCCCTCAATCTGACAAGGCCAGGCCTTATATTCTTCTCCCTGCCACCAGATAGATTTTGCCGGGAGCTTTTCCTCATCCCCGCCTGCTTCGGCGATTTCCTCCGGCGTATGAGCAATATTATGCGCATGGAAACGAAGCACCTCGCCTGCACCAAAGGAAGTGCCATCCACCTCGAATAACCTGACACCATCGCCAGGCTCTAACTTCTGATAATCTGCGTTAAGACTCATGGTTTGAATGCCTGTTCAAAAGTTGCAGAAAGATTAAATAACCCGGCACCAAGCGGAGTTGGCGCATAGGTGTCACAACGGTAAAGGCCGAGCGGTTCAAGCGGTGGTTTCCACTGGAAAGCCTTTACCCCTTGATGGCGGTCAAGGAAGTCTTTAATTGCCCCTATGTACGATTCGGTACCGGTGAACTGGAGGGTCCATTTCTGCGAGCGGGGATTAATCCCGTCGCCGGAAACCTGCTGATATCCGTCACCGAACTGCGCGGTGCGCCGGCGGAATGTCACTTCCTGCTCCGCGTTCGGGCGCGGACACCAGCTGAATGTTTCTATAGCCATCACCGCCCTCCTTTTGCCAGATTCCAGACCGCGCCACCGGGTGAAAGGTCACGGCCTATCAACTCGCGGTATCGCCGATCAACAAAACTACCTACCTCCCGCCCGAATTGCTCATATCCACCGCTAGCCTGAGTCTGGGTATTCCCATTGCCATCAATCTGAATACTGACCTGAGGAGCACTACTACCACCCGGTGTTAAGCCTGAGCTTCCCATAGCACGCACGCCCAGCGATCCGTCGGCGGCGCGGGTCAGTGGCATAATAGCCTCCGGCCCAGCCTCCCCCATCAATCCGGCCCCTTTGGCAAAGGCAAACAGTGTTGGAGAGCTGACGACAGAGTTACTGTACTGACTGAGATCGGCAGAAGAGTAAACGCCGCCTTTGGCGTTGAGTTGCAGGCTCGCCCCGTAGGACTGAAGCGCAGTACCGCTGCTGGCGGAAGACGATGCGGCACCACCGAACAATGAGCCTATCGAGCTGGCTGCATTGGCGATCATCATGTTAACCATCACCTGTTCGATGATTTTCAGAACACTGACACCCCAGTCTTTCCAGCTCGCTTTATTGTCGTTGAGCATGTCGACGATATTGCTGCTGATACCGGAAAGCGCGCTTTTCATAGCGTCCGCCGCCAGCGTCGCATAGTTAGTTGAATCATCTACCCAGTCAGCGAGACCGTCTCGGGCACCAGTCACCCAGTCAGACTGCAGCGCATCAATTTGACTGTAATAATCCTCCTGGATGCCCAGCCTCTCAGCTTGTGCATCCTTTAATGCCTGGGTTTCGCGGTCATAAACTGTCTGGCTGATATCTCCTGACTGATACTGCTTTTGCAGATCGCGCTGCTGATCGAGATAACTGCGCTCTATACTCAGCCTTTCCCTCAGCCTTTCACGCTGCTTGTCACCGAGTCCGGCTCCCTGAATATCCACGCCCAAATCTGCACGTGCATTCTCGTTCTGCTCCTGCAGATTTGCCACGAACGCCGCTACCTTCGCGTTTTCTTCATTAGCTTTTTTGACGGCATTAAGGCGATCAACTTCCTGAGCCAGAGACGCAAGTCGTTTCTTCTGGGTTTCGTTAAGCCCCTGCAACTTGCCGTCAGCAATGTCGAACTGAAGTTTTTGTTGTTCAGTCACCACAGCGGTTTTTTTGCCGGTGGTGTCGATCAGTTCAATCTGGCGCATGTAACTGCGCTCAGCGCTTTTAAACGCAGAATCCAGTTTCTGACCAGAAGTGTCTTTTTGTGGCTTACCGTTTGTCTCCCCGGCGCCAAGGCTATAATTTGTTTTGACTGGCTCGGGTAGTTTTATTTCCGGAAGCGTGGACTGGGAATTTTTCAAAAAGGCCAGACGTTTCTGGAGCTCAGCCCTTTCGGCCTGTTTACCTGACACATCCATCCCAATTCTGTTGAAACTCGCCAGCACACCTTTATCATCGAGATCGGCATTCAGGTTCTTGATGCGACGTTCAATTTCGGGAATTGAGGCATTCAAACCCACCGCTTTGCCGCCTTTGTACTGGTCTATCAGCTTTCCGGCTTCGGTCCCCACCTTTACCAGCCAGGTGGCCAGGTCTACCACCCCACCAACAAGATCAGTCAGCCCCTGAATAACAGCCGGGTCTTTAAATACATCCCCCATATCTCCAATGGATTTCTGAAGTGCACTCAAATCTACGCTGGCAAGGCCCGTCGCAAGTTCAATTTTGACGCCGTTGACCTGCGTCTCCATATCCTCAAACAGGGCGTTAACTTTAACCAGCTTTTCGATATCTGCGTCATCGGGCGCCACACCAAACTTCTTCGCGGCATCCATATACTGACGCAGCTTTTCACTGCCATTGTCCAGGAGCGGTAGCATCTTTGACAGGTCATTACCCAGACTCTCCAGGATGGTAGTCTTCTCGGCGTTGGACTTAACTTTCTCCAGTGCGTCACTGATTGCCAGAAGCTGCTTATCGGGAGTTTCCCCGGCCAGTTTCTTAGCCGACAACCCAAGAGAGTCCAGGGCGCCGACTGCCTCACCAGATTTATTAAGAACAGCATCGCCGATTTTGTCTCCGACATCTTTAAAGATGTCAGCCATCTGATCCCCGGATACACCTGCTTTTTCTGCAGCATATTGCCAGACTAACAGTGACTGCGTGGACATGTTGAGTGATTTTGCCCAGCGGTCAGACTCGGTTATCTGGCGTGAAGTGGTTTTGAGCAGGTTATACCCAGCCACCCCGGCTCCGACGGCGGCGGCACCGACGGCTGTTGCAAATCCGGTCATGGCAACTGCAGCAGCAGCGGCATCCTCCTTAACCTGCTTACGCCATTTTTGTGAAGCTCGCTCAGCCTGTGAGAGGCCGGAGACAAAACCGCCCACCTTGGCGATCAGGTCGATAGTCAGCGTGCCCAGTGATTTGGAAGCCATAAACTCTCCGTTGGCGGCGTTATGTCCAGCTGGCTCTGGCTTCCTCTAACGAGATTGGCCCATCAACAGCTTTGACTTTGGTGAAGTGCAGTGTGAAATCGGTGGGAGTGAATGGTGGATGTTTGGGGTCTCTGTTGACGTTGGCTATCATGCTGGCCACCAGCCCAGCCCCCCACTCAACCCGCATCATCGGGTTCAGGCTTCCATATCTTTCCCGGTATTTTGCCCAGAGCTGGGACTCTTTGAATGAGAGCGACTCACGCGCTTCGGCGATCGTTTTTCCGCCGATTCCGTTGAGGACGAGCTCGCACCAGAATTCGTCTTCGGCGCTGAGCTCGAAGTCTTTCCCAGATCGTTAACTTCCTGAATAGCCAACAGTAGCGCAACCGTCAGACTACCATCCAGCGCACCACGCTCAGGGTCGGCCTCACCAGTAATGTCTGCCGGTGTGAAGACAGGCTTACCAAGTTCATCGCAGATAGATGCTGCAATGCGTCCTGCCACACCATCCACCTTGCCCCCAAATGCCAGTACATCGGACGTCGCTGTGTGATACCCCATCGGGCGAACATACACGGTCGCAGTGATTTTCTTATCGCCCTGTTTCCAGGATATCTCTTTCTCAACCGGACGGCCGGTAAACGCGCCGGACTCCTTGAGTGCTTCAAGCGTTAATTTCATTTTTGTCTCTCGAAATGGGGCATCAAGCCCCATCAGTTTAAGAAGCTGCCTTAGGAACCCACACCGCAGAACCGGAACGCTGGATAGATGCGGAGGTGGAGACGACCGTGTTTGCTGCAAAATCAAACGGGAAGTCGCTTACGTAGCCTTTGAAAACAAACCACGTGCGGCTGTCAGGCAGCGCCAGTCCGTCTACCGCCCCGCTTGCCTCTTCGGTAGCAACTGTTGGTGACGCTGTACCATCGGCCCAGCCAATTGCAAACGTCAGATCCTGATCGCTCTCATCATCGGAAATCGACAGGTTGTGCAGCATCACGTGGCTGGTATTTTTTGGGTCGGCATTTAGAGTGAGTGAGGCGGTCCCGGGAGTTCGGAGGCCCCGCTTATAGGAGCGGTCAAACTTTTCAGAAAGACACGTGTCTTCAATCTGGTCGGCAGGGTTACTACCAGGCGAAAATGCAGTGATACACTCGATTTCGCTCACCGCGCCACTGGCGAGCACAAAGAGTTGTGTGCCTTGAGTTAATACAGACATTTATTATCTCCGGTCATAAAAAAACCGGCTCAGGGCCGGTTGGGAAGGTTCTTATCGATTGACTATCCAGTCCACATCGAACGAATAGCGATAGCGTTTTGTTTCGGGGTCTCTTTCCTGTCCGCCCCAGCGCGTGATATGCGCGTGCGGCTCAATGGCATCCCGCAGCGCCGTGGCCACGGCAATCACTTCATCCACTGTGTCGGCATATGCATCCACCTGCAGCGTAAAAAAGTCTGCGTCAGGGCGCTGGGCAAGGTAGTTCTCCGGAGAACCGGTGATGTTCTGCCAGACCACATAGGGATAGACCACGTTGTCGTCCTGCTGGCCGAACGGATACAGGCGCAGTGTGTCACCGCCCAGTAGCGCAACCACCGGAGGACTTGCGGCGCAGACGATAAAGATCGGCGCAATCACGGGGGTACTCCTTTTTTCGCCGCGCGCCTGATGGCACGGTCAATAGACTTTTCGTATTCCGAGGCGAATACGCTTACCACTTCGTCCACACTGCCTTGCGCTGCCGGGCGAAGAATGGGCTGGGCTGGCATATTTTCTGTGCCAAACTCCAAAAAACGCCAGTACCAGGTATTCCCGCCTGGATTTTTTGAATTGCCGGGGGTGTAATACAATCTTCCCGCACGACCTTTCCGCCTGTTTTCGCTTGAATCAGCATACGAAATGGCTCCGCCCAAAACGCCAACCCTGAAAGCCAGATTACCGGTTCTTCGGAATGTAACATTGCTCCATCTGGCCACAATATTTTTGCTTATCGATTCCTTGGTTAGCGGATCATCCACACGGGCTGCGTTATCCCTGGCTTTAGCGGCAATCACATTTGCCGCCTTGCGAAGCGCTGCCCGACCACCACGGCGGCGCAGATCATCGCTGATACTGTCCAGCTTCCCCAGAAGTGAATCGACACCGGTAATACTGAAATCAATGCCATCAGCCATCGTTAACACCTCGCGAGCAGGGTAGCGTCAGATATTCCCGTCCGCTTTTATCATCTTCCAGTACACCCTGAATGTCGTAAACACGCCCACGGTAAAGAATGCGATGCTTATCCGTGACATCATCACGCCAGCGGATAGTGATCCGCGTTGTTACCTCGCTCTGCCCCGCTTGCGCGGCAACAAAGTCACGGGCTGACAAATCGGCAACGTTAGCCCAAAGCTCAGCCACATCAGCCCATCCATTAACTACCGCACCGGTAACCGGGCTCTGAGTTTTAACAGGCTTCTGAAGTGTGATTCGTTTATTGAGCTTTCCAGCCTGCATCACTACCCCCTGGGCTTGCCGCTGAGGTATGTCGCCACTGGTGAATCGAGCGTTGTCGTTTCGATGTCATCAGCCAGGGACTCATAAAGCAAAGCAACCATGGCTTCATTTGACTCCGCCAGGCGGTTCATTGCTGCGGTCTGGGCTGCCATTGCTGCCAGCAGTTGGTTTACCTGTTGCTCGTTCATAGGCGATTTTCATCCACTTTTTAAGCCACTCACGTCGGGCGGCGCATCCGGAACATGCCATCAGTGCCACCTCCGGTGTCTTATCAACAAGGCCTCAACGCCCAACGGCATGTCCGTGAGATTTTGCGCTGCTGCTTCGCGGTTCGCATACCAGTGGCCAATAAGCAATAGAATTGCCGCCCAGATGCCGGGTGTAAAAAGAATCTCACGGGGAGAAGCCTCACCTTCCGCTGGCGGCGTCAACGCTTCTACCAGCGCGCCGTCGCAGAACAATTCAACGTAATCGATGGCCGCTGAAGCGTAGGCAGTGATGAGCGAATCTTCGGCGTCGCTGTCAACCCTCAGATGCGTCTTTATCAGCGCCATCTGCTCCGCGCTTATTTCCACCTTTACCCCCGGATTTAGCTTTTACAGGTTGTTCAGGAACGGAAGTTTCCGCCTTTTCGGGCTCAATCTCTTCGGCAAGGCGCAGTTTCACCAGCACGTCGCCGATCTCTTTCTTCACCACCCGGCTCTCGCCCTGGGATACAGTTCCGAGGTGGTAATGTGAGAACATACGGAGAGCTTTAATTTTCATATCGTAAACGCGGCCATTTCTGACCGCGCCCTGCTGTTATTCGCCGGAAGAAATCGCAATATCGCCAGTCACGATAGCTGCGGGACGGTAGTGCGCCAGAGCCAGACGCTCTTCGCACAGAATGGTCAGCATGTTTTTAACGAAGTTATCGCGATCCTGGTTACTGATCTCGATAGTGGCATCCATGCGGTCCCACACCTGAGACGCCAGGCCAAATGCACCAACGGTGAACTTTCCTGCCGTCTGCGCTGTGGTTGATACAACCGGCAGGCCCCAGAGTACTTTCGAGGCAAACGCCTGAGGGCCGCCGAGGATGTAATTGCCATTAGCGTCTTTCAGCAGTGCGATGCGATGCCAGTCGGCCGGGTTGAGGATGATGCCGTCGGCTTCGAACTCACTTAGTGACACCTGATAGATGGCATGTGCCAGAACATCAGCACCTGTATCCCCGGTCGCGTTAAGTGCGGTTTCGTATTCGTTCGCCACCACGTTCAACCCCTGGAGATTGTCGCCGGTGCCATCACCGTTAAGCATCTGATTCTCTTCCACCAGCGCCAGACCGTACATCATGCGGGAGTTGATATAGGACTGCAGCGCCGGGGCGTCATCCATAATCTGGCGTGATGCCTGGATCCAGTGGGCAATGGTTTTCACATTCGCCGTTTCTTTGGTGAACGTGATATTACTCTCTGGTTTGAGGGTGCCTTCAGCAACCGGTGCGGCGGCGTTGGTAAACACATTTTCACGCACATATTCCAGCGCGTTACTGGTGATGCGCCCTTGTGCCAGCAGGTCACGAACGGTCAGGCGACGCAGGCCCGGCATCAGAATACCAGGTACCTGCTGGGGCTGTACAAGCACACCGGCGGATGCAGCGCCAGAACCGATCGCCTTATCGAAACTGGTGACTTTTGCTTTAGTGCGGGAGCCGTCCCAGCCTTTCATCAGGTCTTCAGAAACGCGCTCCGCAAAGGACTTCTGGGTGGTCTGGTCAGGCGAGTTTCCTGCCAGCTTCTGTTCCAGATCGAACAGGCGGGAGCCGGTGGTTTTCAGCTCTTCCTGCGCTTTGGTCAGGTCGGTCTGCAGCTGTTTGTTGATTTCGCCGTTCTGGCTGATGGATTTACGCTGCTCTTCGATGAGTTCTTTCACTTCTTTCTGTGAATTCTCAATCGCTTTTTCGAGGGTTGCTAATTCAGACATGTGGTACTCCGTTATGCATTCCGCAGATTAGCGGCAAATGAAGTTATGCGCTGTGCCAGCGCGTCAATGTCGCCGCTACCGGACTCGCTCCGGCCTGCGGACTTCACGCGGGCAATAAATGCCTGCGCTTCTGCGCGCGTTAAACCGACTGAATCCCTCAGCCAGGCCTCCGCGTCACGAATGGTTTTGATACTGTCGATGCACTTCATGGCGGTGATACCCGCCAGCTCGTTGGCCGGGAAAGTGCAGACACTGATTTCCCGCAGGTACGAAATATTTTTGAAGATGAGGCCGGACGAACCAACGGTGTAATCATCAGGGCCGACAGAGAATCCCACTGACATCCCATCAACGGTGCCATGTTTCATCGCCGCTTTCAGGTCTTCAGAGAGGCTTAGTCCTGGAGTGAGTTGCCCACGGACAAACAAACCTTTTTCATCCTCATGCATGGAATCCCATTTGCCGACCGGGATAGCGCGCGTCTGATGGTTAAAGAACATCGCCACCTTACGACTCTGACCGGAAATAACACCGCTGAATGCGCCGGGAAGGATAATATCGCCGTCAGAATCAGTATTATTAAAAACGGAGGCGTACCCCTCAAAGATGCCGCTTTCACCGTCGCCGGTGAACTTAATTTCGGTCTGGTCAAAAGCCAGTGTTTTGTGAATGTCAGGCATCATGGCCCCCATAAAAATTAAGTCCCTTCATTGAGGGACTTATTGTTTGTTCCAAGGTCGGTAATGGGTACGTTCTGCGACTGGCGGGTGGCAACGTCACCCCCTGGCAGAGGCGGCAGGTTGTCCAGTCGCCGCACTTCGTTAACGGTTCGGATCCCGGTGTTAACCATGATCTGCATAAACGATGCCCGGCTTGTTGAATCACCGCGCAGCAGCCCATCGAGGTTATGCTCAGCGTGAATAGTGCCCTGTTCGGACTCTTTAACCAGCCAGCGTTCAATGCTGTACTCCCACCGATCGAGATAGGGCTTGAGGGTGTACTGGAGAAAGCCCAGGTTTTGCTGCTCAATCCCCGAGCCCCACGATGTTGTTTTTTCCACATCACCGACCAGGTGCGGCGGTACACCATAGAACCGCGCCAGCTCGGCAACCTGAAACTTTCGTGCGGCCAGAATTTCCGAGTCCTGAGGAGAGACGCCAATAGCTTGAGTTGTAAAACCGCTCTCCAGGATCCAGAGGCGCTTTTTAACCGGGCCGCCAGCAATCTCCTTGAAGTTTTCCTCCAGCTGTCCACGCTGCTCTTTGGTAAGCACCTTGCCATCGGTCATCAGGATCTGAGGAGACTTCGCGCCGTTTGCGAAAAACTCACGCTGATTGTCTTCCATGGCAATGGCGACACCTGCAGACTTCGCGCTGAACGCCAGCGGAGACAGGCCGGTCAGTCCGTTGAAGCCAAATCCCTTAAGATGGAAAATTTCTTTCTGCGAAAAATTGGCATATTCAGTATCACGCTGGTAGCGGTAGATAATGGTTTTGCCGTTTTCACTGAGCCGCACTTCCATATTGGCGCTCATCAGCGGAACCATGCTGATAACGTCGCCGACGCTGTTTCGCTCCACATGCGCGTAGGCGTTTCCATAAGCACAAAGCTGCATGGTCATGGCCTCACGAAACTCCAGCGCGGTCATGAAATTGTTGGGACGGAAGCGCAGTAACCTCGCGAGAGGGTGTGTGCCAGGTACCTTGCTTCTCTGATTGTCTTTGGTCTGGTAGACATCAAGGGGTAATGATGCGGTCACGGTAGAGATAAGCCTGATGCATGCCCACACAGTGCTGATTTGCATATTTCGCTCGTCAGTCACTACGGAGTCGCCAACCACACCGTGCGCGGACGTTCCTGCCATCTGCGAGCCCTTGTCAGGCGTCACAAGGCGGCCCCCTGTCAGGATGGAGGCCATGCGCGCCCAGAATGGCGATCGCGTTCGCAGGTCAATGCTGTAATCGGTATCTGCCATTTTTACACGCTCAAGAAGTTATAAATGAAATCATTGACGTCGCCTGGATCCTCCACCTCATCACTCGTCTGGGCGCCGATTGACATCGCCAGAGCAACCATTCCATCGATACGCCCGCTTGATTTACCTTTCACAAACTTTCGGTTTCCGGCGGGATCAGAAATAACCGTGGCGTTTTTGGCGCACATTTCGAGGATCGGATGGTTGCCATGTTTAAGCTGCACTCCGAGTAGCTTGGCTTCCAGCTCCCTCAGCGCAGGTGACATGGAGACAAAGCCCTGTCCGAATTCCACGAATCGCTCGAGCTCAGTTTCCGTGAATCCTGCGTCTATTAGATGTGGGCGAAGGAAACGCATGTTGTAACGGTCGAACGCCAGCGCCCTGACATTGCAAATGTCGAAAACGCGCCGCAGTTCGCGCGCAATAAATGCATATTCAATGGCCTTTCCGGGTGTCGTATTGAGAAAACCCTGCCTGGCCCAGATGTCATAAG
Organism: Pseudocitrobacter faecalis; assembly: GCA_003315335.1. Taxonomy (GTDB): domain Bacteria; phylum Pseudomonadota; class Gammaproteobacteria; order Enterobacterales; family Enterobacteriaceae; genus Pseudocitrobacter; species Pseudocitrobacter faecalis. Next base: position 72,458 of record QNRL01000003.1, read on the forward strand.
GCACTCGATCGTTACGCGCCTTGTCCGCCAGCCCCTCTTCAGGTAGCCAGAACTTACAGTGCACATCACCCTGGGTTGTGTTGAGTACCAGTGCGGTAAGGTCCGAGACACTGGAAAGGTCCAGCCCGCCCCAGACGGTAGCCCCTGCCAGCTCGCCGGGTTCTTCTTTATTCATGTGCCAGACTGTCTGACTGACGAAAGGACTTTTAGCTTCAACCCTGCGATTCAGCACAAGGTTCTCAAACTCAGCCTGTCGTGACGGGAGGCGCTTCGCGCTGGCGGCCATATCAAGCACTTCTTTCTGGTTCATAAACACATCGAAGGCCGGGTTTGCCAGCCTTATGGCGTCAACGGAGAAAGGATCGATATCTTCCGGGGCCGTCTGTAGACGGACCACCGTGCGCGGGTCAGCACCGGTCAGTCCATCATCAATCAGCAGGCTGAGTAGATCGCTCGCATCGGGCGCCTGAGTGCTGATAATCACCGAGATAGGGTTATCCTGAGCAGCAGTCGCAGTTTCCAGTGCTTCATAAAGGGGATCACGGGGCCCACGAACCTGCCCCAGTTCATCATGCGCGACAAATCGAGGCGAGAAACCATAGGCAGTCGTGGCCTCTGCGCTCAGCGCCCGATAATAAGAACCCAGTTCGGGGCAGTGAATTTCTTTCGCCGAGTCCTTTATCGCCACATACTGCATGAGCACCGGATTCATCCGGCACATCTTGGAGGCCAGGTTAAACAGAATGGCCGCCTGGTCACGCGAGCGTGCGGCAGAATACAGCTGCGAGTTCGGCGCCGCCTCCGGCCCCACCAGGTAGAGCAGCATCAGCATGGCGGTCTCTACCGTTTTGGCGTTCTTTCGCCCACGGCTGATAATTGCGCGACGTGTGCCATGCTTGTTATCGAAAATAGCCCTAAAATCATCCTTCATGAACTCAGCCATTTTCAGTGGCTGGCCCACGAACTTTCCTTCAGGAATAACAATATTTCTTTCGCACCAGAGAATATTTCTCTCGGCTCTTGTCAGATTTTTTTTTGCCATCAAAGAGCCTTAATCAATTTCCCAGGGTTTTTTCTCCCGAGCCAGATTGTTGTGCGCTCGGCCAACTGTTTTTGGGTCGGCAGTAGCCTGGCGGGTGATCCTTAAACGTGTTGCCAGTGAAGATGCCGAGCGCACTTCACGCTCGCGCATGGCAAGAAGCTTGTCGTACCGCTTAAGTCCGTCCTCGCGCGATAGCCACTCCAGTTCAAACTCTTCAAGCTGAGTGGTGATTATTCTGGCCTGAACAACATGGCGGCAGTACATCTCCATCATGTCTCGATGAGTTTCAGTGAATGAACTGGCTGGATTGTCATTAACGAGCCTTACCCATACATTAATTTCCGGATCACTCAGATGAATGGACGGCTGCAGCCTGCTTTCAGCCAGTGCCGGCAACGAGACAGCAGACGTCGCAGCCAGAGACTTTCTGCCTCGCTGTGCCATCGGTTTTTCCTTTTTTTCTGGACGTTTTTAAAAAAAGAGTTGAGGGCGCGGTCTTTAAGAATTTGGTACCAGAGTTTTACCCCTCCCCCCTGCCTGTTCCTGTTACCAGATAACACGGCCTTCATTATCGAACTCGGTGACCGTTCCGCCCTTCTCCATCCTCTGCTTTACCGAGTCGTGGCAGCGTTTGCAAAGTGACTGAAGATTATCCGGATCATGAAAGAGCCTATCGTCTCCTTTGTGCGGGATGACATGGTCAACGATCGTTGCCGCTATCACCTGATTGCGCCGGAGGTGGAACTCACAAAGAGGTTGCTTCTGAAGCTGGTGATAGCGGAGTCGGTACCAACGCTTGGAATTGTAGAGGCTATGCCAAGGTGAATTGGATGCCATAGTTAATCTCCCTCTGCATTGCTAAATCGCCAATTCCGGCTAACGGCGTGCCCAGGCTCACAGCTGAAAGACTTTCTTTGATGTGCGCGTGCGATGCGCATTAAAAAAGCCGCCCGTAGGCGGCGATTACTGTTCAAAGAGTTGAGTTCTTAGTTCTGAATATTGTGTTTGCTTCTTCACACTTTGATTGTAACTGCACTAGCCTTTCAGCTATGTCGCTGCTTGGGCAGTTCGTTACTATGCAATACCCCTCAACCCACGCCTCATCACCACTTTTTGTGAACAGGCTTTCGAATATCTTTACCCAGTCACTGCTTGGTACACGCTCCAGCTCAAAGAACTTTAATGCACCACTCTCACGTTTTGTTCTGTGCTCATCAAATCCCAGGATTTTCATTCTTCATCTCATCATTGTTTACTGGGAAAATTTTTAGCACTTATCTGAGGTTTTTTCTAATTACCAAAACTTATAGGCATCACTGTTTTCCCATTATCAAGCCCACCAGCAGATGAGCTTTGTAATGGAAAGCCGTTGTGAAAGTGGCTCTCGAAGCTATTTTTGTAGCTTAGGCCGCCAGATGATGCTGTTCTTCGATAAGCGGCTTACGGTGATTGCGATCGAACATACCTTTCAGCACTTCTTTACGCTGCTCAAAGTCCCACCCCATACTGATGAACACAGTATTTGCTCGCTGTAGTTCAGTAATGCAGTTAATTTGTTCTGGTGTCAGGTAATCGCGGATCGGCTCTTTCTTCCCGATTTCATGATGAACGCGGAACTTAGCTGCAGTCATACCAAGCGCCAGACGATTAATCAGGTCGGCTTCGTTGCTGAAGTGATGCGAGGCAATCTGCTTACCCTGAGCCTCTCGCTCATGTTTGATGGCGTCTGTCATGGGTTTGTATTCCAGGCGCGCGGAGTTGCGATCCATTTTCTTCTTCGCCAGCGTGCTACGCATCGAGAAGAACTCTGCGACCAATCGTTTTTTGAATGCCCTGACAACTTCATTGTTTCGCATGTAGGTGATTAGCAGAGTGGTTTGCTGCTCGTTAAGTACCGCAACACGAACCTTTGCATTATTATAACCAGCTCGGATTTCAAATCCGACCTCACCAAACTCTTCAAGGTCGCTTTTATTGCGGTCAACCAGTTTGATGATGGTGTCATGTTCTCGACCTACCCCTTCAGCGATAGCTGCGGTATTAGTGACCAGGTCGAGTTTCTTAATCTCTACTAATTGCATAACGTTTTCCTTACTTTGAAATGAACCTTCGCCGCAATAGAAATCAGCCCACCGAAGGCTCGCCAGCACTAACTGACTTCTTCGAAGGCTCATATCAAAGGGTTCGGATTCGGTGTGGTTAGTTGCGCATTGCGGTGCGCGGTGAAATGCAGTTACAAAAAAGCCCCGCTATTGCGAGGCCGAGTTTTCTTTTTGGATTTTCATGCCTTAGTAATATTATTGGCGGTACAGAAATCCCGAATTATTTCGAATCGAATAACCGCCCTTTGAGATACCTCAAATAGTAACTCATCAGCCAGTTTCCCTGTGTAACGAGCCTCTATATAATTGCCGATCTCTTCGCCATCAATATCTTTATTAGCCAACAGCAGTGCGTATACAGCTTTGTAGAAACGCTCATCATCTAAGTGATGTCCTGTGTACCAAGTTTCCACGTTCAGCCATTTATCCAGATCATCAAGTTTATGAGACATATTTACTTTCCGCCCGATTAAAACTAAAAAGAATTCGCAAGATAAATAGAGCGAGCAAGCTCTGTACATAAACATTATGACAGTTATCGTGAGGCAGTGAACTCTTTCAGACAATTTGCGTGCCAAGCCTTGTTATGCGCAAGGATGTCGCGCTTCGTCTGCTTATCCAGCACGTCGATATCGTTGTTGGTCAGATAGATAATCCGGGTCCATAGGCACCCGGTATCAACCACCACCGGGGCGAGTGAAGTTTTCGCGCAGCTCGCGATCAACATCGTCATCAGGCATGTGATTAACAGTCTGCTGAACATTACTGGCCTCTTTAGTGACTTCAGCTTTACGTTCTGCTACCGCAACGGTTGCCGCTGCGTTCTCTTCGGTGCGCTGCTGGTCTGCCTTCGCTTCGGCTTTGCTGGTTCCGCGAATATGCCCAATACCAAAGCCACCAACTGCGGCAGCCAGCACCGCGCAAACCGCGCCAATGATTAATTCGATTACGCCCATAAACGTCTCACACCAGCACAGATTTAGCCTGATTAAACAGCGCACGGCGCTTATCCAGCCCATTCCGCCCGCCGTTGATGATCAACGTGACGCGTTCGACGTCACCGGAATAAAGCAAGCAGCCGCGGGAGGCGTAGAACCATGCAGCGGAACGTGCAGCGTATTCATCCTGTTCCAGCAGCTCAGGATGTGTAACGAGATCCAGCTTCAATGCCTGTCCGCATGCTCGATAGTTACTCAGGCCGGTAACCTGCTTCAGCCCGCGACCGCGATATTTCCAGCCATCGCCCGCTACCTGATTGCCGAGGTTCTTTTTGCCCCACTCACCGCCGTAGACAAGATTTGCGATAGCCTGCTGGTTTGCCGGGTGCGTCGCCGTTCTGCCCAGGGCTGCGGCCTGCTGCTCAGTGATACGATGCTTACCAAAGAAGGGAACAAGGTTTTCAGCGGCATAGTTGAGGTTTTCCACTACCCGGGTGAATCCGGTACTTTCGTGCCCCATCTGAGCGATGAACATCGCCTGATCCAGAGGCGCGTTAATACAGAAGTTTTTCATCTCCGCATCAATATGCGGAAACCAGCGCGCAGCTAACCCGGCGCTAATACCAGCCGCCTTCTGAAATAGTTGTTGATTCATCAGAGCCTCAGTACGTCAATAAGACGCGCAACGTTTCCGCGACACCACAGAACAGCCGCGCATATCAGAACATTGACCACAACCACCAGCCAGCTCGACTGGGAATAAAGGCCAAATATCAGTTTGAAAGGGATAGCGGCGTACGCCAGCACAGCCATATAAGCCAGGAAAGAAATCACAGGTCGATGCCGTGATCCGCGGCGCTGGTAGAACATCAAGACACCAACAATAACCAGGCAGATAACGGCGTTGACCTTCGCGCTGGCGTCGCTGGCGAGCACTGCGTGGAGCATTTGCCCCACCAGCAGGGATGGGTCATTTATTACCATTCGTCCCTCCTCCCCGTAACCGGGAGAGCATTCCGAACAGACTGTTTAAATCCTGGCTATTAAGAAAAGTTAGAATTTTTATGCACAGCGCAGAGATAATCACTGCACCGAGCGCATCTAACGGTTTTTCATAATGCGTTGCCGCAGTCAGCTTCGACCCAATGAATCCGGCCCCAAGAACGCCAACGATGAAAGAGGTGATGAAATACGCTACCAACCGGAGCCGGCTAACGTCCGCCGCAGTGGCCACATAAAACACCGCGCCGGCGAATGCGCCAAACACAACGCCGTAATCAATACCTGTTGCCAATCCAAAGACACTCGCTCCAGCCAACCCAGCCGACGCAACGGCAGTGCCGGATATTGGTTCTGCGGACATTTAGCCCCCTCTTATCGATGTAACTCCTCTCAAAGATGAGGGGAAGAAATGCCGCTTCTGCGGCTGTGAGTTTCAGGCTCTCGGTATGAATTTAACGATGAAGCTCATCGGTGAGGGTTACCGGAGCCTGAAATAAAAAAGGCCGCCGGATGGCAGCCTGATGATTTTTATAGTTCCTGATTTTCCTATCTGATATCGTTAAATCGCCAAAAATAACCAAATCAGACAAGGAGCTATTGATGAGTAATGTTCCCTTTAAATGCCCTGGCTGTGGTCATAACCTGACTGTACGTAGCGGCATTGAAATCAAGAGCGTAGACGATATTGAGGGTTCCACCTGCACCAATTGTGGGCGAACTGTTCATAAAGACGATATCGCTAAACAGGCCCGTGATCATGCTGAGAAGATCGTTAGGGATATGCTCGGGAAGCACTTCAAGTAAAGCATCAACCTTATCTTTCAGAATGCTGGTATCTGCCGATACGCATGCCAGCATTTTTTTATTTTTCACGGTTGGCTCCTTAAACGACAAAACCCCGCCATTGCTGGCAGGGTTTCGATTGTTAAGCGTTGTGTCGAAGTGACCACTCTTAACATAGTACGATAGCTTTTGCGTACGCGTTAGTCTTTGTTTAGAATGGCTAAAAAAAACTTGGGTAACATTATGAACTTTTCCAATACGAAGAAAGATAACCATACAAAAAAATGCCAGGTGAGGGCTTTCAAGGTCAATTCTGCTTCCACTGACGTCCTTTATAATCAGATTGCGCAAAGCAAAAAATTTGTCATAGATACGATTGTGAAGGTAAACAATGAGAAGCATATCAAGCTCAAAAATTTCAGCACAGCTAATGGCTGTCACTATCTACATTTTTCGATATTTAACCCTAAAGAACAAGTTTCGATCACACCTAAAACTTTGACGGCAAAAGATTTAGTCGAGATCGAAAACATGGATAATCTGCATGCTTTTTTGATTGTTAAAGACAATCGTATTGCTTCTTTAATGCAAATATCTACTAACTGGTGTGAGGTGAAAATCGCCAAACTTTTAGAAGTATTTGGAATCAAAGTTACTCCATCTGCAATTCTGAAAAAAGATGTTATCGCACGGATAAAAAGTGATGGCTTTAAAGCGCTCCATGTGAATATCGATGTAGATGAGTCAGACTTTGTTAAAACACCTAATTTTTTCAGCTCAATAATTCAAAACGAACCTGCAATTAAAGCAAAAGGCATCACTGGTCATTTAACAATTGATGCAAAAGGAAACTCAGAATTAGCAAAATCCATTGAGGGAAATACTGGAACCTGGATTAACGACCTTGATAGTGATTTTTACTTGGAAACTAAGAAAGGTGAGAAAATAATGGGGGACGATCTTAAGGTAGTTAAGACATACTATACTGTCCCATATGGTTCAAAATCCATTAATGCTAAATATGCAAAAGAAATCCTAGAGGATTTTGTAGCAACTGAGCTATAATGAGCTTTTAAAGGAGGTTAAAATGACTACGAACATCAACTACACAGGTGTTGTTGTAACATCGCTAAATATTTTAGCCTCTGCTTTTTTTTCCTTTTTCTTAACTCATAGCTTAACAAATAATTCTGATGCACTTAATTTAGTTGCAAATGTTTTTTCCATACTCTCTGGTTTTCTATTACTTGTTATAACCATGTCTGGTGAAAATTCTTCTATCCTAACAAATCTGAGTGCTTTGGATATTGCCAATCAAGAAAAAAGATTTACTATGCGTTTTAATAAGTATTACGCTTTATTTTTACTGTACATTTTAACTTTGGCTTTGATATTTATCTACTATTTACTTTCTAAAGAGAAACCACCCATAAGTGAGGTTAAATCCATTATTATTAAAGCAATTGGGTATTGCATATCCTTTTTAACTTGTTTCTCATTCATACAATCAACATTTATCCCCCTTAAAATAAAAGAATTATTTAAAGAAAAAAGAGCCTTAAATAAATAAAGCCGCATACGCGGCTTTATTTTACATAATCATATGCCAGCATCCTTCAATAAATCCAAGAGCTGCCTGTAACTCCTTCCTGATTGTCCCATCCGAACACTTTCTTTTCTTCGCAATCGCTCGCAGAGAAATACCGATGACAAAATGAGCAACAATCAACTCATATTCTTCCGGTTTATATTTTTTCAAACGGGCCACGCATCCATCAATCATAATCCCTTCATCATCATCACATTGAAGTCGTGATTTCTTACCATGTGGTAAAAGCCCTTTGAACCCCGCCGCAATTGGCTGCCAGTCTACGCCGTTACCGTCAGCAGCAGCCCAAGCTCCCCAACGATCCATCACATCATACATATCACGTATTTGTTGTTCCTGCTTCATGCTGCCACCTTTTTATAAAATGGGATCTCACGAACCTGATCGCCGTTCATGAGCATGTCGTTGAAGTCGCCGTTATCCGGGTAATAGATACTGATTTTTTCCAGGTCATTTTTGGCGAGCAGATTAGCGTGCGCACACTCCAGCGCCGCGGCTAACCCAGTTGCGCTGTTGACGTCTCGATCGGCAAAAATGATGAGCCTTTTCACGCCTGCCGGGACCCGGAATTTCTTCATAAAATTGGCGGTCATAGTTGCCCAAGTATTCACCTTATAAATTTGATGTGCAGACAAGGCAGTTTCGATTCCTTCTGCGATACCAAGTGTGCTGGCGACCGGGAACATACGGATAGCGACCGAACGAGCGTGATCAAGATAATTATCTTCCTGCAGCGATTTCTGCCGCTTGGCGCTGGCCCCGATGTCAGCCTTCTTTGCACCATCCAATAACGTCTGATGGAGGTAACACAGCTCCCCTTTATCGTCTGTTGCCAGTGAATAAATAGACTGGTACACCCGCCCGTTATGCCGTTGCTTGGGGTTGAGTCGCACGGCCTCAGCTGGAAGCTGATAAATACCCCGTGAATTCAGGTATTCAGCGCCGGATGTACCGCGCAGAGGAGACATTTTTGCAAAGTTGTTGAGTACCTTTCTCCGCAGCTTGGAAGCGTCGCTAGCCTCGGGAACTTTGTCACGTCTGAACGTATTGCCGATCAGTGCATCGATTTCGCGGCAAACCTCGTTGAATGGTTTGCCCTGGGTTTCGGTAACCAGCTTAAGCCCGTCACCGCTGCCGCAGGTGCAGATCCATGTTCCCGCGCCGTCGCGATTATCGATGCGGAACTTTCCAATCGAATCACACAGCGGGCACTTCCCCTTAAAGTGATTTTTACCGGTGATCGGCGGCAGGCCGTAATGCTCAAAAATCATGGCCCAATGGCCTTTTGCTGCTTCTACCGTTTTCATGCTCGTTTTCCTAACTGCTGTCTGATGTCGCTGACGTGTTTAAGCGCCTGTTGAACTCTTGCCGGGTTCGGCTGCTCTTCTGCCTGCTTTTGCAGGCGCTGTTCTTTCTCGCGTTGCTTGGCGAAGGAGATCTGTTTGTGCTTAATGAAGTTTGAAACTGTCGGCGTGATGTCCATCGGGTAATCGCTCAGGCCGTTCGGCCATACGCCAAAACGTTCGCGGAAGGTGTGAGAACACCAGGCATCGCTGACAGGCTTTTTCCCGAGCGATACGCGCTGGCGCTGATAGAATTTAATCTGACTCCACCAGGCTTGTTTCTCTGCTTTCGTCGGCTGGCGCTGCTCGCCCCCCAGTTTTTTGAGTTTTCGCCCGGTGTCGGTATCAATGTCCTCACCGGCCAGCGGCTTGTGACCACATTTAGGGCAGACATAGACGCCAGCAGGCTTCATGAAGTGGCATTGCGAGCATTCGTGAGGCAGCTTTTCTGCTCGTTCCTCAGCTGCGCGGCGCGCGCCCTCCTCCATCCCGTCTGATTTACCCGGAAGATCGTCATACTCAATAGAATCTGGATAACCCAGGCGGTGAACTGTTCCACTGTGATCAAAGATGAGACAGGACTCTTTACCCGGCGCGGTGCGCAGGCCTCGGCCCAGCGCCTGCAGCCAGCGAATTTCGCTCTTTGTTGGCCTGGCGTAGATGATGCAGCGAACGTCACTATCGAAACCGGCAACCAGAACGCCAACGCTAACGATGATTTTCGTTGCGCCAGTTTCGAAGCGGTGAATGATAGTTTGGCGTTCTTCGGCAGGTGTATCGGCGGTCATAACCTCCGCGTTCACGCCAGCCTGGTTAAACTGGATAGTCAGATAATTAGCGTGGTCTACGTTGACGCAGAACGCGATTGTCGGGAGGTCTCGCCCGTTCTCCAGCCAGTTTTGGACGATATCGCCCACCAGCGTTGAACCGCACATAATCTCCGCTAATTGCGCCTCGTTGTAGTCGGTGCCGAACTGCAGGGATGGTGAGGTTTTAACCCCTTTCAGATCCGGCTTTGTGGGCGCGTAAAATTCGTATTTGCTCAGGTCTCCGCGCTGGATCAGTTCGCCGATGGTGGTTGGTTTAATCAGTCGGTCATAGTATTTACCCAGGAACGGGGAAAACGGTGTCCCTGACAGGCCGATCACTTTCACGCCTTTTTCGCGCAGGCGTTCTATATCCTGCAGGATGCGTTTTTTTCGCAGGTGCGCTTCGTCGATAATCAGCAGATCGATATTGTCAGGGAACACACGACGAATAAGCGTATCGGCGCTGGCAATTTGGATTTTGAGGGAAGGATCGTAGTTTGGGTGATTCGCCCAGACATAGCCAATTTCATCACCCGGCAACCCGTACTCCACGAAGCGATTAGCCGTCTGACCAATCAGGATGGTGTACGGTGCACAAAACAGAACGCGCATACCGCGGCTGACAAACCCGGCAACGATGAATGCGGCCAGACCTGTTTTACCGCTACCGGTTGGCGAGTACACCATGAAGGTGTCGTTTTCCTTCCAGTCACGGCGCAACATGTTTAGCGCTCGTTCCTGTGCAAAATTCGGCGTGATCGTCAGCTCCATTGTGCTGCTCCCGTGCTGATGAGATAATAATCTTGTGATGTGGTTTTCATGGATTCCCCCTCACTTGGCTGGTGGCCTCCCCAAAGGCTGCCAGCCTCCCTTCTGATTCAGCTCCCCCTGAAAAATCACTCTTCCAGGAAGAACCCTTTTCTTTTCACAGCGCATGAGCGCTTTGTACTATCTTGCTGATACAGGCGTTTTTTGTATTTCGCGTCATAGACAGAGATCTACTTAACCTATGGATCTCTCCTGTTGGAAAAGACCCTATTCCTCCCCCTACACCCAATCCCCCCTTACCCCCCTTTCCCTCTTCCCCACCGAAATGTACTACCTACCTAGTACATGCGGAGAGTTGAGTTAATGGGTTGCCAACCTGAACAGGCGCCTTTAAGCCTGCTTGTGTCCGGGTACCTTTAAACCCGCAACAATCAGGAACGCGTTGACGTTCCGGCCAGGGGAGGTTCGGCGGTATACCCCTGTAAAGCCCTGCCGTGATTTCTCACAAACAGGCGAAGCCGCATATTTGCTTCATGCCTTGCCCGGTTCTCCTTGCGGTATGAAACGGGCTCGGCTTCGAACGATTCCTGATACACAGCTGCATAACGCTGAATGGCTTTTTGTCGTGCTGCTGGCGCCAGGCTCAGTAATTGCTGCTTGATCCATTCGGAATCGGCTTGGCTATATGACGAAGGTAATAAATTCAGAGCTTCAACCTGGTGCATTAACCACCTTCAAAAAGTGATTACATATCCACTCGTTTTTTGTGAGAGGTATCAATACCGTGTCTTAGGTTCGACGGAATTCCATCTTCAGGAGATGGATACAACTCAGGACGAACATCGTGCGGTACGATTTTCCAACCGGTCATTTCACAAATCGGTAATACATACCGTGGTGGAATCACTGATTTAGAGAACCATTGATTGACAGCCTGCGGCGAAATACCCAGCGTTTTCGCAATGGCTCTCTGAGATACAGCGCTTCGCAGTCGGGAACGAACTTTCTCATCCATACAACACCATCAAGCTATAATTGATTTGCGATGAATAATATCAAGTTTAAATTAACATGCAAGATAGAATTTACTCATGTACACTTAAAATCAAGGTAAGCTTTACATTCAAGTGTTTGATGTCGTGGCGACTGCATCAGGAGGGGTAATGAAAACCGCGGAAAGGATTAATGAACTTTTAAGGCTTAAAGGATGGAGTCAGGCTGAACTGGCACGACAGCTAGGCGTGACAGCCCAATCAGTTCAATACTGGACAACGGGTGAGACTTCACCAAGAGGGAAGAGACTTGCCAGGCTATCTGAAATTAGTGGCCTGCCCCAGTCCTGGTTCCTTGGTGAGACTGAGAGCCCGAAATTTCCAAGTACGCACAGGAACGACACCCATACCGATAGCGTTAGGTTTAGTGTGCTCGATGTTGAGTTCAGTTGCGGTGACGGCACAAGCGTAAAGGGAGATTTCATCGATGTAGTGAGATCTATCGAGCTTGATCCTGAGTATGCTCGCCAACTGGTTGGTAACAGGCCTTTTAAAAATATTGAGATAGGTAACGCCAGAGGTGACAGCATGACACCAACAATTTCACCTGGAGATTTACTTTTCCTTGATAAATCTGTTACTTATTTCGATGGCGATGGCATTTATGCATTCTGCTTCGATGGCGAATGCTATGTTAAGCGTCTTCAAAAAATGGGATCCAAAATGGTGGTCCTATCAGATAATTCAAACTATCAATCTTGGAGTATTGAGAAAGAAGCATTCAACATGCTTTATATACAATCAAAGGTAATATCTTCAGTTCCTTTCAACATCAATAGATTTGGTTAACCAACTGAAATATAACGGGCTTATGCCCGTTTTCTTTTACTCTCCCACCTCAACCAAACAAAAACAATCAAGTTTAACTTGACGAAACCCAATCCTCGCCATATCCTCTAACCATCAAGTTTAACTTGATTGATAAATAAGTATTCAATCATGTCTAGAGGGTAAGAATATGCATTCTAAAACTACCACAGAAATTATTTCAATGGCGCAGGCAGTGCTGGTCTCTTTAATCGAATCACATAAGGTTATCGAACCATTTGAAATCGAAGATAATCTTGTTGCTATCAACTCTTTGCTGATCGATGCCTCAATTTCATCCACTCAAAGCTCAGTAACAAATAAATGTAGTAATGAACCTTTATCCGCAATAGCTATGCTTGAAGATATCTCGGCTGAATTTGCTGAGAACACATCACTTCTAGAGTTTATCTTTCGCAACTCTCCTGGTGCTGGAGAAACAGATAACCATCTTTCCTGCTTGATTCGATCAATGCAGAAAACATGCGATAAAGCATACGAGTATATCAACCAATATGACTTCGGGAGCGAGGCTAATCAATGAACACGAAAAATTCTATGGTGATAATCGAGCGAGCTAAATCACTATTAACAACATTAATTGCAGCTCGTGAAGAGCTTGATGAATGCACCATTGAAAGCAACTTATTCATGATTCAGAAGTTACTGGACGATGCAAATCATACGCTTCTTACCAGGGATCACGACAGCATTGCACACGATAAGTTGGGTGATTTAATAGACGATGTTTTTGATGTTGTGATTGCAGCAAAAAAAATGGAAGAGCTAAGCCATATGTATACTGAATTCTATTTCACCGATAAAGATAGCGACAACCCTAAGTGTTATATGGCAGATGCCATTCACGACTACGCACAAAAAGTTTGCAAGAAGCTAAAAAAAATCGAATCTAAATTAAGTTAATTACGTATTAATTTAAAACACAGCTTAATCGCTGGGTATGTCCACAACCAAATTTCACACAGGCGAGACGATGAAATTAATCAAAGACAGCAATGCATATAAAACCGCCCTGCTCTATGCATCATTCGGACAGACCGTTATCGCTAACCTTTATCTACGCAAAGCATACGGAAGGTAATATGGGTAATGACTCTAATTCTCTTGATGATATCAGGCGCACATCTGAGGGGTTGTTCTTTCTTCTTGAAGAGCTTGATATGAATATTAATGAAATGACTGAGGAGAAAAAGGAAGCACTCATCGGGCTAGCATTTGAACAATCAGGCAAGATTGCCACATTTATTTATCACGAATGGGTTAAAAATACAGAAGGATAAATGAATAATCTTATCAAGATATACCGACGCAGAATTTTAAAGTCTGCGTTATTACGCCACCAGCGTAAAACAGGGAGTAACTTCCTTGTTATTAAGCTCAATAAAGGCGGTATTAATACGGTCGAGTTAACAGAGATTCTTCTCGATGGATTATTACGAAAATTCGAAAGGCTTGCGATCAGTGAGTACGGAAATGTCGAAGGCTTAAAAGCTATCAAGGAAATTTACAGCAGCGCTGTTGATGTTAATGGCAGCGGTGAATTCCTCACAGATAGCGGAAAGGAATTAATCGACGAACTCATTTCTGAGCTGGTTGAGTTCGTCAAAAAACAAAAAGTGGAGGCTCCGAAAACGGAGTTCCATGAAATGGGGGATCTGATGGCACTGACAGCGATACGAATTCCTGAGTGGGTTCACCTCAAAGCAGCACACGTTTTAAGCCAGTTCAGAGCAAGGCGCATTCACCCCTGCCGTATGCACGGCTCCGGTAATTTGAGCCTCAAGGTTAATCACCGCTGGCGGCTACTCTCCCGCGATGGCGGAAAGAACTGGGAAGTAATGAGTCACGAACGATACAGCAAAGTTAAGGACCGGAAATGAACGATAAACGCACCGTAAGCATGATTGACCTGGCATTACAGAAACACGATACGCCAGTTGGCCCACTGTTCGTGGCAGTACGCCACGGTCGTATCAAAAAATGCTTCACGCGAGATACGGCGATCCGCTATCTGGCTTTCTTCATGACCACCGAGGCTTTTGAGCGTTCAGGTTTTCCGCAGCGTCACCCGCGGGTGCGTATTGATCGCGATGACAGGGAAATATGGCGAGACGGGGAAACAAAGGCTGAGTATCTGGCCGCCCACCAGCGTTGTGTTCGCCGTCTGCGTCGCATCCTGGCGCGCAAGCGAGAAATGGAGAAATGGTGTGAGAAATGGGACGCGATGCATGACCGATTCGTTAAAGAGGTTGATGCATTGCAGGCCATCAAACCAGCAGGGGTAAAATGATGAAGCCCTTCATTTTCAGCATCATTGTTTCCATGCTGCTGGCGGCCACAGTTATCGGCGCGCTGATTGAATATAAATTTTTGGTGAGGTAGCGAGGCGCTCCATGAATAAGCCAGTTTTAGAAATTATTAAGCGTTGGACTCATCTCGCAACGGAGGCCAAGCAGTTGGGGCTTACCACCATCCCCATCGACCCGGAAAATATGTTGGTGGTGCTTGGTGTAATGCCGGACAGTTCGGCGGACTTTTCCGCCGATTACCAGAATGACTATCAGGCTGCGATCGACATTCTGCGCAAGAGAGCGGCCCGCGAACTTGATGGCGGTTTTAGAGCGCACCACAACGCACTTATCTATGCGGCAAATGAACTGGAAAATGCCTAGGCATTTGGGCGGGAGGTCGGTCATGAGTCTTGATTGCGTACCACTTTCAACCTACTGCCGGGACGCCGGAGAAACGGTTGAAGCCGTTAACAAACGGATACAAAGGGGGTTATGGAAAGAGGGTGTCCATGTATTAAAAGTCGATGGCGTTAAAGAACGCTGGATAGACTTAACGGAGGTTTCAAAGTGGGCAAGAAAGAACAAGGATCATTATCTCTCCCAAGAGGAGTAACCATTCGCCGGCATAAAACTGGCGACACCTTGGTGATCACATTCACCTACAAGGGGGTTCTCTGCCGGGAGCCCCTTTCCAGAATGGAAGCAAACGCGCGCGGCGTGAAGTATGCCGAGCGCCTGCTGGGGGAGATACAGAATCAGATCGCCGGCGGCACATTCGATTATGCGAAATACTTCCCCACCTCCAAAAAACTGGAGCTGTTCGGGGTAGTGAAGAAAACCAAAAATATTAAGTCCTACCTGGACGAGTATCTGAAAATCTGCCAGAACCGCAACCTTTCGCCGTCCACTATTGGCGGTTATGAAAAGTGCCTGTCTGCGCTATCTGCGCTGCACAAAATGCATGTATCGGAACTGACCCCTGCGGTCCTCAAAAACTGGATCGCCAGCAGAAAAACAAAGCTGAAAACGATCAGGAATAACCTCTCGTTTCTGCGCAGCGCCATAGATGAAGCGGTGACAGACGGCCTGCTGACTATCAACCCGGTAACCCTTGTCAGCGCGAGTCGGTACCACGTGATCGACAGCAGCCCGAATAGTGACGATTACGAAGTTGATCCGTTCACACCAGCGGAAATCAGCGCTATTTACCAGAGCTGCAGATACCAAGAGTGGGAAAACCTGTTCCGTTTCGCATTCAATACGGGTTTACGCAGTTCTGAGCTGTGTGCGTTGCGCTGGCCTGATCTCGACAATATCGCTAAAACAGCTCACGTTCAGGCGGCAAGTGTTGTTGGCGTTCTGAAAGGTACCAAAACAAAAGCCGGTACCCGTAAAGTAGACTTAAACAGCGAGGCGCTGGCCGCGCTGCAGGCGCAGAAACAATTCACTTTCATGAAAAGCGAGTTTATTTTCAGCGATCCCAAAACGGGTGAGCCCTGGGCGAACGCCGACGCGATACGAAAAAAAGCATGGGTGCCAACCCTCAAAAAAGCTGGCGTTCGATACCGTAACCCGTACCAGACCCGCCACACATTCGCCACCAGACACATTAGCCAGGGCGTAAACCTTTTCTGGCTTGCCGGGCAGATGGGGCATAAAGGGCCGGAAATGCTGTTCCGCAATTACGGTAAATACCTGGCTGAATACGACGGGAAAACCGCCATTTCTGCAGCTCTGTAGCGTGGTGAATATTTCAAAATGTTGGACGGAATCAGGACGTTAGAGGGATCACGATATGCACTTAAAATGCACTTGAGACCTTTTAAAAAATACAAAACATTAATATTCAATAGGTTAAGCGTTATTCGGACACGGGTTCAACTCCCGCCAGCTCCACCAAAATCTTTAGCGGCGATTCCAGAGTCGACCGCAGAAGTCGAAAGCCCGCAAGGCGTAAGTCTTGCGGGCTTTTTTGTTCTCTTCTGTATATAGATATCTCTATAAATCAGCAACCTAAAAGATAATCCTCATCGCTACCCGGCGCGCTGAATCGAACCCTTTCGCGATCTCATCCTCTATTATCGCCGCCAAATGCGGCGGGCGCGCCTTCCCTTCCACAATCTCAAAACCTAACGTGGCGTAAAACCTGGCATTAAATGCCGCCATTTTGTCGGTGGTTAGCGTGGCGCCCGTCAGGCCGCGTTGCTGTCCATTACGAAGCATCGCCTGCATAAGCTGTCTGCCAATCCCACGGCGCTGCCAATTCGGATGCACATCCATTTCTGCGATGTGTAGCCATTCACTTGCGATTTTACCGGCGATGAATCCTACGGGAACGGAGTCTGACGTACAGGCCGCAAGCAGTAGCCCGTTACGACTGAAATCGCTGAGTTCTTCGATGCTGCTGGCAATGGCGGGACCGGTCATTGCACCTGCGTAGCGTTTCAAAGGCGGCCAGTTCGATGGCGCGAAGAGTGGCAAAGTGCTCAGTATGTGCGGGGGTGATGATGACGTTTATATGCGGTCTCTCCGTGAGGGTTGTGGGGGTGATTATTCTTTGGGCTGAAGATTGGGGAGAACGGTTCGGCTATAAGGTAGCATATGTTTGCGAAGTCTGTTGCTAATTGGGGGCGAGCTGTTAGGAAGATGATAGGGCTGCTTTGAGCGAAATGCGGTCTGGAACGAATGGTTTACCCTCATAAATCATAAATCATAAATCATAAATCATAAATCATAAATCATAAATCATGAAAAATATCGAAGAGTTACGTGCAGAACTTGTCAAAATCGGTGAAGGAATTGGAGGTGGAATAAGACCCAATTATTACTTCACCATCCCTGATATACCTGACGGTATGGCGACTCCATACCTGGAAATTCATGGCAAAGAATATCATTTCATTGTCAATGAAAGAGGTGCCGAAATAGCTCGTAAAGTGACCCTTAGTGATGATGAGATTCTTTATTGGTTTGTTGAGTGTGGTGTGGCTGGTCTGGCTACAGAGTATGCAGCCATGAATAGCTCACCTGAAATGGAATTCAGGTATGTTTATTTTCGTAAACAATATAGTTTAATGCTCTCCATCAAACCTGAATGGGCAACAAGGAAGCGCAGAGAATTTACAGAAATCCTTAGCAGACAGGTTTAAAAAGGTCACAGAATTTCTCAGAAACGTCGTGATCATCAGTTTGATTCAAGCATCAATGCTCCCACAACTCAGCATCCAACGTCCGCTCCTGGCACAGAGCGGGCGAGTTTGCTGGCTGAAGGTCCGCTGTGACTGAAAAACGGACTTTAATATCAGTAAGTGCCTGTTGAGCAAATGCACTGGTGACTCGCGGCCGGGCGCGGAGCCTGTTAATCTCATACCGCTTAGCTTAAACAGGGATAACTAATGCATATCGCAAATATCCGCGCCCTATATGGAGGAATACTTTTACTTATGTCCGTCTTCGTCCCCGCGTCCGCAGACCAGCCCCCGTCCATCGCTTCAGAACTTTCAGACTCGCAGCGTATCTCTGTGCATACGCACGGTTCGGGAACGGATGTTATATTGATTCCGGGTCTGGCGTCGTCTCGCGAAGTCTGGGCTGATTTAGTGTCAGGTTTACGTATGCGGCACCGCGTTCATCTTGTAGAACTTGCAGGCTTTGCGAGTACCCCTGCCATTGCTAACCGGGAGGGAGCGATCATCGCACCGGCAGTTGACGCTATCGCTGAATACATCCAGTCCCGGCACCTCAAAACACCGGTGATCATTGGCCATTCCCTCGGAGGTGAGATGGCACTGATGCTGGGAGCCCGTTATCCCCATCAGGTCGGTCGCCTGTTAATCGTCGATGCTTTGCCATTCTATTCGTTAATGTTTGACCCGGCGGCGACCAGCGAAACAGCGGCCCGGCATGCCACTTCCATGCGGGACTGGCTACTAAGCCAGTCGCCTGAGCAAATCGCAGAGTCCCAGAATAACTCTATAGCCCGTTTAGCGAAGACCGAGGCGGTGAGGCCTGCTCTGGTGGATGCGGCTATTCATTCCGATAGCAAAACTGTTGCGGATGCGGTGTATGAGTTGATGATTACCGATTTGCGTCCCGAGCTTGGCCGTATTAAAGCGCCGATTGAGATCGTTTACGCGTATGACCCCCTGTTCGGGATACCTGCAGCCAGTGTGGATACAATGTACCGTCAGGCCTATGCCTCTGCACCTGATATTCATTTCACGCGGATCGACAACAGTTTTCACTTCGTCATGCTCGATCAGCCAGAAGAGTTCTCCAAAGCGGTTGAGTCATTTTTAAATAAGTAAATGCACCAGGGGATACTGACATTTTCTCTCTCCATAGGATCAGGTGAGGTGATTAGGGTGTCCCCTGTGAGCGAAAAGCGGACCTACAGATGTTACTTCAAACATGCGATGATGGTTGATATTCAGCTTGATTTCAAAAGCATCGGCAGACTGCCAGTCCTGGGGTAGATTACTTCAGCTCTAACGTACTTATTACATGGGCAATATCCGCGATATTACCTGCTGACAATGGTTGCAGAGGACGAGGTAGGCAATCCATATCGGTAAGCCCAAGCAAACCAGCGGCTGCGGCAATGACTCGAATACTCCCACCATGTTTATGGAACAGCGACCACAACGGCTCAAGGCGTGTTGTCAGAGCAGTAACACGTTCATGATCGTTTGCCGCAGCTGCTTCAGTGATTTGTTTCGCCATCTGAGGGAACAGACCGCCGCACACGGAATACCAGACTTCACAGCCAGCGTTTAATCCCAGCCCGGCATATGCGTCGCCACTTATACCTATTGTCACGCCAGGGCGCAGATGTTGACGTAACGCATGCACCCGCTCAGTCGCTGCAGCCTGGGTATTCGGAACTCCAGGGATCTTAACCGAGCGAACACCTTCAAGTGATGAGAGACGCCCGTGCAGTTCATCCGTAAAGGTAAAATGTGTAGTACCTGGATTGTCATAGATGCACACCGGTACAGAGACATTCTGAGTCACGGTCTCAAATAGCGTGAAGACTTCTTCGTCACGAAGTGATTGGTAGCTGACTGCCGGGAGTAGCAGGGCATCCGCACCAACTGCCTGTGCATCATCTGCCAGATGCAAAATGGCATCGGTACTGACCGCCCCCACACATACCATCATTGGGATATCCCCGGCATGTTGTTTAGCCAGATTAGCTACATGCTTACGCTGCTCACGGGTCAGATAGGCGTAGCTTCCGGTTGATCCCAGAATGCCCATAGAATCAACACGTGCAGCCGTAAGGCGAGCCAGAATCTTAATGAACCCCTGCTCGTCGATGCTACCGGCAGTGATCGGGGTTAACGGGAATGCAGACAAACCGGTAAACATAGTGTTTCTCCTGAATGATATTACTGGTGTTGCTCTTCTATGAGAGCAACTTCAAGCCACAAACCTGGCATCATTTTTTCCAGACCGTTAGTCAGCATCCTTCCTGCTTCATGGAGCTTCTCCAGTGGCATCTGTGGCAGACTCTCGAGAATGAACCACATTTGCTGAGCCTCTACACTTAATCGGGTTCTGATCCCCTGCCGCCAGTTCCAGCGGCGACAAGTAACGCCGATATCATCACACCAAATAACTTCACCCTGGGAAGGGTATTCAACGACAGTCTCACCTTCTTTGATGGTATCAAAGGTCTCGGTTCCTTTTGCCACAGATAGACACGGCGCACCCTGATACGCAGAGATATTCTCGCCTCCAACAGGGATGGCGTAGCGGAGACTAACAGCATTGTATAGATCAACAATGGGGTCGAGTGTAGGCATCATTCCGTCACGTAGTACGCGCTTACGTAACGCAGCAGCTGAACAAGGAGTGCGTTTTGGTTTGGCTCCAAATTTTTGGAAAACTTCGTCCCATGCGGCCAGATGAGATTCTGCCCATTCAGGCTCACCAGCAAGAATTACTTCACATGCTTCCTGCAGCGCCTTGTGTCCAATATCTGGATGAAGCACTGGTGCTGCTTCTACGTAAATACTAAGTGCCCGGAAGCCGGGAGCAATGCGAAAAATTTCAGGGGCAATTGACGGAGATACTGTTAACACGAGACAATCCTGTAATGACCAATTTATTTCATGATAATGACCAATGACCAATGACCAAAAAAGTCAATTTAATGACCGATGCTAATGTGATTGTCAGCACCGTGAATGAAGCCGTATCTCAGCGGATTAAGCAGTATCGTAAGCAAAAGAAAATTTCACTTGATGAACTGTCTCGTCGGGCGGGCGTCAGCAAAGGGGCACTGGTTGAGATTGAAGGGTGCCGGGCGAACCCTAGCATTGCCCTGTTATGCCGCCTGGCTGTTGCAATGGGCGTTTCAGTAGCAGATTTTGTGGATGTCAGTTCAAAACCGACAGTACATCTTATTGCTGAAGATGAAATACCTGAATTGTGGGAGGGCGATAAAGGCGGGCGTGCAAGGCTGCTCGCTGGATCTGGTGGCCCAGATATGACGGAACTCTGGATGTGGGAAATGCAGCCGGGAGAAAAATTTGCTTCACCTGGTCACACTGAAGGGACGCTTGAATTGTTTTATGTTCAAAAGGGAACGCTTACGCTTGGTGTACAGGATCATCTGTTTCAGGTGAAGACCGGTTGTTCGGCAACAGCCAGAACGGACGTCCCACATTTTTATGAAAATACAGAGGAAGACCCATTGATTTTCATCATGACAGTTCATGAGAAAGCGGTCTGAATGCTAAAGTGATGATGTCCGCTTCTGGCACAGGGCTGCTGTTGCAGCCCTGACAACCTTAGACTTCAATCGATTCAGAGATCTCTAACGCATCATCCACTTCAATGCCCAGATAACGGACTGTGCTTTCCAGTTTCTTATGGCCCAACAGAAGTTGGATCACCCGGAGATTCTTGGTTTTCTTGTAGATTAGGTAAGGTTTCGTTCTTCTCAAGGAGTGTGTGCTGTAAAGCGAATCTTCGAGACCAAGCTTTTCTACCCACCCATGAAAAATTCGGTTGTACTGCCGGGTTGATATGTGCTGGTTAGTTCCGACCCGAGACCGAAACAAGAAGTCTTTACTATGCAAATTGCTAAGCTTTATCAGTGCAGCAACAGCTTCTCTTGTCCCTTTGGTTATCTCAAATTGCACGGGACTACCAGTTTTCTGTTGCAACACCGTTGCTCTGCTTGAAACAGAGTTACCATATGCAATATCAGATACTTTGAGTTTGACCAGATCGCAGCCTCGTAGCTTACTGTCCAGGGCCATATTGAACAGAGCTAAATCACGCGTTTTACCTTCCAGTTCAAGTCGGATTCGGATCCCCCAGATATGAGATATCTGGAGTGGTCTTTTTTGACCGATGATACGGTCTTTGTTCCACGGTGACGTGTTCATACTCAAATCTCCTGCAATGAGAGAGATTTGAGTATGGCTGTCCCTTATGAGCGAAAAGCGGACTTCAACGAGGTGGCAATGTATTCATGCTCCGCAATAGGCTATGTTTATCAATTCTGAAACCATAGCAATGGAGCCGCAGTCAAGAAATGAGCTTGCCGGATAACCTAGAGAACCTCCCTGTTGTACTCATTCCAGGATTTATGCTTGATGAAACATTATGGGACGATTTTATCGCTGCATTTCCCGATAGTAGACGCTTTATTCCTGTGAGCCTGAATGGGGGAACAACAATCCAGGATATTGCCGCCAACATAGCCCAGAAACTACCTGAGCGTTTTGTTCTGGCAGGTTTTTCGTTGGGTGGCTACGTAGCCAGAGCTATTTATGAAGCTTTTCCGGAACGGACAGCGGCTATGATTCTCATTGCTACCTCTCTCAGAGAAGATTCACCAGAGCAGAAAAAAACACGCATAGCGACTGCGGTTACTCATTCCTCCAGAGCATTCAGTGGACTGAGCACCATGGCAATTAGAAAGTCGCTTCACGCTGATCTTGCCGATAATACGCCCCTTATTGATAAAATCCGTGACATGGGAAAAAGGCTGGGAGCACATGCATTCAGTGTCCAGTCAGGGCTAAACCGTGAGCGAATAACGTTAAAACCAGTTTCATGCCCGACCTATGTCATTGCAGCTGAACATGACCGGCTGCGTTCAAAAGAGGAGGCAGAAGAACTGGCCAAGCTAACCGGCACCTGTGCTGTTTATATTGACGGCTGTGGGCATCTTATTCCTCTGGAGAAACCGTATGAATTGGCCCAACTCATGTACGTATGGCTCAATAAAAAAGACCTTTGAAACTGCGAACTAAGCACCTGGTCGCGTTTTTTTTAAATGTCCGCTCCTGGCACGGAGCGAACGAACGAATGCAACTGAATGTCTGCTGTGAGTGAAAAGCGGAAGTTGTGATACCTAATAAAAAACTAGTTCAAACTCTCGACATTAAACTTACCTAATATTCACTCGTTGAAGATTTACACAGTTCGCTTTGAATTTTGTCCAATAACTCATCGGTTAAACCGTATTTTAGTGCAGCGTTACGCGCTATAGGGTTGAGGATATCTTCAACAGAATTAAATAGCTCGATTGAATCATTAAGTTCCCTAATCATCTGATCCCGTCCATTTTTATTAATGAAATCTACTGCATGATCGACAAAAAAAGAATGTGCTAGCCAGTTTCTTTTTTTTAAAGTTGTTGAAAGCATGATTTCAATATTACCATCAAGAAGCTCAAGTTTTCTAATCAGGCCTAAAAGCTGCCCCATTGTTTTCTCAGATAATACCTTATCAAACTTGTCAAACTCTACTTCCCACTTATCGCGGGTAGTAAATGTGGGTACATTTTTCGTAAAAAAATCGAAAAAAATAAGAAGTTGAACTATCGACTGCTCTACACATTGTGCTCTATACATCGCAAGACCAAAGTATGCGTAGACCTCTTTACAGTGTTCAGAACTATCCATGATGTGACCTTGCCAATTCAAGTTATCTTCATAATGTGCACTAACATAGCATGAAGTCAGCAGCCTCCACTCCTGGCACAGAGCGGAAATTGGCACAGCTATTCGCCAAACAAGTCAATTGATACATCAGGAAATCCGTAATTACGAGCCCCTCTGTTACCTGGGTTGCCTGGATTTCCCACGTTACCTGGGTTTCCCGGATTACCTATATTCCCTAGATTCCCCAAATGCTTGTTTAGTACCATGCTTTCATGGAGTTCACCAACATATTGACCAGAAAGTCTATGGACATGTGTTCCGCGAAGTTGCCCGACGGCACTACCGTTCATGCTATGTATATATTTTCCACGGATAAAACCTACGGCGCTTCCTTTTGAATTATAAATATAATCTGTCATTTTATTACCTCATCTTTTATTAGTTAACTCTAACCTAAGCCATCTTATAAAAAATAAATACTTAAGATCTTCTGTTTCATCACATAACCATGATCTTACTGCTTTAACTTCTGCTTTTGGCACAAACCCGCCCTACCCCCACCAATACCCCATCCCATAAACCGCCCCCACCAGCACAACGACATTCACCACCACGCTTGCGACAAACCAGCGTTTGAACGGCTGCTTCTGTGTTTTATGCCTGAACAACTGCTGAGCGGCTAACCCGCCGGGCCATCCACCCACAAGGCCATACATCAATAGCGTTCTTTCGGGTACTCGCTGCCAGCTTCGACGTGCCGCAAATTTATCGGCACCGTAGATGAAAAATGTCAAAACATTGACCAGTAAAAACCACGCCCATACGGGATGTAAAAACCAGAAGCTGGCAATGAATGATATGGCCAGTAAGCCATAACAAATTTTATTGAGTTTCACTTAGCTAATCTGCTTATGAAAGGAAAAAGTAACACGCTGCTTTTATGCGTCGCCGTCAAAATCAAAAAGCCCTTTCATCTCTTTACCCAAACCTTTGGCTAAAACGTGAATGACTTCAAGAGTAGGATTCCGGACACCCCGTTCAATACCACTGACATAAGTGCGATCAAGGCCGCATTTATCCGCAAAGGCTTCCTGAGATAACCCGGCTTCAAGCCGTAATTTTTTAAGATTCGCGCCAAAACGCGACTGAATGCTGGACATGTTTTTCATCATGCCAGCATGACTTTATGTCGTTTATCAGACCACGGACTATAAGTCACATAACGAAAGTGCTAGCATCATAAAAATGTGACTCATATTCTACAATAGGTGATAAGTATGCCCCCACAAAACTGGCACCCCGCGACATCATCGCCGCACTGCGCAAGCGCGGTACCAATCTGGCGCGCGTATCCCGCGAAGCTGGGCTGGCCTCCTCTACGCTGGCCAATACGCTGAATCGACCATGGCCCAAGGGCGAGTGGCTCATTGCTAATGCGCTTGACCTGCATCCTTCGGTGATCTGGCCTGCACGTTATCAAAACTGTCACGATACGCGTCTGCCCAGAGAGACGATCATCGCGGAAAAATAGCGTCTGATATTGGAGCCTGGGATTTATTGCATCCGGGCTCCCTACGAATTGAACCGGGAAGTCTGCAAGAAAGATTATTTTATTGATTTGTTGAATAAATAATTCAGTAAATCCCGAATCTGAGGCGGCGCGTAAAATATGCCTGCAATCACATGTTTTTTCATGGATTAACGCAGCCAGATGAATGATTTATTAACCATAATTTATCGATGATTTTTCACTACCAAAATCACTCAATGCAGAACATCCTGATCCAAATACAGTTTTTTCCTAATGCATCTCCCGGTTCGCTCTGCCATGCTGAATACAGCTCATACAGCCATAACGATAGATGAGGATATTATGAAAAAAACAATGATCGCATTATCTGCCCTGCTGCTGGCTTCTCCTGTTTTTGCCGCAACCACTCATGCAACGGACGATACCGTTGCCGCGGCGCATGAGAATGCCAATACCGCCAAAGAAAAGCTGCATCAGGCGCAGCATGAAGGCGAAGAGCTGAAGCTGAAATCTAAACATGCTGCTGAAGGTAAAGCAGACAGCACCGGGAGCAAAGTGAGCGAAGGCTCGCAAAAAGCCTGGAACAAAACCAAAGAAGGTACTGAAAAAGGCTGGAACGCCACCAAAGAAGGTACCGAGAAAGGCTGGAATAAAACCAAAGAAGGTGCTGAGTCGCTGAAAAATAAAGTGACTGAGTAATTTCTTAGCGTGATAAAAAGGCCGCTTCGCGGCCTTTTTGCGTTGGTGCTTATGCCGGATGCGCTGCGCTTATCCGGCCTACCGGTTATCTGCAATAGATTGGAGTTGCGGTATTTTGCTGGCTAACAACTCAGTTATACACCAGCGCAAACGTCACAATACTGTTCGCTTCCCCTGCCGTTACGCTACCTTCCGTCTGAACATACTGCGCCGAAAAATTCACGTTCTCCGCATTCCCCGCATTTGCCGCCGTCACATGCTTGAGAATGGGCAGATTAGTCGCCTGGTTAATTTTGACGGACGTGCCGGGTGAAGGCGCAGAGGCAGCATTGTTGCCATAAGTCAGCTTAACGCCAACCCCCGTTGCCATATCGCTACTTTTCGTCAATGCCAGCGTGTCGGGGGAATCGCTGGCGGCCAGGATCCCGAAAAAGCCTACTCTGACATCGCTGGGTGCCGAGCAATAAACCGGAATATCAAACGACCGGGCAGAGCCTGCCGTCAGCCCTTTGCCCTTAAATTCGGCGCGATTAACAGATCCCAGATTAACCTGAATGCTGGAGGTGCTGACCTGACAGCTACCGCTGGCACCGATATCGACGTTAAGCGCCGCCAGATCAATCGATACCGGATTGCTTTTCACACTGGGCCCGCTGGCAGTGCGATCCTCAATATAGAGTTCCCCAAAATGCGGCTGCGATTCAACGTTGGCGTGGTTGCCGCCGCTCATCGTTACCTCACCCGTTTTATAGAAAGTGATATACATCTTGACGATGGGTTCGCGTTCACCGAGCAGATCCGGCAGTTCATCACTGTCACATACCGTTACCGACTCACCACCTGCCGGGGCCGTGCTGTCGCCGATATAGCGAATCGGCCCACCGTTACACTGGAATCCTGCCGAGTAGCTCACGCCATTCAGTTTTGAGGCAAACACGTGATGACCGTTAATCACCGTTCCGGCACCGGTCGTGTCTTTTTGTTGATAAACAATGCGTTTCCAGTTTGCCAGCGGTGCCTGCAAGTCACAGATAAAGTGGATCCCATTGCCGTTATCTGCCATCTGGTTAGTCATTTGCGAGTTCACAGGCAGAGTGGGAAGGTAGGTTAAATTCTGGGTATTCAGCGTCATCTGCCCGACGCTCGCCATGCAGGTTTCAGCGTGCGAAGCGTGGCTATAAAAACCGGCAATCAGCAGGAAAATGAAAAACAGCGCGCAGTCACGATGTCGCATATCGCCCTCTCTTATAAGCAAAGGCCGGTGACAGTTTTCACCGGATTCTGCTGTGGGTTACTGGAAATATGGAAGTGCAGCGTACAGTGGTGCGAGATGTTATCGGTTTGCCATTGCGCCTCCAGCGTGCCTTCTTCTGGTACGCCGCTCAGATACACCTGTCCCTGTTCGGCAACAATACCGCTGGCTGGCGTCGCCTCGTCGTCGCTGGTTTTGCGTACCTGCGCGGTGGCACCGAAAGGCAGTGGCCCATGGTTATCGTTGAGAGTAAACAGAACGCGGTTACCGAGATGCGTTTGATAATTCGCCATTACTACCGCACCGCCGCCGGGGATCACCGTCTGACCCTGAAGTTCAACGTCGGTGTCATCTTTTAACGACTCGGTGTCGAGGGTAATGTAGTTTTTGCGATACGCCGTTAAAGTTGGCACCACCGCGTAGCCGCGCCAGTCCGTATGCACGTTCGTCCCATTCTGGATAGCCACGTCCGAGGCTCCTGGCGCGCGAACAATCGCAAAGCTATCGCCCGTACTCTGCCCAAACGTAATCCCGTGGGGATGGGCGACAATCGAGCCCGATGCGCCCCAGGTCAACTGGTTACTCTGCTTATCGTGGCGATAACCAAGCTGAGTGCTGCCGTAACCTCCGCGATAATCAAGCGCAACGCTGCTGTTCGCGCCCTGGCCGTTATTGCCGTAACCCTGCTGGACGGTGTAGTAGAGATTTTGATTTTCCGGCACCGAGCCGTACAACGAAACCTGCTGCGAGGTATAACCGTTGTTATCTGACGTGGTGTTATAACTCACCGAGCTGTTTGGTAACCACTGGTCGAGCGGGATCGTGACGTTGAAAGACAATGAACGATCCGATTTATTCTCTGCGGAAGATTTGGTGTAGTAGTAGCCCACGCCCCACGAAACGCCCTGCCAGGTGTTATAAAACCCCAAATGCACGGTTTCATCGTGACGCCCGGTGCGCCAGTATCGCTGCGAATAGGCAGATGCCGTCAGGCTGGTGCTGCCGCCAAGGGGCTGCGAAATTGAGATCTCTTCGCGACTACGCTTGTTATCCACCAGGCCATTTTCACTCTCCAGCGCGTTGGCTTCGCTGAAGTCATAAAACCCGCTGGATGAGTAGCGATAGCTGGCAAGGTTAAAGGTTGTACCGGTCAAATTCACATCTTTTTGGTACTGCACGCGGACGGAGTGACCGGAATAACGTTTACCGGAAGGCGTGCGCGTATTTGCCCAGGTCACATCCGCGCCCAACGAGCCGAAATCGCCAAAACCGTGCCCCACGCCGCCCGCCCAGGCTTGATAAGCTTGCGCCAACTGGCTGCCGGCGTAAAGAGTCAAACTCGCCGGTAGCCCGTAAAACAACGTCGACTGAATAAACTGCGGGGAACGATTCCCGTCGAGACCTGAATGGTAATGGCCTGCGCTGACGCTGTACTTCAGTCGCCCCTCGCGCAGCATAAAGGGAATGGCGGAATAAGGTTGAGTAAACGTGCGCTCGGAACCATCACTCTCTTTTACCGTGACCTCAAGATCGCCACTTTGCGCGGTAGGATAGAGATCTTTCAGAGCAAACGCCCCTGGTGCAACATAGGTCTCATAAATCACATAGCCATGCTGCGAAACGGTCACTTTAGCGTTGCTGTGAGCCATCCCGCGGATCACCGGCGCAAAGCCGCGCATGCTGTCCGGGAGCATCTCGTCATCCGAGGAGAGCTGCGCCCCGCGAAACTGCACGCTATCGAAAATATCGCCCGAGGTATAGGTATCCCCCACACGCAGCAGGCTTCTCAAAGACTTCACATCACGCTGCAAATAGGTGCTTTGTGAGCGCCAGTGGCTTTTTTTATCGTATTGCATCGACGAAACGTTGCGCAGCCGCCACGCGCCCATGTTCATGCCGCTGCGTAAACTTAAATAGTTGGAGTTGTGTTCGCCGTCGCGATAACGCGATTGTGCCCCGGTCAGGTTGTAATTCACAAAGGCTGTGGGTACGCCGTCATCCCAACGAGCCGGGTCAACGTAGCCGCGGCTTTGCAGGTTCATTGCCGCCTGCGGAATACTGAGATTCAGCCGCTGCTCGCTAAAATCGAACGCACTGCTGGCATCAGGAATATAACGACTGATTTGGGTAAAGGTTTCGCCGTCATGCAGTTGATTAAAAGCAGAAAAGGCGCTGACATTGACCCCGAATTCCGCCAATTGCGCTGCTGTCAGCTGCGGTTGCAGGGTGCCATTGCCCTCAACAAAGGTCACATTCCCCTGCCCGACCTGCTGGTTGTTCACCCAGATAGCTACCGGGTACGTACCGGGCTGCTGGCCGCCATTTTTTTCGAAATAGTGGAGATCGGCGGTTTTCTGCTGAGGATCCGTCACCTCCAGCGCAGCCGGGTCGAAATAGTCATCGGCCAGCGCCAGACGGTAATGGCACAGCAGAAACAGTGCGGTTGGCACCGTCGCCAGCAGCAGTAACGGGCCGGTCGGCTTATACAGAGGGCTGCGGGGGAACTGGCACATTACTGCTGCGCAACGTCAGTAATGCCGCCGAAATCATTAATCGCACGCCATTTCACCGTCCCTGAACCGCTAATCGGCCACGTTAAAGACGACATGGGCGCAACCATTCCCGGCTCATCGACCTCTTTTCCCGCAACAGAAACGGAAAATAACGACACATAATAGGGGGTCGGGTTATTTACCACTAAATGATTACCCGCTGTGTGAAATTGCAACTGCTGCCATGCTTTACTCGGATCGCCCGCTAAATCGGCAGGGCGATAAAAAATCTTGAATTTAGATTTAATATTTACCTGTAACTTATTCACATCCCCTTTCTGGGACGGCGAAATCGTTTTCACGTTCAACCAGAATACGGACTCCCGGTCATGCGGCAATTCCATCCCGGTAAAGCTAATACGCAGCATATTTCTTTTTTCAGGATCGAGACGGAACAGCGGTGGCGTCACAATAAAGGGCACCGGGCGTTTATCATTTTCGTTAAAATTCTCAGCCCAGGATTGCACCAAATATGGCGTGTGGGTATCGGCATTCGTGACTGAAATAGAGGCTTCTCGCTTCCCTTCCTCATAGATTACGCGGGTTCCCCCCACGATGACGCCCGCCTTAGCAGCAGTAACCAATAAAAATGAAAGAGCAACGCCAGCGATAATACGTTTCATAAATAGCATTCATTTGTCAGGGGAAACGAGAACTGAGGAATGAGCAGGAGAAACCCCCTGCTCAGATTCGACTTAGTTGTAAACCATTTCGAAGTTGGTTACGCCGTCAGCGTTACCTGCCGTAACTTTATCGGCGGTGGCGCGATAATCAGCGTAGAACAACAGATCGGCGGTACCGGCCTCGCCATTGCTACCGGCATCAATCGGATACGCTTTGGAGATCGTCCCCAGCCTAACCTGCGTGGTTTCATCCGCTTCAATCAGCTTAATACCGACGCCTTTCGCATCACCATTGATCGCCAGTAGATCGCTCTCATTGGCATCATGCGTGCCATCGAACAGTACAGAAACTTTGCTCACTGAAGACGGGCAATCTTTCACATTAATATGGAAAGGCGTTTTGGTGGTTTCCGTACCGGTTGCTTTAAAGTAGCTGCTTGCCCACTTACCCAGATCAACCACCTGATTGGTACTGTTGGCATCGATATCACACGCGGCGTCAGTAATTTCCCCGGTAAATTTCACCTGCCCACCTGCGCCCTGAGCACCATCAGCCGCGGGCACGGTAGTGGTCATGTCGTTGGCAATAGCGGAAAGCGTGGTACCTGATGCCAGAGCCGCGATAACAACGGCCATAATACGGAACTGCGATTTCATTTTATTTCTCTCTTCTTTGACGGCTATCCAATGCGGTATACGCGAAGCAAAAAATGCCAGGCGATATCGCCAGTTCTTCCGTGTTGAAGTTAATCGTCGTTCCATCGGTAGGATATTTTGCACAGTCTTTATCTCAGTTTTCTCAACTGAACAATATCGACTTTTTTTGAGCGTCAGACCCGATAAACATATTAGGTCTGCGAATAAATAATATCGACAACAGCACGATTTGCAACAACAAATTATGTAGCCTGTGCGTTGCCAAATTAAAACATTTCTAATTTAATCGTTAAAATAAAACGATGTGTTAAATTAAGGGTAATACTTGCCATTTATGGAATAACACGATATATCATTAAAATTAACATACCGTTCAATAAGAAGTGGCAGTTAACATAAAATTGATCTTTTGCGTGAAAAATATTCATCCACAAGCTTTCAATATTTACATTAAGTAAGAATATTCCCATAAGGAATATTAACCATACCTATAATGTGGCTAAATCATGATCCTCCTAAGAGTTCAAATTCAAACCATGCTTATTTTACTATTGTTATTAATTATTAACCCCCTATAGATGATGGCTCCTTCGCTCGTTATTTATCTGCATATACATTAAGATGGGAATACCCCTGCATAAGGAACCAGGATAATGACAACAGAGATGATTTCCCCCCAGCAGGCGCTAATGCAGCTTCATGAAGGCGCAAAGCTGGTTGATATCCGCGATGCGGATGAATTTGCCCGCGAGCATATTGCCCAGGCTCAACCCTTCCCATTAAGCGCCATTGAGCAGGGAGCCTCGCTGCCAGTGAACGCCGATGACGTGGTTATCTTTCATTGTCAGTCCGGAAACCGCACTCGCAACAATCTCACCCGCCTGGTTGCCGCCGCTGCGCCGGCTAAGGTAAAGGTGCTGGAAGGCGGCATTCAGGCGTGGAAAGCGGCCGGGCTGGAAACGGTAGAAGATAAAAAGCAGCCATTACCGCTTATGCGGCAGGTGCAAATTGCGGCCGGAGGATTGATTCTCCTGGGCTGCGTTTTGGGTTACACAGTATCAGAGGCATTCTTTCTGTTGAGCGCCTTTGTCGGTGCGGGCCTCACTTTCGCGGGAATCAGCGGTTTTTGTGGTATGGCCAGGCTATTAGCCATCATGCCGTGGAACCGTCGTTAAGGAAGTCCCGACTCCGCATTTACTATTTCGTTACATCAGCATAATCTTAGGTAACGTCAACAAGTAGAGCAGGAGTATCGCGATGTATTCACCAGGTGATTTTGTACAACCGAAAATGGGTGGGCCAAAACTCAAAGTTCTGGAAGCGCACAACGATCATATTGTAGCGGTACAGGCAAGTAATGAGCAGGGAGAGAAATATACCCTGAAGCTGGAAGACGTTACGCCCTATACAGAAGAAGGTGATTTTGGCGTGTGCTAAAAAATTGTGCGGTGAGACTCTTCTCACCGCTTTGTTCATTCACTTAGATTAGAAAATCATCCAGTGATTTACCGTTAGCCAGCGCCTGCGCGATAGGTTTCGGCGTACGCCCCTGGCCAGTCCAGGTTTTTACTTCACCATTAAAATCCGTAAAGCGATATTTCGCCGGACGCGATGCTCGTTTTTTCGGTGCGGCGGCAATCGCCGCTTTCATATCTGCCAGTTCTTCCGGCGAAATACCATCGGCCTGCATTAACTCCAGCCAGGTATTAATTTTTTCTTGCTGTTCAGCGCGTTGCTGCATCGCTAACTGCTCTTCATTTCTCTTTTCTTCAGTGACGGTCCTGAATTTTTCCAGCATTTCTTCAAGAACGTCAATGGAGAAATCTCGCGCCATTGCACGCAAAGAACGGATGTTATTCAATTTTTGTAACATAACAGACATAGGGCTAAAAAATTCCTTATTCAAAACAAAATACATTACGACAGTAGCTAATTATATTGTATTTAAGAATATATTGCTACCGCCCGAATATTAATGAATATATCTTCATTGAGCTCTATCATTATATTTAAATAGAGCAATCAGATTATAAATTAATATCCCCCGAAGCAATGCGTATTAGCCGTGATGCATAACGTTTTGTTAACAAAACAGCAATATGAATAATCACCCACTATCAGTGCATAATCAAAACATCACATCATCAGAACTAACTGCTACGAAATCTGGATTAATGGCATAAAAAACACCAAAATCGACCAGGTTCACACTTTTACACCTAATCTCTGGCTTAGCGGCTCCAACAGTGCCTAACCGTTTCACGCTATACAGTGAGAGCAAAAACATAACCAATTGATTTAAAATAAAAAACAACAACTAATATTTAAAAAATAATGCCAATGGGTAAAATCGCTTACCGGCAGAGTATTTTATTGACAAAAAGGCTTTAAATAAAAATATTTCACTAGTTGTTAGTTTTAACACAGATAGATAATCTATACACATCAACAAAGGCAACCCAAAACGCCTTTAACCCCCTAATAATAACGGTTTTCGTAACTTTTCGAGGAGCATACCGATGTTCTCTGCGCAGTCACGCCTGCGTCACGCAGCAGCAGACACTTTCGCCATGGTTGTCTACTGTTCCGTCGTGAACATGATGATTGAAATTTTTCTCTCCGGAATGACCTTTGAGCAGTCGCTTTCTTCTCGTCTGTTAGCGGTGCCGGTTAACATTATTATTGCATGGCCTTATGGTGTTTACCGCGATGCAATTATGCGTCAGGCGCGCCGTATCAGCCCGGCAGGCTGGATGAAAAACCTTGCCGATACGCTGGCGTATGTCACGTTCCAGTCGCCGGTCTATGTGATTATTCTGCTGACAATCGGCGCAGACTGGCATCAGATTGCCGCCGCCGTAAGTTCGAATATCGTGGTTTCAATGGTGATGGGGGCGGTGTACGGCTATTTCCTCGATTTCTGCCGCCGTCTTTTCCGTGTCAGCCAGTACAGTCAGGCAAAGGCATAATGCACAGCGACTGGCGAATGCCAGTCGCTCGATTAATGAAACTCGCCAAATAAACCGTTCAGGTACCGCTCCAGCGCGATACGCGAGCTGAAGCCATGTGGAATTCCGTAATGCTGCTGTTCATCTCCACCTAAATAGAGAGGAAATTGATGGTAGTGATCGCAGGTTTTGATTTCAGAAGCCGGTTCTGCTAACGAATTACTACGCTCTTTTAACGCCGGATGGATAATCAACGCCGTGCGTCCCATCCGCGCTTCACGATTCACATAAACATAATTCTCGCCACGGCGATAGCCGTAGGCTTTTTGGGTTACCACATCCACAGTGAAGCCCACTTTTTCAAGAACGCGCGCCACCTCATCAGGTCGTAAATACATTATTTTTTCCTCGTCATCTTTTACTGCATCGCCACCTTACAGTAATCAGCATTAACCTCGCTTTCAGAAAAATCCACAAACGCATCGATTCACTGTGATTCGCCCCAAAGAAGAGTTTTTTTGCCTACACTTAATTCCGTCCCCACTTAAAAAGGAGAAGCACATGCCTAATCGATTTGGCCGCAATGACGTAGTTGATGAGACGCAGGATATTCAGGATCAAGTCAATCAGTTAGCCGATAGTCTTGAGGATGTACTGAAAAGCTGGGGTAGCGATGCAAAAGGTGAAGCTGACGCCGCACGTCGTAAAGCACAGGCACTGTTGAAAGAGTCACGTGCCAGACTGCATGGCCGCAGCCGTTCACAGCAGGCCGCCTGCGATTATCTGAACTGCGCCAGCACCTACGTACGCGAAAAGCCCTGGCAGAGTTTAGGCGCGGTTGCTGCGGTTGGGATATTTGTTGGCGCATTATTAAGTTTGCGTCGATAATTGCAGTGAAACAGTGAAGATAATAAATGCGTCGTATCAGAAAACGCTTCTGAACGGCTACGCGTCTGTACCCCGGCTTTTACGCCGGGGTTTTTAATTTAAAGCCAGCTTTAACGCTGAAACTTGCTCGTTTGCCATCGCCTGCGACGTAATATTAGTAAAACTCATGATGAGTCCTGGTGTTCCGTCACCGTTAGTCCGCCAGTCGTTCACCGCCTGTACGGCCAGCCCGGCATCGCGTGCCCGCCGCGCCTGTAACCTATCGTCACCAGAAATATTCACCACCAGTTGAATGCCCCCTTGCTGCGCCACCACGTCAAAACCATGCGTCTGTAACGCCTCCTCCAGCCAGCGCCGCCGCTCGGCGTAATGCACGCGCATCTTCTTCAGATGCCGCCAGAAGTGACCTTCATGGATAAAATCACCCAACGTTTGCTGCCACAGAAGCGGTACCGGGCAGGCAATTTTTTGTACGTGGCGACGAAACTGCGCCACCAGCGGCACAGGTACCACCAGCCAGGCGGTGCGCAGCGCGGGAAACATTGCTTTACTGAACGTTCCGGCATAAATCACGCGCTGGGGCGCATCCAGGCTTTTGAGCGGTGGCAGCGGCTTTCCCTGATAGCGGAACTCACTGTCGTAATCATCTTCAATGATCCAGGCTTGTTGACGTGCAGCCCAGTCCAGAAGCTGGCGGCGACGCGGCAGCGAGAGCGCGACACCCAACGGACTTTGATGCGCAGGTGTCAGCAGCGCGAAACGGGCTTCAGGTGCATTAGTAAGTGCCCACTCCACATCCATCCCTTCATTGTCCACCGGTATCGGGTACATGTTCACGCCTTCCTGCGCAATCACCGGGCGAATCAACGGAAAACCGGGGTCTTCCACCCACATTCCCTGCCCACGCCCCGCAAGCGCGCGTAAAATCAGACTCATCGACGCCGCATAGCCCGACGTAATAAAAACCTGTTCCGGCTGGCACTCAATGCTACGCGACAGTCGCAGATACTCGACAATCGCCTGGCGCAGCACCATCTCGCCACACACATCGCCCAGCGCCAGGTCAAAGCGCGTCTGCGTACGCAATCGCCGCCCCATCACCCTGGCCCATAATGCGCGTGGAAAGAGATCCAGCGCAGGCAGCCCAAGCTGAAAAGGTTGCGGATGCGGTTCTTCGCCGCCAAACCAGGTTGGCTCCGCCACCGCCGGTTTGAGCGTGAGGTGTTCACTGACAAACGTTCCGGCCTGGCCGCGCCGCTCAAGCCAACCCTGTGCCACCAGCTCGCCATACGCATTTTCTACCGTGGCGCGAGATACGCCCAGTTCCTGCGCATAAACCCGGCTGGACGGCAGCCGTCTGCCTGCCGTTAACTTACCTTCCTCAATCGCGGTTTTCAGTTGCCTGGCTATATGCCGATAGCGTAGGCCATCACTTTGCATCATGGTCTGCTTTTTTACTCATAATATGGCTATCTGATGCAGACCATTATAGTGCTACTTTTACGTATATCGATAACGAGGAGAAACAATATGACCCTGCTGCGCCAACCCTATAACGAATTAAGCCCTGACGTGTACAAAGGCATGGTTCAGGCAAGCCTGGCTCTGGAAAAGAGTTCCCTGGATCGCGCTTTGCTGGAGCTCGTCTACCTGCGCGTTTCGCAGATTAACGGCTGCGCCTTCTGCCTTGAAATGCACAGTAAAGCCCTGCGCAAAGCGGGTGTGGATCAGAGCAAACTGGACGCGCTGGCTGGCTGGAGAGTAAGTAATCACTTCACTGAAGCGGAAGCCGCGGCACTGGCCTGGGCGGAAGATGTGACGCACATCGCCGAATATCATGCGGAAGATAGCGTCTATCAACCCCTGCTGACGCACTTTAGCGCCGAGCAAATCAGCGACCTGACCTTCGCCATCAGCCTGATGAACGCCTTTAACCGCCTGGCCATCGCTATGCGCATGTAATTTTTACACAAACATCCCCGGCCCCCAACGCGTTGCGCGCTGGGGGCTTTTTTTGTTCAAACATCCATATATTGTATGGTTGAAGTTTTTAATAACTACATCTAGTATTCCTCTCAGGTAACCACTCCCGGACTGACGCTCTTAACTGCGCCCTATTGTCATTTTAAATGGAAATACGAATCATGCGCATTACTATTTACACTCGTGATAACTGCATCCAGTGCCACGCCACTAAACGGGCAATGGAGAGCCGTGGCTATGATTTCGAGATGGTGAATCTCGACCAGCACCCTGAAATGGCCGATACCCTGCGTGAACAGGGATTTCGTCAGCTTCCGGTGGTGATCGCAGGGGAAACCCGCTGGTCCGGCTTCCGCCCGGATATGATCAATCGCCTGCGCCCCGATGCCATTGCCGCCCACGCATGAGCCGCCTCGTCTACTTCTCCAGCAGCTCTGAGAACACGCACCGCTTTATGGTGCGTCTCGGGCTGCCCGCGATACGCATTCCACTCAATGAGCGGGAGCGTATTCAGGTCGAGGCGCCGTACATTCTGGTGGTTCCCAGCTATGGCGGCGGCGGTACGGCGGGCGCGGTTCCGCGTCAGGTCATCCGCTTCTTAAACGACCCGCAGAATCGGGCGTTAATCCGTGGCGTGATTGCCGCAGGAAACCGAAACTTTGGCGACGCTTATGGCCGCGCGGGCGCGGTGATCGCTGAAAAATGCCACGTTCCCTGGCTCTACCGCTTTGAGCTGATGGGCACGCAACACGATATTGATACAGTGCGAAAAGGAGTGAGCGAATTTTGGCAACGACAACCGCAGAACCTGTAACCCAGGCCGCGCCTGACTACCATGCGCTTAATGCGATGCTGAATCTGTATGACCGGAACGGGCAGATTCAGTTTGAAAAGGACAGCGAAGCCGTAGATGCGTTTATGGCCGCCCATGTTCAACCGAACAGCGTCACGTTCGCTAACGCAGACGCGCGTCTACGCTGGCTGGTCGCGGAAGGCTACTACGATGACGCCGTCCTCAAACGTTATCCCCCCGCGTTTGTCACTGCGCTTATCAAACACGCGCACGCCAGCGGTTTTCGTTTCCAGACCTTCCTCGGTGCATGGAAGTTTTACACCAGCTATGCATTGAAAACCTTCGACGGCAAACGCTATCTGGAGCACTTCGCCGACCGCGTTTGTATGGTGGCATTAACCCTCGCTCAGGGCGACGAAGCGCTGGCCTGCCAGCTTACCGATGAGATGCTTTCCGGTCGTTTCCAGCCCGCGACGCCGACCTTCCTCAACTGCGGAAAACAGCAACGCGGCGAGCTGGTTTCCTGCTTCCTGCTGCGTATAGAAGACAATATGGAGTCTATCGGCCGTGCGGTGAACTCAGCATTACAGCTTTCAAAACGCGGCGGCGGCGTGGCCTTTTTACTGTCGAATTTACGTGAATCCGGTGCGCCGATTAAGCGTATCGAGAATCAGTCATCCGGCGTGATCCCGGTAATGAAAATGCTGGAGGATGCCTTCTCCTACGCCAATCAACTCGGTGCGCGTCAGGGCGCGGGCGCCGTTTACTTACATGCGCATCACCCGGACATTTTGCGATTCCTTGATACCAAGCGGGAAAATGCTGACGAAAAAATTCGCATTAAAACGCTCTCGCTTGGCGTGGTGATCCCGGATATCACGTTCCAGTTAGCGAAAGAGAATGCCGAAATGGCGCTCTTTTCGCCCTATGATATCGAACGTCTGTACGGCAAACCGTTTGGCGATATCGCCATCAGCGAAATGTATGCCGAGCTGGAAGCGGACACGCGCGTACGCAAAAAATATATTAATGCGCGTGATTTCTTCCAGACGCTGGCGGAGATCCAGTTTGAATCCGGCTATCCGTACATCATGTATGAAGATACGGTGAACCGTGCAAACCCGATTGCCGGGCGCATCAACATGAGCAACCTGTGCTCGGAAATTTTGCAGGTTAACAGTGCGTCGACCTACGATGAGAATCTCGATTATGCCGCCACCGGACATGATATCTCCTGTAATCTCGGCTCGCTGAACATCGCGCACACCATGGACTCACCCAACTTTGGCCTGACCATCGCCACCGCCATTCGCGGGCTGACGGCGGTATCCGATATGAGCCATATCCGTTCGGTGCCATCGATTGAGGCGGGTAACGCCGCCTCACACGCCATCGGGCTTGGGCAGATGAATTTGCATGGTTATCTGGCGCGGGAAGGCATCGCCTACGGTAGCCCGGAAGCGCTGGAATTTACCAACCTCTATTTCTATACCGTCACCTGGCATGCCCTGCATACCTCAATGCTGCTGGCGCGCGAGCGCGGGCAACGCTTTGCCGGTTTTGAGCAATCACGCTATGCCAGCGGCGAGTACTTTGCACACTATCTGGAAGGTGACTGGCAGCCAAAACACGCGCGAGTCCGCGCCCTCTTCCAGCGCTCAGGCATTACCTTACCGAGCCATGAAAACTGGCGACAATTGCGCGAAGCGGTGATGTGCTACGGCATCTATAACCAGAATTTGCAGGCGGTGCCGCCGACCGGGTCGATTTCCTATATCAACCACGCCACCTCAAGCATTCACCCAATCGTTTCGAAGGTGGAGATTCGCAAAGAGGGCAAAACCGGGCGCGTTTACTACCCTGCGCCGTTTATGAACAACGATAATCTGGCGTTTTATCAGGACGCCTACGAGATTGGCCCGCAGGCGATTATCGACACCTACGCAGAAGCAACGCGTCATGTCGATCAGGGGCTTTCGCTGACGCTGTTCTTCCCCGATACCGCCACCACGCGCGATATCAATAAAGCGCAAATTTACGCCTGGAAGAAAGGTATCAAAACCCTCTACTACATTCGCCTGCGCCAGCTTGCGCTGGAAGGCACCGAAATTGAAGGCTGCGTGTCCTGCGCGCTGTAAGGAGAAAAGGATGAACCGTTTATCGCACGTCAGCGCCGTCAACTGGAACAAAATTCAGGACGATAAAGATCTTGAGGTCTGGAACCGTCTGACCAGTAACTTCTGGCTACCGGAAAAAGTGCCGCTATCCAATGATATCCCCGCGTGGCAGGGGCTGACGCCCGCCCAGCAGCAATTAACCATCCGCGTATTTACCGGTCTGACGCTGCTGGATACAATTCAGAATACGGTGGGCGCGCCATCGCTGATGCCGGATTCGCTCACGCCGCATGAAGAAGCCGTAATGTCCAATATCAGCTTTATGGAGGCGGTGCACGCACGCTCCTACAGTTCGATTTTCTCCACGCTGTGCCAGACCAAAGATGTGGATGCCGCTTACGCCTGGAGCGAAGAAAACGCGCCATTGCAGAAAAAAGCACACCTGATGCTGGCGCGCTATCAGGCCGATGAACCGCTGAAGAAGAAAATTGCCAGCGTGTTTCTGGAATCATTTCTCTTCTATTCCGGCTTTTGGTTGCCCATGTACTGGTCGAGCCGCGGCAAGCTCACCAATACCGCAGACCTTATCCGTCTGATTATTCGCGATGAAGCGGTACACGGTTACTATATTGGCTATAAGTATCAGAAAGGGCTCGAGAAAGTCAGCGAGGCGGAGCGTGAAGCATTGAAAGATTTTGCCTTCGATTTGCTGATGGATCTCTATGACAACGAACTGGCCTACACCGAAGCACTGTATGCCGACAGCGGTTGGGTTGATGAGGTAAAAGCGTTTCTCTGCTACAACGCCAATAAGGCACTGATGAACCTCGGTTACGAGGCGCTATTCCCGCCAGAAATGGCTGAGGTTAACCCGGCAATTCTCGCCGCGCTCTCTCCTAATGCCGATGAAAACCACGACTTTTTCTCCGGCTCAGGTTCCTCTTATGTGATGGGAAAAGCGGTCGAAACCACCGACGACGATTGGGATTTTTAATAACATTATCCGGCGAAAATACCCCTTACTTTTTGCCGGATTATTTTACGAATAGCGCAATTAATCACACAAATATTCTTAGAGCTACTACACTGTTATTTACCACTTCATTCCACCTGAATGTATCGCTTTCAGGTGAAATTTGCGGTGGGGAAACGCAAAAATATCATAAAAATTCAAATCGCTCTCAGCCCTTATATCATGGGAAGCCCCGGCATTTCGCCCTTCCCATTTCGGCAAGCAGAATCCTCCCAAGGGTTGTCATAGAATCTCAGTATGTTAGGGTATACCCGTGTAATTATTTCCATCAGGAATCATATTGATATAAATAAATAACGGGAATTCTATTATTGCATGGCAATTAAATTAGAAGTTAAGAATCTTTATAAAGTATTTGGTGAGCATCCACAGCGCGCATTCAAATATATTGAAAAAGGCCTCAGCAAAGAACAAATTCTGGAGAAAACAGGATTATCGCTTGGCGTTAAAGACGCCAGTCTGGCCATTGAAGAAGGCGAGATATTTGTCATCATGGGATTATCCGGTTCCGGTAAATCAACCATGGTACGCCTTCTCAATCGCCTGATTGAACCAACCCGCGGGCAGGTGCTGATTGACGGTGTAGACATCGCCAAAATCTCCGACGCCGAGCTTCGTGAGGTGCGCAGAAAGAAAATCGCGATGGTCTTCCAGTCGTTCGCCCTGATGCCGCATATGACCGTGGTCGACAACGCCGCTTTTGGTATGGAACTGGCGGGTATTCCAACCGCCGAGCGTCAGGAGAAAGCCCTGGACGCGCTGCGTCAGGTCGGGTTGGAAAATTATGCTCACTCTTACCCGGATGAACTCTCTGGCGGTATGCGTCAGCGTGTTGGTTTAGCCCGTGCGCTGGCTATCAACCCTGATATCTTATTAATGGATGAAGCCTTCTCGGCGCTCGACCCATTAATTCGAACGGAAATGCAGGATGAGCTGGTAAAATTACAGGCCAAACATCAGCGGACTATCGTCTTTATTTCTCACGATCTCGACGAAGCCATGCGAATTGGCGATCGCATCGCTATTATGCAAAATGGCGAAGTGGTACAGGTTGGCACACCGGATGAAATTCTCAATAATCCGGCGAATGATTATGTGCGCACCTTCTTCCGTGGCGTCGATATCAGCCAGGTATTTAGCGCGAAAGATATTGCCCGCCGTAGCCCGGCTGGAATTATCAGAAAAACGCCAGGATTCGGCCCGCGTTCTGCCCTGAAATTATTGCAGGATGATGACCGTGAATATGGTTATGTCATCGAGCGCGGAAATAAGTTTGTTGGAATTGTCTCAATTGACACGCTGAAAGCTGCCCTGAGTGCAGGTCAGGGAATTGAAAGCGCCTTGTTAGATCCGCCATTAGTGGTTGACGCAGAAACACCGCTCAGCGAATTGCTCTCTCATGTCGGCCAGGCCCCGTGTGCGGTCCCGGTTGTTGGCGAAGAGCAACAGTACGTTGGCGTTATTTCTAAACGCATGCTTCTTCAGGCTTTAGATCGCGAGGTGACAAACAATGGCTGATCAAACCAATCCGTGGGATACCGCACCGGCGGCCGATAATGCCGCACAATCCGCCGACGCCTGGGGCAGCGCGCCTGCCGACGGCGGTGGCGGCGCAGACTGGCTGACCAGCGCCCCCGCGCCACAGCCAGAGCATTTCAATATTCTGGATCCGTTCCATAAGACGCTGATCCCGCTGGACAGTTGGGTAACGCATGGCATTGACTGGGTGGTGCTGCACTTCCGCCCGCTGTTCCAGGGCATTCGTGTTCCGATTGATTACATTCTCAGCGCCTTCCAGCAACTGCTGCTGGGGATGCCTGCGCCCGTCGCGATTCTCGTTTTCGCCCTGATTGCCTGGCAGATGTCGAGCCTCGGCATGGGGGTCGCCACGTTGGTATCGCTGATTGCCATTGGCGCAATTGGTGCCTGGTCACAGGCGATGATTACCCTGGCACTGGTTCTGACGGCGCTGCTGTTCTGTATCATCATCGGACTACCGTTGGGGATATGGCTGGCGCGAAGCCCACGGGCGTCGAAGATCATTCGCCCATTGCTGGATGCCATGCAGACCACGCCAGCGTTTGTGTATCTGGTGCCTATCGTGATGCTGTTCGGTATCGGTAACGTACCGGGTGTCGTGGTGACAATTATCTTCGCCCTGCCGCCCATTGTACGTCTGACTATTCTTGGGATTAACCAAGTGCCTGAGGATCTGATTGAAGCGTCGCGCTCATTCGGCGCCAGCCCGCGTCAGATGCTGTTTAAAGTCCAGCTCCCGTTGGCGATGCCGACCATTATGGCGGGTGTGAACCAGACGCTGATGCTGGCGCTGTCGATGGTGGTTATCGCCTCGATGATCGCCGTGGGCGGCCTGGGCCAGATGGTTCTGCGCGGTATTGGCCGTCTTGATATGGGCCTCGCCACCGTAGGCGGCGTCGGGATCGTTATTCTGGCGATTATCCTCGACCGCCTGACACAAGCCGTTGGCCGCGATTCCCGCAGTCGTGGCAACCGCCGCTGGTACACCACCGGCCCTCTGGGTCTGCTGACCCGTCCTTTCAGCAAGTAATCCTGTTTTTACCCGGCGCATCACGCGCCGGGATCTGCAAACTTTACTCATCATAAAAAAGGAACAACGATGCGACATAGCGTAATGTTAGCCACAGCCTTCGCCACCCTTGTTTCCACCAGCACCTTTGCGGCGGACTTACCGGGCAAAGGCGTTACCGTACAGCCAATTCAAAGCACCATCACCGAAGAAACCTTCCAGACCCTGCTGGTCAGCCGCGCGCTGGAAAAACTGGGCTATACCGTCAATAAGCCCGATGAAGTTGACTACAACGTTGCTTACACTTCACTGGCATCTGGCGATTCCACTTTCACCGCCGTCAACTGGCAGCCGCTGCATGACGATATGTATGCCGCTGCCGGTGGCGACAAGAAATTCTACCGTGAAGGCGTATTTGTGAACGGTGCGGCTCAGGGTTATCTGATCGACAAAAAAACCGCCGATCAGTATCACATCACCAATATTGAGCAGCTTAAAGATCCGAAAATCGCCAAACTGTTCGACAGCAATGGTGACGGCAAAGCTGATTTAACCGGCTGTAACCCAGGCTGGGGTTGTGAAGCGGCCATTAACCATCAACTGGATGCCTACGGCCTGACCAAAACCGTTAACCACAACCAGGGTAACTATGCGGCGATGATGGCCGATACCATTACCCGTTATAAAGAAGGCAAACCGGTGCTGTATTACACCTGGACGCCTTACTGGGTGAGCGACGTGATGAAGCCGGGTAAAGATGTGGTATGGCTGCAGGTGCCGTTCTCTTCCCTGCCAGGCGTGCAGAAAGACATCGATACCAAACTGCCGAACGGCGCGAACTATGGCTTCCCGGTCAGCACCATGCACATTGTTGCCAACAAAGTCTGGGCCGAGAAAAACCCGGCGGCGGCAAAACTGTTCTCTATTATGAAACTGCCGGTTGCTGACATTAACGCCCAGAACTCGATGATGCATGAAGGCAAAGCATCGGAAGGGGATATTCAGGGTCATGTTGATGGCTGGATCAAAGCTCACCAGGCGCAGTTTGATGGCTGGGTAAAAGAGGCGCTGGCGGCGCAGAAATAACACCCTCCCCCCTGTCCTCTCCCACAGGGAGAGGGAGAAAACCGGTGCAGGACGTGCAGATA
The DNA here is from genome assembly GCA_003315335.1 of Pseudocitrobacter faecalis. Lineage (GTDB taxonomy): Bacteria > Pseudomonadota > Gammaproteobacteria > Enterobacterales > Enterobacteriaceae > Pseudocitrobacter > Pseudocitrobacter faecalis. Next base: position 116,703 of record QNRL01000003.1, read on the forward strand.
TGCACACTCAGTCCCCTCTCCCTGTGGGAGAGGGTTAGGATGAGGGGCCTCCCCACAAAAACCGCACGTCTCGCCACCATTCATTTCACTTAATTCCCCCTGCATCCGTTATTATTGGTAACATCAATAATAATCACCACGAAAATAATTTACCCCAATGACCAAAACCTCACACGGGCTGAGTCCCGCGCTGATTGTCCTGATGTCTGTCGCCACCGGGCTTGCCGTCGCCAGCAACTATTATGCGCAGCCGCTGCTGGAAGCCATTGCCCGCGCGTTTTCCCTGAGCGCCAGCCAGGCAGGCTTTATCGTCACCGCAGCACAGCTTGGCTATGCTGCCGGGCTGCTGTTCCTGGTACCGCTCGGCGATATGTTTGAGCGCCGTCGGCTGATTGTCATTATGACGCTGCTCGCCGCTGGCGGAATGCTGATCACGGCCAGCAGTACTTCATTGGGAATGATGATTCTGGGCACCGCGCTGACCGGACTCTTTTCAGTCGTAGCGCAGCTGTTAGTCCCTATGGCGGCTACCCTCGCCGCCCCGGAAAAACGCGGCAAAGTGGTCGGTACGGTGATGAGCGGTCTTCTGCTTGGGATCCTGCTGGCGCGCACCGTTGCCGGGTTGCTGGCAAACCTCGGCGGCTGGCGCACCGTGTTCTGGGTCGCCAGCGTATTAATGGTGATTCTGGCACTGGCGCTGTGGCGGGGTTTACCGAAGCTCAAACAGGACAATCACCTGAGCTATCCGCGCATTCTTGGCTCAATTTACCATCTGTTTGCCCATAACAAACTTCTTCGCACTCGCGCTCTGCTGGGGTGCCTGACCTTCGCCAGCTTCAGCATTCTCTGGACATCCATGGCCTTCCTGCTCGCAGGTGCCCCCTATCACTTCTCCGAAGGTACCATTGGTCTGTTCGGCCTGGTGGGTGCGGCCGGCGCGTTAGGCGCGCGTCCGGTGGGTACGCTGGCTGATAAAGGTAAAGCGCATCTGACCACCACAGTAAGCCTGCTGGCGCTGCTGCTCTCCTGGCTGGCTATCTGGTACGGGCAGGTCTCCGTGGCGGCGCTGATCGTCGGTATTCTGGTACTCGACCTGATGGTTCAGGGTGTACATATCACAAATCAGACGGTGATTTATCGCGTGCATCCCGATGCGCGTAACCGTCTGACGGCAGGTTACATGACCTGCTATTTCATCGGCGGCGCGGCCGGGTCGCTGATTTCCGCTTCCGCCTGGCAACATGCAGGCTGGAATGGGGTTTGTCTGGTTGGCGCATGCATTACGCTGCTCAATCTGTTGGTGTGGTGGCGCGGCTACCGGCACCAACCGCAGGAGTAACGCCCTGCACTGCTGACTCGGGCTGCGGAACGGCCCGATTTTCACTTTGATAGATTCGTCATATAAATTCGAATCAATAATTCATTTACTTTATTTGTCACCGTCGTTACTATATCGGCTGAAATTAATGAGGTTATGCCCAAATGGATAGTTCGTTTACGCCCATTGAACAAATGCTAAAATTTCGCGCCAGCCGCCATGAAGATTTTCCCTTTCAGGAAATTCTTCTGACTCGTCTATGCATGCACATGCAGGGCAAGCTGCTGGACAACCGCAATAAGATGCTGAAAGCTCAGGGGATTAACGAGACATTATTTATGGCGTTAATTACGCTGGAGTCTCAGGAAAATCACAGCATTCAGCCTTCTGAGCTGAGCTGCGCGCTGGGCTCGTCTCGTACCAATGCAACCCGTATCGCCGATGAGCTGGAAAAACGCGGCTGGATCGAGCGTCGCGAAAGCGATAACGATCGTCGTTGCCTGCACCTGCAGCTTACCGATAAAGGTCATCAATTCCTGCGTGAGGTTCTGCCTCCGCAACATCATTGCTTACACCAACTCTGGTCTTCTTTAAGCGCGGCTGAAAAAGACCAGCTTGAGCATATCACCCGGAAGCTCCTCACCCGTCTGGATCAGATGGATGAAGATGGCGTTGTCCTTGAGGCACTGCGCTAAGTCCGGATATCGCTCAATTATCCTGATTGATAACAGAAACTGATAGGCCAGCAGATTCCCCTCTGCTGGCCTTTCTGATAAACAGGTCGGCTCAGCCGATGTGAAATAATAAGATCGTGGAGAATAACATGAGCGCAAATGCGGAGACTCAAACCCCGCAGCAACCGGCCAACAAGAAAGGCACGCGTAAGCGCGCCCTGGTGCTGTTGACCTTGCTCTTTGTCATTATTGCTGTGGCATATGGGATTTACTGGTTTTTAGTACTGCGTCATTTTGAAGAAACCGATGACGCCTACGTGGCAGGGAACCAGGTACAAATTATGGCGCAGGTGTCCGGCAGCGTGACGAAAGTCTGGGCCGATAACACCGACTTTGTGCAAAAAGGCGATGTGCTGGTTACGCTCGATCAGACCGATGCACAGCAGGCCTTCGAAAAAGCGCAAACCGCACTGGCCTCTACCGTGCGCCAGATGCGTCAAACGATGATCAACAGCAAGCAATTGCAGGCGAGCATCGACGTGAAAAAAACCGCACTGGCTCAGGCGCAGACAGACTTAAATCGCCGTATTCCGCTGGGTAGCGCCAACCTGATTGGCCGCGAAGAGCTGCAACACGCGCGCGATGCGGTTGCCAGCGCGCAGGCGCAACTCGACGTCGCTATCCAGCAATATAACGCCAACCAGGCGATTATTCTGGGGACGAAGCTCGAAGACCAGCCGACGGTGAAACAGGCGGCGACAGAAGTGCGTAATGCCTGGCTCGCCCTGCAACGAACCAAAATCGTCAGCCCGATGACCGGTTATGTATCTCGTCGTCAGGTACAGCCTGGCGCGCAGATTAGCCCAACCACTGCGCTGATGGCCGTCGTTCCGGCAAATAACCTGTGGGTCGATGCGAACTTCAAAGAGACGCAACTGGCGCACATGCGTATTGGCCAGCCGGTTACCGTTATTTCTGATATTTATGGCGACGACGTGGAATATCACGGCAAAGTAGTCGGCCTCGACATGGGCACCGGTAGTGCCTTCTCGCTGCTGCCTGCACAAAACGCCACCGGGAACTGGATCAAAGTGGTTCAGCGTCTGCCGGTTCGTGTTGAGCTGGATGAGAAACAGCTGGCGGAACATCCGCTACGTATTGGCCTCTCCACGCTGGTGAAAGTCGATACTTCGAACCGCGACGGTCAGATCCTGGCAAGTCAGGTGCGTACCAGCCCGGCTTACGAAAGTAACGCGCGTGAAATCAGTCTCGATCCGGTCAACAAGCTGATCAACGACATCGTGCAGGCCAACGCCAACTGATCCCGGGGTGAGTGTAATGCAACAGCAAAAACCGCTGGAAGGCGCGCAACTGGTCATCATGACCATTGCGTTGTCGCTTGCGACTTTCATGCAGGTGCTGGACTCCACCATCGCAAACGTGGCGATCCCGACGATCGCCGGTAACCTTGGCTCATCATTGAGCCAGGGGACCTGGGTTATCACCTCGTTCGGTGTCGCGAACGCCATCTCCATTCCGATTACCGGGTGGCTGGCGAAGCGTGTCGGCGAGGTGAAGCTGTTCCTGTGGTCTACCGTGGCCTTCGCTATCGCGTCGTGGGCCTGCGGCGTTTCCAACAGTCTGGGCATGCTTATCTTCTTCCGCGTGATTCAGGGGATTGTTGCCGGGCCACTGATCCCGCTGTCGCAAAGTCTGTTACTCAGCAACTATCCGCCTGCTAAACGCTCTATTGCGCTGGCGCTTTGGTCGATGACCGTGATTGTTGCACCGATTTGCGGGCCAATTCTCGGCGGCTATATCAGCGATAACTATCATTGGGGCTGGATTTTCTTCATCAACGTGCCGATTGGTATCGTGGTGGTGCTGATGAGCCTTCAGGCACTGCGTGGGCGTGAAACGCGCACCGAGCAACGTCGCATCGACGGTATTGGTCTTGCACTGTTGGTGCTGGGTATCGGCAGTTTGCAGGTCATGCTCGACCAGGGGAAAGAACTCGACTGGTTCAACTCCACCGAGATCATCGTACTGACTATTGTGGCGGTGGTGTCGCTAAGCTTCCTGATTGTCTGGGAGCTGACGGACGATAATCCGATAGTCGATCTCTCACTCTTCAAGTCGCGAAACTTTACCATCGGCTGTTTGTGTATCAGCCTGGCGTATATGCTCTACTTCGGCGCGATCGTTCTGCTACCGCAGCTTTTGCAGGAAGTTTACGGCTATACCGCGACGTGGGCGGGGCTGGCTTCTGCGCCGGTGGGCGTGATACCGGTGATTCTGTCACCGATTATCGGTCGCTTTGCGCATAAACTCGATATGCGTCGTCTGGTCACCTTCAGCTTTATTATGTATGCGGTCTGCTTCTACTGGCGCGCTTACACCTTCGAGCCGGGGATGGATTTTGGCGCATCGGCCTGGCCGCAGTTTATCCAGGGCTTCGCGGTGGCATGCTTCTTTATGCCGCTAACGACCATTACGCTCTCCGGTTTGCCGCCTGAGCGTCTGGCGGCGGCATCGAGTTTGTCGAACTTTACGCGTACGCTGGCAGGCTCTATCGGGACATCCATTACCACCACTCTGTGGACCAACCGGGAATCGCTGCACCATGCGCAGTTAACGGAGTATGTCACGCCGTATAACCCGGATGCTCAGGCGATGTACAATCAGCTTGAGGGAATGGGCATGTCGCAACAGCAGGCTTCTGGCTGGCTGGCGCAGCAGATAACCAATCAGGGGCTGATAATCTCGGCAAACGAGATATTCTGGATCTCGGCGGGGATATTTCTCGTGCTGCTGGGCCTGGTGTGGTTTGCCAGACCGCCATTCGGCGCCGGGGGCGGCGGCGGTGGCGCGCATTAAGTTGTCGATATAAAAAAAGGGCCATTGGCCCTTTTCTGTTGCCCGGTGGCGCTTCGCTTACCGGGCCTGCGTTTTCCGTACGATCATGTCTACCGGATTATTCGGCATTGCCAGACTAAATGTGCAATTCCTGTAACTTCTCTTTCGGCAGCGCCAGCTCATCATTGCTGTTCACGCGCACGTCGCGGTCGAGAATATGGCGCGCAATTTCCTGCGCTTCCGCAAGTGAGTGCATCTGATATGTACCACACTGGTACACGTTCAGTTCCGGGATCTGATTCTGATCCTGAACTTTCAGCACGTCTGCCATTGCCGCTTTCCACGCATCCGCCACGCGCTGCTCATCCGGCGTACCGATCAGGCTCATATAGAAGCCGGTGCGGCAGCCCATCGGGGAGATGTCGATGATCTCAACGCCGTTACCGTTAAGGTGATTACGCATGAACCCGGCAAACAGGTGTTCCAGCGTGTGAATGCCTTTTTCCGGCATCACTTCTTTGTTTGGCACACAAAAGCGCAGATCAAAAACGGTAATCGCGTCACCATGCGGCGTGTTCATCGTTTTGGCTACACGGACTGCTGGGGCTTCCATACGGGTGTGATCGACAGTGAAGCTATCTAACAACGGCATTTCGTAACCTCCGGTGTATCCCTTATCCCAGGCATTTTATTTCCCAACCTAACAGACTGAAAAATATAACTTTTAAGCCATCACAAACAGGATTTTTAGGGATAAAGTGATTTTTTTTAAAAAAAACTGAACTCTTCTTTCAAGTGCGAGTCTGAGTATATGAAAGACGCGCATTTGTTATCATCATCCCTGAATTCAGAGATGTATATTTGGCCACAGTGATGTGGCCTTTTTCTTTTCTGTCAGGCGTGTTTTGCCAGCAACGCTTCAAATGATTCCGTATCCGAGGCTTCCAGCTTACGCTGACGCTCAACGGATGCATCACGTTCCGCAGCAAATTCCTCTTCGGTTAGGATCTCCAGCGGCTCCTCACGCAGCATATTACGATATTGCTCCGCCAGCGCCTTGCCGGTTCCACCAATGCCCTCATCAAGCATAGAACGCAGAATGCGCGCTGAGAAGGTTAATTCCGGATTATCAAAGCACGCAACCAGTTCATCGCACACTTTCTGGTAAGCTTCACCGCCTTCAATGCTGTCCATGGTCTGCGCCACACGTTTCAGATCGCGGAACAGATCTTTACCCACTTTCGGCAGCGGGAACTGTGCGGTTTCGCAACCCATGCCCAGCGTGAGGCCCGGCTTACGTCCTTCCAGAATCACGCGATTCCAGTTGGTGCGCGTGCATTGCAGCTCCTTGCTGCTCATTTCAGGCGCATCGGCCAGCACGCACCAGACCATAAACAGATCAAGGAAGCGAATCTGCTGCTCATCCACGCCGATTGGTGAGAACGGGTTAATATCCAGCGAGCGCACTTCGATATATTCGATGCCACCACGCAGCAGCGCGTCAGACGGATTCTCACCGCTACGTGTCACCCGTTTAGGACGAATCGGTGCGTAGAGCTCGTTCTCAATCTGCAAGATATTGCTGTTGATTTGCAGACGCTTACCGTCTTTCTCAACACCAATACGCGCATATTCTTCCGATGGTGTTTTGATCGCCCGCTTTAATCCTGCCACGTATTCATGCAATTCGTTAAACGTAATTCCGAGATTGCTTTGCGATTTATTGGTATAGCCGAGATCGCTCAGACGCAGAGACGTGGCGTAAGGCAGGTAGTACATGCCGCAGTCGGTTTTCTCAAACGGCAACGCACTCTCCTTCCCTTGCAGGAAAGAGGAGCAAATCGCCGGAGAGGCGCCAAACAGATACGGGATCACCCAGCCAAAACGATAATAGTTGCGGATCGCGCGGAAATAGCCAGCAGAGATCGCATCTTTACCGCTCTCAGCATCCGTCACGCCGCACTTCGCCTGCCAGAACGCCATCGGCAAAGAGAAGTTGTAATGCACGCCAGAGATGGTTTGCATCAGCGCGCCATAGCGATTCTTCAGCCCTTCGCGATACAGCGTTTTCAGACGGCCAACGTTAGACGTGCCGTACTGCGCCAGTTCGATATCCTGGCCCGGCGCGATATAGCACGGCATACTCAGCGGCCACATCCGTTCATCGCCAAGATGACGCGCCGTATAACGGTGCACATCACGCAGGAAGGTGAGCATATGATTGACGTCGCCATCAACCGGAGTGATAAATTCCAGCAGCGCTTCGGCGAAATCGGTGGTGATCCATTTATGGGTCAACGTCGAGCCGAGTGATTCCGGGTGCCCGGTCGTTGCCAGTGAGCCATCAGCGTTAACGCGCAGCGTCTCACGCTCAAGACCACGATTTATCCCTTTCAGTGCTTCAGGGTGTTTTTCCAGCCAGGTCAGCGCCTGTGATACATCCGGGATCAAATTGACCTCCCGCCTGTCGATATCATTTTATTAAGCATAATTGTAATGGTTGACGATTAAAGGTCACAAGCAATCCAATTAGTGCCACCACGTCATACCCTGGAGCGTCGCCGCCGCTACAGCGATGTAGCGTAACGCTTTTCCAAGACATAAAAAAAAGAGCACCGGCCCCCAGGAGATGCGCATCCATCCCGCCAGCAGACACAGTAAATCACCGATCACGGGCATCCAGCTCAGTAACAGTGTGGCTGCGCCATAACGTTTTAACCAGGATGTTGCTTTTTCCTGCCAGCGCGATTGCTTACGCACGGGAAACAACCGTCCAAGGATAACGTTTGTTGCCCCACCAAGGCTATTACCCATTGTTGCTATTAATACTAAAAGCCAGGGGTGACTGAGGCCAGAGACGAGGAGCGCGACAAGCACCGCTTCCGAGTTCCCCGGCAGCAGTGTTGCGCTCAGGAAACTGCTGGCGAACAACGATGCCAGCGCCAGCCCGTCACTCACAGCAGACGAACGTCAACAGCGTCCATACCGGCGCTTCTGGCCGCCTGCAGGCCAAAATCCGCATCTTCAAACACGACGCATTTTTCCGGCGCCACGCCTAAGCGTTGTGCGCAAAGCAGGAAAGTATCAGGCGCGGGTTTGTGATTTTTGACGTGATCGGCGGCGACCACCGCAGAAAAATAGTGACGCAGACCCAGATGCGCAAGCAACGCTTCAGCAATAGCGCTCTCGCTGCCTGTACCGACCGCCATCGGGCGACGTCCGTGCCAGGCTTTCACCACATCAATCAGCGGTAACGGCGTCACAGAATCCAGCAGCATCGCTTTAACGGCAGCTGTTTTTTCCTGTGCCAGAAGATGAGGGTCGAGATCGGCCTGATGAAGCTCAATGATGGCCTGGGCGATACGCCAGGTAGGAGAACCGTTAAGGGCAACCATCGCCTGCTCGTCGAAACGCATACCATAACGCCCCAGCACCTCGTTCCACGCTTTACGGTGCGTAGGTTCGGTATCCAGGATAGTGCCATCCATATCAAAGATTAATCCCGCGTAGCGTTCGTACATCACGTTCTCACAGACAGATAAAGTGAGATGTTACTTTAACGTAAAAGGCGGTTTTTGTCGCTGACAGACGCGTTGGAAATATGTCGAGAAGAAGAGTTTAAAGGAAAATAGGATTTTGTAAGAAAGTCGAAGGGAAAACAAGAGATGGTGCATCCGGGAGGATTCGAACCTCCGACCGCTCGGTTCGTAGCCGAGTACTCTATCCAGCTGAGCTACGGATGCATCGGGAAATACTATTCGTTAAAGCAAGAGATGGTGCATCCGGGAGGATTACTCGGCTGCGCCTTGCCCTACGGGTCGTTGCTAAAGCAACGCTATCCTCCCTGGTGCTCGCGAGTATCTCGCAGAACCTGAAACAACAAACCCACTGTTATCTCGGAGAATATGGTGCATCCGGGAGGATTCGAACCTCCGACCGCTCGGTTCGTAGCCGAGTACTCTATCCAGCTGAGCTACGGATGCATCGGGAAATACTATTCGTTAAAACAAGAGATGGTGCATCCGGGAGGATTCGAACCTCCGACCGCTCGGTTCGTAGCCGAGTACTCTATCCAGCTGAGCTACGGATGCATCGGGAAACTTGCTTTACTACGCTGATTTAACATCACTAATGCAATGTTAAGTAAGATGGTGCATCCGGGAGGATTCGAACCTCCGACCGCTCGGTTCGTAGCCGAGTACTCTATCCAGCTGAGCTACGGATGCAAAATGGCGGTGAGGCGGGGATTCGAACCCCGGATGCAGCTTTTGACCGCATACTCCCTTAGCAGGGGAGCGCCTTCAGCCTCTCGGCCACCTCACCACACGCCTCTTACGAGTGCTTCGGAGAACTCGTTAAAAGCTCTTCGTCGCTGCGTGGCGCACATATTACTTTCTGGGCTTTATAAGTCAAACAATTTTTCGAGACCTTTTATCGTTTGCACACTTCGCGCACAATTAGGCGTTAAAAACGGCAAAAAGCCTGTTTTCTCAACAGTAAAATCCCTAACTCACGGTAAAACAAAACAGAAAGAATGTGGCACAGCAGAGGCGATAAAATCACGGCGGGCAGAAAAAAGAAGATTGCGAGAAGAAAACGAAGCGGTAAAACGAGAATTCTGGAAAGGATGCGTCTCACCGGAGAGGTGAGACGCGAGAACTTAGTAACTGGACTGCTGGGATTTTTCAGCCTGGATACGCTGGTAGATCTCTTCACGGTGAACGGATACTTCTTTCGGAGCGTTAACGCCGATACGCACCTGGTTACCCTTCACCCCTAAAACTGTCACAGTGACCTCATCTCCAATCATGAGGGTCTCACCAACTCGACGAGTCAGAATCAGCATTCTTTGCTCCTTGAAAGATTAAAAGAGTCGGGTCTCTCTGTATCCCGGCATATCCATCATATACACACTCAACATCAGGCTTCCTTGATTTGACCTGAACGCTTCGTGCATAACGCCAAACGTACGCTGTGACAAACACCTGGTGTAACTGTCACGGCATCACATTCTGTTAAACGTAAGTTTAGCCGATATACATGACTTCAACCTGACTTTATCGTTATCAGTACTCCATATGCAAGGCGTCTTAACAATTAACGTTAAGACGCCCACACAGGATTTATTTTATGTCTTGCGTAATTACAGCTTCGCGCTCACCCAGCCTTTCACACTGGACAATGCCGCTGGAAGCGCCGTCGCATCGGTACCACCGGCTTGCGCCATATCCGGACGACCACCGCCTTTACCACCAACTTGTTGAGCCACCATGCCGATAAGTTCCCCTGCTTTTACGCGGTCAGTGACATCCTTAGAGACGCCCGCAATCAGAGAAACCTTATCGTCAGCCACGGTCGCCAGCACAATAATGGCGGAACCCAGCTGGTTCTTCAGATCGTCAACCATTGTGCGCAGCATTTTCGGCTCAACGCCGGAAAGCTCGCTCACCAGCAGCTTAACGCCGTTGATGTTTTCTGCTTTGCTGGAAAGGTTTGCACTCTCCTGCGCTGCCGCCTGCTCTTTCAGCTGCTGCAGCTCTTTTTCCAGTTGACGGGTACGTTCCAGAACAGTACGCACTTTTTCCGTCAGGTTATGGCTATCGCCTTTCAACAACTGGGCGATATCACTCAAACGATCGCTTTCTGCATGCAGGCTGGCAATCGCGCCTTCACCGGTAACCGCTTCGATACGACGAACACCCGCCGCCGTTCCGGATTCGGACACAATACGGAACAGGCCGATGTCACCGGTGCGTGAAGCGTGAGTTCCGCCGCACAGCTCGGTAGAGAAATCGCCCATGCTCAGCACGCGAACGCGGTCATCATATTTTTCACCGAACAGCGCCATCGCGCCCTTCGCTTTTGCCGCGTCGAGATCCATTACGTTAGTCTCAATCGGCAGGTTACGACGAATCTGGGCATTCACCAGATCTTCGACCGCACGAATCTCTTCCGGTTTCATCGCTTCGAAATGCGAGAAATCGAAACGCAGCACTTTGTCATTGACCAGAGAGCCTTTTTGCGCCACGTGCGTGCCAAGAATCTGGCGCAGCGCTGCGTGCATCAGGTGTGTCGCCGAGTGGTTCAGTCGAATACGCGCACGACGCGCTTCGTCAACATCAGCCTGAACCGCGTCGCCCACTTTCAGAGAACCTGCCATCAGCTTGCCGAGATGACCAATCGCCTGACCATATTTCTGCGTATCATTCACGCTGAAGCTAAAGCCCGCGCCTTTCAGCTCGCCTTTATCGCCAACCTGACCGCCAGATTCCGCATAGAACGGGGTCTGGTCCAGAATGACTACCGCTTCCTGACCGGCCGCCACGCTTTCAACCGCTTTACCGTCGATAAACAGTGCAGTGACTTTGCCGTTCAGTTCGAGATGATCGTAACCTTTGAATTCTGACGCGCCATCAACGCGGATCATCGCGTTATAGTCTGCGCCGAAACCGCTGGATTCACGCGCACGACGGCGCTGCTCTTCCATCGCAGCTTCAAAGCCTGCTTCGTCAACTTTCAGGCCACGCTCACGACAAACGTCCGCCGTCAGGTCAACCGGGAAGCCGTAAGTGTCGTACAGACGGAAAGCGGTTTCACCGTCCAGCGTATCGCCAGTCAGCTTAGACAACTCTTCGTCCAGCAACGCCAGGCCGCGTTCCAGCGTACGGGCAAACTGCTCTTCTTCGGTTTTCAGAATCTGTTCAACCTGCGCCTGCTGGCGTTTCAGTTCTTCACCGGCAGAACCCATCACGTCAATCAGCGGGCCAACCAGCTTGTAGAAGAAGGTGTCTTTCGCGCCCAGCATGTTGCCATGACGAATAGCGCGACGAATGATGCGGCGCAGCACGTAGCCACGGTTTTCATTCGACGGTGTAACGCCATCTGCAACCAGGAATGCACAGGAACGAATGTGGTCGGCAATCACGCGCAGTGACTTGTTAGACAGGTCAGTCGCGCCGGTCACTTTTGCTACGGAATCAATCAGTTTACGGAACAGGTCAATTTCATAGTTAGAGTTGACGTGTTGCAGTACCGCTGTGATACGTTCCAGACCCATACCGGTGTCGACGGACGGTTTCGGCAGCGGCTCCATGGTGCCGTCAGCCTGACGGTTGAACTGCATGAAGACGATGTTCCAGATTTCAATGTAACGGTCGCCGTCTTCTTCAGGCGTTCCCGGAGGGCCACCCCAGATGTGGTCGCCGTGATCGTAGAAGATCTCGGTACATGGGCCGCATGGGCCGGTATCGCCCATCTGCCAGAAGTTATCGGAAGCATACGGCGCGCCTTTGTTGTCGCCAATGCGAATGATGCGCTCACGCGGGATACCGACTTCTTTTTCCCAGATTTCGTAAGCTTCATCATCGGTTTCGTAAACGGTCACCCACAGACGCTCTTTCGGCAGGGCGAACCAGTTTTCACCGGTCAGTAATTCCCACGCGTACTGAATAGCGTCGTGTTTGAAGTAGTCGCCGAAGCTGAAGTTGCCCAGCATTTCGAAGAACGTGTGGTGACGCGCGGTGTAACCAACGTTTTCCAGATCGTTATGTTTACCACCCGCACGAACGCAACGCTGCGCAGTAGTTGCGCGAGAATAATTACGTTTGTCGAGACCAAGGAAAACATCCTTGAACTGGTTCATCCCGGCGTTGGTAAACAGCAGGGTCGGGTCGTTATTCGGCACCAGGGAGCTGCTGGCAACTACCTGATGTCCCTTGCTATGGAAAAAGTCGAGAAACGCCTGACGGATCTCAGCGGTGCTCTTGCTCATAATTATCCTGAAATCAAGCTAACGAAAGGTCGCCGTCGTAGCAGGTTATTTGTTGTCCAACTTGCTACCTGACGGAAAAAGTGGGAATAAGATAAGTTTTCTTTAAAGGGAAGTAAAACCCCCGAGCGCTCAATCGGCAAAATTTCGCCATATTTCCTGGATATCTTCCATCAGATAGCCACGGTAAAGCAAAAAGCGCTGGATTTTCACTTTTTCAGCAAATGTTGTCGGTAACGGTTCACCGTACTTCCGCTCGGCCTGGTCACGCGCCAGCGTACACCAGTCAATATCACACTCGCGCATCGCCTGCTCAATATCATTACGTACAATGCCTTTTTGCCCGAGTTCCTGTCGAATACGCGCCGGGCCGTAGCCTTTGCGGCTGCGGCTGGCGATAAACTGCTGCACAAATCGCAGGTCATCGAGATAGCGATTCTCATGACACCAGGCGATCACTTTTTCGACCTCTTCTTCCGGCGCATCAATGGGTTCGGGGCCGTTTTTAGTCATTACCGGGGCCGTCAGTTTACGGCGCAGCTCCTGTTCGCTGTGGTCTCGCATTGCCAGAATACGAATGGCACGATCCAACAAACGCGCGTAGGCGGAGCGGCGTGGTGCGTTCTCGTTCATAACCCTCCCGATCATTTAAATGCAAAAAAGGGCTGCATTAGCAGCCCTTCTGTTTTCTGATGAGAGGTTATCAGAAATCTTCGTTGGTTTCTTTCGCGTGCGTGTCGTTTTCATCGACCACGAAATCCGGCGTAGAATCCTGATTGCTGAGCAGTAACTCGCGCACTTTTTTCTCGATTTCTTTCGCCGCAGCCGGGTTCTCTTTCAGCCAGGAGATAGCATTCGCTTTACCCTGACCAATTTTGTCGCCGTTGTAGCTATACCAGGCACCCGCTTTTTCGATCAGCTTCTCTTTCACGCCCAGGTCAACCAGCTCGCCCAGGAAGTTAATACCTTCACCGTAGAGGATCTGGAATTCGGCCTGTTTGAACGGTGCGGCGATTTTGTTTTTCACCACTTTCACGCGGGTTTCACTACCGATGACGTTATCGCCCTCTTTCACCGCGCCGATACGGCGGATATCCAGACGAACGGACGCATAGAATTTCAGCGCGTTACCGCCAGTGGTGGTTTCCGGGTTACCGAACATGACGCCAATTTTCATACGGATCTGGTTGATGAAGATAAGCAGCGTGTTGGACTGTTTCAGGTTACCCGCCAGCTTACGCATCGCCTGACTCATCATACGTGCCGCAAGGCCCATGTGAGAGTCACCGATTTCGCCTTCGATTTCCGCTTTTGGTGTCAGTGCCGCAACGGAGTCGACAACCAGCACGTCAACCGCGCCAGAGCGCGCCAGCGCATCACAGATTTCCAGCGCCTGTTCACCAGTATCTGGCTGAGAACACAGCAGGTTGTCGATATCAACCCCCAGCTTACGCGCATAGATGGGATCCAGCGCGTGCTCTGCATCGATAAAGGCGCAGGTTTTGCCTTCACGCTGTGCCGCAGCAATAACCTGCAGGGTCAGCGTTGTTTTACCGGACGATTCAGGCCCGTAGATTTCGACGATACGCCCCATCGGCAGACCGCCTGCACCCAGTGCGATATCCAGTGAAAGCGAACCGGTGGAGATGGTTTCCACGTCCATGGAACGGTCTTCACCCAGGCGCATGATGGAGCCTTTGCCAAATTGTTTCTCAATTTGGCCCAGTGCTGCCGCCAACGCTTTCTGTTTGTTTTCGTCGATAGCCATTTTTACTCCTGTCATGCCGAGCAAGCCCGGGGAATGAATTCTGTTCTGTTGAAGCAATTATACTGTATAGTCATACAGTATCAAGTATTTTGTAGAAATTGTTGCCAGAGCAGTTGCAAGGCAAATGCCGTAGCCTGCCGACGCACCGATTCACGGTCGCCCGAGAAGCATTCGCGCTGGGTTACGCCCTGCCCGGTCGCGCTTGCCACGCCAAACCATACGGTGCCGACGGGCTTCTCATCGCTGCCGCCATCCGGCCCGGCAATGCCGCTGACCGATACCGCATAAGAGGCGCGCGCTGCACGCAATGCGCCCACGGCCATTTCGACCACTACCGGTTCGCTCACCGCGCCATGCTGTTCCAGCGTCACCGCGCTGACGCCAATCATTTGCGATTTAGCTTCATTGCTATAGGTGACAAAGCCGCGCTCAAACCACGCTGAGCTTCCCGCGACATCGGTCAGGGTTTTTGCAATCCAGCCTCCGGTGCAAGATTCTGCCGCGGTGACTGTCGCACCCTGCGCTTTCAGCGCCTGCCCGACCTTTTCGCTCAGTTGAAATAATTCGCTGTCAGTCATCATCCCTCCTGTCAGGTAGATATCTGTCGGACAAGATAGCACTTTCCCAACACAGATGGGGGCGAGGTATCGATTTTACGAGGGGGGTTCAGAAAATGGATCGCAAGCATTGCCCAGGTGCTTTTCGGATAGCAGCCTGAAAAACACAGTGAGATAATTTCACCGGGAAACTACCCTGAAAATGGAAGGACTAAGGATATGTCGACACACGATCCAGAGACTGAAAAAAAACTCAAGAAAACGGAACAGTTACGCTTAATTATGTTTTTTTGCGGCCTGTTCACATTAGTGAAAGTGGGGTTAAGTATCAGTTCGGGCCCGTTTGATACATTGTATATGGCAGTTGAAGCATTGCTCGGCCTGGTATGTCTGATTTATGCCCTGCGGTTGGGCAAAACAGTGAGTTCACTAAAAGCCGGGCAAGGCAACGTGAAATAAGTGTCGGCCCCTGCGGGCCGACCGAGATTACTGCATGCTGCTAACAATCGTATCCACGTTATGTCGCACCATATTCACGTAGCTATCCGCCACGCCGCCCGGTTTCGATAACGCTTCCGGATAAAGCTCGCCACCCGCCTGCGCGCCGGTCGCGGATGCAATCTGTTTTACCAGACGTGGGTCGAGCTGGTTTTCCATAAACCAGGTGTGCACACCATCAGCTTTGATTTGTTTAATCAACGCGCCGACATCCGCTGCGTTCGCTTCGCTTTCCGATGACAGCCCCTGCGGCGATAGGAAGTCCACCTGATACGCTTTGGCGAAATAGCCGAACGCATCGTGGCTGGTCAGTACCTTACGCTTATCGCGCGGAATCGGGCTGAAGCGCTGCTTCACCCAGCTATCGAGCGCCCTGAGTTCAGCCACATATTTCGTACCGCGTGCTTTTATTGCACTGGCGTCCTGCGGGTCCGCTTTGGCGAGGCCCTCGGTAATGTTCTGCGCATAAATGACGCCGTTCGCCACATTATTCCAGGCGTGCGGGTCCGTCACCGTTTGTCCGTCTTCTTCCAGGGTTTGCGTAGCGACACCCTGCGAGGCAACGACCAATTGCCCTTTAAACCCGGACGCTTTGACCAATCGGTCAATCCACCCTTCCAGCCCCAGGCCGTTAACCACCACCACATCCGCTTTGCTCAGCAACGCGCTCTCTTTTGGCGACGGCTCAAAAGTATGGGGATCGCCGTCCGGCCCCACCAGCGTCGTCACCTTCACCGCATCGCCCCCAACCTGTTGCGTGATATCGCCCAGCACCGAAAAACTGGTGACAACATTGAGCGTTTTCGCCATCGTGCCCTGCGTGATTAACCCCAACGCCAGCGCCAGAATCACCTTCTTCATTTTCATACCCTCCCCTCAGTTAAAAAGCGCACGCAGGCGGTAGGCCAGCCTGCTGCGCGTGCCAAAAATTAGCGAAAAAAGAAAAATCAGACTGGCGGTCAGAACGATAGACGGCCCGGCGGGCAGGCTTGCTGCCCACGACAGGCTAAGCCCCATCCATGCGCAAAGCACGCCGCACAGCCCCGCCAGCCAGAGCATAGCTGGCAGTGTTTGCGCCCAGCAGCGGGCCGCTATTGCGGGCAGCATCATTACGCCCACCGCCATCAACGTGCCCAACACCTGAAATCCGGCCACCAGATTCAGCACCAGCAGGGCGAGGAACAATCCGTGCAGCGCAGACGGCAGCCAGCGCGCATTTACCTGCAACCAGCTGCTGTCGAACGCTTCAACCACCAGGCCGCGATAACACACCGCCAGGGCGATCAGCGTGATGCTGGCCACCAGCGCGACAAACAGCGCTGACGGGCCATCCACCGCCAGAATGGAGCCAAACAGCAGATGTAGCAGATCGACGTTTGAGCCGCGCAGTGACACCAACGTGACGCCCAGCGCCAGCGAGCCCAGATAGAATCCGGCAAAGCTGGCATCCTCTTTCAGGAGCGTGCGGCGACTCACCCAGCCCGCCCCCAACGCCACGGCGATCCCTGCCACAAAACCGCCGATCGTCATTGCCAGCAATGACATTCCATTCATTAAATAGCCCACAGCAACGCCGGGAAGAATGGCGTGCGACAGCGCATCGCCCATTAAGCTCATTCGCCGCAGCAGAAGAAATACGCCAAGCAGCGTTGTGCTTAGTGAGAGCGCGAGGCACACCATCAGCGCCCGACGCATAAAGCCGAACTCAATAAACGGCTGAAAGAAGATGTGCCAGATCATGCTGACCTCGCGGGTAACAGCGGGGAGATTGCGCGCACGCCGCCTAACTCCAGCACCTGTGGAAAGAAGCGCGCCACTTTTTCGCTGTCATGCAGCACCGCCAGCACCGTTTGCCCGTGCCGCTGCATATCCAGAATGAGCGACATCAACATCTCGGTAGTCGTTTCATCGACGCCAGTAAAGGGTTCATCCAGCATCACCAGCGGAGCCTGCTGCACTAAAATGCGGGCAAAGAGCATGCGCTGGAACTGGCCGCCGGATAAGGTGTTAATCGGCGCTTTCGCCAGTGACAGCAGCCCGACGCGCTCCAGCGCTGTCGCTATACGTTTGCGTATCCCCGGCCCCATGCCGTACAGCAAAGAGAGGCGCGGCCACGCCCCCTGAGACACCACATCCTGCACCGTTAACGGAAACTGCTGATCGAGCTCCTGTCGCTGCGCCAGCCAGCCAATAACCGGACGCCGCACCTGCCAGCGCACTTTACCGCTCACGGGCGGAATGAATCCGGCCAGCGTTTTCAACAGTGTCGATTTGCCGCAGCCATTCGCCCCGACGATCGCCATCAGGTTGCCGCGCGTAATGCGTCCATCGACGGGGGACGCAATCGCCTCGCCGTCATAGCCGATGCAAAGGTTATCGAGCACGATCATGGCAGTGATACCGCCCACCAGGCGACGAGCCAAATAAACGCCAACAGCAGACATGCGCCTGCCAGTCGCCTCAGGCTGGAGAGAGAAAAAAGCGAAGGTGACATGAATACCGCCTCAATGATTATGTTATAACATAACAATAAACAGCAGACAGAGAAATGTAAATCCTTGTCAGCACATGAGGGTGTATCGAAATGTAACTCCCCTCCCGGACGGGAGGGGAAGCGGGATTACTGAACGCGAGCCAGCGCGACGGCCTGGCCAAGCTGCCAGACAGCCATCGCATAGTGCGTGCTGTGGTTATAGCGAGTGATAGTGTAGAAATTCGGCAAACCGTACCAGTACTGATAACCAGTGCCGACATCCAGACGCAGCAGGCTGGCCTGCTGATGGTTGCCCAGCGAATCCATCGGCGTCAGACCCGCGGCAGCAAGCTGCGACACGCTGTATTTGGTTTTAAAGCCGTTTTCCAGCCCTGGTGCCTGGCCCATCGCCTGCACCGCCACCTGGTCACCCTTCACCCAACCGTGCTGTTTGAAGTAGTTCGCCACGCTGCCGATAGCATCTTCCGGATCCCACAGGTTAATGTGTCCGTCACCATTAAAATCAACGGCGTACTGTTTGTAAGAGGACGGCATAAACTGGCCGTAACCCATTGCACCCGCGAAGGAACCTTTCAGATCCAGCGGGTCATCGCTTTCATCGCGCGCCATCAGCAAGAAGGTTTCCAGTTCGCCAGAGAAGTACTCTGCACGGCGCGGATAATTAAAGGAGAGCGTCGCCAGCGCATCGAGGATACGGGTTTTACCCATCACGCGGCCCCAGCGGGTTTCAACGCCGATAATGCCGACGATAATTTCCGGCGGCACACCGTACACCTGCCACGCGCGTTTCAGCGCGGCTTCATGTTGATTCCAGAATGCGACGCCGTTTTGCACGTTGTCCGGGGTAATAAACTGTTTGCGATAGCGCAGCCACGCGCCGTTTGGCCCACTCGGCGGCAAACCGGTCGGTGCCTGGCGATCCATCAGACGCAACACATAATCAAGACGCTTCGCCTGGGAGAGAATTTCGTGCAACTGTTGTCGGTCAAAGCCGTGCTTGCTCACCATCTTATCGATGAACTGCTCTGCCGCCGGGTTATTGGCAAAATCACCGGTCGGGATCAGCGCATTGTGCTGCGGCTCCAGCAGGAAACCGCCGGATGGCGTGCCAGCCGTTGCCGGTGCGGCGGCGGTTTTCGGTTTGCTGCTACAGGCAGCGAGCAGGACACACAAGGGCAGTAAGGCGATATAACGACGCTTCAACATGGGACATCCATTTAACAATATCGGCAAGAGGTAATTATGGTAAAGCAATCGCAACGCCTCAAGGAAGCGCCATAACGTATCGTGGATAAAAAAACTTCCCCCCTCCTTAACCTTGATCGCGCCATTGGTATTGACCGGACAAAATCAGTACCCTTATGCCGCACCTCGGTGAATGCCGAGCCCTACACGTATAAGATTCAAAAATGACAGGATGCAACGCCATGATTGCGGATAACACTTTTTTACTGGAAGCGGGCCGTCAAACGCTAATGCTGGAACTTCATGAAGCCAGCCAACTGCCGGACCGCCTGGGTGATGACTTTATCAAAGCCGCCGAAGCCATCATTAATTGCAAAGGCAAACTGATTGTTTCCGGTATCGGTAAATCGGGCCATATCGGTAAAAAACTCGCCGCCACCTTCGCCAGCACCGGCACACCCGCGTTCTTTGTTCACCCGGCTGAGGCGCTGCACGGCGATCTGGGTATGGTGGAAAGTCAGGATGTGATGCTGTTTATCTCCTACTCCGGCGGCGCGAAAGAGCTGGATTTAATTATCCCGCGGCTGGAAGAAAAGTCCGTTGTCCTGCTGGCGATGACCGGCAAATCGCACTCACCGTTAGGTTTAGCCGCAAAAGCCGTTCTGGATATTTCCGTTGAACGTGAAGCCTGCCCGATGCGTCTTGCCCCCACCTCCAGCACCGTGAATACGCTAATGATGGGCGATGCGCTGGCGATGGCCGTGATGCAGGCGCGGGGGTTCAATGAGGAAGATTTTGCCCGTTCACATCCGGCTGGCGCGCTGGGCGCACGCTTACTGAATAAAGTGCATCATCTGATGCGCCGCGATGCCGACGTACCGCAGGTGAGCATCCACGCCAGTATTATGGACGCCATGCTCGAACTGAGCCGCACCGGGCTGGGCCTGGTTGCCGTCTGTGATGAGCAGTTGCAGGTGAAAGGCGTGTTTACCGATGGCGACCTGCGCCGCTGGCTGGTTGGCGGTGGTGCACTGGCGGATAACGTCAGCCTGGCGATGACGGTGAACGGCACTACGCTGAATGCGCAGAGCCGCGCTATTGATGCCAAAGAGCAGCTGATGAAGAAAAAAATCAGCGCCGCGCCGGTGGTGGATGACAACGGCCAACTGGTCGGCGCGATCAACCTGCAAAACTTCTATCAGGCCGGTATTCTTTAATCCTTCATCCCCAGACGTTTCGCCAGCCGATGCAGGTTGGCGACGTCTGTCTCCAGCGCCCGTGCGCTGGCCGCCCAGTTGTTACTGTTTTGCGCCAGCGCCTGACGGATCATCTCACGCTGAAAATGTTCGGTGGCGTCACGCAGGTTGTGACACGCGGGTAACGCTGGCGCTTCACTTTCCATGACTGGCGCAACCGCGCTCTCCTCAAATGCAAAATGCTGCGCTTCAAGGATCACATCGCCACCGTTGCGCGTTGCGCGCGCCAGCACGACCGCGCGGTGCACCGCATGTTCCAGCTCACGCACGTTGCCCGGCCAGGCGTAACTCAGCAAATGCGCCCGCGCTCCGGCGCTTAAAATCACCCGCGATAAACCCAAACGCAACCGGCACTGTTCGCAGAAATAGCCTGCCAGCAGCACCACATCATCGCCGCGTTCGCGCAGCGGTGGCACGGAGAGTGGGAAGACGCTCAGACGATGGAACAGATCGGCGCGAAAACGCCCGGCCAGCACCTCTTCACGCAGGTCGCGGTTGGTGGCCGCCAGCACGCGCACATCGACCCGCAGACTGCGGTCATCCCCCACACGCTGAATATCGCCATACTGCAATACGCGCAGCAGCTTGGCCTGCAACGCCAGCGACAGCTCACCAATTTCATCAAGGAACAGCGTGCCGTTATCGGCCATTTCAAACTTACCGCTACGGTTGCTGATAGCCCCGGTAAACGCCCCCTTTACATGACCGAAGAGTTCACTTTCTGCCACGCTTTCCGGCAGCGCCGCACAGTTAAGATAAACCAGCGGATTAGCCGCTCGCGGGGATCCTTCATGAATCGATTTCGCCACCAGCTCTTTCCCGGTGCCTGTTTCACCGCTGATCAGTACGTTGAGATCGGACGCCGCGACAATCTCTATCTCTTTTTTCAGCTGCATCATGTTCGGCGACAGGCCAATCATGTCGGTACTGGCGACCGGTTCAAACGCGGCAGGTGCCCCCGGCAACATATTCTGACTTTCCAGTTGTTCAATCAGCAGGGCGTTACTCAGCGCCCCGGCGGCCAGCGCGGAGATCAAACGCAACTCTTCATCGCTGAAGACATCGAACTGCTCCGGCACCATCGCATCAAGCGTCAACGCGCCAATCAGGTTCTGCCCGGCAAACAGCGGCAAGCCAACGCAGGCATGCACTTTCAGGCTCTCCTGACCGGGAATTAACCCATCGTAGGGGTCGGGCAAATCACTGTCTGCGGGGAAGCGGACGACATCCCCCGCGCGGGCAATGGCTTCAAGGCGAGGATGCCCTTCCAGCGTAAAGCGACGGCCCAGCACATCCTGCGCCAGCCCGTCGATCGCCAGCGGAACAAACTGCCGTGCTTCATAGCGCAGTAGCGCCGACGCGTCGCACTCCAGCACCTGACGCAGCGTGGTGATTAAGCGCTGAAAGCGATCCTGATGGCCAACACCGCGTTGTAGTTCGATGGCGATATTCGCCAGTACATCGACCGAGAAACTCATCGTAACCTCATTGTCTTTTTGACAATGCATGTTGTCATATTGACTGTATCAATAACAGTCATTTTGACAACAACCATGCACGAAAAAATATTAAATACATATAAAACAACAACTTAAAAAGTTGGCACACAACCTGCAATAAGCAATACATCTTTTTAAAAACACTGCATTTGATTGAGGTTGCTATGTCTATTCTGGTTAAAAATAACATTCATTGGGTTGGCCAACGTGACTGGGAAGTGCGTGATTTTCACGGTACCGAATATAAAACGCTGCGTGGCAGCAGCTATAACAGCTATCTGATCCGTGAAGGTAAAAATGTCCTGATCGACACCGTTGACCATAAATTCAGCCGCGAATTCGTGCAGAACCTGCGCAGCGAAATCGACCTGAACGACATCGACTACATCATTATCAACCACGCGGAAGAAGACCACGCCGGTGCGCTGACGGAGCTGATGTCTTACATCCCGAACACCCCGATTTACTGCACCACCAACGCCATTGATTCCATCAACGGCCACCACCACCACCCGGAATGGAATTTCCATACGGTGAAAACCGGCGACAGCCTGGATATCGGCAACGGCAAACAATTGATCTTCGTTGAAACTCCGATGCTGCACTGGCCGGACAGTATGATGACTTACATGACAGGCGACGCGGTTCTGTTCAGTAACGACGCCTTTGGTCAGCACTACTGCGACGAACGTCTGTTCAACGACGAAGTGGATCAGACCGAACTGTTCGAACAGTGCCAGCGCTACTACGCCAATATCCTGACGCCGTTCAGCCGTCTGGTGACGCCAAAAATTACCGAGATCCTTGGCTTCAATCTGCCGGTCGATATGATTGCCACCTCCCACGGTGTGGTATGGCGTGACAACCCGACGCAAATCGTTGAGCTGTATCTGAAATGGGCGGCCGATTATCAGGAAGACCGCATCACGATTTTCTACGACACCATGTCGAACAACACCCGCATGATGGCGGACGCGATTGCTCAGGGCATCAATGAAGTTGACCCACGCGTGGCGGTGAAAATCTTCAACGTCGCCCGCAGCGATAAAAACGAAATCCTGACCAACGTTTTCCGTTCTAAGGGCGTGCTGGTCGGGACATCAACCATGAACAACGTGATGATGCCGAAAATCGCCGGTCTGGTCGAAGAGATGACCGGTCTGCGTTTCCGTAACAAACGTGCCAGCGCATTCGGTTCACATGGCTGGAGCGGCGGCGCGGTTGACCGTCTCTCTACCCGCTTGCAGGATGCCGGTTTTGAAATGTCGCTGAGCCTGAAAGCCAAATGGCGTCCTGACTTTGACGCACTGGAAGTGTGTCGCGAACACGGTCGTGAAATCGCCCGCCAGTGGGCGCTTGCGCCGCTGCCAGAGGTGAGCGCGAAAGTGACAACCGCGCAGGAAGAATGTGCCTGTGCAGCCGCCGCTGCCGCCGACCTCGGCCCAAGCATGCAGTGCAGCGTCTGCCAGTGGATTTACGATCCGGCAAAAGGCGAGCCGAACCAGGATGTCCAGCCGGGCACGCCCTGGAGCGAGGTACCGGACAACTTCCTGTGCCCGGAATGCTCACTGGGTAAAGACGTCTTCGACGTACTGGCAACGGAGGCAAAATGAAGAATGGCATCGTGATCATCGGCTCGGGCTTTGCGGCCCGCCAGTTGGTGAAAAACATTCGCAAACAGGATGCCGCCGTGCCGCTGACGTTAATTGCCGCCGACAGCATTGATGAGTACAACAAGCCGGATCTCAGCCACGTTGTCAGCCGGGGGCAAACCGCCGCCGACCTGACGTTGCAAACTGCGGGCGAGTTTGCCGAGCAGTACAACCTGAATCTGTTTCCGCAAACCTGGGTGAGCGACATTGATGCACAGGCCAAAGTGGTGAAAAGTCAGGACAGAGAGTGGCGCTACGACAAACTGGTGCTGGCGACAGGCGCATCGACCATCGTACCGCCAGTTCCCGGAAAAGAGCTGATGCTGACCCTCAACAGCCAGCAGGAATTCGGGGCCGCGCAGAGTACCCTGCGTGATGCGCAGCGCGTACTGATTATCGGCGGCGGGCTGATTGGCACCGAACTGGCGATGGACTTCAGCCGCGCAGGCAAAGCGGTGACGGTAGTGGATAACTCCGCCTGCATTCTGGCGTCACTGATGCCGCCGGAAGTGAGCAGCCGCCTGCAACATCGCCTGACCGACATGGGCGTACATTTGCTGCTGAAAACCCAGTTACAGTCGCTGGCGCAAACTTCCACCGGGATTGTGGCGCAGTTTGACCGCAATCGTCAGGTGGAGGTGGATGCGGTCGTCGCCGCAACGGGTTTGCGCCCGGAAACCGCGCTGGCGCGACACGCGGGTGTCGAGATCAATCGCGGCGTGAAGGTCAACAGCGCGATGCAAACCAGTAACCCGGATATCTACGCACTGGGCGACTGCGCGGAAATCAACGGCGCCGTGCTGCCCTTCCTGCAACCAATTCTGCTAAGTGCGATGTGTCTGGCGAAGAATCTGCTCGGCCAGAGCGGTGAACTGAAATTGCCGCACATGCTGGTGAAAGTAAAAACGCCGGATCTGCCGCTGCATCTGGCGGGGGAAACGCGCCGTCAGGATCTGAACTGGACTATCGCCACCAGCGCGCAGGGTATGCTTGCCCAGGGCTATGATGAAAGCCAGCAGCTTCGCGCCTTTGTGGTGAGTGAAGAGAGAATGAAGGAGGCGTTTAGCCTGTTGAAATTATTGCCGAACTGATTTGCTACGCCATTGCTGAACTTAACCTTGCTCGCGAAGTTTGCAGAGCCCTTCTTAACCTCAGATACATGGACGTATCGCGTCTGATTGTTGCCCCGGTCGCCGGGGCTTTTTTTTTGGATCCGTGCGCACATTATTGTCGGGTGGCGGCTACGCCTTACCCGACCTACCTTTTGCATCATCAGACAACCTCATACCATCCGGCATCACGCGCATCTGGCCGCTGCAACCACCGCCTGCCCGAACGCAATTGCCCCATCACCTGCGGGCAAACTGTGCGGGAAAAGCAGCGTAAAATCGGCCAGATGGTGTTGCAACCGCGCACGCAGCAGCGCGTTATGCAGCACACCGCCACCAAATGCCAGCGTGGTTATCCCGCGCATCTGCGCTTCACGGCGCATCACACCGCCCAGCCCCTGCGCCAGCGCATCGTGAAACGCCCACGCCTTTTCCGCCGGGCTGGCCTGCCACGCCAGCCACTGCGGCCAGAATTCTGCCAGGTCAAACCGTGCACTTTGCAGCGGATGTTCAACGCCAGCACACGTCGCCGCCAGCGCTTCCAGACGACAGGCCGCCTCACCTTCATAACTCAACGTCAGCGGCGCACAGCCCAGCGCACAGGCCACCGCATCAAACAATCGCCCGCACGATGACGCGCGCGGCGCATTAATACTGCGTTCAATCGCCCGCGCCAGTAGCGGCCAGTTTTGCTCGCGCACAGAGGCGGTTTCCGGATAACGTTCCCACTCCGGCACAAACGCCAGGCAGTGCGCCAGCAGGTTACGCCACGGCTGACGTGCCGCCAGGTCGCCCCCCGGCAACGCTACCGCAGGCAGGCCGCCAAGATGTTCACACTCGCGGTAGTTCACACGTAGACATTCACCGCCCCACAACGCGCCCTCTTCCCCCATGCCAATGCCGTCCAGCGCCAGTCCAATCACATCACCGCCGTCCAGCGGCCAGTTGTGTTCCGCCAGGCACGCAGCGATATGCGCATGGTGATGGAGCACCGTTTGATGGGGTAAATCGCGGGCCGCAGCCCACTGTGAGGAGTGATAGCCGGGATGCGCATCCGCCACCACTGCCTGCGGGGTAAAATCGTAGATAGCCTGCATCAAACGCAACGACTGCTGCCATTGCGCCTCGACACCTTCATCAGTCAGGTCGCCAAAATGCTGGCTCAACACCGCCTGCTCGCCGCGCACCAGACTGAAGGTATTTTTCAGATCCGCACCCAGACAAAGCATCGGCGGAATATCGTGAAAACCTGGCGGCAGTGGAATCGCATCCGGCACATAGCCGCGCGACCGGCGCAGCATTTCACCGCTTTGCCGCACTACCGAGTCATCCATCCGCTGCACAATATCGCGATTATGCAGTAAAAATCCGTCGGCGATATCCACGAGATCCGCCAGCGCCAGCGCATTGGTCAGCGCCGGTGGTTTACCGCTGAGATTCCCGGAGGTCATCACTAGTGGGCGATTCAACGCCTGCATCAACAAATGCTGAACAGGGTTAGCCGGGAGCATGACGCCAACTTCCGCCAGCCCCGGCGCAATATCTTCGCACAGGCCGCTGACGCAGCTTTTCTCCACCAGCACAATCGGTGCTGCGGGCGTGCGCAGTAATCGGCTGGCGTCATCAGGTAAATGGGATGTGTCGGGGATCATCACCGCCAGCGGTTTCGCCGGGCGATGTTTCCGGGTGCGCAGTGTCGCCACCGCGCGGGCATTACCCGCATCACAGGCCAGATGAAAACCACCCAGCCCCTTGATAGCTACAATGCCACCCGACGTGAGAAGCGCAATCGCCGCCTGCAGCGCCGCCTCGTGATGCACCGGTTCGCCCCCGGCATACCACGACAACCACGGGCCACACTCGGCGCAGGCCACTGGCTGGGCGTGAAAGCGACGATCGTAAGGATTGCGGTACTCCGCCTCGCAGGCGGAACACAGTGGAAACGCCGCCATCACCGTCAGCGGACGGTCGTACGGCATGGCGTTGATAATGGTGAACCGTGGGCCACAGTGGGTACAGTTGATAAAAGGATAACGATAACGGCGCTCCTGCGGGTCATTCATCTCCGCAAGACACGCCGGGCAGGTGGCCGCATCCGGGACAATCTGCGTGCTCATCGCCCCCGCGCCGCTTTCGCGGATCACGAAATCGTCAGGCACGTTCTGCCACACATAAGGCTGCACCTGCGTCTCATCAATGCGCGCCAGCGGCGGGCAGTGTTGATGAAGCGCGGCAAGGAAATCCGCTTCTTCGCCCAGCAAACGAACGAGCACCCCCGCACCGTCGTTGCAGACATCACCAAAGCGTGCCTGCTGCTGAGCCAGTTGCCAGACAAAGGGGCGGAAGCCCACCCCCTGTACTTTTCCGCGGATGCGGATTTCGACGCCGTTATGCGTTATCGTCATTCATTACCCTGCTACCGCCTCGCGCAGGCGGGATTTCATCGACTGGTAGCTTTCCAGCGCGTAGTTTTCCGCCCAGTTCTGATCCTCAATCGCACTGATATTCACCGCACAATACTTGGTTTCCGGCGTTTTGGAGATAGGATCGAGGTTGTCCTGGGTCAGTTCGTTACAGGCACCAATCCACCACTGGTAGGTCATATAGACGCTGCCGTGATTAATACGCTCGTTGACGTTGGCACGCGTAATGACTTTACCGCGGCGCGACGCCACCCACACCAGTTGCTTATCTTTGATCCCCAGTTTCTGCGCATCCTGCGGGTTAATCTGCACAAAGCCTGGCTCATCGGCCAGTGATTGCAGCGCCGCGCAGTTACCGGTCATCGAACGGCAGGAGTAATGCCCCACTTCGCGAACGGTGCACAGCACCAGCGGATAGTTGTCATCCGGGCGTTCGGCGGGTGCACGCCACGGCGCGGCAAACAGATGACCTTTGCCATCCGGGGTATCGAACTGATTGCCTGCGTACAGATACGGCGTGCCTGGATGATCGAGCGTCGGGCACGGCCACTGAACGTGCCCCATGTCGCCCATTTTATCGTAAGTCACGCCAAAGAAGAGCGGGCAAAGCTCACGCATTTCGTCCCAGATTTGCTGGTTATTGTCGTAATGCATCGGATAGCCCATTTTCTGGGCAATCAGGCTGATAATTTCCCAGTCACGTTTGACGTTATATTTTGGCTCAATGGCTTTTTCGAAACGCTGGAAGCCGCGGTCAGCGCAGGTGAAGACGCCGCCGTGTTCACCCCAGGAGGTGGCGGGCAGCAGCACATCAGCCTGCTCGGCGGTTTTGGTCATAAAGATGTCCTGCACCACCACGAAATCAAGCGCTTCGAACCCTTTGCGCACCAGGCCTAAGTCGGCCTCAGTTTGCAGCGGATCTTCACCCATGATGTAGTAGGCTTTCACCTTCCCTTCCAGCGCCAGATGCGGCACTTCGGTAATGCGCACGCCCACTTTGTCGTCCATCAGGCTGGCGTCAATGCCCCAGGCGTTGGCGAATTTCGCCCGCACCTCGGCATCCACCACGTCCTGATAACCAGGGAACTGGTTGGGGATCACGCCCATATCGCACGCGCCCTGCACGTTATTCTGACCGCGCACCGGGCCGACGCCAACATGTTCGCGGCCCAGGTTACCGGTGAGCAGCGCAAGCGTCGCCAGCCCTTTAACCACATCCACGGCCTGACCAAACTGGGTGACGCCCATGCCCCACATAATGGTGGCGCTGGGTGCCGCCGCGTAGGTACGCATCGCCTGACGAATCTGTTGTGCCGTCACGCCGGTCAGCGCTTCCACCGCTTCCGGCGCGTAATCTTTCACGATTTCACGCAGCTCGTCGATACCGGTGGTGTAGCGCGCAACGTATTCTTTGTCGTAGAGATTTTCTTCCAGCAGCACATGGGAAAACGCATTCACCAGCGCCATGTTGCAGCCGTTATTGATTTGCAGATGCTGGTCGGCGATACGCGCGGTTTCAATGCGACGCGGGTCGCAGACGATAATTTTCGCGCCTTTCTCTTTTGCTTTAATCACGCGACGCGCCACGATAGGGTGCGAATCGGCGCAGTTGTAGCCAAAGACCAGCAGACAGCTTGAGTTTTCAATGTCTTCGATGGAGTTACTCATCGCGCCGTTGCCGAGCGCTTCCTGCAAGCCTGCGACGGAAGGCCCGTGGCAGACACGCGCGCAGCAATCGACGTTATTGGTATTGAGCACGCCGCGCGCAAATTTTTGCATCACATAGTTGGTTTCATTCCCGGTACCGCGCGATGACCCGGTGGTCATAATGGCGCGCGGGCCGTATTTCGCTTTGATCTCGCCTAAGCGTTTTGCCGTATAGCTGATGGCTTCATCCCAGCTCACTGGCGTCAGTTTGCCGCCTTTTTCATAGCGGATCATCGGCTGCGTCAGGCGCGGCGTCAGCAGTTTGGTGTCGTTCAGGAAATCCCAGCCGTAATAGCCTTTCAGGCACAGTTCATGCTGGTTAGTTTTTCCATCGGCCGCTTCCGCGCGGATGATTTTATTGTTATCGACAACCAGCTTCAGTTTGCAGCCAGCACCACAATACGGACAAACACTTGTAATTTTTTTCATCAGTAACAGACCTGTTAAAAGTGAAACGGAGGATCATTAAAACGACAGGGAAATCGACGTATCGAGCGCAGCGCGGCGACGTTTCTCGGCGCTGATTTGCTCAAGCTTGTCGCGGTCAACGCAGAAAATCGCGTGGGTCGGGCAGGCTTCCATACAGGCCGGGCCTTGCTCGCGGTGGAAGCAAAGGTCACACTTGTTGGCTTCCGCTTTTTCGGCACGCACGTTGAGGCCCGCGCCGCTGTTGCGTACAACCGGGCGCACCACCACTTCCATCGCACCATACGGGCAGGCCACGACGCAGGTTTTGCAGCCGATGCAGCGTTCCTGCATCACATGCACAAAACCTTTTTCGCGGCGAATTGCCCCGTTCGGGCACACATTCGCACACGGCGCGTCTTCGCACTGGCGGCACGCGGTCGCGGTCGAGACATTTACGCCTTTAATGACATGAATACGCGGCAGGAAAGATTCCGGCGTCAGCGCGGCGCAATCCTGTTCGGCCTGGTGGCTGACCACGCATGCCACT
The DNA here is from genome assembly GCA_003315335.1 of Pseudocitrobacter faecalis. Classification (GTDB taxonomy): domain Bacteria; phylum Pseudomonadota; class Gammaproteobacteria; order Enterobacterales; family Enterobacteriaceae; genus Pseudocitrobacter; species Pseudocitrobacter faecalis. The sequence continues at coordinate 146,422 of QNRL01000003.1, forward strand.
TCGCATGTCCGGCAGCCTATACATTTACTCGCATCTGCAATGATGAAACGGTTCATCAAATTCTCCAGCAATGACAATGAATGAGCTGGAGAATGCATTATTCGCGCCAACTTTTATTTTACTGTTTATTAAGGATTTTTTATTTGAAGCGCTGTGTCTAACCCTGTCATCGTCACGAGTGACGATGACAGGTGACGAGATTAACCCTGCGGGCCTGCGCCCAGAGAGTCGCGCGCGATAAGCTCGCCGAGGAAGGAAGGTTGAGGTTTGAACTCGCCGCCGTCGAGCATGAAAATCAGGCGATGGATAATCTCCTGAATCATCTCTGTCACCGGGATTTTAACGCTTGAGAGCGAAGGCATCATGTAAGGCGCGAGCGCGATATCATCAAAACCGACGACGGAAACCTGCTCCGGCACGCGTAAACCGCGCGACTGTAGCTGTTTCATCGCCCCGATGGCCATGTCATCGTTACTGGCAACCAGCGCGCTAAAGCTAACGCCGCGATCAAGCAGCGTATCGACACCCGCCGAACCGGTCGCTGGCGTCCATTTCCCATCGACAATCAGCGCATCTTGCAGTGGGATATTGTGTTCAGCCAGAGCGGCTTTGTAGCCTGACAAGCGTTCAATGCCGGTTGGCGAATCAAGCGACCCGGTGATAAACGCGATATCGCGATGCCCCTGTTGAATCAGCTTTTCCACCGCATTCTGGCTGGTACGCGCCTGGTCGCAGTAAACGCAGTGGCTGAGGTTACGACGCAGGCGACGGTTGAGCACCAGCACCGGCTGTTCATGCTGCTGAATAAGTTCGTCGATTTCGTCAACGCTGAGAAAACGCGGGTAGATAATGATGCCGTCGCAGCGCATATCGAGCAGATACTGAATCGCCGCCCGCTCCTCTTCCGCGCTGTGTTTACCATCAGCGAGGATCAACTGGCGGCCCTGATTTTCCGTCATCCGCGCAGCGTGAAACAGCAGCTCGCTGAAATAGACGCCGTGATACAGGGTATTGGTGACCACCAGCCCCAGCGTCTGGGTGCGTTTGGTCGCCAGATTACGCGCCAGCAGATTAGGACGATAGCCGCACTCTTCAATCGCCTGCCATACCCGGTCTTTGGTTTCCTGACCCACATAGCCGTTGCCGGTCAGCACGCGTGAGACCGTCGCTTTCGACACGCCAGCCAGCTTTGCCACCTCCAGCATCGTCGCCATTTCGCTTCCCTCGTCAAAAATGATGGGCAGCAGTGTACTTCAGCCACCGCCCTTTTTCAGCTTTTGCCGTTCATGGCGATCTCAATCACAAATTTAAAAAATGAATTTTTACTCTCTTGCCAGTGATTGTGAAACTCTTCATGATTTTGTGGAACCGGTTTCCTATGCAACGTTTCATCGCATGGCGATGAGTCCCCTACAGATAAAAACAGGATAGATTCCGATGTCCAAAAACTATGCGGCACTGGCGAAGTCCATCGTCGATTTACTGGGCGGCGTCAATAACATCAGCGCGGTGACCCACTGCATGACGCGTTTGCGCTTTGTACTGAAAGACGACGCATTGGTCGATAGTCCCGCGCTGAAAAGCCTGAGCGGCGTACTCGGCGTGGTGCGCAGCGATAACCAGTGCCAGGTGATCATCGGCAACACCGTTTCTCAGGCATATCGGGAAGTCGTGAGTTTGCTGCCGGAGAACATGCAACCCGCCGAACCCGCGGGAAAACCGAAGGTCACCCTCAAGCGCATCGGCGCGGGGATCCTCGACGCACTGATCGGCACCATGTCGCCGCTGATCCCGGCGATTATCGGCGGATCGATGGTCAAGCTGCTGGCGATGATCCTCGAAATGTCCGGCGTGCTGACCAAAGGTACGCCGACGTTGACTATCCTGACGGTGATCGGCGACGGCGCGTTCTTCTTCCTGCCGCTGATGGTCGCCGCCTCTGCCGCCGTGAAATTCAAAACCAACATGTCGCTGGCCATCGCCATTGCAGGCGTGCTGGTGCACCCAAGCTTTATCGAACTGATGGCGAAAGCCGCGCAGGGCGAGCACGTAGAATTCGCCTTCGTGCCGGTCACGGCGGTGAAATATACCTATACGGTTATTCCGGCGCTGGTGATGACCTGGTGCCTGTCGTACATCGAACGCTGGGTGGATCGCATCACCCCGGCGGTAACGAAAAACTTCCTCAAACCGATGCTGATTGTGCTGATTGCGGCCCCGCTGGCGATCCTGCTTATCGGCCCGATTGGTATCTGGATCGGTAGCGGCATTTCTGCGCTGGTTTACACCATTCACGGTTATCTGGGCTGGCTGTCCGTCGCCATTATGGGTGCGCTCTGGCCGCTGCTGGTGATGACCGGGATGCACCGCGTCTTTACGCCCACCATTATTCAAACCATCGCTGAAACGGGTAAAGAGGGAATGGTGATGCCGTCGGAAATCGGCGCGAACCTGTCGCTGGGCGGCTCATCGCTGGCGGTGGCGTGGAAAACCAAAAATCCGGAGCTGCGCCAGACGGCGCTGGCTGCGGCGGCGTCTGCCATTCTGGCGGGCATCTCTGAACCGGCGCTGTACGGCGTGGCGGTCAGGCTGAAGCGTCCGTTAATCGCCAGCCTGATCAGCGGCTTTATCTGCGGTGCCGTTGCAGGGATTGCCGGGCTTGCCAGCCACTCAATGGCGGCTCCTGGCCTGTTCACCAGCGTGCAGTTCTTTGACCCCGCGAATCCGATGACCATTGTGTGGGTCTTTGGCGTGATGGCGCTGGCAGTGGTGCTCTCCTTTATTCTGACCCTGCTCCTCGGCTTTGAAGATATCCCGGTCGAAGAGGCCGCCGCCGATGCCCGCACGCGTCAGGCCGCAGCACCAGCATCCGTCTGAATCACATAACATTTAACGAGGAAACGCATGTCGACATTTCCGCAAGGATTTTTATGGGGCGGCGCACTGGCCGCCAACCAGTGTGAAGGGGCCTATCTTGAAGGCGGTAAAGGCCTGACGACGGTCGATATGATCCCGCATGGCGCGAATCGCCTGCCGGTCAAACTGGGCCTGGAAAAACGCTTTACTCTGCGTGACGATGAGTTTTACCCCAGCCATCAGGCGACCGATTTTTATCATCGCTACAAAGAAGATATCGCCCTGATGGCCGAAATGGGCTTTACCGTATTTCGCACCTCCATTGCCTGGGCGCGACTCTACCCGAACGGCGATGAGCTGACCCCCAACGCGGAAGGCATTGCGTTTTATCGCGCGGTATTTGAAGAGTGCAAAAAGTACGGCATCGAACCGCTGGTCACCTTGTGCCACTTCGATGTGCCGATGCATCTGGTGACAGAGTACGGCTCGTGGCGCAACCGCAAAATGGTCGAGTTCTTCACTCGCTACGCGCGCACCTGCTTTGAAGCGTTTGACGGGCTGGTAAAATACTGGCTCACCTTCAATGAAATCAACATTATGCTGCATAGCCCCTTCTCCGGTGCCGGGCTGGTGTTTGAAGAAGGTGAAAATCAGGATCAGGTGAAGTATCAGGCGGCACACCATGAACTTATCGCCAGTGCGTTAGCCACCAAAATCGCCCATGAGGTTAACCCGCAAAACCAGGTGGGCTGCATGCTGGCGGGCGGCAATTTCTACCCTTACTCCTGCAAGCCGGAAGATGTGTGGATGGCGCTGGAGAAAGACCGCGAAAACCTGTTCTTTATTGATGTACAGGCGCGCGGGGCATACCCCTCTTACTCCGCCCGCGTGTTCCGCGAAAAAGGCGTGGTAATTGAGAAAGCCGAGGGCGATGACGCGATCCTGAAAAATACCGTCGATTTCGTGTCGTTCAGCTACTACGCCTCTCGCTGCGCGTCTGCCGACATGAACGCCAATAACACCAACGCGGCGAACATTGTGAAATCGCTGAAAAACCCGTACATCCAGGCCAGCGAATGGGGCTGGGGTATCGACCCGCTGGGGCTGCGCATCACCATGAATATGATGTACGACCGCTACCAGAAGCCGCTGTTCCTGGTGGAAAACGGGCTGGGCGCGAAAGATGAAGTGAACGCGCAGGGCGAGATTAACGACGACTACCGCATCAGCTATTTGCGCGAACATATCCGCGCGATGGGCGAGGCAATTGGGGACGGCATTCCGGTTATTGGCTATACCAGTTGGGGCTGTATCGACCTGGTGGCGGCCTCAACAGGCGAAATGAGCAAACGGTACGGTTTTGTCTATGTCGACCGCGACGACGCAGGCAACGGCACACTGGCCCGCACGCGCAAAAAATCGTTCTGGTGGTATAAGAAGGTGATTGCGAGTAACGGGGAAGATTTGGGATAACCCCTCACCCCGGCCCTCTCCCACAGGGAGAGGGAGAAAACCCGGCTACTGAGGATCAATTAAATCCACGACCATACCGAGAATTTCATCCATCACCCAGGGCGAAACGGTTGAGGCATAACGTGCTTTACGCTCCAGCAAATCAAGGGCGCGGAGCTGATAACATAAAACCACCCCGGTGATTTTTCCGGTATCCGTGCTATCACCATCCAGCCAGACTGTTACCGCTTTCGAGCGTGCCAGACCGCCACCGCTGGTAATTGGTAGGCATACCGCCGTACCTAAAGCGGCGACCAGTTTTTTTTCTGAAAGAACCAGATAGTAGTGCGCACCTTTAAATTCATGCCCCTCTACCGGATCGCCGTTTACGTGCCAGATTTCTCCCTTTGCCGGAATCCGCTTTCCCTGCGCCATTAAATTTTCTCCTTGCCCTTCGGAGTATCAGCTAAATCATCGGCTAATGACTGGTTGAGGCTGGCAATTTCGTTTTCATCGATGCCATCCAGAATTTCAGCAACCGAGCGACGCCCTCTGGCCCGACGCTTTGCAGGCGTGATGCTGACCGTGTCGCCATGCGCTTTTACATTGAGCATGGTGCCCACCACCCACCCCATCAGCGATGCAATTTCGCCGGGGATGGTGACCACAACCGCCCCGCCCTGCTGCCTGAGTTTTGTTAACGGCATATTTCCTCCGATGAGTGCAACAAAGTCTCACTCAGCATATATCCTGAGTAACACAAAGTCACACTAAAATCGTGCGATTTTTATTGCTGACACAAGGGGGTAATTACAAGAAACTGGGAGAATGTAAGGTAACAGCAGTGCCGGATGGCGCTAACGCTTATCCGGCCTACGGTATGGCATAGATTGGTAGGCCGGATAAGGCGCAGCCGCCATCCGGCATTGTTACTCCTCGGCCTCTAACTGCGCAAATCCGCCGTTGCCTTCCCAGCCCTCCAGCCGTTGATAAACCACTTCTACCGCGTCTTTTATTGCCTGAGTCATTGGGTAATAGAAACCAACAATATCCGGTTGAATGCCGAGGAAAATCACCTCGCCAACATCCTTTTTGAGCTGATCGACCAGGTAGTTCAGCGGCATATTGTGGGTGGTCATCATAAACATCTCGGCGATGTCATCCGGGTCGATAATGCGGATTTCACCAGGGTTAAGCCCCATGTCGGTGGCATCGACAATTAGCAGACGTTCCGGGTGCAGTTCGCGAATGGCGAAGACGTCGTTTTCCGGCGCACTGCCGCCGTCAATCACCACCCAGTTGCCTTTCGGCGCGGCGGCGCACATTTCGGCGAGCAGCGGGCCTGCACCATCGTCGCCCATCATGCTGTTGCCTACGCAAAGTAATACGTCAGTCACGAAGCCTCCGGACCATCAAATAAATCGCACTTTCCTGATAAATCGCGTGCAGCATACCGAGCATCGCTTCGCTCCATTCCTTCTGCTGCGCCGTTTGCACCGCGCGCGCTTTATCAAACGCGTTCGCGAGCATAGAGACGTGATTACTGTCGATAACGATTTCACCGTACTTCGGCACACCTTCCATTTTGCGCCGCGCGACGCTGCCCTCTTCAAGGGTAGCAATCCATGCCAGGTATTGATCCCACGGGCAGGTCAGCGCGGCTTCGAGGCAGTCGATCACCCCGAGGTGGTGGCCAATCGCCAGGCTGTAATAGACAACCTGCTGCGCCTCAGACGGCGTTGCATCGTTCTCATCAATAAATTTACGGCTCAGTTGACTGAACACCACCGTTTCGCTCATCGGATACGCGCCTCTTCCACAACATGATTAAGCTGGCCGACAATTTCGGTCAGGCGTGGGTCGCTTTCGGCTTCCAGCCAGCGCTGAACCTGGTGATCGCCCTGCCCCAGCAGACGCATATAATCGTCTGCAATCTGGCGGCCATAGCGATAGCCCGCCAGACGGCGCGCGGCGCGATCGATACGTACGCGCAGCGGTTGGTTCATATCCGCGTGCAGCAGTTCCGCCGGTTGTGCATCCAGTTCACCCGGCGCGCGGGCGTGGATTTTTTGCTCAAGCAGACCGAGCGCCATCGCGAAGCCATACAGCGTGGCAGCAGGCGTCGGCGGGCAGCCAGGGATGTAAACATCCACGGGCACGATTTTGTCGGTGCCGCCCCAGACGCAGTACAGGTCGTGGAAGATACCGCCGCTGTTGCCGCAGGCACCGTAAGAGATACAGATTTTCGGGTCTGGCGCCGATTGCCAGGCGCGCAGTGCCGGGGAACGCATAGCGCGGGTGACTGCGCCAGTAAACAGCAGGATGTCCGCATGACGCGGCGACGGCACAACTTTAATGCCGAAGCGTTCTGCGTCAAACAGCGGTGAAAGCGTAGCGAAAATCTCGATTTCGCAGCCGTTGCAGCCGCCGCAGTCGACGCGGTAAACATACGCGGAACGTTTGATGTTTTTCAGTAACGCCGTTTTCATACTGGCGATGGACTCTTCCACCGTCATCGGCACCGGCATGCCGTTATCATCACGTGGGCCTAATAAAGCACTCATCAGCTGGCCTCTTTCATATGGCGAGTCAGTTCAATACGGTCGGACGGCACCAGGCATTTCTGGCGTTTGCATTCCGGGCAGGTTTCGAAGCTTTCGCGATGTTTCTCCGCGCGGCTGTCGCCGTTGTGCTTGAGGACAGCAATGGCGTAGTCGATCTCTTTTTGCACCGCGAACGGACGCTGGCAAATGCGGCAGTTACAGATGTCGAAGCGGGACTGCTGTAAGAAGTCCTCTTTTTTCCACACCGCCAGTTCGTACTCCTGCGACAGTTTAATCGCCGCCGTTGGGCAGACTTCTTCACAGCGGCCGCAGAAAATACAGCGGCCCAGGTTGAATTGCCACGCCAGTTGATTGGTGGCTAAATCCGTTTCTACCGTCAGCGCGTTAGACGGGCACGCGTTCACGCAGGCCGCACAGCCAACACATTGCTGCGGGTTATGTTCCGGTTTGCCACGGAAGTTTTTATCAACCGGCAGCGGCTCCAGCGGATACGACGAGGTGGTCGTACCGGTTTTGATCACTTTTTTGATAAAGGTAAACATGGCGATTCCTTATTTCAGCGGCGAGTTTTTACGCTCGATGCTGTAGCGCTCAAGTTCTTTGTACGGCACCACTTTGCTTTTCTTCTTACGCACATCAACCACGGTCATGCGGTCGGTACAGGAGTAGCAAGGGTCGAGGCTACCGATGATCAGCGGCGCATCGGAAACGGTGTTACCGCGCAGCATGTAGCGCAGGGTCGGCCAGTTGGCGTAGGTCGCGGCACGGCAGCGCCAGCGGTAGAGTTTCTGGTTGTCGCCGGTCATGCTCCAGTGGATATCATCACCACGTGGTGCTTCAGAGAAACCGAGGGCGAAGCGATGCGGAATGTAGGTAAAACCTTCCACCGCCAGCGCGCCGCCCGGCAGGTTATCCAGACCGTAGTCAATCATGTTCAGTGCGGTGAAGACTTCGTTGATACGCACTTTCAGGCGCGAAATCACGTCACAACCCTGCTCACTGTGCACTTCCATTGGCAGCAGGCCGTAACCGACAAACGGGTGATCGGCGCGGGTGTCGCGGGCGTGTCCGCTGGCACGAACCATCGGGCCAACGTTACTAAAGTCGCGGGCGATCTCCGGGTCAAGACGACCAATGCCCACGGTGCGCTGTTCCATGTTCGGCGTGCTGAGGAGCATATGCACAAGCTCCTGTACGTCGCGGCGCATCTGCTGCGCGAGCTGACGGGTCTGGATCATGTCATCTTTCAGCAGATCGCGACGAATACCGCCAATCAGGTTCAGGCCGTAGGTTTTACGCGCGCCGGTGAGGATTTCCGCCATTTTCATGGAGGTTTCACGCACGCGGAAGAACTGCATAAAGCCGGAGTCAAACCCGGTGAAGTGGCAGGCCAGGCCGAGGTTCAGCAGGTGCGAGTGCAGGCGTTCCACTTCCAGCAGAATGGCGCGGATCATCTGCGCACGTTCCGGCACCACGATGCCCATCGCATTCTCAACGGAGGTGGTGTACGCCGTGCTGTGGGCGAAGCCGCAGATACCGCATACACGATCCGACAGGAAGGTGACTTCGTTGTAGCCCATACGAGTTTCCGCCAGTTTCTCCATGCCACGGTGGACATAGAAAAGGCGGTAGTCGGCGTCAATAATGTTTTCACCGTCAACGAACAGGCGGAAATGGCCCGGTTCATCGGAGGTCACATGCAGCGGGCCAATCGGCACCACGTTGTTTTTCTTGCTGCCCAGTTCGTTGATGAACTCGTAGGTTTCCGCATCCGTGGTCGGGGCCGGGCGCTGACGGTAATCCATGCTGTCTTTACGCAGCGGATAGAGTTCGTCCGGCCAGTCATCCGGCAGTACCAGGCGGCGTTCATCCGGCAGGCCAACCGGAATCAACCCGTACATGTCGCGCACTTCACGCTCGCCCCACACGGCGGCAGGCACGCGCGGCGTCACGGACGGATATTCCAGCGTGTTGGGGTCGACTTCGACGCGCACGGTGACCCAGCACTTAGTGCCCTGCTCCATCGACAGCACATAGTAAACCGCGTAGTGACCGTTCAGCTTACGTTCGTCATTGCCGAACAGCACCGACAGCCAGCCGCCCTGTTTGTAGTAAAGAAACTCCACCACTTCCGGCAGGTAGTTCACCTTCACCGTAACAGTGAGCTGATCTTTCGTCTGCCAGGCTTCATCCAGCACCACGCCGGGGAAAGCCTGATGCAGTGCAGCGAGATAGTGTTGACCGATTTTTTCTTCAGACATGCTCAAACTCTCTTAATCACGCCGCCAGCAAGGAGACGAAAGCTAAAAACGCAAAACCAAAACCCGCCCAGGTGACGCGAGACGTGGCACAAAAACGCAGACGCGCCATGCTGTTTTCGAACAGGGCGATAACCAGTACGCCGACCACCAGTTTGACGACCGCCGCCACCAGTGCCAGCACAAGGCCGCCAACGCTGAAGCTGGTCATCTGGCCCCATGGGATAAAGACGCCGACGAACATTTGCAGCACCACCAGTTGTTTCAGGCTAATACCCCACTTCAGCACCGCAAATCCGCTACCGCTGTACTCGGTCAACGGCCCTTCCTGCAACTCCTGCTCTGCTTCAGCCAGGTCGAACGGCAATTTGCCCATTTCGATAAAGGTGGCAAATGCGCAGGCGCACAGGGCCAGCAGCAGCGGCAGGGTGTGAGAAACAGGCCAGTGATAAACGGTGTTCGCGATATTGCTGATGTGCGTAGACCCTGCCACCAGCGCGGCAACCCACAGGCCAAGCAGCAGAATCGGCTCCACCAGCACGCCGAGCATCGCTTCACGGCTTGCGCCGATAGCGGTGAATGGACTACCGGTATCCAGCCCAGCGATGGCAAAGAAGAAACGGGCAATGGCGAACAGATAAATCAGGGTGATGAGATCGCCCAGAGACGGCATCAGCGAGCCCACCGTTACCACTGGCAACGCGGTGGCAATGGTCAGCATCACGCCCACCATCACAAACGGCGTCAGGCGGAAGACCCAACCGGACGCATCCGGCCCGACGCTCTGGCGGCCCAGCAGTTTGATAATGTCGCGATACTCCTGCAACACCCCCGGCCCACGGCGGTTATGCATACGCGCGCGGGCCACGCGGGTAATGCCGGACAGCAGCGGCGCCGCGGCAAACAGCACCAGCGCCTGCAGTAATGCAAAGAAAACGGTCATTCTCAGGCTCCTCGCGAAATCACAATCACCACCAGCACGGCAAGCTCAATAAATGCCACACCGCGCAGCAGCGCAGGTGCACTGGCGCTCTGCCAGCCCGGCACCAGACGCACCGGGTTCAGCCAGTCGCGCAGTTTCAGCACCACGGCAAAGGCTTCTTTCACCGGCATAGCAAAACCGTGAGCGGTCACCACCATCGATTGTTCATGGTCATAGCCACACACCCACGCCGCACCGCGTGCACGGTTCGGCAGGCGGTCGCCTTTGAAGATAAGCATGATGATGAACGGCAGCAGCGGGCAGGCAATCAGCAGCAAGGTGATCATTGGCTGAGATACCACGGTGCTCGCGGTCTGCAGCGGCAGCGGCACGGCAGAGGTCAGCAGCGGCAGCAACCACGGTGCCGCAACGCCACCCACGACACACAGCAGCGCCATCGCAGCGGTGCTCACGCCCATCAGCAATGGTGCGCAGCAGGCGTTTTCCGCCTCTTTAGTACGCGGTGCGCCGAGGAAGGTAACGCCATAGACTTTCGCCATACACATCACCGCCAGTGCGCCGGTAATGGCGAGGCCTACCGCCAGCAGCGGCCCTAACAGACGGCCAATAAACAGGTCGCTGGCGCTCAGTTTGAAGAAGGATTGATAGATAACCCATTCGCCCGCGAAGCCGTTCAGCGGCGGCAGCGCAGCCATCGCCATCAGGCCAACCAGCATGGCAATGGAGATAACCGGCATTTTTTTGCCGATACCGCCCAGTTTTTCGATATCGCGATGCCCGGTGCGATACCACACCGCGCCCGCGCCGAGAAACAGCGTGGTTTTAAACAGGCTGTGGTTTACCAGGTGATAGAGACCACCGGTTAAACCGAGCGCCACCAGCACCGGCTGTTGCAGCGCAATACCGGTGACCCCCGCGCCAAGGCCAAGCAGAATGATGCCGATATTTTCCAGCGTGTGGTACGCCAGCAGACGCTGAATATTGTGTTCCATCAGCGCATAAAGGCCGCCAACAAATGCGGTGATCATTCCCAAAACCAGTAGGGCAATGCCCCACCACAGCGGTTGATTCACGCCAATCAGCGAGACGGTCAGAATGCCGAGTAAACCCACTTTCATCACCACGGCGGAGAACAGCGCCGCAGCCGGTGCGCTGGCATTAGCATGCGCCTGCGGCACCCAACCATGCAGCGGAATAATCCCCGCCAGCAGGCCGAAGCCCAGTACGCTGAGTACCCAGATATCCGAGCCCAGCGGCAGAAGTTGAGTCCGTTCATTCAGTACCGAGAATTCCAGTGAGCCGTAACGCTGCCACAGCAGCCAGCAGGCGATCGCCAGCAGAATCGTGCCCAGGCGCCCCAGTGCAAACCACAGTTTGCCGGAGGTGGCGCAACCGGTCAGGAACGCGCCACACAGGGCCATGATTTCCGCCATAACGACCAGCGAACCGAGGTTATCCGCCACCGTGGCGCAAACCGCCGCAGCCATAAGAATGTTCATCAGCCAACCGTTGGCTTTCGCCTGCGGATGACGGTGCCAGGTAATATTAAACAGGCTGATAAACAGACCACACAGGCCAAAAGCAATCAGCCAGATGGAATTCAGCGGCGTTGCCAGCACGCGATGACCGACCAGCGGGAGCACCCCGGCAATCGGCTGAGTGTGCGTTAATACGCTAAACCCCGCCAGCGCCGTACAGGCACTGCCGACCGCGCCGCCAATACCGGCAACCCAGCCGCTCAGCGGTTTATTGAACGACAGCAGAAAAGCGAGCACCGCCGCCGCGGCAAACCAGGCGACTGCACTATCAATTAACGACATCACGCTCATTTCGCCTCTCCTTCCTGCATGCTCTGCAACAGCGACAGATCGCCTAAGTCGGTATTAAAGGTCAGTTCGCGTTTGCGTTTGCTGACGCGAGCAATATCCATGTTATTGACCAGATGCAGCGCTTTAGTTGGGCAGGTTCGTACGCAGGCCGGGCCTTCTTCGTCGAAGTTGCACAAATCGCATTTCACGGCGATGGCGCGAACGCCCGGCACCCAGTCGAGCAGCGTGCTCACACGCGCAGGCGCAGGCGGCGCAGGGAGCGCTTTCGGGGTATTGGCATTGGCCGGAATATCCAGCGGACGGCTGCCAGAGAATTCAATCGCCCCAAACGGGCAGGCGATACCGCACAGTTTACAGCTTACGCACAGGCTCTCGTTGAGCTGTACCGCGCCGTCGACGCGGTTGATGGCGTTCACCGGACAAACGGTGGCGCACGGCGCGTCTTCACAGTGGTGGCACATCTGCGGGGCAGATTCTTTTTCATTGCGCATTACGCGCAGACGCGGCATGGACTGCAATCCATGCTGGCGATGCGTCTCGGAACAGGCGGCTTCGCAGGTGCGGCAGCCAATACAGACGCTTGAGTCAGCAATTACAAAACGGTTCACCAGGTCTTCCTCAGGTGACAGTCATTTTTGACGAAATCATGCAGAGCAAGTGTCATTTCGACACCTGTCGACACACCGGTACTTCAGGCCACTTTGGCCGTATTCGCGCTTTGCGCCAGCGGGTTGAACGTCACCGGGCTGTCGCTTTCCAGCGCGGCATACAGGGCGTCATAAACCGGGGCGATTTTTTCCAGATAGTGTTCCAGCACCTGCTCGCGGTCGCGGCATTTGACGCCGTTATCCACGGTGCCGTCGGTGTTTAACTCTGCGCGGGCAATACATTTTTTGTCTTGTCCGTCGCGCGTTTCGACGGTGTATTCGATGGTGTGGCTGTTGAAGCCGCCGACCAGGCTCACGGAAAGCACGAAGTGTTCGAACAGTACAAAGCTGAGGTCCTTATCCGGTGCGCAGTTCACCGCGTGATGCAGGCGCGCTTTCGAGAGCGTGATCCCCTGAACCAGCGAGTTGCAGTAAATACGCCACTGTTCCTGTTGGCGATGGTGTCGATCGGCGATGAAGTCAGCTTTTTCGCTAATTTCCCAAATTGTCATGTCAGGTTACCCGGTTGATAGAGACTCACCCTGATAAGCACGTTCCATGCCAGTTTTTAATTCATTGATAGATAAGGAATTTAAATATCCACATACTAAATAGTGACATGTCATTTCGTCAGTTTGACACTGTCATCGACAGTACAAATGCATCAGTTCTCATCTCTGGCATCGTTATTGCATTAACCGGGTCAATGAAATCTCGGAGGCGTTATGCACGAAATTACGCTCTGCCAGCGGGCGCTGGAAATCGTCGAACAGCAGGCCACCCAGCACGGCGCGAAACGCGTAACCGGGGTCTGGCTCAAAGTTGGCGCATTTTCCTGCGTCGAAACCAGCGCAATGACCTTTTGTTTTGATCTGGTATGCCGCGGCACGTTAGCTGAAGGATGTAAATTACACGTCGAAGAACAAGAGGCGGAGTGCTGGTGCGAAAAGTGCCAGCAATATGTTCAGTTACTCTCCGTTCACGTGCGCCGCTGCCCGCAATGCCAAAGTAACGACCTGCACATTGTGGCGGATGACGGTTTACAGATTCAGCGAATTGAAATAGACCAGGAGTAAGCTATGTGTACCACCTGTGGTTGTGGAGAAGGTAACCTCTATATAGAGGGAGACGAACATAACCCGCACTCGCCGTTTCGCAGTGCGCCTTTCGCCTCTGCTGCACGGCCAGCAATGACCATTACGGGCGTGAAAACCCAGCAATTCGAACCAACGCGTGCCGACAACGGCGACCTGCATTACGGTCACGGCGAAGCGGGAACCCACGCGCCGGGCATGAGCCAGCGTCGCATGCTGGAAGTCGAAATTGACGTGCTGGATAAAAACAACCAGCTCGCCGCGCGTAACCGCGCACGCTTTGCCGCCCGTGAACTGTTAGTGCTGAACCTGGTATCCAGCCCTGGCTCCGGTAAAACCACCCTGCTCACCGAAACCCTGATGCGCCTGAAAGACAAGGTGCCTTGCGCCGTTATTGAAGGCGATCAGCAAACGGTGAACGATGCCGCGCGTATTCGCGCCACCGGCACACCGGCCATTCAGGTCAACACCGGGAAAGGTTGCCACCTCGACGCGCAGATGATCGCCGATGCTGCGCCGCGTCTGCCGCTGGATAATCACGGTATTCTGTTTATCGAAAACGTCGGCAACCTGGTGTGCCCGGCAAGTTTTGATCTGGGTGAAAAACACAAAGTCGCCGTACTGTCGGTTACTGAAGGCGAAGACAAACCGCTCAAATATCCGCATATGTTTGCCGCCGCGTCTATCATGCTGCTCAATAAAGTTGACCTGTTGCCGTACCTCAACTTCGACGTTGAAAAGTGCATCGCTTACGCCCGTGAAGTGAATCCGAACATTGAAGTGCTGCTGATCTCCGCCACCAGCGGCGAAGGCATGGACACCTGGCTAAACTGGCTGGAGGCACAGCGATGTGCATAGGCATTCCGGGGCAAATCTGCGCCATTGATGGCGTGCAGGCGAAAGTGGAAGTCAGCGGCGTAAAGCGCGACGTTGACCTGACGCTGGTTGGCGCAGTGGATGAACAGGGCCAGTCGCGCATCGGCCAGTGGGTGCTGGTGCACGTCGGCTTCGCCATGAGCATCATTAACGAAGAAGAAGCCCGCGACACCCTCGCGGCGCTACACAACATGTTTGAAGTCGAGCCGGACGTCGGCGCGCTGCTGTATGGCGAGGAGCACTGATGCGTTTCGTTGATGAATATCGCGCCCCTGAGCAGGTGATGCAGCTTATCGCGCATCTGAAATCTCGTGCGGCGCTTCTGAACTACACCGCCGCGCGCCCGCTGCGCATTATGGAAGTGTGCGGCGGCCACACCCACGCCATTTTCAAATTCGGCCTCGATCAGCTTCTGCCGGATAACATCGAGTTTATCCACGGGCCGGGCTGCCCGGTATGCGTGCTGCCGATGGGGCGCATTGATAGCTGTATCGAAATCGCCAGCCATCCGGAAGTCATTTTCTGCACCTTTGGCGATGCGATGCGCGTGCCGGGGAAAAATGGCTCGCTGATGCAGGCGAAATCGCGCGGCGCGGACGTGCGCATTATCTATTCGCCGATGGACGCGTTGAAACTGGCACAGCAGAACCCGGATCGCAAAGTAGTGTTCTTTGGCCTCGGCTTCGAAACCACCATGCCGGCGACCGCCATTACGCTGCAACAAGCACGTATCCAGCAAATCGATAACTTCTTCTTTTTCTGTCAGCACATCACGCTCATTCCTACGCTGCGTAGCCTGCTGGAGCAACCGGACAACGGCATCGACGCGTTCCTCGCGCCCGGCCACGTCAGCATGGTCATCGGCACTGACGCCTACGGATTCATCGCCAGCGATTTTCATCGTCCCTTAGTGGTCGCTGGATTCGAACCGATTGATCTACTGCAAGGCGTGAACATGCTGGTTGAGCAGAAAATAGCGGATAACATTCAGGTAGAGAATCAATACCGCCGGGTCGTGCCCGATGAAGGCAACCGGCTGGCACAGGTGGCTATCGCCGACGTGTTTACCGTGAAAGGCGATAGCGAATGGCGCGGTCTGGGGCTTATCAATGACTCTGGCGTGCAGTTAACCGAAAAATATCAATCATTTGATGCAGAAGCGCACTTCAAACCTGCGCCGCAAAATGTAAGTGATGACCCACGCGCGCGCTGCGGCGACGTGCTAACCGGGCGCTGCAAACCGCATCAATGCCCGCTTTTCGGCAACACCTGCAATCCACAAAGTGCCTTCGGCGCACTGATGGTTTCCTCCGAGGGAGCCTGCGCCGCCTGGTATCAATACCGCAGTCAGGAATCAGAAGCATGAAAAGTATTCAGCTCGCTCACGGTAGTGGCGGCCAGGCAATGCAGCAGTTGATTGGCGACCTGTTTATGCAGGCATTCGCCAACCCGTGGCTGGCGGAGCAGGAAGATCAGGCGCGTTTGTCGCTGGCAACATTGACCGCGCAGGGCGACCGCCTGGCATTTTCCACCGACAGCTACGTTATCGACCCGCTCTTCTTCCCCGGCGGCAACATCGGCAAACTCGCGGTGTGCGGCACGGCGAATGATGTCGCGGTCAGCGGTGCGATCCCACGCTTCCTCTCCTGCGGCTTTATCCTCGAAGAAGGGCTGCCGATGGAGACGCTGGAAGCGGTGGTGAACAGCATGGCAGCCACGGCGAAAGCGGCGGATATCGCTATTGTGACCGGCGATACCAAAGTGGTGCCGCGCGGCGCGGCAGATAAACTGTTTATCAATACCGCCGGTATGGGGGCTATTCCGGCGGATATTCACTGGGGGGCGGCGCAATTGCAGCCGGGCGACCAATTATTGGTGAGCGGTACCCTGGGCGACCACGGAGCGACTATTCTTAACCTTCGCGAGCAGATGGGGCTGGATGGCGAACTGGTGAGCGACTGTGCGGTGCTGACGCCACTGATTCAGGCGCTACGTCATATTCCAGGCGTGAAGGCACTGCGCGATGCCACCCGTGGCGGCGTGAATGCCGTGGCGCATGAGTATGCCGCCACCAGCGGTTTCGGTATTGAATTGCACGAGCAAAAACTGCCGCTGAAAGAGGCGGTGCGCGGCGTGTGCGAACTGCTGGGGCTGGATGCGCTTAACTTTGCCAACGAAGGCAAACTGGTGATCGGTGTGACGCGCGATGCGGCGGAAGCCGTACTGGAAGCGCTGCGTGCGCATCCGCTGGGGCGCGATGCGGCGATCATTGGCGAAGTGACCGAACGCAAAGGCGTACGCGTCGCCGGGCTGTACGGCGTGAAACGCACGCTCGATCTTCCGCACGCCGAGCCGCTGCCGCGGATTTGCTGAGTGCCAATATTATGCCGGGGGCGCTACGCTTGCCCGGCCTACGGGTAAACACAGCGCCACACGGCACCGTTCGTCGGACATGATGGTTTGGCCGTTGTAGGTCGGGTAAGCGAAGCGCCCCCGACACCATGCACCGGCATGATGGTTTGGCCGTTGTAGGTCGGGTAAGCGTAGCGCACCCGACACCATGCACCGGCATGACAGTTTGGCCGTTGTAGGTCGGGTAAGCGTAGCGCACCCGACACCATGCACCGGCATGACAGTTTGGCCGTTGTAGGTCGGGTAAGCGAAGCGCCCCCGACACCATGCACCGGCATGACGGTTTGGCCGTTGTAGGTCGGGTAAGCGTAGCGCCCCCGACACCATGCACCGGCATGACGGTTTGGCCGTTGTAGGTCGGGTAAGCGTAGCGCCACCCGACAAAAAAGCAGGTTCCGCCCTGCCATTACTCTTTTTTCTTTTTCCGTACCCTCACGGTACGTTTGTGGGCTAATCAATGTCGTATACACCGATGGGCGATCTCGGTCAGCAAGGGCTGTTCGATATCACCCGGACACTTCTGCAACAACCCGATCTGGCGGCGCTTAGCGAAACGCTAACGCGGCTGGTAAAGCAATCTGCACTGGCAGATCGGGCAGCCATCGTACTGCTGCAGGCGGGCAATCACCGCGCCAGCTATCATGCGACGCATGAAGCAGGGAAACCCATTGCCTGGGACGACGACAACCTGCTGGCGAACGGCCCGGTGCGTCGGCTGCTTTCGCGCCCGGACGCCCTGCACTGCGACTATCACGAATTCAGCGAAACCTGGCCGCAGCTCGCCGCAAGCGAACTCTATACGCCTTTTGGTCATTACAGCCTGTTGCCACTCGCCGCAGAGGGTCGTATTTTCGGCGGCTGCGAATTTATTCGCGACACCGACCAGCCATGGACGGAAAAAGAGTACCAACGTCTGCAAACTTTCACCCAGATAGTCGCCGTGGTGACCGAGCAAATTCAGACTCGGGTCACCAACAATGTCGATTACGATTTGCTGTGCCATGAGCGCGATAACTTCCGCATTCTGGTTGCCATTACCAACGCCGTCCTCTCGCGTCTGGATATGGATGACCTGGTGAGTGCGGTAGCCAAAGAGATCCACTACTACTTTCGCATCGACGCCATCAGCATCGTGCTGCGCAGCAATCGCAAGGGCAAACTGAACATCTACTCCACACACTATCTGGATGTGAACGATCCGGTTCACGATCAGAGCGAAGTGAGTGAAGCCGGTACGCTGACCGAGCGCGTATTCAAAAGCAAAGAGATGCTGATGCTCAACCTGCGTGAGCAGGATAATCTCGCGCCCTATGAACGCATGCTGTTCGACATGTGGGATAACCAGATCCAGACTCTGTGCCTGCTGCCGCTGATGTCGGGTAATACCATGCTGGGTGTGCTGAAACTTGCCCAGTGCGATGAAAAAGTCTTTACCGCCACCAACCTTAAGCTATTGCGTCAGATTGCCGAACGCGTGGCCATCGCGGTAGATAACGCTCTCGCCTATCAGGAAATTCATCGACTGAAAGAGCGGCTGGTGGATGAGAACCTGGCGCTAACCGAGCAGCTTAACAACGTTGAAAGCGAGTTCGGCGAAATCATTGGTCGCAGCGAAGCCATGTACAGCGTGCTTAAGCAGGTTGAAATGGTGGCGCAAAGCGACAGCACGGTGCTGATCCTCGGGGAAACCGGCACCGGGAAAGAGCTGATTGCCCGCGCGATCCACAACCTCAGCAACCGTAACGGTCGCCGGATGGTGAAAATGAATTGCGCCGCCATGCCTGCCGGGCTGCTGGAAAGCGATCTCTTTGGCCACGAGCGCGGTGCGTTTACCGGGGCGAATACGCAACGCATTGGCCGATTTGAACTGGCCGATAAAAGCTCGCTGTTCCTTGATGAAGTCGGCGACATGCCGCTGGAACTTCAGCCAAAACTGCTGCGCGTATTACAGGAGCAGGAGTTTGAGCGTCTCGGCAGCAATAAATTGATCCGCACCGATGTGCGTCTGATCGCCGCCACCAATCGCGATCTGAAACAGATGGTGACCGATCGCGAATTCCGTAGCGATCTCTACTATCGCCTGAACGTCTTCCCGATCCACCTGCCGCCGCTGCGCGAGCGCCCGGAAGATATTCCGCTGCTGGTGAAAGCCTTCACCTTTAAAATCGCCCGCCGTCTGGGGCGCAATATCGACAGCATTCCGGCGGAAACTCTGCGCACCCTGGAACGTATGGAGTGGCCGGGTAACGTCCGTGAACTGGAAAACGTGATTGAACGCGCCGTGCTGCTGACGCGCGGCAGCGTGCTGCAACTTTCGCTGCCGGAAGTAACCATCACCCCGGATGAACCCACCGCGCCTGCGGCGACCTGCGCTATGGACGGGGAAGATGAATTCCAGCTAATCACCCGCGTGCTGAAAGAGACCAACGGCGTCGTCGCTGGGCCAAAAGGTGCGGCGCAACGACTGGGGCTGAAACGCACCACGCTGCTGTCGCGCATGAAGCGCCTGGGGATCGATAAAGACGCACTGCTGCCGTAAATACGCAGGAATAACAGCGCCAAATCATCGGCGCTGTTATTTATTAAGCAGGACAAAACAGAGATCTCACTTTCAAAATCTGCGTACAATAATCCAGTATTTCGCCAGATTGTCTCCTGTCTTCGCCCCCCTGATTTGCCTACCTTAGACGCATCACCTGTTCTGAGGAGCAATTCACATGACCCATCGCATTGAACGCCTGAAAGACGCCCTTTTCGCTCACCCACGTGAAATTTCACTTGAGCGCGCCCTGCTCTACACCGAAAGCCATCGCCAGACAGAAGGCGAGCCGGTGATGATTCGCCGCGCCAAAGCCACCGCGCACATTCTGGACAATGTCGCCATTAGCATTCGCGATGATGAACTGATTGCCGGTAACCGCACGATTAAGCCGCGCGCCGGGATTATGTCACCGGAAATGGATCCTTACTGGTTGCTCAAAGAGCTGGATCAGTTCCCGACGCGTCCGCAGGATCGGTTTGCCATCAGCGACGACGACAAGCGTTGCTATCGCGAAGAACTTTTCCCGTACTGGGAAAAACGGTCGATGAAAGATTTCATTAACGCCCAGATGACCGATGACGTGAAAGCCGCTGTTGGTACGCAGATTTTCAGCGTTAACCAGACCGATAAAGGCCAGGGTCATATCATTATCGACTACCCGCGCTTGCTGAATAACGGCCTCGCCGCGCTGGTTTCAGAGATGAAAACGCACTGCGATCGGCAGCCCGAAAATCATTTTTATGCCGCGGTATTGATTGTGCTGGAGGCCGCGCAACGTCATATCCTGCGCTATGCCGAACTGGCCGAAACGCTGGCCGCAGCGTGCCAGGATGCCATGCGCCGTCAGGAACTGCTCTCTATCGCTGCGACATCACGCCATAACGCCGAACAGCGCCCGGAAGATTTCCATCAGGCGTGCCAGTTGTTCTGGTATATGAACATCATTCTGCAATACGAATCTAACGCCAGTTCCATTTCCCTGGGCCGTTTCGATCAGTACATGCTGCCCTTCTGGCAGGCGTCGCTCAACCGTGGCGTTGACGCGCAAACGCTGCGCGAATTGCTGGAATCCCTGTGGGTGAAATGTAACGACATCGTGCTGCTACGTTCCACCAGCAGCGCCCGCTATTTTGCTGGTTTCCCGACGGGCTATACCGCACTGCTCGGTGGTTTAACCGAGAATGGCCGCAGCGCCGTTAACGCCCTTTCGTTTATGTGTCTGGATGCTTACCAGAGCGTGCGCCTGCCACAGCCAAACCTTGGCGTGCGCATCAATGAACTGATCGATCGCCCTTTCCTGCGTAAAACCGCGGAGACCATTCGCCTTGGTACCGGCATTCCGCAAATTTTTAACGATGAAGTGGTGGTTCCGGCGTTTTTAAACCGTGGCGTGTCGCTGGAAGATGCGCGCGATTACGCGGTGGTCGGCTGCGTTGAGCTGTCGATCCCAGGGCGCACCTACGGGCTGCACGATATCGCCATGTTTAACCTGTTGAAGGTGATGGAAATCGTGCTGCATGAAAATGAGGGCAATCCGGATATCAACTGGGAGGGCTTGCAGGCGCAGATCCGCGACAAGATCCGCCATTACATCAAGTTAATGGTTGAAGGCAGCAATATTTGCGATATCGGTCATCGCGACTGGGCTCCTGTGCCGCTGCTTTCATCGTTTATCAGCGACTGCATGGTCAATGGCAAAGATATCACTGAAGGCGGTGCGCGCTACAACTTCTCCGGCGTACAGGGCATCGGTATCGCCAACCTGAGCGATTCGCTGCACGCGTTAAAAGGCATGGTATTTGACCAGAAACGCATAAGCTTCGATGAACTGCTGGCGGTGCTGAAAGCCAACTTCGAAACACCAGAAGGGAAAGAAGTTCGCGCACGCCTGATTAACCGTTTCGATAAATACGGCAACGATATTGATAAAGTGGACAATATCAGCGCCGATCTGCTGCGTTTTTACTGCAAAGAGGTGGAAAAATACCGCAACCCGCGCGGCGGTCAGTTTACACCAGGTTCCTATACGGTTTCCGCACACGTGCCGCTGGGTTCAGTCGTTGGCGCAACGCCGGATGGCCGTTTTGCCGGAGAGCAACTGGCGGATGGCGGATTGTCACCCATGTTGGGCCAGGATTGTCAGGGGCCAACGGCGGTGCTGAAATCGGTGAGTAAACTGGATAACTATTTGCTATCGAACGGGACGCTGCTGAACGTGAAATTCACCCCGGCGACGCTGGAAGGCGAAAGCGGCCTCAGCAAACTTTCTGATTTCCTTCTCGCCTTCACCAAACTGAAGTTGCAGCACGTGCAGTTCAACGTGGTCAACGCCGATATGTTGCGCGAAGCCCAGCAGCGCCCGCAGGATTTTGCCGGGCTGGTGGTGCGCGTGGCCGGATACAGCGCCTTCTTTGTTGAGCTGTCGAAGGAGATTCAGGATGACATCATCCGCCGCACCGCGCATCAGCTGTGAGGTCACTGAAATGCGCGCCGATAAGGCGCGCATCTTCAATATCCAGCGCTATTCGCTGAACGACGGTCAGGGCATCCGCACGGTGGTCTTTTTTAAAGGCTGCCCGCATCGCTGCCCGTGGTGCGCCAACCCGGAATCTCTGTCGCCCAGAATCGAAACCGTGCGCCGCGAGAGTAAATGCCTGCGCTGCGTTCGCTGCCGCCAGGATGCGGATGAGTGCCCGTCTGGCGCATGGGAACATATTGGCCGCGACGTCACGCTGGAACAGCTTGAGCGTGACGTGTTGAAAGATGAAATCTTCTTTCGCGCATCAGGCGGCGGTGTCACGCTGTCCGGTGGCGAAGTATTGATGCAGGCAGAATTTGCGACGCGATTTTTGCAGCGATTGCGTCAGTTAGGCATTCGCACCGCGATTGAAACCGCAGGCGATACCGCATTCAGCCGTTTGCTGCCGCTGGCTCAAGCCTGTGATGAGGTTTTGTTTGATCTCAAAATCATGGATGCCGAACGCGCCCGCGAGGTGCTGAATATCAATCAACCGCGCGTGCTGGATAATTTCCAGCGACTGCTGAAGGAAGGCATTCGGGTGACGCCGCGTTTACCGCTGATCCCCGGTTTTACGTTAACCGATGAAAATGTGGCGCAAATCCTGGCGTTTCTCGCCCCGTTTCCCATCGCGGAAGTGCATCTGTTACCGTTCCATCAGTATGGTGAACCCAAATACCACCAGCTCGATAAAGTCTGGCAGATGGCAGGCATCCCCGCCCCCGCGGAGCAGGATATCGCCCCGCTGCGGGAAAAAGTGGAACGCGCTGGCTATCGGGTGGTGATGGGCGGATAACTATTTCGTACTGGGTTTCTTGCGATATTTTTCAGGCAGTTCCGGTACAGGGCGTTTGTCATCAATCAGATGGCGGACGGTGAGAATCGGATGACGCCAGAGCATTCGTGGCCCGGCCCAGCGCATTATCCGCTTCATCTCTTCGCGCTTCGCCGGCTGATAACAGTGCACCGGGCACTGTTTGCAGGCCGGCTTTTCTTCACCGAATACGCATTTGTCGAGGCGTTTATCGGCATAACGGTTCAGCGCCTGATAGTGTTCCTCATCAGCTTGTGCATCCGGGCATTGCCGCTGATAAAGCGAAATCATGCAACGGATAGTCTGTTTTTCTCGTTCAATGCGTTTGCCTGACATAGCGCCCCCCTAAATAAGTTGCATAGATAATACACCTTAAAAGGTGCGATTGCATATCAGTATGCGACATACCTTACAAATACTGTTTATAATGCTGTGAGAAACTTACCAAGAGGCTCCAGACGCCTCATCCTATTGATGCAGAGTTTTATCAATAACTATCGTGCGAATATGAATGCTCCTCTATTTGAAAGAGATGACCCTCACTATTTTAAAGTAACCGCCGAAAATCTTGATATGGAATTGGTTTGCTATACAAATAACCCTGTCCCAATGTGACCCCTTTAGAAATTAGTTTCACTGCTTGTTCACTATCTTCAATTCCTTCTGCAATCAGCGGTATTCCAGTTGATTTAGAAAGATGAATAATGTTATCAACAATATGCTCGCTAACGCCCCCATGAGTAAGCGTGTCAATAAACATCTTGTCAATCTTTAAAAACTTCGGCGCAATTTTCTGCAGCGCCTCATAATTTGAAAAACCAGTGCCGAAGTCATCCAGCGCCAAATCGGCCCCTGCATTTTTTAAGCGATCCCGAACATCTTCGCTTACAACATTTTGCTGGCGCTCTGTGATCTCCAGCATCACCCGAATACTTTTCTGATTCATTCGGGTAATAAATTCAATGCAGTTTTTTGTAAATCCGTCATCACTGAACGCTCCGGGGGGAACATTCAGCCCGATATGAAAACTTTTGCACACTACATTGCTTAATGCCTGCATGTCCTTTTCGATGTGTTTCATGAGGCCAAGCGTCATTTTGTTGATCTGACCACTTTGCTCAGCTGCGTTGATAAATTCATTCGGAGGTATAATTCCCTGCTCCGGATGTACCCAGCGAATAAGTGCCTCTGCGCCCACAATCTCACCGCTACTGAGTTCAACCACTGGCTGGTAATAAGGAACAAACTGATCATCATTAATAGCAGATTTGAGTTCTTTCATGGGAGAACGTTTCTGTAAATTCTTCAGGTGGAAAAAGAGACCTGCTGCGAGTGCAACAAAAATTGCGATTATATAGCGGTTATCTTTCAGATAATCTACCCAACTTTCCTGGGTGTTAAAGACAATCCAGAAAGGAAAGTTTGAAGATCCAGCCTGCATGAGGGGGTTACTTTTTGGCTCCAGTAGAAACTGGGCTTCAATATCCTCATCGCGTGAGAAATCATAAAGAATTTTATCTATTGCAGCTTTGTAGATGGCAACGGCCACGACTTGCTCTTTAACAGGGAAGTAGGTCATGTACATTTCAGTTCCCTGACGATTCACGTACTGCGTCATCAATGTGCGTGTCTTTGTGCCCTCGGAGTTAATTCCTAAAGACTGACGTCCTTCTAACGAAGAACATGACCATTCACCATTCTCAATAATATTAACCGAACGAATGTATTCAACAGAGGCATTCATTCTGCTAAGCGAGCGAACGACTTCATCGGTACAGGTTTTTCCAATATAACTTCCCGCGATAGCGGCCATCGCCTGTGCGGATTCGAACTCAGCATCAATAACACTAATGAGATCATTAAGTGAATTTTCTCTGACTTTTTTTTCATCTTGTTTCCACTGAATGAGTGAAGACAACACTCCAGATAACAGAACCAGTAGTGCCAGCAATAGGGGTAGCACTTTTCTACGAAGAGACATATGTCATCCTAGATATTTATGATGCGCCTCTGAGAGGCGCATATTTATTACACCGGCAGAATTTGCCAGGCAAACTGGTTGCCTGGCAAAAAGGTCAGGAGATGATTATCAGAAGTTCCATTTCGCGCCGATCATCGCCGCACTGTCATTATAGCCTTTATCACCCACCTGCACGCCAACGTTGCCCCACAGGTTGAGACGCGGGCTGACCTGCCCTTCGACACCCACTTTCACCTCACCCAAGTTTTTCGCTCCTGCCTGGCTGACGTTTACGCCGTCCATCCGGGTGCTAAAATCACGAGTGTTGTGCAGCCAGTTAACTTCGGCAAACGGCTGGAACTCACGCTCTTTGCCGTTATCGAGCTGGCTGTGGCCTTTGATCCAGGTTTTCACCCCAAGGCGCGTTTGCACATTACCGTCACCGCTGCTGGTAATGCGGGTGCCGTTGCTTTCACGGTGATCATCGGCTTTCACGCCCATCCACACGGCCTGCGCCTGCGGCTGGATATACCATTCGTTGGTCGAACCTTCACGCGTCTGGTATTCCCCCATTTTCCAGGTGTAGCCGGTTTCCACCGAGGCGTTCACGCCTTTCGATTTATAGGATTCGCCCTGCAGGCCTTCACCCTTCACGCTGTTGTTAAACCAGTTGTACTGCGCCCAAGTATCAACATACAGCCCGCTGTGCGTCTCATCGTTGGCATACCAGGTTGAGTAAACTCCGGCGGAATAGCCGTTCACCGACCCTTTCGAACCATACTGCGTGCGTGACGAATGAGTATTGCTGTGGTCGTTGCCGTAACCGGCCATTAGCCCCAGGTGCCAGCGGTTGAGACCACTCTGGCTCCACTGCGCCACATCACCGCCCAGCTGAACGGCGTAGCGGTTGCTCTGCGTTTTGAGCTGACCGCTGCCATCACGCCAGTTGTTGTGGCCGCCCACATGGCGCATCCACATGCTGGTGACTTTTTGCTCACCGGTTAACGCGTCGATGAACTGTGTTTCACCCAGGCGATCGTGCAGACGGGTCACAAACAGGGTGTTAGCCGCCGCCAGGTTTGCGGTGTAGCTGCCGCCTTCCGGACGCAGATCCGGCGTTTCTTTATCACCCGGATCCGTGCCCGGGTCCGTTTTGCTGCTGTTCAGATACCAGTTACTGCTGTTTTCACCGGTACCGCGGTTCAGGGTGTAGTCATACGCCCCGGCAACAATACGGCCTTTCTGGGTGAAATCACCGTCGGACGCCCCCTCAACGGTAATAACTTCAATACCGTTGATGGTCGCCGCCCCTTTGCCCCCGGCGTTTGTCACCGTGACATACGTGTTGCCGGAGGTATCGCCTTCCACCACCAGCTTATCGGTGACGGATTTATCGTCGCCGAGCGCGGTGTTAAGCGAAAGCAGCCCGTCGTTACCCGCATAGTTACCCTTAATCACCAGCTGGTTTCCGGCCTGCTTCCCGGAAACCCCGGTAGCCATCGTGCCGCTGTTAGTGACGTTTCCACCCACCGTAAAGGTGTGAGTGCCTGTGCTTTCAGCGGTGCCAACCTGAAGCAGACCGGCGTTGTCGATATCACCCGTCACGCCGCCGAACCCGGATAATTTCCCCTGATCTGCGATAGTGACCTGCGTGCTGCTCAGCACCACTGAAGCGCTCTCGCTGCCCAGTTGCAGTCCGCCCTGCTCAATGTGTGTGCTACCGGTCCACGCGGCATTGTCGCCCACGGTGATGGTGCCGCTGCCGAGTTTGGTGACACTGCCTGCACCGGTAATGCTGTTGTTCAGCTCCCAGCTACTGGCGCTGTTGAGCACCAGGGAACCGGCGTTTTTCACCGCCGCATCGCCCAGATGTTCAGCCACGGACGCGGTAAGCTGCGATCCACCATCAATGTCAAAGGTTCCGGTAAACTCGCTGTTGTTACCGGCCAGCACCACATCGCTGTCGGTCAGTTCGACACTGCCGTTATCGCTGATGGCGTTGTACAGCACGCCTGCGGCATTACTTAACGCCAGCGTACCGGCCGCCACGATGTCACCAGTACCGAGGCCCAGCGTAGAGTTCAGCAACGCCGTGGCCCCTTCGGCAATCGTGGTTTTCGCGGTCATAGTGCTGTTTTCCCCCGTGACAGTCAGCGTTCCGCCGTTCAGGTTGAGCGCGCCGCTACCTGTTAAGGTGCCGTTCGCCTCACCGCCATCCGCAATCGTCAGGCTGCCACCATGGATATTCAGCAAAGAATCGACAGCGGCCGTCAGTTTACCGACCGTCTGGCTGTAGCCGTTCATATCAAAACCGGTGTCAGATGCCAGGCGCAGTTCGCTGGTCTGCCCCAGCACGTCGTTGTTATTCATTAGCAGGTTGCCGCTACGCACATCGGTGATGCCGGTGTAGTCGTTATCCATATTGGAAAGTGACACGGTCTGGCCTTTGGCGCTGTCGAATGCCAAGTCGCCGGTGCCAGTGACGCGGGCGCTGAGGTCAGCGGCATTACCTGTTTTATCGTTGGCATCCAGCACCAGCGCGTTACTGCCGGACGCCAGCAGTTCAACCTGCGTCAGCCCGTAGCTGATATACAACCCGTCGTCGTTTTCTCCACCGGTCAGGCGGTAGTCATAAGTGCCTTTGGCCACCACTTCATCATTCTGCTCGATGTCGGCCACCACGCCATCGCTGATGACGTTGCCGTCTTTGTCGGTTAACGTCAGGTTGCCCGCGCCACCCTGCACAGCGGAGTCAGAGGTGGCCAGTTTGATCAACTCCTGTGCGTCGTCCTGCTCAAGCAGGGAGAGCGTCGTATCCGCCTGTGGACGATCATTGCTGACGCTGCCGGTATCCACCTGAACGGTCCCGCGCCCACTCAGATCCATTTTACCCGCATGGATCGTACCATCCGCTTGCGTTTTGCCCGGCGTAACACCGTCGAAACTCACCGTGCCCCCGTTAAACGCCAGCCCGCCGATATTCTGTTCGCCCTTGCCGACATGCGTGTGGCTGCCTTCACCCGCGCTCAGCGTCGCTTTAGCCAGGGCCTGAGTATTTAATCCGGCCAGTTCAAAGGTGCTGTTTTGCAGCGCAAGCGTGCCCTGGAAACCGTCTGCGGCATTGTTAGCGGTAAAATCAAACGCCTTGCCGGACGCATCCACAGACACGGTCCCGGTTCCCGAGAGGTGGCTGTTGAACGCCATATCGCTGGTCGCGTTCAGTTGCAGCGTACTGTTCGTATCAATGCTGTAACCCGTATTCGCTGCATCATCTTTTGCGTCACCCAGGACGAAGTCGACGTTATTGACGGTAAACACGGAGTTGCTGGTCAGATCGATATGCTCCATGCCGGTAATAGCGTCGGCACTGTTCAGAGTGTACTGTGCGTTCTGCAACCGGAGCGTGTCTTCACCTTCTCCACCATTCAGGCTGGTGAAGAGCGAGGTTTCCGTCGCCTTGATGTCTTTCAGCAAGAAGAGATCGCTGCCGTTACCGGTGGTGATATCGGTTGCCGTACTGCCGGACTCCAGCGTGACGGTGTTATCGCCACTCAGTAAATTGACCATCCCGGTGATGCTGGCTTCCGCGGCATTGGTAAAGGCAATGCCCTTCCCTTTAACGATTTCCAGCGCTTTTTGCGAAGCATCCAGCGCGCGGATCACCCCTTTATTAAGGAAGCTTTCCAGAGAGCCGTTATCTGCATCGACCACCGCATGCGAAGTGGAAACCGACGTCAGCTCGCCCGACTGTTCAATATTTTTCGTGGTCCCGCCGACAACCAGCGCCTCTGCGCCATCGCTGTCCAGCACGTTGACGCTGGCACCTGTTTTCAGGTCTGCGGAGGAATTGGTGACGATCCCTTTACCACCCGCCTGCTGGACGTTGATGACCAGATCGCGCGAGTCGGACATATCCAGGGTCTGATCGGTTTGCGAACCGTCCATACTTTCAAACAGGATGCCGGTTCCACTACCGGTAACGTTGATGGTGCCGGAGTTGGTCTGCGCCATGGAAGCCCCGGTATGTACCCCAATGCCGTTGCCGACGGTAATGTGGGTCTCTTTGAGCTGAATACCGACAAGGTTAGCCTGGTTTTCAATGGCGTTACCGCTGCTGCCCGCGGCCATTGTGATGGTTGCGCCATCAACGACCAGCCCTTTCGCCCCGCTTGCGAGCAGAATGGCGTGCGCCGTACCGTCAGCGGTGGTTTGCCCTTCACCGGTCAGTTTAAGCGACGCGTCGCTCCCGACCAGATACGCCGCGGTGCCATCGGTGGCAGAAACGGTCGCGCTATTGTTCACCACGGAATCTGCGCCCTGAATATTGACCGCCACGCCATTCACCTGAATATCGCCGTCGTTGTTCAGCGTACCGCCGGAAATCAGCACTCCGGTACTGTCCGACTGATCAAAATCAATAGTGCCTTTATGGTTCAGCGTACCACCATTACGAGCGATATAGCCGAAAGCGCCGTCAGCGGTGTTGGCCGTTTCAAGGGTGGCATAGCTGGTTAATACCGACTCACCTTTTTTGGCTTCAACGACTTCACCATCCAGGCCATAGTAGTTTCCGTCAACAATGCCCGCCGTTGTGCCCTTACCGGCGACTTTAACAATATCGGCATCCGCCGTGATTGTCCCCGTAGCACCGCCTTCAATACGAACGCCAGTTGAGCCTTCACCCATAATGCTTAACGCCAGCTTGCCGGAGTTAAAACTGCTACCTGCATCCGTCGTAAGGATAATGGTGGAGTTATCACCCGTTGCATTCATTTGCGACTTATTGGTACTAGAACCATCAAACGCAGCGCCGCCATCGACGCGATAAAGTGTCGAATCTGTGGTCGAAACCGTCTGATTACTAGTGGAATTATCGATTATTGACGATCCGGCACCATAGATGTAATACCCTGTCTGGTGACTCCCGGCATTGAAAGTGACCGTTCCGTCATCCACCAGGGTGATGGTGCCTTTATCACGCGCATGCACACCGATGGCATAATCGCCATTGAGATTGACTTCTCCTGATACCACCGCGAGGGCATCCTCACCGCTTGCCCGGATACCGTAGTTAGCATAATGCGTGCCCTCATCAACACCGGAGTTGACGTTAATGACACCAGCGTGCGTGATTTTCCCCCCGGCTTCCACATCAATACCAACACTGTTTTGCCCGTTCTGATTGATAACGCCGTTGTTCACGACCCGGTTTTCACTGGTACCTGATTTTACGTTGATCCCCACGTTAGCAATCGAGGATTCGCCAGGCAGTTCGCCGTTGACCTCTATCGTGCCATTTTGATTCAACGTCGCGGTATTTTTAACAACAATAGCTGTTGCATTCGTTGTCTGAGAACCAATTACGATTTTTGAGGCCGTGTCGCCGTTATAAGTCGCACTACCTGATAACAGAACACCGATGGAGTCTCCCGAAATACGAAGATCGTTAGTCGCATCCGAACCCTCACGTTGAGCCTCCCGACCAATGTACAACATGCCGTTATGGTTAAATGTTGATTGCTGGCCGGCCTCAACACCTGTTGTGGCCGGTGTGCCAGTGGTACTCGTCTGCGCTGTTGATGCGACATTAATCGTGCCGTCATTTGTCAGCACCGCAGACGAAGAGAGTAGGACGCCTTTATTACTGTATTGAGAAGAGCTCGTTGCCAGGTTAATCACGCCAGTGGCATTGTTATTAACGGTGGATGTGCCGTTTGCCAGGATTGCCGTGTGCTGGCCTGCTGCGACTAATGTTGCGCTCGAATTCGATTTTTCAGCCATGTCAGGGTTAGTCCCTGCATCAACAACCCCGTTGTTCTCAAATACAGAACCACTACGTACGGCAACGACATAGGCCCCACGAAGCGTGTTGTTATTCGTCCCTAGTGTGCCTTCATTGATTAAGGTTGCACCATTTTCCAGGTTAACCAGCGATGCATCAGACCAAAAAAGTTGCAGACTAGCGTCTTTATCAATATTAATAACGGCATCTTTGCCGTTTCCGTGGATGTAGGAGACGGTATCGCGATTAACTGTTCCTCTAACTGCATCATCAGACGCAATCCCATCCTCATTGGCATAAATAGGGATAGACCCGGTAGTTCGTGCCAAATTCAGTTCAGCGTTATACTCTGCACTAGTCATTGAGAGCTCACCTTTTTCAATCGCAGCGATTAACGCAGCGTTGTAAGCTTTAAACTCCTCCACATTTGTCACATTTTGTGGACCAAGTTTGCTGTTGAACTCACCTGTAAATTCATCAATCACTGGGTAGGCAATTGCCGTGCCGCCACTGTGATTGTTGTAAGAATTACCTAACTGGGCGATCGTTTTAGAATGGTAATTAAGCTCCGCTTTATCACCCGATTCACTGGAAACTTTAAAAACCGAGGCTTTATTTACGCTACTCGTATTTGAACTTTTGAAAACAGCGCTAAATAAATTGGCAGTATCATTAGCCCAGCCCACATCCTGACTTCCAACATTGACATCAAGAGTGGAACCGCCATCAACATTATAGAGATTACGATCGATATACTGGCCGTTTGCGCCTACTGCATTTGAGATCGTAACATTAAAGTCAGCGAGGGGTTTGACTGTCATTGCATCATTATCATATACCACTATTGAGGTGGTATTCCCGGTGACTGGGTCTACAAAGTTAATGACTTTGCTTTGCGAGCCGACGTTAAATATGTTGTTATTCTTAACATACTCACTATTAGCTCCTAAAAGACCTTTATCATAAGCCTCACCCAATGTCATATTGGTGTAACCGCTATTACCATACGAAACATTCGAAAAGCTACCTGACAATGTATTATCCCGTCCACTCACTGTTATCTCTATGGCATCTTGTGGGGTCATGGAGTCGACTACATAATCTGTTGCCTGTGATTTCACTGGAAAAAGCGCAAGCATTAATAAAGCGACAGGTGTCATTCGAAAAACATATGCATGCTGAAATTCTGCGATGTAGTGTTCTTCCGTAACAAGCGCAGAACTGCTTGATTGTACGTTTCCACGTGCCAGTTCGGAAACAACAACGGCACACGAACGCGCTACGATCCAGATAACTTTAAATACTTTGTTCATCATCTCACTCGCTTTTAACAGCCCATTTTGCGACTACTTCACAGGTGATTTGGGCCAAAATTATCAGTACCTGATTTTTAGCTCAGGCGTTTCGTGAGTGATTTTACTTTCCGCCCCTCATTTAGGGGTACATATAATGAATAATGCGTTATTTATAGATGAATTATCTATTATACTTGAAATTTAAAGCTTATTATGCTGAGTTATGACTGATGTTACACAACATTTTATTGGTTAGCGGAAGTATACTTTCTGGTGAGTACATATTATCTATAGTATTTTCAGCATGTCGTTAACTAATAGCTTCATGATTAAAAAGCTCCAGGGGTGGTAAATTACCCCCTGGAAACTTTTTTAAGAGTAATCCTATCTATTAAATCTGTAAACAAAGAAGTGCAGGTTGGCGGTGTTTTTAAGATTATACCTCTTTGCTATGGTGAGTGTATTTCTCAAAAAGTTTTTATAACTTACGCCAGATTTTTGTGCAGCTAAGAAAATACTCTCTGAAAGTTTTAGTGATTGAATTGTTTTAACTTCATATTGGCTCATTCCTTTGAAGTCCTTGAAGGATTCAATTTTTTCAATTACATTACTTACCGATTTTAGTTTTGGTATCGTTATAAGGTATCGCCATTTATTTAAGTCATCATACACAGATAAATCAATTTGAGATGAGATAACCTTAGAGATCCATAACCCGCGAGAGATCAAAATCGTTCGAATTTTATCCTCTTTGGAAATATGATATAGAGTGTCATTCAGTTCTCCAAGCGAGTTAAATGAATCGACATCAATGAAGCATATTCTATGTTCATAACAAATTTGTTTCATTAAAGCGGAAATAGACTGACGAAGAAAAGTATCATGCGTGATGACCATGAATGTTTGACTATCCATCATGAGTAAATCCTGTTAATGCCCTTCATGGTGTTCTCAAAATTAATTGAAAGAATCTTCACGAAGAGTCTCGTTACTGAGGGGGGTTGAGATGAAAATAGTAATACATCAACACCTTACCCAAGAATCTATAGAAGTAATGTCATGTCATTTAGGTAGATATTCTGATAAAGCAATAGAAGGAATGGTTTTATAAAATATCTATCTGCAAAATGCGTATGCGTGACAGGGCGCAATGTCAACACATTAAACATCAGCTAAAATAGAGAGGAATACTCATATGCAGATGAATACACATATGCTTTACCAAATTAACAATGAAGTAACATTCAGGACTGATGATGGTGTCCTAGCAAGTCTTTCATCACCCGAAAATTCGGTTGTACTTTCCATCACGGCGAATCGTATTTTTTCGTTCCTGCTTGAGCAACGAGGTAAGGTCGTTTCCCGTGAGGATATTTTAGTTAATGTTTGGGATAAGAATGGGTTTCAAGCCTCGAATAGCTCTCTGAGCCAGTACATTTCACTTATACGAAGAGGGCTGCACGATCTCGGCTGTAATCAGGAAATCATACAGACTATACCCCGGGTGGGCTTCTTGGTTCCTGATGACTCTATATCTATCAGTGAGACTGATAACTACAGTGAAATCAATTCATTAAATGTTCAGTCAACGGTGCAAATTAAAAAAACGCAAGTATCGGCAAAAATCTGGATTTTTGTAATGACTTTGTTGCTGAGTTCACTGGTTATAGCCTTTTACCCATCACAAAATGGTGCTTCTGATATGATTTCAGCTATAAAGACTTGGAAACTCGGTAAGATTGATCAGTGTCCTGTGTATACTTTTTATAACAACTCCCCAGAAATGATGTCAGTCAAACTCGAAAAAGCCAGATTGTTAACAAACACTTACCTTCCGTGCATTCAGGGTGCGACCTACTTTTTCCAGCCTGACGATCTTTACACCTACGGTGAAAACGGACGCGTATTTTTGTCCCGCTGCACCTGGAGCAACAAAGAACAAACTAAGTTTGCAGGTTGCAAGGATATCTATATCCATGAAAATTAATAAGAAAAAAGCTCTGATAAGCGTGTCAGCAATTGCGTTTGTTTCAGCAATTGCTGTTCGCGCGACAGGAATCGCTGACTGGGCACCCAATAATGGATTAAGCATCAACTGTGTATCGACGATCTCGATGCCAGAATTACCTAATGGGGCGAAATTCAATGGCAGTGTATACGTTCAGATTTATAAAGACGGGTCCGGTGAGGTTGATTTTTCAGGTGTCGTTACGGAAACAGGAGAGCATGGCGTTGGGAAAAGTAGCGTCCAGCGTGCCATTTCGTTTGAATACGTGATGCTAGATTCTGACACCGTAAAGCTTTCTGAAGCACGACTGAGAAAGAAATCAACTGACACAATGCCTGATGATTTTTTTACTAAAGCCATCTACGATAGCTCTGAACCAGAGAAACGAATGCATGTATCAAAACTCCAAAATGCGTATTTGATAGGCAACATTTTTTCACCATCACTTTTATGTGTCAGTAAATCCGGATAGTTGTGGATTGACCCCGCACTGGTAGACGCTCCTGCCCTGTAGTTGGACTGACCCCGCGCCCATAGATAAATTCTGGCATCACGACGAGGCCTGTTCAAAGGCCTCCAGACTAATGCCGTCCAGGAAGCCGTGGCGCCTGGCCCGGGTTTTATTGATATGTTTTCTGGACAGAGCGGCATCTACAATATTGCAGTATCTGCTGGTCACGGCGGTGTTTCATCTGTTACAACATGGCCAATATGCTACAACGACCTTAATGTAATTGCTCCAGAAGGCTATCTAAATAATCAGCCCATATCTGCAACCATTTTTCACACTCAGCGTCATATTTATATAGGTTATAAATACCTTCAACCCCGCCTTTTGTATGCCCAAGAACAGCCTCTGCTACTTCATTGGGACATTGTAACCGTGATAACCCTGTCCGTACCGTCCTTCTTAGATCATGAGGCGTCCAACTCGGTATATCCAGCATTTGCCCACGCTCACGCATACGCCAGGCATTCTCAGTAAGATATTTCTGCTGTATAGGTAATTTTGTACGAGAAGAAGGGAAAAGATAAGTATCAGAGTTGAGCCGCAGAACTTTCAAAAAGTTGATGGCTTGAGTGGATAATTGCACATAACGCTCAATGCCTGTTTTGGTTTATCTAAGATGAATAGTCCCTTTTTCAAGATCAACATCCTTCCATGCCATATTGCAGACTTCACCGGTACGACACCCGGTCCAGAGGGTCAGACGTAACACGTTTTTGATCGTTGGCGTGTAAGCCGAACCCGGAAGCCATTTAAGGAATTTTGCAAGCTCGTCCTAGCTCAGTACTCGTGTTCCACGTTCGTTTGTGAGCTTGATTCTGGTCTGTCGTAAACTGGATTTTGCTAACAACGCTGGATTCGCATAACTGTCATCAAAACGCCCAAGGCCAATAGCAAATTCATATGCGAGAGAAAGCTCCCTCAGCACATTCCCTGCCTGTACGGTTGCACCTCGAGTACAATACCATTGATTAAATTAATGACATCCTGGCGGGTAATCTCAGCAGCATTCCGGGCTCCTAAGCTTTTAACAGCGTCACCATAGAGAGTACGCCGAACCTCAGCCTGCCCTTTCGGCTTTCTGGCACCAGGAATAACCTTCCCGTCCTTCGTTTTACGATCCTCAATACGTTCAGTAAGATACAGTTCAACTAATCCCTGTACGGTCAATTCAGGAATCTTCGCCTGTTCAGCTTCAATCGCACGCAGGAGCTTATCTTGTTTGAGTTCAGTCGCAGGACACCGACCTTCCTGTCGGAGAAGCTTTAATTCGTGGAGTTTAAGACGTGCAGCGGCGAGAAAAGTCTGCGGGAAGTTACCAATTTAAACCTGAGCAAGCTTGCCAGTCAGAGGACTTGTGTAACGGTAGAGAAAAGACTTTACCCCAGTTGCACCACAGGAGACACGTAAGCCGCGATTTTCGCCTACATCAGCCTTATCTTTGTCGCCAGGCTTCATCATTTCTACCGCTTTAAACGAAAGTGGCTTTCCCTCTTGTTTTCCTGCCATAAAGACTCCGTTATCATGCACCTTATGCAGTCATGAACATAAATGTAGGATTTCATGATATTCGATGAGACACCGTGAAACCTAATGATAACCACAAAAATCACTAACTCATTAAAAATTAAGAAAATAGATATCACAAACCGATGAGCACAATAGAAAACTTAGATTCTCACACACCGATGATGCAGCAGTATCTCAAGCTGAAAGCCCAGCATCCGGAAATTCTGCTGTTCTACCGTATGGGCGACTTTTACGAGCTGTTCTACGATGACGCCAAACGCGCATCGCAACTGCTGGATATTTCGCTTACCAAACGCGGCGCTTCTGCAGGCGAACCGATTCCGATGGCGGGCATTCCGCATCACGCCGTGGAAAACTATCTCGCGAAGCTGGTGAATCAGGGCGAATCCGTTGCTATTTGCGAACAGATTGGCGACCCGGCAACCAGTAAAGGCCCGGTCGAACGCAAGGTTGTGCGCATCGTCACGCCGGGCACCATCAGCGATGAAGCCCTGCTGCAGGAGCGCCAGGACAACCTGCTGGCGGCTGTCTGGCAGGACAGCAAAGGCTACGGCTACGCGACGCTGGATATCAGCTCCGGGCGTTTTCGCCTGAGCGAACCGGCTGACCGGGAAACAATGGCGGCAGAGCTGCAACGCACTAATCCTGCGGAACTGCTGTATGCAGAAGACTTTGCTGAGATGGCGCTGATTGAAGGCCGTCGCGGCCTGCGCCGTCGCCCGCTGTGGGAATTTGAAATCGACACCGCGCGACAACAGCTTAATCTGCAATTCGGTACGCGCGATCTCATCGGTTTTGGTGTGGAAAACGCCCCGCGCGGCCTGTGCGCCGCCGGTTGTCTGTTGCAGTATGTGAAAGACACCCAGCGCACGTCCCTGCCGCATATCCGTTCCATCACCATGGAGCGTCAGCAGGACAGCATCATCATGGATGCGGCCACCCGCCGCAATCTGGAGATTACCCAGAATCTGGGCGGAGGTGTAGAAAATACGCTGGCGTCGGTACTGGATTGCACCGTCACGCCGATGGGTAGCCGTATGCTCAAACGCTGGTTGCATATGCCAGTGCGGGATACGAAAGTTCTGATCGAGCGCCAGCAAACCATCGGCGCGCTGCAGGATGCAACCGGCGAGCTGCAACCGGTACTGCGTCAGGTGGGCGATCTCGAACGTATTCTGGCGCGTCTTGCGCTGCGTACCGCGCGCCCGCGTGACCTTGCTCGTATGCGTCACGCCTTCCAGCAACTGCCTGAACTGCGCGCCCAACTCGAAAACGTTGATAGCGCTCCGGTGCAGATGCTGCGCGAAAAAATGGGCGAGTTCACCGAACAGCGGGAACTGCTCGAACGCGCGATTATCGACGCGCCTCCGGTGCTGGTGCGCGACGGCGGTGTCATCGCGCCAGGCTATCATGAAGAGCTGGATGAGTGGCGGGCGCTGGCAGACGGCGCAACCGACTACCTCGATCGCCTCGAAATTCGTGAACGCGAACGTACCGGTCTGGATACCCTGAAAGTCGGCTTTAACGCCGTACACGGCTATTACATCCAGATTAGTCGCGGGCAGAGCCATCTTGCCCCCATCAACTATGTTCGCCGCCAGACGCTGAAAAATGCCGAGCGCTATATCATTCCTGAGCTGAAAGAGTACGAAGACAAAGTTCTCACCTCGAAAGGAAAAGCGCTGGCGCTGGAAAAACAGCTTTACGACGAACTGTTCGACCTGCTGCTGCCGCATCTGGCCGATCTGCAACAGAGCGCAAGCGCCCTGGCGGAGCTGGATGTGCTGGTGAACCTTGCCGAGCGCGCCTATACGCTGAACTACACCTGTCCGACCTTTATCGACAAACCGGGGATTCGCATCACTGAAGGCCGCCATCCGGTGGTTGAACAGGTGCTGAACGAGCCATTTATCGCCAACCCGCTGAATCTGTCACCGCAGCGTCGCATGTTAATCATCACCGGCCCGAATATGGGCGGTAAGAGTACCTACATGCGTCAGACCGCGCTGATTGCCCTGTTGGCTTACATCGGCAGCTACGTGCCTGCGCAAAGCGTGGAGATTGGCCCGATTGACCGTATCTTTACGCGCGTTGGCGCGGCGGATGACCTGGCGTCCGGGCGCTCAACCTTTATGGTGGAGATGACCGAAACGGCTAATATTCTGCATAACGCCACCGAAAACAGCCTGGTGCTGATGGACGAGATTGGTCGTGGTACATCGACCTACGACGGTCTGTCGCTGGCCTGGGCGTGTGCGGAAAATCTGGCGAATAAGATCAAAGCATTAACGCTGTTTGCCACCCACTACTTCGAGTTGACTCAGTTACCGGAGAAGATGGAAGGCGTGGCTAACGTGCACCTTGATGCGCTGGAGCACGGCGACACCATCGCCTTTATGCACAGCGTACAAGATGGTGCGGCGAGTAAAAGCTACGGCCTGGCGGTTGCGGCGCTGGCGGGTGTGCCGAAAGAGGTGATCAAACGTGCGCGGCAGAAGCTGCGCGAGCTGGAGAGCATTTCGCCAAATGCCGCCGCCACGCAAGTCGATGGCACCCAGATGTCTTTGCTGTCAGTAGCGGAAGAAACGTCGCCTGCGGTCGAAGCACTGGAAAATCTCGACCCGGATTCACTCACCCCGCGTCAGGCGCTGGAGTGGATTTATCGGTTAAAGAGTCTGGTGTAGCCTGATGGCGCTACGCTTATCCGGCCTGGGAAACACAGGCCGGGTAAGGCGTAGTCGCCACCCGGCATTACGTGCTTAACGCTTATCTTCCGCCAGCAGCGGCGGAATGCTCGGCACCATTGGCGCGTCATCAATATCTTTCTGCGTCATACGGAACGCTTCCGGATAATGTTCGCGGCGGGTGCGGCGTAATGGTTCGGTATCGCGCCAGGTATAAAGGCAATGCTGGCACTGGTATACCGTCCAGACATCTTTCACCGGCGATTTCGCCATCACTTCAATCTGTTCATCGGCACAACGTGGACAAATCATCTTCTTCTCCTTATTGACGTGCGGCCAGCATAGCGGTCAGTTTTTCAGCCCAGGCTTTGGTTTCTGGTAAATCCACCACCGGCTGGCTGTAGTGACCACGGTTGTCTGGCGCGACAGGCGTGGTGGCGTCGATAATCAGTTTGTCGGTGATCCCCGCCGGGCTAGAGCCAGGGTCGAGTTCCAGCACGGACATATTCGGCAGTTGCACCAGGTCGCCCGCCGGGTTCACTTTCGAGGAGAGCGCCCACATCACCTGCGGCAGGTTGAACGGGTCAACGTCTTCATCGACCATAATCACCATCTTCACGTAGCCCAGACCGTGCGGTGTGGTCATCGCCCGCAGGCCCACCGCGCGGGCAAAGCCGCCGTAGCGTTTTTTGGTGGAGATAATTGCCAGCAGGCCATGGGTGTACATGGCATTCACCGCCTGCACTTCCGGGAACTCGGCTTTCAGTTGCTGATACAACGGCACGCAGGTGGCTGGCCCCATCAGGTAGTCGATTTCCGTCCACGGCATCCCGAGATAGAGCGATTCAAAAATGGGTTTGCTGCGATAAGAGACTTTATCAATGCGCACCACGGTCATATTGCGCCCGCCGGAGTAGTGGCCGGTAAACTCACCGAATGGCCCTTCAATCTCACGTTTGCGGCTTTCGATGACCCCTTCGAGGATCACCTCCGAGCCCCACGGCACATCAAAACCGGTCAATGGCGCGGTGGCAATCGGATACGGGCTTTCGCGCAGCGCGCCTGCCATTTCATACTCGGACTGATCGTATTTCAGCGGCGTGGCCCCCATCAGGGTGATGATCGGATCGTTACCGAGCGTGATCGCAATCGGCAGATCTTCACCGCGCTCTTCCGCTTTATGCAGATGCAGGGCGATATCGTGCATCGGCACCGGTTGCAGACCGAGCTTACGCTTACCCTTCACTTCCATACGGTAAATGCCGACGTTCTGCTTGCCGAAGTTGTCCGGATCAAGCGGATCGCGGGAAACCACGCAGGCTTTGTCGAGATAGAAACCGCCATCGCCATCGTTTAAACGAAACAGCGGCAGGATATCGAACAGGTTAATCTCTTCGCCATCAACAGTGTTCTGCGCCCACGCGGGATCCGCGCGGCGTTCCGGTGCGATCGGGAAGTTATCCCAGCGGCGGATAAACTCATCAATCTGTTTTTTAACCGGCGTATTTGGCGGCAGGCCGAGGGAGATGGCGTGATTCTGCCAGGAACCGATGGTGTTCATCGCCACGCGCGCATCGGTAAAACCGCGAATATTATCGAACCACAGCGCCGGTGCGCCGTCGCCAATACGCCCGGTGGCATTGGCAGCGGCGGCCAGATCCGGCTCGGCGTTCACCTCTTCGCTGATTTTCAGCAATTGCCCCTGGTCGTCGAGCGCCTGTAAAAAGCTGCGTAAATCATCAAAAGCCATTATGCATTCTCCTGTGAAAATGAGTGTGCCGACGGAAGCCCCTTCCAGCGGCGAGCCTTGTCATACTTCAGGCCGAATTGGTCCAGTACGCGGGCGACGATGTGATCGACAATATCGCCCACCGATTCCGGATGGTTATAGAAAGCAGGCATAGGCGGCACCATCGCCACGCCCATGCGCGACAGCGCGAGCATATTTTCCAGATGAATGGTGCTGAGCGGCATTTCACGCGGTACCAGCACCAGCTTGCGCCCCTCTTTGAGCACCACATCCGCCGCGCGCCCCACCAGGCCGTCGGCGTATCCGGCGCGAATCCCCGCCAGCGTTTTCATGCTGCACGGGATAACAATCATGCCGTCAGTCTGAAATGAGCCTGATGAGATGGTCGCCGCCTGATCCGCCGGGCTATGGCTGAAATCCGCTAACGCGGCGACATCACGCGCACTGTAGGGCGTTTCCAGTTCGATGGTGGTTTTGGCCCATTTCGACATCACCAGATGCGTTTCAACATCTGGCATCTCACGCAGCGCCTTAAGCAGCGCGACACCAAGCG
Organism: Pseudocitrobacter faecalis; assembly: GCA_003315335.1. Lineage (GTDB taxonomy): Bacteria > Pseudomonadota > Gammaproteobacteria > Enterobacterales > Enterobacteriaceae > Pseudocitrobacter > Pseudocitrobacter faecalis. The sequence goes on from QNRL01000003.1 coordinate 187,297, forward strand.
GTGCGCCTGTTGCGCCTGTCATCCCCACTATCAGTCTCATTCTTCACCTCAATATATTTGTTCGTGTACGAACGTTTTGGTTAAATTACGTCAGAATGGCCTTATGCACAATATTGTTCGTACACGATCGCACTCAGAGCTAAAAAATGAAGGATTAAAAAAACGCCGCGTAGCGGCTATCATGAGGAAAAGTTTTTACAACGGGGTTTTCATGCAGTTAAGAAACGAAGCATTTCACCTGCTGCGCCAGCTTTTTCAGCAACACACCGCGCGCTGGCAGCAAGAATTGCCGGAGCTGACCAAGCCCCAGTACGCCGTAATGCGCTCGATTGCCGAACATCCGGGCATTGAGCAGGTCGAATTAACGGAAGTGGCGGTCAGCACAAAGGCGACGCTTGCTGAGATGTTGAGCCGCATGGAAAGCCGCAATCTGGTGCGCCGCGAGCACGATCCCGCCGATAAACGCCGTCGTTTTGTTTTTCTCACCGACGAAGGCGAAGCGTTATTGAACGCAAAAAAAACCGTCGGCAACGCCGTGGATGAGGAGTTTTTGGGGCGATTAAGTAAGGAAGAGCGCGAACTGTTCACGCGACTGGTGAGAAAGATGATGGGGTGAATAACCCGTCATCTACAAAAGAAAAAGGCCAGTCTCTCGACCGGCCTTTTTGACGAATGTTCACTTACTCGCGGAACAGCGCTTCGATATTCAGCCCCTGCGTCTGCAAAATTTCACGCAGACGACGAAGCCCTTCAACCTGAATCTGACGAACGCGTTCACGAGTCAGGCCAATTTCGCGGCCCACATCCTCAAGCGTTGCAGCTTCATACCCCAGTAAACCAAAACGACGAGCCAGCACTTCACGCTGTTTGGCGTTCAGTTCGAACAGCCATTTGACGATGCTCTGTTTCATATCATCGTCCTGCGTGGTGTCTTCCGGGCCGTTTTCCTTTTCATCGGCCAGGATGTCCAGCAGCGCTTTTTCAGAATCGCCGCCCAGCGGCGTGTCGACTGAGGTAATGCGCTCGTTGAGACGCAGCATACGGCTCACGTCATCAACCGGTTTATCCAGCTGTTCGGCAATCTCTTCCGCACTTGGCTCGTGGTCCAGTTTATGGGACAACTCACGCGCCGTACGCAGATAGACGTTCAGCTCTTTGACGATGTGAATCGGCAAACGAATGGTACGGGTTTGGTTCATAATTGCCCGTTCAATCGTCTGGCGGATCCACCAGGTCGCGTAGGTTGAAAAGCGGAACCCGCGTTCCGGGTCAAACTTCTCAACGGCGCGGATAAGCCCCAAATTGCCCTCTTCAATGAGATCCAGCAGTGCCAGACCACGATTGCCATAACGGCGAGCAATTTTTACCACCAGACGCAGGTTACTCTCGATCATTCTGCGACGGGAGGCGACGTCTCCACGCAATGCACGACGTGCAAAATAGACTTCTTCTTCGGCTGTTAACAGTGGAGAATAACCGATCTCTCCAAGGTAAAGCTGAGTCGCGTCCAGCACACGCTGTGTGGCCCCCTGCGATAACAGCTCTTCCTCAGCCAGGTCGTTATCACTGGGTTCCTCTTCTACTAAGGCTTTCTCATCGAAAACCTCTGCTCCGTTCTCATCAAATTCCGCGTCTTCATTTAAATCATGAACTTTCAGCGTATTCTGACTCATAAGGTGGCTCCTACCCGTGATCCCCAGGCAAAGCACCTTATCACTTCATCTCCAGACGGCGTGTTCACACCGCCTGAAAGACTCCGTGCTTAGTACTCTGCCGAATTATCGCTGCGGCAAATACTGCAGCGGGTTTACGGATTTCCCCTTGTAACGAATTTCAAAATGCAAGCGTGTAGAACTGGTTCCGGTGCTACCCATGGTAGCTATTTTTTGCCCCGCCTTAACCTCTTGTTGTTCCCGGACCAGCATTGTGTCGTTATGGGCGTAGGCGCTCAGGTAATCATCGTTATGTTTGATGATAATTAAGTTACCGTAACCTCGCAGTGCATTACCGGCATACACAACACGACCATCCGCGGTCGCGGTGATAGCCTGTCCTTTGCTACCTGCGATATCGATGCCTTTGTTGCCCCCTTCGGAGCCGCCAAAGCCTTCGATGATTTTGCCGTCAGTCGGCCAGCGCCAGGACGAAATTGGCGCGCTGGTTGTCGTACTGCTGGCATTCGGTACGGAAGAGCTCGCAACAGGTGCCGTTACAGGCGCTGTGACTGTCGTCGCAGGCTTGTTATTAGGCAACATCTTGTTAGCACTTTGTTCACCTGAATCCTCAGAATACGTAATTGTTGGTTGCGACGCAACAGCCACGGTTGAATTTTGTGCAGGTTTCGCGACCGTCGTCTGAGAAGAGGTCGCCGCCTGCGCGCTCGCCATGGCGACCGGGTTGTTGCCGGTAATCGGCTGACCGGACGCGTTGCCAACCTGCAGCACCTGACCGACATTCAGCGCATAAGGCGCGGCGACATTATTGCGCTGTGCCAGATCGCGGAAATCATTACCGGTAACCCATGCGATGTAGAAAAGCGTGTCACCATGCTTAACGGTATAGGTACTTCCCCCCGTGTAGCTGCCTTTCGGAATATCACCATATTTTCGGTTATAGACGATGTGACCGTTCTGCATTTGCACCGGCTGCTGGGCAACAGGTTGCTGAGTGACCGGCTGAATCTGCGTCGGCTGGGTTTGTACCGGCTGCACTGGCTGAATTTGCGGCGTCGCCGGCACGCTGTTTTGCGCTGTTCCGCCCGCTTTTTGCTGTGGCGTGATTAGCATGCCGGAATTCGTGCTGCTGGAGGCGTTTCCGTTAACAGAGGTTACCGGCGCAGGCGGATTGTCCGATGAAGTACAACCTGCCAGCCAGAGTGAAACCAGTGATAATGCCGCAACACGGCGTACGGTGATTTTTGGGCTTCCCGCGCTCATTTATCCCCCAGGAATAGTGTTAACTGCCAGTGTGTTAATAACCGTGTCGCGTCCATCGTGGATGCTTACAAAGTCTCACCACGATACGCTGAATTGTGCCGAAAAACCTAAGAAAAATCCGGGTCTCAGGCCAGTTCTCCTTTGACTAAAGGAACAAAACGCACGGCTTCCACGGTATCAATAATGAATTCGCCTCCCCGCCGATGAACGCGTTTTAGAAACTGATGTTCATCACCCACGGGTAAAACGAGAATGCCGCCTTCATCCAGCTGCGACATCAGCGCCACCGGAATTTCCGGCGGTGCGGCCGTGACGATAATGGCGTCGAAAGGCGCACGCGCCTGCCAACCCTGCCAGCCATCGCCATGGCGAGTAGAAATATTATGCAAATCAAGCTGCTTCAGGCGACGTCTTGCGTGCCATTGCAAACTTTTAATGCGTTCAACCGAGCACACGCGCTGCACCAGATGCGCCAGAATCGCGGTCTGATACCCGGAGCCGGTGCCAATTTCCAGCACGCGCGATTCCGGCGTCAGCTCCAGCAATTCGGTCATCCGTGCAACCATATAAGGCTGAGAAATGGTTTGCCCCTGCCCTATCGGTAAAGCGACGTTTTCCCAGGCTTTATGTTCAAACGCCTCATCAACAAATTTTTCACGTGGAACACGGGCAATGGCATCCAGCACCCGCTCATCGCGAATGCCCTGTGTGCGAAGTTGTTCCAGAAGCGCCAGTACGCGTCCGCTTACCATTGCGTATCCACTCCCGCCAGTTCCAGCCAACTGCCTACGACTTCACGGGCGCTATGCGCGGTTAAATCGACATGCAGCGGCGTGACGGAAACATAACCGGCGTCAACCGCGGCAAAATCCGTATCCGGGCCGGCATCCTGTTTTTCGCCCGGCGGACCAATCCAGTAGAGCGTATTGCCGCGCGGATCCTGCTGCGGGATCACTTTATCCGCCGGGTGGCGGCTGCCGCAACGGGTCACGCGAATACCTTTAATTTGATCGAGCGGTAAGTCCGGTACGTTGACGTTGAGAATACGCCCGGTGCGCAGTGGTTCACGTGCCAGCGCGCGCAGCAGCGTGCAGGTGACCGCCGCTGCCGTGTCGTAATGCTGCGTGCCATTCAGTGACACCGCCAGCGCCGGGAAACCGAGGTGACGCCCCTCCATCGCCGCCGCAACGGTACCGGAATAAATAACGTCATCGCCCAGATTCGGCCCGGCATTAATACCCGACACGACGATATCCGGACGCGGGCGCATCAGTGCGTTAACGCCGAGATAGACACAGTCCGTCGGCGTGCCCATCTGCACGGCGATATCGCCGTTTTCAAACGTAAAAGTACGAAGAGAAGATTCCAGGGTCAGCGAGTTTGATGCGCCACTGCGGTTACGATCGGGTGCAACTACCTGAACCTCGGCAAATTCCCGTAAGGCTCTGGCCAGTGCCTGTATGCCTGGCGCGTGGATCCCGTCATCGTTACTCAGCAATATTCGCATATTCACCTGTTGTATTGATAAGTTCCCTTACCACGCTGGTCGCAAAGCTGCCCGCCGGGAGCCAGAAACGCAACTCTACGGTTACGTCGTCCCACCAGTTCCACTCAAGCTGTTGTGGATAGAGCAGCATTGCGCGCCGCGCGGCTTCTACTTTTTCGCGCACCAGCAGCGACTGAAGCGCGGTTTCTTCTGCAAGCTGAAGTTGTTCAAATGCGAGCGCTTCACGCTGAGTTCCCCAGTCGCCGCTGCCCGGCAAGGACGCGGTGATCATCAATTCACGCGCATCCACACGCGTTTGCAATTCGGGCATTTCTTCAGGCGTGGCAACAAACCAGCTGCCGCGTCCCGCTAATTGTAGCGCATCGCCATCAACAACTTGATTAAATTCCGGTTTCTGTAAGCGTGCGCTCACCAGCTGATTAAACAACGCACTGCGCGCTGCCGACAACCAAAAACTGCGTTTATTGCGATCGCGCACCGGCGCACCGCTTTCAGCCCAGCGCAGCGCGCCCTGTAGGTTACTGCCACCAATACCAAAACGCTGCGCGCCGAAATAGTTCGGCACACCCCGGGCGTTAATCGCCTGCAAGCGGGCGTCAACATCCTCGCGATGGCTGACCTCGCGCAGAATAATCGTGAACTGGTTGCCTTTAAGGGCACCTAAACGCAGTTTACGCTTATGTCGCGCATACTCCAGCACCTGGCAGCCTTCCAGCTCGAACTTGCTTAAATCGGGCATCTCTTTGCCCGGCACGCGCGCGCAGAGCCACTGCTCGGTGACCGCGTGTTTGTCTTTCTGCCCGGCAAAGCTTACTTCGCGGGCGTGAATTTTCAGAAATTTTGCCAGCGCGTCAGCCACGAAACGGGTATTACAGCCATTTTTCAGGATCCGCACCAAAATGTGCTCGCCTTCGCCGTCAGGCTCAAACCCTAAATCTTCCACGACCAGGAAATCTTCCGGGTTGGCTTTCAGCAACCCGTGTCCCTGCGGCTTCCCGTGCAGGTAAGTCAGGTCATCAAATGCAATCATTTGTTTGCCTTATACAACAGAGCGACCGCTTCGCAGGCGATGCCTTCACCGCGCCCGGTAAATCCGAGTTTCTCGGTGGTGGTCGCTTTTACGTTAACGTCATCCATATGGCAGCCAAGATCTTCAGCAATAAACACGCGCATTTGCGGGATGTGCGGCAGCATTTTCGGCGCCTGGGCGATGATGGTGACATCGACGTTGCTCAGGGTGTAGCCCTTCGCCTGCACGCGTTTCCAGGCTTCACGCAGCAGCGCGCGGCTGTCTGCGCCTTTGAACGCCGGATCGGTGTCCGGGAAAAGTTTCCCAATATCGCCCAACGCCGCCGCGCCAAGCAGAGCATCGGTCAGCGCATGGAGCGCGACGTCGCCGTCCGAGTGGGCGAGCAGTCCCTTCTCGTAAGGGATGCGCACGCCGCCGATAATAATCGGCCCTTCGCCGCCAAACGCGTGTACATCAAAACCGTGTCCAATTCGCATTATGCTTTCTCCTGGTGTCCCGATCGGGTGAGGTAAAATTCTGCCAGCGCCAGATCTTCCGGGCGTGTCACTTTAATATTATCAGCGCGTCCGGCAACCAGCGCCGGATGAAAACCACAATATTCCAGCGCCGAGGCTTCATCGGTGATGGTTGCGCCTTCGTTGAGCGCCCGGGTCAGGCAATCGAAGAGTAATTCGCGGGGGAAAAACTGCGGCGTCAGGGCGTGCCACAGATCGTTGCGATCAACCGTATGGGCGATAGCCGGTTTGCCGGGCTCCGCGCGTTTCATGGTATCGCGCACCGGCGCGGCCAGAATGCCGCCAACGCGGCTGGTTTCGCACAGCGCCAGCAGTCGCGCCAGGTCATCCTGATGCAAACAAGGCCGCGCGGCATCGTGCACCAGCACCCAGTCAGCATTCCCTGCGGCTTTCAGGCCGGCCAGCACGGAATCGGCGCGTTCGGCACCGCCGTCGACAACGGTAATCTGCGGATGCTGCGCCAGAGAGAGTTGGCTGAAACGCTCGTCTCCGGGAGAGACAGCGATGATCACCCGCTGAACGCGCGCGTTAGCCAGCAGCGCATCCACCGAATGTTCGAGAATCGTTTTGTTACCGATTGAGAGATATTGTTTCGGGCAGTCCGTTTGCATGCGGCGACCAAATCCGGCCGCCGGAACCACGGCGCAAACGCCCGGAAAAGTTGCTGCCATGTGTTAATCCTGGGCTTATTCTGTTTATCGGTTTGTTTGCCCTGAACTCTGATTGCGTTTCGATGCATCCGGTACCAGACGGTAGAAGGTTTCACCCGGTTTCGTCATGCTGAGTTCATTGCGTGCGCGTTCTTCGATTGCTTCCTGGCCACCGTTAAGATCGTCAATTTCGGCGAAAAGCTGATCGTTGCGCGCTTTTAATTTGGCGTTGGTCGCCTCTTGTACTGATACGTCATCACGGACCCGGCTAAAGTCATGCAGACCATTTTTGCCGAACCACAGTGAATACTGCAACCACACCAGCAAAGCCAGTAATAGCAGCGTTAATTTACCCATCCTGCCCCCTGAAAAACGGCATCATCATCCCAAAACTTGCCGTCGTACTCTACGCCGGCTGCGGACGATACCGCGTCACGCGGGCAATGTATCACATTTTGCCTGCCGATACTTATGTCTCGTTGTCGGGCGATTGTGCGGGTTTTCACAAAAAACGTCAGACTTAGCCCATCAACCATAGAAATAATAGACCGCACAACGCGGCGACGGTAAGCAACGTTGCGATAATACTGTAGCGCAATTTGCTGTTCACCAGCGAGTGGATTGCCACGCCAATCACCACGGCAACGGGCATCAGCGCAAGGAAGAAAGGCCAGGTATAAAGGAAGAAAAACAGGGTGTTATTGCCATACCAAAGGTAGGGAATACCCAATGCAATCAGCCAGGCGACGAAACCCACGGTGGCGCCTGACAAAGACCAGGTGGTTTCGTCATCGGGCGGGGGAATGGACTCTGAACGCGTCAGGCTGATGTTTTGAGTATTGCGCATAGTTAATCCTGTCAGGCCGGGCAACGATACGCCCGGCACTCTCTCAGGATCTGATGATATCGTCCTGTCTCAGCAGGTCTAACATTTGGTCCACTAAATTTGTTACCAATTGTTCACCATCGAGGTGGATTTCAGGACGTTCAGGGGATTCATATACTGAATCAATACCGGTGAAATTGCGCAGTTCGCCGGCACGCGCTTTCTTGTATAAGCCTTTCGGATCGCGGGCTTCGCAGGTATCAAGCGGCGTATCGACGAACACCTCGATAAAGCGCCCTTCCCCCACCCGCTCACGCACCATCTGGCGCTCAGTACGATGCGGAGAGATAAACGCCGTCAATACCACTAACCCGGCATCCACCATCAGTTTAGCCACTTCGCCCACCCGACGGATATTCTCTTTACGATCGTCATCACTAAAGCCGAGATCGCTGCACAAACCGTGACGCACGTTGTCACCATCCAGCAGATAAGTGCTGACGCCCAGTTTATGCAACGCTTCTTCCAGCGCGCCGGCAACGGTCGATTTCCCCGAGCCCGAGAGCCCGGTAAACCACAGCACAACCCCACGGTGACCGTGGAGTTGTTCACGCTGTTGCGCGGTCACCGGATGAGCGTGCCAGACGACGTTTTCGTCATGCACCGCCATCACTTGCCTCCCAGCAGGTCACGCGCGCCCCAGTGCGGGAAGTGTTTGCGTACCAGCGCGTTCAGTTCCAGCTCAAAAGCGCTGAATTCCGACACGACTGCCGTCGGAGCAGTATTCGGTTCGCGCACCATACCTGCGCCCACCGTGACGTTGGTCAAACGGTCGATAAAGATAAGGCCACCGGTAACCGGGTTTTGCTGGTATTTATCCAGCACCAGCGGTTCATCAAAGGTCAGATCCACCAGGCCGATACCGTTCAGCGGCAGGTTATCGACGTCACGCTGGGTCAGGTTATTGATATCCACCTGATACTGAATACCGTCCACGCGGGCGCGAGTTTTCTTGCCCGCGATTTTGATGTCATAGCTCTGGCCCGCCGCCAGCGGCTGCTCCGCCATCCACACCACATCCACGGATGCACTCTGCACAGCAGGCAGCGTTTCGGAGGCATCCAGCAGCAGGTCGCCACGGCTGATGTCGATTTCGTCCTTCAGCACCAGCGTCACGGCTTCTCCCGCGAACGCTTGCTGCAAGTCACCGTCAAACGTGACGATACGCGCGATGGAGGATTCCACGCCAGACGGCAATACTTTAATGCGTTGCCCCACGCTGACGTTCCCGGAGGCCAGCGTGCCGGAGAACCCACGGAAATCGAGGTTCGGACGGTTTACGTACTGTACCGGGAAGCGCATCGGCTGGGTATCGACCACACGCTGAATCTGCACGGTTTCCAGCACTTCCAGCAGCGTTGGGCCACTGTACCATGGCATTTTTTCGCTCTGACTGGCAACGTTATCCCCTTCCAGCGCCGACAGCGGCACGAAGCGGATATCAAGGTTGCCAGGCAATTGTTCGGCAAAGGTCAGATAGTCCTGACGGATCTGCTCAAATTTCTCTTCGCTGAATGCCACGAGATCCATTTTGTTGATCGCCACCACCAGATGTTTGATCCCCAGCAGCGTGGAGATGAAACTGTGGCGGCGGGTTTGATCGAGCACGCCTTTACGCGCGTCAATCAGCAGGATTGCCAGGTCACAGGTGGACGCGCCGGTCGCCATGTTACGAGTGTACTGCTCGTGCCCTGGGGTGTCGGCAATAATAAATTTGCGTTTTTCGGTGGAGAAATAGCGATACGCCACGTCAATGGTGATGCCCTGCTCGCGCTCGGCCTGTAAGCCATCCACCAGCAGCGCCAGATCCAGGCGTTCACCCTGCGTACCGTGGCGTTTGCTGTCATTGTGCAGCGAAGAGAGCTGATCTTCATAAATCTGACGCGTATCGTGCAGCAAACGGCCAATCAGCGTACTTTTGCCATCATCCACGCTGCCGCAGGTCAGAAAACGCAGCAGGCTCTTATGTTGCTGGGCGTGCAGATACGCTTCAACGCCACCTTCATCCGCAATTTGTTGTGCAATTGAACTGTTCATGGCGGCTCCTTAGAAATAACCCTGACGTTTTTTAAGCTCCATCGAGCCTGCCTGGTCGCGGTCGATAACGCGGCCCTGACGTTCACTGGTCGTTGAAACCAGCATCTCTTCGATGATTTCCGGCAGCGTCTGCGCGTCGGATTCCACTGCGCCGGTCAGCGGCCAGCAGCCAAGGGTACGGAAGCGCACCATGCGTTTTTTGATAACCTCGCCCGGCTGTAAATCGATGCGATCGTCATCGATCATCATCAACATACCATCGCGCTCCAGCACCGGACGTTCTGCCGCCAGATACAGCGGAACGATTTCGATATTTTCCAGATAGATGTACTGCCAGATATCCAGCTCAGTCCAGTTGGAGAGCGGGAAGACGCGGATACTTTCGCCTTTGTTGATCTGGCCGTTATAGTTGTGCCACAGCTCCGGGCGCTGATTTTTCGGATCCCAGCGGTGGAAACGGTCACGGAAGGAGTAGATGCGCTCTTTCGCGCGCGACTTCTCTTCATCACGACGCGCCCCGCCAAATGCGGCATCAAAACCGTATTTATTCAGCGCCTGCTTGAGCCCTTCGGTTTTCATGATATCGGTATGCTTGGCGCTGCCGTGCACAAACGGGTTGATCCCCATCGCCACACCTTCCGGGTTTTTGTGCACCAGCAGTTCACAGCCATAGGCTTTCGCGGTACGGTCGCGGAACTCGTACATCTCACGGAATTTCCAGCCGGTATCCACGTGCAGCAGCGGGAACGGCAGGGTTCCCGGATAGAACGCTTTACGCGCCAGGTGCAGCATCACGCTGGAGTCCTTGCCGATCGAATACATCATGACCGGGTTGGCGAATTCGGCGGCCACCTCACGGATGATATGGATGCTTTCCGCCTCCAGTTGCCGCAGGTGAGTGAGTCGTTTTTGGTCCATAACCGTTCCTTAAGCCAGATTCACTACAGAAGAATCGAAATTTTCTGAGTCTGTTGTGTGTTGAAACCAGGCAAGCTGGTGATGCAGTTCCACCACTTCGCCGACCACCAGCAGGGCTGGCATGGGGGCGTCTTTTGCCAGGTTTTCGAGTTGTTGCAGGGTGCCTGTTTTTATCTTTTGGTCCGCACGCGTCCCGCGCGAAATCACCGCCACCGGCGTTTCGCTGTCGCGGCCGTGTTGAATCAATTGTTGGCTAATTTCCGCGGCTTTCATCGTGCCCATATAAATCGCCAGCGTCTGGCGACTTTGCGCCAGTTGTTTCCAGTCAAAGGGCGTGCTGTCCGCTTTATAATGCCCCGTCACGAAAGTAACGCTTTGCGCGTAGTCGCGGTGGGTGAGCGGTATACCTGCATAGGCCGTTGCACCTGCGGCTGCCGTCACGCCGGGTACCACCTGGAAAGGAATTCCCGCTTCTGCCGCCGCCTGAAGTTCTTCGCCACCGCGCCCGAAAATAAACGGATCACCGCCTTTAAGGCGCACCACGTTTTTGCCTTCTTTTGCCGCTTCAATCAGCAGACGATTCGTCTCGTGCTGCGCCACGGCATGGGTACCAGCACGTTTTCCAACGCATACCAACTCCGCATCACGGCGAATCAGTTCACGAACCGCATCGCTGACCAGATGATCGTAGAAAACAATGTCAGCTTGCTGAATGACCTGGAGGCCGCGCAACGTTAATAGCCCGGCATCACCCGGCCCCGCACCTACCAGAATAATCTCCCCCACGCGGCGCTGAGGCTGGGTCAACTCGTCCTGTAATGCCGCTTCCGCCGCCTGTTGATTGCCGGCAAGCAACATGTTGGCAATACGACCACGGAATACACGTTCCCAGAATCGACGACGCTCGGCGGTGGTTTTCAGGTGCGTTTTGATCGCATGACGCCAGTAACTGGCCGCTTCGGCCAGCAGGCCTAAGCGCGTAGGCAGCAGCGCTTCAATTTTTTCACGCAGGATACGCGCCAGCACGGGGGCGGTGCCGCCGGAAGAAATCGCCACCAGCAGCGGCGACCTGTCGACAATCGACGGGAAAATAAAGGAGCACTGCGACGGGCTGTCCACCACATTTACCAGGCGTTGGCGGGCATTTGCTGCATCATAAATACGCTGATTGAGCGCGTTATCGTCCGTTGCAGCGATAACCAGGAACACACTATCAAGCTGTGTTTCCTGAAAAGCGTCAGCCAGCCATGAAATTTTGTTGTCTGCCACCCATTGTGTCAGTTCATCGCACAGCGTTTCGCTCACGATCTGAACGTGAGCGCCCGCGCGAAGCAGAAACGCAATTTTGCGCGCCGCGGTGTCATCGCCGCCCACAACAAGGGCAGTGCGGTCTTTCACAGCGGCAAAAAGGGGCAGATAATCCACAGAGTTACAACTCACTAACAATCAGTCATAGAGCGACTATAGGGTGCCCCTTAATGCAAATGAAATTACGAAATGGAATGAGTAGTTCCTCAAAGGAATAACAGCCTGGAAAAGCAAATATCAAAAAGTGCTTAACACCCTCTTTTTTGGGCATTTAAGAAGAAATGAAATTGTGTAATCACCGCCTCGGTTTCATACTGGCTGCGTCTATTTTTTTGCATTGTTTAAAGGATTTCTCTATGTCTTCCGCACTGCGTCGCCGACTCTTCGCGCTGGCGCTCGGCGTATGCTCTGCCTTCCCGGCACTGGCGACAACAACGTCGCCCGGTTCTATCGCGAACACCCAGGCTCGTTATATCGCAACCTATTTCCCAGGCCGGATTACCGGCACACCGGCAGAGATGCTGTCGGCAGATTATTTGCGTCAGCAGTTTGCCAAAATGGGTTATCAAAGCGATATCCGCACCTTCCACAGCCGCTATATCTACACCGCCCAGAATAACCGCCAGAACTGGCATAACGTCATTGGCAGCACCGTCATCGCGGCCCATGAAGGTAAATCGCAGCAGCAGATTATTGTGATGGCGCATCTGGACACCTATGCGCCGCAAAATGATGACGATGTGGAAAAAAACCTCGGTGGGCTGACGCTTCAGGGTATAGATGATAACGCGATGGGGCTGGGCGTGATGCTGGAGCTGGCCGAGCGTCTGAAGGATGTGCCGACGGAGTACGGCATTCGCTTTGTCGCCACCAGCGGCGAAGAAGAAGGCAAGCTGGGCGCGGAGAATCTGCTGAAACGCATGAGCGACGCCGAGAAGAAAAATACGCTGCTGGTCATTAATCTCGATAATCTGGTCGTCGGCGATAAGCTCTATTTCAACAGCGGCGTAAAAACGCCGGCGTCGGTACGTAAACTCACGCGCGACCGCGCACTGGCAATTGCGCGCAGCCACGGCATTGCCGCGTTTACCAATCCAGGGTTGAATCCTGATTACCCGAAAGGCACCGGATGCTGTAATGACGCGGAGGTGTTTGATAAAGCGGGTATTCCGGTGTTATCTGTCGAAGCCACTAACTGGTCGTTAGGCAAAAAAGATGGTTATCAGCAGCGGGCAAAAACCCGCAGCTTCCCGGAGGGGAATAGCTGGCACGACGCGCGTCTGGATAATCAACAGTATCTCGATAAAGCCCTCCCGGGGCGAATTGAGCGCCGCAGCCGCGATGTAGTGAAGGTGATGATGCCGCTGGTGAAGGAGCTGGCGAAGGCGGGGAAGGTTTAGGTTAAAAGGGTGCCGGAGACCCAACCCTCACAATCCAATACGCGGGGTTTTACCCCCGCGTGATGGCTACTTCTTCGATTCGTAAGCGAGAACTGCCTTAAACTCCATACCACGCTCTCTGATACTTAACTCACACAACGAGTCACCTACCATCAGCGTGAATCCCAGTACTGTAAAACACAGCACGATGATTGCCACAAGGGCATATTTTGTCAGCATGCCTTGCCTCCCTGCAAAGAAGAGACTAACATCCGAATTGCTTAGGTTCGGACGCAGGCCTCAGGTTGATAGAAATATCGCCTGGGGCTTTTGTCCATCTGGAACCTCGCGAATGCTTAACGCCAGACAGCCTCAAGCACCCGACGCCATTCTATGCCTGTTGATTCCCCCCGCTACGTTCACGTTTAAAATCAGGAATCCTTCTCGCAAAATAAAAACGCCCCCATCATTTCTGACAGAGGCGTCTCATTTATCCGGACAACATTTACCCTTCGTGTAATCCACATTCCCTTTTTAAGCCAAAGAAGCGCGTGTCTTCTTCCGCCATGCCGGGTTCCCATTTACGAGTTGTATGGGTATCACCGACGGATAAATACCCTTCATCCCACAATGGATGATATTTAAGACCGTGTTTTTGCAGGTACTGATAAATAGTTCGGTTATCCCAGTCGATAATCGGCAGCACTTTAAATACGCCACGCTGGATAGCCAGCACTGGCAAATTAGCGCGGCTGCCAGATTGTTCACGGCGTAATCCTGCAAACCAGGTTTGCGCATTCAGTTCTTTTAGCGCCCGGTTCATGGGTTCGACTTTGTTGATATCATTGTATTTTTCAATGCCTTCAACGCCCTGCTCCCACAGTTTACCGTAGCGGGCTTCCTGCCAGGCTGCGCTTTCAGTGGCGCGGTACACTTTCAGGTTAAGTTTGAGTTTGTCCGTTAACTCGTCAATAAAACGGTAGGTTTCCGGGAACAAATAGCCAGTATCGGTAAGGATCACCGGGATATTCGGGCGGATCTGATTCACCAGATGCAGGCTCACCGCCGCCTGAATGCCGAAACTGGAAGAGAGCACATATTCACCAGGCAGATTTTCCAGTGCCCAGGCGACGCGGCCTTCAGCGTCCAGTTTTTCAAGCTCGGCATTCGTTTGGGCCAGCGCCAGAATGCGCTCTACCTTTGGCAGTTCGTTCAGGGTGTTTAGATCGAGTTTGGACATAATTACCTCTGCACTTTTCCCCTCACCCTAACCCTCTCCCAAAGGGAGAGGGAATGGTCGGGAGATGCGTTAATCCCACAAATCGCGCGCCGGGTCGAGCACCGGGCGGATAATGCCCGCACGCACCGTAAAGTCGCCGAAGCCTTCACCCGCTTCGCGCTCTTTCGCCCAGCGCCCTACCAGTTCATCAATCACCACAAGGATTTCAGCATCGGTGATGTTCTCTTTGTACATCCGCGGAATGCGCGTTCCCATCCGGTTGCCGCCGATATGTAAGTTATAGCGGCCTGGCGCTTTCCCGACGAGACCAATTTCCGCCAGCATCGCGCGGCCACAGCCGTTCGGGCAACCCGTCACGCGCAAAACGATATGCTCATCGCTGACGCCATGGGAGGCCATCACCGCTTCCACCTTGTCGACGAACGACGGCAGGAAACGTTCAGCTTCCGCCATTGCCAGCGGGCAGGTCGGGAATGACACACACGCCATCGAGTTTTCACGCTGCGGGGTGACAACATTCATCAGGCCGCTCGCTTGCGCAATTTTCTCAATCTTCGCTTTCTGGTTTTCCGGGACACCCGCAATGATCAGGTTCTGGTTAGCGGTAATGCGGAAATCCCCCTTGTGGATCTTCGCGATCTCCAGTAGCCCGGTTTTAAGTGGACGCCCCGGATAATCAAGGATACGACCATTTTCGATAAACAGCGTCAGGTGCCATTTGTCGTCGATACCTTTCACCCAACCGATACGATCGCCACGTCCGGTGAACTCATATGGGCGGATCGGTTCGAATTTGATCCCCGCGCGACGTTCCACTTCCGCTTTAAATGTCTCAACCCCCACGCGCTCCAGCGTGTATTTGGTTTTCGCGTTTTTACGGTCAGTACGATTACCCCAGTCGCGCTGGGTGGTCACGACAGCTTCCGCCACCGCCAGCGTGTGCTCCAGCGGCAGATAGCCGAATTCGCTGGCTGTACGTGCGTAGGTTTTTTTATTGCCGTGTTCGATAGAAAGCCCACCGCCCACCAGCAGGTTGAAGCCCACCAGTTTGCCATTTTCGGCGATCGCCACGAAGTTCATGTCGTTGGCATGCAGATCGATATCGTTCTGCGGCGGGATCACTACCGTGGTTTTGAACTTACGCGGTAAATAGGTCTGACCGAGGATCGGTTCTTCATCAGTAGTCGCAACTTTTTCCTGGTCGAGCCAAATTTCGGCATACGCGCGGGTACGCGGTAGCAGATGTTCAGAGATTTTCTTTGCCCATTCATACGCTTCCGCGTGTAGCTGCGACTCGTACGGGTTCGAGGTGCAAAGAACGTTACGGTTCATGTCATTGGCCGTTGCCAGCGCATCAAGACCGACCGAATGCAGCATCTGGTGCACCGGTTTGACGTTCTTTTTCAGAATGCCGTGAAACTGGAATGTCTGGCGGTTGGTCAGACGAATGCTGCCATAGAGGGTGTTTTCACCGGCAAATTTATCAATCGCCTGCCACTGTGTAGGGGTGATCACCCCACCCGGCAGACGGCAGCGCAGCAGCATCGCATGACGCGGCTCCAGCTTCTGTTCAGCACGTTCGGCGCGGATATCACGGTCGTCCTGCTGATACATACCGTGGAAGCGGATCAGCAGAAAGTTATCGCCCTTAAACCCGCCGGTCAGGCCATCGTTTAAATCTTCTGCAATGGTGCCACGTAGGTAATTGCTCTCAAGCTTCATGCGCTCGGCATCTGCCAGCTTACCTTCGACCACTAAAGGCCCTGGATGTTTTTCGCTCATTAGTAGACATCTCGCTGATAACGGCGCTCTACGCGCAGCTCACTTAAAAATTCATCCGCCGCTTCGGTGTCCATGCCACCAAATTCGGCAATCACTTCCAGAAGTGCCTGTTCAACGTCTTTCGCCATGCGATTAGCGTCGCCGCAGACATAAATGTGAGCGCCGTCATTAATCCAGCGCCACAGCTCTGCGCCCTGTTCGCGCAGTTTATCTTGTACGTAAACTTTTTCTTTTTGATCGCGCGACCAGGCGAGATCGATACGCGTCAGCACGCCTTCTTTGACGTAACGCTGCCATTCCACCTGATAGAGGAAATCTTCCGTAAAGTGCGGGTTGCCAAAGAACAGCCAGTTTTTGCCCGGCGCTTCGTCGGCTGCGCGTTGCTGCATAAAGGCGCGGAACGGCGCAATACCGGTGCCCGGGCCAATCATAATCACCGGCGTTTCCGGGTTGGCTGGCAGGCGGAAGTTGTCGTTATGTTCGATAAAGACGCGAACTTCGCCCTCTTCTTCCACGCGGTCCGCAAGGAAGCTGGAGGCCCCCCCCGCACGGGCGCGGCCTTCGATATCGTAGCGAACCACGCCAACGGTGACGTGCACTTCGCTTTCCACTTCCGACTGCGACGAAGCGATAGAGTAAAGACGAGGCGTCAATGGTCGTAGCAGATCAATCAGGGCTTGCGCATCAAGCTGTGCCGGAGAGAAGCGCACCATGTCGACAATCGGCGTGGTTGCCGCGTAATGCTGTAACTTCGCTTTATCGCCCACCAGCGGCAACAAGGTTTCACTGCGGGTTAAGGTGGCGTAGTTCTCGACAATATTGGCGGTGTTAACCGTCAGCTCGAAATGCCACTGCAGGGCTTCGGACAGCGGTAACGTTTTGCCATCGACGGTGACGGATTCATCGCCTTTCAGCCACAGCAGTTCAACCAGCTCTTTTACAAGTTCAGGATCGTTTTGATACCACACACCCAGCGCATCACCCGGCTGATAACGCAGGCCAGAGTCACCTAAGTCGATTTCGATATGGCGGACATCTTTTTCTGAGTTACGGCCAGTGATCTTCTGATTAACGGACAAGCTGGCCGTCAACGGTGCTTCTTTGCTGTACGGACTGGTATAAATTTCATTCACCGCGCCCGTGGCCGCAACGGCAGCCTGCGCGGGTGAATCTTTCGGTACGCGTGATTTCAATGTTTCGACGACGCGCGCACGCCATTCGCTGGCGGCTGCCTGATATTCCACATCCGCATCAACACGATCGAGCAGACGCTCGCCGCCAAGCTCCGCCAGTTTGCTGTCGAAATCTTTCCCGGCCTGGCAGAAGAATTCATACGACGTATCGCCCAGCCCCAACACCGCGAATGCAGTGCCATCAAGTTTCGGCGCTTTTTTCGAGAACAGGAACTTATGCAGCGCCACCGCTTCTTCCGGCGGCTCCCCTTCCCCTTGGGTGGAAGCCACGATAACCAGCAGTTTTTCTGACGCGATTTGTTTAAATTTATAATCCCCGGCATTCACCAGGTTCACGTTCAGCTTAGCGGCAAGTAAATCGTCACGGAGCGCTTCAGCAACGCGGCGAGCGTTACCCGTTTGCGAAGCTGAAATCAGCGTGATGGTTGGTGCGGCAACGGCAGCAGGCGTTGCTGCGACCGCCGCCGCACCTGGCTGCTGATTAAGCACGCCCCAGAAATAGCCAGAAACCCAGGCAAGCTGGGTCGGCGTTAAGTCAGTGGTGGCCGCCTGAAGGCGTGCCAGTTGCTCCGTATTAAGCGGCAGCAGCGCGGAAGGGGGGACCTGTGTTGTCATGCTTGTTATGTTCCAGTATCAAAGCTGTTTTAAATCGGGAAAAACAAAACTGAATGTAAGGTTAACGAGCTGGATAATAACAATTAAAGAAGGGTTGGAAATAACAAATAACCAAATGGACTAACCTGATTTCCCGGTAGTTAATAGCAATAAAAGTGATTGGATAACCTGTTGATATAATTAACAAATGACGTATAGACACAATCCATTACGCTCTTCGCGGCCATTTATGGGTTTTAATTAATGATAAAAAATGTGCTTTCCGGTACTATGCGGCGGTTTTTTCCGCAAGACTGAGAGTTCATGATGTCCACCACACTGTTTAAAGATTTCACTTTCGAAGCCGCTCACCGTTTGCCTCACGTACCCGAAGGGCATAAATGCGGTCGCCTGCACGGCCACTCCTTCATGGTGCGCCTTGAGATTACGGGTGAAGTCGATCCGCATACCGGTTGGATCATGGATTTCGCCGAACTGAAAGCGGCGTTCAAACCGACTTACGATCGTCTGGATCACTACTATCTGAATGATATTCCAGGCCTGGAGAATCCAACCAGTGAAGTGCTGTCACGCTGGATTTGGGAACAGGTGAAACCAGTTGTGCCGCTGCTGAGCGCGGTGATGGTAAAAGAGACCTGTACGGCGGGTTGTGTTTATCGCGGAGAATAATTTTCTGCGAGGCGATAAAAGCCCGGTATACGCGACCGGGCTTTTTTATTAGGCAATATTCAAATACTTATGCGTCTGCATCGACAAGCGCCAGTTGCGCGCGATACAGGTATCAATGCACAGACGGGTCGCATCCTCTTTCTGGCTGATCGGCTGAAGCGCAATCACACGCTGTTTATCATCCGTCAGCGTCTCCAGCAGCTCGTCCAGCGCTTCAATGTCGCGTACTCGGCCTACCGGATGTTTAATTTCGTCGGCACGTTCCAGAGCCTGTGATAACACATCATAACCACCACGCATGTTCACTTTCGGGGAAACCGTCACCCAGGTGGTGTGCGTGCAACGTACTTCGTGAGTACCACTGGTTTCTATCTGGCAGCTGTAGCCATGTTGCTCAAGCAGCGTAGTCAGCGGGATGAGGTCGTGAATGCACGGTTCGCCGCCGGTGATGACAACATGCTTCGCCGTCCAGCCCTGACGCGTAATGGCGGTTAACAGATCGTCTTCGCCTGCCGCGCCCCATTTATCGCTCTCTTTGGTTTTTGCCAGGATGCTGAACAGAGACACTTCCCGATCGCTAAGTTTTTCCCAGGTATGCTTGGTATCACACCAGGCGCAGCCCACCGGGCATCCCTGTAAACGAATAAAGATAGCGGGAACGCCAGTGAAGTAACCCTCGCCTTGCAGGGTCTGGAACATTTCATTAATCGGGTACTGCATAATCATCTCTGTAAAAGGGGTCTGCGGTAATTATCGCAGATTTTGAGCACCAGGTCATGCACAGTGGTTGTACTCTAGCCAGTCGTGACCTTACTCTTTTCATCAGATGAGTTTGTTATTTACCCATTAGCTTTATCTGAACCCTGATACTCCAAAAAAAATAAATGAAAAACGGGCTAAAAAAGACAGAAACTATCATCAAAATCAGGCTACATAGCACGTAGACAAGGAAAATCTCAATACCCCCCATTGTGGCAGGGAAAAGCATAGTTAATAATAACGTACCGCCCCAAGCATAATATTTCCAGGCATACAAAAGAAAAGCCTTACTGACGCTAATGTTTTTTTTCTTTGCAAGTCTGAGTAAGAAAGAGATATCTCTTTCTTTCATTCCTGCTTGAGTGAGTATGCTCTTAACATCCTGTTCCATGACCAACTCCTTGTAATGAAAATTTATAACCCTTTAAGGCTACGATAAATTTTAAAATGTACCCAGCAACCTTTATGGAAGCGAAAGAAAAATTCAAAACCTATAAATAACAACACAAAGAAAAACAAAAATAAAGTCCCATCATGATCACCACTAATAAGAGTACTAGCAAAGAAAAACAGATAGATACTTAGCAAAAGTATATCTACTCTAAAGATGCGACAATAAAGTTCATAATACGCTTTTTGTAGACTCACCCCCTTATCCTGAGCAAACCTAATCAAACGCACAGCTTTATATTCTGTTAACCCTAGCGCCATCAACTTCATAATAGAACATTGGTATCCACCTCTGCTCATTAAATTAATCCTTCATCTCTATTTCAGACCAATTTGTTTCTGGTTGAGAAACGATTTGATATATTGAAAACCCGCTTGAAGCATCGCCAATAAGCTCTGTACCTATTCCAGCACCACCCATAGCACGCCAGCCACGAATAAAATCTTCACGAATATAGTAAAAGAGCTTTCTGGCACCATCAATACGCGTCATGCCACCTAAAGAACCAGCAGAAAGAGCCATATCAACGGATGAGAAAGCAATATCTCCTGCTTTATCATCACCACCCAATAATTTTGCTATATAGCGATAAGCGTATCGGATAGGTACCGTAGTAGGCTCTTTATGAGTAAATAGATAATATCCATTTTCATAGGAGTTTTCTCCGCCCTGTACCATTAACGGAACACCCAATTTCCCACATGCACTGCGGATATCTTTAACGCAAAAGCCAATACCACCAAAAATTTGAAACAAACCACTCGCAAAACCGACACCTTTTAGTGATAGTGTCGTTAACGATATGGCATCTCGCTCTTTTTGAGCAATTACATAAAGCTTAATACTTCCCATCTGTAATTGCATATAGTATGTATTTAACGAGAAATAATAATCCTGTAATTTTTTTACTGCCTCCCCAAAAGTTAATTTTCCACGCCGATAATCATCAATGTAATCGTTTGGAACCCTTTGCTCCTCTACCATAAATTTTGATCGTAACTGACTATCATGTAGATAATAAAAAGAAATTTCAAAAACAAGACGGTCAATTTTATCTTTTTCACGTTGTAGACTCATTAATCCATAACTACTCAAAATAACCTCCTGTTATTTTCCGATTAACCTGATTTGAATTTTAATGCTCCAAATTAGATTTATGACAAAAGGAGAAAAGAAGAGAGAAATGAAAGCTACAGCAAGGCAGAAGAGCAAGTTGGCTATCAAAAATTCAATACCATCGGGAATTGATACAAAAACAACGAGGATAAATAAAGATCCACTCCAGGCATAATATTTCCAGGCATAAAGAAAAAATGCCCGTCCCAGGCTAATGTTTTTCCTCTTTGCTAATTTAATAAGAAAAACAGCATCCTTTTTTTTCAGGCCTGCTTTCAATAAAGTTTCTTCCAATTCGTTACTCATTAAAAATATCTATTGTTTATTAAAAATAAATAAATATGCCAAATAATACATAATTATATAATTAGGTTACTCTTCGTAAGATAATTACGATGTGAGAAAGATCAAATTGCGAAAGATTGCTTTGGCACAAATAAATTTAAAGACACAAAAAAACCCGCCGAAGCGGGTTTTTATCAAGAGCTAAAAGCGGGGCGATTAAGCCTGGCCTTTGATCTCTTTACGACCGTTGTACGGAGCTTGTTCGCCCAGTGCTTCTTCGATACGAATCAGCTGGTTGTATTTAGCAACACGGTCAGAACGGCTCATAGAACCGGTTTTGATCTGGCCTGCAGCGGTACCAACAGCCAGGTCAGCGATGGTAGCATCTTCAGTTTCGCCAGAACGGTGAGAGATGACAGCAGTGTAGCCAGCGTCTTTCGCCATTTTGATCGCAGCCAGAGTTTCGGTCAGAGAACCGATCTGGTTGAATTTGATCAGGATGGAGTTAACGATGCCTTTTTCGATGCCTTCTTTCAGGATCTTGGTGTTGGTTACGAACAGATCGTCACCAACCAGCTGGATTTTGTCGCCCAGTACTTTGGTCTGGTATGCGAAACCATCCCAATCAGATTCGTCCAGGCCATCTTCGATGGAGACGATCGGGTACTGTTTGGTCAGTTCTTCCAGGAAGTGAGTGAATTCTTCAGAGGTGAACGCTTTGTTGCCTTCGCCAGCCAGAACGTATTTACCGTCTTTGTAGAATTCAGATGCTGCGCAGTCCATCGCCAGGGTGATGTCTTTACCCAGTTCGTAGCCTGCTGCTTTAACCGCTTCAGCGATAACAGCCAGCGCTTCTGCGTTGGAACCCAGGTTCGGCGCATAGCCGCCTTCGTCGCCAACTGCAGTGTTCATACCTTTCGCTTTCAGAACTTTAGCCAGGTTGTGGAACACTTCAGAACCCATACGTACAGCTTCTTTCAGGGTTTTCGCGCCAACCGGCTGAATCATGAATTCCTGGATGTCGACGTTGTTGTCAGCGTGCTCACCACCGTTGATGATGTTCATCATCGGAACCGGCATGGAGTATTTACCCGGGGTGCCGTTCAGTTCAGCGATGTGAGCATACAGCGGCAGGCCTTTAGCGGCAGCGGCAGCTTTAGCAGCAGCCAGAGAAACGGCCAGGATTGCGTTCGCACCGAAGTTAGATTTGTTTTCAGTACCGTCCAGGTCGATCATGATTTTGTCGATGCCAGCCTGATCTTTAGCATCTTTACCCAGCAGAGCCTGAGCGATTGGGCCGTTAACAGCTGCAACCGCTTTCAGTACGCCTTTACCCATGAAACGGGATTTGTCACCATCGCGCAGTTCCAGAGCTTCGCGGGAACCAGTAGAAGCACCTGACGGAGCAGCTGCCAGACCGACGAAACCACCTTCCAGGTGAACTTCTGCTTCAACAGTCGGGTTACCACGGGAGTCGATGATTTCACGACCGATGATTTTAACGATTTTGGACATTAGGTTTTCCTCAGTACAAGTTAAACTAAAACTCCAGACAAACAACGCCCCTCATGGGGCGTTGCCGTTCTAACTTTTTTACTTACTTCGCCTGACGTTTCTGGTACTCGCTGGCGGCTTTTACAAAGCCTGCAAACAGCGGATGCCCATCACGCGGTGTAGAAGTAAACTCCGGATGGAACTGACAAGCAACGAACCACGGGTGATTCGGAACTTCGATGATCTCGACCAACTGATCATCCCCGGAACGGCCCGCAACGCGCAGACCTGCAGCTTCAATCTGTTTCAACAGCATATTGTTGACTTCGTAGCGGTGACGATGACGCTCAACGATGGTTGGCGCATTGTACAGCTGACGAACCAGGCTATCGTCGGAGAGCTGGCACTGCTGTGCGCCCAAGCGCATGGTGCCGCCGAGATCGCTCTTCTCGCTACGCACTTCAACATTGCCTTCTTCATCACGCCACTCGGTAATGAGCGCCACAACCGGGTACTTACAGTCTGGCACAAATTCCGTAGAGTTGGCGTTATCCATACCCGCCACGTTACGTGCAAACTCAATCAACGCAACCTGCATACCCAGGCAAATACCCAGATACGGAATATTGTTTTCACGCGCATAGCGTGCGGTAGCAATTTTACCTTCGACACCACGGTAGCCGAAACCACCAGGAATCAGGATAGCATCTAAATCTTTCAGGATTTCGACGCCGCGTGTTTCAACATCCTGCGAATCAATCAGCTTGATGTTAACGCTCACGCGATTTTTCAGGCCACCGTGTTTCAGCGCTTCGATAACGGATTTGTAGGCGTCCGGCAGTTCAATGTACTTGCCGACCATACCAATCGTTACTTCACCTGCCGGATTGGCTTCTTCATAGATAACCTGTTCCCATTCAGACAAGTTAGCTTCCGGACAGTTCAAGCTGAATCGTTTACAAATATAATCATCCAACCCCTGAGATTTCAACAGGCCCGGAATTTTATAAATGGAATCGACATCTTTCATCGAAATAACGGCTTTTTCTGGCACGTTACAGAACAATGCAATTTTTGCACGTTCGTTAGCCGGAATCGCGCGATCGGAGCGGCAAACCAGGATGTCAGGCTGAATACCAATGGAAAGCAGTTCTTTTACAGAGTGCTGCGTCGGTTTGGTTTTCACTTCACCCGCGGCTGCCATGTATGGCACCAGGGTCAGGTGCATGAACAGCGCATGTTCACGACCAATATCAACCGCCAACTGACGAATCGCTTCAAGGAATGGCAGGGATTCGATATCACCAACGGTACCGCCGATTTCGACCAGCACCACGTCGTGGCCTTCGCCGCCAGCCAGTACGCGTTCTTTGATAGCGTTAGTGATGTGCGGGATAACCTGTACGGTCGCGCCCAGATAGTCGCCACGGCGCTCTTTGCGCAGGACATCGGAGTAAATGCGGCCGGTCGTGAAGTTATTGCGGCGAGTCATTTTAGTGCGGATGAAACGCTCGTAGTGGCCCAGGTCCAGGTCGGTTTCAGCGCCGTCTTCAGTAACGAACACTTCCCCGTGTTGGATCGGGCTCATGGTGCCTGGATCGACGTTGATGTACGGATCCAATTTCATCATGGTTACGTTGAGGCCACGGGCTTCAAGAATGGCTGCCAGGGAGGCTGCGGCAATGCCTTTACCCAGAGAGGATACGACCCCGCCGGTCACAAAAATATAGTTCGTTGTCATGCTGAACCTGAGAAGTTAGGGTGAAACGATGGAATAACCAGGACGGGAAAACAGTATACCCGAACATGACGAGCGCCACAAACTTTCATTCTCCCTCCCCTGTGTTCTTCAGGCCGCGTTAATGTTGGTTTTCTCCGGGTTTAACAGGGTATTACACTGCTATTCACCCGAGGAATTACTCCGTTATCACCTTGATGTCTCACGAATAAGTGATGAAAGCATCTCAGCACGGAGTCTCAACAGAGATAAGGAGTGAGAAAATAGCCGCTTTTGGCTAAATGTTTTTGACGCAAATCAAGCGCTTGTCATTTAAAAAATCACACAAATTGCGCTTGATCGCGAAATTTCCTTAGAGATCATGTTCCTGTCGTTTTACTTCCTGCCATACCTCTTCCATGGTATTCAGGTCTACTCCCGTCATTTCCAGGCCTCTGGCGGCGACGATTCGTTCAACTTCACGAAAACGGCGTTCAAATTTAAGATTGGCCTTTTGTAGAGCGGTTTCGGCTTTTACGCCTAAATGACGTGAAAGATTGACCGTGGCGAACAATAAATCCCCCACCTCCTCTTCCAGTTTGGCTTCATCAATAACCTCCTGCTTCGCTTCGTGCATCACCTCGTCGATTTCTTCATGCACTTTATCGAGCACCGGGCCAAGCGTGTCCCAGTCAAAGCCAACCGCCGAGCAGCGTTTTTGAATTTTGTGCGCGCGCATTAACGCCGGGAAACTGTGCGGAATATCATCCAGCGCGGAGGTCTGCGCTTTTTCAGCACGCTCTGCGGTTTTGATTTGCTCCCAGCGCGCCAGCACTTCGCTGCTGTTGCCTGCGGTCGCCTCACCAAAAATATGCGGGTGCCGGCGCTCTAACTTGTCGCTAATGGCCGCACAGATATCCTCGAAATTAAAACGCCCCTCTTCCTGCGCCATCTGGGCGTAAAACACCACCTGGAACAACAAGTCGCCGAGTTCGCCGCGCAGATCGTCAAAATCTTCACGGGCGATGGCATCGAGCACTTCGTAAGTTTCTTCCAGGGTGTAAGGCGCGATGGTATTGAAGGTTTGTTCTTTGTCCCACGGGCAGCCAGTTTCCGGGTCGCGCAGGCGCTGCATGATGGTGAGAAGACGGGTGATTTGGTTCATGAAACATCCTGGTAAAATCGAAAACAGGTAGGCCGGATAAGGCGAAGCCGCATCCGGCACTATTGTAACGCCGGATACGGCTTCGCCTTATCCGGCCTACGGGAAATTAACCGCCGTGCAGACGTCGTGCGTCTATCACATCCGGCACCTGGTTCAGTTTGCCGAGCACGCGGCCCAGTACCTGAAGGTTGTAAATTTCAATGGTCATGTCGATGGTCGCCATCTGCTGCCGGGTATCACTGCGGCTGGCAACGCCGAGGACATTAACCTTTTCGTTGGCAAGAATGGTGGTGATATCGCGCAATAAGCCGCTGCGATCGTTAGCGGTGACGCGCACGACCAACGAGTAACCTGCCGAGTAGCTTTCGCCCCACACGGCATCCACCAGACGTTCTGGCGCATGCGCGCGCAGTTCGACCAGTTGCTCGCAATCCGCACGGTGAACGGAAATACCACGCCCCTGGGTAATAAAGCCGACAATCTCATCGCCCGGAATGGGCTGGCAGCAGCGGGCAATGTGATGCATGAGGTTACCCACACCTTCTACCACCACACGACCATTGTCCTTGCTACGGTTTTGCGGAGCGTAGGTTTTCTGCTGCAGCTGCTTAAGCGCCGCCGCATCTTCTTCTGCCGCGCTCGGCTTATTGAACTGCGCCTGCAGGAAGTTAACCATTTGGTTGAGACGGATGTCGCCGCCGCCAATCGCCGCTAACAGCTCTTCCACATCGTTGAAGTTGTAACGCGGCAGCAGATGTTTTTCCGCTTCTTTCAGGCTGATACCCAAATGCTCCAGCTCGTCGTCGAGAATTTGACGCCCGGCCAGCACATTTTTATCGCGATCCTGTTTACGGAACCAGGCGTGAATTTTTGAGCGCCCGCGGCTGGTTGTAACGTAGCCCAGGTTCGGGTTCAGCCAGTCACGGCTCGGGTTCGGCTGCTTCTGGGTGATGATTTCAATCTGATCGCCCATCTGCAACTGATAGGTGAAAGGGACGATGCGCCCGCCAATTTTCGCGCCAATGCAGCGGTGGCCCACATCACTATGGATGTGGTAGGCGAAATCAAGCGGCGTCGAGCCCGCCGGTAAATCGACTACGTCGCCCTTCGGCGTAAACACGTAGACACGATCGTCAAAGACCTGGCTGCGTACTTCGTCGAGCATTTCGCCGGAATCAGCCATCTCTTCCTGCCACGCAATCAGCTTACGCAACCAGGCGATACGGTCTTCATGTCCGCTACGCGGGCCCGCCGCAGCCGTGCCCTCTTTGTATTTCCAGTGCGCGGCGACGCCCAGCTCAGCGTCTTCATGCATCTGTTTGGTACGGATCTGAATCTCAATTGTTTTGCCGCCCGGCCCCAACACGACGGTGTGGATGGATTGATAGCCATTCGGTTTCGGGTTGGCGACATAATCGTCAAATTCATCCGGCAGGTGGCGATAGTGAGTGTGCACTATCCCCAATGCGGCATAGCAATCCTGCAAACGCTCAGCGACGATTCGCACGGCGCGCACATCAAACAGCTCATCGAACGCGAGCTGTTTTTTCTGCATTTTGCGCCAGATGCTGTAGATGTGTTTCGGTCGCCCATACACTTCCGCCTTCACACCTTCGGTTTTCATCTCCGCACGCAGGTGCTCAACGAATTCAGAAATGTAATGTTCGCGGTCGATACGTCGTTCGTGCAGGAGTTTGGCAATGCGCTTGTACTCCGCCGGGTGCAGATAGCGGAAGCAGTAGTCTTCCAGCTCCCACTTCAACTGGCCAATACCGAGTCGGTTCGCCAGCGGCGCATAGATGTTGGTGCACTCTTTCGCCGCCAGGACGCGTTCATCTTCCGGCGCGTCTTTCACTTCACGCAGATGCGCGATGCGCTCTGCCAGCTTGATAACCACGCAGCGGAAGTCGTCGACCATCGCCAGCAGCATGCGGCGTACGTTATCAACCTGTTCGGAGGAGACGGAATCCGTGTGAGTGGCTTTCAACTGACGAATAGCCGCCATATCGCGCACGCCGTGAATTAGCGTGACGACCGATTTTCCGGCGCTTTCGGTCAGCACCTCTTCAGAGACAACGTTAGCGTCCACCAACGGGAACAGCAAGGCGGCGCGCAGGGTGTCGTTATCCATACTGAGCATCGACAGAATCTCAACCATTTCAACACCGCGCCAGAGCAGCAGCTCGGCGTCGGGGTGATTTTGAGTGTGCTGTCGACAATAATCCCAGGTCTCGGCTAAGCGCTCACACGACTGCTGGCTGGAAATTCCCAGACTTGAGATCCATTTTTGTGAGTCAAACTCACCAGCTTTATTTAGATGTGCACTTCTTACCGCAACCATTGTCCTCTCCTTAAGGGACCGGGCCTGTCGAAGTCGACAAGCCACAATTATTACTTACGCTCAAACAACACCATTGATTCCAGATGCCCAGTGTGCGGGAACATGTCAAGCATTGCCATACGCTGAATTTGGTAACCCGCACGTAATAGCGCTTCACTGTCGCGCGCAAGCGTAGCGGGGTTACAGGACACATAGACCATCCGCGTTGGCGCTAATTTTATAATATGTTGCATCACACCCGGCGCGCCGGCGCGGGCAGGATCGAGTAAAATTTTGTCAAAACCGTGTTTCGCCCAGCTCTGACGCGTCACGTCCTCTTCCAGATTCTCATGGAAAAATGTGACATTCTGTAAATTATTCAGCGCTGCATTTTCCTGGCCTTTCGCCACCAGCGCCGGTACGCCTTCTACGCCAATGACGCTGGCGGCGCGTTTCGCCAGCGGCAGCGTGAAATTCCCCATACCGCAGAACAGATCGAGTACCCGGTCCTGTTTCTGTACATCAAGCCATGCAAGCGCGGTGGCAACCATTTTTTGGTTTACGCCATCGTTCACCTGAATGAAGTCGCGCGGGCTGAACGTTAAGCGTAGTCCGTCTGAGGAATACCAGGGCGTTTCACCACTTACACGTTCAAGTATCTCGCTTTCAGGTGCGAGATACAGGGAAAGACCTGAAGAATGCGAAAAGCGTTCCAGTTTTTCTCTGTCCTGCGCACTCAGCGGCGCGGTATGGCGAAGCACCAGCAAAGGGCCGTTGTCAGCGCTCACTAACTCAACATGCCCGAGGCTGCGTTTGCCTTGCAGCGTATTCAGGCATTCGCGCAACGGCACCAGCAATGCTTCAAGAGTGGGCACCAAAACAGGGCACTGCACCACATCGACGATATCGCTGGCGTTGGCCTTACGAAAACCCATCTGCAACTGCTGCGTTTTAGGCTGATAGTTCAGGCTCAGGCGCGCGCGACGGCGGTAGCCCCAGGGCTGGGCCGCAATCACTTCTTCGACTTCGCGCTTCATCAGGCGAGCCAGTGCGGCCTGTTTGCTGCGCTGCTGTAGTGCAATTGAGGCATGTTGCTGCTGGCACCCACCGCAAACGCCAAAATGCGGGCAACGCGGCTTTTCACGCGCCGGACTGTCGCTTAAGCGCCGTTTTACCTGCCCGCGGGCATACTGTTTTTTATCTTCCGTCAGGGTAATTTCCGCGCTTTCGTCAGGAAGTAATCCATTGATAAATAGCGCCTTACCATTGTGACGCGCAACACCCTGACCAAAGGGATCGAGGTCGCTGACTGTCACAGTTATGATCTGGCGCGTCGTCACGCGCCGTTTTGCAGAGTAGAATTGCGCCATCGTAGAGATTTTTCTCAATCAAACATATTACCCTGATTCTCCCACAACGGACCTTCATGACCAACTACAGCCTGCGTGCGCGCATGATGATTTTGATCCTGGCCCCGACCGTACTCATCGGTTTGCTGCTCAGCATCTTCTTTGTCGTTCACCGCTATAACGACCTGCAGCGTCAACTCGAAGACGCTGGCGCCAGCATTATCGAACCGCTTGCCGTTTCCAGCGAATATGGAATGAATTTGCAAAATCGCGAATCCATTGGCCAGCTCATCAGCGTATTGCATCGCCGCCATTCGGATATCGTGCGGGCGATTTCGGTGTATGACGAACATAACAAACTGTTTGTGACCTCTAACTATCAGCTCGACCCGACTGAACTACGCTTGCCCAACGGGCAGCCGTTCCCCCGGCGGTTGAGCGTCGTGCGCCACGGCGACATCATGATTTTACGCACGCCGATTATCTCAGAACATTATTCACCGGATGAATCCCCGCAATCCGAGGCAAAAACCCCAGTCAATATGTTGGGCTACGTCGCGCTGGAACTGGATCTCCGCTCCGTGCGGCTTCAGCAGTACAAAGAGATTTTCATCTCCAGCGTGATGATGCTGTTCTGTATCGGTATAGCGCTGATCTTCGGCTGGCGTTTAATGCGCGACGTAACCGGGCCGATTCGCAACATGGTGAACACGGTTGACCGCATCCGCCGGGGACAACTCGATAGCCGCGTGGAAGGCTTTATGCTGGGCGAGCTGGATATGCTGAAAAATGGCATTAACTCGATGGCGATGTCGCTTGCGGCCTATCATGAGGAGATGCAGCACAACGTCGACCAGGCCACCTCAGACCTGCGTGAGACGCTGGAGCAGATGGAGATTCAAAACGTTGAGCTGGATCTCGCCAAAAAGCGCGCCCAGGAAGCGGCGCGCATTAAGTCTGAGTTTCTTGCCAACATGTCGCACGAATTGCGTACCCCGCTCAACGGCGTCATCGGCTTTACCCGTCTGACGCTGAAAAGCGAGCTGAATCCCACTCAGCGTGACCACCTGAATACCATTGAGCGTTCGGCGAATAACCTGCTGGCGATCATCAACGATGTGCTCGACTTCTCGAAACTGGAAGCCGGTAAACTGATTCTGGAAAGCATTCCGTTCCCGCTGCGTAACTCGCTGGATGAAGTTGTGACGCTGCTTGCCCACTCCGCTCATGATAAAGGGCTGGAGCTGACCCTCAATATCAAAAACGATGTGCCGGATAACGTGATTGGCGACCCGCTACGCTTACAGCAGGTGATCACCAACCTGGTCGGCAACGCGATTAAATTTACCGAACACGGCAACATTGACGTGCTGGTTGAGAAACGCGCGCTTAGCAACAACAAAGTGCAAATCGAAGTGCAAATTCGCGACACGGGAATTGGTATTCCAGAGCGCGATCAGTCGCGGCTGTTCCAGGCATTCCGTCAGGCCGACGCCAGTATTTCTCGCCGCCACGGCGGCACCGGGCTGGGATTAGTGATCACCCAGAAACTGGTGAAAGAGATGGGCGGGGATATCTCCTTCCACAGCCAACCCAATCGTGGTTCAACCTTCTGGTTCAATATTAATCTGGATCTGAATCCGAATGTGCTCTCCGACGGCCCCTCCACACAGTGCCTGAAAGGCAAACGCCTGGCGTATGTGGAAGCCAATGCCGCGGCGGCTCAGGCCACGCTGGATATGCTGGCTTCAACGCCGCTGGAAGTCATTTACAGCCAGACCTTCTCTGCGCTTCCCGTTGAGCATTACGATATGATGCTGGCGGCGATTCCGGTGTCGGTTCGCGATCTTGCGCACCATCGAGAGAAACTCGCCCAGGCGCGCGCCATGACCGATTATCTTCTGCTGGCGTTGCCGTGCCACGCGCAGGTGGATGCCGAAACATTGAAAAAAGAGGGGGCGGCGGCCTGTCTGCTCAAACCGCTCACCTCCACGCGTCTGCTGCCCGCGCTTACGGATTTCTGTCACCTTACCGAGCCGGCGCTCATCCCGCAGGACAACGATTCGCGTCTCGCCATGACGGTGATGGCGGTGGACGATAACCCGGCGAATCTTAAGCTTATCGGTGCCCTGCTCAGCGATCAGGTACAGCACGTTGAGCTGTGTGAAAGCGGCAAGCAGGCCATTGAACGCGCCCGGGAAATGCAGTTTGACCTGATCCTGATGGATATTCAGATGCCGGATATCGACGGCATTCGCGCCTGTGAATTGATTCGCCAGTTACCGCATCAACAGCAAACGCCAGTGATTGCGGTAACTGCGCACGCGATGGCCGGGCAGAAAGAAAAGCTGCTGAGCGCGGGCATGAACGATTATCTGGCAAAACCGATTGAAGAGGATAAGCTGCATAATCTTCTGCTGCGGTATAAACCGGGGCTATCTGCGGCGGCACTGCCGACGGCGTCTGAACCCATAGAACCTGCTATCGATCTCAATACCACGCTCGACTGGCAGTTGGCACTGCGTCAGGCCGCGTATAAACCAGATCTTGCACGCGAGATGTTGCAAATGCTGGTCGCGTTCCTGCCAGAGGTGCGTAATAAGGTAGAGGAGCAACTGGTGGGTGAAGAACCGGAAAATCTGGTGGATGCCATCCATAAACTGCACGGTAGTTGTGGCTACAGCGGCGTGCCGCGCCTGAAGCACTTATGTCATCTGATTGAAGGGCAACTGCGCAACGGTACGCCGGCGGAAGATCTGGAGCCGGAGTTCCTGGAATTGCTGGATGAGATGGATAACGTGACGCGCGAAACGAAGAAGATGTTGGGGTGAGTGCTTGCTTTCGCCCCCTCCCTTAAGGGAGAGGGGACAGACCGTGCTAATATTGTAGAATTGTGCGGGTTTTCTCCCTCTCCCTGTGGGAGAGGGCCGGAGTGAGGGGAAAAAACTACAACCTTTCTCCCATCCTCAACACCGCCGCGATATTCCGCGCCGCCATAAACAGATTATCTTCGGCATCCCGCAAGGCATCCTCCAATGTACAGATGCGATACAGGACGCTAAACACCGCATCTAACCCATGATCATGCACGACGCCGACATCCGGCGTCAGACTACCGCCAATCGCGATGACCGGTACGTTATAGCGCTTTGCGACACGTGCCACACCTACCGGTACTTTGCCGTGAATGGTCTGGCTGTCGATACGCCCTTCCCCGGTAATCACGAGGTCAGCGTCAGCCACCAGCTTGTCGAGATGCAGCGCGTCGGTGACAATTTCGATGCCAGGGCGAAGCTCTGCGCCGCAGAAGGCGTACAGCGCCGCCCCCATACCGCCCGCCGCACCGCCGCCTTCCAGGGTCAGCACGTCAATATCCAGACAACGTTTCACGCACTGCGCGTAATGTTCAAGCGCCGTATCAAGGCGGGTAATCATCTCGGGCGTAGCGCCTTTTTGCGGGCCAAACACAGCGGAAGCGCCTTCTTCGCCCGTCAATGGGTTGGTGACGTCACAGGCGACTTCAATACGGCACTCAGCCAGCCGTGCATCCAGTTCGCTGATATCAATACGTTCCAGCGTCTCCAGCCCTGCGCCGCCCGGGGCAATGGCCTGGTTATCCGCGGTCAGCAACTTGACGCCCAGCGCCTGGGCCATGCCTGCGCCGCCGTCATTGGTCGCGCTGCCGCCGAGGCCAATAATAATATGCTTTACGCCCGCATCTAAGGCGTGGCGAATCAGTTCCCCGGTTCCCCAGGACGTTGTGGTAAGCGGGCAGCGTTTGTCCGTCGGAACAAGCTCCAGCCCGCTTGCCGCCGCCATTTCAATAAAAGCGCTCTGCTCATCGCCAGACAAGCCGTAAAAACCCTGCACCGTGTCGCCCAGCGGGCCGGTAACCTCGACTTCGACGACGCGCCCCTGAGTAGCGGCAACCATCGCTTCGACGGTGCCTTCACCGCCATCCGCAACGGGAAGTTGATGATAATCCGCGTCGGGGTAAACTTCGCGAAAACCCCGCTCGATGGCTCCCGCCACCTCCAGCGCGCTCAGGCTTTCCTTGTATGAATCCGGGGCAATTACAATCTTCATTGGCTGTCCTTATGCGTCGGGAGTGCCATGATCTTACATCTGAATCAGAAAAAATGCCGACCCCGGCAGGGATCGGCATTTTGATTAACGCACCATGCAAGGGCGCTTATTATCGAACGTCCAGTTCGGGATGAGATACTGCATGCCCATCGCGTCATCGCGTGCGCCCAGCCCGTGTTTCTTATACAGCTCGTTGGCCTGCATAACGCGGTCCATATCGAGTTCCACGCCCAGGCCTGGCGTAGTCGGCACCTGCACCATCCCGCCCTTGATTTCAAACGGTTGTTTGGTGAGGCGCTGATTCCCTTCCTGCCAGATCCAGTGAGTGTCAATCGCAGTCACATTCCCCGGCGCGGCAGCGGCCACGTGGGTGAACATCGCCAGCGAAACGTCAAAGTGATTGTTGGAGTGCGAGCCCCAGGTCAGGCCGAATTCATGACACATCTGCGCCACGCGCACCGAGCCCTGCATCGTCCAGAAGTGCGGGTCCGCCAGCGGAATATCGACAGATTGCAGCGAAAGCGTGTGGCCCATCTGACGCCAGTCGGTGGCGATCATATTGGTCGCAGTCGGCAGGCCGGTGGCACGACGGAATTCCGCCATCACCTCACGTCCGGAGAAGCCCTGCTCCGCACCACACGGATCTTCCGCATACGCCAGCACGCCCTTCAAATATTTGCCGATTTTAATCGCTTCGTTGAGCGACCAGGCGCCGTTCGGATCGAGCGTGACGCGCGCCTGTGGGAAGCGTTTCGCCAGCGCCACTATCGACTCGGCCTCTTCTTCCCCGGCCAGCACGCCGCCCTTCAGTTTAAAGTCATTAAAACCATATTTTTCATACGCCGCTTCTGCCAGGCGCACGACCGCATCCGGGGTCATCGCTTCGTCGTGGCGCAGGCGATACCAGTCGCACTTTTCATCCGGCTGGCTCTGATACGGTAGTGGTGTTGCTTTGCAGTTGCCGACGAAGAACAGGTAGCCGAGCATTTCCACTTCGCTACGTTGCTGACCATCGCCCAGCAGGGAAGCCACGTTTACGCCCAGATGCTGACCGAGCAGGTCGAGCATCGCGGACTCAATACCGGTGACCACATGAATGGTGGTACGCAGGTCGAAGGTTTGCAGCCCACGGCCGCCGGAATCACGATCGGCAAAGGTATTACGCACCTGCGTCAGGACGTTCTTGTATTCGCCCAGCGTTTTACCGACTACCAGCGGGATCGCATCTTCAAGCGTGGTGCGGATCTTCTCCCCGCCAGGGATTTCCCCCACGCCCGTATGGCCGGAATTGTCTTTAATCACCACAATGTTGCGGGTAAAGAACGGCGCGTGCGCCCCGCTCAGGTTCATCAGCATACTGTCGTGGCCCGCAACCGGGATGACCTGCATGGAAGTAACAACTGGCGTTGAATGTTGAGACATGATTCAGTCCTTTTTTAATGAGTTGCGGCCGAAAA
Source organism: Pseudocitrobacter faecalis (assembly GCA_003315335.1). Lineage (GTDB taxonomy): Bacteria > Pseudomonadota > Gammaproteobacteria > Enterobacterales > Enterobacteriaceae > Pseudocitrobacter > Pseudocitrobacter faecalis. Next base: position 222,161 of record QNRL01000003.1, read on the forward strand.
CGGGACGTTTGCGGTCGAATGTCCAGCCGGGGATCAGATACTGCATCGGGCCGGCGTCATTGCGCGCGCCGCCCGGCAGTCTTTTGTAGGCGTCATGCGCCTTTTGTACCTGATCCCAGTCCAGCTCTACGCCCAGCCCGGGCGCATCGGGAACGGCAATTTTGCCGTCGGTAATCTGGAGCGGATTTTTGGTCAGGCGCGCATCGCCCTCCTGCCAGATCCAGTGGGTATCAATCGCCGTCGGGTTACCGGGTGCCGCCGCGCCCACATGGGTAAACATCGCCAGCGAGATGTCGAAATGGTTGTTGGAGTGGCAACCCCAGGTCAGCCCCCAGTCGTCGCACAGTTGCGCGACACGCACAGCGCCGGAGAGTGTCCAGAAGTGCGGGTCTGCCAGCGGAATGTCTACTGCGTTGAGCATCACCGCATGGCCCATTTCGCGCCAGTTGGTGGCAATCATATTGGTCGCAACCGGCAGGCCAGTTGCGCGGCGGAATTCCGCCATCACTTCGCGCCCGGAAAAGCCCTGCTCGGCGCCACACGGATCTTCCGCGTAGGTCAGGACATCATTGAGACCTTTGCACAGTGAGATGGCTTCATCAAGCAACCAGGCACCGTTGGGGTCGACGGTGATACGCGCATCCGGAAAGCGTTTTTTCAGCGCCTTCACCGATTCAATTTCCTGTTCCCCCGGCAGCACGCCGCCCTTCAGTTTGAAATCTTTAAAGCCATAGCGATCCTGCGAGGCTTCCGCCAAACGCATCACCGCATCGCTGGAGAGCGCTTCCTGGTGACGCAGATGATACCAGTCATGATTGCCGGGCGTGCTTTCCAGATACGGCAAATCCGTTTTGCGACGGTCACCGACGTAGAAGAGATAGCCCAGTACCGTCACCGCATCACGCTGCTTACCTGGGCCCAGCAGTTCACAAACCGGGACATTCAGCGCCTTGCCAAGCAGGTCGAGCAGTGCCGCTTCCAGCGCTGCCACAGCATTAACCCGCAGCTCAAACGTCCACGCGCCTTTGCCGAAGGTGTCAAAATCTGCCGCCTGGTTGCCTTTATGCACCTGCTGAACCACTTTATTCAACCGGGCTACTTCCTGCCCCAGTACCATCGGAATGGCATCCACCAGCGTCTGGTAAATCACTTCACCACCCGGCGCTTCCCCCACGCCGGTATTCCCGGCGTTATCGGTCAGCACCACGATATTACGGGTGAAATAGGCATTATGCGCGCCGCCAATATTGAGCAGCATACTGTCATGCCCGGCGACGGGAATGACTTTCATATCGGTGATGATCGGGCTGGATTGCGTTGTCATGATGCTTGCCCCGCAACAGGTTTCAGTTCGATACGTTTAATGTCGCCGACCAGCACGAGATAGCTCAACACGGCCACCAGCGCATGCACTCCAACATAAATCAGCGCACCGTTAAACGAGCCCGTGGTACCCACGATATAGCCAATTGCGATTGGCGTGACGATACCGGAAATGTTGCCGAACATATTGAACAAACCGCCGGAGAGACCGCTTATCTCTTTCGGTGCGGTATCGGCCATCACCGCCCACCCCAGCGCGCCAATCCCTTTACCGAAGAAGGCCAGCGCCATAAAGCCGATGATCATCCACTCAACGTTCACGTAGTTACAGAACACCATCACCATCGACATCAGCATACCGAGCACGATCGGGGTTTTGCGGGCGATATTCAGCGAGCCTGTGCGACGCATCAGCCAGTCGGAGATAATGCCGCCCAGCACGCCGCCCGCGAAGCCGCAAATCGCCGGGACAGAGGCCACGAATCCCGCTTTCAGAATCGACATGCCGCGCGCCTGCACCAGATAAACCGGGAACCAGGTGATAAAGAAATACGTCAGGGCGTTGATGCAGTACTGGCCGATATAAACGCCAATCATCATACGTGAGCCCAGCAACTGCTTGATTTGCCCCCACTTAACGCTTAACGGTACTTTCGCCTTTGCGCCCTTTTGATCCATATTGATCAGCGCGCCGCCTTCCGCGATGTATTCAAGTTCTTTTTTGTTCACACCCGGATGTTGATTGGGTTCGTGGATCACTTTCAGCCAGATAAAGCTGATGACGATCCCCAATCCGCCCATGAAAAAGAAGACGTGCGACCAACCCACTTCATGAGTCAACCAGCCCATGATCGGCGCGAAAATAACCGTGGCGAAGTACTGTGCGGAGTTAAAAATCGCTACTGCCGTCCCCCTCTCCTGTGCCGGGAACCATGCCGCGACGATTCGACTGTTACCGGGGAAGGAAGGCGCTTCCGCAAGACCGACCAGGAAACGCAGGGTAAACAGCGCGACGATGATACCAAACCCGCTGAAGATATCGACGAAGCCCTGCAGAAGCGTAAACATCGACCAGATGAAGATTGACCAGAAGTAGACGCGTTTCGAACCGAAGCGGTCAAGCAGCCAGCCGCCCGGTATTTGACCGATAACATAGGCCCATGAGAATGCGGAGAAAACGTAACCCATACCCACCGCATCGAGGCCAATATCTTTCGCCATCTCCGAGCCGGCGATAGACAAGGTGGCGCGGTCGCCGTAGTTGAAGGACGTGACGATGAACAACATCACCACTATCCAGTAACGAGCATTGGTGCGCTTTTCCGCCCCGCTCGCAGCCTGACTTAATGAACTCATTGTTGTACTCCTGAATTATAGCTTTCGGCTACATTCACTCTGAACAGCACAACCTGTAGGGTAATCAGAATGACGTATTTGTGTTTTTATCGCAGCGTATCGTTATGTCTTGCTGGCTGCGGTTTATAACTGGCTCAGGAAGTATAAAAAGAGGTCACCTGTGGCTCACCGTGCATCTTCACAGCATTCACGCGGTAAATAAAAGAGATTTATGGCTTCTGCACAACGCGCTGGAAGATACCTCACGGAAATGAAAACTGTTTGCGGGAAGCGTGTGTAATAAGCATCGGGAAAGGTAGAATGTGAAACGGCTCTCTTGACGCAGTGAAAACGCCCTGCGCTAAGACTTTATTAATTAGGCAAATATTGGCATTCGCCTGAAGCAGATGGGGAAAATGAGGAATAAAATAGTGAAAGCTGCTGGTGCAGCGAACTGGCGATTTAAGGGAGCGCCCTCTGCGTAGGGAGAGGGCGACACCTTACTTAAGCAACGTTGCCCACTGCTCAACCCACGGGTTCGACACGCCTTCTGGTTCTGGGTCTTCGCTGGCATCGATCATCAGCATTTCGCCAATGCGCTGCGCGCCCTGTTCCTGTAGCAGTGCATCAAACGTTTTCCCGCCGCCGCAGAAATTAGCGTAGGTGCTGTCACCCAGCGCAATAATGCCGTAGCGCAGATGTGGCTGATACATATCTTTGAGATCGTTAAACAGCGGCATGATACTGTCTGGCAAATCGCCCTGTCCGGTTGTGGAGGTCACCACCAGCACATATTTGCCGACGTACTCTTCCCATTCGCTGACCTGCGGGTCTTCAAACACTTTGGCGGTATGGCCCTGATTGCCCAGGATCGCCTGCGCTTCTTCAGCGACTAACAGCGAATTGCCATACATGGTGCCAACAAAAATCCCTACTTCAGCCATGATTTAACTCCCTGTTTACTTTCAGATGATCTCATCCTGACCGCTGTTGGCAACAAACTCAACCCTTTCGTTATCGGGGAGAAGCCCGCGCCAGCCAAAGTGTGACAAGGCCTGCATCCAGGTGTCGTCAAGCCCGGCGCGCAGCGTAAGCGGTTCGCCGGTAAACGGATGCGTCAGCGAAAGGGAACTGGCGTGCAGCATCAGGCGCTGGCAGCCAAAATGTTCCGCCGCGCTGCGGTTCTGACGCAAATCACCGTGTTTACTGTCACCGATAATGGGATGACGCAAATGCGCCAGATGGCGGCGCAACTGGTGTTTACGTCCGGTTTTCGGTTCCAGCTCAACCAGCCCGTAACGGGTCGTTGGGTAGCGCCCGGTAGCGACCGGCATTTCGACTGTCGCCAGTCCGCGATAATGTGTGACCGCAGGCTGCGGATCTTTGTTCTCTTTCGCGAATTTATCGGCGATTTTGTCGAGTTCTTCCACCAGCGGGTAATCAAGCACCGTGTCGTCCATTAGCCAGCCACGTACGATAGCGTGATAGCGTTTCTGCATTTGATGCTGCTCAAACTGCTGAGACAACAAACGCCCCGCCTCGCTGGATAGCCCCATCAGCAGAACGCCGGAGGTCGGGCGATCGAGGCGGTGGGCAGTAAACACGTGCTGACCAATCTGGTCGCGCACCGTTTGCATCACCACCACTTTTTCGTCGCGATCGAGCCAACTGCGGTGAACCAGCCAGCCGGAAGGTTTATTGACGGCCACCAGCCACTCATCCTGATAAATAATTTCCAGCATCAGTGAGCGTCATCGGCAAAGAAGGCGTCCAGCTTTTGCAGCTCGATCAGGATGATATCGCGCTGCGGATGCTGTGCATCCAGCGCCATTTCATAATACGGCGCGATGGCAAAACTTTGCGGCAGCGGTTGGCCGTTATCCAGCAGTTGATGCATGCGCGGAATCAATACCCACTGCAACCACTCCAGCGGCTCCAGCGTGTCCATGCAAAAGGGTTGGTCGCTGGTAAATTTGCTTTCATGCGGCGCTTCGTCCTGCCAGTGTTGATGCAGGCGCAGCATCGCTTCAATGGCTTGCAGTTGTTCGCGCAGGTTATCGTGAAGTGTCATGGGTACCTCGATGGAAACGAAATCGCGTGCAGGATACACCAGCCGGACGCAAAACAAAAAAAGGGAGCACTGTATAAACAGTGCTCCCGGTTCGTTTCGCAGCATTCCAGCTACTTTTCGTGCTCCCTGCTCGTCCGTGACAACTTTTCCTGCGGCCTTGCGGCCTGTTCATCCGTAAACTGTTGCGTCCTGCTCACACCACCCCGATGCGAATCTACCCAATCCCTGAGTATGTCCTGAACTTCTTGCTCCACCAGGCATCCTGTCTGGCTCTCATTCTCCATCCTGGAGGTGTCCTTTAACGCGTCCTGCGTTATCCTTTTGCCTCGTCCTGAAGCCTATCCTTGTTACACCATCCTGGCGTATCCACTTACCTCATCCTGAGGCCTATCCCTGAAGCACCGTCCTGGTGTGTCCTGTTTGAAGTGTCATCATCCTGATGTTCACTTCACTGTGCGACTCCTTGTCGACGGACATAGAATCGCTTATTCCGCCCCGTCTTACAAGGGCTCTTCAGGCAATCCTGTAAGGAGATTTTCATATGAAAGAGCCTAAGAAAAATCTTAATAAGCTGATTTATAAGGAAAACATAATAATGCTTCAGTCGCTGTCCTACTTACAGCCTGGCGATCTCCTACAAGGCTTGTAAGAGATCTCTCACAAGCTCTCGGGCAAAGTGGATTACAAATCGGGGTCTAGTTGAGTGAGGAAGCTCTCAAGAGAAGGGGCGAGAGTCTGGCGCTTACGGGTGCCTAGCGTCTCTTTAACCACTTCGCCGGTCAGATTACAGACGGAAATCACGTCCAGTTCACTGTCGAGCGTGGCAATGAAAAGCGTTGGTGATAGCTTCAGGCGTTTCTGAGTGACTAAGTGACCAATCAGATTCTCCTGCACGCGGCGAAAATCGTCCGGGCTCCATACCTGTAGCAGCGTCAGTCGTTGTCCGGCAAAACGGGCTTCCATGTCGCCAGCATACTGAGTGGTATAATAAGTATGAAGCGGTGGTTGTACCACAATGTCCAATGCACGTTCAACGGCATTTACATTCTGCTCACCGCTAAAGGGCAACGGTTGCCAAAAAACCGCGTCGTCGGTGGTACTGACGATGCAGGGAGACGCTACGCCAAACAGCTCTTCGCTGCGCGGCCAGCAGTGATTCTGCTGCTGCCAGGCGTCGCAATAACGTTGGGTAAAGGCTTTAAGCGCTTCTGCGGTCTGAAGGTCCACCGATTTCTCTCTTCTGGTTAGTCAGGTTACACTTGGCGCATAGTCTACCTGCTTTATAACGGTGAAACATGTCTTCTTATGATAATCATCAGGCGCTGACGGGCCTGACGCTCGGTAAATCAACGGATTACCGCGACACTTACGATGCCGGATTATTACAGGGCGTTCCGCGTAGCCTGAATCGCGATCCGCTGGGCCTGCGTGCCGATGCGTTGCCATTCCACGGCGCCGATATCTGGACATTGTATGAGCTCTCCTGGCTCAACGCCAAAGGGTTGCCGCAGGTGGCCGTCGGTCACGTCGAGTTGCGCCACACCACCGTCAATCTGGTTGAGTCCAAAAGCTTTAAGCTGTACCTGAACAGTTTTAACCAGACGCGTTTTGGATCATGGGACGATGTTCGCCAAACACTGGAGCGCGATCTCAGCGCCTGCGCACAGGGTGACGTCACCGTTTCGCTTTATCGTCTGGATGAAATTGAAGGGCAGCCTATCGCCCACTTCCACGGCACCTGCATTGATAATCAGGATATCGAGATTGATAACTATCAGTTCAATGCCGATTACCTGCTGAACTCAACCGGCAGCAAAAATGTGGAAGAGACGCTGGTTAGTCATCTGCTGAAATCCAACTGCCTGATTACCCACCAGCCAGACTGGGGCTCCGTGCAAATCCAGTATCGCGGGCCGCAGATTGACCGCGAAAAACTGCTGCGTTATCTGGTGTCGTTTCGTCACCATAACGAGTTCCACGAACAGTGCGTCGAGCGTATTTTCAGCGATATTCTGCGCTTCTGTCAGCCGGAAAGCCTGAGCGTTTATGCACGCTATACCCGTCGCGGCGGGTTAGATATCAACCCATGGCGTTCGAATACGGACTTTGTGCCAGCGATTGGGCGACTGGTCAGGCAGTAAGTTCCCCCCTCACCCTAACCCTCTCCCACGGGGAGAGGGGACCGATTGTGCACATTGTTACGTTCAGCGTAGTTTTCTCCCTCTTCCTGTGGGAAGGAGGAGTGATTGTGCACCTTGTTACGTTCAGCGCAGTTTTCTCCCTCTCCCTGTGGGAAGGAGGACCGATTGTGCACCTTGTTACGTTCAGCGCGGTTTTCTCCCTCTCCCTGTGGGAGAGGGCCGGGGTGAGGGGAAGCCCCTCACAAACCTAAATAATTTCTCAATTTGCAACCATTCTCCCACACAGGATGGTTGTAGTATTCCTACAGGCAAGGCTATTGTAATCAGCAGGGAAGACGATTCTCGTCCCGTAAGGAGCTCACTTGATTACACATATTAGCCCGCTTGGCTCAATGGATATGTTGTCGCAGCTGGAAGTCGACATGCTTAAACGCACGGCCAGCAGCGACCTGTACCATCTGTTTCGTAACTGCTCGCTGGCGGTACTGAATTCAGGCAGCCTGACCGATAACAGTAAAGAATTGCTGTCACGTTTTGAGAATTTCGATATTAACGTGCTGCGCCGCGAGCGCGGCGTGAAGCTGGAACTCATCAACCCGCCAGAAGAGGCGTTTGTTGATGGCCATATTATTCGCTCGCTGCAGGCCAACCTGTTTGCCGTTCTGCGCGATATCCTGTTCGTTTATGGCCAAATCCACAACACTGTACGCTTCCCGAATCTTGATCTGGAAAGCTCTACGCATATTACTAACCTGGTCTTCAGCATTCTGCGCAACGCGCGTGCGCTGCACGTCGGCGAAGCCCCGAGCATGGTGGTTTGCTGGGGCGGTCACTCGATTAACGAAAACGAATACCTTTACGCGCGCCGCGTGGGGAATCAGCTTGGCCTGCGTGAGCTGAACATCTGCACTGGCTGTGGGCCAGGCGCGATGGAAGCGCCAATGAAAGGTGCGGCGGTTGGTCACGCGCAGCAGCGTTACAAAGAAGGCCGTTTTATTGGCATGACTGAACCGTCAATCATCGCCGCTGAGCCACCTAACCCGCTGGTTAACGAGCTGATTATCATGCCGGATATCGAAAAACGTCTCGAAGCGTTTGTTCGGATCGCGCACGGCATCATAATCTTCCCCGGCGGCGTCGGTACAGCGGAAGAGCTGCTGTATCTCCTTGGTATTCTGATGAACCCGGCGAACAAAAATCAGGTACTGCCGCTCATTCTCACCGGCCCGAAAGAGAGCGCCGATTACTTCCGCGTGCTGGATGAGTTTATCGTCCATACGCTGGGTGAAAGCGCGCGTCGTCACTACAAAATCATCATCGACGACGCCGCGGAAGTGGCCCGTCAGATGAAGAAAGCGATGCCGCTGGTGAAAGAAAACCGCCGTGATACGGGTGATGCTTATAGCTTTAACTGGTCGATTAAAATCGCGCCAGATCTGCAGATGCCGTTCGAACCGACCCACGAAAACATGGCGAACCTGAAACTTTATCCGGACCAGCCGGTTGAAGTCCTCGCCGCTGACCTGCGCCGCGCCTTCTCGGGTATCGTCGCCGGTAATGTGAAGGAAGTAGGTATTCGGGCTATCGAAGAGTTTGGGCCGTACAAAATCCACGGCGACAAAGCGATGATGCGCCGCATGGATGATCTGTTGCAGGGCTTTGTCGCCCAGCACCGTATGAAGCTGCCAGGCTCCGCTTATATCCCTTGCTACGAAATCATGGCCTGATAAAGCCTGCCACCATGTCGCCCGCCTGCCGGGCGACTTATCCCTTCCTGGCCGTTGAATCTATTAGCATAAAACCCCACCCCGTTACGTTTATCCCCTCACTTCTTCTAATGGCGTTGAACTAAAAATGACAACAATTCCTTATTGTTAATCACTCAATCCCGGGCGTTTGCCTGAAGACCAAAGCGTGAATTATTAACAACAAAGAGAAATAAACCGTCTAAAACGCTATTTTTAATACTTTTATTAGTGCAATCCGCGTATTTACACTCCTGCCTATTTACCAACCATACTGCTAATGCTAGCTTTCGCGCCCATAAATTTCCGCCTAAATAACAATCACAGGCAGATGAACTGCAAACACAGCGAAGAGGAGTGAATTATTACATTTGGGATCATGATCACTGATAGATTCATCAGTTAAATGTATCTTTCCGCCCCGTCGTAGTGATGGGTGGAAAATCATAAAAAAACCGTCACTGAAAAGATTTCATATTACTGTCGGTCTTAATTCCATTGGATTTAACTAAAAACCGGCAATTTTAGTCCTCCAGGAGATACAGATGGAAAGCACTCAAACCAGCACCATCGCGTCAACACAATCCGCTAGCGGATGGCGCAAAACAGATACCATGTGGATGCTGGGTCTGTACGGTACAGCAATCGGCGCGGGCGTTCTGTTCCTGCCGATCAACGCAGGCGTCGGCGGTATGATCCCGCTGATTATCATGGCCATTCTTGCCTTCCCAATGACCTTCTTCGCACACCGCGGTCTGACCCGCTTCGTGCTGTCCGGTAAAAATCCGGGTGAAGACATCACGGAAGTGGTTGAAGAACACTTCGGCGTGGGCGCAGGTAAGCTGATTACCCTGCTCTACTTCTTCGCTATCTATCCGATTCTGTTGGTATACAGCGTAGCCATCACCAACACCGTAGAAAGCTTCATGACGCACCAGCTGCAGATGACTGCACCGCCGCGTGCGATTCTGTCGCTGATTCTGATCGTCGGTATGATGACCATCGTGCGCTTCGGCGAGCAGATGATTGTTAAAGCGATGAGTATTCTGGTGTTCCCGTTCGTAGCAGCCCTGATGCTACTGGCTCTGTACCTCATCCCACAGTGGAACGGCGCGGCGCTGGAAACCCTGTCCCTGAGCTCTGCGACCTCTACCGGTAACGGTCTGTGGATGACACTGTGGCTGGCTATCCCGGTTATGGTCTTCTCCTTCAACCACTCACCGATCATCTCCTCTTTCGCCGTCGCGAAACGTGAAGAGTACGGTCAGGGTGCTGAGAAGAAGTGTTCTAAAATCCTGGCTTGCGCGCACATCATGATGGTGCTGACCGTAATGTTCTTCGTCTTCAGCTGCGTACTGAGCCTGACTCCGGCAGACCTGGCGGCGGCGAAAGCACAGAACATCTCGATTCTGTCTTACCTGGCGAACCACTTTAACGTCTCCTTCATCGAATGGATGGCGCCAATCATCGCGATTATCGCTATCACGAAATCGTTCCTGGGCCACTACCTGGGCGCACGTGAAGGCTTCAACGGGATGGTGATTAAGTCTCTGCGTGGCAAAGGCAAATCCATCGAAATCAACAAACTGAACAAAATCACTGCGCTGTTCATGCTGGTTACCACCTGGATTGTGGCAACCCTGAACCCAAGCATCCTGGGTATGATTGAAACCCTGGGCGGCCCGGTTATCGCGATGATTCTGTTCCTGATGCCGATGTATGCAATTCAGAAAGTACCGGCGATGCGTAAATACAGCGGCCATATCAGCAACGTATTCGTTGTGGTTATGGGTCTGATTGCTATCTCCGCTATCTTCTACTCTCTGTTCAGCTAATCCCCCGCGCCGCCTTCGGGCGGCGCGTCTCTTCTTTTCCTACAGCAATGGACGCATCATGATCAGCGTATTCGATATTTTCAAAATCGGCATTGGTCCCTCCAGCTCTCATACTGTCGGGCCAATGAAAGCAGGCAAACAATTCACGGACGACTTGATTGCGCGTGGGATCCTGACCGACATCACCCGCGTCGTCGTCGATGTTTACGGCTCACTCTCCCTCACCGGGAAGGGCCACCATACCGATATCGCCATCATCATGGGCCTGGCGGGTAACCTGCCGGACACCGTCGATATCGACAGCATTCCTGGTTTTATTCAGGACGTGAATACCCACGGCCGTTTACTGCTGGCAAACGGTCAGCATGAAGTGGAGTTCCCGGTTGATAAGTGCATGAATTTCCATGCCGACAACCTCTCTTTGCATGAAAACGGCATGCGCATCACCGCACTGGTGGGCGAAAAAGCGGTTTACAGCAAAACCTATTATTCCATCGGCGGTGGCTTTATCGTCGATGAAGAGCACTTTGGCCTGCAGGCTGAAGCGCCTGTCGCCGTACCTTATCCGTATAGCAGCGCGGCAGATTTACAGCGTCATTGCCAGGAAACGGGGCTCTCCCTCTCAGGCCTGATGATGCAAAACGAACTGGCGTTACACAGCAAAGAAGAGCTGGAAAAGCACTTTGCTGACGTCTGGGCGGTGATGAAAGGCGGCATAGAACATGGCACCACCACTGAAGGCGTCCTGCCGGGTAAACTGCGCGTACCGCGCCGTGCCTCCGCGCTGCGCCGCATGCTGGTTAGCCAGGATAAAATCAGCAGTGACCCGATGGCGGTCGTTGACTGGATCAACATGTTCGCGCTGGCGGTCAATGAAGAAAACGCCGCTGGCGGACGCGTGGTCACCGCGCCAACGAACGGCGCCTGCGGGATTGTTCCGGCAGTGCTGGCGTACTACGACAAATTTATCCGTGAAGTGAACGCCAACTCGCTGGCGCGCTATCTGCTGGTAGCCAGCGCCATCGGCTCGCTTTACAAAATGAATGCCTCAATTTCCGGCGCGGAAGTGGGCTGTCAGGGCGAAGTGGGCGTGGCCTGTTCTATGGCCGCCGCTGGTCTGGCAGAACTATTGGGCGGCAGCCCGGCGCAGGTGTGCATCGCCGCGGAAATCGGCATGGAGCACAACCTCGGTTTAACCTGCGACCCGGTTGCGGGTCAGGTTCAGGTGCCGTGCATCGAGCGTAACGCGATCGCCTCTGTGAAAGCGGTCAACGCAGCCCGTATGGCGCTGCGTCGAACCAGCCAGCCGCGCGTATGCCTCGATAAGGTTATCGAGACGATGTATGAAACAGGCAAAGACATGAACGCCAAGTATCGCGAAACCTCTCGCGGCGGCCTGGCAATGAAAGTGGTTGCCTGCGATTAATCCCCCCAACTGCCCGGTGGCACGCTGCGCCGGGCAGTTTTTTTGCGAGCCTCCTTCCTGATTTTTTATCCCGCGTAGCCTCCCCCTGATGCAAATGTTACCCTAGCCTCAATTGTTACAAGGAGGTCCCGGTGTCCGTTCATCTGCTTATCGTCGACGCGCTTAATTTGATTCGCCGCATTCATGCCGTGCAGGGTTCCCCCTGCGGTGAAACGTGCCTGCGGGCGCTGGAGCAACTCATTGCTCACAGCCAGCCCACGCACGTCGTCGCCGTATTTGATGATGAAGAGCGGGGCCAGGGTTGGCGACATCAGCGTCTGCCCGACTATAAAGCGGGCCGCGCCCCGATGCCGGATACGCTGATAGAAGAGATGCCGGCATTACGTGCGGCGTTCGAACAGCGCGGCTTCAGATGCTGGGCCCTGCCGGGCAGCGAAGCCGACGATCTTGCGGCAACGCTTGCGGTAAAAGTCGCGCAGGCCGGGCATCAGGCAACGATTGTGTCCACGGACAAAGGCTACTGTCAGTTACTCTCGCCCACCATTCGCATTCGTGATTACTTCCAGAAACGCTGGCTGGATGCGCCGTTTATCGCCAGCGAATTTGGCGTCACGCCGCAACAATTGCCAGATTATTGGGGGCTGGCGGGGATCAGCAGTTCAAAAGTGCCGGGTGTCGCGGGAATCGGGCCCAAGAGCGCCACCCAGTTGCTCAATGAGTTTGAATCGCTGGAAGGGATTTACACGCAACTGGATAACGTACCGGAGAAGTGGCGTAAAAAGCTTGAAGAACATAAAGAGATGGCGTTTATCTGCCGTGACGTCGCACGGCTGGAGACTAATTTACAGCTTGATGGGAATTTGCAGCAGTTGCGGCTGGTGCGGTAGGACGCCCCCTCACCCCGCCCTCTCCCTCAGGGAGAGGGAGAAAGACAGCTCAGTTCTGTGAGGTACGCACAATCGGTCTCCTCTCCCTGCGGGAGAAGGTTAGGGACAGCTCAATTCTGTGAGATACGCACAATCAGTCCCCTCTCCCTGCGGGAGAGGGTTAGGGACAGCTCAGTTCTGTAAGGTACGCACAATCAGTCCCCTCTCCCTGTGGGAGAGGGTTAGGGTGAGGGGTCAGGCCTCACCGCTCGTCGCGACGTCCACCGACCGCCGCCCACCAGCGACGCACGTGTACCGTCACTTCTTCGCGGTCGTGATACAACTGACGCGCCTGAATCTCAGCATTAATGCCGTGTTCTTGCAGCGCCTGCTCAATGTGCGCCAGGTTTGACGACACTTCTTCATAGCGCTTTTTCATTGGCAGCTTGAGGTTGAAGATCGTTTCGCGACACCAGCCATTTACCAGCCACTGCGCCATCAGCGCGGCGACTTTCGCCGGTTTCTCGACCATATCACACACCATCCACGAGATGTTGTTACGACTCGGGCGATAGCGGAAACCATCTTCGCGCAGCCAGGTCACCTGCCCGGTATCCATCAGGCTTTGCGCCATCGGGCCATTATCGACCGAGGAAACCCACATGTTGCGTTTTACCAACTGATAGGTCCAACCGCCAGGGCAAGCCCCGAGGTCAACCGCATACATTCCGTTCGCCAGGCGCTCATCCCACTCATCGGCAGGAATAAATACATGGAACGCCTCTTCCAGCTTCAGGGTTGAACGGCTTGGCGCATCGGATGGGAATTTAAGGCGCGGAATGCCCATATAGAACGGGGAATTATTGGTGTTGTAGGAATAACCGGTGTAGCAGCACCCCGGTGCGATAAAGAACACATGCACGACCGGGCGCTTTGGCGTCTCGTATTTCGCTAATACACCCGCTTCACGTAGTGCCGAACGCAGCGGCACGGTGAATTTGCGACAGAACTTCATCAGCTCTTTGCTTTCATTGGTGTCCGCCACTTCAACGCGCAAATCGCCGCCTTTCTCGACCACACCCTGCAACATGCCAACAACCGGTGTAATGCGATCTTCCGGCGGCAAATCTTTGAGTAATTCACCGACAACAAACATCTGACGGGCGAAAATCAGCGATCTGAACGGCAGCTCACGGGCCAGCTTATCGGCCTCGCCTTCCTGATAACACTCAAAAATCACATAGCCCGAGTTCTCTTTTACTCGCGCAAAACCAAAGACTTCACGGCGTGCGGCTTTATCCGTAATTTCCGCAGCACACTCTTTCTCAAACCCAGGGCGGCAATAGAGCACAACCTTATTCATGAACAACACCCTTACGTTTAAGACGAATAGCGCCGACCAGCATCAGCGCCCAACCTGCGAGGAAGCTAACGCCCCCCACCGGAGTAACAAACGCCCACAGGCGTAAATGAGAGAGCGCCAGACAGTAAAGGCTGCCGCTGAATAACACGGTACCCAATGCCAGGAAGACGCTGCTCCAGTAGAACCAGATGCTGATGCGACGCTGCATCGCAACGGATAAGCCGAGGATCGCCAGCGTATGGAACGCCTGGTACTCGAGGCCGGTTTGGATCCAGCCCATCTCAACAACACCCAGAGATTTGCTTAACACGTGCGCGCCAAAAGCGCCCAGTGCAACAAAGATAAAACCGCTAATGGCGGCGAAAATCAGCATAAAACGGCTGGTCATGCGATTACCCTAAATTCATTTATTGTTCGTAACGGAAGCGGAATGTCTCTTGCTCATTGGCCGCTTTCGCCAGTATCCATTGCCGGAAGGCAGCTATTTTACCCAGTTCAGCCTGACTGTCATGACAAACCAGATAAAAAGCGTTTTTACTGACCAGGACATCATTAAACGGGCAGACCAGGCGACCTGCTTCTATTTCCGACTGCGCCATGACGTTATTCGCCAGCGCGACGCCTTGTCCATGAATGGCAGCCTGTAGCACCATCGCGCTATGGCTGAAGATCGGCCCTTGCTGTACGTTGATGTGGTTAAGCCCCAACTGGCGGGTATAGGTTTGCCAGTCACGACGTGAAGCATCATGCAATAAGGTATGCTTCGCGAGATCTGCCGGCGTTTTGAGCGCTTTATCGCCCGTCAGCAGCAGCGGCGAGCACACCGGAAGCAGATATTCTGCGTACAATTTTTCGACACGCAGACCCGGCCAGTTTCCGCGACCATAAAAAATCGCCACGTCCACATCGTCAGCCAGCTTGTCTTCCTGACGGTCGACAGCCTGGATTCTGACGTCAATTCCCGGATAAGCTGAGTTAAAGCTTGTAAGACGAGGCACCAGCCACTGAATCGCAAAACTGGGCAATAAACTGACCGTCAACGCCCCTTTTGCACTTCGTGCCTGTAGTTTACGCGTTGCCTCGGTTAATTGCGAAAAGATCTCTTTGATGTCGAGGAAATAGCTCTGCCCCTCTTCCGTGAGCAACAGTGAACGATTGCGGCGACGGAACAGCTTCAGTCCTAAAAAATCCTCAAGTGACTTGATTTGGTGGCTTACTGCGGCCTGCGTCACAAAAAGCTCATCGGCGGCGCGAGTAAAACTCAAATGGCGGGCTGCTGCATCAAATACACGTAATGCATTCAGTGGTGGCAATCGCTTCGACATGGTCCCAGAACCCAAATGTTAATAGGATTTAACAAATAGGAAACAACGTTTAACCTATTAGTTTTTTTTATCTGAGCCATTATAAATTGTCCGTTGAGCTTCTACCAGCAAATACCTATAGTGGCGGCACTTCCTGAGCCGGAACGAAAAGCTTTTTTCGGAATGCGTGTTCTGATGGGCTTTTGGCTTACGGTTGTGATGTTGTGTTGTTGTGTTTGCAATTGGTCTGCGATTCAGACCACGGTAGCAACGCTACCCTTTTTCACTTCCTGTACATTTACCCTGTCTGTCCATAGTGATTAATGTAGCACCGCCCAATTGCGGTGCTTTTTTTTGCCTGTCAGCCTGATTTAGTCTTCCAGAGCAACCATCTCTTTCACGTCGGTACGGTTAATCTGTTGCTTGTTACCGTTGGCATCTTTGTAAGAAATCATCCCGGTTTCGTCATCCGTTTTCGGCTTACCATCAGAGACGATACTACGGCCATCATTCGTGTGCATGACGTAGTTCGGGGAAGAACAGGCGCCCAGGGCAAAGGTCATTACACAAGCTGAAATAATTGCGGCAGTCTTTTTCATCTTCTACTCCTTTAAGCGATTTATGCCAGATAGTTCATATTCCGTAACAGGCAAAAACATTTGCCTAACGTTATTTAGCATATGTCACTGGTCAGATTTCGCCAGTATATCCAGATTATTCTGATGGTTAGCACAAGCCTTGTCATAAGGCCAGTTTTGCGCCACGATCGCACTACTGAACCGAGGAATATCATGAACGCTTTTAACCCCGCGCAGTTTCGCGCCCAGTTCCCTGCGTTAGCCGATGCAGGCGTCTATCTCGATAGCGCCGCCACGGCCCTGAAACCGCAGACCGTCATTGATGCCACGCAACACTTCTATTCGCTCAGCGCAGGCAACGTCCACCGTAGCCAGTTCGCGCAGGCGCAAAAGCTCACCGCACGTTATGAAGCCGCACGCGATCAGGTTGCCGCGTGGCTGAACGCACCTTCCGGCAAAAATATCGTCTGGACACGCGGTACGACAGAAGCCATCAACATGGTAGCGCAGTGCTACGCGCGGCCTCGTTTGCAGGCGGGTGACGAGATTATTGTTAGCGAAGCAGAGCACCACGCCAATCTGGTGCCGTGGCTGATGGTTGCGCAACAAACCGGGGCGAAAATCGTTAAGCTTCCGCTGGGACGCGATCGTCTGCCCAATCTCGATCTTCTGCCTTCGCTTATCACATCGCGCAGTAAAATTCTGGCGCTGGGGCAAATGTCCAACGTGACCGGCGGCTGCCCGGATCTCGCTCGCGCCATTACCCTTGCTCATCAGACAAATATGGTGGTGATGGTCGACGGCGCGCAGGGCGCGGTGCATTGCCCTGCGGATGTGCAACAGCTGGATATCGATTTCTACGCTTTTTCCGGGCATAAACTGTATGGCCCGACGGGTATCGGCGCGCTGTACGGCAAAAGCGATCTTCTCGATGAGATGTCGCCGTGGCTTGGCGGTGGCAAGATGATCAGTGAAGTCACTTTCGACGGTTTTACCACGCAACCGGTACCTTATCGTCTGGAAGCAGGCACGCCAAACGTAGCGGGCGTTATTGGCCTGAGCGCCGCGCTGGAGTGGCTTGCGGAGACAGATATCGTGCAGGCAGAAAACTGGAGCCGAGGGCTGGCAACGCTTGCGGAAGATGAACTGGCGAAACGACCGGGGTTCCGTTCCTTCCGCTGTCAGGATTCCAGCCTGCTGGCGTTCGATTTTAAAGGCGTTCACCATAGCGATATGGTTACGCTTTTGGCAGAATACGGTATCGCCCTGCGCGCCGGGCAGCACTGCGCACAACCGCTGCTGGCGGCTCTCGGCGTGAGCGGCACGCTGCGCGCTTCCTTTGCCCCCTATAATACGCAAGATGACGTTTACGCGCTGGTCAACGCCGTTGATCGGGCGCTCGAATTACTGGTGGACGAATGACAGCTTCTCTCCTCGCCGGGCACCCGTTCGGCACAACCGTGACACCCGACTCGCTGCGCCAGCTTTTTGCGCCCCTGCAGCAGTGGGAAGAGAAATACCGACAGGTAATTTTGCTGGGCAAGCAGCTTCCGGCGCTCAGCGACGATCTCAAAGCGCAGGCGCGGGAAATTCCCGGCTGTGAAAATCGCGTCTGGCTGGGTTATACGGTCACGCCATCGGGCGCGATGCATTTCTTTGGTGACAGTGAAGGCAGAATTGTGCGTGGCCTGCTGGCTGTGTTGCTGACAGCGGTAGAAGGAAGAAGCGCCAGCGATCTGGCTTCAGCCGACCCACTGGCGCTGTTTGATGAGTTGGGGCTACGTGGTCAACTTAGTGCTTCACGCTCGCAGGGCCTGGCGGCCCTGAGTGAAGCGGTAACCGACGCTGCACGTCAGGCGCTGGCCTGACGCTCCGCTTTTGCCATCATTTTTTTCAACGCATGGGACACCGCAACAAAACCGAAGGTTGCGGTAACCATCGTCGCCGCGCCAAAGCCGGAGGCGCAATCCATCCGTTTAGGCCCTTCCGCCGTGCTTTTCATCGCACACACTGAACCATCCGATTGCGGGTAAACCAGCGCTTCAGTTGAAAACACGCAGTCTACACCCAGCTTGCCTTTACTGTTTTTCACCACGTTGAATTCACTCTTCAGCCGCTCACGCAGTTTAGCCGCCAGCGGATCCTGAATCGTTTTAGCCAAATCGGTGACCTGAATCTGCGTCGGGTCGATTTGCCCGCCCGCCCCGCCGGTGGTCACCAGTGGCACTTTATAACGGCGACAGTAAGCAATCAGCGCCGCTTTAGGGCGCACGCTGTCGATGGCATCAATCACATAGTCATAGCCTGCGCTCATGTACTGTGCGACATTTTCCGTAGTAACGAAATCATCTATCACTGTGACGCGGCATTCCGGGTTGATTTGGCGGATACGCTCGGCCATCACTTCCGCCTTGGCCTGCCCGACATTGCCAGTCAGCGCATGCAGCTGACGGTTGGTGTTGGTCACACAGACGTCGTCCATGTCGATAAGCGTGATAGCACCAATCCCCGTACGCGCCAGCGCTTCCGCCGCCCAGCAGCCGACACCGCCAATACCCACCACGCAAACGTGCGCGCCCGCAAAGAGCTGTAACGCGTTTTCACCGTACAACCGCGCCGTGCCGCCAAAACGCTGGCGCCAGGCGTCACTGATGACAACTGACATAGAACCTCGGAGTTGAAATACATTAAGAGTGGGAGTGAAGGCTTCCCCTCACCCCGGCCCTCTCCCTGAGGGAGAGGGAGAAAAGCGAGCACAATCGGTTCCCTCTCCCTCAGGGAGAGGGTTAGGGTGAGGGTGTCTGCATCAGCCGCTAAACACATTCCCCGCGCCCGGCGCAGTTTTCAGCACCCACACGCGACCATAGTGATTATACCAGCCTGCGCGGTGTCCGGCATCCGGGCCGATCCCCTGATAGATATCAAAGTGTTGGCCTTTAATCGCCCCACCCACATCCAGCGCGACCATCAGACGCAGCTCATATTGACCGTTAAACTTGCCGTTATTGTCCAGCAGCGGCACTTCCGCCAGCAGCGTGGTGCCTGCCGGAATAATGCTACGGTCCGATGCCACAGACGCACGACCAATCAGCGGCACCGCGCTTGCCCCTTTCACTGGCGCAAACGATTGAGGTTTAAAGAAGACGAACGACGGATTCTGCTCCAGCAGTTCGCGGACTTCCGCTTCACTGTGTTTTTCGCCCCACTCACGAATCGCCTGCATCGACATATCTTCACGTTTCACTTCCCCACGGTCGATCAACACTTTGCCAATACTGCGATAAGGCCAACCATTTTTACCGGCATAGCTAAAGAAGTTAAGCGGCGAACCGTCGCCAAAATCGATATAGCCGCTACCCTGCACATCCATAATGAAGTTATCCATCAGCGAGTTGCTGTAGGCCAGGATGTAGCTGTCGCTCAGGCCGCCGGCATAAATACTGGCGCGTGATGGCAGTTTTCCGCGCTTCGGCGGCATGCGGTAAATCGGATACTGGAACTCACCCTGACGGGTATGGCGCGCCTGAATTACCGGCGTGTAGTATCCGGTAAACTGGACGTTACCGTAATTATCGGCACCTTCCATCTGCCAGGCGTCGAGGCCGAACTGGCGCATGTTACGCGTATCGCCCCCGGCACGCAGCCACTGTTGCACGGCGTTATACACATTGCTCTGGTTGCCATACAGGCGCGGCGACGCACTGCGAATTTGATTAACCTGCTCTGCAAAGTCACCGGCGTTGATTGGCGCGCCGACGGCCTCAGGTTGATTGACCAGTGAGAAAGGCTGGGTAAATTTCCCGTCTTTATACTGTTGACCGCGATCGGTCGGTTTGGAAGAACAGGCAGCCAGCATCGCCAGCATTGCGCCCGTTACCACATACTTTGCCCAACGTCCTTTCATGGTATCTCGTCTTCTACGTAAATCGTGAATGCCCGAAGAAGATAACAAACCGCCAGGCCTATTGAAACGTGATAACGTCCCCTGAGCGAAATTTCGTACAAAAAACAAACCGAGCTGGCGCTTTTTAACGCGTTTTCGGAAAAAATAACCATTTAAATCAAAAAATAGTTGCATCAGAAAGCGAGCAGAGTATAGTGCGCATCCACGGACGCGGGGTGGAGCAGCCTGGTAGCTCGTCGGGCTCATAACCCGAAGGTCGTCAGTTCAAATCTGGCCCCCGCAACCAATTACAATGTGAAAAGAGTTACTTGAAAGAGAGTAACAGACGGACGCGGGGTGGAGCAGCCTGGTAGCTCGTCGGGCTCATAACCCGAAGGTCGTCAGTTCAAATCTGGCCCCCGCAACCAACACATTGTACATAAGAGAAAAGGTTACTCGATGGAAGAGTAACAGACGGACGCGGGGTGGAGCAGCCTGGTAGCTCGTCGGGCTCATAACCCGAAGGTCGTCGGTTCAAATCCGGCCCCCGCAACCAACAAAATCAAGCACCCATTTGGGTGTTTTTTTTTGCCTGTTATTTGCCCCAGCCATAAAAAAGAGCGCCGTAGCGCTCTTTGCCTGTGCCTTATCGCCTCGCCAGCGTCGCGCCATCGGCAAAATAGGCTTTTATTCCCGCCAGAATAGACTCGGCAACAGCCTGCTGGAAAGTTGCCGTCTTGAGCTTTCGCTCCTCTTCAACGTTACTGATAAACGCCGTTTCGACGAGGATCGACGGAATATCCGGTGCTTTCAGAACCGCAAAGCCCGCTTGCTCAACCTGGTTCTTATGCAGCTTATTCACTTTGCCCATATGCTGGAGCACTGCCTTTCCGAATTTAAGGCTATCGGCGATGGTCAGCGACTGCACCATATCGAACATGGTGTGGTCGACGTAGCGGTCGCCGCTTTTACTTACCCCACCGATTAAGTCGGCGGCGTTCTGAGTCTGCGCGAGGAATTTCGCGGCGGTACTGGTTGCGCCTTTGGTTGAGAGCGCAAAGACGGAGGAACCGCTCGGCTGACGGCTGGTGAAAGCATCGGCGTGAATAGAGACAAAAAGATCCGCGCGCTGCTTCTGGGCTTTCGCCACGCGCACCTTCAGCGGAATAAAGATATCTTCATTTCGCGTCATGTAGACCTTCATGTTGCCTTCTTTCTCAATAAGCGACCGCAGGCGTCGGGCAATTTGCAGCACCACATCCTTTTCACGCGTTTTATATTTACCCACCGCGCCGGAGTCTTCCCCGCCATGCCCCGGATCGAGCATGATCACAATCGGGCGATCGCGCCCGGCCTTACCAGGCTGCGGCCCACTCTGCGCGGGTGGAACCTGTTTATCGAGGTCACCGCGGTTGTAATCTTCCAGCAGCGCCAGCAGCGGATCCTGCACATCCTGCGCATTCGCCGGGTACAGATCCATCACCAGACGCTCTTTAAACCCGGCAACCGGCGCCAGCGCAAACAGCTGTGGCGTGACGTTCTGCTTAAGCTCAAACACCATTCGCACGGTTTGCGGATCGAACTGCCCAACGCGCGCGGATTTAATAAAGGGATCGTCAGCACGGATTTGCGCGGTCATGCCTTTCAACACCGAGTTCAGGTTCACGCCTTCAAGGTCGACCACCAGACGTTCCGGGTTGCTCAGCGCAAACTGTCGGTATTTCAGTTCCCGATTCGACTCAACCGTCACACGCGTATAGCTGGACGCAGGCCAGACGCGTACGGCCACCACCTGGCTTGTGGCAGCCATACCTACCTGACTGACGCTTAATAACCACATGGCGCCCGCCCCTTTTAACAGGCGGCGGCGGCTAAATGACTGACTTCCCGACATGCTTCTCCCAAGCCAAAAATGTTTACTTTGGTATTACGCATAATAAGTTTGACCAAAAACTTTAACCAAAGGCGCATAAACTGTCATCTATAAAAGGGTAAACATTCTTTTGCTAAGCCCTTTTTCAGAATCCATTTTGCCCATTCGCGGAAAATTCGCGCTTGCACTCACGGCCAAAACAGAATAAAAATACATTTATTGCGAATAAAAATGCACTGAGAGGTCATGCCGTGGTGAAGGAACGTAAAACCGAACTGGTCGAAGGGTTTCGTCATTCAGTTCCCTATATCAATGCCCATCGGGGAAAAACGTTTGTCATCATGCTGGGCGGAGAAGCCATCGAACATGACAATTTCTCCAGTATTGTCAATGATATTGGCTTATTGCATAGCCTGGGAATTCGCCTGGTGCTGGTCTATGGCGCGCGTCCGCAAATCGATGCCAATCTTGAAGCGCATCATCATGAGCCGATCTACCACAAGCAAATTCGCGTGACCGACGCCAAAAGCCTCGAACTGGTTAAACAGGCAGCCGGATTGTTACAACTTGATATCACCGCGCGTTTATCCATGAGCCTCAACAATACGCCATTGCAGGGGGCGCATATCAACGTGGTGAGCGGTAACTTTATCATTGCCCAGCCGCTGGGCGTTGATGATGGCGTTGATTACTGCCACAGCGGACGCATTCGTCGTATCGATGAAGAAGCGATTCATCGTCAGCTCGACAGCGGCGCAATCGTACTCATGGGCCCGGTCGCCGTTTCTGTCACCGGCGAAAGCTTCAATCTTACCTCCGAGGAGATTGCCACGCAGTTGGCTATCAAACTGAAAGCGGAAAAGATGATAGGCTTCTGCTCTTCTCAGGGCGTTTACGATCGTGAGGGCAACATCGTACCAGAGCTGTTCCCCAACGAAGCACAGGCCCGCGTTGAGGAGCTTGAGCAGGAAGGCGATTACTTATCTGGCACCGTGCGTTTCCTGCGCGGTGCGGTCAAGGCGTGCCGTAGCGGTGTGCGCCGCAGTCACTTAATCAGCTATCAGGAAGATGGCGCGCTGTTGCAGGAGCTTTTCTCCCGCGACGGTATCGGAACCCAGATTGTGATGGAGAGCGCCGAGCAGATCCGCCGCGCCACCATCAACGACATCGGCGGCATACTCGATCTCATTCATCCGCTGGAGCAGCAGGGTATTCTGGTACGCCGCTCCCGCGAACAACTGGAGATGGAGATCGACAAATTCACCATTATTCAGCGCGATAACACCACCATCGCCTGTGCGGCGCTCTATCCGTTCCCGGAAGAGAAAATTGGCGAGATGGCCTGCGTGGCGGTGCATCCGGATTATCAAAGCTCATCACGCGGGGAAGTGCTGTTGCAGCGCATCTCTACGCAGGCTAAACAG
Organism: Pseudocitrobacter faecalis; assembly: GCA_003315335.1. Classification (GTDB taxonomy): domain Bacteria; phylum Pseudomonadota; class Gammaproteobacteria; order Enterobacterales; family Enterobacteriaceae; genus Pseudocitrobacter; species Pseudocitrobacter faecalis. The sequence goes on from QNRL01000003.1 coordinate 245,328, forward strand.
ATGGGGCTGAGCAAACTGTTTGTGCTGACCACCCGCAGCATTCACTGGTTCCAGGAGCGCGGATTCCAGCCGGTGGACGTGGAGTTGCTGCCGGAAAGCAAAAAGCAGATGTATAACTATCAGCGGCGTTCAAAAGTACTGATGGCGGATTTGGGGTGACGTTTTACGCCGGATGGCGCTATTGCTCATCCGGCCTACAAAACATCATAACGCAGGTCGGATAAGGCGAGGCCGCATCCGACAACCCCGTTAATCCTCGGCGAAAATCGCGGCCAGCCCGCTGCGACGCTCGGTTCTGGCGACAATCGCCTGCCCTAACAACGCCGCATCGGCATACATCGACAAGCGTGATTTCGCACGCGTAATCGCCGTATACACCAGTTCCCGCGTCACAATCGGCACGGGCTGCGTTGGTAAGACCAGCGCGGCATGGTCAAATTCAGAGCCCTGGGATTTATGCACCGTCATCGCCCATGCCGTATCGTGCTCGGGCAAACGGCTCGGCTGCACCGATTTAATGGTTCCATCCGGCATCGGGAACCAGACGCGCAGCCCCTGTCCGCGATCGAGCGCCACGCCAATGTCACCGTTAAACAGCCCCAGCGCACTGTCGTTTCGGGCAATCATTACCGGACGCCCTTCATACCAGCGAGAATGCCGCTGCGGCACAATCATACGATGACGGGCCAGCGATAACTCCAGCTGTTGATTCAACCCGCTGACACCCCACGGCCCTTCGCGCAAAGCGCACAGAAGCTGATATTCACCAAAGGCCTGCAAAATTTCAGCCGGCTCAGCCTGCTGACGCAGACATTGCAGATAGCGTCCATAGCCCGCCCGCGCATCGTCGAGCATCGCTTCATACTCATCGCTGGTGCGCAGGGATTTCAGTTCAATATCAGAAAAGCCGTGCGCAAACACATCACGTACGCCCGCGCGATCGCCCTGATTCACCGCGCGCGCCAGTTGCCCGATTCCGGAATCACTGCCGAAACGGTAGCTGGTACGTAGCAGACAGAGACTGTCACGCAATGCGCCCGCCGCCTCTCCCTCACCTTCTGGCACAGGTGTACCCGTTAGACGGCTGAGCTGTAGCGCGCGCGCTGGCGTATAGCCGCTGTTAACCCACGCGCAGATATCGCCCAGCACCGCACCGGCTTCCACGGAGGCCAACTGGTCACGGTCGCCAAGGAAAATCACCCGTCCGTGACGCGGCAGCGCGTCAATCAGGCGCGCCATCATCGGCAGGTCAATCATTGAGGCTTCGTCCACCACCAGCACATCCAGATGCAGCGGGTTTCCGGCGTGATAGCGCATACGCTGGCTGCCCGGCTGCGCGCCTAACAGACGATGCAGCGTGCTGGCATCGGTTGGCAGCATCGCTTTCTGACTTTCGCTCAGCGGCAATTTGCGCAGCGCAGCGCCCAGCGATTCTGTCAGTCGGGCCGCGGCTTTCCCGGTCGGTGCGGCCAGGCGAATACGGCATTTATTCTCGCCTGCAATGCGCACCAGCGCCGCCAGCAGTTTTGCCACTGTCGTGGTTTTCCCGGTGCCTGGCCCGCCAGAAATCACCGAAATACGTCGGGTGAGCGCCACAGCAGCGGCGACTTTTTGCCAGTCAACGCGGTCAGATGGCGGGAAAAGATCGGAGAGCGCCTCGGCAATCAGCGATTCGTCAATATTCTCCGCAAGCTGCGCATCGCGGAAGAAACGTGCGACGTTACGTTCATTGCCCCACATGCGGTTCAAATAGAGACGATCACCGCAAAGAATCAACGGCGTCGGGCACTCGCCCTGGCTTACCGCCTGAGAGGCCAGCAGCATGGCCGCCCAGTCTTCGGGTATTTCGACCGCATCCAGCAGTTGCGTCCACAAGACTTTTGCTCGTCCATTCAGCGTTGGCGCTTGCTGCAAATGGCTGAGCGGCAGGCAAACGTGCCCCTCTCCAGCGTCGCGACTCAGAATCGCCGCCGCCAGCATGACGGCGGGATGCTCATTACGGGCGATAGTCAGCGCAAACTGCACATCCAGCGGGCGCAGCAGTTTCAACTCGGTGGCTTCAATCAATAAATTTTCCAGGCTCACGATGCCATCTCCTGCGTCTGCCCGGCAAACAGGGCATCCATTGCATCAACCAGTTCGAATTGGGGACGCGTGCTGAAAATCCCCTGCTGGCCCGGTTCGCCATCCACGCCGCGCAGGAACAGGTAAATCACGCCGCCAAAGTGTTGCTCATAGTCGTAATCGGCCAGGCGGTGTCGAAGATAGCGGTGCAACGCCAGCGTATAGAGCTGATACTGCAAATCGTAGCGGTGCGACTGCATCGCCTGCGCCATCGCTTGTTGGGTATAAGCGTCGCTGTTTGCGCCCAGCCAGTTCGATTTATAGTCGAGCAGGTAATAGCGCCCGTTGTGGCGGAACACCAGGTCAATAAAGCCCTTCAGCATCCCGCGCACCTGACGGAAATCAAGGGGCGGGCAGCCTTCCGAAAGCGGGTCATAACGGCGCACCAGGGCATCCAGCGCTACCGGGTCGAGCGGTTTTTCGATAGGAAGATAGAACTCCATCTCCACCTGTTTTTGCCGTGCATCAAGCTGATTTAACGCCACGCCTTCCGGCGTGAGCGGCGTTGCCAGCACCTGGGAAATCCAGCGCGTCAGCACCGGTTCCCAGTGCTCTTCAAAACCGTTAAGCAGCAATTTTTCACGCATCCATTCGGCATCAACCGGCTGCGTAAAATCGAGATCTTCAAACAGGCTGTGCAGGAAGGTACCTGGCGATGCGCCGCGCGGGAAGTGATGCGGCGTGAGCGCCTCCTCTTCCATCGCCTCCCCCACGCCTGCAGCGTCGATATCCAGACGCGGCAGCAGATCCTGCGCCACGCTATGGCCGCGCTGCTGCAGACCGGAATAACTGGTCACACGCCAGTCATCAACCATACGCCGCATCACCTGACGCGCCGTCAGTTCAGGTACCTCTGGCTGTAACGCCTGCCAGCGGGTGTCGTCAGGTTCGCAGGCTTTAGTCAGCGCAATATGTTCATCACACAGCGCGCGCAATGCGGCTTCCAGCCCGGCGGCGTCAAGCTGCTCACCTTTTTGCAGCAGGCGGCCCGGCGCACTGTGGTGGATATCGGTTTCTGTCGCTTTGTCGCTGCGACGCGAAGTCAGCGGCGCCATGCCCAGGCTGCAATGCCAGACGGCGCGGGTTAGCGCCACATAAAGCAGACGTAAATCTTCCGCCAGTCGCTCCGCTTCCGCCAGTTCCAGGCTTTCCTCGCCCTGCTGGAGATCCAGCACCGCCGAGAAGGATTTGCGGTCGTGGTAAAACGCCTGATCCTGTTTGCGGAAACGGGCGATAAAAGGCAGCCAGACCAGCGGGTACTCCAGACCTTTCGATTTGTGGATTGTGACAATTTGCACCAGGTGCTTGTCGCTCTCCAGACGCATCTGTTGATTCGAGGCGTTGGTGTTGGGCTCGGCGATTTGTTGATTCAGCCAGCGCACCAACGCGTGCTCACTTTCAAGCTGTGTCGCCGCTTCCTGTAACAGTTCGCTTAAATGCAGGATGTCGGTTAAACGGCGCTCGCCGCCGTGGGTCGCCAGCAGGTTTTCGGCGATGTTTCGCGCGCTCATCAGGGCGCGCAGCATCGGCATCACGCCACGCTTTTGCCAGATATCGCGGTACTGGCTGAACTCTTCCACCAGCGCATCCCAGGCATTTTCATCCTGATTCAGGCGCTCAATGTCCTGCGCGTTCAGGCCAAACATCGCCGTCGCCAGCGCGCTGCGCAGCGTGGTTTCACGTTCAGGGCTTAATGCCGCTTGCAGTACCCAAAGCAACTCCTGCGCTTCTGGTGTTTCAAATACGCTGTCACGGTTGGAGAGATAAACCGAAGGGATCGCCAGCGCATTAAGCGCATCGCGAATCAATGATGCTTCCTGACGATTACGCACCAGCACCGTGATGTCAGATGCCTGTACCGGACGGGCTTTTTCGCCGCGCCACAACAGCGCCGTGCCCCGTTGCCCCCCGGTCAGCCAGTCGCGAATTTGCGCCGCGCACTGGCGCGCCATAAAGGCCTGATAATCGCCCGCGCCAACGCCCTGCCCCGGCATCAGGCAGAAATTCATGGCGGGTTGCGTTTCGCCATTAATTTCAAATTTCAGCGACTGGTTTTTGGCGGCGGATTTTACCGGCAAAAAAGGGATATCGCGGAACATGAACGGGTTATCAACCGTGGAAAAAAGCTTGTTGACGCTTGCCACCACGCCCGGCGCAGAACGCCAGTTGGTGTCCAGCGTATAGTGCGCCGCCACGTCGCTGCGCGCGCGCATATAGGTAAAAATATCCGCACCGCGAAACGCGTAAATGGCCTGCTTCGGGTCGCCAATCAGCAGCAGCGCGGTGTCCGGTTGCTGTCGCCAGATACGGCGGAAAATGCGGTATTGCTGTGGGTCGGTATCCTGGAATTCATCAATCATTGCTACCGGGAAACGCTGACGAATCGCCGCTGCCAGCGCGTCGCCGCTTTCGCTTTGCAGCGCGGTGTCCAGGCGGCTGAGCATGTCATCAAAACCCAGTTCGCCGCGGCGGCGTTTCTCCTGCGCCACCGCTTCGCGAATTTCCACCATCGCCTGAGTGATCACCAGGTCGTTCAGGCTGAGCGGTGCGGCAAGCAGTGCCTCAATGGCGCTGAACAGCGGGTGCGTCGGCACCTCACCGCCTGCTTTGGTGCGTTCGGCTAAAAAGGCCTGCGAGAATTTTTCCAGCGCATCCGGAAGCTGATAACCGCGTGTTTCTTCGCTCGCCCAGGCGCTGACTTTATCAATCCATTTGCCCTGGTTGCCGCGATTAAATTTGCGCCGGTCAATGCCGGAGTTTTCCAGCACATCATTCAGTTCGCTCACCGCCGCCTGCCACTGGCGTTTAACCGCATCAATGTGGGCGACGATATTTTCGTGCCGCGACGCCAGCGTCTCGCTGCCATCCGGCGGACGTTTGATGGTTGGCGCTTCGCCCTGTAAGTAGCGGTCGATGGATTTCAGGAGATCCTGCGGCCCTTTCCAGGTGTCAAAAATCACCTGCGCAATTTCGCGCTTCAATGGGTAGCAGTGACGTCGCCAGAAATCGGCACAGGCCTGGTAGCGAAGCTGAGATTCATCTTCAATGAGCTGTTGTTCAAACAGCATGCCCGACTCAAAAGCGTTGAGGCTGAGCATGCGCTGACAGAAGCCGTGAATGGTAAAGACCGCCGCATCGTCCATCTGCCGCTCGGCCAGCAGCAGCACTTCCGCGGCCTGCTGTTTATCAGCGATTTCATCCAGCAACCGGGCGTACAGCGGGTCAACGGTGGTTTCGGGTTCATTGGGGTTGTAGCGCAGACAAGCGATACGCAGCTCGTGAATGTTGCTGCGGATACGCCCGCGAAGCTCTTCTGTCGCCGCTTCGGTGAAGGTCACTACCAGCAGTTCTTCGACGTTGACGGGCCGGGGGAAAGCAGCGCTTTCGCCCAGGCCTAATAAGAGCCGCAGATAGAGTGCGGCGATGGTGAAGGTTTTTCCGGTGCCCGCAGAGGCTTCAATCAGGCGCTCACCATACAGGGGCAAGCGCAGGGGATCAAGGGACTCGGCGGTATCGGTCATTCGTTCTCTCGTCTCAACGGTAAGGTTTGCTGCAATTCACTGATGCTTTGCCATACTTTCCAGCCTTCAGGATGCGCGTAGTCCTGTTTTCCGTTATCACTACCGGAAACCTGCGACAGTACGGTCATGCCCTCCGGCTCAACCACCGTTTGATGGAAGAAGTCGGCAACTTTAAGCGGCGTCAGTAACTTAATCTGGGCCACTACTTTATCACGTGAATCGAACGCCATATTACCCCTGTCGAAATCTTTACTGAGCTGTGACGCTTCTTCGCTCAGGGTTTGCGGGGCCTGCACCATTTGCGCAATCACCGCCTGCTGAATTTGCGCGAACTCTTCCGGTTTCATGGCGCGCAGCTTCGCTTCCGCCATCGGGAAGAAGGCCTTAAATCGCTCCCACAGGAAGGCTGGCTGTTTATCACTGCTTTGCAGCAGGAAGCCCATACCCCACTGACGGCCTACATTCATCGAGAAGGCAAATACCGCGTAACCCAGTTGCTCTTCCGTACGCAGTTGTGTGTAGAACCACGGCTGGACAATTTGTGCCAGGACAGCGCTGGTCGCGGATGTGCTGGCCTCATCGGCATTGATCGGTGCAAATACCGCCGCCAGTGCAGAATCAGTGCTGGGGCTGGCTTTTTCAAACATGGCTGACTGTTTTTTATCAATCAGCACGTCTTTATTGCGACACCATTCGGTGCCCTTTGCGCCAAGCTGCGCCTGGATATTGTGCGCCAGCGTGCTGGAGGCCTCTTTGCTCAGATTACCAATCACCATAAATTCCGGGCGGGCGTTGGTTTTCAGGCGATCGCGATAAGCCATTACCTCTTGCAGAGTAATGGACGACAGCAATGCCCGGCGCTCTTCACGCTGGAAGTACGGCACCTGAGAAAGCATCTGCACCGGCATAATCGCCTGTTCGTAGGCTTTGCCTTTATCGGCGGAATCCATCATCTGTGCGTACCAGGATTTCGCCTGTGTCAGCTGTTCTTCCGTTGTCTGATAGCTGAAATAGCCCTGCAACAGCGCATCAAACAGCTGCGGCAAACGCTGGGTATACCCGTTAGCGTTCAGCATCAGGCCATTATTTGCGCCGGTCGAGAAGCTGATGCCGCCCACCGCCGCCTGATTGCTGAGCTGGTCGAGCGAGATCCCCGCCAGATAATCATTGAGCGCGAACATCACCTGATTACGGGCGCTGTCCATCGCTTTCGGATTCCGCAGAATCAGCGTGACATCGGCCTTCGGTTCGCTGGCAAAGTAGTGGCTCGGCATATACACCAGACGCAGCGTCGGCTCATCAATGATAAGTTCAGGGTGCGTATAGCTTTTTTCCGGCTTAATCAGACTGAAATCATCCGGAATATAGGGGTTCAGCTCCGGCAGCTTCAGCGAGATCGTTTCGGCTTTTTGTTTCCACTCGCTAAATGTCTGCGCGCTGATTTTGTCAACCTGATAAGGCGCATTCACGAAGTAAGCCGTTTTGTTATGCGGCTCTTTCTCGCTGATATACCAGACGCGCGCATTCTGCGGGGTCATCATCGCCAGCCGTGCTTTTACCGCTTGTTCATCAAACTGGTCGGCGATATTCACCGCATCCAGAGTATGCTGGACCGGCACGCGGATCATGGTGTCCGCCAGCCATTCGACATAGCCCATATCGCGGTTGATTGACGGATAACGGAAGTCGAGATCCAGCACGTGCGCCAGCTCGTCGAAGTAACGCTTATCGATGCCTTTTTCCCGTAACAGATTGAGATAGCTAAAGATAGCCGCCACAACCTCATCGCGATGCGCGAGGCCCTTATCGGTTAAGGTCGCGGAAATCGCCAGTACGCCACTGTTGCCGTTCACCACGGGGTCGGCGTCGGCGCGAATGCCTTCCACCAGCCCCTGATTTTGCAGCCAGTCGGACAGCGTACCCGGGCTACGGTTGCCAATCATGTAGGTCACCAGCTCGTCAGTTTTGCTGCGGAACTGAGCGGTGTTGTTGTCGATGCGAAATTCCACACGCAGCACTTTACGCGGCAGCGCCGGGACGTAGTGAATCAATACGCCCTTTTGCGCGTCGGTCACCACGGGCACATCAATTTGCGGCACGGTAATGGATTTGTTGGGCACGCGACCATAGGTTTGCGCCGCCATCTGCGCCAGCTCCGGCAACGGTTTATTGCTGTAGATAACCGCCTTCATCAGATTGGCAGAGTAGTATTGATCGCGGAAGGCGAGCAGCGCCTGATGCACCGGGCTTCCGGGCTTGTCGCTCAGCGTTTCAAGGTTACCGCCGGAGAAGCGCGAACCGGGGTGCGCCGGGTTAATGGTTTCGGCACTCACCTGCGCCATGCGCATGCCGTCGCGCGAGCGGGCCATGGTCAACTCGGCGTTCACCGCATTACGTTCGCGCTCGACGTATTTTTTATCCAGTTTGGGTGATGCTATCGCGTCGGCAAGGCGGTCAACCGCGCCCTGCAGCGCATCATTCTCAACTTCCAGATAAAAAGCCGTACGGTAAGGCGCGGTACTGGCGTTGTGGCTGCCACCGTGCATTTTCAGATATTCAGCGAGGCTGTCAGGCTGCGGATACATCTTCGAGCCCATCAGGGTCATATGTTCGAGGAAGTGCGCGAGGCCAGGATGAACATCGGGATCCTGCAATGAGCCCACCGGCACAACCAGCGCCGACAAGGATTTCACCGCCTGAGGATCGGAAACCAGCAGCACCACCATGCCGTTATCGAGCTTGATAGCCTGATAGTGACGAGGATCTTTTTCACTTTTGCGGATGGTTTCCTGTATGGGTTGCCATCCGGTGTCTGCCTGACTAATAGGTGCCCAAAGGGCGGTAATCAAAACAACAACACTCAACCAGATACTACGGGGCATTCACGGACCTCATCATTAACAAACCGGCGGCTGAACGTGTCAGCCGGTGTATCGTATGCGCATCAGTCCGTGACTTCTTGCGCATAGTAAACGAAGGGTTTTAATTGCGCAATTTTTATACAGCCATTATGACTGGTGATAACGAAAAACGGGCAACAGGTAGCGCTGCGTCTGTTCGATAATGGCTTCATATTGCTCATTTTCGAGCGTACGCCACAGGCGTTGGTACCATATATCACTCCCTTCACCACTCACTACCATATTCCCTTCATACGCCTGAAGGAACTTGCTTCGCGCTTTTTGCTGCGTTTCATCGTCCATCAGAAGGGCATTGCTTTCAGCGTCGAAGCAGGCTTTAAGCCAGGCACCGCCGCTTTCAGGCAAGAACAACAACGGTTGCATCATGCCAAGTCGGTAACCTTCAACCAGCTCCGCGAGATAACCATGCGCTTCCGTGGCCGACAGCGGCGGGAAGCGCCACTCCCCCTCTTTGCGCAGCAGCAGACGGCTCTCGCCGGTTCCGCCACTGGCACAATAGACAAGGTGTTCCAGCCAAAGTTGCATTCCCTGTGAAACGCTGAGCAAAGATGGGCGCCAGCGCAACAATCCATTCGACTGTACTTGCGCCAGCCAGCCGGTAATGTTAATGCCTGCACACTCAAGGTCGATTTCCATGCTTTGCGCAGGCTCGCGTAGCTCGATAACGCGCGAGGCCAGCGCCTCCATTTCCTGACGCTGCACCTCCCAGGCGATTTCGCCGTAAGGGCCATAAGGCAGCGTACCCGCCGCCCGATAACGGCGGTACATCAGCCCGGCGTCCTGCTCTTCAATCAGCGTATTCAGTAGCTGTTGATTGAGCTGATAACGGGTTAACCCTTCCAGGGTAAACGGTTCGGTATCCGGGATTTCACTCTCTTCGGAACGGAAATTCACCTGTAAACGCATCTGGAAGAAGGCGCGTACCGGGTGCTGCCAGAAACGCTGAAGCTGCTCCAGCGGCAGATGCGTGATATCGAGCGGCGCAAGTGGCTGAATAAACGGCGAATGGGCCTCGCCCTGCTGACTCGCCGCTGCCAGCCATTCGCGGGCGTAGCTTTGCCGCTCATTGGCGGTGAAGTTCTCCGGATCAAACGGCATTCGCGTGTGCTGGTGCATGATATGCGCTTTCACGCGCTTATCGCTTTCGTCGCAGTTCAGCGCTTCATCGCCTTCCAGACAATGGCTTTGGCCGATGTAATCCAGCAGTTCCTGTACCAGCACGGACGGGTAACGTTCGCTGTTATCCTGAATGGAGCGGCCAATATAGCTGATGTAGAGGGTCTGCCCGGCGGACATCAGCGCTTCGAGGAACAGATAGCGGTCGTCATCACGACGGCTGCGGTCGCCTCGTACAGGTTTCTGGCTCATCAAATCGAATCCCAGCGGCGGTAGCGCGCGTGGATACACACCATCATTCATGCCCAGCAGGCACACCACTTTGAACGGTATTGAACGCATCGGCATCAGGGTACAGATGTTCACCGGCCCCGCAAGGAACCGCTGGCTGATACGCTCCTGATCGAGCCGGGACGCCAGCTCGTCGCGCAGCAGTGAAAGCGGGACCATACCCTCGTATTGAGACTGCGTACCCTGGGCAATAATCGCCTGCCACTGCTGCTCAATCAACGCCAGCGCGGCTTCCGTATCCTGATCCGGCAGGAAGAAGTCGTTGAGCATATCGCGACACACCGGCAGCCACTCTTCCAATGGACGATCCTGCGATAAGCCCTGCCGCCAGTGGTTAAGCTGCATTAATAACGATGCCAGGTGCCCCACCAGCTCAGCAATCAGACCGCTGGACTCATCATAGGGTAAGACCGATTGCCACTCGCCCTGCTGGCTTTCCATCGCGTAGCCGAGCAGCATGCGCGTCAGGCCAAAGCGCCAGGTATGTTGCCCGGTAGCAGGAAGGTCGAGTTCTCGAACGTTATCGTCATCGAGCCCCCAGCGAATACCAGACTCATTAACCCACTGACGCAGGTAACGCAGCCCCTCTTCATCAATGTTGAAGCGGGCGGCCAGCACGGGTACGTCCAGCAGCGCCAGCACGTCTTCGCTCACAAAGCGGCTATCGGGCAGCGAGAGTAGCGTGATAAAGGCCTGCATCGCCGGGTGAGCCTGACGCGCGCGGCGGTCGGAAATCGCATACGGCAGATAGCGCTCGCCGGTGGCGCTGCCAAACACCGCCTGAATAAATGGGCTGTAGCTGTCGATGTCCGCTACCATCACAATGATATCGCGCGGCGTTAGCGTCGGATCTGCTTCCAGCATCGCCAGCAGGCGATCGTGCAATATTTCCACTTCACGCTGCGGGCTGTGGCAGACGTGTACCGTCAGGCTGCGATCGTCGGGCTTCAACACGCGTTTGGCGCCGCTGTGGGCAAACTCTTGCGCCGTGCGCCCGGCGATGGCGGAATTTTTTAATTCCAGAACGTCATGCTGCAGATTGTGCAGCAGGTTATCCGGTTCGATGTCAACAAACGCTTCCAGCTCCTGATAACGCTCAAGGCCAGCAAGCAGGTAAATATAATCGCGCCCCAGCTTGCCCCAGGAGGCCAGCATCGGGTTGGTAACATTCTGCTCGCCGTCGTCGTTAAACAAGCCCGGCGCGGCATCCGCGTCACGAAACAGCGGCAACTCGCGTTCTTCACGGAAGTGACGACGCTGGCGCGCCTGCAAACGCGCCAGAAACGCCGGATCCTGAATATCGCCCCAGTAGTAACGGCAAGGGTTAGTGAACAGCACGTAGATATCAATGTGTTTGCCCAGCGCCTGAAGAGCGTGGAGATATACCGGCGGCAACGCCGAAATACCGCAGATAAACACGCGCGAAGGCAGGCCTTCCGGGCGCGTTTCGCTTTGTTCAAGGATATCGATAAAACGTTGATAGAGATTGGCACGGTGCCAGAGCGGCTGGCCAAGCGCTTTAGTGTGCGCCACCAGCGCTTTCCACAACGGTGCCTGCCACAGTTGCGCCTCGCCAAGTCCATCCACCAGCGTGTCGTTTTCCCAGTTGGTTAGCCACTGCGGGCGATACACCAGATACTGGTCGTAGAGATCCGCTACCCGTGAGGCAAGCTGGAACAGTTTGCGCTTGTCGGCATCATCGTGCAGATAGTGACGCAGCGGGGTAAATGCGTCGTCATCCAGCATTTGTGGCAGCAGAGTCATCAGCTTCCAGCTCATGCTCTGCTTGTTAAAGGCGCTTTCGCCGGGAATATCCGGCAGCACGCGGGTAAACATATCCCAGATAAAGCTGGCTGGGAGCGGGAAGTCGATATTCGCCGCAATACCAAAGCGTTGCGACAGGGTCATCTGTAGCCATTGCGCCATCCCGGTGCTTTGCACCAGCACCATTTCAGACTCGAATGGGTCATCGAGCCGCTGCTGCTCAACAATGAACTCCATTAATGCTTCCAGCACGTCCAGACGGTTGGAGTGGTAGACCCGTAACATATTCGCTCCTGACTACAGATTGACGGGGCAATGCAGCCGCGTCATGTGACCTTGCTTACCCAGCGGGGTGGTAATAGTAACATTGATGCTGACACAACGTTGGCTTGTTGTCTGCACGCGCTGGCTACTCCAGCCTTCCGGCATGGGTTGTACCTGCCGCTGGGTTTGCAGCCATGCATAGCGCCAAAGCTGGCGATACTGGTTAAGCTGATGGTTGCCCAGCGCCAGGCTACGATAATATCCGCCCAACGCCGTAATGACGCTGACCATCAGCAGCATCGCCAGGAGCACTTCCGGCAGGCTAAAGCCGCGCGTTTTGGTTAAGGTATCTGACACAGGGCTTTCTCCTGTAAGGGGCAAAAATCGCTCCAGCCGTGAGGTGAAAACACAACGCTGTTATCCTGCAGCGTGCCGGACTGCCAAAGCTGAATGCCGTTACTCTCCGCCATCAGCAGTATGGCGTCATCATTAAGCCGTCGCAGGCACACGCGGCTGGCGTCGATACCTGCCCGGCACTGCACAGCCATCGTCCTATTCCACGGCACGGTTTTCCCCCACTGCAGTGCGGAGTGCGCCCGCGCCGTATCGCGCAGGGCCAGCGTTTCATTATTCACCATCGCGACTTGCCGACGCTGGGTCTGATTAAGCCCCTGTAACATCAAGCTGCCTAACACCAGCAGTAACAGAACCAGCGCCAGCGACGATGCCCCCCGTTCGCGATTCACAGGTTGTACCCCGTCACGCTATACAGCGCATTGATGTTACCCGCGCCATTGATACCAGATGCACTTAGCGCGACCGTTAACTCCGGTGGAAACCCCGCGCTGTTATGACGCGTAACCTGAAATTGCGTGATGGTGACCGTCGCCGGATCGGTCATTTTGTCCCACCCTTTTCCCTCGCAGCCCGACGCGCCGCGTAAGGTTTCCAGCACGCCCTTTTGCAGGCGGAACCCGATACTGTCGGCATCGGTCATCGGTGATGCCTGCCAGATACCGTCGCTATTACCATCCCAGCGAATAATGACGCACCGCCCCTGCTGCGCAAGTTCCAGTGGCTCGCCCTGACACTCACCGTTGCAGTATCCGGCGCGTTGAAGATGCTTCGCCACCGTGTACAGCCGCTGCCAGACCTCGTCTTCCAGCGCCTGCTGGCGAGTTTGATGTAAAATTCCACGCTGCAACGCGGGTAGAAAACGTGACGCTCCCAGCAGCAATACGCTGCTGATAGCCATCGAAATCAGCACTTCCGGCAGCGAAAAACCGCGCATGATCACTGGCACTAATCACCCCCTTCACTCTCACACAACCTTATTCGTCCAAAGCTTGAGAGAATCACCTCCCAGTGTCCGGCAGCGCTTTGAACTGAAATACTCCCGGCCCACGCTGTATTACGTAGCCCGAAAAAGCCCAGAGAAGGTGTGATACTCGCCAGTTGCACCTCGCCCCATGGCGGCAGAAAAACCCGCGGGTTTGCCGGTGGGCAGCCCTCCACCACAGTGTCATCTGCCACCAGACACCAGCGCGTATCAGCGTAATGGGCTTTAATCATTCGGTCACGGTTATGCCAGTTAGCGTCATTACGCAAAAAAAGCAGGTAATCACGCAGCTGCGTCGCGGTTTGCCAGAGCCGCTGTTGCTGCTGCCAGCTTTGCCAGCCGTATAGCCCACCCGCGCTAAGGATGATAACCAGCGAGACCGCAACCAATGTTTCAATCAGGGTGTAACCCGTTTGTCTGTTCATGGCGGGAGTATCGGAAAACTGAAGAGACGTTGCGAGAGGCAGATTACGTTTCTACGAGGCGCTTTCCAGTGAATTTACAGGGTTGCAGCGGCTTGCAAAAAAGTGGGAAGGCGAATTCCAGACATAAAAAAACCGGCACGCAGAAGGTGCCGGTTTTTCATCTACTGGGATTAAATCGCGACGGGCGCTTTAATCCCCGGATGCGGGTCGTAGCCTTCAATCTCGAAATCTTCGAAACGGTAATCAAAGATGGATTCCGGCTTACGTTTAATGACCAGCTTCGGCAACGCGCGTGGTTCGCGAGTCAGCTGCAGCGCAGTCTGCTCCATATGGTTGCTGTACAGATGCGTGTCGCCGCCCGTCCAGACAAAATCGCCCACTTCCAGATCGCACTGCTGCGCCATCATATGCACCAGCAGTGCATAACTGGCGATGTTAAACGGCAGGCCGAGGAACACATCGCAGGAGCGCTGATAGAGCTGGCAGGAGAGCTTGCCATCCGCCACGTAGAACTGGAAAAATGCGTGGCACGGGGCCAGCGCCATCTTATCCAGCTCGCCCACGTTCCACGCCGACACAATAATGCGGCGGGAATCCGGGTCGTTTTTCAGCTGATTCATTACCGTGGTGATCTGGTCGATATGGCGGCCATCCGGCGTAGGCCAGGCGCGCCACTGCTTACCGTAAACCGGGCCTAAATCACCGTTTTCATCGGCCCATTCGTCCCAGATGGTCACGTTATTTTCACGCAGATACGCCACGTTGGTGTCGCCCTGCAGGAACCACAACAGTTCGTGGATGATGGAGCGTAAATGACAACGTTTCGTCGTCACCAGCGGGAAGCCATCCTGCAGATTAAAGCGCATCTGGTGGCCAAAAATAGAGGTCGTGCCCGTGCCGGTACGGTCATTTTTCTGGGTGCCTTCATCAAGCACCTTCTGCATCAATTCAAGATACTGTTTCATGATTCCTCAGGAGACGTGTTGCTGCGGACGGCGGAATGCCCAAACCATCATAATGATACCCGCAAGCACCATCGGAATGGAAAGGATCTGCCCCATGCTGATGTACTGCACCCACGCACCGGTGAATTGCTGATCCGGCTGGCGGAAGAATTCAACGATGATACGGAACAGGCCGTAGCCTATCAGGAACAAACCAGAGACCGAACCCGCCGGGCGCGGTTTGCGAATAAACCAGTTGAGGATCAGGAACAGCACTACGCCTTCCAGCGCCATTTCATAAAGCTGAGACATATGGCGCGGCAGCGAGCCGTAGGTATCAAACAGCGATTGCCACTCCGGATGCGATGGCAGCAGCGCCAGATCTTCCGCACGCGAGTTCGGGAAGAGCATGGTGTATTTGAAGCCAGGGTCGACGCGGCCCCAGAGTTCGCCGTTGATAAAGTTACCCAGACGTCCGGCGCCCAGGCCAAACGGGATCAGCGGAGCAATAAAGTCGGAAACCTGGAAGAAGGTGCGTTTGGTACGTTTCGCAAAGACAATCATCACGATAATCACGCCAATCAGCCCGCCGTGGAAGGACATGCCGCCATCCCAAACGCGGAACAGATACAGCGGATCATTCAGGAAGAGATCAAAGTTATAGAACAATACATAACCAATGCGCCCGCCGAGGAATACCCCCAGGAAGCCCGCATACAGCAGATTTTCAACTTCGTTTTTCGTCCAACCGCTGCCAGGACGATTCGCGCGACGGCCTGCCAGCCACATCGCGAAGACGAAGCCAACCAGATACATCACGCCATACCAGTGCAGCGAGACCGGTCCAATAGAAAAAATTACCGGGTCAAATTCCGGGAAACGCAGATACCCACTATTCATCTGTCACCACAAGTTCTTGTTATTCCGCCGAAAGTGGTCAGCGGTATGGATGTGCGCCTACGTGAAACGGGCGCGCCAAAGGGCAGAATGATAGCACAAGGCGTGCAGTAGAGGGGGCGAGGAAGATGTAAAAGATGTGTAAGAGAATCCAAACCAGTGCAGACAATCGCATTTTCATGGCCGGGGTGAAGGAATATATATTATTAATATTAAATCCAACCTGATTAATAATATTCACAAATAGGAAAACAGAAAAATACCCTGTTCCAAAAAAATAAAACCGCATTAATATCACAAAAAAATAATTCTTCCGCCTTTATCATGCGTTATCTCTGTTTTTATTTGAAGGTCTTAGCTATGAAAAAAAGCATTCTTGCGGTAGCACTTTGTGCATTGAGTTTTTCAGCGATGTCGGGGACTAAAAAAGTAATGATTATTGGGCTGAATGGCACATTACCAGCAGCTATCGATCAGGGAATACAAAATGGCAGTTTCCCCCAGTTTTCGAGCCTTGTGAAAAGCGGGGCGATTAACTGGAATATGACTTCCGTTGCCGATGTGAAAAACACGCATAATACCTTTTCCGCGCCGAACTGGGCGAGCCTGTTAACCGGCGTTGAGCCAGAACACCATGGCATTGTGAACAACGATATAGAGAACCCCCATGCCGTAGACAGCACATTTAAAAACTACAATCCCAAAAAATACCCGCCTGTCATGATGTACATGGATAAAATTGGCATTGAAAGCTCTGGCTACATCGCCTGGCCGGCGTTAGACCAAACATTTGGCCGCTACTTCACCCATCGCGCGACCACCACAGATGGAAATGATGCTGCCATTATCGATAAAGTCGTCGCTGATTTACCCACCACATCTTCTGATTTTATCTTTATTCAAATGAGTGGTATTGAAAATGTCGGTAATAACCATGGTTATGGTTTCAATACACCAGCTTATAAAGCGGCCATACAATATTCAGATAATCAATTAAAAAGAGTGCTGACCGCGCTTAAAGGCCGCAAAGATTTTAAAAATGAAGAGTGGTTACTTTTCGTCATGACCGATCACGGTGGAAATGCGAATGGTACCTCTTATTCCAATGGCAACTTACCAGAAAACTTTAATACTTTCCTGATCGTCAATTATATTAAGAAAGGAAAATGGCAGGATTTACCCACGATGAATAATCGCAGTAGCGATGCCAGCGCCATCACGCCAGCCGTGATGAACTTCCTGGAATTTACGCCGGATATTCCATTCGACAGCCAACCTGTCGCGATTTTCAACTAATCCGATTCACGTCAGGCGGGAGAAAACGTGACTCCCGCCAGCCCGTTTACCGTCCGCCGCGAATTAACCCACCCAGACCACGACGCTCCATAAACGCCGCCACCTGATGGCGCACTTCTGTGGTGAGCTGCGCTTCCAGACTACGCTGCGCCAGCGTTTGCGCCTCCTCAAGCTCAACGTTGCGGAGCAAATACTTCACGCGCGCCACTGATCGTCCATTCATCGACAAATGCCGGAAACCCAGCCCAACGAGTATCGTTACGCACATCGGGTCGCCCGCCATTTCACCGCACAGACGAAGATCGATATCGTAGCGCTCCGCTTCCTGCGCCACCATTGACAGCACGCGCAGCATAGCCGGATGCAGGCTATCGTAGATGTTCGCCACACGTGTGTTGTTACGATCGACCGCCAGAATGTACTGGGTAAGATCGTTGGTGCCAACGGAGATAAAATCGATGCGATTTGCCAGATGCGGCAGCATAAAGACCATCGAGGGCACTTCCAGCATGATGCCGACACGCGGTTTTGGGATCGCGTAGCCGATCATCTCTTCCACTTCACGCCCTGCGCGGTCAATCAGACGACGCGCTTCATCAACCTCTTCAAGGCTGGTAACCATAGGCAGCAAAATGCTGAGGTTACCGGTCGCGGCGTTGGCGCGCAGCATGGCGCGCACCTGGATCAGGAAGATCTCCGGCTGATCGAGCGTAATGCGGATCCCACGCCAGCCCAGGCACGGATTCTCTTCGCTGATGGGCATGTACGGCAGTTGTTTATCCGCACCGACATCAAGCGTACGCAAGGTCACCGGTTTATCGTTAAACATCTGCAACATGCCCTGATACTGCGCGACCTGCTCCTCTTCCGATGGGAAGCCGCTTTGCAGCATAAAGGGGATTTCGGTACGATAGAGGCCAATGCCGTCAATGCGCCGCCCCTGTTTCTCTTCGTGCTCCGGGCTGAGGCCCGCATTGAGCATGACTTTTATCCGTTCGCCGCTTTTAAGTTGCGCCGGACGCTCAACATCATCTTCGGCGATGCGGCTCAGTTCATGCTCTTCGCTGATAAGTCGTTGATATTCCTGAATCAGGATCGGTTCAGGATCCACCAGCAGCTCGCCGCGATAGCCATCCACCACCAGGTTGCGGCCATGCAGCACCGAAGGTTGAATATCCGCGCCCATAACGGTGGGGATGCCGAGTGCACGCACCATAATCGCCGCATGCGAGTTTGCTGCGCCATCGCGAACGACCACGCCGACAAGTCTGTCCTGCGGCACTTCCGCAAGCGTGGTGGCCGAGAGTTCATCAGCCACCAGCACGAAACGTTCCGGCCAGGCATTTGCGCCCTGAATGGTATCGTCGAGGTGGAACAACAGACGCTGGCCCAGCGTACGCAGATCGCCCGCGCGCTCTTTCAGATAGCCGTCACTCAGCGCCGCAAACTGTTCGGCAAATTTCTCGATAACTTTTTTGACCGCCCACTCAGCGACCGAGCCTTTATCCACTTCGGCAAACAGCGCCCGGCGCAGGCTGGCGTCGGAAAGCAGGTGTGAATAGAGGTCGAAAATCGCCGCCGTTTCTTTTTGCGCCCCGGCGGCATAACGCTTGCTGTAGCGACGGAATTCATTGGCCGCCTCTTCCAGCGCGCCGGTCAGCCGTTCACGCTCTTGCGCGGTGTCGAGCGTCGAGGCCTCGTAGATCTGCTCCATCAACGGCAGCGTGGCATCCATCCAGCCTTCGGCTATCGCCACCCCGGACGAGGCCGGAAGCGCGCGAATACGCGTCTGGCGATACTGGCCAAACAGCGCAGTGAGCTGCGACTGGGAAAGTATCGCCGCCATTTGCGTGGCGAGGGTGACCAGGAAAGACTCTTCGCTTTCATCGTACTGACGCAGCTCGCGCTGCTGAACCACCAGCACGCCAAGCAGTTGCCGCCGCTGAATGATCGGCACGCCAAGGAAGGCGCGGAAACGCTCTTCTTTGACGGAAGGAATGTATTTAAAACTGGGGTGTTTTTGCGCGTCGGCCAGGTTGATAGGTTCGGCCAGTCGGCCAACCAGGCCGACAATACCTTCATCAAAGGCGAGCGTGACCGTACGACCGCGCGGTTTTTTTAAGCCGCGCGTCGCCATCAGGTAATAGCTGCGTCGGTCGTGGTCGGCCAGGTAAACCGAGCATACCTCGGTTTCCATCGCCAGACAGATATCTGTAACCAGAATATCCAGCGCCTCGTTTAAACGCGGCGCACTGGCAACCTTCTCGACTATTTCGCGTAAGCGAGTGAGCATAATGTGCGTGACTTAACCTCTTTTACGTCGATAAGCTGGTGCGCTTTGCGGCCTGGAGTTGCTTTCCGCAAGCGCCATCACAACACTGGCGAACTCTTTCATCACCCGGCGGTATACATCACGCTTAAACGAGACGACCTGACGCACCGGATACCAGTAACTCACCCAGCGCCAGCCATCGAACTCCGGCGTGCTGCTGGTTTGCATATTGATATCTGCGTCATTGCCAATCAACTGCAAGAGAAACCACTTCTGCTTCTGGCCGATACAAACCGGCTTTGTGTCCCAACGCACCAAACGTTTCGGCAACTTGTAACGCAACCAGTTTCGGGTAGAGGCGAGGATCCGCACATCCTTGCGGCTTAATCCTACTTCTTCAAACAGTTCCCGATACATCGCTTGCTCTGCGGTTTCACCTGGGTTTATCCCGCCTTGCGGGAATTGCCAGGAGTGCTGACCGTAGCGCCGAGCCCACATGACCTGGCCCTGACGGTTGCAAATTACAATACCAACGTTTGGGCGGTAGCCATCGTCATCAATCACCGGACTACCTCAAAATAAGCTTCAATGTGAATGATTGTTTCATACTCCCCGGAAACGGTAAACCACTCTCTCGTCCCGCTCATAACGAATAACATTTGAATAACTCACAGTAATGAGCCGAGTTATAAACAGAAGCGTGAGCGTAAAGGCGATTTTATTCACTTTTTCTGTGGATAGAGTTGTGAAGAAGTATGGAATTAACCCGGGAAAACCCGGAGTAGTCCTAATCATCAGAGATGAGAACATCTCAGGAAAACGCTATTTTTCATAAAGTTATTATCATCATTTATCAGTCATTACAGCGTAACGTGATGATCATCACATCACCGATCCTTTGATTGATGAAAGATCGAACAACGACGATTTTATCCACAGCTTGTGCCAATATCTTAGGCATCTTTTGTGCGAAAATTCGATTTTCGTCGCACGTCAAGGCTGTAAATTGAAACAGTAGTGGCGCTTTTCCCCAGTTATCCCAATTTTCTGTGGATAACATGGTGTAAGATCCTGTTCATTGCCAGTGACCAGAATTGGAAAACCTTTTTTCTACAACTTTTTCATGAGCCAAAAACCAGAAAAAATCCATATTAATCATTACATTGGTATATTTACTCAGAAAAAGTTAAACTCTATCCACAGCGTGCAAAACTCTCGTTCATTTTTTGACCAAAAGGTTCACCCCATGTCTGCCCTGATTCCTTTGACCTCTTCCCCACAAACTCAGGCTGAGTTGTTAACACAAGCGCAACGTCTCGCCGGGTATTCCTTAGGGGAGTTGGCGGCCATGGCGGGGCTTCCCATTCCGAAAGATTTGAAACGTGATAAAGGCTGGATTGGCATTCTTCTGGAGCTATGGCTGGGGGCCAGCGCGGGCAGTAAACCAGAGCAGGATTTCGCCGCGCTGGGCGTCGAACTTAAAACGATTCCCATTGATAGCCTGGGCCGCCCGCTGGAAACCACATTTGTCTGCGTTGCACCGCTCACCGGCAACACCGGGGTGACATGGGAGAACAGCCACGTACGCCATAAACTGAAATGCGTTTTGTGGATCCCGGTTGAAGGCGAGCGCGCGATTCCACTGGCCGAACGCCGGGTGGGATCGCCGCTGCTGTGGACGCCGAGCGCTGAAGAAGAGAGGCAGTTGCAGATGGACTGGGAGGAACTGATGGACCTCATCGTGCTGGGTCAGGTCGAGAAAATTACCGCTCGCCACGGCGAAGTGCTGCAACTGCGCCCTAAAGCCGCCAACAGCAAAGCGCTAACGGAAGCCATTGGCGCGCACGGCGAACCTATCCTGACGCTGCCGCGCGGTTTTTACCTGAAGAAAAATTTCACCTCCGCCCTGCTGGCCCGTCACTTCATGCTACAAACGTATTAATATTTTTACCCCGCCGCCGCTCAAGCTTATAATTGACGCTTTCGTTTTGGCAGGACTTTATAGATGTTATTTGCATGGATAACCGATCCCAACGCCTGGCTGGCGCTTGGCACCCTGACGCTTCTGGAGATCGTCCTTGGGATCGACAATATTATTTTCCTCTCTTTGGTTGTCGCGAAACTTCCCACCGCACAACGTGCCCACGCCCGTCGCTTAGGGCTACTGGGCGCGATGATTATGCGTCTGGGGCTGCTGGCCTCCATCGCCTGGGTGGTTAAGCTGACTAACCCGCTGTTCTCAGTACTGGGACAGGAAATCTCGCTGCGCGATCTCATCTTACTCGTCGGCGGGCTATTCCTCATCTGGAAAGCCAGTAAAGAGATCCATGAATCGATCGAAGGCGACGAAGAGGGGCTGAAAACCAACGTTCACTCCTTTATGGGTGCCATCGTGCAGATTATGCTGCTGGATATTATTTTCAGCCTCGATTCGGTCATTACGGCGGTAGGTCTGTCCGATCACCTGTTCATTATGATGGCCGCCGTGGTGATTGCCGTCGGTGTGATGATGTTCGCCGCTCGCCCGATCGGCGAGTTTGTTGACCGCCACCCGTCGGTCAAAATGCTGGCGCTGTCGTTCCTGATTCTGGTGGGCTTCACCCTGATCCTGGAAAGTTTCGATATTCACGTACCGAAAGGTTACATCTACTTCGCGATGTTCTTCTCCATCGGCGTCGAGAGCCTGAACCTCATCCGCAACAAAAAAAATCCGCTCTAATCTCCCCTCTTCAGCCCTCTTTTGAGGGCTGAATCTTATTTTTTTAAGACTTTACTGCTTTATGCTCTCAAAATATTGAGTTATTACTACAATGATAAACGTGCGGCCATAAAAGGGGATTAAGGATGAAAAAATGGGCGGTGTTGATTTCCGCAGTGGGTTTGGCTTTTGCTGTGTCGGGTTGCAGCAGTGATTATGTGATGGCAACCAAGGATGGCAGGATGATCCTGACGGACGGAAAACCGGAAGTCGATGACGACACGGGGCTTATCAGCTACGAAGATCAGCAGGGTAACAGAATGCAGATCAATCGCGACGACGTTTCGCAAATCATTAAACGTTAAGAAAATGAGGTCAGCCGCCTGCTGGCCTTTTTTGATCTTTTTGCTTCCACTTTCTCTCTCCCTCTGCCATTTTTATATTCCTTTGTCGGGACATTCCTGACGTTGTTAAGAAAAAGGAAGCTGGCTATGCACTACCACCGTATTCCCCACAGCTCGCTGGAGATAAGCACTCTTGGGCTGGGCACTATGACGTTTGGTGAACAAAATAGTGAAGCCGACGCCCACGCACAGCTCGATTACGCCGTCAGTCAGGGTATCAACTTGATTGACGTCGCCGAAATGTATCCGGTGCCACCGCGCCCGGAGACTCAGGGTTTGACCGAGACCTACGTCGGTAACTGGATTGCCAAACGCGGTAACCGCGAAAAACTCATCCTGGCCTCCAAAGTCAGCGGCCCTTCGCGCAATAACGACAGCGGCATCCGCCCAAACCAGGCGCTTGACCGCAAAAACATTCGCGAAGCCCTGCATGACAGCCTGACCCGCCTGCAAACGGATTACCTCGATTTATACCAGGTACACTGGCCGCAGCGCCCAACCAACTGCTTTGGCAAACTGGGCTACACCTGGGCCGATTCCGCACCGGTAGTTTCATTACTCGATACGCTGGAAGCGCTGACCGAATTCCAGCGCGCCGGGAAAATTCGCTACATTGGCGTCTCGAACGAAACGGCC
This sequence comes from Pseudocitrobacter faecalis, assembly GCA_003315335.1. Classification (GTDB taxonomy): domain Bacteria; phylum Pseudomonadota; class Gammaproteobacteria; order Enterobacterales; family Enterobacteriaceae; genus Pseudocitrobacter; species Pseudocitrobacter faecalis. Next base: position 268,240 of record QNRL01000003.1, read on the forward strand.
TTCGGCGTGATGCGCTATCTGCATCTGGCGGATAAACACGACCTGCCGCGCATCGTCACCATCCAGAATCCATACAGCCTGCTTAACCGCAGCTATGAAGTGGGGCTGGCCGAGGTGAGTCAGTTTGAAGGCGTTGAACTGCTGGCTTACTCCTGCCTGGCATTCGGCACGTTAACCGGCAAATACCTTAACGGTGCGAAACCTGCTGGCGCGCGCAATACGCTGTTCAGCCGCTTCACCCGCTACAGCGGTGAGCAGGCGCAGAAAGCGGTAGCCGCGTATGTTGATATCGCCAAACGTCACGGGCTCGATCCGGCGCAAATGGCGCTGGCCTTTGTGCGTCGTCAACCGTTTGTCGCCAGCACCCTGCTGGGCGCAACCACGCTTGAACAGCTGAAAACTAACGTCGAGAGCTATCACCTTGAACTGAGCGAAGAGGTGCTGGCAGAGATTGAAGCGGTGCATCAGGTTTATACCTACCCGGCACCGTAAGGAAAAAGGCGAGAGGAGGAAATCCTCTCGCTTATAACGCACGCTTAACGCCGATGCCCCCACAGCCACAGGCCGATAATCGCCAGCGCAAACAGCACGCCAAAGCCGATACCTACGCCAATAACCGGGATGCCCACCATTACCGCCAGCGAGTAAATCCCCAGCATTATCAACATGGCGCTGTTTTCGCCAAGGTTCTGCACGGCGATAGCGTTGCCTGCACCCACCGAGTGTTTACCAATATCCTGGAGCAGTGCGTTAAGCGGCACGACAAAGAAACCGCCGCAAATCCCGATAGCAAACAACAGCGCATAGGCTGGCAGAATCGCATGCTGTAGCGCGAAAATCGCCACCACCACACCAATCAACACCCCTGCTGGCATGCAACGGGCGACCGTTTTCAACGTTACCAGTTTGGCCGCCGCGCCTGCACCAACCACAATGCCCACCGCAACCATCGCATTGAGATAGGTTGGCGTAGCGTTATCGGCAATGCCAAGCGCCACCGGCACCCACAGCACCAGCAGGAAACGCAGCGTTACGCCTGCCCCCCAGAACAGACTGGTACCCAACAGCGAGAAACGCGCTTCGCCGTTGTGCCATAGCGTTTTGCAGGCGCTGAAAAAACTGTTGGTCATCGGGCGGAAACGCCAGGACTGCCCCGGGCGCGCCGCCGCCAGCGTCGGAATAAACAGGTTCGCCACCACCGCGCCGCCGTAAGCGATAGCACAGGCCACCAGCGCCGCAATCACGTGCCAGTCGGCGAGTACGCCACCCGCCACCGAGCCCAGCAGTATGGCGGCAATGGTCGATGCTTCCATCAACCCGTTGGCTTTCACCAGCTTATCGCCGGTTGTCAGCTCGCCCAGAATGCCATACTTGGCCGGTGAGTAACCCGCCGCCCCAATGCCCACCAGCAGATAGCCAATGAACGGGTTTACACCGACGCAAATGCTCGCCGCACCAATCAGCTTCAGGCCGTTAGTCATCATCATGACGCGCCCTTTGGCAAAGCTGTCTGCTATCTGTCCAACGAACGGCGCAAAAAGGATGTAAGCGCCCACAAACACCATCTGTAAAACGGGTTGACTCCAGTCGGGGTAAAACTGCTGTTTCATCAACGCCAGCGTGGCAAACAGCAGCGCGTTATCACCGAATGCGGAGAGAAACTGGGCGGCAATGACCGCCATCATGCCCTTCGACCAGATAGAGGTGTTAGTGTGTACTGACTCACTCATTGTGCTGTTCTGCCTCTTCAACCATGCCTTTGAGCGTCACGAAGTCCGGCTTGCCGCTGCCCAGAAGCGGCAGTTGTTTTAGCCAGCGAATATCACGCGGTACTGCCAGCTCCGGTACGCCATGTGCCCGCGCGTACTGCAACAGTTTGTCGCGGGTCAGCTCATTATCGGTGGTAAACAGCACCAGCGCCTCCCCTTTGCTGGCATCCGTTTTCACGGCGGTCGCGTGCATTTTCTCAGGCGATACCGCCAGCGCCACCTGCTCAACCATTTCCAGCGACACCATTTCCCCGGCAATTTTTGCGAAGCGCTTGGCGCGGCCCTGAATTTGTACAAAACCCTGTTCGTCAAAAGCGACGATATCGCCCGTGTCGTACCAGCCCTCTTCCCGCTCGCCGTGTTGGTTCTCGGCGCTCGGTTTTTCCAGCACGCCAGGATTCTCAACGCGCAGGTAGCCAGTCATGATATTCGGGCCTTTTAACTGCAAACGTCCGCCTTTCTCAATGCCAGGGATTGCCAGCAAACGCGCGTCCATACCCGGAAGAATTCGCCCAACAGTCCCTGGCTTCGCCGCCATCGGTACGTTGATAGACACCACTGGCGCACACTCCGTCACGCCATAGCCTTCCAGAATGCGCAGGCCAAATTTGTCCTGCCACAGTTCTTTGGTGCTTTGCTGGAGTTTTTCCGCCCCCGCCACCACGTAGCGCAGACGATAAAAATCATACGGATTCGCGAATCGCGCATAGTGACCAAGGAAGGTGGAGGTGCCAAACAGTACGGTACAGTTACGGTCATAAACCAGCTCCGGCACGATGCGGTAATGCAGCGGGCTCGGATAGAGGAACACCTGCGCGCCGGTCAGCAACGGCGTAAACAGCCCTACCGTCAGACCGAAGGAGTGGAACAGCGGTAGCGCGGACATAAAGCGATCGTTCGCGGTAAAGTCGGCGATGGTTTTAATCTGCTCGACGTTCGCCAGAATGCTTTTATGGCTGTGTACCACCCCTTTGGGGTTGCCTTCAGAACCGGAGGTAAAGAGGATAATCGCCGGATCTTCCGGTTTTTGTTCAACCTGCGCCAGACGTGGCATCAGCAGGCGCGAGAAAATCCACAGTTTGTCCTGGGTCGTGACATCGCCTTTTAAATCTTCAAGGAATACCCAACGAACCTGAGTCAGTTGTTCCGTCAGGTGCCAAAGCTTGCCTTTATCAAGGAAGGTGCGCGAGGTAAAAATCGTCTTCAGTTCCGCCGCGGTAATGGCGCTGGAAAGCCCCTTCACGCCGGCCGTGTAGTTCATCATCGCCGGAATACGTCCGCGCGCAATCGCTCCAAAAATGACCGCCGCGCTGATCCCCGCGTTCGGCAGCATCAGGCCGATGCGTTCACCTTTCTGAGTATATTTGTCGAGGATACGCGCCACAAACAGCGTTTTGGTCATCAGTTTGTGGTAGCTGTCTGGCTGGAAGTTAATGTCTTCCACGCACGGCTTTTTCGCGCCGTAACGATACTGGGCGCTAATCAACGATTCAAAGAGGGTTTCACGCGGGCGCACCGCCATTCGCGCTTCCATCATAATTTGATGCAGCATTTCGCCCGCCATTTTACGGCGATCGCGCGCGCGCGGCGCATCCGGCATATCGATGCGGGTCGGCGGCAACAGATGCAGCCGAATTTGCGGGAAGAGGCGCTGTTTCACCAGCCCTTTCAGACGGCTGAAGTAGGTCAGCTCGGCCCCTTCAATTCGTACCGGGATAATCGTCGCGCCTGACTTCGCCGCCACAAAGGCCGCACCGTCATAGATTTTCATCAGCGAACCAGAAACCGAAATACGCCCTTCAGGAAAAATCACCACCGGACGGCCCTGTTCAATCAGGCGCACCAGGTGTTTGATGGACATGGGTTTAGTCGGGTCTAGCGGCACAAAATCGATTAGCGGCGCAAGCCAGCGCATAAACCATTTTTGCGAAATAGAAGAGTAAACAGCAAAAACCGGGCGCACTGGCAGGAACAGCGCCAACAGGATGCCGTCAATGAATGAGACATGGTTCGGGGTAATCAGCACCTTAGATTGCGATAAAGCCGCTGTGTCGCCGGTCATCCTGACCCGAAACAGAACTTTAAAAAGCTGCCGAAAAAAGCCAATAACCATACCAACTCCTTTTGCCAAAGTTTTCTCTGTAAGCAGGGTACATGAGAAAACAGCGGAAAAGCAGCAAACCCCAGTTTCTTGACAAAAAAAAACCTGCGCATCTGCGCAGGTTGGTGTAATTCAAGTCAGTCAACCTTATGGATGACTTCACCTATCAATACCTCTGGGATAATCAGAGTAGCAATCCCGTTGCTGCTTTCTCCAGCACAGAACCGCAACAGCCCTTCGCAAAGTGTAAGCAAAAGTTTGGATTCGTTTTTTTAGAATCACTTACCGCCTTTTTGTGCCATTGGGTCAATATCAAAGATATTACTATCAACCCTCTCCCGGCCTTGAACCTGTGATAAATTTCCGTAACACTACAGTGGTGTAACCGTTTACCCATCAAAAAGGCAGCGTATGGCGACTATCAAAGATGTGGCTCGACTGGCTGGCGTCTCTGTCGCCACCGTCTCCCGCGTAATCAACAATTCCCCGAAAGCCAGCGATGCTTCTCGTCAGTCGGTATCGTCGGCTATGGAAACGCTCAATTACCACCCGAACGCCAACGCCCGTGCGCTGGCGCAGCAGTCAACGGAAACCGTGGGGCTGGTGGTAGGCGATGTGTCCGACCCCTTCTTTGGCGCCATGGTCAAAGCCGTTGAGCAGGTGGCATACCACACTGGTAACTTTTTGTTGATCGGCAACGGCTATCACAACGAATTAAAAGAACGCCAGGCCATTGAGCAATTGATTCGTCACCGCTGTGCGGCGCTGGTGGTGCATGCCAAGATGATCCCCGATGCGGAACTGACCGGGTTGATGAAGCAGATGCCCGGCATGGTGCTGATTAACCGGATTTTGCCGGGTTTTGAAAAACGCTGCGTAGCGCTGGATGACCGCTATGGCGCGTGGCTCGCAACACGTCATTTGATTCAACAGGGACATACAAAGATTGGCTACATTTGCTCGAACCACGCGATTTCCGATGCGGAAGACCGCTTGCAGGGCTATTACGACGCGCTAAAAGAGAACGGGCTGCCGTGTAATGATCGGCTGGTGACCTTCGCCGAACCCGATGAAAGCGGTGGCGAACAGGCAATGACTGAGTTGCTGGGGCGCGGTAAACAGTTCACCGCCGTGGCCTGCTATAACGACTCGATGGCCGCAGGGGCAATGGGCGTGCTCAATGATAACGGCATCGATGTACCGCAGGAGATCTCTCTGATTGGCTTCGATGATGTTCTGGTCTCACGCTACGTGCGCCCTCGCCTGACCACCATTCGTTACCCAATTGTCACCATGGCGACGCAGGCGGCAGAACTGGCGCTGGCGCTGGCGGAAAAACGTCCGGTTCCTGAGGTAACGCACCTCTTTAGCCCAACGCTTGTGCGCCGTCATTCGGTATCGGTGCCTGCGGAAAGTGATAAAGCATAGTGTTTCAGACGGGGAGCGCCGCACGCCCCCGTCTTATTTTATTGTTATTTCCGCACCATCCCGAGCACTTTTCCTAAAATCCTCTGTTTATGTATCGCCTCTCATTTCGCTTAACGCTTTCTGGAAATAATAAATAGATTATTTCGTGAAGGAGGCTTCAGCGGGATGTTCTTCATTACAATCAGTAGGTAATAAAGCGCAAGTCAGTCATAGGGATCAGATATTGGTTTACGCGCTCTCCCATTCAATAAGCAGAGTGCAAAACTTTCCTGACAAGATTCTTGAACCAGGGAATGTAGGAAAATTGCTGCCCCTACAAGTCCATCATCTGGGGCCAATATATCTCAAACACCTGTTCCTTCAGCTTCTGACAAGCTCAGATTCTGTAATATATGGGTTTTCAAGAAACATAACTACAGATGTTTCAACATAACTCAACATACTCAATTGCAAATCAGGAACTGAAGAGTGCCACAAGAAATAAATAATAAAATAAAAAATATCATTTTAATATTCTGGGATAAAATAAAAACCCCATTTTCTGGAGTTTTTGTAATTGTATTTGCGATATGGTTCATAAAATCGACAACAGAAGATATGGCCATATATCAGTTTACCTCTCTCTTTCACTATGGAGAAGTTATTTACTTCAACAGCTATGAGATAGTTCTTCCTCTAGGCATTCCAATTTTTTTCTTTGCCATGGTAACTGTAGTATTTGCTTTCTTCAACAAAGGAAAGATCCCAAAAAAAATAGACTTCACCATGAACTTCATTACGTTAATCTTAATCATGCTAATCATTCTTACTCAATTCCTTTGTCTGCTCGTCACCATCTGGCTGGGAGTATTTTCCCCCTACAAAACATGCGAACCAGAAGGCTTCAGGTATTACTACGTTCGGGATGTTGGAGACTGCCAACGCCTGATGAGGGAAGAGGCGCGCAAAGAGTAAGAAGGCTCTGCCTGTGATCCCAGGTGCCGCGGTTCCAGCACTTCCCTTCAAAACCGTGATCCCGATAGTTATTTGCCGCGTTCTCAACGCATATCCCCCTGAATGTCTGTGATAAACTGCGGAAATCACGTGGCATCAGGAACAGACAATGACAACAATGCTGGATGTCTCAATTCGCGCAGGCGTTTCGAAAGCAACGGTTTCCCGCGTCTTGAACGGCACAGGTCAGGTAAAAGAGAGCACCCGTCAGCAGGTGTTCAAAGCAATGGAAGAGTTGGGCTACCGGCCAAATTTTCTGGCGCGCTCACTGGCAAACCGCACCAGCAATAGCATTGGGCTGATTGTCTCAACCTTTGACGGCTTCTATTTTGGCCGCCTGTTACAGCAGGCGTCGCGCCAGACGGAAGTCTGGGGCAAGCAGTTGATTGTCGCCGATGGGCACGACGAGCCGGAGCGAGAGAAGCAGGCAGTACAGATGCTGGCCGATCGCCAGTGCGATGCGATTGTGCTCTATACCCGTTTTATGAGCGAAGAAACCATCATGTCGCTCATCGATTCCATCCCTATGCCGTTGGTGGTGATCAACCGCGACGTCAGCCAGGCGCGAGAGCGCTGCGTCTTCTTCGAACAGCAGGATGCTGCGTTTCAGGCGGTAGAATATCTGATTTCACAGGGCCATCGCGATATCGCCTGCCTCACGGTTCCTATTCACACGCCAACGGGGAAAGCGCGTTTGGAAGGGTATAAAAATGCGCTCGAAAAACATGGCATTGCGTGGGATCCGGCGAAGATCAAATATGGCGATGCGGGCATGACCTGCGGATTTGAGAAGTGCAATGAACTGATTAGCGAAAAAGTGCCGTTCAGCGCCCTATTCGCCTGTAACGATGATATGGCGCTGGGCGCGTCAAAAGCGCTGCATCAGGCGGGGCTGCGTATTCCGCAGGATATTTCGCTGTTTGGCTTCGATGACGCACCAAGCGCGAAATGGCTGGAGCCTGGCCTGTCGACGGTGTATCTGCCGATCGATAACATGATTGTGACCGCTATCGATCAGGCCATTAAGCTCGCCAACGGCGAGCCGATTGAAACGATCCCACCGTTTACCGGCACGCTGGTGCTGCGTGATACGGTGACGACGGGGCCCTATTACGCCAGTTCCAGCGACAGCAGTTCCTGAATCGTCTGGCGGCGGCGAATCAAACGCGCTGCACCATGATCAAACAGCACTTCCGGCAGCAGCGGGCGGCTGTTGTAGTTCGATGACATCGACGCGCCATACGCGCCAGTATCGTGCAGCACCAGATAATCGCCCGGCTTCACCGCAGGCAGGGCACGCGTTTCCACTTTTCCGCCTTCCTGCTGCGTAAAGACATCGCCCGATTCACACAGCGGGCCGGCAACCACCGTTTCAACCAACGGCACCTGCGACAGGTCGCGCCCGTCGGCGGCGAGCGCGGAAATATGGTGATAGCTCCCATACATTGCCGGACGCATCAGGTCATTAAACCCGGCGTCGATCAGCACAAAGTGGCGGCTTCCCATTTCTTTCACGCTCCGCACCTGTGCCACCAGCACGCCAGACTCCGCCACCAGGAAACGCCCCGGTTCGAGTTCCAGTTTTACCGGGTGACCCAGATGTTTAGCAATCTGCTCACGCGCACCGTTCCACAGACCATAGTAGTGATCGGTGTTGATCGCTTCTTCACCTTCACGATAAGGAATCGATAATCCGCCACCGGCAGAGATCGCTTCCAGATCCTGTCCAAATTCAACGACCTGACGCACCATTGCGCCGCAAACCTGCTCCAGATGCGCATAATCCACGCCGGAACCGATGTGCATGTGAATGCCTACCAGCTTCAGTTGATAACGCTGAATCACGTCCAGCGCGGCCGGAAGATCGCTGTACCAGATACCGTGTTTGCTGTTTTCGCCGCCGGTGTTGGTTTTCTGACTGTGACCGTGACCAAATCCGGGATTCACGCGCAGCCACACGCGATGGCCTGGGGACACCTCACCCAGCTGCGCCAGCATATCGACAGATCCGGCGTTAACCGGGATTTGCAATTCCTGAACGCGCGAAAGCGTCGCGTCGTCGATAGTGTCGGCGGTAAAAACGATATCATCAGAATCCGCGCCCGGCTGATAGCCCGCCACCAGCGCGCGCTCAATCTCACCCAATGACACCGAATCCACCTTGACGCCCTGCTCGCGCATCAGACGCAGAATATGGATGTTCGAACATGCTTTCTGGGCAAAACGCACGACGTCAAACTGGCTCAGTTTGGCAATCTGCTGGCGAATAATTTGCGCGTCATACACCCAGACCGGGCAGCCATATTCAGCGGGCAGGCGCAGCAGGTTTTCTGCAGTCAGATCGGTGTCGGTACTGTTAAGGGGGCGTGGCATAGATGGCTCCGGTGTCAAATATTGCTTTTTACCGATTACGCCACAGGCTGAAGGGAATAAAAAATATCGTTTTATCGTGAGTCTATGCAAAAATGATATACAACCCTCACCCTAACCCTCTCCCTGAGGGAGAGGGGACAGACCGATACGGGTTTCCTCCCTCTCCTTCAGGGAGAAGGGACAGACCGACACGGGTTTCCCCCCTCTCCTTCAGGGAGAGGGGACAGACCGACACGGGTTTCCCCCTCTCCTTCAGGGAGAGGGGACAGACCGACACGGGTTTTCTCCCTCTCCCTCAGGGAGAGGGTCGGGGTGAGGGGAAAAAACGCACAAACCAGGAGTCTCTCATGCCCGCCGTCAACCTGCGTCATATTGAAATCTTCCATGCGGTAATGACCGCCGGTAACCTGACGGAAGCCGCGCACCTGCTGCACACCTCGCAGCCCACGGTCAGCCGCGAACTGGCGCGCTTTGAAAAAGTGCTCGGTTTGAAGCTGTTTGAACGCAGCCGTGGCCGCCTACATCCTACCGTGCAGGGGCTAAGACTGTTTGAAGAGGTGCAACGCTCCTGGTATGGGCTCGATCGCATCGTCAGCGCGGCGGAAAGCCTGCGCGAGTTTCGTCAGGGCGAACTGTCGATTGTATGCTTACCCGTCTTTTCACAATCCTTTTTACCGTTGCTGATCCAACCTTTTCTGGCGCGCTACCCGGATGTCAGCCTGCAAATCGTGCCGCAGGAGTCACCGCTTCTTGAAGAGTGGCTCTCTGCCCAGCGCCACGATTTGGGGCTAACGGAAACACTGCACACGCCCGCAGGGACTGAGCGCACGCCGCTGCTTACGCTCAACGAAGTCTGTGTTCTGCCGCAGGATCACCCACTGACCGCAAAAAGCGTACTGACGCCGGAAGATTTTCAGGGCGAGAACTATATCAGCCTGTCGCGCACCGACAGCTATCGCCAGCTGCTGGATACGTTATTCAACGAGCATCAGGTGAAACGGAGAATGGTGGTAGAAACCCATAGCGCGGCGTCGATTTGCGCGCTGGTGCGGGCAGGCGCGGGAATTTCAGTGGTTAACCCGTTCACCGCCCTGGATTACGTTAACAGCGGTGTGGTGATCCGCCGTTTCAGTAAAGATGTGCCTTTTACTGTGAGCCTGATTCGCCCGCTCCACCGGCCCGGTTCGGCGCTGGTTGAAGCATTTACGCAACACATACAGGCAAACCTTGGCACGATTACCGATACGTTGAATAACGTTCTCGCGCCGTGAGAGCTGCCGGATGGCGGCAATATTGTAGGCCCGGTAAGCGAAGCGCCACCGGGCATTAAGGCTCAGGAGAGCATAAAATCCACCGCGTCCGCCGCGTGGATCGCCGCTGTGTCGAATACCGGCAGCGGGCTGAGCTCCGCAGGTACCAGTAGGCCAATTTCGGTACAACCGAAAATCACGCCCTGCGCACCCTGCGCTTTCAGTGCGGAAATCACCTCGAGGTAATAGTCACGTGACGCCTCGCTGAAGGTGCCAAGGCACAACTCATCAAAGATTATCTGGTTGATACGCGCGCGGTCGTCGCTGTCCGGGATCGGCGTACTGATGGCAAATTCCTGTTGCAGACGGCCGCGATAGAAATCCTGTTCCATTGTGTAGCGCGTACCGAGCAGCGCAACGTTGTTCAGCCCCGCTTTTTGAATCGCACGTCCGGTCGCATCGGCAATGTGCAGGAATGGCACAGTAACGGTGTTCTCAATTTGTTCTGCGACTTTGTGCATGGTATTGGTACACAGCACGATACCTTCCGCGCCAGCCTGCTCCAGCCCTTTCGCCGCCTGCGCCAGAATCTCACCCGCACGCGGCCAGTCACCGTTCGACTGACAGGCTTCAATCTCGTGAAAATCAACACTATGCAGCAGAATTTGTGCCGAATGTAGCCCGCCCAGACGCTGCTTCACACCTTCATTAATGAGTCGATAGTAGGGAATGGTTGATTCCCAGCTCATGCCACCTAACAGCCCAATCGTTTTCATTTTCATCCCTCGGTTTTTCACGTACCGTCCAGTGAACCAAACTTGTGATCAACTTTCCACTTCTCCAGCAGCCGATTTCTTTTTCACGCATTCTGCGATAAGTTAAATGAAACATTGTTTCAACTTACTACAGGACGGCCTGATGTTTATTTTTCATAAAGAGACCACCCTTGAAGATCTGGGTAACGGCGTCACCCGTCGTATCCTCGCCCATGATGGCAAAATGATGGCGGTAGAGGTGAACTTTGAGCAGGGAGCCATAGGCCCGCTGCATAACCATCCGCATGAGCAGTTGACCTACGTGCTTTCCGGGGAATTTGAATTCACCATCGGCGACGAAAAACACGTCGTGCGTGCGGGGGATACGCTCTATAAAAAACCGGAAATCATGCACGGATGTGTTTGTCTGCAGGCCGGTACGCTGCTCGATACCTTTACTCCGATGCGCCAGGATTTTCTCAAAGACTAATATCCTCACCCCGCCCAGGGCCCTCATTTCATGGGGGCCTTTTTTTTACTTCATATAGTCAAGCATTAGCCTGATAACCATTAATGGAATCACTAATTTCAGGGGGTTAGGGGATAATTTCACTTATCTACTTCCATACCACCCACGCAGAAACACTACCCATCTCACTTAATTGAAACATCGTTTCGACTTCGATCACATTTCCATCATTAAACGCATGACGCGGAAACAAATAGCAATAAAATAAAATTAAAACGGTGTTTTACTAATCACGCATTACAAAACATCAGAGTTGAAACAGCAAAACACCACCAATGGAATGAAAAGTTAAAAAGCCTTATACAACATTTATTTACAGGGAAGGATCGTATGACCGACACCAAGCTAACACCGTGAATTCCGCGCCCCGTGCCCCTCGTGTGGAGCGATGACCGAACCTCAATCCGTTTTACAAACTTGTTTGCCAGGTAGGTATCTATGAATGAAAACAGAATGCTGGGTTTGGCCTGGATTTCGCCCTATATCATTGGGTTGATAATCTTTACGGCCTTCCCGTTTGTGTCATCTTTCTTTCTCAGTTTTACTGAGTACGACTTGATGAGTCCGCCGGTATTTAACGGCATTGAGAACTATCGCTATATGTTTACCGAAGATACGCTCTTCTGGAAATCAATGGGCGTAACGTTCGCGTATGTATTTTTAACCATTCCGCTGAAACTCGCATTTGCCCTGGGCATTGCGTTTGTTCTTAACTTTAAATTACGCGGGATTGGGTTCTTCCGTACCGCCTATTATATTCCGTCAATTCTCGGTAGCTCCGTGGCCATCGCCGTATTGTGGCGCGCACTGTTTGCCATCGACGGCCTGCTGAACAGCTTCCTCGGCGTGTTCGGTTTCGACGCCATTAACTGGCTGGGTGAGCCGTCTCTGGCGCTGATGTCTGTCACTCTGCTGCGCGTCTGGCAGTTCGGTTCCGCGATGGTTATCTTCCTGGCTGCACTGCAAAACGTTCCACAATCGCAGTACGAAGCCGCGATGATTGATGGCGCCTCCAAATGGCAGATGTTTATGAAAGTGACGGTGCCGCTGATTACGCCGGTTATCTTCTTCAACTTCATCATGCAAACCACTCAGGCGTTCCAGGAGTTTACCGGCCCGTACGTGATTACCGGCGGCGGCCCAACTTACTCCACTTATCTGTTCTCACTCTATATCTACGACACGGCGTTTAAATACTTCGATATGGGGTATGGCGCAGCGCTGGCGTGGGTTCTGTTCCTGGTCGTCGCGGTCTTCGCCGCCATCGCCTTTAAGTCTTCAAAATACTGGGTGTTCTACTCCGCCGATAAGGGAGGCAAAAATGGCTGATATTCAACAAATCGACGAAGCAAGAAGCATTGCTGAACGTGAGGTTGCCCGCACCCTGAGACGCGAAAAAATCAACGCATGGGTTCGCTATACCATCCTGCTGTTCGTTGGCCTGCTGATGCTTTACCCGCTGGCGTGGATGTTCTCGGCGTCGTTCAAGCCGAACCACGAGATCTTCACCACGCTCGGCCTGTGGCCTGCTCATGCCACCTGGGAAGGGTTTATCAACGGCTGGAAAACCGGCACCGAATACAACTTCGGCCATTACATGCTGAACACCTTCAAATATGTGATTCCGAAGGTGATTCTGACCATTATCTCTTCCACCATCGTCGCCTACGGCTTTGCCCGCTTCGACATTCCGTGGAAGAAATTCTGGTTCGCCACGCTCATCACTACCATGCTGCTGCCGAGCACCGTACTGCTGATTCCTCAGTACCTGATGTTCCGTGAAATGGGCATGCTGAACAGCTATATGCCGCTGTATCTGCCGCTGGCCTTCGCCACGCAGGGGTTCTTCGTCTTCATGCTGATTCAGTTCCTGCGCGGCGTGCCGCGTGACATGGAAGAAGCGGCGCAAATTGACGGCTGTAACTCGATTCAGGTGTTGTGGTACGTGGTGGTGCCGATTCTGAAACCGGCCATTATCTCTGTCGCACTGTTCCAGTTCATGTGGTCCATGAACGACTTTATCGGCCCGCTGATCTACGTCTACAGCGTCGATAAGTACCCGATTGCACTGGCACTGAAAATGTCCATTGACGTCACCGAAGGTGCGCCGTGGAACGAAATTCTGGCAATGGCGAGCATCTCCATTCTGCCGTCCATCATTGTGTTCTTCCTGGCTCAACGCTACTTCGTACAGGGCGTGACCAGCAGCGGAATTAAAGGTTAAGAGGGATATATCATGGCTGAAGTGATTTTCAACAAACTGGAAAAAGTGTACTCCAACGGCTTCAAAGCGGTACATGGTATCGACCTTAAAATTGCTGAAGGCGAATTTATGGTGATCGTTGGCCCATCGGGCTGTGCCAAATCCACCACCCTGCGCATGCTGGCCGGGCTGGAAACCATCAGCGGTGGCGAAGTGCGCATTGGTGAGAAAGTGGTGAACAACCTCGCGCCGAAAGAGCGCGGCATTGCGATGGTGTTCCAGAACTACGCGCTTTATCCGCACATGACCGTGCGCGAGAACCTGGCGTTCGGCCTGAAGCTGAGCAAAATGCCGAAAGATCAAATCGACAAGCAGGTTGACGAAGCGGCGAAAATTCTTGAGCTGGATGAACTGCTGGACAGGCTGCCGCGCCAGCTCTCCGGCGGCCAGGCGCAGCGTGTGGCCGTAGGCCGCGCGATTGTGAAAAAACCCGACGTATTCCTGTTCGATGAACCGCTCTCCAACCTCGACGCCAAACTGCGCGCGTCGATGCGCATCCGTATTTCTGACCTGCATAAGCAGTTGAAGAAATCGGGCAAACCGGCAACCACCGTGTATGTCACCCACGATCAGACCGAAGCGATGACCATGGGCGACCGTATCTGCGTCATGAAGCTGGGCCACATCATGCAGGTCGACACGCCGGATAACCTCTACCACAAGCCGAAAAACATGTTCGTCGCGGGCTTCATCGGCGCGCCGGAAATGAACATTCGCGCCAGCAAACTGGTGGATAAAGAGGGGCATCTCTATCTGACCATCGGCGACGAATTCCTGCCGCTGAGCAACGTGTTAGAGCAGAAACTGGCAGGCCATAAAAATGAAGACGTGTTCTACGGCATTCGCCCGGAATTCGTTTCGGTATCAGATGAGTCTTTTGCCGAAGGCGGTTGCACCGGCGAGATGGTACGCGTTGAAAACATGGGCCATGAGTTCTTCGTCTACCTGAAAGTAGCCAACTACGAACTGACAGCGCGCATTCCTTCAGACGAAGCTAAACCCATGATTGATAAGGGTCTTAATCGCAAAGTGTACTTTACGTTTGACATGAATAAGTGTCATATCTTTGACGCAAAAACAGAACAGAACCTCTCTCTTTAATGGAGTATTAAAATGAAAAAAGTGCTTTTAAGCGCAGCAATCTCCACCATTTTGGGGCTGACTGCTTTACCCTCAATGGCAAAAGATGTGGATTTACGTATGTCCTGGTGGGGCGGCAATGGCCGTCACCAGGTTACTCTGAAGGCGCTGGAAGAGTTCCATAAACAGAACCCTGATATCAACGTTAAAGCGGAATACACCGGCTGGGATGGTCACCTCTCCCGCCTGACCACCCAGATTGCGGGCGGTACCGAGCCGGATGTGATGCAAACCAACTGGAACTGGTTGCCGATTTTCTCCAAAACAGGTGATGGCTTCTACGACCTGAATAAAATGAAAGATGTCATCGACCTGAGCCAGTTCGATGCCAAAGAGCTGCAAACCACCACGGTGAACGGCAAGCTGAACGGCATTCCGATTTCGGTAACTGCGCGTGTGTTCTATTTCAACGATGAAACCTGGAAAAAAGCCGGCGTGGAGTACCCGAAAACCTGGGACGCGCTGATGGAAGCGGGGAAAACCTTCGAGAGCAAACTGGGTAAACAGTACTATCCGGTGGTGCTTGAACATCAGGATACCCTGGCGCTGCTGAACTCGTATATGGTGCAGAAGTACAACACCGCCGCCATTGACGAGAAGACCAAAAAACTGGCCTGGAGCAAAGATCAGTGGAATGAGTTTTTCCAGATGTACAAAAAACTCATCGACAGCCACGTGATGCCGGATACCAAGTACTACGCCTCTTTCGGTAAGAGCAACATGTACGAAATGAAGCCGTGGATCCAGGGCGAATGGGCCGGAACCTACATGTGGAACTCCACCATTAATAAATATTCTGACAACCTGAAGCCGCCTGCAAAACTGGAGCTGGGTAACTATCCGATGCTGGAAGGCGCAACCGACGCGGGCCTGTTCTTCAAACCGGCGCAGATGCTCTCGATCGGTAAGTCGACGAAAAACCCCGAAGCGGCGGCGAAGTTAATCAACTTCCTGCTGAACAACAAAGAAGCGGTCGATACGCTCGGCCTGGAGCGCGGCGTGCCGCTGAGCAAGGCCGCGGTGAAATTCCTGACCGAAGACGGCATCATCAAAGAGGACGATCCGGCGGTATCCGGCCTGCGTCTGGCGCAGTCTCTGCCGACCAAACTGAGCGTGTCGCCGTACTTTGATGACCCGCAGATCGTCGCCCAGTTCGGCACCACCCTGCAATACATCGATTATGGTCAGAAATCCGTGGAAGAGGCTGCCGCAGACTTCCAGCGCCAGGCGGAACGTATTCTGCGTCGCGCCATGCGTTAATCCCCACCTTGTCACTCAATACCCTGGCGCTTCGGCGGCGGGGTATTTTTTTATCAGGAGTTGATTGATGAAAGGTAAAATCATCCCGCTAAATTTCCGTTCACAGCCGGACAGTGAAACAGGGCATGAGGTCATTCGCCTGACGCCGCCGCATATTATTTGTCACCGTAACTACTTCTATCAGAAGTGTTTTACCCGCGATGGCAACAAGCTCATTTTTGGCGGCGCGTTTGAAGGACACTGGAATTACTACCTGCTAGACCGCGAAGCGCAGCATGCTACGCAACTCACGGACGGCGAAGGCGATAACACCTTCGGCGGCTTCCTTTCCGCAGACGACCAGGCGCTGTGGTATGTGAAAAACAACCGCCAGTTAAGGCGCGTGGATCTCGATTCGCTGGAAGAGCAGGTGATTTATGACGTCGATGACGCGTGGGTGGCCTATGGTACGTGGGTCGCCAACAGCGACTGTACGCAGCTTGTCGGCATCGAAATCAAAAAAAGCGACTGGCAGCCGCTGACCGACTGGGGAAAATTCCGCGATTTCTACTTTACGCGGCCGGAATGCCGCCTGATTAACATCGACCTGAAAACGGGTGCGCAGCGCACCATTTTGCAGGAGAAGCGCTGGCTGGGGCATCCGATTTACCGCCCGTTTGATGATAATACCGTGGCGTTCTGTCACGAAGGCCCGCGCGATGCGATTGATGCGCGTATGTGGCTCATCAATGCCGACGGCACTTACCTACGCAAGGTTCGCCAGCATCAGCCCGGCGAAAGCTTTACTCATGAGTTCTGGGTACCGGATGGCTCCGCGCTTTATTACGTGGCGCATCAGGATAATTCACCGCAACGCTATTTATATCGCGCCGATCCGGCAACGCTTGAAAATACGCTGCTGATGGCGATACCGCCCTGCTCTCACCTGATGAGTAATCATGACGGCTCGCTCGTTGTAGGCGACGGTGCACCGCATAACGGGAGCAACGACCCGTTTATCTGGGTGTTTGATATTCACAGCGGGGAGCAGAAAGCGGTGTGTCAGCATAACAGTAGCTGGAAGGTGCTGGACGGTGACCGCCAGGTGACGCATCCGCATCCTTCGTTTTCACCGGATAATCAATGGGTACTGTATACGTCAGATGTCGAGGGGATGCCGGCGCTGTATTTGGCGAAAGTGTAAACCCTCACCCTAACCCTCTCCCTCAGGGAGAGGGAACCGACTGTGCACAATTGTTACTTCTCGGCCTCCCAGTGGAACAGTGCGCGGTTGCTACTTCTCCCTGTGGGAGAGTGTAGAGGGGATGCCGGCGCTGTATTTGGCGAAGGTGTAAACCCTCATCCTAACCCTCTCCCTCAGGAAGAGGGAACCGACTGTGCACAATTGTTACTTCTCGGCCTCCCAGTGGAACAGTGCGCCGTTGCTACTTCTCCCTGTGGGAGATGTAGAGGGAATGCCGGCGCTCTATTTGGCGAAGGTGTAAACCCTCACCCTAACCCTCTCCCTCAGGGAGAGGGAACCGACTGTGCACAGTTGTTACTTCTCGGCCTCCCAGTGGAACAGTGCGCGGTTGCTACTTCTCCCTGTGGGAGAGTGTAGAGGGAATGCCGACGCTCTATTTGGCGAAGGTGTAACCCTCATCCTAACCCTCTCCCTCAGGAAGAGGGAACCGACCGTGCGCGTGTTTTCTCCCTCTCCCTGTGGGAGAGGGCCGGGGTGAGGGCATCAGCGCGCACTCACCCCAACTATCCTTCACCCCCCAATATTTCGCAGCTTCTCTCCTGCCATCAGTTTGCGTTCGATATGCTCCAGCGTGACATTTTTGGTTTCCGGAATCAGCCAGAACGTAATCCCGATAAAGGCAATATTCAGCCCGGTATAGAGCCAGAACGTCCCTGCCGCACCGATGCTGTCGAGCAGCGTCAGGAAGGTCGCGCCAATAATCATATTGGAGACCCAGTTGGTTGTGGTGGAACAGGTGATACCAAAGTCGCGGCATTTCAGCGGCTGAATTTCAGAACACAGGATCCACACCACCGGCGCGGCACTCATCGCATAACCGGCGATGCACATCATGGTCATGCCCACCGACAGCCAGGAAAGCCCGCTGCCTGCCGTGCCGTTATCGAATTGCATCAGGCAGTAACCCAGCACCAGCGTACCCAGCGCCATCACGCTAAAACCAATCTTCAGCGCCGGTTTACGTCCGGCTTTATCCACCATAAAGATGGCGATAAAGGTCGCGAACATAAAGGTCAATCCGACGACCAGCGTCGCCAGCATCTGCTGCTCGGTGGTAGTAAAGCCCGCCATTTTAAAGATGCGCGGCGCGTAGTACATGATGATGTTCATCCCGGTGAACTGCTGCATCGCCTGCAATAGCATGCCGAGAAACACCGCGCGGCGGACGTTGCGGTTAGCTTTGAACAACTTCCAGCCGCCCTGCTTCAGCTTCAGGCTTTCGCGAATTTCATTGAGCTCTTCACGCGCTTTTTCAGAGGTATCACGCAGCATACGCAACACTTCTTCCGCTTCGATATGCCGGCCTTTCTCCGCCAGCCAGCGCGGGCTGTTCGGCAGGAAGATCACCAGCACAATCAGGATCACCGCTGGCAGCGCCAGCACGCCAAGCATCGCACGCCAGTTACCGGTGTAGCTGAATGCGGTATCAGAGAGAAACGCCAGCACAATGCCCAGGGTGACCATCAACTGATACATGCTGATCATCTTACCGCGCACGTGTTCGCTCGCCATTTCAGAGAGATAAAGCGGCGCGGTGTAAGAGGCAATCCCCACGGCGATACCCAACAACACACGCGCCGCAATCAAGATTTCCACGCTACTGGCCAACGCAGAGCCCAGCGAGCCCAGCACGAACAACACCGCCGCCGCCATCAGGCTGTATTTGCGCCCCAGGCGGAAAGAGAGCCAGCCGTTGAACAGCGCCCCCAGCGCCGCACCGAGCATCATGCTGCTGACCACCCACTCCTGCAAACGGCTGCTCAGGGCAAAGTGATCGGTGATAAAGGGCAGTGCCCCGGCAATCACGCCGATATCTAAACCAAACAACAGACCGGCCACCGCCGCAGAAACGGAGACAAACAGATTCATTCGCCGCGTATCGCGCTGCGAGCGTGGAGACACAACTGAATCACTATTTAAGGTAACCATCTTTTCCTGCCTGCACTGAATAGAACATTCCCTGAACATACGGGATTTCCAGAGAGATACGTCAGGCGGTTCATCGCGTAGATATGGATTAAATGGCTGCACATATCGGTTATGTGATGGACATTACAATTTTAAAATTGAAGAACATTTCATCAATTATTTTTAATTGTCTGTTTTTAAATGGATTTATATTTAATGATTTCACTAGAGAAATAATCACATGGATAAATCAATTTACACGATATGGATTGATGTGATTTACAGGCAAAAAAAACCCTGCCGCGAAGCAGGGTTCTTACCGCCAGGCCGGAATTAACGAGCCAGCCAGCCACCATCGACGGCAACGGTATAGCCGTTGATGTAATCAGATGCGCTGGAAGCCAGGAAGACAACCGGCCCCATCAGATCGCTCGGCAGACCCCAACGACCCGCCGGGATACGATCGAGGATCGCCGCGCTACGCTCTTCATCCGCACGCAGTTGCTGGGTGTTGTTGGTCGCCATGTAGCCCGGTGCAATAGCGTTGACGTTGATGTTATGTTTCGCCCACTCGTTGGCCATCAGGCGAGTGACGCCCATTACGCCGCTTTTCGATGCGGTGTAAGACGGTACGCGGATGCCGCCCTGGAAGGAGAGCATGGAGGCGATATTGATAATTTTGCCGCCTTTACCCTGCGCGATGAAGTGTTTCGCCGCCGCCTGAGACATAAAGAACACGCTCTTAATGTTCAGGTTCATCACGTCGTCCCAGTCTTTTTCGCTGAAGTCGATCGCGTCTTCACGACGAATCAGACCGGCGTTGTTGACCAGAATATCGATATGACCGAATTCCGCTACCGCACGGTCAAGCAGCGCAGGAATGCCGTCGATGGAACGCAGATCGGCAGTCAGACTCAGAAAGCGACGCCCCAGCGCGGTGACGCGCTCGATGGTCTCAGCCGGCTCAACAATGTTGATACCCACGATGTCGCAGCCCGCTTCCGCCAGACCGACAGCCATACCCTGACCCAGACCGGTATCACAACCGGTGACAACGGCAACTTTACCCTGCAGAGAGAATGCATCTAAAATCATATTAAATTCCTTATTGATTGCGCCTGTTCGCGACAGGCATTATTTCTTTTGCTGCCCGCGACTTAGCGCAGATCCTTAACCGCCACGTGATCCATGTCATCGAAGACCTGGTTCTCACCAACCATTCCCCAGATGAAGGTATACGCTTTGGTACCCACACCAGAGTGAATAGACCAGCTCGGCGAAATCACTGCCTGTTCGTTATGCATCACGATGTGACGCGTTTCCTGCGGCTGCCCCATCATATGGAACACGCAGGCGTCCTCATCCATATTGAAGTAGAAGTACACTTCCATACGGCGCTCGTGGGTGTGGCACGGCATGGTGTTCCACAGGTTCCCCGGCGCGAGTTCTGTCAGCCCCATGCTGAGCTGGCAGGTTTCCAGCACATCGGGCACAAAGTATTTATTGATGGTGCGGCGGTTGCTGGTGAGGTTATCGCCCAGCGTGACCGGAGAAACGTCATCCGGGGTGACTTTTTTGGTCGGATAAGTGGTGTGGGCCGGTGCGCAGTTATAGTAGAACTTCGCCGGTTTCGCCGTATCGACGCTGGCGAAGACCACTTCTTTTGCCCCTTTCCCAACATACAGCGCATCGCGATGGCCGATTTCATAACATTTACCGTCAACGGTAATGGTGCCTGCGCCGCCAATGTTAATCACGCCCAGTTCGCGACGTTCCAGGAAGTAGCTCACGCCCAATTGTTTGCCCACTTCACCGCCCACGGATACGGTTTTCGCCACCGGCATAATGCCGCCGACAATGATGCGGTCGATGTGGCTGTACACCATGGTGTACTCATCCGCGACAAACACTTGCTCAACGAGAAATTCGTTGCGCAGGCCCTGCGTGTCCAGCGTTTTTGCATGTTCACTATGAATGCTTTGTCTTACGTCCACCGAATGCCTCCAGAAAATCTGTTGTTCTTTATTAGCGACCTGAAACAGGGTTCCGCTTTGTCAATGAGGTCATCTTATCGCTGATGAAATGGGTTTTCAATTACAATTAAAACATCGTTTCACTTTTTCTGTGTAATATTACTGAAAATGCAAAAGGGATCACGAATATGCCGTTATCCATCCCCGGTGAAAAAATAAAGTCTTTTTAATTCAGTAAAATATAAACATTGAGAATTAACTGAAATGTGAGAAATATCCGTCAAAAAACAAAGTTCATTTGAAGCGGCATCGCTTTCGATAACCTGATCTGGGTTGAATTTACAGCCTTTTCGTACAAAGTGCGCTCACCATCACAAACATTGAAACGTCGTTTTGATAAATTATCACTACATTTTTAAAACGACATCCACATCGGCCGGTGAGCGTTAAGCCACCATTGCTTGAGAAAAAGGAGTGCAACATGGCTAAAGGTATGCGGGTAAAACTGAACTATGAGGTCAGCCGCGATCCAGACACAGGCGCGGAAGTCACCCGCTTAACCCCACCAGAAGTCACCTGTCATCGTAACTACTTCTATCAGAAGTGCTTTTTCAACGATGGTAGCCATCTGCTTTTCGCAGGTGAGTTTGACGGCCACTGGAACTACTACCTGCTGGATGTCGCCAATGCAGAAGCGGTGCAATTAACGGAAGGCGAAGGCGATAACACCTTCGGCGGTTTTCTCTCACCGGATGACCAATCGCTCTACTATGTGAAGAACGATCGCACCCTACTGGAAGTGAACCTGAAAACGTTGGTGGAACGGGAAGTGTATCGCGTGCCGGACGAATGGGTCGGCTACGGTACCTGGGTGTCCAACAGCGACTGCACCAAACTGGTAGGCATTGAGATTGCCAAAAGCGACTGGACGCCGCTTAACAGCTGGCAGCTGTTCCACGACTTCTTCCATAAAGGCCCGCACTGCCGTCTGCTGCGCGTTGACCTGCAAACGGGTGAAAGCTCGGTTATCCACGAAGAGAAAAACTGGCTCGGCCACCCGATTTATCGCCCGTTTGACGATCATACTGTCGCGTTCTGCCACGAAGGCCCGCACGATCTGGTCGATGCCCGCATGTGGCTGGTAAACGAAGACGGCAGCAACGTGCGTAAAGTCAAAGAGCATGCGGAAGGTGAAAGCTGCACCCATGAATTCTGGGTACCTAACGGTTCAGCGCTGGTGTATGTCTCTTATCTGAAGGGTAAGCAGGGTCGCACCATTTATCGTTACAACCCGGACACCGGCGTCAACGAAGCGCTGATGCAGATGCCAGCCTGTTCGCATCTGATGAGCAACTTCGACGGTACGCTGCTGGTCGGTGACGGTTCCGGTACGCCGGTCGATGTGAAAGACACCAGCGGCTACACCATCGACAACGATCCCTATTTATACGGTTTCGACGTGGCGAAAAAAGCGTACTTCCGCATCGCGCGTCATGACACCTCCTGGGCGACGGTACAAAACAGCCGCCAGGTCACGCATCCGCACCCTTCTTTCCTGCCACACGATGGCGCGGTGTTGTTCAGTTCCGACAAAGACGGTAAACCGGCGCTTTATATCGCCAAACTTCCGACACAGCGTGATTTTATTCAGGCCTGAATGGCTGAATATAAAGTATGAGTGACTGAGTGTTTGATGTAGTGTTTCTGTAACTGGCCTTGCCCTCCTTTATGGGGGGCTTTTTTTATCTGCCGTTTATATTAGAAATATGATTACAGGAAAAAAAGAAAACAGAAAAACCCGGCTAACTACGCCGGGTTAATAACGAGGTGGAAGAATTAATTAGAAGGTATATGCCACACCGACACGGAAACGCGTCTGGCGATCGTTACGGTCATTCACACCCACGTTACCCACTTCACCATACGGTGCCCAGTTTTTATCCCAACGATAAGCCAGCTTAACGTTATATTCCTGAGAATATGGTTTGTTATTATTACGCGCGGTACCTTCGCTGCTGCGTGCATACACATAGTTCAGCTCGGTACGCCAGTCGCCGAATACATAACCCGCCCAGGCGTCGCCACGGTTGACTTTGTCATCGTCCTTACCGGCATTTGAAGGATAGCGTGTGTAATCATAACGATAACGCGCGGCAACATAAAAACCACTGTCGAAGCTGTACTGAACCCGCAGGTTCGGTTTGTAAATAGAGCGGCTATCATTACTTTCAATATTGAACCCCGGCGTTACCGAGAAATTCTTATTGGCTTTCCACTGCCAGCTAATACTCTCTTCATGACCATTACCGATAAAATCCGCATACGGCTTATCGGTATTATCCCCCCCCGACTTCCATTTAGCTTCAACAGAGAAACCAAAGCCATTTGCAAAACGATGTGAAACAGAAACACGGTCGGCGTTAGTTTTATCAGTTTTACCACCATCAATAAATTCGTGACGTAAATCGACAGTTACCGCTGATGCAGCAAAAGATGCTCCACACAATACAGCCAGGGCCAGAGTTTTTTTCAACATTTGCTATCCCTCAATTGAAATCATGTTTCGTTTTTATGGAATTGCATTTTATTTTTTTAACGCATGTATTTTAGTGATCAGGATCGTAATTATTTGTTTCAAAAAATACGGCACGAAATGGCGTGATCGGCTTCAATAAAAAGATGTCAAAACACAATAAATATGCGATGCACATCACACGCACTTCATTTTTCACACATAATCCGCTAAAACGTCTGTTTTTAATGATCCATATAAATCAACAAGTTAAGGATGCATTAAAAAATAAAATAACCAGGGTTATTTTATTTCATCAAATAATAAGGATTTTATTAATGTGTTTTTATAGAATTAACTCAGCGCAAACCATGACAAGCGACGACAAAAGTGTAAGCAAAAAGCCTTTCGTTACGTCATTTGCATTAGCATTAAAACGGGGGATAAAAAGGGATTAACTCATGGTAATCTTAACGCTACCGGGGGTTTTAGTAGCGTTGTACGAGATTATGCAGCAGGCAAATCACGTTCCACGGCCAGCGCCACGCCCTGACCGCCGCCAATGCACAGCGTCGCCAGGCCTTTACGGGCATCGCGTTTCATCATTTCGTGAACCAGAGACACCAGAATTCGGCAGCCGGACGCGCCAATAGGATGGCCTAAGGCGATAGCGCCGCCGTTCACATTCACTTTCTGCTCATCCCACTCCAGCATCTTGCCAACAGAAATCGCCTGCGCGGCAAACGCTTCATTGGCTTCAATAAGATCGACATCGTTCAGTTGCCAGCCCGCACGCTCCAGACAACGACGGGTGGCGTACACCGGCGCGATACCCATCAACGCGGGATCGACGCCGACGCTGGCAAATGCGCGGATACGCGCCAGGATGGGTAAATTAAGCTCCAGCGCTTTGCTTTCGCTCATCATTAACACCGCCGCTGCGCCATCGTTGATCGACGACGCGTTCCCGGCAGTGACGGATCCAAGCTGATCGAATGCCGGGGTGAGGCGCGCCAGTCCTTCCGCGCTGGGATCGGTTTGCGGCTGCTCATCCGTTTCGACACGCAGCGTTTCCCCGTTCGGCTGGGCGTTCACTACCGGAACAATTTCATCGCGAAAGCGACCGGAATCGATAGCCTTACGCGCCTTGTGTTGTGAACTTAGCGCCCAGGCATCTTGTTGTTCACGGCTGATGCCATATTCGCGCGCCAGATTCTCCGCCGTCACGCCCATATGATAATCGTTAAACGCATCCCATAATCCGTCGTGCACCAGGCTATCAATTAGCTGACTGTTACCCAACTGCGCACCGGTGCGGCTATCGGTCAGAACGTGCGGCGCGCGGCTCATATTCTCCTGGCCGCCCGCGATCACCACATCCGCTTCACCACACTGAATGGCCTGGGTCGCCAGATGCAGCGCTTTCAGGCCCGAGCCACAAACATCGTTGATCGTAATAGCAGAAACCGTATTGGGCAGGCCGCCTTTAATTGCCGACTGGCGCGCAGGATTTTGCCCGGTACCCGCCGTCAGCACCTGACCAATAATCACTTCATCAATAACATGCGGTTCAATTCCGCTGCGTTCGACCAGCGCATTGATCACCAGGCTACCCAGTTCGACAGCCGAATGGCGGGAGAGCGCCCCCTGGAAGCAGCCGATGGGTGTACGGACTGCACCTACGATAACGACATCTTTCATCTCTACCTCAGCGCAAAATAACCAGGCTATAGTAGATGATTGTTATCAACTTTTATCGTAATTGTTTAAAAAAAGTGAGATTTATCACAAAGGTTTTCCGTTACGCTGACACCTGTTGCAGATACGCTTTGACCCAGCTTCCAGCCGCGCCCGGCGGCGCGCTTTTATTCCACAGCAAATCGATAGAAACGGCGATCGGCCAGCCGGGAAGTGTCAGCATGGTTAACGGCGCGGAACCGGAAAACTCCTCCACTAACGCACAGGGCAACACACACCAGCCGAAGCCCTGAGCGGCCATGCTCATCAACATCAGATAGTTAGGTGCAGACCACACCGGGCCGCGCGCAGGCGTGGGGCGATTTTCGAGATAAGTATTCAGCCGCAATTCGCGCCAGGTATGCAGTTGATCCCACTCGACGCTGGGCTGCGCGGTTAACGGGTGATCGAGGGAAACGTAAATAGCCATGTGCGTCTGCATCGGCAGACGAGTATGTCCAATATTGGTGGGATAACTTTCCCGTGCCTCAATCAGCCCCACCTGCGCGCGTCCTTTTTGCAGCAAATCAATAACATCGTCGTCTTCACCGACCAGACATTCAAACTCTGTATGTGGAAAACGGCGGTCAAACTGCACCATCAGCTTTTCCAGCACATCAGGGTGGAGCGTATCCGACAACACAAATGCCAGCCGCGCTTCCGTTTCGCTGCTCAGGGCCACCGCCAGTTCATCCAGCCGCTCACTGGCGGCCAGAATCGCCTGCACGTAACTCAGTACACGCTGGCCTTCGGGCGTTAACACCGGCTGGCGTGACGAACGATCGAACAACGTCACGCCGAGATCGGCTTCAAGATTGGCAATCGCGGTGCTGATGGTGGACTGGCTTTTCCGTAAGCGCCGCGCGGCAGCTGAAAACGAACCGCTGTCGACGGTTTCGACAAATGCGGTAAGGGCTTCGGGTGAATAGCGCATAATCTATCTACTTTATCGATGGAATCTATCTTTTACTTATCACATTTATCCATAAAATGCCCAGCAATAGAGAGAACAACCAGAGGTAATTGAGATGCAACACGACAACCTTCACCGCAGAAAGCTGCCGGAGCGCATTTTCCACGCCGTGTGCTTTGAAGGCATCGCCACGGCGATCCTCGCCCCGACCGCCGCATACCTGATGCAACGCTCGGTGCTCGAAATGGGTGGGTTAACCATTATTCTCGCCACTACAGCGATGGTGTGGAATATCATCTATAACGCCATTTTTGACCGCCTGTGGCCGGTGACGCGCGTCACCCGTACGGCGAAAATCCGCGCCTTCCACGCGCTGGGATTTGAGTGTGGCTTTATCGTGATTGGGGTGAGCATTGTATCGGTGGTGCTTGGCGTGACCCTGATGCAGGCGCTAACGCTGGAGATTGGTTTCTTCCTGTTCTTCCTGCCCTACACCATGCTCTATAACTGGGTGTATGACATGCTGCGCGAGCGCGTGATGAAGCGCCGTGTGCAACGGGCGATGGATTGTGCGCGCTGATGCCCTCACCCCGGCCCTCTCTCACAGGGAGAGGGTGAGTTACGTATATGCACAATCTGTCCCCTCTCCCTCTGGGAGAGGGTTAGGGTGAGGGGTAAAAGTATTCATAACCACCACGAATCATAATTATGGTAAATTACGCTCCATTTTGTATGTTCCATGGTTATTAAATTCGCATAATGTCTAAAATTTGGTCAAAAGAAGAGACGCTCTGGAGCTTTGCCCTGTACGGCACTGCTGTAGGCGCCGGTACCCTGTTCCTGCCAATCCAGTTAGGATCCGCAGGGGCCGTGGTACTGTTTGTTACCGCGCTGGTCGCGTGGCCGCTGACCTACTGGCCGCATCGCGCCCTGTGTCAGTTTATCCTCTCCTCCAACACGCCTGCGGGTGTCGGGATAACCGGCGCAGTCAGCCACTACTACGGCAAAAAAATTGGCAATCTCATCACCGCGCTCTATTTCCTGGCGTTTTTTGTGGTGATTCTGATTTACGCCGTCGCCATCACCAACTCCATCACCGAACAGATAGCCAAGCATATGCCGGTCGATCTGACGGTACGCGTGCTGGTGAGCCTTGGCGTGGTATTGCTGCTGAACGTGATTTTCCTTGCCGGTCGCCAGGCCACCATCAAAGTGATGGGCTTCCTGGTGTTCCCCCTGATTGCCTACTTCCTGTTTTTGTCGATTTACCTGACAGGCAGCTGGCAGCCCGCACTACTCACCGGGCAAATGGAAGTGACGCCGCACACGCTGCACCAGGTGTGGTTATCCATCCCCGTGATGGTTTTCGCTTTTAGCCATACGCCAATTATCTCTACCTTCGCTATCGACCGTAGAGAGAAATATGGCGAGCTCGCGATGGGTAAATGCAAAAAAATCATGAAGGTCGCGTATCTGATTATCTGCCTGAGCGTGCTGTTCTTTGTCTTTAGCTGCCTGCTCTCCATTCCGGTGGATTACATCAATACCGCCAAAGATCAGGGCGTGACGATTCTCTCAGCACTGTCGATGATGCCCAACTCACCCAACTGGTTGTCCGTATCCGGCATTATTGTGGCGATTGTGGCGATGTCGAAATCGTTCCTCGGCACCTACTTTGGCGTCATTGAAGGCGCGAGCGAGATGGTAAAAGCGTCTCTCAATCAGGTTGGCGTGCGTAAAAGCCGTTCGTTTAACCGCATGATGTCAATTCTGCTGGTCTCTACCCTGACCTTCATCGTTTGCTGCATCAACCCGAACGCTATTTCGATGATCTACGCGATAAGCGGCCCGCTGATTGCCATGATTCTGTTTATCATGCCGACGCTGTCTACCTATCTTATCCCATCGCTGAAGCCGTACCGTTCTGTCGGCAGCCTGATTACGCTGATTGTGGGTATACTCTGCGTCTCAGTGATGTTCCTCGGTTAACGCCGTTAGCAGGGCAGTTCTGGCTGCCCTGTTATCCCGTTTGAAACAAATGATGAGCAAAAATCAGTTTGTTCCGCATGACTAAAATGCATTTTTTTTGTAAAGTCCCCACTATTTTGTAGAAGATAGATAAGAAATACCCTGGTCGTTAAAATAACGCGATCGCGGCATTACGCCCGGCGTATTTTAAGTACGTTTTTTTCCCCCGCGGACGCGCGTTAATGAAATTAGCATTCAATATTATCGACTGGATCGCCCGCGCGCCTGGACTGGGCGAGACCGAGCAGTGGCTATCATGGGCGCAATCGCCTTATGCCATTGATCCTGCCAGCCCGCAGGCGAAACTGGTTGAATTGCCGATGATGACCGCGCGTCGTCTGAGTTCAGGTAGCAAGCTGGCCGTAGAGTGTGGCCTTACCCTGCTGCGCCGTCATGCCATTGATGCCGTGCTCTACACCAGCCGCCACGGTGAGCTGGAGCGTAATTACCGTATCCTTAGGGCGCTGGCGAGTGATGAGGCTATTTCGCCGACCGATTTCGCGATGTCAGTGCATAACGCGGCGGTCGGAAATCTGACTATCGCCGCAAAGCAGCCGATTGTCTCCTCATCGCTCACCGCGGGGCGCGACACATTCCTGCAAGGTTTATGCGAGGTGATGTGCCTGCTGCAGGCGGGCCACCGGCGTATTTTAATGGTCGATTTTGACGGTGCGCTGCCAGACTTTTACCGCGATCGACTGCCCGCACAGATGCCAGCCTGGGCCTTTGCGACGGCGCTGGTCATCGAAGCGGGTGACCAGGTTCAGTGCATCACCGAGCCAGGTGGAACAAAAGAAGAGCCCGCGCTGCCGCAAAGCCTGCAATTTTTACAGAATTACCTGGGCCACACAGCCCATTTCGTCCTTGAAGGCGAACGATTACGCTGGCGCTGGAGCCAGAAATGATAGCAAGGCGTATCAATCACCTTTGGCGGTTACTGATGACCGTAGTGTGCTTCGCGCTATTTGGTCTGGGCGGCCTGCTGCTGTCGCTGTGCTGGTTTAATCTGTTGCTGTTGGTCATACGCGATGACGACAAGCGCCGGCGCCTGGCGCGCCGCAGTATTTCGGCGAGCTTCCGCGTTTTTTTGGGGTTCGCCAGCGTGACGGGCGTCCTGCGTTACCGTATACAGGGCGCTGATATTTTACAGCAGGCACGCGGTTGCCTGGTGGTGGCGAATCATCCGACGCTGATTGATTATGTCCTGCTGGCCTCGGTGATGCCGGAAACCGACTGTCTGGTAAAGAGCGCGCTGTTGAAGAACCCGTTTGTCAGCGGTGTGATCCGCGCGGCAGATTACCTGGTCAACAGCGAAGCGGAACGTCTGCTGACAGAAAGCCAGGCCCGTTTACAGCGTGGCGACACGCTGATGATTTTCCCGGAAGGGACGCGTACGCGCCACGGCGAAACCATGACTATCCAACGCGGCGCCGCCAATATTGCGGTGCGCTGCGAACGCGATTTACGCCTGGTGAGCATTCGCTGTAGCGAGCATCTGCTGGATAAGCAGCGCCCGTGGTATCACGTCCCGGAGACGACGCCGCTGTTTGAGGTTATCGTTCGGGAGCGAATCTGTGTCGACGACTTTATTACCGCGAATAAGCAAGAACCGGCGCTGGCCGCGCGCGCGCTAAACCGGCATCTATTACAGAAATTACAATCAATTGGTTAAAACATCATTGTGCAGGAATTAACGATGCAAGAGCTCTATTCTGAGATTAAACATCTCATCATTAACACATTGAATCTGGACGAACTGAGCGTGGACGACATCGACACCGATGCGGCCCTGTTCGGTGACGGTTTAGGTCTGGATTCTATTGATGCGCTGGAGCTGGGGCTGGCGGTAAAAAACCAGTATGGCATTGTGCTTTCTGCTGAAAATGAAGCGATGCGTCAGCATTTCTATTCGGTGGCGACGCTCGCTGCCTTTATTCAATCCCAACGCGCCTGAGGAGATGCCATCATGACCGACCAAACTGCTGTCTATCAGGAAGTCACTTCCCTTCTGGTAAAACTGTTCGAAGTCGACCCGACGGCAATCACCCCCGAGGCGCGTCTGTATGAAGATCTTGAACTCGATAGCATTGATGCAGTGGATATGATCGTCCAGTTGCAGAAGAAGACCGGTAAAAAAATTAAACCGGAAGAGTTCAAAGCCGTGCGCACCGTGCAGGATGTGGTTGACGCCGTCGAACGCCTGCTGCGGGAAGCCTGATTTTTCGTGCGTTTGCCGCTCCTCAAGATCATCACCGCGAGTGTGCTGCTGGCCTGGCCATTTTTAGTCTGGTTTGGTCTGGCACATAACGGTCTGCAATGGCTCCTGCCCATGCTGGCGGTCGTTCTGCTGTTGCGTCTGCGTCAGGCGCAGGACAACGCCGGGCCGATGCGCCGGGTGATGCAAAGCGTCGCGCTAGCCGGGCTGGCGCTCTGTCTTGCCAGCGCATTGCTGGGAACGCATCAGTTGTTGCTCTACTGGCCTGTGGCGGTCAATGGCATCATGCTCGCCCTGTTTGGCAGTTCGCTGTTCAGCGCAATGCCGCTGGTTGAACGGCTGGCGCGCCTGCAATATCCGCAACTCTCCGCGCAGGGTGTGCGCTACACGCTACGCGTCACGCAAATCTGGTGCGGCTTTTTTATTCTTAACGGCACCGTGGCCCTGATCACCGCGCGGCTCGGCGATATGGCCCTATGGAGCGCGTGGAACGGGATGATCGCCTACCTGCTGATGGGCGCGCTGATGGCCGGTGAATGGCTGGTGCGCCGCCGGGTAATGAAGCGAGAAACCGCATGAACGCCCCGCGCCCGTTATCCCGCTGGCTGAGTGCCGAACGCCCCGATAGCACGCCTGTCGCCTGGTCAGGCGAGCGCCTCTGGACACTGGGCCAGTTGCGCAACGACGTGGCCGCCCACTGTGCGTGGCTGCAAACGCAGAAGGGCCAGCGCTGGGCGCTGTGTCTGGAAGAGGGCTATCGGTTTTTGGTCGCCCTGCTGGCGACGCTGCATGCCGGAAAAACGCCGGTGCTGCCGGGTCACGCTCGCCCTTCGCTGCTTGAAGAACAACGTTCGCTGTTCGACGGCATCTTAAGCGAGGGTTCTCTGAACTGGGATGGCCCTTTACGCATCATCAATACCCCTATCCGTGAAGATGCTCAACCGCTTCCCGCGATACCCGATGACGCCGGGCTGGAACTGTTTACCTCCGGCTCCACCGGGCAACCCAAACGCATTCATAAAAGCCTGGCGGCGCTGGATGCGGAATCCGCCCTGTTGGCCGCGCGCTTTGCCGGTCGGCTGGCCGATTGCCGGGTGGTCTCTTCCGTCTCGCCACAGCATCTTTACGGCCTGACGTTCCGCATTTTTCTGCCGATGTCATTGGGCCTGCCGCTGCATACCGACACCCTTGCCTGGCCTGAACAGCTGGCCGCACTCCCGCCACCGCAGCGTTATCTGTTTATCAGCAGCCCGGCGTTTCTGAAGCATCTGGATGCGCGACTGACAGCCCCGGACGTCGCCATGGTGATCACCGCTGGCGGCATGCTGCACTGGCAGGATGCGCAACACGCGTTTCGCTGGCTGAATGTCTGGCCCGATGAAATCTATGGCAGTAGCGAAACGGGCGTACTCGCATGGCGGCAGCGCAATGCGGAGGAGATCGCCTGGCAGCCCTTCCCCGGCGTGACGTTCAAAGCAGAAAACGACGACTGGCGCGTGACGTCGCCGCTGATAACCGAGCCTGCCGGGCTACTGCTGGAAGACACACTGCGCTTTAATGCGGATAACCGCTTTCATCTGCTGGGGCGGCGCGGGCGCGTGGTCAAAATCGCCGAAAAACGGGTTTCGCTGGCGGAAGTCGAACAGCGCGTATTAGCGCTGGAGGGCGTGCGTGATGCCGCCGCCATACTGATTACGCGCGGCACGCGTCAAAGCGTGGGGGTGCTGCTGGTGCTGGATGATGAAACGCGTCAGGCGTGGCGTGGCGCAAGCCGCAAACAGGCGCAGGCGTGGCGTCAGGCGCTACGCCCGTGGCTGGAACCCGTCGCACTTCCCCGCTTTTGGCGCGTGGTGGATGTTATTCCAGTGAATACAATGAATAAGCGCATTGATGCGCAATTACAGGAGTGCTTTCATGACCATGATGCCGGATGAAATTTCCTGCCAGCACACGGGCGCGGGCGAGGCGGAGATTGTCCTGCATCTGCCCGCCACACTGTTCTGGTTTCAAGGCCACTTTGCCGTCCAGCCGCTGCTGCCGGGCGTGGCACAACTGGATTGGGTCATGCACTATGCCAGCCGTTTACTGACCCCTGACTATCGCTTTCACAGCATTCAAAACGTTAAATTCCAGGCTCCGCTACTGCCGGAAAACCGTATCACCTTAACGCTGGCCTGGCTGGAGGCGCGAGAGATGCTCACCTTCCGCTACCAGCGCCACGATGGCGACGCGCGCCACACCACCAGCAGCGGGAAAATCCGTTTATGCCGTTAAGCTTCGCGCCCTGCGTGGTGATCCCCTGCTACAACCACGGCGCGATGATGGCGCAGGTGCTGGCGCGCCTTGCGCCGTTTGCCCTGCCCATTATCATCGTCGACGATGGCAGCAACGACACGACCCGGCGCGAATTACGCACGCTTGCCGACAATCACGCCAGCGTTACGCTTATCCGCCAGCCGCACAATGCGGGGAAAGGCGCGGCGGTGATCCGTGGATTGGAAGAGGCGGCGCGTGCGGGTTTCAGCCATGCGGTTCAGGTCGATGCCGACGGGCAGCACGCGATTGAAGATATCCCGGCGCTGCTCGCGCTTTCGCAGCAACATCCCGAGGCGCTGATTTCGGGTCAGCCGATTTACGATGACTCCATCCCCCGCTCACGCCTGTATGGCCGCTGGATAACCCACGTCTGGGTGTGGATTGAAACGCTGTCGCTGCAGCTTAAAGACAGCATGTGCGGCTTTCGCGTTTATCCGATTACGCCAACGCTAGAACTGGCGCAGCGTGTACCGCTCGGCCAGCGAATGGACTTCGACACCGAAGTGATGGTGCGCCTCTACTGGCAGGGTCATCGCAGTTATTTTCTGCCGACGCGCGTGACGTACCCGCAGGATGGGCTTTCCCATTTCGATGCGTTGAAAGATAACGTTCGCATCTCGTGGATGCACACCCGCCTTTTCTTCGGCATGCTGCCGCGTATTCCGTCGCTGCTGTTTCGCCGTCGCAATGTGCACTGGGCAGAGCAAAAAGAGGTGAAGGGGTTATGGGGCATGCGTCTGATGCTGCGCATCTGGCAATGGCTGGGGCGTGACGCGTTTTCGCTGCTGTTGAAGCCGGTGGTGGCTGTGTACTGGCTGATTGCCGCCACGGAACGCCGCGCCTCGCAGCAGTGGCTCGCACGCGTACATCAACAGCAGCCGAACGTGAAACGGCTGAGCAGCTATCGCCACTTCCTGCGCTTTGGCGAGGCAATGCTCGATAAAGTCGCCAGCTGGCGCGGCGAACTGCGTTTCGGGCACGAAGTAGTGTTTGCCCCGGGCGCGGAAGTGGCACTGGCGATGCATGAACCACGCGGCAAATTGCTGCTGGCGTCGCATCTTGGCGATGTGGAAGCGTGTCGGGCGCTGGCGCAGCGCGAAGAAGGCCGGGTGATCAACGCGCTGGTGTTCAGTGAAAACGCCCAGCGATTCAAGCAAATCATGCAGGAAATGGCGCCGCAGGCCGGGCTGAACCTGATGCCGGTCACCGACATCGGCCCGGATACCGCCATGCTGCTGAAAGAGAAACTGGATCGCGGCGAATGGGTGGCGATCGTCGGCGATCGCATCGCCGTCAACCGTCAGCGCGGCGGCGACTGGCGCGTTATCTGGAGCCGCTTTATGGGCCAGCCCGCGCCGTTCCCGCAGGGGCCGTTTATTCTCGCCGCACTGCTGCGCTGCCCGACCTTACTGATTTTCGCCCTGAAACAGCAGGGCCAATTACACATTCATTGCGAACCGTTCGCCGACCCACTGCTGCTGCCGCGCGCAGAGCGTCAGGCGGCGCTTCAGCAGGCGGTAGACCGCTATGCGCAGCGGCTGGAGCATTACGCGCTTCTGGCGCCGCTGGACTGGTTCAACTTTTTTGATTTCTGGCGGCTGCCCGACGCGGCCCATAAGGAGTAAAGGGTGCTTAACGATCCCCGCTTTACCACTGAGGTTGAACTCACCATCCCGTTTCATGACGTCGATGCGATGGGCGTGGTGTGGCACGGCAACTATTTCCGTTATTTCGAAATCGCCCGTGAAGCGCTGCTCAATCAATTCGACTACGGTTATCGCCAGATGAAAGCGTCAGGCTACGTCTGGCCGGTAGTGGATACGCGCGTCAAATATCGCGATGCCCTGACCTTCGAGCAGCGTATCCGCGTGCGGGCGCATCTGGAAGAGTACGAAAACCGACTGCGCATTGCCTACCAGATTTTCGACGCCGAAAGCGGCAAGCGCACCACCACCGGCTACACCATTCAGGTAGCGGTTGAAGAAGCCAGCAAAGAGATGTGCTTCGTCAGCCCGGCTGTCCTTTTTGAACGCATGGGAGTCGCGCCATGAAATTCCTGCCGCTTATTTGCCTGTTGATTGCCCCGTGGGTGCACGCCGTGACGCTGGACACCCTGCAACAGCGCTTTACCGAACAGCCGATTGTGCGCGCCCACTTCGAGCAAACCCGCACCATTAAAGCGATGCCGCAGCCGCTACGTTCTCAGGGCGAGATGCTGATTGCCCGCGACAACGGCTTACTGTGGGATCAAAAAACCCCGTTCCCGATGCAACTGATGCTTACCGATACCCGCATGGTGCAGCAGGTGAACGGCCAGCCGCCACAGGTGATCACCGCCGACAATAACCCGCAGATGTTCCAGCTTAATCATCTGCTGCGCGCGTTATTCCAGGCCGATCGCCGCGTGCTGGAACAAAACTTCCGCATCGTGCTTCAGGACAAAGGCGATAACCGCTGGGCGCTGCGCCTGACGCCCATTACCTCGCCGCTGGATAAGATTTTTGCCTCTATCGACCTGAGTGGGCAGCAGTTTCTCGAAACGATCCAGTTGAACGATCAACAGGGTGACCGCACCGATATCGCTCTCTCACAACACCGCCTGACGCCAGCCACTCTGACCCATGACGAACAACAACGTTTTAGCGCCCAATAACGGCCGCCGTCCGGCGCTCATCTGGGCTGTTTTTTGCCTGATTCTGCTGGGCACGCTGCTGGCGCTGTTACCCGGCGCGAGGATGAACAGCAGCGTGCTGGCGATGTTGCCGAAACAAGCGCTGGGCGACATTCCGCCCGCGCTGAACGACGGTTTTATCTCGCGCCTTGATAAGCAAATGATGTGGTTGGTCAGCCCCGGTAAAACGCCCGATCCCCACATCGCGCAGGCGTGGTTTGAGCAACTGAAAAGCACCCCGGCGCTGGCGCAGGTGAAGGGCCCGATGGATGCCAAAAGCCAGCAGGATTGGGGCGCGTTTTACTGGCAGCATCGTAACGGCATGGTAGACAGCGCCACCCGCGCTCGCCTGCAAAACGGCGGCGAGGCGCAGGCACAGTGGGTTCTCTCACAGCTCTACTCCGCCTTTTCCGGCGTCAGCGGTAAAGAAGTGCAAAACGATCCCTTTATGCTGACGCGCGGTTCCCAACTGGCGTTAATGCAAAGCAGCCAGCGTTTGCGCCTGATGGACGGCTGGCTGGCAACGCAGGATCAAGACGGTAACTACTGGTATCTGCTGCACGGTGAGCTGCAAAGCGATGCGTTTGATATGCAGCAAACCCATCACCTGGTGCAGGCATTGGCCACTGCCGAAGCCCGGCTTAAAACGCGCTTCCCGCAGGCGCAGGTGTTGTCACGCGGCACGGTGCTGTACAGCGATTACGCCAGCCAGCAGGCGAAACGCGATATCTCCACGCTCGGCGCGGCAACGGTATTCGGCGTGTTACTGCTGATTGTGCTGGTGTTCCGCTCGCTGCGCCCGCTGCTGTTGAGCCTGCTCTCCATCAGCATTGGCGCGCTGGCAGGCACCACGGTGACCCTGCTGCTGTTTGGCGAACTGCACCTGATGACGCTGGTGATGAGCATGAGCATCATCGGCATCTCTGCCGACTACACGCTCTATTATCTGACCGAACGGATGGTGCACGGCGCGGAGAACTCACCGTGGCAAAGTCTCAATAAAGTGCGAAACGCGCTGCTGCTGGCATTGCTGACCACGGTTGTCGCCTATCTGATTATGATGCTCGCCCCCTTCCCCGGCATTCGCCAGATGGCAATCTTTGCCGCCGTGGGGCTGACCGCGTCCTGCCTGACGGTGGTGTTCTGGCACCCGTGGCTCTGTCGCGGGCTGCCGGTGCGCCCGGTGCCGATGTTCGCCCTGCTGCTACGCTGGCTCGCCCTGTGGCGACGCAACAAGGCATTGATTTACGGGCTGCCCGCCGCACTGACGGTGGTTTCGCTGATCGGACTCTCCACCCTTCAGGTTAACGATGATATCGCCCAGTTGCAGGCGCTGCCGCCGCATCTGCTTGAGCAGGAAAAACAGATAACGCAGCTTACCGGGCAGAACGTCGATCAGAAGTGGTTTGTGGTCTACGGCGACTCGCCAGAGCAGACGCTGATGCGCATGGAGGCATTTACCACTCATCTGGATAGCGCTCGCCAGCAAGGCTTATTCGCCCGATACCGCACGATTCCACTCAATTCTCGCGCGCGTCAGGCGCAGGATTTGGCGCTGCTTAATCACGCGGCACCCGCAATCAGCCAGGCACTACAACAGGCGGGGCTACCTGACGTGAAACCCGACCTTCGCGCCATGCCGGTGAACGTGTCCGACTGGCTGGCAAGCCCTGTCAGCGAAGGCTGGCGCTTGATGTGGTTGACGCTGCCGCGCGGCGTCAGCGGCGTGCTCATTCCCGTGGATGGCGTGAAAGATAGCGCAGCATTAAAGGCGCTGGCGGAACAGCACACCGGCGTCGCCTGGGTTGACAGAAAACAGAATTTTGACGCGCTGTTTGGGCTGTACCGCACCGTATTAACGGTGCTGCTCGGCGTGGCGCTGGCTGCGATCGCCGTAGGCGCAATCCTACGCATGGGCTGGCGAAAGGGGGTAATCAGTTTGCTTCCTTCATTGCTTTCCCTGGGCTGTGGGCTGGCGGCGCTCTCCTTGAGCGGGCACAGCGTCAACCTCTTCTCACTGCTGGCGCTGGTGCTGGTATTGGGTATCGGTATTAACTACACCCTGTTTTTCAGCAACCCACGCGGTACGCCGCTGACGTCGTTGCTCGCCATCACGCTTGCAATGATGACCACCTTGCTGACGCTGGGCATGCTGGTCTTCAGCAGCACCCAGGCCATTAGCAGTTTTGGGATTGTCCTGGTCTGCGGTATCTTCACTGCCTGGCTACTGTCGCCGCTGGCGATGCCAACGAAAAAAAGAGAAAAACGATGATGATACGCAACGCCTGGCGCGCCCTTACGCTGGCCTCCGCGCTACTGCTTGCGGGCTGTAGCCACGATCATGATGGCACCCGCCCCACCGCCTGGCTGCAACCGGGCGCGCGTATAACGCTGCCTGCGCCAGGCATGACGCCCGCCTTTACGTCGCAGCAGCTTTTGACCGGCACCTTCAACGGCAAAACCCAATCGTTAATGGTGATGCTGGATGCCGATGAACACAAAATCACCCTCGCCGGGCTGTCGTCGCTGGGGATCCGTCTGTTCCTGCTGACCTATGATGAAAAAGGCCTGCGCACGGAACAAAACATCGTCGTACCGCAATTGCCGCCCGCAAGCCAGGTACTGGCAGACGTAATGCTCAGCTATCTGCCGATTAGCGCGTGGCAGCCGCAGTTGCCTAAAGGCTGGACACTTACCGACGCGGGCGACAAACGCGCGCTGCGTAACGCCCGTGGCGAAACGGTAACCGAGATAACCTACCTGACGCGCAAAGGCAAACGCGAGCCGGTCAGCATTGAGCAGCACGCCTTCAAGTACCACATCACCATTCAATACCTGGATGACTGATATGATTTATATCTCTGCCGTGGGCATGATTAACGCGCTGGGTAACAACGTACCTGAGGTCGCCGCGAACCTGACGCGCGGCATCGCGCCGGGCATGCGTGCCCGCGCAGGCTGGTTGCAGGGCAAGCCAGATGCCGTTTTTGGCGGCGTGGAGGCGGAACTGCCTGTCATTCCGGACACCTTTGCCGAACATCGCAGCCGCAATAATCAACTTTTGCTGGCGGCATTGGCGCAGATCCAGCCGCAGGTGGATGACGCAATTGCCCGGTATGGCCGCGAGCGCATTGCCGTGGTGATGGGCACCAGTACGTCCGGGCTGGACGAAGGCGATAAACATGTCAGCCAGCAGCATCCCCAGTGGCACTACGCGCAGCAGGAACTGGGCGATCCGTCGCGATTTCTCAGCCACTGGCTGGCGCTCGACGGCCCGGCATTTACTCTCTCCACCGCCTGTTCATCCAGTGCGCGCGCGATTATTAGCGGTCGCCGTCTGATTGAAGCGGGTTTAGCGGATGTCGCTATTGTGGGCGGCGCGGACACCTTAAGCCGAATGCCGATCAACGGTTTCAACAGCCTGGAGTCGCTCTCAGCCTCGCGCTGCCAGCCATTTGGTCGCGATCGTAGCGGCATTACCATCGGGGAAGGCGCGGGGCTGATGCTGCTGACCCGCGAGCCGCAGCCAATCGCCCTGCTGGGCGTCGGCGAATCGAGCGATGCGTGGCATATGTCGGCCCCGCATCCGGAAGGCGAAGGCGCAATTCGCGCAATTCTTCAGGCGCTGAAGGAGGCCGGGCTCGCGCCGCAGGACGTGGGCTACATCAATATGCACGGCACCGCCACGCCGTTGAATGACAAAATTGAATCACAGGTAGTGAATCGCCTCTTCGGTGATACGGTTCCCTGTAGTTCCACGAAACATCTCACCGGGCACACATTGGGTGCGGCAGGCATCACCGAGGCGGCCATTGCGATGCTGATTCTGCAGCATAATTTGCCGCTGCCGCCGCAGGATTTCAGCCAAATGCCGGTCGATGAGACGCTGCTGCCCTGCGGCCTGCTTCACGCCGCCGCGCCGCTGGCGCGCCCGGTCATTCTTTCCAACTCTTTCGCCTTTGGCGGCAACAACACCAGTATTTTGTTAGGACGACGTTCATGAGTCACTACTTACCGCCGGCGGACTATTTACCGCACGACGCTCCCATGCTTCTGCTTGAGCAGGTTTCCGCGGTCAGCGAAAACGACGTGCAGTGCCAGGTAACGGTTAATCTCGCAGGCGTGCTGGCCCCCTTTCTCGATGCGTCGGGCAACCTGCCCGGCTGGTACGCGCTGGAACTGATGGCGCAGACGGTCGGCGTCTGGTCCGGCTGGCATCGTCAGGATGAGGGCGAGCAACAACTGACGCTGGGTATGGTGCTCGGCGCGCGTGAGCTGGTGTGTACGGCAGGTTATTTTCCTGCGCTCGCTACGCTTGATATTCACGCCCACCTGCTGATGCGCGACAGTCGTTTCGGCAGTTTCGAATGCACAATAATGATTGATAACACACCGGTGGCCACGGGCCGCGTCAACACATTCCAGCCATCGTCCGACGAGTTAACGTCGCTGTTTCAGCAGGGAGAAAACGCATGAGTCGTTCCGTTCTGGTTACCGGTGCCAGCAAAGGCATCGGTCGTGCCATCGCCCTACAGCTGGCCGCGGATGGTTTCACCCTTGGCGTTCACTATCATCAGGATGAACCCGGCGCGCGCGAAACGCTGGCCGCCATTGAACAGGCTGGCGGTAAAGGTCGATTGCTGCGCTTTGATGTGGGCGATCGCGCCCAGTGCTTAACGGTGCTGGAAGAGGATATGGCCGAAAACGGCGCGTGGTACGGCGTGGTGAGCAACGCCGGAATTACCCGCGACGGCGCATTCCCGGCGCTGAGCGAAGAGGACTGGGATGCGGTTATTCACACTAACCTCGACAGCTTCTACAACGTGATTCACCCCTGCATCATGCCCATGATTAGCGCCCGTAAAGGCGGGAGAATCATCACGCTTTCCTCCGTTTCCGGCGTGATGGGTAACCGTGGACAGGTGAACTACAGCGCCGCCAAAGCGGGGATTATCGGCGCGACCAAAGCATTGGCAATTGAACTCGCAAAGCGCAAAATCACCGTCAACTGCATCGCGCCGGGGTTGATTGACACCGGAATGATTTCAATGGAAGAAGCAGCCCTGAAAGAAGCCATGGCGATGATCCCAATGAAACGCATGGGGCAGGCTGAAGAGGTCGCCGGGCTGGCGAGTTATTTAATGTCGGACATCGCGGGCTACGTCACCCGGCAGGTGATTTCGATCAACGGAGGCATGTTATGACACGTCGTGTCGTGATCACGGGCATGGGCGGCGTCACCGCGTTCGGCGAAGACTGGCAGGACGTATCGCGCGGGTTACTGAAGTATGAAAACGCCGTGCGGCATATGCCAGAGTGGCAGGTCTACGCTGGTCTGCATACCCTGCTGGGTGCGCCCATTGATGACTTCACGCTGCCCGCGCACTACACCCGCAAGCGCATCCGCGCTATGGGCCGCGTGTCGTTGCTTTCTACCCGGGCCACGGAACTGGCGCTGGAACAGGCCGGATTGATTGACGACCCGGATCTGACCAACGGCCAGACAGGTATCGCCTATGGCTCATCGACCGGCAGCACCGGCCCGGTGAGCGAGTTCGCCACCATGCTGACCGAAAAACACACCAATAACATTACCGGCACCACCTACGTGCAGATGATGCCGCACACCACGGCGGTGAATACCGGGCTGTTTTTCGGCCTGCGCGGACGCGTCATTCCCACCTCCAGCGCCTGCACTTCCGGTAGCCAGGCGATTGGCTACGCCTGGGAAGCGATTCGCCACGGTTATCAAACCGTGATGGTCGCGGGGGGCGCAGAGGAACTTTGCCCCTCGGAAGCCGCCGTGTTCGATACGCTCTTTGCCACCAGCCAGCGAAACGATCGGCCGAAAACAACGCCCTCCCCGTTCGACCAGACGCGTGACGGGCTGGTGATTGGTGAAGGCGCCGGCACGCTGATTCTGGAAGAACTGGAGCATGCGAAGGCGCGCGGGGCGACCATCTACGGCGAAATCGTCGGCTTCGCCACCAACTGCGATGCCGCGCATATCACCCAACCGCAGCGCGATACGATGCAAATTTGCATGGAGCAGGCGTTAGAGATGGCGGGCGTCAGCGCACAGCAGATTGGCTATATCTCCGCGCACGGTACGGCGACCGATCGCGGCGATCTGGCTGAAAGCCAGGCCACGGCGGCGATCTTCGGTGATACCACGCCGATCTCCTCGCTGAAAAGTTATTTCGGCCATACGCTGGGAGCCTGCGGCGCACTGGAGGCGTGGATGAGCTTACAGATGATGCGTGAAGGCTGGTTCGCACCGACCATTAACCTGACACAGCCCGATGAAGCCTGCGGCGCGCTGGATTACATCATGGGCGAAGCGCGTCACATTGACTGCGAATATCTGCAAAGCAATAACTTCGCCTTCGGCGGGATCAACACCTCGCTGGTCATTAAGCGCTGGGCATAAGCATGTATCGCCTGCTGCGCGCAAAGATATCGGACTATATCGACGCTCAGGCGGCGGGACGCGCGCTGCTTGAACGGGCGCTCTCCCCTGCCGTGGTGCCTGAGATTATTCGCAACCGTAACGGCAAACCCGGCTTTACTCAAGGCTATCCGCTGTGGTTTAACATCAGCCACAGTGGCGATGATATCGTTCTGCTGCTGAGCGACGAGGGCGAGGTGGGCTGCGATATTGAAGTCATACGTCCGCGTAAAAATAGCCAGCGTATTGTTGAATCGGTATTCAGCGTCGGGGAACAGGCGCTGATGGCAGCCGCAGAAGATAAGCGCGTCGCGTTCTGGCAAATCTGGACGCGTAAAGAGGCGATGCTTAAACAGGCAGGTAGTCAGATTTGGCAAATCGCGGAATTCGACAGTTGTAAACCCGCTCCGCTGTTTTTACTGCAACTTCGTTGGTCAGAAAATCGAATAGTCACGCTGTGTACCCCGACCCCCATTTCAGCGCGGGAAAACGATTTCATTGTTAAATAATAACGTGAATATCACTGTGATAAATAATACACCACTAAAGTATTATCATAATATACGATGATATATAATACCTAAATCAGATCAAAATTCGTGCATATGTAGGGGTGATGTTGATATATTCCATCAGTAATATGAATAATAGAAACAAAGCGGAAACATAAAATTTAGCATAATCATTTTTTGTGATAGAGATAACACAAATTTCAATTGTCTATGGATTCGCTTTGCCCGTATAGTGGCTCTCTGTTAGAAGATAGTTACCTTTACTAACTTTAATTAGCATTATTGTAACTATTGTAATCATTAATTTTGAGGCACTGATTATTTTACGCACTCTATTTTCTGAGGCCCGAACGCGGATAACGCTGCATGAATTGATCAAAGAACTCGAAAAACAGAATATCGTTTTCTACGTTCATTTCGTCTCAACCGGAAACGTGACGCTTGTTGATAGCGAAGGAAATATTCGCATTATAGAAGGCGAGTATAGCCTCAAACGCGTCAGCTTGCGGGCTAATGAAGACCTCATCCGCGCGGCATCGCGTCGCCATTTCGCAGGTAAAATAGGCTATGAAGAGTATTGTACTTTGGTGGCCAGCGCCGGGGTATATAAGTGGATAGTGGATATAAAACAGATGACACGAAAATATGTCGGATTATCGGACAAAGTGATTTTCAGCGAAGAGATAACACCGGTAAATACATCTGAGCATACATGGCGTTATAATTAACCGCGTGATTATCGTAAGGGCAACCACATCCAGAGCCCATGCAAGATAAGCCATATCCCCGAACACGATAACGTAATTAACGAGACCATTTTCACTGAACCTCCCTGGTTCATTTCTATCGCAACTTTCCTTTTTTGCACCAGACGATAAGAGATAAGCATCGCCTGATAACAATGTTATCAGGCGATATTCTATAACAAAAAAAGCACAACAGGATATACGTAATAATAATGACGGATAACGCTGAGGATTTACTTCAGGCTCGTTTTAAAGAATGCCGTCAGTTTGTCGAAGGGAATGAGATCGGTGCGATCGTAGAGATCAACATGCCCGGCGTTCGGCACGATATACAGCTCTTTCGGCTGCCCGGCGCGTTGATAGGCATCTTCACTAAACTCCTTCGAATGCGCGTGATCGCCTGCAATAAACAGCATCGGGCGTGGCGAAATGGTCTCGATATCATTGAACGGATAGAAATTCATAAATTTGCCAATGCTGCTTAACATCGGTTTGGTGGTCAGCTCTTCTTTCTCGCCTTTCGGCGTATAGCCGCCGCGTGACGTACGGTAGAAATCGAAGAATTCACGCTGTATTGCCGGCGTGGAGTCATCCAGCTTGTTCACCGTACCCGGTATATAAGCAGTCTCGCCGCCCTGGTACTCGGCAAAGCGCTGCTCGATGGCCGTCTTAATCAACGCTTCTCGCTGTTCAACGGTTTGCGAGTGCTTGAGGCCATTACGGAACGCGGCCCCCATGTCATACATGCTGACGGTCGCAATGGCTTTCATACGCGGGTCGATTTTAGCCGCGCTGATCACAAAGCTGCCACTACCGCAGATACCCAGTACGCCAATATTTTCCGCGTCCACCCATGGCTGCGTGCTGAGGTAATCAACCGCCGCGCTGAAATCATCGGCGTAGATTTCCGGCGAAATCATATGGCCCGGTTTCCCCTCGCTCTCGCCCCAGAAAGAGAGATCAATGGCCAGCGTGACGAAGCCCTGCTCCGCCAGTTTTTGCGCGTAAAGGTTAGCACTCTGTTCTTTCACCGCGCCCATCGTATGCCCAACGATAATCGCCGGATGCTTCGCGTTTTTATCCAGCGTTTTAGGCATAAACAGATTGCCCACCAAGTTCATTTGATACTGGTTTTTAAAGCTGACACGCTGTTGGGTCACGCTATCGCTTTTGTAGAAATTGTCCGCTCCGCGCGACATATCCGCAGCGGAAGAGGCAAATGCGCTAATCAGTAAGCCCAACGCCAGTGTGACGCTTTTCATAATTTAACTCCTGAGTTTTACTTCCTGTTTTACCGGCTGTTTTCAGACAAGCCGGGGCCGCACGTTATTCGCGGGAATAACGTCATTCATTTGGCGGGAATATTCGTTGCTGAAAATTTTACACGGTGAGCGTAGGATAACTAGCTAATGAATACTTAATAGGCTTATAAGCAACGCTTATTAATTGAGAATGCCGATCATGAAAAGAAATCTGAACGATCTGCTCTACTTTGTAACCGTGGCTCGCGAAGGGAGCTTTACGCGCGCGGCGGCACTGCTGGGCGTCACGCAGCCGGCAATCAGCCAGGCGATTTCTGCGCTGGAAGCGCGAATGCAGATTCGCCTGCTCACCCGCACCACCCGCAGCGTGTCGCCCACGGCAGCGGGGGAGCGGTTGATGGCCTCAGTCGGTACACGCATTGATGAAATTGAAGCGGAACTGGATATGCTGACCGAACTGCGCGACAAACCGGCTGGCACCGTTCGCATTACCTGCGGGCCCAACGTTTTGCGCACCAC
Organism: Pseudocitrobacter faecalis; assembly: GCA_003315335.1. Lineage (GTDB taxonomy): Bacteria > Pseudomonadota > Gammaproteobacteria > Enterobacterales > Enterobacteriaceae > Pseudocitrobacter > Pseudocitrobacter faecalis. Next base: position 313,104 of record QNRL01000003.1, read on the forward strand.
GCTGTTACCAAAGCTCACGCCGCTGCTGCGTGAATATCCGGATATTCACGTTGAGTTTGATGCCAACCACGGCTTTCGCGACATTGTGGCGGATCGCTTTGACGCAGGCGTACGTCTGGGCGATACCATCGACCAGGATATGATTGCAGTGCCGATTGGCCCGAAGCTGCGCATGGCGGCGGTCGCTTCACCGGACTACTTTGCCCGTCATCCCGCGCCGAAAACGCCACACGAGTTAACGCAGCATCAGTGTATTAATCAGCGGATGGTTAAATCCGGCGGGCTGTATGTGTGGGATTTCGATCAGGACGGCGGTGATTTAAATGTGCGCGTCAGCGGGCAGCTCACGTTTAACACTTCAGAACATATCGTTGATGCGGCGCTGGCCGGTTTTGGTATCGCTTTCCTGCCTGAAGAAGAGTTTGGAACGCACATTGCTGATGGCCGCCTGGTTCGCATACTCGAACCCTGGTGTTTACCTTTCCCCGGTTACTATCTCTACTACCCCAGCCGCAAACAGCCCTCCCCGGCATTTTCCCTGGTAGTCGACGCGTTACGTAATAAACACCCCTGACATTCTGCTGGCGATTTCCCTTATGTGAAAGCGGTTCCATAAAATCCGCTTACATCCATTTACATCTAAAACACTAATGCGTATATTTCTCATTCGCATTTTTATGCTCATGGGTTAATTAAAAATACAAAACCTGGCGCGGCTATGTATCGCTGTCGGGCAGTCCCGCAAACACACTTAAGGGTTTATCATGTCTTTCACTTATCAGACCCGGGAAACGCGTCGCCCGCTCGGATGCTCCCCTTCTTTGCTCGCCCTCTCCGTGGCGATGGCTTTCACGCCTGCGCTATCCTTTGCCGCCACAGCGAACAGCGATGACACCATTGTGGTGGAAGAGAGCGCTACGCCTGGCGACGAAGGTCAAGACCAGGATTACAGCGTTAAAACCACCACCACCGGCACCAAAATGCTGCTGGTGCAGCGCGATATTCCCCAGTCGGTCAGCGTTATCAGCCAGCAGCGAATGAAAGATCAGGAGCTGAACTCGATTGAAGAAGTGCTGGATAACACCACCGGCGTGAGCGTTTCCCGTATCGACAGCCATCGCACCAATATCTTCTCACGCGGTTTCTTCGTCAGTAATTTTGCCTTCGACGATATGCCGACGTTCCTCGACGATCGCTGGAATTTTGGCGACACAGCGGGTGATACGGCGATTTTTGAGAGCATTGAGGTGGTGCGTGGCGCAGCGGGTTTGATGAGTGGTACGGGCAACCCATCGGCGTACGTCAACATGGTGCGTAAGCACGCCGACAGCCGCGAATTTAAAGGCTCCGCTTCCGCGACTTACGGTAGCTGGGATAAACAACGTTATGTGCTGGATTTACAGGCCCCGCTGAGCGAATCCGGTGACGTACGTGGCCGCGTGATTGCCGGGTATCAGGACAATGACAGCTGGCTTGAGCGCAATCATTACCGCAAAAAATTCATCACCGGCGTGGTGGATGCCGATATCACAGACTCCACCACCCTCTCTCTGGCTTACGATTATCAGAAGAGCGAAGAAGACAGCCCAACCTGGGGCGGCTTCCCTTCCCTGTGGAGCGACGGCAGCCGCACCGATTTCCGCCGTGAATTCAATACCGCCGCTGACTGGACTTACTCCAATGAGGATACGTCGCGCGTATTCGCCAACCTGACCCAACGTTTCGACAACGGTTGGGAGGCGAAGGTGAACGCCATGCATGCGGAAACCAATTTCGATAGCCGCCTGATGTATATCGACGGCTTCCCGGATAACAATACCGGCCTGTACAACAGCGCACTTTACCAGGGCGCATGGGGCGGCTGGAACCGTGGCGAGCGTAAACAGGATTCAGTGGATGCCTTTGTGCGCGGGGGTTATGAACTGTTTGGCCGCCAGCATCAGATAATGTTCGGCGGCAGCTACAGCCGTCAGCGCAACAACTACGACAACGCGTATCCGGTTACCGATAACTACGGATTGATGGATGTCGGCAATATTCACAACTATGACGGCAAACTGGCGTATCCGGAGTGGTCTGACTGGGCGCTGTATCAGCGCGATATCATCCGCCAGAAATCGCTCTACACCGCGACGCGCCTCTCGCTGGCCGACCCGCTTAACCTGATCCTCGGCGTGCGCTGGACGGAGTGGAGCGCCCATTACAATCTGGAGCGCAAACCGGACGAAACCCGCGACAGCAAATTCGATGATGTCACGCCATATGCAGGCCTGGTGTATGACATCAACGATGAGTGGTCGGCCTATGCCAGCTATACCTCCATCTTCCAGCCAACCAGCAAGCGCAACGCCAACAGTGAGTTCCTCGACCCAACCACTGGCAAAAGTTATGAAGCTGGCGTGAAAGGTGACTGGTTCAACACCCGCCTGACCGCGACGCTTGCCGTATTCCGCACCGAGCAGGACAAAGTTGCGGTCAGCACTGGGCAAACCATTCCGGGCTCCGGCGGCCAGACGGCGTATAAATCGGTGGATGGCACCGTGAGTAAAGGCGTGGAATTTGAGATTAACGGCGCATTGACAGACCGCTGGCAGCTCACCTTCGGCGCATCCCGCTATATCGCGGAAGATGGCGATGGCGTGGCAGTGAACCCGGAGCAACCGCGCACTACGGCGAAATTGTTTACCCGCTATCAATTGCCGATGCTGCCTGAACTGGCGGTCGGCGGCGGCGTGCGCTGGCAGAATAAAACCTGGCAGGACATTGCCGGGCCGAATGGCGACACGCGTATTAAACAGGGTGGCTATGCGGTGGTCGATCTCTTCAGCCGCTATCAGGTCACTAAAAACTTTACCCTTCAGGCCAACCTGAATAACCTGTTCGACAAAGAGTATTACGACTATCTCGGCACGTATGGCGTGTACGGCGCGCCGCGAAACTTCTCGGTCAGCGGCACCTATAACTTCTGATCTCCCTCAACGGCACCGCCCGGTGCCGTTTTCCTTCTTCTGAATTTCCGCCGCCGGGTTTGGCGCAATCGCCTTTTTCGACCAGACTTATCACTGTGTTTCTTTTTCAGGATGATTATGAAAAACGTTGCGATTGTGGGCGTCGGCCCGACCGGAATTTACACCTTCCACGCGCTTATTGAGCGCGGCGAACCACTTGCGATTACGCTCTTCGAGCAGGCTGAAGAAGCGGGTGTCGGCATGCCCTACAACGATGATAATAATGCCACGCTGATGCTGGCGAATATCGCCAGCATTGAGATCCCGCCGATTTTTATCACTTATCTGGATTGGCTACGTCAACAAAGCGACAGCTACCTGGCGCGCTTTGCGATTAAACGCGAATCGCTGCACGACCGGCAATTTTTGCCGCGTGTGATCCTCGGTGATTATTACCGTGACCGCTTTCTGGCGCTGGTCGAAAAAGCGCGGCATTCAGGATTTGACGTCTCGGTGCGAGAAGCGAGCAGGATCGCTGATATTGAGGTCACTGGGGATGGTGTGCAGCTGTGGGCCGAAAATAGCAAGATCCCGGAACCCTTTGATTATGCGGTGATCGCTACCGGCCACATGTGGCCTGAAGACGATGACACGCCGCGCGATTTTTTCCCTAGTCCGTGGACTGGCCTGATGGATGCACACATCAAGCCCTGTCGCGTCGGTATTATGGGCGCATCGCTGAGCGGCCTTGATGCGGCAATGGCCGTCGTTTCGCAGCATGGGAAATTCATCACTGACGAAGGCAAAACGGTGAGCTTCCGCCTTAATCCCGGGAGCGAGGCGCTCCAGCTAACGCTGATGTCACGCACCGGGATCCTGCCCGAAGCTGATTTTTACTGCCCCCTTCCCTATGAACCGCTGACCATCGTGACGGAAAAAACGATTGCAGATGAAATCGCCAAAGGCAGTGATGGCCTGCTGGACAGGGTATTTCAACTCATCGTCGCGGAACTGGAACGGGCAGATCCGCAGTGGGCGGCTGAAATTGGCTTAAATAATCTTAACGCCGACACGCTGGCCGATGCCTGGTTTGCCGATCGCAAAAAACACGATCCGTTTTACTGGGCACAGGACAACCTGGAAGAAGTGGAACGCAATAAGCGCGAAAAACACACGGTGCCCTGGCGTTACACCATTTTGCGGCTACATGAAGTGGTAGAAGAGATTGTCCCGCATCTGAGTGAGCAGGAGAGTAAACGTTTCAAAAAAGGTCTGGCACGTGTTTTCATCGACAACTATGCCGCCATTCCCTCGGAATCCATCCGCCGCCTGCTGGCGCTGCGTGAAGCCGGGCTGATTCATATTCGGGCGCTGGGGAACGACTATGAGATGCAGGTCAACGACGGCCTGACGATCATTACCACCGATGACGCGCGCTATGAATTTGACGTGTTTATCGACGCTCGCGGTCAGAAGGCGCTGAAAACCAAAGACCTTCCCTTCCCCACGCTGCGCAAACAGCTTTTAGCCTGCGGCGATGACATCCCGGACGTGGGTGACGACTATACCTTGCAGGCGCCTGATAGCGTGCGCGGGCGAATCGCTTTTGGCGCACTGCCGTGGCTGATGCATGACAGACCGTTTGTGCAGGGGTTGGTGGTGTGTGCGGAAATCGGCGCGGCGATGGCGAAAGGGGTAGATAAACAAGCGTCAGGGAAGAGAAAGAAGGTACTGTGAAATGAGTAAAAATGTTGGGTCTGGAGCGGCGAAGGGAACAATACAACCCTCTTTAACCCCTTAAATTACAGCTAGTATCAAAGTTATAAGTTCAGTTCTATACACATTCCTATACACATCTAACTTTTCATTGTGCTTAGCTACTGAACACGGAGTGTGCTAGTTTTGATTTAGTTGTTTTCATTAAGCAACCCGCGATCATTAACTACTTACAAGATACCAGTGAGTAGCAGCTAGCAAGTATGGCAGATGCTTATAAAGCCTCACAGATCAATGCCTTAAAAACGACTGTTCAAAAAGCTAAAATCTGTGTTCTACCGTCATTTTAAAACTGATAATTATCTTTGAGAGACTGTAAACTAGTAAAAGCTGTGGTAGATTTATATTAATCGCACGCTACTATCATATCTTAAACATGTGAAGTTAAAGGAGCAGTAACATGCTAAATCGGGGATTGACTGTGCTAAAAAGTAGCAGCACTGAGAAAAAATTAGATAAAAAAATAAAGATAAGATTGTTCAAACTTACTTTCAAGAAAAGACTGCAAACCTGTATATAAAGAAAATCCTTAATGATCCTAACAAAGAATTTTTAACAAATAGAGATTTAGACGCATTAAAAGAATCATATGATAAAGCGTATGATATTCGTAAATTCGAAATAGAGCTTTATTGGAAGAGAACAGCTTATGTAGGGACTCTTATAGCGTCCCTAATAACTGTAACTGGTGTGTTGCTTGCAGCATATTACAGACCACCCACCGACTCAGGCGGAAGTAATGCTCTTTTGGGGTTGGTTGCTAGTGTTGCCATATTAGGCGTACTTATAACAATAATTTCATCTAAGATTATTAGAGGCGGTGAATGTTGGCAAAAGAATTGGGAATATCATGTAAGCTTATTAGAGCCTCTTTTCTCTGGTAGAATTTACAGTACATTAGTAAATAAAAAATTAAAACGACACTCCATATCTAAGCTAAACAGTATACTTTACTTCTTGTTTTTAGGCGTATGGCTATTATTAGCTGAAGGAATATACTTTGTTGTCTTTCCCGATACGAATAAAAATAATTTTTTCATTTTGCTAGTTACCTTCTCAACTTTAGTTTATATAACATCATATTTGATTGATTTATGGACATATAGAAAACCTGAGAAAACACAACTTTCAATTGCTCATTGGCAAGTTGAGCTTCAGGAAAAAACCACAGCAATTTCCGTTGAATCAAACAAAAAAATACACACTTAAATAATACCATCCGCAAAATATATTTCCACACCAGCTCTATTTTGAAGTTAACACTATTATTAATTTGGATAATGATTTCAATAAGTTTTCTTTATTACATTCACTAAGAATAGAGAACAAAAAAAATTCACCACTCTAATCTAATTTATAAAAAGTGTTTTTTATCAAAAACATAAATTAAATCAGAGTGGTCTTTCCTCGCAAAAGCACTGTTCAATCCCATACACTACAATCTATCAAACACTATCTGGTACTAACCGATTTAGCTAAAAGTAACGATTGCACTTCATAATAACAACCAAAAAATATTGACAACTCAATTAATTCCGATTATAACCCTATGATTATTATATAATTTATAAGTCTCATTCAAATTATAGTTTATAATATAATACAGCAGAGATTCTTCATGAATAAAAAAGTAAAAGTTGTTGAACTTAAAATCCTCGATCGGTTCCGTAATGATGTTTTAAGCACACAAAAACCAGAAAAAATAGAAGAATTACTAAGCTGGTACTTGGGTGTTTACGGTGGGATTAATTTTACATTTGGCTATGACAGGCCAATATTCAGGGCAAGGAAATGCTATGACCGCAATGGGTTCAGTAATATTAGTGAAATATATCCTCCTCCGCCAGAAAAATGTCAAATTGGGCGAATGAATGAAAAAGGAAAAGCGATTTTTTACGGTTCATATAGTCTAGGGACTGCAATTGCGGAAATTAACGCCAAAGAAGGCGACTATATTCAAGTGGCCCATTTTAACTTACCAGAAAAAGCAGAACATGGTATAAGATGCTTTGCAATAGGTGAAATTTACAATTCCTACCATGGGAATAGTACCATTTCATCGGCGTTATCTGATGAAATTAGAAAACTAACTGGCCGATTAGGTAAGAATGATATACATGCCTTGTTATCTTTTTTGTATATGGATGCATTTTCTGCTGAACTGTTGAATAGCATCAATGCAAGCAGTATAAATTACATATACTCAAGAATCTTTAGCCGGTTACTTCTAAACAAACACCCCGATATTGATGGACTTATTTATCCAAGTGCTAAAATAAAAGGTTCATCCAATATTGTATTGCGTACAAAAACAGCAGAGGAAAAGTTAAATTTAAGTTTGAATGTCGTATTGGAAATTATAAAAGTTTATCCCTATGGCATAGTCGATTTTAATCTTATTAGAAGCGCTAAAGGTCACACCTCCAATGGCAACATCATTTGGTAAATTATTTTCTGCTTCTATAATAATATAAGCCGATACCATTGCGTTCCGTTGGTGAATTATCTTCTCGTCTTATCCGTATATGAAATTTTCAGTTAAGGACTAAATGGTAAAGGTTTCAGTTATGTATGAATTGAATATAATTTTCTGACTGAAACTACTGTTAATTAGCACTGTCTATACATACAGTTAAGCGCTTTTTCCAAACGTTCCATGCACTACATTTTCGCCGTTTTCCAAGGCCTCCATATAGTCGACATACCACTGGAGCATTTCGCGGCGGCCATCCAGATACTGGGCGTGGTTGTACGTTCCTCGAATAGAGTTTTTGTCGACGTGTGCCAGCTGCGTTTCTATCCACGCGGTGTTGTAGCCCTGTTCGTGCAGGATGGTACTCATGGTGTGCCGGAAACCGTGCCCGGTTACTCTTCCCGCATATCCAATTCGACGTATCAAGACGTTCATCGCCATCTCGCTCATTGGTTTACTGTGCTGAATCCTACCAGGGAAAATGAACCGATAATTGCCGGTGACGAGGCGTAACTGCTCCAAGATAGCGATCGCTTGGTCGGATAAAGGGACGCAGTGAGGTCGACGCTTTTTCATGCGCGCAGGTGGTACTTCCCATAGACGTTTATCAAAATCGATTTCAATCCACTCTCCCTGGCGTAATTCGCCAGGCCGTAGGCCGGTAAGAATCTGCAAGCGCATCGCCAACTTTACAACCGAACTGCCGCTGTACGTGTTCAGCGTACGGAAGAATTCGGGAAGTTCGTCACTGGTGAGAAAAGCGTAATGCTCTTTCTTATGAGGGGCGAACACGCTGGCCAGATCCGGTGCTGGGTTATAATCAGCTCGACCAGTAACAATCGCGTATCTCCACACCTCTCCGCAACGCTGCCTAACCTTCTCAACTTTTCTGTCGCTCCTCTTTCATCCAGCTTAGAAAGAACTGACATGAGCTCCATCGGTTTGATATCGGCAATAGGACGCTGCCCGATAAACGGAAATACATCAGCCTCGAAGGTTTTCATCATTTCTTCGCCGTAGGATTCAGACCAACGGTCTATGCGCTTGGCGTACCATTCACGGGCAATTGCCTCGAAGGTATTTTGATTGCGACTCAGCTTCGCCAGCTTATCTTCTTTGCGTACATCGCTGGGATTTATGCCGCCAGCAACCAACCTACGGGCATCATCACGTTTGCGCCTAGCATCATTGAGAGTTACATCCGGATACCTGCCCAACGAAATCATCTTGGGCTTACCATCGAAACGGTAGCGAAAACGCCATCCTCTAGATCCGTTCGGCTCGATGAGCAGAGACAGCCCATTGCCATCGTTGAGTGTATAGGACTTCTCACGCGGCTTAGAGCGCCTGATTTCAAGGTCTGTGAGGGGCATTGTGTATAGTTCCAAAGTGTAGAGCACGAGCTATACGCATTACTATGCACATGAATGTATAGATTTGAGTAGACGTTAGTTTACGTCAGAATACAGAGATACTGGCTAATGCCTTGTGATTGCAGGGTTTGGTTGATTTGAGTAGACTTCAGGAGAAGTGAATTTGGAGCGGGCGAAGGGAATCGAACCCTCGTATAGAGCTTGGGAAGCTCTCGTTCTACCATTGAACTACGCCCGCTTCGGCGTGTGCGAGGAGCATTATAAACCTTATGCCCTCGCTGGCAAGCCTCATCGCCACTGACTGGCGATAAAATAGTCTTTTAGCACTTAGGCTTACTGCCCTGCGGCGGTAAGTAGCGCAGTGGATCAATCGCCGTCGCGCGGTAGCGGATCTGGAAGTGCAGTCGCACGGAATCAGCATCGCTGCTGCCCATGGTGGCAATCTTCTGACCTATCTTCACGCTTTGCCCGTTGTTCACCAGCAGCGTGTCGTTATGCGCGTAAGCGGTGATGTAATCTTCGCTGTGTTTAATCATGATCAGATTGCCGTAGCCACGCAGCTGGTTGCCGACGTAGACCACCTTCCCTGCCCCTGCGGCGTAAACCGGCTGACCACGACTGCCGGAAATATCGATACCTTTGTTACCGCCATCTGCGGTGGAGTACGGCATGATGACTTTCCCGCTGGTCGGCCAGCGCCAGCAGCGTTGCCCCACCGGCGGCCATGATGATTGCGGCACGGCGGAGGACGGTGTGACTTTTGCCGTGCTGGTTGGCTTTTTGCCGAGAAGTTTGGATGCACTTCCGGTTTTAATCTTTTGCCCCACTTCAATAATGTAAGGCGGTTTGATGCCGTTCAGACGCGCCAGCTCAGCCACGCTGGTGCCTGTGGCGCGGGAGATACGCGACAGGGTATCGCCACGTTTTACGGTGTAGACCGAACCATCATAGCTGCCGGAGCCCGATTTGCTCCCGGAACAGCCCACCAGCACCACGCCGAGGAACAGGCACAGTAAAAAACGCATTGGCTGGGTACTCAGGCATCCTGCTAGCAAAACATCGTCCTCAGGTTAGTTCGGTCAGGTCGCCTATGATAGCAGGCTGATGGCGGATGCCAATATCTCAGACAGAAGGAGGAGAGTTAAAAGGATACCCTTCCGCCACCAACTCCATCACTTCCGGTACCCAGTTCGCGGCGGGCATTTTCACCAGCGCGGGATAGAAAACCTGCGGCGAGGGGAAGACATCAACCACGTGGCAGTGGGATAAGCGCGTCAAGTCCACTTCCGATGAGGGTAGCAGCGTGGCGGCAGACAGCCCCGATTCGAGCCAATCGAGGATCATGCCCGGCTGGGTGATATGCATAATCACATTCGGGTTTACCCCCGCCTTCCTGAACAGATCGATAAGCATCTCGTAAGTGCCGGAATCTTTCGCCCGATGCAGCAATACCAGCGGAAAGTCAGCCAGCGCCGTGTAGTCGAAAGGGTTCGCGGGTGCCTGGGGCAAACATTTTTTGCTGATAACCGCCACCAGCTTGATGGGATCAAAGGAGACAAAATCAAACCCTTCACTGCGATAGGGTCGCTGAATTAGCGCTAAATCAATCGCACCTTCATTGAGCAGCATCTCCAGATGGCTGGAATCGGTGACCGAGATATTCACCTCAATGTTGGGATTGCGCTCATACAGCGCCAGCAAAAGTGGTTTGAAGTAGGACTGGAATAGGTGCGTTAAGCCAAGACGAAACTGCGGATGATCTTTTTGCGCGATCTCCATGGTTTCTCGCGCGGTGTCTTCCACCTGACGCAAAATCTCGCAGGCTTTGCGATAAAGGAAAAATCCTGCCTCTGTCGGCTCAATTCGATTACCCCGACGGGTAAAGAGCGGTGTTTGCAGCTCATCCTCCAGCTCCTGGATACGTTTACTGAGCGGCGGTTGCGCCATATTCAGCACTTTCGCCGCCTGGCTTATCGAGCCTTGCTCCACTACCCGACAAAAATAGCGTAATCGTTTTAAATCCACGAAACCGTCCTCCTCGCCAACGTCCTGAAGGCTAGTGTACGTCAGCCACCACACCTGCCTCACACTTTTTTGATCTACTCAGACGCAGCTAAACGGTATTTGTCCCTTTTTCTGTTGGGGATTAGGGTAACCGCAGACAGTTTTACTGCTTACTCACAGGAATAGCACAATGAAAAGTAAGGTTCATGACCTACGCTCCGCGCTGGCGCTGTTGAAAACGCTGCCAGGCGAATATGTTGAAACCGATACCGAAGTTGACCCGCACGCGGAACTCTCCGGTGTTTACCGCTATGTTGGCGCAGGCGGAACCTGCCAGCGTCCAACCCGCAAAAATGGCCCGGTAATGATGTTCAACAAAATTAAAGGCTTTAACGATATCAGCGTCGCCATTGGCCTTAACGGTTCCCGTCACCGCGTCAGCCACTTCCTGAACTGCCCGCCGGAACGTCTGGGTCATCTGCTGAAAGATTCCGTACAGACGCCAATCGCGCCCGTTCTGACTACCGCACCTGCTGTAGGTCAGGAAGTGGTTCACCTCGCTACCGACGCCGGTTTCGACCTGCGCAAACTGCTGCCTGCGCCGACCAATACTGAAGAAGATGCCGGCCCGTATATCACCATGGGGCTGTGCTACGCCTCAGATCCGCAAACGCATGAATCGGATATCACCATTCACCGTTTATGCGTGCAAAGTAAAGATGAGCTTTCAATGTGGCTCACTCCAGGCCGTCATATTGATGCGTTCCGCATGAAAGCCGAAGCCGCGGGCAAACCACTGCCGATTTCTATCAGCATCGGCGTTGACCCGGCGATTGAAATTGCCGCCTGCTTCGAGCCGCCAACCACGCCACTGGGCTTCGATGAACTGAGCATCGCCGGTTCGCTGCGCGGTCATGCCGTTGAAATGGTACAGTGTAAAACCATCAACGAGAAAGCGATCGCCCACGCGGAAATCATCATCGAAGGCGAACTGCTACCTAACGTGCGCGTGCGTGAAGACCAGAACACTAACACCGGCAAAGCAATGCCGGAATTCCCTGGCTACACCGGCGAAGCCAAAGAAGCGATTCCGGTGATTAAAGTGAAAGCGGTAACGCACCGTAAAAACCCAATCTGGCGCACCACCGTTGGGCCTGGCGAGGAACACGTGAACATGGCGGGTATTCCGACCGAAGCAAGCATCCTCGATATGGTTGAACGCGCGATGCCGGGTAAATTGCTGAACGTCTTTGCGCATACCGCAGGCGGCGGCAAACTGCTGGCGGTGATGCAATTTAAAAAATCCGCCGCCGTCGATGAAGGTCGTCAGCGCCAGGCTGCTCTGCTCGCCTTCTCCGCTTTCCCGGAACTGAAACACGTCATTCTGGTGGATGAAGATGTCGATATTTTCGATAGCGATGATGTGCTGTGGGCGATGCAGACGCGCTATCAGGGCGACGTGGACACCGTCACCATTCCGGGCGTACGTTGCCACCCGCTCGATCCATCTCAGGTTCCTGCATACAGCCCGAGCATTCTGCAACAGGGGATGTCTTGCAAAACTATCTTTGACTGCACCGTACCGTTCCATCTGAAAAGTCACTTTGAACGCTCGAAATTCAAAGAAGTCGATGTGAAACGCTTCCTGCCGGACTTCGAATAAGGAGAACACCGTGGCCACGAAACGCATGATTGTCGGCATTAGCGGCGCCTCCGGGTTCCAGTACGGCGTGAAAGCGCTGGAACTGTTGCAGAAACTGGACGTTGAGGTTCATCTCGTTGTCTCGAAAGGGGCGGAGAAAACCTGCCAGCTGGAGACGGATTACCGCCTGGAGGATGTCTTCGCCATGGCGGACGTCGTTCACCCGATTGGTCATCTGGGCGCGGCGATTTCCAGCGGTTCATTTAAAACGGCGGGGATGATTGTTGCCCCCTGTTCAATGAGAACACTGGGCGCTATCGCCCACTGCCTGACCGACAATCTGCTGACGCGGGCGGCAGACGTGGTGCTCAAAGAGCGCCGCCGTCTGGTGCTGCTGGCGCGAGAAACGCCGCTTAACCTCGGCCATATTCGCAATATGGGCGCGGTGACCGAAATGGGCGGCATTATCTTCCCGCCGGTACCTGCGCTTTATCAGCGGCCACAAACGGCTGACGAGATCGTTACTCATAGCGTCAGCCGTGCTCTCGATCTGTTTGATTTTGATATTAACGATCTTCCGCGCTGGGGCGAAGGATCTCTTAGCCACACTGAATAACTCTATCAGGACACTTCCATGTTAATTGGCCCCTATGTGAACGGCGCGGCGGTGATCGTCGGCGGCCTGTTCGGATCGGTCATCGGGACGCATATTCCCGATCGCGTTAAAACGGCGCTGCCGCTGACCTTCGGGCTTTGCTCGGTAGGCCTTGGTATCAATCTGGTCATCAAGGTGAAATTCATGCCCGCCGTGGTGCTGGCGATGGTTATCGGCGCGGTGATTGGCGAAATATTTTTCCTCGAAAAACAGATTGGTAAAGCCGCAGGCAGCACGCGCGGACTTATCAATCGCATCTTCCCGCCGGTTCAGGGCTTAACGCACGACGAGTTCACCGAGAAATTTGTCGCGATTCTGGTGCTCTTCTGCGCCAGCGGTACCGGTATTTTCGGTGCGATGCATGAAGGGATGACCGGCGATCCGTCGATTCTCTACATTAAAACCGTGCTCGATTTATTCACTGCGGCAATTTTTGCCACCATGCTCGGATTTTCGGTGATGACGATTGGCATTCCGCTGATTGCTGTTCAGGTTGCGCTGGCAGTGCTGGCGGTGCATATCCTGCATTTGATTACACCGGATATGATGGCCGATTTCTCCTGTGCAGGCGGGTTGATTATGGTCGCCACCGGGTTACGCATCTGTAATCTCAAAGCGTTCCCGGTCGCCAATATGCTGCCAGGCTTAATTCTGGTTATGCCGATTTCCGCACTGTGGGCCAGTTTGTTCGCCTAAGCTTGAGGTATAATCGCTGTGCCCGGTGGCGCTTCGCTTACCGGGCCTACGGAGTAATATTCGTAGGCCGGATAAGCGCAGCGCCATCCGGCGTATTGGAATTCGCTATCGGGAGCCGTGATGAAAGGGCAAGAACACGTCATTTTACTGAATGAAAAAGGTGAATCGGTTGGCACGGCGGAAAAATATGCCGTACATACCGCCCACACGCCTCTCCACCTCGCCTTCTCCTGCTGGATCTTCAATAACGAAGGTCAGGTTCTGATCACCCGCCGTTCGCTCGACAAAAAAGCCTGGCCTGGTGTCTGGACGAACTCTGTTTGTGGTCATCCTCAATTAGGTGAAACCTTCGAGCAGGCGATTACGCGCCGCTGCCGGTTTGAAGTGGGGGCCGAACTTACGAGTATCAACCCGGTTTATCCTGAATTTCGTTATTGCGAAACCGACGCCAGCGGCATCGTGGAAAACGAAGTCTGCCCGGTGTATGCGGCGAGGCTTACCAATACCGTTGCCTTGAACCCGGACGAAGTAATGGATAGCCACTGGGTTTCATTAGATGCGCTTTTTCAGGCTCTGGCGGCCACTCCGTGGGCGTTCAGTCCGTGGATGGTGTTGCAGTATCGTTCGCAAGAAGCGCGGGATAAGCTGGTGCGGTTTTCACCCTCACCCTAACCCTCTCCCTTAGGGAGAGGGAACAGATTGTGCAAGTGGTTGAAATCTTCGCTGTTTTCCCCCTCTCCCTTGGGGAGAGGGCCGGGGTGAGGGGTAAAAAAAAGCCCCGATGCTCACACATCGGGGCTTTTTCACCTCTCAGTGATTTATTTCACCGGACGCATCGCCGGGAACAGGATCACGTCGCGGATGGTGTGGCTGTTGGTAAACAGCATCACCATACGGTCGATACCGATACCCAGACCCGCAGTCGGTGGCAGGCCGTGCTCCAGCGCAGTCACGTAGTCTTCGTCGAAGAACATCGCTTCGTCGTCGCCCGCGGCTTTCGCATCAACCTGATCCTGGAAGCGCTGCGCCTGATCTTCTGCATCGTTCAGCTCGCTAAAGCCGTTACCGATTTCACGGCCACCGATGAAGAATTCGAAGCGGTCAGTGATTTCCGGGTTCACGTCATTACGACGCGCCAGAGGAGAGACTTCTGCCGGGTATTCGGTGATGAAGGTCGGCTGAATCAGGTGCGCTTCGGCCACTTCTTCGAAGATCTCGGTCACGATACGGCCCAGACCCCAGCTCTTCTCAACTTTAATACCGATGCTTTCGGCAATCGCTTTTGCAGAGTCAAAGTTATCCAGATCCGCCATATCCGTTTCCGGACGGTATTTCTTGATCGCTTCGCGCATGGTCAGTTTTTCGAACGGTTTACCGAAGTCGAAGGTTTCTTCGCCATAAGGCACTTCAGTGGTACCGAGAATATCCTGCGCCAGGGTGCGGAACAGAGATTCGGTCAGTTCGATCAGATCTTTGTAATCCGCGTACGCCATATAGAGTTCCATCATGGTGAACTCTGGGTTATGACGTACTGAGATGCCTTCGTTACGGAAGTTACGGTTAATTTCGAAGACGCGCTCGAAGCCGCCAACCACCAGACGTTTCAGGTACAGTTCCGGCGCGATACGCAGGTACATGTCCAGGTCCAGGGCGTTGTGGTGGGTGATGAACGGACGGGCAGAAGCACCGCCTGGGATCACCTGCATCATCGGTGTTTCCACTTCCATAAAGTCGCGGTTCACCATGAACTGACGGATGCCAGCCAGGATCTTCGAGCGAATTTTGAACGTATTGCGAGATTCATCGTTAGAGATGAGATCCAGGTAACGCTGACGGTAGCGCGCTTCCTGATCCTGCAGACCGTGGAATTTGTCCGGGAGCGGGCGCAGGGCTTTAGTCAGCAGACGCAGCTCGGTGCAGTGGATAGACAGTTCACCAGTTTTGGTTTTGAACAGTTTACCTTTCGCGCCGAGGATATCGCCGAGATCCCATTTCTTGAACTGCTCGTTGTACACGCCTTCCGGCAGATCGTCACGAGCAACGTACAGCTGGATGCGGCCACCCACGTCCTGTAAGGTCACGAAAGAAGCTTTACCCATAATACGACGGGTCATCATGCGGCCAGCGACAGACACTTCAATGTTCAGCGCTTCCAGCTCTTCGTTCTCTTTCGCGTCGAAGTCAGCGTGCAGTTGGTCTGAGGTGTGATCGCGGCGGAAATCGTTCGGGAACGGGAGCCCCTGCTCGCGCAGTGCTGCCAGTTTCTCGCGGCGCGCTTTCAGTTCATTGTTAAGGTCAGCTACCGCGTCAGCACCTTGTGCGTGTTGTTCAGACATGTTGGTTCCTCATAACCCTGCTTTCAAACTTGCTTCGATAAATTGATCCAGACTGCCGTCCAGCACCGCCTGCGTGTTTCGGGTTTCTACACCGGTACGCAAATCTTTGATGCGGGAGTCGTCCAGGACATAAGAACGAATCTGGCTACCCCAGCCGATGTCAGACTTGTTGTCTTCCATCGCCTGTTTCTCCGCGTTCTTCTTCTGCATTTCCAGTTCATAAAGCTTCGCTTTCATCTGCTTCATGGCCTGGTCTTTGTTCTTGTGCTGAGAACGGTCGTTCTGGCACTGCGTTACCGTGTTGGTTGGAATGTGGGTAATACGTACCGCAGATTCCGTACGGTTAACGTGCTGACCACCTGCCCCGGACGCGCGATACACGTCGATGCGCAGGTCAGCCGGGTTGATTTCGATATCAATATCGTCATCCACTTCCGGGTAAACAAACGCAGAGCTGAAAGAGGTGTGGCGACGGCCACCGGAGTCGAACGGGCTCTTACGCACCAGGCGGTGAACGCCGGTTTCAGTACGTAACCAGCCGTACGCGTAATCACCGGAAATCTTGATGGTGACGGATTTGATACCCGCAACTTCACCTTCAGATTCTTCGATGATCTCGGTTTTGAAGCCGCGCGCTTCGGCCCAACGCAGATACATACGCTCAAGCATGCTGGCCCAGTCCTGCGCTTCGGTGCCGCCGGAGCCTGCCTGGATGTCCAGGTAGCAATCGGCGCTGTCATATTCACCGGAGAACATGCGACGGAATTCAAGCTGCGCCAGTTTCTCTTCCAGGGTATCGAGTTCCGCAACGGCTTCGTTGAAGGTCTCTTCGTCATCGGCTTCTACAGCGAGCTCCAGCAGACCGGAAACATCTTCCAGCCCCTGAGACATTTGATCCAGCGTATCGACGATGGCTTCCAGAGAGGAACGCTCTTTACCCAGCGCCTGTGCGCGCTCAGGTTCGTTCCAGACGTCCGGCTGTTCCAGCTCGGCGTTTACTTCTTCAAGACGCTCTTTCTTGGCATCATAGTCAAAGATACCCCCTAAGAACGTCAGAGCGCTCCGTGAGGTCCTGAATGCGGTTATTTACCGGGTTAATTTCAAACATGGTCTGTTTTCTTTTAATGGACTTGTCAAAATGCGGTTATAAGGGCGAGATTTTACCGGATCTGCGCCCTTATTTATAGCGATTACTGGCGCTAAATTGGCCAGATATTGTCGATGATTAACTGCAAACTGCGGTTTCCGCGAAACTCATTGATATCGAGCTTATAGGCAAGCTTAACTTCGCGCACGCCGTTATCCGGCCAACAGGTCGTATCAACGTTGAACGCAATGCCGTCCAGCAGCGGGCCACCGCCTACGGGTTCCACCATCACCTTCAGATGACGTTCACCAACGATCCGCTGTTGCAACAGGCGAAAATGCCCATCAAACAACGGTTCAGGGAACATCTGCCCCCACGGCCCCGCGTCACGCAGCATCTGCGCCACGTCCAGCGTCATTTCCTGCGCGGATAGTTCGCCATCCGAAAGAATTTCACCCTGCAGCAGGGCCGGGTCGAGCCATTCGGTGACCAGTTCGCCAAAGCGCTGCTGGAACTCATCAAACTTCGCTTCTTCCAGCGATAAACCGGCCGCCATCGCGTGGCCGCCAAACTTCATCATCAGGCCAGGATAAAGCGTATCGAGGCGTTCCAGGGCATCGCGCATATGCAGCCCCTGAATCGAACGGCCAGAGCCTTTCAACATACCGTCTCCGGCAGGCGCAAACGCAATCACCGGGCGATGGAAACGCTCTTTAATGCGCGAAGCCAGAATACCCACCACGCCCTGATGCCATTCAGGATGATACATCGCCAGCCCGCCGGGCAGAGTTTCGCTGCTGCGCTCCAGCTTTTCGCACAGCGTCAGCGCTTCCGCCTGCATGCCCTGCTCAATCTCTTTGCGCGTCTGGTTCAGGGCATCAAGTTCATTCGCCAGCATGCGGGCTTCACCGAGGTTTTCGCTCAGTAATAGCGCCACGCCCACTGACATATCATCCAGCCGCCCGGCAGCGTTCAGACGCGGGCCAAGGGCAAAGCCGAGATCGCTTGCCACCAGCTTTTGCGGGTCGCGATTGGCAATTTCCAGCAGCGCTTTAATGCCCGGACGACACACGCCCGCGCGAATACGGCTCAGCCCCTGCCAGGTCAGAATGCGGTTATTGGCATCCAGCGGCACCACATCGGCGACGGTACCCAGCGCCACCAGATCGAGGAACTCGACGATCTTCGGCACCGCGATGCCGCGAGACTCGAACCAGCCTTTCGCCTTCAGATGATTACACAACACCAGCATCAGATAGAATGCCACGCCGACACCCGCCAGCGATTTCGACGGGAACGGGCAGTCCACCAGGTTTGGGTTCACCATCGCATCAGCGTTCGGCAGCGTCTCGCCCGGCAGGTGGTGATCGGTGACCAGCACGCTTATCCCCAACGCATGCGCGTGATCGACGCCTGCATGTGAAGAGATCCCGTTATCCACCGTCATGATCATCTGCGCGCCGCGTGCGTGCGCCTGATCGACGACTTCCGGGCTCAGGCCATAACCGTCTTCAAAGCGGTTCGGCACCAGATATTCTACGCTATGGCAGCCCATCGCGCGCAGCGAGAGCACGCTTAGCGCGGTGCTGGTCGCGCCATCGGCGTCAAAATCGCCCACCACCATAATGCGCAGATTCTTTTCGAACGCATCGTGCAGCATCTCAACGGCTTTTTCGACGCCCGTTAATGTGCGCCAGTGCAGCATGCCCTTCAGGCCGCGCTCCAGATCCTCCGCCGATTTCACGCCACGACTGGCATACAAACGACGCAACAAAGGCGGCAAATCAGCAGGCAACGAATCTGAATCAACCGCCTCACGGCGGCGAAGTTGAATCTGTGGTTTCACGCGAATTATTTACCGCTGGTCTGTTTTTTGTGTTCGTCGAGGAAGGCTTTCATCTCTTTCGGCCCCTGATAGCCCGGCACAACATAGCCATCGTTCAGGACAATCGCCGGGGTGCCGCTAACGCCAAACTGCACGCCCAGGGCGTAGTGATCCGCGATATTGATATCGCAGCTGGCGGGCTGAACGCCTTTGCCGTTCATTGCATCATCGAACGCTTTGTTACGATCTTTCGCACACCAAATGGCTTTCATATCCTGCTCAGCCTGGCTCTGAATGCCCTGACGCGGGAAGGCGAGGTAGCGCACGGTGATGCCCAGCGCGTTGTAGTCGCTCATCTCTTCATGCAGCTTGTGGCAGTAGCCGCAAGTGATATCGGTAAAGACGGTAATCACGTGCTGCTCTTTCGGTGCCTTGTAGATAATCATCTCTTTTTCCAGCGCGTTGAGATGCGTCATCAACAACTGGTTGGTTACGTTCACCGGCTGTGCGCCGCTGACGTCATACATAGGCCCCTGAATGATATGCTTGCCGTCTTCAGTGACATACAGCACGCCGCTGTTGGTCAGCACGGTTTTCATGCCCGCGACCGGTGCATTCTGGATATCTGTGCTTTGTACGCCCAGTTTAGCCAGCGACTGTTTAATAGCCGCATCATCCGCATGGGTGGTCGCGGAAAAAGCCGCCGCCAGCAGGGTGAGCATCACTAAACCTTTTTTCATAAAATCGTCCTTTGTAGTCAGCATCACGCGCGTGGGTGGTGCTGTTGATGAAGTTGCCGCAGTCGCTCGGTCGCCACGTGCGTATAAATTTGTGTTGTCGATAAATCACTATGACCTAACAACATTTGCACCACACGCAAATCTGCGCCATGGTTGAGCAAATGCGTGGCAAATGCGTGACGTAATACGTGCGGGGAGAGCTTTTCGCTGTCGATACCCGCCAGTTGAGCATAGTGTTTAATGCGATGCCAGAACGTCTGACGCGTCATTTGTTGCGCGCGCTGGCTGGGGAACAGAACGTCTATCGAAACCCCGTTGAGTAGCCACGGGCGGCCATGTTCCAGATACGTTTCCACCCAATATACCGCTTCTTCCCCCAGAGGGACGAGCCGTTCTTTATTGCCTTTACCGATAACGCGCACCACGCCCTGACGCAAACTGATATCGCTCATTGTCAGCCCAACCAGTTCAGAGACACGAAGCCCGGTGGCGTAGAGTACCTCAAGCATCGCTTTATCGCGCAATTCCAGCGGGATATCGGTTACCGGCGACTGCAGCAGCCGGTCAACCTGCGCTTCACTTAAATCCTTCGGTAAACGCTGCGGCAACTTCGGTGAGGCCAGTTGCGCACTCGGATCATCGACGCGTACTTTCTCGCGATAAAGATGCTGGAAGAAGCGGCGCATCGCGCTTAACAGACGCGCCGAACTGCTGGCTTTATACCCGCCCTGTTGGCGTTCTGCGAGCAAATTTTGCAAATCGTCATGCTGTACGGTCTCAAGCGTCAGGCCACGATGCGCCAGCCATTCGACCACCATGGTAAGATCGCGACGATAAGCGCTCAGCGTGTTTTCGGCAAGATTGCGCTCCAGCCACAGCGCATCGAGAAATTGTTCGATTCGTGCGAGATCCTGTTCCACGTTCGCCCCTTTGCCTGTTTCATCGGCACCATTATGCCTGAATCTTTAGGCTTTCTGGTACACTGCGGGCATAGTCACTGTAAGAATCGAGACCTTTACGTTATGAACATCGGCCTTTTTTATGGTTCCAGTACCTGCTACACCGAAATGGCGGCAGAGAAAATTCGCGACATCATCGGCCCGGAACTGGTGACGCTGCACAATGTGAAAGATGACGCGCCAGCGTTAATGGAGCAGTACGATGTGCTGATCCTCGGCATTCCGACCTGGGATTTCGGTGAGATTCAGGAAGACTGGGAAGCCATCTGGGAACAACTGGATACGCTGAATCTGGAGGGCAAAATTGTTGCACTCTATGGAATGGGCGATCAGCTAGGTTACGGTGAATGGTTCCTGGACGCGCTCGGCATGCTGCACGATAAACTGGTGACCAAAGGCGTGAAGTTTATTGGCTACTGGCCGACCGAAGGGTATGAGTTCACCAGCCCGAAACCGGTCATCGCCGACGGTCAGTTGTTTGTCGGCCTCGCGCTCGACGAGACCAATCAGTACGACCTGAGCGATGAACGCATTCAGAACTGGTGTGAACAAATTCTTGGCGAAATGGCCGAACAGTTCTCTTAATGCTTACTCGGCGCGGGCTGCTGCATCATGATACGCCGCAGATCGCGCCACTCTTCAGCATCCATACTGTCTGCCGCAATCCACAAATGCTTACGACGACGGCTGGCCAGCCTGCGCAAACGCAGCATCATGCCTGAATTCAACACCCACGGCTGCCCGAGTATTTCCCACTCCTGATCGCGCCAGCGAAGACGAGAATCCATCAGCAGTTTAATTTCTCCCTGATGGCTGTTGATGCGCCGTTGGCTGCGTACGCAGTCAAATACCACCAGCGACAGCAATAATAACCACAGTGGGGTGTAGCTCAACGGCCAGGGCATCAGCAAAATGAATGCCGCCACGAGGCCGTGGAGCAGTAAAGAGAGCCATTGTGAGCGCCAGGAGACGCGTAAATCAGATTGCCACAGGACCACGTTCCCGATTCCGAGTCTGAATTAAATGCACCATGCGCTGGAGATCCGCATCCGCCGGCTTACCGTGATTCATCAGCCAGTTGAACAAGTCTGGATCGTCGCACTCCAGCAGACGAATAAAAATCGCTTTGTCGTCATCGCTCAGCGAATCGTACTCATGCTCGAAAAACGGCATGATGGAGATATCGAGCTCACGCATACCGCGACGGCATGCCCAGTGGATACGGGCTTTATTATTGATGTCCATAATTTCCTTCCAGCATAACGATGTCATTAGTCTAACGTGTTTTTTGCACTTACTTTACAGCAATCTCGTTAATCGCGGGCAACATTCAGAAAAGCCACGCAAACAAAATGGATTTTCAGGTTGCCTTCGTACCTTATCGCAAACCGCGCGACAGGGCACGAATCGTCTGTTGAAAGCACTTGCATTGATGACTATCTCTTTTACCATGAGTTATCTACCCGTGCGTTAAGCAATTCAGGACATCATTATGGCTTTTACACCTTTTCCACCCCGTCAGCCTTCCGCTTCTGCGCGTTTACCGCTGACGCTTATGACACTTGATGACTGGGCGCTGGCGACCCTTACCGGTGCCGACAGTGAAAAGTACCTGCAAGGCCAGGTTACCGCCGATGTCGCGGAACTGGGCGTCAATCAGCATCTGTTAGCGGCCCATTGCGATGCTAAAGGCAAGATGTGGAGCAACCTGCGCCTGTTTCGCCGTAATGAAGGATTCGCCTGGATCGAACGCCGCAGCCTGCGCGACGCACAACTGACACAGTTGAAAAAGTACGCGGTGTTCTCAAAAGTGGTTATCGAACCGAACGATACGCTGGTGCTACTGGGCGTAGCGGGCTTCCAGGCGCGTGCCGCGTTGGCGAATCTGTTTGCCGAACTGCCGGATGCCGACAAACCACTGGTACAGGAAGGCGAAACTTCACTGTTGTGGTTTGCCCACCCGGACGAGCGCTTCCTGCTTGTCACCGACGAAGCCACCGCCACGCGCGTCACTGACGCCCTGCGCGGCGAAGCGCAGCTCAACAACAGTCAGCAGTGGCTGGCGCTGAACATTGAAGCGGGTCTTCCGGTTATTGATGAAGCCAACAGTGGGCAGTTCATTCCGCAGGCCACCAACATTCAGGCGCTGGGCGGTATCAGCTTTAAGAAAGGCTGTTACACCGGGCAAGAGATGGTGGCGCGCGCCAAATTCCGGGGTGCCAATAAACGTGCCTTGTGGTCACTGGCGGGAACGGCCAGCCGCGTACCGGAAGCCGGGGAAGATCTGGAACTGAAGATGGGCGAGAACTGGCGCCGTACCGGTACCGTTTTAGCCGCGGTACAACTTGATGATGGCCGACTGCTGGTGCAGGCGGTGATGAATAACGATATGGAACCGGACAGCATCTTCCGCGTGCGTGATGATGCCAACACCTTAAGCATTGTGCCGCTGCCGTATTCGCTGGAAGAGTAAGGGTGTCAGTGCCGGATGCGGCGTTGCCTTATCCGGCCTACGACAGGCATGACGCAGTTTGTAGGCCGGATAAGCGAAGCGCATCCGGCAAACAATTACGCCTGCCCGATATAAAGATAAATCGCCAGGAAGTGACACACGCTACCGCCTAACACAAAACCGTGCCAGATAGCATGATTGTAGGGGATGCGTTTGCAGACGTAGAAAATTACCCCCAGCGAATAAATCACCCCGCCGACTGCCAGCAGCGTCACCCCACCAATCGCCAGCTTAATCGCCAGTTGATACACCACAATCAGTGACAGCCAGCCCATTGTCAGGTAAGTCACCAACGACAACACTTTAAAGCGGTGAGCAATGGTGAGCTTAAACAAGATCCCCAGCAGCGCCAGGCTCCAGATAACTATCATCAACCCGCGCGCCAGTGGTGAATCCAGGCCCACCAGCAAAAATGGCGTATAGGTGCCCGCAATCAGCAAATAGATAGCGCAGTGGTCAAATTTCTTCAGCCATATTTTGGCCCGCTGATGTGGTATCGCGTGATACAAGGTCGAGGCGAGAAACAGCAAAATCATGCTGCCGCCATACAGGCTGTAGCTGGTGATCGCCATTGCGCTGGCGTTGGTGTCCACCGCCTGCACCAGTAGCAACACCAGCCCCACAATACCAAATACAAAACCCACTCCATGGCTGATGCTGTTGGCTACTTCCTCTGCCAACGAGTAACCCTGTTTAATGAGCGGTTTCTGGTCCATTTCGTACTCCGGGTGAACAACACTATCTGTTAAACACCCCTAGCGTAACTGAGAATGATTCCAGTGAACACCTGTTAGCTAAAATAAAAAGATGTAATTTTGTAACTTATTAAAAATCATTAAGTTATAATAATCATTCGCCTCACACTTGTTCACCGTTTTCGTGAAGAAGCTTGAACTCAATCACGTAATAGGTCGTTTGACCAGGATAAATATCGGTGATTACCCGACGCAGTTCGGCAAGCGTCATGTTTTCCTGCTGCGCGTGCCGCTCTGTCAGCGAATCAAGCGTAATGCGCGACGTTGCCAGCACTTCGATAGTGCAGAAGTAACCATCATCTTCATAGCGCCCAACGCGTAAAATATCACCGGTTTTAAAATGCGATTCTGTGTCATCGCGCAGGGTAATGGTTTTACGCCCAGCCAGAATGTCATCCTGAAAACGGCGAAAAAAAGTGATGTCGTTGGGCTGCATGGTACTATTCCTTTAAGGTCTATGAATTATACGAGTATCGCCACCGTGAGCATGTTTACCCACACCGCCGTCGCCAGCCTCAATAATCTTGAAATGATGGTCTATCACTACGTTATCAAAAACCGTGACAAAGTGATGTACATGACCATCCGTGAGCTGGCCGATGCGGTGGGTGTCTCTACCACCACGGTGATGCGTTTCTGTCGCAAGCTCAACTGCGACGGTTACTCTGAGTTTCGTGTTCGTTTTAAATTGTATCTGGAACAAAACGAGCCGCAACCGGCTAATTTCGGTGCGAGTGAAATTATTGGCTTTTTTAAAAGCGTCAACAATGATGAGTTTGATAAATTACTCGATGATGCCGTTGATATTATATTATCCTCCGAACGTATTATTTTCGTTGGCGCAGGAACATCAGGCTCCCTCGCCAAATACGGCGCACGTTTTTTCTCCAATATTGGTAAATTCAGTAACCATATTGATGATCCCTATTTCCCGGTAACCAATGACATGGCGAAAAACGCGTTGGCGATTGTGCTTTCAGTTTCCGGTGAAACGGAAGAGATCCTGCGCTTTGCCAGCCAGTTTAGCCTGCATCACTGCAAAGTCATGTCAATAACCAGCCATGAGCACTCGCGTCTTGCAAAGCTCGCCGATTTTAATCTCTCCTGGCATTTCCCCCAAACACGTATTGGCGGCGTATATGATATTACGACGCAAATCCCGGTGGTTTATATTCTCGAATCTCTTGGCCGTAAACTGGCGAAGAAATTAGCATAAAAAAACAGGGTGTATTTTCGATGTAACATATTCCACGACGCAAGATTTGTTATATCGTGACTTTTCCAGGCCCTTTGTTAGACTCACTTTAATTGTCTTAACGAGTGAGTAGAGCAACAATGAAAAAACTGACCTTACCGAAAGATTTTTTATGGGGCGGCGCGGTCGCGGCACACCAGGTTGAAGGCGGCTGGAATAAAGGCGGTAAAGGCCCGAGTATCTGCGATGTACTGACCGGCGGTGCACACGGCGTGCCACGCGAAATCACTCAGGAAGTCGTGCCGGGTAAATATTACCCGAACCATGAGGCCGTCGACTTTTACGGGCATTACAAAGAAGACATCAAACTGTTTGCTGAGATGGGCTTCAAATGTTTCCGTACTTCTATCGCCTGGACACGAATCTTCCCGAAAGGTGACGAAACGCAGCCGAATGAAGAAGGCTTGAAATTCTACGACGACATGTTCGATGAACTGCTGAAATATAATATCGAACCGGTTATCACCCTCTCCCACTTTGAGATGCCGCTGCACCTGGTGCAGGAATACGGCGGCTGGACGAACCGCAAAGTGGTTGATTTCTTTGTGCGTTTCTCCGAGGTTGTGTTCGAGCGTTATAAGCACAAGGTCAAATACTGGATGACCTTCAACGAAATCAATAATCAGCGTAACTGGCGCGCGCCGCTGTTCGGTTACTGCTGCTCCGGCGTGGTCTACACCGAACATGAAAATCCGGAAGAGACCATGTATCAGGTGCTGCATCACCAGTTTGTCGCCAGTGCGCTGGCGGTAAAAGCGGCGCGTCGCATCAACCCGGAAATGAAAGTCGGCTGCATGCTGGCGATGGTGGCGCTCTATCCGTTCTCCTGCAAACCGGAAGACGTGATGTTTGCTCAGGAATCAATGCGTGAACGCTATGTCTTTACCGATGTTCAGCTGCGCGGCTACTACCCGTCATATGTGCTGAACGAGTGGGAACGCCGTGGCTTTACCATCAAAATGGAAGACGGCGACGAGGCCATTTTGCGCGAAGGTACCTGCGACTATCTCGGTTTCAGCTACTACATGACCAACGCGGTTAAAGCGGAAGGCGGCAGCGGCGATGCCATTTCCGGCTTCGAAGGCAGCGTGCCCAACCCGCACGTGAAGGCCTCCGACTGGGGCTGGCAGATTGACCCGGTAGGCCTGCGATACTCCCTGTGTGAACTGTACGAGCGTTACCAGAAACCGCTGTTTATTGTCGAAAACGGCTTCGGCGCGTATGACAAAGTGGAGGAAGACGGCAGCATCAACGATGACTATCGCATCGACTACCTGCGCGCGCACGTTGAAGAGATGATGAAAGCGGTCACTTACGATGGTGTGGATTTAATGGGCTACACGCCGTGGGGCTGCATCGATTGCGTATCGTTCACCACTGGCCAATACAGCAAGCGCTACGGCTTTATTTACGTCAACAAGCATGACGACGGCACGGGCGACATGTCGCGTTCACGCAAGAAAAGTTTTGAGTGGTACAAAGCGGTGATTGCCAGCAACGGCGAGACGCTTTAAACATCCCCCCCTCACCCTGCCCTCTCCCTCAGGGAGAGGGTAAAAACCAGCGCAGTTCTTTAGACCATGCTCGATCGGTTCCCTCTCCCTGCGGGAGAGGGTTAGGGTGAGGGGAAACAAAACACGCATTTCCCGCCCGCAAGTTGTAGGTCGGGTAAGGCGCAGCCGCCACCCGACAACGAACTACTTCCCGCCCGCTAGCTCAAGAAAACTCCCCGTCACGTACGACGCTTTATCACTTAACAACCAGACAATCGCCTGTGCCACTTCTTCCGGCTGGCCGCCACGTTGCATCGGCAATACCGATTTCACCCGGTCAACCCGCCCCGGCTCGCCGCCATCGGCGTGCATTTCGGTATAAATAAACCCAGGCCTCACGCCATTAACCCGAATCCCCTGCGCCGCCACCTCCAGCGCTAACCCGGTGGTTAAGGTATCCACCGCCCCTTTCGACGCCGCATAATCCACGTATTCGCCTGGCGCGCCTAATCGCGCCGCCGCAGAAGAGACATTTACAATCGCCCCACCTACACCACCATGCTGATGCGCCATGCGTTTAACCGCTTCGCGACAGCAGAGAAAATATCCCGTCACGTTGGTCGCCAGCACCCGGTTGATGCGATCTGCCGTGAGCGACTCCACGCGGCTTTGTTGGAACAGAATGCCCGCGTTGTTCACCAGTGCGACCAGCGGTTGATGATGTTTATCAATGGCCTCAAACATCGCCATTACCTGCGATTCATCGCTGATATCGGCACGCAGCGCGAAGGCTTCACCGCCCGCTTCGGTTATCTCGCGCACCACGTCGGCTGCTGCCTGCACGTTATGCCGATAGTTCACGGCAACGCTGTACCCTTCCTGCGCCAGCTGCAGTGCAGTAGCCCTGCCAATTCCCCGACTCGCGCCGGTTACCAGTGCAATTCCCATAAATATCCCCCATAAGAAAGGGCGCCGAAGCGCCCTTAAAAGCATAGCCGAATAACTTATTGGTACTCGCTCATCGGCACACAGGAGCAGAACAGGTTTCGGTCGCCATAAACGTCATCCAGACGTTTCACAGTCGGCCAGTATTTGTTCTCCACGCCTGCCGGGAAGACCGCCACTTCGCGGCTGTAAGCGTGGTTCCACTCAGAAACCAGCTCATTCTGTGTATGCGGAGCATTCACCAGCGGGTTATCTTCCAGCGTCCACTCGCCCGCTTTCACACGGTCGATCTCCGCACGGATGGCCAGCATCGCGTCAATAAAGCGATCCAACTCAACTTTGCTTTCCGATTCCGTCGGCTCAACCATCAGCGTACCTGCAACCGGGAAGGACATGGTCGGCGCATGGAAACCGTAGTCGATCAGACGCTTAGCGATATCCAGTTCGCTGATGCCGGTTTCTTCTTTCAGCGGACGAATATCGAGAATGCATTCGTGCGCCACGTGACCTTCACGGCCGGTATACAGTACCGGGAACGCGTCTTTCAGGCGGCTGGCAATGTAGTTGGCATTCAGAATCGCCACCTGACTTGCCTGCTTCAGTCCTTCTGCGCCCATCATGCGGATGTACATCCAGCTAATCGGCAGGATAGAGGCGCTGCCGAACGGTGCGGCAGAAACCGCGCCCTGACGGGTCAGCATGCCTTCAATCTGAACCACGCTGTGGCCCGGAACAAACGGGGCCAGATGCGCTTTCACACCGATTGGGCCCATACCCGGGCCGCCGCCGCCGTGCGGAATACAGAAGGTTTTATGCAGGTTAAGGTGCGAAACATCCGCGCCGATAAAGCCCGGCGAGGTAATACCTACCTGTGCGTTCATATTCGCGCCATCAAGGTAAACCTGACCGCCGAACTGATGCACGATTTCACACACTTCACGAATCGTCTCTTCATACACGCCGTGGGTAGACGGGTAGGTCACCATGATGCAAGAGAGGCTTTCGCCGTGCTGCTCGGCTTTGGCACGCAGATCCGCCAGATCGATGTTGCCCTGCTTATCACACGCGACCACCACCACCTGCATTCCAGCCATCTGTGCGGAAGCCGGGTTGGTGCCGTGCGCTGATGCCGGGATCAAGCACACATCACGATGCCCTTCATTGCGGCTTTCATGATAGTGGCGAATCGCCAGCAGGCCCGCGTATTCACCCTGCGCGCCGGAGTTCGGCTGCATACAAACCGCGTCATAGCCGGTCAGTTTCACCAACCAGTCAGAGAGCTGACCGATCATCTGATGATAACCTTCTGCCTGCTCTGCCGGGCAGAACGGGTGCAGTTCGGCAAATTCAGGCCAGGTGATCGGGATCATTTCCGCTGCCGCGTTCAGTTTCATGGTGCAGGAACCCAGCGGGATCATCGCCTGGTTCAGCGCCAGATCTTTACGCTCCAGCGAGTGCATATAGCGCATCATCTCGGTTTCGCTGTGATAGCGGTTAAATACCGGATGGGTCAGGATCGCGTCGTCACGCAGCATCGCTGCCGGGATCGAACGGCTATCGAGCGCCACGTCTTTATCCAGCGTATCGATATTCAGGCCGTGGTTGTCACCGAGGATCACGCTGAACAGCTTCAGCACATCATCACGGGTGGTAGTTTCATCGAGCGTAATACCCACCGCATTGTGGATGTCGCTGCGCAGGTTAATTTCCGCTGCTTCGGCACGCGCCAGCACGCTGGCTTTATCTGCCACCTCTACACACAGCGTGTCGAAGAAGTGCGTAAAGCGCAGTTTTTGCCCTTTCTGCTGCAGACCTGCCGCCAGGATATCGGTCAGGCGATGAATACGATTCGCGATACGTTTCAGGCCAACCGGGCCGTGGAAGACAGCATACAGGCTGGCAATGTTTGCCAGCAGAACCTGAGAAGTACAAATGTTGGAGTTCGCTTTCTCGCGGCGGATGTGCTGCTCGCGAGTCTGCATCGCCATACGCAGCGCGGTATTACCCGCCGCATCTTTCGATACGCCGATAATACGGCCCGGCATAGAGCGTTTAAATTCATCTTTCGCCGCAAAGAACGCCGCGTGCGGGCCACCGTAGCCCATCGGCACGCCAAAGCGCTGAGCAGAGCCGAAGACAATGTCTGCGCCCTGTTTGCCCGGTGCGGTTAACAGCACCAGCGCCATAAAATCAGCGGCAACGCTTACAACGACTTTACGGGATTTCAGTTCCGCCATCAGCGACGTGTAATCGTGAACTTCGCCGGTGGTGCCAACTTGCTGAAGCAGCACACCGAAGACGTCCTGGTGATCCAGCGCTTTGCTGGCATCATCAACAATCACGTCAAAACCGAACGTTTCTGCGCGTGTACGTACCACATCCAGCGTCTGCGGATGGACATCGGCAGCCACGAAGAAACGGTTGGCGTTTTTCAGTTTGCTGACGCGTTTTGCCATCGCCATCGCTTCGGCGGCGGCAGTGGCTTCGTCCAGCAGAGAAGCGGAGGCGATATCCAGACCGGTCAGATCCAGCGTCACCTGCTGGAAGTTCAGCAGCGACTCAAGACGGCCCTGCGAAACTTCCGGCTGATAAGGCGTGTATGCGGTGTACCAGCCCGGGTTTTCCAGCATGTTGCGCTGGATAACCGGCGGCAACTGAACGCCGGTATAGCCCATGCCAATGTAAGACTTAAAGCGCTTGTTACGTCCGGCAATCGCTTTCAGCTCCGCCAGTGCGGCGAATTCTGTCGTCGCGTCACCCACCTGCGGCGGGGTGGCAAGCTGGATATCTTTCGGCACGATTTGGGAAATCAGTGCAGTTAATGAATCCGCGCCAACCGTTTTCAGCATCTCCTGCTGTTGCTGAGCGTCCGGCCCGATGTGACGTTCGATAAAAGCATCACGGTTTTCAAGCTGGCTTAAAGTCTGTGTCATGAGCGATGGTTCCTGAAACGTGCGGTGATTTTAGAATGCCCTCTCCCTGAGGGAGAGGGTTAGGGTAAGGAGCACATTGGCACCCTCACCCCGGCCCTCTCCCTGAGGGAGAGGGAGAGAAACGGTTACTCGTCTTCCAGTAATGCAGCATACGCCGTCGCATCCAGCAGCGCGGCAACTTCTGCTTCATCGCTGGCTTTGATTTTGAAGATCCAGCCGCCCGCGTACGGTTCGCTATTGACCAGCTCCGGCGAGTCGCTCAGTTCATCGTTAACCGCGACGATTTCACCGCTGATTGGCGCGTAGATGTCGGACGCCGCTTTAACGGATTCCGCGACTGCGCAGTCATCGCCTGCGGCAACGGTCGCACCGACATCAGGCAGGTCAACAAACACCATATCGCCCAGTAATTCCTGCGCGTGTTCGGTGATGCCTACGGTGTATGAGCCATCGGCTTCTTTACGCAGCCATTCATGTTCTTTGCTGTATTTCAGTTCTGCGGGTACGTTGCTCATCAAAATGTCTCCAGAAAAGGGGGAATTACGCGACGGCCTTGCCGTTACGCACAAAAACAGGTTTCGTTACTTTTACCGGCATTTCACGGTTACGGATCTGGACGATCGCGGTTTCGCCAATGCCCGCCGGAACGCGAGCCAGCGCAATACTGTGACCCAGCGTCGGGGAGAATGTCCCGCTGGTGATCACGCCTTCCAGCGCATTACCGTGAGCGTCAGTGAAACGCACCGGCAGTTCACCGCGCAGTACACCTTTTTCGGTCATCACCAGGCCAACCAGTTGCTCGGTGCCTTTTTCACGCTGCATCTCCAGCGCTTCACGACCGATAAAATCACGGTCGGCAGGTTCCCAGGCAATGGTCCAGCCCATGTTGGCCGCCAGCGGAGAGATACCTTCATCCATCTCCTGACCGTATAAATTCATCCCGGCTTCCAGACGCAGCGTATCGCGTGCGCCCAGACCACACGGTTTTACACCCGCTTCAACCAACGCGCGCCAAAAATCGGCGGCTTTTTCGCGCGGCATCGCAATTTCGTATCCAGCTTCACCGGTATAGCCGGTGGTAGCCACAAACAAATCACCCGTCTGTACGCCAAAGAACGGTTTCATGCCCTCAACGGCTTGACGCTGTTCATCGCTAAACAGGGTTTCGGCTTTTGCTTTGGCATTTGGCCCCTGCACCGCGATCAGCGACAGGTCATCACGAACGGTGATTTCAATGGCGAACGGTTCAGCGTGTTGGGTAATCCAGGAGAGGTCTTTTTCGCGGGTGGCGGAGTTTACAACGAGGCGGAAATACTCTTCGGTGAGGAAATAGACGATAAGGTCGTCAATTACGCCGCCCGAGGCGTTTAGCATACCGCTGTATAGCGCTTTGCCCGGTTTCGTCAGTTTGGCGACGTCGTTTGCCAGCAGATAGCGCAGAAACTCGCGGGTGCGGCTGCCGTGCAGGTCGACGATGGTCATGTGCGACACATCAAACATTCCGGCATCGGTACGCACCGCGTGGTGCTCGTCAATCTGCGAACCGTAATGCAGCGGCATCATCCAGCCGTGGAAATCCACCATTCGCGCGCCGCACTGCACATGTTGATCATACAAAGGCGTTTGTTGTGCCATCTTGTCCTCGTTGAGTAAGCAAAGCCAACCACTTTCCATTACAAAAAACCCGGCGCCGACACTGCGAACAGCCCCGACGCAAACGTTCTCTTTTGCCTGAACTTACCACCGAAATCGGCAGTAAACCATAAGCAAAGATGGGTCATCAGATTAGCTTATGGTCAAAATCAGCCCAAAAGCTTACAGAGTTATTCGCTATAAAAATGCGAATAACACCACATATAATTAACATTGGCGCACGAACATTTAGCATAAAACCATATTTAGTGCGGAAAACGAGGCGTGTTTTTCGTTATCTCAAAAATGCTGAATTAGAAAAACTAATGCGAAATAAGGCGTGAAATTAGAATTTTTCAAACGAGAGGGTAGCGCTCCCGACAGAGCGTCGGGAGCAGAAGTGTGACGCAGTTAACGAAGCCATTCCGGCAGATCATTCAGACCCATTGCCTGACGAATTAACTGGGGTTTAACACCCGGTAATGTATCGGCGAGTTTCAGGCCAATGTCGCGCAGCAGTTTTTTCGCCGGATTCTCGCCCGCGAAGAGTTCGCGGAACCCCTGCATGCCTGCCAGCATCATCGCCGCGCTGTGCTTACGACTGCGCTCGTAGCGGCGCAGATAGAAATGCTGACCGATATCTTTGCCCTGCGCATGCAGACGACGAACTTCATCAATCAATTCCGCCGCATCCATAAAGCCCAGGTTGACCCCCTGCCCCGCCAGCGGATGAATGGTATGCGCGGCATCGCCAACTAACGCCAGACGGTGTGCAGCAAACTGGCGCGCGTAACGCCCGGTTAGCGGATAGACCTGACGTTCGCTCTCAAGCGTACACAGACCAAGACGATTATCGAAAGCGATGTTCAGCGCTTTGGTAAACACGTGCTCATCGGCCTGCTGCATCCGTTCGGCTTCCTGCGGCGACAGCGACCAAACGATTGAACAAAGGTGCGGATCAGAAAGCGGCAGGAAGGCCAGAATGCCTTCACCATGGAATGCCTGACGGGCGATAGCATCATGCGGTTCAGTGGTGCGAATGGTCGCCACCAGCGCGTGATGTTTATAATCCCAGAAGGTTAACGGGATATCCGCTTTATTCCGCAGCCAGGAGTTTGCACCATCGGCCCCCACCACCAGACGCGCCGTGAGCATGGAGCCATCTTTCAGCGTCAAAAACGCGTCGTTCTCGCCCCAGGCAACCTGCTGAAGTTCAGCGGGAGCCATCAGCGTAATGTCCTGACAACGCTGCGCTTTTTCCCACAACGCATTGTGGATCACCGCATTCTCAACAATATGGCCGAGATGACCGTAGCCCAGACTTTTATCATCAAAAGCGATGCGCCCGAAGCTGTCTTTATCCCACACTTCCATGCCGTGATAGGGGCTGGCGCGATGGGCAAGAATAGAAGACCAGACATCCAGCCTTGTCAGTAATTTTTCGCTACCCGCATTGATTGCCGACACACGCAACGCCGGAGGCGCATCGGCCGCCAGCGG
Source organism: Pseudocitrobacter faecalis (assembly GCA_003315335.1). Taxonomy (GTDB): domain Bacteria; phylum Pseudomonadota; class Gammaproteobacteria; order Enterobacterales; family Enterobacteriaceae; genus Pseudocitrobacter; species Pseudocitrobacter faecalis. The sequence continues at coordinate 346,643 of QNRL01000003.1, forward strand.
CTGGGGCAACGTCTGCTCCAGCACCGCGACGCGCAGGCCGCTGCCCTGTAAACCACAGGCAACCGCCAGGCCCACCATTCCACCGCCAACGATAGCGACATCTACACTCTGCACATTGACTCCTTAACGGGCTACCCAGCCCAGCGTACGCTGCGCCAGCACATCGCGTGCCGGGGTGAATAATTCCATCGCCATTAAACCGACATTACGCCCAACAACCAGCGGGGCCCAACGGTTGGCGAACAGGTGCACTAAACCATCGGTCACGCCGATGGTGGCGGCTTTATCATCCGCACGCTGACGTTGATAACGACACAGCAGCCCATAGCTGCCAATATCCTGGCCCGCGTCAAACGCCTGCGCCAGCAATTCCGCCAGCGACATAACGTCACGCAGACCAAGGTTGAAGCCCTGACCGGCTATCGGATGCAGCGTTTGTGCCGCGTTGCCCACCAGCGCCAGACGGTGTGATACCGCACGTGTCGCCGTGGTGAGAGACAACGGATACGCATGGCGTGCGCCAGCCTGTGTGATGCGCCCCAAACGCCAGCCAAACGCCTGCTGGAGTTCATTGCAGAAACGTTCGTCCGACCAGCCCATCACCTCGTCACGATTCTCCAGCGCATGGCACCACACCAGCGAGCAACGCCCTTGTGACATCGGTAGCATCGCCAGCGGGCCATTCGCGGTGAAACGTTCATACGCGCGCCCCTGATGTGGCACAGCGGTGGTGACATTGGCGATAACGGCAAGCTGTTGATACGGCTCCTGTTGCCAGCTAATGCCGCACTGCTCACCCAGCGCCGAGCGCGAACCGTCGGCGGCCACCAGCATCTGCCCGCTGATCGTCTCGCCACTTCCAAGCGTGACGCTGACTGCATCCTGGGTGCGATTGACGCTGGCTACGCGCGCCGGGCAATGCAACGTAACACCCGGCGCTTTACGCAGCAGCGCGAAAAGGCGTTGTCCGACGTCATGCAGTTCCACCACGTTGCCCAGAGCAGGCAAGCGATAATCTTCTGCTTCCAGCGTAACGAACCCGGCATGGCCGCGATCGCTGACATGGACGGTGTTGATTGCCGTCGCGCAGCTGGCGATGGCCTGCCAGATACCGACTTTCGCCAGTTGCTGACACGTGCCTGCCGCCAGCGCGATCGCCCGGGCATCAAAGCCCGGATGTTGCAGAGAATCCACTTCCGCCGCTTCAATCAGATGCACGGGCAAGCGCCCGCCGGTCATTTGCGACACCGCCAGCGCAAGCGTCGCGCCGGTCATCCCGCCACCAACAATAATCAGGCTCATAAGCGACGCGCCGCCGCCATCAGCGCTTCAATATCGTCCGCGCGTTTAACCACCGAGGCGGTCAAATTTTCGTTACCGTCTGCGGTAATCAGAATATCGTCTTCGATACGAATGCCAATGCCGCGATACTCCGCGGGTACGTCCGCATCCGGCGCGATGTACAGGCCCGGCTCGACGGTCAACACCATGCCAGGCTCCAGCACGCGCGAGCGATCCACACCGTAAACACCAACGTCGTGCACATCCAGCCCCAGCCAGTGGCTCAGGCCATGCATAAAGAACGGACGATGGGCGTTTTCCGCGATCAATTCATCGACTTCACCGTGCAGAATACCCAGATCGCGCAGGCCGGTAATCATGATGCGCACCACTTCAGCGGTGACTTCCTGAATAGAGGTGCCTGGGCGATAGAGTTTGAGCGAGGTTTCCAGCGATTCCAGCACGATGTCATAAATGGCGCGCTGCGCCGGGGTAAATTTGCCGTTCACCGGGAAGGTACGGGTGATGTCACCGGCGTAACCTTTGTATTCACAACCGGCGTCAATCAGCACCAGATCGCCATCGCGCAGTTCAGATTCATTTTCGGTGTAGTGCAGAATGCAGCCGTTTTCGCCGCCGCCAACAATCGTGTTGTAAGAGGGGAAACGCGCACCGTGACGGGTAAATTCATGCAGAATTTCCCCTTCGAGCTGATATTCGAACATGCCCGGCTGGCATTTCTCCATCGCGCGCGTGTGGGCCAGTGCGGTAATTTCGCCGGCGCGACGCATCACGGCAATCTCTTCTTCCGATTTGAACAGGCGCATTTCGTGCACCAGCGGACGCCAGTCAATTACCGTGGACGGGGCCACCAGATTCTGGCGCGAACCTTTGCGCAGTTTGTCCAGGGCAGTGAAGACGATTTCATCGGCCCAGGCATATTCGCCCTGCGCGTGATAAATCGTGTCCAGACCGTTGAGCAACTGGAATAACTGCTGATTGATTTCACTGAAGGCCAGCGCGCGATCTACGCCCAGTTTTTCCGGAGCCGCATCCTGCCCCAGCCGGCGACCAAACCAGATCTCCGCCGTCAGATCGCGTACACGGTTAAACAATACGCTGTGATTGTGAGTGTCATCGCTTTTAATCAGCACCAGCAAGGCTTCCGGCTCGTTAAAGCCGGTGAAGTACCAGAAATCGCTGCTCTGGCGATAGGGATACTCGGAATCCGCGCTGCGGGTGACTTCCGGCGCGGCAAAAATCAGCGCCGCGCTGCCTGGCTGCATTTGCGCCAGCAGTGCCTGGCGGCGACGGAGAAACTCTTGCTGTGTCATGACATCTCCTTATTCTGCGACAATCAATAATGTTTAGTGTAACGTCGGCTTTTGCACTTCTGGCGCAGTCGGCTGTGGGCGAGTGAAGGTATCGTGGCACAGCAGCGCCGCAACGCGCACATACTCGATGATCTCTTCCAGCGACATCTCCAGCTCTTCCTGGTCTTCGTCTTCGTCGTAGCCCAGTTGCGCGATATTACGCAGATCGTCGATTGCTTCCCCGGTTTCGCCTTTCACTTTATCCAGCTTCGGCTGCGACACGCCCAGCCCCAGCAGGTAGTGATTCACCCAACCAGAGAGCGCGTCGGCGCGTTCGAACACGCTAACGTCGTCGCCATCAGGCAGATAAAGCTGAAAAAGAAAACCGTCGTCTTCCAGCGAATCGCTGGTCACCGCGTGCATGGTGCGTAGCGCTTCAGCCAGCTCGTGACCGAACGCCAACCCTTCGTTGGTGAGGTCGTGAAGCAGCGGCTGCCATGAGCTGTCGCTGTTCCCGCCACAGAGCATCCCGCTGATGAGGCCATGCATTTCCGCAGGCGTCAGGCCTACCCCTTGTTGGTTCAGTAACTGGTTCACATCGGTGTAACCAGGCATTTCGTTCTGTATAGACATGCGCATTCATCATCGTTGGGAGGAATATTCATGGTATGCTACCACTTTGGACCCTGGTGATACCAGAAAAGGGCTTGTATGTTCATACCAGGGTAGCTATAGTGTCGCCCCTTCGCATCCTGGGTGTGAAGGCCGCGCAGTCAATCAGCAGGAAGGTGGCATGTCTGCAGAACCCGTCGATATTCACATTTTTGGCCGTTCGCTTCGCGTGAATTGCCCGCCTGAACAAAGGGATGCTTTGAATCAGGCTGCGGACGATCTGAATCAGCGGTTGCAAGATCTGAAAGAACGCACTAGAGTCACAAATACTGAGCAGCTGGTTTTCATCGCCGCGTTGAACATCAGCTATGAATTAACTCAGGAAAAGTCCAAGACGCGCGACTACGCTTCCAGTATGGAGCAGCGCATTCGGATGCTTCAGCAGACCATTGAGCAAGCATTGCTTGACCAGGGTCGCACCTCCGAAAAGTCGGGGCAAAACTTTGAATAACACTTTGCAGTTTACTGTGGTAGAGTGACTGTGAAGACAAAATTTCTCTGAGATGTTCGCAAGCGGGCCAGTCCCCTGAGCCGATATTTCATACCACAAGAATGTGGCGCTCCATGGTTGGTGAGCATGCTCGGCCCGTCCGAGAAGCCTTAAAACTGTGACGACACATTCACCTTGAACCAAGGGTTCAAGGGTTACAGCCTGCGGCGGCATCTCGGAGATTCCCCTTCTTTTACCACTACCCCCTATGACACAACTTCCTGAACTCGCTCTCTCCCGACAAGACATCCGTAAGATGATTCGGCAACGTCGTCGCGCGCTCACAGAACAACAGCAAATTGATTACGGCGAACAGGCCGCAACGCGCATGATGGCGTATCCGCCCCTAGTGATGGCCCATACGGTGGCGCTGTTTCTTTCCTTTGATGGCGAGCTCAATACCCAACCGCTAATAGAGCAACTTTGGCGAGCGGGTAAACGTGTTTATCTACCGGTGCTTCATCCTTTCAGTCCGGGAAATCTGCTGTTCCTGCACTACCACCCGCACAGCGAACTGGTGATTAACCGTCTGAACATTCACGAACCCAAGCTGGATGTGCGCGATGTTCTTCCCCTGAGTGAACTGGATGTACTGATTACGCCGCTGGTGGCTTTTGATGAACAGGGGCAACGACTGGGTATGGGCGGCGGTTTTTACGATCGCACACTGCAAAACTGGCAACAGCATGGCATTAGCCCGGTAGGCTACGCGCACGATTGTCAGTTGGTGGAACGGCTGCCGGTTGAAGAGTGGGATGTTCCGCTGCCAGCAGTGGTGACACCGTCGAAAATTTGGGCGTGGTAGGGCGAAGCTTCCGACTCCGCCCCGATTGACTTTGCTGATTCTTTGACCTAATTTAGTGAGTAAGGGTAAGGGAGGATTGCTCCTCCCTCTGGAACTCTGCTTAGAAAGCTGGCGGGCTTATCATCAACAGAATCACCAGGATGATGACTAACTTCATCATAACCCTTCTCCTTTGAGCCCCTGCTTCGGTAGGGGCTTTCCCGTTTTAGCACCATGCTGCCCCTATCCTAATCTTTCTTACGCACGCAAAAACGCCGTCGCGCGGCTTTAGTTGCCTTTTACGACTCGCTTCGCAAAGGGTGTTACATACGTTTCAGAAGGCTTATAACCTGATGTGACGACGTCTTAGGGCACAGATTTCCACCGATTGACACCGCCGTTTTTTTGACCTACATTCCTCGGTAAAGGGTGAGGGAGGCGAACCTCCCTCCTGCGTCTTTGTTAATATGCCGGGAAAGCGATTATTAACAGAATCAGCAGCATGATGACGTAGCTCATCATCGTCCCTTTCCTTATCAGAGCCCCTGCTTCGGTAGGGGCTTTCCCGTTTTAGCAGCATGCTGCCCCTATCCTAATCTTTCTTACGCGCGCAAAAACGCCGTCGCACGGCTTTAGTTGCCTTTTACGACTCGCTTCGCAAAGTGATTTACATACGTTTCAGGATGGAATACAGCAGCGGATGAGCGGGAAAGAACGGGCAGGCCAACGGCCCGCCCGTAGGGTGATAAAAATCAGAACAGCATACGTGCGCGAACCGTACCCGGAATCGCTTTCATACTTTGCAGCGCTTTCTGCGCCACGTCTTCTTCCGCTTCAATATCGATGACCACATACCCCATCTGCGGTGTGGTTTGCAGGTACTGTGCTGCAATGTTGACGCCCTGCTCAGCGAAGATCTGGTTAATCGCGGTTAACACACCAGGACGGTTTTCATGGATGTGCAGCAGACGACGGCCACCGTGAATCGGCAGCGACACTTCCGGGAAGTTCACCGCAGAAAGGGTTGAGCCGTTATCAGAATATTTAGCCAGTTTACCCGCCACTTCCAGGCCGATATTTTCCTGTGCTTCCTGCGTTGAGCCACCGATGTGTGGCGTCAGGATCACGTTATCAAACTCGCACAGCGGCGAGGTGAACGGGTCGCTGTTGGTCGCCGGTTCGGTTGGGAAGACGTCGATCGCCGCCCCCGCCAGGTGTTTACGCGCCAGCGCATCGCACAGCGCCGGGATATCCACAACGGTGCCGCGAGAGGCGTTAATCAGCAGTGAACCTGGCTTCATCAGCGCCAGTTCTTCTACGCCCATCATGTTTTTGGTGGAGGCGTTTTCCGGCACGTGCAGACTCACCACGTCGCTCATATTCAACAGATCGGAAAGATGCTGAACCTGCGTCGCGTTGCCCAGCGGCAGTTTATTTTCGATGTCATAGAAGAAGACATGCATCCCCAGCGATTCCGCCAAGATGCCCAACTGCGTGCCGATATGACCGTAGCCGATAATCCCCAGCTTTTTACCGCGTGCTTCGAACGAGCCCACCGCCAGCTTATTCCACACGCCGCGGTGTGCTTTGGCGTTCGCTTCCGGCACGCCGCGCAGCAGCAGCAGCAGTTCGCCAATCACCAACTCGGCCACGGAACGGGTGTTCGAGAACGGTGCGTTAAAGACCGGCACGCCGCGTTTGGCAGCCGCTTTCAGATCAACCTGGTTGGTGCCGATACAGAAACACCCGACCGCCACCAGTTTTTCCGCTGCCTCAAAAATTTCTTCGGTCAGATGCGTACGGGAGCGCAGGCCAATGAAATGGGCATCACGGATAGACTCTTTCAGTTGTTCGCTGTCCAGCGCGCCTTTGTGAAATTCGATGTTGGTGTAACCTGCTGCACGAAGGCTATCCAGCGCCTTCTGATGTACGCCCTCTACCAGCAGAAATTTAATCTTCTCTTTTTCCAGTGATACCTTAGCCATTTCCCCGCCCTGTCTCTGTTTTACTCATGTTGTGATGAACGAAAGTTCACCTAAGCAACATATCAAAAAAAACTATCGCGGCAATCTAAACGTTTGCGTGTGAGTCATGCGGAAATTTCACGCAGGGCGCAATGTCAGAATAAAATGCTATGCATAAGAAATTAGATGGGATGTTAATGAAGTGGTTTTATGAAATGTGACACAAGTCACCAAAATCGGGCAGGTAAAAAATTTTGGGGGAATTGCGCTTCCCCCAGTCAGATCATTTCGTGATAGTTTTCACACCATCAGCCGTACCAATGAGTGCCACGTCAGCTCCACGGTTGGCGAACAATCCTACGGTCACCACGCCAGGAATGGCATTGATGGCGTTTTCCAGCGCGATGGCATCAAGAATTTCCAGACCGTGTACGTCCAGAATCACGTTGCCGTTATCGGTTACGACGCCCTGACGGTATTCCGGACGACCGCCCAGCTTCACCAGTTGGCGTGCCACGCAGCTACGCGCCATCGGGATCACTTCAACCGGCAGCGGGAAATTACCCAGAATATCAACCTGCTTAGAGGCATCGGCGATGCAGATAAATTTGTCAGCCACCGAGGCAATAATCTTTTCGCGCGTCAACGCCGCGCCACCGCCCTTGATCATCTGCATGTGGCCGTTGATTTCATCCGCACCGTCAACGTAGATACCCAAACGGTCAACTTCATTGAGGTCAAAAACGGTGATTCCCAGGCTTTTCAGTTTCTCGGTGGAAGCATCCGAGCTGGATACCGCGCCTTCAATCTGCCCTTTCATGGTGCCCAGCGCATCGATAAAGTGCGCGGCGGTAGAACCCGTACCCACACCGACGATGGTGCCTGGTTGTACATATTGAAGCGCCGCCCAGCCTACTGCTTTTTTCAGTTCATCCTGCGTCATGATTATTGCCCGTGCTGTAATGATATTTGGCGCATTATAGAACATATGCGCAGGTTGTCGCATTGCGCCAGGCACCAATTTCGTCTGTATCTGCCTGCAATTTATGTCATAGTGCGAGATAACGATTTTAGAGGAGCCCCTCAACGCAATGAAACGTCCTGACTACAGAACATTACAGGCGCTGGATGCGGTTATTCGGGAACGCGGCTTTGAGCGCGCAGCGCAAAAGCTTTGTATCACCCAATCAGCCGTGTCGCAGAGAATTAAACAACTGGAAAATATGTTCGGGCAACCGTTGCTGGTGCGAACCGTTCCACCACGCCCGACAGAGCAAGGGCAAAAGCTGCTGGCGCTGCTGCGTCAGGTTGAACTGCTGGAAGATGAGTGGCTGGGCGATGAACAAACGGGTTCAACGCCGCTGCTGCTGTCGCTGGCGGTCAACGCCGACAGTCTGGCAACCTGGCTGCTTCCGGCACTCGCGGATGTACTGGTCAACTCGCCTATCCGTTTGAATTTGCAGGTTGAGGATGAAACCCGTACGCAAGAGCGGTTGCGTCGCGGCGAAGTGGTTGGCGCGGTAAGTATTCAACCTCAGGCGCTACCGAGCTGCCTGGTCGATCAGTTGGGCGCGCTGGACTATCTGTTTGTCGGCTCGAAAGCCTTCGCAGAACGCTACTTCCCGAATGGCGTGACGCGTTCAGCGCTGCTCAAAGCCCCTGCCGTGGCATTTGACCATCTCGACGATATGCATCAGGCCTTCCTGCAGCAAAACTTTGATTTGCCGCCGGGCAGCGTGCCGTGTCATATCGTGAACTCCTCAGAAGCGTTTGTGCAACTCGCGCGTCAGGGCACAACCTGCTGCATGATCCCGCATTTGCAGATTGAGAAAGAGTTGGCTTCAGGTGAGCTTATCGATTTGACGCCAGGGCTCTTCCAGCGTCGGATGCTCTACTGGCACCGCTTTGCACCGGAAAGCCGCATGATGCGTAATGTGACGGATGCGCTGCTGGCCTACGGGCGTCGGGTACTACGACAGGATTAAAGGTAAACGCCGGATGGCGCAGCGCCATCCGACATATCAACAATTACTGCGCTTTCGCAGGCGTTGCTGGCTGAGACTGCGCCTGAGCCGGTTGCAGCTCAAACACCACATCTACCTGGTCACCAAACTGAATGGTTGGCTGTTCGTAAGTTTCTTCCGCTGATACCGGCGCGGCATCGGCTTTCATCATGCGAACCATCGGGCTCGGCTGATAGTTCGACACGTGATAACGCACGCTGTAAACCGGCCCCAGCTTGCTGTTAAAGCCAGCAGCCAGCTCTTTAGCCTGATGAATCGCATCATCAATCGCCGCTTTACGCGCTTTATCTTTATAGGCATCCGGTTGAGCCACGCCCAGCGACACGGAACGAATTTCGTTCAGGCCCGCTTTCAACGCGCCATCCAGCAGTGAATTAAGCTTATCCAACTGACGCAGCGTCACCTCAACGGTACGCACCGCGCGATAACCTTTCAGAATGCTTTTACCATTCTGATAGTCATAATCTGGCTGAGTACGCAGATTAGCCGAGCTGATATCTTTCTTCGCCACGCCATTCTGCTCCAGGAAGGAGAGATACTGCGCCACACGTTGATCTGCCTGCTTCTTGGCCGTCGCCGCATCTTTTGCCGCAATATTCACTTCAATTGCCAGAGTGGCAATGTCCGGGGTCGCGTCTACGCTGGCCGTACCGGAGGTGACAATATGCGGGCCGTTAGGTAATTCATTCGCCTGTACCGACATCGCGCTCAAACCCATTAATGCTGTCAGCGCCATCACTTTAAACTTCACTGTCGTCTCTCCATGTTACGTTATCACCCGAAAATACAGGGACTCGCATCCAAGCTTAGCGCTTCAGATGTGAAAGTCCATCGGACAACGCTTAGTTGAACAAGGCGTGAACATGCCCAATGCCCTCTTTCGCCAGCTGGAAGGCGATAAACCACATCACCACACCGACCAGAGTATTAATAATACGCTGTGCTTTGGCGGTGCGCAGGCGTGGCGCCAGCCAGGCTGCCAGTAGCGCCAGGCCAAAGAACCAGAGGAACGAGGCGCTGACGGTGCCGAGCGCAAACCAGCGCTTAGGTTCGACATCAAGCTGGCCGCCAAGACTGCCCAGCACCACAAACGTATCGAGATAAACATGTGGATTCAGCCAGGTCACCGCCAGCATGGTGGCGATAATTTTCCAACGTCCCTGCTTCAGCACTTCGGCGCTGGCCAGTTCCAGATTGCTGCTCATGGCAGTTTTTAATGCGCCATAGCCATACCAGAGCAAAAACGCGACGCCACCCCAGGTGACTAACGCCAGCAGCCACGGCGACTGCATCAGCAGCGCGCTGCCGCCAAAAATACCTGCGCAAATGAGCAGCAGATCGCTAACGGCGCAGAGCAGCGCAATCATGATGTGGTATTGACGACGAATGCCCTGGTTCATCACAAAAGCGTTTTGTGGCCCGAGCGGAAGGATCATGGCCGCACCAAGCGCAAGCCCTTGAAAATAGTAAGATATCACGTGGTATTATCCTGAGCGGTGTCTGTTTACGGCAGACTATAGCGCGGGATAATCATTAGCGGAAATTGATAATTTTAATCACTGATTAGGAAGGCTAATAATGGCGGAGCCATGCTCCGCCATCGGCAGGAAATGTTATTACGCGTCTTCTTTCACGCGTTTGAAATTAACATCCATTTGCGGATACGGGAAACTAATACCGGCGGCATCAAATTCACGTTTAACGCGTTCCAGCACGTCCCAGTACACGTTTTGCAGGTCGCCGCTGTTACTCCAGACGCGCACCACAAAGTTAATTGACGATGCGCCCAGCTCATTCAAACGCACGGTCATTTCGCGATCTTTGAGGATACGTTCATCGGACTGAATGATATTGGTGAGAATGGATTTCACCTGATCGATATCCGAATCATACGCCACGCCGATGATAAATTCGTTACGGCGCACCGGCTCACGCGAGAAGTTAATGATATTGCCGGCAATGATTTTCCCGTTCGGGATCACCACGATTTTGCCGTCGACCGTACGCATGGTGGTGGAGAAAATCTGCACGTTCAGCACAGTACCGGCCACGCCGCCGAGATCTACATACTCGCCCGCACGGAACGGACGGAACATCACCAGCAATACGCCAGCCGCCAGGTTAGAGAGCGAACCTTGCAGCGCCAGACCTACGGCTAAACCCGCGGCACCCAGTACTGCAATCACCGATGCGGTCTGAACCCCCACGCGTCCCAGCGCGGCAATCAGCGTAAACGCGATAATGGCGTAACGGACCAGCGCGGAAAGAAAATCGGCGACGGTCGCGTCAATATGGCGCGCGCGCATCAAACGGTTTACGGTGTTAGAAACCAGACGCGCGATGATCATCCCGACGATGATAATCGCGATAGCCGCGACGATGTTCACGGCATAACTGAGCAACAGCGCCTGGTTGCGAACCAGCCAGGTGCCCGCCCCATTGATGCTGTCGACAACGTTTAAATCTTCCATTCAAACTCCCCGAAAATAAAAAAGTGTGAGTTGGCTCTCACGAAAAATGACTCTTTAAAGGTAAACAAAAAGCATCAAATATGCCATTTTTCAATATGATTCAGGGAATGTATGGACGGTAATTCAGATTCCGGCAGGGCGATCAACCATACGCAGGAAGCCGCTCACTAACGCGTTTCTCTGCTTAAAGACTTCTGCAATTTCGCTCACCACCTTGCCGCTGCCAGCATTCTTCCAGGCAATTGAAAGCGGTGAAGGCTGGCGCGGATGAACAACCTCGCGGGCCACCAGCGCTCCCGATTCCACATAGGGGCGGCACATCCGTTCCGGCAGAAAACCGACCCCAAGGCCGCTTAAATGACAGGCCAGCTTAGTGCTGAGATCGGGCACTTTGATCTCTTTTTGCCCACTCAGCAACCATGCCACCCGCCGCGTCAGGGTTCGGGAGGTATCTTCGATATTAATGGCGGGATAACGCCGCAGCACATCATCCGGCAGCAGCCTGACGGGATGAGTGGCAAGCGGATGGGTGGCCGCCACCACAAACTGCCAGCTGATATCGCCCAGCGGCAGCAATGAAATGTTATTAGAAAGCGATTCCGACCCCGTAACGCCTATCGCCAGTTGAAAATCGTCATACAGCAGAGAGTCCCACACGCCCATATAGACCTGACGCGAAATCTGAAAACGAGTAAAAGGAAACTGTTGATGCAGCCAGGTGAGCAGGTCTGCGGTGGTTTGCGGTTGATAAAGCAGATTATTGATTACAATATTCACCTGCCGTTCAACGCCCGCGTTGATTTGCTGTAGCTCATCCGGCATGGCATCCAGCCAGTTGAGCCACTGACGGCAGTGCTCAAGCAGATGCTGCCCGGCGCGGGTGAGGCTGACGGAGCGAGTGGTGCGTAAAAAGAGTTGCGTGCCGACCTGCTCTTCGAGGGTTTTAATGCGATAGCTGATCGCTGCCGGTGTTTTATGCAGCGAGCTGGCCGCACGAGAAAAACTCTCCGTCTCAGCGACCCGAATAAACGTACGAATTGTTTCCTGATCGAGCATGCACTCTCCTTGATTCCCTCTGCCGCAACCCCTGTTGCGCCATCGCCATTCCCAACAAGATGTCCGCCCCAGACGTATGCCCAACGTTCAGCAAACGCTGAACCGCAAACTGTGCGTTGCGTATAGATTGCCATCGCCGTAGCAACCTTAACACTGGCGTTGAGAACGTGCCGTGACGTGCGCTGTTAAGATAGCGACAGCTTACCGAAGTTGTGAGATGCGCGAGTTGATCCGCCGGGGGTAAAAATGGACGCTGCGGTGAGGCAAGACCTGCCGCGTGAAGTATAGCAAGCGCCCCCACCAGCATGTCGTCACCGCTTGGCGTCAGTCCGGGGCCGCTGCCAATCAACCATGACCAGTTCGGCATTTCACCGTTTTGCCAGCGTTCCAGTTCCTGCGTAAAACGGTCAAAAATCGGCATTGCTGCCAGTGGCTGATTCAGCGCGCCGCACAATCCACTCAAATGAGGCGAGACGTGTACGTTATCCTGCCTGAGTTCGGCCACTTCCGGCGTGAGTGAAAGCACGCGACGTGGGCGAATCAGAATACTCCCTCCCCAAAGCAAATTGCCCTGCTTGATAACTCGCGAAAGGTGAAAACAGTCTGCAAAGTGACGGGTTGAAAGCAATACCCCCACCGGGCCCATTCCTTTGCCGAAACGGAAAAGCGTTAACAGCTCGCCATCCGGGCGACAGTAGTTTATTGCCTGTGAGAAGCGGCTGTGCAACGTCCATTCGCCATCGGGTAAATGAGATAGCCCGGAACTCGCCAGAGCATTAATGATTTTCATCAGCGGCACTCCGGGGCGGCAGCGCCGCCCCTGTTTTTGTTACGCGGTGATGTGGTGCAACTCCGCCAGCGCTTCCAGCGCTTTTTCGAAGCAAAGCAGCGGTGCGCGTACGGTGCCCGCGCCAACCTGACCAATACCCGCCTCGCGGTGTGCGATACCGGTGTTAATCAGCGGCGTAATGCCCGTTTCCACGACGCGGCGAATATCCAGCCCCAGGCACGCGCCTTTAAAATCCCAGGAAGGGATCTGGAATAGCGGGTTGTGATCAAGGTAGATCTCCGCCATTTCTTCCGACGTTTCCAGCGCCGCGCCCATGCCTCCTGCGCCAACAAAGCGGGTTACGCCCGGTGCCGCAATCATCGCCGCACCACCGATACCCAGCGTTTCAGTGATCGCACTATCACCAATATCCGGGTTTGCATCGGCCTGACTGTAACCAGTAAAGAAAAGCCCCTGCGGCGTGTTGACGGGCGCAGTGAACCAGCGATCGCCGGTACCGCTGACGCGAATACCAAATTCGCGACCATTGCGCGTCATCGCCGTCACCACCGAGCCCGCTTTAATCACCGCCGCGGCATCCATCACCGCCTTGCTGTAAGCCATCGCCAGGTTCAGGAAGAACTGATCGGTCACGCTCAGGAATTGTAATACCTCAATCACTTCGGCTTTGGGGCGATCCAGACCCGCGATCACTGGCGACAGTGTACGCAACAGTAACGAAGAGGCGGCGATATTTCGCTGATGGAATTCATCGCCCATGGTGATGGCTTGCGCCATCAGCGCGGTGAGATCGACGCCGTTTTCCAGTTTGCCAACCGCATCCTGAAGTACCGGGGCCAGCGTGTCGCGCATCCAGCGCAAACGTTTTTGGACATCGTCACCGTAGGCTCCAAAACGCATCACCTTGCCAATGCCTTCGTTCAGATTGCAGCAAGCGTGATTGCCATGGACTACATCTTTGACCACCAGAACGGGCATATTTGCGGAAGTAATGCCCCCCATTGGGCCCACGGCCCCCACATGATGACAAGGGATGAACTCGACCTCACCCTGACCAAGCAAGCGCACGGCCTCTTCTTCCGAGGCAGCCCACCCCTCAAACAGTGATGCCCCAATACAGGCGCCACGCATTGGCCCGGTCATCTCTTCCCAGGCAATTGGCGGCCCGGCGTGAAGCAGTTTGCGGCCTGATGCCAGCGTCGTAACGACTTCCTTAGCGGGGCGAACAGCTACCCAATGCGGGCGGGCCGCTTTAATGCGTTCAATGATGGCTTCGTTAGCCTGTGCAATTGATGAATACATATCCGTACCTCTAACTTAATGTAACTGTTTGAGAAGACTGGCAAGATGCGCGTTACCACCGGCAACAGGCGCCCACTGATAGTGCACAACGGGTGTGCCGCTGCTTTGCAGATCCAGCGCGAAGCTGCGTAAACCGGCGTTAATAACCTGCACGCCATCCAGCAACGGATACTGTTTTTCTGCCGGACGACTTTCCTGATGATGCGTCAGGCTGATAGCCAGCAGAATCGCCTCTTCTAACGTCTCGACGACCGCAACGCCCGCAGCCTGGAGTTTTTCGCTTTGCGCGGCACGCCCCTGCGGATCGCCATCCGTGCCCGTCAGGGTGGCGATGGTCACCAGCGGCGCGGCACGGCGTGTGCGTACCTGTTCCAGTGTTTCAACCACCGCTCCCGCCGGGTCTTCACAGGCTCCGTAGCCGAGCACCACATCCAGCAGCAGCACGCCAACATCCGGTAGTGCGGCCAGTTTTTCGATTTCGATACTGCGGGTGGTTGGATCAATCATCGGATGCGGCCTGCCGAGGGTGTAACTGTCATCCCCCAAATCAACAATTCGATGGCCGCCAGCATCCAGCATCACGCCTTGCGCGTGGCTTTCACTCACCGGCACATTTAACCCCGCAGAGAGCAACATTGCGGCTTCCGCTGCCAGGGTTCCCCCGGCGTACAGCCCATAAATGCCTTTGCCCGCCACCTCCGGTTGAATCTGTCGCTGTTGTGCGACCCGCATGAGCAATACCGCCAGACGTGCGGCTTCCGACAACGAGTTCGCCAGCCAGACGTTCCCTTCCCGGCGTTGTTCCGGCTTACTGCCGAGGAAGAGTGCCACGACGGGCTTCCCGACGTTCTGCATCGCGGCAATAATTCGCGTGCGAACCTGCGGTGACGGAGGCTTGGAAACAAATGCAATCACCTGAGTGGCCTCATCAGAAGCCAGCATCTCAAGCGCGGTTAACGCGCTAATGCCGCCGACATCGGCACTTAAGTCACGCCCGCCGAGGCCAATCGCATGGCTAATGCCCTGTTGATGCAGTGCCACCTGCGAGGTGATCTCCTGAATCCCCGTGCCCGATGCGCCAATCACGCCAATCCCGCCTTTCGGCAGTACGTTTGCGAAGGCCAGCGGGCTCCCGGCTATCATCGCGGTACCACAGTCTGGGCCCATGACGATAAGTTCACGTTCACGCGCCAGGGTTTTCAGCTCCACCTCTTGCGCCAGCGGGACGTTATCGGAAAACAACATCACGTTTTTGCCTGCGAGCAGACCCTCTTTCGCCACCGAGGCGGCGTACTCTCCCGCTACCGAGACCAGCAACAAGTTGGCTTGCGGCAATTTTTGACACGCGCTTTCCCAGCGTCGGGCTTTCAGTAGTTGCTGCGAGCTACCTGAAGCATTGGCAATGGCACTAAGTTCTTTCTCCAGTTGCTCACGAATTAAATCCATAATCGCCGGTTGTTCTGTTTCAGTGCGCACCGCCACACAAATATCGTTGGGTGTGGCATCCGCGAAATCGTCATGCCAGAAACCGGTAGATTCCAGCATTGATTTATTTGCGGGCGTGCCCATCATTACCGACACTTGATCCACTTCCGGGCGTTCGCTCAGTTTGCGGGAAATAATCATCAGGCTGACGGAGTCCTGAAAACTTCCCTTTTTAATAAAGGCGTAAATCATTACCGCTACCTCTTATGTACGTTTTTCTTTTAAAAACAGCATGGCAACCAGGCCGATAGCCAATAAGACGGCTGAAACATAAAAACTGGAGGCCAGACTTCCGGTCATATCACGTGCTGCACCAGCAATAATCGGTGCAAGAATTGATGAACTCATACCGATGAAATTAAATAAGCCAAAGGCGGTGCTGTAATTATTTTCATCTACGCTATCAGCAACCAGTGCGACCAATACCGGGTCAAGCGCCAGTTTGCCCACCAGGCCATAAACGCACAGGGCGACAACAACGCCGGTCATATTTGGCATCCAGACGATGGATAGCATGCTGAGAATGGCAACCGGCACCAGGAACATAATTAATGGCTTACGTTTTCCTAATTTGTCCGATAGACTGGAGAATAACAGCGCACCTGGGATAGAGATCCACGCAACCAGTGAAGAAATAAAGCCTGTTTCGCTACCCGCAATACCACGTTCATTTTGCAAATAATAAGGGAGCCAGGTCAGTATGACGAAGAAACCGAACAAGCTACAGAACACCATAATATAGGTAAGAATCAAATTACGGTTTTTCAGCAGATCGCTAAACTTACCTTTCTGAACGGGCTTACCGTCCACAGCCGCTGTGCGTTTTTTCTCTTTAACAAAAAACCAGATGGCCAGGCCGACGAGCACGGATGGCACCGCCATCGCATAGAACGGCATCCGCCAGGAATGGCCCTGATCGTAGACCAGCCAGCTTGAGGTCATCAGGCCCAGCGCAATACCAAACGCCATACCGCTGTTAATGATGGCGCTACCCAGCGAGCGGAATTTCTTTGGAATTTGCTCGGAAGAGAGGCCATATTGCGGGCCGTAATAGGTTCCCTCGCCCGCCCCGGTTACCACGCGGGCAAACAGCAATGTGTACCAGCTTTTTGCCCAGCCTGTTACCGCAGTAAAGACGCCAAATAAAATAAATCCCGGAACCAGAACCTTTTTCTTACCGATTTTATCGCCAAGGATCCCCGCGGGTACCTGCAATAAGGCGTAGGAAAAATAGAATACGGAATTAAGAATACCCAACTGTGTTCCTGTTAAGCCAAACTCTTTTTCCAGTTCCCCCATTACCGGATTCAGAACGGTACGGTCGGCATACATGAAAATCCAGCCCAGCCAGAACAGAAATACAGTGACCCACCAGGCCGGTATTCCTTTTCTTTTTGTGACATCAGTCACTTCACATGAATCAGACATAAGTGAACTCCAGGTAATCATTACCGCTGAATGCCTCTGTCAGGAGGCTTGATGTTTAAACTGACTTAACCATATCGGGGTTAACCCTCTTTTCATTTGAGCAAAGTCACACTAAAACCATTGTTATAAATTCCTGGTAACTCAACGCGTAATTATTAAAAAAGTCTAATAATCATTTTTAAATTTAGTTTTATAAAAGCAATTAAAACATCGGTGATTGACAAGTTATTTTTCGCGATAATTAAATCATTATCGCCGTCACAACGAATAGAAATAGAAAAACTATATTGAGCGCGACATCATCTATTTTGTGAGGCAACAATGAAAAAGAAACTGGTCATTGCCCTTGGGGGCAATGCGTTATTACAACGTGGTGAGATTCTTAGTGCCGAGAATCAACAGAAAAGTATCCAACTCTTTTCCCAAATGGTGGCCCAGCTGGCGCGTGATTATCAGTTGGTGATCGTTCACGGTAACGGCCCGCAGGTCGGACTACTGGCCTTACAGAATGCCGCCTATCAGGATGCGCCAGCCTGGCCACTGGATATCCTGGTTGCCGAAAGTCAGGGAATGATCGGATTTGCGATTGCGCAGGAGCTTACCGCCAGCAGCAGCGGCCCGGTCACCACGCTGATGACTCGTGTAGAAGTCGATCCGAATGACCCTGCATTTGCATCGCCCGGCAAATATATCGGGCCCGTTTATCCGCCAGAACAACAAGCCGAGCTTCAGGCACGCTATGGTTGGCAAATGAAGGCTGACGGCCAGCACATCCGCCGCGTGGTTGCCTCACCCACCCCTTTAAAAATTATCGATAGTGAGGCGATCCGTACGCTAATGGATGACGGGCATCTGGTGATTTGCTGCGGAGGCGGGGGGATTCCGGTCATTACAAAAGGGGGTGGTTATCAGGGTACTGAAGCCGTAATTGATAAAGATTTGACCGCGGCCGTGCTGGCTAAGGCAATCAGCGCTGATCATTTGCTTATTTTGACCGATGCCGATGCGGTGTATGAAAATTGGGGTACGCCACAGGCGCGCGCTTTACGTCACGTTACCCCGGCAGAACTGGCACCGTTCGCCGCACCGGACGGGGCGATGGGGCCAAAGGCCGCTGCGGTCATTCAGTTTGTAACGCAAACAGGCAATGCGGCGTTTATTGGCGCACTGAAAGATGCGCCAGAGATCCTTGCAGGGCAAAAAGGGACGTGTATTTCATAATAATGCTTTGTTTTTAAAGAAAAAAAGGCTTCCTCCGGGAAGCCTTTTATCAATCATGCTGCGTCAAATTACAGAACGTCAACCGCGTTCAGTTCTTTGAAAGCCTGCTCCAGACGAGCGCTCATGCTGGTCTGGCCAGCGCGCAGCCATACGCGCGGATCGTAGTATTTCTTGTTCGGCTGGTCTTCGCCTTTCGGGTTGCCCAGCTGGCCCTGCAGGTAAGCTTCGTTGGTTTTGTAGTAGTTCAGAATACCTTCCCAGGTCGCCCATTGGGTGTCGGTATCGATGTTCATTTTCACTACGCCATAGCTTACGGAGTCTTTGATTTCCTGAGCAGAAGAACCGGAACCACCGTGGAAGACGAAGTTCAGGCTGTTGTGCGGCAGGTTGTGTTTCTTAGACACATACTCCTGAGAATCACGCAGGATGGTCGGGGTCAGAACCACGTTACCTGGTTTGTAAACGCCGTGTACGTTACCGAAGGAAGCGGCGATGGTGAAACGCGGGCTGATTTTGCTCAGCTCGGTGTACGCGTAATCAACGTCTTCCGGCTGGGTGTACAGTGCAGAAGCGTCCATGTGGCTGTTGTCCACACCATCTTCTTCGCCACCGGTGCAACCCAGTTCGATTTCCAGGGTCATGCCCATTTTGGACATGCGCGCCAGGTATTTGGAGCAGATTTCGATATTTTCGTGCAGAGACTCTTCAGACAGGTCAATCATGTGAGAAGAGAACAGCGGTTTGCCGGTAGCAGCGAAGTGTTTTTCACCCGCGTCCAGCAGGCCATCGATCCACGGCAGCAGTTTTTTCGCGCAGTGGTCAGTGTGCAGGATAACCGGAACACCGTAGTGCTCAGCCATCTGGTGAACGTGATGCGCACCAGAGATTGCGCCCAGGATTGCTGCACCCTGAGGAACGTCAGTTTTCACGCCTTTACCTGCGATGAATGCTGCGCCACCGTTGGAGAACTGAACGATAACCGGTGCTTTAACTTTCGCAGCGGTTTCCAGAACGGCGTTGATGGAGTCGGTGCCCACGCAGTTTACTGCTGGCAGTGCAAAGTTGTTTTCTTTTGCTACCTGGAACACTTTCTGAACGTCATCACCAGTGATAACACCAGGTTTTACGAAATCAAAAATTTTAGACATGTTTACGAGTCCTATCTGTATCTTCGGCCGTTAGAAAAAGAAGCGCGAGCTATGTAGCGCGCTGAAAAACAGGCGGGTTTCCCCGCCTGCTCAAACATTACTTCTTAGCGCGCTCTTCGAGCATTGCAACTGCTGGCAGTACTTTGCCTTCCACGAATTCGAGGAATGCGCCACCGCCAGTGGAGATGTAGGAGATTTTGTCAGAGATACCGAACAGGTCGATTGCAGCCAGAGTATCGCCGCCGCCTGCGATGGAGAACGCGTCGCTGTCTGCGATAGCGTTAGCCACGATTTCAGTACCTTTACGGAAGTTCGGGAATTCAAACACGCCAACCGGGCCATTCCACAGGATGGTTTTCGCGTTTTTCAGGATCTCAGCCAACTGCTGTGCAGATGCGTCACCGATATCCAGGATCTGCTCGTCTTCTTTCACGTCAGATACGGATTTCAGCGTCGCTGCTGCCGTTTCAGAGAACTCAGTTGCCACGCGAACGTCAGTCGGAACCGGAATATCGCAGGTGGTCAGCAGACGTTTGGCTTCATCAACCAGGTCAGCTTCGTACAGGGATTTACCGACGCTGTGGCCTTGAGCGGCAACGAAGGTGTTCGCGATACCACCACCAACGATCAGCTGGTCAGCGATTTTAGATAGAGAGTCCAGAACGGTCAGTTTGGTCGACACTTTAGAACCACCAACGATAGCGACCATCGGACGAGCCGGTTCTTTCAGTGCTTTACCCAGCGCATCGAGTTCAGCAGCCAGCAGCGGGCCTGCACACGCAACGTCAGCAAATTTGCCGATACCGTGAGTAGAAGCCTGCGCGCGGTGAGCGGTACCGAAAGCATCCATTACAAATACGTCACACAGTGCAGCGTATTTTTTGGACAGTGCTTCGTCGTCTTTTTTCTCGCCTTTGTTAAAGCGAACGTTCTCCAGAACAACCAGTTCACCCGCAGCAACTTCAACGCCGTCCAGGTAATCTTTAACCAGACGTACCGGGTTAGACAGTTTGTCTTTCAGGTAATTAACAACCGGCAGCAGAGAGAATTCTTCGTTGTACTCGCCTTCGGTCGGACGACCCAGGTGGGAGGTTACCATCACTTTCGCGCCTTGTTTCAGGGCCAGTTCGATGGTTGGCAGAGAAGCACGGATACGCGCGTCGCTGGTTACTTTCCCTTCTTTAACTGGTACGTTCAGATCCGCACGGATAAAAACACGTTTACCAGCAAGATCCAGATCGGTCATCTTAATTACAGACATGGTGAATCCTCTCGTTGATTCTAAAGTTTTGCAGACGCATTCGCGTCCTACCTGAAACCTTGTGCGGCCATCGCTAACGTAGTGTCGAGCATTCGGTTAGCAAAGCCCCATTCGTTATCGCACCAGACCAATGTTTTGATCAGGTGCGCTCCACTCACTCGCGTCTGCGTGCCATCGACAATGGCGCTGTGCGGATCGTGGTTAAAATCTGTTGAGACCAACGGTAATTCCGTATAGTCAACTATACCATGAAATGCATCCCGTGCTGCTTTTTGCAGCAACTGGTTGACTTCATTAGCGTTTACCGGATTTTTTACCGTAACGCTAAGGTCGATTGCCGTGACGTTAATCGTCGGTACGCGCACCGCAATCGCTTCAAAACGGTCGTTAAACTGCGGGAAAATACGTGTAATCCCTGCGGCAAGCTTCGTATCCACCGGAATGATCGACTGACTGGCGGCACGCGTGCGGCGCAAGTCAGGGTGATAAGCGTCAATCACCTGTTGATCGTGCATGGCTGAATGAATGGTCGTGACCGTTCCTGACTCAATGCCCCAGGCATCATCCAACAATTTTATAATGGGGATTATGCAATTCGTGGTACAGGAGGCATTGGAGACAATGTGATGTTCAGGGCGTAACGCATCATGGTTTACGCCATACACCACCGTTGCGTCGAGATCGTTGCTACCGGGATGTGAAAAGAGCACTTTCTTCGCGCCTGCGACGATATGGGCTTCGCCATCAGCTCGGCTACCGTACACACCGGTACAATCGAGCACCACATCAACCGACAGTTCACGCCAGGGCAGCGCGTTAATCTCGCGCTCATGCAGTAGACGAATGCTATCGCCGCCGACAAACAGCTGTTCCCGTTCCTGGCGCACATCCCAGGCAAAACGGCCATGGCTGGTGTCATATTTCAATAAATGTGCGATGCCCGCAGCATCCGCCAGTTCATTGATTGCCACCACGGTGATTTCCGCACGGCGTCCGGATTCATACAAAGCACGAACCACGTTACGCCCAATGCGACCGAAGCCATTAATCGCTACGCGTACGGTCATAGGTCTCCTGCAAGGTCATCCCAAAGCAATGTGGCTGACAGAGTAATGCAGCAATTCATTCCGGGAAACCTTACCTGCCACAAACAGTGACTGATTGGTCAAATGTCGAACACTTC
The DNA here is from genome assembly GCA_003315335.1 of Pseudocitrobacter faecalis. Classification (GTDB taxonomy): domain Bacteria; phylum Pseudomonadota; class Gammaproteobacteria; order Enterobacterales; family Enterobacteriaceae; genus Pseudocitrobacter; species Pseudocitrobacter faecalis. Next base: position 368,516 of record QNRL01000003.1, read on the forward strand.
AACAACTGAAACGCTTCAGCCAGAATAAGCGAAAGCTGGAATAAAAGGAATGATTGTCCAGACAAACGCACCAGGAATCTGACATACATCACATTTCTACAGGAATAATTCACAGCGTTATGCCAGAACAGGTTGAGCGATGGAATAAAGAGCGAGTACGGATTCAGACTGTCTCTGAATGAGTGATTAGGCGAATTGAAGGGTAAAATTTGCGTGTCGATGCGTCAGTCATCGGCAGGTGCAACGGCGCGGGGACTTTTTCCGTGCGGCTCCTTGCACTGGATAAAGAAAACCCCCGTCGTTGCGGTATAAATACAGGCAAACTACGGGGGTGATCCATGACTCCAAACAGGTCTAGGATAGCCGCTGACGCTTGCCGCTTCAAGCAGGATTTGCGGTATGGATATTCTGAAATTCGCAGTACTGATGGTTGTACTTCATTTAATTGTATCGTCAATGATACATCACGATTTACAACCCTCTTTGGTTAATCGCGTTATAAATACGCAGAGCGAAGGAGGGATGCCACACCGCTATTCTTAAACTTGAAACTGGCTAACGTTGCCCCTTGATTAGCCCTGCTTCGGCGGGGCTTTTCTAAAATATCACTTATTTCTAACAATATCCGAATTCAGACATTCTAAATAAAAGCGATAAATAACAAACGCGATTAAAATTTATCTGTTGGTGAATATTCATCGACAGGTGCAACGGCGCGGGGACTTTTTCCGTGCGGCTCCTTGCGCTGGATAAAGAAAACCCCCGTCGTTGCGGTATAAATACAGGCAAACTACGGGGGTGATCCATGACTCTCCACAAGTCTAGGATAGCCGCTGACGCTTGCCGCTTCAAGCAGGATTTGCGGTATGGATATTCTGAAATTCGCATTGTTGATGGTTGTACTTCATTTAATTGTATCGTCAATGATACATCACGATTTACAACCCTCTTTGGTTAATCGCGTTATAAATACGCAGAGCGAAGGAGGGATGCCACACTA
>QNRL01000003.1:369612-435197 GCA_003315335.1 Pseudocitrobacter faecalis
CTTCATTTAATTGTATCGTCAATGATACATCACGATTTACAACCCTCTTTGGTTAATCGCGTTATAAATACGCAGAGCGAAGGAGGGATGCCACACTACTATTCTTAAACTTGAAACTGGCTAACGTTGCCCCTTGATTAGCCCCGCTTCGGCGGGGCTTTTCTTAGGCATAAATAAATACACAAGAAATATAGATATTATCAATATTTATTTATCGCTGCCCCTGTCACAAAATCCAGTTTTTACGATGATAAACTCCCCTCTTGTTTTTTAAATGCAGCCACCATGCGCCTGCATGATGGCTAATAATTATTAGCACCATCAATAAAAATCACCTTAATTACATTTACATAATAAATATAAAAATTCAGAAGGTCGCGAATAAAAACAGAGGAATTCATCCGATTTATCGTCGGACGAAATATTCACAAGGATAATTTATGAAGCAGCAGATGCAAATGATTGGCCAGGCCATGTTGGTCCCCATATCAATTATCACCATCGGCTCCATGTTTATGGGCTTTGGCAGCGCCTTCACCAATACAGAAACCCTTGCGGCGCTGCATCTCTCCTCGCTTATCAGCAAAGGTTCGCCAGGATACATCGCGTTTAGCGTCATGAAAGCCACTGGCGATGTGGTTTTTCGCAATCTTCCGCTCTTTTTCTCCATTGGCGTCGCGTTCGGGTTGGCAAAGAAAGAGAAAGCCTGGGCCGCGTTTTCCGGCGCGGTCTGCTTTATGGCAATGCACTACATCCTCAACACGCTGCTGGATTCCCAGGGCATCAGTGCGCAAACCACCACCGCTGACTGGTTTATCACTCAGCAGCACATGGCCCCCGTCTCTGCCGTGCAGAAGGCCTCTATCTATACTACCGAGCTGGGCATGTTCACCTATCGCATGAGCGTTTTCGGCGGAATGGCGGTTGGCCTGACTACCGCCTGGCTGCACAATCGCTTGTATAACGTGAAGCTGCCGCTGGTGCTCTCATTTTTTGCGGGTACGCGTACGGTTCCTATCGTGACGCTGGTTGTCGGGGCGCTGATGGGCGTGCTGCTCTATTTCATCTGGCCGCCTATTGGCTGGATGCTGGCGCAGTTCAGTAAAATGATCGGCGATTCTGGTCTGTTTGGCACCTTTATTTGGGCGATTGCTGACAAATCGCTTCTGCCCGTAGGGCTGCACCATCTCATCACCACGCCTATCCGTTTGACCGAACTCGGCGGAACAATGGAGATTTGCGGCAATCTGGTTAGCGGCACCACCAATATTTATATGGCGCAACTGGGCTGCGAATCCTCACACGAGCTACTGGTACGCGGTTTTCAATCTGGCCGCGTGGTGATTCACTTCGGTGCGCTCCCCGGTGCTGCGCTGGCGATGTACCACTGCTCACGCTCAAGTCATAAAAAAGTGGTTGCCGGCTTACTGCTCCCTGTCGTCGCGACCATGATGCTGTTTGGCATTACCGAGCCCATTGAATACACCTTTTTGTTCGTCGCGCCGTGGCTGTTCTACTTTGTGCACGTACCGCTGACCGGCCTGATTTTTGTTTTGTCGGAAATGGCGAATATTTCCGTGTATGGCGGCTGCCTGAAGGACATTCTTCCCGTTCTGCTCCAGCCGGATAAACTCGATATGTGGGGCTACCTGTGGCTGACCCCACTCTTCTTCGCCGTTTATTATTTTTTATTCCGCTATCTGATTACGCGTTTTAACGTAATGACGCCAGGGCGTGAAGAGGACTCCGCCGCAGACGAAGATGTGAGGCTATTCAGCAAGCAAGATTTTAAAGACAAAGTGAATGCCAGCACGCCGCAATCCCCTCTTTTCGCCCAGCAGATTATCGATGCCCTGGGCGGCCCGCACAATATTTCGCAGTTTGATAACTGTATTTCCCGGCTGCGTGTTGAGGTCATTGACCCCTCTCGCGTCGCCAGCGATGACGTCTGGAAAAAAAACCTGCGCGCGAAAGGCGTCGTTCACGTCAGTGAGAAAGGTCTGCAAGTCATTTATGGTGCCGAAGTGGTGATGATCGCCGGCGACTGCAAAGAACTGCTGGGGGAGGCGTAATGGGATCCACTACCCTGCATCAATCCGTTGTGGTTCATCCTTATGACGAGAAACAGCTCAGGCCCGTTACCTTTGAAATCGACGGCGAGGTTGAGCGGCTGATTATCAACTACCGCTTTAGTGAAGGTAACGTGGTGGATCTGGGCCTCGCTCGCGGCGATGACATCATAGGCTGGAGCGGCGGCGCGCGAAAAGAGCTGATTATCAGCGAATCATTCGCCACGCCAGGCTATCTCCACACGCCCATTAATACAGGAACCTGGTCCGTTCTGCTCGGTTTGTACAAAATTCGTGGCGAATGCCGCATCGATATCGACATCACACTCCAGCGTAAAACAATGCGCTGGCTGACGGGCGATACGCATGTTCACTCTGAACACAGTGATGGCAAGCTTTCTGTCGATGCGTTAATTGAGCGCGCGATGAGGCTGAATTTCGATTTCCTGTGTCTGACCGATCACAATACCACGTCGCAAAACCGGCTGATCGCGGGAATGAACGCACCTCTGACCCTGATTCCGGGTATGGAGCTGACCACCGATCGCGGGCACGTTAATTTTCTTGGCCTGACGCAGCCCGTTGAGCGCTTTCTTCCCCATTTCAGCGAACAAGATATCACGGCCAAAATGGACGAGGCTCGCCGTAACGGCGCACGCATTGGTATCAATCACCCTTTCTGTCACTACTGCCCCTGGATGCTGCCGTTTCATGGCCACGACTGGCTGGAACTGTGGAATGGCCCCTGGGATGGCACCGGCAATGAAATGACCTTCCAGTACTGGTTACAGTTGCTCTACGACGGCATCAAAATGCCCGTCACCGCAGGCAGTGATTTCCATAAAGAAAAAGGTCAGATTCTGCCGCGCATCCGCGTACGGGCGCACAGCGCAGAGCGGGAGGACATCCTGCAGGCACTTGAACGTGGACAAAGCTATCTGCAAAGCGACAGTAAAACCCAATTAAACCGCTTTGTCATGGGCGACGCCAATATCGGTGATATCTCTGACGGTGCCCTGCTTCAGGTCAATCTCGATACCCATCCCGACAACCAGGTTCTGCTTTACACGCAAAAGAAAATCCACCTGCTTAACAACCGTAACGGCCACATCAATCAGGAAGTGGATTGCAGTCAAAGCTCATTTGCTTTTCTGCGAGTCAATCGCGACCAGACGGCCCAGTTGATTACCAACCCCATTTTCAGGGAGTGAAAAATGAAACGTGTACACGTTATCTATAAAACGCATCTGGATATCGGCTTCACCGATTTTGCCGAGGTGATTGAAGATAAATATCTGAATGACTTTATTCCATCGGTCATTAACCTGGCGCAACAGGTGAACCGCAACGGGCAAAAAAACTTTATCTGGAGCTGCGGCTCCTGGCTTATCCATCGCTATTTCCAGAAGGCCGATCGCACGTCTCAGGCGCGCCTTACCGAGGCAATTAACCAGGGTGATATCGTCTGGCATGCGCTGCCGTTCACCACGCACAGCGAGCTGCTGACGCCACAATTATTGCAGCACGGTCTCTCTTATAGCCAGGCGCTGGATGCGCGCTTCGGGCGTCGCACTATCGCCGCGAAAATGACGGATGTTCCCGGCCATCCGCAAACGCTGATCCCCTGGCTTGCTGATGCAGGCGTGCGTTATTTGCATCTTGGCGTTAACCCAGCCTCCTGCCCGCCCGATGTGCCGCCACTGTTTCTGTGGAAATATGGCGATCGTAGCCTCATCGTTAACTACTCCTTCGGCGGCTATGGCAATGAAACCTGGTGCGAAGCGCTGGATGAACTGTTGGTCTTCTGCCATGCAGAAGATAACTGCTCGCCGCCCTCGGCAAGCGATGTATTGCAGCTTATCGATCGCTACCGGGAGCGCTATCCGGAGGCGGAAGTCAGCGCGTCTACACTCGATACCTTCGCCGCGCGTCTGGAAACTATCCGTCATACGCTGCCGGTAATTGAAGCCGAGATGGGCGATACCTGGAACCACGGTATCGGCACCGACCCGGCGAAAGTGAGCCGCTACCGCCGGCTGACAAACCTGCTTGCATCAATGCCGCAGCCCAACCCCCAGGCGCTGGATGCACTGCTTATGATCCCGGAACACACCTGGGGGATGGATCTCAAACTGCATCTTGGTGATTACAGCCACTATCTGCCCAAGGAGTTTGACAGCGCGCGTAAAGCCGACCACGTGACCGACCCGTTGCCCGAGAAATACGCCTTTATTCAGCAATTTGTTGATAAATTACCGCATCGCAAAATTCGGGGATATTGCCATTTTGCTCGTTCCTGGCAGGAGCAGCGAAACTATCTGGAAAGCGCATTTATCCATCTTCCCGATGCGCTGGTGCAGGCAAGCCAGCCCGTTCCCGTTGAGGTAAAAGGCGACGTTACGGTTTCTCGCACATTCCACTTTGGTGATTACATCCTCTCTCTGGCGCAGGACGGTAGCCTGGCGGCGTTGCAAATAGAGGACGCCGAGCAGCTTCAGGCTCCCTTTGGGCGGCTGATTTACCGCCAGGTGGGTACACAGGAATACGATCGGTTCCGCGCGCGCTATATGCAAAACATGGCGGTGACCTCCGTCTGGTCGCTCTCCGATTTCACCAAACCAGGCATGGAACTCTATTCTCAACCAATCACCACGCAACAGGCGGAGTTCACGCTACACCAGACACGCTGGCGTGAAGATGATGAAGCCTGGTACTTACAGGCGATAACACGCCCTATGGCAAGCGACAACCTGATCATCCGCCTGCCAGAAGAGATCCGCATCGAGTACCGCTTTAGTAAAACTCGCCACGATGTCACCCTGCGCGCCAGTATTGTTGGCAAACAGGCTAACCGCCTGCCGGAAGAGATCTGGCTGCAACTCGGCCTTGCCGACACACAGTACAGCCAGTGCCATAAGCTTGGCTACCCGCTGAACTGGCATAACATCATTAAAAATGGCAACCGTAACCTGCACGCAGTTGAGTCAGCCAACAGTCGCCACTGGACGCTGGAACCCGTCGATGCCCCACTGCTGGCGCTGTACGAACCCCGCGTACTCTGTTTTAACGATCACCCACTCACCAGTACCAGCCTTTATGGCCAGCTTTACAACAACATCTGGGGAACCAATTTCCCAATGTGGTATGAAGAAGATATTCACGCTGAATACCGACTGCGTTTCCATAGGGGGGAAAGCGAATGAACGACACTCGCACCATCCACGCGGTATCGCACACCCACTGGGATCGTGAATGGTATTTCTCGACGCTCGATACCCAACTGTTTGCCCTCAAGGCCTTCAGCGAATTAATCGAGGCGCTGGAAAACAACCCGCGTTTCGTTTTTCATCTGGATGGGCAAAGCTCAATTTTCGATGACTTCGTCCGTCTCAGACCCGAAATGACCGAGCGCGCCCGAGCGCTGGTTGCCCAAAAGCGCTTGCTGATTGGCCCCTGGTACACCCAACCAGACCTGTTCAACATCTGCACTGAATCGCTGTTCCGCAACCTGCGCATCGGTGTGCATCATGCTAAACAGGCGGGTTACTGCATGCAGGTGCTTTATTTGCCCGATACCTTTGGCAGCCACGCGCAACTCCCGCAAATCGCCCACGCGTTTGGCCTACCCGCCATTTTGCTACGTCGTGGGTATGATCCCAACGTGATGGGCCCGACAGAGCTGAGTTGGGAGGCGCTTAACGGCGACACGGTGACCACCGTCATCACGCCGTTCGGCTATTCGCTGGCGCACCCGGAACGCGGCGGCCGCTGGCGAAATTTCTCACGCCACCATCTGGATGAAGAGACCTTTCCACTGATCGCGCGAATGAAAACCTTAACGGCGTCAGAGGATCTTCTCTGCCCGATCGGCGGCGATCAGGTCAGTTGCGATGCGGATTTTGAAAAGCTCATCAACGCGATCAACCTTCACAGCCAGGATCGCTGGGAAGTGAGCAGCTACGAACGCTTCTTTGCCACATTAGACGGCAAAACGTTACCGCACTGGCGCGGGGAGTTTCGCATACCACGCTTCGCGCGCGTGCACAAAAGTATTGGCTCATCGCGCTACGACATCAAAAAAGCCAACTTCGATGCCGAAGAGATCCTGACCCGTCTGGCGGAACCAATGCTGGCGATCGCCCGTTTAAACGGCATCGCCCACGGTGATGCACTGCTCGAACAGGCGTGGCGCTGGCTGCTGGAAAGCCACGCACATGACAGCATGGGTGGCTGCAATAGTGACGAAACCAACCGCGATATTCTTCACCGCTGCCGCCAGGCGCAACAGATTGGCGAGGCCATTTACAGCCTCCACGCGCGTCAGATTCTGGCGAACCTCGCCCCAGACAAAAACTACCGTTTCCTGCTCAGCAACGGCACCAGCAGCCCAACCGTCACGGTGCGCCAGCAAACGCTAATCACGCCGCAAGCCAGCTTCTGCGTGCTGGATGAAACAGGCCAACCGGTGCGGATTGTCTTACGTCAGCAGCAAAAAATTCAGCGCCCGCGTCACGTATTGCTCACCCCGGATGGCGAAGTCGAAACCGAACAGCAGGCGTGGTACTACGAAAATGTGGTGGATATCCTGAATGCGCCGGTTCCGCCACTGGGTCTGGCGCTATTTTTCGTCGCCCCAGCCTCTGCACCACAGCCTTTGCTCACTCACACGCCCGACGCCATGGCGATTGAAAATACCTGTTATCGCCTGAGCCTGCACCGCAACGCATTGCGACTGGAGGACAAAATTCAGGGCCGCGTATTAGACCCCCTGCTTCTTCTTCATGACATTAGCGATGACGGCGATCTTTATGATTTTTCTCCCCTTCCCGATGATGACGGCCTGCTTTTTTCGGCATTTCAGCGCGTGGCGATACGCCACCACCCGCAATGTCAGGAGATGCACCTGCGCGCCACGCTCAATTTGCCGGAAGGTCTGAACGACGATCGTTGTACGCGTAGCGAAACGACGCATCCTGTCGCTGTAGAGCTGCTCATTTCGCTCGAAGAAGATGTCATCCGTTTTGCAATGCGCGTGGATAATCAGGTACGCGAGCATCGTCTGCAGCTACGTTTTAACAGCGGCAAAGTGATAAACGCAGTAACCGCCGATGTGCCTTTCGGATCAATAACGCGTCAAAACCAGACCATCAACAGCGCTATGGGCTTTGCTGAAATGCCTGTCGATAGCGAACCGTTTATGCATCAGTTAAGCGCACATTCGGATTTCCACTTTTTTGCCCGTGGTTTGAAAGAGTATGAATATCATGAAGAAGAGCTGCGGGTAACGCTGTTTCGCGGTACCGGCAATCTGGGCAAAGATGATCTGCTCTATCGTCCGGGTCGCGCCTCCGGACAGCGAATGGCAACGCCAGAAGGCAATCTTATCGGCAAACTGCATTTTGAATTTGCGCTTTGCCTGGCTCCCCTTTCGCCCGCCCAGCTCGCCGTTCGCCAGCAACACTATAGCTTCTCGCCTGTACTCTGGCAGTGGCAGCAAGATCGCAGTTGTCTGCAGAGACTGGATAACGTTGATCTGTATATTGCGCAGCAGGAGATCGTGCGACGGAAGATTATTGATGCGCTCCCAGAAGGTTATATCGTCAGTGGCGTTGACGTACTGTACGGGCAAACGCTGGTGCGGCTTTACAACTCTTCAGCCGAGGAATTACCTATTCCCACGCAGTGGCTACCGTACCTGTGCAATGCCATGGGCGAGCCGGTGAAGAAATCCCGATTACGGGGATGCGATCATTTGACGCTGAAAATATAAAAAAAGGGCCGCTTTCGCGGCCCTTCTCATACAACATCTTACCGATTACAGCAGCGCTTTTGCTTTCGCAACAACGTTGTCGACGGTGAAGCCGAACTCTTCAAACAGCTGTTCTGCCGGCGCAGACTCACCAAAGGTGGTCATGCCGACGATAGCGCCGTTCAGGCCAACGTATTTGAACCAGTAGTCTGCAATACCCGCTTCCACTGCAACACGCGCGGAAACCGCTTTCGGCAGTACGGATTCACGGTAAGCCGCATCCTGCTTGTCGAACGCATCGGTAGACGGCATGGAAACCACGCGCGCTTTTATGCCTTCGGCAGTCAGTTTTTCGTATGCGGCAACAGCCAGTTCAACTTCAGAACCGGTGGCGATGAAGATCAGTTCCGGCTGACCGGCACAATCTTTCAGCACGTAACCACCGCGAGCGATGTTTGCCAGCTGCTCTTCAGTACGTTCCTGCTGCGCCAGGTTCTGACGGGAGAGGATAAGCGCGGTCGGGCCGTCCTGACGCTCGACACCGTATTTCCACGCGACCGCAGATTCAACCTGGTCACACGGACGCCAGGTAGACATGTTCGGCGTTACACGCAGAGAAGCCACCTGCTCTACCGGCTGGTGAGTCGGGCCATCTTCGCCCAGACCGATGGAGTCGTGGGTGTAGACCATCACCTGACGCTGTTTCATCAGCGCGGCCATACGCACGGCGTTACGCGCGTATTCCACGAACATCAGGAAGGTAGAGGTGTACGGCAGGAAACCACCGTGCAGAGAGATACCGTTAGCGATCGCGGTCATACCGAATTCACGTACACCGTAATGGATGTAGTTACCGGCGGTATCTTCGTTGATAGCCTTAGAACCAGACCACAGGGTCAGGTTAGACGGTGCCAGGTCAGCGGAGCCGCCCAGGAATTCCGGCAACAGCGGGCCGAACGCTTCAATCGCATTCTGAGACGCTTTACGGCTGGCAATTTTCGCCGGGTTAGCCTGCAGTTTAGCGATGAATTCGTTAGCTTTCGCGTCGAAGTCAGACGGCATTTCGCCTTTCATACGACGGGTGAATTCAGCGGCTTCCTGCGGGAAGGCTTTTGCGTAAGCCGCGAATTTCTCATTCCAGGCTGATTCTTTCGCCTGGCCTGCTTCTTTCGCATCCCACTGAGCATAGATTTCAGACGGGATTTCAAACGGCGCGTATTTCCAGCCCAGTTTTTCGCGGGTCAGCGCGATTTCAGCGTCGCCCAGCGGCGCACCGTGGGAGTCGTGGGTACCGGCTTTGTTCGGCGAACCGAAACCGATGATGGTTTTGCACATCAGCAGGGACGGTTTGTCAGTCACTGCGCGCGCTTCTTCTACTGCGCGTTTGATGGAATCGGCATCGTGGCCATCAACACCGCGAACAACGTGCCAGCCGTAGGCTTCGAAACGTTTAGCGGTATCATCGGTGAACCAGCCTTCAACGTGACCATCGATAGAGATGCCGTTGTCATCATAGAACGCAACCAGTTTGCCCAGTTTCAGGGTGCCTGCCAGAGAACATACCTCGTGGGAGATACCTTCCATCATGCAGCCGTCGCCCATGAACGCATAGGTGAAGTGGTCAACGATGTCGTGGCCCGGACGGTTAAACTGCGCCGCCAGCGTTTTTTCTGCGATTGCCATACCGACTGCGTTCGCAATACCCTGACCCAGCGGGCCCGTGGTGGTTTCTACACCAGCGGTGTAGCCCACTTCCGGGTGGCCCGGCGTTTTGGAGTGCAGTTGACGGAAGTTTTGCAGTTCAGACATCGGCAGATCGTAGCCGGTGAGGTGCAAGAGGCTATAAATCAGCATGGAGCCGTGGCCGTTAGACAGCACGAAGCGGTCACGGTCAGCCCAGGAAGGGTTCTGTGGGTTGTGGTTCATGAAATCACGCCACAGGACTTCGGCAATGTCAGCCATACCCATCGGGGCACCCGGGTGACCGGATTTGGCTTTCTGTACTGCGTCCATGCTCAGCGCACGAATAGCATTAGCAAGCTCTTTACGTGAGGACATTTTGACTCCAGTTCGGACTGTTGAAGGCCATGCCCTTAACGACTTGACGACTGCGCGTTTTGGGCTACGCCAGAAAAAAGTGCCAACAATGTAACCCAAGCGACAAGTCATGTACATGGAGCATCCTTTTGCCGCTTCAGAAATCTCCGGAACAGGGCACACTCTGTGCAAACCCCTCGCTCATTTGTAAGGATTTTCTTTATACTTGAGGAAAATCCGGCTCCGCTTGCAGGGGCAATTTTCAGACATTATCTCGATAAGTGAGTTTGGAATAACATCATGAAAACACGTGCGATCGTGCTGGCCCTGGGTGCGACACTGCTGCTGAGCGGCTGTCAGAATATGGATTCAAACGGCATGTTAAACTCCGGCGCGGGTGCCTTTCAGGCCTTCTCTCTGAGTGATGAACAGGTGCAGGCACTGAGCGATCAGGCCTGTAAGGATATGGACGCAAAAGCTACCATTGCACCGTCGACCAGCGACTACAGCAAGCGTCTGAGTAAAATTGCCGCCGCGCTGGGTGATAACATTAACGGTCAGCCGGTGAACTATAAGGTTTACGTGGCAAAAGACGTCAACGCCTTTGCGATGGCCAACGGCTGTATCCGTGTTTATAGCGGCCTGATGGACATCATGACCGATAACGAAGTCGAAGCGGTGATTGGCCATGAAATGGGTCACGTTGCGCTGGGCCACGTGAAAAAAGGTATGCAGGTGGCGATTGGTACCAACGCCCTGCGCGCCGCAGCGGCCTCAGCGGGTGGGATCGTGGGTAGCCTGTCGCAATCGCAGCTTGGCGATTTAGGTGAAAAACTGGTGAATTCCCAGTTCTCCCAGCGTCAGGAATCGGAAGCGGATGACTACTCTTACGATCTGCTGCGTAAACGAGGCATTAATCCAACCGGCCTTGCCACCAGCTTTGAAAAACTGGCGAAACTGGAAGACGGTCGTCAGAGTTCCATGTTTGACGATCACCCGGCATCGCAGGAACGTGCGGCGCATATTCGTCAGCGTCTGGCGGCAGACGGGATTAAGTAACTCCCTCTCCCTGAGGGAGAGGGAACCGTTCTGCACCGGTTTTCTCCCTCTCCCCGTGGGAGAGGGCCGGGGTGAGGGCATCAGCGCACACATCCCGCCCGTTTAACCTCGTTATCAATAATTGTGCAAAACTAATGCGATTATTTTATTCATCATTAAATCGCATCAATCGTTAATTAAATAGCACGTTTTGCTAACAATAACTGAAAATCACCAAATAAATAATTTCAAAAGATCGCGTTTCAAAAGATATTTATTTTGTCATTTACAAACTTCCTGTTCATTCTCTCCTTAAGAATAAACCAATGCCATATAATCCATAGTCCATCCCCTGTAAGCCTTACCAGCCGTGGCCTGACATACCCGGCAATAGTGAAGAAACATTTACACACATAATGATTGCAATCGTTTTTCATTCAGGAGAATATCGCGAAGAACTCAATACTTTTAATATAGACAGACAGAGACGTTCCCGCCGTGAAAAATAAATTATCGTTAATTGCATTAGGCCTGATCGCCGCTACACCTGCATTTGCCAGCCAGCAATCTGAAAGCCAGGGCTTTGTTGATGACAGCCATTTAGATGTATTTTTGCGCAATGCGTATATCAACCGTGATTACCAGGATGGACTAAAAGATAAAGCCGAATGGGGTCAGGGCATTGTCGCGACCTTTGAATCGGGCTTCACCCAGGGTGTGGTCGGTTTTGGCGTTGACGGTATTGCGCAGTATGGCGTGCGTTTAGACGGTGGACGTGGCCGCAGCGGCGCGGGCGGGATCGACTTCTTCGCTCAGGATAACGATGGCCGAGCAAAATCTGACCTCGCGAAATTTGGCGCGACGGTTAAAGCCCGTTTCTCAAATACCGTACTGAGCTACGGCACCCAGCGCCCGGCGCTGCCGATTCTGACCGCGGATGATTCTCGTCTGTTGTACGAAACCTACACCGGTACCCTGTTGACCTCGAAAGAGATTGACGGCCTGGAAGTGAACGCCGGTTACTTCACCGACGAACAGCGTAAGAGTGACGACAGCCATAACTCAGGCCTCGAAAGCATCTCCTTCGGCGGTGCGAGCTACCAGTTCAACGACCAGTTCAGCGGTGCAATCTACGCATCTCACATTGAAGATGTGATGAACAAACAGTACCTGGGCCTGAACTACAAACAACCTTTCAGCACCGGCCAGCAGTTGGTTCTTGATTTCAACGGTTATAACTCTCGCCTCACCCCAGGCTATGCTGAATCGCTGGATACCGGCCGTAGCAACAGCATCTGGAGCCTGGCAGCCAGCTATATCTGGGATATTCATACCTTTAAAATTGCTTATCAACAGAGCAGCGGCAGCACCGGTTACAACTATGGCGGCTACCGTAACCAGGGCGGCGTGGGCGATGGCGGCAACACCATCTGGCTGGCAAACTCCTACTGGTCTGATTTTAACGGTGAAGATGAACGTTCATGGCAGGCATCTTACGGTCTGGACTTCGCGGGTCTTGGTTTACCGGGCCTGAGCTGGACCACTGCTTACGTGCGCGGCGATAACATCAAAACGTCACAGACCAGCAACGGTAAAGAACACGAATGGTTCAACCAGGTGCAATACCAGGTTCAGGACGGTGTGGCGAAAGATCTGAAATTCAAAGTCCGTTACTCCGTACTGCGCGTCTCTAACAACGCCAGCGACTATAACGTGAGCGGGAACGAGGTTCGCGTGTACGTTGAATACCCGTTCAACGTATTCTGACCCTCACCCTGCCCTCTCCCAAAGGGAGAGGGTAAAACCCTGCGCAAAATGTCACATCTCGCACTGTTTGTTCCCTCTCCCTTTGGGAGAGGGTAAAACCCTGCGCAAAATATACATCTCGCACTGTTTGTTCCCTCTCCCCTGGGAGAAGGTAAAACCCTGCGCAAAATATACATCTCGCACTGTTTGTTCCCTCTCCCTTTGGGAGAGGGTTAGGGTGAGGGGATAAAGACCGCACCTTAATACAACGTCTTCTGCGGCGGCCCGGCAAAACGCAGCGCGCCAATATCGCCCATTCGCACTTCCACCACCGACGGCCCCGGCATTGCCAGTGCTTCTGTCATCGTGGCCTGAAAATCTTCCGCACGATTAACCGTCCACGCCTGTAAGCCGATGGCCTGCGCCAGCGCGGTGAAGTCCGGCGTGTGCAGTTCGTTATAATACTGACGGCCACCGAAGTATTTATCCTGAATACCGCGCATCACACCGTAGCCGCCATCATTCATAATCAGCAGCGTCACGTTGGCTTTTTCCTGTGCCAGCGTTGCCAGTTCACCCAGATTCAGGCTCAGGCCACCATCCCCCACCAGCCCCACCACTTTGTGCTGCGGGTTAGCAATCGCGGTGCCAATCGCCATCGGCAGCCCCATCCCAATTGCCCCGGCGAGGGAGTGAATATTTTTCAGCGGCTGATGGGCGCGGAACAGACGGCTGCCCCATAGGCTGCCGGAAACGGTAATATCCCGCACCAGAATGCCGTCGTCCGGCAGCGCATGTTCAATAGCGTCATTCAGCCCGGCATACGCGCCGCACTGCTCGCGCAAACCTTGTTCCGCCGCCACGACTGCCTGCTGCACCTGCTCATCCCACGCGCTGTTGCCCCATTCACGCCCCTGAGCTTTCGCGGCTAACGCCGTCAGCAATGCATCGCAGTCAGCGATAATCGTCTGATCCATCAGGTAATTCCGGCTCGCTGCCGCCGGGTCGATATCAATCTGCACGCGCGGCTCCGGCAGCGTCAGCGTCCAGGAGCGGGTCTCATTACTGCGCAGACGTGAGCCCGCCACCAGCGTGAAATCACAGGTTTCCATCATCGCTTCCACGGATGGCGAGTTATGGAACGCGCGCAGGCTGGCGCGATGATTATCCGGCAACACACCGCGTGCATGGGTGCTGGAAATAACCGTCATCCCGGCATCCGCCAGCGTCTTAACTGCCGCCGCGCTCGCCAGTGCCCCGCCGCCCAACCACAGCAGCGGTTGCTTCGCCTGCTTAAGCTGCGCCCACAGCGCATCAACGGTTGCGGCATCCACCGCCGCAGGCGTCGCCGGACGTATCGCGGTCGTCACCAGCGAAGCGGGGATTTTCGCGCCCTGAATATCAATAGGAATTTCCACCGACACCGGGCCACACGGCGGTGTCTGTGCGTCCTGAATCGCTTTATGCAAAATCGCTACCGCCTGATTGGCATTGCTGATGCGGTAGGCGCGTTTTGAGCTGGCCTTCAGAAAAGTTAGCTGGTCGCGCGTCTCGTGAATAAACCCGGTATCCGCATCCAGCCAGGCTTTTTCCACCTGGCCGGTCAAATGCAACAGCGGCGTGCAGGCGTTCATCGCCTCAACCAGTGCACCAACGGCATTACCCGCACCTGCGCCGGTGCTGGTCAGCGCCACGCCGAGGCCGGAAAAACGCCCGTGCGCATCCGCCATCGTCACCGATCCCGCTTCACCGCGCGCCGGGACGAAACGGATGTTGCCACGCTGCCCAACGGCATCGGCAATCGGCAGGTTGTGGATAGAGATAACGCCGTAGATGGCGTCTACCTGATACTGCTCCAGCGTTCTGGCAATGGCCTCGCCGACGGTAATCATTTCACTCATAACTCACCCTTATTCTTAGTCGCACCAGCGGTTGACGCTATTGCCCGTCGCCAGATAAATGCTCTTTTGTTGCATCCAGGCTTTCAGCCCCTGAATACCCTTTTCGCGGCCCAGACCGCTCTCTTTAAAGCCCCCGAACGGGGTCGAAATGGCGAAAACTTTGTAGGTGTTGATCCACACCGTGCCCGCTTCCAGCTGCTCGCTTAAACGCAGCGCTCGTCCGGTGTCGCGCGTCCAGATACCCGCCGCCAGCCCATAAACCGATGCGTTCGCCTCAGAAATCAGCGACGCTTCGTCGGCAAACGGCATCGCCACCAGCACCGGGCCGAAGATCTCTTCCTGACAAACGCGCGCCTGATTATTCAGGCCATCAATAATCGTCGGCTGGAAATAGCTGCCACAGGCAAGCGCCGGGTCAGCGGGAATTTCACCACCGCACAGCACGCGTCCGCCCTCTTTCTGCGCCAGTGCGACGTAATCCATTACGCTTTTGCGATGCTTTTCGTTAATCAGCGGCCCAATGTGCGTACCTTCCTGATGAGGGTGCCCGACGCGCAGCGAGCGCGTTAATTCCAGCAGCCGCGCCATCAGCGGTTGATAAACCGACGCGTGAATAAACAGACGCGAACCGGCGATACACGCCTGCCCTGCTGAACTGAAAATGCCGTAGCAAATGCCGCGCGCCGCCTGCTCGATATCGGCGTCTTCCAGTACGATGGTCGGTGACTTACCGCCCAGTTCCAGCGAGGCGGGGATCAGTTTTTCCGCCGCCACGTGCGCCAGATGCCGCCCGGTGGTCGTGCCGCCGGTGAAAGAGATTTTCCGAATCAGAGGATGGCGCGCCAGCGCATCGCCAATCACCGAGCCTTTCCCCGGCAGCACGCTCAACAGTCCGGCGGGAAGTCCAGCCTGTTCAAAAATACGCGCCAGCTCCAGCGCCATCAGCGGCGTAGCTTCCGCTGGTTTGAGGATCACCGCATTGCCCGCGGCAATCGCCGGAGCGACCTTCTGCATTTCGCTGGCAATCGGCGAGTTCCACGGCGTAATGGCCGCTACTACGCCCAGCGGCTCATAGCGGCTGAGGGTTAATACCTCCGCCATGCGCGGGGTCGGCAATTCGCCCTCCAGCAGTTCGCAGGCCGCCGCAAAATAACGCGCCGTTCCCGCCGCGCTCATTACCAGACCACGCGCTTCCGGCAACGGTTTGCCGTTGTCGCGGCTTTGCATCAGGGCCAGTTCCTCCACGCGCGATTCGATAATGTCCGCCACGTTGTGCAGCACTTTCGCCCGCTGATGGGGCAGCGCAGTGCGCCATGCCGGGTCACGCCAGGCGCGCTCGGCGCTTTTTACCGCGTCGTTCATGTCGTCGATGCTGGCGGCGTTAAGCGTGGCATTCAGCGAACCGTCCGCCGGGAAGGTGCTCTGCATCGCTTCGCCGTTGCCGCGTCGCCAGACGCCGCCCACAAAAATTGAGAGTTCTTGCATATCAGCCTCTTAGCACTGAGCCAGTTCACGGCAGGCGCGCACCGCGCTCAGTGCCGCCAGAGTGGAGGTTTTCGGGTTGCTGGCGAGCGGCAAGCCGCTGAGTTCGAGGTGGAATTCGCCAAACAGGCCCTCGACGTGCAGGGTATGGGTGTTACGTTTCGTCGCCGGGTCAACCATTAACTGAACGCGAGTGTCATCCATTCCCACGCCACCCAGCGCCACGGTTGCCGCCACGTTGGCATTCGCCGGAAAGAGGCGTGCGGCTTCCCGCGCACTGCCTTCGAAAAAGATTTGCGCCTCCTGCACCGTCGCCAGGTCAATCAGCTGCTCAGCATAGCTCCCGCGCCAGCTGGCGGGGCTTTTACGCGACTGATAGGTTACGCGCTGCAAGCCACCCTCTTTTGCCGCCGATAAACCGTCGATGCCCGCCACCGCGCCTGCCAGCAGGGTTAATTTCCCCCCCGCGTTCAGCAGCCGCTGCTCAAGTTCGCTATCGGCCAGTGCGCCAGTGGAGACAACCGCCAGGTGCCAGCCGCGTTTGAGAACCGCTTCGCCGTACTGCGCCACCGCCTGCTGACTGGCACACTCCAGCACCAGATCCGGCGCGGCATCGCATGCCAGTGGATCAACCAGCGGGGTAACCTCACCGTGAAAACGATCCAGAACCGCCTGATGATGTGATTCCCGCGCCACGATCCAGCCGATCGCCACGTTGGCAGGTAAACGTTCGATCACTGCCTGGGCCATCGCGCCGTAGCCAATTAACATGACCTTTTTCATCATTGCTCCTTAAAGGTGACGGCAGAAACCGCCGGAGACATCCAGCGCGGCCCCGGTGGTGAAAGAAGCCAGCGGTGACGCCAGGAATAACAGTGCCTGCGCGGGTTCCTGTGGTTTACCCAGACGCCCCATCGGAATGCCGCGCTTGTGGGCGATATCACCGGTCCACGCCGGCCAGCTCTGGCTTTTATCGCTGCGCTGCTCATAGCGGCGCTGCCATTGGCCGGATTCCACCATCCCCAGCAGAATGGAATTCACGCGGATGCCTTTCTCCACCAGGTCTTTCGACAGGGTGAGCGTCATGTTCAGCAGCGCGGCGCGCGCGGCGGAGGTGGCGATCATGTGCTCTTCCGGCTGTAGCGCCAGCAGCGAATTGACGCAGGTGATCGACGCGATATCCGACGCTTCAAGCTGGCTTAAAAACGCCTGCACCGGGTTAATGACGCCAAATAATTTCAGCTCGGCTTCATGCAGCCATGCGCTGCGCGGGGTGTCAGCAAAATGGGCGACGAAGCCCTGCCCGGCGTTGTTGATCAGCATGTCGGCGCGGCCCAGATTCACCTCAACGGCGGCGGCGAATGCCTGTACATCCTCTTCTTTCAGTACATCGCAGCAGGCAGAGAAAATCTCGCCCTGCGGAAATTCGTTGAGCAACGCGGCGTGCGCGCTGGCGAGCCTGTCCGGATCGCGGCCACAAAATGCCACTTTTGCGCCTTCGCCCAGTAACAGGCGCAGGGTTTCGAAACCGATCCCCGACGATCCTCCGGTGACTACCGCTACACGCCCTTCAATTTGTGCATTCATCGCGCACCTCTTCCATTGCCTGCAAAAGCCATTGATTAAATGTCGTTTCGTTATCGAGATAGCTGGCATGCCCGGCCTTCGGAACGGCGGTGTATGGCATGCCGTAGCGTGCGGCCAGCGCCTGCGCGGCCTCCGGCGGCGTGATGGTGTCCTGCTCACCGCAGCACACACTGAACGCACCGCCGTACTGTTCAAGCCAGCGGTGAATATCGTCGTGCGCCAGCATCCATGCCGCCGCCAGATAGCCTTCCGGGCGTAGACGTCGCATCCCTGCCGCCACCGTCGCCACATCGTCCTGGCGTGCCGCCGGTTGCAGCAGGGCCGCCGCGCGGGTTTGCGCGAGGATCTCACCGCCCATCGCGATTTGCTGTTCCCGACTGCGCCAAACCTGCTCGCGTTTTTGCGCCGTCGCGTTGCCGTAACCCTGCGCCGGGTCTGCCAGCAGCAAATGCACAACCCGTTCGGGGTAACGCGCGGCAAAGGCGCTGGCCACCAGCGCGCCCAGCGAATGCCCTACCAGCACTGTTTGCCAGATGCCAGCACGGTCAAGCAACAGCGCGAGCGCATCGGCGTAGTCGCCCGCATTCGCCCGCTCGGTTGCCAGCATCGGGCTTTCGCCATAGCCCGGCATATCCCAGGCCAGCACGCGGCAGCCCGGTAGCGTCATCTGCTTATGCCAGGACGCCGCGCCGGAGCTAATACCATGCAGCAGCATCACCGTTACGCCATGGCCCTGTTCACGAAAACCCGTCATCGCAATTCCTTAGTTACGTTTCACTTTCGACAGCGGATGGTCTGCCGGATAGGTTGGGATCTCCGGCTTTTTGGTGCCGAGCATCACGCACATCAGCGCTTCTTCTTCGCCATGGTTAAACAGGCCGCGATAGATCCCCGCCGGAACGGAGATGAGATCGCGCTCGCGCAGTACCGTTTCGGTGTAGTTGTCACCATCCTGAATCATCAGGGTGATCTGCCCTTTCAGCATGAAGAAGACCTCTTCCACGTCATCGTGCAGATGCAGCGGGCCTTCGCATTTCGACGGCAGCACCATGGTGGAGAAGGTGAAGTGCTCCGCCGCCACGGTGTTGGTATCGCTGGCGACACCGGTCGCCCCGGTGCCGATATAACGCATCTGCGCACGGCGATATTTCGGGTCAAAATCCGCCTGGAACTTCAGCGCGTTCCAGTCATATTTACGACCTTCAAAGCGGGCAATACGCGACTCCACCCACTCTTCCATGGTCAGATTTTCTGGCTTGATGCCGGTTTTCGCGCTTACGGTTGAATCAGACATGACACACTCCTCAGTAACGTTTAAGCAGCGGCAGTAACAGGACGCACCCTACGGTCGCCATCACCACCAGAAAGATCAGCCCGGAATCCATACTGTGAGTGAAGGCGATCAGCGCCCCCATCACTGCCGGCGACAACGCCCCGGCAAAGTTTCCCAGCCCGTTGAAAATACCGCCCGCCGTGGCGCTCACCCGTGGATGGGTCGCTTTTGCCAGCAGAGCGAAAATGTTCGGCGCGCCCACGCCCCACATAAAGGTGCTGAAGCTCATGGCGGCGATGATGGTCAGCGGCGTATCCAGATGCATGACCGCCGTCAGGCCAATGGCAGCCCCTGCCATTGAGATAAAGCAGGCGGCGGCGCGTTTATCGACGCGATCGGACAGCCACGCACCAATCACTTCGCCCAGCAGCATGGCGATGAACGGCATCGACGATAGCCACCCCGCATGCTCCAGGTGAATGCCTTTGCCTTTAATCAGATAGCCCGGCAGCCAGCCGTTGATGCCCCACAGATAGGTCAGAAAAGCGATGTTAAAGACGCAAATCATCCAGAAGTGAGTGCTGACAAACAGCTCCTGACGCGCCGCCCGACGCGTTAGCTGCGACTGTTGCGTCGGTGCCTGTTTCGCCTCAAGCTGCACGCCCCGCAGGCCAATGCGCACCAGAATCAACACCGGGATAGTGAGCAGCGCCATGGTGAAGAAGGTGCTCTGCCAGCCAAAGGTATTGAGCAGCCAGATGGAAAGCGGGAAGCCAATTGCCGCCCCCACGGGCGTGCCGAGCAGCCAGAGCATAGTGGCGCGCGCCTGCAAATGCTGCGGGAAGGAGTGGCGTACAATGGCGAACGCCAGCGGGAACAGCGGCCCTTCCGCCACGCCGAGCAGAATGCGCAGCGTCACCATCAGCGTGTAGTTGTGGGTAAAGCCCATCATCACCATCAGCACGCACCACAGCACCATCATGCCGGTGAGCAGACGCAGCGGTGCGATCTTGTCGCCCAGCCCGCTCAGCAGTACGGAAGAAAAACCGTAGCTCAGCAGGAACGCGCTCATCAGGATACCCAGACGTGTGGTGTCAAAATCGATGCCCATCGCCTGCTGGAAATGGCTGTCGGAAAAGAGTGCGGCGATGCTGATTTTGTCGAAAAACGCCAACAGGACGCAGGCCAGCAGCGACAGCGGAATAGCCCAGCGAACGGTCGTTTCAGGCGTGCAGACGCTCTCACCGCGCGCCTCTACGGGCGCGGTGTTGTTCTCTAATGTGCTCATGTTCCCCCCTGAGGGTTACGTCGCGGTTAGCGTAGTGACATCAGTGAAAAGTCAGGATCGCCCAAGGGCTCAGCGCTCAGGTTGCGCCCGCTCGCCATCCAGCGTTTCGCAAGTTTAACGGTGCGCGGATCGTTAAACGCCACCAGTTGATTCAGCGTACCGTCAGCGTTGAGCGAGAAGAAAAGCGGCCCTTTTTCTTCCCGGCGAACCAGCGTCCGGCTGTTCGGCTGCGGAATGCCAAGGATCTGAATATTGTGCTGGTATTGATCCGACCACAGCCACGGCACGTCGTCGTAACCGGGCGCGCTGGCATCCAGCATCGCTTTGGCCGTCGCCACCGCCTGATTCTGCGCAAATGCCCATGACTGCACGCACAGACCGTAACGCGCGTGCTGCGCCACATCGCCCACGGCGAAGATCGCCGGATCGGACGTGCGCCCTTGCGAATCGACCACAATGCCGCGATCGGTTTTCAGCCCGGCATCGCGTGCCAGTTCCAGATTGAGATCGACGCCGATCCCCACCACTACCGCATCGAAGATCTCACGCTGGCCGTCACAGTGGATCACCGCGTTTTCATCGCCTTCATCCAGTTCAATCGCGCCGCATCCGGTGCGCACATCCACGCCCTGTTGCTGATGTATTGCCAGCAGTTCAGCGGACACTTCCGCGCTGACCGAGCGCATACAGAGCGCGGGCTGTTGTTCAAACAGAGTGACCGCGATACCGCTTTTGCGCGTCGAGGCGGCAATCTCCAGGCCAATCCAGCCACCGCCGATAATCGCCAGCGTTTGGCTCTGCGCCAGACGCTTTTTCAGACGCTGCGCATCCTGCCAGTGGCGGAGGGTATACACCTGCGGATGCGTCGCCCACGCGTCTCCCGGCAGGCGCGCCCGCCCACCAGTAGCAATCAAAAGCTGGTTATAGCTCAATGATTCTCCGTTACTCAACGCAACGGTTTTTGCGTGTGGATCGATAGCCAGCGCACGCAGCGGGCGGTACCAGCGCAGGTTCAGCGCCTGCTGTGCGTCTTCGCTGAACAGACGCGGCAGCGTCGGGGACGCTTCCAGCAGCGAGGCTTTCGACAACGGTGGCCGTTCGTAGAAATCCCACTCCTCTTCTGCCACTACGCAGATCTCACCGTCGAATCCGTCGTCGCGCAGGGTTTTCGCCGCCCAGCCGCCCGCCTGGCCGCCGCCTATAATTACGATGCGCGCCGTCATACCGCCTCCGGCTTCTTCTGCTGGCGGCGGGTGTCGTGGTCGATACCGCCTTCCACCGCCCATTCGGTAAAGGAGACCAGCGAATGCTCCAGTTCACGCGGTTGCCACTTCTCGGTGAGGTAGTCGTCGTTGGTGTAGTACTCAAACGCCCCGCCGGTTGGGCTGTTCACATACCAGAAATAGGCGGAAGAGACCGGGTGACGACCGGGGCCGATAAACGTGCTCCAGTCATGTTTGTTCATGGCAATGCCGCCGCCGATCACTTCATGGATGTCGCGTACGGTGAACGCGACGTGATTCAGCCCGCGCTTGCGGTTTGGCAATTGCAGCAGGAAAAGATTGTGATGGCCGCCGCGCGCCTGGCAACGCAGGAACACCGCGCGGTTGATGTAACGGTCAGAGACCTGGAAGCCCAGCACTTCACGGTAGAATTTCTCCACCGCCGCCAGTTCTTCAACAAAGAACACTACGTGGCCGATGTTGATCGGCTCCGCACGATCGTAAACCGGGCTTGGCGTGTCGATACGGCGCGCATCACCCCACTGGTTAATCGGCTCAACGTTCAGTTCAACTGGCTGCTGCTGGCTGACCTGCACACGCAGGGTCATGCCGTTCGGGTCGCGGCATTCCAGCGCGCCGTCCACCTCACAAAAACCCGGCTGGCTGGCAAGCTTCGGGCGCAGCGCGTCCAGTTCACTTTGGGTAGCCACGCCCCAGGTCATGCGACGCAACGTGTTGCCTGCTTCAAAAGCGTCCGGCAGCGTGGGGGCATCCTGCGAATTTAACTCCACGCTGGCACCGCTCAGGGTGGTGAATCGACGCCCGCTGGCATCACCCTTCAGGCCAAAATCAGCCATAAATTTTGCGCTGTAGGCCACGTCATCGACGCCAAACTCCAGTTTTTCAATTCCGATTACACTCATGGTTCGTTGCCTCTTTGCCACTCAATGCCCAGATTTGGGCGTAGAGCATGCCCGACGCCGCTCAGCGCCTGCACCTAACTGTTTGATTTAGCTGGCTTGTGACAGATACCCTAAAAAGCCAGAGATTTTGTCCGCCGCCATGCGAACGTCGTTTTGCAACCGATCGCGATCGGTTTGCGGCACCTGTTCCGAGGGCACCAGAATGCTTACTACCGCCGCCACGCGCCCGCTGCGGTCATAAACCGGATAGACAATGGAGGAGATCCCTTCACGGAAGAATGATTCGCCAATGACATAACCACGCGCTTTATCCTGCTGCACCATTTGCCACAGCGCTTCCCGGTCATGCGGCTGACCCAGCGTATTTCCGGGTAACCGCTCGTTCGGGAAAATCTGTTCGAACTCGCTGCGCGACACATCCGTCAGCAGCATGCGGCCCAGCGATGTGCAGTGCACCGGCAGACGTGTGCCAATACTGACGTGATTGATACGCGAACCAGCGGCGCTGACGCGGGCGATGTAGATGATGTCGCGCCCGTCGCGGATCGCCAGATGGCTGCTGCACTGACTGCTGTCGCGCAGTTGCTCAATCACTGGCTGCCCGACCTGGGCAACATCCAGCGAGGCGATATATTCAAATCCAAGACGCAGCACGTTCATCCCGAGCGAAAAGGTATTGGTACGCGGGTTGCGCTCCAGAAACCCCATATATTCCAGCGTCTGCACCACGCGGTAAGCCGTCGCTTTCGGCATATCCACCAGCCGATGCAGCTCGGCGAAGGTCAGGTCGCGATGCTGTTCACCGAAGGCCAGCAGCAGCTGTAAACCGCGCTCCAGACCGGGCACCAGGTATTTAATTTCGTGCTCGTTCGCCATACTGCCTCCGCCCTGTTCAGTTAAAAATAAAGCCACCGTTGACCGGAATAAGCTGACCGGTAACAAACCCGGAGAGATCGCTCAACAGCCACAGCACGCTACCGGTGACGTCTTCCGGCTGCTGCGCGCCCGCCAGCGCCCGGCCATTTTCATACAATTGATGGCGCTCGGCAGGCACGTACTCCGTCGCTTCCACGCGCGTCAGACCCGGCGCAATCGCATTAATACGGATACGTTTTTCGCCCAGTTCACGCGCCATCGAACGCGTCATGGCAATCACCGCCCCCTTACTGGCCACATAGGCCATCAGGCGTGGTGCACCCCACAAGGCAGTGTCCGAGGCCACGTTAACGATCCCCGATCCTTCGCGTAGCAGAGGCACGGCGGCGCGGGTCACCAGCCAGGTGCCTTTGACGTTGACGTTCATGACCCGATCCCAGAGATCCGGATCGTAGTCGATCATATTTTTACCGCCGACGCCGGTCGCCATCGCCGCGTTATTCACTAATCCGTCTATCAACCCAATTTCTGCGATGGCGGCAAACGTCGTGTCGATGGATGAACTATCGGCTAAATCAATCACGTAATCTTCAATACGGTAACCCTGCTCACGCAGGCTGTGCGCGCTTTCCGCCAGTTCGCCCGCCAGGATGTCACACATCGCAACCGTCGCGCCCTGCTCTGCACAGGCTTTGGCAAAGTGAAAGCCGAGCCCGCGGGCCGCGCCGGTCACCACGATGCGCTTGCCATCGAGTAAGCCGTGCATCAGGCCGCTCCCTGCTGCGCGTCGCGCGTCGCCAGTTGCTCTTTCGCCGCTTTCTGCATCATGCGGCGCAGACGGGAAAGGCCGACATCGTGTTGATAGAGATATTCATGATCGCGGGCGTTCGGTGCCAGACTCTCCAGCACCACGCGATCCTGCTCCAGCACTTCCCAGTGCAGTTTTTCCAGACGGTTGCGGTACATGAAACGCCAGAGATCGCGCTGCCAGCCCTGTACGCGGCGAATACGCCAGAAGAAGACGCGGCAGTTGTCGTTATCTTCCGGCACTACCATGCCGACAATCCAGAAGTGACCACCCGGCCCAAAACGTCGTTTGTACGGAATCGAGAGTCGCATCCAGTAAGTGCCGCTGTTGCCCAGTTCAACCCAGTCGAAGTTGACGCCGCTCTGCCCTTTTTTCTCAAAGATGAAGCCGGTTTGGGTCGGTTGCAGGATCATGTCCGCTTTGCGATCGCCTTCCGCCATCGAGTGCGAAGATGAGTGAAGGTAGGTGCCGTGCATCGGATCCATCACGTTTTCCAGCGCGTACTGGTAATTGCATTTCCATGCGGCGGAACAGAGGAAGTTGCTGTAGCTTTCGGTGTCCGCCAGCTCTTCCGGGAAGGTGAGTTCTTCCGGCGGTTGGTCAGCGGTGACGCCAAACCACAGGAAAATCGCGCCGTGCGCTTCCTGCACGTTGTAGCTGCGCACGCACTGCTGGCCCACCAGCGGGCAGCGATCCACCGCCGGAACGTCTTTCACTTCACCGTTGCCCGCCACTTCTACACCGTGATACCAGCAGGCAATACGGTCGCCGAGGTTCCAGCCCATCGACAGACGCGCGCCACGGTGCGGGCAGCGATCTTCCAGCGCCTGTACCTGACCCTCTTTGTTACGCCACACCACAATTTGTTCACCCAGGCGGGTGATCCCGACCGGCGCGGACTGGACTTCCCAGCTTGCCAGCACCGGATACCATAAACCGCGTAACCCTTTATCGAGATAGCTCTGCACTGTTGTTGTCATCACCCGCCCCTCAGTAACCGTTAACCTGTAAAAATGCCTGGAAGCTGTCATCGTTCCACGGCGCGCCCTGCTGGTCGTACATGCGAATCGCGTTCAGCCCGTTGACCAGTTCCGGCAGCGTTTCCACGCCCTGCTCAAACAACTCTTCCAGCGCGGTAATCAGCAGCAGCTCCCAGTTCTCTGGCACGCGGCTACGGGTTTGCCAGATGATGTTTTGGTATTCGCCTGGCTTATGAATATTGCCGTTTCCACCTTCTGCGGGCGGGGTAAACTGGCGGCTTTCCGGCAGCGCCGGGTTGAAATCCAGGGTTTCGCTCATACCACGGTCTCCTCAATGAAAGTGATCTGAATTTGGTTTTCGAATACCCGTACCGGGTAACGATTCAGGTTGCGGCCTCCAGGCCCGTGCAGGCACTGGCCGGTTTTGACGTCGAACACCGCTTCATGCAGCGGACATTCCACCTTGCCATCTTCGACAAACCCCTGGCTCAACAGCGCGTAAGCATGAGGACAAACGTCTTCCAGCGCGTAAAACTCGCCATCGACCAGATAAATACCGATCTCTTTACCTTCAATGTTGCCGCTATAAGGGAAATCTTCCTGTACCTGCTCCGCGTCACATACGCCTATCCAGCTCATCGCATTCCTCCAGGCTTTTGTTTCATATATGAAACTGTGTTTCTTATTTAATACGCTCAATATAAAAGCGGTGAATGTTTCGTCAAGCGCAAATGTGACGTTTTTGTTAAGTGCAATGCAATTAATTAGCTAAGTGTGTAATCGATCACGAAAAACTGCATCGATATGAAATTGTGATTTATGAAGGAGGAAAGAATCGGTTTTATAAATAGCGTGACATTCACTTTCAAAGATATTGACTTTTGAATAACGGGATTATTAATAAATAGCGCTAGGCTTCATCGATGAGTTTCACAGGTGAAACCAAAAAATAAATTATCCATTAATATCAATGAGTTTCACAGGTGATACATTTTCATTGTGAAACTATAAACACAAAATAATAAATAAATTTTCTGGCAGGAGAAGTGAGATGATTTCAACACGCTGGCAGGGCGTCATCGCGTTATTGTTTCTAATTGTGATTTCTTATGTCGATAGAGTAAATATCTCGGTGATGATTCTTAATGCCGACTTCGTCACTCATTTTCATATAAATGAAAACAGAATGTTACAAGGAATGTTAATGACATTCTTTCTTCTGGGTTATGGGTTTTCGGCTCTTCTATTAACACCGGTAATGGAAAGTAAGCTCAATTATCGTCAGGGGCTGCTGATTAGCATCACGGTCTGGGCGCTGGTTTGCGCCATCTCTCCCCTGCTCGGGTCGCTGTTCGGTATGCTTATCGCGCGCGTGATCCTCGGCATTGCTGAAGGGCCGCTCTTTTCATTGAAAACTCGCTACATCAGCGACCACTTTGCCGCACAGGAGATTGGCAAACCGAATGCCGTAAGCGCCCTGGGCGTATCGCTTGGGCTGGCTGTTGGCTTCCCGCTGGTCACGTTTCTGATGCAACATCTGGGCTGGATGGGGTCGTTTTATGCGCTTGCCGCGCTGAATTTGCTGCTTGGTGGCGGGCTGATTTATCGCTTTTTGCCTGCGCCACAGAAAGCGAATCGCCCCCGCAAAAAGGGGTTGAGCGAGACCTTTATGCTGGCCTGGCGCACGCCGTTGCTTGGCTGGATCCTGCTGGTTGAAATTGCCACGTTGAGCTATCTGTGGGGCAGCAGCGCATGGCTTCCGGCATGGCTGCGCGATGAACATCACTTCTCACTTCACGCGACGGGCTTTCTGGCTGCCATTCCATTTCTGCTGAGTCTCGGGTCAAAATTTTTAGGCGGCGTTCTCCTCGATAAACTGCGCCCGGAACAGGCCCCGCTGCTCTTCGTCACCGGTGGCGCGCTGACGGCATGCGCGGTGCTGGCGTTGATGTTCAGCCATCAGCCCGCCATGCTGGGGCTATTTTTACTCTCGGCGAATATTTTCTGGGGATTACAGGGGGCAGCCATTCCGGCTGTGGTACAGCATCATGCGGCGCACGACGCGGTGGGCAGCGCCTATGGCATCATTAACGGGATTGGCAATATTTGCGCGGCGTTTATTCCGCTCCTGATGGGCGTGGTGATGAAATATGCCGGATCGGTGAGCGCAGGATTTTCGGTTCTGGTCGCGTCGCAAATCGTGACGCTGCTGGCGGGCGGAATGTTGCTGCTGCGCATGCGTCGCGCAGCAGCAGTAAGCGCGTAACAGATTACTCGCCTTTTTTCGCGGCCTGAATGTAGAGCATTTCCAGTGCGAGGGTCGCCGCTGCCAGCGCGGTGATTTCAGACTGATCGTAGGCCGGCGCCACTTCCACAACATCCATACCCACGATGTTGAGATCTTTCAGGCCGCGTACCAGTTTGATGGCGCGATCGGATGTCAGGCCGCCGATCACTGGCGTACCCGTACCTGGCGCAAAAGCCGGGTCGAGGCAGTCGATATCGAAAGTCAGATAAACCGGCATATCACCGACGATCTGTTTCACCTGAGCGATGATGTCATCAGCGGTGCGATCGTTCACCTGGCAGGCGTCCAGCACGGTGAAACCATTGTCTTTATCAAACTCGGTACGGATACCAATCTGCACGGAATGGTTAGGGTCGATCAGGCCTTCATTCGGCGCGGTGTAGAACATGGTGCCGTGGTCGAATTCACAGCCGTTCGCATAGGTGTCGGTGTGGGCATCGAAATGCACCAGCGCCATTTTACCAAAGTGTTTGGCGTGCGCGCGCAGCAGCGGCAGCGTGACGAAGTGGTCACCGCCGAAGGAGAGCATGCGTTTACCCGCCGCCAGCAGTTTTTCCGCGTGCGCCTGCAGTTTTTCGCTCATTTCACGGGCATCGCCAAAGGCATACACCAGGTCGCCACAGTCAACCACGTTCAGGCGTTCGCGCATGTCGAAGTTCCACGGGAAGCGGTTGTGCTCCCAGGCGAGATTGGTCGATACCTGGCGGATGGCAGCCGGGCCATGACGACCACCGGCACGACCTGAGGTCGCCATATCAAACGGTACACCGGTGATCACCCAGTCGGCGTCGCTGTCATACGGTTGGAAGTTCAGCGGCAGACGTAAAAAACCAAATGCGTTAGATACCAGGGAGTTATCGTACTGATTTCCTAAGGTACTCATGGCTATGACCTCTTCTAAAGTCGGTAAAAAAAATCCCCTCCGCGTCGTTAGGCCCGACGAGGAAGGGATTGATTTGAGTTACAGCTTGTTGGGGCGAATTATCGCCGTTATTTTGTGCGGGTTCAAGTGAGTGTAGCAAATGTGCGGTCTGATGCCCTCACCCCGGCCCTCTCCCACAGGGAGAGGGGGAAAACCCGCACGCTCTGTTCCCTCTCCCTCAGGGAGAGGGTGTATTACTCGTCTTCCAGATACGTATACCCGTAAAGCCCCGCTTCAAACTCTTCCAGGAACTGCTGTTGCAGCGCGTCGTCCAGACCGGTGTTTTTCACTTGATCGCGGAACTGGGTCAGCAACGTGTTGGGATCAAGCTGCACATATTGCAGCATATCCGCCACCGTATCGCCCTCATCAGACAATTCGACTTCCACACTGCCGTCAGGGAAGACGAACACATCAACCGCTTCAGTATCACCGAACAGGTTATGCATGTTACCGAGGATCTCCTGATACGCACCGACCATGAAGAAGCCCAGCATCGGCGGGTTATCCACATCGTACTGCGGCATCGGCATGGTGGTGGCGATACCATCACCATCGACGTAATGATCAATCGCCCCATCGGAGTCACAGGTGATATCGAGCAGCACCGCACGGCGTTCTGGAACCTGATTCAGCCCTTCCAGCGGCATCACCGGGAACAGCTGGTCGATACCCCATGCATCCGGCATTGACTGGAACAGGGAGAAGTTGACGTAAATTTTATCCGCCATACGTTCCTGTAACTCATCAATAATCGGGCGATGGGCACGGTTGCTCGGGTCGAGCTGTTTCTGCACTTCGTGGCACATGTTCAGATAAAGTTGCTCTGCCCATGCACGCTCTTTGAGGCTGAATGTGCCGGAGGAGTAGCCGATATGAATATCGTGCAGATCCATCTGGCTGTCGTGCAGCCATTCACGCAGCGAGCGGCGCGTGCCGGGCTCATGCATCTCCTGCCAGGTTTCCCACATGCTTTGCAGCGCACGCGGCGCGTCATCAGCAGGCGGAGTCGCCTCGGTATATTCGTTACGCTCAACGCCGATGATGTTCGATACCAGCACCGTGTGATGCGCGGTAACCGCGCGGCCCGATTCGGTGATCACCGTCGGATGCGGCAGGCCGTTCTCTTCACAGGCATCGCCAATCGCCCAGATGATGTTGTTGGCGTATTCGTTCAGGCCGTAGTTCACCGAGCAATCGGACTGGGAACGCGTCCCTTCATAGTCCACGCCCAGGCCACCGCCAACGTCGAAGCACTGAATGTTCACACCCAGTTTGTGCAGTTCAACATAGAAACGCGCCGATTCACGCACGCCGGTGGCGATGTCGCGAATATTGGCCATCTGTGAGCCCAGGTGGAAGTGCAGCAGTTGCAGGCTGTCCAGATGTCCCGCCTCACGCAGGATATCCACCAGTTGCAGCACCTGCGTTGCCGCAAGGCCGAATTTCGATTTTTCACCACCGGAAGACTGCCATTTACCGGAACCCTGCGAGGCCAGACGTGCACGCACGCCAAGGCGCGGCACCACGTTCAGTCGTTCAGCTTCTTCCAGTACGATGGCGATTTCGGACATCTTTTCGATAACCAGATAGACCTTGTGGCCCATCTTCTCGCCCACCAGCGCCATACGAATGTATTCACGGTCTTTGTAGCCGTTACACACAATCACGCTGCGGGTCATGCCAGCGTGAGCCAGCACAGCCATCAGCTCCGCTTTGGAACCCGCTTCCAGCCCCAGCGGCTCGCCGGAGTGGATCAGGGATTCAATCACGCGGCGATGCTGGTTTACCTTGATCGGGTAGACCAGGAAATAGTCGCCGTTATAGCCATAGGACTCACGCGCGCGCTTGAACGCGGCGTTAATCGAACGCAAACGGTGCTGGAGGATCTGCGGGAAGCAGAACAGCGCTGGCAGACGTTGCCCCTGCGCTTCGCGCGCTTTGACCAGCTGCGCCAGGTCAACGCGGGCTTCCGGAACGTCAGGATCAGGGCATACACTAATATGGCCTAACTCATTGACGTCATAGTAGTTATTGCCCCACCAGGCAATGTTGTATGTGCGTAGCATCTTGCTTGCTTCCTGGGAGCTCATCGCAACCTCCTGCATGGAACGTAGTACACCTTGTTCGCCCGCTGACGAAGGCAAACCCATAGACATGTCGTCAGACATAGCGAACCTCAATAATTTGTATCTAGTGTAAAACAGTTAACTACTATCGCAGCGTAACGATGCGATAACAACCCATATACAGCCTGATTTCCCAGCGCGTTATGCTGGTGCGTCGGCTGTGCGACCGGTTTCTTGTTCATATCATTGTAAAACACGCAACCGAACTTAAGA
Organism: Pseudocitrobacter faecalis; assembly: GCA_003315335.1. Classification (GTDB taxonomy): domain Bacteria; phylum Pseudomonadota; class Gammaproteobacteria; order Enterobacterales; family Enterobacteriaceae; genus Pseudocitrobacter; species Pseudocitrobacter faecalis. The sequence continues at coordinate 400,165 of QNRL01000003.1, forward strand.
CGATGTTCGGAGAAACCACGAGAAATCTCTTGCAGGTGCAAGAGCGCCCTTGTTCAGTTCCGGGAAGCCTGACCAGCCCTGGAGTCCTGAGAAGCGCCGAAATGGGTAAAACATCGGCAGGTATACAAAGCAGAGATACTGAGAACGGGAATCGGGTTCACACCAGGACGGTGTGACAGATTGGGCACAATACAACGGTTCATTATTTGATATCACCTCCACGCCAGCCCCGAAGGACTTGCTATAGCCAAAAAACACATGTTTTAGCCCGGCTGGAAGTGGCGTCACGAAGTCAACTTCGTACACTTTTTGGTATGAGCCGCGCGCCGCGTTTTATACCGGGAAGACGGGTAAAAAGCAAAATAAAATTACGGACTCTGCCAGCAATGTCAGGAAAAATTTCCACCTTGTGTTGCGCAAGAATGCGAGCCAAATCAAAAAACGCTGGAAATCGGATTAAGAAGTAACCTAGAATAGCCGTCCAGAAGTTAATCCGTCTATACTGACTTCTTGTGTGCCGACCTGCTGCCCTGTTATTGCGCATCGCATCGCGCGGGCACCGCCACATGAAGCTTATCGAACTCTCTTTTTCCAGGGTGAAGAAATTATGGCAAAACACCTATTTACGTCCGAGTCTGTATCCGAAGGGCATCCTGACAAAATTGCGGACCAAATCTCCGACGCCGTGCTGGACGCCATCCTTGAACAGGATCCGAAAGCGCGCGTAGCCTGCGAAACCTACGTGAAAACAGGCATGGTTCTGGTTGGCGGTGAAATCACCACCAGCGCATGGGTTGATATCGAAGAGATCACCCGTAACACCGTTCGCGAAATTGGCTATGTGCATTCGGATATGGGCTTTGACGCCAATTCCTGTGCCGTGCTGAGCGCAATTGGTAAACAGTCTCCGGACATCAACCAGGGCGTTGACCGTTCCGATCCGCTGGAACAGGGCGCAGGCGACCAGGGTCTGATGTTTGGTTATGCAACCAACGAAACCGACGTGCTGATGCCAGCGCCAATCACCTACGCACATCGTCTGGTGCAGCGTCAGGCTGAAGTGCGCAAAAACGGCACCCTGCCGTGGCTGCGTCCGGATGCGAAAAGCCAGGTCACCTTCCAGTATGACGACGGTAAAATCGTTGGCATCGATGCGGTAGTGCTGTCTACTCAGCATGCGGAAAGCATCGATCAGAAATCCCTGCAGGAAGCAGTGATGGAAGAGATCATCAAGCCGGTTCTGCCGACTGAATGGCTGAACGCATCCACTAAATTCTTCATCAACCCAACCGGTCGTTTCGTGATCGGCGGCCCGATGGGCGATTGCGGTCTGACCGGTCGTAAAATTATCGTTGATACCTACGGCGGCATGGCACGTCATGGCGGCGGTGCATTCTCTGGTAAAGATCCATCAAAAGTTGACCGCTCCGCAGCCTACGCGGCACGTTATGTAGCGAAAAACATCGTTGCGGCAGGCCTCGCTGACCGTTGTGAAATTCAGGTATCCTACGCAATTGGCGTGGCAGAACCGACGTCCATCATGGTGGAAACCTTCGGTACTGAGAAAGTGCCTTCTGAACAGTTGACCCTGCTGGTACGCGAGTTCTTCGACCTGCGTCCGTACGGCCTGATTCAGATGCTGGATCTGCTGCACCCGATCTACAAAGAGACCGCCGCTTACGGTCACTTTGGCCGTGAACATTTCCCGTGGGAAAAAACCGACAAAGCGGCGCTGCTGCGCGATGCTGCCGGCCTGAAATAATCTCCCCACCGTTTTGCCTGAAGGCCAGCCACGTGCTGGCCTTTTTTATTGCCTGTGCGCTATTAATGAAAGCGATTACACAGCATAGCTAATGTACCACACCGATGCAGCCAGACGTGTTACACAGCAAATGCCTTGTTGTTACATTTATTTTTCAGGCTAATCTGAAGCATTATTTTTTCTCCCCGACTTTCACAATTAACCATTTGATTACTATACTTTTTAATGCATACGCACGATGAATGATAGTGTAACCGATTACACTCATGTGATTACTATCACATCTTTTTACGCCTGACTCACTTAACCTTTACATCGACCAATCTAATAATTCAAATGGAGGGCATAATGCCTGACAATAAAAAACAGGGGCGTTCTAACAAGACAATGACCTTCTTTGTCTGCTTCCTGGCAGCCCTGGCGGGACTTCTCTTCGGTCTTGATATTGGTGTTATTGCCGGTGCCCTACCCTTTATCACCGATGAATTTCAGATTTCTCCACACACCCAGGAGTGGGTGGTCAGCTCCATGATGTTCGGTGCCGCGATTGGTGCGGTCGGTAGTGGCTGGCTCTCCTTCCGGCTTGGGCGTAAAAAAAGCCTGATGATTGGCGCCATCCTGTTCGTGCTCGGCTCGCTGTTCTCTGCTGCCGCGCCGAACCCGGAAGTGCTGATTATCTCCCGCGTTCTGCTGGGCCTGGCTGTGGGTGTCGCTTCCTACACTGCGCCACTGTATCTCTCTGAAATTGCGCCGGAAAAAATTCGCGGCAGTATGATTTCCATGTACCAGTTGATGATTACCATCGGTATTCTGGGCGCATACCTGTCTGATACTGCCTTCAGCTACTCTGGTGCATGGCGCTGGATGCTGGGCGTGATCATCATCCCTGCGATTCTGCTGCTGATTGGCGTCTTCTTCCTGCCGGACAGCCCGCGCTGGTTCGCCGCCAAACGCCGCTTCCATGATGCCGAACGCGTGCTGCTGCGTCTGCGTGATACCAGCGCGGAAGCGAAACGCGAACTGGATGAAATCCGCGAAAGTTTGCAGGTGAAACAGAGCGGCTGGGCGCTGTTTAAAGAGAACAGCAACTTCCGTCGCGCGGTATTCCTTGGCGTGCTGTTACAGGTGATGCAGCAGTTCACCGGGATGAACGTCATCATGTATTACGCGCCGAAAATCTTTGAACTGGCGGGTTATACCAATACGACCGAACAGATGTGGGGGACGGTAATTGTTGGCCTGACCAACGTGCTCGCCACCTTTATCGCTATCGGTCTGGTTGACCGCTGGGGCCGTAAACCAACCCTGACGCTGGGCTTCCTGGTGATGGCGGTCGGTATGGGCGTTCTGGGTACGATGATGCACGTCGGTATCCATTCACCGTCTGCCCAGTACTTCGCGATTGCCATGCTGCTGATGTTTATCGTTGGCTTCGCCATGAGCGCAGGCCCGCTGATTTGGGTACTGTGTTCTGAAATTCAGCCGCTGAAAGGTCGCGATTTCGGTATCACCTGCTCGACCGCAACCAACTGGATCGCCAACATGATCGTCGGTGCAACGTTCCTGACCATGCTCAACAACCTGGGGAATGCGAACACATTCTGGGTTTACGCCGGTCTGAACCTGCTGTTCATCGTACTGACTCTCTGGCTGGTTCCGGAAACCAAACATGTGTCACTGGAACATATTGAACGTAACCTGATGAAAGGTCGTAAACTGCGCGAAATCGGCGCACACGACTAATCATCCGGCAAGCTTCCTCCCTTTCGGGGAGGAAGCTTCTTCTTGCACATGCCCCTCTACCCGCACTATCCTCTGCTCCATGAAAAGCCCCCGAATTCCTATCGCCCTTCAGCAAAGCGTTATGCGTTGTCTGCGGGAAAATCTTGCCAAAGCGAATCTTGCGCTCAAGCGTAATTACCCCGAGCCAAAGCTGGTTTATCAACAGCGCGGCACCTCGGCGGGTACCGCGTGGTTGCAGGAGTATGAAATTCGCCTCAATCCGGTACTGCTGGCGGAAAACCAGCAGGCGTTTATTGATGAAGTGGTGCCGCACGAACTGGCGCATCTGCTGGTGTGGAAGCACTTTGGCCGCGTGGCACCGCACGGTAAAGAGTGGAAGTGGATGATGGAAGCCGTGCTCGGCGTTCCGGCGCGCCGCACCCATCAGTTTGAACTGAGTTCGATACGCACTAAAACCTTCCCCTATCGCTGCCGCTGCCAGCAGCATCAATTGACTATCCGCCGCCATAATCGCGTGGTGCGCGGTGAAGCGACCTATCGCTGCGTACACTGCGGCGAGCCGTTGGTTGCAGAATTGTAACTGATGGAATTTTCTGGAAGTTTTCTGATCTGACTGATTGCATCTGACTCTTGCTTTCGCTACGTTGCGGGCTCGTTTTGAGACGGAGTTTGTGATGTCCCGTAAAGTAGCAATCGCAGTCGTGGTGTTAGCGGCGGCGCTCTCAGGCCAGGCGCAGGCCGAAGGTATTAAAAGTTTTTCCCAGGCCAAAACCGCAGGGGTAAAAGTTAACAGCGATGTGCCGGGTGACTTCTACTGCGGCTGTAAAATTAACTGGCAGGGTAAGAAGGGCGTCATTGACCTTGAATCCTGCGGTTACAAAGTGCGTAAAAATGAAAACCGCGCCAGCCGCGTTGAATGGGAACACGTGATGCCCGCCTGGCAGTTTGGTCATCAGCGCCAGTGCTGGCAGGATGGCGGGCGAAAAAACTGCGCCAAAGATCCGGTGTACCGTAAAATCGAAAGCGATATGCATAACCTGCAGCCAGCGGTTGGAGAAGTGAATGGCGATCGCGGTAACTTTATGTACAGTCAGTGGAACGGCGGCGAAGGCCAGTACGGCCAGTGCGCCATGAAAGTCGATTTTAAAGAAAAAGTGGCTGAGCCGCCGGCACGCTCGCGCGGCGCAATCGCCCGCACCTACTTTTATATGCGCGACACGTACCAAATTAATCTTTCCCGCCAGCAGACGCAGCTTTTCAACGCGTGGAATAAGCTCTATCCGGTTAGCGAATGGGAGTGTGAGCGCGACAGGCGCATTGCCAGAATTCAGGGTAACCACAACCCTTACGTGTTGCAGGCTTGCCAGGCGCAAAAGAGCTAACCTACACTAGCGGCTAATTGTTTAATTTTCTGCCGGACATTTCCCCCTCACCCTGGCCCTCTCCCTCAGGGAGAGGGAACGGACAGTGCCTGGTATCTAAGCTATTAATGGAACGTCACATCATGCGCATCCCCCGTATTTATCACCCTGAACGCATCACCGCCGGGCATGAAATCGCCCTGTCGGAAGACGCGGCAAACCATGTTGGCCGCGTGCTGCGCATGGGGCCGGGTCAGGCAATTCAGCTTTTCGATGGCAGCAATCAGGTCTTCGACGCCGAAATTACCCACGCCGACAAAAAGAGCGTGCGCGTGAATGTCGTGAGTGGAGAAGTCGACAATCGTGAATCACCGATCCACATTCATCTGGGCCAGGTGATGTCGCGCGGCGATAAAATGGAATTCACCATCCAGAAATCAATAGAACTGGGTGTAAGCCTCATAACGCCACTGTTTTCTGAGCGCTGTGGCGTTAAACTGGATGCCGAGCGTTTGAATAAGAAGATCCAACAGTGGCAAAAAATCGCAATTGCCGCCTGTGAACAGTGTGGCCGTAACACGATTCCGGAAATTCGCCCGGCGATGGATCTGGAACAGTGGTGCGCCGAAGAAGATAGCGGGCTGAAGCTGAACCTGCATCCGCGTGCCAGCGCCAGCATCAACACGCTGCCGCTGCCGGTGGAACGCGTACGTTTGCTGATTGGCCCGGAAGGCGGTCTCTCGGCAGATGAAATTGCCATGACCGCACGCTACCAGTTTACTGATATCCTGTTGGGACCTCGCGTTCTGCGTACTGAGACTACCGCGCTCACCGCCATCACCGCACTGCAGGTGCGCTTTGGCGATCTGGGCTAATACCGGCTTCCAGGAGAACTAGAATGATTAAGCTCGGCATCGTGATGGACCCCATCGCAAACATCAATATCAAAAAAGACACCAGCTTCGCGATGTTGCTGGAGGCACAGCGCCGGGGCTATGAACTCCATTACATGGAGATGAATGACCTCTATCTGACCAACGGCGAATCCCGCGCGCGTACGCGTCTGGTGAGCGTTGAGCAAAACTATGACAAATGGTACGAATTCGGCAGCGAGCAGGATATCCAGCTTGCCGACCTCGATGTGATTCTGATGCGTAAGGATCCGCCGTTTGACACCGAATTCATCTACGCGACCTATATTCTGGAACGCGCGGAAGAGAAAGGTACGCTTATCGTCAACAAACCGCAGAGCCTGCGCGACTGTAACGAGAAGCTGTTCACCGCCTGGTTCTCCGAACTGACCCCGGAAACGCTGGTCACCCGTAACAAAGCGCAACTGAAAGCGTTCTGGCAGGAGCATGGCGACATCATCATGAAACCGCTGGACGGCATGGGCGGCGCGTCGATTTTCCGCGTGAAAGAAGGCGATCCAAACATTGGCGTTATCGCCGAAACCCTGACCGAGCTTGGCAGCCGCTACTGCATGGCACAAACCTATCTGCCAGCGATTAAAGACGGTGATAAGCGTGTGCTGGTCGTTGATGGCGAGCCCGTACCTTACTGCCTGGCGCGTATTCCGCAGGGCGGTGAAACCCGTGGCAACCTGGCCGCCGGTGGCCGTGGCGAGCCGCGTCCGCTGAGTGAAAGCGATTGGGAAATCGCCCGCAAAGTGGGCCCGACGCTGAAAGCGAAAGGTCTGATTTTTGTCGGTCTGGATATCATCGGCGATCGCCTGACGGAAATTAACGTTACCAGCCCAACCTGCGTGCGTGAAATCGAAGCGGAGTTCCCGATCTCCATCACCGGGATGCTGATGGACGCTATCGAAAAACGTGTAGGCAAGTAATCACTGCGGCGGGAGGGAACCCGCCACAACCAGGCTTTCCTGCCAGGCGCTTACGCGCGTTTACAGGACTGCCTGGTGACAGCACGCCTCTTTCCCCGCATACTGGACGTTGCTGCTTTTTGAACCAGGACAGAACCTCTGACAATGAATTTACAGCATCACTTTCTTATTGCCATGCCGGCTCTTCAGGATCCCATCTTCCGCCGTTCCGTTGTCTATATCTGCGAGTATAACGACGATGGCGCAATGGGGATTATCATCAATAAGCCGCTGGAAAACCTGCAAGTTGAAGGCATTCTGGAAAAACTGAAGATCACCCCCGATCCGCGCGATCCGTCGATTCGCCTTGATAAACCGGTGATGCTCGGCGGGCCGCTGGCGGAAGATCGCGGCTTCATTCTGCACACGCCACCCGCGTCGTTTTCCTCAAGTATTCGTATCTCTGACAACACCATCGTCACAACGTCGCGCGATGTACTGGAAACCCTGGGCACCGCGGGGCAGCCAACTGACGTGCTGGTTGCGCTGGGTTACGCATCGTGGGAGAAAGGCCAACTGGAGCAGGAAATTCTCGACAACGCCTGGCTCACCGCGCCTGCCGATCTCAATATTCTGTTTAAAACGCCGATCGCCGATCGCTGGCGCGACGCGGCAAAACTCATCGGCATCGATATACACACCATGCCCGGCGTGGCGGGGCATGCATAATGAGCGGAACTTTTCTCGCCTTTGATTTTGGTACCCGCAGTATTGGTGTCGCGGTCGGCCAGCAGATCACCGGTACTGCACGTCCACTTAACGCGCTGAAGGCGCAAAACGGCACGCCTGACTGGAACCTTATTGAGAAGCTGCTCAAAGAGTGGCAACCGGCGTTAGTGATCGTCGGCCTGCCGCTAAATATGGACGGCACCGAGCAGCCTCTTACCGCGCGTGCACGTAACTTCGCCAATAAAATTCATGGCCGTTTCGGTGTGGCGATTAAACTGCATGATGAGCGTTTGAGTACCGTTGAGGCCCGCGCCGGGTTGTTCGAGCACGGCGGTTTTCGTGCACTGGATAAAGGCAGCGTGGATTCAGCTTCTGCGGTGGTGATTCTGGAGAGTTTCTTCAAGCAAAGTTTCGGTGAGTGATTCGCCCAACACGACGTACATACCCTGGACGTTCAAAAGAGGAAAGCCGGATGGCGCGAGCGCGTATCCGGCCTGCAACGTTTCCAGAGTAACCTTAGTGGCGCAAATTTTCATTCGCCCAGCTGACTGCCTGGGTTCTGTTTTTCACGCTTAACTTACGGAAAACATTATATAAGTGCGTACGCACGGTGTTTTCACTGATGAACAATGCGCGCGCAATATCCATATTGGTCGCACCATGACGTAATTCATTAAGAATTTCGCATTCACGTTCAGTCAGGGGAATATTGTCTGATGATTCAGTCGGCTGTTCAACTGCGTACATTGCCGGATGCATTACGCTCAATTCAGCAGTCTGTTCACCGTTCAGCACGGCTTTGACACCCTCAATTAAGCGCGATTCTTCATCATCATGACGGAACACACCGTACAGCGCTGGCCACTGCGCCATTTCGTATAATTCATACTTTTGCGCACTGTTAATAATCAGCAAACGCGGAGAATCAAACTGCGAGCGGATAATATCGCGCCAGATACCGTTCAGTTTTTTGTTCGATACCGCAATGTCAAACAGCACCACAGTACCTTTAGCAAGGCGCTGTACCATCGGCTTATTGATATTGTGAACATCTACAGAAACTGAAAGTAAATCAGAAAGATAACCAGCGAATGCATTGGCCTGTACTGACGGGTGGGTGATTAAAATGATTTTGCGGGATTTAGATACACTCTCTGATACATCAAGCATTTGAAACTCTCCTTAGTATTTTGCCACCATCATGGTGTTTTAATAAATCAAAGCAATCTTAATTATCAGGGATAATAATAATCAAGACAGTATGAAGTGAAACAATATTTCATAAGAATTATCCTAATTCCATAATTAGGATAGAACGATCCCCGCTGAGTGTCAAAAGAATATCAACCTTTTTTTCTATGTCTACACAACATAATGTTGTGCATCGGTGTAAAAATCCGTCAGCCATATTACTTAGTAATTATAGCTTAGATGCAACATGTTTCGCCGGTGATAATATTTCACAGAATAATAACGGGGCAACGGATTTACAAATAAAACATTATCACAACAGAATGACGAATAAATATCACATTCCCAATATATTGAAACATTTTTTCTTGTCGATTAATTCTAAAAACCTTACTGTCGTCACAGTAATAACACTTATCTATTAGAAATAGAATTAATAAGCGTCGGAGAAATAGCCTAATCCTTATAGCTTACCCCTCGCCATACATTGTTGATAGCTCTGCGTAAAAGTTTGCATCCCTGCCTGCTGTCCAGTTTGCATGACACCCGGTAGCTGATGGGTTTTGCCTTCGCGGATCAGATTTCCTACCGCCGGGGTGTTCACCAGCAGTTCGAAGAGCGCCACGCGCCCGCCTTGCTTATCCGCCACCAGTTTTTGCGCGACGACGGCACATAAACTGTTCGCTAATTGATTGCGTACAGGCTCCTTTTCCTGCGCCGGGAAAACGTCCACCAGACGCTCAATCGCCTGGGCTGCCCCACGCGTGTGCAATGTTGCCAACACCAGATGGCCTGTTTCAGCAGCCGTTAATGCCAGCCGGATCGTCTCGCTATCGCGTAATTCTCCCAGCAAAATAACATCGGGGTCCTGACGTAACGCGCCACGCAGTGCATCAGCAAATGAAGAGATATGCTGGCCAATTTCGCGTTGTTGAATTAAGCAGCGCTGACTGGCATGGATAAACTCCACCGGATCCTCCAGCGTCAGAATATGACCATCCAGCGAGTGATTCAGATGGTCGACCATCGCGGCAAGGGTCGTCGACTTCCCGCTGCCGGTCGCGCCAGTGACCAATATTAGCCCGCCCTCTTCGTGTAACAGTTCAGGGAGGGCCGCAGGCACGCCGAGTTCAGCGAGTGTTGGGCAGCGCGACGGTAGCACACGCAATGCCAGCGAAACGCCGCGCGCATGGCGAAATGCGCTGGCGCGCAGACGTGTTCCTTCAGATGGCACTATCGCAAAATCAAGCTGGCCCTGCGCCCGCCATTGCGCATGCTGTGCTTCACTTAACCAACCGCGCAGCAGTTCTTCCGGCTCTGGCGATGAAAATGGCGCAGACTCCAGCATTCCGCAACGCCGCCATCGCGCCATTGCCCCGCTACACAGGTGTAGATCCGACACGTTATGCTTTACACTAAGCGCCACGATTTCTTGTATTTCCATAAGACCCACCAGCAAATATGAACGATATAGCACATAACCTGGCACAGGTCCGGGACAAAATCTCAGCCGCTGCATCACGATGCGGCCGGCTTTCAGAAGAAGTTACACTGCTTGCAGTGAGCAAAACAAAACCTGCGAGCGCCGTCGAAGAAGCGATGGCCGCCGGGCAGCGCGCGTTTGGCGAAAACTATGTTCAGGAAGGCGTGGAAAAAATCCGCTTCTTTCAGGACAAAGGCATAACGACTCTACAATGGCACTTTATTGGCCCGTTGCAGTCCAATAAAAGTCGCCTGGTGGCGGAGCATTTCGACTGGTGCCATACGGTCGACAGGCTCAAGATAGCCACCCGACTCAGCGAGCAGCGCCCTGCGCATTTGCCGCCGCTTAACGTGCTGATTCAGGTCAATATTAGCGATGAGCAAAGTAAATCCGGCATTGAGCCCGAGGCGATTGACGCATTAGCGGCGGAGGTTTCCGCCCTGCCCAATCTCTGCCTGCGCGGTTTGATGGCCATTCCGGCACCGGAAACTGAGTACGAAAAGCAGTTTGCCGTCGCTCAACAAATGGCGGTAGCATTCGCGCGGCTGAAGACACACTACTCTACAGTCGATACGCTCTCACTGGGCATGTCAGACGATATGGAAGCCGCCATTGCGGCGGGTAGCACTATGGTACGCATCGGCACCGCGATTTTCGGTGCGCGTGATTACACAAAAAATAAGGAACTCTGAGGAACGCCATGAAGACGTTGACTTTCCTGCTCTCTACAGTGATTGAACTGTACACAATGGTGCTACTGCTGCGCGTCTGGATGCAGTGGGCGCGCTGTGATTTTTACAACCCGTTCTCCCAGTTCGTGGTGAAAATCACCCAGCCCATCGTGGGGCCGCTGCGCCGCATCATTCCGGCGATGGGGCCGCTCGATAGTTCATCTCTGTTGGTTGCGTTTATCTTAAGCGTTATCAAGGCGATCACCCTGTTCATGGTTATCACCTTCCAGCCGATTATCTGGATTGCGGCGGTGCTGATCCTGCTGAAAACCACCGGCCTGCTTATCTTCTGGGTACTGCTGCTGATGGCGATTATGAGCTGGGTCAGCCAGGGTCGTAGCCCGGTTGAGTTTGTGCTGATGCAACTGGCCGACCCACTGCTGCGCCCAATTCGTAAGCTGCTGCCTTCAATGGGTGGTATCGATTTCTCGCCGATGATCCTCGTGCTGCTGCTCTATGTCCTTAATATGGGCATCGCCGAAGTGTTGCAGGCCACGGGCAACATGCTGCTGCCGGGGCTGTGGATGGCGCTATGAGTGCCGTAACATCCTGCGACGACGGGCTGGTGCTGCGGCTGTATATTCAGCCGAAGGCCAGCCGTGACAGCATTGTGGGTGAACATGGCGACGAATTAAAAGTCGCCATTACCGCCCCGCCGGTCGATGGGCAGGCCAATGCCCATCTGGTGAAATTCCTCGCCAAACAGTTTAAGGTCGCCAAAAGCCAGGTCATCATTGAGAAAGGTGAACTGGGCCGCCATAAACAGGTTAAAATCATTCATCCGCAGCACATCCCAGCGGGCGTCGACGCCCTGATTAATTAGGATATCCCATGCAAAAAGTTGTCCTCGCTACCGGCAATGCCGGTAAAGTGCGCGAGCTCGCCTCGTTGCTAAGCGATTTTGGTCTCGATATCGTTGCGCAGACCGACCTTGGCGTCGATTCTGCCGAGGAGACCGGCCTGACGTTTATCGAGAACGCCATCCTTAAAGCACGCCATGCGTCTCAGATTACCGGCCTGCCCGCGATTGCCGATGATTCCGGGCTGGCGGTGGATTATCTCGGCGGTGCGCCGGGTATCTATTCCGCACGTTATTCCGGTGAAGGCGCGACCGACGAGCGTAACCTGCAAAAGCTGCTGGAGACGCTGAAAGACGTGCCGGACGACCAGCGTCAGGCGCAGTTCCACTGCGTGCTGGTCTATCTTCGCCATGCGGAAGATCCAACGCCGCTGGTGTGTCACGGTCGCTGGCCGGGCGTTATCACCCACGCGCCTGCGGGCAACGGTGGCTTTGGCTACGATCCTATTTTTTATGTCCCCTCTGAAGGGAAAACCGCCGCTGAACTGACGCGTGAAGAGAAGATTGCCATCTCTCACCGTGGTCAGGCGCTGAAACAGTTACTGGAAGCGTTACGTAATGGCTAATTTGCCGCCTCTGAGCCTTTATATTCACATTCCGTGGTGCGTGCAGAAATGTCCGTACTGCGACTTTAACTCGCACGCGCTGAAAGGCGAGGTGCCGCACGACGATTATGTTCAGCATCTGCTGAGTGATTTAGATGCTGACGTGGCTTACGCGCAGGGACGTGAAGTAAAGACCATTTTTATTGGCGGCGGTACGCCGAGCCTGCTTTCAGGCCCGGCGATGCAAACATTGCTGGATGGCGTGCGTGCACGTCTTACTCTGGCAGCAGATGCGGAAATCACTATGGAAGCGAACCCGGGTACGGTGGAAGCGGATCGCTTCGTCGATTACCAGCGTGCGGGCGTGAACCGTATTTCCATCGGCGTGCAGAGCTTTAGCGAAGCTAAACTGAAACGTTTGGGGCGCATTCACGGCCCGGAAGAAGCCAAACGCGCGGCGAATCTGGCGACGGGCCTGGGGCTACGCAGCTTCAACCTTGATCTGATGCATGGCCTGCCTGACCAATCTTTAGAAGAAGCGCTGGACGATTTGCGCCAGGCGATTGCGCTCAATCCCCCGCATCTCTCCTGGTATCAACTGACCATTGAACCGAACACCCTGTTTGGCTCGCGTCCACCGGTACTGCCGGATGACGACGCGCTGTGGGATATCTTCGAGCAGGGCGACAAACTCCTGACCGCGGCAGGTTATCAGCAATATGAAACCTCAGCTTACGCGAAGCCAGGATATCAGTGCCAGCATAACCTCAACTACTGGCGCTTTGGCGACTACCTCGGCATTGGCTGCGGCGCGCACGGTAAAGTCACCTTCCCCGACGGGCGTATTCTGCGTACCGCCAAAACGCGCCATCCGCGCGGGTATATGGAAGGGCGCTACCTGGAACGCCAGCACAATGTCGACGCAGCAGATAAACCGTTTGAGTTCTTTATGAACCGCTTCCGCCTGCTGGAACCCGCTCCACGCGCGGAGTTTAGCCGCTATACGGGGCTCAGCGAGCAAGCGATTCGCCCACAAATTGACGAAGCGCTGGCGAAGGGGTATTTGACCGAGTGCGAAGAGTATTGGCAGATTACCGGGCACGGTAAGCTGTTTCTGAATTCGCTGCTGGAACTGTTTCTGGCTGAATAACCGATACCGGATGGCGACAAGCCATCCGGTCATTTCCGTTAATATTGATTAAACATCTGCTGAATTTGTTTTGGATCTTTGGTTTGCGTTAACGCAAGCTGCAGCAGGACACGCGATTTTTGCGGATTCAGCGTTCCCGAAGCGACAAAGCCATATTTCGCGTCATCAATTTCCGCATCTTCCGTTGTCGCGCCTGTCGGAACGCGGGATGATCGAACCACAGCAACGCCCTGATGTGCCGCGGTTGCCAGCGTATCGAAGATCGTTTTATAAAGATTGCCGTTACCCACACCCGCGCTCACGATGCCCTGATATCCCGCCTCAATCAACGCTTTTGCCGGAAGATCGGAAGCATTGGCGTAGTTATAAACAATACCCACTTTCGGCAATTCACTCAGGTTAGAAACATCAAAAGGCGTGGCGGCAGTATGCTTACGTGCCGGCGTGCGTTGATAATCAACTTTTCCATTATGGATATACCCCAACGGCCCGAAATTCACTGAGCGGAACGTCGCGACATCGGTGGTATTTGTTTTGGTTACATCGCGCCCGTCCATAACTGTATCGTTCATTACGACCAGCACGCCGCGTTTTGCAGATTGCGGGTCAACCGCCGTTACCACCGCGTTGTAGAGGTTAAACGGGCCGTCCGCACTCATCGAGGTTGATGGGCGCATCGCGCCGACCAGTACGACAGGCTTATCGCATTTGACGGTGAGATCGAGAAAATAAGCTGTCTCTTCCATCGTATCCGTGCCATGCGTGATCACGAATCCATCGGTAGCCGCACAATCATGATTAATCTTTTTCGCCAGCGTCAGCCAGACGTCATCATTCATATCCTGAGAGCCGATATTAACCACCTGCTCCCCTTTAACGACGGCAATATCTTTTAATTGAGGTACCGCATTCACGAGGTTCTCCACGCCCACTTTACCTGCGGTGTAATTGGATTTTGTCGCTGAATCACCGCCACCCGCAATGGTTCCTCCGGTCGCCAGTATCGTCACATTGGGTAGCGCTAACGCAGTACTGCTGCACCCCATAACCAGTGCAGCCAGTGCCGTTTTCCTGAAAAACTCCATGTTATTTCTCCAGTTACGTGAATTTGTCGCATTATCCCAATGCAGAAGATGAATAATGTGACCCCATTCCATTAACCAGATAAATATCTTAATAAGATTGTGTATTTTAGACATTGCTATCAAAACGGCACTGGTGCGTGCCGTTGATGGAGGGGGCGCTCTTTTGCCCCCTATATTTTGTTTACTGGATAACGCCCTCTTTTTTCATTTTCTCGAGCGCTTCTCGCCACCACTTATAATCACGAGTGAATTCGCGGGTACTGATCTCCAGCGCAACCAGTTGCTTGCGCAGCTCACCCTGCTCTTTACGCAACGGCGCGACGTTATTATCCAGCGCGGCCATATCCTCACGAATTTTGCCGGCCATTTGCGTATGTTTTGTATAGTACGCGTTGTGATGCTCGGCAAAAGCTTTGTCGCGAGCGTCGTACAGCGGCGTTGCATCACAGGAGAGTTTTTGCTGGCATGCCGCGAGCGCGGGCTCGTAGACGGTTTCGAGGTAGTGATTTTCGAATTTTAGCGGATCGTTTTCACGATCCACGGCGTACATTTTTTCCAGTTTTTCTTGCTGTACCGCGCTGCGATCGCGCGGTTTACCGTTGGCATCTTTTCCCCACGAGAGGCTGATTTTCTCATCGAGAGCAGCAATTTTCTGTTTCAGCACCTTTTGCTGTGCAAGGTCTTTATCTGCCGTCGCTTTCCTCCGTGCAAAGTCGGCTTCCACCTTGCCAAGCTCGGTCATGAAGTGAGCGTCGTTAACCACCAGCATTTTGCTGCGATCTTCTCCCGCTTCAAATGGCCTGCCGACATTTTTCGCAGCGGTTTGCATAGAAAAGAAGGTCGTTTTCCAGCCGGAGTCTTTCGTTCCCACGGCCTGCATCATGGCTGAAAATTTAACGGGCTGCCCTTTTGTCCACGTCCTTTCATAAAAGAGATAATCACCCGCACCCCCAACAATAGAGTACAGATCGTCAGTGGAGGACATTTCGCCCTCTACCTGATACGTCGCCTGATTTCCCAGCGCATCAAGCAGGCGCAGGGTGAACGTATCCAGGCGCACTATCCCCCCGGACTCTTTGGCGAACTGTTGTTTGATAACGTCATCTGTCGGCGTGTTATCGACCGCCAGCGCGTGAAGTGAAAAACACCACAGCAGCAACGCCGCCGTTTTCCAGGCTCGTTTCATCGGTTAAATCCTTTTAGTGAGTAAGGACATCATCATACGAAACTCCCCCACGGAGGAAGGATAAACAGAATCCGAAAGTACTCTGGAAGACCGGTTCCAGTTTTGATGATGAGATCTGACGATGGTTGAGCGCAGTGGCAAGATGAGGGCATGGAGAAACGACGGGAATATGCAAAAACGTTACGTGGCCAGCAAACGAGAGAAGAGCTGCGGCTGTGGTATTTGTTGAGGGGGCGACGGTTTCATGGTTTTAAGTTTCGTCGGCAAATGCCAATTGGGAATTACATTGTTGATTTTGCCTGCTACAAAGCGGCACTGATTATCGAACTGGACGGAGGGCAGCATGCTGAATGTGTGAGATATGACGAGACGCGCACTGGTTTCTTAGAACGGCAGGGGTGGTTGGTTTTACGTTTCTGGAATAATGACTTCAGAAATAATGAAGAGGGCGTTTTGCTGACCATTTTAAGACATCTGCAAACCCGCGCCCCTCACCCCGGCCCTCTCCCACAGGGAGAGGGAGAAGATCGGCGCTGAGCTCAAACAATTGTGCTGTTGCTTCCCCTCATCCCGGAACGCTCCCACAGGGAGAGGGAGAAGGTCGGTGCTGAGCTCAAACAATTGTGCTGTTGCTTCCCCTCATCCCGGAGCTCTCCCACAGGGAGAGGGAGAAGGTCGGCGCTGAGCTCAAACAAGTGTGCTGTTGCTTCCCCTCATCCCGGAGCTCTCCCACAGGGAGAGGGAGAAGGTCGGAGCTGAGCTCAAACAATTGTGCTGTTGCTTCCCCTCCCCCCGGCCCTCTCCCACAGGGAGAGGGAGAAGGTCGGCGCTGAGCTCAAACAATTGTGCTGTTGCTTCCCCTCTCCCCGGCCCTCTCCCACAGGGAGAGGGAGAAGGTCGGCGCTGAACTCAAACAATTGTGCTATTGCTTCCTCTCCTCCCGGAACGCTCCCACAGGGAGAGGGAGAAGATCGGTGACAACACGACGTATTTGCACTATCGGTCCCCTCTCCCTGTGGGAGAGGGTTAGGGTGAGGGGTCAGCGCGCTCTACTTCAGCGTACCCACCAGCGCCTTACGGCTGTCCTCAAGCGCAATCACGCGTCCGCAGACATCTTTGCCGAACGCTTTAAAATCGGCTTCCTGGTTTTTCCATTCGTTCTGAATAGAGGTTTGCAGACCACCCAGGCTACCCAGCACACCCTGCAACGGGTTACCGCCGCCTTTAAGCACCGCTTTCGCGCCCATTTCGTTGATGCTGTCCTGCAGAATGCCGCCCATCGCCTGGTTCACCAGGTTCTGGCCATCAGCACGCACTTCATCAATCGCTTTATAGTGGAACGTCAGACCATCGGTGCGATGCTCGATAATACGGTTCATCTGCGCTTTGAGCTGAGCATCCAGCTTGGTCAGACGGCTGCGCATGTTACTGCTCTCGCCCACTTCTTTGGCGATGATTTTGTCCAGTGCAACGCGGCCTTTTTCAACGCGTGTTCTCGCGCCTTCGTCGATCCACGGCAGTGCGCTGCGCAGTTCGGTTTGATAATCTTTTGCCTGTTCGCGCTGTGCCGCGTTCAGGGCGTATTGTTTACCGTTAAAGGTCACACCGCCGTCGGGGGTGATGACCAGATTGCCATTCTCGCCTTTGACCTGCACCGTTTGCGGGCTCAGGATCACATCATCACGCGGGGTGACGCTGCACTGGTAATCCGCGTGAGCGGATAATGCCGTTAACGAAAGTGCCGCCGCCAGCAGCGTTTGACGCATCATACATATCCCTCGATAGAAAACGGGCCAGCGTGTGCTGGCCCCGATGCTAATTTAGTCCCACCAAACGTCGAAAAGTTCGCTGGTGCGCACTTCTTCGAATTTGTGGTCTTCCAGCCATTTACGCACCTGAGCCTGATGGTCTTCGGTGCATTTGCCGATTTCCTGGGTGCAAATCAGACCTTCCCAGGCCAGATAGCCGCTGCCGTCAAACGCCAGCTTGTTCGGCTCAATCACTTCTTCAATGAACTTATCAACCGTCTGGTCGATCTGCTCTTCGCTGGTGCCTTCCGGGAAACGCCAGGCTACAGAGAAGCCAATTTCCTGAAACTCATCGATGTGCATTTTTTTGCGCAAACGACGGCTACGATTCTTTGCCATTATTTCACCCTCTCGAACATTAAGTCCCATACGCCGTGACCAAGACGATGGCCACGTTGTTCAAATTTGGTTACCGGACGTGATTCCGGGCGCGGTACATAGTCGTTTGTCTCTGAACGATTTTTATACCCTTCAATGGAAGACATCACTTCCAGCATATGTTCCGCGTAGGCTTCCCAGTCGGTCGCCATATGGAAAACACCGCCCAGTTTGAGCTTGCTCTTCACCAGTTCAGCAAACGGTACCTGAACGATACGGCGTTTATTATGACGCGCTTTATGCCACGGGTCAGGGAAAAAGAGCTGTACCATGGTTAAAGAATTGTCAGGGATCATTTTGTGCAGCACTTCCACCGCGTCGTGGCACATCACACGCAGGTTTTCTATGCCCTCTTCATGCGCGGTCGCCAGGCAGGCGCCGACGCCCGGCGAGTGAACTTCAATGCCGAGGAAGTTTTGATGCGGATTCGCTTTCGCCATCGCCACCAACGATGCCCCCATGCCAAATCCGATTTCCAGGGTAGTTGGCGCTTCACGACCAAACAGCGCGGCAAAATCGACAGGTTCTTCGCTGAATTCAACGCCCATCACCGGCCAGTAGTTTTCTAATGCGTGTTCCTGCCCTTTGGTCAGTCGCCCCTGGCGACGCACAAAGCTGCGAATTCGGCGCAGCGGGCGGCCGTTTTCATCAAATTCCGGTGAAATGACGTCGTTCTTCATAAAAGTATTGTCTGCTTGTGAGAGTGTTCGGGAAACGGGCATTATCCAAAGATAGTTGTCGGATGCAAGCACCGGAAAGTTCCTGTTTACACCATAGTGCCGCTGTGCTGCAATCTGCCACCCAAATAGTGCGATATCGGAAACCCTGCTTTGACCCTACAAGCGTCTCAATTTTCGGCCCAGGTGCTGGAGTGGTACGACAAATACGGGCGTAAAACCCTGCCCTGGCAACTTAACAAGACGCCCTACAAAGTATGGCTCTCTGAGGTGATGTTGCAACAGACTCAGGTCGCCACCGTCATTCCCTACTTTGAGCGCTTTATGGCGCGTTTTCCCACGATTACCGACCTGGCTAATGCGCCACTGGATGAAGTGCTGCATCTGTGGACTGGCCTCGGCTATTACGCCCGCGCGCGTAATCTGCATAAAGCCGCGCAGCAGGTGGCAACGTTGCACCACGGGCGCTTCCCGGAAAACTTTGAAGAGGTTGCCGCGCTGCCTGGCGTCGGACGGTCAACCGCAGGGGCGATTCTCTCTCTGTCGTTAGGGCAGCATTTTCCTATTCTTGATGGAAACGTCAAACGCGTGCTGGCGCGCTGCTATGCTGTAAGCGGCTGGCCCGGCAAGAAAGAGGTTGAGAAAAAACTGTGGGAGATCAGCGAGCAAGTAACGCCCGCGAATGGCGTGGCGCGCTTTAACCAGGCGATGATGGATTTAGGCGCGATGGTCTGTACGCGCTCGAAACCGAAGTGCGAGCTTTGCCCGCTCAACACCGGGTGTGTGGCGTACGCGAACCATAGCTGGGCGCAATATCCTGGTAAAAAGCCGAAGCAGACGTTACCTGAACGCACCGGTTATTTTCTGATGATGCAACAGGGTGACGAGGTTATGCTGGCGCAGCGTCCGCCGAGCGGATTGTGGGGCGGGCTGTACTGTTTTCCACAGTTTGAAGATGAAGCTGCGCTTCGCGAGTGGCTGGCAGCGCGTCAGATAAACACAGAGCATCTCACGCAGCTAACCGCATTTCGCCACACATTCAGCCATTTCCATCTGGATATTGTGCCAATGTGGCTTCCCGTGTCCTCATTCACCTCTTGCATGGATGAAGGCAGCGCTCTCTGGTATAACTTAGCCCAGCCACCGTCCGTTGGACTGGCGGCTCCCGTGGAGCGGTTGTTGCAGCAGTTACGCGCGGGCGCATTCGTGTAAGCGTCCGCGAACAAAGAGGATTTATCATGAGCAGAACGATTTTTTGTACTTTCCTGCAGCGCGACGCTGAAGGTCAGGATTTTCAGCTCTACCCAGGCGAGCTGGGCAAGCGTATTTATAACGAGATCTCGAAAGAGGCGTGGAAGCAGTGGCAGCACAAGCAAACCATGCTCATCAACGAGAAAAAACTGAACATGATGAACCCGGAACATCGCAAACTTCTGGAAGAGGAAATGGTCAATTTCCTGTTTGAAGGTAAAGATGTGCACATCGAAGGCTACACTCCGCCAGAAAAACAGTAAGGGCCTCAGGCCCTTTAGCCCAACACAACACGCGCTCCCGGAATGATGAAAAAATTATTTGCACTGGCTCTGATTGCGCCGTTGCTTATCTCCTGCTCAGGCTCAAAAAAAGGTGATACCTATAATGAAGCCTGGGTTAAGGACACCAACGGTTTTGATATTCTGATGGGGCAGTTTGCCCATAACATTGAAAATATTTGGGGATTTAACGAAGTTCTTATCGCAGGCCCAAAGGACTATGTTAAATACACCGACGGCTACCAGACCCGTAGCCACATCAACTTCGACGAAGGTACCATTACCGTCGAGACCATCTCCGGCACCGAACCGGCGGCTCACCTGCGCCAGGCGATTATCCAGACGCTACTGATGGGCGACGATCCCGGTTCAATCGACCTCTACTCCGACGCCAACGATATCCAGATCTCCAAAGAACCGTTCCTCTATGGACAGGTCGTGGATAACACCGGTGAGGCGATTCGTTGGGAGTGGCGTGCAGCGCGCTTTGCCGATTATCTGCTGCAAACGCGGATGAAAAGCCGCAGCAACGGCATTCGGATGATCTACAGCATTACTATCAATCTGGTGCCGAACCACCTCGACAAGCGTGCACATAAGTACATCAATATGGTGCGCCAGGCGTCGCGTAAATATGGCGTCGATGAGTCGCTTATCCTGGCGATTATGCAGACCGAATCTTCTTTCAACCCGTACGCCGTCAGCCGTTCCGATGCGTTGGGTTTGATGCAGGTTGTGCAGCACAGCGCCGGGAAAGATGTTTTCCGTTCACAGGGAAAATCAGGCACGCCGAGCCGCAGTTTCCTGTTTGATCCGGCCAGCAACATTGATACGGGTACGGCGTATCTGGCGATGCTGGGTAATGTGTATCTCGCCGGTATCGATAACCCAACATCGCGGCGTTATGCGGTGATTACCGCCTACAACGGCGGTGCGGGTAGCGTGCTGCGCGTCTTCTCGAACGATAAAGTTCAGGCCGCGCAAATCATTAACAGCATGGCACCGGGCGATGTGTATACCACCCTGACCACGCGTCATCCGTCTGCGGAATCGCGTCGCTATCTGTATAAGGTAAATACGGCGCAGAAGAGTTATCGGCGTAGGTAATTTTTAGTCTTCATTAACCCTTCCTTTTTCCGGAAGGGTTAATGTTTACATCCGCCGAGCACCCACGCTACCGATAATAAGTCTGCGCTTCCACCCGGGCTTAAATTGCGGGCAATCAGTTGTTTATCCATTTCAACCAGATCATCGTGCTGCCAGCCTCGTGCTAACAGTTGTTGCGAATAGTTTTGTACATAGCGCATCCCTGCCAA
Organism: Pseudocitrobacter faecalis; assembly: GCA_003315335.1. Taxonomy (GTDB): domain Bacteria; phylum Pseudomonadota; class Gammaproteobacteria; order Enterobacterales; family Enterobacteriaceae; genus Pseudocitrobacter; species Pseudocitrobacter faecalis. The sequence goes on from QNRL01000003.1 coordinate 421,526, forward strand.
TCCGCCCCTGGACACCAGATTGCTGTCGGGATTCACCGCCATCAAACGCAGCAGCATTTCGTGCATGGAATGCGAGTTCCAGTGCGGCAACACATGGCGCATCACCGTCGCAAACCCGCTTTCGGCCTCGCCGCGTGCGCCGGTCAGGCCGAACTGATGGAACTGTTTTTCACCTGCTGTCGCTCTACTCTGGCGGCTGGCTAATTCCCGTTGAACCATTCCCTGGCATATTTCGCTTACCTGCGTAGAAAGCGATAATGCATTCATCTGCATCCCTTTTTCCGCCAGCCGTCCGGCGGCAAAGCACAGCAGCCCTAATGCAAAAATACCGCCTTTATGTGTGTTCACCCCGTGAGTTACGCGCAGCATGGCCTGTTCGCAGGCGATGCCGATGGGGCGCAGTAAGGCGAGCTGTTCACGATCGGTACGCGGCGCAAACTCACGCCCCGCAGCTTCAAAGCGAGCAAACCACGGCGAGATGGCCTGAATACTGCGCACAAACAACGCGTGGTTCATGTCGCGGTGCGAACCGTTATTGTTTTTATCCACCAGCCCCGGCTTTGGCGTTAGCTCAAGCTCCTGCCACAGCGCGTCTTCTGCCAGCGACGCCACGTTAATGGCGCGGGGTTTAATCGCGAGCAAACCAGCCATCAATCAGGCCCTCCACGCGAGCGACAACCTCTTCCACCGGATGGGCGCGCGAGCGGGCGCAGGCGTGTGCGGCTTCATCGCAAATCAAGCAACGCCGCATATGTGAACCCAGCGATAAGCGCCCGACATGGCCGTTTTGCGGGCAGATCACATCTAAATCCCACAGACGTCCCAGCGGATGGGTTTGTTCCAGCGCCGCACAGTGCGCTTTCATTTCCGGGGCCTGATGCGCAACGCACCATAGCGCTTCCGGGCCCGTGGGCAGCCACAGTACCTGGCGGTCGAGCACCTTCCAGCCATTGCTCCACAGCATCTGGTCGCAGGCCTGCAGCGCCACGCCCATGGTGTTGCGGTAGCGAATGCTGTCTTTTACCGCGCCGGGCGTCACCAGCGTTAGCGAAATCAGCGATTGTTGATAGTGTTGCAGCCAGTCAGCCTGACGCGCGGCGCGGCGTTCTTTTGCCGCCAACAGCGCATTGAGACTGACGCCCTCACACGCGGGCGCCATCGTTTCCATTATGCGTACTCCTTCACCTGGCGGACGACGTCAATCACGCTGCCGTCGCGATAGCGGATCACGCCGACAATTTTGTCGGTAAATTCAATCGGCTTCGGGTTACCGGTCAGGGAAATCGCGCGTTGATAAAGGTCATCGATATCCACCACTTTTAGCCCCGCCGCCACCAGACGCTGGCGAATTTCCGGGCGAGCCGGATTCACCACGATGCCGTGGTCGGTGACCAGCACATCGATACTTTCGCCGGGTGTTAAGCGAGTCGTCACGCGTTTCACCACGGTTGGGATGCGGCTACGCAAAAGCGGCGCAACGACGATAGTGAGGTTGGCCGCCGCCGCTACGTCGCAGTGCCCGCCGGATGCCCCGCGCATTACGCCATCTGAGCCGGTGATCACGTTGACGTTAAAATCAACGTCAATCTCCAGCGCGCTCAGAATCACCACATCCAGTTGATCGCAGCAGGCGGCTTTACTGCCTGGGTTAGCGTAAACATTGGTGGAGATTTCGACGTGATTCGGATTTCGCGCCAGTGACGCTGCGGCCTGACCGTCGAAGCACTGGGTATCAAGCAGTTTGCCAATCAGCCCTTTCTCATGAAGATCGACCAGACTGCCGGTAATACCGCCAAGCGCGAAACTGGCTTTAACGCCGCTGCGCTCCATTTTCTCTTCCATAAAGCGCGTGCAGGCGGTCGCCGCCGCGCCGGAACCGGTTTGCATCGAGAAGCCATCACGAAAGTAGCCGGAGTGCTCAATCACATCCGCCGCATAACGCGCAATCATCAGTTCGCGCGGATTGCTGGTCACACGCGCTGCCCCGACGCTGATTTTCGCCGGGTCACCGACGCTCTCAACCTTCACGATATAGTCCACCTGATCCTGCACCAGGCTCGCCGGCATATTGGGGAACGGCACCAGTTCTTCAGTCAGCAGCACCACTTTACGGGCAAACTGCGCGTCAACCATCGCATAGCCCAACGAACCGCAGCTCGATTTTCCCTGCGTGCCGTTGGCGTTGCCGAATTCATCGCTGCACGGCACGCCGAGAAACGCCACGTCGATGTTCAGCTCACCGTCCTGCAACAGTTTTACGCGGCCCCCGTGAGAGTGAATTTGTACCGGCTCATCCATCAAACCGTGGGAAATCGCATCTGCCAGTTTGCCGCGCATGCCGGAGGTATAAATCCGCGTAATCACGCCGCTTTCGATGTGCTCAATCAACGCGTCGTTACAGGTCATCAGCGAACTGGAGGCCAGCGTCAGATTTTTAAACCCCATTTTCGCCAGCAGGGCGACCACGGTGTTAATCACCCGGTCACCTTCGCGAAACGCATGGTGGAAGGAGATGGTCATGCCATCACGCAGGCCACTACGTTCGATCGCCTGTTCCAGCGAGTCGCAGAGTTTACGTTGGTGTTTCGATTCCAGATTATCCAGCCACGGTGTGGCGCTGTGTGCGGTATCAAAAGGTTTTAACGCCCGCAGATGCGGGAAATTCACATGAAGAAGTTCTGTCTGATTCATTGTTCTGTCCTTAACGACGCACACCGGACGCGGCGGCGCGTTCCAGCACGCGCTGCGCGTGATTAATAATCGGCGCATCAACCATTTTTCCGTTGAGCGACACGACGCCCAGGCCGTTACGCTCGCCCTCTTCTGCCGCTTCAATGACGCGTTGCGCGTGGTCTACTTCCTGCTGCGTTGGCGCATAGGCGTTATGCAGCAGGTCAATCTGGCGTGGGTTAATCAGCGATTTGCCGTTGAAACCCATTTTGCGGATCAGCTCGACTTCGCGCAGGAAGCCGGCTTCATCATTGACGTCTGACCACACCACGTCGAACGCATCAATCCCTGCGGCGCGGGCCGCATGCAGGACAGCGCAACGCGCGTAGAACAACTCGGTGCCGTCACTGCGCTCGGTTTGCATATCCATCACGTAGTCAAACGCCGCCAGGGCGATACCAATCAGACGCGGGGAACTGCGGGCAATCGCCACGGCATTAATCACGCCTACGGCAGATTCAATCGCTGCCATCACGCCCGTGGAGCCCACTTCACGCCCGCATTCACGCTCAATGCGCTCAAGGTGGCCTTCGAGTTCAAAGATATCTTCCGGGGTATCGGTTTTTGGCAGGCGAATCACGTCAACGCCCGCACGCACCACCGCTTCGAGATCCGCCAGACCAAACGGTGTGTTCAGCGGGTTAATACGCACCACGGTTTCGATATCCTGATACATGGGGTGTTGCAGAGCATGGAACACCAGCAGACGCGCGGTGTCTTTCTCACGCAGCGCCACGGCGTCTTCAAGGTCGAACATGATGGAGTCGGGGCGGTAGATGAATGCGGTAGAGAGCATGGCGGCGTTCGCGCCGGGTAAAAACAGCATACTGCGGCGAAGTGTGTTCATGAGAGAACCTCCCAGGCGATCGCTTTTTCATCGGCGGCACGCAGCAGCGCACTCTGTAAACGGGCGCGAATGACACAATCCAGCGCGCCTTTGTCTTCGATGATAATGAGCCCCTGCACCACGCCCATGCGCTGCAACGTCTCTTCCACTACCCGGCGGATCTGCTCGCCAAACTGTTTAATCACTTCACTGTGGATGACAATCTCCAGCTCGCCGTCGGCGGGGGCGATTTTCACCATCAGGTCGCTGGACTCTTGCGTACCGGCCAGCGCCTCCCTTACTATTTTCATGATGTATTCCCTGAATGTTTACGCCACTTCCACCGCGCCATAATGCGCTTCCAGGTGGGCGAAAGTGGTTTCTGGTACGATCTCCCGAATTCGGGAAAACTGTTCTGTTTTTAATAATCTGCGCACTTCGGATGCGGAAATCGCGCTGCCGGTTGCCCGGATACGCGGCACTTCCACCACCTCAATACGGCCCGCCAGCAACTGATGCAGCGTTTCGTTGTACTGCCGCGTGACGTCGCAAAACGGTTCAGAGCCGATAAAACGGTGGGTAATGCCTAATGCCGGGGCGATATGGTCGCGGAAAATCAGCGCATCAATTTCGCTCCAGGCGCGCTGCACCTTGCCGGTCTCTTTCAAAAAGTAGGCCGGGAAAGTGGCACGGGAAATGATGTACTGCGAACCTTCATGCACCGTGACATTCGGCAGATGGGCCACGCCTGCGCGCACCATCGCCAGCCGCGCGCTAAACGGGAAAAATGACGCGTCTTCTCGCACCACAAAGAGATGCAGCCAATCGCAGCGCGATGCCGCCAGTTCAACCAGATGACGATGCCCGAGTGTGAACGGGTTAGCGTTCATGACGATAGCGCCCGTGCGCGCACCTTCGTGGCGATAAGGGTGCAGCGAGCGACAGTAACGAGCGATCCCCTGCGGCGTGTTTTCCATCAGTACGGCATTACTGCCGCTATACGCAATCGGCCAGAAGCCGCTGCGCTGAAAGCGCTCTGCATTGCAGGGGCGGGTGCACAGAAAGAGATGAAAGTGACCGCGATCCACGGCCAGGTTTTCCACTTCCGCCAGCAGTTTCGCGCTGAGGTTTTCGCCACGGAGTTGCTTATCCACTGCCACACATTTGATAACGTTAGCGGCAAGTCCCGCGCAGCCCACCAGCTGCGAATCGGACCAGGCTTCAACAAACAACGTGATGTCGGCATCCATGCCCAGGCCGCTGTCCGCCAGAAGCTGGCGGATCTGCATCAGACGTGCCGGGTGTTTAGCGACTTCCGTCACCCTGAAGTCGATTGCGGGTTGCGACTGCATCCTGTCACCTGCCGGTTAGTGTGCTGCCGTCAGCGTCTGCGCTGGCGCTTCCATAATCACATTGCTGAGGTGACCGATATGTTCGATCTCAACTTCAATGCGATCGCCTTCGTGCATAAACAGCGGCGGATTGCGCTTTTTACCCACGCCGCCAGGGGAGCCGGTGATGATCACGTCGCCCGGGCTTAAACGGGTGAAGGTGCTGATGTACTCAATCAACTCAGCGACTTTGTGGATCATGCTGCTGGTGTTGTCTTCCTGCACCATGCGGCCATTGAGCCAGGTGCGAATAGCCAGTTGATGCGGATCAGGAATTTCGTCCGCCGTCGCCATCCACGGGCCAAAAGCCCCGGTCTGGCGCCAGTTTTTCCCGGCGGTAAACCAGGTGTGCTGCCAGTCGCGGGCGGAGCCATCCATATAGCAGCTGTAACCCGCCACGTGGTTCAGAGCCTCATCACGAGTAATATTTTCGCCGCCTTTACCAATGATGACCGCCAGTTCACCTTCGTAATCAAACTCATTGGAGCTGCGTGGTTTCAGTACCGGCGAGTTGTGGCCGGTTTGCGAATCGGGGAAGCGCACAAACAGCGTGGGCGCCGGGTTGTGCTGGTCAAACTCTTTGCGTTTTTCGGCATAATTCATGCCCACACAGAGGATCTTTTCCGGATGTTCAATCACCGGTAAGAAGGTGATGGCCTCCATGTTCAGATCGGCCGGTTCATTGGCGTACAGGCGGGCCTGAGTTAAACCATCGCCCTGTAACAGCGCCTTGAGGTCACTGTAGCGGTCGCCAAGACGGCGACCTAAATCCACCACACCTTCGGCATTGACGATGCCGTAGCTGCGAATACCCTGATAAGTAAAGCTTGCGAGTTTCATTGTTCTGTTCCTGCGTACATCAATTAAACAAGGAAGTTGCCGAGTACCAGCAGCGAGACGGAGACGTTAATCGCGCCGCCAATACGGGTAGCAATCTGGGCGAATGGCATCAGGCTCATGCGGTTGCCTGCAGTCAGGATCGCCACATCGCCGGTGCCGCCCTGGCCGCTCTGGCAGCAGGAGACGATGGCGACATCAATGGGGTGCATACCGATCTTTTTACCGACGAAGAAACCCGTGGCGACCAGTGCGGAGACGGTGCTGACAATCACCAGCAGGTTGCTGAGGGTGAACGCATTTACCAGTTCCTGCCATGGGGTAATGGCCACACCAACGGCGAAGAGAATCGGGTAAGTGACTGACGTCTGGAAGAATTTGTAGACCACCTGCGAACCTTCCAGCAGGCGCGGAGACGCTCCGTTGCACAGCTTGACCAGTACCGCGACAAACAACATGCCGACCGGTGCTGGCAGGCCAATCAATTTGTGGCCGAGCATACCAATCATATAGAGCAGCACCGCCAGCAGTGCACCAGATGCAATGGTCGTGACATCCGTTTTGCCAGACACAACAGGCTGCGAAGAGGCGGTATCCGCGTTAGCGTGATTCGGCATCAACTGGCCTTCGCCGGTCAGATGCGGGTAGCGTTTTCCCAGTTGGTTGAGGCAACCGGAGATAATAATCGCCGTCAGGCCGCCAAGCATAACCATCGGCAGCACGCGTCCCAGCGCCACGCCCTGATCCATATGCAGCAGCGTGGCATAACCGATGGAGAGCGGAATCGCCCCTTCCCCGACGCCGCCCGCCATAATCGGCAGAATGATAAAGAAGAAGATCTGGAACGGTTCCATCCCCAGCGCCAGTCCGACGCCCATCCCGACAATCATGCCGACGATTTCGCCACACAGCATCGGGAAGAAGATGCGCAGGAAGCCCTGAATCAGCACCGTGCGGTTCATGCTCATGATGCTGCCAACGATAATGCAGCAAATGTAGAGATAAAGAATGTTGGTCGATTTGTAGAATTTAGTGGTGGACTCGACCACGACATCCGGCAGCAGCCCGTAATAGACCATCGCGGACGGAATAAAGGTGGCGCAAATCGCCGCCGCGCCCAGTTTGCCGACGATCGGCAGGCGTTTACCAAATTCACCACAGGCAAAACCGAAGAACGCCAGGGTGGCGACCATCACCACAATATCGCTCGGCAGCTTGCCGCCTAAACAATCGATGGCAATCAGTACACCAGCCAGTAAGAACAGCGGCAGCGGAATAATACCCACTTTCCAGGTATCCATAATGTGCCACCAGCGCTCTTTCAGCGCCGGGCGCTGCATATCTATTGGGTAGTGAGGTACAGAGAAAGAATCATCAGTTGTGCTCATAATAAGCCCCTTGGTTATTTTTCACGTTCAGCTTAGGGCTACGAAGGCATACTTTATGTGAGGGAATGCATATTAAAACCAGAGTTTTAATGGCATCTATGGTTTTTAAGGTTTCTTTTATTTTATGTGACTCATCGCTTATTTATTAGCGTGGTTTTTATGGTTTCTTTTATAAACTCTCGAAAAATTACTTTCTTGCATGAATTATTTTTCGCAAAGATTGGAGGTGATGTGCAAAGGCTCACAACTTTCCGTAAAAACAGCAGCTACCCGCACAAAAGGTGATACATTAGGCCTTCCAACTGCTAACGTGCGTGATAGTCATGAAGTTGTCATTCCAGATAAAACTGTTTATATCGCTGGTTGCTTTTTTCTCGGTGCTGTTTGCATTACTGGGTGGCTATTATTATGTCGATATGGAAAGACAGCTTTATCAGGAAATGAGCGGGCGTGCCAGAATACAAGCAGAAGAGATTGCGCTTATTCCGTCCCTCCGTCAGGAAGTCGCCGATAAAGATATTGCAGCAATTAAAGCGTATATGCAGAAACTGGCCGCGCACAGCGATGCCAGTTTTATTGTGATTGGCGATAATAAGGGAATGCATCTGTTTCATTCGGTATTTGAAGACCGCGTGGGGAAAGAACTGGTGGGCGGCGATAACACTGAAGTGCTGGCAGGGAAAAGCACCATCACCATTCGCAAAGGTGGGCTTGGGATTTCACTGCGTAGCAAAGCGCCTATTTTGAATGACGCCGGTCAGGTGGTGGGGATTGTTTCGGTGGGATACCTCACCAGCTATCTCGATGCGATTACGGTGAACAAAGTCGTCAATATTCTGCTGGCCGCCGTTTTGCTGCTGATCGCCCTGTTCATTTTTTCATGGTTCTTCACCCGCAGTATTAAGAAGCAGATTTTCTCGCTGGAGCCGCGCGAAATTGGCCTGCTGGTGCGTCAGCAAAAGGCGATGATGGAATCCATCTACGAGGGCGTCATCGCCATTGATAAAAACTGCCGAATCGAGGTAATTAACCAGGCCGCGCGGAAACTGCTTTCACTGAGCCAACCCACGCGCCATCTGCGCGGGCACCTCATCAGCGAGGTTATCTCGCCCGTGCCTTTCTTTAACCCTGAAACCATGCTCGCCCGCGATACGCACGATGAAATCTGCCACTTTAATCAGTCGATGGTTATTGCCAGCCGGGTACGCATCATGCTTGAGAACGAGCTGCAGGGTTGGGTGATCACCTTCCGCGATCGTAACGATATCGATTCGCTGAGTGCGCAGCTTAGCCAGGTGAAGCGCTATGTCGATAATCTGCGCATCATGCGCCACGAACAGCTTAACCGCATGACGACATTATCTGGCCTGCTGCATATGGGGCGCTATGAAGAAGCGGTTAGCTACATCCAGGCGCAGTCTGAACACGCGCAGGAACTGCTCGATTTTATCTCCTCACGTTTTGCATCACCGACCCTGTGTGGGCTGCTGCTGGGTAAGGCCGCGCGCGCGCGTGAGAAAGGCGTCGAGCTGGCGTTTGATCCTGCCTGTCTGATGGATAAACCTTTCACTACGCTTAGCGAAACGGAGCTCATTTCTATTATCGGCAACCTGCTGGACAACGCGATCGAAGCTACCCAGCGTTCTGCGCTTCCCCACGCGCCCGTTGAAGTGCTGATAAAACTCACTGAACATGAGCTGATTATCGAAGTGGCGGATCAGGGTGTCGGCATCGCCCCTGAACTGCGTGACCGCATTTTTGAACGTGGCATTACCACCAAAATTCACGGCGACCATGGCATTGGCCTGTACCTGATTGAAAGCTATGTTACTCAGGCAGGCGGTGCGATAGAAGTGGCGGATAACACGCCGCGCGGCGCCATTTTCTCTCTTTTCATCCCCGCAGGGGGAGAGGCACGACGCGCCACGCCAGCGCAGGAAGAGACTGACTATGCAACATGAACTTATCGATGTACTGATCGTTGAAGATGAAAACGAACTGGCCCAGCTCCATGCGGAACTGATTAGCAAGCACCCGCGATTGCGCCTGGTGGGGATCGCCGGGTCACTCGCCGAGGCGCAAACACAGCTTGCGGAAAAGCAGCCGCAGCTGGTTTTGCTGGATAACTATTTGCCGGATGGCAAAGGCATCACGCTTATTAACAATCCCCTGGTGGCGCGGGCTAACTGTTCGGTGATTTTCATTACCGCCGCCAGCGATATGGACACCTGTAGCCAGGCAATTCGCAACGGAGCCTTCGACTATATTCTCAAGCCAGTATCATGGAAGCGGTTGAGCCAGTCGCTGGAGCGCTTTGTGCAGTTTAACGAGCAACAGCGCGTGTGGAAGATTGTTGACCAGCAGAACGTTGACTCGCTCTACCAGTTGCAGGCGAAAAATTATCGCCAGGACGGCGGCAGTAAAGGCATTGAAGAGAATACGCTGGCGCGGGTGCAAAAACTGTTTAATGACCAACCGGCGTACTGCTTCTCGGTGGATGAGGTGGTGAGCGAAACCGGGTTGAGTAAAACTACAGCACGCCGTTATCTGGAGCACGGCGTGGATAACGGCTTTCTGAGCGTTGAAATGCGCTACGGCAAGATTGGGCATCCGCGCAGGATGTATAAAAGGAGTGCGGCCTGAAGGGGCCCTCACCCTAACCCTCTCCCACAGGGAGAGGGGACTGACTGTGCAGAACTGTAAGATCAGTTCTGGTTTTCTCCCTCTTCCTGTGGGTGAGGGGCTCAAAAAATTACTTCAACATATACCCAAACAACCGCTCGATCCCATCGGCATCGGTTTCGCTGTAAACCCCCTGCAACTCCGGTGAGAAGCCCGGCAGCAGGTTGACACCCTCTTCCAGCGCCAGGAAGTAACGTTGAACCGCACCACCCCATACCTCGCCAGGCACCACACAGAGCACTCCTGGCGGATATGGTAGCGCGCCTTCAGCAGCTATCCGCCCTTCGGCTTCACTGATGCGAACCAGCTCCACGTTGCCACGAATGAACTCGCGATTGGCATCCTGGGGGTTCATCACCACCTTCGGCAGGCTCTCTTTGCGGAACATCGCCTTTTGCAGATCTTTTACGGCAAAGCTGACATAAAGGTTGTGCATCTCCTGGCACAGTTCGCGAAGGGTGTAATCGCGGTAACGCACCGGATACTTGTTGAATATCGTCGGCAATACGTCTGCCAGCGGCGTGTCATCTTCGATGTGCTGCTCGAACTGGGCCAGCATTGCCACCAGTTGCGCCAGCTTGTCGCGACTCTCAGCAGGCGTCAGCAGGAATAATATGGAGTTGAGATCGCACTTCTCCGGCACAATACCGTTCTCGCGCAGGTAATGCGCCAGAATCGTCGCCGGGATCCCGAACGCTGTATATTCGCCGGTTGCGGCGTCAATCCCCGGCGTGGTGAGCAGCAGTTTGCAGGGATCAACAAAGTATTGATCCTGCGCGTAACCTTCAAAACCATGCCAACGCGCGCCTGGCGCGAAACTGAAGAATTTGCGATCGCTGGCAAGCGTTTGGGTCGAATAACTCTGCCATGGGCGACCCTCCACCTCTGGCGGGACAAACGGCTGGATCATTTTACAGTTAGCGATGATCGCTTTACGCGCGTCGATCCCCAGCTCAACGCATTCTGCCCACAAACGACGCCCGCTTTCACCTTCATGAATTTTGGCGTTGATATCCAGTGCGGCAAACAGCGGATAGAACGGGCTGGTAGAGGCGTGAAGCATAAAGGCATTGTTCAGACGCTTGTGCGGGCAGAAGCGCGCCTGACCGCGAATATGGTTATCTTTTTTGTGGATCTGCGAGGTTTGGGAGAATCCGGCCTGCTGCTTGTGCACCGATTGGGTGACAAAAATCCCCGGATCGTTCTCGTTAAGTTCCAGCAGCAGTGGAGAGGTGTCGGCCATCATATCGATAAACTGCTCGTAGCCGACCCACGCAGAATCAAACAGAATGTAGTCACAGAGATGACCGATTTTATCCACCACCTGACGCGCATTATAGATAGTGCCATCATAAGTACCGAGCTGGATCACCGCCAGGCGGAACGGGCGCGCGTCCTCGGCTTTTTCCGGCGCAACGTCGCGGATGAGCTCACGCAGATAACGATCATTAAAGCAATGCTCATCAATCCCACCGATAAAACCGAACGGGTTACGTGCAGCTTCCAGATAGACAGGGGTCGCCCCGGCCTGAATCAGCGCGCCATGATGGTTGGACTTGTGATTGTTACGGTCAAACAGCACCAGGTCGCCACGCGTGAGCAGTGCATTAGTGACGACTTTGTTCGCCGCCGACGTGCCATTAAGCACAAAGTAGGTTTTGTCCGCGTGGAATACCTTTGCCGCAAATTTCTGCGCATCTTTCGCGGAGCCTTCGTGGATCAGCAAATCGCCCAGTTTGACATCGGCGTTGCACATATCCGCCCGAAAGACGTTCTCACCGAAGAAATCGTAGAACTGGCGGCCAGCCGGATGCTTTTTAAAAAACTCGCCGTGCTGATGGCCCGGGCAGGCGAACGTGCTGTGGCCCATTTCGACATACTGACTCAGCGTATCGAAGAACGGCGGCAGCAGATTTTCTTCATAGCGACAGGCAGCAGATTCAAGTTCAAGCCACTCCTGCGCTTTGCCAGTGATCACCGCATCAACACCCGCAGGGGCATTTACCCCCTCCGTCGCCAGCAAAAAGACCGGCAGATTAAACCCGGTGCGCTTAAGCAGCGCCAGAATACCGCTACGGCTGTCTGCCACGGTAATGACGACGGCCGCGACGTCGGTGAAGTCGGTACTGTCCAACGCCACCACGCGACGGTGGGTGGAGAGTTGAGAGACCAGCTCCGCGCTGGCGGCGATATGCAGTGATTTCATCGGCGCAACAACCCATTTCGGAAAAGGAAAAACCAGGACAAGACAGTCAGTCCTGCCCCGCGAAACATCAGGGGCCTAACGGAATTCCAGCTTCGACAGCAATGGCATAGCTGGGGAAAAATCGCGCAATCATGGCACCTTTCACCCACAGGGGCAAGATGAAAACCCCATCACCGCGAATGTCGATTTAACGCGCACTGAACCGATTAACCAGGTCATAATAGCGTCCTACTGAAGGGATCATTTTACAGGAGTCAACGTGGTTATCGGGCCATTTATTAATGCCGGTGCTGTCTTAACAGGCGGTATCCTCGGCGCGCTTCTCAGCCAGCGTTTACCGGAACGTATTCGCAGCTCCATGACCTCAATTTTTGGTCTGGCTTCGCTTGGTATTGGTATTTTGTTAGTGGTGAAGTGCGAAAACCTGCCGGTTATGGTGCTGGCAACATTAGTGGGAACGCTTATCGGTGAGTTCTGTCTGCTCGAAAAAGGCATCAATGACGGTGTGAGCAAGCTGAAGAAACTGCTGTCGCGTAAAAGTAAGAGCAATAACAACCATGAAACGTTTATTCAGAGCTATGTCGCCATTATCGTACTGTTCTGCGCCAGCGGGACGGGGATTTTCGGCGCGATGCGCGAAGGGATGACCGGCGACGCCTCGATTCTCATCGCCAAGGCATTTCTGGATTTCTTTACGGCGACGATTTTCGCCTGCACGCTGGGCATAGCCGTTTCGGCGATAGCCCTGCCGATGCTGATAATTCAGATTGCATTGGCCATGTGTGCGTCGCTTTTGCTCCCGCTTACCACACCAATGATGATGGCCGACTTCACCGCCGTTGGCGGCATGCTGCTTCTGGCAACCGGGTTACGGATTTGCGGCATCAAAATGTTTGCCGTGGTGAATATGCTGCCAGCCCTGATACTGGCGATGCCGATTTCTATCTTGTGGACCCACTTTTTCGCCTGAGTCGCGTGCAAATACAGCAAGGTGATGATATATTGCGCAATTCGCATCAAATTTTATAAATTCCGTTGACGCGGAGAGGTGAATAAGGTTTAATGCGCCTCGTTGCCCGGATAGCTCAGTCGGTAGAGCAGGGGATTGAAAATCCCCGTGTCCTTGGTTCGATTCCGAGTCCGGGCACCACTATTTAAAGAACCCAGCCTATGGCTGGGTTTTTGCTTTTCTGAGGTTGGTATTCCATTCTGCCTTTTTCACTTCTTTTTCGTTTTTAAATCATCGCTGTAATCCACGAGAAGCGTTTTTATCTTTAGATGTCGTATCAGGGCAGGTATCGTTCAGAGAGTGCCAGAGAGGCGTTGTGCGTGCTGTGTTAGGGCGGAGCTGACCGGCTGCAGAGCCGTGCCATTCGGTGGGATTGTTCTTTTGCAGGCCGGATAAGCCGTAGCCGCATCCGGCAGTTTTTTCTTCGCACTAACGCAAAAAGGCCATCCCTGCGGATGGCCTTCTGCTTTATTTGATGCCTGGCAGTTCCCTACTCTCGCATGGGGAGACCCCACACTACCATCGGCGCTACGGCGTTTCACTTCTGAGTTCGGCATGGGGTCAGGTGGGACCACCGCGCTGTTGCCGCCAGGCAAATTCTGT
>QNRL01000004.1 GCA_003315335.1 Pseudocitrobacter faecalis
GACGACGACGTTGATAGGCTGGGTGTGTAAGTGCAGCGATGCATTGAGCTAACCAGTACTAATGAACCGTGAGGCTTAACCTTACAACGCCGAAGGTGTTTTGGCGAAGAGACATCGAGAAGTAAGCTTGATACAGATAACATCAGAACGCAGAAGCGGTCTGATAAAACAGAATTTGCCTGGCGGCACTAGCGCGGTGGTCCCACCTGACCCCATGCCGAACTCAGAAGTGAAACGCCGTAGCGCCGATGGTAGTGTGGGGTCTCCCCATGCGAGAGTAGGGAACTGCCAGGCATCAAATAAAGCAGAAGGCCATCCGCAGGGATGGCCTTTTTGCGCTGGTGCGAAAAAAACGTCGGCTGCGGCTTTGTCTTATCCGGCCTGCAAAAGAACAATCCCCGCCGAAGGATACGGCTCTGCAGGACCGGTAAACTCCGCGCCACCGGGCAATACCGCGCGCACAACCCCACCCCAAATACTCCGCTACAGCTAATCCTAATTTGTTACCTTGCTAACAAAAAACGTGATAGATATCGCAAAATAATTAATAACAATTATATAACATTTCGTTCACTGAAATTTATCTGCGTGACGAGTTACGCCCGGTAAGACAGATAAAAAACCTGCAGCAGGAGCATAATTATAATGACCGAAACCAGCGTAGCCGCCGAGCAGTCGCTCACCGATCATGATACCCGCCGCCGGGTCATGGCCATCGTCGGTGCTTCATCAGGGAACCTTGTAGAATGGTTTGATTTTTACGTCTATTCATTCTGTTCTCTCTATTTTGCCCACATTTTTTTCCCAACCGGCAATACCACAACCCAGTTGTTACAAACGGCAGGTGTTTTTGCCGCTGGCTTTTTAATGCGCCCCATTGGTGGGTGGATGTTTGGTCGTATTGCGGATCGTCATGGGCGTAAAAAGTCGATGCTGATCTCTGTCTGCATGATGTGCTTTGGTTCACTGGTGATTGCCTGTCTGCCAGGATACGACACAATCGGAACCTGGGCGCCAGCTTTGCTACTGCTGGCGCGTTTATTCCAGGGCCTCTCCGTCGGAGGTGAGTACGGCACCAGTGCAACCTATATGAGTGAAGTCGCAGTAGAAGGCCGTAAAGGGTTTTATGCATCATTCCAGTATGTCACGCTGATTGGTGGTCAATTGCTGGCACTTCTGGTCGTCGTGGTTTTGCAAAACATCCTTAGCAGCGAAGATCTGCACAGCTGGGGCTGGCGTATTCCGTTTGCAATGGGCGCGGTGTTAGCGGTTGTGGCGCTGTGGCTGCGTCGTCAGCTGGATGAAACGTCGCATAAAGAAACGCGTACCCTGAAAGAAGCGGGCTCCTTCAAAGGGTTGTGGCGTAACCGTAAAGCCTTCGTCATGGTGCTCGGTTTTACCGCCGGAGGTTCGCTGATTTTCTACACCTTCACCACTTACATGCAGAAGTATCTGGTCAATACCGCCGGGATGGATCCGAAGGTCGCCAGCATCATCATGACTGCCGCACTGTTCGTCTACATGCTGGCCCAGCCGTTGTTCGGCTTGCTCTCTGACAAGATTGGCCGCCGTGCTTCAATGCTCTGTTTTGGTTCACTGGCGACACTGTTTACCGTACCGATTCTTTCAGCCCTACAGAACGTCACTTCTCCATTTGCTGCTTTTGCATTGGTGATGTGCGCTCTGTTGATCACCAGCTTCTATACCTCGATCAGCGGGATCCTGAAAGCCGAGATGTTTCCGGCGCAGGTTCGTGCGTTAGGGGTGGGACTGTCTTATGCGGTGGCGAATGCTTTATTCGGTGGTTCTGCGGAGTATGTCGCACTGTCACTGAAATCCTTTGGCGTGGAATCGGCCTTCTTCTGGTACGTCACGGCGATGACCGCGCTGGCTTTCCTGGTGTCGCTGATGCTCCATCGTAAAGGAAAAGGATTACGCCTGTAGGATTAGTGTTGAGCCAGCTGCCACACCGCATAGCCGGTCGTGGCGCCGGCTACATCCCACGCAAAATCTTTCCAGCTCCAGCCGCTCCCTGCCGGGCGGCTATCCCACAGCTCTTTTGATGCGCCCAGGCTCAATGAAAACATCACCCCCAATGCGGCGCTGCGATCGCGGCTCATCCCCTGATGCTGGAAGTATTCGTTTCCGGCAGCAGAGAGCATCGCCGAGCCAATAAAGTGCTGTGCTTTATCCTGCCCCGTCCAGCTGTCGTTTGCCATATGGCTGCAACCGCTCAGAGTGAAAAGCATAAAAAGTGCAATCAGAGGTCTCATGGATCAACACCTGAAAAAAAGCCCCGTACATGAGCGGGGCTGATATTTAAAGGATACGGCTGATAAGGCGGTCGATACGGATGCGTCGTAGACGGCGGATCAGTTTGCGCACTTTTACCGGATAATCGGCGATGCTTTGCAGGTCGCGATAGTGATTAACCACAGTGGTATGGGCGCGAATCAGCTTAAGCTCTTTCTCACGTTTTTCCCGCAGTTTATGTTGCGGATCATGAATAAGCACGGCGTTTTCGAGATCCAGACGCCAGGCGCGCGGGTTAAGGTTGTTGCCGGTCAGCAGCATCCACTCGTCATCCACCCACATCCCTTTCAGGTGATAGCTGTTATCGCCATCTTTCCACAGACGCACAACAAGCTGATCTGTGTTGACGTAATACTGTAAACGGCTAAGGAATCGACGCAGGTTAATTTCATACAGATACGGCAGCGCGCCGATAATCTTGAACGGTTCATTTTCCGGGATGAAGAAATCGTTCGCGGTTTTATCGCCAACAATAATTTCGACCTTTTTGCCTTCACGCAGCAGACGAATGATGTTGCGCACGAGTAATGCAGGCAGATTGAAATAGGGGGTGCAAATCGTCAGCTTATGCTCAGCACATGGCATCAGATGGAAAATGGTTTTATTCAGCAGGCTGGTTTTACCCAGGCCAACCAGCGGCGAAACGGAAAGTTGCTCGTCGTCGGCGTTGCCCAGATAATGATATCCCGTATCGCGCAGTTCCTGGCGATAGAGGCGAATATCGTTTTTGATTTCCGGGCTTTTCGGGCGGCAGCTATCATCAAGCCGATTAACGCCGCGGCCATCCACTAAATTTTGTCCTACCCAGTCATACATGATGTCCGCCATTTGCGGGTTACGAATGCACTGATAGCGGTCGTAACGATATTTATCATGCTGATGGAGATAGACATCATTGATGCTCGCGCCGCTGTACAACACGCTGTCATCAATAATAAAGCCTTTGAAATGGAGAACGCCCAGCGCTTCGCGGGTGTTGATTGGCACGCCATACACCGGCACATCCACGCCCGGATTTTCATGCGCCATGCGACAGTACCAGTCGGCGTTGGTATTCGACGCCGCTGCGCCGATACGGCCACGCTGCGCGCGATGCCAGTCAACCAGTACTTTCACTTCCAGCTCAGGGCGTTGACGTTTTGCGTCATACAGCGCCTGTAAAATCGCCTTCCCGGCATCGTCCTGTTCCAGATACAGCGCGACAATGCAGATGCGTCGCGTAGCGCCGGCTATTTTTGCCAGCAGCGCTTCCCGAAATTCGGCAGGCGCATAGAAAAACTCAATATCATCAACTGACTGAGAAAGCTTAGGTAGCTGGGCAAGGTGTTGTTGATGTTTATTACGCTTAAATTTTGACAACATCACAGTGCGTTTCTTCTCTGTTTTAGTGAAGGGTCCTCTGTACCAGGCAGACGACGTAAGCGGTCAATAATACCATCTCTGTCGGTCAAGGGTAGTATTTCCAGCAACTTAGTCATGACTTAGCTTCAGAGACAGGCTGACTATACCGTCTTCAAGCTGGATATCGACATCAAAGCCCAGCTTGCGAGCCAGCGCGATCATCCCAAGGTTGTTGGGCATAGTAATGCCGTTTAAGCGTTGCAGACCGTGATCGCGCGTATAGTTGATTAACTTTTCCAGCAATCGTCCACCCAGTCCTAATCCTTTCAGATCGGAGCGCACCAGCACCGCGAATTCAGCATCGATGTTGTCCGGATCGGAAATAGCGCGCGTGACGCCGAGGATCTCCGTTTGTTCAGCCGTGGTGTGTACCGCCACGAAAGCCATTTCACGATCGTAGTCGATCTGGGTCATATTCGCTAAATCATCGTGGGTAAATTCGTTGATCTCGCTAAAGTAGCGGTAATAAAGATCTTCTTTCGTCACCCGGGCGATAAACTGCTGCAACAGCGGCTCATCTTCAGGGAGAATGGGGCGAAACAGACAACGTTCGCCATTTTTCATGGTGACCCACTCTTCAAGCTGCTGTGGATATGGCCTTACCGCCAGGCGGCTTTCGCTGTCGCCTTCAAATGGCGCGATATCCAGCGTCACGTCCAGCGCGGTAAATTCATTGCCGGTGGCCAGTAATGGATGAATATCCAGCCGCTGAATTTCCGGGCAGTCAACAATCAGGTTTGAGACCTGAACCAGCAAACGGCTCAGGCCGGGAATATCCAGCGGCCGCAGTGCGCTGCGTCCTCGAATCTTTTTGCTCTTAATCGCCTGAATCACCAGATAGCGCGCCAGCGTCATGTTCAGCGGCGGCAGAGCGACCACGGCCTGTTCTTCAGGCCGCCACTCCACACCGCCTTCACCCAACATAATCAGCGGGCCGAAGACCGGGTCATGCTCAACCACCACGCGCAGTTCCTGTGCGCCTGCGCGATTCGCCATACTTTGCACCAGCAGGCCGTCGATGCGGGCCTGTGGCCAGGTCATTTTAACGCGATCGAGAATCGCATCCGCCGCCTGTTGCACTTCGGCAGGGGTTCGCAGATACAGCATCACCCCCTGAACTTCCGATTTATGTGGGATATCCGGCGAGCGCAGTTTCAGTGCTACCGGATAACCAATTTGTTCTGCGATATGTACCGCTTCCGCGCTGTCAGCCGCGATCCATGTCGGCAGTGTGTGCATGCCGTAAGCCTGTAATACAGGACGAACTTCATGTGTATCCAACGCACGGATACCGCTATCGATAGCCTGCGCGAGCAGTTCGTGAACCTGCGCCGTGTTGGCCGTTAAATTCTGCGGCAGTGCGGGCGTTTCCCGCAGCTGTTTCTGGTTCCGGCGATACTCCACCATGTGCATAAATGCGGTAATTGTGCCTTCCGGCGTACGATAGGTGGGAATGCCCGCGTCGCTGAAGAGGCGGCGCGCCTCGATAGAAGAGTACTCACCGCACCAGTTGGTCAGCACGCTGACGTAGTGCCCGCGTGGATGACGTTTAATCGCCTCAATTAACGCCACGGCGCTTTCAGTGCCGGTTGCAGTGGCGCTGGGGGAGTGGATCACCAGCAACGCATCCAGATCAGGGCTGTCGAGTAACGTATTGACTGCAGCGATATAGCTATCGATGCTGGCATCATCACGCAGATCCAGCGGATTTCCGGCCTGTACTGAATCTGGCAACCGTTCAGTCAATTTGGCCCGCGTTTCATCGCTCAGCGTCGCCAGCTTACCGTTGCGCGTCCACAGTTGATCGAGCGCCAGCGCTGCCGGGGCGGCACCGTTGCTGATAATCATTAAACGCTCGCCGCGCAAAGGGCGCATGTGGCTTAAGGTTTCAACGGCGGAGAAAAGTTCGTGAGTATCGCGCACGCGCAGAAGGCCGGCACGCTGAATCGCGGCGTCCCAGGCGGGATCCAGACCCGCATTGGCGTGCAGCAGCCGCTGCGCTGCCGGACTGCGTCCGCTCTTAATCACCAGGATGGGTTTATTACGTGAGGCGCTACGGGCGGCGGATACAAAACGTCGGGCGTCACTTAAATTTTCCAGGTAGAGCAGAATGGCGCTGGTTTTACTGTCACGCGCGAGGAAATCAAGCAGATCGTCTACATCGATATCCAGGCTATCGCCGAGCGCAATAAAGTAGGAGAAGCCCATCTCGCGCTGCTGCGCCCAGTCAAGGATGGTATTGGAAACGGCGGCGGACTGTGAAATAAACGCCAGTTTACCTTTGCGGATCGGCACCGGTGAAAAACTGGCGTTCAGGCCCTGCCAGGGCGCTAAAAGCCCCAGACTGTTTGGCCCTAAAAGGCGCATCTGATAACGCGCGGCACAGGCCGCTAATTCGGCAAATTGATCGGGCGGTGAAGAGAGAATGATGCAGGTTTTGCATCCTTTTTCGCCTAACGACTCCAGCAGTTCCAGATTGCGTTTGGCATGTGTGCAGAGTACCGCGAGGTCAGGTGAAAACGGCAGGCTGGCGATAGTCGGCCAGGCCAGCACGCCGAGCACCGCTTTCCAGGTGGGCGTGACGGGCATCACGGGGCCATTAAACCCACCCGCTAACAGATTGCGCATCATCAAAAAACCGGCGCGCTGCGGCTTCATGGATGCGCCAATCACGGCAATCGATTTTGGTCGAAGAAGTGCTTCCAGCCCACGTTGACTCATTCCGGCTTCCCTCAGATATAAGCATCCGTATGAGTCTAAACGCTTTCCTCGCGTTGTGCTGTGATGCTTCCCTTATGCTGGGTTTTTCCTGCCAGATAACGGGTACGAAAACGCGTAAAGTGTTCGCCTAACGCGTGAGCAGCGTCCGTATCGCCCGCCAGATCAAGCAGCGCCATCGCCACTTCGGCGGTACAGTACTGGCCGTCCGCGTGGGCTTCCCGCAGGCCATAGGCGGAAACGCGCGACAAATCGACCGAAATCACCGGGAAGTTATCGAGCCAGGGGCTTTTACGGAACATTTTGCGTGCTTCGGTCCAGGTGCCGTCGAGCATAATAAACAGCGGTGGTTTGCCCAGTTTTGGCGCGGCGATCACTTCCCGCTCCGTTCCGGCATACGATGCCGGGAAAACCACTACCGGCTGATAGGCTGGATTGCGAACTAACTCCAGCAGCGCGGCAGGCGGCTCGGTGCGAGACCACTGAAACGCGGCGGTATCGGGAAGGATATCGGCAATCAGGCGTCCCGTGTTACTGGGTTTCATCGGTTCAGTATCGAACATCACCAGACAAAAACGGCTGGTGGCAGAACTGGGTTGCAGGGTTTCGCATAAACACTGTTTAAGCGGCAACAGGCAACGTTGGCAGCGGCGAACACGATTGCCGCGGGCGAGAAAAGGGCGCGTGGCGCGGGCCAGGCGTTCAGCCCGGAGTTGCAGTACAGCGTTTGGATTCATGGCAATAGCGTAGAAAAAAGGCTATTGTCGCAGAGGTGAAAACGGGGCACAAGATGCGCCCCGTGGATGTTATGCTTCCAGAGCTTCGTTAAGCCAGCTCTCGAACGGCGCTTTCGGTACCGCGCCATTGAGCATGTCGATCATTTCACCATTTTTGAAGATCATAATGGTCGGGATGCTGCGAATGCGGAAACGGGCGCTGAGCTCGCGCTCGGCCTCGGTATTTACCTTCACAAAGCGCATTTTGCCGCTGCGTTCTTCCGCCACATCTTCAAAAATCGGCGCAAAATTGCGGCACGGGCCACACCACGGCGCCCAGAAATCAATAACGACAGGCAGATCGTCTTTCAGCAGCTTGTCCAGTGTGGCGTCGGTGGCGTTGATCACATCGCCATCAAACAGATCATGACCACAGCGTCCACATTTCGCCGCATCGTTTACACGATCTTCAGGTATGCGGTTAACAGCCTGACAGTGGGCACAAACGGTATTCATAACTAACCTCTGGGTAGTAGGGTTGCTGATCGGCGAGGTCGCCGGATGTTTCTGTAATGTTACATATTATCGATGAGACTGTTTTATTCGACAATGCGGTTTACTCAATGAGTACAATAGTCACCGTCTTTGATATGAAGTAATGGCTATGCGCTACTACATCAGGTAATCTGCGCGCTTCGCGCAGCGCAGGTGGAGAAAAATATGAGCGACGAACTGAAGAACAAAACCGGCAAAGTCAAAGTGATGTATGTCCGCAGTGACGATGACTCGGATAAACGCACCCATAATCCGCGTACAGGAAAAGGCGGTGGCCGTCCTGGTACACGTGCCGAAGGTGGTCGCCGTCCTGCCCGTGACGACAGAAAAGGCCCGAACCGTGAACGCAGCCGCGATCGTGACGAGCGTGGTGAACGCGATAGCTCACCGTGGCGCACGGTTTCCCGCGCACCGGGTGATGAGACCCCGGTAAAAGCCGATCACGGTGGCATCAGCGGTAAAAGTTTTATCGACCCGGAAGTCCTGCGTCGCCAGCGTGCGGAAGAGACGCGCGTTTACGGTGAAAACGCCTGCCAGGCGCTGTTCCAGAGCCGACCGGACGCCATTGTACGCGCCTGGTTTATCCAGAGCGTAACGCCGCGCTTTAAAGAAGCGCTGCGCTGGATGGCAGCAAACCGCAAAGCCTACCACGTGGTTGATGAAGAGGAACTGGCGAAAGCGTCCGGAACCGAACACCACGGCGGCGTATGCTTCCTGATCAAAAAACGCAGCGGCACGTCCGTACAGGATTGGGTCGCTAAAAGTGGTGACACCGATTGTGTGCTGGCGCTGGAAGATGTCGGCAACCCACACAACCTGGGTGCGATGATGCGTAGCTGCGCGCATTTCGGTATTAAAGGCCTGCTGCTGCAGGACGCTGGCGTGCTGGAGTCCGGTGCGGCAATTCGTACCGCAGAAGGTGGCGCTGAGCACGTTCAACCTATCACCGGCGATAGCTTTATTGGTGCGCTGGATGATTTCCGCAAAGCGGGTTACGCCATCGTGACCACCTCCAGCCACGCGGGTACGCCGCTGTTTAAAGCTGAGCTGCCGAAGAAGATGGTGCTGGTGTTAGGTCAGGAACGTGATGGTTTGTCTGATGCTGCACTCTCAAGCGCTGATCTGAGTGTATCCATCGAGGGTACCGGTGCGGTGGAAAGTCTGAACGTCTCCGTGGCAACCGGCGTATTGCTGAGCGAGTGGTGGCGTCAGAATAAAGCCTGAGCGTAAGCCATAAAAGAATGCCAGCATTGCGCTGGCATTTTTTTTACTCGCTTTCCGCCGGCAGCACCGGCATCCAGTCGATGGGCACTTCACCGCGCTGCGCCAGCCATTCGTTAGCCTGTACAAAGTGGTTGCAGCCAAAAAAGCCGCGATGGGCTGAAAGCGGTGACGGATGCGGGGCTTTCAGCACGCGATGACGCTGTGCATCGATAATCGCGCCTTTCTTCTGGGCATGCGATCCCCACAATAAAAATACCACCCCTTCCCGGTGTTCATTAATCAGGCTGATCACTTTATCAGTAAAGGTTTCCCAGCCGAGGCTGGCGTGAGAATGCGCCTGACCGGCACGCACCGTCAGCACGGTGTTAAGCAGCAGTACACCCTGACGCGCCCAGCTTTCAAGATAGCCATGCGCAGGGCGGGTAAAACCTGGGATTGATCCTTCCAGCTCTTTATACATATTCAGCAAAGATGGCGGCGTGGCGATACCTGGACGAACAGAGAAAGCCAGACCGTGCGCCTGACCCGGCCCGTGGTAGGGATCCTGACCTAAAATCACTACTTTCACATCGCTCAGCTCGGTGAAACGAAAGGCGTTAAACACATCTTTCTGCGGCGGATAAATTGTCGTGCCTGCCTGGCGCTCTTTCGCCACCGTTGCCAGCGTGTTCAAAAAATAGGGTTGTTGCTTCTCGTCGGCCAGCACATCGTGCCAGGTTAAAAGGGCGCTCATCTCGCTCTCCTGGAAATTGTCATGCGCAGTAGCTTAACTGCTTCTTTCTCCAATACAAAACCACGCAGGATAAAAACCATGCTCAGCGTAAAAAAAGTTGAAAATTTACAGAGAAAATTTGGCGTTATCGCTTGGCGTAACTTGATATAAAACAAGTAAATTAGTGTATGACCACTTTTGTGGTGTGGTTTTTATTGATTTAAATCAAAGAATGCGGGGTGTTTGAGGGGTATATATACACTCAAGCAACAATGGTTTTACCAATTGGCCGGGAACTGGCCGGTTAAACGAATACGAATAGCCTAAGGGAGGCATCAAATGATTACTGGTATTCAGATTACTAAAGCCGCTAACGACGACCTGCTGAATTCTTTCTGGCTGCTGGATAGCGAAAAAGGGGAAGCACGCTGCCTGGTTGCCAAAGGTGGTTATGCAGAAGATGAAGTGGTTGCTGTGAAAGCGCTTGGCGATATCGAATATCGTGAAATCCCGGTTGAAGCGAAACCAGAAGTTCGCGTCGAAGGTGGTCAGCACCTTAACGTTAACGTTCTGCGTCGCGAAACCCTGCTGGACGCGGTTGAACATCCGGAAAAATATCCGCAGCTGACCATCCGTGTTTCAGGCTACGCGGTACGCTTTAACTCCCTGACGCCGGAACAGCAGCGCGACGTTATCGCACGTACTTTCACTGAAAGCCTGTAAGTTTTCAGAGGCAGGAAATAAAAACGCCGGGGAGACCCGGCGTTTTTTTTACTCTTCTGTCGACTGCGGTTCAGCTCCGCTTGGCTTACGACGCTTACCGACATTCTTCGCATCGCGATGGCGTACTTTCACGCGCGGCTTGTCTTTCTCTTTTTTCTTCTCAGCACGTTTTGCCAGCACTTTCTTCGACGGTTTACCGGTCATTTTTGCACTAGGCGCACGCGTCGTTGGGCGCAGCCCATCGATGACGCGCGCTTTCAGCGGCTCCTCGATGTAGCGACCAATTTTCTGCAGCAGCAGGTGGTCATGCGCTTCAACCAGAGAAACCGCCGTACCTTTACGGCCCGCGCGGCCGGTACGGCCAATACGGTGCAGGTAAGTATCGCCGGTGCGCGGCATATCGAAGTTGATCACGTGGCTGACATCAGGAATATCGATACCGCGTGCGGCCACATCGGTCGCAACCAGGACATTTACGCGGCCTTCCGTCAGACGCTTGATCCCTTCGGTACGCTTGATCTGTGCCATTTCGCCTTCGAGATAACAGTTGTTGATCCCGGCGGCACGCAGCATTTCGGCAAGCTCATGCACACGCTCACGTTTCCGTACAAAAACAATAGCGCGCGTCATCTCTTCTTGTTTCAGAAGATGCTTGAGAAGCTCGACCTTGTGCTCCAGGTTATCTGCACGGTAGTACCACTGGTGAATTTTCTTACGTTCACGAGTGGACGGGTTCGCAGAAACCTCAACCGGATCTTCCAGCAGACGCTCGGCAAAATCCTTAATCGCATCGCCTTCAAGCGTGGCGGAGAAGAGCAGCGTCTGTTTACGCCAGCGGGTTTCACCGGCAATGTGTTCGATATCCTGCGCAAAGCCGAGATCCAGCATCCGGTCAGCTTCGTCAAGAATTAAGGTCTCGACGGCGCGGCAGTCAAAGTTTTCTTCTTTAATGTACTGCAACAGGCGACCGGTGGTGGCAACCACGATATCCTGATTTTCGCTGAAGACTTCAGCGTGGTTCATGTACGCGACACCGCCGGTAATGGTGGCGATATCGAGATGGGTATTTTTGGCCAGCTCGCGCGCGTGGTCTGCCACCTGCATCGCCAGTTCACGCGTTGGCGTCAGGATCAAGATGCGCGGCGGGCCGGATTTTTTGCGCGGGAAGTCGAGCAGATGCTGCAACGCAGGCAGCAGATACGCCGCTGTTTTACCGGTGCCGGTGGGCGCAGAACCCAAAACATCACGTCCATCGAGCGCAGGCGGAATGGCGGCAGCCTGGATGGCAGTCGGGCGTGTAAAGCCTTTGCTCTGGAGGGCGTCCAGCAGGCTTTCATCAAGTTCAAGTTCGGAAAAAGTCGTTACAGTCATTGTCTACCTCAGTGTGAGGCGCTGATTATAGACGTTACGGCTCTAATCTTCATCTGTTTGTATGGCTATCTGTTCTCAGGTATTGTGCTGAGCCAAAACCGGATACGCAAAAAAACTATGTCTGACTCGAAACCCACGCTGCGTCGTAATGGATTTACCTTCAAAAAATTTTTTGTCGCGCATGACCGTTGTGCCATGAAAGTGGGGACGGACGGCATTCTGCTGGGCGCATGGGCACCGATCGCGCACGTCACGCGCGTGCTGGATATTGGCACCGGAAGCGGTTTGCTGGCATTGATGCTGGCACAGCGTACCGGGGAGAGTACACAGATTGACGCGGTTGAGATCGATGAGCATGCCGCAGACCAGGCGCGGGAGAACGTCGCGGAATCTCCGTGGCCGCAAAAAATTGCCGTACACACGACGGATATTCAGTCCTGGGTCGCGAACGTTCATCGTCGCTATGACCTGATCGTCAGCAATCCGCCTTACTACCAGCAAGGCGTTGAATGCGCCACGCCGCAGCGCGAGCAGGCGCGCTACACCACGTCGCTCGATCATCAAACGTTGCTCACCTGCGCGGCGGATGCCATTACGGAAGAGGGATTTTTTTGCGTGGTATTGCCGGAAAATATCGGCCAAAGTTTTACCGAACTGGCCCTGTCGATGGGCTGGCATTTACGTCTGCGCACGGATATTGCTGAATATGATACGCGCCCACCGCATCGCGTCCTGCTGGCGTTCTCGCCGCAAAACGGTGAGGGATTCAGTGACAGATTAGCAATTCGTGGGCCAGAGCAGCAATATTCAGAAGCCTACACTGCGCTGACCCAGGCGTTTTATCTCTTTATGTGAGTCAGTGGCGAGAGCACGGACGGGCCGGAGTCCTGCATGAGTTCCGGGTAGTCCAGCGTGTAATGCAGGCCCCGGCTCTCTTTACGCATCATCGCACAGCGGACAATCAGCTCCGCTACCTGTACCAGATTGCGCAGTTCCAGCAAATTGTTAGACACGCGAAAGCGTGAGTAATACTCGTCGAGCTCCTGCTGAAGCATGGTGATGCGACGCAGGGCGCGCTCCAGCCGTTTAGTGGTACGCACGATGCCGACGTAATCCCACATCAGCAAACGTAATTCGTGCCAGTTATGCTGAATCACCACCCGCTCGTCGGAATCATCCACCCGGCTTTCATCCCACGCGGGCAGGGTTGCCACCTGACGCGTGCTGGCAATCCGTTTATTGATATCTTCCGCCGCTGACCAGCCATACACCAGACACTCCAGAAGAGAGTTAGAGGCCATACGGTTGGCGCCGTGCAGGCCGGTATAACTCACTTCACCGATGGCATACAGGCCGTCGACGTCGCTGCGTCCGTTATCATCCACCATCACGCCGCCGCAGGTATAGTGCGCCGCCGGAACAACTGGCACAGGCTCTTTGGTCAGGTCGATTCCCAGTCCAAGCAGTTTCTCGTAAATCATCGGGAAATGATGACGGACAAATTCTTCGGGTTTATGGCTGATGTCCAGATACATACAATCCACGCCGAGCCGTTTTATTTCATGATCGATTGCACGTGCCACTACATCGCGCGGCGCAAGTTCGCCCCGTTCGTCGAAATCGGGCATAAAACGGCTGCCGTCCGGGCGCTTCAGTATCGCGCCTTCACCGCGTAGCGCTTCGGTGAGCAGGAAGTTACGCGCCTGCGGGTGGAACAGGGCGGTGGGATGGAACTGATTAAACTCCAGATTCGCCACGCGGCAGCCCGCACGCCAGGCCATGGCGATGCCGTCGCCCGAGGAGATATCCGGGTTGGTGGTGTACTGATATACCTTGGACGCGCCACCCGTTGCCAGTACCACCGATTTTGCCGCGCAGGTTTCCACGCTTTCTTTATTACGATTCCAGATCCACGCACCCACCACGCGGCGCGTGCCGGGCAGGCCAATCTTATCGGACATGATCAGGTCTACGGCATTGCAGCGCTCAATCACCCGAATATTGGGATGATTCAGCGCCTTGCTAACCAGCGTGTTTTCCACTTCTTTGCCAGTGGCATCTGCCGCATGCAGAATGCGGCGATGGCTGTGGCCGCCTTCACGTGTCAGGTGATAACTCGCTTCGCCGTTACTTTGCACTTGCGTATCAAACAGCACGCCCTGGTCAATCAACCACTGGACGCAGTTTTTGGCGTTGCTTGCCACAAACGACACCGCCTCTCGATCGCAAATCCCGGCACCGGCGATGAGCGTGTCTTCGACGTGTGATTCGATACTGTCGGTTTCATCAAAAACGGCTGCAATGCCGCCCTGCGCGTAGAAGGTTGAACCTTCGCTGATTGGGCCTTTGCTGAGCACAATGACAGAGTGCTGCCCGGCAACGCGCAGCGCGAGAGATAACCCGGCAGCACCGCTACCGATGATCAGGACATCACAAGAGAGATCGGGAAGAGTGTTCATCATGGTTTGTTTAATTTACTAAACACAGTTTGGTCAGCATAGCATCATAAAAGGCGCTGGCGCACATATTTTTTTAGTGGAAGTTGTAACGGCTAAACATAACAGTGTCTGAAGGGACTTTGTAAACGAAGGAAAATAATCGAATCTCTGACTCCGGAATCCAGTATTTATGGTGAAATAAAAGGCGGGTTACGTTACTCTTGCGAGAATTGCGTTTTTCTTTCGCAACTTAGGCAACGTAGTGCATGCGTAGACTTATAATGAGAGACAATGAACGGTCTACAACTGACAAACAAAAAACAAAGGCGTAACGGAACTTTACAATCATCAGACACTCTAACCTTGTGCTTGCTCATAGTGCAGTGAACGGAGTGGCGTTTTGATTACGCATTGGAATAGGGTTTGGGGAGACATTACCTCGGATGAGCGAGCAGTTAACGGACCAGGTCCTGGTTGAACGGGTCCAAAAAGGAGACCAGAAAGCTTTTAACCTACTGGTGGTGCGCTACCAGCATAAGGTGGCGAGCCTGGTTTCCCGATATGTGCCGTCAGGTGACGTTCCTGATGTGGTGCAAGAGTCTTTTATAAAGGCCTATCGTGCGCTGGATTCATTCCGGGGGGATAGCGCTTTCTACACGTGGCTGTACCGTATTGCAGTCAATACGGCAAAAAATTACCTGGTTGCTCAGGGGCGACGCCCACCGTCCAGCGATGTGGACGCAATGGAAGCAGAAAACTTCGAAAGTGGCGGCGCGCTGAAAGAAATTTCGAACCCTGAGAACTTAATGTTGTCAGAAGAGCTGAGACAGATAGTTTTTCGCACCATTGAAAGTCTTCCAGAAGATTTACGCATGGCAATTACCCTGCGAGAGCTGGATGGCCTAAGCTATGAAGAGATAGCTGCAATTATGGATTGCCCGGTAGGTACGGTTCGTTCCCGTATCTTCCGTGCGCGAGAAGCTATTGATAATAAAGTTCAACCGCTTATCAGGCGTTGACGGTAGCGGGATACTGGAAAAGGTATTAGGCATGCAGAAAGAAAAACTTTCCGCCTTAATGGATGGTGAAACGCTGGATAACGAGTTGCTCACCGAATTAACTCGTTCGCCGGAAATGCAAAAAACCTGGGAGAGCTATCATCTCATCCGTGATTCGCTGCGCGGCGACACCGCGGATGTGCTTCATTTTGATATCTCTTCTCGCGTCATGGCTGCCATCGAAAATGAGCCCGTTCGTCAAACGACACCGCTCATTCCTGAAGCCCAGCCAGCGCCTCATCAATGGCAGAATATGCCATTCTGGAAAAAAGTCCGTCCGTGGGCGAGTTCACTTACCCAAATGGGCGTTGCGGCTTGCGTATCGCTTGCAGTTATTGTCGGTGTCCAGCACTATAATGGGCAATCAGATTCTACTCAGCAGCCCGAAACACCGGTATTTAATACTTTGCCGATGATGGGTAAAGCCAGTCCGGTTAGCTTGGGCGTGCCGTCTGATGCCACTGCGGGTACTGGCCAGCAACAGCAGGTTCAGGAACAACGCCGTCGCATCAATGCAATGTTGCAGGATTATGAATTGCAGCGCCGCCTGCATTCTGAGCAACTTCAGTTTGAACAGGCACAAACCCAGCAGGCTGCTGTTCAGGTGCCGGGCTATCAAACTTTAGGAACGCAATCGCAGTAATGAAGCAACTTTGGTGTGCCATGTCTCTTGTGGCTGGCAGCCTGTTCTTCTCTGTCAACGCCTCGGCTGATGTTTCGTCCGGGGCGTTGTTGCAGCAGATGAATCTGGCCAGTCAGTCCCTCAACTATGAGCTGTCTTTCGTCAGCATCAATAAAGCCGGTGTCGAATCGCTACGCTATCGTCACGCGCGTTTGAACAATCAGGCGCTGGCGCAGCTTTTGCAGCTTGATGGTCCACGTCGTGAAGTGGTGCAGCGCGGCAATGAAATCAGCTATTTTGAGCCGGGCCTCGATCCGTTTACGCTCAATGGCGATTACATCGTCGATTCCCTGCCGTCGCTGGTCTATACCGATTTTAAACGCCTGGCGCCGTATTACGATTTCATCTCTGTCGGCCGAACCCGTATTGCCGATCGCTTATGTGAAGTGATCCGCGTCGTCGCGCGCGATGGTACCCGTTATAGCTACATCGTCTGGATGGACTCTGAAAGCAAACTGCCGATGCGGGTTGACCTGCTCGATCGCGACGGCGAAACGCTGGAGCAGTTCCGCGTCATTGCGTTTAACGTAGGCGATCAAGTGGGTAGCAGCATGGATAAACTGGCGAAAGCCAGCCTGCCGCCGCTGCTCTCCGTTCCGGCGGGCAGTAAGGTGAACTTCAACTGGTCGCCGACCTGGGTGCCTCAGGGCTTCAGCGAGGTCTCCAGCAGCCGTCGCACGTTACCTACCATTGATACCGCAGTGGAATCTCGTCTCTTCTCGGACGGACTGTTCAGTTTCTCCATCAACATCAGCCGGGCCACGGCCAACAGCAGCGAACAGATGCTGCGCACCGGTCGCCGCACGGTAAGCACCACCGTGCGCAATCAGGCTGAAATCACTATCGTCGGTGAACTGCCGCCGCCAACGGCGAAACGCATTGCCGACGGTATTAGCTTCAAGGGCGTACAATGATTAAAGAGTGGGCGACCGTTGTCTCCTGGGAGAACGGCGTTGCAAAAGTTCACTGCGACGTGAAAGCATCATGTAGCAGCTGCGCATCACGCGCGGGCTGCGGCAGCCGCGTGCTCAATAAACTTGGGCCGCAAACCAGCCACACTATTACCGTTCCCAGCGCCGAACCGCTGGTGGCCGGGCAAAAAGTGGAGCTGGGAATTAGCGAAAGCAGTCTGCTGGGTTCCGCTATGCTGGTTTACCTTTCCCCGCTGGTAGGGCTGTTTATCATGGCCTCATTGTTCCAGGTGCTGTTCGGCACTGACATCGCCGCCATGTGTGGAGCGCTGTTAGGCGGTGTGGGGGGCTTTTTACTGGCGCGCGGTTTTTCGCCCACGCTTGCGAAACGCGAAACGTGGCAACCCGTCATCATTAGCGTTGGCCTGCCGCCTGACCTCCTGCGAACCTCCACTTCTTCCGAATTGAGCCAGTGATCGTACTGGCTTTATTTTTATTTACATCTGGTATGAGAAAGCCGCGAACGGAACCGCTATGCTTGCTGGAAGAGCATTTCCTGGTTGCGCAGTTGTAGTGTAGAATGCGGCGTTTTCGAACGACAAAAACGTCAGGCACAGAACAGCGGCCTCAAAGTATTCGTAAGGCATAATTATCTTAATATATGAAGAATATACGTAACTTTTCGATCATTGCACATATCGACCACGGTAAGTCGACGCTGTCTGACCGTATCATCCAGATTTGCGGTGGCCTTTCTGATCGTGAAATGGAAGCCCAGGTTCTCGATTCGATGGATCTGGAACGCGAACGCGGCATTACCATTAAAGCGCAGAGCGTCACCCTGGACTTTAAATCAGCTGATGGCGAAACCTATCAACTGAACTTTATCGACACCCCTGGTCACGTCGACTTCTCCTACGAAGTTTCCCGTTCTCTGGCGGCCTGTGAAGGCGCACTGCTGGTGGTTGACGCCGGGCAGGGCGTAGAGGCGCAAACCCTGGCAAACTGCTACACCGCCATGGAAATGGATCTGGAAGTGGTTCCGGTACTGAACAAAATCGACCTCCCGGCTGCCGATCCTGAGCGCGTGGCGGAAGAAATTGAAGATATCGTCGGTATCGACGCGGCAGATGCCGTGCGCTGCTCGGCGAAAACCGGCGTAGGTGTTACCGAGGTTCTGGAACGTCTGGTGCGCGATATTCCGCCGCCGGAAGGTGACCCGGAAGGCCCACTGCAGGCGCTGATCATCGACTCCTGGTTTGATAACTACCTGGGCGTGGTCTCGCTGGTGCGTATTAAAAACGGCACTATGCGTAAAGGCGACAAAATCAAAGTGATGAGCACCGGTCAGGTGTATAACGCCGACCGTCTGGGCATTTTCACGCCGAAACAGGTTGACCGTACCGAGCTGAAATGCGGCGAGGTGGGTTGGCTGGTGTGCGCCATTAAAGACATTCTGGGTGCACCGGTTGGCGATACGCTGACTCAGGCGCGTAATCCGGCTGACAAAGCGCTGCCTGGCTTTAAAAAAGTGAAACCGCAGGTTTACGCGGGCCTGTTTCCGGTAAGCTCTGACGATTACGAAAACTTCCGCGATGCGCTGGGCAAACTGAGCCTGAACGATGCTTCTCTGTTCTACGAGCCGGAAAGCTCTACCGCGCTGGGCTTCGGCTTCCGTTGTGGCTTCCTCGGTCTGCTGCACATGGAGATCATTCAGGAGCGTCTGGAACGTGAATACGATCTGGATCTGATCACCACCGCGCCGACCGTAGTCTACGAAGTAGAGACCACGAACAAAGAGGTCATCTACGTCGACAGCCCGTCCAAGCTGCCGCCGCTGAATAACATCGCGGAGCTGCGTGAGCCGATCGCCGAGTGTCATATGCTGCTGCCGCAGGAGTATCTGGGCAACGTAATTACCCTTTGCGTGGAAAAACGTGGCGTACAGACCAACATGGTTTACCACGGTAAACAGGTTGCGCTGACCTATGAAATCCCGATGGCAGAAGTGGTACTCGACTTCTTCGACCGTCTGAAGTCAACATCACGCGGCTATGCGTCGCTGGATTACAACTTCAAACGCTTCCAGGCGTCTAACATGGTGCGTGTTGACGTTCTTATCAACAGCGAGCGTGTGGATGCGCTGGCACTGATCACCCACAACGACAATGCGCCGTACCGTGGTCGTGAACTGGTTGAGAAGATGAAAGATCTGATCCCTCGTCAACAGTTTGATATCGCGATTCAGGCGGCCATCGGCAACCACATTATCGCGCGTTCAACGGTGAAACAGTTGCGTAAAAACGTCCTGGCGAAATGCTACGGCGGTGACGTCAGCCGTAAGAAAAAACTGCTGCAAAAACAGAAAGAGGGTAAAAAGCGCATGAAGCAGGTCGGTAACGTCGAACTGCCGCAGGAAGCTTTCCTCGCCATTCTGCACGTCGGAAAAGACGGTAAATAATCCTTAAGGAGTTGGCATGGCGAATATGTTTGCCCTGATTCTGGTGATTGCCACACTGGTCACGGGCCTTTTGTGGTGCGTTGATAAATTTATCTTCGCCCCCAAACGTCGGGAACGTCAGGCTGCGGCGCAGGTCGCAACCGGAGATGCACTGGACAAAAAAACGCTGAAAAAAGTGGGCCCGAAACCGGGCTGGCTGGAAACCGGCGCGTCCGTATTTCCGGTGCTGGCGATTGTGCTCATCGTGCGTTCTTTTATTTATGAGCCGTTCCAGATCCCATCCGGTTCAATGATGCCGACGCTGTTAATTGGTGATTTTATCCTCGTGGAAAAATTCGCCTACGGCATCAAAGATCCTATTTACCAGAAAACGATTATTGAAACAGGTCACCCGAAGCGTGGCGATATCGTGGTGTTTAAATATCCGGAAGATCCGCGTCTTGATTACATCAAACGCGCGGTTGGCCTGCCGGGTGATAAAGTGACCTACGATCCGATCAGCAAAGAAGTCACGATTCAACCGAATTGCAGTTCTGGTCAGGCATGCGGTAACGCGCTGCCGGTGACCTACTCGAATGTTGAGCCGAGCGATTTCGTGCAGACCTTTGCCCGTCGTAACGGTGGCGAAGCAACCAGCGGTTTCTTTGAATTACCGAAAGGTGAAACCAAAGAAAACGGTATTCGCCTGACTGAACGTCAGGAGACGCTGGGCGATGTTAATCACCGCATTCTGACTGTGCCAATCGCGCAGGATCAGGTCGGCATGTACTATCGCCAGTCGGGTTTACAGCCGGCTACGTGGATTGTACCGCCGGGTCATTACTTCATGATGGGTGATAACCGCGACAACAGCGCTGATAGCCGTTACTGGGGCTTCGTGCCGGAAGCAAACCTGGTCGGCAAGGCGACGGCCATTTGGATGAGCTTCGAAAAACAGGAAGGTGAATGGCCGACCGGCGTACGTTTAAGCCGTATTGGCGGTATCCACTAATTCTTGTCAGACCTATGCGGGGGCATTAGTGCCTCCGCATAAATTATTTAGCAGTTAAATCTCTCCAAACTAACGACATCCCTTGTCGTTGCGTATAGAATATCCCCCCGAAGTTACACATGTCTTTCTTAATAGACACGGCACACGAAACCGTATTGGTGCTTTCAGATCTGTTTCGTGTGCTGAATTTTTGACGCATTCATTTATTGGTATCGCATGAACCCCATCGTAATTAATCGGCTTCAACGGAAGCTGGGCTACACTTTTGTTCATCAGGAGTTGTTGCAACAGGCATTAACCCATCGCAGTGCCAGCAGCAAACATAACGAGCGCTTAGAATTTCTGGGCGATTCTATTTTAAGCTACGTCATCGCTAACGCCCTTTATCACCGCTTCCCGCGTGTGGATGAAGGCGATATGAGTCGTATGCGCGCGACGCTGGTTCGCGGGAATACGCTGGCGGAAATCGCCCGTGAGTTTGAGCTGGGCGAATGTCTGCGTTTAGGGCCGGGTGAACTGAAAAGCGGCGGCTTCCGTCGCGAATCTATCCTTGCGGATACGGTTGAAGCGCTGATTGGTGGGGTATTCCTCGACAGCGATATTCAGAATGTCGAGAAGTTAATTCTCTCCTGGTATCAAACGCGTCTGGACGAAATCAGCCCGGGCGACAAACAGAAAGATCCAAAAACGCGCTTGCAGGAGTATCTGCAAGGCCGCCATCTGCCGCTGCCATCTTATCTGGTGGTGCAGGTGCGTGGGGAAGCACACGATCAGGAATTTACTATCCACTGCCAGGTTAGCGGCCTGAGTGAACCGGTGGTTGGCACAGGTTCCAGCCGTCGCAAGGCGGAGCAGGCTGCCGCCGAACAGGCGTTGAAAAAACTGGAGCTGGAATGAGCAACGACAAAACTTACTGCGGATTTATCGCCATCGTCGGACGTCCGAACGTGGGCAAATCTACCCTGCTGAACAATCTGCTGGGGCAGAAAATTTCTATTACCTCGCGTAAAGCGCAGACCACCCGTCACCGCATTGTCGGTATCCATACGGAAGGTGCGTATCAGGCAATCTATGTCGATACCCCGGGTCTGCACATGGAAGAAAAACGCGCCATCAACCGCCTGATGAATAAAGCGGCGAGCAGCTCTATCGGTGATGTTGAGTTGGTGATTTTTGTCGTGGAAGGCACTCGCTGGACGCCGGACGACGAAATGGTGCTGAACAAACTGCGCGAAGGCAAAGCGCCGGTGATTCTGGCTGTAAACAAAGTTGATAACGTGCAGGAAAAAGCAGATCTTCTACCGCATCTGCAGTTCCTCGGCAGCCAGATGAACTTCCTCGACATCGTACCGATGTCTGCGGAAACCGGGTTGAACGTCGATACCATCGCCGGGATCGTACGTAAGCATTTGCCGGAAGCGATTCATCACTTCCCGGAAGATTACATCACCGATCGTTCTCAGCGCTTTATGGCGTCTGAAATCATCCGTGAAAAGCTGATGCGTTTCCTGGGCGAAGAGCTGCCATATTCCGTTACTGTGGAAATCGAGCGTTTCGTGTCTAATGAGCGCGGCGGTTACGACATCAACGGTTTGATCCTCGTTGAGCGTGATGGGCAGAAGAAGATGGTAATTGGTAACAAAGGTTCCAAAATCAAGACCATCGGTATTGAAGCCCGTAAAGATATGCAGGAAATGTTCGAAGCCCCGGTTCACCTGGAACTGTGGGTGAAAGTAAAATCCGGCTGGGCTGATGACGAGCGCGCACTGCGTAGTCTTGGCTATGGCGACGATCTTTAAGAGCACACTCAGTGGAAGGCTGGCAGCGCGCATTCGTCCTGCATAGTCGCCCCTGGAGCGAAACCAGCCTGATGCTGGACGTCTTCACGGAAGAGTCGGGCCGCGTGCGCCTTGTTGCCAAAGGCGCACGTTCTAAACGTTCCAATCTGAAAGGCGCGCTTCAGCCTTTTACTCCCCTGTTAGTTCGCTTTGGCGGGCGCGGTGAAGTCAAAACCCTGCGCAGCGCGGAAGCCGTTTCGCTGGCGCTCCCTCTAAGCGGTATCACACTCTATAGCGGCCTTTACGTTAACGAACTTATTTCCCGCGTACTGGAGCATGAAACCCGTTTCTCTGAACTCTTCTTCGATTACCTGCACTGCATTCAGGCGCTGGCGGGCACCACTGGTTCGCCCGAACCGGCTTTGCGTCGCTTTGAGCTGGCGCTACTGGGGCATCTGGGATATGGCGTCGATTTCCTGCACTGCGCGGGAAGCGGCGAGGAAGTGGATGACACCATGACCTATCGCTATCGCGAAGAGAAAGGCTTTATCGCCAGCGTGGTAATAGACAACTACACCTTTACCGGCCATCAGTTGAAAGCGCTGGCCAGCCGTGAGTTTCCGGATGTGGATTCACTGCGTGCCGCAAAACGCTTTACCCGTATGGCGCTGAAGCCGTATCTTGGTGGCAAACCGCTAAAAAGCCGGGAATTATTCAGGCAGTTTTTGCCAAAAAAATAAAATCCCCCTTAGAACCGGCACCGTACTGGGCATTGTGCACAACCGGTCCCCTCTCCCTTTGGGAGAGGGTTAGGGTGAGGGGAAAACGAACACCGAACTAAAAACCGAGGATTGTCATGGCTGAATTACTGTTAGGCGTCAATATTGACCACATTGCCACCCTGCGTAACGCGCGCGGCACGGCGTATCCGGATCCGGTGCAGGCGGCATTTATCGCTGAACAGGCGGGGGCGGACGGCATCACCGTTCACCTGCGCGAAGACCGTCGCCACATCACCGACCGCGACGTGCGTATTTTGCGTCAGACGCTCGACACGCGCATGAATCTGGAGATGGCGGTCACCGAAGAGATGCTGAACATTGCCGTCGATACTAAACCGCATTTCTGCTGCCTGGTGCCTGAAAAACGTCAGGAAGTGACCACCGAAGGCGGTCTCGACGTTGCTGGTCAGCGTGACAAAATGCGCGATGCCTGCAAACGCCTCGCCGACGCAGGAATTCTGGTTTCTCTTTTTATCGATGCCGATAAAGAGCAGATTAAAGCCGCGGCAGAAGTCGGTGCGCCTTATATCGAAATTCACACGGGCTGCTATGCCGATGCTGAAACTGACACAGAACAGGCCAAAGAGCTGGAGCGTATCGCTCACGCCGCAACCTATGCCGCGAGCCTGGGGCTGAAAGTGAACGCCGGTCATGGCCTGACTTATCACAACGTGAAAGCTATCGCTGCGCTGCCAGAAATGCACGAACTGAATATCGGCCACGCCATCATTGGCCGTGCGGTGATGACCGGCCTGAAAGAGGCTGTTGCCGAAATGAAACGCCTGATGCTGGAAGCGCGCAAATAATGGCGATTCTTGGGCTCGGAACAGACATTGTCGAGATCGCGCGTATCGAAGAGGTGATTGCCCGCAGCGGCGATCGCCTCGCCCGGCGCGTATTAACCGACAATGAGTGGGCTATCTGGGAAACGCATCAGCAACCGGTGCGTTTTCTGGCCAAGCGTTTCGCGGTGAAGGAAGCGGCGGCAAAAGCCTTTGGTACCGGCATCCGCAACGGCCTGGCGTTTAACCAGTTTGAAGTGTACAACGACGAAATGGGTAAACCGAAGCTGCGCCTGTGGGGCGAAGCGCAGAAGCTGGCGGAAAAACTGGGCGTGGCGCACATGCACGTCACCCTGGCGGATGAACGTCGTTATGCCTGTGCCACGGTCATTCTGGAAAGCTAGATTTTGTCGGCGTGATGCATCGCCACGAATTTATCCCACAGCTGTTCTTCGCTCTCAACGTGTGCCGGATCCTTTAAAATCGTATTGGGGATCGGGCACACTTTCTGACAGGTAGGCGTCTCATAATGGCCGATGCACTCGGTGCAGCGATCGCTATTGATCTCATAGATGCTATCACCCATCGAAATGGCTTCGTTCGGACACTCCGGTTCGCACATATCGCAGTTGATGCATTTTTTGGTGATTAACAACGCCATCAGGAAACTCTCAGAAACAACCTATTCGGGCCGCGCATTATACGCGCATTTTCTGCGCAGACCATACTTTTTCCGGGGTAATCCGCTATACCAGCTTCTTCACCAGCGCTTCACTATGGCGAATGCGATCCGGCGCGTTTTCCAGATCCTGTTGCACCAGCCCCATAAACAGCACATCCGCCAGCATCATCTGCGCGCTGGTAGAGGAAATGGCCGCGCTGCGCGTGGCCTGCTCTTCCGCGATGGTATAAAGGCAGTGCGTGGCACGCTGCTGGAGCGCGTTGGGCGAAAATCCGGTGATGGCGAGAATTTTGCCGCCCGCGCGCAGGGTTTCATCTGCCGCCAGGTTTATCTCGCGGCGCTCGCCGGAGTAGGAGATCGCTAACAGCAGGTCGCCTTCGCTCAGCGCCTGAACGCTGGCGAGAAGGGCGTGCATATCCAGCTCGGCGACGGCGTTAAGGCCAATCTTCATCAGTTTCCAGCTAAAGTTGCGCGCTACCAGGCCCGAAGCGCCAATCCCGGTCAGCACGATGCGCCTTGCACCGCGGAGCATGTTCACCGCCTCCAGCAGCTTCTCTTCGTCGTTGACGTCGAGTGAGGCATGCATCGCGGCAACATTATCTTTGATGAGCTTTTCACCAACCAGACGCAGCGGATCGTCACCGCGGATCTGGTTGTGTACCGGAATGGAGTGCGGGTTCGGATTGCTGGCCAGCGCTTCGCTTAGCGCCAGTTTCAGGGCCGGAAAACCTTTAAAGCCCAGCTTTTGTGCGAACTTTACCACGCTGGACTGGCTGACACCCGACTGGCTCGCCAGCTGCTGTGAGCTGAGATGACGCGCCAGGTCAGGCTGCGCCAGGATAAAATCGGCCAGTTTTTTATCACTTTGCGCCAGATGTGGATATCGCTGGCGAATACGGATTAAACAATTCATACGCTCCTCAAGGGCAAAATTACGCTACCTCTCCCGACAACAATTCTGCTCGCCTGAAAGAATTATTATTCGATTATAACGGAATAACCTGAATTAAATATTCCACCTGGCGCAAAATATTGAACACTTTTTGCATCTTGCCGTTGAGGTGATGTTTCCAGAAAACACCCGCGCTATCTGTTACGCTTGTAAGGAGTTAACGGAAATTTATCACTTAAAGGAGTCTGGTTTGGCAAACGACCCCCGTCGAGTTATTTTTTTCGACCTGGATGGCACGCTGCATCAGCAGGATATGTTCGGCACGTTTCTGCGCTATCTGCTGCGGCGACAGCCGCTTAATGCATTGCTGGTGCTGCCGCTGCTGCCGATAATCGGCATCGCGCTGCTGGTAAAAGGGCGCGCTGCGCGCTGGCCAATGAGTTTGCTGCTGTGGGGATGTACCTTTGGGCACAGCGAAGCCAAACTGCGCACGCTGGAAGCCGACTTCGCCACGTGGTTTCGCGCTAATGTGGTGACTTTCCCGGTGGTTCATAAGCGCCTGACCGAATACCTTATCAGTACCGATGCCGACGTGTGGCTGATCACTGGTTCACCACAGTCGCTGGTGGAGAAAGTCTATTTTGATACGCCCTGGCTACCGCGCGTAAATCTTATCGCCAGTCAGATAACCCGGGCTCATGGCGGTTGGGTGCTCTCGCTGCGCTGTCTGGGCCATGAAAAAGTGGTGCAACTGGAGCGCAAAATCGGTACGCCGCTGCGCCTGTTTAGCGGATACAGCGACAGTAAACAGGATAACCCGCTGCTCTATTTCTGCCAGCACCGCTGGCGGGTAACGCCGCGCGGTGAACTACAGCGGCTGGAATAGTGGGTAATCTCATTCTCTCTATGTATAATGCGCCCCGATTTATCATCTGGAGTGCCCGCTTTGTCCGACAATGAATTCAACCATGAATACTGGATGCGCCATGCGCTTACGCTTGCGCAGCGCGCCTGGGATGAAGGGGAAGTGCCGGTTGGCGCGGTACTGGTGCTCGATAATCAGGTGATTGGCGAAGGCTGGAATCGCCCGATAGGTCGCCACGATCCAACGGCTCACGCTGAAATTATGGCGCTGCGTCAGGGCGGCATGGTGCTGCAAAACTACCGCCTGATTAACGCCACGCTGTACGTTACGCTGGAACCCTGTGTGATGTGTGCAGGTGCAATGGTGCATAGCCGCATTGGACGCGTGGTGTTTGGCGCGCGCGACGCTAAAACCGGCGCTGCAGGGTCGTTAATGGATGTTCTCCATCATCCGGGGATGAATCACCGGGTCGAGGTCACTGAAGGCATACTACGCGATCAATGCGCCAGTATGTTGAGTGATTTTTTCCGCGAACGCCGCGAGCAGATTAAAGCCTTACGCAAAGCGCAGAAAGCCGGGAATCAATGATGGGGATGCGCGGCGTCGACCAGTTCGCTCGACGTCGACCCTTGAACACTGTGCAGGTAATCACGCGGAGACAGGGAAATAAACGGTAAGAAGTCAGCATTGTTACGGTTCAGTTCGTCCATCGTTACCGCCGGATAATCGGCGGCAATCGCCATCTCCTGGGCCACTTTCTTCTCTTTTTCTGCCAGATACCCCACCAGGCTAATTTGATACTTACGGATGTTTTCAACATAGGCGTAAGCTTCATGTCCACGCGCATAACCATAGGTGAGCTTGCTGTAATAAGGTTTTTGGCTCAACAGCGGCAGACGCTGTTTCACATCCGTCCAGCTGTCCGGGTTACCTTTCTGTTTAACCGTTAATGCGCGAGCGTCAAGCATGTGCGCGTAGCCCATATTATAGGCCGCGAGAGCAAACCAGATTTTCTCATCCTGCGGCACCGTATCCGGCACTTTATCCATCATATCCAGCAGATAACGCATGCCGCCGCCGATGCTTTGTTCCGCATCGGTACGGTCGGTCAGGCCGAGGCTTTGGGCCGTATTTTTGGTGAGCATCATCAGGCCGCGCACGCCGGTGGGGGAGGTTGCCTGAGCGTCCCAGTGCGACTCCTGATACGAGATAGCCGCCAGCAGTCGCCAGTCGATCTCTTTCGCGTATTTCTCAAACAGCGGCTGAAGATCTGGCAACACGCTATCGACGGCACGCAGGAACGATCGCGTATCGACATAATCAAAATCGCCGCCATGCCCCAGGTATTTCTCTTCCAGTCGGGCGAGGGTACCGTCTTCATTTATGCTGTTGAAATAGTCGAGCATCGCCGCAGAAAGCGTATCGTCTTCATCATTGACGCTAAACCAGGTCACCGGCTGTTCGTCGGTGATATCGAGCGCCACGGCCAGTTCTGGATGCACGCGCTGGAAAAGACTGATCGCCACCGAGTCTGCGATGGTGTAATTCAAACGGCCCGCCAGTACCTCTTCCATTAAGGTTTCGCTGCTGCGCTTTTCATCCACCTGCCAGCTGATATCGGGATATTTCGTCTCTTTCAGTGCCTGAAGGTCGTTGATGACCGCATGCCCCGGCGCGATGGAGAGATTATCAGCATTCAGTTCGCTCAGCGATCGCGGGCGGTAGCTGCCAACGCGATACACCACCTGCTGAGAAACGGAATAGTAGGCCGGCCCCGCATGGTAGTTTTTGACGCGCTCGCTGTTATAGACCAGGCCCGCTGCCAGCAGGTCTGCTTTGTCATTATCAAGGTCATCAAACAGTTCGCTGATGTTTTGCCGCACGGTGACTTTCAGCTTCACGCCAAGGTAATTAGCAAACTGTTCAGCCAGGGCGTAGTCGAGCCCGTACGCTTTATCGTCAACGCGGGAGTAGGTTAAGGGAGACACGATGGTACTGACGCGAAGTTCTCCCCGCGCCTGAATGGCAGCAATGCGATTGGCCGGTTGGTTGATCCAGGTGATGGAGGGCCAAAGGGCTGCTGCTAACAGCAGTGCAACGACGCCGATCAGCAGATAATTAATCTTTAATTTTTTCAAATAGTTAATTCTCTGCGCTAACAAAATCACTGTGTGCAGTGACCATAAGAAGACTATGGTTTGGAACAGATTGAGCGGCATTTTGCTTAAGATTGCGCCAGTTGGCAACTAATTCGAGAGATACGTCACATCTATTGGTAAAAGCAGGAAGTGATTTTATTTCTACGCAAACGGTTTCGTCAGGGCGCAGGATTATCTATAATAGCGCCCGTTTTCCCCCCTTGCGCACACTGAAAGCTTAGAAGACGAGAGACTTATGATGGAAATTCTGCGTGGTTCGCCTGCACTGTCTGCATTTCGTATTAACAAACTGCTGGCACGTTTTCAGGCAGCCAACCTCCCGGTAAGCAATATTTACGCTGAGTATGTCCATTTTGCCGACCTGGATGCTCCGCTTCACGACGAAGACCGAGTCAGGCTTGAACGTCTGTTAAAGTATGGCCCCAGCCTTAGCAGCCATACGCCATCCGGTAAATTACTGCTCGTGACTCCCCGCCCTGGCACCATCTCCCCCTGGTCTTCAAAAGCAACCGACATCGCCCACAACTGCGGCCTGACTCAAGTTCTGCGCCTGGAGCGTGGTGTCGCGTGGTATGTGGAAGCGTCAACGCTGACGGCGGAGCAGTGGCGCGAAGTGGCGGCAGCGCTGCACGATCGCATGATGGAAAGCGTCTTCGACTCCTTGCAGGATGCGGAAAAACTGTTTGCTCATCATCAACCTGCACCCGTATCCAGCGTGGATCTGCTGGGAGAAGGGCGTCAGGCGCTCATTGACGCTAACCTGCGTCTGGGGCTGGCGCTGGCGGATGATGAAATCGACTATCTGCAGGATGCCTTTACTAAGCTTGGGCGTAACCCGAACGATATCGAACTTTATATGTTTGCGCAGGCTAACTCTGAGCACTGCCGACACAAAATTTTCAACGCCGACTGGATTATCGACGGTCAACAGCAGCCTAAATCGCTGTTCAAGATGATCAAAAATACCTTTGAGACCACGCCGGATCACGTCCTGTCTGCCTATAAAGATAACGCAGCCGTCATGGAAGGGTCTGAAGTGGGGCGCTATTTTGCCGACCACGAAACGGGGCGCTACGATTTCCACCAGGAACCTGCGCACATCCTGATGAAGGTCGAAACCCACAACCACCCGACGGCCATTTCTCCGTGGCCGGGCGCGGCAACCGGTTCCGGCGGTGAAATTCGTGATGAAGGTGCTACCGGGCGTGGTGCAAAACCGAAGGCCGGTCTGGTCGGTTTCTCTGTTTCCAACCTGCGCATTCCAGGCTTTGAACAGCCGTGGGAAGAAGATTTCGGCAAGCCGGAACGCATTGTTACCGCCCTGGACATCATGACCGAGGGGCCGCTGGGCGGCGCGG
Source organism: Pseudocitrobacter faecalis (assembly GCA_003315335.1). GTDB lineage: Bacteria > Pseudomonadota > Gammaproteobacteria > Enterobacterales > Enterobacteriaceae > Pseudocitrobacter > Pseudocitrobacter faecalis. Next base: position 29,573 of record QNRL01000004.1, read on the forward strand.
CGTTTAACAACGAATTTGGTCGCCCGGCACTGAACGGCTACTTCCGTACTTACGAAGAGAGAGTGAACAGTCACAACGGCGAAGAGCTGCGCGGCTATCACAAACCTATCATGCTGGCAGGCGGGATCGGCAACATCCGTGCCGATCACGTGCAGAAAGGCGAGATCACCGTGGGGGCAAAACTGGTGGTTCTCGGCGGCCCGGCGATGAATATCGGGCTTGGCGGCGGTGCAGCCTCCTCTATGGCCTCCGGTCAATCTGATGCGGATCTCGATTTTGCATCCGTCCAGCGCGACAACCCAGAAATGGAGCGCCGTTGTCAGGAAGTGATCGATCGCTGCTGGCAGCTTGGCGACGCGAACCCGATTCTGTTTATCCACGACGTTGGCGCGGGCGGCCTTTCAAACGCGATGCCGGAGCTGGTGAGTGACGGTGGACGCGGCGGTAAATTCGAACTGCGAGACATTCTGAGCGACGAACCAGGGATGAGCCCGCTGGAAATCTGGTGTAACGAATCACAGGAGCGCTACGTGCTGGCGGTTGCGCCTGACCAGATGCCGTTGTTTGATGAGCTCTGTAAGCGTGAACGCGCGCCGTACGCGGTGATTGGCGAAGCGACCGAAGCACAGCACCTCACTCTGAATGACAAACACTTCGACAATCAGCCTATCGACCTGCCGCTGGACGTGCTGCTGGGCAAAACGCCGAAGATGACCCGCGATGTCACCACGCTGAAAGCCAAAGGCGACGCGCTGGTTCGTGAAGGCATTACCATTGCCGATGCGGTTAACCGTGTTCTGCACCTGCCATCTGTTGCTGAAAAAACCTTCCTCGTGACCATCGGTGACCGTACCGTTACCGGCATGGTGGCACGCGATCAGATGGTTGGCCCGTGGCAGATCCCGGTGGCGAACTGCGCGGTCACTACCGCCAGCCTCGACAGCTACTACGGTGAAGCGATGGCGATTGGTGAACGTTCCCCGGTTGCGTTGCTCGACTTCGCGGCCTCCGCTCGTCTGGCGGTAGGGGAAGCGCTGACTAACATTGCGGCGACGCAAATTGGCAATATCAAACACATCAAACTGTCGGCGAACTGGATGTCTGCCGCCGGTCACCCTGGCGAAGACGCGGGTCTGTACGAAGCGGTGAAAGCCGTGGGCGAAGAACTTTGCCCTGCGCTGGGCCTGACCATTCCGGTGGGTAAAGACTCTATGTCGATGAAAACCCGCTGGCAGGAAGGTAACGAACAGCGTGAGATGACCTCGCCGCTGTCGCTGGTGATTTCTGCGTTTGCCCGTGTAGAAGATGTGCGTCATACCATCACCCCGCAGCTTTCCACGGAAGATAACGCCCTGCTGCTGATTGACCTCGGCAAGGGCCATAACGCACTGGGTGCCACCGCACTGGCGCAGGTTTATCGTCAACTGGGCGATAAACCGGCTGACGTGCGTGACGTCGCGCAGCTGAAAGGCTTCTACGACGCCATGCAGGCGCTGGTGGCAGAACGTAAACTGCTGGCCTACCACGACCGTTCCGACGGCGGCCTGCTGGTGACGCTGGCAGAGATGGCCTTTGCCGGTCACTGTGGCGTTGAGGCGGATATCGCCGCGCTGGGCGACGACCGTCTGGCTGCGCTGTTCACAGAAGAACTGGGGGCGGTTATTCAGGTTCGCGCGGCTGACCGAGCGGCGGTTGAAGCGCTGCTGGCAAAACACGGCCTCGGTGATTGTGTGCACTATCTGGGTAACGCCGTCGCGGGTGACCGCTTTGTGCTGACCGCTAACGGCCAGCCGGTCTTCAGCGAAAGCCGCACCACCTTGCGTATGTGGTGGGCGGAAACCACCTGGCAGATGCAGCGTCTGCGTGATAACCCGGAAAGCGCCGATCAGGAGCATAACGCGAAAGCCAACGATAACGATCCAGGCCTGAACGTTAAACTGACCTTTGATATCAGCGAGGATATCGCTGCGCCGTATATTGCGAAGGGCGCGCGTCCTCAGGTGGCGGTATTGCGTGAGCAGGGCGTCAACTCCCACGTTGAAATGGCCGCAGCGTTCCAGCGTGCGGGCTTTGATGCCATCGACGTGCACATGAGTGACCTGCTGGCCGGGCGCACCGGGCTGGCGCGTTTTGATGCGCTGGTCGCCTGCGGCGGCTTCTCATACGGCGATGTGCTGGGCGCGGGTGAAGGCTGGGCGAAGTCTATCCTGTTCAACGACCGAGTGCGTGATGAGTTCGAAACCTTCTTCCATCGTCCACAAACGCTGGCGTTGGGCGTGTGCAACGGTTGCCAGATGATGTCTAATCTGCGCGAACTGATCCCAGGCAGCGACCTGTGGCCGCGCTTTGTGCGTAACAACTCTGACCGTTTTGAAGCGCGTTTCAGCCTGGTCGAAGTGACGCAAAGCCCGTCGCTGCTGTTGCAGGGAATGGTTGGTTCGCAGATGCCGATTGCTGTTTCTCACGGTGAAGGGCGCGTGGAAGTTCGTGATGCGGCGCATCTGGCCGCGCTGGAAAGCAAAGGGCTGGTGGCGCTGCGCTACGTTGATAACTTCGGCAAGGTGACGGAAACCTATCCGGCGAACCCGAATGGTTCTCCGAACGGGATCACCGCAGTGACCAACGAAAGCGGTCGCGTCACCATCATGATGCCGCACCCGGAGCGTGTGTTCCGTACCGTGGCGAATTCCTGGCACCCGGAAAACTGGGGCGAGGACGGGCCGTGGATGCGCATCTTCCGCAATGCGCGCAAGCAGTTAGGTTAAGTGAAAAGGGCCGCGAAAGCGGCCTGAGACTGATGACAAACGCAAAATTGCCTGATGCGCTACGCTTATCAGGCCTACAAGGATTCTGCAATATATTGAATTAGCACGATTTTGTAGGCCGGATAAGGCGTTTACGCCGCATCCGGCAAGAATAAAGCGCACTTTGTCAGCAATCTGGGGCCGCGAAAGCGGCTTTTTTGTTGGATGGCGTTTTCAGGTGTCGTGAATGACAGACAATCCTTATTAAGGGTGTCTCTAAAAGGCGACATTTAACTTATTGATTTAAATCTATTTTAATTAATGGTGCATAAAGTGTTGCTAATTAGCGACGCAAAGCGCAAAAAGTAATCATTTCTACAATAAGTGATATAATTAACATTATCTTTAATTATCATAAAGTTAACATTTTATTTTCCATGTTGGCACGCATCCTGCATTTATTTGCTCAGTGGCTCATTCACCCTCTTATGTCAGCCCCTTCGGGACGTGCTACATAAACTTCGAATGACGCACAACAAGGTGCCTGCCGTCCAGCTTCTGATATCTTTGCATATCAACCATCGGGCGAAACGTTGAGTTAGGCACCGCCTTATTCCATAACAAAGCCGGGTTTCGACCCGGCTTTGTTATTTCTGCCTTTCCCCGCGTCACTTCCTCAGTTAGCATCCTTACAGGTTGATTTTTTGGGAACTCCTTGTGAAACGCGTCTCTCTTTCTCCCCGTTCGCTGCGACAGCTGGTTATGCTGGCGTTTCTGTTGATCCTGCTGCCATTGTTGGTGCTGGCCTGGCAGGCATGGCAGAGCCTGAATGCGCTCAGCGCGCAGGCGGAAAAAACCAACCGTACCACCCTGATTGACGCACGTCGCAGCGAAGCAATGACCAATATTGCGCTGGAAATGGAGCGCAGTTATCGCCAGTACTGTGTGCTCGATGACCCGACGCTGGCGCGGGTTTACCAGAGTCAGCGTAAGCGCTACAGCGATATGCTTGACGCGCACGCGGGCGTGCTGCCCGATGAAAAACTGTATCAGGCGTTAAGACAGGATCTGAACGATCTGGCTCAGCTTCAATGCCACAACAGCGGCCCGGAAAAGCAGGCGGCCAGCAAACTGGAAGCGTTTGCCAATGCTAATACCGAAATAGTGCAGGCGACGCGTACGGTGGTCTTCTCGCGCGGCCAGCAGTTGCAGCAGGAAATAGCCGAGCGAGGTCAGTTCTTCGGATGGCAAGCACTGGTGCTGTTCCTGGTGAGCCTCGCGATGGTGTTACTGTTTACCCGCATGATCATCGGCCCGGTCAAAGGCATTGAGAGTATGATTAATCGTCTCGGCGAGGGGGAGACCCTCAAAGAGGGCGTGTCCTTCCGAGGCCCGCGCGAACTGCGGTCGGTCGGCCAGCGTATCGTCTGGTTAAGCGATCGGCTCTCCTGGCTGGAGTCACAGCGCCACCAGTTTTTACGCCATCTCTCCCACGAACTCAAAACGCCGCTCGCCAGCATGCGTGAAGGTACTGAATTGCTGGCAGACCAGGTTGTCGGCCCGCTCACGCCGGAGCAAAAAGAAGTGGTGGATATCCTCGATGATAGCAGCCGTAATCTGCAAAAGCTGATTGAACAACTGCTCGATTACAACCGTAAACTGAGCGATGGCGCGGTGCCCATGAGCCGCGTGGAACTGACCCCGCTGGTGGAAGCCGTTGTTTCTGCGCACAGTTTGCCGGCGCGAGCTAAAATGATGCATACCCAGGTCGCACTGGAAGCCCCGGCATGCCTGGCAGAATCGACGCTATTGATGAGTGCACTGGACAATCTCTACTCCAATGCGGTGCACTATGGTACTGAATCCGGTAACATTTATATCCGTAGCCACGTCTCCAGCGGGCGAATCGCTATTGATGTGGCCAATACCGGGACGCCGATCCCGGATGCCGAAAAGACAATGATTTTTGAGCCCTTTTTCCAGGGCAGTCGCCAGCGAAAAGGGGCCGTGAAGGGCAGTGGCCTGGGGTTGAGTATTGCCCGAGATTGCGTGCGTAAGATGCACGGCGAGCTTCATCTGATTGACGATAGTGCGGGCGATATCTGTTTTCGCATTGAACTCCCTGTCCCCGGGCCGGATAAAACAAACTCATGACTACATATCGGGTGCATATGTCCCACTTTTTAAGTACGCGCGTTGTACAGGGTGTCCGCCGCTTCTGGTTGTCGGGCTTATCCTGTCTGGCGCTCGTCGGCTGTAGCTCTGGCCTGACGCCGCATATTGGCGGCGTCAGCGCAGAGAAAGTTCCTCATGAACAGGTGGCGGATTACCTGTCGACCACCTGTGACGAGCTCTGGACGCTTGATGGAACCGTCGCGGAAAACAATCCGCTGTACTGGCTGCGCGGTATGGATTGCGCCGAACGTCTCACGCCCACGCTGGCGCGGGCGCAGGCTAACCAATTAGGCGATGAAAGCTGGTCAGATGCTTTCAAGCGTGGTGTGCTGCTGGCAAATGCCAAAATCACGCCGTCCGAGCGCCAGCTGATCGTTTCACGCCTTGATGCGAAAAGCGCACAAATTCCAACGCGCATCCGTCCGCTCTACCAGGTGTGGCGAGATAATCAGATGCTGCAACTGAAACTGTCTGACCAGCGCACGCGCTACAGTAAGCTTCAGGAAACGAGCGATGCCGCGCTGGATGAACTGCGTCAGCAGCAGCAGGCGCTGAAGGGCGAACTTGATCTGACGACCCGCAAGCTGCAAAACCTGACCGATATCGAGCGCCAGCTCTCCAGCCGTAAACCCTCGTCCGGTTTTAACCCGGACAGCACACACGGTACGGACACACCCGCTGACTCGGAGGAGAAGCAATGACACCACGGAAAACGGCTCGCCTGTTGCTGGTGGATGACGACCCGGGGCTGCTGAAGCTGCTGGGGATGCGCTTGACCAGCGAAGGCTATCAGGTGGATACCGCAGAGAGCGGGCAGCAGGGGCTGCGCGTGCTGGCAAAAGAACGTATCGACCTTGTTATCAGCGATCTGCGAATGGATGAAATGGACGGCTTGCAGCTGTTCAGTGAAATTCAGAAAGTGCAGCCGGGTATGCCGGTGATTATCCTCACCGCTCACGGCTCGATTCCGGATGCCGTGGCTGCCACCCAGCAGGGCGTATTCAGTTTCCTGACCAAACCGGTCGACAAAGACGCGCTGTATAAAGCCATCGATGAAGCGCTGGCGCGAACCGCGCCGGCGGTGGACGAGCGCTGGCGGGAGTCCATCGTCACCCGCAGCCCGATTATGTTACGGCTGCTGGAGCAGGCACAAATGGTGGCGCAGTCGGATGTTAGCGTGCTGATTAACGGCCAGAGCGGTACCGGGAAAGAGATTCTGGCGCAGGCGATTCACAACGCCAGCCCGCGTAGCAGTAAACCGTTCGTCGCGATTAACTGTGGTGCATTACCGGAACAGTTGCTGGAATCGGAACTTTTCGGTCACGCGCGCGGGGCGTTTACCGGCGCGGTAAGCAATCGGGAAGGGCTGTTTCAGGCGGCGGAAGGCGGCACGCTGTTCCTCGATGAGATTGGCGACATGCCTGCGCCGCTGCAGGTCAAACTGCTGCGTGTGTTGCAGGAGCGCAAAGTGCGCCCCCTGGGCAGCAACCGCGACCTCGACATTAACGTGCGGATTATCTCCGCGACTCACCGCGACCTGCCAAAAGCGATGGCGCGCGGCGAGTTTCGTGAAGATCTCTTTTATCGCCTTAATGTGGTCAACCTCAAAATTCCGACGCTTGCCGAGCGCACGGAAGATATTCCGCTGCTGGCAAACCATCTACTGCGCCAGTCCGCCGACCGCCACAAACCGTTCGTGCGCGCGTTTTCCACCGATGCCATGAAGCGCCTGATGGCAGCCAACTGGCCGGGCAACGTGCGTCAACTGGTGAACGTAATTGAACAGTGCGTGGCGCTGACGTCGTCGCCGGTGATCAGCGACGCACTGGTCGATCAGGCGCTGGAAGGAGAAAACACCGCGCTGCCAACTTTTGTGGAAGCGCGAAACCAGTTTGAACTCAACTACCTGCGCAAGCTGCTGCAAATCACCAAAGGGAATGTGACGCATGCGGCGAGAATGGCGGGGCGTAACCGCACGGAGTTTTACAAGCTGCTCTCACGCCACGAACTGGACGCAAATGATTTTAAAGAGTAGCACCGTACTTTTGCGTGATTTATGATACGGTGAGCAACCGGTTACGCGACTGAAAAACAGGAACACCATGAAAAAAATTGATGCGATTATTAAACCCTTCAAACTGGATGATGTACGTGAAGCGCTGGCGGAAGTCGGTATTACCGGCATGACGGTAACGGAAGTGAAAGGCTTTGGTCGTCAGAAAGGCCACACCGAGCTCTATCGCGGTGCGGAATACATGGTGGACTTCCTGCCGAAAGTCAAAATTGAAATTGTGGTCAGCGACGATATCGTTGATACCTGTGTGGATACCATTATTCGCACGGCTCAGACCGGTAAAATCGGCGACGGCAAAATCTTCGTCTTTGACGTGGCGCGCGTGATCCGTATTCGTACAGGTGAAGAGGACGACGCGGCGATTTAACACCGCGGCCCCTCACCCTAACCCTCTCCCGCAGGGAGAGGGAATGGTTTGTGCAGGCGTCAATTCTTGCGCTGGTTTTCTCCCTCTCCCTGTGGGAGAGGGCGGGGTGAGGGCAAAAATCACAGCACCTTATGCGGCCCGAAGCACTCATAATGAATGCTTTCCTGCTTCACGCCCAGTTCAACCAACTGCTTTGCGGCGAACTGCATAAAGCCGACCGGGCCACAGAGATAAAACTGCATCGCCGGGGCGCTAAAGGCTCCTTCCATCGCGCTTAAATCCATCAATCCTTCGCTGTCAAACGCGGCTGCCTGACGGTCTGCGTCGGTCGGTTGACGATACCAGGTATGCGCGGTAAAGCGCGGCAAGGTTGCTCCCAGATTTTTCACTTCGTCAGCAAAGGCATGCACATCGCCATTTTCTGCCGCGTGGAACCAGTTTACCTGCGCGGTATGGCTGGATTTTGCCAACGTATCAAGCATCGCCAGCATTGGCGTCTGGCCGACACCAGCGGAGATCAGCGTCACCGGCGTGTTGTTTTCCACTGCCATAAAGAAATCGCCCGCAGGTGCCGCCAGATGCACCACATCGCCGACATTCGCGGAGTTGTGCAGCCAGCTTGATACCTGGCCGCCGTCTTCGCGTTTCACCGCAATGCGGTAGCCTTTGCCATCCGCCTTACGAGTAAGGGAGTATTGACGAATCTCCTGATGTGGGAAGCCTTCCGGTTTCAGCCAGACTGCCAGATACTGGCCCGGTTGATAATCTGCTACCGCGCCGCCGTCCACCGGTTCAAATTCGAAGCTGGTGATGAGCGCGCTACGCGGCGTTTTTGCCACAATGCGGAACGGACGCGTGCCTTCCCAGCCGCCGGTTTTATTGGCATTCTGCTGGTAGATTTCCGCTTCACGATTGATAAATACTCCCGCCAGTACACCGTAAGCTTTACCCCATGCATCCAGCACGTCCTGGCCTGGGCTGAACATTTCGTCGAGCGTCGCCAGCAGATGTTCGCCAACAATATTGTACTGCTCAGGTTTAATCTGGAAGCTGGTATGTTTCTGGGCGATTTTCTCAACCGCAGGCAGCAGGGCAGGCAGGTTTTCAATATTGCTGGCGTAGGCGGCAATGGCGTTGAACAGCGCTTCACGCTGGTCGCCGTTGCGCTGGTTGCTCATATTGAAAATCTCTTTCAGTTCCGGGTTGTGGGTAAACATCCGGTCATAAAAGTGGGCGGTGAGTTTGGGGCCGGTTTCAACCAGCAGGGGAATAGTGGCTTTGACGGTAGCAATGGTTTGAGCATCAAGCATGGCAGGCTTCCTTTTTACGATTATCTATTGTTGCATATTGAATGCATCTTATAAAAATACCCCTGCTTTGTAAATGGTTCTTTGTAACAATGCATCGTGTTGGTTACAACGTGAAGAATTTGCATCACAAACCTGAAAAGTTATCCGTTGAAATTTGGCGAGCCTTTATTCCTCAAGCCCTTGTGTGACGCGAAGGAAAACGTTTGCGTAAAATCGTTTGTCAAGACCTGTTATCGCAGAACTAATCAGTTATACTGTTGGCCGTTGTCCATCAGGGCTTAAAAAATTTACTGTTAGCTGAGTCAGGAGATGCGGATGTTAAAGCGTGAAATGAACATTGCCGATTATGATGCCGAACTGTGGCAGGCTATGGAGCAGGAAAAAGTACGTCAGGAAGAGCACATCGAACTGATCGCCTCCGAAAACTACACCAGCCCGCGCGTTATGCAGGCACAGGGTTCTCAGCTGACCAACAAATATGCTGAAGGTTATCCGGGCAAACGCTACTACGGCGGTTGCGAGTATGTGGATATCGTTGAGCAACTGGCTATCGACCGCGCGAAAGCGCTGTTTGGCGCAGACTACGCTAACGTTCAGCCGCACTCCGGTTCTCAGGCTAACTTCGCCGTCTACACCGCGCTGCTGCAGCCGGGCGATACCGTTCTGGGTATGAACCTGGCGCAGGGCGGTCACCTGACTCACGGCTCCCCGGTAAACTTCTCCGGTAAACTGTACAACATCGTGCCTTACGGTATTGATGAGTCCGGTAAAATCGATTATGACGAAATGGCGAAGCTGGCTCAGGAACATAAACCGAAGATGATTATCGGTGGTTTCTCTGCCTACTCCGGCATCGTTGACTGGGCTAAAATGCGCGAAATCGCTGACAGCATCGGCGCATATCTGTTCGTCGATATGGCCCACGTTGCGGGTCTGATTGCCGCAGGCGTTTACCCGAACCCGGTTCCTCACGCGCATGTCGTGACCACCACCACTCACAAAACCCTGGCGGGCCCGCGTGGCGGCCTGATCCTGGCGAAAGGCGGTGATGAAGAGCTGTATAAAAAACTGAACTCCGCTGTCTTCCCAAGCGCACAGGGCGGCCCGCTGATGCACGTGATTGCCGGTAAAGCGGTAGCACTGAAAGAAGCGATGGAGCCTGAGTTTAAAGTTTACCAGCAGCAGGTTGCGAAAAACGCCAAAGCGATGGTGGAAGTGTTCCTGAACCGTGGCTACAAAGTGGTTTCCGGCGGTACTGAAAACCACCTGTTCCTGCTGGATCTGGTCGACAAAAACCTGACCGGTAAAGAAGCTGACGCAGCCCTGGGCCGCGCTAACATTACCGTCAACAAAAACAGCGTGCCGAACGATCCGAAGAGCCCGTTTGTGACCTCCGGTATCCGTATCGGTTCTCCGGCAATCACTCGCCGTGGCTTCAAAGAAGCGGAAGCGAAGGAACTGGCTGGCTGGATGTGTGACGTTCTGGACAACATCAATGATGAAGCGGTTATCGAGCGCATCAAAGGTAAAGTTCTGGATATCTGCGCACGCTTCCCGGTTTACGCATAATTCTGTTTTGCAGAATAAGAAAAGGCCGCGCAAGCGGCCTTTTTTGTGTCCGGTATTTATTTACCGGCGATCCAGAGAAATTGTGCCCGGCCCGGTCATCGCCAGCAGCAGGAAGCCGCCCGCGATACTGACGTTTTTCCAGAAGTTAATCATATTCGGTACCACTGCATCACCGGTCATATCCCAGTAATGGTGGCCAATCACCGCCGTACCGAGCGTATAGAAAATAAAGATAACCGCCAGCGGGCGCGTGAAGAAGCCCAGCACAATCAGAATGGCGACCGGTACTTCCATGATGATGGCGATAATCGCCGACAGGGTTGGCATTGGTGCGCCCGAGGACGCCATGTACTGAACTGTGCCATCAAAGCCCAGCATTTTCGGATAACCGAAAAGGATAAACAGCAAAACGAGAGCGATGCGCGCGATAAGCAGCATCAGCGAACGTGATGCGCCAAAGTCGAAATAACGTAGTGTGTTCATAGTCTTCCATTGTGTTAAGACGTGTTCTTAAAACGTAATACACAATGTGACACTCTGCCACGCGATGCGCCGTTATGTTTACTGATTGTTGAAAAGGTCGCCAGCGCGACCTTTTTACTGACTTACAGCGACTTAAGCGCCACGCGTTCATCGGTGAGTGCATCGCGCGCAAGCGGTTTGCCCGACTGAATCAGCTTGCGTAGCACGCGCACTTCGCGGCCCTGATTAAGCGCCACAGCCCCAACCAGCGCTCCATCGCGCACGTGAAACCAGATAGCTTTTCGCTCATCCGGGTTTCCGCGACAGATCCAGTTTTCACCCTGCATCTCGCCCACGAACTGAAGGTTATCGTTGAATTGATCGCTCCAGAACCAGCCCGGCGTGGCGACGGGAAGTGGCTGATTCAGCATCGCGGCTGCAGCGGTTTGCGCCTGAAAATTGGCATTTTCCCAGCTTTCAATGCGATGCAGAGAGCCGTCAGGTTGACGCGTTATCGCCACATCACCGGCGGCGAAAATGGCCGGGTCGGACGTCATACCGCGTGCATCCACCACGATACCGTTGGCCGTTTCCAGCCCGGCATCGCGGGCAAGGGTATCGTTCGCCACAATGCCGATGCCGTAAATTACCGCATCCGCCTGCAGCTGTTCGCCGCTTTGTAATGTCAGCATGACCTTTTTGCCGGCCTCAACGTGTTCAATGGCGCTGTTGAGCAGCAAACGCACGCCTGCTTGCTGGTGGCGGCGAATCAAATAGTCACGCACCGGCGGCGGAGCGTTTCGGCCCATCACGGTTGGCGCAAGTTCTACAACCGTCACCTGGCATCCACGCTGTGTTGCGCTGGCTGCCAGCTCAAGGCCAATGGTTCCCGCGCCGACAATCACCAGCGATTTTCCGGCGTCCAGCACCGGGCGTAGCCGTTCAGCATCAGCGGCATGACGCAGCGTAAAGCAGCGTTCGCCCAGCGCATCCAGCATCGGCAGAGGACGCGCCGCTGCCCCGGTGGCTATCAGCAATTTCGTCCAGCGGTAGCGTGGACCGTCCGTCAGCACCACCGTTTGGGCCTGGCGGTCAAGATGGCGGAGGGTCACGCCCAGATGCAACTGCACGTTATTCGCCAGCCACCAGTCGGCGGCGAGGACTGGTTGCAGTTGCGGATTATCGTCAAGCAGCATCGCTTTCGACAGCGGTGGGCGTTCATAGGGCAGTTGCTGTTCATCGGAGAAAAGATGTATTTCGCCGCCAAAACCCAACTGACGCAGTGATGCCGCCGCCATCGCTGCGGCCTGACCACCACCGATAATGGCAATAATTTCATTATTCATGGTGGCTCCTTAGAGATCGCGTCCGGCGGCAACGTGGCGAATGCCGCGAATGCCCAGGCCCGCGTCGGCGTTAATCATGACGCCACTCAGCGCCCGATTATTGCGCCGTGACGCCAGCATCACATAGGGCCCGGTGAAGTCTGCCGGGTCGGGGAAGAATTGCAGCGGCAGAATGGCGGCGATTTTTTCCGGCGTCAGCGATTGCATAATCGAGGTATTGCTCTGCCCCAGCGCCTGCGGGCCACGCAGATCGCTTGCCATGCCACAAGGGCCGACGCCGTTGACGCGCACTTTTGGCGCCAGTTCATAGGCAAGCTGGCGAATTAAACCCGTCGCCGCGTGTTTGCTGGCGGTATACAGCGGGCCGCCGCCCCCCGGATACCAGGCGGCGTTAGAGAGCGTGAAAATGATGCTGCCTTCGCTGGCGATCAGCGCCGGGGCGCAGGCTTTCGCACCCAGTAAATACCCGAGCACGTTGACGTTAAACAGCTCGTGGAAGCCGCTCTCCAGCGCGTCGGCAGGTGTGTTCACCAGCGAGGCGTTATGATCCCAGATGCCCGCATTACCGATAAAACAGTCCAGCTTGCCAAACTGCGTCAGCGTCTGGTCAACCGCACGCTGATAATCGGCGTAACAGGTGACGTTCCCCTCGACCGCCAGCACATGTTCGCCAAAACGCTGGCGCAGGCTGGCGACCTTCGCGCCCGACAGTTCGAGCGTGGCAACCTTCGCCCCCTCTTCAATAAAGCGCTCGACCAGCGCGAGCCCCAGGCCGGAGCCGCCACCGGTGATGAAAACCACTTCATCTTTTAAATCACTCATGACGCCTCCTGAGGAATATCAACAAACACTTCGCCACCTTCCACATACACCGGGTAGGTAGCGATAGCATCGGTTGCGGGCAGACACAGCGCTTTACCGGTTTTCAGGCAGAAACTGGCAGCGTGTAACGGGCATTCCACGGTGGCATCATCTTCCAGATACCCTTCAGACATTGACGCGTTGCCGTGGCTGCAACGGTCGTTGATGGCAAAGAATTCCCCGCCTATGTGGAACAGGGCGATAACGGGGGACGTTTCCAGCCGGAGCGCTTCTCCCTCCGGCAGCTCCGCAGTGGAGCAGGCAAATACACGGCTCATCAGAACAATACACTCAGGTTGTGGGAGGTGATCACCGCCTGGTCGAGCACGATTTCACGTGCCAGCAGACGCCACTGTTCGCCATCCAGGCGGCGCACTTTGTCAAAGCGCGTTCCGATGTAAAAGGTTTCATCACGCTCTTTTTGCGCGCGATAAAGCAAATAATTCACGCGAACGGCAAACACATCCGGCTGCTCTGTTTCGCTCACCTGGATATTACTGACCATATGGCGTGTGCGTGACGGCGGCTCCTCGGCCCACGCCATCCCGGTTTCCAGGCGGGCGATTCGGCGCTCGAGCTGATCTTTGTTGTCGTTAAAGATCCAGGTCGTCGGCGGCTGTTTCCCTTTACGACGATCGCGGGTTTGTGCGTTTACCGTGGTGCGCATGGTGTAGATGATGTCGTCATCAAGCTGATCCAGCCAGTCGCGAAAACGCCAGTCGTCGAGCAGTGACGCTTCCAGATAGAGAAACTGGGCGATGCGATGATGCAGTTCTAAAGAGACCGGATTACTCATTTCATCACCTCCTGCTGATAGGCGGCGGTTTTCTCATCCACTTCCTGCCAGGTATCGCTGGAGAGGAGATCGGCCCAACGCTGATACATCCCGCGCGCGGCGGTTTCCGAGAAGATGTAGTTGGTCATGCCCGGAATGCCGTCTTCGCGACGTTTCTCCTGGCCCAGCCCCATTTGCAGACAGAGCTGGCTGTTACGGGCTTTGTTGCCTTTCAGCAGCTTCTGGATTTCACACCAGTTTTCCGAGTCATCCTGCTCGAGGAAGCCCGCCGGGCCGAAGGCGCGGGTGGCGCTGTTTTCAAAGGCCGCTTTAACCTCATCAGAGGCGGCTTTATCGGTGATACAGAAGGCCCACACTTCCACCTGATCCGGGCCGCGGGGGTGCCAGACGCGTAGTGTGGCGGTGCCGTTCAGCCACGAGAGCGTCGGAAAAATATTGTTATGACCGGCCAGACGCAGGGCGCGCACTTTGCCCAGCCGTTGTTCGGCTTCGTCGTAGGTTTCGCGGTAATAGCTGGAGACAGCGCCGTCTACCCAAACGTTGGCGTCCGGTTTTTCAGTGAAGAAGAAGCCGCTTCCGTGCCCGTCCTGGCCGAACTGTAAGGCATCTTTCGCCGTTTCCCACACCGGACGCGCGGTCTGGCCGTCGCCAAGATGTTTATCACTGCCGTCATCTTTAGCGCCAAGCACCTGCACGGCGGAGGCATGGCTGAAGAGGGCGTGATACTGGTCGCTGGCGAATTGTTCTGCCGGGAATTTCCAGTTGCAGTTGATCACCCATTTCTGCACGCCGCCGACGATTTCGGTACCGCCTTCCCGGCGATCCAGCATACCGTCGAGATACCAGGCCATATCACCCAGATAATCCAGCAGCGGCGGGGCGGAGGTATCCCAGTTGGCAAAAATCAGCCCCTTGTAGCTTTCTACGCAGGGCACTTCGTTCAATCCCCAATGGGATTTACACAAGCCCTGCGGATAGGCGCGTGGCTCCAGCGGCACATCGATCAGCTCGCCGTTAATGCCGTAAGACCAGCCGTGATAGGGGCAGGTGAACGCTTTGGTATTGCCGCAATCGGCGTAGCTTACGCGCATGGCGCGGTGGCGACACTGGTTCAAAAAGGCTTTGATACTGCCGTCTTTCTGGCGAACGACCACAACCGCGTCTTCGCCCATGTAGGTGTTAAAAAAGTCGCCAGCTTTTGGGATCTGGCTTTCGTGCGCCAGAAACAGCCAGCAACGACCAAAAATGCGTTCAAGCTCCAGTTGATAGATGTCAGGATCGGTGTAAATGCGCGGGGTCACGCTACCGTTGTGGGTATCGATCAGAGAGTAGATGTCTACAGGTGTTTTCGTGGTCATATCGTTATCTCGTGGGTAAGAGGTATTGACCTTCTGGTTTTTGTGTCTTTACTATGTTGCTAATTGGTTGTTGTTATGTGAAATACTTAATTTCTACCAGCTGAGACGTTTTATCTATGACAGGGAGAAGGGCATGGAACTGAGACACCTTCGCTACTTTGTGGCCGTCGCGCAGGAGCTAAACTTCACGCGCGCGGCGGAAAAACTGCATACCTCGCAGCCGTCGCTCAGTAGCCAGATCCGCGACCTGGAGCAGTGCGTGGGCGTCTCGTTGCTGGAGAGAGATAAACGCAAAGTCACGCTGACCACGGCGGGTGAATGTTTTCTAACCGATGCGCTCGCGATCCTTGATCAGGCAGAGCAGGCGAAGGTTCGCGCACGTAGCGCTGCCATGCAGGGAAATCATCTGGTGATTGGTTTTGTACCTTCGGCGGAAGTCAATTTGTTGCCGAAAGTGATGCCGCTGCTGCGCTTGCGTCAACCCGAAACGCACATTGAACTGGTGAGCCTGATAACCACTCAGCAGGAAGAAAAACTGCGTAGCGGCGAGCTGGATGTCGGCCTGATGCGCCATCCCATCTACAACCCGGAAATTGATTATCTGGAGCTGTTCCATGAACCGCTGGCGGTGGTGATGCCCGCCACGCATCCGCTGGCGCGTGAGCGTAAAATCAGCGCGGAACAGTTAAACGGCGTCGAATTTATCAGTACCGATCCCGCTTATTCCGGCGCGCTGGCGTCGATCGTCGATAAGTGGCTTACCGATCAGCAGTGTCAGCCGAAGATTGTGCAGATGGCGACCAATATTCTGGTCACCATGAACCTGGTGGGCATGGGGCTCGGTGTGTCGCTCATCCCCGGTTACATGCAGAGTTTCAACACCGGGCAGGTGGTGTTTCGTCCGCTGGCGGGTGATGCGCCGACGATTGCCCTGCTAATGGCGTGGAAGAAGGGCGAGCTGAAACCGGCGCTGCGCGATTTTATTGATATTGTGAAGACGCGGTGTGAGTTGCTGTAACTCTCATATTTCTGTGAATCCGGTGTGCGGTCATCGAAAATAAGTGACGAAGATCACGATTTTTAATCCATACTCGCGCCAGGCAAACGTTTTACCGCCAGACTGTCGCCTCCATTCTGGAGGAAATCATGGTCTTGCACTCAACGCGCTGGCTGGCGCTCAGTTACTTCACCTATTTTTTCAGCTACGGTATTTTTCTGCCTTTCTGGAGCGTCTGGCTCAAGGGCGCAGGGCTTACGCCGGAAACGATCGGCGTTCTGCTTGGCGCGGGCCTGGTGGCGCGTTTTCTTGGTAGCCTGCTGATTGCGCCGCGTGTGAGCGATCCCTCCCGATTAATCAGCGTGTTGCGTGTTCTGGCGCTGCTAACGCTGCTGTTTGCGATGGCCTTCTGGGCCGGTAGTCACGTTGCCTGGCTGATGGTGGTGATGATTGGCTTTAACCTCTTTTTCTCGCCGCTGGTGCCGTTGACCGATGCGCTTGCCAATACCTGGCAGAAGCAAATCACCATGGATTATGGCCGGGTGCGCCTGTGGGGCTCGATTGCCTTTGTGATTGGCTCGGCGTTGACGGGCAAACTGGTTAGCTTGTTTGATTATCATGCGATTCTGGTGCTGCTAAGCCTGGGGATCGCTTCTATGCTGCTCGGTATGCTGTTGCGGCCTTCAGTCATGCCGCAAGGGGCATCTCGTCATCAGGAGGCGGCGGGATGGCGCGCCTGGCGAACGCTGGTGGCGCAGAGCTGGCGTTTCCTCGCCTGCGTGTGCTTATTACAAGGCGCGCATGCGGCCTACTATGGTTTCAGCGCTATTTACTGGCAGGGGGCGGGTTATTCTGCTTCGGCGGTAGGGTACCTCTGGTCGCTCGGCGTGGTGGCTGAAGTGGTGATTTTTGCTCTGAGCAAAAAAGTTTTCCGCCGCTTTAGCGCGCGTGACCTGCTGCTACTGTCGGCGGTGTGCGGCGTGATTCGCTGGGGAATCATGGGCTGGACTACAGAACTACCGTGGCTGATTGTCGCGCAGATCCTGCACTGCGGAACCTTTACCGTCTGCCATCTGGCGGCCATGCGTTATATCGCCGCGCGTCAGGGAAGTGAAGTGATTCGCCTGCAGGCCGTGTACTCTGCGGTGGCGATGGGCGGCAGTATCGCGGTGATGACGGTATTCGCCGGTTTCCTGTACCAGCATCTGCACCAGGGCGTATTCTGGGTGATGGCGCTGGTGGCGCTGCCGGCGTTGATCCTGCGCCCGAAAGCGGTAACCGCTTAAGCGTCGAGGATCTTGCAGATGTGCTGCCGCTGATGATCGCTTAATGGCCGATCGGCATGGATCAGCGGCGGTGAAAACAACGGCAGGGCGATTGCGTAGGGCGACACCACCAGGCTGGCACTTTTCGGCGCGCCCTCTTTCTGGAAGGTTCGCGCCGCCAGATATTTAACATTGAGCGGCAGCAGGGTGAGTTCCCGAAGCTGCTGCTCAATTTCTTGCTCCAGCGCCGGGTTATCACCCGTCAGGAGCACCACTTCTTTCTCATGTAACTCGCTCTCCTGCATGAGCCCCGCACCAAAAATAATGGCAATCAGCGCCGCCTCTTCATGACTGAATTGCAGGGTATAGCGTGTCTCGAAATCAGCCAACGCCTCGCGCGTGGTGCGCATTAATCGCGGATACAGCCGGTCAATCTCTTCGGTGAGATGCGTATCAATGCCGATGCCGAAAATACAGCGATTCAGCGCCTGTGCAAGGTGAATATAGAGCTGATCGCGCAGGCTTTGTTCATCACCCAGCTGTCGCCCGGCCAGTTGCTGAAAACGGTCAATAAGCTGGTCAATCGCCAGATGTAACTGACGATCCTGCGCATGACCATCGTAAAGCGGGTTGGGCGTGCGCATCAGCATAAACAGCAGCGCCAGAAACTGTTGTTCGCTACAGTGAGGCTGCCGGTGAATGCGTCGTTGCCAGTGGCGGATAATCTCGGCGGCCACCTGAAACTCCTGAGTGGTACGGGTCCAGGTACTTTGCAGCGAGTTAAAAGTAGGGCTCTCTCCCTGATGATGCTGAAGCAGGCAGTATTGCAGGTAGAGGCGCAAGAACTGTGTGTCGCGGCACTCGAACTGGCGTTGTAAGCTACGCCCGCAGCGGTTAACCAGCGCCTGCAAATTAGTATCGTCGTACAGCGTGCGGGCGATGCCCTGCTGTTTAAGCTGCGTTTTAAGCGCCGGGGTAAAATGGTGGCTGACAAAATGCGGGCATAAACGGAAGGCGCGCCGCAGCCAGTGCAGTAAGCACAGGCGTAAATCGAGCGTGGTGCCTTCAATCCGATAGCTGCCGTCCGCTCCGCTGGCAATCGCCAGACGATGGTAACGCTGGATCTCCTCTCCCGTCTCGGCTATATCTTGCCGGGCCGTTGTTGCATCGACACCATTCACTTCGCCAATGAATTCGGGCGTAATGGTATGGTCGGGAAGGTAGAACATCAGCAGCACCTGGCAGCGGCGCTGTGGACTGGAAAGCACAGATGGAGGTTCCATAAGCGTCATCATCTGAAAGATTCCAGTTTGCGTTTTTGATAAGAATAGCTAAAGGATAGTCTTTCGTCGGAGTGCTCAGCCTCTTTACGTAAGGAATATCGGCGTCGGTCACAGAATTTTTCACTGAGGAACGGATGAAGAGAGTGAAACAAAGCGTAAGTCTGCTCTTTTTCGCGGTTTTATCGCCTAGCGCCCAGGCGCACCCGCATAGCTTTATCACCCTGACGACGCAGGTCGTGGCACAGGATGGGCAGATGAGCGGTCTGAAAATGCGCTGGGTAATGGATGAATTAACATCAGCAGACCTGTTGTATGACGCCGGAAAGGCTAAACCGGGCGATGAAGTGTGGAAAAAACTGGCGGCGGAGGTGATGGCTAACGTGCTGGGCCAGCACTACTTCACCGAATTCTGGCACAACGGCAAAAAGGTAAAATTTGAAAATCTGCCAACTGACTACGGTCTGGCGCGGGAGGGGCATCAGGCGGTGCTGACGTTTACGCTGCCGCTGGCGAATCCCCAGACGTTAGCCGGGCAGACCTATTCCTTCTCGACGTTTGATCCAACCTATTACGTCGATATGCACTATGAAAAGGACGGGGATGTCTCGCTGCCCGCGAGTTTGCAATCGGCCTGCAAACTGGCGGTGCATACGCCGCAGCCCAGTGAAGAGATGATGTCATATGCGTTGTCGCTCGATAAAGAAGATGCGCCGGATGAAGACATGGAACTTGGCAAACAATTTGCCCAGAAGGTGACGCTAACATGTCAGTGAATGCGCTCGTTAAACGCCCGTCACACCGCTGGCTGGCGCTCTGGCCGTTGGCCGTTTTTCTGCTGCTGAGCGTGCTGGCGGGTTTCTGGCTGTGGCAGGCATGGCCGCAAATCATGATAAAAAGCATCATCTGGCAGCGTGAAGTGAATCAGCAGATGAGCGGATTGCTGAAGGCGGTGGCGGAGAATTCAACCCAGGCGGGCGGCTCGCTGCTGCTGTTTAGCTTTATCTACGGCGTGCTGCATGCGCTGGGGCCGGGGCACGGCAAAGTGGTGATTGCCACCTGGCTGGCTACGCATCCCTCAAAGCTTAAATCAAGTATTGGCCTGACGCTGGCCTCGTCACTGTTACAGGGGCTGGTGGCGATTGCGCTGGTCGTGGTGGTGTTAACGCTGCTGCAATTACCCGCGCGACAGCTTCACGTGAGCGGGTTCTGGCTGGAGAAAGCCAGCTATGCGCTGGTGGGCGTGTTGGGGCTGATGCTGTGTTGGCGAGCGTTGAAAACGCTACGACGACTGCTGCGTAAACCTGCTTTCACCGCGTTTAAACCACTTCACATTCATGATGAACACTGCGGATGCGGGCATAAACATCTGCCCGACCCGGAGCAAATTCGCAGCGGCGACGACTGGCGCGCGCGCCTGATGGTGGTGCTCTCGATGGGCATGCGTCCGTGCTCTGGCGCAATTATGGTGCTGTTATTCAGTAAAGTGATTGGCGTATTTGCCTGGGGAATGGCATCGGCGCTGGCAATGGCGGCGGGTACGTCTCTGACCATCTCATCGCTTGCGCTACTGGTGCACAGTTTCCGCCAGCTGGCGGTGCGGCTGAGTGGAAATCGAGCGCCGGTATTATGGCGACAGGTGGGCTGGACAACGCTGGCATTAGCCGGTGGCGCGCTATTGATGACAGCGGCGGTGGTGATGTGGGTGAGTGCGGTGCCGGTTGGGCGGGGGATGCGGCCGTTTTAAAAGTGGGATGAGGGATACACTGACATTTTTGTCGGCCCGGTAAGCGTGAGCGCCACCGGGCACAACAATTGTTTAGCGCTTCAGCGCTTCGCTCAACTGGTCACGCATGTTCGCCAGCATCGCTTTGACAACGCGTGCGTTACCCGCAACCACGTTGCCGGTCATCATGTAGTTATGACCACCGGTGAAATCGCACACCAGAGCGCCCGCTTCGCGCGCCAGCAGTTCACCTGCGGCGAAATCCCACGGCTTCAGACCAATTTCAAAGAAACCATCTACGCGGCCTGCGGCAACGTAAGCCAGATCCAGCGCTGCGGAACCGGTGCGACGGAAGTCGGCACATTCGGTGAACAGGTTACCCAGAATATTCATGTATGCAGGAGCGTGCTGTTTGGCTTTGAACGGGAAACCGGTCGCCAGAATCGTGCCGTCGAGGTCACGCGCGGTGCTGCAGCGCAGACGGTAGCCGTTCAGCTGTGCGCCCTGACCACGAGTCGCGGTGAAGAGTTCGTTACGCATGGGATCGTAAACCACCGCAACTTCAGTACGGCCTTTGATGCGTACGGCGATGGAGACCGCAAAGTGCGGCAGACGTTTAACGAAGTTAGTGGTGCCATCCAGTGGATCGATAACCCATTGAACATCCAGATCGTCGCCAACATGTTCACCGCTTTCTTCGGTGATAATGGTGTGTTGCGGGTAAGATTTGCGAATGGTTTCGATGATAATGGCTTCAGCCGCTTTATCAACGTTGGTCACGAAATCGTTGCTGCCTTTCTGGCTGGTTTCAACAGAATCAGGCGTTTCGTAATGTTTGGCAATCAGGTTACCCGCCTTGCGCGCGGCGCGCACGGCGATGTTCAGCATCGGATGCATCAGGTTACTCTCACTGGATGTTAAAGAACGGGGAAAAACGGCGCATATCATAACAGCGAATTCGGACTCTGTCTTCGCTTTATGATAATATGGCCGAATAATCTTTAGACGAAGAAAGACAATGCTGCAAAATATTCGAATTGTGCTGGTTGAAACCTCTCACACCGGCAATATGGGCTCTGTGGCCCGCGCCATGAAAACCATGGGTTTAACCAATCTTTGGCTGGTAAATCCGCTGGTAAAACCTGACTCCCAGGCTATCGCTCTGGCCGCCGGGGCCAGCGATGTCATTGGTAGCGCCAATATTGTCGATACGCTCGATGAAGCGTTGGCAGGGTGCAGCCTGGTGGTAGGTACCAGCGCGCGTTCGCGCACGCTGCCGTGGCCGATGCTCGACCCGCGCGAATGTGGGCTGAAAAGCGTTGCTGAAGCGGAACACGCGCCGGTGGCGCTGGTGTTTGGCCGTGAGCGCGTTGGCCTGACCAACGAAGAATTGCAAAAATGCCATTATCACGTCGCGATTGCCGCTAACCCGGAATACAGCTCGTTGAACCTGGCGATGGCGGTGCAGGTTATCTCTTATGAGGTGCGCATGGCGTGGCTGGCGGCGCAGGAAAGCGGTGAAGCAAAAGCCGAGCACGACGAAACGCCGTATCCGCTGGTCGATGATCTGGAACGTTTCTATGGTCATCTGGAACAAACGCTGCTGAGTACCGGTTTTATCCGCGAAAACCATCCGGGGCAGGTCATGAACAAACTGCGTCGTTTGTTTACGCGCGCGCGTCCAGAAAGCCAGGAGCTGAATATCCTGCGCGGGATTCTGGCGTCGATTGAGCAGCAGAATAAGAAGTCATAAGGGCCACCCTCACCCTAACCCTCTCCCTGAGGGAGAGGGGACAGATTGTGCGCGGTGTTCCCCCTCTCCCTGTGGGAGAGGGCCGGGGTGAGGGCAACAGACCGCACTGAATGTTAAATACCTGACTAAATTACTCAAGTAAATAGTTGACCATTTTACTCGGGAATGTCAGACTTGGTCCTGCTATGCAATACCCCCACATAAATTATTAAAAACCCCGGGCAGGGGCGAGTTTGAGGTTAAGTAAGACATGAGACTGACATCTAAAGGGCGTTACGCCGTGACCGCGATGCTGGACGTTGCACTCAACTCCGAAGCGGGCCCGGTGCCGTTGGCCGATATTTCAGAACGACAGGGAATTTCACTTTCCTACCTGGAGCAGCTTTTCTCCCGTCTGCGTAAAAATGGTCTGGTATCCAGCGTTCGTGGCCCAGGCGGCGGCTATCTGCTGGGTAAAGAAGCTAACCACATCGCGGTTGGCGAAGTTATCAGCGCAGTTGACGAATCCGTCGACGCGACCCGTTGCCAGGGTAAAGGCGGCTGTCAGGGGGGCGATAAATGCCTGACTCACGCGCTGTGGCGCGACCTGAGCGATCGCCTGACCGGTTTTCTGAACAACATCACGCTGGGCGAACTGGTCAATAACCAGGAAGTGCTGGATGTGTCTGGTCGCCAGCACACCCATGAAACCACGCGCAGCACCCGTGCGCAAGACGCAATCGACGTCAAACTGCGTGCGTAATATAACTATCCGCGCGACGGATAAGAAAGAGATTTCAGAATCAGGCCGGAGCGTACCGCGCTCCGTCTCCTCGGTCGTACATCCAGCCGATAGCCTGATTCCTTGCATTGAAGCGATGTACGGAGTTTAAGAGCAATGAAATTACCGATTTATCTCGATTACTCCGCAACCACGCCGGTGGACCCGCGTGTTGCCGAGAAAATGATGCAGTTTTTGACCCTGGACGGAACCTTTGGTAACCCGGCCTCCCGTTCTCACCGTTTTGGCTGGCAGGCTGAAGAAGCGGTAGATATCGCCCGTAATCAGATTGCCGATCTGGTCGGTGCGGATCCGCGCGAAATCGTCTTCACCTCCGGTGCAACCGAATCGGACAACCTGGCAATTAAAGGTGCAGCCAACTTTTATCAGAAAAAAGGCAAGCACATTATTACCAGCAAAACCGAGCATAAAGCTGTGCTGGACACCTGCCGTCAGCTTGAGCGTGAAGGTTTTGAAGTCACCTACCTTGCCCCTCAGCGCAA
Source organism: Pseudocitrobacter faecalis (assembly GCA_003315335.1). Taxonomy (GTDB): domain Bacteria; phylum Pseudomonadota; class Gammaproteobacteria; order Enterobacterales; family Enterobacteriaceae; genus Pseudocitrobacter; species Pseudocitrobacter faecalis. The sequence continues at coordinate 52,919 of QNRL01000004.1, forward strand.
CGGTATCATTGACCTGAAAGAACTCGAAGCGGCGATGCGTGATGACACCATCCTCGTTTCTATCATGCACGTGAACAACGAAATCGGTGTGGTACAGGACATCGCGACCATCGGCGAAATGTGCCGTGCGCGCGGTATTGTTTACCACGTTGATGCGACCCAGAGCGTGGGCAAACTGCCTATCGACCTGAGCCAGCTGAAAGTTGACCTGATGTCCTTCTCCGGCCACAAAATCTATGGCCCGAAAGGCATTGGCGCGCTGTATGTGCGTCGTAAACCGCGTATCCGCATCGAAGCACAGATGCACGGCGGCGGTCACGAGCGCGGCATGCGTTCCGGTACTCTGCCTGTTCACCAGATCGTCGGCATGGGCGAAGCTTACCGTATCGCGAAAGAAGAGATGGAAACCGAAATGGCCCGTCTGCGCGGTCTGCGTAACCGTCTGTGGAACGGCGTGAAGGATATGGAAGAAGTTTACCTGAACGGTGACCTTGAGCAGGGCGCACCGAACATCCTTAACGTCAGCTTCAACTTTGTTGAAGGTGAATCGCTGATTATGGCGCTGAAAGATCTGGCCGTGTCTTCCGGTTCCGCCTGTACGTCTGCAAGCCTCGAGCCATCCTACGTGCTGCGCGCACTGGGTATGACCGACGAGCTGGCACACAGCTCTATCCGTTTCTCTTTAGGTCGTTTTACTACCGAAGAAGAGATTGACTACACCATTCAACTGGTTCGTAACTCCATTGGCCGTCTGCGCGACCTTTCTCCTCTGTGGGAAATGTTCAAACAGGGCGTGGATCTGAACAGCATCGAATGGTCACATCACTAATCGGTAGATAAGAGGAATTCAATCATGGCATACAGCGAAAAAGTTATTGATCATTACGAGAACCCGCGCAACGTTGGCTCTTTCGACAACAGCGATGAGAGCGTCGGTAGCGGCATGGTTGGCGCACCAGCGTGTGGCGACGTGATGAAGTTGCAGATCAAAGTCAACAATGAAGGTATCATTGAAGACGCGCGTTTCAAGACCTATGGCTGCGGTTCTGCCATTGCGTCCAGTTCGCTGGTTACCGAATGGGTAAAAGGCAAGTCTCTGGACGAAGCACAGGCGATTAAAAACACCGACATCGCAGACGAGCTTGAACTGCCGCCAGTGAAAATTCACTGCTCTATCCTGGCAGAAGACGCGATTAAAGCCGCCATTGCGGATTACAAAAGCAAACGTGAAGCAAAATAAGAATTGAGGTTTTGTTATGTCGATTACATTGAGCGACAGTGCAGCAGCGCGAGTCAATACCTTCCTGGCCAACCGTGGTAAAGGGTTTGGTCTGCGTCTGGGCGTGAGAACTTCCGGCTGCTCGGGTATGGCGTATGTACTGGAATTTGTTGATGAACCTGCGGCAGAAGATACCGTGTTCGAAGACAAAGGCGTGAAGGTAGTGATCGACGGTAAAAGCCTGCAATTCCTCGACGGCACTCAACTGGACTTCGTTAAAGAAGGCCTGAACGAAGGGTTTAAATTCACCAACCCGAACGTCAAAGATGAGTGCGGTTGCGGCGAAAGCTTTAACGTGTAACTGAACGTCACCAACCCCACCGCAGGCCATCTGTGGGTGGGGTTTTGTTTTATTTACCCTGAGATTGTTATGGATTACTTCAGCCTCTTCGGGTTACCCGCCCACTATCACGTCGATACTCAGGCCCTTGCGACCCGTTTTCAGGATCTGCAACGTCAGAACCATCCCGACAAATTCGCCAGCGCAAGCGAGGCCGAACAACTGGCCGCAGTACAACGCTCCGCAACCATTAATCAGGCCTGGCAAACGCTGCGCCATCCGCTGCCGCGCGCAGAGTATCTGCTTTCGCTGCACGGATTTGATTTAGCCAGCGAGCAGCACACGGTGCGCGATACCGCCTTTCTGATGGAACAACTGGAACTGCGCGAAGAGCTGGACGAGATTGAACAGGCGAAGGATGACGCGCGGCTGGAAGGGTTTATTAAACGCGTGAAAGCGATGTTCGACACTCGCCATCAGCAGATGGTGAAAGAATTAGACGATGAAGCGTGGGAGACGGCGGCCGATACCGTGCGTAAACTGCGTTTTCTCGATAAACTGCGCAGCAGTGCTGAACAACTCGAAGAAAAACTGCTCGACTATTAATTTCGGAAGCTCAATATGGCCTTATTACAAATTAGTGAGCCTGGTCTGAGTGCCGCGCCGCATCAGCGTCGTCTGGCGGTTGGCATTGATTTAGGCACCACCAATTCTCTGGTTGCGACGGTCCGTAGCGGTCAGGCGGAAACACTGGCTGACCGCCAGGGCCGTCACCTGCTGCCCTCTGTTGTCCATTACCAGGCACAGGGCCACGTCGTGGGTTATGATGCGCGCACCAATGCCGCGCAGGATCCAGCTAACACGATAAGCTCCGTCAAACGTCTGATGGGCCGCTCGCTGGCTGACATCCAGGCGCGTTATCCGCACCTGCCGTACCAGTTTGAGGCGAGCGAAAATGGCCTGCCGATGCTGGTCACTGAAGCCGGTGTGCTGAACCCGATTCGCGTCTCTGCCGATATCCTCAAAGCGCTGGCGGCGCGGGCAACTGAATCGCTCGCCGGTGAACTTGACGGCGTGGTGATTACCGTTCCGGCCTATTTTGACGATGCACAGCGTCAGGGCACCAAAGACGCCGCGCGTCTGGCGGGCCTGCACGTGCTGCGTCTGCTCAACGAACCGACTGCTGCGGCCATTGCCTATGGCCTGGATTCCGGTCAGGAAGGCGTGATTGCCGTCTATGACCTGGGCGGCGGTACGTTTGATATCTCTATTCTGCGCTTAAGTCGCGGCGTGTTTGAAGTGCTGGCGACGGGGGGGGATTCCGCCCTCGGCGGTGATGACTTCGACCATTTGCTGGCGGACTACATTCGCGAACAGGCGGGTATTCCCGATCGCAGCGATAACCGCGTCCAGCGTGAACTGCTGGATGCTGCCATCGCCGCTAAAATCGCCCTGAGTGACGCTGACAGCGTGACGGTTGAGGTTGCTGGCTGGAAAGGCGACATCACCCGCGAACAGTTTAACGACCTTATTTCCCCGCTGGTTAAACGTACTCTGATGGCCTGTCGCCGCGCTTTGAAAGACGCAGGCGTGGAAGCGGATGAGGTGCTGGAAGTCGTGATGGTCGGTGGGTCTACTCGTGTACCGCTGGTGCGTGAACGCGTGGGTGAATTCTTTGGCCGCACGCCGCTTACCTCCATCGACCCGGATAAAGTGGTCGCCATTGGCGCGGCGATTCAGGCCGATATTCTGGTGGGTAACAAGCCAGACAGTGAAATGCTGCTGCTGGACGTTATCCCGCTGTCGCTCGGTCTGGAGACCATGGGCGGGCTGGTTGAGAAAGTGATCCCGCGTAACACCACCATTCCGGTGGCGCGAGCGCAGGAGTTTACCACCTTCAAAGATGGCCAGACGGCGATGTCTATTCACGTGATGCAGGGCGAGCGCGAACTGGTGCAGGATTGCCGCTCGCTGGCGCGCTTTGCGTTGCGTGGTATTCCGGCGCTGCCGGCGGGTGGCGCGCATATTCGCGTCACTTTCCAGGTGGATGCCGACGGGCTGTTAAGCGTGACCGCGATGGAGAAATCCACCGGGGTTGAATCCTCAATTCAGGTCAAACCGTCCTACGGTCTGACCGACGGTGAAATCGCCACCATGATTCAGGATTCCATGAGCTACGCTGAGCACGATGTTAAAGCCCGTATGCTCGCGGAGCAAAAAGTAGAAGCAGCACGCGTACTGGAGAGTTTGACCGGTGCTCTGGCCGCCGATGCCGCGCTGTTAAGCGCCGCAGAACGTCAGGAGATTGATGAAGCCGCTGCGCAGCTGTGCGCGGTAGCCGAAGGTAATGATACTGACGCAATAGAACAAGCCATTAAAAACGTTGATAAACAAACCCAGGAATTCGCCGCTCGCCGTATGGATAAATCCGTCCGTACTGCGCTGAAAGGCCAATCCGTGGACGAGGTTTAATATGCCAAAGATTGTTTTTCTGCCCCACCAGGATCTGTGTCCGGATGGCGTAGTTGTGGAAGCTGAGACCGGTGAAACCATTCTGGATGCGGCGCTGCGTAGCGGTATCGAGATTGAACACGCCTGCGAAAAATCCTGTGCCTGCACCACCTGCCACTGCATCGTGCGTGAAGGTTTCGATTCTCTGCCGGAAAGCACTGAAGACGAAGACGATATGCTGGATAAAGCCTGGGGGCTGGAACCGGATAGCCGTCTGAGCTGTCAGGCGCGCGTCACCGACGAAGATCTGGTGGTCGAAATCCCGCGTTACACTATTAACCACGCACGCGAGCATTAACAGAGGATAGTATGGGACTGAAGTGGACCGACAGCCGTGAAATCGGCGAAGCGCTTTACGACACCTTCCCGGATACCGATCCGAAGACCGTGCGCTTTACTGACCTGCACCAATGGATTTGCGACCTTGAGGATTTTGATGATGACCCTCAGGCATCAAATGAAAAAATCCTTGAGGCAATTCTGCTAGTCTGGTTAGACGAAGCTGAATAAGTCACATAACGGGCTGCCTTCGGGTGGCCCGTATTGCTAATACGGCCCGTTTACGAATAAGGATAAATAAATGACCGAAGCGATGAACATTACGCTGACCACGCAGCCCGCCGATGCGCGCTGGGGCGAAAAAGCGACTTATAGCATTAACGATAATGGAATCTCTCTGCACCTGACCGGTAAGGACGACCTGGGCCTGATTCAGCGCGCGGCGCGTAAAATTGATGGTTTGGGCATTAAACACGTGGCGCTGATCGGCGAAGGCTGGAGCGCTGACAGCGCGTGGGCTTTCTGGGCCGGTTATAAAGGGCCGAAGGGCACGCGTAAAGTGGAATGGCCAGAGCTGGATGACGCGCAGCGTCAGGAACTCGATAACCGCCTGACTATCATCGACTGGGTGCGCGATACCATCAACGCACCGGCGGAAGACGTCGGCCCGTCACAACTTGCACAACGCGCGGTGGATCTGCTGTGCAGCGTCGCTTGTGATCAGGTTTCTTATCGCATCACCAAAGGCGAAGATCTGCGTGAGCAGAATTACATGGGTATTCACACCGTAGGCCGTGGCTCTGAGCGTGCGCCGGTACTGCTGGCGCTGGACTACAACCCAACCGGCGATAAAGACGCGCCGGTTTACGCCTGCCTGGTCGGGAAAGGTATTACCTTCGATTCCGGCGGTTATAGCCTGAAGCAAAGCGCGTTCATGGACTCGATGAAGTCCGACATGGGCGGTGCGGCGATGGTAACAGGCGCACTGGCGTTTGCAATTACGCGTGGTTTGAACAAACGCGTCAAACTGTACCTCTGCTGCGCCGATAACATGGTGAGCGGTAACGCTTTCAAACTGGGCGATATCATTCACTATCGCAACGGTAAAAACGTCGAAGTGATGAACACCGATGCTGAAGGGCGTCTGGTGCTGGCCGATGGCCTGATTGATGCCTCTGCGCAGAAACCAGAACTGATCATTGACGCTGCAACCCTGACCGGGGCGGCAAAAACGGCGTTGGGCAACGATTATCACGCGCTGTTCAGCTTCGATGACGGCCTGGTAAATCGTATGCTGGCGAGCGCGGCTGCGGAAAACGAACCGTTCTGGCGTCTGCCGCTGGCGGAATTCCACCGCAACCAGTTGCCGTCCAACTTTGCCGAACTAAATAACACCGCGAACGCTACCTATCCGGCGGGTGCAAGCACAGCGGCGGGCTTCCTGTCTCACTTCGTTGAAAACTATCACCAGGGCTGGTTGCATATTGACTGCTCCGCTACTTATCGCAAAGGCGCGGTAGAGCAGTGGGCCGCCGGCGCGACCGGGCTGGGCGTGCGTACGATTGCGAATCTGCTGACCGCTGAATAAATTATTGCCCCTCACCCTAACCCTCTCCCAAAGGGAGAGGGAACTGTTCTGTGCGGTTTTCTCCCTCTCCCTTTGGGAGAGGGCCGGGGTGAGGGGAAAACCGACATTCTGGAACCCACTATGTCCGAAACCAAAAACGAATTAGAAACCCTGCTTGAGCAGGCGGCGACCGAACCGGCGCATCGCCCGGCGTTTTTCCGCACGCTGCTGGAATCCACCGTGTGGGTGCCCGGTACAGCGGCGGAAGGCGAACAAATTGTGGAAGACAGCGCACTCGATTTACAGCACTGGGAAAAGGATGATGGCACTTCCGTTATTCCCTTTTTCACTTCGCTGGAAGCCTTGCAGCAGGCCGTTGAAGAGGAACAGGCGTTCGTGGTCATGCCCGTTCGCACGTTGTTTGAAATGACTCTTGGCGAAACGCTGTTCCTCAACGCCAAATTGCCAACCGGGAAAGCGTTCACCCCGCGCGAAATCAGCCATCTGATTGGTGAAGAAGGCAATCCGCTCAGTACCCAGGAAATTCTGGAAGGCGGCGAATCGCTGATCCTGTCAGAAGTGGCGGAGCCGCCAGCCCAAATGGTCGACTCACTCACGACGCTGTTTAAAACCATCAAACCGGTGAAACGCGCGTTTATCTGTTCTATTAAAGAGAGCGCAGAAGGCGAAGCGAATCTGCTGATTGGTATTGAAGCAGACGGTGATATTGAAGAGATTATTCACGCCGCAGGCAGCGTGGCGACCGATACGCTACCGGGCGATGAACCGATTGACATCTGCCAGGTGGTAAAAGGGGAAAAGGGAATCAGCCACTTTTTTACCGAACACATCACGCCGTTCTACGAACGCCGCTGGGGCGGCTTCCTGCGTGATTTTAAACAGAACCGCATTATCTGAGTTTGAGGAATGCCGCCCCGTAGGGCGGCATCCTGCGGCCCGCGTTATTTTACCGGCTCAACTGGCAAGTCATCGCGCGCACCCCATTCACTCCAGGCACCGTCGTACAGCGTCACGTCATCAGCCTCCAGCGTTGCCAGTGCCAGCACAACCACTGCAGCCGTTACGCCTGAACCGCAGCTGGCGACGATTGGGCGGTTGAGGTCAACGCCTGCGCGGTCAAAAATAGCGGTTAATTCATCCACGGTTTTCAGTTCACCGTTGAAGACTAAATCGCCCCACGGCACGTTGCGCGCCCCAGGAATGTGCCCACGACGTAAACCCGGACGTGGCTCGTCGACTTCGGCATTAAAGCGTGGGGCCGGGCGGGCATCGACAATTTGCGCGGTGCCTTCGTGGCTAATCAGCAGCACATCGGTCAGCCGCTTGATCTTCTGAGCGTCGAATTTCACTTCGAAGTCGCCTTCGACCATATCGACATTACCCTGCTCAAGCAGATAATCATCGCGTTGCCAGCCTGCTAATCCCCCCGCCAGAATCGAGACTTTTTCCGCACCAAACGTGCGTAGCATCCACCAGGCGCGCGGGGCTGAGAAAAGATTGCCCTCATCGTAAACCACCAGATGTTTATCGCTACTGACGCCCAATTCGCGCATGGCGACGGCAAAGGCTTCCGGGCGAGGCATCATGTGCGGCAGGGAAGAGGTGTGATCCGAGAGCGCTTCAATATCAAAGAAGAGGGCATCCGGCAGATGGCCGTCGCGGTATTCTGCGGCCATATCACGATGTTCCTGCCCCGGCGGTGCCATCCGGGCATCGATAATTTGAACTTCCGGGTCGTTAATGTGTTCTGCCAGCCAGTCGGCGGCGACAAAGAAAGAGGTGCTCATATGGGCCTCCATTTATCAGTTGTAAACGAATTGTCGGCGTTTTGCCGGGCAGTGACAAGTTAATGACTCCTGGTATGTGATAACACCGAATAAGTTACTGAATAAATAATTCAGAAAAATACAGTCATTTAAACGTCCGGGGAGGTGGTAAAAGGCCGTTCACGCGTAATACTATTGAGCATTCATGACAAACAGGCTCCATAGCCAGAGGTTCTAAGGATGAAACCCTTCCGTTTGGCGGCACTTGCGCTGCTTGCCGCGTCGACGCTTGCCGGCTGTGATAATAACGATAAAGAGAAAACCGTTGCGCCTGCACCTGCGGACACAACGGCTGCCCCTGCTCCCGCAAAACCTGATAGCGCGACGTTAGCCAAACTGGCTCAACAGAATCAGGGCAAAGCCTTAACCCTGCTGGATGCCTCTGAAGTGCAGCTTGAAGGCGCGTCAGCGCTGGTGCTCACTTTCTCGGTGCCGCTCGACCCCAATCAGGATTTCGCCAAAACCGTCCATGTCGTTGATAAAAAGAACGGCAAAATTGACGGTGCCTGGGAGCTTGCCCCAAATCTGAAAGAGTTGCGTCTGCGGCATCTGGAGCCAAAACGTGAACTGATTGTCACCGTCGACCCTGAGCTGGTCGCGGTGAATAAAGAGACACTGGGCAAAGGCGTCGAAAAAACCATTTCTACCCGTGATATTGCGCCAACGGTCGGCTTCGCCAGCCGCGGCTCGCTGCTGCCGGGTAAAGTGGTGGAAGGGCTGCCAGTGATGGCGCTCAACGTCAACAACGTCGATGTCAACTTCTACCGCGTGAAGCCGGAATCGCTGGCGTCGTTTGTTAGTTCGTGGGAATACCGTAACTCACTGAGTAACTGGGAATCTGACGAACTGCTGAAGATGGCGGATTTAGTCTATACCGGACGATTCGATCTCAACCCGGAACGTAACACCCGCGAGAAACTGCTGCTGCCGCTGAAAGATATTAAACCGTTGCAACAGTCCGGTGTGTATATCGCGGTGATGAATCAGGCAGGACACTACAACTACAGCAACGCCGCCACGCTCTTTACCCTGAGCGATATCGGCCTTTCTGCGCACCGCTATCACAATCGACTGGACGTCTTTACCCAAAGTCTGGAAAACGGCGCGGCGCAGGGGGCGGTCGATGTCCAACTGCTGAACGAAAAAGGGCAAACCCTGGCGCAGGCGAACAGCGATGCGCAGGGCCACGCCACGCTGCAAACCGATAAAGACGCGGCGCTGGTGCTGGCGCGAAAAGATGGTCAAACCACGCTTCTCGATCTCAAACTTCCGGCGCTCGATCTCGCAGAATTCGCCATTGCCGGTGCGCCTGGCTTTAGCAAACAGTTCTTCATGTTTGGCCCACGCGATCTCTATCGTCCTGGTGAAACCGTCATTCTTAACGGCCTGCTTCGCGATGGCGATGGCAAACCTTTGGCGGAACAACCGGTCAAAATCGAGGTGGTGAAACCTGACGGTCAGGTGGTGCGCAGCGTGGTCAGCAAACCGGTGAACGGTCTGTATCAGTTCACCTATCCGCTCGACAGCGGTGCGGCGACCGGGATGTGGCATATCCGCGCCAACACCGGCGATAACCAGCGTCAGGCGTGGGATTTCCACGTCGAAGATTTCATGCCAGAGCGTCTGGCGCTAAACCTGAGCGCCGAGAAAACCCCGCTGGCGCCAGAAGATGAGGTGAAGTTTGGCGTAGTCGGTTACTACCTCTATGGCGCACCGGCCAATGGCAACACCTTACAGGGCAAGCTGTTCCTGCGTCCGCTTCGTGATGCGGTGGCTGCCCTGCCGGGTTTCCAGTTTGGCGATATTGCTGAAGAGAATCTCTCGCGCAGTCTGGATGAAGCCAGCCTGACGCTGGATGAAAAAGGGCGCGGGGAGGTGACAACATCCAGCCAGTGGCAGGAAGCACATTCCCCGTTGCAGGTCATTTTACAGGCCAGCCTGCTGGAATCGGGTGGCCGTCCGGTGACGCGTCGTGCCGAACAGGCTATCTGGCCTGCACCGGAACTGCCGGGTATTCGTCCGCAGTTCGCCAGCAAAGCGGTGTATGACTATCGCACCGACACCACGGTGAATCAGCCGATTGTCGATGAAGGCAGTCAGGCCGCATTTGATATCGTTTACGCCAACGCTCAGGGGGAGCGCAAGGCGGTTGAAGGCCTTCAGGTACGCTTGATCCGCGAACGTCGCGACTACTACTGGAACTGGTCAGAAGACGAGGGCTGGAAATCCCAGTTTGACCAGAAAGACCTGGTGGAAGGCGAAGAGAGCCTTAACCTGAAAGCCGATGAAACCGGTAAGGTCAGTTTCCCGGTTGAGTGGGGCGCTTATCGTCTGGAAGTCAAAGGGCCGAACGACACCATCAGTAGTGTTCGTTTCTGGGCCGGTTACAGCTGGCAGGATAACAGCGATGGCAGCGGCGCGGCGCGTCCGGATCGGGTGACCATGAAGCTGGATAAACCGTCCTATAAACCAGGAGGCACCATCAAGTTGCACGTTGCCGCACCGGCGGCGGGCAAGGGTTACGCGATGGTGGAATCGAGTGAAGGCCCCTTGTGGTGGCAGGAGATAACCGTTCCGGCGGAAGGGCTGGATCTCTCCATTCCGGTGGATAAAAGCTGGAACCGTCATGACCTCTATTTGAGCACGCTGGTGGTGCGTCCGGGTGATAAATCCCGTTCCGCTACGCCAAAACGCGCGGTCGGTGTACTGCATCTGCCGCTCGGCGATGAAAACCGTCGTCTGAATATCGCCCTTGATGCGCCTGCGAAAATGCGCCCGAATCAGCCGCTGACGGTGAAAGTGAAAGTCGATCGCAAAGAAGGCGCTGTGCCAAAACAGGTGAATGTACTGCTTTCGGCGGTGGACAGCGGCGTGCTGAACATTACTGATTACACCACGCCGGATCCGTGGCAGGGCTTCTTCGGCCAGAAACGCTATGGTGCGGATATCTATGATATCTACGGCCAGGTGATTGAAGGGCAGGGACGTCTGGCGAACCTGCGCTTTGGTGGTGATGGTGACGAACTGAAACGCGGCGGTAAGCCGCCGGTTAACCACGTCACCATTATCGCGCAACAGGCCCAGCCGGTAACGCTTGATGAAAATGGTGAAGGCACTGTCACTCTGCCAATCGGCGATTTTAACGGCGAGTTGCGCGTGATGGCGCAGGCGTGGAGCGATGAAGATTTTGGCAGCAGCGAAGATAAAGTGGTGGTTGCCGCGCCGGTCATTGCTGAGCTCAACATGCCGCGCTTCCTGGCGGGTGGCGATACCGCGCGTCTGACGCTCGATATCACTAACCTGACGGATAAACCGCAGACGCTGAACGTAGAATTAGCCGCAAGCGGGCTGATTCAACTGGAAGGCGCCCAACCCGCACCCATTACGTTACAGCCGGGCGTGCGCAATATTCAGTTTGTGCCAGTCAGCGCGAAAGAGGGGTTTGGCGACGGTCAGGTGGATATCACGGTAAGTGGCCTGACATTACCGGGTGAAACGCTGCCACCGGTGAGTAAATCCTGGAAGCTGGGCGTGCGCCCGGCCTTCCCGGCACAAACGGTGAACAGCGGCGCGGCGTTGCAGCCGGGTGAAAGCTGGAGTGTGCCGCAGGGCTATCTGGCGAATTTCTCCCCGGCAACGGTGCAGGGGCAACTGCTGCTGAGCGGCAAGCCGCCGCTGAACCTGGCGCGCTATATTCGCGAGTTGAAAGCGTATCCGTACGGTTGTCTGGAGCAGACCGCCAGCGGTCTTTTCCCATCGCTGTACACCAACGCGGCGCAGCTCAAAATGCTCGGTATTACCGGCGACAGCGATGAGAAACGCCGCGCGGCGGTGGACGTTGGGATCTCCCGTATGCTGCAAATGCAGCGTCAGGATGGCGGTTTCGCGTTGTGGGATAAAGAAGGCCCCGAAGAGTACTGGCTGACGGCCTACGCGATGGACTTCCTGGTACGCGCAGGCGAGCAGGGTTACAGCGTGCCGGCAGACGCCATCAACAAAGGCAACAACCGTCTGCTGCGGTATTTGCAGGAGCCAGGGTTGATGACGATGCGCTACAGCGATGATAACGCTGCCAGCCGCTTTGCTGTGCAGGCTTATGCCGCGCAGGTGCTGGCGCGTCAGCAGAAGGCACCGCTTGGCGCACTGCGCGAAATCTGGGAACGTCACGCACAGGCAAAATCCGGCCTGCCGCTGATGCAGCTGGGCGTCGCACTGAAAGCAATGGGTGACGCGCCGCGTAGCGAAGAAGCGATTCAATTGGCGCTGAAAACACCGCGTGCAGACACACCTCGTTGGATTGGCGATTACGGCAGCGCGCTGCGTGATAACGCGCTGATGCTGGCGTTGATGGAAGAGAACAAGCTACTGCCAGATGCGCAGAACACGCTGCTGCAAACGCTCTCTGAACAGGCATTTGGCGAGCGTTGGTTATCCACCCAGGAGAGCAATTCGCTCTTCCTGGCGGGGCGGGGTCTTGCTGATTTACCGGGCAACTGGCAGGCACAAACGTCGCTGGATACCGCGCCGTTGCAAAGTGATAAAGCACAAACCCGTAATCTGGATGCAGACCAGTTGGGCGCGTTGCAGGTGACGAATAGCGGCACCCAGCCTCTGTGGTTGCGCCTCGACGCAACCGGGTATCCGGAGTATTCACCGGAGCCGGTCAGCAACGTGTTGCAGATTGAACGCCAGATTCTCGGTACAGACGGTAAACCTAAAGCCATCTCTTCACTGCGCAGCGGTGACCTGGTTCTGGTGCGCCTTGAGATCAACGCCAGCCAGAACGTTCCGGATGCACTGGTCGTTGATATGCTGCCTGCCGGGCTGGAGCTGGAAAATCAGAATCTGGCAAACAGCAGTGCCAGCCTTGCGGATAACGCTGGTGAAGCGCAGAACCTGATCAACCAGATGCAACAGGCGGATATTCAGCATATGGAATTCCGCGACGATCGTTTTGTGGCAGCCGTTGCCGTCAATGAGAACCAGCCGGTCACGCTGGTTTATCTGGCGCGTGCGGTGATGCCGGGAACCTATCAGTTGCCGCAGCCACAGGTGGAGTCGATGTACGTGCCGCAGTGGCGTGCGACCGGCCAGGCGGATGGCCCGCTGATCGTTACGCCGTAAGATGTGGTTGTGGTCTGTGTTTAAACGCCGCTGGCTTTGGCTGGCGGCGAGCGCGGTGGTGGCGTGGCTGGCGGTGCTGGGGGCCGATCGACTTTGGCCGCTGCCGTTACATGAAGTCACGCCCGCCCGCGTGGTGGTCGCACAGGATGGCACACCGCTGTGGCGCTTTGCTGATGCCGAAGGGATCTGGCGTTATCCGGTCACTATCGAAGAGGTGTCGCCGCGCTATCTTGATGCGCTGATCCAGTATGAAGATCGCTGGTTCTGGGATCATCCCGGTGTTAACCCCTTGTCCATACTCCGTGCCGCCTGGCAGGATCTGACCTCCGGGCGCGTGGTCTCAGGTGGCAGCACGCTTACCATGCAGGTGGCACGCCTGCTGGATCCTCATCCTCGTACTTTCGGCGGTAAATTTCGTCAGCTCTGGCGTGCGTTACAGCTGGAGTGGCATCTGTCAAAACGCGAGATTCTCACCCTCTACCTCAATCGTGCCCCTTTCGGCGGCACGTTGCAGGGCGTGGGCGCGGCAAGCTGGGCCTATCTGGGTAAACCGCCGGCACAATTGAGCTATGCCGATGCTGCGCTGTTGGCCGTGCTGCCGCAGGCTCCCAGTCGTTTACGCCCGGATCGCTGGCCGGAACGCGCGCAGGCGGCACGCAATAAAGTGCTGGCCCGCATGGAAACGCAGCAGGTGTGGCCCGCGCAGTTGGTGAAAGAGGCGAGTGAAGAGCCGGTCTGGTTGTTCCCACGGCAGATGCCGCAGCTGGCGCCGCTCTTCTCGCGCAAAGTGCTGGCGATGAGCAAAGCCGAAAAAATCACCACCACGCTCGATGCCGGGTTGCAGCGTCAGCTGGAAGAGATGGCGCTTAACTGGAAATCGCGCCTGCCGCCGCGCAGTTCGCTGGCGATGATCGTCGTGGATAACAGTACAATGCAGGTACGCGGCTGGGTGGGATCGGTAGACATCAGTGACGACAGTCGATTTGGACATATCGATATGGTGTCGGCGATCCGATCGCCGGGATCGGTATTGAAACCGTTTGTGTATGGTATGGCGATGGATGAAGGGTTGATCCATCCTGCCTCGCTGCTTCAGGATGTTCCGCGCCGGGTGGGGGATTACCGACCTGGCAACTTTGATAGCGGTTTTCACGGCCCGGTAAGTATGAGCGAGGCGCTGGTGCGATCGCTGAATCTCCCAGCGGTGCAGGTTCTGGAAGCCTACGGCCCGAAACAGTTTGCCGCGCGTCTGCGAAACGCCGGTCTGCCGTTGATATTGCCCGCTGGCGCGGAGCCGAATTTATCGTTGATTCTCGGCGGGGCGGGGGCGAGGCTTGCAGATATCACTGCCGCCTATAGCGCTTTTGCGCGTCATGGTAAAGCAGGGCGCTTACGTTTGCTTGCCGACGATCCGCTGGTGGAACGCCCGCTATTGTCGCCGGGATCGGCGTGGATCATCCGTCGTATTCTGGCGGGAGAAGACCAACCGATGGCGGATGATTCGCTGCCGCAGGTGGTTCCGCTGGCATGGAAAACCGGCACCAGCTACGGCTATCGCGATGCGTGGGCCGTTGGCCTGAATGCGCGTTACAGCATCGGTATCTGGACCGGCAGGCCAGACGGCACGCCCGTTGCCGGGCAGTTTGGTTTCGCCAGCGCGGTGCCACTATTGAATCAGGTCAGCAATCTGTTGCTTTCCCACGCCAGTACGGGGAAAAACGGATTACCGACCGACCCACGTCCTGCTTCGGTGAGCGGTGGAACAATATGCTGGCCGGGTGGGCAGTCGCTGCCTGAAGGCGACGCGAACTGCCGCCGTCGTCTCGCCACCTGGCTTTTGGACAACAGTCAGCCGCCCACGCTGCTGTTGCCGGGTCAGGAAGGTATTCGCGGTATTCGCTTCCCGGTCTGGCTGGATGCGCAGGGCAAACGCGTCGCAGCCGATTGTCCGGATGCGAGGCAAACCACTCTGGATGTCTGGCCACTGCCACTGGAGCCCTGGCTTCCCGTCAGCGAGCGACGCGCTGCCAGACTCCCTATTGCTTCAACCGTTTGTCCGCCGCAAGTTTCACCGGACGCGCCGCCATTGATCCTTTCGGGCGTGCGTGAAGGCGCGGTGATTCAGCGTGCACCCGGCGAGTCGCAGGTTACCCTTGCGTTGCAAACCAGCGGCGGAGAGGGACGACGCTGGTGGTTCGTGAATGGTGAGCCTCAGGAGAGCGCCAGTAGCCGTTTTACCCTGGTATTGCATAAAGAAGGTCAATATCAGCTGGTGGTATTAGATGACGCGGGGCAAATGGCTACGGTGCATTTCTCATTTAAATCGGGATCCTAGCTTTAACTGGAAATTATTCAGAACAGGGGGGCAGACCAGGAACTATCAGAGTTATAAGTAACTCGTTAATATTTGATGGCTTTGTCGCATCATTGCTTCTTAATTGACTTTATCTGACCCTAACCCGTCTTCCTGACGTAACAAAACCAGAATGAAAGATAAAAATAAAGTTTATTATTTTGCTATTTATTGTCTTATTTATTCAGTGAATGTGTTTCAGTATATTTATTTATTCGCTTAATATAATAGCGCAACAAATAATAATGTAACATGATGTTATTATCTTAACTTAGTTGATTACTGTCATTATCACGCCCCGCAGAAGAAAAGAGAATATTTTTTATTTATAGGGAGAAGTGGCAGTGGATAAAACGGGCAATACAGAAGATGATATTTTCCCGGCGGTAACCCGACGTGGATTTTTACAGGCCAGCTCAGCGCTGGTCACGCTTCCCTTTCTTGCAACTTCCGTCAGCGCGGCGCAGGCGAAAAATGAAACGTCATCAGGGGCCCAGGATGAGCGTGTTGTTCAGACTTGCAGTACCTTTGACTGTGGCGGTAAGTGTGATATTCGCACGCATATTCGTGACGGCGTAGTAACACGTATTTCCACGCGTCCTGATGAAGCTCTGGACGAGCAAATGCCAATAATGCGAGCCTGTGTTCGTGGGCGTGGATACCGCAAATTTGTTTATCATCCTGACCGTCTGAAATATCCGATGAAGCGGGTTGGAAAACGGGGTGAAGGTAAATTTGAGCGTATCACTTGGGATGAGGCGACAACGCTTATTGCCGATAATATAAAAGCGATCACGCAACAATATGGCCCGAGCTCCCGTTATGTGCACGTGGGTACTGCTGTTTCAGGCGGAACCTTTTCCGGCGATAAAATGGCCCGGCGCTTGTTGAATCTGACCGGTGGCTATCTTGAGAGCTATCACTCGGTCAGTATGGGCAACACCGCCGCCGCCACGCCGTATACCTATGGCACGCCAGCCAGCGGCAGCTCCCTGGATACACTGATGGATACCAAACTGGTGATCCTGTGGGGGCATAATCCAACGGAAACCATCTTCGGTCATACGAATTACTACTTTCAGAAGATGAAGCAAAACGGCACACGCTTCATTGTGGTCGATCCGCGATACTCAGATACGGTGTCCTCTTTGGCTGACCAGTGGATTCCCCTGTTGCCGACGACGGATAACGCGCTAATGGATGCGATGATGTATGTCATCGTCAGCGAAAATCTACACGATACCGACTTTATTCAGCGCTACACCCTCGGCTTCGATGAAGCGAGTATGCCGAAAGGTATTCCGGCAAATGAATCTCTGGTCGCTTATCTGATGGGGAAAAGAACGGCGTGCGTAAGACGCCTGAGTGGGCCGAAAAAATTACCCATGTTCCGGCACAGACCATCCGTCAGTTGGCGCGCGATTATGCCAACACCAGGCCAGCAGCATTAATTCAGGGTTGGGGGCCTCAGCGACATAACTGTGGCGAACGTACCGCGCGTGGCTCGACGCTGCTTGCTTCCCTCACCGGCAATGTGGGGGTAAAAGGCGGCTGGGCCGCGGGTTATGGCGGTATTGCCAGCCGTAAATTCACCACGGGCCCAGAGATGCCTGATAATCCGGTTAAAGCAAAAATCTCGGTAATGAACTGGGTACAAGCGGCAGATGATGCCTCGAAGGTAACACCAGAGATGGGCCTGAAGGATGCGGATAAGCTCGACAGCAATATCCGCTTGCTCTTCTCTCTGGCCGGTAATTACCTCGCGAACCAGAACCCTGATCTTCACCAGGCCGTGAAGGTGCTGGAAGATGAGTCGAAGATAAAATTTATCGTCGCAAGCGATCTGTTTATGACACCAAGCGCGAAGTATGCGGACGTGCTCCTGCCGGAAACCAGCTTTATGGAACGGTGGAACATTGGTGAGACCTGGGGAACGGCGAGCTATTTGATCCTGTCTGAGAAAGTGATTAAGCCGGAATTCGAACGCCGCTCTGATTATGACTGGTTACGTGAAGTTGCAGCAAAGCTGGGAATTGAGGCGGAATTCAGTAAGAACAGAGATGAAAAGCAGTGGATTGAGCACATCTGGCAACAAACGGTGGAATCAATGCCGGATGAAAATCTACCGAATTTCGCCACGCTGCAAAAAACGCGTCAGTATCTTTTTAAAGACCGGCCTTATGTCGCGTTTGAAGAAAACATCCGCGACCCGAAGAATCATCCATTCCCGACGCCGTCAGGAAAAATTGAGATCTTTTCCCAACGCCTTTATGAGATGAAACACGCGGAGATCCCGGCACTTTCACACTATGTACCTGCGCACGAAGGCCCGGAAGATCCCCTGACGGCGAAATATCCCCTGCAGTTAATCACCTGGAAAGGTAAAAATCGCGCCAACTCTACGCAGTACGCCAATCCCTGGCTGCAGGAAGTTCAAACGCAAAAACTGTGGATCAATCCTCAGGATGCACAGAAGCGCGGCATCGAACAAGGGATGATCGTTCGTGTTCACAACGATCGAGGCGTGTGTGAGATCCCCGCAGAGGTTACACCAAGGATCATTCCGGGCGTGGTGGCCATGCAGGCCGGGGCCTGGTGGCAACCGGATGAACAAGGGGTGGATCATGGCGGATGCCCCAACGTGCTCAGTTCTGCACGGATAACGCCGCTGGCGAAAGGGAATTCCCATCAAACGATGCTGGTTGAGGTTGTGAAAGTATGAGTCAATTTAAAGAGTATGCGCCGGTGAGCGACAAGCAGTTGGGATTTTATATCGACTCTTCCCGCTGTTCCGGCTGTAAAGCGTGCCAGGTGGCGTGTAAAGATAAAAATAACCTTGAAGTCGGACGTCGTTTTCGTCGTGTCTATGAGGTCACTGGTGGAGGCTTTATGCCGACCGGGCAGGGCGGGCTGCAGAATAACGTTTTTGCCTATACGCTCTCCATTTCCTGCAACCACTGCGCTGATCCTATATGCACTAAAAACTGTCCGACTACGGCGATGCACAAGCGTTCCGGCGATGGTATCGTGCGGGTAAATACGGATAAATGTGTCGGTTGCGGCTACTGCGCCTGGTCCTGCCCTTACGGTGCGCCACAGATGAATGAGCTGACCGGGCAGATGTCGAAGTGTGATTTCTGCGTTGACCTTCAGGCGAAGGGCGAACAACCCGTTTGCGTAGCAACCTGTCCGCTGGGGGCTATTCAGTTTGGGCCTATTGAGGAATTGAGGGCGAAGAATGGCAACCTGTGTGATGTTAAGGGGTTGCCGGATTCGTCGCTCACTCATCCAAATCTGGTGATTAAGCCACATCAGGGCGCGGAAAAAGAAGAGGTGCGCCATGCATGAGTTACCGCTGATCCTCTTCACGCTGTTGTTGCAATGCTCAGTCGGTATGACCATTGGCCTTGCATTAACTCATCGCCGTGCGGAGAAGATTGTCGATGTGCGGCGCAGGATGCAGTGGCCGTTGGGAATAAGCTTCATTCTGGCAGCTATTGGCCTGACGGCCTCCACGCTCCATCTCGGCTATCCGCTTAACGCTTTTAATGCGCTTCGCCATTTTGGCAGTTCATGGCTGAGCCGCGAAATTATCTTTGCCAGTTTCTACCTTGCGGCATTGGGACTCAGTATCGTGTTTGCATTTGTCCGTAAACCAGGCTTGCAATTTCTGCTATGGCTCGCGGCATTGGTGGGGGCGGTTGATGTGTTCTGCATGGCGCAGATTTACATCCATACCGGGGTTATCAGCTGGCAGCATATCAATACACTGGTGATGTTTGCGGGTACAGCAGGAACGTTGGGAGCCCTGGCTCTGGCGGCTCTACGAGGTTTCGACATCCTGCCTTCACAGCTCGTGTCGCTGCGCTGGGTACTGGGGATCATTGTAATTATCATGTTGATCCGCCTGCTAATGCAGCCTGTTTGGGTACACGATATCACTGCTGCAGCGCCACAAAGCGTGACATTCCCACACTCTCCATTGCACCAATTGCAGCAGCTTCGCGATGTGCATATCGCTGGCTGGTGCCTTGGCGTCGCAGGGCTTGTGTGCTTCGCTTGCGGTGTACGCCGCAATGCCGCGTCCTTCTGGCTGGTGACTGGTGGTGTGCTGTTGCTCGTGGCGGAAGTCGTTCTGCGTAGCGTGTTCTTCAGTATCGGCTGATGATCAGTAACGCGCTGTTAAAAGGCGTGGAGCCTGGCGAGCGCTGCGTGCGCCGCCAGTTTCGTTACGCTTCGTGTGACGCCTGCGTCAGGGTGTGCCCGACGCAGGCGTTGTCATGCGCAGATGGCAAACTGGTGGTAGACAATGACCACTGCGTAAAATGTGCAGCGTGCCTTTTTGTGTGCCCGGTCGAGGCGATCGAAGGCGTAGAAACGGAGAAACGTTTTTTTCGCGATCATA
The DNA here is from genome assembly GCA_003315335.1 of Pseudocitrobacter faecalis. Lineage (GTDB taxonomy): Bacteria > Pseudomonadota > Gammaproteobacteria > Enterobacterales > Enterobacteriaceae > Pseudocitrobacter > Pseudocitrobacter faecalis. The sequence continues at coordinate 72,564 of QNRL01000004.1, forward strand.
TCCTGGTTGCGCCTTTCTCCGTGATTGCCCCAACGGTAGAAGAGCTGCTTTTTTGGCATGTGGAAAATCATATCCGCGGCGTCGAAATGGATCCGCTCCGCCATCCGCAATGGATGCTGGCAATCGCCAGGCTTAATCTTCGACTTCGGGAATATGGTCAGCCTGAGTGGACATTTTCACGACCCGCACAAAGCAAAATTAACACTTCCCGACGCGCACTTTTTCATGTGGGGCCTGAAAAGACGGCATCTGCCAGAGTTCAGCCAGGCTTACGTCGCTGGCGGCAATTGTGGGCCTGGATGAGTGATTTTCGGGTAACAATAGACAAGCATAAATGCACCCTGTGTGGAGCCTGCTGGCGTGCCTGTCCGCAAAAATTAATGATATTCAATGGTGAAGAACTGATTATTGAAGATGTGAAGTGTACAGGCTGTGGCGCTTGTGCCGCAGTTTGCGTCTATCAGGCGCTGACTCTGATGCCTTTCGTTTCACAAAGAGAACATCAACATTTTATAGCCTCGGAATCACACTGTGTTTGCTGTCATAAACGCTTCTGGTCGCTTAACGCGACTACGAAACGATGCCTGTTTTGTCAGCGTCATTCTCACGGCATGCGTGATTAAGCCTAATTCCTTTGTTGCCTAACATCGTTTTATTTTAAAAAAATGTTACCTTCGTCCATAGGCAAGGCGAGTTTGTCTCATTATAATCCGCGCCAGGTCATACGATGTATGCATAACAACAGAACACATTTTAGAGGTAATCATGGCTATTGAACGTACTTTTTCCATCATCAAGCCAAACGCGGTGGCAAAAAACGTTATTGGGAGCATCTTTGCGCGTTTTGAAGCGGCAGGGTTCAAAATCGTTGGCACGAAAATGCTGCATCTGACCGTTGAGCAGGCGCGTGGTTTCTACGCGGAGCATGATGGCAAACCGTTCTTTGACGGCCTGGTTGAATTCATGACCTCTGGCCCAATCGTCGTTTCCGTACTGGAAAGCGAAAATGCGGTACAGCGTCACCGCGATCTGCTGGGGGCGACCAACCCGGCTAACGCTCTGGCAGGTACCCTGCGCGCAGATTACGCTGACAGCTTCACCGAAAACGGCACCCACGGTTCCGATTCCGTTGAATCTGCACAGCGCGAAATCGCTTACTTCTTCGGTGAAGGCGAAGTCTGCCCGCGCACTCGCTAATTGATCAGCCTGTAGGCCGGATAAGCGAAGCGCCATCCGGCAGTTTCAACGAATGACACCTGATGGCGCTTCACTTATCAGGCTACGGTTGAGACAGGTATGATTATTTTTACGAATGTCACGTGCAGACGTGGCGTCCGTGCGCCAGAATTTGTACAATGCAACGCCCCCGGACGAGCAGACCGCTCTCCCGGGGCGTTTCTTTTTATTAACCCTCCAGGGGCCATAACGTGTAACAACGAGGCCGGTAAAGATTATGTCTGAACAAATTGTCACGCCTGAGAGCGCCATCCCGGCGGTTCCCAATAAAGATGGAAAAATTAACCTGCTGGATCTCAACCGTCAGCAGATGCGCGAGTTTTTTAAAGACTTAGGCGAGAAACCCTTCCGTGCCGATCAGGTCATGAAGTGGATGTATCACTACTGCAGCGATAACTTTGATGAGATGACCGATATCAACAAGGTTCTGCGTAATAAGCTGAAAGAAGTCGCTGAAATTCGTGCGCCGGAAGTGGTTGAAGAGCAGCGCTCTTCAGACGGTACCATCAAATGGGCGATTGCGGTGGGCGATCAGCGCGTTGAAACGGTTTATATCCCGGAAGACGATCGCGCGACCCTGTGCGTTTCTTCACAGGTTGGCTGTGCGTTAGAGTGTAAATTCTGTTCTACGGCGCAGCAGGGTTTTAACCGTAACCTGCGCGTTTCGGAAATTATTGGCCAGGTCTGGCGTGCGGCGAAAATCGTCGGCGCGGCTAAAATCACCGGTCAGCGTCCTATCACCAACGTGGTGATGATGGGCATGGGTGAGCCGTTGCTGAACCTGACGAACGTCGTCCCGGCAATGGAAATCATGCTTGATGATTTCGGTTTTGGTTTGTCCAAACGTCGAGTCACCTTGTCCACCTCTGGCGTCGTTCCGGCACTGGATAAACTCGGCGATATGATTGACGTTGCGCTGGCGATCTCCCTGCATGCGCCAAACGACGAAATTCGTGACGAAATTGTACCGATCAACAAAAAGTACAATATCGAAACCTTCCTGGCGGCGGTGCGCCGTTATCTGGAAAAATCCAACGCCAATCAGGGGCGTGTGACTATCGAGTATGTGATGCTCGACCATGTCAATGACGGTACTGAACACGCGCATCAACTGGCCGAATTGCTGAAAGATACGCCGTGCAAAATCAACCTGATTCCATGGAACCCGTTCCCGGGCGCGCCGTATGGCCGTAGCTCTAACAGCCGCATCGACCGTTTCTCTAAGGTACTGATGGAGTACGGATTCACCACTATCGTGCGTAAAACGCGAGGTGATGACATCGATGCCGCGTGCGGCCAGCTGGCCGGCGACGTTATCGACCGTACCAAACGTACCCTGCGTAAGCGTATGCAGGGCGAGGCTATTGACGTAAAAGCCGTGTAACCCTGCCTTCGCGCACGGCAGAAATGGCGTGCGCGACGTTAAATGGGCAAGGATTAGGCGAAACGTACTGATCTGGTTAATAATTACGGTGCGTTTCCGCCAGTATTGAGGCAGTATGTAGCCCTGGAATGACAGTGCCGCTACCGTCTTCGGTGCTGTTTGAGGTCGCTAACCGGGCAGCTTGTCCTGTCTGTTCGAAGTCAACGATCGGATGTTTCGCGGTGTAGGCGTAGTCTGCATCAGAGTCTTAATTTCACGAACCAGCAGTTGTAGCGAATGAATACTGAAACCAACCCTGATCAACAAGATGCACGTACCACGGGCTCACGTTTACGCAATGCCCGTGAACAACTCGGACTCAGCCAGCAGGCGGTTGCTGAACGGTTATGCCTGAAGGTTTCCACCGTTCGCGATATTGAAGAAGATAAAGCCCCCGCTGAACTCGCTTCAACATTCCTGCGTGGTTATATCCGTTCTTACGCTCGCCTCGTTCATATTCCTGAAGAAGAACTGCTGCCGATGATGGAAAAGCAGGCACCGGTTCGCGCCGCCAAAGTCGCGCCGATGCAGAGCTTCTCGCTGGGTAAACGTCGTAAAAAACGTGATGGCTGGCTGATGAGCTTCACCTGGCTGGTGCTGTTTGTGGTCGTCGGTCTTACGGTGGCTTGGTGGTGGCAAAACCACAAAGCGCAGCAGGAAGAGATCACTACTATGGCGGATCAATCCTCTGTAGAACTCAATAACAGCAGCAATACCGGTTCTCAGGATGTGCCAATGGACACTGGTGCAACCAGCGCGCCAGCCGCACCTGAAGCGACGGCACCGACGACCGCTCCTGCTGATACCGCCGCGACGCAAACGCCAGCGCAGACAACAACGCCAGCGCCAGCAACCGACGCGCAGAATAATGCCGTTGTTGCGCCGTCTCAGGCGAATGTCGACCCGGCCGCGACCGCGCAAACGACCGCACCGGTTGCCACAGGCCTGCCAACCGATCCGGCTCAGTCTGCTACGCCAGCCGTGGATCCCAATGCGCTGGTAATGAACTTTACCGCGGATTGCTGGCTCGAAGTTACCGATGCGACCGGTAAAAAACTGTTCAGCGGTTTGCAGCGTAAAGATGGTAACTTGAATCTCGTCGGCCAGGCGCCGTACAAACTGAAAATTGGCGCGCCGGCTGCAGTGCAGATCCAGTATCAGGGTAAACCTGTCGATCTGAGTCGTTTTATCAGAACTAACCAGGTTGCGCGTCTGACCGTGAATGCCGAACAATCACCGGCACAGTAACAGACGGCAACGCGGGAGATTTTTCATGCACAACCAGGCTCCAATTCAACGTAGAAAATCGAAACGCATTTACGTTGGGAACGTGCCGATTGGCGATGGGGCTCCCATCGCCGTACAGTCGATGACCAATACGCGCACCACTGATGTGGAAGCCACGGTCAATCAGATCAAAGCGTTAGAACGCGTCGGAGCGGATATCGTTCGCGTTTCCGTGCCGACGATGGACGCGGCAGAAGCGTTCAAACTCATCAAACAGCAGGTCAGCGTGCCGCTGGTGGCTGATATTCACTTCGACTACCGTATTGCGCTAAAAGTGGCGGAATACGGTGTCGATTGTCTGCGCATCAACCCTGGCAATATCGGAAACGAAGAACGTATCCGCATGGTTGTGGACTGCGCGCGCGACAAAAATATCCCTATCCGCATTGGCGTAAACGCCGGTTCTCTGGAAAAAGATCTCCAGGAAAAATACGGTGAGCCGACGCCGCAGGCGCTGCTGGAATCCGCGATGCGTCATGTCGATCACCTCGATCGTCTGAACTTTGATCAGTTCAAAGTCAGCGTGAAAGCCTCTGATGTTTTCCTCGCCGTTGAGTCGTATCGTTTGCTGGCGAAGCAGATCGATCAGCCACTGCATCTGGGGATCACCGAAGCGGGTGGCGCCCGGAGCGGGGCGGTGAAATCAGCGATCGGTTTAGGATTACTGCTTTCAGAAGGGATTGGCGACACGCTGCGCGTTTCGCTGGCGGCCGATCCGGTTGAAGAGATCAAAGTCGGTTTCGACATTCTGAAATCCCTGCGCATCCGTTCGCGCGGCATCAACTTTATTGCCTGCCCAACCTGTTCACGTCAGGAATTTGACGTCATTGGTACGGTCAACGCGCTGGAGCAACGCCTGGAAGATATCATCACACCGATGGACGTTTCCATTATCGGCTGCGTGGTGAATGGCCCGGGTGAAGCGCTGGTGTCAACGCTGGGCGTAACAGGCGGTAATAAGAAAAGCGGCCTGTACGAAGATGGCGTGCGTAAAGACCGTCTGGATAACAACGATATGATTGACCAGCTTGAAGCCCGCATTCGTGCGAAGGCGACGATTCTGGATGAAGCTAATCGCATCGACGTTCAGCAGGTCGAAAAATAACAAGATGGGAAGGCCGCGTTCTCAAGGTATACATAAAATCATTCAGGTTGCGTCAAGACGGCAAGCCAACGCAGAGGCAACTTGAAGGATGAAGTGTATATGACGACCCGAACTTCCCGTGTATGATTGAACCCCTGCGGGTAATCCGCTGAGGGTTCATTTTTATATTTATAAAGAGAATAAACGTGGCAAAAAACATTCAAGCCATTCGCGGCATGAACGATTATCTGCCTGGCGAGACCGCCATCTGGCAGCGCATTGAAGGCACACTCAAAAACGTGCTCGGCAGCTACGGTTACAGTGAAATCCGTTTGCCGATTGTAGAGCAGACCCCGTTATTCAAACGCGCGATCGGTGAAGTGACCGACGTGGTTGAAAAAGAGATGTATACCTTTGAGGACCGCAATGGCGATAGCCTGACCCTGCGTCCGGAAGGTACTGCGGGCTGCGTACGCGCCGGCATCGAGCATGGTCTTCTGTACAATCAGGAGCAGCGTCTGTGGTATATCGGGCCGATGTTCCGTCATGAACGTCCGCAGAAAGGCCGCTACCGCCAGTTCCATCAGTTGGGTTGCGAAGTGTTTGGTCTGCAAGGGCCGGATATTGACGCCGAGCTGATTATGCTTACCGCTCGCTGGTGGCGCGCGCTCGGCATTTCAGAGCACGTGGCGCTGGAACTGAACTCTATCGGTTCCCTCGAAGCGCGTGCGAACTATCGTGATGCGCTGATTGCTTTCCTCGAACAGCATAAAGAGAAGCTGGACGAAGATTGTAAACGTCGTATGTACAGCAACCCGCTGCGCGTGCTGGATTCAAAAAATCCGGACGTTCAGGCGCTGCTGAATGATGCTCCTGCGCTCGGTGACTACCTTGACGATGACTCTCGCGAACACTTTGCCGGGCTGTGCGCTCTGCTGGATGCGGCAGGCATTGCTTACACCGTCAACCAGCGTCTGGTGCGTGGTCTGGACTACTACAACCGCACCGTTTTTGAATGGGTGACCAACAGCCTGGGCTCGCAGGGTACCGTTTGTGCTGGTGGGCGTTATGACGGTCTGGTTGAGCAATTGGGCGGTCGCGCAACTCCGGCGGTGGGCTTCGCGATGGGCCTCGAACGACTTGTTTTGTTAGTTCAGGCAGTTAATCCGGAATTTAAAGGCGATCCTGTTGTCGATATATACCTGGTAGCCTCAGGTGCCGATACTCAGTCCGCCGCAATGCGCCTGGCTGAAGAGGTACGTGATGCCATTCCAGGTGTGAAACTGATGACAAACCACGGCGGCGGCAACTTCAAGAAACAGTTCGCCCGTGCGGACAAATGGGGTGCACGCGTTGCTCTGGTGTTAGGTGAGTCTGAAGTCGCACAAGCGAATGTGGTCGTGAAGGATTTACGTTCTGGCGAACAGACAACCGTAACGCAGGACGGCGTTGCCGCGCATTTGCGCACTATTCTGGGTTAATCTCCCGGACATTTTTATCAGGAGAAGGACTGCGTGGAAATGTACAATAATGAAAACGACCAGGTTGACGCGCTTAAGCGTTTCTTTGCCGAAAACGGTAAAGCCCTGGCCGTTGGGGTCATTTTAGGGATTGGTGCGCTGGTTGGCTGGCGTTACTGGACGTCCCATCAGCTGAATACGGCGCGTGAATCTTCACAGGCCTATGAAAATGCCGTTTCTTCTCTCAGTTCAGGGAAACCGGAAGCGCTGGCCGGCGCGGAGAAATTCGCGGCTGAATCGAAAAACACCTACGGTGCTTTCGCCTCGCTGGAACTGGCTCAGCAATACGTAGACAAAAATGAACTGGATAAAGCGGAAAAACAGCTGAACCAGGGCTTAGCTGCGGCTTCTGATGAGAATCTGAAATCGGTTATCAGCATGCGTCTGGCTCGCGTTCAGCTGCAAATGAAGCAGCCTGATGCGGCGCTGAAGACCATTGAAAGCATTAAAGGCGAAGGCTGGACGGCTATCGTCGCCGATTTGCGCGGGGAAATTCTGCTCAGCAAAGGTGACAAACAAGGCGCTCGCGCGGCCTGGGAAGCAGGGGCGAAAAGCGATGCTTCACCTGCGCTCAGCGAAATGATGCGCATGAAAATTAATAATTTGTCCATCTGAGAGGGACCCGATGCAATTGCGTAAATTACTTTTGCCAGGACTGCTTTCTGTCACTCTGTTGAGTGGTTGTTCCTGGTTTAGCGGCGAAGAAGATATCGTAAAAATGTCCCCGCTGCCGACGGTTGAAAACCAGTTCACACCTTCTACCGCATGGGATGTGTCGGTGGGTAACGGAATTGGCAACTTCTATTCCAACCTGCATCCGGCCTATGCGGACAGCGTGGTTTATGCGGCTGACCGTCGTGGTACCGTTAAAGCGGTGAACGCCGATGACGGCAAAGAAGTCTGGTCTGTCGATCTGGCGGAAAAAGATGGCTGGCTGTCTCGTAAACCTGCGCTGCTTTCCGGCGGCCTGACCGTTTCTGGCGGTCACGTTTATGTCGGCAGTGAAAAAGCGAAAGTCTATTCTCTGGACGCTGGCGATGGTTCCATCACCTGGCAGACGGCTATGGCGGGTGAAGTGCTCTCTCGTCCGGTTGTCAGCGATGGTCTGGTGCTGGTTCACACCAGCAACGGTCAGTTGCAGGCGCTGAACGAAGCAGACGGCGCGATCAAATGGACTGTCAACCTGGATATGCCAGCGCTGTCTCTGCGCGGTGAATCCGCTCCGGCTGTTGCTTACGGTGCAGCGATTGTGGGCGGTGATAACGGCCGCGTTAGCGCCGTGCTGATGCAGCAGGGCCAGCTGATTTGGCAGCAACGTATCTCTCAGGCAACGGGTAACACTGAAATTGATCGTCTGAGCGATGTCGACACCACGCCGGTTATCGCCAATGGCGTCGTTTACGCGCTGGCGTATAACGGTAACCTGACCGCGCTGGATCTGCGCAGCGGCCAGATCCTGTGGAAACGCGAGCTGGGCTCGGTGAATGATTTCATCGTCGATGGCAACCGCATCTACATGGTCGATCAGAATGACCGCCTGCTGGCGCTCACCACTGACGGCGGCGTAACGTTGTGGACGCAAAGCGATCTGCTGCACCGTCTGCTGACAGCGCCAGCGTTGTATAACGGCAACCTGGTGGTTGGCGATAGCGAAGGTTACATGCACTGGATTAACACCGAAGATGGCCGCTTTGTTGCTCAGCAAAAAGTGGACAGCTCTGGCTTCCTGACTGAGCCGGTTGTTGCCGATGGCAAACTGCTGATTCAGGCAAAAGACGGTACGCTGTACGCGATTACGCGTTAAAATAGTACGGTGATTCAGTGAATAACGGCTCCTGTTGAATCAGGGGCCGTTTGCTATTTTTATTATTATTGTTTTTGTGCCCGATGGCGATACGCCACCAGGCAAAGCAAATTTTGAGTTAATGAGGCTTTAACATGATTCCTGTGGTCGCGCTTGTCGGGCGCCCTAACGTTGGAAAATCCACGCTATTTAACCGCCTGACGCGCACTCGTGATGCGCTGGTCGCGGATTTCCCGGGTCTGACTCGTGACCGTAAATACGGTCGTGCTGAAGTGGAAGGCCGTGAGTTTATCTGTATCGATACCGGCGGTATCGACGGTACGGAAGAGGGCGTGGAAACCCGTATGGCGGAGCAGTCGCTGCTGGCGATTGAAGAGGCTGACGTGGTGCTGTTTATGGTCGATGCGCGCGCCGGACTGATGCCGGCGGATAAAGCGATCGCCAAACATCTGCGTTCCCGTGAAAAACCGACCTTCCTGGTGGCGAACAAAACGGACGGCGTTGATGCCGATCAGGCCATCGCTGATTTCTGGTCGCTCGGTCTGGGTGATATCTACCCGATTGCTGCCTCCCATGGTCGCGGCGTGACCAGCCTGCTGGAACACGTGTTGCTGCCGTTTGTTGATGACGTGAACCCGCCGGAAGAAGTAGACGAAGACGCGGAGTACTGGGCGAAATTTGAAGCGGAGCAGAACGGCGAAGCGCTGGAAGAGCCGGAAGATGATTTCGACCCGACAACGCTGCCTATCAAGCTGGCGATTGTCGGTCGCCCGAACGTAGGTAAGTCTACACTTACAAACCGTATTCTCGGCGAAGACCGCGTAGTGGTCTATGACATGCCGGGTACGACGCGTGACAGTATCTACATCCCGATGCAGCGCGACGAGCGTGAATACGTGCTCATCGACACCGCCGGTGTGCGTAAACGCGGCAAGATAACCGACGTGGTCGAGAAATTCTCCGTCATCAAGACTTTGCAGGCGATTGAAGACGCTAACGTGGTGCTGCTGGTCATTGATGCCCGTGAAGGTATCTCCGATCAGGATTTGTCGCTGCTGGGCTTCATCCTGAATAGTGGGCGCTCACTTGTTATTGTGGTCAACAAATGGGATGGCCTGAGCAACGAAGTCAGAGAGCAGGTGAAAGAGACGCTGGACTACCGTCTGGGCTTTATCGATTTCGCGCGCGTGCACTTTATCTCTGCACTGCACGGCAGCGGTGTGGGTAATCTGTTTGAATCCGTACGTGAAGCTTATGACAGCTCGACGCGTCGTGTTGGCACCGCGATGCTGACCCGTATCATGACTATGGCGGTGGAAGATCACCAGCCGCCGCTGGTGCGTGGCCGTCGCGTGAAACTGAAATATGCCCACGCCGGCGGTTATAACCCGCCAATCGTGGTGATTCACGGCAACCAGGTGAAAGACCTGCCGGATTCCTACAAGCGTTATCTGATGAACTACTTCCGCAAGTCGCTGGATGTCATGGGTACGCCGATTCGTATCCAGTTCAAGGAAGGGGAGAACCCGTATGCGAATAAGCGCAATACGCTGACCCCCACCCAGATGCGTAAGCGTAAGCGTCTCATTAAACACATTAAGAAAAGTAAGTAATTACTAATCGATGGCCTCTTTATGAGGCCATTATTATTAAGGAGCTTCTATGGAATTGCACTGCCCTAAATGTCAGCACCTGCTGGAGCAGGACGGCGCCCATGCGCAATGCCCATCCTGCGGTAACGATGTTGAACTGCAAGCCTGTTGCCCTGACTGCCATCTACCGTTACAGGTGTTGAAAGCCTGCGGCGCGGTAGATTATTTCTGCCAGAACGGACATGGGTTGATTTCACGTAAACGCGTGGAATATCGTATTCCTGCGTGAATTAATGGTTCTGTTAATTAATAAAATGCCGGGTATTTTTTAAATAAATATATCTGGCATTATTATATGGTATTTATATTGTTTGATGATGACATCTTTGCTCTTTATCATGTTTTATGATTTTTAGGCATTCATTTAGAGACAAATTCGTTTTACTTATTTCCGCAGGGAATTAAAATTGGTACGTTAAAATTTTCTTTCGGGAATATTTATTGTGCAATGGATGCGCCTTACGATACTGATGCTTTTATCAGGTACGGTTTATGCCGAATCTGATATTTCTGTATCTGAGAAAAAGGCCATTATGGAAATATCTCTTCCCGATCTGGGCAGTCAGGCGGCACAGCAGGAAGCGCCAGAAGACAAGGGACATTCCCTTAAAGAACAAGGCGCAGACTACTTTATTAACTCCGCGACTCAGGGTTTTGATAACCTGACGCCAGAGGCTCTGGAGTCGCAGGCCAGAAGCTATGTCCAGGGGCAGGTTACGTCCGGCGCGCAATCTTTGGTTGAAGGGGCGCTCTCTCCTTTTGGTAAGGTTCGCTCAAACCTCTCCCTTGGTCAGGGTGGCGATCTTGATGGGAGTTCGCTGGATTATTTTGTTCCCTTATATGATAACCAACAAAACGTATTATTTAGTCAATTATCAGCTCAACGAAAAGATGACAGAACGATAGGTAACCTGGGTTTTGGCATAAGGCATAATACTCAGAGGTGGCTGCTGGGTGGAAATATATTTTATGATTATGATTTTACCCGAGGGCACCGTCGTTTAGGGTTAGGAGCGGAAGCCTGGACGGATTATTTAAAATTCTCCGGGAACTATTATCATCCCCTTTCCAGTTGGCAAGACTCAGAGGATTTTGACTTCTATGAAGAGCGTCCCGCGCGGGGGTGGGATATTCGTGCGGAAGCCTGGTTGCCATCCTATCCACAATTGGGCGGTAAAATTGTTTTCGAGCAGTATTATGGCGATGAAGTTGCCCTTTTTGGCACAGATAATCTTGAGAAAGATCCTTATGCCGTGACGGTTGGTCTGAAATATCAGCCCGTTCCGCTACTCTCTGTCGGTACGGATTTCAAGGCCGGCACCGGCGATAATACTGACATTAGCGTTAACGCAACCCTGACCTATCAATTCGGTGTTCCTCTTAAAGAACAGCTTGATTCTGACAATGTGAGTGCAGCCCATTCGCTGATGGGTAGCCGGCTGGACTTTGTTGAGCGTAACAATTTCATTGTTCTGGAATATAAAGAAAAAGATCCACTGGACGTCACTCTGTGGTTGAAAGCGGATACCACCAATACGCATCCCGAATGTGTCATTAAAGATACGCCCGAAGAAGCAATTGGTCTGGAAAAATGCAAATGGACGATAAATGCGCTTATCAATCATCACTATAAGATCGTCGCCGCCTCCTGGCAGGCAAAGAACAACGCCGCCCGAACGTTGGTCATGCCGGTCATAAAAGAAAATACCCTTACTGACGGGAATAACAATCACTGGAATCTTGTGCTTCCGGCCTGGCAGTACAGTTCCGATAAAGCAGAACAGGAAAAACTGAACACCTGGCGAGTACGTCTGGCTCTGGAAGATGAGAAGGGGAATCGGCAGAACTCTGGCGTGGTGGAAATTACGGTTCAGCAGGATCGTAAAATTGAACTCATCGTCAATAACATCGCTGACGTGCCTGAAGAAAACAATCATCGCCATGAAGCCAGCGCGCAGGCGGATGGTGTAGATGGTGTGGTGATGGATCTCGACGTTACTGATAGCTTCGGTGATGACACCGATCGTAACGGCGATGCGCTGCCGGAAGATAACCTGTCTCCTCAGCTTTATGATACGCAAGATAAGAAAGTCACGCTCACCAACAAGCCTTGTTCAACGGACAACCCCTGCGTCTTTATCGCCAAACAGGATAAAGAGAAAGGGACGGTAACCCTCTCAAGTACCCTGCCGGGAACCTTCCGCTGGAAGGCGAAAGCCGCGCCGTATGACGACAGTAATTATGTCGATGTCACCTTTATTGGCTCAGATATTGGCGGGCTCAATGCCTTTATCTATCGGATTGGTGCAGACAAGCCGGTCAATCTGATTGGTAACGATAAAGAACCGCTTCCCCTTAATAGCACCTATCGGTTTGTTTTGTGGCGCGATTCCAACAAAGACGGTGTGTTTCAGCAGTCAGAAAAACTGACAGATGAAGAGATGAAACAATATGACTATCGCTGGGAGTTTACCGGGCAGAGCGCCCACGGCGAGACGGGCGCACAGGCTAAAACGGCCAATGAAGATATTGTGATACCCGCCACCAATGGTGAAGCCGCGAAGAAATTTAACGCTCAGCCTGGTGATGGGGTGCAGGGATACGGGTTACAGGTGAGCTACAGCAAGAAATAGGGTCAGCGCAATGGCTGATCTGGCCACCGCTGAAAGTTAACTAAGGAGAGTGTTTAATGAAACCTCATATGAAACGTGGGTTGAGAAAAGCCACGTTAGCACTGATGGTGGCCGGATATTGCGCCGTTCCTTCTGCCATGGCAGGTGATGCTGCCTGGGTTGCGAGCGGAGCAACTGCAGAATTTCAGGGTACCATTCCGTGGATTTATCGCGAGGGTGGAGATAAAAGCATCAATTCGGCTGACGCCGGTCACATTAAAGTCACTTCGGATAATCAGGGAGCGCGCCCGCAAGGGAGTGAAAACGATAAACGACTTTATGTTGGCGATACCATCACTTTAGGCTGGGATATTGGCGATACCGAAGAAGACGTGGATGCCGGAGCAAAAGGCAACGATGGCGCTACCACGGAGACCATTAAATGGTTTAGCTATAGCGATAATGCCGGTACCGATAAACAAGAGATCACGTCAGCAGCTGGAAAATCGAGCTATAAAATCACGGATAGCGATCGTGGACGCTATATTGGCGTCGAAATTCAGGCTACGACGCAAACCGGTAATCCTTATCAGGGAACCGCATTGAGTTTACTGGATATTACGACGGCTAACGGTGGTGGTAGTGACGACGATAATGTCGATCCTGGCCCGGTTGTGAACCAGAATCTGAAAGTTGCTATCTTCGAGAAAGGCACCAATACCAACCTTATTGGCGGCAGTACACCGATTGCGCTTAATAAAACCTATGTGGCCAAATTGTTCTCGGATGAAGATGGCGACGGCAAGTGGAGCACGGGTGATATTGATGTTACCGGTAATTATGACTTTGCCTGGGTCTTCAACGGTAACAGTAAGCAACTCGGCACTGCTGGCGGCATTGCGAATTCCAGCTTCGATAATAATGAGCTCGTTATTCCTCAAACGAATACCGCGGCGAAAACCAGCCTTAACGGTGGCGATCGTAATGGTAAATCCGGTCTGGCCATTCCGGATAACGGCGATGGCGTTCAGGGATATACCTTATCCATTATTTATAAACACCATTAATCATAGCCAAACAGCATTCCCGCAAGGGAGTGCTGTTTTCAGCCTTTTTTGCTTAGCAGAGGCTAACCAAAAGGGGTTGAAATCGCAATTTTTCGGCTGGGGTGCCTTGCATGTCGATATGTCTTAAACCGGGTAAAATTATCGTTCTGATTAGCTTACTGACGGCTATTTTTCTGTCGGATTTTGCACAGGCTAATACTGCCTGGCAGATGTACCCCGAATCTACAGGTGAATTTAATGGCTCTGCCCCACTTGCCGACAGCGCCAGTGTACCGATTTACCAGGGCAGTATTCAGCTCTCTCCAGATGAAGAACATGATGTTGCTTTTAGCGCGAAGCCGGGAGATTTCAGCGTCGACGCAACAGCAAGCAACATGATTTTACTTAACCCGCGCGATATCGAAGGCGATCGCTTTTCTACACCTCCCGCCCTGCGCTGGGAGAATCAGACGCTTCCCGCTGTGTCACTGGTCTGGGCCGACGCCACCACGCCTGATGTACCGTTAGATCCCCAGCCTCGCGTGGATCGCTCATTCTGCGCACAAAACCTGGCGGGACGGAAACTTGTTGCAATTCCTCAATTTGATTCAAGCCAAACGCTACCGGTACTGGATCTGTTTACCGTTACCGGCGTACCAAATAAGGGTACGGTTTTGTTAAGCGAGAAGCAGGTGAAGCTAAACATTGCGGCTGCAAAGGGCGATTTAGTCACGGTGAGCGCGACGGGATTTGATGACACGCTGAAGGCGGCAAAGGCTAAGGTTGGCGACACCATTACGCTCACGGTGACAACCTACGACTGCGCGGGAAACGTTGCGGGCAATCTCCCCTTTATCATTAAACGCAGTGATGCGAAAAACCGCCAGGATGCAGTGAATAACACAGGCCCAGTGGTTGTCGAGACCACCGAACTGAGCACCACGGCAACGGAATATCATGGCACCACGAATGCCAGCGGCATAGCAACCCTCCGCGTGACGCAGCCCCGCGGCCCGGGGACAAAAACGCCGCTTACCGTCAGTTTGCCTGGTATTTCCCAATTCAGCGAGACGGCGGTTATTTTTACCGTCCTCACTAGCCCGGACATCCCCCAGGCCAATATGTGGGGCCATATGGCGGAGACGGTAAAGGCTCAGGAGTATACTTTCACCCGTCCGAAACTGGCGGCGGAGGTCTCTAATGAAGACGGCACGGTTATCGATCATAACGAAACCTGGTCGACGTTTGCCTGGAGCGGGGCCGATAATCACTGCGATATTCTGCCGGGTATGCGCCAGTTCGGCGCGCTGGCGACGGTGATCCCCACTTCCATTCAGGAAGTGCTGGGCTGGCCGATGCAGGGGGATTATTACTGGTCGTCACTCGCCGGTATGACCGGCCAGCACCATGCGGCGGACGTTTCCAACCGTAGCGAAACGCAACAGCCTGATAACGCAAAGTTTTTGGTGAGTTGTGTGGATAAGGAGGCACCGGAAGTTGACCCTGAACTGACCTTAACCCCAGAACATTTTGATTCGGACTTACAGGCGGTAAAAGTAGCGGTTGGCGATGAAACCACCATGGTGTTGACCATTACCGATAAAAAAGAAAATAACCAACCGCTGCCGTACTACTATTTCACGCTGCACCTGGATAACGGCGTCAACCGTAAGGGCGAAACCAACGCTGAGTGGGAAGCGCATCCGGTGCAGATAACCGGCAACAGCGATTTGCGAAAAGTGGATTCGCATAACTATGAGGGCATCACCGATGTTAACGGCCAGGCGACGCTGGTGCTGAGCAACTCTGGTGGGGCGGGGGTGAAAACGCGCATTACGGCACAAATGCGCAGTAATTTTACCGCCTCTGACGCGAAAGACGTGATTTTTACCGTTGTCAGCAGCCCGGACGTGCCGCAGGCCCGCATGTGGGGGCATATGGGCAACGGTATCATTGCAAGAGGCAACCTGTTCAAACGCCCGCGCCTCGCGGAAGAAACGGCGAATGAAGTTGGCTCTGTGCGGGAACACAATGAAGATTGGGCCTTGTTTGATCAGGGAAGCAGCATGGTGGCAGAGTGCGGGGAAGGCCAAATCCCGGCTAAAAGCTCGCTGCAAAGCCTCTATTCCGCAAACCCGGGTAATGCCATTGCCACCGAATACGGCTGGCCAACGGCAAATAATGATTATCTGAGCGCGGTGGAAAAACCTGACTCCCATGATTCGGTCGATCTGAGCAACGGCAACATTGATAGCTATTCCGGTCTGAAAACAAATTACCTTACCTGTTCTGCCAACGAACTGGTGTCGCGCGTCGTGGTGACGACGGACAAGAATGTCGAAACAGGTTCGACGGTAGCGAAAGCGAAGGTGGGAGAAAAAATCACCATGACGGTGCGTACCGTCAATGCATCCAACGATGAGCCTGTCCCTTTTACCGATTTTACCATTACTAAAGATATTGGCCTCAACCGGGCCGGGAAGGCTGCGGGTTATACGGATCCCTCTAATGGCGCGCTGACGATGAACGGCGTGCAGTATGGCGCTTCGCAGCCTTCAGCGGTCTATTCCGGTATTACGGACGCGCAGGGCGTCGCGACAGTGGTTATTGAGCAGCCGCAGGGCGTTGGGTTAAGAACGCCGCTAATCATAACGCCAATTCATTCAGCCATTCCCAATAGCGTTAAGTTGTATACCGTGTTTACCGTCCCGACCAGCCCGGATGTTATTGGCGCACAGATGTGGGGCCATATGGATGACACGATTACCGTGGGTTCCCTGGTTTTCAGGCGTCCAAAACTTGCCGCGGAGGTGGCAAATGAAAAGAGCACGCTTACCGAAAATAACGAGCTCTGGACGCGCGTGGCACAGGCGGATGTCCTGAATACCGATGCAGGCGGCTGCGGAGCCAACATGGTGCCGCGCAGGGCGCAACTGGCTTCACTGTATGACGCTAACAGTAGCAATACGATTCAAACTGTACACGGCTGGCCGACCCAACGAGAGGAGTACTGGAGCAGTACCCCCGCCGATAAAACGCCGCACCTGTTTGTCGAATGGCTGAATAATGGTTCGCTGGTAACCAATAATACCGCGCCAGCCTATATGAGCTGCCTCGCTACGGCGAATGCTCCGGCGGCCAGCATCACGCTGGAAGTGGTGGATCAAGCGCAGTGGAATAGCGCGCTTAATGCCGCGAAGCTAAAAAAAGGCGAAACTTTGCAGCTTAAGGTCACGGTGAAAGACGCGGCGGGCAACCCGATGCCGGAGATGCCGTTTACCATCAACCGTGGTGATGGTTTTACCCGTCAGAAAGAGAAACATATCGCAGGCAGCGGCGATGGTATTGTCTCCTCGGTCGTTGTTAATGGCGAAGCACTGAATGACACGGCCGCTACGTTTGCAGGTATCACCGACAGTAATGGTTCGAAAACATTGACTATCACGCGTCCGGATACCCATGGCACCAAAACGGCAATCATCGCGGGGCTCTATATCGACCCAACAATTCAGGCTTCTATGGACACCATTTTTACTGTAGTCACCAGCCCGGACTCCGATAAGGCGAAAATGTGGGGCCATATGCCGGAAACATTGTCAGCAGGCGGGCTGACGTTCAGACGTCCACTCCTTTTTGCTGAGTTAACAGGCAGCCCCTCCACCGATCGTAAATCGCCTGAGGAGGATAATGAATCCTGGGCATTGTTTACTGAAGCGCAGGCTGCAAGTACTAACGACAATGGTTGTGGCGAAAGTTTTATTCCTTCCGAGGAGGCTCTGCTGACGCTTGCCGGCAGTTGGGAAGGGCATAAAGTTGACGGCTGGCCGGTTCTGAAAACATACGACTCCAGTACGCCTGACAAAAACAGTATCGGCGATCGTAAATATAAATTTGTGGATCTCGCCAAAGTCACCAGCAGCAGCGTGCCGTTAACCACAATGGGCTATCTGATGTGCCAGACGACAGAGAATCCGAAGGTGAGCACTATCGAGTTAAGCTCAGCCCAGGCCGCAAAATACGATGATATTGAGGGCGTAAAAGCCAGAACGGATTATAACACTTCAGGGGATCAAATCACGATGACGGTTACAACCCGTGATTCGCTGGGAAATCCCAAAGCTTATGTGCCGTTTACACTGAATCACGGTGTTACGGTGCCTCGTATTATCAATGACACAAACAAAGGCTACATCACCAATCAGGGTAAGTCGATTTATGTCCTGGATAGTTACAATAACTCAAGCGGTTATTTTAGCGACAACAATAAGTATTACAGCATGACCGGTGCTGACGGTACGATTACCTTTATTTTGCGCCAGATATATAAGGGAAACGGAACGCGTATCCCGTTGACGGCGCAAATTGATGACGGCAGTGGAAGAACGTCGAATACCCTGAGCGCGATTTTCACCGTTATTACCAGCCCGGACGTCAGTGTGGCAAATATGTGGGGGCATATGCCAGAAACAGTGACGGCGGCCGACGGCAGCGTATTAGAACGTCCAAAAATCCGGGCTGAATTCGCTAATCCATCGGGGGTGACCAGCAAGATTATCAACAATGAGACCTGGATCATGCCGACGGTAAATGAGCACAATGGTCAAGTTCAGGCGTGTGACGAGTCGCGTTATCCGACGTCTGACCAGCTCGTCTCGCTCTATAATCGCTACCCTAACGGTACGATGATGGAGCAAACGGGCTGGCCGGTGCAGCCATCAAGCTACGACTGGTGGGCGCTTGATACTGATTGTAAGTACAGTAGTGTGAATGGCAGCGCAAGATGCAGGTCTGTGGATTTGTATAACGGTCAGATTCATGAGAATGATCGAAGCCGCGCATTCCAGGTTTGTCTGCTGAACCCTAACGCCTCGGTGTCTACCGTAACGCTCACCTCAACGGCGTTCGACGCGGGTACTCAGGCGGCGAAAGTTAAGAAGGGTGAAGCGATGCCGGTTACCGTGACGGTCAAAGACAGCGCCGGAAAACCGGTGTCGAACGTGGCTTTTACACTGAAACGCGGCGACGCTATGCCGCGCAATCCGGGGGCGACACTGTACGGAAATGTCGACGAGATGGACGATTTGACGGTTCAGCCGCCATCGGGTGGCGTGACGACGCTCGCCGCTAACGGTAATTCGATACAGGGCACCACAGGCTCTGACGGCACGGCGACGTTTATGATTAAACAGGACAATACCCCGGGCTATAAAACGCCGCTGACGGTAACGCTGGACAATAACACCGGTATTGCCGCCACGATGGATGTCATTTTCACCGTGGTAACCAGCCCGAATGTGGCGAGTGCGAACTTCTGGGGGCATATGAGTGATACGGCGATGGAAAATGGCAAGACGCTGCAACGACCATTGTTGAAGTCGGAATTGCCGCCGAACGAATTTGCAGCGGCTACGCCGGAGGTGAATAACGAAATCTGGGCGCTGGCACATACTGTCGATAAAAATAAATGGGATATTGCCCGGCAGTGCGGCACGTTGGATAAGGCACCGGAATATGAGGATTTACAGGCGCTGCATTCGCGCTTTAACGATCTGGGATGGCCAACGTCCCCCAGCTTCCCGTATTTATCGCGCAGCCGCTCGGGTACTCTCTATTGCGGGATTGTTGGCACCACCGGCGCGCAGGACTGCGGTATCATGCCGGGGAGTACACCGGGATTTGCAACCTGCTTCCAGTAATATTTATGTCGCATCCGGCCTAACAGTGGTTCCTGTGCCGGATGCGATGTAGAGAGATATGACCAGGCTTATGGATTCGTTGTTTTCTTACGTGACTTCCGCGTGCGGGTGACGGCGCTGACCTGGCTTATCACCACGCCATCATTCAGTCGAGTCGTCAGGGTATCGCCTGCTTTTACCTGCTTCACCTGTTTTAGCACCGCCCCGTCCGCGGCACTGGTAACGCTATATCCGCGTGCGAGGGTTGAGAGCGGGCTTACCGCTTCGAGGTGCGTGACCGCATTACCAAAGCGTTCGCGCGTGGCGCTGAGTTGGGCGCGAAGAAACTCTGCAAGGCGAAACTCAACTTGTTGAATGCGCGTTTGTGCGCGATGGATACGCGGTTGCGGATTTTGATTATTCAGGCGCTGGCTAAGGCGTTGCTGTTGCTGACCCGCCCGCTTTAACTGGTTTTCCAGCGCAAAACGCATTCGCTTCTGCAGACGTTCGAGTGTGGTCTGCTGACGCGCCAGCCTTAATTGTGGATGCTGCTGTTGTAACCGATGATGAATCTGTGTGAAGCGTCGCGTGCGGTTGGCGAGGTAATAATCCATTGCCATTTCAAGACGCTGCTGCGCAGATTGCACCTGACGCAACAACTCTTGCTGATTGCGGCTCACGACCTCGGCGGCCGCAGACGGTGTGGGCGCGCGCAAATCGGCCACAAAGTCGGCAATGGTCACATCCGTTTCATGCCCAACAGCGCTGACCACCGGGATGCGGCTGGCAAAAATCGCCCGCGCGACCCGTTCGTCGTTAAAGCTCCATAAATCTTCCAGCGAGCCGCCCCCGCGTCCAACAATTAACACATCGCACTCGTTGCGCAGGTTCGCCAGCTCAATGGCGCGAACGATTTGCCCTGGTGCATCATCGCCCTGAACGGCAGTAGGGTAAATAATCACCGGCAGGGAAGGGTCGCGACGTTTTAACACGTGCAAAATATCGTGGAGTGCGGCACCGGTTTTTGAGGTGATGACACCCACACAGTGCGCAGGGGAGGGAAGCGATTTCTTCAGTTGCTGGTCGAACAACCCTTCTGCCTGCAGCTTCGCTTTAAGCTGTTCGTACTTTTGTTGCAACAAACCTTCACCGGCAGGTTGCATGCTCTCGACGATTATCTGGTAGTCGCCGCGCGGCTCGTAGAGCGTAATATTGGCGCGAACTAAAACCTGTTGCCCGTGCTGCGGGCGAAAGGTCACCCGGCGATTGCTGTTGCGGAACATTGCACAGCGCACCTGGGCGGTATCGTCTTTGAGGGTAAAGTACCAGTGCCCGGAAGAGGGCTGGCTAAAGTTAGAAATTTCGCCGCTGATCCACACTTGTCCCATCTCCTGCTCAAGCAGCAAACGGACGGTCTGATTCAGGCGACTAACCGTAAAAATTGCGGGGGATTGAGATGGTAACATGTGAGCGAGATCAAACTTTAAATCAGCAGGTTATTCAATCGATAGTAACGTGCTGACCGGGGAGCGCAAGCATTATTTGCAAAAAAAGGTGGATGCAACCGATTACGCTCTGTATAATGCCACGGCAATATTTATTAACCACTCTGGTCGAGATATTGCCCATGCTACGTATCGCTAAAGAAGCTCTGACGTTTGACGACGTCCTCCTTGTTCCCGCTCATTCCACCGTTCTGCCGAATACTGCTGACCTCAGCACCCAACTGACGAAAACTATTCGCCTGAATATTCCTATGCTCTCTGCGGCAATGGACACCGTGACTGAAGCTCGCCTGGCTATCGCGCTGGCGCAGGAAGGCGGCATCGGCTTTATCCACAAAAACATGTCTATCGAGCGTCAGGCTGAAGAAGTGAGGCGCGTGAAGAAACATGAATCCGGTATTGTCACCGACCCGCAGACCGTTCTGCCGACCACGACGCTTCGCGAAGTGAAAGAGCTGACCGAGCGCAACGGTTTTGCCGGTTACCCGGTTGTGACCGAAGACTATGAGCTGGTAGGGATCATCACCGGTCGTGATGTGCGTTTCGTGACAGACCTCAGCCAGCCGGTCAGCGTTTACATGACGCCGAAAGAGCGTCTGGTTACCGTGCGTGAAGGCGAAACCCGCGAAGTGGTTCTGGCGAAAATGCACGAAAAACGCGTTGAAAAAGCGCTGGTTGTTGACGACAGCTTCCATCTGCGCGGCATGATCACCGTTAAAGATTTCCAGAAAGCAGAACGTAAACCGAATGCCTGTAAAGACGAACATGGCCGTCTGCGCGTAGGCGCGGCGGTTGGCGCGGGCGCGGGCAACGAAGAGCGTGTTGATGCGCTGGTTGCCGCAGGCGTTGACGTCCTGCTGATTGACTCCTCACACGGCCACTCCGAAGGCGTTCTGCAACGTATTCGTGAAACCCGTGCAAAATATCCTGACCTGCAAATCATCGGCGGTAACGTTGCAACGGGCGCAGGCGCTCGCGCACTGGCTGAGGCGGGTTGCAGCGCGGTTAAAGTAGGTATCGGTCCAGGCTCCATCTGTACTACCCGTATTGTTACCGGTGTAGGTGTTCCGCAGATCACCGCGGTTTCCGACGCGGTTGAAGCGCTGGAAGGCACCGGTATCCCGGTTATCGCCGACGGCGGTATTCGTTTCTCCGGTGATATCGCGAAAGCCATCGCCGCAGGTGCAGCCGCCGTTATGGTCGGTTCCATGCTGGCCGGTACCGAAGAATCCCCGGGTGAAATTGAGCTCTACCAGGGCCGTTCTTACAAGTCTTATCGTGGGATGGGCTCCCTGGGCGCGATGTCCAAAGGGTCTTCTGACCGTTACTTCCAGAGCGATAACGCCGCCGACAAACTGGTACCGGAAGGTATCGAAGGCCGCGTGGCTTACAAAGGTCGCCTGAAAGAGATCATCCACCAGCAGATGGGCGGCCTGCGCTCCTGTATGGGCCTGACCGGTTGTGGTACGATTGACCTGCTGCGTACTAAAGCTGAATTCGTACGCATCAGCGGTGCGGGCATTCAGGAAAGCCACGTTCACGACGTGACCATCACTAAAGAATCCCCGAACTACCGTCTGGGTTCCTGATTTTCTTCGCCCGACTCCGCGTCGGGCGATTTATTTACTCTGTTTCACTTGCCTCGGAACAATCGTCAAATGACAGACAATATTCATAAGCATCGCATTCTTATTCTCGATTTCGGTTCTCAGTACACCCAGTTGGTTGCTCGTCGCGTGCGTGAGCTGGGCGTCTACTGTGAGCTGTGGGCGTGGGATGTTACTGAAGCACAAATCCGTGAATTCAATCCAAGCGGCATCATTCTTTCCGGCGGCCCGGAAAGCACCACTGAAGAAAACAGCCCGCGTGCACCGCAGTATGTCTTCGAAGCGGGCGTACCGGTATTCGGCGTGTGCTATGGCATGCAGACCATGGCCATGCAGCTTGGCGGCCATGTGGAAGGCTCTTCTGAGCGTGAATTCGGCTACGCGCAGGTTGAAGTGCTGACCGACAGCGCGCTGGTGCGCGGTATCGAAGACTCCCTGACGCCGGAAGGCAAACCGCTGCTGGATGTCTGGATGAGCCACGGCGACAAAGTCACCGCGATCCCGGCTGACTTCGTCACTGTTGCCAGCACTGAAACCTGTCCGTTCGCGATTATGGCGAACGAAGAAAAACGCTTCTACGGCGTGCAGTTCCACCCGGAAGTGACTCATACCCGTCAGGGCATGCGTATGCTTGAGCGTTTTGTTCGCGATATCTGCCAGTGTGAAGCGCTGTGGACACCGGCAAAAATTATCGACGACGCTGTAGCCCGCATCCGCGAGCAGGTTGGCGATGACAAAGTGATTCTCGGCCTCTCCGGCGGTGTGGATTCGTCTGTTACCGCGATGTTGCTGCACCGCGCAATCGGCAAAAACCTGACCTGTGTCTTTGTCGATAACGGCCTGCTGCGTCTGAATGAAGCGCAGCAGGTGATGGACATGTTTGGCGACCACTTTGGCCTGAATATTGTTCACGTTGAAGGTGAGCAACGCTTCCTCGACGCACTGGCTGGCGAGAATGACCCGGAAGCGAAACGTAAAATCATCGGTCGCGTCTTCGTTGAAGTGTTCGACGAAGAAGCGCTGAAACTGGAAGATGTGAAATGGCTGGCGCAGGGCACTATCTATCCAGACGTTATCGAATCTGCGGCCTCTGCCACCGGTAAAGCACACGTCATCAAATCTCACCACAACGTGGGCGGCCTGCCGAAAGAGATGAAGATGGGCCTGGTAGAACCGCTGCGCGAACTGTTCAAAGATGAAGTGCGCAAAATTGGCCTGGAACTCGGCCTGCCGTACGACATGCTCTACCGTCATCCGTTCCCGGGGCCGGGCCTTGGTGTTCGCGTGCTGGGCGAAGTGAAGAAAGAGTACTGCGACCTGCTGCGTCGTGCGGATGCTATCTTCATTGAAGAACTGCACAAAGCTGACCTGTACAACAAAGTGAGCCAGGCGTTCACCGTGTTCCTGCCGGTTCGTTCCGTAGGCGTTATGGGCGATGGCCGTAAGTACGACTGGGTTGTTTCCCTGCGTGCCGTCGAAACCATCGACTTTATGACCGCACACTGGGCGCACCTGCCGTATGACTTCCTGGGCCGCGTGTCCAACCGCATTATCAACGAAGTGAACGGAATTTCCCGCGTGGTGTATGACATCAGCGGTAAGCCGCCAGCAACGATCGAGTGGGAATGATCAACAGCTAGCTCATAGCTAATCATACCTATTCAAATGCATCATTAACCCTCTGTTTTTACAGAGGGTTTTTGTTTTTATGTATTCATATCTATTCACTCTACCTCACTTTTTTCGTCGGTACAGGTGACGGTATTACCCTTAAGGTATACTCTCATACCGTCTTTATCATGGATGCTATACGGGTGAAAAGTGCTTACCGATACCAAACTAAAAAACCTCAAGCCACAAGACAAACTCTACAAAGTTACTGACCGTGACGGGCTCTATGTAGCTGTCCTAACGTCAGGCTCTGTCTCGTTCCGGTATGACTATCGCATTAATGGCCGCCGGGAAACGCTGGTGATCGGACAGTACGGGCGTGACGGTATCAGCCTGGCAGAAGCGCGCGAAGAACTCATTGCCGCCAAAAAGCTGCTGAAAGCAGGACAGTCGCCTGCTGCGGCGAAACGTGACGGTATCAGGAAGATACAGGGGGCTGAGACATTCGCGGTACATACCGACAGTTATATGAAGCACGTAGTGCTGGCGGACAGTACAAGAGATATGAAACAGGCCGTAATTGATCGCGACATTATGCCGGTACTCGGCAACAAGGTTATGTCGGAAATCACAACGTCCATGGTGCGTGACCTGTGCGACCGTATCGTTGAGCGTGGCGGGCGGGCGACGGCGGTTCAGGCCAGGGAGATAATCAGCAGCGTATACCGGCATGCAAACGACCGTGGCCATGGCCTGTTTAATCCCGCAGCAGATATAAAACCATCATCCATTGCCATGTTTAAGCCGCGCGAGCGGACACTCTCTCCTGATGAGATCTGCATTTTCTTCCGTGCGCTGGAAGACATCGGCGCAATGGGCACTATGAAGATGGCTCTCAAGCTGGTACTGCTGACGCTGGTCCGCAAGAACGAATTCATCCAGGCAACATGGCCTGAGATTGATTTCAAGAAATTGACGTGGACGATACCGTCAGACAGGATGAAAGGAAGCCGGTCACATGTGATCTATTTGCCAAAACAGGCGCAGGACTTGCTGGTGGGGTTGCAGATGTGTGCTGGAGGAAGCGAATACCTGGTGCCGGGCCGCTACAACTTCCGCAAGCCGCTATCGAACGCCGCCCTGAACTCACTTATAGACCGCACTGTGGAAGCCATAAACAAAGACGGTGAGAAGATACAGGACTTCACCGTGCATGACCTGCGCCGCACAGCCAGTACGTTGCTGCATGAGGCGGGCTACCCATCAGACTGGATTGAAAAGGCGCTGGCGCATGAGCAGAAGGGCGTCCGTGCGGTATATAACAAAGCGGAGTATGCCAGGCAGCGCGCGTACATGTTGCAACAGTGGGCTGATATGGTTGATGCATGGATTAACGGGGAGCACACCGATCTGGTTCCGTTCTCCCCGTCGAAATTTGAAAAGTGGCTGGAAGGAAATGATTAAGCCGCCTCTCGACGCGCTAATCTTGCGATACCAAACTCAATTAGAACATCACGCTCAACGGTAGTGAAATCGCATTGTGTGCGTGGGTACGGCCTCCAGATGAGCAGCATTGAACCCTTATTATTGCCGCTTACTGGCTTTCCGGTTACAGGACTGATGAAGGCCAGCCGACCGGAGGTGATGAATCGCACCTCGCTGGTGGTTTGGATCGCTTCTCTGAACCAGCCTACAGATGTATCGGACGGTACCAGCATAACAGTGCCAATCTGGTTTTTGCTTTCGGCGGCCGCTTTCATCACGAAAGGCATGATGTCACTGTACGGCGGGTTTATCCAGACGTGGCCCGGAATGGACATGTAATCAGCCCACGGCGTTACCAGTGTATTCTGCTCTTCGGTTATAAACCTGCGGCAAAGTGCATTATGCGGCGCTGCGGCGGCATCCAGTTGGAAGCAGAACTCAGCATCAAGCGCGGAAAATATCGCCTGTGGCGTACGCCATAAATCGCGCTTATCTGCAGGCGTATTACTTCCGGTGAAATCAGTCATAAACCACCCCACGACAACAAATTCCGCTGTAATCTCCACGACGGAGGCCGTTTCCTTTCGTGATGCATTGATCCCGGCGTGCAGCGATCCGCGCACGCTCAACTTCACCGCTGGCAGCATCCATGCATTCCAGCCAAAGGCGGGAAGCAATCCGATAATGACCACTTTTCTCTCGCTCAATTGCCCGCTTCTCGATCTCTACTGCCTCAGGCGTCACAGCAAGAACCTTTTCCACGCGCTTCATTGAAACGTAGTCAGCGTGGTATTTCTGGAGTTTTGTCATTTTTTTCATCGTATCCAGCCCTCTCGAAATATAACCGCCAGCAGCCAAAGCCAGGCGGCGATAGAGGTCAGGAACCAGTACCATCCTGACCACTTATTCCAGTGCCTGCTTAACGCTTTCATGCTGCACTGCTGACCGGGCGATAAACTCGCTGATCAACCGGTGGCTTTTTTCCGCCATACTCTGCCGGGCTTTCTGCTTTGCGCTTATCGAGCCATGCTTCAACTTCTTCCTGAGTCCAGGCGCAGCGCTTATCGGTGATGTACCAACGCTTTGGAAATTCACCATCACGCTCCAGTCTGTCGATCGTGCTCCATGACAGTGGCACCACCGCCAGGAGTTCCTTCTTACCTAATGCACCTTTCATAAATACCTCTCTTGGTTGCAGGTGTGGCGCCGCAGCGCCACGGTGGTGATTACATAGGGACTTCGTTCAGCTCATCGCGGCGGATGGTGTAAACATCAGTGGCTTTAGCCAGTCGGTCATCATCATTAGCGAGCTTACTGGCGACGTATTTGTATGCCTTATCCAGGTCCCTCAGCGTGTTGTAGTTCATCGCTGCGTCAGTGAAAGCGCACAGGATTTCATCTGGATCGCGGTCATCACTGCTCCTTGGTTTCTCTTCCTGGTGCTGCTCAGGTTTGGAGTTGATCAGCTTGTTCATGCCGGATGCAGTGGCCGGTTCAGGCGTGATGTCGCGTTCAGTGCGCGGTGCTGTCTCCTGCAATTCGTCAGGGGTATAGACTCCCAAAATAGCCCCAGGAGTGTGGGCTCTCGCCCAGTTTTTAACCTGTAGATACCCGAACTGTTGTTTTGGGTTCGTTTTCCATAAAGGGGAGTTTTTTGTTGTAATGCTGGAAATACAAAGCCATTCATTCCAGGTAATATCCTGCTCTCCGCGAATTACAGCTCCGACACGGCACTCCAGCGAGCCACCTTCACCTCTATATTCGTAATGAAATCTACCTTTAATGGCTCCAGAATTTTGAACTACGGCATTTACAAGCTGTGCTTCATAGCCCAGCGAGCCGTTTACAACATGGGTCTTCTGTGCAACGGCGAATGGATTCATTCCCCACTGGGCCGCTTGCATGGTAACCGCCATGCAGTCAGCCATGTTGCCAGATAGGTGGCGTGGAACTGTTGTCCCGCCTTTTGCCATGATTTCAGCGAATCGCATAAGATAAGCCATGCCTTCAGGGCTGAAAATTGCCGCGGCGGTACCGACGGTAGCGCCAGGCTGAGATGTGATTGCAATGTCGTTGCTCATGCGTACATATCCTGTTTGCGTGCCCACTCAGGGCGTTTAATAATTTCAAATCCACCCCAGTCGCCTGATTCACGGCACTGGTGATAGGTATTCAGATCCCGGCGGTAAAGTGCGTGCCCGGCGTCAACATCCTGCGAGTCGAGTTCGAACACGCGTACCGGGTAACGACCGCAGTCGATGGTTTCGCTCACCGCCAGGAAGAAGAATCCGTGCGGCTCACCAGTTGTATGCTGTGCGCCTTCGCGGTACATCGCGTCCTGAACGTGATAACGGAACTCCTCGATGTGGCGAGCGAATCGCTCCATGTCAGCTACCTTTTTCACGTCCAGAATTACCGGGTGATTCTTCAGGCGTTTGTCCGGGCGAATGCGGCACAACTCGCCAGTCTCCGGATCCGTCCAGTAATGTGATGCTTCGCAGAATCCCTCAGCCTCAAGCAGCCAGCGCGCCGCAGGGTGTGCCATCGCGCTATCACGCATCAGTTTAAGTTGGCGATCCTGTTCCGATTCCATTACTGTCTTTCCACTGCCTTCACATTCTTTTAGGAAAGCAGATTCATCTGCCTTTCCCTTATTTGTGCGTCGGTTGAACGGCGGAGCCACGATGAAACGTTTGTCGAATTCTTCTGGCTCAAGAAGCAGACAGTGCAGTGCTGTACCCATGTCCAGCGCCTTCAGCTTTTCGGTATCGACTGGTGCTGACTTCTGCCACTGCAACAGTGCCGGGCTCATTGCCACCATATCCAACTGCGACTTACTCACGCCCTCACCGGCGTGGTAGTCCTCGTTGCTGATATCGAAGTAGATGCCTTGTTTCATGATGCCTCCCGGGCGCGGAGCATTGCATCAGCAAGCATGTATGAGTGCTTCGCAACTTCATCGGCATTGCCAGCAACAATGGGGTGAGTACATGACTCTGGATAACTTGCCAGCCATCCAGACATTGCTTTTGCAGCGAAGTAGTCACGCAGATTCATTCCTGAGAGTGCTTTTGCTGATTCGGCAATGTATTTAGCTTCATCGTCACCAGCTGTCTGCATTGCTATCCGGTGCGCAGTGCCATCGGCAACCGGGAATGCCGGTCCGCCATTATTTTCTTTGCTCATGCCGCTGCCCTCGTGCTGTCGATTTTGTCTGCCAAATCCAGACGAGCGATAATTCCGGTCAACTCACGCTTGAATGACGACATCAATTCTTCGAACTCGCAGCTTTCACGTGCCGCTTCCAGGATTTCAGGACGAACACCGGCGCGCAGCAGGGAGCGGTCGAACGAATCATCAAATTCAGATCCGCTTGTTGCGTCGATTAGCTCAACGTGACGGTCGTACAGGTCAGATGACAACTGATAATCTGATTCAAACAGTGCGACGATTTTTTTCAGGTTGTTGAATTGGTTAATGTTCATTTCCCGTTCCCCCACATTTCGTTTGCAACTTCGTTAGAAACCTTATTCACGAATGCCCACTGCATTCCTTCTTTCAGCGTGCGGAATTTCCAGCTCATGAGCCCGCAGGCCGTAACGCAGTACCATCCGTTAATAATCTGCCACTGCATAACTGTTACCCCTTCGTGTTACCGTTGAGGTAATAATTATCCGTAAGTGATTTGATGTCAATAGATATGAGCATAAAAAATTACCCGAAAGGTAATATTTGAGGCATGAAAAAAGCCGCTCTATGGCGGCTTATGTACTGATAATGAAGGGTTTTATGGATGCTGCTTGTCGTTTTTAACCATAACAAAATCGATGAAGTTTTTGATGTTGTCTTTTTCTGCTTCAGGTAACAATGCATAGCGCGAGCGGTCATAGTTGATAGTGGCCGGGTCGTTCGGTGGGATCAGTAATTCGTATCCCCGGCGCCCGAATGCCGCAGCTATTGCGTCGAGGTTTGCGATAGTGATGCTTACCTCATTACGCAGCATGCGATTGATAGAGGCCTGGCTGATGCCGGATGCTTCCGCCAGCTTCTGCTGTGATGACAGCTCACGGTTGCTGCCCATCCAGGCTTTAAGATTATGAGCTGCGACTTCACCAATCTGCCCAGCGTCCATCTGGGCAACGTCGTCCTGCATAGCGAAGTAGTGATCAACATCGAGCCAGTTGGTAGGCTTGTTCCCGGCCTTCTCAATCTTACGCGCTACTGTATCGCCTATCTTCTTCTTGTTATTTGACCAGCGGCTTACCAGGTTAGGCTCAATCTCCATGCGTTCCGCCAGGCGAGACTGTACGCCGTTGAACTCACGGTCGATCAGGTCTTTCAGGTTGTCGCGGCGAATATCATGGATGCTTTTCATTGGCTGGTATTTTTTCTCTTTTGTGAATCAGTTTAGTGATTCAATTAAAAGAGATTTTACCCTACAGGTAAATGAACCTCTAGGGTAACAATCCTTGATTTTTATTACCTTTTGGGTGAATATTGATTATCTGAAATGAATATCAGGCAATAGTTATGAGCGAGAACACTCCGTTTGATTTTAAGAAGTGCTGGCTTGCACTCACGCCGGATGAGCGCGACGCCTTTGCAGAAGCGGCCGGAACGACAAGTCACTATATCCAGACGCACTTAACAGGGAAGCGGAAAACGCCGGGTAAGCGACTGATGAATGGGCTTTTCCTTGCTGCAAAAAACCTCGGTTGGGTAAGAACTAAACCAGAATTCGCTGTCTTTTTCTACTGATTCCCCTGCTGTAAATCCACCAAAAGCCGCCGCCTGGCGGCCTTTTCATATCTATTCATACCTTGATGGTAATAATTATCCGTTTGTGGTTGATCTTTTTTCCTGCACAGCACAAAATTACCGATATCAATAACACAATAGAGGTCATCCACTGTGAAGATAGTCACCAGACTGGAGGCAGCTAAGGCCGGGCTTAACCGGTTTTACACTGGCAAGCCATGCCGAAACGGTCACCTGTCAGAACGATATGTGCTTAACGGTACATGCGTGCAGTGCGCGTTCGAAAGCACTGGCCGCCACAGGAGTGTATTTGCCAAAGCATTGAGAGACGCGCGGGAGGCAACATGATTTCGGCAGCCTACTACAACGAAATCGACCCATTTGCAGCGCAGTGGCTGCGTAACCTGATCGCCGGCGGTCAAATTGCGCCTGGCGAAGTTGATGAAAGGAGTATTGAAGATGTCACACCTGACGACCTGCGAGGGTTTACGCAGTGCCATTTCTTCGCCGGTATCGGCGTCTGGTCTCATTCCCTGCGCATCGCAGGATGGCCAGACGATAAACCCGTCTGGACAGGGTCATGTCCGTGCCAACCTTTCAGCGCGGCAGGCAAAGGAGATGGGTTTGATGACGAGCGGCACTTATGGCCAGCCTTCTTCCACCTCATCAGCGAGCGCAGACCTCAGCATGTCTTTGGCGAACAGGTTGCAGCAGGAAACGCAAACGCATGGTTCGACCTTGTACAAGCAGACCTGGAAGGAATGGGCTACGCCTTCGGGATTGTGCCGTTTACGTCAGCGGGCGTCGGTGCGCCGCACATCAGAGAGCGGGCCTACTGGGTGGCCAACGCCAGTAGCAAATACGAATCCGCAGCCGGAGACGAAACGGGGTCTGCAACATGTCTCCGGAGCAGCCCGTTTGACGGGGTGGCAGACGCCTGTTGCGAACGACTCAACCGGAACGACTCATTGCTACAGCGGGAAGAATTCAGACGGAACACCGAAGGTTTGCCTGAAGCTACCGGGCTCGGTTCTGCTTGCGGGGTGGGTGACGCCAACAACTCGCGACTGGAAAGACACTTCTGGAATGACGGCGCAACGGGATGGGAAGGAGCGACTGGATCAGTTGCCGAGACAGGCTTACACAGCAGGCCCCTTGAGGTTAACGGTTTTTGGCGAGATGCGGACTGGCTCTTTTGTCGAGATGGGCAATGGCGTCCAGTTGAACCCGGCACATTCCCGCTGGTTGCAAGGTTTGCCAAAAGCCTGGGACACGGCAAGTCCTCATTACGAGCAATGGCAGGCCGCAACCGCACAGGCAGACTTAAGGGTTACGGTAACGCTATAAACGCACAGGCGGCGGCAGAGTTCATTCGCGCTTACATGGGGGTCAACTATGGCCGGTGACTGGATAAAAATGCGTGCCGACCTGCACACACACCCGAAAGTTGTCCGCATGGCGTCCGCATTGAAAGCGGACAGGTTGCGGATAGTTGGCGGACTACATTCCGCATGGTGTCTTTTTGATGTCCATTCTGTTGACGGTTTTCTTGACGGATACAGTCCTGAGACGCTCGATGACCTGATCGGATTCCCCGGCTTCGCCAGGGCGATGATGGCTGTCGGATGGCTTGAAGAAAATGGCGAAAGCCTAGTAATGCCGCGCTTTGAAGCCCATAACGGGCAGTCTGCCAAACGTCGCGCACAGGATGCTGACAGGAAAAGAGCCAAGAGAAATGTCGTCAAAACGTCCGCACCAGAAGCGGACAAAAAGCGGACCAGAGAAGAGAAGAGAAGAGAAGATCTAAAAGATAAAACCCCACACACAGGCGACGGCGAAAACGACCCTGTGGATAACTCTGATGGTGGTGAACCGGACCCGGTAGCTAACAACATGGTCATGGGTGGATACGCACCACCAGGTGGAATGGGTGAGTTTGGAAAATTCCAGATGCGTGAAGACTGGAGACCTGATGATGACCTGATTAGGCGAGCTTCCCTGTGGGGAATCGCATTGCAGACGCCGGTCACCGATTTCGAGCTGGCAGAGTTCATCACGTACTGGAAAGCGGAGGGCAAGGCTTTCCACCATGACCAGTGGTTGCAGAAGCTGGCTCGCAGCGTGCAGGCATCACGGGCTAAGCCGGTGCCACAGCAGCGCAGGGACGTGAACGCAATGTCTGAACCGGATACCGCCATACCACCTGGATTCAGGGGATAGCTGGCAGCAGGGCGCAGTGGCGCATTTTTTTATGGCGTGATTATTACCCGCGAGGTAAAAAATAATGCGCACATCTATTGATATTAATCCGTATGTGGATTTAAATTACCTAAAGGGTAAGCCATGAGAAAGCAGATACAGGCACTTGGCAGACTAAAAACCGGGCAGATGAACAAGACCGAATCGGCGTACTGCCAGCTACTTGAGCTGCGCAAGCGCGCCGGAGAGGTGGCCTGGTACCGGTTTGAAGGCATCAAGTTACGTCTGGCTGATAACACGTTCTACACGCCTGACTTCGCAGTGATGCTCTCCAGCGGTGAGATGGAGTTGCACGAGGTGAAAGGCGGTTTCTGGACAGACGACGCCAGGGTGAAAACCAAGGTTGCCGCAGATCAGTATCCGTTCCGCATCATCGCGGTGACACCGAAGACGAAGAAAGCGGGTGGTGGCTGGAAGGTCGAAGAGTTCTGAAACGACGATCCTTTTAGTTATCAAACTAATCAATAACTTAAGCGGGTAAGTGGGGGTAAGTATGAGCACTAATAACGAATTGCTGATTAGGCTTGCGAGAGCAGCAGTGAAGACAATGTCACTACCTGATGCGGACATTGTTACCAGGCTATGCACTCAACTGGATTGTGCGCTCGCTGCGGCACGCACTGCATGCGGTGAGCGCACAGCAGCACACTCAACGCTTGAGAAAGCGCGTGAAGTGACGAACTGTCCGGCAGATGTGGATTTGCAGGACCATTTGAAGGCTTTGGTTGCTGAGAATCTGACAATGATTCGATTGCTGACTGATATCAGTGAAAACCACGTTGAATACTTCTCTGAAGGCGAAGACGGCATGTTTGCTGGCGTTCCGTTGGATTATGTATCTGAAATCAACATGTACGTATCTCGCGATGTAAACGCAGAAAACCCATTCCCGGCAACAGACAGCATCCTGCGTGAGGCGGAAGCGCGGGGCGTTGAGAAGTTCGTGGTCAAAACAACACATCAATTCTTTTCGCCGGAAAGCAATGCGGCTCAGGGATTAACTTATTTGGTATGCGCGAATGAATTCGTTAAGCAGCTGCGCGAGGGGAAAGCAGGATGAGCATAGCTATCAAGCACCCAGCAATTCGCTATCACGGAGGAAAGTTTCGGCTGGCCAGTTGGATAATCAGTCACTTTCCTGAGCACCGTTGCTACGTTGAGCCGTTTGGCGGCGGCGCGTCTGTACTGTTGAAGAAAGAACCATCAGATGCAGAGGTTTACAACGATCTCGATGGCGACGTGGTTAACCTGTTCAGAGTGTTGCGTGATCCTGCGTCTGCGCAACAACTTATTCAGGCCTGCGCGCTCACCCCCTACTCACGTGAGGAATTCTATAGTGCCTATGAGGTGAGTGAAAGCCAGATTGAGCAGGCTCGAAAACTGGTTGTCCGTGCATCAATGGGGTTTGGCAGCGCTGGAGCAACGAAAGGAAAAACTGGTTTTCGACTTGATACCAAACGCAATAGCGCTACAGCGCAACGTATTTGGGCGCGACAGCCTGACAATCTCGCCGCGGTGGCCAGTCGTTTTGCTGGCGTGCTGGTTGAGAATCGGAGCGCCATTCAATGTATGCGCGACCACGACACTGCATCAACTCTGCATTTTGTCGACCCTCCATATGTGCATGAAACGCGCGTTGGAGTCTCCAAAAATGGCGCATACCGCTACGAGATGAACAACGAAGAGCATGCAGAGTTACTCAATGAGCTTAAGGCGTTACAAGGGATGGTCGTTGTCTGTGGTTATGACAGCAAATTATATAACGACGCGCTGGCAGGATGGCAACGTGTAACGCGAACTACTGCTGCGAATGGTCACTCCGGCTCGGTTCAGCGTACTGAATGCCTCTGGATTAACCCGGCAGCACAAAAGAAACAGGAGCGTGCAGCATGAGCATTCGAGCTAAGTACGGATTCGGGCCAGTGACTGCCGAGGTTCATTGGCTGGATAAGTGCCCTAATTGCAACAACAGAACAGTTAGAGTCACCGGTTGGTCTACCACTCCAGAAGCTCTATGGGCTGGCGATAAAGCTGAGTGCACAAAATGCGGTCATAAAGGCGAGATTGATGCAGATGGTGACAATGCTTGGGTGGAGTGGGACGAAATTAAGGAGGCCCAATGAGCAACATCGACAAGCTCGCATTAAGGGAGGCCGCCGAAAAACATGGAGATGACGACGTTGTGGCGCTGCTGGATGAGCTGGAAGCCGCAGAGAAGCGCATCGCAGAACTGGAGGCGCGGACGGTGAAGTTGCCAGCCACTAAATTTTGTCCGGCAGAGTACGCAGGGAGCCAGCTATGGGAAGAGGTCGAAATCTGGAATAAGGCAATAGAGGCTTGCGATGCCGCAATCCGCGCCGCTGGCGTAGCCGTGGAGGGTGAATAGATGCTGACATTACGTCATTTTATCGACCGTCCCACATGGGCAGCGGCGGCAGGTTACGACTTTAACTTCATCGACTGCATGGCATACACCGCTGATTTGTATGAGCGGATATTTAGCTCATTGAAAGAGGTTTGCCGTGATTTCTTAGATACGGAAGTGCGGGCGCTTCCATTTATGCTGGCAGTCATCACAGCGGCTGTTAGTGGTGTTTTCGTCTGGCCTCTTATCTTCTGGATTGTAGCGATTCCGGTATGGCTAAAATGCAAAAGAATGCGCCGTAAATATCAGTTTGAAGATGGTATGACAGATGTAGCTGAAAACAACATTGAACAATGGCGTCTTGAGTGTGCGCGTAAATGGAAGGTGAAACCATGACAACCCCAATGAAAAGAGAAAACCGTTACTTTGTTCTTAAAGTTAGGGATATCGAAGATGCGTATAAATCCGGTCTGATTGACGCCGCAGCTTTGGACGCATTAGAGCAAACAGCGCTTGCTGTAAAAACAGTACGCCAGCAGCGCGGGAAGGATGAACTGGCATGTGTTGTTGTAGAAAGTGACTGGCCTGAGCATGAGGTTGTTTGGGGGATGATAGAAGCACGTATGGCGGGAGCAAAACAATGACAACCCCAATCACAAAAGAGCAGTTACAGCGAATTATCGAATCAGCCGATGATGTTATCTCCGCGCAGGCTGGAACTAACGAAGATGTTCACCCAGAAAGCGACGACATGATACGTCTGTGGGACTACCTGAATGATGTTGTTGCACCTCCAGAGGTGGTAAAGCAACTGGCAGAGTACGCGCTGGCGGCAATGGACGCCGAGCCCGTAGCCGACGTTGTAGCCTGGCACAAAGAAGGCGAAGAGCGTACCTGCGATATCCGTTTGCGACGTTTCGATGTTGCGCCGGGGCCGCTGTTTGCTGTGGCGCAGCCTATGGTGACCGCTGATGCAGATGACAATTTCTATTCATGGTTCGGTAGAGAATGGCATGAGCATTACCAGCAGAATCAATACACCACGGCAGCAAAGCAAATGCTGGGGGTGATGGCTGAATCAGCGTGGAAAGCAAGCCGCGCAGCCATGCTTCAGGATGGCAACTCTCCGGTAATTCCGGATGGTTGGGTGGCTTGCAGTGAGCGGATGCCGGAAGCGGGCGATGACATGATTGTGTTCACGGACGAAATTGTTATGTCTGGGGTTTCATACTCCAAAAAGAAAGGTTTCTATATTCAAGCTCTCGAATATGACGATGACGAACCTGTCGACAATGTAACCCACTGGATGCCACTTCCAGCAGCACCGCAGCAGGAGGGGAAGTGATGACTACGTATCTGTTACTCGTCCTAACATTCCAGACTGGCAGGCTTGAGAACATTCAGTTTTACACGGAGAAATCATGCCAGGAAGCCGCTGAAGTATTACGCGGACGATCATCAAGCAACGCGAGAATTGTTGAGTGCGTTAAGAATGAGGTTCCAAATGGCTAAGACAGCAGCAGAACGCAAAGCCGCGCAGCGCGCCCGCCAGTCTGCCGACGGTAATCGCAAGGTTGAATTGCGCCTCGACGCGCAGGAACTGGAAATGGTGGAGCGGAACTGCGCCGCCAGGCGCCCTGGTCGTGCGTCGTATGAAATGGCTGAGTACATTGCGCTGCTGATCCGCCAGGACGATGCCCGCGTTCGTGGTCGCATCAAGTCAATCAGCGCGAACCGCTGCGGTAAATGCGGTGATGCGCTGCCGGTTGAGTCGTGTCCATGCGACGGTGATTCTCAATGCTGGGTAACGCGTGGCTGGCACGAAACAAAATTAGCCGTGTGACATGTCACGGCGTATTGACTAAATCACCGCATGATTATACTGTTTAAATGTACAGTATTTTTATGCGGGGTTCCATCATGGGTTTTCCATCTCCGGCTGCTGACTATACAGTCCGCACGTTAAGCATCGATACTATCTGCCAGATAAGCGCAAACAGCCTGGTAATCGAAACAACATCAGGGTGCGCGGTAATCAACAAGTCTATGCGACCAAAGCCTCGCGACCTCGTGTTAATTGACCTTTGCGGTAAAAGTCATTTCGCCAGAGTCATGGGCGAATCACTGATAACGGATGACGGCGAGGCAATCGAGGGTGACGCTCTGGATGATGTTACCGTTGCTGGTGTCGTGACGTTTATTATCAATCGCGCATCCGGCGCAGATCAGGATGACATTCCAGTTATGTAACATCCTTGCCGCTATGTTAGTATTACCAAAATGGTAATTATTACTTCGGTGGTAACCAATGCCAGCAGAACCAAAACCACACAAACGAAAATCAACGCAGTATAAGCCTCTTACAGCGATGCAAGAGGCTTACTGCCAGTCCTACATTAAGTCACCAGAAAATCAGTCACAGGCTGCGATTGACGCAGGATTTTCGCCTAATACGGCGGCGGTCAAAGCTAGCGTGATGATGCGCGATGAAAGAATCCAAAAACGGATTGCGGAGCTGATGGAGGAACGCAACAAGCGAAACCGCGTCAGTGCTGATTACGTTCTCATGCGCCTGGTGGAGATCGACCAGATGGATGTTATCGACATCCTGAACGATGACGGCAGCTTGAAGCCTATCCGCGAGTGGCCGAAAATCTGGCGCACCACGCTCAGTGGATTTGACCTTTCATCGACCATCATGAACATGAACGAGGATGCGATAGAGACCATCCTCAAAAAAATCAAATGGCCTGACAAGGTGAAGAACCTCGAGTTGATTGGTAAGCACGTCGACGTCAACGCATTCAAAGAGCGCCTGGAGGTTTCCGGCACAGTCACCATTGCCGATAAAATGGCGAAAGCGCGTCGTCGCGTCAAAGAGTTGGCTGGTGGTGAAGAATGATAGCCGCAGCCATGTCGCCGGAAGAGCAACTCGTCGAGGATATCGCCTCGTTCACGTATGACCCGTTGGGCTACGCACTGTATGCTTTCCCCTGGGAGGAAGAAGGCGGTGAACTGGCCCACTCGAAAGGGCCGCGTGAATGGCAGGCGGACACTTTCAGGGATGTTAGAGATCATCTGCAAAACCCTCGGACCAGATACCAGCCATTGATGATTGCTGTGGCATCAGGTCACGGTATCGGCAAGTCGGCGTTTATCTCGATGTTTACAAAGTGGGGGATGGACACTTGTGAAGATTGTAAGGTGGTTGTTACAGCAAACACTGAAACCCAGTTGCGCACTAAAACATGGCCAGAAATTGTAAAATGGCAACGTCTGAGCATTACCAGCGACTGGTTTAAGCCAACGGCAACCGCAGTATACAGTACCGATCCTGGTCACGATAAGAGTTGGCGCGCTGATGCGGTGCCATGGTCTGAGAATAACACCGAGGCTTTCGCAGGCCTGCACAACGAGCGTAAGCGCATCATTCTGATATTCGATGAAGCATCGAATATTGCCGATCTGGTATGGGAGGTAGCAGAGGGCGCGCTGACGGATGAGAATACCGAAATCATATGGGTGGCGTTCGGGAACCCGACGCGTAACACCGGTCGTTTCCGTGAGTGTTTTCGCAAATACAAACACCGCTGGAAAACAAGACAGATCGATAGTCGAACAGTTGAAGGTACTAACAAAGAGCAAATACAGAAATGGGTTGAGGATTACGGTGAAGACAGCGACTTCGTGAAAGTCCGTGTTCGCGGGATCTTCCCTGACGCTTCTGAACTACAGTTTATCCCTACCGGCCTGACCGATGCCGCCATGAAGCGGGTGGTGACATCCGCACAGGTGGCGCATGCGCCTGTGATTATCGGTGTCGACCCGGCATACTCCGGCGTGGATGACGCGGTGATTTACCTGCGCCAGGGGCTGCACAGTAAAGTGCTCTGGACCGGCAATAAGACCACCGACGATCTGATTATGGCGAAGCGTATCGCAGACTTTGAAGACCAGTACCAGGCTGACGCGGTATTCATCGACTTTGGTTACGGCACCGGGTTGAAATCCATCGGTGACGGCTGGGGCAGGACATGGCAATTAATCCCATTCGGCGGCGGCTCGACCGACCCGCAGATGCTCAACAAACGCGGCGAGATGTTCAATGCCTGTAAGACGTGGCTCAAGATTGGCGGCATGCTGGATGATCAGGAAACTGCGGATGACCTGTCGGCAGCAGAGTATAAAGTCAGGGTGGATGGCAAGATCGTTATTGAGCCGAAGGAAGATATCAAAGAGCGGTTAGGGCGCTCGCCTGGCAAAGGCGATGGACTGCTGTTGACGTTTGCATTCCCGGTTGCAAAGCGCATTCGGATACCTGGGCAGCATAACCAACAAGGTAAGGCGCTGACCGATTACGATCCGTATGCTTAATCCGTTAGAGGGTATAATGGTGTCTATATCCGCTAGTGAGGATAAAACAAAGCCCGCGCATCGGCGGGCTGATTGTGACATGTCACGGTCTTATTTCGGTAGATTGTGTTTAGCATTCGACTCATCTATCACGTAACGCATTGCAGTTCGACCGAGATTACCAGGATCTTCATGCAGACTCACTCGTGCCTTTAGGAGCACGCATTCAGCCTTGACATAGTTTGCTGGAATTATTCCTACCTCAGCATTTTTAAATGCCTCTTTCACCGCCTCACCGTTGTACTGACCGCCAAGCAACTCTGAACATGTCAGGTTGTTATGGATAATTGCAAGGAGACCTTTAATCTCTTCACGTAGGTTAACAATGGCCATCGCGGCATTGATAGCTGCGGCATAGCGTTCAGCAGCAGTCTTTTCTTTCATGATTTTCACCTTAAAAAAATGCCCACCGAAGTGGGCGAACTGGAAGCAATGATGGTGCCTTCCTTGGCTGTTACTGGTTTTACAGAACAACGTCATCGAAATGGCGCTCTGCTGTAAAAAGGGCGGTGGTCGATAAGCGGGAGAACTATCGCCACCGCCAATAACTACACAGCAATGGTACTGAGTATCACGGTCCTAAGGCGTGATTGGGTTGTGGTGGCCGGTGCTGATCTCCGGCTTGGCTATGCGACTTGCTAGTTGACACCGGAGTCTCACCGGGGCGAAGGTTTCGCAAGTCGTTTATTGGGCTATCACTGGGCTTTAGGGCCGCTTACTCAACATTTTTTCACCCAGTCGTTGCACGATACCCATCAGGTCTTACACTTGCGCATCAGCCTGCGCATTCACCACAACGGAAAGAGCACTGACGAGCGTCGTCACAATTCCATATCGGCGTTTCACGTTTGCTAGTCCTAAGATACGGATTGCCGTCTGCCTAATGCTCTTACCTGTTATGGCCTCGTCTCTTCCGAGGTGTCACACCGTATCGCCACGATGGTGAGTCGCCCTAGTCCGAAGTGCTGAGACGGCTTGCACATTCCGGCTACCCGGTAAGTTATGTAGCAAGGAACTCCCGGACCGCTACGCCACATGTGCCAGATGGCGCCCTTCACACTGCCACATCAATTACCTAAAAGGTAATATCTGCATCTGTTGCTGTCAATAACCTACGCTAAATAAATCATATGTGGTTAAATTGGTAATAATTTAATTGCGTACGGAGCATCAGCTATGTGTATCGGCAGCAAGCCATCAGTGCCAGCAACGCCAGAAGTCCAGGCAGCACCGCAGGAGCAGGATGCAGCAGTGGTTAGTGCGCGTGACGATGAAGAACGCCGCCGCCGCGCCGCCTCAGGTCGTAACTCGACAATGCTCACCGGTGCCCAGGGCGATACTTCTGCCGCCAATACCAGCGGTAAAACGCTGCTCGGTCAGTAACGGAGTCTGAAGAGATGGCGGAAACCGAAAAAGAGCGGCTGCTGAAGCAGCTAGCACAGCTGAAGAATGAGCGCACATCGTTCGAGCCGCACTGGCGCGACTTGAGCGACTTTATCAATCCGCGCGGTTCCCGCTTCCTGACGTCTGACGTAAACCGTGATGACCGTCGTAACACCAAGATTGTTGACCCTACCGGTTCACTGGCTCAGCGCATTCTTGCCAGCGGCATGATGTCTGGCATCACCAGCCCTGCGCGTCCGTGGTTCAAACTGGCAACACCTGATCCGGATATGATGGATTACGGCCCGGTGAAAGTCTGGCTGGAAATCGTACAGCGCCGCATGAACGAGGTGTTCAACAAGTCGAATCTGTACCAGTCATTGCCTGTCATGTATGCCAGTCTTGGCACTTTCGGTACCGCCGCAATGGCTGTGCTCGAAGATGAACAGGACGTGATCCGCACAATGCCTTTCCCTGTTGGCAGTTACTACCTGGCTAACAGCCCGCGCGGCAGCGTCGACACATCATTCCGACAGTTCTCCATGACTGTGCGCCAGCTGGTGCAGGAATTCGGTCTGGATAACGTAAGCCAGTCAGTGCAGGGGATGTGGGCAAATGGTACGTATGAAGCGTGGATCGAGGTAAACCACTGCATCACGCCAAACATCAACCGCGACAGCGGCAAGCTGGACAGCAAGAACAAGCCGTTCCGCTCGGTATATTTCGAGACCGGTGGTGACGCTGACAAACTTCTGCGTGAATCCGGCTTCGATGAATTTCCTGTCCTTGCGCCACGCTGGGAAGTTAACGGAGAAGACGTTTACGCGTCATCCTGTCCAGGCATGCTGGCGCTTGGTCAGGTTAAGGCTTTGCAGAAAGAACAGATCCGTAAAGCACAGCTGATCGATAAAGCCACTAACCCGCCGATGGTTGCGCCAACTTCACTGAAGAATCAGCGCGTTTCTCTGCTGCCAGGCGACGTGACGTATCTCGACGTTCTGAGCGGCCAGGACGGTTTCAAACCTGCATATCTGGTTAACCCGAATACTGCCGACCTGCTGGCTGACATTCAGGACACTCGCCAGACCATCAACAGCGCCTACTTTGTTGACCTCTTCATGATGCTGCAAAACATCAACACCCGCTCTATGCCAGTGGAAGCAGTGATCGAAATGAAGGAAGAGAAGCTGCTGATGTTGGGCCCGGTGCTCGAACGCCTCAATGATGAGGCACTGAATCCGCTTATCGACCGCGTGTTCTCCATTATGGCGCGCAAGAACATGCTGCCACAGCCGCCGGACGTAATGCAGGGGATGCCGCTGCGCATCGAATACATCTCAGTTATGGCGCAGGCGCAGAAATCTATCGGCCTAACCAGCTTGTCTCAGACCGTTGGATTCATCGGTCAACTGGCGCAGTTTAAACCTGAAGCTCTCGACAAGCTCGACGTGGATCAGGCTATCGACGCGTTCTCTGAAATGTCCGGCGTATCGCCAACTGTCATCGTTCCTCAAGAACAGGTGCAGGGCATTCGTGAAGACCGGGCCCAACATCAGCGCGCTCAACAGGCACTGGAAATGGGTCAGGCTGTCACTCAGGGTGCGAAAACCCTTAGCGAGACGCAGACTACAGATCCAAGTGCGCTTACTGCCATCACTAACGCAGCAGGAGCACCTCAGCAATGACGGATTACGAAGATGACCGCAAGGCTGAACTTGACGCTAAACAGCAGCTTTTGGCTCAGCGAGATATTGAGGATATCCAGTTCATTATGGGTAGCGAACAGGGACGCCGTGTCGTCTGGTCACTGCTGGAGAAAGGGAAGGTCTTCTCGCCGTGCTTCGCCGGTGATTCGCATTTAACTGCATTCAACGAAGGGCAGCGCAACCTGGCGCTGGTTCTGTTTCAGCGCGTCATGACGCACTGCCCCGATCAGTATCTGAAGATGGCCGCAGAGGCCAGTGAGGACAATGTATGACACAGGTACAAACCCAGCGCGTCGTGCGCTTTGATGGCGCAAATCAGGTGGTAGAGGTTCCGGATCCTGCCCCGGCAACAATTGGCGCCCCGACCACCACTGATTACGGCGGCGTGAAGTTGGGGGCAGCCATTGCAGCACCGGCAGCAATGACAGCTTCCTCTGATACCAGCTCTTCCGCATCAGACGTTGCCGGGCTTGTTACTGACCACAACGACCTGGTCGCGAAATACAACGCGCTGCTGGCAGATACCACTGCACTGCGCACCACTCTTTCCGCTGTTCTGGCGCAACTCAAAGCCAAAACGATCCCTGTTTAAGGAGATAACCAATGAACTTATTTGATCGTTTTCTGAATCGCCGTCTTTGCAATGAGCAACCTGCTGATGGTGGCGCTGCACCGGCACCGTCTGAGCCAGCCGCACCTGCTGCCGATGCTCCGGCACCTGCTGCTGATCAGGCTAAACCAGAAGGCGATAAGACACAGCCTGGCGCTGAAGGTGACAAGCCTCAGGACGACAAGCATGCCGATGGTGATAAACCGGCGGATAAGTCTGATGACAAAGAACAGAAGCAGGAAGGCGCGCCAGAGAAGTACGACTTCAAGGCTGCTGAAGGCGTTGATCTGGACACCGAAGCGCTGAAGGACTTCGAACCGGTTGCCCGCGACCTGAATCTGACCAATGAGCAGGCACAGAAGCTGGTTGATGCATATCCAAAAATTCTGGCCGGTGTGCAGCAGCGTCAGGCAGAAGCCTGGCAGAAGCAGACCGAGGACTGGGCCGCAAGCGTGAAGGCGGACAAGGA
This sequence comes from Pseudocitrobacter faecalis, assembly GCA_003315335.1. Taxonomy (GTDB): domain Bacteria; phylum Pseudomonadota; class Gammaproteobacteria; order Enterobacterales; family Enterobacteriaceae; genus Pseudocitrobacter; species Pseudocitrobacter faecalis. Next base: position 116,074 of record QNRL01000004.1, read on the forward strand.
GATTGGCGGCGACAAACTGACCGCGAATCTCAGCGCTGCGCAGCGTGCTCTGGACCAGTTCGGCGGCCCTGCTCTGAAAGAGTATCTGGACTCAACCGGTCTCGGTAATCACCCGGAACTGGTTAAGACGTTCGTGAAAATCGGTAAAGCCATGTCGGAAGACGGCATGGTCGATGGCAGTAATCAAGGCCAGCGTAGTGCGGCCGAAGTGCTTTATGGCTAATAAGAGAGGATATAACTATGGCTGTTAAAGGCGTAAATGCGCTGACGCTGGCTGACTGGGCTAAGCGTACTGATCCAAACGGAAAGGTCGATAAGATTGTCGAACTTCTTTCCCAGACCAACGAAATCCTGACGGATATGATGTTCGTAGAGGGTAACCTTCCAACTGGTCACCGTACCACCGTTCGCTCGGGGCTTCCGCAGCCTACCTGGCGTTTGCTGAACTACGGTGTGCAACCGACAAAATCAACTACCGTACAGGTCACTGACACTGTCGGCATGCTGGAGGCTTATGCGGAAGTAGATAAGTCTCTGGCAGATCTCAACAGTAACACCGCTGAATTCCGCCTGTCTGAAGATCGTGCATTCCTCGAAGGAATGAACCAGCAGATGGCCCAGACCCTGTTCTACGGCGACACCAGTGTGAATCCCCAGCAGTTCATGGGCCTGTCATCCCGCTACTCCAGCAAATCCGCAGGCAACGGCCAGAACATCATTGATGCTGGCGGCACAGGTACAGATAACACCTCTATCTGGCTGGTGGTCTGGGGTGAAAACACTGTGCACGGCATCTTCCCTAAAGGGCAGAAGGCTGGTTTGCAGACTCAGAACCTCGGCGAGCAGACGCTTACCGATGCCAATGGCGGCAAATACCAGGGTTACCGCACCCATTATAAGTGGGATAACGGCCTGGCTCTCCGTGACTGGCGCTACGTTGTGCGCATCGCCAACATCGATGTGAGCGATCTGTCAGTACCAGGTTCAGCTGCAAATATCGTCAGCCTGATGGTTAAAGCGCTGCACCGCGTCCCTAATCTGAAAATGGGTCGCGCGGTGTTCTACATGAACCGTACCGTTGCCCAGGCGCTCGATCTGCAATCTCTGGATAAAGCCTCTCTGGCTCTGTCCGTAAAAGAGACTGAAGGCGAATTCTGGACCACGTTCCGTGGCATCCCAATCCGTGAAACCGATGCGATTCTGGAAACAGAAGCGCGCGTTGTTTAACGCCTGTCATTAACTGATGGGCCTTAACCGGCCCATAAATGGAGAAAGAAAATGATCCTCGACAAACTGTTGATGCTCTCCGAGAAGCAGGCGGTTACAGCTTCTGCTGCTTCTACGGACGTGATTGACCTCGGCCCTATCGACGGCACCCGCCGCGATATCGGCGTTGGTTATCCACTGGAATTCTGGGCAACCGTGGACACCACTGCAACCGCCGCTGGTGCCGCGACCCTCAACGTTCAGTTGCAGACCAGCCCTGACAACTCCACCTGGACCACTATCTACGACAGCGGTGCTCTGGCGCTGTCTGCCCTGACTGTTGGTAAACGCCTGTTCTCTACCAAGGTTCCGGCGGGCGTCCAGCGCTATTTACGCGTCAACTACTCAGTCGGCACCGGTCCGCTGACTGCTGGCGCGTTCACCTCGGGCATTAATCTGGATGTTGACAACAACACACCTTATTACCCGACCCGTTCCAAAGTGACTGGCTAAGGGGATATCGATGTCAGGTGAAAAAGCAAAATACCGTGTCCTGCGCCTATCCCATATTCATAACAATCTCTGGCCTGAAGGTTCAGAGATTGAATATGACGGCGAGCCAGGTACGGCGTTGGAACCGCTGAATGATGCGGCGAAAGCTGCGAAAGCAAAGGCCAAGCACAAAAGTGGCTTTGTTGGGGAAATCTCCGCTAAATCACCGCTGAATGAAGTTGGTGAAGGCAGTGATGAGCTGGACAAGCTCCGCGAAGAGTATGAAGCGCTATTCAACGAGAAACCTCACCACAACGCCAAAGCTGAAACACTCCGCGAGAAGATCGCAGAAAAGCGCGCAGAACTGGGCGTCTAAGCCTCGCTAATAAAACAAGGGGCTTCGGCCCCTTTATTGCAGGAGTCCATAATGGATCTGGTAAACCTCAAAACCGGCACCGACACATATCAGGATGAGGATGGTAAAACCCAGACTCGTGATGATTATCCGTGGGGCCTTTGCATAGAGTTGAACAACGAGACGCTCACCAAGCTCAAGGCAACGCCGCAGTCTGCTGGTACTGAAGTGATGATCACCGCCAAGGCAATCATTCGTTCAACGTCAACCCGCGAAACAGAAGATGGAATGCAGCATAACGCCAGTCTTCAGATCACTGATATGGCACTTAGTCCGGTGTCTGGTGAGCAGCCAAAGACTGCCGCACAAACTCTTTATGGTGGGGAGGATGATTAATGGCCTCCGTTATCGAGATCTGCAACCGCGCGCTGAGCAACATCGGAAATAGCCGCAGTATTAACAGCCTGAATGAGGCGAGCAAAGAGGCGTCTCAGTGCTCACTGCATTTCGATGCGTGCCGTGATGCAGCGCTGGCGGACTTCGACTGGAACTTTGCTACTAAGCGCGTGGCTCTGGCCGACACCAATAATCCGCCGCCGGACTGGTCATTCTCATACCAGTATCCGCCTGACTGCCTTCGCATTACCGAAATTATGGTGCCAGGTATCCGTAACCCTACGGCTGCCATGCGCATCAACTATGAGGTAGGGGCTGATACAGACGGTACCGGAAAGCTGATCTACACCGACCAGCCTCAGGCATGGCTGAAGTATATAGCGCGCGTTACCGACGTAAACATGTTCGATGCCATCTTCATGGAGGCGCTGTCGTGGCGTCTGGCTGCTGCCATCAACATGCCGCTAACCGGAAGCGCAGATCTCGGAAACAACGCCCTGACAATGTACCGCAGCGTTATCCTTAGTGCTGGCTCGCACAGCCAGAATGAGTCGCAGGAGCCGCAGCCGCCTATGGACGAGTTCACCGCAGCGAGGTTGTCATAATGGCTTTCAGTTGGATCCAGCCGAGTTTTGCCGGTGGTGAGATTGGCCCGTCGCTGTACGGGCGTATCGATATGTCAAAGTATCAGGTGGCACTGCGCAAGTGCGACAACTTTATCGTTCGGCAATATGGCGGGGTGGAGAATAGACCTGGCACGCGTTTTGTCGGCGAAGCCAAATACCCTGCGCGTAAATGTCGCCTTATCCCGTTCCAGTTCTCTACCGTTCAGACCTATGCGCTGGAGTTCGGCCACAACTACATGCGCGTTATCAAAGACGGCGCATACGTACTGAACAGCAGCAATGTGATCTACGAACTGGCTATGCCTTATGCTGAGGCTGACCTGTTCCGCATCAAGTTTACTCAGAGTGCAGATGTTTTGACGCTGGTTCATCCATCATATCCACCGAAAGAACTGCGCCGTTACGCGCATGATAGCTGGCAGATCGTCGACGTAACCACCAAAAACGGCCCGTTCGAAGACATCAATGTTGACGAGACAATCAAGGTGTATGCCAGCGCCAGCACCGGCACAATTACGCTGACGGCGAGCTCTGCCATCTTTGGCTCTGAGCAAGTCGGAAAACTTTTCTATCTTGAACAGCCCGCTGTTGATTCTGTTCCTGTCTGGGAGACCAGCAAAGACACAGCTATCAACGATGTTCGCCGGGCTGACAGCAACTACTACCGGGCCAATACTGGTGGTAAGACTGGTACGCTTAGACCATCTCATACCGAAGGAATGTCCTGGGATGGATGGGGCGGTGATACCGGTATTCAGTGGGAGTACCTGCACAGCGGTTTCGGGATAGCTCGCATCACCTCGGTGGCGGGTAACGGACTGAGCGCCACCGCAACGGTGGTGAGCTACATCCCGTCACAGGTTGTTGGTTCTGCTAACAGCAGCTATAAGTGGGGGCGATATGCCTGGAATAGCGTCAACGGCTATCCGAGCACAGTCGTTTACTATCAGCAGCGCCTGTATTTCGCAGCATCAACCGCGTACCCGCAAACCATCTGGGCAAGCCGTACCGGTGATTACAAGGACTTCGGAAAGAACAACCCTATTCAGGATGACGATCGCATCATCTATACCTACGCCGGGCGCCAGGTAAATGAAATTCGCCATCTGATCGACGTAGGTAATCTGGTAGCGCTGACGTCAGGCGGGGAATATACGATATCCGGAGACCAGAATAAGGTTCTCACGCCGTCGGCCTTCTCGTTCAGTTCTCAGGGGAATAACGGTTCCAGCAACGTGCCGCCGATCTCAGTGGCAAATATCGCGCTGTTCATCCAGGAGAAGGGAAGTGTGGTCCGTGATTTGGCTTACTCCTTCGACGTCGACGGGTACCAGGGTACTGACCTGACCATACTGGCAAACCACCTTTTCCAGAAGCGCAGCATTGTCGACTGGTCATTCTGCATAGTTCCGTACAGCAGTGCATTCTGCATTCGTGACGACGGGAAACTGCTGGTTTTGACCTATCTACGCGATCAGCAGGTGTTCGCCTGGGCTCCGCAATCCAGCGCTGGTAAATACGAAAGCACCTGTTCAATCAGCGAAGGCAGCGAGGACGCTGTTTACTTCGTGGTTAATCGTACCATCAACGGTCAGACGAAACGTTACATCGAACGCCTCTCAAGTCGCCTGTTCACTAATGATGAAGATGCATTCTTTGTCGACTGCGGCCTTAGCTATGACGGGCGTAATGCATCGACTCGAACGATGACCATCAGCGGCGGAAGCGGTGACTGGAGTTATCAGGTTGATTATCCGGTTACGGTAAGTGGTGGCGCGTATTTCGTTAACACTGATGTCGGTTCGCAAATTCAGTTTCCGTATTCAGAGACGGATCCAGATACCGGCGAGTTAGTGGCGAAAGAGTTGCGCGGAGACATCATCTCTTTTACGAGCAGCACGGTGGTAGTTGTGCGTTTCAACCGTAACGTCCCGGCAGTACTTCGCAGTGTGGCAACCACTAACTGGCAGATGGCCCGCCAGACTTTCAGTGGCCTGTCTCACCTGGAAGGGCAGACAGTCAACATCCTATCAGATGCCAGTGTAGAGCCACAGAAAACTGTAACTGGTGGCGCTGTCACGCTGGAATCACCAGGCGCAGTAGTGCATATCGGGCTGCCGATCACCGCTGAATTCGAAACGCTGGACATCAACATCAACGGGCAGGAAACGCTGCTGGATAAAAAGCAGGTCATTCCAAAGGTCACGCTAATAGTAAACGCTAGTCGCGGCATCTGGGCTACCACTCCTGGCGGAGAATGGTACGAATATCCTCAGCGTGAATTCGAGTTCTACGACGATCCAGTCGATGACGCAACCGGAAAAGTTGAGGTGAAACTCGACAGCATCTGGGATAACAACGGGCGCGTTAAGGTTCGACAGACAGACCCGCTACCGCTATCTGTACTGGCTGTTATTCCTCGCCTGACTGTAGGTGGTAACTAATGATTAAGGCTCAGATCGTACCTGCAACCGCTCAACATATTGAAGCCATGCTGCCAAATGTTCGCCAGGCTGATATTGATGAATTCCTGGCGACAAATGGATGGAGCCCACGTCGCGTACTCGAAACTGGTCTGCGCACGTCAACCTTTGCCTGTGCCGGTCTGATTAATGGTGAGGTAGTTACTATCTTCGGCGTGGCACCGGCATCGATGATCGGCGGTAACGGAATCCCGTGGCTGGTGGGCACTGATGCGCTGGAGAAATACCAGCGCACCTTCCTGCGCCGCTGCGGGAAAGTGGTCAATGCAATGCTGACTGTTTATCCGTATCTTGAAAACTATGTTGATGCCCGCAATCACACCGCGCGCATCTGGCTGCACTGGCTTGGATTCACTATTGAAGAACCACAGCCATACGGCGCTCACGGCCTTCTGTTTCACCGCTTCCACATGGAGAGAAAGTAATGTGTGAACCCACCACAATTTTAGCCGGTGCGACGCTCGCAGCTGGCGCGCTTTCAGCTTACAACCAGTACCAGACAGGAAAGTATTCCGCTGCGGTCGCAGAGCAGAATGCAGATGTGGCTGAAGCACAGGCGCAGGACTCGATTAACCGTGGTAATGCCCAGGCCGAGGAAGTGCGCCGCCGTAACCGGCAGGCAGCAGGGACGCAGAACGCCACTATGGGGGCTACAGGTGCAGAACTATCTTCAGGAAGTGCGCTGGATATCTTCGGCGATACAGCCCAGTTCGGTACCCTGGACGCTCTGACAACGGTAAATAATGCCCAGCGTGAGGCGTATGGCTATCAGGTGCAATCAGCGAATTACCAGGCGCAAGCGGTATCTGCTCGTAAGCAGGGAAATATGGGAGCGATGACAACTCTTTTGACGACACCATTGCAGGCTTATGGCGCGTACCAGATGGGCGGCGGCGGGTCAATGTTCTCCCAAAAAGCTGCTCCAATCAGCGCAGCTATTGGCACGCCAACCGGTCGTTAAGGAGAAATAAAAATGCCAACGGTTCCAACAGTCACAGGTCGCCAGGTTGAGAGCAGAGGATTTCAGTCTCCAGGGTTGCAAGCTTTTGAACAACCTAATCTCGGCGACGTTATTGCGCAGGTAGCGCCAAAAGCGATTGATGTGTTTGCACAGGCAAAGCAGCGTGCAGACGTTGCCCAGGCACAGGATGCGTCATTGCAGTTGAGTCAGGTTTCCACTGATCTGCTGACAAACCCTAATACCGGCTTGCTCAATATGCAGGGTAAGAATGCTCTCGGTAAAGGCCAGGAGTACACTCAGCAGTTCGATGCGCAGGCCGAACAGATAGCGATGACTTTGCCAGAAGGTGCTAGAGCAGGTTTCATGAAGCAGGCACAGCAGCAACGCATTCAGTTCACCTCACAGGCCGGGCGCCATGAGATAAACCAACTTAATGCCTACGAAGAAGGGCAATTTCAGGCGACACTGGCGAACAATGGCAAGCTGGCGGCGTCAGCATATGGCGACAATGCCAACTATGTGCTTTACAACCAGCAGACCTTCCAGCAGATCGAGACGTATGGCACCGCGCATGGCTGGAGCCCTGAACAGATTCAGGCGAAGAAAACAGAATTCAAAGAGAAGGTTGCTGATGCATCTCTCTCCCAGTGGTCTGCAAACAATTCTGTCGAGTTCATTCAGAGTAACGGCGAACTTAGCGACACCGCTTCTGGTTCACGACGGGCTGTATTAGATGGTGTTAATTCAGGTGATGCCCGCGGAATTCGCAACAACAACCCCGGCAACCTCGAGTACAGCAAAACGAATCCATGGGTTGGCCAGACAGGTGATGATGGTCGCTTTGCGAAGTTTGAAACGCCTGAGCATGGTATTCGCGCGCTGGGCCGAAACCTTCTGTCTTACCAGCGTCAGGGTATAGATACCGTCAGCGATATCATTAATCGCTGGGCTCCTCCGTCGGACAATAACAATACTGATGCTTACATCCAGGCTGTTTGTGCGCAGCTCGGCGTAACTGCGGATCAGCAGCTTGATGCGTCCAACCCTGACACACTTAAAGCCCTTTGCGCTTCCATCATTCAGCATGAGAACGGCACCCAGCCGTACAGTGATCAGCAGCTTGCTACTGGTGTTAGCGCGGCTATTGGCTTGTCACAGTTGCCGACCAGCACCAAACGCTACACTGGCAACGCGGCATTCGACGCAGCATCTCCTGAAGCACAGGCAACTTTTCTCCGCCAGGCTGACCAAATCCGTAAGCAACAGCAAGCCGAGTACCGCACCAGCGTAGACAGCCGGGTACGCGATGCCAGCGCGGCATATATGCGCGGCGTGGATTTCCCGAACGCACCAACGCAGACAGACTTCCTGGCAGCCTACGGCGTCCGGGAAGGCAATCTCCGGTACACCGAATTCAAAAACACGCAGATCGCCGGGCAATACATCGGCTCGTTCCGCAACATGCCGACCAGTAGCATAACTGCATACGTCGACCAGTTGCGACCGGGTACTGAAGAAACAGGCGAGGGATATGCATCTCGCGCGCAGTTGTTCGACCAGGTCTCGGCTGCTGCCACGAAGGTTATCAGCCAGCGCCAGAATAACCCGTTCAATGCAGCGGTAGAAATAGGGGCCTATAAGCCGATCGCCAGCAACACCCCTAACGACATCACGGCAGAGGTTGCCAACCGGTTCTCCTCTCAGGAAAGCCTGCGCAAGCTGGGCATCAATGCGCCGATCCTGTCCAGTGAGGAGGCTGCCGCACTGTCTGAACAGGTGCGCGGCACAAAAGACGTAAACCAGACCATCAGCCTGTTACAGAGCATGGGTGAAACGCTCTCGGCTCCGGCCATGCGCCAGGTCGCGTCTGCTATTGCGCCAAACAACGCAGCAACAGCCTATTCCGCGCTGCTGCTGGGCACGCCGGATAACCAGTACGACAACAAAAAACCATCCATCGCATACAGCCAGTTCATTGGCTACAAGCCGACCATGAACAAGTACGACGTATCGAAGGTGATCCTGGCCGGTGACCAACTGCTTAACCCAACGAAAGCTATGAAGGATGCCGGGATAAATCCGGTCCACTTGCCGAGTGAAGATAAGCTTAAGCGGGCATTCGACGATCAGGTTGGTAACTCATTTGCCAATAACCCACAGGCGCGCCAGTTGAGCTATAGCCTGTTCAAAGCCGCTTACGCCGGGATCGCTTATCAGTCCGGCGACGCCTCCATGACGCGCACTGATGCAGCTAACTCTGATGTAGTGGAGAAGGCGGCGCAGTACGCAACTGGTGGGGTGTACAAAGGCTTTAACGGTGGTGATGTGGTAATGCCATTTGGCATGGATAAATCAACGTTCAAAGACCGCTACACCGTATCTGCTCAGCAGGCACTGAAGGATGCTGGGCTTAACGTCAATGCTGCTTCAAACTTCACTCCTGTGAATATTGGCAACAACCAGTACCGGCTGGTAAGCGGCAGCGGTCGTTGGGCTACGGATCCGAAAACCAATGAAGCTATTGTCGTGAGGGTTGAATAATGGCTGATGTATTTTCTCTGGCGCCGGAAGGCCAGGCATGGACTGATGATAAAACAGCATCCAACCCGGCGCGCCCTGAAGATTACGATCCTACGTTCTTCCAGGGTTCGATTGCAGCACCAGCGCGCGGCGTGGCGGAAGGCACTATAGGCCTAGCGCAATCAGCTGTCGGATTCAGTAAGCGCCTGATCAGTGATCCGGCATTCACCGCGAACGTGGCACCGACGGTAAATATATTCCGAGTGATGTTTCCTGATGCCGATAAAACGCTGAATGAAACCTACGACACGATCGGCAAACAGTTGCAGGATGCGCGCGGGTATGTGAAGCCGGATGCGGGTAGCCAGGGCACAGCAGCAGAGGTTCTTTACGGTCTCGGTCAGTTTGTTCCAGCCATAGGGGCAACAATTGTTGCCGGGCCTACAGTTGGCGCAGCAACAGCATTCAGCTCTACGTATGAGCAGTCTTATCAGGATTTCAAAGGGAAGGGGGTAGACGAGTCCACGGCTCGCAACCTGGCGACACAGCAGAGCCTTTTCAACGCGGCGGGCATGGCTTTACCTGCTGCCGTAGGTGCCACGCTGGCAACGCGCATCGCCTCAGGTGTCGCAATCAACACCGGGTTCGGCGGACTTAACCGTTACTCCGTCGGAGAAACTCTGGAGGAAAAAGGCTACGCGGAGATGGCGAAACAGTACCGGGTATTCGACGGGCAGGCGATGCTGGTGGATGCGGTACTGGGTGGTGCCTTTGGTGGCGCTCATCACCTGGCCGCGCGCAATGCTGCCGAAACTCCAGCCTCTCAGCCAGAAACTGAAGCTCCTATCCCGGCGGCTGAAGTGCAAAGCGTGCCGGATGGCGCACCGGCTTTCGAGGCAGCAGCAGAAACTTCCTCATTAACAGAACCAGTACCAGTAACGGATGCTCCTGGTGCACCAGAGCGATCTGATTCTCGGGTACCTGTTACGGAATCGGACGCCGCGACAGATGCTCCTGCCATTAAACCAAGCGACATCGATGCTGCCCATACGCTGAATGAGGGGCTCTATTACGATCTGGAATCCTCCCCGGTGCTGCACGCCAGCAACGAGAGCATTAACAGCCATGTGGCAGCCATGGACGAAGCGTACAGACAGCTTAATGACGGGCAGCCGGTGAACGTAGGGATGATGGCGCGCGGGCTGGATGGTCCCGCCAGGCCTGGCATGCTGGAATCTGCAAACGAGCAGTACCATGCAATGCAGCAGATTTTCGAAGAGAATGGTGTCAGGTATGAAACGCCGTCAGAACTGTCTAGCGAAGCTCCGTCGCCGCGCGCAGAAAGCGCCTTTGTTGCATCTGACGAAGCTGGCGGGCAGGTCAGTGTCGATCCCGATACAGGCCAGGCGATTTCATCGAACAGTTACGACCTGATGGCGGCGCGCGATATGGCAACCACCAATCCGGAACTGACAATTACGCACCCAGACACCGGGCAGCCTGCGAAACTCTCCGATGTTCTGGCTGAATTTGATGAACAAATCCAGACCGTGCAAAACGAATCGAAAGTGTATTCAGTCGCCGCCGCGTGCTTCCTGAGGAACCCATAATGAAACAGGCATGTGTTGAAGCCATTGCGCAGACACTGGGCCGCCAGCCAAAGGCTGACGAGCTGAAAGGTATTGAGGATCGTATCAAAGAAGCCGTGCGCCAGGTGCATAAAAAAAATGCCAGGGATGGCAAGACTGGCATCCCTGATGCACAGACATACATGGAGGCTGCCTATCTGGTACGTCAGCGTGTAGTGCATGACGTCTATAAGAAGCGTCAGCGCGTCGCACAGAACGCAATCGCCATCAGTAAGGTTACAGACACACTTGACGCCAACATCCCGCCAGAACAGCAGACACCAGCGAATTTGCAGCAGTTTATATTCGCTGGTCGGCGTACAACTGACGGTAAGGATATTGCCGTTACCTCGGCTGAGGAACTGGCAACTGGAGCATATCAGGACTGGTCACGCCAGCTCAGCGCTGAACTGCTTAAAGCCGGTGATGATGTACGCAAATTCTTCGAGCAGAGTAAGGCGCTTGGAGAGCAGCGCTTCCGCAGCCTATTCGACCAGCAGGCGGCAAAGTCAGCACAGTTTCAGATCCTGAAAGAGCTTTATGGCGAGGATACCGGGAACCCGCAGGCGAAGAAAATCGCGCAGGTATGGAATGATGTCACCAGCCGGGCACGCCAGGAGATGAACGACAGCGGGTTTGATATAGGTCTGCGCGACGACTGGCACCTGCCGTATGTGGACGATGCCGATTTTATTCGCAACGCCGGGCGTGATGAATGGCTGGCATCATTGACAGTGGCAGAACAGGCTAAAGCGAGACTGTCAGGCCGTCAACCGCCGATTGAGTTTGCCCGGCAGGCGTGGGTGGACGACGTTTTCAACACTCAGGATCGCAGTAATTACGTTAATCCGGACGGCAGCCCGATGAATGACATCGAGTACCGCCAGGCGCTGGAAGCAATCTTTGAAACGAAGGCCACTGACGGCGCGAATAAAATCGACCCTGGCGCTTTCATGGGCACCGGAGGGATAAAGAACCGCGGCTCCCAGAGCAGAGTGATGGCGTTCAAGGATGCACAGTCACACTTCGCCTACATGGAGCGCTACACTCAGCAGCCGGTGACTGGTGTGATGATGTCGCACCTTCAATCCTCTTCCCGCGATTTGGGTGTCGTTAAAGCATTTGGTCCGGACGCCACCCGCAACTTTTCCCTGATACTTGATCGTGTGTATCAGCGTTCCGTTACCGGCGGTAAGCCGGTCGGAAAGATGAATGACGAACGCCAGATGGTTGAGCGGATGTTTAACTCTATGGCCGGTCTAAACGGTGCAGCATCGTCAAGTGTATTCACCTCTGCTGTCGGAGGCCTGCGAAACCTAATGACTAGCGCGATGCTCGGTACCAGCGTACTGACGGCAACCAGCGACCAGGCTATCATGCGCGCTAATGCCCAGGCACTTGGCTTTACCCGCAACGGCATGCGCCTGTCATCTAACACTATCAAAAACCTGTTCAGCGGTGATGCCAAGCGTGCCAACGCAGAACTCGGCCTGCTGGTGGATTCCCATGCTGCTGTCGTCTCGAAGATGGGCGGCTTTGACCTGTCACGCGGCATAACTGGCTGGTTTGCTGAGAAGACACTGAAGTGGTCAGGGCTGATCGCCATGGACCGCGCTAATAAGGCATCCTTCGGCCTGCTGATGTACAAAAACATTGGCGAACTGACCCGTAAATTTAAGACGCTTGACGACGTCAAAGGGTCGGATAAAACCATTCTAGCTAACAAGGGATGGAGCAATGAGGACTGGGCTATCATGGCTGCGGCAGACCTTCAGCCAATGACTACCGCCGGTCACATGGGCATGACGCCTGATGCGATCTACGCCGTGCCAGATGACGTGATCACCGGCATCATGGCAGACCGTATTGCGCAGGTTCGCGCCGGGAGTGAGGCGGCGCTGGCAGCGCTTGGCGATTTACCACCAGAACGCCTTAAGCGAATGAAAGAAGCATTCGACGCAGAAGCAGAGCAGACCATCACGCGCATGGTTCGCAATGCCCGCGCCGAAGCCGCTCAGAAACTCCTTGGTATCACGCATGGTGAGATGACCAGCGCCGTAACGACCGCCACAGGTCTTGACACCTACGCCCGCGACGATGCAGGGCAGATGATTAAGAGCTTCATGCTCTTCAAAACTACGCCGTTCGCTGGATTCCGTCAGTTAGTCAACCGCGCAAATGATCTGGACACGGTGCCGGCCATAAAATTCCTTGCGTCATATATTGCTGGAACGACCCTGGCAGGCATGTTTGCCAACCAGATGAATAGCCTGCTGACAGGGAATGACCCTCTGGATATGACAAAGCCAACGACATGGGTCCAGGCACTTTTGAAAGGCGGTTCATTTGGAATCTATGGTGATTTCCTGTTCCAGGACCATACGCAATACGGCTCGAGTATCGCGGCCACTATCGGCGGACCGGTGCTAAGCTTTGCAGAACAGTTAACCAAATTGCTGATCACTAACCCGCAGAAGGCGCTTCAGGGAGAGGAAACATCCTTCGGTGCCGATGCGCTTAAAACAGCTCGCATGATCACCCCATTCGCAAACCTCTGGTATGCTAAAGCAATAACCAATCACCTGATTCTGCAACAACTTCAGGAGATGGCAAACCCAGGCTACAACGACAGGGTAAGGGACCGCGCGCAGCGGGAATTCAACACTACAAGCTGGTGGGAACCTGGCGAGACAACGCCGCGCCGCGCCCCAGACCTCGGGAAGGCGGTGGGCCAATGATGGACATCTTAGTCAGGATCGGATTGATGTTGTTCTGGTTTGCTGCCGTATTTGTATGCGGCACGGCTTATTTATGGCTGATAATATTCGCAATCAGGAAAAAGTGGTTAGGAGAGTTGACGGCGAAGATCGTTTACTTCGCGACCTTCGTCATACTTGCTGCGATAGTGTTTAAATTACCAAAATTGTGACATGTCACGAGGCCGCGCCTGCGGCCTTTTTTTATGTTGTTTCCTGCTTCAATCTTTCCACGCAGTAATCCAGATGTGTTTGCAGGTCTTTCATGGAGACCTGAGAGCTTGTTACGTAGTTCACCAGAGCAGCGAGCTCTGCCATTGGCCCATCGACGTTAAACCCGTCTTTGTCTAACTCGCGGAGTAAAATCATTAGCCGCGAGTCCTCGACAAGGGATCTGACGCCTCCCGGCGTGTGTATTCGTTCTGCAAATCCATCTTCCAGCGGGTGGTGATACTGCCGTTGCATCTCTTCTTCTCCATGCAATCACTGTATGTTTATACAGTAGCAAATAGTTTGCCGTCTATCCAGCACACATTGCAAATTACCTTAAGGGTAATAACTTACCTGTTTGTTATTCATTCGATTCATATAGTTGTTGCGAGGTAATAGAATATGCAAATGTGCAGCCGCGTTCGGCGGCGGTTACCTGGAGAAATGATATGACGGTCTCAACCGAAGTTGACCACAACGAATACACCGGTAATGGGGTTACAACAAATTTCCCTTATACCTTCCGAATTTTTCAGAAATCTGATCTGGTTGTGCAGGTTGTTGACCTGGATGAAAACATCAGCACACTTGTGCTTGATACCGATTACACCATTACAGGTGCCGGCGGCTATACTGGCGGGAATGTGGTTCTGACATCCGCGCTTGCAAGTGGTTATCAGATATCAATATCACGCGAGCTGCCTGTAACCCAGGAGACTGATCTTCGTAACCAGGGTAAGTTTTTTGCCGAGGTTCACGAAGATGCATTCGACAAGTTGACGATGCTGGTTCAGCAGATGCGGAGTTGGTTTAGCCTTGCACTTCGCAAGCCGTCTTTTGTAGCAAACTACTATGACGCACTTAACAATTATATTCGCAACCTCAGAGACCCATCACGACCTCAGGACGCAGCTACAAAGAATTACGTAGATAGCGTTGCTGAAACAAACATTAACCGCACATTAAGAACGCCTGAACCGATTAGCCAACTGCCCGAAGCGTCAGTCAGGGCGAATAAAATCGTTGCCTTTGATAATGCCGGCCAACCATTTGTAACTTTACCGCCTTCTGAATCGGCATCTGATGTGCTAATAGAACTGGCAAAGCCCACAGGTGCCGGAATCATTGGGGCAGAAGATGAAAATGGTGATCCGACAACAGTCCAAGAAGAACTTAATGATATCAATAAAACATTGTATGAAGCATCCTCACCAACGACATTTGATTATACTAAATTAACTGTTCTTCGCCATAACTACGCTTATGGTGAAAATGGGGATGCGATCGAAACTCAAACTGGAATACCAAAAGGTAATTTATTCCCTCAAGGCATTGCGGTAGATGACGTTACTGGAGAAATATTCATTATTAGGACTAACTATGTTTCAACAGGAACACCTGCGTGGGTAGATATTTATGATTCTAATTTTTCCCATCTAAAAACTATAAGCATTGGACAGGATTATCCTGAAGGAATGATAATTGGGTATGTGGCAGGTCAGAGGAGAATTGGCATAGGGATGTCAACTGGATATGCTGTGTACATTCTTCCAGAGACATCAACTATCGAGGATATGTCAACTCTTACACCACTCTTTACACAACTATCATCTAACCAAGGCGTTCAAATGAATAGCTTTGGTGACTATTGTATTATAATTAATAATAGCGCTTCTACATCAACGCAAAGTTCAAATGGGCTATATTCAGTTTATAAGACATCGGAATTTTTAACTACAGCTGATCCAGTAAGAATTTCTTTCTTTTCTTCCCCTTCATACATTTGTGGAAGTGCGTTTGGAAGTTCTTCCGGTACACAAGCTAAAGCGCAATCAGTAGCTATTACACCATATGATATTACAATTGTTGGGGGGCAAATATGGATTCAAAGCCAAAGTACATCTGAAAAAGCTAAACCATCTCGACGCATTAGAATTAGTTCATTATCTTACAATGGAGTACCAAAAGCGGGATGTATAATGGATCCAGGATCATTTATTAAAATATTAAATGATGCTGGTTACATGAGCAGCTCAGGATCTGCTATTGATTCTATTGAACCAGAAGCAGTAACGTTCTCAACGGTGCATGGTCTTCTTTTTTACTTTTATGTTGCAGGTATGGATCTTGTTTTGAAGGTCGGAGGTGCTATATCAGGGAAAGATAATTTTGATTTCTCTCGGTGTGTTATGCCTCAGGACTTTTCGCCAGGACATCTGAGTAGAGTCGATCAACTTCTACCAATAAATACAATTACTGGTACGGTTCTTAGCACCGCAGATGAGGTTTTCGACTTTATGAAATCACAAGGATTAAGGGAACTTACTTGTAATACAAAAGGTACAACATTTAAAATTGGAACTATTGCCACATTCGCAAACTCAAATACCTTCCTTAGGTTTATAAACTCTAACGATTCTGCATCTAGAATTGATGTATGGGACTTCTACAATTCCGCAGAAGTTCAATCAATATATTATGCATCTGGAAATACACCAAGGGGGTTTGTGAAATGTAATACCAGAATAGGCGGAACAGCAGAAAACACTGCCGGTATTCAGATATCACCAAATAACTGGACAACAATTAGATTGGGAGTTCCCGGCTCTCAGAGTAATACTCCACTCGCATTCTTTAATGAAACTAATGGTGTTGTCGGACAAGTAAGTCACACTGCAACAACAACCACATATTCGACTACTTCAGATGTAAGGTTAAAAAACATTAAAGGTGATGTCGAAAACGGTTTGGATAAAATTATTGAGTTAGTTGAGAATGGTGGTGTCAAATCTGCATCATTTAAATCAGACGATGAGAATGTCATGCCTATGTTTATGGCGCAGGTAGTTAAGGATGTGATACCAGAAATGGTTATTTCAGGTACAGACGACATAAATCCTGGGGAGGAAGGGTTTATGCCTTACACCGTGGATAAGTCAGCTATAACGCCATATTTAGTGGCGGCAATTTACAAATTATATCAGGAGTTAAAAAAATAAATGTAACCCCGCCACAATGGTGGCGGGTTATGAATTAAAAATCAAATCTGCTCAGCACTTCTCCAGTTTTTGTGCTGTATGCTCCCACAGAGATATGGTTGAAGTCAATAACTTCAGGAATTCTTGTATAGGAGAAATATCTCCCATTTATATTAACAGTTCTAATTGGTATTGATGTGTTTTTATCTTTTATTTTCCCTTTTACTATTGGTTTTACGTAGGCTTTAATATCATTATTCATGCTTAGATTTCTATCAAACTCAGCAATTACAACTGTAAATCCTTTAATTGCGTTTTTGTAGTAATAAACACATTTTAATGTTGTGTTCTTATAAATTGTTTTATTTACTGGGAATTTGCACTCTTCCCAGGCAGATGAATAATCAAATCCTACAGGATAGGATGTTATTTTATGCATATCATAGTAACCAGCCATATGTCTGCTTGTGTAATCATCAAACATATCTGATTTTTTCAAAAGGCCAATTGGGAAAAATGCCGGTATTGATAGTTCTTTTAAACCATTATCATGTGCTTCATGTATAAGACTCTCTCTTACCTCATGTTGTCTATATGCTGTTTTATATGTTGTTATTATGGAGTAGTATTGAGGGATAAAATAGACGACCATAGATGCAAAAGCTGCTGATGCTGGAATAATCCCTGCATTTTTACTAATATTTGATGCTATAAGAGATACTGAGCAGAGCAAAAAGATAAATTGTCCATTCATAGTTCTCTCTGCATATCCAGGAGATGCTATCATTACAGCGTTTGAGATAATGAACGCTACGATGAAAATAAATGCAAAATGAATTGATTTCTTGTTAGAGTTAGTTGAGTAAATTAAGCCTATGGATATAACACTCAAAACAACCAATGCCACCCAATTATGAGCCATAACATCAGGTATAGTATCATAGATTAATCTCATCCATTTTCTAAATATATGGCTGTTTCTCCATGCATCAAGATTAGGATCCGATGCTCTGACATAGTTACCTGGAGCAAGAAGCATAATGCATGCCCCAATAATCGAGCCAAGCGTAGACACAACCGGTGAAATATAAAACTTACCACTATTTAATTTAAAGTAGATTAAAGCACATAGGTTAATTATAACGAATGTTATGCATGTATTTTCGTTTGACGCACCGCCAAGAATGCTTATAAAAAATAACAATGATAGAAATATCATGTTAGTTGTATTATTTCTTTTGAAAATTAACATTAAGTTAATTGACAGAAGAATGAACATAGTTGTCCATGTATAATTGGCCGCTCCTACAACCCAAAACATAACCTGGCCTAAGTTTGGATTGGCAATTATATATAGTGTAAATATAAATATGTACAAGGCACTTTTTTTGTACGCCGAATATTCTCCGCCTAAAGAAAAAGGCAATGACGATATTAAATATATTAGAGCTATACTTCCTGCGCTGTTGATAATAGCTGTAGCTGTATGACTACCTGTTGATAAAAGAAGTGTACTAATATAATCAGCAACTACGCGGCCAGACCAGTTGAGATAGTGAGCATAATGCTTGCTGAATGATAATCCAATTTGTGAGTATGGAAAGTCGTCGCTTTGCATAGGTGTATACATTGCAACGTAGAGCACTAGTAAATATGAAAATAAAATACATATCGGTAATGATACTTTTTTTAACATTCTGACATTCCGTTAAGATACCAAATATTGATTTTCACATATTATCACCCTACGGGTAATTTCGGTAGGAGCAATCCTAGGTAATCTTATCCATAAATGGATTATTGTGTATGATGGACTCACCAAATAAGGGGGTCTTTATGCACATTAAACGGTGGTTACTATGGCGCATGCGTTAACCACGGAAACGCTAAATCAGGGGCTTAGCCTGAGCGCACTAATGTCTGTTGTCGCTGGTGTGCCGCCTGAGGTGGCTTTGGGGGCTCTTGCTGGCGCGGTTATTTTTGTTACCTCTGCGGTTGAGTATCCCATAAAGCGACGGTTACTTCTGGCGTTCCTCAGCTTCTTCTGCGGGCTTCTCTTCTATAAACCTACAGCAACAATCCTCATTGGTTTTGCTTCCGCTTTCCCGGGCATATCAACAGATATGTTTGAGAAAGGGGTTGCGTACTCAGCAGGCGCTTTTGTTTCTTCAATCGTTGCTGTTGGTATTGGCACCTGGCTGTATCACCGTTCTGAAAATCCGCGCGACCTGATCCCGAGGAGAAAAGACGATGACCGGTCCTGACATCCTGAACGCCGCTATCTGCGGAGCCATAGCGATTAGAGTTCTTCTGTTCCGTCGTGACGGGTCACGCCACCGCTGGTGGGGTGGATGGCTTGCCTACCTGCTGATAGTTGTTACTGCCAGCGTACCTATCCGGACATTCTACGGATACTACGTCAGTGCTGACTGGTCAGAAATCATCATCAAAGCCGTGTTCCTTGCCGCGCTCATCAAGACAAAGGGGAATGTGGTTCAAATTTTCAAGATAACGAGGTCTCAACATGGACATTAATAAATTCCGCCGTGCAGCAGGAATCAGTGAGGTGCTGGCCTCGCGCTGGTTTCCACATATCACCTCAGCAATGAATGAGTTTGGCATCATCAAGCCTGCTGACCAGGCGATGTTCATTGCTCAGGTAGGGCATGAGTCGACAGGATTCACGCGGTTGGTGGAGAACTTCAATTACAGCGTGACCGGTCTTTCCGGTTTCGTCAGCGCAGGGCGTCTCACTCAGGGCCAGGCCAATGCCCTTGGTCGTCGACAGGGTGAGCCATCACTGCCGCAGGAACGACAGCGCGCAATCGCCAACCTGGTGTACAGCAAACGTATGGGTAACAACGGACCGACTGACGGTTGGTTTTACCGTGGGCGGGGACTTATCCAGATCACCGGACTGAACAACTACCGTGACTGCGGAAGCGGCCTGAAGGTGGATCTGGTTAAGCAGCCAGAATTGCTGGCGCAGGACGAATACGCGGCCCGCAGCGCGGCGTGGTTCTTCGCTACCAAAGGATGCATGAAGTACACCGGCGACCTGGTGCGCGTCACGCAGATCATCAATGGCGGACAGAACGGCATCGACGACCGGCGCGCGCGGTACATCACAGCCAGTAAGGTGCTGGCGGTATGATCTGGGGGTTAGTCAAAGCGTACTGGAAACAGTTGCTTATCGTGGCGATGCTTGCTGCTCTGGTCATCGGCGGAGTGGTTGCCTGGAATATTCACGGTGACAGGCAGTACGCCGCCGGGTACGCGAAGGCACAGGCAGATCAGAAACAAGCTGATGAAAAGGCTAGGGCACAACGTGATCAGGAGAAAACACAAATTGAACGTGAAGCACAATCCCGTATTGATGTGGCGCGTGTTGATGCTGAGCATGCTAATACCGCTGCTGACGGCCTGCGCGCCGAGCTTGACAAAACCAAGCGACTCGCCGAACACTATACCGGATCTTTCCCCACTGGCACGCCAGCCAGCAAGGTCATCGGTGTGCTCGCCGACATGCTTGAAGAAAGCAACCGAGCTTACATCGCAGCAGCAGAAGAGGCTGAGCGATATCGGTCTGCCGGAATCACATGCGAGCTACAGTACGACTCCCTGAAAAAGGGTCACTGATTTCCGGTGACGGTATATAAAACGGTATGGTAAAAGTCAGGTTTAATAAAGTTGTTACCAGTCAATTGGTTATACGTGTTGTAAATAATTGAGTGGGAAATTATTCCTGCCCTGATACGGTAAAGTAATTTGAAACCCGCTTAACGGCGGGTTTTTTTTATTTACAGCAACTGAAATGAAGAACGCAGGCTAAATCAATGGCGAGAAGAATATTGTACGAATAATCCTGAATGGGAGAGTACAAGGGGAAAAAAACGCAGGATTACGGACACCATAATGTGTCAGTCAGCTCGTACAGGCGCCTCAACCGTCAGGTTCGTTGATTGTGATTCTTTTTTATCCTGATGATGATGCCACGCGCCGATAGAGGAGTAGACGAAACGCCCAAGGAAGAACATCAAACTGATGAGTAGTATGATTCGAATCATTCGACCGTTGAAATGGTGTCGTTTTCGCATACTGGTAGCCTGGCTCACAAAGGGGTCCTTTCACAATACCCTCAAACGGGGCGATGTCTACATTAAGGCATAGGGAATCATCGGGGTCAATCAAAGGCAATGTAAAAAAACGTCAAATGAAACATTAATTAATGTTATATAAGATAATAATGCTATTTACAAAATCCATTAATTAATCTGCCCCACCGCAAAAAAATGAAACTTTATGTTTTTATGCGCCTTATTTGTTGATTTGTATCAAGTGCTAAAGCCTGTTCACCTCTAGAATTCCCAGTCCGAACCGCATGGTGACTTACTTTGCGGGCCACTAAGCCAGGTTGGATGCCTGTCTGAATATACCCAGCAGGATTTGGGATATCCTTAGAGCATCTATGTATTTCTGTAAAACATATAAAAAATATCGTGATTGCTGGTGGGCATTACCGCTTGCTTTGCCCTTGATTTTACTTCCAATCATAAAGCTTGCTAATACATATGCATGGATTGATGGAGGCAAGGTATCGCTTTATTACCTGCCGCTGCCGTTTATGCTATGTCTGATGCTTTTTTTTGGCTGGAAAGCGATACCGGGGATAGCTGCAAGTATCTTGCTTTACCTGAGCAAGGATCTCTGTTTCCTTGAGCGAATCGGTATTGTCCTGCATTTTATTATTCCGCTGGTGCTTGCCTGGGGCGGTTATCGTATTTTTATCCCGCGGCGCCAAATGGTTTCACATGGTGATACGCGGCTGATAGCACATCGCCTGTTCTGGCAAATGTTTTTCCCCGCGACCGTGTTCCAGTTACTGTTTCAGTTCGCAATCTACGTGGGGCTCTATCCCAGCCGCAGTGAGTTTCAGTGGGTATCGCCGCTGACGTTACGCAGTCTGATTAACTATCAGTCGCTGCTGGTGAGTTGTTTAACCGGCGTACCGTTCTGTTACATGCTGATTCGTCTCGCGCGTAATCCTTGTTATATTCGCGGGCTGATTTCGCAGATGCGGCTGGATTTCGATCCAAAAGTAAAGTGGATGGAAGTTGTCGCCTGGCTGGTTGTGCTCTCATTGCTGCTTGGCCTGTTGTTGATGCCTTTGACCAATCAGAGCACCATTTTTAGCACCAACTACACGTTGTCGCTGTTGTTGCCCGTGACGCTGTGGGGAGCGATGCGTTTTGGCTATCGCTTTATCTCGCCGTTGTGGACTGTGCTGCTCATTGTGGCGATTCATTTCCATTATCACTATTTGCCTATTCACCCAGGATATAGCTCTCAACTGGCGATCACTTCATCCAGTTATCTGGTGTTCTCCTTTATCATTGCTTATATCGCTGTGCTGTCGACGCGTGAGCGAACCATCCATGCCAGAGTGCGAAGGATGGCATTCCTCGACCCGGTAGTGCATTTACCCAATCTTCGTGCCCTGAATCGGGCAATTGATGCTGCGCCATGGTCGGTTGTCTGTTTCCTGCGGATGCCCGATCTGGAAGTGTTGGGTCGCCATTATGGCGTGATGCTCCGCATCAACTATAAGCAGAAACTGGCAGAGTGGCTGAGCAAGGTACTTCGGCCAGGGGAAGACGTATATCAGCTTTCAGGACACGATTTGGCGATGCGGTTGAATACTGAAGATTATCAGCAACATATTGCGCGGGTAGATGCCAGAGTGAAGCAATTTCGCTATATCTGGAACGGGATGCCGCTTCAGCCTCAGGTCGGGATGAGCTACTGCTACATTCATTCGCCGGTTTCACATCTTTCCCTGTTGCTAGGCGAGTTGAGCACGATTGCCGATTTGTCACTGATTTCTCACCAGCCGGAAAACCTTCAGCGGCGCGGTGCCCTGCATTTGCAGCAGGAACTGAAAGATAAAGTCGCGATGATGCTGCGCGTGCAACAGGCGCTGGAAAACGATCGCTTTTGCCTGATGGCGCAACCGATCGTGAGCATTCGTGGCGATGATTATCATGAAGTGCTGCTGCGGATGATTGGCGATGAAGGGGAACTGATTTCACCCAATGATTTTCTGCCAGTTGCCCATGAATTTGGTATGGCGTCGCGGATTGATTTGTGGGTTCTGGAACATACCCTGCGCTTTATGGATAACAACCGTGAGCAGCACCCTGGTATGCGCCTGTCGGTCAATTTATCGCCTTCTACTGCCTGCGGGTTGGATTTTTCCCAGCAGGTGGCTGATTTACTGGCGAAATACAATATTGAAGCCTGGCAGCTGATTTTTGAAGTCACCGAAAGCCATTCGCTGAGCAACCCGGAGCAGGCTCGTCAGACGTTGGCCGTGCTTCAGGATATGGGATGCCGCGTGGCGATTGACGATTTTGGCACCGGTTATGCGAGCTATGCGCGGCTGAAGCACGTCAGTGCCGATATTCTCAAAATAGACGGAAGCTTTATCCGCAATATTGCGACCAGCAGCCTCGATTACCAAATCGTCGCTTCCATTTGTCATCTGGCGCGGATGAAAAACATGCGGGTGGTGGCGGAGTTTGTCGAAAATGAAGAGATTCGTGAAGCCGCGATATCGCTGGGCATTGATTATCTTCAGGGATATTGCATCGGCAAACCAGTGCCTCTGGAGGAACTGGCTGCCGAGCCTTCACCATTGTCATTAAGCAGCGATTTCCGGTGAACTTTCTTCGGTGATTTTTAACCACCAACCGGAAACACCTTCCCAATATTCCTGCTCTTTTTCCAGATCGAGCAGAACCAGCGCATTCTGGCTAAACCAGCCGTGGGGGAAACAGAGTGTCCAGTGATGGGCCTCTGTTTTCAGCGTCAGTGTCGGTGGCTTGGTCGTGGCCTGACGTTGGTTATTCAGCAAAACCCCCAGACGCAGTAGCTGAATCATCGGCAGGAACTGTTTCTTCTTAAACAGCGTGAAGCGCGGAATATCATCCAGCTTAATGGCCTTACGGTGATAACGCACCAGCGTCGCCATCAACGATTGCTGTTCCTGATTGAACCCAGGCAGGTCACTGTTTTGCAGGATATACGCGGAGTGGCGATGCATACCGCTGTGATTAATATTCAGCCCGACCTCATGCAGCAAAGATGCCCATTGCAGCAGAGCCGCAAGCTGCGGGTGTCCCAGTTTCGGGTTTTGCGCCAGCCACTGTTCATACATATGCGTAGTGGTTTCCAGCACGCGCTGCGCCTGCTCACGGTCAATATTGTACTGGTTTGCCAGACTTTGCGCCGTACGGCTACGGACATCCTGATGGCGGAAACGACCTTCCATTTCATACAGCACACCTTCGCGTAGCGCGCCATCGGACAAACGCAGCTCTTTGATTGCCAGTGAGTCAAAAACGCCACACAGAATCGCCAGACCGGGCACAAACACGTTTTTACGCTCTTCGGAAAGACCCGGCAGGCTTAGCGCCGAAAAGTTCTTACACTTCAGCACGCCTTCAACCAGCATCTCCAGACGTTCCGGGGTGATGAAACCATCTTTTTCCCCCATTTCGATCAGCACTTCATGGGCGGCTTTAATCGTGCCTGACGCGCCCAGCGCCACATTCCAGCCCTGAATACGATATTGCCAGGAGAGTGTCTCCAGTTTTTGTACCGCCGCCAGACGGGCGCGCTGGAAGCTTTCCCGGGTAATCACTCCGCCCGGGAAGAATTGCTGCGCAAAGCTAACGCAACCCATGCGACGGCTTTCAACCAGCTTGGGTTCGAAATCTTCGCCGATTACCAGCTCTGTCGAGCCGCCGCCAATATCCAGCACCAGCTTACGGCCTTTCTCAGGTTGGGTATGCTCAACGCCCATAAAAATCAGACGCGCTTCCTCATTACCCGAAATGATTTCAATTGGATAGGGGATAACTTTTTCAGCACGGGTTAAAAATTCCGTGGCGTTTGCTGCCTGACGCAGGGAGTGTGTGCCGACGATACAGACGCTGGAAGGGGAGAACCCTTGCAGGCGCTCAGCAAACAGCGCCAGGCAGTTTAATCCGCGCTCCATCGCTTCTTCGCTAAGCATGTTGTTTTCATCCAGACCATCAGCCAGATGCACGCGCTGCTTCAGGCGGCCAATGATTTGCATCGCGCCGTCAACCACACGGGCGATAACCATATGAAAACTGTTCGAACCAAGGTCGACCGCTGCAAATTCCTGCGGGCGGGGGGCTTTGCTTTTTATGGGCATAGGTTATTCAGGTTGTTCAAGGGATTTTATATAGTCGTAGATCGCCTGCTGGGCCCGCACTTTACGGCGGTTACCACGCGGAACATAGCGATTACTCAGCTCTTTATCAATGTAACGTGCTTTGACCGTATCGCTGAACAGGATCTCAATGATGTCGAGAATGCGCTGTTTCAGGCGCGGGTCGAGCAGCGGCGTCGCCACTTCAATTCGGTAGTCAATGTTACGCGTCATCCAGTCGGCGGAAGAGAGGTAAACCTGCTTGTCGCCACCGTTTTCAAAAATATAAACACGGTCATGTTCAAGGAAACGATCAACGATACTGATCACGCGGATGTTATCGCTCAGCCCTTCCAGTTCCGGGATCAGCGAACACATACCACGAATCAGCAGGTTAACTTGTACGCCTGAGCCTGACGCGGCATACAGTCTGTCGACAAGGCCTTTATCTACCAGATTGTTCAGTTTGAGCGTAATGCCCGCTTTCTGGCCGTTTTGCGCGTTAGCGATTTCCCGGTCAATCATCGCGTAGAGCAAACGACGGGAGTTTTGTGGCGATACCATCAGATAATCGAAAGTGACCGGACGGTACGGGTTTTCAATAAAGTTAAAGACCCGACGCACTTCATTGGTAATGCGCGCATCGGCGGTCAGCAACGAGTAGTCGGTGTAGATACGCGCGGTTTTCTCGTTAAAGTTTCCGGTACCAATATGGGCGTAACGCACCACATCTTCGCCCTCTTTACGCGAAATAAGGAACAGCTTGGCGTGAATTTTGAGCCCTGGCGCCGAGAAGATAACGTGAACGCCCGCTTCTGTCAGACGCTTGGCCCAGTGGATGTTGGCCTCTTCATCGAAACGCGCCTGTAATTCCACCACGACCGTCACTTTCTTGCCGTTGTGCGCTGCGTGGATCATCGCATCAATAATGCGGGAATCTTTGGCCACGCGGTAGATGTTGATTTTAATGGCCAGCACGCTCGGGTCGAACGACGCCTGGCGCAGCAGTTCCAGCACATGCTCGAACGTGTGATACGGATAATAGAGCAGCACATCCCGTTCGCGAATGGCATCGAAGCCGTTGCGGAATTTGTCAAACCAGATATGGCGTAAACGCGGCATCGGTTTATTAACCAGATTGGCTTTGCCGACGTTCGGGAAGCCAATGAAGTCTTTAAAGTTGTGATAGCGTCCACCCGGAACGATGGAATCGTAGCGGGAGATGGTGAGCTTTTTACGCAGCATTTCCACCATCGCGTCTGGCATATCGCGTTGATAAACAAAACGCACTGGTTCAGCGGTTAAACGCTGCTTCAGGCTGGAGGACATCAGCTCCATCAGGCTCGATTCCATCTCGTGTACCAGATCGTACTCGGCATCACGGGTCATCTTCATCGAGTAGGCGTTTAAGGCATCGTAATCAAAGAAGCCTTTGAAGATATCATCCAGGCAGTAGCGCAGAATGTTATCCAGAAGGATCATTGGCTTGCGACGTCGCGGCGTTTCAGGCGGCAGATTGACAAAGCGCGGCACTTTATCGGACGGGATTTCCAGCAGCGCATAGTGGGTCTCGTTGCCGCGAATAATCTCTACCGCCAGATAGGTGTAATCGTCTTTCAGGAACTGCACCAGGTCCGTTTCCCGGTTTAGCAGAATCGGGGTAATGTGCTGACGCAACTGGTGTTTAAAGTAATGACGCAGCCAGCTTTGCTGGTTCACAGAAAGCTGACGCTCGTTAATCAGAAAGATTTGATTACGCGCCATTTCCAGCAGCAGTTCGTTGTAGAGGCCGTCGAATTCTTGATCGGCTTTCAGTACGCGGGATTGGATCTTGCCCAACAGATGACGAGAGTGGGCGGTAGAGCCCTGTTCTTCGCTGATGATAATGCGCCGCTTCAGTTCGGCGAAACGCACTTTGTAGAATTCATCCAGGTTATTGGAGTAGATCCCCAGGAAACGCATGCGCTCAATCAGCGGATTGCTTTTATCCGCAGCTTCCTGAAGAACCCGCTCATTGAAGGATAACCAGCTTAGCTCTTTCTCGATATACAGTTTGTCCTGACCCATTACTACTTACACTCCGTTCCATCCACGCGTTATGGCCTGGCTATTATGGCGAGCATTCCAGTTGATTGTCCAACTGTGCCAGAAGAGTATGACACTTATTACGCGATGACAGGGAAAAATCACGGATGTTGTGCCCCGGCAGTGGGCCAGGGCAGGGGATCAGGCGGGAAAATCGGCTTTGGGTAGCTGTTGAGCCAGTTTTGTCAGATAGAGGCGCATACTGCTTAGCAGGCCAGCGGTGTGGCTGCCGTCAGACTTGACGGTTAAATTGCTCATCGACCATATCTGGCGGGTGGATTGTTGATAAATGGCCTCACGCCATGCCTGCAGGAAATAACCTGCCAACGTCGAGGCTACCGCGGTGGCGCAGCGAAACATAACCCGATCAAGCTGGTTACGTGCGACAGGATGCTGCGCCTGTACCAGGCGAAGGTGCGATTCGAGAAGATCGTGTCGAACTTCGGGTGCCAGTTCGGCAGGCTGCGACATCGCCTGGCAAATTTGCTCCGCCATCCGACGCTTACTGAGCGTATTAATACGGTCAACTGGAATGCAAAGGGTTAAGCCGTGTAATTTCTCCCCCGTGGTCATCACCAGCGGTGCAACCGTGGCGTGGCACTCTTGTTGAAGGCTTAATACGACATTGTCCGGCACGGAGTGATGGCTGGCCTGCAGCGTGTTACTCAGCCACTTCCAGAATTCTGGTTCATCATGGACACTGATCATGATGCCGTAGATGACGGGTTCAGTCGTGCTGAAAAGCATAAGGCAGCGGCGACTCCAGGCGAGGCAAACGATTAACGCCGCAACCACCACCGCACCCACAATTTCAAGTATCAGGATGACTGACGGCGACGTTGTGAGAAATTTAATTGACCACGGAAGGAGCAACAATTTGCAGACCAAAATACAAATCAGCGTTAACAGAAAACAGGCGCTATGAAGGAAAGTCGCCAATGCAAGGATAGTCCGAAACCAGTGGAATGAAGGCGCTTGTTCTTCCGGCTCAAGACCGCTGGCGTTAATCGAAATGACCCGCGAACACAAGCGCTGAGCAAAAACACCCGAAAATAGCGTTAATGCTGAAAATATAATTGCGAATATTGATATGGGGTGTGAAATATTTATGCAGTTAATGTATTTGCCGAATTTTTCGTTAGCGGCCTGATAAAATTCGATAGTGTTTTGTTTTGAAAGAGAACGCCCCTCCCATTGGTAGGTCTCTTTGTCAGAGGCCTGTGCCAGCTCGAATTTTGCTTCCATGTTGTGGATAGATAATGCTGCCTTTTGAATGTGTAAATAGCTTACGCATGAATAAAATAAGAAAAAGACAGGAATAACCCAAACACTTAATAACAACGTCCTGTTTTTAAACATAACCTTATGCCAGATGAAATAATTAATCTGGGGAGAATTAGAGGGGATTTAGTGATGAAAGTCAAAAGTATTATAATATTTTGCTTGCATTATAATTAATAGAGAGCGTTAACGAGGGAAATATTTATTTAATGAATTTCACCACCGTCAGGGACGATGGTGAACAGGATTACTCATCTTCGGAAGCATAACCACTGACCGGCAGTTTTACGCCATCCAGCCAGGCGCTGTTTTCACGCATAGCCAGGCGACCTTCGACAAACCAGCTCACCACCAGCGGGTAAATGGCATGTTCCTGAGCCTGCACGCGTGCGGTGATATCGGCTTCGTCATCGCCATCAAAAACGGGAACTTTGGCCTGTAAAATCACTGGCCCGCCGTCCAGCTCTTCGGTGACAAAGTGTACCGAGGTGCCGTGTACAGCATCGCCGTTTTCCAGTACCTGGCGATGCGTATCGAGGCCCGGATATTTCGGCAAAAGGGAAGGGTGGATGTTCAGCAAACGCCCCTGATAGTGGCTGACAAACTCGGCGCTCAGAATCCGCATATAGCCTGCCAGCACCACGACATCCGGCGCATAAGCGTCGATTTCGTGCATCAGCTCGCGGTCAAACGCTTCACGGCTGGCGTACTGGTTGGCGGTTAACGCATGCTGCGGGATCCCCGCTTCGCGAGCGCGCTCAAGGCCGAACGCATCGGCCTTATTGCTGAATACCGCACGAATGGTGCCCTTTATTCTCTTTTGCGCACAGGCGTCGATGATAGCCTGTAAGTTGCTTCCGTTGCCGGAAATGAGCACCACGATATTTTTCATTATTCGATGACCACACGCTGTTCAGAATCAGTGGCTTTGATATAGCCGATTTTCCACGCGTTTTCACCTTTTTCGTTCATCAGGGCAATGGCTTTATCCGCCTCATCGGCTGCCAGTGCAATCACCATGCCCACGCCACAGTTAAAGGTGCGGTACATTTCATGACGACTGACATTACCTGCGTCCTGCATCCAGTTAAAGATGGCCGGCCACTGCCAGGAAGACTCGTCAATCACTGCCTGAGTGTTATCCGGCAGGACGCGCGGGATGTTCTCCCAGAAACCGCCGCCGGTCAGGTGGGCGATGGCGTGGACGTCGACGTTTTCGATCAGTTCCAGAATGGATTTCACGTAGATGCGGGTTGGCGCCAGCAGATGATCGGCGAGCGATTTGCCTTCCAGTTGCGTGGTTTCCGGGTCACAACCGCTGACCTCCACAATTTTGCGCACCAGTGAATAACCGTTAGAGTGCGGGCCGCTGGAGCCCAGCGCGATCAGCACGTCGCCGTCGGTGACTTTTGAACCATCGATGATTTCTGATTTTTCTACTACCCCGACGCAGAAGCCTGCCACATCGTAATCTTCACCGTGGTACATGCCCGGCATTTCTGCCGTCTCGCCGCCCACCAGGGAGCAGCCAGACTGTAAACAGCCTTCCGCGATGCCGTTGATCACGCTGGCCGCGGTGTCGACGTCCAGTTTGCCGGTGGCGTAGTAGTCGAGGAAGAACAGGGGCTCGGCGCCCTGAACGACCAGGTCATTGACACACATGGCGACAAGGTCGATACCAATGGTGTCATGACGTTTTAAATCCATTGCCAGACGCAGTTTGGTGCCAACGCCATCCGTGCCTGAGACCAGCACCGGTTCACGATATTTTTGCGGCAGTGCGCACAATGCGCCGAATCCACCTAATCCACCCATCACTTCCGGGCGACGGGTTTTCTTCACCGTACCCTTGATTCGGTCAACCAGAGCGTTTCCTGCGTCAATATCAACACCGGCATCTTTATAGCTGAGAGAGGTTTTGTCGGTCACTGCTAAGTCTCCACGCGTTTGCGTTAGCAAGAAAAATCGGCGCAATTCTAACAGTCTAAGCAAACGTTTGCGAGCCCATTGTGCATCCATTTTTCAGGGCGCGGATTTTTGCCCTTTCACCTAAGAAGATGGTCAAGTTTGATACCGTTCACGAAAATGAAACCGGGTACATTTTTGTCCTTGCATCGGTTGCTTTGAATGCACATGATGCCACTGAAACCGGTTTCTGTTATGCAGGAACGAGCATTAAGCGTGTCGTTTTACCATTCGGGAGGGATGAGAACGATGAGCATTGCAGCATTTGATATAGGCGGCACCGCGTTAAAAATGGGTGTTGTGGACGCGCAGGGGACGATTGTAGAGAAGGGCAAAGCGGCGATCGTCGACAGTGACGGAGACCAAATTTTGCAGGCAATGCTCGACTGGGTTGCCGCGCATCCCCACTGTACCGGCATTGCGATCAGCGCGCCGGGCTATGTTAATCCTCATACCGGGTTTATCGAAATGGGCGGCGCTATCCGTCGCTTCGATAACTTTGCGATGAAAGCATGGCTGGAGGCGAAAACATCGCGCCCGGTTACGGTCGAAAACGATGCCAACTGCGTGCTGCTGGCGGAGCGCTGGCAGGGTATGGCTACGAAGATGAATGATTTTCTGGTGCTGACTATCGGCACCGGAATCGGCGGCGCGATTTTCTGCAACGGCAAACTGGTTCACGGCAAGCGCTTTCGCGCCGGTGAATTCGGTTACATGTTCACCGATAGACCAGCCTCGCGTCGCGTAACGAATTACACCATGAACACAACCTGTACGCTGCGCGTGCTGCGTAAACGCTACGCGGACAGCCTTGGGCAACCGCTGGAAGCCATCACAGGTGAGGCGGTGTTTGACGCCTATGAAGCCGGCGATCGCGCAGCGCATCGTCTGGTCGATGACTTCCTTAATGGCATCGCCACCGGGCTCTATAACCTGGTCAATCTTTTCGACCCTGAAACCATTTTTATTGGCGGCGGCATTATTGAACGCCCCGGATTCCTGGCGCTGCTGCGTGAGCATCTGCGCTGGTTCGGTATCGACGACTTCGTGTGTGCGGCAAGCCAGGGCAACGACGCCGGGCTGCTGGGCGCGGTTTACCATTTCAATCAACAGAACGCGACTGTTTAATGAGGGAAAGCTATGTCTGGATTTAAAGCGGGATTTCTGTGGGGCGGCGCGGTAGCTGCGCATCAGCTGGAAGGCGGCTGGCAGGAAGGTGGGAAAGGCATCAGCGTGGCTGATGTGATGACGGCGGGCGCGCACGGCGTGCCGCGAGAAATCACCGATGGCGTATTGCCCGGCAAAAATTATCCTAATCATGAAGCCATTGATTTCTACCATCGCTACAAAGACGATCTCAAACTGTTTGCCGAGATGGGTTACAAGTGTTTCCGAACCTCTATCGCCTGGACGCGTATTTTTCCAAAAGGCGACGAACGGGAACCCAATGAAGCCGGATTGCAGTTCTATGACGATCTGTTTGATGAGTGCCTGAAGCTCGGCATTGAGCCGGTTATCACCCTATCGCACTTCGAGATGCCGTATCACCTCGTGACTGAATATGGTGGCTGGCGAAACCGTAAACTCATCGACTTTTTTGTGCGTTTTGCAAAGGTTGTCTTCACGCGCTACCAGCACAAAGTGAAGTACTGGATGACCTTCAACGAGATTAATAACCAGGCTAACTTCCATGAGGATTTCGCTCCGTTCACGAACTCCGGGCTGAAATATCAGCCAGGTGAAGATCGCGAGCCGGTAATGTATCAGGCGGCGCACTATGAGCTGGTGGCCAGCGCCCTGGCGGTAAAAGCGGGGCGTGAGATTAATCCGTCGTTGCAAATCGGCTGCATGATTGCCATGTGCCCCATCTATCCGCTGACCTGCGCCCCAAACGATATGATGATGGCGATGAATGCCATGCATCGCCGCTACTGGTTTACCGATGTGCACGTTCGTGGGAAATATCCGCAACATCTGCTGAACTACTTCGAACGTCGCGGATTTGCACTGGATATCACCGAACAAGACAAGCAGGCACTGATGCAGGGCTGTGTCGATTACATCGGCTTTAGCTACTATATGTCGTTTGCCACCAAAGCGACCGACGATAACCCGCAGCTCGATTACGATGAAACCACCAGTCTGGTCTCAAACCCCTACGTACAGAAATCCGACTGGGGCTGGCAGATTGACCCGGTAGGCCTGCGTTACTCGTTGAACTGGTTCTACGATCACTATCAGTTGCCGCTGTTTATCGTCGAAAATGGCTTTGGCGCGATCGACGTGCAGGAGAGCGATGGCTCAGTAAACGACCAGTACCGTATCGATTATCTCGCCGCTCACATTAAAGAGATGAAAAAAGCGGTGGTGGAAGATGGCGTCGACCTGATGGGTTACACCCCATGGGGCTGTATCGATCTGGTCTCTGCCGGGACCGGTGAGATGAAAAAGCGTTACGGCTTTATCTACGTTGATAAAGATAACGAAGGTAATGGCACGCTGGCACGCAGCCGTAAAAAATCTTTCAACTGGTATAAAGACGTGATCGCCACTAATGGTGAAAAGCTGTAACTACGATGAAGCGGTCAACCCTGGTTGGCCGCTTCCCTTGCGAAATACGGGTCAGCGCCGACAATCGTTTCTCTCTTCACATTAACCCCGCCTATGCTTGATCAGCGTCAAGTAAAAAAATGTTGCCGATGAAAAGAATGGCGGTATAATCCGTCGATTTTTTTTGTGGCTGCCCCATTCAAAGGAGAAAGAGAATGAAGATTGTGGAAGTGAAACACCCACTCGTCAAACACAAGCTAGGCCTGATGCGCGAGCAAGATATCAGTACTAAACGCTTCCGTGAACTCGCCTCCGAAGTTGGCAGCTTACTGACCTATGAAGCCACCGCCGATCTGGAAACCGAAAAAGTGACTATCGAAGGCTGGAACGGCCCGGTAGAAATCGACCAGATCAAAGGCAAGAAAATTACCGTTGTGCCAATCCTGCGTGCGGGCTTGGGCATGATGGACGGCGTGCTGGAAAATGTTCCAAGCGCGCGTATCAGCGTGGTGGGCATGTATCGCGACGAAGAGACGCTGGAGCCGGTACCGTATTTCCAGAAACTGGTTTCCAATATTGATGAGCGCATGGCGCTGATTGTCGACCCGATGTTGGCAACCGGCGGTTCGGTTATCGCCACCATCGACCTGCTGAAAAAAGCAGGCTGCAGCAGCATTAAAGTTTTGGTGCTGGTCGCGGCGCCAGAAGGTATCGCCGCGCTGGAAAGCGCGCACCCGGACGTTGAGCTGTACACCGCGTCAATTGACCAGGGGTTAAACGAGCAGGGATATATCATTCCTGGCCTCGGCGACGCCGGTGACAAAATCTTTGGTACCAAATAAGAAAATAAATCATAAAGAGCCGACTTAAGAGTCGGCTTTTTTTTGAATAAAACTAAATGCAAAATCTAATAACACTGACACTGAGGAAAACATTATGACGCGCCGTGCTATCGGAGTGAGTGAACGACCGCCACTGTTACAGACGATCCCGCTTAGCTTGCAGCACTTGTTCGCCATGTTTGGTGCCACCGTTCTGGTGCCCGTTCTGTTTCACATCAACCCGGCAACCGTGCTGCTGTTCAACGGCGTCGGCACCTTGCTCTACCTCTTTATCTGTAAAGGTAAAATTCCGGCTTATCTGGGATCGAGCTTTGCGTTTATTTCACCGGTTATGCTTCTGCTGCCGTTGGGATACGAAATGGCGCTCGGCGGTTTTATCATGTGCGGCGTGCTGTTCTGCCTGGTCTCGTTTATCGTTAAAAAAGCCGGTAGCGGCTGGCTGGATGTGATGTTTCCTCCGGCGGCGATGGGCGCAATCGTTGCCGTCATTGGCCTTGAACTGGCGGGCGTCGCGGCAAACATGGCGGGCCTCTTGCCAGCAGAAGGGCAATCGCCGGACAGCAAAACCATTATTATCTCCATGGTAACGCTTGCGGTAACGGTATTTGGTTCAGTTCTGTTCCGCGGCTTCCTTGCCATTATTCCTATTCTGATTGGTGTTCTGGTGGGCTATGCGCTCTCCTTTGTGATGGGCGTTGTCGATACCACGCCGATCGCGCAAGCGCACTGGTTCGCGCTGCCAACGTTCTATACTCCGCGTTTCGAGTGGTTCGCTATTCTGACGATTCTGCCTGCGGCGCTGGTGGTGATTGCCGAGCACGTCGGCCACCTGGTGGTGACGGCGAATATTGTCAAAAAAGATCTGATTCGCGATCCGGGCCTGCACCGCTCTATGTTTGCTAACGGTCTGTCGACGGTAATCTCTGGCTTCTTTGGTTCCACGCCGAACACTACCTATGGCGAAAACATCGGCGTAATGGCGATTACCCGCGTCTACAGTACCTGGGTAATCGGCGGCGCGGCGGTGATTGCTATACTGCTCTCCTGCGTCGGGAAACTTGCGGCGGCTATCCAGATTATCCCGCTGCCAGTGATGGGAGGCGTTTCTCTGTTACTGTACGGCGTGATCGGCGCATCCGGTATTCGCGTTCTGATCGAATCAAAAGTTGACTATAGCAAAGCGCAAAACCTGATCCTGACCTCCGTGATTCTGATCATCGGTGTTAGCGGCGCGAAAGTGCACATTGGTGCTGCTGAGCTTAAAGGCATGGCGCTGGCGACCGTAGTGGGCGTCTGCCTGAGCCTGATCTTCAAACTCATTAGCGTGCTGCGTCCGGAAGAAGTGGTGCTGGATGCTGATGACAGCGACGTCTCCACCCGCTGATCCTCTGACCGGGCGGTGCGCCGTCCGGTTCTCTCATGGGATAATTCTGTGATAAACTCATCGCGTTTTTACGTAAGCTCATGAAGAGGTCCCTCTGAACGCACCGGCACAGCTCTCTTTGCCACTCTATCTTCCCGACGATGAAACCTTTGCGAGTTTCTGGCCGGGTGATAACCCTTCTCTCCTTGCAGCCGTGCAAAACGTTCTGCGCCAGGAACACAGCGGATACATCTATCTTTGGGCGCGGGAAGGGGCAGGGCGTAGCCATCTGCTGCACGCAGCCTGTGCGGAACTCTCGGCGCGCGGTGATGCCGTAGGTTATGTTCCTCTGGATAAACGTACCTGGTTTGTACCGGAAGTACTGGAAGGGATGGAACAGCTTGCGCTGGTGTGTATTGATAACAT
Source organism: Pseudocitrobacter faecalis (assembly GCA_003315335.1). Lineage (GTDB taxonomy): Bacteria > Pseudomonadota > Gammaproteobacteria > Enterobacterales > Enterobacteriaceae > Pseudocitrobacter > Pseudocitrobacter faecalis. Next base: position 151,436 of record QNRL01000004.1, read on the forward strand.
TGAGTGCGTCGCCGGAGATGAACTCTGGGAGATGGCGATTTTCAACCTGTATAACCGGATCCTCGAAACAGGGAACACCCGGCTGCTGATCACCGGCGATCGTCCGCCGCGTCAGCTTAATCTCGGTTTGCCGGATCTCGCTTCTCGTCTCGACTGGGGGCAAATATATAAGCTTCAGCCGCTCTCTGATGAAGACAAACTACAAGCGTTGCAACTGCGCGCGCGTCTGCGCGGGTTTGAACTGCCGGAAGATGTGTGTCGTTTCCTGCTTAAACGGCTGGACAGAGAGATGCGTACCCTGTTTTTAACGCTCGACCAGCTGGATCACGCGTCGATTACTGCCCAGCGAAAACTCACGATTCCGTTTGTAAAAGAGATCCTGAAGCTGTAGCGGTTAGTGCGTGCTTGTGCCCGTCAGTTCGGTATCTGAGACGCCGGTGATTTCTTTCACCAGCACGGGTTCCATTCCGTTTCTCAGCATCGCAAGCGCAATACGTCGCGCTTCTTCACTACGTCCTTTCTGTTGCCCCTCTTCAACTCCTCTGGTCCAGCCTTTCTGCTCGAGATATTCAGCAATAGTCATTAGCGTTCCCTCATGATGTGACGTGCGCTGAGAAAGCTCCTGAAGAAGCTTCTCAGGATTCTCGGCTGTGCCGGTATGCAGCATGTAATTCAGAATGGCAACCAGTCGATCCTTGCTAGTGTATCCCATCGTTAAAAGTGCGGCTAGCGGGGCGATTTGCTCGGAAAGATCCCGCAATCGGATATGTTTTTGCAGCAGTTCGAGCGTGGCAACGCGCCGGTGCTGCATAATTTCGCTATCGGGGACAACGGTGATATCCACCAGTGGAAAAGGCTGGCAATAGAGTCGCTTAGCCAGATCCGGGTCAGAAAACCCATCAAGCCAACGCAGGCTGTAGGGGTAGGGCGTGGCTTCGCCATGATAAAACAACAGGGGAATAACAATAGGCAACTGTTTATTTTTGGCATCCAGATGCCGCTGCATAACGTCCAGTGAATAGCGCAGCATCCGAAAGGCCATGTGTTTTTCCGGACGACTTTGATGCTCAATCAGTGTGTAGATATAGCCATCGCCCGCCTGCGTTTTCACCGAATAGAGAATATCTGAAATGCGCGAACGCAGATTCTTCTCCACCATACTGGTGGCTTCCAGCTTTAAACTGCTCAGATCGCAAATGGCGCGTAACGGAGCGGGCAGATAAATGTCGAGAAAATCACGGGCCGTCTCTACGTGGGCCATGAAATGTTTAAAAATCGCGTCGTGCGGCGTGGATGTGCTTTGCTCTTGCATAACTCCCTCCATGGGATGCTAACCGTTGGAGGAACTCTGGCAGGAGAGAGACAAGACGACAATATGACGATTTGCAGGTTGCGAGACGCTATCAGAACCCTGTTTATTCGCATGCAACGTTGCATAAGAACGGCGTGGATGCTCGCATTTCAGAGGCCATAAGGCGGACGCAGCCGGCAAGAGGCGGCTGCGACAAACTCACATTAGCTAACGATTTCCAGAACCTGCTCCGGCGGGCGACCAATACGCGCCTTGCCGTTGCTGACCACAATCGGGCGTTCAATCAGCTTCGGATTCTCAACCATCGCCTGAATCAACTGCGCTTCGGTAAGCTGGCTATCGGCCAGATTCAACGACTTATAAAGATCTTCTTTCTGGCGCATCAGCTCGCGTGCGCTGTTCATGCCCAGCATTTGCAGCAACTTCTTAATGCCCTGCACATCAGGCGGAGTTTCCAGATAAAGCACCACTTCCGGCTCCACGCCGTTAGCTTTCAACAGGCTTAAGGTTTCGCGGCTCTTGGAACAGCGCGGGTTGTGGTAAATTTTTACCGCATCAGTCATAACATCTCCCATATTCTTATATTTTCGTTCCCGATTTACATTTTCGTATAAGGGCGGAAACGTTCCTGTAATTGGCGAAGCTGGTCGATACGTGCATCGTAGCGCGCCTGTTCCAGGCTTCTGAGTTTGACCTGGGCGCTGGCGCTGCTCAGCAGGGAAATCGCCTGGTCGAGGCGTCCAACCAATGCCATATTCTCGGCTCTGGCGGCCAGTTCCTGATCGCGATGGCCCAGTTTGGCCTGCGCCTGTGCCAGCAGCTCCCAGCCGTTGGTATCGTCTTTATAGTTAAACGTGTAGCGGTTAAGAATGGTCACCGCTTCGGAGGCCTGCCCTGCTTCGAGCAGCGCGTTCGCCAGGTTGAGCTGCAGTACCGGGTTGGTGCGCAGGTCGCGCGCGCTTTTCAGGCGACTAATGGCATCAGCGGCTTTGTTCTGGCCGAGGTCGATATCGGTCGCCAGGTCAAGATACCATGGGTTTTGCGGGTCGGCGGCCAGCAGTGGGCGCAGCAGGCTACTCGCCTGAGCGTTGTTCTTCGCTTCCATTGCCTGAAGTGCGCGGCCATACTGCGCGGCATTTTGTTCGCGAATATTACCTTTCGACCAGGCATCGAGCAGGTCGCTGGTCAGCTGATTTTGCCCGGAGTTATACATCCCAAGCGTACGCGCTTTCGCCAGATAGAAATCGGCGGAGGATTGCACCACCATTGGTTTCATCTGGTTGGCGCGGTTGCGCGCGTCGGCCAGACGGCTTTCCGGCAGGGGGTGGGTCAGCAGCATTTCCGGTGGACGCGAGGAGTAGCGCGCCTGATCGAGCAATTTATCCATGAATGCCGGCATCGCCTGCGGATCGAAGCCGGATCGTTGTAACACCTGAATCCCGATACGATCCGCTTCTTCTTCATTCTGACGAGTGAAGCTGATCATGCTCTGTTGCGTTCCGGCAAGAGTACCGCTCAGCGCCGCCATCCCAGCCTGCGGGCTGGCCATCGCCAGTAGAATTGAGCCTAACGCGCCGACCCAGGTAAGCGGGGCGTTACGTTTCTGATCTTCCATCGCACGCGCCAGATGTCGCTGGGTGACGTGGGAGATTTCGTGCGCCATCACCGAGGCCAGTTGGCTTTCATTATCGGAATAGCGGAACAACGCCGAGTGCAGCACCACGTTCCCGCCGAAGAAGGCGAAGGCGTTGATATCGTCGTTGTTGATTAAATAGAAGTGGAATGGCGTACGCACCGACCAGGCGTGCGACACCAGACGCATACCCAGGGTATTGATGTACTGCATCAGCAGGGGATCATTAATCAGCGGTGCGCTGCCGCGCAGCTGGCGTACGTAGAAATCCCCCATTTGCATCTCCTGACCAATGGAGAGCGTGCTTCCTGCGGAGGTGCCCATATCTGGCAACGTATCAGCCGCATCCGCAAATGCGGGGGCCGCCTGGCCGAGTGTGAGCGTTGCAATAAGGGATGCCACCAGCGTTTTTTTCAACTGCCTGAACATAACCTCTGTCCTGTAATGTGGGATGTTTCAGTTTGACCGACAGGGCGGCGTTACGTTCCCTGCGTGACTGCTCAGGCAGTTTATCTGGCCTCACAGAGGTTGAAAATGATATTCACATAACTTTTGCTGTTTGTGTCTATAAATAGAAAAAGCGAAGTCTTTTCTGTGACATTTAGATACAATTCGGGCACTGTGATCCGCCAATGTGCGTCAGGGAAGTGTTTATGCTCGAAATGTTGATGCAGTGGTATCGCCGCCGTTTTAGTGACCCGGAAGCGATAGCGCTGCTGGTTATTCTGGTGGCCGGTTTCGGTATCCTGTTTTTCTTTAGCGGTCTGTTAGCACCGCTGCTGGTGGCGATTGTTCTCGCGTATTTGTTGGAATGGCCCACGATTCGTCTGGAGAAGCTCGGCTGTTCGCGACGCTGGGCCACCACGGCTGTGTTGGTCGTCTTTGTCGGCATTCTGCTGCTAATGGCATTTGTGGTCATGCCAGTAGCCTGGCAGCAGGGAATCTATCTGATTCGCGATATGCCTGGCATGCTCAATAAACTTTCTGATTTTGCCGCCACCTTGCCGCGTCGCTATCCGGCGCTGATGGATGCGGGCATCATTGATGCGATGGCAGAAAACATGCGCGCGCGTATGCAGACCATGGGCGACTCGGTGGTGAAATATTCCGTGGCGTCGCTGGTCGGGCTGCTGACGCTGGCGGTCTATCTGGTGCTGGTGCCGTTAATGGTCTTTTTCCTGGTGAAGGATAAAGAGCAGATGCTGAACGCCGTGCGCCGCGTACTGCCGCGTAATCGCGGCCTGGCCGGGCTGGTCTGGAAAGAGATGAACCAGCAAATCACCAACTATATCCGCGGCAAGGTGCTGGAAATGGTGGTGGTCGGTGTGGCGACCTGGATAGGCTTTATCCTGTTTGGCCTCAATTATTCGCTGTTGCTTGCGGTGCTGGTGGGGTTCTCTGTTCTGATTCCCTATATCGGCGCGTTTGTCGTGACCATTCCCGTGGTGTGCGTGGCGCTGTTCCAGTTTGGCCTGGGCACCGAGTTCTGGAGTCTGTTTGCGGTATACCTCATTATCCAGGCGCTGGATGGAAACCTGCTGGTACCTGTGCTCTTCTCGGAAGCGGTGAATTTGCATCCGCTGGTGATTATTCTGTCGGTGGTGATTTTCGGCGGGCTGTGGGGATTTTGGGGCGTGTTTTTCGCCATTCCGCTGGCGACGCTGATTAAAGCGGTGGTGCATGCCTGGCCGGATGGTCTGGTGGCCGACGAAGAGTAAACAAAAAGCCGACGCAAGCGTCGGCTTTTTATTGCAGGGAAAGCGCGCGTTGTTCTTGCCGAATGCGGCGTAAACGCTTTACCTGGCCTACAAAATAGTGCAATTTCAACGTATTGCAGAAACCTTGTAGGCCTGATAGGCGTAGCGCATCAGGCGCGCTCTTTGAGCCAGTTCAGCACTACATCGTGGTGATTGCTGGTTTTGAAATCATCAAAAACGTGCTCAACTTTCCCATCAGCGTCAATCAGGAAGCTGATACGATGGATGCCGTCATAGGTTTTACCCATAAAGGACTTCTCGCCCCAGACGCCAAACTGCTCGCAAACCTGATGATCCTCATCGGACAACAAGGTGAAGTTCAGCAGCTCTTTTTCAGCAAAGCGGGAGAGTTTTTCTGGCTTATCGGTGCTGATGCCCAGCACTTCGACGCCCGCTTTTTTCAGTTCATCCATATTATCGCGCAGACCGCAGGCCTGCACGGTGCAGCCCGGCGTCATGGCCTTCGGATAGAAATAGACCAGTACGCGTTGTCCCTGGAAGTCGGTCAAATTTACTTGCTCGCCGTCTTGATCGGGCAAACTAAATTTCGGTGCGATGTCACCGGCTTTCAGTGGGTTCATTAGGCAACTCCATCTTGTTCGTCATGCTGAGAATGATTTATGACGTTTATACTGCCTTGTGCATTCAATTCTGTACATAGGGCTTTAAACGCTTGCTCAATATTTGATGCATTTTTCGTAGCCGGGCTGTGTGCGGTTATCTGAATAAACAGCTGTGGCTGCGTATTTTCATCGCCGGGTTGGGTGCGGGAAACCAGCTCTGCAATGTTCATCTCCCATGAGTCGATAAGCGCGGTGAAGCGTTCGATAATATGGGGAGAATCAGGCACCTCAACCTGCACCCACACGGTGGAAGGCATTGACGGGCGCGGTCGCGCGGTGGTGCGCTTCATCACAATCAGCAGATCCAGTTCTGCACCTTTCAACGGCAGGGTGGATTCAATCAAGGTGATCGCGTTCCAGCTACCGGAAAGCAGCATGATGAAAGTGAACTCATCGCCCAGCATGGCCAGCCTGCTGTCCTCAATGTTACAGCCGCAGCTACTGACGTGACGCGTAATGGTATTGACAATGCCAGGGCGATCGGCCCCCAGAGCTGTAATGACCAAATAGTGTTGTAATGTGGCTGTCAAACCGGTGCTTCCTTCAAAAAGGTGAGGTATTCCTTAGGAAAGCATAAAAAAAACCGGCATACAACATTCTGAGGGGCTTCAGTCGCTTGCTTTTATTACAGTTCCAAACGTACCATTGAGACTCATGTCCGCACGTCAGCACAGAGGATGGCCCCATGTTCACGGGAAGTATTGTAGCGCTTGTCACGCCGATGGATGAGAAAGGTAATGTCGACCGTTCAAGCCTGAAAAAACTGATTGATTACCATGTCGCCAACGGGACCTCGGCGATTGTATCTGTAGGGACGACAGGAGAATCGGCGACGCTTGGCCACGATGAGCACGGCGATGTCGTGATGATGACCGTAGAGCTGGCCGATGGCCGTATTCCGGTTATCGCAGGCACCGGGGCGAATGCCACCGCAGAGGCGATAAGCCTGACTCAGCGCTTCAATAACACCGGCGTCGTCGGCTGCCTGACCGTGACCCCTTACTACAACCGTCCTACTCAGGAAGGTCTGTTCCAGCACTTTAAAGCGATCGCAGAACATACTGACTTGCCGCAAATTCTGTATAATGTGCCGTCTCGTACGGGTTGCGATATGCTGCCAGAAACCGTGGGTCGCCTGGCTGAAATAAAAAATATTATCGCAATCAAGGAAGCAACAGGGAACTTAAGTCGTGTTCACCAGATCAAAGAGCTGGTTTCAGACGATTTCATCCTGCTGAGCGGTGATGATGCCACGGGGCTGGATTTCATGCAGCTTGGCGGTCAGGGTGTGATTTCCGTCACTGCAAACGTTGCTGCACGTGATATGGCAGAAATGTGTAAGCTGGCCGCCGCTGGCGAGTTTGCAAAAGCGCGCGTCATCAACCAACGTTTGATGCCGCTGCACAATAAATTATTTGTCGAACCCAATCCTATCCCAGTTAAATGGGCATGTAAGGAGTTGGGGCTTGTAGCAACCGATACGATGCGTTTGCCGATGACACCTATCACCGACCATGGTCGTGATATCGTCGCCTCAGCAATGAAGCACGCCGGTTTGCTGTAAAGTTTAGGGAGATTTGATGGCTTACTCAGTACAGAAGTCGCGCCTGGCAAAGGTTGCGGGTGTTTCACTTGTCCTGCTGCTTGCAGCGTGTAGTTCCGACTCGCGTTATAAGCGCCAGGTGAGCGGCGATGAATCCTATCTGGATGCCGCGCCGTTAAGTGAACTTCACGCGCCGGCTGGCATGATCCTGCCGGTTCAACGCGGTGATTATAACATTCCGGTTGCTAACGGTAGCGGCGCAGTAGGTAAAGCCCTGGACATCCGTCCGCCGGCACAGCCTCTGGCGCTGGTTTCTGGTGCGCGCACGCAGTTCACGGGCGATACCGCCACGCTGCTGGTCGAAAGTGGCCGTAGCGGTAACCTGTGGCCGCAGGTAGTGAGCATCCTTCAGGGTAAAAACTACACCATTGATAAGCGTGATGATGCCACCCAGACGTTAACCACCGATTGGGTTGAGTGGAACCGTCTCGATGAAGACCAGCAGTACCGTGGTCGTTATCAAGTCTCCGTGAAACCGCAGGGCTATCAGCAGGCGGTCGTGGTGAAACTGGTTAACCTGGAACAAGCGGGCAAACCGGTTGCCGATACCGCATCACTGCAGCGCTACAGCGCCGAGATGCTGAACGTTATCTCCGCAGGCCTCGATCAGAAAGCTACCGCCGCGCAGAATGCTTCACAAAGCGCAGCGGGTTCCACCTTCGACGTGCAGAGCGCAGCGGATGACACTGGCCTGCCTATGCTGGTAGTGCGTGGCCCGTTCAACCAGGTATGGCAACGTCTGCCTGGCGTGCTGGAAAAAGTAGGCATGAAAGTGACCGACAGCACCCGTTCTCAGGGCAGCATCAACGTGACCTACAAGCCGCTGTCTGACAGTAGCTGGCAGGAACTGGGCGCAAGCGATCCGGGTCTGGTCTCCGGTGATTACAAACTGCAGGTTGGCGACCTCGATAACCGCAGCAGTCTGCAATTCATCGACCCGAAAGGTCATACGCTGACGCAGTCTCAGAACGACGCGCTGGTCGCCGTCTTCCAGGCAGCATTTAGCAAGTAATATTGAGGGCTGGAGTAATCCGGCCCTTTTTTCTGATATGATACGCAAACGTGTGCGTCGGCAGAAAAGCGCGATTTTATAGTTAAATTCCACCAGGAGTAATAAAGATGCAAAAGCAAGCTGAGTTGTATCGTGGTAAAGCGAAAACCGTCTACAGTACGGAAAACCCGGACCTGTTGGTGCTCGAATTCCGTAACGATACGTCAGCAGGTGACGGAGCGCGCATTGAGCAGTTCGATCGTAAAGGTATGGTGAACAACAAGTTCAACCATTTCATTATGACCAAACTGGAAGAAGCGGGTATCCCGACTCAGATGGAACGTCTGCTCTCTGATACCGAATGTCTGGTTAAAAAACTGGATATGGTGCCGGTAGAGTGCGTGGTGCGTAACCGTGCGGCAGGCTCGCTGGTGAAACGCTTAGGGATTGAAGAAGGCATCGAACTGAACCCACCGCTGTTCGACCTGTTCCTGAAAAATGATGCGATGCATGACCCGATGGTCAACGAATCTTACTGCGAAACCTTTGGCTGGGTGAGCAAAGAAAACCTCGCACGTATGCAAGAACTGACCTTCAAAGCAAACGATGTCCTGAAAAAAATGTTTGATGATGCGGGCCTGATCCTGGTCGATTTCAAGCTGGAATTTGGTTTGTACAAAGGCGAAGTTGTTCTGGGTGATGAGTTCTCGCCGGACGGTAGCCGTCTGTGGGATAAGCAAACCATGGATAAAATGGATAAAGACCGTTTCCGCCAGAGCCTGGGTGGCCTGATTGAAGCTTACGAAGAAGTGGCGCGTCGTCTGGGTGTCAACCTGGACTGAGTCTCCTGAGTCACTGCATCGCAGAGGGTGCCTGCACCCTCTGAATTTCCCCGTTATTTCCTGTGGTAATCCTCGTCTGAACCGCCTACGATCATAACTATAATTAATAGGATAGGTTCGAGGTAGATATGCGTTGGCAAGGTCGTCGCGAAAGCGACAATGTTGAAGACAGACGAAATGATTCCGGTTCGCCGATTTCAGGCGGCGGGCGAAACATTCGTATTCCCAGCGGGAAAGGCGGCATCATTCTGTTGATTGTCGTGGTTGTCGCGGGCTATTACGGCGTCGATCTCACAGGCTTTCTGACCGGGGAACCTGTATCCCAGCAATCCTCCCAACAGCGGACCGTTAGCCCTCAGGATAACGAAGCCGCCAAATTCACCTCGGTGATACTTGCGACCACCGAAGATACCTGGACCCAGCAGTTTGAAAAAATGGGTAAAACCTATCAGGTGCCAAAACTGGTGATGTATCGCGGCGCGACGCGCACGGGCTGTGGTACCGGCCAGTCGGTCATGGGCCCCTTCTATTGCCCGGCGGACACCACGGTATATATCGATCTCTCTTTCTACGATGATATGAAAGAGAAACTGGGCGCGGATGGCGACTTTGCCCAGGGCTACGTGATTGCGCATGAAGTAGGGCACCACGTGCAAAAACTGCTGGGTATCGAACCAAAAGTCCGTCAGATGCAGCAGAATGCGTCCGAATCACAAGTGAATCAACTCTCTGTGCGTATGGAACTGCAGGCGGATTGCTTTGCGGGCGTTTGGGGCCATGCGATGCAGCAGCAGGGCGTGCTGGAGCCGGGCGATTTGGAAGAGGCGCTGAATGCGGCACAAGCCATTGGTGATGATCGTCTCCAGCAGCAGAGCCAGGGGCGCGTGGTGCCGGATAGCTTCACCCACGGCACATCACAGCAGCGTTATACCTGGCTGAAACGTGGCCTGGATAGCGGTGACCCGGCGCAGTGTAATACGTTCGGCAAAATGCTGTAAGTTGATGAATCGCAATCATGGATGAACTTTTGACCCTCGCGCCGCGCATGGCGCGGGAAGGTGTACGCCGCTTGTTGGTTATTAGCGGCGAGTCACACTGGGTACAGCAGCAGGCGCAAGCCTTTCGTGACGACGCGCAGACAGACGTACTGTGGGTGGGGCCTGAAGCGCAAGCCGAGCCGTACTGCGCGCCAGCAAAACTGGTGACGCTGCTCGGGCGTGAGTTCCAGCACGCCATCTTTGATGCCCGCCACGGTTTCGATGTCTCGGCTTTTGCCGCGCTCGCCGGTACGTTGCGTGCCGGAAGCTGGCTGGTGCTGCTGGTGCCGGAATGGGCGCGATGGCCACATCAGCCGGATGCCGATTCCCTGCGCTGGAGCGACTCGCCAGAAGCGATTGCTACGCCGCGCTTTGTTGACCATTTTTGCAGAATACTGTGCGAAAACCCTGAAGCGCTGCTGTGGCGACAGGGTGATGTATTCCCCGACGTCAACTTTCCCTCGCGGCCACACTGGCAACGCGTCAGCGGTGAGCCAGATGCAGAGCAAGCTGCGATCCTCAACGCGCTGGCGGATAATCCCGCGGGCATTACCACCATTACCGCCGAGCGCGGGCGGGGAAAATCGGCGCTGGCGGGGATGCATATCCGCAGCCTGAAGGGGCGAGCCATTGTGACCGCGCCGACGCGGGCCTCTGCTGACGTCATTGCTGCTTTTGCCGGCGAGCGTTTTCACTTTATGGCACCGGACGCCCTGCTGGCCTCTGCTGAAACCGCTGACTGGCTGGTGGTGGATGAAGCCGCCGCGATCCCCGCACCACTGCTGGAACAACTCGCCTCACGATTCCCACATCTTTTACTGACCACCACCGTGCAGGGCTATGAAGGCACGGGACGGGGATTTCTGCTGAAATTCTGCGCGCATTTCCCCACGCTACGGCAATTTACGCTCAATACGCCCGTTCGCTGGGTGCAGGGCTGCCCGCTGGAAGTGGTGGTAAATGATCTGCTGATTTTTGCTGACGATAGCTTTACGGTTCCCCCGTCCGGCCCGTTAAGTTTCAGGGCGATAGAACAGGTGCAATGGCTGTCGGAACCTCAGCTCCCCACGGCGATGTACCAGCTACTTTCTGGTGCGCACTACCGCACTTCACCGCTCGATTTGCGGCGGATGATGGATGCGCCGGGGCAACACTTTATCGCTGCCGATACGCCGAATGGCCTCGCAGGCGCGCTGTGGCTGGTGGATGAAGGTGGATTGACCGCCGAATTAAGTCAGGCGGTCTGGTCGGGTTTTCGTCGACCGCGCGGTAACCTGGTGGCGCAGTCGCTCGCCGCGCATGGCGGAAGCCCGCTTGCGGCAACCTTGATTGGTCGGCGCATTAGCCGGGTGGCAGTACACCCTTTGCGCCAGCGCGAGGGTATCGGTTCTGCGCTCATCGCCCGTGCCTGTAAAGACGCCTCGGGCTGCGATTATCTCTCCGTCAGCTTTGGCTATACCGAAGCACTCTGGCAGTTCTGGCAGCGCTGTGGTTTTACCCTGGTGCGCATCGGCACGCAGCGCGAAGCCAGCAGCGGCTGTTATGCGGCGATGGCGCTGTTCCCACTCACCGATGCTGGAAAATATCTGGCAGAGCATGAGCATTTGCGTTTATGCCAGCAGTGGCGCTGGCTGCAGGGGTGGGTTGATGAGAAATTGACGCTGCCGCAGGGGCCGGAAGCTATGCTTAATGATGAAGCGTGGTGGGATCTGGCGGGGTTTGCATTCGCCCATCGCCCGCTGCTGGCTACGCTGGGTAATCTGCACCTGTTGGTTTCTCTCAGCCCGTTGCCGTTGCTGGCACTGCGGCGCAGGCTGGCGCGGGAAAATGAAGCGGCGCTTTGTACGGCGTTGAATCTCCATGGGCGTAAAGCGCTGCTTGTACGCCTGCGTGAAGAGGTGGCGCAGGCGATGTGTGACCTTGACCACGAACGTACCGGGCAGCTTCGCGAACGTATAAAGCAGGTGCAATTTTTTTAACTATCTCATTCAGTTAAATGGCATGGTCATTCTTTTCGGCCAGCGTAAACTGAGCGGTAACAAAGGAGATAGCCATGAAACACGATCATTTTGTCGTTCAAAGCCCCGCTAAACCCGCGCAACAGCTGCTGCTGTTGTTCCATGGCGTGGGTGATAACCCGGTGGCAATGGGGCAAATTGGCAGTTGGTTCGCGCCGCTGTTTCCTGATGCGCTCATCGTAAGCATCGGCGGCGCAGAGCCTTGTGGCCCGGCACCGGCGCGTCAATGGTTCTCTGTGCAAGGCGTGACCGAAGAGAATCGGCAGGCACGCGTTGATGCGATTATGCCAACCTTTATCGAAATCGTTCGTTACTGGCAAAAACAGAGCGGCGTTGGCCCACTGGCAACCGCATTAATAGGGTTCTCGCAAGGCGCGATCATGTCACTTGAAAGCATTAAAGCGGAACCCAATCTGGCATCACGCGTTATTGCCTTTAATGGCCGTTATGCGACGCTGCCTGAAGCCGCATCGACATCCACGACGGTGCATTTGATTCACGGTGGTGAAGACCGGGTTATCGATCTTGCGCATGCTGTGGCGGGTCAGGAAGCCTTACTGGCAGCAGGCGGGGATGTAACGCTCGATATCGTAGACGATCTGGGGCACGCGATTGATGAACACAGTATGCAGTTTGCGCTCGATCATCTGCGTTACACCATTCCGAAACATTACTTCGATGAAGCGTTAAGCGGCAGTACGCCGAAGAATGACGATCTCATTGAGATGCTTTAAAACAAAACGGGCCGGATTTCCGGCCCGTTTATTGTTACGGTTTTTTTGATTGATCGTGCTTCGGCCAATCGTCGTCTTCGTCCCACTTCGCGTTATTGTCGCGATGCGGAGGAAGTTCCGGCTTATTGGCGAGGAATTTTTTGTGATCGACGCGATTGAGATCTTTAATCACGTTGATCATCACGCCAACCAGAAACACCAGTACCAGAACCCACCAGTATTTTGACAGCCAGTCCATGTGCGTTACCTCTTAAATGTGTTGTCAGGCGACAAGCTGTTCCATAATGCGCTGATACATTCGCGCCAGCAGTTGCAAATCGGCAGCGTTCACACATTCATTGATTTTATGAATAGTGGCGTTGACTGGACCCAGTTCCACCACCTGTGCGCCCATTCTGGCAATAAATCGACCATCCGATGTGCCGCCCGTCGTCAACAGTTGCGGTTTAATTTCATTATAGTGCGCAATGGCGTTGACCACCGCATCGACCAGTTTACCGCGTTCGGTCAGGAACGGCTGCCCGGAAATCCACCACTCGACGCTGTAGCGCAGCTGATGTTTTTCCAGCAGCGCAATTACGCGCGCCTTGATCATTTCATCGGTCAGTTCGGTGCTGAAACGGAAATTAAACTGCACGAACAGATCGCCCGGAATCACGTTGTTGCTCCCGGTACCAGCCTGAATATTTGCTATCTGCATGCTGGTTGGCGGGAAGAATTCGTTCCCCTGATCCCACTCAACCGCCACCAGCTCATTGAGCCACGGGGCGGCGCGATGAACCGGATTATCGGCCAGATGCGGGTAGGCGACGTGTCCCTGAACGCCGTGAATGGTCAGGTTGCAGGTCATCGAACCGCGACGGCCATTTTTTACAACATCGCCGACCACTGCCGTGCTGGACGGTTCGCCCACCAGGCAGTAATCCAGACGCTCGTTGCGCGCCATTAACGCATCAACGACTTTCACCGTGCCATTTGTGGCGCTGGCTTCTTCATCGGAGGTGATGAGAAACGCCAGTCGCCCCTGATGATTCGGGTTCTGCGCCACGAAACGCTCGGCGGCAACCACCATTGCGGCCAGTGAACCTTTCATATCTGCCGCGCCACGACCAAACAGCATCCCGTCACGGATGGTCGGTTCGAAGGGCGGGTTGATCCAGCGATCCGCATCGCCGGAAGGCACGACGTCCGTATGACCGGCAAAAGCCAGTGTCTCTCCCTGACCGCGCCACGCCCAGAAATTCTGCGTATCGCCAAAATCCATATGTTCAATGGTAAAACCCGCTGCGCGCAGGCGTTCAATCATTAGCGCCTGGCAGCCCGCATCATCGGGGCTAAGGGAAGGGCGGCGAATAAGCTGCTGAGCCAGCTCAATGACCGGGCAAGACATAGACTACACCTCATTGATTAACTGCTGATGTTTGCGTGTTTTCTTTATCGGTACGAAGTCAGTTTGCGTGCTCCGCACCGAGCGTGCTGTTGCTGACAGGCGGTTTATTGACCGGCTGCCGGGGCGATGTCGGCAAGCCACTGGCTGTAACGTTCATCACTAAAACCCAGCAGCATAGGCTGTGCGGGCGCGCAGAGCAATGGGCGTTTGATGATTGCTGGCATTTCGAGCATCAGCGCCGCGGCGCTATCCGCGTTATTGATACTGGCGCGAACGGATTCATCCAGTTTACGCCAGGTGGTGCCACGCGTATTGAGCAGCGCTTCCCAACCCAGCTCATTTATAAAGGTGGCTAATAATTCTGCCGTTAATCCATCGGCGCGATAATCGTGAAAACGATAGGTGACCTGGTGTTCATCCAGCCAGCGACGGGCTTTTTTTATGGTGTCACAATTTTTAATTCCATACAGAGTGATCATGTATTGGCATCCTTATTTTTATCGATTAGTAGGTTTAATGAGAGAACAAATATACACGGAATACTCTTAGCAATCCGTATTATCAATTAATTCAGCGGGATTTCCAAAGGTAAGTGAATAATTTTTCACTGACGGTGCATACTATTTCTGCTGAAAGCCGGAAAGGTAAGTTATTGGCAGGAAAGATGAACATGCAAACACAGGATATTGTCGAGGGGGAATCACGCCCGGCGCTTCCACTATGACCGTTATAACAGCTTCTGACCGCTGTTTTTCTTCAATAAATGCGGTGCGGATAAACTATTTCAAAATGTTGCTGTGTATCACATATTTTTATATTGAGCAGGCCCATAGTTACCGCAAGAAGTAAAAGCAGTCCTGGAGGCAACAATCATAGCAATAGGGTAAACGATCTTCACAGGCCATAAAATTCCACGTAAGATAAGCATAATAATAAGAGAGGCTGTTATGATTGAACGTGAACTGGGGAACTGGAAAGATTTTATCGAAGTTATGCTTCGTAAATGATTCCAGCATTGTGAGTTAAGGGCGCGCTGTTCTTCTTCTCATTATATGTACGGATGTACAAATAAAAAGGCGACTTTCCAGTCGCCTTTTTTGTTGGCTGCAAGAACGGTTATTCCGCTTTCTCTTTCAACGGGAAACGACGTCGCACCAGTACAAAGAACAGCGGCACAAAGAAGATGGCAAGAACCGTTGCGGAAATCATTCCGCCCATCACACCTGTACCCACGGCGTGCTGTCCGCCAGAGCCGGCACCGGTGCTGGTGGCCATGGGTAGCACACCGAAGATGAATGCCAGCGAGGTCATCAGAATCGGGCGCAGACGCTGACGGCAGGCATCCAGCGTCGCCTGAAGCAGGTCTTCCCCTTCCTGGTTTCGCTCGTTAGCAAATTCGACAATCAGGATGGCGTTCTTCGCCGATAGCCCAATCACGGTCAATAGCCCCACCTGGAAGTAGACGTCATTCTCCAGTCCGCGCATCCAGGTTGCCAGCAGCGCGCCGATAACCCCCAGCGGCACCACCAGCATCACCGAGAACGGTACTGACCAGCTCTCATACAGCGCGGCCAGACAGAGGAACACCACCAGCAGTGAGATAGCATAAAGCGCCGGAGCCTGCGCACCGGAGAGCCGTTCCTGATAGGACATCGCCGTCCATTCGAGGCCAAAGCCCGCCGGAAGCTGGCGCACCAGATTTTCCATGATATCCATTGCCGTCCCGGTACTGACGCCCGGTGCAGCTTCACCGACAATTTCCAGCGCCGAATAGCCGTTGTAACGCTCCAGACGCGGTGAACCGGTTTCCCAGCGCGAGGTCGCAAAGGCGGAGAATGGCACCATCTGACCGGACTGGTTACGCACATACCACAGGTTGATATCTTCCGGCAGCATGCGGTATTTCGCCGCCGACTGAACGTAGACTTTCTTCACGCGGCCACGATCCATAAAGTCGTTCACATAGCTTGAGCCCCACGCGGTTTGCAGAGTGTCGTTGATATCATCAATCGACACTCCGAGGGCCTGCGCTTTACGCTGATCGATATCAACCTGCAACTGCGGGCTATCATCAAGACCGTTGTGGCGCACGCGCGTCAGTTCCGGATTTTTTGCCGCCATTTCCAGCAACTGATCACGCGCAGACATCAACGCATCGTGGCCTGCCCCCGCATGATCCTGAAGCTCCATATCAAACCCGGCAGAGCTACCCAGGCCGCTAATGGCTGGCGGACTGCTGGCAAAGACGCGGGCTTCATTAATTTTATTAAACGCTTTGGTCGCGCGCTCAATAATGGCGAATGAAGTACCGGTTTTGGCGTCGCGATCGTCCCAGTCTTTGAGACGAATAAACATACGCGCCACGTTCTGCCCATTACCGCCAGGGCCGGAACCGATGGTGGCGAAAATAGAGGTAACGTTATCTTTCTCATTGGCGAAGAAGTAATCTTCAACTTTCTGCACCACTTTCAGCGTTTGCTGCTGCGTCGCGCCGCTGGGCAACTGCACAGAGGTGGTGAACATACCGCGATCTTCCTGCGGCAGGAAGGAGGTGGGGAGACGCAGGAACAGGAACACCATGCCGCCCAGCAGCAGGACATAAATCACAATCCAACGCAGGCTACGGTGCAGAATTTTTGCTACGCCCGATTCATAACGACGTGAGCTGGTATCAAAGACGCGGTTAAACCAACCGAAGAAACCTTTCTTCGTGTGCTGGGATTCGCCTTTATGAATAGGCTTGAGCAGCGTAGCGCACAGGGCGGGGGTGAGGATCATCGCCACCAGCACTGAAAGCACCATCGCCGCGACAATCGTAATCGAGAACTGACGGTAGATGGCCCCCGTGGTGCCGCCGAAAAACGCCATCGGGATGAATACCGCTGAGAGCACCATCGCAATGCCGACCAGCGCGCCCTGAATTTGCCCCATCGATTTACGCGTTGCCTGCCGTGGCGTCAGCCCTTCTTCGCTCATGATGCGTTCGACGTTCTCGACCACCACAATGGCATCATCCACCAGCAGGCCGATCGCCAGCACCATCGCGAACATAGTGAGGGTGTTGATACTATAATCGAAGGCGTAGAGCGTGGCGAAAGTACCCATTAATACCACCGGAACGGCGATGGTGGGAATAAGCGTTGCACGGAAGTTTTGCAGGAACAGGTACATCACCAGGAACACCAGCAGAATGGCTTCCAGCAGGGTTTTTACCACATCGGTGATAGAAGCTTTAACGAACGAGGTGGTTTCGTAAGCGACTTTGTATTCCAGCCCGCGCGGAAAATACTCTTTGAGTTCATCCAGGCGCGCGATAACCCGTTCCGCCGTCGCCATTTCGTTGGCACCCGACGCGAGTTTCACCCCGAGTCCCGAGGCGGCATTGCGGTTAAAACGGCTCAGGTAGTCATATTTTTCCGCGCCCATTTCCACTTCAGCTACATCGCCAAGCGTCACCACCGAACCATTCTGGTTTACGCGCAGCGTGATGTCGCGGAACTGCTGTGGCGTTTGCAGCAACGACTGCGCGTTGATGGTGGCGTTCAGCGCTTGATTATCAACGGAAGGCGTCCCCCCCAACTGCCCGACGGCGACCTGGGCATTTTGTGAGGAAATCGCATCGGTAACGTCTTTGGTGGTGAGCTGGAAACTATTAAGTTTGGCAGGGTCCAGCCAGATACGCATGGAGTATTGCGAACCGTAGGCGTCAATATCGCCCACGCCGTTAACGCGGCTGAGCGGCTCCTGAATATTACTGGCGACGTAGTCAGCAATATCCTGCTTATCCATGCTGCCGTCCGTGGAGACGAAAGCGATGGTCAGAATGTTGGTATCACCGGTTTTACGCACCGTGACGCCCTGGGTTTGCACCGCCTGAGGCAGTTTACGCAGCGCCGATTGCAGCTGGTTTTGCACCTGCTGGACGGCTTCATCTGGATCGGTGCCCGCAAGGAAGCTGAGCGTCACGCTCGCCTGGCCGGTGGCGCTACTTTGTGATGACATGTACATCAGATTATCGAGGCCCGTCATGTTCTGTTCGATAACCTGGGTGACGGTGTTCTCCAGCGTCTGCGCGGACGCCCCCGGATAGTTCGCGGTAATGCGCACGTTCGGCGGCGCAAGATCCGGATATTGCTCAACAGGCAACGAAAAAATAGCCAGGGTTCCCGTCAGACATAACAGGATTGCCAGTACCCAGGCAAAAATGGGGCGATCGATGAAGAAATTCGCCATCAGAAGGAGACCTCGTTATACGTATTTTTAATGACGCCAATGCTCGGAACACTCTAGCCGCAAGGCTCCCGGCAATCGTGGAGAAAATAAGGAGATAGTGTAAATTATCATGCCGCTTTTCTGCATAGGCAGGCATTTCGTCAAGATTATTACGGTCACGTAACAAGACGTTTTCAGTGGGGATCTTGCCATTAACTGAATGAAACGTAATTTCATTTAAGATGAAATTTTTTGATCTGCCACAGCATAGTGATAAATAGTCGTCATTCCTGGGCAAATGGACATTGCCTGATGCATCGCTCCTCGGCTAATAAATAGACCTTATAAATATAAAGCTTATATTACCCGGACAAGGGGATGCTATGAACCGTTTTATAATGGCTGACAGCCAAAAATGCATTGGCTGTCGGGCATGTGAAGTTGCCTGCGTAATGTCGCATAACCATGAACAGCATGTCTTAACGCCTGCGCGTTTTCAACCGCGCATCACTGTCTTCAAAAATCAGACGCAGCGGAGCGCGGTAACCTGTCGCCACTGCGAAGATGCGCCCTGCGCGCGAAGCTGCCCGAATGGCGCTATCAGTCAACGCGATGATGCAATCCAGGTTGATCAAAGCAAATGTATTGGCTGTAAATCCTGCGCCGTGGCGTGCCCGTTTGGCACCATGCAGATTGTCCTGACGCCCGCCGCCGAGGGGCGGGTAAAAGCCAATGCGCAGAAATGTGACCTTTGCAGCGGGCGTGACGCAGGCCCGGCCTGCGTGGAAAATTGTCCGGCGGATGCGCTGGCGCTGGTGAGCCCGCAGCGTCTGGCTGACATGTCGAAAAACCGCCGCATGCAGGCGGCCTGCCGTGATGCGCAGCCGTGGCACAGCGAAAGCGCGGGTCAGAACACCGTCGCGATGAGTAAAGTGCAGCAGATGGCGCAAACGCCTGCACGGGGGGAAGCCGACAAACTGGCGATTGAGGCGCGCAAAACTGGTTTTGCGGAAATCTACCTGCCGCTCAGTGACAATCAGGCTCAGCAGGCTTCTTCACGCTGCCTGACCTGCGGCGAGCACAGTATCTGCGAATGGACTTGCCCGCTGCACAACCATATTCCACAGTGGATTGACCGGGTGAAGGCCGGGGATATAGATGCCGCGGTGGCGCTGTCGCATCAGACTAACCCGCTGCCGGAAATTACCGGACGCGTCTGCCCGCAGGACCGTCTTTGCGAGGGGGCCTGCACCGTGCGTGACGAGCATGGCGCGGTGACCATTGGCAACCTTGAGCGCTATATTACCGACCAGGCGCTGGCGAAGGGCTGGCGGCCAGAAGTAGGCCCGGTGGCGGCGAGTGGTAAACGCGTGGCGATTATCGGCGCGGGCCCTGCAGGGCTTGCCTGTGCGGATATGTTAGTGCGTCAGGGTGTGGAGCCTGTGGTGTTTGACCGCCACCCGGAAATTGGTGGCCTGCTGACCTTCGGCATTCCTTCCTTCAAACTGGATAAATCGCTGCTGGCGCGCCGCCGTGAAATCTTTACCGCGATGGGTATTCGCTTTGAGCTGAACTGTGAAATCGGTAAAGACGTGGCGATGAACGATCTGCTTGAAGAGTACGATGCGGTCTTTGTCGGCGTGGGTACCTATCGCTCGATGAAAGCCAATTTAGCCAATGAAGATGCGCCGGGCGTTTATGATGCGCTGCCCTTCCTGATCGCTAACACCAAAAATGTGATGGGGCTGAACGAACTGCCGAACGAGCCGTTCATCAACACCGCCGGGTTAAATGTGGTAGTACTGGGCGGCGGCGATACGGCGATGGACTGCGTGCGAACCGCGCTGCGTCACGGTGCAGCGAAGGTCACCTGCGCTTATCGTCGTGATGAAGCCAACATGCCTGGCTCCAGGAAAGAAGTGAAAAACGCGCGGGAAGAGGGGGCTGAGTTTGAATTTAACGTTCAGCCGCTGACGCTTGAGCTGGATAAAGCGGGCAAGGTGAACGGGATTCGCTTCATCCGCACCGCGATGGGCGAACCCGACAGCCAGGGGCGCCGTCGTCCGGTACCGATTGAGGGCAGCGAGTTTGTCATGCCTGCCGATGCGGTGATTATGGCGTTTGGTTTCCATCCGCACAGCATGCCGTGGCTCAACGCCCAGGGCGTTGAGGTGGATGACTGGGGGCGCATTCGCGCGAATGTCGAAAGCCGCTATCGTTATCAGACGACAAATCCGAAAGTGTTTGCCGGCGGCGATGCGGTGCGCGGAGCGGATCTGGTGGTGACCGCGATGGCAGAGGGCCGCCATGCTGCGCAAGGGATTATCGACTGGTTAGGTGTGAAAACGCACGGCGTACATTAACGACAAAACGGGCGCCACGGCGTAGTATGGTTCGCTTCGAATCGCGTTGTGGAGCCCGTATGTCATTTAAGATTGAACTGATTAAAGATAAAGTCCTCTCCGATAACTACTTTGTTCTGCGCAATATTACCTACGATTTAACCCGCAAAAATGGCGAGGTTATCCGGCATAAACGCGAAGTGTATGACCGGGGTAACGGTGCCACCATTCTGCTCTATAACCCGCGCAAAAAGAATGTGGTGCTGGTGCGCCAGTTTCGTGTCGCCACCTGGGTCAACGGTAATGCTGATGGCCGATTAATCGAAACCTGTGCAGGCCTGTTGGATGACGATGAGCCGGAAGTGTGCATTCGCAAAGAGGCGATAGAAGAGACGGGCTATCAGGTCAGTGAGGTGCGTAAAGTATTCCAGCTCTACATGTCACCAGGCGGCGTCACGGAAATCGCTCATTTCTTCATTGGTGAATATGATGACAATCAACGGCGCAGTGCGGGCGGCGGCGTTGACGATGAAGATATTGAAGTACTGGAAATCCCGTTCCTTGAGGCGCTGGCGATGGTAACGCGAGGTGAAATTTGCGACGGTAAGACGGTGATCTTGTTACAGTATTTGCAATCTTCAGGGTTAATGGATTGATTTATATAAAGAAATAATTATGTATTTTATATGAATCAATCCGATAAATCCGATTGAGCGTGGCGGCGCTGGCGTTGAAGATACCCCGGTTAATTGATGTTTTTTTCTTCTGGGGTTGTACCGTCCATGCGCTACCGCGTTCTTCTCTTATTGTTTATGGGGCTGCTCCCAACGTCTGTGACGTGGGCGTCTCCCGTCCAGCAGATCTTTTCTGACTGGCTGGTCACCTGTAACAATCAGAATTTCTGCGTGGCGCGTAACGTTGGCCTGCATCATGGACTGGTCATGACCCTCAGCCGGAGTGCGGGCGCGCATATGGACGCTGCGCTACGCATCGAACTGGGCGGGCTGGTGAACCCGGTTGCCGCTGTTCCGCCGATTGCCCCGCGGCTGCTGCTGGATGACAAGCCGCTCCAGCGCGGCGAAGAACACTGGAAGGTTCAGCCAAAGCTTCTCGCTACGGATGATAGCGCGACGATTGATGCGTTTTTGCAACTGGTGCAGGACGCGCAGGCGATAACGCTGCAAAAAGGGGTTCAGGCGATTTCTCTGAAAGGGCTGAAAGCCGCGCTGCTGTTTATCGATTCACAGCAAAAGCGTGTTGGCAGCGAAACGGCGTGGGTGCGTAAAGGCGATGAACCGCCGCTGAGTGTTCCCCCTGCGCCCCCGCTGAAAACGGTCGCCAAAGTCAATCCGACGCCGACGCCGCTCACCCGCGATGAATACAACGATCTGCTCGATTATGGTACCTGGCGGATGAACAATACCCAGTGCTCGCTGGATCCGCTGCGCCGCGAAGTATGGGTTACCGCCCTTACCGATGATAAAGCGCTGATGATGATCAGTTGTGAATCCGGCGCCTATAACACGATTTACCGTGCCTGGCTGGTATCACGTAAAAAGCCCCATGCTTCGCATCCGGTACGCTTGCGTCTGCCGTTCCTGCCTTCCGGGCAGGACAACCGTGAAGTGGAACTGATGAACCTGACCTTCAACGAAAATACGCGCGAGCTTATTACGCTTGAGAAAGGACGTGGTCTGGGCGACTGTGGCGTGCAAACCCGCTGGCGTTATGATGGGCAGCGTTTTCGTTTAGTGCGTTACGCCGGGCAGCCGGAGTGCGATAACTGGCAGGGCGCTGATGCGTGGCCTACCCAGTGGATAACCGGGTAGGCGTGGTGCGGGAAATTGCCGGATGCGGCTGCGCCTTATCCGGCCTACAAAACATCCGTCCGTAGGCCTGATAAGCGAAGCGCATCAGGCACTTGCGCCATAACCTAACGCTTCTTCAGTACCGCTTTTGCCTTCTCGACAATATTCTCAACTGTAAAGCCAAAGTAGGGGAACAGTTTTTCTGCAGGCGCCGATTCGCCATAGCCGGTCATCCCGACAATCGCCCCTTTCAGGCCGACATATTTGTACCAGTAATCGGCAATGCCTGCTTCGACTGCGACGCGGGCGCTGACGCCGGAAGGCAGCACCGACTCACGGTACTCCTCATCCTGCGCATCGAAGGTATCCGTCGAAGGCAGCGAAACCACCCGCACGTTTATCCCATCTGCACGCAGCTTTTCTGCCGCCAGCACGGTGATTTCCACTTCTGAACCGGTGGCAATCAGAATCAGATCCGGCTTACCACCCGCATCCTTCAACACATACCCGCCGCGGGCGATTTCCTGAACCTGCTCTGGCGTACGCTCCATTTGCGCCAGGTTTTGTCGGGAAAGAATCAGCGCCGTTGGGCCATGGTGACGCTCAACCGCCGCTTTCCAGGCGACCGCGGTTTCAACCTGATCGCAAGGACGCCAGGTACTGAAATTCGGCGTTAAGCGCAGGCTGGCAAGCTGCTCTACCGCCTGGTGCGTCGGGCCATCTTCGCCAAGACCGATGGAGTCGTGGGTGTAAACCATAATCTGCCGCGCCTTCATCAGCGCCGCCATACGCGCGGCATTACGTGCGTACTCGACAAACATCAGGAAGGTGGCGGTATAGGGTACGAAGCCGCCATGGTGGGCAATCCCGTTGGCAATCGCGGTCATACCGAACTCACGTACGCCATAGTGAATATAGTTACCCGCATGATCTTCTTTCAGGGATTTCGAGCCGGACCAAATCGTCAAATTACTGGGCGCGAGATCCGCCGAGCCGCCCAACAGCTCCGGCAGAATTGGGCCATAGGCATTGAGGGTATTTTGCGAGGCTTTACGGCTGGCGATTTTCGCCGGCTCTGACTGCATTTTCTCGATGTATGCCTGGACGGTACTCGCCCAGTTTTCCGGTAAGCCGCCGCTCATCCGACGGATGAACTCCGCAGCCAGTTCCGGGTGTGCCTTTTGATAGGCGGCGAGCTTCTCTTTCCAGTGCTGCTGTTCTTTCTCGCCGCGCTCGCGGGCGTCCCATTTTTTGTAAATCTCTTTGGGAATTTCGAACGGCGGGTGGTTCCAGCCAAGCTGTTTACGCGCCAGCGCGACTTCTTCCACGCCCAGCGCCGCGCCGTGGGCTTCCTCTTTACCGGCTTTATTTGGCGAGCCGAAACCGATAACCGTGCGGCAGATAATCAGCGACGGTTTATCCTTGACGCTCTGCGCCTCTTCAATCGCTTTTTTCACCGCCTGCGGATCGTGTCCGTCAATTTCATGCACCACGTGCCAGTGATAAGCTTCAAAACGTTTCGCCGTATCGTCGGTGAACCAACCGTCCGTTTCACCGTCAATTGAAATGCCGTTGTGATCGTAAAAACCAATCAGTTTGCCCAGCCCCAGCGTTCCGGCAAGGGAACACACTTCGTGCGAAATCCCCTCCATCAGACAGCCATCGCCCATAAATACGTAAGTATAGTGATCGACAATCTCATGCCCCGGCTGGTTAAACTGGGCGGCCAGCGTGCGTTCGGCGATAGCCAGACCGACGGCATTCGCCAGCCCCTGACCGAGCGGCCCGGTAGTGGTTTCAACGCCGGGTGTATAGCCTATCTCCGGGTGGCCTGGCGTTTTCGAATGCAGCTGACGGAAATTTTTCAGCTCTTCAATCGGCAGGTCGTAACCGCTCAGATGCAGCAGACTGTAGAGCAGCATTGAGGCGTGGCCGTTAGAGAGGATAAAGCGATCGCGGTCATACCACGTCGGATCCGTGGGGTTATGTTTCATGAAGTCGTTCCACAGGACTTCAGCAATATCCGCCATGCCCATTGGCGCGCCAGGGTGTCCGGAATTGGCTTTCTGAACGGCATCCATACTCAGGGCACGGATGGCATTAGCGAGATCTCTTCGTGACATTAACGACTCCTTAGCAAAAGTGGCGATCTTGATAAGTTATGAGATGCATAACAAAAAAGCATAGCAGACAGGCATAGCATTGTTTCCGATAGTTGGTAACATGTTCCTCATATACCAATAACAATGTGAACCCACAGGCCCGGCCGTGGCGCATCACTTTTTAGTTCGATACGTGAAAGGAACCCCAAATGGACGAGCAGTTAAAACAAAGTGCCCTCGATTTCCACGAATTCCCGGTTCCGGGGAAAATTCAGGTCTCTCCGACAAAACCTCTGGCGACGCAGCGCGATCTGGCGCTGGCTTATTCACCGGGCGTTGCCGCGCCGTGTCTGGAAATTGAGAAGGATCCGTTAGCCGCCTTCAAATACACTGCCCGTGGTAACCTGGTGGCCGTGGTGTCTAACGGTACGGCGGTGCTTGGCCTTGGTAACATCGGCGCACTGGCCGGTAAACCGGTGATGGAAGGCAAAGGCGTCCTGTTTAAAAAATTCGCCGGTATTGATGTGTTCGATATCGAAGTGGATGAACTGGATCCCGACAAATTTATCGATGTGGTCGCGGCGCTGGAGCCGACTTTCGGCGGCATCAACCTCGAAGATATCAAAGCGCCGGAGTGCTTCTACATCGAGCAGAAACTGCGCGAACGCATGAATATCCCGGTATTCCATGATGACCAGCACGGCACGGCGATTATCAGCACGGCGGCTATCCTCAACGGCCTGCGCGTGGTTGAGAAGAATATCTCTGACGTGCGCATGGTGGTGTCCGGCGCGGGGGCGGCGGCAATCGCCTGTATGAACCTGCTGGTGGCGCTGGGGATGCAGAAACACAATATCGTGGTCTGCGACTCTAAAGGCGTCATCTATAAAAACCGCGAAGCCAATATGGCGGAAACCAAAGCGGCTTACGCGGTGGACGACGACGGCAAGCGCACGCTGGATGACGTGATCGCCGATGCAGATATTTTCCTCGGCTGCTCCGGGCCAAAAGTGTTGACCCAGGAGATGGTGAAGAAAATGGCGCGCGCGCCGATGATCCTCGCGCTGGCAAACCCGGAGCCGGAAATTCTGCCGCCGCTGGCAAAAGAAGTGCGCCCGGATGCGATTATTTGTACCGGTCGTTCGGACTACCCGAACCAGGTCAATAACGTGCTTTGCTTCCCGTTCATCTTCCGTGGCGCGCTGGACGTTGGCGCGACGGCGATCAACGAAGAGATGAAGCTGGCGGCGGTGCATGCGATTGCTGAACTGGCGCACGCGGAACAGAGCGAAGTGGTGGCATCGGCCTATGGCGATCAGGATCTGAGCTTTGGTGCGGAGTACATCATTCCAAAACCGTTCGATCCACGCCTGATCGTTAAGATCGCCCCGGCTGTCGCCAAAGCGGCGATGGACTCCGGCGTGGCGACGCGTCCGATTGCCGACTTCGACGCCTACGTTGAAAAACTGAGCGAGTTTGTCTACAAAACCAACCTGTTCATGAAGCCGATTTTCTCGCAGGCGCGTAAAGAGCCAAAACGCGTGGTGCTGGCGGAAGGTGAAGACACGCGTGTGCTGCACGCGACTCAGGAACTGATCACGCTGGGGCTGGCGAAACCGATTCTGATCGGTCGTCCGAGCGTCATCGAAATGCGTGTCCAGAAACTGGGCCTGCAAATCAAACCGGGCGTTGATTTCGAGATCGTCAACAATGAATCTGACCCGCGCTTTAAAGAGTACTGGAATGAGTACTATAACCTGATGAAACGCCGTGGTATCAGCCCGGAACAGGCACAGCGCGCGGTGATCAGCAACACCACAGTGATTGGCGCGATCATGGTGCATCGTGGCGAAGCGGATGCGCTGATCTGCGGTACTATCGGTGATTACCACGAGCATTACGGCGTGATTCAGCCGCTGTTTGGCTATCGCGATGGCGTACACACCGCAGGCGCAATGAACGCGCTGCTGCTGCCAAGCGGCAACACCTTTATTGCCGATACCTACGTTAATAACGATCCGACCCCGGAACAGCTGGCGGAAATCGCATTGATGGCGGCGGAAAGTGTGCGTCGCTTCGGTATCGAACCACGCGTGGCGCTGCTGTCTCACTCGAACTTTGGTTCGTCTGACTGCCCGTCAGCCAGCAAAATGCGCGACGCGCTGGCGCTGGTGAAAGAGCGTGCGCCGGAGCTGATGATTGACGGTGAGATGCACGGTGATGCTGCGCTGGTGGAAAGCATTCGCGCCGACCGCATGCCGGACAGCCCGCTGAAAGGCTCGGCAAACATTCTGGTGATGCCGAATATGGAAGCCGCGCGTATCAGTTATAACCTGCTGCGCGTCTCCAGTTCTGAAGGCGTGACCGTCGGCCCGGTGCTGATGGGGGTAGCGAAGCCAGTGCATATTCTGACGCCGATCGCCTCTGTGCGTCGCATTGTGAATATGGTGGCGCTGGCGGTGGTTGAGGCGCAGACGCAGCCGCTGTAATTCATTTAAACGCTGGGGGGCGTTCACTCCCAGCGTTTCCTTTCTGCTGCCGAAAATCACTGGGCGACAAACCTGTTGTATGGCGGAATATTTTGGAAAACAGCAGGGGATCCTGGTAGCCGACTGAGATGGCTATAGTGGCTATCGGAAACCGGGTGTTTATCAATAACTCTGCGGCTTTATTCATTCGTAATTTTGTAAGATATGCTTTTGGGCTCATCGCAAACTCCTTCCTGAACTGACGATGTAACCAGGTTCTGTCAATATTAAAATAGGCTGCGACATCTTCGATTTTCATTGCTGTATCATAATGGTTACGAATATATTGTAGCGATTGCACAGCGATTTTATTTCGCTCGATTCCTTTTCTTGCGGGCGTTTTCGGGAAGTACAAACAGAGCTGATAAAGCACTTCCATGAGTTTTGCATTCAGTAGTATATCTGTTTCTTGTTCCAGGATAGAGACTTCAATAATTTCGCTGAATAGGTTTTTGACTATCCCCGCCTCTGTTTCGTTAAACACCGGATTGCTGGCTGAGAGCATGCAGCGCTGAAGATATTTTTCCACCAACGAGCCACGAAACCCCATCCAGAAGAAAGCCCAGGGTGTGGAACGACTGGCCTCATATTTAATTTGTCGACCGGGCTCAATGAAAAATAAGTCACCTTTATGCAGGGGCCAGCTGTGCCCACCACTGGTAAAAATACCGCTGCCAGAAATGATGTAATGCAGCATGTAACCGCTACGCACGGTCGGGCCATAGACGTGGCCGGGTTTTGTGGTATCAAATCCGCAGGAGTATAAATACATGGCGTCATCGATATTGGGGTTATTATATAAGTAGCGCATATATGTTTTTGTAGAAGCAACAAACCTCTCTTGATTGTCTACATTTTTCCATTCTACTCCTTGTGGGCGGAACATATAGTGGGAATATGTTAACTTGCCACAAGGAAAAAAGAATGAGAGAGGATTACTCCGGACATTTATCCGACCTTGTCGCCGCCGTTGGCGGTAAGGAAAATATTATTTATATAACCCATTGTGCGACGCGACTACGCCTCTCGCTGCAGGATAATCATAAAGCAAACCTTGAGGAGATCGGAAATCTCGAACGGGTTAAAGGTGTATTTAACGTGGGTGACCAGCTGCAGATTATTTATGGTGCAGGGCGGGTGAATGAGGTTTGTCAGGCATTGAAAGAGACCCTTTCACTGGATGAGGCCAATCTGCAAAGTAGTCAGCAGCGACAGAAACCGTTGCAAAGGTTTGTTAAATCCATATCCGATGTATTTCTTGAGATTATGCCTTCCATCCTCGCAGCGGCGCTTTTGATGGGATTAACATCGCTTCTGACAACAAAAGGCCTGTTTGGTGACCGCTCCATCGTAGAGATGTACCCGCAGATCTCAGGATTAAATAGATTAATTGCGATCGCGTCGTCAGGGATTTTTGCCTTATTACCTATGGTGGTGGCCTGGTCAGCAACGCGTCGCTACGGTGGGCGATCCGCGCTGGGGTTGGCAATCGGTGCCATTATGGTT
The DNA here is from genome assembly GCA_003315335.1 of Pseudocitrobacter faecalis. Lineage (GTDB taxonomy): Bacteria > Pseudomonadota > Gammaproteobacteria > Enterobacterales > Enterobacteriaceae > Pseudocitrobacter > Pseudocitrobacter faecalis. The sequence continues at coordinate 179,874 of QNRL01000004.1, forward strand.
CATCCAGGTTTGGTCGATGCGTTCAGTGCTGCTTCCGGCAATGCAGCGGCTGAAACAATCAGCATATTCGGCCTACCGGTTGAGTTGGTCGGCTTTCAGGGAGGCATTATCATCGCGTTGATGATTGGTTATACGGTTGCCTGGCTGGATCAGTACTTTAACCGTAAACTCCCGGATATTATCAAGTTCGTGCTCTCGCCAATGCTCACCATTCTGCTGTCGTCGCTACTGTTGTTTACGATAATCGGACCTTTTGGCCGTCTGCTGGGGAGCGGTATTACCGGTGGTCTGCTGTGGATGGCGGAATACCTTGGTATTTTCGGCTATATGATTTTCGGCGCGGTACAGCAATTGATTGTAATTACCGGTCTGCATCATACCTTTGGCGCGATTGAGGGCCAACTGCTGGCAAGTACCGGACGTGATTTCCTCAACCCTTTGATGTCGGTAGCGTTGATGGGGCAGGGGGGCGCAGTGGTAGGGTACATGCTCTTGCATTTCAATGATAAAAAAGTGCAGACGCTCTGTGTGTCGGCTTTCACTTCTATCCTGTTCGGTATTTCAGAACCAGCGCTATTCGGTGTGAATCTGAAATATCGTTTTCCGCTGATGGCCGGATGCGTAGCGGGTGCGGCAGGCGCGGCGTGGGTATATCTATCAAAGTTAACGGCGGTGGGCTATGGCACAACTGCCTTGCCGGGAATAACGATCGTTGATCCTGCAAATCATGGGCATGTTAATTACGTCGTGGCTCATCTGCTGGCATTAACCACCGGTGCGATATTGACCTATATAGCTGGCAAATTTGCCACACGAGCGGAGTGCTAATCCTATGAATGGGCTTCGCCGTTATAAACGCTACGCTGATATTCCGTCTGATGTGCGACGACAGGCTCAGGCGCTGAGCGCCAAATCGCCCTGGCGTCAGCAATATCACATTGAACCAAAAACGGGTTTTCTGAACGATCCTAATGGGCTGAGTTACTTTAACGGGCAATATCATCTTTGCTACCAATGGAGTCCACTGCGCTATTGCGAAGGGGAGTGGTATCAGGGGTGGTTTCATCTTGTTTCAGAGGATCTGGTTCACTGGTCTCCCCTTGGGCCGTTGCTTGAACCGGAAACCGCTTATGACAGTCATGGCCCTTACTCCGGAAGTGCCATTTCAGTAGGCGATGAATTGCTCTTTTTTTATACCGGTAACACTCGCGATGCATGCTGGCAACGTACGCCTTATCAGCTCATTGCCAGGCTGGATACACAGGGGCGACTTACCCGCCAGCTTCCTCCGGCTCTGAGCGGTCAACCGAAGGGATATACAGACCATTTCCGCGACCCGAAAATCTGGCGTGGAGACGATGCTTTTTATGCGGTCATCGGCGCGCAACGCGAAAGCCTTGAAGGTGCCTGTCTGCTGATGCGCTCAGACGATGCCATCAACTGGCATATTCAGGGTGAGATAAAGACGGATTTCACGCCACGTGGCTATATGTGGGAGTGCCCTGATTACTTTGAACAGGACGGCCAGGGAGTATTACTGTTTTGCCCGCAGGGGCTGAGTCATGACAAAACGCAGCGTAATCTTTATGAAGTTTACGTACTGTGTGGTGAGCCTCTTTCACTGCATGACCTCACTTTTTTGCACCGTAAGCCGCAGCTATTGGATAACGGCTTTGATATGTACGCAACGCAAACAATGAAGACGCCTGATGGTCGACGGATTTTGATTGGCTGGATGGGCATCTCTGAAATGCATTATCCCACTGAGGCGTACGGTCATTGTGGCATTCTCACTATTCCGCGTGAGCTGAAAGTACAGGATGGCATTCTTTATCAACAACCTCTGAAAGAGTTACAAACCCTGCGGGGGGATTATCAGCAACAATTTGCGCAGTTGGACAATGAGCAACCTGTAATCATGCACAGCGGCGCTGCATTCGAAGCGCGAATTGTTATTAGTGGAAAAATTGACGATCGCGTGACGATTGCTTTACGTGCCAATCCATCAGGCACAAGAAAAACAATGCTGACGCTGGATGCGGTAAAGGGGCAAATTGTCCTCGACCGTAGCGAGGCGGGCGAAGCTGTTAACCCGGAATATGGGGAACGCCGGGTGACGGCCTGGTCATTTACCTCTGAGACAACTGTACATGTCTTCTCAGATGTATCCTCTCTTGAGATCTTTATCAATAACGGGATGTTTGTCTCGTCATCGCGCATTTTTCCTGCTGAAGATCAACAGTGGCTGGTGATCGAAAATCACGGTGTGTCTCAGAAAGTTGAAGTGGAATGTTGGCAACTACAAGGAATCTATCATGACGGCGAAAAATGATTGGTGGCGTAACGCGGTAATTTATCAAATTTATCCAAAAAGCTTTATGGACAGTAATGGCGATGGTGTGGGCGATCTGCCAGGAATTATATCTCGGTTAGATTATATTCAGGCATTAGGTGTCGATGCTATTTGGCTTAGCCCAATCTTTCTCTCGCCAGGTAAAGATAACGGTTATGACATTCAGGATTACTGCTGCATCGATCCTCAGTTTGGAAGCAATGACGATATTGATGAGCTGATTCTTCAGGCCCATCAACGTGGTTTAAAAGTGATAATGGATCTGGTTGCCAATCATACTTCCGATCAGCATGACTGGTTCTTAAAAAGCAAAACCTCGCGAGACAATCCTTACAGTGATTACTATATCTGGCGCGATCCTCTTCCTGATGGCGGCGTTCCCAATAATTGGGGAGCAAATTTTGGCGGTAGTGCCTGGGAGTGGTGCGCAGAGCGACAACAATACTATTTACATCTGTTTGCCAAAGAGCAGCCTGACCTTAACTGGGAGAATCCACGGGTTCGCGATGAGATCTATCGAATAATGGAATTCTGGGCGCAAAAAGGCATTGATGGCTGGCGGATGGATGTCATCACTTTGATCTCTAAATATACCGATTTTCCAAACTACCAGGTTGACCATAATTTGCCGGTCGTCGGTTGGATGCACAGCAATGGCCCGCGGGTTCATGAATTTATACAGGAAATGCATGACAAAGTACTGGCTCCTTATGGAATGATGACGGTGGGAGAAGCACCGGGGTCAACGCCTGAGAATGCGCTGCAATATATTGCTGACTCTCGGCGTGAACTGGATATGGTGTTTACGTTTGAGCATACCGACGTGGATATTCTTCCGGGAGGGATCAACCGTAAATGGCAATTGCAGCCGTTTTCATTACCACGCCTAAAATCGATATTGGCGAAATGGCAGGATGGTCTGCACGGGCTGGGGTGGAATGCGCTCTATTTCGAAAACCACGATCAGCCGCGTATCGTTTCGCGCTGGGGCAACGACCAGGCGTACCGGGCTGAGTGCGCCACCGCCTGGGCGACGGTATTGCACGGGATGCAGGGCACGCCGTTCGTCTACCAGGGTGAAGAGATCGGCATGACCAACATTCACCTGCCTCTGGAACAGTACAACGATGTCGAGATCGTCAATAACTACAATGAACTGGTCGTGAAGCAAAAAACGCAGTCACACGATGCTTTTATGGCGGCCGTCTACCAGATTGGTCGCGACAACGCGCGTACGCCGATGCAGTGGGATTCCTCTCCTTACGCTGGTTTTAGCAGTGCTACCCCCTGGCTGCCTGTTAATCCCCGCTATAAGGAAATTAATGTGATGCAGGACAGGCAAAATAATCTTTCGGTTTTTCGCTACTACCAGCAGTTAATCGCCCTGAGGCATCGGGAACGTATTTTAATCGAGGGCGATTTTGAACTGTTATTGCCTGAGCATCCGCAGCTTTTTTGCTACATGCGCCGCTTAGAAGACAAATGTTGGCTGGTGGTCGCTAATTTATCCGACGGTGAGGTAAGTTTTGAATGGCAAGATCTCAAGCAGCTCGAGGCGGGTCGTGTGATTATCAGTAACATGGGTGGAACAGATGAAAACAGGATTTTAAAGCCCTGGATGGCTTTTATCATGGAGTACTGAGATCGCGTCTGACAATAGCGCTCTAAGCGTTTTATGAGAGGATGTTAATCGGTAAATTTACTCCGGGTGTTGAGTCAGCATTCAAGCGCGGCATAAGTTCCGCGCTTTTTTTGTCTGGCAGGTGCAAGAGACAAGTAAGAGATCAAACAAGGCCATAAAGTGAAAACGAAAAGAGCGCACTTACCGCTGTGGAATGGCAGTGTTCAAAGGGTTTGCACCGAACACTGAAATCCAGCATTCAGATATAAAACCCAGACTATTTGGAAAGATAACTACCTCAAATCCACTCGCGGATTTTAATAAACTCGCTCAGCGCTGCTTCCGGGCTACCCGCTTCCGGCTGATAATCATATTCCCAGCGCACCAGCGGCGGCATCGACATCAAAATGGATTCGGTGCGTCCGCCGGTTTGTAAACCAAACAGCGTGCCGCGATCCCACACCAGATTAAATTCGACGTAGCGTCCACGGCGGTAAAGCTGGAAATTGCGCTCGCGCTCGCCCCAGATGGCCGCTTTACGACGCTTAACGATCGGCAAATACGCGTCGGTAAAACCGTGACCGACCGCCTGCATGAAAGCAAAGCAACTGGCGAAATCGGGGGTATTCAGATCGTCAAAGAACAGCCCGCCAATGCCGCGCTGCTCGTTGCGGTGCTTAATGAAGAAGTAATCGTCGCACCATTTTTTATAGCGCGGATAAACGTCTTCTCCGAAGGGTTGGCACAGGTCACGCGCGGTGCGGTGCCAGTGAATGGCATCTTCTTCGAAACCGTAAAACGGCGTGAGATCGAAGCCGCCGCCAAACCACCACACCGGGTCAGCGCCCGGTTTTTCAGCGATAAAGAAACGCACGTTGGCATGACTGGTGGGAACATACGGGTTGTGCGGATGCACCACCAAGGAAACACCCATTGCTTCGAAGCTGCGTCCGGCAAGTTCCGGGCGATGCGCGGTGGCCGATGCGGGCATGGCATCGCCATGAACGTGCGAAAAGTTTACGCCAGCCTGTTCAAAGATAGCGCCGTCGCGCAGCACACGGCTGCGACCGCCGCCGCCCGCGTCGCGCTGCCAGCTATCTTCGATAAACTCGCCGCCATCCAGCGCCGAGAGTTGCTGGCAAATATCGTCCTGCAACTGCAGTAAAAAGGTTTTTACCTGGTTGGCATCAACGGTCATTAGCGTTTCCTGGCGTGAGCTTTCTGGTTATCGAACCAGTGGAAATAGCTGACCACACCCGACGCAATCGCATTGGCGATTTTCTGACGAAAGGCCGTGGTGCCCAGCAGACGTTCCTCTTCCGGATTGGTGATGAACGAGGTCTCAACCAGTACCGACGGAATGGACGGCGACTTCAGCACCACAAACGCGGCCTGTTCAGTGCCTTTACTGTGCAGTTTATGCACTGGCTTAATCTTTTTCAGGATATGCGAGCCCAGCGTCAGGCTGTTCTTGATGGTATCGGTTTGCACCAAATCGAACAGAACCTGCTGAAGCAGGTGATCTTTATCCGTGGCTTTCTTACCCGCAACTTCATCCGCCCGGTTTTCACGGTCGGAAAGGTATTTTGCCATTGCGCTACTGGCGCCACGGTTTGAAAGCGCAAACACCGACGCCCCGGCGGCAGACGGGTTGGTAAAACCGTCGGCGTGAATCGACATAAAGAGATCCGCGCCGTGCTTGTGGGCGATCTCTACCCGGTCGTACAGCGGAATAAAGGTATCGCCGGAACGGGTTAAGCGCGCGTCGATGCCCTGGCTGCGCAGAATGGAACGCACGTTTTTGGCAATCGCCAGCACTACATGTTTCTCTTTCGAACCGTTGCGGCCAATCGCGCCGGTATCAATACCGCCGTGACCGGGGTCGAGAACCACAATACGTTTACCCGATTTTTTCGCCGCAGGTTTACTGTGCCCGTTGCTGGTTTTTAACGGCGCCTCTTTGGCGGTTGCATGGGATATTCCTGACAACGTCAGGGCTGCCAGTCCGGCTTTCAGCACCTGGCGGCGCGAAGCAAGTGATTTTAATGGTTTAAAAGTGCTCATTCGGCCTGAGTTGTAAAAAATAGTGTTCCAGATGTTATATCGTATCGCGTATTCCGTTACGACTACTGAAGATTAGAATTGTTTTACTTTTCATTTCAATACGTGACGAAGCGGCATTATGGCATTTTTTTGCGCTATTTTCGCCAGATATTGGCTAATTCGGACGATCACGCCATAATCACTGTTTTTAAACCCGAAAAGGGGCAGGGATACCATGGAGATACGCGTTTTTCGCCAGGCCGATTTCGAAGAGGTCATCACCCTGTGGGAGCGATGCGATCTGTTGCGCCCATGGAACGATCCTGAAATGGATATCGAACGCAAAGTGCACCACGATGTCAGCCTGTTTCTGGTGGCAGAAGTGAACGGCGAAGTGGTGGGCACGGTGATGGGCGGCTATGACGGTCATCGCGGCTCGGCCTACTACCTTGGCGTGCACCCGGAATTTCGCGGGCGCGGCATTGCCAATGCGTTGCTCAATCGTCTTGAGAAAAAGCTCATTGCGCGCGGCTGCCCGAAAATCCACATCATGATTCGCGAAGATAACGACGTGGTGCTGGGGATGTATGAACGCCTGGGCTACGAGCACAGCGACGTGCTGAATTTAGGTAAGCGCCTGATTGAAGATGAAGAGTACTGAGTTTTTCCCTTCCGATTACGACCATCATGGCCGCCTGCGTTTACCTTCCCTGTTCTGGCTTGTACTTTTGTTACAGGCCCGAACGTGGGTGCTGTTTGTGATTGCCGGGGCGTCGCGCGAGCAGGGCGGCGCGTTGCTTGGGCTGTTTTATCCGGATCATGATAATTTCTGGCTCGGCCTGCTGCCCGGCGTGCCTGCGGTGCTGACTTTTCTGATGAGCGGCAGACGGCAGCATTTTCCCCGGCTGTGGCGCGCGCTGCGTCCGCTGTTGATTATCGCCCAGTGTGTGCTGTTGGTCTGGCAACCCTGGCTCTGGCTTCAGGGCGAACCGCTTTCCGGCATTGGCCTGAGCCTGGTGCTCATCGACCTCTTTGCGCTCTGGTGGTTGATGACCCATCCCCGATTTCGCGCCTGTTTCCAGGAAATCACAGAATAAAGTGCACTTTTTGCCGAGTGTGAACTCCAACAGGCGTTGAACAAATAAGAAAGGACTTAGAGATGAAATCGCTGCGTTTACTTGTATGTGCCCTGCCGCTGGCCCTGACCGGCTGTTCCACGCTCTCTGCGGTGAACTGGTCTGCGGCAAATCCGTGGAACTGGTTCGGCTCTTCGACCGAAGTCACGGAGCAGGGCGTTGGCGGTATCACCAGCACCACCGCGCTGGATGAAAAGGCGATTACCGACGCGCTGGACGGCGACTATCGCCTGCGCAGCGGGATGAAAACCGATAACGGTACCATCGTGCGTTACTTTGAAGCGCTTGACGGCGACAAGCTGGCACTGGTGGTAAATGGTGAAAATGGCAGCGTAAGCCGCATTGACGTGCTGGATAGCGCCATCAAAACCGACAGCGGCGTGGAGATTGGCTCGACCTTCAGCGATATCTACAGCAAAGCCTACGGGCACTGTCAGAAAGCCACCGGTGATGACAGCGCGGGTGTCGAATGTAAAGCCGAAGGTAGCCAGCATATTAGTTATCTCTTCACCGGTGAGTGGAGCGGCCCACAGGATTTAATGCCATCCGATGACGCACTGAAAAACTGGACGCTAAAGAAAATCGTCTGGCGTCGTTAATTTTGCGCAAGGTTAATCCTTCGTTCAATAAAAACGCGTACAATAGCCCCCATAAATTGAATGCCACGATGTCGTGGCATTTTTGTGGAGGAAGAGCGATGTCTCAGGTTCAGAGCGGCATTTTGCCGGAACATTGCCGCGCGGCGATTTGGATTGAAGCCAATGTGAAAGGGGATGTAAACGCCCTTCGTCAGAGCAGCAAAATTTTTGCCGATAAACTGGCTGGTTTTCAGGCCAAATTCCCCGATGCGCATTTAGGCGCGGTTGTGGCCTTCGGCCCGAAAGTGTGGCGCGAACTGAGCGGCGGCGTGGGTGCAGAAGAGCTGAAAGATTTCCCGGGGTACGGCAAAGGTCTTGCACCCGCAACTCAGTTTGATGTGCTGATCCATATTCTCTCTTTACGCCAGGATATTAACTTCTCCGTTGCGCAGGCCGCGGTGGAAGCGTTTGGCGACAGCATTGACGTGCAGGAAGAGATCCACGGTTTCCGTTGGGTGGAAGAACGTGACCTGAGCGGTTTCGTCGATGGCACCGAAAACCCGGCGGGTGAAGAAACGCGTCGCGAAGTGGCTGTTATTAAAGACGGTGTTGATGCGGGCGGCAGCTATGTGTTTGTTCAGCGCTGGGAGCACAATCTCAAACAACTGAACCGCATGAGTGTCCCGGATCAGGAAATGATGATTGGCCGTACCAAAGAAGCCAACGAAGAGATCGACGGCGATGAGCGTCCGGTGACCTCTCACCTGAGCCGCGTTGACCTGAAAGAAGAGGGCAAAGGGCTGAAAATTGTTCGTCAGAGCCTGCCGTACGGCACCGCAAGCGGTACCCACGGTCTCTATTTCTGCGCTTACTGCGCGCGTCTGCATAACATCGAACAGCAACTGCTGAGCATGTTCGGCGACACAGACGGTAAACGTGACGCAATGCTGCGCTTCACCAAACCGGTCACCGGCGGCTACTACTTCGCGCCGTCGCTGGATCGTTTGCTGGCGCTGTGAAAATTACCTGATGCGCTGCGCTTATCAGGCCTCCCTGCTCATCCCCGCATCCGCGGGGATTTTTTTACCTGAGATTTACCCTAATTAGTGAGCTGTTCCTCAGTATTCATTTGTTTTTAATGTATTTTCATTGTTAATGGAGTGTAAGACTCTATCTTCAAAAGGGAGAACATTGAAATGGGTAAACTCACGGGCAAAACAGCATTGATTACGGGCGCATATCAGGGCATCGGCGAGGGTATCGCCAGAACCTTTGCTCGCCACGGTGCGAACCTGATCCTGCTGGATATTTCCGATGAGCTTGAAAAACTGGCCTACGATCTGGCCGGGCGTGGCTATCGCTGCACGGTCGTGAAGGCTGACGTACGTGATTATTCTGCCGTTCAGGCGGCCATTGCGCAGGCCAAAGAGCGGGAAAATAAAATCGATATTCTGGTCAATAACGCGGGTGTTTGCCGCTTAGGCAGCTTCCTTGAGATGAGTGAGGAAGATCGCGATTTCCACATTGATGTGAATATCAAAGGCGTCTGGAATGTCACGCGAGCCGTGTTGCCCGATATGGTGGCGCGCGGAGACGGGCGTATCGTGATGATGTCTTCGGTCACCGGTGATATGGTCGCTGACCCGGGTGAAACGGCCTACGCGATGTCGAAAGCGGCTATCATTGGGTTGACGAAATCGCTCGCCGTGGAATACGCACAGTCGGGTATCCGTGTGAATGCCATCTGCCCGGGCTACGTGCGTACGCCGATGGCGGAAAGCATCGCCCGTCAGTCGAACCCGGAAGACCCGGAATCGGTGCTGACGGAGATGGCGAAAGCGATCCCAATGCGCCGTCTGGCGAACCCGCTGGAAGTCGGTGAACTGGCGGCATTCCTCGCCTCCGATGAGTCGAGCTACCTGACCGGTACACAGAACGTCATCGACGGCGGCAGTACGCTGCCGGAAAGCGTTAGCGTCGGTATCTGAGTCTGACTACTCGCCTCTTCGTAATCTGCGAAGAGGCTAAAAGCCTTATTCCCTTTTAAACTTCCAAATCACCAAACGGTATATAAAACCGTTACTCCTTTCACACCCGTTATAAATACACTGATGCTTAGAGAATCATCACACGACAAGGGTGCGCAATGGCCGTTAACTTACTGAAAAAAGGATACCTGACGCTGGCAGCTTCCATGTTGCTGGTCGCCCAGGCGCAGGCAACTGAGTTGCTGAACAGTTCTTATGACGTCTCTCGCGAGCTGTTTGCCGCCCTGAACCCGCCGTTTGAACAGCAGTGGGCAAAAGATAACGGTGGTGACAAACTGACGATAAAACAATCTCATGCCGGGTCATCAAAACAGGCGCTGGCGATTTTGCAGGGCTTAAAAGCAGACGTTGTAACTTATAACCAGGTGACCGACGTACAAATTCTGCATGATAAAGGCAAGCTTATTCCGGCCGACTGGCAGTCGCGTCTGCCGAATAACAGCTCACCGTTCTACTCCACCATGGGTTTCCTGGTGCGTAAGGGCAACCCGAAGAATATCCACGACTGGAACGATCTGGTGCGCTCCGACGTGAAGCTGATTTTCCCGAATCCAAAAACGTCCGGCAACGCGCGTTACACCTATTTAGCCGCGTGGGGTGCTGCGGATAAAGCCGACGGTGGCGATAAAGCCAAAACCGAACAGTTTATGACCCAGTTCCTGAAGAACGTTGAAGTGTTTGATACCGGTGGCCGTGGCGCGACCACCACGTTTGCCGAGCGTGGTCTGGGCGATGTGCTGATAAGCTTCGAATCGGAAGTGAACAACATCCGTAAACAGTATGAAGCGCAGGGCTTTGAAGTGGTGATTCCGAAAACCAACATTCTGGCGGAATTCCCGGTGGCGTGGGTCGATAAAAACGTGCAGGCCAACGGTACGGAAAAAGCCGCCAAAGCTTACCTGAACTGGCTCTACAGCCCGCAGGCGCAAACCATCATCACCGACTATTACTACCGCGTAAATAACCCGGAAGTGATGGACAAACTGAAAGACAAATTCCCGCAGACCGAACTGTTCCGCGTGGAAGAGAAATTTGGCTCCTGGCCGGAAGTGATGAAAACCCACTTCACCAGCGGCGGCGAGTTAGACAAGCTGTTAGCGGCGGGGCGTAAGTAATGTTTGCAGTTTCTTCACGACGCGTGTTGCCGGGCTTTACATTAAGCCTCGGCACCAGTCTGCTGTTTGTGTGCCTGATTTTACTGCTGCCACTTTCCGCGCTGGTGATGCAGCTCTCAGAGATGAGCTGGGCGCAGTATTGGGAAGTGATCACCAACCCGCAGGTGGTCGCGGCCTATAAAGTGACGCTGCTGTCGGCGTTTGTGGCGTCGATTTTTAACGGTGTTTTCGGCCTGCTGATGGCGTGGATTTTAACCCGCTATCGCTTTCCAGGCCGTACGCTGCTTGATGCACTGATGGATTTACCCTTTGCGTTGCCGACGGCGGTCGCCGGTTTAACGCTGGCCTCGCTCTTTTCCGTAAACGGTTTTTACGGCGAGTGGCTGGCAAAATTTGATATCAAAGTCACCTATACCTGGCTTGGGATTGCGGTGGCGATGGCCTTTACCAGCATTCCGTTTGTGGTGCGTACCGTGCAGCCGGTGCTGGAAGAGTTAGGCCCGGAATATGAAGAAGCGGCGGAAACCCTCGGCGCAACGCGCTGGCAGAGTTTCTGCAAGGTTGTACTGCCGGAGCTTTCTCCGGCGCTGGTGGCGGGCGTGGCGTTATCGTTCACCCGCAGCCTCGGTGAGTTCGGTGCGGTGATTTTTATCGCCGGGAACATCGCCTGGAAGACGGAAGTGACGTCGCTGATGATTTTTGTGCGTTTACAAGAGTTTGATTATCCGGCTGCGAGCGCGATTGCGTCGGTGATCCTTGCGGCATCACTGCTGCTGCTGTTCTCAATTAACACTCTGCAAAGTCGCTTTGGTCGGCGTGTGGTAGGTCATTAATGGCGGAAGTGACACAGTTGAAGCGTTATGACGCGCGCCCGATTAACTGGGGCAAATGGTTTCTGATTGGCACCGGGATGCTGGTATCGGCGTTCATTCTGCTGGTGCCGATGATTTACATCTTCGTGCAGGCGTTCAGCAAAGGGCTGATGCCGGTTTTACAGAATCTGGCCGATCCGGACATGCTGCACGCCATCTGGCTGACGGTGCTGATTGCGCTGATTGCCGTACCGGTGAACCTGATTTTTGGCGTTCTGCTGGCCTGGCTGGTGACGCGCTTTAACTTCCCCGGGCGTCAGTTACTGCTGACGCTGCTGGATATTCCGTTTGCCGTATCGCCGGTGGTTGCTGGTCTGGTGTATCTGCTGTTTTACGGCTCCAATGGCCCGCTGGGCGGTTGGCTCGACGAGCATAACCTGCAAATTATGTTCTCGTGGCCGGGGATGGTACTGGTCACCATCTTCGTGACCTGCCCGTTTGTGGTGCGCGAGCTGGTGCCGGTGATGTTAAGCCAGGGCAGCCAGGAAGACGAAGCCGCGATTTTGCTAGGTGCATCCGGCTGGCAGATGTTCCGTCGCGTCACGCTGCCGAATATTCGCTGGGCGCTGCTTTACGGCGTGGTGCTGACCAACGCCCGCGCAATTGGCGAGTTTGGCGCGGTATCGGTGGTTTCTGGCTCGATTCGCGGCGAAACCCTGTCGCTGCCGTTACAAATTGAATTGCTGGAGCAGGACTACAACGCCGTCGGCTCCTTTACCGCCGCCGCACTGTTGACGCTGATGGCGATTATCACCCTGTTTTTAAAGAGTATGTTGCAGTGGCGCCTGGAGAATCAGGAAAAACGCGCACAGCAGGAGGAACATCATGAGCATTGAGATTGCCAATATTAAGAAGTCTTTTGGTCGCACCCAGGTGCTGAACGATATCTCACTGGATATTCCTTCTGGTCAGATGGTCGCGTTACTGGGGCCGTCCGGCTCCGGGAAAACTACGCTGCTGCGTATTATTGCCGGGTTGGAGCATCAAACCAGCGGGCATATTCGCTTCCACGGCACCGACGTCAGCCGCCTGCACGCGCGCGACCGTAAAGTCGGTTTCGTGTTCCAGCATTACGCGTTGTTCCGCCATATGACGGTGTTCGACAATATCGCCTTTGGCCTGACGGTGCTGCCTCGTCGCGAGCGGCCAAATACGGCGGCGATCAAAGCGAAAGTGACCAAATTACTGGAAATGGTGCAGCTTGCTCATCTGGCGGATCGTTATCCGGCACAGCTTTCGGGCGGTCAGAAACAGCGTGTGGCGCTGGCGCGTGCGCTTGCTGTTGAACCGCAAATTCTGCTGCTCGATGAACCGTTCGGCGCGCTGGATGCGCAGGTGCGTAAAGAGCTGCGTCGCTGGCTACGTCAACTGCATGAAGAACTGAAATTCACCAGCGTATTCGTCACCCACGACCAGGAAGAGGCGATGGAAGTCGCCAACCGAGTGGTGGTGATGAGCCAGGGCAATATTGAGCAGGCCGATGAACCGGATCAGGTATGGCGCGAACCGGCGACCCGTTTTGTGCTCGAATTTATGGGTGAAGTAAACCGCTTACAGGGAACGGTTCGCGGCGGCCAGTTCCACGTTGGCGCGCACCGTTGGCCGCTGGGGTATACGCCTGCCTATCAGGGGCCAGTAGATTTATTCCTGCGCCCGTGGGAAGTGGATATCAGCCGCCGCACCAGTCTCGATTCGCCGCTGCCGGTTCAGGTGCTGGAAGCCAGCCCGAAAGGTCACTACACCCAATTAGTTGTGCAGCCGCTGGGGTGGTATGACGACCCGCTGACCGTGGTGATGCGCGGGGATGATGCGCCTGTGCGCGGCGATCGCTTGTTCGTCGGGCTGCAACATGCGCGGCTGTATAACGGTGATCAGCGTATTGAAACGCATGAGCGGGAGCTTGCTCTGGCGCAAACTGCCTGATAGGTTGAGTGAATGTAAAACGCCCGGAGGCGCTTCCCGCGATCCGGGCTTTTTAATGGCAAGGTTTGTAGGCCGGATAAGGCGTTCACGCCGCATCCGGCATGTGTTGCCTGATGTGACGCTTGCGCGTCTTTACAGGCCTACGTATGGACAAAGAACGTGAGTACATTAGAACAAACAATAGGCAATACACCGCTGGTCAAATTACAACGTCTGGGGCCGGATAATGGCAGTGAAGTGTGGGTGAAGCTGGAAGGCAATAACCCGGCAGGTTCGGTGAAAGATCGTGCGGCGCTATCGATGATTGTCGAGGCGGAAAAGCGCGGGGAAATCAAACCGGGCGACGTTCTCATTGAAGCCACCAGTGGCAATACGGGTATTGCGCTGGCGATGATTGCCGCGCTGAAGGGCTATCGCATGAAATTGCTGATGCCCGACAACATGAGCCAGGAACGTCGCGCGGCGATGCGCGCTTACGGTGCGGAACTGATTCTTGTCACCAAAGAGCAGGGCATGGAAGGGGCGCGCGATCTGGCGCTGGAGATGGCGAATCGCGGTGAAGGTAAGCTGCTCGATCAGTTCAATAATCCTGATAACCCTTACGCCCATTACACCACCACCGGGCCGGAAATCTGGCAGCAGACCGGGGGGCGGATCACGCATTTTGTCTCCAGTATGGGCACGACCGGCACAATTACCGGTGTTTCACGGTTTATGCGCGAGCAATCCAAACCGGTAATGATTGTCGGCCTGCAGCCGGAAGAGGGCAGCAGCATTCCGGGGATTCGCCGCTGGCCAGCAGAGTATATGCCGGGTATTTTCAATGCTTCATTAGTGGATGCGGTCGTCGATATTCACCAGCGTGATGCGGAAAATACCATGCGCGAACTGGCGGTGCGGGAAGGCATTTTCTGCGGCGTCAGCTCCGGCGGTGCGGTCGCTGGCGCGTTACGCGTGGCAAAAGCCAACCCCGGCGCGGTGGTGGTGGCGATCATCTGCGATCGCGGCGATCGCTACCTTTCTACCGGGGTTTTTGGGGAAGAGCATTTTAGCCAGGGAGCAGGGATTTAAGTTTATTGCGCAGGCACCGTTTTATCCGTCTGCGCAATTAACGCATGTAAAAAAGGCTGTGCGTTCTCATCGCTCTTACCGGGGATCTTCACGATATACGGTTTCCCGGTAATCGAAGATGAGGAAGCAACCTTATCAATAAATTGCTCGGCAGTATCAATGCGGTTACGCGTGTTGCCGAGCTTCAACTTCAGATGAGATACCGCTTCGTCGCAGGTGTGCTCATCGCCGTTACGCACAAAGACCAACTCTTTTTGCTTCGACAGTGCTTCGAGCATGGCGTTAATGCGAGCTTCTTCATGATCATTGAGTTTAGCCCATGCGGGAAGGGTGAGCAGCAGGGCGACCAGCGCGCAGAGAATTTTTTTCATCAATGTAACGTTCCATGTGAGTGACAAATCAGGCGCTAGTGTGCTCGCGAAAGCGCGGTGAAATTTAGCTTTGCGAGCGATTGATGGGGCAATAAATTCCGAAAATGAGGCCTCAGGCGGTTTTACTGTTCAGTAAATCAGTCCCGTAGGAATTGTCGATGGTACAAAGCCAGCGCTCATCGCGGTGGGCAAACACATAGGTTGCCCGCCGGGTGACCTGCGTGCTGCCGCCATCCTCCGTTGGAATATCCAGCCGGGTTTCCATAATCACCAGCGCCGTGTCGCCGCCTTCAATAATCTCCATTTTTCCCTGCGTGACCACCAGGCGATGCTGGAAGAAGTCGGCGATGGCGATAAAGGCTTTATGAATATTCTCTTTGCCTTTCACAATCATCTCCGGCTTCACCACAAGCGTGGCGTCCTCGGCATAGTAGTTCATCAGCGTATCGTAATCTTCTTGCGAAATGGCCTGGTCACAGGCTTCGATAACGGCCTTGATTTGGGTCTGTACCTGGGTCATCGCGATGGGCCTCGTGGGTTGGCGGGGTTCACCGTATTAATCGTAGTGATATTCAGTATATGTGTGCAGGGAGAAACCGTTGGTAAATTGCCAGGCTTCTCATTGAATTTGTGATGGTTTCTTCATTTTTGGATTTTCATGTTTCTGCATGATTACCCCGTGGGGGAATCGACCTTTGCCGCTGGCTGGCATAACATAGTGCAAACAGTGGATAGCGCATGACCCGCCGTCCAGCGGGAGGAGAAATAATGGACCAGCAAGACGACATACAATCGGTGCTGTTTAGCGACACGCGCCAGGCATTGCAGGCAGATATTGTTGCCGTGCAGTCTCAGGTTATTTATGGCAGCGTGGGCAACAGTATTGCGGTGCCGGCCATCAAGCAGCACGGCTGGCAGGTCATGGCGGTGCCGACGGTATTGTTCAGCAACACCCCCCATTACGACACGTTTTATGGCGGGGTGATCCCGGCTGAGTGGTTCCGCGGATATTTGCTGGCACTGGAAGAGCGTAATGCGCTACAAACGCTTAAAGCGGTGACGACCGGCTATATGGGCAGCGCGGAACAGATTGCCCTGCTGGCTGACTGGCTGGCAACGATTCGTCAAACGCATCCCGATATTTTTGTGCTGGTCGACCCGGTTATCGGCGACATCGACAGCGGGATGTATGTGAAGGCGGAGATTCCTCTCGCGTATCGCCGGCATTTACTGCCGCAGGCGCAGGGCATTACGCCGAATCTGTTCGAGTTGCAGATGTTGAGCGATATGCCATGTCATACCCTCGAAGAGGCGATTCTGGCTGCGCGTAGTCTGCTTTCAGACACCTTAAAATGGGTGATTATCACCAGTGCGCCGTCGAAAAATCCTGAGGCTATCTCGGTGGTGGCGGTGACGGCAGAAGATATTCGCGTCATTGAGCACCCAAGAATCGTCACTGACCTGAAAGGCACCGGTGACCTGTTCTGTGCTGAGTTAGTGAGTCGCCTGCTGGAAGGCGCATCGCTGGGCGATGCGGCGGAACGTGCGGCCAATCGCGTATTGCAGGTCATGACCTGGACTCACGAGCACGAGTGTCATGAGCTGATGCTTCCTCCGCTGTAAAACGTTTCCCGCGTCGTCAGGCGTGGGAAATCTCTTCAAGCTGCGGAATGCGGTACGTTTTTTTCACTACGGTAGCCAGTTCGCTGACGGGCAGGGGTTTAGAGAAGTAGTAGCCCTGAAAGTAATCGACCTTTTTATGCGTCAGATATGCCACCTGATACTCCGTTTCCACGCCTTCAACGATAATTTTCATCCCCAGCGACTTTGCCATATCGATAACACAATCAATCAGTTTGGTAGAGTCCGTCGCGCTGGAAATCCCGTTTACAAACAGCTTATCGATTTTAATCAGCCCGACCGGCAACCCGGTGAGTAAACTCAGATTGGAATAGCCGGTACCAAAATCATCCAGTGCGATGGTGACACCGAGGCTTTCGAGATATATGAGCGTTTCTTTTAGCTCATTCACCTCCTTAAAGGGTTCGCGCTCGGTGATTTCGGCGGTGAGGCGAATACTGTTTTCCGGGAAGCGTTTCAGAAATGCGCGACACTCGTCGATAAAGTTCGGTGTCTGAATATGTGAGGCGGTGAAATTAAAACTTACATGGAAAGGCAGGGGGCGCGCTTCAAGCAGGGAAGGCAGTTCATCGCCTGCCAGCGCCATTAATTTGCGTGTCAACGGCACAATCAGCCCGCTCTCTTCAGCAAGCGGAATAAAGCTGTCGGGCGAGATGATCTCACCAGAAGGCGTCACCCAGCGTGCAAGCACTTCCACGCCGTAGAATTTCCCTGAGCTGCTGCGGATGACCGGTTGATACCATGGGACAATTTCCCCTTCAGCGATGGCGCGTTCGAGGTTTTCATACAATGTGGGGCGATGAAGAATATGTCGCCACAGCATAACCCCGACGATCAGCGCCAGGCACAGCGTCAGCAGCAACGACAGCCAGCCCTGTTGCAGATACAACGAAACGGGAACCGTCTTCCAGGCCGGATAATCGACGGAGTAGGGGAATTTATCAGACTGCACAATAATGTGTTTGGCGTTATCGTCCGGAACTGTTTTGGCGTGTTGCTGCATCACCGTATCGCCAATATGTAACGTCAGAGGCCGCTGACTGCTCAACAGTTGCAGTATCTCGGTCAGCCACTTGCTACTGAAACTTGAGGTAATCATCCCATCCGGATATGCCGTTTGCAGCACAATTACCTTATCGCCCGGTGAGATGGTCTTATCATCAATGATGCTCAACTCATGTGCGGTATACGCCGAATAATTCATGTTGATTGCGTTGGTATCATCATAAGAAGAGCAGTACAGAATCTTATCTTTATAGAGATTGATGATGCGAATATGCGGAACGGAAACCACCAGCCGTTCAAGTTCTGTGCGTGTTTGGGCGGTGCAGGGTTGTGAAAGCAGAGGATGGGCTTTTGTTGCTGCCAGTCGGGATGCATTCAGCAGCGTATCGATTTTTTGCACGGTCTTTTTTGCCACCGCAGAAGTTTGCTCAAGCTCTGCGCCAATCACCTGAAACCAGGTTAACACCGCGCCACCCACAAGGATTGTCAGCACGCAGAAAAGGGTGGTGAACGTTCTTAGTTTTGTTCCGACCGCTTTCATCTTCCATCCATTTTTGTCTGATGAACTGGAAGTATACGTCAGCGAGCCAACAAAGGAGCATTAGAGACAAAAAAGGCGCCTTTCGGCGCCTTTTTCAGTTCAGCAAGAATTACTTCTTGATGCGGATAACCGGGGTTTCACCCACCGTTACGCTACCGGACAGTTTGATCAGCTCTTTGATCTCGTCCATGTTGGAGATAACAACCGGAGTCAGAGTAGACTTGGCTTTCTCTTCCAGCAGCGGCAGATCGAATTCGATTACCGGGTCGCCGACTTTCACACGTTGGCCTTCTTCAGCGATACGTTTGAAACCTTCGCCTTTCAGTTCAACGGTGTCGATACCGAAGTGAACGAACAGCTCAATGCCGCTATCGGATTCGATAGAGAAGGCATGGTTGGTTTCAAAAATCTTGCCGATAGTCCCATCAACCGGCGCAACCATTTTGTTGCCAGTTGGTTTGATGGCAATACCGTCGCCAACGATTTTTTCAGCAAAAACTACATCCGGCACGTCTTCAATGTTAACGATCTCGCCAGAGAGCGGTGCAATAATCTCAATAGTACCGGTGTCTTTTTTGTCGTCAGAAACCAGAGATTTCAATTTGTCGAACAAACCCATGATCTTCTCCTAAGCAGTAATTGGGCCGAACTCGTGGATTAGCAGATTGTTTTTTCTTCAATGAACTTGTTAACCAGCGCCATTAACTCGTCCGTTGTCGGTTGAGCAAGAGCTTGCTCTGCTAATACCTTCGCATCTTCGAAGTTCGTGTTACGAATGATCTTCTTAATGCGTGGGATAGAAATGGCGCTCATTGAGAATTCGTCCAGACCCATACCCAGCAACAGAAGTGTAGCACGTTCGTCGCCTGCAAGCTCACCACACATGCCAGTCCATTTACCTTCCGCATGAGAAGCATCAATAACCTGCTTGATAAGCGTAAGGACGGACGGTGACATTGGTTGGTAAAGATGTGAAATCATATCATTACCACGGTCAACTGCCAGAGTGTACTGCGTTAAATCATTGGTACCGATACTAAAGAAATCAACTTCTTTGGCTAAATGACGAGCAATCGTGGCCGCAGCCGGTGTTTCCACCATCACGCCAATCTCAATGGACTCATCAAATGCTTTACCTTCGTCGCGCAGTTCCTGTTTGTAGATTTCGATCTCTTTGCGCAGAGCGCGGACTTCTTCAACAGAGATGATCATCGGGAACATGATGCGCAGTTTACCGAAAGCGGACGCACGCAGGATGGCACGAACCTGGTCACGCAGGATCTCTTTACGATCCATTGCGATACGCACGGCACGCCAGCCCAGGAACGGGTTCTCTTCTTTCGGGAAGTTCATGTACGGCAGCTCTTTGTCGCCACCGATGTCCATAGTACGGACGATAACCGCCTGTGAGCCACACGCTTCAGCAACGGCTTTGTACGCCGCAAACTGTTCTTCTTCAGTTGGCAGCGCGTCACGATCCATGAACAGGAATTCAGTACGATAGAGACCAACGCCTTCAGCGCCATTGCGCTCAGCGCCTTCAACGTCACGCACGGTACCGATGTTGGCGCACACTTCAACCTGGTGACCATCAAGAGTAATGGCCGGCAGATCTTTCAGTTTTGCCAGTTCAGCTTTTTCAGTCGCAACTTGCTCCTGAACGGCGCGCAGTTTTTCGATCTCTTCGTTAGTCGGGTTGACGTAAACTTTGTTGTTTACGGCATCCAGAATCAGATAGTCGTCGTTTTTCACCTGAGAGGTGACGTTGCCGGTACCCACAATCGCAGGCAGTTCCAGAGAACGCGCCATGATAGAGGTGTGAGAAGTACGGCCACCGACGTCAGTGATAAAGCCCAGCACCTTCTTCAGGTTCAGCTGTGCGGTTTCGGACGGGGTCAGGTCAGCCGCAACCAGGATAACTTCTTCCTGAATTGCGCTCAGATCGATAATTGCCAGACCCAGGATGTTGCGCAGCAGGCGCTTACCGATGTCACGTACGTCAGCCGCACGCTCTTTCAGGTATTCATCATCCAGTTCTTCCAGGGCAGTCGCCTGACCTTCGATAACCTCATGAGCCGCTGCGTCAGCCGTCATGTGTTTATCTTTAACCAGGGCTATGATTTCCTGCTCCAGCTCTTCATCTTCGAGCAGCATGATGTGCCCTTCGAAGATAGCTTCTTTTTCTTCACCGAAAGTTTCGCCAGCTTTAGTTTTGATGGCTTCTAACTGTGCCGACGCCTTGGCGCGACCAGCCAGAAAACGCTCAACTTCCTGATCAACCTTATCGGCAGAAATTTTTTTCCGGTCGATGACAATCTCATCTTCTTTCAGCAGCAGTGCTTTACCGAAAGCGATACCCGGGGATGCTAAAATGCCTGAAATCATAACCCTACCTTACTTGTGACTGATATGAAAAAGAACTCTGGAAATTACTCGAGTTCAGCCATCAGCTTAACGAGATGCTCAACTGCTTTTTGTTCGTCTTCACCTTCAGCGGACAGGGTCACAACGGTGCCCTGAGTCAGGCCCAGAGTTTGCAGTTTGAACAGGCTTTTCGCGCTAGCGCTTTTGCCGTTGGAGGTCACAGTGATCTCAGAAGTGAAGCCTTTCGCTTCTTTAACAAACTGAGCAGCAGGGCGGGTATGCAGACCGTTCGGAGCGGTAATGGTAACTTCTTGCTGGAACATTATATTTCCCCAACTTATAGGTTTAGTGTTGTGGAACTAAAGTCTAGCCTGGTGGCCTGACTTTAGCCTGTAGTAATCAGCGATGTCACGATTCTGAGCGCCGGAATCGGTACAAGCGTATCCGATTCTTGCGCTTCTGGCCTTCGGCGTTTCGCTTATCATTAAACATTATGCCGCGAAAGCGAGATTTGAACCAAATCATAAAATCGATTCAGCTTGTGCAAATCCGGAAATGAATAATTTCGCGCATCAAAATAAATCTGAATGTTAAATACCAGACCTGATGCGGTGAAGCAATGCCAGGGGGGGTAAAAGTTTGATGCGCGCCACAAAAAAGCACCCAAAAGGGTGCTTTTTTACGCGCTTTTAACATGCTGGCACTACTGTTGCAGTTCTTTCTCTGTGAAGAGATCGGCAAACAATGCGGTGCTCAGATAACGCTCACCCGATGACGGTAGAATAACCACAATATTCTTATTGGTAAAGGTTTCATCTTCCTGAAGTTTCAACGCTGCTGCAACAGCTGCACCGGAAGAGATGCCAGCCAGAATACCCTCTTCTTCCATCAGGCGACGCGCGGTGGAAATGGCTTCTTCGTTAGTGATAGCGACAACTTTATCAACCAGCTTAAGGTCGAGGTTGCCAGGAATGAAACCTGCGCCTATGCCCTGAATTTTGTGTGGGCCTGGTTTGATCTCTTCGCCCGCCAGCGCCTGGGCAATGACCGGGGAATCTGTCGGCTCAACCGCGACGGAAATCAAATCGGTTTTGCCTTTTGTGCCTTTAATATAACGCGACACGCCGGTCAGCGTACCGCCAGTACCGACGCCGGCGATAAACACATCAACCTGACCATCGGTATCTTCCCAGATTTCCGGGCCGGTGGTCTTTTCATGAATTTCCGGGTTAGCCGGGTTGCTGAACTGCTGCAGCAACAGGAATTTTTCCGGATCGCTGGCAACAATTTCTTCTGCTTTTTGAATCGCACCTTTCATGCCTTTCGCGCCTTCGGTAAGCACGAGGTTTGCCCCCAGCGCTTTCAACAGCTTACGGCGTTCAATACTCATGGTTTCCGGCATGGTCAGCGTCAGTTTGTAGCCACGCGCGGCGGCAACATAGGCCAGCGCGATACCGGTATTACCGCTGGTTGGTTCAACCAGCTCCACGCCCGGTTTCAGCACGCCACGTTTTTCTGCATCCCAAATCATGTTGGCACCGATACGGCACTTAACGCTGAAGCTTGGGTTGCGTGATTCTACCTTCGCCAGAATGCGTCCGTTACCGATGCGGTTCAGTCGAACCAGCGGCGTATGACCGATAGTCAGCGAGTTATCTTCAAAAATCTTACTCATGGCCTGTCCTTAACTGTATGAAATTTGGGGTACTGCCCCAGCATACCTGCTTAAAGATTCTGCGGAAGTAAGTAATTAGCATATCTATATTCAGAAGGGAAATAATGGCTGTCAGGATGGAATAAGGAAAGCATAACGGCGCTCACGGGTGCGAGCGCCTGAAACGGTTACTTCCACATTGCGTGTTTATCGCGATAGCAGTCGACCCACATCGCCGTTGCGCCGCAGATGGCGACCGGAATGATGACCAGGTTTAACACCGGGATCATAGTGAAAAGACTCGCCAGCGCGCCGAACTGCATGTTCAAAACCTTGCGCTCGCGCAGAGAAGCGCGCATCGTTTTAAACGGCACTTTATGGTTGTCGAACGGATAATCGCAGTACTGAATCGCCAGCATCCATGCGCTGAACAGGAACCATAATACGGGCGCGACCGTCTGCCCGATGCCGGGGATGAAATAGAGCACCAACAGCACCAGCGCACGCGGCAGATACCACGCCAGCTTTTGCCACTCACGCTTCATGATACGCGGCACATCCTTTACTACGCCCAGCACACCGGTATCCGGCGGCGTCGCGCCGGTCAGCCTTGCCTCAAGCTGTTCTGCCAGCAAGCCATTAAACGGCGCGGCAATCCAGTTCGCGATAGTCGAGAAGAAGTAGCCGAAGACCAGCAAAATCGAAATAACCGCCACCGGCCATAAGAGGTAGCTCAGCCATTGCAGCCAGTCAGGGATTCGTGCCATCAACGAGGGGATCCACTCCCCGAGCTTATTGAACAGCCACCAGAACGCGCCCCCCATCAGTACAATGTTGACCAGCAACGGTAAAATAACAAACCGGCGAATGCCGGGTAACCCGATCAGTTTCCAGCCCTGCGAGAAATAGTAGAGACCGCTGCGCGGGGAAGGGGTGGATGATGAAACCATGGTCAGCAAATGCTCCTGTGTCTGACAGCTACGAAATTACCTGCGTATATTATCGGGTTGTCAGGGAATGACCAGTTAGGAAATGTTCGAAAAAACAGCAAAAAGCACGATTTAGGTTATCTTTCTGCGGGGAATGTCATGTGCGCACTTGCACTTGACGTGTTGGGCAAATACTCTTAGGGAGTAAATGTTTGCCGTGGTGGCAAGGTGTTAGAACAACAGAGAATATAATGATGCAGGATTTGCGTCTGATATTAATCATTGTTGGCGCGATCGCCATACTCGCTCTTCTGGTTCATGGTTTCTGGACCAGCCGTAAAGAGCGCTCGTCAATGTTCCGCGATCGCCCACTAAAACGCATGAAGTCTCGTGAAGACGACGAGTCTGATGATGGCTTTGATGATAGTGATGAAGGCGTGGGAGAAGTTCGAGTCCACAAGGTCAATCACGCCCCGGGCGTTGCAGGGGAGCATGACGCACCTCATCAGGCGCCTTCGCACCAGTACCAGCCCCCGTATGAGCGTCAGGTGCAACAGCCTGTGCGCCACGAGGAGCCAGCCCGGCCATCCGCACCGCAGCCTCAACAGCCGCGCGTGCAGCAACCGCCTGTCCAGCATTCGCCTGTACAACAGACGCATGCGCAGCCACAGCCGGTTCATCAGCCACAACCTCATTCGCAGCCGCAGCCTGTTGCCGCACCTCAGCCGGTGCAGCCCGCCGCGCCGCAGCCTCAACCGGTTGCTCCGCCACAGCCTGCTGCGCCAGAACCTCAGGTCGCGCAACCACAACCTGCGCCAGCCGCGGTACAGCAGCCAGAGCCTAAACCGGTTGAAGAAGCACCCGCGAAACCTGAGCGTAAAGAGACCGTTATTGTAATGAACGTCTCCGCACATCAGGGCACGCAGATCAACGGCGAACTGCTGCTGAACAGTATTCAGCAGGCCGGGTTCAAATTTGGCGATATGAATATTTTCCATCGCCACTTAAGCCCTGACGGCAGTGGCCCTGCGCTCTTCAGCCTGGCGAACATGCTGAAACCTGGCACCTTCGACCCGGAAAATATGGCTGATATGGCGACGCCAGGTATTACTATCTTTATGCAGGTACCGGCTTACGGCGATGCGTTGCAAAACTTCAAACTGATGTTGCAGTCCGCACAGTATATTGCCGATGAAGTAGGTGGTGTGGTGCTTGACGATCAACGTCGGATGATGACGCCGCAGAAACTGCGCGAATACCAGGACCGTATCCGCGACGTGCTGGAATCGAACGCCTGATCACGGCTGGCGTTTTATCAACTCTCCCTGAACCCCCGCCTGTCGGGGGTTTTTTATCATTGATGGTGTGATATGGAACCGATCGAACAACAACTGAATGAACTGCGAACCACGCTTCGCCATCATGAATACCTTTACCACGTTATGGATGCGCCGGAAGTTCCGGACGCCGAGTATGACCGCCTGATGCGCGAGCTGCGCGAGCTTGAGGCGCAACATCCCGAACTGATTACGCCAGATTCGCCGACGCAACGCGTGGGCGCATCGCCGCTGGCCGCGTTCAGCCAGGTGCGTCACGAAGTGCCTATGCTGTCGCTGGATAACGTGTTTGATGAAGAGAGCTTCCTCGCTTTCAACAAGCGCGTGCAGGATCGACTGAAAAGCAATGATGCGCTGGTCTATTGCTGTGAGCTGAAGCTGGATGGCCTGGCGGTGAGTATTCTTTATGAAAACGGCGTCATGGTGCAGGCGGCGACGCGTGGCGATGGCACCACCGGGGAAGACATCACCGCTAACGTGCGCACCATTCGTGCGATCCCGCTAAAACTGCGCGGAGACAATATCCCGGCACGCCTCGAAGTGCGTGGTGAAGTGTTCCTGCCGCAGGCGGGGTTTGAAAAAATCAATGATGACGCGCGACGTACCGGTGGCAAATTATTTGCCAACCCGCGTAACGCGGCGGCAGGCTCATTGCGTCAGCTTGACCCGCGGATTACGGCGAAGCGACCACTTACTTTCTTCTGCTACGGCGTGGGTATTCTGGAGGGGGGCGAACTGCCCGCCAGCCACATGGGGCGTTTGCAGCAATTTAAAGCCTGGGGTTTACCGGTGAGCGATCGCGTAAAACTCTGCTCCTCCCCGGAGGAAGTGCTCGCTTACTATCACAAGGTTGAAGAAGATCGCCCGACGCTTGGCTTTGATATCGACGGCGTGGTGATTAAAGTCGACTCGCTGGCATTGCAGGAACAACTGGGCTTTGTCGCGCGCGCTCCACGCTGGGCGGTGGCCTTTAAATTCCCGGCTCAGGAACAAATGACCTTTGTGCGCGACGTAGAGTTCCAGGTGGGCCGTACCGGAGCCATCACCCCGGTTGCGCGCCTTGAACCGGTGCAGGTCGCGGGCGTACTGGTCAGCAATGCCACGCTGCATAATGCCGATGAAATCGAACGTCTTGGGCTGCGTATTGGCGATAAAGTGGTGATTCGCCGTGCCGGGGATGTTATCCCGCAGGTGGTCAACGTGGTGCTTTCCGAGCGCCCGGAAGAGACGCAGGAAATTGTGTTCCCGACCCACTGCCCGGTTTGTCAGTCTGACGTTGAGCGCGTGGAAGGTGAAGCAGTGGCTCGCTGTACCGGCGGCCTGATTTGCGGGGCGCAGCGCAAAGAGTCGCTGAAGCACTTTGTCTCGCGCCGTGCGCTGGATGTTGACGGTATGGGCGATAAAATTATCGACCAACTGGTGGAAAAAGAGTACGTCCACACCCCTGCCGATCTGTTCACGTTAACCGCAGGTAAGCTGACCGGTCTCGATCGTATGGGGCCGAAATCGGCGCAAAATGTGGTCAACGCGCTGGAAAAAGCGAAAAACACCACCTTTGCACGCTTCCTCTACGCACTCGGTATCCGGGAAGTGGGTGAAGCCACGGCGGCTGGCCTGGCAGGTTATTTCGGCACGCTGGAGGCGCTGGAAGCCGCATCGATTGAAGAGCTGCAAAAAGTGCCGGACGTCGGCATTGTGGTCGCCACGCATGTCTTTAACTTCTTTGCAGAAGAGAGCAATCGCGACGTCATCCAGCAGTTGCTGAAAGAGGGCGTGAACTGGCCTGCGGCGGTTATGATCAATGCTGAAGAGATCGACAGCCCGTTTGCCGGGAAAACGGTTGTCCTGACCGGTAGCCTGAGCCAGATGTCGCGCGATGACGCAAAGGCGCGTTTGGTGGAACTCGGCGCAAAAGTGGCGGGCAGCGTGTCGAAGAAAACTGACCTCGTGATTGCCGGTGAAGCAGCAGGCTCTAAGCTTGCGAAAGCGCAGGAGCTGGGGATTGAGGTCATTGATGAAGCTGAAATGCTGCGGCTGTTAGGCGCCTGATATGGATAAGGCGCAGCTCATTGAAATCGCCAATACGGAAATGCCGTTTGGTAAATATAAGGGGCGTCGATTGATTGACGTCCCCGAAGAGTATCTGCTGTGGTTTGCCCGTAAGGTTCAGTTTCCTGCCGGGCATTTGGGCGAGCTGATGGCCTTAACGCTGCTGATCAAAACCGAGGGGCTGACCCAGCTGGTGCAGCCCCTGAAGCGTTAAGCGTCGGATGTCCTGGCCGCGCGGGCCTGCTCTTCGGCCTGCAATTTTTCTGCCTGCTGTTTGTAGCGACGCGCCAGCACCGCGCACACCATCAGCTGGATCTGATGGAATATCATCAGCGGCAGCACCATCATGCCGATAACCGATGTCGGGAACAGGATGTTCGCCATCGGTATCCCGTTCGCCAGGCTTTTCTTCGAGCCGCAGAACACAATCGTAATTTCATCCGCTTTATTGAAGCCTGCTTTACGTGCCACCAGTACGTTCACGGCAATCACAATCGCCAGCAGGATGATACTCACCACCACAATAAACAGCAGCGAACCCATGCCCACTTTGTGCCAGATACCGTTCACCACCGCTTCGCTGAATGCCGAGTAAACCACTAACAGAATGGAGGTCTGGTCGGTTTTGCCAATCCACTTTTTATGCTTCGCGACAAACGCGCCGGTCCACGGGCGAGAAAGATGCCCAAGCACGAACGGCAACAGCAGTTGCAGCATAATTTTACCAACCTGCTCAAGGCTACCTTCCGCGCCGTGCATGTTCATCAGCAAACCAACCAGCAACGGCGACAGGAAAATCCCCAGCAGGCTGGACGCTGACGCTGAACAGACCGCCGCCGCAACGTTCCCGCCCGCAAGCGACGTAAACGCGATTGCTGACTGGACGGTTGCCGGCAGAATGCACAGATAGAGGAAACCGGTATACAGCGCCGGATCCACCGCCACCGGTGACCACCACACCAACAGCACGCCCAGCACCGGGAAGAGAATGAAAGTGCTGCACATTACCCACAAGTGTAATCGCCAGTGGCTGCCCCCGGCGATAATCGCTTCGCGAGACAATTTGGCACCGTGCATAAAAAACAGCAGCGCAATCGCGGCGGTGGTCAGATGTTCAAAAAACGGCACAAACTCGCCGCGTGCCGGGATGAAAGAGGCCAGCAGCACCACGGTAATGAGCGTCAACGTAAACGGGTCAAGAATACGAAAAAGTTTCATAAAGACTCCTGAAAATCGATGGCGCTATTGTGCTTCTTTCAGTTTGAGAAATAAAATTGATTTATTGCATCCATTCATGAAGAAAATAGATGAATTACTCATTAAAACAATTAAAGGTTTTCGTCACGGTGGCGCAGGAGAAAAGTTTCAGCCGCGCGGGAGAGCGTATCGGTCTGAGCCAGTCGGCGGTCAGTCACAGCGTGAAGGAGCTGGAGCACCATACAGGCGTTCGCCTGCTGGACAGAACCACGCGCGAAGTGGTGCTCACAGAGGCAGGGCAACAGTTGGCTTTGCGTCTGGAGAGATTGCTGGATGAACTGAACAGTACCCTGCGCGACGCCGGACGAATGGGGCAACAGTTGAGTGGAAAAGTCCGCGTCGCTGCCAGCCAGACCATCTCCGCGCATCTTATTCCGCAATGTATTGCCGAAAGCCATCGTCGCTATCCTGATATTCAGTTTGTCCTGCACGATCGTCCGCAGCAGTGGGTGATGGAAAGTATCCGCCAGGGGGATGTAGATTTTGGCATTGTCATCGATCCTGGCGCAGTGGGCGATCTGCAGTGTGAAGCCATTCTTTCCGAACCTTTTTTCCTGCTTTGCCATCGTGAACACCCGCTGGCAGCCCGGGATTATGTGCCCTGGCAGGCGCTACAGGGCGCAAAACTGGTGTTACAGGATTACGCTTCAGGCAGCCGCCCGCTGATTGACGCCGCGCTGGCACGTAACGCTATTCAGGGGGATATCGTGCAGGAGATTGGTCACCCGGCGACGCTTTTCCCGATGGTGGCCGCCGGTATCGGCATCAGCATTCTTCCGGCGCTGGCGCTACCGTTACCGGAGGGCAGCCCGCTGGTGGTGAAGCGTATTACGCCGGTGGTGGAACGCCAGTTGATGCTGGCGCGCAGGAAAAACCGTTCGCTTTCAACTGCCGCTGAAGCTTTGTGGGATGTAGTGCGTGATGAAGGCTGCGCGTTAATGGCAGGGCGGGAAGGAGATCCGTTGTATCAGATATAGATATCAATATGTGACGTTTTTTCAACGGAACCCGGAAGGGATGCATTCAGCGATGAACGTTGCTCTCGCTCCTGCGCTCTTTCCGCCTGCAGTCTCTGCAACTGCGCCAGCTGCGCTTCCAGGAGGGTAATTTGCTGTTGAATTAATTCAGCCTGTTTTTGCTTATCTTCTGCACTGCCGTTCGTGTCTGCAATCTCTTTAAGTTGCTGAGTGAGTTTAACGATTTGCTGACTGATGCGCGCAATTTGAGAAGCAATATCGTTACCTTCTGGCGCCTTGTTACTACGTTGTGTTTGTATGGAAGGAATCGATGTTGAAGATATAGTGGCCATTGCTCAGTCCTCGTTGCTGTACGAGATAATATCGGCAGAAGAACGGGGAACTTGAGTAAGAAAAAATTCTATCTTGTGAATCACGCATAGCAAAAAAGCGCCTTTAGGGCGCCTTTTTACATTGGTGGGTCGTGCAGGATGACTCGCTTCGCTCGCCCTTCGGGCCGTCGCCGCGAGCGGCTCCGTTGTTTCGCTACGCTCAACACCGAACCTGCTGCAGGTTCGAATCGTTGATTTTTGCGCATAGCAAAAAGGCGCCTTTAGGGCGCCTTTTTACATTGGTGGGTCGTGCAGGATTCGAACCTGCGACCAATTGATTAAAAGTCAACTGCTCTACCAACTGAGCTAACGACCCGAAGTGGTGGGTGATGACGGGATCGAACCGCCGACCCCCTCCTTGTAAGGGAGGTGCTCTCCCAGCTGAGCTAATCACCCACTTCGGTACTTCACATTGTTGCAAGAAATCCAGCTGGCGAGAAAGTGGTGGGTGATGACGGGATCGAACCGCCGACCCCCTCCTTGTAAGGGAGGTGCTCTCCCAGCTGAGCTAATCACCCACTTCTCAATTTCTTGCTACACGGCGGAGACTACATAAAGTAGTTGGTGGGTGATGACGGGATCGAACCGCCGACCCCCTCCTTGTAAGGGAGGTGCTCTCCCAGCTGAGCTAATCACCCCCGCTGTGTGGAGTCGCATTATAGGGAGAGTTGAAAATGAGTCAACGCATTTTCTAAAGAATTTGTTTGTTCGTCGTAAAATTAAACAATGCGGTGGGGTTTTATGCGCTCATGCATGATTTCTATACAAAAACGACTAACTTTGAGCGTGATGAGGGATGAAGATTGAGGAATCAGCCAGGAGTGATAGAATATTGCCCTTCTAAGTTCCTGGTTTTGCCGGTTGTCGGCATCTTTAATAAACGTAAGGCCATTTAATGAAAATCAAAACTCGCTTCGCGCCCAGCCCGACAGGCTATCTGCACGTCGGCGGTGCTCGTACTGCTCTTTACTCCTGGCTTTTTGCACGTAATCACGATGGTGAGTTTGTGCTGCGTATTGAAGACACCGATCTCGAGCGCTCCACGCCGGAAGCTATCGAAGCCATTATGGATGGCATGAACTGGCTGAATCTGGAATGGGACGAAGGCCCGTACTATCAGACCAAGCGTTTCGATCGCTACAACAATGTTATCGACGAAATGCTGGAAGCGGGCACCGCCTATAAATGCTACTGCTCCAAAGAGCGTCTGGAAGCGCTGCGTGAAGAGCAGATGGCAAAAGGTGAAAAACCGCGTTATGACGGCCGCTGCCGCCACAACCATGAACATCACGCCGATGATGAGCCATGCGTGGTGCGTTTCGCGAACCCGCAGGAAGGTTCGGTTATCTTTGATGACCAGATCCGCGGCCCGATCGAGTTCAGCAACCAGGAGCTGGACGATCTGATCATCCGCCGTACCGATGGTTCCCCAACCTACAACTTCTGCGTTGTGGTGGATGACTGGGATATGGAAATCACCCACGTAATCCGTGGTGAAGACCATATCAACAATACGCCGCGTCAGATCAACATTCTGAAAGCGCTGAATGCGCCGGTACCGGTTTACGCGCACGTGTCGATGATCAACGGCGATGACGGTAAAAAACTCTCTAAACGTCACGGCGCAGTCAGCGTGATGCAGTATCGCGACGACGGCTACCTGCCGGAAGCGCTGCTGAACTATCTGGTGCGTTTAGGTTGGTCTCATGGCGATCAGGAAATCTTCACCCGTGAAGAGATGATTAAATTCTTCACCCTGAGCGCGGTGAGCAAATCTGCCAGCGCCTTCAACACTGAAAAACTGCAGTGGCTGAACCATCACTACATCAACAATCTGCCCGCCGAGTATGTTGCAACGCATCTGCAGTGGCATATTGAGCAGGAAAATATCGACACCCGCGTGGGGCCGCAGCTGTCTGAGCTGGTGAAACTGCTGGGCGAGCGTTGCAAAACGCTGAAAGAGATGGCGCAGAGCTGCCGTTACTTCTACGAAGATTTCGCTGAGTTTGACGCCGATGCGGCGAAAAAACACCTGCGTCCAGTTGCGCGTCAGCCGCTGGAAGTGGTGCGCGATAAACTGTCTGCCATCACTGACTGGACGGCGGAAAATGTTCACCACGCGATTCAGGCGACTGCCGATGAGCTGGAAGTGGGCATGGGTAAAGTGGGGATGCCACTGCGCGTAGCCGTAACGGGTGCAGGTCAATCGCCAGCGCTGGACGTAACCGTTCATGCGATTGGTAAAAACCGTAGCATCGAGCGCATCAACAAAGCGCTGGGCTTTATTGCTGAGCGCGAAAGCCAGCAGTAATAAGAAACGGGCGAAAGCCCGTTTGAGCCTGAAGGCAAATGCAAGATTGCCTGATGCGCTACGCTTATCAGGCCTACAAGACTTCTGCAATATATTGAATTTGCAATGTTTTGTAGGCCGGATAAGGCGTTTACGCCGCATCCGGCAAGTACAGCACGCATTTTATCCCTGGGTTTCGCTCAACCCAAGCCGCGACATAAACCCGCAAATGCCTTCACGACGCAGC
This sequence comes from Pseudocitrobacter faecalis, assembly GCA_003315335.1. Classification (GTDB taxonomy): domain Bacteria; phylum Pseudomonadota; class Gammaproteobacteria; order Enterobacterales; family Enterobacteriaceae; genus Pseudocitrobacter; species Pseudocitrobacter faecalis. The sequence goes on from QNRL01000004.1 coordinate 211,667, forward strand.
AAAACATTCAGCTTTTCCATCTCGTCTGGCGTCATCACCTGTAAGGTATCGCTGATCTGTTGCCAGATAACGTTCGCTTCGTTGGTCGAGTAGCTTTTCGCCGGTTCATTCATTTGCGCGTCGAATGCGTCAATGTGGAGCAGGGCAGGCGTATTAGCCAGAAAGTCTCTCACCTGTTGCGTGATATGTATCAACCTTGCGCGTCCACCTTTCACGCCCGGCATAGGTTCGGTTTGCCAGTGTTGTTCGCGGATCCAGCGGTTGATTGTCTGACGCGTCATTCCCAGACAGCGAGCCAGCTCTTCGGTAGACATTTTATCTTTGAGTCTTTTCATTACGATTATGCGCCACGGATACCCAAACGTTGCAGCAGGCCGCTGATCCCTTCACGCAACAGTAACGAGGTTAACTGTCGCTGCTCTTCAAGCGTCATTTCCTGCGCCAGATTCAGCAACAGGCCATGAAACGCATTGTCATTCCCATTCTGCGTGGAGTAAGTCGCGGTAGTGTCGGATGCGCGTTGCGCGCTATAGATAAATTCCCTGACCTGATCGTTAATATGGACCAGGCGGGCTTTTCCACCCTGAACGCCTGGACGGGGTGATGTTTGCCATCCTTCCTTGCGTACCCATTTATTAACGGTTTGCCGACTGTAGCCAGTCAGGTGGGCGATTTCTTCCGGTGTCATTCGTTCCTTGATCATGCTATTTCCTGAATCGCAGTGTGGGAATTACGAGTTCATGTTATAGCATCCTTTTATGAGAAAGCGTGACAGGTTTAACTTCTCTCTGCGAGCGTGCTCGGAATGTTATTCATCTGCCTGCTTTTTCAGCGATTAGTTTGCCGCGCAGCATTTTGCCGTTGACACCTCGCAATGGAATTCATATTATGCCGCCCGTCAACACGACACGCTTTACGTTGGGGCTATAGCTCAGCTGGGAGAGCGCTTGCATGGCATGCAAGAGGTCAGCGGTTCGATCCCGCTTAGCTCCACCAAATCCTGCTCCCATCAGGTTTGGAACGTAAAAGCACCGTTGGGGCTATAGCTCAGCTGGGAGAGCGCTTGCATGGCATGCAAGAGGTCAGCGGTTCGATCCCGCTTAGCTCCACCAAATTTAAACCCTCGCCTGTGGCGGGGGTTTTTTGTTTGTCTATACTGTTTCTAAACCAGCCACAACAATATTCCTGTTCCGCCTTGTTTAGTCGGAATTTCCTCCTTTAGCACCTTGATTCGCTCGAATAATGCCCATAGTATCAGTCTGGGTTATAGGTGTATCGACAAGGATGCAGTTCTGAATACTAATGAGATTGAATACAGATATTTTGTCGCGTAAGTTTTTTATAGCATTAGCTCTCTCTTTAATCGCAATTCCCTTTGCTCGCTTTGTCTCGCCTAAAGCCGTTATTGATGGTACTGAAGCTTATCTGGCCTGGTTACCGCTTAGCGCAGCGTTCGCTATCGTTCTGCTGTTTGGTCGTCACGCCGTTATTCCTCTGATCATTACCTTTTTAGTCGTCAACAATTTCGTGGTTCATCTGACGCTTTTCCAGGCAGTCGTTTTGCTTACCTGCCAGTTACTGGGCGTGCTGATCTCATCGTTGATGTTGCGCTGGATCGTTGGCCGGCGGTGGCGTTACGGATTACCCAGCCATCATATGGGCGCCGTAGTTTTCTGGATTGGCTTTGTTGCCCCGGCGATTATCAAAGTTGTTATGTACCTGGTTGGCCACTACCTTGATTTTCCCGTCAATGTTTCCAGCTACTTTGGCACCCATTCGTTGGTTTATGGCGTCGTGGATGTGCAAAGTCTTATCTGTGCGGCCCTGATATTTACGCCGCTCTTCTATTATCCAATGCGGATGATCCTCAACCCACATTTTGCGAAAGCCTTCTGGCAACGTCATGTGGTTGCTTGTCTGTCATCGCAAAATCGAACGTTTGTGCTGTACTGGGTTCTTGGGCTTGTGGTTTTGTTGACCGTACTGTGTTCGCCCTATGAGACGGAGTACATTGCCGGTTATCTGGTTCCCATAATCTTCATCCTCTTCTTCTCAGGAATCAGCCGCTTAAGCGGTGTACTTATTGTTCTGATTTGGTCTGTATCAGCCTTCCTGCTGGTACTGAATAACAAGCATTTCCTGTTTGGGGTGCTGAGTGCCTACTCGGTGGCCTTTGTTTTGTCCGTGTTGATCTCGTTCACCATTTGTATTCTGTATATGGTGCAGATTTACGCACGGGGTGAAGCGCTGAAGCGTAAATGGCACGACCAGGCGCTGATCGATCCGCTAACTGGCCTGCCGAACCTGCGTGAGTTCGAATCGTGGTTAAAAGAGAACCCGCAGGCGACCGTTTGCTGCCTGCGTATCGATAACCTGGAATTCTTAAGCCGTCATTACGGCATGATGATGCGCATTCACTGCAAGCGTGCGATCACCCGAAATTTACAACCGCTTCTGATGCGCGATGAAAAACTCTTTCAGATCCCCGGCAATGAGTTGTTGCTGGTTCTGACTGGCCCGGAAACCGAAGCACGCCTGACGCACATTGTTGAATTTCTGAATAATCACAAGATTAGCTGGAATAACAATGTTATCGACCTCGAATTTGGCGCGTCCTGGGGCGTTATCGACGGCAAAGAATATAACCAACTGCACCCTATGCTGGGGCAGTTGAGTTGGCTCTCTGAACAGGCGTGTAGTTCGCATCAGGTGCTGGCGCTGGACAGTCGGGAAAAGGCTATCTCTGGTTTTACGACTGAGCGCGTCATGATGCTAAATCGGGTTAAGCGCGCGCTGGCGCATGGCGGTATTCAGCTTTATGCACAGCCCATCGTGGATAAAAACGGCAAAGGGTATCATGAGATCCTGAGCCGCTTGCAGTGCGACGGCGAGCTGATTACACCGGATAAATTTATCCCGATTATCACCCAGTTTAACCTGAGCTACCGCTTTGATATGCAGGTGGTGGAAACGCTGCTGAGCAAAATGAAGCACTATCCGGGGCATCGTTTCTCCATCAATCTGATGCCCTTTACCCTGATGCAAAAAGGCGCGGCGGATGAAATCATTCGCCTGCTGAAACGCTATCGCGTCACGCCCGAAGCCATCACCATTGAGGTCACGGAAGAGCAGGCGTTTTCGGATTCCGAGAACAGCCTGCACAATATTCGCCAGCTCAGCGCCTACGGCTGTCTGATTGCGATTGACGACTTTGGTACCGGTTATGCTAACTATGAGCGCCTCAAACGACTGGAAGCGGATATCATCAAGATTGACGGCTGTTTTGTACGCGATATTGTCAGCGAAAAGATGGACCAGCTGATTGTGAAGTCGATTTGCGACATGGCGAAGGTGAAGAATCTTACGCTGGTGGCAGAATATGTTGAAACGCAGGCGCAGAAAGAGACGTTATTCGAGCTTGGCGTAGATTATCTGCAGGGCTATTTGCTGGGTAAACCCGCGCCGCTCAGTGAACTGAAGAAATAAAAAACGGGACGAATAGCGTCCCGTTTTTTTACGTTTTTAGCCCGGTTATGCGTTACAGAACCAGCGCTGCAATTGACGCTGACAGCACGCTCACCAGCGTAGAGCCGTAAACCAGTTTCAGACCGAAGCGCGAAACCACGTTACCTTGCTCTTCGTTCAGGCCTTTAATCGCCCCGGCAATGATACCGATAGAGGAGAAGTTCGCGAAGGAGACCAGGAACACGGAGATGATCCCGACCGCGCGCGGAGAGAGCGTAGACGCAACTTTCTGCAGATCCATCATCGCGACGAATTCATTGGAAACCAGTTTGGTCGCCATGATACTGCCCACCTGCAGTGCTTCGCTGGCTGGCACACCCATTACCCAGGCAACCGGGTAGAAAATGTAGCCCAGGATGCCCTGGAAGGAGATACCCAGAACGGCAGCAAACAGCGCGTTCAGGCCCGCGATCAACGCGATAAAACCAATCAGCATCGCCGCAACGATAATCGCTACTTTGAAACCAGCCAGAATATATTCACCCAGCATTTCGAAGAAGCTCTGACCTTCATGCAGGTTAGACATCTGAATGTTTTCTTCGCTGGCATCAACGCGGTACGGGTTGATGATAGAGAGGACGATAAAGGTGCTGAACATGTTCAGAACCAGTGCCGCCACCACATATTTCGGATCCAGCATGGTCATGTAAGCGCCGACGATAGACATCGACACGGTAGACATTGCGGTCGCCGCCATGGTGTACATGCGGTTGCGGGACATTTTGCCGAGAATATCTTTATAGGCGATAAAGTTCTCAGACTGACCCAGAATCAGCGAGCTCACGGCGTTGAAAGATTCCAGTTTGCCCATGCCGTTAACTTTGGAGAGCAGGAAACCAATCGCACGGATAACAATCGGCAGCACGCGAATGTGTTGCAGAATCCCGATCAGCGCGGAGATGAAGACGATAGGGCACAGGACTTTCAGGAAGAAGAATGCCAGGCCTTGATCGTTCATGCTGCCGAAGACGAAGTTAGTACCTTCGTTGGCGAATCCGAGCAGTTTTTCGAACATTTCGGAAAAGCCTTTCACGAAGCCCAGACCGACGTTAGAGTTCAGGAAGAACCATGCCAGTAAAACTTCAATGACAAGTAATTGAATTACATAACGAATTCGAATTTTTTTGCGGTCATGGCTGACCAGCAACGCTAAAATCGCCACAACGCCAAGCGCCAGGACGAAATGAAGAACGCGGTCCATATTTGCTCCAAATATGAGGCAGGTTTAATTTTCTTGCACATTCTATGTAACGTAACTAAATAAAACGAGATCAATGTCGCACTATATTCAGAACCTGTGAGCAATCTCAAAAAGAGTGATCGAACATACATTTTTATTATGTTAAGTAAATGTGTTTAAAGTTTGTATAATGTACTAACCTCACAATAAGCGTATACCAAACCTTCCCAACCTCCAGCCCGGCTATCGGTTTCATCTATCAGAGCAATCATTATCACCTTTTTAAATGAACTTGATAATCATTCTCATTTTGGTAGCATGAAACATAGCAAAGGCTATGTTTTTGAGGCAAAGAATGACAGACAGTCGCGTGGCAAGTAACAACCGTAGTCGTACAGCGCGCCGAATGAGGCTTGCGCTGATGGGGCCTGCATTCATTGCCGCCATCGGCTACATCGATCCGGGTAACTTTGCGACCAACATTCAGGCCGGGGCCAGCTTTGGCTATCAGCTTTTGTGGGTGGTGGTATGGGCTAATCTGATGGCAATGCTGATTCAGGTGCTTTCCGCCAAGCTCGGCATCGCCACGGGTAAAAACCTTGCGGAACAGATTCGCGACCATTACCCGAGACCGGTAGTGTGGTTCTATTGGGTGCAGGCGGAGATCATCGCCATGGCGACCGATCTCGCGGAATTTATTGGGGCGGCGATCGGCTTTAAGCTGATCCTGGGGATTTCGCTGCTTCAGGGCGCGGTATTAACCGGGATTGCGACGTTCTTGATCCTGATGCTGCAACGGCGTGGGCAAAAACCGCTGGAGAAAGTGATCGGCGGGCTGCTGCTCTTTGTCGCCGCAGCCTACATCGTCGAACTGATCTTCTCGCAACCTGCGCTGGCTCCGCTGGCAAAAGGGATGATTATTCCTTCTCTGCCCACCTCGGAAGCGGTGTTCCTCGCGGCCGGCGTGCTGGGGGCGACCATCATGCCGCACGTGATTTACCTGCACTCATCACTGACGCAGAATCTGCACGGTGGTAGCGCGCGGGAACGCTATAACGCTACGCGCTGGGATGTGGCGATTGCCATGACTATCGCCGGGTTTGTTAATCTCGCGATGATGGCCACCGCCGCCGCGGCGTTTCACTTCCATGGGCATACCGGAATTGCGGATCTCGACCAGGCTTATCTCACGCTGGAACCGTTGCTCAGCCATGCCGCGGCAACAATTTTCGGCCTGAGCCTGATTGCCGCCGGTCTCTCCTCTACCGTTGTAGGTACCCTGGCAGGGCAGGTGGTGATGCAGGGCTTTATCCGCTTCCACATTCCGCTTTGGGTGCGCCGTTCTGTCACCATGTTGCCGTCCTTTATTGTGATTCTGATGGGGATGGATCCGACTCGCATTCTGGTGATGAGCCAGGTGTTGCTGAGCTTCGGAATTGCGCTGGCGCTGGTGCCGCTGCTGGTCTTTACCAGCAATCAAAAGCTGATGGGTGAGTTGGTAAACTCGGCGCTGGTAAGACGCACCGGTTGGCTGATTGTCGGTCTGGTGGTGGCGCTGAACGGTTGGTTACTGGTGGGGACGCTGTTGGGGTTATAAAAAAGCAGCCTTCCGGCTGCTTCAGATTGCTGACAAAGTGCGCTTTGTTCTTGCCGGATGCGGCGTAAACGCCTTATCCGGCCTACGAAACATTGCAGAAACTTTGTAGGCCTGATAAGCGTAGCGCATCAGGCAATGTTGCGTTTGTCATCAGTATCAAGCAGCCTTCCGGCTGCTTTCTGCAAAAGATTAATGATGCTTCCCGTGCCCATGACCATGACCATGACCACGTCCCGGGCCACGTCCACGCCCGTCATGGCGACCATCGTGATAACCGCGCTCATAGGCTTTACGATTATCCCAACCGCGATGCCAGCCATTGTCATGGCGATGCCAACCGCGGTCACGCCATTGATAGTGACGATGCCAGTAGTCCCGGTCGCGCCAGCGGCCACCGTCCCAGTAGTTACCGTAATTGTCACGATCGCCAATTTGTAATTTTATTGATGGCAACAGGGTAATTTCGCCAGCATTAGCAACCAGTGGTGCTGCTGAGGCCATCAATACTGCAGCCAGAATCAGTGACCTGAACATAGTTTATCTCCTTCACGATCGGGCCTTGTCCGGCCTGTTAACCCTATATTACGAACAAGTAAATATCCGTATCATCGGGGTAACTCCTAAATCGGAAGGAGCAGCACTTTTTGCTAAAAGTGCTGCTAATTTGCGCTATCCAAGAATTGCGTCTATGGCGGCGCATTCTTCAGCGCTAAAGTGTCTGTTATTCAACATGCCCACGGCGTCATCCAGTTGTGCTGTTTTACTGGCACCAATCAATACAGATGTCACTTTGTCGTCACGTAATACCCAGGCCAACGCCATCTGCGATAATTTCTGGCCACGCTGCGTGGCAATCTCATTGAGCTTGCGAACTTTCGTGAGTTTTTCTTCCGTCAGTTGCTCCGGATTAAGAAAACGACTGCCGCTGGCGGCACGGGAATCTGCCGGAATACCGTTGAGATAGCGATCCGTAAGCTGGCCGCCCGCTAACGGTGAAAAGGCGATACTGCCAACGCCTTCCTGCTTCAGCAGATCGAGCAGCCCATCTTCCACCCAGCGTTCAAACATGGAATATTTTGGCTGATGGATCAGGCAGGGAGTGCCCAGATCGTTCAGAATCGCAAGGGCCTCTTTTGCACGGTCAGCCGGATAATTGGAAAGCCCGATGTACAGCGCTTTTCCCTGACGTACAATGTGATCCAGCGCACGCATGGTTTCTGCCAGCGGCGTATCCGGATCCGGACGATGGTGATAGAAGATATCCACATACTCCAGACCCATGCGTTTCAGGCTTTGATCGAGGCTGGCGACCAGATACTTACGCGATCCCCAGTCGCCATAAGGCCCATCCCACATGGTGTAGCCCGCTTTGCTGGAGATAATCAGCTCATCGCGCCAGGGTAAAAAATCTTCCCGCAGAATGCGGCCAAAATTACTCTCCGCCGAGCCCGGCGGCGGCCCATAGTTATTGGCTAAATCAAAATGGGTAATGCCGAGGTCGAAGGCATGGCGCAGCAGTTGCCGGCTGGTTTCGATATGCGTGGTATCGCCAAAGTTATGCCATAAACCCAACGAGATGGCGGGAAGTTTCAGCCCGCTTGCGCCGCAGCGTCGATATTCCATCGACGCGTAACGCGCAGGATGTGCCTGATAAACCATACGTTCCTCCGCAAAGCAACAGTAGTGTATACGTTTACACTACCCATAGTTTCCCCCGCCGTATACTCCCTTTCGCTGTAAATTTTACTTTCCAATAGCATTTTCGTATCTGTCTGGACAGGCGAACCGCTTCTTCAATACTCAGAGATGAGCAAGTGGCTAAAGGGTACTTATCATGCAAACGTCTTACACTGTTGCGGATTATCTACTGGATCGCCTCGCGGATTGCGGCGTGGACCATCTGTTTGGCGTGCCGGGAGATTACAACCTGCAATTCCTCGACCATGTGATTGCGCATCCTGCGCTGCGCTGGGTCGGCTGCGCTAATGAACTCAATGCCGCTTATGCCGCCGATGGCTATGCGCGCGTTCAGGGGTGCGGCGCGTTACTCACGACCTATGGCGTGGGAGAGTTGAGTGCGTTAAACGGCGTGGCGGGAAGCTTCGCGGAATATGTGCCGGTGCTGCACATTGTGGGGGCGCCTTGCACCGGGTCTCAGCAGCGTCAGGAATTATTGCACCATACGCTGGGTGACGGAAAATTCGACCATTTTCGTCAGATGAGCGCGCCGATTTCCGTGGCGCAGGGCGTGTTAACCGTCCGCAATGCGACGGATGAAATCGACCGTGTACTGACTGAAATGATCAAACACCGCCGTCCGGGCTATCTCTCGCTGCCCGCCGACGTGGCGAAAGCGCCGACCAGTCGTCCGGTAAACGCGCTGACGCTTAACGATTCAGTTATCAACGACGGTCAGATTCAACGCTTTACACAAGCCGTCCGCGACCTGCTGCAACCCTGTCATCGGGTCTCTCTGCTGGCGGACTTCCTCGCGCTGCGCTTCGGCCTGCAAGAAACGCTACGCGACTGGATGGCAAAGACGCCGATTCCGCACGCCTCGTTGCTGATGGGGAAAGGTCTGTTTGATGAGCAACAACCGGGCTTCGTGGGGATTTACAGCGGCGTGGCGAGTTTATCGCAAACGCGCGAATCGATAGAGGACGCGGAGGCGATTCTGTGTATCGGCACGCGCTTTACGGATACCACCACCGCCGGCTTTACCCACAAAATACCGGACAAAAAATCGATTTCAATTCAACCGTTTGCAGCACGCGTCGGCGAACGCTGGTTCAGCGGTATTCCGATGGCGCAGGCGACGCAGGCATTGATTGCGGTGAGTCATGAGTTGTCGGCGAATTGGCGAACGGAAACACGTGTGATTGCGCCATTTTCCTCCGGGAAAGAGGGCGAGTTAACGCAGGCGCGCTTCTGGCAAACGCTGCAAAAACACCTTCAGCCTGGTGACATCATTCTGGGCGATCAGGGGACTGCGGCGTTTGGCGTGGCGGCGCTTAAGTTACCCAGCGATGCTTCACTGATTGTGCAACCGCTGTGGGGCTCTATCGGTTTCACGCTGCCTGCCGCGTTTGGCGCGCAAACCGCTCGCCCGGGGCGACGTGTCGTGTTGATTGTCGGTGACGGCGCAGCCCAGCTGACAATTCAGGAACTCGGTTCAATGTTGCGCGACGGCCTGCGACCGCTCATTCTGCTGCTCAACAATGATGGCTATACGGTGGAGCGGGCGATCCATGGCCCTGAAGCACGTTATAACGACATCAGTTTGTGGAACTGGACGCAACTGCCGCAGGCGCTAAACCTCGATAGCCAGGCGCAGTGCTGGCGGGTGACCGAAAGCGTTCAACTGGACGAGGTGCTGGCGAAAACCGCGCAAATTGAACGCTTAACCCTCGTGGAGGTGGTGTTGCCGAAGCAGGACATTCCTGACCTGCTTCGTGCCGTCACTCAGGCGCTGGAGACGCGCAATAGCAAAGGCTAGGGTTTGTCTTTACGCGGAACCATCATCATCGGCTTGCCCGCCAGCAGGAGCCAGGCGGGCAGCATCACAATACATAACAGCGGTAAAAGCGTGGTATCCGGCACCACCACCGCGGCCATAAACAGACTCAGCCAGCCATCACGGGTCACCACCAGTACAAGTCCCAGAATTGCGCAGGAAACGGTAATTGCCGCCGGAACGGCATCAACGTGGGCGTGCAGCATCAGCCCTAAAGCCACGGCGACAAATACCGCCGGGAAGATACGGCCACCGCGAAAACCGCTAGCCGAAGCAATCACCAGCGCCGCCAGCTTCACGGCGGCAATCAGCATAAAATCACTGCTGGTCAGCGTCTGGCTAAAGGCGAGCTGCTGCATCTCGTCGAGCCCCTTAAACAGCGTAATCGGGCCGCCGATAATCCCCAGCAGGCCCAGCAAAAAGCCGCCCGTGCCGAGCACCAGCACAGGATGTTTTAAACGGTGCATCAGGGCGTGCAGACGAGGCAGACACCACACCGCCACCATGCCCAGCGCAATGGCGATTGCAGCAACCACCGCACCGCTGAAAATATCGATAATCCGCATCTGCTGATAATGAGGAATCGGCAGTGAAAAGTGCGGCTGGAAGAACAGGCTGGTGGTGAGCGCCCCGGCGGCGGCGGCCAGCAGCGGCGCAAACAGGCGATCCCACAGTGGTGCATCGTTATTGCCATTCAGGGTTTGCGAGAAAATCAGCGCAGCCGCCACCGGCGTGCCAAAGAGCGCGCCGATAGTCCCTGCGGCGGCGAGAATCGTCCACTCAAGAGAACTGACACGTGGGAAAAAACGCGCGCCCAGCACCACGGCGAGCGCGATATTAACCGACATAATCGGATGTTCCGGGCCGAGACTAACGCCGCCCGCCAGACCCAGCACTAGGGCGAGAATTAACCCCGGCAAACAGTAGGACGCGACGGGCACGCCAATTAAGGGTTCTGTTGCCGGATCGGGCCCGGCATGCCCTGGGCTAAAGCGAATAACCAGACCTACCGCCAGGCCGGTCAGTGTCAGGACAAGTAGTATCCACCACGGTGAATCCCATGAGACGCCTAATGCGCCGGGAAGGGTACTCCACAGCAGATGCTGTAATACCGAGGCGATTTTCATCACCACAATCAAAATCAGGCTGGCGGCAACACCAATGACCATCGCCGGAATGGCGAGTAATAACATCGTTCGGGCTCGCGGATGGAGCATGATGATTTCCTTTAGGCTAAAAGCTGGCATCACTTTGCCGGGTTCTGTAAATGCCTTCAGCGCAATAGATGCTGAAACGATACGGCGAAACAGAGATATCCTTAAGGTTGATACATAAAATTATGTGACGTAGATCGATAATTCTGGGGTGCTCACACAATCGTCATTGTTGTTACAGCGCCTTGAATTTACTCTGTGATAAAGATTTATCCTGACTTTAGCGGAGCCGTAACGGAATGACAAAGTTTGCATTAACAGGAGACGTCGGGGGCACCAACGCGCGTTTAGCGTTATGTGACCTCGCCACGGGTGAAATCTCGCAGGCGAAGACCTACTCAGGCCTGGATTACCCAAGCCTCGAAGCGGTGGTTCGCGTCTATCTCAAAGAACACAACGTGGACGTGGAAGACGCCTGCATCGCCATCGCCTGCCCGATCACCGGTGACTGGGTGGCGATGACCAACCACACCTGGGCCTTCTCCATTGCTGAAATGAAGAAGAATCTTGGCTTCGCGCATCTGGAAATCATTAATGATTTCACCGCCGTGTCGATGGCTATCCCGATGCTGAAAAAAGAGCATCTGATTCAGTTTGGCGGCGCGGAACCGGTAGAAGGCAAACCGATCGCGGTTTATGGCGCTGGCACCGGGTTGGGCGTTGCTCATCTGGTTCACGTTGATAAGCGTTGGGTTAGCCTGCCGGGCGAGGGCGGTCACGTCGATTTCGCACCGAACAGTGAAGAAGAGGGGATTATCCTTGAAGAGCTTCGCGCGGAAATAGGCCACGTCTCAGCTGAACGCGTGCTTTCCGGGCCGGGGCTGGTCAATCTGTATCGCGCGATTGTGAAATCTGATGGCCGTCTGCCGGAAAACTTACAGCCGAAAGACATCACTCAGCGTGCGCTGGAAGATACCTGCATCGACTGTCGCCGCGCACTGTCGCTGTTCTGTGTCATCATGGGGCGCTTCGGTGGCAATCTGGCGCTGACGCTCGGCACCTTTGGCGGCGTCTATATCGCAGGCGGCATCGTGCCGCGTTTCCTTGAATTCTTTAAAGCGTCCGGCTTCCGAGGCGGTTTTGAGGACAAAGGCCGATTCAAAGCCTATGTGCAGGATATTCCGGTCTATCTGATTGTTCACGATAACCCCGGTCTACTGGGCTCCGGGGCGCACCTGCGCCAGACGCTGGGGCAAATTCTGTAATTCCCTTCTCCTGCCGGGCGATCTTTCGCCCGGCATTCTGTGTTATCCCCCACGCTTACCCCCTATAAACCGATAATCATCACACTTTTTATTTACGGGATGTTTTGTCCAGTAAATGAATTAATTGTCTGGTAACCGGGGATGGTTTTCCGTAGCCATAATCACCTTGTTTTCAACACAAGGAGTCAATTATGAGCAAAAAACTGATTGCAGTTTGTGCCTGTCCCATGGGCTTGGCACATACCTTTATGGCCGCTCAGGCACTGGAAGAAGCCGCAGTGGAAGCCGGTTATGAAGTCAAAATAGAAACGCAGGGTGCTGACGGTATTCAGAATCGATTAACGCCGCAGGATATTGCCGAAGCCACGCTAATCATTCATTCGGTCGCCGTCACACCAGAAGACAACGAGCGCTTTGAATCGCGTGATGTTTATGAAATCACGCTTCAGGACGCCATTAAAAACGCGGCGGGCATTATTAAAGAAATCGAAGAGATGATTGCCGAAGAGCAACAGTAATGTCGACAGGATAATTTCTATGGCCATTAAGAAACGCAGTGCAAGCGTGGTGCCCGGTACCTCAGGCGGCGCAGCGGCGATTAAAGCGCCGCAGGCCACGCGTATTAGCTTCTGGAGTGAACTGCCGCAACACGTCATGTCCGGGATATCCCGCATGGTGCCTACGCTCATTATGGGTGGGGTGATTCTCGCATTCTCCCAGCTTATCGCATACAGCTGGCTCAAAATTCCCGCCGATATTGGCATCATGGATGCCCTTAACAGCGGGAAATTTAGCGGGTTTAATCTCTCATTACTTAAATTTGCCTGGCTCTCACAATCGTTTGGTGGCGTGCTTTTCGGTTTTGCGATCCCCATGTTTGCCGCTTTTGTGGCGAACTCTATCGGCGGAAAACTGGCTTTTCCCGCCGGTTTCATTGGCGGGTTAATGTCGACACAACCGACTCAGTTACTGAGTTTTGATACTGCTCAATTGCAGTGGGTAACCACATCTCCCGTACCGTCAACCTTCATTGGCGCGCTGATTATTTCCATTGTGGCCGGGTATTTGGTTAAGTGGATGAATCAGAAAATCCAGCTGCCGGATTTCCTGCTGGCGTTTAAAACCACCTTTCTGCTGCCCATTCTGTCAGCCATTTTCGTCATGCTGGCGATGTACTACGTCATCACACCATTTGGCGGATGGATAAACGGTGGAATACGCGCCGTTTTGACGGCAGCGGGTGAAAAAGGCGCGCTGATGTATGCCATGGGGATCGCTGCTGCGACGGCAATTGACCTCGGAGGCCCCATCAATAAAGCGGCTGGTTTTGTTGCCTTTAGCTTTACAACCGACCATGTTCTGCCCGTTACCGCACGATCCATCGCGATCGTTATTCCACCGATTGGTCTCGGTCTTGCCACGCTTCTCGATAGACGTTTAACGGGTAAGCGCCTGTTCAGCGCGCAGCTTTACCCGCAGGGTAAAACGGCGATGTTTCTGGCCTTTATGGGCATTAGCGAAGGGGCGATTCCTTTTGCGCTGGAGAGCCCGCTCACCGCTATTCCGTCCTACATGATCGGTGCAATTGTCGGTTCGACAACCGCCGTTTGGCTGGGGGCCGTGCAGTGGTTCCCTGAGTCGGCGATTTGGGCCTGGCCGCTGGTCAGCAACCTTGGCGTTTACATGGCAGGGATTGCGCTGGGGGCAATGATTACCGCGCTGCTGGTGGTCTTCTCACGCCATATGCTCTATCGCAAAGGCAAATTGATTATCGAAGGTCTCTAAGACAAGGAGTCGCGATGACCCTGTTAGTTTCTGTTCGCGACTGGTTGCGCGCGAATAATCTGGATGCCGTGATGATCTCTTCACGCGCTAATAAACAGCCGCATATGCAGATTTCCAGCGGTTCGGGTTATGTAGTGATAAGCCGCACGCAGGCGCATATTTTACTGGATTTTCGCTACTACGCTGAGGTCGCCGCAAAAGCGCAGGGTTATCAGCTCCACTTGCTGGATAACCATCATCGTTTTACTGACGTTATAAACACACTGATTGCCGAAGAGGGATGGCGAACGCTCGGGTTTGAAGGGGGGCAGGTAAGCTGGCACAACGCTGAGCAGTGGCGAAATGATCTTCACACGACTCTGCGCAGTATCTCCCTTGATTCCCTGCGGCAGATTAAAACCACCGATGAAATAGCGTCCGTGCGTGCCGCATGCGCAATTGCCGATCGCAGTGCTGAATACATCAGGCAATTTATACAGCCAGGCATGCGCGAACGAGAAGTGGCCGCGGAACTTGAGTGGTATATGAAAACGCTCGGGGCAGACAAACCGTCATTCGACACCATTGTCGCCAGCGGGCCTCGTGGGGCGTTGCCCCACGGAAAAGCCAGCGAAAAGGTGATTGTCGCAGGTGAGATGGTTACCCTGGATTTCGGTGCGCAATATGGGGGCTACTGCTCAGATATGACGCGCACTTTTTTGGTTCATGGACGCTATGTCACTCCCTCTGACTCGCCACTTTATCACATCTATCACACGGTGCTTCAGGCGCAGCTTGCCGCGATTGCGGCAATAAAACCGGGCGTTCTTTGTCAATCGGTTGATGCGGCGGCACGGAAGGTAATCAAGAACGCCGGGTATGGTGACTTTTTTGGTCACAACACCGGGCATGGCCTGGGCATTGAGGTTCATGAATCACCCTATTTTTCACCGCAGGACTTTACTCCACTCGAAGCAGGCATGCTCCTTACGGTAGAACCTGGAATTTATTTACCTGATGCGGGCGGCGTGCGGATTGAGGATGTAGTGTTAGTCACGCCTCAGGGGGCTGAAGTGCTCTATCGCATGCCGAAAACATTGTTACTCACCGGAGAACAATAATGGACTTAACGTTGCTGAAAGCACTCAGCGAAGCGGATGCCATCGCCGCATCCGAGCAGGAAGTTCGGGACATATTTATTACTGAAGCGCAGAAATATCAAAAGCATATCGAGTTTGATGGCCTTGGCTCGGTATTAATACGTCTGAATGAAAGCGCAGGCCCAAAACTGATGATTTGTGCCCACATGGATGAAGTCGGTTTTATTGTCCGCTCACTCTCTTCTTCTGGCGCGATTGATGTTTTGCCTGTGGGAAACGTTCGGCAAGCTGCAAGAGAACTTCAGCGCGTTCGTATTACCACGCGTTCAGGCAATAAGATTGCAGGAATGTTAGAGGGGGAGCGTTGCGGCAGTGAGGTTAGCGCGTTACGTGTTGATATTGGCGCGAGCTCACAGGATGAATTGCTTCAGGCTGGGATTCATCCTGGCGACCGCGTGACCTTTGACAGTGAATTTCATGCGCTCCCGGGTCAACGAGTGATGGGTAAAGCTTTCGATGATCGCCTGGGCTGTTATCTGTTGATAGCACTGCTTCGCGAACTTTCTCAGACGACATTGCCAGCGGAGGTGTGGCTGGTGGCAACCTCCAGCGAAGAGGTCGGCTTACGGGGAGGGAGAACCGCTACGCATCAGCTTCAACCCGATCTGGCCATTGTGCTGGATACCGCCTGTTGGGCGAAAAATTTCGATTATGGCACCGCTAACCACCGACAAATTGGCAAAGGCCCGATGTTGGTGCTCAGTGATAAATCGTTAATCGCCCCGGCAAAACTCACCCAATGGGTTGAAGAGATTGCGGCACGCGAAAAGATCGCGCTTCAACTGGATATGTTCAGTAATGGCGGTACCGATGGCGGTGCGGTGCATCTGAATGGTCGCGGTGTACCCACGCTGGTTATGGGGCCGGCTACTCGCTATGGACACTGCGCGGCGTCAATTGCCGATTGTCACGACATTGTTCAGACACAACAACTGCTCTCTGCATTGATTCACGATCTCACTCAAGACACATTCACGCATCTGACGGATTTCAGATGCCAGCACAATGGTTGCTAAGGAGCCGTTATGTTAACCATCCATTTTCTTTGCCCATTGCCAAACGGATTGCATGCACGGCCCGCCTGGGAACTGAAAGAGCAGTGCGCAAAGTGGCACAGTGAAATTACACTCATCAACCATCGCCTGAATAACCGTGCGGATGCAAAAAGCTCTCTGGCTCTAATCAGTACGTGCACGTTATTTAATGACAGTTGCAGCCTCGAAATTATCGGCCGCGATGAAGAGCAGGCCAGGCGGGCGCTGGAACACTGGATAGTCAATCACTTCATTGACAGCGATAGCATAGAGCCGAGCGCAGCTGAATTGATTGCGCATCCTTTACCTCGTTCTCTGGTGTACCTGAATCCCGATGTGCTTTACGGCACTGTACTGGCAAATGGCATCGGAGAGGGCATCATGACCGTCTGGCAGAGCGACAACCTCGATGCATACCGGGCAATTCCAGCCAGCGCTGAAGACGGTACGCGCCTTGAACACAGCCTGGCAACCCTTGCCGAGCGGTTGAATCTACAGCTCCGCGAGCGTGACGGAGAGAGTAAAACGATCCTCAGCGCGCATCTTTCATTAATTCTGGATGATGAATTCGCGGGTAACATCCGTCGCTTATGCCATGAGCAGGCGCTAGGGTTGGGGGCGGCAATCGTTCGTAATATGGAAGAAGTTTGTGAAAAGCTTGCTTCCTCCAGCAGTGATTATCTGCGTGAAAGAGTGAGCGATATTCGTGATATCAGCGAACAGCTTTTACACATTGCCTGGCCTGAGCGGCAGCCGCAAAATCGTCTTCAGCTTGTTGAGCCAACCATTCTGGTGGCGGAAGACTTAACCCCCAGCCAGTTTTTAAGCCTTGAACTGCGCCATCTCAAAGGTATGGTGCTGGAAAAAACCGGCAGGACATCGCACACGTTAATCCTGGCGCGCGCTTCGGCTATTCCTGTCTTGAGCGGTCTTCCAACCGGTGGGTTACTACGGCATGTCGGGCATCCCGCTATTCTGGATGCGCAGTGTGGTGTTCTGGCAATCGATCCGACGTCGTCGGTGAAGGGGTATTACGCTGTCGCCCGCAAACTTGAAGAAAAACGTCAGTATCGTCAGTCATTGGATGCCGCGCTGCCCGCGGTCAGCGCGGATGGTTATGCAATGGATATCGCCGCAAATATTGGTAGCGCGCTGGAGGCCCCGGGCGCGTTTGCGAATGGTGCGCAGGGCGTTGGGCTATTCCGTACAGAAATGCTCTATCTGGACAGGGATAGCGCACCCGATGAGCAAGAGCAGTTTGAAGCCTATCAACAGGTGTTAATCGCCGCCGGTGATAAACCTGTTATCTTTCGCACCATGGATATTGGCGGCGATAAGCAGATCCGCTACCTCAATATTCCGCAGGAAGAAAACCCTTTCCTGGGTTATCGCGCGGTACGTATATATCCTGAATTTACAGCGCTTTTCCATACTCAGTTACGCGCAATCTTGCGTGCTGCAGCTCATGGGCAGGCGCGGTTGATGATTCCAATGGTGCATAGCCTTGACCAAATATTATGGGTGAAAAATGCGCTTCGGCAGGTACAGGCTGAATTGAAAGCGGAGGGTTTACGCCATGCTCAGTCGCTTCCGTTGGGCATAATGGTAGAGGTTCCTTCTGTCTGTTACATCATCGATCACTTTTGTGAAGAGGTCGATTTCTTCAGCATTGGCTCAAACGACATGACGCAGTATCTCTATGCCGTCGATCGTAACAACCCGCGTGTTTCTCCGCTCTATAACCCGATAACGCCTTCTTTTTTAAGGATGTTACAGCAAATTGTCAGCGTTGCGCATCGTCACGGAAAATGGGTAGGGATGTGCGGTGAGCTTGGCGGGGAGCTGCGTTATTTTCCGCTGCTCCTGGGGCTGGGACTTGATGAGCTCAGTATGAGCGGCCCACGAATTCCGGCCATCAAGAGCGCATTGCGTAAATTGAATCGCGCAGAGTGCAGCGAACTGGCAAGCCAGGCCTGCGAATGTCGCAGCAGTGAGGAAATTGAAGGGCTACTTGATGCGTTCTCTCCACCCGACGAGGTTAAGCCTCTGCTGGCGCTGGAAAACATTTGCTTTAATGAGGCGTTAACCAGCAAAGAACAGGTCATTCAGTATCTGTGCGGAAATTTAGCTGTCAACGGCCGCACTGAGCATGCGCTGGAACTTGAGGAAGATATCTGGCAGCGCGAAGATATTGTCACTACCGCGGTGGGATTTGGTGTCGCAATTCCACATACTAAATCGCAATGGATTCGCCACTCCAGCATTAGCATTGCGCGGCTACCCCGCCCGATAGACTGGCGTTCGGAAATGGGGGACGTTGAACTGGTTATTATGCTGACGCTTGGCGCTGACGAAGGGATTAATCATGTCAAAGTTTTCTCCCAACTGGCGAGAAAACTGGTTAACAAAGCGTTTCGTGAGCGGCTTTTTTCTGCCGATGATGCAGAGAGTTTAATTGCGTTATTAACGTCAGAAATCGCGTTCTGAATCTACTGAAAACGGGCGCGATATTCACCCGGCGTCAGACCAAACTGACGCCGGAACAGGCGGCAAAAATAGTCGCTGTCCGGATACCCACAGCGACCCGCCACATCGCCTATCGACAAGTTGTACTTCTGCAAGATGATACGCGCTTTCGCCATCCGTACCCATCGCACGTAATCGACAAATCCCATTGTTCCGTGTTGAGCAAAAAGCTTTGAAAGATGATTTGGCGTGATGTTGAAAAATTCAGCCACGCTCTCCCGCGTGAGCGGTTGGGCAAAGTTATCCTGAATCCAGTTACAGACACTCTGGTATAAAAATTCCGTTCGTGGCTGCTGTTTACGCGGATCTGACGTAACAACCTTTCGGCAAAGATGCAGCAGACTTAAGGTAAGTGGCTGTATGATGGGCTGATCCTGCGGCGTGCGGCTAAGATGGGTAAGGGCGGTCAACATGGCTTCCGCTTCACCGCGTTGTGGGTGGGGAAGCTCAAGCTGTCGGGTTGGGCGAAAAAAAGGTGTTGTTCGATTATCGTAAAACGACAGGCCAAGCCAGGCGGGGGAAAACACGAGACTTAACAGCATCACTGGCCCCTTGCTAGCGGGAAGGTTTGCTGCGCGGGCGGGAATAAACAGCATCTCTCCTTGCGTCAGATGCTGTTGTTTGGGCTCAAGGGCATTGCTGTACTCGCCGCGCAAAACGATATCAAGACGCGGGATATCGATACATAAGCTTCCCGGAGGCAGCTTTTTTGCGCTACCCGCAAACCACACCCGTCCAAGCCGCTGTGGATTTAACACCACCCCACTTAGCAGGTCGGCAAAAAATTGCTGGTCAGCGGGTAAGCGGGGGGCGGCCATGCAAGCTCCTTACAAATGCATCAACTGACGAAACTCTTTCACCTTACTGCGGCTGACGGGCACCTGAAAATCCAGGTCGCGCAGGCGCAGGATATAGGTGTTATTAAACCACGGCTCAATCTCGCGGATCTTATCCAGATTCACACAATACGATCGATGGCAGCGGAAGAAGTGGGTGGCCGGAAGCTTGCTGCAAAACTCCGTGATGTTCATGGGCATCACATACGATTCACGTTTGGTGTACACGAAGGTCATTTTCTCGTGCGCTTCGGCGTAGTAAATATCGTTGATGCTGGTGACGATAATGCGCTCATCTTTGATCAGATTGATGGTGTCATTTTCGCGCGCAGTCGTCCCCGGTATCGCTGTACTGCCGCCCGCCTGCTGTTGCCAGGCGCTTTGCAGTTTCTGCAACATGCTGATAATCCGCGATTCCTGGTAGGGTTTAAGAATGTAATCAAACGCCTCCAGTTCGAATGCTTCTACCGCATGTTCTTTCCATGCAGTGATAAACACGATAAACGGTTTATGGGCAAACTGGCTGATGCTTTGCGCCAGCAGCACGCCATCCAGCGAAGGAATATTGATATCAAGGAAGATGGCGTCCACTTTGTTGTGTTGCAAAAAACGCAGCACGTCAAGGCCGTCGTCAAACGTACCGACTATTTCCATCTGGCTGTGTTCTTTAATAAGCCAGGTCAGTTCCTGTTGCGCCAGAATTTCGTCTTCAACAATGATGACTTTCATTTTCTCTCCCTATAACGGCAGCAGAGTGGCGGGAGCCGTTACCGGCGTGCGCGCGTTAGGAATATAAAACGCGATTTCCGTGCCGGGTTCCAGACGGCGGATATGCAGCCCCTCGCCATACAACAATTTTACCCGGTGATGAACGTTCAGCAGGCCAATTTTATTGCCCGGCATTTCATTGGCTTCAACGCGGGCGATGACCTGTGGGTCAATACCGTGCCCAGTGTCGCGCACGCTGATGCGCACGCGGTTGCCGCTTTCAGTAATACTAATGGTCACCACGCCTTTACCCTTACAGGGCTGGATGCCGTGAACGATGGCATTTTCGACCAATGGCTGAATCAGCAGGCTTGGGATCACGCAGTTCACTTCATCATCGATGTCATAGATAACCGTCAGCTTATCGCCAAATCGCGCCTGCTCAATGGCGATGTAATCTTTGATTTGGTACAGCTCTTTGCGGATATCAATCTGCTCATCGTCTTTCAATTCAATGTTATAGCGCAGATAGCGAGAGAGATTAAAAATCAACTGGCGCGCGGTGTCCGGATTCAGGCGAATGGAGGACGAAATCGCGTTTAGCGCATTAAACAAAAAATGGGGATTAATCTTGCTTTGTAGGGCGCGAAGCTCTGCCTTATTTGCCATTTCCCGCAGTTGCTCGGCGCGCGACACTTCCAGCTGCGTCGAGATAATCTGCGACAGGCCAACCGCCATCTCCTGCAAGGATGACGTGATCTGGTGTGCGTGGCAGTAGTAGATTTTCAGCGTTCCGGTTACCACGCCTTTCTCCCACAAGGGAATCACCAGCATCGAGTGGATTTCCGGGGTACGATAAGCCTCATCATTGTTTTTAATAATGATTTTTCCACTGCTTATCGCTTCGAATGTGGTTGGGCTAATTATATCGTCCTGATCGCGATAGTTATTTTCCCCTACGCCAACATACGCCAGCACGTGGTCAGTATTGGTGATCGCCACCGCATCGGCGTGGATATCGTTGCGAATGATGTCACACACCTGACGCAGGGATTCGCTATTCACATGACGGAACAGCGGCAGCGTTTTGTTGGCGATATCAAGCGCCAGCTTGGCCTGTCGCGCTGCGCTGGCCTCTTTTTCCCCCTCGACGCTCTGCACCAGCAGTACGATAAAACCGATACAGACGCTACCAAGAATCATCGGAATACCGATTTTAGAAACGATATCGATACCGAGGGCGGTGGTTGGTGCCCAGATGATCACCAGTATCATGGTCAGGGTTTCACACAGCATCCCGGCCAGAATACCGATGCGCCAGTGTTGCGCTTTAGGGATTTTGACGTTAATCCAGCCGGAAAGTAGCCCGGCAATGATACTGGTGATGAAACAGGGCACGGCAGTAACGCCACCAATATCAATCAGATAGCGGTGCACCCCGGCAATCAACCCGACGATTGCCCCAACCCACGGGCCAAACAAAATGCCGCCGGACATCACCGCGATAATACGTACATTCACCAGCGATCCCTCCACCGGTACGCCCGACCAGGTGCTGAACAGAGCGAAGAGCGAAAAGATCGCGCTGACGGCAAGCAGCTCTTTTGGGGTGTGGGCCGTTTTGTGCAGCAGTTCGCGGAAGAGGCGGATACGGATCAGGAAAAACAGGCAGATTAGCATCAGCGCTGCGCGGTCGAACACCGCCAGCAGCATGTTGAAAATTTCGTGCATGGGAACGCCGGGTTTATCAGGAAAGTCTTATGATAAGAAACCCCGCGCCAGATGACCAGTTGTCTGGATAGGAGGATGAAAATTCATAATCCATAAAAATAAAAGGGGATTAAACGATGATCGGCTAATCAACGGGGAAAAGGGGATGCTTAAGATTTTTTCATGAGAACAACAGGATAAAATTAAGTTAATTAAATGTTGTCAAAAAATGCAGTTATGAACGCTGGTGGATTCTTCGTTTTTTAAGCTTCCCCTTTTGGCAGCAAAAACTATTTTTTGCCTTACCCCTCGACAGACGGTTTTTTTTCAGGCTATTTTCTAAACACGCCACTGTCGTGGCAGCGTCGCTCGGACGGTCCGGGCGCTAACGTGAATCTGAGGAACCTATGGCTGAATTCAGTCCTGAACGCCGTTTTACGCGTATCGATCGCTTGCCCCCGTATGTTTTTAACATCACCGCTGAACTGAAAATGGCTGCGCGTCGGCGCGGCGAAGATATTATCGATTTCAGTATGGGTAACCCGGACGGTGCGACCCCGCCGCATATTGTCGAAAAACTCTGTACCGTCGCCCAGCGTCCGGATACGCACGGTTACTCAACCTCGCGCGGGATCCCGCGTCTGCGTCGCGCCATTTCGCGCTGGTATCAGGAGCGCTACGATGTAGAGATCGACCCCGAAAGCGAAGCGATCGTCACCATCGGTTCGAAAGAGGGGCTGGCGCACCTGATGTTAGCCACGCTCGACCATGGCGACACGGTGCTGGTGCCCAATCCCAGCTATCCGATTCACATTTACGGTGCGGTGATTGCCGGCGCGCAGGTGCGCTCGGTGCCGCTGGTGGAAGGCGTCGACTTCTTTAACGAGCTGGAACGCGCCATTCGTGAAAGCTATCCAAAGCCGAAAATGATGATTCTGGGCTTCCCGTCGAACCCGACAGCCCAGTGCGTTGAGCTGGAATTCTTCGAAAAAGTGGTCGCGCTGGCGAAACGCTATGACGTGCTGGTGGTGCACGACCTCGCTTACGCCGACATCGTCTACGATGGCTGGAAAGCACCGTCGATCATGCAGGTGCCCGGTGCGCGCGATGTGGCGGTTGAGTTCTTCACCTTATCGAAAAGTTACAACATGGCCGGATGGCGCATCGGCTTTATGGTCGGTAACAAAACGCTGGTTAACGCGCTGGCCAGGATTAAAAGCTATCACGACTACGGTACGTTTACGCCACTTCAGGTTGCGGCCATTGCGGCACTGGAAGGCGATCAGCAGTGTGTGCGCGACATTGCCGCGCAGTATAAACGTCGCCGTGACGTGTTGGTGAAAGGGTTGCATGAGGCGGGCTGGATGGTTGAATGCCCGAAAGCGTCAATGTACGTATGGGCGAAAATCCCTGAACCGTATGCTGCAATGGGCTCGCTGGAGTTTGCTAAAAAGCTGCTGCAGGACGCGAAAGTGTGCGTTTCGCCAGGCATTGGTTTCGGTGATTACGGCGATACCCATGTGCGCTTCGCACTGATTGAAAACCGTGACCGTATTCGTCAGGCGGTGAGGGGTATTAAAGCCATGTTTCGCGCCGATGGCCTGCTGCCTTCCGGTACGAAGCACGCGGCGGAAAACGCCGAATAATAAAACGCAAACAGGAGCCAAAAGGCTCCTGTTTTTTTACATTCTTAATTAGATCATCAGGGCAAATGTACCGGCCCAAACGATGACCATAAACGACACACCCATAAATAAATATTTCACGACTCATCTCTCCGCGTACTTCACGTTTATACGCTCTAACGAAAACATGTCCTGTTGTGACATTGTGAGCTGACGCACATTGGCATCACCTCAGAATTTGGTGCATCACTGCTCCAGATGGCGCTAATGTACGCTTAATTTTAGGGGGTGACAAGTGAGATTTTTTTATTAATTTTTAGTTACTTACAACTGTCGTGAATCGACGACACATTAATTTCTCACGGTAATATTTTGCCTTTCAGCGACGCGCTTTTTTTGGAAAGCATTCTAAGTAAACCACATTGATTTAATGGTTAATTTTACCTTGAACGCAGGCGGGAGAACGTGCTTCTCCCGCCCGTAAGGCATTACTCAAAAGTTCCTTTCACACAGGCATAGCCGTTCCGCACCAGCATTCTCCCTTTCGCCCAGACCTCATCAATATGTAAGCCCGCCGTCATAATAATAAAATCGGCATCGCAGCCTTCAGCCAGGCGCCCTTTATGCGCGAAACCGAGGAATTCGGCGACGGTTTGCGTGAACGGGCGCAGGGCCTGTTCCAGCGGAAGTTGATGGTGTTGAACCAACTGTTGAAGCGTCCCCAGCAACGACTCGAATCCGGCGACACCGATTCCGGTCAGCTTGCCTTCGGCGTTAAACACTGGCTGGCTGCCATTACCGTCGGAACTCACCGTTATACGCTCAAGCGGCACGCCGTCGCGTAGAGCGCTGGCGATAGCGTTTGCCGCATCAATGGGCGTCTCAATGCTGCTGGTGATATCGATAAATCCGCCCCGGATGGCAAACGCTTTTGCCTCGGTAAATAGCGGCTCAGCGCGGTTAACATGGGTAGGCAGCAGCTTGTTTATCGGCACATCAGCGTGTTGCAGGATGGCTTCCAGTGGTGCAATCCCGCGCGGGCTGTTACCCATATGAAATACGCTAACGCCTGCTTTTTCACCCAGTAAACCACCGACGCGCGCGAGCGCCGCCATATTGGCGAGCTGCTCATTGCCCGGCGCGGAGGAGCGGTGATCGGAGATCGCGCATTTCACGCCAATCACTTTATCGATGAGTGCCACATCGCGATCCACGCTGCCGGTGATAGTTGGCGAGGGCAGGGAGTATGCACCCGTCAGCATCCACGCGCTAATACCTTCATTCTCCAGCGCCCGGGTTTTCGCCAGTAGCGATTCCGGATGACGGGTAATGCCATCGGTACCCAGCAGCCCGACAACGGAGGTAATACCCGCTTCTACCAGCTTCGACAGCCGCACTTCCGGCGTACGTGTATGCGGCCCGGCTTCGCCACCACCGCCAATCAGGTGCACGTGCTGGTCAATAAAACCGGGGCAGACAATGGCCTGTTGCAGATGAATGACTTCGCAGCCAGGCAGCCCGCTGGCGTCGATTTCCGGGGCGATGGCGACAATTTTTCCTGCGGCAATCAAAAAATCCTGTACGCCGCGATCGTCCGGTGCATAGAGATGCGCTTGCTTAAACAGACGCAGACCGGGCAGGGTGATTTCCATATAAAACCTCTCCTATACAAGCAATTGCATTACCCAAAGGGAAAGCAGGGCGTTGATGACGCAAATGGTGATGATGTGCGGATAATATTTCGGGTTAACCCCCGCCGTGCCCAGACAGCGCCCGGTATTCTGCACCGGGTTGCCCATCAGATAGATCGCGGGAAGCAACACCGTCGCATCATGGCCGTTCAGTGCGCCCGAAACGACCAGGCTCGCGCAGACGCCGATTCCGCCCCCCATACTCATCACCGAGGCCAGCAGCACGGCCGCCGCTTCTCCTGGCAATCCCCACAGCCCCATCACCGGTTCGAAAACCTTGCCTACTATATCCAGCAATCCCGTGACCTTCAGTGCCTGAATGATCACAAATGCCATCACCACGTTGGGCAACAGGCTGGTGGTGGCGATGGTGAAACCGCGGCGGGCCCCCTCGACAAACAGATCCATCACGTTCTTACGGGCGTGCGTGTTCATCCACGGCCTCCTTGCGTTGACGGCTTTCGATTTGCGCGATCCATAACCGTAACAGGTTTGCGCCAACAAACTTAAATACCAGAATCACCGCCAGCGGGGTGATCACCGGCACCGTTATTACCGTAAATAGCGCCGCGCCAGAGGAAAAATAGTTAGTAATAATGGCGCTGCCGCTGGTCTGAAAGGTGGCGAATATCGCGCGTTCCTGGTCGCTAATAGCGCCTTCCTCCGCCAGTTCTTTCGTCATCCCCGCCGCGGCATCGGTATTTTGCAGGTTGGCAATCAACGCCAGCGAGCAAATGCCCGGTATGCCAAGAAGAGGCCTGAGGATAGGCGTCATGAGCTGCTGCGCGGCGCGTAAGCCACCCAGCCCTTCGGTAACAGAAATAATGCCAAGCGACAAAATTACCGAAGGGGCCAGTTCAAGGGCAAAGAGAAAACCATCCTTCGCCCCCGTACCGCCTGTTCCGCGAAACGACACGACGCTTTCTCCGGCACTGTTAACCGCGCCAAACGTG
Source organism: Pseudocitrobacter faecalis (assembly GCA_003315335.1). Lineage (GTDB taxonomy): Bacteria > Pseudomonadota > Gammaproteobacteria > Enterobacterales > Enterobacteriaceae > Pseudocitrobacter > Pseudocitrobacter faecalis. The sequence goes on from QNRL01000004.1 coordinate 237,909, forward strand.
CCGTTCAGCACGGTAAAGTCAAATACTCGCCACCATTCGGTGGATTTCGCAAAAAAGCCAGAAAAGAAAATGACGGTCATGAAAAAGGCAAGATAACCCACCCAACTGACCTTCTCCTGCATCGGGGATGTTTTTTCCATACTTCCCTCCGGTTGACGTTATCCCTGAAACGCAGCCTCCAAAGTAGATGAAGCGCAGCGGGAAACGAACCCTACGGGAAATTTTTCAGAATTCATAAAGGCATGTGAGAGGGACGATGATTTTATCGGCCCTCTCTGATTTAGGTAGGCCGTTGTGCTGAGGGCTACGCCGTTAACCCCCCATCTACCGCCATACACGCGCCGTTCACGTACGACGATTCCGGCCCGGCAAGCCAGGCGACAAGATTGGCGATTTCATGGGGTTTGCCAAAACGCTTCATCGGGTTGGCGTTGATTAAGTACTCAGCATGCTCCCCGTCGAGTGGGTTCATATCCGTTGCGACCGGCCCCGGCTGAACATCATTCACCGTAATATTGCGCTCGCTCAGATCCCACGCCAGCCCACGCACCATGCGGGCGACGGCGGCTTTAGTTACGCCGTACACCGTAGAGCCAGGCCCCCGGCCTGCGCTGCTGACGATGCTGCCGATAGTGATAATCCGCCCGCCGGGCTGAAAATGGGGGAGCGCCGCTTTAACTGCGACAAACGGCCCACGCACGTTAACGTTGTAGCTCAGGTCGAAATCCTCCAGCGAAAAACTCTCGATATCACCCATCCGCAAAACGCCCGCGTTATAGACCAGAATATCCAGCCCGCCCAATGCCTGGGCCGCCTGATTTACGGCTTCTGTAAGCTGCGCGGCATCGCCGCTGTCGGCCTGAAATGCCTGCACCGCTTTTTCCTGCTGCCGATAATTTTCTACCTGTTGCTGCACGCGTTCGCCGGATGACACCCACGTGAAGGCGACGGTTGCGCCTTCATCGCTAAGCCTGCGAACAATCGCTTCGCCAATACCGCGCGAGCCGCCGATAACCAGAGCCTTTTTTCCTGCCAGTGATTGAGTCATTGCGCGACACCTTTTGTGAGAGGTTAAAAAATGACCATCTTGCAGGCTTAATCTCCTCCTCAACGCCCCTGAGCGTCAAGACTGATTTTTGCTCACTGTGTATCACACTGTATCTGGCACGTACGGTGATACAAAGGCAGGCAAAAAGGGGGGAGTGGCGGAATACCTTCGACACATGCGGCTGTTTTGATAGTCAGGCGATGAGGCGAAGAGAAATTGTCCCTGCTGGTTAGAATTTACTCACTATAATTCCTTCGCTCACTATCGTTTTTGCTTTTTTATCGACCTCTCGTCCATGCCCATGTGCAGGAGTAAAAAATGAATATGTCGGCCCTCCCGGTTCAATGTTTAAAAAACAAAACGGTAAAATCTGCTTTTCTGCTCGCGATGTTGTTGACGCCTGTGCTTCCGGCGCTGGCGGCTGAGAATTACGCCAGTGAATTTAATAATATCCATCAGGTTAACGCGGGCGATCTGAATATCGGCTATGTCGATATTGGCCCGCGTGACGGGCAACCGGTGATACTGCTGCACGGCTGGCCCTACGATATTCATAGCTATGCGGAGGTGGCTCCGGCGCTCGCCAGCAAAGGTTTCAGGGTGATCGTTCCGCATTTGCGCGGCTACGGCACAACGCGTTTTATCTCTGAGACTGCACCACGTAACGGTCAGCCGTCAGCGATGGCGGCGGATATTGTGGCACTGATGGATGCGCTGAAGATCAAACAGGCGGATCTTGCCGGGTTTGACTGGGGGGCGCGCACGGCGGATATCGTCGCTGCACTGTGGCCGGAGCGGGTGAAATCACTGGTGTCGGTGAGCGGTTATCTCATCAGCAGCCAGAAAATTGGTGAGCAACCGTTGCCGCCACAGGCAGAGCTGCTTTGGTGGTATCAATTTTACTTTGCCACCCCGCGTGGCGAAGCGGGCTATGCCAAAAATACCCATGATTTCGCGAAACTCATCTGGCAACAGGCATCACCGGGCTGGAAGTTTAGCGATAAAACCTTTGCCACCAGTGCAGCCTCGCTGGATAACCCGGATCACGTTGCGGTGACCATCAGCAACTACCGCTGGCGGTTAGGGCTCGAAAAGGGCGAAGCGAAGTACGATAAATACGAGCAAAAACTGGCGACGCTGCCGGCTATCACCGTGCCAACCATCACCATTGAAGGCGGAAACAACGGTGCCCCACATCCGGCCCCTAAAACCTATGCCGCCCGCTTTACCGGCAAATATGAGCACCGTACTTTTGGCGCGAATGTCGGGCATAATCCGCCGCAGGAAGACCCGGTGGCGTTTACCCAGGCGGTGATTGACGCCGATAAACTGTAACGGGGCCGCGATGGAACATATCGACACGGTGCTGGTAGTCGATGACGATTGTGATATTCGCGAGCTGGTCGTCGACTATCTGAATAATGCGGGCTATCGCGCGACGGGGGCCGCTAACGGGAAGGAGATGCGGGCGTATCTGGCACACCACCAGGTGGATCTGGTGGTGCTCGATATCATGATGCCGGGCGATGACGGATTGACGTTGTGCCGTGAACTGCGCAGCGATCGCCAGCAAAATCTGCCTGTACTGATGCTGACTGCCCGCAGCGACGACGCGGATCGGATCCTTGGTCTCGAAATGGGTGCGGATGATTATCTGGTGAAACCGTTCGTTGCCCGCGAACTGCTGGCGCGGATTAAAGCGATTTTGCGTCGCTATCGCGCCTTACCGCCGAATTTGCAAATCACCGATGCCGGGCGGCTGATTGCGTTTGGCCGCTGGCAACTGGATACTGCCGCTCGCCATTTGATTGATGATGACGGCCTGGTTGTCGCGCTCAGCGGGGCAGAGTATCGCCTGCTGCGGGTATTTCTCGATCACCCGCAGCGGGTTCTGAACCGCGACCAGTTGTTAAGCCTTACTCAGGGCCGTGATGCGGAGTTGTTTGAACGCTCCATCGACTTGCTGGTTAGCCGCCTGCGCCAACGGCTGAGCGATGACGCGCGCGAGCCTGCTTACATCAAAACCGTGCGCAGCGAAGGCTATGTGCTGGCGATGTCGGTGGAGATCCGTCAGTGAGGTTGTGGCCGAAAACGCTGCTCTATCGGCTGGTGTTGCTGGTGCTGGCCGGGCTGTTACTGGCGAACGGCCTGACGCTGTCACTGTTGCTTTACGAGCGCATGAGCAGCGCGCGCACGGTCATGCTCGATAACCTGGGTTATGACGTGGCGACCAGCGTGGCGATTCTTGACCGTCTTCCGGCGAACGAGCGCGCCGCGTGGCTTGCGCGGCTTGCGCGGGGTAATTATCACTATCAAACCGATGCGGGTGTACCGGGCCCTGTCCCTGATAGCTGGCGCTCGCGCCCGATAGTGGCGTCACTTCAGGAGGCGCTCGGCACGCAATACGCGTTGACGATGAGCACGATCCCTGGCCCGCGCGAACATATTCAGGCACATCTGCGATTAAGCGATGGTTCCCCGCTGACAATAGATCTGCGCCCGCAGTTGCCCGCACTGGCGCGCTGGCTGCCCGTGGTACTGGTCATTCAGCCTCTGCTGCTATTGCTCTGCGCCTGGCTGGCGGTACGCCAGGTGGTTCGCCCGCTTGCGCGATTTACCGACGCGGTGGAAACCTTAGAACCCGCCGCGACGCAACCGCGAATCATGAATGACCAGGGGCCGCTGGAAGTGGCGCAGGCGGCCCGCGCGTTTAATGCGATGCAGGCGCGTATCCAGCGTTATCTGAAGGAGCGCACGCAAATCCTCGCCGCAATTTCCCACGACCTGCAAACGCCCATCACGCGGATGAAACTGCGCGTGGAGATGAGCGAGGAGCCGATGCTGCGCGATAAGCTCATGCAGGATCTTGCGAGTATGACGCGGCTGGTGCGCGAGGGTATAGCTTATGCCCGAAGCGCTGAACCCTTGCTGGAGCCGACGCATCGGCTCGATCTCAATGCCTTCCTCGACACCCTCGTTTGCGACTATACGGACACCGGCCAGGCGGTCACCTTCTTGCCTGCCCCAACGATTTCCCCGCTGGAGACCCGGCCGCAGGCGCTACGGCGCATCATGACCAATCTGCTTGATAATGCGCTGAAGTACGGCAGTGAAGCGCAGGTTCATCTGCTTTTGCACGATGCGCAGTGGCTGGAAATTCAGGTGCGGGATAACGGCCCCGGTATTGATGAGGCCGAGCAGGATGCGGTGCTACAACCTTTCTACCGTATCGAAAACTCGCGCAATCGCCACACCGGCGGTACCGGGCTGGGGCTGGCGATTGCAGCTCAACTGGCGGCGCAACTTCACGGGCAATTACGTTTACATAACCATCCTGAAGGCGGTCTGGTGGTTACCCTGTGTTTGCCGCGCGCTTTGTATCCTTCTGTATCCCCTTCGTCACACGACAAGTAACGAGACAAAACGGCATTTTGCCGACACACCACGCACACATCGACGCGGTTAAATCTTCTCACCGCCTGATACCCAGGCAACCTAAAGGTGAGGTGAGATATGGCTATTATCATTGCGTTTATCGGCGGCATGCTGACGCTGTTAAGTCCCTGTACGCTGCCTGTTATTCCATTTTTATTTGCCAGCGTGAAGGGGCAGAAACGGCATCTGGCGGCAATGTTAACCGGGATGGTGCTGATGTTTACTCTGGTGTCATCGCTGGTGACCGTGGCCAGTGCCTGGGTGGCACAGGTCGCCACCGTCGGGCGCTGGATAGCGTTGCTGTTTATGAGCGCGGTGGCACTGTCGCTGATATTCCCGCGCGTGGCGCAGTGGCTGGCGAAGCCGGTGGTGCGGCTGGGCAATCAGGTGAATGATCAAAGCAACCATCATCGCGGGCTCCTTGCCGCGCTGCTGGCCGGGTTTGCTACCGGGCTTTTGTGGGCACCCTGCGCCGGGCCGGTGCTGGGAGCAATTCTCAGCCTGAGTTTGCTTCAGGGGAGTAGCGTTTCCGGCAGTGTTTTACTGGCAGCGTACGGTAGCGGTTGCGCGGCGATGCTGGCCCTGCTGTGGTTTGGTGGTAAACGTGTGGTGCACGGGCTGCGGGCAAAAACGGCGGTGGTGGAACGTCTGCGTCAGGGCGCGGGTGTCGCAATGCTGGCGTCAGTGGCGCTGATTGCAACCTGTACTACCAGCGTGCTTCAAGGGGCCAGTGCGTTTTCACAACAGCTGGAACAGCGTCTGGTGGGCTTGCTGCCTGAACAACCTGTGCGTTTACAGCCGGTAGTTGACACCACCCCCAGCAGTCAGCTCCCCCCACTGACGGGCGGAACAACGTGGATCAATAGTGCGCCGCTTTCAGCCGATTCGCTGAAAGGGAAGGTGGTACTGGTAGATTTCTGGACTTTTGACTGCATCAACTGTCAGCACACATTGCCCCATGTTCGTGAATGGTCGCAGAAATACCCTGGCCTCACGGTCATCGGGGTGCACACGCCTGAATATCCCCACGAGAAACCCGTTGATGCGGTCACGTCAGCGGTGAAAAAATGGCAACTGAGCTTCCCGGTGGTGCTGGATAATAACTACCGCATCTGGAACGCGTTCGGCAACCAGTACTGGCCCGCACACTACCTGTTTGATGCGCGCGGGCAGCTTCGGTATACCTTCTTTGGTGAAGGAAATTATGCCGAGCAGGAATCGGCGATTAAGACGTTATTGCAGGAGAGCCATGCCTGATGCGCTGCGCTTATCAGGCCTACCTGTATTGTGGCCGTAGGTCGGGTAAGGCGTAGCCGCCACCCGACAATTAAGCCGCACAATACCCGATGGAACCGTCGAACCGTAGGCCGGATAAGGCGCAGCCGCATCCGGCGGTTTCGCTGCTCAGGCTACTGAAAACAGTGGCGAAACGGCGGAAACATCCGCTGCCGTTTCGTCGCTTTTCTCTTAATTAAAGGCCACTTTGATCGGCTGTTCAGAGAGTTTTTGGCAGGCTTTCAGTGTATGACTCCTGGCGAAATAGAACATGAACTTATCGCTCTTTGGATGATGCATTAAGGTATCGCCGTTACTGAATTTGAAATATTCCGTACCATTATGTACCTCATGCCCTGAGCCGACATAATAATGCCCTTTCCACAACTCAGAGATATGTCCAAAGGCATGCAACGTGATTTCAATCAGACCGCGTGAGGGGCATTTCAGTTTCAATACCGTTGAGTTGAAATTAAGCGCGAGGGCAGGGGAAGAAAGCGTCACCAGCGCAGCGATAAAAAACAATTTTTTCATAGGATAGTGTAGGACTTTTCTTATACGGGACGGGCTTTTTACCGTAACGGAAAGTTTACGAAATTGATATTGGTCAACTAAAACAGGGTTTTGATTTTACTACGGGGAGTTTTTCTTTTTTTTGCGATCTGTATCGGGGGCAAAGAAGAACAGCGCTCCGCAGAGCGCTGAGAATCAGGCGCGAATATCGGCGTATTCCGGGGTGGTATCGAATTCGTGTTTAGCGAAGGGGCAAAGCGGAATAATTTTGCGATTCTCGTTACGCATTTTTTCCACCACTTTTGCCACCAGTTTCTTGCCGACGCCCTGACCTTTCAGGCTGGGGTCTACATCGGTGTGCTCAATAATGCTCAGGTGCTCGCCGGTGGGAACAAAAACCACTTCGGCCAGTAGGTTACCTTCAGCATCGTTAACGTAAAAACGGTTGTTACCTTCCAGAATTTCCATTTGTCTCTCGCTATGGGTTATTTGGTACGGTATTTCAGCGCGCCGCTTGGGCAGGTATCAATGACCTGCTGCACCACGGTGCTCTCTACATTATCGGGCATAATCCACGGTTTGCGCTTCAAATTGAAGAGCTTGCTGTTGCCACGCACGCAGTTGCCCGAGTGCTGGCACAGGGCTGTGTTGAAATAGACGTCGATTTTTTCACCGGTGTATACCCGGTATCCGGTGTCGAGAAGTTCTTTATCCATGACATTGCCTCAATTCAAATAAGAGTACTGGCTGTGCTAATCATAGCCTGTCATGGCATAGGGAGGGAAAGGAATTACTGATTAATACGCAAGGAGTTGCTAACAAATATTGCAGCGCGAGGATGGCTTTCTAAGAATTATTCTCAACTCTATCAGAATGTCCTAGCTCAGCTTTAACGCAGCCCATGCTTCGCTGGAAAAGCAGACAGACGAGAGAATCACGATAGTGCGATCCTTATTGTTATTAATGTAGTAAGTCGCATTAAGTGTTGGCGTGAGAACATCGCCCTTGTTAATGCTGAAGGCAGATTTGATTTTAGTAATGGTTTTAATTTTGCCGCACTGGGTGATGACTGAAAAAATATCGGTTTTTTCAGTTTTTAAGATATCAACAACCTGCCATTCCATGCATATATCCCCAGATAACCAATGTGTTTGTATACTAGCACAGCCTAATAGGGCTGGAGCCTAAACACAGGGTAAATGAGTGATGGATCGGTGAAACTGCCGGATGCAGCTCGCGCCTTATCCGGCATGCGGGGCATATCACGCGTGCTTTACAGCGCCAGACTCTTCTTCTGCGCCATTTTTTTCATCGGAATGAAGGCAATCACTACCGCGCCGAGCACGAGGAAGGCGGCGACCATATAAATTCCGGCGTTGAAGCTACCGGTGATATCTTTCATCCAGCCCATCAGCAGCGGCCCCAGCGCCGCGCCGGTCATCCCGGTAGCGTTAATCACCGCAATTCCCAGGGCGCGCGCCTGAACCGAGATGGATTGATCCGGCGTGGTCCAGAAAATCACCATTGCGGCAAATGCCCCGGCGGATGCCATTACGATACCGCTGAATTGCAGCATTGGATTGCTGCTGGTGGCGGTGAGTATCCAGCCCGCGGCGGCAAAAAGATAGGGCAGCAGCGTGTGGATTTTCCGCTCATTCAAACGATCGGAACGCTTACTCCACCACACCATGCCAATAATGGTACACACTTGCGGAATGGCGCTGAGTAACCCAATGGTGATGTTATTACTCTCCTGATTAAAACTACGCAGAATAAGCGGCGTCCAGACGCTTAATGCGCTCAGGGTATTGGTCAGGCAAAAATACGCCAGGGTGTAGAGCATAATGACCGGCGTAAATAACTCGCGCAGCATACTGCGCTGCGACATCATTCCGGTGCTGATACCCTGCTGCGATTGTTGAATTGCCCGTTTATCCGCTTCCAGCATTTCATTCAGACAGGCTTTATCATCGTCGGTTAGCCATTTGGCTTTCGCCGGAGAGTCATCGAGCCAGAACCAGACCACCAGGCCTAATAATACGGACGGGAAACCTTCCAGCAAAAATAACCATTGCCAGCCCTTCAGGTTTAATAAACCATCCATATTCAAAATATAGCCTGACGCCAGTGAACCCAATGCCATGGTTACCGGCATCGCTATCATAAACAAGGCGTTAGCGCGGGCGCGATATTGGGAAGGGAACCAGTAGGTTAAATAGAGCAGCAGCCCTGGCAGGAAGCCTGCTTCGGCGATCCCAACCAGCATGCGTAGGACATACAGGCTATTTGGCCCGGTCGCGAACATGGTCGCGGTTGAGGCAATTCCCCATACCACCATCAGCACCGCAATCCAGCGTCGGGCGCCGACAATCCCTAACATAATATTACTGGGGATCCCGCAAATTACATACATCACATAAAACAGGGTGGTGGCCAGGCCAAACATGGTGCTGGTTAAGCCTAAATCTTTGCCCATCGTTAAACCGGCAAAACCAATATTAATACGATCGAGGTAAGAGAAAACAAATAAAATAAATAAGAAAACAATTAATCGGCGGAATAACTTTTTAATCACTGCTTGTTGTCGCGGGTCCAGTGTATCCTGCGTATCGGTAGGCGGCGATAATACGCTCGAAGAATCATTCATGTCGGGCTCCACATTGCAATGTAATATTATTTTGTTAGCAGGCGAATATTTAACATGCTCAGAATGTTTTATTGACAGAGGCCATCCGAACACGTGCGCTAACGTATAGGTAACAGCCTGATAAAGTGTCAATGGGAACCGTAAAAAATGAGACGAAATTGTTAGCTGTGTGGCGTTTTTTGAATCACAAGGTGGGTTTTAGAACATTCATGGCAGAGCGAATGCGCGATGATGCTATAGCGTGAACTTATAACCCGGTATACTCAGCGTATCGACGTCTTTTGACTAAGGAAGCTCATGAGTTCAATCAAAAAAACAGCGGATGTGAAGAGCGCGGATGCGGCTTTTCATCGTGAAGAGTTCCCGTTCTACTGGATTGTTAACGTCTATGCGCGCTACACCCAGGTGATGGAAGTGACGTTGAAAAAGGTGCAGCTCGACGTTTCGCGCTTTCGGGTGATGATGATTACCCATCAGTACGGCAAGGCCAGCATCTCGCAAATTTCGGAATATGCGATGGCGAAAATGCCGACCGTCACCAAAATCGTTGGCCGTCTGCGTGACGATGGGATGGTGACCACCGCCAGCAGCGAGCAGGATGCCCGGGTGACGGAGGTGATGCTCACGCCTGCCGGAAAGGCCAAAATTGAAGAAGCGCACCGCCTGGCACAGAAAGTTTTCGAAAAAGGGTTTAAGGGAATGACACCCGCGCAGGTAGAAAAAATGAATTTGTCGCTGTCGAAAGTCCTGAGTAACCTCAACGAACTGTAGCCTCGAAGAGCGATCGTTAAGATTTGTGATCGCGCTAAAATTTTCTTATAACTCACTGTAAATACTATCGTTAATTCTTATCTGTCGCCCTGAGTTTTCACGGCGACGTTGACGCGTTTCCTCCCTTTTTCTGCGACAATTCATCAACATAACGCAGTAGCCATGGTGAATGAATGGTTATATTTGCGTTATCGCATTGTGAAAATAACGTGAAATATTACTTGAATATTCACATAAATCTCTCATGATTGATTTATCGCCATTCAGGGTAAAAAAGCAGCGATGACTGTCCGCCTGAATGTGATTCACTTTTTCTGGTCAAGGTGTTAATCATGAAGCCAGTTTTTGAGAGCAATGGTTACGTTGAGCAATTCACGCTCGGTGCAGGCGAGCTGCGGTTCGCCGTCAAAGATACGCTGGATATTGCCGGTCACCCGACCCGCGCCGGTTGCCCGGCGCTGGCCGATGCGCCGAAAGCGAAACAGCATGCTCGCATCGTCAAGGTGCTGCTTGACAGCGGTTGCCAGTTGACGGGCAAAACCACCCTCCACGAACTGGCGTTTGGTGTCACCGGGATCAACCCGTGGAGCGGTACGCCGGTAAATGCCAACTATCCTGCACTGATCCCCGGCGGATCATCGAGCGGCTCCGCGGCCGTGGTCGCCAGTGGCGATGTGGATTTTGCCCTCGGCACAGATACCGGTGGTTCTGTGCGTATGCCCGCAGCCTGTTGCGGTGTGCTGGGGCTCAAACCGGGCTACGGTGTACTCAGCCGTCAGGGCGTGTTGCCTGCCTATAGCTCTCTTGATTGCGTTGGCATTTTTGCCCGCGAGCCGCACATTCTGCGCGACGTGCTGGCGCGCCTCGCGTTACCGGTTGACGCGCCGCTGGATTCTCTACCCTCAATGGGCTTTATCTTTGCGGCTCAGCCGGAGATTGACGCGCTGCTGGTGGATGCGCTGGAAGCGTTGGGCATCGCCGCAAACAGCGTGACGTTACCGCTGCTGGGCGAAGCACATCGTGCCGGGCTGACCATCATCAACCGCGAAAACTGGCTGGCGTTTAACGCGCTGCTGGCGAGCCACGTGGTCTCCCCGGATGTTGCCAGCCGAATTCAGGCCGGAGAATCTATCACCAGTGAACAGCTCGCCCGCGCGGAAAACGTGCGCGCGCAGTTCACCGCTCAGGTGAATGCCCTGCTGGAAGACATACCGTTACTGGCGCTGGCGACCCTACCAGAACTGCCGCCAACGCTGGAAGAGGCGGAAGATCCGCTTAGCGTGGTGAATCTGACGCGGCTGGTGCGCCCCTTCAACCTCAGCGGTCATCCAGCGCTCTCGCTGCCGATGGGCGAACTTCAGGGCCGACCTGTCGCGCTGCAACTGGTGGCAGGCTTTGGTGAGGAAGGGGTTCTCGTCCAGGCCGCCGAGTGGCTGATGCGCCGCCGCCTCTGACGCTCACCGCGTCCTGAAACCGTTGAATCGACCACTCAATGCCTTTCGGCGTTGCGGCATCGTGCACCTTTTTGCCGCCCGCCCACGTTAATCGGGAGTCAGCTATGTCCGTCGTACATGTCCGTGAAGAGCTTGTTCCGTTATTGACTGAAGTGACCGCGCGCAGCGCCGATTTCGAGCGCCAGCGCCATGTTTCAGACGACATCATCAGCCGCTTTAAACAGGTGGGCGTCTATCGTGCGCTGGTGCCGAAAATCTACGGCGGTGATGAGTGTTCTCCGGCACAGTTTTGCGAACTGATTGAGCAAATTGCCACCGCAGATGGCTCGGCAGGCTGGGTTGCGAGCTTCGGCATGAGCCCGTTTTATCTCGGCGCGCTGCCGCCGGATACCCTGAAAGCACTCTACCGCGATGGCCCTGATGTGGTGTTTGCCGGGGGTATCTACCCGACCCACAAAGCGCAACTCGCCGACGGTGGATACCGCGTAAGCGGGCGCTGGTGCTTTGCCAGCGGCAGTATGGGCGCTTCGGTGTTTGGTGTCGGTATTCAGCCGGAAGGGGAGAACACGCTGCCGCGCATGGCGGTGCTGCCGCGCGAAAGCATTCATATCGACCCGGTGTGGGATACGGTCGGGCTGGCGGGAACCGGCAGCCATGATTTGCTGGTGGATGACGCCTATGTGCCGCAGGAGTGGACGTTTATTCGCGGCGGGGCGCTGAATCTGGAAGGCCCGCTGTATCGCTATCCGGTGCTGTCCCTCGCCACGCAGGTGCTGTCCGTTGTGGCGCTGGGGGTGGCCCGCGCGGCGCTGAATGAAATCTATCAGATTGCCCATCGTCAGCAGTCCGTTACCGGCGCGCCGCGCCTGGCCGACCGACCGCAGGCACAGATGCAAATCGCCCGTTGTGAAGCGGAACTGCGCTCGGCGCGCGCCTGGTTTTACGAGGCCATTGATGACGTGTGGCAGCGTCTGCTGGTGGGCAATGAGCCGAGCCAGCAGCAGGTCAACGCCCTGCGTCTTTCCTCTACGCACGTCACCCGGGTGGCGGCAGACGTTGCCCGTCAGGCGCTGGCGCTCAACGGCATGGGCGGCGTCACCATGACCAGCCCGCTCCAGCGTTATGTGCGCGACACGATGGTGATTACCCAACATGCCTTTATGGGCGACCTCTCGTACCTGAACGCCGGTACGGTCTTTTTCGGCGGCAAACCGCTGCCGGGTTATCTCTGAATTTCTGTAAGGAGCAACAAATGAGCCAGAACACATTACGCGTGCTGTTTTGTATCGGTGTGAACCAGAACTTTTTCGACGCCACCACGGCGGAGGCCAAACAGGTGTGGGGCGCGTTCGGCGTGATGATGAAAGGTATGGAAGAGACGCCGGGCATCCGCGTCATCGGCAATATGGATGATGATCAGTTGATGGTCGGCCCCTCGACCACCGCCCCGTGGACTACCTACGTGCTGGCTGATGCCGACACCCTGGAAAGTGTCGCGGCGGTCTGCAACCTGTTCCGCACCACGCCGGTCGGCGAAAGCAAACTGTGGAAGTACTGCAAGATTGAAGCGCGCGTGGGCCGCGAGCTGATTATTCAGAATTAAGGAGCAGGCGATGAACTCACAGGATGCGCAGCGTTTGCAGCAGCTTGAAGATCAGCAGGACGCGCGGGTATGCATCAGCAACTATATGCGCCTGTGCGACCAGCTTGAAACCCCGGCAACGGTGCGGGCGATTGGTGCGCTGTTTACCACCGATGCCTGCTGGGAAGGGGTGGGCGAACCGTATGCCACGCGCCTTGGCAGGCATGTCGGGCGCAACGCCATTGAAAACATGATGGCCGGATACGTAAGAACGCCCGCGCATTTTGCGATGAACGCCCATTTTCTGTGTTCGGAAGCCCTCATCCAGCAGCCAGATGGCCTGCTTTTCGGGCGCTGGCTGATGCTGCAAACCTCCAGTTTTACCGCCGGAGGATCGCATCTCAATGCGGCGGAACTGAACGTGGAGTTCCGTCGCGAAGCCGGTGTGATGCGAATGCACCATTTCACGACGCGCAATCTGTTTAGCCGGCCCGTCGAACACTGGCAGGCCGCAGATGTGCTGCCTGTACCTGACAATAAATAGAGAGACGAGCGATGCAGTGTGATAACCAGATCCCCGTAAAAAATATCGAAGCCAATGTGCCTGACTGCGCGGAAATCGCCGCGCTGGTGCAGTCTGACCGGGTGCATACCTCACTTTATAATTCCGAGACCCTGTTCAACCTTGAGCTGGACAGGATCTTCACTAAAACCTGGGTATGGGTGGCGCATACCAGCGAAATCCCGGAAACCGGTAGTTTCAAAACCACCGAGGTAGGCACCCAGCCGGTGATCGTCGTGCGCGACCGCAAAGGTAACGTACACACGTTGCTCAACCGTTGCCGCCACCGCGCCGCCACCGTGTGCGAGCACCGCAGCGGTAAAACCAACAGTTTTGTCTGCCCGTACCACGGCTGGGGCTACGCGCTGGACGGCAGCCTGCGCGGCGTGCCGCACCCGGAAAGCTATGCCGATCAACTGGAAAAAGGCGAGCTGGGGCTGGTGTCGCTGCGCACCGAACAGTACGCCGGTATGATCTTCGCCACCTTTAATGAGCACATCGAACCGCTGGAAGATTTCCTCGGCGCGGCGAAAAAGTGGATGGATCTGTTTATGAAGCAGGGCGCGGGTTATCCGATTAAAACTGGCCCGGCGCACCGTTTCCGCTTCCCCGGCAACTGGAAGATCCAACTGGAGAACACCACCGACGGCTACCACTTCCCGGTCGTTCACCGCTCGTTTTTGAGTTCGGTCGATAAGCAGACCGAAGAGATGCTCAACTTCGTTGATGGCAGCGGCTACGTGGAAGATCTCGGCAACGGCCATAGTGTGATGGTGATGATCCCGGAACTGGTGGATCTGGAAGCCAATCTCGACGCGCCAATTCCGGAGCGCTTTATCGCGCTGGCCGATGAACTGCGAAAAGACCACGATGAAGATCAGGTGCGCCGTATTGTGCGCGCCGTTGGCGGTTCCGGTTTTAACCTCAACATTTTCCCGAATATTGCCTGTTCAATGGCCTTCTTCCGCGTGCTGCAGCCCGTCTCGGTGAACGAAACCGAAATTCATCATGCGGTGATCACCATGGACGGCGGCCCGGAAATTGCCAACCAGGCGCGTCTTCGTCTGCATGAACATTTCCAGGGGCCGATGGGCTTCGGCACGCCGGATGACTCCGAGGCGTGGGAACGTGTACAGCGCGGGGCGACGGCGGGCAACGACCTGTGGATCATGCTCAACCGTGGGCTGGCGGGCGAGTACCGCACTGATGATGGCCTGCGCAGCGACGTGAGCGCCGAAACGGGGATGCGCGCGGCGTATCAACAGTGGAAAAAACTGATGACGGAGGCGGAATAAATGGTAACGCCAGATGCAGTACTGGTTGCCGCTATCGAGACGATTAACCTCGAGGGCGACTTGCTCGATCAGGGCGAGTTCAACGCCTGGCTGGAACTGTGGCAGCGCGATGGCCTGTATATCGTGCCAATCGATCCACAGGAAACGGATTTCAAAAACACCCTCAACTACGCCTGCGACGATCACGAAATGCGCGAGCGTCGGGTGAAGCGCCTTTACAGCGGTGAGTCTATCTCCACCACGCCACGCGCCCGCACGTTGCGCACGCTCTCCCGCTTCCGTCTGCTGGAAAGTGAGGGCGATGACATCGTGGTGAGCGGTGCGCAGTCGCTCTGGGAGCATCGCAAAGGCTTTAGCCGTCACTACGCGGCTGATATTACCTGGCACCTGCAGCCGCAAGGCAACCGGCTTCTGATCAAGCAGAAGATTATCCGTCTTATCAACAGTGACGATGTGCTGCACAGCATCGGCTACATCCTGTAAGGGGCTTGTTATGACGCAAACCGCATTAGTCACCGGCGCGGCCGCCGGGCTGGGCAACGTCATCGCCACGCATTTGTTGTCGCAGGGGTATCAGGTGGTGCTCTCGGACGTGAGTCTGGCGCGCGCGCAACAGGCGGCGGACAAACTCGATAACGGTGCGGGCCACGTGCTGGCGCTGGAACTGGATATCCGCCAGCCGCAGGCGTTTGAGCAGGCACTTAAGGCGATTGAAGCCCGCTTCGGTAGCCTGGAGGTGCTGGTGAACAATGCCGCCCTGACGCTGGCGACACCGGTGATGGAAATTGATGTTGAAGAGTTCGACCAGGTGATTTCAACCAATCTGCGCGGCACGTTCGTTGGCTGCCAGACGGTGGGTCGCTACTTCGCCAAAAAAGGTTACGGACGGATTATCAACCTCGCATCACTGGCCGGGCAGAACGGCGGCACGGCGTCCGGTGCGCACTATGCCGCGTCGAAAGGCGGCATTCTGACGCTGACCAAAATCTTCGCCCGCGAGCTAGGGAAATCAGGTGTGACGGTCAATGCCATTGCGCCGGGGCCGATGGATCTCCCGTCCGTTCACGCACTGGTGCCGGAAGAGAAAATGGCCGGGCTATTACAGATGATCCCCGTGGGCAAGCTCGGCGACGCCGAGTTTGTTGCTCAGGCTGTGGCGCTGCTGGCGTCACCGCAGGCGGCGTTTGTCACCGGGGCAACCTGGGACATCAACGGCGGTCTGTTCATGCGTTAAGGAGTTGCCATGCTGACACTACAGATTTTGAAACGCGAGCTTCAGGGGGAGGTTGTTCTGCTGACGCTTGCCGATGCCACCGGCGCTGAACTGCCTGCGTTCACCGCCGGGGCGCACATTGACCTGCATTTAACCGACGATCTGGTGCGGCCGTATTCGCTGTGTGGCGATCCGGCTGATCGTCACTGTTATCAACTGGGTATTCTCAAAGATAGCCAGTCCAAAGGCGGATCGCTGGCGGCGCACGCGCTTCGGGAAGGCGAATCGGTGACGGTCAGCCTGCCGCGCAATCTGTTTGCCCTGGATGAAGGGGCAGCGCACAGCCTGCTGATTGGCGGCGGAATTGGTATTACGCCGATGCTGGCGATGGCGGCGGAACTCCACGCCGCCGGACGCGCATTTTCGCTGCATTACTGCACCCGTTCGCGTTCGCAGGCGGCGTTTGTTGCCGAACTGGAAAAGTCGCCGTGGGCCGATCGTGTTTGGCTGCACTTCAGCGATGAGCAACGCATTGATTTGCCCGCGGTATTGAGTGATGTGCCTGACAATACGCATGTTTATGTGTGTGGGCCGACGCGCTTAATGGACGCGGTAAGCGAACAGGCGAATGCCCTCGGGTACGCCGCTGAAAAAATTCATCAGGAGTGTTTCAGCGCGGAAGTGGAAGTTTCTGGTAAAGCGTTCGAGGTGGTGGCGGCAACCAGCGGGATTACCGTGCAGGTGCTGGAAAACCAGACCATTGTCGAGGCGCTGGCGCAGGCCGGATTAAAGGTGTGCGTCTCCTGTAAGCAGGGGATTTGCGGCAGTTGCCTGACGGATGTGATTGAGGGCGAGCCAGATCACCGCGACAGCTATCTGACAGACGAGGAGAAAGCCGATGGCGACCAGATCCTGCTCTGTTGTTCCCGGGCGAAAAGCGCCCGTCTGATTATCGATCTCTGAGGATTTCAGCATGAATTTGCAGACCGAGTTTCGTAATGCGATGGCGCAACTGGGCAGCGCGGTGTCGGTGATTACCACCGATGGCCCGGCGGGGAAATTTGGCTTTACCGCCTCTGCCGTGTGTAGCGTCACGGATCAACCGCCGACCCTGCTGGTGTGTATGAATCGCAACTCTTTTGCCAATGCGCACTTCAAGCAAAACGGCGCGCTGTGCGTGAACGTGCTTTCCGGTGCGCATCAGGCGTTGTCGGGTATTTTTGCCAACGCCAGCCTGCGCTCAGAAGAGCGGTTTGCACATGACCGCTGGCAGGTGATGGCGAGCGGCGCGCCGGTACTCAGTTCCGCCGTTGCCAGCTTCGATTGTGCGATAGATAACTGCCATGAAGTGGGCAGCCACACGGTTTTTTATTGCCAGGTGCAGGCGATTCGCATCAGCGAGCAGCCGCGCGGGCTGGTCTATTTTAACCGTCGTTACCATACGGTAGGCGGCGATATTGAGGTGAAAGCCTAACCCATTGAGGAGCCTGGCTTATGAGCAATACCGCAGCAGCACCGCACGACCCAAAGCAAATGCGTAAACTGGTGATTGCCTCCGTACTGGGCAACGCGCTGGAATGGTACGACTTCTTTCTCTATGGCACGGCGGCGGCGTTAGTGTTCGGCCCGCTCTTTTTCCCGGTTGGCGGCGACCCGCTACAGGGCACATTACTGGCGTTTTCCGGCTTTGCGGTCGGCTTTCTGGCGCGCCCGCTGGGCGGGATTGTCTTTGGTCATTTAGGCGATCGCTACAGCCGAAAGATGACGTTAATCATGACCCTGACGCTGATGGGCGCGACAACCTTCGTCATCGGCCTGCTGCCGACTTACAGCCAGATTGGCATTTGGGCGCCGATTTGTCTGATTACCCTGCGCTTTTTGCAGGGCGTGGCATCGGGGGGCGAGTGGGGCGGCGGCGTGTTGATGCTGAGTGAAAATGCCCCGGCATCAAGGCGCGGTTTCTTTACCGCCTGGAGCCAGATGGGCGTGGCTGGCGGGTTCGTACTCTCTGCCTTTGCCTTTTATCTGGTGCAGAAATTACCCGAGTCCGATTTTATGCAATGGGGATGGCGAGTCCCTTTTCTGCTCAGTCTGCTGATCTTCCTGGTGGGCGTTTATATCCGAAAAAACATTCGTGAAAGCGAAGCGTTTCGCCAGGCTAAACCCGAAGAGAAACATGAAAAAATTCCACTGATCGTACTGCTGCGTGAGCATCCAAAAGCGCTGATGCAGGCCATTGCGCTGCGTCTGCCTGAAAATGGCGCGTCCTATATTTTCTTCACCTTTTCAGTGGTCTACGCCAAACATATTGGTATCTCAACAGACATCATCATCAGCGCGGTGACGCTGGCGATGGTGGTCGAGTTTTTCTCAATTCTGTTCTGGGGCGCGCTTTCCGATCGCATCGGTTTGAAACGTGTTTACTACATTGGTGTCATCGGCCTGCTGGTGATGGCCTTCCCGTTCTTCTGGCTACTTTCCAGCGGAGAATTCAGCGGGATCATGGTGGCGATGTTCCTCGGTCTGCCCGTCTGCCATGGGGCGATGACAGGGACGCAACCCTGCATCATGAGCGATTTGTTTCCGGTGCGTGTGCGTTACTCCGGCCTGGCACTGGGGCATGAAGTGGGATCTATCTTCTCCGGCGGTCTCGGGCCGATGCTCGCCGTCGCGCTGTTAATCGAATTTGACGCCGCCTGGCCGGTATCGTTGTTGTTGATTGTCTATGCGCTACTGGCGTGGATTGCGTTGTGGAGCCTGCCTTCGCAGGAGACACCTGTACTAAGTCAACCTACAAAAACCTTACCCTACAATGAGGTATAAGCAATGTCAGTGAATCCGGTTACGACATCTGAAGTGGAAAAATTACTCGCCGTCAGCAGCGGTTTTCTCTCTGAACAGGGGAACGAGCGCCTTAAGGAGATCATGCATCACCTGCTGGGTGATATCTGCAAGACCATTAAAAAATTTGATATCAGCGACGAAGAGTTCTGGCTGGCGGTGAACTATCTCAACGAGCTGGGCGAGCGCAAAGAAGCGGCGCTGCTGGCGGCGGGGCTGGGGCTGGAGCACTACCTCGACATTCGCGCCGATGAAAAAGAGGCGGCGGCGGGCAATGAAACAGGTACCCCGCGCACGATTGAAGGGCCGCTGTATGTGGCGAACGCGCCGCTGAGCCAAGGCTATGCGCGTATGGATGATGGTAAAGAGGCGGGTGAAATCATGTGGTTACAGGGCGTGGTGAAAGATAAGCAGGGGCGTCCGGTGACGAATGCTGTTGTGGATATCTGGCACGCCAACACGCTCGGCGGTTACTCGTTCTTTGACCAATCCCAGAGCGAATACAACCTGCGCCGCCGCGTACTGACCGACGCCAACGGTCACTATGCGGTACGCAGCATTGTGCCGTGCGGTTATGGCTGTCCGCCGGATGGCCCGACGCAAAAACTGCTCAACGGCTTAGGCCGTCACGGCAACCGTCCGGCGCATATCCACTTCTTTGTATCCGCGCCGGGTTATAAACACCTGACGACGCAGATTAACCTCAATGGTGATGCCTATCTGTGGGATGATTTCGCCTTCGCCACCCGTGATGGACTGATTGCTGACCCGGTGAAAGTGGAAGACGATGCCGTCGCCTATGAGCGGGGTATTCATCAGCCGCATACGGAAGTGAACTTTGATTTTACGCTGGTGGCGGCGGCGCAGAACAGTGAAGAGGAACGTGGGAAGCGGTTACGCGTGAAGGAGTAAATTAACGCTGTCGGCTCAGATTGCTGACAACGTGCGTATTGTGCGTGCCGGATGCGGCGTAAACGCCTTATCCGGCCTACAAGAACATGCAACTTCAATATATTGCAGGAACCTTGTAGGCCTGATAAGCGTAGCGCATCAGGCAATTTACTTAACGATAATCGGGGTTCGACATCACGCTGTAACGCCCGCCACCGAGTAAAAATATTACGATACCCAGCAGGAAATAGAACGCGGCGCTTTCAATAATCCACGCGCCCGTCGGTGCCAGCGCGAAAATATTTGTACCGTTTGCCAGTGCCACTGCGGTCAACATGGTGAACGAAACAATAATCGCCGCCCAGCGAGTGAAGATACCGAGAATAATCAAAATCGGACAAACAATTTCACCAATATACACGCCCCAGGCCATAAAACCCGGTAGCCCGGCTTTTATCAGCAACGCCTGAATAAACCCCAGATCACCGCCCGGTAAGGCTTTATGAATGCCATGAAACAGAAGTAACCCACTAAATGTCAGGCGGAGTAAAAGCTTAGCGCCATCCGGATGATCGAACCGTTGCGTTAACGCATTGAGCATAGAACAGTCCTTATTAAGTGAACCCAGAAGAATAAAAACAGAAATTTGGGCAAAAGAACCCGGATAGCATAGTGGCAAACTATTGTGGCGGATTAAAGGCAGAAAAATTAACGAAGTCGTTAGAAAAATTTAGTTAAAAAAGGCCGAAGAGGGAATAAACGCTTCGGCCTTTTGTCTGTCAGAACTTAATCTTCCAGCGCGTAAGCAATAATGTTGTCACCCACATCCGGCGAGTGGCTGGCACCACCTGCGGAAATAACGACATACTCTTTACCGGTTTTCGGTGATTTATAAATCAGCGGCGCGGCAACGGCGCCCACCGGCAGACGGGCACGCCATAGCTCTTTCCCGGTTGAGGCGTCGAGCGCACGCAGATAGTTATCCTGCGTACCGGCAAAGAAGACCAGGCCAGAGG
This sequence comes from Pseudocitrobacter faecalis, assembly GCA_003315335.1. Lineage (GTDB taxonomy): Bacteria > Pseudomonadota > Gammaproteobacteria > Enterobacterales > Enterobacteriaceae > Pseudocitrobacter > Pseudocitrobacter faecalis. The sequence continues at coordinate 258,452 of QNRL01000004.1, forward strand.
CGGTTGAGGTTGGGCCGCCCAGCGTCGGCATTCCCAGCGGAATGTGCATGCCGGTTTTCATTCCCAGCGGGCCGGTATCTTCTACCGAACCCATCGGCACCTGCCACACCAGTTGACGCGTATTGAGGTCAATCGCGCTCATGGTGCCAAACGGCGGGGTGTTACACGGCACGCCCAGCGCAGATTGCAGAATATCGATACGTACACCGCCATAAGGGCCCGCGACCTGCGGGCGAACGGTGCCCATAAAGCCAGGGACTTCGTCGGTCGAGACGTGGTATTTCGCCATATCTTTTTGGCGCACCAGCGACATCCGCAGCGGCATACGCATATCGTTGACGAACAGCGTGCCGGTACGTTCATCGATGGTGATGCCGCCCCAGTTCATCCCGCCCAGCAGACTTGGCCATTCGATATACGGTTTCTCTGACGGTGGGGTGAACATGCCCAGATAGGTCGATTCTTTAAAATCGATTCGGCAAATCAGCTGATCGAACGGCGTGACGCCCCACATTGATTTCTCGGTTAGCGGTTCAACGCCTAACTGCGGCATGCCGGTAGAGAACGGTTGAGTCGTGGAAAGGCGTTCACCTTCCGCACCCTGATGCGGTACCGGAATCTCTTCCACTTTGGTGACCGGTTTCCCGGTACGGCGGTCGAGAACATAGATTTGCCCGGTTTTAGTGGTCTGAATCAGAACCGGGATCTCTTCGCCTTTCTCGTTTTTCATGTGGAACAGAACGGGCTGAGACGGTAAATCGTAGTCCCAGATATCATGGTGAACGGTCTGGAAGACCCATTTGGTTTTACCGGTACTGGCATCGACAGCCACCACGGACGAACCGTATTTCTCTTTGGCTTCGTTACGATCGCCGCCCCAGTAATCCGGCGGGCCGTTACCGGTTGGCAGATACACCAGATTCAGCTCTTTATCAAAGCCGGGTACCGTCCAGACGTTAGGCGTTTCAAGGGTGTAGGCGCGTGCTTTTTCCGGGTCGGTAATGTTTTCCGGCTGGCCGACATCCCAGGCCCAGACCACATCACCCGTACGCACATCATAGGCGCGCACCACGCCGGAAGGCTCGCCGTGTACAATATCGCGCACCCAGCCGCCAATCACCGCAATGTGTCCCATGATCATCGGAATGGATGTCGGGTGATAGCGCTTACTGTTTTCCGTATCGCCCATACCCTGTTTCAGATCGACGCTGCCTTTGTCACCAAAGCTGTCGCACAGCTCGCCGGTTTTGGCGTTCAGGGCAATCAGACGGGCATCGACGGTCGAGATGATAATACGCTGCGGGCATTGCTGAAGCGCCGGGCTGGCTTTCTCTTCCGCACTCAGCGAATCATCTTTTTGCGCGTCGTAATAACCCACGCCGCGACAGGTCACGTGTTCGGCGGTCTGCGCGTGCGGATCATAGCGCCAACGAGCTTTACCGGTATCGGCATCGATGGCCGCTACCACGTTTAGTGGTGTACAGGAGTAGAGTGTGTCGCCAATTTGCAGCGGTGTGTTTTCATCAACACCGATACCGGGGCCGGTTAAACGGCGACCGGTGTGATAGGTCCACGCGACTTTCAGGTTTTTTACATTCTCAGGCGTGATATCTGTGTAGGGGGCATAACGTGTACCAGATGCATCGCGGCCAAAGAATTCCCAGTTATCACTTTTTGACGCCAGCGTAGGTTCTTTACCAGCGTGGGTATCGACAACACCATTATGAATGCCACCGTGTGGGAAAAACGCCGAGACCAGTGTCGCCAGCAGGGCGACAAAAATCACCGTGGCGCTGCGGTTAGCCGCACGCACCGATGCACGCTGAACGGGCAACGTGGTGGTGAGCCACAGGGCGAGCATGAATAAGAGCGCGGGAACCACCAGACGAGGAATCAGCCCCCAGTAGCTGAACTGCACTTCATAGAGCGCCCAGAAAAGGGTAAGGACAAAGGTAATAATAGAAAGGGGGAGGGCAAATTTACGGCGCAGCAGATAGCCTACTGCGATAACCAAATACGCCAGGCCGGCGATCAGGTACCAGGCGCTACCGCCCAGCGACAGGAGCTTGCCGCCCCATATGGTTAAAAACAGCCCAGTGCCAACACTGAGCAATACGAAGAGTAAGCGGTAGAGCGTAAAGAACACGCCTCCGCCTCTGCTTTTTTGTTCGTCCATTGTTCATCCCATACAAAGTCAGTCATTCAATGCGTGATTGCTCAGCGGGCTGGCACATCATCCTGCGAAGGACGTTAGCCGCCTGAGATCCTGTTGTTATGGTGGGTAATCCGAAGGGGAAGTGCCTGCGCCTACAACGTAAGGAAGTTTATTTATTTGTAAGATAAATGTAAAACTTATGAGCATTAAATGTATAACAAATGGAGATTGATCAGAAAGAACACTGCAGGGAGCGGTGGGGAAGTCTCCCTGCAAAGTGCCTGGGATCAGGCGTCAGCGAGCTGAAGTGAGGACGCTTCTTCGGCGTCTTTTTTACGCTGCTGTTCCAGTTCCAGTGCCCCACGATGGGACAGGTAGCAGAACAAAATACAGCAGACAATCCCGCCCATCAGCAGATAAAAACCACCGTGCCAGCCCATTTTATCAACCATGACGCCAAACAGGCTGGTACCCAGTGAGGCGCCAAAGATGTAGCTCATAAAGCCGCGCAAACCGACTGCGGAGCCCACCGCAAAGCTGGGTACAATCTCCATTGTTTGCACAGAGGCAAGGAACTGCGGGACATAAATCAGACAGCCCACGATGGCGGCAAAAATGGTCACCATCAGCAAAGATTCACTTTTCCAGTAGCCGATCAGGCAAACGAAAATCAGCGCCATGCAGATCATTGCCAGTGGCATACGACGCCCTTTGAAGAGCTTATCGGATAACCATCCCGCCAGCAGCGTAGAGGGGATCGCGGCCCATTCAAAAAACAGGAACGCAATGCTCATTTGTTCTTTGGAAAAGTGTTTAACGGTCAGCAGGTAAATGGGTAACCAACTGATCATACCGAATCGCACCATGTAGACGAAAACATCGACCAGAGAGACGTACCATGCATTTTTATTGCGCAGGACATAGGTGCAGAAAATCTGGAACGCCGTCATGTTTTCCGGTGCGCTGACCGCATGGCGCGTTTTGAGCACCACTTTTTCTTCCGGCATCATCTCTTCCAGCGCAGGCAGACCTTCCTTACGCGGAGAGCCTTTACCCAGTGCCAGCACGATCAGTGCAAAAACGACGGCCACGCAGGCCGGGACAATATAGCTGGCGCTTTGCCAGTGTTCGCTTCCCAGAATAGCGAATCCAGCCCCAACGATTGGCGCGACAATACCGCCACCCACGTTATGAGAAATATTCCAGAATGCACCTACACGCCCGCGTTCCCGGCGAGGGAACCAGTTTGCAATGGTAATAAAAGAGGGGCCAACGCCCATCCCCTGAAACAGGCCATTAAGAATAACTAACGCGGCGAAAATCCAGAATGCGGTGCTGAAACCCAGCCCAACGTTGACGATGGCGCACAGTACCAGGCCCGCCGCCATAAATACTTTTGGGCTGGCTTTATCAGCCAGGCTACTCATCACACCCTTACTGATGCCGTAGGCAATTAGCATACAGCTGCTGAGTAAGCCTATCTGCGTTGCGCTGAGATCTAATTGCTCTTTTAAATAAGGCGTCGAGAGGGTGAAGTTATTACGAACAATATAATATGCCAGATAGCCCAAAAATACGCTAAGCAACGCTTGCATCCGGTATCGATTATAGGTTGCCTGAACTTTCTCCGCCGGAACTTTATCGGCGGACTGTCCTGTTTTAAATATTGATAACATGGTGTCACCTGTACTTTTAATTGATATAGACAGCAGGAGTAATCGACATAAAGAGTGCGGTAATTACCGTATGGCTTCAAGTTCAGGAAATGTGTCAAAAGTGACTCAAATGAGTATGCAGATAGGCCATTTTTGACTCAGTAATTTATGACTAACCAGTTTATTATTATTTTTGATATCAGATTTATCTTCGTCTTGGGCGGCTATTAACAAATTGCATTATCCTCCTCTGGTATCATTATTACAGTTCAGCAATGCTTGCCAGGATATCTCCGTATTCGTCAACGGCATTACGGATAATTTAAAACGGGTAAGTTTTGCCACAATTTTTATTTCGCGGGAATTTGAGATTTATGAGAGGGATCACATTCGTGTTTTGCCACCTGGTCAGAAGACTGGGCAAAATCGCTATTTTGTTATCGCTGTTTCTGCTTTCCAGGCCGACGTTGGCACAACATGGCGAACTGGTGATGGCGACAACATTTTCACCCGGCGCGACCGCGTGGATTATTCAGCGCTGGCAAACGCAGCCTGATTCCGTGACCATCCGGACACTCAACCGTACCAGCGCTTCTCTGGAGCAATTACTGGATACCTCCAACGCTGAAAATGTCGACCTTATTTTGACTTCCTCACCGATGCTGCTCCAGCACCTTCAGGAACATCAAAAGCTTGCACCGCTGGAAGAGGTTCCACAGAACAGTCTGCGCCTGGTGCCTGAGTCGATTCGATCTACCTCCGTTGCCGTTGCGATTTCGGGGTTTGGCCTGTTGATTAACCGCTCGGCGCTGGCTGCACGTCATCTTCCTGCTCCCGCAGATTGGGATGATTTGATGCATCCGCGCTACCAGGGGGCTCTGCTGATGAGCAGCCCGTCGAGGTCTGATACCAATCATTTGATGATTGAAGCGCTGTTGCAGCAAAAAGGCTGGGCGCAGGGCTGGGAAACGCTTCTGGCGAGCGCCGGCAATTTAGTGACCATTTCATCACGAAGTTTTGGCGTTGCCGATAAAATTAAGAGCGGGCTCGGCGTCGCCGGGCCGGTTATTGATAACTATGCCAATTTGCTGTTAAACGATCCGCATCTGACGTTTAGCTATTTCCCCCAATCGGCGGTTTCGCCTACCTATGTGGCGGTGCTCAAGAAAAGCCAGCATGCAGGGGAAGCCCGGCGTTTTATTCGCTATCTGCTCAGCCCGGAAGGTCAGCGTATTTTGGCTGATGCCAATACCGGGAAATACCCGGTGACGCCGCTGAGTTCCGACAATCCCAGAGCCGCGCAGCAGGCCGTGTTGATGAACCAGCCGCCGTTGAACTATCGACTGATACTGAAACGTCAGCAGTTGGTGCAGCGCATGTTCGATACGGCGATCAGCTTTCGTCTCGCGCAACTCAAAGATGCCTGGCGAGCGCTTCACAGCGCTGAAGCGCGGCTTAAACGGCCTTTGCCTGACATTCGCGCGTTGCTCACCCGCGTGCCGGTTGATGCTGCGAGCAGCGAAGATGAAGCCTGGCTGGCGCAGTTTGATAATAAAAGTTTTGCCGAGCAACAGATGATGGAATGGCAGCTTTGGTTTCTGAATAACCAACGCCAGGCAATCAATAAACTGGAAGAGTTGAAATGAAGGGCAAGTCGGTGCTGCAACGCGTGCGGCAAATGAGTATCAGTAATAGCTTACGCGGCGCTTTTTTAATGGGGGCACTTCTGACCTTAATTGTCAGTAGCGTTAGCCTTTACTCCTGGCACGAACAAAGTTCGCAGATACGTTATTCACTTGATGAGTATTTTCCGCGCATTCATTCTGCTTTTCAGATTGAAGGAAGCTTAAATCTGGCCGTCGATCAGTTAAACGAGTTTTTATTAGCACCTAACACCACGGTGCGTTTACAACTGCGAAATCAGATTATCCAGCAACTGGATAAAATTGAGCGGCTCAGCCAGGGCCTGACGCCCAAAGAGCATCAACAACTATCAATGATTTTGCAGGATAGCCGGAAATTGTTATCCGCGCTGGACAGAGCGCTTTATAACATGTTTCTGGTACGTGAAAAGGTCAGTGAACTTTCCGCCAGAATCGATTGGCTGCATGATGACTTTACGACCGAGCTAAATTCGCTGGTGCAGGATTTTACCTGGCAGCAGGGAACATTGCTTGATCAAATTGAAACCCGCCAGGGCGATACCGCGCAATACCTGAAGCGTTCCCGGGAAGTGCAGAATGAGCAACAGCAGGTCTATACACTCTCGCGCATTGAAAATCAGATTGTTGACGATCTTCGCGACCGCCTGAATGAACTGAAATCGGGAAATGATGACGGGATGTTGGTTGAGACGCATATTCGTTATCTTGAAAATCTCAAAAAAACGGCGGATGAAAATATCCGCGCGCTGGATGACTGGCCCAGCACTATTACACTGCGGCAAACAATTGATGAGCTTTTGGAAATCGGCATGGTGAAAAATAATATGCCTGACACAATGCGCGATTATGTCGCCGCGCAAAAAGCCCTCATCGATGTCAGCCGCACGCGTGAAGCGACACTGGGGCGGTTTCGCGTATTGCTGGAGACACAACTCGGTAATAGTCATCAGCAAATGCAACGCTTTAATCAGCGAATGGAACAGATTGTTCGCGTGAGTGGCGGGTTAATTCTTGTCGCGACATGTCTCGCGCTTTTACTGGCCTGGGTGTTGAACCACTATTTTATTCGATCGCGACTGGTTAAGCGGTTTACCGCGTTGAATCAGGCGGTTGTGCAAATTGGTTTGGGCACTACCACCACGGATATTCCCGTGTATGGCCGGGATGAACTTGGACGCATTGCCGGTTTACTGCGTCATACGCTTGGCCTGTTACATTCACAAAAGCGACAACTTGAGCAGGAAATTACCGAGCGTAAAGCCATCGAAGAGGATTTACGCTCAACGCAGGATGAACTGATTCAGACGGCAAAACTGGCCATGGTCGGGCAAACCATGACCACGCTTGCGCATGAAATTAATCAGCCTCTGAATGCGTTATCGATGTATTTATATACTGCGGGCCGTGCTATCGATATGGGGCAAACCGATCAGGCTAAAACAACCTTGCTTAAAGGGGAGGGACTGGTCAGCCGGATTGGTGCCATCATACGGTCTTTGCGGCAATTCACGCGGCGTGCCGATCAGGACATAGCATTAAAGCCCGTCGACCTAACGCAGACCTTTAATGCCGCCTGGGAATTACTTGCCATGCGCCATAAGCCGCAACAAGCCGTGATGTTTCTGCCCGAGACAAATGCATGGGTTCGCGGGGAAGAGGTTCGTCTGCAACAGGTGCTGGTGAATATTCTGGCGAACGCCCTGGATGCGTGCCCAGGCGGTGCAGAGATAAACGTAAGCTGGCAAAGAGAGGGGGACACGCTTTGTGTGCTCATTGCCGATAATGGCCCGGGGTGGCCCGAGCATTTGCTGCCGACGCTGTTGAAGCCTTTTACAACCAGTAAAGATGTTGGGCTGGGCATTGGTTTATCGATTTGCGTCTCGCTCATGACGCAAATGGAAGGAGAACTGCGTCTGGCATCGACCGTAACAAAAAATGCCTGTGTGGTGCTGCAATTTAAAATGATGGATGTAAATGATGTCGAGTAACGAGTTTTCTATTCTGCTGATCGATGATGATGCCGACGTGCTGGATGCCTATACCCTTCTGCTTGAACAGGCGGGTTACCGCATTTTTGTCTGTAATAACCCGCTGGATGCGCAGCAATGGATTGAGAAAGACTGGTCTGGAATCGTGCTTAGCGATGTCTGTATGCCGGGTTGCTCTGGCATTGATTTAATGACGATGCTGCATCGCGACGATAAACAGCTGCCTGTCTTATTGATTACTGGCCATGGCGACGTCCCTATGGCCGTCGAAGCGGTGAAAAAAGGGGCCTGGGATTTCCTGCAAAAACCGGTCGATCCCGGTAAATTGCTGACACTTGTTGATGCTGCCTTACGCCAAAGAAAGTCGGTTATCGCCCGCCGTTTACGCCACCAACAACGACTACAGGTCGAGGTGGTAGGGCGTAGCGAATGGACGCAACGTTATCGGCAACGTCTGGAGCAACTCAGTGAAACGGATATTGCCGTCTGGTTTCACGGGGAGGCGGGAACCGGGCGCATGACCGGCGCGCGTTATCTTCATCAATTAGGACGCAATGCAGACGGGCCGTTCATTTGCCACGACGTGATGCCTGAAAACAGGGCCCCGTTTCAGGACGTTATTGCCCGAGCTTATGGCGGCACGCTGGTAATAAGTCGTCCGGAAAATCTAAACCGGGAGCAGCAATACCAGCTTGCTCAGCTTCAAAGCCTGGAACAGCGTCCGTTCCGTTTGATTGGCATCAGCCCCTCTTCTCTGGTTGAGTTAGCCGCCGCCAATAATATTGTTGCTGAGCTTTATTACTGCTTTGCCATGACACAAATTTTCTGTCAGCCCTTATCCCAGCGACTGGACGATATTGAGCCATTATTTCATCACTATTTACACAAGGCCTGCCAGCGTCTTAATCATCCTGTACCCGACGTAGGGGCCGAAGTCCTGAAAAGAATGCTGCGTCGGGGGTGGTCAAATAATATCCGTGAACTGGCGAATGCCGCTGAATTATTCGCGGTGGGCGTGCTGCCGCTGGCGGAAGTGGCTAACCCGCATCTGCATGTCAGTGAACCGACGCCGCTGGATCGACGTATCGACGAAATTGAACGGCAGATCATTACCGAGGCGTTAAATATTCATCAGGGACGCATTAATGAGGTTGCAGAGTATTTGCAGATTCCCCGCAAAAAGCTCTATCTGCGGATGAAAAAGCATGGTTTGAGTAAAGAGCATTATAAGATGTAGTGGAATAAAAACGAGGGTAGGTGAGGGCCATGGTGTCCCCTGCAGGAATCGAACCTGCAACTAGCCCTTAGGAGGGGCTCGTTATATCCATTTAACTAAGGGGACGAAGCGGCACGAGTATAGCGTTTTTTGCCCTGCCGGGTAAGTCTCGCGCCGCTTAACTGCTCAAAGCATCGCCATTTAGCGCTGTTTATTCGACATTTTTTCCTTTTCCGCGCGCTGCTTCGCCTCTTCCTTGCGCTTGTTACTCATGTCATTGCGAATTTGCGCGTGGCTCATCAGGGCGAAGATAAAGGTGCCGCCGCAGATGTTTCCGGCAAGGGTGGGCAGGGCGAAAGGCCAGAAGAATTCGCTCCAGTGCACGGTGCCGTTGAAGACCAGATAAAGAATTTCGACCGAACCCACCACGATGTGGGTGGTGTCGCCCAGTGCGATAAGCCAGGTCATCAGAATAATGACCACGATTTTCGCCGCACCCGCCGCAGGGAACATCCATACCATCGTGGCAATCAGCCAACCGGAGATGATCGCGTTGGCAAACATCTCGGTGGGGCTGTTTTTCATCACGTCCATGCCGATTTTGACAAACGCGTCGCGCGTCTCTTCATCAAATATCGGCATATACTCGAACGCCCATGCCGCCACGCCGGTGCCCAGCACGTTGCCAAAAAGCACGATGCCCCACAGGCGCATCAACAGGCCGAAATTACCCGCGGTCGGTTTTTGCATGATCGGCAGAACCGCGGTGACGGTGTTCTCTGTGAAAAGCTGCTGGCGCGCCATGATGACGATAATAAAGCCAAAGGTGTAGCCAAGGTTCTCCAGCAGAAAACCCCCAGGGACGCCATCCAACTGGACGTGAAAAATGCCTTTTGCCAGCAGCGATGCGCCCATCGAAAGCCCGGCGGCGATGGCAGACCACAGCAGCGCCATGGCGTCGCGCTCCAGCTCTTTTTCGCCGTCCTGGCGGATATGCTCGTGGATAGCCATCGCGCGCGAGGGAAGGCGCTCCTCATCTATCTCAATCTTCTTCCCGCTTTGCTTCTCTTCGCTCTCGACTTCCAGCTCATCGCTGTGAGCGTCAATTTTATCGTCTTTGAGGTTGTCCATCGCGTTGTCCTTTTCTGTACACAAACCAGTTAAAGCGTAGCGGCTTTTGTAACAGTCAGGTCGGGAGTTATTCTGAAATGGCAAGAATAGTAACGTTTAATGTCAGCGGCTTCGGTAGAATAGATATGCACAATGCGGCGGTTACCAGGCTAAAATTAGAGCAACGAGACCGCGAATATAGACATCATTCGACGTGCTGTTACAATCGCTCACACCTAAACAGGCGGACACTCATGCGTTCCGTCATGGATGGCAATCAGCGATAGCCATAATTTACAGGGAGACATTTATGAAGCTTCGCCTGTCGGCGGTTGCGCTGGGCACTACACTGCTTGTCGGTTGTGCGAGTTCCGGCACTGAACAGCAAGGGCGGTCAGACCCTTTTGAAGGTTTCAACCGCTCGATGTACAACTTCAACTTTAATGTGCTGGACCCTTATGTGCTGCGTCCGGTGGCTGTTGCATGGCGCGATTATGTTCCGCAGCCTGCGCGTACCGGCCTTGGCAACTTTACCAGCAACCTGGAAGAGCCAGCGGTGATGGCCAACTACTTCCTGCAAGGTGACCCCTACCAGGGGATGGTGCACTTCACGCGCTTCTTCCTGAACACCATTCTGGGGATGGGCGGCTTTATTGATGTGGCCGGGATGGCAAACCCGAAACTGCAACGCGTAGAACCGCACCGCTTCGGCAGTACGTTGGGCCATTATGGCGTGGGTTACGGCCCGTACATGCAACTGCCGTTCTACGGAAGTTTCACCCTGCGTGATGAGGGCGGCGATATGGCCGATACCCTGTATCCGGTGCTCTCCTGGCTGACCTGGCCGATGTCTATCGGTAAATGGGCGGTTGAAGGGGTGGAAACGCGCGCCCAGTTGCTCGACTCCGATGGTCTGCTGCGTCAGTCTTCCGATCCATACATTCTGGTGCGCGAAGCTTACTTCCAGCGTCACGACTTTATTGCCAATGGCGGTAAGCTGAAACCGGAAGAAAACCCGAACGCTCAGGCGATTCAGGATGATTTAAAAGATATCGACTCTGAATAAATCGCGGAGTGTAGATAGAGAAAAGGTGAGCACTGAGGCTCACCTTTTTTATTGGGGTAAAACTTAGAAGCGATAGTTGAAGTTGGTACCGAACAGCCAGGCTTTACCTTCTGATTTAAAGGTGTATGGGCCTTCCTGGAATTTAACACTCTGGCCGTGCATGTAGGATACCCCCACATCGACAGATGCATCTTCATTAAATGCATAGGTCGTACCGGCGCTCAGCCACAGGCGATCCTGATCCGGAATAGAGATAGAACGGTAATTAGACGGGACCGGGCTATCATCGAAAGCGATACCGGTACGGAATGTCCAGTTATCGTCATAGTAATAGGTGGTACCCAGCGCCAGGCGCCATGCGTCTTTAAAGTTCTCGTCTTTCTGGAACAGTGTGCCACTGCTGTTGGTTGCCTTCAGCTCTTCGAATTGACTCCAACTGGTGTAGGTGGCGCTATAGTGGATAGCCCACTGCGGAGCCACACGGTTATAACCGGAGATTTCCCACATTTCTGGCAGATTCAGCGTCAGAGAACCATTCGTGGTGCTGCCGTTGGTGCCTGCCGGAAGGCCGAAATTACCCAGAATTTGGTTATAGGCTGACGGAAGATCGCTCTTATAATCGCCATCAAAGTCGATTTTCACTTCAGAACGGTAGGTAAAGCCGTAACGGTTATTCTTATCAAGCTCAAACAGAATACCGGCATTCCAGCCAAAGCCCCATTCGTCACCTTTCAGGTGCGCAATTTTCGTGTTTGCCGGGATCTGGCTTACCTGGCCTGCCAGAGCAGGTGGCAGAGCCCCAGAACCAGCAACGATCTGACCTAAATCACCCGCATAGCGGTCGATTTTTGCACGGGCGTAGACTGCGTTGAAGCCAGCCCCGAAGCTCCATTGAGGACTCAAGCGGTAAGCGCCGCTCAGGTTAAGGTTCAGGGTTTCAAGGTCAGTGGTACCGCCGTACGCGCCAGCGGCGTAGGTATCGTTAAACTCGGTTGCCAGACCATAGTTAGAGGTAACAGATGCCCCCCAACCGAATTGATCGTTGATAGGCATCACGAAGTGAACGTTCGGTACCCATGCGGTAGGCGCGATGTTGTCCGCTTTCAGGCTGTTGCCGGTTGGCGAGCGGCCTGAAACGTTTACATCCGGGTCAATATAAACCGCACCGGCAGAAAACGTCGGGCGATCAAACATCATAATCAGCGCGGGGTTACGGCTGGCGTTGCCTGCGTCGTCAGCGATGGCACCTTCACCGGAATAGGCGCGGCCCAGACCAGAGGAAGAAAACTCATTAAGCTGGAAGCCTGCAGACCAGGCGTGGGTTGAAACGAGTGCCACTGCGACTGCGAGAGCAGACTTTGTAAACCGGGTTTTCTGGCTCATGACCATAACCTCATTGAGTTATTTTTATACAAAAAATGTTACATGTAGTAACAGAAGCGCGAAGTGTAGGGGCTGGACTACGTCAGAGAAATCAGACCAGTGACGAGAGTATAGGTCTGACCAGATATGATGTTGCAATATTGTTTCTCAGATTTTACGTAGATGATCACCGAAACGGGATCTGGTTAGCAAATTTGGCGAGGTTGAGCTTTATCTGTTTGGGTGATTTTTGTTTTAGATCATTTTTAAGTGTGATTTCGGTCACTTATCTCAATTGGCACAACGAACAACTGGAGGGAGCTTTCCGGGGAGCGTAAAATAAGGGCATCGTTTATCTGGCACCTTCGCGTGCATGTACAGAGGAAATCTACAATGAGTAAATGCAGTGCTGATGAAACCCCGGTTTGCTGCTGTATGGATGTTGGTACCATCATGGACAACTCCGATTGCACAGCCTCCTATAGCCGCGTTTTTGCAACTCGCGCTGAAGCTGAAGAAACCCTCGCTGCGCTGACTGAACGTGCGCGTGGCGTCGAATCCGATCCGTGCGTCATCACCCCGGTCTTCAAAGACGTTGAGGGCGGTGTACAGATGGACATCGATTTTGTCTTCGCCTGCGAAGCTGAAACGCTGATCTTCCAGTTAGGTCTGCGTTAATCCTTCCCAAACGCCTCTGCACCGCAGGGGCGTTTTCTTTTCTCCCTTCAGTGTGTTTTAGCTCCCATTTTTCTCTCTCTCCGATTGGCTTAATGTAAAAAATTAGTTAAGACTGTTATCAGGTCAGACCACTTTGGTTTTATTTTTTAACAGGGGAGTTTTATGAGTCAGGCATTACCGCTTATCACCCGTCAGGGCGATCGCATTGCCATTGTCAGTGGTTTACGTACCCCATTTGCCCGTCAGGCCACCGCGTTTCACGGTGTACCGGCGATAGATCTCGGCAAAATGGTAGTGGGCGAAATGCTGGCGCGTAGCGAAATTCCCCCTGAAATTATCGAACAGCTGGTTTTTGGCCAGGTTGTTCAGATGCCAGAAGCGCCTAACATTGCCCGCGAAATTGTCCTCGGTACGGGGATGAATGTGCACACGGATGCCTACAGCGTCAGTCGCGCCTGCGCCACCAGTTTTCAGGCGGTCGCCAACGTGGCCGAAAGCCTGATGGCAGGGACGATTCGCGCAGGGATTGCAGGCGGGGCGGACTCCTCCTCCGTGCTGCCGATTGGCGTCAGTAAAAAGCTGGCGCGGACGCTGGTTGACGCCAATAAAGCGCGGACGCTCGGCCAGCGCCTGAAACTCTTTTCCCGCCTTAAGCTGCGCGACCTGATGCCGGTTCCCCCGGCGGTTGCGGAGTATTCTACCGGCCTGCGCATGGGCGATACGGCTGAACAGATGGCGAAAACGTACCACATTACGCGTGAAGAGCAGGACGCGTTGGCGCATCGCTCGCATCAGCTGGCAGCGCAGGCATGGGCGGAAGGCAAACTGGCGGATGAAGTGATGACGGCCTACGCGCCACCGTTCCGTGACCCGCTGGAGCAGGACAATAATATACGCGGTAGCTCGACGCTGGCGGATTACGCCAAACTGCGCCCGGCCTTCGACCGTAAACATGGCTCGGTCACGGCAGCCAACAGTACGCCGCTGACTGATGGCGCGGCGGCGGTGATTTTAATGACTGAATCGCGCGCCCGCGAACTGGGTTTAACACCGCTGGGCTATCTGCGCAGCTACGCGTTTACCGCCATTGAGGTGCAGCAGGATATGCTGCTCGGCCCGGCGTGGGCCACGCCGCTGGCGCTCGATCGCGCGGGGCTCACCCTCGCAGATCTCACGTTGTTTGATATGCATGAAGCGTTTGCCGCACAAACGCTGGCAAATATTCAGTGCCTTGCCAGCAATCGTTTTGCCCGCGACGTGCTGGGGCGTACCCAGGCGACCGGTGAGGTTGACGAAAGTAAGTTCAATGTGTTGGGCGGATCGATAGCCTATGGGCACCCCTTTGCTGCCACCGGTGCCCGAATGATCACGCAAACGCTCAATGAGTTACGCCGCCGGGGAGGCGGTTTTGGCCTCGTCACCGCCTGCGCGGCGGGTGGTTTGGGCGCGGCAATGGTACTGGAGGCTGAATAATGACGACAATATCCGCATTTTCTCTCACTGTTCGCCCGGATAACGTCGCCATAATTACCATCGATGTGCCGGATGAAAAAATGAATACCCTGAAGGCGGAGTTTGGTGCGCAGGTGCGGACGATTCTCAGGCAAATTCGCGACAATAAAGCGCTTCAGGGCGTGGTTATCATATCTGCCAAGCCTGACAACTTTATTGCCGGCGCTGATATCAACATGATTGGTAACTGCGCCAGCGCGCAGGAAGCCGAAGAGCTGGCGCGGCAGGGGCAGCAGATCATGGCGGATCTGAACGGTTTGTCGATCCCGGTGATTGCCGCCATTCACGGAGCATGCCTTGGCGGCGGGCTGGAACTGGCGCTTGCCTGCCATGGGCGCGTCTGCTCTGACGATCCGAAAACGGTGCTTGGGTTACCGGAAGTGCAACTTGGTTTGCTGCCGGGCTCAGGCGGTACCCAGCGATTGCCGCGTCTGATTGGCGTGAGTACAGCGCTGGATATGATTCTGACGGGCAAGCAACTGCGCGCGCGCCAGGCGCTTAAGGTTGGGCTGGTGGATGACGTGGTGCCACAGACGATTTTGCTGGAAGCCGCGGTTGAGCTGGCAAAGCAAGCGCCATCCCGTTCACGTCATCTGCCGGTCAAAGAGCGCATTCTGGCGGGCCCATTGGGGCGCAATATTCTGTTTACGCTTGCCGGAAAGAAAACCGAGCAGAAAACGCACGGCAACTATCCGGCGACCAAAAAGATCCTGGACGTCATTGAAACCGGGCTGGCGCAGGGCACCAGCAGCGGCTATGACGCGGAAGCGCGCGCGTTTGGCGAGCTGGCGATGACTCCGCAGTCTAAAGCGCTGCGGCATATTTTCTTCGCCAGTACGGAGATTAAAAAAGATCCGGGTGCCAGCGTTGAGGCCGGGCCATTGCGTGCGGTGGGGATCTTAGGCGGCGGTCTGATGGGCGGAGGGATCGCCTTCGTGACCGCCACTAAAGGAAAACTTCCGGTACGTATCAAAGATATCAATGCTAAGGGCATCAACCATGCACTGAAGTACAGTTGGGAGCTGCTTGATAACAAGGTGCGTCGCCGCCATATCAAGGCTAATGAGCGTGATAGTCAGCTGGCGTTGATTTCCGGATCGACCGACTATCGCGGGTTTGCGCATCGGGATCTGGTTATTGAAGCGGTGTTTGAAGATCTGGCGCTGAAACAGAAAATGGTGAGTGAAGTGGAGCAGCAGTGTGCGCCGCACACCATCTTTGCGTCGAATACGTCGTCGCTGCCGATTGGCGATATTGCCGCCCAGGCACAACGGCCTGAACAGGTGATCGGCCTGCACTTTTTCAGCCCGGTCGAAAAAATGCCGCTGGTGGAGGTTATCCCACACGCGGCAACCTCTGAACAGACTATCGCCACCACCGTGAAGCTGGCAAAGAAACAGGGGAAAATGCCGATTGTGGTGGCCGATCGCGCTGGGTTTTATGTAAATCGTATTTTAGCGCCGTACATTAATGAGGCGATGCGTATGCTCACCGACGGTGAACGCATCGAAGATATTGATAATGCTTTGGTTAAATTCGGTTTCCCCGTTGGGCCTATCCAGCTTCTGGATGAGGTGGGAATTGATACAGGCACCAAAATTATGCCGGTGCTGGAAGCAGCATATGGGGATCGTTTCAGCGCCCCTGCAACGCTTATTTCAGCGATTTTGAACGACGATCGCAAAGGCAGAAAAAACGGTCGCGGATTCTATCTTTATGGCGCAAAAGGGCGTACAAGCAAGAAACAACCGGATAGCGCAATCTATTCGCTACCTGGAATGGCTTCGCGTAACAGCCAGCTTTCGCCGCAACAGATAGCCGAACGCTGTGTGTTGCTTATGCTCAACGAAGCGGCGCGCTGCTTTGATGAACGCGTGATCCGGCGCGCGCGCGATGGTGACATTGGCGCGGTGTTTGGCATTGGTTTTCCACCGTTCTTAGGTGGCCCGTTCCGTTACATGGATTCGCTGGGCGCGGGTGAAGTGGTTGCCAGATTACAACGCCTGGCTTCACAGTACGGCCCACGTTTTACGCCGTGCGAGGCGTTGGTCGCCATGAGCGAACGAGGAGAAACTTTTTATTCTCCGTTGGAAACTGGCTCAGAGGGTTGAGGTCAAAGGTATATCACTCAGCGAGTGACGCTGTGCTGGTCATTTTGTAAACAAATATTGACTATACTTACGCCATTAAGGTAAAAGACAGCGTTTCATTCATTGGATGGATCAGGCACAATGCCCGGCTACCGAAACATCGCAGGTCTCGTTTTCTGCGATGTTGATCGGTGCTTCTGTTTAACAAAAGCGGTGCAATATGCAAGTTTTTATTATGCGTCACGGCGACGCTGCTCTTGAAGCAGCCAGTGACTCGGTTCGTCCTCTTACGGGATGTGGTTGTGATGAATCCCGTCAGATGGCAACCTGGCTGAAAGGCCAAAAAGTGGATATTGAACGTGTTCTGGTTAGCCCGTTCCTGCGTGCGGAACAGACTCTTGATATGGTAGGGGAGTGCATGCACTTGCCTGAAGATGTCGAAGTGCTGCCTGAACTGACGCCATGCGGTGATATCGGACTCGTCAGCGCGTATCTGCAAGCGCTGGCGAATGAAGGTGTCGCGTCTGTACTGGTGATATCCCACCTGCCACTGGTTGGCTACCTGGTCTCTGAACTTTGCCCTGGCGAAACGCCGCCAATGTTCACCACCTCTGCGATCGCCTGCGTCACGCTGGAAGCGGACGGCATGGGCGTCTTCAAATGGCAAATGAGCCCCTGCAATCTGAAAATGGCGAAAGCGATTTAAGACCTTGCCTGCTGTTGTGCCGGATGGCGCCTGCGCTTATCCGGCCTACAGATATACCCGAGTCACCATCCGGCAACGCTTTGCGCCTACGGCAATTCCGGCGGCAGCCACTCTTCCACTTCAATCAGCACCAGCAACGCGGCGTCTCCGCCATACTCTTTCGATGCCTGATGAAATGCCATAACGTGCGGATGCTGCGCCAGCCATAGCGGCGTTTGCTGTTTAAGAATATGCTTTCCGTGCCCGTGCATCACGCAGGCGCAAAACACATGTTCGCGGCGACAGGCGGCAATCAGCGCGCCCAGTTCTTGTTTAGCCTGCTGCTGCGTCAAACCGTGCAAATCGAGAAACAGCTCCGGGGAGTAATCGCCACGGCGCAGTTTTTTCAGCTCGAAATGGCTGACGCCTTCGCGCACGTACCTTACCGGCCCTTCGGTATTCAGCAGCGGTTGAAATTCGTCGGAGAAGTAGTGGCTGTTGTCCACCTGCTCCTGAATAAGCCGCTTCACCGGCACGTCACTCACTTTCTTACGTAACGGGCGATGGACAATGGTGTCCTGCTTAATTTTGCGCGTGCCCGTCATCAGTTGCTGAAACAGCGCCTGATCCTCCTCGCTAAGCGATGCTTTCTTTTTCATGGATTCTTCTCATCTGGCATTTCCGTTAGTTTACCTTCTGAAGACGGCGGTTGGCAGTGAAAACGGTTTTTTCCCCGGTCGCCTGCGCAAGAATGCTGATTTATCGGCGTCTTCGTGGCAAACTAGCCGCCGAATTTACCCCGACGCATGCCCTGGAGAATAATGTGGATAAGATTTTTGTCGATGAAGCGGTCAATGAGCTGCAAACCATTCAGGACATGCTGCGCTGGGCGGTAAGCCGTTTTAGCGCGGCGAATATCTGGTACGGGCACGGCACCGATAACCCGTGGGATGAAGCCGTACAGCTGGTTCTGCCTTCACTCTATCTGCCGCTGGATATTCCGGAAGACATGCGCAGCGCACGCCTCACCTCCAGTGAAAAACACCGCATTGTTGAGCGCGTGATCCGCCGCGTGAACGAGCGTATTCCGGTCGCGTATTTAACCAACAAAGCCTGGTTCTGTGGCCATGAATTTTACGTCGATGAACGCGTGCTGGTACCGCGCTCGCCGATTGGCGAATTAATCAACAATAAGTTTGCCGGTCTTATCAATCATCAGCCGCAGCATATCCTTGATATGTGTACCGGCAGCGGCTGTATCGCGATCGCCAGCGCTTATGCCTTCCCGGAAGCGGAAGTGGACGCCGTGGATATTTCGCTGGATGCGCTGGCCGTGGCCGAACAAAATATTGAAGAACACGGCATGATCCATAACGTCACGCCAATTCGCTCAGACCTCTTCCGCGACCTGCCGCAGTTGCAGTACGATTTAATCGTCACTAACCCGCCGTACGTCGATGCTGAAGATATGTCCGATTTGCCAAGCGAATACCGTTTCGAGCCAGAGCTGGGCCTCGCTTCGGGTACGGATGGGCTGAAGCTGACGCGCCGCATTCTGGCCTGTGCGCCGGATTACCTTGCGGACGATGGCGTGCTGATTTGTGAAGTCGGCAACAGCATGGTGCATCTCATGGAACAGTACCCGGACGTACCGTTCACCTGGCTGGAGTTTGATAACGGCGGTGACGGCGTCTTCATGCTGACCAAAGCGCAGCTGGTGGCTGCCCGCGATCATTTCGCGATTTACAAAGATTAATCCAGCACGCAACAACACAACAACGACAGCGGAGCCGTGATGGCAGGAAATACAATTGGACAACTCTTTCGCGTAACCACCTTCGGTGAGTCGCATGGTCTGGCACTGGGCTGCATCGTTGATGGCGTGCCGCCAGGCATCCCGTTAACGGAAGCGGATTTGCAGCACGACCTCGACCGTCGTCGCCCTGGCACCTCGCGCTACACCACCCAGCGCCGCGAGCCGGACCAGGTGAAAATTCTCTCTGGCGTGTTTGAAGGCGTGACCACCGGTACCAGCATTGGCTTGCTGATTGAAAATACCGATCAGCGCTCGCAGGATTACGGTGCTATCAAAGATGTGTTCCGCCCAGGGCACGCTGATTACACCTATGAACAGAAATATGGCCTGCGCGACTATCGCGGCGGTGGCCGTTCTTCTGCCCGTGAAACGGCAATGCGCGTGGCGGCAGGCGCCATTGCCAAAAAATTCCTCGCGACGAAATTCGGAATTCAGATCCGCGCATGCCTGACTCAGATGGGTGATATTCCTTTGGCGATAAAAGACTGGGATCAGGTTGAGCAGAACCCATTCTTCTGCCCGGATCCGGACAAAATCGACGCCCTGGATGAACTGATGCGCGGCCTGAAAAAAGAGGGCGACTCTATCGGGGCGAAAGTCACTGTGGTTGCCGATGGTGTACCTGCGGGCTTTGGCGAGCCAGTCTTTGACCGCCTGGATGCCGATATCGCGCACGCACTGATGAGCATCAACGCGGTGAAAGGCGTGGAAATCGGCGACGGTTTTGACGTAGTGAAACTGCGTGGCAGTGAAAATCGCGACGAAATCACCAAAGACGGTTTCCAGAGCAACCACGCGGGCGGCATTCTGGGCGGTATCAGCAGCGGTCAGCAGATTGTCGCGAACATCGCTCTGAAACCCACCTCCAGCATTACCGTGCCGGGTAAAACGCTCAATCGCTTTGGTGAAGAAGTTGAGATGATCACCAAAGGCCGTCACGACCCGTGTGTCGGTATTCGTGCGGTGCCTATCGCGGAAGCGATGCTGGCGATAGTTTTGATGGATCACTTTATGCGTCAACGTGCGCAAAACGCCGATGTGACGACCACTCTTCCACGCTGGTAATCATGAAAAAAACCGTTCTCGCTCTGCTGGCCCTTGTGGTCAGCACCGCCAGCCTGGCGGCAACGCCGTGGCAAAAAGTAACGCAGCCTATTGCGGGCAGTGCGCAGTCAATCGGCGCGTTCGCCAACGGCTGTATTGTCGGGGCAGAAGCGCTGCCGCTGCAATCGAACACGTATCAGGTAATGCGCACCGATCAGCGTCGTTATTTCGGCCACCCGGATCTGGTGCGTTTTATTCAGCGCCTCAGTCAGCAGGTGCAGAACCACGGCATGGGAACGGTTCTGATTGGCGATATGGGCATGCCAGCCGGTGGGCGCTTTAACGGCGGCCATGCCAGCCACCAGAGCGGATTGGATGTCGATATCTTCCTGCAATTGCCGAAAACCCGCTGGACGTCGGCGCAACTGCTGAAACCGCAGGCGCTGGATCTGGTCGCGGCGGATGGTAAAAGCATTAACTCGCGCGTCTGGCAGCCGGAAATTGGCCATCTGATTAAGCTTGCCGCGCAGGACAACGACGTCACGCGCATCTTTGTGAACCCGGCAATTAAGCAACAGCTTTGTCTGGAGGCGGGGAGCGATCGCGACTGGTTACGTAAAGTTCGCCCGTGGTTCCAGCATCGCGCGCATATGCACGTGCGTTTGCGTTGCCCGGCGAACAGCCTTGAATGTGAAGATCAAGCTTTGCCGCCGGCAGGTGACGGTTGCGGTGCGGAGTTGCAAAGCTGGTTCGAACCGCCTAAACCGGGCACCACCAAACCTGTGAAGAAGACGCCGCCGCCATTACCGCCTTCCTGCCAGGCGTTACTGGATGAGCATGTACTCTGATGGACAGTTTTGTTGAGATATTCACGGTATCACCCCTCATGCTGGTGGCGCTGTTTTTTATCGCCGCACTGGCCGGATTTATTGATTCTTTAGCGGGCGGTGGCGGCTTACTCACCGTTCCCGCGCTGATGGCGGCGGGCATGTCGCCGGCGCAAGCGCTGGCGACAAATAAATTGCAGGCCTGCGGCGGATCGCTTTCTGCGTCGCTCTATTTTATCCGCCAGAAGGTGGTGAATCTGGCCGATCAGAAGCTCAATATCCTGATGACCTTTATCGGTTCAATGGCGGGTGCGCTGCTGGTTCAGTATGTGAAAGCTGACGTATTGCGCCAGATTTTACCGCTGCTGGTTATCGGTATTGGTCTGTACTTCCTCTTGATGCCGAAAATCGGTGAAGGCGACCGCGCACGTCGTCTGCACGGTCTACCATTTGCGCTGGTGGCGGGCGGTTGCGTCGGTTTTTATGACGGTTTCTTTGGCCCCGGCGCGGGGTCATTCTACGCACTGGCGTTTGTCACCCTGGCAGGCTTCAACCTCGCCAAATCGACCGCCCATGCGAAAGTACTGAACGCCACGTCAAACGTCGGCGGGCTGCTACTGTTTATTCTGGGCGGCAAAGTTATCTGGGCAACCGGCTTCGTGATGATGGTCGGTCAGTTCTTTGGCGCCCGAATGGGGTCACGGCTGGTTCTCAGCAAAGGGCAATCGCTTATTCGCCCGATGATTGTCATCGTCTCGGCGGTGATGAGCGCCAAACTTCTGTATGACAGCCATGGACAGGAAATCCTTCAGTGGTTAGGGATGAATTAAGTAATGAACGCAACGCATAACGCGCAGCAGCTGATTGATATTTTCGATAGCTGCTTTGCCGATGATTTTAATACCCGTCTGATTAAAGGCGACGACGAACCGATCTATCTTCCTGCTGATGCCGATGTGCCCTATAACCGCATCGTCTTTGCCCATGGCTTTTACGCCAGCGCGCTGCACGAGATTTCGCACTGGTGTATCGCCGGAAAGGCGCGTCGTGAGCTGGTCGATTTCGGTTACTGGTACTGCCCGGACGGACGCGATGCCAAAACGCAGGGGCAGTTTGAAGATGTGGAAGTGAAACCACAGGCTTTCGACTGGCTTTTCTGCGTGGCGGCGGGTTATCCGTTTAACGTAAGTTGCGACAACCTGGAAGGCGACTTCGAGCCGGACCGCATTGTTTTTCAGCGCCGCGTACATGCGCAGGTGATGGAATATCTGGAGAAGGGCATTCCTGCACGCCCGGCCAGATTTATCAACGCATTACAAAACTATTATCAGACGCCGCCGCTCGCGGCAGAACAATTTCCGTGGCCGGAAGACCTTAACTAACGCCACGTTCAAAAAGAGGAAAGAAGATGATCGCCGAGTTTGAATCACGCATTCTGGCGTTAATTGATGACATGGTGGAGCACGCCAGCGACGATGAACTGTTTGCCAGCGGTTATCTGCGTGGTCACCTGACGCTGGCGGTTGCCGAGCTGGAAGAGGGCGACGACCACTCTGCTCAAGCGGTGTCACATAACGTCACTCGCAGCCTGGAGAAAGCGATTCAGGCGGGCGAACTGTCACCGCGCGACCAGGCGCTGGTGCTGGGGATGTGGGAGACGCTGTTCCAGAAGGCGCAGCAGTAGGGCCCTGGCCCGATCCCCTCTCCCTGTAGGAGTGGGGATCGTTCGTGCGTTTTGGTTTTTGTTTTTCACCCTCTCCCTGCGAGAGAGGGCCGGGGTGAGGGGGAGCTTACTTAACCTTCTTTCCCTTCAATAACTTCCTTACCCACAACCGATTCGGATTTAACGCCGATAACGTGCGTGCATCCAGCGGCAGTGGTTCATGGCTCATTTGCGATGCCAGCACTTCGGCCGCCAGCGGGGCGGTACATAATCCGCGAGACCCAAGCCCACCCAGCATAAACAGATTCGGGTAAACCGGGGCTGTTGCTGCGGTGTCCTGCTCCTCCAGCAGATGGGCATATTGCGCCAGCGTGGCGTCGTAATCCGGCACATTGCCGAGCATCGGCAGATGATCGCGCGTGGCGCAACGCACACCAACGCGCGCCTCGTTGGCGCTGACATCGACCGCTTTTGCCCATTCGGCATCGGGGAAACAGTCGATCAATCGCTGACGATTATGCTGCTGGTCTTCCTCGTTAAAGGTCATCTCGCGTTCACCACGATGGTAGCTTGCACCAATGCAGTGATGCTGATTAGCCGGGTTTTGCGGCGTCAGATAACCGTCATAGCACAGCACCTGGCGGAGCTGCGCCAGCGCAGGGCGAGTGGGGATATGGCTTACCTGTCCGCCAACAGCGTACACAGGCAACGCGGCGGTTTGTGGAAGCTGGTTAATATTATGCCCGGTCGCCAGCACCACGCTCGCGGCGCGGGCACTTTCTCCATCAGCGAAATGCAATTGCCAGGCCTCATCCTGTTTTTCCAGCGAAGTGAGGGATTTGTTCCAGTGCACGACCAGCCCCTGCTGGCGGGCCAGTGCAAATACGCCCACCGTAAGCTGTGCCGGAGAGAGCCAGCCGCCCGCCGGGTACTGAATGCCACCGCAACCAGTTTCCACACCCGTAGTGGCGGCAACCTCCTGTGCGCTTACCGCATGAGCCAATCCTTCAGGCAGCCCCAGCAACAACATGTGGTCGATTTTCTGCTGACTTTTTGCATCCCAGCCAAGCTGGGTGACGCCGCACCACTGATGATCAAAGGCCACCGGAAGCGAATCATAAAGTCGGCGTGCGAAAGTAAACGCCGCCGGGAAGAACGTTTCCAGCGCAGCATCGTGCGCGCTTAACAATGGATACAGCGCGCCCTGACGATTGCCGGATGCGCCCTGAGCGGGGGCATCATCGGCACAGTAAAGCGTCACCTGCCAGCCGCGTCTCAGTAGGGCCAGTGAGAGCAGGGCGCTGGCGATACCGCCGCCGATAATCGCGGTTTCACGCGTACTGGCGCCGGTGCGGGCAAACCACGGCGCACGCGCGGGAAGCTCGTTCGGCTGTGTCATTTCACCGACCAGCATCTCACGCTTGCGACCAAAACCTTTGGTTTTATGCATCGTAAAACCAGCGTCCTGCAATCCGCGACGGACAAACCCCGCCGAGGTGAACGTGGCCAGCGTGCCGCCGGGGCGTGCCAGGCGTGCCATCGCGGAAAAGAGCTGCGGCGTCCACATATCCGGGTTTTTCGCCGGGGCAAAACCGTCAAGGAACCAGGCATCCACCTGCTGATTAAACGAATCATCCAGTTGATCGGTCAGTTCGTTAATATCGCCAAACCACAAATCAAGCGTCACCCGCCCGCCATCAAGCAATAAACGATGGCAGCCCGCCAGTGGCAATGGCCACTGGGCCTGAAGCTGTTCCGCCCACGGAGCCAGTTCCGGCCAGTGTTGATGCGCTAAGCGCAGGTCGGCTGCGGTGAGCGGGAATTTTTCAAAGCTGACAAAATGCAGCCGCTGCAGTGTCGCCTCAGGCCACTTGAGGCGAAAGGCATCAAATGCCTGCCAAAGGGTCAGGAAGTTGAGCCCGGTTCCGAACCCGCTTTCCGCTACTACAAACAGAGGATGCGGATGGGCGGGGAAGCGTGCCTCTAACTGGTTACCTCCCAGAAAGACGTAGCGCGTTTCTTCCAGACCGTTGTCGTTGGAGAAATAGACGTCGTCGAAATCTCGGGAAACAGGTGTACCCTCACTGTTGAATTCGAGGTTGGCAGATTGTATGGCGTTTTGTTTCACGTAAGTTACTCGTGCGGCAAGGAGTCTGCCGATCTTAGCGATGCGTGCCGGAAGGCGCAAATTTATGCATAAATTGGCTGATCGGACTTGTTCGGCGTACAAGTGTACGCTATCTTGCCTCTCGAAACTTTAAAATAGTGATGACTTACAGAGGTTATGAATGAAACGTGCAGTGATTACTGGCCTGGGCATCGTTTCCAGCATCGGTAGCAACCAGCAGGAAGTCCTGGCATCTCTGCGTGAAGGACGCTCGGGGATCACTTTCTCTCAAGAGTTTAAAGACTCTGGTATGCGTAGCCACGTATGGGGTAACGTCAAACTGGACACCACCGGTCTTATCGACCGCAAAGTGGTCCGTTTCATGAACGATGCCTCTATTTACGCTTACCTCTCTATGCAGCAAGCAGTTGAAGACTCTGGCCTGAAAGCTGAAGATTATCAGAACAACCCGCGTGTGGGGCTGATCGCTGGTTCCGGCGGCTCCTCTAAAGCGCAGGTGTTCGGTGCCGACGCAATGCGTAGCCCACGTGGCCTGAAAGCAGTCGGCCCTTATGTGGTGACCAAAGCCATGGGCTCCGCGGTTTCCGCGTGCCTGGCAACACCGTTTAAAATTCACGGTGTGAACTACTCTATCAGTTCCGCGTGTGCCACCTCCGCACACTGCATTGGTAATGCGGTAGAACAAATCCAGTTGGGCAAACAGGACATCGTGTTTGCCGGTGGCGGCGAAGAACTGGGCTGGGAAATGGCCTGCGAGTTCGATGCAATGGGCGCGCTGTCCACGAAATTCAACGACACCCCGGAAAAAGCGTCCCGTACGTATGACGCACACCGTGACGGTTTTATCATCGCGGGCGGCGGCGGTATGGTTGTTGTCGAAGAGCTGGAACACGCTCTGGCGCGCGGTGCGCATATTTATGCAGAGATCGTGGGCTACGGTGCAACGTCTGATGGCGCTGACATGGTTGCTCCGTCTGGCGAAGGCGCAGTACGTTGCATGAAGATGGCAATGAACGGCGTTGATACTCCTATCGACTACCTGAACTCCCACGGTACGTCTACGCCGGTTGGCGACGTGAAAGAACTGGGCGCTATTCAGGAAGTGTTTGGCAGTAACAGCCCGGCTATCTCTGCAACCAAAGCCATGACCGGTCACTCTCTGGGTGCCGCTGGCGTGCAGGAAGCTATCTATTCTCTGCTGATGCTGGAACATGGCTTTATCGCGCCAAGCATCAACATTGAAGAGCTGGATGAGCAGGCCGCTGGCCTGAACATCGTAACCGAACCGACCGAGCGTGAACTGACCACCGTGATGTCCAACAGCTTCGGCTTCGGCGGCACTAACGCAACGCTGGTGATGCGTAAGCTGAAAGCGTAATTGCTGAACGCCTTAAAAAAGGAGCCGGAAGGCTCCTTTTTTGTGCGTTGACATCTTGCTGTTAAAAAAGGCAAAATCGGCCCTCAACACTCTCATACGAGTGCGTAAGCGTTTAACGTCAATCAACGCGCCGACACCCTGATTATCAGGTGGAGGAGGCGTGGTCTATTCCCCGCCTTACTCTGCATTCTGGAGTAAAGCATGTCCGAAGTTTCTCAATCTGTTCCAGCATCTTCCGGTAACGGCTCGCTGTTCCGTATCGCCTTTGCCGTTTTTCTCACCTATCTGACTGTCGGTATTCCGCTGCCCGTTATTCCGTTGTTTGTGCATCAGGAACTGGGGTATGGCAATACCATGGTCGGTATCGCCGTGGGTATTCAGTTTCTCGCCACCGTATTAACGCGCGGCTATGCCGGGCGTCTGGCCGATCAATACGGTGCGAAGCGTTCGGCGCTTCAGGGAATGACCGCCTGTGCGCTGGCCGGGGCGGCCTGGCTGGCGGCGGCACTGCTTCCCGTTGATGCGATGGTGAAGTTTGGCCTCTTGATTGTCGGCCGTTTGATTCTGGGCTTTGGTGAAAGCCAGCTGCTGACCGGAACACTTACCTGGGGAATGGGGCTCGTTGGCCCAAAACGCTCCGGAAAGGTGATGTCGTGGAACGGGATGGCGATTTTTGGCGCGCTGGCGGTCGGTGCGCCATTGGGGCTTTTCCTCAACAGTCATTACAGTTTTGCCACACTCGCCGTGGTGACGATGTTGCTGCCTGTGGCGGCGTGGGCATTTAACGGCAGTGTACGCAAAGTGCCCGCCAACGCAGGCGAGCGGCCTTCGCTGTGGAGCGTCATTGGGCTTATCTGGCAGCCGGGTCTGGGCCTGGCGTTGCAGGGCGTGGGCTTTGCGATGATAGGTACCTTCGTGTCGCTCTACTTTGCCAGCAACGGCTGGGCGATGGCGGGTTTCACCTTGACGGCCTTCGGCGGCGCGTTTGTGCTGGTGCGTATTCTGTTTGGCTGGATGCCTGACCGCTTTGGCGGCGTGAAGGTGGCGGTGGGCTCGCTGCTGGTTGAAACGGTGGGGCTTGCGCTGCTGTGGCAGGCACCGGATGCATGGATGGCGTTGGCCGGGGCGGCGTTGACCGGCGCAGGTTGTTCGCTGATTTTCCCGGCGCTGGGCG
This sequence comes from Pseudocitrobacter faecalis, assembly GCA_003315335.1. Classification (GTDB taxonomy): domain Bacteria; phylum Pseudomonadota; class Gammaproteobacteria; order Enterobacterales; family Enterobacteriaceae; genus Pseudocitrobacter; species Pseudocitrobacter faecalis. Next base: position 285,663 of record QNRL01000004.1, read on the forward strand.
TCGAAGTCGTCAAGCGTGTACCGCCGCAGGTGCGCGGCACGGCATTAGGCGGCTATGCGGCATTTCAGGACATCGCGCTCGGTGTCTCCGGCCCGCTGGCGGGGATGCTGGCGACAATGGCGGGATATCCTTCCGTCTTCCTCGCCGGGGCGATTTCGGCGCTGCTGGGCATTGTGGTGACGCTCGTTGCGTTTCGTAAAAAGTGACGCCTCGCAGTGGTAAATCTGATTACCGGAACGAATGATGATGACGCGGTGATGACCACCATCATTCGTCTGTTGTTACTGCAGGCTTAGAGCACCATCCATAACAGCGCCATCACCACAACGAGCACGATAAGCATCAGGCCCGGTCGCGCAGAGGCGGATTTGTATGCCTCAATGATCGGTGCGAACGGGCTGGTGATAGGCTGCACATATCGCACATCCAGCGTATCCTGCGAACGCTCGACGCGCTTGAGGAAAAGCTGATTCAACAGCGTTTGCACCTGCGTCATTGTCAGCACCGTCTGTGGCGTGATGTTCCAGTTTTGCTGACCGTAATCCTTCAGGGCCTGCCACTCGTGCGGTTCCATCGGCTGTTTGAGCGCCGCCTGCAGTGCATTGAGGGTCGGCGCCGGCTGGGTGCTTAGTGTCTGACGCGCCTGTAGCCAGGTCGCCAGTGCCGTAAAATGTTTGGCCGGAATTAACTCGCCGGTTTTCACGCCGGAAAGCTCCAGCATTGATTGCCAGATAATCTTGCTCGACTCGCCCGTGGCAGCGGCAAGTTTGGTCACCAACTGATTCAGCGTATTGTGCTCGGCTGGCTGCAGCGGGCGATCGGTTGCCGGGCGTTGCTGCGGTTGCGGAATCGACAGCTGGCCGTTTTGCAGGAGTTGCAGCACGTTTTTCAGTTGAGCGGGTGTTAACTGACTCAGCGCGGTTTGCCCATACTGCTGGCGAATAAAATCACTCACCGCCTGGCGATTATTACCGTGATTCAACAGTTCCGTCAGCTGTGACAGGGTTTGCCGGGTGCTAAGATTCTGCTGTGCCGTTTCGAGGCGCTGATTCAGATTCTGCTCGGCGGCAGGAAAATTGCGCGACACCAGCGGTGAATCATTCTTCAACCCCAAATCGTGACGCACGCCAGCCCACACCTGCGCATTCGTTTGTGAGGTCAACGCCATAAGACGCGTGATGAGACGTTCAAGTACCGTGCGCTGCTGCGTGGAGAGCGGTTGTTCTCCGGCGACAGAAGTGGTGGTTGAACCTTCCCCCGGAGGGCGCGAGGGCATACCTGAAATGGGTTGCGTCATGATTTATCCTTAACCTTATTGCTCTACTTAACCAGGATGTCGAGTATGCCTGGCGGCCAGATTATGGCACACTTCCCCGGTTAACTCTCGTTCTCAGACAGGTACCGTAACGTGAAAATCCTTGTTGATGAAAATATGCCCTACGCCCGTGAGCTCTTCAGCCGTTTGGGTGAGGTGAAGGCTGTTCCAGGACGTCCCATTCCGGTAGCGGAACTGGCGGGCGCCGACGCGCTGATGGTGCGATCCGTCACGAAGGTGAATGAGTCCCTGCTGGCGAATCAGTCGATTAAATTTGTTGGCACGGCGACCGCGGGTACGGACCATGTCGATCAGGCGTGGCTTGCGCAGGCGGGCATTGGTTTTTCCGCCGCCCCTGGCTGTAACGCCATTGCGGTCGTGGAATACGTTTTCTCCTCACTGTTGTATCTGGCTGAGCGCGACGGTTTTACGCTCACTGACCGTACGGTCGGGATTGTAGGTGTCGGTAATGTAGGCGGACGGCTGCAAAAACGTCTGGAAGCGCTGGGTGTGCGCACGCTGCTGTGCGATCCGCCGCGTGCCGATAACGGCGACGAGGACGATTTCCGCGCGCTCGATGAACTGGTACAGGAAGCCGATATCCTGACCTTCCATACGCCGCTGTTTAAAGATGGCCCGTATAAGTCGCTGCACCTGGCCGATGAAGCGCTGATCCGCAGTCTGAAGCCGGGCGCGATTTTAATTAACGCCTGCCGTGGCCCGGTGGTGGATAACGCGGCCTTGCTAAAATGCCTTGAAGCCGGGCAAGACCTTAGCGTTGTGCTTGATGTCTGGGAGCCGGAACCCGATCTCAACCTGGCGCTGCTCGAAAAAGTGGATATCGGCACGTCGCACATCGCCGGCTACACGCTGGAAGGCAAAGCGCGCGGCACCACGCAGGTGTTTGAAGCCTATAGCAAGTTTATCGGCCAGGCGCAGCAGGTGGCGCTGGATACGCTGCTGCCGCCGCCAGAATTCGGCCGCATCACCTTGCACGGTAAGCTCGATCAGCCAACGCTGAAAAGGCTGGTGCATTTGGTGTATGATGTGCGCCGCGATGATGCGCCGCTGCGAAAAGTGGCGGGCATTCCGGGTGAGTTCGACAAGCTGCGTAAGAATTACCTTGAGCGCCGCGAGTGGTCGTCACTGTATGTACAATGTGATGACGCAGATGCGGCAACGCTTCTGAAAAAGCTCGGGTTTAACGCCGTTCATCATCCGATTCGTTAAGATTATTTCTTTTGTGCCTTGCCCGTCGGCGAGGCACGTCGCTATTTCTGGAGTTAATCACCATGTCTGAAGGCTGGAATATTGCCGTACTGGGCGCAACGGGCGCCGTTGGGGAAGCCCTGCTTGAAACACTGGCGGAGCGTGAGTTCCCGGTAGGTGAACTCTATGCGCTGGCGCGTAGCGAAAGCGCCGGGGAATCGCTGCGCTTTGGCGGGAAAACCGTGCGCGTTCAGGATGCGGCGGAATTCGACTGGACACAGGTTCAACTCGGGTTCTTTGCTGCGGGTGTTGAAGCCACGTCAACGTATGTGGAAGAAGCCACTAACTCAGGCTGCCTGGTTATTGATTTGAGTGGACAGTTCGCGCTTGAACCGGACGTGCCGCTGGTTGTGCCGGAAGTGAACCCGTTTGTGTTGGCCGATTACCGTAACCGTAACTTGATTGCTGTGCCGGACAGCCAGACCAGCCAACTGCTGGCCGCGCTGAAACCGCTGATCGACCAGGGCGGTCTGGCGCGTATCAACGTGACCTGCCTGCTTTCCGCATCGGCTCATGGCAAGAAAGCCGTCGATGCGCTGGCGGGGCAGAGTGCAAAACTGCTCAACGGCATTCCGATTGATGATGACGATTTCTTCGGTCGCCAGTTGGCGTTCAACATGCTGCCGCTGCTGCCGAATCGTGAAGGTATCGTGCGTGAAGAGCAGCGAATCGTCGATCAGACGCGCAAAATTTTGCAGGATGAAGGCCTGATTATCTCCGCTAACTGCGTCCAGTCGCCGGTCTTCTATGGTCATGCGCAGATGGTCGGATTCGAAGCCATGCGTCCGCTGGCAGCAGACGAAGCTCGTGATGCTTTCGCTCGTGGCGAAGATGTCGTGCTCTCTGAAGAGAATGAGTTCCCGACGCAAGTGAACGATGCTTCCGGCAGCGCGCATCTTTCTGTCGGTTGTGTGCGTAATGACTACGGTATGCCGGAACAGGTACAGTTCTGGTCGGTCGCTGATAACGTTCGCTTTGGCGGCGCGCTGATGGCGGTGAAAATCGCTGAAAAATTAGTGCAGGAGTATATGTACTAATGTCAGAAGTGCAGCAACAGCCCGTGTATAAAATTGCGCTGGGCATCGAGTATGACGGCAGCAAATATTATGGCTGGCAGCGTCAGAACGAAGTCCGCAGCGTGCAGGAGAAGCTGGAAAAAGCGCTCACTCAGGTGGCCAACGAACCGATCACCGTGTTCTGCGCCGGGCGTACCGATTCCGGCGTACACGGTACCGGGCAGGTGGTGCATTTTGAAACCACCGCCGATCGTAAAGACGTGGCGTGGACACTTGGTGTAAATGCGAATTTACCTGGTGACATCGCCGTGCGTTGGGTGAAACATGTGCCGGAAGATTTTCATGCACGTTTTAGCGCCACGGCTCGCCGTTATCGCTACATCATCTACAATCATCGGTTGCGTCCGGCGGTGATGAGTCAGGGAGTAACCCACTACCATCAACCGCTGGATGAGGCGCGAATGCACCGTGCCGCCCAGTGTTTGTTGGGCGAGAACGATTTCACCTCGTTCCGCGCGGTGCAGTGTCAGTCACGCACACCGTGGCGCAATGTTATGCATATTAATGTTGCCCGCTATGGTGCGTACGTGGTGGTAGATATTAAAGCGAATGCCTTTGTGCATCATATGGTAAGGAATATCGTCGGCAGCCTGATGGAAGTCGGCGCCCAAAACCAGCCAGAGAGCTGGATTGCTGAGTTGTTAGCCGCAAAAGACAGAACGCTGGCGGCAGCAACGGCGAAAGCGGAAGGTTTGTATCTGGTTTCTGTTGATTACCCGGAACGTTTTGACCTGCCGCGCGTACCCATGGGGCCGCTATTTTTAGCGGACTGAGAGCAGTTCACAAAGGCTGAAGACAATTATGGATCTGATTCACTTTCTCATTGATTTTATTCTACATATTGATGTGCATCTGGCAGAGCTCGTCGCGCAATACGGCGTCTGGGTTTATGCCATTCTGTTTTTAATTCTTTTCTGTGAAACAGGCCTGGTTGTTACGCCGTTTTTACCGGGCGATTCCCTGCTGTTTGTCGCCGGGGCGCTGGCTTCGCTGGGCACCAACGACATTAACGTCCATCTGATGGTGGCATTAATGTTGATTGCGGCAATTGCCGGAGATGCGGTGAACTACACGATAGGGCGACTGTTTGGCGAGAAGCTGTTCAGTAACCCGAACTCGAAAATTTTCCGTCGCAGCTACCTGGATAAAACGCACCAGTTTTATGAAAAACACGGTGGAAAAACGATTATTCTGGCGCGCTTCGTGCCGATTGTGCGCACCTTCGCACCGTTTGTCGCGGGGATGGGGCACATGTCCTATCGCCATTTTGCCGCCTATAACGTAATTGGCGCGGTATTATGGGTGCTGCTGTTTACCTATGCAGGTTACTTCTTCGGTACCATCCCGATGATTCAGGATAACCTTAAGTTACTGATTGTCGGGATTATTGTGGTCTCTGTTTTGCCAGGGGTTATCGAAATTGTGCGCCATCGTCGCGCGGCGGCAAAACAAGCGAAGTAAGCGCGAATTCGCGGTTCGACCACTTTTTTATCCAAAGTTTCGGGCTGTTATGTTTTAATGTGCAACATTCATGGTCTGTAAGGGGCAAAAATGGCATTATGCGCCCCTTATGACAAAACTGGCATCGACCAGGTTCAGGCAGAAAGGTTATCAATGAGCTGGATTGAACGAATTAAAAGCAACATCACCCCTACACGCAAAGCGAGCATTCCTGAGGGTGTATGGACCAAGTGCGACAGCTGTGGGCAGGTTCTGTACCGCGCCGAGCTGGAGCGTAACCTGGAGGTTTGCCCTAAGTGTGACCACCACATGCGTATGTCAGCGCGTAATCGCCTGCATAGCCTGCTGGATGAAGGATCACTGGTGGAACTGGGAAGCGAGCTTGAGCCCAAAGACGTGCTGAAGTTCCGTGACTCCAAAAAATACAAAGACCGTCTGGCGTCTGCTCAGAAAGAAACGGGCGAGAAAGATGCGCTGGTGGTCATGAAAGGCACGCTGCACGACATGCCGGTGGTGGCTGCGGCATTCGAATTCGCCTTTATGGGCGGTTCGATGGGCTCCGTGGTTGGCGCGCGTTTTGTTCGTGCGGTTGAGCAGGCGCTGGAAGATAACTGCCCGCTGATTTGCTTCTCCGCATCCGGTGGGGCACGTATGCAGGAAGCGCTGATGTCGCTGATGCAGATGGCGAAAACCTCTGCGGCGCTGGCGAAAATGCAGGAACGTGGTCTGCCGTATATCTCGGTACTGACCGACCCGACCATGGGCGGTGTATCGGCGAGCTTCGCGATGCTGGGCGACCTGAACATCGCTGAACCGAAAGCGCTGATCGGCTTTGCCGGCCCGCGTGTTATCGAACAAACGGTTCGTGAAAAACTGCCGCCGGGATTCCAGCGCAGTGAGTTCCTGATTGAGAAAGGGGCAATCGATATGATTGTTCGTCGTCCGGAAATGCGCCTGAAGCTGGCGAGCATCCTGGCGAAGCTCATGAATCTTCCGGCACCAAATCCGGAAGAAGCCCACAAAAGTGTGGTGGTACCACCGGTACCGGATCAGGAACCAGAGGCCTGATAATGCAAAGGGCAGGGCCAGACGGCGCTGCCCTTTTTGCTTCTCATCACCGTTAAACAAATCGCGGGCATCATGGACAACAAACTTATTCCTCAGGCCACGTCGCCCCTGGCTACGTGGCTTTCTTATCTGGAACACCTCCATAGCAAAACTATCGACCTGGGCCTGGAACGCGTGGGCGAGGTGGCTGCCCGGCTGAACGTGCAGAAACCTGCGCCATTTGTCTTTACTGTTGCCGGAACCAACGGCAAAGGCACCACCTGCCGGACGCTGGAAGCGATGCTGACGGCGGCGGGCTACAAAGTGGGCGTTTACAGTTCTCCGCATCTGGTGCGTTACACCGAACGTGTACGCGTGCAGGGCGCAGAACTCACGGAGAGCGCGCATACGGCGTCGTTTGCCGCTATCGAGCAGGCGCGTGGCGATATCTCGTTGAGCTATTTTGAATACGGTACGCTTTCCGCATTGTGGCTGTTTAAACAAGCCGCGCTGGATGTGGTCATTCTGGAAGTTGGGCTCGGCGGGCGACTGGATGCCACCAACCTGGTGGATCCTGATGTCGCGGTCATTACCAGTATCGCACTGGATCACACCGACTGGCTGGGGCCGGATCGCGAAAGTATTGGTCGTGAAAAAGCCGGTATCTTCCGTGCCGGGCGTCCGGCGGTCGTCGGTGAACCGGATATGCCGACGACAATTGCTGATGTGGCGCGTGAAAAGGGCGCACAGCTGTTACAACGTGATATTGCCTGGCAGTATGGCGTGGACGCTGAAAGCTGGTGGTTTAGCGATGCGGCAGGCCGCCTGGATGCGCTGCCGTTGCCGCAGGTGCCGCAACCTAATGCGGCGACCGCGCTGGCGGCACTGCGTGCCAGTGGCCTTAACGTTAGCGAGCAGGCCATTCGTGACGGTATCGCTGGTGCAATTCTGCCGGGGCGCTTTCAGACTATCCAGACCTCACCGCGCGTGATTCTGGACGTTGCTCATAACCCGCATGCCGCCGCGTACCTCGCCGGGCGTCTCAAATCTGAGCCGCTGACCGGGCGCGTTCTGGCGGTTATTGGTATGCTGCATGATAAGGATATCGCCGGTACGCTGGCGTGTCTGGAAGGTGTGGTCGATAGCTGGTATTGTGCGCCTTTAGAAGGGCCGCGCGGGGCCACCGCTGAAGAGCTGGTGAAACACTTACGCGCAGGAACCGTCTACGCCAGCGTGGCGCAGGCGTGGCACGCGGCGATGGCTGATGCCGGGCCAGAAGATACGGTGCTGGTGTGTGGCTCATTCCACACGGTAGCGCATGTAATGGAAGAGTTAGACGCGGGGAGAGCCGGTGGCAAGTAAGTTTCAGAACCGCTTAGTCGGGACAATTGTGCTGGTAGCGCTGGGCGTCATTGTGCTGCCAGGGCTGCTCGACGGGCAGAAAAAACACTACCAGGATGAGTTCGCCGCGATCCCGTTGGTGCCAAAACCGGGCGACCGCGATGAGCCCGATATGCTGCCGACGGCGACGCAGGCGCTGCCAGCTCAGCCGCCGGAAGGCGCGGCGGAAGAAGTGAGAGCGGGCGATGCGGCAGCACCGTCGCTCGATCCGGGGCGTTTTGCCGCGGCGAACAACAACGGCATCGATCCTGCGCCGGTGCAAGTGGAACAACCGAAGCCAAAACCCAAACCGGTTGAGCCGCCGAAACCGAAACCGAAGCCGCAGCCAACGCGTGATGTCGCCAGCGAGCAAATCGCCGCCGCGACTGAAACACCGCCCGCCAAACCGACGCCTGCTGAAAAACCGGCCCCGGAAGGGAAGGCGTACGTCGTGCAGCTTGGCGCGTTGAAAAACGCCGATAAAGTCAACGAGATTGTCGCGTCGCTTCGCGGTGCGGGCTATCGCGTCTACACGTCGCCTTCCACGCCAGTTCAGGGTAAAATTACCCGCATCCTGGTAGGGCCGGATGCGTCGAAAGAGAAGCTTAAAGGTTCGCTTGGCGAGCTTAAGCAGCTCTCCGGGCTGAGCGGGGTGGTGATGGGGTATTCGCCAAATTAAAGGCGCCCCTCACCCTAGCCCTCTCCCTGAGGGAGAGGGAACCGATCGAGCATGGTGTAAAGGTCGGTGCGGGTTTTCCCCTTTTCCTGAGGTGAGGGACCGATCGAGCACGATGTAAAGGTCGGTGCAGGTTTTCTCCCTCTCCCTAAGGTGAGGGGGGCGATCGAGCATGATGTAAAGGTCGGTGCGGGTTTTCTCCCCTCCCTTAGGTGAGGGAACCGATCGAGCACGATGTAAAGGTCGGTGTGGGTTTTCTCCCTCTCCCTGAGGTGAGGGAACCGATCGAGCATGATGTAAAGGTCGGTGTGGGTTTTCCCCTCTCACTAAGGTGAGGGAACCGATCGAGCATGATGTAAAGGTCGGTGCGGGTTTTCTCCCCTCCCTTAGGTGAGGGAACCGATCGAGCACGATGTAAAGGTCGGTGTGGGTTTTCTCCCTCTCCCTGAGGGAGAGGGCCGGGGTGAGGGGGATTAAAAACCCCTCCAGAAGCGATGGCGTTGAACATTTTTTCAGCGCCATTTTTATTTTCGCAGGGAAAGGAAATCCCTACGCAAACGTTTTCTTTTTCTGTTAGAATGCGCCCCGAACCGGATGACAGGGCGTAGCATCGTGGGACACATATGGTCTGGATTGATTACGCCATTATCGCGGTAATAGGTTTTTCCTGTCTGGTTAGCCTTATCCGTGGCTTTGTTCGTGAAGCGTTATCGCTGGTGACATGGGGCTGTGCCTTCTTTGTCGCGAGTCATTACTACACGTACCTGTCCGTCTGGTTCACGGGCTTTGATGATGAACTGGTTCGCAACGGGATTGCTATCGCGGTACTGTTTATCGCGACGCTTATCGTCGGCGCTATCGTTAACTACGTTATCGGTCAACTGGTGGAAAAAACCGGTTTATCGGGAACGGACAGGGTGTTGGGCATCTGTTTTGGTGCGCTACGCGGGGTGTTAATCGTCGCCGCTATTCTGTTCTTCCTTGATACCTTTACCGGTGTGGCGAAAAGCGAAGACTGGCATAAATCGCAGCTTATCCCGCAGTTCAGTTTCATCATCAGATGGTTCTTTGACTATCTGCAAAGCTCGTCAAGTTTCTTGCCCAGGACATAAGTCCTGAGATGTGGCTTAACGAGGAAAAGACGTATGTGCGGTATTGTCGGTATCGCCGGTGTTATGCCGGTCAACCAGTCGATTTATGATGCGTTAACGGTGCTGCAGCATCGTGGACAGGATGCCGCGGGCATCATCACCATTGATGCAAACAACTGTTTCCGTTTACGTAAGGCAAACGGGCTGGTCAGCGATGTCTTTGAAGCTCGCCATATGCAGCGTATGCAGGGCAACATGGGGATTGGCCACGTGCGTTACCCAACCGCTGGCAGCTCCAGCGCGTCTGAGGCGCAACCTTTCTACGTCAACTCCCCGTATGGCATTACGCTTGCCCATAACGGCAACCTGACCAACGCGCACGAACTGCGTCAAAAACTGTTCGAAGAGAAGCGCCGCCACATCAACACCACCTCTGATTCCGAGATCCTGCTGAATATCTTCGCCAGCGAACTCGACAACTTCCGTCATTATCCGCTGGAAGCCGATAACATCTTCGCCGCAATTGCGGCGACCAACCGTCAAATCCGTGGCGCTTACGCCTGCGTGGCAATGATTATCGGTCACGGCATGGTCGCCTTCCGCGACCCGAACGGCATTCGCCCGCTGGTGCTGGGCAAACGCGATATTGGTGATGGCCGCACGGAATATATGGTTGCTTCCGAAAGCGTGGCGCTCGATACCCTGGGCTTTGAGTTCCTGCGCGACGTGGCGCCGGGCGAAGCGGTGTATATCACCGAGAAGGGGCAGCTCTTCACCCGCCAGTGCGCGGATAACCCGGTCAGCAACCCGTGCTTGTTCGAGTACGTCTATTTCGCGCGCCCGGACTCCTTTATCGACAAGATTTCCGTTTACAGCGCGCGCGTGAATATGGGCACCAAACTGGGTGAAAAGATTGCCCGCGAGTGGGAAGACCTGGACATTGACGTGGTGATCCCGATTCCGGAAACCTCCTGCGATATCGCGCTGGAAATCGCGCGTATTCTGGGCAAACCTTATCGTCAGGGCTTCGTGAAAAACCGCTACGTTGGCCGTACCTTTATCATGCCGGGCCAGCAACTGCGTCGTAAATCGGTGCGCCGTAAGCTTAACGCCAACCGTGCCGAGTTCCGCGATAAAAATGTCCTGCTGGTCGATGACTCGATCGTGCGCGGCACCACCTCAGAGCAGATTATCGAGATGGCGCGTGAAGCCGGGGCGAAGAAGGTGTATCTGGCCTCCGCCGCACCGGAAATCCGTTTCCCGAACGTCTACGGTATCGACATGCCAACCGCGACCGAGCTGATTGCCCACGGTCGTGAAGTCGACGAAATTCGCCAGATCATCGGCGCAGACGGTCTTATCTTCCAGGATCTGGACGATCTGATCGACGCGGTACGCGCAGAAAACCCGGATATTCAACAGTTTGAATGTTCTGTATTTAACGGTGTATACGTCACTAAAGATGTCGATCAGCAGTACCTCGATTATCTCGATTCCCTGCGTAACGACGACGCCAAAGCGGTGCAGTTGCAGAACGAAGTGGAAAACTTAGAGATGCATAACGAAGGTTAACGCGTCTAACGCCAGGGCAACCTGGCGTTTTCTTTTCTGTACCCCCAATCCTATCCCTCTCTTTTCGCAGTAATTTCGTCTTCCTCACATTTTTCAGAATCCGTTTTTCAATAGTGTGAACAAACCGGATAAACATCACTGCCATAAATTTTATAGTAGCGTCCATTAACCATTTTTAATATGTGGATAATACCAATCAGGGGTTAGTGAGGCGGTAAGAAAAACTGCTTTCATTGGTTACAAAACCCTCTCGACCCTTCGTTTTGTCTATATGGCGGAGTAGTATGCTGCCAATAACCATAAAATAAATGTGGTCAATGGTGCGCCTTTTGCAACCTGCGAGAGGTGCAGGAGAAACCCAAGTCTTCGTTACGGAATAACAACAAGATGACTGGAGATAACACCCTCAGCACTTCTCATGGCGTTAACCGCCGTGATTTTATGAAGCTTTGTGCAGCACTGGCCGCCACGATGGGGCTCAGTAGTAAAGCGGCCGCCGAGATGGCCGAATCAATCACCCGCCCGCAGCGTCCGCCGGTAATCTGGATTGGCGCGCAGGAGTGTACCGGATGCACGGAATCTCTGCTCCGCGCCACCCATCCAACCGTCGAAAACCTCGTGCTGGAGACTATCTCTCTGGAATACCACGAAGTGCTCTCCGCCGCTTTCGGCCATCAGGTTGAAGAGAACAAGCACAACGCCCTTGAGAAATACAAAGGTCAGTATGTGCTGGTGGTCGATGGCTCGATCCCGTTAAAAGATAACGGAATTTATTGCATGGTCGCCGGCGAGCCGATTATCGACCATATCCGTAAAGCGGCAGAAGGCGCGGCGGCGATTATTGCTATCGGCTCTTGCGCAGCCTGGGGCGGCGTGGCGGCAGCGGGCGTTAACCCGACCGGCGCGGTAGGGCTTCAGGAAGCCTTGCCGGGCAAAACGATAATCAACATTCCGGGTTGCCCGCCCAACCCGCATAACTTCCTCGCGACCGTCGCGCATATCATCACCTTTGGCAAACCGCCGAAGCTTGATGGCAAAAATCGCCCAACCTTCGCCTATGGCCGTCTGATCCATGAACACTGCGAACGCCGTCCGCACTTTGACGCCGGGCGCTTTGCGAAAGAGTTTGGCGATGAAGGACATCGCCAGGGCTGGTGTCTGTACCATCTGGGCTGCAAAGGGCCTGAAACGTACGGCAACTGCTCAACGCTGCAATTCTGCGACGTCGGTGGCGTCTGGCCGGTGGCGATTGGTCATCCTTGTTACGGTTGTAACGAAGAGGGCGTCGGTTTCCACAAAGGTATCCACCAACTGGCAACGGTTGAGAATCAAACGCCACGGGCGGAAAAGCCGGATGTAAACCTGAAAGAGGGCGGCGAGATTTCTGCTGGCGCCGTGGGTTTATTGGGCGGTGTGGTTGGCCTGGTGGCGGGCGTCAGCGTAATGGCTGTGCGCGAACTGGGGCGTCAGCAGAAGAAAGACAACACTGACTCACGGGGAGAATAACCGTGAACAGAAGACACTTTATCAAAGCTGCCTCCGGTGGCGCATTGCTGCTGGGGGCTGCGCCTTCCGTGGCTCAGGCTGCGGAAAACCGCCCGCCCATTCCGGGTTCGTTGGGCATGCTATACGACTCAACACTTTGCGTCGGCTGCCAGGCCTGCGTGACCGAGTGCCAGAATATCAACTTCCCGGCACGCAACCCGCAGGGCGAACAAACCTGGTCCAACAACGACAAACTTTCGCCCTACACCAATAACATCATTCAGGTGTGGCGTAGCGGAACGGGCGTCAACAAAGACAAGGAAGAGAACGGGTACGCCTACATCAAAAAACAGTGCATGCACTGCGTAGACCCCAACTGTGTCTCCGTCTGCCCGGTTCAGGCGCTGAGAAAAGACCCGAAAACCGGCATCGTGCATTACAACAAAGATGTCTGCACCGGCTGCCGCTACTGCATGGTCGCCTGCCCGTATAACGTGCCGAAATACGACTACAACAACCCGTTTGGTGCGATTCACAAATGTGAACTGTGCAACCAGAAGGGCGTTGAACGCTTGGATAAAGGCGGATTACCCGGCTGCGTTTCCGTTTGCCCGGCGGGCGCGGTGATTTTTGGCACCCGCGAAGAACTGATGGCGGAGGCGAAAAAACGTCTGGCCTTGAAGCCGGGAAGCGAATACCACTACCCGCGTCAGACCCTGAAAACCGGGGATACCTACCTGCATACGGTACCACACTACTATCCACATCTTTACGGAGAGAAAGAGGGTGGGGGAACGCAGGTGATGGTGTTGACCGGTGTGCCCTATGAGAATTTGGGCTTGCCGAAGCTGGATGAGCTTTCTACTGGCGCACGTTCCGAGCATGTTCAACACACGGTTTATAAGGGCATGATGCTGCCGCTTGCTTTGCTGGCGGGGCTAACCGTGCTGGTGCGTCGCAATACGAAGAGCTGCCCTCACGATGGAGGAGACGATCATGAGTCATGATCCAAAACCGCTGGGCGGGAAAATTATCAGCAAGCCGATCATTATTTTCGCGCCGCTGGCTGTGCTGTGCCTGATCATGATCGTCAAACGTCTGATCTGGGGATTGGGTTCCGTTTCCGATCTTAACGGTGGATACCCGTGGGGGATCTGGATCGCTTTCGATTTGCTGATCGGCACCGGCTTTGCCTGCGGCGGCTGGGCGCTGGCCTGGGCGGTGTATGTGTTCAACAAAGGGCGTTATCACCCGCTGGTGCGTCCGGCGCTGCTGGCGAGCCTGTTTGGTTATTCCCTCGGTGGACTGTCGATTACCATCGACGTTGGGCGTTACTGGAACCTGCCGTACTTTTACATTCCGGGGCACTTTAACGTTAACTCGGTGCTGTTTGAAACCGCCGTCTGTATGACTATCTATATCGGCGTGATGGCGCTGGAGTTTGCGCCCGCGCTGCTGGAACGTATGGGCTGGAAAGTACCGCTGAAGTTCCTCAATAAACTGATGTTCTTCATCATCGCGCTCGGCGCGCTGCTGCCGACGATGCACCAGTCTTCCATGGGGTCATTGATGATCTCGGCGGGCTATAAAGTGCATCCGCTGTGGCAAAGCTACGAGATGCTGCCGCTGTTCTCGGTGCTGACCGCTTTCATCATGGGCTTCGCCATTGTGGTGTTTGAAGGTTCGCTGGTGCAGTCCGGGCTACGGGGAAGAGGGCCGGATGAGAAATCGCTGTTTGTGAAGCTGATGAATACCGCCAGCGTGTTGCTTGCCCTGTTCCTGGTGTTACGCGTAGGCGAGCTGATTTATCGTCACAAGCTGTCGTATGCCTTTGCAGGGGATTTCTACTCCTTCCTGTTCTGGCTGGAAGCGCTGCTGATGCTGTTCCCGCTGGTGGTACTGCGCGTTGGGAAACTGCGTAATGATTCGCGCATGCTGTACCTGTCCGCACTGAGCGCGCTGCTTGGCTGTGCGACCTGGCGTATCTCCTATTCACTGGTAGCGTTCAACCCCGGTGGCGGTTACCGCTACTTCCCGACCTGGGAAGAGCTGCTGATTTCTATGGGTTTTGTGGCAATTGAGATTTGTGCATACATTCTGCTCATTCGTCTGTTGCCGATACTTCCCCCTTTAAAACAAAACGACAACAAGCGTCATGAGGCGAGCAAAGCATGAGCCAGAGAATTACGATTGACCCGGTAACCCGAATTGAAGGGCACCTGCGCATCGACTGTGAAATTGAAAATGGGGTGGTGTCTAAGGCCTGGGCGTCCGGCACCATGTGGCGCGGCATGGAAGAGATTGTCAAAAATCGCGATCCGCGTGACGCCTGGATGATTGTTCAGCGTATCTGCGGCGTGTGTACGACCACCCATGCGATTGCCTCCGTGCGTGCGGCAGAAAGCGCGCTGAAAATTGATGTGCCGGCGAATGCGCAGCATATCCGCAATATCATTCTGGCGGCCCACACCACGCATGATCACATCGTGCACTTTTATCAGCTTTCGGCGCTCGATTGGGTGGATATCACGTCAGCCCTGAAAGCGGATCCGGCGAAAGCCTCGGCGATGCTAAACGGCGTATCGAGCTGGCACCTGAACAGCGCGGAAGAGTTTACGAAGGTTCAAAATAAAATTAAGGACTTAGTTGCCAGCGGCCAGTTAGGCATTTTCGCAAACGGCTACTGGGGGCACCCGGCGATGAAACTGCCGCCGGAAGTCAACCTGATTGCGGTGGCGCACTATCTTCAGGCGCTGGAGTGCCAGCGTGACGCGAATCGCGTGGTGGCGCTACTGGGCGGTAAATCGCCGCACATTCAGAACCTCGCCGTTGGCGGTGTAGCGAACCCAATCAACCTGGATGGCCTGGGCGTGCTGAACCTTGAACGCCTGATGTACATCAAATCCTTTATCGACAAACTGAGCGATTTCGTTGAGCAGGTTTATAAAGTTGATACTGCGGTCATTGCGGCGTTTTATCCAGAATGGCTTGAGCGCGGTCGCGGGGCGGTGAACTATCTTGCAACGCCGGAATTCCCGACCGATGGTAAAAACGGCAGCTTCCTCTTCCCGGGCGGCTATATCACCAACAGCGATCTCTCAACCTATCGCCCGATAAGTTCTCAGTCTGATGAGTTTCTGATTAAAGGGATCCAGGAGAGCGCGAAGCACGCGTGGTATAAAGACGAATCGCCGCAGGCACCGTGGGAAGGCACCACCGTGCCGAACTACACCGGCTGGTCAGACGATGGAAAATACTCCTGGGTGAAAGCGCCGACCTTCTACGGTAAAACCGTCGAAGTGGGGCCGCTGGCGAACATGCTGTGTAAACTGGCGGCAAAACGCGAATCTACCCACACGAAGCTCAATGAAATCATCGCCATTTATACCAAACTGACGGGTAAAACGTTGGGTGTAGAGCAACTGCACTCTACGCTTGGTCGCATCATCGGGCGTACCGTTCACTGCTGCGAACTGCAACATATTCTGCAGCATCAGTACAGCGCGTTGGTGACTAACATCGGCAAGGGCGACCATACCACTTTTGTGAAACCGAATATCCCGGCCACCGGTGAGTTTAAAGGCGTCGGCTTCCTCGAAGCGCCGCGCGGGATGCTGTCGCACTGGATGGTGATCAAAGACGGGATTATCAGCAACTATCAGGCGGTTGTACCTTCCACCTGGAACTCCGGCCCGCGTAATTTCAACGACGAAGTTGGCCCGTATGAACGTTCACTGGTGGGGACGCCGGTTGCCGATCCGGAAAAACCGCTGGAAGTGGTGCGCACGATTCACTCTTTCGACCCGTGCATGTCCTGCGCGGTGCATGTGGTGGACGCCGACGGCAACGATGTTGTCGCGGTGAAGGTGCTGTGATGCGGATTTTAGTGTTAGGCGTGGGCAACATTTTGCTCACCGATGAGGCAATCGGCGTGCGTATTGTTGAAGCCCTGGAGCAGCGTTACATCCTGCCGGATTACGTCGAGGTACTTGACGGCGGTACGGCCGGCATGGAGTTGTTGGGGGATATGGCCGATCGCGATCATCTGATTATTGCCGATGCCATTGTCTCACGCAAAAATGCGCCGGGCACGATTATGGTGCTGCGCGATGATGAAGTTCCGGCGCTGTTTACCAACAAAATCTCCCCGCATCAGCTTGGGCTGGCCGATGTTCTGTCGGCCCTGCGTTTCACCGGTGAGTTTCCGAAAAAACTCACCCTGGTGGGCGTTATTCCTGAATCCCTTGAGCCCCATATCGGTTTAACGCCAACCGTAGAAGCGATGATTACGCCGGCGCTGGAGCAGGTGCTGCTGGCGCTGCGCGAATCGGGCGTTGAGGTGGTAGCCCGGGAGGAAACGCATGTCTGATGAAATTACCGGTTTCTCAGCATCGCCACAGTTATTGGTGCAGGCAGCCTTTGAGGAAGTGGCGCGCCGTTCGATGCATGATCTGGCTTTTTTGCACCAAACCATGCCAGTGTCTGTCTCCGAATTCACGCTCTTTGAAGGGCAATGGACGGGCTGTGTTATCACCCCGTGGATGCTGAGCGCGGTTATTTTCCCTGGCCCGTATCAGCGCTGGCCGCGTCGCACCGTCAGTGAAAAACTGGGGCTGCAACTGCCTTACGGCATCATGACCTTTACCGTGGGCGAGCTGGAGGGCGTTTCGCAATATCTTTCCTGCTCGCTGCTGTCACCGCTACCTCAAACGCTTGCGGTGGAAGAGGGGCTGCGGCTGGTGGATGATTGTGCGCGGATGCTGCTTTCCCTCCCGGTGAGCAACCCGGATGCGCCGGGCATGACAAGCCGCCGCTCGCTGCTGTTTGGCCGTCGGAGCGTGGCGGATGCATGAGCTGTCGCTGTGCCAGAGCGCGGTGGAAATCATCCAGCAGCAGGCCGCGCAGCACGGTGTTAACCGCGTGACGGGCGTATGGCTCGAGATCGGTGCGCTCTCCTGCGTGGAAGAGAGCGCCGTGCGTTTCAGCTTTGATATTGTCTGTCAGAATACTGTCGCGCAGGGCTGTGAACTGCATATTGAGTACCGCTCCGCGCAGGCCTGGTGCTGGGATTGCAGCCGCGCGGTGGAAATCACCCAGCATGATGCGCATTGCCCACAGTGTGATGGCGCGAATTTGCGTGTCGATACGGGCGACTCGCTGCGGGTAAAAAGTATTGAAGTGGAATAACCGGAGTTAATTATGTGTATTGGCGTACCGGGCCAGGTGCTGGCCGTGGGTGAAGATATTCACCAGCTGGCGCAGGTGGAAGTGTGCGGTGTGAAACGCGATGTGAATATTGCGCTTATCTGCGAAGGCGACACCGCCGACCTCGTTGGGCAGTGGGTGCTGGTGCACGTGGGCTTTGCCATGAGCATTATTGATGAAGCCGAAGCGCAGGCGACGCTGGCAGCGCTGCGGCAGATGGAACTTGACGAAACGGTGGTGTAAGTAATGGTTTAATTTCGTTGAACTGGCCCAGGACGCTATAATCCTGCTACGTTGCAGCATTACGCAAAAAGGGCAGTCACAGTGAAACGACTTATTATTGGAATATCCGGTGCCAGCGGCGCAATTTATGGCGTGCGCCTGCTTCAGGTTTTACGCGACGTGCCTGATATTGAAACACATCTGGTGATGAGCCAGGCCGCGCGGCAAACTCTTGCGCTGGAAACGGATCTCTCGTTGCGCGAGGTGCAGGCCTTTGCCGATGTCGTGCATGATGCGCGCGATATCGCCGCCAGTATCTCTTCGGGCTCCTTCAAAACCATGGGCATGGTGATTCTGCCGTGTTCGATGAAAACCCTTTCCGGCATTGTGAACAGTTATACCGATGGGCTGCTGAGCCGCGCCGCGGATGTGGTGCTCAAAGAACGTCGCCCGCTGGTGCTCTGCGTGCGGGAAACGCCGCTGCATTTGGGGCATCTGCGTTTAATGACTCAGGCCGCCGAGATTGGCGCGGTGATTATGCCGCCGGTTCCGGCGTTTTATCATCGTCCGCAAACTATTGATGATATTATAAATCAAACAGTTAACCGCGTTCTCGATCTCTTCAATATCGACCTGCCACACGATCTCTTTACCCGCTGGCAAGGTGCCTGAACTGCACCAGTGTGGTGCTCATCTGTGCTTTTCGCCCTGTTGCAGGGCGATTTTGTAACGCCGATCAAATCCTCGATATTTAATCACGCATTTTGCGTTTTACTGCTGCGGATTATGTGTCCGAACTGCTATCTTCCTATCTTGTTACCATATTGCATCTTTTTATTAACATATTTAACGTCAAAGTTAGCGCTGACGATAAAGATGGCATAAAAGCTGCACTGTTGGTCTGCAACACACAACACAACCTATTAGATAGCAGCTCACTGCATCACGATTTTTAAAGGGGTATGTATGAAGAAGACGGTTCTGGCTCTCTCTTTACTGCTCGGTCTTGGCAGCGTTTCCAGCGCGTTTGCCGCATTGCCGCAAAGTATCCGCATCGGCACCGACACCACCTATGCACCGTTCTCGTCCAAAGATGCTAAAGGCGATTTCATCGGCTTTGATATCGATCTGGGTAATGAGATGTGCAAACGCATGCAGGTGAAGTGCTCCTGGGTCGGCAGTGATTTTGATGCCCTGATCCCCTCCATGAAAGCGAAGAAAATCGACGCGATTATCTCTTCTCTCTCTATCACCGAAAAACGCCAGCAGGAGATTGCCTTCTCCGACAAGCTCTACGCGGCAGATTCCCGTCTGATTGCCGCAAAAGGTTCGCCTATCCAGCCCACGCTGGATTCACTGAAAGGGAAGCACGTCGGCGTATTGCAGGGCTCGACTCAGGAAGCGTATGCGAACCAGAACTGGCGCAGCAAAGGCGTTGATGTCGTGGCGTACCAGAACCAGGACCTGATTTACTCCGACCTGGCCGCGGGTCGTCTGGATGCTGCATTGCAGGATGAAGTGGCCGCCAGTGAAGGTTTCCTTAAGCAGCCTGCCGGGAAAGATTTTGACTTCGCCGGGCCTTCCGTGAAGGATAAAAAATTCTTTGGCGACGGCACAGGCGTTGGCCTGCGTAAAGATGATGTTGAGCTGAAGCAGGCCTTTGATAAAGCACTGGCTGAGCTCCGCGCAGATGGTACTTACGACAAAATGGCGAAGAAGTATTTTAACTTCAACGTCTACGGGGATTAATTTTCCCGACAGCACCAATGCACTTTAATGGTGCATTGGTGCTGCCAATGTCTCGATGTTGTGCACTCTGTGCACAAAAGTGGTGCATTCCTGCATAAATACGCATTTTTAGTGAGAAAAAAGCCAACAGACAGGGCAGAATGCTTTGCCATTCTGGGCTGAAAAGTGGCACGATAACTGCTCAGGATTTTTTGGACAAACCCGCAGAAATCAAAGGCAGTCGAGGATAAATATGAAAAAGCTGGCGTTATCTTTTTCTCTGGTATTGGCGCTTTCCAGCGCTTCGAGTGTTTTCGCAGCAATCCCACAAAAAGTACGAATTGGCACCGACCCAACCTATGCACCGTTTGAATCAAAGAATGCGAAGGGTGAATTGATTGGTTTTGATATCGATCTGGCAAAAGAGCTGTGTAAGCGTATCCAGACACAATGTACCTTCGTTGAGAACCCGCTGGACGCGCTGATCCCGTCTCTGAAAGCGAAGAAAATCGATGCCATTATGTCTTCGCTCTCTATCACCGAAAAACGTCAGCAGGAAATCGCATTTACCGACAAGCTTTATGCAGCGGATTCTCGCCTGGTGGTGAAAAAAGGTTCTCCGGTGACGCCAGACCTCGCCACGCTGAAAGGCAAACGTGTCGGCGTACTGCAGGGTACGACCCAGGAAACTTACGGTAATGAACACTGGGCGGCAAAAGGCGTTGAGATCGTCTCTTATCAGGGCCAGGACAACATTTATTCTGACCTGACTGCGGGGCGCATTGACGCGGCGTTTCAGGATGAAGTCGCGGCAAGCGAAGGTTTCCTGAAGCAGCCAATTGGTAAAGATTACACGTTTGGTGGCCCGTCCATCAAAGATGAAAAACTGTTTGGCGTGGGTACCGGTATGGGCCTGCGTAAAGAAGATAACGAACTGCGTGAAGCGCTGAATAAAGCGTTTGCTGAAATGCGTGCTGACGGCACGTATGACAAGCTGGCGAAAAAGTACTTCGATTTTAACGTATACGGCGAATAACCGTCGCTGACCACCCGTCGCCCCGCCTCTGAATGGGGCGACGGTGATAATAAGACAGGGCAGGCTGAATGCTTTACGGGTTTTCACAAGTCATTTTTCAGGGCGCGCTGGTGACGCTTGAGCTGGCAATCAGCTCAGTGGTACTGGCGGTGCTTATCGGCCTGGTTGGGGCTGGTGCAAAGCTTTCCAATAATCGCCTGTTGGCGTTGATTTTTGAAGGCTATACCACGCTGATTCGTGGCGTGCCAGATCTCGTGCTGATGTTGTTGATTTTCTATGGGTTACAGATGGCGCTGAACGTGGTCACCGATTCACTCGGTTTGAGCCAGTTCGACATCGACCCGATGATTGCCGGTATTATTACGCTTGGGTTTATCTACGGCGCCTATTTTACTGAGACCTTCCGTGGTGCGTTTATGGCGGTGCCGAAAGGGCACATCGAGGCGGCGACGGCCTTTGGCTTTACCGGCGGGCAGACGTTCCGTCGCATTCTGTTCCCTGCGATGATGCGCTACGCGCTACCGGGGATTGGTAACAACTGGCAGGTTATTCTCAAATCGACGGCGCTGGTGTCGCTGCTGGGGCTGGAAGATGTGGTGAAAGCGACACAGCTGGCCGGGAAGAGTACCTGGGAGCCTTTCTATTTCGCCATCGTCTGTGGCCTGATCTATCTGGTATTTACAACCGTTTCCAATGGTGTGCTGCTGTTGCTCGAACGCCGTTACTCCGTGGGCGTGAAGAGGGCTGACCTGTGATTGACATTATTCAGGAATACTGGAAATCCCTGCTGTGGACGGATGGGTATCGCTTCACGGGCGTTGCCATTACGCTGTGGCTGCTGATTTCTTCGGTGGTGATGGGCGGCATTCTGGCGCTGTTTCTCGCCATTGCCCGCGTCTCCAGCAATAAATACATCCGATTCCCGGTGTGGCTGTTTACCTATATTTTTCGCGGCACGCCGCTGTATGTGCAACTGCTGGTGTTCTACTCCGGCATGTATACGCTCGAAATTGTGAAAGGCACCGAACTGCTGAACGCCTTTTTCCGCAGCGGCCTGAACTGTACGGTGCTGGCGCTCACGCTGAATACCTGCGCCTATACAACCGAGATTTTCGCGGGCGCGATTCGCGCGGTACCGGCGGGTGAAATTGAAGCGGCGCGCGCCTATGGTTTCTCCTCCGTTAAGCTTTACCGCTGCATTATTTTACCGTCGGCGCTGCGTATTGCGCTGCCGGCTTACAGCAATGAAGTGATTTTGATGCTGCACTCGACGGCGCTGGCATTCACCGCCACCGTGCCGGACTTACTGAAGATTGCCCGAGATATCAACTCTGCCACCTATCAGCCCTTTACGGCATTTGGGATCGCGGCGGTGCTTTATTTGATTATCTCGTATGTGCTGATCTCTCTGTTCCGCAAAGCGGAAAAACGCTGGTTGCAGCATGTAAAACCTTCTTCTTCGCACTGAGAACACGATGCCTGAGAATAAATTAAACGTAATCGATCTGCATAAGCACTACGGCGAACACGAGGTGCTGAAAGGGGTATCACTGAAGGCGGATGCCGGTGATGTGATCACTATTATTGGTTCGTCCGGGTCGGGGAAAAGTACGTTTTTGCGCTGTATTAACTTCCTCGAAAAACCGAGCGAAGGCACGATTGTGGTGAGCGGTCAGAATATCGGGCTGGTACGGGATAAAGACGGACAGTTGAAAGTCGCTGATAAAAATCAGCTGCGCCTGCTACGTACGCGTCTGACGATGGTCTTCCAGCACTTTAATCTCTGGAGCCACATGACGGTGCTTGAGAACGTGATGGAAGCGCCGATTCAGGTGCTGGGCCTGAGCAAGCAGGAAGCGCGTGAACGTGCGGAAAAGTATCTCGCGAAGGTGGGCATTGATGCGCGCCAGCAGGCGAAATATCCGGTGCACCTTTCCGGTGGCCAGCAGCAGCGTGTTTCGATTGCCCGTGCATTGGCGATGGAGCCGGAAGTGCTGCTGTTTGATGAGCCGACCTCCGCGCTGGATCCGGAGCTGGTGGGCGAGGTGCTGCGCATCATGCAGCAACTGGCAGAAGAGGGGAAAACCATGGTAGTGGTGACGCACGAAATGGGCTTTGCCCGTCACGTATCGTCACATGTTATTTTCCTGCATCAGGGCAAAATTGAGGAAGAGGGTACCCCGGAACAACTGTTCGATAACCCGCAAAGCCCGCGTTTGCAGCAGTTCCTCAAAGGTTCTCTGAAGTAATCTTCTCAGCCCGGCTCTCTGCCGGGCTATTCGTGTGGACGTTCCAGCCGATAGACCCAGTCATCGTAGTCAATACCGTTCAGATGATAGGCATTTTCCAATACCTGAATGCGCACAAAACCCTGTTTTTCCAGCAGGCGCGAAGAGCTGCGGTTCTCGCCCAGCACCCAGGCATTAATGGCATTGACACCCAGTTCAGTAAACCCGTACTGGCAGATAGCGCTCAGTGCTTCGCGGGCATAGCCTTTCCCCTGCGCACCCGGTAACAGCGCATAGCCGACGTCGGCTTCGTGTGGATTTTTACTGCTGATGCGCAAGCCAATATCACCGATTGGCTCGCCGTGAGTCTCACGCAGAACGAATACGCCACTATCGGCGCAGCGCGCATCGAAAACGGTTCGCAGCGCCGCTTCACTCAACACCTCGCCCATATAACGCATCACCTGAGGATCCTGACGAAGTCGCAGGAAAAAGGGCCAGTCAGATGCGTTGAAGGATGAGAGCAACAGACGCGGCGTGGTGAGGGTAATCATATTCAATGCCATAACGGGTAAAGAAGCGAGTACCTTAACACCTCAACGTGTGGGATTACAGGCTCTTGAGTGCAGCGTGGTGATGGCTAAGACCATGGTATAAGAACATGAAGGTTTACAAAGGCCCCCAGTTTAAAGGCGCCTGATTGCTGACAAAGTGCGCTTTGTTATTGCCGGATGCGGCGTAAACGCCTTATCCGGCCTACAAAATATTGCAAATTCAATATATTGCAAAAATATTATAGGCCTGATAAGCGTAGCGCATCAGGCAATGTCATCACTCTCACTTCCCCCAGCCTAAAAGATCCTCTAGCGCTTCATCGAGGTCGTGCCAGCGGAAGACAAAACCGCTCTCTTCCAGCCGTTTTGGCAGGGCGCGTTGCCCACCCAGCACCAGCCCCGACGATTCTCCCATTAGCAGGCGGATCGCCGTGGCGGGAACGCGAAGAATCGCGGGGCGATGTAGCGCATGGCCGAGGGAATGGGCGAATTGTTCATTGTGGACCGGATAGGGGGAAACCATATTAAACGGCCCGCGAAGTGGATTATCGAGCAACCACAAAATGCCGTTGACCATATCGTCGATATGGATCCACGCCAGATATTGTCGACCGGTGCCGATTGGCCCGCCAAGCCCAAGTTTGAACGGTGGGAGCATTTTGCCGAGAATGCCGCCTTTTGCCGCCAGCACGACGCCGGTGCGAAGCAGACAAACGCGAGTACGATCGCTTTGCGCGGTGCAGGCGATCTGTTCCCACTTCGCACAGAGTTTGTGGGTGAATTCATTGTGCGGCGGCTCTTCCTCCGTCACCACAACTTCACCGAGATCGCCATAATATCCCGTCGCAGAACCTGAAATTAGCACGTGAGGCGGTGTTTCGCTGGCCTGAATTAATGTGCTTATTTTTTCCGTAATATGCCAGCGGCTTTCGCACAGCCGCTGTTTTTGCGCATCAGTCCAGCGTTTATCGGCAATCGGCTCGCCCGCCAGATTGATGACGGCGTCAATGCCATCAAGCGTGCGCTTGTCGTCAAGCCCCTTCCAGATCTCAACGCGCGAGCCAAAACGCTGCCGGGCTTTATCAGGGCTGCGGGTAACCACGGTCACCGCATAGCCCAGTTCCAGCAGTCGCGGAACTAAATGGCCGCCAATCAACCCAGTACCGCCGGTTATCAGAATCTTCATGCCACCTCCGTCAGGAAGCGCTTAACGTTGCCAGCTCATAGCAATGGAAACAGAGTCGGCATAACGCAGCGCGTGAAGTTTATCGACCTCCACTTCAGCATAGGTGACCCAGTGATGTTCACGTGCGATATCGAGCACATCCTGAGTTAATTTTTCCAGTAGTGAGAAACGGTTACCCTCAATGTGGCTAATGATATTTTTGGTGATAGTGCGATAGTTCAGCGCATCGTTAATATCTTCACTGTTGCGCGCGCGCTCCGCCGGGTAGCGAATCTCAATATTGATAACCACATCCTGACGGTTGGCTATCTCTTCGTCTTTAATCCCGATAAAGGTGCGCAGGCGAAGATTTTTGATGCGGATAATAGCGTCTGGCTGAGACATTGCAGATTACTCCTTTTTATCGTTGTCTCAGCCATCATACACGAAAGCAATCGGCTGCTTAATGGGGCTGGGCCAGCTGCATGGCACGCGCGGTGGCCGGGCGTTGGCGTATGCGCTCAAACCAGTTTTGCACTGCCGGATAAGCGGCAAGATCGATACGTTGCCGAACGTGAGAGTTTATCCACGGCCAGCAGGCAATATCGGCAATGCTGTAGTGATCGCCAGCAATCCATGGATTGCTGGCAAGACGTTGATTCAGCACGCTATACAGGCGCTGAGCTTCCACCTGATATCGCTCAATGGCATAGGGGACGGGCTGAGGGGCGAAGTGATTAAAGTGATGGTTCTGCCCCAGCATCGGGCCAAGACCGCCGACCTGCCAGAACAACCACTGCAACGTCGTATGGCGCTCGCGCAGTTCGCTGCTCAGCAACTTGCCGGATTTTTCAGCCAGATAAAGCAAGATGGCACCGGATTCAAACAGGCTAAAGGGGGCACCGCCGTCTTCCGGTTGATGATCAATTATTGCCGGAATTTTATTATTCGGCGAAATGGCGAGAAATTGCGGCTTAAACTGCTCACCTTTATTGATATCGACGCGAATCAAACGGTAGGGCAATTCGGCTTCTTCCAGAAAAAGCGTTATTTTGTGGCCGTTCGGGGTGGGCGCATAGTAGAGGTCTATCATCGTCTCTCCGATTCGTGGCGGGATGTGACCTAAGTATAGGCCTCAGTTGCGACACGGTGATGACATGCAAAATCCTCATGGTGGCGGTAAGTGACAAGCGTGAAAAGACAGGATATGTTGATTTATCGCCATCAGACAGTGAGTATGTTATGAGCAACCCTGCTATTACCCTTTGGTCAGATTCCGATTTTTTCTCGCCTTATGTTTTATCCGTTTACGTGGCACTGCAGGAAAAAAGCCTGCCGTTCACCCTTAAATCCGTGTCGCTGAATAACGGTGAACATCTTCAGTCAGGCTGGAAAGGCTATAGCCAGACGCGACGCGTGCCGCTGCTGGAAATCGATGACTTCCAGTTGAGCGAGTCATCGGCAATCACTGAATACCTTGATGAGCGCTTTGCCCCGCCGCAGTGGGAGCGGCTCTATCCTCACGACATTCAAAAACGCGCCCGGGCCCGGCAAATTCAGGCATGGTTGCGCAGCGACCTGATGCCGATTCGCGAAGAGCGCTCAACGGATGTGGTATTCGCTGGCGTAAAAAAACCGCCATTAAGCCGGGCAGGAGAAGCAAGCGCCGCTAAACTGTTTGACACGGCGAGTACATTACTGGCTCATGGACAGCAAAATTTGTTTGGTGAATGGTGTATCGCAGATACGGATCTGGCGCTGATGCTCAATCGCCTGGTGCTAAATGGGGATGATGTACCGCAACGGCTTGCCGACTACGCTGAATTCCAGTGGCAACGCTCCTCTGTTCTGCGCTACGTTGCGCTTTCAGCAAAACGCGCAGGCTGAAAACGCGAACGGAATCCATTATGATAGTACGGTTTTCATGTGTGGAGATTTGATAAATGAAGCTGATGTTTGCATCGGATATTCATGGTTCTCTGCCCGCGACTGAACGCGTATTGTCACTCTTTGCACAAAGCGGTGCCCGCTGGTTGGTTATCCTTGGCGATATCCTCTATCACGGGCCGCGGAATGCATTGCCTGAAGGCTACGCGCCGGCGCAGGTAGCCGAACGCCTCAATCCGCTGGCGAGCCAGATTATTGCCGTTCGCGGCAACTGCGACAGCGAAGTTGACCAGATGCTGTTGCACTTTCCCATCACAGCGCCCTGGCAGCAGATCCTGACAGAAAATCAGCGCTTGTTTCTGACGCACGGTCATCTCTATGGCCCCGATAACCTCCCGCCGCTGGCGGCAGGCGATGTGCTGGTCTCCGGGCATACGCATCTTCCGGTTGCCGAGAAGCGCAGTGAGATTTTCGTGTTTAATCCCGGTTCGGTCAGTATTCCGAAAGGCGGAAATGTCGCCAGTTACGGCATGCTGGATGGCGATAAATTGCAAGTTTTCGCACTCAATGATCAACAGGTTATTGCAGAGGTTGTGATTAACCCGTAATTTAGCCGACAAACGTAAAATGCGCCGCAAGAGCGCTCCTGGAGAAGGTTTTCTGATGGTCGAGCAGAATCATTTGGCAAGCACGGAATGGGTAGATATCGTCAACGAAGACAATGAGGTTATCGCGCAGGCCAGCCGTGAACAGATGCGGGCTCAATGTCTGCGTCATCGTGCTACCTATATTGTCGTTCATGACGGTATGGGCAAGATACTGGTGCAGCGTCGCACCGATACCAAAGATTACCAACCTGGCTTGCTGGATGCGACGGCAGGCGGTGTGGTGCAGTCTGATGAGCAGATGCTGGACTCCGCGCGTCGCGAAGCAGAAGAAGAGCTTGGCATTGCCGGTGTGCCGTTTGCCGACCATGGGCAGTTCTACTTTGAAGATAAACACTGCCGCGTTTGGGGAAGCTTGTTCAGTTGCGTGTCGCACGGGCCGTTTGCATTGCAGGAAGAAGAGGTCAGCGAAGTGTGCTGGCTGACGCCGGAAGAGATCACCGCCCGCTGTGACGAGTTTACCGCAGACTCGCTAAAAGCGCTGGCGCTGTGGATGAGCCGCAATGCGAAGAATCAGTCGCATGAGCCTGAAACGGTTGACAAAGAGTAGCGTACGGCAAATGTGATGGCGTCTCGCGCCCATAAAAAAATCCAGAGGTTCAACCCCCTGGATTTTTTTTCGCCCCGGTGAAGGGGCGGCAGACTATATTAGTCCTGCTGAGCCGACTGAATCGCGGTCAGCGCGATGGTGTAGACGATATCGTCAACCAGTGCGCCACGAGACAGGTCGTTAACCGGTTTGCGCATGCCTTGCAGCATCGGCCCGATAGAGATCAGGTCGGCAGAACGCTGAACCGCTTTATAGGTGGTGTTACCGGTGTTCAGATCCGGGAAGATGAACACGGTAGCGCGACCGGCAACCGGGGAGTTCGGCGCTTTAGATTTCGCAACGTCAGCCATCACCGCGGCGTCATACTGCAGCGGGCCGTCGATCATCAGGTCAGGACGTTTTTCCTGCGCCAGACGAGTCGCTTCGCGAACTTTCTCTACGTCGCTACCTGCACCAGAGGTACCGGTGGAGTAGGAGAGCATCGCAACGCGCGGTTCGATACCAAATGCAGTAGCGGAATCAGCGGACTGAATCGCGATTTCTGCCAGTTGTTCAGCAGTCGGATCCGGGTTGATCGCGCAGTCACCGTAAACATAAACCTGTTCTGGCAGCAGCATGAAGAACACAGAGGAAACCAGCGAGCTGCCTGGCGCAGTTTTAATAAGCTGCAGCGGCGGACGGATGGTGTTCGCAGTCGTGTGAACGGCACCGGAAACCAGGCCGTCAACGTCGTCCTGCTCCAGCATCAGGGTACCAAGAACCACGTTGTCTTCCAGCTGTTCGCGGGCAACGGTTTCGGTCATGCCTTTGTTTTTACGCAGTTCAACCAGACGCGCAACATAGCTTTCGCGAACCACATCCGGGTCAACGATTTCTACACCAGCGCCCAGTTCAACGCCCTGCGCTGCAGCAACACGATTGATTTCATCCGGGTTACCCAGCAGCACGCAGGTTGCGATACCACGTTCAGCACAGATAGCAGCCGCTTTAACGGTACGCGGTTCGTCGCCTTCAGGCAGAACAACACGTTTACCGGCTTTACGCGCCAGCTCGGTGAGCTGATAACGGAATGCCGGCGGAGACAGACGGCGGCTGCGCTCGGAGGTCGCGGTCAGAGACTCGATCCAGTCAGCGTTGATATAGTTAGCAACGTATTCCTGAACTTTCTCAATACGCTCGTGATCGTCAACCGGGACTTCCAGGTTGAAGCTCTGCAGGCTCAGAGAGGTCTGCCAGGTGTTGGTGTTCACCATGAATACCGGCAGGCCAGTCGCGAAGGCACGTTCGCACAGTTTGCTGATGCGTGCGTCCATTTCATAGCCACCGGTCAGAACCAGCGCGCCGATCTCAACGCCGTTCATGGCTGCGAGACAAGCGGCAACCAGAACGTCAGGACGGTCTGCGGAGGTCACCAGCAGTGAACCCGGACGGAAGTGTTCCAGCATGTGCGGGATGCTACGTGCACAGAAGGTCACGGATTTCACGCGGCGAGTCTTGATGTCGCCTTCATTGATGATGGTCGCGTTCAGGTGACGCGCCATGTCGATTGCGCGAGTCGCGATCAGATCGAAACTCCACGGAATCGCGCCCAGAACCGGCAGAGAGCTGGCAGAGCTCAACTTAGCAGGATCGACTTTAATCACTTTTGCCGTGGTGGAGTCGTCGAAGATTTCGGACAGATCCGGGCGAGTACGGCCCTGCTCATCAACCGGGGCATTCAGTTTGTTAACGATAACGCCGGTGATGTTGGTGTTTTTCGCGCCGCCGAAGCTGCTGCGAGTCAGTTCAATGCGTTCGTTGATCTGTTCCTGGGTATCAGTACCCTGAGACATCACAAAGACGATTTCTGCATTCAGCGTTTTAGCGATTTCATAGTTCAGAGACTGAGCAAACTGATGTTTGCGCGTCGGCACTAAACCTTCTACCAGAACCACTTCCGCGTCTTTAGTATTCGCGTGATAGTTAGCGATGATCTCTTCCATCAGGACATCTTTCTGATTGCTGGACAGCAGAGTCTCAACGTGGCTCATCTTCAGCGGTTCAGCCGCCGGGATAGCAGAGTTCGCACGCACGATAGTGGTGGTCTGGTCTGGTGCATCGCCACCGGTACGCGGTTGAGCGATAGGTTTGAAGACGCTCAGACGAACGCCTTTACGTTCCATAGCACGGATGACGCCCAGGCTGACGCTGGTCAGGCCGACGCTGGTTCCGGTAGGAATAAGCATGATAATACGGGACACGGTTTATCCTCTTTTGCTCGTTGCCGCCGATTTGGGCGGGCACAAAACAGCACCGCCAGCATTGCTGGCGGTGTGGAATCAGGCGGTCAGACGGCAGGCGTCTTGCGCGATAACCAGCTCTTCGTTGGTCGGGATCACAACAGCAGGGCGGGTGCCTTCTTTGTTGATGAAACCAGATTTACCGAAACGTGCAGCCAGGTTACGTTCGTGATCAACTTCGAAGCCCAGAACGCCCAGTTTACCCAGGGAGAGTTCGCGAACCATCGCGGCGTTTTCACCGATACCACCGGTGAAGACAACAGCGTCCAGACGGCCGTCCATCAGTGCAGTGTAAGAACCGATGTATTTCGCCAGACGGTGGCAGTAAACGTCCATTGCACGTTTAGCGTCTGCTTTCTCCTGGTAGTTGTCTTCAACATAACGGCAGTCGCTGGTGACTTCGGTCAGACCCAGCAGGCCAGACTCTTTGGTCAGCATTTTGTTGATAGCGTCAACGCTCATGCCCAGGGTGTCGTGCAGGTGGAAGATGATAGCCGGGTCGATGTCGCCAGAGCGCGTACCCATAACCAGACCTTCCAGCGGCGTCAGACCCATAGAGGTGTCAACGCATTTGCCGTTACGGATTGCAGAAACAGAACCACCGTTGCCCAGGTGGCAGGTGATGATGTTCAGTTCTTCAACCGGTTTGTTCAACATTTTGGCCGCTTCCTGAGTCACGAAGAAGTGGCTGGTGCCGTGTGCGCCGTAGCGACGAACGCCATGCTCTTTGTACAGGCTGTACGGCAGAGCATAGAGGTAAGATTCTTCCGGCATGGTCTGATGGAACGCGGTGTCGAATACAGCCACGTTTTTGTCTTTCAGATTCGGGAAGGATTTCAGCGCTTCGGCGATACCGATCAGGTGAGCCGGGTTATGCAGCGGAGCAAAAGAGGCGGAGTCTTTGATGCCCTGGATGACGGATTCGTCGATAACAACGGAGCTGGTGTACTTCTCGCCGCCGTGTACGATACGGTGACCAATCGCAGTCAGCTGTGCAGACAGTTCTGGTTTTTGTGCCAGAATAGTGTTAACGATAAAGTTCAGCGCTTCACTGTGAGCGGCGCCTGCACCTAAAGCCGCTTCTTGTTTGCTGCCGTCCATTTTCCATTTTATACGTGCTTCAGGAAGATGGAAACATTCGGCCAAACCAGAGAGGTACTCGTCACCGTTCAGTGCATCGATGATGGCAAATTTCAGTGAGGAGCTACCGCAGTTCAGAACCAGTACTAACTTACTCGACATGGAAGTACCTATTTATGATACGTGGCTAAAAAAACGTCAGGAGTCACAAAGCGTAGCGCAGGATGAAGCTGACATTTATGATTAACATCATGCCTGAATCGATTTTGAGGCAGGATGAAAGAAATACATATTGATTCTAAGTCATTTTGCATATTTTTCAGCCAATGGCAGAATATGCGATAATTTGACGGACTGGACGAGATAGACTAGCCCTCATCTCAGGCTGGCACAGGATACCCGATTGCAGGGTGTATGCCAAAATGTTTTGAACGTTGTCATACCCAGTTGTGGATTTGCACGAATTTTTTAATTTTTATATGTGAAGTTGAGGTAAGCCATGTCGACGCCCGAAAATCGCTCGGTCAGTTTTTTTAGTTTGTTCCGCCGGGGGCAGCACTACTCTAAGACGTGGCCGCTGGAAAAACGCCTTGCGCCGGTGTTTATTGAAAACCGCGCCATCCGTATCACTCGCCACGCTATCCGCTTTATGCCGCCGGTCGCGGTCTTTACGCTGTGCTGGCAAATTGCCCTGGGTGGGCAACTTGGCCCGGCCGTCGCTACCGCGCTGTTTGCCCTGAGCCTGCCAATGCAGGGGTTATGGTGGTTGGGAAAACGCTCTGTTACGCCGTTGCCGCCGTCCACCTTGCAGTGGTTTTACGAAGTGCGGGGAAAATTACAGGAGGCCGGGCAAGCGCTCGCCCCGGTCGAAGGCAAGCCCGATTATCAGGCATTGGCTGACACGCTTAAGCGCGCCTTCAAACAACTGGATAAAACTTTCCTTGATGATTTGTAATTAACCATCAAAAACGCATATAAAAGAAGGCACAACGTTTGTGTCTTTTTTTATGCTGCAAAGCGCAACAGGAGTCGTAAAAATGGAAATGACCCATGCTCAACGTCTGATTTTGTCCAATCAATACAAAATGATGACTATGCTTGATCCCGATAACGCGGAACGCTATCGCCGTCTGCAGACTATCATCGAGCGCGGTTTTGGCCTGCAAATGCGCGAACTGGATCGCGACTTCGGTGAGTTAAAAGAAGAAACCTGCCGCATTGTTATCGACATCATGGAGATGTATCACGCGCTGCACGTCTCATGGACCAACCTGAAAGACGCCGACACCATCGATGAACGTCGCGTCACCTTCCTGGGCTTTGACGCGGCGACTGAAGCCCGCTTCCTGAGCTATGTCCGCTTCATGGTCAATGTTGAAGGCCGCTATACCCATTTCGACGCGGGTACGCACGGCTTTAACGCCCAGACCCCAATGTGGGATAAGTATCAGCGCATGCTGAACGTGTGGCACTCCTGCCCGCGCCAGTACCACCTGAGCAGCAACGAAATTAATCAAATCATCAACGCCTGATGGAGGCGCCTGTGCAGTGTAAAGGTTTTCTGTTTGATCTGGACGGTACGCTGGTGGATTCTCTGCCGGTTGTGGAACGCTCATGGTCCAGTTGGGGCGATCGCTTCGGGATCCCGCACGATGAGATCCTCGGTTTTATCCACGGTAAACAAGCGATCACCTCGCTACGCCACTTTATGCCGGGGCAATCTGAAGAGGCGATTCAGGCTGAGTTCACCCGCCTTGAGCAGATTGAAGCCAGCGATACGGACGGCGTGATTGCACTGCCAGGCGCGCTTGAGTTGCTCGAAACGCTGAACGCGAACCATATTCCGTGGGCGATTGTTACATCGGGTTCCATCCCGGTCGCGCATGCTCGCCACAAAGCGGCGGGGCTGCCGATGCCGGAGGTGTTTGTCACTGCCGAGCGCGTGAAGCGCGGCAAGCCAGAGCCGGATGCGTATCTGCTGGGCGCGGAGCTGTTAGGGCTCGCTCCGCAGGATTGCACGGTTGTGGAGGACGCCGCGGCGGGTGTGCTCTCCGGGTTGGCGGCGGGGTGTCACGTGATTGCGGTTAACGTTCCGGCAGATGCGCCACGTCTTAACGAAGCCGACTTTGTGCTGACCTCGCTTGATGTACTGAATATTGCTAAACAGCCCGACGGCACTGTTGACGTGACGTTAAAAGCATAATCTTATGATTTGGCCCCGTATTCACGGGGCTTTTTTCTGCCATCATGCCAATACTTATCACTTATCTTTCTGACAAGGATGTGTTTTGAACGGTGAATTGATTTGGGTTCTCTCTCTACTGGCTATCGCGGTCGTGTTGTTCGCGATGGGCAAAGTGCGCATGGATGCTATTGCGCTGTTGGTCATTGTGGCCTTCGTATTAAGTGGCACCTTAACTCTCAGCGAAGCTTTTTCGGGTTTTAGCGATCCCAACGTTATTCTGATTGCCGCCCTGTTTATCATCGGCGATGGCCTGGTTCGTACCGGCGTGGCGACCAAAATGGGCGCGTGGCTGGTGCAGGTGGCGGGCAGCAGTGAAACCAAGATGCTGGTCTATCTGATGCTCACCGTCGCAGGGCTCGGCGCGTTTATGAGTTCAACCGGCGTTGTGGCTATCTTTATCCCCGTCGTCCTCAGCGTATCCCTGCGCATGAACATCTCGCCGTCGCGCCTGATGATGCCACTCAGTTTTGCGGGGCTTATCAGCGGTATGATGACGCTGGTGGCAACGCCGCCGAACCTGGTGGTTAACAGTGAATTACTGCGTGAAGGGCTGCACGGCTTTGGTTTCTTCAGCGTCACGCCGATAGGCCTGGTCGTGCTGCTGCTCGGCATCGTTTATATGCTGCTGATGCGCTTTATGTTCAAAGGCGAAGACCCGTCATCGTCCCGCGATGGCGGTAAACGCAGCTCGTTTCGCGACCTCATCAAAGCCTACCGTCTGACCGGGCGCGCACGTCGGCTGGCGATTCGCCCCGGCTCGCCAATGATTGGTCAGCGACTCGATGACCTGAAACTGCGTGAACGCTACGGCGCGAACGTTATCGGCGTTGAGCGCTGGCGTCGTTTTCGCCGGGTAATCGTGAACGTTAACGGGGTATCGGAATTCCGCGCGCGCGATGTGCTGCTGATTGATATGTCCGCGGCAGACGTTGACCTGCGTGAGTTTTGCGCCGAGCAGATGCTTGAGCCGATGGTGCTGCGCGGCGAATACTTTGCCGATCAGGCGTTGGATGTGGGGATGGCGGAAGTCTCGCTGATCCCGGAGTCGGAACTGCTGGGGAAAACGGTGCGCGAAATTGCGTTTCGTACCCGTTATGGTCTGAATGTCGTGGGGATGAAACGTAACGGCGAAGCGCTGGACGGCTCGGTGGTGGATATCCCGCTGGAACTTGGCGATATCGTACTGGTGGTGGGGAACTGGAAACTCATCAATCAACTGGCGCAGAAAGGGCGCGACTTCGTGGTGCTTAACCTGCCGGTTGAAGTGAGCGACGCCTCGCCTGCGCACAGTCAGGCTCCGCATGCGATTTTCTGCCTGGTGCTGATGGTTGCTTTAATGCTGACAGATGAAATTCCCAACCCCATTGCGGCGATCATCGCCTGCCTGCTGATGGGGAAATTCCGCTGCATTGATGCGCAAAGCGCCTATAAATCGATCCACTGGCCGAGCATCATTTTGATAGTGGGGATGATGCCGTTCGCGCTGGCGCTGCAAAAAACCGGCGGTGTTGATTTGGTGGTGAAAGGGCTGATGGATATCGGCGGCGGGCAGGGGCCTTACCTGATGCTGGGCTGTCTGTTTGTGATGTGTGCGACTATCGGGTTGTTTATTTCTAACACCGCAACGGCGGTATTGATGGCGCCGATTGCGCTGGCGACAGCGAAATCAATGGGGGTTTCACCTTATCCGTTCGCCATGGTCGTCGCGATGGCGGCCTCGGCGGCCTTTATGACGCCGGTTTCATCGCCGGTGAACACGCTGGTGCTGGGGCCGGGGAAATATAGCTTCAGTGATTTCGTGAAGATAGGCGTACCGTTCACCATTCTGGTGATGATTGTCAGCGTGCTGCTGATACCGGTATTGTTCCCGTTTTAAGTGGCTATTGAGCCGGGTGGCGGATAAGCGCCATCCGGCAACAACAGGCCGCACTACAGCGGCGAATCGGTACTGATTTCGTCCAGCGACAAATGGAAGCTCGGTACAAACACCGCCATAAAATAATCCATCTCTTCACTACGCCGTTCGGACAGGGTTTTCTCCAGCCGACCTTTTGCCAGCAAAAATTCGTTATTTCCGGCCGATAACTCTTCCAGACATTTCAAATACGCGCACAGCGCATCGGCTTGTTTAACGATAGACTTCTCTTCGTCACTGTACTGATGTTCATCAATCAGCGGCGCAAAGATATCCTGCAACTCTTCCGGCACCATCTCGACCAGCTTCTGCTGGGCAATCTTCTCAATAGCTTTATATTCCTGAGCGATTTGCGAGTTGAAGTATTTCACTGGCGTCGGTAAATCGCCGGTCAGGACTTCTGATGCATCGTGGTACATCGCCAGCAGTGCGATGCGTTCGGCGTTAACCTGCCCGCCAAATTTGCGGTTTTTAATTGCAGCCAGCGCGTGGGCAACCATCGCCACCTGCAAACTGTGTTCAGAGACGTTTTCCGTGCGCACGTTGCGCATCAATGGCCAGCGGTTGATTAACTTCAGGCGGGAGAGGTGGGCAAAAAAATGACTCTGATTCATAACGACCCTTACTCGGTAACATCAGTAAGGATCATTGTGCGCTGAGATGAGGGCCGGATGCAAATCCGGCCAACGTCTTACGCCTGGCGGTAGCCCGACAGGAAGCGACCAAAGCGGGATATCGACATTTCCAGATCGTCAATGCGCGGCAGCGTGACGATACGCACGTGGTCCGGCCACGGCCAGTTAAACGCCGTTCCCTGAACCAGCAGCACTTTTTCCTGTAGCAGGAAGTCGAGCACCATTTTCTGGTCGTCGTGAATGTTAAAGCGTTTCGCATCGATTTTCGGGAACATGTAGAGCGCGCCGTCAGGCTTCACACAGGACACGCCCGGGATCTCGTTAATCAGTTCCCACGCGCGGTTACGCTGTTCATACAGACGACCACCCGGTACGATAAATTCGCTGATGCTCTGATAACCGCCAAGCGCCGTCTGGATGGCGTGCTGCGCGGGAACGTTGGCACACAGACGCATTGAGGCCAGCATTTCCAGCCCTTCAATATAACCCTTCGCATGCTTTTTCGGCCCGTTCAGTACCATCCAGCCCTGGCGGAAGCCCGCCACGCGATAGGTTTTTGACAAGCCGTTAAACGTTACGGTCAGCAAATCTGGGGCCAGTGCGGCGATAGAGTGGTGCTGAGCGTGATCGTAGAGGATCTTATCGTAGATTTCGTCAGCGAAGATGATCAGGTTGTGTTCGCGGGCAAGCTCGACGATCTCCAGCAGCAGCTCTTTGGAATAGACCGCGCCGGTTGGGTTGTTCGGGTTGATGATCACAATGCCGCGGGTACGCGGGGTGATTTTAGCGCGTATATCAGCGAGATCCGGGAACCAGCCTGCGGATTCATCGCACAGATAGTGCACCGCATTGCCACCTGAAAGTGATACCGCAGCTGTCCATAACGGGTAATCTGGTGCCGGCACCAGCATTTCATCGCCGCTATTCAGTAAGGCCTGCATTGCCTGCACAATAAGTTCAGATACACCATTACCGATGTAAATATCTTCTACCGTCACGTCGCGCATGCCGCGTGCCTGGTAGTGTTGCATGATAGCTTTACGGGCCGAGTAGAGCCCTTTGGAGTCGCAATAACCTTGCGCCGTCGGCAGGTTGCGGATCACATCGACCAGAATTTCATCCGGCGCGTCGAACCCGAAGGGGGCCGGGTTGCCGATATTGAGCTTCAGAACCTTATTGCCTTCTTCTTCAAGGCGTTTGGCCTCTTTCAGAACCGGGCCACGGATGTCGTAACAGACGTTGTCTAACTTGCTGGATTTTTCGATGGGGGACATGAACCTTTAACCTTTTAGCTGTTATCGCCACTCCCAGCCATGGAAGTCAGCTCGGAATAATGTACTCCGCATCACCGGTTTTTTGAAGGGTCAACAGGAGAAGATTTTGCCAGTGCTAATGTTGCAGCACATTCTATTTAACTATAATTAAGCGATATCACGGATTGTATGTTTTGTTAATTTATTGTTTGATAGCGTCATGTGTGGGAGGGTGGTGGATTGGCAGTTTTTTCAACTGATTAAAATCGAAGTTGTGAAGTCAGGCGGTAAACGTGTCGCGATATACTTTAGCAATGCTTTAGTAATATTAATTGTGAATGAATTCATGAAACATATACATCATGACTAATACATTTCGCTGTGAATTCAATGTTAATCATTGTTAATGAACGCTTCGGAGGGTCATTAATGTTTTATTTTAAATTGCAAAGTAATCCTTAAGAATTGTTAGTTTTATTAAAGCATTTTGATTTTAATGGAATTTTTGCCTAAAGATCTTACTTATTAATACTTATAAATATAATGGATTTAGGTTAGGATAATGATGTTATCGCGTGCATTCATTCATCATTCTTGTGAGTGATTATC
This sequence comes from Pseudocitrobacter faecalis, assembly GCA_003315335.1. GTDB lineage: Bacteria > Pseudomonadota > Gammaproteobacteria > Enterobacterales > Enterobacteriaceae > Pseudocitrobacter > Pseudocitrobacter faecalis. Next base: position 323,291 of record QNRL01000004.1, read on the forward strand.
GCTGCAAACAGACAACATGATGTTATTAAACAGTTTTTAATCATTCGTTTCCCTCCGGTATTATTGGGTAGTCAGCATTATATAGACTGGCCAGATAACCGGATTTTGAAAGAGCACACACAAAGGTACTGAGAAGAATAGTCTCACACCTGAAGATAAACACTTTATCGCAGAGGGGACTGTCACCCGATGGGAGGCAGACAATTTTAATGTAATACCGCTCCGTCAGGCAGTCATTCGGTTGCATCATGCCGAAGGATGGGCTTTTAAAAGGATGAGCCTGATTTCAGAGCGCGGCATCAACAAGGCAGGTTAGCCTTAGCGACCTGTAAGTGAATAAATATGATAAATGCAAATCGTCCGATACTTAACCTCGACCTCGATCTGCTGAGAACATTTGTTGCGGTCGCCGATTTAAGCACTTTTGCCGCAGCAGCAGCAGCCGTTTGTCGCACCCAATCCGCCGTTAGCCAGCAAATGCAGCGGCTGGAACAACTTGTTGGCAAAGAACTTTTTGCCCGTCATGGTCGTAATAAACTGTTAACCGAGCACGGTATCCAGTTATTAGGCTATGCACGTAAAATTCTGCGCTTTAATGATGAAGCCTGCACATCGCTGATGTTCAGTACGCTTCAGGGGCAACTGACGATTGGTTCCTCCGATGAATCAGCGGATACCATTCTGCCATTCCTGCTCAACCGTATTAGCTCTGCCTGGCCAAAGCTTGGGCTGGATGTGCGCGTTAAGCGACACGCGGATATGGCAGACATGCTCCACAAGAATGAGGTCGACCTGGTACTCACCACGCATCGAATTGATGCGTTCCACTCGACGGTGTTACGCACCTCACCGACGCACTGGTACTGCGCTGCTGAATTCGCTCTGCGACCAGGAGAGCCCGTACCGCTGGTGTTGCTTGATGATCCAAGCCCGTTCCGCGATATGATCATCTCTACTTTGGATGCGGCAAATGTGCCGTGGCGACTGGCGTATGTGGCCTCTACTCCGTCAGCGGTGCGCGCCGCGGTGAAGGCGGGACTCGGTGTGACGGCAAGGCCGGTCGAGATGATGAGTCCGGAACTGCGCGTGCTGGGTCGTGCCGATAAAATGCCGGTATTGCCAGATACCGAATATTTACTAAGCTGTAACGTGCAGAATCCAAATGAATTAATGCAGATGATCTTCCAGTCGGTTGAGACGAGCATCAAGCCCTGGACACAGAGCACGCTCTATACCCTGGAAGGGGGAGATAATTCCCATGCTGATGACGAGGTCATTGAGTAACAACCTCGCAGAAAACTGGTAACAAATTGTAAGTGTAAAAAAGAGTCACTGGCCAGCGAAAGCCATCCAGTGGCTTTTTTTTCGCCTGCGCTAATGCTTTTGGCAATTAATGCTTTTTACTATTTGTAATACAATCAGTTAATTAAATGGTTTTTTGCCGCTATTTAGGTCAATTGTGATCCACTTTTAACATATCCTGCTAATGTTAAAAAACCGGGTGTTTTGTTGCTGTTTTTCAGGCCGAATTAACAGAACCGTGTCTTAGATCAAGAAAATACTCCTCCAGAGGGGGAGGAATCGTGTGAAATTCCTGTCAAAATAGAAGGGTACTAATTGTTATTGTTCGAAAACGGACACGATTCACCAGCACTCAATCCGGAGGGTGACATGAGTCGAAATGCCGCAAAGGGCACGTAATGTTAATGAAATGGAATTGATGTAAATTAATGTGATGAAACCTTTGTTAAAGTTGACAAAAGGTTATCGAAAGGAGTAAAAAACCTCAAATTTTTTCGGTCTATGCTGTGATTCTGGCCGTTTTGCTGGTTTTTTAATCCTCCCCATGAATCAATGTAGCGTCCATCTGCCGGTAAGAGCAGACGTGGTTATGCTACCTATTTGGTAAAGCTGTGCGTATGTCAACATCCACTGAAATCATCGCTCATCACTGGGCATTCGCTATCTTTCTGGTCATTGCCATCGGCCTTTGCTGCCTCATGCTGATTGGCGGTTGGTATCTCGGCGGTCGCGCGCGCGCAAGAAGTAAAAACACGCCGTTTGAATCGGGTATCGATTCTGTCGGTACCGCACGCCTGCGCATGTCCGCGAAGTTTTATCTGGTCGCTATGTTCTTCGTCATCTTCGACGTGGAAGCGCTCTACCTTTTCGCCTGGTCAACGTCTATCCGCGAAAGTGGCTGGGTAGGGTTTATCGAAGCCGCAATTTTCATTTTGGTGCTACTGGCTGGTCTGGTTTACCTCGTTCGTGTTGGCGCACTTGACTGGACGCCTGCGCGTTCTCGCCGCACCCTGGTTAACTCTGATACTGACAGCGTCACTAACCGTAATACGCAGTAAAAGCGAGGCAATACGATGGATTATACGCTCACCCGCATAGATCCTAACGGTGAGAACGACCGTTATCCCCTGCAAAAACAGGAGATTGTTACCGATCCCCTGGAGCAGGAAGTTAACAAAAGCGTGTATATGGGCAAGCTCGAACACGCGATGCACGATATGGTCAACTGGGGTCGCAAAAACTCCATCTGGCCTTACAACTTTGGTCTCTCTTGCTGCTACGTTGAGATGGTGACGTCCTTCACTGCGGTGCATGACGTGGCGCGTTTCGGTGCGGAAGTGCTGCGTGCTTCTCCGCGTCAGGCTGACCTGATGGTGGTGGCGGGCACGTGCTTCACCAAGATGGCTCCGGTTATTCAGCGCCTGTACGAACAGATGCTGGAACCGAAGTGGGTTATCTCAATGGGCGCCTGCGCGAACTCTGGCGGTATGTATGACATTTACTCCGTTGTACAGGGCGTGGATAAGTTTATTCCGGTTGATGTTTACATCCCGGGCTGCCCACCGCGTCCGGAAGCCTATATGCAGGCGCTGATGCTGCTGCAGGAGTCAATCGGTAAAGAACGCCGCCCGTTGTCATGGGTAGTAGGCGATCAGGGCGTTTATCGCGCCAATATGCAGTCGGAACGCGAGCGTAAACGCGGCGAACGAATTGCAGTGACCAACCTGCGCACGCCTGACGAGATTTAATTTGCGCCTGCAGACGGGATAAAAACTTCGCAAATCAATCTACAACAGCGCGAAGCCTCGTCAGCAGTCACCACGGACCTTTTGCAATGGTGAACAATATGACCGATTTAACCGCGCATGACGCAGCCGGATGGCAAACCCGCGATCACCTTGATGATCCGGTCATCGGCGAACTGCGCAACCGTTTTGGGCCGGATGCTTTTACCGTTCAGGCGACCCGCACCGGGGTTCCCGTCGTTTGGGTCAAGCGCGAACAGCTGCTGGAAGTCGGCGACTTCCTGAAGAAACTGCCTAAGCCTTACGTCATGCTGTTTGATTTACATGGCATGGACGAACGTCTTCGCACGCACCGCCAGGGCTTACCCGCGGCGGATTTTTCCGTTTTCTACCATCTCATCTCCATTGAACGTAATAGCGATATTATGCTCAAGGTGGCGTTGTCTGAAAACGACCTGAACGTGCCGACCTTCACCAAACTCTTCCCTAACGCCAACTGGTATGAGCGTGAAACCTGGGAGATGTTTGGCATTACTTTTAACGGCCACCCGAATCTGCGTCGTATCATGATGCCGAATACCTGGAAAGGTCACCCGCTGCGTAAAGACTACCCGGCGCGCGCAACCGAATTCGATCCGTTTGAGCTGACTAAAGCCAAGCAGGATTTGGAAATGGAGGCGTTGACCTTCAAACCGGAAGAGTGGGGCATGAAGCGCGGTACCGAAAACGAGGACTTTATGTTCCTCAACCTCGGCCCGAACCACCCGTCTGCGCACGGTGCATTCCGTATTATCCTGCAGCTTGATGGCGAAGAGATCGTCGACTGTGTGCCTGACGTGGGTTACCACCACCGTGGCGCGGAGAAAATGGGCGAACGCCAGTCCTGGCACAGCTACATTCCGTATACCGACCGTATCGAATACCTCGGCGGCTGCGTAAACGAAATGCCGTATGTACTGGCCGTTGAAAAACTGGCGGGTATCACCGTGCCGGATCGCGTCAACGTAATCCGCGTGATGCTTTCCGAACTGTTCCGCATCAACAGCCACCTGCTGTACATCTCGACGTTTATTCAGGACGTCGGCGCGATGACACCGGTGTTCTTCGCCTTTACCGACCGTCAGAAAATTTACGATCTGGTAGAAGCGATTACCGGTTTCCGTATGCACCCAGCGTGGTTCCGTATCGGTGGCGTCGCGCACGACCTGCCGAAAGGCTGGGATCGCCTGCTGCGCGAATTCCTGGAGTGGATGCCGAAGCGTCTCGACTCTTACGAGAAAGCCGCGCTGCGTAACACTATCCTGATTGGCCGCTCTAAAGGCGTTGCCGCCTATACCGCAAAAGAAGCGCTTGAGTGGGGCACCACCGGTGCTGGCCTGCGCGCGACCGGTATCGGTTTCGACGTGCGTAAATGGCGTCCATATTCTGGCTATGAAAACTTCGACTTTGAAATCCCGACCGGCGGTGGCGTTTCTGACTGCTACACCCGCGTGATGTTGAAAGTGGAAGAGCTGCGCCAGAGCCTGCGTATTCTTCAGCAGTGCCTCGACAACATGCCGGAAGGCCCGTTCAAAGCGGATCACCCGCTGACCACGCCGCCGCCGAAAGAGCGCACGCTGCAACATATCGAAACCCTGATCACCCACTTCCTGCAGGTTTCCTGGGGCCCGGTTATGCCGGCGCAGGAATCGTTCCAGATGGTGGAAGCGACCAAGGGTATTAACAGTTACTACCTGACCAGCGACGGCAGCACCATGAGCTACCGTACCCGTATCCGCACGCCGAGCTATGCGCATCTTCAGCAGATTCCGTCGGCTATCCGTGGCAGCCTGGTATCAGACCTTATCGTCTATCTGGGTAGTATCGATTTTGTTATGTCAGACGTGGACCGCTAATTATGCACGAGAATCAACAACCACAAACCGAGGCTTTTGAGCTGAGTGCGGCAGAGCGTGAAGCGATAGAGCACGAGAAGCACCACTACGAAGACCCGCGTGCGGCGTCCATCGAAGCGCTGAAAATTGTCCAGAAACAGCGTGGCTGGGTACCGGACGGCGCGATCCACGCGATCGCCGATGTGCTGGGTATTCCGGCAAGTGATGTCGAAGGCGTGGCAACGTTCTACAGCCAGATCTTCCGCCAGCCGGTGGGCCGTCACGTGATCCGTTACTGCGACAGCGTGGTGTGCCACATCACGGGTTACCAGGGGATCCAGGCGGCGCTGGAGCAAAAGCTCAACATCAAACCGGGGCAGACGACCTTTGACGGTCGCTTTACGCTGCTGCCGACCTGCTGCCTGGGGAACTGCGATAAAGGGCCAAACATGATGATTGATGAGGATACTCACAGCCATCTGACGCCGGAAGCCATTCCTGAACTACTGGAGCGGTATAAATGAAAAACGTTATCCGTACTCCCGAAACGCATCCGCTGACCTGGCGTCTGCGTGATGACAAACAGCCGGTCTGGCTGGATGAATACCGTAGCAAAAACGGTTACGAGGGCGCGCGTAAAGCGTTGACCGGGCTGTCGCCAGACGAAATCGTCAACCAGGTGAAAGACGCTGGCCTGAAAGGGCGCGGCGGTGCAGGCTTCTCTACCGGCCTGAAATGGAGCCTGATGCCGAAAGACGAATCCATGAACATCCGTTACCTGCTGTGTAACGCCGATGAAATGGAACCCGGCACCTACAAAGACCGTCTGCTGATGGAGCAACTGCCGCACCTGCTGGTGGAAGGCATGCTGATCTCCGCGTTTGCGCTGAAAGCGTATCGTGGTTACATCTTCCTGCGTGGTGAATACGTTGAAGCGGCGGTGCATCTGCGCCGCGCGATTGCTGAAGCAACCGAAGCCGGCTTGCTTGGCAAAAACATCATGGGCACCGGGTTTGATTTTGAACTGTTCGTGCACACCGGGGCAGGGCGTTATATCTGCGGTGAAGAAACCGCGCTGATCAACTCCCTCGAAGGGCGTCGCGCCAATCCACGTTCCAAACCGCCATTCCCGGCGACCTCTGGCGCATGGGGCAAACCGACCTGCGTTAACAACGTGGAAACCCTGTGTAACGTCCCGGCCATCCTCGCGAACGGCGTGGAGTGGTACCAGAACATCTCGAAAAGTAAAGATGCGGGTACCAAGCTGATGGGCTTCTCCGGGCGCGTGAAAAATCCGGGTCTGTGGGAACTGCCATTCGGCACGACCGCGCGTGAAATTCTCGAAGATTACGCGGGCGGCATGCGCGATGGCCTCAAATTCAAAGCCTGGCAGCCAGGGGGGGCGGGAACTGACTTCCTCACCGAAGCGCATCTCGACCTGCCGATGGAGTTCGAAAGCATCGGTAAAGCGGGCAGCCGTCTGGGTACGGCGCTGGCGATGGCCGTCGACCATGAAATTGGCATGGTTGGCCTGGTGCGTAACCTGGAAGAGTTCTTCGCCCGTGAGTCCTGCGGCTGGTGTACGCCATGCCGTGACGGCCTGCCGTGGAGCGTGAAAATTCTGCGCGCGCTGGAAAAAGGCGAAGGCCAACCGGGCGATATCGAGACACTTGAGCAACTGTGTCGATTCCTGGGCCCGGGTAAAACATTCTGTGCGCACGCACCTGGCGCGGTAGAACCGCTGCAGAGCGCGATTAAATACTTCCGCGAAGAATTTGAAGCGGGCATCAAGCAGCAGTTCAGCAACACCCATGCGATTCATGGGATTCAGCCGAACCTGCTTAAGACGCGCTGGTAATTTTCACCCTCACCCCGCCCTCTCCCTAAGGGAGAGGGAGAAAACCAGTGCCGGGTTTAAAACGCGCACATTCTGTCGCCTCTCCCTAAGGGAGAGGGTTAGGGTGAGGGGTAAGGTTTCGATTAACGCTCAGTCTCTGACTGAGAAAACTGGAAGCATGCTAATGGCTACAATTCATGTAGACGGCAAAGAATATGAGGTCAACGGGGCGGACAACCTGCTACAGGCGTGTCTCTCCCTCGGCCTTGATATTCCGTACTTTTGCTGGCATCCGGCGCTGGGCAGCGTCGGCGCTTGCCGCCAGTGTGCGGTGAAGCAATATCAAAACGCGGAAGACACGCGTGGCCGCCTGGTGATGTCCTGTATGACACCGGCCACCGATGGCACCTTTATTTCTATTGATGACGACGAAGCGAAGCAGTTCCGTGAGAGCGTGGTCGAGTGGTTGATGACCAACCACCCGCACGACTGTCCGGTCTGTGAAGAGGGCGGTAACTGCCACCTTCAGGATATGACCGTGATGACCGGCCACAGCTTCCGTCGCTACCGTTTCACCAAACGTACCCACCGCAATCAGGATTTGGGGCCGTTCATCTCTCACGAAATGAACCGCTGTATCGCCTGTTACCGCTGCGTGCGTTACTACAAAGATTATGCAGACGGTACCGATCTGGGCGTTTATGGCGCACATGACAACGTCTACTTTGGTCGCCCGGAAGACGGCACGCTGGAAAGCGAGTTCTCCGGTAACCTGGTCGAAATTTGCCCGACCGGCGTCTTCACCGACAAAACGCACTCCGAGCGTTACAACCGTAAATGGGACATGCAGTTTGCGCCAAGCATCTGCCAGCAGTGCTCCATCGGTTGTAACACCAGCCCGGGCGAGCGCTACGGTGAACTGCGTCGCATTGAAAACCGTTATAACGGTACCGTAAACCACTACTTCCTCTGTGACCGTGGTCGTTTCGGTTATGGCTACGTGAACCTGAAAGATCGTCCACGCCAGCCAGAACAACTGCGCGGCAACGACGTCATTACCCTCAACGCCGAGCAGGCGATGCAGGGCGCGGCGGATATTCTGCGTCAGTCGAAGAAAGTGATTGGTATCGGCTCCCCGCGTGCCAGCGTGGAAAGCAACTTCGCGCTGCGTGAACTGGTGGGTGCAGAGAACTTCTATACCGGCATCGCGAAAGCGGAGCAGGAACGTCTGCAACTGGCACTGACCGTGCTGCGTGAAGGCGGCGTTCACACGCCGGCGCTGCGTGAAATCGAGTCTTACGATGCGGTGCTGATTCTGGGCGAAGATATCACCCAGACTGGCGCACGCGTAGCGCTCGCTGTTCGTCAGGCGGTGAAAGGTAAAGCACGCGAAATGGCGGCGGCGCAGAAAGTGGCCGACTGGCAGATTGCGGCAATCCTCAACATTGGTCAGCGTGCGAAGCACCCGCTGTTTGTCACCAACGTCGATAACACCCGTCTGGATGACATTGCGGCATGGACGTATCGCGCACCGGTTGAAGATCAGGCGCGCTTCGGTTTCGCTATCGCCCACGCCCTGGATAACAGCGCCCCGGCGGTAGAGGGTATCGATCGCGACCTGCAGAACAAAATTGATGTCGTGGTTCAGGCACTGGCTGGCGCGAAGAAACCGCTGATTATTTCCGGCACCAACGCCGGAAGCGCGGATGTCATTCAGGCGGCAGCAAACGTAGCAAAAGCACTGAAAACCCGTGGCGCTGACGTGGGCATCACCATGGTTGCCCGCGCCGTGAACAGCATGGGCCTCGGGATGATTGGCGGCGGTTCCCTTGATGACGCACTGAACGAGCTGGAAAGCGGCGCGGCGGATGCGGTTATCGTGCTGGAAAACGACCTGCATCGTCACGCTTCCGCGACCCGTGTGGATGCCGCACTCTCCAAAGCGCCGCTGGTGATGGTGATTGATCATCAACGCACGGCGATTATGGAAAAAGCGCACCTGGTGCTGCCTGCGGCAAGTTTTGCCGAAAGCGATGGTACGGTTATCAACAACGAAGGCCGCGCACAGCGCTTCTTCCAGGTTTATGACCCGGCGTATTACGACAGCAACACCGTGATGCTGGAAAGCTGGCGCTGGCTGCACTCCCTGCACAGCACAGTACAGAGCCGTGAAGTGGACTGGACGCAGCTTGACCACGTCATCGACGCGGTTGTCGAAAAATTGCCGCAACTGGCAGGCATCAAAGATGCTGCGCCGGATGCGACCTTCCGTATTCGCGGCCAGAAACTGGCGCGTGAACCGCACCGTTACAGCGGTCGTACCGCGATGCGTGCCAATATCAGCGTGCACGAACCGCGTCAGCCGCAGGATAAAGACACCATGTTCGCCTTCTCTATGGAAGGGAACAACCAACCAGGCGCGCCGCGCTCGCAAATTCCGTTTGCATGGGCACCGGGCTGGAACTCCCCGCAGGCATGGAACAAGTTCCAGGCCGAAGTGGGCGGTCACCTGCGTCATGGCGATCCGGGTGTGCGTCTGATTGAAGCGTCTGAAAACGGTCTCGATTACTTCACCACCGTTCCGGCAAGCTTCCAGGCGGAAGAGGGCAAATGGCGTATCGCGCCGTACTATCATCTGTTTGGTAGCGACGAGATGTCACAGCGTTCTCCGGTCTTCCAGTCGCGTATGCCGCAACCGTATATTGCGCTGAACCCGGCGGACGCCGCGAAACTTGGCGTTAACGCAGGCGCGAAAATCGCGTTCAGCTATGACGGCCAAACCGTCACGCTGCCGCTGGTGATTTCTGAAGGTCTGACGGCAGGGCAGGTGGGATTACCGATGGGTATGCCTGGCATCGCGCCGGTGCTGGCCGGTGGACGTCTTGAAAATCTGCAGGAGGCACAGCAATGAGTTGGTTAACACCGGATCTGATTGAGATCCTGCTCACTATTCTCAAGGCGGTGGTCATCCTGCTGGTGGTTGTCACCTGCGGTGCGTTTATGAGCTTCGGTGAACGTCGTCTGCTCGGTCTGTTCCAGAACCGTTATGGGCCGAACCGCGTAGGCTGGGGCGGCTCGCTCCAGCTGGTGGCGGACATGATCAAGATGTTCTTTAAAGAGGACTGGATCCCGAAATTCTCGGATCGCGTCATCTTTACCCTGGCACCAATGATCGCTTTTACTTCGCTGCTTCTGGCGTTTGCCATTGTGCCAGTGAGCCCGACATGGGTAGTGGCTGACCTGAACATCGGCATTCTGTTCTTCCTGATGATGGCAGGGCTGGCGGTTTACGCCGTGCTGTTCGCAGGCTGGTCGAGCAACAACAAATACTCCCTGCTGGGCGCGATGCGTGCCTCCGCCCAGACGCTGAGCTATGAAGTGTTCCTCGGACTCTCCCTGATGGGCGTGGTGGCGCAGGCCGGTTCATTTAACATGACCGACATCGTCAACAACCAGGCCGACATCTGGAACGTTATCCCGCAGTTCTTTGGTTTTGTGACCTTCGCTATCGCGGGCGTGGCAGTGTGCCACCGTCACCCGTTTGACCAACCTGAAGCCGAGCAGGAACTGGCGGATGGTTACCACATTGAATATTCCGGTATGAAATTCGGTCTGTTCTTCGTGGGGGAATACATCGGTATCGTGACCATTTCGGCCATGATGGTGACCCTGTTCTTCGGTGGCTGGCAAGGCCCGTTCTTACCGCCGTTCATCTGGTTCGCGATCAAAACCGCGTTCTTCATGATGATGTTCATTTTGATTCGCGCCTCATTACCGCGTCCGCGTTATGACCAGGTAATGTCCTTCGGCTGGAAAATTTGTCTGCCGCTGACGCTAATCAACTTGCTGGTAACGGCGGCTGTCATTCTCTGGCAGCAGCCATAAGGGGCGAATAGACCATGACCTTAAAAGAATTATTGGTAGGTTTCGGCACCCAGGTACGCAGTATCTGGATGATCGGCCTGCATGCGTTCGCCAAACGCGAAACGCAAATGTACCCGGAAGAGCCGGTTTATCTGCCGCCGCGTTATCGTGGCCGTATCGTGCTGACGCGCGACCCGGACGGCGAAGAGCGTTGCGTGGCCTGTAACCTGTGTGCGGTAGCATGCCCGGTGGGCTGTATCTCACTGCAGAAAGCAGAAACCAAAGATGGCCGCTGGTATCCGGAGTTTTTCCGCATCAACTTCTCACGCTGTATTTTCTGCGGCCTGTGCGAAGAAGCGTGCCCGACCACGGCGATTCAGTTGACCCCGGACTTTGAACTGGGCGAGTACAAACGTCAGGATCTGGTGTACGAAAAAGAGGATCTGCTGATTTCCGGCCCGGGTAAATACCCGGAATATAACTTCTACCGGATGGCGGGTATGGCAATCGACGGCAAAGATAAAGGCGAAGCAGAGAACGAAGCCAAGCCTATCGACGTCAAGAGCCTGTTACCTTAAGGAGAGGGGCAATGGAATTCGCTTTTTATATCTGTGGCCTTATCGCCATCCTCGCGACGTTGCGGGTTATAACGCACACGAATCCGGTACACGCCTTGCTGTACCTGATCATTTCGCTGCTGGCTATCGCAGGCGTCTTCTTCTCGCTGGGCGCGTACTTCGCCGGGGCGCTGGAGATCATCGTTTACGCCGGGGCCATCATGGTGCTGTTCGTGTTTGTGGTGATGATGCTGAACCTCGGTGGGGCAGAAATTGCCCAGGAACGCGAGTGGCTGAAGCCGCAAATCTGGATTGGCCCGGCGATCCTCTCCGCTGTTCTGCTGGCGGTGATGGTGTACGCCATTCTGGGCCTCAACGACCAGGGTATCGACGGCAATCCCATCAGCGCGAAAGAAGTGGGTATCGCCCTGTTTGGCCCGTATGTTCTGGCGGTTGAACTGGCGTCCATGCTGCTGCTGGCGGGCCTGGTAGTGGCCTTCCACATTGGCCGTGAAGACCGTCCGGGTGAGCTTATCAGCAACCGTCCGAACGACAGCGCGAAAAGAAAACCGGAGGAGCACGCATGATCCCCTTAACACATGGACTGATCCTCGCCGCGATCCTCTTCGTTCTCGGGCTGACCGGTCTGGTTATCCGCCGCAACCTGCTGTTTATGCTGATTGGGTTGGAAATCATGATTAACGCCTCCGCGCTGGCCTTTGTGGTCGCCGGAAGCTACTGGGGCCAGACCGATGGTCAGGTGATGTATATCCTCGCCATCAGCCTTGCGGCTGCGGAAGCGAGTATTGGCCTGGCGCTGCTGCTGCAGCTCCATCGTCGCCGCCAGAACCTGAACATCGATTCAGTAAGTGAGTTGCGCGGATGAATATGCTTGCCTTAACCATTATTTTGCCATTGATTGGCTTTGTTCTGCTGGCCTTCTCCCGTGGACGTTGGTCGGAAAATCTCTCCGCCACCGTGGGCGTGGGGTCAATTGGCCTGGCGGCGCTGGTGACCGCGATTGTCGGCGTCGATTTCTTTAATAACGGCAAACAGGTGCTCAGCGTTCCGCTGTGGACCTGGATGTCCGTAGGCGATTTCAACATCGGTTTCAACCTCGTGCTGGACGGCCTGTCGCTGACTATGCTCTCAGTGGTGACCGGCGTGGGCTTCCTGATCCACATGTTCGCCTCCTGGTATATGCGCGGGGAAGAGGGGTACTCCCGCTTCTTCGCCTACACCAACCTGTTTATCGCCAGCATGGTGGTTCTGGTGCTGGCCGATAACCTGCTGTTGATGTACCTCGGCTGGGAAGGCGTGGGCCTCTGTTCCTATCTGCTGATCGGTTTCTACTACACCGATCCGAAGAATGGCGCGGCGGCGATGAAAGCGTTTGTCGTGACCCGCGTGGGTGACGTCTTCCTCGCCTTCGCACTGTTCATTCTCTACAACGAACTGGGCACCCTGAACTTCCGTGAAATGGTGGAACTGGCACCGGCGCACTTCGAGGCGGGCAACAACATGCTCACCTGGGCGACGTTGATGCTGCTGGGTGGTGCGGTCGGTAAATCGGCACAGCTGCCGTTGCAGACATGGCTTGCTGATGCAATGGCGGGCCCGACGCCTGTCTCCGCGCTGATCCACGCCGCAACGATGGTCACCGCCGGTGTCTACCTGATTGCGCGTACGCACGGCCTGTTCCTGATGACTCCGGAAATTCTGCATCTGGTCGGTATCGTGGGTGCGGTTACGCTGGTGCTGGCAGGCTTTGCCGCGCTGGTGCAAACCGACATCAAACGCGTACTCGCCTATTCCACCATGAGTCAGATTGGCTACATGTTCCTGGCGCTGGGCGTTCAGGCGTGGGATGCGGCGATTTTCCACCTGATGACGCACGCCTTCTTTAAAGCGCTGCTGTTCCTGGCGTCCGGCTCGGTTATTCTGGCCTGCCACCACGAACAGAACATCTTTAAGATGGGCGGTCTGCGTAAATCCATTCCGCTGGTGTACGCCTGCTTCCTGATTGGTGGTGCTGCGCTCTCCGCACTGCCGCTGATTACCGCTGGCTTCTTCAGTAAGGATGAGATTCTGGCGGGTGCGATGGCGAACGGTCATATCAACCTGATGGTAGCGGGCCTGGTCGGCGCGTTCATGACCTCGCTTTACACCTTCCGTATGATTTTCATCGTGTTCCACGGAAAAGAACAAATTCACGCTCACGCAGGGAAGGGGATCACCCACCACCTGCCGCTGATTGTGCTGATGATCCTCTCCACCTTTGTTGGCGCGCTGATTGTTCCGCCGCTGCAGGGTGTGCTGCCGGATACCACCGAGCTTGAGCATGGCCGCGTACTGACGCTGGAAATTACCTCCGGTGTGGTCGCGATTGCAGGCATCCTGATTGCCGCATGGCTGTGGTTGGGCAAACGTACTCTGGTGACGTCGATTGCCAACAGCGGCCCTGGCCGTCTGCTGGGAACCTGGTGGTATAACGCCTGGGGCTTCGACTGGCTCTACGACAAAGTGTTCGTTAAACCCTTCCTCGGTATTGCGTGGCTGCTGAAACGCGACCCGATGAACGCCCTGATGAACATTCCGGCCATTCTTTCTCGCGTGGCGGGCAAAGGGCTGGTGCTGAGCGAGAACGGTTATCTGCGTTGGTATGTGGCTTCCATGAGCATTGGCGCAGTGGTTGTATTGGCGCTGCTGATGGTATTGCGTTGAGTTTGACGAATGCGGTTTGTCCGGTGGCGTTAGCGCCACCCGAGACCACAAACCGCACTCAACCGTGAAATTTGTCGAATTCGTTGAAAATCGGTCCTTGATAGGACTTTAACAAGGAATAAAGATCGCCATGTTATTACCCTGGCTAATACTGATTCCCTTTATCGGCGGCTTCTTGTGCTGGCAGACTGAACGCTTTGGCGTGAAGATGCCGCGCTGGATTGCGCTGATTACCATGGGATTGACGCTCGCACTTGGCCTGCAACTGTGGCTGCAAGGCGGTTACTCACTGACGCAATCCACCGGCCTGCCGCAGTGGCAGTCTGAGTTTATCCTGCCGTGGATCCCACGCTTCGGTATCACTATCCATCTGGCTATCGACGGACTGTCCCTGCTGATGGTGGTGTTAACCGGCCTGCTGGGCGTGCTGGCGGTACTCTGCTCGTGGAATGAAATCCAGAAATATCAGGGCTTTTTCCATCTCAACCTGATGTGGATCCTGGGCGGCGTGATCGGCGTGTTCCTCGCCATCGACATGTTCCTGTTCTTCTTCTTCTGGGAAATGATGTTGGTGCCGATGTACTTCCTGATAGCACTTTGGGGCCATAAGGCGTCCGACGGTAAAACGCGTATCACGGCGGCCACCAAGTTCTTCATCTATACCCAGGCGAGTGGTCTGGTGATGTTGATTGCAATTCTGGCGCTGGTGTTTGTCCATCACAATGCGACGGGCGTCTGGACCTTCAACTACGAAGACCTGCTGAAAACCCCGATGTCTCACGGCGTAGAATACCTGCTGATGCTGGGCTTCTTTATCGCCTTCGCGGTGAAAATGCCGGTGGTTCCACTGCACGGCTGGTTACCAGACGCGCACTCCCAGGCACCGACCGCCGGTTCTGTTGACCTCGCGGGGATTTTGCTGAAAACCGCGGCCTACGGCCTTTTGCGTTTCTCTCTGCCACTGTTCCCGAATGCCTCTGCTGAATTCGCGCCTATTGCCATGTGGCTCGGCGTAATCGGTATCTTCTACGGTGCGTGGATGGCCTTCACCCAGTACGATATCAAGCGTCTGATTGCCTACACCTCTGTTTCGCACATGGGCTTCGTGCTGATTGCTATCTACACCGGTAGCCAACTGGCGTATCAGGGCGCGGTGATTCAGATGATTGCTCACGGTTTGTCTGCGGCGGGTCTCTTCATCCTGTGCGGCCAGCTCTACGAGCGTCTGCATACCCGTGATATGCGCATGATGGGCGGTCTGTGGAGCAAAATTAAATGGCTGCCAGCCTGCTCCCTGTTCTTTGCAGTCGCAACGCTTGGGATGCCGGGTACCGGTAACTTCGTCGGTGAGTTCATGATCCTGTTCGGCAGCTTCCACGTTGTGCCGCTGATCATCGTCATCTCGACTTTCGGTCTGGTTTTCGCTTCCGTTTACTCGCTGGCGATGCTGCACCGCGCTTACTTCGGTAAAGCGAAGAGTGAAATCGCGGCCAAAGAGCTGCCAGGGATGTCGCTGCGTGAACTGTTCATCATTCTTCTGCTGGTCGTGCTGCTGGTTCTGCTGGGCTTCTATCCTCAGCCGATTCTGGACACGTCACACTCTGCGATGGGCAACATTCAGCAGTGGTTTGTTAATTCTGTTTCAACTACAAGGCCGTAATTCGCCATGACAATAACTCCACAACAACTGATCGCGCTGTTACCGCTGCTGATCGTCGGCTTGACGGTGGTGGTTGTGATGCTCTCCATTGCGTGGCGACGCAATCACTTCCTCAACGCTACGCTTGCGGTTATCGGGCTTAACGCGGCGCTGGTTTCGCTCTGGTTTGTTGGCCAGGCAGGCGCAATGGACGTGACGCCGCTGATGCGCGTCGACGGCTATGCCATGCTCTATACCGGGCTGGTGTTGCTGGCGAGCCTCGCGACCTGTACGTTTGCCTACCCGTGGCTGGAAGGCTACCCGGATAACAAAGAAGAGTTCTACCTGCTAGTGCTGATTGCTGCACTGGGTGGCATTCTGCTGGCGAACGCCAACCATCTGGCGGCGCTGTTCCTGGGTATTGAACTTATCTCGCTGCCGCTGTTCGGTTTGATTGGCTACGCTTTCCGGCAGAAACGTTCGCTGGAAGCGAGTATCAAGTACACCATTCTGTCCGCGGCGGCATCATCTTTCCTGCTGTTCGGTATGGCGCTGGTTTACGCTAACTCCGGTAACCTGTCGTTCGTCGCGCTTGGTAAGAGCCTGGCGGACAACATGCTGCATGAACCGCTGCTGCTGGCGGGTCTGGGCATGATGATTGTCGGCCTTGGCTTTAAACTCTCTCTGGTGCCGTTCCACCTGTGGACGCCAGACGTATACCAGGGCGCACCAGCGCCGGTCTCCACCTTCCTGGCGACGGCGAGCAAAATCGCTATCTTCGGCGTGGTGATGCGTCTGTTCCTCTATGCGCCAGTGGGGGATAGCGAAGCGGTACGCGTGGTGCTGGGTCTGATTGCCTTTGCTTCCATCATCTTCGGTAACCTGATGGCCCTGAGCCAGACCAACATCAAACGTCTGCTCGGCTACTCCTCTATCTCTCACCTCGGCTACCTGCTGGTGGCGCTGATTGCGCTGCAAAGCGGCGAAATGTCGATGGAAGCGGTAGGTGTGTATCTGGCCGGTTACCTGTTCAGCAGCCTCGGCGCGTTCGGCGTGGTGAGCCTGATGTCCAGCCCGTATCGCGGCCCGGACGCAGAATCACTGTTCTCTTATCGCGGTCTGTTCTGGCATCGCCCGATCCTCTCTGCGGTAATGACGGTAATGATGCTGTCGCTGGCGGGGATCCCGATGACGCTGGGCTTTATCGGCAAGTTCTACGTTCTGGCCGTCGGTGTGCAAACGCATCTGTGGTGGCTGGTTGGCGCCGTGGTGGTTGGTTCGGCAATCGGTCTCTACTACTACCTGCGTGTGGCGGTAAGTCTGTACCTGCATGCGCCGGAACAGCTGAACCGCGATGCGCCGTCGAACTGGCAATACAGCGCCGGCGGTATCGTGGTGCTGATTTCCGCACTGCTGGTGCTGGTGCTGGGCGTCTGGCCGCAGCCGTTAATCGACCTGGTTCAGATGGCAATGCCGCTGATGTAAGGTTGCGCGTTGATGTGAAAAAACCGCCGATTTATCGGCGGTTTTTTTATACATGGAACTCAAGGCTGCGCTGGCGTGCCTGGATTTTGCAGAAAGTGAAGCCGAAATTTATGATGAATCCTTATCAAGAATTTGCCGTTTTGTGAAAAATGTATCGGGGCTGACGATATCATTTCCTGGATCGCCGATTTGGCAATGCGTCTTAAATTCGTTCCGTGGCGAGAGGTGCGTGATATTTTTTCGAATGCCCTGGTAACGATGGAACTGCGTCAGATGCAACGGATATTGGAAAAGTCTACGGGAGATTAAATGTACGCATTTCGCCGCAGCCAGTGTCCGGATTACCTTACCGATTGTTGGGAACGCCTGGGACGTTATTACGAAGCGCGAAAGCTACGTAATCAACGTTATCGATTCAAATGGTTTTCCGAGTTTCGTTATCCGTAAAAAACGAAGGGGGGCTATTTCGCCCCCGTCACAATCACAGCGTAATGACGGTAAAATCCTCCGCCATTTCACTTGCCGGGAAAATATCCCGGCACTCTGCCAGCATCCGCCTGCATCCTTCGGCGTCATAGCGCGAACTGACGTGCGTAATAACTAAACGCCCCACGCCTGCATCGCGCGCCAGTTCGGCGGCCTGACGCGTTGACGAGTGCCCGCGGCTGTTAGCTTTTTCTTCCATCGCTGTTTCCAGGGTGGTTTCATGCACCATCATATCCACGCCCTGTGCTAATGCGGACGCGCCCTCGCAGGGGGCCGTGTCGCCAAAAATCGCCAGCGTTTTACCTGGCGTGTTGGGAGAGAGATAGTCACGCCCATCGATTATGCGGCCATCCTCCAGCGTCACGCGCTGCCCGTCTTTAAGCTGCTGGAACAGAGGCCCCGGTTTTACACCTGCATTAATCAGCGCTTTTGCATCCAGCGCACCGGGCTTGTCATGTTCTTCAATGCGATAGCCATAGCACTCTACCGGGTGGTTTAGCGGATAGGCCGTCACTTTGCGCAGCCCATCATCCATCACAAAACCGGCTGTGACTTCGATTATCTCCATCGGGTAATCGGTCCACGAGCCGCTCAGCCGCAGCGCGGTTTCTACAAATTCGCGCAGGCCTTTTGGCCCATAGATCGTGACGGGATTCATATTGCCCGCCATTGAACGACTGCACAGCAGCCCCGGCAGGCCAAACAGATGATCACCATGCAAATGGGTGATGAAGATGCGGTCGATTTTTCCCGGATGCAGGGTGGTTTCCAGCAGTTGATGCTGCGTGCCCTCGCCGCAGTCAAACAGCCAGACTGCCGGTTGCGTTGGATGCTGATGATGCAGCAGAATGGCGGTGACGTTGCGCGTCCGGGTCGGTACGCCAGCGGATGTTCCCAAAAAAGTCAGTTGCATAACGCCGCTCCCCTGGCGGTAAAAAAACAATAACGATGAAGGAGCCTATCATGATTCAGTGGCAAGATTTGCACCATTCTGATTTAACCGTCCCGCAGTTGTACGCGCTGCTGCAATTACGCTGTGAAGTTTTTGTGGTTGAGCAGGCCTGTGTCTATCAGGATATTGACGGCGAGGATCTGCTTGGCGAAAACCGTCATATCCTCGGCTGGCAGGGCGACAGGCTGGTGGCGTATGCGAGACTTCTGAAAAATGAGGATGATTTTTCTCCTGTTACCATTGGTCGGGTGATTGTCAGCCCTGCTGTTCGTGGGGAGAAATTGGGTTACCAACTGATGGAATACGCGCTGGCAAGCTGCGCGCAACACTGGCCGGAACACGCGCTCTATCTGGGCGCGCAGGCGCATTTGCAGAATTTCTATCGGCACTTTGGTTTTATTCCGGTGACGGAGATCTATGATGAAGATGGCATCCCGCATGTCGGGATGGCGCGCGAGGTTGGCCAGGCGTAACCGGCAAGCGTTGACTATAGTTATCCCACTGGTTTAGCAAACATGGAGATATATTATGGTTAATGAAACACATATTGACGACGACCTGACTCTGCTGAGCGATACCCTGGAAGAGGTGCTACGTTCTTCCGGCGATCCCGCTGACCAGAAATATGTCGAGCTGAAAGCGCGCGCGGAAAATGCGCTGCATGAGGTTAAATCCCGCGTGAGCCATGCTTCCGACACTTACTATTACCGGGCGAAAAAAGCGGTCTATCGCGCCGACGATTATGTGCACGAAAAACCGTGGCAGGGTATTGGTGTAGGTGCAGCGGTCGGGCTGGTGTTAGGTCTTTTATTGACCCGTCGCTGAGCAAAATCACACTCCCTAATCATGGGTACTGCTTTTTACAGGCAGTACCCCGTATAATGTACGGTTTTTAGAATAGGGAGGTTCGCGTGCTATCCGTTTCTGCTGCGCTAAAGAGTCTGGCTGACTCTCTGTCGGACGATTTTCCCGCTTCACCCGGCACGCGAATTATCGAAGTTCCTTTCCCCCTGAATGACGCGTTCGACCCGCTTTGCTGGTTAAATGCCCAGACTGTGTGGCCGCAATTCTGGTGGCAGCAGCGCAGCGGCGATGATGAACTTGCCGCCCTGGGCGCGGCCGTTTCGTTTTCCTCCCTGGCTCAGGCCGAAGATTTTTTAACTCGCTATGATGCGGATGATGCCCGCATTTGCGGCCTGAATAGTTTTGACTACCGACAGATAGCGCTTTTTTTACCGCGCCTGGAGTGGCGTCGTGAGGGCGGACGCGCGTCGTTAAGAGTGAACCTGGCGAGCGAGACCTCGTTGCACGCTGACGCCGTAGCGGCAAAAGCGTTTATTACGCAACTGTCGTCGCAAAGCGTCTGTCACACCTCTGCGCTGACGCTGGAAAGCGAGTTACACCGACCAGGCGAAGCCGGATGGCGCGGTCTGATTGAACAAGCCACGCTTGCTATCGCCAATGGCGAATTTGAGAAAGTGGTGCTGGCGCGTGCTACCGACCTGACGTTTACGACGCCACCCGATGCCGGGGCGTTAATGGCCGCCAGCCGCCGCGTTAATCTCCACTGTTATCACTTCTTTATGGCGTTTGACGCCGGGCAGGCCTTTTTCGGCTCATCGCCGGAACGTCTCTGGCGCAGGCGTGGTCTCGAACTGGAAACTGAAGCACTGGCGGGAACCGTCGCCAGTCATCCGGACCCGACGCAGGCGCAGCACCTGGCCGACTGGTTAATGAATGACGACAAAAACCAGCGCGAGAACATGCTGGTGGTGGACGATATCTGTGCGCGCCTGCAGAAACATGTCGATGCGCTCGACATTCTGCCCGCCGAAATCGTTCGCCTGAGAAAAGTTCAGCATATACGCCGTGTTATCCAGGCTACGCTGAAAGAAGCCAGCGATGACCGCTGTTTCATGCAACTGCAACCTACTGCCGCCGTCTCTGGCTTACCACGTACTCAGGCTTGTGATTTTATTGATTGCTTTGAGCCATTCTCGCGGGAATGGTACGCGGGTTCGGCGGGCTATATCAGCCGCTGCCAAAGCGAGTTTTGCGTGACGCTGCGGTCGGCGAAAGTGAGCGGCAACACGGTGCGTCTGTATGCGGGCGCGGGAATTGTTGCCGGGTCGCAGGCCGATTCCGAATGGCAGGAAATAGAAAATAAAGCAGCGGGCCTGCGTTCTTTATTGTTCTCTGAGTAGAACATTAACGACTCATATCAAAATCTCATTGTTTCGTATTATTTATACTGAGTCGCAATATTGATACCGGACAAACATATGTCAGTAAGCGCTTTCAACCGACGCTGGGCGGCGGTGATCCTTGAAGCTTTAACCCGTCACGGCGTGCGTCATATCTGCATCGCTCCGGGGTCACGTTCCACACCGCTCACCCTGGCGGCAGCTGAAAACCGTACATTTATTCATCACACGCATTTTGATGAGCGTGGGCTGGGGCATCTGGCGTTAGGGCTGGCGAAGGTCAGTCGCCAACCGGTCGCGGTGATTGTTACCTCAGGAACTGCGGTGGCGAACCTCTATCCGGCGCTGATTGAAGCCGGGCTCACCGGGGAAAAAATCATACTTCTGACCGCCGACAGGCCGCCGGAGCTGATTGACTGTGGGGCGAATCAGGCGATTCGTCAGCCGGGCATGTTTGCTTCACATCCCTCTGAAACGCTTTCTCTGCCGCGTCCGAGCCAGGATATTCCGGCTCGCTGGCTGGTCTCTTCGATTGATCATGCGCTGGGTTCGCTGCATGCGGGCGGCGTACACATTAACTGCCCGTTCGCGGAACCACTGTACGGTGAGATGGACGACACGGGCCTCGACTGGCAGCAGGCGCTGGGTAACTGGTGGCAGGAAGACAAACCCTGGCTGCGCGAGTCGCTGCATCTTGAAAGCAATAAGCAGCGTGACTGGTTCTTCTGGCGGCAAAAGCGTGGCGTTGTGGTTGCAGGACGCATGAGCGCGGAAGAGGGCAAAAAGGTTGCCGAATGGGCGAAAACGCTCGGCTGGCCGCTGATTGGCGATGTCCTTTCGCAAACGGGCCAACCGTTGCCCTGCGCGGATTTGTGGCTGGGTAATGCCGCGGCAGTGACGGAACTGGCGCAGGCGCAAATCGTGGTGCAGATTGGCAGCAGCTTGACGGGCAAACGCCTGTTGCAGTGGCAGCAGGCCTGTGAACCGGAGGAGTACTGGCTGGTGGATAATCTCACCGGGCGGCTCGATCCGGCACATCATCGTGGTCGCCGACTGGTATGCGACATCGACCATTGGCTGGAACTGCATCCGGCAGAAAAACGCACGCCGTGGTGTACGGCGATCCCGCGTCTTGCTGAGCAGGCGTGGGAGAGCGTGTGCGCCATCAGCGAAACCTTCGGTGAAGCGCAGCTGGCGCACCGCATTCGCCATTATTTACCGCAGCAGGGGCAGCTCTTTGTCGGCAACAGCCTGGTGGTACGTCTGATTGACGCGCTAAGCCAGCTCCCTGCCGGGTATCCGGTCTACAGCAATCGCGGGGCCAGCGGTATCGACGGTTTGATCTCCACGGCGGCGGGCGTGCAGCGTGCCAGCGCTAAATCAACGCTGGCGATTGTGGGCGATCTCTCCGCGTTGTATGACCTCAATGCACTGGCGTTGCTGCGTCAGGTTTCCGCACCTTTCGTACTCATCGTGGTGAATAACAACGGCGGGCAGATTTTCTCACTGCTACCCACCCCGGTGGAAGAACGCGAACGCTTCTACGCCATGCCGCAGAATGTACATTTCGAACATGCGGCGAAAATGTTTGGCCTGAATTATCATCAGCCGCAGGACTGGGCCGCGCTTGAAACCGCGCTTGATAAAGCCTGGCGTACACCCGCCACCACGGTGATTGAGCTGGTGGTGAATGACACCGATGGCGCGCAAACGCTGCAACAACTGCTGGCGCAGGTCAGCCATCTATGATGTTAAATGCCGTTGCGCGCGAAGGTGATGCGGGGCAACCGTGGCTGGTATTCCTGCACGGTTTCTCCGGCGACTGCCATGAGTGGCAAACGGTAGGCGAGGCGTTCCCGCGCGCCTCGCGGCTTTATATCGATCTCCCCGGTCACGGCAGTTCTGCCGATTGCCGGGTAACCCACTTCGCCGATGTTTGCGCGGCGTTACAGACTACGTTACTTAGTTACAACATCCTCAGCTACTGGCTGATTGGCTACTCGCTGGGCGGTCGTATTGCGATGACCTTTGCCTGCCAGCATCAGCCGCAAGGGTTGCTGGGCGTGGTGGTTGAGGGCGGCCATCCCGGGCTGCAAAGTGCCGAACAACGCGCGCAGCGCTGGCAATCGGACAATCGCTGGGCGCAGCGTTTTGCCGATGAACCCCTGAACCAGGTGTTTGACGCCTGGTATCGGCAGCCGGTCTTTGCCAGCCTGACGCCTGCACAGCGCGACGCGCTGGTGGCGCTACGCCAAAATAATGACGGCAGCGCGCTGGCGGCTATGCTATTAGCAACGTCGTTAAGCGTGCAGGACGATCTGCGCGGTGCCCTGCGCGATCGTGCCTTCCCATTCTGGTATCTCTGCGGCGAACGCGATAGCAAATTCAGGGCCATTGCCGATGAACTTGCCGCGCCTTGCCATGTAATTCGTAATGCCGGACACAACGCGCATCGGGAAAACCCCGAGGGCGTGGTGGCGTGTCTGGCGCAGATTGTGCATCTCTGACTATAGGACACACTATGATCTATCCTGATGAAGCTATGCTTTACGCCCCGATTGAATGGCAGGACTGTTCTGAAGGCTACACCGACATTCGTTACCAGAAATCCGCTGACGGCATCGCCAAAATCACCATTAACCGTCCTCAGGTACGTAATGCGTTCCGCCCGTTGACGGTCAAAGAGATGATCCAGGCGCTCGCGGATGCGCGCTATGACGACAATATTGGCGTGATCGTCCTGACTGGCGAAGGTGACAAAGCGTTCTGTTCCGGTGGCGATCAGAAAGTGCGCGGCGACTACGGCGGATACCAGGATGATGCGGGTACGCACCACCTGAACGTACTCGATTTCCAGCGCCAGATCCGCACCTGCCCGAAACCGGTGGTGGCGATGGTGGCTGGCTACTCCATCGGCGGCGGTCACGTACTGCACATGATGTGTGACCTGACCATTGCGGCAGAAAACGCTATCTTTGGTCAGACGGGCCCGAAAGTGGGCTCCTTCGACGGCGGCTGGGGCGCATCCTACATGGCGCGTATCGTCGGGCAGAAAAAAGCGCGTGAAATTTGGTTCCTGTGCCGTCAGTACAATGCTCAGGAAGCGCTGGATATGGGCCTGGTGAACACCGTGGTACCGCTGGCTGACCTCGAAAAAGAGACCATTCGCTGGTGTCGCGAAATGCTGCAAAACAGCCCGATGGCGCTGCGTTGCCTGAAAGCCGCGCTGAACGCCGACTGTGATGGTCAGGCGGGCCTGCAGGAACTGGCGGGTAACGCCACGATGCTGTTCTACATGACCGAAGAAGGTCAGGAAGGGCGCAACGCGTTCAACCAGAAACGTCAGCCTGATTTCAGCAAATTCAAACGGAATCCGTAATGCGGCACGCGCAGGTTTACCGCTGGCAGGTACCGATGGACGCGGGTGTGGTACTGCGCGAACGGCGGCTGAAAACCCGCGACGGATTGTTTGTCTGGCTGCGTGACGGTGAACGCGAAGGCTGGGGGGAAGTCTCCCCACTTCCGGGCTTTAGCCGTGAAACGCTGGACGAGGCGCAATCCGCTTTACTGGACTGGGTTCAACACTGGCGACAGGGGGTTGAGACCCCGTTACCGGAACTGCCCTCGGCGGCGTTTGGCATTAGCTGCGCGCTGGCGGAACTCGACGATACGCTGCCGATAACGGCGGATTATCGTGCCGCGCCACTGTGCACCGGCGACCCGGATGAACTGGTGCTGGCACTGGCCGATATGTCCGGCGAAAAAGTGGCGAAGGTGAAAGTCGGGCTGTACGAGGCCGTGCGCGACGGCATGGTGGTCAATCTGCTGCTTGAAGCGATCCCCGATTTACATCTGCGTCTGGATGCCAATCGCGCCTGGACGCCGCTGAAAGCGCAGCAGTTTGCCAAATACGTCAATCCGGCATTCCGCGATCGCATCGCGTTTCTCGAAGAACCGTGTAAAACACGCGACGATTCTCGCGCGTTTGCCGCGGAAACGGGCATTGCTATCGCATGGGATGAAAGTCTGCGCGATGACGATTTCCGCTTTGAAGCGGAGCCCGGCGTGCGCGCGGTGGTGATTAAACCGACCCTCACCGGGAGTCTGCAAAAAGTGCAGGCGCAGGTGGCGGCGGCACATGCATTGGGCTTGACGGCGGTCATCAGCTCTTCCATTGAGTCGAGCCTTGGGTTGACGCAGCTAGCGCGCATTGCCGCCTGGCTGACGCCGGATACGATTCCGGGTCTCGACACGCTGAACCTGATGCAGGCACAGTTACTTCGCCGCTGGCCGGATAACCCGCTGCCGTGCCTGGATATGCTGTCGCTGGAGCCGTTGCTGTGAGTTTTTCAACCTGGCCCTGGCGTGACTGGCGAGCGCAACAGGGTGATATGCCTGCGCTGCGTCTCGACAACGAGACGCTTAACTGGGCTGCGTTATGTGAGCGCATCGACACGCTGGCGGCCGGTTTTCAGGCGCAGGGTGTACGTGATGGCGACGGGGTCGCCCTCTGCGCCCGCAACCGGGATGAAACGGTGCTGGCCTGGCTGGCATTGTTACAGTGCGGGGCGCGCATTTTGCCGCTCAACCCTCGTCTGCCCACGACGCTGATTAATGCCTTACTGCCAGCGTTAACGCTGCGTCACGTGCTCACTCTGGAAACCAGTGAGATTGCCGATTCACTGCCGCGCCTCACGCTGCAAGAATCGACGGATTATCACGATGTTGGCTGGCGGCCTGAACGTCTGGCTTCGATGACGCTCACATCGGGCTCCACGGGCCTGCCAAAAGCGGCGGTGCACACCTGCGCGGCGCATCTTGCCAGCGCGCAGGGCGTGTTAAGTTTGATTCCGTTTGTGCAGGATGAATGCTGGCTCTTGTCGTTGCCGCTATTCCACGTCTCCGGGCAGGGGATTTTCTGGCGCTGGCTTGACGCCGGCGCGCAGATGGCGGTGAGCGAGCGTCCACTCGCCGAAGCGCTGCAAGGGTGTACCCACGCCTCGCTCGTGCCGACTCAGCTCTGGCGTTTGCTGAATGATAAACAGCCTCTGTCGCTGAAAGCCGTGCTGTTAGGCGGTGCAGCCATTCCCGCCGAGCTTACTGAGCAGGCACGCGCGATGGGTATCCGTACCTTCTGCGGCTACGGCTTGACCGAATTTGCCTCTACCGTCTGCGCGCGGGAAGCCAACGGTGGCGATGATGTGGGGACGCCGCTTGCCGGGCGTGAGCTCAAACTGGTGAACGGTGAAATCTGGCTGCGCGCGCAAAGTATGGCCTCGGGCTACTGGCGCGATGGCGCGCTTGTGCCGCTGGTCAATGCCGAGGGCTGGTTTGCCACGCGCGATCGCGGCGAAATTCGCGACGGTAAGCTCTATATCGTTGGGCGCATGGATAACCTCTTCTTTAGCGGTGGGGAAGGTATACAGCCTGAAGAAGTGGAACGGGTGATTGTGGCGCACCCTGCGGTTTCACAGGTGTTTATCGTTCCGCTGGACGACCCCGAGTTCGGGCAGCGACCGGTCGCGGTAGTGGACTGTGAAGGCGATGTCGACCTCACTCTCCTCGCTGGCTGGGTGAAAGGTAAACTGGCCGGCTTCCAGCAACCGTGTCACTGGCTACGGTTGCCGGAAACGATGAAAAATAGCGGGATCAAAGTCTCGCGTCATCAATTGCGGACGTGGGTCTCACAGATTTTAGGTGCATCTCCCCGCTAGCTCTCCCCTGTAATGAATCGGGATAAGCCTCTGTTTCCCGATTCTTCTTTCCCTGTCTTTCTGCGTATTTCTCAAAATACTTTTGTGATGTAATTAGTTACATTTAAAAGTATGATCGCCCTTTTAGTTCATGCGGTTGGCAAAATTGAGCAGTACAATTCGCCCGTTTTTTTGGCTATTCACACAGTGCTTGCGGGAAAGGAATAAAATGAAAAAGAGCATTCTATTTGGCCTGATGGGGATGTTGTTGCTCCCGGTTGCGGCAAATGCAATTAGCATCAGCGGCCAGGCTGGCGAAGAATATACCAATATCGGCGTCGGCTTTGGCACCGAATCTACAGGGCTTGCGCTGAGCGGTAACTGGGCGCATAACGACGATCACGGCGATATTATGGGCGCGGCGTTGGGGGTGAACATTCCATTAGGGCCGTTTATGGCAACAGCGGGCGGCAAAGGTGTTTATCTGAGCCCGAACTACGGTGACGATGGTTACGCGGCGGCAGTTGGCGGTGGGTTACAGTGGGAACTGGGTGAGCGCTTCCGTTTGTTCGGTGAGTATTACTACTCGCCGGATTCACTTTCCAGCGGCGTCAAAGATTACGAAGAAGCTAACGCGGGTGGCCGCTTTATGATTATGCGTCCATTGAGCGTGGAAGCGGGTTATCGCTATATCAATCTCGCGGGCAAAGATGGCAATCGCGACAGCGCCGTTGCCGATGGCCCCTACGTCGGCGTCAGCGCCAATTTCTGATTCTCCCCCCGGCGTGGCACGCTGCCGCGCCAGTTTTCTCGTTTTTATTCCTCGCCTTGCGCTATAGTAAATCGTCCTCTTTTACTGGAGAAAGCGATGATAAACGTAGAGATGCTGTCTACGGGCGATGAAGTCTTATACGGGCAAATTGTTGATACCAATGCGGCCTGGCTTGCTGATTTCTTATTTGAACAAGGTTTACCGCTTTCCCGGCGTAACACCGTAGGCGACAAACTCGATGACCTGGTGGCGATTTTGCGCGAGCGCAGCACCCAGGCTGATGTCCTGATTGTAAATGGCGGTTTAGGGCCGACCAGCGATGATTTAAGCGCGCTTGCTGCCGCAACGGCGAAAGGTGAATCGCTGGCACTGCATGAACCGTGGCTGGCGCAGATGGAGAAATTTTTCAAAGAGCGTGGCCGCGTGATGGCACCAGCCAATCGCAAACAGGCGGAAATTCCTGCCAGCGCCGAGTTTATCGATAACCCGGTGGGTACGGCCTGCGGTTTTGCCATCAAGCTTAACCGTTGCCTTATTTTCTTCACCCCTGGCGTGCCGTCTGAATTTAAAGTGATGGTTCAGCAGGAAATTTTGCCACGTCTGCGTACTCGCTTTGACATTCCTGAGCCGCCGCTGTGCCTGCGTCTCACTACCTTCGGACGTTCGGAAAGCGACCTTGCGCAAAGCCTTGATCATCTGACGCTGCCTGCGGGCGTATCGATGGGCTATCGTTCATCGATGCCGATTATAGAACTCAAGCTGACTGGCCCGGCGAGTGAACGTCAGGCAATGAAAGCCCTGTGGCCGGAAGTGAAAAAGGTGGCGGGCGATAGCCTGATTTTTGAAGGAACAGAAGGTTTGCCTGCACAGCTTGCTCGCGCCTTGCTGGATAAGCAACTGAGCCTGACGCTTAGCGAGCAGTTTACCGGTGGGCTGCTGGCGCTGGAACTGCAACGCGCGGGCGCGCCGCTACTGGCGAGTGAGGTGATTCCGTCGCAGGAAGAAACGCTGGCACAAACGGCACGTTGGGCACAAGAGCGCCGCGAAAACCATTTTGCTGGCGTAGCGCTAGCGGTAACCGGGCTCGAAAATGAGCATCTGAACTTCGCGCTCTCCACCGCGAAAGGCACCTGGGCGCTGCGCGTGAAGTTCAACACCACGCGTCACAGTTTGGTTGTGCGTCAGCAGGTCTGCGCTATGATGGCAATGAACATGTTGCGTCGCTGGCTTAACGGTATGGATGTTGCGAGCGAGCACGGCTGGATTGAAGTGGTGGAAACGCTGAAGGTGTAGTGGTGTGGCATTGCCGGATGCGGCTGCGCCTTATCCGGCCTACAGATTTCCCCTGACCGGGTAGGCCTGATAAGCGAAGCGCATCAGGCATTGTGCCGGTGGCATTGCCGGATGCGGCTGCGCCTTATCCGGCCTACAAATTTCCCCTTACCCGGTAGGCCTGATAAGCGAAGCGCATCAGGCATTGTGCCGGTGGTATTGCCGGATGCGGCTGCGCCTTATCCGGCCTACAAATTTCATCTGACCCGGTAGGCCTGAAAAGCGAAGCGCATCAGGCTTTGTGCCGGTGGTATTGCCGGATGCGGCTGTGCCTTATCCGGCCTACAGATTGCCCCTGACCTGGTAGGCCTGATAAGCGAAGCGCATCAGGCATTGTGCCGGTGGCATTGCCGGATGCGGCTGCGCCTTATCCGGCCTACAAATTTCCCCTGACCGGGTAGGCCTGATAAGCGAAGCGCATCAGGCATTGTCCTCTGTTTATGCCGACAGCGCCTGCGCCAGCAGCGTAATCGGGTGTTCGCAGCGCTTGCTGGTGGACATCTCGATTTGCCACTTACAGGTTTCGCAATCGGTCACCACGATATCCGCGCCACTTTCCTCTATCTGGCGGAACAGCGGCGCGCCGACGGCCTGGGACGTGGGGTAATTCTCCGATTTAAAGCCATAGGTACCCGCAATACCGCAGCACTGGGAATCGAGCACCGTAAGCTCCAGCCCGGGAATTTGCCGCAGCAGTTCCAGTGTGTACAGCGTCCAGCCCATTTTCTCCATATGACACGGTGTGTGATACACCACCTTCAGCGGCAACGGTTTTAGCGGCAGCGTTTTCCCTTCGTCCAGTTTTCGCCACAGCCAGCGCGTGGCGAGGTCGATACGCTCGCGCAGGCCGCCGTTATCGACATTCAGCAGATGCGGATATTCATCGCGCAGCGTAAAGGTACAAGTGGAAGAGGTCGCGATAACCGGCAGCGATTTATCTTCAATGGCCTCGCGCAGTGACGCGACGTTGCTTTGCGCCTGCCTGCGCGCCTTATCGGTGAAACCGTTAGCAATCAACGGCACGCCGCAGCACTTCTCTTTGCTCAACAGCTGGACACCCGTTCCCAGCGCATTCAGCACCTTAATCAAATCTTTGCCCAATTGCGGATGGTTGTAGTTGACGTAGCAGCCATGGAAAAATGCCACCTGCTCGGCAAACTGCGCCTGCTGTTTTGCCACGCTGCGATACCAGCGGCGGAAGGTGCCGAAGGAGTATTTTGGCAGCGTGCGGCGATGATCAATTTTAAGCGCTGCATCCAGCAGATGACGCACGGGCTTCAGCCCCGTTGCCGCATTCACCAGAGGCGCAAACGGCGTCGACATCTGCCCCATCAGATCCGTATGGCTGAGTATGCGGTTACGCAATGACGGCGTGGTGACGTCATAGCGCGCGCGGGCGCGCTGGATGATATCGCCAATTTTGACATCGGACGGGCAGGCCACTTCGCAGCGTTTGCAGTTGATGCAATATTTCAGCGCCTCGTCATACAGCGCGCCATCTTTCAGGCGCAGCCGTTCGCCGTCCGGCCCTGCCTGTTTCGGCCCCGGATAACGCGGATTCACCCGGCTGATTGGGCAGGCCGTGGTGCAGGCAGTACATTTGATGCAATTCTCGAACTGGCCGTTACTCATGCTTCACCTCCCACCAGCAGGGCGATTTGCTGCGCGGCATGAAGTGCCGTCACCGCACAAACGCCACCGCCACAGCCCTGAGCGATGGCATCGCAGCCGCCCAGCACCGAACCAATCACAAACACATTTTCCAGTTGCTGTCCACCAATGGCCGGGCGCAGCATTGCATCGGTCGCAACCCCAAACTGCTGCCAGGGCTGAGGATCAAAAACATCCGGTCGAGACCATAATGCGCGGCTTGCCGCCTGCATCACATCGAGATTAAGCACCGGCTCGCGAATCGTGTCACGGTTGGCGATTAATCCGTTGCTAAAGAAACTGCCGCTCGCCAGCACGACATAACGTGCACGCAGGGGAATATCTGCGTGGTTACGCGTCCAGACAGCGGTGGCGCGTTGATGTTCCAGCGTCACTTTTTGTACCTCATCGCCCGGCATCCACACGCCGCCCGCGCGGATAAACTGCCGCTGAAGCTGCGCCTGTAACCGCATGCCGGGTACGGATGGTGGGAGCGTTGGCAGTAGATGGAGCGCGCAGCTGAGCTTTGCGGAAAGCCAGTCATACAGTTGGCTATCGCTGGCGCCAAAACAGGCCGGAAGCCACAGGGCATCGTAACCTTCTGCCAGCGGAGCGAGCGCATCGTACAACGGTTGCCATTGTTCCGGCTGGTCGAGCAGGCGTGCGATGTTTGCCGCGCGGAATTCGCTGGCGTTTTCGCGCAATACATCCAGTTGCGGCAGATCGATTTCAACCGAATCAACGTCGAGGCCCTGTTTGCGTAATGATGCAGCGGCAAGCGGAGCCTGAAAATCGAGAAAGCCGGTTATTCCCACAATACGGACTTTGCTTGCAACGGGCGGGAAGCGCGGCGTCTCACGTGGGCTGAGCCAGGCGCTGCGCAACAAGCCCAGCGGAGTCACACGTTGATGCGGCTGCCCGGCGTCGCCCTGAAAATCGATACCGCAAGCGCTGAACAGCGCTTGTGCCTGACGGGCGTACGAGAAAACGTTCTCGCAGCCCACTTTGTTGTAAGGATGCTCAGGGGCTTGCCGCACTAATGCTTTCAGGCCGAGAAGCACATCCTCAACAGGCTGCCCATCGGGCAACTTGCTCAGGAGATCCAGCGAGCCTGATGCGAAGTTCAGCGCGCTTTGCCCGCGGCTGACAATGGCGCAGCGCAAGCCTTGTGACTGAAGCTGTAATCCGCACACGAGCCCGGCCAGGCCGCCGCCAATGATAACCGTATCAAATTTCATCCTGATGCTCCTTTTGCAGCCCGCATAGCCCCTGATAAACCCAGCGCGTCAGTTCGCTTTCGCGCAGCGCATCGCCCCAGGCGATTGGCTGCACGCCTTTCCAGCGTTCATTAAGGAAATCCGACAGTTGTTTCAGCGACTGGCTGGCATTGGTGGCGTGAAAACGTGGCAACAGACCCGCCGCGCGGCAGGCGCACAATTCGCCCTGACACGTGCCCATACCGACGCGGGTGCGACGACGCAGATCGAGCAGATTGCGAACATTCAGGTTTTCTACGGCATACTGCACTTCGCCTGCCGTAACGGCTTCACATTCACATACCAGGCTACGATGCAGGCGGTTGTCGCCGATCCAGCCTGGCGTGCGGTCGCCGTGACGATAAATCACGGAACCCCGCAGTGGCGCAGGCAACGAGATGATGCGCTGGAGTGTTTTCTCCTGGCTTTCACGTGAACCGGGTAAAGGCGTGGTGGCGGTGGTACACGATGTCGTGTTTCCGACTTTACGACACACCGCGTCGGTGGCCCATTCGGCCATCAGGCGATAGGTCATCAGTTTGCCACCGGTGATGGTAATGAATCCCTCTAAACCGTCGCGCTGTGCGTGATCGAATAGCACAATGCCGCGGCTGACGTTGCGCCCGGTTGGGTCGTCATCGCAGGCCACTAACGGGCGCACGCCTGAGTAAGCGCGCAGAATGCGCGTGCGGCCCATGCGCGGCGCCAGTTTTTCACCTTCGCGGATGAGCGTATCCACTTCCTGGGCGGTGACGCGGTTATCGTCAATTTCATTGTAATCGATGTGCATAGAGGTGGTGCCAATCAACGAAATGGTATCACCCGGCACCAGAATATCGGCATCAGCTGGTTTGCGGCAGCGGTTAATCACGTGCTGGTTGATGCGATGATCGAGAATGAGCAGGGATCCTTTGGCCGGGAACATGCGAATGCTCAGGTCGGCGTACTCGGCGATGCGTTGCCCCCAGATACCGGCGGCGTTCACCACTACTTGCGCACGAAGCTCACGCGTTTCCTTTGTTTGGCGAGCGCATAACCGTACGCCACGCACGTTCGCGCCGTCG
The DNA here is from genome assembly GCA_003315335.1 of Pseudocitrobacter faecalis. GTDB lineage: Bacteria > Pseudomonadota > Gammaproteobacteria > Enterobacterales > Enterobacteriaceae > Pseudocitrobacter > Pseudocitrobacter faecalis. The sequence goes on from QNRL01000004.1 coordinate 355,727, forward strand.
CGAATCAGCCCAATGACTTCATGACCGGTGAGAATGTCCGCGCCGTGTTCGCGCGCATCCAGCATATTGGCAGCCGTCAAACGGAAGGGATCAACCGTGCCGTCCGGCACTTTTACCGCGCCTGTCAGCGCCGGGTTAACGCCCGGTTCGATGCGTAGGGCTTCCTCAGGCTCGATCGCCTGCGCGTCGATACCCGCGCTTGCGCAGGCCTGCAAAAAGGTCGATTGAAAGTCGAGGCTATCTTCCGGCAGGGTGATAAACAGCCCGCCGGTGGGCTCAATGCAGTGGCGGGCGATATGTTTCAGAATACGGTTTTCGCTGATGCATTCACGTGCCGATTCGCTATCGGTGACGGCGTAGCGTGCGCCGCTGTGAAGCAGACCGTGGTTGCGTCCGGTCGCGCCAGTGGCAATGTCGTGGCGTTCGACCAGGACGACCTTGAGGCCACGCAGTGCGCAGTCGCGGGCAATTCCCGCGCCGGTGGCGCCACCGCCGATGATAATCGCATCGTACTCCCCTGATTGCTGCATTTTCCTGCCCCTACATAACAATATCCTTGTCTTCAGTAGGCCATAATTTGTGGAGAATTTGTTTGATGTTGCGCACATTCGAACTTATTGCTTTCGTTTTCGCGCATTGCGGGCCTAAAAATGAGATGAACAGATAAATGCTAAGCGCTTTGATAAAGGTATTATATGATTCACTTTTGGTAATGTTTAAGCGATAGCGGGCGAGGCAAGTAATGGCTGTGTCAAATGGACTGGATGAATTTAATCAGTGGTGGGCGACAGAAGGTGACTGGGTTGAAGAGCCGAACTACCGCCGAAACGGAATGAGTGGCGTCCAGTGTATTGAGCGTGATGGTAAAAAACTGTACGTGAAGCGTATGACCCAGCACCTGTTCCGCTCGGTTCGCTATCCGTTTGGTCGCCCGACCATTGTGCGTGAAATTGCCGTGATTAAAGATCTCGAAAAAGCGGGCGTTATCGTGCCGAAGATCGTTTATGGCAAAGCGATGAAGATTGATGGCGAATGGCGCGCGTTGTTGGTCACCGAAGACATGAAAGGTTTTATCAGCATTGGCGACTGGTATCATCAGCATGCGGTTACCCCTTTCCCGGACGACGTCCGTGAAGCCATGCTGAAGGCCGTTGCCGTGGCTTTCAAAAAGATGCACAGCGTGAATCGTCAGCACGGTTGTTGCTATGTGCGTCATATCTATGTCAAAACGGAAGGTACGGTAGAAGCTGGTTTCCTCGATCTTGAGAAAAGCCGTCGTCGTCTGAGTCGCGAAAAAGCGATTCATCATGACTTCTCGCAGCTGGAAAAATACCTCGACCCGATTCCGAAAGCAGATTGGGAAAAGGTGAAAGCGTACTATTACGCATTGTGAGGAAAAACTGCCGGATGCGGCGTGCGCCTTATCCGGCCTGATTAAGGTCTCACGCCTTTCTACATTTCTATTTCAATATCGCCCTTCGCCCGGCAGCAGCAGGGCAAAATCTCGCCTGGCTGAATGAATGCCAGCGGCTCCGTCAGCCAGTCGACCTGACCCGTGACCAGCCGCGTGCGGCATGAGCCGCAGTAGCCTTCGCGGCACTGATATTCAACCGCAACATTGTGAGATTCCAGCGCCGCCAGCAGAGAAGGGTGTTCATCCTGGCACACTAACTGTGTGCCAGAGATGCGAAGGATAACGCGGCTCATCAGAGCTGGAAATCACTCAGGTCGTCGGTGTTAACTTCAGAGTCAATCTGACCGACCAGGTAAGAGCTCACTTCCACTTCCTGCGGTGCCACCTGCACGTTATCGGACACCAGCCAGGTGTTGATCCACGGGATTGGGTTAGAACGTGTCTGGAAGGGCAGATCGAGACCTACCGCCTGCATGCGGATGTTGGTGATGTATTCCACGTACTGGCAAAGAATATCTTTGTTCAGGCCGATCATCGAACCGTCGCGGAACAGGTAATCTGCCCACTCTTTTTCCTGAAGGGCCGCCTGCACGAACAGGTCATAACACTCCTGTTTACACTCTTCCGCGATTTCTGCCATTTCCGGGTCATCGACGCCGCTGCGCAGCAGGTTCAGCATATGCTGCGTGCCGGTCAGGTGCAGCGCTTCGTCACGAGCGATCAGGCGAATGATCTTGGCATTGCCTTCCATCAGCTCACGTTCCGCAAACGCGAAGGAGCAGGCGAAGCTGACATAGAAACGAATTGCTTCCAGCGCGTTAACGCTCATCAGACACAGGTAGAGCTTTTTCTTCAGTTCGCGCAGGTTGACGGTAACGGTTTTGCCGTTCACCGTATGCGTGCCTTCACCCAGCAGATGCCAGTAGCTGGTCATCTCAATCAGTTCGTCGTAGTAGCTGGAGATGCCTTCCGCGCGTTTCTGAATCTGCTCGTTGGTCACAATATCATCAAACACAATCGCCGGATCGTTGACGATGTTACGGATAATATGGGTGTAAGAGCGGGAGTGGATAGTTTCTGAAAACGCCCAGGTTTCCACCCATGTTTCCAGTTCCGGAATGGAGATCAGCGGCAGCAGCGCGACGTTCGGGCTACGGCCCTGAATGGAGTCGAGCAGCGTTTGATACTTCAGGTTGCTGATGAAAATATGTTTTTCGTGCTCTGGCAGCGCCTGGTAATCAATGCGGTCGCGGGAGACGTCAACCTCTTCCGGCCGCCAGAAGAAGGAGAGCTGCTTTTCAATCAGCTTTTCGAAGATGTCGTATTTTTGCTGATCGTAGCGGGCCACGTTGACCGGCTGGCCGAAGAACATCGGCTCTTTGAGCTGGTCATTTTTCGTCTGTGAAAAGGTGGTATATGCCATGAATGTGTCCTGTGGTTTTAATGCCCCCTCACCCTAACCCCCTCCCGGAGGGAGAGGGAATGGCTCGGTGCGCTTTTCACCCTCTCCCTCCGGGAAAGGGCCGGGGTGAGGGGGAAATAATGATCAGATCTTACACGCGCCGCTTTCGCAGCCATCGTCCTGAATAGACGGCACCAGGTCATCCTGTGCATCTTCAGCCCCGTCGCGGGTGTTCTGATAGTACAGGGTTTTCACGCCAAATTTATAGGCGGTGAGCAAGTCTTTCAGCAACTGCTGCATCGGCACTTTCCCTGACGGGAAGCGTGACGGATCATAGTTGGTGTTGGCAGAAATCGACTGATCGATAAATTTCTGCATGATGCCCACCAGTTGCAGGTAGCCGTCGTTGTTCGGCATATCCCACAGCAGTTCATACGCGTCGTGCAGGTGTTCGTAGTCCGGCACAACCTGACGCAGGATACCGTCTTTCGACGCTTTGATGCTGACGTAGCCGCGCGGCGGTTCAATACCGTTAGTGGCGTTGGAAATCTGCGATGATGTCTCGGATGGCATCAGGGCAGAGAGCGTGGAGTTACGCAGACCGTGGGTCTTAATAGACTCGCGCAGGGCTTCCCAGTCAAGGTGCAGCGGTTCGCTGGTGATCGCATCCAGATCTTTCTTGTAGGTATCGATCGGCAGAATACCTTTGGCGTAGGTGGTTTCGTTGAACCACGGGCATGCGCCTTGTTCGATCGCCAGTTCATTAGAGGCTTTCAGCAGATAGTACTGAATCGCTTCGAACGTTTCGTGCGTCAGGTTGTTGGCGCTGCCATCGGAATAACGTTTACCGTTTTTCGCCAGCCAGTATGCAAAGTTGATGACGCCAATACCCAGAGTACGACGACCCATGGCGCCACGTTTAGCGGCCAGAATTGGGTAATCCTGATAATTAAGCAGGGCATCCAGCGCACGCACCGCCAGCACGGCCAGTTCTTCCAGCTCGCTCAGATCTTTGATAGCACCCAGGTTAAACGCAGAAAGCGTACAGAGGGCGATTTCGCCGTTTTCGTCGTTAACGTCGTTCAGCGGTTTGGTCGGCAGGGCGATTTCCAGGCACAGGTTAGACTGGCGTACTGGCGCAATCGCCGGGTCAAACGGGCTGTGGGTGTTGCAGTGGTCGACGTTCTGGATGTAGATACGGCCAGTGGAGGCGCGTTCCTGCATCATCAGCGAGAACAGTTCAACCGCTTTCACGCGCTGTTTACGGATGCTGTCGTCGTTTTCATACTGCACGTACAGGCGCTCGAATTCGTCCTGATCGGCGAAGAACGCGTCGTACAGGCCAGGAACGTCAGACGGGCTGAACAGCGTGATGTCGCCGCCTTTCAGCAGACGGGTGTACATCAGTTTGTTGATCTGCACGCCGTAGTCCATGTGACGCACGCGGTTGCCTTCGACACCGCGGTTGTTTTTCAGTACCAGCAGGCTTTCCACTTCCAGATGCCACATCGGGTAGAACAGCGTTGCCGCACCGCCACGCACGCCGCCCTGAGAGCAGGATTTCACTGCCGTCTGGAAGTGCTTATAGAACGGGATACAGCCGGTGTGGAACGCTTCACCGCCACGGATCGGGCTACCCAACGCACGGATGCGACCGGCGTTAATGCCGATACCCGCACGCTGGGAAACGTATTTCACGATCGCGCTGGAGGTGGCGTTGATGGAGTCCAGGCTGTCACCGCACTCGATCAGCACGCAGGAGCTGAACTGGCGAGTCGGGGTACGCACGCCGGACATAATCGGCGTCGGCAGAGAAATCTTGAACGTAGAAACCGCATCATAGAAGCGTTTAACGTAGCTCAGGCGCGTGTCGCGCGGGTAGTTTGAGAACAGGCACGCGGCAACCAGAATATAGAGGAACTGGGCGCTCTCGTAGATTTCGCCCGTTACGCGGTTCTGTACCAGGTATTTGCCTTCAAGCTGTTTTACAGCAGCGTAAGAGAAGGTCATATCACGGTCGTGGACAATGAAAGAGTCCATCTGCTTGAACTCTTCTTCCGTATAGTCTTCCAGCAGATGATTGTCGTATTTACCCAGTTCAACCATTTTCAGTACGTGGTCGAACAGCTTCGGCGGCTCAAACTGGCCGTAGGCTTTTTTACGCAGGTGGAAAATCGCCAGGCGTGCGGCCAGGTACTGGTAATCCGGGGCGTCGCGGGAGATCAGATCGGCTGCAGCTTTAATGATGGTTTCATGGATATCGGAAGTTTTAATCCCATCATAGAACTGAATGTGAGAACGCAGTTCAACCTGAGAGATAGAGACGTTTTCCAGACCTTCAGCCGCCCAGTCGAGCACTCGATGGATTTTATCAAGATTGATGCGCTCAGTGCGGCCATCACGCTTAGTCACCAGCAGACTCTGATTCATGTGCTTTTTACCTGTCCGTGAAAAGGAAATATCCCCCCACTTATCCACAAACGTTGCTTGTGGCTAAGTCTGTGGATAAATACTATATATGGGGGTTCTTTGATAAGTGAAACGCTATATGGTGAGTATTCTAGTCTGCTTTCTTTCTCATACAAGAGTTGATTTTGAGGTTAAATTGAGGTTTAGAAAGCGTAAAAAAGGCTAAGTCCGCACGCAGTAAGGGCTGTAAGGGATGTCAACGATTTGCAAAAAAAAATGAAAATTTGATCGAGTGCCGATTTCTTCATCGACAGGGAGGATAGCGCTGCTTGATGCAGCGCAAATCTATATAAGAATATCTTCTGATGTCAGCTATTTTTGTCCGTTGTATGCAACATATAGTTAACATCAACGCCCGGAGCCAGCTTAAAGGTGTTGGTCAGCGGGTTGTAGTGCAGGCCGATCATATGCTGCTCGCGCAGGTTGGTTTCATCGACCCAGCGCAGCAGTTCGGCAGGCTTGATAAACTTCTTAATATCATGCGTGCCTTTTGGCACCATTTTCAGAATGTACTCTGCACCGATGACCGCCATCAGCCAGGATTTGCCGTTGCGGTTCAGGGTGGAAAAGAAGACGTGACCGCCCGGCTTTACCAATTGTGCGCAGGCTTTTACGACCGATTGCGGGTCTGGCACGTGCTCCAGCATTTCCATGCAGGTGACCACATCATATTGCTGCGCATGTTTCGCGGCATGTTCTTCGACCGTTTCCTGCACGTAATCGACGTGAATCCCGGATTCCAGCGAGTGCAAACGTGCCACCTGTAATGGTTCGAAGCCCATATCCAGGCCGGTGACTTGTGCGCCTTCACGCGCCATGCTCTCGGCCAGAATGCCGCCGCCGCAGCCGACATCCAACACTTTCTTGCCAAAAAGGCCGTCAGCGCGTTCGGCGATATAGCCCAGACGCAGGGGGTTGATCCGGTGCAACGGTTTAAACTCGCCTTCCAAATCCCACCAGCGCGAAGCCACGGCTTCAAATTTGGCAATCTCGTCGTGGTCAACGTTGGGCGCTAACGTGTTTTTTTCGGCATTCATGGGCACTCCTGGTCCTTATTTCATTATTACCGCGAGTATATCAGCACAACGACGCGAATAAAGCTCTGGCAGAACGCTATAGGTTTACCTGTCTTTACGCGGTTGTGTTATAATTTGCGACCTTTGAATCCGGGATACAGTAGAGGGATAGCGGTTAGATGAGCGACCTTGCGAGAGAAATTACACCGGTCAACATTGAGGAAGAGCTGAAGAGCTCCTATCTGGATTACGCGATGTCGGTCATTGTTGGCCGTGCGCTGCCGGATGTCCGAGATGGCCTGAAGCCGGTACACCGTCGCGTACTTTACGCCATGAACGTATTGGGCAATGACTGGAACAAAGCCTATAAAAAATCTGCCCGTGTCGTTGGTGACGTAATCGGTAAATACCATCCCCATGGTGATTCCGCGGTGTATGACACCATCGTCCGTATGGCGCAGCCGTTTTCACTGCGTTACATGCTGGTTGACGGCCAGGGTAACTTCGGTTCTATCGACGGCGACTCCGCGGCGGCAATGCGTTATACGGAAATCCGTCTGGCGAAAATTGCCCATGAGCTGATGGCCGATCTCGAAAAAGAGACGGTAGACTTCGTGGATAACTATGACGGCACGGAAAAAATTCCGGACGTCATGCCAACGAAAATTCCCAACCTGCTGGTCAACGGTTCTTCCGGTATCGCGGTAGGTATGGCGACGAACATTCCGCCACACAACCTCACGGAAGTGATCAATGGCTGTCTGGCCTATATCGATGATGAAGACATCACCATCGAAGGGCTGATGGAACACATTCCGGGCCCGGACTTCCCGACGGCCGCCATCATCAATGGTCGTCGCGGTATTGAAGAAGCCTACCGTACCGGTCGTGGCAAAATCTACATCCGTGCTCGCGCGGAAGTGGAAACTGACGCGAAAACTGGCCGCGAAACCATTATCGTGCATGAAATTCCGTATCAGGTGAACAAAGCGCGCCTGATCGAGAAAATCGCCGAACTGGTGAAAGATAAACGCGTGGAAGGCATCAGCGCGCTGCGTGACGAGTCTGATAAAGACGGTATGCGTATCGTGATTGAAGTGAAACGTGACGCAGTGGGTGAAGTGGTTCTCAACAACCTCTACTCCCAGACTCAGTTGCAGGTTTCCTTCGGCATCAACATGGTGGCACTGCACCATGGCCAGCCGAAGATCATGAATCTGAAAGATATTCTTTCCGCGTTCGTGCGTCACCGTCGCGAAGTGGTGACACGTCGTACCATTTTCGAACTGCGTAAAGCGCGCGATCGTGCGCACATCCTTGAAGCACTGGCCGTTGCGCTGGCGAACATCGACCCGATCATCGAGCTGATCCGTCGTGCGCCGACCCCGGCTGAAGCGAAAGCAGGCCTGGTCGCACAGCCGTGGGATCTGGGTAACGTTGCCGCCATGCTGGAACGTGCGGGCGATGACGCCGCGCGTCCTGAGTGGCTGGAGCCGGAATTCGGCGTTCGTGACGGTAAATACTACCTGACCGAACAGCAGGCGCAGGCGATTCTGGATCTGCGTCTGCAGAAACTGACCGGCCTGGAGCATGAAAAACTGCTCGACGAATACAAAGAGCTGCTGGAGCAGATCGCTGAACTGCTGCACATTCTTGGCAGCGCCGATCGTCTGATGGAAGTGATCCGCGAAGAGCTGGAGCTGGTGCGTGAGCAGTTTGGCGATAATCGTCGTACAGAAATCACGGCTAACACCGCAGACATCAACATCGAAGATCTGATTAGCCAGGAAGATGTTGTCGTGACTCTGTCTCACCAGGGTTACGTCAAATATCAGCCGCTTACCGATTACGAAGCGCAGCGTCGTGGCGGGAAAGGCAAATCAGCAGCACGCATTAAAGAAGAAGACTTTATCGACCGCCTGCTGGTGGCGAACACCCATGACACGATCCTCTGCTTCTCCAGCCGTGGTCGTCTGTACTGGATGAAAGTTTATCAGTTGCCGGAAGCCAGCCGTGGCGCGCGTGGTCGTCCGATCGTCAACCTGCTGCCGCTGGAAGCCGACGAACGTATCACTGCGATTCTGCCGGTACGCGAGTACGAAGAGGGCGTGAACGTCTTTATGGCGACCGCCAGCGGTACCGTGAAGAAAACGGCGCTGACCGAGTTCAGCCGTCCGCGTTCTGCCGGTATTATCGCCGTGAACCTGAACGAAGGCGATGAACTGATTGGCGTTGACCTGACGTCCGGTTCCGATGAAGTCATGCTGTTCTCTGCTGCCGGTAAAGTGGTGCGCTTCAAAGAAGACGCCGTCCGCGCCATGGGGCGTACAGCGACCGGTGTACGTGGCATTAAACTGGCAGGTGAAGACAAAGTCGTTTCCCTGATCATTCCTCGTGGCGAAGGCGCAATCCTGACCGTTACCCAGAATGGCTATGGTAAACGTACTGCGGCGGAAGAGTATCCGACCAAGTCACGCGCGACGCAGGGCGTTATCTCGATCAAAGTGACCGAGCGTAACGGTTCCGTTGTGGGCGCGGTGCAGGTCGACGATTGCGATCAGATAATGATGATCACCGATGCCGGTACGCTGGTGCGTACCCGTGTTTCCGAAGTGAGCATCGTCGGTCGTAACACCCAGGGCGTGATCCTCATCCGTACTGCGGAAGATGAAAACGTAGTGGGTCTGCAACGTGTGGCTGAACCGGTTGATGACGAAGAACTCGACGCCATTGACGGCAGCGCCGCAGAAGGTGACGATGAAATCGCACCGGAAACGGACACCGATGACGACGTAGCGGATGACGCTGACGAGTAAATCGTGAGACGTACCAATAAAGGCCGGTTATAAACCGGCCTTTTTTCTGCGTTGCGACAAATGGGTTTTCCCGTTACCTTAACCACATCCTGTTAGCCTTTGATGGCGGAGTTTCGCCCCCTTGAAATATCTTGTCTCCTTTCGTACGACGCTTAAAGTCTCACGCTACCTGTTCCGGGCGCTGGCGCTGCTACTCTGGTTGCTGATTGCCCTCGCATCGGTTTTCTATATCGTGAATGCCTTGCATCAGAAAGAGTCAGAAATACGGCAGGAATTTAATCTGAGTTCCGATCAGGCGCAGCGCTATATTCAGCGTACGTCGGATGTCATCAAAGAGCTGAAGTACATTGCTGAAAATCGTCTCACGGCGACGAATGGCGTACTGCCGCCCACGGCGATAAAAGAGAATACCGAAGTCCCTGACTTCGAGCCACTGTTCACCGATTCTGATTGTTCCGCGCTGGACGATGCGTGGCGCGGCTCGCTGGAGTCGCTTTCCTGGTTTCTGCGCTACTGGCGCGACAATTTCTCCGCCGCCTACGATCTCAACCGCGTCTTTTTAATTGGCAGTGAAAACCTGTGTATGGCGAATTTTGGCCTGCGGGATATGCCGATTGAACGTAACCAGGCGCTGAAAACCCTGCACGATCGCATCGTGAAGTACCGTAGTGCGCCGCAGGATGAGAGCGGTAGCAACCTGTTCTGGATAAGCCAGGGCCCGCGCCCGGGCGTTGGCTATTTCTATGCCTTAACGCCGGTGTATCTGGCAAACCGTTTGCAGGCGCTGCTGGGCGTTGAGCAAACTATTCGCATGGAAAACTTCTTCACGCCGGGTAGCTTGCCAATTGGCGTGACGATTCTTGATGAAAACGGCGATTCACTGATTTCGCTCACGGGCCCGGACAGCAAACTGCGTATCGACCAGCGCTGGATGCAGGAACGCGCGTGGTTTGGCTACAGCAGCGGCTTCCGTGAACTGGTGTTGAAAAAGAATCTGCCGCCATCGTCGCTCAGCATTGTGTATTCGGTACCGGTTGATTTAGTGCTTGAGCGCATCCGCATGCTGATCCTCAACGCCGTGCTCCTTAATATCCTGACCGGGGTCGCGCTGTTCACAATGGCGAGAATGTACGAGCGACGGATATTTATTCCTGCCGAGTCTGACGCTCAACGTCTGGAAGAGCATGAGCAGTTCAATCGTAAAATCGTCGCCTCCGCCCCGGTAGGGATCTGTATTCTGCGTACCCAGGACGGTACTAATATCCTGAGTAATGAACTCGCGCATAATTATCTGAATATGCTGACGCATGAAGATCGGCAGCGCTTAACGCAGATTATCTGCGGCCAGCAGGTTAACTTTGTCGATGTGTTGACCAGTAACAACACTAACCTGCAAATCAGCTTCGTGCATTCGCGTTATCGCAATGAAAACGTGGCGATTTGCGTGCTGGTTGACGTCAGTTCGCGCGTCAAAATGGAAGAGTCGTTGCAGGAGATGGCGCAGGCGGCAGAACAGGCCAGCCAGTCGAAATCGATGTTCCTCGCCACCGTCAGCCATGAACTGCGCACGCCGCTGTACGGCATCATTGGTAACCTTGATTTGTTGCAAACCAAAGAGTTACCAAAAGGCGTCGGGCGTCTGGTGACGGCAATGAACAACTCCTCGAGCCTGCTGCTGAAAATCATCAGCGACATTCTCGATTTCTCGAAAATTGAATCAGAGCAGCTGAAAATCGAGCCGCGCGAATTCTCACCAAAAGAGGTGATGAATCACATTACCGCCAACTATCTGCCGCTGGTCGTGCGTAAACGGGTTGGAATGTACTGCTTTATCGAGCCAAACGTGCCGCCGCAGATGCTTGGCGACCCGATGCGTTTGCAGCAGGTTATCTCCAACATTCTGAGTAATGCCATCAAGTTTACCGATATTGGCTGCATCATTTTGCATCTCAAACGCGTAGGTGATTACCTGAGTATCAGCATCCGTGATACCGGCGTAGGCATTCCGGCGAAAGAGGTGGTGCGCCTGTTTGACCCGTTCTTCCAGGTCGGAACCGGCGTGCAGCGTAACTTCCAGGGCACCGGGCTGGGTCTGGCGATTTGTGAGAAACTCATCAATATGATGGACGGTGATATTGCCGTCGACACAGAACCGGGCATGGGTAGCCAGTTTACGGTGCGTATTCCGCTCTATGGCGCGCAGGCTGCCACGCCGCTGGTGATTGATGCACTGGCGCAAAAACGCTGCTGGCTGGCGATTCGCAACGAGTCTCTGTATCAGTTTATTGAAACGCTGCTGACCTGGCACGGCGTGGACGTTCAACGCTACGAAGGTGAAGAACCGGCGCAGGATGATCTGCTGATAACCGACGATGACCTGGAAAAACCGTGGACGGGCAAGGCGGCGGTGATCTTCTGCCGTCGCCATATCGGGATCCCTCTCGAACGAGCGCCGGGCGAATGGGTACACAGTATTGTTTCGCCGCACGAGTTAATGACCCTGCTGGGGCGCATTTACCGCATCAAAGTCGGCAACACGGATCACGCAGAGTCTTCATCGGCGCACGATGTGACCGCCGACAGCAATGACGATATGATGATCCTTGTGGTGGACGATCATCCTATCAACCGTCGTCTTCTGGCAGATCAGTTGGGTACGCTTGGCTATCAGTGCATGACGGCGAATGACGGTGTTGATGCGCTCAATGTGCTGAGCAAGAATCATATTGATATCGTGCTGAGCGACGTCAACATGCCAAATATGGACGGCTATCGTTTAACACAGCGTATTCGTCAGCTTGGCCTGACGCTGCCGGTTGTCGGCGTGACCGCCAACGCCCTGGCGGAAGAGAAGCAGCGCTGCCTGGAGTCAGGGATGGATAGCTGCCTGTCAAAACCGGTGACGCTGGATGTGCTGAAGCAAACGCTGGCGGTCTATGCGGCGCGGGTGAGAAAAACGCGGGAGTCGTAAGATAAAAAAATCCCCCGGCTGGCCGGGGGATTCATAGAGCATTACTCTTTATCTGTCGGGGATAGCGTGACAGAGGAGAGATAGTTCAGCAGAGCAATATCGTTTTCCACACCCAGTTTCATCATCGCTGATTTCTTCTGGCTACTGATGGTCTTGATACTGCGGTTCAGTTTCTTGGCAATCTCGGTTACCAGGAAGCCTTCCGCGAACAGGCGCAATACTTCGCTCTCTTTGGGTGACAAACGTTTGTCGCCATAGCCGCCAGCGCTGATTTTCTCCAGCAGGCGAGAGACGCTTTCCGGGGTGAATTTCTTCCCTTTCTGCAACGCGGCCAGCGCTTTCGGCAGGTCGGTTGGCGCACCCTGTTTCAGGACAATACCTTCGATATCCAGATCCAGCACGGCGCTCAGAATCGCCGGGTTGTTATTCATGGTCAGAACGATAATGGAAATGCCCGGGAAATGACGCTTAATGTATTTGATAAGCGTGATCCCATCGCCATATTTATCGCCCGGCATGGAAAGGTCGGTGATCAGGACATGTGCATCCAGTTTCGGTAAATTGTTAATCAGCGCGGTGGAGTCTTCAAATTCGCCGACAACGTTGACCCATTCGATTTGTTCCAGTGATTTACGAATACCAAACAGAACTATCGGATGATCATCGGCAATAATTACGTTCATATTGTTCATAATAAAGGCTACCTTGCTACAGCAAGCTCTTGACGTAGGCGTCAATGTCGCTGACATATTTTTCTATGGCCGGAGCATCTTTCTCGCGAATTAAATGCTCAAGCGTTTCACACAACTGCTTGCCAGGAACCAGGTTAAGCATAGCAAACACCCCCTTCAGGCGGTGGGCTGTCTGTGCCAACGCGGCGAAATCACGCGCGTCGCATTCAGTATACAGCCTGCTAACATCTTCCGGTACCGTATCAACAAACAGCGCATAATAGCCGCTGGCCTGAAGTTCGGCGTTTTCATCGCCGCCAAGAGGTGATTCCGTGACCTCTTCCTGTGCCAGTTGCTCTTCAATAAGCTGAAGGACCGCGTCCTGCATAGCATTACTGATATTAAAGTTAACCCGCAATTGGCCAGGGCCAATTTTGCGTATCCCAGCTTCATCATCGCTTAAAAGCAAGCCCGAAGCAGTAAGATTAGACGGATTATCTGTTAAAAAGATATCAAATTCTTGACTCGTCGCTCTTTCGTCCGGCGTGATGCAGGTCGCCCCCCAGCTTTCCAACTGACGCGTCACGATAGTACGAATCTCGTTAGAGGTGATATCCACCATGGCAACCACGTCATCCAGCAGGCGCTCTTCCTGTTCGCTATCCTCTTCGCGTGGCGCCATTTTGACGTGCAGTGAGTAACGGGTGCCCAGTGATTCGCGCGCTTTAATATTCAGATGTCCACCCAGCTTGCGCGCTAACTGATCGCACAGCCAGAAGGTGAGGGCGTTCGCTTTTCCGTAACGGTCAGACTGCGTGTCATTCAGGTACGGGAAATGCAAATTGTCGATTTCACCATGGGAGACGCCGTTACCGGTATCCAGAATGCGGAAGGTCAGCCGTTCACCCGCAGACTCATCGGCGTTCACTTCCAGCGTGATTTTGCCGATTTGCGTGGTGGTCACCGCGTACTGAATCAGCAGCAACAGAATGCGGCGCAAGGCATCGCGATCGCCATGACGCTGCTCTTTGGCCGGTAGCTGATTGTTGATCAGCAGTTGCAGGCCTTTACGTTTGATGGCGGGCAGGACTTCAGGCACCACTTCATCAATTAAATCCTGTAGCGAGAAGAGTGTGGACGCGCCCTTCCAGCTGTCATTTTCCAGCATATTGGCGAGCTGAATTTCATCCACCAGACGCACCAGCAGATCGGCGTTGTTCGCCAGCTTCTGGCTTTCGCTGGTATCCATCGCCGCGGCTTCGGCGGCCAGTGTTTTGATCGGCTGCTTTAAGGTGTCGCTGATATTTTGCATAAAGGCCGCGCGGCCCTGCTGGTTTTTCTCATACAGACGCTGCGCCTGTTTGAGCTTTTTATTCACCAGCACTTCGCGGTCTTGATCGCGAATAATGAAGATCTGCATCCGAGGTGAGACCTGGCTGCGGAACTGGCGGATTTCGTACAGCTCATTATTAATGGTGGCCTGAATTACGCCCTGATGCTGATCCGCCATGCTGGTGATATTTTGCAGGTTAAGGTGCGGCAACAGGTGATCGGCGATTTTATTACTGATTAACGTACGGTTCGATTCCTGATCGTGCACCAGCAGCCCTAGCGGCAGCAGTGACACAATCTCTTCATTGATCGCGCGCAGTAGACGTAGCTCGTTATTCGCGCCGGATACCGGTGCGGAGGCTGCGCTTTTGCGGCCCGTCTGGTGACGGAACGTGGAGTAACCGAACAGCGCCAGCGCCAGCAGGCCGATATTGAGCAGTAACGGCAGCATGATGTTCTGGAAGGTATCCAGAAGCAGCGTGCCAAACGGTACCTGCCACACCAGACGCATGCCGGTTGAATTCAGCGACGAAGAGATCTCAATACGCGAACTGTTAAAGTTTATCGCGACGCTATCACTGGGTTCTTTATCCTGGCTGCGCAGGGCGTTCTGCGAAGGATCCTGCTCCAGTCGGAAACTGTCGAGCGACATCGCCGGCGGCACCAGATCGTTAATCGGCAGATCAAACGCCACCACCGTCGCAAGATGTCCCGGCTGGTTAAAGGTGGTGCGTAGGGTGAAGTAATGACCGTTTTGCCACGCCAGGCGGCGCAGGGAAGAGAAGGTTTCACGTTCGTCCAGCGTGTTCGCCTGCTGGAGCATTTCGGCACGGCGCGAATCGACGATGTTTCCGACCGTCGACTCCTTAAAACCGGAAGAGAGATCTTTGAGCGGCAGCGTAGAAATCAGGATCAGACTGTTGTCCTGGCCGTTCAGGTAATACATCGACCACGGGATAGTCTCTGCGCCCCACAGCGTATCGAGATAAGTGGACATGCGCTGGGTAATTTCCAGCGTCGAGCTGTCGTGGGAACCGAAAATTAGCGCCTCGGTTTTGCGTCGTGGTTTTTCCAGATAGTAGACGTCCTGCTTCAGACGCGTTTCCTGTAACCCTTCGCTGGACGTGGCAGTTGAGGGGGCGGCGGCAATGTTGTCGTAAATCTGCCAGGTCGCATAACGCCAGGTATCAATGCGCTTATGCACAGCGTGGGTCATGTCGACTATCTGATAGCTTTTGTCCTTCAGCCACGCGTTAACCGCGCTCTGAATCATCACGCCCATCGTTACCAGCAACACGATGATCATTAACAGGAAGAAGCGGGTGATGCTGCCCGGCAGCAGGGAAAATTTACCGGACGTTTTCTTGTCAGACTGACTCATTGGCGTGTGTAACCCATCATAACGGCATCTGAATGAGAATATGCTCAGACTTAGGTGAGCGTGAAACGTCTTAACCTGTTTTGCGCGGCGAACCCACGTCAAATTCTGTGTAACAGGTGAGAGTACAGCAGGCAGTATAAAGGGAACTGTGCCAATTGCCATACTTCCGCGTTTTTCAGCCGCTGAAATGGGCAAATACGCGCGGCTAATATAGAAGAGGAAAGAGGAAAAGAGGCGTTTTAGTCAGGTAAAAACGGCTGGCATTAAAACGGAATATTTTATGAAAATTATGTTAGCAATTTGTTATCAGCGCTATGTGTGATTAATTAATGAACGTTATTGTTCACAAGCGTAAGTATGCGAGGATTAAAGTTACGTAAAGAAAGGTAAAAAAAACCGGATGCGATGCATCCGGTGGAAATAGGGGTAAACAGACATTCAGAACTGAATGACGGTAATAAATAAAGTTAATGATGATAGCGATATCTATTTTAGTTGCGGGTGAAACTTTTGTTTTACCATTCAGTGCTATACCTGTAACCAATTTTAAGTTATTGATTATTAGTAGTTATTTTCTGGCTCTTTGTTTATCCGTGCTATTTTTCTTACCGATTTGTGCGAAAAAAAGTTCCGCAAAATTTACATTTTGAAACATCTATATGGATAAATGAAACACCTTTAAGGTTTTAGTATCATTTTGGTGTTGGATTATTCTGCATTTTGCAGCACAATGGGTTTGCCGACTGGTTAATGAGGGTTGACCAGTAAGCAGTGGCATATAAAAAGGCATATAACAGAGGGTTATTAACATGAAAGTTAAAGTACTGTCCCTCCTGGTACCAGCTCTGCTGGTAGCGGGCGCAGCAAATGCGGCTGAAATTTATAACAAAGACGGCAACAAATTAGATCTGTACGGTAAAATCGCTGGTCTGCACTACTTCTCCGATGACAACAGCGTAGATGGCGACCAGACCTACATGCGTATCGGCGTTAAAGGCGAAACTCAGATCCAGGACCAGCTGACCGGTTACGGCCAGTGGGAATACAACGTTCAGGCGAACAACACTGAATCTACCAGCGATCAGGCGTGGACTCGTCTGGCATTCGCCGGTCTGCGTTTCGGTGATGCAGGTTCCTTCGACTACGGTCGTAACTACGGCGTTGTTTACGACATCACTTCCTGGACCGACGTTCTGCCGGAATTCGGCGGCGACACCTACGGTTCTGACAACTTCCTGCAGCAGCGTGCTAACGGCGTTGCAACCTACCGCAACTCTGACTTCTTCGGTCTGGTTGATGGCCTGAACTTTGCTCTGCAGTATCAAGGTAAAAACGGTAGCGTAAGTGGCGAAGGCACTGGCCCAACCAACAATGGCCGTGGTGCTCTGAAACAGAACGGTGATGGCTTCGGCGGTTCTCTGTCTTATGACATCGGCGAAGGCTTCAGCGTTGGTGCGGCAGTTGCTAGCTCTAAACGTACTGATGAGCAGAACAACCTTCAGTATGGTAGTGGCGACAAAGCGACTACCTACACTGGTGGTCTGAAATATGATGCGAACAACATTTACCTGGCTGCGCAGTACACCCAGGCTTACAATGCAACTCGCTTCAGCGGTAACGGCAATGCTGACGCTATCAGCGGTTTTGCTGAGAAAGCGCAGAACTTTGAAGTTGTTGCTCAGTACCAGTTCGACTTCGGTCTGCGTCCGTCCGTTGCTTATCTGCAGTCCAAAGGTAAAGACATCAACAATGGTGTTCGCAACTTCGGCGACCAGGATCTGGTTAAATATGTTGATGTTGGTGCGACCTACTACTTCAACAAAAACATGTCTACCTATGTTGATTACAAAATCAACCTGCTGGATGACAATGAATTCACCCGTCGCGCCGGCATCTCTACTGATGACGTCGTAGCACTGGGTCTGGTTTACCAGTTCTAATCGACTGCAAACCGACAAAAAAGGAGCCGAAAGGCTCCTTTTTTTATGCCCTGTTTAGATGAATTGGTGTACTCTTGCGCGCATTGCAGGAGAAATAATAACGGATGGAAATGAATATTTTACGTGCGGCCCTGGTGAGCGCCGCGTTACTTCTGGCTGGCTGCGATAATGCCAGCACCTCCACATCGCCAACCCAAACCGCAACGGTGCTCGAAGGTAAAACCATGGGTACCTTCTGGCGCGTGAGCGTGGTGGATATCGACAAAAAACGTGCCGATGAACTACGCGAAAAAATTCAGACGCAGCTTGATGGCGACGACCAGCTACTCTCTACGTGGAAAAACGATTCCGCGCTGATGCGCTTTAATCTCTCATCCAGTACCGCGCCGTGGCCAGTTACCGAAGCCATGGCGGATATCGTCACCGAATCTCTGCGCATTGGGCAAAAAACCCAGGGTGCGATGGATGTGACCGTCGGCCCGTTGGTCAATCTGTGGGGCTTCGGCCCGGATAAACAGCCTGTCAGCACGCCGACGCAGGAACAAATCGATACGGCAAAAGCCAAAACTGGCTTGCAGCATCTGACGGTCATTAACACCGCAGGTCGCCAGTATCTGCAAAAGGATCTCCCGGAACTCTATGTCGATCTGTCGACCGTTGGCGAAGGCTATGCGGCGGATCATCTTGCGCGCCTGATGGGGCAGGAGGGGATCTCACGCTATCTGGTGTCTGTTGGTGGTGCGCTCTCCAGCCGCGGCATGAATGCGGAAGGCCGCCCATGGCGCGTGGCGATTCAAAAACCGACGGACAAAGAGAACGCCGTCCAGGCGATTGTCGATATCAACGGTCATGGGATCAGCACATCCGGCAGCTACCGAAATTATTATGAGCTGGACGGCCAGCGCATTTCGCACGTCATCGACCCGCAAACGGGCCGGCCGATTACCCATAAGCTGGTTTCGGTGACGGTGATTGCGCCGACGGCGCTGGAAGCCGATGCCTGGGATACCGGCCTGATGGTTCTTGGCCCGGAAAGAGCCAAAGAAGTGGTGCGCGAGCAGGGGCTGGCGGTGTACATGATCATGAAAGAGGGTGATAACTTCACCACCTGGATGTCGCCGCAGTTCAAAGCGTTTCTGGTGAGCGGTAAAAATTAAAAAGCAAGATTGCTGGTTTTTTGCTGTCTCCTCCAGGGCAAAGTCGTCATACACTTACTGGAGGAGCCTGATATGACATCTCACACTTTTCATACTGATGAGCGCCGCTGGCAGGCGGTGCTTGCGCGCGATGCCGGAGCCGACGGGCAGTTTGTGTTTGCGGTTCGTACCACCGGTATTTTTTGTCGCCCCTCCTGCAAAGCGCGCCATGCGTTGCGCCAGAATGTACATTTTTATCCTGATGCCGAAGCGGCGCTAAAAGCGGGTTTTCGCCCCTGCAAACGTTGCCAGCCGGATAATCTCGATCCGCAACTGCAAAAAGTGAACAAAGTGGCGATAGCCTGCCGGATGCTCGAACAGGATGCGCCCGTGACGCTGGACACCCTGGCCGGGGCGGTGGCTGTCAGCCCCTACCATTTTCATCGTCTGTTTAAATCAGTCACCGGCGTTACGCCGAAAGCGTGGCAGCAGGCGTGGCGTGCCCGGCGCCTGCGTGAAGCGCTGACGGAAGGCGAAGCGGTGACTCATGCCGTCCTCAACGCTGGTTTCCCGGACAGCAGCAGCTACTATCGCCATGCCGACCAGCTTCTGGGTATGACGGCAAAACAGTTTCGGCGCGGCGGTGAAGACGCCATTATTCATTATGCGCTGGAAGATTGCCGTTTCGGACGTTGTCTGGTGGCGCTAAGCGCGCGCGGTATCTGCGCCGTGTTATTAGGCGATAACGATGTGGAACTCATAACCGAACTGCGGCGGCTTTTCCCTTCTGCACAATCACAGCAGGGCAGCCCGGCTTTTCACCAGCAAATTTATGAAGTGGTGATGCGGCTGGACGATCAACAGTTGCCGCTGAATTTACCGCTGGATATTCGCGGCACCGCCTTTCAACAGCAGGTCTGGCAGGCGCTACGCGCGATTCCGCCAGGCGAAACACGCAGCTATCAACAAATTGCCACCGCCATCGGCAAACCGAAAGCCGTTCGCGCGGTGGCAGGCGCGTGCGCGGCGAACAAACTGGCGATTGTGATTCCCTGTCATCGCGTGGTACGTGAAGATGGTAGTCTGTCGGGATACCGCTGGGGCGTGGGGCGAAAAGCCGCGCTGCTGGCCGATGAGAAAAATGCCGGAGGGAAATAATGCTCGATCTCTTTGCTGATGAAGCGCCCTGGCAGGAACCACTGGCGGCTGGCGCGATCATTCTTCGCCGCCAGGCGTTAAGCCAGTCCAGCGAACTGCTGGCGGCGATTGACCAGGTTGCCGCGCTGTCGCCGTTTCGCCAGATGGTGACGCCCGGCGGCTATACCATGTCGGTGGCGATGACCAACTGCGGCCCACTTGGCTGGAGCACCGATCTGCACGGCTACTGCTACACGCCGCGCGATCCGCTGACGGGCAACGCCTGGCCCTCCATGCCGGATGTTTTCCTCAATCTAGCGCTGGAGGCAGCGTCGCTTGCGGGCTATGCTGATTTTTCGCCGGACGCCTGCCTGATTAACCGCTATCTTCCAGGGGCGAAACTGTCGCTGCATCAGGATAAAGACGAAGCCACGCTGAGTGCGCCGATTGTGTCGGTTTCACTGGGCTTGCCCGCCGTGTTTCAGTTTGGCGGCCTGAAGCGTAACGATCCCCTCCAGCGCGTGCTGCTGGAGCACGGCGATGTGGTGGTGTGGGGCGGCGAATCGCGTCTCTTTTATCACGGTATTCAGCCGCTCAAACCGGGTCACCATCCGCAGGTTGGCCCACTGCGCTATAACCTCACTATTCGTCATGCGGGTAATAAAGAATAAAAATAAGAATTATTCTTGATGTACTCGTAAGGCAGTTTACACTGCTCGCTGTTTTTCTTTTCCGGATTGCTGTTTTATGGAACTTCTCCTGCTTGTGTGGCGCCAGTACCGCTGGCCATTTATTGCCGTCATGGCGCTGAGTTTGTTGAGCGCAGCGTTGGGGATTGGGCTGATTGCCTTTATTAACCTGCGTTTAATCACGACGGTCGATATGTCGCTGACAGTGCTGCCAGAGTTTCTCGGGCTACTGCTACTGCTGATGGCGGTCACGCTCGGTTCGCAACTGGCGCTGACGACCCTTGGACATCACTTTGTTTACCGTCTGCGCAGCGAGTTCATTAAACGTATTCTGGACACGCAGGTTGAACGCATCGAAAAGCTCGGCAGCGCGGCACTGCTGGCGGGCCTGACCAGCGATGTGCGCGCGATCACCATCGCTTTCGTACGTCTGCCGGAACTGGTGCAGGGGATTATCCTGACCTTTGGTTCCGCCGCTTACCTGGCGTTTCTGTCGACGAAAATGCTGCTGGTCACGGTGCTGTGGATGGCGCTGACCATCTGGGGCGGTTTTGTACTGGTGGCGCGGGTCTATAAACATATGGCGATTCTGCGTGAGACGGAAGATGCGCTGTATCAGGATTATCAAACCGTGCTCGAAGGGCGCAAAGAGCTCACGCTCAACCGGGAGCGCGCCGAGTATGTCTTTAATCAGCTCTATATTCCGGATGCGAAAAACTACCGTCACCACATTGTGCGCGCCGACACCTTCCACCTGAGCGCGGTGAACTGGTCGAACATTATGATGCTGGGCGCCATCGGGCTGGTCTTCTGGATGGCAAACAGTCTGGGCTGGGCGGATACCGCCGTGGCGGCGACGTACTCGCTGACGCTGCTGTTCCTGCGTACGCCGCTGCTCTCTGCCGTAGGCGCACTGCCGACGTTGCTCAGTGCGCAGGTGGCGTTCAAAAAGCTCAACACCTTCTCGCTTGCGCCTTACCAGCCGGAGTTTCCGGTGCCGAAAGCGTATCCGAACTGGCAAACGCTCGAACTGCGCGATGTGGAGTTCCATTATGAAGACAACACGTTCGCCGTCGGCCCGATTAACCTGACGCTCCATCGCGGCGAACTGGTGTTCCTGATTGGCGGCAACGGCAGCGGTAAATCGACGCTGGCGATGCTGCTTACCGGGCTCTATCAACCGGTTAAAGGACAAATTTTGCTGGACGGTAAACCGCTGGCAGCGGACAAACCGGAAGATTACCGCAAGCTATTTTCGGCGGTCTTCACGGACGTGTGGCTGTTTGACCAGTTGCTGGGGCCGGAAGGAAAACAGGCCGACCCGGCGCTGGTGGATAAGTGGCTGGAACAGCTGAAAATGGGGCACAAGGTGAAACTGGAAAACGGCAAAATCCTTGACCTTAAACTCTCGAAAGGGCAGAAGAAGCGCGTGGCGTTGCTGCTGGCCTTAGCGGAAGAGCGAGACATCATTATGCTGGATGAGTGGGCCGCCGATCAGGATCCACACTTCCGCCGTGAGTTCTATCAAATATTACTCCCGCTGATGCAGCAGATGGGCAAAACTATTTTTGCTATCAGCCACGACGACCATTACTTTATTCATGCTGATCGCCTGCTGGAGATGCGCAATGGCCAGTTAAGCGAACTCACTGGCGAGGAGCGCGACGCCGCCTCACGCGATGCGGTCGCCCGTACGGCGTAACCTGATGAAAAAAGCGGCATTCGCCGCTTTTTTTGTAGGTATTAAAATGCTGTTTATTATTATTTACATTACTCCACGCTATGCTTAATGCTCCCGGCTGACCTGCCGGGCATTCAGATGACCGAAAGGATGACCGGCAATGTCCGCAATAATGAAAAACAGCGCAAAGCTGCGCGATGAAGAGCGCGCGCGTCTTATCTGGCTCTTAACCACCGATAAAGCGATTACCTCTGTCCTGTTGGGTAAACTGACGCTCGCCGAGCAGTATGATGAGAGCACCCTAATTGATGACCTCGCGGAAGTGAGTGCGCTGGTGGCGCATCTTCCTGGCCCGGACTTGGCGGACGTTCTGGAGGCATTGCCCTCCGATGAACGTCACGCGTTGTGGAACGTGGTGGAAGATGACAAACGCGGCAAAGTGTTGCTTGAAGCATCGGAGAACGTCTGGGACGACCTCATTGACGATATGAGCGACCGGGCGTTGCTCGATGCACTGCAAACGCTGGACATTGATGAACAGATTTACCTGGTTCAGCATCTGCCGCGCGATTTAACCGGCCGCCTGCTGGCAACGCTCCCGCCGTCCGAGCGCGCTCGCGTGCGTCAGGTGATGAACTATGCCCACGATCGCGTCGGCTCGATCATGGAGTTCGAAGTCATTACCGTACGCCCGGAAGTGACGCTGGCGACCGTGCAGCGTTACCTGCGCCGGTTGGGAAAAATGCCGGAAAACACCGATAAACTGTTCGTCACCCGGCGGGATATGACGCTGGTGGGCGAACTGGAATTGACCACCATTTTGCTCAGCCCGGCGCAAAGCACCGTTGAGGCGGTGATGGAATCCGAGCCGGTGGCTTTCCACCCGGAAGAAGAGTCGGAAAAGGTGGCGCGTACCTTCGAACGTGACAACCTGGTCAGCGCCGCCGTTATCGACCAGCAGGGCAAGCTGATGGGGCGTTTGACCATCGATGAGATCGTTGACGTGGTGTACGAAGAGACGGACAGCGATCTGCGTCGCATGGGCGGCCTGAGTGCCGAAGAAGATGTGTTTGCGCCAGTGACCAAAGCGGTGAAAACCCGTTGGGCGTGGCTGGCGATCAACCTCTGCACTGCATTTATCGCGTCGCGCGTTATTGATGGCTTTGAGCACACCATTTCGCAGCTGGTGGCGCTGGCATCGCTGATGCCGATTGTCGCGGGAATTGGTGGTAACACCGGGAACCAGACGATTACGATGATCGTGCGCGCGCTGGCGCTACAGCAGATCCAGCCGGGTAACTTTTCGTTTCTGATCCTGCGTGAAATGGGCGTGGCGTTGATTAACGGCCTGGTGTGGGGCGGGATCATGGGCTGCGTCACCTGGCTGCTTTACAGCGACCCGCACCTGGGTGCGGTGATGACGCTGGCGATGGTATTGAACCTGCTGGTGGCGGCGCTGATGGGCGTACTGATCCCGATGATCATGGTGAAGTTTGGCCGCGATCCGGCGGTGGGTTCCAGCGTGATGATCACCGCCATCACCGACACCGGCGGCTTCTTTATTTTCCTTGGGCTGGCGACGATTTTTCTGCTTTAGCAGCCAGTTTCGCTTTCAGGCGGGCAGGGATGAGCACCATGCAAACCACGCCCGCCAGAACGCCAATCGCCAGATTACCGGTGCTGACGGTTGCCGCGACCGTGACCACCATCACCACGGTTTCCGGCCATGGCGCGCGTTTCAGCGTAGCGGGCTGAATGCTATGCCAGCTAAAGGTTTTGAACGCCACAATCACCATAATTCCGGCCAGCACCGACATCGGAATATCAGCCATTACGTTGCTTAATGCTGTCACCAATAGCAGTAGCACCAACCCCGCCATGATGGTGGATAGGCGACTGCGGCCTTTCCCCATCTCGACGTTGACAATCGTCTGACCAATCATCGCACAGCCGGCAATGCCGCCGTAAAACCCTGCCAGGATGTTAGCGATGCCAAGCCCGGCGCTTTCGCGCGCTTTGTTTGACGGCGTTGCGGTCAAATCATCGACAAGCTTTGCCGTGAGTAACGACTCCATCAACCCGACGAATGCGATGCTTAGCGCACAAGGCCAGATAATGTTCAGGGTGTCGAGATTCAGCGGCACCAGTAATTGCGTCAGACCCGGCAGGCCGCCGCTCATCGAACCTTCATCGCCAACGGTGGGCAGTAGCTGACCGCTGGTGACGGTAAATAACGTTAACAGCACAATGGCAATCAGCGGTGATGGCACGCTTTTAATCACCCGCGGTGCCCACAGCACAATCAGCAGGGTCGCGACGAAAAGCGCAATAATCAGGGGATTACGGCTCCAGAAGTGCGGCACCTGGGCAAAGAAGATCAGCACTCCTAACGCGTTAACAAAACCGGTCATTACCGGCTGCGGAATAAAACGCATCAATCGCGCCATACCGCACAGACCAAACAGAATTTGAATCACGCCAGCCATCACCACGGCGGGGAGGATGTAACCGACGCCGTGTTGATGCACCATCGGCCCGATGACCAACGCCACTGAACCGGCCGCGGCGGTGACCATCGCCGGACGTCCGCCCAGAAATGACATCGCCAGACAAAGCACGACCGAGGCGATCAAACTGACTTTAGGATCGACACCGGCAATGACGGAAAAGGAGATGACTTCTGGGATCAGCGCCAGTGCGGTGATCACGCCAGCCAGTGTTTCACGCAGCAGTAGTTTGGGCGAGCGCATAACAGAAAGGATGCGGCCATCCTGGGAAGCAAAAGAGGTGTCTGACATGGGATCTTCACTGGTTATCGATAGCCGGTTTTCTATAAGCCGTACTTTCGTGCTATTTATCACAAAACGGAGCAGTTTACCGCTCTATGTCACAGAATGCCAATACAAAAATTTAATTCGTGTATACATTTATTAAACATTTTGATAACAGGTCTCAAAACACAACTTAAAATTTAAACAATATTTAAATTTTATGTTGCTGGTGATACCGTATAGCCACGAATTGTTTTTACCTGCGTGTAACAAATCGCATCTCAAGTAAGGCCTCCCTACAATGAAGAAAAAGACAGCTGTACCCAATGCACAGAAAGCGGGTTCCGATACTGCTTCTGTTGTGGCCAAAACCAACTCCCGCGTTATACACGAGACGGATGTTTTGTTGATCGGTGGTGGTATTATGAGCGCTACGCTGGGTACCTGGCTGCAAGAGCTGGAACCGAACTGGTCGATCACCATGGTTGAGCAGATGGAAAGCGTTGCGGAAGAGAGTTCCAACGGCTGGAACAACGCAGGCACTGGCCACTCCGCACTGATGGAGCTGAATTATACGCCGCAAAAAGCGGATGGTTCCGTCAGCATTGAAAAAGCTATCGACATCAACGAAGCGTTCCAGGTCTCTCGCCAGTTCTGGGCGCATCAGGTGAAACGCGGCGTTCTTACGCAGCCGAAATCCTTTATCAACACCGTCCCGCACATGAGCTTTGTCTGGGGCGATGCTAACGTCAATTTCCTGCGTGCGCGCTACCGTGCGCTGCAGCAGAACCCGCTGTTCCGCGGGATGCGCTATTCCGAAGACCATGAACAGATTAAAGCGTGGGCACCGCTGGTGATGGAAGGGCGCGATCCGCAGCAGAAAATTGCCGCGACGCGCACTGAAGCCGGTACAGACGTGAACTACGGTGAAATCACCCGCCAGCTAATTTCGTCGCTGCAGATGCATAAAAACTTCAATCTGCAGCTTAATACGGTAGTGCGTCGTTTCCGCCAGAATGCAGACAAGAGCTGGACTGTCACCGTTTCTGACGCCAATAACAGCCACGCGAAACGCACAATTAAAGCCAAATTCATCTTTATCGGCGCGGGCGGCGCGGCGTTGAAACTGCTGCAACAAACGAAAATCCCCCAGGCGAAAGAGTATGCCGGCTTCCCGGTTGGCGGTCAGTTCCTGGTGTGCGAAAACCCGGACGTGGTGAACCATCATCTGGCGAAAGTGTATGGCCAGGCCGATGTTGGCGCGCCGCCGATGTCGGTGCCGCATATTGATACCCGCGTGATTGACGGCAAACGCGTCATTCTGTTCGGGCCATTTGCGACCTTCTCAACGCGCTTCCTGAAAAACGGTTCGCTGTGGGATCTGCTGGCGTCGATCAACAAGTCGAACATCATGCCGATGATCAACGTCGGGATGGACAATTTCGATCTGGTGAAATATCTGGTCAGCCAGGTTCTTCAGAAAGATAAAGATCGTCACGCCGCGTTACGTGAATACTACCCGATGGCGCAGAAAGGTGACTGGCGCTTGTGGCAGGCCGGGCAGCGCGTGCAGATTATCAAACGCGATGCACAGAAAGGTGGCGTTCTGCGTCTGGGCACAGAGGTGGTAAGCGACGATGACGGTACTGTCGCGGCACTGCTCGGCGCGTCACCGGGGGCATCGACCGCTGCGCCAATCATGCTGCAACTACTGGAAAAAGTGTTCCACGAGAAAATGCAGACCGCAGCCTGGCAGGCAAAAATCAAGGCGGTGGTGCCAACGTATGGCTCGCGCCTGAACGAACATCCGCAGGCCATCGAAGAGACTCTGGCGCACACCAGCGAAGTGCTGGAACTGAGCTATGTGCCGGTTCGTGATGCCGATCCTACCCCGCAACCGCAGACCAAATCGCAGCCGGTGGTGGTGAATGAGATGGCGGATATCGCGCTGTAAATGATAAAAAGCCCCGAATGTCGGGGCTTCTTGCAGAGAGTCAATACCTGATGCGCTAGGCTTATCAGGCCTACATAAAAACTGCAATATATTGAATTTGTATGATTTTGTAGGCCGGATAAGGCGTTCACGCCGCATCCGGCATCAACAAGGGCACGTTATTAACGCTCTACCGCGTTATGCACTTCTTCTTCGGCTTTCCAGACGCGGTATTTAACTTCCACGTTATCCGGGGTGTAGACCACGATCGGCAGTTTGCTGTTGTAACGCAGCATGCCGTCGTCACCGAGATACGCCGCAACGAACTGTTTGGTCTTCGTTTTATCCGGGCAGGCCATCATGGTGGAGACTGGCTCGCCCACTTTGTCAAAGACGTAGTAGTCGTATCCCCAACCTTCCAGCGTTTTGCTTTCCAGCTTGCCACCCAGACGGTGACGGTTACAGTCAACTTCCAGCGTTTTACCAATCATCAGCTCAACTTTCAGCGCTGATTCATCCTGCTGCGCAGGTAACTGAATCACCTGGCGCTTCATGCCTTTTTCCGCTTGCGGATAAGGCGCAACTTTTTCCAGCGGTTGCTCTGCCGCCGTGGCAGAAAGCGAAACAGCGGTCAGTAGTAAAGCAGCGAGCGTAAATGTGTTTTTCACTGTGAATCCTTTTTATCAGTAGTTCATTGGCAAGATTATCATCATTGTCGTGAATGTTAAGTGCCATTTACTGATTTTTGCATTAAGTGTAGTGAACTGTTTTGCGTATTAATCTGAAAACGGCGTTTATCACTACCTTTATCAAAGCAGCGCAATCTGCTGTTTTGCGCACGCTTCGCGTAAAGCGGCATCGGGTTCACCATCGATGATGATTGTGCTGGCAAGGGAAAGCGGGCCGATGGCAAAAGCAGAAGCGGCGCTCATCTTTTCAGCCGAGGCCATGACCACGGTTTCTGCCGCGCGTTGCGACAGTGCGCGTTTCACACAGGCTTCTTCGTAATCACCCGTGGTAAAACCGGCGCTGGCGTGAATACCTGTCACGCCCATAAAAAACAGATCGGCATTGATATGGCTGATGGCATCGATCATTGCCGATCCCACTGTCACAACCGAGTGTTTAAACAATCTCCCGCCAATGACGATCACTTCAACCTGAGGGTGATCGACCAGGCTGACGGCAATGCCCGGGCTGTGGGTGACCACAGTAAACGCGATATCCTGCGGTATGCGCGCCACCAGTTCGTGTGCCGTGGTTCCACCATCAATCATCACCACCTGACCTGGTTGTATCAGTTTTACCGCTTTTTCCGCCACTTTCTGTTTTGAACGGTTTTGCACGTTTTTGCGCGTTTCAATTGGTGCTGTTGCGGCTGACGCGGGCAGTGCGCCACCGTGAACGCGTTGCAGCAGACCTTCAGCCGCCAGTTCACGTAAATCCCGCCGGATAGAGTCCTCTGAAATCATGAGCTTTTGGCTTAGTTCGCGAGATAAAACTTGCTTATGTTGTGCAAGCAGTTCGAGGATCACTTTTTTACGTTGGCTGGCGAGCATGAATATTTCTCTTCACGGTTTTTCTTGATGTTGCACGATTGTGCATGACATTATCGTTTTTGTCATTCACCTGAGGAATAAAAATGCACAATAACACACCCCACCTTCGCAACGTTCAGGAACAACTCCTGTCTGATAACTGGTACGTATTAAAAAAATATACCTTCGATTTACAGCGCCGTGACGGCAGCTGGCAGACGCAAAGCCGTGAGGTCTATGACCGGGGCAATGGCGCGACCATCCTGCTCTATAACCGCGAGAAAAAAAGCGTGGTGATGACCCGACAGTTTCGCTTCCCGGTTTCAGTGAACGGCCATTCAGGTTTGCTGATCGAGGCGGCAGCCGGTCTGCTGGATAAAGCGTCGCCCGAAGCGCGCATTCTGGCGGAGGCAGAAGAAGAAACCGGCTTTAAAGTGAGCCACCTGGAAAAGGTGTTTGAAGCCTACATGAGCCCTGGCTCGGTCACGGAGAAACTCTACTTTTTCATCGCGGAATATAGCGAGCGCGACCGTACCGGTGACGGTGGTGGGCTGGCGGAAGAGGGCGAAGACATTGAAGTGCTGGAGTGGCCTTTTGAACAGGCGCTGGCGGCGATTACGCGCGGTGAAATCGTCGACGGGAAAACCATCATGCTGTTGCAGCATCTGGCGCTGAAGGGTGTCTTTCACGAAATCCGGGGCTGAATCGAGGTTTTAGACACTCTGGCAGGCGGGATACGGAATTCCTGCCTATAAAAAAGTCTTTCATTCAGATTTCCGGGTGACCGATGTTAATTGACTGGCCGCGTCGTCGTAGGCTGCCTAACTACGCGCTCTATGGCGCAGATGCCGGGCAGTCGTCGCTGGATATGGTGCACTATGAGCGCATACCCTCGCGCGCCAGCCGCTTTGGTTTTGCTATTGAGCCCCATTTCCATGATGTTCTGATTCAGACCCTGTATGTTACGCGCGGCAGCGGCGAAGCCACCATTGACGGCGAGGTGTGGGCCTTTAACGCGCCGTCTCTGGTCGTTATTCCCGCTCGCGCGGTACACGGTTTTCGTTTTTGCGAAGATATCGATGGTCATGTCATTACCACGGCGCAATCGGCAATCGAATCGGTCGCGCTGACCGCCGCGCCGGATTTACTGGACTTTGTGCGCACGCCCGCGGTGTTGACGGTTGACGTCGCCCACCGGCGAGGGGTGCGTCTTGAAACACTTTTTGACGCGATTGGCCGGGAAGCGGAGAACAGCGAGCGATGGCAATACACCGCCGGGCTGGCGCTCACTGTCGCGCTATTTGTGCAGATCGCGCGTTTGAGTGAAAAAGCGGTGCTGGCGGGCAACCCGGCAAGGGCGGCGCTGGTTGCCAGAATTGAACGTTTTCGTGCTTTACTCGATGAACGTTGTCGGCAGCGACAACCCGTTGCTCACTATGCGGCGGCAATGGGGATTTCGACCGGACAACTGACGCGAATCTGTCGCGAAGCCTTTGGTATTTCAGCGATTGAAGCTATCGACCGGCGTGCCGTACATGAAGCGCAGCGTCTGCTGGTCTACTCCTCTTTTAGCGTGAAGCAAATCTCAGCGGAATTAGGATTTCGCGATGAAGCCTATTTTGGTCGCTTCTTTCGCAAGCAAACTGGCCTGCGGCCAACGGAGTATCGTCTGCGCGAGCAGGGGCGGTTATCACAGAGAAAACCGGCTTCCTTAAAGAAAGCCGGTTTGGCCGATTAACGCAGTTTCACAAATAAATGTGCCGGCCCGGAGTTAGTCAGGTTGTTGCCGCGAACATACTCGATAGGCCGCGCGGGATCGAGCGCAATATCGGAGACCTTACGTGCCACTAATCGGGTGGCGATCAGCGTTTCAAGCTTCGCCAGCGGCTGACCGAGACATTTATGCATCCCGTTGCCAAAACCCAAATGACCGGTGGTATCGCGGTCGATATTAAACGTCTCGCCATCCGCGAATTTACGGCTATCGCGATTGGCGGATGAGAGCAACAATCGCACCACCGCACCTTTGGGTAACTTAACGCCTGCCACGGTGGTGGCTTCAGTGGTCATGCGGCTGACGCGCTGGACGGTACCGCGATAGCGCGCTACCTCTTCGACAAATTTATCCGCATCCGCTTCATTATCGCGAATACGCTGCACCAGATGCGGGTGTTCTGCGAACATGCGAAACGCATTGGCGACCAGAATGGTGGTGGTGTCGTGTCCGGCGATAAAGACGAAGGCGCACAGCTCTTTGGCTTCTTTTTCACTGAGCAGACCCTCCTTCCACATGCGGGCGATATGTCCCCCAATCGACTGGCTATTTGTGAGGTAAAGTCGCTCCATGGCGTCTTTCAGATAGGCAAAGAAGGCCATGGCGCTTTGTTCATCGGTGCCGGTGCCTGGGGCGTTACGCGCCAGGCGTCCGAAGTAGCTGAAGGTTTCGTCCGACCAGAACTTCATCTTTTCTTCGTCTTCATTTGGCACATCGATCATTGCTGAGATGGTGGCGATACTGAGCGGAATGGCGAACTCTTCCACCACATCGCCGCCGCCTTTGGCAATCATTGCATCAATTAATACCTCCGCGCGGCGCGTGATCTCGGCGGCAAACGGCTCAATGGCCAACGGCATAAAGGAGGGCTGAGCAATTTTGCGCAGACGCGTGTGATCGGGCGCATCGTACAGCGTCAGAAAAGTGAGCGGCGGCGGGCTGACCACTTCTGATGAGAAGAGTTTTGGGTTGCGTATGGCCTGCCAGACATCATCGTAGCGCGACAGGAACCAGACATCCGAGGTGGCCGACTGGCAGCGCAATACCGGAGCATGCTCGCGCATCCAGCGATAATGTTCGTACGGATCGCCCTGCGAACCGTCGTCCACCACTTTGAAGGGCTGCAGTTCCTGCGGCCAGCTCAGCTCATGAGAGTAGGGGGGCTGTTCAACCATTGCCGAGAACGGGCAGCGTGTGGGCTCCGGTTCTGGCGCTGCCGCCACAGCTGCAGGTGCGGATTTTTTGCCCAGTGCGCGGCTCATGGTCGCTTTGGAATGAAGGGCGTGTTGGGCAATAATTTCTCGCGCGGCGTTCATGTCGCCATACTCAAATGCGTTAACCAGATCCCGATGCTGCTGAACGATATCACCCACGATCTCTATGTCATCCCGTAGCGCCCGGCCAATATAGTCCTGCACCGCGAGTTGCTTATAGAGGGCGATCAGCGGTGCATTTCTTGAGGCTTCAATCAGGAACAGATGAAACGCATGATTTGCCTGCGCGTAGCGCGTGACATCGCTAAAACGCTTACCGATAACAAACGGTGCGGTAGCGTCAGCCAGCCTGCGGAACTCAAGTAACTGTGCGCCTGACAGGCGCCCCATGGTGAGTTGTACGGCGCCCAGCTCCAGCGCCAGACGCAGATCAAACGTGTCATCGACGTCTTGCGGGGCAATGTGTTCTTCTCCCGTCTGCACCACCTGCCCGGCCCCGGCAAACTTCTCATAATAGAAGTTACGCGGCATAACGCCTTCTGCGGCCAGCCAGTCGCGCACGGCTTCCACCATGGGCGGCGGCCCGCAGAGATAAATATCAACATCGCCGCCGTTAAGCTGCGCCGCAGTAATATGTTGAGTCACGTAGCCTTTGTGCGGCGATGAACTTTCGGGGCTGGCGACCGTGCAGAGATAGCGAAAATTCGGCAGGCGCCGGGCGTATTCTTCAAGCCGAGCCAGTTCAACCCGATCCTCGTCGTGGGTGACGCCGAAGATCAACTGGATCGGCTGCGTGACTTCACCTTCTTCAGCGATCTTATCCAGCATGGACAAAAACGGCGCAAGTCCCGTGCCGCCCGCGAGGAATAAAAGCGGGCGTTCGATGGGGCGCAGGTAGAAACTGCCCATCGGCCCGCGAAACGTAATGGCGTCGCCGGGTTTAGCTCGCTCGGCAAGATAGCTGGACATTAAACCCTGCGGAACATTGCGGATCAGAAAGGAAACTTCGTTGGCCGAGGGGCCTGAGCTAAATGAGTAGGAGCGGGTTTGCGTGCTGCCAGGTACCTGCACATTGACGTACTGACCTGGAAGGAAGCGGAGAGCGCTGCGGTTTTCCACCTCGGCGGAGAAAGTGATTGCAGTGGGCGAGAGCGCTTCACACGCGGTGATGCGCCCGGTGAAGGCTGTGCTGCTGATGCCCGCTGCTTCAGATGTAGCGGCAATCTGTACCACGCAGTCGCTCAACGGACGCATCTGGCAGGTCAGTACATGTCCGGCATTCGCTTCATCATCGGAAAGGGCGTCAGGCACGTAATCGCCAGGCACAAACTGGCCTGATTCACAGGTGGCTTTGCAGGTGCCGCACACACCGTCACGACAGTCGAGTGGAATAGCAATTTTTGCGCGCAGCGCCGCATCGGCGACAGACTCACCGGTAAGACACTGAATAAAATGCGTCGCGCCGTCTTCAAAGCGTAGGGTAACCTGATGGCTCATTGTTCTTATCCTCGGGTTGCAGGTGATTCCAGCCTCTGACGGACTGGTATGAAACTCGAGGCTTCATATCATGCCGGAAGCCCTTTTCAGTCAACGGACAGAAATGACGTAAGACAGGACAAACCGTGCATTCGATGGAGTTGGTGAGCGGGGGCACATTTTGGCAGGAGAGGCGAAAAGCAGGCATTAAAAAACCCGCAAACTCAGAGAGAATGCGGGCTCTTAAGGGGTGCTGAACGTTAAAAAACGTATCAGAAAATCTTTTTGGTCGGCACGAGAGGATTTGAACCTCCGACCCCCGACACCCCATGACACCGCTTTCAAATCGCTGAAAGCCGCACCATTGCTGGTGGTTTGAGGGGTTCGTATGTACAAACAAACAGTGCTTTTTTGGCAAGATCTGCACTTTATACATCAATAGGTTAGGATAGGGTTTTACCCCTGATAAAAGGGTAAATAAGAGCCAAAGTTAACGTGATAGGTTTCACCAATAGCACTTTTTGTTCAAAAAAAACTGCAGTGTTTTTGTTAATAAGTCAGGGTTATTAACAATGTTATGCACAGTTATTGCTTTTGTTAGTGTATTTTTCGATGATAAACCTGCGTTATTGCGATTAGTCAAGACTTGACTAATCTAATTGCATACTTTCCGTATTGGAATTCATTCACTACCTCGTGTACCCTTTTCAAACTAAGTAAGATTGCTTCAAACCAAAGCAACTATGTCAAACGCTTCTTAAGGAAGATTTAATGCCTCAATTGGCACTTAAAGCGAACGAAATCAGTATCGAGCTGATAGAGATGCTTACTTCAAAATCTCAGCTTTCTGAAATGCAGTTCTATCGATATCTGAAGGATATCGAAAAGCTGCGCGATGGTGTTTCAGAGAGTTATCTCAAAGCCTTGGCTAATGCGGCCTATGGCCGAAAAGACGTAGCTGTTGCTTTCTTTGAGGATGCCCTAAAGCATAACAACGATGTAGTTGCGCAAAACTATATAGTCTATCTGAATAATTATGGTACTTATCAAGAGGTTCAAGAAGTTGTGAACCGATTGACCAAAGTCTATGGTAACAGAACCATGTTAAGTCATGCCTGGGAAACAAATCTTTTCCTTGGGGATGTCGACACAGCTCTCTACTACGCCGGAAAATTAGTTGGCGTGACGGAAGAGAAGGAGGCTGAAATGGTAAAACATCTGGCAGCTACTGCTTTGGTAGAGACTAAACTCTTCAAACGAACTTCGGGTGTAACTGACGACCAGTTCAAAGATATTGCAGTTCGTGTTATAGGTGTTGCGCATAATCATAAGGTTAAACCAGTCTCTTTGTCCTTTTATTCTGTGCCTGAAGAGAAAACATCTTCGTATGTAATGACTGTAGATACGTTGGATCCAGATGTTCTATCTGACATGAACTTAGACATAGCCTTCTCTTTGGCAGAAAATGATGAGTTGATTGGTAAGAATTTCAGTGTGTGGTTTGAAGGTGTCCAGGAGGAGTCTGACTGTGCCAATATCTAGTAAGGATATTATTGACTTTGCTAAAGATTGCCAGACCAGAAATGACGAAATCGGCTTCCGAAATGCAATCGCACGTGCTTATTATGCAGCGTATCATCATGTGTTACCCTGCTTAACAAATGGTCCTCGCGATAGCCATCAAGGACTCATTAATTACTTGGTTAATGAAGCTTGGAAGGGTAACGAACCGTTTGAAAAAATTGATATGGTTGGTCTTGGATATGCTTTACAGTCACTTAAAGATCAACGGATTGTTTGCGATTATCGATTAAACGATACTGTGACATCAACTCAGTCAGCCACCGCAATAAAGACGGTCGAAAAGCTTCTTAAGCGTTGCGCTGATATGACAAAATCAGAAGCATCATGATTTGTAGTTAAAAGGTCCTTAATAGGACCTTTTTTGATCTCTAAGGATTTATCCGGCCTTAATTTCTCCATGCGGGACTACTACCCAGTCGATATGGTTTTGCGTGTAGATCTTCGTCGACTTCGCATCGCTATGCGCCATTCGCCCCTGTGGATCTATACCCTGCTGATCGAAAAGGTGGGCGGCCAGCGCGCGGATTTCGTGGAAGGTTGGTCTTTCATCCATCGCCAGTTTGTCACATAAACCTAGTTTGTCACGCACTGCGGAAAAGGACCTGCTCAGGTAGTCAGGCGCAACCTGTGTCGGGTGAGAAACCTCTTTACTACGTTTAACCTGTCGTTCAGGAATCCGGTGAACGATAAACGGGCTGGCGACGTTATCGCGGCTTTCATCAATAATCCGTTTTAGCTCTTCCCCGATCGGTATCGCGACATGCGAGGCTTCTTTCTTCTGTACTTTCTGGCGGTGGATGTACAGCGTGCCATAAATGCCATTTTCTGGCTGTGCCAGCCATACACACCCGCAGACACCATCCTTTGGCTCACTGATTGAATATCGGATCCGTGACACCTCAAGACGTGCGTGCGTCGTCTGCAACGCTAAATCCATCGCTGTACGTAACCATGGTTCGGCAGCACGTCGAATGGCTTTGAAGTTATCAAGTGACAGACGCTGGCGTTTCTTCTCTTCAGTTCTGCGCATTTTTTTACGTGTAGCTGGGTTATCGAACATCAATGATTCATCGACCGCGTAAGAGAATAATTTTTTAAGGAAGCTGACCTTGCGGTTTTGAACGTTCGCTGATGAGTCGGCGTGATAATGATTTATGTAGGCGTTCACATGCTCAAGCTCGATATCGCAAGCCGGTATATTGTTAAAGAATTCCTTCACTCTCAGTGCGTCGTTATTCCAGTCGTCGAGCGTATTTTGCGAAGGACGTTCATTTTCGATGGCTCGCTCCATAATGTGACCCACATGCTCGGAAAATGGTTTCGCTTCTCCCGACATCCCCCCAGACTCTCGGATTAGCATTTCGACCGACGGAGTTTCCGCCGGCCGCATTCTTAGGTTGTATTCGCGCGCTATAGCAATTGCTACAGCGCGGTCTTTACCGATATTCTTTTTCTTTCCGGTTA
The DNA here is from genome assembly GCA_003315335.1 of Pseudocitrobacter faecalis. Taxonomy (GTDB): domain Bacteria; phylum Pseudomonadota; class Gammaproteobacteria; order Enterobacterales; family Enterobacteriaceae; genus Pseudocitrobacter; species Pseudocitrobacter faecalis. The sequence goes on from QNRL01000004.1 coordinate 391,536, forward strand.
TTAGAGTGAATTTATAAACGCCGCGATCTTTATCAAATACCAGATAGTCAGGAAGATGGCGGTATTCTCTTTTTCTTGGCCTGGCAGCCATGGTTAGCCCTCGTTAATTAACTGACGGACTGCTTGATTAACCAATGAGTCGACACCCCATTTTTCTGTTTCGCAGACGAACGCAGAGCCATCCACAATTTTTCCCATGAGTAAACCATTTTCGACCCAGCGCTTAATAGTCCGATTGTCAGGTATTGAATCCTTAGTAAATTCACGTTTGCCCCATTGACTGGCTTTCATCAGCTTTGCCATGGATATTTCTCCATAAGGCCCGGCTGCACCCGGGCTGTCATGTTTATTCGTCAGCGATCGCGTTTGTAATTAGCTTTTGCCAGATAGCCGAGACGTATTTAACCTGGTGGCGGGCGTCGGCCAGCGCGTTGTGAGCTACACCATCAAATGGCATATCGCGCTTGGGATCGAAACCAAACTGTTTGCCGAGTAGCACCATGGTGCGCACGTCGCTATCGTTCCAGAATTTCCATGGGCAGGTTTGGTCGGCGCGTTCATAAGCTGAACGTAAAATAACGTTGTCGAAATTGGCCCCATTGCCCCAGACTTTCAGATAACGCGGATTGTCAGAATTACGGCTGATAAATGAGCTAAACTCCGAGAGCGCTTCGGCAATGTTCTTGGTATCGTCGGTACAAATTGCGGCGCGAGCCTCTGCTGATTGCTTAAGCCACCACAGGATGGTATCACCATCAGGGGTTGCCCCCTGATCCATAGCGCTGGCGAGGTTGATGGCCACATAGAACTCGGCGCCCAGATCGCCGTTTTTCGGGTCGAAGAACACTGCACCGATAGCGACAATTGGTGCGGCAGGATTATTGCCCATAGTTTCAATGTCGATCATTAAATTGTTCATTTTTAGCTCTCAAATTTCCAGGTATGACTAACAATTTCAGTGGCATCGCCACGGCATGGGTTGTCCAGTTTCTGTCCGCCACATTGACCGTATTCAACATCTACCCAATCTGAAATATCTTTATCGGTGGCGTGATCAGGCACGTCGATTTCCAGTGTGATGATGATTGTTTTCATCGTTTCCTCAGCTGCGGTACTGCTGCGAAATGCTCGACACCTTTAGCCCAAATAGCTTTGATGGTCGTCCATGAGACAGGAACGCTGATTTCAATTCTTCCGCTTCCGTCGCACGTTTCGCACTCCTCGTCGCCAAAACACTCTGGACAGTTTATGAATTTGGTCTCTGAAAACTCACCTGATAACGCTCCTTTAGCACCGTTCTCGGCTGATAATCTCCTCGGCATCAACTGCCAATCATCCAGAATTACCGGAGAGTTGGCAGTCATCGCTTCCTGATAACGTTCGAGCTGAACGTATTCCTGCACAGTCCAACCCATTACTCTACAGTCTGATGCCTCGGCTGCATCAGTGGAGTAAGAGAGCGTCCTACCACCTGGGACTGAAATCCCATACAGGTCTGCTACCGTCTTAAACTGTGGTGCAGGAATATTTTCAGGAATATTTTGCGGTTCTTTTTGTGGTTGAACGGCACCCTGAAGCATGGAGGCGCGGCGTTGCCAGACAATCCAGGCCACTACCATATCCCACGCCATATAGCCCTGATCGCCATTTTTAGCGCGACTGAGGTCAATTGTGTCTTTGAACCTTTCGGCCATGAATGCTTCGAACGCTCCCCGCTCATCAGACACTACCGGCGCTGGCGGGGCGGCGTATAGCTGCACGGCATCTTCATGAAAAGATGGGGAGTACCCACACGGCCCTTTCCGGAACGTACCAACAGGCTCAGCCTCCAGCGATGCCAGCGCGAGATTCGCTATCTCCAAATCCATCAGCGCAACGCTGCACTCAGGGTGCTTAAGTGCGGTTTCTTTCTGCGTTTCAATACGCGCAATTAACTGCTCTTTTGTGATTGGGGTTGTCATGGTTTCACCTTCCATTTACGCGCACACTCAAGACGCCATTTTTTAATGTTGTTTTCAGCGATATCTGTCATACCATCGTCAAACTGATATTTACGGCGCATTCTTTTGCATTTAAGCCATACCGGAATTGCTACAATCCAGAAGATAAGAGGCCAGACGAAAACTCCACTAACAGCCGCGGTAATAACCACCAGCATCAACGGAAGCTCCCGCACTTCCGTATCTAAGAAATCACGGCAAACATCTTTCAATGCGATAAATATATGCCTATACAAATCAGCGGTGTATGCCATGCAGTCGATGAAGTTAAAGTCGTAACCTGCCGCTGCAGCCCATGTGGGGCGGTCGATAAAATGACGTAATGTCAGCATCTATTCACCCTCTACGGCTACGCCAGCGGCAGCGGCTGATTCTTCATGTGCGCGTTTAGCAGCGTTGAGGATTGCTGCCAGTGGCGTATAGCTGCCATCCGTTCGGATTGTGTTGTGAATTCCCGCCAGCGTTTCGCGCAACTTGCTGTGACTCTCCTCCAGTTCTGCGATGCGTTCTTCATAACGAGCACCAACGGAAACGGCTTTCTCAAATGCCTTGAACCATTTAGCCGCATCCTGTTTAGAGGCTTTCAGCGCCTCTACCAGCGCCTCGACCGTTTCCAGAGAGAAGCTTTTTTGAGTAGCGTTAATAATTCGCAGACGCTCAATTGATGTATCAGGTCCGAACCCCGGCATTGCTTTACGTGCTTCGATGTCGCATTTAATCTGCGCCAGTTCTGTTGTCATGCTCATGCTGCGCGCTCCTCTTGCTTGCGATGGTTGATATAGCGTCGTATCGCGTCACGTACTTCTTTGCGCTCTGCTTCAGTCAGTGGCTTCTCGGTTTGATTGCTCATACTGTTTGCTCCTTCATACTGTCGAGCCACTCAAATACGCTCCAGTATTTAGACCAATCCGGCTGATCGTAATCGTCAGCATCTTCATTCCACTCACCTGAAAAAGGGTTTTCGCAAACCGAGGTACACCACAGACCGATAGCCGGACAATCCGGGTTACTATCAAATAATTCAGCAAGGAAGGGCCAGTGATTAACCCTTTCGTCATCAACAGGGAAATCAGCCAGGTAATGACGAATGCTCTCAGCCGCACGCGCGTAGTGTTCACGCAGGACATACATGCGGTCATATGTCATGGCGAGAACAGCACGATGGTGAAATGGGATATCCTGTCTCTTAGCGAGAGGCCAGAGCTTGTCGGCGCACGACCAGAAAGAACCGTTCAGGTAACGTTTTGCCATATCATCCCAAATGGTTGGGGCGAGCCCCCACGCGTTCCGCAGTTCTTCCGCAGTTTCTGATTTTTCACCGGGCCATACATGAATAACGGTTGTGTAGCTCATTCTGCTTTCCCCTCGCGCAGCTGCGCTTCCGCTCTTGCTGTTACCAGTTGATCCAGAGCCTCGGTGAGGGCGACGAAAGTAACGTCGAGCCGGGAGGCAATTTCACGCATGAGTTGTGCCTTTGCTGGTGGGAGTTCAGCAACCGCTGCATGTGCTTCGGCAACGAGTTCTTTTACTTTCATATGGCGCATTTGCGGATCTCCATCAGTTCATTAAAGCGGGTCATGAACATACCGTAAGCCTGCCCCGGGCGGAGAGGAACGATCTGGATAATGTCGCTGGTGGGGATGCCTTCGAGCATTGGCCATTGTGTACCGTCGTCTATGTCCAGATCCCGGCGTTCAGTGGCCAGCATTGTCAGGTCGGCATATTTCACAACTGCGGACTGTGTAAGCGGCAGATTGAACTTAAAGCGGATCAGTTCATCAACAAATGTCTCAACCCGGCGGTAGTCCGGCAGTAGGGCTTTGAGCGGGGCCGGAATATCCTGGCAATATGCTTCGGCGGCATCATGCATTAGTGCTTCAAAGGCAAACTCAGGTTCTACCAACTGACTGCACAGGACAGAATGTTGAGCGACGGAGTAGAACTCCGGTAAATGGCCGGCGAAACGGCAGATATGAGAAAGCGCGGTCGCGATATCTTCGATCTCGATATCGTCAATAGTGGCATTCATATAGTTAAAGCGTTTGCCGGAAAGGGTCTGGATATAGCTCATTGGGTTTATTTCTCCATATTTGCGCTCTGCACAGCGCCGATTTTTGGTTGCACGAATCCCTCGCCAGATGGCGATATTTAACAGAATTACGCTTCACTAATTGCCCCAGCGCGCAGGGCAATTAAGGTAGTGCAATTACGCTTTGAAGTTACCGATAAAGGTTTCCACAGGTTCGCCGTCGAACTTGCCGATCAGCAGGTCGCGGAATTCGTTGGCGATCGCTTCTTCCTGCGCTTCCAGTTGGACAATACGCAGGACGAATACCGGGTCGCTGCTTTTCAGCAGGCTGTTGCGCATGCTGAATGCACGCTCGCCCAAACCCTCATACGGCACACACTTGAACTCGAAGGCCACTGGCATCACATCTTTGCTGCTTGCTTCAATGCTCTGCATCAGCGATTTTTTGCCGCTGAAATCACTGTCTTCATGGTCAGCAGAGTTTGTCTGCTGGATGGTGACGCGACGAACAGCCTGAGCAGCCTGGGTAATCTTAATCACGGTACCGTCGGCATCGAACGCAGTCAGATAGTCGCTCCAGTCTTCAAGCCATTCAGCAATTTGCTTCTGGCTCAGATGGTCACCATTGATCGCCAGCAGCGCGCGGAATGGGGCTGTTTTCTTTAGTTTGATGGAAGCGACGTTGTCGGCGTGACCGGGATCGTCGAGCGTACCGATGTTAAAAATAGAGCGTGCGAGCATATTGTCAGCATCAATAAAGCATCGGGCCTTTTCTTCTTCGCTGGTGTAGCCAGTAGAATAGCGAACAAAGTCATCAATACTGGTGGTATCCATTGCACCACGGAAGCGGAAGCGCTTCGTGGAGAGATTCTCAAGACTTTGAACACGGGTGCCTTCCGGAATCAATGCGGACGGGCACGCCATAGCGTCGATATCTTTGAGGTGGTAGCCAGACAGGACCAGGTCTTTTACTTGCTGGATCGCGCTGCCGTCTAATTGCTGGGACATAAAAATTCCTTATTGATAATTGAGCTAGATGGATACAGTGAATTGGTTAGTTGCGGTTCACTGGGCCGCTTTCAGCTTTCCGTCCGTGGAACCGTTGATCCCGAAAAGCTGTCCCTGGTCTTCCTGCATGATGGTCAGCTTCCCGCCGCGGTTGACGTACATCGGTGTTTCGGTGGTGTCTTCTTCTGATGTTTTCCCGCGCGGAGTAGGGCAGGTGAACTGCAATTTGTGTTTGATCATGACGCGCTTCTCTTCGGTAGAGTTGCTCATACGGTCGAGATCGAAAGTCAGTACTACTTTGCCCTTATTGCCGTTGTTCAGAACGCCCAGCGCGGTGGTGTTAAGGGCACCGGCGATTTTGTTCATGAATATGCCGGCATCAAGTTCGCCCAGAAAATCGGGCACTACGGTCATGCGGTCATTGCTCATAGCATTACCTCTCGGTTAAGGCGGCTGCCACCGCCGGATTTTCTCCATACACAACAGAGAAGAGCACCTGCGTGATGGGAAGGTCTGCAAACCCTTACCTTTACGCCCGGATGGATTGGGTTATGAGCCCGTCACCCGGTGATGCTCTTGTCTCTTATGTAAAAAGGGCGGTACCAGGGACTTCAAAGGATGGTACTGGTACCGCCAAGACTACACACAGCAATTCGAAGTTGTGGTGGTGGTGCCTCCACCTGCCGGAGCAGCCAGTTCCGGCGACGTCACACTATCAAGAGCACATTCATTTTTAAGTTGAATGGTTTGGCCTCGTCACGTGCGCATAGCCGCAATTACCACAACTGAGAGCGCACTCCGTCGTTTAACAAACCAGTCACCCAAACCGATAAAAGTTAGAGTGCGCTCTCAGTTGTACTCTTCACTGCGACCTGCCTTAGCGAATCATCCGGTCATTCATATGCCACCGGCGGCTACTTCGTGGGCGTCCTGCCTGTCTGCTGTTTCTTTTAGGTACATTATGTATCCCAAAGGTACATTGTCAAGTATAAAAAAACCTGCCGAAGCAGGTTGGAGATTATAAGCTATGGCCTGTTTTTATATCGCCTTGGTTTTCCTGAAAAAATCACTGTCCCAATGATAGAGCAGTTGCCATTTATTTTAATATAGGGCTCTGGCCAGTTTGAGTTCAGGGCCTTAAGGAACCGTTGTCCGCTATCTTCGATCAACCTTTTAAAGGTCGTCTCGCCTGTTTCATGCATCAATGCAATGACATCATCGCCATGGACTGCAGGCACTTCGGGATCGACGAAAATCATATCGCCAGGGCGGTACTCATCGATCATTGAGTCCCCAATAACACGCAAAATATAAGTCATTGGGCCACAAGGGACCGGGCACGGGTACGTTTCTGCGCTGCTCAAATCAACCTCAGCATAGCCAACTTCGGTCCATGCTCCTGCTTGAACCCAGGAAATAACCGGAACCATAGTGATATTTCTACTAGTGTCGGAAACATCCGGGGCTTTTGCAACGTTGGTTGTTTGATGTTCCTGATCTAGCCATCCTTGCGGCAAGTCGAAACACTTCTCGATATGCCGAGCCATTGCGTCACCAATATTTTTGGTCGCGCCTTCCCCCATAAACCGACTTGTTTGGGTTGGCTCACGATCGATCATATTGGCAAAATAAGAATTTCCGCCAACACCATCTCTCAATTTTCTGGCGTTTATCCGCCTGATTTCTTGGATAGTTTTCATCCTTTCATTAGACATTCTGTACCTTAAAGGTACAAGTACCTTGATGGTTCATTTTATTCGTGTAATATGTACATTGGAGGTACATATTATGAAAGAGTATTGGGACTCTTTAACCAAAGAGCAGCAATTCAGTCTTGCAGGTGATGTTGGTTCGACCCACGGTTACCTGAGGCTTGTTTTTAACGGCCACAAAAAAGCCGGTTTTGCCTTAGCTAAAAAGCTGGAGGAGACAACTTCCGGGGCAATTACCAAATCTGACTTAAGACCTGACATCTACCCGAAACAATAACAGATGCGCAGTTTTTTTTAACCACAGAGAGTAAGGGGTTAACCGTGGGTAACGGACCTGAATGGAAAGTAGAGCGACAGCCAGCATGGCTGGTGACCGCGATAAAAAAGACCATCACCGATTTACCGGGAGGATATGCGGAAGCAGCCGAATGGTTAGGTGTAACTGAGAACGCTTTATTCAACCGTCTCCGTGTTGATGGCGACCAAATCTTCCCGCTGGGTTGGGCAATGGTTCTACAGCGTGCAGGTGGCGTTAACCATATTGCAGATGCGGTTGCGTTTCATACCAATGGGGTTTTCGTGAAGCTTCCTGAAATTGAGCAAATGGGTAACGAGGAACTTCTTACCAAATTTAGCGAGTTGTTGTCGGCGCTGGGCCGCTTCGCACAGTATCACAATGAATCAACATCCGATGGGGTGCTTGATAGCGAAGAAAACAAACGTATGAAGGCGAAGGGCTACCGTGTGCAGGCTCTGGTGGCAGAGATTATGGTCGTAACCGAAATGTTGTTTGGGGAAGGTGACGCCCGCGAGTGTGCAGCTCCGGGCGTCCTGGCGAAAAACTCTACGTGTATGGAGAAATAATCCGCATGAGCAATTTAATCGTAAATTCTCGTTTACCGCAACTCAGGATGATCCCGGTGTCGGGTCCATCGTTTCGGTATGAGCGCATGGTATCAGGGCGTTGGGTTGCATGTAACCACAGTCGCGCCACTGCAATTGTGGGGGTATTCAACCGGAGGGCCGCGGCATGGTACACAAAATGAATGATTCCGGTGCGCAAGCGCCACTTTCCATATTCGCAGCTGGGCCGGCGACAATGGGCAGTCGTGAGATTGCGACTCTCACCAATAAACAGCATGGCCACGTTTGCCGTGACATTGAAACCATGCTGGAGCAGCTCGGAGAGCCAGTCGAGGGGTATATCCATATTTGGATACACCCCCAGAACAACCGACAGTACCGGGAGTTCAGGCTCGACCGCGAACATACCGAATGTCTGGTTGCAGGTTATAGCGCACCTCTGCGTATGGCTATTATCCGCCGTTTACGTGAACTAGAAGCGCAGTCTGGAACCATTCCACAGACACTTCCTGAAGCCCTCCGCCTAGCTGCCGATATGGCAGAGCAGAATGCTCAGTTGGTTAGCAAAGTGGAGCAGGACGCGCCAAAGGTGGCGTTCGTAAATCATTATGTCGAAGCTGGTGGTGCGAAAAGCCTGCGGGAAACGGCGAAGATCCTCAATATGCCCGAAAAGGCGATGATCGATGCTCTGGTGCGCGACAAAGTCCTGTTTCGCCAGTCTGGCAATCTGCTGCCGCATGCGCTGCGCCAGCGGGAAGGACTTTTCACCGTTAAAACGGGCACATCAGACTTTGGTCATGCATATACGCAAACCCGTGTAACTCCTCGTGGTGTTGAGTGGATCGCCCAGCGCTATGCCTCTGAATTGATGGGAGGCTGACATGTCGATAAAAACTCTCGACCGCTATTACAAAGATAGCCACGGAATTATCGTGAACGTCATCGGTTATGACGAATCTGCCCAGCGCGTCATTTATCGTCGTCCGGGCTATGAATGGGACTGCGTTGCGCCGCTGATCGTCTTTCGTTCCAGATTCACGAGGATAGACGAATGAATATCCTCATTATTGCTTTCAGCGATTCCGGGCGCTACACTGCTCTGGCAGCGGCAAAATCCGTTGCCGGGATTGGCGTCCTGGAATTGATTAATGAGCACAACCGCGCTCTGGCGGTTTTTTTGTGCACAACGCATTGCTACACCCTGATTATGGTGGGGCGTGCAGGGGCATCGCAAGATGCGCCGGGTTCATTAGTCACCGGTTACGCCAACCCTGTACGTCTCACCACCTCTGTGATTGGCGTCTCATGTGGTGAGCTATTAAAGCTGACTAATGAGGATGCCATTATGGCTACTATCCCTACCCAAGCTGAATTCAAAGAAATCACTCGCGATTTGGTGCTTGTCACCACTGCTCTACGTTCACTGCGTAAAGTCACCCCTCATGATGTTCAAAGCGGCTATAGCCTTTCTCAGATGCTCAATACCTTACAGGCAGAACGTACCCGGCTGGTGGCCCTGATTCTGCCTTACGTCCACAGTTCTCTGAATATCAACGGGGAGGTGCGCGCGTGAGCAGCAAACTTCATGGACTGGTATGGGAATGTGATATTCAGCCAATATCACGAAAAGCAGTACTTGCTCGACTGGCAGATTTCAGTAGCGATGCTGGTTACTCCTGGCCTTCAGTGGAAACGATACGCCGCCAGATTGGCGCTAAAAGCAAAAATACAGTGACGTCGTCAATTAAGGCTCTTGTTAATGATGGCTGGCTGGAGGTTATCCCTCGCAAATCTGGTGGTCGCGATATTTCGAATGCATACCAGCTTAATGTGGACAAAATTGAAGCTGATGCAAATGAGGTTCGTGAAGTAGTTAAGCAAGAGCGATTGAAAGCTAAGTCAAAATTTAACCCCTCAGAAATTGACCCCTCAAATTCTGCCCCCTCAAAAGTTGAGGGGTCAAAAAAAGCCACTTTAAGGGGTCAAAATTTGGGTGGGGAGGGGTCAACCATTGACCCCGATCCGTCATTAGAACCAACTACAGATCCGTCAGATAAAAAACCTTCTTGTCCGGTTGCTGCGCAACCCGACCCTGCGGTGGTGATCACTGACCAGGCAAAACAGGTTTTATCACACCTGAACAAAACTACCGGATCGCGATATCAGGTCTGTAAGTCGTCTCTGGAACACATCCGCGCTCGCCTGACTGATGGGTTTACGCCTGATGAACTGGTGCTGGTGGTTGATTACAGCGTCGAGAAGTGGGGCGAGGATATCAAAATGTCCGAATATCTACGCCCGACAACACTTTTCCTGCCGTCCAAGTTCCCTGGTTACCTGCAATCGGCGAGCAAGTGGGATTCAGCCGGACGGCCGGAGCGCAAGGATTGGGGGAGAGCACGACAGCATGACCCCATGAAGTTCGGGCCAGTTGATACGAAGATTCCAGAGGGGTTCCGGGGATGATGCCGAATAAATATTGCCAGGCGCTGGTGCAGCTGCGCAGCAAACCCGCCCATGAGTTGAAAGAAGTTGGCGACCAGTGGCGTACTCCGGATCTGCTGTTCTGGGGAATCAACGCGATGTTCGGCCCGCTGGTGCTGGATCTGTTTGCTGACAACAGCAACGCGAAATGCCCGGCCTGGTACACCGCTGAAGACAATGCGCTTACTCAGGACTGGTCTGCTCGTCTGGCAGAACTTGAGGGGGCTGCATTCGGTAACCCACCATACAGCCGTTCGCAGTACCACGAAAAGCAGGCCATTACAGGTATGACCCATATCATGAATCACACCATGGCGATGCGTGATAAGGGTGGGCGATATGTTTTCCTTATCAAAGCCGCTCCGAGCGAAGCGTGGTGGCCGGATGAAGCCGATCACATCGTCTTTATTCGCGGGCGCATTGGTTTCGATCTGCCTGAATGGTTTGTTCCTGCTGATGAGAAGCAAAAGCCCACCAGCGCATTCTTTGCTGGCGCAATAGCAATATTCGATAAGACATGGCGCGGCGAGCGTTTCAGCTATATCGACCGTACCGAGCTGGAAGCCAAAGGCCGAGCGGCGATGTCGTTAGCCCTTTTTGCTGCTGGCATAAATCAGCCATCGGCACCTGCTGTTACACCTGCAGATTCATCGCTCGTGGTTGAAAACAGGATATGGCCACTCGAAGTTAGTTTCCTGTTTGACCAACTGGATGGTGGTGACGATCTGGAAGCTGCCAAGCAGCACAAAATAAAGTCGCACATTAACCAGCTATGGCTGGAAAGAACGCCAAACCCTGAAATTTTAGCGATTGCTGGTGGCCTTGTGGAAAGTATGACTGGAGGCATGAATGTCTGAAATTATCGTTGATAACTTTGCTGGCGGCGGTGGCGCATCGACGGGGATCGAAATGGCTATCGGTCGCAGTGTTGATATAGCGATCAACCATGATGTGAATGCCATTGCTATGCATCAGACCAATCACCCTGACACGCTGCACTACTGCGAGAGTGTTTTCGATGTTAATCCGGTTGCGGCCACCAGCGGCAAACCTGTCGGACTGGCATGGTTCTCGCCGGACTGCCGCCATTTTTCCAAAGCGAAGGGTGCGAAGCCTGTAGAGAAAGCGATCCGTGGTCTGGCATGGATTGTTCTCCGCTGGGCGCTCGATGTTGAGCCGCGTGTGATGATGCTGGAGAACGTGGAGGAGTTCAAAACGTGGGGCCCGCTGCTGGCAGGTGAAATGCGTCCCGACCCGGCGCGCGTCGGTGAAACCTTCCAGGCTTTCGTTGGCATGCTTTCTTCGGGCATTCATGCAGACCACCCTGCGCTGGCAGAGTGCTGCGAGTTCCTGAATCTTCCTCTTGGTGGAGAGGGGGCCTCGCGACTGGTTGCCGGGCTCGGCTATGACGTGGATTATCGCGAATTGAGGGCGTGTGACTACGGTGCGCCGACAATCCGCAAACGTTTCTTCATGGTGATGCGCCGGGATGGTCAGCCTGTAGTCTGGCCTGATGCTACCCACGGCGATCCGAAATCACCTGCCGTGCTGGCGGGCAAACTGGCACCGTGGCGCACCGCGGCGGAATGCATCGACTGGTCTATCTCCGCGCCGTCGATCTTCGACCGCAAAAAGCCATTGGCGGAGAATACGCTCAAACGCATCGCGCGCGGTATCCAGCGCTTTGTCATCGATAGCGCATCGCCGTTTATCGTGAAGTGCAACCATACCAGCACCAAATCCTCGTATGACTGCTTCCGCGGGCAGGCGCTGGATGAACCACTACAGACAATTACCAAAACCCATGGCTACGCTATCGCCGTGCCTCATCTGACAAAATTCCGTACCGGCGCTACCGGGCAGCCAGTCACTGAACCAGTGCCAACGGTTACAGCTGGGACATCAGCGCGCCCGGGGGAGAATGGTCATGCATTGGGGATTGTAGAGGCGGGTCTGGTCCCGTTCCTAGCTGGCAACGGCGGCAGTGAGTACCAGGCCAAGCCACGCCCGCTGGACAAACCCGCGCATACCATTATGAAGCAGTCTCGCTCCTGTTTGGTTGCCCCGGTTATTTCCCGGCAGTTTGGTGCCAGTATCGGCCACCGTGCAGACGAACCGAGCGCAACTATCACCGCGGGCGGTGGCGGTAAATCGCAGCTGGTGACGCCGACGCTGATTCAGATGGGTTATGGCGAACGTCCAGGGCAAGAGCCGCGTGTGCTGAAACTAGATAGCCCGCTGGGTACGGTCACCGCTGGGGGTAATAAATTTGCAGTTGCCGCTGCGCATCTGATTAAACACTACGGCGGTAATTATCAGGGAGCAGGGGTGGGGATGGATGAGCCTATGCATTCCGTTACCACAGTCGATCATCACGCCGTAGTTGCTTCCCACCTGGTCAAGTTACGTGGCACTTGCCGGGATGGTCAGCGTATCGACACACCAGCGCCAACAATTACAGCCGGTGGTCAGCATGTTGGTGAAGTAAAAACAGCGCTGGCGGTTGAGGGTTACGATGAGCAGCGCGCGCAGCAAACGCTGGCATTTCTGCGGTCATACTGCGGTGAAGACTGTACCGGGCTGGTGGATATTGACGGCGTGACTTTCCGGATCGTTGATATCGGTATGCGCATGCTACAGCCGCATGAGCTGTACCGGGCGCAGGGCTTCCCTAATGGCTACGTGATTGATCGGGATTATCGCGGCAACCGCTACGCGAAAGATAAGCAGGTCGCTCGTTGTGGTAACGCCGTGCCGCCGCCATTTGCTGAAGCGCTGGTGCGCGCCAATCTCCCCGAACTGTGCGCCAACCGTCTGCAGGAGGTTGCGTGAGAGCCCTTCTTACGCCGGAAATTGTGCCACGCCTCGGCGTGGTACTCCTCAAGCCCGGCAGCGAGCTATTTTCACTTTTTACCGGGGGGCGGGTGCTTGTGGAGCGCCAGCCCGAACATATGGCGAGTATGCCAACCGGGCGAGTTCCCGATGCGCGCCAGCCATTAGCCGAAAATAAAAGCCTCGAGTCTTTTTTCTCTGATGAGCGAGTTATCCAGGCCGCCGGCGGGATAAACGGCCTGGAAGAGTGGCTGCTTCGGCGCTTCAAAAAGTGTCAGTACCCCCACGGTGATTATCACCATAACGAGGTGGTCACAATGCGCTACGCATCGTCGGCGATAGCAGTTTGCTGGCACTGTGACCACACACTGAAAGAACAGGCGACGGAAACGCTGGGAGCGCTGGCGCAGAATAATGCCACGGAATGGGTGATCGAAAAGGTCTTGCTGGCGCTCGGGTACAACAAAGAGCGTGAGCTGTCCCTCGGTGAGTTGTGCTGGTGGGCTATTTACTCCGGGATAGGGGATGCAATAACGGAGGGGATGGCGCATCAGGCGCTACGTCTCCCTGTTGAGCCAATTCTTTCGGTCTACAAAGAGGCCGATATCATCCCGGGCGACACTGTCCCATCGGCGGTTCAACTTCAGCAGAGAGCAAGACGTTTTAAACGGTCAGAAGCACCGCAGCCGGTAGAGCAAAAGCCAGTTATGGCGCTGCGTGCGGATCCGGAAAGTCCCGAGTCATTCATGCTGCGGCCTAAGCGGCGTCGCTGGGAAAATGACTCCTATACCCGCTGGGTGAAAACGCAACCATGTGAAGGTTGCCGACGCCCGGCAGACGACCCGCACCATATCATAGGGCATGGTATGGGCGGTACAGCAACAAAAGCCCACGACCTGTTTGTGATTCCTCTGTGCAGAGAGTGTCACGACGAACTACACGCCAACGTTGCTGCGTTCGAAGAAAAGCATGGCACGCAGTTGGAACTGCTGTTTCGCTTTCTCGATCGAGCGCTGGCAATTGGCGTTATCACAAAATAATGAGTGTATGGAGTGATTATTTTTATGAATAAGCAGGATATTGATTTGGTAATTCATGCGGCTCTGGAGATAAAACAATGACACCACGCCAGCGCCGCAATCACCTGGAAGCACTTGGTAAAGCCGCTATTGCCCCACGCAAAAGCTGGCTTGGTAAAAGCATGCTCCTGACAGGTATTCAGTCAGCATGGATAAAATCACTTCTTTCAACCTGGGGGGAGGGTGTTCGCGGTGGTGCAGCGCCCCGGATGCCAAGAGAACATTCATGCTGGAATGCTATCCGGAGGGGAAATTGGTCAGATAAGGCGCTGGAACGGTTTACTGCAGCACTGGATCAGGCTCGTAGTGAGGGCTTTAAAGGGGAGCAGGCATTGAAACGCGCCCGAACCATCCTCTGGCCGGTAGAAACCACCAGCATAATTGATGAAGCTCTGAATAACGATGATGTTGATTTTGTTGAGCAGTCTGTACTGAATGCTTTCAATTTAGATGATCCTGTTTATGTTGTTGGCCTGCAGTATTACACCACCCGGAAAAAAATCTCACATATCACCAGGGAGTTGAAAGCGATTGCTCCATGGCTCACCGATGATGAGGCAAGAAAGCGAGTTCGCTGGTGTCTGGAAATATTCTGCGCGAAGACATTTTTGGCTGCCCGCAATCTGATGAGGGAGCAGGTGTAGGGATGATTTTAGCTTTTTGTGCTCTTTATTTCGTTTTTTATTGAAAACGAGCCAAGAAATTAGATAATCCATTCATGCTTGGCAGAGCTGCGCCACGATGGCAGCGATGAGAAGCGAACAATTTGAACATGACGAGAACCCCGCCAGCGCGGGGTTTTTGCTTTCCGGCGATACGACAGGGGTATTCGCGAGATGCATTGCATCAGTACCCCTGTCATATCGTCGAATCTCACTAATTTCCTCATCACATTATTACTTCATTCTGGGCTGCCATTCGGCGGCCTTTTTCTATTCCCCTCGTTCTGAGAGGATTTACAGCAAAGAGGGGGCTAAATGTCCGCAGAACCAATATCCGGCACTGCCGTTGCGTCGGCTGGGTTGGCAGGTGCGAGTGTCTTTGGATTGGCAACAGGTATTGATTACGGCGTTGTTTTTGGCGCATTTGCCGGCGCTGTGTTTTATGTGGCCACCGCGGCGGACGTTAGCCGGCTCCGGTTGGTGGCGTATTTCATCACCTCTTTCATCGTTGGCGTTCTTGGGGCCGGATTCATTGGGTCGAAGCTGACTGCGGCAACGCATTATGAAAAACCGTTAGATGCTCTCGGTGCAGTGATTATCTCTGCGCTGTGCATAAAAATTCTAACTTTTCTTAATAGCCAGGATTTAAACAGTCTGTTCGGAATGCTCTCCCGGCTACGGGGAGGAGGGACGAATGGTAATAGATGACCCATCCCTGCTGGTGGGGAAAATGCTCCACGCAGTGCTCACCAGTTCCACCAGTGCGAAGCTCAACGCCATAATCTGCCTGGTTATCGTTGGAGTACTGATGTTCTACCAACGACGCGGATCACGGCATCGGCCTGTGATTTCTTTGCTGGCGTATATGGCTGTACTCGCTTACGCCGCCGTCCCTTTCAAACTGATATTTGGCCTTTATCACCAGTCGAGTTGGCTGGTGGTCGTGGCTAATGTCCTGATATGCGCTGCTGTTCTGTGGTGTCGCGGAAATGTAGCGCGCCTTATTGACGTACTGAGGCTCTGATGAATCAACAACTATTTCAGAAGGCGGCTGGTATTAGCGCCGGGTTAGCTTCGCGCTGGTTTCCGCATATTGATGCGGAGATGAAAAATTTCGGCATTAACGCGCCTCTGGATCAGGCGATGTTCATCGCTCAGATGGGGCACGAAAGTACAGGATTCACCCGGGTGGTGGAAAACCTCAACTATGCCGCTGAAAACCTTGTTCCCTTCTTTGGTAAGCATCGGATCACTGAGCAGCAGGCCGCAGCCCTCGGCAGAACGGCGACGCACCCGGCAAACCAGCAGGCTATCGCAAATCTTGTCTACGGCGGTGAGTGGGGCAAAAAGAACCTCGGCAATCAGGTAGCGGGCGATGGCTGGAAATATCGCGGTCGCGGGCTGAAGCAGGTTACCGGCCTGAGTAATTACCGAAGTTGCGGACAGGCATTGAAGCTGGATCTCGTTACACATCCTGAGCTGCTGGAACAGGATGAATACGCTGCGCGTTCCGCCGCATGGTTCTACGTCTCCCGCGGCTGCTTGCTTTATTCCGGTGATGTGGAGCGCGTCACGTTGATCATCAACGGCGGGCGGAATGGGCTGGATAAGCGCCGTGCGCTGTTCAATCAGGCTAAATCTGTGCTGGTGTGAGACGTTTATGGGCGTAATCGAATTAATCATTGGCGCGGTTTGCGCGGTGCTGGCTGCCGCAGTTGGTGGCTTTGGTATTGGGCATATTCGCGGCACCAGTAAAGCAGAGGCGAAGGCAGACCAGCAGCGCACCGAAGAGAACGCAGCGGCAACCGTTGCGGTGGCAGAACGTAAAGCTGAAGTCACTAAAGAGGCCAGTAATGCTCAGCAGACTGTTAATCACATGCCTGATGACGATGTTGATCGCGAGTTGCGCGAAAACTTCTCCCGCCCCGGTGGTGGTTGATACCGGTTGCCTGTGGACCCGAATTATCTATCTGACCAACAACGATATCGACGTGCTGGATAAGCAGACGAAGCGCGACATCCTGGCGCATAACAAAGCGTGGCAGGCGAACTGCCAGAGGAAAACGTAGTGAACCAACAGGCCCAAAAAATACTGACGGACTTGCTGCAAAAGGCTTCTAACGGAGTGGATGCAGCAGTGTCATTCAGCCAGGCTCAAATCCCTGATGTGATACACCAGCTTCTGATTTGGAATTTTACTACATCACTTATCTTTTCTATTTTGGGTGTTTTGCTTTTCACGGGGGCGCAAATTGCTGCCTGGAAGGTTTTCAAGCACTTGCGAAAAGCATGGCGACACGATGAGATATGGGAACACCCTGAGATTATTTTAATTTCAGCGGCCTATATCATCACATTCGCTCCTCTGGGCTGGCTGTCAATGGACTGGCTAAAAATCTGGCTCGCCCCGAAATTGTACCTAATTGAGTACGCTGCATCGTTAATTAAGTAGCTATTACAAAGCTCATCTGCTGGTGGGCTTGATAATGGTTAACGTTCGCTTAATCCAAAGCCTCGCCAGGCTGCCATTCCAGCGATTACCCCAATTAATGAAGACGTAATGCCTCCAGCCCAATTAATAAACCATGCAGCGTCAGTGAAAAATCTTGATAGATAGAAGCAAAAATCTAAGCCAGACATGCTTACTGCAAAAAGCACCCAGAAGCATATCGCACGTTGTATTAATCTCAGAACCATTGGGCGGCTCCTGTCGGTTTGTATTGCTTTATTTATAGCAGGAAACAGCTACCACCATGGCTAGGCTTATTGTAATGCAATATCCCTTACAGCGGATAATGCAGAAGATATCCCCGCAAGCGGATATATAAGAGGTGGAAAATGAAAAAGGTCAGTGTGACCATCCAGCACCTTGAAAACCATATTGATGGTATTGTTCAAGGCGCAAAAGTAACATTTAAGGTAATTCAGGACGGGAAGGTGCTCGTTGAAGAGACGTTATCCGGCAAGGCTACCGGCCCGTATGTGAAAATGTATGAGGTAAACGCCACTGACTCCAATATTTCAATCGAGCACGATCGCCATGATTTGCCCTGGTTGAAAATCACTGCTGTCCTTCTCTGAGGGCGTTTATTTCTTCTTCTCAATTGCATAGCATGATCTCCGGGTACCCAAAGGAGATAACTATGTTTGTAGCAGAAGGCTTAAAACCTGATCTTGATAATGAAGGATGGGTAAAAGGTTGGGGTGTGGTTCGTAACGCTCCGTGGCACCTCGCAGGTGTTTATGCGACGAAAGACGTTGCAGAGACAAAAGCAGGGATGTTGAGTGATGGCTATGAGGCTCGCTACGGCTCCCACAGGCTTGGTAGCGACGACTTTATCTCCTAGCCTGCATCTGTCAGACATAACACTTTGAGCCACTGGCATCCGCTGGTGGCTTTTTTATTGCGCATCGCACGCGCACATCTAAGAAAGTCTTTCAGCTGTTAGTCTGGGCAAACCGTTAACTTTCGGCGGCTTTGCCGTGCGACAGGCTCACGTCTAAAAGGAAATACCACATGAAATATTTATCGCTACAGCAGGCGATGCTTGGCATGCGTGTTGTTCTGACTGATACGGGCGTTTTACTCAAAAGCCCGGCTGGTTCAGCAGAGTACAACCACAAGGGGCGTCGCATTAAAGTTAATGGGCATGCTGATTACTTCCCGGATCATCTGCGAGTTAAAGATAAGCGGACACCGAAAGGTGGATATGTAAGCGTCGGCAAATACGGCACCACTGTACTTCGTAGTGATGGGACTGTGGGTGTACAGATTGGTAAGTTAGATACCGCCAACGCGATCATTAAAAATGCTCAAGCGAACTATAACGTTCAGATGCACATTAACAGAAACGAAGAGAAAGACGCGCGCAGCATAGGTATGACAATTAACAATACAGCCACAGCATGGCGTTTAAGCGACCAGATGCACGAAGCCATTATTAACGCTGTACGTGAAAGCGATTTGTTTAAATCTCTTGTGCAAAGTCTTGATGCGCAAGCAGCTTCAATTTCTGGCGTACAGCAGGCAATGCGCGATGCAGTAACTGATGCCATTAGTAACGCGGTTAAGCCTGGAGGGCTGCTTTGGCGTGCTACGCGTTAATGATGACTCATCGAAATCACGTCCGCTCCACATTTTCTCATGGGTCCTCCCGGCGGGGTGGCCTACCACGGGGCGGCTGGCTCGCGGGAAACGGCTAGTTTTTCGGATCCAAGGTCATCATCATCATGTGCGCAGGTTATTGATCTCGTTAGAGGTGATTTTGCGTAGATGTCGAATCGTTTAAAAAGTGTTCACCATCATGGACCAGGAAATTGCCGCTTTAAAACTGAACATCAACCAGCTGGCGGGGATTACAGGCGTACACCGTCAGACGGTGGCCGCCAGGCTAAAAAATATCGAACCAGCGCAAGGCAGCAACAGCAAATTAAAGCTTTATCTGGTCACCGATATTCTGGCCGAGCTGATGATCCCAACCGTATCAGCCAACATTGACGATATGCCACCATCCGACAGGCTTTCGCACTGGAAAGCAGAAAACGAGCGGATTAAGTTCGAACAGGACACCGGCCAGCTTATTCCGGCAGATGAGGTGGCGCGTGAATTCTCATTGATGGCGAAAGCCGTCGTCATGGTGCTTGAAACTCTCCCCGATGTACTCGAGCGTGACTGTGCTTTAACGCCTGCAGCTGTTTCTCGTGTGCAAAGCGTTATCGATGATCTACGCGACCAGATGGCGGAGAGAGTACAGGATGCTGAAACAGAGGAGGTAGAGCCAGAGGAGGACTGATGGCAAAGCGGGCATCAGCCAGGGGCATCCGCCGCGATGTTTCCGGTATATTACGAGCACCGCGTCGTATGCCGGTGGCAGATGCGGTCGGCACTTACATGCGCGTACCGATGGGGGCAGGAAACTCCGTTCCGTGGGATCCGGATCTGGCACCCTATGTGATTGAGCCAATGAACTGCCTGGCATCGCGTGAATACGATGCGGTTGTGTTTGTGGGCCCGGCGCGAACGGGTAAAACCATCGGGCTGATTGACGGCTGGATTGTTTATAACGTTGTCTGCGATCCGGCAGATATGCTTGTGATTCAGGTATCTGAGGAAAAAGCGCGCGAGCATTCCAAAAAACGTCTGGACCGTACTTTCCGCTGTAGCCCTGAAGTTAAAACCCGGCTAAGCCCAAGGCGTAATGATAACAACGTCTACGACCGAACATTTCGCGCCGGCAACTATCTGAAGCTGGGCTGGCCATCCGTCAATATCATGTCCTCCTCGGACTATAAGAGTGTGGCGCTGACGGATTATGACCGCTTTCCGGAAGATATCGACGGAGAGGGGGATGCTTTTTCACTGGCATCGAAGCGTACCACGACATTCATGTCCTCCGGGATGACGCTGGTTGAGAGCTCGCCCGGTAGAGATATCAGAGACACAAAATGGCGGCGCTCCACGCCCCATGAAGCCCCTCCGACCACCGGAATTTTATCACTCTATAACCGTGGTGACCGCCGTCGTCTTTACTGGCCATGCCCGCATTGCGGAGAATATTTCCAGCCGGAAATGGACAATATGACCGGATACCGCGACAGCAGCGATCCTGTGCTTGCCAGCGAAGCGGCGTTTCTTCAGTGCCCTGCCTGTAAAGGCAGGATCACGCCGGATATGAAACGTGCGCTTAACATGAAATGTGTCTGGCTCCGGGACGGGCAAACCATCGACAGTAAAGGCCAGGTAAGCGGTGATGGCCGTCGTTCTCGTATTGCCTCCTTCTGGATGGAAGGCCCGGCAGCTGCTTACCAGACCTGGGCGCAGCTTATCTATAAGTTTCTGACCGCCGAGCAGGAATATGAATCCACGCGCAGCGAAGAAACCCTGAAGACGGTGATCAATACCGACTTCGGCAGGCCCTATTTGCCGCGGGCCAGCATGGAGCAGCGTAAAAGTGAATTGCTCGAGCAGCGTGCCGAAGAAGTCCCAAAACGTTCTGTACCGGACGGCGTGCAGTTTCTCACTGCGACCGTGGACGTGCAGGCCGGGCGCAACCGACGCTTTGTTGTGCAGATTACGGGTTATGGAAGTATGGGTGAGCGCTGGATAGTTGACCGTTACAACATCCGGCATTCGCTGCGCTGCGACGGCAACGGGGAAAGCATTCAGGTGGACCCGGCGAGCTATCCGGAGGACTGGGATCTTTTACTCACCGACGTCTTTGATAAAACGTGGCCACTCGCAACTGACCCGTCAAAGGGCATGCGGCTAATGTCGATGGCCGTGGACTCAGGCGGCGAAGATGGCGTGACGGATAATGCCTACAAGTTCTGGCGCAGATGTCGCCGTGAGGGGCTGGGTAAGCGTATCTATCTCTTCAAGGGGGACAGCGTCAGGCGCAGCAAACTTATCCAGCGAACGTTTCCCGACAACACGGGCAGATCAACGCGCCGCGCACAGGCGACGGGGGATGTGCCTCTTTATCTTCTCCAGACCGATGCCCTTAAAGACCGGGTGAATAATGCGCTGTGGCGTGATTCTCCCGGCCCTGGCTATGTGCATTTCCCCGCCTGGCTGGGCAACTGGTTCTATGACGAACTGACATATGAGGAACGCTCAAATGAAGGGAAATGGAGTAAGCCTGGCCGGGGCGCAAACGAAGCATTTGACCTGCTCGTTTATGCCGACGCGCTCGCCATCCTTAGTGGTTACGAAAAAATCAAATGGCCGTCAGCTCCTGAGTGGGCACGGCGGGAAACGTGGATCGAGGACACGCAGACGGAAGCTGGCGAAATGCCATCCCCGCCGCCTGCGCCGAAATCTAAATCAAAATCAAAACCAAAACGTGAGAAGCCCGTAACCGAGCAGGCTAATCCATGGTCTTCGTCAGGAGGTTGGGTGTGAATCCAGCAGATATTCAAAACATGATCGACCGCTACGCTGCAGCCGAGCTGTCTGTTCTGGAGGGGAAATCAATCACTTTCAACGGGCAGCAGATGACGCTCGAAAACCTGTCGGAAATCAGAAAAGGCCGTCAGGAATGGGAGCGACGACTGGCAACGCTCAATAACAAACGCCGCGGGCGACCCGGCTACAGGCTGGCGAGGTTTGGATGAGTTTTTTAGATGATGCGATTGGCCTGTTCTCACCAGGCTGGAAAGCCTCACGCCTGCGTGCCCGCGCGGTTATTAAGGCGTATGAGGCGGTAAAGCAAACGCGTACCCACAAAGCCCAGAAGGAAAATCGTTCAGCCGATCAGCTCAGCCAGATGGGGGCGGTTTCACTGAGGCAGCAGGCACGCTGGCTTGATAACAACCACGATCTGGTGATTGGCGTTTTCGACAAGCTGGAAGAAAGGGTGGTGGGTGCGAAGGGCATCATAGTTGAACCGCATCCGATGCTGAGCAACGGGAAGATCGCAAAAAAGCTGGCTACTGATATCCGCAGAAAATGGGGCGAATGGTCCGTAAGACCCGATGTCACAACCCAGTTCACCCGTCCAATGCTGGAGCGGCTGATGCTGCGAACGTGGCTCCGGGACGGTGAGGTATTTGCTCAGCTGGTTCGCGGTACCGGAAATGGTCTTCAGCCCGTTGCTGGCGTGCCGTTCTGGCTGGAAGCGCTGGAGCCGGACTTTGTGCCGATGAACAGCGATGCAGCCACCCAGCTCAATCAGGGCGTTTTTGTCGATAACTGGGGACGCCCGAAAAAATATCAGGTCTATAAAAGCCTGCCAGTATCCGGGCGTCAGTTCGATACCAAAGAGATAGATGCAGAAAACATGCTTCATCTCAAATTCACACGACGCCTGCACCAGACCCGCGGAACGTCTCTTTTGTCAGGTGTTCTGATGCGTCTGAGCGCGCTGAAAGAGTATGAGGACTCGGAGCTTACCGCTGCCAGAATTGCTGCCGCACTCGGCATGTATATCAAAAAAGGCGACGGGCAGAGCTTTGAGTCTGATTCCAGCAGTGATGACCGCGAGCTGATGATTCAGCCCGGTATGCTCTATGACGAGCTGCAGGCCGGGGAAGAAATCGGGATGATTAAATCCGATCGTCCGAACCCTAACCTCGAGTCGTTTCGTAACGGACAGCTGCGTGCCGTGTCAGCCGGCAGTCGCCTCAGCTTTTCCAGCACATCCAGAAACTACAACGGAACGTACAGTGCACAGCGGCAGGAGCTTGTCGAGTCAACCGACGGGTATCTGATTCTTCAGGACTGGTTCATCGGTTCAGTGACCCGGCCCATGTATCGGGCCTGGCTGAAGATGGCTATTGCTGCCGGAGAAATCAAGCTGCCGAGAGGCATCGATATGGACTCGCTTTATAACGCGGTTTATTCGGGGCCCGTTATGCCGTGGATTGATCCCGTTAAAGAAGCGAATGCCTGGAAAACGCAGATCCGCGGCGGTGCTGCTACTGAATCCGACTGGATACGTGCCAGCGGTCGCAACCCGGATGATGTTAAGTCACGCCGTAAAGCGGAGGTTGACGAGAACCGTGAACAGGGCCTGGTGTTTGACACCGACCCCGCCAATGATAAAGGAGGCACCAGTGCCGAAGCCAAAGAACCGGGCGCGCCACCGTCCGAAAGCCAGCGCAAAAAATAATTCGTGGTTCCGCATGCAGGCCAGCAATAACAGCGAGGCCGACATTTTTATTTATGACGAAATCGGGTACTGGGGCGTAACGGCGAAACAGTTCGTCAATGATCTCCGGGCACTTGGGGACGTCACCCACATCAACCTTTATATCAACTCGCCCGGAGGTGATGTCTTCGATGGTATTGCTATTTATAACGCGTTGAAGCACCACGGGGCGGCGATTACCGTGCACATCGACGGTCTGGCGGCATCCATGGCCTCGGTGATTGCGATGGTAGGCAATCCGGTCATCATGCCTGAAAACACGATGATGATGATCCATAAGCCCTGGGGGGTTGCTGGTGGTGACGCGAGCGATATGCGCGACTATGCGGATCTTCTCGACAAGGTTGAATCCGTTCTTATCCCGGCTTATGCGCAGAAAACCGGAAAATCCACCGAAGAAATTGCGGCAATGCTGGAGGACGAAACCTGGATGAATGGCAGAGAGTGCCTTGAACTGGGTTTTGCCGACCAGGTGACAACATCCCTTCAGGCTATGGCCTGTATTCATTCAAAACGTATTGAGGAATTTGAAAAAATGCCAAAAAGCATTCGCAACATGATCACCCCGCCGCGCAACACAACCCAGCGTGACCCGGTTAATACCCAGCCTCAGGCACCGCAGGCAAAAACAGACCCGGCACCGGATGAAAATGCGATCCGCGCGCAGGTGTTAGCTGAGCAGAAAGCCCGTGTTAACGCTATCGGCGATCTCTTTGCCATGTTCGGCAATAAGCACATGGAACTGCAGAATCAGTGTGTGGCCGATCCTGATTGTTCCGTCGATAAGGCGAAAGATTTGCTGCTGGCAGAACTCGGTAAAACTGCCACGCCGTCCAATAAAACTACCCAGCCTCATATTCATGCGAGCAACGGTAACTTCGTCGCGGATGGTATTCGCCAGGCACTGATGGCGCGTGCCGGGTTCGAAGGTCAGGAGCGGGATAACGTTTATAACGGTATGACGCTGCGCGAGTATGCGCGTATGGCACTGACAGAAAAAGGTATCGGCGTGGCCAGCTACAACCCGATGCAGATGGTTGGCCTGGCGCTGACCCACAGCACCTCTGACTTTGGCAACATTCTGCTTGATGTTGCGAACAAAGCGCTGATTCAGGGCTGGGACGAGGCGCAGGAAACCTTCGAGCAGTGGACCAAAAAAGGCCAGCTGTCGGACTTCAAAACGGCGCATCGTGTCGGTATGGGTGGTTTCCCTTCTCTGCGACAGGTTCGCGAAGGGGCTGAGTACAAGTACATCACTACCAGTGACAAAGGCGAAACCATCGCGCTTGCCACGTATGGTGAAATCTTCTCAGTAACCCGCCAGGCAATCATCAACGACGATCTGAACCAGCTTACCGACGTACCGATGAAGATGGGGCGCGCGGCGAAAGCAACGATTGGCGATCTGGTTTACGCCATCCTGACCAAAAATCCGAAACTCTCCGACGGTAAGGCGCTGTTCCATGCCGATCACAAGAACCTGAGCGCGGGCGCAATTTCTGTGGCGAGCCTGGATGAATCGCGCAAGTTGATGCGTCTGCAGAAGGAGGGGGAGCGAACCCTGAATATCCGTCCGGCCTACATGCTGGTGCCTGTCGCCCTGGAAACTCTGGCAAATCAGACCATCAAGTCGGCCAGTGTTAAAGGTGCAGACATTAATGCCGGTATCGTTAACCCTATCCAGAACTTTGCAGAAGTCATTGCCGAACCACGCCTTGATGAAGCTGATGCGAAAGCCTGGTATCTGGCTGCCGCGAAGGGCACCGACACCATTGAGGTCGCTTATCTCAACGGCGTCGACACTCCATACATCGATCAGCAGGAAGGCTTCACCACTGATGGTATCGCCACGAAAGTGCGTATTGATGCTGGCGTGGCGCCGCTGGACTATCGCGGCATGACCAAATCCTCTGGTCAGTAAAAAAACAGTCCTGACAAACAGACGCCCGTAAGGGCTTTTTTTATATCTAAAACCGGCCCCGCAAGGGGCTGAATGGAGAAGTTATGGCTAAGAATTATGCGCAGGACGGGAAGACGATCCCTCTGGTAAACAGTGGTGCAACCGATGTTCACAGCGGCGACCCGGTTGTTGTTGGAAAACTTATCGCGGTTGCAATTACCGATATCCCGGCTGGCGATACCGGGGACGGTTTTACTGAGGGGGTTTTCCTCCTGCCAAAACTTACCGCAGATGCGATTACTGCCGGGGCGCAGGTGTATCTGAAGGACGGCAAAATTACGATCGACGAAACGGACGCCGTTGTCGCGGGCATCGCCTGGGAAGATGCAGGGGCAAACACCACCGTTGTTGAAGTTAAGATCAATGCCTAACCCCTTTGACCGGATGGCGGCGCGCATGGACGCGGCCACCATAAAAAAGATGGGAAGGACAGCGATCATCAATGGCAGCAGCTATGACGTTGTTCCCGCCGAGCAGCTCGAGGAAATGGGGCCATTGTCGGGAACAGGTACTTCGCTGGTGGTTTTCTCTGAGCTTTACCAGCCACGCCGAAATGACAGTGTCGACTACGACGGTAAGAACCTGACCGTTACCCGCTATGACATGTTCAACGGAAAACCCCGCATCCATCTTGAATGAGGAGGCGCTATGTCTTTGAAAGGACTGGAAAGGGCTATTCAGAACCTGAACAGCCTCAGCCGGTTAATCGTTCCTGAGGCAACCGCAAAAGCTCTTAACCGGGTGGCCAGCAGAACGATAAGCCAGGGGAGCAAAGCTGTAGCGAAAGAAGCAACAGTTGATGATAACCGGAAAAAAGGGCTTCCGGTTCGTCTGGTGCGCCAGCGTTCCCGTCTGCGCAAGGCCCGTCACGATCGCCCGGTCGCGTCGATAAAAATCAACCGCGGTAATCTTCCTGCGATAAAGCTCGGCACGGCGCGCGTCCGGCTATCACGTAAAAAAGGGGCCAGAAACGGAGAGGGCAGCGTTCTTAAAATCGGGCCTTATACGTTTCGTAACGCTTTTATCCAACAGCTCTCGAACGGGCGCTGGCAGGTCATGCGGCGCGTAGGTCAGGCCCGTTATCCGATTGATGTGGTCAAAGTTCCTCTTGAGACACCGCTCACCGTGGCCTTCACCGCTATTTCAAAACGCCTTATTGAAAGCGATATGCCCAAAGAACTTTCCGCAGCCCTGAAAAACCAACTGAGGATCCACCTGAAGCGATGAACAGACACAGCGCAATTCGTGCAGCCATTCTGGCAAAACTGAAAGCCGAGATCACCGACACGGTCACCTGGTTTGACGGGCGCCCTGTTTTTCTTGAAGAGCAGGATCTCCCTGCCGTGGCTGTATACCTTTCTGACGCGGAGTACACCGGCGATTCGCTTGATGAAGATTCGTGGCAGGCGGTTGTTCACATCGAGGTATTTCTTAAAGCCTCCAGCCCCGACAGCGCGCTTGATTCCTGGATGGAAGAGAAAGTGTATCCGGCAATGGCCTTCATCCCCGGTCTGACCGAACTGGTCGAGACGTTCACCCCGCAGGGTTATGACTATCAGCGGGATGATGAAATGGCCACCTGGGGTTCGGTCGATTTCACGTACTTAATCACCTATTCAATTTAAGAGGTACTTATGCCTACTCCAAACCCGCTGGCCCCCGTGAAAGGTGCCGGTACCACTCTCTGGCTTTACACCGGAACGGGCAACGCTTTCGCTAACCCACTCTCGGATATCGACTGGAACCGCCTGGCGAAAATTAAAGAGCTGACGCCGGGCGAAATGACCGCCGAATCGTATGACGACACTTACCTCGACGACGAGGATGCCGACTGGAACGCGACGGCCCAGGGGGCAAAATCTGCTGGCGATACCTCGTTCACCCTCGCCTGGAAGCCGGGCGAAGAAGGCCAAAAAGACCTTGTCGCATGGTTTATTGATGGCTCAGTACGCTATTACAAAATCAAATACCCGAACGGTACCGTTGACGTTTTCCGCGGCTGGTGCAGCAGCCTGGGTAAAGCCATTCCTGCAAAAGAGGTCATTACCCGTACAGCGAAGATCACCAATACCGGCAAGCCGGAACTGGCAGAAGAAAGCGGGACCCCGAATATCCCCGTGACCGGCGTTACGCTCGATAAAGCCACGGCAAGCGTGGCCGTCGGCGCAACCACAACGCTCAATGTGACGGTTAACCCTGCCAGCGCCTCAGACACCTCGTTCCGTGTGGCAACCTCAGACGGGGCAAAAGCAACTGTCACCGTTAGCGGCAACGCGATCACCGTCACCGGCGTAGCAGCAGGCACCGCTGACGTTATTGTTATGACCAGCGACGGTAATTTCGTTGCGGTCTGCAAAGTCACCGTAACTGCAGCATAAGGAAGGACGCATGTTTCTGAAAAAAAAGAAGTTCAACTGGGAAACAGAATCCCTGACCATCTTTGAGCTGTCAGCGCTTCAGCGTATTGAATACATCACATTTATGGCCGCTGAGGAAAAGGCCGTGAGTACTGACAGCGACGGCATCAGCGATCAGGAAATGACGGCCCGGCTGGTCGGCTCGAATATTCGTAGCGGCGCACGCTTAATCGCAATGTCTTTGTGGCATAACGATCCGGCCGGTACGGACGTCGAAACACTGTATCAGCAGGTCCTGAACGGCTGGCCGCCGGTAGCAATCGGTAAAGCCGAAATGGAGATAAAGCTGCTCTCCGGCATGCTTGCTCCGCTTGAGGATGACAATGCTGTCGATCCTGATGCCTCCGCGGAGGCCCAAAGCGCAGAACCCGTTACGGCGGAAAAGCCCTTACCAGCGAGCTAACGTTTGTCCTGAATCTGGCGCGCGAGTTTGGACGACCCGACTGGCGCGCCATGCTGGCTGGAATGACTTCCAGTGAGCTGGGCGACTGGCACCAGTTCTACCGGGAGCATTATTTTCAGGACGCGCAGCTCGATGCGCATTTTTCCGGGCTGCTTTATTCCATTTCTACTCTTTTCTTCCGCGACCCGGAGCTTACCCCCGCACATTTCAGCCTTCTTTCTGCTTCCGAGATCGTTATCAGCGATGACGAGCCGAATGATGATGCGCTGATGACCGCAGCTGAGGGGATCACAGGAGGTATCCGTTATGGCCCAGCAGATTAGCGATCTTGTTATTAAGCTGGATGTTGACCGCGCAACCTTCAGCGAGCAGGTCGCCCGAATCAAAGGGCAACTGACAGGAATGGCTGATGAGTCTGATAAAGTTCAGGCGCGAATGCAGCGTGCAGCAGACCGACAGAGCACGGCACTTAAGAGTGTGGGTGATGCTGGCGCGGCGGCTGCCGCAGAAATGAAAGCCCGCCAGTCAGCCGCAACGGAAGGGTTGACCAAAGACTGGCAGAGCGTTTCTAAGTCCGTTGATGAAACTCATCGCCGCGTTACCGAGCTTAATCAGCGTATGCGTGAGAACGACGGACAGGCCGCAGCGCTTGCCCGTCGACAGGATGAACTGGCGGCATCATTTTTCCGCCAGATTGATGGCGTTCGTCAGCTCAGTGGTGAAACACAGTCGCTTGCGAATGTGCAGGCGCGTTTTCGCGCGGCAAGGGCTCAGGGCAACATCACACAACAGGATTATCTCGCCCTAATTTCTCGTACAGTAGCCAGACAAAAAGAGCTGCAGGTTGTGGAGGAGAAGTCGTCTGCCGCGCGAACCCGCTTTTTGCAGCAACTGAAGCAACAGGTAGTCGAACAAAAACTTTCCGGTACAGAACTTCTGCGCATGAAAGCGGCACAGGTTGGTGCCAGTGATGCGGCTGAGGTTTATATCCGCAAACTTGAAGCTGCCAAAGTCGCCACACACGGACTCGGTCTGCAAAGTGCCGCCGCGAGGCAGGAGCTTGGGATACTCATCGGCGAAGTGATACGCGGTAATTTCGGTGCGCTACGCGGTTCCGGAATCACTCTGGCTAACCGGGCAGGATGGATTGACCAGCTTTTGTCACTGCGTGGTCTGGGTATCGCGGGCATGGTTGGTGGAATTGCCACAGCGGTTTATGGTCTTGGTAAAGCCTGGTATGACGGCAGTAAAGAGTCAGAGGAATTTAACAGGCAACTGATCCTGACCGGAAATTACGCAGGGAAAACATCAGGGCAGCTTCAGGCGCTGGCCCGCTCGCTGGCCGGTAATGGCATTACGCAGCATGCCGCTGCAGGCGTGCTGGCGCAGGTCGTTGGAAGCGGTGCGTTCAGCGGTAATGACGTCAGCATGGTCAGTAATGTTGCAGCAAGACTGCAGCAGGCTACGGGGCAGGCCGTCGATGAAACCATAAATCAGTTTAAACGTCTTAAGGATGATCCGGTTAACGCGGTCGCGACGCTAAACGATTCTCTTCACTTTTTGACGGCCACCCAGTATGAACAGATAGCTTCTGCCCAGGCGCTGGGAGATTCGCAGAAGGCTGCCGAGCTGGCGATGCGGGCATATTCTGATGCCGTTATCCAGCGCGCCGGGGCGGTCGAAGACAACCTCGGCTCCCTTGAAAAAGCCTGGAACTGGGTGAAGAATGCTGCCTCAGGCGCGTGGGATGCGATGCTCGGGGTAGGGCGTAATCCTGACACAGCGATGAAGCGGCAGGATTCTTTTGCTGAGTGGCAGGCAGCAGAGAAAGAGTACCGCGCGCTCTCCAGCAATCTAAAGGTCGACCCGGATTATGCCGGTAACAACGCTCTGCAGAAAGCTGATGCGGAAAGGCTGAGAAATGCTCGCCAGCAGGTGGAGCTGAAAAAGCAGGCTTACGATCTCGCCGATCAGCAATATGCCCAGGAAGGGCTGGCAGCCGCGCGGGAGAAAATGCGGACGGATCAGCAGGACCAGGCTATTCGTAGTCAGCAGCAGTTTAACCAGCTTGTAGAGTCTGGCACGACGGCGGCAGAAAAACGGGCTTTAGCAGAGAAAAAACTCAATCAGCTTATTGAGAAAAATCGCCAGGATGCGAAAGACGGTATCGCCACTCTCTGGACTGATAAGGATATTGCCGCAGCCCGCGCCGGGATTGAAAAGCAGTGGAAGGATCCCAAAACGCCGAAAGGCAAAAGCTATTCTACACCAGCCGGGGACAAAGCCGAGGAGAAGGCGCAGGCTGAACTTCTCACCCTTCAGGCCCAGCTTAAAACGCTCGAGCAACATACCAGCGTAAACGACGTCATAAGCAAACAGCGTCAGGATCTCTGGCAGACTGAAAATCAGTTCACCGTTCTGCAGGAGGCTGCTGGTCGTCGCCAGCTTACGGCGCAGGAAAAATCCCTGCTGGCGCACAAGGAAGAAACGCTCGAGTACAAGCGGCAACTGGCCGATCTGGGCGATAAGATTGCCAGCCAGCAGAAACTTAACCAACTTGCCGATCAGGCTGAGAAATTTGAGCAGCAGCAAAAAGCTGCGAGGGCCGGATTGCAGGCTCAGTCTGAGGGTGTCTCTAGCCGTGAGGCCGGGCGGCAATCTACGCTGCAACGTCTCAGCGAAAGCTATTCGTATAATCCTCAGGCTCAGCAGAAAGTTCTGGAAGAGCAGAGAGCGACATTTGCGGCTGAGGATGCTTTGCGCGAAAACTGGCTGGCCGGTGCGAAACAAGGGTGGGCTGAATATCAGGATTCGGCGACAAACGTTTTCAGCTCCGTTCAGCAGATTTCGCAGGCAACGTTCAGCGGGCTGGCGGGCCAGCTTACCAGCCTGACGACAACCGGGAAGGCGAGCTTCCGGGACTTCACCAGCTCTATCCTTAAAATGATTGTTTCCGTTATCAACCAGCTGCTGGTGGCTTACGCCATCCAGAGCGCAATGGGCTGGGTGAGCGGTGGGGCGAAAACTTCATCTACAGGTCAGTCATTCTCTGTCCCGTCATACCGGCCACAGGGTTTTGACGTAGGTGGCTATACCGGGCACGGCGGCAAATATGAGCCCGCAGGCGTGGTACATCGCGGGGAGTTCGTCTTCACCAAAGAGTCAACCAGTCGTATCGGCGTGGCCAATCTTTATCGGCTCATGCGCGGGTACGCGTCGGGTGGTCTGGTTGGTGGCGGGAGCGCAGCCGGAGCTGGCATGGGTGGGATCAGTGTTTATGCCCCAGTCAGCATCAGTCAGCAGGGGAGTGACGGGAGCATAAATCAGGCGAACGCCACGGGGACGGCGAAACAGCTGCAGGCGATTGTTCAACAGACAATCACCGAACGACTGAAAAAAGAAATGTCGGCTGGTGGCGTGCTTTATTCGAGGAGGCCATAGTGACGGACATATTTACCTGGCGCACGCGAAAATCGGCGCAGGGAACTGAAACAGTACGAACGCTGCAGGCCCAGTTTGGGGATGGCTACAAACAGATTGCTGGGATGGGGATCAACGACAGACAGGAAACGTGGGACCTTGACTGGACGGGAACCAGAAAGGAGGCAGCTGCACTACGCGCATTTCTGATGTCTCACGTGACTAAATCGTTCTGGTGGACCACTCCGTGGGGTGAAAAAAAGTTGTTCAGAGTGAAGGCCGATTCGTTCAGCGTTTCGTTCCCTACCGGGAAAAAAGCCACAGTAGCCTTCACTTTCGAACAGGCGTTCGCGCCCTGATTTTCTCTACAAACATTGAAAGCTGCCCGCGGGCAGCTTTTTTTATGGGGGAAGTATGAGTTTTACGGCAGATATACAACAGCTTGAGCCCGGCAGCGTTATTCAACTGATTGAGATAGACGGTACTGAATTCGGTATGGATCAGGTGCTGCGTTTTCATGCGCACAATATTCAGGAAGAGGGCTGGGCAGCCTTCGCCGCAGAAAATCTGCCCGCCATTATCTGGCAGGGCAACCAGTACGATCCCCATCCCTACGAGCTGAAGGGGATGGAGTTATCGAGTACAGGATCCCAGCCAACCCCCACGCTGTCCGTCGGGAACGTTGGAAACTATGTCACGGCTCTGTGCCTTGAATATGACGATATGGTCAGGGCGAAGGTCAGGATCCATACCACTCTTTCGAAGTATCTCGATGCTGCAAACTGGAAAGACGGTAACCCGGGTGCCAGCCCGGCCGATGAGCGAGTACAGCTTTTTTACGTCAATGCCAAAACTGCAGAGACGCGGGTACAGGTTGATTTTGAGCTGTGTTCCCCTTTCGATATTCAGAGCCTACAGCTGCCGACACGGCAGATTACTCCTGTCTGCACCTGGTGTATGCGGGGCTGGTACCGAAGCGGGACCGGATGCGATTACAACGGCACGAAATACTTTACCAAAGACGGTACGCCGACCGATGACCCGTCAAAGGATGTTTGTGGCGGCCGCCGGCAGGATTGTCAGGATCGTCACGGGCCGGACGCGCCGCTGCCATTCGGTGGTTTTCCGGCTGCCAACCTGCAGGGGAAATAATGATGCGTGAAAAATTGCTGGATGCTATCCGTCAGCACGTTGCTGCTGAATACCCCAAAGAAGCCTGCGGCCTGGTTGTTCAGGCAGGTCAGCAGCAAATCTTTATACCATGTCGCAACATTGCGGATAAACCGGAGGAAACATTCACCTTGTCCCCGGAGGATCAGATTGCTGCCCGCGCGCACGGGGAGATCATTATGGTCGTTCATTCTCATCCGGACGTGGTGCAACTGGTCCCCTCTGAGCTGGATCGCATCCAGTGTGACTGGTCGGGTATTGAGTGGGGGATCATGTCATGGCCGGACGGCGACTTTTGTACGCTTTCCCCGCGAGAGGAGCGGGATTATGCCGGGCGGCAGTGGGTGCTGGGCTATGCGGACTGCTGGTCGCTTATCCGTGAATATTATCTGCGCGAGTATGGCATAGGACTTGGGAACCATTCAGTTCCTTACGAATGGTGGGAGAGCGGTGAGGAGCGGCTCTACGACGACAACTGGCAGCAAGAGGGATTCGTTGAGGTGAGCGCGGCAACCATGCAGCCTGGAGACATTATCATGATGTGTTTACAGGCATCAGTGACTAATCACGCTGCAGTGTATCTCGGCAACAACATCGTTCTCCACCATTTGTTCGGGCACCTTTCTTCACGAACGCCTTATGGGAAATATTATCGCGACAGAACGGTCCGCGTGGTCAGGCATAAGGACAAGATGAATGCTTAAAACACTTATTCTAGACGGTAAGATGGCTAAAAAATTCGGTAAGCGTGTTCAGTTTGATGTTGCCGACCTGCGCGAAATGCTCAGGGCCATGTGTTCACAGGTTCCCGGATTCAAGAAATATATGTCGGAAGCCCATATGAAGGGGATCCGTTTCGCCTTTTTTAACGGCGACAACAATATCGCACTGGAAGAGTTTGATATGACCCGCGGCGGAAGCGTGTACCGGATCGTACCCGTTTATGAGGGGGCCAAAAGCTCGGGCGTCCTGCAGGTCGTTGTCGGCGCTGTTGCGCTGGTCGCTGCATTCTTTACCGCAGGTGCGAGCATGGCAGCCTGGGGGGCGGCGATGAGTGCAACAGCCATCAGCGCCACGTCAATTTTGACCGGGGTCGGGGTGTCAATGATGCTGGGTGGCGTTGTCCAGATGCTCACGCCCCAGCCATCCTTCGGCGCGGGTAAATCCTCCAGCACGGACAACACGCCTAACTACGCCTTTGGGGCGCCGGTCAATACGGTCGCTATGGGGCATCCTGTCCCCCTGGCCTACGGTCTGATCGAGGCAGGGGGAGCTATAGTCAGCGCCGGTATGTACTCGAGCGATCAGCAATAATGAAATTCAACTGAAATAAGATGAACGTTACATTGCAATCACCCTTGGTTATCATGTCCAAAATGATGTTAATCAAGGGGATGAAAGTGAAAAAATACGGGTTAGTCTTATTGGGCGGGTTGCTGATTTCAGCTTGTGCCCCCCAAAATCAAAACAACAATTTACAAAAGCAATATGCTGAATTAGCAAATTGTCAGGAGGATAACATTACTATGCCAAAACAAATGCCGCATAGTAAAAAGGAGTTTGCGGAGTTTTTATCTAAGGCGGCGCTCGATGCCTCGGCAGATCAATTTGTTACCCAGAAGCGTATAGAGATTCTGCAATTAATTGGGTGGGATAATTCGGTCGCTGATGCAATTACGACATGTGGTGCTACTAGAAAGAGTAAGCAGAAAGAGATTGGGTCGAATGTGTTTGAAACAATGAAGGCCAGTACTAAAGATCCAGAAGAACGTCGTGCTCTTGTTGAGGCTTACAGTTCTTGGGAGGCTTATGTAACCAGCCAAACACCGCTCGCAAAACAGGACTTTGACTCCAAAGTCAGCTATTACAAAAACATGTAATAAGACACCATCACTAATGCTAACAAATAACCCAGCTCATGCTGGGTTTTTTAATGGGGTAAAAATGCAAATTCTCCATGGTGAAACCATCCTGCAGGGGGCCAAAGGGGGAGGTGGCAGTTCACATACTCCGGTTGAGCAGCCTGACGATCTGCTGTCGGTCGCAAAATTAAAAATGCTCATTGCCGTTTCTGAGGGGGAAATACAGGGCGACCTGACCGCTCAGAACATTTTTCTCAACGATACGCCGCTGGCAAACGACAGCGGGGAATACAACTTCAGCGGCGTGAAATGGGAGTTCCGCAAGGGCACACAGGACCAGACCTATATTGCCGGGATGCCCCAGGTCGATAACGAGCTGGCGGTGGGCACAACTGTCACCACCACCGCGCCCTGGACTCGCCAGTTTACCAACCTTTCCCTGGATGCCATCCGTATCAAGCTTAGCCTTCCGGTCCAGTATCTTTATAAAGATAACGGCGATATGGTGGGCACAGTCACCGAGTATGCGATCGATTTATCAACGGACGGCGGCGCCTGGAAAACGGTTGTAAACGGCAAGTTTGACGGAAAGACCACGACAGAATATCAGCGTGACCACCGTATCGATCTTCCACAATCGACGTCTGGCTGGTCTGTCAGGGTCAGGCGTATTACGGCTGATGCCAGCGGATCAAATTCGAAACTGGTTAATGCCTTCAAGGTGTTTTCGTATGCGGAAGTCATCGACAGCAAGTTTCGTTACCCTTTAACCGCGCTCCTGTATGTCGAAGTGGACAGCAGCCAGTTCAACGGCAGCGCGCCGAAAGTGACGTGTAAGATAAAAGGCAAGCTGATTAAGGTTCCAGATAATTACGATCCGATAACCCGAACCTATTCTGGCTCATGGTCCGGCGGGTTCAAAATGGCCTGGTCCAATAACCCTGCATGGGTCTTTTACGATCTGGTTCTGGATGAAATTTACGGCATGGGCACGCGCGTGGATTCGTCCATGGTGGATAAGTGGGCGCTTTATTCAATCGCCCAGTATTGCGACGAAATGGTTTCCGACGGGGACGGTGGTACCGAACCACGTTTCACCTGCAACGTGTTTATTCAGAGTCAGCAGGATGCCTGGCAGGTCCTTAACGATCTGGCAGCGGTATTTCGCGGCATAACGTTCTGGGGCAACGATCAGATTTATGTTCAGGCAGACGTACCGCAGGACGATGTCGATTGGGTTTATAACGTCTCAAACGTTATCGATGGGCTATTTACGTATGCGGGCGGCTCATACAAAAATCGCTACAGCTCCTGCCTGGTGTCCTGGTCTGATCCCCAGAACCATTACAGTGATACCGTTGAGGGCGTATATGATTCGGCGCTCGTAGAGCGTTACGACGTCCGGCAGACGTCTCTCACCGCAATCGGCTGCACCTCGCAAAGTGAAGCGCATCGGCGCGGTCGCTGGGTATTACTCTCCAATGCCAAAGATGGGACCGTATCGTTTGGCGTGGGTTTGGACGGGTATATCCCTCTGCCCGCTGAAATCATCGGTGTTGCCGATCCTTTCCGTTCCGGTAAAGAGAACGGGGGACGCATCAGGGCGGTCAACGGCCTCCAGATTACGCTGGATCGGGAAATAGACTACGCAGCGAAAGACCGGCTGGTGGTTAACCTGCCAGACGGAAAAGCCCAGACACGGACAATCAGCGCTGTGAGCGCCGATAAACTAACAGTCACGGTGACCACGGCCTTCAGTCAGGCACCTGTCGCCGGTTCTGTGTGGGCGATAGACAGTGATAACCTCGCAATACAGTACTTCAGGGTCACTTCAATCGCGGCTAACGACGATAGCACAGGCGGTTTTACGATTACTGCCGTTCAGCACGATCCAAACAAATACCGTTACATCGATGACGGCGTTCGGATCGAATCGCCCCCTATCACTATCACGCCGATAAGCGTCCTGACTGCCCCGAAGAATATTGTTGTAACTGAGAGCGATCATGTTTCTCAGGGCCTGACTGTAGCAAGCCTGGATGTGTCATGGAATAAGGTTGAAGGAGCGATCCGGTACGTTGCCCAGTGGCGTAAGGACAACGGAGACTGGATAAACGTTCCGGTGACCAGCGCGCAGGGATTCACGGTTCAGGGCATTTATTCGGGCAGCTATGACGTCCGTGTCCGGGCGCTTAATGCACAGGAGACGTCGTCACCATGGGGATACGGTGAAACAACTTTTCTCTCTGGCAAAACAGGAAAACCAGGTACTCCGCTTAATTTCCTTGCGACCGAAGATGTGGTCTGGCACATCGACCTGACCTGGGCATTTCCTGATGGCTCTGGCGACACGGCCTATACAGAGATTCAGCGCGCCACAACGGCCGACTACGCCAATCCTGAACTGCTGGTTCTGGTTCCGTATCCGGCTGCCGATTATCAACATGGGCCGATGCCTGCAGGCGTTCGCCAGTGGTATCGAGCACGGCTGATTGACCGTATCGGTAATGCTGGCGACTGGACCAACTGGGTCATGGGCATATCCTCGATAGATGTCGGCGAAATAGCCAATGATATTTTGGAGGACATGAAGGAATCCGAGGTGTTTAAGGACCTGATGGAGAATGCTGTCGAAACCAGTGAGAAAGTCGCTGGCATGGCTGATGATATTAAACAGGCTGTCGATGACCTTGAGCAACAGGCCAAAGATATTCAGGAGAACGCTGACGGGCTGGCGCAGGCTGAAGTAAAAATCGATGAAATCGCGTTAAGTATGGACGGCGTGACCGGGCAGGTGAAGAACTCCGCCTATGCGATTATTCAGAGCAACCTGGCGCAGGTCGCCACGCGGAAAACGCTCTCAGCCACGGTTGCCGGAAACAGCGCGCAACTGGACCGCATCGATCAGGTTATCGTCGATGAGAAGCAGGCCACTGCTGAATCGCTGCTGAGCCTGGAGACGGATGTCGCTGGTAACAAAGCTTCCATTAACAGCCTGAGCCAGACGGTTTCGAATTATCAGCAGGCGACGGCGACACAAATCAACGCCATCACAGCGACGGTTGAAGGGCATACCTCATCCATCACGACGAACGCCCAGGCCATTGCAGGTATCAACGGTGATTTATCCGCGCTGTATTCAATCAAAGTTGGCCTGGCCAGCAACGGGCAATACTACGCGGCGGGCATGGGGATCGGCGTTGAAAACACGCCCAGCGGCATGCAGTCGCAGGTGGTGTTCCTGGCGGACCGCTTTGCAGTGACCACCGCTGTAGGCGGCGTGACGACGTTACCGTTTGTTATTCAGAACGGGCAGACGTTCATCAGTCAGGCATTAATCGGAAAAGGCTGGATAACTAATGCCATGATTGGGGATTTCATTCAATCCGATGTTTATACTCCTGGCTCGGTAGGATGGCATATCAATAAAAATGGAAATAGTGAATTCAATAATGTAACAGTCAGAGGTACTGTATATGCAAGTGATGGAGAGTTTACAGGAAAGGTAAGGGCTAAAAGTTTTATCGGAGATATTGTAAATGCAAATGTATTCAACGATGTCCCGGAAGAAACAAAGCAAAGTAACGGCTCTGTAGCGTTAACTGGATCAATATCCCGGAGCTACTATTTCACGGATAGCGCAACTGACTCGCTATCAAAAACGGTTATATTTGATATTGTCCTGCTATCCGGCATGGTGTCGGGTAGTGGTTCCTATATTGATGTAACTATAAATATTAATGGCACAAAAAAGACAACTCGTAGAGGTGATGGCGGTACTGTACCAGTAAGGTTTTCAGTAAAAGGAATTACAACTCCGAATGTAACCGTTGAATTAACATTAGCATATTATGTTCCTGCAGGAGCAATCAGAACCATAACATACGGTGTCTCTTCCCCAATGATTAGCATTGTCAGAGGAAGTGGTAGTTTTAGAGAGTAAATTTTCGAAATCATCAAACCCGCTCCGGCGGGTTTTTTTATGCCTGGAGAAAATATGATTTATAACACCGGTACCATCAGCATCAACGGGAATACCGCAACCGGCACCGGAACGAACTGGACGGCAGCAGCCAGCCAGATTCGCGTGAGCCAGACCATTATTGTGCTCTCTAACCCGGTCCAGATGTTTCAGATTACCGCTATCAACAGCGGCACATCGTTAACTGTTACCCCGGCTGCGTCACCGGCACTGAGCGGACAGAAGTACGGCATCCTCATTACCGACAGCCTCTCAGTCGATGGCCTGGCGCAGAGTATGTCTCAGCTCATCAATGAGTACGACGAGAATATCGGAGCATGGGAGACGTTCGCCAGCACCTCAGCGAACCAGCTGGTCACAGTGACAATCAACGGCACCAGCCTCAGCATTCCAGCCATCGGTGGCCTCGCCCGGAAAGGGGCAAATAGCGATATCACAGAGCTGAAAGGGCTGACGACCCCGTTGAGTTTGAAGCAGGGAGGGCTCGGCGCAAACAACGCTGCAGACGCTCGCACAAACCTCGGTTTAGGAAGTGCAGCAACAGAAAACACAGGAACATCTGGTAATGCAGTTGCTAAGCTCAATACTGCCAATATATGGTCCG
>QNRL01000005.1 GCA_003315335.1 Pseudocitrobacter faecalis
GGGTTCTTTAAATAGTGGTGCCCGGACTCGGAATCGAACCAAGGACACGGGGATTTTCAATCCCCTGCTCTACCGACTGAGCTATCCGGGCAACGGGGCGCATTAAACCGTAAAGGGCCGTTGGCGTCAACGGGTTTCAGCAAAATAAGTGACAAAAACGCGTTAACTGCATGCTTTTCGTGCAAAGCGCCCGAAAAGAGTACACTCAGGTCAATGCACCGCCCTGACGACACTGCGCAAAGCGTAGAATGTCTTCAGCCAGCCGATGCGCCGTATCGACATCTACCTGGCTACGATTTACCAGCATTCGGCTCAGGCAGCCTTCCAGTACCAGTTCCATCTGTTTTGCCACCATTGCCGGGTCATCGACTTCCAGTTGAGTGAGCAGGTCGTGGCTAAACGTGTAGGCCGCTTGTTTCTGTTGATCCGCCAGTTGATGGATTGGATGGTCCGGGTCTGGATAAAAGGTACAGGCGGCGATAAAAAGGCAGCCAGGATAACGCTGATTGCTAACGCAGTCCGTCAGCGCGTTATAGCGCGCCAGCAGCTTTTGCTCAGCAGTCAATTCATCATCGAGCATCAGCTGACGACGCCAGATATCCACTTGCTGGCTAAGATAACGTAGCGCGTCATATAGCAGAGCTTCACTATCCGGCCAATAACGCCTTAGTTCATCCAGTGGACGATCGACACGTTCGGCAACCATCTCAAGCGTAGTGCTGGCTATCCCTCTGATCTCTAGTAAGTGGAGGGCTTCTCCCAGGACATCTTCACGTTGCACGGTGTTCTCCTTCGTTCCCAACGGTTTTTCCCGTCTAAAGTGTTGTCTACGGTTGGCGATCGCGCAAATGCGCGTTGAATGCCGCAGCATCCATAAATCCAGTTACCCGTTGTGTCGGCTGTTCCTGCCCCTCTTTATTGAAAAAGAGAATAGTAGGCAGGCCCAGTACGTTTAAATGCTTCAGTAGCGCGGCATTCTGCGCGTTGTTAGCCGTCACATCCGCCTGCAACAGTACGGTATTGCTTAACGCCTGTTGAACCTGTGAATCGCTAAAAGTGTACTTCTCAAACTCTTTGCAGGCTACGCACCACTCGGCGTAAAGATCTAGCATGACTGGCTGACCTTTGGCTTTCGCCAGTGCCTGGGTGAGTTCATCGACGCTGCTTATCTGAGTAAAGTTCAGATGCGGGCGTTCCTGCGTGGCTTCCGTGTTGCCGAAGGCCCAGTCCTGTAACGGACGCACGCTGATTAACGCGGCAGCGAGCAGGACAATCTGCCCAAGCCGCATCCACGGCTTTTGCGCACCAAGGCTGGTGATAAACGCCCAGCCAAAGAATGCGACGCCGAGGAGTGACCATAACCGCAGGCCCCACGTCTCGCCAATAACCCGTTCCAGCAGGAAAACCGGCAATGCGAGGATCACAAAGCCAAACGCCGTTTTGACATGCGCCATCCACGGTCCGCTTTTCGGCAACAGGCGATTGCCAAAGACAGTAACCACAATCAGTGGCAGACCCATCCCCAGTGCGTACAGATAAAGTGTGCCGCCACCTAACAGCAAATTACCACTTTGCGCAATGTAGAGCAGGATGGCACTCAGCGGTGCGGTAGTACATGGAGAGCAGATCAGCCCGGCAATCGCGCCCATCGAGAAAACGCCGCCCAGAGACCCGCCCTGCTGGCGATTGCTCATCAACGTTAATCGCGTTTGTAGGGACGACGGTAGTTGCAGCGAGAACGCGCCAAACATCGATAGCGCCAGCAGGATAAACACCGCAGAGAGTCCAATGAGCACGTACGGATGCTGCAGCGCAGCCTGGAACTGCATGCCGGCGGCGGCGACAACCAATCCGAGCGCGGTATAGGTGAGCGCCATCCCCTGGACGTAGATAAACGCCAGCAGCAGCGCACGCGCCGTGGAGAGCCGCTGTTTACCGCCCAGCACGATCCCCGAAATAAGCGGATACATCGGCAGCACACAGGGCGTGAAGGCTATGCCTATGCCGATGAGCAGCGCCCAGAGCGCGGAGAAGGGTAAATCCACGCTGGCGGGCACAGAGGTTTCGATCGGCGCGGTGGTTGCCACAACCGCACTCAGGGGAACGGTTCGGGTTTCGGGCGGATAGCAAAATCCCGCGTCAGCACAGCCCTGATACGTTACCGTCAGGGTCGCGCCCTGCGACGTCTGGTTAATCGTCACCGGTACGGTTAGCTGCTGACGATAAATCTCACTTTTGCCGTAGAATTCATCTTCATGCCACTGTCCGGCGGGCAGCACCAGCGGCGATGTTTGCGCCTGATTAGGGACGACCTTAATTTGCTGGCGGTAAAGGTAGTATCCCTCTTTAACCTGCCAGGTAAGATTGAGATCCTGTTGGTTCTGCTGAAAATCGAAAGCGAACGCCTGGTCCGCCGGAACAAAGTTAGAGCGGCCGGGCGCGTCGAACAGACCGGCAAAGGCGGATGTGCTGCACAGCAGCAGGATCAGCGTAAGGATGCGTTGAGCCATGAGAGATAATCGCTGTCTCCGTGAGTAACGGGTAAAACCAATAATTCCGGGGTCTGATACGGGTGATGAGACTTCAGGCAATCGAGCAGCGCCTGCTGATGTGTGAGGTCAGTTTTCAGTACCATCTGCACTTCGTACTCCTGCTCCAGCTTTCCTTCCCAGTAATAGAGCGACGTCGCGCCGGGAATGATTGTCGCGCAGGCGGCCAGTTTTTCCGCCAGCACTTTGGCGGCGAGATCCTGGGCAGTCGCTTCATCCGGGGCAGTACAGAGAACAACAACAGCGTCGGTAGTGCTCATCATCAACCTCGTATCGGTGAAAGAGGCAACTATAGCACGGTGTGGTGTGGGGGAGGCGCGAAACGGGCCGCATAGCGGCCCGGGTTTAAGGTTTTTTACTTACAGCATGATCCCGCCGAAGATGAAACCTAAGATGACGCACAGGGCGATGGCAATAACGCCAGGCACCAGGAAGGCGTGGTTAAAGACGTATTTGCCGATACGCGTTGAACCAGTATCATCCATTTCAACCGCCGCGAGTAGAGTTGGGTAGGTTGGCAGAACGAACAGTGCAGAAACCGCAGCAAAAGAGGCAATCGCTGTCAGCGGGGTAACACCCAGCATCAACGCGGCAGGCATCAGGGCTTTGGTGGTTGCCGCCTGGGAGTAGAGCAGGGTAGCGGCAAAGAACAGCACGACAGCCAGCAGCCATGGGTAGTTGTGCAGCAGATCACCCGCTACTTCCTGAATATCAGTGATATGCGCTTTCACGAAAGTATCACCCAGCCAGGCCACGCCCAGTACGCAGACACAGGCGCTCATACCGGATTTAAAGGTGCTGGCGTTGAGGATCTCGCCCGTATCAATTTTGCAGGTAAAGCAAATCAGCGTCGCGATAGTCAGCATGAAGACCACAATCGCTTCGTTACGCGGCAGTACCGGGTTCTGAATCAGGCCAACCGTGTCGCTGATGGCGGTAGCGTAGAACATTACCGCGACGATACCGATCAGGAACAGCAGCACAGAGCGTTTCGCGTGCGGTTTCAGTTTGAAGACCTGGCTTCCGCGCAGTTTCACTTCACCTTTAGCCAGACGCTCCTGATAAACCGGATCGTCTTTCAGTTCGCAGCCCAGGAAGTTACACACGCAGGCGGTGAGCATAACGGCAATCAGCGTGACGGGTATACAGATAGCCAGCAGCGTCAGATAGCTTACGCCCATCGGTTCCAGGATACCGGCGAAGAAAACCACCGCCGCGGAAATCGGTGATGCGGTGATCGCAATCTGTGAGGCGACAACGGCGATAGAGAGCGGACGAGACGGACGAATACCCTGCTCTTTCGCAACCTCGGTGATAACCGGCAGCGTGGAGAACGCGGTGTGCCCGGTCCCGGCCAGAATGGTCATAAACCAGGTGACCAGCGGAGCCAGAAAGGTGATGTACTTCGGATGACGGCGCAGCATACGCTCCGCCAGACTGACGAGGTAATCCATCCCCCCGGCAACCTGCATGGCGGCGATAGCCGCGATAACCGCCATGATGATTTCAATGACATCGAACGGAATTGCTCCTGGGTTAATTTGAAATAAAAGGGTGAGGATAAGAACGCCGAAGCCACCGGCAAAACCAATGCCGATACCGCCGAGCCTTGCTCCGAGATAAATCGCAAGCAGGACAATAACGAGCTCTGCACCAAACATATTAGCCTTCCTTGTGTTTACAAGTTGATATTAGAATGTTGTAGGTTGGTAAATCATAAAAAGCAAAAAGGGCATGTCATTGCTGACATGCCCTTTGTATCTTAACCGCTACTGTTACTGTTCGCTTTCATCTGTATAGCGTTTCGCTTTGTAGGCCGGGTGCATCAGGTTCTGTGCCGAGAAGATATCGTCCAGCTCAGCTTCTGTGAGCAAGCCGCGCTCCAGAACGACTTCACGTACGCTCTTACCGGTTTCAGCGCAAATCTTACCGACGATGTCGCCGTTATGGTGGCCGATGAACGGGTTCAGGTAGGTCACAATCCCGATAGAGTTGTAGACGTAACCTTCGCAAACCGCTTTGTTAGCGGTGATACCATCAACGCATTTTTCCAGCAGGTTGTAGCAAGCGTTGGTC
Organism: Pseudocitrobacter faecalis; assembly: GCA_003315335.1. GTDB lineage: Bacteria > Pseudomonadota > Gammaproteobacteria > Enterobacterales > Enterobacteriaceae > Pseudocitrobacter > Pseudocitrobacter faecalis. Next base: position 4,626 of record QNRL01000005.1, read on the forward strand.
AGAATGTGGATAGACTCAAACATTGCCTGACCAATCACTGGTTCCATCACGTTCAGCTGTAACTGACCCGCTTCGGAAGCCATGGTTACTGTGGTGTCGTTACCAATGACTTTGAAGCACACCTGATTAACCACTTCTGGCACAACCGGGTTAACTTTCGCTGGCATGATAGACGAGCCAGCCTGCAGTTCCGGCAGATTGATTTCATTCAGGCCAGCACGCGGGCCAGAAGAGAGCAAGCGCAAGTCGTTACAGATTTTGGACATCTTCACAGCCAGACGCTTCAGTGAGCTGTGAACCATCACATAAGCGCCGCAGTCAGACGTCGCTTCAATCAGGTCTTCCGCCGGAACCACCGCCAGGTTGCTGACTTCCGCCAGTTTCTGCACTGCCAGCTGCTGATAGCCATCCGGGGTGTTCAGGCGCGTACCAATAGCCGTTGCGCCGAGGTTAACTTCCAGCAGTAATTCTGCAGTGCGCAGCAGGTTTTTGGTTTCTTCATTAAGAAGCACGTTGAACGCGTGGAATTCCTGGCCGAGGGTCATCGGCACCGCATCCTGCAACTGGGTACGACCCATTTTCAGGATGTCCTGGAACTCAACCGCTTTACGCTGGAAGCCTTCGCCCAACTGATGAATCGCATCCACCAGTTTTACAATTGAGGTGTACACCGCGATGCGGAAACCGGTCGGGTAAGCATCGTTAGTGGACTGACATTTGTTAACATGATCGTTCGGATTCAGATACTGATATTCGCCTTTCTGATGTCCCATCAGTTCAAGGCCAATGTTCGCCAACACTTCGTTGGTGTTCATGTTAACGGATGTGCCCGCGCCGCCCTGGTAGACGTCAATCGGGAATTGATCCATGCATTTGCCGTTGTTCAGGACTTCATCACACGCCGCAATAATCGCGTTAGCAACGCCTTTTGGAATGGTCTGGAGTTCTTTGTTTGCCAGCGCAGCGGCTTTCTTCACCATCACCATACCGCGAACAAACTCTGGGATATCACTGATTTTACTGTTGCTGATATAGAAGTTTTCAATCGCTCTCAGAGTGTGAACGCCATAGTACGCGTCCGCAGGGACTTCCCTTGTACCTAACAGGTCTTCTTCGATACGAATGTTGTTTAGCATGTGAACCTTCTTTTGCAATCTGCCAATGAATTCACCAAATACGCAGAATTTACGAGGTTATGCGTATTTTCTGGCCGACGATTATGTCCTTAATCGACCCGGTGCCCGTGATCATATGCTGATGATAGCGAATTACAGTAATCTTGATCACTTATTACGAGGCGATTCTCATAAGATTTATTGATTTGTGAAATGGGTCACCGCTTGACCATTGTTGACAAAAATTTCTCGGCTGTCTGATTGAAAAATGACAGGCCGCCACCATTTACACTGGGTGACAGCAGCAAAATTTATACGTGAAGGCGAAAGCATTCACGATTAACAGGAGAAGCCAGTGCGCTGGATACCGCTTATTGCTATTTTTCTTTATGTTTACATAGAGATATCGATTTTTATTCAGGTCGCCCATGTCTTTGGCGTCCTGCTCACATTAGTTTTAGTCATCTTTACTTCCGTGATTGGTATGTCGCTGGTGCGTAACCAGGGCTTCAAGAATTTCGTGCTGATGCAGCAGAAAATGGAAGCGGGAGAAAGTCCGGCGGCGGAGATGGTGAAAAGCGTTTCGCTGATTCTGGCGGGTTTACTGCTTTTGCTGCCGGGTTTCTTCACCGACTTCCTCGGCCTGCTGCTTCTGCTGCCGCCGGTGCAGAAACATCTGACCATGAAACTGTTACCGCATCTGCACTTTTCGCGCATGCCGGGCGGCGGGTTCAGCGCCAGCAACGATGGCGGGCAGACGTTTGATGGTGAATATCAGCGTAAAGATGAAGAACGCGACCGTCTGGATCATAAAGACGATCGCTAAATGTGAGTGGAATGGCGCGGTTTACGCGCCATTACTTTTTGGCAGGAATAGCCAGAATACCGCCAGCATCACCACCGCATACAAGCACTTCCATCCCACCATTGCCAGCAAAACGACGCAAAGCAGTGTCCCTATCGCCGCCAGCGCCTTATAGCGCCCCTTCAGCAATCGGCACCCGGCAAGCATGCACAGTAAATAGATAACAATGAAGATACCGTTGGCGTAGACGATAAGCGCATCAAGGTTGATATCGAGCCAGAAAATCGCCAGCGTGCTGATCACGCAGCAGCCTAATACAGCATTCAGCGCATTTACGGGGAGCTGTTTTTTCGACAGGCGGGAAAGGGGGCTCTGCGGTTTACTTTGCGCCTGCGTCCACACCAGACGCGCGAAGCTTTGAATATAAATGTTGAGACTGGCAAAGCAGGCGAGGTAGCCGATAACGCAGGCAACCCACAATGCCTGAACGCCAAAGAGTTGCACTACGATGGTGGGTAGCGAGGCGGCAGCGGCCAGCTCGCTGTTATAGGCATTGAAGTGTAACACCACGACCGTACAGGCCCAGTAAACAGTACCGGCGAGCAGCAGGCCAATCATCAACGCACGGGGGAAATCGCGCTCCGGATTTTTGAATTCAGAGGCCAGATGGGCGAATGCCTCCAGGCCGACGAAGCACCAGAACATCACCGAGAGCGCCGAAAACAAATGGTTGGGTGCAATTTGCGTTACGGGTGGGAAGGGGATTTCGCTCAGGCGAATATCGCCAAACCACCAGATGGCGGCAATGAGTGCCACAATGAGTACTGCAACCAGCGTTTGCAGGTTGGCGCTGGAGCTTGCCCCGCGCGAGCCCAGCCACCAGACAATTGCCAGCGTGCCAATCTCCGCCAGCAACAACTGGCTGTCGTGCCAGCCAAACAGCGCCTGGCCGAATCCGGTGGCGATGTGTAATGCCGCCGGGAGACCGACGGGGATCACCGAAAGAAATAGCCAGCCGGTCACGCGTGCCAGGCGGGGGCCGAACGCCATGTCGACAAAGTGAGCCACCCCGCCCGCGCTGGGAAAGTGACGGCCCAGAATGGCGAAAACAATGGCGACGGGAAAGACAAGGATTATCAGAACGGGCCAGGCCCACAGGCTATCGCCCCCGGCAACGAGCGCCGCCAACGCAGGTACCGCAAAGACACCGGTACCCAGCAATGAAGTTGAAAGTAAACCCACACCCTGAGCCAACCCCAGCTCTTGTTTCAGACCACTCATGACCGCGTCCCGGCATTGGTAAAGAAATGAATAGTAACACAACCCTTATTGGCTGAAACGCAAGCGATTTACCCTGTTTTTCGCTGGGGTACACCGTTTCGCTGCGATCGCAATTTTTTCTGAAATTTTTTCGACCTCCCCCTTGAAGGGGGGATGGCCCATCCCCATCTCTCTGGTCACTAGCCGGAAAACCGATTGCGGCCCGGCGTCACCCATAACTGATAAAGACTTTCTCAAAGGAGAGCTATCAATGAGTATTCGTCCGTTACATGATCGTGTGATCGTCAAACGTAAAGAAGTTGAAACGAAATCTGCTGGCGGCATCGTTCTGACCGGTTCTGCAGCAGCAAAATCAACTCGTGGCGAAATCATCGCTGTCGGTAAGGGTCGCATCCTGGAAAACGGGACTGTGCAGCCGCTGGACGTTAAAGTTGGTGACATCGTTATTTTCAACGATGGCTACGGTGTGAAATCTGAGAAGATCGACAATGAAGAAGTGTTGATCATGTCCGAAAGCGACATTCTGGCAATTGTTGAAGCGTAATCCGCGAACGACACTGAACATACGAATTTAAGGAATAAAGATAATGGCAGCTAAAGACGTAAAATTCGGTAACGACGCTCGTGTGAAAATGCTGCGCGGCGTAAACGTACTGGCAGACGCAGTTAAAGTAACCCTGGGCCCGAAAGGCCGTAACGTGGTTCTGGATAAATCTTTCGGTGCGCCGACCATCACTAAAGATGGTGTTTCCGTCGCGCGTGAAATCGAGCTGGAAGACAAATTCGAAAACATGGGCGCGCAGATGGTGAAAGAAGTTGCCTCTAAAGCGAACGACGCTGCAGGCGACGGTACCACCACCGCGACCGTACTGGCTCAGTCCATCATCACTGAAGGCCTGAAAGCTGTTGCTGCGGGTATGAACCCGATGGATCTGAAACGTGGTATCGACAAAGCGGTTCAGGCTGCTGTTGAAGAGCTGAAAGCGCTCTCCGTACCGTGCTCTGACTCCAAAGCTATCGCTCAGGTAGGTACCATCTCCGCTAACTCCGACGAAACCGTAGGTAAACTGATCGCTGAAGCGATGGATAAAGTCGGTAAAGAAGGCGTGATCACCGTTGAAGACGGTACTGGTCTGGAAGATGAGCTGGACGTCGTTGAAGGTATGCAGTTTGACCGTGGCTACCTGTCTCCGTACTTCATCAACAAACCGGACACCGGTGCTGTTGAACTGGAAAGCCCATTCATCCTGCTGGCTGACAAAAAAATCTCCAACATCCGCGAAATGCTGCCAGTTCTGGAAGCCGTTGCGAAAGCAGGCAAACCGCTGGTTATCATCGCTGAAGATGTTGAAGGCGAAGCGCTGGCTACGCTTGTGGTTAACACCATGCGCGGCATCGTGAAAGTGGCTGCGGTGAAAGCACCGGGCTTCGGCGACCGTCGTAAAGCTATGCTGCAGGACATCGCAACCCTGACTGGCGGTACCGTTATCTCTGAAGAGATCGGTATGGAGCTGGAAAAAACGACCCTGGAAGATCTGGGTCAGGCGAAACGCGTTGTTATCAACAAAGACACCACCACCATCATCGATGGCGTGGGTGAAGAGTCTGCGATCCAGGGCCGTGTTGCTCAGATCCGCAAACAGATCGAAGAAGCAACCTCTGACTACGATCGTGAAAAACTGCAGGAACGCGTTGCTAAACTGGCAGGTGGCGTTGCAGTGATCAAAGTGGGCGCTGCTACTGAAGTTGAAATGAAAGAGAAGAAAGCACGCGTTGACGATGCCCTGCACGCGACCCGTGCGGCGGTAGAAGAAGGCGTGGTGGCTGGTGGTGGTGTGGCGCTGGTTCGCGTTGCAGCGAAACTGGCTGGCCTGACTGCTCAGAACGAAGACCAGAACGTGGGTATCAAAGTTGCGCTGCGCGCAATGGAAGCTCCGCTGCGTCAAATCGTGACCAACGCCGGTGAAGAACCGTCTGTTGTTGCTAACGCGGTTAAAGCGGGTGAAGGTAACTACGGTTACAACGCCGCAACTGAAGAATACGGCAACATGATCGACTTCGGTATCCTGGATCCAACCAAAGTAACTCGTTCTGCTCTGCAGTACGCGGCATCCGTTGCGGGCCTGATGATCACCACCGAGTGCATGGTAACCGACCTGCCGAAAGGCGACGCGCCTGATTTAGGTGCTGCTGGCGGTATGGGCGGCATGGGTGGTATGGGCGGCATGATGTAATCGTGCGCTATACCCCATAGCAACAAAGAAACCCCTGGTCAGAAATGACCGGGGGTTTTTCTTTTGGTCATCTTTTTAGTATAAGGTTTACACACGGACGACATGCGTCCAGCTCATTGATTGTGGGGAATAACATGCAGGTAAAATATTTAGCAGGGATCGTTGGCGCCACGCTGCTGTTAGCTGGCTGTAGTTCCAGCAACGAATTAAGTGCGGGTGGGCAGAATGTTCGCTTCGTTGAAGATAAGCCGGGCGCAGAATGCCAACTGTTAGGTACTGCAACAGGTAAGCAAGGAAACTGGCTTTCTGGGCAGATGGGTGAAGAGGGCGGCTCAATGCGCGGTGCGGCGAATGCGTTACGTAACCACGCGGCAGAGATGGGCGGCAACGTGATTTACGGTGTCAGCAGCCCCACTCAAGGCATGCTTTCAAGCTTTGTGCCTACCGACACCGAAATGAACGGTCAGGTTTATAAGTGCCCAAACTAATTATTCAGGGGCGCTAAGTGCCGGATGGCGACATATCGCCGCCATCCTGTGCCATCAGGCTGGCGTTTTTACCGACTGAACGCGTAAATGATACAGCGCGCGTAAGCACTGTTCCTGCGTCAGCTGCTGCCCGTTATTCGCGTTCAACGTTCTGACATACACCTGACACGGCGTGCCGGCCAACTTTTTCAGTCGAGGGCTGAAATCGAGTAAGCGGCGAGAAATGGCCTGCGCTTCTTTGCTGCCCGACGGGGTACGCGTTTTGACAATGCTACCGCTGAAGCACTCTTTACCCGCTTTATCGGTAAAGCGATAAAGTACCGCCAGATAATGACTGAACAAATCGTGTTTCCATTGTGCCTGATCGTAGAAATCATATTCCAGACTGCCTTTTTCCTGACAATCGGCATCATAGAGTGGCAGAAAATCGAGCAGGGATGAAATACGCAGTGCCAGCTCTTTCATTCCTGCATTATTAATAGCATGAATAATTGCTTTAACCAGAAGATCAATTTGCAATGCATTAATGGTTAATTCGACGTTATCACCACTGTGTAACTTCAAGGCGATCGTTAAATCATCTTTGCCATTGTGCGTTAATTCCAGACCATCGATGCGGTAATTCACATCGGCATGACGAAGTTCGTCTTCCTGAAGCGCCGGTACGCTTTCCAGCATCTTTTTGGCGGTTTTATCACGCGCTTTCTCATACTTCTGCCGATCATCGCCTTGCAGCTGATGTAGCGCCGCGAGACGGCTTTCCAGGGCGATGAAGAGGTCTCTGAGTACCAGCGCAGGGAAAAAGAAGAGGGATTCCTTGTTTTTTGGCTCTTTGATTTTTAAGGCCAATGCGACGAATGCATTTCCCTGACGAATAACACCAGTATTAACACCCTTAATATTTAATGCCATATTGGTTCTCCATAACCATATATCTTGTAAATAATTTGCCAGAAAATATAGATATATATTATTAATTGAGGCTATATCAGATGGGGAGGTAAAATATCACAGCTGTTACTGATGTCCAGATAATCTCAGTCGGGCAACTATTATTAATTAACTATATCGATAGTGAATAATATTGCCCTCATAATAGAGGGCAGATAAATTATTGCTGACGAAGCTGAAGATCCAATGGCGTTTTGCTAGGCTCGCCGCCGATTTCACGCGCCAGTTTTGGCACCATATAACCGGAAATCAGTGTCAGAAGTTCGCGCATAATATGACGTGCTTCGTCATCGCTCACCAGGAAGTGGGCTGCGCCCTGCACTTTATCGAGAACGTGAAGGTAGTAAGGCATTACGCCCGCATCAAAAAGCGCGTTACTGAGGTCAGCAAGCGTTTGAGCATGATTGTTCACGCCGCGTAGCAGCACGCTCTGGTTTAATAGCGTCACGCCTGCCTGACGTAAACGCCCCATTGCGGCACGAAACGCGTCGTCAATCTCTCTGGCATGGTTGATGTGATTCACCAGCAGGATTTGCAACCTACTTTGCGCAAAACTGGTAACCAGCGCATCGGTGATGCGTGCCGGAATAACAATCGGCAAGCGACTATGAATGCGCAGACGTTTTACATGCGGGAGAGCTTCCAGGTGCGTTATCAGCCACGCCAGTTCATGGTCTTTCGCCATTAGCGGGTCGCCGCCGGAGAAAATAATTTCGTCCAGCTCAGGATGCTGCGCAATGTAGTCGAGCGCGGCCTGCCAGTTGCGCTTGTTGCCCTGGTTTTCCGCATACGGGAAGTGACGACGGAAGCAGTAACGGCAGTTCACCGCACAGCCGCCCTTGACCAGTAACAACGCACGATTGTGGTATTTATGCAGGAGCCCTGGTACCACGCTGTGCTGCTCTTCCAGCGGATCGGTCGAGAAACCGGGCGCGGTGACAAACTCGTCCTGCGCGGTTAAAACCTGACGCAATAACGGGTCATTTGGGTTACCTTTTTCCATCCGGGCGATAAACGCGCGGGGAACGCGAAGCGGGAAAAGACGTTTCGCTTCTCTTCCTGCGAGCAATTTTTCATCAGCGTCTACATTTAAAAGACGTAATAGTTCATCCGGATCGGTCACAACATCGGCAAGTTGCGATAACCAATCTTCTCTGGATGGGGTATTTAGGGTTACAATATGCGCCATTTTGTGGCTTAGCTACCATTTCACAATTTCAGAGGGCCTTATGGCGACTTACTATAGCAACGATTTTCGTGCTGGTCTTAAAATCATGTTGGATGGCGAACCGTACGCGGTTGAATCCAGTGAATTCGTTAAACCAGGTAAAGGCCAGGCGTTTGCTCGCGTTAAACTGCGCCGCCTGCTGACCGGCACCCGTGTAGAGAAAACCTTCAAGTCTACTGACTCCGCTGAAGGTGCTGACGTTGTCGATATGAACCTGACTTACCTGTACAACGACGGTGAGTTCTGGCACTTCATGAACAACGAAACCTTCGAACAGCTGTCTGCTGATGCAAAAGCGATTGGCGACAACGCAAAATGGCTGCTGGACCAGGCTGAATGCATCGTGACCCTGTGGAACGGCCAGCCTATCTCCGTGACCCCGCCGAACTTCGTTGAACTGGAAATCATTGAAACCGATCCAGGTCTGAAAGGCGACACTGCAGGCACTGGCGGCAAGCCGGCGACCCTGTCCACTGGCGCAGTGGTTAAAGTTCCGCTGTTCGTTCAGATTGGCGAAGTGATCAAAGTGGATACCCGCTCTGGCGAATATGTATCCCGCGTGAAGTAATCCATGTTATAAATGGATGAATGAGGGCGCAGCACCGCGCTGCGCCTGATGATTTCAGGCAAGGATGATGACACGTACCGTTAAAACACTTCTACTGTTGATTGTCGCTGGCACCCTGCTTAGCGGATGCAACACCGCGCGTGGCGTTGGTGAAGATATCAAAGATCTCGGCAGCATCATCTCTCACGCCGCCAGCTAACCTTCATAATTCTTAAATCGCTCTCCTTTTCCGTCGAAGCGCGGGAATTTGTCTATGCTTAACAGGCTACATGCATAAAACATTGACCATTAAAGGACGACATGATGATTAAGAAAACAATTGCAGCGTTTTTTACCGTGGTAGTGCTTTCATCTGTACTGACGGCGTGTAATACAACGCGCGGCGTTGGCGAAGATATTTCTGATGGTGGCAATGCGATTTCCGGTGCGGCCACTAAAGCTCAGCAGTAATTTGCACTCCTGGGCGGTACGGTGATGACCTCACCGTACCGCTCTTCCTGTTTGATCCTCGCGTTATCGATTGATAAAATATCCACTCACCATCGCCTTGCGGGACGACCCGTAAGCGCCTCTTTTTCATCGGGGACGGCCCCATTTCTCTGGAGCCTGTTATGTCCTGGATTATTCTTCTTATCGCGGGTTTACTCGAAGTGGTGTGGGCGGTTGGCCTGAAATACACGCATGGCTTCAGCCGCCTGACGCCAAGCGTTATCACCATTGCGGCAATGATTGTCAGTATGGCGTTGCTATCGTGGGCGATGAAAAGCCTGCCGGTCGGTACGGCTTATGCGGTCTGGACGGGTATCGGCGCGGTGGGGGCTGCCATTACCGGTATTCTCCTGCTGGGTGAATCGGCAAGCCCCATGCGTCTGGCGAGCCTGGGGCTGATTGTTGCTGGCATTATCGGTTTGAAACTCAGCACCCATTAATGGGGTTGTTTGACCCAAATTAGCTTACTGACATCAAAACCTTGCCGGGTTGCGACGGCCAGCATTTGCTGTTTCATCTCTTCAGAAATGGTCGGTGTGCGTGAGAGTATCCACAGATAGTCGCGATCCGGCCCGCAAACCAACGCGTGACGATACTCTTTATCGAGTGCAATCACGTTATAGCCGCCATAGAAGGGGCCGAAGAACGATACCTTCAGGGCCGCACGATTTGGATCGCCCGTAAAATAGGCTTTCCCCTCGGTTTTCTGCCACATTGCCCGATCCGGGTTATAGCCTTTATTCGTCACATTCAGGCCGCCGTCATCACGCAGACGATAGGTTGCGGTGACCTGTTCCAGCCCGCGTTCAAATCGGTGATCAAATCGGGCAATCTCGTACCATGTGCCGAGATAGCGAGTTGCATCAAATGGAGTTACGACAGTAACGCCTTTCGGCGGTGTCGGGGAGCTGCAGGCAACCACCAAAAATGCGGCGGTGACGGCGGCGACAACGGGCAGGATGCGCATAGGAGTTTCCTTACTGGTTTTTTGTTAAGTGTAGATGACAGCAGGAAAATCGAGAGAGAATGGCCTGCCGAAACAGGCCAAAAATCACTTATTGCAGCGAATTCAGAATTTGATACGCGGCGGCTACACGTGCAGGGTTGGGGGAATTCTTGTTTGCCAGCATCACAATGCCGAGTTCTTTTTGCGGAACAAAAGCGACGTAGCTGCCAAATCCGCCGGTTGCACCGGTTTTATGCACCCATGATGCGCTTACGGCAGGTACAGGCGGCGTGACGGCTTTTGCAGGCAGAGCGGCGAGGGCGATTTTACTGTCGCTGCCGTTAATTATGGTGTCAGGGTTTACCGGCCAGTTCAGCATTTCCCAACCTAATCCCTGATACATATCGCCAATCTGCCAGTAGCGCGACTGCGCAAGCGTAATGCCCTGCTGCAGAGTCTTCTCGCTGATTTTGCTGGTGTCCATATTGAACTGCACCCAGCGGGCCATGTCCTGAATAGTGGATTTTACGCCATAAGCTTCGGCGTCCAGTTGACCAGGCGAGACATGCACGGCTTTCCCGTCGCGATAACCCCAGGCGTAGTGCTTCTGTTCGGCGGGCGGCACGGTTATCCACGTATGCGTGAGCTTGAGCGGCTGCAACACGCGCTCGGTCATGGCCTTCTCAAAGCTCAGACCGGACGGTTTCACCGCCATCGCGCCAAAAAGCCCAATGCTGGCGTTAGCGTATAAGCGATGCGTCCCCGGGGCCCATTCAGGTTGCCAGTTTTGGTAGTAGCGGCGTAGTTCAGTATCGGTGGCCACGTCTTCCGGCACCTGTAACGGTAATCCACCTGCGGTGTAAGTTGCGAGATGCAGTAGCGTAATGCCCTGCCACTGCTTACCGGTCAATTCCGGCCAGTACTTTGTTGCCGGATCATTCAGACTAATTTCCCCACGCGCAATCGCGTCGCCGCCCAGGACGCCGGTGAAGGTTTTACTGACTGACCCCAGCTCGAACAGCGTCTGTTGCGTGACGGGCTGCTTTTTCGCAACGTCAGCATCGCCCCAGGTAAAATAATACGGCGTGCCCTGATAGATGACCGCGACGGCCATGCCGGGAATAGCCTGCTCTTTCATGAGTGGTGTAATGGCGCGATTAACGATTTCCGTTATCTGTTGTTCAGTGTGGGGGGCGGCAAGTGCGGTGCACGATGCGCCGAGCAGCAGCGCGCAGAGAGACGTTTTAAACATGACCAGGCTTCCATACAAAACGGCCCGCCAGTGGCGGGCCGGATTAACATTAGAATTTCATCAGATAGTGACGATACCAATCAGCGTCACAACCGTCAGAATAGCAGCCAGGCCGTAGAAAACCCACTTTCCGCTTGGAACGTGAATTTTCAGATCGTGCATCGCGTGGTGAATACGGTGTAAACCGCACCACAGCGGCAGCACAATCATCAGGAACAGAAACGCACGGCCAATAAAGCTCTGTGCAAAGGCCAGCACACGCTCATAGCTCAGCGCATCGCCCGGGAACAGCCCCAGCGGAAGCATGATACCAACCAGCAGGACAATCACCGGCGCGACGATCGCGCCCCACATTCCACCTGCGCCAAACAGGCCCCAGAATACCGGTTCGTCAGAACGTTTTGGATTTGGATTAATCACCCTGGCCTCCTTACCAGAACAGTGCCACAAACAGCACGACCACGGTGACGAGAGCCGTCACCACCCAGAGCCCTTTGATAATGGGCTCTGGCCCCATTTTTGCGTCTTTTACAATAATATTGGCGGCTTTCGGCGCTAGTTCAAACCAGGTTTTGGTATGCAGCAGCGCGCCCGCGAGGGTGATCAGATTCAGAATCACCACAATCGGGTTTTGCAGGAAACTGACAAAGTTTGCCCAGGACTCAGGCCCATGCTTCAGCGAAAAAAGGCCGCAAATCAGCAAAATGCTGAACCAGACAACGGTTACCGCCGTTCCTTCACGCAGCATATAGAAGCGATAAAACGGCAGATTTTTCCACCAGGTGGACGGCATTGGCCGCACATAGGGTTTGCGTTTAGTCGTCATGATGCACTCCTTAGCGTGGTTTCAGGGTAGCGATAAGAAAGTCTTTCGAGCTTTCCACTTTACCCTGCTGAATGGCCGCTGCCGGGTCGACGTGTTTCGGGCACACTTCGGAGCAGTAACCGACGAAGGTACAGGACCAGACGCCATTCTGGCCGTTCAGCTGCGTCATACGTTCTTTCTTCCCGTGATCGCGGCTGTCTTCGTTATAGCGGTGCGCCAGCGTAATGGCGGCAGGGCCGATAAACTCAGGATTCAGACCAAACTGCGGGCAGGCTGCGTAGCACAGGCCACAGTTAATGCAGCCAGAGAACTGATGATACTTCGCCATCTGCGCCGGTGTCTGGTTATTCGGGCCCTGATCCGGCGTACGCGAGTTGCCGATGATGTATGGCTTAATGGCTTCCAGACTTTCGATAAAGTGCGTCATATCGACGATCAGATCGCGCTCGATCGGGAAATTGCCCAGCGCCTCAACCTTAATGCCTTTCGTGTAATCGCGCAGGAAGGTCTTACAGGCCAGCTTCGGCACTTTATTGACCATCATGCCGCAGGAACCACAAATCGCCATGCGGCAGGACCAGCGATAGCTTAAATCGGGCGCCAGGTTATCTTTGATGTAGCCCAACGCATCCAACAGCGAAGTGGTTTCATCATAAGGCACTTCATAAAATTCGCTGTGCGGCGCGGAGTCCACTTCCGGGTTATAGCGCACCACTTCGATTTTCAGGTTATGCATCTCAGCCATTCGCTTTCTCCTTTTTATCGGCTGCTTCAGCTTCGCCACCGTAGACACGCTTGGCTGGCGGCAACGTGGTGATTTTCACATCGCTGTAGTCCAGACGCGTGGTGCCGTCGGCATCGCGGAAAGCAAGCGTATGCTTGAGGAAGTTGACGTCATCGCGCTCGGTGCAGCCTTCGTCCAGACGCTGGTGCGCGCCGCGGGACTCTTTACGCGCCATGGCCGAGTGCGCCATACATTCGGCGACATTCAAACCGTGGCCCAGCTCAATGGTGTAGAGCAGGTCAGTATTGAACACGCTGGAGGTATCGGTGATACGTACGCGTTTGAAGCGTTCCTGCAGCTCGGCCAGCTTATCGATGGTTTTCTGCATCAATTCCGGCGTACGGTAGATACCGCAGCCTTCTTCCATCGACAGACCCATTTCGTCGCGGATCTTCGACCAGTTTTCGCTACCTTCCTGATTAACCAGCGCTTTCAGGCGGCTTTCGACGTCAGCAACCTGAGCGTCCAGCGCGGCGTTGTTGGCTTCGCCTGCGGTTGCGGCGCGTTCCATTGCCTGTTCGCCCGCCATGCGACCAAAGACCACCAGTTCAGCCAGCGAGTTGGAACCCAGACGGTTTGCGCCATGCAGGCCGACAGAGGAGCATTCGCCCACCGCAAACAGCCCTTTGATGCGGGTTTCACACTGCTGATCGGTTTCGATACCGCCCATGGTGTAGTGCGCGGTCGGACGCACCGGAATCGGCTCTTTCACCGGATCGACGCCCACGTACGCTTTCGCCAGTTCGCAGATGAACGGTAGGCGTTCCAGTAGTTTTTTCTCGCCCAGATGACGCAGGTCGAGATAAACCACATCGCCACGCGGTGTGGAGATAGTGTTGCCTTTACGCCACTCGTGCCAGAAGGCCTGAGAAACTTTGTCGCGCGGACCCAGTTCCATATATTTGTTTTTCGGCTCGCCCAGCGGGGTTTCCGGGCCCATACCGTAATCCTGCAGATAACGGTAGCCGTTTTTGTTGACCAGAATACCGCCTTCACCACGGCAGCCTTCGGTCATCAGGATACCTGAACCCGGCAGGCCGGTTGGGTGATACTGAACGAATTCCATATCACGCAGAGGAATGCCATGGCTCAGCGCCATACCCATGCCGTCGCCGGTGACGATGCCACCGTTGGTGTTGTAGCGATAGACGCGGCCCGCGCCGCCGGTCGCCATCACCACCGCGTTGGCGCGAATCTGCACCAGCGTACCTTCCATCATATTCATCGCGACCAGGCCGCGGGCGTGGCCATCATCGACCAGAATATCGAGGACGAAATGTTCATCAAAGCGTTGAATTTGCGGGAATTGCAAAGAGGTCTGGAAGAGGGTGTGAAGCATGTGGAAGCCGGTCTTATCGGCGGCGAACCACGTACGTTCAATTTTCATTCCCCCGAAGCGGCGCACGTTCACGCTGCCGTCCGGACGACGGCTCCACGGACAGCCCCATTGCTCAAGCTGGGTCATCTCTGTCGGGCAGTGATGGACGAAGTAGTCCACGACATCCTGTTCACAGAGCCAGTCCCCGCCGGCGACGGTGTCGTGAAAATGGTATTCAAAGCTATCGTGATCCTGTGCGACGGCTGCGGAACCGCCTTCAGCCGCAACGGTGTGGCTGCGCATCGGATAAACTTTTGAGATTAAAGCTATTTTGGCGTTTGGATTAGCTTGCGCCGCGGCGATGGCTGCTCGTAGACCAGCTCCGCCAGCACCTATAATGGCAAGATCGGCTTGAAAGGTTTGCACGACATTCCTCCAGATTATTGTTATTCCGCACTCGCTCTAAGCAAAAGGTAGTTCACCTGATTACGACTCGCTATGGCGGAAACGTTTCCACTGCTCCTTTATGGGTAAAGCAGTATACCCGTAGAAATCTGAGGGAAATTTGATGTGTTCGATTATTTTTGAGTCTGATAGCCCCGAATCATCACTAATTATGATTAATTTAATTACTAAACTACCCCTTGCTACTCCCTTGCGCCGACTGACCACGCTAATAATTTCCGCACAAAATTTGTCTCGTTGACAGGTTACGAGTAGACTTCGTGCCCTTGTTTGAATCTGGAGAAAAAACCATGAGCGAGACGGCAACCTGGCAGCCGAGCGCATCCATCCCTAACCTGTTAAAACGCGCGGCTGTGATGACGGAAATTCGTCGTTTCTTTGCTGACCGCGGCGTGCTTGAGGTGGAAACGCCCTGTATGAGCCAGGCTACGGTAACTGATGTCCATCTGGTGCCGTTTGAGACTCGCTTTGTGGGCCCGGGGCATTCTCAGGGCGTGAATCTCTATCTGATGACCAGCCCGGAATACCACATGAAGCGTCTGCTGGCGGCAGGTTGTGGCCCGGTTTTCCAGTTGTGCAGAAGCTTCCGTAATGAAGAAATGGGGCGTCACCACAACCCGGAATTCACCATGCTTGAGTGGTACCGTCCGCATTTTGATATGTACCGACTCATCAACGAGGTGGATGATTTGCTGCAACAGGTACTGGAGTGCCAGCCAGCGGAAAGCCTCTCTTATCAACAGGCATTCCAGCGCCATCTGGAAATTGACCCGCTTTCTGCCGATAAAACGCTGCTGCGTGAGGTGGCTGCAAAATTGGATCTCAGCAACGTTGCCGATGCAGAAGAAGACCGGGATACCCTGTTACAGCTGCTGTTTGCCTTCGGCGTAGAGCCGCACATCGGGAAAGATCGTCCGACTTTTGTTTACCACTTCCCGGCAAGCCAGGCGTCTCTGGCGCAAATCAGCGCTGAAGATCACCGTGTGGCGGAACGTTTCGAGGTCTACTTCAAAGGTATGGAGCTGGCGAACGGTTTCCATGAACTGACCGACGCGCGTGAACAGCAGCAGCGTTTCGAGCAGGATAACCGTAAGCGCGCCGCGCGCGGTCTGCCGCAGCAGCCTATCGATCAGAACCTGCTGGATGCGTTAGCCGCTGGTCTGCCTGATTGTTCTGGCGTAGCGTTGGGTGTCGATCGTCTGGTGATGCTGGCGCTGGACGCGGAGCAAATTGCCGACGTTATCGCCTTTACGGTCGATCGCGCCTGATATCTCTGCGCGGCTATCCCGGTAAAACATAGCCGCGCATTATTGAATCAGCTTGTTGTATTCATCCTGTTTAGTTAATGTAACTAACGTTGCTCTTTTTTACAGACTTTCCTTCGTTATCCGCCAATATTGTCACAATAATAATCTGGTTTTTTGCTACTATCCGCGCTTTCTTCCCTGCCAGTCGGCGTGGGATAACGTGATTTGCGTTATGACTCTTTTTGGAACGGCAAGATGAACCAGTCTCTAAAAAAGATGAGCCTCACCGGGCTTATTCTGATGATCTTTACGTCGGTGTTTGGCTTTGCCAATAGCCCGTCGGCATTCTATTTAATGGGCTACAGCGCCGCGCCTTTTTATATTCTCTCGGCACTCTTCTTCTTTATTCCTTTTGCACTCATGATGGCGGAAATGGGCTCGGCGTACCGCAAGGAAGAGGGCGGTATTTATTCGTGGATGAATAACAGCGTAGGGCCACGCTTCGCCTTCATTGGTACCTTTATGTGGTTCTCGTCCTATGTGGTCTGGATGGTCAGTACTGCGGCGAAAGTGTGGGTGCCATTTTCCACCTTCATGTGCGGCTCGGATCAAACTCAGGTGTGGGCTTTCGCTGGCCTGACGCCTACACAAGCTGTCGGCATTTTGGCGGTATGCTGGATGTTACTGGTGACGTTTGTTGCCTCCCGCGGGATCAATAAAATCGCCAAAATAACTGCCGTTGGTGGGATTTCAGTGATGTGCCTGAACCTGGTGCTGTTGGTCGTGAGTATCATCATTCTGGCGCTAAATGGCGGAAACTTTGCCGAACCGATTAACTTCGTCGCCTCGCCGAACCCCGGCTACCAGTCTGGTCTGGCGATGCTGTCTTTTGTGGTCTTTGCCATCTTTGCCTACGGCGGTATCGAAGCCGTCGGTGGGCTGGTGGATAAAACCGAAAACCCGGAGAAGAACTTCGCAAAAGGCATTATCTTCGCGGCGATTGTTATCTCTATCGGCTACGCGCTGGCGATCGTTCTGTGGGGCGTGAGCACCAACTGGCAGGCGGTGTTGAGTAATCGTGCCACCAACCTTGGTAATATTACCTATGTGCTGATGCATAGCCTGGGCGAAACGCTCGGGCATGCGCTGGGGTTAACTCCAGAGGCGACTACTTCACTTGGAATAGGGTTTGCGCGCATTACTGGCCTGTCGATGTTCCTCGCGTATACCGGTGCGTTCTTCACCCTGATCTACTCGCCGCTGAAAGCCATCGTGCAGGGCACACCAAAAGCCCTGTGGCCGACCTCCATCACGCGTCTGAACGCGAGCGGTATGCCGGAAACCGCAATGTGGGCGCAGTGTGGTCTGGTCTGTCTGTTTATCCTGCTGGTATCGTTTGGCGGTGATACGGCTTCCGCGTTCTATAACAAACTGACGCTGATGGCGAACGTCTCGATGACCCTGCCGTATCTCTTCCTTGCTCTGGCATTCCCGTTCTTCAAAGCGAAAACCGATCTGGAAAGACCGTTCGTTATCTTTCAAACGCGTGCTTCTGCACTGGTCGCCACCGTAGTCGTGGTGTTGATCGTGTCGTTTGCCAACATCTTCACCGTTATCCAACCGGTGATTGAAGCGAATGACTGGAGCAGTGCTCTGTGGATGATTGGCGGGCCGATCTTCTTCTCGCTGATGGCGATGGGGATTTATGAGAATTATCGTCGCCGGACGGCGAATGCGCCTGAGTTGGCAATGGAGTAACTGACTGGTATGAAACCTGAACTTGCAGCCGTTCAGGTTTCATACAGTAAAAAATTGGCTCTGTTTTTAACTGAATATATAAAAATTAATTATTCGCGGGGGTTATAAAAAGACTTCTTTTTTGAAAAATTTATTATTGTGACGATGAACTCATATTTTTAAGTTAGCAATAATTATGTTTCTCACTTCTGAA
Organism: Pseudocitrobacter faecalis; assembly: GCA_003315335.1. GTDB lineage: Bacteria > Pseudomonadota > Gammaproteobacteria > Enterobacterales > Enterobacteriaceae > Pseudocitrobacter > Pseudocitrobacter faecalis. The sequence goes on from QNRL01000005.1 coordinate 22,574, forward strand.
TGATGGAGGTGTGGGTATGGATGACCTGATTTTTTGTGATATTGATGAGCATGGATTTCCCCATTGGGGGTGGTTTGATTTTTTTCGTTGGTATGCATTGCCTACAAATGAACGCTTTATGACAGGAAAGGCATATCTTTGGTATTATAAAACCGCATGGCTAGTCCATCATAGATTAAAGATAAAGAGGTATGCTTATGATGCTCGGATACCAGAATTTTTACTTGCAGGCGTAGCGGTTACAGAAGTAGGCGGGACGCCAGAAAAATTTAAAGGCTTAGGTGTTCTGCAATTTCGACAAGTTATTGAAGAAATAATTAATAATGACCATGCATGGTCAAATGCAACATCTGTGGGATCGGTAGCCATCCAGATCGGCGTTGCAGCAAGAACAATAAACATACGGCCTGACACATTAACTCCATTCCAGCAGTTCCGTTTATCACAGTGTTTGCTTGATAATGACTTTAACATTAGGGTTGCAGCTTTCCATTTGCGCGATCTTATTCTTTTTGATTACCCAGATATTGATACGCTTCACCTAACCGATGAACAAATAATAGTGGCGGCCTCCAGATATAATCGCGGTATTGCCAGGGATAAAGACGATATAATTAAATCCATATATCAAATACCGGGTTCACCAGGACGTGAGTATAGTGAGTATGGGCGAAGGATTATCGAAAAAAAGGAAATATTACTTAAAATTATGAGGGCGGAGAAGTGAAAAAATGGCACTTTGTGATTAATATCGTCTGGGCTCTAATTAGCTCGGGGTTAATCCTCGTTTTATCAACGCAGGATAAAGAATGGTTTATTGATGGTGAAGGTATTAATAATATTTGTGACGTGATGAAGTATGTTGAAAATGATGATGTGCGTTTCGGTGGTATGCTTATGACATTACCTCTTTTTTTTCCTTATCTATACGTTCTATTTAAAAAGAAAAGAGTAGGGATCTTTCAGTATGTGGTGATGGCGAGTATTGTTTTTTTTGGGTTATGGCGATTTATTTTTCGATACCAACTTTGTTGGTAAAGCTGGATATCCAGCGATATCCAGCGCCATCATAATATTACAAACTTCCCGCCTTACGACCACGCCCTGTAGAGGTTAACGTCCTGCCTGCCGGGGTTTTGGTTCCTCCCATGCTTTCCAGACGCATCTGGAACGGTGGGAACGGCATATCGATGCCGTGCTCGCGGAAGCCCGCCAGAATCAACTGATGGATTTCGTGGCGTAACGGCATACGGTGCCCCATTTCCGCTGCGTAAATACGCAGTTCAAAGATTTGAATCCCTTGCTGCAGGTCGACCAGGAAGGCTTCCGGGGCCGGGTTATCAATTACCAGCGAGCAGCGCTGTGCCGCCGTCAGCAGAATCTGCGTCACCTCTTCACTGTCGGCATCCGACGGCGCAGGAATACTTAACACCACGCGGGTAACCGAATCTGACAGCGACCAGTTGATGAACTGCTCGGTGATAAAGGCCTTGTTCGGCACGATAATCTCTTTGCGGTCCCAGTCGCTGATGGTGGTGGCGCGAGTGTTGATCTTGGTGACGCTTCCGGTCAAATCACGAATAGTGACCGTATCGCCGATACGAATGGGTTTCTCAAACAGGATGATCAGGCCGGAAATAAAGTTGGCGAAAATTTCCTGTAACCCGAAACCAAGTCCGACACCGAGCGCGGCAACCAGCCACTGTAATTTCGACCACTCAATACCAATCATCGAGAAGCCAATCAGCCCGCCAAACAGCATCAGCAGGTACTTGGTGATGGTGGTGATCGCGTAGCCGGTGCCCGGCGTCAGGTTGAGGTGCTGCAGTAGCGCCAGCTCGAGCAGCGCGGGCAGATTTCGCACCAGTTGCGTAGTAATGATAAACACCAGAATCGCAATCAACACCGCCCCGAGCGTAATGGGTTCAATACTTTCCACGCCCTGCACGGTCGAGGAGACATCCCATAGCGAGATATTTTCCAGGAAGCCGAAAGCGGAGTGAATTTCAGACCACAGCACAATCACCGAAACCAGCGCGATGAGCATCAGAATTGAGCGTACCAGCCGCAGCGACTGTGCGCTGATGGTGTCGAGATCGACTTCACTCACCTCGGCTTCCACCGAGCCTTCAAGACTAGTCGGGTGCGTCTCTTCTTCGCCTCGGGCACGGTTTGCCAGCATCTCTGCGCGTCGATGTTTGGCACGGTCGAACGCCAGACGACGACGCTGAATCAGCATCCAGCGGCGAATAACGTGGTAAATCACCAGCAACAGGAACCAGATAGCGACCGAGGTTTCCAGACGCGCCAGCAAGGCCTGTGATGTTGCCAGATAACCGACGGCTGCCGCTAAAATAGCAACCATTGGCGCACCGGAAAGCAGATTCCATAGCAGGCGGTTAACCATGTTATCGCCGTCGCCCTCTTTATCGAGCCAGAGGGGAATACCGGCGCGTTTCAGGCTGAGCGTGACCACCGCCAGCGCGCCACAAATCAGGATGAAGCACAGCCTGCCTAATGAGGCGGAGAACTCGCGATCGTTGAGATTATCGAACATGATCAGCGCCATAATCAGCGGCACAATAAGCCCGATACTCATCAGATAGTAGCGCATCGCCCGAAGTACGCGGTTACGGGGCCAGCCGAAGTGCACAATGAACAGACCATTCGGGCGGGCAAAGGCGGCGCAGATCATCACCACCCACAGCAACGGCACGGTGGCGGTTACGCCATCGCCAATCGCCACGGCAAGGGGGTAAGGCCAGGCCTCCTGAAGGCCATAGCCAAGCGTCGCCCACAGGACGGGCAGGGGAGAAGCGACCAGAATCGACCAGAAAACGGTACGCATGGTCAGCCAGAAATGATCCTGGGTGACCTTACCGACACGTGCGCTGGAACGCTCCAGAAAACGGGTAAAGTGTTTGCGCGAACTGATACTGAAGCCCACCAGAATTAACGCCGCAAAGAGCGGTAGCAGCGTCTGCTTGCTGGTGAGCATCATCGCGGTGGCTTTACCTAACTGGCTGAAGGTATCCAGCGAGATTAAGCGGCGCAGATCCTGCACCACTTCCAGCGGCCAGCTGAAGTCCATTGGCCGCACGTCAGAAGTCCAGAACAGATAGCGATGCGTCGCTTCATTCACTTCTTTTAACGCGTCTTCCAGTTGGCTGTTGGAAACTTTAAGCTTGGTAAGTTCCAGAATTAGCGTATCGCCGCCTTGCAACAGCGAGTTCAGCAATTCACGCTGGGTACGAAGCTGCGCTTCAAGAATGCGATTCTGCTCGGCGGTTAGCGGCTTGCCATCGGCCTGCTGGATCTGGCGCAGTTGCGGCTGCTTATTGAGTAAATCTTCATAGCGCAGACGATGTACGCGCAGCTGCGCCATTTCAGTATCAAGCTGCTGGGGTTTCGGCATTTCCGGCAGGCGAGCAACCTGTGCACGTAACGCTTCGCCCAACAGATTAGAGGAACCCAGCCATTGCGACTGTTCACGCAGTGTGTTCAGCGCCTGACGAACCTGTAACGTTTGGCTGGTGGCCTGACGCTGCTGCGATGCGACCAAATCCATACGCTGCGCCTGCTGATTCAGCGCCTGAGAAAGCTCACGGTTAACTTTGAACTGATTAACAATACCGACGGGGAGGTTAGCGCTGTTTTCGGCAAGCAGTTCGGTGCTTTCCAGCGCCCGTTCGGCTTCGCGCTGGCGCTGGCTGTTGAGCTGATTGCGCAGCGCCTGAAGATACGCATCCAGCTGTTCGCCCTGTTTCTGCGCCAGTTCTGAACGCATACGCGACAGCTCCTGGCGATTATTCGCCGAAAGCTGCGCCAGTTCCAGTTCATCAACCAACGCCTTCAGGCGTGCGGAATCGGCCTGTAACGCCAGGTTTTGCGCCTGCGCCTGTGGTGTGTTGGCTGTCTGCGTGCCGACGCGGCGTTCCACTTCATTCAACTGGCGACGGGCATCGGTTTGCTGTTGCGGCAGCTGATTCAGAGAGTCAGCGATTTCCCGCGCGCGTTCCTGCTCCTGTTGCGCCAGGCGGCTTTTTTCCAGTAACTGGCTGCTGACCTGAAGGATTTCCTGGCTTAACGCATCAGCGCTCATGCCTTCTGGAACCTCGCGCGGCTCTTCGCGCAGGTTATTCAGTTGGGAACGTAATGTTTGGGAAAGTTTAGGAAAATTGTCGATCACATGCTGATACTGCGTAGCGCGCTCAAGAGAGCCTTTGCGCTCCTCAAGCGCGTTCAGCGCACCCTGCAAGGTTTCAACGGTTTCAGGCTGGGCAGGTTTGGCGGATTTAGCCTGCTCCAGCTCCTGAGCTATTTGTTTACTGTCGGGGGCCGTCGCTGCGTACGCCCCCAGGCTGAGGCACCAGGCCATCAGGAAAGTGATAATCAGGCGCACGTCAGAACCCTTTTTTGAATTTAGCTTTCGTCTTTCTTATCGTCGACCAGTGGGCTGGCTTCAATTTCAGCCGCCACTTCTTCTTCCGGCAGGACTTCCGGCTCTGGAACCACCACGGCTTCGGTTGAGACTGCCAGCGGCTGGCCCAGTTTGGTCACCGAAAGGCTTTTCAGCTCTTCAATCAGCTGGACTTTGCCTGGCGCGAAGAGGTTGATGACGGTGGAACCCAGTTTGAAGCGGCCCATCTCCTGGCCTTTCAGCAGGGCAACGGAGCCTTCGTTATCGCCCGCCGGCCAGGTCCAGCGTTTGATAACGCCTTCACGCGGCGGCGTGATCGTACCAGCCCATACGGTTTCGATACTGCCAACGATGGTCGCGCCGACCAGAATCTGCGCCATCGGGCCAAATTCGGTGTCGAACAGGCAGATAACACGCTCGTTACGGGCAAACAGGTTAGGTACGTTCTGCGCGGTTAAATGGTTTACTGAGAAGAGATCGCCCGGGACGTAGATCATCTCGCGGAGAATACCGTTGCACGGCATATGGACGCGGTGATAGTCACGCGGCGACAGGTAAGTCGTGGCGAAAGTCCCGTTGCGGAAAAGATCGGCCATCAGGTAGTTGCCTGCCAGCAGTGCTTCCAGCGAATAGTCGTGACCTTTGGCCTGCAAAATTTTGTCTTCTTCGATACGGCCTAACTGGCTAATAACACCGTCGGCAGGCATCACCAGCACGTTCGGGTCGGTATTCAGCGGGCGCACATCGTCACGCAACGGACGCACAAAGAAATCGTTGAAGGTGCGATAGCTGGCGGTATCTGGTTTCTGCGCCTCTTGCATATCGACCTTGTAGTATTTCACAAACAGATCGATAACCAGTTTGGTCAGCCATCCTGCTCGCTTGCTCGCACCCCAGCCTGCGAGGCGGGTAAGCCACAGTTTAGGCAGAATGTATTGCAGTGAAAGTTTAAGATCGTTTAACAAAGTAGCCTCCAGGCCATGATGTGTCGTTCCTGAACCCGCATTATGCGCGGGCCCCAAAAGAAAAGGTGGCGATTTTAACGACGCACGCGATAAATGTCAGTCGCTAAAGCATAATTCTCAGTTATCACCATCAGAAAAGTTTTTACGCGTTTTTACCTGCGACATACTTTCCAGGATGCGGTGATAATTTTCGAATCGCGTCTCGGCAATTTTACCTTCTTCAACGGCTTCGCGGATGGCGCAACCGGGATCGGTGTCATGCTTGCAGTCGCGGTATTTGCACAAACCCAAATAATCATGGAATTCGACAAAGCCGTTGGTGATTTGTTCCGGCTCAAGGTGCCACAGACCAAATTCTCGAACGCCCGGAGAATCAATCACATCGCCGCCATGCGGGAAATGATACAGACGTGCGGCGGTCGTGGTGTGCTGGCCTAAACCGGAGTTATCGGAAACATCGTTGGTCAGGATCCGCTCTTCGTTGAGCCCCAGCAACGCATTCAGCAGACTTGATTTCCCGACGCCAGACTGCCCGGCAAAAATACTGATGCGGTCGGTCAGCGCTTCTTCCAGCGGTTTCAAGCCATCCTGTGTATGGCTGGAAACCATCAGCACGCGATAGCCAATGTTGCGGTAGATATCCATCTGCTCATTCACGAAAGCCATACTTTCGTCGTCCAGCAGATCGATTTTGTTCAGCACGATGATCGGCTCGACGTCCAGTGTTTCGCAGGCGACGAGATAACGGTCGATAATATTCAGCGACAGTTCCGGCAGAATGGCAGAGACGATAACGATTTGATCGATGTTAGCGGCGATCGGTTTGACGCCATCGTAAAAGTCCGGGCGCGTGAGTACTGAGGTTCGCTCATGTACCGCTTCGACGATCCCTTTGACGTTTACGCCTTCGGCTGCCGCTTTACCCGGACGCCAGACAACGCGATCGCCGGTAACCAGCGAACGAATGGTGCGGCGAATGTTGCAGCGGTGCGTCTCGCCGTCGGCGGATTCAACGTCAGCATGCATGCCAAAACGGCTGATTACGGTGCCTTCAGCGGTTTCACCAAACAGATTGTCATCGTAGTCGGGCTTCTCCGCAGTCGTTTTAAGACGGCGCTGGTGGTTAGCCGACACGCGACGCTGCTGACCTTTGGAGAGTTTATTTTTACTCAATCGTACAGACTCCTGGTCGCCCATAATGGGCAAAAGATCTATGATACACGCTATTTTAGATGAATATAGTCACGCGATAAGGGTGGAAAATAACATGAGTGCAGATGAAAACAACCTGATTTGGATCGATCTGGAGATGACCGGTCTCGATCCCGAGCGCGATCGCATCATTGAAATCGCAACCCTGGTGACTGACGCGAATCTGAACATTCTGGCGGAAGGCCCGACGATTGCGGTGCATCAGTCAGATGAACAACTGGCGCTGATGGATGAGTGGAACGTGCGCACGCATACTGGCAGCGGGCTGGTCGATCGCGTGAAAGCCAGCACCATTGACGACCGCGCGGCGGAGCTGGCTACACTTGAATTCCTCAAGCAGTGGGTTCCGGAAGGAAAATCGCCGATTTGCGGTAACAGCATCGGCCAGGACCGCCGTTTCCTGTTTAAGTATATGCCGGAACTGGAATCCTACTTCCATTATCGTTATCTGGATGTGAGCACGCTCAAAGAGCTGGCGCGTCGCTGGAAGCCGGAAATTCTGGACGGTTTTAAGAAGCAGGGTACGCACCAGGCGATGGATGATATTCGTGAGTCGGTGGCTGAACTGGCGTACTACCGTGAGAACTTTATTAAGCTCTGATTCTCGTCTTTGCCGGATGGCGCTTGCCATTCGGCGTAAAAAGCACCAGGATGATGAATTATTCGGCACTTGAACACTATTTCAAAAAAAACGCTTGAGAGGGGGTTGCAGCAAAAAGGATTTCTCGTATAATGCGCCTCCCGTAACGACAGAGAAATCGTTGTTACGACAGCAACAAATTTGCGGGAATAGCTCAGTTGGTAGAGCACGACCTTGCCAAGGTCGGGGTCGCGAGTTCGAGTCTCGTTTCCCGCTCCAAAATTTGAAAGATGCTTTCTAAGCATGCACCACCCAAGCGGGAATAGCTCAGTTGGTAGAGCACGACCTTGCCAAGGTCGGGGTCGCGAGTTCGAGTCTCGTTTCCCGCTCCAAAATTTGAAAAGTGCTTTCTAAGCACGCACCACCCAAGCGGGAATAGCTCAGTTGGTAGAGCACGACCTTGCCAAGGTCGGGGTCGCGAGTTCGAGTCTCGTTTCCCGCTCCAAATTTTCTTTCTGATTCGTTAAAACCACAGTGAAGTCGATTTGCTGAGGCGATTTTTCGTTTCTGAAATACTCTTGTAAACAGAGTTATCCACAGACCAGGACACTTTTACGGGAAGGTAGAATTCTTCGAACGGTGAACGGTATCTTTGTATCCCATTGAAAATTATGGGAAAAATAATATTTCAAAATGTTATTTTGATCACTTGACCTCTCTGTGTGCTTTGAATCCCTTTGCTTTTTTATTTTTATTCACAGCCTGTGAATGTTTTACGCGTCACGTGGTAATCCCTTCTCAACCACTCTCACCAGCCGCTGTTTCTTGGGTAACTGCACCTCGACCACGCAGGCATTTCGCTTCTCAATTTGCTGCGCAATCGCCCATTCTATGTGTTCATCGAGAAGTGGGTGCTCACCTCGGCGCGTCTCAAGCGCCTCAATAACGGCCTTATTCCACGGTGCATTGCCCAGGGCAACGGCGATATTACGCAGCCAGCGCAAATGGCCGATACGACGAATGGGTGAACCTTCGGTCAGTTTCAGGAACCTCGCTTCATCCCAAGCAAAGAGTTCAATCAATTCTGGGGCATGTAGTGCCTTGCGCGGGCTGAAGTCAGCTTCGTCTGTCAGTTGTGAAAAACGATTCCACGGACAAATGAGCTGGCAATCGTCGCAGCCGTAGATACGGTTGCCCATCAGTGGACGAAATTCCTCCGGGATAGCGCCTTCCAGCTCGATAGTGAGATAGGAGATACAGCGACGTGCGTCGACGGTGTAAGGCTCCACGATGGCGCCGGTCGGACAAATAGTCATACAGGCCACGCAGCGTCCACACTCTTCGACCACCGGTTTATCGATGGGCAGCGGCAGATCGATCAGTAACTCGCCGAGGAAAAAGAACGATCCGGCGTCACGGCTAAGAATAAGTGAGTGCTTACCTGTCCAGCCAATCCCGGCTTTTTCGGCTAACGGTCGCTCCAGAATAGGCGCAGAATCGACAAAAGGTCTAAAATTCAGCGAGACGCACTGTTCCTGAATCAACTCGCCCAGCTTTTTGAGGCGATTACGCAGCAGCTTATGATAATCGCGTCCAAGCGCGTAGCGGCTGATATAACCGAGTTCGGGATTTTTCAGGGTGCTGGCAAAGGCCGCATTGGCGGGCAGATAGTTCATTCGTACGCTGATCACGCGCAACGTGCCGGGCAGAAGCTCATGAGGGCGGGCACGCATCATGCCGTGGCGGGCCATCCACTCCATCTCGCCGTGGTACTGTTTGTCCAGCCATGCCTGTAATTTTGGCTCGGAGGCGCTGAGATCGGTATCGGTGATACCTACCTGCTGAAAGCCCAGTTCAGTGCCCCATTGTTTGATTTGTTGCGCTAACTGATTGAGATCGAGGGGCTGTGACATGACGGACCATACATTGACGAGAAACTCTGCAAGTATACCACACTCCGTGTGGGCTGCGGATGACCTGCGTCGTGCAGAGAAAGAGGCGGCAGACAGCCTTGGTATGACGTTGTTTGAACTGATGCTGCGCGCGGGTGACGCTGCGTTTACGTTGGCGCGTGAAATATACCCGACAACTTCACACTGGTTGATTCTCTGCGGCCATGGCAACAATGGCGGTGATGGCTACGTGGTGGCGCGTCTGGCGCAGGCGGCGGGCATCAATGTCACGCTGCTGGCGCAAGAGAGCGATAAACCGCTGCCGGAAGAGGCCCATGCTGCGCGCGAGGCCTGGCTGAATGCGGGCGGGGTGATTCACTCGCCGCAAACCGTGTGGCCGGAAGAGACTGACCTTATCATCGACGCGCTGCTCGGCACGGGCTTACAGAGCGCGCCGCGCGAGAATATCGCCCGCCTGATTGAACTGGCGAATCTGCATTCCGCACCCATTTTCGCTCTCGATATTCCCTCTGGCCTGAACGCGCAAACCGGCACCGCGCCCGGTGCGGTGATCCACGCCGCGCATACCCTCACGTTTATTGCCCTCAAGCCGGGCTTACTAACCGGCAAGGCGCGAGATGTGGTCGGGCGTTTGCATCATCATGCGCTGGGGCTGGAACGCTGGCTGGAAGCACAGACGACGGATATCTATCGTGCCGACGTGTCACAACTCGCCGCGTGGTTCCCGCCGCGTCGCCCGACGTCGCATAAAGGTGACCATGGCAAACTGGTGATTATCGGTGGCGATCACGGTACCGCTGGCGCGATACGCATGACAGGAGAAGCCGCACTGCGCGCGGGAGCTGGACTAGTGCGAGTGCTTACTCGCATTGAAAACGTTGCGCCGATTATTACCGCCAGACCGGAGCTGATGGTGCATGAACTGACGCCCGATATTCTGGATGAAAGTTTGCAATGGGCGGATGCGGTGGTCATTGGCCCCGGCCTCGGACAAAGCGCGTGGGGAAAACAGGCGCTGCGTAAAGTAGAAAACGTCAATAAACCGATGCTGTGGGACGCCGATGCGCTGAACCTGCTGGCAATCAATCCCGATAAACGTCACAATCGCGTGTTAACCCCGCATCCCGGCGAAGCCGCGCGGTTACTGAACTGTCGCATAACAGAAATTGAAGCCGATCGCTTACTTTCTGCTCAGCGTCTGGTAAAACGGTATGGCGGTGTCGTGGTGCTGAAAGGCGCGGGCACGGTGGCGGCCTGCGAAGCGGGGGCGATAACGCTGATCGACGCCGGAAATGCGGGGATGGCCAGTGGCGGCATGGGCGATGTGCTCTCCGGTATCATTGGCGCATTGCTGGGGCAGGCCTTCTCGCTTTATGATGCTGCCTGCGCGGGCTGTGTCGCGCACGGTGCGGCAGCGGATGAACTCGCGGCGCGCTTCGGTACCCGCGGTATGCTGGCCACCGATCTCTTTTCCACGCTACGGCGTGTTGTTAACCCGGATGTGATTGACGTAGACCATGATTAATCGAGTGATTCCCTTACCCGACGAGCAGGCGACCTTAGACCTCGGCGACCGCGTGGCGAAAGCCTGCGACGGCGCGACGGTTATCTATCTGTACGGCGATCTCGGCGCCGGTAAAACCACCTTCAGCCGTGGCTTCCTGCAAGCGCTGGGACACCGCGGCAACGTCAAAAGCCCAACTTATACCCTGGTCGAGCCGTATACCCTCGATAAACTGATGGTTTACCATTTCGATCTGTACCGTCTTGCCGATCCCGAGGAGCTCGAATTTATGGGGATCCGCGATTATTTCTCTAACGATTCCATCTGCCTGGTGGAATGGCCGCAGCAGGGTGCGGGTGTACTGCCTGAACCGGATATCGAAATACACTTAGATTACCAGGCGCAAGGGCGTGAGGCGCGCATAACCGCTGTCTCCTCATTGGGTGAGTCTCTGCTGGCGCGGTTTGCCGGTTAATTTTAGGGATCACGGGATGATTTTACGCGCAAAAGGTTGGCTGGCTGCGGCGCTGATGGTGTTCAGCATTGGCGCATCGGCGGCAACATTATCCGATATTCAGGTTTCTAATGGCGATCAGCAGGCGCGCATTACCTTCAGTTTTATGGGCGATCCTGAATACGCATTTAGCCAGGATGGCCCGCGCAGCGTAGCGCTTGATATCAAACAAACGGGCGTGATTCAGGGGCTGCCGCTGCGGTTTAGCGGCGATAACCTGGTGAAAGCTATACGTTCCGGCACGCCTAAAGATGACCAGTCGTTACGTCTGGTGGTCGATCTGACGCAAAAGGGTAAAACCCAGGCGGTGAAAAAGCAGAACGGGGCAAGCTATACGGTAGTTTTCACCATCAATGCGGACGTTCCTCCTCCTCCGCCACCGCCTCCTGCACCGGTGATCGCTAAACGAGTTGAAGCGCCGGTGGTAACGCCTGCACCTGCGCCGCGTCCGGTAGAACCAGCGCGTAATCCGTTTAAAACGCAAAACGATCGCATCACCGCGGTGACCAATACCGATACGGCGATTTCACGCCCGGCCAGCCGCACGCGCGTTGCTTCGGGCGACAAAGTGATTATTGCCATTGATGCGGGGCATGGTGGTCAGGACCCCGGCGCTATCGGCCCTGGCGGCACTCGTGAGAAGAACGTGACGATTTCCATTGCCCGTAAACTGCGCGCATTGCTTAACGACGACCCGATGTTTAAAGGTGTCCTCACTCGCGATGGCGATTACTTTATTTCGGTGATGGGCCGTTCAGATGTGGCGCGTAAACAAAACGCCCACTTCCTGGTGTCGATTCACGCCGATGCCGCACCGAGCCGTTCAGCAAGCGGTGCATCCGTTTGGGTGCTCTCTAACCGTCGAGCCAACAGCGAAATGGCCGGCTGGCTGGAGCAGCACGAGAAACAATCCGAGCTGCTGGGCGGCGCGGGCGATGTGCTGGCAAACAGTCAGGCTGACCCGTATCTGAGCCAGGCGGTGCTGGATTTACAGTTCGGCCATTCTCAACGCGTAGGCTATGACGTCGCGACCAATGTGATAAGCCAGCTACAGCGTGTGGGCAATATCCACAAACGTCGCCCGGAACATGCCAGCCTTGGCGTACTGCGCTCGCCGGATATTCCGTCGATTCTGGTCGAGACCGGCTTTATCAGTAATACATCGGAAGAACGCCTGCTGGCCAGCGACGACTACCAGCAGAAACTGGCGGAAGCGATTTACAACGGGCTGCGTAACTATTTCCAGGCGCATCCGATCCAGTCTGGCCCACGAGAAGATCAGGCTCAGACGGCGAGCGCTAATGCTTCAACCGGAACGTTGATTAACTAAGGAGTCTTCATGCCGATTCAGGTTCTGCCGCCGCAGCTTGCGAACCAGATTGCCGCTGGCGAGGTGGTAGAGCGACCTGCGTCGGTGGTGAAAGAACTGGTGGAAAACAGCCTCGATGCGGGCGCAACCCGCATCGATATTGATATCGAACGCGGCGGTGCAAAACTTATCCGTATTCGCGATAACGGCTGCGGTATCAAAAAGGACGAGCTGGCGCTGGCGCTGGCTCGTCACGCCACCAGTAAAATTGCCTCGCTTGACGATCTTGAAGCTATTATCAGCCTCGGCTTTCGCGGCGAAGCGCTGGCGAGTATCAGTTCCGTCGCCCGTTTAACGCTTACTTCCCGCACGGCGGAACAGCCGGAAGCCTGGCAGGCTTACGCGGAAGGACGCGACCAGGACGTGACGGTGAAACCCGCCGCGCATCCGGTCGGCACCACGCTGGAAGTGCTGGATCTCTTCTACAACACTCCGGCACGGCGCAAGTTTATGCGCACCGAAAAAACCGAATTTAATCATATTGATGAAATCATTCGCCGCATCGCGCTGGCGCGTTTTGATGTGGCGATTACCCTCAATCATAACGGCAAGATGATTCGTCAGTATCGCGCGGTGACGCAGGGCGCACCGCGCGAACGTCGGCTGGGCGCGATTTGCGGTACCGCGTTTCTTGAGCACGCGCTGGCAATTGAGTGGCAGCATGGCGATTTAACTCTTCACGGCTGGGTTGCGGATCCAAACCACACAACCCCGGCGTTAGCCGAAACTCAGTACTGCTACGTAAATGGCCGCATGATGCGCGACCGTCTAATTAACCACGCGATTCGCCAGGCTTGCGAGGATAAACTGGGTGCCGATCAGCAGCCCGCGTTTGTGCTTTATCTGGAAATCGACCCGCATCAGGTGGATGTAAACGTGCATCCGGCGAAACATGAAGTACGTTTCCATCAGTCGCGGCTGGTACATGACTTTATCTATCAGGGCGTGCTGAGCGTCCTGCAGCAGCAAATGGAATCGCCGTTACCGTTGGATGAAGATGAGGACGAGCTCGCGCCGCGTCCGATCGCTGAAAACCGTGCAGCGGCGGGGCGCAATCAATTTGCCGAGCCGGCGGCAGCGCGTGAGCCTGAGCCCCCACGCTTCAACGCACCGTCTTCCGGTGTAAGTACGCGCGGTGGTGCAAGCTGGCCGAATGCGCAGCCGGGATACCAAAAGCAGCAGGGCGCGCTCTATCGCCAGTTGCTGGATACGCCGAAAGCCCCGGAGAAATCACAGCCGCCGACGTCAGATTCCCTGGCAGGACACAGCCAGAGCTTTGGTCGTGTCTTAACCATCGTGCCGCCGTGCTATGCACTGCTGGAGCGTGGCGGAAAACTCAGCCTGCTGGCGCTGCCTGTGGCGGAACGCTGGCTGCGTCTGGCGCAGCTCACGCCCGGTGAAACGCCGATTTGCGCGCAGCCGCTGTTGATTCCGTTGCGCCTGAAAGCGAGTGATGTTGAGAGCAAGGCGTTGCAAACGGCACAGGCGCAACTTGCTTTGTTAGGCATTGATATTCTGGCAGAAGGGCAGCACGTGACCGTTCGCGCCGTGCCTTTACCCTTACGCCAACAAAATTTACAAAACTTGATTCCTGAACTGATAGGCTATCTGGTGCAACAAAGTCAGGTTGAGGCGGGTGATATTGCCCAGTGGCTGGCCCGTAACCTGGCGAGCGAGCATGTTCAATGGAACATGTCTCAGGCTATCGCGATGCTGGCGGATGTTGAACGACTCTGCCCACAGCTGGTCAAAGCACCTCCAGGTGGTCTGTTACAACCTGTTGATTTAGATTCTGCGATGAACGCCCTGAGAAATGAGTGACGTGACCGAGGCTCGCCTGCCAAAGGCAATTTTTTTAATGGGGCCAACCGCTTCCGGTAAAACGGCGTTGGCTATCGAATTACGTAAAGTTTTACCTGTAGAGTTGATTAGTGTTGATTCCGCCCTCATTTATCGAGGGATGGATATCGGGACGGCCAAGCCGGATGCGCAGGAACTATCAGCCGCGCCGCACCGATTGTTAGACATTCTCGACCCGGCACAGGCGTACTCTGCCGCGGATTTCCGCCGCGATGCGCTGGCCGAAATGGCTGAGATTACCGCTGCAGGGCGAATTCCGCTTCTGGTTGGCGGAACGATGTTGTATTTCAAGGCGCTGCTGGAAGGATTGTCGCCGTTACCGTCGGCAGATCCCGAGGTCAGAGCGCGAATTGAGCAACAGGCCGCAGAGCTGGGGTGGACAGCGCTGCATGAGCAACTGAAGTCAATTGACCCGGTTGCCGCCGCGCGAATTCATCCAAATGATCCGCAAAGACTTTCCCGGGCACTGGAAGTTTTTTTCATTTCGGGTAAAACTTTAACGGAACTGACGCAAACGTCAGGAGACGCTCTGCCCTACAAGGTGCATCAGTTCGCCATCGCCCCGGCGAGCCGTGAACTGCTCCATCAGCGCATTGAGCAGCGTTTTCATCAGATGTTAGCTTCAGGTTTTGAAGCAGAAGTGCGGGCGCTTTTTGCCCGTGGAGATTTGCATACGGATATGCCTTCCGTTCGTTGTGTTGGATATCGCCAGATGTGGTCATACCTTGAAGGCGAAATCTCGTACGATGAAATGGTTTATCGAGGAGTTTGCGCCACGAGACAGTTAGCCAAGCGCCAGGTGACCTGGTTGCGCGGTTGGGATGGAGTTCACTGGTTAGATAGCGAACAACCTGAACAGGCGTTCAACGAAGTAATACAGGTAGTTGGTGATTGTGTAGACTGAATGTGTACAATTGAACCGTATTCGTGCGCAATTTTAAGGACCTGTGGGTTCTAAGTACAAATAAGCATATAAGGAAAAGAGAGAATGGCTAAGGGGCAATCTTTACAAGACCCGTTCCTGAACGCACTACGTCGGGAGCGTGTTCCGGTTTCTATTTATTTGGTGAATGGTATTAAGCTGCAAGGTCAAATTGAGTCTTTCGACCAGTTCGTGATCCTGTTGAAAAACACGGTCAGCCAGATGGTTTATAAGCACGCAATTTCTACTGTTGTCCCGTCCCGTCCGGTATCTCATCACAGCAATAACGCTGGCGGCGGCACCAGCAGTAACTACCATCACGGTAGCAACGCGCAGGGTTCTTCCACTGCGCCGCAAGACAGCGACGACACAGAATAAGTTATCGCTGTTTCCCGGTCGGGGAGCCTGGTTTACCCGGTTCCCCGCTGGTATTTTATGAGGAATTACGCTTGTTTGACCGTTATGATGCCGGTGAGCAGGCGGTGCTGGTACACATCTATTTTTCGCAAGACAAAGATATGGAAGATCTCCAGGAGTTTGAATCTCTGGTCTCTTCCGCCGGTGTCGAAGCAATGCAGGTGATTACTGGTAGCCGTAAAGCACCGCACCCAAAGTATTTTGTTGGTGAAGGTAAGGCTGTCGAAATTGCGGAAGCCGTAAAAGCGACAGGGGCTTCTGTCGTACTCTTTGACCATGCACTGAGCCCAGCCCAGGAACGTAACCTGGAGCAGCTGTGTGAATGCAGGGTGATCGACCGTACCGGTCTGATATTAGATATTTTCGCCCAACGTGCGCGTACTCATGAGGGTAAGTTGCAGGTTGAGCTGGCGCAGTTGCGCCATCTGGCGACGCGCCTGGTGCGTGGCTGGACCCACCTTGAACGGCAGAAAGGCGGGATTGGTTTACGCGGCCCGGGTGAAACCCAGCTTGAAACCGACCGTCGTTTACTGCGTAACCGTATTATGCAAATCCTCTCGCGGCTTGAAAAAGTGGAAAAGCAGCGTGAGCAGGGACGTCGTTCCCGAACTAAAGCTGATGTCCCGACGGTATCGCTGGTGGGTTACACCAACGCCGGGAAATCGACGCTGTTTAACCAGATAACCGAAGCGAAGGTTTACGCGGCAGACCAACTGTTTGCAACGCTGGACCCAACGCTGCGCCGTATTGATGTCGCTGATGTCGGCGAGACGGTGTTGGCGGATACGGTAGGCTTTATTCGCCACCTGCCGCACGATCTGGTGGCGGCGTTTAAAGCGACATTGCAGGAAACCCGTCAGGCGACGCTGCTGCTTCATGTTATTGACGCAGCCGATGTTCGCGTGCAGGAAAATATCGAGGCCGTGAATACAGTGCTGGAGGAGATTGACTCGCTTGAGATCCCGACGCTGTTGGTCATGAATAAAATCGATGTGCTGGACGATTTCGAACCGCGCATCGATCGTGATGAAGAAAATAAACCTGTCCGGGTCTGGCTTTCCGCGCAGACCGGGGCGGGTGTACCACTGCTTTTCCAGGCTTTAACCGAACGGCTTTCCGGGGAAGTAGCGCAGCATACTCTGCGTCTACCGCCGGAGGAAGGGCGTTTAAGAAGCCGGTTTTATCAGCTTCAGGCGATAGAAAAAGAGTGGATGGAGGAAGACGGCAGTGTCAGTCTGCAAGTTCGCATGCCGATTGTTGACTGGCGTCGCCTCTGTAAACAAGAACCGGCGTTGACCGATTACGTGGTCTAGCCGGCAGTTTGCCTGGAGCATGGAGTCATTTCGCCTGTCCCCTGCCGTCGCAAGACATTGGGGATCACCGCATAACAAATATGGAGCACATACATGGCGTGGAATCAGCCCGGTAATAACGGACAAGACCGCGACCCGTGGGGAAGCAGCAAACCTGGCGGCAACTCTGAGGGAAATGGAAACAAAGGTGGTCGCGAACAGGGGCCGCCCGATCTGGATGATATCTTCCGTAAGCTGAGCAAAAAGCTCGGTGGCCTCGGCGGCGGTAAGAGCGGTTCTGGCGGCGGTACAACCCAGGGGCCTCGTGCGCCAATGGGGGGGCGCATCGTCGGTATTGCAGCGGCAGCCGTTGTCATTATCTGGGCAGCCAGCGGATTCTATACCATTAAAGAAGCCGAACGTGGCGTGGTCACGCGTTTTGGTAAGTTCAGCCATCTGGTTGAGCCGGGCCTGAACTGGAAACCGACGTTTATCGACGAAGTCACGCCGGTGAACGTGGAGGCCGTGCGTGAACTGGCCGCTTCCGGCGTGATGCTGACCTCTGACGAAAACGTGGTGCGCGTTGAGATGAACGTGCAGTACCGCGTGACCGATCCGCAGCGCTATCTGTTTAGCGTCACCAGCGCGGACGACAGTCTGCGTCAGGCGACCGACAGCGCCCTGCGTGGTGTCATCGGTAAATACACCATGGACCGCATCCTGACCGAAGGTCGTACCGTTATTCGTAGCGATACCCAGCGCGAGCTGGAAGAAACCATTCGTCCGTACAACATGGGTATCACCCTGCTGGACGTCAACTTCCAGGCCGCTCGTCCGCCGGAAGAAGTGAAGTCTTCCTTCGATGATGCGATTGCCGCGCGTGAAAACGAGCAGCAATACATTCGTGAAGCGGAAGCGTACACCAACGAAGTTCAGCCGCGTGCGAACGGTCAGGCTCAACGTATTCTGGAAGAGGCCCGCGCCTATAAGACGCAGACCGTTCTGGAAGCCCAGGGTGAAGTGGCTCGTTTTGCCAAGATCCTGCCGGAGTATAAAGCCGCTCCGCAGATCACCCGTGAGCGTCTCTACATCGAGACCATGGAAAAAGTGCTGAGCCATACGCGTAAAGTGCTGGTTAACGATAATAAAGGTGGCAACCTGATGGTTCTGCCGCTCGACCAGATGCTGAAAGGCGGGAATGCCTCCGGTGCAAAGAACGATAACAGCGGGGCCAACAACCTGCTGCGTCTGCCGCCGGCGTCTTCCTCCAGCAACAGCGGAGCGAGCAACACATCGTCCACCAGTCAGGGCGATATTATGGACCAACGCCGCGCTAACGCGCAGCGTAACGACTACCAGCGTCAGGGGGAATAACGATGCGTAAGTCAGTTATCGCGATTATCATCATCGTGCTGGTAGTGCTGTACACCTCTATCTTCGTCGTTAAAGAAGGTGAGCGTGGGATCAAGTTCCAGTTCAGCAGCGTCGTGCGCGACAGCGACAAAAAACCGTTAATCTATGAACCGGGTCTGCACTTTAAAGTCCCGTTTATTCAGTCGGTTAAAATGCTGGACGCGCGTATTCAGACCATGGACAACCAGGCCGATCGCTTTGTGACCAAAGAGAAAAAAGACCTGATCGTTGACTCCTATATCAAATGGCGCATCAGCGATTTCAGCCGCTACTTCCTGGCAACAGGCGGTGGTGACGTTTCTCAGGCAGAAGTGCTGCTGAAACGTAAGTTCTCTGACCGTCTGCGTTCTGAAATTGGTCGTCTGGATGTAAAAGACATCGTCACTGATTCCCGTGGTCGTCTGACCCTGGAAGTGCGTGATGCGCTGAACTCCGGTTCTGCGGGTACTGAAGACGAAGTGGAAACGCCAGCCGCGGATAACGCGATTGCCGAAGCCGCTGAGCGCGTTACCGCTGAAACCAACGGTAAAGTGCCGGTCATCAACCCGAACAGTATGGCGGCATTGGGTATTGAAGTGGTCGATGTGCGTATTAAGCAGATTAACCTGCCGACCGAAGTGTCCGAAGCGATTTACAACCGTATGCGCGCCGAGCGTGAAGCAGTTGCCCGTCGCCACCGTTCACAAGGTCAGGAAGAGGCTGAAAAACTGCGCGCAGCGGCTGACTATGAAGTCACCAAAACGCTGGCAGAAGCAGAGCGTCAGGGACGTATCCTGCGCGGTGAAGGTGATGCCGAAGCGGCTAAACTGTTTGCTGATGCATTCAGTCAGGATCCGGACTTCTACGCCTTTATCCGTAGTCTGCGTGCCTATGAAAGCAGCTTCCAGAGCAATCAGGACGTGATGGTTCTGAGCCCGGACAGCGATTTCTTCCGCTACATGAAAACGCCGAACGCAACGGCGCGTTAATCGCCCCAGGCGTTAGTGCTTAAAAACCACCGCATCTTCGGATGCCGGTGGTTTTCTTTTATAAGGACGAAAAATGAACTCCACTATCTGGCTCGCGCTGGCGTTAGTTTTGGTGCTGGAAGGGCTGGGCCCAATGCTTTATCCGAAGGCCTGGCGCAAAATGATCGCGACGATGACCCAATTACCCGATACGATGTTGCGCCGATTTGGCGGCGGTCTTGTGGTTGCAGGGATTGTGATCTACTACATGTTGACGAAAACGATTAGCTGAACAAAAAGCGGCCTTTTCAGCATCATTTTGAATATAAAAAGTGCTGTATATCTGAAAAAGCGATGGTAGAATCCATTTTTAAGCAAACGGTGATTTTGAAAAATGGGTAACAACGTCGTCGTACTGGGCACCCAATGGGGTGACGAAGGTAAAGGGAAGATCGTCGATCTCCTGACAGAACGGGCTAAATATGTTGTACGCTACCAGGGCGGTCACAACGCAGGCCATACTCTCGTAATCAACGGTGAAAAAACCGTCCTCCATCTTATTCCATCAGGTATTCTTCGCGAAAACGTCACCAGCATCATCGGTAACGGCGTAGTGCTGTCGCCTGCCGCGCTGATGAAAGAGATGAAAGAACTGGAAGACCGTGGTATCCCGGTTCGTGAACGTCTGCTGCTCTCCGAAGCATGTCCGCTGATCCTCGATTATCACGTTGCGCTGGATAACGCACGTGAGAAAGCGCGTGGCGCGAAAGCGATCGGCACCACCGGTCGTGGTATCGGCCCGGCTTACGAAGATAAAGTCGCGCGTCGTGGTCTGCGTGTTGGCGATCTGTTCGACAAAGCAACCTTCGCTGAAAAACTGAAAGATGTGATGGAATATCACAACTTCCAACTGGTGAATTACTACAAAGTCGACGCAGTTGACTACCAGAAAGTGCTGGATGATGTGATGGCGGTTGCCGACATCCTGACCGGTATGGTTGTTGATGTGTCTGACCTGCTGGACCAGGCGCGCAAACGTGGCGATTTCGTCATGTTCGAAGGCGCGCAGGGTACGCTGCTGGATATCGACCACGGTACCTATCCGTACGTAACCTCTTCCAACACCACTGCGGGTGGCGTGGCGACCGGCTCCGGCCTGGGCCCGCGTTATGTTGACTACGTACTGGGCATTATCAAAGCTTACTCCACTCGCGTGGGTGCGGGGCCGTTCCCGACTGAGCTGTTTGATGACACCGGCGAGTTCCTGTGCAAACAGGGTAATGAATACGGTGCAACCACAGGTCGTCGTCGTCGTACCGGTTGGCTGGATACCGTCGCGGTTCGCCGTGCGGTGCAGATCAACTCCCTGTCTGGCTTCTGCCTGACCAAACTGGACGTACTGGACGGCCTGAAAGAGGTTAAACTCTGCGTGGCTTACCGTATGCCGGATGGCCGCGAAGTGACCACTACCCCGCTGGCAGCGGATGACTGGGAAGGCATCGAACCGATTTACGAAACCATGCCAGGCTGGTCTGAATCCACTTTCGGTGTGAAAGAGCGTAGCGGCCTGCCACAGGCAGCGCTGAACTACATCAAGCGTATCGAAGAAGTAACCGGTGTGCCGATTGATATTATCTCAACTGGCCCAGACCGTACCGAAACCATGATTCTGCGCGACCCGTTCGACGCATAATTGATGGAACTGCCCGGTAACGAGAGTCGCCGGGCCTGTAGGCCGGATAACGCGCATTACGCTGTATCCGGCTTAATATCTTGCAAGATCCGCGCTTTTTTCCTTCCCGCACCGAAAAAATTAGCGACCTGACTGGTGGCTGGTTTATCATCAATATAAATATCCGAAATTATTCTTCCCGAGTTCCTGTTCCCCTGAGGTTGATGTGCAGTTAACAAGCTTTACCGATTATGGATTACGCGCCCTGATTTATATGGCGTCGTTGCCGGATGGCAAGATGACCAGTATCTCTGAAGTGACAGAGGTCTATGGTGTGTCACGTAACCATATGGTGAAAATTATCAACCAGCTCAGCCGCGCGGGCTACGTGACGGCAGTGCGGGGGAAAAATGGCGGGATCCGGCTGGGCAAGCCGGCGGAGACGATTCGCGTAGGCGACGTTGTCCGCGAACTGGAACCTCTCTCGCTGGTGAATTGCAGCAGTGAGTTCTGCCACATCACGCCGGCCTGTCGATTGAAACAGGCGCTTTCTCAAGCCGTGCAAAGTTTTCTCAAGGAACTGGATCACTACACACTGGCCGATTTGGTTGAAGAGAATCAACCGCTTTATAAATTATTGTTGGTGGAGTAAAGACTATCGCCGACAACGATGACAACGGAGGAACCGATATGTCACAAGACCCTTTCCTGGACCGCGAAGCTGAAAAATACGCCAATCCTATCCCGAGCCGGGAATTTATCCTCGATCATTTAACAAAACGTGAAAAACCTGCCAATCGTGAAGAGCTGGCGGTTGAACTGAACATTGAAGGCGAAGAGCAGATAGAAGCGCTTCGCCGTCGCCTGCGCGCCATGGAGCGTGACGGGCAACTCGTCTTTACTCGTCGCCAGTGCTATGCGCTGCCGGAACGTCTTGATCTGCTGAAGGGCATGGTTATCGGTCATCGCGATGGCTATGGCTTCCTGCGTGTAGAGGGCCGTAAAGACGACCTGTATCTTTCCAGTGAGCAGATGAAAGTCTGCATGCACGGCGATCAGGTGCTGGCACAACCGCTGGGCGCGGATCGTAAAGGCCGCCGCGAAGCGCGCATTGTGCGTGTGCTGGAGCCAAGAACCGGGCAAATCGTAGGCCGCTACTTCACCGATGCAGGCGTCGGTTTTGTCGTGCCGGACGACAGTCGTCTGAGCTTTGATATTCTCATCCCGCCAGAAGCGGTGATGGGCGCGCGTATGGGCTTTGTGGTGGTGGTCGAACTGACCCAGCGCCCGACTCGTCGCACTAAAGCTATCGGTAAAATTGTCGAGGTGCTTGGCGATAACATGGGTACAGGCATGGCCGTTGACATGGCGCTGCGTACCCATGAAATTCCTTACGTCTGGCCGCCAGCGGTAGAAGCACAGGTTGCCGGGCTGAAAGAGCAGGTACCGGAAGAGGCGAAAATTGGCCGCGTCGATCTGCGTGATTTGCCGCTGGTAACCATCGACGGTGAAGACGCGCGTGACTTCGACGATGCGGTTTACTGCGAGAAAAAACGCGGTGGCGGCTGGCGTCTGTGGGTTGCGATTGCTGACGTAAGCTATTACGTCCGTCCGCCAACTCCACTGGACAAAGAAGCACGTAATCGCGGTACGTCCGTTTACTTCCCCTCGCAGGTTGTTCCTATGCTGCCGGAAGTGCTCTCTAACGGCCTGTGCTCGCTGAACCCGCAGGTTGACCGCCTGTGTATGGTCTGTGAAATGACCGTCTCATCGAAAGGCCGCTTAACGGGTTATAAATTCTATGAAGCGGTGATGAGCTCACATGCACGTCTGACCTATACCAAGGTGTGGCACATGCTGCAGGGCGATCAGGATCTGCGTGAGCAATATGCGCCGCTGGTTAAGCATATTGAAGAGCTGCATAACCTCTATAAAGTGCTGGACCAGGCGCGTGCTGAACGTGGTGGTATCTCATTCGAAAGTGAAGAAGCGAAGTTTATCTTCAATGCTGAACGTCGCATCGAACGTATTGAGCAGACGCAGCGTAATGACGCGCACAAACTGATCGAAGAGTGCATGATTCTGGCGAACATCTCGGCGGCACGTTTCGTTGAGAAAGCGAAAGAACCGGCGTTGTTCCGTATTCATGATAAGCCAACGACTGAAGCCATCACCGCATTCCGTTCCGTTCTGTCGGAGCTGGGTCTGGAACTGCCGGGTGGCAATAAGCCGGAGCCGCGCGATTACGCCGAGCTGCTGGAATCCGTCGCCGACCGTCCTGACGCGGAAATGCTGCAAACCATGCTGCTGCGTTCGATGAAACAAGCGATTTACGACCCGGAAAACCGGGGCCACTTTGGCCTGGCGTTGCAGTCGTACGCGCACTTTACCTCGCCGATTCGTCGTTATCCTGACCTGTCGTTGCACCGCGCCATCAAGTATCTGCTGGCAAAAGAGCAGGGCCATAAAGGCAACACCACGGAAACCGGCGGCTATCACTACTCAATGGAAGAGATGCTGCTACTGGGTCAGCACTGTTCTATGGCAGAGCGCCGCGCCGATGAAGCCACCCGTGACGTCGCTGACTGGCTGAAGTGTGACTTCATGCAGGATCAGGTGGGCAACGTCTTTAAAGGCGTGATTGCCAGCGTGACCGGCTTCGGTTTCTTTGTCCGTCTTGATGAGCTGTTCATCGATGGGCTAGTCCACGTTTCATCGCTAGATAACGATTACTACCGCTTCGACCAGATTGGTCAGCGTTTAATTGGTGAATCTGGCGGGCAAACTTATCGTCTGGGCGACCGCGTAGAGGTTCGTGTGGAAGCCGTCAACATGGACGAGCGTAAAATTGACTTCTCGTTGATTTCCAGCGAACGTGCGCCGCGTAACGTCGGTAAAACTGAACGCGAAAAAGCGAAGAAAGGCGCGGGAAATAAAAACGGTAGTCGTCGTCGCCAGGTTGGCAAGAAAGTGAATTTCGAGCCAGACAGCGCTTTCCGCGGTGAGAAGAAACAGAAGCCGAAAGCCGCAAAGAAAGAGGCGAGAAAAGCGAAAAAACCGTCTGCCAAAACGCAGAAAATTGCTGCCGCAACCAAAGCGAAACGCGCGGCGAAGAAGAAAGTGGCGGAGTAAAACCCGCCCCCTCACCCTAACCCTCTCCCGCAGGGAGAGGGAACCGATCGAGCCGATGTTTGGTCCGGCACCGGTTTTCTCCCTCTCCCTTAGGGAGAGGGCGGGGTGAGGGTGACCTGATAACAACGTTAACAACGAGTCCATCAATGAGTGAAATGATTTACGGTATCCACGCAGTCCAGGCCCTGCTGGAGCGCGCTCCTGAACGTTTTCAGGAAGTCTTTATTTTAAAAGGCCGCGAAGATAAACGTTTGTTGCCGCTGATCCACGCGCTGGAAGCGCAGGGCGTGGTTATCCAGTTG
Source organism: Pseudocitrobacter faecalis (assembly GCA_003315335.1). GTDB lineage: Bacteria > Pseudomonadota > Gammaproteobacteria > Enterobacterales > Enterobacteriaceae > Pseudocitrobacter > Pseudocitrobacter faecalis. The sequence continues at coordinate 47,008 of QNRL01000005.1, forward strand.
GCGAACCGCCAGTACCTGGATGAGAAAAGCGAAGGTGCCGTGCATCAGGGCATTATTGCGCGCGTGAAGCCGGGTCGTCAGTATCAGGAAAACGATCTGCCGGATCTGATCGCTTCGCTGGAAAATCCGTTCCTGCTGATCCTCGACGGCGTTACCGATCCGCACAACCTTGGCGCCTGTCTGCGTAGCGCCGATGCGGCGGGTGTACACGCGGTGATTGTCCCGCGCGATCGCTCCGCGCAGCTTAACGCGACCGCGAAAAAAGTGGCCTGCGGTGCCGCAGAGAGCGTGCCGCTGATCCGCGTCACCAACCTGGCGCGCACCATGCGTCTGTTGCAGGAAGAGAACATCTGGATCGTTGGTACCGCCGGCGAAGCCGATCATACGCTTTATCAGAGCAAAATGACCGGCCGCATGGCGCTGGTGATGGGGGCGGAAGGCGAAGGTATGCGCCGTCTGACTCGTGAACACTGCGACGAACTGATCAGCATCCCAATGGCGGGCAGCGTCTCCTCGCTGAACGTCTCCGTAGCGACAGGTATCTGCCTGTTTGAAGCGGTACGCCAGCGCGGTTAATGCGTCGTGCGTTGAAATCAAGCCATCCCACGGGATGGCTTTTTTGTGACCGCAATCCAGCGCCAAATGCTCACCTCTGTCCATACTTAAGGCACTGCCACTTGACGGAGGGAGACATATGTCCTGGCAAACGCACACCGTTTTTAATCAGCCTGGCCCGTTAAATAACAGCAATCTGTTTTTATCCGATGGCGCCCTGCGCGAGGCAGTGGTACGCGAAGGCGCAGGCTGGGATAGCGACCTGCTGGCGAGTATTGGCCAGCAACTCGGTACCGCCGAATCGCTTGAGCTGGGGCGGCTCGCCAACACCAATCCCCCTGAACTTCTGCGTTACGACGCCACCGGCACACGCCTTGACGATGTGCGCTTTCATCCCGCCTGGCATCTGCTGATGCAGGGGTTGTGCGCCAACCGGGTACACAACCTGCCGTGGGAAGAGGATGCGCGTGCAGGTTCGTTCGTTGCCCGCGCCGCGCGTTTTATGTTGCATGCACAGGTGGAAGCCGGAACGCTGTGCCCGATTACCATGACATTTGCTGCTACTCCCTTGCTGCAACAGGCGCTGCCAGGCGAGTTTAAAGCGTGGCTTACGCCGCTGCTGAGCGATCGCTACGATCCACATTTGTTGCCCGGCGATCAAAAACGCGGTTTGCTGATGGGTATGGGAATGACGGAGAAGCAGGGCGGTTCAGACGTGTTGAGCAATACCACCCGCGCGGAGCGCCTGGCGGATGGCAGCTATCGGCTGGTGGGGCACAAATGGTTTTTCTCGGTGCCGCAAAGTGATGCGCATCTGGTGCTGGCGCAGGCAAAAGGCGGGCTTTCCTGCTTCTTTATGCCGCGCTTATTACCTGATGGGCAACGCAACGCTATTCGTATCGAACGCCTGAAAGACAAACTCGGCAATCGTTCTAACGCCAGCAGTGAAGTTGAATTTCAGGACGCCATCGGCTGGCGTGTGGGGGAAGAGGGCGAGGGCGTGCGGCAGATTTTGCGCATGGGCGGCCTGACGCGTTTTGATTGCGCCCTGGGCAGCCACAGTATGATGCGTCGGTCGCTGTCGGTTGCGCTTTATCATGCGTTCCAGCGACAGGCATTCGGCAAGAATCTGGTCGATTTACCGCTAATGCGCCAGGTGTTGGGGCGGATGGCATTACAGATTGAAGGTCAAACCGCGTTTCTGTTTCGCCTTGCTGGCGCATGGGGACGGCAATCGCATGAAGCCGAACGGCTATGGGCGCGGCTGTTTACGCCAACAGCGAAGTTCGCCATTTGCAAATCGGGCATGCCGTTTGTCGCTGAGGCAATGGAAGTGCTGGGTGGATCCGGGTACTGCGAAGAGAGCGAGCTTCCGCGTCTTTATCGCGAAATGCCGGTTAATAGTATCTGGGAAGGCTCTGGAAATATTATGTGCCTGGACGTGCTGCGCGTGCTGACCAGGCAGCCGGATGCGCTGGAACTGCTGGCAGAGATGTGCGGCGAGGTGAAAGGCCAGGATCGCCACTACGATCGCCAGTGGCGGCAGTTACAACAGCGTTTACGCAAGCCATCGGAAGCGCAGGGGCGCGAAATAGCGATGCAGATTTATCTTTTGGGGACGGGCGCACAAATGCTGAAATATGCGTCACCACCGATGGCGCAGGCCTGGTGTCGAATGATGCTGGATACACGTGGTGGCGTGTTGCTTAACGAGCAGGTTATCAGTGATGTGCTGCTGAGGGCGACAGGGGGCGTGTGAGGAAAAAAATGATGTCGTGGAAGAGCGGCTTTCTGCCTGTTACTCTTCCACGCGTTTTATTGTCTCAGGCATAGATAATCGCCTGTGCTCGCCAGTTGTCCGGTTGCTGCTCTTCGTACATCTGAACAATGCGATACCAGGAAGCACCTTGTTCATCCGCTTTCTGGGCAATGGCATCTTCGACATCTTGCTGACTACCGGAAATATTATTTACGGAAATCAACCCGATTTCATTCAGCCCGGTTACACAATCTGCGCTGGCAAATTCAGCCGACTGCGCCGCGCTGGTATTGGCACCGCCAGAAAAGAGCAGGGTAGATAAGGTAAGAGATCGTTTCATCGTCAGCTCCATATACAAAACCCCGTAGGGCAGTCCATAGCAGACGTCAGGGCATTTTTTCATCCGCTCCTTCGAATGAATCGTTGTTGACGCCATATTGCATCAGGGAAACGTGAATAAGGTACAAACCTGCGTAAATTTGATTCAACAATGTTGTTCATTATTTACGGTAAAGGATGGCTTGCGAATACCACTGCCCCGGAACCACCGTGCTGTCATCAATCATAATGATGACGTAGTAATCCGCTTTGGCCGCGGTCGCTTTGGCTTTCAGCGCGGCTTCGACATCCATTGGCGAGCCATATATCATGACGCTGATGGTGCCCATCCGCTGTAAACCTTCCGTCTGATTACGACGTATTTCTTGTGGAGTATCCGTTGCCGCCGGAGGAGCCACAGGCTTACCTTCCAGAATGCTGCAACTGCTCAACAATAACGCCAGTAACAGAGGTATAAAGCGACGCATAACCATATCCCGTTTCCTGATATTCACAGTGTAGTGGTATAAGGAAATTCCCATTAGGGGAATGTTCCCGATTTGTTATCTCAAGCGCTATTTTCGAATGAAAATCTCACGAAAGTGCAACTTGGTTCTCAATGTTAAAAATCAGACAAAGGATCATCTGCTAAAACCCCACTGCTTTGCCTGATATTCAGTATGCCGGAAGGAGGCAACCGATGATTGAACTGGAAATGCGTCTGCTCGCGGGGAATGAAATCCTGCATGCGTTCCCGAAGGGGTTCGCTGAACAACCGCTACCCTGCATTGTGTTTTATCATGGATTTACCTCTTCACACATGGTTTACAGCTATTTTGCCGTCGCGCTGGCGCAGGCTGGTTTTCGCGTGGTGATGCCGTGCGCGGCAGAGCATGGGGGGCGCTTTAATGGTGACGAAAACCAACGGTTACAGCACTTCTGGCAGATCCTGCTGCAAAACTTTCACGAGTTTCCGGCATTGCAGGAAGCGCTATACCGTGAACGACTGGTGAGTGAGGGCCGTTTGGCGGTGGCAGGAGCGTCAATGGGCGGAATGACGGCGCTGGGTATCATGACGCATCATCCTGAGCTTAAATGTGTCGCCAGTCTGATGGGGTCGGGCTATTTCAGTTCGCTTTCCACAACCCTATTCCCCCCCGCTGAAGCGCAGCGTGCTGGCCTTGCGCCGCTGCTGGCCGAGTGGGATGTCAGCCAGCAGCTCGCCCGCATAGCAGACAGGCCGCTGCTGCTCTGGCACGGAGATGCTGACGATGTCGTGCCGCCTGATGAAACATTTCGTCTGCAGCAGGCGTTGAGGCGTGAAAAACTGGACGCTAATCTGACCTGTGTCTGGCAAGCTGGCGTCCGTCATCGTATTACGCCAGAAGCCTTAACCAGCGCCGTGGATTTCTTTACGCGCCATCTCTAAACGCGCAGAACCTGCACACCTTGTGCTTCCAGCGCTTTAAGAATATCCGGGTCAGCCTGCTTGCCGGTGATCACCATATCGATTTCATCGGCGCGGCTGAACAGCATGCCGGCACGCTCGCCGATTTTGCTGCTATCAACCAGCACGGCGAGTTTACCGACAACATTCAGCATCTTTTGCTCAGCCATCGCGGTGAGCATATCCGTTTTATATAACCCTTCTGCGGTGAGACCTTTGCCGCTGGTGAACATCCAGTGGCCCGCGTAGAGACTGTTTTCGCTGCCCTGCGGGCTGAGCGTAATGGCGTGGCTGCGGTTGTACTGCCCGCCCATGATGATCACGCTGTCATGTTCCTGCTCGATCAGGTAATTGGCCAGTGGCAGATAGTTAGTGATGATTTGCACCGGTTTGCCGCAGATTTCCTGCCCCAGTAAAAATGCGGTAGAACCGCAGTTAATCACCACGCTTTCACCGGGCATCACCAGTTGTGACGCGGCTCTGGCAATTCGCACTTTCTCGTCGTGATTCAGCGCCTGATGAATATTCATCGGTGACCAGCGTGGACGCGGCTGATTGATGGCTTCGGCGCCATTGCGCACTTTTTTCAGTTTGCCGCTTTCATCAAGCTTATTGATGTCCCGGCGTGCGGTGGCGGGTGAAATCCCCAGTCGGGTCATCACCTGTTCCACGGTGACAAAGCCTGTCTGCGCCAGCAGCTCGAGTAATATTTGATGCCTTTGCGCTTCCGTCATGAGCTAATCCGATAAAAAATGATGAGCAAAGATGATATTTGAAATGTCACGAAAATACTATGTCGGGAGAGAGCCGGATAGTCTCTATCCGGCAAAGAAAAGTGTTGCATGCCGGATACATGAAGCGTATCCGGCAGAACAAAAGCTTACAGGAACGATTTGAACGGCAGATCTGGTTCAATGGTGAAGCAGTCGTCGAAACCACGCGGATAGTGGTATTCGAAGTTGTCTTTATCCAGCGGCCAGGTAAATTTACCGCCTACCTGCCAGATAAACGGCTTGAAGCCATATTTCAGACGATCTTTTTTCATCTCCCACAGTACGCGGATCTCTTGTGGATCGGCCTGGAAGTTTGACCAGATATCGTGGTGGAACGGGATAACGACTTTCGCATTCAGCGCTTCGCCCATACGCAGCATATCGGCGCTGGTCATTTTGTCCGTAATACCGCGTGGGTTCTCTCCATAGGAGCCTAAAGCCACATCGATCTGATACTCGTTTCCATGCTTCGCATAGTAGTTAGAGTAGTGGGAATCGCCGCTGTGATACAGGGAGCCGCCCGGCGTTTTGAACAGGTAGTTCACCGCGCGATCGTCCATGCCATCCGGCAGGACGCCAGCCGCTTTTTGATCGGCAGGCAGGGTAATCAGTGCAGTACGGTCAAATGCGTCAAGCGCATGAATTTCGATATCTTTTACTTTCACCACGTCGCCTGGTTTGACCACGATGCAACGCTCTTTCGGTACGCCCCAGCCAATCCATAAATCCACGCAGGTTTTCGGCCCGATAAACGGCACATCATCAGCGCAATTCTGCATCACGGCGGCGGCGACGTTTACATCAATATGATCGTTGTGATCGTGCGTGGCCAGTACGGCGTCGATCTGACGAATAGCAAACGGATCAAGAACAAACGGCGTGGTGCGCAGGTTAGGCTGGAGTTTTTTTACGCCCGCCATGCGCTGCATCTGGTGACCCTGTTTCATCAGCGGATTGCCGTGGCTTTGTTTACCGGTGCCACACCAGAAATCGACGCAGACATTGGTATTACCTTCTGATTTCAACCAGATACCGGTGCAGCCCAGCCACCACATCGCAAATGTTCCCGGCGCTACTTTCTCCTGCTCAATTTCTTCGTTCAGCCAGCAGCCCCATTCCGGGAAAGTGCTCAGGATCCAGGATTCACGTGTGATGGTTTCTACTTTACTCATGATTTATCCCTCTTAAATATTCAAAATACATCATGCTGTGATTTGTTATGATTGATAATGACGTGATTTTTTCAGGAATGCAATGGCTGTTTTTGTGCGCTTTTGTATGAATATTTGACGAGATAAGACTTTTGTAACTTGATGAATCAAAGTGCGTTATTTTTAATTCATTGATTATAAAAGGATATATCCTGAGTGCTTTACCGTGCGTGAAAAGCACACTGTTTGTATGATTATTATTGCGGCGTAAGTCACATTTAATCAAATTGAATCTTGTTGTGATTATTTTTGATTATTAGAGTGTGCGAACTAACAGACGGACGTGCGCTGACCGCAGCGCCTTCATTTTCGGAGAGCGTTATGGATATCCTCTACAACATCTTTACCGTGTTTTTTAATCAGGTCATGACCAATGCCCCACTGCTGTTGGGTATCGTGACCTGTCTGGGTTACATCCTGCTGCGTAAAAGCGTCAGTGTAATTATCAAAGGCACTATCAAAACGATTATCGGTTTTATGCTGCTTCAGGCCGGTTCCGGCATTCTGACCAGCACCTTCAAACCGGTGGTGGCGAAAATGTCGGAGGTTTACGGCATTAATGGCGCAATTTCAGATACTTATGCGTCAATGATGGCGACCATCGACCGCATGGGCGATGCCTATAGCTGGGTGGGTTACGCCGTGCTGTTAGCGCTGGCGCTGAACATCAGTTACGTACTGCTGCGTCGCATTACCGGTATTCGTACCATCATGCTCACCGGTCACATCATGTTCCAGCAGGCGGGGCTGATTGCCGTTACGCTGTTTATCTTCGGCTACTCCATGTGGACGACCATTATCTGCACCGCGATCATGGTTTCGCTCTACTGGGGCATTACCTCCAACATGATGTACAAGCCGACGCAAATCGTCACCGATGGTTGCGGTTTCTCCATCGGACACCAGCAACAGTTTGCCGCGTGGATTGCTTATAAAGTCGCACCATTCCTTGGCAAAAAAGAGGAGAGCGTTGAAGACCTCAAACTGCCTGGCTGGCTGAACATTTTCCACGACAACATCGTCTCCACGGCGATTGTGATGACTATCTTCTTTGGCGCCATTCTGCTCTCCTTCGGTATCGACACCGTACAGGCAATGGCTGGCAAGGTGCACTGGACGGTCTACATCCTGCAAACCGGTTTCTCTTTTGCGGTAGCGATTTTCATCATCACTCAGGGCGTGCGCATGTTTGTGGCGGAACTCTCTGAAGCGTTTAACGGTATCTCTCAGCGCCTGATCCCGGGGGCGGTTCTGGCGATTGACTGCGCCGCTATCTATAGCTTCGCGCCAAACGCTGTGGTCTGGGGCTTTATGTGGGGCACCATCGGTCAGCTGATTGCGGTTGGCATCCTGGTCGCCTGCGGCTCTTCGATCCTGATTATTCCTGGCTTTATCCCGATGTTCTTCTCCAACGCCACCATCGGCGTGTTCGCTAACCACTTCGGCGGCTGGCGTGCGGCGCTGAAGATTTGTCTGGTGATGGGGATGATTGAAATCTTTGGCTGTGTCTGGGCGGTGAAACTCACCGGTATGAGCGCCTGGATGGGCATGGCCGACTGGTCAATTCTGGCACCGCCGATGATGCAGGGCTTCTTCTCCATCGGTATCGCCTTTATGGCCGTCATCATTGTAATTGCACTGGTTTATATGTTCTTCGCGGGCCGCGCGCTGCGTGCTGAAGAAGATGCAGAAAAACAACTGGCAGAACAGTCTGCTTAATAAGGAGTTTTGATTATGACCGTACGTATTCTGGCTGTGTGTGGCAACGGACAAGGTAGTTCCATGATCATGAAGATGAAAGTGGACCAGTTTTTAACCCAGTCGAACATCGACCACACGGTAAATAGCTGCGCGGTTGGCGAGTACAAAAGTGAACTGAACGGCGCGGATATCATCATCGCATCAACGCACATTGCGGGCGAGATCTCCGTCACTGGCAACAAATATGTGGTTGGCGTGCGCAACATGCTCTCTCCGGCTGACTTTGGCCCGAAATTGCTGGAAGTGATCAAAGAACATTTCCCGCAGGACGTGAAGTAAGGACGCGCCATGAAATTACGTGATTCGCTGGCGGAAAATAAATCTATCCGTCTTCAGGCCGAAGCTGAAACCTGGCAGGACGCGGTGAAAATCGGCGTTGATCTGCTGGTGGCGGCGGATGTTGTCGAGCCGCGTTACTACCAGGCGATTCTGGATGCGGTTGAACAGCACGGCCCGTACTTTGTGCTCGCGCCAGGCCTGGCAATGCCGCACGGGCGTCCGGAAGAGGGCGTTAAGAAAACCGGCTTTGCGCTGGTGACGCTGAAAAAGCCGCTGGAGTTCAACCACGAAGATAACGACCCGGTGGATATCCTCATCACCATGGCGGCGGTCGATGCCAACACTCACCAGGAAGTGGGCATCATGCAGATCGTCAACCTGTTTGAAGATGAAGAGAATTTTGACCGTTTACGCGCCTGCCGTACCGAGCAGGAAGTACTGGATCTCATTGACCGCACCAACGCGGCTGCTTAAGAAGGAATTGAAGATGTCATTACCCATGTTGCAAGTCGCGCTGGACAACCAGACTATGGACAGCGCCTACGAAACCACTCGCCTGATTGCCGAAGAAGTCGACATTATCGAAGTGGGCACCATTCTGTGTGTGGGCGAAGGTGTACGTGCGGTTCGTGACCTGAAAGCGCTTTATCCGCACAAAATCGTGCTGGCTGACGCCAAAATCGCCGATGCGGGAAAAATTCTTTCTCGTATGTGCTTCGAAGCTAACGCTGACTGGGTGACCGTGATTTGCTGTGCGGATATCAACACCGCCAAAGGTGCGCTGGACGTGGCGAAAGAGTTTAACGGCGACGTGCAGATCGAACTGACTGGCTACTGGACCTGGGAACAGGCGCAGCAGTGGCGTGACGCAGGCATTGGGCAGGTGGTTTATCACCGCAGCCGTGACGCGCAGGCCGCAGGCGTGGCGTGGGGCGAAGCGGATATTACCGCGATTAAACGCCTTTCCGACATGGGCTTCAAAGTCACCGTCACCGGTGGCCTGGCGTTGGAAGATCTGCCGCTGTTCAAAGGCATTCCTATTCATGTCTTTATCGCTGGCCGTAGCATCCGTGATGCCGCCTCTCCGGTTGAAGCCGCGCGCCAGTTCAAACGTTCCATCGCCCAACTGTGGGGCTAAGGAGCGGATATGTTGTCCAAACAAATCCCGCTTGGCATCTATGAAAAAGCGCTCCCCGCCGGGGAGTGCTGGCTGGAACGCCTGCAACTGGCAAAAACGTTGGGCTTCGACTTTGTCGAGATGTCAGTCGATGAAACTGACGAGCGCCTGTCGCGCCTCGACTGGAGCCGCGAGCAGCGTCTGGCGCTGGTGAATGCAATTGTTGAAACCGGCGTGCGCGTGCCGTCTATGTGTCTTTCTGCCCATCGTCGTTTCCCGCTGGGCAGCGAAGATGACGCGGTGCGGGCGCAGGGGCTGGAGATTATGCGTAAAGCTATCCAGTTTGCCCAGGATGTCGGCATTCGCGTGATCCAACTGGCGGGCTACGACGTTTACTACCAGGAAGCCAATAACGAAACGCGTCGTCGTTTTCGTGATGGCCTGAAAGAGAGCGTTGAGATGGCGAGCCGCGCGCAGGTGACGCTGGCGATGGAGATCATGGATTATCCGTTGATGAACTCCATCAGCAAGGCGCTGGGCTACGCGCACTATCTCAACAATCCGTGGTTCCAGCTTTATCCGGACATTGGCAACCTGTCGGCGTGGGATAACGACGTACAGATGGAATTGCAGGCCGGAATCGGGCACATCGTCGCGGTGCATGTGAAAGACACCAAGCCGGGCGTCTTCAAAAACGTGCCGTTTGGTGAAGGCGTAGTTGATTTCGAACGTTGCTTCGAAACGCTCAAACAGAGTGGTTATTGCGGGCCTTACCTGATTGAGATGTGGAGCGAAACGGCGGAAGACCCGACGGCGGAAGTGGCGAAAGCGCGTGATTGGGTGAAAGCGCGCATGGCGAAAGCGGGCATGGTGGAGGCGGCATAATGCAAAAGCTCAAACAGCAAGTTTTTGAAGCCAACATGGATCTGCCGCGTTACGGGCTGGTGACCTTTACCTGGGGCAACGTCAGCGCCATCGACCGTGAACGCGGGCTGGTGGTGATCAAGCCCAGCGGCGTCGCCTACGAAACCATGCAAGCGGCCGATATGGTGGTGGTCGATATGAGCGGCAAGGTCGTAGACGGTCAGTATCGTCCGTCTTCCGACACCGCGACGCATCTCGAACTCTACCGTCGTTACCCGTCGCTTGGCGGCATTGTTCATACCCACTCCACGCATGCTACCGCATGGGCGCAGGCGGGGCTGGCAATTCCGGCGCTAGGCACCACGCACGCCGACTACTTCTTTGGCGATATCCCGTGTACGCGTGGATTAAGCGAAGAAGAAGTGCAGGGTGAGTATGAACTGAACACCGGCAAAGTGATTATCGAAACGCTGGGTGACGCCGAGCCGCTGCATACGCCGGGGATTGTGGTGTACCAGCACGGGCCATTCGCCTGGGGTAAAGACGCTCACGACGCGGTGCATAACGCGGTAGTGATGGAAGAAGTGGCGAAGATGGCGTGGATTGCGCGCGGTATTAACCCGCAGCTGAATCCCATCGACGGCTACCTTATGAATAAACACTTCATGCGGAAGCATGGCCCCAACGCCTATTACGGGCAGAAGTAACTAAGCGCCCCGTCGTTGAGTCTCCTCAGGGATGTCATCGGTCAGGCGACGGGGCCTTTTTTTTAGTAATAAAGCGGCCTGCCAGGGATAAAAGACAGACCCTTATTCGTCTTTGTATATGGAATATTGCGGGGTTTCTATGGCGCTTAAAGGACTTTTTGTGAGAACCGATCCTGATCGTCGTCGCTATGGTGTGGCGACCTTTGTTGGATTCGCCGCAGGTATCATGTCGGCCTTTGTGAAGTGGGGGGCAGAAGTCCCTTTGCCACCGCGTACTTTTTCTGGCGGTCGGGATGAATTTAATCCGCCTTATATATTCTTACGAGATTATATGGGCATTGATCCTACTCAAACAGTCTATACCTTCTCTGAACATGTGATTAATCCTGTGATGGTAACGCACATTATTTTTTCGCTTGTTTTTGCGATTGGATATTGCGTTGTTGCAGAGTGCTTCCCAAAAGTGAAGCTCTGGCAGGGCGTCCTTGCCGGGTTAATCGTGACAGTTGCCGTGCATGGGATATTTTGCCCAGTATTAAATTTGACGCCACCATTAACGGAACTACCAATCGATGAGTATGTTTCTGAAATATTGGGGCATGTTTTTTGGTTTTGGGTCATTGAGCTGATAAGACGTGATTTACGTAATCGCATAACGCATGAGCCTGACCCAGAGGTTGCGTTACCGTAAAATGTAAAATGCAGTTGTTCGGACAAACCGGACAACTGCATTTTCTGGCATATCACTGGTGCTTAACGATAAATATCGGCACTGGCATGTATCACGCCATTACTCCCCGGCTCATGCATTAATATCGGGCGGAAATATGTCGCGCCCTGAGCGTCGCTCTCTTCATTCAGCGCGAGCTCGGCCTCGCTGACCGTCGCGAGATTATGGTTGATATAAATGACCCCTAAGCTCTGCACATCGTCCATATTGCGAGCCTGGCGGGCGTCGATTTTGATGGCGGCGGAGACGTTCGCACTTAGAAACAGCGCCGCGAGAATGGCAATGGTGATGTTTTTCATCCTGTACGCTCCACTTCAGCACTGACGTTACGGTAACTTCGCTCCTCTCAAAACGGTTATTCTCTGATTAAAGTGTAATCGTTTCTCGTCGTGCAAATCGTGACCATTTTTGATGGGGTTGTTCAAAAAAGCAGCGTGTCTGATGCTGTTTGATTCTAAATCATCGCCTTAGACCCGCTTCACGCTTTGTGCGAATTATTTGTGCAATCACCTTGAGTTTCACAGGCCGTACAAGTATTATGACGCGTCAATTTTTCAGCCGCCCTTTAACACGTTCCTTGCCTCCATGGGCCGCGGCTGACCCAGACAGGAGGCTGAATAATCCGTAAGGAGCAATTCGATGCGTCATTACGAAATCGTTTTTATGGTCCATCCTGACCAGAGCGAACAGGTTCCGGGCATGATCGAGCGCTACACTGGTGCAATCACTGCAGCAGAAGGTACGATCCACCGTCTGGAAGACTGGGGCCGCCGTCAGCTGGCTTATCCGATCAACAAACTGCACAAAGCTCACTACGTTCTGCTGAACGTTGAAGCGCCGCAGGAAGCGATCGATGAGCTGGAAACTAACTTCCGCTTCAACGATGCCGTTATCCGCAGCATGGTTATGCGTACCAAACACGCTGTTACCGAAGCATCTCCGATGGTTAAAGCGAAAGACGAGCGTCGTGAACGTCGCGATGATTTCGCAAACGAAACCGCAGATGATGCTGAAGCTGGGGATTCTGAAGAGTAATTTCTGATGACCAACCGTCTGGCGCTGTCCGGCACCGTGTGCAGGGCTCCCCTTCGAAAGGTCAGTCCATCAGGAATTCCTCACTGCCAGTTCGTGCTTGAGCATCGTTCTGTGCAAGAGGAAGCCGGCTTTCACCGGCAGGCGTGGTGCCAAATGCCCGTTATTATTAGCGGACACGAAAACCAGGCCATTACTCACAGTATAACGGTCGGTAGCGCAGTCACCGTTCAGGGTTTTATCTCTTGCCACAAAGCAAAGAATGGCCTGACAAAAATGGTTCTGCATGCCGAGCAGATTGAATTGATAGATTCTGGAGACTAGCCATATGGCACGTTATTTCCGTCGTCGCAAGTTCTGCCGTTTCACCGCGGAAGGCGTTCAAGAGATCGACTATAAAGATATCGCTACGCTGAAAAACTACATCACCGAAAGCGGTAAGATTGTCCCAAGCCGTATCACCGGTACCCGTGCAAAATACCAGCGTCAGCTGGCTCGCGCTATCAAACGCGCTCGCTACCTGTCCCTGCTGCCGTACACTGATCGTCATCAGTAATCGGTCACGGTCCATTAATACGACTTTGAGAGGATAAGGTAATGCAAGTTATTCTGCTTGATAAAGTAGCAAACCTGGGTAGCCTGGGTGATCAGGTTAACGTTAAAGCGGGCTATGCTCGTAACTTCCTGGTACCACAGGGTAAAGCTGTTCCTGCTACCAAGAAAAACGTTGAGTTCTTCGAAGCACGCCGTGCTGAACTGGAAGCTAAACTGGCTGACGTTCTGGCTGCTGCTAACGCACGCGCTGAAGCAATCAACGCACTGGGCACTGTTACCATCGCGTCTAAATCTGGCGACGAAGGTAAACTGTTCGGTTCCATCGGTACTCGCGACATCGCTGATGCAGTTTCTGCTGCTGGCGTTGCTGTTGCTAAGAGCGAAGTTCGTCTGCCGAACGGCGTTCTGCGTACCACTGGTGAGCACGAAGTTGACTTCCAGGTTCACAGCGAAGTATTCGCTAAACTGGTTGTAAACGTTGTTGCTGAGTAATTAATTACTCATCACCACGACAAGACGCCGGCCCTGTGCCGGCGTTTTGCTTTTATATCGCCCCGCGTTAATGCTGGTATGGTAGCTATTTCTCATACAATCCATGATAATAAATGAAACGTTATTTTAACTCTGGTGTATGGAATGGAAACTGCCTGCCCGGCTCCTGTCTTTGCCCGTAAACATGTTGCATATGCCTGCGCAACGCTATGTTGCCTGTTATGGGGAAGTTCTTACCCTGCCATCAAAAACGGTTATGAACTCTTTTACATCGCGACTGACGACATTCCGTCGAAAATTGTCTTTGCTGGCTATCGGTTCCTGTTTGCCGGGCTGGTATTGCTGCTTTTCGCGCTGGCACAGCGTAAACCTATCGCACGCCTGAGCGGTCGCCAGTTCGGTCAGCTCACGCTGCTGGGGCTCACGCAAACCTCGATTCAGTACGCCTTCTTCTACATCGGACTTGCGTTTACTACCGGTGTGAAAGGCTCAATCATGAATGCGACAGGCACTTTCTTTAGCGTGCTGCTGGCGCACTTTATCTACCAGAATGACCGCCTGAGTTATAACAAAACCATCGGCTGCGTGCTGGGCTTTATCGGCGTGATGCTGGTGAATTTCAACCACTCGTTGGCGGATTTCAGCTTTGTCTGGCAGGGCGATGGTTTTGTCGTCCTGGCCGCCTTTATCCTGTCGGCGGCTACGCTCTATGGAAAGCGTATCTCACAAACGGTCGACCCGACGGTGATGACGGGCTGGCAACTGGCAATCGGTGGTGGCGCGTTAGTCGTGGGCGGCTATCTTACGGGCGGCCATCTGGCGATTGAGAGCACAACGGCGCTGGCTATTCTCGCCTATCTGGTGTTCCTCTCCTCCGTCGCTTTCGCCCTATGGAGCGTGATTCTCAAATACAACCGCGTCAGCATGATTGCACCGTTTAACTTTGTCATTCCGGTTGCGGGGACGGTGCTTTCGGCTATTTTCCTCGGCGAAAATATTCTTGAAGTGAAATACGCCATGGCGCTGGTGTTGGTGTGTTCGGGGATTTGGTGGGTAAATAAAGTCAGTAAGAAATAAGGTCAGCCCGATGATGCCGTTATCATCGGGCGAGTAAATTACCGCGCGCGAATAAAACTGCCGTTCGGCTGGCGAGTAAACAGCACTTGTCCATTTCCGGTATCAATGGTTAGCCCCGTTACGACACCGCTGGCGTTCTGGCGAATTTGTACCATCTGACCGTTTTGTAGATTGCTCAGCGGCTTGCCTGCGCCCTCCACCTGTGCCATCGCGTAAACATCCGTTGCCGGAAGATTATGGTCGCGGAACAGTTGCGCCAGCGTTTTACCCGATTCTACCCGATAGGACCGCCATTGTTGGTCGATGCCCTGATTCTCCTGGAACGGCTGCGTTTGCGGCTGGCTCTGCGCCTGTGGCTGCTCTTGCTCCTGCGGCTGTTCTTCAGGAATGGGTTCCGGTTCAACGGGGGCGACCAGACCGGGATCGTTGCTCGGCGTCACCAGCTGCGTTTGCATTGGCGCGTTATCGGGCTGTGGGCGTGATTGCGACTGCACATCCAACTGCGCAGTGCGACTTACCGGATCGGGCGTAGTGTCGTCGTTGGACGGCAGCAGAAAGCCGATGACCACCGCCAGCGCTGCAATAATAATGCCACGGCGGTGCATGGTCGGTAGCGGATCCATGATGCGAAGATTATCCGGCGCATGCCAAATCTTCACCAGCGTAGGTTTCAACTCAAATCGCCCGGGCATGGTTTTCCTCCTGCTCCGCGTCTTTTATTATCCTCGTCACGAGTATAGCTGGCTAACTGCCTGAACGGCGAGGCAAAGCGCGCTTTCGCAACACATCCTAAGGCAAGATCATTCTCTCAGCCTATTGTTTCTTTTTCCCCGCGATTTGTCATCTTTCCTGACACAAAGTTTACCGTACAGAGCATGGCTGTTATGCTGCCCGCTACTTTATACCCGAAGAAAGGAAAGACAATGGCCACCCCGACTTTTGACACCATCGAAGCACAGGCAAGCTACGGCATCGGCCTGCAGGTAGGACAGCAACTGAGCGAGTCCGGTTTGCAGGGCCTGCTGCCGGAAGCACTGGTTGCCGGCATCGCCGACGCGCTGGAAGGCAAACAGCCTGCCGTGCCGGTTGAAGCGGTACACCGTGCGCTGCGTGAAATCCACGAACGTGCTGATGCGGTGCGTAAAGAACGTTTTGCGGCGATGGCGGCAGACGGTGTGAAATACCTGGAAGAAAACCGTGAGAAAGAGGGCGTAAACAGCACCGAATCGGGTCTGCAGTTCCGTGTTCTGACTCAGGGTGAAGGTGCAATTCCGGCGCGCACCGATCACGTTCGCGTGCATTACACCGGTAAACTGATCGACGGAACCGTATTTGACAGCTCCGTTGCCCGCGGCGAACCGGCTGAATTCCCGGTTAATGGCGTCATCGCAGGCTGGATCGAAGCGCTGACCCTGATGCCGGTTGGCTCCAAATGGGAACTGACTATTCCTCATAACCTGGCCTACGGCGAGCGCGGCGCTGGCGCGTCCATCCCGCCGTTCAGCACCCTGGTCTTTGAAGTCGAGCTGCTGGAAATCCTGTAAGCTTCTGTCATCCCCTCTCCTTATGGTGAGGGGATGATTAAAATCAGTGGTTAATCCTTAAGTTAGACATTTGCTGGCGTTTTATCTTGCAAATACATCTATTGCGTGTATTTTTGTGACGTGTTTCCCATAGTTGGAGTGATATAACACTCACTTTCAACATATAATTAACATTATATTCAAATCATAGTATTCATCCCGCCGATTCTTACCTAATATCGAGTCATCCTATTATGGGATCGTCTCATTAGATGAAATAAAGGCCACAAGAGCCTGCACAACACAGACAGAACCAACAGGAAGAAAATCACATGGTAGATCAGATAAAAGTCGCAGCCGACGAAGAACAGGCTCCGGCCGAACAATCGCTGCGGCGAAACCTTACTAACCGGCATATTCAGCTTATTGCAATTGGTGGCGCAATTGGTACCGGGCTGTTTATGGGTTCCGGAAAAACCATTAGCCTTGCCGGCCCATCGATTATTTTTGTTTATATGATAATCGGCTTCATGCTCTTCTTCGTGATGCGTGCGATGGGCGAACTGCTTTTATCCAACCTCGAATATAAATCTTTCAGCGACTTCGCCGCCGACCTGCTTGGCCCATGGGCGGGCTATTTCACCGGCTGGACTTACTGGTTCTGTTGGGTGGTCACCGGCATGGCCGACGTTGTGGCGATAACCGCCTATGCGCAGTTCTGGTTCCCTGGGCTGTCGGATTGGGTCGCGTCGCTCGCCGTTGTTGTGCTGCTTCTGAGCCTGAACCTCGCTACCGTGAAGATGTTCGGTGAGATGGAGTTCTGGTTTGCGATGATCAAAATCGTCGCCATCGTGGGGCTAATTGTTGTGGGCCTGGTGATGGTGCTGATGCACTTCCAGTCGCCAAACGGCACTGAAGCTTCCTTTGCACACCTTTGGAATGACGGTGGCTGGTTCCCGAAAGGCATTAGCGGCTTCTTCGCTGGCTTCCAGATAGCGGTCTTCGCCTTCGTGGGGATCGAACTGGTGGGGACAACGGCTGCGGAAACGAAAGATCCGGAAAAATCCCTGCCGCGTGCGATCAACTCGATTCCGATTCGTATCATCATGTTCTACGTCTTTGCGCTGATCATCATCATGTCGGTCACCCCGTGGAGTTCTGTGGTGCCTGAGAAGAGCCCGTTCGTTGAGCTGTTTGTGCTGGTCGGTCTACCGGCCGCGGCAAGTATCATCAACTTTGTGGTGCTGACATCAGCGGCATCTTCCGCAAACAGTGGCGTGTTCTCAACCAGCCGTATGCTGTTCGGCCTGGCACAGGACGGGGTAGCGCCGAAAGCGTTCGCCAAGCTCTCTAAACGCGCGGTACCGGCGAAAGGGCTGACCTTCTCCTGTATCTGCCTGCTGGGCGGCGTGGTGCTGCTGTATGTGAACCCAAGCGTGATCGCGGCGTTTACCATGATCACCACCGTCTCTGCGATCCTGTTTATGTTCGTGTGGACGATTATTCTGTGTTCTTACCTGGTCTACCGCAAACAGCGTCCGCATCTGCACGAGAAATCGATCTATAAGATGCCGCTGGGTAAAGTAATGTGCTGGGTCTGCATGGCGTTCTTTGCGTTCGTAATCGTTCTGCTGACGCTGGAAACCGATACCCGTCAGGCGCTGATCGTCACCCCGCTGTGGTTCGTGATTCTGGGGCTGGGCTGGATGTTCCTGAGAAAGAAAGCCATCGCTAAATAAGCGGATGGAAAATGTCAAAAAGGTGCTTAACGGCACCTTTTTTTATGCCCGTCTAAACGTATTCCGAAAATTATATTTGGCTGTATAAATAAACAGTGTTTTGCGCGGCGAGGGGTATGATTGCTGGCGGGTGCCTGAGGCTTTCTGACTTCAGGCTACTGCGGAGGTCGGAGAGAGGAGGCCCCAGGAAGATGTTAACTATCAACCTGAGGCTGACTACCCGAACCTAACAATCGGATAGTAGCCTCTTCTTCGCATGGAGGCAACGCGATGCTGACAAAATACGCCCTTGTGGCAATCATAGTGCTCTGTTTTACGGTGCTGGGATTGGCGTTAATGATGGGAGGTTCGCTCTGCGAATTGAGCGTCAAGGAGCGCGGTATTGAGTTTAAGGCTGTTCTCGCTTGCGAAACGAAGAAATAGCCGTTATGCGGGGAGCAATCCCCGCATAGTCGGATCCGATTCCTGGGAGAGGAACCTAAGGCACCTTTTTTATTCACCCGCCAGTGCGCGCGGGAACAGCACGTTGTTTTCGAGGCTGATGTGTTCCATCAGATCGTCGATCATTTCATTGATGCCGTTATACATCGCTTTCCAGGTGGTGCAGGCTTCAGGTGGAATGGTGACATTGTTGGTGGTGTGCTTAATCACTTCCAGCAGTTCACCCGCTTCATCGTGCTCGCTTTCCATTACGCTGATGGGCCCCATCGCCTGGCTACCCATGCCCTGTTTGATCATCGGGAACAGAATCTGCTCCTCTTTCATCATGTGGCTGGAGAGCTCCTGATGCAGCATCGTCAGATATTTAGCCAGCCCTTTTGGCACGTTTGGTTTATCGGCGTGTACGCGTTCAACTTTGGTGGCCTGTAAAATCAGTTCCGGCAGTTGTTCACGGTGGCGGTCGTGGTAGCGCGGAATAATGTAATCGATGATTTCACCCAGCGGAGCGGTACGCCAGTCCTTCTCAACCGGCTGCTCAGCCAGTTTTGCCAGCTCAGATTCAATCACTTCAACGTCGAGTTCTTTGCGAGCCGCAGCGCGAGCCAGGGTTTGCTTACCGCCGCAGCAGTAGTCCATATCGTATTTACGAAACAGCGCGGATGCGCGCGGGATGGAGAGCGCCAGCTCACCTAAAGGTTGGTCGCGAAAGGCCATGGTCGTTACCTCGTCATCGATAATATAAGATGCATTTTAAATGCATCTTTATGGCGAAGATATACCCCTTTGGGGGTGTTTCGTAAGATGCGCGATCACATATTTTTTGCCTCTTTGCTCAGCTCCCGCAGCGCTGGCTTAACGGGCTTCGCGCGTACCGCAATCACCACGCCCAGCACCAGCAGGGCAATGCCGCTCAGGGTCAGCAGCGGCGGTACATTCTGGCGAAGTATGAAGGTATAAAGCAACCCGGCCAGCGTCTCGAACACGATAAGCGGCCCAAGGATCACTGTAGGTAAACGCTGGCTGGCGATATTCCAGCACAGCGCGCCCACCCATGAGCAGAGTACGGCGATGGCAATCATCAGTGTGATAAAAACGAGCGGACGTGGGCCAAACGGCAGCGGAAAACCTTCACGCTGGGTGCTCAGCCAGCCGCAGGCGGCAACATAACCCAGCAGCGACACCGGCAGTGTCACCAGCGCCTGTGCGGTGGCCCACATCATCGGATGTTTATCCGGGTTTTCCCGCAGCCAGCGCGCGTTACGCAGGGCATACCACGCCCAACATACAACCGAGACTAACGCCAGCGCGATACCCGATGCGTAGCGTATCCAGTTAAAGTCCTGCAAGCCGTGGCTTAACTCGGCGATATTCACGCACGCCAGACCAATTCCTATGCAGATGAGTGCGGGGGCAAGCTTTGACCAGGCGAGTTTTCCGTCGCGCTGGCTATAGAGCAGATTAGCGAAAACCGGAATAACCACAGGCAAGGTACCGATGATCATGGTCGACACCGGCGCACCAGTGCGCTGAATGGCGCTTGCCAGACACACGTAATAAATTATATTGCCCATCATGGTTAGCGCCAGTGCGGTAAACCAGTCGCGCCGATTGAGCTGTCTTAACCGCGCGCGGCCGAGCCATGCCAGTGGCACGGCGATAAGTCCCAGCGCCAGATAACGCCCGGTCGATTGCAAAACCGCGGGATATTCCGGCACGATCAACGGCCCGACAAAAATCAAACCCCACATCAACCCCGCCAGCAGAGCGTACAGCACACCACTAATCATTTTCACATCCACATTGACCACTGTTCGCCACAGTGTAGGTGGGTGCAGGGCGGGAATATTGTACCGGATTGCGCATTAGCGCCGGGAAACCTGTTTCTGGTAGCGCACCGGGGTAATCCCATAGCGACGGGTAAAGGCGCGGGTGAGATGCGACTGATCGGTAAGGCCGGTGGCCGCCGCCACCTCGGCCGCAGGCATGCCGTGGGTGAGGAATGCTTTCGCGCGCCACAGGCGGATTGCCATCAGCATCTGATGCGGGGTGACGTGGAAATGGGCTTTAAACTGGCGCTGAAAATGATACGGGCTGAGGGATACGACATGTGCCAGCTCATCAAGCGTTACGGGGTGCATGTAGTTATCGTGCAGATAGTCGCGAACCTGGTCGAAGCGATGGCTGGCTTCCGCGTTCTGCGGCGCGTGGTGGGCGAAGGGGCGGAAGGTATCAATAAGATCGAGCAGAACGCCTTGTTGGGCCAGCGGATCGCGGGTATGCCACAACTGATATATCTGCTGGCCGATAAGCTGCGAGCGCTGCGGGTCATGGCGCAACACATCGCTAAACCACCAGTGACGAACGCCGGTGATCTCTTCAAGCTGCGTCGGGTCGAGGTAAATCATGCGATAACGCCAGCCGTCGGCAGTTTCCGCCTCACCCGTATGGAGTTCGTCGGGGTTCATGGTGACAATCGAGTTCACCGACGCGACATACTGGCTGCCGCGATAGCGAAAACGCTCCGCGCCTTGCTCAATAGTGCCGATGCCGAAGGCTTCATGCGTATGCGGTTCGAAAGCGTAGCGGGAGATATGCGCGTGATACAACTCAACCCCCGGCACCTGTGCCAGGTGCCGGAAGTTGGCGCTATCTTTTTCGTCTGTGAAGTGGTCAGGTACGCCCTGCACGGCTTGGCTCCTCCGGTATCATCTCTTCATTATCGAAGATGACCCGGAAGGACGCTATAAAATTTAACCCATGAGTAACCTTCAGAGGATGCCTTTGACGCTCTCAGCAAGCGTGGTGGTCGGGCGGCCAATCAGTTTGCTCAGCGTTTTGCTGTCATCAAACAGACCACCTTTCGATGCGCCCGTATCGGAATCCGCTAACATGTCCGCCAGGCCAGCCGGCAGCCCGACGCCTTTCAGCGCAGCAGCGAAATCGGCTTCGCTCAGGTTCTGGTAGGTCACCGGTTTGCCGCTCTGTTTGGTCAACTCTGCCGCTAACTGCGTCAGCGTCCAGGCACTGTCGCCTGCCAGTTCATACACCTTGCCTTCGTGATTGGCTTCGCTAATAACACGCGCAGCGGCGGCTGCATAATCGGCACGTGTCGCTGACGCAATTTTGCCGTCGCCCGCCGCGCCAATAAATACACCGTGTTCCAGCGCTGCCGGGGCGCTGGCGAGATAATTCTCGGTGTACCAGCCGTTGCGCAGCAGGGTGTATGCGATGCCGGAATCGGCCAGCATTTTCTCTGTTGCAACATGTTCCTCGGCGAGGCCGAGCGGTGATTTATCTGCGTGCAGCAGGCTGGTATAAGCGATAAATTTCACGTCCGCAGCCTTAGCGGCATTTATGACATTGCGGTGCTGGGTCGCACGCTGACCGACTTCGCTGGAAGAGATCAGTAGTAGTTTCTCCACACCCTGAAGGGCTGACTTCAGCGCGACCGTATCGCCGTAGTCGCCCTGGCGAACGTTAATACCTTGTTCGGTCAGCGCCTGTGCTTTTGCCGGGTTACGCACAATCGCCACAATAGTGCTGGCGGGAACGGTTTTCAGTAAGGATTCGATAACATGGTGGCCCAGTTGGCCGGTAGCGCCGGTAATTGCGATCATGGGGAGTCTCCATCTGTTTGTCTTGTGTTTGATTACGCTAACACCTAAACTTACTTTTAGTAAGTACGCACAAAAAGGTAAGTATGAAATGAGTCAGGTGAGCCTGTCGCAGCAGCTTAAAGAGGGAAATCTCTTCGCTGAGCAGTGCCCGTCGCGTGATGTGTTGAAACATGTCACCAGCCGCTGGGGCGTATTGATTCTGGTCGCACTACGCGAAGGTACGCATCGCTTTAGCGATTTGCGCCGCAAAATGGGCGGGGTGAGTGAAAAGATGCTCGCCCAGTCGTTACAGGCGCTGGAGCAGGATGGTTTTCTCAACCGTGTTTCTTATCCGGTGGTACCGCCGCATGTGGAGTATAGCCTCACGCCGCTGGGCGAGCAGGTAAGCGAGAAGGTCGCCGCGCTGGCCGACTGGATTGAACTGAATTTGCCAGAGGTGCTGGCTGGGCGGGATGAGCGTGTGGGTTGACGCCCCTCTCCCACAGGGAGAGGGAGAAAACTGGCGCAGAACGTTAATACCGCACTATCGGTTCCCTCTCCCTGTGGGAGAGGGTTAGGGTGAGGGACATTACTTCCTCAAATCCACCTGATAAACCGCAAACCCGATATCATCGGTCGCCACTTGCTTCATCGGATACTGCGCCTTCTCTTTAATAAACGCCGCCGCTTTCTCAGAAGGTGAGGTTTCAAAGTGGATATCCAGCGCGGCCTTGCTGGCAATCGGCGCTAAGCGCCAGTTGTTATCCGCTGCCGGGTGAATGGCACCCGCGCGTTTCGATTCGGCACTTATCCAACTGGCCAGTACGGAGCGGTTCTCGTCCGGCGAGGCAAACGCGATATGTCCGTCGCCCGTGCCCGCGAACTTCCCGCCGTAGGCACGATAGTTATTGGTCGCCACCAGGAACGTTGCGTTCGGGTCGATCGGCTTCCCGTTAAATTTCAGATCTTTCACGCGTTCCGCTTTTGGGTTCACCGTCTGACATTCGCCGTCGTAGCGTGCCGGTTGGCTGACATCAATTTGATACGTCACGCCGTCAATAACGTCAAAGTTATAGGTGCGGAAGCCATCCCAGTTGATGAGCGACTGCGGTTTGGTGCTGGTTGGGTCAATCTGGTTAAATTGTCCGGCTGAACACTCCAGCCACTCTTTCACCTCTTTACCGCTGGCTTTCACCACGACCAATGTGTTCGGATAGAGATAGAGATCGGCGGCGTTACGGAATGTCAGTTGACCTTTCTCGACCTCGACATAGCTCGCCGGGTCGTTCTTACGTCCACCGGCTTTAAACGGCGCGGCGGCGGAAAGCACCGGCAGTTTTGCCAGGTCCGGGTCACCCTGAATGTAGTGCTCGACGTAGGCTTTCTGCGCCATATTGACGACCTGCACGGTCGGGTCGTCCTGCACCAGCGACAGGAAACTGTACATATTGTCGGACGATTTTCCGATAGGCTTGCTGACAAACTCGCGTGTGGCGTCGTGATCCGCTTTTAAAATGTCAACCAGCTTATTGTCTTCCGCTGCCAGCGATTTTTTCGCCGCCGTATCGTAGATGGGGCGTGCTTCCGCTTTCGACGACGTCACCTGCCATTTGCCGCTGTCGTTATTCAGCACCAGATCGACTACGCCCAGATGGTCGCCCCACATCCCCGGCATCACCGCAGGTACACCGTTCAGCGTGCCTTTATCAAGATCGACGCCTTTGATATCTGCAAAATCTTTCCCCGGAAAAACGGCGTGGGCGTGGCCAAACATAATCGCATCGACGCCCGGCACTTCACTCAGGTAGTAAACGGAGTTCTCGGCCATCGCCTGATACGGGTCGGCTGAAAGCCCGGAGTGAGCAATTACTACCACCACATCCGCGCCGTTTTTACGCATCTCCGGCACATAGCGGCGGGCGGTTTCAGTGATGTCGTTAACCGTCACTTTGCCGTCAAGGTTGGCTTTATCCCAGGTCATGATTTGCGGCGGGACAAAACCGATATAGCCGATACGCAGCGTATGTGTTGCGCCGTCGTTATCTTTCACCGTGTTTTCTTTTATCAAATAGGGAGTAAAAAGCGGCTTCTTGCTCTTAACGTCGATGATATTGGCGTTAATGTACGGGAATTTTGCACCGGCGATGGCCTTATGCAGGAAGTCCAGCCCATAGTTAAACTCATGGTTCCCCAGGTTTCCCACCACGTAATCGAGCGTGTTCATCGCCTTATAAACCGGATGGATATCCCCGGCTTTTAAGCCTTTCGCTGCCGCATAATCACCCATTGGGCTACCCTGAATGACATCGCCGTTATCAACCAGCACGCTATTTACTGCTTCCGCGCGGGCGGCGTTGATCAGGCTGGCCGTTCGAACCAGTCCGAATTTCTCTGTCGCAGAATCTTTGTAATAGTCGAAATCCATCATATTGCTGTGCAAATCAGTGGTTTCCATAATACGGAGATCGACCGTGGCGGCATTGACGCTGGCGGCAATCAGCGTGGCCAGGAGCGTTGCGCTAAACTTAATCATCGGGAGGCGTCCTTTTCAGATCCAGGGCACATAAGAAAATGTATGTACATTCTATTGCTTACGAGAATGTGAATCATGCCAGAAAAGGATGAGCGGAAACCGGCAACGCTTCACAGATATCCTTACCCGGCGGCGCCGATGGGCATGGCGCAATGCGTGACGATGCGATATAAATAAAACAACGAGTTAACACCACTGTAATTTTAACGAGGTGGAGAATGTTAGAACAAGTATGTCAGCTTGCACGGAATGCGGGCGATGCCATTATGCAGGTTTATGATGGAGCGCTACCGATGGACGTTGCCAGCAAGAAAGACGATTCTCCCGTCACGGCAGCGGATATCGCAGCGCACCATGTGATTGTTAACGGCTTACAGGCATTGGCGCCTGACATTCCGATTCTGTCGGAAGAGGATCCACCGGGCTGGGATGTGCGTCAGCACTGGCAGCGTTACTGGCTGGTGGATCCACTGGATGGCACCAAAGAATTTATTAAGCGCAACGGCGAATTCACCGTCAATATCGCCCTGATTGAGCACGGTAAGCCGGTGCTGGGCGTGGTGTACGCGCCGGTCACGAAGGTGATGTACAGCGCAGCGGAAGGCAAAGCGTGGAAAGACGAATGCGGCGTGCGTAAGCAAATTCACGCCCGCGATGCCCGCCCGCCGCTGGTAGTGATCAGCCGCTCACACAGTAACGATCCGGAACTCGCGGAATATTTACAACAACTGGGTGAGCATCAGACCACCTCTATCGGCTCCTCGCTCAAGTTCTGCCTGGTGGCAGAAGGGCAGGCACAGCTTTACCCACGCTTTGGGCCGACCTGTGTCTGGGATACCGCAGCAGGGCACGCGGTGGCCGTTGCCGCCGGGGCGCGGGTTCACGACTGGCAGGGGAAAACCCTTGACTACACGCCACGTGAATCCTTCCTCAACCCCGGCTTCCGCGTCGCTATTTTTTAAGTAATTTATGCAGCAGGGTCACCACCTGCTGCACTTCGTCCTGGGTCAAGGCCCCATCTTTCGCCCACTGCACACGGCCATCTTTATCCAGTACCGCAATGGCTGAACTCTCTTCTTCCAGGTGCCAGGCTTTCTTCACCACGCCGTTGCTGTCGACCACAATCTGCGACCACGGGAAGAGCTTTTTATTGCTCTCCAGACTGTTACGCACAAACATGCCAGTGCCCGGAATGGCATCGTCGGTATTAACAATGGTGGTGGTTTGATAACGATCATGGGGTAATTTCGCCGCTTTAATGGCTTCAATCAGCCCGGCATTCTTCTCTTTTGCGGAAGTGCGCCCGGCAATATGTTGCACCACTCGCACTTTTCCAGGAAGCTGCGCGCTATTCCAGTTTTTGTAGCTAAACTTATCATTGTCGAGCATCAATTCACCGCGATCGGCAACGCCTACCGCAGGTACGCGTTCCCCCTCTTTAAACGCGTGAGCGGACGCCATCAACGGCATTAACAGGCATGAAATGGCCAACAGAGAACGTAAGGTCATGGTGTGTCCTTCTTTTTATGCAGGTGATCCGACCACTTGGCCGATGCTTTTAAGCATAAGTGCTATTGATATGTTTTTCCCGCAAGGTTAGTGCCACTTTGTGGGGGAACGCACATAACCGCAGTAAATCGAAGGCTTATACTGTATTCATCGTATAGCTGAAAAGAAAATTCTCAATTATTGTAATAAAAAGGTAAATAAAGCTCCCTATACTAGGGTAGCTCTGTGGTTATGGACTATAGTTAACGGGTATTTAACATTGCGCCCCGGAGCGTTGAACCAAATTTGGAATCAACAAGGGCGTTATACTCGCAGGAGATAAGAATGAAAATTTTCCAACGCTACAACCCGCTTCAGGTGGCAAAGTACGTAAAAATCCTGTTCCGTGGACGGTTGTACATCAAGGACGTTGGTGCTTTTGAGTTTGATAAGGGGAAAATTTTGCTCCCTAAGATTAAGGACAAGCAGCACTATTCTGTGATGTCCGAGGTCAACCGCCACGTTATGCGTCTGCAAACCGAGATGGCATAACGGCAGCTAGCGGCAGAAAAGCAAACGGCTCCCAATGGGAGCCGTTGATGTTTTCAGAGACGTGTTTAAGCCGCTGTACCTTTCTCTTCGATTTCAGCCTGTTTTGGCACTAATACCGTCGGCTTGTTATCGATGCGCGTGACCAGCAACTGGTCGATGCGGTAGTTATCAATATCCACCACCTCGAACTTGTAGCCGGAGAACTTCACCGCATCGGTGCGTTTCGGGATTTTACGCAGCATAAACATCATGAAGCCGCCGATGGTTTCATAGTTGCCAGACTGCGGGAAGTCGTCGATATCCAGCACGCGCATCACGTCGTCAATCGGCGTGCCGCCGTCAATGAGCCATGAGTTTTCATCGCGCGCCACGATCTGCTCTTCCAGACCCTGGCCGACCAGGTCGCCCATCAGGGTGGTCATCACGTCGTTCAGAGTGATGATACCCACCACCAGCGCGTATTCGTTCATGATAACCGCGAAGTCTTCACCCGCCGTTTTAAAGCTTTCCAGCGCTTCAGAAAGGGTAAGCGTGTCCGGCACAATCAGGGTATTGCGGATCTGCACGCCGCTGTTCAGCGCCATGCTCTGGTTTGCCAGTACGCGGTTCAGCAGATCTTTCGAATCGACATAACCAATGATGTGGTCGATATCTTCGTTACACACCAGGAACTTAGAGTGCGGATGCTCGGCCACTTTGTTTTTCAGGCTCTGCTCATCTTCATGCAGGTCAAACCAAATCACGTTCTCGCGCGACGTCATGGAAGACGGCACAGTACGTGATTCCAGCTCAAACACGTTTTCAATCAGTTCGTGTTCCTGTTTACGCAGCACGCCCGCCAGCGCGCCTGCTTCCACCACGGCATAAATGTCATCAGAGGTGATGTCATCTTTACGCACCATCGGCAGTTTAAAGATACGGAAGATGACGTTAGCGAGGCCGTTGAAGAACCAGACCAGCGGACGGAAGACCAGAAGACAGAAGCGCATCGGGTTGATGATGCGCAAAGCCACGGCTTCTGGCGAAATCATACCGATGCGCTTCGGCGTCAGGTCGGCGAACAGAATAAACAGGCCGGTCACCAGCGAGAAGGAAAGAATAAAGCTCAGCTGCTCGGCGAGCTCAGGAGACATGTAATTTAAAAACAGGCTGTGGAACGCCGGTGAGAATGCCGCATCGCCCACGATACCGCCGAGAATGGCGACCGCGTTAAGGCCAATTTGCACCACGGTGAAGAACATACCGGGGTTTTCCTGCATTTTCAGGATGCGTTGCGCATTCACATTGCCTTCATCGGCCAGCAGCTTGAGTTTGATTTTACGGGAGGCAGCCAGCGAGATCTCAGATATCGAGAAAAAGGCGCTGACGGCAATCAGGCAAAGTATTACTAAAATACTGTTTAACATATCTTATCCGACCGTTAAGGCCAGATCCTCGGAAGGGAAGTTGAACGTCGTGTGGAATACACTAAAAACCGGCCCGAAGGCACTGGACCGGCGAATTCGCAGCTAGTATAGCGTAAAAGAGTGTAAATTCGCCAGTGGGCGAATTTTGCTTAACGGGGAAGGTCTACCCAGCGGCGCTGCGCCGAGGATTGATAAAGGGCGTTGACCATTTGCAGCGAGACCGCCGCATCGTGAATATCGGCTCCGCCGTACTGCGTCGGGTCGAGGATTGCCGCATAGAA
This sequence comes from Pseudocitrobacter faecalis, assembly GCA_003315335.1. GTDB lineage: Bacteria > Pseudomonadota > Gammaproteobacteria > Enterobacterales > Enterobacteriaceae > Pseudocitrobacter > Pseudocitrobacter faecalis. The sequence goes on from QNRL01000005.1 coordinate 75,244, forward strand.
ATCGTTGATGGCCTGGCGGTGGCTATCGCCCCAGTAGCGTTTAACGTTGCCGTGCGGCAGTTCATCGTTAATGAGTGCCGTGCGTTGTTCATCAACGACCTGCCAGAGTGTATTGCGTTCCAACTGGAGAAAACCGCGCTCAAAATGGATCTCCAGCGCCAGCGGGGAATCGGTGGTGTAGCAGTTGGTGGCGTAGAAAATGCCGCGCGCGCCGTTGTTAAACGCCATCGTTGCCATCGCTGAATCTTCGGTTTCGATAAGCGATTCAAGCAGGCTCGTTTCCACCACGCCCTTAATGCGCCGCACGCCGCCAGCAAACCACTGCATTAAATCCAGCGTATGAATCGCCTGATTAATTAACAGGCTGCCGCCTTCCGTGGCCCAGCGGCCACGCCATGGGCTGTCGTTATAGTACGCGCCGTGGCGATGCCAGGTGAGGTTCGCTTTGATGCTCAACATGTTGCCAAGCGTTCGATCCTGAATAATCTGGCGGATGCGCTGGCTGGTGGGGTTTAGGCGATTCTGGTAGCAGACCGCAAGCTGCGTATCGGCACGCTCGACGGCAGCCTGGATCTGCGCCAGTTCACTCCCATTCATGACGACAGGCTTTTCACTAAAGACGTGTTTGCCCGCCGCCAGTGCGGCGATGATCATCTCCCGGTGCAGATGATGGGGTGTACAGATGTGCACCACATCGACCTTCGCATCGGCCAGCAGGTCGCGGTAGTCGGCGTAAAAGCGGCAATGATACTTTTCTGCCAACGCCCGGCCCTTGTCGACATCCGTATCAACAAGTGCGTACAGCAGGGCTTGCGGATGCTGGCGTATCGGCTCTGCATGACAACCGTGAATAGCGCCAGCGCCGATGATCGCGGCATGAATGGGTTCCATAATGCCTCCATTAGGCCTGTGCATTGGCCAGCATTTGCGCCTTCACGCACAGCTCGGCGGCTTTAAACGTGTGTTCCTGGGTCATGGCATTTTCGGTGCGGTTCAGGCAATCGAGAATCAACTGGCCGAAGTAGGGGAAGCCCACTTTACCCGCCACCGGATAGCGGAATTCGCCCTCTTTGTTGACCAGATAAACCACATCCTGCTCCTGACGGGTAATATCGACATACTTGCGAATTTCGATATAGCCGTCGGTGCCCAGCAACGTCAGGCGACCGTCGCCCCAGCTTGAAAGGCCGTCTGGCGTAAACCAGTCGCAGCGGAAATAGCCGGTTGCACCGTTATCGCCCGCCAGCATCGCGTCGCCGAAATCTTCAAACAGCGGATACTGCGGATGATTGACGTTGCGCACCTGGCTTGCCACCACGCGCGCGTTGCGGTTGCCGGTATAAAAGAGGAATTGCTCAATCTGATGGCTACCGATATCGCACAGAATGCCGCCGAATAGCGCTTTATCGTAGAACCATTCCGGGCGGCCTTCGCCTTCGCGATGCGGCCCAACGCCCAGCGTTTGCATTACGCGGCCAATCGCCCCTTGTTCCACCAGTTGCCCGGCGAAGACGGCGCTTTCAACGTGCAGACGCTCGCTGTAATAGACCGCGTATTTACGCCCGGTTTCCCGCACTTTGCGTTTTGCCTGTTCCAGTTGCGCCAGGGTGGTCAGCGGCGCTTTATCGGTGAAATAATCTTTGCCTGCATCCATCACTTTCAGGCCCAGCGGGCAGCGCTCGCAAGGCACGGCAGCACCTGCAACCAGCTGCACGCTGGCGTCGTTAAGAATGGTTTCCAGAGCGTCAGCCACCTTCACCTGCGGATACTGCTCGACGAATTTTGCCACTTTAGCCGGGTCGGGATCGTACACCCACTTCAGCGTTGCGCCCGCTTCAATCAGGCCGTTACACATGCCGTAGATGTGGCCGTGGTCCAGCGCGGCGGCGGCAATGATAAATTCGCCTGGTGCAACGACCGGCTGCGGTTTGCCCACCGGGGCGTAGTTCATACCGTCTTTGATGCTCATTGTTGTGTTCCTTTATGGCTGCGGTGCAGGGCTTTCCCCTCACCCTAACCCTCTCCCACAGGGAGAGGGGACCGGTTTTCTCCCTCTCCCTGTGGGAGAGGGCCGGGGTGAGGGCTTACCAGGTTCCGGACGCGTCCAGGGTTTTACTCTCGACGTTTTTATCCACTGACGTTGCAATGCGCTCATCTAAAAGCTGTTTGAACAGCGCTTCATCCAGCGGCAGGTCGACCCAATTGTCCGTCCAGGTGGAAAGGTGCATTGCGTTAGAGAGCGTCAGTCCGTGAATCCCTTCCTGACCCGGTGCCAGCAGCTGCGTACCGTGCAGCACGGCGGCAGCGAAGTTGGTGGTGATCACGTGATGATCGCTGCACTCGGGTGCCACCGGAATGGTCACCTCCCAGCACTCCGGTTCGCCAAAGCCGTTTTGCCAGCGAGCGTTGAATTCCGTTTCCGATTCACACAGTCGCCAGAAGCGCAGCTTGCCCTCTTCAACCACCACTTTGCCGCGATCGCCGGCGATTTCCAGGCGGTTAGTGCCGGGGGCTTCCGCCGTGGTGGTGATAAACACGCCTGTCGCACCGTTGGCGTACTCCGCGTAGGCGGTGACTTCGTTTTCGACTTCAATCTGGCGATGTTTACCGAACTGGCAGAACGCGCGCACGCGGACGGGCATACCGACCAGCCATTGCCAGAGGTCGAGCTGGTGCGGATCCTGGTTGAGCAGCACGCCGCCGCCTTCGCCTTTCCAGGTGGCGCGCCAGCCGCCGGAGTTGTAGTAGCTTTGCGAGCGATACCAGTTGGTGATTATCCAGTTAGAACGGCGAATTTCGCCCAGTTCGCCGCTGTCGATCAGATCTTTCACTTTCTGATACAGCGGGTTAGGGCGTTGGTTGAACATCATGCCGAACACCACGTTACAGCCGCGCGCGAATTCATTCATCTCGCGTACCTGCGCGGTGTAGACGCCAGCCGGTTTTTCGCACAGCGTATGAATGCCCTGGCGCATCGCCATCATCGACAAGCGCGGATGCTCGTAGTGCGGCGTAGAGACAATCACCGCGTCAATCAGCCCGCTTTGCAGCATCTCCTGCGCATCGCTAAACAGCGCGATCTCCTCGCCCACTAACGCGCGCAGGGTCGCGTGTTTTTCAGGATTGTTATCGCACACCGCCGTCAGGCAGGCCTCTTTGACCGTTCCCGCCAGCAGATAGCGGGCGTGAACTGTACCGATATTCCCCACACCAATAATGCCAAACCGTACTTTCTTCATGCTGTACCTTGCGTCGTAAAAAGGGGTGATGTCTGCAACATAGGAAAGGCGCAACGGGGCGACAAACGGATTTTGTGAGAATGCTCGCAGGGAAAGCAGGAATATGGGCGAAAGGGCAAAAAAAGGTTTTAAAATCAGCAGACTGATTCTGCAAATATTTGCAGAATTTGATTGCGAGCGAGATCACATCATGTCCGGCAAGCTGAAAATGAAGCAGATCGCCACCCAAACGGGCTACTCCATCAGCACCGTTTCGCGGGTGCTGAGCGGAAAATCGTATACCAGCGAAAAAGCACGCGCGGCGATAGTGAAATGCGCGCGGCGTTTAGGCGTGCTGGAAGAGATGGCGAGCGGGCGTTTGCTGATTAACGGCATCGCCGTGTTTGCGCCGGCGCGTACGTTTACCGCTAACGGCGACACTTTTTATCAGGAAGTGACCAAAGGGATTGCTGACGCAGTGGCCCCGCATGATGTCTATCTCTCCTGGTGCGGGCTCGAGGAGCGGCAGGCGGACATTCGCCTGTTTCTCGATAAGACCGGCAGTAAGCACATCAACGCGATCATTATTATCGGCACCGACGACCCCACAATCTTTAAACTCGCCGCCAGTCTGAATAAACCCTGCGTGCTGATTAACTCGCATGACAAAGAGATGGCGCTCGATGCGGTGTCGCCGGATCACCACGCCATTGGTTACAGCGCGCTGCGTCATCTGTTTGAGAACGGGCATCGGCGCGTCTTATCGCTCACCTGCCTGCGGCGCGAAACGCTCTATACGCGTCTGGAAGGGATAAAACAGGCTTATCGCGACTACCATGTTCCGTTTGATCCAGAGCAGTCTCTGATTGTGACGGAAGGATTTTCCGCGCACGAAGCGGAACAGGCGCTGGATGGCTGGCTGAGTTATCACCCACGCGATCGCTGGCCGGAAGCGATTTTCCCCGGAAGTTCAGGGATGGCGGTGGGCGTGCAGCGGGTGCTGACGCGTCATGGCCTGCGTGTACCGCAGGATATATCGTTAATGACCACCGATTTTGGCTGGCACCTGAAAAACGCCTCGGTGACGGGCGTCGAAGTGCCGTGCCGTGAGCTCGGGATTGAGGCCGTTCATCTGCTGCAAACCCGCCTGAACCGCCCGCAGGCACCCATCTTTAACCTGCTGTTGCAGGGGAAAATGCGCGAAGCGGGCAGCGTGGTCAGCGCCACGCGGCACACGGCCCGCGTGGCGATGTTTTCGTAACGTTACGCCTGCTGAGGCGGGAGACAGACACCAATTCCGCCGATACCGCAGTAGCCGTACGGGTTTTTGTGCAGATACTGCTGGTGGTCATCTTCTGCATAGTAGAATGGTTTGGCGGCGGCGATTTCCGTGGTAATGCGACGATTGTCGCCCGCGCTTTTCATTGCGGCCTGGAAGCGTTCGGCGCTGGCGTGCGCTTCACGCTCTTGCTCCGGCGTCAGCACATAAATCGCGGAGCGATACTGCGTACCGTGGTCGTTCCCCTGCTGCATACCCTGCGCCGGGTCGTGATTTTCCCAGAATACCTGCAATAGCTGCGCATAGCTGATAACGGACGGATCATAGACCACGCGTACCGCCTCGGCGTGACCGGTCAGCCCGGAGCAGACTTCGCGGTAGGTCGGATTGGGGGTGTAACCGCCGCTGTAGCCAGCCGCTGTGCTGTACACGCCAGGAAGCTGCCAGAACAGGCGCTCGACGCCCCAGAAGCATCCCATCGCGAAAATGGCCACTTCCATGCCATCCGGAATATTCGTCATCGAGTGACCGTTAACGGCGTGTAACGTATCTACAGGCATCGGAGTGTTGCGTCCGGGAAGCGCATCCGATTGAGACACAAGGTGATTTTTCTCAAATAAGCTCATAGGACGGTCTCCTGATTACGGGATGAGCGGTTAAGGTTGTAACCAGGCGTGAGTTTTAACACAATAAACACGCCGAATACGTCTAGATTTAAACATAAGAATAATTTGGGGTGTTGTCTCTTTTTCAACCCGAGAATGTGTAGGGTTATTAAAAACAGAGCGCCATACGTATGAGCAGGGAATCCGTTGATACGTATCCGACGCCGTTATTGCCGTGGAAAGGCTTTCGTTTCCATCAGGGGTGGAAACAGGATATTCAGGAGAAAATGTGCGACAAATCCGCCAGTTATGTGTGGTCGGTTTACTGCTGACCAGCGGTGTTGCCAGTGCAGCGAATATACGTTTGCAGGTTGAAGGACTTTCAGGGCAACTGGAAAAAAACGTTCGAGCGCAGCTCTCGACGATTCAGGGTGATGAGGTCACGCCAGATCGCCGTTTTCGCGCGCGCGTCGATGACGCCATCCGTGAAGGCTTAAAAGCCCTCGGTTATTACGAACCGACTATCGATTTTGAACTTAAGCCGCCGCCGGCAAAAGGGCGTCAGGTGTTGCTGGCGAAAGTCACGCCGGGCGAACCGGTGCGCATTGGTGGCACCGACGTGATTCTGCGCGGCGGTGCGCGTACCGATAAAGATTATCTCGCGCTGCTGAAAACGCGTCCGGCGATAGGCACTATTCTCGATCACAGCGATTACGACGATTTCAAAAAAGGCTTAACCAGCGTTGCGCTGCGTCGCGGCTATTTTGATAGCGAATTCAAAAAGAGCCAGCTCGGTATCGCGCTCGATCGTCATCAGGCGTTCTGGGATATCGATTATGACAGCGGCGAGCGCTATCGCTTCGGCCCGGTCACCTTTGAAGGCTCGCAGATTCGTGAAGAGTACCTGCAAAACCTCGTGCCGTTTAAGCAGGGCGATTATTACCAGTCCAGTGACCTGGCAGAGCTGAACCGCCGCCTCTCGGCAACCGGCTGGTTTAAATCGGTGGTGGTCGCGCCAGAATTCGAAAAATCACGCAAAACGAAAGTGTTACCGCTGCATGGCGTGGTGTCGCCGCGCAGTGAAAACACCATCGAAACCGGTATTGGTTATTCGACGGACGTCGGGCCGCGCGTGAAGGCCACGTGGAAAAAACCGTGGATCAACTCCTATGGGCATAGCCTGACGACCAGCGCCAGCATCTCATCGCCTGAGCAGATCCTCGATTTCAGCTACAAGATGCCGCTCCTGAAGAACCCGCTTGAACAGTATTATCTGGTGCAAGGGGGCTTTAAACGCACCGACCTGAACGATACGGAAGCCGACTCCACCACGCTTGCACTCTCGCGCTACTGGGATCTTTCCAGCGGCTGGCAGCGGGCGATTAACCTGCGCTGGAGCTTCGACCACTTTACCCAGGGTAACGTCACCAACACCACCATGCTGCTGTACCCGGGGGTGATGATCAGCCGTACCCGCTCGCGCGGCGGCCTGATGCCGACGTGGGGCGATTCCCAACGTTACTCTATCGACTACTCCAACACCGCCTGGGGCTCAGACGTCGACTTCAGCGTCTGGCAGGCGCAAAACGTCTGGATTCGAACTTTATACGACAAACACCGCTTTGTGATGCGCGGCAACCTCGGCTGGATTGAAACGGGCGACTTTGACAAAGTACCACCGGATCTGCGTTTCTTCGCCGGGGGCGACCGCAGTATTCGTGGCTATAAATACAAGTCGATCTCGCCGGAATACGATGACGGCAAGCTGAAAGGGGCCTCGAAACTGGCGACGGGCTCGGTTGAGTACCAGTACAACGTCACCGGTAAATGGTGGGGCGCGGTCTTCATGGATGGCGGTGAAGCGGTGAGCGATATCCGCCGCAGCGACTGGAAAACCGGCGCGGGTGTAGGTGTTCGTTGGCAGTCGCCCGTTGGCCCGGTCAAGCTCGACGTTGCCGCACCGCTGGGCGATAAAGACGAGCACGGTTTACAGTTCTACATCGGTCTGGGGCCTGAATTATGAGTTTATGGAAGAAGATAAGCCTCGGCGTACTGATTTTTATCGTGCTGCTTATCGGGGCGGTGGCGTTCCTGATTGGCACCACCAAAGGTTTGCATCTGTTATTCAACGCGGCGAACCGCTGGGTGCCGGGGCTGGAAATCGGCCAGGTGACCGGCGGCTGGCGCGATCTGACGCTGAAAAATGTGCGCTACACCCAGCCGGGTGTGGCGGTGAATGCGGGTGAGTTCCACCTGGCGGTGAAAACCGAATGCCTGTGGAGCAGCAGCCTGTGCGTGGATGATATTGCCCTGCGTGACGTCAACGTCGCCATCGACAGCAGCAAAATGCCGCCGTCCTCCCCGGCGGCAGAAGAGGAAGAGAGCGGCCCGCTGAATCTCTCTACGCCGTACCCCATTACGCTTAGCCGCGTGTCGCTCAACAATGTGAATATCAAAATCGACGACACTACCGTGTCGGTGATGGATTTCATGACCGGGCTGAACTGGCAGGAGAAAAACCTGACGCTGACGCCAACCACGCTGCAAGGGCTGCTGATCGCTCTGCCGAAAGTGGCGGATGTGGCGCAGAAAGAGGTGGTTGAACCGAAGATAGAGAACCCGCAGCCGCAAGAGAAACCGCTCGGCGAGACGATGAAAGATCTCTTCTCGAAACCGGTGCTGCCGGAGATGACCGATGTGCATCTGCCGCTCAATTTGAATATCGAATCTTTCAGCGGCGAGCAGTTACGCGTAACCGGTGATACGGATCTGACCGTCTACAAAATGCTGCTGAAGGTGAGCAGCATCGACGGTAACATGAAGCTGGATACGCTGGATATCGACTCCAGCCAGGGGACGGTGAATGCCACCGGCACCGCGCAACTGACCAACGACTGGCCGGTGGATATCACCCTCAACAGTACGCTCAATATCGACCCGTTGAAGGGCGAGAAGATCAAGCTCAAGCTGGGCGGTGATGTGCGTAAGCAACTGGAGCTGGGCGTGAATCTCTCTGGCCCGGTCGATATGTCACTGCGCGCGCAAACGCAACTGGCTGAAGCCGGTCTCCCACTGAATCTCGAAGTCACCAGCAAACAGCTTTACTGGCCGTTTACCGGCGAGAAGCAGTTCCAGGCTGACGATCTGAAACTGAAACTCAGCGGTAAGATGACCGACTACACCCTGTCGTTCGCGACGGCGGTGAAAGGTCAGGGCGTGCCGCCTGCCAACATTAAGCTGGATGCGAAAGGCAACGAACTTCAGGTCAACCTCGACAAACTCACCGTGGCGGCGCTGGAGGGCACCACCGAGCTGAAAGCTCTGCTCGACTGGCAGCAGGCGATCAGCTGGCGCGGTGAGCTGGCATTGCACGGCATCAACACGGCAAAAGAGGTGCCGGATTGGCCGTCGAAGCTGGATGGCCTGATCAAAACTCAGGGCAGCCTGTACGGCGGTACCTGGCAGATGGATGTGCCGTCGCTGAAAATCACCGGCAACGTGAAACAGAACAAAGTAAACGTTGACGGCTCCCTGAAGGGCAACAGCTACATGCAGTGGACCATTCCAGGCCTGCATCTGGAACTGGGGCGCAACAGTGCGGACGTGAAAGGTGAGTTGGGCGTTAAAGATCTCAATCTCGACGCCACTATTGATGCACCTAATCTGGATAACGCCTTGCCGGGGCTGGGCGGTACGGCGAAAGGCCTGGTGAAAGTGCGCGGCACGGTGGAAGCGCCGCAGTTGCTGGCGGATATCACCGCGCGCGGCCTGCGCTGGCAGGAGCTGACCGTCGGTCAGGTACGCGTGGAAGGCGATGTGAAATCCACCGACCAGATTGCGGGCAATCTTGATGTGCGTGTGGAGCGCATTGCGCAGCCTGGCGTGGATATCCGCCTGGTGGATCTCAGTGCCAAAGGTAGCGAGAAACAGCACACGCTGAATCTGCGCATCAACGGTGAACCGGTCTCCGGGCAACTGGCGCTGGCGGGCAGTTTTGATCGCAAAGAAGAGCGCTGGAAAGGCGCGCTGAGCGACACCCGTTTCCAGACGCCGGTCGGCCCGTGGTCGCTGTCTCGCGCGATCGCGCTTGATTACCGTAACAAAGAGCAGAAAATCAGCGTGGGCCCGCACTGCTGGACTAACCCGAACGCTGAGCTCTGCGTGCCGCAGACCATCGATGCCGGAGCAACGGGCCGTGCACAGGTGAACCTCAACCGTTTCGACCTGGCGATGCTCAAACCGTTTATGCCGGAAGAGACGCAGGCCAGCGGCGTGTTTAGCGGGAACGCTGACGTGAGCTGGGACACCACAAAAGAGGGCTTGCCGCAGGGTAAAGTGACGCTTAATGGCCGCAACGTGAAGGTCACGCAAATCGTGAACGACGCACCGCTGCCGGTGGCATTTGACACGCTTAATCTCAATGCAGACCTGCACAACAACCGCGCCGAGCTGGGTTGGATGATTCGCCTGACCAATAACGGGCAGCTTGATGGCCAGGTACAGGTCACCGATCCGCAGGGGCGGCGTAATCTGGGCGGCAACGTCAACATCCGCAACTTCTCGCTGGCGATGATTAACCCTGTCTTCGCAAAAGGCGAGAAAGCGGCAGGGACGCTGAACGCCAACCTGCGTCTCGGTGGCGACGTTCAGGGGCCGCAGCTATTTGGGCAAATGCAACTGAACGGTGTCGATCTCGACGCTAACTTCATGCCGTTCGACATGCAGCCGAGCCAGATAGCAATGAACTTCAACGGCACGCGCTCGACCCTGCAAGGGGAAGTGGTGACGCAGCAGGGGCGCATTAGCCTGAGCGGCAACGCCGACTGGACGCAGATCGACAACTGGCGCGCCAGCGTGTCGGCGAAAGGCAGCCGGGTACGCATTACCGTGCCGCCGATGGTGCGTCTCGACGTTTCGCCGGACGTGGTATTTAACGCCACGCCGAGCCTGTTTACGCTCGACGGTAGCGTCGATGTGCCGTGGGCGCGCATCGTGGTACATGACGTACCGGAAAGCGCGGTGGGCGTCTCCAGCGATGAAGTGATGCTCAACGACCAGCTACAGCCGGAAAACCCGAAAACTGCGTCGATCCCGATTAACAGCAACCTGACCATTCACGTCGGCAACAACGTGCGTCTGGATGCGTTTGGCCTGAAAGCGCGACTCACCGGCGACCTGAAAGTGGCGCAGGATAAACAGGGGCTCGGCCTGAACGGGCAAATCAACATTCCGGAAGGGCGCTTCCACGCCTACGGTCAGGATTTGATTGTGCGTAAAGGCGAGCTGCTCTTCTCCGGCCCGCCTGACCAGCCGCTGCTGAACATCGAAGCCATCCGTAACCCGGATGCTACCGAAGATGATGTGACGGCAGGTATTCGCGTCACCGGCCCGGCCGACCAGCCGAAAGCCGAAGTCTTCTCCGACCCGGCGATGTCGCAACAAATGGCGCTCTCTTACCTGGTTCGTGGACAGGGGCTGGACAGCGATCAGAGCGACAGTGCCGCGATGACATCCATGCTTATTGGCCTGGGGGTTGCACAAAGTGGTCAGGTTGTGGGTAAAATCGGCGAGACATTTGGCGTAAGCAATCTGGCGCTGGACACGCAAGGGGTGGGCGACTCATCCCAGGTCGTGGTCAGCGGCTACGTACTGCCGGGTCTGCAGGTGAAATATGGTGTAGGGATCTTTGACTCCTTAGCGACACTCACGTTACGCTATCGCCTGATGCCTAAGCTATATCTGGAAGCGGTGTCTGGTATCGACCAGGCGCTTGATTTGCTCTATCAGTTTGAGTTTTAGCAATGCGAATATTTGTATACGGCAGTTTGCGGCGTAAACAAGGCAACAGCCACTGGATGACCAACGCCCAGTTGCTGGGCCAGCACAGCGTAGACGATTATCAACTGTACAGCCTGGGCCACTATCCAGGCGCCGTGCCGGGAACGGGCACAGTACACGGTGAAGTTTACCGGGTTGATGCGGCGACGATGGCTGAACTTGACGAGCTACGCACCAAAGCGGGTGAATATGCTCGTCACCTTATCCAAACGCCATACGGTAGTGCCTGGATGTACGTCTATCAGCGCCCGGTCGATGGGCTACCGCTGATAGAAAGCGGAGACTGGTTAGACAAAGACCAGTATTAATCCTTATAACGCCACCTTCGGGTGGCGTTGTTTTTTGTGCGCTGCAGCGTGCTTATTCTGCAACGCATCTTCGTTTTCTCTTCACTTCACATGACTCTTTCCAGATTAATCAAAACGCGAGAAAGCGTGCTGGCGCGTTTTATACAGAAAAGGCAAACTCGTCGGGAACCTACTGAGTTATACTTTGTATAACTTCAGGAGGCGATATGCATGTAACCATCAAGAAATGGGGAAACAGTATGGGGATGGTCATTCCAGGCACCGTCGTCAAAGAGCTGAATCTGTCTGCCGGGCAGAACATGGAGGTCAATGTGAAAGAAAACCAAATTATCCTGACACCGCTAAAGCGGCACTATTCATTAGACGCTTTGCTGGCCGAATGCGACATCGATGCGCCTGCGCCAGGCGAAGATGACATTTGGGGTAAGAGCGCTCCGCAAGGCGATGAAGTATGGTAAAAAGCACGGAATTTTCACGTGGAGATATCGTGCTGGTGGGCTTTGATCCCGCGAGCGGGCACGAACAAAAAGGTGTGGGGCGCCCAGCGCTCGTGCTTTCCGTCAGCGCCTTTAACCGGTTCGGGATGGTGCTGGTAGCACCCATTACGCAGGGGGGAAACTATGCGCGTTATGCCGGATTTACCGTTCCGTTGGGCTGCAAAAAGGGAGACGTTAGTGGTGTTGTGCTGGTTAATCAGTTTCGCATGATGGACTTACGCGCGCGCGGTGCGAAGAAAATGGGTGAGGCGAGCGCGGAAGTTATGGAGGATGTGTTACTTCGGGCGCAGGCGATTCTGGATTAGGCGGACTACGCGGTGATGCCTTCGGGCATAAAAAACACCGCCGAAGCGGTGTGAGAGTGATGACGAATGCAACATTGCCTGATGCGCTACGCTTATCAGGCCTACAAGATTTCTGCAATATATTGAATTTGCACTACTTTGTAGGCCGGATAAGGCGTTAGCCGCATCCGGCAATGCTGATACTCAGACATAAAAAAACACCGCCGAAGCGGTGTCTTTTATTACGCAAAAAGAAAGCTTATTTCTTCGCACGCTCGAAGGAAGCAACGATTTCCGCTTTAGCCGCTTCAGCATTGTCCCAACCGTCAACTTTAACCCATTTGCCTTTTTCGAGGTCTTTGTAGTGCTCGAAGAAGTGGGTGATCTGCGCTTTCAGCAGTTCCGGCAGGTCGTTCACATCTTTGATGTGATCGTATTCTTTGCTCAGTTTGGTGTGCGGAACCGCAACCAGTTTGGCATCTTCGCCAGACTCGTCGGTCATTTTCAGCACGCCAACCGGACGGCAGCGAATCACAGAACCCGGCTGCAGCGGGTACGGCGTCGGAACCAGTACGTCAACCGGGTCGCCGTCCAGAGACAGTGTGTGGTTGATGTAGCCGTAGTTGCACGGATAGAACATCGCAGTGGACATGAAGCGGTCAACGAACAGTGCGCCGCTCTCTTTGTCGACTTCGTATTTGATAGGATCCGCGTTCGCCGGGATCTCGATAACGACGTAGATATCTTCCGGCAGATCTTTACCCGCTGGGACGTTGAGTAAGCTCATGTCTGTTTCCTTTAAAATGTATGGCAAACAAGTGGCGGGTATTATAGCCAACTCATCGCGAAAGTCTTGACCTGTTTTATCTCTTCTCTCATCCAGAGCGCCTTTTTCAGTGCCTTCCGATAGCTCTAAAATCCATAAAGTTAGCCGCATCCTGAATAAAATTTTGAAACCGTTTACATTGTCGTAGTGATAGTCCCCAAATCGTACGAAAATTCTGCAATATCAATCATTGTCCTATCCCTGATTCCTCCTCAGCTCTTGCTAATACTGACAATTAACATTGTATTCACTTTCTTGAATTGTGATGTAACGCATTCTGTTACATTTGGGATTGTCTATAGTTTGTTCGCAGGCGTGTTTTTCACCAACAATAACCCTACGAGGATAACTTTATGTGGAAGCGCTTACTTCTTGTCACAGCAGTTTCCGCAGCTATGTCGTCTATGGTCATGGCTGCCCCTTTAACAGTGGGATTTTCGCAGGTCGGTTCTGAATCCGGCTGGCGCGCAGCGGAAACCAACGTTGCGAAGAGTGAAGCGCAGAAACGCGGTATCACCCTTAAAATCGCCGATGGTCAGCAGAAACAAGAGAATCAAATCAAAGCGGTACGCTCATTCATCGCCCAGGGTGTGGATGCCATCTTCATTGCGCCAGTGGTCGCAACAGGTTGGGAACCGGTGTTAAAAGAAGCGAAAGACGCGCAAATCCCGGTCTTCCTGCTTGATCGCTCGATTGATGTGAAAGACAAATCACTCTATATGACGACCGTCACGGCAAATAACGTACTCGAAGGGCAGTTGATTGGGGAATGGCTTACCAAAACTGTCGACGGCAAGCCATGTAACGTTGTTGAGCTGCAAGGCACAGTGGGCGCAAGCGTGGCGATTGACCGTAAGAAAGGCTTTGCAGAAGCCATCGCCAAAGCGCCAAACATCAAAATTATCCGTTCTCAATCCGGTGACTTTACCCGCAGCAAGGGTAAAGAGGTGATGGAGAGCTTCATCAAGGCCGAGAACAACGGCAAAAACATCTGCATGGTTTACGCGCATAACGATGACATGGTGATCGGCGCGATTCAGGCGATTAAAGAAGCGGGGCTGAAACCGGGCAAAGATATCCTCACCGGCTCAATCGACGGCGTGCCGGATATCTATAAAGCGATGATTGCCGGGGAAGCAAACGCCAGTGTTGAACTGACGCCAAACATGGCCGGCCCGGCGTTTGATGCGCTGGAGAAATTCAAAAAAGACGGCACCCTGCCGGAAAAAGTCACCGTAACCAAATCAACGCTTTACCTGCCGGATACGGCGAAAGAAGAGTTAGAGAAGAAGAAAAATATGGGGTATTGAGTTTGGCCCCTCACCCCAGCCCTCTCCCGCAGGGAGAGGGAGAAAACCGGAGCAGGACCCAACCATTATGCACATTCCATCCCCTCTCCCTGCGGGAGAGGGTTAGGGTGAGGGGGAAACCATGAGCACCAACCAACACCAGGAAATCCTCCGCACTGAAGGATTAAGCAAATTCTTCCCCGGCGTCAAAGCGCTGGATAACGTTGATTTCAGCCTGCGGCGCGGCGAAATAATGGCGCTGCTCGGCGAAAATGGTGCGGGGAAATCGACGCTCATCAAAGCCTTAACCGGCGTTTACCATGCCGATCGCGGCACAATCTGGCTGGATGGCATCACCATCTCGCCCAAAAACACCGCCCACGCCCAGCAGCTGGGTATCGGCACTGTGTATCAGGAAGTGAACCTGCTGCCCAATATGTCGGTGGCGGATAATCTTTTTATTGGTCGCGAGCCGAAACGCTTCGGTTTTCTGCGCCGTAAAGAGATGGAAAAGCGTGCCACCGCGCTGATGGAATCTTACGGGTTTTCGCTGGATGTCCGCGAGCCGCTCAACCGGTTTTCCGTGGCGATGCAGCAAATCGTGGCGATTTGCCGTGCTATCGATCTCTCTGCCAAAGTGCTGATCCTTGATGAGCCCACCGCCAGCCTCGACACTAAAGAAGTGGAGATGCTGTTCACCCTGATGCGGCAACTGCGCGATCAGGGCGTCAGCCTGATCTTCGTCACCCACTTTCTCGATCAGGTGTACACGGTGAGCGATCGCATTACCGTGCTGCGCAACGGCGCGTTTGTGGGCTGCCGGGAAACCCGCGAATTGCCGCAAATCGATCTGGTAAAAATGATGCTTGGCCGCGAACTGGATACTCACGCCTTACATCGCGCAGGCCGCACATTGTTAAGCGACAAACCGATCGCCGCATTTGAAGGTTTCGGCAAAAAGGGCACCATCGAACCGTTCGATCTCCAGGTGCGCCCCGGAGAGATCGTCGGTCTGGCCGGATTACTCGGTTCCGGGCGAACCGAAACGGCGGAGGTGATCTTCGGCATCAAACCCGCTGACAGCGGCAGCGCGACGATCAAAGGTAAACGCCATACCCTGCGATCGCCGCATCAGGCGTCCTGTCTGGGGATCGGCTTCTGCCCGGAAGATCGCAAAACCGACGGCATTATTGCCGCCGCGTCGGTGCGGGAAAACATCATTCTGGCGCTTCAGGCGCAGCGCGGCTGGCTGAGACCCATTTCACGCAAAGAACAAAACGAGATTGCCGAGCGCTTTATCCGCCAGCTCGGCATTCGCACACCGAGCGCTGAACAGCCGATCGAATTTCTCTCCGGCGGCAATCAGCAAAAAGTTCTGCTCTCACGCTGGCTGCTGACGCGCCCGCAGTTCCTGATCCTCGACGAACCCACGCGCGGGATCGACGTCGGCGCGCATGCAGAGATCATCCGCCTGATCGAAACCCTGTGCGCTGATGGGCTGGCGCTGCTGGTGATTTCATCTGAACTGGAAGAACTGGTGGGTTATGCCGACCGGGTAATCATCATGCGCGATCGCCGACAGGTGGCGGAGATCCCGCTCGATAAGCTCTCCGTTCCGGCCATTATGAATGCTATTGCGGCATAAGGAGTAAACCGTGATGCCACAATCTCTACCCCAGGCTGGCCAGCCCAAACGCCGCTTTAAATGGCCGACGGGAACGCCACAAATTATTGCGCTTATCCTGGTGCTGCTGGTTGATAGCCTCGTCTCGCCACACTTTTTACAGGTGGTGTTGCAGGATGGACGCCTGTTTGGCAGCCCGATTGATATCCTCAATCGCGCCGCTCCCGTTGCGCTGCTGGCGATTGGCATGACGCTGGTGATTGCGACCGGCGGGATCGATCTTTCTGTGGGGGCGGTGATGGCGATTGCCGGGGCGACGGCAGCCTCGATGACCGTTGCCGGGCACAGCCTGCCGATTGTGCTGCTCGCAGCGCTTGCCTCGGGGGCGCTGGCGGGGCTGTGGAACGGTATCCTGGTCGCCATCCTCAAAATTCAGCCCTTTGTGGCGACGTTAATTTTGATGGTCGCCGGGCGTGGCGTCGCGCAACTGATCACTACCGGGCAGATTGTCACCTTTGATTCACCGCATCTGGCGTGGCTGGGCAGCGGCTCGCTGCTGCTGTTCCCGACGCCAGTAATTATCGCGCTGGTGACATTGCTGATTTTCTGGCTGTTTACCCGCAAAACGGCGCTGGGCATGTTTATCGAAGCGGTCGGCATTAACATCCGTGCGGCGAAAAATGCCGGGGTAAACACGCGCATTGTGGTGATGCTGACCTACGTCCTGAGCGGTGTGTGCGCAGCCATTGCCGGGGTGATTGTGGCGGCGGATATTCGCGGTGCGGATGCCAATAACGCCGGGCTCTGGCTGGAGCTGGACGCCATTCTGGCGGTGGTGATTGGCGGCGGATCGCTGATGGGCGGGCGTTTTAACCTGTTGCTGTCGGTAGTGGGGGCGCTGATTATTCAGGGGATGAACACCGGAATTTTGCTCTCGGGTTTCCCGCCGGAGCTCAACCAGGTAGTAAAAGCGGTGGTGGTGCTGTGTGTGCTGATTGTTCAGTCACCGCGCTTTATTAGTTTACTGAAGGGGATGCGCGGCCATGATAAAACGTAATTTACCGCTGATGATCACGCTCGGCGTTTTCATCCTCGGTTATCTCTATTGCCTGACCCAGTTTCCCGGCTTCGCCTCGACGCGCGTGATCTGCAACATCCTCACCGATAATGCCTTTCTGGGGATCATTGCGGTCGGCATGACGTTTGTGATCCTTTCCGGTGGGATCGATCTCTCGGTCGGGTCGGTGATCGCCTTTACCGGCGTATTCCTCGCCAAAGCGATCGGCTTCTGGGGGATCTCGCCGCTACTGGCTTTCCCGCTGGTGCTGGTGATGGGCTGTGCGTTCGGCGCATTTATGGGGCTGCTGATTGATGCGCTGAAAATCCCGGCGTTCATCATTACGCTTGCGGGGATGTTCTTCCTGCGCGGCGTCAGCTATCTGGTGTCTGAAGAGTCGATTCCGATTAACCATCCCGTTTATGACACACTTTCAAGCCTCGCGTGGATGATCCCCGGCGGCGGGCGCTTAAGCGCGATGGGGCTGTTGATGCTGATGGTGGTGGTGGTCGGGATTTTTCTCGCCCATCGCACGCGATTTGGTAATCAGGTTTATGCCATCGGCGGCAGCGCAACGTCCGCAAACCTGATGGGCATTTCCACCCGCAGTACAACAATCCGCATCTATATGCTCTCCACCGGGCTGGCGACGCTGGCGGGTATTGTCTTCTCAATCTACACCCAGGCGGGCTATGCGTTGGCGGGCGTCGGTGTAGAGCTGGACGCGATTGCGTCGGTTGTCATCGGTGGCACGCTGTTAAGCGGCGGAGTTGGAACTGTGCTCGGCACCCTGTTTGGCGTGGGGATTCAGGGCTTGATTCAGACCTACATCAACTTTGACGGTACGCTCAGTTCATGGTGGACGAAAATCGCCATCGGCATTCTGTTGTTTGTCTTTATCGCGCTGCAACGTGCGCTGACCGTGCTGTGGGAGAATCGGCAGAATGCCCCAGTGACAAGGGTGGCGACGAAGCTATAAAAAAAGGGAGCGAGGCTCCCTTTTCATTTTTTGGCGAATTTACGCGTCAGGGAACTCACGGATAAAACGTTCTACATCGTCGACCATATGGTCGTTACCGACGAAGAATGAACGACGCTGGTGCAGGGTTTCCGGCACGATATCCAGAATACGATTCACGCCGTCGCTGGCTTTGCCACCCGCTTGCTCCGCAAGGAATGCCATCGGATTGCACTCATACAGCAGACGCAGCTTCCCTTCCGGGTGGCTGGCGGTGCTTGGGTAGAGGTAAATGCCGCCTTTCAGCAGATTGCGATGGAAGTCCGCCACCAGAGAACCGATGTAGCGCGAGGTGTACGGGCGCTGCGTAGATTTATCTTCTTCCTGGCAGAACTTAATGTACTTTTTCACGCCAGCCGGGAAACGAATGTAGTTACCTTCGTTAATGGAGTAAGTTTTGCCTTTTTGCGGGAAGCGCATGCGCTCCTGGCTCAGGCAGAACACGCCCAGTGATGGGTCGTAGGTGAAGGCATGGACGCCGCAACCGGTGGTGTAAACCAGCATGGTTGAGGAGCCATAAACCACGTAACCCGCAGCGACTTGCTTGTTACCGGGTTGCAGGAAATCTTCTTCAGTGACCGGCGTACCGACAGGGGTCACGCGGCGATAGATAGAGAAAATCGTCCCGACAGAGACGTTCACATCGATGTTGGAGGAGCCGTCCAGTGGATCCATCAACACCACATATTTCGCGTGTTCACACCCTTCAAAGACCACAATCTCGTCTTCTTCTTCGGATGCGATGCCAGCGACGATATCGCGGGCGCGCAGTGCGGCTTTCAGTTTTTCGTTGGCGAACAGATCGAGTTTTTGCTGAACCTCTCCCTGAACATTTTCAGCACCGCTGGCACCCAGGATATCAACCAGACCTGCTTTGTTGATATCGCGGTGGATGATTTTGGCACCTAACTTTATTGCCGACAGCAGAGCGGTAAGCTCACCGGTCGCATGAGAAAACTCATGCTGTTTCTCGACAATAAATTCACCTAACGTTTTCATAACACTTTCCCTGCAGTTAATGTGGAGTAAAGCGACTGCAACAATCTTAACAAAGAATAAAAAGAATGCGCACAGGTGAATCGCGCCAGCAAAGTACGGAATATCCTGAAATGCATTTCTCTGCTGGCGAACATGTGGGTAAAATGTGCGGCAGATAAAAGAAGGATAGTGACGTATGCGCATTCATATTTTGGGAATTTGTGGCACTTTCATGGGCGGACTGGCAATGCTGGCTCGCTCCCTCGGCCATGAAGTAACGGGCTCGGATGCGAATGTGTATCCGCCAATGAGCACGCTGCTTGAGAACCAGGGCATTGATTTAATTCAGGGATACGACGCCAGCCAGCTCGACCCGCAGCCGGATCTGGTGATCATCGGTAACGCCATGACGCGCGGGAATCCGTGTGTTGAAGCGGTGCTGGAAAAGAACATTCCGTACATGTCCGGCCCGCAATGGCTGCATGATTTCGTCCTGCGCGACCGCTGGGTGCTGGCCGTTGCCGGTACGCACGGTAAAACCACCACGGCCGGCATGGCGACCTGGATCCTCGACGCGTGCGGCTACAAGCCGGGCTTTGTGATCGGCGGTGTGCCGGGCAACTTCGACGTTTCCGCGCGTCTGGGTGACAGCCCGTTCTTTGTGATTGAAGCGGATGAATACGACTGCGCCTTCTTCGATAAGCGTTCTAAATTCGTGCATTACTGCCCGCGCACGCTGATCCTCAACAACCTTGAGTTTGATCACGCGGACATCTTTGACGACCTGAAAGCGATTCAGAAACAGTTCCATCACCTGGTGCGCATCGTACCGGGGCAGGGGCGTATTATCTGGCCGGAAAACGACATCAATCTGAAACAGACGATGGCGATGGGATGCTGGAGCGAGCAGGAACTGGTGGGCGAACAGGGCCACTGGCAGGCGAAAAAACTGAATGCTGATGCCTCCGAGTGGGAAGTGCTGCTCGATGGCGACGTTGTCGGTCAGGTGAAATGGGGCCTGGTGGGCGAGCACAACATGCACAATGGCCTGATGGCGATTGCTGCCGCGCGTCACGTCGGCGTTACGCCTGCGGATGCGGCGAACGCGCTGGGTTCGTTCATCAACGCCCGTCGCCGCCTTGAACTGCGTGGTGAAGCCAACGGCGTGAGCGTTTACGATGACTTCGCGCACCACCCGACAGCCATCCTCGCCACGCTTCAGGCGCTGCGCGGTAAAGTCGGCGGCACAGCACGCATTCTGGCGGTGCTGGAACCCCGTTCCAACACCATGAAAATGGGCGTCTGCAAAGACGATCTCGCCCCGTCGCTGGGCCGCGCGGATGAAGTCTTCCTGCTTCAGCCGCAGCACATTCCGTGGCAGGTGGCCGAAGTGGCGGAAGCCTGCGTGCAGCCTGCGCACTGGAGCGCCGACGTCGATACGCTGGTAGACATGGTGCTGAAAACCGCGCATCCGGGCGATCACATTCTGGTGATGAGCAACGGCGGCTTTGGTGGTATCCACCAGAAACTGCTGGACGGCCTGGCGAAAAAAGCGGAACAGCAACAACAGTAACCTCACTCAGGTCAGGTTTCTGCGCAGCCAACCGGGAAACCGGTTGGCTTTTTTATTGGCAAATTTCAGCGGAGAACGTGGATGCTTTCGGCACATAAACTCACTTCAACAGACTCGGCGCTTTTTGCGCGCGTCGATGCGCTCTACGTGCAGGCTTTTCCGTGGCATGAACAGCGTGAACCTGCGGCGAAAGCGCAGGCACTTAACGACCCTCGCTATACGCTGGAAGCGTGGTTTGACGATGAACAATTTGTGGGGATGAGCGGTAGCTGGCGGCTGGGAGAGATGCTTTATATTGAGCATCTGGCGGTTGATAGCGCGTTACGTTCAAAAGGTTACGGCAAGATTTTGCTGGCTGAACTTTTGAGCCGTGCCCCGTTAACGGTGCTGGAGATCGACCCGCTTACCACGGAGGTTGCTCATCGGCGGCTGCGGTTTTATCAATCAATGGGTTTTGTCGCGAACCCGTGGGCGCACGCGCACCCGACGTATCATCAGGGGATTGCCGACCATGAGCTGGTGGTGCTGAGTTACCCGCAGGGGATCGATGCGGCGGAGTATCAGCGGTTTAATGAGGGGTTGTGCGGGGTGGTGATGGGGCTGAAACAACCCTCACCCTAACCCTCTCCCTGAGGGAGAGGGAACAGTCCGCAACTGTTTTCTCTCTCTGTGGGAGAGGGAACAGTTCGCACCTGTTTTCTCTCTCTCCCTGTGGAAGAGGGAACAGTCCGCATCTGTTTTCTCTCTCTCCCTGTGGAAGAGGGAAAAGTTCGCACCTGTTTTCGCCCTCTCCCTGCGGGAGAGGGCCGGGGTGAGGGGGAACAAACCTGCTCCCGCCTTACCCTTCGTTCTCCGCCAGTTCGCGCAGATACTGGAAAATCAGACGCGAAGACTTCGGCGGCTTATTCCCTTCTTTCTCTTTCTTCGCGTTGCGGATCAGTGAACGTAGTTGCTGACGGTCAGCATTCGGCCACAGATTCAGGACTTCATCCATCGCTTCATCACCGTTATCAATCAGACGATCGCGCAGTTGTTCCAGTTTATGGAACAGGGCAACCTGCTGATTGTGGCGGTTTTTCAGCTTATCCAGCGCCTGGCGAATCGGCTCGACGTCGCGGCTACGCAACATTTTACCGATCAGCTGCATCTGGCGGCGGCGACCTTCTTTCTTGATGCGCTGCGCCAGTTCAATGGCGGCACGCAGGTCATCATCGAGCGGGATTTTATCCAGCGCGTTTTTACCCAGGTCTACGATCTCACCGCCAAGCTGCTTCAGCTCTTCGGCATCACGTTTAATTTCACTCTTGCTGACCCAGATAATTTCATCATCTTCGTCCTCGATATCATCACCGGGCACGTCGTCGAGCCAGTCTTCGGGCTGCTTTGTCATTTCAGGCTCCTTAAAAAAGAGGCTAATACTAACAGCTTGGGCGCACACTGAGAAAGGGTTCTCTGTTAGACTTCAGGTAACTTTACCTAACATTATGGCATTGGCGATGAAAGTAATCACACAAGTTGCAGAACAGCGTATTGCGCTGGAAAAAGCTGTCTCCACCGCACTGGAACTGGCATCAGGCAAATCAGATGGTGCTGAAGTCGCGGTGAGTAAGACCACGGGCATTGGCGTCAGCACCCGTTATGGTGAAGTGGAAAACGTTGAATTTAATAGTGATGGTGCGCTTGGCATCACCGTCTATCACCAGAATCGTAAGGGCAGCGCGTCCTCAACCGATCTTAGCCCGGACGCCATCGCGCGTACGGTTCAGGCGGCGCTGGATATTGCGCGCTATACCTCACCAGATCCGTGCGCGGGCGTTGCGGATAAAGATCTGCTGGCCTTCGATGCGCCGGATCTCGACCTGTTCCATCCGGCTGAAGTGACGCCGGATGAAGCCATTGAATACGCCGCGCGTGCGGAACAGGCGTCGCTGAAGGCTGACAAACGCATCACCAATACCGAAGGTGGCAGCTTTAACAGCCACTACGGTATCAAAGTGTTTGGTAACAGCCACGGCATGCTGCAAAGCTATTGCTCGACGCGCCACTCGCTCTCCAGCTGTGTGATAGCCGAATCCGACGGTGATATGGAACGCGATTACGCTTATACCATTGGCCGTGCGTTGGGCGACCTGCAAACGCCGGAAGCCGTTGGTGAAGAGTGTGCTCGCCGCACGCTGGCACGTCTGTCGCCGCGTAAACTCTCTACCATGAAAGCGCCGGTGATTTTCGCCAACGAAGTGGCAACCGGTCTGTTTGGTCATCTGGTCGGTGCGATTGCCGGTGGTTCGGTGTATCGCAAATCGACCTTCCTGCTCGATTCTCTCGGTAAGCAGATTCTGCCGGAGTGGCTCACCATTGAAGAACACCCGCACCTGCTGAAAGGGCTGGCCTCCACGCCATTCGATAGTGAAGGTGTGCGCACTGAGCGCCGCGACATCATCAAGGATGGCGTGCTGATGCAGTGGCTGCTGACGAATTACTCTGCGCGTAAGCTGGGCCTGAAGAGCACCGGTCACGCGGGCGGCATCCACAACTGGCGCATCGCCGGTCGCGGCCTGAGTTTTGAAAAGTTGCTTAAAGAGATGGGGACAGGTCTTGTCGTCACGGAATTGATGGGACAAGGTGTCAGCGGTATTACCGGCGACTATTCTCGCGGTGCATCCGGTTTCTGGGTCGAAAATGGCGAGATCCAGTATCCGGTCAGTGAGATTACGATCGCAGGAAATCTGAAAGATATGTGGCGTAATATCGTCACGATTGCTGACGATATCGAAACGCGCAGCAATATCCAGTGTGGCTCCGTGCTTCTGCCGGAGATGAAAATCGCCGGGCAATAACGCCCGGTTTTTACGGACGCGCCCTGCCGCGTCTGATTGCTTAATAATAAAAAAGGAAGTGAGCAATGCGTAAAAAACTCTTAGCAATGTTGGCCGTATCCTCTCTTGCGTTGGGCGCGGCAGCACCTGCGTTCGCCGATCTCGAAGAGGATATGGATACGCTGGCGAAAAACCTCAAAGTGGTGGAGAGCACTTCGGATGCGACTGAGCTGAAAGCGGCGCTCACCGAAATGCGTACCGCCGCGCTGGACGCCCAGAAAGAGACCCCGCCGAAGCTGGAAAGCAAAGCGGCTGATAGCGCCGAGATGAAAGATTATCGTCACGGCTTTGATGTCCTGGTCGGGCAAATTGATGGCGCGCTGAAGCTTGTTAATGAAGGCAAAGTGCAGGAAGCCAAAGCGGCGGCAGAAGAGTTTAAAGCCACGCGTAACGAAAACCACAAGAAGTTTCGTTAATTCCAGGGAGGCGGTGATATCACCGCCTTTTTTATTTTTGTTGTTCTCTGTTAATATATATTAATCTTAAACGGATTAAGTCATTTAACATGAATGGACTGGAAGCATTTAAACTATTTACCACGGCTTTATATTCAAAATTATTCTTTATATTTATTGGTGCTGTATTATTAATAGCTATCACTAATAAAATATCCCCAAAAAGAAAACGAAAAACTGTTAAGCAATCTGAAAACCAACTCGATATTGTCGCCCGTAGTGACTTCCACAAAAGTAAACTGATGAACAAAGAGGAATATGGACTCTTTGTTCGCCTGGAGCCGCTGCTAAAGGCTAACCGACCGGGCTATCGACTTTTTACGCAGGTCAGTATGGGGGAAATTATTAGTTCCCCGAATAAAAGCGCCTATTTCTGCGTCAATAATAAACGCGTCGACTTTGTTATTATTTCGCCTTATGGCGATCCGCTCGTGGTCATTGAGTATCAGGGGAGTGGCCATTATCAGGGAAATGCCATTCAGCGCGATGCGGTAAAAAAGGAAGCCTGCCGAAAAGCGGGGGTGGCTTTTATTGAGCTTACTGATAAATACAGCGACAGGGATTTGGATAATATTATCTTGCAAATTCCAAAATAGCGCTCGTTTTTATGCCGGATGCGCTTCGCTTATCCGGCCTACAAATCACCGCCCTCGTAGGCCGGATAAGCGAAGCGCATCCGGCAATGACACCGCACATAAGCAAACCTTATCCACCTCACAATTTTGCACAAATCCACCACACGTTTTCCCCCATTAAATTTCCATTTCAGGACATATTCGCGTGATGAATATCACGCTTTTCCGCCGATAAATCGTTAAAACCGCAAATTTTGTGGCACAGATCACTGGCCTCCTTCGCCTTTCCACTTTGAAGTGGAAAACAACTCGCTACAAACCTGCAACGCGCATCGTTACTTTGAACCCAGAGCCATTAACGGGGTAAGACGAGTGATGAATGCAGCGGTAGTGAACAATGATGTGGAACCGGCAGCGCAAACAGAACAGCTTGCCGACACCATGCTGAAGCAGGTTTTCGCCCTGTTACGCAGCCACAACATTATCCCCAACGACGTACAGGAACAGATGCTGACTTCCCACCTGCGCGCAATGGCGCATCGGTCTGTGACCGGTGAGCCACTGCCAGAGGTAGATGCCAGCCTGTTCGACGAAATTTCACCAGAATCAATGCAACTTGCCCGCGAAGTGGTCGCGCAGTTTGGCAATCTTCCTGACGAAGAGTCCTGGCTGCTTTCCGTTCACTTCGAAGTCGCAAAAGAAAACCTTTAAGGAGCAAAACATGGAACAGATTACCGTTGTGATTGGCGATCGTTTAGGCAAAGGCCAGAAAGTGGCCGCAGGCGTTGAGAAAGCCGGTGGTCGCGCGGTTGTTGTCCCGGGCGTGGCGGCAGATATGAAGTTGGGCGATGTCATGAAAGCGGAAAACGCCACTTTTGGTATCTCTTTCTGCGGCAGCGGCGGTGCAGGTGCAATCACCGCCCAGACCAAATATGGCTACAAAGCCAAATACGGCATGCGCTCTGTTGATGAAGGCGTCACCGCGATTAATGAAGGCTGCAACGTGCTGGGCTTCGGTTTTATGGATAAAGAAGAGCTGGGCGAGCGTCTGGTACAGGCGTGGCAGAAGAAGTACGGCGCGTGAGTATGAAACAACAATTCACCAAAACGGTGAGAGTCAAAGGGAAAGGCGACGCCAAAGCGCGCGCCTTTGCCGACGCGCTAAACCATGTCCAGGCCGCGGTGATGAAAGATACACCGCACATCTTACTGCGTATTGAGCCACAGGATGTGCAGGTTGTTCATGCGTATGAAGCGGTGCGCAAAGAAGCGTTCTTATTCTTCTTTTTGCGCCGGGAACGACGCACCTACAGCGTGGAGCTGGACGTGACCGTCAACGTGACCGCCATCAATCTCGACAACGTGGATTTCGTCACGCAGAGCTAAATCACACAGAAGGGCAGACTGATGTTCTTAATTATATTAATAAAATCGCTCATTATCGGCGGCCTGGTTGGCGTCGGTGTAGGGGCCGGTGCTGCACGCATGTTCCATGCGCCTACCACGCAAGGTATGGGCGCGTTTCGTACGTTGGGGGAGCTGAACTCCTGTGAAGGCGACCCGGCGTCACACTTCTCCTTTGGCCTTGGCTTCTTCTTTAACGCCTGGGCCTCTTCCGTTGCAGCAGGTTCATTTACCCAGGACGTTGACCACCGCATCATCCCGAACTGGGGCGCGGCGGCACTGATGATCAAAAACCGTAACGTTGGCGAGACGCTGCACGATCCGAAGAAAATGGCGATTGCCTGCGGCGTGATCGGCATGCTGGTTGTCACCTTCCTCAACTTAACCGCTTCCTCAGTACCCGAATCACTCCAGGTGACCGCTGTGAAGGTACTGGTTCCGGCAGCGAACCTGCTGGTGAATACGGTGATGCCGGTTATCTTCTGGCTGGCGGCGATCGACGCGGGTAAAAAATCCGGCTTCTGGGCCACCGTCTTTGGCGGCGCGGCGCAGATGATCATGGGGAACGCCGTGCCAGGTCTGGTGCTGGGTATTCTGATTGGTAAAGGTGTTGAAGAGAGCGGCTGGAACCGCATCACCAAAGTGATGATGAGCGCCATCGTGGTGCTGTTTGTCCTGAGCGCCTTCTTCCGCGGCTTCGACATGAAGATGATCGAATCCTTCCATCTGACCGTGCCGAACTGGCTCGATCTGATCCACAACTCGCTCAGCGGCAAATAACGGGAGCCTCGAAATGGAACAGAATAAAGGTTTTTGGTATGCCGACTGGTCGTTCCCGATCTTTGTTGGCCTGCTCTCCTCCGGCGTGTTCGCCGGGACGCACATGTACTACCTCTACGGCATCGGCGCATTTAACGAAGTGGCGTTTGTCTCCATGCTGCGCGCCGGGATTGATACCGGTGCTTACGGCGCGGTGGCGGCGTTTGGCGCAAGCTTCCTGTTTGCCCGCATCATCGAAGGCTCGCTGGTGGGGATTCTGGACATCGGCGGCGCGATCCAAACCGGCGTCGGCCTCGGCGTTCCGGCGCTGCTGCTGGGCGCGGGCATCATGTTCCCGGTGACCAACTTTATCGCTTCACTGATTACCGGCCTGGTGATTGGCCTGGCGATTGGTTACGTCATTATTCTGGCGCGTAAGTTCACCATTAATCAGAGCGACTCGACCTACGGGGCCGACGTGATGATGGGCGCAGGTAACGCCTCTGGCCGCTTCCTTGGCCCATTGATTATTCTCAGCGCGATGACCGCCTCCATTCCAATCGGTATCGGTTCCCTGCTTGGCGCGCTGCTTTTCTACCTCTGGCAAAAGCCGATTACCGGCGGTGCGATTCTGGGTGCAATGTTGTTTGGTGCACTGTTCCCAATCGCGATTAGCTAACTCCCCGCGGGCGTGAAAACGCCCGCTCTCTCAGGAGAATGAGATGTTTGATTTACTCCTGCGCGGTGCGCGCCTCGTCGACGATACCCTGACCGATATCGCCATTCAGGATGGCTTAATCCACGCGCTGGGTGACCTGACGTCACCCGCAAAGAAAACCATTGATCTGCACGGCAACTACTACGTCAGCGCGGGCTGGATTGACTCCCACGTTCACTGCTACCCGAAATCACCGATTTATCACGACGAACCCGATAGCGTAGGCATCGCCACTGGCGTGACGACCGTTATCGATGCCGGTAGCACCGGGGCAGATGACGTGGATGAATTCTATGAACTTACACGCCAGGCGGCGACTGACGTTTACGCGCTGCTGAATATCTCGCGCGTCGGGCTGATTGCCCAGAACGAGCTGGCCAATATGGCCAATATCGACGCCGACGCGGTACACCAGGCGGTGAAACGCCACCCTGATTTTATCGTCGGGCTGAAGGCACGGATGAGCAGCAGTGTCGTGGGTGAAAACGGCATCACGCCGCTGGAACATGCGAAAGCGATGCAGAAAGCCAACGGCGATTTGCCGCTGATGGTGCATATCGGCAACAACCCGCCGAATCTGGATGAGATTGCCGACCTGCTGAGTTCTGGCGACATCATTACCCACTGCTACAACGGCAAACCGAACCGCATCCTGACGCCGGAAGGCGAACTGCGCGCATCGATTACGCGTGCGCTCAAGCGTGGCGTTCGTCTTGATGTCGGCCACGGTACCGCCAGCTTTAGCTTTGAGGTAGCGAAACGCGCCATCGCGATGGGCATTCTGCCGCACACCATCAGTTCCGATATCTACTGCCGTAACCGCATCGACGGCCCGGTACGTTCGCTGGCGCTGGTAATGTCCAAATTCCTCGCCATTGGCCTGTCGCTGCCGCAGGTGATTGCCTGCGTGACCACGCATGCCGCTGAAGGGCTGCGCTTGACCCGCAAAGGTCGCCTGGCGCCGGGGATGGACGCGGATCTGACGATCTTCACCGTGAAAGATCAACCGATGAGCCTGACCGATGCGGAAAACGTTTCGCTTCAGGCTGACAAAATTCTGGTGCCACTGGCTGCCGTGCGTGCAGGCAAGGGCTATATGACCGAACAAGGGAGTGCAGAAAATGCCTTCGATTTTTGAGAAATACAATTTAAAGCAAGTGATTAACACCTCTGGCCGCATGACCGCGCTGGGTGTTTCAACCCCGCGCCCGGAAGTGGTACAGGCGGCGATGGACGGCATGAACCAGTATTTCGAGATGAAAGACCTGGTCAATAAAACCGGCGAGTACATTGCTAATTTGCTGGATGTGGAAGGGGCGACGGTGGTCTCCTGTGCGTCGGCAGGCATTGCGCAGTCCGTGGCGGCGGTGCTGGTAAAAGACAGCGACTGGCTGCTGGAAAACCTGCACGTCACGCCGATTGAGAACAACGAAATCGTCCTGCCCAAAGGTCATAACGTCAACTTCGGTGCGCCAGTGGGCACCATGGTTGCGCTGGGCGGCGGCAAACTGGTGGAAGCAGGCTACGCTAACGAATGTTCCGCAGCACAACTGGCGGCGGCAATTACCCCGCGCACGGCGGCTATCCTGTATATCAAATCTCACCACTGCGTGCAGAAAAGCATGCTCAGCGTTGAGCAGGCGGTTGTTGTCGCTCGCAAGCACAATCTACCGTTGATCGTCGATGCGGCGGCGGAAGAAGACCTGCAATGCTACTACCGTTCGGGTGCAGACCTGGTCATTTACAGCGGTGCGAAAGCCATCGAAGGGCCAACCAGCGGGCTGGTGATCGGCAAAACCCAGTATGTCGAGTGGGTAAAACGCCAGTCAGCGGGCATTGGCCGCGCGATGAAAGTGGGCAAAGAGGGCATTCTCGGCCTGACTTGCGCCATTGAACATTATCTTACCGCAACGAAAGAGAGCGGTGCTGAAATGGTGGCGAAGATGACGCCGTTTATCGACGCACTGAATACGCTCAACGGTGTATCCGCGCGCGTGGTCTGGGATAGCGCCGGGCGTGACATCGCGCGTACCGAAATTAAATTCGACGAAGCCGTTACCGGTATTGGCACGGGCGAGCTGGTCGATGCGCTCAAGCAGGGGCAGTACGCCATCTACTTCCGTGGCTATAAAGCCAACGAAGGCATTATCGAAGCCGACGTGCGCAGTGTTGACCAGGCGCAACTGGATATTGTTGCCCGCCGTATTGCTGAAGTGATTAAACAGGAGATTAACGCATGAAACTGACCCCAAACTTTTACCGTGACCGCGTCTGCCTGAACGTTCTGGCAGGCAGCAAAGAGAACGCCAGCGAGATTTATGAAGCGGCGGAAGGTCATGTGCTGGTGGGCGTGCTCTCCAAAAATTACCCGGATGTGGCCAGTGCCGTAGCGGATATGCGTGATTACGCGGCGCGGATTGATAATGCGCTCTCCGTTGGCCTGGGTGCGGGCGACCCGAATCAGTCGGCAATGGTCAGCGCCATCTCCGCTGAAGTGCAGCCGCAGCACGTCAACCAGGTCTTCACCGGTGTCGGAACCAGCCGTGCGCTGCTAGGGCAGAACGACACCGTGGTGAACGGCCTTGTCTCGCCAACCGGCACGCCGGGCATGGTGAAAATCTCCACCGGGCCACTGAGCAGCACCGCGCCGGATGGCATCGTGCCGGTTGAAACGGCGATCGCCCTGCTGAAAGATATGGGCGGCAGCTCAATCAAATACTTCCCGATGGGTGGACTGAAGTGCCGGGATGAGTATAAAGCGGTGGCCGAAGCCTGCGCGCGTCATGACTTCTGGCTGGAACCAACGGGTGGGATCGATCTGGAGAACTTCAGCGAGATCCTGCAAATTGCCCTCGATGCTGGCGTAAGCAAAATCATCCCGCACATCTACAGTTCTATTATTGATAAAGCCAGCGGCAACACTCGCCCGGACGACGTGCGCGCGCTGCTGGAGATGACGAAGGCGTTAGTGAAGTAATAAGGGCCCCCTCACCCTAACCCTCTCCCACAGGGAGAGGGGACGGACAGTGCAAATGTGAAATACCTGCGCTGGTTTTCACCCTCTCCCTGTGGGAGAGGGCCGGGGTGAGGGGGGAACTCACCACACCATTCCCAAGGAGCCACCATGCACCCATCCCGCCACCTGCTTGTCGCTTCACTTTCTCTGCTTGCTACAACCGCCATCGCGCAGACGCAATACGCGTGGGTGGGCACCTACAACCCCAACGGCGAAGGCGTTTACCGCTTCACCCTCGACAGCAAAACCGGGGCGTTAAGCGACAAAACCCTGGTCAGCACGCTGCCCAACGCCGCGCAGCTTACCGTCTCTGCCGATGGCAAAACCCTGTATGTCGCGAGCGAAGAAGAGAAGGGCGTGGTGCAGGCGCTGCGGGTGGATGAGAAGGGCGCTCTCCATAAGCTGAATCAGGTTTCATCTGGCGGCGCGGGCCCGGTATATCTCTCATTGACGCCTGGCGGAAAACATCTGCTGGTGGCGAATTACGTCAGCGGTTCCGTGGCGATGTTGCCGGTGAACGCTGATGGCAGTCTGGCGGAGGCCAGCGATTTTCATCAGGATGCGGGTGATCCTGGCGCCGCGAAACCTGCTGCTGCGGTTAACGGCAGTTTTGCCGCCAGCGATCATAACGGCCCGCATGCCCACATGATCGCCGCCGATCCCAGCGGGAAATATGTTTTTTCTACCGATCTGGGCCTCGATCGGATCTACCAGTATCGTCTGGATGAAAAGAACGGCACGTTGATCCCTAACACGCCGCCGTTCATCAATGCGTCGTCACCGGGTGCGGGGCCGCGTCATTTTGTGTTTACAGCAAAAGGCGATGGGCTTTTTGTGATCAACGAAGAGTCTTCTACGCTGACGCATTACCACCTGGATGCAGCAACCGGGCAACTCCAGGAAGGGAAAACGGTGTCATCGCTGCCGAAAGCGTATCAGGGAACCAGCTTCGCCGCCGGGCTGGCAATCAGCGCTGACGGAAAACAGCTCTATGTTGCCAATCGTCTGCACAACAGTATTGCTCACTTCACGGTTATGAATGATGGCTCATTGATTCATAATGATAATATATGGACGCGAGGCGACTACCCGCGCAGCCTGACGCTGGATAGCGAGGGCCGCTGGCTGTACGTAATGAATCAGCGCAGCGATAACATCACCCGTTTTCGCGTCGCGCCTGACGATGGCACGCTGACATTTGTCCCTGAATACACATCGGTCGGCAGCCCATCGCAGATGGTGATTTCGTTTAACCCCTGAGGCGTAATAAGGAAACTGACGTGCGATTCCCCAACCAACGTTTAGCCCAACTGTTCAATTTACTGCAAAACGAAGTTTTGCCGCAGGATGAGCTGGCTGCACGATTGTCCGTTTCCACCCGTACCGTTCGCGCCGATATCTCGGCGCTTAATGCCTTACTGGAGAGCTATGGCGCGCAGTTTACGCTGACGCGCGGCAGCGGTTATCAGCTCAATATCAGTGACCCAAATCGTTACCAAAAACTGGAAGAGAGCGCGCCGAGTACGCTGCGTATTCCACGTACCGCCAGTGAGCGCGAACATTCGCTGGCGGTGCGCTTTCTTACGTCCGCATTTTCTCTCAAGCTGGAAGATCTGGCGGATGAGTGGTTTGTCAGCCGCGCCACGCTGCAAAATGACATGATCGCCGTGCGTGAGCGTTTTCAGCGCTATCAGTTGACGCTCGAGACGCGTCCGCGTCACGGCATGAAGCTGTTTGGCAGTGAAGTCTCTATTCGCGCCTGCCTGACGGATATCCTCTGGGAACTGCCTCAGCAGGAAGGGTTTAATGCGCAACTGATGGCGGAAGCGCTCAATGCGGGGGCCATCACCTCGCTTACCGCGACGTTGCAGGAAACGCTCACTCGCTATGCGATTCGCCTGACCGACGAAGGTGAACGCTTCATTCGTCTTTACTGCGCGGTGGCGGTACGCCGCATCAGTGAAGGATTCCCGCTGGCAGAATTTGCGGCAGAAGAAGAGGTATCGCAGAACGTGCGCGACGCGGCGCGGGATATTGCCGCAGCGATTCAGGCGCTTGCCGGTAAACCGCTGGCCGACTCTGAAAAAGCCTGGCTGTGCGTGCATATTTCCGCACGTCAGACGCAGCAGGTTTCGCCAAGCGCTATCAGCGCCGACGACGCCGAAGCGTTGGTGGACTATATCCTCAGCTACATCAACAGCCACTATAACTATAACCTGCAAAACGACGACCAGTTGCATGCGGATCTGCTCACCCATATTAAAACCATGATCACCCGCGTGCGCTATCAAATCATGATTCCTAACCCGTTGCTGGATAACATCAAACAGCACTACCCGATGGCGTGGGATATGACCCTGGCGGCGGTATCGAGCTGGGGAAAATACACGCCGTACACCATCAGTGAAAACGAAGTTGGGTTCCTGGTACTGCACATCGGCGTAGGGCTGGAGCGGCACTACAACATTGGCTATCAGCGCCAGCCGCGCGTCTTGCTGGTGTGCGACACCAGTACGGCGATGGTGCGCATGATTGAAGCGGTGCTGCAGCGTAAATATCCGCAGATTGACGTGACCGATGTGCTCTCGCTGCGTGATTACGAACAGCGGGAAAGCATCAGTGAAGACTTCGTTATCTCGACCGCGCGCATCAATGAAAAAGATAAACCGGTAGTCACGATTGCGCCGTTCCCGACCGAGTTTCAGCTTGAACAGATCGGCAAACTGGTGCTGGTAGACCGCACCCGTCCGTGGATGCTGAACAAATATTTCGATGCGGCACATTTTCGCATTATCGACGGCGATATCGACCAACAGACCTTATTTAGCGAACTTTGCGCTCAGCTTCATGATGAAGGCTTTGTTGACGCCGAGTTCCACGCTTCAGTTGTAGAACGTGAAGCCATCGTCAGCACCATGCTCGGCGACGGCATCGCGCTGCCTCACGCCCTGGGATTGCTGGCACAAAAAACAGTGGTCTACACGGTGCTGGCGCCGCAGGGAATTGCATGGGGCGAGGAAACCGCGCACGTCATCTTCCTGCTTGCGATCAGCAAACGCGAGTATGAAGAGGCGATGGCGATCTACGATATTTTTGTCACCTTCCTGCGCGAACGCGCAATGGCGCGGCTGTGCAGCTGCCGGGATTTTGCGGAGTTTAAAACCGTGGCGATGGAGTGCGTGAGTCGGTTTTGAAGAGGGGCGGGCGACGCCCCTTGTTTAACGCAGGTGGTGCACTACCTGATTGCTGCTGCCGCGCCAGATAAGGGCCGGGTCTTTTAAATCCTGCACAAATTTACCGTCGACCAGCACGTTGATGAGATCGACCACTTCCATTTGCGCAGCGTTCAGTTCGTCCAGCTTGTAGCCGGTCCATACCCAGATATCTTTTCCCTGGCATTCCGCGTGGATGCGCTTAACCAGTTTGAGAATTTCCGGTACGTTTTGCGGATGCAATGGGTCGCCACCGGAGAGTGAAATTCCCTGACGTTTCACGCGTGTGTCGTTGAGATCGGCGATGATACGGTCGGCCATTTCAGTCGTGAACGGCATGCCGGAATTCACGCGCCAGGTGCTTTTGTTGTAGCAGCCGGGGCATTCATGTACGCATCCCGCCACAAACAGCGTGCAGCGCGTGCCGGGGCCATTGACGATATCGACGGGGTAGTACTGATGATAATTCATGATTTTTCTTATTGAGTATGGTGCGGGTTGTGGCCCTCACCCTAACCCTCTCCCGCAGGGAGAGGGAACCGACCGGGCAGATCATAGAGGTCGTCGTGGTTTTCTCCCTCTCCCTTGGGGAGAGGGACGGGGTGAGGGGCAGCCGTTTAACCGATCTGCCCGTTGCCGAGGTGTTTCACGCGGCGTTTCACTTCTTCCTGCTTACCGGCGTTAAACGGACGCGCATCCGGGCTGCCTAAGTAACCGCACACGCGGCGGGTGACCGACACGCGGGACGCGTCGTGGTTACCGCATTTCGGGCAGGTGAAGCCTTTGCTGGTACACTCGAACTCACCGGTAAAGCCGCACTCATAGCATTCATCAATCGGCGTGTTGGTGCCGTAGTACGGCACGTGCTGGTAGCTGTAATCCCAGACGTCTTCCAGCGCTTTCAGGTTGTGCTGAATGTTTGGGTACTCGCCGTAGCAAATGAAACCGCCGTTCGCCAGCGGCGGATACGGGGCTTCAAAGTCGATTTTGTCGTACGGGTTAACTTTTTTCTCCACGTCCAGGTGGAAGCTGTTGGTGTAGTAACCTTTATCGGTCACGCCCGGTACCACGCCGAATTCGGCAGTATCAAGGCGGCAGAAGCGGTCACACAGGTTTTCACTTGGTGTGCTGTAGAGGCTGAAGCCGTAGCCGGTTTCATCTTTCCACTGGTCAACGGCCTGGCGCAGACGTTCAACAATGGCAGTGCCTTTGGCGCGCAGCGCTTCATTGTCATAAACGTGTTGATTACCAAACAGCGCGTTGATGGTTTCGTGAATACCGATATAACCCAGCGAGATAGACGCACGACCGTTTTTGAAGATTTCAGAGACGTCATCGTCAGCCTGCAAACGCACGCCGCATGCGCCTTCCATATACAGGATCGGGGCCACGCGCGCTTTCACGCCTTCCAGACGCGCGATGCGGGTCATCAGCGCTTTACGTGCCAGCACCAGACGTTCGTCCAGCAGTTTCCAGAACGCGTCTTCATTGCCTTTCGCTTCCAGCGCGATGCGCGGCAGGTTCAGGCTGATCACGCCGAGGTTATTACGGCCATCGTGGATCTGCTCGCCGTTTTCGTTTTCCCACACGCCGAGGAAGCTGCGGCAACCCATTGGCGTTTTGAACGAACCGGTAACTTTCACAACCTGGTCGTAGTTGAGGATGTCCGGGTACATGCGCTTGCTCGCGCATTCCAGCGCCAGCTGTTTGATGTCGTAGTTGGCATCGCCCGGTTTGTGGTTCAGGCCGTCGCGGATGGCGAACACCAGTTTCGGGAACACGGCGGTTTTACGGTTTTTGCCGAGGCCCGCAATGCGATTACGCAGAATGGACTGCTGAATCAGGCGTGATTCCCAACTGGTGCCGAGACCAAAACCGAAGGTGACGAACGGCGTTTGGCCGTTGGCGGTATGCAGCGTATTGACTTCATATTCCAGCGACTGGAAGGCGTCGTAGCACTCTTTCTCAGTGCGGGAGTGCGCGTAGCCTTCTGCGTCCGGAATCTGCCACTCCTCAGCGGTCTGGCGATGTTTATTGAAGCTGGCGGTCACGAACGGGGCCAGAACTTCATCGATACGGTTAATGGTGGTGCCGCCATAAATGTGGCTGGCCACCTGCGCGATAATCTGCGCGGTAACGGCCGTCGCGGTAGAGATGGATTTCGGCGGCTCGATTTCCGCGTTACCCATTTTAAAGCCCTGCGTTAGCATTCCTTTCAGGTCGATCAACATGCAGTTGAACATCGGGAAGAACGGGGAGTAATCAAGGTCGTGATAGTGGATAACGCCGCGTTCGTGCGCCATCACCACGTCGTGCGGCAGCAGGTGCTGACGGGCGTAGTGCTTCGCGACGATACCGGCCAGCAGGTCACGCTGGGTAGGGATCACTTTACTGTCTTTATTGGCGTTTTCATTGAGCAGCGCCGAGTTGGTTTGCTCAACCAGACCGCGAATTTCCTGGTTCAGGCGGCCACGCTTTTCACGCTGGCTATCGCGGTCATGGCGATATTCGATATAGGCGCGCGCCAGCTGCTTATACGGGCCAGACATCAGCTGGTTTTCAACCGCGGTCTGGATCTCGTTGATATCAACCTGGCTACGGCCTTGCATCTGCTCGCTTACGATTGCCGCGACGGTGGCGCAATAGTCTGCGTCATCGACTCCCGCTGCTTTAGCGGCACGCAGGATAGCTTCCTGGATGCGCTCTGATTTGAACGGCACTTTACAGCCATCGCGTTTCATCACATGCGGTGTCATGATCACTCCATTATAAAAACAGGTTATCCACAGAACTGAAGTCGGGGCGGGGGCGAGATTTACAAAGCCTGCCCGCGTGTTAGCGCTTCTCCAGTCAAATTTATCCACATCTCACCCCCTTTCTTCATTGGAAGGGTATGGTGATATTGTAGACGATAAACCCAATATGTTGGGTCGGCGAGCATTCTAAGGTCTATATATAGTGATTTGCATCAAACAAGTTTGCGATTTTATTGATGTAGGACAAAGTAAAAATCGAAGCGTACAGATGGCGGGCGCTACGGCTAATGTAAATATTGCAGTGCTGAGTTTTGCTTAAAAATTCAACAAAAACAGTAGGATTTGTCGGGAGCCGGCGACCGGGAGTCGCCGGTTGAGAGGGTTAATTTTGTAGCCACCAGACCGCTTCAAAAGGCCGTAGCGTCATTTCAGACGGTGCACTTGCCACTTCGTCATAGTTGCTGATTAATGCCGTCCATTCGCCGTGAGCGGCGTCTGGCTGCCAGTGTTGAAGTTCTGCGCTAAGGTTGGCGACAACCAGCAGCGTTTGCCCCTTCCATTGACGGCGATAGCACCACAAAGCGGGGTGATCGGGCAGAAGATCCTGATAATCACCCCACGTCAGAATCGGCGTGGTTTTACGTAACGCGATCAATTGCTGATAGGTGTAGAACACCGAATTCGGATCGTTCAGCGCTGTATCGACGTTGATCGCTTCATAGTTGTCGCACAGGGCGATCCACGGCGTACCGGTGGTGAACCCGCCGTGCGCGTCGCCATTCCATTGCATCGGTGTGCGGCTGTTATCGCGTGATTTACTGGCGAGGATCGCCAGTAAGGTTTGCGCATCCTGGCCCTGCGCTAAGCGCTCGGCGAACATATTGTGGCTCTCCACGTCGCGATAATCGGTGATCTGCGTGAAATGCGGGTTGGTCATGCCAATCTCTTCGCCCTGATAAACATAAGGCGTGCCCTGCATACCGTGCAGCACCATGGCCAGCATTTTGGCGGCGGGCAGGCGATACTCGCCTTCATCGCCAAAGCGCGAAACAATGCGCGGCTGATCGTGGTTACACCAGAACAGCGCATTCCAGGCGCGATTATGCATGCCCTGCTGCCAGTGGCTGAACAGTGCTTTCAGGGCGACGTAGTCCGGCTTCGCCAGCGTCCATTTTTCGCCGCCGGGATAATCGACTTTCAGGTGGTGGAAGTTAAAGGTCATCGAGAGCTCACGCCCATCCAGCGCGGCGTACTGCTGGCAGTTTTCCAGCGAGGTTGACGACATCTCGCCGACGGTCATTAACTCGCGCGGCGTAAAGACATCGCGGCTCATCTCCTGCAAAAACTCATGGGCACGCGGGCCATCCGTATAGAAACGACGACCATCGCCGTCCGGGTCAGAAGGGAAAGCCTGATCTTTTGAAATCAGGTTCACTACATCGAGACGCAGGCCGTCGACGCCGCGATCGGCCCAGAACTCGCACACTTTTTTCAGCTCGGCACGTACTGCCGGGTTTTCCCAGTTGAGATCCGCCTGCTCCGGCGCAAACAGGTGCAGATAATATTGCTCGCTCTCCGCGTGCCACTGCCAGGCGTTGCCGCCAAATTTCGAGCGCCAGTTGTTGGGCGGGATGCCCGGTTCGCCGTCACGCCAGATGTAGAATTCGCGGTATGGGCTCGCTTTATTCAACGATTCGCGGAACCAGGCGTGCTGCGTGGAGGAGTGGTTGAGCACCATATCCAGCACGATGCGAATACCGCGCGCTTTCGCCTCGGCCACCAGTTCATCGAAATCGTCCAGCGTGCCGTAGGCCGGATCGATGGCGGTGTAGTTCGCCACATCGTAGCCGTTATCGACCTGCGGTGAGACATAGAAAGGGGTCAGCCAGATGGCGTCAACGCCCAGTTTTTTCAGATAGTCGAGGCGGTAGGTTACGCCGCGTAAATCACCGGTGCCGCTGCCGGTCGTGTCCTGAAAACTCTTCGGATAAATTTGATAAATAACGCCGTTCTGCCACCAGTGGGGAAGAATATTCATAGTGCTGTCCTGAAATGCGAAGGGGCGCAAGGGCGCCCCAAAGTGAAAACATTAAACAATCTGCAAGGTGCCCTGACGGTGTTTACGCTGGTAAACCACCGAGGTGAGAATGATTGGAATAACAATGGCAATCAGCATCGCCAGGCTAAAGACCTGCCAGTAGGTTGGCTGGATGGAAAGAATGCCCGGCAGGCCGCCGACGCCAATTCCGTTTGCCATGACGCCGCTCAGGCCGCACAGCAGACCCGCGAGGCCGGAACCGACCATGGCGCACAGCATCGGGAAACGATACTTCAGGTTGATGCCGTACATGGCCGGTTCGGTTACGCCGAGGAAAGCGGAGATGGCGGCAGGTACGGAAATTTCACGCTCGTTCTGTTTACGGCTGCAAATAATGATGCCCACGACCGCCGAAGCCTGCGCAATATTAGAGAGCGCAATCAGCGGCCACACCGGCGTGCCACCCATGCTCTGAATCATCTGCATGTCGATGGCAAGCGTCGTCTGATGAACGCCGGTGATCACCAGCGGCGCGTACAGGAAGCCGAACAGCGCAGCGCCAACCGGTGCGAAGCTGCCGGTCATCAGGTGACGCACA
Source organism: Pseudocitrobacter faecalis (assembly GCA_003315335.1). GTDB lineage: Bacteria > Pseudomonadota > Gammaproteobacteria > Enterobacterales > Enterobacteriaceae > Pseudocitrobacter > Pseudocitrobacter faecalis. The sequence goes on from QNRL01000005.1 coordinate 114,045, forward strand.
GCAAAGGCGACGCCGTCGCCAATCATGCGGCCAAACGGGCCGATAAAGGCGTGAGCAAGGAAGACCGCCAGAATCAGCGAGCAGACCGGCACAATCACCAGATAGAGGTAATCCGGCACGATGCGCTTCATGCGCGTTTCAATATAGCCGAGCGCCAGGCCCGCCAGCAGCGCCGGGATCACCTGCGCCTGATAGCCGACTTTCGCAATGGTAAACAGGCCGAAGTTCCACACTTCCGGCACCTGTTGACCCAGAAGGTAGGCGTTCATCAACTGCGGGGAGACCAGCGTAACGCCGAGTACGATACCCAGAATCGGCGTACCGCCCATTTTGCGTACCGCCGACCAGCAGATACCCACCGGTAAATAGAAGAAGATGGCCTCGCCAATCAGCCATAAGAAATCGTAGATGCTTTGCAGCGACGGGTACATTTGCGCCAGCGTCTGACCGTTACTCATCGGCAGATCGCCGATCACGTTGCGGAAACCGAGGATCAAACCCCCGCTAATCAGCGCCGGCAGCAGCGGGAAGAAGATCTCCGCGAAGTGCGAGATCATACGTTCATGCCACTTCATGTTCTGGCGCGCCGCCAGTTTGGCCTGCTCTTTATCTGCCGCCGCCTGGCCGGTTGAGGCGATTAGCGCGCTGTAGTAATCGCCGACTTCGGTACCGATGACGACCTGAAATTGACCGGCATTGGTGAAGCAGCCTTTCACCATCGGCAGTTCTTCGATGGCTTTCGGATCGGCTTTTGCCGGGTTGTTGAGGACAAAGCGTAAGCGGGTAATGCAGTGGCTGACGGTAGCGATGTTATCGCGCCCGCCGACCAGCTCGATAAGTTTATCGATGTTCTGCTGATTTATTTTACTCATTATGAAAACCTCAGTGCCGAGGAGAGATATTGTGTTGATGACCTGAGCTGTAGCCTATCCGTTAACCGATTTTTGGAAAATGGGAACGTTCCCGAAACGCAGCGAGGATCACATAATTTACGCGTTCAGGCTTAGATGAGGTTGGCGGGAATAATAATTTGACGCGGTTCGGCGCGTCCGGTTATCTGGCCTATCAGCTGTTCTGCCGCCTGGCGTCCTGCGTCGGCATAACCGGGATCGACGGTGATTATTTCCGGGTGCAGAAACTTCATCAGCGGCGTATTACCGACGCTGGCAAGCTGCACGGAATCCATGCGTTCCTGCTGGAAATATTTGCTCGCGCCCAGCGCCAACGTATCGGTGGCGCACAGCAGGGCGGTGGTGTCCGGCGTCATCACTTTGCTGGCATATTCAAAACCCTGCTTCATGGTGAGACCGGGCAGCGCGGCGACTGGGTTCAGTTTGTGTTTTTTACAGAAAGCGAGATAGGCATCGTGGCGGCGTTTGCCGGTAGTGATGTCGCTGTGGGGCACGCCCAGATAGCTAATATGACGATGCCCCTGGTCGTAGAGGCGCTGCATTAAGATGCTGATGGCGCCTTTGTCGTCATAACATACGGAGGCGAAACCTTTCGCGTCGCGCGCCACCATCACCAGCGACGACTGCCAGTTCGCCAGCATGGTTTCATTGACGCCGGTAAAGCCGAACAGCACCACGCCGTCGATGTTACGTCGCTTCAGCATGCCCAGGTGCTCTTCTACTTTCTCGGGTGAGAACTGGCTTTCCATCATGATGGGGTCGTAACCCTGCTCATAAAAGGCGGGCAGCATGGTCTGTACCGCCAGGTTTTCGGAAAGTGAATCAAGGCGCGTGACGATAATGGCGACCACTTTATCGCTCTGCCCACGCATAGCGCGCGCGGAGCGGGAAGGTGAGAAACCGTGTTGATTCATCACCGCTTCAACACGTTCACGGGTACGATCGCTGACGCCGCTTTCATTATTCAACACGCGGGAGACGGTCGATTTCCCCACTCCGCTCAGGCGTGCAATATCTTTAATGGTCAGCCGGTTCTGCATCTCGTTTCCCGTGTTAATAAAATGTTATTTCAGACTCAGTGTTTCATCCTACGCAAACAATGTGCAATGAGCAAAGTCTGGTTTACGTTCGGTTTAGTTGCCGGGAGGTATTATACCGCCCGAACCGTCACAAACATTATGGTTTTATACCTATAATGTGCGGCATATTTCATCATTCATCTTACCGGAGGCCGTATGGATCCCGATCCCACCCCTCTCCCACACGGGAGCGTAATTTTCCGGTAAGTCAGTTTTCGCTGCCTTACCGAGCACGTGAGGCAGTGACATCCCCGATGTCCCTGTAGAAAAATTAAGTGCCTGACAGGCAAGAATTTGTTGCGCCTGTCAGCCGAGCTGCGTCCGTATTTTACGGATGCGGGGGACGTTTTATGCTGAAAAATATGACCCGGCAGCTGCTTGCACAGCTTAGCCGCCACCTGCCACGCCGTTTAGTCCAGCGTGACCCGATGCCGGATGGCAAAAATCTCTCTGGCGTACCGATGCCGGACTCTCTGAGTCAGCACTGCCTGAAAGTGGCAATGATGGAGGAAGAAGCCGTCTGGCATGCGTTTGACACCCATCCTGAAGGGCTCAACGAGGCCGAAGTCGCGGCAAAACGCGAGCAATACGGCGATAACCAGATCCCGGCGCAGAAGCCCGCGCCGTGGTGGGTTCATCTGTGGAGCTGCTACCGCAATCCGTTCAACCTGCTGCTGACGGTGCTCGGCATCGTGTCCTACTCGACGGAAGATCTCTTCGCCGCTGGCGTGATTGCGCTGATGGTGGCGATTTCCACACTGCTTAACTTTGTGCAGGAAGCCCGCTCCACCAAAGCCGCCGACGCATTAAAAGCGATGGTGAGCAACACCGCTACTGTGCTGCGGGTGGTGAATATTCAGGGCGAAAGCCGCTGGTGTGAAATACCGCTCGACCAGCTTGTTCCGGGCGATATTGTCAAACTGTCGGCGGGCGACATGATCCCTGCAGACCTGCGTGTTGTGCAGGCGCGCGACCTTTTTGTGGCCCAGGCATCGCTCACCGGTGAATCTCTGCCGGTCGAGAAAGTCGCGCGCAGCCGTGACCCACAACAGGCGAACCCGCTTGAGTGCGATACCCTCTGCTTTATGGGCACCACGGTGGTGAGCGGCTCGGCGCAGGCCATCGTCACGGCGACGGGCGGTCACACCTGGTTTGGTCAACTGGCCGGGCGCGTCAGCGAGCAGGAGAGTGAGCCGAATGCGTTCCAGAAAGGCATCAGCCGCGTCAGTATGCTGCTGATCCGCTTTATGCTGGTGATGACCCCGATCGTGCTGTTGATCAACGGTTATACCAAAGGCGACTGGTGGGAAGCGGCGCTGTTTGCGCTGTCGGTTGCCGTCGGCTTAACACCGGAAATGCTGCCGATGATCGTCACTTCGACGCTGGCGCGCGGGGCGGTGAAGCTCTCAAAACAGAAAGTTATTGTGAAGCACCTTGATGCTATTCAGAACTTTGGCGCGATGGATATCCTTTGCACCGATAAAACCGGAACGCTGACGCAGGATAAAATCGTACTGGAAAATCACACTGATATTTCCGGGAAGGCCAGCGAGCGTGTGCTGCATACCGCCTGGCTTAACAGCCACTATCAGACCGGCCTGAAAAATCTGCTGGATACCGCCGTGCTGGAAGGCGTGGATGAAAACGCCGCCCGTGCGCTTTCCGGGCAGTGGCAGAAAGTGGATGAAATTCCATTTGATTTCGAGCGTCGCCGCATGTCGGTCGTTGTGAGCGAACGCCCGTCCGTGCACAAACTGATCTGCAAAGGCGCGTTGCAGGAGATCCTCAACGTCTCTACGCAGGTGCGTCATAACGGCGAAATCGTCCCGCTGGATGAAACCATGCTGCGCCGCATCAAACGCGTCACCGACACGCTGAACCGTCAGGGGCTGCGCGTGGTGGCAGTGGCAAGCAAATATCTGCCCGCGCGTGTGGGTGACTACCAACGTATTGATGAATCCGACCTGATTCTCGAAGGTTACATCGCATTCCTCGACCCGCCGAAAGAGACGACGGCACCGGCGCTGAAAGCGCTGAAAGCGAGCGGTATCACCGTGAAAATTCTCACTGGCGACAGCGAGCTGGTGGCGGCGAAAGTGTGCCATGAAGTCGGACTTGAAGTCGGCGATGTGGTGGTGGGGAGCGATATCGAGACATTAACGGACGATGAACTGGCGGCACTGGCGCTGCGTACCACACTGTTTGCGCGCCTGACGCCGATGCATAAAGAGCGCATCGTAACGCTGCTGCGCCGCGAAGGGCATGTCGTGGGCTTTATGGGCGATGGCATTAACGACGCGCCTGCGCTGCGTGCGGCGGACATCGGTATTTCTGTCGATGGTGCGGTGGATATCGCTCGCGAAGCTGCCGACATCATCCTGCTGGAAAAAAGCCTAATGGTGCTGGAAGAGGGGGTTATCGAAGGCCGCCGGACGTTTGCCAACATGTTGAAATACATCAAGATGACGGCCAGCTCTAACTTCGGTAACGTCTTCAGCGTACTGGTGGCGAGCGCATTCCTGCCGTTCCTGCCGATGTTGCCGTTACATCTGTTGATTCAGAACCTGCTGTACGATGTATCCCAGGTCGCGATCCCGTTTGATAACGTTGACGACGAGCAGATCCAGAAACCACAACGCTGGCAGCCGGCAGAACTGGGGCGCTTTATGATCTTCTTCGGGCCGATCAGCTCCATCTTCGATATTTTAACTTTCTGCGTGATGTGGTTTGTCTTCCACGCCAACGTGCCGGAAGCGCAGACCCTGTTCCAGTCCGGCTGGTTTGTAGTGGGGTTACTGTCGCAGACGCTGATTGTGCATATGATCCGTACGCGCCGTATACCGTTCATCCAGAGCCGCGCTGCATGGCCGCTGATTATCATGACGTTGGTCGTGATGGTTGTCGGTATCGCACTGCCGTTCTCGCCGCTGGCAGGGTATCTGCAGTTGCAGGCGTTGCCGCTCTCTTACTTCCCGTGGCTGGTGGCAATTCTGGCGGGGTATATGACGCTGACGCAGATGGTGAAAGGGTTCTTTAGCCGTCGGTATGGTTGGCAGTAACACATTATGAGGGATAGCGTTATGCTTAACGGTATCCCTAAATGAATTCTGAAAATCAGATAATTTCCCCAGTTCAATCATTAAAATTTGTGTATCTCCTTTAACATTCGCTGAATGTTAAAGGAGAATATTATGTCTGAATATCATTTAAGCCGGAATGACCCTCCACTCAAAAGCGATGAAGGTAGTGGGCCATGGTGCAGTATGGGCCATTTTACCGATAAGCTTTATTATTATGAGCATTATTTAAAAAGAGCTGTGGATGGTAATCTTTTTTTAAAATATCGATATCCTTATGCTCAGCAGCATCTTATGCATTATTTTAATAATACGGGAGAGGATTTACATGTCGATCTTTCCGATATAATGCAAAAATCATCCTCGTTAAGAGATGAATATCAAAAAGAATTAAATCAAGCTATCATGTTCTGTCGAACACTCCCGCCGGGAGAGCATTATTTCGCGTCAAAAAAAGTTAATTATGGTGATTTTATATCTAATAATGCAGATCTCTTCTACGCAATCGGAGGATATCAATATTGGGGAAAAGGATATGTGGTTATAAAAGAAATTTATCATTCTTCTGATAAGACGAGGGAGACTCGTTGCCGCTATAACCTTAAATTTAAATTCAATTTTTTTGACAGATATAACTGGAATGTTACTAAACCGGATGCAGGTGTACGTTTAGGTGGATATATACCAGTCACTGACAGCTTTATGGGGCAGTTCCATCAGGGGTGTCTTGCCAGAGAATATAATATTCGGGGAGTGATTGAAAAAGAGGTGAGCTGGGATGATTGATTCACTTACTTCTCGCAACCTCCAAAAAGCAGCGAACGTTGTTTTTTGGTTATTCCTTTTGTATACAGTTCATCTTGTAATCATCTGTTTTCAACCTATTAAAGAAAGTTCACAACTTCTGGCAGTAAAATGGTGCCAGAATAATAAGAGTGGCGTTGGATATAATAATGAGGCTCACCCGCGTGGTCTGTACATCTTTGCCGATATCAAGAATGATAATATCATACTTAGTCAAGTTGATTTTCGTCGTAAAAGTTTATCTCAACCTTATCGATATTCTTATGAAAAAATAATGGATTTAAAGGATTACAGAGAGAGGGGAAGACCCGTTATCACGATTGAATGTCTGAAAAATAATCATGAAATAATCCATGGGATTAATTATTATGCCTCGTGAGGTTTTCTTGAAAGCTCTACCGCTAAAGATAAAGTGTATTATTATGATATTTTGTCTGTTTTTATGCTTTTTTTCGGTAGATACCGCACAACGGTATAATCATCTTATTGAGCTCATCATCAAAGAGAACACGTTTTATACTCTTGAAATCATGCCCTCATCCCGATTTCAGGAGCAGGAGAACGTCTATCTCAATATCTATAAAACAAGATGGCGATGGGTGTTAGGGATTTCCTGTATATCTGAAAGGATTGAGGATATTGAAAACAACAGTACCATATTTAATCACTGGTCTATTAATAATATCAATAGCCAATCAATCACTGTTGCTAATCAGGGAAAGCAGGTAATTGTCCCGCTCGTACAATGCTATTAACTTTCTAAAAGAAAGGACTCTAATTTTTAGAGTCCTTTGCGCGATTAGCGACGTACCGCAATCGCTTCAATTTCAATCTTCACATCTTTCGGCAGACGCGCCACTTCCACACAAGAACGTGCCGGGAAGGTCGCGTTGTGCTCGGTGAAGAACGCTTCATACGTGGCGTTAACGGTCGCGAAGTCATTCAGATCTTTCACGAAAACGGTCGTTTTCACGATATCGCCTACTTTCAGGCCTGCAGATTCAACGATCGCTTTTACGTTATCCAGCGACTGACGTGCCTGTGCGGCTACGTCTGCCGGCACTTCTCCGGTTTTCGGATTCACCGGGATTTGGCCGGAGGTGATGATCATGCTACCCAGATCAACGCCCTGAACGTAAGGTCCGATAGCGGCTGGTGCATTTTCCGTCGCGAGTACTTTGCTCATGTTTTCTCCAGAATTACAGCGTTAAGAATGTTCCCGGCCATTATAGCAGCCGGGATTTCATTACCAACCTCAATTAGTTGGCCAGCACCACATAATGGGAAAACTCTTTTTCGCAGTATTTACATTTGAGCGCGATGTCATCTGCGCGTTTTTTCACTGCAAAGCTGGATGATACCGGTTCGGCGTGGCTAATGCAGTTGCTGTTCGGGCAAACCAGTACGTTATCAATACGTTCCGGCAAGCTTGGGCGTGATTTCCCAACCACTTCGTACTCTTCAATACGGTTAACTGTCGCCTGCGGTGCATAGAGCGAAAGCTGGTTAACCTGTTCATCAGTCAGGAACGTATTTTCGATTTTAATCAGGTCTTTGCGGCCCATCTCTCCGGAAGGCAGGTTCAGGCCGATAGTGATGCGCTGGTCTGTCTCGGTCAGCTTGAACAGGGTCAGCAGCTTAAAGCCCACCTGTGCCGGGATATGGTCGATTACCGTGCCACGTTTAATGGCTTCTACCTGAAGTTTATTATCGTGTGTCATAGTCATTTCCCCTTACAGATCCAGGTCGCGAGTCAGAACCAGTGCCAGTAACGCCTGGCGTGCGAAGATACCGTTGCCAGCTTGCTGGAAGTACCAGGCGTGCGGCGTTTTATCGACATCCGTGGTGATTTCATCAATACGCGGCAGCGGGTGTAGCACTTTCATATTGTTGCGGGCGCCTTCCAGGTCGGCGGCGCGCAGCACGAACTGTGCCTTCACGTTGGCGTATTCCGACGGATCCAGACGCTCTTTCTGTACGCGCGTCATATAAAGGATATCCACTTCCGCCATCACTTCCTCTATGGAGGAGTGCAGGCTCCAGGCAATCCCTTTCTCGTCCAACATATCCAGAATGTACTGCGGCATCGCCAGCGCGTCCGGGGCGATAAAGTAGAAGCGGTTGCCGTTAAATTTCGCCAGCGCCTGGGTCAGGGAGTGAACGGTACGGCCATATTTCAGGTCACCGACCATCGCCACGTTGAGGTTTTCCAGGCGGCCCTGCGTTTCCTGAATGGTGAAGAGGTCGAGCAGCGTTTGCGTCGGGTGCTGGTTGGCGCCATCACCGGCGTTTAACACCGGAATGCCGCCGGAGAACTCGGTCGCCAGACGCGACGCGCCTTCCTGCGGATGGCGCATCACGATGGCGTCGACGTAGGTGCTAATCACCGAAATGGTATCCGCCAGCGTTTCACCTTTTTTACCCAGCGAGGTGTTGTTGCTATCGGAGAAACCGACCACGCTCGCGCCCAGACGATGCATTGAGGTTTCAAACGACAAGCGGGTACGGGTCGACGCCTCGAAGAAACAGCTGGCAATCACTTTGTGCTTCAGCAGTTCCGGTTGCGGGGTTGCTTTCAGCTTTGCAGCGGTAGCCAGTACCAGTTCCAGATCGTCGCGACTCAGGTCGTTAATGGAAATGATATGTTTTTGATACAGCGGATTAGCCATGTTTTTCTCCTGACGCCTGCGCAAAAAAAAAGCCCCTTAAATAAGGGGCTTCGAGAATGAGTGAGCAACGGAAAGAAAACGGCAGGCCAGCGTCTGTTTTCAGACGCGGTAAGACGCGATGTCGTACACACTGAACCATAATTCCTCCCGGCAAACGGGACGGGATTATACGCAGGTCTGTTTTTGAATCAAGTATCAGATTCATAATTTACGCGACGAAAACGATTCTCTTTGAATAAAAATGCACGTCAGTGTCGCTGGTATGCAGTTGTAACCCATTCATTCCCAACATCAATCAATAACTATGCGCCAGCGCAAATCCCCATCAAAAAGTAGTGGTATGGCAGCCAGAATTCTCGTATAACAAATAAAAATGAAACGATGTTTTAATTGAGGTATTACCATGATTGTTGGCAACATCCATAATGTGCAGCCGTGGCTGCCGGAAGCGCTGCGCCAGGCGATCGCGCATGTTAAAGCCGAAGTGACTGATGCCACCGCGTTGGGCAAACATCCCATCGACGGCGACCGCGCCTTTTATCTGGTAGCAGAAGATATGACTGAGCCATGTGAAAAACGTCGTGCCGAGTATCACGCGCGTTATCTCGATATCCAGATTTTGGTGAAAGGGCAGGAGGGGATGACCTTTAGCACGCTGCCTGCGGGCGCGCCGGAGACCGACTGGCTGGCAGATAAAGACATCGCTTTCCTGCCGGAAGGAAATGAAGAGAAAACCGTTATTCTGAACGAAGGCGATTTCGTGGTCTTCTATCCGGGTGAAGTGCATAAGCCGCTGTGTGCGGTCGGGACGCCAGCGAAAGTACGCAAAATTGTTGTGAAGATGCTGGTCGAGTAAAGCTCTTCTCCGGCCTACATGCTTCGCGCACCCAGGCCGGAGAGATATTCTCTTACTGGCTTAACGTCGCCACCATCACCGCTTTGATAGTGTGCATGCGGTTTTCGGCCTGGTCGAACACGATGCTTGCCGGGGATTCAAATACCTCGTCGGTGACTTCCATCCCACCGTACAGCCCATACTCTTCGGCCATTTTTTGGCCGAGCGTGGTCTGATCGTCATGAAACGCAGGTAGGCAATGGAGGAATTTCACCTGCGGATTGCCAGTGAGCGCCATCATTTGGCTATTCACCTGATAATCACGCAGCAGCGCAATGCGTTCCGCCCATTTATCTTTGGCTTCGCCCATCGATACCCACACGTCGGTGTAGATAAAGTCCGCGCCTTTTACACCCGCCGCAATATCTTCGGTGAGGGTAATGTTACCGCCATTCTTCTGCGCCAGCGCTTTACATTCGGTCACCAGACTCTCTTCCGGCCAGCATTCCTGTGGGGCAACAAGGCGCAGATCAAGCCCGGTCAACGCGGCGGCTTCCAGCATCGAATTGCCCATGTTGTTACGCGCGTCACCTGCATAAACCAGCGTCATCTCATTGAACGCTTTCCCCGGTAAATGCTCCTGCATGGTGAGCAAATCCGCCAGCAACTGTGTGGGGTGGAATTCGTTGGTCAAGCCGTTCCATACCGGTACACCCGCGTATTGTGCCAGCGTCTCAACAATCTCCTGACCGTAACCGCGATACTGAATACCGTCATACATCCGGCCCAGCACGCGAGCGGTGTCTTTAATCGATTCTTTGTGGCCAATCTGGCTGCCGCTTGGGCCGAGATAGGTCACGCGAGCGCCCTGATCGTATGCGGCAACTTCGAAAGAGCATCGTGTGCGGGTTGAGTCTTTTTCGAAGATGAGCGCGATGTTTTTACCGGTCAGTTTTGGCGTCTCTTTGCCACTTTTTTTGTCGGCTTTCAGTTGGGCGGCGAGTTGTAGCAGTGCGTTCAGCTCGGCAGGAGTGAAATCGAGTAATTTTAAAAAGTGCTTATGATAAAAATTCGGCATCTTGTCCTCGCATGGCTTAGGCCACTTATTGAATTAAAATTCAATTTATATGTATGAATATTCAATTGCAACCCCGGTACACAAATCTTTCTCGTAAAGGTGGAGGCAATGCTTGCGGTATGTGACAATAAGAGTAACGCCACATTACGAGGAACGAGCCATGGCAAACCCGGAATTACTGGAAGAGCAGCGTGAAGAGACGCGCCTGATCATTGAAGAACTGCTGGAAGACGGCAGCGATCCTGATGCGCTGTATACCATTGAACACCACCTCTCTGCCGATGACTTCGAAGCACTGGAGAAGTTTGCGGTTGAAGCCTTCAAAATGGGCTACGAAGTGACCGAACCGGAAGAGCTGGAAGTGGAAGAGGGCGACACCGTCATCTGCTGCGATATCCTCAGCGAATCCGCGCTGAATGCCGATCTCATCGACGCACAGGTTGAGCAACTGATGACGCTGGCTGAGAAATTTGAAGTCGAATATGACGGTTGGGGCACTTACTACGAAGATCCTAACGGCGAAGAAGGCGACGACGAAGATGACGTCGACGAAGATGATGATGGTGTTCGTCACTAAGCATCACTCACCCACGGCAGCGCCTGCTGTCGTGGGGCAAGGATAAAGCATGGATTACCCGCACATACTCTCCCCCGTTCTTACTTTCCTTCACTGCGCTACCCCACAGGCCTGGCTTGATAAAGCCCGTGACCCGGCGAATTTGCCGCTTTTGTTAACCGACCATTTGGTGTGCGAGTTGAAAGCTGCGCAAACGGCTATGCTGCTGGTGCGCAAATATGTCGCCGATAAACAGGGCGCAGACGCGCTACTGGCGTGGCTGCAACCGTATGAAGCGTTTGCGTTTCGCGATGGGCCGGAGCCGGATTTTGTCGCGCTACATAAACAAATAGGCAAAAGCGTAATGCCGCAGACCGACGATCCGTGGGGGCAGGCGCTGATCGACAGCATGGTGCTGTTGATCAAAGAGGAGCTGCATCACTTCTGGCAGGTTCGCGAAGCGATGGCCGCGCGTCAGATCCCTTATGTCAAGATCACCGCCAGCCGCTACGCGAAAGGCATGCTCAAGGAGGTGCGTACGCACGAGCCGCTGACGCTGATTGATAAACTGATTTGCGGAGCCTATATCGAAGCGCGTTCCTGCGAGCGTTTTGCCGCGCTGGCGGCGTACCTCGATGAGCCACTGCAGAAGTTTTATCTCTCACTGCTGCGCTCTGAAGCCCGTCATTATCAGGATTATCTGGCGCTGGCGCAGCAGGTATCGAAAACGGATATTACCCCGCGTGTGCGCTTCTTCGGTGAAGTGGAAGCGGCATTAATTAGCACGCCGGATGACGAGTTTCGTTTTCATAGTGGCGTGCCGATGTGAGGGGAAATCCTACAACGCTTTCAGCATTCGCACTTCACAATCCACGTGGCCGGTGCAGCCCAACGGTTCGCTGATATGCTCGAAGCCTAAGTGCTCATACAGACCAATGGCTTCGCGCAGAAACTCGGTGGTTTCGAGATAGCAGTGCCTGAACCCCTGTTCACGCGCGTGTTCTAGCGCCATCAGCGCTAACTTCTTCGCTAGCCCCTGGCCGCGCACACTCGGCAGGAAGTACATTTTTTGCAGCTCGCAAATATCCGGCTCGCTACAGCCTAACGGTGCAACGCCACCGCCGCCAACCACCTGACCATCTTGCTCAACCACCCAATACGCGGCACCAGGCTGGCTGTAAACCTCATACAGCTCGTCCAGATTAGGATCGGCGACGGTATAGCCTTTGTCGGCGGTCAGGCCATATTCAGCGGAGACCTGGCGAATAACGCTGGCAATAGCGGGATTATCGTCAGCGGTGAGCGGGCGCAGCGTGGCGGCGACCGGGGATATAACACTCATAGCGAAACTCGAAATAATTTGTGACGGAGATATGCAGTTAATAACACCGCAGGGCGGGTGAGTGCAAGCGAGGATAATTCAGGAAGGAAAATTGGGTGCGTGCCTGAGTGGAGGCCGGATACGCAATGCGGCATCCGGCAACTAAACAGGCACAACCTCAGGGCATTACAGCGCGGCGATGACCGCCTGCTGTTCAATCAGCTTGGCTTTCGCTTCAGCGTAACCGTCCAGCTTCTCACGCTCTTTGGCGATCACCGCTTCCGGTGCACGCGCCACAAAGCCTTCGTTAGACAGTTTGCTTTCGATGCGGCTGATTTCACCTTCGATTTTCGCCACTTCTTTCGCCAGACGCGCCAGCTCATCTTCTTTGTTGATAAGGCCAGCCATCGGGATCAGCAGCTCAGCGCCGTCGATGATTTTGGTTACCGATACCGGGCCTTTTTCATCGGCTGGCAGCACGGTGATGCTCTCCAGACGCGCCAGGTTCAGCAGGAAGCTACGGTTATCGTTTACACGACGCTCCGCGTCTTTACTGCAACCGCGCAGCAGCAGTTCCAGCGGTTTGCCTGGGGCGATGTTCATTTCTGCACGGATGTTACGTACAGCGACGATCGCCTGTTTCAGCCACTCGGTATCGGCCAGTGCCGCTTCATCCACCTGAGACGCATCGAATTCCGGGAACGGCTGCAGCATGATGGTATCGGCGGTGATACCGCAAATCACTTTCACACGCTGCCAGATGGTTTCGGTGATGAACGGAATGATCGGATGCGCGAGGCGCAGCAGACCTTCCAGCACGGTCACCAGCGTATGGCGAGTACCACGCAGTTCCGCTTCAGAGCCCCCGGTCATCACCGGCTTGGTCAGCTCCAGATACCAGTCGCAGAACTGGTTCCAGGTGAATTCATAGAGAATGCCCGCAGCGATATCGAAGCGGTAGCTATCCAGCGCTTCACGGTACGCTTTCACGGTCTGGTTGAATTCCGCCAGAATCCAGCGGTCTGCCAGCGACAGCGTCATTTCGCCGCCGTTGAAGCCGCAATCTTGATCTTCGGTGTTCATCAGCACAAAGCGGCTGGCGTTCCACAGCTTGTTACAGAAGTTACGGTAACCTTCCAGGCGTTTCATGTCCCAGTTGATATCGCGACCGGTAGACGCCAGCGCCGCCAGGGTGAAGCGCAGGGCGTCAGTGCCGTGCGGCTCGATGCCGTTCGGGAACTGTTTCTCGGTACGCTTGCGGATTTTCTCCGCCATCTGCGGCTGCATCATGTTGCCGGTGCGTTTCTCCAGCAGGTCTGCCAGCGAAATCCCGTCAACCATATCCAGTGGGTCAATTACGTTACCCTTGGATTTGGACATCTTCTGGCCTTCGTCATCACGAATCAGGCCGGTCATGTAAACGGTGTGGAACGGTACCTGCGGCTTACCATTTTCATCTTTAATGAAGTGCATGGTCATCATGATCATGCGGGCAATCCAGAAGAAGATGATGTCGAAGCCGGACACCATTACGCTGGTCGGGTGGAACTGACGCAGGGCGTCGGTGTTTTCCGGCCAGCCGAGGGTGGAGAAAGTCCACAGCGCGGAAGAGAACCAGGTATCAAGAACGTCTTCGTCCTGACGCAGCGCGACGTCCGCGCCGAGGTTGTTTTCCTGACGCACTTCTTCTTCGGTGCGGCCAACGTAGACGTTACCTTCGTTGTCGTACCATGCCGGGATACGGTGACCCCACCACAGTTGGCGAGAGATACACCAGTCCTGAATATCGCGCATCCAGGAGAAGTACATGTTTTCGTACTGCTTCGGCACAAACTGAATGTCGCCGTTTTCAACGGCTTCAACCGCCGGTTTCGCCAGCACGTCGGCACGCACGTACCACTGGTCGGTCAGCATCGGTTCGATAACCACGCCGCCACGGTCGCCGTAAGGCACGGTCAGGTCGTGCGGTTTAATCTCTTCCAGCAGGCCGAGGGCATCAACGGCGGCAACGATCGCTTTACGCGCGGCAAAACGTTCCAGTTTCTGGAACTCTGCCGGGATCTCATTGGAGTAAACGTCAGATTCGTTACCTTTGGTGTCGTACACTTCCGCCGTTTCGCGAATGTCACCATCAAAGGTCAGAATGTTAATCATCGGCAGTTGATGACGACGACCGACTTCATAGTCGTTGAAATCGTGCGCCGGCGTGATTTTCACGCAGCCGGTGCCTTTTTCCATGTCGGCGTGTTCGTCGCCCACGATCGGAATGCGGCGGTTAACCAGCGGCAGGACAACGAATTTACCGATCAGATCTTTATAACGCGGATCTTCCGGGTTCACGGCCACGCCGGTATCGCCCAGCACGGTTTCCGGGCGGGTGGTGGCGACAACCAGATAATCTTTACCGTCTGCGGTTTTCGCGCCGTCAGCCAGCGGATAGCGGATATGCCACATTGAGCCTTTCGACTCGCGGTTTTCCACTTCCAGGTCAGAGATGGCGGTACGCAGTTTCGGGTCCCAGTTTACCAGGCGCTTGCCACGGTAAATCAGGTCTTCTTTGTAGAGGCGTACGAAGACTTCTTTCACGGCATTGGAAAGCCCTTCGTCCATGGTGAAGCGCTCGCGCTCCCAGTCCACAGAGTTGCCAAGACGGCGCATCTGACGGGTAATGGTGCCGCCGGATTCCGCTTTCCACTGCCAGATTTTGTCGATGAACGCATCGCGTCCATAGTCGTGACGGGTTTTACCTTCTTCAGCGGCAATTTTGCGCTCAACCACCATCTGGGTGGCGATACCGGCGTGATCGGTCCCCGCCTGCCAGAGGGTGTTTTTACCCTGCATGCGCTGGTAGCGAATCATGGTATCCATGATGGTTTGCTGGAAGGCGTGACCCATATGCAAACTGCCGGTGACGTTCGGCGGCGGGATCATGATGCAGAAACTTTCCTGGCTTTCATCGCCATTCGGTTTGAAATAGCCCTGCTTTTCCCAGTGCTCGTAAAGCGGCTGTTCGATATCTTGTGGGTTGTATGTCTTTTCCATTATTTCCAGGTTGCCGTGTTCAGGTTGAAACCAGCCACGCGGTAAGCTTTGTATCGTTCGCGCGCCAGTTGTTTAAGCGAATCTTCGTAAGGAACGAAGTCTATCACTTCTGTGAAAGCGGTGGCAAAATCTGCGAAATTGAGTCGCAGGCTGATCAGTATATCGCGCGGGCTACTGTTACGCTTTTGCGGCCAGGCAATCTCGACCGGCGCACCACCGCGTGGGCCTTCACCCGCGAGATTATGCGGCACAAAACTCTCCGCCGGGCGTGCCCATAGCGCTTCATCCAGCCGGATGGCCTGCTGCTCATCTTCACAGGCAATCAGCACGCGCTTACCACTGCGCCAACGTTCTGCGGCAACGTCGCACACCAGTTGCTCGACGGCGCTCAAGCCATCGACGGTGGTTTCGTTGTCCAGAAGATAGAACGTCGCATTTTTCATATATGGGGCTTCTTGTGGTGGATTTAAATGTGTTGGACCCCTCACCCTAACCCTCTCCCTCAGGGAGAGGGGACTGACAGTGCAAAGTTCAAAGACCTGCTCTGGTTTTCTCCCTCTTCCTCAGGGAGAGGGGACTGACAGTGCAAAGTTCAAAGACCTGCTCTGGTTTTCTCCCTCTTCCTCAGGGAGAGGGGACTGACAGTGCAAAATTGAAAGACCTGCTCTGGTTTTCTCCCTCTCCCTAAGGGAGAGGGCGGGGTGAGGGTGTTTCCCTTAAAGCCTTAATTTACTCTTCGCCGTTAAACCCGGCGCGATTAAGCAGGAACTGCGACAGCAGCGCTACCGGGCGGCCCGTGGCGCCTTTGGCTTTACCGGAGCGCCATGCGGTACCCGCGATATCCAGGTGAGCCCAGTTGTACTTACGCGTAAAGCGCGACAGGAAGCAGCCCGCGGTAATCGCGCCGCCAGGACGGCCACCGATGTTTGCCATATCGGCAAAGTTCGACTCCAGTTGATCCTGGAACTCATCGGCCAGCGGCAGACGCCATGCGCGATCGCCCGCCTGCTCAGACGCGCCAATCAGCTCGTGCGCCAGCGGATTGTGGTTCGACATCAGGCCCGTGATGTGATGGCCCAGGGCAATCACGCACGCGCCGGTCAGCGTCGCCACATCGATAACCGCTTCCGGCTCGAAACGCTCAACGTAGGTTAACACGTCGCACAGTACCAGACGGCCTTCGGCGTCGGTGTTCAGCACTTCGACCGTTTGACCGGACATCGTCGTCAGCACGTCGCCCGGGCGATATGCGCGCCCGCCCGGCATGTTTTCACAGCCTGCCAGCACGCCAACCACGTTAATCGGCAACTGAAGTTCCGCTACCATGCGCATTACGCCATAGACTGCCGCCGCGCCGCACATGTCGTACTTCATCTCGTCCATGCCTTCGGCAGGCTTGATGGAGATACCGCCGGAATCGAAGGTCAGGCCTTTGCCGACCAGTACGATCGGGCGGGCATCTTCGGAGGTGTTACCTTTATACTCAATCACCGACATCAGCGATTCGTTCTGCGAACCGTGGCCGACTGCCAGATACGAATGCATACCCAGCTCTTTCATCTGCTGCTCGCCAATCACGCGGGTTACCACGTTCTTGCTGTAGCTGTCTGCCAGTTGACGTGCCTGGGATGCGAGGTACGCGGCATTACAGATGTTTGGCGGCATATTGCCAAGATCTTTCGCGGCTTTAATCCCGGCGGCAATGGCCAGGCCGTGCTGAATCGCACGTTCACCGCTGGTCAGTTCACGGCGGGTTGGCACGTTGAAGACCATTTTACGCAGCGGACGGCGCGGCTCAGTTTTATTCGTTTTCAGCTGATCAAAGCTGTACAGCGTCTCTTTTGCCGTTTCTACGGCCTGACGCACTTTCCAGTAGTTGTTGCGGCCCTTAACGTGCAGCTCGGTCAGGAAGCAAACGGCTTCCATCGATCCGGTATCATTCAGGGTGTTGATGGTTTTCTGAATGACCTGTTTATACTGACGCTCATCAAGCTCGCGTTCTTTACCGCAGCCAATCAGCAGAATGCGCTCTGACAGCACGTTTGGAACGTGGTGCAGCAGCAGCGTCTGGCCAGGTTTACCTTCCAGTTCGCCGCGACGCAGCAGGGCGCTGATATAGCCGTCGCTGATTTTATCGAGCTGTTCGGCAATCGGGGAAAGACGGCGCGGTTCAAAAACGCCGACCACGATGCAGGCGCTCCGCTGTTTTTCCGGGCTACCGCTTTTTACACTGAACTCCATGGACTACGCTCCTGAATCTTAAAGACAACGGCGGTGGCTACAGTTAGAATTGCAAGCTTTCGTAACTCATTTCCGCTGTTGCGGTGACTTCGTGTTAATCTTAACGTTATTACGGTGTTGGCACGTCAGAAGCAAGTCCTGAAACGTGAAACCGCTGAGTCATCTAATCTTAGCGATGTTTTCGACGACTCAAGAGAATAAATGACGTTTAAGCCATGAAACAAGCTATTTTCCTGCAATAAGACGGGTTTTTACGGGCGTATTTATAGTGATAATCATAAGATATCTGGTGCGGGAGACGCTTAAAAGCCAGCTTGCGATCCTCTTCATCCTGCTTCTGATCTTCTTTTGTCAGAAACTGGTGAGGATCCTCGGCGCGGCGGTAGACGGCGAGATCCCGACAAACCTGGTGCTCTCATTGCTGGGGCTGGGCGTGCCTGAAATGGCGCAGTTAATCCTCCCGCTGAGCCTGTTCCTCGGCTTATTGATGACGCTGGGTAAACTCTACACCGAAAGTGAAATTACGGTGATGCACGCCTGCGGCCTGAGTAAAGCCGTGCTGATTAAAGCGGCAATGGTGCTGGCGCTGTTCACCAGCATCATTGCTGCGGTGAATGTCATGTGGGCAGGGCCGTGGTCCTCGCGTCACCAGGATGAAGTGCTGGCAGAGGCGAAAGCCAACCCTGGCATGGCCGCACTGGCGGCGGGTCAATTCCAGCAAGCGACGAATGGCGATTCGGTGCTGTTTATTGAAAGCGTGGATGGCAGCAGTTTCCATGATGTCTTTTTGGCGCAGTTGCGTCCGAAAGGCAACGCGCGTCCTTCCGTTGTGGTGGCCGATTCCGGCCATCTCTCGCAGTTGAAAGATGGTTCTCAGGTGGTGACCTTAAACGAAGGTACCCGCTTTGAAGGTACCGCGATGCTGCGTGATTTCCGCATTACCGATTTTAAAGATTACCAGGCGATTGTCGGTCATCAGGCGGTGACGCTGGATCCGAACGACACCGATCAAATGGACATGCGCACCCTGTGGAACACCAACAATGACCGCGCGCGCGCTGAATTCCACTGGCGTATCACGCTCGTGCTGACGGTGGCTATTATGGCGCTGATGGTGGTTCCGCTGAGCGTGGTCAATCCGCGTCAGGGCCGTGTGCTGTCGATGCTGCCGGCGATGCTGCTGTATCTGGTTTTCTTCCTGCTGCAAACCTCGCTCAAATCAAATGGCGGCAAAGGCAAGCTCGACCCGGCAATCTGGATGTGGGTGGTGAACCTCTCCTATCTGGCGCTGGCGATCGTGTTGAACCTGTGGGATACCATCCCGATGCGTCGCTTCCGTGCGCGTTTCTCGGCTAAAGGAGCGGTGTGATGCAGCCATTTGGTGTTCTTGACCGCTATATCGGTAAAACCATCTTTACCACCATCATGATGACGCTGTTCATGCTGGTGTCGCTCTCCGGCATCATTAAGTTTGTCGACCAGCTTAAAAAAGCCGGGCAGGGGAACTACGATGCGCTGGGCGCCGGGGTGTATACCCTGCTCAGCATGCCAAAAGATATCCAAATCTTCTTCCCGATGGCGGCCCTGCTGGGGGCGCTGTTAGGTCTGGGGATGCTGGCGCAGCGCAGTGAGCTGGTGGTGATGCAGGCTTCCGGCTTTACGCGTATGCAGGTGGCGTTGTCCGTAATGAAAACGGCGATTCCGCTGGTACTGCTGACCATGGCGATGGGCGAATGGGTTGCTCCGCAGGGCGAGCAGATGGCGCGTAACTACCGTGCGCAGGCGATGTATGGCGGTTCGTTGCTCTCAACCCAACAGGGGATGTGGGCGAAAGATGGCCATAACTTTGTTTATATCGAACGGGTGAAAGGTAACGACGAACTGGGTGGGGTAAGCATTTACTCCTTCAACCCGGAGAAACGTCTGCAGTCCGTTCGCTACGCGGCCTCCGCGAAATTTGATCCGGAAAACAAGGTGTGGCGTTTGTCGCAGGTGGATGAATCTAATCTGACGGACAGCAAGCAAATCACCGGTGCGCAAACCGTAAGCGGCACCTGGAAAACCAACCTCACGCCTGACAAACTTGGCGTGGTGGCGTTAGACCCGGATGCGCTTTCCATCAGCGGCCTGCACAACTATGTGAAGTACCTGAAGTCGAGTGGCCAGGATTCCGGCCGTTATCAGCTTAATATGTGGAGCAAAGTCTTCCAGCCGCTCTCCGTGGCGGTCATGATGCTGATGGCGCTGTCGTTCATCTTCGGCCCGCTGCGTAGCGTGCCGATGGGGGTGCGTGTCGTCACCGGTATCAGCTTTGGTTTTGTGTTCTATGTACTTGACCAAATCTTCGGCCCGTTGACGCTGGTCTACGGCATCCCGCCAGTGATTGGCGCGCTGCTGCCCAGCGCCAGCTTCTTCGTGATTAGCCTCTGGCTGATGATGCGAAAAGCATAACGTGTTTAAAAAAGGGAGCGAAAGCTCCCTTGTTGTTTCCGGCTAACCTGTTGCTCTGAACCGTCCCCTCTCCCTGCGGGAGAGGGCCAGGGTGAGGGGAACAGACCGCACAACCCCTTACCGCCGTCTTCCCCCAAGCAAACTCCCCAGCATCCCACGCACAATCTGATTGGTCACCTGGCGCACCGCGCTTTTCGCCGCCGTCTGCACGATGCCATCTTTTTTACCGCCGCGCGGCCCGGTGGTGCCGAACAAAATATCCTTCAGCCCGCCAAGAATACCGTCATCCACTTCAACCGCTTTGCCTTTCGCCGCAGGCGCATTGGCCTGCTCGGTGCTCGCCTGTACGCCTTTTTGCAACATTTCGAATGCAGACTCGCGATCGACCGCATCTTCATATTTCCCGTACAACGGCGAGTTGTTGATCAGCCCGTTACGCTCATCGTCGGTAACCGGCCCCATACGTGAGCATGGCGCAATTACCATCGCGCGTTCGACCACCGACGGGCTGCCTTTGGCATCCAGGAACGAGATTAACGCCTCGCCGGTACCCAATTCCTGAATCGCTTTTTCTGTATCAAACGCCGGATTCGCGCGCATGGTTTGCGCCGCCGTTTTCACCGCTTTCTGATCTTTTGGCGTAAAGGCACGCAGCGCATGCTGCACGCGGTTGCCCAACTGGCCGAGCACCGCATCCGGAATATCCGACGGGTTTTGCGACACAAAATAGACGCCCACGCCTTTTGAACGAATCAGGCGGATCACCTGCTCGATTTTATCCAGCAGCACCTGCGGTGCATCGTTGAACAGCAGGTGCGCTTCATCAAAGTAGAACACCAGTTTCGGTTTCTCAAGATCGCCTGCTTCCGGTAGCTGTTCATAAAGCTCGGAGAGCATCCACAGCAGGCTGGCTGCGTAGAGTTTCGGCATCTGATAGAGCTTCTCGGCGCTGAGGATGTTAATGATGCCTTTACCGTTGTTGTCGGTGCGCATCCAGTCTTTGATATCCAGCATCGGCTCGCCAAAGAAATGCTCGGCACCTTGCTGCTCCAGCGTCAGCAGCCCGCGCTGAATCGCCCCCACCGACGCGCTACTGATATTGCCGTACTGATTCTGGAATGACTTCGCATTATCACCGATGTATTGGGTAATGGCGCGCAGATCTTTAAAGTCCAGCAGCAGTAAGCCCTGGTCGTCGGCGATGCGGAAGATAATGTTCAGCACGCCGGTCTGCACTTCGTTAAGATTCAGCAGACGCGCCAGCAGCAGCGGGCCGAGATCTGACACTGTCGCGCGCACCGGGTGGCCTTTCTCGGCAAAGATATCCCACACTACCACCGGATTTGCGTGCGGCTCCCAGTCTGTGACGCCAATCTTGCTCAGGCGCTCCTGAAGCTTTTCTGATGCCTGGCCTGCCTGCGCAACGCCCGTCAGGTCACCTTTTACATCCGCCATAAACACCGGCACGCCAATCTCTGAGAACGACTCCGCCATCTTTTGCAGGGTGACGGTCTTCCCGGTACCGGTCGCACCGGTGATTAGCCCGTGACGATTCGCCATTCCCGGCAACAGATGCAGCTCTTTATCCTGCGTGCGTGCAATTAGCAAAGGTGCGCTCATTTAATTTTTCCTCCATTTATCTGCGTCGAGTATAGGCAAATTGCCAGCAAAAGGCGGCAGGAAATTCTGAGCTTTGCGGCGCTTTATCCAGCGCGAACTATGCTTTGCATACGGTTTGCATTTTTTTGGAAGGTTATGTCCAGATTCTTTTATGACGATCGCAAACAGCTGGTCAACGATGCGATTGAAGGTTTAGTGTTATCCGCACCGCACGGCAACCTGATGCGGCTCGATATTGACCCGGCGATTCGGATTGTCGCGCGCAGCGACTGGGATAAAAGCCGGGTAGCGGTGATTTCCGGCGGGGGTTCCGGGCATGAGCCCGCCCATGCAGGGTTCGTTGGAAAAGGCATGCTGACGGCGGCGGTATGCGGTGATTTATTCGCGTCGCCCAGCGTCGATGCAGTACTTAACGCCATTGTGGCGGTGACGGGCGACCGGGGTTGCCTCTTAATCGTCAAAAACTATACTGGGGATCGCCTTAACTTCGGCCTGGCGGCGGAGAAAGCCAAACGCTACGGTCTGAAGGTCGAGATGGTGATTGTCGCCGATGATATCGCGCTGCCGGACAACAAACAGCCGCGTGGCATCGCAGGCACCGCGCTGGTGCATAAAATTGCCGGTTATGCCGCAGAGCACGGTAAATCCCTCAGCGAAGTGCGCGACATCGCGCAACAGGCAAGCGACAACGTTTTTAGCCTGGGCGTGGCGATGGAGAGCTGCAACCTGCCGGGCAGCGACGACGCAGAAGGGCGTATCAAACCGGGGCAGGTGGAATTGGGCTTGGGCATTCACGGTGAACCGGGCGCATCGGTGGTGGAAAGCCACAACAGTAAAGCGCTGATCGACATGCTGGTTAAGCCACTCAAAGCGCAGGTTGGCGATGCTCGGGTGGCGGTGCTTATCAACAACCTCGGCGGCGTCTCGGCGCTGGAGATGGCACTGCTCACCAAAGAGCTGGCGCACTCGGCATTACAGGAACAGATTGCCTGGCTGATTGGCCCGGCGCCGCTGGTGAGTTCGCTGGATATGAAAGGCTTCTCGCTTTCGGTATTAAAACTGACACCAGATTTTGAACGCGCCTTACAGGCGGATGTGGAAACGGTAGGCTGGCTAAAACCGGTCGCCTTCGCGCCGGTAAAAACCGTCAAACACAGCAAAGTGTACGATGACCTGGACATTCGGCCGTCCGATAACCCGACGGTTGCCGCACGAGTAAGTCAGATAGTTCAAACGCTTATCCAACTGGAGAACCGTCTGAACGCGCTGGATGCCAAAGTCGGCGACGGCGACACCGGCTCCACCTTTGCGCTGGGCGCGCGTGACATCGCTGATCTGCTCGACAAGGGCGAACTGCCGCTTAACAACAGCGCGCAACTGCTGCAACTGGTAGGCGATCGGCTCGCTACGGTGATGGGCGGTTCCAGCGGCGTGCTGATGTCCATCTTCTTTACCGCTGCCGGGCAATCCCTCCAGCGTGGCGACGCGCTGGCGGATGCGCTATTGAAAGGGCTGGCGCAGATGAAACATTACGGCGGAGCCGATCTCGGCGACCGCACGCTTATCGACGCCCTGCAACCGGCGCTGGAGGCCTTGCGTGATAAAGATCTGCCTGCCGCCGCTCATGCCGCAAAAGCCGGGGCCGAGAAAACCGCGTCCATGCAAAAAGCAGGCGCGGGGCGAGCGTCGTACGTCAACAGCCAGAACCTCGCTGGTGTGACCGACCCGGGCGCTGTGGCGGTGGCAGACGTGTTTGCCGCACTGGCAAAAGGCTAAACGAGAGAACCGGCGGCAGAACGCCGCCGGCATGGCATCAAAAATCAGCCTTCAGCACCACACGGTAACGGGCTTTCCCGTCGCGCAAATGCTGCAACGCATCGTTAATTTTCGACATGGGGAACAGTTCGGTCGTCGGCGTCACGCCGCTACGCCCGGCAAACTTCATCAACTTACGCAGTTCGGCCGGGTTACCCGTTGCCGACCCGGAGATACTGCGGTCGCCGCCAATCAGCGTAAAGGCGGGCACCTGCAGCGGTTTCAGCACCGCACCAACCGTATGGAAGTTACCGCCAGAGGCCAGCGCTTCGAAGTACGGCTGCCAGTCGAGGTCAACGCTTACGGTATTGATAATCAAATCGAACTGGCCAGCCAGCGCTTTCAGCGCTTCCGGATCGCGGCTGTTCACCACGTTATCGGCGCCCATCGCGCGCACTTCCTGCTCTTTCGATGGATTGGAGCTGAACGCCGTCACGTCCGTACCCATCGCGCGCAGCAGTTTGATAGCAATGTGCCCAAGCCCGCCAATACCGATAACCCCAACGCGGCTGGTGGCCGTCACGTGATGCATCAGCAACGGTTTAAAGACGGTGATACCGCCGCACAGCAGCGGGCCCGCGGTTTCGATATCAATATTCTCCGGCAGCGGGATCACCCATTGCCAGTCCGCGCGCAGCTTATCGGCAAAGCCGCCGCGATTCAGAATGGTCGGCAGCGACCCTTCCGTACAGTTGATCTGATTGCCGCTGATACAGGCATCGCAATGCCCACAGCTACGCGCCGTCCAGCCAATGCCCACGCGCTGGCCCACTTTCAGGCCTTTATTCTGCGCAGCGCTACCCAGCGCCACCACATGACCAATCACCTCATGACCCGCAACCAGCGGATACTGGGACATACCCCATTCGTTATCGATCATCGACAAATCGGAATGGCAGACCCCGCAGTAATCAACCTGAACTTCCACATCTTCCGGCAGAAGTTCCCCCGCATCGTACTCCCAGAGTTCCAGAGTATCGCCCGCATTTTTCGCGGCGTAGCTTTTGATGATGGACATCGTACTTCCCTCACTATGGTGTTGAACTGACAGTGTAGAGCAAGCGGCAGGGCGGTGCTTAGCGGAATGCGCCAGGAAAATGGTTTGGTGAAGGGCAAAGAGTGTGACCCGGTTCAGGGAACGCTGATTTTTTCGACACTTAGCGTGCAGAACGCGCGGTGCCGCTTGCAAGGTGGCGTGCGACAGGTATAATCCACTCGTTTTCCGCATACCCTTCAGTGCCGAAGTGGCGAAATCGGTAGACGCAGTTGATTCAAAATCAACCGTAGAAATACGTGCCGGTTCGAGTCCGGCCTTCGGCACCATACAAAGCTTTTTTCAAGTCTACTAACGTCTACTTTAGTACATAAAAACAGTAAGTTAAGCAAGTTTCTGACTTGGCTTGGTCTGTTCACGTCTACTCAATTCCTTGAACATATACCAACCGATGATGGTATAACTGATGGTATTCCCGGTTCGATTGATTTTGGTACCAACACTGGAGGTATCAACTGATGGCTCTCACCGATATCAAAGTTAGGACTACCAAGCCCTCCGACAAACCTTTCAAACTCACAGATGGGCAGGGTATGCACCTGCTGATCAACCCCAATGGTTCAAAATACTGGCGACTCCAATACCGTTTCGATGGCAAACAAAAAGTTTTAGCATTGGGTGTTTATCCAATGGTCTCTCTTAGTGAAGCCCGCAAGAAACGAGATGAAGCCAAAAAATTAGTATCGCTTGGTCTCGACCCCTCAGAAAAGAAAAAAGCAGACAAAATCGAGCAAAGCGAAGCCCTGACATTCGAAGCTGTTGCAAGGGACTGGCATACTGCCTGTAAAAGGAAATGGTCAGATTCCCATAGTGAGAGGGTTTTAAAGAGCCTTGAAGATAACCTTTTCTCTTCCATAGGAAAGAGAAAAATAGCCGAGCTTAAAACCAAGGATCTCCTCGTTCCGATTAAGGCTGTTGAAGCTTCCGGGCGATTGGAAGTTGCTTCCCGCCTACAGCAAAGAACAACGGCAGTGATGAGATATGCTGTCCAGAATGGGCTGATAGATTACAACCCTGCCCAGGAGATGGCAGGAGCTATTGCCGTAGCCAAAAGAACCCACAGGCCAGCTTTGCCATTCGAACGATTCTCAGAACTTTTAGAACGAATTGATAGTTTCAAGGGGAGAAAACTCACGAAGTTAGCCGTGAAGCTGACATTGCTCATTTTCATTCGTTCCAGTGAACTCAGATTCGCAAGATGGTCGGAAATCGATTTCGAGAATGCTATGTGGACTCTTCCTGCAGAGCGAGAGCCATTACCCGGAGTGAAACATTCACATCGTGGTTCGAAAATGCGAACTCCACACCTTGTGCCTTTGAGTTGTCAGGCATTGGCTGTGTTGACGGAAATTAAAGAGATCAGCGGTGACCATGAACTTGTGTTCATTGGCGACCATGATTTCAGAAAGCCTATGAGTGAAAATACGGTAAACAAGGCTTTGAGGTCTATGGGCTATGACACAACCGTGGAGGTCTGTGGACATGGATTCAGGGCTATGGCTTGTAGTTCCTTGATTGAATCCGGTTTGTGGTCGAAAGATGCTGTTGAACGGCAAATGAGCCATCAGGAGCGGAACTCAGTTCGTGCTGCCTACATACATAAAGCAGAGCACCTTGATGAGAGAAAGCTTATGTTGCAGTGGTGGGCCGATTACCTTGACCTCCTTAGAATACGACAAGTTTCACCATTTGATTTCAGAGATAAATAGTTTCTCAAAATCCCTGCTGCCCTATGTGTTTTTTGTGTACCTAGGCAGGGGGATTTTCATTTTTCGATCATAACCGTATGATACGATATGATTAAATTTCATTCGTGGATAATGAGATGCAAAACTGGAAAACGGAGCATACAAAAGAAATCAAAGCTTGGCTTACCATAGATAACTATCGCAAGTTTGAAGATCTCCCATTGATACACTTCTATCACGAGTTATGGGCCCGAAACCTGTTCTTTAAGGAGTATCGGGGAGAGTTTGAGAGCAGAACTCTTATGGGTTACTTCTCAAAGATTTTCAGCGGCAACCCTTTTTTAATCGAAGAAGGGCAACTGGGATACATGACTCCTGCTAACAAACTTTTCCAGCCTCCCCATTTTTTTCTAACAACCCTTGATCGCCTTGCTGAAACGAGCATTATTGCAATGCAACGTGGAGGTTTTCTTTGGCATGAAGGTGACAATTATTCTATAAACGCAGAGCTTCGAGAGGAATCACTTTCAGACATTATGCCAGATCAGTTTACACGAACAGTCATGTTCGAGATTGATTTGGCAAGTGGCACAGACGAAGAGATTGCAGAGTCGCTTAAAGCTGCATTACCGCAATGGCGTAAAGTTAAGGGTATTGATGTAAACCCATTGGAATCTGTTCGTTTTGGATACGGAACTATCAAGAAACTCATCAGTTATCGTGTAATACCTATGCTGGATATCCTGGTGTGGGCAGCCGTTAAAAAAATCCGTGTCTCTGACGACAGATTATCCAGACTGCTATATACAGACGATGACGAAGAAAGCGAAATGAGGCAGTCCAGCCAAATCAAAGATACCGACAGGCCTTTGGCTCTTAAATCCTGCAAAACTGACTTTATCCGACAATTCCATTACTTCATGAACAAAAATAGCCATTTGAAGCAAATGAAAGTCTCTGATGTAATGAAACTATCGGATTAATGTTATATCTATAACTATTTGTTTTTTTTACGCTTTATACGTTAAACCGGCCATTTTGCCACTTGCTATAAAACAGGGGAATTTCAGCTACTCTCAAGTTCCCCTGATCTGTACGGCACCAACTTCGAGAAAACCATCCTGCATAGCAGCGAAGAACCTCCGCTTCAGGAGCCTCGCTCCTTTCTTTTCCCAAATGTTCGTATAGTGACTTCACAGCAACGACAAGGGAAAACAAAATGAACAATCAAGCAACCCGCCTCATACGCCTACCAGAAGTTCTCGAACGAACTGGCTACGGGAAAGCATGGATCTATCGTCTGATCAAAGATGGCAAGTTTCCTGCTCCTGTCAAAATTGGAAGTCGTGCAGTAGCTTTCGTTGAAAGTGAGGTTAATACCTGGATTCAGTCTGTAATCGAAACAAGCCGCAATAATGTTGCTTAATTAAACTGGGAGACTTTTTATGAAAATCGAGGAATTTGTAAGTGAAGATAACCATATGTGCAATTTAGGCGATGATCTTTTTTACAAGATCTTCGAACCCGGAGCAATTTATGATTTACCCAATAACGAATTTAATAAAGAAATCATTTACTGGCTCAGTCAGTACCTTGTAGGAAACTTGAGAGAGCCCTTAGACTCGATCTCTGAGCTTGATATTTTCGAGCAGTTTTATGTTTACGAGACATGGTTCTCGCTAATTAAATGTCCTGTTGAAATGAAAAATCTTTCAAAGCGAATAATTCAATACCAGATTGGGCTGAAAACTATTTTGTAAAAATGTAAGGTTTGGCCCCATATTTTGGCTTAAAACCTTACAAAATAACTTACATTATTTTGGTTGCAGTTTATTAGCAAGGCAGTGAGATAGTTTTCGAAGTATTAGGTGTACATAATAATTAATCAAATGGAATGCTGTCTGTAGGATATCTTTTTCTGGAATTTTTAACCGATTTTGTCTTACTCCCTGCTCGATAAAAGTTAAATGAATTGGCAAAGTCTTCTGTCTCCAGTCTGGATTTTTTGAATTTATCCATCAGATCTTCATTGAAGCGACGAGGAATCCCTTTAACGCACAAATTTGAATTCAGGTATACCTGATTATCTATGGTGTTACGAATAAGTATTTTTCTCTCAAATAATTCTTTGAATGCGCGTGAAACATTAGATTTATTCAGTCCAAGTTCTCTGGCAGTACGAGACTGTGAAAAATCAGGAATAATATTTCCATAATCAATGGCTGAGAAGAGATAAAGCACAATTCTGAATGCTGTGGGCGTCAAATCCATTCTGGCGAGTGTCGCCATATTACCTTTAAAGATCATTGAGAAATCGTCCCTAAAGGACGTCTTTTTATAGCTGCTTGCTTTAATCTTTATTTCTTCTAGATCTTCGGGCATAACCTCTAATGCTTCTGCAATAATAGATTTTTGTTCTTTTGTTAATACAACGCTTGTAATTGACAT
Source organism: Pseudocitrobacter faecalis (assembly GCA_003315335.1). Lineage (GTDB taxonomy): Bacteria > Pseudomonadota > Gammaproteobacteria > Enterobacterales > Enterobacteriaceae > Pseudocitrobacter > Pseudocitrobacter faecalis. Next base: position 142,734 of record QNRL01000005.1, read on the forward strand.
GATGGCTCCTTTTTTATTGTTATGAATACAGATATGGCATATTTAATTTATTTGTCAACGGAGTTGGTGATATTATTTAAATTATATTTACCTTGAAATTTTGCGTTTGTTATTTGGTGGTGATAATAGGTTGTAAAATTTAAAACAAGGGGTGCTAAATTTCACCATCACCTGTTATGTGATTGATAATTTTGGGTGCTGAAATTAATAACAGTAGTGGTTGTGTAATTATATGATTTTATTGGTTAATTTTAGATTCTAACCTGCAAGATAAAAGAGTGATAAAGAAATAAGAAACCACAGTTTTGCATTAGATCGATACTCAAGGCCTTGGTGTGCCTGATAATTAAACTTTTATTTTTGCTTTTCTTACATAATATCATTTCTTAAGTGAAGCCAGCGCAACAGTTTGTTGCGCCATTGGGCTTCAGAACATTACTAAAGTGTTTTCTGTAAGTATAAATACGCTTCGCGCACGAGTTCATAGGGCTGAGATTAACTGTCATTACAAATACGCTTCGCGCAGAAGTTCATAGAAATGGGCTTAGCTGTCAGCACAAATACGCTTCGCGCAAAAAAATTTGGAGGCTGAGTTGATCGGGAAAGCGAACACAAATACATGATTTACCCGTTTGCTGACTACGGCTCACGCCGGGACCCTTCGGAAAAATCCTTTCTACTTCAGCGAATGAGTGCTGCGGGCACTCAACGGCGCTGCCAAGGAAACAAAATTACGGTTTTTCAATTGTTCGGTAAAAATAACTGACATTTATCGGTAGTAGGGGCGTAAGCCAGTGCGTAGCACGCTCTCAAAAAATATTCCTGTGGGTTTCTTATCTGTAATAGGGGAATAACTCAGATAGTTGAAATATGAAATAGCAATACAATCAGGAAGACACAAAATTATCATAGTAAAAGCTATTGTTATTTATGAAAGAAGGAAAACATATATTAATAGTGAAATATTTGTATTTTACTATTGATTTTAATTTTTAAGATGATAGTACTTAATTATAAAAACAAAAAATGGAGGAAATTATGAGTGCTATTAATGTATTATCTCAGGAGGAAAAATTTATACATGTTGTTGATAAATTTATAACCCATAATCACAGCAGCGTTAATAACAATGCCTTTTATAAAAAACTTTATGTTCTCTTCGCAGGGTATCATCTGAAGTATTTTTATTCACGGGCGCAGTACCGCAATTCATGTTATCACGTCGATAATATTATGCAGATGTTTACAGGAGTCGTTTCGACCCTGAACACAACGCTGCTCAGGAAGCTTGCAAATAGCGACACGTTGCTGCATTGCCTGAATTCACTTGTGAATTATATTTCAGGCAATCTGGACGAAGCAGAGCATATTTATGCTGATTTACTGGCCCAGTATGAAAAGAAACGCATTACAGGCTCTCTGGCTTATACTCCACCAAGCCCAGTGGTCAGGAAAAGACTGTGACAGCGACAGCGGCGTGGATAGGACATGGGATACTGGAGATAAATGGAGCAGGCGTATCCGGCAGGACACCAGATGCAATAGAAAAGGAGGGCCACCCATTCGGTGTCCCACCTGTCGCGATGGCTTTATAGTGGCTTTACTTATCAACGACCTGCCAGCCATCTTCCGTTTTGACAAGGGTTACAGCAGCAGTACGCTTTTCGTTATCGACAATAGCCGTCACATTGCATTTATAGCTTTTATCAGATACTTCTACGCAGTCATGCTTTTTGACTGATTTTAATTCGCGCAGTGCGTCTTTTGGAACATCCTTGCCTGCTATAGATTTCACGAAAGCATTCGTCTGTTCCACGACCTTATTCATGGCCGTGTAAATATCCTGTTCGGAGGGTTCACTGTTACAGCCACTCAGCAACGATGCTGCGGTAATGAGTGTGATAACGGCATAAGTTTTCATAAATAGATTCCTGACTGTAAGGTGAGTTATTGAATCAGACCCGTATTCATCCTGCTTTTATTTTCAGAGAACGACCACTTGCTGACCGTTTCTCCTTTAAATTCGATTTCCAGTGTTTTGGCCTGCGTCTGTGAGCCCCCTGTCAGCAGCCCAACAACGGGAATGAATGTGGTGGCATCAAACTTATTGTTATTCATTGAATAAGTCCATTCTTCATTGCCACTGTCCAGTGTAGTACGGGTGTCCGGTTCACCTAAGCGGGTAATAATTTCAGATTTCGTCGTTTTGTTTTTAATGATTTTTGATTGCAGACTTTTCGATGTTTCATTTTTAAGAGTCTGGTTGCCTGAGGTAGAACAGCCAGAAATAAGGAAAACGGAAATAAAAAATGCTGTAACAATGAATCTGTTCATAAGTTCTCGCATAATAATTTTTTATATTTGCTGTGGTGTGAAATTAATATCACCGTATAAAAACAACTCTGTCTGCATATTTCTTTTTAATAATGCAGATAAGAATAATGACGCTGGCAAAAAACGTAATGACTGAGACTGGAGTGCTGCCGGTCAATGAAAATACTAACCAAGCGAGACCCAATGCCACGAATTGAAACAGGAATGCCACACTGAGCGGACTTTCACCATAGGCCACTTTTGCATGGCAACCTTTGCAAACCCGCACACCGTGTGGGCTTTGTGTAAAGCAGAAAGGGCAGCTAATCGTTTTATTATCCATTATGACTCCGTGGCCTGATTTAAGGTGATGTATTTTTGAACATTTTCGATGAATGAACTGCTTTAGTAAAATTGCTTGTACCGATCGATGGATCTTTGTTGATAGTTTTTAGCTATCACAATAAAATTATCGATCTGTATAAACGATCAATATTTTATTGACTATCACAAAAGTATGGACTAGTTAACTTACGGTGCAGGATAGTGGTTGTTATTAAGTGATTGTTCTTTAAGGGTATATTTTGTCATGGAATGACAGGGTGTTAGAATATGTAGGTGCAGGATTTGGTGGAAAGGATGTGCAGTGGCATGTAACAGAGACATGCCTCTGCGCCTGAGAAGTGCTACAATATGGACGAGCAATACAAGCCACGAATACAGACGACGCTGGCGGGGTATCTGACGAGCTATATTGTGCAGTTTGCTCCTGAGCTGGATGATACCCACTGTCTGCTGTTGTCTTTCCAGACGAATTTTTTCTTCAAGCTGATGGATTTTCTCCAGAATCGTTTCCCGGTTTGCAGCCTGCTCTTCAGACTCGCATGATGGCACTGGCACTGGCACTGGCACTGGCACTGGCACTGGCACTGGCACTGGCACAGATGCAGGTACTGTTGGCTTTTGTGCTTGTTTCAGTAAAGTCAGATGTTCCGGTACGAAATCAATCAATGTTTGCAGGGAAGACCAGCCATATTTTTTACCCAATTGAGAGGCTTTAAAGGCAATACCTTGGTACTGAAATGAAAAGCCGTTCATTTTTCCCGTTGAGGCGATATTGGGTTTGCAGCTGACGTCTACCTTTTCCAGCATAGCGATAAAAGTCAGCAAATCAGGGCGGCCGGTTAACGCATTATCAATCAGGCTCTGCAGAGTGGACCTAGGGCAGGGAGTTGTCGTTCTTTCATCCATCATCAGCTCGTTGCGGGAAGGCTTTCTTTTCTCCTGACGATGACCACTGTTTGCAGGTGTGGTATGAGTGAGTTTGTGGATTTTCTCCAGCTCACTGATAATCCGTGTGCTGATAAGATTTTCATTTTTCCCCAGGTACAGTTTTCCACCGACCATGTTAATACGACCTGCAATGATATGAATATGCTGCCCATCCGGATCATCGTGCATGATATAGCAGCGAAGATGGGTGTCAGTGAAGCCCATTCGGGCCATATAATCGTCAGCGAATGCTGCCCACTGTCTGTTTGACAGATTCTCACCCTTTGGCAGGCGAAGCGAATTATGCCAGACAGGTTTGGCGACATCGGGACGCAGCAGTCGGGGGCCTTCAAATTCACTTATAAGCTCAGCAGCAGTGCTGCCCGTCATGTTGCCACCGATGACATAAGGCGTGATTTTGTGGTGAGAACCTGACTTTAGGCTATAAATAACCACACCTGTGAATTGTTTACCCCTTTTTATTTTCTGCATGCCTTTCATCGGTCTGGCTCCAGAAAGGTTGTAGGAATTAGGTGATCGCGAAGAGTTTTGATTTGTCTGCGCAGGGCAAAGAGCTCTGTACGGGTCAGTTCGCTGTCAGGGCTTTTGCTGTCGAGATGACTCAGCAGGTGGTTTAAATCCTGTGAAAGGCTGCCAAGTTTAATCCATGCTTCATGATTGATTTCAGGCAGAACCGGCGGGAGTTTATTCAGGGAAGCCATCCTGAGCCATTCTCCCTTTTTATACTGGCCTCTTTTACTGTCGAGAATAATTAACTCTTCTGCATTTAATCTGACACTGATGCAGTGATGTCGTATTTCATTCTCAGGAAGTTTGTCAGTATGAAATTTACCGCGTTTTGATACTCTGGTTATATCATCATCATTACTCATGTCACTGTTCATAGTTATCCTTTTATTGCATGTTTATTACTACAGATAACCGATGCAGTGAATAAGTCAAGCTGTTACGGGGTAAATAATACAATTGGTTAGGTTAAAAAAGGTATACCATTTGACAAATAGTATACCTAAGAGGATATATCAGATTAATGATCATGAAATAAAACCTTTCAGACTAAGAAAAGGGTTGTTTACTTCAGCGCTTTAGAGTCTTTTTCGCACAGGTGCACGGGGGAGTTCTGGCTTCATTTCTTTTAACAGGTCTTTTTTCTCTCTTCCTGCGATATAAGAAAAAATCTTATCGGAGTCGGAACGCTGTCTGAGTATATCGTCGTCCATTCTGATACCATTTCGAATAAACCATTTCACTCTCTCTATGCCGGTGTAGATACCAATATGCTCATTGCGACAATTATAAAACTGAGTGTGCTTGATTTCGATATGTTGTTTGAGTATGTTAAAGATTGATTTCATGTCTTTAACATATAGTTCAACTGTACAATGCTCTGCAAGCAGGAAATTAACACCATTATGTTTAAGTAATTTAATAAGATCTAAAGAGTGATAGTTGATATGCCTGATTAAAACAGGTGTGCTATCAATTTTTTCTATATGCCGGATAAGAGCACTGACGTTGGATCGGTAATGCCAGTTTCCATTGTCCATAGACAAATCGAGTACTGATTTACCATTATGGTCAGTATGATTAATATTGCAGCCTTTTTTTATCCAGTAGTCAAAACTATCTGTGGAATAGAGGTTGTAGAGTACAGTCTGGCCTTCATTATCAATACTGTGGATATCAGCACCTGCATTAATAAGAATTTCTGCACATTTTATATTATAGCGTTGTTGGTGGAGGCAAGATTGGCCTTGATTATTCTTGTGCTGAATATGAATGCCTGAATGGATTAATAATTCCAGAACGGTTGGGTTAGTGTTACAAAACAGTGCGTTATTGCCATAATTGTCTATATGGTTTAGTTCTATGCCTGCTTCAATCAGTGCTTTGGCGGCGTCTAATTGGTCGCAATAGAAAAGGGCATTTCTACCACAATAATCAAAAGCATTAATATTTATTCCTGAATTTATGCAATTCATAACTTCCTCTCTTGTCTCACTTTGGATTAATATATTTATAATTTGATTGGTCATGGCGCTCTCCTTTTTTAAGCTACGAATTTGTTATAAATTTCATTGTTAGCACTATACTCTTTGATTTTTACGATATCGTCATAGATCCGTGAGAAAGAAAACCATGAGATCTCCATAAATTCTCTCTTCTTATTTTGATAAATGATATTGCACCCGCGAAACTGGAATGCATTGTTGAAGGTGTCATGGTTTGATTTTTTGAGAAAATGTACAAATGATTTAATTGTCTCTTTTTTGCTTACGTTGTAAGAGAGAAATGTATGAATTGAAAAGAGGGTTAAGATATTCCTCTCAGTAATCATATGTCTGGAGAAGTAACAAAAGTAAAAATCCTGCTCCTCACTTACTGGTTTTCCGAATACAGAAAATTGTGGGTTATATAATCTATAGAGATCTGCGTTCTTTTTAGTTTTGGCAAGATAGTTTGTCAGCGTTGGGTAATTTTGTTTTTTCATTTTTTATTCTCCTTTATTATTTTGGTGAAATGAATATATATTATTAAATAAATACAAATCAAATTTATTTTTTAATAACGAAAAAAAGAAAACGTTTTCCTTAATATAAAAATAATTTAACTAGATGTTTTTGATGAAGAATATACGCGTTTAGCAAAAAGTGCTATTTATAAACTAAATACATTATCGATTGTTGTTTTGTGATTGTAAGGTGATGGGGGTTATTTAGTACATTATTTATTAGGGGGCTTGATTCGCTATCGATGATTGTTTTGTATGGTAAAAACGGTTGGTGGCTATCAGGTTTGAAATAAAGGTTTTAATGGGAAGAAATCTTTCGTCTTTTCCCCATTTTTAAGGCTGTTCAAAACGTTTTTATATTTTCAGGGTGTATATATTTCGTAGGGTTAACTCCCTGGTCTTTAGATGAGCAATAAAATAATCATTGCCAGAAGTGATTTTAGCATCTTCTTCATTATCAAGATCAATTGGATTGCTTTTTGTTTCGACGATAAGGTGCTGCCGCTCAATTTTCTGAGCGAAATGAATTTTTATTTCAGATGTGTAACTGCATCCGAGTTTTCTATTCAATTGCTATGTAGATGAGATTGATTGTATCGCAAATAAAATCCAAGATGAACTCAATAGAGGTATTATAAGGCCACAGACGCGTGATACGTTTAATGTTGTTATGAAGCGAAAGTATCAGGATGAAGATATTGAGGCCATCATTCTGGTATGTACAAAGTTGCCCGTTCTGTTTGCGGGTACGGAGGCACCCGTTAAAGCACTGGATACAGTGTATATCCTCATTGTGACTTCGTTTGAACCACTTAATTAGTAAGAAACTTTGATGTAGATAACAATAAGGGACGTTATGCTCCGGTCCTGCGAATATTTTAAGCAATACTTTTAATGCGAACTATGTGTATTCAGGAACAGTCGATGACTGTCCCTGAAATAAGTTTTAACTCAAATCATTACCGTTCGAGGCGATCACTTTCTTATACCAGCTAAAACTTTTCTTACGAGTACGTTTAAGCGTTCCGTTGCCCATATCATCCTGATCAACATGAATAAAACCATAGCGCTTGGACATTTGTGATGTACTTGCGCTGACCATATCAATTGGCCCCCACCACGTATAACCAAATAGATCGACACCGTCAGCAATGGCTTCCTGCATTTGTTCAATATGCAGTCGCAGGTAATCGATACGGTAGTCATCCTGAATGATACCATCACTGCCAGGAACATCTACGGCACCCAGACCGTTTTCTGCTACAAAAAGGGGCTTCTGATAGCGGTCATATAACTGGTTCAGCGCCAGTCTCAGACCTTTCGGGTCAATCTGCCATCCCCAATCACTTTCAGGCAGATAAGGATTGCGAATCCCTCCGGTGATCAGATTCCCTTTGACACCTTCCAATTTTTCGGGATGTGCACTCACGGTGCTTGACATGTAATAACTGAAGGATACGAAATCGACAGGGTATTGACGCAATATTTCATCGTCGCCGCGTTCTTTTTGTAACACCACACCTTTTGTAGCAAACATTCTTTCTGTCCAGGCGGGATAAGCACCGCGAGCCTGTACGTCGCTGAAGAACAGGGAAACACGTTGAGCATCCTCGCAGGCCTGAATATCGTCAGGGTGGCAGGTATGTGGATACAGGATCTGATAGCTGATCATGCAACCCACTTTAGACTCCGGAATAATCTCGTGGCAGGCTTTAGTGGCGAGAGCACTTGCTACGAACTGATGATGCGCGCCCTGATACTTAGCCTGTTCAAGAGCCGGGTGATTCTCTTCAATGACACCGACGCTGACGTACGGATGATGTTTAACGCAGTTGATTTCATTAAACGTCATCCAGTACTTTACTTTGTGGCGGTAACGCTTAAAGACAGTAGTGGCAAACTGCAGATAAAAATCAACGATCTTCCGGTTTGGCCAGCCATCATATTCAGTAACCAGAGTAAGAGGCATTTCGTAGTGTGAAAGCGAAACCACTGGCTCAATGTTATGCTTACGCAACGTATCGAACACCCGGTCATAGAAAGCCAGACCGGCTTCATTTGGCTCAGATTCGTCACCACGCGGGAAGATACGAGTCCAGGCAATCGACATACGGAAGCATTTGAATCCCATTTCGGCGAAGAGCGCGATGTCCTCTTCATAATGGTGATAGAAGTCATTGCCTTTGCGCTTAGGGTAGTACTTTTTGCTGGCCGGGTTCTGAGCCTCCGCCACCTGCGCATGCGTCATTCCGGCCCACTGATCAAGCCATGTCTCTTTCGGCGCATTAATATCAAAGATAAAGACATCGGAGGCTGATAAGCCTTTGCCATCTACGTCATGCGCGCCTTCCAGCTGATTAGCCGCCGTTGCGCCACCCCAAAGGAAATTATCAGGAAATGATTTAGAAAATGTCACTTGTTCCCCCTTACACAGCTGCTGCTGTCAGTTTCAAAAAAGCTTCACGTGGTTCCACTTTAGTTTGTGAAATCAGGCTGATGTCGTTATAACGTTCTGTATTGGTCACGATAATGATGATGCTCGGATCGATGTTATCCGCCTGTAATGCATCGAGGTCGAAGCTGATAAGTGGCTCACCGACTCTCACAAGCTGCTCGTCGTCAACATGACGCGTAAAACCTTTCCCGTTCAGCTTGACGGTATCGATGCCGATATGAATCAGAATTTCTGCCCCCGATTCGCTCTCCAGCGTAATGGCATGGTTGGTCGCAAATACAGAACCTACCCGGCCATTTAGCGGCGAGACCAGTTGACCGTTCACCGGGACGATAGCAATCCCTTTACCAAAGACCTCATCGGCAAAAACAGGGTCGCTCACTTCCGAAAGCGGAATAAGTTTCCCTTCTGCCGGTGCATACAGTTGTTCGCCTGCCGCAACGTTTACACGGCTAATACCCGCCTGCAAATCTTTAGACTGGGCTGCTACGATATCAGTTTCAGTAGCTGTAGCTGGCTGAACTTCAGCCGCTTCCTCAAAGCCCAGCACTACCGTCACCAGAGCGGCAACGGCGAAGGCTAATGCGATGCTGGCCAGCGCCCATCCGAATCCCTCGCCGGCAAGTGCAGGTAAACCTGACAAGCCACTTAAGGCGTACGCATATGCCTTCACGCCCATGGTCATTGCCAGGCATCCGCCTGCCGCACCGCCAATCAGTGCTGCGGAGAACGGTTTTTTGAAACGGATGTTGATACCGTACATTGCGGGTTCAGATACACCCATCAGGGCACTGAAAGAGGTCGACAAGGCCAGGGTCCGGGTCTTCTTGTTGCGGGAGCGCAGGAACACCCCGAAAGCGGCACCTGCCTGCCCAAAGTTTGCGACAAACATGAGTGGTTTGATGGGATCGAAGCCCAGGCGTGTGATGTTATTGATCATGATGGGGACGAGCACATAATGCATACCGGTAATGATCATCAGGGATAACGTCCCGCCCACCACAATCCCGGCAAGCGGGCCCATATTCTCCACAAGCCAGATGATTCCGCCAGAAAGCAAGTTGCCGATGAAAATTCCGGCCGGACCAATGAATATAAGCATCACCGGAGCGACAATCATCAGGCTCAGCAGTGGAGAAAACATCATTCGAATGGAAGCGGGAATGACACGATTAAAGAAGCGTTCAACGTAACTCAGTAGCCAGATTGAAAACAAAATCGGGATGACGGAGTTAGCATAAGAAACAGGTGAGACTGTTAACCCGGCAAAGGCAACAGGATCGCCTGATTTCAGTAACGTAGTCAGTGTCGGGTGAAAAAGAATGGCTGCCAGTGCAACGGAGAGATACGGGTTCGCACCAAATTTCAGACCGGCACTGAAGGCCAGCACCATTGGCATAAAGTAGAACACACCATCGCCGATGGCCGTCATGATCTGATAGGTCTGATTAGTGGCTGTCACCCAGCCGAAGGTGACGAAAAGAGATAAAACGCCCTTAAGAATACCGGCCCCGGCAATCGCAGGTATGATAGGAGAAAAAATGCCTGAAATGACTTCGAAGGCCAGAGACACGGGATTGCGGCGCTTTTCCTCAACCTTTTCATCCATCTTACCCTCCGCCACAAGGCGTGGGATCTCATCCTGAATTGCCCTGAGTACCTGCGTCACTTTATTGCCAATAATGACCTGGAACTGATCGCCTGACAGATTAACGCCCATAACGCCATCGAGTTGCATCAGTGCTTCACGATCGGGCTTATCATTATCTTTCAGACTGAATCGCAGGCGCGTGATGCAATGAAAAACTGAATTGATGTTTGCATCGCCACCAAGAAGCGCAATAATCCTGCGCGCAGTATATTGATAATCCATGGAAATACTCTCCAGATTTAGGGCAACAGCTGCCCGTTCACAAACGCCGGTATTAACCGGACACCTTGCTTCCTCTGGGGTTTGCCTGATTAAACAGTAACAAGCCTAAATGGAATTTTACTGACGGCTTAATACGTTGCCGATATGCACCGTCAGGTATAACTTTTCTGAACTGCTCATGGAGTGGTTGTAATTTTTCGCCACAAATTCGCTAATCGCCTGAACACATTCCAGCGTCTTTTCATAACGTTTGGGCATTTGCGCGAACAATTCTGCATCATCATTATTAAGAATCTCGCCTGCCATTACCCTCTGAGCAAAGAATTTTAAATGCGTAACAAATCGCTGATAATTCAGGCTTTGTTCGTCAATACTTATCGCAAACCAGTACTTTACGATATTCTGGATCTGGAAGATTAGCCGGGTCATCTCCATAACCTGCCCATCCGGGACATTCATGGAGGCATTCACGATATGAAGGGTGATGCTGCAGGCTTCCGCATCCGGTAACAGTTGCCCGGTACGCGAAGCGATCAACGCCAGAGCCTGCCGTCCGACCAGGTATTCTTTACGGTATAAATGGCGGACCTCCCACTCCAGTGGGTTCTGAATTTCAAGGCCCTCAGAATAACGCTTAAGTGCAAAGTTCAAATGGTCTGCCAGCGAGACATACAAGGTATCGCTCAGGGGGTATCCAAGAGAGTTTCTCGCCAGCGTAACGATGTCATCCGTCAACTGAATGATTTCTACCGGCACTTCATTAAGTAAAACCTTAAAGCGATCCGAGACTGATCCGTCTGCCAGACTGAAGGTCTTTTCAATGTTTTTTTCATCAACAATATCGCCTACTCTGGCATTAAAGCCCAGACCGCGGCCCGTCAGGATAAACTCAGCTCCGCTGGCATCGGAAACGCTGACGACGTTGTTATTAAGTACCTGTTTGATAATCATCGCCAACTCCAGAAACGCAAAACGGGCAAAACATAAGTACAGCCAGGGAAGACCCCTGTGGCTGCTTTTACGTTTTGCCCGCCGAACGGTAACAAGCTGTATAATATCAAGAAGATATAATTCAAACTTATGAACTGTCAAGGAAGCGTAAATTTATGAGCCCACTTTCATTCAGAAGTGTGATCATTGTTTGATTCTTGCTCCAGTCTGCACTCACTGGGCGATTAACCTAACGGATCCGGCTGCGGTTAATTATAAACCGATGGTGTACAGATAAGCAGAAAGTGTAAACATAGAAAGCACTGTTGAAACCAGTACACATTTCGATGTTGTTGATGCCTCGCGACGATAGAACTCAGCCAGCATAAATGGTCCTGTACCTGTTGGTAATGCCGCCAGTAACACTGCGGTGTGAACCAGAAGAGGTGACAGGTGAAACACTTTTGTAGCAAACCACCATGTTAAAGCTGGTTGAATCAATAACTTAAGTACTACTAAAAGCGTTACCGTAAAATTATCATTGTTCGTCCTTTTATCTGACTGACCGGCAAGGAATAACCCCAGTGCAATAAGTGCGCAGGGCGACGCGGCTCCACCAAGTAACTTCAGGAACACATTTATTGAGTCCGGCACGGTTAATCCCGACAGCGGAATACATATGGCGATAGCCGGAGATACGAGTAACGGATTTTTAATCAAGGACTTAGCTACACGCGTAAAAATGATGCGCCGTTTCACTTCACCCTGCAGCCCGGTTTCGATAATGATAATACCAATACCAAACAGCACAGAGACGGTCAAAATTGTGGCGATGAGTGTGGGTGCCAGGGCTTCATGGCCTAAAAAAACGATGACAAGGGGGAAACCGATAAACCCTGTATTAGCATAACCCGCGTTCAGTGCATCGATAGCTGCATCTGCAAGGTGGCGGGTGCGTCTCAGCTGAACAAATAAGGTCAGGAAAAACACCACCATCATCCCTATCGAAAAGGCACTGATAAACGCAGGCTGAGCCAGATCTGCCCACATTGCATTGGCAATGATATCGAAAAGCAAAGCAGGTAACGCCAGGTATACAACAAAGCGGTTAAGTTCAGTCAGGGCTGTTTCGCCCAATATTTTTAGCTTACGAGCTAGCCAGCCAACCAGGATGAGAGCAAATACAGGCAGGACAACGTTTAAAGTGGATAACATGTACGGAACTCAAAAGAGAAAAAAGCTACTCTAGAGATATTGACCTATATATTCCAATGCCTTTTTATATTGTTATCCATGCAAAAAAGGTATGAACAGATGTCCGATTTTAGACAGTTGAACTATTTCTTGACCCTGGCCGAATGTCTCAACTACGGCAAGGCAGCAAAAGTACTTAACATTTCGCAGCCACCTTTAAGTCGACAGATTGCTTCACTGGAGCATCAACTCGGTATGAAGTTATTTAATCGCCATCACTATGGTGTCTCACTGACTGAAGCCGGCAGGATGTTCTACGCCGATACCCGTGCGGTCGTCAGTGCGTATGAACTTGCCTGCCGAAATGTCAGAAAAATGGCTACCGGCGAAAAGGGGAAGCTGTCAGTAGGTTTTATGATGCACGCTGCGTACTCTACACTTCCTGAACTCACTAAACAGGTGATTACGCAATTCCCCGATTTACATCTGATATTGCAGGAAGTCACACCGGCTACCCTGGTCGATGCCGTGCTGGAAGCAAAATATGATGTAGGTCTGGTTTTCAATCCGGGGCCGGTTCGTTTACTACAATGTCTAACTTTGCATCGTGAAAACTTGTGCCTGGCAGTCAAGGAAACTCACTCTCTTGCAGATGAAAAAAAGGTTGGCGTTGATCGATTAAAAAACGAGCCAATTATCGCTACTCCACACTCGGTTGCACCAGTATTAAGAGATATGATCGATCTTTACTTGCGCCAGGGGGGGATCGAGCCTTATTACCGACTAGAAACGCAGTTACAACAGACTATTATCAGCCTGGTTGCTGAAGGAATTGGTGTGGCAATTGTTCCAGAATCAGTAAAAAAATTACATTATGCTGGCGTAAAATATCTTGAACTTGAGCAGAGCCCAGCTATAGAACAGGTTATCATCTGGCATCAAGATAACAGTAATCCAGCCCTGAATTCTTTTACACGTCTGGCCAGAGCGATAGCTGAAAGATAGCTACCTCAACTCTACGTGAGACTTCTTTTTAAATCTTTCGGAAATGATTCAGAGAGGTCTCATAGAGCTGGATCGAGCCAATGTGAATAGACTAACTAAGTAGATCTGCCATATTTTTAAACTATGTTCTTACCATAATTATCGCTCAATGCACCTCAACGGTGCGTAATGCGATATTCTGCACGCTCGTAATGGGTGATCTACATAATATCGCTGCATTTTTTATGCTGTTATTATTCATTAATTATACTTCGTACCCATTCAGTTAATGCCTTAACGCCCGGCCTTGAACGGTTCTCGCGAGGCATTATCAAATCATATCCGCGCTTAGCCTGTACCTCTTTGTTAAACGGAATGGTAAGTTTTCCCTCAGCAATGTACTTTTTAACCAGTTGTTTTCTACCCATCGCTATACCGCTCCCTGTAAGAGCTGCTTCAATCGACATATGGCAGTTATTGAAGCTCATGAAGTTTTTTTCAAGAGGTAGCTCAGTTTGGGTTGCGGAACACCATTCTCGCCATTCGGAGAATGTATCCTGCGAATCAACGGATTCAGAAGCATGAATAAACCGTACTTTTTCAAACCAATTCTTATCCTGTCTGATTCGTTGACTTAGAGCAGGGGTGCAAACGGGTACCAGCCACTCATCAGCAAGCCGCTCGCAATAAAGATCAGGATATTTTTGCATGCCGTAGTAGATTGCTATATCCACACGTTCATGGTTGAAATTAATCAGTCCAGCACGAACTCGAAAATTGATATTGAGATTTGGCCAACGCAGGGCGAATTCTTCCAGACGGGGCATTAGCCAGATAAAGGAAAATGTTGGTGGCAATCCTACCGATAACGTTCCGCGTAGCCCTTGCACGCGGATGTCTTCGATTTCGTCATCAATGCGCTTTAGTGAAGACGACAAAATGCCCAGCAACCGAGCACCTTCGTTCGTCAACTGCAATTTACGCGTCAAGCGAATAAACAACCGAAATCCTAGCATCTCTTCAAGATGACGTATGCGCTGGCTGACTGCTCCTTGGGTAAGGTTCAGGATATTAGCCGCCCTGGTGAAACTCATATGAAGTGCCGCGCATTCAAACGTATGCAGTAGTGCCAGTATGTTTTGTTGTGCCAACATAGGCCTTTAGTACCTTTAATCGTCTTTACGCATTAATCCACCTAATGGATACCCTCTTAAAGATCGTTTGTCAATTACTAATGAACGGCCTTAAATGGCACCGTTAATACTCATTTAAAAGAGGTGACCCTATGGAAGGTTTGAAGATTGTTGTTATAGGTGCTGGCTCAAGTTATACCCCTGAGCTGATGGAGGGAATTATTAAACGCCAGCATGAGTTCCCGGTGCGTGAAATTTGGCTGGTCGATATTGAAGACGGGCGCGAAAAAATGGCCATCATCGCTGGGCTGACACGCAGAATGTTGAAAAAAAATGGTCTCAATATTACCGTCCATGAAACGCTGGATCGCCAGAAGGCGCTGGCTGGGGCTAACTTTGTTTGTTCGCAATTCAGGGCAGGGTGCCTGGAAGCGCGCATAAGCGATGAGCGTATTTCATTAAAATATAACATGATTGGTCAGGAAACTAACGGACTGGGCGGTTTTGCTAATGCCTGCCGAACTATTCCAATTGCACTGGAAATCGCAGCCGAGATGGAAAAACTTTGTCCAGACGCATGGTTGCTGAACTTTACAAATCCTTCAGGCATGGTTACGGAAGCGATACTTAAGCATTCCTCGGTGAAAACAGTGGGATTGTGTAATGTGCCGGTAATTATGCAGAAAGGTATTGCCGGTATGTTCGGCGTAGAAGATATCAACGAATTTATCATGCAGGTTGCGGGGCTGAACCACTTTATTTTTGCCCGACATGTCTGGTTCAAAGGGAAAGATATTATTCCGGACATAATCAGCAATATTGAGCAGGGAAATGATCCACTTATTCCGAAAAACATCCCTCCGTTTAAATGGCCAGCAGGAATGCTCAAAAACATGAGGATGCTTCCATGTCCTTATCATCGTTACTACTATATGAGTGATGATATGTATCGCCAGGAACTCAGTGAAGCAAAAGGAGAAGGTACGCGTGGTGAAGTGGTAAAGCAACTCGAAAAAGAGCTTTTTGATATTTATCGCAATCCAGAACTTGCTGAAAAACCCAAAGCTCTTGAGGGCCGCGGCGGGCAATTTTACTCCGATGCCGCCTGCGAATTAATGAGCGCAATTTACAATGATAAACGTATCATTATGCACGTTAACACGCGTAACAATGGCGCTATATCAGGTCTTCCTGATAATTGCGCGGTAGAAGTGAGTTCGATGATCACCAGCTCAGGTCCAATACCGCTCAATGTCGAACCTTTCCCGGACGACATTATGTGCCAAATTCAGCTGATGAAAACTTTTGAGCAGTTGACTATTGAAGCAGCCGTGACCGGAGACCGACATACAGCATGGCGCGGATTAGTAATAAATCCGTTAATCAAGAGCGGAGCATCCCTTGAAAAAGCATTGGATGAAGTTATTGTACATAACCGCGCGTTGATGCCTGCATTCCACACATCTAATTAAAATTGAAATAATTGACTCAAAAGGCTATCTATTGATGGCCTTTTTCTATTGCATTAAATAAAGGCAAGTATGGGCTTAGAGAGGAAGTATGTGAATCGCCCTCGACAGCAATACTTTATTCTTTAACAGTAGATTTAATATAAGAAATATTATCCCAACTAAGTCATTGGTTTTAAGTCAAACATTAAAAAACATGATTTTGACTGTTTATCTCCAGGGATCATGCGTTGCAGTGTCCTGAGACTGGCCAAGAAAACGGATCATCGTGACCACAGAATGTGATGACACAAAATAGATCCTGTACTATTCCAACGGTAGTGAGGAGATATCCTCTCCATGCTCTGTTTCGATTTCTTGTATTACCTGCACATCAAACACCGCCGCTACCCACCTGATCACGTGACGCACGTTCCGTCAGCGGCATCTATAATGATGAATTCAGAACGGGTTGGGCTCGTCTCAGAAATACGTGCTTCCCTGATCATTATGTATGGGTTGTTTTCGCATGCTTTTAACAGCGATACAGTCTATGTTAAGGAACAGATCCTTTAAGGAAATACCAACAGGACTTCCCTTTTTGCCATTCAACTGTACGCTGCAGGGCCTTGTATTAAGTACTTAAACCTACTGCCTGCCACAAACCCGTTCAGTGTGTTAATTTTGCAGTCATATGCACTCTGTTGCCGCTGTATGCTTCAGTGATGGAATATTCTGCTCCGGCTTCTTTTGCTTTTGCTGCGATCTTTGCATGGGCTTCATCGAGCGTACTGCCTGTTGCGGTAACAGACTGTGCAAAGCTGGTTAACGAAACCAGTGAAAGAGCAGTGATGATAAAAACTTTATTAATGGCTTTCATGATATTTCCTCAGTTATTTAATAACACTTTGCTAAGTTAAGATACAAATGTGACGGGTTAAAAATAACCCATGGTAATTTCATTTATGTGCTTCAGTTTAATGAGATGGTTTAATAACGCTATCGTCTATGAAATTAAACAATTGCTTTATCTTCCTCATTGCTTTTAACGATAACTATTTTTCAGTAGTTAAGTAATCATTCAGTTTTTCTTCTATCTGTTTTTTGGGCAAAGCACCACCAAATTCCAGAACGATCTCCCCTTTATTAAATACTTTGAAGGAGGGTATCGAGCGAATACCATAGATGCTGGCCAGTTCGACATTTTCATCGATATTGACCTTCACAACTTTCAGCCGGGTTTCATGCTCACCTGAAAGTTGTTCGATGGTTGGTGCGACTGAGACACAGGGTGGACACCATGGCGCCCAGAAATCCACCAAAACAGGAAGGTTGTTGTTCAGTACTTCCTGTGAAAACGTCTCTTTATTAACACTCTTGACTGACATAGGATACCTCTCGCAATGCTCTTGAATGACTGCATTGTAGGTTGCAAGACAGGAAGAGTTAATTCGCAATAAAGAATCAATATTAATTCTATTTCTGCATTAATTGATGGTATGGTTTATCTGCTATGGCGGTGTTTTTTGATGTTATTATTGAGGTTGTTAGATGGATATCAAAGCATTACGTTATTTTTTGCAAGTCGCAGAGACCCTCAGTTTTAATCGCGCCTCTGAACGGCTCAACATATCACAGCCCGTAGTGACACGTGTTATCGCCCAACTCGAACATGAGATTGGCACCAGGCTTTTTGACAGAACCACCCGCCGCGTTTCATTGACACCCGCAGGAACTGTTCTGCTTAATGAAGTCCGGCCTCTTATCGCACATGTTGAGTCTGTCCAGCAGACGGTTCGTCATGTTGTGGCTGAACAAAGCGGTAAATTCACGGTGGGATATACCACTCTGGCTATGCAGACGGTCACTCCTGATTTACTGCGACTTTTCAGCGAGAAGTATCCTGAAATTGAGTTGGACGTCAGGGAAATGACCACCCATGCTCAGGTCGAAGCGCTGCTGTCAGCCGAAATTGATGTAGGCTTCGTATTAACGCCGGTTGAAGATGAGGCGCTGACAGTCATTCCGCTGCATAAAGAGCGACTCAGATTAGCGGTATCCAGCCGTCACCCGCAAGCCGCTCTGGCAGGAAAAAATAAACCGCTTCCGTTGGCTGCTTTTGCAAATGAGGAGTTTATTATCCCCTGCAAAGAGCAGTTCCCTGCCGTTTATGATGAAATTATCCGACTTTGTGAGGAGGCAGGATTTCGTCCCCGCCTGCGTTCATGTGGAGAAAACCAGACGTGTGTCGGACTGGCACGAGCTGGTCTTGGCGTAGTATTCGTCTCTGGCAGAACAGAGGATATTCCTTCAGAAGGGTTAGAATTTGTTGAAATAGCAGCACCGATACCTGAATTAGAAATTGCAGTTGTCTGGCGGACACGTGATCCCTCCGTACTATTACAGCCATTCAGGGAGTTGGCAGAAATAACCATAGAAAACGGAAGCATAGATTGAATTTATGTTCAGAAATCGAATTATCGTGAATGCCTGAAGATGCCCGCAAAATAACCAGGAAACAGGGGCAAAGTGAAAAAATTAATTGGCGAATTTAAGCTGACTTCCGGAACAATTTCAGACTGAAGATTACTGACGGAAGCCAGGTTAGCCACGAATGCCTGTAGACATTATTTACAACCATCTATTCCGCAGACCATCCCCTCCATGAACATGGACTCATCTTTGGTTTCTTCCCAGACTTGTCTCAAGGCGCTCAAAAAATTCGCGGCTGGCTGTGCGCCACTGATTGCATATTTATTATTGATCACAAATAGAGGTACGCCACTTGCACCTATCGCACGAGCCTTTGCCTCATCGTCATCAACAGAGTCCCTGAATACAGGGTTTTCAAGGGCACTTTCAGCCTGAGACTCTGTCATACCGGCTTCAATTGCCAGAGCAATCAATACATCCCTGTCAAAAATAGAACGCCCTTCAGTTGTGGCCGCAGAGAACAACTTTTCTGACATCTGTGTTCCGAGCCCTGCCTCACGCGCAGCAGCTGCAAGGGTATGCGCTTCACGTGTATCGCCAAAAAGCATAGTGTCAAAGTTATAGATCAATCCCTCTGATTTCCCCGTGCTTTCAATCTGGTTCATCATTAACTCTGCGCCATGCTCACCACCAAACTTCTGATACAAAGCCGATCTGAATGGAATAGGGGGGTGGTCACTCGCAATACGATAGCTGTGATGACGTACATCGACCTGTTTAGAATATTCAAACTCTTCCAGACCCTTTTCAAATCTTTTTTTAGCGATCCAGCACCACGGACAGACATAATCAGACCAGACATCTACTGAGATTCGGGGCATTAATGATTTCATTTTGTACTCTGAAGATATATGACAGGTAAAGTAAAATGCCCGGATTTATATTATCCGGGCCGACTTAATTATTTTTCGCTGTATACCGGGTAATCGGTATAGCCCTTTTCCGGAGAGCCGCTTACACCGTAATAGGTCGTGCGATCGCTTTCCGCCAGCGGCCAGTTATTTTTCATTCTTTCAACCAGATCCGGGTTGGCGATAAATGGCACACCAAACGCAACCAGGTCAACTTCGTTGTTATTCAGGCGTTCTTCTGCAATATCACGGCTGAATCCACCTGCTGCAATGATCGTCCCACCAAATGATTCACGGAAATCAGCTTTAAATTTCTCAGCGGCTTGCGGTGCGGTGACGTAGGTCGGCTGGAAATAGAGGTGCACGTAGGCCAGGGAGCGCTGGCTAAGAGCCTTTGCCATTTCTGACCAGGTTTCTTCTTCCCCGGCATAGGGGGCAAGATCATAGATGCGACCGAACGGAGAGAGTCGTACTGCGACTTTGTTGCCGCCAATTGCATCGGAAACGGCATCAATGGTCTCCAGCAGGAAGCGCTGACGATTTTCTACCGAACCACCATACTCATCGGTACGGGTATTCAGCTCACTGCTCAGGAACTGGTCAAAGATGAAACCGTTAGCCGCCATGATTTCAACGCCATCAAACCCGGCTTCCACCGCCAGTTGTGCTGACTTCACAAAATCGCGGGTAACGCGCTTCACTTCATGCGTTTCGAGTGCACGCGGAATGCTTGGGGCAACCGGGCCGGGTTTACCACTTTCGTCCCAGGCAAATACTGTTGTATTAGTCGCAGGAATGGTGCCTGAAGAGACGGGGGCAATATGACCAGGTTGTAGTGAGGTATGAGACATACGCCCCACATGCCACAGCTGCGCGAAAATTCGGCCACCTTTCGCATGGACAGCATCCGTTACCTTACGCCATCCCTCAACATGCGCATCATTATAGAGACCAGGCGTATAGAGATACCCGCGACCTTCTTCGGAAACAGGCAGCCCTTCAGTGATCAGCAATCCGGCTGAAGCACGCTGCGCGTAATACAAGGCAACTACGTCATCAGCGATGTCATTCAACGTGCGAGTACGTGTCATAGGTGCCATAACCACGCGATTTTTCAGCTCAACGCCACCGAGGTTGTAAGGGGTAAATAACGTCTTCATTGCATTCCTCATCTTAAGAGTCACGAAATTTCTGGCCGCAACGACCGTTCTGGTCACTCCGTCAAAAATCACCCGCAGCATTAATCATGGATGCCGGGTCAATCTTGTCAGCGAGTGAAAGTGTGCGTACCATACCAACCTACTACTAGGTAGGCAAGTGAAAATATGTTTTTTCGTGCCGTAATGACTGATACGTACAACGCCGGAGATAACGATGACAAATGTACGCACCTACAATGAAGACAACTTTCATGATATCGCATGGGGTGAGGGACTGGCCGTAATCAGGTTCTTTGCACCGTGGTGTCCACCCTGTCGTGAGAGTGAAGCGGAATATTTGCAATTCGCAAGAAAACTGGGGCCACATGTCAAAGTTGGTGTGGTGAATGTTGATAAATCACCTGTTTTATTAACTCAGTATGAGGTTTTTGGGCTTCCTTCTGTTCTGGTGTTCAGAAATGGTCAGCTGATGAAACGTATGACAGGACAGAAAACTGCAGAGCAATACGCAGCTATTTTTTCATCAATTACCGAACACGAAGCAGACGTACACTGACGATACCATCCGTTGGGTTTTGACGATGTTTTAGATGTCAGAACCCAACATCGGTCAGTAAAAAAATAAAACGTAAACTTGACAAAGAAAATACTCTTGCCCAGACTACCTACCAGTTGATAGGCAACTACAGAAACTTACCTCACCGGAGGCATTATGCAAGATACACAGTTTACGAATCATAAAGTCCTGATCATTGGTGGCACCAGTGGGATCGGTCTTGAAACAGCAAAGATGGTTTTAGAGCAGGGCGGAAAGGCTGTCATTGTAGGTAGCCGTGCTGAAAAAGCAGAAGCCGCACGCCAGGAACTCGTGGCTATTTCGGGTGAGGAGAATGCATTCGCTCTGACTGCTGACTTATCCAGTATGGAAAGTGTTGCAAAGCTCATCGCTGCCCTGAAAAAGGATCACAGCGATATTGATATGCTGGTCAATTCCGCCGGCATTTACTATCCAAAAAGTTTCCTTGAGCATTCAGTCGTGGATTACAACAACTTCCTCGATCTGAACCGGGCATTCTTCTTTATTACACAGCATGTTGCTGCATCACTTGTAGATCAGAAGAAAGCTGGATCTATTGTGAATGTTACTGCAGTCGCTGCACGCCAGGCAGTAGAAACCATCACCGCTTCAGCTTACTCCATGGCCAAAACGGGTCTGGATACTCTGACACGCCACGCCGCAGCAGAGCTGGCTGAGCACGGTATCCGTGTCAATGCAGTAAGCCCTGGTATTGTTGAAACCCGAATTTTCGAACGTTTTATTCCGGGTGAACAACTGGATGGTGCGCTGGCCAGTTTCAATAACTTCCATCCGCTGGGGCGGAACGGTACACCGCGTGATGTTGCGGAAACTATTGTTTTCCTGCTTTCAGATAAAGCTTCGTGGGTAACCGGGGCAGTCTGGGATGTGGATGGCGGTGTAATGGCAGCCCGGAAACTCGGCAATTAATTTTTTACTAATCTGAGGAAATCATCATGTCTGCAGAATGGGGCAATCGTCTCTCCGCGCTGATCAAAAGCGTCGGTAATCTGGCCAAAACAAATAAACCTGTTGCTAACGCGTTTCATGGCCTTGAAACCGCTACGCGCGAAAACAGTGTTCTGGATGCCAAAACTCACGAACTGATTGCCATTGCTGTGGCAGTGACTACTCGTTGTGACGGTTGTATTTCCGCACACGTGGCCGCCGCCAAAAAAGCTGGTGCAACGAAAGATGAAATCGGTGCTGCAGTAGGGACTGCGATTGCGCTTAACGCCGGTGCTGCTTTTGTCTATTCAGCACGCGTAATGGACGCCTACGACGAGCTGTAATTCCGGCTCGGTTAGTTACAGACAGACTCAAATCCGGGCGCCTTCTGCAATCCGGCTGCCCGGTAAATCTCAATGAACAGGAATATCAAGATGACAGAGAAAGTGAACGGTATTGATGTTGCTGCATTCCAGCAATTCGCCGAAAAAGTGACCCAAAACACGGAAAAAGCAAAAGCCAGGTTTAACGTAGAGACCCGCTGGGCAGGACAGACCCGTTCAGTTTCTACCATGAAGTCATATGAACTCTTTGGTGACAGCATCGAGCGTACCTTCCATGTCGCCGCTGATGAACCATCAGAAATACTTGGAAGCGATACTGCACCTAACCCACAGGAACTGCTCATGGCTGCGCTGAATGCCTGTCTGACCGTAGCGTATGTGGCGGTAGCTGCCAGCAAGGGCATTAAGGTTAATTCCCTGAAAATCGAAACGTCAGGCGAACTGGATCTGCGTGGTTTCCTTGGGCTGGATGAAAATGTTAACCCCGGATACGATTCAGTCCAGTACACCGCGTTTATTGATGCTGACGCTCAGCCGGCAGAAATTGAAGAAATTCATCAGGCCGTACTGAAGACGTCACCAAACTATGCGAATTTCTCGCGTTCCATTAAGATGGAGCCGAAACTCGTCATTGCACAATAACCTAAGTTGCATGATGGCAGACGCCCTGATTTGAAACAGGAGCAAGCGTCTGCCCTTGCTTCGTCATTTTTCAAACAGGTCGATTTTATGTCTATGGATACCCGACAATCATTAATCAATTCTGCAGAGTTTATGCTGCGTTCCAGAGGTTATGCTGCCTTCAGTTACGCTGATCTGGAAAAAATGGTCGGTATCAGAAAGGCCAGTATTCACCATTATTTCCCAAAAAAAGAAGATCTTGGTGTGGAAATTGTTGAAACCTACATCAATCGTTCGGCTGTGGATTTCGAAAAAATCGATCATGACTTTCCAAATGCTTTTGGTCGGCTCTGTGCTTTCGCTGCATTGTTTCGGGCTGCAATGGCTGATGGTATGTTACCGCTATGCGGGGCACTGGCAGCTGAAATGGCAGCCCTGCCGGAGACCATGCAAAGCCTTACGCGGAAATACTTTACCCTGCAACTGCAGTGGCTTGAGAAAACCATAGAGGAAGGTACTGCGGCTGGTGAATTCGCAGCAACAGGCACACCCCGGCAGAAAGCGTTTCAGATTTTAAGTCTCCTTGAAGGCAGCAGCTTTGTTCGCTGGGCAATGAATGACGGCACAGATCTGGAGCCGGCTGCTATTGGTGCTATTGTTTTCCATTAATCTGAAAGCCTGCGGCCCGATTTACAATACCATTATCATTGTAAAATCGGGCGCCAAAAGAGCCTTCACTCCCTTCGGTAGTAACCTGCATATTATTTTATCCCTTGACCGCTTACCCTGAATGCCTGGTTGAGTTCAGGTCGCCACTATTTGACGTAATGACTTTTATACAGGCCAAAGCTTTTCTTGCCCGAACATTCAAGCGTCATCAACCGACGTCATCCTGATCAATATGTTTAAATCCGCAACCCTTGGACAACTTATATGTTTGCGTGTCTGGTACTGAAAGACTGGGTTAAATGAAGAAGAGTTACGTTAAGGTAACGAACGCCTGCTTTGTGTCAAGAGTGGACGTTACGCACGAACTTTAATGGTTAATGGATGAGGTAGTATCCAAACTTAGAGTATTGTTCCACTCATCCAGAGTCAGAGTGAAAAGCATGCTTGCGGGTTCATTTTTCACATTATGAATATCACGCGCATACCGGAGACCTGCTGTAGTCAGGAGCTTTGGGATGCCAGATGGTTTGGTCTTACTACCGCAGAAATTTCAGACAGTTTTAAAATACTAATTCCATCGCTGACCACATATTTAGCTAACTCTGTTGCCAGACCTTTTCCTCATCACTTTATAGAGAAACGATACCCCAAGTTAATTATCTGCGTATCGGTCATAACTGATAACGCTAAGTCCTCCAAAACCGATAATTCTTTCTGGATTTTCCTTCAGTGCAATAGCCCATTTTCCGAAACTATAATTTCCCCAATGGCTAAGCCATCGGGTCAAATCATTACGTGTATGAAAATAAAATTTAGGTTATTTATCCCCCCTCAGTTAATTATCAAAGTAGGATTTAAGTTCATTTAGCGTGTGAGGATGTTTTCCTATACTATGTTGAAAGCGGTATTATTTATTACTGTCATAGTGCCGGAATCGTCATTCATACAACCTTTACTATGACGTAGTCAATCAGGGAGACGCTGATAGCTATATCACACTATACAGCGCCCATATTTATTGACGTACACATAATTTTTTTACTGTAAGTATCGAGAGTGCATCAAAACTGGATATGAGAATAAAATCCTCACAGCCTTCTTTTACAGGCGGTGCGTTTTATATCCGGTTTAATTACGGTTTTAAGCGTTTTATGTTCCCTTAGTGCAAGGTAGGCAAGAATTTCAGTGAGAATGTCCTGCTCTTCAATGTCATTAATATTTACATTTACATTGTTTCTTATGAACCATTTAATGATCTCCTTGTTTTTTACGCTGACCAGCGGGGTGTCATACCATGAGCAAAGGGTGATATTGCTGAGATCAATAACTTTCTGCGCTTCAGTAATAAAATTTTTAATATCTTTGTTGGCGTATCTAACAACGCAACGGTCATTAATTTTGTAATCGATATTCTGGCTTTGCAAAAATTTAATTAGCTCAATGCAGCCATAAGTAAGGCGATTGAAAATTAATGGTCTTGCTTTAATAAGGTTAATGTAAGGTGTAAGCACGCTGAGACACTGGTCAAGTTGATAGTTGCTGAACAACATGGTCTGTATGTATTCAAAGACGGTTTCTCCATTATTATTAACACGGTTTATATCGCAGCCATTGTTGATTAAAATGTCTGTAATTTGTTTTTTATAAGGGTGAAAAATTAAGCTGTTCCCATTTCGATCCTGTATGTCAGGATCAAGGCCCGCAGCGAAATAAACATCCAGTAAGTTAGCATCTATGCCGGTAATGTTAATGGAATTATGACCATATATATCCCTTTGGTTAACATTGATACCTTTCTTAATCAGCAGACGCTTAACGTCAGCCTCACAGACGTAGAAAAGCGCATTTCTTCCATAGCTGTCAGTGTGGTTAATATCAATACCACTGTCGATGAGTTCTCTGGCTGAGCTTTCGTTGGTCGCAAAGAAAAGCGCATTTTTATCTTCAAGTTCAGGGTGGTTTATGCTGATACCATTTTTTACCAGTAACTGAACTGATTCAGCGTCACTGGTGTAGAAAAGCGCATTCCTGCCCAGCGTGTCCGTATGGTTGATATCAATCCCGTTTTCAGTCAACACACACAGGGTTTCTGGACAAGTTGCATAGAAAAGCGCATTCCTGCTAAACATGTCAGTATGATTAATATTTATTCCGGCATTAATCATTGCTTCCATAAGCTCAGGGTATCTGCAACCGAACAGCGCATTCTGGTTCGATGAATTTAGCGTGTTTATGTCAATTCCTGTCTTTAATAATTTTATGAGTTCTGCGGGGGATTTTATTTTAAAAAGTTTCAGGTTATTATCGATTAAAGATTGTTGGTTCATATTTTATCTCCTTGGTTATAATGTAAAACAACAATAATCAATGGATTTTTGTTTTTCAAATTTATTTTTAATTATTTTTAATGCGAGTGTGTAATGCCATTTAAATTAATATAAGGATTAGCTGTCTGGTGTAAATAAAAATAGAATAATACCTGCAAGGTAGTATCTCAATTAATCACGAGTTAGTATCCGAACTAATCATGATTTTGCATGTATTCTCTGATAGTGGTTTGATATGCGAAATAATGTCGGGAAGCTTTGGTGGTGAATCCACACCGCCAACTGAATAGCGCGCACAGTAGAAACGTATCAGTAGAATGAACAGCATTACAGGTAGTGCTTTTCTTTTCTGACCGAAGGGAAGAAAAGCAAGGGCAATCCGGAGAAGCAAGCGCAGCGGCTTCGCAGGGTTAGCCCTTGCTTTAACAATATTGACCAAAATCTCTTTTTAATATAAACTGAATCCCAAGAGGGATGGAGGTATATATGCTCAATGATAATAAAATTCGCACGGCATTAATAAATTTTTTACTGGCTAAAAAACCAGCGCCAGAAAGGATTATTGAAGAATTGCATATCGAGAATGGAAGAGCAATAGCTGATGTTGTAGCAGCATATAGTTATTTGCATTGTTACGAGATTAAAGGGGAAACTGATTCAATTGGAAGAATCCTTACTCAAGCTAATTATTATAATACTTCTTTCAACAAAATTACACTTGTAACTACAAAAAATCATTTAACATGGGCATTAAAGCGTTCCCCATCCTTCTGGGGAATCATATTAGTAGAATTAAAAGATAATAACATTACTTTCAAATATATAAGGGGGGCTAAAGATAATATTTTCTTCAGAAAAGAAAATGCTTTCATGATGTTATGGAAGGACGAAATGTTGAAGGTAGCAAATGAAGCCTCTGTACCAGTTAAAAGATCACACACGAGGATCGAAATAGCCGAAATGCTTAGTAGTTCACTTAAGAAAAGTGATGCTTTGCAAACTATACAAAGCATCATTTCTAATCGACTAAAATTAAGGGATGCAGTGTAAAACAAACTTAATGTGTGAAGTCAACATGGCTTTAATCCAAGATGAGGGATTACCTGCTTTATCTGGTTTTTTAGGCGAATAACTACTTCTATCATAAACATATTGTTCCCCATACGAGAATGTAGTTGCCCTGAAGAATTTTTGGTCATGGATTATTGTGGCAATATCATAATATTGACCATTTCCTCTCTCATCATTCTGGAAAGATCCACCTCTAACACAAAACATATTATTCTTATACGTATAAAATACTTTTGGTGCGGAAACTTTTCTAAATAGCTTCGGATCTAAATCTATATCAGAATAATCAGGGCTAACGATTCCATAATCCCCGTATATAATATTACCAATTTTCTTTTCGTTAACTAATGTGTCCCAAATTTTCCACTCCGCTCTCGTGAACGATTTTCTTTGATAGGTTTCAAGTAATGAGGAAATATTGGCCGGTATCGAAGAGGCTGATATAATACACTTATCAAAGTGAAAGTCTTTGTTTACATTTAGAATAAAGTATTCAGCCATGTCAGTTAGTCGTTTTATGTCAGTTGGCTGAATGTATCGTAGATCTATAATTAAGTGCAATTCTTCTACTTTCAGATTTCTAATGATTACCATCATCTTCAAAAGATGCATTTTTGTTATTTTATAGCTCTCAATATCTTCAGCAACTAACCTTATGGCTAATTTCCCTCCGTTAATTGATAGGCTATCGTAAACACTTTTATTGTGTTTCTCTAATCGGTTGATACCGATCACAGGAATATATAAATAATCACGAAAAAGAGATAGTATATATTCGTATTGCTCCACTCCATCAATTAATACTTCATCATCTAAGTCATAGTTATCTATGTAAAATTCCATATTTTTAAATAAAGCTTTATTATCCAATCTCTTTTTGAAAGAATGAGCTTTATTCAAGACATTTTCCATTGTTTGATTATTTGATTCTCTTGGTATATCGAAGAATGGAGTGATTTGTGTGAAGATTGTAGCATCTTTTTTGTAAAGCTCTTCGAGGGCTTGAGTTTCGTTGCTTTTTGCTTTTAAAAATGGAATATATTTACTCATTGAAACCAAGCTCCCTTCTGACATCAATTGAATTGACTAAACTTGAGAAGATAACATAATTTTTGTGTTTATTTCTTACCGCACCAGCAGCGATTATTGGGTGTATATTAAATCTTTCGCAGACAGATATTAGACTATCAGGTTCATTAAATGTCCGAAAGACAGCTCTATTTGCTTCTCTGGGTATCAGACTATCAGCTGCGGCTCTGTTAGCTTCAATCTCTACGTCTGTTTCTGTGTCAATGTCTAAATCATCGAGGATTGGCGTATCTAATTTATCATAGTGCAGAGCAATGTGGGATAATTCATGCATCAATGTAAACCAAAAGTAATCATATCTCGAATATCTTAAACTTAGACCTATGACTGGTGTTTTATTTGGCAAACAAAAGGTACAGCCATCTAACTTCATACCT
Source organism: Pseudocitrobacter faecalis (assembly GCA_003315335.1). GTDB lineage: Bacteria > Pseudomonadota > Gammaproteobacteria > Enterobacterales > Enterobacteriaceae > Pseudocitrobacter > Pseudocitrobacter faecalis. The sequence goes on from QNRL01000005.1 coordinate 171,396, forward strand.
TTGAATGATTTTTCAATTATTAAAATAATACCATATTCTTCTTTAAGGATTCTTGAAATATAATGAAGAGATTGGACATCCCTGCTCAAACTTGCAATTATGCCGAGGTTTTCAAAATCCAGATCTGTGAAGACCTTTGTTTTTCCTTTTAAATAGGTATTTAATGACTTTTTTTCTATTAATGACAACCATAAGTTTATTAGTTCAGAATTAGCATCATCTCTTTTTCTAAATAATTTATTTTTGTTAAATGTTAAATTTTTTGCTACATCAAGTAGGAATTGATTTTCGTTTTCCATTTCTGGTTTACGGGAAATAATATCTTTTATTTTTTTGCTGTTTTTTATCTTTTGGAAATTTAGTAAAATTTCCAAATCAGACTCACTAAACTGATTTGATACAAAGAAATCTTTCTCATGCGGCATTTGAAATTCCTCCGAGAGTTGATGCGACAACCTGTGATGCCTCATAAAATCGGAGATTTTCTTTTTCATGGTCGATGCCAAAATCAGTCATGCCAAGATGGTTATAGAAACCCTCTGCACTTGGGAGTGCATGTAGGCAAAAACCAGGTCTATACCCCCAGTTTGAACAGGCATAATTAATTGTATGTTGGATAAGCTCTTTGCCTACTCCACTATATTCAGGGGTAAAGTTAGGACGAGGACGATTCCAGTATGCTGTTGCAATATAATCTACGTAGAAAATTTTATTATTATCAAATCGACTTTCTTTTGGATGGTAAAGAACACAAACACCTTGAACTGCGTCGTTTATTTGCAGAAAAAACCACTGATAATCATCACCGTTACATTGCAATAGCTTGCGGCACCAGTCCCAATGCCAATCAGAAAGGCTGTTATCTGCCAGAATTTTCCTTGCTAACTCATTATCAGTGGCCATACCGGGGTTAGCAGTAATTAGAGCTGACAATAAATCAGCACGATAGGCACCCCATTTGCTCTGCAAGTCAACCACTTTAGCATAGTCAATCCCTACGTGAATTTGGTAATTAACTGATTTTCCTGAACAATTTTCAACGACCATAAGCTCCATTTCCATGGTGTCGGCTCATTTTGACTAATAATACAACTTTATACTCTTTAAGAATGCTCTGCTGGTCAAATTTTTTGTTTGATGTATAGAAGGCTATGTTTTGAAGCTGGTTGTTAATCTGGTTATGGTATGGTCATATTAGAATTGGTAAATCAAACCAGTTTTGTTGGTATGAATGATGGTATCTTCGCTAATGTAATATGCTTTACTCACTAAAAATCATAAGGATAATTGCGATGTTCGAGTCCGGCCTTCGCCCCATAATCCTCAAAAACCATACTCCTATGCCGCTCCAGATACTCCAGTGATTTATCCGGATACGGACTTATCCTCCCCGGCAAATTAAGCGCCTTATACGTTTTATAATCCAGCCGATTGCTGACAATAACATCATCCTGGTTGACAAAAGAGCCCCCATCAAACAACACATGCGCAGCCAATATGATCCCATCAAACGGATCCTTTCTCTCCGTAGATGTCGCCACAGCCAGTCCACGTTTTAATATGTCTTGCGTGCAGTGAAGGTTGAAATGCGAAGTGAGTGACCGGAGAAGCGGGGTAGAGATTCAGGCACCCTGAACGGAACTGACCTTGGCCCCAGGAGGGCATTAGTCAGCCGTTGACGTGTTGTGGCTTCCTGAGAGGCATCTTTTTCTTAAAGCGCGAGATCGCGCTGAATAATCGTAAATTTGCTGGAAGATTCAGGCATTTTATTCGCGCTAAATCCAGCTCTATCATTAACACCTGTTGATGCTTCGCAGGAATAAATGTGCGGGCGACACCAGAGGCCAGCGTATCGAAAAAAGAGGATATTATTTCAGAAATGCGTAGCTGGGGTTATCGAACCCATCAGAAACCTCAAACGCTTTAAGCTTTGACTTTTTCGGTTCACGGGAACCCTGTGAAGAGTACCGCTTTGCATTCCTGAGCATCTAAAAAACTATCGTGACGCAAACGCCAGAAAGGCATATCGATGGCATAGCCGATACGTTTCGGCTCAGAGCGCTTCAACAGTCCTCGAAGGTTCGGCTTCACCTCACTGGCATAATCAAATCAGCAACCATGCCCTTTTTGTTCTATGAGAGGGCATAAAGCAGCAGCGGTTTGTTTAACGTGATGTCATCGCCATATTTGGCAGTTTCGATTGTCAGAAATTTGCGGATGAAGAACTGGGCTTCAGGCATTACTTACAATGATGCGCGTAAACCAGGCACGATCAAGAGCATGTATCCGCATATCCGTTATGTTGTTTAGCGTTGTGTAACTTTGAAACTCATATTTTAAGCATTCAGGTTCTTTATCTGAATATTTTTCTTATCCACCGTAATCTCTTCACTCAATTTTAGCTCCGAAAACGCACGGTTCAGGCTGGATATCGAGACACCCAGTAGTGTTGCCATCTCTTTAAATGTTATCGGTAGCGATATATGATTGGCTGAAAAACCATACCACGCGTAACGCTGCGAAATTAACTTCAGATATTCTCTCACCTTCGTTTGAGCATCCTGACTGACTAAAACGGAAATCATTTTCTGCTGTTCAGCAATCTCGAAGGAAAGCATTTCGGTCACGTAGTTGATGAAATTTTCGGTTATCTGGCTGAGATCATAAAGTCGATTACATTCTAGCAGACAAAGTTGGATATCGGTTGCTGCAACAGCGTGATAGTGATAAGCAGGCGTATACAAATCTTCAGTACCAATCACCTGGCCCGGTGTTTTGACATTCACTATGTTTCCGTGAGGATCGTAGATTTTTACTGTACCAGCTCGTAACGCCATCAAGTGCGTCATGGTGTCTCCGAAACGGTAAAGATACTCACCTTTTTTTAACTCTTTTTTTCTTTGCAGGCTTTGGGTAAATAAAGCTACACAATTATCAAAGAGATAATCCTTGCACATCTTCCCAAAACAACATTTTTCGCATGTGACACATTGAGATGTACTGGCCATTTTATAACGTCCTTACTCCAACTTTTATTTTTTTTGCAGGTGATTCGTTTAAAGATTGAGAAGGCAAGTATATCGCGAAGTCCTAAATGATTTTTCCTAAAAGCGCAAGATTACTTGCACAAATATCACACGTAAATAACTGCTCGTCGTATTGCCGTAATTTGTAACATTTCAAGTTATAGAGGATGTATGTTGCTATTTGGTTAATGTAATTTTTCTAACAGGTATAATTTTGATTTCAAAATTCATACTAAAATGGATGGGATAATGTCATATGAAGTGATTGTCATTAAAAACACCTTAATAATTCAAAGAAGTCACTTCGGCTAAAAATGCTTTTCGTAGTGTTATATTCTTTATTTTTCATAAAAAACAAAATATAAACCTATAATGTCGTGAATAAAAGGAGTTTTTTATAAGCATAATATTTTAAATTCTTTTAATTTTTTCTTAAATTTTTCTGTGTTCACATAATGCCTATCCACTCCGAGTGATTAAGCAATCATCCGTACGTTGGAAAAACGATAATTGCATCTGATAAGGCACGTGTAGGGATGTGCTGTATTAGGTGAATCTCAAACAAATGAATGGCAGGAATAAGTATGTTCAAGAAAAGTCTGGTGGCAGCCTCTATTATGGTTTTATCCGGTAGCGTATTTGCTGCAACTGATGAAGGTGTTGCAGGTGGTACTATTACTTTTAACGGTACCGTTACTGATACGACATGTAACGTCACTACCAATAATGGTTCTGACTTTACCGTAAACCTTGCTCCGATTACTACTACCGATCTGGGTACTGCTGTAGGTGTTGTAACTGCGGGTGCTAAAGAATTCACGATGGCGGTTTCTGGTTGTACGGGTTATGCAGCAGACACGGATACTTTGAAAGTTAGTTTCACCAGCAGCAATGTTTCTGATGATGAAAAATATCTGACCAACTATAGCGGTACTGCTGAAGGCGTGGGTATTGCATTAACAAGAGATGGTTCTACTCAGGTTAATTTTAACGAGGCACTGGATACCGGCTTAACCGCGGCGGATGTTTCCGGTAGCACCAGCACTTCTGATATCACTTATTACGCTAACTACTATAACTACGGCGGCGCTACAACCTCTACGGGTAGTGTTGTGACTGCTGCAACTTATACCTTTAGTTACGAGTAAGAATTAGCAACCGGGGCTGTTGCAGCCCCGTTTTTTTTGCAAGAAAGGCATCATGAAAAAGTTAATGTTTTTATTATCCGCACTGGCTGTGTCCTTTGTGGGTAATGCAAGCGTCGTTATTAATGCGACGCGCGTGATTTATCCGGCACAATCGAAATATGTCAATGTGCAGCTTGTTAACCGCAGTAAAACTACGCATCTGGTTCAGTCGTGGATCGATACCGGAAACCCGTCGGCGGCGCCAGAAACGATTAAAACGCCTTTTAGCCTGACACCACCGGTAGTCAAAATGGCGGCGAATGAGGGGCAAGCCCTGAAGCTTTCGGTTATCAATAGCAGCGCGCTGCCAAACGATAAAGAGAGCGTGTACTGGCTCAATGTTCTGGATGTTCCACCGGTGCCGGAAGGCGCGAAAGAGGGTGAGAACTATCTGCAGGTAGCATTACGCAGTCGCATCAAATTGCTGTATCGCCCAGAGGGATTATCTGAACCGAGTAACGATACGCTGAAAAAAGTCAGCGTGAGCCAACAATCCGGCAGTACCTGCCTGAAAAATGATTCACCTTACTACATTACGATTACGGAAATAATTAACTGGCACGGTGGCGATCTTAAGAAAAAGACTACTGAGAAGAATTTGCTAAGCAATGCGGCCTTTATTGCACCTTTCAGTTGCACCCAGGTTGCCGGCAATATTAAGCCCGCGGGAAGCTACCGCGCGGCATGGATTGATGATTACGGTTCAAAGCGTTATGTCGTGATGAATTGAACCCTTTACCAGATTTCCTGGGTCATAGAGCATGAAATGTAAAAAAATTCTCCGTCGAGGATTATTAGTTAATTCCATATGGGCAGCACTGTACGTAGGCTGCACTTTTGCTGAAGATTTTAACAATAGTTTATTGGTCGGTAATTCAGCAAATATGGACTGGAACAATAAAGCTGTTATTATGACACCAGGAGAATATGATTTTGATGTCTATATCAATGATGACTGGAAAGGGAAGTTTGCATTTCTTGTCGAAAATGACAACGAAGGTACGCTGAAGATCAAAACTTCTGATGCACGAATGTTAGATATCCTTGATCTAGCGTCGGTTTTGACAAGTGAACAGGGTACGTACATCAATATAGATAAATTACTGCACGGCGGATCTCATTCACTCAAGCCGGGTGAAATGCGCGTTAATCTTGAAGTGCCGCAGGCCTATGTGACGCGCACCGAAAGAAACTGGGTATCACCGGAAAAATGGGATACCGGCATCAATGGTGTTTATACCAATTACAACCTGAGTTATTACAATTTCCGCGGTAAAACGACGGGTTACACCGATTCGGATAACGTCTATTTGTCGCTGAATAGCGGGCTGAATCTTTTGGGCTGGCATTTTATTGATAACTCCAGCTACAGTCGCTCAAGTTCGGGAGAAGCAGGTAAATGGCGTAATTCAACGCGCTATATTGAGCGACCTTTTGCCGCTATTAGCGCTATTGTGCGATTTGGCGATGCCTATACGTCTTCAGAATATTTTGACAGCGTTCGTTTTCGCGGTCTGACAGTAAATAAAAGCCAACAGATGTTGCCGGATAGTCAACGTGTATATATGCCGGTTGTGACAGGTGTCGCCAGCAATTCTGCTGTGGTCCGCGTGCTACAGGACGGAAACGTCATCTATCAGATTGCCGTGCCACCCGGCCCATTTGCTATTCGCGATCTAATGCCTACCGGTTCACGTAATGAACTGCATGTGGAGGTGAAAAATAGCGGTGGTCAGGTTGAAACGTTTATTGTGCCATTTTCATCAATGCCTGGCATGTTGCGCCCTGGCACCAGCGACTATCGTTTTAGTATGGGTGAAGTGAACATGCGCGATTCGAATGATAATTCGAAATTTGTGCAATATAGCTATACCTATGGGGTGAACAATTATACGTCTGTTTTCGCAGGCTTAACGCTCAATAATGATTATAAATCGTGGTTAGCGGGGAGTACGGTTTCACTACCTTATGTTGGATCATTCTCAGGAACAATGGAGCAAGCACGCTACCAACTGCCCGGTATGGATAACCAGAGTGGGGAGAAATACTCCGTTTCCTGGAGTAAGTACTTTGAGACCCGGACTAACGTTACGCTAGCCTCATATTATTATCGTACCCAGGACTACGCTTCTTTTAGTGACTACATCGCGACAAAGGAAAATCTTGACCAATATGGCTACACCAGTACCACGCGTAACAGTAAACAGGCTTTTAGCGCCTCGGTCTCTCAAACGTTGCCGGGTGATTTTGGCAAGTTAACACTTACTGGTTACTGGCGTGATTACTGGAACAACCAGCGCAGCAACCGTCAGTACAACCTGACGTACAGCAATAACTATAAAGACATTACTTATAGCCTCTCCTTACGCCGAACGGAGTACACCCAGAGCTATTACGATACAGATTACGATGGCGATGAAGTAAGTCATCTGAGAAAGAACAAAAGCGCAGACGAGAGCATTTATTTCTCGCTGACCGTACCAATGAGTATCTTCGATACGCGCACAACAATTTCTTCGCGTACGACTGTTGAGAAAGGAAAATATGCTTCGTCTGACATCAGCCTGAGTGGTGAAATGAAAGATGTAAGCTATAGCATGGTGTTAACCAACGACAACGATGCCAGATCTCGTTCAGCGGATATCTATGCTTCCTGGGATAATAGTTATAGTAGTCTGAGTGCTGGTATGACCGAGGCGACGGACTACCGTCAACTTAGCCTGGGGGCTAGCGGTAATATTCTAGTGTGGCCATCAGGGATTCTTGCATCGGGTACCACGGGGCGTAACTTCGTTATTATCGATGCCCCGGGGCTCAGCAATGCGGTGGTCAACGGGAATACTGCAGTCAGAACCAATGCAAAAGGACAGGCATTATCAACCAGTGCGGTGGCATATCGTCAAAATCACTATCGTCTGGATCCCGATGGCACGCAGGATAGTAGTGTAGACTTATTAGGCAATATCGAATATATAGCGCCTTACGAGGGCAGTATTACGTATCTGAAGTATAAAACAGATACGCGTAAAACCTTTACCCTTAATATTATGCGACCGGGAAATGAAGCATTACCTTTTGGTGCAGCAGTGACGGATCAGGGCGGTAATTTGCTGGGATATGTTTCACAAGGCAGTCAGGTGTATCTGAAGGCGGATACATTGCCAGAAATACTGAAAGTGAATATTAGTAGTAAAAAGCATAAACAGTTCTGCACGGTGGAAGCTCCGTCGGAGACGCGCGTTAATCCGTGTCGATAATCACCATCGCGTGATATTGTTAAGCAATGAGTTAAGTTAGCGGAAATATGTCACAGAGATACTTTATTGATTCAGATAATGCCTTTCTTTCGCTGGCTATTCAGAGCATCCTTGATGAACTGGAGCCTGAAAGTGTGGCTGGGCAGAAACACGGAGAGCAGATATTAGTGCTCTCAGAGAAAAAACGCATTCAGGATATCCTCGCAGGCAGGGAACGCCGTCTTGAGGATTATGAATTAATTATTTGCTCTGAACCTTATTATTCACTTTGTAGACAGTATTTTGGGAAAGTGACTAAGAAAATAATAAGTTTAGATAACGGTATTCAGTCGCTAAAAAACGCTATCCTTGATTATTATAAAGATCGTGAACAAACATTGTCTTTATATGATATGAGTCACTTGCTGACATTAACACAAGATGAGCGTAGGACGATTGCTGATTATATCTCGCAACATGACTATCGGCAAATGGCAAGAAATCACGTCAGTGATGTGAAAACAATTTCGCGTTATAAGCGGGCTGCAATGTCAAAGTTGGGCTATCGTAGTAATATGGAGTTGTGGTTAGCCTTAAACTTTTTGTTCTATCTGGGGGTTATAACTCTTATTAATACGGAAAGGAAGGGCCGGGAATTGTCATTGCCTTATCATCGCCAGATACAAAACAAGGCCTGTTGCTTTTAATACTACTTTTTAATAGAACTGTTTAATGAAAACTTCTGTACAAGATTGTTTGAATCTTATCAATGTGGTTATCGAGCCGCTTTTTAGCGATCTGGCTTTACATTTACGTCAGAGTTCATTCATTGCATTTTATATTGCACGTAACCTGAAGCTATCTGAGAATCAGGTAAAGGATGTTTTTATTTCAGCAAGTATGCACGACCTTGGTCTTTTACTGAAGAATACACATCAAGATCGCTTAATTGCTGCTGATGTTCTTGATGGCCATTATCTTAATGGATTAGAAGTACAGCAAGAAATTGCGATGTTGAATCGTATCAGTAATACCCTATACGTTCAAAAAAATGATTGCACACTTGTCAGTGATATCGTTTATTTTTCTGATATCTTTGAGCTCTATCTTCGAGACCAGGATAAAGACTATATTTCCTATTCAGAGATGTTGGTTGATGATTTTTTTGCAGTGCATTCAGAATTCCGCCAGGAAATTGTGGATGCGATGAAACGTCTCGCCCAGGATGATGTTTTCTGGCTGCGGCTTGAATCAAGTAATATGCATAAGGTTTTACAGCGGATCAGTCCTTTGCGAGACTCTTATGTTACGCTGGAAGATCTTAAAGATATCTGTTTGATTCTGGCGCGTATTGTGGATATTCACAGTAGTTTTACCGTGACGCATAGCACCAGCGTCAGTCGTGTTGCAGAAAAAATTGCCGGTCTGATGTCTTTCTCGGAAGAGCAGCAACAAAAGATTGGCATAGCCGGCTATTTGCATGATATTGGCAAGGTTTATATTCCTTCTGAAGTGCTGAATAAAGAAGGACAACTGACGCGTAAAGAGCGCGGCTTGATGAAAAAACACAGTTATAAAACGCTGGAAATGTTAAGTCATATCAAATCGTTGGGAGAGATTACTCCGTGGGCGGCAAATCATCATGAAAGGCTGGATGGTTCAGGATATCCGTTCGGGATTCATGGCGATGAGTTGGATGCCGAGTCGCGTATAATCGCGGTGGCAGATGTGTTTACTGCCTTAACGGAAGATCGCCCGTACCGTAAAGGAATGCCGTTGACGCAAGCGATGGATATTCTAGAGGTGGAGGCAGAACAGCTAAAACTGGACAAGTTGATTGTAAATATTGTCAAGCGTAACATTGAAATTATTTTTGACTGTGTCGGGCAGATAAAACCTAAATGATTTACTATGTTATTTATGACAATTTTATTTATTTACGTGCGTAATTTGACACTATGAAATATCGTATCGCTGAAAAAATCATATTTGATACCGAATCTGACTGGATTGTGTGCAGAGACGGCGATACCGTGTTGATAGAGAAAAAACTTACCAAAACCGCTGCTCAGATCCTTTCTATCTTGCTGGCCAATCATGGCGAGCTGGTCGAGCGAGATTATCTCTTAAGTGAGGTATGGGAGACGCGGGGTCATCATGGTTCTAACTCATCACTTAATCAGTACATCAGTATTTTAAGAAAGGCATTATTTGAGCTCGGTGTTCCTAAAGAGTGCATCGTCTCTGAACCTAAAAAAGGGTTTATATTCTCCAGGGCCGTTACTGTTGGTGAGGTTTTTTCACAAGAACAAAATGTATGTGATGTCGAGGGGCAAAGTGAAATATTGCCTCCTTCGCTGATTCCAGACTCAATAGAAGGCGTATTATCATCGAGAAATAAGTTGCGATATTACCGTTGCAATATGATAAATATTGTACTATGGATGTTGCTAATTATCACTGTAATAGCATGTTTATTTGAATTCCATAAATTATTGGCTGAGAAACGAATGCCTGAATCAGTACAGTTATTTTCAATAAATAAATGCAGGGTCTACTCAGATAGTGGAAAATATATATCCTATCAACCCGTGATGAAAAAGATAATTTACGATATTCATTCAGATATTGATAAACAATGCGCGTCAGACAATATAATTATATTTGTTAAAGTTCAGCCAAGTATTTTCTTTGGACATGCGGGGCGAGTGTTCGTCGCGCTGTGCGCAGGGAGATCGGACGGCGATGAGTTAACATATTGTGAAAATAACTACCGATATAATTATTATCAACGGCAGGAGTGATAATGACTATGCGCTTGATATCCATTCTATTGCTGGCAATAAGTATAGTTGTGTTGGCTGTTTTAATGGTAATGCGTTTGCCCGGCTCGGACTATTTTAGTGCAACTTGTCGGGCTTTTATGGATTATCACGGTGTTGCTGGTAATGATGGGTTTAACTTTAAGGGCGATATCTCTTTTTTCTTTAATGATAATAAAACAGGGAGGTACTATATATCGGGGAGTATGAATGATAATGATGGCGAGTATTCCATCTCTCGTCTTGTTACTTTTAAATATCAATACAAAGGAGGCGAAGAGTATATCTTTTCACCTGTCTCAGTTGAGAAATCTGTCCATGATGATATTTCTGATAAAATCTATGACAGATTAAAGAGAATGTTGCCGCTAACGCAAAATGTCTCAATTAATATGAGTAGAAATGAAAACTATCTCTTGTTTAGTAATGCGGTGAGCCCGCTTTTTATCTGTGTAAGCCTGTAGGTATCTAAAGTCTACGGGTATTTTTAATATTATGAGGATAAGTTAATAACACTTATAGTTTTATTATGCTTAAACATTTTTTGCGTTTTACGGCAGTATTCTTCTTCGTGAGTCTGCTTAGCTCCCAGCTTGCATCAGCATCCTGCGGTATCCTTTTAGGGAGTGTTAAACACTCTGATAAGTCGATAAATCTTTCCACGGCCTTTACTGCCTCGACTGTCTATACCGTGAGTTACACCACTAGTTGGTCAGGTTCAATAACCTGTACACTTGGGCTTGGTCTTGATTCTGTCTACTTTTTTTCTGCTTTTGGCAGTAAACCTGTTTATTTAAACTATACGAGTGTTGATGGTACGGAGGATTATTGGATTAAAGTTACGGATGAAATAACCGGGACGACCAAAACTACCGTAAGTGGTATTGCCGGCATACACAGCCTGAGCAGTTATCAAACGCAATATACGTTAACTTTTGAATATTTGAGTGAGAAACCGGCCGGTGTTACTGATTATACGAAAACCAGTACATCTGGTTCAATTAATATTTTTCCGGCTATTGTCAGCGACAGCGCAGCAAGTACTACTTATTGCACCAGTGTCCTGTGGTGTCAAAGCCAAAGCTATGCGGATAATGTATGGGATTATATGATGAATGACACTACATCATGGTCTTCTTCTCGTTATCTGGGTTATGAAAAAATATCAATTAATTTTGAGCCCCAACAAACCACGTGTAACCTCACCCATGATTTGACCATTAAATTACCTCCAGCCACCCTGGATACGCTACAGAACAATGGCGAAGCGCCAGGAATCAATTTCCGTTTGCCTATTAGTTGTAAAGATGCGCTTGGCGATAACTTTTCAACTCGTGATATCAGTGGATGGTTATCCAGCTCCGATATCCTTAACGATGCGACGACAGGAACCGTGCTGGTTAATGAAGACTCCGAAGCTGGCGGTGTTGGGATTTCTGTACGCTCATCCTCTGTTGGCAGCGATATTATCTTTTCCAGTGATAGTTCGAAACAAAGTGCTAGCGAAATCTTCAGCGTAAAGAAAGACGACTCCGTTGAATCTGCTTTTAATGTCAGTTTGTATGCGTATTATAAAGTCTATGATTCTACGCAACTTACAACAGGGCCCGTCGTGGCGACGGCCCAATTGATGTTAGGTTATGATTAATACTCTCTTCGCTATTCTCTGAAGTGAAAGGAGCATGTTATCTGTATGTTGAATTTAGTTTAATATACAGATAATAAAATCTTTACGGGTACTAATAAAAAGCGCTTTTGGAAACTTTGCAAATATATTTTATATTTTGTCAATGATTTTATTGCCTTTCCTGCTGTAATAATTATGATGCTCTTCGGTCAACAAAGTCCAGGAGTATCACAATGATTAATAGAACACGACTGTTAAGTGCCATATTATTTTTTGTGAGTGCCATTTCTTCAGCGCATGAAATTAAATTTTCAGGTAGTGTAGTCGATAACTCCATTTCTGCACGTAATGTCTGTTTGCACTATGCGGTTCATCAGGGGGCAGAGCGAACCTGTCGTAGTGAGTCTGGCACTGAAATTATCAGTACAATTAAAAATACTCTGGTGCAATATAAAGGGAAGATTGCGCATGCCAGAATTGTGACGATAAATTATAAGTAATACTGCTTTTAATCATATCCAAACATAATCTGTGCTGTCGCAATAATATCACCTGCTGATAATGCGGCAGCATTGTACACTTTATAATAAGCATTCAGAGAAATATAGTTTACTTTTTCAATATCATCGCCCGCCTTTAGTTCCAGCAACGTGGTTGCATTATTTGCTGAAGACCCCGAACTGATGACAATATCTTGCCCGGTGGTTAGACTTTTTAATGATATACCCACGCCGCCAGCTGTCGAATCATCGTTGATAAGAACGGTTCCGGATGTTGCATCATTCAGGAGATCATGGCTCGATAGCCAGGCACTGATATGACGTGTCGATGTGGTGCCAGCTAACGCATCGGAACACTCAATGGGTAAACGGAATGTTGTACCGGTATCTTCACCATTACGAGCCAAACGATCCAGCGATGCAGCAGGTAATTTAACGGTCATGTCATGGGTCAGATTGCAAGTTGTCTGGTTAGGTGCAAACTGTATGCTGAGCTTTTCATAGGCGATATAACGGCTGGTTGACCATGATTCCGTATCGTTAATCATGTAATCCCAGACATTCTCACCATAAGTCGAGCACTTATTGCCCCATATATTGCAGTCGTATGTATTGCTGCTATCACCGTGACCACTCATGACTGCTGGAATCACCGAAAGAACGCCGCTGGTTGTACTTTTAGTCATATTGCTGACGCCAGAAGGCGCACTGGCTAGCAATTCAAAATTCAAAGTGTATTGCGTTTGATAGCTCGCGATAGAATGCTTTCCTGCAATACCGTTAACTTTTTGTTTTGTGTCACCAGTAATCGATGCGGTGGTTTTAATCCAGTACTCTTCCTGGCCATCACCGGATGTAAAATGCAGATATACCGGGCTGTTATTAAACCCCGTAAAAAAGAATACATTGTCGAGGCCAATTCCGTAGGTACACGACATTTTCCCAGACCAGTTGGTACTGTAGGTGATTGAGTATGTCGAAGATTGGGCAAAAACTTTTGATAAATTGAGAGATTTATCAGATTCTGCGACCCGTGTTTTGGAAAATAATCCACTAGATACATCACACGTATTACTTAACACTCCCCGGCTTTCTTTATCCGCAGAGGCATTGATGGGGCTACTGAAGAGAACAAACATAAAGGCCAAAAGACCCCGCATTATACTTCTGCGAATTACTTCCATAACAATAAGATGCCCTCAAAAAACGTCAGAGAAAATGATTAGCTATATAACTAGTTTAGTTGTGTAATTTATTTAATTCATGTTCTCATCTTTTTGCTACGTGGCAAAGTATAAAAATGAAGCGCTTATTCATTTTCGGATTTTACTAATTAAAGTTAGCTTTTATTTATATTTGTAAAAGAGAAGACGATGTGGAGTACCGCCTTCCCAGGCGCATTCAGTTCAGCAGCCCAAGCCCACGCTTCACCTCATCAAGCGTCGTCTGCGTCACCGCCCGCGCTCGCTCACTCCCTTCACGCAGTATCGCCATTAATGCGCCTTTATCCTGAATAAACGTGTTCCGCCGCTCGCGCATTGGCGCAATCAACTCCTGCAAACAGATTTCGAGTTCGTGCTTGCAAGCGCGATCGCCCAGCCCGCCCTGTTGGTAGTGCGCTTTCATCGCCGTCACTTTCGCCGGGTCAGGATGAAACGCATCCAAATAAGTAAAGACCACATTCCCCTCCACACAGCCCGGATCGCTTACCCGGAGGTGATTCGGGTCGGTGTACATTGCGCAAACGGCGCGGTGAATGTCTTCCTCGCTGGCTGAAAGCGTTAACGTATTCCCCAGCGACTTCGACATCTTGGCGTTACCGTCGATGCCCAGCAGGCGGCTGGTCTGGCTGAGCATCGCCTGGCAATGGCGCAGCACTGGTGTGCTCAGCAGGCTATTCATCTTGTGGACGATCTCATTGGTCTGCTCAATCATCGGGAGTTGATCATCGCCCACCGGCACCAGTCCGGCCTTAAAGGCGGTAATGTCCGCCGCCTGGCTGATGGGGTAGACCATAAATCCGACCGGCAACGACCGGGCGAATCCTTTCTGAGCAATCTCATTTTTGACCGTTGGATTGCGCTCAACGCGCGCGACGGTCACGATGTTCATATACAGCACGGTAAGTTCCGCCAGTGCGGGGAGGGCGGATTGCAGGCAAATTGTCGTGAGGTGGGGGTCGATACCTGCGGCCAGGTAGTCGGCCAGCACTTCCGGAATATTATCGTGGATTTTCTGCGGGTTACTGCCGTTATCCGTTAACCCCTGAAGGTCGGCAATCAACACAAATTGTTGATGGTCGTGCTGCAATGCAACGCGCTGGCGCAGCGAACCGACGTAATGACCTAAATGCAGCGGGCCGGTTGGGCGGTCGCCAGTAAGAATGGTGGATTGGTTCATGTGAGGCTCCTTTGGCTTAATTAGCCGAAAGGCGCCCCTGAAATGATATAGCCGCCTTTCGGCGGCTATAAAAATGGGATAAGAGGATCCGTGCCGCCTTTAGAAAGGCAGCCACCAACGGGTATGACGTGAGGTGGATACGACGGCACGGTTCATGGCTTCATCCTGTCACTATCTATCAGGAAGGTCAATATATTGTACCTGTACGATGCTGTTCGTAGCCGTTCCACCAACTTGCTGAGTGCTAATGGATAACCTTACTCAACAATACATAAGCGGCGACGAACTTGAGAAAAAGCGCCTTATCATAACCAGCATGATTGGATGGTTATTTACCGCGTTTCAGGAACAAGCTGATGAGAAAAGCACTGCGTAATACTCTCCGGGTTCCGATTCTGCTGGCCCTCTCGGTGGGCGTTTTATTCCTCCTGCTACCCATTCAGGAGAGCGAATCGGCGACGGAGTGCCGTCGTAGCCTGACCCGGCAGGCAAAAAATCTGGTGCAGGAAGATTACCTGAAGAGCCGCTTCCCTTACTGGCAAATTGAAAAGAAAATGCTGGGCACGCTGACGCCCAACTTAAGCTTTGGCAAAGTGACGATTGAAGACGACGCTTACCACGTGCCGTTTACCGCCGTGGGGCCCGACGCCACGCTTGTGCGCGTCGGGATTATCGATTGTGAACTCCAGGAGATTGATTACGCGTTCGCATCCTGATCTATCGCCCGATGCACGGCCTCGCCGAGCTGTTCCATTACCAGCCGATGCTTCTCGGTGGTGGGCAGCGCGCAGTTGATGCGCAGGCAGTTGCGATATTTTCCTGAAGCGGAAAACAGCGAACCCGGCGCCACCTGAATCTTCAGACGGCACAGCTGTTTGGCGACGCAGACCATATCCACCACTTCCGGTAGCTCCACCCACAACATGTAGCCGCCGAGCGGGCGGGTAACGCAAATCCCGCAGGGAAAATACTGGCGCAGCCAACAGGTATAGGTTTCCATATTGCTCTGATAAATTTGCCGCATCCGTCGAACGTGGCGGTGATAGTGCCCTTCGCGCACAAAGGTCGCCACCGCAAGCTGCGTGGCGGGTGGCGTGGTGCCACTCGATGCGTACTTCATATGCATCACGCGGTCACGATAGCGGCCCGGTACAATCCAGCCAACTCGCAGACCCGGCGCCACGGTTTTGGTAAACGAGCTGCACATCAGTACGCGGCCATCAATATCGAACGAATGGATAGTGCGCGGGCGCGGATACTCCATTGCCAGCTCGCCGTAGATATCATCCTCAAAAATCACAATATCGTGGCGCTGCGCCAGTGCCAGCACCGCGCGTTTACGCGCTTCCGGCATGATAAACCCGAGCGGGTTGTTGCAGTTGGGTACCAGAATCACGCCTTTAATCGGCCACTGTTCCAGCGCCAGCTCTAGCGCTTCGATGCTGATACCGCTTTCGGGATCGGTCGGGATTTCAATCGCTTTAATGCCAAAACCCCGCAGCAACTGCATGGTGCCGTAAAAGGTGGGAGATTCCACGGCGACGATATCGCCCGGTTTGCACACTGCCAGCAGGGCAATCGACAGCCCGCTATGGCAGCCGCTGGTAATAACGATATCGTCGGCGGTCACGGTTGACCCGCCATCCAGCATCAGGCGCGCCACCTGTTCGCGTAGCTCACGTCGCCCGGCCAGTTCATCGTAGCTCAGAATTTCTGTCGGATGGTGCTGCACCACGCGGCTCATCTCGCGCCACAGCGGTTTCAGGCTGGGCTGGGTGACGTCCGGCGACCCGCCGCCAAAGAGAATAATGTCTTTATCGCGACGCGCCTCCAGCATCTCCAGCACCTGATCCCACTGGGTAACCTCCACCGGGCGCTGTACCGGGCGGCTCATCGCGGGCACCGGCGGTTGCGCTTTCCGCGTCGCCACGAAATAGCCCGAGCGCGGCTGCGGCG
Source organism: Pseudocitrobacter faecalis (assembly GCA_003315335.1). GTDB lineage: Bacteria > Pseudomonadota > Gammaproteobacteria > Enterobacterales > Enterobacteriaceae > Pseudocitrobacter > Pseudocitrobacter faecalis. The sequence continues at coordinate 188,150 of QNRL01000005.1, forward strand.
TGATTAGCCGCAGCGTTTCCAGCGTCTGGTATGCCTGCTGAACGGTGCTGATGCTGACGCCGTGCTCCTGACTCAGCGTGCGCACCGAGGGAAGCTTTTCGCCCGCGCGATACAGCCCCTGCTCAATACGTTCCGCCAGAAGATTAGCCAGATGTTGATAACGCGTCATGCTGTATTCCTCAGTATCACCATACAGATCGCAAGACCAGTACAGATAGGGATGGAAATCGCCGTGCAGATCCCGTTTTAGACCATCTGTATGTTAAAGAAAAGTAATATTTGAATCTGTATTGCGAGGGTGTTTTTTGGCGAAGATAAAGCCTCTGGCAACGCGTGGAGGTGCGATATGGAATTTTACGAAAACCGTTCAAAAAGGCCGTTTATCGGGTTGGTATGGCTGTGGCAGGCGCTACGTAAATGGTACGACCGCGAGCGCACGCGCCGCGTGCTCGACAGGATGACCGATGCGCAGCTGAAGGATGTGGGGCTGAGCAGGGATGATTATCGGTGAGGGTATCACCCCCTCACCCCGGCCCTCTCCCGCAGGGAGAGGGAGAAAACCTGCTCAGTTCTGTAAGAAACGCACAATCCATCCTCTCTCCCTTGAGGGAGAGGGTCAGGGTGAGGGGGAAAACCCCGCACCATCCCGCCAACTATCCCCACTGTTTTTCACATTCAATGCTATCGATTCCACTGTTTCTTGATACTTACCATGATAAGTATTATCTTCCTCAATGTAATCACTGAGGAGTTCGCCATGACTGAAGATGAATTGTTTGCCCGCAGGCCGATGGGGATGCGGATGGCGATGGTTGTTCGCCAGTGGCGGGGCATCATCGATCGGGCGATCACCGATACCGGGTTAACGCAATCGAGCTGGACGGTGCTGATGCAGCTTCAGCAACTGGGCGACAATGTGTCAGTCAGCGAACTGGCGGAAGTGCAGGGCATTGAGCTGCCACCGCTGATGCGCACACTGACGCTGTTGGAACAGCAAGGTTATCTGCTACGGACGGTGTCGCCCTATGACAAGCGCATTCGTCTGCTGACGCTCACGCCGGAAGGTCGGGCGGTGCTGCAACGGCTGACGCGAGTGATTGAAGATCTCCAGACCCGCGTCTCCGAAAACATCCCGCCGGAACAGATCGCTCTGTTCAGCGAAACCCTGAATCACATTGCCTGCAATTTGCGGATGCTCCGCGAAGAAAATAATAAAACCGAATAACACCATGATGACGCCAGAACAGAAATTTGCCCGCTGGGTAAGGGTCAGTATTGCCTCTTTCCTGCTTATGTTTGTCTATTTTATCATCGCCGATATCTGGATCCCGCTCACCCCGGATTCCACGGTGATGCGTGTAGTGACGCCCGTTTCATCACGCGTTTCAGGCTATGTTGCAAAGGTCTATGTGCACAATAATAGCCAGGTGAAGAAGGGCGATCTGCTCTATGAACTCGACCCGACGCCGTTTGTTAATAAGGTGGAAGCCGCGCAGATAGCACTGGAACAGGCGAAACTGAGCAACCAGCAGCTGGATGCGCAGATTGCCGCCGCGCAGGCGAATCTGAAAACCGCGCAGCTCACCGCCCGCAACGATCGCGTGACCTACGATCGTTATCAGCGTTTAAGCACGATGCAGAACGTTTCGCAGTCGGATCTCGATAAGGTGCGTACCACCTGGCAAACCAGCGAGCAGTCAGTGAGCGCACTTAACGCGTCTATTCATAACCTGCAAATTCAGCGCGGTGAGCGCGATAATCATCGCAACGTCACCATCCAGAAATACCAGAATGCGCTGGAAGAGGCGCAGCTTAATCTTGGCTGGACAAAAATCCGCGCCGAAGAGGATGGTACAGTCAGTAATCTGCAATTAAGTCCTGGCCTGTTTGCCAACGCCGGTACGGCGGTCATGGCGGTCGTGAACGATCATACGGACATCGTCGCCGATTTCCGTGAAAAAAGCCTGCGTCACACCAAAACCGGCACCGATGCGGCGGTCGTGTTTGATGCCTTGCCGGGTAAAGTGTTTAGCGCAAAAGTGACCAGCAGCGACGCCGGGATTTTAGCCGGCCAGGAAGCGGTAAACGGCCAGCTTTCCCAGCCCGATACCTCCACGCGTTGGGTGCGTGACGCCCAGCGTATGCGCATCCACGTGGCGCTCGACGAACCGCTTGAGCAAACATTGCCGACCGGGGCACGCGCCACCGTTCAGCTCTATAACAGCGATGGACCGTTCGCCCGCTTTTTCTCCGGGGCGCAAATCCATCTTGTGAGCCTGTTGCACTATGTCTATTAAAACACTCGCTCAGGTCTTCACGCCGCACGGCAATATCGTTTACACGGCGAATGATTTTCGCCAGACGTTGCGCACCGTGTTCACCGGCATGACGGCGCTGAGTATCTCGACATTTTTCGATACGCAGTACGGGGTGTTTTTTGTCGTCTTCCCCATTCTGCTGGTATCGCTGGTACCGGTCTTTAACGGCCATATCGCCCGACAGTTTTTGCTCAGTGCGGTGCTGAACTGCATCGAAATGGTGATTATCGTCGGCTATTTAATTGAATGGCCGCTGATCATGACCATTGTCGTTTTCGGCATGTATGTGATGCGTTTCCGTTTTATGAGTAAGGGGCCGCTGTTCCTGTTCGGCTCGATGGGCGTGGTGTGTCAAAGCGTAATGCTCAATTTTATGAGCTACCCGACCACCAACTGGCACACGCTGCTGTTCTCCAATATGGAGGCCAGCGTGATGGCGGTGGCGCTGAGCGCCCTGTTCCACTATCTCATTCCCGATGTTGAACCGCGTAAGCCGCCGCCGCTGATTGAAAAAGACGCCGCGCGCGTGCGCCATGAATCGCTGCTGTCGGGCACGGTGGCAACGATGTTGTTTATCGTCTTTCAGATAAGCGATTTACAGGATTCATTGTCGGCGCTGATGGCGGGGATCTTAATTCTCTTCCCGATGCACTATCGCGGATCGGTGGTCAGTTCCCTGTGGCGCGTGGTGGGTGTGGTGCTTTCGTGTCTGTATATTCTGGTGGTGCAGCTGATTTTGTACGATCACAGCAGCCACATGATTCTGATGATGCCGCTGATTGGGCTGGGCCTGGCATTCAGCGCGCGAATGCACGTGATGGAAAAAGTGGGCGCAGGCGTCGGTTTTGCCAGCATTACCACCATCGGCATTATGTTCGGCCAGAACCTTCAGCCGGATCAGGATCTGGTCTTCAGTGATATGTACCGTGTGACGTCTGTTACCGTTTCGTTATTAGGAACGCTAACAATGGTATTTCTGGTACACCGAATTTTGAACTGCTTCCAGGCAACGCGCTTTATTGTGAAGTAGCGCACTTCCTGTCTCAGACGTTGCCGCGCGTTTGTGCTTAGAATAGCTCCCCCCGCAATGGATGGAGAAGGACGATGTGGCAAACGCGCGCGCTGGAACTCAATAACCAGGAGTTCTGGAACTGGGATAAAGCCTGTGAATTAGTGAAGTGGGCCATCAATCACCACTTCAATACGGTGATTGTCGGCCAGGCTAATTTGTTCGATAAGCTGGTCTCGCCAAAAGGCTACACGCCGCATCAATACAACGATGGCCTCTCCAGCCATCAGCGCGCCCGCTGTGTTTACCTCAACCGCCTGGCCGGTTTCTGCCAGCAGCATGGCCTGAAATTTTATCTGCAGGCTAAAGAGCTTAGCTTCCCCGCTGACCTGTTGGCGGCGCACCCTGAACTGCTGAATAAAAAAGGCGGTGTGCATTTCGACGCGGAGTTCTGGTGTCGCTATCTGGCAGACAAAATGACGCTGCTGTGCCAGCGCATTCCGCACATCAGCGGCCTGCTGGTGGCGCTCTCTAACACCGACGGTCTGCTGCCTATCTCGCGCCCTAACTGGGAACTGACCGGGCACGACGATCCTTCCCCGCATATCGATCCGCGCAGTTTATTGCTTTACAGCCAGTGCTTCAGCGCAATGGCGCGGGCGGTGATGCGCGAAGATAAGCATCTGGTGCTGCGTGCGTTTCCGGCGGGTAACCACGATATCAGCAACGTTCTGGAAGCCATCAGCACGTTACCGGAAGCCGTTTCTGTCTCGATTAAAATCACCCCGGAACGTTTCTGGCCCAACTTTCCCAATAACCCGGCGCTGCAATCGGTACAAAACCGCGACGTGTGGGTCGATCTCGATCTGGTCGGTGAAGAAGTGGGTTGGGGGATTTTCCCGTTTCCGCGCATCGACGAGTTGCAGGGGCGTTTGTTGTGGTGTCGGGGGAATCCGGCGATTCGCGGCGCGGTGTGCAAAGCCAGCTGGGAAGGCGTGGATAACCACTGGATTATGGGCACGTTGAGTGAGTGCAACCTCGTCGCCTGTAGTCAGTTGCTGGCGCACCCGGAAAAGGCCGTGACCCGCACCTCGCTGATGATGCATTGGCTGGATGAATCTTACGGTTGGCGTCCAGATGACGAGACGTTCACTGAATTTCAAATGCTGTTAGAACAAGCCGGGCAGGTTCTCTATCACGCCATTTATGTACGCGACCACGTTTTCCATCGCCACAGCCAGGTGCCGGAAAGCTACGGTCAGGGCGTCTGGAGCCTTTATGGCCAGCTCAACCGCAACCACTGGCTGCCGGGCTCTGAGCGGGATATTGCCTTCACCCCCCATGATGTCGCGACCGCCGGGCGTAATTTGTCGTTGATTGCCAAAGAAAAAGATGAAGCCTGGCAGGAGGCGCAAACGCTGCAAACCGAGGCGATTGCGTTTGCGCAGCGCGCGGCATTCCCCCATGCGCTGGCTCGCCGCTGGCAGGAGGAATGGCAGGGCTTTGCCCTCTATTGCCAGCTGTTTATGCATGCGCAAAAGGCCTTTTTCACGCTGCATTACGCCACGGTAGTGGAGAATAACTGGAGCATGCGCGAGATTTGCCAGGTGAATATTCAGGAGCTTTACCGCTGCGCCGTCGAAATGGACACCTTTTGCGCGAAGCATCCCGACGCATCGCCAGGCCTGCACGTTATCTTTGACGCATCGCGCGTGCGGGCACTGGCAGACAGCCTGCATCATCAGCTGACTCAGCTAAAAGCGTGATTTAAATCACATCGAAAAGCGATGGATCGCGGAATAAATGCGATCCACGCCGTTTTCACCCCCTACGGCAAACAGCAAAATGTGATGAAAGTCTCATTGCTTTCCCTGCCCATCGCGGGATTGTGAATCTCCGGGCAGATCCATAAAACCTCACGTTCACTCACATAGCTCCAACGGCCCTGAATCCTGATGATACGGCGCTAACACAAGCGTAGTGAGTGAGGAGAGAACATGAGGCTGGCAGCGGGTGACGCAGTCATGCGTTTTGCAGTTTCAGCGCCGCTTAATGAGCGATTTGCTGAATTTTACACGGGGGAAACCCTTGATGCGTCAACAGGATATGTGGTGATGGAAGATGCCGTGCCGGAACAGACCTCATTCTGCCGTCGCGTATTTTGCGAGACCACCGCCCAACGCGCCGTGCCGCTTACCCGCGCGTTGCCTGCCAGCTATACCGTACAGGCGGACGAAAGCGGAACGGTTCACTTCTCACTGTTTAAACCGGTCGCCACACACAGCCAGCGCTGGCTGTACGTCAACCTTCATGCCGATCAATCAGGTGAGTACGCATTTCAACTGGCGACGTGCGGCGGTGTGCGTATTTGGGTTAACGGCGCAGAATCCGCCCGCTTTACGCCTTTTACCCGCAACAGGCTGCAAATTTGCCAGGTTAACTTGCCACTCAAGCAGGGCGAGAACTTGCTGCTTATTCATCTTGAAGAACTCTGCGAGCGTGAAACGCAGTTTGTGCTGCGCATGATTTATCAGGGCAAGAAGCCGATCGACGTGCGCCTTAATGAACAGGATGACGCGCTCCCGTTGTACCAACGCGCTACCGCCGAACCGACCGAAGACGAAGGCGACGCATTGCTGGCAATGCTCAGGCAGGGGAACGCAGGCGAGCAGGCGCAAGCGCTGCTGGTACACCTGTTACAGCGGGTCAGCGCCCGGGAAGAGGGCTCAAGTTCCGCGCTTATTTCGCTGTTGTGGGTCTGGCATGACTATCACGGTGACATTTTCGCGCCGGTGCTGTGGCGCCGCGTGCGCTCGGCGATATTAGGTTATCGCTACTGGTTTGATGAACTGGGTAACGACGTCATGTGGTTTACCAGTGCAAACAATGCCTTAAGCTTTCACACCGCGCAGTATCTCGCCGGGCAGATGTTCCGCGATGAACGCTTCACCGCTTCTGGCCGCTCCGGGCGCGAACAGCAGGCGATCGCCGCGCAGCGCCTGGCGTACTGGTCGGTAAACGTCGCCCCGCAGGATGGCGCTTATCCCAGCCTGCGCGCACTGTCGCAACTGGCGGACGACGCCGGGCTTCGCGCTCGCGCGCAGCGTCTGCTGACCAGCGATCTTTCAATAACGTCCTCACAGGCAGGAGCCGCATGATGCGCCACGCTGAATTACATCAAATTCTGGAACAGGTCGTGCAGGGCTTCTGTCGCCTGAAAAATATCGGCGAAGTGAGCAGTGGAGACGGGTTTGCCATCCACTTTGAAGAGTGGGAATGGGAGGTGGGCGTTGGCCTTTACGGCTTCTGGCAGTATGCGTTATCGCAGAAGGATGCCGGGTTGCAGCAGTCGATTCTGGCCTGGTATGAAGGGCAGCTGGCGAAGGGCCTGCCCACAGTACAAATCAACACCACCGCGCCGATGATTGCGCTCTCGCTGGTGGCCGGGCACACGGGCCGCGAAGATCTGCTGAAGGTCGTCAACGACTGGGCTGATTCGCTGCTGCAAACGCTGCCAAAAACGGAAGAGGGCGGTTTTCAGCACGTCGTCAAAGAGCAGCCAAACACCGGGCATCTGTGGGATGACACCCTGTTTATGACCTGCCTGTTCCTCGGCTCGGCGGGTGTGGTTCTTAAACGAAAAGACTTGATCGACGAAGCGTCGTATCAGTTTCTGCTGCATACCCGCTATCTCAGCGAACCGGCCAGCGGACTGTGGTATCACGGCTGGACGTTCGTCGGTCAGCATCACTTCTCGGGCGCGTTCTGGGCGCGGGGGAATGCGTGGATCACCGTGGCGATCCCGGAATTTATCGCTCTGCTCGGCGACAGCCTGGACGCCAGCGTGAAGCGTTATCTTTCGCAGGTCGTGGCGCGGCAGGTGAAAACTCTGTGCCAGATGCAGGCTGAAAACGGCATGTGGCACACGCTGGTGGACGATCCGCTCTCGCCGCAAGAATCGTCCGCCACAGCGGGGATCGCCTACGGCATGTTACGCGGCGTGCGGATGGGGATTCTGGACGCTGACGTTGCCGATTCGGCGCTGCGGGCATGGGACGCGTTGCGCGATCGTATTGATGAACGCGGGATTGTGCTGGAAGCCTCGAAAGGAACGATGGTGGGGCCGGATCTGCAATATTACTGTGATATTGCAATGGCCCCGGTGCCGTACGCGCAGGCGCTGATGATGCTGCTGTTGCTGGAGTTACAGCAGGGGGAGTGGCTGGCCTAATTGTGCCTGGATTTTGCCGGATGCGACTGCGCCTTATCCGGCCTACACGGAGGCAATCTGTAGGTCGGATTAGGCGCTAGCCGCATCCGACATCGCCGCCTAAATAAGCGCAGGTATCTGCGACAACAGCCACAATACCAGCCCGATCGTCCCACCGACCAGCGTCCCGTTGATACGAATAAATTGCAGATCTTTCCCGATGTTGAGCTCGATCTGCCGTGACATATCGCGCGCATCCCAACTCTTTACCGTGTCGCTAATATGGCGGGTGAGGAACGCGGAGAACTCCGGTGCCACGCGCATCGCCGCCTGTTCCAGATGGTTGTTGAGCGACTCACGAAGTGCGGCGTCGTGAATTAACGTCTCGCCAAACCATTGCCCCGCTTCGGCGATCCGCGTTTTCACCCGTGAATCGTCAGAGGTCATATCGTCCTTAATCCACTGACGATAATCGGCCCAAATCTGCCCCAGATAGCGGTTAAACGCCTCATCGTTTTTCAGATAGCTTTTAATGTTCTCCGCTTTGGCTTCCATCTCCGGTGACGTTTTCAGGTTCTCAATAAAGCGGAAAATCACCCGATCAAACGCCTGGCGGATCTGATGATGGCGGTTCTCGGTAATATCGTCGAGCACCGAGTCCACCGCATCGGCAACCAGATCCGCCCCTTGATCGCCCAGCCACTCTGTTGGCAGGATCCGCGCTTTGATTGGGTGCTCCTGCTCCATCCAGTGTACGATCATCTGTGCTATCACATCGCGCGTGCTCTCCTTACGCAGCAGCGCAATCAACTGCGCCACCAGAGAATCAAGCAGCTTCTGATGGCGATTATCTTTGGTCATGCTCTCAAGGATCACCGCGCTGGTCTGGGTAAGATCGACCTTATCAATCGCCTTATGCACCGCGCGTTTCAGCAGCCCCTGTACCCGTGAATCATCGGTGAGCTCGATAAAACCGCTCATCACCTTCACCAGGTTTTGCCCCACGCGCGCCGCGTTCTCAGGCTGGCTGAACCAGTTGCCGATGAGCAATGCCGGTTCATGACGGCGGATAAGGGCCACCAGCGATGGCGTGTCGAGAAATTTTTCCTGCACGAACTGACCGAGGTTGTCGCCGATTCTGTCCTTATTACGCGGGATAATCGCCGTATGCTGCGAAATAAACGGCAGCGGCACGCGACGAAACAGCGCCACTACTGCAAACCAGTCTGCCAGCGCGCCGACCATCGCCGCTTCGGAGATAGCCTTTAACGCGCTGACCCACGGCGAAGGCGGCACCATCAGCGTTGTGATAAAAATGGCTGCGGCAATCAGCAGCAGCGACAGCGCCAGCAGCTTGGCGCGTTTGAGTTCAGTCTGTTTTTCCATAGAGGTAAGCATATAGCCTGACGGCAAGAACGTCATGTTAGCGGCTGAAGTGGCTTGTGAATTTACGAGACGCCTTCCGGGTAAATGTCCTCGTTGCAGGCGATGAAAAACTTTTTGCGAGGTGTTACGTAGAGACTGACATTGCCAGGTGAAGCCGCTTCAGACCTGCGTTAGAGTCCCGACACTTTCACAACAGGCAAGGGACAGCCATGGCAAAAAATAGCATTACGACGCCGCATGATGCGGTGTTCAAACAGTTTCTTCATCAGCCTGATACAGCGCGGGACTTCCTCGACATTCATCTGCCCGCGCCGTTGCGCAATCTGTGCGACCTGAATACGCTCAAACTGGAATCCGAAAGCTTCATCGAAGAGGATTTACATAAGTGCTACTCCGATGTGCTGTGGTCAGTACAAACCCAGGATGGGCAGGGATACATTTATGTCGTCATCGAACATCAAAGTTCCCCTGATGAATTGATGGCATTTCGCTTATTGCGTTACACGGTTTCCGCGATACAGCGGCACCTTGAAGCGGGGCATAAAACGCTACCGCTGGTAGTGCCGATGCTCTTTTATCATGGCGAAAAAAGTCCGTATCCGTACCCCATGTGCTGGCTCGATCTCTTCCCCCATTCCGATGTGGCGAAAGCGCTCTATACCACTGATTTCCCGCTGGTTGATATCACCGTCACCGACGATGACAAGATTATGCAGCACCGCCGTATTGCGCTACTGGAGCTTATCCAGAAGCATATTCGCCAGCGGGATCTCACTGTGCTGGTGGAGCAACTGGTTGCACTTCTGGCATTGGGATACACTAGCGACACTCAGGTGAAAACGCTGTTTAACTATATTTTCCAGTACGGCGGAGCGGCTCGCGCCAGCGCGTTTTTTCGCGAAATGGCGGAACGCTCGCCAAAGCATAAGGAGGAGCTGATGACGCTTGCTGAGAAGTTACATGAAGAGGGAAAAGTTGAGGGTTTACAGATAGGCCGCCAGGAAGGTCGACAAGAGGGACGTCGCGATGAAGCGTTAAGAATTGCCCGGTCTATGCTCGCGAATGGGTTTGATCGCCACGCGGTGATGAAAATCACCGGCTTGTCAGCAGAAGATTTGCAGACCGCCGCACACTAATTACGATTATGCCGAATGGGGGGAATCTCTGTTCGGCATCCTTCTTTTTTCTTAAAATCACGCCCTATTTCCTCAGAACACTCCGTTTCTCCTCCTGACCCAGATATCTCAACTACCCTTAATACTTTGAATGGCATTTTTGACTGCTTTCATCACTTAACCAGGAGCGAGATATGGCCTATCAGACAGTAAATCCTGCTAATAACCAACTGATTAAAGAGTACACCCCACACAGCGACAAGGATATTGAGGCCGCGCTGCAAAAAGCCGATGCGCTTTATCACTCTGAGTGGGCGAAGGGTGACATCAGTCAGCGTCTGCCCGTTTTGCATAAGCTGGCCGATCTTATCGACAGTCGCGTCGAGGAACTGGCGAAAATCGCCAGTCAGGAGATGGGCAAGCTTATCGAACAGAGCCGTGGCGAAGTAAAACTGTGCGCGCAGATCGCCCGCTATTATGCGGACAACGCGAAGCAGTTCCTTGCCCCCGTTCCGTATAAAACCGAGTTTGGCGACGCATGGGTCGAGCACCATCCGATTGGCGTGATCATGGCGGTTGAGCCGTGGAACTTCCCGTACTACCAGTTAATGCGCGTACTGGCTCCAAACCTGGCCGCCGGTAACCCGGTGCTGGCAAAACATGCGAGTATCGTGCCGCACTGTGCAGAGACCTTTGCACATCTGGTGCGTGAAGCGGGCGCGCCGGACGGCGCATGGACCAATCTGTTTATTTCTTCCGATCAGGTGGCGAACATCATCGCCGATCCCCGTGTTCAGGGCGCGGCGCTCACCGGTTCTGAAAAAGCGGGTAGCGTGGTCGCCGCGCAGGCCGCGAAGCACATCAAAAAATCGACCCTCGAACTGGGCGGGAACGATGTGTTCGTGGTGCTGGATGACGCCGACCTCAACAAAGCGGTGAAAATTGGCGTACAGGCGCGGCTCAACAATGCCGGGCAGGTCTGCACCGCGGCGAAACGCTTTATTCTGCATGAGAAAATTGCCGACAAATTCCTTAGCGCATTCACCGACGCGTTCAGCAAAGTGAAGGTCGGCGATCAGATGGATGCCTCAACCCAGCTTGGCCCACTGTCGTCAAAAGACGCACTGGAGACGCTGACCAAACAGGTTGATAACGCGGTGAAAAACGGCGCGAAGCTGCACTTTGGCGGCAAGCCGCTGGAGAGCAAAGGCAACTTCTTCGAGCCGACGATTCTGACCAATATCACCCGCGACAATCCGGCCTATTTCGAAGAGTTCTTCGGTCCGGTGGCGCAGATTTATGTGGTGAAGGATGACGACGCGGCGGTGAAACTTGCCAATGACTCCCACTACGGCCTCGGCGGCGCGGTATTCAGTCAGGATATTGAACGCGCCAAACGCATGGCCTCGCGGATTGAAACCGGGATGGTCTATATCAACTGGCTGACCGACACCGCCGCAGAACTGCCATTTGGCGGCGTGAAGCGCTCTGGGTTCGGGCGCGAGCTGTCGGATCTGGGGATTAAAGAGTTTGTGAACCAGAAGCTGGTGGTGGTGAAAAAATAAGTTGCAGGTCAATGGTGCAGCGCCGGATGCGGCTGCGCCTTATCCGGCCTACGGGTGCAATGGTGTTGTAGGTCGGATAAGCAAAGCGCATCCGACACGCTTACGCCAGCTTTCGTATCTTACCCGCACCGCTTGCCCTTCAGGTCAAAACAAACTGCCACACTATCCAACCGCCAAAACCTATCAGGATGCCGCCTGCCGCACGCTCAATTTTCCAAATCAGGCTGCCTAATCGGCGTTGAATCTGGGGCAGGGCGATAAGCATGATCAGCAGTAAGTCCCACAGCAGAACCACGCTGGTCATCCACACTCCACAGGTAGCTTGCTGCGCTAAAGTGACGTCCGGGCCCAGGAGTGCAGTCATCAGCGCCAGATAAAACAGCGCATTTTTCGGATTCAGCAACGAGGAGCCCAGGCCAAGAAGCAGCTGGCGTGGCAGCGAAGGGCGCGCTGATTCAGTATGCTCCCACGCCACTTGCCCGGCGCGGCTTCGCAATAGTTGACGGCCCACCCACAGCAGATAGGCGGCTCCCAGCAGCTCAATGACAGTGAACAGCAGCGGCACCTCGCGCAGCAGGCCAGAGCCGATAACGACCAGCAGAATATACAGCCCGTTCCCTGCCGCAATACCCAGGCATAGCCCGACGCTACCGCGCAGCCGATAGCGCACGGCATAGCCCACCAGTAAAAAGAAGTCCGGCCCGGGGCTGAGTAGCGCCATAAAATGCGCCAGTGCCAGCGCGGGAAACGCCGGAGGAAATAACGTAGTGACCTGTTCCATAGCGACCTCAGTAAAAATACGGAGGTCAGCTTATGCCTGCTGACGCGCTAATTATTGTCGGATATTGATCGCCCAAGCGCGTACTGCCGTGGCGTGGCTGCCGTGTAGTTGACAAAGGTTTTGTGGAAATGGCTCTGGTCGGCAAAACCGCTCTGGTATGCGACGTCGGCGATATCGTCTCCGGCACGCAGCCGCGCTTTGGCGTATTCCACTCGCGAGACGTTGAGAAAGCTGCCTGGAGTCAACCCCGTGTCCTGTTTGAAGGTGCGAATTAAAGTCTCTTTACGCAGCGAGAATTGTTGCGCGAGCTCATCAAGCGAGGGCGGAAACACCGGGTCGGAGAGCAGCGCCTGCTGTACCTGCTGGCTGGTCGGGCGCAACATATCGCCGGCGCCTACACGTAGCGTGAGGGCACCTAACAGCGCATTCACCGACGCGGTGGACATCGTTTCAACTACGGCAAGATAAAGCCCGAACAGCGACGGGCTACGAATATGCTGCTGCGCGAGAGGCAGCGTAGACTCCAGATAGAGCATATGGTAGCTGCGCGCCTGCCCCTGCACCGGGTTACAGCTATGGGGTGCTCCTGCGGGAATAACGATGATGTCGCCGGGGTTCAGCAGATACTCCTGGCCGTGGCAAAGGCAGCGTGTTTGCCCTGCCAGAATGGCACCAATGGATAGCTGCGCGTGGCTATGGCGTTTATAGGGCTGCGTGCTTTGCCAGGTACTGCGTAGCTCCAGCCCAGGATGGCGAGTAAATGTTTGCTGAATGTCGCGTGCGGTGGTCATAGGATCGTCCGGACAGTTTTGGGTTTTTATATCACACTCCGGGATACAGGTGGCGGTTAAGGAATATTCCTCGCCATAAGTTGTTGATGAAGGGCGCAGCGCCGGATGCGGCTGCGCCTTATCCGGCGCTTTTACATCACCTTCCGCGTTTTACCCGCAATCACCCCAATAAATTCCTGCACCTGCTTTTGTTTTCGTGCCGACAGCTTGCACACCCTGCGCAGCGACTGCATCAGTTCGCTCTCTTCGGCGGCGGGTGGTTGAGCGGTGAGGACGATGCAGCCTTCCATCACTTTGACGTCAACGGGCGTGCCGGTGGTAAAACCGGCGGCTTCCAGCCACTGACCTTTCAGGGTGATGGCGGGAATACGGCTGTAATCCGGGTAGCGACTCGCATAACTCACGGTTAATTGACGGTTATTTGCCGGGGAGACTTCTGCTTCGAACGGTTGTGCAATAGAATGCGTGTCAGTCATAACTGCTATTCCCTATAAATAGTGATTGTGATTAGCGGTGCGGGTGTGTTGGCGCACATCCGCACCGCGCTAAATACCTGTATATATCATCAGTAAATATGGGGAAAGTCCAGCTAAAAATTAATGAAGATAAGATGAAAATTAGCGTGAAATATAATTTTTGGTGATGTGAATAAAGCGGCTATTGAGCCGCTTTATTGGTTTTATGAGGGCGAGGAAATTAGTTTATCGCCGCGTCAGTGAGTGCATCTGCAAGGTGCAGTTGGGTTTGTTGGGCGGATTGGATTTTTTTCAGCATTGCTTTACTTATATCTTCAATTTTTTTTATATTATCAATAATTTTTGCTGCTTCCATACTGGGTGCTAGCGGAATTAAGGTGTTAGATAATCTATTTAATGCCATTTTTTGTACACCTACCTGCAGTGTCTTATCTGTGAACTGATTTTGACAAAAATTACTTCTAAGACATTGGTATAAATATTCTTTTGATAATTTATCATGTGGTGTAAGACGAGCTGCATTTTCTGTTAAATTCATGCCATCAAGCTCTGGAGGAATAAGCCCACATTTCCCAATCGTAGCGCCAACAATTGTCATATATATATCTTCTTTCTTTATTATATAGTTTGATATTTTCTCATGCATATTGCTATCAATATATCTGAGATCAGAAAGATCAATGGTTCCATCTTTCATATCAGAGACTCTGATATATATGTGAGGAGTTGCAGTCGTCAGTAATTTATATCCATTAGAAACTCTTTTACCTCCTCTGATGGTAACAATATCTCCCAAACGACACCACTCCCACCCATCCGGCAGTTCAAAAGGTTTTTCCTCATCGCTAATTGGCGGCAACGGTTTTTGTTTTTTTATTTTCCCTTCTTTCACCAGTTGAGCTTTTTCCTGCGCAATTCGTTTGAGCAGTTCAGAGGCGGGTTCGTCATTCGGATCCTGCGGCACAAGTTTACCCATTACGGCCAGTTGCAGAATGGTCTGTTTTAACGCATCCACGCTGGCTTCGGTGGTAAATAGTGTGTCGAAATACTCGCTAATACGCGCCCAGTTTTCAGCCAGTTCCTTGGCGTTTTGGCTGTTTGTAAGCGTTCCCAACAGGGTTTCAACCAGTTGCTGATGTGCGTCCAGACTGGTCAGGGATTGCTGTTCCAGTTGGTCGCAGAGGGACATAAGTTCATTTGCCCTTGAGACGATTTTTAGTTGTTCACTCAATGGCGGTAAAGGAAATAATATTTTCGATACAATTGCCCCAGAGACTTCTTTAAATGTAGTCCCACTTGCCTCTGCATCTATTTTTTTTGCAGATGCCAGTAGAAAGTAATATATATATTCTGCACTTTCTTTGATATATGGAACACAAGATTTAAAGCCCTGGTTTGTTGACAGTTCTGCATCTGCTATAGCGACATATCCAATTGGTGCTCGGCTAGAGAAAAGCACACTCCCTTTTGGCATCAACCTGGCTGATGAGTTTGACAGTCCTGCGGGTGAAATATCACGGGCTCCAGATGTAATGTACTTCCCTTTGAGTCCGTAGAGGTCTGCTGGAGTAATCCACTTAATACCATTTTTGGCCCAAAATTGCGGATTATCGGACTTTGGAGTTCCTCCTCCGACTATTTCACCTACGGTTGCCAGTGTGACCCACTCCCATCCCTCCGGCAATTCAAACGGCTTCTCTTCCTCACTAATTTCTGGCAGTGGTTTTTGCTTTTTAAGTTTCCCCTGTTTCACCAGTTCCGCTTTCTCTGCTGCAATACGCTTCAGCAGCTCTGACGCCGGTTCATCATTCGGATCCTGCGGCACTAGTTTACCGCGCACAGCCAGTTCCAGAATCAGCTCACGTAATTTCTTAATGCCATATAAATCAATTTTTCCGGAACTGCCGCGCCCGGCGGTGGAACGGGTTTGCAACGCCGAGGTCCAGGTTTCCATATGATCAACGATCAGCTTTTCTACACTCATTAGTTAACCTCCTTGCCAGACAGCGCAGCGCCAAGAATATCGCGCAGTTGATTACGCAGCGTCTGGATCTCCGCCTGCTGTTTTGCATACTGCGCTAACAGTTCGTCCGGATCATGGCTAACGGTTTCCGCCTGATGTGGGTTTTTAATATCCAGATTGAAGTTGCGCGCAATCACGTCATCAATGCTGACTTTCCACGCCTGCTCATTCTCGACGCGGCTGGAAAAACCATCGGCCTCGTTACCCCACCAGTCGATCTCCGCCTGAAACTCTTCAAACTTCATCGGCTTGGTTTTGCTGTAGTTTTTCACGCCCGCCGGATACGGATGTTCATAGAACCAAATCTCTTTGGTTGGTTGACCTTTGGTAAAGAACAACAGGTTGGTTTTAATGCCGGTATAGGGATTAAACACACCATTCGGTAAACGCACGATGGTATGCAGGTTGCACTCTTCGGTAAGTAGCTTTTTGATTTTGGTTTTAACGCCTTCGCCAAATAGCGTGCCATCCGGCAATACCACCGCCGCACGACCGTTTTTCGCCAGTACTTCCACAATCAGTTGCAGGAACAGATCCGCCGTTTCGCGGGTTTGCATCTCTGCCGGAAAGTTCTTCTCAATGCCGTCTTCTTCCGTACCGCCAAACGGCGGGTTGGTAACAATGACATCCAGTTGCTCATCCCAGGAGGAAAGCGGTTTGTTCAGGGTGTTGTCGTGACGAATTTGTACTGGCACTTCAATACCGTGCAGCAGCATATTGGTGGTCGCCAGCAGGTGTGGAAGTTGTTTTTTCTCGACACCGTGGATCTGTTGTTGCAGCGTCTGATGATCGGCGACGCTCTTCACGTATTTGTTCTTTACATGATCAAACGAGCAGGCAAGAAAACCGCCCGTACCGCAGGCCGGGTCCAGAATGGATTCGCCGAGCTTCGGATCGACGCGATCCACCATAAAACGGGTGACGGCGCGTGGAGTATAGAATTCACCGGCATTGCCCGCTGATTGCAGATCTTTGAGGATTTGTTCGTAAATATCGCCAAACAGATGGCGTTCGCTGGAACTGGTGAAATCAATTTCATTCAGCTTGTTGATCACCTGGCGCAGCAGGGTGCCGTTTTTCATGTAGTTATAGGCATCGCTGAACGCTTGCTTAACCACAAAGCCACGCGGATTTTTATCAATGGGTGCAGTGAGGTTTTTTAGCGTCGGGAACAGATCGTCATTGACGAACTCCAGCAGAGAATCGCCGGTAATGCCTTCGCTGTTCGCTGCCCATGTGCGCCATAAATAGCGCTGCGGAACAGGGAACTGGTAATTGTCTTGTTCCAGTTCCAGCGTCTCTTCCTGGGCATCGAAAATTTTCAGGAACAACAGCCAGGAGAGCTGGCCGAGGCGTTGCGCATCGCCGTCCACACCGGCATCTTTGCGCATAATATCCTGGAGTGATTTAATAACTGAACTGATAGACATGATGTATTCCATTAAAAACAAGGCCTTCTGCAACACCGGGCTGCAGAAGGCACAAAAGAGAGTGGTTATGCGGAGCGGGGCGGTAATTGGTAGATTTCGTCTTCCAGCTCGCTGATAGCCTGATTATACCCGTTACGGTCGCCAAATCCGGTTTTAATAATTTCCGGAAGCGTGCCCATACTGTCGAATGGCTTGAGTTTCAGCACCTGAATACTTTCGATCTCCTGCACGCCTGCATCGGCATATTTATCCAGCAGATTATCGAGCACCGCATGTGCGGCTTCAGAGTATTTCGTGAAGTAGTTCCGCTTGCGCACGTTCTCGGCACGCTCTTTGCGAGTTAACGGCGGCTGACCATACACAACGTGGCAAAGCATGTCGAACGGGTCGAGGTCTTTACCGACTTCTTCTGCCAGCACTTCCCAGATGATCCCCTGTTGCTCCAGTTCTTTGATGATCGCTTCTTTGCGATCGGCGTCCTGCCATTTGCGGGTAAAGTCATCCAGCGAAGCATATTCTTTGAGCAGTGTTTTGCGGGTGTAATCTTTAAAGGATTCGGTGACCAGTTTACCGTCGGCATCGTAATACTGAACACGCTGGGCAATAACGCCCACCGCTACACCGTTAACGTGAAACTTGCGGATTTTCTTCTCATCTTCTTCTGGTATGGGGCCGATATCACCAGATGGGTTGACGGTATACGGCGCAGGATCTTCATCTGCGCCACTCACTTCATCTTCCGCATCTTCAGTCATATCCTCGAACTGTTCTTC
This sequence comes from Pseudocitrobacter faecalis, assembly GCA_003315335.1. Taxonomy (GTDB): domain Bacteria; phylum Pseudomonadota; class Gammaproteobacteria; order Enterobacterales; family Enterobacteriaceae; genus Pseudocitrobacter; species Pseudocitrobacter faecalis. The sequence goes on from QNRL01000005.1 coordinate 206,027, forward strand.
AAAGTCAGAATCCGGGTTGGCAATATCATCCGGGGTGGTATCCATTACTTTTTCCGGAATACCGTCGAAACGCTCATCAGCGAACAATTCGGTGGCTTTTTTGAAGTCGAGAATGGTAAACCACAGTTTGCCGTAGCGTTCGTCAATACGCGTACCGCGGCCGATGATTTGCTTGAATTTGGTCATCGACTGGATGTTCTGGTCCAGAACTACCAGCTTGCAGGTTTTGGCATCGACACCCGTCGTCATCAGTTCCGATGTGGTGGCAATGACCGGATATTCCTTTTTGGGATTAATAAAGTTATCCAGTTGCGCCTTACCGATATCATCGTCACCGGTAATTTTCATTACGTACTTGTCGTTCTTTTTCACCTGTTCCGGGTTAAGGTTCACCAGCGCACGGCGCATCCGCTCGGCATGATCAATGTCATTACAGAAGACGATGGTTTTATCCATCGGGTTGGTGCGTTTCAGGTAATCGGTGATGGTGCGGGCGACCAGTTCGGTGCGTTCATCAATCACCATCGTGCGATCGAAATCTTTCTGGTTATAGATACGGTCGTCGATCATCTCACCGTTTAAGTCGGCTTGCCCTTTCGTTGGACGCCAGCCCTGCAGATCGACGTCAATATCAACGCGAACGACTTTGTAAGGGGCGAGGAAGCCGTCCTCGATACCCTCTTTTAATGAGTAAATATAAACCGGATCGCCAAAGTAATCGGTACTGGAGACTTCGTGCGTCTCTTTTGGCGTGGCAGTTAAACCAATTTGTGTCGCAGCACTAAAGTAGTCGAGGATTTCACGCCAGGCGCTGTCTTCCGATGCGCTGCCGCGATGGCATTCGTCAATTACGATCAGGTCAAAGAAATCCGGCGCAACTTGTTTAAACGCTTTTTGATCTTCTTCCGGGCCGGTTATGGCCTGGTAAAGCGCAAGATGGATTTCATACGCGGGATCGATAGTACGCCCGGTAACCTTGGTCATTGCCGTGCCAAATGGCTGGAAATCATTATTTTTGGTTTGGTCAACCAGAATGTTGCGATCCGCCAGAAACAGGATCCGCTTTTTACTTTTCGCTTTCCACAAACGCCAGATGATCTGGAATGCGGTATAGGTTTTCCCTGTTCCGGTCGCCATCACCAGTAAAGCGCGGTTTTGCCCGCCAGACACGGCTTCGATAGTTTTGTTGATGGCCTGAAGCTGATAATAGCGCGGGGATTTGCCGCTGCCGTCGTCGTAATAATCCTGGGTAATAACCGGAAGCTGGGCCTGCGTGTAACCTTTCCAGAGGCAGAATTTTTGCCAGAGTTCTGCGGGGGAGGGGAAGTCATCCAGCGTTATTTGCTTTTCAAGGCACTCACCTTCCGCGGCTGTCGCATCGCGGAAGATGAAGCCATCGCCGTTGGTAGCAAACACGAAGGGCACGTCCAGCAGATGCGCATATTCGATGCCCTGTTGCATCCCTTTGCCAATCTCATGCTTGTTAGCTTTCGCTTCAATGACTGCCAGCGGAATGCCCGGCTTGTGATATAGCACGATGTCGGCAGATTTTACCGTTCTGCGCGCCGCCACTTTGCCGCGAACAATGACTTTACCGTCCCGGAGCTTGACCTCCTGTCGGATTTGCGTTGTGTCGTTCCAGCCCGCATCAAGAATGGCAGGCATAACGCGTTTGGTAATGATATCCGCTTCCGTCAGGTTACTCAGGTTCAGTTCGGCCATGGGGCGTTCTCGGTTTAATCAGGACGAATCTGATTGTACATAAAATCAGTGGGGTGGCTATGATTTGAGGCCGCATTTTAGTGCGGAATTACGTAAATATTACAGCTGATGCAGCCCATCAAAGTATTCAAACGCCTGAATGAGGGGCTGTAGAGGCGAATGGAGTCGTTTCACGAAAAAATCATGTAGAACATAGATATACAAATTTCACATGGTTGCCTTTTTGTAGTTCCAGAAAGATAATGTCATGATTAACTATCAGATTGGATGTAAAAAATGGAAGCCAAAGAGTGTAAGGTCCAGGATATCCTTACAGAAAACAAAAAATTTATCATACCGTCTTATCAGCGTCCTTATAGTTGGACGGTTGATAACGCTGAACAACTTATTGATGATATATATAAAAGTTCTCAATCAGAGGAGAATGAATACTTCATTGGGAGCATGATTTGCATCAATAAAGGGCAAAATCAATATGAAGTCGTTGATGGCCAGCAACGTCTCACGACACTGAGTATTATCGTTTCTGAACTGAAGAAACTTATCCCTATTCAGGGAATTAAAGATGATCTTCAAAAAAGAGTTTTACCTATTGATGTTTATTCTGATGAAACAGATGAACCAAGGTTGATTGTTAGAAAAAAAGAATATGATCTCTATAAGTATTATATTTTGCAAGATTCTAAAGACTATAAGCCTGAAAAACCATCTGATACTGATCTGGTTTTTATCAGTAATGCAGAAACAATTAAAAATTTCCTAAGCCAGCTATCAGTCGATGAGCTAAAACTTTTAGCAAAGTACATCCTACAGAATGTATATATTGTTTTTGTTCAGACAGATGATTTCGCGTCTTCATTTAGATTATTTAATGTGTTGAATAGTCGTGGGTTACCTTTAAGTAATGCCGATTTATTAAAGAATGCTCTTTTTGAATCAGCTTCTGCGCACAATAAAAAATCAGAACAAATTGAATCTGCGTGGTCACAAATTGAAGATATGGTTGGAGTAAGGAGACTTGATAAGTTTCTTACGCTTCATAAATTATCTGAGAAAAAAGATCGTGACAGGGTTTTACAAAAAGGATTTGAATCTTTCATTGAAAACCTTCAAGAGCAATTCGATGGTGATGCGATTGCAATGTCGTTAATGTTGGTAAATTCTGCAAAAAATTATACCAAAATTTTAGACAATGATTTTGAACATGCATCTATCAGAAGAAAAATTGCTTCCCTGAGTAATTTGGGAGTGGATGAGTGGATTCCCCCGGTTATGGCCTTTATGAACCGGATGGCCCGTACTGAAGAATTTACCGTTGAGGATTTTGCTGAATTTATCACCGCTTTTGAAAAAGTATACATGCATGGTTGGCTAAAAAAACAAATAAAAAGCCAAAGAGAGATGGTTTGTTACTCAGCTCTTGTTGCAATAAATAATGATATGCCTTTTGAAATGATAATTAATCAAATAAATCTACATGCGGACAATAAAGGGTTTACTGTGGCCCTTGATGAGGATTTATATGAACCAAGACCTAATCAGGTTAACCTGATAAAAGCTATTTTGCTCCGCCTGGATATGGAGCAACAAGATGAGAGTGTGATCAAGACTTACACGGGAAGAATAACAATTGAGCACATACTACCTCAAGCCTTAGTGCACGAATATTGGATTAACAGATTCGAACCACAGGAACATACTTACTGGTTACATAAAATTGGTAATTTGACGCTTATCAGTGGTTCTAAAAATTCTGAAGCACAGCATTCTGATTTTATCAAAAAGAAATCGATTTATGAAAAGCTTAACAGTAAAAGTTCCTTTGATTTAACTAAAGATGTCTGTAAGTCTTCAGAATGGGGATTAGCTGAACTTAAAACGAGACATGAAAGTATGAAGTCTCAATTGAAAAAACTCTGGTTGGTGTAGAATTATATTAAAATATCTCCCATATATCTGGTATGTATGGGAGATATTATTTTGAGAAACTCCTTACTTCCTCAACCCCGCAAACGCCGCCCGAATCTCTTCTTCCGGCAACTGAATCCCAATAAACACCAACTGACTCCGCGGCGTTTCATCGCCCCACGGCCTGTCCCAGTCGGCGCTGTAGAGGCGTTGTACGCCCTGGAACAGCAGGCGGTTCGGCTCGCCGTCGATCCACAGCATCCCTTTGTAGCGCAGCAGTTTATCGGCGAATTTCAACAGCAGGTTTTCCATCACGCGCGACACTTCGCTGATATCGACCGGGTAATCCAGTTCCACCACAATCGATGACACATCATTCTGCTTATCCGCCATAAAGTGGAAGCGCGGTTTGCCCGCCAGCACGTTCTCCTCCAGCATAAAGCCGCTGGTGTTGAAGAGTTGATCGAGATTGATATCACCGTGAACGACGGTGTAAATCGGCGCGCGGGCGTTGATGCGCGCCAGACGTTCGCGCAGCTTCTCGGTATCGCCTGCGACGTCGGTTTTGGTCAGCAGGATGCGGTCGGCGTAGCCAATCTGTGACTGGGCGATAGTGAACTGGTTCATCTGCTCGTCGGCGTGAACCGCATCCACCAGCGCAATCACGCCGTCCAGCAGGTAGCGCTCGCACAGGACGTCATGAGAGAAAAAGGTCTGAATAATCGGGCCGGGATCGGCCATGCCGGTGCACTCAATCACCAGGCGGTCGAATTCAATTTCACCGCGATCGCGGCTGTCGAGCAGGTCGAGCAGGGCGTCTTCCAGTTCGTTAGCGCGGGAGCAGCAGATACAGCCGTTGGTGAGCGTCTTGATTTGTGTGGCGCGGTCGCCAATTAGCTGGGTATCAACAGAAACTTCGCCGAACTCGTTTTCAATGACGGCGATTTTGAAGCCGTGCTGTTCGTTGAGGATGTGACGCAGCAGGGTGGTTTTGCCCGCGCCAAGAAAACCGGTAAGTAGGGTAACTGCAATCGGGGTCATGTTCTCTCCTTCTAACAGCAGCGCATGCCGCCTTTTCCGTCTCCGCCGTAGCGCGCCTGTTGCCGCTCGCGGAAGAACTCTTCGTAGGTCATGTACGGCTTGTCCGGATGCGTGGCTTTCATGTGTTCGACGTAGTTGTCGTAGTCCGGGATGCCGATCAGCATCTTCGCCGCCTGACCGAGGTATTTTTTCGCCTGACCTAAGTTACCAAACATTGTGCCATCCAGATATACACGTCATCCTTCAAGCTGCCTCTGCGTTGGCTGCGCTCGTTCACCCCAGTCACGTACTTATGTACGCTCCTGGGGATTCACTCCCTTGCCGCGTGACTCGGCTTACAGCCTCGCCCCTTCGGGGCCAGCGCAAGCGCTGTTCAAAACGCTAACCGCGTTTTGTGATGCAACTTGAATGATTTGTGTGTATGAATAAAGCCCGGCGAGTCATCTCTGACGGGCCGGGGAGTGCGTTTTCCCTCACCCCGGCCCTCTCCCAAAGGGAGAGGGAGGGTTTGGCAAATTAATGGTGTGAAGAAGTCTTCACGCCGCCTTCCGGCACAGGAACATAAGGTGTTTCCTTGTCGGAGCGTTCTTCGTTATTACGCACCTGCATCCAGGTTTTGAAACCGTAGAAGATGATGCTGTACACCACCACCAGGAACAGAATACTCAGGCCTGCGTTGGTGTAGTTGTTGATAACGATGTGGTTCATGTTCGCGATTTGCTGCGCCGTCAGTTCACCACCTGCCGCAATTTTCGCTTTGTACTGGCTCGCCATGTAGAAGAAGCCTTCCATCTGCGGGTTGGTGCTGAACAGTTTCAGACCCAGCGCCCAGGTGGTGCAGACCAGCAGCCAGAATGCCGGGATGATGGTAACCCAGACATATTTGCTGCGTTTCATCTTCACGAGGATAACGGTGCCGAGAACCAGCGCCACAGCGGCCAGCATCTGGTTAGAGATACCGAACAGCGGCCACAGGCTCTTCACGCCGCCCAGCGGGTCGACAACGCCCTGATACAGCAGGTAGCCCCACAGGCCTACGCAACCTGCGGTCGCCACAACACCTGCTACCAGAGAATCGGTTTTCTTCAGGAACGGAATAAAGTTGCCCAGCAAGTCCTGCAGCATGAAGCGGCCCGCACGTGTACCGGCGTCCAGCGCGGTGAGGATGAACAGCGCTTCAAACAGAATACCGAAGTGGTACCAGAAGCCCATGTCCGCCCACGGCAGCACTTTGTGGAACACGTGTGCGATACCGACTGCCAGGGTTGGTGCACCACCGGCACGGTTCAGAACAGACGGTTCACCGATGTCTTTCGCGGTTTGCAGGATCTCTTCCGGCGAAATCACGAAACCCCAGGAACTGACCGTTGCCGCCGCGTGAATGGTCACTTCTTTCAGCTGCGCCGCAATCATGGCCGCGTTTTCACCGCCCATTTCGTGCAGGTTCGGCATGGTGATGCCAAGGCCCGCAGGCGGGGTGTTCATTGCAAAGTAGAGACCCGGTTCGATGATGGATGCTGCAACCAGCGCCATAATCGCCACGAAGGACTCCATCAGCATTGCGCCATAACCGATGAAACGCGCGTCGGTTTCACAGGCCAGCAGCTTCGGCGTGGTGCCAGAGGAGATCAGCGCATGGAAGCCAGACACTGCACCACAAGCGATAGTGATAAACAGGAACGGGAACAGCGCGCCTTTCCACAGCGGGCCGGTACCGTCGATATACTGGGTCACTGCTGGCATTTTCAGATCCGGGTTGAGGATCACGATGCCGATTGCCAGGCCAACGATAACGCCGATTTTCAGGAAGGTGGCGAGGTAGTCGCGCGGTGCCAGAATCAACCAAACCGGCAGCAGAGCGGAGATAAAGGCATAACCGATCAGCGTGAAGGTGATGGTAGTGTCTTTAAAGGTCAGCGCCGGGCCCCAGTACGGGTCGTGGGCGATGACGCCACCGAACCAGATAGAGGCAACCAGTAACACAATACCGATAACGGAGACTTCACCCACGCGGCCCGGGCGAATAAAGCGCATGTAGATACCCATAAACAGCGCAATCGGCACGGTCGAGCAAACGGTGAACACACCCCACGGGCTTTCGGCCAGGGCTTTAACCACGATCAGCGCCAGCACCGCCAGGATGATAATCATAATCAGGAAGCAGCCGAACAGGGCGATAGAGCCCGGCACGCGGCCCATCTCTTCTTTGACCATCTCACCCAGCGAAGAACCGTTACGGCGCGTGGAGATAAACAGCACCATAAAGTCCTGCACCGCACCGGCAAGCACCACGCCTGCCAGCAGCCACAGGGTACCCGGCAGGTAACCCATCTGGGCGGCCAGCACCGGCCCAACCAGCGGGCCCGCACCGGCGATAGCCGCGAAGTGGTGGCCGAACAGCACGTAGCGGTTGGTCGGCACGTAGTTCAGGCCATCGTTGTTAATGACCGCCGGCGTTGCACGCGTAGGGTCGAGCTTCATCACCTTCTGGGCGATGTAGAGGCTGTAGTAGCGATACGCCACCAGATAAACAGAAACCGCCGCGACCACGATCCACAGGGCGCTAACGTGTTCCCCCCGACGTAATGCCACAACGGACAGGCAAAACGCGCCGATGATTCCAAGAATCACCCAGGGTATGTGCTTGAATAACTTTTTGGTATCCATAGTAAAACCTGGTTTTTTAAGATTAATAATGAGCCGAAGCTGTATGGGTTTTGTGTTTAATGAGTGAGGAGGTATGACTGCTATGCTGATGAGCATCTTGCCAGAGATTCACGCGCGTAAAGTTGGGTAAAGTCGTGAGTGGTTGTATGGGGCGTTAAGCGGTTGTGTGTGGAGGTGAGCGGTTGGGTAAGAAGTGAGCGGGTGGGGAATATGTGATTGAGATCACAGTGTAAATTACACCACCACCCTCACCCCGCCCTCTCCCTGAGGGAGAGGGAGAAAACAGCGCAGGACTCAAACCAGGGTGCGGTCGGTTCCCTCTCCCTCAGGGAGAGGGTTAGGGTGAGGGTGTCGGTTTTACACCGCCACCTCCACCTCCATCATCACCGGATGAAAACGGCGCTTAAAGTAAATCAGCCCGTGTCCTTCCTCGCTGAGAATGATGTTCTTAATCTCGACCAGATACACCAGATGCGTACCGATGGTCTGCACCTGGCTTATCTCGCCCTCCAGGCTTGCCAGCGCACCTTTGAGCACCGGTTGTGCCAGCGGCCCTTTTTGCCAGCAGGAGAGGGTAAAGCGCTCTTCCATCGCCATCCCTGTCATCCCGGCGAAGTGGCGCGCCATCAGCTCCTGCTCGTGGTTAAGCACGTTAATACACAACTTACCGTTGCCCTGAAATACCGGGTTCATGGCGCTGTTGGCGTTGATACACACCATCACCGACGGCGGCGTATCGGTTACCGAGCACACTGCGGTAGCGGTGATCCCGCAGCGACCCGCCTCGCCTTCGGTGGTGACAATATTCACCGCCGCCGAAAGGCTGGACATAGCATCGCGAAAGCGTAAACGTTGTTCATCTACTTGCATGGTGGTCTCCCGCTGCATTACTTCAGCAGCTTGTCTAACATGTTGATATCAGCGTTGTTGTGCAGGTGCGGCACGGTCCAGCCGTGTTGGTCGTACTCGGAAAGACAGCGGTCGACCATCGCCATCATTTTGTCCATGTTGCCGGAGGTCTGCGCCTGACGCAGACATTGCAGGCGAATCTCATCCTGGCTGCCGGAATAGTTGATCTCATACAGCTCATGACGCCCGCCGAACTCGCTGCCGATCGCATCCCACATCAGTTTGAGGATCTTGATGCGCTGGACGTGATCCATACCATTTGAGCCGCGTACGTATTTCGCCAGATACTGGTCGATCTGCGGGTTATTCAGATCGCGCGCGCTCGATGGCAGGTAGATCAGCCCGCTGGTGACGTTACGCTCGATAATATTTTTGATCTTCGCGTAGGCCATCGGCGCCATAACGCGGTAGGTTTGCAGGGCCGCGTGATCCGGCAGATACGCGCCGTTGACCCACGGTGTTGCTTCCGAACACATCGAATCACTCAGCGCCCAGAAGGTGTTGCGCCAGGCCACCACTTCCCCGAGATCCGCCTGCACGCCACGGAACTCCAGCGTGCCGGTACATTCGAGTGATTTTTTCAGCAGCGCGGTAATAAAGTCGAGCTTCACCGCCAGGCGCACACAGGCCTGCAACGGATACATACGGGCAAAACCGCCTTCCATTGTCCAGCGACGGCAGCGATCGAAATCACGGTAGATCAGCACGTTCTCCCACGGGATCAGTACGTTATCCATCACCAGGATCGCATCGTTCTCATCGAAGCGGCTGGAGAGCGGGTAGTCGTACGGGGAGCCGGTTGCACCTGCGACCATTTCATAGGACGCGCGGGAGATAAGCTTCACGCCATCGGCATCCATCGGCGCGACGAACATCAGCGCGAAGTCCGGGTTTTCGCCCATCACCTGTGCCGATCCGAAGCCGATCATGTTGTAGTGGGTCAGCGCGGAGTTGGTGGCAACCACTTTTGCGCCGCTGACCACGATCCCGGCATCGGTCTCTTTTTCCAGCTTGATGTATACGTCTTTCACTTGATCGGTCGGTAAATGGCGATCGATCGGCGGGTTAACGATAGCGTGGTTGAAGTACAGGCCGGTTTCCTGAATGCGGGTGTACCAGTTGCGGGCGTTCTGCTCGAACTGGCCGTAGAAGCCCGGGTTGGCGCCCAGCGCGCAGCCGAAAGCGGCTTTGTAATCCGGTGTGCGGCCCATCCAGCCGTAGCTCAGGCGTGACCACTCAGCGATGGCGTCGCGCTGCTGGCGCAGATCGTCCGGGCTTTTCGCCACGCGGAAGAATTTGTGGGTGTAGCCACCGCTGCCGGTGTCGGTGTTCCAGCACAGGGAATCCTGCATCTCTGGTTTGTGCAGCGCGTCGTACAGTTGCGCGACGGATGCCGCCGCGTTACGGAACGCAGGATGAGTGGTGACATCTTTCACACGCTCGCCGTAGATGTATATTTCACGGCCATCCTGCAAACTTTTCAGGTACTCTTCACCGGTAAACGGACGCTGGGTACTGGCGCGGAAATCTTCAGGTTTCATAGTCAGACTCTCTTTTTGTAATCGGATGGAAAGCCAGCGCCAATGGGCGTTACTGGCCTTAATGTTAAATTTGTGTTTTGTTTTTGTTGTTTAATTGAAGCGGTTAGACCGGTATTCGTGAAGAGACTTTTGGGTCAATGGCGGGTACTTTTCGGGGAGGTGAGGGTTTTGTGATCGGGCCCTCACCCTAACCCTCTCCCGCAGGGAGAGGGGAGCGATTGTGCCCAATGTGAATGTGAGTGCGCTTTTCACCCTCTCCCTGCGGGAGAGGGCCGGGGTGAGGGGAAAACCCTTACGATACCGGCACTTTCCTTGCCCGGTAAACGCTTGGCGAACACCCCACCAACCGGTTGAAAAACCGGGCGAAGTAGGCCGGATCTTTAAACCCCAGTTGCCAGGCAATATTGTTTACCGCGCTGTCAGAAAAAAGCAGCAGCCGCTTGGCTTCGCGCAGTTGCCTGTCGAAGATCAGCCGTTTCGGCGGGCGGTTGGCGAAACGGCGGCAGATATCGGTGAGCCGGGATTCGGTGATGTGCAGCTCGCTGGCGTAATCCGGCACCGTCCAGTGCTGGTGGAAGTGGCTGTCTATCATCAGGTTAAAGCGCTGGAACAGTTTTAGCTCGCCGCGCATACCACTGGCGGCGTGGTCATCGAGCCTTGCGTTACGCAGCAGCAGGGTAAACACCGCCTGGGCAAGCAGCGTCAGCGTATGTTCCCGTCCCGGCAGTTGCTCAACTGACTCTCGCTCAACGAGCCGCCAGTAGTGTTCCAGCGCCGCCAGTTCATCCGGTTTATCCGCCAGTGATAAGCAGATCCCCGGCAGACCGAAGGTTTCCCGCGTGCCGGGATAAAGCACCTCCAGCAGCGGCCAGATTAAATCCTCATGCACTGTTAACACATGCCCGTCAGCGTCCGATTCGGTGATAAACGCGTGCGGCACCGACGGTGGCGTCAGCACAAACAGCGGCGCTTCTACTGAGTAGCGATGATCGTCAAGCTGAAGCTCGATCTGCCCGGTCAGCAGGAAATGCATCTGGAAATAGTGTTCGTGGCGATGGGCCTGCATATCGCGGCCAAAAAAGGCCGCCATCCGTGCAAAGGACTGATAATGCACATCATCCGTACCCAGACTTTCATCGTATTCGGTGCTGATGTCGATGTTGTAAATCGGGTTCTCACACATGCCTGCTCCTTACGGCGTGGCGCGCGGGCGAGAGGATTTCATCGGAATCGCCCAGATGATGGCTGCCCCGATAACCAGCAACGTTGCCACAAACCACAGGCCGCTGTTAAAGCTGCCGGTCACATCTTTCAGCCAGCCGATCATAAACGGACTGAGCGCCGATCCAATATTGCCGGTGGCGTTGATCACCGCGATACCGACCGCTCTGGCACGCAGGCTGATTGATTGATCCGGGGTAGTCCAGAAAATGGCCATGGCGCTGAACGATCCGGTTGAGGCCATCACGATCCCCAAAAGTTGGATCAGACTGTGATCGGTAGCGGACGCCAGCAGCCAGCCCACGGCGGCGAACAGATACGGCAGGGCGGTATGATGTTTACGTTCCTGGTGTTTGTCAGAATGCCGGCTCCAGTAGATCATCCCAAGAATGGTACAAATCTGCGGTACGGCGGCGAGCATGCCGATAGTGATGTTGCTACTGGCCTGGTTAAAGCTTTGCAGGATCTGCGGCGTCCAGATGCTGATGGCGCTTAAGGTGTTGGTCAGGCAGAAGTAGGCGAGGGTGTACATCAACACAATCGGCGTGAAAATCTCGCGCCACAGGCTGCGCTGCTGTGCGGCGTGGTGGCTGATTGCCCCTTCCGGCTGAACCAGGGTCAGGCGATCGTTATCCATCATCTGCTGAAGGTTTTTCTTATCATCAGCGGTTAGCCATTTGGCTTTGTCCGGGGAATCATCAAGATAGAACCACACCATGATACCCAACAGCAGTGACGGGAAGCCTTCCAGCAGGAACAGCCACTGCCAGCCTTTCAGCGCCATCACACCGTCCAGGGCCAGAATATAACCGGAGACGATGGAACCGAGCGCGGTTGTTACCGGCATTGCCACCATAAACAACGCGTTCGCGCGGGCGCGGAAATAGGCCGGGAACCAGTAAGTGAGATAAAGCAGAATGCCCGGCAGAAAGCCGGCTTCGGTAATGCCGACCAGAATACGCAGCACATAAAGGCTGGTGGGGCCGGTGGCGAACATCGTCGCGGTGGAGGCGATGCCCCACAGCACCATAATGGTGGCGATCCAACGGCGCGCACCGACAATCCCCAGCATGATGTTGCTCGGAATGCCGAAAATTACGTAGGCGGCGTAAAACAGCGTCGTGGCGAGGCCGAACATGGTGGCGCTCAGGCCGAGATCGCGCCCCATCGTTAGCCCGGCAAAACCGATGTTGATGCGGTCAAGAAACGAAAAGATAAACAGCACAAACAGAAAGACGATCAGGCGGCGAAAGAGTTTGTTGATGACCGCCTGCTGGCCTGCCGTCAGCGATTTATGCGCGTCCACGGGGTTTGGCAGTGCAGATGATGTGTCGCTCATGGCTATTCCTCTAAGGGGATTTTTGTAGGGTACGACAACGGTTCTTGCCGGATGCGGCGTTGCCTTATCCGGCCTACGGTTTGGTGTTGCTGTTTGTCGGATGCGGCGTAAACGCCTTATCCGGCCTACGATTTGGTGCGGTTGTAGGCCGGATAAGCGCAGCGCATCCGGCGTCAATACACGCCGGGCTTAATGGCTGTGGCCTGCGCGCCAAACCGGGCGGCGAGCGCTTCGGCGGCGCGGGCGAGCAGGGTGGTGTCGACGCCGACGGCGACAAACAGCGCGCCTAATTCCAGATAGCGTTTTGCCAGTGGCTCATTGGCGATTAAGATCCCCGGCGCTTTGCCCGCTTCGCGGATCTGTACGATCGCTTGCTCAATCGCGGCCTGCACTTCCGGATGCTGAGGATTACCGGCATAACCCATATCGGCGCTCAGATCCGCCGGGCCGATAAACACGCCATCCACCCCTTCTACATCCAGGATCTGCGGCAGGTTTTTCATCGCTTCACGGGTTTCGATCTGCACCAGCACGCACATCTGATCGTTGGCTTTTTGCAGATAATCCGGAATGCGATTCCAGCGCGAGGCCCGCGCCAGTGCGCTTCCTACGCCGCGAATACCGGCCGGGGGATAACGTGTAGCGCGTACCGCTTCACGAGCTTCATCAGCGTTTTGCACCATCGGCACCAGCAACGTTTGCGTGCCAACGTCCAGCAACTGTTTGATCTGCACGGGATCGTTCCACGACGGACGCACCACCGGCTGGCTGGGATAGGGCGCAATCGCCTGTAGCTGGGTGAGCACCGTTTGCACATTGTTTGGCGCATGCTCACCGTCAATCAACAACCAGTCGAATCCCGCGCCTGCCAGCAGTTCGGCGCTGTAGCTGCTGCTCAACCCCAGCCATAAACCGATTTGTGGACGACCCGCTTTCAGCGCCGCTTTAAAGGTGTTTTCCATGATTCTCTCCTTAAACAAAACGGCAGCTAATGGAACCCATGTTGCCGTAGTCAACGTGGAAGGTGTCGCCCTTGCGCGCCGGAACCGGGCGGGTGAACGATCCGCCGAGAATGATTTGCCCGGCTTCCAGTTGCACGTCATACGGTGCGAGCTTGTTCGCAAGCCAGGCCACGCCGTTTGCCGGATGATTCAGCACGCCAGCGGCGACGCCGGTTTCTTCAATCACGCCATTGCGGTACAGCAGGGCGGAGATCCAACGCAAATCAAGTTCGTCAGGCTTGATCGGGCGACCGCCGAGGATCACCCCGGCATTGGCGGCGTTATCGGAAATGGTGTCGAACACTTTGCGCGGGCGCTGGGTTTCCGGATCGATGTTGTGACAGCGGGCGTCGATCAGCTCCAGCGCCGGGATCACATAGTCCGTCGCGTTGTAGACGTCGAACAGGGTGCAGTTCGGCCCGCGCAGCGGTTTTGCCAGCACAAAAGCCAGCTCCACTTCGATGCGCGGCACGATAAAGCGATCGGTCGGGATATCGCTGCCATCGTGGAAGAACATGTCATCCAGCAGCGCGCCGTAGTCTGGCTCGCTGATCTGCGAGCTGGCCTGCATCGCTTTCGAGGTCAGGCCGATTTTGTGACCTTTGAGTGTGCGACCTTCGGCGATCTTCAGGCGTACCCATTCGCGCTGTACGGCGTAGGCATCTTCGAGGGTGATCTCCGGGTAGTCGAGGGAGATCGCGCGGATCTGTTCACGCTGTTTTTCTGCCTGATCCAGACGCTGGGCGATCAGGGTGTGAGTTTGTTTGTCGAACATGGCGATATCCTGTGGCATTGCCGGATGCGACTGTGCCTTATCCGGCCTACGGTTCGGTGCTGTTTTTTTGCCGGAGGGCAACCTGCACCTTACTTAAACAACGCGTGCACGTTGTTTTGTTTAAAATTCAGTACCGGATGAAGCTCTTCAATCTCAAACGACAGTGCCAGCAGGCGGCTCTCCATCAGGGCGGCGAAGTGCGTTTTTATCAGATCAAACAGCATTTCACCCGCCTGCTGGCGGCTTTCCAGGCTGCGCCCCGCACCGATTTTCAACGTCATATGTACGAAGGCGTAATCGCGCTGCCCGTCGGCCATCTGCCAGGTATCGACCCAGTGCACGCGGCTGCGAATGCCTGCCAGCGGGAAGATGCCCGTGGCGGCCAGCGCCGGATTCACTTTGGCAAACAGCCCCGGCAGGTCGGCCTCTTCGCGGATGTTGTCACTGCATTCAACGATAAAGTGCGGCATAAAACGTCCTTACGCGGGAAGCGGGAAAACAGCATTAACCTGGCCGGTGCCGGAGCTTGGGAACAGTTCGGTGATAAATTCGACTTTGCCGTCGTATTTATCCCAGCCGAGCATCCCCAGCAGCATTACCGTGTCGTGCATATTGCCTTCGCCGTAGCAGTAGTTGGCGTACTCCGGCAGCATGCTGCAAAACTCTTTGAACTGGCCTTCGCGCCACAGCTTTACTACGCGCTCGTCCATCTGGCGGTCGAACTCGCGGGTGTAGCTGTTCATGCCTTCCTCGGCGCGCTGGTCGTCAATAAAGCGGTGCGACAACGAACCGCTGGCAAGTACCGCTACGGTGCCGTCGTACTGTTCGATTGCTTTCAGAATCGCTTCGCCCAGCTTGCGGCTGTCGGCAAAGTCATGAACCGTGCAGAAAGCGGAAATGGAAACCACTTTGAAGTGCTTGTCTTCATTCATGTAGCGCATGGGCACCAGCGTGCCGTACTCCAGTTTCAGGCTGGGGATGTTGTGCGCTTTCGCCCGCACGCCGAGTTTCAGCGCTTCATCGGCGATAAGTTGCCCCAGTGCCGGGTTGCCTTCGTAGTTGTAGGTCATGTCGCGGATAAAGTGCGGCAGCTCGTTACTGGTGTAGACGCCTTCGAAATGATCCGCACAGTTGATGTGATAAGCGCTGTTCACCAGCCAGTGGGTATCGAAAACGATAATGGTATCGACGCCCATTTCCCGGCAGCGCTTGCTGATCTCTTTATGACCGTCGATCGCTCCCTGGCGGCAGCCGTGGTTTTTCCCTGGCAGTTCAGAGAGATACATCGACGGTACGTGCGTGATTTTTGCTGCTAATGCGAGCTTGCCCATATCAGACTCCCCATTTCGGAATTGGATGGTCGCCCATGGAAATGCAGACGTTCTTCATTTCCGCGAACACCTCAAAGCTGTACTCTCCGCCTTCGCGCCCGGTTCCGGAGGCTTTCACGCCACCAAACGGCTGGCGCAGGTCGCGGACGTTCTGGGTGTTGACGAATACCATGCCCGCTTCGATACCGCGTGCCAGGCGCAGCACTTTGCTGACATCCTGCGTCCAGATGTACGATGCGAGGCCATACTCCACGTCATTCGCCAGGCGTAAGCCTTCGGCTTCATCTTTAAACGGCAGCAGGCAGGCGACAGGCCCAAAAATCTCTTCCTGGGCGACGCGCATGCGGTTATCGACATCCGCCAGCACCGTTGGGCGCAGGAAGTTGCCGCCTTTCAGATGCGCAGGCAGGTCGGACGGTTTATCCGGGCCACCCGCCAGCAGGGTGGCGCCTTCTTCAATGCCGAGGCGGATATAGCCGGAGACTTTTTCCCAGTGCTGCTGGCTGATAAGCGCCCCAACCTGGGTATTCGGATCGGTCGGATCGCCCACGCGCAGACGATTCGCGCGTTCGGCAAAGCGTTTGACGAATTCCGGGTAGATGCTCTGTTGAATAAAGATGCGCGAACCGGCGGTGCAGCGTTCGCCGTTGATTGAGAAGATGGTGAACAGGGCGGCGTCCAGCGCGCGTTCAATATCGGCATCTTCAAAAATCAGCACCGGCGATTTACCGCCCAGCTCCATAGAGTATTTTTTCAGCCCGGCGTTTTTCATGATGTTGCGCCCGGTGGCGGTGCCGCCGGTGAACGACACGGCACGCACGTCATGATGGCGCACCAGCGCATCGCCTGCGGTGGCGCCGTAACCCTGCACCACGTTCAGCACGCCGGCCGGAATACCGGCTTCCAGCGCCAGTTCACCCAGACGATCGGCAGTCAGCGGAGAGAGTTCAGACATCTTCAGCACCGCGGTATTGCCCAGCGCCAGACACGGTGCAACCTTCCAGGTGGCGGTCATAAATGGCACGTTCCACGGTGAAACCAGCGCACAAACGCCCACCGGCTGCACCAGCGTGTAGTTGAGCATCTTGTCATCGACCGGGTAGGTCTTGCCGTTCATCTGTTGGCACACTTCGGCGAAAAATTCGAAATTGTGGGATGCGCGCGGGATCAGCACGTTTTTGGTTTGATGAATAGGCAGACCGGTGTCCGCGGTTTCCATCGCGGCGATCTCCGGCACGTTTTGATCGATAAGATCGCCCAAACGGCGCATCAGGCGCGCGCGCTCTTTCATCGGCAGATTGGCCCATTTCGGAAACGCCTCTTTCGCCGCCGCTACCGCCTGGTTTACCTCCGCTTCACCGCCCGAAGCCACATCGGCCAGCACCTCACCGGTTGCCGGGTTGGTGGTCTGGAAGTAGTCGCTGCCAGCCACGTTTTTGCCGTTGATCCAATGGTTTATCTTTTTCATTTTGCAGTCTCCTCACTGACAATTCGGTTCACCAGACGTCCCACGCCTTCCACTTCCACCACCACTTCATCGCCGGGCACCACGTCGGACAAGCCTTTCGGTGTGCCGGTGGCGATCATGTCGCCAGGATTGAGGGTCATAAATTCGCTCAGGTAAGCGATCAGGAAGGGTACGCTGAAGATCAGATCGGCAGTTGTGCCTTGCTGGCGTAACTCGCCGTTGACGAAGGTGCGCAGGGTCAGATTATGCGGATCGGGAATGGCGTCTTTAGGTACGATGGTTGAAAGCATCGGCGTCAGTCCGTCACGGCTTTTCACCCGCAGGTTCGGGCGATAGTAGTTTTCCAGGTAGTCGCGAATGGCGTAGTCGTTACACACGGTGTAGCCCGCGACATAATCCATGGCATCGGCTTCGCTGACGTTGCGCGCCTGCTTGCCGATCACCACCACCAGTTCCGCTTCGTAGTGCATGTACTCGATGTTGTTCGGGCGCACGGATGTCTGGTTGTCGCCCGTGAGAGTATTTGGCGCTTTCAGGAACACCAGCGGCTCTTCCGGTGGCTTAAATTCCAGTTCGCTGGCGTGATCGGCGTAGTTCAGGCCAAGGGCAAACAGCGTGCCGTGTGGATGCGGCAGCGTTGGGAAGGTTTTGCGCGTGGTCACTTCGTGTGCGTTGACTACCGGGTTTTCCAGCGCCGGGAAACCTTCCGCCAGAATGCGCACCTGGTCGCCGGGTTGAATCGCCACACGATTATGTGGCGTGCCAAGCAGGATGGCGTCGCCAGGGTTCAGCGTGGCGAATTCGCTCAGGGCGCTCAGCAACTGCGCGGCGTTGCGTTGTAAATCGGCGGTATTCCAGTGATCCGCTTCGCGCCCGTTGATTTCGGTAATAATTGTCAGGTTATCGACATCTTTCAGCGCCACCGTTTCGCCTATCGGGCAGAAGCCATCGCGGCATTTGGCTTTGATCGCCGGGCGATAAAAGCTCTCTTCCGGCAGGCTGACGTCATTCGCCAGCGCATAGCCCGCGATGTACTCTGCGGCGTCTTCTTCGCGCACTTTTGTTGCCGTTTTACCGACAATCAGCGCCACGGTTGCGCCGCTTTGTACCGTTTCGCCTTGCGGGAATGGAATGGGTTCTCCCGCATGAATCACGGTGTTACGCGGTTTGATAAACCAGACGGCGGTTTTGGGCGGTGTTTTGTAGGGGGCTTGTTGGAACGCGTTGTGCCAGGCGTCAATCTGGCTGCGGTGGTTCAGGGCGACGGCGAAGACGGTGCCTTTCATTGACCTCTCCTCAGGGCTGATTCGGTGAGTTTCATTTTCATTAATATGTTAATGATCTCTTTTATTCCTGATCGTGCCGTTTGGCAAAAATAAGTGAAATATTTGTGATGCCTTTAACAAAATATTTACACTGATATTTATTTAATTCATAAGAAACAAACATTTAAAGTTATATGGTGATTTGGGGCTGGCTATAGCACAAAGAAACCGGTTGCCGAACAACGCCGCGTTTGCTAATTGTTTCGTTATTAATGATTTTTTTGAGTACCGTGGGGAAGAATGATGCACGAATCTTTGACTATCGCACTGTTGCAGGCACGCGAAGCGGCGATGAGCTACTTTCGTCCCATCGTTAAGCAGCATAATTTGACCGAGCAACAGTGGCGTATCGTGCGCATTCTGGCCGAGAATCCGTCGATGGATTTTCACGACCTGGCATTTCGCGCCTGCATTTTGCGCCCAAGCCTGACCGGTATTTTGACGCGTATGGAACGCGATGGTCTCGTGCTGCGCTTAAAGCCGGTTAACGATCAGCGCAAGTTATTCGTGTCATTGACCAAAGAGGGGCAGGCGCTTTACGCACGCGCGCAAACGCAGGTGGAAGAAGCCTATCGGCTGATTGAAAATGAGTTTACGCCAGAGAAAATGCAGCAGCTTACCGCGCTGCTGGGGGAGTTTATCGCACTGGGAAGTTTGCGCCAGAGCGAAAATAGGGACGATAAAAACTAGCTCGCGCAGAGTAAAAGCGGCGAGTAGAAATTACCGATAATGATGGCGTGTTCCGGCGTTCGCTGAATGCTGAGTAAGCGCTTCTGACCGAGAAGAATACCGGCAGTGTACGCTTCGAAAATTTTATCCGGCACGCGATCGTGGCTAAATCGTTCGATGTTCTGAATGTGAATTTCATACAGGCTATCGTGCAGATTACGCCAACTGAAATTCTCCTGTCGCGAGACGGTATGCATTTTCGCGTTCGCCATCAGGTTGCCGGTCATGATGAAATAGCCGCTGCCGTCCGGGTTGAAATGCATGACCACCTGGCCGTCGAAATTGAAGGGATTATTGTCGCGGCTTTCCTTGAAGTTGAGTTGCCCGAGGCAGTTAAAGGCCAGCGGTTTGGGCTTATTTAGCCACCATAACGTTGCGGCGACCAGCGCGATGTTAATGAGAAGAAAGGCTATTATCTGAAGGGTACGGGACTTCATCGGTCACCACTCATAAAAGTAATTGGTGCTACAGGTGCTGGTACTTTGGCTTGAGCGCGAACACTGAGAAAGCACCAGTCGGCCCTTATCCCCATAAAACAGCGTGTTCTGAATATGCACATAGAATACGGAGTTTTCCAGGCACGATAAGCCGCTGTTTTCTTTGATTTGGCGAGTGAGCGCCACGGCCTGTTTTTGAAAAACATCCGCAATGGGCGTGAAGGTATACACCGGGCAGCCGTCAATCTGGGTCAGTAAATAGCGGGCAGTCACTAGCGGTGACTGTTTTTGCGAGAGATAACTGCCGCAAATGGCCGCAACCACCATCGTCGCGATGCACAACCAAATGGCTAATTTGGGGCGGGAGCGAGGCGCACGCATCGGCACGGGAAGCGCGGGCGCGCTTTCACGGCTGAGGGGGTGCACACTTATCTCGGCATTCAGCATAAAACCTGTTTTCGGTACGGTGATGATAAACGAGGTGCCGGGCATCATACCGTCCAGCAATTTACGCAAGATGCTAATGTATTGATTTAGCGAGTTATTAGAACCCGTCAGACCCCGCTCGTCCCACACGTCTTGCAGAAATTTTTCACGATCGACCACCATACCATGATGGGCGATTAATAAACTGAAGATATGATTCGCGGTACTGGTCAGCACCTGTCGCTCGTCGTTCTCCTCTCCCTTCAGGGAGAGCGAACCCTCTTCA
This sequence comes from Pseudocitrobacter faecalis, assembly GCA_003315335.1. Lineage (GTDB taxonomy): Bacteria > Pseudomonadota > Gammaproteobacteria > Enterobacterales > Enterobacteriaceae > Pseudocitrobacter > Pseudocitrobacter faecalis. The sequence continues at coordinate 226,153 of QNRL01000005.1, forward strand.
TTGTCATAGATGAGCGCATCAGCGAGCAGATATTTCATATGCGGTAAGAGCATCCGGAATCAAGAAAGCCAAAAGCAAAGTGCTTTTATATTAGCTGAAATTATAGGTCGTTACGTTACCTATAACATTGATCCCAGCGATGATCACCGCGTCCGCATTAGTTGTAGAGAGCCTGGCGTTCCATCAGGTTCATTTTGCGGTTGAATTCGACCAGGGTATCGCAGTGGAATTTATCCATCGCATTGCGCTTGTGGGTATAAATTGTTTTCGGCGATTTATTGAGAATTTGCGCAATGCGCACCAGCGTGAAGCCCTGGCGAATCAAGGAACAGACGCGCGCTTCAGAGCGGGTGAGCTGTTTATCGCGGCGGCGGCGGCTAAAAGTCGGGTTTTTCAACTGTTCTTTTAACTCACTCATTTCCAGTCGATCGGAAAGAATGTTCACCCTGTCATCCGGTAACATCACGCTCAGGGTGTCAATCTGCTCGCTTTCCGTAAAGACCAGCCACTTTTGGACAATTGGAGTGGCGTAGATTTCCTGGCACAGCAAACGCTGCTGGCTGTCGCTGGCCTCTTTAATCCACTTAATATCGGCGGCCGGTTTTCCCTGTTGATGCATCAGGTTTTTCACACCTACCCAGAAGAAATAATTGTTACTCAGAACCCGAACCTGATAGCGGGGTTCTGCAAGAGTTAATGCGGTCATCGTCAATTTCACACCCGTTCTGGCCGCGATGGCATTATCGCTGGCTCGGAGAAGAATGAGAAAAAGCCTACCTTGCAGGGGGTGTTTAAAGATATTTATAAATACATTTGGTGTTTATATGGTGATTTGCTCTACTTTATAAGTATTGTATATGTTTTTCATCTGTTTGGCGTGCGTGCTTGTGCCATTGTTGTTAATTGAAAATTAAGATACGGTTAACTAACCCTGCCGTCTCTGGTCAACGTTATCGGAGATGAAAATCATAAAGGAGCGTTTCATGGAAACAGTAAACCTCTCTGTCGATGAGGCTTACGCGCTGGCGTATCACGCGCTTAGCAGTAATGGATTCAGTGAACAACATGCGGCGGTGATTGCGAAAAACGTCACTGCCGGTGAGCGTGATGGTTGTGCATCACACGGTCTGTGGCGTTTGCTCGGTATTGTCAACACGTTGCGCAAAGGAAAAGTGTCCGCCGATGCGCTGCCCACGGTGGTGTCTCAGGCCCCGGCGATTGTGAAAGCGGATGCGCATGGTGCGTATTCGCTGCTGGCATTTGAGCAAGCGCTGCCGCTGTTGATCGAAAAAACGCGGCAATGTGGCATTGCGGCGCTGGCGATCAACCGCTGCGTCCACTTCTCCGCGTTGTTTGCCGACGTAGAACCGCTGACCGACGCCGGGCTGGTGGCGCTGGCGACGACGCCGAGCCACGCCTGGGTTGCACCGGCGGGTGGCACTCAGCCACTTTTTGGTACCAACCCGATAGCCTTTGGCTGGCCGCGGGGCGATAAGCATCCGTTTATTTTTGATATGGCGACCAGCGCGGCGGCGCGTGGGGAAATTCAACTGCATCATCGTGCCGGGAAAGCGATCCCTGAAGGCTGGGGCATCGACAGCGACGGCAATGCCACTACCGACCCGCAGGCGGTGCTGGATGGGGCGATGCTCACCTTTGGCGGGCACAAAGGTTCAGCGCTGGCGGCCATGGTTGAGTTGCTCGCCGGGCCGTTGATTGGCGATATGACCAGCGCGGAGTCTCTGGCGTGGGACAACGGCGCAGGTGGTCTGCCGTACGGCGGCGAATTGATTCTGTCGCTCGACCCGACGCGCTTCCTCGGCGAGGATGCCAGTGCGCATCTGGCGCGGGCAGAAACATTATTTAGCGGCATGCAGGCGCAGGGCGCTCGGTTACCGGGCGAGCGTCGTTATCAGTCACGCCTGAAGAGTGAAAAGCAGGGCGTAGCTATCACACAGTCGCTTTACGATGATATCCGTGCGTTAAGCGCCTGATGCGCTTCGCTTATCAGGCCTACGCGCGGGTCAAACATAGCGCCAAACCGTAGGTCGGATAAGGCGTAGCCGCATCCGGCAATTCAGGGTTGCACCTTTTCTTAAAGTTTTCTCTTTCCAGGCCGAAAACCGTAATTCGCCAGGAGGAAGAGAAAGCATGTTAAAACGTATCAAGATCGTGACCAGCTTAGTGCTGGTTTTGGTGTTATTTGGACTCTTACAACTCACATCGGGCGGGCTGTTCTTCAACGCGCTCAAAAACGACAAGGAAAACTTTACCGTTCTACAAACCATTCGCCAGCAGCAGTCTGGCCTCAACGGCAGCTGGGTGGCTTTGCTGCAAACCCGTAACACCCTGAACCGCGCCGGGATCCGCTACATGATGGATCAAAACAATATCGGCAGTGGCGCTACGGTGGCGGAATTGATGCAGGTCGCGCAGAAATCGCTGAGCGATGCGGAAAAGCGTTGGGCCGAGTACGAAGCGATGCCGCGTGACCCGCGTCAGAGCGAGTCGGCAGCGCTGGAAATCAAACGCAACTATGACATCTACCACGGTGCGCTGGCGGAGCTGATTCAGCTGCTGGGCGCGGGGAAAATCAACGACTTCTTTGACCAGCCTACCCAGGGCTATCAGGATAGATTCGAGCAGGCTTATGTTGATTATCTGCAACAGAACGATCGTTTATACGATCTGGCTGTCGCCGATAACAATCGTTCATACGATCAGGCGATGTGGATCTTAGCCGGCGTCATGATTGCCGTACTGCTGGCGATCGCGATTGTCTGGTTTGGCATCCGTAAAACGCTGATCCTGCCGCTGCAAAGTCTGATTGAAAGTATTCGCCATATTGCCGGAGGCGATCTTGTTCGTCCTATTGATGTGGAAGGGCGCAACGAAATGGGGCAACTGGCCAGTACGTTGCGTCATATGCAGGGTGAACTGGTGCGTACCGTCGGTGAAGTGCGTAACGGCGCGGACGCGATTTATAGCGGCGCGAGCGAGATTGCGATGGGCAATAACGATCTCTCTTCCCGTACTGAACAGCAGGCCGCTTCGCTGGAAGAAACCGCTGCCAGCATGGAAGAGCTGACCGCGACCGTGAAGCAGAACGCCGAGAACGCTCGTCAGGCGAGCAACCTCGCACTGAGCGCGTCGGAAACGGCACAGAAGGGCGGGAAAGTAGTGGATAACGTGGTGCAAACCATGCGTGATATCACCGCCAGTTCGCAGAAGATTGCCGATATTATCAGCGTAATTGACGGCATTGCTTTCCAGACCAACATTCTTGCGCTGAACGCCGCGGTAGAAGCGGCGCGTGCAGGCGAGCAGGGACGTGGTTTTGCGGTAGTCGCGGGGGAAGTGCGTAATCTGGCCCAGCGTAGCGCGCAGGCAGCCCGCGAAATTAAGAGCCTGATTGAAGACTCGGTTAGCCGTGTTGATTTAGGTTCGACGCTGGTGGAAAGCGCCGGTGAAACCATGGATGAGATTGTGAATGCGGTGACCCGCGTGACCGATATTATGGGCGAGATTGCGTCTGCGTCTGATGAGCAGAGCAGGGGCATCGACCAGGTCGGGCTGGCGGTGTCGGAGATGGATCGTGTCACCCAGCAGAACGCCTCGCTGGTGGAAGAATCCGCCGCTGCGGCTGCCGCGCTGGAAGAACAGGCCAGCAGACTGACTCAGGCGGTAGCCGTGTTCCATATCCAGCAGGAAAAAGCACTTCAGGAGAAACCGGAAGAGCGCGTTGTGGCGATGAAGCCAGTGCAACGTAAGGCTGCGGCGACGGATGCCGGGGAGAATTGGGAGACGTTTTAAGGCCCTCACCCTAACCCTCTCCCACAGGGAGAGGGAACCGATCGAGCACGTTGCTGAATTTCCTGCGTTTTTCACCCTCTCCCTGTGGGAGAGGGCGGGGTGGGGGAACCGATTGTGCCAGTGGTGAGGTGCGTGCGGTTTTCTCCCTCTCCCTCTGGGAGAGGGCGGGGTGAGGGAACCGATTGTGCCAATGGTCAGGTAGATGCGGTTTTCACCCTCTCCCTAAGAGAGAGGGCCGGGGTGAGGGGATGACCCCTGCGCTTCAACCACCTTAATCTCTACCATCCCAATCCCTAACTGACGTGGGGAATGGCCGAGGATATTCCCTTCGTTCGTAGACTCAGGCGCTGGTGGAACAATGACCAGCGTGCTGGCCTGCGTCGGGTTATCGAAGTGCAGCGTCGTCGTGGTCACGTCGTGTCCCAGCGTCAGCGTTTGCTCGCTATTACCGACGCGCACCGGGATTGGTTTATCGGCATTCTGCCCAAAGGCTTTTGCGGTGATCACCAGGTCAAATTTCTTCGGCAGAGGGTGCTGATACTCAATCTTCACCTGGTTGCCCAACTGGGCATTAGACCAGCGTCCCCAGCTTTCCGGACGTGAAATACCACTAAACTGCTTCACCTCTTCCGGCGCGCCAGCGACGTTGAAAATGAAGCTGTCGGCTTTATAGCGAATATCGTTATCCACCACTTTTAGAGTGTCGACGTTGCCTTTATAGCGCGTCATGTCTATTACCGTGTCTTTGAATGCCGTTTTGCCTTTCCACTGCGCTTTATCGACATGCTGGACTTTTTGTTCGCCACCGAGCTGCCCCTGAGAGACGCACCAGTCGGTGGAGAGCGCGAATTCCGGTGCCCAAAGCTGGCCCATCTTGTAGCAGCGGTCAATCCAGACGAAGTTATCGCGCGGAGCGAAATCGGCTAACTGATAACGCAGCGGTGCGGAGTACTCGCTTTCTGGCAGCGGTTCGACGCGTTTTTCCGACACGCGCAGCAGCAGCGGCAGACGGAAATGGCTGCCGGAGAATGCAATCATGTTTTTCTGCGTATCGATGGTGAACTCTTTCATCTCTTTCGGGAAATTCCACAGACGGATGATGTCGGGTTTCCACGCCAGCACTTTCTCTTTCATATTGAGGAAAATGGTCGACAGCGATTCGCCCGAGAGGCTGCTGCGCCCAAGGCCGATGAAGTTATCACCGCCCAGAATATCGAGCACCGTTGCACCGTTATCCATAGTGTTACGCTTTTGCGCCATCACTTCCTGCTGAGGCTTGTCGCCGCGCAGGATGAAGAACAGGTTATTGCGATCCTGCTTATTGAGGTAATCCCAGGCGGTGTTTTTCATCGCCAGATGATCGGAGGAGACCACGATCACCGTGTTTTTAAAGTACGGCGAGGCTTTGATTCGGTTAATGAATTCCGCAATATTCTGCTGGCTACAGCTGACGGCGCTGAAGGACTGATTCGCCTTGCCGCCAATTTCATAGCGTTTACGCGAGCAACTGCGCGAGATAAAACCATCCGGATGGTGCGTGTCGACGGTCAGAGTAAACAGAGAGAAACGCTTACCCTCTTTAGAGAGCGTTTCGAATTTTTTCCATGCTTCGTCCAGCACCGTGTCATCGTAGAAGCCCCAGTCGTTGCGGTAGTTCGGGTCGTCAACGGTGGCCTTCAGCTCTTCAGAGCCGTAGAGGTTGTCAAAGCCATGCGACTTCAGGAAGACATCTTTCCCGGCGAAGCGCAGGTTCGCGCCCTGGACAAAATAGTTTTCATAGCCGGAGTTCTTCAGGATATCGCCGAGGCAGATATTTTGCGGGAAGAAACTGGAGAGCGACGCGGACGCGTTGCCTTCAAACGGGGCGAACAGCGGAATACCGCATTGTGACGCGACCATTCCGGCAATGGTGTAGTCGGTGCCCGGTAACTGCATGGTGTGGCTGAAATCGATACTGTCGTCTTTCAGCGCGCCAAGCTCCGGTGCGAGATCCGGGAACGCCTGGTTATCAAAATAGGTGCGCTCAAGGCTTTCACCGTAGATGTAGACGAGGTTAAGCTTTGGCTGCGGAATACTTTTGGCGGGCTCTTTGTAATAGATAGAGAAATCAGGATCGCCGTCGCGCGACTGGGATTTTACCAACTCGCTAATCTGGCGAAATGCCGGGCTGGCATCAACGGAACCCACCGCCAGCACCAGCGCCAGCAGGCTGTAACCAAAATGGTGCGGGTGATGACGGCGGCGACGCAGCAGCCAGCCGAGCGTGCCGAATACGGCAACCAGCCCTAACACCAGGCCGATACCTGGCAGGATGTACTTGCTGACCCCTGCGCCGGTCAGGCTGTTGGTGAGGGTGTAAAGTACGGCGTCATTGATGCCGTCGCCGGTGAAATAGTCGCTGGCATAGAGCGTAATGTTGAGTACGACAAAAAATCCCAAAACAATCAGCGTAGCGGCGAACCACCACGTATTGCGGCCTGCCTTCAGGGCGTAAATCGCCACGGAGGCAAGAAAAAGAGCAAGGGAGAGCAACTCTGACACTACGTATCCTCAACAGCGCCAGTCTTCTGGCCAGACATTTATTGAACAGCATAATGTAATCATGCGGTCGTATAGCTGCAATTCTAGCGTCATCAAAGTGTGCTGTTGTTCAGAATTGGTTTATAAATAGCCGACTTTATCGCCGAAGAAGGGAACTTTTATGCATGAGGGGTAAGAGAGATGTCGCAGCGCGCGGAGAAGCGAATGGGCGTTTATCCGCGCGCTCAGTGGGATCAGGAGAGGAAATTCACACCCTGTTTCAGCACCAGATCGCAGGCTTTGGCTTTCACTTTTTTACCCAGCTCGCTATTACCCAGGCTTTCAAGATTCAGCTGCTGCCCATCTTTTGCATTCAGCAGACCCTGGATGCCGTCCATGTAGCTGGTGTCTTTTTTCTGCTCAGCGGCAGTGTCCAGACCCAGTTTATCCAGCACCTGAGATTTGATGTTGTCGACGTTGGCAACAGAGGTGATTTTCTCTTTTGCACAGTAACCCATAATGCCCGCGGCATTATTCATGGTGCTGGAGCTGAGAGACTGCGAGCCGCCATTGAGCAGGCTGGTTAATGAGGAGAGCGATGTGCCGCTCTGCTGGCTGCTGCTCTGGCCGCCCAACTGGCTGGCTGCGCTGCTCAGGGTGTCGGTCAGGGAACTGGCGTTGGCCGCAGTGGCGAAGAAGGCGCCTGCGAGGATAGCGCCGCAAAACAGGGATTTGGTCGTTTTCATGAGAAGCACTCTATTCATGCAATGAATGTATTAGGCCGCCAGTATACTCCCTGTCGGCACTAAGATTTATCTCAATACTCTTTGCCGGTGACCCGGCTGCGATAGCTGTCCCAGTTGAAGATCACCCACAGACTGTTGCCGAGACGCATACGATCCATTACGCGCTCTCCGAGTAGCTTATTCATCTCATCCATATTGCTGTTGGTGAGCATCCCGGTAGGGCGTTTAGAAGATGAACGACGATCGACAATCTGATTAATGATCACCTTCTCGTAGCGCGACTCCGTTTGCACGCCGATTTCGTCGATCACCAGCAGGTCGACCTGGCTGAGATCGTTTAGCAGTTGCTCTTCGCTGGTTTCCCGATTGCTGAAAGTATCTTTCATGGCCGACATAATGTCGGCAACGGTGATGATCAGCACCGATTTCCCGCGAAGGAGTAGTTCATTGCAGATGGCCGCCGCCAGGTGGTTTTTCCCGGTGCCAGGCTTGCCGGAAAAGATAAAACTGGCGATGTTGCCATCGAACTCTTCCACGTACTGACGCGCTTTTGACAGCGCGTTCATCTGGCCTTCGTTTTCCACGCGATAATTATCGAACGAACAGTTCTGGTGCAGTGGGCGAATGCCCGAACGGTTAAACGTGCGCTGCATTTTCATGGCGCGGTTTTCCCGCTCCAGCGCGGCGGCGCGGATTTTTCCCTGCTCTTTTTGCCAGGCCAGCAGCTCTTCACCGGTCGTGAAGGCGGGCTTGACGTTCGCCGGCATCATCTTTTGCAGGCGTTGCATTAAATCGCCAACGTTTTTCATGCTCATCCTCTGAAACCAGGGGGGATATGATTATCGGGTTCGGATACGCTGTTCAGGTCGCGCTTCGGCTGACCGTTATTGCTCGCGCGGCCCATTTGCACGCTTCGCGCCAGTTTTTGCTGCCACTGCACATGATGGAACACTTTGCCTTCTGCTTGCCAGTAAGCGACAAATGAAGCCAGTTCTTCTGGGGTGACTGGCTCACTAAGGGCAATACCCCAGAGTGCGGAAAGCCGCAAAAATTCAGCATCCGGTTGCCAGCCGGTATACATGGCAAATTTGCCCATCGGCACGGCGATAGGGGCGGGCGCTGGCTCTTCAAAGAACTGCGTATCCAGCGCCACGTCGCTGCCTGGACGGGCGAGCTTTTCTTCCAACGCTAACAATTGTGCCAGCCGTTCCGGCGTGATGGCGTAGAACGCAGGCGCATTGTTAGCAAATACGGCCAGTGCACCACCTTCTGTTTTAGCAAGAATGGCAGCAGGATCGGCGACAAAGGCGTCAATACCAATCACGTTCGGCGTCAAAATACGAGAAGACATAACACTATCTCAATACAGAAAAACACAGGAAGGCTGCGAAATAGCCGCAGGTTAATGGGCATATAGTAGCACAGAGCATGAAAGGGACGGCAGCCTTAATCCCGCGCTGCCGTTGTGCTGAGAATTAGACCCGCGGGCGTTTGCGATACAGCCACAGGCCAGGGATCGACAGGCCGATAGAGAGCGCGCCAACAATCGATGATGCCTTAAGAAAGTTGCTGATGAGCGCAATCATCATCTCTTCGGTATAACCTAAGTGGCTGATTTTTACTGCGGAAATCATAGCTGTATAGGCTGATATACCGGGGAACATGGGGATGACGGCGGCGACGGTAAAGATCTTCGGGTGCGCGAGGTACCAGCGTGACCAGCGAATGCCAATGCTACCGACCAGAATCGCGGCGAGGAACGTTGCCCACTCAATGTTAAACCCGGCGGTCATCATCACAAAGCGCGAGCTATGGCCGATCGCGCCCAACAGCCCACACCACGGCAACGCCCGGTGCGGCACGTTGAAAACCATCGCAAAACCCACTGCCGGAATGGACGAGAGAAGGATGTCCTGAACCAGCGCCAGCATAAAATCGATTACACCCATCCGCGCAGCCCCCATAAGGTCATGGCCATCACCACGCCCACGCAGGTGGCAAGCGTCAGCAGGCTGGCGATCGCCCACCGCGCCAGCCCGGTGTTGATGTGACCTTTAAACATGTCGGCGACGGCGTTAATGAGCGGAAAACCCGGCACCAGCAGCAGGACGCTGGCTGCCATTGCCACGGTTGAGGTTTGGCTGAAAGCAGGCATGCGCAACAGCAGGCCAGAGACAGTGGTCGCGGCGAAAGCGGTAATACAGAAATTGATTTGCGGGTGCATTGCGCGGTGGGTGAGAACCTGGCGAATATACATCGCGATAGTACTGGCGCAGAGCGTGACGAATGCACCATCCCAGCCGCCGTTATTGAGTTTACAGAAACAGGCGCAGGAAAGGCCTACCATTGTCACCACGAGCCAGCGTGGGTAGCGCAGGGGCTTGATTTGCGTGAAGCGTTTGGCGACATCCCGTGCATCCAGCAGTTTATGCTCTGCCATGATAACGATGTGTTGGATCTCCGTCACCATATGCATATTGATGCCGCGATCGGCGTTTTTGCGTGTCGATGTAATGCATTGCCCATCTTTAATGGTTGATAAAACAATGGCATTCGGTGAAATGGCGATTTCGACGCTGTCCATTCCCAGCGCGCGCCCTAAGCGTGAAGCCAGCTCATCAACCAGCGCGCTTTCCGCGCCGTGCTGAAGCAGAAAAAGGCCGCACTGAATACAGAGCCGCGTAATGCCTCGCTGGGTGTGGTGATCAATTTCCGTGGTCATCCTGCATCCTCGGTACAACTGCCTGATGAGTTACTTTTACCCGAAGCGTCGCGGGTGGGAGTCCGTGTCGGATCAAATAATGTGCAAAAAGGCGTCGGTGTTTTGGCGTGGGGCATAACTTGATGCTCGCCACACTTTCTGAAAATTGTCGAAAAGTGCAGCTTTTTAACAGGTTTTTCCCTTCTTTTCCCACGCCCCCTTATCAAAAATGCATGAATAAACTTTATGCAAACATAAAACAAACAAGTTATTAACTTATCCGACGTGAGGCGACCCTATGAAGACACAGGTAGTGATTATTGGCGCGGGGCCTTCCGGGCTGCTGTTGGGGCAGCTGCTGCATAACGCGGGCATTCAGACCCTGATTCTGGAGAGACAGACGCCGGACTACGTGCTGGGGCGGATCCGGGCCGGTATTCTGGAAAGTGGCACAGTTGGCCTGCTGCGCGAAGCGGGAGTGGCGAAACGGATGGATGCGGAAGGGCTGGTGCATCACGGGGTGGAGTTTTTGTTTAACGGTAAACGCATTCCGGTACCGCTGAGTGAGCTGACCGGCGGCAAGAGCGTGATGGTTTACGGACAAACCGAAGTGACGCGTGACCTGATGGAGGCCCGGCAGTCCAGTGGCGCGCCGGCTATTTATGGTGTGAGCGATGTACGTATCGATGACATCAAAAGTGACAGCCCAACAGTCACCTTTAACAAAGGCGGTGAAATCTGCCGCGTGTCATGCGATTTCGTCGCCGGATGCGATGGCTTTCACGGCGTTTCGCGGCAAACCATTCCGCGTGAGATTTTGCGGGAATACGAAAGCGTCTGGCCGTTCGGCTGGTTAGGGATGCTGGCCGATACGCCGCCGGTGAATCCGGAGCTGATATACGCCCATCACGAACGCGGGTTCGTTCTTTGTAGTCAGCGCTCACTAACTCGTAGCCGTTACTATTTACAGGTACCGCTAACGGAGAAAGTCGAGCTGTGGTCTGATGAACGCTTCTGGCAGGAGCTGAAATGTCGTCTGCCTGAGGATCTTAGTCAGAAGTTAGTGACTGGTCACTCACTTGAGAAGAGTATCGCGCCGCTGCGCAGTTATGTGGTGGAACCGATGCAGTATGGCCGCCTGTTCCTGGTGGGCGATGCGGCGCATATCGTTCCGCCGACGGGGGCGAAAGGATTAAATCTGGCGGCGTCGGACGTCAATTATCTGTGGCGGATCCTGTGCCAGTATTATCAACACGGACGGGCCGACCTGCTGGATCGCTACTCGCAGTTGGCGCTTAATCGTGTCTGGAAGGGGGAGCGGTTTAGCTGGTTTATGACCCATCTGCTACACGATTTTCAGGATAAGAGTGAATTCGATAAAAAGATGCAGGAAGCGGATCGTCAATATTATCTGGGTTCACGCGCTGGCCTGACCACGATTGCAGAGAACTATGTCGGTCTGCCCTATGAGGCGGTCGAGTCATTATAATTTTCCGCCTCTTACTTTTATCAATTAAAGGTGAGGGGCGCATTAGTGCTTTTAATCAATTCAAAAATATAATACTACATAAATGAGTTATATAATTAACAAATGTTTTAATTATAACTTACGCGCAGATTCATTTTTTCTAATTGCATTTGGATTACCATTTTATAAACAATGTGACATATTATATCGGTTAACCTTTTGCCGTGACGCCCCCTTATTTAAATATATCAATTTGATCTCATTTATCAGGGCAAGAAAAGGTAATTAAGGAACAAGGATGAACAGGTTCTTTTTTTTAACAGCACACCTTTACCGGTGAGCGTAAAAAGGATCGTCGATTGGATGCGGAGGTTTTATGTTACAAGGATACTGTAAGTTCGGCGTCATTATCAGTAAAATACCGGTGATGCAGTCCGGGTTGAGTGCGATAATGACCACGCATTTCCCCAATTATGAGCTGAACGTTTGTCACTCTCTGGAGGAGCTTACACTGCTCCAGCTTCGTCGGGCTGACCTGGTGTTGGTCGATCTCTCTGGCGATATTCATCAGCCGCGCAACGTGTGCGAACAATTCTACTCTCTACTGTCGCAATACCGTGATATTCACTGGGTTTTTCTCGTCAGTCGCCCTCATTATTCCCTTGCCATTGAATTTTTGATGCGTCCGGAAAGCACTCTGTTATCTGACTCTGAGCCTGTTGAACGTGTCGTCATGGCGATTCGCCAGGGAGGCGCTTCCGCCGAGCGCATCAGTCAAACCCTGTTGGTGCCAGATTACGATGCTATTCATGAGGAAAATGAAAAAATGGTGATGCTGACGCTGTCGGAACGTAAAGTTTTACGTTTGCTGGCGAAGGGCTGGGGAATTAACCAAATCGCCACGCTGTTGAAAAAGAGCAATAAAACAATCAGCGCACAGAAGAACAGCGCTATGCGCCGTTTATCGTTACGCAGCAATGCTGAAATGTACGCGTGGATCAACAGCACTCAGGGAATGAAGGAACTCAATCTCTTCTCAGCATATGGAGAACCGGCAGAATGGAAAAACATCACGGAAAGCAGCATGTCGCTATAGTCGAACCCTGCGTGATGGCGGAAGTCGGCCTGCGTCATTTGCTCGCCGCGTCTTCCCGAAGCCCCTATGTATTTCATTTTTTCCGGTCGGTTGATGCGCTTAGAGAATCCATGCTAAGCGACGACTATTTTGCGGTAATCTGTTGTCTGTCAGGTACGCGTGAATTACGCCTTGAAAGCCTGCTGATTCAGGATGAAATAGCAAACAGCAGATCAGAAATCATCCGTATCATTCTGGCCGGCGATCGGCAAGAAGTGGAACTGATTAAGCAGCTTTCGCCAACGCTACTGAACGGCGTGGTAAGCAAAGCGGAATCGCTCACCAGGTTGAAGAACACTATCCTTGAAATTTTACGCAGCGGCGGGACGCAGCAACTCGCGCAGGATGAAAGCGATATCACCGTGCATCACCGCTTTTTAAGCCCGACTGAACGGGCCATTTTACGCTATATGACCTGCGGTTATTCCTTAACGGATATCGCTGAACGGCTTGAGCGGAATATTAAAACGATTCGCGCGCATAAATTTAATGCGATGGCGAAGCTGGGCGTCAATTCTGATATCGGGTTACTTAGCGCGGCGGACTTATTGATGTCATTGCCCGATCGCGAAGGGTTATCTGGCGACCTTTCCTATTTTGTATAGCTGAAAGCCGGAGCGGATGCGTCAGCTCCGGTATCTGAGGCTTACAAACACACATCGACCCAGGTGGCGCCGGTCAGTTGCGCAATGCGTTCGGGGGACATCCGTACGGCGCTGTGCGTTGACCCAGCGGCGGGCAGTACTTCCGCATACTGCTGCAATGAGACATCACAATAAACGGCGAGCGGGTTTTCCAGGCCAAACGGGCAGACGCCACCAACCGGGTGGCCAGTCAACGTTACCACTTCATCGCTACTCAGCATGCGAGCTTTGGCACCAAAGGTTGTTTTCAACTTTTTGTTATCCAGGCGGGCATCACCTTTTGCCACGATCAAAATAACCTGCTCTTTGACCTTCAGCGACAGCGTTTTGGCTATCTGGCCGGCTTCCACCTGATGGGCAGCGGCGGCAAGGGCGACGGTAGCGGTGCTTTGCCCTGATTCAATAATCTCAATATCGGGGGCGTGTTCGGCGAAGAATTGCCGCACAGATTGCAGGCTCATTAGACTCTCCTGAAAAATTGTGGCGTTCAATCTGTCATAAGCCCTGGATGCTGTAAATATTTGCCGTGAGGGAATCGGATAAAACCGCGTTTTCTGGATCTCCTTCACAATCACTGCAACCGGTTACAGTAACCGGTTGCAGTTCTGCAGAGAGGGGATTAAAACTGTCAGTGTCACTTACGCTGTACCCAATAATAAGAGCCCTGTACGACGTGTCGCGTAACACGCGTTTGTATAGCGGCAAAATCGTTGTTGCTGTGCTTACGTCTCAAGCCTGTCAGGAGGGCTGCTATGTCTGCTGGTCACACTGCGTTTAATTTAATTTTCCGGTTCGTGGAAAACTACGTCAGCCCCATTGCCGGGCGTATTTCCTCGCAACGTCACGTAATGGCAATTCGTGATGGCTTTATCTCTGCCATGCCGTTTATGATTGTTGGCTCGTTTTTACTTGTCTTCGCTTATCCGCCATTTTCGCCCGATACCACCTGGGGCTTTGCCCGCGCGTGGTTAGATTTAGCAAAAGAATTTGAAGGTCGCATTCTGACGCCGTTCGATATGACCATGGGCATTATGTCCATCTATATCTGTGCGGCAATTTCATATAACCTTGGCAAACATTACGAAAAATCCCACCAGCTTGATCCATTTATGTGCGCCATGTTGTCTATTATGGCGTTCCTGCTGGTTGCTGCGCCGAAAACCAATGGCACGCTGCCGGTGGATAGCCTCGGCGGAACCGGGATTTTCACCGCCATTCTGGTGGCGATTTACTGCGTTGAGCTGATGCGTTTTTTGAAAGCGCACAACATCGGTATTCGTTTGCCGGATCAGGTGCCGCCGATGATCAAAAACTCCTTTGATCTGCTCATTCCGGTGCTGGTGGTGGTACTGACGCTTTACCCGCTCAGCCTGCTGATCCAGGGCCAGTTTGGCATGCTGATCCCCCAGGCGATTATGTCGCTGTTTAAACCGCTGGTTTCGGCGGCTGACTCCCTGCCAGCGATTCTGTTAGCGGTGTTGATTGGTCATCTGCTGTGGTTTGCAGGTATTCATGGGGCGGCGATTGTCTCCGGGATGCTGCAGATGTTCTGGCTGACCAACCTTGGTCTGAACCAAACCGCGCTGGCGCAGGGCGCGCCGTTACCGCACATCTTTATGGAAGCGTTCTGGACTTTCTTCATCGTTATTGGCGGCTCAGGGGCGACTATGGGGCTGGTGTTCTGCTACCTGCGTAGCCGTTCAGCACATTTGCGTTCGATAGGTCGTCTGAGCGTGGTGCCAAGCCTGTTTAACATCAATGAACCGGTGATTTTCGGTACGCCAATCGTGATGAACCCGGTGTTCTTTATACCGTTTCTACTGGCGCCGATGGTAAACGCCGTGCTGGCGTGGGCAGCCATGAAGCTGGATCTCATTGGCCGCGTTATCTCGGTTGTTCCATGGACGGCTCCGGCACCGATTGGCGGCGCATGGGCGTTAGGCTGGGATTTCCGCGCGGCGATTCTGGTCGTACTGCTGGCGTGTGTGTCCGCCATCATCTACTACCCCTTCTTCAAGGTGTATGAGAAACAGCTGTTGGCGCAGGAAGCGGAAGAAGCGCAGCGTGCGGCGGAAGAGAGCCAGCAGGTTGCGTAACGACTGAGTCGGGATTGTTGCCGGGTGGCGCTACGCTAACCCGGCCTACCGGTTATCTTACATATTTCGCTGGCCTGATAAGCGAAGCGCTATCAGGCATTTCGCGTTCGATTATTTCAGCGTGCAGTCACCGCATTGCTGCACATCCGGCAGGCGGTAACGCTGACAGCAGGTACGGCGAACCAGCAAGCCCTCACGTGGCACGACGGTGCGCCACAGCGGGTTATCCTGGCCGCAGGAAAGGGTTTTCGCAAAGAATAATTGTTGGCGCAGGTTGTTGACCTGTTCTTCACCCAGCACGGTTTTCATCTCACCCAGATACCAGTTAATCAGATAGCCGGTGTTGCTCCAGATAAGTTTTCCGTTAATGTCGCCCGTGGCTTCCAGAGCTTCAACAACCGGGATCAACGCCTGTTTAATCAGTGTTTCCATACGATGCGAGCCTGAAGACTGGCTGGCGCGCGTATCTTCCTGTACATCGACCCAGAAACAGGCTGCACGTCCTGTTTCATGGAATTCGACGTGGAAATGCTCCGGCGAGAGGTCAAGTGCGGCATCTTCTGTCAGCAACGCCAGCATCAGCGGCGGCACCATCAGGCCGATATACCATTGCGCCCACAACGAGATCAGCGGCTTATTCTCCCGCGTCATGGTCGGCTGGTTACGATAGATATGATCGGAATAGAGCGCCAGCAGCGAACTGAGCTCGGTGGGCCGCATCCACTCCGCCAGGGTTTTGGCTTGTGCGGAGTGAGGCTCATCAAGTTTAAAGCATTCCAGCATATGCGGGCGCTGTTCGGCGATTTTATCGCGCACGGATTCAGCCAGCGTTCGCTCACGAGTTGGAAGCGGCGCTCGCCAGATAATATCCTCAGCAATCGGTGCGGAACGGTAAGCCATAGAATTCGCTGGATACAAATCTAAATGATAATGATTGCCAATCCTAGCTATAGATAAAACCGAGCGCAAGGAATTTTATGTTTCTTACGCTCGGGGTGTGAGGTTAGTGCTGGGGAATGGCGTCGCTGGTCAGTATATGGTTGCGGCCCAGTCGCTTGGCTTCGTAGAGGGCTTTATCCGCATTTTCCAGTGCCTTATCAATTTCTTCGCCTTCAAGTGGGGCAATGCCAATATTGATAGTGACATTGGTCGCCACGCTGGCGTTCAGGATGTGCGGAATTTTCAGATCGTACACTTTCTGGCGGATACGCTCTGCCGCGCGTTGAGCACTATCGGCATTGCTGTTTGCCAGCAGGACAACGAACTCTTCGCCGCCGAAGCGAGTCACGATATCGCGTGAGCGCACGGCATCACGCACCGCAGCGGAAACCTGAATCAGCGCCTGATCGCCCATCATATGACCATAGTGATCGTTATAGGCCTTGAAATGGTCGATATCCAGAAGCAGGACATGATGACCTTCCGGCGCCAACGACATCAACGTGGCGAAGCGGTGCTGGAAGCCCCGGCGGTTATACAGTCCCGTTAAGGGGTCAAGCATACTTAAATCATTCAGCGTTTCCCGCTCTGCCAGCAGCTTGTGCATCAGACTCTGGGCAAAGGCATCGTTACGCTTTTCAATCAAATGCTGGATACTGATGCCGACGATCGGCAAGGCCAGGCAGAATGCCATTCTTAACCATTGTTCGTGGTCGCTGAAAAGCAGGCAGATAATAAATACCGGCAGCGAGTGCAGCAGAAACGCGACAATATTATTCGAAAAGGCGATGGTGCCGATGAACAAAACATTAAGCAGGACAACCGTTAAAAATGTCATTTCGGTCGGATACGTGCCGGGCATTTTTATCACGATGTGCCAGGCCCATAAACAGCCGAAAATAACTGAAATAACGGGAAGAAAGATCTTTCGCTCTGCATTCAGCCAGTGCCAGAGTAACAGCACGCTACTTATGCCCAAAATTAACGAGAGGGGAATCGTAAACGCATGAACTTTATAGATAGGATTCAATAGCGAAAATAGCGACGACACCAGATTAAGAAAAAGGAAAAGCCTCAGCGTGAGCTGATACTTTTTGCTGTGCAGAGACCGCCAGGATTGTACTGTCATAAGAGATCGTTATTAATCTTCTGGTAATTAAAGAAAGGTCGCCAGCTGTGAACAAAACAAAATAAAACATGCAAGAAGTGCACGCAAACCCCAGGAATTAAGAGGGGGAAGTTTACGGTCGCACAATTTATCACCTTACAACCGTCGTGTCATTATTCGTAAGCGAAACTTATCATTTCGCGAGGTTCTCAAATGATAAAAATTATCATATGATATTGGTTATCATTATCGATTTAAGAGATGAAACCATGTTGATGAGAACGTTAGGCAGTGGGTGGGGCGTGCTGATCTCGGGGATGGCGACCTTTGCTCTTGGTCTGCCAGGGCTTTCGATGGACGCGTGGCGCGGAATTATTACCGTCGGCATGCTGCTGACCTGCGTGATGATCTGGCATCGACAATGGCGTCATTACGTCTTGCTGCCGTCGTGCGTAGCACTGATAAGCGGTTTGATGCTGATTGTGATGAACGTTAAATAAGGGAATAAAGAAGAGGGAACTGCAGGATGGGAACGAGGACTGGTGCGAGGGGGGGGACTTGAACCCCCACGTCCGTAAGGACACTAACACCTGAAGCTAGCGCGTCTACCAATTCCGCCACCTTCGCACAGATATCTCGTTGTTTATATCGCCCTCGTGGTGCGAGGGGGGGGACTTGAACCCCCACGTCCGTAAGAACACTAACACCTGAAGCTAGCGCGTCTACCAATTCCGCCACCTTCGCACAGTGCGAGCGATATAACGTGGTTTATGGTGCGAGGGGGGGGACTTGAACCCCCACGTCCGTAAGGACACTAACACCTGAAGCTAGCGCGTCTACCAATTCCGCCACCTTCGCATACCATCGATACCCTAAAAAGTATCGTTACCACGGAGGCGCATTCTAGAGATTTTCAGCTTGACGTCAATAGTTAATTATTGGATGTCGCGCGATTGCTGCAAAAAACGGCGATTATGCTGCGCCTGATGCGCTGCGCTTATCAGGCCTACGGGATTGGTAGGCCGGATAAGGCGGTACGCCGCATCCGGCAAAGGTGCCGAACTGCGCCTGATGCGCTGCGCTTACCAGGCCTACGGGATTGGTAGGCCGGATAAGGCGGTACGCCGCATCCGGCAAAGGTGCCAAACTGCGCCTGATGCGCTGCGCTTATCAGGCCTACGGGATTGGTAGGCCGGATAAGGCGGTTACGCCGCATCCGGCAAAGGTGCCAAACTGCGCCTGATGCGCTTCGCTTATCAGGCCTACGGGATTGGTAGGCCGGATAAGGCGGTACGCCGCATCCGGCAAAGGGTCAGCTTAGGCTTTCTTCGCCTGGCGGGTCATGATGGCGCGATACACCTTGAAGCGGCCGGTCTGCGCGATAACTTCGTGGAAACCAAAGGTGTCGTCGAGGATCGCCGGATACGGCAGGAAGGCGTTCGCCACAATGCGCAGTTCACCACCACTGTTTAGATGACGCACGGCGCTACGAATCAACGTTTGCGCGGCATCAAGGCTGGTTTGCAGGCCATCGTGGAACGGCGGGTTGGAGATAATCATATCGAAGCGGCCTTTCACTTCAGAGAAGACGTTGCTGGCAAACACATCGCCCTCAAAGCCATTGGCCGCAAGCGTTGCGCGGCTGGCTTCGACCGCAGGTGCGCTAACGTCGCACAGCGATAAACGTACTTTGGGGGAATGGCTGGCAAGCGTCGCGGCTAACACGCCCGCGCCGCAACCGACATCCAGCACTTTACCTTTGGTATGCGGCGTCAGGGTGGAGAGCAACAGTTGGCTCCCCACGTCCAGCCCATCACGGCTAAATACGCCCGGCAGCGTTTTGATGGTCAGTCCGTCGAGCTGATATTCGCCCCACTGTTTTTCTACATCAAAGGTGGTCTGTTTTTCCAGGCGACCATGGTACAGGCCACAGCGACGGGCGCTGTCGACTTTGTTCAGTGGCGCGTAATCCGCCAGCATTTGTTCGGCGCTGCGCACGCCGCTGCGGTTTTCACCGACCACAAAAATATCGGTACCGACCGGCAGCAGTGACAGAATATTCATCAGCTGGAACTGGGCTTCCGGCTTGTTCTTCGGCCAGTAATAGATAAACGTGTCGCAGTCAGCGACATCTGACGCCTCGGCCACCAGGCTGTAGCGCACGTTCTCGCCCATCTGCGGGGCCAGCGCCTGCCAGTGGTGGAATTGCTGGGTATGCGCGCGGCTGAATGCCGTGTCGAGGCGGGCAGGCAGGTCATCCTGCAAATCTCCGGCAAACAGAATACGGCTTTGTTCGAAATCATCACTGTGGCGCAGCAAGACTTCACTTGCCGGGGTAAAAGCAGACATGAAAAGCTCCTTCGTTAAACGTGGCGGCGATTATACACTGTTGTTTACGCGCGAGCGCGTAATTGGCGCACTTTCGCTGAGTTTGCTATATTTGCGCCCTTGATAGACAGGAGCGTTTTACATGACTTCCCGGCGAGACTGGCAATTACAACAGTTGGGCATCACCCAGTGGTCACTTAGGCGCCCGGCGGCGCTGCAGGGAGAGATCGCGATTTCGCTCCCTGAGCACATCCAACTTGTGATGGTTGCTGATGATCTGCCGTTGCTGACGGAACCGCTGATTATTGATGTACTGCGCGCGTTGCAGCTTACGCCAGACCGCGTCCTGCAACTTACGCCTGAAAAAGTGGCAATGCTACCGCAGGGAAAACGCTGCAACTGCTGGCGTCTTGGCAATGATGAGCCCGTCTCGCTGGAAGGGGCTCAGGTCTCAACGCCTGCCTTTAACGAATTAAAAGCCAGCGCGCCAGCACGCGCCGCGCTTTGGCAACAAATTTGCGCACATGAACACGATTTCTACCCTCAGCACGACCGATCTCCCCGCAGCCTGGCAGATTGAAAAACGCGCCCACGCTTTTCCGTGGAGTGAAAAAACCTTTGCCAGTAACCAGGGTGAACGTTATCTGAATCTGAAGTTAACCGTTGGCGATGAGCTGGCTGCTTTCGCTATCACTCAGGTGGTGCTGGACGAAGCGACGCTATTTAATATTGCCGTCGATCCCGCTTATCAACGTCGCGGGCTGGGACGTGAGTTACTTGAACACGTCATTGATGAAGTCGAAAAGCGGGGCGTCGCAACGCTATGGCTGGAAGTGCGCGCCTCGAATGCGCCTGCCATTGCGCTCTATGAAAGCTTAGGTTTTAACGAAGCGACGATTCGCCGCAATTACTACCCGACAGTTGACGGGCATGAAGATGCGATAGTGATGGCATTACCCTTAAGCATGTAAGTAAAACAAGGTGATACGATGAAGTGGGACTGGATTTTCTTTGACGCCGATGAAACGTTGTTTACGTTTGATTCTTTCAGCGGCTTACAGCGGATGTTTCTCGACTATAGCGTGACCTTTACCGCCGAAGATTTTCAGGACTACCAGGCCGTGAATAAGCCGTTGTGGGTGGATTACCAGAATGGGGCGATCACCTCGTTACAGCTTCAGCGTCAGCGCTTTGTTGGCTGGGGTGAGCAGCTAAACGTGCCGCCGGAAGAGTTGAACGACGCGTTTATGAATGCGATGGCTGAAATCTGTGCACCGTTGCCGGGCGCGGCATCGCTTATCAGCGCGCTGGAAGGCAAGGTAAAAATGGGGATCATCACCAATGGCTTTACGTCGTTGCAGCAGATTCGCCTTGAGCGCACCGGTTTTCGCGATCACTTTGATTTACTGATTATTTCTGAAGAGGTTGGCGTCGCTAAACCTGACCGTCGCATTTTTGATCACGCGCGGGAGTTAGCCGGGAACCCGGATCCTTCACGCATATTAATGGTCGGTGATACCGCCGCGTCGGATATTCTCGGCGGCATGAACGCAGGCTGGTCGACCTGCTGGCTGAATGCGCATCAGCAGCCGCTGCCGGAAGGTATTAAACCCGACTATACCGTTTCGTCATTAAGCGAACTGGAGTTACTCCTGTGTAAACAGTGATTGCCTGTCCCCCTTTGATGGGTAAAATAGCCGCAATTTTTCGTATTTAACGTGCGCAGCGCTTTGCTGCGCCTGGAAAGAAGATCCCATTATGACGTTGTCTCCTTATTTGCAAGAGGTGGCGAAGCGCCGCACTTTTGCCATTATTTCCCACCCGGATGCCGGTAAAACAACAATTACCGAAAAGGTTCTCCTGTTCGGACAGGCGATCCAGACTGCGGGTACGGTAAAAGGCCGTGGCTCCAGCCAGCACGCGAAATCTGACTGGATGGAGATGGAAAAACAGCGTGGTATCTCAATCACCACGTCCGTGATGCAGTTCCCGTATCACGATTGCCTGGTAAACCTGCTGGACACCCCGGGGCACGAAGACTTCTCGGAAGATACCTATCGTACCCTGACGGCCGTCGACTGCTGTTTGATGGTCATCGATGCCGCGAAAGGTGTAGAAGATCGTACCCGTAAGTTGATGGAAGTGACCCGTCTGCGCGATACGCCGATCCTCACTTTTATGAACAAACTCGACCGTGACATCCGCGATCCTATGGAACTGCTGGATGAAGTGGAAAACGAGCTCAAAATTGGCTGTGCGCCAATTACCTGGCCTATCGGCTGCGGCAAGCTGTTCAAAGGTGTTTACCATCTCTATAAAGATGAAACCTATCTTTATCAGACCGGTAAAGGTCACACCATTCAGGACGTGCGCATCGTTAAGGGATTGAATAACCCGGAACTTGACGCCGCTGTTGGTGAAGATCTGGCGCAGCAGTTGCGCGATGAGCTGGAACTGGTGCAGGGTGCCTCGAACGAGTTCGATAAGGATCTGTTCCTGGCCGGTGAAATCACGCCGGTATTCTTCGGGACAGCGTTGGGTAACTTCGGTGTGGATCACATGCTGGATGGCCTGGTGGAGTGGGCGCCAGCGCCGATGCCGCGTAAAACTGACACTCGTGAAGTGGTTGCTGCGGAAGAGAAATTCTCTGGCTTCGTCTTCAAGATTCAGGCCAACATGGACCCGAAACACCGTGACCGCGTGGCGTTTATGCGCGTCGTTTCTGGTAAATATGAGAAGGGTATGAAGCTGCGCCAGGTGCGTATTGGTAAAGACGTGGTCATTTCCGACGCGCTGACCTTTATGGCGGGCGACCGTTCTCACGTAGAGGAAGCCTATCCGGGCGACATCATCGGTCTGCATAATCACGGTACGATCCAGATCGGCGACACCTTTACCCAGGGCGAGATGATGAAGTTCACCGGCATTCCGAACTTCGCGCCGGAACTGTTCCGTCGTATTCGCCTGCGCGATCCGCTGAAGCAGAAACAGCTGCTTAAAGGGCTGGTACAGCTTTCCGAAGAGGGGGCGGTGCAGGTGTTCCGTCCGATTGCCAACAACGACTTGATCGTGGGGGCGGTCGGCGTACTGCAGTTCGACGTGGTTGTGGCGCGTTTGAAAAGCGAATACAACGTTGAAGCGATTTACGAATCGGTAAACGTCGCGACCGCCCGCTGGGTGGAAGGCAAAGACGTCAAGAAATTCGAAGAATTTAAACGGAAGAACGAAGTTCAACTGGCGCTGGATGGCGGCGATAACCTGACCTATATCGCACCAACCATGGTTAACCTGAACCTGACACAGGAACGTTACCCTGATGTCGAGTTCCGTAAAACTCGCGAGCATTAATCCCCCCGGAAGCACGGCCAGCGCCGTGCTTCCGCATTTTTAGCCTCTCTTTTTTCCGCTGCGGAAAGTTCTTAATTGCACCCCCATCTCATCCGTTTTGCTGGTTTTTTAGTCAATTGCACCTGCAAGCTGCCGAGAGTGTTCTATATTTAACAGAGTGATGAGCGAGTTGCTGGTTTAATGCACTTTGTTATTTATGAATCTTAGCGCATTAACCCATCAAATATACTCATCGCGGTATTAATAACCTAAAACGGGACGGATGTCGTCCTCAGCAGCATAACGGCCACTGTGTCGGGTGCTCAAAAACCGGGCAATACAAGGAGAAATAATGATGACTAAGATGAAAATGGGAAAAACGTTGCTGGCCGTCATTCTGGGCTCTGCGGTGATGAGCGGTTCTGCAATGGCTGAAAGCAATGCGGCCTCTGAAGCAGGACAGAAAGTTGACAGTTCGATGAATAAAGTCGGCAACTTCATGGATGACAGCGCTATCACGGCGAAAGTGAAAGCGGCGCTGGTCGATCATGATGCGATTAAAAGTACCGATATTTCGGTGAAAACTGAAAATAAAGTGGTGATCTTAAGCGGTACAGTCGACAACCAGTCTCAATCCGATCAGGCGACTTCCCTGGCGAAAGGGGTTGAGGGCGTGAGCAGTGTCGAAAACAAATTGACCATCCGTGAAGGTAAAGCCGACAGCATGAAGGGTTACGCGGGTGATGCGGCTACGACCAGTGAAGTGAAGGCCAAACTGCTGGCTGATGACATCGTACCGTCACGCAAAGTGAAAGTTGAAACCACCGATGGCGTTGTGACGCTGACCGGTACGGTTGACTCCAAAGCGCAGGTGGAACGCGCTGAAAGTATCGCCAAAGCCATTGACGGCGTGAAAAGCGTAGAAAACGACCTGAAAACGCCGTAAGGAACGTTCAGGAAAATATTGATGCACTTTTAATTTTTTAATATCGCTGGTGTCGCCTGAGTGCGTTGAGAAGCGGTGACATTAACTATGGTAAAGGAGAATCGTATGTTTCGTTGGGGCATTATCTTTCTGGTTATCGCGTTAATTGCCGCTGCACTGGGCTTTGGTGGGTTAGCAGGTACCGCAGCAGGTGCGGCGAAAATCGTGTTTATCGTCGGTATCATCCTGTTCCTGGTCAGCCTGTTTATGGGCCGCAGACGTCCATAGCGTCTGATACAGACAATTTACAAAGCCAGTCTTCGGACTGGCTTTTGTCGTTTATGCGCCGTTTTCAGGTGCGGCGTACCGCCTTATCCGGCCTACAAAACCGTAAACCAAATGGGTTACACTGAAACGCCGCACGTTGCCGGAGAAAACCGCATGACCTTCCGCTTTATCGACACCCATTGTCACTTTGATTTCCCGCCGTTCACCGATGATGAAACGGCAAGCCTGGCGCAGGCCGCGCAGGCGGGCGTCGAAAAAATTATCGTTCCAGCGACCGAGGCGTCGCGTTTTGATAAGGTGCTGTCGCTGGCTTCCCAACATGCACCGCTTTATGCCGCGCTGGGTCTGCATCCTATTATTATTGAGCAGCATGATGACGCCAGCCTGGCGGCACTGGAGACGGCGCTGGCCGCAATGCCGGAAAAACTGATTGCCGTTGGCGAGATAGGTCTCGACCTCTATCGTGACGATCCGCAATTTGACCGCCAGCAGCGATTACTGGACGCACAGCTTCAACTGGCGAAGCAATATGATTTACCGGTTATTCTTCATTCCCGTCGCACCCACGACAAACTGGCGATGCATCTGAAACGCCATGCGCTGCCACGAACCGGTGTGGTGCATGGCTTTTCCGGTAGCCTGCAGCAGGCGCAGCGATTTGTTGAGCTGGGATACAAGATTGGCGTCGGCGGAACGATCACTTATCCGCGAGCCAGCAAAACACGCGCGGTGATGGCTCAACTTCCCCTCAGCGCACTCCTACTGGAAACCGATGCGCCGGATATGCCGTTAAACGGCTATCAGGGCCAGCCCAACCGCCCGGAGCGCGTGGCGCAGGTCTTTACTGAACTTTGTGCGCTACGTGATGAATCTCCTGAAGATATTGCCGAAACGTTATGGCTCAACAGTCACCAGCTATTCTTCTCATTTATGAATAAGTGATGTGATTGGGGTCTCATAATTAACTTTTGCTCGCTGAGTCTTGCGTAAAATATGTGATGTCGCGCGAGAAGGATAGTGACGGAACGTTATAATCGTGGCGCGTTAAGTCGCTCTTTTTTTCAACGTTTCAATACACAGGGACTCTGTATGCAAATCCTCATGGGACTCATCGGCATGGTGGTGCTGCTGGCCATTGCCTTACTTCTTTCCAACAACCGTCGAGCGATAAATCTCCGAACCGTACTGGGTGCCTGGCTGATTCAGGTGGGTATTGGCGCGCTTATCCTCTATGTTCCCGCTGGCCGCAAGGTGCTGCTGGCGATGTCTGAAGGCGTGGCGAACGTCATCGCTTACGGTAACGAAGGTATCGGCTTCCTGTTCGGTGGGCTGGTATCCGATAAAATGTTTGACGTCTTCGGCGGTGGCGGTTTTGTTTTCGCGCTGCGGGTGCTGCCGGTTATCGTCTTCTTCTCGTCGCTGATTGCCGTGCTTTACTACCTCGGCATTATGCAGTTTGTGATCCGTATTCTGGGCGGCGCGTTGCGTGCGGTGCTGAAAACCTCGCGGACGGAATCACTCTCCGCGACGGCGAATATTTTCGTTGGGCAAACGGAAGCGCCGCTGGTGGTACGTCCCTATATCGCGACCATGACCCGCTCTGAACTGTTCGCGGTAATGTGTGGCGGACTGGCGTCGGTGGCGGGTTCAGTACTGGCAGGTTACGCGCAGATGGGCGTGCCGCTGGAGTATCTGATCGCCGCGTCGTTCATGGCGGCGCCGGGTGGACTGCTGTTTGCGAAAATCATTGTGCCGGAAACGGAAAAACCGCACGACTCGCCGAACCTGGAAGCCGAAACGGATAACCCGGATGCCCCGGCGAACGTGCTGGATGCCGCAGCGTCCGGTGCTGCATCGGGTATGCAACTGGCATTGAACGTGGGCGCAATGCTGCTGGCGTTTATCGCTCTGATTGCCCTGTTGAACGGTATGCTTTCCGGGATTGGCGGCTGGTTTAACCATCCGGAACTCTCGCTGCAAATGATTCTTGGCTGGGTCTTCTCGCCACTGGCGTGGGTTATTGGCGTGCCGTGGAGCGAAGCGACGGTAGCGGGGTCGTTTATCGGCCAGAAGCTCATCATCAACGAATTTGTGGCTTACATGAACTTTGGCGAATATCTGAAGCCAGATGCCGAGGTTACGGCGGCAGGTTTACAGGTCATCTCAAGCCATACCAAAGCGATTATCTCCTTTGCTTTGTGCGGCTTTGCTAACCTGTCGTCGATTGCCATTCTGATCGGCGGACTGGGCGGTATGGCGCCCAACCGCCGTCAGGATATCGCCCAGCTTGGCCTGCGCGCGGTGGCGGCAGGGACGCTCTCCAACCTGATGAGCGCCACCATCGCAGGGGTATTCCTCGCCCTATAAGTACAGTGCCGGAGGGATAATACGTGTTATCCCTCTGGCCCGCAGCGCCTGCGCCAACGTCTCAATGTCGTCTGGCCCGGCACTACGCCACGTTTTCGCCTCACCGTGCACGCCATGGGCGTGAAACGCATTCAGCCGCACCGGTATCTCCCCCAGTTCGCGAATGAATTCGCTGAGTGCTTCTATTTCCTTGAGATAGTCACTCTGTTCCGGAATAACCAGCAGTCGTAATTCCGCCAGTAAGCCACGTTTAGCCAGCCAGCGGATGCTTGCTTTAATGCGCTGATTGCTTCGCCCGGTCAGCGACAGATGCGTTTTCTCCCCCCAGGCTTTTAAATCCACCATCACGCCGTCGCAAACCGCGTGGAGTTTCTCCCAGCCAGCCGTGGAAAGCTCGCCGTTGCTGTCGACCAGACAGGAGAGATGCCGCAGAGCAGGCGTCTGGCGAATCTGTTCAAACAGCGCACAGACGAACGGTAACTGCGTGGTGGCCTCGCCGCCGCTGACGGTAATGCCTTCGATAAACGGCGCGGCACGGGTAATCTGCTGAAGAATGTGTTCCATGCTCCAGAGCTGCGCCATTGGCGTTGCCTGCTGCGGGCACATCTGCAGACAGGTGTCGCACTGCTGACAGGCGTCCTCCTGCCAGTAAACGCGTCCACCCTGTATGGAAAGCGCATCATGCGGGCAGTGCAGCACGCATTCGCCACAATCGTTACAACGGCCCATCGTCCAGGGGTTATGGCAGTTTTTACAGCGCAGGTTACACCCTTGCAGAAACAGAGCCAGGCGACTGCCTGGCCCGTCCACGCACGAGAAGGGGATGATTTTACTGACTAAAGCGCATCTGCTGTTCATGGCTGACCACTCGCGGTTGGCGTTCCAGAATGCGGGTATTGCGCGCGGCTTCTTCGCCCAGCCAGGTGGTATTGGTGCGCGAACCGTCGGCACGGTACTTTTCCAGATCCGACAAACGCACCATGTAGCCCGTCACGCGCACCAGATCGTTGCCGCTGACGTTAGCGCTGAACTCGCGCATGCCGACCTTGAACGCGCCGAGACAAAGCTGCATCACCGCCTGCGGATTGCGTTTCACCGTTTCATCGAGCGTCAAAATATCGCTGATGCCCGCCGGATAATGTGCGTGATGCGGCGCAACCGCCAGCAGATGACTGACGGGATCGGGTTCATCGCCGTAAGGAAGACGTGCGCCCGGTGTGGTGCCGATATCGGCGCTGATCCCCGATTGCGCATGCAGCAGCGCGCGCTGCTGCCAGCCGTAACGCACAGGTGTGTTCGCCACAAACTCTGCGAGTTGTTCGCTAATGCGGTAGCCCAACGCGTTGGCCTGCGGATCTTTACCGTAGCGGGCGCTAAGCCCCTCTTTCTCACACAAAATATTGACCGCTTCCGCCAGAGAATAGATGCCAAACATCGGCACAAAACGATCGGGATCGATCAGACCTTCTGCCACCAGGAAGCTATGATCAAAGAAGTGCGATTGCTCATAAAGGAAGGCGCAGCGAGCGTCGATGATGTCAATTTGCTGCTGACAGTAGTGCGGCAACATGTGGGTGAAAAAATCGTCCGTGGAGTGACTGCGCCTGGCGACTTCTTGCAAATTGAGGCGCACCAGCGTACTGCCGCCGCCCGCCATCGGCAGGCTGTTATAACAGCTCACAATACCATACTGGCCTTTTGTGAAAATATTATCATTTATCGGGCCGTTGGCGATGTGGGGTTTACTGCACTCACAGATATTTTTGCTGACTTCCAGCAGCAGATCGTCTGAGGTAATGTCAGGGTCGTAGATAAAGGTGAGATTTGGTGCGACCTGCTTTAATTCTGCATCTGCACGCAGAATAGCGCGCGTGATTGGCGTATCGGCAGGGCCAATATTCACATGTGTGAAGGCGTCAGGAAGCGTGCGATCGAGGTAGCGCCAGAAACGTTTTATTCGGCTATCGATTTCTTCTTGTGTTAGAATTCTAACATATGGCATCAATAGCGCATCGAGATGCCCGAGGAATACCGGCATGGCGGTCACGGAAGGCACATGGTGATACAGAATGGTGAGCAAAGAGAGCGCATCATCCAGATCCTCAGCGCCTTCCAGCTCCAGCCATTCTGAACCGTTTGCCAGAAATCGCGCGTAGTCAGGCAGTACGTAACGCGGTTTGTAGGGGGCATGGCCTTCGAACATATCGCAGATCACGCCCTCCGTCAGTGCGGCTTGCGCAGCGGGCGGCAGCGTCGGATAAGGCAATGCGTTTTCTGCTTCCAGCGCCAGAAAATGGCGTTTCTGTTCCGGGCTTAACACAGGGCTGGTGACAATTTGCTGGCACTGTTGCAGCACCGATGAAGGGGTAGATGTTGGCATGGTGTGTTCCTCAGGCGAGAGATGGGCGAAGTGTAGGAAAAAGCGCGTCGCGATCTTTTGATCCCATACGGCGATCCGCGTGTTTTCTTGCGCTGAGAGGATGAGAAATTTGATTAATGTCTCATTATGGTTATGCAAACCTAATGGTGTTTTTCATTAACTGTGATGAGTGTCGAAGTGTGAGTGCGGGTCGGTGTTACAATAGTCACATACCCGCAAGGTAAAATTCTACGTCGGAGAACAAAATGACTGATTTAACGGCAAGCAGCCTGCGTGCATTGAAACTGATGGATCTGACCACCCTGAATGAAGACGACACCGACGCGAAAGTGATTGCGCTGTGTCATCAGGCGAAAACCCCGGTCGGTAACACCGCAGCGGTCTGCATCTACCCGCGTTTTATCCCGATTGCGCGCAAAACCCTGAACGAGCAGGGAACGCCGGATATTCGCATCGCCACCGTCACTAACTTCCCGCACGGTAACGACGATATTGATATCGCGCTGGCGGAAACCCGCGCAGCAATCGCCTACGGTGCTGACGAAGTTGACGTGGTCTTCCCGTACCGCGCACTGATTGCCGGTAACGAGCAGGTGGGCTTCGACCTGGTGAAAGCCTGTAAAGACGCGTGTGCTGCGGCGAACGTGCTGCTGAAAGTGATCATCGAAACCGGTGAACTGAAAGAAGAGGCACTGATTCGTAAAGCCTCTGAAATTTCCATCAAAGCGGGTGCGGATTTCATCAAAACCTCTACCGGTAAAGTGCCGGTGAACGCCACCCCGGAAAGCGCGCGCATCATGATGGAAGTGATCCGTGATATGGGCGTGTCCAAAACGGTGGGCTTCAAACCGGCGGGCGGCGTACGCAGCGCAGAAGACGCACAGCAGTTCCTGGCGATTGCCGACGAACTGTTTGGTGCAGACTGGGCGGATTCCCGCCACTACCGTTTCGGCGCATCCAGCCTGCTGGCGAGCCTGCTGAAAGCACTCGGCCACGGCGACGGTAAAAGCGCAAGCAGCTACTAAGTAAGATGCTTTGCGCCTGATGCGCTGCGCTTATCAGGCCTACGAGACATAACTCTCCGTAGGCCGGATAAGGCGTAGCCGTATCCGGCAAAAACCGCCTTCAAACTCTTTTCCTCAGGGAGGTTACCTTGTTTCTCGCACAAGAAATCATTCGTAAAAAACGCGATGGTCACGCATTAAGCGACGAAGAGATTCGCTTCTTTATCAATGGCATTCGCGACAACACCATTTCAGAAGGGCAAATTGCCGCTCTGGCGATGACCATTTTCTTCCATGATATGGCGATTGAAGAGCGTGTCTCACTGACCATGGCCATGCGTGATTCAGGAACCGTTCTGGACTGGAAAAGCCTTAACCTTAACGGGCCGATTGTCGATAAACACTCTACCGGCGGCGTGGGCGATGTCACCTCGCTGATGCTGGGGCCGATGGTTGCCGCATGTGGCGGCTATATCCCGATGATCTCCGGGCGCGGCCTGGGCCACACCGGCGGTACGCTGGACAAACTGGAAGCGATCCCCGGGTTTGATATCTTCCCGAGCGATGACCGTTTCCGTGAAATTATTAAAGACGTGGGTGTGGCGATTATTGGGCAGACCAGCTCGCTCGCACCGGCGGATAAACGTTTTTACGCCACCCGCGACATTACCGCGACGGTGGATTCCATCCCGCTCATCACCGCGTCTATCCTTGCCAAAAAACTGGCTGAAGGTATCGATGCGTTGGTAATGGATGTGAAAGTGGGCAGCGGCGCATTTATGCCGACCTACGAACTTTCTCAGGCGCTGGCCGAAGCGATTGTTGGCGTGGCCAACGGCGCAGGCGTGCGCACGACCGCGCTGCTGACGGACATGAACCAGGTGCTGGCTTCCAGCGCGGGTAACGCTGTCGAAGTACGCGAAGCGGTGCAGTTCCTGACCGGCGAATACCGCAATCCGCGCCTGTTCGACGTCACCATGGCGCTGTGCGTGGAAATGCTGATTTCCGGCAAGCTTGCCAAAGACGATGCAGAAGCGCGCGCCAAATTGCAGGCGGTGCTGGATAACGGCAAAGCGGCAGAGGTATTTGGCCGTATGGTCGCGGCACAAAAAGGCCCGACCGATTTTGTCGAAAACTATGCGAAATACCTGCCGACCGCGATGCTCAGCAAAGCGGTATATGCTGATACCGAAGGCTTTGTCGGCGCGATGGACACTCGCGCGCTCGGCATGGCGGTGGTGGCGATGGGCGGCGGACGCCGTCAGGCTTCCGATACACTTGATTACAGCGTCGGCCTGACCGACATGATTCGTCTGGGTGACAGCGTTGACGGGCAGCGTCCGCTGGCGGTCATTCACGCGAAAGATGAAAATAGCTGGCAGGAAGCGGCGAAAGCCGTCAAAGCGGCCATTCGCCTTGACGACAAAGCGCCAGAAATTACACCGACAGTCTATCGTCGAATCACTGAATAGCGATATACTGATCTGATCGCTTTTTTGCAGCGCAAGATGTATGGAGAACAAGATGAAACGTGCATTTATTATGGTGCTGGACTCCTTTGGTATCGGCGCAACTGAAGATGCCGACCGCTTTGGCGACGTCGGCGCAGACACTATGGGCCATATCGCAGAAGCCTGCGCCAAAGGTGAGGCTGATAATGGCCGTAAAGGCCCACTGAACCTGCCTAACCTGACCCGTCTGGGTCTGGTGAAAGCGCACGAGGGTTCTACCGGTAAAATCGCCGCGGGTATGGACGGCAATGCCGAAGTCGTTGGCGCGTACGCGTGGGCGCATGAACTCTCTTCCGGTAAAGACACCCCTTCCGGTCACTGGGAAATCGCTGGCGTGCCGGTTCTGTTCGACTGGGGCTACTTCAGCGACCACGAAAACAGTTTCCCACAGGAATTACTGGATAAACTGGTAAAACGCGCGAACCTGCCGGGTTACCTGGGTAACTGCCACTCTTCCGGTACCGTGATTCTGGATCAACTAGGCGAAGAGCATATGAAAACCGGTAAGCCGATTTTCTATACTTCTGCCGACTCCGTATTCCAGATAGCCTGCCACGAAGAGACTTTTGGTCTGGATAAACTTTACGAGCTGTGCGAAATCGCCCGTGAAGAGTTGACCGAAGGCGGCTACAACATTGGCCGCGTGATTGCGCGTCCGTTTATCGGCGACAAAGCCGGTAACTTCCAGCGTACCGGCAACCGTCACGACCTGGCTGTCGAACCGCCAGCGCCGACCGTGTTGCAGAAACTGGTTGATGAGAAAGGCGGACACGTGGTTTCCGTGGGTAAAATCGCGGATATCTACGCAAACTGCGGTATCACTAAAAAAGTGAAAGCCACCGGGCTGGACGCGCTGTTTGACGCGACCATTAAAGAGATGAAAGAAGCGGGTGATAAGACCATTGTCTTCACCAACTTCGTTGATTTCGACTCCTCCTGGGGGCACCGTCGCGATATCGCCGGTTACGCTGCGGGTCTTGAACTGTTCGACCGCCGTCTGCCGGAACTGATGGAGCTGGTGGGAGAAGATGACATTCTGATCCTGACCGCTGACCACGGCTGTGACCCAAGCTGGCAGGGCACTGACCATACCCGTGAGCACATCCCGGTACTGGTTTATGGCCCGAAAGTGAAACCGGGCTCGCTCGGCCACCGCGAAACCTTCGCGGATATCGGCCAGACGCTGGCGAAATACTTCGGTACTTCCGATATGGAATATGGCAAAGCCATGTTCTGATAAAGGTGCGGCCTGATGCCCTCACCTCGGCCCTCTCCCACAGGGAGAGGGTGAAAACAAATTGATAAGGATAAAACGATGGCTACCCCACACATTAACGCAGAAATGGGCGATTTCGCTGATGTAGTTTTGATGCCAGGCGACCCGCTGCGTGCGAAGCACATTGCTGAAACTTTCCTCGAAGACGTGCGTGAAGTGAACAACGTTCGCGGCATGCTGGGCTTCACCGGTACCTACAAGGGCCGCAAAATCTCTGTAATGGGTCACGGCATGGGTATCCCGTCCTGCTCCATCTACACCAAAGAGCTGATCACCGATTTCGGCGTGAAGAAAATCATTCGCGTGGGTTCCTGCGGCGCGGTGCGCCCGGACGTAAAACTGCGCGACGTGGTTATCGGCATGGGCGCGTGCACTGACTCTAAAGTAAACCGTCTGCGCTTCAAAGATCATGACTTTGCGGCGATTGCTGACTTCGGTATGGTGCGTAACGCAGTTGACGCAGCGAAAGCGCTGGGCGTCGATGCGCGCGTGGGTAACATCTTCTCCGCAGACCTGTTCTACACGCCAGACCCGCAAATGTTCGACGTGATGGAAAAATACGGCATTCTGGGCGTTGAGATGGAAGCGGCGGGGATTTACGGCGTGGCAGCGGAATTTGGCGCGAAAGCGCTGACCATCTGCACCGTGTCTGACCATATCCGCACTCACGAGCAGACCACTGCCGCTGAACGTCAAACCACGTTCAACGACATGATTAAAATCGCACTGGAATCTGTACTGCTGGGCGACCAGGAGTAAGTTCGTTACCCCTCACCCTCTCCCTCAAGGGAGAGGGGATCGATCGTGCATGTAGTTTTCTCCCTCTCCCTGAGGGAGAGGGCCGGGGTGAGGGGAAATTATCGCACCGCCCCCGCAATCCACGCGGATAATTCCCGTAGCTCTTTCTCCTGCTCCGGGAAATCGCCCAATAGCGCCTCACACTCCTGTTGCAACACATCCGCCCGGTACAAACATCCCTGCAAACGCGCGGCCAGCGCTTCCAGCGGCGCAGGATTCAAACTGTCGGTAAAGACCTGCGTCCGGGTGATATGCCCCTTCTCAACGTCGAAATGCAGCTCTACGCCGCCCCAGGTGAAGCGTTCGTCCAGCAGATGGGTAAACGCCGGGGCCTGGCCGAAATTCCACTCCCAACTGCTCTGGCGCGCGAACGTTTCGGCGAAGTTGGGCAGGTCTGGCGTTTTATCCGGCGAGATAATCTCCGCCTTTACACGTTCGCCATAATGGGCGAAAAACGCTTCCGTCACTGCCGTGCAAATCTGCTCATGCGTGATGCCCGGTAACAGCTCCACCAGATTCGCCACCCGCCCGCGTACGGAGGTAATTCCCTTCGCCTGAAGTTTCTTCTTATCCGGGTTGAGGTAGTTCGCCAGACGACTGAGATCGGCGTTGAGCAGTAGCGTACCGTGGTGGAAGCCGCGATCTTTGGTCTCACGGTAGGCCGAACCTGACACCTTGCGATCGCCCTGGGGCGTTTTCACAATGAGGTCGTTACGTCCGGAGGCTTCCGCCACCGCACCCAGCGAATTCAAGGCGTCCAGCACAATGCGGGTTGAGACGGATTTATCGTACTCCGGCTTACCCGCCATAAACGTAAAACAGGTATTGCCGAGGTCATGGAACACGGCGCCGCCGCCGCTACTGCGACGCGCCAGGCGCACGTTGTCCTCTTCCATGCGCCGGGTATTACACTCTTTCCACGGGTTTTGCGCACGGCCTATGACCACGGTATCGGCGTTACGCCAGAGGAACAACACGCGCTGTGTGGCGGGCATCTGACGGAAAATACACTCTTCAACCGCCAGGTTAAACCAGGGGTCGTATGAGTCTGAGAGGAGCAGGCGTAAAGTGGCCATATTGAGTTTCCTTTCTACTCTTTTTTCTCTTCTTCCTCTTCCTGTACCGGTTTATTGGCGGTGAGAAGGAAGGGCGATTGTTGCCAGCGGGTGCGTTTGCCTTGCAGCAAAGTGCGCGTCAGCACCACGCCAATGGCAAGCGACAGTAATAGCATCAGGCGCAGAATATTGGTCGTGTTATCAACCTGTTTGGCTTCGGTTGGTAGCGTATGGGTGTCCAGCGTCAGACGTAAATACCCCAGTGGGCCATTTTTGCCCTGAATGGGTTCGACGATTTGCTGATTGAAATAGCCGCCCGCTTTTTTGCCATCCAGCGCCAGACGGTCGCGCAGTTCGACGCTCTCGCCGGCGCGGGCGATCATGTCGCCTTTTTCATCATACACCCCGGCGTCGAGGATGCGGCTTTCAGCGGTGAGTTGCGTGAGCAACTGGCGGACTTTTTTCTCATCCGGCGTCTCGCTGCGTACCAGTGGTGCCAGGTTTAGCGCCACCTGACGGGCAAGCGTGCGGGCCAGTTCTTCAAGCTGCGGAT
The DNA here is from genome assembly GCA_003315335.1 of Pseudocitrobacter faecalis. Lineage (GTDB taxonomy): Bacteria > Pseudomonadota > Gammaproteobacteria > Enterobacterales > Enterobacteriaceae > Pseudocitrobacter > Pseudocitrobacter faecalis. The sequence goes on from QNRL01000005.1 coordinate 261,135, forward strand.
TACGCTGCTGCTGGTGTTGTTGACTGAACCATGATGCCCCTTGCATCAATGCCACCAGAAGTGCGAGGCATATCAGGACAATCACGGCGCGATGCAGTCTGAATTTCAGTTTTGCGCGTACCATATTCCACCTTTGAAAATTTGCAGCTTAATGTTGCCAGAAGCGCTGGTTACAAGGTAGCCTCATGCGTTATTTTCCTGGCCTTAATGAAGTGGAGTGGAGCTGTAATGCCGAACAGTTTGACCTGGTGCGACCTGCCTGAAGATGTCTCCTTGTGGCCTGGGTTGCCGCTTTCTTTAAGTGGCGATGAAGTGATGCCACTGGATTATCACGCCGGGCGCAGCGGCTGGTTGCTCTACGGCCGTGGGCTGGATAAACGCCAGTTAACCTCTTATCAGCGCAAACTGGGCGCGGCAATGGTGATTGTTGCAGCCTGGTGTGTGGAAGATTATCAGGTTATTCGTCTGGCCGGGTCATTAACGCCGCGCGCGACCAAACTGGCGCACGACGCCGGGCTGGATGTGGCACCGCTGGGGAAAATCCCACACCTGCGTACGCCAGGATTACTGGTCATGGATATGGACTCAACAGCCATCCAGATCGAGTGCATTGATGAAATCGCCAAACTGGCGGGGACGGGCGAGCTGGTTTCGGAAGTGACCGAGCGTGCGATGCGTGGTGAACTCGACTTCGCCGCCAGCCTGCGCCAGCGTGTTGCCACGCTGAAGGGCGCAGATGCCAATATTCTGCGTCAGGTGCGCGACGACCTGCCGTTAATGCCGGGCTTAACCCAACTGGTGCTGAAGCTGGAATCGCTGGGCTGGAAAGTGGCGATTGCCTCCGGCGGTTTTACCTTCTTCGCGGAGTATCTGCGCGATAAGCTGCGCCTGACCGCCGCGGTTGCCAACGAACTGGGCATTATGGATGGCGTGCTGACGGGGGAAGTGGTGGGCGATATTGTTGATGCGAAATATAAAGCCAATACACTACAGCGCCTTGCTGAGCAGTATGACATCCCGAAAGAGCAGACCGTCGCCATTGGCGATGGCGCGAACGATCTACCGATGATCAAAGCGGCGGGGCTGGGCATTGCCTATCACGCCAAGCCGAAAGTTAATGAACAGACGGAAGTCACCATCCGTCACGCTGATCTGATTGGGGTGCTGTGCATTCTGACGGGCAGCCTGAATCAGGAATAAGAGGTAAAACGTGGCGAAAGCTCCAAAACGCGCATTTGTTTGTAATGAATGTGGTGCGGATTACCCGCGCTGGCAGGGGCAGTGCAGCGCCTGCCATGCCTGGAACACCATCACCGAAGTGCGCGTTGCTGCTTCGCCTACCGTGGCGCGTAATGAACGTCTGAGCGGTTATGCGGGCAGCGCTGGCGTGTCGAAAGTGCAGAAACTGTCGGATATTAGTCTGGAAGAGTTGCCGCGCTTCTCGACCGGTTTTAAAGAGTTTGACCGCGTACTGGGCGGTGGCGTCGTGCCGGGCAGTGCGATTCTTATCGGCGGTAACCCTGGCGCGGGGAAATCGACACTGCTGCTGCAAACGTTGTGCAAGCTTGCCGAGCAGATGAAAACCCTGTACGTCACCGGGGAAGAATCTTTGCAGCAGGTGGCGATGCGCGCGCATCGTCTTGGCCTGCCGACAGCGAATCTCAATATGCTCTCGGAAACCAGCATCGAACAGATTTGTATGATCGCCGAGGAAGAGCAGCCGAAGCTGATGGTTATCGACTCCATCCAGGTGATGCACATGGCGGATATTCAGTCTTCGCCGGGCAGCGTGGCGCAGGTGCGCGAAACGGCTGCTTATTTGACGCGCTTTGCCAAAACGCGCGGTGTGGCGATTGTGATGGTCGGCCACGTGACCAAAGATGGTTCACTGGCGGGCCCGAAGGTGCTGGAACACTGTATCGACTGCTCGGTGCTGCTGGACGGCGATGCTGATTCGCGCTTTCGCACCCTACGCAGCCATAAAAACCGTTTTGGTGCGGTGAATGAACTGGGCGTGTTCGCGATGACCGAGCAGGGGCTGCGTGAAGTCAGCAACCCGTCAGCTATTTTCCTGAGCCGTGGCGATGAAGTGACCTCCGGCAGTTCAGTGATGGTGGTGTGGGAAGGTACGCGTCCGCTGCTGGTTGAGATTCAGGCGCTGGTGGATCACTCTATGATGGCGAACCCGCGTCGCGTTGCGGTCGGGCTGGAGCAGAACCGTCTGGCGATTCTGCTGGCGGTGCTGCATCGTCACGGTGGTTTGCAGATGGCGGATCAGGACGTGTTCGTTAACGTGGTCGGCGGCGTGAAGGTCACCGAAACCAGCGCCGACCTGGCGCTGCTGTTGGCGATGGTCTCCAGCCTGCGCGACAGGCCGCTGCCGCAGGATCTCGTGGTATTTGGTGAGGTGGGCCTTGCCGGGGAAATTCGCCCGGTACCGAGCGGGCAGGAGCGTATTTCCGAGGCCGCCAAACATGGCTTCCGCCGCGCGATTGTGCCAGCCGCGAACGTGCCCAAAAAACCGCCCGAAGGCATGCAGGTGTTCGGTGTGAAAAAACTCGCGGATGCGCTAAACGTCTTTGACGACTTATAATTAACCCCGCGCCGATGCCGGATGCGGCGTAAACGCCTTATCCGGCCTACCAGATTGTAGGCCTGATAAGCGCAGCGCATCAGGCGCAGTTCAGCAATGATGCCGGATGCGGCATACAATTGTTTTACCATCGTTTATCCCCATCAGCAGGAGGCTCTTGTGTCATCGTTTGACTATCTTAAAACCGCGATCCGTCAGAAAGGCTGCACGCTACAGCAAGTAGCTGACGCCAGCGGCATGACCAAGGGCTATCTTAGTCAGTTATTGAACGCCAAAATCAAAAGCCCAAGCGCGCAGAAACTCGAAGCATTGCATCGCTTTTTAGGCCTGGAATTTCCGCGTCTGCAAAAGACCGTTGGCGTGGTCTTCGGCAAGTTTTACCCACTGCATACCGGCCACATTTACCTGATTCAGCGCGCCTGTAGCCAGGTGGACGAGCTGCATATCATCATGGGTTACGATGATGTGCGCGACCGCACGTTGTTTGAGCAAAGCGCGATGTCGCAACAGCCTACCGTCCCGGATCGCCTGCGGTGGTTGCTGCAAACCTTTAAATACCAGAAAAATATTCGCATCCACGCCTTCAATGAAGAAGGCATGGAGCCATACCCGCACGGCTGGGATGTCTGGAGCCGCGGCATGAAAGCCTTCATGGAAGAGAAGGGCATCCAACCCGATGTTATCTACACCTCCGAAGAGCTGGACGCGCCGCAGTACATTGAACATCTCGGCATCAAAACCGTGCTGGTCGATCCGAAGCGAACCTTCATGAACATCAGCGGCGGGCAGATTCGTGAGAACCCGTTTCGCTACTGGGAATACATCCCGACCGAAGTGAAGCCGTTCTTTGTGCGTACGGTGGCGATTCTTGGCGGCGAATCGAGCGGTAAATCAACGCTGGTGAATAAGCTTGCGAACATCTTCAATACCTCCAGCGCCTGGGAGTATGGCCGAGATTATGTCTTCTCGCATCTGGGCGGTGATGAGATGGCGCTGCAATATTCCGATTACGATAAAATCGCGCTCGGTCATGCACAGTACATTGATTTTGCAGTGAAATACGCCAATAAAGTGACGTTTATCGATACCGATTTTGTCAGTACCCAGGCGTTCTGCAAAAAATATGAAGGCCGCGAGCATCCCTTTGTGCAGGCGATGATCGACGAATACCGTTTCGACCTCGTCATCTTGCTGGAGAACAACACGCCGTGGATCAACGATGGACTGCGCAGCCTCGGCAGCTCTGTTGATCGCAAAGAGTTTCAGTCGCTGCTGGTATCGATGCTCAAAGAGAACAACATTGAGTTCGTGCATGTGGAAGAGGCGGACTACGATGCACGCTTCCTGCGCTGCGTGGAGTTGGTGAAGCAACTGATGGGTGAAGCGGGATAAGCTTAAAAGAATGCCGGGCGTAAGCCCGGCATGGATGATTTACTTCGCAATACGTTTGTACTTGATACGCTTCGGCTCCAGCGCATCAGCGCCCAGCGTGCGTTTCTTATACTCTTCGTATTCGGTAAAGTTACCTTCGAAGAATTCCACTTTACCCTCATCCTGGTAATCCAGAATGTGCGTCGCGATACGGTCAAGGAACCAACGGTCGTGCGAGATAACCATCGCGCAGCCCGGGAATTCCAGCAGGGCGTTTTCCAGCGCGCGCAGGGTCTCGATATCCAGGTCGTTGGTCGGTTCATCGAGCAGCAGGACGTTGCCGCCTACCTGCAACAGTTTTGCCAGGTGCAGACGACCGCGCTCACCGCCGGACAGCTCGCCCACACGTTTCCCCTGGTCAACGCCTTTAAAGTTAAAACGACCAACGTACGCGCGGCTTGGCATCTCGGTGTTGCCGATCTTCATGATATCCAGCCCGCCGGAAACTTCTTCCCACACGGTTTTGCTGTTATCCATTGCGTCACGGAACTGATCTACCGACGCCAGTTTGACGGTATCACCAAGAGTGATCGTACCGCTGTCAGGTTGTTCCTGGCCTGACATCATACGGAACAGGGTGGATTTACCCGCGCCGTTCGGGCCGATGATACCGACAATCGCGCCTTTCGGTACGGAGAAGGTCAGGTCGTCAATCAGTACGCGATCGCCGTAGGATTTACGCAGATTGCTGACTTCCACCACTTTATCCCCCAGACGTGCGCCTGGCGGAATAAACAGTTCGTTGGTTTCGTTACGTTTCTGGTACTCAACGTTGTTAAGCTCTTCGAAACGGGCCAGACGCGCTTTGCCTTTAGACTGACGGCCTTTCGCGCCCTGACGTACCCACTCCAGCTCTTTCTCGATAGACTTACGACGCGCCGCTTCCTGAGATGCTTCCTGCGCCAGACGCTGATCTTTCTGCTCCAGCCAGGAGGAGTAGTTACCTTCCCATGGAATACCTTCGCCGCGGTCAAGTTCCAGAATCCAACCGGCAACGTTGTCGAGGAAGTAACGGTCGTGGGTAATCGCCACAACGGTGCCTTCGAAGTCGTGCAGGAAGCGTTCCAGCCACGCGACGGATTCGGCATCCAGGTGGTTAGTCGGTTCGTCGAGCAGCAGCATGTCTGGTTTTTCCAGCAGCAGACGGCACAGCGCGACGCGGCGACGTTCACCACCGGACAGGTTGGCGATTTTGGCATCCCAGTCCGGCAGACGCAGCGCATCAGCGGCGCGTTCCAGTTGGACGTTCAGGTTATGGCCATCGTGCGCCTGAATGATTTCTTCAAACTTGCCCTGCTGAGCGGCGAGCTTATCGAAGTCGGCATCCGGTTCGGCATATTTGGCGTAGACTTCGTCCAGGCCTTTCAGCGCATTAACCACTTCAGCAACCGCTTCTTCAACGGATTCACGAACGGTATGTTCCGGGTTTAACTGAGGTTCCTGCGGCAGGTAACCAATCTTCAGGCCTGGCTGCGGGCGAGCTTCACCTTCGATATCGGTATCGATACCCGCCATGATGCGCAGCAGGGTCGATTTACCGGCGCCATTCAGGCCCAGGACACCGATTTTTGCGCCAGGGAAGAAGCTCAGTGAGATGTTTTTCAGAATATGACGTTTCGGCGGAACCACTTTGCCGACACGATGCATGGTATAAACGAATTGAGCCACGTTGGACTTCGCCTCTTTTATTTTGATGGTAAGTATACAAAGCCGAAGTGTAGCCTTTTTCGTTCGTTAATCCCAGCGAGGCGGTAAACGCGATAAAAGCGTAAAAATGTGTCCAGAACGTGGCGCGTTGCCTCATGTGTGGTTAGCATGAAATAGATATCTTATACGCGGCATGAAGCTGCAACATGTGATTGATTAGAGGAAGATCGTGTGAAAAAAGCCAAACCGATGGCGTGGCGCGTGTTAGCGGCCAGTGTTTGCCTGTTGTCACTTAACAACCTGGCTCACGCGGATTCACTGGACGAACAGCGCAGTCGCTATTCGCAGATTAAGCAGGCCTGGGATAACCGACAGATGGACGTCGTGGGCCAGTTGATGCCAACGTTGCGGGAATACCCGCTTTATCCTTACCTGGAATATCGCCAGATCGCCGGCGATTTGATGAACACACCCGCCGTTACCGTCACCAATTTTGTGCGTGATAACCCGACGCTGCCGCCTGCGCGTACGCTCAAAAACCGCTTTGTGAATGAACTGGCGCGACGCGAAGACTGGCGCGGCCTGCTGGCCTTCAGCCCGGATAAACCCGGCACCACCGAAGCGCAGTGTAACTATTACTACGCCAAATATAATGTTGGCGAAACCCAGCAGGCCTGGGACGGTGCGAAAGCGCTCTGGCTGACGGGTAAAAGCCAGCCCAACGCCTGCGACAAACTGTTCAGCGCCTGGCGTTCGTCCGGCACGCAGGATCCGCTCGCGTATCTCGAACGTATTCGACTGGCGATGAACGCGGGTAATACCTCGTTGGTCAAAGCGCTGGCCTCGCAGATGCCGGCAGATTATCAAACCATTTCGCAGGCGGTGACCGACCTTGCGAACAATCCCAACAACGTGCTGATCTTCGCGCGCACCACGGGCGCAACCGATTTTACCCGCTCGGTGGCGGCGGTGGCGTTTACCAGCGTCGCGCGTCAGGATGCGGAAAACGCGCGACTGATGATCCCATCGCTGGTGCAGGCTCAGCAGCTTAATGACGATCAAACCCAGGAACTGCGCGATATCGTCGCCTGGCGTTTGATGGGCACTGACGTTACCTCCGAGCAGGAAAAATGGCGCGACGACGCCATTATGCGTTCCCAGTCAACGTCGCTGATTGAGCGTCGGGTTCGTATGGCGCTGGGTACGGGCGATCGCCGTGGGCTGAATACGTGGCTGGCACGTCTGCCGATGGATGCCAAAGAGAAAGACGAGTGGCGTTACTGGCAGGCCGACCTGTTGATGGAGCGCGGGCGCGATGACGAAGCGAAAGAGATCTTAAAATCCTTAATGACTCAGCGTGGTTTCTACCCGATGGTGGCGGCACAGCGTCTGGGCGAGGATTATACCCTGCGCATTGAAGGCCCACAGGGCACGGTTTCGCCGTTGCTGGTGAACGGCCCAGAAATGGCGCGCGTGCGTGAACTGATGTACTGGGATATGGATAACACCGCGCGCAGCGAGTGGGCGAACCTGGTCAGCAGCCGCACGAAGAACGAACAGGCCCAGCTGGCGCGCTACGCGTTTGATCAGCGCTGGTGGGATCTCAGCGTGCAGGCGACCATCGCCGGCAAGCTGTGGGATAATTTGCAGGAGCGCTTCCCGCCTGCCTATAACGATCTCTTTGTGCGTTACACCGCCGGTAAAGACATTCCGCAAAGCTATGCGATGGCGATTGCACGCCAGGAAAGCGCCTGGAACCCGAAAGTGAAATCGCCGGTAGGGGCGAGCGGCCTGATGCAAATCATGCCGGGTACGGCGACGCACACGGTGCAGATGTTTAATATCCCGGGCTACAGCAACCAGAATCAGCTGCTGGATCCGGAAACCAACATCAATATCGGTACCAGCTATCTGCAATACGTTTACCAGCAGTTTGGCAACAACCGCATCTTCTCTTCCGCTGCGTACAACGCCGGCCCGGGGCGCGTGCGCACCTGGCTTGGCAACAGCGCCGGGCGAATCGATCCGGTTGCGTTTGTTGAGAGCATTCCGTTCTCGGAAACGCGCGGTTATGTGAAGAACGTGCTGGCTTATGACGCGTACTATCGTCACTTTATGGGTGAAAAAGAGGCGATCTTTAGCGACAGCGAGTGGCAACGTCGTTACTGATCCGCAGTGACTATGTTATGCTGTACTCGTTGAAGAGTACATACAGCGGATGGCCCTGTGCCATCCGCCATAACATGGCGGCATACTATGACCCAACAATCACCTTATTCAGCCTCCGTCGCGGAACAGCGGCATCAGGAGTGGCTTCGCTTTGTTGAACTGCTTCGTCTGGCCTATACCGATGAGCACGCACTGCCTTTACTCGACCTGATCATGACGCCGGACGAGCGCGAAGCGCTGGGCACGCGCGTGCGCATTATTGAAGAACTGCTGCGCGGTGAGATGAGCCAGCGTGAGCTGAAGTCGGAGTTAGGCGCGGGCATCGCCACCATCACTCGCGGTTCGAACAGCCTGAAATCCGCCCCGGCCGAACTGCGTCAATGGCTGGAGCAGACGTTGCCGAAAACGGTGAACAAGGCCTGATGGCGTTGCGCTTATCAGGCCTACTTGATCCGTACCCTCGGGCAAACTTACGTGCGTTGCCCGTAAATCGCGTTATGGAACGGGCTTAACGCTAACACCACCGCCTGATGATAAACGCTGCTGCGCGTCAGGGTACCTTTGGTGAACACGCCGATGGCGCCTTCTTTGCGGCCAATTTTATCGATCCCGGTGTAGTGCGACATCACCGGGCCGAGTTCTTCCCCTTCACGTACTTTTTCCAGAATCACTTCCGGCAGGGGTAAGGTGGCGGAGCGCGCTTCACCGCGAAGCTCTGCATTTTCAATGACCACCCAACTGAAGGTACTGCCTTCATCAATACCCGCTTCAATCGCCACCCAAAAATCCGCATTCGGACGCAGGGCGCGCGCATTCTCGACGCGATTTCGTGCGCCAGCACGCGTTTCTTCACTGCCAATCGGCTGTTCAGGCACGCCAGTGTCGACGGAGATAGCGTCAATATGGCAGGATCCTTCACCGTAGATCAGCTCAAATGCAGCAAGAATTGCCTGAATTTTGGCAGGATTGGTGGTAGCTGTGACAACATTGTGCATAATCAGAACAACTCATAAGATTTAACATCACCGCAGTATACGGAAGAAAGACATGTTACAGGTATACCTTGTTCGCCATGGCGAAACGCAGTGGAACGCCGAACGGCGTATTCAGGGCCAGTCTGATAGTCCACTTACCCAGAAAGGTGAGGATCAGGCAAAGCAAGTGGGCGATCGCGTTCGCTCACTGGGGATCACCCATATTATTACCAGCGATCTGGGGCGTACCCGTCGTACTGCGGAGATCATCGCCGATGCCTGCGGATGCGAAGTGATCGCTGACCCGCGTCTGCGTGAGCTGAATATGGGCGTGCTGGAACAGCGCCATATCGACACGTTAACGGCGGAAGAAGAGGCGTGGCGTCGTCAACTGGTCAACGGTACGCCGAATGGCCGTATCCCGGAAGGAGAGTCTATGCAGGAGCTGAGCGAGCGTATGCACAGCGCGCTGCAAAGCTGTCTGGAACTGCCGCCGGGAAGCCGCCCGCTGCTGGTCAGCCACGGTATCGCACTGGGTTGTCTGGTGAGCACCATTCTCGGCCTGCCCGCGTATGCGGAGCGCCGTTTGCGCCTGCGTAACTGCTCGATTTCGCGTATTGACCATCAGCAGAGTGCCTGGCTGGCGTCGGGATGGGTGGTGGAAACCGCAGGCGACGTCTCACATCTGGACGCACCTGCGTTAGACGAACTGCAGCGTTAACGACGAATTGGGATCAGGTATTCGCAGCGCAACTGAATTGGCGGCTCCTGGTCCCGCGCTTCATCCTGCGGGAAGAAGCGCTCAATATCCAGCCCCTTACGACGCGTCAGGTTGAGCATGGGCATGCAGGTGCCATAAAGCGTAAGGATAAATTCCTGTAGCCCGGTTCCCAAACCTTCATACGTGAACATCACATACTCGCCGCCTTCCAGCGTCACCGGATGCGAATTGTTCAGGTGGCCGTTAGCCATATCTGGCGTAACCGCCGTGGTGTAAAACACCTCCTGCTCATCGTCTTTTTCCAGGCTCGGACGCGGCTCATGCAGGCCGTAAAGCGTTGGCGGGATCGACGGCGAATTGCCCAGAAACTCCTGCCAGAACTGCACGCGCATTTGCTGACGGAACTCGGAAATCTCTTCCAGTTTGCAGGTATAGCTTTGCGTCACCCCAACCAGCGGAGTGGCTGGCAGCGTCACAAACTCATACGGCGGCATGGTGAATTCCCCCAGGCGCAGCGGTGGACGCATGCCGAAAGAGCTCCAGTCCGGCGAGCGGCGATAAAGTGCGGGCGTCAGGGCAAACTGTTTTTTAAACGCGCGGGTAAAGGTTTGCTGCGAATCGAAGCGATACTGCAGCGCAATGTCTAAAATAGGGCGAGCGGTCAGGCGTAGCGCGACAGCAGATTTCGACAGACGCCGCGCACGGATGTAAGCGCCAATGGCATGAGCGGTGACATCTTTGAACATCCGCTGCAAATGCCACTTGGAATAGCCCGCTTTTGCCGCAACATTATCAAGCGACAGGGGTTGATCCAGATGACCTTCAAGCCATACAAGGAGATCGCGAATAATCCCAGCCTGATCCATATAATGTCCTCGTCCTTAAAATTATAGGTGCCTGATACTAAGGTAGCGGATAATAGCATTTTTTGATGTTTTAGCATTCAGTGTTTTTTTTGTGCATTCATGCGCTTTTACATTGGGTTGCGGCGTATTATTTGTAAAGGTGTGATCTTTCAATACGTTATATCTGAAATGTTGAATAATCACTCAATCGAATCGTCAGGAATGGTAACAATATGAAATACAAGAAGTTAGTGGCGGGCCTGGTACTGAGTGTCTGCGGTTTTAGCGCACATGCGGAACAAATTGGCTCGGTCGATACCGTTTTCAAAATGTTTGGCCCGGACCACAAAATCGTGGTTGAAGCCTTTGACGATCCCGATATCACCAACGTCACCTGCTACATCAGTCGGGCAAAAACCGGGGGCATTAAGGGGGGATTGGGGCTGGCGGAAGATACCTCTGATGCCGCGATTTCCTGCCAGCAGGTGGGCCCGATCGAACTCTCCGATAAGATCAAAAACGGGAAATCGCAGGGTGAAGTGGTATTCCAGAAACGGACTTCTTTAGTCTTTAAAAAGCTGCAGGTTGTCCGTTTCTACGACAGCAAGCGTAATGCGCTGGTGTATCTCACTTATTCCGATAAAGTGGTCGATGGTTCGCCGAAAAATGCCATTAGCGCGGTGCCGATTATGCCGTGGGGCAAATAACAAGGAACGTGTATGCAACAACCGCTGATATGGCTGGTGGAAGATGAGATAAGCATCGCGGATACGCTTATCTACATGCTCCAGCAGGAGGGATTTACCGTCAGGGCGTTTGAGCGCGGCCTGCCTGCGCTGGAAGAGGCGCGGCACTCCTTGCCTGATCTGGCTATTCTCGATGTTGGCCTGCCGGATATCAGCGGTTTTGAATTGTGCCGCCAGTTGCTGGCGCGTCACGCGGCGTTGCCGGTGCTGTTTCTTACTGCCCGCAGCGATGAAGTGGACAAACTGCTGGGGCTGGAAATCGGCGCGGATGACTACGTGGCCAAGCCGTTTTCGCCCCGTGAAGTCTGCGCCCGCGTGCGCACGATCCTGCGTCGTCTGCAAAAGTTTTCTGCACCGCCTGCGCAGGTTCGTGTCGGAGATTTCCTGCTTGATGAACCCGCCGCGCAGGTGAGCTGGTGCGGCCAGCCGTTAATGCTTACGCGCTATGAGTTTCTGCTGCTGAAAACGCTGATTCTGTCGCCGGGGCGCGTGTATTCGCGCCAGCAACTGATGGATATCGTCTGGGGCGATGCGGCGGAAAGCTTCGATCGCACCGTCGATACGCATATCAAAACCCTGCGCGCTAAACTGCGCGTGATTGACCCATCACGGCAGCCTATCAATACCCATCGTGGTCTTGGCTACAGTCTGGTGAAAGCCTGATGCGCATCGGCATGCGCGTACTGCTGGGCTACTTTTTGATTGTGGCGGTGGCGGGCTGGTTTGTGTTGTCGATCTTCGTGCAGGAGATCAAACCCGGCGTGAGGCGCGCAACGGAAGGGACGCTGATTGACACCGCCACGCTGCTGGCGGCGCTGGCGCGTGACGACATGCTGGCGGGTAACCCGGCGCAGGGCAAACTGGCGCAGGCTTTTCGTCAACTGAGCACGCAGCCGTTCCGCGCCAATATCAGCGGTATCCATAAAGTTCGCAATGAGTATCACGTCTACATGACCGATACGCAGGGGCGGGTGGTCTTTGACTCGGCCAACATTGCTGTCGGGCAGGACTACTCTCGCTGGAATGACGTTTGGCTCACGCTGCGTGGGGAATACGGCGCGCGCAGCACTGCGCAGGATCCCCGCGATCCTGAAAGCACGGTGATGTACGTCGCCGCGCCGATTGTTGATAAGGGTAAGATCATCGGTGTACTCAGTGTTGGTAAACCTAACGCCGCCATCGCGCCGGTGATTAAGCGTAGCGAGCGTCGCATGCTGTGGGCGGCAGGCGCGCTGCTGGGCATTGCGCTGCTGATTGGCGGCGGCGTGATTCTGTGGATCAACCGTTCTATCGGTAAGCTGGTGCACTATGCCGACTCGGTCACGCATGAACAACCGGTTCCGTTACCGGAACTGGGCAGCAGTGAGCTGCGTAAGCTGGCACAGGCGCTGGAAAGTATGCGCCTGAAGCTGGAAGGCAAAAATTATATCGAGCAGTACGTTTATGCCCTCACGCACGAGCTTAAAAGCCCGTTGGCGGCGATTCGCGGTGCGGCGGAGATCTTACGCGAAGGGCCGCCGCCGGAGGTTGTGGCGCGCTTTACGGACAATATTCTTCAGCAGAATGCACGCATGCAGGTGCTGGTGGAAACGTTGTTGCGCCAGGCTCGGCTGGAGAATCGCCAGGAGATTACGCTCATGCCGGTGTCTGTAGCAACGTTATTCAACCAGCTACAGGAATCACGTAGCGTCACGCTGGCGGCGAAACAAATTGCGCTGCATGTCGAACCGACAACCTTGAGCGTGGCGGCAGACGAAGCACTGCTGATGCAGGCGATGGGCAACCTGCTGGATAACGCGATCGATTTTACGCCTGAGGAGGGCTGTATCACTCTTTGCGCCGAGACGCAGGGCGACACCGTGATGCTGAAGGTGATCGACACAGGCTGTGGTATTCCCGAGTTTGCTCTGCCGCGCATCTTCGAGCGTTTTTATTCGCTGCCGCGCGCCAGTGGTCACAAAAGCAGCGGCCTGGGGCTGGCATTGGTCAGCGAAGTCGCGCGCCTGCATCACGGCGACGCCCGATTACATAACTGCGAGCAGGGCGGTGTGGAAGCTACGCTCACACTTCACCGGCACTTCACATAACTTCAAATTCACCGCACATAGCCCGTTTACTCTGCTGCCATTGCAAAGGAGAAGGTTATGTCGAAATCAAAATCACCGCTGGTTGTAAAAATTGTTACCCTCATTGGCACGATGCTGTTGCTGTTAATCCCGCTGATGGTTATCAGGGGATTGATTGTTGAGCGTGCCGATTACCGTGGCGAAGTGGAAGAGGCGATTAGCCGGAGCACCAGTGGCCCGCAGAAGTTGGTCGGGCCGCTGATCGCGATTCCGGTGACGGAAATGTATACCACGCTGGAAAATAACCACGAAGTCTCACAAAAGCGCACGTTTATTCATTTCTGGCTGCCGGAGTCGTTAATGGTTGAGGGCAATCAGAACGTCGAACCGCGTAAAGTGGGCATATATGAAGGGCAGGTGTGGAAAACGGACGTCAACATTAAGGCCGAGTTTGATACTTCGCGGCTGGAGAGTCTCAATCACGCCAATATTACATTAGGGAAACCGTTTATGGTGATGGCTGTGGGCGATACGCGTGGCATTGGCGTGGTGAATGCGCCAGGCCTGGAAGGAACGCCGTTGCAGGTTGAGCCCGGCACCGGAATTGCCGGGGAGCCGCAGGGGCTGCATGTTAAGTTGCCGGATTTCCCGTTCACACCGAAGAAATTTAACCTCGACTTCTCGCTGGTTCTGAGTGGCACGGGCAATTTTTCTGTCGTTCCTCTTGGGCGGAACAGCGAACTGGTGCTTAACAGCAACTGGCCGCATCCGAACTTTATCGGCGATTTCCTGCCCGTGAAACGGGAAGTCAGCCCCACCGGTTTTCAGGCGCGTTGGCAAAGCAGCTGGTTTGCCAATAATCTGGGGGAGCAGTTCGCCGATGCCGACAAATTTGCCTCACCGGATCTGCCTTCGTTTAACGTTGCCATCGCAACGCCTGCCGATCACTATCAACTGACCGATCGTGCCACCAAATATGCGCTTTTGCTGATTGCCCTGACCTTTACGGCCTTCTTCGTCTTTGAAATGCTTACCGGGCGGCGCATGCATCCAATACAGTATCTGCTGGTAGGTCTGTCTCTGGTGATGTTCTACTTTTTGCTGCTGGCGTTGTCGGAGCACATCGGCTTTACCACGGCATGGGTAGCCGCGAGTCTGGTCGGTGCGTTAATGAATGGTGTCTATTTGCAGGCGGTGCTGAATAGCTGGCGTAGCAGCCTGTTATTTACGCTGGCGTTGCTGGTTCTTGATGGTGTGATGTGGGCGCTGTTGCGTTCAGAGGAAAGTTCGTTGCTGCTGGGAACGGGCGTACTGCTGATGGCATTGTGCGGCGTGATGTTCCTGACGCGCAATCTGGACTGGTACGCGCTGGGGTCGCCAAAAGCGGCAGGGCTGCGGGAGAGTGATGAGCTGCGAATCTGGAAATAAGCCTTTGCAGGCCCGGTAAGCGAAGCATCACCGGGCTGCTTCTGGATAACCCACAAAAACGAAAACGGCGCTTAACGCGCCGTTTTTAATTATTCCTGCAGTTCGCCGCAGAAGCGGTAACCTTCACCATGAATGGTGGCAATGATTTCCGGCGTGTCCGGCGTAGATTCGAAATGCTTACGAATACGACGAATGGTCACGTCAACGGTGCGGTCATGCGGCTTCAGCTCGCGACCGGTCATTTTCTTCAGCAGTTCAGCACGAGACTGAATTTTGCCAGGGTTTTCGCAGAAGTGCAGCATCGCGCGGAATTCGCTACGCGGCAGCTTATACTGCTCACCGTTAGGGCTCACCAGAGAACGGCTGTTGATGTCCAGTTCCCAACCGTTGAACTTGTAGCTTTCCACGCTGCGACGTTCCTCGCTAACGGTACCCAGGTTCATGGTACGAGAAAGCAGGTTACGTGCACGGATGGTCAGTTCACGCGGGTTGAACGGTTTAGTGATGTAATCGTCAGCACCGATTTCCAGGCCGAGGATTTTGTCGACTTCATTGTCGCGCCCGGTCAGGAACATCAGCGCTACGTTTGCTTGCTCGCGAAGTTCGCGTGCCAGCAGAAGGCCGTTTTTCCCTGGCAGGTTGATATCCATGATCACCAGGTTGATATCATTTTCAGAGAGGATCTGATGCATTTCCGCGCCATCGGTCGCTTCGAAAACATCGTAGCCTTCTGCTTCGAAAATACTTTTTAACGTGTTGCGTGTTACCAACTCGTCTTCAACGATAAGAATGTGCGGGGTCTGCATGTTTGCTACCTAAATTGCCAACTAAATCGAAACAGGAAGTACAAAAGTCCCTGACCTGCCTGATGCATGTCGTAAATTAACATCACCGGCGTAACATGACTAAAGTACGTAATTGCGTTCTTGATGCACTTTCCATCAACGTCAACAACATCATTAGCTTGGTCGTGGGTACTTTCCCTCTGGACCCGACAGTGTCAAAAACGGTTGTCATCCTAACCATTTTAACAGCAACATAACAGGCTAAGAGGGGCCAGACAGCCAATAAACCTACGCTTCGTTGACATATATCAAGTTCAATTGTAGCACGTTAACAGTTTGGTGAAATCATCGCTGCTAAATGCTAACGCTTATCACATTTTTTCCACAACTCAATTAGTTGCGTAGATTAACTGATAAAGGCGTTGAATCCAATGATGATGATCTAAAAGGCACGAAAATAGTATTTATAAACATGAGGATATATAAGCTCTGTTAACATTAAAACACATAGTTTCCATCATGAATAGTTTAGTATCTTTTATATGTTATGAAACATCATTTCAGTGATTTT
The DNA here is from genome assembly GCA_003315335.1 of Pseudocitrobacter faecalis. Taxonomy (GTDB): domain Bacteria; phylum Pseudomonadota; class Gammaproteobacteria; order Enterobacterales; family Enterobacteriaceae; genus Pseudocitrobacter; species Pseudocitrobacter faecalis. The sequence continues at coordinate 277,111 of QNRL01000005.1, forward strand.
TGTTGCAATTATGTAAATTCGCGCTGCGCAATATGTTGAACTACATCACATTTTTGCCGCATCACCCGTCAGAAAGAGAACTTTAAATGCGCTTATCGATAGTGCTGGTTTCACCAGCAAGAGCTGAAAATATCGGCGCCGCCGCAAGAGCCATGAAAACCATGGGGTTTAGCGACCTGCGCATCGTGGATAGCGAGGCCCACCTTGAGCCCGCAACCCGCTGGGTCGCACATGGATCTGGCGATATCATTGATAACATCACCTGCTACTCCACTCTTGCCGATGCGCTGCATGATGTTGATTTTACTGTCGCTACGACCGCGCGTAGCCGGGCAAAGTTCCATTACTACGCCACGCCGCAGGAACTTTTGCCGATGCTTGCGGAAAAAGCGCAGTGGATGGGACACGCCGCGCTGGTGTTTGGCCGCGAAGATTCCGGGCTGACCAACGATGAACTGGCGCTGGCTGACGTGTTGACTGGCGTGCCGATGGTGGCGGATTACCCGTCGCTGAACCTCGGCCAGGCGGTGATGGTGTACTGTTATCAGCTCTCTTCTCTGTTGCAGCATGCGCCGCAACCGGTCGTCACCGGGGGGGAAAACCAGCTGCAGGCATTACGTGCGAGAATCACCGCGCTGCTGTCTCAACTTGAGGTCGCCGATGATGTAAAACTGGCTGACTGGCTGCAGCAGCGGATCGGCTTACTTGAACAGCGCGATACGGCAATGTTGCATCGTTTGCTGCACGATATTGAAAAAAAACTCACAGAGTAAAATCCTGTTAGTTTTTTGTTTTTTAGCGTGACGGTCTATATTGTTGCGGAAGTGTTGGGCTATAAAGTTAAAAATTCCCGCCTCAATGGCGGGATGTGAAGTGGTTGCGAAACGTGACGAACTTAAAAATTCGTTGACTTAAGCGGTCAGATACTTTAACCAATATAGATACAGCGCACAGACAGCGTAAAAATAACAGAGCACACAACATCCATGATTCGCATCAGCATGATTATCACCATGACAACCACCACTATTACCACAGGTAACGGTGCGGGCTGACGCGTACAGGAAACACAGAAAAAAGCCCGCACCTAAACAGTGCGGGCTTTTTTTTCGACCAAAGGTAACGAGGTAACAACCATGCGAGTCTTGAAGTTCGGCGGTACATCAGTGGCAAATGCAGAGCGTTTTCTGCGTGTTGCCGATATCCTGGAGAGTAATGCCAGACAGGGGCAGGTTGCGACCGTGCTCTCTGCCCCGGCGAAAATCACTAACCACCTGGTGGCGATGATTGAGAAAACCATCGGCGGGGTGGATGCCCTCTCCAATATCGACGATGCCGAACGCATTTTTTCCGAACTTCTACAGGGGCTTGCTGCGGCCCAGCCAGGATTCCCGCTGGCTGAACTGAAACAAACGGTCGACAGCGAATTTGCCCAAATCAAACATATTCTGCATGGTATCAGCCTGCTGGGTCAGTGCCCGGACGGTGTGAACGCCGGGCTGATTTGCCGGGGCGAGAAACTCTCTATCGCCATCATGGCGGGGCTGCTGCGTGCTCGCGGCCACAACGTGACGGTTATCGATCCGGTCGAAAAGCTGCTGGCGACCGGCCATTACCTTGAATCTACCGTGGATATCGCCGAATCCACTCGTCGCATTGCGGCAAGTCAAATTCCATCTGACCACATGATCCTGATGGCCGGGTTCACCGCAGGTAATGAGAAGGGGGAACTGGTTGTACTGGGGCGTAATGGCTCCGATTATTCGGCTGCCGTACTCGCTGCCTGTCTGCGTGCCGACTGTTGTGAGATCTGGACTGATGTCGACGGCGTGTATACCTGCGACCCGAGACAGGTACCCGACGCTCGCCTGCTGAAGAGTATGTCGTATCAGGAGGCCATGGAGCTCTCCTACTTCGGCGCGAAAGTCCTTCACCCCCGTACCATTGCCCCCATCGCTCAATTCCAGATCCCTTGCCTGATTAAAAACACCGGAAACCCACAAGCGCCAGGTACACTCATTGGTGGCAGCAGTAGCGAAGATGATTTGCCGGTGAAAGGGATCTCTAACCTCAATAACATGGCGATGTTCAGCGTCTCCGGCCCGGGTATGAAGGGTATGGTGGGCATGGCGGCGCGCGTGTTCGCGACCATGTCGCGTGCGGGCATCTCCGTGGTTCTTATCACCCAATCCTCCTCCGAATACAGCATCAGTTTCTGTGTGCCGCAAAGCGACTGTGCGCGGGCGAAGAAAGCGATGGAAGATGAATTCTACCTGGAGCTGAAAGAAGGGCTACTGGAGCCGCTGGCGATCATGGAACGGCTGGCGATTATCTCCGTGGTTGGTGATGGAATGCGCACCCTGCGTGGGATCTCGGCGAAGTTCTTTGCCGCGCTGGCGCGTGCCAATATCAACATTGTGGCGATTGCTCAGGGCTCGTCTGAGCGCTCTATTTCTGTGGTGGTCAGCAACGATGACGCGACAACCGGCGTTCGCGTTACGCACCAGATGCTGTTCAACACCGATCAGGTGATTGAAGTGTTTGTGGTGGGCGTCGGCGGCGTCGGCGGGGCGCTGCTGGAACAGATCAAGCGCCAGCAGGCGTGGCTGAAAAACAAACATATCGACCTGCGTGTGTGCGGCGTGGCGAATTCAAAAGCGCTGCTCACCAGTGTGCACGGCCTGAATCTTGAAAACTGGCAAGCGGAACTGGCGGAAGCAAAAGAGCCGTTTAACCTTGGCCGCCTGATTCGCCTGGTGAAAGAGTACCACTTGCTTAACCCGGTGATTGTTGACTGTACCTCCAGCCAGGCTGTTGCCGATCAGTATGCTGACTTCCTGCGCGAAGGCTTCCACGTGGTCACGCCGAACAAAAAGGCGAACACCTCGTCGATGGATTACTATCACCAGTTGCGTCACGCGGCGGAGAAATCGCGCCGCAAATTCCTCTATGACACTAACGTCGGCGCGGGCCTTCCGGTGATTGAAAACCTGCAAAACCTGCTTAATGCGGGTGATGAGCTGCAACGCTTCTCAGGCATTCTTTCCGGCTCCCTGTCGTTTATCTTCGGCAAGCTGGACGAAGGCATGAGTTTCTCTGAAGCGACGAAAGTGGCGCGCGAAATGGGTTATACCGAACCGGACCCGCGTGATGACCTCTCAGGGATGGACGTGGCACGTAAGCTACTTATTTTAGCCCGCGAAACCGGACGTAGCCTTGAATTGAGTGATATGGTGGTGGAGCCGGTGCTGCCGGAAAGCTTTGATGCTTCAGGCGACACCGAAAGCTTTATGGCCCGCCTGCCGCAGCTCGACGACGTGTTTTCCGCCCGCGTGGCGAAAGCGCGTGATGAAGGCAAAGTGCTGCGCTACGTCGGTAACATCGATGAAGACGGCGTGTGTCGCGTGAAGATTGACGCTGTTGATGGCAACGATCCGCTCTATAAAGTCAAAAACGGCGAGAACGCGCTGGCGTTTTACAGCCACTATTATCAACCGCTGCCGCTGGTGCTACGCGGCTACGGTGCGGGGAACGACGTCACGGCCGCCGGGGTGTTCGCTGACCTGTTACGTACCCTGTCATGGAAGTTAGGAGTTTAAGATGGTCAAAGTATATGCCCCGGCTTCCAGTGCCAACATGAGCGTCGGGTTCGATGTATTAGGCGCGGCGGTGACGCCTGTCGATGGAAGCCTGTTGGGTGATAACGTGTCGGTAGACGCGGCGGAAAGCTTCAGCCTGCGTAATGTCGGACGCTTTGCCGATAAATTACCGACTGAGCCAAAAGAGAATATTGTTTATCAGTGCTGGGAACGTTACTGCCAGGAAATCGGGAAAACCGTTCCGGTGGCGATGACGCTCGAAAAAAACATGCCGATTGGCTCCGGGCTGGGCTCCAGTGCCTGTTCCGTGGTGGCAGCGCTGGTGGCGCTGAATGAATTTTGCGGCAAGCCGCTGGACGAAACCCGCATGCTGGCCCTGATGGGCGAGATGGAAGGGCGCATCTCCGGCAGCGTGCACTACGACAACGTCGCGCCGTGCTATCTGGGCGGCATGCAGTTGATGATTGAAGAGAATGGCATCATCAGCCAGCAGGTACCGGGGTTTGATGAATGGTTGTGGGTGCTGGCGTATCCCGGCATCAAAGTGTCGACGGCGGAAGCACGGGCGATTTTGCCAGCCCAGTATCGCCGTCAGGACTGTATTGCGCATGGCCGCCATCTGGCCGGCTTTATTCATGCCTGTTATTCCCGTCAGCCTTTGCTGGCGGCGAAATTGATGAAAGATGTGATTGCCGAACCGTATCGCACTAAGCTGCTGCCAGGCTTTAGCCAGGCACGTCAGGCGGTGGCGGAAATTGGTGCACTCGCTTGCGGTATTTCCGGTTCCGGGCCGACCTTGTTCGCCCTGTGTGATAAGCCGGACACGGCGCAGCGCGTGGCCGACTGGCTGGGCAAACATTATCTGCAAAATCAGGAAGGCTTCGTTCATATTTGCCGGCTGGACACGGCGGGCGCACGAGTAGTGGGATAACCGATGAAACTCTATAACTTAAAAGATCACAACGAGCAGGTCAGCTTCGCGCAGGCCATCACCCAGGGCCTGGGCAAGAATCAGGGGCTGTTTTTCCCGCACGACCTGCCGGAGTTCAACCTCACCGAGGTGGATGAGATGCTGGAAATGGACTTCGTGCCGCGCAGCGCGAAAATCCTCTCCGCGTTCATCGGCGATGAAATCCCTCAGGAGCTGCTGGAAGAGCGCGTTCGCGCCGCTTTTGCTTTCCCGGCACCCGTAAGCCAGGTGCAGGAAGACGTCGGTTGTCTGGAGCTGTTCCATGGCCCGACCCTGGCATTCAAAGACTTTGGCGGTCGCTTTATGGCGCAGATGCTGACCCATATCAGCGGCGACAAACCGGTCACCATCCTGACGGCGACGTCTGGTGATACCGGCGCGGCGGTGGCCCACGCGTTTTATGGCCTGCCGAACGTACGCGTGGTTATCCTTTACCCGCGTGGCAAAATCAGCCCGTTGCAGGAAAAACTGTTCTGTACCCTGGGTGGCAACATTGAAACAGTCGCAATCGACGGCGATTTTGATGCCTGCCAGGCGCTGGTGAAACAGGCATTTGATGACGAAGAACTGAAAGCGGCGCTGGGGCTTAACTCGGCTAACTCGATCAACATCAGCCGCCTGCTGGCGCAGATTTGCTACTACTTCGAAGCGGTCGCGCAACTGCCGCAGGAAGCCCGTAATCAACTGGTAGTCTCCGTGCCAAGCGGTAACTTCGGTGACCTGACCGCGGGCCTGCTGGCGAAATCCCTTGGCCTGCCGGTGAAACGCTTTATCGCCGCGACCAATGCGAATGACACCGTACCGCGCTTCCTGCAACAGGGCGAGTGGGCGCCGAAAGCGACGCAGGCGACGCTGTCTAACGCCATGGACGTCAGCCAGCCGAACAACTGGCCACGTGTGGAAGAGTTGTTCCGCCGTAAAATCTGGCGTCTGAACGAGCTGGGTTACGCCGCAGTGGATGATGAAACCACCAAAGCCACCATGCGCGAACTGCGCGACCTGGGGTATCTGTCTGAACCTCACGCGGCGGTGGCTTACCGCGCGCTGCGCGATCAGCTCAACCCAGGCGAATATGGTCTGTTCCTCGGCACGGCGCATCCGGCGAAGTTTAAAGAGAGTGTGGAAGAGATTCTGCAGGAAACGCTGCCGCTGCCGAAAGCGTTGGCAGACCGCGCCGACCTGCCGCTGCTCTCCCACAATCTGCCGGCGGATTTCGCCGCGCTGCGCCAGTTGATGATGAGCAAGGCGTAATCTGCAGGTGTCCTCTCCTGATTGCCCGTGAAGCGGGCAATTATGGAGAGAATGTGGAAGGAAAAAGCAGGAAAAACGCAGAAATTACCAATAGATGCGGGCGATCGCAGAATAGGATTGCGGAGAATAACAACCGTCGTCCTATAAGGTTATTCTTATCGCATGGCCCAAAAGGCGAATGATGAATGAGGAATTACCTATGTCGAAGTTGAAACCTGTGATCCTTGCACTCTCTATGATGCTGGCGGCTCCGGCGATGGTTCATGCAGCAGAAATCACCCTGGTGCCTTCCGTGAAGCTCCAGATTGGCGACCGTGATAATAACGGTAATTACTGGGATGGCGCCCACTGGCGCGACCGCGATTACTGGAATAACCACTATGAGTGGCGCGATAATCGCTGGCATGCGCATAAGCCACCAAAGCCGCATCATGATAATCGTGATAAGAACAAACATTACGATAAGCACGATGGCCCCGGTAATCACGGTGGTAAAAATGATTATCGCCCTGGTCAGGGGAACGGGCATCGTTAACATTGTTACGGCGCGGTATTTACCGCGCCGTTTTGTTTATGCCTGCTCGTGACGTTTGAACACCAGCTCATCCGGAGCGGATGACGTCTCGTCAAAGAAATACCCTTCGCTATTAAACGTCGACAGCTGTTCTGGCTTCGTCAGGCGATTCTCTATAATAAAGCGACTCATCAACCCGCGCGCTTTCTTGGCATAGAAGCTAATGACTTTGAACTTGCCGTTTTTCTCATCGAGGAAGATCGGCTTGATGATGCGGCCCTTCAGCGCCTTCTGTTTAACGGATTTGAAATACTCATCGGATGCCAGGTTCACGACGATGTCATCGCCTTGTGCTGCCAGCGCCGCGTTCAGTTTCTCCGTGATGATGTCGCCCCAGAACTGGTAGAGATCTTTGCCGCGCGTGTTTTCCAGACGGATACCCATTTCAAGGCGGTAAGGCTGCATTAAGTCCAGCGGGCGCAAAACGCCGTACAGGCCCGAAAGCATGCGCAGATGCTGCTGGGCAAAGTCAAAATCCGCCTCGCTAAACGTTTCCGCCTGCAAGCCTGTGTAGACGTCGCCCTTAAAGGCCAGAATCGCCTGACGGGCGTTGTCCGGGGTGAAATCAGGCTGCCAGTCGTGGAAGCGGGTCGCGTTGAGATCCGCCAGCTTGTCACTAATGCCCATCAACTTTTTGATTTGCGGCGCGGAAAGTTTCCGCGCTTCGCGAATCAGCTGTTGAGAGTGATCCAGCAGCTCGGGCTGGGTGTAGCGTGTGGTCGCCAGCTCGCTTTGATAATCGAGCGTCTTCGCGGGGGAGATCAGAATCAGCATATCCAGTCCTTACTAAAAATTTCACTCAACTTTAACAAAAAAAGCGGGTGAGCGGATCGATTGCTGTGATTGCCGCGCTATTCACGCGGCGGTTCATCCCACGCGCCAGGGGCCAGTTGCTGTTCGATATCGGGATAATAGCGGGCATTAAACACCGGGCGGACGCCCAGTTTTCGCTGGCGCAGGTAGTCGCGGGCGATGATGCGTACCACCGGTGAGAGCAGTAACAGGGCGGTCAGGTTAGTGATTGCCATTAGCGCCATAATGATATCCGCGAGTTGCCATACCACCGGCAGGCTGAGCAAACTGCCCACCAATACCATTGCCAGGGTTATCATACGCAGAATCCAGATACTTACACGATTATGCAGGTTCAAAAAGGCTAAATTATTTTTTGCATACAGGTAGTTGGCGGTGATAGAGGTTAGTGCGAACAGCGTCATAATGAACGCGACAAAGCCAGCGCCCCAGCTTCCTACCAGCACGCTCATCGACTGCTGAATCAGATGAATTCCGCTATGTGTGACAATCTCAGTATCATGCCCTGACAGCAGAACCACCATTGCGCTGGCGGTGCAGATAATAATGGTATCGATGAATACGCCAATCATTTGCACAATACCTTGTGCAGCCGGATGAGGAGGCCAGGAGGCTGCCGCGGCAGCAATATTAGGGGTGGAGCCCATCCCGGCTTCGTTGGAAAACATGCCACGTTGAAAACCGTTGGTTAACGCCTGACTCACCGTGTAACCGACCGCCCCGGCTCCCGCTTCCTGCCAGCCAAACGCGCTGCGAATGATCATTTCAATAATGGCCGGGATTTCAACGATATGCCAAAGACTAATAAGCAGACTGGCACAAACCCAGAGGAGCGCCATGACCGGGGCGAGCCATTGCATGACGCGTGCGAGTTGCCGCAAACTGCGGGTAATTAACACTAATATGACCAGCCCACCAACGATGCCACTGAGCAGTTTCGGCGTATCAAAGGCAAACTCCAGTGCGCGCGCCATCGAGTTTGCCTGTACCGTGTTGAAAATCAGGCCATAGGCGAGCAGCAGGAAAACGGAAAACACGACGCCCATCCAGCGCATTCCCAGACCGCGCGCCATATACCATGCGGGGCCACCGCGAAAATGGCCGTTGGTATCTTTCTCTTTATAAAGCTGTGCCAGCGACGACTCCGCAAAGCTGCTCGCCATCCCGACGAAGGCCGATACCCACATCCAGAATACCGCGCCCGGGCCGCCAACGGTGATGGCAATCGCAACACCGGCAAGATTTCCGCTACCCACTCGTGCGGCAAGGCTGACGCACAGTACCTGGAAAGAGGTGAGCCCGCCTGCCTGGGGCGTCAGACTCCCAAGCAGGCTGCGCCAAAATTTGCGTATATAGCGAAACTGGACGTAACCGGTACGCCAGGTAAACCAGACTCCGCATCCGAGGAGCAGGTAAATCATCACGGAACCCCAAAGGATTTCGCCGATAAAAGATAGGAAATCAGGCATTAAACGTCCTCTTGTTTATGCCGAAACAGGGGTTCGATGTGCAAAATAACCGCGAAAAGCACGATTCGATTCAGCCCGTGTAAGCGTTACCAATTAAAGGGCAAACCGTTGCCAGCCCTGAATGTTGAATGAATCAGTTTATCATACTCTGCCCTCTTGGGGCTCCGGCAGTTGCGCTCAAAGTGGGGCGTGATATCATCGAAGAAGACCGGTTACATCCCCCTAACAGCTGTTTAAAGAGAAACACTATCATGACGGACAAATTGACATCTCTACGTCAGTACACAACCGTAGTGGCTGACACCGGAGACATCGCGGCGATGAAGCTGTATCAGCCTCAGGATGCGACGACTAACCCTTCTCTGATTCTGGGCGCCGCTCAGATCCCTGAGTATCGTAAACTGATCGACGAAGCGATTGCCTGGGCGCGTAGCCAGAGCAGCGATCGTGCGCAGCAGGTTGTCGATGCCACCGATAAACTGGCCGTAAACATTGGCCTGGAAATTCTGAAACTGGTCCCTGGCCGTATCTCCACCGAAGTGGATGCGCGCCTTTCTTATGACACCGACGCGTCTATCGCTAAAGCGAAACGCCTGATCAAACTGTACAACGATGCGGGTATCAGCAATGACCGTATCCTGATCAAACTGGCGTCCACCTGGCAGGGCATTCGTGCCGCTGAGCAGCTGGAAAAAGACGGTATCAACTGTAACCTGACGCTGCTGTTCTCCTTCGCACAGGCGCGCGCGTGTGCTGAAGCAGGCGTTTACCTGATCTCTCCGTTCGTGGGACGCATCCTTGACTGGTATAAATCCAATACCGACAAGAAAGAGTATGCACCGGCAGAAGATCCGGGCGTGGTTTCCGTAAGCGAAATCTACGAATATTACAAACAGCACGGCTATGAAACGGTCGTGATGGGCGCAAGCTTCCGTAATATCGGCGAAATCCTGGAACTGGCTGGCTGTGACCGCCTGACTATCGCTCCGGCACTGCTGAAAGAGCTGTCTGAAAGCGAAGGCGCTATCGAGCGTAAACTGGCTTACACCGGCGAAGTGAAAGCGCGTCCGGCGCGTATCACCGAGTCTGAGTTCCTGTGGCAGCACAACCAGGATCCGATGGCCGTTGATAAACTGGCGGAAGGTATCCGTAAGTTTGCAATCGACCAGGAAAAACTGGAAAAAATGATCGGCGACCTGCTGTAATTCAGTCTTAGGTTCCGCACAAATAACCCGCGCTTCGTTGTGAAGGCGGGTTATTTTTTTATCTGTGTCATGCGATCGCCCGTTATTCCCGTGTATCATTTCGCTTAACAGTACATGTTTGAACGGAATGACTATGAACACTTTACGTATCGGCCTGGTATCCATCTCTGACCGCGCCTCCAGCGGCGTTTATCAGGATAAAGGTATCCCGGCGCTCGAAGCGTGGCTGAGCAAAGCGCTGACCACCCCTTTTGAACTCCAGACGCGCCTTATCCCCGATGAGCAGCCGATCATTGAGCAAACCCTGTGCGAGCTGGTGGATGAAATGAGTTGTCACCTGGTGTTGACGACGGGGGGTACAGGCCCGGCGCGTCGTGATGTGACGCCGGATGCCACGCTGGCAATTGCCGACCGTGTGATGCCGGGCTTTGGTGAACAGATGCGCCAGGTGAGCCTGCACTTCGTGCCGACCGCGATCCTCTCCCGCCAGGTTGGGGTGATCCGCAAACAGGCGTTAATCCTTAATCTGCCGGGTCAGCCGAAAGCGATTGAAGAAACGCTGGAAGGCGTTAAAGACGCGGAAGGTAAGGTGTTGGTCAACGGTATTTTTGCCAGTGTGCCCTACTGCGTGCAGTTGCTGGAAGGGCCGTATATTGAAACCGACAGCCAGGTGGTAGCAGCTTTTCGCCCGAAAAGCGCGCGCCGCGAAACGAACGCCTGAAAGTAACGCATTCCTGAGATAACCTTCCGCCCCGCTGGAGTGGAAAATTCCTTACGGTATATTAACTTTTAGTTTACATATGCCGTAAGGGGCGAAGGTTTCATGTCACACTATGCACGACCTCTCAATCGACAGGATTACAAAACCCTGACGCTCGCTGCCCTTGGTGGGGCGCTTGAGTTTTACGATTTCATCATTTTCGTCTTCTTCGCGGCCGTCATTGGCGAGCTTTTCTTTCCGGCGGATATCCCAGAATGGCTACGCCAGGTGCAAACCTTTGGCATCTTTGCGGCGGGTTATCTGGCGCGCCCGTTAGGTGGCATTGTGATGGCGCACTTCGGCGATATCGTCGGGCGTAAGAAGATGTTTACCCTGAGTATTCTGCTGATGGCCGTGCCGACGCTGGCGATCGGCCTGCTGCCAACCTATGCCAGCGCCGGGCTTGTGGCCCCGCTGCTTCTGCTATTAATGCGCATTCTCCAGGGCGCGGCTATTGGTGGCGAAGTCCCGGGGGCATGGGTGTTTGTCGCTGAACATGTGCCTGCGCGGCGTATTGGTATCGCCTGCGGAACCCTGACGGCAGGGCTAACGATCGGCATTTTGCTGGGTTCTGTGGTGGCGACGTTAATTAACACCAGCATGACAGCGCAAACGATTCATGAAGGTGGCTGGCGAATTCCGTTCCTGCTGGGCGGTGCATTTGGCCTCGTGGCCATGTACCTGCGGCGCTGGTTGCAGGAAACGCCTATTTTTCTCGAAATGCAGCAGCGCAAGGCTCTGGCACAGGAGTTGCCCGTGAAGGCCGTGGTGGTTCGTCACCGAAAGGCGGTGGTGATCTCAATGCTGCTGACCTGGCTGCTCTCCGCTGGAATAGTGGTCGTGATCCTGATGTCGCCGGTCTGGCTGCAAAAGCACTATGGCTTCGCGCCTGCGCTGACGCTTCAGGCTAACAGTCTGGCGACGGTCATGCTTTGCGTGGGTTGTCTGCTTGCCGGGCTGGCGGTGGATAAATGGGGAGCCAGCCGTACCTTTATCCCAGGCAGCCTGCTGCTGGGGCTCTCCAGTTGGGTTTTCTACCATTTTGCCGGGCTCAGCGCGCAGCATCTGTTTGTGCTTTATGGGCTGGTCGGCTTGTGCGTCGGCGTGGTCGGCGCGGTGCCTTACGTCATGGTGCGCGCGTTTCCTCCGGCGGTGCGTTTTAGCGGGATCTCCTTTTCTTATAACGTTTCGTACGCCATTTTTGGTGGCCTGACGCCTGTGGTGGTGACGTTGCTGATGACTGTCTCGCCGCTGGCTCCGGCATGGTACGTACTGGCATTGTCGTTACTGGGGTTGGTGCTGGGCATCGCGCTGCGCCAGGATGGTCAACGGGCGCAGGAAGAGGGGAATTACGAGCAGGCTTCCAGATTAGATACGCATTCCTGACAAGTGCGCGCGGCGGGTGGATACTGCGCCGCGAATCAGCTTAACAGGAGAAAATGATGACAGGGAAAGTCTCCACTGGGCCGCACGATGCGTTTTTTCGCCAGGTGATGACGCAGCCCGATGCGGCGCGCGATTTTTTGGATATACATCTTCCGCGAGATTTACGCACGATGTGTGACTTAAGCACACTTCAGTTGGAGTCCGGTAACTTCATTGAAGACGACTTGCGCGCCCGCTATTCCGATGTGCTGTGGTCGGTGCAGATGAACCAGCAACAAGGTTACCTCTACGCGCTGATTGAGCATCAAAGTAAACCGGATAAACAGATGACCCAACGGCTGATGCGTTACTCGCTGGCGGCGATGCAGCGGCATATTGAAGCGGGTCATGAAACGTTGCCGGTGGTTGTCCCCATTCTTTTTTACCACGGCGCGACGCGGCCCTACCCCTACTCAATGTGCTGGTTTGATGCATTTTCCGATGCTGAGCTGGCAAAACGGGTCTACACGGCTCCCTTTCCGTTAGTTGATATTACCGAAGTCCCGGATGACGCTATCCTTACCCATCGGCGCATCGCGATCCTTGAGTTCCTGCAAAAGCATATCCGCCAGCGCGATCTGATGGCCTTGACGGCATCGCTGGTCAAGCTTTTGCAGGCGGGATACACTTCGGACAGTCAGCTGAGAACGGCGCTGACGTATATCCTACAGGTCGGTTTCACCGAAGATAAAAACGCATTTATTCGCGAGCTGGCGAAAGGCGTATCGCAACAGGGAGAGGTTATCATGACATTGGCTGAGGAACTGAGGCAGGAAGGTCTGGTGCAGGGGCTTGAACAAGGGATTGAGCAAGGTCTGGAAAAAGGCCGCGAAGAAGCTACCTTTAGAATCGCTCAAGCAATGATCGCGAGTGGTCTCGAACGGTTACAGGTTTTACAGTTGACTGGATTATCGGAAGAGAAACTGGAAACGCTGGCGCACTAACGCCCGATATTGCTCCTGCCCGCGGGCAGGAGCAACAACAATTAGTGAGATTCACCAATCGGCAGTACGGTGCGGCCAAACTGTTCGTTCAGCACTTCACCCATCGCCAGATAGATGGCGCTGGCACCGCAGACCAGGCCAATCCAGCCTGCAACATGGACGATGCTTTCGTTATCCACCAGGTGGCCGATTGCCAGCAGGGCAAACAGCACGGTCAGGCTCAGGAAGACGAACTGCAACGCGCGCGCGCCTTTGAGCGTACCGAAGAACATGAACAGTGTGAAGACGCCCCACAGGCCCAGGTACACACCCAGGAAATGGGCGTTAGCCGCGTCAGCCAGGCCCATTTTCGGCAGCAGCAGAATCGCAACCAGCGTCAACCAGAAAGAACCGTAAGAGGTAAAGGCGGTTAAACCGAAGGTATTGCCTTTCTTAAATTCCAGCAGGCCAGCAAAAATTTGCGCGATACCGCCGTAAAAAATGCCCATCGCCAGGATGATGCCATCCATCGGGAAAAGCCCAATATTGTGCAGGTTCAGCAAAATAGTGGTCATGCCGAAACCCATCAGACCCAGCGGAGCCGGATTAGCCAACTTAGTGTTGCCCATAATTCCTCAAAAAAATCATCATTAAATGGTGAAATAATTTTCCCGCGCAACAATATAGGCAGCGGGGCGCGGCATAATAATCAGGCGAAGTGTGGCTGTCTATGATCTGATCAGGGGAAAATGAAATATTTCCCCCTTTTATCATTGATGCGCGTTTAAACGCGCATTTTTGACGACTCGCCGCAGACAGGCGATACGCAATACGGCGGGGATCGTCACCCGATAAGCGCTGCCGCTCATGGCTTTCACACCGTTGACGGCCGCGCCAACCGGGCCGCCAAGCCCCGCACCGCGCATCATGCCATGACCAATCACGCTGACAGCGGCGTGGGTGCGCAAAATATGGCCGAGTTGATCCCCGAGCAGGTGTGAAACCCCGTGTGCCAGCTTTGGGGAGTGGATAAGCTGGGGTAATACCGTTTCAAGCTCATGAACCCTGCATTCAACGGCTTCCAGAAAACGACCCTTCTGCGCATCGGTCATTTTTTTCCAGCAACGGCGAATAAAATGTGCCAGCAGTTCATGCTCTATTTCCCATGTGGACATCGTTTTGTCCGCTTTCAAACTCAACCGCTTTGCGACGTCGATAAGGATTGCGCGATACAGCTTCCCGTGCCCGCGGAATTTATTGGCGATACTGTCTCCGCCAAAATGCTGAAGTTCACCGGCGATCAACTGCCAGTTTTGCCGGTGTCGTGCCGGATGACCGTCCATCGCCATAAAGAGTTCGTTATGTAACAGGCTGCTGGATAAACGGCGTTTACCTTTTTCATTGTGGGTGAGCAGCCGGGCGAAACTTTCCAGTTGCTCCTCACTACAGTGCTGAAGAAACTGCAGGTCGTCATCGTTAAGATAGGGGACGTTCATAAATTACTGAGTATTTAGTATGTGGATGACAGGCGAAGTTAGTCATCGCCGATAATTTTCAGCGTCGCCATATCGGAGGAGTTCACCGTATGGCCGGAGAAGGTGATTTTTGACACGCAGCGTTTGTTGTCATTGTCGCTGTTTATGTTGATCCACTCCGTGGTAATACCTTCCTTCAGTTCTGATGGCACCGATAAGCTCTGGCTGGCGCTTCTGGCCGCTTTAAAGTAGACCGAGGCACCGCTAAGCTGCGCATCACCGTGGTCGACGGTAATCTGGATACGTTTCACAACCCGGCACACGGGCAATTTAAGCGTCAGATCGTTGGTTTCGTTACGGGGAAGTGCCACCACGCCCAGCAGTTTGTGATCGTTGGCATGGGCCACGTTGACCAGCAGCAGGCTCAACAACAGGCTGGCGGAGGCATGAGTGAATGGCGTCATGATTATCCTTGGCATGAAAAGGGGGTTATGCCCCGGAGGATAATGATTTCACTCAGCCGGTGTTGCGCTTTTAGTGCCGGTTTCGTTTTTATTATCAATCGTTTAGTGAATGTATTTTGTTTGATTCATTCATTCTACAAATGAAATGTCGAAAACTTTGCTTTCGGTCTATCGCGTTTTTCTCTGCCCGGTGTTTAGCAATACAAAAAAATTTTTATCTTTCCCCCTTGATGGATGCGGTTACGACCCCATCTTGTAGTCAACCGCAGTGGTGAGTCTGAAAAAAAACGATTCAGGGTAGTTGAAACGGCACGTTTCGCCCTTATTACAGATTCACAACCACATGTTGACCGAATTTTTAGTGGAGACGTTTAGATGGGTAAAATTATTGGTATCGACCTGGGTACTACCAACTCTTGTGTAGCGATTATGGATGGCACTACTGCACGTGTGCTGGAGAACGCCGAGGGCGATCGCACCACACCTTCTATCATTGCTTATACCCAGGATGGTGAAACTCTGGTTGGTCAGCCGGCTAAACGTCAGGCAGTGACAAACCCGCAAAACACCCTGTTTGCGATTAAACGCCTGATTGGCCGCCGCTTCCAGGACGAAGAAGTTCAGCGTGACGTTTCTATCATGCCGTACAAAATCGTTGCCGCAGACAATGGCGACGCATGGCTGGATGTGAAAGGCACCAAAACTGCACCGCCGCAGATCTCTGCTGAAGTGCTGAAAAAAATGAAGAAAACGGCTGAAGATTACCTGGGCGAACCGGTAACGGAAGCGGTTATCACCGTACCTGCATACTTCAACGATGCTCAGCGTCAGGCGACCAAAGACGCTGGCCGTATCGCAGGTCTGGAAGTCAAACGTATCATCAACGAACCAACCGCTGCAGCGCTGGCTTACGGTCTGGATAAAGAAGTTGGCAACCGTACTATCGCGGTTTACGACCTGGGTGGTGGTACCTTCGATATCTCTATTATCGAAATCGACGAAGTTGACGGCGAAAAAACCTTCGAAGTTCTGGCAACCAACGGTGATACCCACCTGGGTGGTGAAGACTTTGATACCCGTCTGATCAACTACCTCGTTGACGAGTTTAAGAAAGATCAGGGCATTGACCTGCGTAACGACCCGCTGGCCATGCAGCGCCTGAAAGAAGCGGCAGAAAAAGCGAAAATCGAGCTTTCTTCCGCTCAGCAGACCGACGTGAACCTGCCGTACATCACTGCAGACGCGACCGGTCCGAAACACATGAACATTAAAGTGACGCGTGCGAAACTGGAAAGTCTGGTTGAAGATCTGGTTAACCGTTCTATCGACCCGCTGAAAGTCGCACTGCAGGACGCTGGCCTGTCCGTATCTGATATCAACGACGTTATCCTCGTGGGTGGTCAGACACGTATGCCAATGGTTCAGAAAAAAGTTGCTGAATTCTTTGGTAAAGAGCCGCGTAAAGACGTGAACCCGGATGAAGCAGTAGCAATTGGTGCTGCGGTTCAGGGTGGTGTACTGACCGGTGAAGTGAAAGACGTACTGCTGCTGGACGTTACCCCGCTTTCTCTGGGTATCGAAACCATGGGCGGCGTAATGACGGCGCTGATCAACAAAAACACCACTATCCCGACGAAACACAGCCAGGTGTTCTCTACCGCTGAAGACAACCAGTCTGCGGTAACCATCCATGTGTTGCAGGGTGAACGTAAACGTGCGTCTGATAACAAATCTCTGGGTCAGTTTAACCTGGATGGTATTAACCCGGCACCGCGCGGCATGCCGCAGATCGAAGTGACCTTCGATATCGATGCTGACGGTATCCTGCACGTTTCCGCGAAAGACAAAAACAGCGGTAAAGAGCAGAAAATTACCATTAAGGCTTCTTCCGGCTTGAACGAAGAAGAGATTCAGAAAATGGTTCAGGAAGCTGAAGCCAACGCTGAATCTGACCGTAAGTTCGAAGAACTGGTTCAGACGCGTAACCAGGGCGACCATCTGCTGCACAGCACCCGTAAGCAGGTTGAAGAAGCAGGCGAACAGCTGCCGGCTGATGACAAAACCGCTATCGAGTCTGCACTGACCGCGCTGGAAACGTCGTTGAAAGGCGAAGACAAAGCCGATATCGAAGCGAAAATGCAGGCGCTGGCGCAGGTTTCTCAGAAACTGATGGAAATCGCACAGCAACAGCACGCTCAGCAGCAGGCTGGTGCAGCAGGTGCTGACGCTTCCGCGAACAATGCTAAAGATGACGACGTTGTCGACGCAGAGTTCGAAGAAGTAAAAGATAAAAAATAATCGCCCTTTGATTGGGTAATTACTGACACGGGCGAAGAGGGTTTCCTCTCCGCCCGTTCATGCATGTTAGGGGCAGATAAAAAACAATGGCAAAGCAAGACTATTATGAGATTTTGGGCGTTTCCAAAACAGTGGAAGAGCGTGAAATCAAAAAGGCGTACAAGCGCCTGGCCATGAAATATCACCCAGACCGCAACCAGGGTGATAAAGAGGCCGAAGCCAAATTTAAAGAAATTAAAGAGGCTTACGAAATCCTGACCGACGCGCAGAAGCGTGCGGCCTACGACCAGTACGGTCATGCTGCTTTTGAACAAGGTGGTATGGGCGGTGGCGGCGGCTTTGGCGGCGGCGCTGATTTCAGTGATATCTTTGGTGACGTATTTGGCGATATCTTCGGCGGCGGTCGTGGCCGTCAGCGTGCTTCACGCGGTGCCGACCTGCGCTACAACATGGAATTGACTCTTGAAGAAGCGGTCCGTGGTGTCACCAAAGAGATCCGCATCCCGACACTGGAAGAGTGCGATGTCTGCCACGGCAGCGGTGCCAAAGCCGGTACCCAGCCGCAAACTTGCCCAACCTGTCATGGTGCAGGCCAGGTGCAGATGCGTCAGGGCTTCTTCGCCGTACAGCAGACCTGTCCTCACTGTCAGGGGCGCGGTACGCTTATCAAAGATCCGTGCAATAAATGCCATGGTCATGGTCGCGTTGAGAAGACCAAAACCCTGTCGGTTAAAATCCCGGCGGGTGTGGATACCGGCGACCGCATTCGTCTTTCCGGCGAAGGTGAAGCAGGTGAGCACGGCGCACCGGCAGGCGATCTGTACGTTCAGGTACAGGTAAAACAGCATGCCATCTTCGAGCGTGAAGGTAACAATCTGTATTGCGAAGTGCCGATTAACTTCGCCATGGCGGCCCTGGGCGGCGAAATCGAAGTGCCGACGCTCGACGGTCGCGTAAACCTGAAAGTGCCTGGTGAAACTCAGACTGGCAAGCTGTTCCGCATGCGTGGGAAAGGGGTGAAATCCGTCCGAGGTGGCGCGCAGGGCGACCTGCTCTGCCGCGTGGTGGTGGAGACGCCGGTTGGCCTGAACGACAAGCAGAAACAGTTGCTGAAAGAGTTGCAGGAAAGTTTTGGTGGCCCGACGGGTGAGAAAAACAGCCCGCGCTCTAAAAGCTTCTTCGATGGCGTAAAAAAGTTCTTTGATGATCTGACGCGCTAACGTTCTGCTCAAGCAGTAAAACCTGAAACCCCATGCCTGCATGGGGTTTTTTTCTTTCGGCCAACTGAATAAGCTGGCGCACCCCGCAAAAATTATTTCGTAAAAACTGAGTTATAATCCAGTTATAAACTGATTTTGCCGATCTTTCTTTCACGATACCCTAGTTTAATCGATGAATAAGCAGTAAAAGAGAGAGTAAAAGTGAAACATTTACAGCGTTTCTTTCACAGTGATGCTTCTGGCGGGATTATCCTGATTATTGCGGCGAGCCTCGCCATGCTTCTGGCTAACATGGGCGCGACCAGTGGTCTCTACCATGCTTTCCTGGATACGCCGGTCCAGTTGAAAGTGGGCGCGCTTGAAATCAATAAAAACATGCTGCTGTGGATCAACGATGCGTTGATGGCGGTCTTCTTCCTGCTGATTGGCCTTGAGGTCAAGCGCGAGATGGTTGAAGGCGCGCTGGCGACGCGTCGGCAGGCGATATTCCCGGTGGTGGCTGCACTGGGCGGCATGGTGGTGCCAGCGCTGGTCTATCTGGCGTTCAACTTCCAGGATCCAATCGCCAGCAGCGGTTGGGCTATTCCGGCGGCGACGGATATTGCGTTTGCCTTAGGTGTGCTCGCGCTACTCGGTAGCCGCGTGCCAGCGTCGTTAAAAATCTTCCTGATGGCGCTGGCGATTATTGATGATCTGGGCGCGATCGTCATTATTGCGCTGTTTTATACCCATGATTTGTCGCTGTTGTCCCTGGCGGTTGCGGCGGCGGCCATTGCGGTGCTGGCGATTCTCAACGTCAGTGGTGTGCGCCGCACCGGGCTCTATATTCTGGTGGGCGTGATCCTGTGGACGGCTGTGCTGAAATCGGGCGTGCACGCCACGCTTGCCGGGGTGATTGTCGGCTTCTTTATTCCGCTGAAAACGGAAAACGGTAAATCACCGGCTAAACAACTGGAACATGTGCTTCACCCCTGGGTGGCGTTTATGATTCTGCCACTGTTCGCCTTTGCTAATGCGGGCGTATCTCTCCAGGGCGTGACGCTGGAAGGACTGACCTCGCTGTTGCCGCTGGGCATCATTGCGGGTCTGTTTATCGGTAAGCCGCTGGGGATTTCACTCTTCTGCTGGCTGGCCCTGAAATTTAAGCTGGCGCGTCTGCCGGAAGGGGCGAATTTCTCGCAAATTATGGCAGTCGGTTTGCTGTGCGGTATTGGTTTTACCATGTCTATCTTTATTGCCAGCCTCGCGTTTGGCGCGGTCGATCCAGAGCTGATTATCTGGGCGAAACTGGGCATTCTGCTGGGGTCACTGCTGTCGGCGGTGGTGGGATACAGTTTGTTGCGTATGCATCTCAAACCTGAGCAGGCATAATTAGTGTGAATGATATGCCGGATGGCGGCTACGCTAATCCGGCCTACCGAAGCGTGTAGGTCGGATTCGGGTCAGCACCATCCGATATGATGACGAATTCAGGGAGGAAACCGCAGGTGTCGCACATTAACTACAACCATCTCTATTACTTCTGGCACGTCTATAAAGAGGGCTCGGTCGTCGGCGCGGCAGAAGCGCTGTATCTGACACCGCAGACCATCACCGGGCAGATCAAAGCGCTCGAAGAACGTTTACAGGGCAAGCTTTTCAAACGCAAAGGGCGCGGTATTGAGCCCAGTGAACTGGGTGAACTGGTGTTTCGCTACGCCGACAAGATGTTCACCCTGAGCCAGGAGATGCTCGATATCATCAACTACCGCAAAGAGTCAAACCTGCTGTTCGATGTGGGCGTGGCGGATGCGTTGTCTAAACGGCTGGTGAGTGGGGTGCTGGACGCGGCCGTTGTGGAAGATGAACAAATTCACCTGCGTTGTTTTGAATCGACGCACGAGATGCTGCTGGAACAGCTCAGCCAGCACAAGCTGGATATGATTATTTCCGATTGTCCAATCGACTCCACCCAGCAGGAAGGGCTGTTTTCGGTGAAGATTGGCGAATGTGGCGTCAGTTTCTGGTGCATGAACCCGCCGCCGGAGAAACCGTTTCCTGCCTGCCTGGAAGAGCGTCGTTTGTTAATACCAGGCCGCCGCTCAATGCTCGGGCGCAAACTGTTGAACTGGTTCAACACTCAGGGCCTGAAAGTTGAAATTCTCGGTGAGTTTGACGATGCCGCATTAATGAAAGCGTTTGGCTCAGCGCACAACGCGATTTTCGTGGCACCGACGCTTTACGGGCACGATTTCTTTGCTGATGAGAGCATTATTGAGATTGGCAGGATGGAAAGCGTGATGGAGGAGTACCATGCCATATTTGCTGAGCGAATGATTCAGCATCCGGCGGTGCAACGTATTTGTAACCGGGACTATTCCGCGCTGTTTGCGCTTGCACAATAAAACATAGACGTAAAAAAACCCGCACGAGGCGGGTTTTTTCAACAAAGCGATAACAAGCGGGCGATTAAGCCAGTTTGTTGATCTGAGCGGTCAGGTTTGCTTTATGACGCGCAGCTTTGTTTTTGTGGATCAGACCTTTAGCAGCCTGACGGTCCACGATCGGTTGCATTTCGTTAAATGCTTTAACTGCAGCAGCTTTGTCGCCAGCTTCGATTGCTGCGTATACTTTCTTGATGAAAGTAC
Organism: Pseudocitrobacter faecalis; assembly: GCA_003315335.1. Classification (GTDB taxonomy): domain Bacteria; phylum Pseudomonadota; class Gammaproteobacteria; order Enterobacterales; family Enterobacteriaceae; genus Pseudocitrobacter; species Pseudocitrobacter faecalis. The sequence continues at coordinate 298,184 of QNRL01000005.1, forward strand.
GCATCATAGAGCGACGGCTTGCGTTGTGCTTGCGAGCCTTTTCAGACTGAACGGCGCGCTTCTTAGCTGATTTGATATTAGCCAAGGTCCAACTCCCAAATGTGTTCTATATGGACAATTCAAAGGCCGAGGAATATGCCCGTTTAGCCTTCTTTTGTCAATGGATTTGTGCAAATAAGCGCCGTTAATGTATCAACGCTTCATTACGTATTGATGGCGCAGGATTCTACCAGCTTGTGGTCGATGAATACAGCCTTTCCGGCATAAAATTCGCACGACCGGCACAGATTTTCTTGCCTTTTATCGTGATGCTGATGAAATCATTGTCTCTTTCCCTGTACAAGGTGCAATCGCCGGTTAACGTCGACTGCTGTACAAGGTATACTTTGGCGATTTTCACTCTTTTGAGCCAGACATGAAGCTGATACGCGGCATACATAATCTCAGTCAGGCCCCACACGGGTGTGTGCTGACCATTGGAAATTTCGACGGTGTGCATCGTGGCCACCAGGCGTTGCTACAGGGTCTGCGTGCCGAAGGGCGTGCGCGTAATCTGCCTGTCGTGGTGATGATTTTCGAACCGCAGCCGCTGGAGCTGTTTGCGGGCGATAAGTCCCCCGCACGTCTGACGCGTCTGCGTGAAAAGCTGCGCTATCTGGCCGAGAGCGGCGTCGATTATGTCGTCTGTCTGCGTTTTGATCGTCGCTTTGCCGCGCTGAGCGCACAGGACTTTATCCGCGACCTGCTGGTGAAGCGTTTAGGTGTCCAGTTTTTAGCTGTGGGTGATGATTTCCGCTTTGGCGCTGGTCGTCAGGGTGATTTCTTGTTATTACAAAAGGCGGGCGCTGAGTTCGGCTTTGATGTCACCAGTACACAAACCTTCTGTGAAGGTGGCGTACGTATCAGCAGCACCGCCGTGCGCCAGGCGCTGGCGGATGACCAGCTCGAACTGGCTGAAAATTTATTGGGGCATCCTTTTACTATCTCCGGGCGCGTGGTGCACGGCGATGAGTTGGGGCGGACCATTGGTTTCCCGACGGCAAATTTACCGCTGCGCCGTCAGGTCTCCCCGGTAAAAGGGGTTTATGCGGTAGAAGTGACGGGGCTTGGCGACAAATCTTATACAGGTGTCGCCAATATCGGTACCCGCCCAACGGTTGCGGGCGTGCGTCAGCAACTGGAAGTGCATCTGTTGGACGTTGTAATGGACCTCTACGGTCGCCATATAGACGTTATCCTGCGTAAAAAAATACGCAATGAGCAGCGATTTGCATCGCTGGATGAGCTAAAAGCGCAAATCGCGCGTGACGAATTAACGGCCCGCGAATTTTTTGGGCTTTCAAAACCGGCTTAATGCCTGAATACGTTTAAATACGGAATCGAGAATCTAATGAGTGACTATAAATCTACCCTGAATTTGCCGGAAACAGGGTTCCCGATGCGCGGCGATCTCGCCAAGCGCGAACCGGGAATGCTGGCGCGTTGGACCGAAGATGACCTGTACGGCATCATTCGTGCCGCGAAAAAGGGCAAAAAAACCTTCATTCTGCATGATGGCCCTCCTTATGCGAATGGCAGCATTCATATTGGTCACTCTGTAAACAAGATTCTCAAAGACATTATTATTAAGTCCAAAGGTCTGGCGGGTTACGACTCTCCGTACGTACCGGGCTGGGACTGCCATGGCCTGCCAATTGAACTGAAAGTCGAACAAGAGTTCGGTAAACCGGGCGAGAAGTTCACCGCCGCTGAGTTCCGCGCGAAATGCCGTGAATACGCTGCAGGCCAGGTGGATGGTCAACGTAAAGACTTTATCCGTTTGGGCGTGCTGGGCGACTGGCAGCATCCGTACCTGACCATGGATTTCAAAACCGAAGCCAACATTATTCGTGCGCTCGGTAAAATCATCCACAACGGCCACATGCTGAAAGGCGCGAAGCCGGTTCACTGGTGCGTCGACTGTCGTTCCGCGCTGGCTGAAGCGGAAGTGGAATACTATGACAAAACCTCTCCGTCCATCGACGTGGCCTTCCACGCGGTTGACGCGGATGCGGTAAAAGCGAAATTCGGTGTTGCCAACGTCAACGGCCCGGTGTCTCTGGTTATCTGGACCACCACCCCGTGGACGCTGCCAGCAAACCGCGCCATCTCGCTCTCTAAAGAGTTCGACTATGCGCTGGTGCAGGTTGACGGCCAGGCCGTTATCGTGGCGAAAGATCTGCTCGATGGCGTAATGAAACGCATCGGCGCGGCGGATTACACCGTGCTGGGCACCGTAAACGGCGCTGAGCTTGAACTGATGCGCTTCCAGCATCCGTTCATGGGCTTCGACGTACCGGCGATTCTGGGTGACCACGTTACACTGGACGCGGGGACCGGTGCGGTGCATACCGCCGGTGGTCACGGCCCGGACGACTACACTATCAGCCAGAAATATGGTCTGGAAATCGCTAACCCGGTTGGCCCGGATGGCGCCTACCTGGCGGGTACGTACCCAGGTCTGGATGGTGTTAACGTCTTTAAAGCGAACGATAAAATCGTTGAACTGCTGCAAGAGAAAGGCGCACTGCTGCACGTTGAAAAAATGCAGCACAGCTACCCTTGCTGCTGGCGTCACAAAACGCCGATCATCTTCCGTGCGACCCCGCAGTGGTTCATCAGCATGGATCAGAAAGGCCTGCGTATTCAGTCGCTCAAAGAGATCGACCGCATCGAGCAGGATGGTCTGGCGAAAGAAAATCTGAGCGGTTGGATCCCGGCCTGGGGTAAAGCGCGCATCGAATCGATGGTTGCGAATCGCCCTGACTGGTGTATCTCCCGTCAGCGTACCTGGGGCGTACCGATGTCGCTGTTCGTGCATAAAGACACGGAAGAGCTGCACCCGCGTACCACTGAACTTATCGAAGAAGTGGCGAAATACGTTGAGAAAGACGGTATTCAGGCGTGGTGGGATCTCGACCCGCGTGACATCCTCGGCGATGACGCAGATAACTACGTGAAAGTGCCGGATACCCTGGACGTGTGGTTTGACTCCGGGTCAACCAGCTACTCCGTGGTTGACGCGCGTCCGGAATTTGGCGGCCATACGCCGGATATGTATCTGGAAGGTTCTGACCAGCATCGCGGTTGGTTCATGTCTTCCCTGATGATCTCCACGGCGATGAAAGGCAAAGCGCCTTACCGTCAGGTACTGACCCACGGCTTCACCGTCGATGGTCAGGGCCGTAAGATGTCTAAATCCATCGGTAACACCGTTTCTCCGCAGGACGTGATGAACAAGCTGGGCGCGGATATCCTGCGTCTGTGGGTGGCATCGACTGACTATACCGGCGAAATGGCCGTTTCTGACGAAATCCTGAAACGTGCTGCCGATAGCTATCGTCGTATCCGCAACACCGCGCGCTTCCTGCTGGCGAACCTGAATGGTTTCGATCCGGCGAAAGACATGGTGAAACCTGAAGAGATGGTGGTACTGGATCGCTGGGCGGTAGGCTGCGCGAAAGAAGCGCAGGAAGACATCCTGAAAGCGTACGAATCCTACGACTTCCACGAAGTGGTACAGCGTCTGATGCGTTTCTGCTCCGTTGAAATGGGCTCGTTCTATCTCGACATCATCAAAGACCGCCAGTACACCGCGAAAGCAGACAGCGTGGCGCGTCGTAGCTGCCAGACTGCGCTGTATCACATCGCCGAAGCGCTGGTGCGCTGGATGGCACCGATCATGTCCTTCACCGCAGATGAAATCTGGGGCTACCTGCCGGGCGATCGCGAGAAATACGTGTTCACCGGTGAATGGTATGAAGGCCTGTTTGGTCTGGGCGAAACCGAAGCCATGAACGACGGCTTCTGGGACGTGCTGCTGCAGGTGCGTGGCGAAGTGAACAAGGTTATCGAACAGGCGCGTGCGGATAAGAAAGTCGGCGGTTCTCTGGAAGCGGCAGTGACCCTGTACGCGGAACCTGAACTGGCGGCGAAACTGACTGCGCTTGGCGAAGAACTGCGATTTGTCCTGTTGACCTCCGGTGCGAACGTTGCGGAATATAGTGCCGCACCTGCTGATGCTCAGCAGAGCGAATTGCTCAAAGGGCTGAAAGTATCCCTGAGCAAAGCCGAAGGTGAGAAATGCCCGCGCTGCTGGCATTACACCCAGGACGTCGGCAAGGTGGCGGAACACGCAGATATCTGTGGACGCTGTGTCAGCAACATCGCCGGTGATGGCGAAAAACGTAAGTTTGCCTGATGAGTAAATCGATGTGTTCAACAGGGCTACGCTGGCTGTGGCTGGTGGTAGTCGTGCTGATTATCGATCTGGGCAGCAAATTCCTGATCCTCCAGAACTTTGCTCTGGGGGATACGGTACCGCTGTTCCCGTCGCTTAATCTGCATTATGCGCGTAACTATGGCGCGGCATTTAGCTTCCTCGCTGACAGCGGTGGCTGGCAGCGTTGGTTCTTTGCTGGTATCGCTATCGGTATCTGCGTGGCGCTGACGGTGCTGATGTACCGCTCAAAGGCGACCCAGAAGCTCAATAACATCGCCTATGCGCTGATTATTGGCGGCGCGCTGGGTAACCTGTTTGACCGCCTGTGGCACGGCTTCGTGGTCGATATGATCGACTTCTACGTCGGCGACTGGCACTTTGCCACCTTCAACCTGGCCGATAGCGCAATCTGCGTCGGTGCGGCGTTGATCGTGCTGGAAGGTTTCTTACCTTCCAAAGAGAAAAAAGCCGCATAAAAAAATGCCGGATGGCGCTGGCGCTTATCCGGCCTACAATATATTGCGAACCTTGTAGGCCCGGTAAGCGTAGCGCTACCGGGCAGACAGGCGGCGCCATTTTAAAGAGCAAACCTGCATGTCTGAATCTGTACAGAGCAACAGCGCCGTTCTGGTGCATTTCTCACTGAAACTCGATGACGGTTCTACCGCCGAATCGACCCGCAACAACGGCAAACCGGCGCTGTTCCGCCTGGGCGATGGCTCGCTCTCTGAAGGGCTGGAACAACATCTGCTGGGCCTGAAAGCGGGTGACAAAAAAGAATTTTCTCTGGAGCCGGATGCCGCGTTTGGCGTCTCGTCGCCAGACCTGATTCAGTACTTCTCCCGCCGTGAGTTTATGGATGCGGGCGAACCTGAAATCGGTGCAATCATGCTCTTTACCGCTATGGATGGCAGCGAGATGCCAGGCGTGATCCGTGAAATCAACGGCGACTCTATCACCGTTGATTTCAACCATCCGCTGGCCGACCATACCGTTCATTTTGATATTGAAGTACTGGAGATCGATCCGGTACTGGAGGCCTGAAATGCAGATCCTGTTGGCTAATCCGCGCGGTTTTTGCGCGGGTGTAGACCGCGCTATCAGCATTGTTGAAAACGCGCTGGCGATTTATGGTGCGCCAATCTACGTGCGTCATGAAGTGGTACACAACCGTTATGTGGTCGACAGCCTGCGCGAGCGCGGGGCGATTTTCATCGAACAGATCAGCGAAGTACCCGACGGCGCGATTCTGATTTTCTCCGCTCACGGCGTTTCTCAGGCTGTGCGCAACGAAGCGAAAAGTCGCGATCTGACCGTTTTCGACGCGACCTGCCCGCTGGTGACTAAAGTGCATATGGAAGTGGCTCGCGCCAGCCGTCGTGGTGAAGAGTCGATTCTGATTGGCCACGCCGGCCATCCGGAAGTCGAAGGCACGATGGGCCAGTACAGCAACCCGGAAGGGGGAATGTACCTGGTCGAATCGCCGGAAGATGTCTGGACACTGGAGGTTAAAAACGACGCCAAACTGTCGTTTATGACTCAGACGACGCTCTCTGTTGACGATACCTCTGACGTTATCGACGCGCTGCGTAAACGCTTCCCGAAAATCGTTGGCCCGCGCAAAGATGATATCTGCTACGCTACCACTAACCGTCAGGAAGCCGTACGCTCGCTGGCGGAACAGGCTGACGTGGTGCTGGTCGTGGGGTCGAAAAACTCCTCCAACTCCAACCGCCTGGCGGAACTGGCGCAGCGGATGGGCAAAGCAGCCTACCTTATTGATGATGCGACGGATATTCAGGAAGAGTGGGTAAAAGGCGCCGCCTGTGTCGGCGTGACCGCCGGCGCGTCTGCGCCGGATATCCTGGTGCAGAATGTGATTGCGCGCCTGCAAACCCTCGGCGGCGGTGAAGCCATCCCGCTGGAAGGGCGCGAAGAGAACATTGTTTTCGAAGTGCCGCGGGAACTGCGTGTGGATGTTCGTGAAGTCGAGTAAGTTATTCCCATCATAAACATGACAAGATGCCAGACTTAATGTCTGGCATTTTTTTATGGAGGAAATATGCGCCTGCCGATTATTCTCGATACCGACCCCGGCATCGACGATGCCGCCGCCATTGCGGCTGCGTTGTTTGCCCCGGAACTGGATCTCCAGCTAATGACGACTGTGGCGGGCAACGTTTCCGTCGAAAAAACCACGCGTAACGCTCTCCAGTTGCTGCATTTCTGGGAGGCGAACGTTCCGCTGGCTCAGGGGGCGGCAACGCCGCTGGTGCGCCCGCTACGCGATGCGGCCTATGTGCACGGGCAGTCCGGTATGGAAGGTTACGACTTTACCGAACATCAGCGTCAACCGCTGGAGAAACCCGCTTTTATCGCCATTCGTGATGCGCTGATGCACTCACCGGAACCTGTCACACTGGTTGCCATCGGCCCACTCACCAATATCGCGCTGCTGCTTTCTCAATTCCCGGAGTGCAAATTCAATATCCGTCGCCTGGTGATTATGGGCGGCTCGGCGGGGCGCGGTAACTTCACGCCAAACGCCGAATTTAATATCGCCATCGACCCGGAAGCCGCTGCGCAAGTTTTCCAGAGTGGGCTGGAAATTGTGATGTGCGGTCTGGATGTGACTAACCAGGCGGTGCTAACGCCGGAATATCTGGCAACCCTTCCGGCACTCAACAAAACCGGAAAAATGCTGCATTCGCTCTTCAGTCACTACCGCAGCGGCAGTATGCAAAGCGGCCTGCGCATGCACGATCTCTGTGCTATCGCCTGGCTGGTACGGCCGGAACTGTTCACTCTGAAACCCTGTTTTGTCGCCGTCGAGACCCAGGGAACCTACACCGCCGGAACCACTGTGGTGGATATTGAGGGACGACTTGGGCAACCTGCGAATGTGCAGGTTGCGCTGGGGCTGGATGTGGAAGGGTTCCGTGAGTGGGTAGCGGAGGTGGTGCGGCTGGCGCCTTAATCGTCTTCTTATGCTATGAATAATTCTGTTGGGAAACGAAGATAATTTAGACACTTTCCATTTGAACGGTGGAAAAGTGTTAGGTTTACGCTTTAACCTTTCAGCTTTACCCATGATTCGTCCTTCCCGATGAATCATGGCTTTTACTGATATTCCCCTCTGTTTATCATTTAATTCTAATTATGGGCGTTTTCGGCTGGCGGCCTCCGGGCGGGCTGGTTACTCTGAGAACGGTTTACGCAAAATTAACAAAAGAGAATAGCTATGCATGATGCACAAATCCGTGTCGCCATTGCCGGGGCCGGGGGACGTATGGGGCGCCAGTTAATTCAGGCGGCGATGGCAATGGACGGCGTTCAGTTGGGCGCGGCGCTGGAGCGCGAAGGTTCCAGCCTGCTGGGTAGTGATGCGGGTGAGCTGGCGGGTGCGGGGAAAACCGGTGTGACCGTTCAGAGCAGCCTGGACGCGGTTAAAGATGATTTTGATGTCTTTATCGATTTTACCCGCCCGGAAGGCACGCTGACGCATTTGGCGTTCTGCCGTGAACACGGGAAAGGCATGGTAATCGGAACCACCGGTTTTGATGATGCCGGCAAGCAGGCGATTCGCGATGCCTCTCAGGATATCGCGATTGTCTTTGCCGCTAACTTCAGCGTTGGCGTGAACGTCATGCTGAAGCTGCTGGAGAAAGCCGCCAAAGTGATGGGCGACTATACCGACATCGAAATCATTGAAGCGCACCATCGTCATAAAGTGGACGCGCCATCAGGCACGGCGCTGGCAATGGGTGAGGCGATTGCGTCTGCGCTGGATAAAGATCTGAAAGAGTGTGCCGTATACAGCCGCGAAGGCTATACGGGCGAACGTGTGCCTGGCACGATCGGTTTTGCGACCGTGCGTGCGGGCGATATCGTCGGCGAACATACGGCGATGTTCGCCGATATTGGCGAGCGCGTTGAGATTACACATAAAGCGTCCAGCCGCATGACCTTTGCTAACGGGGCGGTGCGTTCGGCTTTGTGGCTTAAATCGAAGCAAAGTGGTCTTTTTGATATGCGTGATGTGCTTAATCTTAATGAATTATAGTATTTATTACCCATCGTGATGTGGTATTGCAGTCAGTAAGTTATTGATTGCATAGGGCGATATTTTATCGCCCTTTATTTTATCTATTTCATGTGAATTAAGCGGTGAATGGCTAAAAATACTCAATTATCTCTGCGATAATGGTTATTTAAATGTAAATTTTGACCATCTGGTCTACTTTTTCCCTGCCCTGACCTGTTTTTAACATTCTTTCAGCCCCGCAAGCGTTTTCTGATGTGAGATAGATGATCTTTTTGCCTGTTAAAAGCGCCAGTTAAAGCCAGTGGCGCAAAATAATAATAAAAAATGCCCTTTAAGGTAGACTTTTGTCTGGGCTCTCTCTAGAATGCCGCCGTTTGCCAGAAATTCAAAGGTAAGCAGATTTGCATTGATTTATGTCACTGTTGTGAATTAATATGCAAATAAAGTGAGTGAATATTCTCTGGAGGGTGTTTTGATTAAGTCAGCGCTATTGGTTCTGGAAGACGGAACCCAGTTTCACGGTCGGGCCATAGGGGCAACAGGTTCGGCGGTTGGGGAAGTCGTTTTCAATACTTCAATGACCGGTTATCAAGAAATCCTCACTGATCCTTCCTATTCCCGCCAAATCGTTACTCTTACTTATCCTCATATCGGCAATGTCGGCACCAATGCTGCTGACGAAGAGTCTTCTCAGGTTCATGCGCAGGGTCTGGTTATCCGCGACCTGCCGCTGATTGCCAGCAACTACCGCAATACTGAAGACCTCTCTTCCTACCTGAAACACCATAACATTGTGGCGATTGCCGATATCGATACCCGTAAGCTGACGCGTCTGCTGCGCGAGAAGGGTGCGCAGAACGGTTGCATCATCGCTGGGGATAACCTCGATGCGGCGCTGGCGCTGGAAAAAGCGCGTGCGTTCCCGGGCCTGAACGGAATGGACCTGGCGAAAGAAGTTACCACCCGCGAATCCTACAGCTGGACGCAAGGGAGCTGGACGCTGGCAGAAGAATTGCCGGAAGCGAAAAAAGAAGAAGAGCTGCCATTCCACGTCGTTGCCTACGATTTTGGCGCGAAACGCAATATTCTGCGCATGCTGGTTGACCGTGGCTGCCGCCTGACCATCGTACCGGCGCAAACTTCTGCGGAAGAGGTGCTGAAGATGAACCCGGACGGCGTGTTCCTTTCTAACGGCCCGGGCGACCCGGCTCCGTGCGATTACGCGATTACCGCGATTCAGAAATTCCTCGAAACCGACATTCCGGTATTCGGCATCTGCCTCGGCCATCAGTTACTGGCGCTGGCGAGCGGTGCGAAGACCATCAAGATGAAGTTCGGCCACCACGGCGGCAACCATCCGGTGAAAGATATCGATAAGAATGTGGTGATGATCACCGCGCAGAACCACGGTTTTGCGGTGGATGAAGCGACGCTGCCTGAAAATCTGCGCGTGACGCATAAATCCCTGTTCGACGGCACCCTACAGGGGATTCATCGTACCGATAAGCCCGCGTTCAGTTTCCAGGGACACCCGGAAGCGAGCCCAGGCCCGCACGATGCTGCACCGCTGTTCGACCACTTTATCGAGCTTATCGAGCAATACCGTCAGTCCGCGAAATAATCAGGAGTTATAAGAGCCATGCCAAAACGTACAGACATAAAAAGTATCCTGATTCTGGGTGCGGGCCCGATTGTTATCGGCCAGGCGTGTGAGTTTGACTACTCTGGCGCGCAAGCCTGTAAAGCGCTGCGTGAAGAGGGTTACCGCGTCATTCTGGTGAACTCCAACCCGGCAACCATCATGACCGACCCGGAAATGGCGGATGCGACCTACATCGAGCCGATTCACTGGGAAGTGGTGCGCAAGATTATTGAAAAGGAGCGCCCGGATGCGGTGCTGCCGACCATGGGCGGCCAGACGGCGCTGAACTGCGCGCTGGAACTGGAGCGTCAGGGCGTGCTGGAAGAGTTCGGCGTCACCATGATTGGTGCGACCGCCGATGCGATTGATAAAGCAGAAGACCGCCGCCGTTTCGACGTGGCGATGAAGAAAATCGGCCTTGATACCGCACGTTCAGGTATCGCGCACACCATGGAAGAAGCGCTGGCGGTTGCCGCTGACGTTGGCTTCCCGTGCATTATTCGCCCTAGCTTCACGATGGGTGGCACCGGTGGCGGCATCGCTTATAACCGCGAAGAGTTCGAAGAAATCTGCGAACGCGGCCTGGATCTCTCCCCGACTAACGAGCTGCTGATTGATGAATCGCTGATCGGCTGGAAAGAGTACGAGATGGAAGTGGTGCGTGATAAAAACGACAACTGCATCATCGTCTGCTCCATCGAAAACTTCGATGCGATGGGCATCCACACCGGTGACTCCATCACCGTAGCACCAGCTCAGACGCTGACCGATAAAGAATACCAAATCATGCGTAACGCCTCGATGGCGGTACTGCGTGAAATCGGCGTGGAAACTGGTGGCTCCAACGTCCAGTTTGCGGTGAACCCGAAAAACGGTCGTCTGATTGTTATCGAAATGAACCCGCGTGTGTCTCGCTCCTCCGCGCTGGCTTCAAAAGCCACGGGTTTCCCGATTGCTAAAGTGGCGGCGAAACTGGCGGTAGGTTATACCCTCGACGAGCTGATGAACGACATCACCGGTGGCCGTACTCCGGCTTCCTTCGAACCGTCCATCGACTACGTGGTCACCAAAATTCCTCGCTTCAACTTTGAGAAATTCGCCGGTGCTAACGACCGTCTGACCACTCAGATGAAATCGGTTGGTGAAGTCATGGCGATTGGTCGCACGCAGCAGGAATCGCTGCAAAAAGCCTTGCGCGGCCTGGAAGTGGGCGCGACAGGTTTTGACCCGAAAGTCAGCCTCGATGACCCGGAAGCGCTGACCAAAATTCGCCGCGAGCTGAAAGACGCTGGCGCAGAGCGTATCTGGTATATCGCCGATGCGTTCCGTGCGGGCCTGTCTGTAGACGGTGTCTTCAATCTGACCAACATCGACCGCTGGTTCCTGGTGCAAATTGAAGAGCTGGTGCGCCTGGAAGAGAAAGTGGCGGAAGTCGGCATCAACGGCCTCGACGCGGACTTCCTGCGTCAGCTGAAACGCAAAGGCTTTGCCGACGCGCGTCTGGCTAAACTGGCGGGCGTGCGCGAAGCGGAAATCCGCAAGCTGCGTGACCAGTACAATCTGCACCCGGTCTACAAGCGTGTGGATACCTGCGCGGCAGAATTTGCCACCGACACCGCATACATGTATTCCACCTATGAAGAAGAGTGCGAATCCAACCCGTCCACCCGTGACAAAATCATGGTTCTCGGCGGCGGCCCGAACCGTATCGGTCAGGGTATCGAATTCGACTACTGCTGCGTACACGCCTCGCTGGCGCTGCGTGAAGACGGTTACGAGACCATCATGGTTAACTGTAACCCGGAAACTGTTTCTACCGACTACGACACTTCCGACCGTCTCTACTTCGAGCCGGTAACCCTGGAAGACGTGCTGGAAATCGTGCGTATCGAGAAGCCGAAGGGCGTTATCGTGCAGTACGGCGGTCAGACCCCGCTGAAACTGGCGCGCGCGCTGGAAGCGGCTGGTGTACCGGTTATCGGTACCAGCCCGGATGCTATCGACCGTGCGGAAGACCGTGAACGCTTCCAGCATGCGGTTGACCGTCTGAAACTGAAACAACCGGCAAACGCCACCGTTACCGCGATCGAAATGGCGGTGGAGAAAGCGAAAGAGATTGGTTACCCGCTGGTGGTGCGCCCGTCCTACGTTCTCGGTGGGCGCGCAATGGAAATCGTTTACGACGAAGCCGACCTGAAGCGCTACTTCCAGACCGCTGTCAGCGTATCTAACGACGCGCCGGTACTGCTCGACCGCTTCCTGGACGATGCGGTAGAAGTGGATGTGGACGCCATCTGCGACGGCGAAATGGTGCTGATTGGCGGCATCATGGAGCACATCGAGCAGGCGGGCGTGCACTCTGGTGACTCCGCCTGTTCTCTGCCAGCGTACACGCTGAGCCAGGAAATTCAGGATGTGATGCGCCAGCAGGTGCAGAAACTGGCCTTTGAACTGCAGGTTCGCGGTCTGATGAACGTCCAGTTTGCGGTGAAAGACAACGAAGTCTACCTGATTGAAGTTAACCCGCGTGCAGCGCGTACTGTACCGTTCGTCTCCAAAGCGACCGGTGTTCCGCTGGCGAAAGTGGCGGCACGCGTAATGGCAGGCAAAACGCTGGCCGAACAGGGCGTAACCAAAGAAATCATCCCGCCGTACTACTCCGTGAAAGAAGTGGTGCTGCCGTTCAACAAATTCCCGGGCGTTGACCCGCTGTTAGGGCCAGAGATGCGCTCTACCGGGGAAGTGATGGGCGTGGGCCGCACGTTCGCAGAAGCTTTTGCGAAAGCGCAACTGGGCAGTAACTCCACCATGAAGAAACAGGGCCGCGCACTGCTCTCCGTGCGCGAAGGCGACAAAGAACGTGTTGTCGACCTGGCGGCGAAACTGCTGAAGCATGGTTTTGAGCTGGACGCGACGCACGGCACGGCGATTGTGCTGGGCGAAGCGGGGATCAACCCACGTCTGGTGAACAAGGTGCATGAAGGTCGTCCGCACATTCAGGACCGTATCAAGAATGGCGAATACACCTACATCATCAACACTACTGCGGGTCGTCAGGCGATTGAAGACTCCAAGTTGATTCGCCGCAGCGCGTTGCAGTACAAGGTACATTACGACACCACCCTGAACGGCGGTTTTGCAACCTCCATGGCGCTGAATGCGGATGCGAAAGAGAAAGTGATTTCGGTGCAGGAAATGCACGCGCAAATTACGAAGTAAGCGCATTTCTCGTGACGGTTTAAACGGTTCCTGAAAAGGAACCGTTTTTTTTCGCCTTCAGATCATTCCTGGTGCCTTAATCTCTTTTCAATGTAACAACCACGATTTAGATCACATCCCTCAACATTTAAGTCGCATACCATTTCACATAACCCTGATTTTAGTGTGGCTTAATGTTAGCAGGCCATAACAGATTTTTAATTCGTAAAAATGGTGTGAATATGAGTGAACAATGTGTTGGTAAGCCACTCTACTTGTTAATTGCCGAATGGATCATGGCAGAAGATCGTTGGGTAACCGCAAGAGAGATCTCCATTCATTTCGATATTGAACACAGCAAAGCGATTAATACACTTTCCTATATTCTCTCTGAGGTGGGAGAAATTAGCTGTGAAGTCAAAATGATCCCCAATAAGCTGGAGGGGCGAGGGTGTCAGTGCCAGCGGTTGGTAAAAGTGGTGGCTATTGATTCTCAGCTTTATGACCGAGTCAATCATCATGTGCGGGAAAAAATGGCTGGCGTGAGGAAAACGCCGCATATATCTGCGGTACCGCCAGCCGGGCTTAATCGTGAGCAAAAATGGCAAATGATGTTGTCTAAGAGTATGCGTCGATAAGACCGCATCGCCGGATGGTTCTGTGCCATCCGGCAACATCAGCGTTTCGGTTGTACCTCCGTCGTGCCTTTCAGGCGCGGTCGATTTTCTTCCTTTTCGGTTAACGGTTCGGTTAAGTGTAATCCCGTTTTGCAGCGCGCTACCAGGTCCTGATACTCCCGCGTATTGAGCCGTTTCCAGTGCATCTCTTCGTCGGTCACTTCTCGCAATAAGCGTGCCGGGGAGCCGACCAGCATCTGCCGGGGCGTACCGATAAAACCTGCTTTGACAAAGCTCATGGCGGCGACAATGCTCTCATCGCCAATCACTGCGCCGTCCATGATGACGCTATTCATACCGACTAAAGCATCGCGGCCAATCACGCAGCCATGAAGAATTGCCCCGTGACCGATATGGCCGTTTTCGCGCACGATGGTATCCGTGTCGCAATAGCCATGCATGATGCAGCCATCCTGGAGGTTTGATCCGGCCTCAAGAATTAACCGCCCGTAATCGCCGCGCAGCGAGGCGTGAGGGCCGACGTAGACGCCCGCGCCGATAATGACGTCGCCAATCAGCACCGCGCTGGGGTGGACGTAAGCCTGCGGGTGAACGACGGGGATCAGGCCTTCAAAGGCGTATATGCTCATGGTGACTCCTGTGCCGGGAATTGCCGGATGGCGGCGTGAACGCCTTATCCGGCCTGCGAGGGCATTGCCGGATTAACGCCCCTTCCACACCGGTTCGCGTTTTTCGGCGAACGCTAATGGCCCTTCAATAGCATCTTCGGAATGCAGCACCGCCGGGTAATGTTTTAACGCACCGCTACGCATGAAACGGTAACCCTCTTCAACGGGCATTTCGCTGGTGGTGCGGTAAATCTCTTTCAACGCCGCCAGTGCCAGCGGGGCGCTTTGCACCAGTTGCTGAGCCAGTTCGCGGGCGCTTGCCATCAGTTCCGGTTGCGCTACCACGCGGTTCACGATGCCCCAACGTTGAGCTTCTTCCGCCGTCATGCGACGCCCGGTCATGACCATTTCGTTGAGGATTGCCGGAGGCAGATATTTCGGCAGACGCAACACGCCGCCGCTGTCCGGAACGATACCGAGTTTGGCTTCCGGAAGGGCAAAACTGGCGTTTTCCGCACACAGGATAAAATCAGCGGCCAGCGCCAGTTCGAAGCCACCGCCAAAGGCGTAGCCGTTCACGGCGGCAATAACCGGTTTATCAAGGTCAAAAATTTCGGTTAACCCGGCGAACCCGCCTGGGCCGAAATCGGCGTCTGGCGCTTCCCCCTCAGCGGCGGCTTTCAGATCCCATCCCGCAGAGAAAAATTTCTCGCCTGCGCCGGTAATAATGGCGACGCGCAGTGTCGGGTCATCGCGAAAATTAAGGAAAACTTCGCCCATTTCGAAACTGGTTTTCGCATCGATGGCATTGGCTTTTGGGCGATCCAGGGTTATTTCCAGAATCGCGCCGTTACGGGTCAGATGTAATGAATCACTCATGTTCCACTCCTTTTTCTGTATTCTGTGGGCAATAGCGGCCCCACAAAAACAGGTGCGTTTTTGTTTTCAGAGAATATTCAGCGGCATGACTGCCGCCAGCGTCGTTACTTCAGGTTCTTCTTAATTATTTTCCCTGAGCAGTTACGGGGCAGGTCGGTTCTGATCTCCATATAAGACGGCACTTTAAATTTCGCCATATGCGTTTCGCAGAAGCGGAAAAACTCTTCCTGACTTAAGGTTTCTCCTTCATTGAGTACGACAAAGGCTTTTATGGCTTCGTCGCGAATATCGTCTTTAATACCAATCACCACGATGTCCTGAATTTTGGGATGCGCAGCGATAATATTTTCCAGCTCGACGCAGGAGACGTTTTCACCCCCGCGTTTAATCATGTTGCAGCGGCGGTCAATAAAATAGAAAAAGCCTTCCTCGTCGTAGTAGCCGGAATCGCCGGTGTGTAGCCAGCCATCCGCCTGCAATGTGCTGGCGGTGGCATCCGGGCGCAGATAGTACTCTTTAAAGAGCGTCTTCCCCGGCTCGCCTTTTATGCAAATTTCACCGATTTCGCCCGGCGGCAATGGCCGGTTCTGGTCATCGCGAATTTCCGCCTGGTAGCAGAAACCGGGGCGGCCAATCGACGGCCAGCGACGTTTGTCACCGGGCCTGTCGCCAATAATGCCGACGATGGTTTCCGTCATGCCATATGAGGTGAGCAGCCGTACGCCAAACCGCTCGATAAACGCGTCTTTCTCCGCGACCGATAGATTCAGGTAATACATCACTTCGCGTAGCCGATGCTGACGGTCGGTCGGCGCAGGCGGCTGTACCATCAGCGTGCGGATCATCATCGGAATGCATTCCGTGACCGTAGCGCCGTAGTGACGAACCTGTCTCCAGAAGGCGCGGGCGCTGTATTTTTCAATCAGCACAAACGTCGCCCCGGCGGAAAAGGCCGCCATCGCCGCGGTACACTGGCAGTCGATGTGGAACGCGGGCATCACCGTCAGATAAACATCATCTGCGCGTAACGCACACTGCCACGAGGAGTAATAACCCGCAAAACGCAGGTTGTAGTGGGTGATCACCACACCTTTAGGGCGCGACGTGGTGCCCGAGGTAAACAGAATTTCGGCGGTATCTTCCGGGCTTAACGGCGGCGCATAGCGCAGTGTGGCTGGCTGCTCTGCCTTAATGCGCTGAAAATCAAACTCTTCGTCTTCACCATCTATCAGGCAGATCGTTTCCAGTTGGGTGGAATGCTCCGCGCGAATCTGGCGATACATCGGGTAAAAACGCGTGGAGGTCACCAGCAGGCGTGCCTGACAGTGATGCAGAATCCATGCGCTCTCTTCCTGTAACAGCCGAGCGTTAATTGGCACCATAATCGCGCCGATTTTGGCCAGCCCAAACCAGCAGAAAATAAACTCCGGGCAGTTATCGAGATGCAGGGCAACCTTGTCGCCTTTACGCACGCCCAGGGCGTGAAACAGGTTTGCCGTGCGCGTGATTTCCGCATCGAGCGCTGCATAACTGAATTGCTGCACATCGCCCGCGCAGGATTCCACTATCAGCGCCGTTTTCTCACCGTAAACTTCCGCCAGACAATCCCACATCTGCCGCACGTGTTGCCCGCCAACCATATCCATTGCGCATTCACCCACAAAATAGTCCTGGTGGTTAGCCGGGGGCCCGGCTAACGCATCCTGTTAATCCTCAACTTTGGCCAGCCCTTTGCCGACCAGCGCCTGAATATCGCTCTCGCTGTAGCCGATATTTTTCAGAATGGCGGCGGTGTCCATGCCGTGCGACGGCATTCCACGCCAGATTTTCCCTGGGTTGTTTTTAAATTTGGGCATCACGTTCGGGCCTTTGCAGGTGCGACCGTCCATGGTTTGCCATTCGGTGATGGATTCTCGAGCGACGTACTGTGGGTTGCCTTCCAGTTCAGGGATGGTCAGCACTTTGGCGCAGGCAATATGCAGTTCGGCAAAGCGAGCCTGGACCTCAGCGATGGTGTGCGCCGCCAACCATTCATCAAGCTTCTCTTCTACCAGTGGACCATAGGGACACTCAATGCGATGGATCAACTGTGTGCCTTCTGGTACTTCTGGCGTACCCAGAATGTGCGCGAGACCAATATCTTTAAAACATTCATTGATTTGAGTGATGCCTACTAACTCCATTACGATGTAGCCATCGGCGCATTTGTAAAGCCCGCAGCCGGCGTAATAGGGGTCTTTCCCTTTGGTCATGCGCGGGCAGATTTCACCCCCGTTGAAGTAGTCCATCATGAAGTACTGGCCCATACGGAGCATCACTTCGTACATTGCGATATCGATGCTTTCGCCTTTGCCCGTTTCGCGCACTTTATGCAGTGCCGCGAGGGCGGAGGTGGTGGCGGTCAACCCCGAGAAATAGTCTGCGGTGTAGGGGAACGCGGGCATGGGCTGGTCAACATCGCCGTTCTGAATCAGGTAGCCGCTAAAGGCCTGGGCGATGGTGTTATAGGCCGGAAGGTTGGTGTACTCCTCTGTTCCGTACTGGCCGAAGCCGGAGAGATGGGCGATAACCAGTTTAGGGTTGTGCTGCCACAGAACTTCGTCGGTAATTCCGCGACGGGCAAATGCCGGGCCTTTGCTGGCTTCGATAAAGATATCGGTGGTTTCCATTAATTTCAGAAACGCTTCGCGGCCTTCGTCTTTGAAAATATTGAGCGACAGCGCGCGCAGGTTGCGGCGTGAAAGCTGCGGGTAGTTCGGTTGCACGCGAATGGTGTCGGCCCAGGCGACGTTTTCAATCCAGATAACTTCTGCACCCCATTCGGCAAACATCTGCCCGGCGAACGGCCCGGCAATTTCGATCCCCGAGAAGACAACCCGTAATCCGGCCAGAGGCCCGAATGTCGGCATAGGTAGGTGGTTCATAACATAGCTCCTGACAGATTTTGTAGGCCTGATAAGCGAAGCGCATCAGGCATCGGTGCACGATTGCCGGATGCGGTGTAAACACCTTATCCGGCCTACGAAACGTGCCTTATCAACGATATTGTTTCAGCACGGCACGGCCCAGCGTCAGGATCTGCATTTCATCAGAGCCGCCGGAGACGCGGTCTACGCGCAGATCACGCCAGAAACGGGTGATGCGGTGATTACCCGCGATACCTACGCCGCCCAGCACCTGCATAGCCGTATCGACGACCTCAAACGCGGCGTTGGCGCAGAAGTATTTACACATCGCTGCATCGCCAGAGGTGATCGTGCCGTTATCCGCTTTCCAGGCAGCTTCAAACAACATGTTTTTCATGGCGTTGAGTTTGATCGCCATGTGCGCGAACTTCTCCTGAATCAACTGGAAGCGGCCAATGGTTTCGCCAAACTGCACGCGCTGGTTAGCGTAACGAGCGGCGTCTTCAAAGGCGCACATCGCGGTGCCGTAGTTGGTCAGCGCCACCAGGAAGCGTTCGTGGTCAAACTCCTCTTTCACACGATTGAAGCCGTTGCCTTCGCGGCCAAACATGTCTTTTTCTTCCAGCTCAACGTCGTCGAAGGTCAGCTCGCAGCAGCTATCCATACGCAGGCCAAGTTTTTCCAGCTTGTTGATCTTGATACCCGGTTTGCTCATGTCGACACACCATTCGGTGTAAATCGCTTTGTCCGGCGACGCCCCATCGCGCGCCATCACCACCACGTACGGGGTATACGCGCTACTGGTGATAAAACATTTGCTGCCGTTGAGGTAGACCTTGCCGTTTTTGCGGGTGTAGGTGGTTTTCAGGCTGCCGACGTCAGAGCCCGCGCCCGGTTCGGTAATCGCCGAGTTCCACATCTGTTTCCCGGTACCCTGGAAGGCCATGATCTTGTCGATCTGCTCCTGGGTGCCTTCGCGCAGGAAGGTGTTGAAGCCGCCCGGCAATTGATAGAGCACGTAGGTTGGCGCGCCGAGGCGGCCCAGTTCCATCCATACCGCCGCGACGGTGACGAACCCAGCGTCCAGTCCACCGTGTTCTTCCGGTAGCAGCAGGCTGTCGATACCCATATCGGCCAGCGCTTTGACAAAACGTTCCGGGTAGACGCTGTCGCGATCGCACTCGGCGAAATAGGCTTCCCAGTTTTCACTGGCCATCAGTTCACGAATACCGGCGACAAACAATTCCTGCTCATCATTCAAATTGAAATCCATCTTCTAACCTCTTAATCGTGTTGGGTTTAATTAGTCTTTCCAGTGTTGCTTCGCGTCTTTGATAAAGGAGAGCGTCACCATGATGTTGACGAAGAACAGCGGGCAGCCGCCGGCGATAATCGCCGTTTGTATCGGTTTGAGGCCGCCGAGCGCCAGCAGGACAATACCGATAATGCCAACCAGGATTGACCAGCCGATACGCACCAGCAGCGGTGGCTCTTCGCCATCGCGCACTTCGCGACAGGTGGACATCGCCAGGGTGTAGGAGCAGGCGTTAATCAGCGTGACGGTGGCAATAAAGCAGAGGATGAAGAATCCCCACATGGTGGCGGTGCTGAGCGGTAACGCGGCCCAGGTTTCGATGATGGCGCGCGCCACGCCGTGCTGCTCAATCAGTTGCGGAATGTTGAGGATGTTTTTATCCATCAGCAGCAGGGTGTTGCTGCCAAGGACGGTCCACAAAATCCAGGTCGATGCGGTCAGGCCCAGTACCATACCGAAGCAGAGTTCGCGTACAGTGCGACCACGGGAAATACGCGCGAGGAAGATACTCATCTGGATAGCGTAAATCACCCACCATGCCCAGTAGAACACTGTCCAGCCCTGCGGGAAGCCGCCTTTACCGATCGCATCGGTATAGAACAGCATGCGCGGCAGGTACATCAGCAGCATCCCGACGGAGTCGGTGAAGTAGTTCATGATGAAGCTGGCGCCGCTGACGATAAACACCCAGCCCAGCATCAGGAAGCTTAAGTAGCTACGCACGTCACTGGCGATTCTGACCCCTTTTTGCAGGCCGCAGGCAACGCAAATGGCGTTCAGGATAATCCAGCAGGTGATGATGATGGCGTCGAGTTGCAGCGTATGCGGAATGCCAAACAGCCACTGCATACACTCGGTGACCAGCGGTGTCGCCAGACCCAGGCTGGTGCCCATCGCGAAGATTAACGCTACCAGGTAGAAGTTATCGACGACGGTACCGAACAGACCTTTCGCGTGTTTTTCGCCAACCAGCGGTACCAGCGTGGAGCTGGGACGAATCACGTCCATCTTGCGAACAAAGAAGAAGTAAGCAAACGCCACGGAGAGGAAGCTGTAGGTTGCCCACGGCAGCGGGCCCCAGTGGAACAAGCTATACGCCAGGCCAATCTCTTTCGCCCCGGTCGAGTTAGGCGCAAGTGCGAACGGCGGCGTGGAGATGTAGTAGTAGATTTCGATGGAGCCCCAGAACAGCACGGCAGCTGACGTACAGGAGGCGAACATCATAAAGATCCAGCTCGCGGTGCTGAATTCCGGCGGTTCGTTACCGAGTTTCTTTTTGGCGTACGGGCCAAACACCAGCCAGAACCAACCAAACAGCATCACCACCATATACCATTCAAATGCCCAACCCCAGACATTGGTGACATAGCTAAATACGGCATTAATAACGACGTTGGCCGCGTCAAGATCGCGAACGGTTAGCCAACAAAGTATTCCAACAATAATTAACGGCGGGAAAAAAACCTTCGGCTCTATTCCTGACTTTCTCTTTTCATTTTTCATGAGTGAATTCCACTGTGAAGACTAAAATTATTTAGCGTTCCCGGTTGTTCCATTTTTTGTCTATTATTGTTAATAATTTATTAATAACTATTTAACCTCAAAGTGGCGTTAGAAAGTAATTCATAATGGGTATTCAAATTCGTGCATTCTGTGATGATTGTCACGCTTTGTTGGATGGGCTTTTTTGTCACTCGTTCTGTGTTTAGTTGTTAATTTTCAATGTCTTGATTGTGTATTCCTGACGATTTTAGGGTGTTAACTTTCAATATTGGTGATCCATTAAACACTATTGAAATTTTTATCAATAAAGACTTACTGTTCAATATTGTTGAGATAGATAACATTATTGAAAGTTGTATTTTTCAGCGTGTGACATTTTCAATATTGGTGATTATTGTTTTATTTCTGAATTAAATTGCGTGATATCTATATTTACCACCGCCGATATGGACGATGATCCCTTCATGATTTCTGGAGATGCAATGAAGATAATTACTTGCTACAAGTGCGTGCCTGATGAACAGGATATTGCGATCAATAACGCTGATGGTTCATTAGATTTCAGCAAAGCGGATGCGAAGATTAGCCAGTACGATCTCAACGCCATCGAAGCCGCTTGCCAGTTAAAACAACAAGCCGCAGACGCTCAGGTGATTGCCATGAGCGTGGGCGGCAAAGCGCTGAGTAACGTCAAAGGCCGCAAAGATGTGCTCTCACGCGGGCCGGATGAACTGGTTGTGGTGATTGACGATCAATTCGAACACGCGCTGCCGCAACACACCGCCGCCGCGCTGGCCGCCGCGGCACAGAAGTCCGGCTTTGATCTGATGCTGTGCGGTGACGGATCTTCTGACCTTTATGCGCAGCAGGTGAGCCTGCTGGTGGGCGAAACCCTGGGTATCCCGGCAGTGAACGGTGTAAGCAAGATTCTGTCACTGACCGACAACACGCTCACCGTTGAGCGCGAGCTGGAAGATGAAACCGAAACGCTGTCCATCCCGCTGCCGGCGGTCGTGGCTGTCTCAACCGATATCAATACCCCACAGATTCCTTCAATGAAAGCCATCCTGGGCGCGGCGAAAAAACCGGTTCAGGTGTGGTCGCCGGCGGATATTGGCTTCACCGCGCAGGAAAGCACCTCTTCGCAGCAGGTTGCCGCACCGAAACAGCGTGAACGTCAGCGCATCATCATTGAAGGCGATGGCGAAGAGCAGATCGCCAGCTTTGTCGATCATCTGCGCAAAATCATTAACTAATAGGGGATGTTATGAGCAAGTTTTCCAGTGTCTGGGTATTCAGCGATACCCCTTCTCGCCTGCCGGAACTGATGAGTGGTGCACAGGTATTAGGCGAAAAAATCCATACGTTCACCCTCAGCGACGCGGATAGCTCGCTGGCGTTCCAGTTGGGTGCGAATCAGGTATGGCAACTGTGTGGCAAGCCGGACGATCGCATGATGGAAGATTATGCGGGCGTGATGGCCGACACCCTCCGCCAGCAGGGCGCCAATGGTCTCGTGCTGTTGCCAAACAGCCGTCGTGGCAAGTTGCTGGCGGCGAAACTCGGTTTCCGCTTGTCGGCGGCGGTCTCTAACGATGCCAGCGCGGTGGTGGCGCAAGAGGGTGGCGTAGCGGTTAAACACATGGTGTATGGCGGCCTGGCGATTGGCGAAGAGACCATCCGCTCGCCGTTTGCGGTGATGACGCTCAGTAGCGGAACGTTTGATGCCGTACAGCCGAATCCGTCTCTTAGCGGCGAGGCGCAAAAAGTCGAATGGCAAGCGCCTGCGGTGGCCATTACCCGCACGGCGACGAAGCCGCGTCAGAGCAGCAACGTTGACCTGGACAAAGCGCGTCTGGTGGTCAGCGTGGGTCGCGGTATCGGTAGCAAAGAGAATATCCCGCTTGCCGAGGCGCTGTGTCAGGCGATAGGCGCTGAGCTTGCCTGTTCTCGCCCGGTGGCAGAAAACGAAAAATGGATGGAGCACGAGCGCTATGTCGGCATCTCCAACCTGATGCTGAAACCGGAGCTTTATCTGGCGGTCGGTATTTCCGGGCAGATCCAGCATATGGTTGGCGCGAACGGCGCGCAGACGATCTGTGCGATCAACAAAGATAAAAACGCGCCGATCTTCCAGTATGCCGACTACGGCATCGTGGGCGATCTGATGAAGATCCTGCCTGAGCTGACCCGCGCGTTAGCGCGCTAGCGCCTTTGTACAGGGCGTTTCGCGCCCTGTCTTCTGACTTCTGGAGTGGTTATGTCTGAAGATATCTTTGATGCCATTATCGTCGGCGCCGGGCTTGCGGGTTCGGTGGCGGCGCTGGTGCTGGCCCGTGAAGGCGCGGATGTGCTGGTTATCGAACGCGGTAACGCTGCGGGCGCGAAAAATGTCACCGGTGGGCGTATTTATGCCCACAGTCTGGAGCGCATCATTCCCGGCTTTGCTGAAACTGCGCCCGTTGAACGGCGCATCACCCATGAAAAACTCGCCTTTATGACCGAAAAAGGGGCGATGACCATGGACTATCTCAATGCCGACGAGGCGAGTGCGTCGCAGGTCTCTTATTCGGTACTGCGCAGTAAATTTGATACCTGGCTGATGGCGCAGGCGGAAGAGGCGGGTGCGCAGCTGATCACCGGGATCCGCGTCGATAACGTCGTGCAGCGCGACGGCAAAGTGGTCGGTGTGGAAGCTGATGGCGATATTCTCGAAGCGAACGTGGTGATCCTTGCCGATGGCGTGAATTCGCTGCTGGCGGAAAAACTCGGTATGGTGAAGCGCGTGGATGCCGCCAACGTGGCTGTCGGGGTGAAAGAACTGATCGAACTGCCGAAATCGGTGATTGAAGATCGCTTCCAGCTTCAGGGCAATGAAGGCGCGGCCTGTCTGTTTGCCGGATCGCCGACCGATGGCCTGATGGGCGGCGGCTTCCTCTATACCAATGAAGACACGCTTTCGCTGGGTCTGGTCTGTGGCTTGCACCATCTGAAAGATGCAAATAAATCGGTACCGCAGATGCTGGAAGATTTTAAACAGCACCCGGCGGTCGCACCGCTGATCGCGGGCGGAAAAATGGTGGAGTATTCAGCGCACGTGGTACCGGAAGCGGGCATGAATATGCAGCCGGAACTGATCGGTGACGGCGTATTAATTGCCGGTGATGCTGCCGGGATGTGCATGAACCTTGGCTTTACCATTCGTGGCATGGATCTGGCGGTGGCGGCGGGGGAAGCGGCGGCGAAAGCGGTGTTATCCGCGAAACACAATAATGACTTCAGCCGCAATGGCCTGGCTTCTTATCGCCAGCATCTGGACAACGGCCCGATGCGCGACATGCGCATGTATCAGCGCCTGCCCGCGTTCCTCGATAACCCACGTATGTTTACCCGTTACCCGGAAATGGTGGTGGGTGTGGCACGCGATCTGTTCACCATTGATGGCAGCGCGCCGGTACCGATGCGCAAGAAAATCCTTCAGCATGCGAAGAAAGTGGGCTTTATCAATCTGATGAAGGACGGCATTAAAGGAGTGACCGTACTATGACTTCCCCTGTGAACGTCGACGTCAAACTGGGCGTCAATAAATTCAATGTTGATGAAGAGAATCCGCACATCATTTTGAAAGCAGACCCCGATAAAGCGGCGCTGGAGGTGCTGGTAAAAGCCTGCCCCGCCGGGCTGTATAAAAAGCAGAATGACGGCAGCGTGCGGTTTGATTACGCCGGGTGTCTGGAGTGTGGTACCTGCCGCATTCTTGGCCTGGATACGGCGCTGGAAAAATGGGAATACCCGCGCGGCACATTTGGCGTGGAATTTCGCTATGGGTGAGGTTTGTGCCGGATGTATGAAAATCACGTATTTTTGTAGGCCGGATAAGGCGTAGCCGCCATCCGGCAAGGTAACCCACAGGACACCACCATGCCGCAGCCCAGAAACTTTGATGACATCAAATTCTCCTCTATTCACCGCAGAATTATGCTGTGGGGAAGCGGCGGGCCGTTTCTTGATGGGTACGTGCTGGTGATAATCGGTGTTGCGCTCGAGCAGCTCACGCCATTCCTGAAACTGGATGCAGAATGGATTGGCTTGCTGGGCGCGGCGACGCTGGCCGGGTTATTCGTCGGCACCACGCTGTTTGGCTACATTTCCGATAAGGTCGGACGGCGTAAAATGTTCCTGATCGATATCATCGCTATTGGGTTGATATCGGTTGCCACCATGTTTGTCTCCTCGCCCGTCGAGCTGCTGGTAATGCGCGTACTGATAGGCATCGTGATTGGCGCGGATTATCCCATTGCCACCTCCATGATCACCGAGTTTTCCAACACCCGTCAGCGTGCGTTCTCCATCGGTTTTATCGCCGCGATGTGGTATGTCGGCGCGACCTGTGCCAACCTGGTGGGATACTGTTTGTATGAGGTCGAAGGCGGCTGGCGCTGGATGCTTGGCAGCGCGTTTATCCCTTGCCTGATCATTCTGATTGGCCGTTTTGACCTGCCGGAATCGCCGCGTTGGCTGCTGCGCAAGGGAAGGGTGGAAGAGTGCCAGCAGATGATGATCAAACTGTTTGGCGAACCCGTGACATTCGATGATGAACCGCCCAAAGAGACGCGCTTCCTGCAACTCTTCAATCGTCGACACTTCCCCTTTGTGTTGTTTGTCGCCGCCATCTGGACGTGCCAGGTGATCCCCATGTTCGCTATCTACACCTTCGGGCCGCAAATCGTTGGCCTGTTGGGCTGGGAGCAGGGCAGAAGTGCCGCACTCGGCAACGTGGTAATTAGTCTCTTCTTTATGCTGGGCTGCGTGCCGGCGATGTTCTGGCTTAACAGCGTCGGGCGGCGAATTCTGCTTATCGGCAGTTTTTTAATGATGACGCTGGCGCTGGCCTTACTCGGCGTGGTGTCTAATCTGGGGATTGGGCTGGTGGTGTTCGCGTTTGCGGTGTACGCGTTTTTCTCCGGCGGGCCGGGTATTTTGCAATGGCTCTATCCTAATGAGCTTTTCCCAACGGACATTCGCGCATCTGCCGTAGGGGTGATTATGTCGCTGAGTCGCGTGGGAACAATTATCTCGACCTGGGCGCTGCCAGTATTTATTGCCCGCTACGGGATTAATAATGTGATGCTGATTGGCGCGGGAATTTCCTTCGTTGGGCTGACCATTTCCGTGATGTTTGCGCCGGAAACGCGGGGAATGTCGCTGACGCAGACGGCGAACATGACGATTCGCGGGAAGTCTGTTTCCTGAAAGAGACCTTAGGAGTGTTCTGGTTCTGTTATGTACTTCAGCACGTTAGTCTATAGTTAACAATTAATTGACATAAGACGTCTGAGAACAGGGAGAACATCATGCAAAAACGTATCGTAATCACCTCTATTTTAACTGCCGCAGCACTGTTCACCGTCGCGGGCTGTTCATCGAATCAGTCTGTGAAAACTACCGATGGCCGTACGATCGTAACTGACGGCAAGCCGCAGGTGGATGATGACACCGGACTGGTCTCTTATGAAAATGCTGAAACCGGCAAAACTGAGCAGATTAACCGTGACCAGGTTAAATCCATGAACGAGCTCAACAACTGATTTTGATTTGACGATGGGTGGCGGCGGCCACCCACGTGCCCACCGAACAACTCCCCCCTAATTGTTCTGTTAGCCAGGCTCCTGGCGGTCTACACTGTTGCTGTTACATAACAATAATGCAGTGATAACAGGCTAAACATGATTCTCATTATTTATGCGCATCCTTATCCGCAGCACTCGCATGCGAATAAGCGGATGCTTGATCAGGTAAGGACGCTGGACGACGTAGAGATTCGCTCGCTCTACAGCCTCTATCCAGATTTCAATATCGATATCGCCGCGGAGCAGGATGCACTGAGTCGCGCCGACCTCATCATCCTTCAACACCCCATGCAGTGGTACAGCATGCCGCCACTCCTTAAGCTGTGGATGGACAAAGTGCTGTCGCACGGCTGGGCGTATGGTCATGGCGGAACCGCGCTGCACGGCAAAAGTATGCTCTGGGCGGTCACCACGGGTGGGGCGGAAAGCCATTTTGAGATTGGCTCCCACCCAGGGTTCGATGTGCTGGCGCAGCCGCTGGAAGCGACGGCGATTTACTGTGGCCTGAAATGGTTGCCGCCGTTTACGCTTCATAGCACCTTTATCTGTGACGAAGAAACGCTGCAGGCGAAGGCGCGTCACTACAAACAGCGTTTGCTGGCCTGGCAGGAGGATAATCGTGGATAACCATACTCTGATTCAGGCGCTGATTTATCTGGGCTCCGCGGCGCTGATTGTGCCGATTGCGGTTCGTCTCGGGCTGGGCTCGGTGCTGGGCTACTTGATTGCCGGCTGTATTATCGGCCCGTGGGGCTTCCGTCTGGTGACGGATGCCGAATCTATTCTGCACTTTGCGGAAATCGGCGTGGTGCTGATGCTGTTTGTCATCGGCCTTGAACTCGACCCGAAACGGTTGTGGAAACTGCGCGCCTCAGTCTTCGGCGGCGGTCTGCTGCAAATGGTGGTGTGCGGCGTGTTGATTGGCCTGTTCTGTATGTTCCTTGGCCTGCGCTGGCAGGTGGCGGAACTGATCGGCATGACGCTGGCGCTCTCATCAACGGCGATTGCCATGCAGGCGATGAACGAGCGTAACCTGACCGTCTCCCAGGTCGGGCGTAGCGCGTTTGCGGTGCTGCTGTTCCAGGATATCGCGGCAATCCCGCTGGTGGCGATGATCCCGCTGCTGGCGACCAGCGGTGCCTCCACCACGCTGGGCGCATTTGCGTTTTCTGCGCTTAAGGTGGCTGGGGCATTAGTTCTGGTGGTGCTTTTGGGGCGCTACGTCACGCGCCCGGTGCTGCGTTTTGTGGCGCGTTCCGGCCTGCGAGAAGTGTTCAGCGCCGTGGCGCTGTTCCTGGTCTTCGGCTTCGGTTTACTGCTGGAAGAAGTCGGTTTGTCGATGGCGATGGGCGCATTTCTGGCGGGTGTACTGCTGGCAAGTTCCGAGTATCGACACGCGCTGGAAAGCGATATTGAACCGTTTAAAGGCTTGCTGCTGGGGCTGTTCTTCATTGGCGTCGGCATGTCTATCGACTTTGGTACGCTTATCGATCATCCGCTGCGCATCATTACGCTGTTGTTTGGCTTCCTGATTATCAAATCGGTAATGTTGTGGCTTATCGCTAAACCCTTGCAGGTGCCGCGCTCGCAGCGTGCCTGGTTTGCGGTGCTGTTGGGGCAGGGGAGTGAATTCGCGTTTGTGGTCTTTGGCGCGGCGCAGATGGCGAACGTGCTGGATGCTGACTGGGCGAAAGCTCTGACGCTGGCGGTTGCTTTGTCGATGGCGGCGACGCCGATTCTGCTGGTACTGCTGACCCGTATGGAAGCACGTAAAAGCGGCGGTGAGCAGCGTGAAGCGGATCAGATTGATGAAGAGCAGCCGCGCGTGATTATTGCGGGCTTTGGTCGTTATGGTCAGATTACCGGTCGTCTGCTGCTCTCCAGCGGCGTGAAAATGGTGATCCTCGATCACGACCCTGATCACGTTGATACCCTGCGTAAATTCGACATGAAGGTCTTTTACGGCGATGCAACGCGCGTCGATATGCTGGAATCCGCCGGAGCCGCGAAAGCGGAAGTCCTGATTAACGCTATCGACGATCCGCAAACCAGCTTACAGCTGACTGAACTGGTGAAAGAGCACTTCCCGAACCTGACGATTATCGCCCGCGCACGCGACGTCGAGCATTACATTCAACTGCGTCAGGCCGGGGTGGAATCGCCGGAACGTGAAACCTTCGAAGGCGCGTTGAAATCGGGCCGCATGGCGCTGGAGTCGCTGGGGTTGGGCGCTTATGAGGCGCGTGAACGCGCTGATCTGTTCCGCCGCTTTAACACGCGTATGGTGGAAGAGATGGTGGAAATGGCTGAGAGCGATGCGTCGACGCGTGCGGCGGTGTTCAAACGCACCAGCGCGATGCTGACGGAAATCATCAATGAAGATCGCAATCATCTGTCGGTTATCCAGCGTCACGGCTGGCAGGGAACGGAAGAGGGCAAACACAGCGGCAACCCCGCGGATGAGCCTGAAGTGAAGCCGTCCGCCTGATAGTCAAAATGTGATGTTACGCAGGGTTTACGGCTAACTCGCTGTTTCTACTTACCTGTAATGCTGGCGGTCCACTTCACTCGCGTGGGCTCGCCAGCAATTCTGAAAATTTTCGTATTCTTTACTCTGCGCCCAGTCGACGAAAGATTATGCTTTCCGTATAGTGGCGACAATTTTTTTGTATCCGGGAAACACTCAATGATCAGTCTGATTGCTGCGCTAGCGGTAGATCGCGTCATCGGCATGGAAAACGCCATGCCCTGGAATCTCCCCGCCGATCTGGCGTGGTTTAAACGCAACACGCTTAACAAACCTGTCGTGATGGGTCGCCTGACCTGGGAATCGATCGGTCGCCCGCTGCCGGGCCGTAAAAACATCGTTATCAGCAGCCAACCGGGCACTGACGATCGCGTCCAGTGGGTGAAATCGGTGGATGAAGCCATTGCCGCCTGCGGCGATGTCGAAGAAATTATGGTGATTGGCGGCGGCCGTGTTTACGAGCAGTTCCTGCCGAAAGCGCACAAGCTGTATCTGACGCATATTGATGCGGAAGTGGAAGGCGACACGCACTTCCCGGATTACGATCCGGACCAGTGGGAATCCGTGTTCAGCGAATTCCACGACGCGGACGAGCAGAATTCGCATAGTTACTGCTTTGAGATTTTAGAGCGTCGATAGGGGCCCTCACCCCGGCCCTCTCCCACAGGGAGAGGGAGAAAATCGGTGCCGGGCTCAATATTGAGCAGAGACGTTTCCCTCTCCTTGTGGGAGAGGGTTAGGGTTAGGGGGTCAGGACGCCACAGCCTCGCCCATTCCGGGATCGATATGTCGATTCGACGCCTGAGTGAAATACTGCTTATCTTCCCAGCGCAGGCAGGTTAAATCCCCGCCCCAGCAGCATCCCGTATCCAGCGCGTACACGCCTTCCGGCGTACCACGACCTTCCAGAGACGCCCAGTGGCCAAACACCACACTGTACTCATCCGTAACCGGCCCAGGAATGGCAAACCACGGTTTTAGCGGAGCAGGGGCGTTTTCCGGCGCTTCTTTGGTATACATATCGAGTTGCCCGTTCGGGAAACAGTAGCGCATGCGGGTGAAGGCATTAGTGATAAACCGCAGACGCGCCAGGCCGGTTAACTGCGGCGACCAGTTATTCGGCATATCGCCATACATCGCATCGAGGAAGAAGGGATAGGAGTCGCTCGACAGCACCGCTTCAACGTCGCGGGCGCACTGTTTTGCGGTTTCCATATCCCATTGCGGCGTGATCCCGGCGTGAGCCATCACCAGTTTCTTCTCTTCATCTACCTGCATCAGTGGCTGACGACGTAGCCAGTTGAGCAGGTCGTCGGCGTCCGGTGCTTCCAGCAGCGCGTTAAGACGGTCTTTGGGCTTATTGCGGCTGATCCCCGCAAACACCGCCAGCAGATGCAGGTCATGGTTGCCGAGAACAATACGTACGTTATCGCCCATCGATTTGACATAGCGCAGCACGTCCAGAGAGCCGGGGCCGCGCGCGACCAGATCGCCGGTCAGCCACAGCGTGTCTGTCCCTGGAGTAAACTCCACCTGATCGAGCAATGCGATCAACTCATCAAAGCAACCATGAATGTCGCCAATAAGGTATGTAGCCATGTGTTTTTAATGGATTAGTGTCGGGACAAAGAGACGGAATACGGGAATGTCGATAGAGAACGGGTTACCGTCGATATCGACCATTTCATAGTGGCCCTGCATGGTGCCAAGCGGGGTTTCCAGTACCGCGCCGCTGGTGTACTGATATTCGTCACCGGGGGCGATATGCGGCTGGACGCCAACGACGCCCTCGCCTTGTACTTCGGTTTCACGGCCATGACCGTTGGTAATAAGCCAGTAACGACTCAGTAGCTGAACCTGAGTTCGCCCGAGGTTGCGGATGGTTACCGTGTAAGCGAAGACATAACGCTCTTCTTCCGGTAGAGACTGCGATTCAATGTAAACACTTTGAACCTGGACGCAAACTCGAGGCGAATCAATCATGGTCTAGCTCTCCTTCGGCGGCGCGTTCTCTGCCAGATAGTTGGCCATCTTGCAGTACTGCGCAACAGAGATATTTTCTGCCCGCATGGTCGGATCGACGCCCAGTTCTGTCAGAACTTCAACGCTGAACAGGTTGCCGAGACTGTTGCGGATCGTTTTACGACGCTGGTTAAACGCCTCTGTGGTGATGCGGCTCAGCACGCGAACGTCTTTCACCGGATACGGCATGGTGCTGTGCGGCACCAGACGCACGACGGCGGAATCGACTTTAGGCGGTGGCGTAAAGGCGCTCGGCGGCACTTCGAGTACCGGGATAACCTGGCAGTAATACTGCGCCATCACCGTTAAACGACCATACGCCTTGCTGTTCGGGCCTGCAACCAGACGGTTAACCACCTCTTTTTGCAACATGAAGTGCATGTCGGCGATCGCATTAGTATAGCCAAACAGATGGAACATCAGCGGCGTCGAGATGTTATACGGCAGGTTGCCGAAGACGCGCAGTGGCTGACCCAGTGTTTGTGAAAGCTCACCGAAATTCATGGTCATGGCATCCTGCTGATAAATGGTCAGCTTTGGCCCCAGGAACGGGTGGGTTTTCAGACGTGCGGCAAGGTCACGGTCAAGTTCGATGACGGTCAGTTCGTCAAGGCGTTCGCCAACCGGCTCAGTCAATGCGGCAAGACCCGGGCCGATTTCAACCATCGCCTGGCCTTTTTGCGGATTGATCGCCGAAACGATGCTGTCGATAACGAACTGATCGTTAAGGAAGTTTTGCCCGAAGCGTTTACGGGCTAAGTGGCCCTGGTGGACTCGATTATTCATTTAGAGTTAACAATCATTTTGATGGCGAGATTAAGCGCCGTAATAAAACTGCCGACCTCTGCTTTTCCGTGGCCTGCCAGTTCAAGGGCTGTGCCGTGGTCAACAGAGGTTCGAATAAAGGGTAAACCGAGGGTGATATTCACGCCACGGCCAAAGCCCTGGTATTTTAGCACGGGTAGGCCCTGATCGTGGTACATTGCGAGCACCGCGTCGGCATTATCAAGATACTTGGGCTGGAAGAGGGTATCGGCAGGCAGCGGCCCGCTCAGATTCATGCCTTTCGCGCGCAGCGTATTCAGCACCGGGATAATGGTGTCTATCTCTTCCGTCCCCATATGACCGCCTTCTCCCGCATGCGGGTTGAGGCCGCACACCAGAATATGCGGATGGGCGATGCCAAATTTGGTTTGCAGGTCGTGATGCAAAATGGTGATCACTTCGTCGAGCAAGTCGACCGTGATTGCATCGCTCACGTCCTTTAATGGCAGGTGTGTCGTCGCCAGTGCCACACGCAGTTCTTCCGTTGCCAGCATCATCACCACTTTCGCCGCGTGCGAGCGCTCTTCAAAGAACTCCGTATGCCCGGTAAAAGGCACGCCCGCGTCGTTAATGATGCCCTTATGTACCGGCCCGGTAATCAAAGCGGCAAATTCACCACTCAGGCAGCCGTCACAGGCGCGTGCCAGCGTATCCACCACATAGTGACCATTCTGCACGTTAAGCTCGCCAGGCGTCACTGGCGCGCGTAGCGGCACAGAGAGCAGGGTGAGCGTACCGGCGCGTTGCGGTTGGGCGGATTCGTTAGGGGAGTAAGGCAGAAGAGAAAGCGGAAGGCCGAGAAGCGTGGCTCGCTCACTGAGGAGTGCGCCATCGGCGCACACCACCAGTTCGACGGGCCAATCGCGCTGGGCGAGCTGGATAACCAGATCCGGACCAATCCCGGCGGGTTCGCCGGGCGTGATCACCACACGATGGGTTGTCGTCATTAGTTGCTCAGAATTTTGACATAGGCGCTGGCGCGCTGTTCCTGCATCCAGGTTGCCGCCTCTTCAGAGAACTTACGGTTCATCAGCATGCGGTAGGCTTTGTCTTTCTGCGCGGCATCGGTGCGGTCAACCTTACGGGTATCCAGCAATTCGATTAAGTGCCAGCCGAAAGAGGAGTGAACCGGAGCGCTCATCTGGCCTTTATTCATTTTCATCAGCGCATCGCGGAATGCAGGATCGTACATATCCGGCGTTGCCCAACCTAAATCGCCGCCCTGGTTGGCAGAACCGGGATCCTGAGACAGCTCTTTTGCCGCTTTATCGAAGGTGGTTTTACCGCTACGAATATCGGCGGCAACCTGCTCAAGCTTCAAGCGTGCCTGTTCGTCGGTCATGATGGGCGACGGTTTCAGCAGAATGTGGCGAGAGTGCACTTCGGTCACGGAGATGCTTTGAGAGCCGCCGCGCATATCGTTGATTTTCAGGATATGGAAGCCAACGCCGGAACGAATCGGGCCAACGATATCGCCTTTTTTGGCGGTAGTCAGCGCCTGAGCAAAGATGCCCGGCAGCTCCTGAATGCGCCCCCAACCCATTTGGCCGCCTTTCAGCGCCTGCTGGTCAGCAGAGTAGGAGATAGCGAGTTTGCCAAAATCCGCACCGCCGCGCGCCTGCTCAACGATGGATTCCGCCTGGCTTTGTGCTTCGTTCACCTGGTCAGAAGAGGGGTTTTCCGGCAGCGGGATCAGGATGTGACTCAGATTCAGTTCAGTGCTGGCATCGTTCTGGTCGCCAATCTGGCTTGCCAGCGCGTCCACTTCCTGCGGCAGGACGGAAACGCGACGACGCACTTCGTTGTTACGCACTTCAGAGATGATCATCTCTTTGCGGATCTGATCACGATAGGTGCTGTAGTTCAGCCCATCGTAAGCCAGACGGCTGCGCATCTGATCCGTTGTCATGTTGTTCTGCTTTGCGATATTGGCGATAGCTTGATCCAACTGATCGTCAGAAATTTTGATGCCCATTTTCTGACCCATCTGCAACATGATCTGATCCATGATCAGACGTTCCAGAATCTGGTGGCGCAGAGTCGCATCGTCCGGCAGTTGTTGTCCTGCCTGGCCGGCGTTGAGTTTGACGGATTGCATCAGACCGTTGACGTCGCTCTCAAGTACGACACCATTGTTTACGACGGCTGCTACTTTATCGACAACCTGCGGGGCGGCGAAACTGGTATTCGCGACTAACGCGATACCAAGAAGCAGCGTTTTCCAGTTCTTCATACTTTTTCCATTTCAATTAACAAACCGCTCGGCGGCTTAAGTTTCTGTCAGTGTCGTTACAGCGAGTTCTGGTACGGCAGAATATTCGAACGCAGCATTTGCTGGGTACCCAGACCATAGTTCGAACTCAATCCACGAAGCTCAATATTAAAGCCGATTACGTTATCGTATACGGCGTGATCTTTCGCCCCTTCGTTATCCCAGCCGTTCAGCTTACGTTCGTAGCCAACACGGATGGCATAGCAGCAGGAGTTATACTGCACACCCAGCATTTGATCGGCCGGTTTGTGGCTGTTGGTGTCGAAGTAGTACGCGCCAACAACAGACCAGCGATCGGCGATCGGCCAACTGGCTATACCGCCCACCTGAGAAATCCCGTTCTTAAACTGCTCTGACGTCGAGTAGTTAGGCGGTAATGTCGCCTGGATATATTCCGGGCTGGCATAACGGTAGCTCAGCTGGACTAAACGATCCTGGTCACGGCGATACTCAAGGGTAGTACTGCTGGTGGAGATGTTATCCAGACGTTTATCGTACTGGATGCCGCCACGCAGGCCCCAACGGTCGGTCAGACGTAAATAGGTGTCTCCCGCCCACACCAGTGAACCGGTGTTGTTATCATTTTGCCAGGTCGTTGTATCATCACCGGTACGAGACTCGGTGAAATAGTAGATTTGACCAATAGAAACGTTAAAACGTTCAACCGCAGACTCATCATAAACGCGAGATGTGAGACCGGTCGTCACCTGGTTGGCTGACGCAATGCGGTCAAGGCCACCATAGGTACGGTCACGGAACAGCCCGCTGTAGTCGGATTGCAGCAGCGATGAGTCGTAGTTGTAGATGTTGCTTTGATCGCGATATGGCACGTAGAGGTACTGTGCGCGTGGTTCCAGCGTCTGGGTATAACCCGCAGACCAGTCCATATCGCGCTCAAACACCATTTTGCCGTCGACTTTAAACTGCGGCATCACACGGTTAACCGAGTCATCGTACCGGGTGTTTTCAACGTTCTTTTGTTGATAATGAGTAGCTAACAGCTTCGCTTCGGTATTCAGGCTACCCCAACCGTTAGATAGCGGCAGGTTTATCGTCGGCTCAAGGTGCAGACGCGTCGCTTCCGGACGATCGCTGTTGGTGTTAACAAAATTCACCGCCTGACCGTAGATACGCGTATCGAACGGCCCCACATCGTTTTGATAGAAGTTTACATCCAGCTGCGGCTCGGCAGAGTAAGAGTTACTGTTGGTTCGGTCGAAGACCTGGAACTGTTTTGTCGACACGGTGGCGTCGAAGTTCTGCACCGCATAGCCAACGCTGAATTTTTGCGTCGCGTAGCCGTCGGTACTGGAGCCGTACTTGGAGTCAAAGTCGTTGAAATAGTTCGGGTCGCTGACTTTGGTGTAGTCGACGTTAAAGCGCCACACCCGATCCAGCACGCCGGCATGACGCCAGTAGAACATCCAGCGACGGCTGTTATCGTCATCCGGGTGCTCATCGCTGTAGACTTTATCCGACGGCAGATAGTCGAGTTCCATCAAACCCGCGCCCGCCTTGGTCAGATAGCGGAACTCGTTTTCCCACATGATGCCGCCACGTCGGTGCATATAGTGCGGCGTGATGGTCGCATCCATGTTCGGCGCGATGTTCCAGTAGTACGGCAAGTAGAACTCAAAGTAGTTCTTGGTGCTGTACCGGGCATTGGGGATCAGGAAGCCGGAACGACGCTTATCGCCGATCGGTAACTGTAAATAAGGGCTATAAAAAATCGGAACCGGGCCCACTTTAAAACGGGCGTTCCAGATTTCCGCAACTTCTTCTTCACGGTCCTGAATAACTTCAGACCCAACAACGCTCCAGGTATTGGAACCCGGCAGACATGACGTGAAGGTACCGTTTTCCAGAATGGTATAACGGTTTTCGCCGCGCTGTTTCATCAGATCCGCTGTTCC
Source organism: Pseudocitrobacter faecalis (assembly GCA_003315335.1). Taxonomy (GTDB): domain Bacteria; phylum Pseudomonadota; class Gammaproteobacteria; order Enterobacterales; family Enterobacteriaceae; genus Pseudocitrobacter; species Pseudocitrobacter faecalis. Next base: position 334,368 of record QNRL01000005.1, read on the forward strand.
GCGGCCCTGGCGACCCACCATCTGGTAATCACCTTCCCAGACGTTGGTATCTTTGGTATTGAGATTCGACCAGGCTTTCGGACCTTTCAGGATCACCTGGTTATCGTCATAGTGTACATTACCGAGGGCATCAACCGTGCGCACGGGCGCAGTCTGGCCTTCAGGCTGTTTTTGATGAAGCTGAACTTCATCTGCCTGCAAGCGGCTATTTCCCTGGTTGATATCGACATTGCCCGTAAACACCGCGTTATCAGGGTAATTCCCTTTTGCGTGATCGGCGTTAATGGTGACAGGCAGATCGTTGGTCTCGCCTTTCACTAATGGACGGTCGTAGCTCGGCACGCCTAGCATACATTGCGAAGCGAGATCGGCAGCCATGCCCTGCTGGCTGTACAAGGCACTGGCAATCATCGTCGCCAGGAGGGTGGGAATACGTTTTTTCATACGTTGTATTTGTTGTTCCGTCATCTATAGCATTGCGGCTTGCAAACGGTCAGAGACTAACGTACTCAACGGCTTGACGCTAGTACTTATCCTGCCCGTCCCGGCCAGAGGTGTTAGGCACGGCATTGAATGACGGGTATGATAATGCATATTTTAGCCGCTGGCATGACGATTTGGGGAGTATATGCAGTATTGGGGTAAAGTGATTGGTGTGGCCATCGCCTTAATGATGGGTGGCGGGTTCTGGGGCGTCGTCCTCGGTTTACTCGTGGGACACATGTTTGATAAGGCGCGCAGCCGCCGGATGAACTGGTTTGCGAATCAACAGGAGCGTCAGTCCCTGTTCTTTTCCACCACCTTTGAAGTCATGGGCCACCTGACCAAATCGAAAGGGCGTGTTACGGAGGCGGATATTCATATCGCCAGCCTGTTGATGGACAGAATGAATCTGCACGGTGCATCGCGTACCGCAGCGCAGCAAGCGTTTCGTGTGGGCAAATCAGATAACTACCCGCTGCGCGAAAAAATGCGTCAGTTCCGTAGCGTCTGCTTTGGTCGTTTCGATCTGATTAGGATGTTTCTTGAAATTCAGATTCAGGCGGCATTTGCCGACGGTTCATTGCATCCGAATGAACGTGATGTGCTGTATGTGATTGCCGAAGAACTCGGGATTTCACGCGCGCAGTTCGATCAGTTCCTGCGCATGATGCAGGGCGGGGCGCAGTTTGGCGGCGGTTATCAGCAGCAATCTCAAGGCGCAGGCGGCTGGCAACAGGCACAGCGTGGCCCGACGCTGGAAGATGCCTGCAATGTGCTCGGCGTGAAAAGTACTGACGATGCGACGACCATTAAACGTGCGTACCGCAAGCTGATGAGCGAACATCATCCGGATAAACTGGTGGCGAAAGGTTTACCGCCGGAAATGATGGAGATGGCGAAGCAAAAAGCGCAGGAAATTCAGAGTGCGTACGAGCTGATTAAGGAACAGAAAGGGTTTAAGTAAGATTGTGTGGTGGGCGCCCCTCACCCTAACCCTCTCCCACAGGGAGAGGGAACAGACGGTGCGGTTTTCTCCCTCTCCCTGTGGGAGAGGGCCGGGGTGAGGGCATCAGCCCGCAGAGGCTTCAAAAATCCACCGGCGCTTTAAACGTCATACTGTTGCCAAACGCCGGATGCGTAATCGTCAGCGTCTGTGCATGTAGCAACAGACGCGGAGCCATCGCCAGCGCTTCGGGTGTCGCGTAAAAGCGGTCGCCCAGAATGGGATGCCCTAACGCCAGCATATGCACGCGCAACTGGTGCGAGCGCCCGGTAATCGGCTTTAGCAACACGCGGGCGGTATTGTCGTCCGCGTACTCCAGCACTTCATACTCGGTCTGCGCCGCTTTGCCGGTTTCATAACACACCTTCTGCTTAGGCCGGTTCGGCCAGTCGCAAATCAGCGGTAAATCCACCAGACCCTCTTCCGGCTTCGGATGTCCCCAAACGCGCGCCACGTACTGCTTTTTCGGCTCGCGTTCGCGGAACTGACGTTTAAGCTCACGCTCAGCCGCTTTGGTCAGGGCCACCACAATGACGCCGCTGGTTGCCATATCCAGTCGATGGACGGATTCGGCCTGCGGATAGTCGCGCTGCACGCGCAGCATCACGCTGTCTTTATGCTCTTCCTGACGACCCGGCACGGACAACAAGCCGCTCGGCTTGTTGACCACCATAATGTGCTCGTCCTGATAGAGAATAACCAGCCACGGATCCTGCGGCGGATTGTAGTTTTCCATTCCCATAGCGGGCTCCTGTTACTGGTGCGTCACGACGATCAGGCGCAGCGCATCCAGACGCCAGGCAGCCTGTGACAGGCTTTCCATCACCTGCTGGCGGTTGCTTTCGATAGCGGAAAGCTCGTCATCACGAATGTTCGGGTTGACCGCTTTCAGGGCTTCAAGACGCGATAGTTCGGCACTCAGTTTTTCATCTGCTTCACTGCGCGCCGAATCAATCAGCGCCTGTGCGGCTTTGGCAATCTGGCCTTCGCCCAGTTGCAGAATCGCGTGAACGTCCTGCTGTACGGCATTGACCAGCTTGCTGCCCGTGTGGCGGTTTACCGCGCTAAGCTGACGGTTAAAGGTTTCAAACTCGACCTGAGCCGCCAGATTATTGCCGTTTTTATCCAGCAGCATGCGCACCGGCGTTGGCGGCAGGAAGCGGTTGAGCTGCAGTTGTTTCGGCGCATTGGCTTCCACGACGTAAATCAGTTCAACCAGCAGCGTTCCAACCGGCAGCGCTTTGTTTTTCAGCAGGGAAATGGTGCTGCTGCCCGTATCGCCGGAGAGGATCAGATCCAGACCATTGTGAATAATCGGATGTTCCCATGTCAGGAACTGCGCATCTTCGCGGGACAGCGCAATGTCACGCTCGAAGGTGACGGTGCAGCCATCTTCCGGCAGGCCCGGGAAATCCGGCACCAGCATGTGGTCGGATGGGGTCAGGACAATCAGGTTTTCCCCGCGATCGTCCTGGTTGATGCCCACGATATCAAACAGGTTCATGGCAAAGGCGATCAGATTGGTATCGTCATCCTGCTCTTCAATGCTCTCGGCCAGCGCCTGCGCTTTCTCGCCGCCGTTGGAATGGATTTCCAGCAGACGGTCGCGGCCCTGTTCCAGCTGCGCTTTCAGCGCGTCATGCTGTTCGCGACAGGTTTTAATCAGCTCGTCAAAGCCGTCAGTGTTTTCCGGCGCGGCTAAGTAGTTGATCAACTGATCGTGCACGCTGTCATAGATGGTGCGGCCCGTCGGGCAGGTATGCTCGAACGCGTCCAGACCTTCATGGAACCAGCGCACCAGCACGGACTGCGCGGTGCGTTCCAGATACGGCACGTGGATCTGAATATCGTGCGCCTGACCAATACGGTCCAGACGACCAATACGCTGCTCCAGCAGATCCGGGTTGAACGGCAGGTCGAACATCACCAGATTGCTGGCAAACTGGAAGTTACGGCCTTCTGAACCGATTTCAGAGCACAGCAGCACCTGCGCGCCGCTGTCTTCTTCAGCAAACCAGGCCGCTGCGCGATCGCGTTCGATAATCGACATCCCTTCGTGGAACACGGCGGCGCGAATGCCTTCGCGCTCGCGCAGAACCTGTTCCAGTTGCAGCGCGGTGGCGGCTTTGGCGCAAATCACCAGCACTTTCTGTGAGCGGTGGCTGGTCAGGTAACCCATCAGCCATTCCACACGCGGGTCGAAGTTCCACCAGGTGCCAGTATCCCCTTCAAATTCCTGATAAATCTGCTCCGGATAAAGCATATCGCGAGCGCGTTCTTCCGCACTTTTGCGCGCGCCCATAATGCCGGAGACTTTAATCGCGGTTTGATACTGTGTCGGCAACGGCAGTTTAATGGTGTGCAGCTCGCGTTTTGGGAAGCCCTTCACGCCGTTACGGGTGTTACGGAACAGCACGCGGCTGGTGCCGTGGCGATCCATCAGCATGCTGATCAGTTCCTGGCGCGCGGCTTCTGCACCGTCGCGGTCGCTGTTCGCCGTTTGCAGCAGGGCTTCGATATCCTGCTCGCCAATCAGTTCGCCCAGCGTGTTCAACTCGTCGTTGCTGAGTTTGTTGCCCGCCAGCAGTAGCGCGACCGCGTCGGCCACCGGGCGATAGTTTTTCTGTTCTTCGACAAACTGCTCAAAATCGTGGAAGCGGTTCGGGTCGAGCAGGCGCAGACGCGCAAAGTGGCTCTCCATCCCCAGCTGTTCCGGCGTTGCGGTCAGCAGCAGAACGCCCGGCACGCGTTCCGCCAGTTGTTCAATGCACTGATATTCACGGCTTGGCGCGTCTTCGCTCCACACCAGGTGATGCGCTTCATCGACCACCATGATGTCCCACTCGGCGTCGCACAGGTGCTCCAGGCGTTGCTTGTTGCGGCGCACGAAGTCCAGCGAGCAAATGACCAGTTGTTCGGTTTCAAACGGGTTATAGGCGTCGTGCTGCGCTTCGGCATAGCGCTCATCGTCAAACAGCGCAAAGCGCAGGTTGAAGCGGCGCAGCATCTCAACCAGCCACTGGTGCTGGAGGGTTTCCGGCACGATGATCAGCACGCGCTGAGCGGCGCCTGAAAGCAACTGTTGATGCAGGATCATCCCGGCTTCGATGGTTTTCCCCAAACCCACTTCATCGGCCAACAGCACGCGCGGTGCGTGGCGACGGCCCACATCGTGGGCGATGTTGAGCTGGTGAGGGATCAGGCTGGTACGCTGCCCACGCAGGCCGCTGTAAGGCATGCGGTACTGCTCGCTCTGATATTTACGCGCACGGTAGCGCAGGGCAAAGCGATCCATACGGTCGATTTGCCCGGCAAACAGGCGGTCTTGTGGTTTACTGAAAACCAGTTTGCTGTCGAGCAGTACTTCACGCAGCACCACATTGGCTTCTTCGGTATCCAGACGGGTGCCGACGTAGGCCAGCAGGCCTTTTTCTTCAATAACTTCATCAACGTGCAACTGCCAGCCATCATGGCTTGTGATCGTGTCGCCAGGATTGAACATCACGCGGGTCACGGGGGAGTCGCTACGAGCATACAGACGGTTCTCTCCGGTCGCCGGAAAGAGCAGGGTGACGGTGCGTGCATCCATTGCAACTACAGTACCAAGTCCCAGTTCGCTTTCTGTATCGCTGATCCAGCGTTGACCAAGTGTAAAAGGCATAAGTGTTCGGCTCTATCTCTTTGTAAATTGCAGGCAATACCCATCCACCGCCTGAAGGAGAGGCGGCGAATGAATGAGGTCCAGGAATGGAAAGGGCGCTATGGTACTGGATGGCGCGGCGTTAGTCACCTGTCAAAATAGCCCCAGTTGCCCCGTCACTATTGTAGCAAAATCGTCGTCGACAAAGGGGAGAATTCCTTCGGCGACAGGCGCTAATTGTTTCGTCAGATAGTGCTCGTAATCGAGCGGCGACTGTTGATAATCCCGCGGCTCCGGGCCGCTGGTAGTCCAGACATATTTGATGCTGCCGCGTTGCTGATACTGCAGCGGGCGGCCGAGGCGTGCGTTGTGCTCGTCCGCCAGACGCGCGGCGCGCACATGCGGCGGCACGTTGCGCTGATAGTCAGCCAGCGGACGGCGCAGGCGCTTGCGATAGACCAGTTTACTGTCGAGTTTGCCCGACATCAGGTTATCGATGGTTTCAAGAATATAGTCGCGGTAAGGCTCGTTGCGGAAGATACGCAGATAGAGTTCCTGCTGGAACTGTTGTGCCAGCGGCGTCCAGTCGGTGCGCACTGTTTCAAGGCCCTTATAAAGCATTCTTTGTTCATTGCCTGCCTGAATCATACCTGCGTAGCGTTTTTTACTGCCCGTGTCGGCGCCGCGAATCGTCGGCATCAGGAAGCGACAAAAGTGAGTTTCAAACTCCAGCTCCAGCGCGCTGGTTAAGCCCGATTTTTGTAGCTCATCGGCCCACCACTGGTTTACAAACTCAACGAGATCGTGGCCAATTTTCGCCGCGGCGTTTTCATCATGTGCTTTTTTAAGCCACACAAAGGTCGAGTCCGTATCGCCGTAGATCACGTCGTAACCTTTGGATTCAATTAGCGCTTTGGTCTGGCGCATGATCGCGTGCCCGCGCATGGTGATCGACGACGCCAGGCGCGGATCGAAAAAGCGACAGGCGCTGGTGCCCAGCACGCCGTAGAACGCGTTCATGATGATCTTCAGCGCCTGCGAGAGCGGTTTGTTTTTATGCTGTTTGGCGTCATCGCGAGCGTGCCAGATTTGGCCGACGATCCCCGGCAAGCAGTGTTTTTCACGCGAGAACCAGGCACCGAGAAAACCTTCGGTGCTGTGTTTTGCATCCGGCTGATTCATCCCTTCAACCAGCCCAACCGGATCAATCAAAAATGAACGGATAATCGACGGATACAGGCTTTTGTAATCGAGCACCAGCACCGAATCGTACAAACCGGGGCGCGAGTCCATCACGTAGCCGCCGGGGCTCGCCTGTGGCGGTACTTCGCCTAAATTGGGCGCGACGTATCCCAGACGATGCATACGCGGAAAATAGAGGTGGCAGAAGGCGGCGACAGAACCACCGTGGCGGTCGACCGCCAGACCGTTGACGGTAGCGCGTTCCAGCAGGAACGGCATGATCTCCGTTTTGTGGAAGATTTGTGTCACCAGTTCGCAGTCTTTGAGGTTATATTTTGCCAGTGCGGGCTTATCTTCGGCGAAACGGCGGTCAATTTCGTCCATACGATCCCACGGATTATAAATCGCCTTACCTTCACCTAACAGCTCCTGCGCCACCGCTTCCAGTGAAAATGAAGAAAAGTTCCAGAACGCAGACTTCAGCGCTTCAATGCCATCGAGAATCAATCGCCCGTTGGCTTGAGCAAAGAATACGCCATTCTTAAACCCGTGTTCGCGCCACTCCAGCTCGCTATTGCCACGGCCCAGCATCAGCGGAATACGGTAGCGCTCGGCGTGTTTTTGCAGCACGCGTAAATCGAACTGCACAACGTTCCAGCCGATGATCACATCCGGGTCGTGCTGAGCGAACCAGGCATTGAGTTTTTCTAAAAGTTGCGGGCGGCTGGCGACATACTCCAGTTCAAAATCTATTTCCGAGGCTTCACCGTTGGCCGGGCCGAGCATGTAGACCACGCGCTGACCGCAACCTTCAATGCCGATGCAATACAGCTCGCCGTGGCGGGTCGTTTCGATATCGATAGAGGCCCACTTCAGCGTCGGGCGATAGGTGTCATGAGGTTTTAGCCGTGCATTCACCAGACCATGACCGCGCGCGTCGCCATCGAACCACACCGGTGCGGTGATAAAGCGTTCCATGAGATAGCGTTCCGGCGGGCGAATGTCGGCTTCATAAACGGTGATGCCATTTTCGCGCAGCAGTTTATCGAGGCGCATCAACTGGCGATGAGAGCGGCAGTAGAGGCCAAATACCGGCTGGCGGTGAAAATCTTTTAAGGTCAGAGGAGCAAGGCGGGCATCGCGCTCACCCTGTAACAGGCGCTCCGCCTGCGCGCGTTGCGCTTCCGGAATAAAGGCGACCGACTCCTGCGGTGGCAGCGTCACGGCGAGCGGGCCAGCATCCGTCGCCAGCCAGAAGGTGACTTCTGTCCCCTGGGGAGTGTCCCGCCAGTGGCGGGTTAAGATAAAGCCAGCTTGCGCCTGCGCCACACGTGTTTCTCACCTGATGAATAAGCGCTGATTATAACCTGATTTATTGCTTTTAACTGGTTTTTTGTACAGGTACGTTTTCAGTAAGACTGAAATTTGCCCGGCTCGCTTTCGCAGAAAAACGCCACCTGCTCACACAGCGACTGGTATTCGGAAAAAATCACCCACTTTGTACCGTGCCCATATCCCAGAAACCAGGTGGTTTTCTTCCCTGCGTGGTCCGTGATCGCCAGATGGTATTTTTTATTCATCGGGTAAATATTAGGTGTGAGTTTTATGCTTTCAATGCTTGCCCACTGCCAGGTTTTATTATCAAGGGTGATGGCATCTGCATTGAGCACAATCTGTGACGGCGTTCTTGATTTTATCCAGTGAGAATAAAGAAATATTGCCAGGGCTAACAGCAACTCTGCCACCAACGTCACGCCAAGCGCGCCTAAGGCCATGGAGAGAAAAGGTACGCCGATAAACAAAGAAAAGATAAGTAAAATCAGTAAGCTGACAGGGATTGTTGCCACAATAAAAAAGTTGTCTTCTAGCACAATACGAAAGATTAATTTTTTATTCAGAGAATATTTAATTTCAGGGGGCACGTTATTTATCCTGATTCATTCTTAATATGAATGAATGCTTATTTTTAAGGATGGATAAAATAGCGTGCCTTTAAATAAAGTTAAAGAGCGGTTTTAAGCAGAGTAAAAATAAAAGAAGGTCTGTTTCCAGACCCTCTTCTTGTTATTGCCCGTAATACGCCTTCGCGCCATGCTTACGCAGATAGTGCTTATCCAGCAGCGTTTGCTGCATGTCCGGCAATTGCGGGGCAAGCTGGCGGCAGAAGATCCCCATATAGGCCACTTCTTCCAGCACGATGGCGTTATGTACTGCGTCTTCCGCGTTTTTCCCCCACGCGAACGGGCCGTGGGAATGTACCAGCACGCCCGGCATTTGCGCGGCGTCGATGCCCTGTTTTTCAAAGGTTTCGACAATCACGTTACCGGTTTCCCATTCGTACTCGCCGTTGATTTCCGCATCGGTCATTTTGCGTGTGCAGGGAATGGTGCCATAGAAATAGTCTGCGTGAGTGGTGCCGGTCGCAGGTATGGCTTGCCCCGCCTGCGCCCAGATGGTGGCGTGACGGGAGTGGGTGTGCACAATGCCGCCGATGGTGGGAAATGCCTGGTAGAGCAGGCGATGCGTTGGGGTGTCGGAAGACGGTTTTTTGTTGCCTTCCACCACCTCGCCGGTGGCGATGCTGACCACCACCATATCGTCGGCGGTCATTACGCTGTAATTGACGCCGGAAGGTTTAATCACAAAAACACCTTTCTCCCGATCGACGGCGCTGACGTTGCCCCAGGTGAGGGTGACCAGGTTATGTTTTGGCAGCGCCAGGTTAGCGTCGAGCACCTGGCGTTTGAGATCTTCTAACATGTTGGCTCCTGATAGTGCCTTTTACCCTCACCCTAACCCTCTCCCTGAGGGAGAGGGGACAGACTGTGCGGGTGTGGGGAGAGGGCCGGGGTGAGAGTGTTAACGACGTAACCCGTAATAAACCTCGTTCCAGCGCAGCGCGTCTTTAAACGCGGGCAGGCGGGTGTCGTTGTCGATAACCGTAATCTCGATACCGTGCAGCTCAGCGAACTGGCGCATATCGTCCAGCGTCAGGGCGTGGCTGAACACGGTATGGTGCGCGCCGCCGCCGATGATCCACGCTTCGGAAGCAGTTTGCAGATCCGGCTGCGCTTTCCACAGGGCGTTAGCGACCGGCAATTTCGGCAGATCGTGCGGGGTTGCCACCGTTTCGATGGTGTTGACCAGCAGACGGAAACGATCGCCCAGATCCACCAGGCTTGCGACAATCGCCGGGCCGGTTTGGGTGTTGAAGATCAAACGAGCCGGATCGGCTTTGCCACCGATACCCAGCGGCTGCACATCGAGGATCGGTTTCTCTTCCACCGCGATCGATGGACAGACTTCCAGCATGTGCGAGCCGAGCACCAGGTCGTTGCCATTGTCGAAGTGGTAGGTGTAATCCTCCATAAAGGAGGTGCCGCCCTGCAGACCGGTTGACATCACCTTCATGATGCGAAGCAGAGCGGCGGTTTTCCAGTCGCCTTCGCCCGCAAAGCCATAGCCCTGCTGCATCAGACGCTGTACCGCCAGGCCCGGAAGCTGTTTCAGGCCGTGGAGATCTTCAAATGTGGTGGTGAAAGCATGGAACCCTCCCTCTTCGAGGAAGCGCTTCATCCCAAGCTCAATACGCGCGGCGTCCAGCACGTTCTGGCGTTTGTCGCCGTTGATTTGCGCGGCAGGTGTCAGGCGGTAGCTGCTTTCGTATTCGTCGACCAGTGCGTTGATATCGCCATCGCTCACCGCGTTGACCACCTGCACCAGGTCGCCCACCGCCCAGGTATTGACGGAGAAACCAAACTTAATTTGTGCCGCGACTTTATCGCCGTCGGTGACGGCCACTTCACGCATGTTGTCGCCGAAGCGGCACACTTTCAGGTGACGGGTATCTTGCTTAGAAACGGCCTGACGCATCCACGAACCGATACGTTCGTGCGCGTTTTTATCCTGCCAGTGACCGGTCACCACGCTGTGCTGCTGACGCATACGCGCGCCGATAAAGCCGAATTCACGGCCGCCGTGCGCGGTCTGGTTCAGGTTCATAAAGTCCATATCGATGCTGTCCCACGGCAGGGAGGCATTGAACTGGGTATGGAATTGCAGCAGCGGTTTATTGAGGATAGTCAGGCCGTTGATCCACATTTTCGCCGGCGAGAAGGTGTGCAGCCACACCACCATGCCCGCACATTTGTCGTCGTAGTTGGCATCACGGCAAATCGCGGTGATCTCATCCGGGCGCGTACCCAGCGGTTTCAGCACCAGTTTGCACGGCAGTTTCGCTTCCGCATTCAGGGCATTAACCACCTGTTCCGCGTGCTGTGTTACCTGGCGCAGTGCTTCCGGCCCGTAAAGGTGCTGGCTGCCAATCACAAACCAGACTTCATAATTATTAAAAATGGTCATCGTCGTATCCTTAATGAGTCAGCGCTGCTGTGGCGGACGGCGCGGTAGCCGATGGCGCAGCGACAGGGAGATAGTGTTGTTCGGCGCTCAGCGCCCATTGCTGGTAGCGCTGATAAAGCTCTTCAAAGCGCTGCGCCTGCTGTGGGCGTGGCTGGAGGGTGCTTTCGACACGGCTGGCCATCAACGCCTGAGCGGCAGGGATATCGCGGTAAACACCTGCGGCGACGGCGGCGAAGATGGCGGCGCCCAGCGCGCAGCACTGGTCAGAAGCGACAATCTGCAACGGACGGTTGAGGACGTCGCAGCAGGCCTGCATGATGACGCGGTTTTTACGCGCAATGCCGCCCAGCGCCATCACGTTATTCACTGGAATGCCCTGACGGGTGAAGCACTCCATAATGGCGCGCGCGCCAAAGGCGGTGGCGGCAATTAGCCCGCCAAACAGCGCCGGTGCGTCGGTGGCCAGGTTCAGGTCGGTGATCACCCCCTTTAGACGCTGGTTAGCGTTTGGCGTACGGCGACCGTTAAACCAGTCCAGCACGACGGGTAAATGATCGAGAGACGGATTGTTGGCCCAGGCTTCGGTCAGCGCAGGCAGCAACTGTTTCTGGCTCTCTTTAATCTGGGTTTTCAGTTCAGGATGCTGAGCGGCGAGTTGCTCCAGCGGCCAGCCCAGTACACGGCCAAACCACGCATAGATATCGCCAAACGCCGACTGGCCCGCTTCCATACCGATAAAATCAGGCACTACGCTGCCGTCAACCTGGCCGCAAATGCCTTTCACCGTGCGATCGCCTACGCTCTCTTTCTCTGCGACAAGGATGTCGCAGGTGGAGGTGCCGATGACTTTCACCAGCGCGTTAGGCTGTGCGCCCGCGCCGACGGCGCCCATATGGCAGTCAAATGCGCCTCCGGAAATCACTACTTTTTCAGATAACCCCAGACGCTGTGCCCATTCAGCGGTCAGCGTACCCACCGGAACGTCGGCGGTCAGGGTATCGGTAAAGAGCGGGCAGGGAAGATGCTGGTTGAGGATTGGGTCGAGTTCATCAAAGAATGATGCCGGTGGCAGGCCGCCCCAGCTCTCATGCCACAGGGATTTATGCCCGGCGCTACAGCGGCCACGGCGAATATCCTGCGGGCGCGTAGTGCCGGAAAGCAGCGCCGGAACCCAGTCGCACAGCTCAATCCACGACGCGGCAGCCTGCGCGACTGCGCGGTCTTCGCGAGTGACGTGCAGGATTTTCGCCCAGAACCATTCGCTGGAGTAGATGCCGCCAATGTAGCGCGAGTAGTCTTCTTTGCCCGGCTGATGACACAGGCGAGTGATGGCTTCGGCTTCTTCCACGGCGGTGTGGTCTTTCCACAGCACGAACATGGCGTTCGGGTTTTCGGCGAACTCGTCGCGCAGCGCCAGTATGTTGCCGTCGGCGTCAATTGGCGCAGGGGTTGAACCGGTGCTGTCAACGCCAATCCCGACCACGTCGGCCCGTTGGGCGTCGGTGAGCTGTGCCAGCACGCTTTTCAGCGCGGCTTCCATCGACTCCATGTAGTCGCGCGGGTGGTGGCGAAAACGGTTATTCGGGGCGTCGCAGAAGCGGCCCTCCTGCCAGCGCGGATACCATTCAACGCTGGTGGCGATCTCTTCGCCATTCGCGCACTCCACTGCCAGGGCTCGCACTGAGTCGCTGCCAAAATCGAGGCCAATTGCGATTGCCATCGTGTCACTCCATCGTAATAAAACAGGATGGGTTAACACTAGCGATCGCCCGGAAAAATCGTCAGGCAGGAACCGCTAATCTTATGGATAATTTTGCTGTCACATCCCAAAGTGTGACGCTGTGCAAATATTCAATGTGGACTTTTCTGCCGTCTTTATAGACACTTCTGTTACACGCCAGAAACCGTACGGTTCGCGGAATTGTTATCAAAATCGCGGCTTGTCGCGGGGTTAAATGTTTATCGTGAGCGGTGATGGTATGCACAGGTCGCCGGGAGGGGTGAAAACATGAATATGGATAATTGCTTTCTTCACAACATGCGGAGAGCGAACTAAAAATGCCTGAATTGCAAAACGATCCCCTGCTGCCGGGTTACTCCTTTAACGCGCACCTGGTCGCCGGGCTGACGCCGATTGATGCCGGCGGCTATCTCGATTTCTTTATCGACCGGCCGCTGGGCATGAAGGGATTCATCCTTAACCTGACGGTGAAAGGGGAAGGGGTGATTGAAAATCAGGGGCAACAGTTTATTTGTCGCGAAGGCGATATGCTGCTCTTTCCGCCAGGTGAAATTCATCACTACGGTCGTCATCCTGACGCCAGTGAATGGTATCACCAGTGGGTTTATTTCCGCCCCCGCGCTTACTGGCATGAATGGCTGAACTGGCCGACCATATTTGCGCAAACCGGTTTTTTCCGTCCGGATGAAACGCATCAGGCATCAATCTCCGCGCTGTTTGGGCAAATTATTGATGCCGGGCAGGGCGTCGGACGCTATTCAGAATTGCTGGCGATCAATCTGCTGGAACAGCTTCTGCTGCGACGGATGGAGGCCATTAATGAATCGCTGCATCCGCCGATGGATAACCGGGTACGCGATGCGTGCCAGTACATTAGCGATCACCTGGCCGATAGCCATTTTGATATCGCGAGCGTCGCCCAGCATGTGTGTTTGTCGCCGTCGCGCCTGTCACATCTGTTCCGTCAGCAGCTTGGTGTGAGCGTACTGAGCTGGCGCGAAGATCAACGCATCAGCCAGGCGAAGTTGTTGCTCAGCACTACGCGTATGCCGATTGCTACCGTGGGGCGCAACGTTGGTTTTGAAGATCAGCTCTATTTTTCTCGCGTCTTTAAGAAATGCACTGGCGCCAGCCCGAGTGAATTCCGTGCGGGTTGTGAATAAAAAGTAAAGAAAAGGAAAGGCGGTGTGTCGGAAAGCGTCATTGCCAGTAAACTATTCAGACAATTGATGGCTTGACGAATGCGGGCGGGATCCTGAGAATCCCCGATTCGTTTTCAAACCGGGCACACTATGCAAGAACTGCTGGAACATTTTATTACCCAGTCAACCACTTACTCGCTGATTGCGGTGGGGCTGGTGGCTTTTCTGGAATCATTAGCGCTGGTCGGTCTGATTTTACCGGGAACGGTGATGATGGCGGGCCTGGGCGCACTGATTGGCAGCGGCGAGGTTAATTTCTGGCAGGCGTGGCTGGTCGGTATCGTCGGTTGTTTGCTGGGGGACTGGATCTCCTTCTGGCTCGGCTGGCGCTTTAAGAAGCCGCTGCATCGCTGGTCGTTTATGAAAAAGAACAAGGCGTTGCTCGATAAAACCGAGCACGCATTGCATCAGCACAGCATGTTCACCATTCTGGTCGGGCGCTTTGTTGGGCCAACGCGCCCGGTTGTACCGATGGTTGCCGGGATGCTTGACCTGCCGGTATCGAAGTTTATTCCGCCGAATATTATTGGTTGCCTGCTCTGGCCGCCAATTTACTTCCTGCCGGGAATTCTGGCGGGGGCCGCGATTGATATTCCTGCGGATATGCAGAGCGGCGGCTTTAAGTGGCTGCTGCTTGGTACGGCGCTGCTACTGTGGATTGCCGCGTGGTTGTGCTGGCGCCTATGGCGCAGTGGTAAAGCAGCAAAAGATCGTCTGACCGTTTACCTGCCGCGCCAGCGTTTATTGTGGGTAGCCCCGCTGATGCTCGGGGTGGGCGTCGTGGCGCTGGTGGCGGCTATACGTCATCCGTTAATGCCCGTTTACATCGATATTTTGCGCAAGGTGGTTGGGCTTTAGCGCAGTTTGCCGGATGGCGCAGCGATGCCGAGTAAATGCGATGCGCTGGCATGGCCGCTTAATAACGCTGCGGTCTCGCCATCCCACGCAATGCGCCCCTCGGCAACCACAATCGCACGCGGGGCAATCCGCGCCGCATCTTCTACGCTATGCGACACCATCAGTAGCGTGATCTGCTCGCGTTCACATACCGCTTTCACCCGTTGCAGCATCTCCTGGCGCAGCGCCGGGTCGAGCGCGGAAAAAGGTTCATCCAGCAGCAAAATCGGCTGCTCACGCACCAGACAACGCGCCAGTGCGACACGCTGACGCTGGCCGCCAGAGAGTTCACCAGGCAGGCGCGCCAGCATCGACTCAAGCCCCATCTGCTGAGCGATAGCCTGCAATTTCTGCTTTTGCGCATCGTTCAGTTTCAGCGAGGGCGACATCCCCAGCCCGATGTTTTGCTGCACGCTCAGGTGGCTGAACAGGTTATTTTCCTGAAATAACATCGATACCGGGCGACGCGCGGGCGGCGTGCGGGTATGCATCTCGCCGTTAATCACAATTTCACCGCTGGCAGGCTTCAGGAAACCGGCAATCAGATTCAGCAGCGTACTTTTCCCCGCCCCGCTTGGCCCCAGTATGGCGAGGAGCTCGCCCTGCGCCACGGAGAGACTAAAGCGCATCGGCAAATGCTGATAAAGCCAGGTCACATCATTGAGTTTTAGCATGGCGCCCCGGTAGTTTTTCAATCACGGTAAAAAGCAGGAAACAGAGCAGCAACAGCAGCAGGGCGGTCACCGCGCCATCCTGGCTGCGATAAGAGCCAATTTGCTGATAAAGATAAAACGGTAGCGTGCGGAAATCGTCATTGCCAAACAGCGCCACCACGCCGAAATCGCCAATCGACAGGACGCAGGCGAAAGCCAGCGCCTGAGCCAAAGGGCGTTTTAGCGCGCGCAGTTCCACCACCTTCAGGCGATTCAATCCGGTCAGCCCCAGCGACTCACACAGCGGTGTATAACGTGCGGTGATATCGCGCATCGGCGTTTCCAGCACTTTTAGCGCGTAGGGGATGGCCATCAGCGCATTGGCGAAAATCACGATGCCGTCGGCGGAATCGGGCAGCCCAATAGTGTTATTCAGCAGCAGGAAAAAGCCGGTTGCCAGCACAATCCCCGGCATGGCAAGAATCAACATGCCGCTCAGTTCGAGCGTCTGCCCGGCAAGCGGCGCGTTACGCGCACGCAGTTCGCGGCTGCTCCACAGCAGCATCATGGTCAGCACTACGCTGAGTACGCCAGCGGCGAGGGCGATGCGCAGCGAAGTCCACAGGGCCTGCCAGAGCGATGGTTGTAGCAGGGCGTTGAGCATCGCCGGGTTGACGCCATCGACCAGCACCGCCAGCAGCGGTGGCAGCATTAATAACAGGGCCAGCGTAATCAGCAGGCCATCGCTAAGACGGCTGTACAGACGATCGTCCGGGTCGCGCCAGCCCTGCATTTGCGTAGTACCGACGGCAATCGCCTTGCTCAGGCGCTGGCTAACCAGCACCAGCGTCAGGCAGCATGCCATCTGGATTAGCGCCAGCATCGCGGCTCGCGCCGGATCGTAATCAAAATTGAGCGCCTGATAGATGGCGAGTTCAATGGTGGTGGCTTTCGGCCCGCCGCCCAGTGAAAGCACGGTGGCGAAGCTTGCGAAGCAGAGCATAAAAATCAGCGCGCTGATGGGCAGAATTTGCCGGCGCAGCCACGGCCATTCAACGAAACGGAAGAAGTTAAAACCGCGCATCCCAAGCTGGGCGGCAAGCTGACGTTGTTCACCGGGGATTTGCTCAAGCGCCTGAAGCAGCAGGCGGGTCGCCATCGGCATATTGAAGAACACATGCGCCAGCAGTATGCCCTGCAATCCATAAGGCGAGAAATGCCACTCCAGCCCCAGTGATGCAAAAAGCTGCGCCAGCCAGCCCCGACGCCCGTAAACGCTAAGAATGCCGAATACCGCGACCAGAACGGGCAAAATCAGCGTCATGGCGCACAGGCGCAGCAAGGTTTCGCGGCCAGGGAAGCGACGGCGATAGAGCGCGCGGGCGAGGAAAATCCCGGGCACAACCGACAGTAGCGCAGAAAGAAACGCCTGCAAGAAGGAGAAACGCACGACATGCCAGAGATAACTGTCCGCCAGCAACGCGCGCCAGCTGGCATCCGGTGCGCTTAACCAGAGAGCGAGAAAGGCGGCCAGCGCCACGGCGACGATAAGCGTCGCCGCCGTCACGCCTGGCCAAATCCAGCCGGGAATTAGCGGCTGACGGCGCGTTGCCATGTCGCGATCCAGTTCTGACGCTGCGCGGCGACCTCCTGCGGGGTAAATTCCAGAGCCGTTTCTGGTTTAGCGAGCGACTCAAAGCCTGCGGGCAGCGTCACGTCAGCCACCGGATACATCCAGTTGCCCGTTGGGATAGCCTGCTGGAATGCCGGAGAGACCATAAATTTCAGGAACTTCTCGGCTAATTCAGGCTGTTTGCTGGCGGCGGTGCGCGCCGCCACTTCCACCTGCAAATAATGCCCCTCGGCGAATACAGCCGCGGCGTAGTTATCTTTTTTCTCTTCGATAATGTGATACGCCGGAGAGGTGGTGTAGCTCAGCACCAGGTCACTTTCGCCTTTCAGGAACAAACCATAGGCTTCGCTCCACCCTTTGGTGACGGTGACGGTTTTCGCCGCCAGTTTTTGCCAGGCTTCGGCTGTTTTATCGCCATACACTTTTTGCATCCACAACAGCAGGCCAAGGCCCGGGGTGCTGGTGCGTGGGTCCTGATAAATCACGCGCCATTTCTGGTCGCTTTCAACCAGCTCTTTCAGGCTTTTCGGCGGGTTCTTCAGTTTGTTTTTATCGTAAACGAAGGCGAAATAGCCGTAGTCGAAAGGAACAAAGGTGTCATCTTTCCAGCCGCCGGGCACGGTGACGGCGCTTGCCGGAACGCCACTTTTGGCGAACAGGTTTGTCTGGCTGGCGGCTTGCAGCAGATTGTTATCGAGCCCCAGCACCACGTCGGCTTTGCTCTTTTTCCCTTCCATGCGCAGGCGGTTAAGCAGCGAGACGCCATCTTCCAGTGCCACGAATTTCAGCTCGCAGTCACAGTCGGCTTCAAAGGCTTTTTTCACCACCGGGCCAGGGCCCCAGTCGGCGGCGAAGGAGTCATAGGTGTAAACCGTGAGCACCGGTTTGGCGAAAGCTGGCAGGGCGAGAAGCGCCAGCAGCGGCAGACATTTTTTTAACACTTTGCACCTCAGTAAGCAGGTGGCAAAGGATTTTGAGTTGGCCTCAAATCCCTCCGCCGGCGTTATCCGGATCAGGTTCGACGGGTTTAATCTCAGCTCAGACACGTCATCCTGCGAGTGGCCTCGGCGTTGGCTGCGCTCCTTCACCCCAGTCACATAGTTATCTATGCTCCTGGAGATTCACTCGCTTGCCGCCTTGATGCCACTCACATGATTTAGTGTCTGTTTTTATGCACCCCGTTGAGTAGCTCGCTATTGTAATGATTACGTGAATAAATCAAAAGCGCTATGGATCCGGCGGGGCGAACCACGCGGATTTAAAGTCGAACCAGCCCAGGGTGTTCATGCGCACGCCGCGCATACTGCGTTGCCCCTGAATGCGCAACCAGTGGTGGATAAGCGGCACAATCGCCTGCTGCTCCAGCAACTGCTTGCACCAGGTGGGGAGATCCAGTTCGCCTGCATGCCACTGTCGAATATCTGCCTGCCAGTCGCGCGCGATGCAGCGCTGAAGCAGCGGCACTTCGCAGAGATGCGCAAACAGCGAAAAATCGAGCGGCAGGGTAAAGTTAGCGCTGTTCAGCCACACATCGCTGACCATTTCGCCGCTATGCCACTGTTCATAGTCCACTTCGTTAACTTCAAGTGTGACCTGATGTTCAGCCAGCAACTGCGCCATGATGCGGGCAATGACTTTATGTTCGACGTGGTCGCGATAGAAACCGATGGTGATGCGCTCCAGCCCGGCGGGTTTTTCGTGGGTTTTGCTGTGCGCGTGGTGCCAGCGGGGCAGCAGGCCGTAGGCCGGGAACCAGTACTGTTGGTACTGTTCGCTGGCGTGATAGAGCAGATTCGCCGGGGCCAGCACGTGGCTTAGCCACTGGCGTACGTGCTGATTCGCGCCGCGCGATGAGCGGGCGTCAAACAGCAGATAGTAGCAGCCCTCTTCAAGGCGGCTTTCGACGGCTTCTTCGCTCTGGGTCGTGCCCTGTAACGTCAGGCCGCAACTGAGATCTTCCGCAACGTCAGGTAATACCCAAACATTCACTTCATCTATTAATGCGCGAAAACCGAAATAGTCTTCGAAGGCGTGGATTTTGAGCTGATTCTGGTTATTGCGCACCACCGCGTAAGGGCCGGTGCCCACGGGCTGGCGGGAGAAATGCGGCATGGATGACCACTCGTGCGGCAGGATCATTGCCGGAGTATGGCCGAGCAGCCACGGCAGCCAGCGGTCTGCGTGGGAGAGATGGATATCCAGCGTCCATGCGGTGGGTGACACTATTTGAGTGATATGAGAATAGAGCGGCTGTCCGTTAATGCGTTCCAGCGAATGGATGATGTCTTCCATTTCCAGTTCGCGCCCATGATGGAAATGAATGCCGGGACGCAAATAAAAGCGCCAGTGCACAGGGGAAATTTCCTTCCAGTGGTGCGCAATATCGGCTTCCAGTTCCCCGTTTTCCTCATTTATGCGGGTCAGGGCGCTGAAAATTTGTCGCGCGATATGGGTTTCAGAGCGGCGCAACGCCGTGCCGGGCAACAAATTTTGCATCGGGCGATAGTAGAGCACACGCAGAATGTGCCGCCCCTGCCGGAAGCTGCGGCCCAGGTGGGAAACCAGCATCTGTCGCACCGTTGACTTGTCGCCAACCAGTTGCACCAGTTGGTCGATACGATCCTGCTCCAGCAGGTCTTCCGCCCGCTGCTGCTGAAGCGCCAGACCAGTATAAAGGAAGGTTAAACGCGAACGTTTACCCCGCCCGGCCTCGGCTTCCCAGGTCAGCCAGCCGCGCGCTTCCATGGTGTTTAACAGGGTTCGCATATGGCGACGCGAGCAACTCAGTAGCTCCGCCAGTTCGTTTAGCGTCGTTTCCTGCGCTTTGCCGTCGCAGCATTGCCACAGCCGGATGAATTGTTGTTGCAGTCGACCAGAAGGCATAAAAGAGGAACTCCTGATAAAAACTCAGCAATTTATTAATCCCTATATTAAGCCAATAATCAATCTCGATGAAGCGGGGAGGTGAATATGAAGAGGTCAACCACAGGTCAGTTTTATCAACACTATTTTTACGCAACACGTCATGTTTCCTGGCTGGCCCGCCAGATGGCAGGGATGCGATTCATAATGCTTGATGATCTGATGCAGTGGGAGGTTACGCGCTCGACCTCTGAACACTAAATCGCCAAATCATGTGTGACTGAGTATTTGCCAGCAGGTATTATCTGCTGGCTTTTTTTATTTCTCGCGCGCTAAAGGATTTCTCATGCTCTGGATTATGACGATGGGACGACGTCTCAACGGTGTCTACGCGGCCTTTATGCTGGTGGCGTTTATGATGGGTGTCGCGGGGGCGCTTCAGGCGCCGACGCTGAGCCTGTTTCTTAGCCGGGAAGTCGGCGCTCAGCCATTTTGGGTGGGGCTGTTTTACACGGTCAACGCCATCGCCGGGATTCTGGTTAGCCTGTGGCTGGCGAAACGCTCCGACAGCCAGGGCGATCGTCGCAAGCTTATTATGTTCTGCTGCCTGATGGCGGTGGGGAACGCGCTGCTGTTTGCTTTTAATCGCCACTATTTAACGCTCATCACCTGCGGTGTATTGCTGGCTTCAATCGCTAACGCCGCGATGCCGCAGCTGTTTGCGCTGGCGCGTGAATATGCCGACAGTTCAGCGCGGGAAGTGGTCATGTTCAGCTCGGTGATGCGTGCGCAGCTTTCGCTGGCATGGGTCATTGGCCCGCCGCTGGCGTTTATGCTGGCGCTGAATTATGGCTTTACGATGATGTTCGCCATTGCCGCCGGGATTTTTGCCATCAGCCTGGCGATGATTGCGCTGATGCTGCCCTCGGTGGCGCGTATTGAACAGGCGGCGGACGTTGAAATCACCCAGGTGAGCGGCTGGAACGATCCTAACGTACGGATGCTGTTTATCGCGTCTACGCTGATGTGGACCTGTAATACCATGTATATCATCGATATGCCGCTGTGGATCAGCAGCGATCTCGGTCTGCCGGACAAGCTGGCGGGGATCCTGATGGGCACGGCCGCCGGGCTGGAAATTCCGGCGATGATCCTCGCGGGGTATTACGTCAAACGCTTTGGCAAGCGTCGTATGATGGTGACATCGGTGGCCTTTGGCGTGCTGTTTTATGTCGGGTTGATACTGTTCCACAGCGAAACGGCACTACTGATTTTGCAACTGTTCAACGCGGTGTTTATCGGGATTGTCGCCGGGATTGGCATGCTGTGGTTCCAGGATCTGATGCCGGGGCGTGCGGGCTCGGCAACGACGCTCTTTACCAACAGTATTTCCACGGGCGTGATTCTGGCCGGGGTTATCCAGGGGGCCATTGCACAGAGTTTTGGTCATGCGATGGTGTATTGGGTGATTGCCGGAATTTCACTGGTCACGCTGTTTATGACCAGCCGGGTGAAGGACGTTTAAAGGCGTTGCGCTCTATGGTTGCCGGATGCGCTGCGCTTATCCGGCCTACGAAGGTGGTACCTTGTAGGCCGGAAAAAGCGCTGCTGTGCTAGCGCATAAATGCCGGCTGCTTATTCTCATACGCCGAAATAGCGTCTTCGTGTTGCAGCGTCAGGCCGATGCTGTCCAGACCATTCAGCATGCAGTGGCGGCGGAAGTCATCAATCTTAAAGCTGTAAGATTTGTCGCCCGCTTTCACCACCTGCGCTTCCAGATCCACCTCAAAGGTGATGCCCGGATTCGCCTGTACCAGCGCGAACAGTTCATCAACTTCCGCATCGCTAAGCGTCACTGGCAGCAGCTGGTTGTTAAAGCTGTTGCCGTAGAAGATATCAGCGAAGCTTGGGGCAATGACCACTTTAAAGCCATAATCGGTTAACGCCCACGGTGCATGCTCGCGCGAGGAGCCACAGCCAAAGTTTTCCCGCGCCAGCAGGATAGACGCGCCTTTATAAACCGGGAAGTTCAGCACGAATTCCGGGTTTGGCTGCTCGCCTTTATCGTCCAGGAAGCGCCAGTCGTTGAACAGATGCGCGCCAAAGCCGGTGCGCGTCACTTTCTGCAAAAACTGCTTCGGAATGATGGCGTCAGTATCGACGTTCGCCGCGTCCAGCGGAACCACCAGCCCGGTATGTTGGGTAAATTTCTCTGCCATGATGGTTTCCTTATTTCAGACTGCGAATATCGGCGAAGTGGCCGCTAACGGCGGCTGCCGCTGCCATTGCCGGGCTGACCAAATGCGTGCGGCCACCACGGCCCTGACGGCCTTCAAAGTTACGGTTGCTGGTGGATGCGCAGCGTTCGCCCGGATTCAGGCGGTCGTTGTTCATCGCCAGACACATGGAGCAGCCCGGTAAGCGCCACTCAAAGCCTGCTTCGATAAAGATCTTATCCAGACCTTCCGCTTCCGCCTGCGCTTTCACCGGGCCGGAGCCTGGCACCACCAGTGCCTGTACGCCGGGTGCGACTTTACGCCCTTTGGCAATTTCTGCCGCCGCACGCAAATCTTCAATACGCGAGTTGGTACAGGAACCAATAAACACTTTATCGATCGCCACTTCCGTCAGCGGCACGCCAGATTTCAGGCCCATATAGGCCAGCGCTTTTTCCGCTGATGCGCGTTCAACCGGATCGGCAAACGACGCCGGATCAGGGATATTGTCATTTACCGAGATCACCTGACCAGGGTTGGTGCCCCAGGTGACCTGCGGAGCGATCTCTTCTGCCTGCAAGGTGACGGTGGCGTCAAATTTCGCACCTTCATCCGTATGCAGGGTTTTCCAGTACGCGACAGCATCGTAGAAATCTTTCTCTTTCGGCGCGTGCAGGCGACCTTTCACGTAGTTGAAGGTGGTCTCATCCGGGGCGACCAGACCCGCTTTAGCGCCCATTTCAATCGCCATATTACACAGGGTCATACGGCCTTCCATGCTCAGCGCACGGATGGCGTCACCACAGAATTCAACCACATATCCGGTACCACCGGCGCTGCCGGTTTTGCCGATAATCGCCAGCACGATATCTTTTGCCGTGATGCCCGGTGCGGCGGTGCCTTTCACTTCAATCTTCATGGTTTTGGCGCGGCCCTGTTTCAGGGTTTGCGTCGCCAGCACGTGTTCCACTTCGGAGGTGCCAATACCAAACGCCAGCGCGCCAAACGCGCCGTGGGTGGCCGTGTGGGAGTCGCCACAGACGATGGTCATGCCCGGCAGGGTGATCCCCTGTTCCGGCCCCATCACGTGCACGATGCCCTGATAGGGATGATTCAGGTCGTACAGCTCAACGCCGAACGCTTTACAGTTTTTAATCAGCTCCTGCATCTGGATGCGGGCCATCTCGCCGGAGGCATTGATATCTTTGGTTTGCGTCGAAACGTTATGATCCATAGTGGCGAAGGTTTTACCCGGCTGACGCACCGGGCGATTGTGCGCACGCAGGCCGTCAAACGCCTGCGGAGACGTCACTTCGTGCACCAGATGACGGTCGATGTACAGCAGCGGTGTTTCGCTGGGCGCTTCATAAACCACATGGGCATCGAACAATTTTTCATACAGCGTCTTTGCCATGATTACACCCCTTCAGCGATATAGCGGGCCACGATATCGCCCATTTCATCAGTACTGACTGCCGCGCCGCCGCGTGCTAAATCGCCGGTACGGATACCTTCTTCCAGCGCGCGGTTAATCGCGTTTTCAATGGCATCCGCCGCGTCGTTAGCATCCAGGCTGTAGCGCAGCAGCAGCGCCAGCGACAGGATCTGGGCAATCGGGTTGGCGATATTTTTCCCGGCGATATCCGGCGCAGAACCGCCCGCAGGTTCATACAGGCCAAAACCTTGCTCATTCAGGCTGGCGGACGGCAGCATGCCCATCGAGCCGGTGATCATCGCGCATTCGTCAGAGAGAATGTCGCCGAACAGGTTGGAGCACAGCACCACGTCAAACTGCGACGGATCTTTAATCATCTGCATGGTGGCGTTGTCGATATACATGTGGTTCAGTTCCACATCCGCATATTCACGGCCAATTTCGGTAACGATCTCACGCCACAGAATGGAGGACTGCAACACGTTGGACTTATCAATTGAAGTCACTTTGTGACGGCGTTTACGCGCTGATTCAAACGCGATGCGCGCGATACGCTCGATTTCGAAACGGTGATACACCTCGGTATCAAACGCTTTTTCATACTGACCGCTGCCTTCGCGGCCTTTCGGCTGACCGAAGTAGATACCGCCGGTCAGTTCACGCACGCACAGAATGTCGAAACCGTTGGCGGCAATATCGGCGCGCAGCGGGCAAAACTCTTCCAGCCCCTGATACAGTTTTGCCGGACGCAGGTTGCTGAACAGTTTGAAATGCTTACGCAGCGGCAACAGTGCCCCGCGCTCAGGTTGATCGTTTGGCGGCAGGTGTTCCCATTTTGGGCCGCCTACGGAGCCAAACAGCACGGCGTCAGCCTGCTCGCAACCTTCCACGGTGGCTTTCGGCAGCGGTGTACCGTGATTATCAATCGCGATACCGCCCACGTCGTAGTGGCTGGTGGTGATGCGCATATCGAAACGCTGACGAATCGCTTCCAGTACTTTCAAAGCCTGTGTCATTACTTCCGGGCCAATACCGTCACCTGGTAACACAGCAATATGGTAATTCTTCGACATTACACGGTTTCCTTTTTGTTCTCTTTATTCTGAGCTTTGCGTTGTAACTCTTTTTCGACTTCGGCGGCGCGCCAGATGTTATTCAGCACGTGAACCATTGCTTTCGCGGAGGACTCAACGATATCCGTCGCCAGGCCGACACCGTGGAAGCGACGACCATTGTGGGTGACGACGATATCCACCTGGCCCAGCGCATCTTTGCCGTGGCCTTTGGCGCTCAAGCCGTATTTCACCAGTTCGATGTCGTATTGCGTGATACGGTTAATCGCGTGGTAAATGGCATCGACCGGGCCGTTGCCGTTGGCGGCTTCGGCTTTCACTTCATCACCACACGCCAGCTTGACCGAGGCGGTGGCGATATCGCTGGAGCCTGACTGCACGCTGAAGTAGTCCAGCCGGAAATGCTCTGGCTCTTCCTGCTGCTTGTTGATGAACGCCAGCGCTTCCAGGTCGTAATCAAAGACCTGGCCTTTTTTGTCTGCCAGCTTCAGGAAGGCGTCGTACAGCTGATCCATGCTGTAGTCGGACTCTTTGTAGCCCATCTCGTCCATGCGGTGTTTCACTGCCGCACGTCCTGAGCGTGAGGTCAGGTTCAGTTGCACCTGGTTCAGGCCGATGGATTCCGGGGTCATGATTTCGTAGTTTTCACGGTTTTTCAGCACGCCGTCCTGGTGAATACCGGAGGAGTGGGCGAAGGCGCCGCTGCCGATGATCGCTTTGTTCGCCGGAATCGGCATATTGCAGATCTGGCTGACGGTCTGGCTGGTACGCCAGATTTCGTGGTGGTTGATGTTGGTGTGCAGATTCATGATGTCTTTGCGCACCTTAATCGCCATGATGACCTCTTCCAGCGAGCAGTTACCGGCACGTTCGCCGATACCGTTCATCGCGCCTTCAACCTGACGCGCGCCGGCGTGGACTGCGGCGATAGCGTTGCCAACGGCCAGACCTAAATCGTCATGGGTGTGAACGGAGATAATCGCTTTATCAATGTTCGGTACACGCTCATACAGGCCGGTAATAATGTTGCCGAACTCGAACGGCATGGTGTAGCCCACGGTGTCCGGAATATTGATAGTGGTGGCCCCAGCGTTAATTGCCGCTTCGACTACGCGCGCTAACTGGTCAATCGGGGTACGGCCCGCATCTTCACAAGAGAACTCGACGTCGTCGGTGTAGTTACGCGCACGTTTAACCATATAGACCGCGCGTTCAATCACCTCATCCAGCGTGCTGCGCAGCTTGGTGGCGATGTGCATTGGCGAGGTGGCGATAAAGGTATGAATACGGAATGCTTCCGCCACTTTCAGGGATTCGGCAGCCACGTCAATGTCGTGCTCAACACAGCGGGCTAATGCGCAGACGCGGCTATTTTTGATGCTACGCGCGATGGTCTGTACCGATTCGAAGTCGCCCGGTGAAGAGACCGGAAACCCGACTTCCATCACGTCGACGCCCATACGCTCAAGGGCGAAGGCAATCTGCAGTTTTTCTTTTACACTCAGGCTTGCCTGTAACGCCTGTTCGCCGTCACGTAAGGTGGTATCGAAGATAATGACTTGTTGGCTCATGTTTGAGGTCCTTAGTTCACTTGGGGCGCCTTGCTACGAGCGAAAAAAAACCCGCGCAACGGCGCGGGTTCTGATGCTTACTGGATGATGACTTAACGCTTAACGTCGTCCAGCAGTCTACCGCGCACAAAAGAGGCGTTTAGTAGTAGTAGACCGTTGAAACGAGTAGTGCGGATCATTGTCGTCATGCTCCAGATGAATTCGATATGCTTTTAGTGGTACTGGATATGATGATTGATGTCAACACCCGGTGGTTAAAAGCCTCTGCCAATGACCTTTTTGGTTGGGGGTTAAATTAGCTTATTGTGCTGACGAATGTCACAAATTCCAGAGGATCCTTTTTTGGATGGGTAATCATTTTTATATTTTGTCGCAAATAAAAATATTTGCTGCTAATTGCTTACGATATTGTCACCGTCAGGGGGCTAACTTATCGCTCTGATTCAATGGCCTTTCTTGTTCTTAAACATTTTTATTGTGAATGTATCAGAAGAAAAATTGCTAAGAAAACGTTAATGATTTTCAATGCGAAATATAACAGTTTAATAAAACTTAAAGTATCGTTAATTATTCGTGCTGTTGTTTATTTGCCAAATCTATGGGTAAACTATTTGCAATTAGTTTCTTTGATGTGAATGCCATTATTGACCGGAGCAATCGGTGCCTCTCTGGCCTTTATGAATTCCTAATTTTATCAATTTCTCTTTTTTGGATCTTATATGCATGGTAAATCATATTGTCATAATATATTTCTGCGATTTTGCAAAGGGAGTTTAGCATGACAGTGGAGTCAGAAAGTGTAGTAATGAAACCGGAACAGCATAGCGGTAATCTTCATGAAAGCAGCAAACCTCAACTTAGAATGGTTGACCTCAATTTGCTGACCGTGTTTGACGCCGTCATGCAGGAACAAAACATTACTCGTGCCGCGCATATGCTGGGAATGTCGCAGCCCGCAGTCAGTAACGCAGTGGCGCGTTTGAAGGTAATGTTTAATGATGAGCTATTTGTGCGCTATGGTCGTGGTATTCAACCGACCGCTCGTGCATTCCAGCTTTTCGGTTCTGTTCGCCAGGCCTTACAACTGGTGCAAAACGAACTGCCAGGATCGGGTTTTGAACCTGTTAGCAGCGAACGCGTCTTTAATCTTTGCGTATGTAGCCCACTGGATAACTATTTAACGTCGATTATTTTTAACCGCGTTGCAGAAATAGCGCCGAATATTCATTTAGTATTTAAGTCATCCTTAAATCAGAATACCGAACATCAGCTACGCTACCAGGAAATTGAATTCGTTCTGGGATATGAAGAGTTCCGTCGCCCGGAATTTGCCTGTGTACCGTTATTTAATGATGAGATGGTGCTGGTGGTCAGTAAAAAACATCCGCGCATTAATGGGCCGTTGACTGAAAATCTGGTTTACCAGGAAGAGCATGCCGTGGTAGCGCTGGATCGCTACGCGTCCTTTAGCCAGCCGTGGTATGACACGCCGGATAAACAAAGCCGTATTGCCTATCAGGGGATGGCGTTGATCAGCGTATTAAATGTGGTGTCGCAAACACATCTTGTCGCCATTGCACCGCGCTGGCTGGCAGAAGAGTTTTCCGAGAAACTGGCGCTGCAGGTTCTGCCGCTGCCAATGAAGGTAAATAGCCGTACGTGCTTCCTTTCCTGGCATGAGGCTGCTGGCAGAGACCGCGGTCATCAGTGGATGGAAGAGTTACTGATTAATGTTTGTCGTCATCAGTAATCATGAACAGTCACCGGATGCGAAAGCATCCGGTTTGTTTTGTATTGGATATAAAATCAAGAATTTTATTCTGTTGTTATTCGCGGCGATTTGTCTGCGAGCGTAAAAAAATGGAGGTTTTGCTACGAAACGCGTATTCCTCCGAGTATCTGCCAAACGCTTTTCTTATCGTTGAATGATTCCACCGCCTTTATTGTTATTTGCTCTCTTTTCTGCTTTTTCTCCTTTAAGACTCCGTAGTTACGCCGATTGCCTGCCTGATGATGAGCGGTTATGTTGTTGGATTAGGGTAATGACATAAGTCTGCGCGGTCAGTTGGCTGACCGTGCGGCATGATTGCGCGGAAATGAGTTCTGCCATCATCAAAATATCAGCCTGGAGGCAAACCATGGAGATGTTGTCTGGCGCCGAGATGGTCGTCCGGTCGTTAATCGATCAGGGCGTGAAGCAGGTCTTTGGCTATCCTGGGGGCGCGGTCCTCGATATCTACGATGCGCTACATACTGTTGGCGGAATCGATCATGTGCTGGTGCGCCATGAGCAGGCGGCGGTACATATGGCGGATGGTCTTGCGCGCGCGACCGGCGAAGTGGGTGTGGTGCTGGTGACATCCGGGCCAGGCGCAACCAACGCGATTACCGGTATTGCCACCGCATATATGGACTCTATCCCGCTGGTGGTGCTTTCCGGTCAGGTGGCGACCTCGCTGATTGGCTATGACGCTTTTCAGGAGTGCGACATGGTGGGGATCTCCCGCCCGGTGGTGAAACACAGCTTCCTGGTGAAGCAGACGGAAGATATTCCGGGTGTGCTGAAAAAAGCCTTCTGGCTGGCGGCCAGTGGCCGCCCTGGCCCGGTCGTCGTGGATCTGCCAAAAGATATTCTCAACCCGGCGAATAAGCTGCCATATCACTATCCTGATTCGGTCAGCATGCGCTCCTATAACCCGACGACCACCGGGCATAAAGGGCAAATCAAGCGCGCGCTGCAAACGCTGGTCGCGGCCAAAAAACCGGTGGTTTACGTTGGCGGCGGGGCGGTCAACGCCGGGTGTCATGAACAGTTACGCACGCTTATTGAAAAACTGAATCTGCCGGTGGCGTCATCGCTGATGGGGCTCGGCGCATTTCCCGCCACGCATCAGCAGGCGCTGGGGATGCTGGGCATGCACGGCACGTACGAAGCCAACATGACGATGCACAATTCCGATGTCATCTTCGCCGTTGGCGTGCGCTTTGACGATCGCACCACCAACAATCTGGCGAAGTACTGCCCGGATGCCACCGTGCTGCACATTGATATCGATCCGACATCGATCTCGAAAACCGTCGCAGCGGATATTCCGATCGTTGGCGATGCGCGGCTGGTGCTGGAGCAGATGCTGGAACTGTTGGATCAAGAAGATGCGCAGCAGCCGCTGGATGAGATCCGCGACTGGTGGCAACAGATCGAACAGTGGCGCGCGCGTCACTGCCTGAGCTACGACAAAAACAGCGATCAAATCAAACCACAGGCGGTCATCGAAACGATCTGGCGTTTGACAGAAGGTGAGGCTTACGTCACCTCTGACGTGGGGCAGCATCAGATGTTCGCCGCACTCTATTATCCCTTTGCCAAACCGCGCCGTTGGATCAACTCCGGCGGTCTCGGCACGATGGGCTTTGGCCTGCCCGCCGCGCTGGGAGTGAAAATGGCGCTGCCGGACGAAACGGTCATCTGCGTGACCGGTGATGGCAGTATTCAGATGAATATTCAGGAACTCTCCACCGCCTTGCAGTACAACCTGCCGGTGCTGGTGCTGAACCTGAATAACGGTTACCTCGGCATGGTGAAGCAGTGGCAGGACATGATCTATTCCGGCCGCCACTCACAATCCTATATGCAATCGTTGCCGGATTTCGTGCGTCTGGCGGAAGCCTATGGGCACGTGGGGATCCGCATTACGACGCCTGATGAGTTGGAAAGCAAACTCGCGCAGGCGCTGGAGCAGGTGCGCAGTAACCGTCTGGTGTTTGTCGATGTGGCGGTTGATGGCAGTGAGCATGTCTATCCGATGCATATTCGCGGTGGCGGAATGGACGAGATGTGGTTGAGTAAAACGGAGAGAACCTGATTATGCGCCGGATATTATCTGTATTACTGGAAAACGAATCGGGCGCGTTGTCGCGCGTGATTGGCCTTTTCTCCCAGCGTGGCTACAACATTGAGAGCCTGACCGTTGCGCCAACCGATGATCCAACGCTTTCACGCATGACCATTCAAACGGTCGGCGATGACAAAGCCATTGAGCAGATTGAAAAGCAACTGCACAAGCTTGTGGATGTGTTACGGGTGAATGAAATCGGCCAGGGCGCGTACGTTGAGCGTGAAATTATGCTGGTTAAAGTGCAGGCCAGCGGATACGGGCGCGACGAAGTGAAACGCAACACGGAAATCTTCCGCGGGCAGATTATTGACGTCACGCCCTCTATTTATACCGTTCAACTGGCGGGCACCAGCGACAAGCTGGATGCCTTCCTCGCGTCGCTGCGCGATGTCGCCAGAATCGTTGAAGTGGCGCGTTCCGGTGTCGTGGGGCTGTCGCGCGGCGATAAGATCATGCGTTAGTGCAGAACTCATCCGTTTTACGTAGCCCAGCGTCGTGTTGGGCTTTTTTTTGCGAAACGGGCAGTAACTGCGAACAAAAGCTATTGCCGCTGCCAGGATTCTGCGGTTAGATGTTATAAATTTTATTCCATAATTTAACAATGGTTATGGATTGTACAAGTTAAGCAAGGGGCAATTGTGAAACTGGATGAAATCGCCCGGCTTGCCGGTGTGTCACGAACCACCGCCAGCTATGTGATTAACGGAAAGGCCAAGCAGTATCGCGTCAGTGATAAAACAGTCGAAAAAGTGATGGCAGTCGTGCGCGAGCATAACTACCATCCTAACGCCGTCGCTGCCGGATTACGTGCGGGACGCACGCGTTCCATCGGGCTGGTTATTCCCGACCTGGAAAACACCAGCTACACCCGCATTGCGAACTATCTTGAACGCCAGGCGCGCCAGCGCGGGTATCAGTTGTTGATCGCCTGCTCTGAAGACCAGCCCGACAACGAGATGCGCTGCATTGAGCATCTGCTGCAACGTCAGGTCGATGCCATTATCGTTTCCACTTCTCTGCCGCCGGAACATCCTTTCTATCAGCGTTGGGCGAATGACTCATTCCCCATCGTCGCACTGGATCGCGCGCTGGATCGCGAACATTTCACCAGCGTTGTCGGAGCCGATCAGGACGATGCTGAAATGCTGGCGGAAGAGCTGCGCAAATTCCCGGCAGAAACGGTTCTCTATTTAGGCGCATTACCGGAACTCTCTGTCAGCTTCCTGCGTGAGCAGGGCTTCCGTACCGCGTGGAAAGATGACCCTCGCGAAGTGCACTATCTTTATGCCAATAGTTATGAACGCGAAGCCGCGGCGGTGCTGTTTGAAAAGTGGCTGGAAACCCATCCCATGCCGGATGCGCTGTTCACAACGTCATTTGCCTTGTTGCAGGGCGTGATGGATGTGACGCTGCGTCGCGAAGGGAAGCTGCCTTCGGAACTGGCGATTGCGACCTTTGGCGATAATGAACTGCTCGATTTCCTGCAATGCCCGGTGCTTGCTGTGGCACAGCGTCATCGCGATGTCGCCGAACGCGTGCTGGAGATTGTTCTGGCAAGCCTTGATGAACCGCGTAAACCGAAGCCAGGTCTGAGCCGTATCCGTCGTAACCTCTACCGTCGGGGTAGCCTGAGCCGTCGTTAATCCTGCTGGCGATAGAGCCTTAATATGTCTTTATCGCCAGATCATTAGCTGCCTTATATTATTCAGAATAATCCTCATTTTTTTAAGGTTCTTATTTCATTTACCGCATTATCCGTTTGATACGCCGTCGATTAAGTAAATAGAAAGTAAAATTAACTCGATTATGAATTATTTTGTTACATTCACATCTGTGAATGCTGAAATAACAGCCACTTCTTCAGACCGTGCTCCGCGCCGCGCCACACAAGCCTTTTAAATACCGATAACGGACATAACAAGGACTGTTAACGGGCATCAGAATGTCCTAAAATGCCGTCCGCGTCGCAAACTGACACTTTATATATTCTATTGACGATATTTAGTGACCTTAAAATGTTACGAATCTGTTGAGTTTTTTTCTTACACATATTCATGACGTTAATTTGCCTCGACAGTAGTACGGAATTTAATCGGGGCTATTAATGGCCGCAAACAGTGGGTTTTTAAGCTCCGTTGGCATAGATGCTGGCTTGACAAGCTTTTCCTCTGCTCCGTAAACTCCTTCAGGTGGGAATTTGTGGGTTAAAGTGGCGAGAAGGGGTGAAGCTGGCATGTTCCGGGGGGCAACGTTAGTTAATCTCGACAGCAAAGGGCGTTTAGCCGTCCCTACCCGGTATCGGGATACGCTGATTGAGAACGCTACCGGTCAAATGGTGTGCACCATTGACATCCATCACCCATGCCTGTTGCTTTACCCCCTGCCCGAATGGGAAATCATCGAGCAAAAACTCTCGCGTTTGTCGAGCATGAATCCCGCAGAGCGCCGCGTACAGCGGTTGTTGTTAGGGCATGCCAGCGAATGCCAAATGGATAACGCGGGGCGACTCTTGATCGCACCGGTTTTACGGCAACATGCCGGATTGACAAAAGAAGTGATGCTGGTCGGGCAGTTCAATAAGTTTGAACTGTGGGATGAAACGACCTGGTATCAACGGGTCAGGGAAGATATCGACGCTGAGCAAACCGCTTCAGACGCGCTTTCGGAACGGTTGCAGGATTTGTCCTTATAAAATGATGGAAACTTTTAAACATAAAACGGTACTGCTGGACGACGCCGTCAACGGCCTGAATATTCGCCCGGATGGTATCTACATTGATGGTACTTTTGGTCGCGGTGGCCATTCGCGTCTTATCCTCTCGCAGCTTGGCGAGCAGGGGCGACTGCTGGCTATCGATCGCGACCCGCAGGCTATTGCCGTCGCAAACACCATTGATGATCCTCGCTTCTCCATCATTCATGGGCCTTTCTCCGCGTTGGCAGATTATGTTAGTGAGCGCGAACTTACAGGCAAGATCGACGGTATTCTGCTCGATCTTGGTGTTTCATCACCGCAGCTTGACGATGCTGAGCGCGGCTTCTCTTTCATGCGCGACGGGCCGCTGGATATGCGCATGGATCCAACGCGTGGCCAGTCTGCCGCCGAGTGGCTGCAAACAGCGGACGAAGCGGATATCGCCTGGGTGATTAAAACCTACGGCGAAGAACGTTTCGGCAAGCGTATTGCTCGCGCCATCGTTGAACGTAACCGCATTGAACCCATGACCCGCACCAAAGAACTGGCGGAAGTGGTGGCGGCGGCGATGCCGGTGAAAGACAAATTCAAACATCCCGCGACCCGTACCTTCCAGGCGGTGCGCATCTGGGTAAACAGTGAACTGGAGGAGATAGAGCAGGCGCTAAAAGGCTCGCTCGACGTGCTGGCCCCGGGTGGGCGGCTGTCGATTATCAGTTTCCACTCGCTGGAAGACCGTATTGTGAAGCGCTTTATGCGCGAACAAAGCCGCGGTCCGCAGGTTCCGGCAGGGTTACCGATGACCGAAGAGCAACTCAGGAAACTGGGTGGCCGTCATTTGCGAGCATTAGGCAAGTTGATGCCGGGCGAAGAAGAAGTGGCTGAAAATCCACGTGCCCGTAGTTCAGTGCTGCGTATCGCAGAAAGGACGAACGCATGATCAGCAGAGTGACAGAAGCCCTAAGCAAAGTTAAGGGAACGATTGGAAGTAACGAGCGCCATGCCTTGCCTGGCGTCATCGGAGACGATCTTTTGCGGTTTGGGAAGCTGCCACTCTGCCTGTTCATTTGCATCATTGTTACGGCTGTCACCGTGGTGACGACGGCGCACCATACCCGTTTGTTAACCGCGCAGCGTGAGCAGCTGGTGCTGGAACGTGATGCGCTGGATATCGAATGGCGCAACCTGATTTTAGAAGAGAACGCCCTCGGCGATCATAGCCGGGTTGAGCGTATCGCCACGGAAAAGTTGCAAATGCAACATGTTGATCCGTCAAAAGAAAACATAGTTGTACAGAAATAAGGATTATCGCAACGCATGAAAGCAGCGGGAAAGACGCTTAAACCAAAACGTCAGGAAGAACAGGCCAACTTTATCAGTTGGCGTTTTGCGTTGCTGTGCGGCTGTATTCTGGTGGCTCTCGGCTTCCTGCTGGGACGTGTTGCCTGGTTGCAGATAATCAACCCGGATATGCTGGTGCGCCAGGGCGATATGCGTTCCCTGCGCGTTCAGGAAGTGTCAACTTCTCGCGGCATGATCACCGATCGTTCTGGCCGTCCGCTGGCGGTGAGCGTACCGGTAAAAGCGATTTGGGCCGACCCGAAAGAAGTGCATGATGCGGGTGGCGTGAGCGTGGGCGATCGCTGGAATGCGCTCTCCACCGCGCTGAATCTGCCGCTGGATCAACTGGCGAGCCGTATCAATGCTAACCCGAAAGGGCGCTTTATCTACCTTGCTCGCCAGGTTAACCCTGACATGGCGGACTACATCAAAAAACTCAAACTGCCGGGCATTCATCTGCGCGAAGAGTCGCGCCGTTACTATCCGTCAGGCGAAGTTACCTCTCATCTCATTGGCTTCACTAACGTCGATAGCCAGGGGATCGAAGGCGTCGAAAAGAGCTTTGATAAATGGCTGACCGGGCAACCGGGCGAACGTATCGTGCGTAAAGACCGCTACGGGCGCGTTATCGAGGATATCTCCTCAACGGATAGCCAGGCGGCGCACAACCTTGCGTTGAGTATCGATGAACGTTTACAGGCGCTGGTGTACCGCGAACTGAACAACGCCGTGGCGTTTAACAAAGCGGAATCGGGCAGTGCAGTGCTGGTGGATGTAAACACGGGCGAAGTGCTGGCGATGGCGAACAGCCCATCCTATAACCCGAACAACTTCTCCGGCACGGCTAAAGACACCATGCGTAACCGCGCCATTACCGACGTGTTTGAACCGGGTTCAACGGTTAAACCGATGGTGGTGATGACTGCCTTACAGCGTGGCGTGGTGCGCGAAAACACCGTGCTGAATACCATTCCTTACCGGATTAACGGCCACGAAATTAAAGACGTGGCGCGCTACAGCGAATTGACCCTGACCGGGGTACTACAGAAGTCGAGTAACG
Source organism: Pseudocitrobacter faecalis (assembly GCA_003315335.1). Lineage (GTDB taxonomy): Bacteria > Pseudomonadota > Gammaproteobacteria > Enterobacterales > Enterobacteriaceae > Pseudocitrobacter > Pseudocitrobacter faecalis. The sequence goes on from QNRL01000005.1 coordinate 369,313, forward strand.
TCGGTGTTTCCAAGCTGGCGTTAGCGATGCCGTCCTCAGCGTTAGTAGAGACTTACTCACGTTTTGGATTGGGAAAAGCGACCAATTTGGGGTTGGTCGGAGAACGCAGTGGCTTATATCCTCAAAAACAACGGTGGTCTGACATAGAGAGGGCCACCTTCTCTTTCGGCTATGGGCTAATGGTAACGCCGTTACAGTTAGCGCGAGTCTACGCAACGATAGGCAGCTACGGGATTTACCGTCCGCTGTCGATAACCAAAGTTGACCCCCCGGTTCCTGGCGAACGTATCTTCCCGGAATCCATTGTACGTACCGTGGTTCACATGATGGAAAGCGTGGCGCTGCCTGGCGGCGGCGGCGTGAAAGCAGCGATCAAAGGCTATCGCATCGCCATTAAAACCGGTACGGCGAAAAAAGTGGGGCCAGACGGGCGTTACATCAACAAATATATTGCTTACACCGCGGGCGTTGCGCCAGCCAGCCAGCCGCGTTTCGCGCTGGTGGTGGTCATCAACGACCCGCAGGCAGGTAAATACTACGGCGGCGCCGTTTCCGCGCCGGTCTTCGGTGCCATCATGGGCGGCGTTCTGCGCACCATGAACATCGAGCCGGATGCGCTGGCAACGGGCGAAAAAAGTGAATTTGTGATTAATCAAGGCGAGGGAACAGGTGGCAGATCGTAATTTGCGCGACCTTCTCGCTCCGTGGGTGCCAAATGCGCCGGAGCGAGCACTGCGAGAGATGACACTCGACAGCCGTGTGGCTGCATCGGGCGATCTCTTCGTAGCGGTGGTAGGTCATCAGGCGGACGGGCGTCGTTATATCCCGCAGGCAATTGCGCAAGGTGTAGCTGCCATTATAGCCGAGGCAAAAGATGAAGCGACCGATGGCGAAATCCGTGAAATGCACGGCGTCCCGGTTATCTACCTCAGCCAGTTAACGGAGCGTTTATCGGCTCTGGCCGGGCGCTTTTACCATGAACCCTCTGACCGTTTGCGCCTTGTGGGCGTGACCGGAACCAACGGTAAAACCACCACCACCCAACTTCTGGCGCAGTGGGGGCAATTGCTGGGCGAAACCAGCGCGGTGATGGGTACGGTCGGTAACGGCCTGCTGGGTAAAGTGATCCCAACAGAAAATACCACCGGTTCAGCGGTTGATGTTCAGCATGTACTCTCCGGCCTGGCAGACCAGGGCGCGACGCTTGCGGCAATGGAAGTCTCTTCCCACGGTCTGGTTCAGCACCGCGTGGCGGCGTTGAAGTTTGTTGCTTCTGTATTTACCAACCTGAGCCGCGATCACCTTGATTATCACGGTGATATGGAACATTACGAAGCGGCGAAATGGCTGCTCTACTCCACGCACCACTGCGGTCAGGCGATTGTTAACGCCGACGACGAAGTGGGCCGTCGCTGGCTGGCAAAACTGCCGGACGCGGTTGCGGTGTCGATGGAAGACCACATCAACCCGAATTGCCACGGGCGCTGGTTAAAAGCGACCGAGGTGAACTATCACGACAGCGGCGCAACCATCCGTTTCAGCTCAAGTTGGGGTAACGGTGAAATCGAAAGCCGTCTGATGGGCGCATTCAACGTCAGCAACCTGTTGCTGGCGCTGGCTACACTGCTGGCACTGGGTTATCCGCTGGCGGAACTGTTGAAAACCGCGTCCAGCCTGCAACCGGTTTGCGGGCGTATGGAAGTGTTTAGCGCGCCGGGTAAACCGACAGTCGTTGTTGATTACGCTCACACGCCGGATGCACTGGAAAAAGCGCTCGAAGCGGCGCGTCTGCACTGCGCTGGCAAGCTTTGGTGCGTCTTTGGCTGCGGTGGCGATCGTGATAAAGGCAAACGTCCGCTGATGGGCGCGATTGCCGAGCAGTTTGCGGATATCGCGGTCGTTACCGATGACAACCCGCGTACCGAAGAGCCGCGAGCCATCATCAACGACATTCTGGCGGGCATGCTTGATGCCGGCCACGCCAAAGTGGTGGAAGGACGTGCGCAAGCGGTCACTAACGCCATCATGCAGGCGAAGCCTGATGATCTGGTGTTGCTGGCCGGTAAAGGCCATGAAGATTATCAAATTGTCGGCACTCAACGTCTCGACTATTCCGACCGTGTAACCGCAGCGCGTCTGCTGGGAGTGATCGCATGATTAGCGTAACGCTTAGCGAACTGGCAGGCATCCTGCACGGCGAACTGAACGGATCAGACCTGCGTATCGACGATGTCACCACCGATACGCGTAAATTAACACCGGGCTGCCTGTTTGTGGCGCTGAAGGGCGAGCGTTTCGATGCCCACGATTTCGTTGAAAAAGCGAAAGAGGGTGGGGCGGGCGCGCTGCTAGTCAGCCGTAAACTGGATATCGACCTGCCGCAACTGGTGGTGAAAGATACCCGTCTGGCGTTTGGTGAACTGGCGGCATGGGTTCGCCAGCAGGTGCCAACGCGCGTTGTCGCGCTGACCGGCTCCTCTGGCAAAACGTCGGTAAAAGAGATGACCGCCGCCATTCTCAGCCAGTGCGGCAACACGCTGTATACCGCGGGCAACCTCAATAATGACATCGGTGTGCCGATGACATTGCTGCGCCTGACGAAAGAACACGAATACGCGGTGATTGAACTGGGAGCTAACCATCAGGGTGAAATCGCCTGGACGGTGAGCCTGACTCGCCCGGAAGCGGCGCTGGTGAACAACCTCGCGGCAGCACATTTAGAAGGATTCGGTTCGCTGGCAGGTGTGGCGAAAGCCAAGGGTGAGATTTTCACCGGCCTGCCGGTTAACGGCATCGCGATTCTGAATGCCGACAACAACGACTGGCTGAACTGGCAGTCGATTATTGGCTCGCGCAAAGTGTGGCGCTTTTCGCCGAATGCGGCGAACAGCGATTTCACGGCCACCAATATCCACGTCACCAGCCATGGCACAGAATTTACGCTGCAAACGCCTACCGGTGATGTCGACGTACTGCTGCCGCTGCCGGGTCGCCACAACATCGCCAACGCGCTGGCCGCCACGGCACTGGCGATGGCGGTAGGTGCAGACTTAAACGCGGTGAAAGCCGGGCTGGCGAAGCTGACTTCCGTTCCGGGGCGTCTGTTCCCCATTCACCTGAGTGACACCCAACTGCTGCTCGACGACTCCTACAACGCCAACGTCGGTTCGATGACCGCCGCGGTGCAGGTGCTCGAAGAGATGCCGGGTTATCGCGTGCTGGTGGTTGGCGATATGGCCGAACTGGGTGCGGAAAGCGAAGCGTGCCACAGACAGGTTGGCGAAGCCGCGAAAACGGCGGGCATCGATAAAGTCTTAAGCGTTGGTCAATTAAGTCAGGCAATCAGTTCTGCCAGCGGCGTCGGCGAGCATTTCACCGACAAAGCAGCAGTCGTTGCGCGTCTTAAAACGCTCATTAATGAACAGCAAACCCTCACCATTCTGGTGAAAGGATCACGTAGTGCCGCCATGGAAGAGGTAGTACGCGCATTACAGGAGAACGGGACATGTTAGTTTGGCTGGCCGAACATTTGGTCAAATATTATTCCGGCTTTAACGTCTTTTCCTATCTGACGTTTCGCGCCATTGTCAGCCTGCTGACCGCGCTGTTCATCTCATTGTGGATGGGCCCGCGCATGATCGCCCATTTGCAGAAACTCTCCTTCGGCCAGGTCGTGCGTAACGACGGCCCGGAATCGCACTTCAGTAAACGCGGCACGCCGACAATGGGTGGGATCATGATCCTCACCGCGATTGTGGTTTCCGTGCTGCTGTGGGCTTATCCGTCCAACCCGTACGTCTGGTGTGTGCTGGTGGTGCTGGTGGGCTACGGCATTATTGGTTTTGTCGATGACTATCGCAAAGTTGTCCGTAAAGACACTAAAGGCCTGATTGCGCGCTGGAAATATTTCTGGATGTCGGTGATTGCGCTGGGCGTAGCGTTCGCGCTGTATCTGGCCGGCAAAGATACTCCCGCCACCCAACTGGTGGTGCCGTTCTTTAAAGATGTGATGCCTCAGTTGGGGCTGTTCTACATTTTGCTGGCCTATTTCGTCGTGGTTGGCACCGGTAACGCGGTTAACCTGACGGATGGTCTGGATGGTTTAGCGATTATGCCAACCGTCTTCGTCGCCGGTGGTTTTGCTCTGGTAGCCTGGGCGACCGGTAACATGAACTTCGCTAACTATCTGCATATTCCGTATCTGCGGCATGCGGGGGAGCTGGTTATCGTCTGCACTGCGATTGTCGGGGCGGGGTTGGGCTTCCTGTGGTTTAACACCTATCCGGCGCAGGTCTTTATGGGCGACGTCGGTTCGCTGGCGCTGGGCGGCGCGCTGGGCATTATCGCCGTGCTGCTGCGTCAGGAATTCCTGCTGGTGATTATGGGCGGCGTGTTTGTGGTTGAAACGCTGTCGGTGATTTTGCAGGTCGGTTCCTTCAAGCTGCGCGGTCAGCGCATCTTCCGTATGGCACCGATTCACCACCACTATGAACTGAAAGGCTGGCCGGAACCGCGCGTCATTGTGCGCTTCTGGATTATTTCGCTGATGCTGGTCCTGATTGGCCTGGCTACGCTGAAGGTACGTTAATCATGGCAGATTACCAGGGTAAAAATGTTGTCATTATCGGTCTTGGTTTGACCGGGCTCTCCTGCGTCGATTTCTTCATGGCGCGTGGCGTAACGCCGCGTGTGATGGATACGCGAGCCACTCCCCCTGGGCTGGATAAACTGCCGGAAGAGGTTGAGCGTTACGTTGGTAGTCTGAATGATGACTGGTTGCTGGCTGCGGATTTGATTGTCGCCAGCCCCGGCATCGCGCTGGCGCACCCGTCTCTGAGCGCGGCGGCTGATGCAGGTATCGAAATCGTCGGTGATATCGAACTCTTCTGCCGTGAAGCGCAAGCGCCGATCGTGGCCATCACCGGTTCCAACGGCAAAAGTACCGTCACCACGCTGGTCGGTGAAATGGCGAAAGCAGCGGGCGTGAATGTTGGCGTTGGCGGCAATATTGGCCTGCCAGCGCTGATGCTGCTCGACCCGACGCGCGAACTCTATGTTCTGGAACTCTCCAGCTTTCAGCTGGAAACCACGTCCAGCCTGCAGGCTGCGGCGGCAACCATTCTGAACGTCACTGAAGATCATATGGATCGCTATCCGTTTGGCCTGCAGCAGTATCGTGCTGCCAAACTGCGCGTCTATGAAAATGCCAAAACCTGTGTGGTGAATGCTGATGATGCGTTGACCATGCCGATTCGCGGCGCCGATGAGCGCTGCGTAAGCTTTGGCGTCGATGTTGGTGATTACCACCTTAATCGTCAGCAGGGTGAAACCTGGCTGCGCGTGAAAGGTGAAAAGATCTTAAACGTCAAAGAGATGACCCTCACCGGGCAGCACAACTACAGTAATGCACTGGCGGCATTGGCGCTGGCGGATGCCGTCGGCCTGCCGCGAGCAAGCAGCCTGAAGGCGCTGACCACCTTCGCTGGTTTGGCGCATCGCTTCCAGGTGGTGCTAAATCACAATGGCGTTCGCTGGATCAACGACTCAAAAGCGACCAATGTCGGCAGTACGGAAGCCGCGCTGAACGGCTTACACGTTGACGGCACGCTCTGGCTGCTGCTGGGGGGCGACGGGAAATCCGCTGATTTCAGCCCGCTGGCTCGCTACCTGACCGGGGATAATATTCGTCTTTACTGCTTTGGCCGCGACGGTAGCGAGCTTGCCGCGTTACGCCCGGAGATCGCCACCGAAACGGAGACGATGGAACAGGCCATGCGCGCCATTGCGCCGCAACTGAAAGCGGGGGATATGGTGCTGCTGTCACCGGCTTGCGCCAGCCTCGATCAGTTTAAAAGTTTCGAGCAACGCGGCGACGTGTTTGCACGACTGGCGAAGGAGTTAGGTTGATGCGTTTATCCCTCCCGCGCCTGAAAATGCCTCGCCTGCCAGGATTGTTCATCCTGGCGTGGGTATTTGCCGCGCTGAAAGGCTGGGTGATGGGCTCCCGGGCACAGGATAACGACAGTCTGGTGATGTACGATCGCACCCTGCTGTGGCTAACCTTCGGCCTGGCGGCGATCGGTTTCATTATGGTGACCTCGGCATCCATGCCGGTTGGTCAGCGTCTGGCGAACGATCCTTTCCTGTTCGCCAAACGTGATGGTCTCTACATCGTTCTGGCGTTTGCGCTGGCCATGATTACGTTACGCCTGCCGATGGAGTTCTGGCAGCGCTACAGCACCTCGATGCTGATTGCGTCTATCGTCATGCTGTTGATTGTTCTGGTCGTCGGTAGCTCGGTTAACGGGGCATCGCGCTGGATTGCCTTCGGCCCGCTGCGTATTCAGCCGGCGGAGTTCACCAAGTTGTCGCTGTTCTGCTACATCGCTAACTACCTGGTGCGTAAAGCCGACGAAGTACGTAACAACCTGCGCGGCTTCTTAAAGCCGATGGGCGTCATTTTCGTGCTGGCGATTTTACTGCTGGCACAGCCGGATCTCGGTACGGTCGTTGTACTGTTCGTCACGACGCTTGCGATGCTGTTCCTGGCTGGCGCGAAGCTGTGGCAGTTCATCGCCATTATTGGGATGGGGATTTCGGCAGTGGTTCTGCTGATCCTCGCCGAGCCATACCGTATTCGTCGTGTGACCTCGTTCTGGAACCCGTGGGAAGATCCGTTTGGTAGTGGTTACCAGCTTACCCAATCACTGATGGCTTTTGGTCGCGGTGAAATGTGGGGGCAGGGACTGGGCAACTCGGTGCAAAAACTGGAGTATCTGCCGGAAGCGCATACCGACTTCATCTTCGCCATTATCGGCGAGGAACTCGGTTATATCGGTGTGGTACTGGCGCTTTTAATGGTATTCTTCGTCGCTTTCCGCGCGATGTCCATTGGGCGTAAAGCGCTGGAACTCAACCAGCGATTCGCCGGTTTTCTGGCCTGCGCCATTGGCGTGTGGTTTAGCTTCCAGGCGCTGGTAAACGTCGGCGCGGCAGCCGGTATGCTGCCGACTAAAGGTCTGACACTGCCGCTTATCAGTTACGGTGGTTCCAGTCTGCTGATTATGTCGACGGCAATTATGTTCTTGTTACGTATAGATTATGAAACACGTCTGGAAAAAGCCCAGGCGTTTACCCGAGGTTCCAGATGAGCGGTGAAACGAAGCGGTTAATGGTGATGGCAGGCGGTACCGGCGGGCATGTGTTCCCCGGGCTGGCGGTTGCGCACCATTTAATGGACCAGGGCTGGCAAGTACGCTGGCTGGGTACCGCTGATCGTATGGAAGCGGATCTCGTGCCGAAACACGGTATCGAAATCGACTTTATTCGTATTTCTGGCTTGCGTGGCAAAGGTGTAAAAGCGTTACTGCTCGCGCCGCTGCGCATCTTTAATGCCTGGCGTCAGGCGCGCGCCATCATGAAGCGCTTTAAGCCAGATGTCGTGTTGGGCATGGGGGGCTATGTTTCTGGCCCTGGTGGTCTGGCGGCGTGGTCGCTGGGGATTCCCGTCGTGCTGCATGAACAGAATGGCATTGCTGGCCTGACCAACAAATGGCTGGCGAAGATCGCGAAAACCGTGATGCAGGCGTTTCCTGGCGCATTTCCTGATGCGGAAGTGGTGGGAAACCCGGTTCGCGTCGATGTGCTGGCGCTGCCGCTGCCGGAGCAGCGTCTGGCGGGGCGCGAAGGCCCGGTACGTGTTCTGGTGGTTGGCGGCTCTCAGGGCGCGCGCATCCTGAATCAGACCATGCCACAGGTGGCGTCGAAACTGGGCGAAACCATTACCATCTGGCATCAGAGCGGTAAAGGCGCGCAGCAAACCGTCGAGCAGGCATATGAAGAAGCGGGCGAGCCGCAGCATAAAGTTACCGAGTTTATTGATGATATGGCTGCTGCATATGCCTGGGCTGATGTGGTGGTATGCCGTTCCGGCGCGCTGACCGTCAGCGAAATCGCGGCGGCAGGCCTGCCAGCTATCTTTGTGCCGTTCCAGCATAAAGACCGCCAGCAGTACTGGAATGCGCTGCCGCTTGAACAAGCCGGTGCGGCGAAGATTTATGAGCAACCGCAGTTTACCGCTGAAGCGGTTGCCACCACGCTCGAACGATGGGACCGCAAAACGCTGCTGGAAATGGCAGAACGCGCACGCGCGGCGGCTATCCCGGATGCAACCGAGCGAGTAGCAAAAGCAGTAAGCCTGGCAGCTCAGGCTTAACCCTCGCGGCGCGCGTTGCGCTGCACGAATTTTAGAAGTCGATGGCGTTGAGAGAATGAATACACAACAACTGGCGAAACTGCGTTCCATAGTGCCCGAGATGCGTCGCGTCCGGCACATTCACTTTGTGGGTATCGGCGGTGCCGGTATGGGCGGTATCGCCGAAGTTCTGGCCAACGAAGGTTATCAGATCAGCGGTTCCGATTTGGCGCCGAACCCGGTCACGCAGCAGTTGTCGCAGCTGGGCGCCACAATCTACTTTAACCACCGCCCGGAAAACGTCCGCGATGCGAGCGTGGTCGTGGTCTCCACGGCAATTTCTGCTGATAACCCGGAAATTGTTGCTGCCCATGAAGCGCGTATTCCGGTGATTCGCCGCGCTGAAATGCTGGCTGAACTGATGCGTTTTCGTCACGGCATCGCCATTGCCGGGACTCACGGTAAAACGACCACCACCGCGATGGTCTCCAGTATTTACGCGGAAGCCGGGCTGGATCCGACTTTCGTTAACGGCGGCCTGGTAAAAGCCGCAGGCGTGCATGCACGTCTGGGCCACAGCCGTTACCTGATTGCGGAAGCGGATGAGAGCGATGCGTCGTTCCTGCATCTGCAACCGATGGTGGCGATTGTCACCAATATTGAAGCCGACCACATGGATACTTACCAGGGCGACTTCGAGAATTTGAAGCAGACGTTTATCAACTTCCTGCACAACCTGCCGTTTTACGGCCGTGCAGTGATGTGTGTGGATGATCCGGTGATCCGCGAGCTGCTGCCGCGTGTAGGCCGTCAAACCACCACTTACGGTTTTAGCGATGATGCAGATGTGCGCGTTGAAGATTATCAGCAGGTGGGGCCGCAAGGGCACTTCACGCTGGTGCGTCAGGATAAAGAAAACCTGCACGTCACGCTGAATGCGCCGGGTCGCCACAATGCGCTGAACGCCGCCGCCGCCGTTGCGGTTGCTACAGAAGAGGGCATTGATGACGATGCCATTCTGCGCGCGCTGGAAAGTTTCCAGGGCACAGGCCGCCGCTTCGATTTCCTCGGCGAATATCCGCTGGACGAGGTGAACGGCAAAGCGGGTACTGCGATGCTGGTAGATGACTACGGCCATCACCCGACGGAAGTGGATGCCACCATTAAAGCCGCGCGCGCGGGCTGGCCGGATAAAAATCTGGTGATGGTATTCCAGCCGCACCGTTATACCCGTACGCGCGACCTGTACGATGATTTTGCCAACGTGCTGACGCAGGTTGATGCGCTGCTGATGCTGGATGTGTATCCGGCTGGCGAAGCACCGATTCCGGGCGCGGACAGCCGCTCGCTGTGCCGTACGATTCGCGGTCGCGGTAAAGTTGATCCGATTCTGGTCTCCGACCCGGCTCAGGTCGCTGAAATGCTGGCACCGGTGCTGACGGGTAACGACTTAGTGCTGATTCAGGGCGCTGGAAATATCGGCAAAATCGCGCGTAACTTAGCTGAAATCAAACTCAAGCCGCAAACACAGGAGGAAGAGCGTCATGGCTGATAAAATCGCTGTCCTTCTGGGCGGCACCTCCGCAGAGCGTGAGGTTTCGCTGAACTCCGGGGCTGCCGTGCTGGCTGGCCTGCGTGAGGCGGGTGTCGATGCGCATCCTGTAGACCCGAAAGAGGTTGATGTTACCCAGCTGAAAAACATGGGTTTTCAGAAAGCGTTTATTGCACTTCATGGCCGAGGCGGGGAAGATGGCACGCTACAGGGTTTACTGGAACTGTTAAAGCTCCCCTATACCGGCAGCGGCGTGATGGCATCGGCCATTTCTATGGACAAACTGCGCAGCAAACTGCTGTGGCAGGGCGCGGGTTTACCGGTCGCGCCATGGGTGGCGATTACGCGAAAAGAATTTGAATTAGGGCTTAATGACCAGGTAAAACAGCAACTTACAGCGCTTGGATTGCCGCTCATCGTTAAGCCGAGCCGTGAAGGTTCAAGCGTTGGGATGTCAAAAGTTAACGAGAGTGGTGATTTGACCCAGGCGTTAACGCTGGCGTTTCAACATGATGAAGAAGTTCTGGTGGAGAAATGGCTCAGTGGCCCCGAATTCACCGTTGCGGTGCTCGGAGAAGAAATTTTACCGTCAATTCGCATCCAACCTGCCGGAACCTTCTATGATTATGATGCGAAGTATCTCTCTGATGAGACGAAGTATTTCTGTCCTGGTTGTGAAGATAACGCTCAGGAAGCGGCAATGCAGTCTTTAGTGTCAAAAGCATGGACTGTTCTTGGCTGCCATGGCTGGGGGCGAATTGACGTAATGCAGGACAGTGACGGGCAGCTTTATCTCCTTGAGGCAAATACCTCGCCGGGGATGACCAGCCATAGTCTGGTGCCGATGGCGGCGCGTCAGGCGGGAATGAGCTTCTCGCAACTGGTAGTACGAATTCTGGACCTGGCGGGGTGATATGTCGCAGGCTGCGCTGAATACGCGGAACCGTGAAGAAGAAGAGTACAATTCTTCGCGGCGCAATAATGGAACGCGTCTTGCAGGAATTATCTTCCTGCTGACGGTGTTGTTGACCGTGTTGATTAGCGGCTGGGTCGTGCTGGGCTGGATGGAAGATGCACAACGGTTGCCTATCTCGAAACTGGTGGTCACCGGCGAGCGGCACTACACGCGTAACGACGACATCCGCCAGTCTATTCTGGCGCTCGGGTCGCCAGGAACCTTTATGACCCAGGACGTGAACATCGTTCAGGGGCAAATTGAACGTCTGCCGTGGATTAAGCAGGCGAGCGTAAGAAAGCAGTGGCCAGACGAATTGAAGATTCATCTGGTTGAATATGTGCCGATTGCACGTTGGAATGATCAGCATATGGTGGATGCCGAAGGCAACTCCTTCAGCGTACCCGCCGATCGCGCCAACAAGCAGAGTTTGCCCATGCTGTATGGCCCTGAAGGCAGCGAAAGCGAAGTTTTGCAGGGATACCGCGACATGGGAGCCGTGCTGGCGAAAGGGAAGTTCACATTAAAAGTGGCGGCAATGACGGCGCGCCGTTCCTGGCAGTTGACGTTGGGCGATGGTATTAAGCTCAATCTGGGACGGGGCGACACCATGAAGCGGCTTGAGCGCTTTTTAGAACTGTATCCGGTTCTTCAGCAGCAGGCGCAAACAGAAGGTAATCGGATTAGCTACGTTGATTTGCGCTATGACTCAGGGGCGTCAGTAGGTTGGGAGCCTGCCCCTGTCGAAGAAACCAGTCAACAACAGAATCAGGCACAGGCAGAACAACAATGATCAAGGCGACGGACAGAAAACTGGTAGTTGGACTGGAGATTGGCACCGCGAAGGTCGCCGCTTTAGTAGGGGAAGTTCTGCCCGACGGCATGGTCAATATCATCGGCGTGGGCAGTTGCCCATCGCGAGGTATGGACAAAGGCGGGGTAAATGACCTCGAGTCGGTAGTGAAATGCGTTCAGCGCGCTATCGACCAGGCAGAATTGATGGCGGATTGCCAGATCTCCTCTGTATATCTGGCGCTTTCCGGCAAGCACATAAGCTGTCAAAATGAGATTGGCATGGTGCCTATCTCAGAAGAAGAAGTGACGCAGGAAGATGTCGAAAATGTGGTGCATACGGCGAAATCCGTTCGCGTCCGCGATGAGCACCGCGTTTTGCACGTTATTCCGCAGGAATACGCGATTGATTACCAGGAAGGGATCAAAAATCCGGTTGGCTTGTCTGGCGTGCGTATGCAGGCCAAGGTACATCTGATTACCTGCCACAACGACATGGCGAAAAACATCGTCAAAGCCGTAGAGCGTTGTGGCCTGAAAGTTGACCAGTTGATATTTGCCGGGCTGGCAGCCAGTTATTCGGTTCTGACGGAAGATGAACGTGAGCTGGGCGTCTGCGTGGTGGATATCGGTGGTGGTACAATGGACATCGCCGTATATACTGGCGGGGCGCTGCGCCACACCAAAGTGATCCCCTACGCCGGGAACGTGGTCACCAGCGATATCGCTTACGCCTTCGGTACACCGCCGAGCGATGCCGAAGCGATTAAAGTGCGCCACGGTTGTGCACTGGGCTCCATTGTGGGCAAAGATGAGAGCGTTGAAGTGCCGAGCGTGGGTGGTCGTCCGCCGCGCAGCCTGCAGCGCCAGACGTTGGCAGAGGTGATTGAGCCGCGCTACACCGAGCTGCTCAATCTGGTCAACGAAGAAATTTTGCAGTTACAGGAACAGCTTCGCCAGCAGGGTGTCAAACATCACCTCGCGGCGGGGATTGTACTCACCGGTGGCGCAGCGCAAATTGAAGGCCTGGCGGCCTGCGCGCAGCGCGTGTTCCATACGCAGGTACGTATCGGCGCACCGCTGAACATCACGGGGTTGACGGATTACGCCCAGGAGCCGTATTACTCAACGGCAGTGGGCCTGCTGCACTACGGGAAAGAGTCCCACTTGAGTGGTGAAGCAGAAGTAGACAAGCGCGTAACCGCATCGGTTGGTTCATGGATTAAGCGATTGAACAGCTGGCTGCGAAAAGAGTTTTAATTTTTTTAAGAGAGCGCAGAAAATTAGCGCTTTCAGGCGACAGGCACATACACGATCTCCTTCTGGCTGTGGTAGAGCGGTCTGATTGAGAAAGTGTATAAAACGGAGAGAGACTATGTTTGAACCTATGGAACTGACCAACGACGCGGTGATTAAAGTCATCGGCGTCGGTGGCGGCGGCGGTAATGCCGTAGAGCACATGGTGCGCGAGCGCATCGAAGGTGTTGAATTCTTCGCAGTGAATACCGACGCTCAGGCGTTACGTAAAACTGCGGTTGGCCAGACTATCCAGATTGGTAGCGGTATTACCAAAGGTCTGGGTGCGGGTGCAAACCCGGAAGTGGGCCGTAACGCTGCTGATGAAGACCGTGAAGCACTGCGCGCCGCATTGGATGGCGCGGACATGGTCTTTATCGCCGCAGGTATGGGCGGCGGCACCGGTACGGGCGCCGCGCCGGTTGTGGCTGAAGTGGCTAAAGATTTGGGTATCCTGACTGTTGCTGTCGTGACCAAGCCTTTCAATTTTGAAGGCAAGAAGCGTATGGCCTTCGCGGAGCAGGGTATCACTGAACTGTCCAAACACGTGGACTCCCTGATTACCATCCCGAACGACAAGCTGCTGAAAGTGCTGGGTCGCGGTATTTCTCTGCTTGACGCTTTCGGCGCGGCAAACGACGTACTGAAAGGCGCGGTGCAGGGTATCGCCGAGCTGATTACCCGTCCGGGTCTGATGAACGTCGACTTTGCTGACGTGCGTACTGTGATGTCAGAAATGGGCTATGCAATGATGGGCTCTGGTCTGGCAAGCGGTGAAGATCGTGCTGAAGAAGCGGCTGAAATGGCGATCTCTTCCCCACTTCTGGAAGATATCGACCTGTCTGGCGCGCGCGGCGTGCTGGTCAACATCACTGCTGGCTTCGATCTGCGTCTGGATGAGTTCGAGACTGTCGGTAACACTATCCGTGCATTTGCATCGGATAATGCGACTGTGGTTATCGGTACTTCCCTTGACCCGGATATGAACGACGAACTGCGCGTGACTGTTGTTGCAACCGGTATTGGTATGGACAAACGTCCGGAAATTACCCTGGTGACCAACAAGCAGACTCAGCAGCCGGTTATGGATCGCTACCAGCAGCACGGTATGACCCCGCTGACGCAGGAGCAGAAACCAGCCGCGAAAGTGGTTAACGACAATACGCCGCAGACCACGAAAGAACCGGATTACCTGGATATTCCGGCGTTTTTACGTAAGCAGGCTGATTAAGAATTAGCTCAAAGTTGGGAATCCCCGCTCTTTGTGCTAAACTGGCCGTCCGAATGTATAGTACACTTCGGTTGGATAGTTAATTTGGCGAGATTATACGATGATCAAACAAAGGACACTTAAACGTATCGTTCAGGCGACTGGCGTCGGTTTACACACTGGCAAGAAAGTCACACTGACGTTACGCCCTGCGCCGGCCAATACCGGGGTCATCTATCGTCGCACCGACTTGAATCCACCGGTAGATTTTCCGGCCGATGCCAAATCTGTGCGTGATACAATGCTCTGTACTTGTCTGGTGAATGAGCATGACGTGCGGATTTCTACCGTTGAGCACCTCAACGCCGCATTGGCGGGGCTGGGTATCGACAACATCATTGTTGAAGTCGATGCGCCAGAAATCCCAATTATGGACGGCAGTGCTGCACCGTTCGTTTATCTGCTGCTGGATGCCGGCATTGATGAACTGAACTGTGCGAAGAAATTTGTTCGCATCAAAGAGACTGTACGTGTCGAAGATGGCGACAAATGGGCTGAATTCAAACCGTACAATGGTTTTTCGTTGGACTTTACCATCGACTTTAACCATCCGGCGATTGATGCCAGTACCCAGCGCTATGCAATGAACTTCTCTGCCGACGCCTTTATGCGCCAGATTAGTCGTGCACGTACCTTCGGTTTCATGCGTGATATCGAATATCTGCAGTCCCGTGGCCTGTGCCTGGGCGGCAGCTTCGATTGTGCCATCGTTGTTGACGATTATCGCGTACTGAACGAAGACGGTCTGCGTTTTGAGGACGAATTCGTTCGTCACAAAATGCTGGATGCGATCGGTGACTTGTTCATGTGTGGTCACAACATTATTGGTGCATTTACCGCGTTTAAATCCGGTCATGCGCTGAATAATAAACTTCTGCAGGCAGTCCTGGCCAAACAGGAAGCCTGGGAATATGTGACCTTCGAAGACGACGCTGAATTGCCGCTGGCGTTCAAAGCACCGACAATGGTTCTGGCATAAGCCTGACCATTTCATAAATTCGACTGGCAACCTGGCACTCTCTCCGGTCAGGGAACCAGTCGTTTTTTATTTCTGCCTTTTCATTTCCCTTTCTTGTGCGATCGCTGTTTTCTTGCGCACTTTTCCGCTGCTCTTATCGTCATTGATGCTGCTGTAATCAGGCATTAATGGTAA
This sequence comes from Pseudocitrobacter faecalis, assembly GCA_003315335.1. Classification (GTDB taxonomy): domain Bacteria; phylum Pseudomonadota; class Gammaproteobacteria; order Enterobacterales; family Enterobacteriaceae; genus Pseudocitrobacter; species Pseudocitrobacter faecalis. The sequence continues at coordinate 384,525 of QNRL01000005.1, forward strand.
TATGCACGGCATCATTCAAGCTGCCTCCGCGTTTACTGCGCTTGTTCACCCATGTCACGTACTTATGTACGCTCCACGGGATTCACTCGCTTGTCGCCTAGATGCAACTTGAATGATTTTGTGCAATTCTGTGCGCGGAAAATAATAATCTCTGGGGTAGACATTACGTGAGTGGGTTACTGACGCGTTGGCGACAGTTAGGTAGACGCTATTTCTGGCCGCATCTCCTGTTGGGGATGGTTGCTGCCAGTTTCGGCCTGCCTGCGCTCGCAAATAACGCCGAGCCTGCTTCGCCTGCCCGCGAGACCACCAGCAATCATAACCCTGCCACGAAAGTCAATTTCACGCAGTTAGCCCTGCTGGAAGCGAACCGGCGCCCATCGTTTAGCGTTGATTACTGGCATCAGCATGCCATCCGCACGGTCATTCGCCACCTCTCATTTGCGATGGCGCCACAGGCACTGCCCGTTGCAGAAGCCTCGTCCACCACGCCATTGCAGGCCGCCCAGCATCTTGCTTTGCTGGACACCCTTAATGCATTACTCACGGTTGAAAGCAAGCCGCCGGCCATTGTGCGTCAGGCCGCTGCTGCGCCGTCAGTCGCGCCCGCTGCTTTTAGCATCCCCGCATGGGTAAGCCAGGTTCAGGGCATCCGCGCTGGGCCGCAACGCCTCGTCTGAAAATAGTCGTCTTTCTTTTATTTTCCTGACTCCGCAAGGCGGGGCGTTTGAGATTTTATTATGCTAATCAATTTATTAACGAAAGTATTTGGTAGTCGTAACGATCGTACCCTGCGCCGTATGCGCAAAGCGGTCACTGCAATTAACGCGATGGAACCGGAGATGGAAAAACTCTCCGATGACGAGCTGAAAGGCAAAACCGCGGAATTCCGCGCACGCCTGGAAAAAGGTGCCAGCCTGGAAAGCCTGCTTCCGGAAGCATTTGCCGTTGTCCGTGAAGCCAGTAAACGCGTCTTCGGCATGCGTCACTTCGACGTACAGCTGCTGGGTGGTATGGTGCTTAACGATCGTTGCATCGCAGAAATGCGTACCGGTGAAGGTAAAACTCTTACCGCGACCCTGCCGGCGTATCTGAATGCGCTGACCGGTAAAGGCGTTCACGTCGTAACCGTCAACGACTATCTGGCGCAACGTGACGCCGAAAACAACCGTCCGCTGTTCGAATTCCTCGGCATGACCGTGGGGATCAACATGTCTGGCCTGCCTGCACCCGCAAAACGTGAAGCGTATGCGGCAGATATTACTTACGGTACTAACAACGAATACGGGTTTGACTACCTGCGCGACAACATGGCGTTCAGCCCTGAAGAGCGCGTACAGCGTAAACTGCACTATGCGCTGGTGGATGAGGTCGACTCCATCCTGATCGATGAAGCGCGTACCCCGCTTATCATTTCCGGCCCGGCTGAAGACAGCTCGGAAATGTATAAGAAAATGAACAAAATTATCCCGCATCTGGTACGTCAGGACAAAGAAGACTCCGACACCTTCCAGGGCGAAGGCCACTTCTCTGTCGATGAGAAAGCGCGTCAGGTCAACCTGACCGAGCGCGGCCTGGTACTGATTGAAGAACTGCTGGTGAAAGAAGGCATCATGGACGAAGGCGAGTCGCTGTACTCTCCGGGCAACATCATGCTGATGCACCACGTGACTGCCGCACTGCGCGCGCATGTGCTGTTCACCCGTGACGTTGACTACATCGTCAAAGATGGCGAAGTCATCATCGTCGATGAACACACTGGCCGTACTATGCAGGGACGTCGTTGGTCTGATGGCCTGCATCAGGCTGTGGAAGCCAAAGAAGGCGTGGAGATCCAGAACGAGAACCAGACGCTGGCCTCCATCACCTTCCAGAACTACTTCCGTCTGTATGAAAAACTGGCCGGTATGACCGGTACCGCCGATACGGAAGCCTTCGAATTCAGCTCAATCTACAAGCTGGATACCGTGGTGGTGCCGACCAACCGTCCGATGATTCGTAAAGACATGCCGGACCTGGTCTACATGACCGAAGCGGAAAAAATTCAGGCAATCATTGCAGACATTAAAGAGCGTACGGCTAATGGTCAGCCCGTCCTGGTCGGGACAATCTCCATCGAGAAATCCGAAGTGGTGTCTAACGAGCTGGTGAAGGCGGGCATCAAACATAACGTTCTGAACGCCAAATTCCACGCCAACGAAGCGGCGATTGTTGCTCAGGCAGGTTATCCGGCGGCAGTGACTATCGCCACCAACATGGCGGGTCGTGGTACCGATATTATGCTCGGCGGTAGCTGGCAGGCTGAAGTTGCCGCGTTGGAAAACCCAACCGAAGAGCAAATTGCGCAGATTAAAGCTGACTGGCAGGTACGCCACGACGCGGTGCTGGCGGCAGGTGGTCTGCACATTATTGGTACCGAGCGTCATGAATCTCGCCGTATCGATAACCAGTTGCGTGGTCGTTCGGGCCGTCAGGGCGACGCCGGTTCCTCTCGCTTCTACCTGTCGATGGAAGATGCGCTGATGCGTATTTTTGCCTCCGACCGTGTGTCCGGCATGATGCGTAAACTGGGTATGAAAGAAGGCGAAGCCATTGAGCACCCATGGGTGACCAAAGCGATTGCCAACGCACAGCGTAAAGTGGAAAGCCGCAACTTCGATATTCGTAAACAGCTGCTGGAATACGATGATGTCGCCAACGACCAGCGTCGCGCCATCTACACCCAGCGTAATGAACTGCTGGATGTAAGCGATGTTAGTGAAACCATCAACAGCATCCGCGAAGACGTGTTTAAAGCAACCATCGACGCTCATATTCCGCCGCAGTCGCTGGAAGAGATGTGGGACGTGCCTGGGCTGCAGGAACGTCTGAAAAATGACTTTGACCTCGACCTGCCGATCTCTGAATGGCTGGATAAAGAGCCGGAACTGCACGAAGAAACGCTGCGTGAGCGTATTCTGCAGAACGCTATTGAAGTTTATCAGCGTAAAGAAGAAGTGGTTGGTGCTGAAATGATGCGTCACTTCGAAAAAGGCGTGATGCTGCAAACCCTCGACTCCCTGTGGAAAGAGCACCTGGCGGCGATGGACTACCTGCGTCAGGGTATTCACCTGCGTGGTTATGCGCAGAAAGATCCAAAGCAGGAGTACAAACGCGAATCCTTCTCTATGTTCGCGGCGATGCTGGAATCTCTGAAATATGAAGTGATCAGCACGCTCAGCAAAGTACAGGTTCGCATGCCGGAAGAAGTGGAAGAGATGGAACAGCAGCGTCGTGAAGAGGCCGAGCGCCTGGCACAGATGCAGCAGCTTAGCCACCAGGACGAAAATACCGCTGCCGCGCAGGAACTGGCTGCGCAAACGGGCGAGCGTAAAATTGGCCGTAACGATCCGTGCCCGTGCGGTTCCGGTAAAAAATACAAACAGTGCCATGGCCGTCTGAGCTAAGGTCTGATAAAAAAGTAAAAGGCGCAGAGATCTGCGCCTTTTTTTTGGATGAGACAATATGAAAATACTGCAAATCGCCGTCGGCATTATTCGCAACGACGCGGGAGAGATTTACATTACCCAACGCGCCGCTGATGCTCACATGGCAAATAAATGGGAATTTCCGGGTGGTAAAATTGAAGCGGGTGAAACAGCCGAAGAGGCGATGATCCGCGAGCTTGAGGAAGAAGTTGGCATTACCGCCAGCGAGCCGCAGCTGTTTGATAAGCTGGAGTACGCGTTCCCCGATCGCCATATTACATTGTGGTTCTGGCTGGTGGAAAACTGGCAGGGTGAGCCGTGGGGAAAAGAGGGGCAACCGGGACGATGGATCGCGCAGAATGCGCTGATTGCCGATGAATTCCCCCCGGCGAATGCACCGGTTATCGAAAAATTAGTACAAACCCCGCAGGCCTGATAAGCGCAGCGCATCTGACATTGTGCATGTTAATTGTCGGATACGGCTTCGCCTTATCCGACGTACAGTTATGCGCGCAGAGTTACTACGGGTTTTCACTCCAGTCGTCGCTATCGGATAAGTCACCTGCGCTTGGAATGCGTTTCTCTTCTGCCGCCCATTCTCCTAAATCAATCAGCTGGCAGCGCTTAGAGCAAAACGGACGGTACGGGCTTTGCTCGCCCCAGACTACAGGTTTCTGGCAGGTGGGGCAGTTAACGATAGTTTCTTCAGACATAGTGTCTCCTTAGCAACAAGCCAGTTCGAAATCCAGACGTTCAGGAATAACGCCATTCTCGCTATCCAGCGGCACAAAGCGGATGGCAAAGCGGCTCTTATGCCCGGAAATTTGCGGATAAAGCTGTGAGGAGAGATCCAACTGTAAGCGCAGCAGATCGGCATCTTCACCGTTATCCTGGTAGAAGCCATTAAGGCTGGTCTGCTTGCGAAAAGGTGCGGAATTACGAATCAGATCGAGGATCAGATCCAGCGCCTGATTCAGCGGTTCAAGGCTGTTAAGCCAGAGTTCTACCTGTGCGTCGCGCTGCTGCTGTGGCGCATGGAGCCACATGTGTAGCGTCGGCAGATCGAAACTGCAACAGCCGCCAGGAATGCTTAAACGCTGACGCACAAGGGCAATGAGGCGATCTTCACGCAGGAATTGGCCGATACGCGGGGCGGCCATCAGAATGCTGCCGCTGTTTTTCAATTGCTGACGCACTGCATCAATGCGGTTCTGGTCAACGCCCGGCACTTCACTCCAGGCCTGCAATTTACGTTGCTGGCGTTCCAGCTCTTTGAGCATCTCTGTGCGAACGTCGCCGCGTTCAAACACATCCAACAAGTCCCCTAAATTACGAAAAAAATGTAATGCGCTGGCGTGATCCGTGATGGGGAGTTGAGTACGAAGCTGCTGGTTAAGAAATTCAATACGCAGCCAGGTACGCATTTTTTCGTTCAGGGGGTGCTCAAAAAGGATGTGGGTGTGCATTAAGGTTTTTCCTGTGATACAGCCTGTGCCGCGAGCTCAAGATAGCGTGCGTGAAGGCGGGCAACATCCGAAGCGATGGCTTCTGGTGTGCCGTTGTTATCAATGACGTCATCAGCCACCGCAAGCCGCTGTTCGCGTGTCGCCTGGGCGGCAAGTATATGCTCAGCATGCTCCCGCGACACCTGGTCGCGCTGCATGGTACGAAGAATTTGCGTATCGCGTGTAACATCCACCACCAGCACGCGATCGGCGCGGGAAGCGAGATTATTTTCCACCAGCAGGGGAACCACCCACAATACGTACGGGGAGGTGGCCTGCGCCATTTGCTGCTGGGTTTCTCGCTGAATAAGCGGGTGAAGCAGGGCGTTAAGCCAGGCTTTTTCATCAGGGTTAGCGAAGATTCGCTCGCGTAAGACGCGGCGATTAAGTGCGCCATCCGGTGTCAGGGTTTGAGGGCCAAAGTGCTCCACAATGGCATCTAACGCCGGGGTTCCGGGTTCGACAACCTGACGGGCGAGGATATCGGCATCAATAACGTTAATTCCCAGGTGAGAAAATGCATCAGCGACGGTACTTTTGCCACTGCCAATGCCACCGGTTAACGCTACGGTATACGCCATTCCTGTGAATCCTGATGAGAATTGATTTGAAAAATCAATTGGTTAAAAACAAAACACTTCAGCGCCTTTTGGTGTGCGCTCATGTTCACCGAACTGATGGTAAATTTATAGGATTGTAGCGTAAAAAAAGTGAAAATCGCAGTCTTGCGAAGCCCTGATTAGTGCGTATGATAACGTTACTGGAGTTGTGCTCTTATAATTAATGCCATTAACCCCAGGAATCCGCACATGCGTATCGAAGAAGATCTGAAGTTAGGTTTCAAAGACGTTCTTATCCGCCCTAAACGCTCTACTCTTAAAAGCCGTTCCGATGTTGAACTGGAACGCGAATTCACCTTTAAACATTCTGGTCAACGCTGGTCAGGTGTGCCGGTTATTGCCGCGAATATGGATTCCGTGGGTACCTTTGCAATGGCAAAAGCGCTGGCGTCTTTCGATATTCTGACCGCAGTACATAAGCATTACAGCGTGGAAGACTGGAAAGTTTTCGCTCAGAACGAATCCGAAGATGTGCTGAAGCATGTGATGGTGTCCACCGGCACGTCTGACGCCGATTTCGAAAAAACCAAACAGATTCTGGCGCTGCACCCGATGCTGAATTTCGTGTGCATCGACGTCGCAAACGGCTACTCCGAGCACTTCGTTCAGTTCGTTGCGAAAGCGCGTCAGGCCTGGCCAACCAAAACTATTTGCGCGGGTAACGTGGTCACCGGCGAGATGTGCGAAGAGCTGATTCTGTCCGGTGCGGATATCGTCAAAGTGGGCATTGGCCCGGGTTCTGTTTGCACCACGCGTGTAAAAACCGGCGTCGGTTATCCGCAGCTTTCCGCAGTCATTGAGTGCGCAGATGCAGCGCATGGCCTTGGCGGTCAAATCGTCAGCGATGGCGGTTGTACGGTTCCGGGCGACGTGGCGAAAGCGTTTGGCGGCGGCGCTGACTTCGTGATGCTCGGCGGTATGCTGGCAGGCCACGATGAGAGCGGCGGCACCGTGGTAGAAGAGAATGGTGAAAAATTCATGCTCTTCTACGGCATGAGCTCTGAATCTGCAATGAAACGTCACGTTGGCGGCGTTGCGCAGTATCGCGCTGCGGAAGGGAAAACCGTTAAGTTGCCTCTGCGTGGCCCGGTAGATAATACCGCGCGCGATATTCTTGGCGGCCTGCGTTCAGCGTGCACCTACGTTGGGGCTTCTCGCCTGAAAGAGCTGACCAAACGCACGACCTTTATCCGCGTGCAGGAACAAGAGAACCGCGTGTTCAACAGCCTGTAATGCTTTGCGCTGGCGCTTCCCGCGCCAGCGCTTATCCCGCACCGCTAATTGCCTCTCCCAAATGAAATATCGGCAGATACATCGCCACCACCAGCGTGCCAATAATGGCGCCGGTCACCACCAGTAGCATGGGTTCCAGCAGTGATGTCAGATCTTCCGCTAGTTGATGCGTTTTCTCACTGTGATAGTCCGCCAGATTTTTCAGCATCTGATCCAGCGCGCCGGACGCTTCCCCGGTTCTTACCAGCTGAATACACAGCGGTGTGAAAACATGAACGTTTTCCATCGCCTGCCAGATGGGGCTTCCCTGCGATATGTCATGATGAAGTCTGCTAATGACGTCCCGCCAGAGCGGTTGAGTGACCGTTTCCCCGACGGTATCCAGCCCCTGTAAGAAGGCGATGCCCGCACTTTGCGTCAGTGAAAGTACGGTAAAAATGTGGCTCAGCATCTGCCCGCGCACCAGATTGCCCATCACCGGCAGAGAAAGCGCGACCTGCGCCTGAAACCGCTGCCAGCGGGGATTGGTTTTCAGTATTCTGCCGGGAAGAAAAGGCAGCGTCAGGAACAGCGCAATCCACCCGTAGTGCAGTTTAAAGGCATCCGCCATGTTCATAACGACTTGCGTGAGCATGGGCAGCGGCGTATTAAAGGTGCGATAAATCGCCGTAAATTCCGGCAGCACAAATCCCAGCATCGCCACTACCACAGCGATGGCCAGCAGCAATATGATGCACGGATAGCGCAGCGCTTTTTTCACCTTCTGCGTAATAGCCTGTTGCGCTTTTTGCTGCTGCGCCAGTGCGCGACAGCAGATATCCAGCTTGCCCGTTACCTCCCCGGTGCGGATCATCGCCAGATAGAGAGGGGGAAAAGCTTCCGGCCACTGCCGCAACCCGTCGGAAAGTGAAACCCCTTCCGTCAACCGTTGAGAGAGCGTGCCGAGCAAGGCCTGCCACTGTGGTACAGGATGCTGACGAGCCAGCATTTCCAGCCCATCCGAGAGCGTGAGCCCGGCTTGCAGCAGTGTCGCCAGCTGCTCGATAATTTCGCAGCGCCAGTTTGTGCGCCAGTACGACGTCCTGAGGGTACAGCGGCGTAGCGCCAGCGCGGTAATACCCTGCTTCTGCAATAAAACCAGTGCCGCCGGGCGATTAGGTGCCCACAGCGTTCCATTCCTTTCTTCACCGTGATGCGACAGGCCGCGCCAGCGCCAGAAGTGATTAGCCGCCATGCGGAAGCCCCATCACGCGCAGTAACTCTTCCTGGGTTGTAAGCCCGCGCTCTACGGCCATACAACCGTTCTCAAACAGCGTTGTCATGCCCGCCAAACGCGCTTTCTGCACCAGTTCTTCGGTTCCGCGACCTGCGGCAATGGCGTGGCGCAGATCGTTGTTAAGCGGTAGGATCTCGAAGATCGCCGCACGCCCCAGATAACCGTGATAACAATGCTGGCAACCAGCCGCCTGCCAGTGCGGCAATGCGCGTGGCCAGAGCGCGCGGGGTAGCGGTGTTTCTACACCGTTTTTCTCCCGGCAGTGCGGGCACAGCTTACGTACCAACCGTTGGGCTACTACAAGCTGGAGCGCTGATGAGATCATCCAGCGCGCCACGCCCATTTGTTCCAGGCGCACCAGCGTTTCAACGGTGGAATTGGTGTGCAAGGTAGAAAGCACCAGGTGCCCGGTTTGCGCGGCTTTGATGGCAATTTCTGCCGTTTCACCGTCGCGAATCTCGCCAACCATCACAATATCCGGATCCTGGCGTAACAGGGCGCGCAGTACGCTCTGAAAGGTCAAACCGGCACGAGGATTAATTTGCGTTTGATTCAGCCCTTCGATGGGGATTTCAACGGGGTCTTCCACGCTGCAAATATTGATGTCGCTGCGATTACGTTGTTGCAAGGCACTATACAGTGTCACAGTTTTACCGCTGCCCGTCGGCCCGGTCACCAGGAGAAGCCCCTGGGGTTGATTGAGCGCATCAGCAAACAGTGCCAGTTGATCGCCGCTCATACCGAGCTGATGGATATCCAGCGCCTGTTCAACATTGTGCAGCAGGCGCAGTACCACCTTTTCACCGTAACGACACGGCAGCGTGGCGATACGAAAAGAGACGGACTGACCGGCGAGCTCCACGGTAAATTGCCCGTCCTGGGGTATGCGACGTTCGGCTATATCAAGATTGCCTAACACTTTCAGGCGTGCAGTGAGCGTTGCCGCCAGCGAAAGCGGTAGCGTAGAAAACACATGCAGCACGCCATCAACGCGTAGCCTGAGACGCAGGTGATGTTCACCCGGTTCAAAATGGATATCTGATGCGCGCTGCAGCAATGCCTGTTCCAGCGTGCGGTTCAGCAGATCGACCGCGCTGCGAGAATCATCATTGGCGGCAGGCTGGCTGGCGGTTGCTGTAAGCTGTAAGTGCTTATCCATCCTCTCCTGACTCCAGCACTCGATATCGACGCGTTTTTGTGTCGCAAAACGCAGGGCATCCATCAGTTCATCCGATGGCGCACCGACAATGGCAATACTTAACACGCTCTGATCGTTGCTAATTAACTGGGCGTGATGTTTTTTACACAGCGCGAGAAGCTGATCCTGTTTCATCGTCGCCTCCGGTTTACTGCGCATCGAAGCGGAAAACATCTTCGCAGGCCTGCTGAAGGGCGCTGTCGCTCTGAATGTTGCAAACGCGAGTCCAGCCGGTCACGCCGTTGGCGTTATCCCAACCAGGCGTCATGGTGACCGACAGGCCGTTCAGGCTCTCCTGGCCGGTGAGAACAACCACGCCTTTGGCGATACTCATGCCAGAGACATAACGCGTGGTGGTGGGCGAGGGAATGCCGTTACTGCCGCCATCGCAACTGTTCAGCCCGCCGTGGTCGAGGGCGCACAGTTCAATGGCCGTGCGATAGGGGACGAAGGTTTGCAACATGTCGGTGAGCGCGGCTTTGCGCAGGTAGTTTTGGTACGCCGGGATCCCGATGGCGCTTAAGATGGCGATGATGCCGATCACCACCATCAGCTCGATAAGGGTAAATCCTTTTTGCTTTTCCATAATGCACTCCTGGTTGAGATGGCGGGAGTGTGTCAGAGCCGTGAAGCGGGTGCGAGGGGCAAAAATCAATTCAGGAAAGCGCGTTCCAGAGCGTTTTCATGCGTTGCAGAAGACGACATGAAAAATGGAAGGGGATGCGGAAAATGACTGGAGGGGATGTGCTTGTCCGGCCTGCACAGCGAGCAGGCCGGATTGCGGGAACTAACGGAAACGCATGGAGAGGTCTAACGCGCGGACGTGCTTGGTCAGTGCGCCAACGGAGATATAATCCACGCCGGTTTCGGCGAATTCGCGAATGGTGTCAAAGGTTACGTTGCCGGAGACTTCCAGTCGAGCCCGGCCATTAGTGATGGCGACAGCCTGGCGCATCAGTTCCGTGTCAAAGTTATCGAGCATGATGATATCGGCACCGGCTTTCAGCGCGTCTTCCAGCTCTTCCAGGTTTTCTACTTCCACTTCCACCGGCACATCCGGGTGCAGCCAGAAGGCTTTTTCCACCGCCTGACGCACGGAGCCAGAAGCGATGATATGGTTTTCTTTAATCAGGAACGCATCGGAAAGACCCAGACGGTGATTCGCGCCGCCGCCGCAAAGCACGGCGTATTTTAGCGCGGTGCGTAGGCCTGGCAGCGTTTTGCGGGTATCGAGTAATTGCGTTTTAGTGCCTTCCAGTAAATCGACATAGCGACGCACTTCACTGGCAACGCCCGAGAGGGTTTGCACGAAATTGAGCGCGGTGCGTTCACCGGTCAGCAGGACGCGGGAAGGGCCATCGATTTCAAACAGCGGCTGGTTGGCTTTCAGCAGGTCGCCATCGTCTACGTGCCACGTCAGCGTGACATCGTCGCCCGCCAGTTGAATAAATACCTCTTCAACCCAGCGCTTTCCGCAGAAGACGCCGTCTTCACGGGTGATCACTACCGCGTGAGAGCGCGTTTCTGCTGGCAGAAGTTGTGCGGTAATGTCGTTATTGGCATCCACTTCTCCGCCCAGATCTTCACGGAGCGCCTGTGCCACGGCGTTGGGAATGTCGAGATTGATACGTTCCAGAAGCGCGTCACGTCGGTGGTCTGGGTTGTAGCGGCGAGGCGGCATGATAAAACTCCAAATTGGTAACGATTCGAAAGGTTTAAACATGCTACTCTGAACCGAGAATCAGCACCACACATAAGGAGATCCAGCATGTTGTTAGATGAGGGATGGCTGGTGGGCGCGCGTCATGTACCGTCGCCACACTTTGACTGCCGCCCGGACGATGAAACCCCGTCATTGCTGGTTGTTCATAATATCAGTTTACCCCCTGGCGAATTTGGCGGCCCATGGATAGATGCGCTGTTTACCGGCACGCTCGACCCTGACGCCCATCCTTTTTTCGCCGAGATCTCCCATCTGCGCGTTTCTGCCCATTGTCTGATTCGCCGCGATGGGGAAATTGTGCAGTATGTTCCTTTCGATAAGCGCGCCTGGCACGCGGGGGTGTCCGAATACCAGGGCCGCGAGCGCTGTAATGATTTTTCGATTGGCATTGAGCTGGAAGGCACCGATACGCTGGCCTACACCGATGTGCAGTATCAGCAACTGGCGGCGTTAACCCAGGCGCTGATAACGATTTATCCGGCAATCGCCGATAATATGGCAGGACACTGTGATATCGCACCCGTGCGCAAAACCGATCCGGGCCCGGCGTTTGACTGGGCTCGTTTTCGCGCACTGGTCGCCCCTTCGTCAGATAAGGAGATGACATGACGCTGTTTACCACGTTGCTGGTACTGATTGCCGAGCGTTTATTCAAGCTCGGCGAGCACTGGCAGCTCGACCATCGGCTGGAAGTGTTGTTCCGCCGTATCAAACGCTTTTCCTTTGCTGCCACACTGCTGATGACGGCGGTAGCGATGGTGGTGGTGTTTTTAATTCAGCGCGCGCTCGACGGGCTGCTGTTTAACGTGCCGCTGCTGGTGTTCTGGATTTTACTCGGCCTGCTGTGCATTGGCGCAGGGCGCGTGCGGCTGCACTATCACGCATACCTGAAGGCGGCATCGCTCAATGATAGCCACGCGCGTGATGCGATGGCCTGCGAGTTGACGATGATCCACGGCGTGCCATCGGGATGCGATGAGCGCGAGTTTCTGCGCGAGCTGCAAAATGCGCTGATGTGGATTAACTACCGCTTCTACCTTGCCCCGCTGTTCTGGTTTGTTGTTGGCGGCCCGTGGGGGCCGGTGCTGCTGATGGGCTATTCGTTCCTGCGCGCGTGGCAGTCCTGGCTTGCGCGTTATCAGACGCCACATCATCGTTTGCAGTCAGGTATCGATGCCATTTTGCATATTGTGGACTGGATCCCGGTGCGGCTGGTGGGCGTGGTTTACGCGCTGCTTGGTCATGGTGAGAAGGCGCTGCCTGCGTGGTTTGCTTCGCTGGGCGATCGCCATACTTCGCAATACCAGGTGCTGACGCAACTGGCACAGTATTCGCTGGCGCGTGAGCCGCACGTTGACCGCGTTGAGACGCCAAAAGCGGCGGTATCGATGGCGAAGAAAACCTCGTTTGTGGTGGTGGTGATTATGGCGCTGCTGACCATTTATGGGACGTTGGTGTAAGGATTCATGGAGTGGTGCGGGTAGCGCCGGATGCGCTGACGCTTATCCGGCCTACGGGGGGATTTGTCTGCCCGGTATGCGCGAGCGCTCCCGGGCAACGGCTTAGATCGTATCCGCAGGCGGCACGCCGAAATCCGGCATGCCATCTTCCTGCCAGCGCACCAGTTTCAACCGCGTATGGCGATTCGGATCATATAACGGGTCGCCTTCAATCTCCGTGTAATTCCTCGCGTGATACACCAACACATCCTCGCCATCAGGCGTTTGGGTAAAGCTATTATGCCCGGGCCCGTACTGGCGGTTTTCATAACTGGTGGTGAACACCGGCTGCGGTGATTTATGCCAGTTTCCCGGCGTCGTCATATCGGCGTTAAAATCAATCCACAGCAGACCCATGCAGTAGTTTTCATCCGTAGCGCTGGCTGAGTAGCTGACAAAGAGCTTATCGCCATGCACCAGCACCGCGGGCCCTTCGTTGACCAGAAAACCCCGACACTCCCACTCGAACTCTGGTTTACTGAGCATCACCGGTTCACCTTTTATCGTCCACGGGTTTTCCAGTTCAGCCAGATAGATGTTGGAGTTTCCGGCAATCTCCGGCGATTTTTGCGCCCACAGATACCACTGTTTTCCCTGATGATGGAATGTGGTGGCGTCCAGGCTGAAGGTATCGAATGGGGTTTTTACCTGGCCCCGCTCAACCCATTCTCCGCTGAGTGGATCCGCATCATCGCAGGTCAGCGCATACATCCGGTGCTGGAACATGCCCAGAGAGTCCAGCGCTTGCGTAGGAGCGGCGGCGAAGTAAATCACCCATTGACCGTCAATCTTATGCAGTTCCGGTGCCCAGATAAGCTCGCACATTGGGCCGCTTTCGGGTTTACGCCAGACAACAACCGGTTCGGCACTGCGCAGCCCGTCAAGGCTGGCGGCGTGGCGGATTTCCAGCCGGTCGTACTCCGGCACCGAGGCGATAAAGTAGTACGCTCCCTGATGCTGCAAAATGAAGGGATCGGCGCGTTGTTCAATAAAAGGATTGGGCCAGTGATTCATTATGCTTTCCTTACGTGCTCGGTGATTTTTTCTGCCTGGTATTCATTCAGCTCACGATAGTTTTCGCGACGTTTTTCCAGATCGGACTGAATCTGTTTCATCAGTTCACGGTCAACTTTCAGCATCCGCACAATTCCGGCGGTAATCAGATACCCGACGCCTGGAATGACGGTAAACAGCAGCATGATACCGTTGAGCGTGGTTTCGCTTTGCTGCTTCGCGCCCGCATCGTAGCCATACCAGGAGAGCAGGAAGCCCACCATTGCGCCTGCAATCGCCAGCCCGACCTTAAGGAAGAAGAGGTTACCGGAGAAGCTGATCCCGGTAATACGTTTACCGGTTTTCCACTCGCCGTAGTCATCGACGTCCGCCATCAGCGACCAGTGCAGCGGGGAAGGGATCTGGTGCAGGATATTGAGCAGGAAGTAGAGCACCACGATCATGACCGTCGCGTGCGGGTCGAAGAAGTAGAAGGCGATTGAGAAAATCGCCAGCGCGATGTTAGTCCAGAAGAAGACCTTGAGCTTACACCAGCGGTCGGTGAGCACCTTCGCCAGCATACTGCCGAACATCATCCCGACGACGCCGAGGCTGATAAACAGCGTGGCGAAATGCGTGCTCTGGCCCATCACCCAGGTGACGTAGTACATGGTTGCTGCCATGCGGATAAAGCCCGGGCAAACGTTACACAGTGTCAGCAGCAGGATGCGCACCCACTGGTCATTTTTCCACACATCTTTCAGGTCTTGTTTCAGCTCATCGTTGGTCTGCACAGCGGGTTTAACGCGCTCGCGCACCGTGGCAAAGCAGAACAGGAACATACACATGCCGATAAAGGCCAGCACGGTCATCGCCATCTGGTAGCCTTTAGCTTTATCACCACCGCCAAACCAGTCCACCATTGGAAGCAGGGTCAATGACAGCAGCAACGTGGCGATACCGACCAGCACGAAGCGATAAGACTGACAGGCGACACGCTCTTTTGGGTCATTGGTGATGACGCTACCCAACGAGCAGTAAGGAATATTGATGGCGGTATAGGTAATCGATAGCAGGAAGTAGGTCACAAAGGCATAGATAACTTTGCTGCTATAAGTCCATTCCGGCGTGGTAAACATCAGTACGCTGAATAACGCGTAGGGGAACGCCATCCACAGTAACCATGGACGAAATCGCCCATATTTACTGCGGGTACGGTCGGCGAGCGCCCCCATAATGGGATCGGTGACGGCATCAATGACGCGAACGGAAAGCAGCAGAACGCCGACCAGCGCCGGGGCGAGACCAAAAATATCAGTATAAAAATAGTTAACGAACAGCATGATAGCGCCGAAGATGATGTTACATCCGGCATCTCCCATGCCATAACCAATTTTCTCTTTGATTGATAACTTATTGTTATTCATTGCCGAAACTCCCTCTGACGGTATGGAGAGAATTATTGGCTGGTGGCCCGCGAAATGCGTTGCAGTATAACGGCGAGGATATGGACTAAATAGCTGAGCAGAGGAAAGTGTGAAGCGGGTAACAGAGTCGGCCCCTTCCACAGGGAAGGGGCCTGAGAAGCGATTAATGTGCCTTCACGGCCGTTTTCGCACCCTTCTGTTTCACCATAAAGCCGACGCCCAGAATGCAGATCCATACCGGGATCAGGTATACGGAAATCGCCATGCCCGGCGTCATCAGCATGATAACCAGCACTGCGACCATAAACAGCAGGCAAACCCAGTTGCCAAGCGGGTAGAACAGCGCCGGGAAGCGCGGTGTAACGCCCTGTTGCTGTTTCGCTTTGCGGAATTTCATGTGTGCAAGGCTAATCATCGCCCAGTTGATTACCAGCGCGGAGACCACCAGCGCCATCAGCAGGCCGAATGCTGATTCCGGTGCCAGGTAGTTGATCAGAACGCACAGCGCGGTCACCACGGCGGAAACCAGAATGGTATTGACCGGTACGCCGCGTTTATCAACGGAGAGCAGCGCTTTTGGCGCATTTCCCTGCTGGGCCAGGCCGAACAGCATGCGGCTGTTGCAGTAGACGCAACTGTTGTAAACGGAAAGCGCGGCAGTCAGAACCACAACGTTCAGTGCGTTAGCCACCAGGGTATCGCCCAGTTCGTGGAAGATCAGAACAAACGGGCTGACATCAGCGGTGACGCGCGTCCACGGCAGCAGAGAAAGCAGAACCGCCAATGAACCCACATAGAAAATCAGAATACGGTAAATCACCTGGTTGGTGGCTTTTGGAATGCTTTGCTCCGGGTTATCGGCTTCTGCGGCGGTGATACCCACCAGCTCAAGCCCACCGAAGGAGAACATGATGATAGCCATCATCATTACCAGGCCTTGCATGCCGTGCGGCAGGAATCCGCCCTGTTCCCACAGGTTGCGAACCGTCGCCTGCGGGCCCGCGTTACCGCTGAAAAGCAACCAGCCGCCGAACAGGATCATCCCGACAACGGCAACCACTTTAATGATGGCGAACCAGAACTCCATTTCACCAAACACTTTTACATTGGTGAGGTTGATGGCGTTGATCAGAATAAAGAAGGCCGCAGCGGAAGCCCAGGTCGGGATTTCCGGATACCAGAACTGGATGTATTTACCGACCGCGGTGAGTTCCGCCATGGCAACCAGTACGTACAGTACCCAGTAGTTCCAGCCTGACGCGAAGCCGGCGAAGCTGCCCCAGTATTTATAAGCGAAGTGGCTGAATGACCCGGCTACCGGCTCTTCGACGACCATTTCACCCAATTGGCGCATGATCAGGAAGGCTATAAAGCCTGCAATGGCATAACCCAGAATAATGCCCGGACCGGCTGATTGGATAACGGAGGCACTGCCGAGAAACAGGCCGGTACCGATAGCTCCACCCAGCGCAATCAGCTGGATATGGCGGTTTTTGAGGCCGCGCTTCAGCTGGTCGCTGTGCTGTTGACCTTCCATCATGAAACCTCGTGTGTGGTTGTTATTTGTACGTGTGTAATCAAGGGATTCCGTTTCCTGTATTTTTATGTTTACGAAAGAGAACTAATAAAAATGAGAGGAACTCTTTCGTCCTGGGAAGAATAGTGGTAAGCGCGGAGAAATGCACCTGCTTTATGAATGGTTGATGACGGATTGAATAAAAAGAAACCAGTTGTAAGTGTAGCAGCCTGCCCCAGAAGTGGGTAAGCATGTACGTTTAATCAACAATAAATGCATAAATATTCAATAGTTGGTGAAGTGAAACGCTTCAGTTTGCGTAGTTTTGGTATATTTTTCGTTAATTGTACTTCCAACGTGGTAAAGACATTTTTTGTGCAAGGTTACAATTCTGAAACATCATTTCTGTAATGTTGTTAAAAAGTGCGTGGTTTACTGATTTCAATCAAAACCTGTATGGACAGAAGGTGAATACTTTGTTACTTTACCGCTACGAACTTGAAATTGGTAAGACCAATTGACTCCGGGCTAATGGCAGGTACAGGGAACTATGGCCTACAGCAAAATCCGCCAACCAAAACTTTCTGATGTGATTGAGCAGCAGTTGGAGTTTTTGATTCTTGAGGGGACGTTACGCCCCGGCGAAAAACTTCCACCTGAACGCGAACTGGCGAAACAGTTCGACGTATCCCGTCCCTCGCTGCGTGAGGCGATTCAACGTCTCGAAGCGAAAGGGTTACTGCTTCGTCGCCAGGGCGGCGGGACTTTTGTACAAAGCAGCCTGTGGCAGAGCTTCAGCGATCCGCTGGTTGAGCTTCTGTCCGACCACCCTGAATCCCAGTTTGATCTGCTTGAAACCCGTCACGCGCTTGAAGGTATCGCGGCCTATTACGCGGCACTGCGCAGCACTGATGAAGATCGCGAACGTATTCGTGAATTACATCAGGCCATCGAACGGGCTCAACAATCGGGCGACCTCGACGCGGAGTCGAGCGCCGTCGTCCAGTATCAAATCGCCGTGACCGAAGCCGCCCACAATGTGGTGCTGCTCCATTTGCTAAGGTGTATGGAGCCGATGTTGGCACAAAACGTTCGGCAGAACTTCGAGTTGCTGTATGCCCGTCGGGAGATGCTTCCGCAGGTCAGCAATCATCGCACCCGGATTTTCGAGGCGATTGTCGCCGGTGAGCCGGAGCAGGCGCGTGAAGCGTCGCATCGTCACCTGGCCTTTATTGAAGAGATTTTGCTGGACAGGAGTCGTGAACAGAGCCGTCGTGAACGCTCGTTACGTCGCCTGCAACAGCGCAAGGATTGAGTTTTTTCTGGCAGCGGTTTTACCAGAAGATGAGAAAAGCGCCATCAGGCGCACGGCAACTAAACACAGAACCTGTCTTATTGTGTTTTCTCATGAAAGCACAATGGGACAGGTTCCAGATAAATCAACGTACTAGATAGATAAGGAAAACCCCATGTCAGAACGTTTCCCAAATGACGTGGATCCGATCGAAACTCGCGACTGGTTACAGGCGATCGAATCGGTTATCCGTGAAGAAGGTGTTGAGCGCGCTCAGTATCTGATCGACCAGGTGCTGTCTGAAGCCCGTAAAGGCGGCGTTCAGGTAGCTGCTGGTGCAGGTGCTAGCGGTTATGTAAACACTATTGCCGTTGAAGACGAACCGGAATACCCGGGCGATCTGGATCTGGAACGTCGTATTCGCTCTGCTATCCGCTGGAACGCGATCATGACCGTTCTGCGCGCATCCAAAAAAGATCTGGAACTGGGTGGCCACATGGCATCCTTCCAGTCTTCCGCAACCTTCTACGAAGTGTGCTTCAACCACTTCTTCCGTGCACGCAACGAGCAGGATGGCGGCGATCTGGTTTACTTCCAGGGCCACATCTCTCCGGGCGTTTACGCACGTGCGTTCCTTGAAGGTCGCCTGACCGAAGAACAAATGAACAACTTCCGTCAGGAAGTTCACGGTAAGGGCTTGTCCTCTTACCCGCACCCGAAACTGATGCCGGAATTCTGGCAGTTCCCGACCGTATCAATGGGTCTGGGCCCAATCGGTGCGATCTACCAGGCTAAATTCCTGAAATATCTGGAACACCGTGGCCTGAAAGATACCTCTAAACAAACCGTTTACGCGTTCCTCGGCGATGGCGAGATGGACGAACCGGAATCCAAAGGTGCGATCACTATCGCCACCCGTGAAAAACTGGATAACCTGGTCTTCGTGATCAACTGTAACCTGCAACGTCTGGATGGCCCGGTCACCGGTAACGGCAAGATCATCAACGAACTGGAAGGCATCTTCGGTGGTGCTGGCTGGAACGTTATCAAGGTTATCTGGGGTAGCCGTTGGGATGAGCTGCTGCGTAAAGACACCAGCGGTAAACTGATCCAACTGATGGAAGAAACCGTCGACGGCGATTATCAGACCTTCAAATCCAAAGATGGCGCTTACGTGCGTGAGCACTTCTTCGGTAAATATCCGGAAACCGCAGCCCTGGTTGCAGACTGGACTGATGAGCAGATCTGGGCACTGAACCGTGGTGGTCACGATCCGAAGAAAGTCTACGCTGCACTGAAAAAAGCGCAGGAAACCAAAGGCAAAGCAACGGTTATCCTGGCCCATACCATTAAAGGTTACGGCATGGGTGATACCGCTGAAGGTAAAAACATCGCTCACCAGGTTAAGAAAATGAACATGGACGGCGTGCGTTACATTCGCGACCGTTTCAATGTGCCGGTGACCGACGAGCAGGTTGAAAACCTCTCTTACCTGACCTTCCCGGAAGGTTCTCCAGAGCATACTTATCTGCACGCACAGCGTCAGAAACTGCACGGTTACCTGCCGAGCCGTCAGACCCACTTCTCTGAGAAGCTGGAACTGCCGACTCTGGAAGATTTCGCGCCGCTGCTGGAAGAGCAGAACAAAGAGATCTCTACCACTATCGCTTTCGTTCGTGCCCTGAACGTGATGCTGAAGAACAAGTCGATTAAAGATCGTCTGGTTCCAATCATCGCTGATGAAGCGCGTACTTTCGGTATGGAAGGTCTGTTCCGTCAGATTGGTATTTACAGCCCGAACGGCCAGCAGTACACCCCGCAGGACCGTGAGCAGGTTGCTTACTACAAAGAAGACGAGAAAGGTCAGATCCTGCAGGAAGGTATCAACGAACTGGGTGCTGGCGCATCCTGGCTGGCTGCTGCGACCTCTTACAGCACCAACAACCTGCCGATGATCCCGTTCTATATTTACTACTCCATGTTCGGGTTCCAGCGTATCGGTGACCTGTGCTGGCAGGCAGGCGACCAGCAGGCTCGCGGCTTCCTGATCGGTGGTACTTCTGGTCGTACGACCCTGAACGGTGAAGGTCTGCAGCACGAAGATGGTCACAGCCATATTCAGTCTCTGACTATCCCGAACTGTATCTCTTACGATCCGTCTTACGCGTACGAAGTTGCGGTCATCATGCATGATGGTCTGGAACGTATGTACGGTGAGAAACAAGAGAACGTTTACTACTACATCACCACGCTGAACGAAAACTACCACATGCCGGCAATGCCGGAAGGTGCTGAGGAAGGTATCCGTAAGGGTATCTACAAACTCGAAACCGTTGAAGGTAGCAAAGGTAAAGTTCAGCTGCTGGGCTCCGGTTCTATCCTGCGTCACGTTCGTGAAGCAGCACAGATCCTGGCGAAAGATTACGGCGTAGGTTCTGACGTTTATAGCGTAACGTCCTTCACTGAACTGGCGCGTGATGGTCAGGATTGTGAGCGTTGGAACATGCTGCACCCGATGGAAACCCCGCGCGTTCCGTACATCGCTCAGGTGATGAACGATGCTCCGGCTGTGGCTTCCACCGACTATATGAAACTGTTCGCCGAGCAGGTTCGTACTTATGTACCGGCTGATGACTACCGTGTACTGGGTACTGATGGCTTCGGTCGTTCCGACAGCCGTGAAAACCTGCGTCACCACTTCGAAGTTGATGCTTCCTATGTGGTTGTAGCGGCGCTGGGCGAACTGGCTAAACGTGGCGAAATCGATAAGAAAGTGGTTGCTGACGCAATTACCAAATTCAACATCGATGCAGAAAAAGTTAACCCGCGTCTGGCGTAAGAGGTAAAAGAATAATGGCTATCGAAATCAAAGTACCGGATATCGGGTCTGATGAAGTTGAAATCACCGAGATCCTGGTCAAAGTGGGCGACAAAGTTGAAGCTGAACAGTCGCTGATCACCGTAGAAGGCGATAAAGCCTCTATGGAGGTTCCGTCTCCGCAGGCTGGCGTGGTTAAAGAGATTAAAGTCTCTGTCGGCGACAAAACCGAGACCGGTAAACTGATCATGATTTTCGATTCCGCCGATGGTGCAGCTGACGCTGCACCTGCCAAGGCAGAAGAGAAGAAAGAAGCGGCTCCGGCAGCAGCACCTGCTGCGGCAGCGGCGAAAGACGTTCACGTACCGGATATCGGCGGCGACGAAGTTGAAGTCACTGAGATCATGGTTAAAGTGGGCGACACCATCGCGGCTGAACAGTCTCTGATCACCGTAGAAGGCGACAAAGCCTCTATGGAAGTACCGGCTCCGTTTGCGGGCGTGGTTAAAGAGATCAAAATCAACACCGGCGATAAAGTGTCTACTGGCTCGCTGATCATGGTCTTCGAAGTGGCGGGTGAAGCAGGCGCTGCGGCTCCGGCGAAAGCGGAAGCTGCACCGGCGGCGGCTGCTCCGGCTGCATCCGGCGCGAAAGATGTTAACGTACCAGATATCGGTGGCGACGAAGTTGAAGTTACCGAAGTGATGGTTAAAGTTGGCGACAAAATCGAAGCTGAACAGTCTCTGATCACCGTAGAAGGCGACAAAGCCTCTATGGAAGTGCCGGCTCCGTTCGCGGGCACCGTAAAAGAGATCAAAATCAGCACCGGCGATAAAGTGAAAACCGGCTCCCTGATTATGGTCTTCGAAGTGGAAGGCGCTGCGCCTGCCGCGGCTCCGGCTGCTGCACCGGCTCAGGCTGCTGCTCCGGCACCTGCGGCCGCTCCGGCTCCGGCGGTGAAAGCTGAAGGCAAGTCTGACTTCGCAGAAAATGACGCTTACGTCCACGCAACGCCGGTGATTCGTCGCCTGGCACGCGAATTCGGCGTGAACCTGGCGAAAGTGAAAGGTACGGGTCGTAAAGGCCGTATCCTGCGCGAAGACGTTCAGGCTTACGTGAAAGACGCGGTGAAACGTGCTGAATCTGCACCGGCTGCTGCCACTGGCGGCGGTATCCCGGGCATGCTGCCTTGGCCGAAAGTGGACTTCAGCAAGTTTGGTGAAATCGAAGAAGTTGAACTGGGCCGTATCCAGAAAATCTCTGGTGCTAACCTGAGCCGTAACTGGGTGATGATCCCGCACGTTACGCACTTCGACAAAACCGATATCACCGATCTGGAAGCGTTCCGTAAACAGCAGAACGCTGAAGCTGAGAAGCGCAAACTGGATGTGAAATTCACCCCGGTTGTGTTCATCATGAAAGCGGTTGCCGCGGCTCTGGAACAGATGCCTCGCTTCAACAGCTCTCTGTCCGAAGATGGCCAGAAACTGACGCTGAAGAAATACATCAACATTGGTGTGGCGGTTGATACCCCGAATGGCCTGGTGGTTCCGGTCTTTAAAGACGTGAACAAGAAGAGCATCACCGAGCTGTCTCGCGAACTGACCACCATCTCCAAAAAAGCGCGTGATGGTAAGCTGACGGCTGGCGAAATGCAGGGCGGTTGCTTCACTATCTCCAGCATCGGCGGCCTGGGTACGACCCACTTCGCACCGATTGTTAACGCGCCGGAAGTGGCTATCCTTGGTGTCTCCAAATCGGCAATGGAGCCGGTCTGGAACGGGAAAGAGTTTGTACCGCGTCTGATGATGCCTATCTCTCTCTCCTTCGACCACCGCGTGATCGACGGTGCTGATGGTGCGCGCTTTATCACCATCATCAACAACACACTGTCTGACATTCGTCGCCTGGTGATGTAATCGAAAAAGCCGGCCTGACGGCCGGCTTTTTTCTGATAATCTCGTTGTCGTTTTGGGGTTATTAGCAACAAAGGACAAAATCGTTTGCCGTTTGTTGTTTCAAAATTGTTAACAATTTTGTAATATAAACGCGGATAGAACGTCCCGGTGGATATGGGCGACAAGAGTACCCAGGACCGCCGGAAATAATTAAGAGGTCATGATGAGTACTGAAATTAAAACTCAGGTCGTGGTACTTGGGGCGGGCCCGGCAGGCTACTCTGCTGCTTTCCGTTGCGCGGATTTAGGTCTGGAGACCGTCATCGTAGAACGTTACAGCACCCTCGGCGGTGTTTGTCTGAACGTCGGCTGTATCCCTTCTAAAGCACTGCTGCACGTAGCAAAAGTTATCGAAGAAGCCAAAGCACTGGCTGAACACGGTATTGTCTTCGGCGAGCCGAAAACCGATATCGACAAGATTCGTACCTGGAAAGAAAAAGTTATCACCCAACTGACTGGCGGTCTGGCCGGTATGGCCAAAGGCCGTAAAGTGAAAGTGGTTAACGGTCTGGGTAAATTTACCGGGGCGAACACCCTGGAAGTGGAAGGCGAAAACGGCAAAACCGTCATCAACTTCGACAATGCAATCATCGCGGCGGGTTCCCGTCCAATCGAACTGCCGTTTATTCCTCATGAAGATCCGCGCGTGTGGGATTCCACCGATGCGCTGGAACTGAAAGAAGTACCGAAACGTCTGCTGGTTATGGGCGGCGGTATCATCGGTCTGGAAATGGGTACCGTGTACCACGCGCTGGGTTCAGAGATTGACGTGGTTGAAATGTTCGACCAGGTTATCCCGGCTGCCGACAAAGACGTGGTGAAAGTCTTCACTAAACGCATCAGCAAGAAATTCAACCTGATGCTGGAAACCAAAGTGACTGCCGTTGAAGCGAAAGAAGACGGTATTTACGTTTCCATGGAAGGCAAAAAAGCACCTTCTGAAGCACAGCGTTACGATGCCGTGCTGGTGGCAATCGGCCGTGTACCGAACGGTAAAAACCTCGACGCAGGCAAAGCAGGCGTGGAAGTGGACGACCGTGGCTTCATCCGCGTTGACAAACAGCTGCGCACTAACGTGCCGCACATCTTTGCTATCGGCGATATCGTCGGTCAGCCGATGCTGGCGCACAAAGGTGTTCATGAAGGCCACGTTGCCGCTGAAGTTATCGCAGGTAAGAAACACTACTTCGACCCGAAAGTTATCCCATCCATTGCCTACACTGAACCAGAAGTGGCATGGGTTGGCCTGACTGAGAAAGAAGCGAAAGAGAAAGGCATCAGCTACGAAACCGCCACCTTCCCGTGGGCAGCTTCTGGCCGTGCTATCGCTTCTGACTGCGCAGACGGTATGACCAAACTGATTTTCGACAAAGAATCTCACCGTGTTATCGGTGGTGCGATTGTCGGCACCAATGGCGGCGAGCTGCTGGGCGAAATCGGTCTGGCTATCGAGATGGGTTGCGACGCGGAAGATATTGCGCTGACCATCCATGCTCACCCGACGCTGCACGAATCTGTTGGCCTGGCCGCAGAAGTGTACGAAGGTAGCATCACCGATCTGCCAAATCCGAAAGCGAAGAAGAAGTAAGTTTCTGCGCGACGACGCCTGATGGCGCTTCGCTTATCCGGCCTACGATTAGGGAGGCCGAATAAGGCGTCAGCCGTCATCCGGCAAATAAAAAGCGGCTAACCAGCCGCTTTTTTTACACCTGTTACTCTTCCGGTTGCCACGGTGCCTGCGTGTCAAAACGGGTTATTGCCGCTACGTTCTTCGCCGTTTCCTCACCGAAGTCTGCCTGATAGACCCGATCGTCCTGGCTGACAATAAAGCTCATTACCCCAGTTTCGCCATACTCCACCGGCCAGGCTATCAGGGCAAAGCCGTCGGATTGATTACTGTCGATAATGCGAAAACGGTAGCCGTGATAACCTTCTCCCGGCATCACCGGGCTGAACGCTGGCCCCAGCGGGCTCGGTGCTTCGCCGGGCTGTATCGGCCAGTAAAGTCCGTCCTGCTGACCGGCGCTACTGATAAGCTTGCTGGCTTAACGCTGTTTTCTCAGATGGTAATCTTCCTGCGCATCAACGTAGGCGTGCATTGCACCAATCGCCGAAAGTTCGTTGCGCCCGATGGTGCGGGTAATGATTTCATCCTGCGCCGCCCGCATATCAAAATGCCAGCCCGCCTCGGTTTTGACGATCGGCAAGGGGAGCTGCCAGTTATCGGCCCCGACATTGATATGCGCCGTATCGCCTTGTTGATCGATGCGATGGCTGATTTTCCAGTCACGTTCAAAACGGGCGACGGCTTCTGGGTCTGCGCCATCCGGCGGTAAAAATTGCCGCCAGTCTTCGCCCAACAGCGCGGTAAGCTGTGGTTCATTGCGCGTGGTGACCGCATCGGCAAAAGCTGTTGCGGCGTCGAGGGGATGAGCAAACTGCTGCTGGGCAAAACTCACCAGGGGAAGCGAGAACAGCAGCGAGCTGAGAAAGATCTTTTTCATGATGTGCTCTCTTATCGACGGTGAAATTCACGGTGTTCAGCAGCCCGTTCACGAAGGGCTTCATGGTTGCTGTTACGCACAATGTTACGGCTCTGCTGCCCGCGCTGCGCCTGTTGCTGCCAGGAGGGCCCGCGACTTTCGTTGCCGCTAAAAACATTGTCATGTCGTGTATTCACATGCTGACGGACGTTTTCCTGACGTTGCTGGCGCTGTTCCGGTGTGGTAGCGCTACGCCGTTGCTGCACCGCTTCCTGCCGTTGCTGGCGCTGTTCTGGCGTACGACTATTGAGCCGCTGCTGTATTTGCGCTTTTGATGCTTCACGCTGCGTGGACGTGCGCGGCGTGTCGTAACCACGGTAGTTATCGCGTTGGGCAATGTGCTGTAGCTGTTTCGATGCCGCCTGACGCTGCGCATCTTTTTGCACAGCGGCGATCGGCTGAGATGGCGTTTTAATACCGCCTTCCGCCAGTTTATTCATCGCTGCCTGGCGTTGGCTGTCGCGGGTTACCGGCGTCTGGGTTGCGCTCAGGCCGCCCGATACGTTGGTTGGGTGAAACTGATTTGCCACGCTTTTATTGGGGTAGGGCACCTGATTACGGTACGCCGGGTTATGCTGCCAGCGCAGGGTTTGCCCATTCAAATTCTGCCCCGTGATGTGGTTGAAATTATTGACGTTAATGTTGATGTTATCGCCATTATGGTTATAACCATCCCGGTGATAATCATCATCGTCATGATGATGATGATGGTCGTCGTCATCGTCCCAGTCGATATTGCTGAATAGCGCGTAGGTGGTGGCGACGCCCAAACTGTAGCCGAAGCCTTTTACCAGACTGTTGGTAAACTCTTCGCCGGGAGACGGGGGAATATACACGGGCGGGTAGGCGGGTGTTGGCCAGGTGCCGTACACCGTTGACGGATTGTAGCTCGGCACGTACACCACCTGCGGGTCGGCAGGCTCGATTTTAATGATTGTTGACGATGACGGAGCCGATTTTTGCACGGTTGTTTGCGTGGCGGGTGCCGCAGTTGAGGCCGGGGCAACCGCCGCTTTCGGCACGCTGGTGACCGTTTGCTGTGGCGTCGACTTTAACGCGCCGGTTTGCTGCGCCAGGGCACGCAACTGCTGTACCGCATCCATCACATCCTGCGGCTGTGCCAGGAAGGCATTACCCAGATTTTCGACCCAAACCGGATCCTGCCCCATCATGGACATCAACGTTGGGAAGGCCACCAGCGATTTTACGCTCGCATCCCACGGTTGGTCAGACACCCCCTGAATCGCGGCGTCCCCCTGCAGCGAGGGATGATCCTTCGACCACTGAGCCGCCTGAACGACATTCGCCGGATAGGTGGCAGCCATCAAGACCTGTGACAGCAGGGCGTCAGGGTAAAGCGCAATTGGGGCAACCCATTGGTTAATTTGCGCGGGTGTGTAGGTGGTTTTCACCTCAGGAGCGGGTACCGGTGCTGGCGTGGTCACCGGTGCGGCAACGGCAGCCGCGGGCACGGACGCAGGTTCTTCCGGCGCGCGGCTTTTGACGTACAGCGTACCGGCTGCGGCAAGCAATCCCGCGCTGCATATCAGCGCGAGGACATGAGGCTTAAAGGGCAGGTTCATAGTTATACTCCCGATTTCGGAAGAAATCGTCTGATCGAAGCGCCTGCATTTGGCAGGGATAATGGAGCGTGAGTATAAAGAGACGATAGTTTAATTTTTGACTAATCTTGGGATAAATTGCGCCGATGAATAATCAAGGCAGGGAATTATGTGAGCAAACATTGCAGCTAAAAATTCCCCGTTTAAGGGAAGGGTACTGTTTATAGACCATCCTTAACGATTCAGCCAATATTTTATGTTGCTTTTTTGTAAACAGATTAACACCTCTCTAAAATCCTGCTATTCTGCCCATTGCGGTACCCGGCATACCCCCTACAAACTGCTGTCTCACAGGAGCGTGAAGAAGAGCCGACCGCATATGACAATGAGAGCGAGGAGATACCGTCGTGCTAAAAGAATACCGTGAGCACGTAGCTGAGCGTGCCGCTGAAGGGATTGTTGCAAAACCCCTGGACGCAACCCAAATGGCCGCGCTGGTTGAGCTGCTGAAGAACCCGCCTGCTGGCGAAGAAGAATTCCTGTTAGACCTGTTGATTAACCGTGTACCGCCGGGCGTTGATGAAGCTGCCTACGTCAAAGCCGGATTCCTTGCTGCTGTCGCCAAAGGCGAAGCGACTTCCCCGCTGATCACTCCTGAAAAAGCTATCGAACTGCTGGGCACCATGCAGGGCGGCTACAACATTCATCCGCTGATCGACGCGCTGGACGATGCGAAACTGGCACCGATTGCTGCCAAAGCGCTCTCCCATACCCTGCTGATGTTCGATAACTTCTACGATGTAGAAGAAAAAGCGAAAGCGGGCAACGCTTACGCGAAGCAGGTAATTCAATCCTGGGCTGATGCCGAATGGTTCCTGAGCCGTCCGCCGCTGGCTGAAAAAATTACCGTTACCGTCTTCAAGGTGACCGGTGAAACCAACACCGATGATCTTTCTCCGGCACCGGATGCCTGGTCGCGCCCGGATATCCCACTGCACGCGCTGGCGATGCTGAAAAACGCCCGTGAAGGGATCGAACCCGATCAACCGGGCGTGGTGGGCCCGATCAAACAGATCGAAGCGTTGCAGGAAAAAGGTTTCCCGCTGGCTTATGTGGGTGATGTTGTCGGCACCGGTTCTTCACGTAAATCTGCGACCAACTCCGTGCTGTGGTTCATGGGGGACGATATCCCGTATGTACCGAACAAACGCGGCGGTGGCCTGGTTCTCGGCGGTAAAATCGCACCTATCTTCTTTAACACCATGGAAGATGCGGGCGCGCTGCCAATTGAAGTGGACGTTAATGACCTGAACATGGGCGACGTGATTGACGTTTACCCGTTCAAAGGCGAAGTGCGTAATCACGAAACCGGTGAACTGCTGGCAAGCTTTGAACTGAAAACCGACGTGCTGATTGATGAAGTGCGTGCCGGTGGTCGTATCCCGCTGATCATTGGTCGCGGCCTGACCACCAAAGCGCGTGAATCTCTCGGCCTGCCGCACAGCGATGTGTTCCGTCAGGCGAAAGACGTGGCGGAAAGCAACCGTGGTTACTCGCTGGCGCAGAAAATGGTTGGCCGTGCCTGCGGCGTGAAAGGCATTCGTCCGGGCGCGTACTGCGAACCGAAAATGACGTCTGTCGGCTCCCAGGACACCACTGGCCCAATGACCCGTGATGAACTGAAAGACCTGGCGTGTCTGGGCTTCTCTTCTGACCTGGTGATGCAGTCCTTCTGTCATACCGCGGCGTATCCGAAGCCGGTTGACGTCACTACCCACCACACCCTGCCTGACTTCATCATGAACCGTGGCGGTGTTTCTCTGCGTCCGGGCGATGGCGTAATCCACTCCTGGCTCAACCGTATGCTGCTGCCGGATACCGTCGGTACTGGCGGTGACTCCCATACCCGTTTCCCGATTGGTATCTCCTTCCCGGCGGGCTCGGGTCTGGTCGCGTTTGCTGCCGCCACCGGCGTGATGCCGCTGGATATGCCGGAATCCGTTCTGGTGCGCTTCAAAGGCAAAATGCAGCCGGGTATCACCCTGCGCGATCTGGTACACGCGATCCCGCTGTATGCGATCAAACAAGGCCTGCTGACCGTGGAGAAGAAAGGCAAGAAAAACATCTTCTCTGGCCGCATCCTGGAAATCGAAGGTCTGCCGGATCTGAAAGTCGAGCAAGCGTTTGAACTGACTGATGCGTCCGCTGAACGTTCTGCGGCCGGTTGTACCATCAAGCTGAACAAAGAGCCGATTATTGAGTATCTGAACTCCAACATCGTTCTGCTGAAGTGGATGATTGCCGAAGGTTACGGCGACCGTCGTACGCTGGAACGTCGTGTTCAGGGCATGGAAAAATGGCTGGCGAACCCTGAGCTGCTGGAAGGCGATGCGGATGCGGAATACGCGGCGGTGATCGACATCGATCTGGCGGATATCAAAGAGCCGATTCTGTGTGCGCCGAACGATCCGGATGACGCGCGTCTGCTCTCTGACGTTCAGGGCGAGAAGATCGACGAAGTGTTTATCGGTTCCTGCATGACCAACATCGGTCACTTCCGTGCAGCGGGTAAACTGCTGGATGCGCATAAAGGCCAGCTGCCGACGCGCCTGTGGGTGGCACCACCAACCCGTATGGATGCCGCGCAGTTGACGGAAGAGGGCTACTACAGCGTCTTCGGTAAGAGCGGTGCGCGTATCGAGATCCCGGGCTGTTCACTGTGCATGGGTAACCAGGCGCGTGTGGCAGACGGCGCGACGGTGGTGTCTACCTCGACCCGTAACTTCCCGAACCGTCTGGGTACTGGCGCGAACGTCTTCCTGGCTTCTGCGGAGCTGGCGGCCGTCGCGGCGCTGATTGGTAAATTGCCAACGCCGGACGAGTATCAGACCTACGTTGCACAGGTGGATAAAACTGCTGTCGATACTTACCGCTATCTGAACTTCGACCAGCTTTCTCAGTACACCGAGAAAGCGGACGGGGTGATTTTCCAGACTGCGGTTTAAGGTTTTAGTCTGCTGTGAAAAGCCACTTTTTTGGAAAGTGGCTTTTTTTTGCTGGATGACGGCTGCGCCTTATCCGGCATGAACAACGCGCACTTTATCATCAATTTGGCCCGCTATTACAGGTGCTGTTTATTTTTTCCCACAACTCTTTTCCTGCATAGTGGCAACGACTTCTTTTGCTTTCCCTGATGCAATAAAATCGTGTAGTTTTTTTGCGTTGGAGTCATTTGGTGCTTTTTTGAGTTGGGTATCTAAAGTGTTGAGCGCTTTTTTATTTTTACCAGAAATAACGTAAGCCGTGGCTAATAAAATTGATGCTCTATTATTTCCTGTTTCCACAGAAGCACTCAGATGCTCGATTGATTTATCAATTTGGCATGTATTTAATAGCAATATCCCATAGTAAAAATGGGCATCGGGATCATTGGGTTTCATTGACAACATGTGTTCGTACTGTTTTTCGGCTGTGGCCCTGGCATCTGAAACTCCCATGCTATAGGCCATGTGGTTAACGAGGGCAGTTCGACCAAGTATTTGATAATTTGGGTTTGGCATCGTTCTGATGTAATTATTGAGCAGTTTCATCAGGACTTGAGTATCGCGGAGGGCTCGCTTTTGATCTTCAAGAGAATCAAATCGTGGAGACAATGGTGCAAAGCTATGTTTGTAGATATCTAAAAATACCTGGTCAAGATAACCAACATCGAATTGATATGTTTTTCCCGATTTTGTTTCCGTGACCGGCAGGATTTTTTTAAGGTCATAATGACCATAGGGTTCTGCAAGTGTCGATGTGGAAATAATTATAGTGAATACAAGGGTGAGTATCCCTTTGAAATATGAATGCATACATCCAATCTCCTTAATAATTTTAATCATCAACGAGATAATATTTTGAAAACGCAAGATGAGTAAGATCTTTTGCCTACGATGTCTTTATCTGGACAAGGGGAGGAGTGCTCGGCAAAAAAGAAAGTGACACGCAGTTATCAGGCTTCGCCTGGAGAAACGCGTGTGTTGTGGGTGGGGGCAACTTTATGACAGGTCAACAATCGATGCATCCGGCGCCATTATGCTCAGAAGTTGACCCATCCCCCCTCTTTCGCCTCTGAGAGGCACTTTATTTCCATTCCTTCAACCCGCTCCGCTTTTATTCTTCCTGGCGACTGCGATAATTACAGCATGGGTACAATGCAGCGCTGACGCATTGCCTTTGCAGAGGAAGACGATTATGGATTACGAATTTCTGCGCGACGTTACCGGAGGGGTAAAGGTGCGTATGTCGATGGGCCACGAAGTGGTCGGTCATTGGTTTAACGAAGAAGTCAAAGAGAATCTGGCGCTGTTGGATGAAGTCGAAGAGGCGGCGCGTGCGGTTAAAGGCAGCGAGCGCACCTGGCAGCGCGCGGGCCACGAATACACGCTGTGGCTGGACGGTGAAGAGGTAATGATCCGTGCAAATCAGCTTGAATTCACTGGCGACGAGATGGAAGAGGGGATGAACTACTACGACGAAGAGAGTTTATCCCTGTGCGGCGTCGAAGATTTTTTACAGGTAGTGGCGGCCTATCGCGATTTTCTGCAGCAGAGATAAGCATCGATCGGCTTCATCGCATAAAGGCCATCGTTGTCGGTGAAGTCGTTGCTTTCTCAGAGAGGAAAATCCTTAGCGATATGGCATCATGGCATCAGGACAAATGATTTCAGGATATTGAATGTGAAAGCGGTAACGCTCTACGACGTGGCAACTCATGCTGGCGTTTCCTATCAAACGGTCTCCAGAGTGGTGAATCAGGCCGAACACGTTTCCGCGAAAACGCGAGCGAAAGTTGAAGCCGCCATGAAGGAGTTGAATTACATTCCTAATCATGCCGCGCAGCAACTTGCGGGTAAACAGTCACCGCTGATTGGCGTTGCAACGATAAATCTGGCGCTGCATGCGCCGTCGCAGATTGTTGCGGCGATAAAATCACGCGCCGATCAGTCTGGTGCGAGTGTGGTTATTGCTATGGTTGAGTCTGGCGGTGTGGAAGCGTGTGAGAAGGCCGTGCATAACCTGCTGGCCCGACGCGTAACCGGCATTATCATTAATGTTCCACTGGAGAACGACGATGCGCTGAGCGTTGCCCGTGCGGCCGGGAACGTGCCGGTGCTTTTTCTGGATGTCTCTGAGCGTACGCCGGTTAACAGTATTGTTTTCTCGCATGATGAGGGCGCGCGTCTGGGCGTGGAGCATCTTGTGGCGCATGGCCATCAACGTATCGCGTTATTCTCCGGCCCCACCTCGACCTCTGTGTCAGCTCGCCTGCGTCTGGCAAGCTGGCATGAGCATCTGGAGCGTCATCAGCTACAGCCTTTCGCCGTGCTTGAGGGAGACTGGAGCGCATTATCCGGATTTCAACAGACGCAGCAGATGTTGCTTAATGGCCTGATTCCCACGGCGATGTTAGTCGCCAACGATCAAATGGCGCTGGGCGTTATGCGTGCCATCACTGAACATGGCCTGCGCGTAGGAACGGATATCTCGGTCATTGGTTATGATGATACCGAGGACAGTTCTTGTTACATACCGCCCTTAACAACCATTCGTCAGGATTTTCCTGTTCTCGGGCGAGGAAGTGTCGACCGACTTTTAGCGATGTCCGCCGGCCATAGCGAATCCGGGAATCAGCTTTTGCCTGTTTCTCTCATCCAGCGCAAAACCGTACGCAGGCCCAACACCGAGAGCGTCTCAGGGGAAATGCTGGCCGAGTCGTTAATGCAGTTGGCGAGGCAGGTTTCACGTTTGTAATTCATCCCATCTCTTCCTCCGCTGGCGCAATTAATTTTGAGCCAGCTCACTAATTTCTGAGTACCTCCTTTACGTAATTTGTGGATTCGCGATATATGTACAAAAATTGTGAGCGAGTAACATAACCCGTAAAGGATAACGCAATGACTTCAGAACAGGATTCACTGGCTGCCGTGCTGGCACGGCGGGACTGGGAGACGCCCGGTGTGACGCAACGTAACAGAATGGCGGCGCACCCGCCTTTTTGCAGTTGGCGATGTGTCGAGGGCGCTCAAAGAAACGAAAGGTCGGATCGGCTGGTAAGCCTGAATGGCGACTGGAAATTCTGCTGGTTCCCTTCGCCCGAGTCGGTACCGGAAAGCTGGTTGCAGGCGGATCTGCCTGATGCCGATACTGTTCCGGTGCCGTCTAACTGGCAAATGCTGGGCTATGATGCTCCCATTTATACCAATGTCACTTATCCGATCCCGGTAAACCCGCCTTATGTTCCTGACGAAAATGCTACGGGTTGTTATTCGCTCACATTCTGTGTGGATGATAAATGGTTAGCCGAGGGGCAAACGCGGGTTATTTTTGACGGTGTGAACTCCGCATTTCATTTATGGTGCAATGGGCACTGGGTCGGTTATGGACAGGACAGCCGGTTGCCGTCTGATTTTGACCTTACAGCATATTTGCAAGCGGGTGAAAACCGGCTGGCGGTTCTGGTGCTGCGCTGGAGCGACGGCACCTATCTTGAAGACCAGGATATGTGGCGGATGAGCGGCATTTTCCGCGACGTCTCCCTGTTACACAAACCGTCGCTGCAAATTGCGGATTTCCACCTCAATACCCATCTTAATAGTGAATACAATCGTGCGCGTCTCGAAGCGGAGGTTCGCATTGCCGGTTACGTCCAGCATGATGTGCAGATTGAACTGCATTTGTGGAAAGGGCAATCGCTTATCGGGCAGGTCAGCGCGCGGCCTGGCAGCGCCCCTGTTGATGAGCGCGGTAACTATGCTGAACGTGCCACGCTCTGTTTGCCGGTTGAGCATCCCGCGTTATGGAGCGCGGAAACGCCTGAACTGTATCGGGCCGTCATTCAGTTGCGCACTGCCGATGGCGAATTAATCGAGGCGGAAGCCTGCGATGTAGGTTTTCGCGACATTCGTATTGAAAATGGGGTGTTACGGCTTAATGGCAAGCCGTTACTGATTCGCGGCACCAATCGCCATGAACATCATCCTCTGAACGGGCAGGTGATGGATCGTGAAACCATGATCCAGGATATTTTGTTGATGAAGCAAAATAACTTTAACGCCGTGCGCTGTTCGCACTATCCCAACCATCCATTGTGGTACACCTTGTGTGACCAGTATGGTTTGTACGTCGTGGATGAAGCCAATATCGAAACTCACGGTATGGTACCGATGAATCGATTAACTGATGACCCGGACTGGTTGCCCGCGATGAGCCAACGCGTAACGCGTATGGTGCAGCGCGATCGTAACCATCCCTGCATTATCATCTGGTCATTAGGGAATGAATCCGGACACGGAGTGAATCATGATGCGCTCTATCGTTGGCTGAAGTCTGAAGATCCCACCCGACCGGTTCAATATGAAGGGGGCGGCGCGGATACGGCGGCGACGGATATTATTTGCCCGATGTACAGCCGTGTCGATCAGGACCAGGCATTCGACGTCGCGCCGAAGTGGTCTATCAAAAAATGGCTTTCTCTGCCCGGCGAGCAGCGTCCACTTATCCTCTGCGAGTATGCGCACGCGATGGGCAATAGCTTTGGCGGCTTTGCTAAATACTGGCAGGCGTTTCGACAATATCCGCGCCTGCAAGGCGGATTCGTTTGGGACTGGGTGGATCAGTCATTAATTCAATATGACGAAGACGGAAAACCATGGTCAGCCTACGGTGGCGATTTTGGCGATACGCCGAACGATCGTCAGTTCTGTATGAATGGTCTGGTCTTTGCCGATCGCACGCCTCACCCGGCGCTTTATGAAGCAAAACACGCGCAACAGTTCTTCCAGTTCCACCTGTTGCCCGGTGATAAGCGCAGTATCGAAGTCGTCAGTGAATATCTGTTCCGCCACAGCGACAATGAAATCCTCCACTGGACGTTAAAGCGTGAGGGCAATGAACTTGCTCACGGGGAGGTGGTGCTGGATATCGCGCCGCAAGGGCGTCAGGTCATTACGCTGCCAGAGGTATCAATACCGCATGCGCCCGGACAGTTGTGGCTGACGGTACGCGTGGTGCAACCGCGCGCCACGGTATGGTCGGAGGCGGGGCATATCAGCGCATGGCAGCAGTGGGCGCTGGAAGAGTCATTGGCGGCGAACCGTCCTCCACTCGCTGATGACGTGCCCACGCTTTCAGCCAATCAGAATGAATATGTCGTGACCGTTGGCGAAAAGCGGTGGCAATTCTGCCGCCAGCAGGGCTGGCTGACGCAGTTGTGGAAGGGGGATGAAAAACAGCTTCTCACACCGCTTACCGATCAGTTTACGCGGGCGCCGCTTGATAATGATATCGGGGTCAGTGAAGTGACGCGGATTGATCCCAATGCATGGGTGGAGCGCTGGAAAAAGGCTGGCCATTATCGTACCGAGCCGGTGCTTTTAGCCTGTCAGGCCGATGCTCTCTCAGATGCAGTCCTGATAACCACGACACATGCCTGGCAATATCAGGGGGCCACACTGTTTATCAGCCGCAAAACCTACCGGATTGATGGCCACGGTAAAATGCAGATTGATATCAGCGTCGACGTTGCCAGTGGAACTCCCTACCCCGCACGCATTGGTCTGACATGCCAGCTTTCGCAGGTTGAGGACACCGTGAAATGGCTTGGACTGGGGCCGCATGAAAACTATCCGGATCGTTTAAGCAGCGCCTGTTTCGATAGCTGGGAGCTTCCGCTTGATGCTATGCATACGCCATATGTATTTCCAGGTGAAAACGGTCTGCGCTGCGGTACGCGGCAATTGCGTTATGGCACACATCAGTGGCGTGGCGACTTCCAGTTCAATATTGGTCGTTATAGCCAGAGGCAATTGATGGAAACAACCCATCGCCATTTGCTGCAGGAAGAAGCGGGAACCTGGCTTAATCTTGACGGCTTCCATATGGGGGTTGGTGGGGATGACTCCTGGAGTCCTTCCGTATCGCCAGAATTCCAACTAAGTGCGCGTCATTATTATTATCAGATCGTTTGGGAATAATAATGTGAAAATTTATTCGAGTTGAAGAATAAAATGAAAATTGGGCAGGTGTGAACCTGCCCACCTTAGTGCAAGGATTTTTTATGTATTATCTCAAGAATACCAACTTTTGGATGTTTGGCTTTTTCTTCTTTTTCTATTTCTTTATCATGGGCGCATATTTTCCCTTTTTTCCGATCTGGTTACATGATATCAACCACATCAGTAAGGGAGACACCGGGGTCATCTTTGCCTGTATCTCATTTTTCTCGCTATTGTTTCAACCGATTTTTGGTTTAATGTCGGATAAATTGGGTTTACGAAAACATCTGCTGTGGGTTATTACCGGGATGTTGGTTATGTTTGCCCCTTTCTTTATTTATGTTTTTGGGCCGTTATTACAGTTTAATATTTTACTTGGTTCTATTGTGGGCGGCATTTATCTTGGCTTTATTTATAACGCGGGTGCCCCAGCGATTGAAGCCTATATTGAAAAAGCGAGCAGGCGCAGCCATTTTGAGTTTGGTCGGGCGCGAATGTTTGGCTGTGTGGGCTGGGCGCTATGTGCGTCGATTGTTGGCGTCATGTTCACAATCAATAATGAATTTGTTTTCTGGCTGGGTTCCGGGTGTGCAATTGTACTTGCGGTATTGCTCTATTTCTCTCGTACGGATGCTTCTTCTTCAGCAATGGTCGCCGATGCGGTTGGTGCGAACTCGTCAGCTTTTAGTGTTAAGCTGGCTCTGGAGCTATTTAAACAGCCCAAATTGTGGTTTCTATCGCTGTATGTGGTCGGAGTATCCTGCACCTATGATGTGTTCGATCAACAGTTCGCCAATTTCTTCACCTCCTTTTTCGCAACCGGAGAGCAGGGCACGCGGGTCTTCGGCTACGTCACGACAATGGGAGAATTGCTCAACGCCTGTATTATGTTTTTCGCTCCACTAATCGTAAATCGAATTGGGGGGAAGAATGCTTTGCTGGTAGCGGGAATGATCATGTCTGTCCGTATTATCGGTTCTTCTTTCGCGACCAGCGCGGTTGAAGTTGTTATTCTTAAAACGCTGCATATGTTTGAAATCCCTTTCCTGATAGTTGGGTGCTTCAAATATATTACCAGCCAGTTTGAGGTGCGTTTTTCTGCCACTATTTATCTGGTTTGCTTCTGTTTTTTCAAACAGTTGGCGATGATGTTTATGTCGGTGCTGGCTGGTAATATGTATGAAAAAATAGGTTTCCAGGGAGCTTATTTAGTTTTAGGACTGATTGCGCTGGTCTTTACCCTTATCTCAACCGTAACGTTAAGCGGTGTCGGGCCACTGAGCATTGTGCGATCTTCGCAGACGAAAAGTATAAGTTGATACGCAGGAGGCGGAAATGACATTATCAATGAGACAGCGAATCAAAGAGGGAATGCTGTTTACTGATTTAACCGAGGGTTTACCGGAGGAGCGCCTGCGTGGGAAGGAGCTCATGTATGAATATAACCATACCCGTCCCTCAGAGGAAAACCGACGCAGAGAATTAATAGAGAGAATTTTTGCTAAAACGGGGGATAATGTCTGGATTGAACCACCAATGTATTTTTCTTACGGTAAGAATATTACGCTTGGTGAAAATTTTTATGCCAATTTCAATTTGACAATTGTCGACGATCATACGGTAACCATCGGTGATAACGTCATGATCGCGCCCAATGTAACCATTTCTGTTACCGGTCATCCTGTGCATTATGCCCTACGTACACATGGTGAAATGTTCTCTTTCCCTGTCACGATCGGTAATAATGTCTGGATTGGCAGCCATGTTGTCATTAATCCGGGCGTGACCATTGGCGATAATTCGGTCATCGGTGCGGGAAGTGTGGTGACAAAAGATATTCCTGCTAATGTTATCGCGGTTGGCGTGCCCTGCCGGGTTCTCAGGGAAATTACATCGCGTGATAAAGAGTATTACTATCACGACTTAAAAGCTGAGTCGTGACACTGTTTTCATCGTTGTAACAGAATCGGGGCATATTGCCCCGATTCAGTGTTACACCGTCGGTATATTGCGCGCGTAATAAATCTCGCGCATTTCTTTCCATAGCGCAGCGGTAATGTCTTTGCGCTCAATGTCGGTTAAATCTTCCGGTTTGGTGTGGAACATATAGTGTTTCAGGTCGAACTCTTTGAGCATCATCTTGGTGTGGAAGATGTTCTCCTGATACACATTCACATCCACCATGTCATACAGCGACTTCATGTCATCTGACATAAAGTTCTGAATCGAATTAATCTCATGATCGATAAAGTGTTTCATGCCGTTGATATCGCGGGTAAAACCGCGTACGCGATAATCAATGGTGACGATATCAGATTCAAGCTGGTGAATAAGGTAGTTCAACGCATTTAGCGGTGAAATGACGCCACAGGTCGAGACTTCGATATCCGCGCGGAAGGTACATAAACCGCTTTCCGGGTGACTTTCCGGGTAGGTGTGCACGCAGATGTGGCTCTTATCGAGATGCGCCACCACCGCTTCCGGTAGCGGGCCGGGATGTTCGGTTTTATCAATCAGCTTCGGGTCGACGGGTTCTTCGCTCACCAGAATGGTGACGCTCGCGCCCTGCGGTTCATAATCCTGGCGGGCGATATTGAGTATGTTCGCGCCGATGATGGAGCAGGTTTCTGACAGGATTTCGGTCAGACGATTGGCATTGTAGAGTTCATCGATATAGGCGATGTAACCATCGCGCTCTTCTGCGGTTTTTGCGTAACAGATATCGTAAATGCAAAAACTCAGGCTTTTGGTCAGGTTGTTAAAGCCGTGCAGCTTCAGTTTTTTCAATTTTCCTCACCCCCTTAGCGTCACTGTCCAGACAGTGCGTCATGTAGATATTGCGGCAGCGCGAACGCCGCGGTGTGAATAGCCGGGTTGTAGTAGCGACACGCAAGCTTCGCGGTATGGAAGCGCGCCTGAATTATCTCGGCTGATAAATGGCGCAGCGCCGGGTTATCGGTCGCCCAGGCGAAGGTCATAATGCCACCATAATAGGTGGGGATTGCCGCCTGATAGAAACTCACATCATCAAAGTAGTGGCTCAGTTTGCGATGGCTATCGAGCGCCTCGTCCTGCTGGAGGAAACAAACACCGTTTTGCGCGACGAAGATCCCGCCAGGGTTCAGGCAGCGTTTACAGCCTTCATAGAACGCCGAGGTGAAAAGGCTTTCGCCGGGGCCAATCGGGTCGGTACAGTCGGAGATAATCACGTCGAAGGTTTGCGACGTTTGATTGACGAAGTTCACGCCATCATCAATCACCAGCGTAAAGCGCGGATCGTCGTAGGCTCCGGCACTATGATTAGGAAGATACTGGCGGCAGAACGAAACCACGCCTGCATCGATTTCCACCATAGTGATGGTCTCGACGTTCTTATGTCGACTAACCTCACGCAGCATCGCACCATCACCGCCACCAATAATGAGCACATGTTTCGCGTGACCATGGGCCAGCAGCGGAACGTGGGTCATCATTTCATGATAGATAAATTCATCGCGTTCGGTGGTTTGTACCACGCCATCCAGCGCCATTACGCGGCCAAAGGCGGCGTTCTCGAAAATGATCAAATCCTGATGATCGGTTTTCTCATGGTAGAGCACGTTTTCCACCGCAAAATACTGACCAAACTGGTCATGCAGCGTTTCGTGCCACAGGGTGTTATCGGTCATCGTTTGAACCCTCCATTGTTAACACCTTTGAAACAGGCGCAACATAATAGCTAACAATGACCGTGGGCGCACGGTCGTTTTTTCAGCAGGAAGGTAGAGCGTGTTATTTCACGTAGGCGAGAAGGCTCAGGGAGTCGCGAGCCAGCGATTTGCATTTTTTCGCGGTGGGGATACCGATACCACTGAGATCGCGATAGCTGTCTTCGCCGAGCGATTTCATATCGAAGGTGTCGTAATTGCTGAGATCCCACTGATTTTGCTGGGCAAAGAAAACGAGGGCGCGACGAATCTGGCCATTAGGGAGATTTTGGTAACCACAGTCGTTTTTCAGGAACACAAACACCGCAGTGAGATCGGCCATGTCTTCTGCTTCAGACTCGCTTAATGCATAGCTGTGGCTGGACGCAGTCAACAAACATCCAAGCAGCATTGTACGGAAAAACGTCTTCATTTCTTCTACCTTACCTCGTCGAGATTCAACGTTAGCACACTTCCAGACGGTACGTAGAGCCTTTTTCGACGCTTCTTACTTGACCTTCCCGCAAGGGTAGGGTTTAAGCTCAAATATTCACCCGCAGCCAGCAAAAGGATGTAATGATGCACCGTCGTGAATTTCTGAAATTGAGCGCCGCCGTCAGCGTGGCGAGCGCGTTACCGCTCTGGAGTCGCGCCGTTTTCGCCGCCGATCGTCCTGCGCTTCCCATTCCCCCGTTGCTTGCCGCTGATGCGCGCAGCCAGGTGACGCTCACCGTCCAGGCAGGAAAAACGCAGTTTGGCGCTAAAACCGCCACCTCATGGGGTTATAACGGTAACTTACTGGGCCCGGCAATTCAGTTGACGAAGGGGAAACCCATTACCGTCAATATTCATAACCAGTTGGCGGAAGAGACCACCGTCCACTGGCATGGACTGGAGATCCCCGGCGAGGTGGATGGCGGCCCGCAAGGCATCATTA
Source organism: Pseudocitrobacter faecalis (assembly GCA_003315335.1). Lineage (GTDB taxonomy): Bacteria > Pseudomonadota > Gammaproteobacteria > Enterobacterales > Enterobacteriaceae > Pseudocitrobacter > Pseudocitrobacter faecalis. The sequence goes on from QNRL01000005.1 coordinate 424,818, forward strand.
AACCTGGTGGCAAACGTACGGTCACCTTCACCCCCGATCAGCGTGCCGCGACCTGCTGGTTCCACCCACATCAGCATGGCAAAACGGGGCATCAGGTGGCGATGGGACTGGCGGGATTGGTCTTGATTGAAGATGATGATATTCGTCGCCTGATGTTGCCAAAACAGTGGGGCATTGATGATGTGCCGCTCATTATTCAGGACAAAAAATTTAACGCCGAGGGTGAAATTGATTATCAACTTGATGTAATGACTGCCGCTGTCGGTTGGTTTGGCGACACGCTGCTGACCAACGGTGCTATCTACCCGCAGCACGCGGCACCGCGCGGCTGGCTGCGCTTGCGCCTGCTTAACGGTTGTAATGCGCGTTCCTTGACGATTGCTGCCAGCGATAATCGCCCGCTGTATGTGGTGGCAAGCGATGGCGGTTTGCTCCCGGAACCGGTCAAAGTAACGGAATTGCCGATGCTGATGGGGGAGCGTTTTGAAGTGCTGGTTGAGACCCGCGACGGGAAACCGTTTGATATCGTGACGCTGCCGGTAACTCAGATGGGAATGGCCGTTGCGCCCTTCGATAAAGCGCATCCAGTTCTGCGCGTACAGCCCGTTACTATCAATGCATCGGGTGAATTACCGGATGTGCTCTCTTCACTGCCTGCTCTGCCCTCATTAGACGGCCTGACCGAACGCAGACTCCAGCTTTCTATGGATCCGATGCTCGATATGATGGGCATGCAGGCGCTGATGAAAAAGTATGGCGCGAGCGCGATGGGCAACATGCAGCACGGTGAGATGATGGGCCACGGTAATAGGGATCATGGCAACATGGGCCATATGAATCATGGCGGCGGGGGTTTTGACTTCCACAATGCTAACCGTATTAACGGCAAAGCGTTCGACATGAGCACGCCGATGTTTGCCGCCAGTAAGGGGCAGTATGAGCGCTGGTTTATCTCCGGCAAGGGCGACATGATGCTGCACCCATTCCATATTCACGGCACGCAGTTCCGGATTGTGTCGGAAAACGGCAAGCCGCCCGCAGCTCATCGCGCGGGATGGAAAGACACAGTTCGTGTGGAAGGGGATGTCAGTGAGGTGCTAGTGAAGTTCGACCATTATGCGCCGAAAGAGCATGCCTATATGGCGCATTGTCATCTGCTGGAGCATGAGGATACGGGGATGATGCTTGGGTTTACGGTGTAAGAAATGCCCTCACCCTAACCCTCTCCCTGTACGGTCCGGGGACATGGCAGACAGGTGTTCGGGGACATGGTGAACACTTTTTAACATCCTTTACCCATGGTGATCGACTTTTTCTTCAGGTC
>QNRL01000006.1 GCA_003315335.1 Pseudocitrobacter faecalis
GACGACGACGTTGATAGGCTGGGTGTGTAAGTGCAGCGATGCATTGAGCTAACCAGTACTAATGAACCGTGAGGCTTAACCTTACAACGCCGAAGATGTTTTGGCGAAGAGACATGATTTTCAGCTCAGATTCAGAGTCCGAAGGATTTTGCGCTGAGACAAGGCGGCAAATGAAGCGAAGGAAGGAGCATACTGAGGTATGTGACTGACTTTCGCGAATGCAGCCAACGCAGTATCAGCACAAAAGACACAGGACAGAGCACAGAATTTGCCTGGCGGCAGTAGCGCGGTGGTCCCACCTGACCCCATGCCGAACTCAGAAGTGAAACGCCGTAGCGCCGATGGTAGTGTGGGGTCTCCCCATGCGAGAGTAGGGAACTGCCAGGCATCAAATAAAGCAGAAGGCCATCCGCAGGGATGGCCTTTTTGCGCTGGAGCGAAAAAAACAGCCGGCTTTGCCTTATCCGGCCTGCAAAAGAACAATCCCCGCCGAATGACACGAACCCGGAGGCCCGGTAAGCTCCGCGCCTCCGGGCACCACAGCGCACATAACTCACATCATCCGCATCCACCGCACCACAAAATCCGCTATTCCCTCAACGTCATTAATATCCAGTAACGGCACATCCACACTGAGCGGAATATCACTGGCGACAGCTATCACATGCGCATCGATCACCAGCTCTTCTGGCTTATGCCCGGCATCTTCGCGAAACAAGACAATCTTCGCGATCTCCTCATGCTTAAAGCCCTCCACCAGAATTAAATTCAGCTTCGAGGCATCCATTCTGCTCGCCAGGAATGGGAGATCCAGTTCCTCTTCCTCTGGTGTCTCGGTCATCAGCGCCCAACGCTGCGTGCTGGCAACCAGCGTCTGCGCCGCACCTGCTTTACGCAACTCATAGCTATCTTTGCCCGGCTTATCGACATCCATATTGTGGTGCGTATGCTTTATAAGCCCAGGTCGTATTCCGCGCTGACATAGCATGGGGATCAGTTGCTTCAGTAGCGTTGTTTTACCGGTCCCACTCCATGCCGCTATCGCTAATAAGGGAATCATGGGCGAGCCTCAAACCAGGCCAAATCTTCCAGCGTATTCACGTTACTGAATGCGCCCTGGCAATCGCTAAAATCTACCGCATGCCCGCCGGCTTCGCGCATAAATACCATCACCCGGCGATCGCCGCGCGCAAGGTAGGCTTCGATATCGGTAGCTATTCGACGATGAACCAACGCAATTGCCGGATGATCGCGATCGCCATCATGAACCCACACAACCGGTGCTTCATTACGCTGTGATTGCAGTCGCTCAGCCAGATGGGCCGGAATAAACGGCGTATCACATGGGCAGAAAAGGAACCATTCGCCGCCAGCTTGCCTGATCACGGAGGCCATTCCGGCAAGCGGCCCCGGAAAGTTGGTAAACGTATCCTGATAAACGGGAAAACCGCTGGCCTGATACACCGCAATATTGCGATTAGCGCTGATCGCCATGCCATTCACCTGTGGCTGTAAACGATCCGCCACATGTTTCCACAGCGGTTTCCCATGCAGCGCCATCAATCCCTTATCCTGCCCACCCATTCTTGACGCTCTACCGCCTGCCAGCACGACACCCGTTATATTCACTATATCGCCTCTTTTATTGTGGGTTTGACCCTGCTACCGTGTGTTAATCAAGAGTAAGGAGCACGACCATGAAATGTAAACGTCTGAATGAAGTTATTGAACTCCTCCAGCCAGCCTGGCAGAAAGAGCCGGAACTGAACCTGATGCAATTTTTGCAGAAACTGGCGAAAGAGTCAGGTTATGAGGGGGAACTGGCGGATTTAACGGATGATATTCTGATCTATCACCTGAAAATGCGTGACTCGGCAAAAGATGCTGTGATTCCCGGGATTCAGAAAGATTATGAAGAAGATTTTAAAACCGCGTTGTTACGCGCGCGCGGTGTGATTAAAGAGTAAAAGGTTGTAAGCACAGCCACTGAAAGCGCTACGAAATGATATCCTGAACTCTTCGTATAGTTAGTCGGATTGGCAGGATGAACGACAAGGCTTTCACTTTTCAGACATTGCACCCGGATACCATTATCGATGCGTTATTCGATCAGGGTATTCGGGTGGATTCTGGCCTTACCCCGTTAAACAGCTATGAAAACCGGGTTTATCAATTTCAGGATGAAGATCGCCGCCGTATGGTGGTGAAGTTCTATCGTCCCGAACGCTGGTCGGCTGACCAAATCCTGGAAGAGCATCTCTTCGCCCAGGAACTTCTTAATGATGAAGTGCCTGTAGCCGCCCCCATCGCTTTCAACAACCAAACGTTGCTGACCCATCAGGGATTTTACTTCGCCGTCTTCCCAAGCCTGGGTGGCCGCCAGTTTGAATCTGATAATCTGGATCAAATGGAGTGGGTTGGGCGTTATCTGGGTCGTTTGCACCAAACTGGCCGTAAGTCTCGCTTTGTCGCCCGTCCGGAAATCGGCGTGAAAGAGTATCTTATTGAGCCACGCGCCGTTTTTGAACATTCCGCTCTGGTCCCCGCCGCGTTGAAAGAACGTTTTCTGAGAGCGACCGACGATCTTATTGATGCCGTGATGGCACAGTGGCATGGCCGCTCTAACACGCTGCGCCTGCACGGAGATTGCCATGCCGGGAATATTCTCTGGCGTGATGGGCCGTTGTTTGTTGATTTGGATGATGCGCGTACCGGCCCCGCGGTACAGGATCTGTGGATGTTGCTGAATGGCGATCGTGCCGAGCAGCGGATGCAGATGGAAATGATTGTTGAAGCCTACGAGGAGTTCAGCAATTTCAATCTGGATGAATTAGCCCTGATTGAACCTTTACGCGCGATGCGATTGGTTTATTATCTGGCGTGGATTATCAGGCGCTGGGATGACCCTGCGTTTCCTCAGAATTTCCCCTGGCTTACCGGGGAAGATTTCTGGCTGCGGCAGATTTCGATATTTATTGAGCAGGTGAAGGTTCTGCAGGAACCCCCTCTTCAGTTAACGCCAATGTATTAATTTGACATATTCAGGAGAGAATTCGTTATGAAAAAGATTTGGCTTGCGCTGGCAGGTATGATTCTGGCATTCAGCGCTTCCGCTGCTCAGATTACCGACGGCAAACAATACACCACCCTCGATAAACCGGTTGCCGGCGAGCCGCAGGTGCTGGAGTTCTTCTCGTTCTACTGCCCGCACTGCTATCAGTTTGAAGAAGTGCTGCATGTTTCCGATACCGTGAAACAGAAACTGCCGGAAGGCACCAAAATGACCAAATACCACGTCGAATTCCTGGGCCCGTTGGGTAAAGATCTGACTCAGGCGTGGGCGGTAGCGATGGCGCTGGGCGTGGAAGATAAAATCACTGCGCCGATGTTCGAGGCCATTCAAAAAAAACAGACTGTCCAGAACGTCGCTGATATCCGCAAGGTCTTCGTCGATGCTGGCGTGAAAGGCGAAGAGTACGATGCTGCATGGAACAGCTTTGTCGTGAAATCCCTGGTAGCACAGCAGGAAAAAGCGGCCGCTGACCTGCAATTGCAGGGAGTGCCGGCAATGTTTGTTAACGGTAAATATCAGCTGAATCCACAGGGTATGGATGCCAGCAACATGGAAATCTTTGTTCAACAGTATGCGGACACTGTAAAACAACTTATTGAGAAAAAATAAGTTTAATTAATAATATATATGGCTCGCAAATTATTGCGGGCCTTTTTTTATCTGCTAAATAAACACATTCTGATAATTCTCTTTTTCGCCTGATAAATATACAGCCCCCAGATATTCTTTTATATAATACCCGCACACATTAATTAAGGATGATTGTTATGAAAAAGAGTGTCGTGGCGGCGGGCGTGGTAGTGGCTTTAGGTGTATGTTGGATGGGAAGCGCATGGTATACCGGTAAACGGATCGAACCGAAAGTTGCTGATTTTGTCTCTTCATTTAATCAGGCCAGTAAAGCGAAGTCATCAAAAACGGGGATGACATTAAGTTACAAGGAATTCACCAGCGGCTTGCTGAGTTCTCATTTTCAGGTGGTGCTGACTTTTGAACATGGTGCAGAAGCCAGCGGCATCAAAGCCGGGCAAAACGTTGCGTTTGACGTTGATGTTGACCACGGCCCTTTCCCGCTTTCCTCGCTGGCAAAAGGAAGTCTGGCCCCGGCAATGGCAGCAATGAAGGTGTCACTGGTTAACGGTGAGATCACTAAACCCCTCTTTGATGCGGCTAAAGGACACTCGCCAATTGATGCAAACATTCGTGTAACTTATGATAAATCTATCGCGACCCAGGTTGTTGTCGCGCCAGCCTCTTATTCCGATACCGAAACCACGTTTGCTTTTGACGGCGGTGAATTTAATGTCTCAGGCGAAAATTCACTGCTCACGGATGCACAGATTAATGGGCAGTTAAAAAACATTGTTATTAGCCAGGATAGTAATGATGTGAAAATTTATTCAGACTCCATGACTATTACGTCAACGGGTAATAAGGTTGATGATAATATCACTGTTGGCCATGCTGATGTATCACTGAATAATATACGAGTAAACTCCAGGGGCAAAGATTTAATACAGATTAATACCTTCACCGGAACAGGCGCTTTGGCATTATCCAGTGATAAAAAGCACATTAACTATACTCAGGAGTATGCCATCAAGGATTTGATTCGTGAAAAACAGAATCTGGGAAGCGGTAAAATTGCTCTGGTGTTAGAGAATCTCGATCCTGTTGCGGTTCGCGAGTTGTTCACTAATTACAACGCGGAACTGAGTAAGGCTATCGTGGCGAATCCTGCACCAGGTAAAGATGAAGACGCGATGGGTGAGGTCAGTTTGAAACTGCTCACGAAGTATATCGCCAACATCCAGAAAAGTGAGCCAGTCATCAAACTCCCGATTAGCTGGAAAAATGACAAAGGCGAAATGACGGCTAATGTTAATATCGCCATTGCCGATCCGGTTAAAGCAAAATTCACGCCTGGGTCCTTAACCGAATCCGTAGACCAGAATGTCAAAACCATCACGGCAAACGTCATGCTGCCTGTGGATGTTATCACCTATACCGCTAAGCAAGTTAAGCTAGCAGAAGGTAAGGATGATGCCTCCGCACAAAAACAAGCAGAGAAAGACGTTAACAACTTCACGACGCTTGGCAAAATGATGGATCTCATCAGCGTGGACGAAAAAGCGGCGAAGCTTGATTTCGAATATCAGCAGGGCAACGTTGTCTTTAATGGCAAAGAGATGACGGCGGAAGAGTTTATGGCGCGGGGCGGTCGTTTCCTGCAATAAGCTGATTATCTCGCCTCCTGTTATTCAGGAGGCGAGATAAAGACATTATTTCTTCTGCGGGTGCGGCGTAATTAGCGATGTTAGCAGCGTATCTTTCTCTTCCCACAGAGCATTCAGCCACTGCTGGAAACGGCGCTTAAAGTTCTTATCTGAAACATAATCACCGTGTAACTCTTCGGCCACCGGCAACAGATTCACGCGTACCACAATGCGCGTCAGCTTGCCGCTCAGCATGTCAAAAAACGGGCTGTCGTTGTTTTCCGGGTAACACAGCGTGACGTCGAGCAATTTATCAAACTGCGCGCCCAGTACGCTCAGCGCCATCGCAATACCAGCCGCTTTTGGCGGCAGAAGATTTTTATACGGCGAGCGGGTTTGACGGCGTTTCTCTTCGGTAAAGCGCGATCCTTCGACAAAATTCACGATAGTGGTGGGATGCGTGCGGAATTTCTCACAGGAGCGGCGTGTGGTCTCAACATCTTTCCCACGACGTTCAGGATGGCGGATGAGATAGCTGTGCGAATAGCGGCGCATAAACGGCATATCCAGCGCCCAACAGGCCAGACCGATAAAGGGAACCCAGGCCAGTTGCTGCTTCAGGAAATACTTATTCATCGGGATGTGCTTACGGAAAATCACGCACAGAACCACGATGTCGGCCCAGCTGTGGTGATTACAGATGAGCAGATACCAGTTCTTTTTGTTCAGCTTTTCCAGCCCCTCAATTTCCCACTTCAGATGCGGGTTGAGATGCAGCAGTGCTGCCAGGCCTTCGCACCAGCAGTACATCATGAAATTGCAAAAAACGGAGATCGAGCGCCAGATTGCCGGGATGGGCAAAATAAGCTTAACAAGCCCGGCGATGATGATCGGCACCGAACACAATATGGTCAGTAAAATAGTAAGCGCGATACTTATGGGAAGCGTTATCGCCGCGAGAAATCTCGACATAATTTGTTTATTCAGATAGTTAGTCATTAAACGCGCGCAGGCAAAACGCACAAGAGGCTGATTTTATCAGAAAACACACCAAATGATGGGTCTTACCAGAACAGAAAAATAACCTCTGCTTATATCCACACAGGATAAATTGTCACCACCGCGTGTTTTTCACGGCAGATCCATTTTCAAGCAACTGAAAAATATAGGTTATTAATGATTTTCATAAATGCAAAAGATCACACGTTATTAGCATCATAAAACTATGCACAAAGTTATCCACAGATTTGTTTTGCGAGTGATCCAGAAGATCTGCAAATCTTTTCGCGTAAATGGGGCGAAAAACTCATGTTTTCATGCTGTCTGTGGCATCCTTTAACCATAATCTGATAAACAGGCACGGAAATTATGGTTCAGATCCCCGAAAATCCCCTTATCCTCGTTGATGGCTCCTCGTATCTTTACAGGGCGTATCATGCTTTCCCACCGTTGACCAATGGCGCAGGCGAACCGACCGGCGCGATGTATGGCGTGCTGAATATGCTGCGCAGCCTGTTGCTGCAATATCAGCCGACACACGCTGTTGTGGTGTTTGATGCGAAGGGTAAAACCTTCCGTGACGAACTGTTTGAGGATTACAAATCTCACCGCCCACCAATGCCTGATGATCTGCGTGCGCAGATCGAGCCTCTGCATGCAATGGTGAAAGCCATGGGGCTCCCGCTGATGGCCGTATCGGGCGTCGAAGCGGATGATGTGATCGGCACGCTGGCGCGCGAAGCGGAAGCGGCGGGTCGCCCGGTATTGATCAGCACCGGCGATAAAGATATGGCGCAACTGGTCACGCCGGGTATTACCCTGATTAACACCATGACGAATACCATTCTTGGCCCGGAAGAGGTGGTGACCAAGTACGGTGTGCCGCCGGAACTCATCATTGACTTCCTCGCGCTGATGGGCGACTCCTCGGATAATATTCCGGGCGTGCCGGGTGTGGGCGAAAAAACAGCCCAGGCGCTGCTTCAGGGGCTGGGGGGGCTGGATACCCTTTATGCCGAGCCGGATAAAATCGCCGGGCTGAGCTTCCGTGGCGCGAAAACGATGGCCGCAAAGCTTGAGCAAAATAAAGAGGTGGCCTATCTCTCTTACAAACTCGCGACCATCAAAACCGACGTTGAGCTGGAGCTGACCTGCGAACAACTGGAAGTGCAGGCACCTGCGGCTGAAGAGCTGCTGGCTCTATTCAAAAAATATGAGTTCAAACGCTGGATAAGCGATGTTGAGTCAGGAAAATGGTTACAGGCGAAAGGCGCGAAGCCGACGAAATCCGCTGACAAACCGGCGGACACTATCGTGGTGGAGGAAGACGTCGAAACCAACGCCACCCTGAGCGCCGATAACTATGTCACGATCCTGGATGAAGCGACGTTAGTTGAATGGATTGAGAAACTGAAAAAAGCGCCTCTGTTTGCTTTCGATACGGAAACGGACAGCCTTGATAATGTCTCTGCCAATATGGTTGGCCTGTCGTTCGCAACTGAACCCGGCGTTGCCGCGTATGTGCCTGTCGCGCACGATTATCTTGACGCGCCAGAACAGATTTCCCGCGAACGCGCGCTGGAACTGCTCAAACCGGTGCTGGAAGATGAAAAATGCCTGAAAGTCGGGCAGAACCTCAAATATGACCGCGGGATCCTTGCGAACTATGGCATTGAGCTGCGCGGGATTGCATATGACACCATGCTGGAATCCTACACGCTGGATAGCGTTGCGGGCCGCCACGATATGGACAGCCTTTCTGAGCGCTGGCTGAAGCACAAAACGATTACCTTTGAGGAGATCGCCGGCAAAGGCAAAAAGCAGCTCACCTTTAACCAGATTGCACTGGAAGAAGCGGGCCGTTATGCGGCGGAAGACGCTGACGTCACGCTGCAGCTGCATCTGAAAATGTGGCCGAAGCTGCAAAAGGAGAAAGGGCCGCTGAGCGTCTTCGAAAATATCGAAATGCCGCTGGTGCCGGTGCTGTCGCGTGTGGAACGCAACGGCGTCAAGATTGATCCGGCAGTGCTGCATGCACATTCACAGGAGATTGCGAAACGGCTGGTGGAGCTTGAACAGAAGGCCTTTGAGGTCGCCGGTGAAGAGTTTAACCTCTCCTCACCGAAGCAGCTGCAAACGATTCTGTTTGAAAAACAGGGGATTAAACCGCTGAAGAAAACTCCGGGCGGCGCGCCGTCTACGTCAGAAGAAGTGCTTGAGGAGTTGGCGCTGGATTATCCGCTGCCAAAAGTTATTCTCGAATATCGTGGCCTGGCGAAGCTGAAGTCCACTTACACCGACAAACTGCCGTTGATGATCAACCCGAAAACTGGGCGCGTGCATACCTCCTATCACCAGGCTGTCACCGCAACGGGGCGTCTCTCCTCGACGGATCCCAACCTGCAAAACATTCCTGTACGTAATGATGAAGGGCGTCGCATTCGACAGGCATTTATCGCGCCGAAAGATTACGTGATTGTCTCTGCGGACTACTCACAAATCGAACTGCGCATTATGGCGCATCTGTCGCGTGATAAAGGCCTGCTGACCGCATTTGCCGAAGGGAAAGATATCCACCGTGCGACGGCGGCGGAAGTCTTTGGCCTGCCATTAGAGAGCGTCAGTAGCGAACAGCGTCGCAGCGCGAAGGCGATTAACTTCGGTTTAATCTACGGCATGAGCGCGTTTGGCCTCTCTCGCCAGCTCAATATCCCGCGTAAAGAGTCGCAGAAGTACATGGATCTCTACTTTGAGCGCTATCCCGGAGTGATGGAGTATATGGAGCGCACCCGTGCTCAGGCGAAAGATCAGGGTTATGTTGAAACGCTGGATGGTCGTCGGCTTTACCTCCCGGACATCAAATCCAGCAACGGCGCGCGTCGTGCCGGGGCTGAACGCGCCGCAATCAACGCTCCGATGCAGGGCACTGCCGCAGATATCATCAAACGAGCGATGATTGCTGTGGATGCCTGGCTTGAAAGCGAAAAACCGCGCGTGCGCATGATTATGCAGGTGCACGATGAGCTGGTGTTTGAAGTGCACAAAGATGATGTGGATGCCGTGTCGAAGAAAATCCATGAACTGATGGAAAATAGCACCAAACTGGATGTGCCTTTGCTGGTGGAAGTAGGCAGCGGCGAAAACTGGGATCAGGCGCACTAACCGTTCGGCGACTAAGCGCTTTTTTGGTAAGTAAGCAACATAACTTATAGCGTTTTGTGATGAACATTAGAATTCGCTATGTAATGAGTGAAAAAAAACTACAAAAAGTGCTTTCTGTGACCAAAAAAAAAGAGTAGAGTTAGTCGCGTAGGGTACAGAGGTAAGATGTTCTATCTTTCAGACCTTTTACTTCACGTAATCGGATTTGGCTGAATATTTTAGCCGCCCCGGTCAGTAATGACCGGGGCGTTTTTTATTGGGCAAAAGAAAAGCCGCCGGATGGCAGCTTTGCGTGAAATCAGGGTCGGGCAATGGCGCCCGACGGCAGAATGATTACTCTTCAGCTTCTTCAGCCGCCACTTCCGGCGGGATCTCACTAAACCAGGTGTCCAGCTTCTGACGCAGCTTATCTACACCCTGTTTTTTCAGTGATGAAAACGCTTCAACCTGCACATCACCGTTAAAGGCGAGCACAGCTTCGCGCACCATGTTGATCTGCGCTTTTCGTGCGCCGCTGGCAAGTTTATCGGCTTTGGTCAGCAACACCAGCACCTCAATCTCACTGTCTACGGCCCACTGAATCATCTGTTGATCAAGATCTTTCAGCGGATGGCGGATGTCCATGAGGATCACAATCCCCTTCAGACACAGACGTTTTTCCAGGTACTCACCCAGCGCACGCTGCCATTTGATTTTCATCTCCTCCGGCACTTCTGCGTAACCATAGCCCGGTAAGTCGACCAAACGTTTACCGTCAGCCACTTCAAACAGGTTAATCAACTGCGTACGGCCAGGTGTCTTGGAGGTACGGGCCAGGCTTTTCTGGTTCGTCAGCGTATTGAGTGCGCTGGACTTCCCGGCGTTGGAGCGGCCTGCAAATGCCACTTCGATTCCGGTATCAGAAGGTAAATGGCGGATATCTGGCGCACTGGTCACAAAATGCGTCAGTTGATAATTCAGGTTAATCAAAACGGTCGTCTCCGTTAAATCGGGCAATGCTGGCGATTATACCCGATCGGTAAAAAAAGGCTGATTTTCCTCAGCGAGTCTACAGGATGTAAGCAAAACCCCTACAGTTTGTGAGATATTGCCCATAGTCCCTATGCGAATTTTCAGAGAAGTTTGAGAAGAAAAAATCGCTAAAAATAGATAAATCATAGAGTTAATGTTGGGGAAAACTCTGATTTTATATTTATGTGCCGTTTCGCTGCTTGTTAGTTTAGCTCAACAAGGTAAAGTATCACTCATTGGCGAGGACGCCGGAAGGATTTCTAACTCAGGATGAGGGTCAGGAGCGCCAGGAGGCGAAGACTTAGGATTGTCAGGATGACAAACGTCCGGAGACGTAGCGAAAGGAAATGGAGCAGTACAGGGATTGTTCCAGGCTAAAGGAAAGACAGGGTGTGTCGGTAGCTAACATGGAATGTAGCGCCCGTTGAGGGTGGAGAGTCAGAAAAAGGCGACAGATTACTCTGTCGCCTTTTTTCTTTGTTGGTATTCTGCTAGATTCCGCCTCAATTCTATACTGAATAAAACGGCCATAAGACAACACCATGAAAAAACCAACATCTGCACCGCGTGCCAAAACGCGCCGCAAAACCCGTGAAGAACTGGACCAGGAAGCGCGCGATCGTAAGCGCCAGAAGAAGCATCGTGGCCATACGCCGGGCAGCCGTGCAAATGGTGGCGGTGAATCGGGTCGCGCAAGCCAAAAAGGTCAGGAAAAAGATCCCCGTATTGGCAGTAAAAAACCTGTTCAGCTGGGCGTTACCGCTGCGCAGACAACAACCCCTCGTCAGCAAAAACCAAAAAGTGAGAAACCTATGCTTTCACCGCAGGCTGAGCTGGAGCAGTTAGAAACGGATGAGCGTTTGGATGCGCTGCTGGAGCGCCTGGAAGAAGGCGGAAAACTGAATGCTGAAGAGCAAAGCTGGGTCGATGCCAAACTGGACAGAATCGACGAACTGATGCAGCAGCTTGGCCTCTCCTACGACGATGACGAAGAAGAAGAGGAAGAAGAGGGCAAGGAAGACATGATGCGTCTGCTTAAGGGCGGAAACTAACGTTTGCACGCAGTTGGTTTCCCGGCCCTGCTTATAGACACAAAAGCATTCACAGTGCGTCCAGGCGGCAAGCGAGTGAGTCCCCAGGAGCGTACAAAAGTACGTGACGGGGGCGAAAGCACGCAGCCAACACAGAGGCAATGTGGATGGTGACGTGTATAACCCTTCTGGTTATATGTTATCTGGTGTGGTTATTCGTTAAACTACAACGGTTGTCGCGGCGTCAAAAACGGCTGCGCAACCGGCTAATGGCTCAACAAGGAGCCAGGCCGGCACGCCGTCGTCGTTAGCGACGTCACTGGAAGGAGTAAGCATGTCTGTGCAGTTAATCGACTGGGATCTGGCCCTGATCCAGAAATATAACTATTCCGGGCCACGTTACACTTCGTATCCCACCGCGCTGGAGTTTTCCGACGCGTTTGGCGAGAGCGAATTTCTGAATGCGGTTGCGCGATATCCTGAGCGGCCGCTGTCGCTGTACGTGCATATCCCGTTCTGCCACAAACTCTGCTATTTCTGCGGCTGCAATAAAATTGTCACACGCCAGCAGCATAAAGCTGACCAGTATCTCGACGCGCTGGAGCAGGAAATTCGCCATCGCGCACCGTTGTTCACCGGGCGCAATGTCACCCAGTTGCACTGGGGCGGCGGCACGCCAACCTATCTGAACAAAGCGCAAATTACGCGCCTGATGACGCTGCTGCGTGAGAACTTCCATTTTGCCGCTGACGCTGAGATCTCTATTGAAGTTGATCCGCGTGAAATCGAACTGGACGTGATCGACCATCTGCGTGCCGAAGGCTTTAACCGCCTGAGCATGGGCGTGCAGGACTTCAACAAAGAGGTTCAGCGTCTGGTGAACCGCGAGCAGGACGAAGCGTTTATCTTTGCACTGCTGAATCACGCCCGTGAGATCGGCTTTACCTCAACCAACATTGACCTGATCTACGGCCTGCCAAAACAGACGCCGGAAAGCTTTGCCTTTACGCTTAAACGCGTGGCGGAACTGAACCCGGATCGCCTGAGCGTCTTCAACTACGCGCACCTGCCGACGCTGTTTGCCGCGCAGCGTAAAATTAAAGATGCAGATTTACCGACTGCTCAGCAGAAGCTGGATATCCTGCAGGAAACGATCGCGTCGCTCACTGACGCCGGTTACCAGTTTATCGGCATGGATCACTTTGCCCGCCCGGATAACGAGCTGGCCGTTGCTCAGCGTGAAGGTGTGTTGCATCGTAACTTCCAGGGCTACACCACGCAGGGCGATACCGATCTGCTCGGTATGGGGGTATCCGCCATCAGTATGATTGGCGACTGCTACGCCCAGAACCAGAAAGAGCTGAAGCTCTACTATCAGCAGGTCGATGAACGCGGCGATGCGCTGTGGCGTGGGATTGCTTTAACGCGCGATGACTGCATTCGTCGTGATGTGATTAAAGCGCTGATTTGTAATTTTCGCCTGGATTACGCCGCGGTTGAGCAGCAGTGGGATTTGAATTTTGCTGACTATTTTGCAGAAGATTTAAAACTGTTGGCGCCGCTGGCGAAAGATGGGCTGGTGGATGTGGATGACAAAGGAATCCAGGTGACGGCAAAAGGTCGTCTGTTGATTCGTAATATCTGCATGTGCTTCGATGCTTATCTGCGACAGAAAGCGCGGATGCAGCAGTTCTCACGCGTGATTTAAGCTATTACCGGGCCTACAACGCCTCGTTGTTTGTAGGCCCGATAAGCGAAGCGCCATCCGGCGCAACGCGGCGCTACTCCATCCCCAGCTCTTTCAGCTTGCGCGTCAGGGTATTACGCCCCCAACCCAGCAAACGCGCGGCTTCCTGTTTATGCCCCTGAGTATGACGCAGAGCGGTTGTCAGCAGCGTACGCTCCATTTCCGGCTGTGCTTCCGATAACAGATTTTGATGACCGGATCGCAACGCGCGATCGGCCCACTGCGCCAGCAGCGTCGCCCAGTTATCCGGCTGTGTGTGGGTCGTACCATCCGGAACGGTGGTTTCAAACAGTTCGCTCGGCAGATCCTGAATCAACACTTCCTGGCCTGCGGCCATCACCGTCAGCCAGCGGCAGGTATTTTCCAGCTGGCGCACGTTGCCCGGCCACGCCAGACGCGTCAGTGCCGCCTCGGTTTCCGGATGCAGCAGTTTGACTTCTACGCCCAGTTCGCGTGCGGCAATTTGCAGGAAGTGGCGCGCCAGGCGCGGAATATCTTCCCGACGCTCGCGCAGCGGCGGCAGGTGCACGCGAATCACGTTCAGGCGGTGGAACAAATCCTCGCGGAATTTCCCCTCCTGTACGCGTAGTTCCAGGTTCTGATGGGTCGCCGCGATGATGCGCACATCCACTTTTACCGGCGCATAGCCGCCGACGCGATAAAACTGCCCATCGGCCAGCACGCGCAGCAGACGTGTTTGTACATCGTTGGGCATGTCGCCAATTTCGTCGAGAAACAGCGTGCCGCCGTCAGCCTGCTCAAAACGTCCCTGACGGACGGTGTTCGCGCCCGTAAAGGCGCCTTTCTCGTGGCCAAAGAGTTCAGATTCAATTAAATCTTTCGGTATCGCCGCCATATTCAGAGCGATAAACGGCGCTTTCGCGCGTGGGCTGTGGCGATGCAGCGCATGCGCGACGAGTTCTTTACCGGTACCGGATTCGCCGTTAATCAGCACGCTTATTGATGACCGGGAGAGTCGCCCGATAATGCGAAAGACGTCCTGCATCGCCGGTGCTTCACCGATAATATCGGCAGTAGGCCCGAATGCGGGCACGTCGCGCGGCTGCTGTTGTTCCTGATAGTGGCTGATGGCACGTTCAACCAGCGCTACAGCCTCATCGATATCAAACGGTTTGGGCAGGTAATCGAACGCGCCTTGTTGATAAGCGCTGACCGCCGCATCGAGATCCGAATGGGCGGTCATTATGATGACCGGGAGCATCGGATGGCGCTGTTTAATCTGCTTGAGCAGCGCAAGGCCGTCCATGCCAGGCATACGAATATCTGACAGCAATACGTCCGGCGTTTTGGTGGTGAGTGCGTCCAGCACCTCGTTGCCGCTCTCAAATGTGGTACAGCTTAAGCCCGCCCCGGTGAGTGCGCGTTCAAGCACCCAACGGATGGAGCTATCGTCATCTACGACCCAGACTATCCCTCGTTGCATAAACACACCTTATTTTCGAATTGGCAGGTAAACCGAAAACTCGGTATGGCCTGGCCAACTGGTAAATTCAATTTTGCCGGAATGCTGATCGATCAGGCTGCGGGCGATAGATAAACCCAGCCCGGTGCCGCCTTCGCGGCCACTCACCATTGGATAGAACAGCGTGTCCTGTAAATGGGACGGAATACCCGGCCCGTTATCTTCAACGTCAATGCGTGCCGCCAGGCGATAGCGCTCACCGTGCAGCGTTAGCTGGAACGCGGTGCGCGTGCGCAGAATGATTTCGCCGCCTTCTGGCCCTAACGCCTGCAACGCATTGCGAACAATATTCAGTAATACTTGTTCAATCTGGTCGGGATCGTGCGGTAACTCCGGCAAACTCGGATCGTAATCACGCACCAGCCGCACGTTATCCGGCAGCTCCATCGACACCAGCGAAAAGACGCGCTCGGCCACTTTGTGGATACTTTCGGTTACGTGCATCCCTGGCTGTTGCGGCCCGAGCAGACGGTCGACCAGGTTGCGCAGGCGATCGGCCTGCTCAATGATCATTTTGGTGTATTCAGTGAGCGACGGGTCGGGCAGTGCTCTGCTTAAAAGCTGCGCCGCGCCGCGTAAGCCACCAAGTGGGTTTTTTATCTCATGGGCTAAGCCACGGACTAAATCGCGCGCCGCAATCTGTTGCGCATGCTGGAGCTGCTCCTGGCTCAGGCGACGTTGATTATCCATCGGGGCCATCTCCAGCAAAATAAAGCCGTCAGGCAGCCGTTGGGCCGTCAGAGAGAGGATATGTGAACGTCCGTCGATCACCAGCGTCACTTCGTTATCCGTGAAGCCCTGGCCTGTTTGCAGGCTCTCCTGCATCAAACCGATATTTAATGAGAAATAGCTCAGCAGTTCCGGTAATGGCGTACCGAACAGTTTTCGTGAGCTTTGCGCCAGCAGTTGCTGCGCCGCAGGATTAGCGTAATGCACCGCCAGGTCATCATCGACCAGCAGAATGCTATTAATTAAAGAATTGAGGATCTGCCCAGCATCGGGCAGCGCGCCGGTTGCCATTTAGCAGTCTCCTTTGATTGCACTGTTTTAGTGCATTATAGCTGGATGGACGGGAAAAAGGCGCTAACTACGCGTTTTCGTGGAGAAAAAAGCCCATCCAGAGATGGGCTAAACGTTCCACGGCAACAACTTACTCAGCTTGTTCTTGCCGCCAGGCGGAGACAAGAAGTGGGCGGAGAATGACTAACGTAAATTAAACGCTGTAGTACAGCTCGAACTCTACCGGGTGCGGCGTCATACGTACGCGGTCATCTTCTTCACGGCGCAGCGCGATGTAAGCATCGATGGATTCGTCAGTGAACACACCACCGGCTTTCAGGAACTCGCGGTCCAGATCCAGTTCTTTCAGTGCTTCTTCCAGAGAACCAGCAACCTGTGGGATCTCTTTCGCTTCTTCCGGCGGCAGGTCATACAGGTTTTTGTCCATTGCTTCGCCCGGATGGATTTTATTCTTGATACCGTCAAGGCCAGCCATCAGCAGTGCTGCGAAGCACAGGTACGGGTTAGCTGCCGGGTCCGGGAAGCGCACTTCGATACGACGCGCTTTCGGGCTGGTAACAACCGGAATACGGATGGATGCGGAACGGTTACGCGCAGAGTAAGCCAGCATAACCGGCGCTTCATAACCCGGAACCAGACGTTTGTAGGAGTTGGTCGTCGGGTTCGCCAGGGCGTTGATCGCTTTCGCGTGTTTAATAACACCGCCGATGTAGTGCAGCGCCTGCTCAGACAGACCTGCGTATTTGTCGCCAGAGAACAGGTTTACGCCGTTCTTGGACAGAGACATGTGGCAGTGCATACCGGAGCCGTTATCGCCAAACATTGGTTTTGGCATGAAGGTCGCGGTTTTACCGAAACGGTGCGCAACGTTGTGAACCACATATTTGTAGATCTGAATTTCGTCCGCTTTTTTGGTCATGGTGTTGAAGCGGGTGGCGATTTCGTTCTGGCCCGCCGTTGCCACTTCGTGGTGGTGAGCTTCAACAACCAGGCCCATTTCTTCCATGATCATACACATGGTAGAACGGATGTCCTGGGAGGAATCGACCGGCGGAACCGGGAAGTAACCGCCTTTCACGCCTGGACGGTGACCTTTGTTACCACCTTCGTATTTGGTGGAAGAGTTCCACGCGCCTTCGATATCGTCGATAGCCACGTGAGAACCGGAAATGGATGCGCCGAAGCGGATGTCATCGAACAGGAAGAATTCTGGTTCTGGCCCGAACAGTACGGTGTCGGCGATGCCAGTAGAGCGCAGGTATTCTTCCGCGCGTTTCGCGATGGAGCGCGGGTCACGGTCATAGCCCTGCAGGGTACCTGGTTCCAGGATATCGCAGCGGATAATCAGTGTCGGTTCTTCGTAGAACGGGTCAATGAGTGCGGTAGATGCGTCCGGCATCAGAACCATGTCAGATTCGTTAATGCCTTTCCAGCCGCCGATAGAGGAGCCGTCAAACATTTTGCCTTCTTCAAAGAATTCAGCATTAACCTGATGGGAAGGGATAGTGACGTGCTGTTCTTTACCTTTGGTATCGGTGAAGCGCAGATCGACAAACTTCACTTCGTGCTCATTCAGCATCGTCAAAACGTGTTCAGCGGACATACTTTACATCTCCCGGATTTGTCATTGTCGTCGTGGTAACGAGGTCTTCAAACACTTCTTAAAAGTGGCGTTGTTGCCCTGAAATATATAAAGCGAAATCTGTGCCAACTTTTAAATTACCCCCAAAAGGCGCTATCATGCGCATCATAGTGCAAAAGGGCTGCACCACGATGGTGTCATTGCACCAGTATAGTGCTTGTATGTGAACATAAAGCACCATATTGGTGCAATTTGCGTTAAGGTGCCCTTTTTTCGCTCCGTGAAAGCGATCACAAAGGAACTCTGCAATACTTGTTTGCGGAGGATGTTTGTGATCCTGTTTTGTACTGCGATTAATCCGTGTACAATAACGCGCTATTTCTAATGCCCGAGGCAAAGTTGTGATCGAAAATTTGCGTAACATCGCCATCATCGCGCACGTTGACCATGGTAAAACTACCCTGGTTGATAAGCTGCTGCAGCAATCCGGTACGTTTGATGCACGTGCCGAAACTCAAGAGCGTGTGATGGACTCCAACGATTTGGAGAAAGAGCGTGGGATTACCATCCTCGCGAAAAACACCGCTATCAAATGGAATGACTACCGTATCAACATCGTTGATACCCCAGGGCACGCCGACTTCGGTGGTGAAGTTGAACGTGTAATGTCCATGGTAGACTCCGTGCTGCTGGTCGTTGACGCATTTGACGGCCCGATGCCGCAGACGCGCTTCGTGACCAAGAAAGCCTTTGCCTATGGCCTGAAACCTATTGTTGTTATCAACAAAGTTGACCGTCCTGGCGCGCGTCCTGACTGGGTTGTTGACCAGGTATTCGACCTGTTCGTTAACCTGGATGCGACCGACGAACAGCTGGACTTCCCGATCGTTTACGCCTCTGCGCTGAACGGTATCGCGGGTCTGGATCACGAAGACATGGCAGAAGACATGACCCCGCTGTATCAGGCGATTGTTGACCATGTTCCTGCACCGGACGTCGATCTCGACGGCCCTCTGCAGATGCAGATCTCCCAGCTGGACTACAACAGCTATGTTGGTGTTATCGGTATCGGCCGTATCAAACGCGGTAAAATCAAACCGAACCAGCAAGTCACCATCATCGATAGCGAAGGTAAAACCCGTAACGGTAAAGTCGGTAAAGTTCTGACTCACCTGGGTCTGGAGCGTATCGACAGCGATATCGCTGAAGCGGGTGACATCATTGCGATCACCGGTCTGGGTGAGCTGAACATCTCTGACACCATTTGCGACACGCAAAATGTGGAAGCGCTGCCGGCCCTGTCCGTTGATGAACCGACCGTTTCTATGTTCTTCTGCGTAAACACCTCTCCGTTCTGCGGTAAAGAAGGTAAATACGTCACGTCTCGCCAGATCCTTGATCGTCTGAACAAAGAACTGGTTCACAACGTGGCGCTGCGCGTGGAAGAAACGCCGGATGCTGACGCATTCCGCGTGTCTGGTCGTGGTGAACTGCACCTGTCTGTTCTGATCGAAAACATGCGTCGCGAAGGTTTCGAAATGGCGGTTTCCCGTCCGAAAGTTATCTTCCGCGAAATCGATGGCCGTAAACAAGAGCCGTTCGAGAACGTAACGCTGGACGTTGAAGAGCAACATCAGGGTTCTGTAATGCAGGCTCTGGGTGAGCGTAAAGGCGACCTGAAAAACATGAATCCAGATGGCAAAGGCCGCGTACGTCTCGACTACGTGATCCCAAGCCGAGGCCTTATCGGTTTCCGTTCAGAATTCATGACCATGACTTCTGGTACCGGTCTGCTGTACTCCACCTTCAGCCACTACGACGATGTTCGTCCGGGTGATGTGGGTCAGCGCCAGAACGGCGTACTGATTTCCAATGGTCAGGGTAAAGCGGTTGCATTCGCACTGTTCAGCCTGCAGGACCGCGGTAAGCTGTTCCTGGGTCACGGTGCAGAAGTTTATGAAGGCCAGATCATCGGTATTCACAGTCGTTCTAACGACCTGACTGTAAACTGCCTGACCGGTAAGAAACTGACCAACATGCGTGCGTCTGGTACTGACGAAGCAACGGTTCTGGTTCCGCCGGTTAAAATGACGCTGGAACAGGCTCTTGAGTTCATCGATGACGACGAACTGGTAGAAGTTACCCCAACTTCCGTCCGTATCCGTAAACGTCACCTGACTGAGAACGACCGTAAACGTGCAATGCGCGGTGCGAAAGAAGAGTAATTCTCCTCTTCCACGCATGAGAAACCTGCCAGCGATGGCAGGTTTTTTTTTGCCTTCACGTCACGGCAAGCGCATTTATAATCCCCTTTTGAAGGCAAGGGCTACTGTCTCTGATAGAGGCGTGATTACACGCTGAATGTTCATTATTTTTTAGGATAATGGCCTCACACTTATCCTGTATACGCCATAGTCAAACTACTCCTTTCCCGCTACAGTTAATTTTCCACGGCGAGAAAGGAGGCAAAAATGCTCTATATCTTTGATTTAGGTAATGTGATTGTCGATATCGACTTCAACCGCGTTTTTGGCGCGTGGAGCGATCTGACCCGTGTGCCGTTGGCCACGCTCAAGCAGAGTTTCACCATGGGCGAGGCTTTTCATCAGCACGAACGCGGTGAAATCACTGACGAAGCTTTTGCACAGGCGATTTGCCATGAAATGGATTTACCGTTGAGCTATGAGCAGTTCTCCCATGGCTGGCAGGCGATTTTTGTTTCGCTGCGCCCGGAGGTGATTGAGATCATGCATAAACTGCGCGAGCAGGGGCATCGCGTGGTGGTTCTCTCTAATACCAACCGGCTGCATACCACGTTCTGGCCGGATGAATACCCGGAAATTCACGCCGCGGCGGACCATGTTTATCTGTCGCAAGAGATGGGGATGCGTAAACCGGAAGCGCGTATCTACCAGCGGGTGCTTGAAGAAGAAGGTTTTTCTGCCGCCGATACGGTCTTTTTTGATGATAATGCCGATAATATAGAGGGAGCCAATCAATTGGGGATCACCTCTATCCTGGTAACGGGGAAAGAGACAATACCTCGCTATTTTACGAAGCAGTTATGTTAAAAACCGTTCATCAAAAAACGATTCATCATACCCGGTCACTGGTGGCGTGGGGGAAGTTCCTCTGGCGGCGTATTGACGAAGATAATATGACGACGCTGGCCGGGAATCTGGCCTATGTGTCGTTGCTCTCACTGGTACCGCTGGTGGCCGTCGTGTTTGCGTTGTTCGCCGCTTTTCCAATGTTTTCTGAAGTCAGCGTTCAGATTCGGCACTTTATTTTCGCCAATTTTATTCCGGCAACCGGTGACGTTATTCAGCGCTACATTGAGCAGTTTGTCGCCAATTCCAACCGTATGACAGCGGTCGGGGCCTGCGGGCTGATTGTCACGGCGCTGCTGCTGATGTACTCCATTGATAGCGCGCTGAATAGCATCTGGCGCAGCAAGCGCGTGCGGCCAAAGGTCTATTCGTTTGCGATTTACTGGATGATCCTTACGCTTGGGCCATTGCTGGCAGGGGCTAGTCTGGCGATTAGCTCATACCTGCTATCGTTGCGTTGGGCGAGCGAGTTCAATAGCGCGGTGGATAACGCACTGCGAATCTTTCCGCTGCTGTTATCGTGGATCTCCTTCTGGCTGCTCTATAGCGTGGTACCGACGACGCGTGTGCCGAACCGCGATGCGGTTATCGGTGCGCTGGTGGCGGCAGTGCTTTACGAGCTTGGCAAAAAAGCGTTTGCGTTATATATCACCGCGTTCCCTTCCTATCAGCTAATTTACGGCGTGCTCGCCGTTGTGCCTATCCTGTTTGTCTGGGTCTACTGGACCTGGTGTATCGTCTTGCTTGGGGCGGAAATAACTGTCACTCTCGGGGAATACCGAAAACTTAAAACAGAACAACAAGAAGCAGACCAACCATGATTGCATTGATTCAACGCGTAACCCGGGCCAGCGTCACCGTGGCGGATGAAGTGACGGGCGAAATCGGGCCTGGACTTTTAGTGTTATTAGGTGTCGAAAAGGATGACGACGAACAAAAAGCCAACCGCTTGTGCGAGCGTGTGCTGGGTTATCGCATCTTCAGTGATGCGGAAGGCAAGATGAATCTCAACGTGCAGCAGGCGGGCGGAAGCGTGCTGGTGGTGTCGCAGTTTACGCTGGCGGCCGATACCGAACGCGGTATGCGTCCGAGCTTCTCTAAAGGCGCAGAGCCGCAGAGAGCGGAAGCGCTGTATGAATACTTCGTTGAGCGTTGTCGCCAGCAAGAGATGAACACCCAAACCGGGCGATTCGCTGCCGATATGCAGGTTTCGCTGGTCAATGATGGCCCCGTTACCTTCTGGTTGCAGGTATGAACCAACTTCCAGTGAGGTTACGGGCGACAAAAGAGAGTGCAGCTATGTATCACCTTCGAGTGCCGCAAACGGAAGAAGAGTTAGACCGCTACTATCAGTTCCGCTGGGAGATGTTGCGTAAACCCCTTCATCAGCCGAAAGGTTCTGAGCGTGACGCCTGGGATGCGATGGCTCACCACCAAATGGTAGTGGATGAAGAGGGCAATCTGGTCGCGATCGGGCGGCTCTACATCAATGCTGATTTTGAAGCCTCGATTCGTTTTATGGCGGTGCATCCGTCCGTGCAGGATAAGGGCCTCGGCACGCTGATGGCGATGACGCTGGAGTCCGTCGCACGTCAGGAAGGTGTGAAGCGCGTAACCTGTAGCGCGCGTGAAGATGCGGTTGAGTTCTTTGCCAAGCTGGGGTTTGTGAATCAGGGCGAAATCACTACACCCACCACTACGCCCATTCGCCATTTTCTGATGATCAAACCGGTGGCTTCGCTGGATGACATTCTGCATCGCGGCGACTGGTGTGGGCAGCTTCAGCAGGCCTGGTATGAGCATATCCCCCTCAGTGAAAAAATGGGCGTGCGCATTCAGCAGTATACCGGGCAGAAATTTATCACCACCATGCCGGAGACGGGCAATCAAAATCCGCACCATACACTGTTTGCCGGAAGCTTGTTTTCACTGGCAACGCTTACCGGTTGGGGCCTTATCTGGCTGATGCTGCGTGAACGACACTTGGGCGGCACTATCATCCTTGCCGATGCGCATATCCGTTACAGCCATCCCATCAGCGGTAAACCGCAGGCGGTGGCCGATCTCGGTTCACTGAGCGGCGATCTGGACCGATTAGCGCGAGGCCGTAAAGCGCGCGTGCAGTTGCTGGTGGAGCTGTCCGGTGATGACAAACTCGGAGCCGTGTTTGACGGGACTTTCATTGTGCTTCCCGCGAAGCCGTTTGGTGCGTATGAAGAAGGGGGGAATGAGGAGGAGTAGCTACTCGCTCAGATGGAGAAAGGGGTTCATTTTTTGATGCAGTATGCGGATGATGAAAATGCCAACATCCGACTGTCGGTAAAAGATTGCATGTAAGCGATAGTCATGCCGACGAACCCCATTAATAATTTCGGAGACATCGCGCCCAGCCTTGGGATTTTTTGCCAGCAAGTTAAGAAACAAATCCAGCTCGTGGGTATATTTGTCTGCTTGTTCGCAACCAAACTGACGCCATGTGTATTCATAGATTGAACCAAAGTCGTCAGCTGCTCGATTTGAAAGTTTATACATTTAAATCGCGTTTCTTCCTTGCTGCTATTTCACCTAGCGTGAGTGAACTCTCACCGCTATTGAGTCCCTCTTCCAACGCCTCGCGAAGTTGAACATTTCGTAACTCTTGCTCTTCAAGCAGGCGTAGCGCGGATCTAACCACCTCACTGGTTGAGCCGTAACGGCCGCTCTCAATCATTTTGGTAATGAAATGGTCAAGTTGGTCGCCAATGGTAATACTGGTCGTTCTGGGCATAGTCATATCCTGTTGTGTTATCTATTAACACAAGATAGCACTGATAAACATGACAGGGAATTACCTCCCCACACGATACGCCACATCCCTTACCGCATCCCTCGCGGCACGACTTACCCCACCCAACTGGAAAAAGCCATGAATCACCCCAAGATACTGCTGACAGGTGCACACCACGCCCTGTTCCGTCATTCGCTGGTACAGCGCTTTTCCTTCATCACACAGCGGATCAAATTCCGCCGTGATGATATGCACGGGCGGCAGGCCGCCGAAATCGTCTCGCCACAGCGGGCTGGCCTCCGGATGGCGCCGATCCACTCCCGGTAGATAGATTTCATAGCCGCTAAGCAGTGTATCGCGGGTGATGATGTAATCCTTTCCGTTGCGAACATAGCTTTCGAAGTGCGCTGTTGCATCCACCATGGGATAAATCAGGATAAGCTGCCTGGGTCGCCAGCTACCGGCTGCTTTGAGTCTCAGCGCCGTGACCAGCGCCAGATGCCCGCCTGCACTATCGCCAGCCAGAGTAATGTGATCTTTATCTACGCCAAATAGCTCGGCATGTTGCCACACCAGTTCCGCACCCCGTTGCGCATCATCATGCGCGGCAGGGAAGGTGTGTTCGGGCGCTAATCGATACTGCACTGCAATTACCCGGCACCCGCCATACACCGCCAGCTGACGCAGTTGATTGTCATGCGTAGCAAAGCTGCCGCTGATAAAACAGCCGCCGTGGTAGTAGATAACCGTCGGGAGATGGGCCGGGCTTTGTAGTGGTGAATAGACACGAAACGTCATCGCTTCCAGCTCAATGGTTTGGATAGAGACGAATGACTCTGTTTCACCCGCCAGGGCCGTACTGGCGAGATAGCCCGCCCTCCGGTCATCAATACTCTGCTGTCGAGCAGACGGGCGGCCCGCGGCAATAAACGCCTCAACCTGCTCAGCGATACCTTTTTCCAGCACCATGTTGAAATCCTTTTTGCTGTATGAATGTACAGTTTTATACGCTGGCTTTTCGCTGATGGGAAGAGGGGGAAGGCGATAAGTATGAATTTTGGAAAGCGGCTCGCAGAAGGGAAATAGTGAGCGCGGGAATGTGGTTTTGCTGGTTCCAGGGCGGTAGGCTATTCAATGAATGGTATACGTCAATGGCGTACATTAAATGGTTGTCACTCTAAGCCAATGGCGTATTATTATGATCTTCATCGAAACGGATTTTTTTACTGAAGATGTACAAAAGCTATTGAATGACGATGAATACGGTCGTCTCCAGATTTTTCTTACATTGAATCCTCATCATGGCGATATCATTCCAGAAACGGGCGGTTTGCGAAAAATTCGGTGGGTAGCGGAGCGAACAGGAAAGCGGGGCGGCGTGCGCGTTATTTATTATTATCGCGCTTCAGAAAGTGAGATCCGATTCCTCCTAATCTATAAAAAAGGAATTAAAGATGATCTTACCGCCCAGGAAAAGGCGATGCTGCGAATGTTAAATGCGAGGTGGTAGATGGATAAAGCGTTGTTTGAGCGGTTAGCCCAAAGCATGGCTCAGATGAATGAGATTGATGCTGGTGAGCGTAAACCTTCCAGGGTTTTTCACATTGATGCGCTTAAAATTAAAGAGATTCGTCATGCATCTGGTTTATCTCAATCTAAGTTTGCTGAACTGATATCCGTCAGTGTAGATACTCTGCGTAACTGGGAACAAGGTCGCCGTTCGCCTACCGGGCCCGCGAAAGCATTGCTGCGTGCGATTGCTAACGATCCACAGCATGTTATTCAGGCGCTGAGTCGATAAGGAAGTGAAAGATATGGCAAGCAGAAAACAGAGGCATTCAGAACTCATGTGAAAGCGGTATTGTGCCGCCTGTACAGGAGTTTCGTGATGGTCCGAAATCGGGCGACTTTCGCCGCCCGATAATGCAGCAGGTTTACTCCCCCTCTCCCGGGAACAGGAACGGGTTAATAGAGCTGCGGGCGAACCCTTCTTGCTCCATTCGCGCATCCAGTACCAGTGAGGCGAGGTCGTCTGCAACGGCTTCTACTTTCGGGTCTTTTTCCTGATACAGAATCTTCAGGTAAGTGCCGCAGTCGCCACAGCTTTCCGCTTTGATCGCCGCCTGCTCGTTATCGAGAGACCAGTAGTGTAAATCGCGGCTCTGCTCGCAGTTGCTGCATTTCACGCGCACCACGTGCCACTCGGTTTCACACAGATTGCAGTGCAGATAACGCAGGCCCTGCGTCGTGCCAATTTGCACCACGCTGGAGACCGGCATTGAGCCGCATACCGGGCAGTATTGGCGCTGTTCGCCATATTCTGCACGGGCTTTACCGGGGATCAGGCTGGCCATTTGCGCCCAATAGAGCGACAACGCCGCCCAGATGAACGGCGCTTTATCGCTGCTCACGGACGCAAAGTCAGATGCAAACAGCGCGCTGGCCATCTGCTCCAGTTCTTGCTCAGACGCTTTTTCCAGATTCTCGATCACCGCTAATGCGGGCCCGGTCATTTCCGGTTTCAGCTCAGCAATCATTGAGCGAAGCAGGGTATGCCAGTGCTTATCGCGCGGCAGAACGTGAATATCCAGCGGCGGCTTGCCCTGGTCGTTCGCTTCTTTAATGCGCGCGGTAAGATCCATCTGTAACGGATGGTCGTACAGCACCACTTCCTGCGCGTGGGCAATCAGCGCCGCGAAGCGCAGGTAATCACCCAGCGGATTGTTCTCGGCCAGCTCGCGCAGACGATCGGCGCGGCGATTGTAGAGGTTCTTGAGTCTGGGGAATAACAACGGCGGAATATACTCCGCCGTGCGTTTCTCGCTCGAACCCAGCTCATCTTGCGGGATTATGCGAATACTCATTCAGATGACTTTTCCTGTTTCTGGCGGACTTCACGGTACCAGCGCGGGTGATGTTTCTTCGCCCACGTACGGGTAACCCATCCTTCCACCATCGCGGTAATGGTGCCTTTCACCCAGAGGGCGGCGTAGATATGCACCATGATAACCACAATTAACGCTACTGCGGCAAATGAATGCAGCATTAACGCAAATCGGATCACCGGGATTGAGAAAGCAGGCGCAAAGTACGGACGCCAGATAATCACACCGCTTACCAGCAGTAGGACCAGGAAGATAATCGCCGCCCAGAATACGCATTTCTGGCCGAAGTTATAACGCCCGGTGTCACCCACTTCCTCGTTGACGACGATCTTACGAATATTCTTCGCCCAAAAGATATCATCCCGATTGATTAGATTGTGGTGCCAGTAACGGAAAAACATGATGATAAACGAGGCAAACATGATGACGCCCACAAACGGGTGCAGAATACGCGCCAGTTGCGGAGTCCCCATAATTTGCATCAGCCAGTTGAAGGAGGGGAAAAAGAACCCCAGCCCGCTCACCGCCGCCAGGATGAAACAGAAGGCGGTGACCCAGTGGTTGATACGTTCCGGCGCGGTGTAGCGCACGATGGTGTCACGTCGTTTCATTTGCGCACCTCGTCTTTCTCTTCATGCAGATTGTCTTCTTCCTCCTCCGCACGGTTCGGGCCGACACCGACGTAGTGGAAGATGCTCGCTGCAAACGTTGCGGCAAAACCGACCGCCGCCAGCGGTTTCCAGATACCTTTCCAGAATTTCACCGTGGCGCTGATTTCCGGGTTTTCCGGCAGGCCGTGGTACAGATTCGGCTTGTCGGCGTGGTGCAGCACGTACATCACGTGTGTACCGCCAACGCCTGCCGGATCGTACAGGCCGGCGTTGTCATAACCACGGGTTTTCAGCTCGGCGACGCGTTCGCCCGCCAGCGTTTTCATATCCTCTTTGGAACCAAAGTGGATAGCGCCGGTTGGGCAGGTTTTCACACAGGCCGGTTCCTGCCCGACGTTCACGCGGTCAACGCACAGCGTACATTTGTAGACGCGGTTGTCTTCCGGGTTTAGTCGCGGCACGTTGAACGGGCAGCCCGCGATGCAGTAGCCGCAGCCAATACACTGTTCAGACTGGAAGTCGACGATGCCGTTGGCATACTGAATGATAGCGCCTTCCGCCGGGCACGCCTTCAGGCAGCCCGGATCCGCGCAGTGCATACAGCCGTCTTTGCGGATAAGCCATTCCAGTTTGTCGTTCTGCTCCACTTCCGAGAAACGCATCACCGTCCAGGATTTGGCGGTCAGATCCGCCGGGTTGTCGTACACCCCGACGTTACTGCCGATCTCATCACGGATGTCGTTCCACTCTGAGCACGCCACCTGACAAGCTTTACAGCCGATGCAGGTGGTCACGTCGATAAGCTTCGCCACTTCCTGCTGGTGGTCCCGCGCCTGAGGCGCGGGGGTGAAACCGTTAGTCGCGGAACGACGGATAATATCTTGCGATTGATAAGCCATAGGTCGTCTCCGTTACACCTTTTCCACGTTTACGAGGAAGGACTTAAACTCCGGCGTCTGCGTGTTCGCATCACCGACGAATGGCGTTAACGTATTGGCGATAAAGCCTTTCTTCGCAACCCCTTCGTAGCCCCAGTGGATTGGAATACCGATGGTATCGATATCTTTCCCGTCCGCTTTCAGCGTGCGAATACGTTTGGTCACCACCGCCTTGGCCTTGATGTAGCCACGGTTGGAGGAAACCTTCACGGTATCGCCATGGGCAATGCCGAGTTTATTCGCCAGCTTCTCGCCAATCTCCACGAACTGTTCCGGCTGTGCGATGGCATTGAGCAGCGCATGCTTGGTCCAGTAGTGGAAGTGCTCGGTCAGACGATAAGTGGTACCCACATACGGGAACTTATCGGCTTTACCCAGCGCTTCAGCATCGCCTTTAAAGATACGGGCGGCAGGATTGGAAATAACGTTCGGGTGCAGCGGGTTAGTCCCCAGCGGCGTTTCAAACGGCTCGTAGTGTTCCGGGAACGGACCTTCCGCCATCTTATCGAGGGCAAACAGGCGACCCATCCCTTCCGGCTGCATGATGAACGGCCCAACGTTGCTGCCAGGTGCGGCGGCACTGTAGTCAGGAATATCCATCCCGCTCCATTTCGCGCCATCCCATTTCAGAATCTGGCGTTTTGGATCCCACGGATTCCCCTGCGGGTCGGCGGAGGCACGGTTATACAGAATGCGGCGGTTGAGCGGCCACGCCCATGCCCATCCCAGCGTATTACCGAGGCCTGACGGATCGGCGTTATCGCGATTTGCCATCTGGTTGCCTTCCGGCGTCCAGCTTCCGGCGAAGATCCAGCAACCGCTTGAGGTGGTGCCGTCATCGCGCAGATGCGCAAACGTGCTGAGTTGCTGGCCTTTTTTCACCAGCACCGCACCGGTTGCCGGGTCGATAATATCGGCCAGCGCTTTACCGTTGCTTTCCATCGCCACTTCTTCGGACTTCGGCTCGTGCGGCGTGGAGTAGTTCCACGTCATGCTCAGTACCTGTTCCGGGTTCGCGCCGCCCTGTTCGGCATACATCTTGCGTAAGCGCAGGAAAATACCGGCAAGGATTTCGCCATCGGTGATGGATTCGCCCGGGCCGTCTGCGCCTTTCCAGTGCCACTGCAACCAGCGACCGGAGTTAACGATCGAGCCGTTCTCTTCCGCGAAGCAGGTCGATGGCAGACGGAACACTTCGGTCTGAATCTTCGACGGATCGACATCGTTCGACTCACCGTGGTTCTGCCAGAAGGTAGACGTCTCAGTATTGAGCGGATCGATGGTCACCAGGAACTTCAGTTTCGACAGTGACGCGACCACTTTATTTTTGTTCGGGAACGACGCCACCGGGTTGAAGCCCTGGCAGATATAACCGTTCACCAGACCCTGGTTCATCATTTCGAAATATTGCAGAACGTCGTAGCCTTTGTCCCACTTAGGCAGCAGGTCGAAGCCCCAGTCGTTCTCTTTCGTCGCTTTGTCGCCAAAGAAGGCTTTCATCATCGAGACGAAGAATTTCGGGTAGTTGCCCCAGTAGTTCACCTGACCTTCCAGCAGCGGTTTCGGCGTGTTGGCGGCAAGGTAGGTTTGCAGGTCGGTTTGTTTCTCGCTTGGCAGCGTCATGTAGCCCGGCAGGCTCTGTGACAGCAGGCCAAGGTCGGTCAGACCCTGAATGTTGGAGTGACCGCGCAGGGCGTTCACGCCGCCGCCTGCCATGCCCATATTGCCGAGTAGCAACTGGATCATCGCCATGGTGCGGATGTTCTGCGCGCCGATGGAGTGCTGTGTCCAGCCAAGGGCATACAGGAACGACGCGGTTTTATCATGCGCGCTGGTTTCTGCGATGTACTCACACACTTTCAGGAAGTCGGCTTTCGGCGTACCGCAAATCTGCTCAACCACGTCCGGCGTATAGCGGGAAACGTGCGTTTTCAGCAGGTTCCATACGCAACGAGGGTGTTGCAGGGTGGTATCACGTTTGGCGAAGCCGTTTTCATCCAGCTCATAGTTCCAGCTGGTTTTATCGTACTTGCGTTTTTCCGCGTCGTAGCCAGTGAACAGGCCATCTTCAAAGCCAAAATCTTCACGCACGATCAGGCTGGCGTTGGTATAGGCTTCGGTGTATTCGCGGTTGAATTTTTCATTGTTCAGCAGGTACAGCATCACGCCCGACAGGAACGTAATGTCAGTACCGGAACGGATCGGCGCATAGAAGTCGGCCACCGACGCTGTACGCGTGAAACGAGGATCGATCACAATCAGCTTCGCGCCGTTGTGAATTTTCGCTTCCATCGCCCAGCGGAACCCTACAGGGTGAGCTTCAGCGGCGTTACCGCCCATCACCACGATCAGGTTGGCGTTCTTGATGTCGACCCAGTGGTTGGTCATCGCACCGCGACCAAATGTTGGAGCAAGACTTGCTACCGTTGGTCCGTGTCAGACACGCGCCTGGTTGTCGACCGCGAGCATACCCAGCGCGCGGGAGAATTTCTGTGTTAAATAGCCGGTTTCGTTGCTCGACGCGGATGCACACAGCATCCCGGTGGAGAGCCAGCGGTTAACGGTCACGCCTTCGGCGTTCTGCGCAACGTAGTTGGCGTCGCGGTCTTCTTTCATCAGCTTCGCGATGCGGTCAAATGCCTCATCCCAGCTAATTTTCTGCCATTTATCGGAGCCTGGCGCGCGATATTCCGGGAATTTCAGGCGGCTTTCGGAGTGGATGAAATCCACCAGGCCTGCGCCTTTCGGGCAGAGCGCACCACGGTTTACCGGATGGTCCGGATCACCTTCGATATGGAAAATGGACGCTTTAGCGTTTTTTGCGCCATCGCCGAGGCTGTACATCAACAGCCCACAGCCGACGGAACAATATGTGCAGGTGTTACGGGTTTCACGGGTGCGCAGCAGCTTATATTGCCGCGTTTCCGCCAGTGCAACGCTTGGGGCAAATCCCAGCGCTGCTGCCGTGGTGCCTGCCATACCGCCAGCGCAGATCTTAAAGAACTGCCTTCTGCTGACCTGCATGGTTCGCTCCTTGTTTCGACATTGTCATTGCTTGTAATTTTTCTTCGCCGCGTGCGCCGCAAAGATGCTGAATAGTTAGCGTCCTCAGCTCCTGGAGGGCGTTGACTCAGAATACCACAATTTCGGTAGGCTTGTTCCAATGCGGTTAACGGCGAGTGAACAGAATTTGCGCGCATTAACATTGAATTGTGATGTTGATCGCATTTAAAGCGAATTGCGTGCAAAAAATACCATGCGTTTAACGTGGTTAACTCATTGGTGGTAATTATTTTTTCACGGCGTTTTTGCTAAGAAAGGATGAGCGAAACTGAAGATTGAGTGTTATTGCACCAGAAACTTGATCCATAATAAGCCCTGATTCCCTCCGGATGTGATGGAATAGACGCCTCTCCTTTTCCGTCGTTGTTCAGAGTAATTGCCGTGTTTAATGTTAAAGATGAAGTCAAACCATCGTCGCAGCTTATCGGTGCCGTCGAGCGTTCTGTCTTCAGAAGGCCACAGATTATGCAACCCACTCAGGATATTCTTGCTGAAGAAATTCCCGTTGCCCTGGTCTACAACGGCATCTCTCACGTCGTGATGATGGCGACACCGAAAGATCTGGAAGCTTTCGCCATCGGGTTTTCGCTTTCAGAAGGCATTATTGAGCACCCGCGGGAAATTTTTGGAATCGAAGTCACTCAGGCCTGCAACGGCCTGGAAGTGCAAATCGATCTCTCCAGCCGCCGTTTTATGGGCCTTAAAGAACGTCGCCGCGCGCTGGCCGGGCGTACCGGCTGCGGTGTCTGCGGCGTTGAGCAGCTCAACGATATCGGTAAACCCATCAAGCCGCTGCCTTTTACGCAAACGTTCGACCTTTCTCATCTCGATCATGCGCTCAGACATTTAAATGATGTGCAGCCCGTAGGCCGCGAAACAGGTTGTACGCACGCTGCGGCGTGGGTTATGCCTTCAGGTGAGTTGATTGGCGGGCATGAAGATGTGGGGCGTCATGTGGCGCTGGATAAACTGCTGGGCCATCGTGCGAAAGAGGGCGATCGTTGGCAGCATGGCGCCGCACTGGTTTCCAGCCGCGCCAGCTATGAGATGGTGCAGAAATCCGCCATGTGTGGCGTCGAGATCCTGTTCGCTGTCTCTGCCGCGACGACGCTTGCTGTGGAAGTGGCCGAACGCTGCAACCTGACGCTGGTGGGTTTTTGCAAACCGGGCAGAGCGACGATTTATACGCATCCGCAGCGATTAATGGGTGAATAATTATTAATCAAAAATTTTGACTAAGACTGGCAAATCCTTCCGCTTTCAGTTGGTGATGAATCGACCTATCATTTATCACATCAAGGCACGGTGCCTTACTCAAACAACTAAGTGAAAGGGTTTATATCATGAAAAGCATCAAAACTTTTGTCGCTGTTATCGCTCTGTCTGCTTCTTTTGGTTCTTTCGCTGCACAGACTGTTACCGCAACGGCTTCCACACTCGACGGCGCTGAAGCAAAAATCGCCGCAAAAGCTGAACAGGCTGGCGCATCGTCTTACAAAATCACTCAGGCATTTACCGGTAACCGCGTGCACATGACCGCAGAACTGAATAAATAAGCCAACGTTATTGTCGAAAGAGCGCCCTCGGGGCGCTTTTTTCTTAATGTATTCCCGCCAACCGCAGCAACCCCGTGACGATCGCCGCCGCGAAAATCACCACGATTAACGGGCACTTTCGCCACGCCAGAAATACCGCAAATCCCACACCCAGAACGCGTGCCAGACCGGCAAAATGTTCACCTTCATAAAAGGTCGTCGCCAGCGCCACGGCAAATAACAACGTGGTTGCGGCATCGGATAACAATGCCTGAGAACGCTCAGAGAACTGCAATCGTCCACCCAGCTTCGCACCGCCCAGGCGCATTAAATAGGTGCCCGCAGAAAGTAGAGCGATCCCAAGAATAATCAGCGTGGTGTCACCCATTATTTTTTCCTCGCCAGTAAGCCGAGCATTGAGAGCAGGACGGGTAAGCCGACCGGCGCGAAAGGGACGGAAGCCAGTGATATGGCTGCTCCGCTGGATGCGCGAATAAGCGACGTTTTACTTTTCTTCAGTGCCGGAAGCACTAACGCCAGCAGAATGGCCGGGAAAACAGCATCCAGGCCGATAGTCTCCGGAGAGGGAAGCAGTTTTCCGACGCCCGCGCCCAGCAACGTTCCTGCCGGCCAAACGAAAGCGACGCCCAGCCCGCATAGCCAGAACGCGGCTTTACGCTGTTCTGGTGTCGGCTGTGACAGGCCGAAAACGACGCTTTCATCATTCATAATGTGGCAGCCGAGAAAGCTCAGTATGCGTTTACCCACCAGATCGCGTACGGTGATACCGAACGGGAAATGACGTGCGTTGACCAACAATCCCGCCACGGCTGCTGCAAGTGGGTTGCCGCCGCTGGCAACGATGCCGATAAACAAAAATTCAGATGCGCCCGCCAGTACGGTGAGCGAAAGAATGAGCGGCACCCATAGCGGAAAACCGTATGCCATTGCCAGTGAGCCGTAGGAAACCGCGACGATCCCGACGGCAAGACAGACCAGGAATATGGCTTTTAAGGTGTCGCTTTTCAGGCAACCGAAATGTTTTTTAAACATGATTGTTGGCTATATCGAACGAGTTTCCATTATAATGAACGCAACGAAGGGGCTTTTCAAGATAATCAATTCGTTCGATCAATAGGATAAGGAAGTGGCATTATGACGCAGCCAATCAGCGTGATCGCAAAGAGTCTGGTACGCGAGCGTATGAGGACAGGGCTGTCTTTGGCGGAAATCGCCCGCCGTGCCGGCATTGCGAAATCGACACTCTCCCAGCTCGAAGCTGGGAATGGTAATCCTAGCCTGGAAACGCTGTGGTCGCTCTGCGTGGCGCTGGATATTCCCTTCAGCCGCCTGCTGGAACCACAGGTGCAGAAAACGCAGGTCATTCGTCGGGGCGAAGGAGTGAAAGTGCTGGCAGAGCAGGCGAACTATCAGGCGACGCTGTTGGCGACCTGTCCACCGGGCGCGCGTCGCGATATTTACCTGCTGACGACGCAGCCGGGCGCCGATCGTATCTCGCAACCCCATCCTGTCGGTTCGGTCGAACATATCATTGTGACGCAAGGGCGTGCGCTGGTGGGGCTAACGGACGCTGCGGAAGAGTTAAGCGCTGGCGATTACATCTGTTACCCAGGCGATCAGGAACATATCTTCAAAGCGCTGGAACCCGATACTCTGGCGATTCTGGTGGCAGAGCAAAATTAATCTGTCGTGCGTACATTTGTGCGCACAATCATATATTTCACCTATTATAATCAAATAATAATTCATTTTATTTATATGAGTTATTTATTGAATTTTAAAATTAATTAATTTGGAAAATATTAATAACCACTCGCTTATTTAAATTTGTTTTCAGTGTTATCTCGCTCACGATCTCAACGTTCTTTGCGTTTACTTAAGGAACTATTTGACTAATATTTATTAGCTCTTGAGACGTGGAAGGCCTAATCAAAAGAATTGATGTGGTTACGTTATTTCGCGTCCGGGACTCTAATAAAAGAATATTCATCACTGTGATATAAAATAGATGAATAAAATCGCGCAGAGTTTTGCTAATTATTAGTTATCTCAAGGAAAGCGAATAATGAAGAAAACAACATTATCTATCGCCATTGGGCTGTTGTTGGTGGCAAATGCAGGTGTAGCAAAAACCCATTCTATGACGCTGGAACAGCGTCTGGAAATGTTGGAAAACCGTCTTGAAGCTGCCGAAAACCGTGCAACGCAGGCAGAAAATAAAGTTCAGCAGCTACAGGTACAGCAGGCCGCTGAAATTAAAGAAATCAAGGCCGCTCAGGGAAATACTCCTGTAAATGGGCAGCAGCCTGCGGAAGAGACGGCAAAAAATGCGTCTAAACCAACGCTGACGTTGACAGGGTATGGCGACATCAAATTCTACGGCGACGTGGAATTCAACATGGATGCTGAAAGTAAGCACGGCGTGTTGGCGGCAACTAACGGTAATTTTAAGCCAGACGACTCCAACGAACAGTGGAACCTGAATGGCCGTATTCTGCTTGGCTTTGACGGTACTCGCCAGTTAGGTGATGGTTACTATGCTGGCTTCTCGGCTCAGCCTTTGGGTGATATGGAAGGCGTGGTCAATATCGATGATGCGGTCTTCTTCTTTGGTCGTCAGGACGACTGGAAAATTAAAGTTGGCCGTTTCGAAGCCTACGATATGTTCCCCCTCAATCAGGATACCTTTGTTGAGCATTCAGGCAACACCGCCAATGATCTGTACGACGACGGTAGCGGCTATATCTATATGATGAAAGAAGGTCGCGGTCGTTCTGATGCCGGTGGTAACTTCCTGATGAGTAAACAGCTTGATAACTGGTACTTCGAGCTTAACACCCTGTTTGAAGATGGTACGTCTCTGTATAGCGAAAATGATGGGAAACATTCCTACCATGGCCGTGAGATGGTGCAACAGAAAAACGTTATCTATATGCGTCCGGTTGTCGCTTATACCCAGGATGAATTTACGGTTTCTGCGGCGATGGAATCCAACGTTGTTGATGGCGCATATGGTTATGAAGGAAAAAATGGCGAGATTATCGACCAGTCTGACCGTACCGGCTATGGCTTAACCATGACCTGGAACGGTCAAAAAACCGATCCAGAAAATGGCATTGTGGTTAACCTGAACACCGCATACCTGGATGCCAACAACGAAAAAGATTTCACTGCGGCGGTTAACGCCCTGTGGAGAAACTTTGAGTTGGGTTACGTTTATGCGCATAACACCATCGATGATTATGCTGGCCTGATTAAACACGATGATGACGACTGGATTTATAACGAAGGTACCTACGATATTCACACTATTCACGCGTCTTATTTGATTCCGAATGTGATGAATATGAAAAACTTCAACGTTTATCTCGGCGCATATTACTCAATGATCAATAGCGATAATAGTAATGCTGACGGCTACACCGAAAACGACGATCGTTACGGCGCACGCGTTCGCTTTAAATATTATTTCTAATCTTTGTTCAAATCCGCATACATAAAAAAAGCCTGCATTGCAGGCTTTTTTATGAGAGTGAACTATTAATCGAGATAGAATACTTCTTTCAGTTCTGCGCTTACCGGGCTGTTATCCGGATTCGCTGGCATTACCTCGGTCATATATTTCCACCAACGCTGACACACATCGGTGTTTGCCACCGCGTTCCAGCGCTCTTCCGATTCAATCTCAACAGTTGCGAAAAGCAGGTTACGCGCTTTATCGAGATAGATGGCGTAATGGTGCGCACCGTGGGATTTCAGCGTCGCCTCCAGTTCCGGCCAGATAGGATTATGACGGCGCTGATACTCTTCGTGTGCGTCGGCATGCACCTGCATCACAAAGGCTTTGCGGATCATAACGCCTCCAGATACAGCTCGCGAACTTCATCACGGCTGGCGGAGCGCGGGTTGCACGGTGCACAAGGGTCAGCCAACGCTTTGTCCAGCCAGCCTTCGATATCCGCTTTGGTGACGCCCAGCTTGCTGAAGCCTTCCGGAATGCCAACACGCGCGCTCAGTTTACGAATCGCGTTGATAGCTTCCATGCTGGCTGCTTCATCACTCATCCCGCGGGTTTCAACACCCATTGCCTGCGCGACGCGTGCAAAACGCGCGACGGCGTTCGGGCGGTTAAAGTTTTCGATGATCGGCAGCAGGATGGCATTGCATACGCCGTGCGGCAGATTGTGCGTTGCGCCCGGCTGATGTGCCAGCGCATGCACCAGGCCGAGCCCCGCACTGTTAAACGCCATCCCCGCCAGATACTGACCAAACGCCATCTGCTCGCGGGCTTCCAGGTTATGACCATCATCGACCGCTTTCGGCAGCCAGAGAGTGATCAGACGAATAGCTTCCAGTGCGTTGGCGTCAGTCAACGGATGCGCGCCAACGGAAACGTAAGCTTCAATCGCGTGGGTCAGGGCATCCATACCGGTGGCGGCGGTGACGGACGCGGGAATGTCCAGCATCACGCTGGCGTCATCTACGGCGATATCCGGGATAATATTGGAATCGATAATGACTTCTTTCACCTGGCGCGCGGTGTCGATGATCACGGCGTTGCTGGTCATCTCGGCGGCGGTGCCTGCGGTAGTATTAATGGCAACCAGAGGCACGCCCGCATTTTTGACTTTTCCCACGCCTGAGTAGGCGGTAGACGGGCCAGGGTTGGCGGTCAGAATTTTGATCGCTTTGGCGGTATCGATAGGGCTGCCGCCGCCAAAGGCGAGGATAAAATCGCAGCTCGCGTCCTGATATGCCGCAAAGCCTTTTTGCACCAGCTCTTCGGTGGGATTAGGGAACACTTCATCGAAAAGATGGTAAGACATATTCTGCGCATCAAGTGCGGTAAACAGGCTATCCAGCAGACCCAGCTTCACCAGTTGCCCGTCGGTGACCACCAGCGCTTTGCCCCACTGTTTGCCAGCGACCAGGTTGACCATATCGGCAATCGCGCCCGCACCGTGCAGGCTGATTTTGGGAAGCGCCAACATAAAGCTCATGATATTTCTCCTTAAATTAAAAGCCCTATGTCCGGCGGCAGCCACTGTCGCCGGGCGTGAGCGGATAGGTTAGAGCGCGAGCGCGCTGGCGAGCGGGGTGACGCCAAAGCGTTTGCCAAGCGCAATCAGTTCTTCACGCGTGATGGTCTGTTTCATGCCGCCCATGGAATAGACCTTCACCAGCACTTCTGCGGATTTCTCGGCGGTATCGATCAAACCAAACGCCTCGTCCAGCGTCGGCCCACTGCCGAATACACCGTGGAACGGCCACAGCACCAGCGAGTGTTTCTGCATTTCGACGGCAGTCGCCTGGCCGATTTCGTCCGTGCCCGGCACCATCCACGGCAGAATGCCCACGCCGTCCGGGAATACCACCAGACATTCGGTGCTACCTTCCCACAACTGGCGGGTGATCACGTCGGTGCGGTTTTCCAGCACGTAGGTCAGGGCGATCAGGTTGGTGGCGTGGCAATGCATGATCACGCGATCTTTGCCGTTGGTTGCCTTGATGCGCTCGCAGTGTGACAGGAAGTGAGCCGGTAATTCAGACGTTGGCACTGCCTCATGGGTTAAGCCCCACAGGATGTGATAGCCCGCACCGTCGCTGTCCACTTTCACCACGCCAATATTGGCGGCTGGATCGAGCTGAACATTGCGGAAGAATTTACCGGAACCGGTGACGATAAATGGCGTGTTCGCCAGCAGCGGCATCGGTTGGCTGAGCGCGATATAGCGCGGTTCTTTGTGGAAATCAGCCTCGTAAGGGGCGATATCGGCATCGTCCAGACGCAGCGTCAGGTTGCCGCCGTTACGTTCGTCCCAGCCTTTCAGCCAGGCGTCAGAGGTGGCTTTGATCATGCCCTGGACGAACCAGGATTGAGTGATAGATTGCATAGTATTCGAGTTCCTGTTCAGGCGGTGCGGGGTTTACCCCTCACCCTAACCCTCTCCCACAGGGAGAGGGGAATGTCCGGTTTCGGTATTCACCCTCTCGCTCAGGAAGAGGGGACTGTTTGGTTTTCACCCTCTCCCTCAGGGAGAGGGCCGGGGTGAGGGTTGTTTACCCGCGTTTGCTCAAAATCTCTTTCTCATACGCGCGCACGTTTTCCAGCCACTGGCTGCCCGCTGGCGTATCGTGACGCTGGCAATACATTTCCCACACCGCCTGCCACGGCAGGGATTTCTGCTCTTCCAGCAGCGCCAGGCGTGCGGTGTAATCGCCTTCCGCTTCCAGCTTACGCAGCTCATCGACGGGCTCCAGCAGGGCGCGCAGCAGGGCTTTCTTCATGTTGCGGGTACCGATAACCCACGCCGCGATGCGGTTGATGGAAGCATCGAAGAAGTCGAGGCCGATGTGTACGCGGTCGAACAAATCGTTGCGCACGATTTCGCTCGCGATAGCCTGGGTTTCGTCATCCAGCAGCACCACGT
The DNA here is from genome assembly GCA_003315335.1 of Pseudocitrobacter faecalis. Lineage (GTDB taxonomy): Bacteria > Pseudomonadota > Gammaproteobacteria > Enterobacterales > Enterobacteriaceae > Pseudocitrobacter > Pseudocitrobacter faecalis. The sequence goes on from QNRL01000006.1 coordinate 38,686, forward strand.
GGTCGCTGTCCCAGCGCACCGGGCGGCTGACGTGCAGCAGCAGACGCGGCACGTAAAGCATGGCGGAGGAGATTTTGTCGGAGATCACTTCCGTTGGGTGGAAGTGGCCTGCATCCAGACACAGCGCGGTCTGACGGCTGGCGGCGTAGCCCATATAGAATTCGTTAGAGCCCACGGTGTAACTTTCCGCGCCAATACCAAACAGTTTGCTTTCAACCGCATCGATGTGGTGCGCCGGATCCAGTTTTTCGCTAATCACTTCATCCAGCGCGTTCATCAGACGCTGACGCGGTGCCAGACGGTCGACGGTGATGTCTTTCATGCCGTCCGGGATCCAGATATTCATCACCGATGGTGTGCCCAGTTGCTCACCGAAGTAAGCGGAGATGCGGCGGCTGGCCTTGCAGTGGTCAATCCAGAACTGACGAATTTTCGCATCCGGATGAGAGAGCGTGAAACCGTCAGCGCTCAGCGGGTGCGAGAAGCAGGATGGGTTAAAATCGAGTCCCAGTTGATTCGCTTTCGCCCACTCTACCCAGTTTTTAAAGTGTTCCGGTTTAATCTGGTCGCGGGAAACCGGGGTTTCGGATTCGAGATAGATCGCATGCAGATTCAGGCGTTTTGGCCCCGGGATCAGGCTCAGCGCCTGCTCCAGATCGGCACGTAATTCCGTCGCGTTGCGTGCTTTGCCAGGGTAATTCCCTGTTGCCTGAATCCCGCCGGTCAGGCTACCTTCCGGATTTTCAAAACCGGCGACGTCATCGCCCTGCCAGCAGTGCATGGATACCGGCAGACGATCGAGCTGACGCAGGGTCTCTTCGACGTCGATGCCAATGGCGGAATAACGCTGTTTCGCCAGTTCCCAGGCTTGTTCAAGTTGAGTGGTCATGCGCAAAGCTCCTTTGTCAGTCGTTTTTGCTGAAACTGCGCAACGTAGCGGGCAATTTCATGTTCAGAGTTAGGGGTAAAGGTGGTCAGGCCATAGTTGCCGGTCACCACCTGACGGAAATCATCTACGGTGCCCAGCTCTTCGAGCGTCATCAGCTGTACGCCGATATTGCCGAGCGTGGAGGCCTCAATTGGGCCCGCCACCACTGTCACACCGCAGGCGTCGGCACAAAGCTGGTTGAGTAAGTGGTTCTGGCAACCGCCGCCAACGACGTGTAGCTGGCTGAACGGTTTGCCGCGCAGTTGCGCCAGTTCGTTCAGAATGTCGGCGTAAAGCAGGGCAAGGCTGTCGAAAATACAGCGCGCGAGTTCGGCAGGGCGCTGCGGCACCGGCTGTGCGGTTTCGCGGCAGGCAGCCTGGATTTCCGCGCTCATGTTGTCCGGGTTAATAAAACGGTCGTCATTGGGGTTGATCAGGAAACGGCAGGCGCCGAGTTTTTCCGTTTCTGCAATCAGTGCGGGCAGGTCACTGATGTTCTGCTCTTTAATCACACGCTGAAGCAGCCACAGCCCCATGATGTTTTTCAGCACGCGGTAACGCCCTTCCGCGCCGCCTTCATTCGTGATGTTGGCTGCCAGTGCATATTCGCTGGTATACGGCGTAGTGCTTTCAAAGCCCATCAACGACCAGGTGCCGGAAGAGAGATAGGCGGCGTCTTTGTTCGCCAGCGGCGAAGCAATCACGGCGCTTGCCGTATCATGGCTCGCGACGGCCACCACCGGGATTTTGTTGCCCAGCGGGCAAATCCAGTGACCGATCACGTTGCCTGGGTGCGTTGGCGTACCGAACCATTTAGGCGATGCGCCGGTCCAGTTAAGCAGGTCTTCATCCCAGTTATCGGTCTGAATATTGACCAACTGCGTGGTGGTCGCGTTGGTATATTCCCAGTTCATGTTGCCGGTGAGGCGATAACTGAAGTAATCGGGGATCAGCAGGGCATGTGCGACCTCAGCGGCAACTTCTGGCTGCTGTTCTACCAATGCGCGTAGCTGATAGAGCGTATTAAACGGCAGGAACTGAATGCCGCTGCGGCGATAGATTTGCGCTTTACCGAGCTGTTCAATCGCCCGCGCCATCACGCCATCGGTGCGGCTGTCCCGATACGAGACCGGCAGGCCAACGCGCTGACCGTCGCGGTTAAGCAGCACGTAATCCACGCCCCAGGTATCGATACCGATGCTGTCGATCAGGATGCCCTGCTCGCAAACTTTGTTCAGGCCGATGCGAATTTCCGCTTCAAGCCCGTCGATATCCCAGGTATCAAACCCATCCTGCTTTTGCAGGCAGTTCACAAAACGGTGGATCTCGTGCAGCGAGAGCGTGTGTTGTTTATTGTCGTAGCGGGCGAGCATCACGCGACCGCTGGATGCCCCCAAATCGACGGCCACACAATGGCGAAGAGTCATGGCTGGAGTCCTTCTTAATGTCATTGGATCCAGTCTATGAAGCGCGTGCGAGTGTGACCTTCTCATCACTGACAGCAAAATGGGCGGCTGGCAAGAAAGCAAAGGTAGACGTGAGAGAGGTCACAATTTCCGCTAATCCCCCCGTATTTCGTGGGTGTGACGCTCTCCGCAATTCCCAATCTTTCCCAGTATTTCTTGAAAAAACGACTGGATTTGCGCTCTTTACTGTCGAAATTTTAAGGTGAGGTCAGCCACCCCCGATTACTATCCTGATAACTTTTCTCATTTAGTGGGGGCGTTATGACCGTATTGCACAGTGTGGATTTTTTCCGTTCAGGTCGTTTACCTGTGGCGATTGAACCGCGACTTCCGCAGCCCGCTTTTCCTGAGCATCATCATGATTTTCATGAAATTGTGATCGTTGAACAGGGAACCGGTATTCACGTATTTAACGGCCAGCCGTATACCATTTGTGGTGGCACTGTCTGTTTTGTTCGCGATACGGATCGCCACCTTTATGAGCACACCGATAACCTTTGCCTGACCAATGTTCTCTATCGTTCACCGGAGGCGTTCCAGTTTCTTTCCGGGCTCGATCAATTATTGCCGCAGGAAACGGAAGGGAATTACCCCTCCCACTGGCGCGTGAGCCAGAGCACGCTGCAACAGGTGCGTTTTATCCTCGAACAAATGGCGCAGGTGGATGACAGCATGGACGCGGCAACGCTCGCCAATCGCGAAATTCTCTTTATGCAACTGCTGGTGCTTCTGCGTCGTGGGACGCAGGTTGCAGGCGGGATGGATAGCGACGCACGGCTGAACCAGTTAATGGCCTGGCTGGAAGAACATTTTGCAGAAGATGTCTGCTGGGAAGCGCTGGCGGAGCAGTTTTCGCTGTCGCTGCGTACGCTCCACCGCCAGCTTAAACACTCGACGGGCCTGACGCCGCAGCGTTATCTGAATCGGCTGCGTTTGATTAAGGCCCGCCATCTGCTGCGCCATAGCGACGAAAGCGTGACGGATATTGCCTATCGCTGTGGCTTTGGCGACAGCAATCATTTCTCTACTCTGTTTCGTCGGGAATTCGACTGGTCACCGCGCGATATTCGCCAGGGGCGCGATGCCACCTTGCAGTAACGCGGCGGCTATCAACGTTTTCGCAACGTAGAACTGCGACAATGGTGCGTTATAAGTCGTGAGGTATGGCAGTGTCGGGTCACTTAGTTCTGCGAAAAGAGGAATTCTTTGCCCGCCCCGGGCAGGCGGTGGCGGTGGCCGATCGTTATCCGCAAAACGTCTTTGCCGAGCACACCCATGAGTTTTGCGAGCTGGTACTGGTCTGGCGCGGGAACGGCCTGCACATGCTCAACGATCGCCCTTATCGCATTACGCGCGGCGATCTCTTCTACATTCGCGCGGAAGATAAACACTCCTACGCTTCCGTTAACGATCTGGTTTTACAAAATATTATCTACTGCCCTGAGCGACTGAAGCTTAATCTGGACTGGCAAAGCTACTTACCCGGCCTGAACGGTAGCGCCTGGACACCGCACTGGCGGATGGGCAGTAACGGTATGACCCAGACGCGGCAAATCATTACCCAACTGGAACATGAAAGCCGCAAAGATGAACCGCTGGCGAATGAAATGGCCGAGCTGCTTTTTGCGCAACTGGTGGTCTCTTTCAAACGTTATCGCTACGCCACGGATAATCTGGAAGCGACGCAAAGCGAGGCGTTGCTCGACCGCTTGCTGAGTGCGCTTGCCGGAAGCCTGAACCGGCCTTTCTCGCTGGATCGCTTTTGTTCGCAGGAAGGGTGTAGCGAACGCGCGTTGCGCCAGCAATTCCGTCAGCAAACTGGCATGACTGTGAATCACTATCTGCGTCAGCTGCGCATCTGCCATGCTCAGTATTTGTTGCAGCATACAGATTTGATGATCGGTGAGGTGGCGATGCAGTGTGGCTTTGAAGACAGCAACTACTTTTCGGTAGTGTTTAACCGCGAGGTGGGGATGACGCCAGGTCAGTGGCGTCATCGTAACGGAGTGGTTGCCTGATTAACTCGCCATACCCAGCCCAACAATATTCGCCGCGATGATAATCACCACGCAGCCGACACTCAGAACGCCGACCGGACGGCGACCTGCGTTGCTCCACTCTTTCAGCACCAGCCCAACCAGACCGCCGCAAAGCACGTAGAAGCTCATGTGCAGCATCCAACTGATGTATTCATACTGCGCCGGGATTTTGGCGTGGCCCCAGGCGTAGAAGAAGAACTGCAAATACCACATCAGGCCGCCCAACGCAGAGAGTAATACGTTGGTGATGATCAGCGGTTTTGCCAGCGAGAAGTCAGCTTTTACCGACAAGGTTTTCACTTTTGCCAGACGAATGAAGCAGAAGCCGAGGTTGATCAGCGCGCCGCCGCCCATGATAACGACGTAGCTTGGCAACGCGACGTAAAGAGGATCGACGCCCAGCGCGGCAGCGGCTTCGTGCATCGGTTTTGCGGCGCTCATCGCGAATGACATCCCCGCTGAGAAGATGCCGCACATTACCGCCAGTACCAGCCCTTTCTTGAGGTTAAAGTCTTCCGCTTTAATGCCCATGTTGCGCTCTTTCAACTGGCCTGCGCGCGTGACGATGCCTACGCCAATCAGCGCAACCAGCACGCCGAGCAGCGTCATACGGCCACCTTTGGTGTTGATCAGTACATCAAAGCTACCGTTCAGAATCGGCGTCATTAGCGTGCCGACAATCAGCGTAATGCCAATCGCAATCCCGATGCCCATTGACATGCCGAGATAGCGCATCGTCAGACCATAGTTGATATTGCCAATCCCCCACATCGCGCCGAAGAGAAAGACCGGCATCAGGGTTGAGGCACTAAACGAGCCGTAGTAGGCCCAGAAATTGGGTAACAGCAGGGCACTGATTGTCCAGGGGAGGATAAGCCACGATACGGTGCCGCCAACGGACCACATCGTCTCCCAGGACCAGTGTTTGACCTTCTTGAAGGGGGCATAGAAACAGGCTGCACTGGCTGCGCCTATCAAATGCCAGAAAATGCCCATCATAATCGCATTATTCATTATTGTTTCCTCAACGGTTTATTGTTGGTTCAGGCGTCCTGCCAACTCGTTGAGCTTAAAAAGTATGCGATTTAATAACCTTCCGTTAATTGCCACGGTGAATCAAAAAATGACCATCAGAGCAATGTCGTAGTGAGTGGCTTCACACTTTTACATTCTGTGCAGAAAGCGAGGCGGTTGTGCCTTTTTCATTGATAGGCAATGCTTTTCTGCGCTATAAGCCCCGTAAAATCAGGCACATAACAAAATGTTATAACCTTATAAAAACTACGGCATTGATAATCATTTTCAATATCATTTAATTAACTATAATGAACCAACTGCTTACGCGGCGTTAACACTTTGCCGCCCGACAATAATGGAGAAGATTATGAGCTATACCCTGCCATCACTGCCTTATGCATACGATGCTCTGGAACCGCACTTCGATAAGCAGACGATGGAAATCCATCACACTAAACACCACCAGACCTACGTGAATAACGCGAATACCGCGCTGGAAAGCCTGCCGGAGTTCGCTTCCCTGTCTGCGGAAGAACTGATCACCAAACTGGATCAGATCCCGGCTGAAAAAAGAACCTTCCTGCGCAACAACGCCGGCGGCCACGCGAACCACAGCCTGTTCTGGAAAGGCCTGAAAAAAGGCACCACCCTGCAGGGTGACCTGAAAGCGGCTATCGAGCGCGATTTCGGTTCCGTTGACAAATTCAAAGAAGAATTCGAAAAAGCGGCGGCGACCCGTTTCGGTTCCGGTTGGGCATGGCTGGTGCTGAAAGGCGACAAACTGGCTGTGGTTTCTACCGCTAACCAGGACTCCCCGCTGATGGGTGAAGCTATCTCTGGCGCTTCCGGCTTCCCGATCGTGGGCCTGGACGTTTGGGAACACGCTTACTACCTGAAATTCCAGAACCGCCGCCCGGACTACATCAAAGAGTTCTGGAACGTGGTGAACTGGGACGAAGCTGCTGCACGTTTCGCGGCTAAAAAATAAGTTCTGAGCTCATAGTAAGCCCCTGAAGGTTTGCCTTCAGGGGCTTTTTTTTTTGCCCTGATTTTAAGGAAAAGATTGAATTTCCCCCTGCAACCAGCGAGCCTTTAAGCAGTGATTCCGAGGAGCAGGGTGACGAAATGCATTATCCGGTTGAGGTTTTTATTGGCACGATCCGCGACTACGACGGCAGCCGCCCGAGTGCGATTGCCAAAGTGCAGGTAGACGGCGAGCTGACGCTGACTGAGCTGGGGTTGGTGGGCGATGAGCAGGCAGAGAAAAAAATCCATGGCGGGCCTGAGCGCGCGCTGTGCCACTATCCCCGCGAACACTACGCAGAGTGGATGCGCGAATTTCCAGACCAGGCCGATCTCTTCTATGCGCCTGCGTTTGGCGAAAATCTTTCCACTCACGGTTTAACCGAAAAAGAGGCTTTCATCGGCGATATCTTCCGCTGGGGCGAGGCGTTGATTCAAATCAGCCAGCCGCGTTCACCCTGCTTTAAGCTGAACTACCATTTTGGCATTGCCGATATGTCCTCGCAGATGCAAAGCCGGGCGAAAGTTGGCTGGTTGTATCGCGTAGTCGCACCGGGGCCGGTGTCGAGCGATGCACCGCTGGAGCTGGTTTCGCGGCTAAGCGACGTTTCCGTGCATGAAGCGGCAGCGATTGCGTGGCATATGCCGTTTGATGAAGAGCAGTATCATCGGTTGATGTCGGCTGCGGGGCTGTCAACAAGCTGGACAAGAACCATGCAGAAGCGAGTACTTAGCGGCAAAATTGAGGATAATTCGCGCAGATTGTGGGGGAAGTAGAGTTACTGTGCGGTTTGATGCCCTCACCCCGGCCCTCTCCCACAGGGAGAGGGGGGAAAACCGCACATGCTTGACTATGGGCTCAAACGGTCCCCTCTCCCACAGGGAGAGGGGGAAAACTGGGCCGGTTCCCTCTCCCTGCGGGAGAGGGTTAGGGTGAGGGGGCCCTCATCCCTACGTCCGCTTATACAACGGCAACCAAATCGTTAACCGCAACCCGCCGAGCGGGCTGTCATCGGCCTTCACCCAGCCACGATGCTGCTGGATAGCGGCTTCAACAATCGCCAGGCCAAGACCGGTGCCGCCGGATTCACGGTCGCGGGCTTCATCGGTGCGATAGAACGGACGGAAGATTTGCTCTCTGTCCTCCGGGCTGACACCCGGGCCATCATCGTCAACGTTTACGGTGATACCATCTTTATCGACTGCAAACGCCACGGCGATTTTGGTATGCGAGTAACGCAGAGCATTGCGTACGATATTTTCCAGCGCGCTTTCCAGCGCATTCGGGTTACCGTACAGCGGCCACGGGCCCGGCGGGTAATCAATGCTGAAGGATTTGCCCATCTGCTCTGCTTCAAACGCCGCGTTATCCAGCACTTCTCCCCACAGCTGATTCGCTTTCATCGTCTCGCTGACCAGCGCGTTATTCGCCTGATTACGCGACATCACCAGCAGATCGTTGATCATGCTGTCCAGACGCTGCGCTTCGGTTTCAATACGCTCCAGCTCTTTGCTCTCGCCGCTGCGGCGACGCAATAATGCGGTGCCCAACTGCAAACGCGTTAACGGCGTGCGTAACTCGTGGGAGATATCAGAAAGCAGACGTTGCTGCGACGTCATCATGCGTTCCAGCGCCGTCACCATCTGGTTAAAGCTGGTACCTGCGGCTAAAAACTCCTGTGGCCCGGCTTCCAGTTCAGGGTGCTGACGCAAATTCCCCTGGGCAACTTCATCGGCTGCATTCTTCAACTTACGCGCCGGTTTCGCCAGGCTCCACGCCAGCCATAACAGCAGTGGGGAACTGACTAACATCGTCACGATAAGCAGCAATAACGGGCGGTCAAACAGCAGGTTGATAAAATCTGACTGTGAACTGCTGGCCGGTCGAATCAGGTATAACTGGTAATTATCTTCCCCATCGCGGATAGAGAACGGGCCGACCAGCTCAACGCGGCCATATTTTTTCTTCTGCGGGTGATCTGAGTTATCCGATTGGCCGATAAAGTTGCGGATGATCTGCATTTCGCTGCGTTCTGCGCCGATCACGCGGCCTTCGCTGGTCACCAGCAGAAGACGTTGACCCGGCGGTGCCCACTTATCAATGGCACGGAAAAGGCGACGCCACCACATCAAATCATTCGGTGGGTCTGCCGCTAACTCTTCCTCAACATGCTGCTCGATCATCATCCCCTGGCGCTGCTCGCTGTCCAGCAGCTCGGTCATCTGACGAGAATCGAGCTTCGGTAGCATCAGAACCAGCATCAGCACCAGCGCCAGTGTTAACCAGAAAATGGCGAAGATGCGTGCGGTCAAACTTCCTATCATGAAGCGGATACCATCAGATAACCGCGACCACGCAGGGTTTTAAACCATGGATGCCCATCTTTACGCTCTGGCAGTTTGCGGCGCAGATTGGAGATGTGCATATCGATAGCGCGGTCGAACGGAGTTAAGCGCTTGCCCAGCACTTCCTGACTAAGGTGTTCACGAGAAACCACCTGGCCGAGGTGCTGTGCCAGCAGGTAAAGCAGGGTGAATTCCGTGCCGGTCAGTTCAAGAACCTGCCCATCAAAGCTGGCTTCCTGGCGCCCCGGATTCAGGCTCAGGGAATCGACTTCAACGGTTGGTGAACCAACGTCGCTGTTTTGTTGCTGTTCGCTCCAGTGCGAACGACGCAGAATCGCGCGTATACGCGCAACCAGTTCGCGATCGTTGAACGGCTTAGGCAAGTAGTCATCTGCGCCCAGTTCAAGGCCCAGAACGCGATCCAGCTCGCTTCCGCGCGCGGTAAGCATAATAACGGGGGTCTGGTGTGTCTGACGAAGCTCTTTAAGCGTGTCGATACCGTTTTTCTTCGGCATCATCACATCGAGCAAAAGCAGGTCGATGCTGTCGTCCAGAAGTGCCAGCGCCTGTTCACCGTCATGGGCTACCAGAACGTTGAACCCTTCCATGTCGAGCAACTCCTTTAACAAGGAAGTAAGCTCGCGGTCATCATCAACTAATAAAATTTTATTCATATTTTAAATACCTCCGAGGCAGAAATTACGTCATCAAGGCCCGCTAATCCATGACTTTACGTTGTTTTACACCCCCTGACGCATGTTTGCAGCCTGAATCGTAAACTCTCTCTCGTTGAATCGCGACACAAAAGTTTTTGGGAGCAAGTGATGCGCAATGTTATCGCTGCCGTCATGGCCTCAACACTGGCGCTAAGTGCTACTAGCCAGGCAGCTGAAGTCGTCACCAGCGTTAACTGGCACCCCGCTGAGGGTAGCACGCAGCGTAGCAGTCAGGGTCATATGTTTGACGGCATAAGTTTAACCGAACATCAACGTCAGCAGATGCGAGATCTGATGCAACGAGCCCGGCATGACCAGCCGCCCGTTAATGTTAGCGAAGTAGAGACAATGCATCGTCTCATTACAGCAGAAAAATTTGATGAAGCCGCGGTACGCGCTCAGGCAGAAAAAATGGCGCAGGAGCAGGTTGCCCGCCAGGTAGAAATGGCGAAAGTGCGCAACCAGATGTATCGCCTCCTTACGCCAGAGCAGCAAGCGGCTTTAAATGAGAAACACAAGCAACGTATGGATCAGTTGCGTGAGGTTGCCGGGATGCAGAAAAACCCAACGACAATGTTATTTAGTAGTACCCGTAGCAACCAGTAACAAACCCTGTTTTTCCTTGCCATAGACACCATCCCTGTCTTCCCCCACATGATGTGGGGGTTTTTTTTGCCCAATTTTTGCCACCGCCTCCGCTATACTAGCCGCAGAATGAATGGCAGGAGCGTTTATGAATCAATCATATGGCCAGCTCATCAGCCGCGCAGCGCTTGCCGCGACGGTGATGGCCTCTGTGTTACTTTTGATCAAAATTTTTGCGTGGTGGTACACCGGTTCCGTCAGTATTCTGGCGGCCCTGGTGGATTCGCTGGTGGATATTGCGGCATCGCTGACCAATCTGTGGGTGGTGCGTTATTCGCTGCAACCCGCCGACGATGAGCACACCTTCGGCCACGGTAAAGCAGAATCACTGGCGGCACTGGCGCAGAGCATGTTTATTTCCGGTTCAGCACTGTTTCTTTTCTTAACCGGCATCCAGCATCTGGCACAGCCGCAGGAAATGAATAAACCGGGCATTGGTGTGCTGGTGACCGTTGTTGCGCTGGTAAGTACGCTGTTGCTGGTCTCATTCCAGCGTTGGGTGGTTCGTAAAACGCAAAGTCAGGCGGTAAGGGCGGATATGCTTCATTATCAGTCTGATGTTATGATGAACGGTGCAATTTTAGTCGCGCTGGGGCTTTCCTGGTACGGTTGGCATCGCGCAGATGCGCTGTTTGCATTAGGAATTGGCATCTATATTTTATATAGCGCATTACGTATGGGTTATGAGGCGGTTCAGTCATTGCTGGATCGCGCTTTACCCGACGGAGAACGTCAGGAAATTATCGACATCGTGACCGCCTGGCCCGGGGTAAGCGGTGCACACGATCTCAGAACGCGGCAGTCAGGGCCGACCCGCTTTATTCAGATCCATCTGGAAATGGAAGATAACCTACCCTTAGTTCAGGCACATGTGATTGCTGAACAGGTGGAGCAGGCTATTTTGCGTCGTTTCCCGGGATCCGATGTGATTATTCACCAGGATCCGTGCTCAGTTGTCCCGGATGGTGGCAGGAGCGTTTGAACTTTCGTAAGTCGTTGTAAAAGTGTGGGGTCGATCGGCATTTTTTGTTCAAATAACCGCCATTTGGCCTGACCTGAATCAATTCAGCACGAAGCACTTGATATACTATCTGTAATAAGGTCGTTCTCTCCCTACAGGGAGCGCTTCGGGCAGAAGAATTAATTATTAGCATTCCTAAGTTCAGAGGTAGTCATGATTAAGAAAATCGGTGTGTTGACAAGCGGCGGTGATGCGCCGGGTATGAACGCTGCCATTCGTGGTGTTGTGCGCGCTGCGTTAACGGAAGGTCTGGAAGTATTTGGTATCTATGACGGTTACCTTGGTCTGTATGAAGACCGTATGGTTCAGCTCGACCGTTACAGCGTCTCCGATATGATCAACCGTGGCGGTACCTTCCTCGGTTCAGCGCGTTTCCCGGAATTCCGTGATGAGAATATCCGCGCTGTGGCTATCGAAAACATGAAAAAACGCGGTCTGGATGCGCTGGTCGTTATCGGCGGTGACGGCTCCTACATGGGCGCCATGCGTCTGACCGAAATGGGCTTCCCGTGCATCGGCCTGCCGGGCACCATCGACAACGATATCAAAGGCACTGACTACACCATCGGTTTCTTCACCGCACTGAGCACCGTGGTTGAAGCGATTGACCGTCTGCGTGACACCTCTTCTTCTCACCAGCGTATCTCCGTTGTTGAAGTGATGGGTCGTTACTGCGGCGACCTGACCCTGGCGGCAGCGATTGCTGGTGGTTGTGAATTCGTGGTTCTGCCGGAAGTTGAATTTAACCGTGACGACCTGGTAGCAGAAATCAAAGCCGGTATCGCGAAAGGTAAAAAACACGCTATCGTGGCGATTACCGAACATATGTGTGATATCGATGAGCTGGCGCACTTCATTGAGAAAGAAACGGGTCGTGAAACCCGCGCAACCGTACTGGGCCACATTCAGCGCGGCGGCTCCCCGGTGCCTTATGACCGTATTCTGGCTTCCCGCATGGGGGCGTATGCCATTGAACTGCTGCTGCAGGGCTTTGGTGGTCGTTGCGTCGGCATTCAGAACGAAAAATTGGTTCACCACGACATCATCGACGCTATCGAAAACATGAAGCGTCCGTTCAAAGGTGACTGGTTAGACTGCGCGAAAATGCTCTACTAATCCGCGTGGATTACCGAAGGGCGTACAGCCCGACGTAATAAAATGGCCTTCCCTGCCGGGAGGGCTTTTTTTTGCCTTCATTTTAGCGCGGTGATCGTTCGAATAATTATCGTATCGCTAAGGGCAAGGGTGATTGGGGGCGAGAGGTGGGTGACACTTCAGGACAAAAGGGGAGCAAACTGGCGGAAGATCACAGGAGTCGAACCTGCCCGGGACCGCTGGCGGCCCCAACTGGATTTGAAGTCCAGCCACCTCACCGGAGATGACGATCTTCCGCGCCTCGATTGCTACATGGAGGCGGGGCGCATTATAGCTACTTTCAGGCATTTACCACATCTTTTAATGCACCTTTTTTGGATTCATTTGGCACATCTCCCGCCAGTGAATCTTCGCCACAGTACAAAATCCCATAAAATCCGCAAGTTACACTTCGACACATTCTCTAGTCCTACACCGATCACAGAAATTAAGAAACGTAATTTGATAACGAGATATCGGAATTCATCTTAGCGAACGGATGGTTTACAAAAACCGTAACCGGTACCAGCGTGGAGTCGGCTCAAGAAGGATTTCGGCATGAAGAGCGAAGTTTTATCCGTCAAAGAGAAGATTGGCTATGGCATGGGCGACGCCGCCAGCCATATCATTTTTGATAACGTCATGTTGTACATGATGTTTTTTTACACCGATATTTTCGGTATTCCTGCCGGTTTTGTCGGCACAATGTTTCTGCTGGCGCGTGCGCTGGATGCTATTTCCGACCCCTGTATGGGCCTGCTGGCTGACCGTACGCGTAGCCGCTGGGGTAAGTTCCGTCCGTGGGTGTTGTTTGGCGCGCTGCCGTTCGGCGTGGTGTGTGTGCTGGCATACAGCACGCCAGACCTCAGCCTGAACGGCAAAATGATTTACGCCGCCGTAACGTATACGCTGCTGACCCTACTCTATACCGTGGTCAATATCCCTTACTGCGCGCTGGGCGGCGTGATCACTAACGATCCGACACAGCGTATCTCGCTGCAATCCTGGCGCTTTGTGCTGGCGACGGCGGGCGGGATGCTCTCTACCGTGCTGATGATGCCGCTGGTGAATTTAATCGGCGGCGAGGATAAAGCCCTCGGTTTCCAGGGCGGCATTGCCGTTCTGTCGGCGGTTGCGTTCCTGATGCTGGCGTTCTGTTTCTTCACCACCAAAGAACGTATTCAGGTGCCACCAAGCACTACTGGCATGCGTGAAGATCTGCGCGATATCTGGCAGAACGATCAGTGGCGCATCGTCGGCTTGCTTACCATTCTGAATATTCTTGCCGTCTGTGTGCGCGGTGGCGCAATGATGTATTACGTCACCTGGATTATGGGTTCTCCGGCGCTGTTTACCGCCTTCCTGACCACCTATTGCGTCGGTAACCTGATTGGCTCCGCAATGGCTAAACCGCTCACTGACTGGAAATGCAAAGTGAGCGTCTTCTGGTGGACTAATGCCGTTCTGGCGGGTCTGAGCCTGGCGATGTTCTTTGTCCCCATGAATGCCAACGTACTGATGTTCGGCTTTATTTTCGTGATTGGCGTGTTGCACCAACTGGTCACGCCGATTCAGTGGGTGATGATGTCCGACACCGTCGACTACGGCGAGTGGTGCAACGGTAAACGCCTTACCGGTATCAGTTTTGCAGGCACGCTGTTCGTGCTCAAGCTGGGCCTGGCGTTAGGCGGCGCGATGATTGGCTGGATGCTGGCGGGTGGGGGCTACGATGCGGCTGCGAAAGTGCAGAACAGCACCACCATCAGCATCATTATCGCGCTGTTTACTCTCGTCCCTGCGATTTGCTATCTGCTGAGCGCCATCATTGCGAAACGCTACTACACCCTGAAAACGCCGTTCTTGCTGAAAATTTTGGGCGAGCTGGCGCAGGGCGCACGTCGCAATCAACAGGAATTTGAACATGTACCCGAATCAAAATCATTACAGAGTTAAGAGGACGAACTATGAAAATCAGTGATGGAAACTGGCTGATCCAACCGGGGCTCAATCTTATCCACCCCATCCAGGTGTTCGATGTCGAGCAGCATGGCAATGAGATGGTGGTTTATGCCGCGCCGCGCGATGTACGTGAGCGAACCTGGCAACTGGATACTCCGATGTTTACGCTGCGCTTTTTCGCCCCGCAGGAAGGCGTGGTGGGTGTGCGTATCGAGCACTTCCAGGGCGCGTTAAACAACGGCCCGCACTATCCGCTGAACGTCCTGAAAGATGTGAAAGTCGAGATGCAAAACACCACCGATTTCGCTGAACTGAAAAGCGGCAATCTGAGCGTGCGCGTCACTAAAGGGGAATTCTGGTCGCTCGATTTCCTGCGTAACGGCGTACGTATTACCGGTTCTCAGGTGAAAAACAATGGCTACGTGCAGGATAGCAATACCGGTAAAAACTACCTGTTCGAGCGTCTGGATCTGGGCGTAGGTGAAACGGTTTATGGCCTGGGTGAGCGTTTTACCGCGCTGGTGCGTAACGGTCAGACGGTGGATACCTGGAACCGCGACGGCGGTACCAGTACTGAGCAGTCCTATAAAAACATTCCGTTCTACATTACCAATCGCGGTTACGGCGTGCTGGTGAATCACCCGGAAAACGTCTCGTTCGAAATCGGCTCCGAAAAAGTCTCTAAAGTGCAGTTCAGCGTGGAAGGCGAATATCTGGAATATTTCGTTATCGACGGCCCAACACCTAAAGAGGTGCTCAATCGCTATACCCGGTTCACCGGTCGCCCGGCGTTGCCGCCAGCATGGTCGTTCGGCCTGTGGCTTACCACGTCGTTCACCACTAACTACGATGAAGCGACCGTGAACAGCTTTATCGACGGTATGGCTGAGCGCAACCTGCCGTTACATGTTTTCCACTTTGACTGCTTCTGGATGAAAGCCTTCCAGTGGTGTGATTTCGAGTGGGATCCGGTGACCTTCCCTGACCCGAAAGGCATGATTCAACGCCTGAAAGAGAAAGGGCTTAAGGTCTGTGTGTGGATTAACCCGTACATCGGCCAAAAATCACCGATCTTCAAGGAGCTGAAAGAGAAGGGCTATCTGCTTAAACGCCCGGACGGCTCCCTGTGGCAGTGGGATAAGTGGCAGCCTGGCCTGGCGATTTACGACTTCACCAACCCGGATGCTTGCCAGTGGTACGCCGACAAGCTGAAAGGCCTGGTGGATATCGGCGTCGATTGCTTCAAAACCGACTTCGGCGAACGTATTCCGACGGACGTTCAGTGGTTCGACGGTTCCGATCCGCAGAAAATGCATAACCACTACGCCTTTATCTACAACGAACTGGTGTGGAATGTGTTGAAAGACACGGTGGGCGAGGAAGAGGCGGTACTGTTTGCCCGTTCCGCGTCCGTGGGCGCGCAACAGTTTCCGGTTCACTGGGGCGGTGACTGCTATGCCAACTATGAATCGATGGCAGAAAGCCTGCGCGGCGGCCTGTCGATCGGTCTCTCTGGCTTCGGCTTCTGGAGTCACGATATCGGCGGCTTCGAAAACACTGCCCCGGCGGATGTCTACAAACGCTGGTGCGCATTCGGTCTCTTCTCAAGCCATAGCCGCCTGCACGGCAGTAAATCCTACCGTGTACCGTGGGCGTACGATGAAGAGTCCTGCGACGTGGTGCGCTTCTTCACCGAAATGAAGTGCCGCATGATGCCGTACCTCTATCGTCAGGCGGCGCTGGCGCACGAGCAGGGTACGCCGATGCTGCGCGCAATGATGCTGGAGTTCCCGAACGACCCGGCATGCGACTACCTCGACCGTCAGTATATGCTCGGCGATTCCGTTATGGTGGCGCCGGTGTTCTCGGAAGCGGGCGATGTGCAGTTCTACCTGCCGGAAGGCCGCTGGACGCACCTGTGGCACAACGATGAAGTACAGGGCAGCCGCTGGCATAAACAGCAGCACGACTTCCTGAGCCTGCCGGTATACGTTCGCGACAACACCCTGCTGGCACTGGGCAACAACAGCCAGAAACCAAACTACGCGTGGCATGAAGGCACTGAATTCCAGCTCTTCTGTCTGGATGATGGCCGGGAAGCGATTTGCACCGTTCCGGCGACGGATGGTTCAGCCGCATTCACCCTGAAAGCGGTACGGGTGGGTAATACCATCACGGTGACCGGTGAAGGCGATGCGCGTAACTGGACGCTGTGCCTGCGCAATGTGCAGCAAATTAGCGGTATTAAGGGCGGCGCACATGCGGGAAGTGAGTTGGGTGTGGTGGTGAAAGCGGAAGGGGGTGAGACAGTGATTCATCTATGAGGGGACACCCTCACCCTAACCCTCTCCCTGAGGGAGAGGGAACGGATAGTGCATAACGTTAAGACCTGCGCCGGTTTTCACCCTCTCCCTCAGGGAGAGGGCTGGGGTGAGGGTGAAACCACCCCACCCCGCATCACCTGCGTCACCTGCTCTTTCGCCATATTCACCGCGCTCAATTGCCCGTTTACCGTGGGCTTGAGCGGTGCGTCTGCCTGAACTGCCCCGGTGGCGGTGAGCTGAAGGTTACCGTCGCCGCTGATGGGCAGCGCTGGCCATCCCCAGGCCTGCAACATATTAAGCGGTACGCCGCGTGCGTCGAGGCTGACGTTCACCTGCCGTTGCGGCAACTGAGAAACTGTGGCGGTGGCGTTGAGCATGCCTTTCTCTGTGTACGCTTTGAGTTCACTGATATTCACCGTCGAGGCGTTTGCCGACAGTGCGAGGCTCGGTCGATTGACGTCTACGCGATTAAACGTCGCCGCCGCCGCATTGAGTTGCGCATTTCCGCCCCATACGCCCCACAGGCGATTCTTCACCAGTTGCAGGTTGGTGGCGCTGCCTTCCAGCGCCGTAATCTGCCACGGGAAAGCCGGGTCGATATCAATAACCAGATTGCGGCTGGCGGTAAATTTCTTCAGGGTCACGCTGTTAAGCCACTCCGGCAATGCGTCCATCCACAACTGCTTCCAGTTATTGGGTAATGTGTATTCAAGGCCCACAATCGACGCATCATCCAGTGTCAGCGCCTGCCCGTTGCGCAACCAGAAACCGGACGTTCGCACCGTGCTGCCCTCCCAGCGAGTGGTAAACTGGCGCAGGGCGATGCCCTGGTCTGAGAGCTCGCCGTTGAAGATTGGGTCCAGCAGATGTAGCGAGCCATAGATAAACTCGCTGGCGTTTAAGGTGATTTTGCCGTCCGTACTTTGCCAGCCGCCCTGGGTTAGGGTCAGGTTGCGCACATTCATATCGAGGTCGGTCACCGCCCAGTCCGGACCCTGTAAACGAGCATCCACCACCTCAAGACGACCAATTTGCAGCGACGGCACGGTACTGAGCGGGGCGAAGAAATCGATCAGCGTTTTGTCGCTTTGTAGGCGAATATCGTTCAGGCGCAGATTATCCACCACCCAGCTTCCGTCGGCGTTGCGGCGGGCATTGCCGGCCAGCGAGCCGCGAGCGACCTCCGCGCCAAGGCTGGTGAGCGTCACAATACCGTTATCAATATCCCCTTCAATAACCGCGTTGCTGGTGGGTACGCCATTGAGCGTCAGGGAACCAGCATTCACCTGCAGATGCGTTTTCTTGCCCAGCACGTTGCCCGCTTCCGGCGTCCATGGCGAAATGCTGCCGTTAACCCGTTGCGCACTTAATTCCCAGCCGGTTTCCGGGCTGTTGAAAGCCATGTTATTGAGCTGCAGGCGATCGGCGGCAAAGGGAAGCGGCGCGTTAGATGGCGAGAGATTTAACGTTCCGTCTTGCAGCAGGATAGTGTCAACGTGTAGCGGGTCGGTCACCTGGCGAGTGCTCAGGCCGATGTCGACAGCTTTAGCGACCAGCGTCGCGGGTTTGCCATCGCGCCCGAAGGTCACATTTCTGAACAAGAGATGGGAAGGCGATGAGAAACGGTGATCCATCGCATCGAACGTCACCTGGTAATCGGTGTTTTCCGTGAGCCACTGACTGACTTCACGCGCGCCCCAGCGGGTTTGCAGCAGGAAGTAGAAGGCGAGAATGACCAGCAGCAGTGCGACGAGAAGCCAGAGAATCAGCTTTCCAATAAATTTCATGATCTTCCATCCTGAGAAGGGCACATAAGGCAGTTATGCACGAATTATGCGCAATGCTCAAGGTAAGAAGGGTGAAATTCGGTGTCAGCGCGTGGGGATAATGCCGGATGACGTCATCGCCATCCGGCAAACCGGATTACTCTTTCTCTGGCGGGAAGACCAGATTCAGAACAATCGCGGTGATACCGCCAGCGGCGATACCGGAGGAGAGCAGGTTTTTCAGCCAGTCCGGCGCAAACTGAAGGATTTGCGGCTGCTGGGAAACGCCCAGGCCGATGGCCAGTGAAAGGGCAATAATCAGGATCGCGCGGCGATTTAGCGGTTCGCGGGAAACAATACGCACGCCGGATGCGGCGATGGTGCCGAACATCACCAGCGTTGCGCCGCCCAGAACCGGCTCAGGAATGTGCTGCACAAAACCGCTTACCGCCGGGAACAGACCCAGCACGATCAACATCAGCGCAACGACAAAGCCAACGTAGCGGCTGGCAACGCCGGTCAACTGAATTACGCCATTGTTCTGACCAAAGCAGGAGTTCGGGAAGGTGTTGAACACCGCAGAGACAAACGAGTTCAGGCCATTAGCCAGCACGCCGCCTTTCAGGCGCTTCATGTATACCGGGCCGGAGACCGGTTGCTCAGAGACGTCAGATGTCGCCGTAATATCACCAATTGTTTCCAGTGAGGTGATCATAAAGACCAGCATCAGCGGCAGCAGCAGGTTCCAGTCGATGCCCAGGCCATAGTACAGCGGGGTTGGGATCATCAACAGGTCGGTGTTGGTCGGCGCGGTATTTTCCGGCAGCATGCCGAGGAACCAGGCCATCAGATAACCTGCCGCCATGGCAATGACCAGCGATGCAATACGCAGGTACGGGTTGCGCTGGCGGTTAAGCAGAATAATCAGTACCAGTACGATACCCGCCAGCAGCAGATTTTTTGGCGCGCCAAAGGTGTTGTTGCTCATCGCCGCATAACCGCCGCCAATGGATGTCAGGCCAACCTGAATCAGCGACAGCCCGATAATCATGACCACCACGCCGGAAACCAGCGGCGTGATAATACGACGCGCCAGATGCAGCACGCGCGAAAGCACCATTTCTGTACAACTCGCCAGCATCAGCGTACCAAACAGCGCCGCCATCATCGTCGGCACATCGGCACCACCGGTTTTCAGCGCGGTACCGCCCATAATCAGCGGCGCAACAAAGTTAAAGCTGGTGCCCTGAATAGACAATAGACCCGAACCCACCGGCCCCCAGGCTTTAATCTGAATGATGGACGCCACACCGGAAGCGAAGAGCGACATACTGATAATGTGCTGAGTATCCGCCGCCGGCAGACCCAGCGCCTGACAAATCAGCAGGGCAGGCGTGATCACCGCAACAAACATCGCCAGCAAGTGTTGCAGTGCGGCAAAGAGGGTTTGTGGCAGCGGCGGGCGGTCTTCTAAGCGGTAAATCAATTCGCTGTTTTGAGTGTGCGCAACCGGTTGCGCATTTTCTGACTCAAGGGTGTTGGCGGACATCAGAGGCGATCTCGTGGTGGAAAAGTGGCGATTTTATCGGACTGGTGGGTAAAAGCAAACGGTTGCTTTGGGAAGGCGTTAAAAAAATACCGGATCTTAATTTTTATCAATTATTCATTACATAAATGATTTATCGGCGTGATTAACCTTTTTCTGTCATTTTTGCGCATTTATTGATTACAATCTGCTCCCTGATCTTACGATGAGATCTCAACGACACAGGAAATACGTCGCGTATGAATGAATCATGCGTCAGGTAAGGAGCTTCAAATATGTTTCATCTCGATACGTTATCTACGCTGGTCGCGGCGACTATGGTGCTGCTGTTAGGGCGCAAACTGGTTCACTCCGTCCCCTTCTTTAAAAAATATACCATTCCAGAACCGGTCGCCGGTGGGCTGCTGGTGGCGCTGGCTCTGCTGGTGCTGAAAAAAAGCATGGGTTGGGAAATCGACTTCGATATGAGTCTGAAAGACCCGCTGATGCTGGCCTTCTTCGCCACCATTGGTCTGAACGCCAACCTCTCCAGTCTGCGAGCGGGCGGAAAAGTATTAGGCACCTTTCTGATAGTGGTGGTGGGGCTGCTGCTGATGCAGAACGCCATCGGCATTGGCATGGCGAAAATGCTGGGGCTGGATCCGCTAATGGGCTTACTGGCAGGCTCGATTACGCTCTCTGGCGGGCATGGTACCGGGGCGGCGTGGGGCAAACTGTTTACCGAACGCTACGGTTTTACCAGCGCAACGGAAGTCGCGATGGCTTGCGCAACATTTGGCCTGGTGCTGGGTGGCCTGATTGGCGGGCCCGTGGCGCGTTATCTGGTCAAACACTCTTCCTCGCCGGACGGTACACCAGAGGATCAGGAAGTGCCGACGGCGTTTGAAAAGCCGGACGTTGGGCGCGTTATCACCTCGCTGGTGTTGATTGAAACCATCGCATTGATTGCGATTTGTCTGACGGTCGGGCGAGTCGTTGCGCAACTGCTGACCGGAACCATGTTTGAATTGCCAACCTTTGTGTGCGTGCTGTTTATTGGCGTTATCCTGAGTAACGGCCTCGCGCTGGTCGGGTTTTATCGTGTCTTTGAACGTGCGGTGTCGGTGCTTGGCAACGTCAGCCTGTCACTCTTCCTGGCGATGGCCTTAATGAGCCTCAAACTGTGGGAGTTGGCTTCATTAGCGCTACCGATGTTGGCGATTCTGGGGGCGCAGACGCTGGCGATGGCGCTGTACGCGATGTTCGTCACCTACCGGATGATGGGTAAAAACTACGATGCGGCGGTGCTGGCAGCAGGTCACTGCGGCTTTGGCCTGGGGGCGACGCCAACGGCGATTGCTAATATGCAGGCGATTACCGAACGTTTCGGCCCGTCGCATACGGCGTTCCTGGTGGTACCAATGGTGGGAGCGTTCTTCCTTGATATCGTCAATGCGCTGGTGATTAAGCTCTATCTGATGTTACCGATGTTTGGCTAATCAGTGCGGGGAATGTGGCGGGGGCGCTTCGCTTGCCCGCCCTACAAAGAATTGCGATCGATGTAGGGCGGGCAAGCGAAGCGCCCCCGCCATCGTTTTTTACTCGTCGTGATCTTCCCACGCCAGCGCGCGTTTCACCGCTTTTTTCCAGCCGCTGTAACGATAATTACGCTCGGTCGTTTCGATGCCCGGGCGGAATTCACGCTCAATTACCGCTTTCTCCTGCAATTCATCCAGATTCTGCCAGAAGCCTACTGCCAGGCCCGCGAGATACGCAGCACCTAACGCGGTCACTTCACGGACTTCCGGGCGCTCTACACGGGTACCCAGAATGTCTGACTGGAACTGCATCAGGAAATTATTGGCAACCGCGCCGCCATCCACGCGCAGGGCGTGCAGACGAATGCCGGAGTCAGCCTGCATCGCTTCCAGCACGTCGCGCGTTTGATAAGCAATGGATTCCAGTGTGGCGCGAATAATGTGATTCGAGTTGACGCCGCGCGTCAGGCCGAAAATCGCGCCGCGCGCATACGGATCCCAGTAGGGGGCTCCAAGGCCGGTAAACGCCGGAACCACATACACACCGTTGGTATCTTTCACTTTGGTGGCGAAATACTCAGAGTCGAACGCGTCGCTGATGAGTTTCATTTCATCACGCAGCCACTGAATAGAGGCACCAGCCATAAACACCGCGCCTTCCAGCGCATAGTTCACTTCGCCGCGCGGGCCGCAGGCAATGGTGGTCAGCAGGCCATGCTCCGATTTCACCGCTTTTTCGCCGGTGTTCATCAGCATAAAGCAGCCGGTGCCGTAGGTGTTTTTCGCCATCCCTTCCTTCACGCACAGCTGACCGAAAAGCGCCGCCTGCTGATCGCCTGCGATCCCGGCGATCGGAATACGCGTGCCGCCTTTCCCACCGATGTTGGTCTGGCCATATACTTCGGAGGATTTGCGCACTTCCGGCAGCATAGCGCGCGGGATGTCGAGCACCTCGAGCATTTTGTCGTCCCAGTCCAGTTCATTGATGTTGAACAGCATGGTACGTGAGGCGTTGGTGTAATCAGTGACGTGCACGCGCCCCTGGGTCATTTTCCAGATAAGCCAGGTGTCGACGGTACCGAACAGCAGTTCACCACGGCGGGCGCGCTCGCGGGAACCCTCTACGTGGTCGAGGATCCACTTCACTTTGGTGCCGGAGAAGTACGGGTCAACCACCAGGCCGGTAGCTTTACGCACATACTCTTCCATACCGTCGCGTTTCAATTGTTCGCAGATATCGGCGGTACGGCGGCATTGCCAGACAATGGCGTTATAAATCGGTTTTCCGGTTTCGCGTTCCCACACCACGGTGGTTTCGCGCTGGTTGGTGATACCAATCGCGGCAATCTGATCGGAATTGATATCGGCTTTCGCCAGTACTTCAACCAGCGTGGAGCTCTGGGTTGCCCAGATTTCCATCGGGTCGTGCTCGACCCAGCCTGGCTTAGGATAAATTTGTTCAAATTCGCGCTGTGAAACACTGATGATATTGGCGTCGTGATCCATTACCACGGCGCGGGAACTGGTAGTGCCCTGGTCGAGCGCAACGATATATTTTTTGTCAGTCATAATGCGTGTTCCATAGTCAGATTACAGCGAAGCATTGTGTTGAGCGCTACCGGAGGTGGTGTCTTTTTCTTCAACCACACAGGTATCACACGGCAAATGGCGGCCAATCAGTTTGCGATAGCTGAATGCACCCAGCGCCGCGCCCACCACGGGTGCGAACATCGGCACCACGAAATAAGGAATATCTTTGCCGCCCGTGAAGGCGACGTCGCCCCAGCCCGCCAGCCAGGCGAACGTTTTTGGCCCAATATCACGCGCCGGGTTCATCGCAAAGCCGGTCAGCGGCCCCATGGATGCACCAATAACGGCGATCAACAGGCCAATCAGCAGCGGTGCCAGCGGCCCGCGTGGAATGCCGTTGCCATCATCGCCCAGCGCCATGATGACGCCCATCAGGATAGCGGTTATCACCATTTCTACCGCGAAGGCCTGCACAAAATTGATATGTGGGTTCGGGTAAGTGGAGAATATTCCAGCAAGATCAAGACTTTCTACGCTGCCGCGCACCATATGATGGGTTAATTCGTAATCGTAGAACAGGTTGTAATAAAGCCCGTAAACCAACGCAGCTGCGCAAAACGCGCCGGCAAACTGAGAAAGGATGAAAGGGACCACTTTACGGCGTTCGAAACAGGCGAACAGCCACAGCGCAACGGTGACCGCCGGGTTAAGATGTGCGCCGGAAACCCCTGCGGTCAGGTAGATGGCCATCGCCACACCCAGACCCCAGATAATACTGATTTCCCACTGACCAAAGCTGGCTCCTGCGACTTTTAATGCCGCAACACATCCTACGCCGAAAAAGATCAACAGCCCGGTACCAAGAAACTCTGCAATGCACTGGCCTTTTAGGGTTGAAGTTTGGCTCATAATCGGTTCCTGAAGACAGTTTACTAGTTATTGTGTCGTGGTGGTCGAAGACACCCACTCTGCCATGTAGGCATCGTGTTAATTTATCGTTAACGAACATAAACGAGAAATATCGAAATCAAAATGTGTGTACTACGTCATAAAATGAGCGATTTCGCGCCAGATTGTGTCTCTTTACGGAACTAAAAAAAGAGAGCTGAATCATTTCATTCACTTCTCGTGTTAACAAATAAGGGGTAAATGCGCCGAAAGCTCCAGGTCTAGACTGAAAATTGTTGCAAACCGCAATCTACGTGCCCTGGCGCTGGACAGGGGGAGCGGGGCTCCATACAATCGAAGGTCAGAAGTGCGCATATTTTCGTTAAGGCGTCGCCGGGTTCCCGGGACGATATCAACGCCTTGCAAGATCAGGAGAGGTATGACGATGTCATTAGAAGTATTTGAGAAACTGGAAGCAAAAGTTCAGCAGGCGATTGATACCATCACCCTGTTGCAGATGGAAATCGAAGAACTGAAAGAGAAGAATAACGCGCTGGCGCAGGACGTTCAGTCTGCACAGCACAGCCGTGAAGAGCTGGAACGCGAAAACAACCAGCTGAAAGAACAGCAGAATGGCTGGCAGGATCGTCTGCAGGCGCTGCTGGGCCGTATGGAAGAAGTGTAATCTTCCACTGAGTTTGCTGCCTTCATCGGGCGTTATGCCAGGAAGGCAGCGACTTCTCTTCGCGTTATTTCCCCGCCGTATATTTCAAAATCACATAATCAATCTTTTTTTATTCTTTAATGTTCAATTTGCTTTCTGGCACGCTAGCCTTATCAACGACACAACATAAGAGAGCGGGCGATGAACAAGTGGGGCGTGGGTTTAACTCTTTTGCTGGCTTCCACCAGCGTACTGGCTAAAGATATTCAATTACTTAACGTTTCTTACGATCCGACGCGCGAACTGTACGATCAGTACAATAAAGCCTTCAGCGCGCACTGGAAAAAAGAAACGGGTGATAACGTGGTGATTCGTCAGTCCCATGGCGGTTCCGGTAAACAGGCGACATCGGTTATCAACGGTATCGAAGCTGACGTGGTGACGCTGGCGCTGGCCTATGACGTTGACGCGATCGCAGAGCGTGGCCGCATCGATAAAAACTGGATTAAACGCCTGCCGGATAACTCCGCGCCGTACACCTCCACCATCGTTTTCCTGGTACGTAAAGGCAATCCAAAACAAATTCATGACTGGAACGACCTGGTGAAACCGGGTGTGTCTGTCATCACCCCGAACCCGAAAAGCTCTGGCGGCGCACGCTGGAACTACCTTGCTGCATGGGGTTATGCGTTGCACCACAATAATGGAGACCAGGCCAAAGCCCAGGAATTCGTCAAATCACTGTTCAAAAACGTTGAAGTGCTCGATTCCGGCGCGCGTGGCGCAACGAATACCTTCGTTGAGCGCGGCATTGGCGATGTGCTGATTGCGTGGGAGAACGAAGCGCTGCTGGCGGCAAATGAGCTGGGTAAAGATAAATTCGAAATCGTCACGCCGAGTGAGTCGATTCTGGCAGAGCCAACCGTTTCTGTGGTCGACAAAGTGGTTGAGAAAAAAGGCACTAAAGAAGTGGCGGAAGCCTATCTGAAGTACCTCTACTCGCCAGAGGGTCAGGAGATCGCGGCGAAAAACTTCTATCGTCCACGCGATCCGGAAGTGGCGAAAAAGTATGAAAGCGCGTTCCCGAAACTGAAGTTGTTCACTATCGACGAAGAGTTTGGCGGTTGGACGAAAGCACAGCAGACACACTTCTCTAACGGCGGTACCTTTGACCAGATTAGCAAACGTTAATTGCGGTTGGATTGAGATGGCCCGGTAATCATACCGGGCTTTTTTATTTGTCACGATTATGCGGTACCCTTGCCAGTCATCGAAATACAGGGAACGCACAATGAAAAAAGCTGGCTATCTTATTCTGGCGATAATCGTCATTGCTCTCGCCGCAGGCGCGGCCTGGTGGAAATGGGCCGGAAACCCGAATGCGCTGCGTAACATCGTTCTCGAACAATGTCTTCCAAATCAGTTACAACACCAGCAGCCCGCGCCGTGTGCCGATGTGAAACCGGATGCCGGATACGTGGTGTTCAAGGATCGCAACGGCCCGCTGCAATATCTTCTCATGCCCACTTACCGTATCAACGGCACGGAAAGCCCGATGCTGCTGGAGCCTTATACGCCAAACTTTTTCTGGCTGGCCTGGCAGGCGCGCAGCTTTATGAGCCAGAAATATGGCAAAGAGATCCCGGATAGCGCCGTATCACTGGCGATTAACTCACGAAGCGGACGGACGCAAAATCACTTCCACATTCACATCTCCTGCCTGCGCACGGATGTTCGTCATCAGCTGGATACCAATATGGCGAAAATCAGTACTCGCTGGCTGCCGTTGCCGGGAGGCCTGCGTGGCAATGAATATCTGGCGCGTCGGGTCACTGAAAGTGAAATGGTGAAAACCAGCCCGTTTATGATGCTGGCGGAAGAGGTTCCAGAAGCGCGCGACCATATGGGAAGCTATGCGCTGGCGATGGTACGTTTGAGCGACGAAAGCTTTGTTCTTCTGGCGACGCAGCGTAATTTATTGGCGCTGAACCGCGCGTCTGCCGAGGAAATTCAGGATCATCAATGTGATATTCTGAAGTAACCCTACCGGTTCTGGCGTTTACCTGATTCTTCTGCCGTCGTATTCTTGCTGAAAAAAACGACAGGAGTCAGGTATGGCGCTCTGGTTTTCACACCCTCTGTTCCTTCCATCGCTGATTGTGGGCATCACCATCATCCTCTGGGCGACTTCTCTGCTGCCTGAATTTATCACCGCGCTTTTATTCTTCACCGTTGCGATGGCGGCAAAAATCGCCCCGCCGGAGGTGATTTTCGGCGGCTTTGCGTCATCGGCTTTCTGGCTGGTCTTCAGTGGTTTTGTACTTGGTGTGG
Source organism: Pseudocitrobacter faecalis (assembly GCA_003315335.1). Taxonomy (GTDB): domain Bacteria; phylum Pseudomonadota; class Gammaproteobacteria; order Enterobacterales; family Enterobacteriaceae; genus Pseudocitrobacter; species Pseudocitrobacter faecalis. Next base: position 65,546 of record QNRL01000006.1, read on the forward strand.
CGATCCGCAAAACGGGGCTTGCCGACCGGGCCGCGAGGGCGCTCTCGGCAAGGCTCACTGATTCGTGGCTGCGCATGGTGGCGAGCGTGGTGCTGCTGAGCTATGCGCTGGCATTTGTGATGCCATCCAATATGGGGCGAATCGCGCTACTGATGCCGATTGTCGCGGCGATGGCCTCTCGTGCGGGTATTAAAGAGGGCACGCGTCCCTGGTACGGACTGGCGCTGGCGGTTGGTTTCGGCACATTCCAGCTTTCTGCGACCATTCTGCCCGCCAACGTACCCAACCTGGTGATGAGCGGCGCGGCGGAAGGCGCGTGGGGCATTCATCTGAACTATCTACCCTATCTGTTGCTGCATACGCCGGTGCTCGGCTGGTTGAAAGGCGCACTGCTTATCGGGCTGATTTGCTGGCTATTCCCCGGAAAACCGCAGCCGCCTAAATCGGTACAGGCGGCGCCGCCTATGAGCGTGGCAGAGAAGCGCCTGGCCTGGCTGCTGGCGATAGTGTTAACTCTGTGGGTAACGGAGAGCTGGCATGGCATCGGCCCGGCGTGGACGGGGCTGGCGGCGGCGTGCATAACGTTGCTGCCGCGCGTCGGGTTTATCAACGGCGAAGAGTTTTCAGCAGGGGTGAATATTCGCACCTGTATCTATGTGGCAGGTATTCTGGGGCTGGCTATCACCGTCACCCAGACAGGGATTGGCGATGCGGTAGGCGAAGCGCTGCTACGCGTGATGCCGCTTGACCCTGAACGCCCGTTCACCAGCTTTGTCGCGCTGACAGGGATCACGACTGCGCTCAACTTCATCATGACCGCCAACGGTGTGCCGGCACTCTACACTACCTTTGCGCAAAGTTTTGCCGAGGCGACAAACTTCCCGCTGTTGAGCGTTATCATGATTCAGGTGCTGGGGTATTCAACGCCGCTGCTGCCGTATCAGGCGTCGCCGATTGTGGTGGCGATGGCGTTAGGAAAAGTGCCTGCAAGGGCGGGGATGATGCTGTGTCTGGCGCTGGCGGCGGCGAGTTATCTGCTGCTGTTGCCGCTGGATTATCTTTGGTATCAGGTGTTGGGGAAGTTGTGAGTTGTTGCCCTCACCGAAAACCGCGCCGGGCGGTTCCCTCTCCCTGCGGGAGAGGGTTAGGGTGAGGGGATTACAACATTAAGCCTGTTTAGCCGCTTCTGCTGCTTTAACGATTACCGCGAAAGCGTCTGCTTTCAGGGATGCACCGCCAACCAGCGCGCCGTCGATGTCCGGCTGGGTGAACAGTTCTGCTGCGTTGCCAGCGTTAACGGAACCGCCGTACTGGATGATGACCTGTTCAGCGATTTTCGCGTCAGCTTTAGCAATGTGGTCACGAATGAATTTGTGAACAGCCTGAGCCTGAGCCGGAGTAGCGGATTTGCCAGTACCGATTGCCCATACGGGTTCGTAAGCGATAACGACGCCTTCGAATGCCGCAGCGCCCTGAGTTTTCAGGACTGCATCGATCTGACGTGCGCACACTTCTTCCGTTTTGCCCGCTTCGTTTTCTGCTTCGGTTTCACCGATGCACAGAACCGGAGTCAGACCTTGCTCTTTCAGCACAGCGAATTTTTTCGCGATCAGTTCGTCAGACTCTTTGTGGTAGGTACGACGCTCAGAGTGACCGATAATGATGTACTGTGCGCCAATGTCTTTCAGCATGGCAGCAGACGTTTCACCGGTGAACGCGCCAGACAGGTTCAGGTCAACGTTCTGCGCGCCCAGCATGATGTGGCTGCCTTCAGCTTCACGTTTCGCCATATCGATGTACAGTTCCGGCGGCGCGATCGCTACGTCGCAGCCTGCAACGCCTGCCAGTTCTTTACGCAGGTTAGAAAGCAGTTCGTGAACCATGTGGCGGCTGCCGTTCAGTTTCCAGTTACCCATCACTAATGGATGTCGCATTTTAATTCTCCACGCTTGTTAGCGAATTAAGGAATATGGCCGCCCGAGTGGGCGGCATGGTCTGTGAATCAGTATAGAGAGTGTTCATCCTGAAGGCTTTGCTTTTTATCATTTATTCGCCTACTTCAAGATTTTCAGATAGCGCCAGCTTAATCGGTTCAACAGCGAAGGTCAGCCCTTTTTCGCCATTATCTGCGACAACATAACGAATTGCGCCCTCGCTGGTGGTGAAGTAATGCTTTCCTTTGCCCTGTGTAAGCAGCTTTTGCAGTTTCTGCTGGCTTTGCGCTTTGGTGAGCGTGGGGGTGAACAGACGCAGCAGCGCCGTCATGTACTCCAGCGCTTTCGCTTTCGCCGCTTTTTGTTCAGGGCCCGGAATGGGCAGCCAGGTTATCTGCATCGACTTGATTTTCAGCGTTCCGCGTTCGAGCGCGGTGGACGCATACAGATTCTCGTTAATTTTGCTCGCTGCGCGCGTCAGGTTCATCTTGTCGCGACTGGAAGAAATCGAGCGGAACTCACTGAGGGGCAGCGACGGGTTATCGATATTAAACCTTTCGCGAAACTGGCTGATGGAGAGATCGAACGTCGGCGCGCCGGAGAGTAAATAGGGCGCGGTGGTATCCGGCGACTCAACGGCAAACGCGAAGCGGCCAGCGCTCAGGGCGATGACGCCTGCAAGACACACAGAGATCCACTTCTTCATGTTTGTCGCTCTCCTATTCTCCAGCAGACGATTAAAACGGGAACGGCCTCGCTTGTCAAAAAGAGCGCGTTTCAGGGTACACTACGCCGCATGATGAGAATAAGGAATCAGACATGACCCTACAGCAATGGTTGTTTTCAATTAAGGGCCGCATTGGTCGCCGCGATTTCTGGATCTGGATGGGGATCTGGCTGCTGGCGATGGTGATTCTGTTTACGCTTGCCGGCGGTGAAATGCTCAGTATTCAGACTGCGGCGTTTATCCTGGTTTGCCTGCTGTGGCCAACGGCGGCGGTCACGGTAAAACGTCTGCACGATCGCGGTAAATCAGGCATCTGGGCTTTGCTGATGGTGCTGGCGTGGATGCTCCTGGCGGGTAACTGGGCGATGCTGCCGGGCGTCTGGCAGTGGGGCGTGGGGCGATTTATTCCGACGCTGATTATCGTGATGATGCTCATTGACCTGGGCGCGTTTGTCGGCACCCAGGGGGAAAACAAGTACGGTAAAGACACGCAGGACGTGAAATACCGCTGATTACCAGTAATGTTCCGCCGTCATATGGCCTGGGCGGCGGCGCAGATGTTTGGTCATCTGGCGGGTATCTTTCAGCAACTGCTGGGTATCGCGCACCATCTGCGGATTTCCGCACAGCATCACGTGGCTGGTTTCGGCGTTCATTGGCAGGCCAACCGCCTCTTCCAGCGCACCACTTTCGATCAGTGCGGGCACGCGTCCGGTCAGGGAATCCGCCACCGTTTCGCGGCTGACAACGGTTTTAATGCGCAACTTCCCTTCGTAGCGTTTCTCCAGTTCCTGCATCAACGGCAAATAACTTAAGTCTGCGGCAAAGCGCGCGGCGTGAACCAGTACGATATTCTTAAAACGCTCTAAATCTTTCCCTTCCTGCAAAATCGACAGATACGGGCCAATCGCCGTGCCGGTCGCCAGCATCCACAGGGTTTCGCAGTCTGGCACTTCGTTCAGCACAAAGAACCCAGCCGCTTCGCTGACAATCTGCACATCATCACCCGGCTTCAGTGCGGCGAGGCGCGGGCTCAGTTTTCCCTCCGGTACAGTGACCAGATAGAACTCAAGATCGGGATTGCTGGGGGCGTTAACGTAGGAGTACGCGCGCTGCACGCGCTCGCCGTCAACATCCAGACCCAGCTTGGCGAACTGCCCGGCGGTGAAGGGATTAACGGGGGCGTGAACGGTGAGGCTAAACAGTGCATCGGTCCAGAAATGCACCTTTGTGACTTTACCTGTTACCCAATCGGCCATGATCGTCTCCTCTGCGCGTTGTTACCCTATCTTCGCTGTGTCAGGAGAAGATTTCCAGCCCCGCGGGGCCGGAAAGCTCAATTGAACAAATGATTTACAGGATATGATTCTGGATCTCAGGGTCTTTGCGATCGAGATAATGAATCGACTGAATGCGGCGAATGGTGCGTGATTTTCCGCGAATCAGCAGCGTTTCGGTGGTGGCGATATTGCCTTTGCGGCTGATGCCGTCCAGCAGGTCGCCTTTGGTGATCCCGGTGGCGGAGAAGATAACGTTATCGCTGCGCGCCATATCATCCAGCGTCAGCACTTTCCCGGCTTCGATACCCATCTCATGACAACGGCGCAGTTCGTCCTCACCAATACGGCGATTCTCTTCGCTATCGCCTTTGACGTGATGACGCGCCAGCAGGCGGCCATGCATATCGCCATCCAGCGCGCGGATCACTGCCGCAGAGACCACGCCTTCCGGTGCGCCGCCGATACCGTAAAGAACATCAACTTCGCTGTCCGGCATACAGGTCAGAATGGACGCCGCGACATCACCATCAGGAATGGCGAACACGCGCACGCCCAGTTTTTGCAACTCGGCAATCACCGCATCGTGGCGTGGTTTCGCCAGAATGGTGACCGTCAGCGCTTCAAAAGGCTTATTCAATGCGCTTGCGATATTGCGCAAGTTTTCTTCCAGCGACTTGTTAAGGTCGATAACACCTTTTGCGCCCGGCCCGACAATCAGCTTTTCCATGTACATATCCGGCGCGTTCAGGAAGCAGCCTTTATCGCCTACCGCCAGCACTGCCAGCGCGTTTGCCTGGCCCATCGCGGTCATACGGGTGCCTTCAATCGGATCGACGGCGATATCTACCGCGTCGCCTTTGCCTGTGCCGACGTTTTCGCCGATGTAGAGCATCGGCGCTTCATCAATTTCGCCCTCGCCGATCACGATGGTGCCATCAATGTTGACCTTGTTGAGCATGATGCGCATCGCATTTACTGCCGCGCCATCCGCGACATTTTTATCGCCCCGGCCCAGCCATTTGTAACCTGCCAGCGCCGCCGCTTCCGTGACGCGCGAAAATTCGATAGCCAGTTCTCGTCTCATAGCAAACTCGTTAGTAAATGAAGGGCACGCAGCGAAAGCGCTTGAGTCGTGTGTTCGCTACGCGTTGGAATAACGTTCGGTCTCTGGCATCCAGCGTTCAATCAGCGCGGTGGCCTGTTGTGGATAACGTTCATGAACGTGGCGGGCGATGCGCTGAACTTCGGGGATCATCGCCTGATCGCGCAATAAATCTGCCACTTTGAATTCAGCATTACCCGTCTGGCGCGTACCGAGCAGTTCGCCGGGGCCACGAATTTCGAGGTCTTTTTGTGCAATTACAAAGCCGTCGTTGCTGTCGCGCAGCACCTGTAGACGCATCTGCGCCGTTTTGGAAAGCGGCGATTTGTAGAGCAGTACACAGTGAGAAGCCACTGCGCCACGGCCCACGCGGCCACGAAGCTGGTGCAGTTGCGCAAGACCCAGGCGCTCCGGGTTTTCAATAATCATCAGGCTGGCGTTGGGCACATCGACGCCCACTTCAATTACCGTGGTGGCAATCAGCAGATGCAGTTCGCCTTGCTTGAAGGATTGCATTACCGCCTGTTTTTCTGCAGGTTTCATACGCCCGTGAACGAGGCCGACGTTCAGTTCCGGCAGCGCCAGCTTTAATTCTTCCCACGTGGCTTCTGCCGCCTGCGCTTCCAGCAGCTCCGACTCTTCAATCAGCGTACAGACCCAATAAGCCTGACGTCCCTCTTCGGTGTAGGCGTGACGTACACGATTAATGATATCGCTGCGGCGCGTGTCCGGAATCGCGACGGTTGTGACCGGCGTGCGGCCTGGCGGCAGTTCGTCGATCACCGAGGTATCGAGATCGGCATAGGCAGTCATCGCCAGCGTTCGTGGAATTGGCGTCGCGGTCATAATTAGCTGATGCGGATGGAAGCCCTGCTGCTGGCCTTTCTCCCACAGCGCAAGACGCTGGTGGACGCCAAAGCGGTGCTGTTCATCGATAATCACCAGGGCGAGACCGTTAAACTGCACCTGCTCCTGGAAAATGGCATGGGTGCCGACAATCATCTGTACCTGGCCGCTGGCAATGGCTTCCTGCTGCGCCTGACGCGCTTTGCCTTTCTGTTTCCCGGCGAGCCAGCCCACTTCGATACCGAGCGGTTCAAACCAGTTGCGGAAGTTATTGGCGTGCTGCTCGGCAAGCAGTTCGGTTGGTGCCATCAGCGCCACCTGCTTGCCGTGGGCAATCGCCCTCAATGCTGCCAGTGCGGCAACCAGCGTTTTGCCTGAGCCCACATCGCCCTGCACCAGACGCATCATCGGCACGTCGAGGGCCATATCGCGTTCAATTTCAGCCACCACGCGGGTTTGCGCCCCGGTGGGTTTGAACGGCAGCGAATCGAGAAACTGATTTTTTAGCTCACCCTGTGCACTCAGCGGCAGGGCATGGTAGCGTTGCGCCCCGGCGCGGAGCGCCAGCATGCTCAGGTTATGGGCGAGTAACTCTTCCAGAATTAAGCGTCGCTGGGCCGGATGCTTGCCGGTTTCCAGGTCGCTGAGTTGTAGCGATGGCGGTGGGCGATGCAAGGTGCGCAGCGCTTCCGGCAGGCTCATCATGCCGGAGGCCAGTTCTGGCGGCAGTAGCTCGGCAATGGCGCAGGTATCGAGGAGATCCAACGCCTGGTCGGTTAGCTTGCGCAGCGTCGCCTGCTTAATGCCTTCGGTGGTCGGATAAACCGGCGTGAGCGTCTCCTGCAATTCCGGTGCGCTCAAATCGCCCTGCACGCGATATTCCGGGTGGATCATCTCCGCGCCAAATTTACCGCGCTTCGCTTCACCGTAGGCCAGCACGCGACGCCCGGTTGCAAGGCTGTTTTTCATTGCCGCGTTGAAGTTGAAAAAGCGCATGGTGAGGATGCCCGTGCCGTCGCTAATCTGGCAGGTCATCATTCGGCGGCCGCCGAACGTAATGTTTGAGTTGAGAACTTCGCCTTCTACCGTGGCATAGATACCGGGCAGTAGTTCGCCAATAGGATAGAGTTGAGTGCGGTCTTCGTAGCGCAACGGCAGGTGAAGCAGTAAATCCTGCACCGTATGCAGGCCAATTTTGGCGAGCTTCTGACTTTGCGCTGCGCCAACACCCGTTAGCGAACTGAGTGGAACAGCATCTAACAGGCGACCTTGCATGGATTACCTCGTGGCCTGCATGGTAGCCCACCAGGTCTCGTCGGCTTCGATCTCACCGCGATCGTTGACGTGCGGGTAGGGGAGGCCTTTGCGCTTCGCGACATTTGCCAGCACCGGATAACCGCCTTCAAAAAGCAGGCGCTGTTGTTCGTCGTCCGGCAGCATACTGTTTTCACGTTGATACATACCTGCGTTCTGCCGCTGGCGTTGTGCTTCATACAGAATGAGCGCCGAGGCCACGGAGACGTTGAGCGACTGCACCATCCCGATCATCGGAATAATAATATCCTGGTCTGCGAGTGCTAACGCTTCCTGAGTGATGCCGGTTTTCTCCTGACCCATTAAAATACAGGTCGGGCGGGTATAATCGATTTCGCGAAAATCAACGGCTTTATCAGAAAGATGGGTCGCCAGAACCTGCATGCCGCGCCCTTTAAGATGCGAAACGGCTTCGCCAATCGTCGGGTGCGTTTTTACCTGCACCCAACTGTTGCTGCCCGCCGCTGCAGAGGCCATGGTGCGCATGCGGCTACCCGGCCAGACGGCGTGCACTTCATGTACGCCAACAGCATCTGCGGTACGAATGATCGCAGAAACGTTATGGGGTTTGTGGACCTGCTCCATACAGACGGTCAGATCAGGCTGCCGTCTGGCAAGCATCTCGCAAATTCGCGCATAACGCTGTGCATTCATAAAACTAGTTTCGGTTACGGGTGACTTTAATGACGTCCGGCATCACGCGGATTTTGCGCATGATATTCGCCAGATGTACGCGGTCGCGCGCCGTCAGGCGGATGAAGGCGCTGTAAACGCGGCCATCTTTCTCTTCAGTATTCAGGCTCTGAATATTGGACGTCGCCGTATTGATTGCCGCCGTCAGGTTGGCCAGTGCCCCCTGATGATTGAACATATCAACCTTAATTTCGGTGATAAATTCCTGCTCAGTCTCTTTGTCCCACTCAACCGCCATAAACTTCTCGGGCTCTTTCTGATAGCCACGGATGTTACGACAGGATTCATGGTGGATAACCAGACCTTTGCCTGGGCTGACGTGAGCGATAATCGGGTCGCCCGGAATGGGACGGCAGCATTTTGCGAAGGTGATCAGCACGCCATCCGCGCCTTTAATAGGCAGATGCGCATGGCCAGAAGCACCCGGCGCGGAAGGTGTCGCTTCGCCCTGTTGCAGGTTTTTCGCCACCACCACGCTCATGGCGTTGCCGAGGCCAATTTCAGCGAGTAGATCGTCAAGCGAGGTGAGTTTCATGCGATCCAGTTCGCGCTGGATATGCTCTGTCGGAATCTCCGCGAGCTTACGGCTGCCACCCAACGCGTGGTTGAGCAGACGACGACCCAGGCTTACGGAATCATCGCGCTTGAGGTTTTTCAGCAACTGGCGAATTTTGGCGCGCGCTTTCGAGCTGACGACAAAGTTGAGCCACGCGGCATTTGGGCGAGCGCCCGGCGCGGTAATGATTTCAACGGTTTGGCCGCTGGAGAGCGGCTGCGACAGCGGGTAAGGCTGACGGTCGACGCGTGCGCCCACACAGGCATGACCGATATCGGTATGCACCGCGTACGCAAAGTCGACAGGCGTTGCACCGGCAGGCAGTTCGACAATACGCCCTTCCGGTGTGAAAACGTAAATCTCATCCGGGAAGAGATCGGATTTAACGCTCTCGATAAATTCAAACGAGCTACCGGCACTCTGTTGCAGCTCCAGCAGGCTCTGCATCCAGCGCTGGGCGCGGATTTGCGCGGTAGTACTGGTTTCGCCATGCTCTTTATAAGCCCAGTGCGCGGCAACACCCATCTCTGCCATTTGATCCATATCTTCGGTACGGATCTGAACCTCAACCGGCACACCGTGTGGGCCAATCATTGAGGTGTGCAAAGATTGATAGCCATTCGCTTTTGGAATGGCGATGTAGTCTTTCACGCGACCTGGACGCGGCTTATACAGGCTGTGCATCTGGCCGAGCACGCGATAACAGGTATCGGAATCATTGACGATCACGCGGAAAGCGTAGATATCCATGATCGAGTGAAAACGCTGCTCTTTGAGCACCATTTTGCAGTAAATCGAATAAAGATGTTTCTCGCGACCACTGACGCGGCACGGTATTCCCGCTTCCTGCAAACGCCCTTCGATTTCTGAGAGGATTTTTTGGATCATCTCTTTACGGTTGCCGCGCGCGGCTTTCACCACTTCTTTGATCACGCGGTAACGGTTGGGATACAGCGCCTCAAAACCCAGCTCTTCGAGTTCGGTTTTGATGTGATGGATACCTAAACGGTGTGCCAGCGGGCTGTAGATTTCGAGGGTTTCACGGGCGATGCGGCGACGTTTGTCCGGGCGAAGTGAGCCCAGCGTACGCATGTTGTGGGTACGGTCAGCGAGTTTGATGAGAATGACGCGGATATCCTGCACCATCGCCATAATCATCTTGCGAAAGTTTTCGGCCTGCGCCTCTTTCTTATCGCGGAACTTGAGTTTATCAAGTTTCGACACCCCCTCTACCAGTTCGGCGACGCTTTTACCAAAAAGCTGTTCCATATCCTGGTAGGTGGCAGGGGTATCTTCAATCACGTCATGCAGCAGCGCCGCCATTAGCGTTTCATAGTCGAGTTTCATCTCGGCCAGAATGCAGGCAACCGCCACCGGGTGCGTGATGTAGGGTTCACCGCTTGAACGTGTCTGGCCCTCGTGAGCGTCACGTGCAACGAGGTACGCCTGCCGCAGACGTTTGATTTGATCTTCCGGCAGGTAGTTTTGAATCAGCTGATTCAGGCTTTCAAACAGATACAAGGGCGACCCGCTCTGTAATTAACGACGACCTTCAGCAATAGCGGTAACGGCCTGTAATTCAGCGGCTTCCTGCTCTTGCTGTTCCTGGCGCTCGCGCACGTCGAGGATCTGGTTGTTGATCAGACCTTCTTCGATTTCGCGCAGTGCGATTACTGTGGTTTTATCGTTTTCTTCCGGTACCAGCGGATCCTTTCCGCCTACCTGCATCTGACGAGCGCGACGCGCGGCGACCAGTACCAGGTCAAAACGGTTACCAATTTTCTCTACAGCGTCCTGAACAGTTACGCGTGCCATACTTTAATGCTCCACAGGTGAAGAAATGACTGGGCATGATACTGAAAGTGGGTTCAGTCTGCCAATAGTTTGCTGATTAAAGCGTCATGTCGCTGCTTTTGGCGGCTCATGCGCAGACGTTCAGCACGGATAATCGTTTTCAGATCGCCTAAAGCGGTATCGAAATCGTCGTTCACGATCAGGTAATCATATTCCGCGTAATGGCTCATTTCTGCAACTGCCTGCGCCATTCGTTTGGTAATCACCTCTTCGCTGTCCTGACCGCGGCCACGCAGGCGGCGATCCAGTTCAATTTTGGACGGCGGCAGGATAAAAATACTGCGCGCGTGCGGCATTTTGCTGCGAATTTGCTGCGCGCCCTGCCAGTCGATATCAAGGAAAACATCGACGCCCGTTGCCAGCACTTGCTCAATGGTTTCACGCGAAGTGCCGTAGTAATTACCAAACACTTCCGCATGTTCAAGAAACGCGTCTCTGCTAATCATGTTTTTGAATTCGTCATGATTCACAAAGTAATAATGTTCACCGTGCACTTCACCCGGACGCGGCGCGCGCGTGGTATGCGAAACAGAAACCTGAGTGTCGTATAACGGTTGGGTTTTCAATAAAGCCTGAATCAGGCTGGATTTACCTGCGCCACTGGGGGCAGAAACAATATAAAGCGTGCCTTGAGCCATGAGTATTTGTGTATGTTGCCAGCAATGAAGTTCTACATACGGGCTTATTATACACGTCGGCGCATCGTGACGTAGTCTTTGTCACACTTTTTGCGCTGGTTTCTTTCATTTTGCGTGCCACTTTCCTGATTTCCTTACCTGTTGCTGCAACAAATCAATTTCCCTGGAAGCCTCCTCGGGGAATTCGCATGAGGCATTCGCAATCTTTTTCGCCTGGCGGTACAACGCCTTTACAGTGCAAAAGGAGGGGCGAAAGTGAAAAGGATACTGCTGCTGTTAATCGCGACCGTAACGGGGGCTCAGGCAACTTGCCCTGCCTGGGCTCCTGCTCGTGCGAAACAAGAAGTTGCGCAGCTTACGATGCAAATTGCACGCTGGAATGATGATTACTGGCGGCAGGGCGCGAGCGAGGTGAACGACGGCGTTTACGATCAGCTCTCAGCGCGATTGACGCAGTGGCAGCGCTGCTTTGGCTATGCCGAAGAGGCTGAGAGCACGCCACCGGGGCAGATTTCCGGCACTATGCATCCGGTTGCCCATACAGGCGTACAGAAGCTGGCAGATGCGCAAGCGGTCAGTCAGTGGATGGCAGGGAAAAACAATTTCTGGGTACAGCCTAAGGTCGATGGCGTCGCGGTGACGCTGGTTTATCACCAGGGACGCTTGCTGCAGGTCATCAGCCGTGGCGATGGGCTAAAAGGGGAAGACTGGACCGAGAAAGCGCGGCACATCCCGGATATTCCCAAAACCGTCACAGGCAGGCTGGCGGAAAGTGTGCTGCAGGGGGAGATTTTCCTGCAGCGCAACGCCCATATTCAAAAGCAGATGGGGGGCGTGAATGCCCGCGCTAAGGTCGCCGGTGCTCTGATGCAACGAAGTGAAAGTAAAACGCTGGCGAATCTTGGCGTGTTTATCTGGGCGTGGCCTGATGGGCCGCAGCATATGGAAGAGCGGCTGGCCTTGCTGAGCCAGGCTGGCTTTCCGCTGGCGCAGCGTTACACGAAACCGGTGATGCGGGTTGAAGATATTGCGAGCTGGCGCGACCGCTGGTTTACCTCGCCGCTGCCGTTCGTGACCGATGGCGTGGTGGTTCGCTCAGCCGATGAGCCAGAAGGGAAACACTGGCTACCCACGCAGGGCAGTTGGGTTGTCGCCTGGAAATATGTTCCGGCAGCACAGGTGGCTGAGGTAAAAAACGTAAGCTTCACGGTGGGGCGTACAGGAAAGATTGCCGTCGTCGCCCAGCTTGTGCCGGTGAAGCTGGATGATAAACAGGTTCAGCGGGTGAATATCGGTTCAGTCGCACGCTGGCAAACACTGGATATCGCCGAGGGCGATCAGGTGCTGGTCAGCCTGGCTGGACAGGGGATCCCACGCATTGATAGCGTGGTATGGCGCAGTACGCAGCGTATCAAGCCCACGCTGCCTTTGCAGAAATACAATGCGCTCACCTGCTTTTACGCTACGCCCGGCTGCGAAGAGCGGTTTATAGCGCGGCTGGAATGGCTGAGTTCGAAGGCGGTTTTTGATATTGATGGACTGGGCCGCGCGGGCTGGCAGACGCTGCATCAGGCACAATCTTTCGAACATCTTTTCTCATGGCTGGCACTGACGCCGGAACAACTGCGCCGCACGCCAGGTATTACACCCTCCCGTGCGACGCAGTTATGGCATCAATTCAACCTGGTACGCCAGCAACCGTTCAAACGCTGGGTGACGGCGTTTGGCTTACCGCTGAGCAAAGCGGCGCTGGGTGCGCTGGCGGATAACCGCTGGGATACGTTGGCGTCGAGAAGCGCTCAGGACTGGCAACGCTTGCCAGGTATGGGAAACCTGCGCGCGCAGCAGATGGTAGAGGCGGTACATCATCCGGACATTTCCCGGCTGGCGCAGTGGCTTGCCAGCCAGAAAATCCCCGGATTTTAAACTCAGTGCGCGTTGTGCTTGTAATAAAACACCGGCAGGCCCAGCTTCAAACGCAGCGCCAGCAGGCGGGCTGTGAAGCCAAACAGCAGGGTGGCGATCACCACGACGTCCTGGTTGCTAACATAGTGCTGCAGGGCAACATAGAGCACGGCGGCGGAAAACGACACGCCCGCGTAAAGTTCTTTCTGAAACACCAGGGGAATGCGCTTACAGAACATATCGCGCAGCACACCGCCAAAGACGCCGGTGACGACGGCAGCAATGGTCGCGATGACCGGGCCTTCGCCCATGTCCAGCGCGATTTGCGCGCCGATGATGGAAAATACCACCAGGCCCAGCGCATCCAGCACCAGAAACACCTTACGCAAATAGGGCATGACCGGGGCCACAATAGTCGTCAACACTGCCGCTGTTGCCACGATAATCACGTATTCCGGGTGCTTCACCCAGCCCAGCGGATAGTGGCCTAGCAGGATATCACGCACCGAACCGCCGCCAAGCGCTGTGGCGGTCGCGATGATAATGACCCCAAAGGTATCCATGCGTCGACGCCCGGCAGCCAGCGCGCCGGTCATGGCTTCGGCGGTAATGCCGATAAGGTAAAGAACATGCAATAACATATGAGCCCCCGAAATCGATGGCGGAAGGGTAACGATTTGTGCGCGGCGTCACGATTGAGATTTTCTAAGGTGAAGGGATTTGGCTTAGAAAAAGTAATGGCGGAATTTTGTTTGGCTGAGGCTTAACGGGGTTGAAGCATTTTCAACAACGAATTTTAACTTAGAAAAACTAAAGTGGCCCACATGAGGTGGGCCAACGAAGAACCGATTACTCGATGTTCTGGATCTGTTCGCGCATCTGCTCAATCAAAACTTTAAGTTCGATAGCAGAATTTGTCACATCGGCATTGATGGATTTCGACGCCAGGGTATTCGACTCGCGGTTAAATTCCTGCATCATAAAGTCGAGACGACGACCAACGGCCTCTTTCTTCTTCAGGATGTTATAGGTTTCTTTAACGTGCGCTTCCAGACGGTCAAGCTCTTCGGCGACATCAATACGCTGCGCCATCAGCACCAGTTCTTGCTCAAGGCGGTTATTTTCCAGCTGAACTTCGGCATCTTCCAGTTTGGCGACCAGGCGTTCACGCTGCCATTGCAGAATTTCCGGCATATGTGCACGCACTTTGGTGACTTCATTGCTGACGCCTTCCAGGCGTTGTTCGATCAATGCTTTCAGCGCCTGACCTTCTGTTTCGCGGGCGATGATGAAGGCATCCAGGGCTTTATCCAGCGCCGAAAGAATTTCAGTGGTAATGGCGTCCAGATCCTGTTCCTGTGCTGCCATCACGCCCGGCCAGCGCAGAATATCGACCGGATTAATCTCGCCTTCGTCGCTCTGCATTTTGACCCAGTTTGCCGCGTTAACCAGCTGTTTAGCCAGTTTCTCGTTGAGGATCAGCTCGCCCTGTGCGCTGGCGTCAGGCTCAAAACGCAGGGTGCATTCGACTTTACCGCGCGTCAGACGCGTGCGCAGACGCTCGCGGACTACCGGCTCCAGGCTGCGGAACTGCTCAGGCAGACGGAAATAGGTTTCGAGATAACGCTGGTTCACTGAGCGCAGTTCCCAGGAGGCACTGCCCCATTGGCCCTTGATTTCATGGCGGGCGTAGGCGGTCATACTGCGGATCATAGACGTTCCTGTTTTTAAAGGAGTGATGGAGGGATTATAGCTATCCCTCACCTGCCAGGATAGGAATAACCGCCGGAAGTCCGTATAATGCGCAGCCACATTCGTTTCAAGCCGGAGATTTTATCATGCGTCCAGCAGGCCGTAGCGCTAACCAGGTGCGTCCCGTCACCCTGACCCGTAATTATACAAAACACGCTGAAGGCTCCGTGCTCGTCGAATTCGGTGAAACCAAAGTCCTGTGCACTGCCTCTGTAGAAGAGAGCGTGCCACGTTTTCTGAAAGGTCAGGGCCAGGGTTGGATCACCGCAGAATATGGCATGTTACCCCGCGCCACCCACACCCGTAACGCACGCGAAGCGGCGAAGGGCAAGCAGGGCGGTCGTACCATGGAAATTCAGCGCCTGATTGCACGTGCGCTGCGCGCGGCGGTTGATCTGAAAGCGCTGGGCGAGTTCACCATCACCCTCGACTGTGACGTGATTCAGGCCGATGGCGGCACCCGTACTGCATCTATCACCGGTGCCTGCGTGGCATTGGCCGATGCGCTGAACAAACTGGTTGCTGCCGGCAAACTGAAAACCAACCCAATGAAAGGTATGGTGGCCGCGGTTTCCGTTGGCATTGTCGATGGTGAAGCGCGTTGTGACCTCGAGTACGTTGAAGATTCGGCGGCAGAAACCGACATGAACGTGGTGATGATGGAAGATGGCCGCATGATTGAGGTGCAGGGCACCGCAGAAGGCGAGCCGTTCAGCCACGAAGAGCTACTCACCTTGCTGGCGTTGGCCCGAGGGGGTATCGAATCCATTGTAGCGACGCAGAAGGCGGCGTTGGAAAACTGATTTTTAAGGCGACTGATGAGTCGCCTTTTTTTTGTCCGTAGAAAAGTAAGTAAGGAGCGAATCCATGAAACCGTATCAGCGCCAGTTTATTGAATTTGCGCTTAGCAAGCAGGTACTGAAGTTTGGCGAATTTACGCTGAAATCCGGGCGCAAGAGCCCCTATTTCTTCAACGCCGGGCTGTTTAATACCGGGCGCGATCTGGCGTTGTTAGGCCGCTTCTACGCCGAAGCGCTGGTCGATTCCGCGATCGATTTCGACCTGCTGTTTGGCCCGGCCTACAAGGGTATTCCGATTGCCACCACCACCGCGGTTGCGCTGGCGGAGCATCATGACCGCGATCTACCGTACTGCTTCAATCGTAAAGAAGCGAAAGACCACGGTGAGGGCGGTAGCCTGGTGGGTAGCCCACTACAGGGTCGCGTGATGCTGGTGGATGATGTGATCACCGCAGGCACGGCGATCCGCGAATCAATGGAAATCATCCAGGCTAACGGCGCGACACTGGCTGGCGTACTGCTCTCTCTCGATCGTCAGGAGCGTGGCCGTGGCGAGATTTCTGCGATTCAGGAAGTGGAGCGCGACTACGGTTGCAAAGTTATCTCCATCATCACCCTGAAAGACCTGATTGCCTATCTGGAAGAAAAACCAGAAATGGCGGAGCATCTTGCCGCCGTTCGCGCCTATCGCGAAGCTTACGGCGTCTGATTCATTACGCTGCGGGTTCCGCCCGCAGCGTGATATGCCGAATAGTTTTCCCCGTCATGCCCATGTTATGCTTTCTGTGTCAGCAGTGGCGATAGCGTTTCTGGAGTTATCCAGAAGGGTCGGCGAGTCGCCGACTTCACGCCCGCAGTTCACTCATATACCCAAAGTCGTTCCATTGTACCTCGGCACGTTTCACGTGCGCGCGCTGTCGCGCGAAGTACATTTCCACGCCTTCGGGATGGTTTTCGAGTATCGCCGCTGTTGGCACCCACTTTTCTCAGCGATGTGGAGCGTTGAATGGATGCGACCCGGGTTTGCCTTCTGGCGCTGGACTTATTTAGCTCTCCGGGCTGGAGCGCGAACGAAGAGATACGCCGGCTGTATGCACTCAGCAACAGCACATCGAAGCATTACCGGACTATCGTGTTGTCAAAGCGCGACGGCGGTGAGCGACAGATCCTGGCGCCTGATTATTTGTTGAAAACGGTGCAGCGCAATATCCTCAGGAACGTCCTCTCTCATTTCCCTGTTTCACCCTTTGCAACGGCCTATCGCCCAGGTAGTACCGTGGTTCACAACGCGCGGCCTCACCTTTCTCAATCGCAGATTCTGAAGCTCGACATTGAAGGCTTTTTTGACAATATCAGTGGGTTACTGGTGTGGCGGGTTTTCCGCCAGACCACACTACCCAACGCTGTGGTGACGATGCTGACCCAACTTTGTTGTTATCGCGATGCGTTACCGCAGGGGGCGGCCACCTCGCCGGCGATTTCTAACCTGGTCATGCGGCGTTTTGATGAACGGATGGGCCGCTGGTGTCAGGAGCGGCATATTGTTTATACCCGCTACTGCGACGATATGACTTTTTCCGGCGAATTTTCCGCCCGGCAGGTGCGTAATAAAGCGGCGGCGCTGCTGGCTGAACTGGGGCTGCGGCTGAATAAACGCAAAACTGCATTGATACCAGCATATAAACAACAGACGGTAACGGGGATCGTGGTGAACGAAAAGCTGCACATTTCCCGGGAACAACGCCGATTGTTGCGCCAGGAAGTGCACTACTGTCTGAAATTTGGCGTTGCGGCTCATCTGAGTCACAGCGGAAAATCGACAGAATCGGCGCTGTGTTACCTTCAGCGTTTGCAGGGGAAAATCGCCTGGCTGCTACAGGTTAACCCGGATGACCGGGCATTCAGGAGGGCGCTGCGTGACGTGCAGCAAATGATAAGGCAGATTGCTCTGCCTGAAACACGTTAGCGAAGCTGCGTGGCCATGAGCGGCCAGCGGGCGTCAAAATCGTCGGTAGGGCGATATTTGAATTCGCTGCGGACAAAACGAGAGAGCATTCCTTCACAGAAGGCGAGCAGCTGACTTGCCAGCAGGGTTTCATCCGTCTCGTAGCCTTCACCTTCACGCATTTTCCGCTCGCGCAGTACCTGGCGCAACTGGGCTTCAATGCGTTCGAAAAGCTGGTTGATACGCCCCTGCAGGCGATCCTGTTCGAACATTAGCGCGTGACCGGTAAGAATACGCGTCAGGCCAGGATTACGTTCACCAAACCCGAGAATAAGCAGAACAATCAGGCGCAGACGCGCGGTAGTGTCCTTTTCATCTTTTAAAATCAGGTTGATGCGGGTAATCAGGCTATCTTCGATAAACTCGATAAGGCTATCGAACATGCGTGTTTTGCTGGGAAAGTGTCGATAGAGCGCGGCTTCGGAAACGCCCACAGAAGCCGCCAGCTTTGCCGTAGTAATGCGTTGGCTACCATCACTGGATTCAAGCATCAGCGCCAGAGATTGAAGTATTTCTTCGCGACGATTCCGTTTCGCAGTTTGCTTTTCTGCCATGTTCTAAAATACCCCTGAAAATAAATGCTCGTCAGGCAGACATCCACACAGTGACCGCAAATCCAAATTTGCAGTGATGTTATTGCATTATGACGCTGTGGGATGCGTTCAAATGTCTCCGCCCCGCATCAAGCCGGGCAGAGACAGAACCGGTTACTGACGCCCGGAGTGGCCGAAGCCGCCTTCGCCACGTTCGGTGGCATCGAAATCTTCAACCAGATTAAACTCGGCCTGTACGACCGGCACAATAATCATTTGTGCGACACGTTCACCCGGTTCGATGGTGAAGGTGGTTTGCCCACGGTTCCAGATAGAAACCATCAGTTGCCCCTGATAATCAGAATCAATAAGGCCGACCAGGTTGCCCAGAACGATACCGTGTTTGTGGCCCAGACCCGAGCGCGGCAGCATCATCGCCGCCAGAGAGGGATCAGCGATGTGAATCGCCAGCCCGGTTGGCAGCAGTGTCGTTTGGCCCGGTTCCAGCACAATGGCGCTATCAAGGCAGGCACGCAGATCCAGCCCGGCAGAGCCAGGTGTGGCATAAGTTGGCAGCGGGAATTCCTGACCAATACGCGGGTCCAGAATCTTAACGTCGATTTTTTTCATCATAACGGGTAACGATCTCGTTCAGTAAAAGTTGGCCCAGCAGCGCTTTGCTGCTTAACGGTAAGCGTTTATCGCCGTCCTGCCAGAAAAGGTGTAATGCATTGTTATCGCTATTAAAGCCTTGATTTGCCTGTGATACATCGTTAGCGCAGATCAGATCGAGGTTTTTGCGGGCGCGTTTTTGCCGCGCATATTCTTCCACATTATTTGTTTCGGCGGCAAATCCGACGACGTAAGGGCGGTGCGTTTTTAGCGCGGCAACGCCTGCTACGATGTCCGGGTTTTTCACCATTTTGATAGTGAATTCATCGCCCTGTGTGTCCTGTTTTTTAATTTTTTCCTCGGCAATCACGGCGGCACGATAATCCGCGACGGCGGCACAGCCAATGAAAATATGCTGCTTTTGCGCGCCAGCCTGAACGGCGGCATTCATCTCCTGCGCGGTTGTCACGTCAATGCGCTGTACGAAGGCAGGCGTCGCGAGCGAAACCGGGCCGCTCACCAGAGTGACATTCGCGCCGCGCTGTGCGGCAGCCTCAGCAATCGCAAAGCCCATCTTGCCGGAGCTGTGATTGCTGATATAGCGAACGGGATCTAACGGCTCGCGGGTGGGGCCAGCCGTAATCATGATGTTCAGATGTTGCAGATCTTTGACAGGCGAGAAATGCGCCGCAGCCATATCAACGATGGTTAATGGGTCGAGCATGCGGCCCGGCCCGATATCGCCGCAGGCCTGGCTTCCGCTATCCGGGCCCCAGATAAGCAGGTCGCGAGAGGCCAGCACTGACAGATTATGCTGCGTGGCCGCCGCACGATACATCTGCTGATTCATCGCAGGCACCACGGCAACCGGCGATGGCGTCGCCAGGCAAATGGTGGATACCAAATCGTTAGCCATACCGGCCGCTACGCGAGCGATGAGGTCTGCCGTGGCAGGGGCGAGAATCACGAGATCCGCCCACTTACCCAGCTCAATGTGGCCCATTGCTGCTTCTGCTGCCGGGTCGAGGAGACTGTCGGAAACCGGATATCCGGAGACGGCTTGCAGGCTCAGCGGGGTGATGAAAGCTTTCGCCGCCTCGGTCATGGCAACGCGCACCTCGGCACCACGGTCGCGCAGACGGCGCACCAGTTCGGGGGCTTTATAGGCCGCGATACCGCCGCTCACGCCGAGAACAATTTTTTTTCCGGCCAGGCTCATCATGATTCTTTCCTGTCGAGTTCATCTGAAAGTGGGATTTTATCACAATATTTTCGGGGTCGTGCGGTTAGGGAGTATCCACTTTGCGAGGGGCTACGCAAGAGTAAAAAGTGACCCGCGCAGGTCGTGCATTGCTGTGGCAGGATGGCGAATATTGTCAGGGAGGAGCCGTTATGGATAGCTCAGATGCGCTGATGCCGCGCGAAAAAATGCAGAAAATGGGCATCGAATCGCTGTCAGATGTGGAATTGTTAGCGCTGTTTTTGCGCACCGGCACGCGGGACAAAGACGTCATGACCTGGTCGCGTGATTTACTGCATCACTTCGGCTCGCTGTATGGGCTGCTTTCGGCTTCAGAGCAAGACATCACCGAGCAATATGGTATGGGGCTGGCGAAGTGCGCACAGCTAAAAGGTATTGCCGAGCTGGCGCGGCGCTATTTCAGCCTGCGGGTGCTGGCGAAGAATGCGTTACTCAGCCCGGAGATGACCCGTGAATTTTTGCAAAGTCAGCTCAGTGATGAAATGCGCGAGATCTTTATCGTGATCTTTCTCGATAACCAGAACAGGGTGCTCAAACACAGCCGGCTTTTTGCCGGCACACTCAGTCACGTGGAGGTGCATCCGCGCGAAATTGTACGAGAAGCCATCAAAGTGAACGCGGCCGCGGTGATCCTGGCGCATAATCATCCTTCAGGCAGTGCTGAACCCAGTAAATCAGACAGACTTATCACTGAAAGGGTGGTAAAATCATGCCAATTCATGGATATACGCGTCCTTGACCACCTTGTTATTGGGCGAGGTGAGTATGTCTCTTTTGCCGAACGCGGCTGGATTTAGCCGATAATTACGCGATCCACCGGGATCTTTGTCTGTTCGGGACTTGAGCATAACGCCGGGTCAGCGTATACTACGCCACCTTTGAGAATCTCGGGTTTGGCATTTGGGCCTGGCAATCGAGAGTTCACTTAGAACTATGCGATGACCGGGCTGTAAAGCCTGACGAGGCGCCGATACCCCATACGAAGCTCGAGCTAATTTGATTTTTGGAGAATAGACATGTCCCGAGTCTGCCAAGTTACTGGCAAGCGTCCGGTGACCGGTAACAACCGTTCCCACGCACTGAACGCGACTAAACGCCGTTTCCTGCCGAACCTGCACTCTCACCGTTTCTGGGTTGAGAGCGAGAAGCGTTTTGTCACCCTGCGCGTATCTGCTAAAGGTATGCGTGTAATCGATAAAAAAGGCATCGATACAGTTCTGGCTGAACTGCGTGCCCGTGGCGAAAAGTACTAAGTACTTAGAGGAAATAAATCATGGCTAAAGGTATTCGTGAGAAAATCAAGCTGGTTTCTTCTGCTGGTACTGGTCACTTCTATACCACTACGAAGAACAAACGTACTAAGCCGGAAAAACTGGAACTGAAAAAATTCGATCCAGTTGTCCGTCAGCACGTTCTGTACAAAGAAGCTAAAATCAAATAATTTTAGATTCGATGTCACGAAAAACCTCGCTCCGGCGGGGTTTTTTGTTTTCTGGCCGTCCCCATATTGAAGACATCAGTTAAACAGTCGGAGACGTTATGCCTGAATTACCCGAAGTTGAAACCAGCCGCCGCGGCATTGAACCGCATCTGGTTGGCGCCACCATCCAGTATGCGATCATCCGCAACGGACGCCTGCGCTGGCCCGTCTCCGATGAAATTCACCGCCTGAGCGACAAACCCGTCCTCAGCGTTCAACGTCGCGCCAAATATCTGCTGCTGGAGCTGCCGGATGGCTGGATTATCATCCACCTTGGCATGTCGGGAAGTCTGCGCATATTGACGGAAGAACTTCCGGCAGAAAAGCACGACCACGTCGATCTGGTGATGAGTAACGGCAAAGTGCTGCGATATACGGACCCGCGTCGTTTTGGTGCCTGGCTGTGGGCCAAAGAGCTGGAAGGTCACAATGTGCTGGCGCATCTCGGCCCTGAGCCGCTGAGTGACGAATTCAGCGCAGAGTATCTGCAACAGAAGTGCGCGAAAAAGAAAACAGCGATTAAGCCCTGGCTGATGGATAACAAGCTGGTCGTTGGGGTTGGGAATATTTATGCCAGTGAATCGCTGTTTGCGGCGGGGATTCATCCTGATCGACTCGCGTCCTCGCTGTCGCCGCAGGAGTGTGCGCTGCTGGTAAGCACTATTAAGGCGGTCTTGCTGCGCTCTATTGAGCAGGGTGGAACGACGCTGAAAGACTTCCTGCAAAGCGACGGTAAGCCGGGCTACTTTGCCCAGGAGCTACAGGTGTACGGTCGCAAGGGCGAGCCTTGCCGGGTGTGTGGTACGCCGATTATTGCCACCAAACACGCGCAGCGCGCGACGTTCTATTGTCGTCAGTGTCAGAAATGAGCGGGCTGCGAGCCGGATGACGCCATCCGGCAAACACCTATTTGAGCTTTTCCATTAACGCCTGATGGACGTTAGGCGGCAAAAAGTCGGTGACATCACCCTGATGGCGCGCTACCTCTTTGACTAAAGAAGAGGAGATAAACGACCACTCTTTTGACGGCATCAGGAAAACGCTTTCCAGCTCCGGCATCAGGTGACGGTTCATGTGCGCCAGCTGCATTTCATATTCGAAATCGGCCACCGCGCGCAGGCCGCGAATCAAAATAGTGGCCTGCCTATCGCGCGCAAAGTTGGCCATTAAATCGCTAAAACCGACAACTTCCACGTTATCCAGATGCACAATCGCCTGCTGGGCCAGCGCGACGCGTTCATTGAGATCAAACATCGGTTTCTTGCTGGGGCTGGCGGCAATCGCCAGAATCACCCGATCGAACATTTTGCTCGCGCGGGTAATGATATCGATATGTCCGTTAGTAATGGGATCGAACGTGCCTGGATAAATCGCCCGTTTTTGCATGACAGCCTCAGTGCGCTCTGGGTGGCAGATAAGGTTCCAGCAGTTGCAGCATGCGCTGTAGCGCGCCCTGGTTTTGATAGAGCACTTCAACTGCGTGTCGACCGTAGAAGTTACGATAATCTTCGTCGGTCAGTAAAGAGGAGATCTCTTTCGCCAGCGACGCAGCGTCGGTCACCGTAATCAGGCCGCTGGCCTGATCGAGACGCGCGCAGATGTCTTTAAAGTTGAAAGTATGCGGCCCCATAAGCACCGGAATGGCGTGCGCCGCCGCTTCCAGCGGGTTATGACCACCACGCTCAACCAGCGAACCGCCCACAAAAGCGAGATCCGCAATACCGTAAAGCAGCATCAGTTCGCCCATTGTGTCGCCCACGACAACCTGGGTGCCTGCCGAGGGAACTTCACCAGAGGAGCGAGTAATAAAGCTTAAACCTGCCTGGCGTACCAGATTGATGGTGTCCGGGAAACGTTCCGGATGGCGCGGGACCAGAATCAACAGCAGGTCGGGGAAGGTTTTTAGCAACTGCTGATGTGTTTCCAGCATGATGCTCTCTTCGCCTTCGTGCGTACTGGTGGCAATCCATACCGGGCGATGCGGCGCCCACTGGCGGCGCAGGGTAATAGCCTTTGTCGCCAGTTGTGGCGTGACGGAGATATCAAATTTCAGGCTACCGGTAACGGAGAGTTGATTGCGTTTCGCACCCAGCGCGATAAACCGTTCGCCGTCTTCTTCGTTTTGCGCGGCAATTAGCGTGATGCGGCGTAGCAGCGTCTGTACAAACTTGCCGAGCTTGGCATAACCCGCTGCGGAGCGCGCAGAAAGACGTGCGTTGGCAATCACCAGCGGGATTTTACGTTTATGCAGCGCGGCAATAAGGTTCGGCCACAGCTCGGTCTCCATAATCAGCACCAGCTTGGGGTCGACTTTATCGAGAAAACGACTGATAGCGTCCGGGAGATCGTAAGGAAGATAGACGTGCTGTACGTCACTGCCGAAGGCGGAAAGGACGCGCTCAGAGCCTGTGGGCGTCATGGTGGTCACAGTAATCGGCAGGTCGGGATAGCGATGGCGGAGCGCGCGCACCAGCGGAATGGCCGCCAGAGTTTCACCGACGGAAACCGAGTGCAGCATAATGCCGCCCGGCATCAGTGGCTTACGATAAAAACCGTAGCGCTCACCCCAGCGTTTGCGATATGCCGGCGCTTTACGTCCACGCACCCAAAGCCGTATCCAGATCAAAGGCTGAATAAGGTAGAGGAGAGATGTGTAGAGCAATTGGAGCATAGTACGCAGCTGGCTTAGGAATGTGCTGAGGATTCTAAGTATTTAGCCCAACCTTTACCATCATTTTTGCCGATTTGAGCTGATTTAGCGGGAAAAAGGGCTTTGCACCATTAAACGTTAAACTATATTTGCTTTTTTATATGATTAATTGAGGTTGTTGAGGCGTGGCTCAACGGTCTTACTCTTAAAGTAAACCCGTTGCGTAAGCATATTACTCATTGTTTTAAAAAAGAATATACTTAATTGAGGTTAAAAAATATTCAATTCGGTTTGCTTAGGAATAAGTGATACACTAAGCCGCAATTAGAGCACGACGTCAGTATTCAGGTAACTGTGAGCCTGGGGCGGTAGCGTGCCTTTTTTTCAATTTCGACTGGTTATTATCATCATAAAGAGCCGCTTGTGGAAAAAACGTTCACCCGAATTCTGGTTATTAAAATGCGTTTTCATGGGGATATGTTGCTGACTACGCCAGTTATCAGCACGCTGAAACGTAATTACCCTGATGCGAAAATCGATATGCTGCTGTATCAGGATACGATCCCCATTATTTCGGAAAATCCGCAAATCAATGCGTTATATGGCATCAGTAATAAAGGCACAGCGGCAACCGCGAAAATAGCGAATTTTTACGGATTGGTGAAAACCCTGCGGGCGAATCAGTATGACCTGATTGTCAATCTGACCGATCAATGGATGATTGCGGTGCTGGTGCGTTTGTTGAACGCTAAAGTCAAAATCTCACAGGATTTTGCCCATCGCCAGTCGGCATTCTGGAAAAAAAGTTTTACCCACCTTGCGCCGTTTCAGGGCGAACACTGCGTGCTACGCAATCTCTCTGCGCTGGCGCCGCTGGGGTTAACTCAAATCTGTCAGGAAACATCCATGCCCTACGCCCCAGAACATTGGGAGCGTATGCGGCAGCAACTGGATGCTTTCGGCGTGGGTGACCACTATGTCGTTATTCAACCGACCGCACGCCAACCGTTCAAGTGCTGGGATAACGATAAATTCGCGCAGGTCATCGATTCGCTCCAGCAGCGTGGTTATCAGGTCGTGCTGACCTCCGGGCCCAGCGCGGAGGATCTCGCTTGTGTGGAAGATATCGCCGCGCAGTGTAAATCTCGCCCGGTAACGGGGCTTGCGGGAAAAACGCGCTTTCCTGAACTGGGCGCGTTAATCGACCACGCCGTACTGTTTATTGGCGTCGATTCGGCACCCGGTCACATTGCCGCTGCGGTAAAAACGCCGGTGATTTGTCTGTTTGGCGCAACCGATCATGTTTTCTGGCGCCCCTGGACGGAAAATATTATTCAGTTCTGGGCCGGGAATTATCAGGCGATGCCGCCGCGCTCGCAGCTCGATCGCAATAAAAAATACATGTCCGTTATTCCTGCCGCCGATGTGATTGCGGCAACGGAGAAAATGTTGCCGCCGGGAGAGGCGCTATGATTGTCGCCTTCTGTCTCTATAAATATTTTCCGTTCGGTGGCCTGCAGCGCGATTTTTTGCGCATCGCCCAAACCGTTGCGGCGCGCGGCCACCACGTTCGCGTTTATACGCAATCCTGGCAGGGAGACTGCCCGGCTGAGTTTGAATTGATTACCGTTCCGGTGAAATCGCGAACCAATCACGGGCGTAACGCCGAGTATTACGCGTGGGTGCAGGCGCATCTGAAAGCGCATCCTGCGGATCGTATTATTGGTTTCAATAAAATGCCGGGTCTGGATGTTTATTACGCCGCCGACGTTTGTTATGCCGAGAAAGTGGCGCAGGAGAAAGGTTTTTTCTATCGACTGACCGCTCGTTATCGTCACTACGCGGCGTTTGAACGCGCTACGTTTGAGAAAGGCAAATCCACACAGTTACTGATGCTGACGAATAAGCAGATCGCCGATTTCCAGAAGCATTATCAAACCGAGCCTGAGCGCTTCCATATTTTGCCGCCGGGGATTTACCCGGATCGCAAATATAGTCAGCAAATTCCTGATGCTCGCACAGTGTATCGCGCGAAAAACGGCATTGGTGAACACGATTTCTTGTTGCTTCAGGTCGGTTCCGATTTCAGCCGAAAAGGTGTGGACCGCTCGATTGAAGCACTGGCGGCGCTACCGGATGCCCTTCGCTGCAAAACCACGCTTTATGTGGTCGGGCAGGATAAACCCGGTCGATTTGAAGCGCTGGCCACGAAGCGTGGCGTGCGTGAGAACGTCCACTTTTTCTCGGGGCGTAATGACGTCTCTGAACTGATGGCCGCCGCCGATGTGTTACTGCATCCAGCTTATCAGGAAGCAGCCGGGATTGTGCTGCTCGAAGCGATTACCGGCGGCCTGCCGGTGTTGGTAAGTGAAGTTTGCGGCTATGCGCACTACATCGCGGCGGCAAACTGCGGCGAGGTGCTGGGCGAGCCCTGGAAGCAGTCAGCGCTTAATGATGCGCTACGCAATGCATTGACGAATCCGCAACTCCGTCAGGCGTGGGCCGAAAATGCCCGCCATTATGCGGATACGCAGGATCTCTACAGCCTGCCTGAGAAGGCGGCTGATATCATAATTGGTGATGTCCATGGTTGAGTTGAAAGAACCTCTTGCGACCCTCTGGCGCGGAAAAGATCCGTTTGAAGAGGTGAAAAAGCTGCAGGGGGAAGTTTTCAGAGAGCTGGAAACGCGTCGTACGCTGCGTTTTGAACTGGCCGGGAAAAGCTACTTCCTGAAGTGGCACCGCGGCACCGCGATGAAAGAAGTGGTGAAAAATCTGCTTTCGCTGCGTATGCCGGTGCTCGGTGCAGACAGAGAGTGGAACGCGATCCATAAATTGCGCGATGTCGGCGTAGATACTATGTGCGGCGTGGGTTACGGCGAAAAAGGTCTGAACCCTGTGCGCAAAGTGTCGTTTATCATCACCGAAGATCTGACCCCGACGATCAGTCTGGAAGATTACTGTGCAGATTGGGTCAACAATCCGCCGCAGCCGCGCGTAAAACGGATGATCATCAACCGTGTCGCGACAATGGTAAGAAAGATGCACCTCGCGGGGATTAACCATCGCGACTGTTATATCTGTCACTTTCTGCTACATCTGCCGTTTGATGGCAATGAAGAGAATCTGAAGATTTCGGTTATCGACCTGCATCGCGCGCAAATGCGCAGTCAGGTACCGTTGCGCTGGCGTGATAAAGACCTGATTGGGCTCTATTTTTCATCGATGAACATTGGATTGACCCAGCGAGATATCTTCCGCTTTTTGAAGGTTTATTTTGCGAAGCCGCTGCGGGATATTCTGCATGACGAGAAAAATCTGATGGTTCAGGCAGCAGCAAAAGCCGAACGTATCAGAGAGCGGACTTTAAGAAAGCATCTGTAGCCCTGAGTTATTTATTTGTTTCGCAAGACGAAAAACTAGCCTACGATTTTTCTGCATGCCTGACGGTTAGTGAAAAGCCAGATAACACTATTGCGAAACGTTGATTCATCGTATTGATGAGAAAGAGTGATTAATGAACCAGACTTACTTTGATGAGAGAGACGTCATTCTCTCAGTCAATGACTACAATTATCTGCCTGATTCAGAGAGTGGCGCGTTCGATATTGCTTACGGGATTGATAAGAATTTCCTGTACGGCTGCGGTATTTCAATAGCATCGATCCTGTTTGCTAATCGCAATAATCGCCTGGCGTTCCACGTTTTTACTGATTTTCTGACCGACAGCGTGCGAGAGAAATTTGCCGCGCTTGCGAAACAGTATCAGGCTCGTATTGTTATCTATCTGGTGAATTGCGATACGCTCAAGTCCTTACCCAGCACTAAAAACTGGAGTTACGCGACGTACTTCCGTTTCATCATCGCCGATTATTTTGCAGGTAAAAGCGATAAAGTGCTTTATCTGGATGCGGATATCGGCTGTAAAGGAAGCGTTCAGGAACTCATTGATCTTCGCTTTACCGATAACGAGATTGCGGCAGTGGTGATGGAAGGCAATACCGCATGGTGGACAAAACGCGCGGAAACGCTGTCGACACCGGGCCTGGCAGAGGGTTACTTCAATGCCGGTTTCCTGCTCATTAATATCGCCGCATGGAATACCGAAGAGATTTCGAAGAAAGCCATTGAAATGCTGCGCGACCCGGAAGTTACCCGCAAGATAACGCACCTTGATCAGGATGTCCTGAACATGCTGTTGGTGGGAAAAGCGCGCTTTATCGATCCGAAGTTTAATACCCAGTACAGTCTCAACTATGAACTGAAGAAATCCGTTGTCAGGCCGGTGAATGATAAGACTGTGTTTATCCATTACATCGGCCCAACGAAACCGTGGCACCTCTGGGGAGATTACCCGGTTTCAGCCTGCTTCCTGAATGCCAAAAAACATTCACCATGGCAGGATGATGCACTATTGACGCCTAAAACGGCGGCTCAATACCGATACTGTGCCAAGCATCAGCTGCATCAGAAGCAATTTATTAAAGGTATTTTGAGTTACGTTCTTTATTTTAAAAAGAAAATCACAAAATAAAATATATATAGGTGATGCTGTGAACTCACTTCCTGTAATTGAAATATCTGAGTATAAGGTTTTTGATGATAGAACAAATACTCATGATGATAATGATGCGTTAAATATCGCGTATGGCGTAGACAGAAACTACCTCGACTGGGTGGGGATTTCTATTACGTCTGTGGTCATCAATAACAGTATTGATATCAATTATCATATTGTTGCTGATGAATATAATTCCTCTTTCCTCGCCAATATTGAAGCGTTAGCTAAAAAGTATAAGCTTAAAATAAGCCTATACTTGATTAATGCAGAACGACTGGACTGCCTGCCACGTACTAAAGTCTGGTCTCGGGCAATGTACTTTCGACTATTTGCATTCGAACTCTTTAGTAATAAACTGGATAAGCTGCTTTATCTGGACGCCGATGTGTTCTGTAAAGGACGTCTGGATGAGTTAGCAACCTGCGATCTTAATGGAAAGATCGCTGCGGTTGTGAAAGATGTTGATTCAATGCAGAAGAAAGTGATCGATAGATTGAAAGACCCTGAGCTTCAGGGAAACTATTTCAACTCTGGCGTAGTTTATGCCAACCTGAAGGAGTGGGTGAAAAATGATTTAACCCACCGAATTCTGGCAATGCTGACGCATGAAAATCACAATGATATTGTCTATAAATACCCTGATCAGGATGTATTAAATATTTTACTTAAAGGTAAAATAAAGTTCCTCCCGCGAAAATTTAATACTATTTATACAATAAAAAGCGAGTTAAAAGACCGAACACATCAAAAGTATAAAGAAACTATATTTGATGAAACGGTACTCATCCATTATACCGGTGTCACCAAACCGTGGCATAAGTGGGCTGTTTATCCCTCTGTTCGTTATTACTTGCAGGCACTGGCTGTATCGCCCTGGAAAGACCAACCTCCTCGCGATGCGCAGACTATCGTTGAATTGAAAAAGCGCTACAAACATCTGCTCGTTCAACACAAATATTACTCCGGGTTTGTTGCTGGTGTGTCCTATTTGCTGAGAAAACATTCCATTCGCTGAATAATTTATTAACTTTTGGTTTATTATGAGTATTAAACATCACATTAACGATTATGTCGTTTTCACGAAGTCAGATGGTGAAAAATACATCGATGTGTTTAACGACTTTTTATCCTACAATATCAAAATTATAAAAGTATTCCGTAATATTGAGGACACTAAAGTTTTATTGATCGATACCCAGTACGGGAAAATGATCTTAAAAATTTTTGCACCAAAAGTTAAGCAGAATGAACGTTTCCTCAAAGCAATGGTGAAGGGCGACTACTACGAGAAACTGTTCGAGCAAACCGAGCGCGTCAGAAAAGAAGGCCTGGATTCAGTTAACGATTTCTATCTGTTAGCGGAGAAGAAAACGTTACGTTTTGCACATTACTACATCATGCTGATTGAGTATATTGAAGGTGTTGAACTGGTTGATATTCCAGAAATAGACGATGAACTCAAACAAAAAATTAAGGCGTCAATTTCCGGTTTACATCAGCACGGCATGGTTTCTGGCGATCCGCATAAAGGCAACTTTATCATTGAAAATGGCGTAGTCAGGATTATCGACTTGTCTGGTAAATCACCGTCTGCGATGCGTATGGCTAAGGACCGCATCGATCTTGAACGTCATTATGGTATCATTAATGAGGTTAAAGATGCGGGTTATTATCGTCTGATTTTTAAAAGGAATTTTCGGAACTTTATCAGACGACTTAAGGGCAAAAAAGTTCGCTGAATCCTGGAGTGAATTTAGTTAATGAATATTTACTTTATTAACTGGACAGCCAGCTATGAGATCAAAATGATCGACTATTTGGCTAATGATTATCCAGTTACCAGGGTTACCACGCCGGCATCATTAAATTGGCTAAGTCGAAAGTTTAAAAGACTTAAGTTCGTCAAAAAGATTTTAGCAAATTTATTTATTAGCCGATATTTTCCGAAACTGACCCCAGAAGATGTCATTATTTATAATGACAGTCATGTGCTTAAAAGGCTTAATCCAGAAATTATAGAAGCCATCAATTGCCAACGAATACTGTTACTCAGAAATCCAGTCAGTGCCGATTTCATTAAAGAGATGAAGACGCGTTTTGAGAAAATTTATGGATTCGAAGAAATAATTTGTCAACAGAATAATATCTCTTATATTCCACAGTTTTTTCCGATTGGTTTTAATGATCGAGACGTGGGGATAAATTCTTGGAATCCTATACGTCATCGCCGTTGTTACTTTATTGGAAAGGATAAAGGTCGCTTTGCTGTAGTTAACGCGTTAGCAGAACAATTACGTAAATATGGCTGTAATCTTAATTTCCAGATCGTCCGAGATAATACATCTCAAGTTGCATCTCAACTATATAGTGATGAAAATATTACGTATGAACAAAACTTGGTAAATGCGCGTGAAACAGATTGCATTGTAGATATTACTCAGGATGCTCAGACTGGATGGACTCTCCGTGTAATTGAAGCACTTTATTTTAATAAGAAACTTATAACTAATAATATATCTCTTTTAAAGAGTGATATTTATTCAACTGACCGTATTTTTATTATTGGTCATGACTCATGGGATCGTTTTAGCAACTTTTTGGAATCAGAATTGCAACCTCTGCATGAAGATATTCTCTATCAGTATAGCCCCGATTATATGATTGAAAAGCTTATTGATGATGCTAATAAAAAAATCAACGATAGGAAAGGGTAAATTAAACTGTATATGCTATATACGTTTTTGTGGAGTTCATCGTAGTTTAAAGTTTGCTGCATTTGCCGGCGAAAAGTAGCCTATCTCTACAGGTTTTTTATGAAACATATTAAATATATTACACATGCTGATGTTCAGAGCCTGATTGAGCAGAAAACATCGGATGATGCGATCATTTTTCTGTCAGGCCCAACATCAAAGAAGACGCCACTTTCTGTACTGGAAAGTAAAGATGTCATCACGGTGAATGGATCCGCGGATTATTTACTCAGTCACAATATCACGCCATTTATCTATATTTTGACGGATGCGCGTTTTTTGCATCAACGCCGAGACGATTTCTATCGTTTCAGCCGCGGTAGCCGCGTTACTATCGTGAATACGGATGTTTATGAAGAGGCCTCAGAAGAAGATAAAAAATATCTCCGCGAAAAATGCTATATTCTCAAAGCGTTTTATAAGCGTGAGAAAGGCGGATTTGCCAAAAAAGTTAAGCTCGCAGTGCTGAGGCGTTTGTACCGCAATTTACTGATTAAGGTACCCTTCTCGAAGAGAGGGCGTCTTGTCGGTTTTTGTAAGGACATTGCGATTGGCTACTGCTCGTGCCATACCGTTGCTTATACTGCGATTCAGATTGCTTACTCGTTGTGCTATTCGCGGATTGTGTGCTCAGGACTCGATCTTACCGGTACCTGTCAGCGTTTTTACGATGAAAGCAATAATCCGATGCCTTCTGAACTGAGCAAAGATCTGCATAAGATATTGCCGTTCTTTAAGTTTATGAGCCGCAATGTGCCTGATATGCGGATCTATAATCTGTCTGATGATACGGCAATCAGTTACGACATTATCCCTTTTATCGAAGCTTCAGAACTGGCTGATGCTACGCCAAAAAAGATCGTGGGTGCTAAAAAAAAATTCACATCTGATGATGCGCGTGTTCATGCATAAAAGCCGTATCGAATAGTTTCATCAATAACACCATGTGCTGGTAAAAAAGATGCGCCTTGGAACATTTCACAAGAAAAAAAGATTATTAATTAATAAAATTAAAATCAACTTTCTCTCTTTTCTTTTTAGCCATAAAGGTGTGAAACTTTTACCTGCAAACTCTATCAAAAGCTGTTTGCTGATTCATGATAATAGTAAGCTCGGTGATCTGATTGTCTTAAGTGCCTTATATCGGGCACTGGCCGAACGGGGTATAAAGTTGTCTATAATCTCCTGCGGTATTGGGCATGCTTTTTTGAAAGCCAATCCAGGTATTTCCCACTTCTTTATCAAGGATTCAAATAGTATTTCAGAGGTTATGAAGCTTCGTAGAGAGCTTGCTAAGCATCAATTCGATGTAGTGTTAGATCCTTTTGAAACACAGCCCAGCTTTGGCCATGCGCTGCTTCTGTCCGGGTTAAGACATCACTATATCCTTGGTTTCGATAAGTGGTACAAACGCTACTACTCCAGCTATCATCCGCATGATGAGCAGTTAACGGAGCACATGGCCACGCGTACGCGAGTTATCTGTGAGCATCTGTTTGGCGAAGGCGTTCAATATGATGAGCGCTATGATTTGCCGCTTCCCACTGACGTTGAACAGCAATTACAAGAATTTGTCGGTGATACAAAGGTGGTGATAGTCAATCCCATCGGGGCGAAGAAAATTTGTCGGATGTCGAATCATCAAATTGAGCTTATCGATAGCTGGTTAAAAGAGAATCATCCGGAGCTGCGAATTATCTATACGGGGCATCCAAAAGATCTCCCGCTGATTCCGGTTAAGAATATCGAAACACTGCCGTTTAAAGATTTCATCCATGCCGTCGCGCTGACAAAATATTGCCAGTACGTTATCTCCGTAGATACTGCACTGGTTCATATTGCTTCAGCGTATGACAGGCCAACACTGGCCTTCTACCCGAAAGCGAGGCATGAAGATTATCCATCACCGATTATTTGGGCGCCGAATAATCTACGGGCGCAACAGGTAATATCGCCAACTTGTAGCGCATGCGATATTGAAGAGACAGTATTGCTCGATGCCTTAAAACGATTATTCCATTAAAAAAGTGAGCCTTAATGGCTCACTTTTTTTATAGTTTTATGATTCCAGCTTTGCGGGGAGTTCTCGCTGGCTCTGGAAGAAGAGCAGCACCGTGATGCCGCAGATAATAATGATTGGCACACTTCGCGACCAGACCAGTACATCGCTTAATCCCAGGCCTATAATAGCCAGAGTAAACGTAAACAGACCGAGCGAACGGTAGTAATAGATGGCGTAGAATAACCCGGCATAGAACAGTAGCGTAGACAACACTCCTGCCAGCCCTTTTAACGACCCTGCCTCAATGAATTCATTATGTAGATGTACATTGAGGTAGGGCATTATCCCCATCAGTGATTTATCCTTGGCCACTATGGCCTTCGCGCTCTGCGCACGTTCTTCAGCGCTTCGCCAGGCCAACGGCGCATCTTCAAAAATATCAAACCCGACCTGATACATCGCCAGGCGTGCGCCTAATGAAGACTGGCTGTTGTTTTTAGTCTGGTATTTCTCAATATCGCGCATCGCACTTTCATAGCGTTGAGAAATCGGCTTGCTGAAGATGAAGCTCAGGACAACTAATAAAGCAAGGAACGTTATGACCGATAAAAAGAGCTTTTTGGGCGCCTTACTAAAGTAGAGCACCAGCGTAATGGCACATATAACCGGAAACAGCAGCACTGCAGAGCGAGTCTGCGTGAAGATAAGTGCGGTGAAGACGGCGGCAGTATTAAGCAGGAACAGCAGAGGATGGCTTTTCTCTACGTAGAGAATAGATATTGCGCTGATAATGCCAATTAGCATGATGGAGTAGGCCGCGCCTGTTGCCGTGCCGATGCCGAAATCAATTCGCGCCATACCGGCATTAAATTTAAGCCATGCGGCATAGCCAAAAATAATGAATGACACCGCGTAAAAGAGATAAAGCAGCGCATTCTTTTTTGCTTTAAATTTTGAGGTCGATGCCAGCAGAACAATAAATGTTCCGAACAGGAAGATTTTCGCGGTATTCAGATAGCTGTGATACGTGGCCCGAAAAGGTGAGTTATCCACCTTGAACATGGAATACCAGATAACATCTACGATACCGATCAGCAGGATTGTGGCCGGAAGGATGCAGGCTTTACCTGTTAGCGAGGCCGTTTTTCCTCTGATGATTAAGGTGAGTATGGCCAGCACACCGGAAATATTAAATAACTTCATACTTAAGTTATTATTTATTAGCGCGGTCAGTAATGTCACAGCACAGAGCGCAAAAGTGATAATTTCCAGAATGGAAGCGGTTTTTTGGGTATAACCCTTCCAGCCTGGTACGGTTGTAGAGGCTAACATACAGTTCCTTTATTTAAGGGCTGAGATCTCATGCCATACGGCGTTTGCAGTCAGATGCGCTAAATCACGATCGGTAGAGCAGCACGCTACCTGGTTCTTCCCATAACCACCAATTAACCCAGGATCCGTTGGGCCATACAACGTAATATTCGGTCGATCCAGCGCCGCCGTAAGATGGCTAAGCCCCGTGTCCACCGAGACAACATAGTTTGCGCCAGCCAGCACATGTGCGATGGCTTCCAGGCTCAGGCGCGGCAGAACCTCCACATAATCAAATCCTTCCGCTAATCGCTTCGCGCGTGCTTCTTCGTGCGGCGCGCCCCACGGCAATTTCACTTTTAGCCCACTCTCTTTCAGCAAGCCAATTAACTCTCGCCAGTGCGTTTCCGGCCAGTGTTTGTCATCACGCGTGGTGGCATGAAGGAATACGACGTAAGGCTCCGCAGCGGTTTGCGTCAGGAAGTGACGTGCAATCGCATAGTCGCCCTGTGTCTGAGGTTTTGCATAACCCAGACTTTTTGCAAACAGTTCGCGCGTGCGTTCAACGGCGTGTTGCTGTTTGGCGATGTGATGGCGACGGTTGTAGAACAGGCTTGCCAGCGGTTCGCGGGCCGTTTGCCAGTCCATGCCGTGCTTAATGCCATGGGCCAGACGCGTGACGAGGGCGGCACTTTTCACCAGCCCCTGCGCATCTATCACGGCATCGTATTTCACGGCCTGAAGCGTCTCGCGAAAAGCCTTACGCTCGGCTTTAATCGGTGCAGAAAACCACGCTTTGCGCCAACGACGAATCGCCACCGGGATAACGCGCTCAACGGCTTCGTGCCACGAAGGGATCTGTGCGAACCCCTCTTCAACCACCCAGTCAAAACGAATGCCCGGAAATGCCTGCATAGCGTCAGTTAACGCAGGTAACGTATGTAATACATCACCCATGGAAGATGTTTTAACGATCAATACCCGCATCCGTCAGGCTTCCTCGTCCAGCAGCAGGGCGTTTAGCTCTTCCAGCACGCGGGCAGGTGTGATGTCTATCAGGCTTTGATGGTAGCCTTCCGCGGCATCGCCTTTGCGCACTTTGTGGTAGCCGGTAATCAGGCGGATGACGCGTGCTTTGTTCGACAGCGGCGGGGTGAAGTCCGGGCTGCTGGGGCCGTAAAGGGCGACCAGCGGGCGATCCAGGGCCGCGGCGACGTGCATTAGACCGGAGTCGTTAGTGACTACCGCTTTGCAGGCGGCAATCAGGACGACCGCCTGTTCCAGTTGCGTTTCTCCGGCCAGGTTGCGGCACCATCCCTGCTGTTCGGTACTCAGCGCGGCGAGAATTTCATTGCCAGCTTCATGATCTTTCGCAGAGCCAAACAGTGTGATTTGATAGCCTTCGTCAATCAGTTGCTTCGCCAGTTCAGCGTAATGGTAGTGCGGCCAGCGCTTTGCAGGGCCGAACTCCGCGCCAGGGCAGAAGCCAATTATCGGGCGTTCAGAGGAGAGGTTGAACGTGTTGCACATTTGCGATTTCTCGCCTTCGGCAACATACAACTGCGGCCACAGCAGCGGCTGCGGCAAATCTTTCGCGCAGCGCATCACGCCTTTATCAAAGGCCAGCGCCACATAACGCTCGACCATCAGCGGCCAGGCGTCTTTATCCAGCACGCGGGCGTCATTGAGCAGGCCGTAACGCATTTCGCCACGCCAGCCTGTCCGCAGTGGAATACCGGCAAAGAAGGGAACCAGTGCCGATTTAAACGAATTAGGCAGCACGTACGCACGGTCATAGCGGCGCTCACGCAGGCTGTGACCCAGTCTGCGACGTTCGCCCAGCGCCAACGCCCCGTGGCCGAGCGGCATTGGGATCGCGTCGTTGACTTCCGGCATACGTGCTAAAAGCGGACGGCACCACGCGGGTGCCATCACGTCAATGATAGCCTGGGGATAGCGCGCCTTGAGCGTGCGATAGAGACTTTGCGACATCATCATGTCGCCTACCCAAGACGGGCCAATCACCAAAATATTCATTCACTTCATCCTTCAAGCTGTCTCTGCGTTGGCTGCCCGCGTTCACTCCGGTCACTTACTTTTGTAAGCTCCCGGAGATTCACTTGGTTGCCGCCTTGATACCGCTCGATTAATTTTGTGAATGGGTATCGCTGTCGCGGTTTAACCAGGCCATATATTCCGCCACGCCTTCAGCGACGGTTTTGAACGGCTTGTCGTAGCCAGCAGCGCGCAGGTTAGTCAGGTCAGCCTGTGTGAATGCCTGGTAGCGGCCTTTCAGTTTTTCCGGGAACGGAATGTATTCCAGCGTGCCTTTTTTGTGATATGCCAGCGCAGCATCCGCTACGGCCTGGAAGGATTCCGCGCGACCGGTACCCAGGTTGTAGATGCCGGATACACCGTTTTCCCAGAACCACAGGTTCACATCTGCCACATCGCCCACATAGACGAAATCGCGTTTGAAGCCATCGCTGCCTTCGAACAGTTTCGGGCTTTCGCCGTTGTTTAACTGGGTGTTGAGGTGGAAGGCCACGCTCGCCATGCTGCCTTTGTGACCTTCACGCGGGCCGTAGACGTTGAAGTAACGGAAGCCGACAATCGGTGAGTTCGCTTCTGGCAGGATCTGACGGACATATTCGTCGAACAGGAACTTCGAGTAGCCGTAAACGTTCAGCGGTTTCTCATATTCGCGGGATTCGATGAAGTCACTGGTGCGACCGCCGTAGGTGGCTGCGGAAGAGGCGTACAGGAACGGAATTTCGCGCTCCAGGCAGTAGTGCAGCAGCTCTTTGGAGTACTGATAGTTGTTATCCATCATGTACTTGCCGTCCCACTCGGTGGTAGAGGAGCAGGCGCCTTCGTGGAAGATCGCTTCGATTTCACCGAACTCTTCACCCGCCATAATCTGGATCAGAAAATCTTCTTTATCCATGTAGTCGGCGATATTCAGGTCGACCAGGTTTACGAACTTGGTGCCGTCTTTCAGGTTATCTACCACCAGAATGTCGGTGATGCCTTTGTCATTGAGCGCTTTAACGATGTTGCTGCCGATAAAGCCAGCGCCGCCGGTAACGATGATCATAACTGTAACCTTTGAAATGTGAGTACCCTGGACAATCCAGGGCGCTAATGACTCTTATCATAACATCACATCGACCCGCCTTCAGCCTTTCGCCATCAAAGCCCCGTGTGACGCGTGATTTATGCTGCAAAAAATGTAACTGGTGCTGCGTCATCTCGTACATACGTATAGCTTTAGGTAATATGTGCCGACATTTGCCGAATCTGGAGAGTTGCAATGCGTGGTGATTTTTACAAACAGTTAGCCGGTGACCTGGATACCGCCCGCGCGGAAGGGTTGTTTAAAGAAGAACGTATTATCACGTCTGCGCAGCAGGCAGATATCACTGTGGGTGATGGCAGCCACGTGATCAACTTCTGCGCCAATAACTACCTTGGGCTGGCGAACCATCCGGCGCTGATTACCGCCGCGAAAGCGGGCCTCGACAGCCACGGTTTTGGTATGGCGTCCGTGCGCTTTATCTGCGGCACCCAGGATAACCACAAAGTGCTGGAGCAGAAACTGGCGGAATTCCTCGGTATGGAAGACGCGATTCTCTATTCCTCCTGCTTTGATGCCAATGGCGGCCTGTTTGAAACGCTGCTCGGCCCAGAAGATGCGATTATCTCCGACGCCCTGAACCATGCATCCATTATTGACGGTGTGCGCCTGTGTAAAGCGAAGCGCTTCCGCTACGCCAACAATGACATGCAGGAACTGGAAGCACGTCTGAAAGAGGCGCGTGACGCCGGGGCGCGCCACGTGCTGATCGCCACCGACGGCGTGTTCTCAATGGACGGCGTGATTGCTAACCTGAAAGGCGTCTGCGATCTGGCCGACAAGTACGACGCGCTGGTGATGGTCGATGACTCCCACGCCGTCGGTTTTGTCGGTGAAAACGGTCGTGGTTCCCACGAATATTGCGACGTAATGGGCCGCGTGGACATCATCACCGGCACGCTCGGCAAAGCGCTCGGCGGCGCATCCGGTGGTTACACCGCGGCGCGTAAAGAAGTGGTTGAGTGGCTGCGCCAGCGCTCCCGCCCGTATCTGTTCTCCAACTCGCTGGCTCCGGCGATTGTCTCTGCGTCTATCAAAGTGCTGGAAATGGTCGCCAGCGGCGCTGAACTGCGCGATCGCCTGTGGGCAAACGCCCGCCTGTTCCGCGAAAAAATGAGTGCCGCAGGTTTCACCCTGGCGGGTGCCGATCACGCGATTATCCCGGTGATGTTGGGCGATGCGGTGGTGGCGCAGGAGTTTGCGCGCTTGCTGCAAAAAGAGGGGATCTACGTGACCGGTTTCTTCTATCCGGTGGTGCCAAAGGGTCAGGCGCGTATTCGCACCCAGATGTCGGCGGCACACTCCCCTGAACAAATCGAACGTGCGGTGGAAGCCTTTATCCGCATTGGTAAACAACTGGGCGTGATTGCCTGAGGAAGCCAGATGAAAGCGTTGTCGAAACTGAAAGCGGAAGAGGGGATCTGGATGACCGACGTGCCGAAACCGGACGTGGGCCATAACGATCTGCTGATTAAAATCCGTAAAACGGCGATTTGCGGTACGGATGTGCACATCTATAACTGGGATGAATGGTCGCAGAAAACCATTCCGGTTCCGATGGTGGTCGGTCATGAGTATGTCGGCGAAGTCGTTGGCATCGGCCAGGAAGTGAAAGGCTTTAAAATCGGCGATCGCGTCTCCGGTGAAGGCCATATCACCTGCGGACACTGTCGTAATTGCCGTGGCGGTCGTACGCACCTGTGCCGCAACACCATTGGCGTGGGCGTGAATCGCCCGGGCTGTTTTGCAGAATACCTGGTGATCCCGGCGTTTAACGCCTTTAAAATCCCGGATAATATCTCCGATGATTTAGCCTCTATTTTTGACCCGTTCGGCAACGCGGTACACACGGCGCTCTCATTCGACCTGGTCGGTGAAGATGTACTGGTGTCCGGCGCAGGCCCGATTGGCGTGATGGCAGCGGCGGTCGCCAAACACGTGGGCGCGCGCAATGTCGTTATCACTGATGTGAATGAATACCGTCTCGATCTGGCGCGTAAAATGGGCGTCACACGTGCGGTAAACGTCGCGAAAGAGAACCTGACTGACGTGATGGCTGAACTGGGTATGACCGAAGGGTTTGATGTCGGTCTGGAGATGTCCGGCGCGCCAGCGGCCTTCCGCACCATGCTCGACACCATGAACCACGGCGGGCGTATTGCGATGCTGGGTATTCCGCCATCTGATATGTCGATCGACTGGACTAAGGTCATCTTCAAAGGGCTGTTTATCAAAGGGATTTATGGCCGCGAAATGTTTGAAACCTGGTACAAGATGGCGGCGCTGATTCAGTCTGGTCTCGATTTAACGCCGATTATCACCCACCACTTCGGCATTGATGATTTCCAGAAAGGCTTCGACGCGATGCGTTCGGGCCAGTCTGGTAAAGTCGTTCTGAGCTGGGATTAAGGCTCATCGCCTCATGTCTCTTCAGGCATGAGGCGTATTTCCTGAAGCTAATCTTAAAATCGCCTGATATATGTAAAGCTTTGTCATTGTCATAAATGTTTCGTATTCGGGCGTTAGTCTTATTTCATTACAAATCCCTCTGCTGCACGCTACCTTCTGTTTATAAAAATAAACTTCGCCGGATCGAAGGAATGACGCCGAAATATCTTTCGCCCTTAATTCATTCTTAAGGTGTGAAGGATAAAACGTAACCTACACGTTAAGGTGATCAGGTAATGAAAAAGATGAATAGCCCAGGGACACTCAGTGTCATTATCCCTCTTTATAACGCAGGCGATGCATTTAAAGCCTGTATGGAATCTCTGCTGGCGCAAACCTGGACGGCGCTGGAAATTATCATTGTGAATGACGGCTCTACGGATAATTCTGTCGATATCGCAACGTATTATGCCGAGAATTACCCGCAGGTTCGTTTGGAGCACCAGGCCAACGCCGGGGCATCTGTTGCCCGAAATCGCGGTCTGGAGCTGGCACACGGTGAGTACATCGCGTTTGTGGATGCCGATGATATTACCTATCCGCAAATGTATGAAACGCTGATGACCATGGCGTTGCAGGATAATCTCGACGTCGCCCAGTGTAATGCTGATTGGTGCGAACGTGAGACGGGCAAAACCTGGCAATCCATTCCGCAGGAGCGTATCCGCTCAACCGGTGTAATGAGCGGCCCGGAGTGGCTGCGTATGGCGTTAGCCAGCCGCCGCTGGACGCACGTGGTCTGGATGGGCGTTTATCGTCATGAATTAATTAAGCAATGTAACCTGAAATTTGTACCGGGATTACATCACCAGGATATTCTCTGGTCGACGGAATTTATGTATAACGCCACGCGTGCGCGATATACCGATGAATCGCTCTATAAATATTTTCTGCATGACGTTTCGGTGAGCCGTAAAAAACGTACCGGGCGTAAAAACCTTTCTTATCAACGTCATTACATTAAAATCACCCGCCTGCTGGATAAATTAAATCGGGATTATGCAGATAAAATTAAGATGTATCCTGAGTTTTATCAGCAAATAACCTATGAAGCATTACGTGTTTGTCATGCGGTGCGTAAAGAGCGGGATGTGATTACGCGTAAAATGATGATTGCCGAGATATTTGCGTCCGGGATGTATAAACGGATGGTGGCGAATGTTCGTAGCCCGAAGATGGCGTATCAGGTGCTGCTGTGGTCGGTGCGGTTATACAGCTGGCAGGATCGCGGACTGGCGAGCCGCAGGCTGGCTCGTAAGGCGCTTAGCCTGCGTTAATGTTCGGCCAGATCAGTAGGCCCGGTAAGCGAAGCGCCACCGGGCGATAATGCGAATTTGCCTGCCAATGGGTTACGGCTTATCCCAACCCTGCCACTGTAGCCGCAGGTACTGCATCGCGGTGCTGTTGCTGATGCTGTCCGCCATTACGGTAAAGAACTGGGTGGCGTAAACCGGTTCTGGCGCTTTCTTCGTTTTACACAGCTTCACGCCGCGGAACGGATTACGCGGTGCGTCTGGTGTTGTGCCTTTCGGTGGCGTCGCGTTTGGCGTCGAGGTATCCACCTGCGGTTCATTCAGCAGGCTGCTCGGGCGTACCAGGGTGATATCGGACGGCAACGTGGGCAGCATCTGCTGTAACACGCGAACTGTGGTCGGGTGTGGATGCCCAATCGCAATCGCCGAACCATTACGGCGTGCCAGCTCAACCGCCCGGTTAAACTGACGGCGGATATCGGCTTCGTTCTGCGTATCGTCGAGGAACACTTTGCGTTTAATCACCTTCACGCCCGTGCCGCTGGCGGCGCGCATCGCCTGGCTGTTGCCAATCGTCATGCTATCGAGGAAATAGAGGTTATAGCGGCTCAGCGCCTGCATCACTTTCTGCATACCGAACAGGCTGGAGGTCATCGCGCTGCCCATGTGGTTGTTCAAGCCCACGGCATACGGCACTTTGCTTACCGCTTCGCGAATAATGCGCTCGATTTCATCACTGCTCATTTCCGGGCGCAGGGTGTCTCTTTCCAGCGGCTGCTTGCTAAGCGGCGCCATTGGCAGATGGATGAGCACTTCATGCCCGCTATTATGCGCTTTAGTCGCCATTTCATGGGCATGCGGCGCATTTGGGAGAACGGCGACGGAAACGGCTGACGGCATTGCCAGCACCTGGTTTTCGTTATGCGGACGATAGCCAAAATCATCAATGACAATCGCCAGCTTCCCCGCAAAGACAGGCGCCGCTAAGGTGAGGGCGCCAAGAAGAAGGATCCTGCGAAATTGAAGCAAACTTATCTTCCCAACCACGGTAGTGGATTGACCGCCTGACCCTGGCGGCGAATTTCGAAATAGAGCGACGGTCGACCCTGACCTCCGCTGTTACCAACCAGCGCAATCGGCTGTCCGGCGCGAACCTGCGTACCTACGCTGACCAGCGCACTCTGATTATAGCCGTAAAGACTCATATCGCCTTTCCCGTGTTCCACCACCACGACCAAACCGTAGCCCTGCAACCAGTCAGCGAGGATCACACGGCCATCGGCGATGGCTTTCACTTCAGTGCCTTCAGAGGCACTGATAACCATCCCTTTCCAGCGCAGCTCACCCTGCAACTGTTCGCCGTAACGGTGCAGCGTGGTGCCGCGAACCGGCCAGAATGCCTGGCCACGCGGTGCGCCAAGGCCACCCGTGCGCGACATCAGCGAGCGTTCGCTTTCAGTTGGTTTGTACGTTTTGCCTTTGCTGGTGGCTTCTTTCTGACGGTTGCGAACCGCATCGGCTTCACGGGCTTCACGTTCGGCGCGCGCTTTGGCCGCCGCCGCGGCGCGGGCGATGCTGTTACGTAAACGAGACTCGTTAGCACGCAGTTCATTTAACTGCTGCTGACCTTTCTGGATAGAGGATTCCAGCCCGGCGATGGTTTTCTGACGCTCGCTGCGCGCCTGCTCAAGTTTCGCCTGCTGCGCTTTTTGTTCATACAGCAACGTTTGTTGCTGGCTTTGTTTCTCTTCCAGCTCGGCTTTCTGCGCAGTAACCTGCTCGCGCGTCTGTTTCAGCTCGGCGATGGTCTCCTGGCGCGCCTGATTGAGGTAGCCAAAGTAAGCCTGTAAGCGCTGACCGCGCTGGCTTTCTTCGCCGCTGAGAATAAGCTGAATACCGGTATGTTCACCCTGACGGAACGCGGCGTCGAGCTGAGCGGCAAGGTTGCGCTCCTGCGTGGCGCGCTGCGCTTCCAGTTTGGCAATCGAGGCGTTCATTTCGTCGATTTGCTTATTGAGCTGCGTCAGCGTGGCTTGCGTTTCGCGAAGCTGACGCGCGGCGGCGGCGATGGCCTGATCCTGCGCTTTCAACTGAGCGAGCAGAGAGGAACGTTGCTGTTGTTGCTGGCGTACTGCGCGCTCTTTAGCGGCAATA
Source organism: Pseudocitrobacter faecalis (assembly GCA_003315335.1). Classification (GTDB taxonomy): domain Bacteria; phylum Pseudomonadota; class Gammaproteobacteria; order Enterobacterales; family Enterobacteriaceae; genus Pseudocitrobacter; species Pseudocitrobacter faecalis. The sequence goes on from QNRL01000006.1 coordinate 109,106, forward strand.
TCAGCCTGAATTGATTGCAGCTGCGAGCGATCGTCGGCGTGGGCAGATGACGCGCACAGCAATACGCCAGCGCTGAGTGCGCTGGCGTATAAGGTGGACCGCAGCGTAACCGCGGCCCCTTTAAGTACAAAAATCGCCTTTCCCCTCATGGGGAGGGATTATTCCACGATGAACAGCGGCTTACCAGTCATCTCTTGCGGGATTTCCATGCCCATCAGTGCCAACATAGTTGGTGCGATATCGGAAAGCTTGCCGCCGTCGACTGCTTTCAGATTTTTCTCGCCAACGTAGATCAGCGGAACCGGCAGGTTGGTATGGGCTGTATGCGCCTGACCAGTCGCCGGGTCGCGCATCTGTTCAGCGTTACCGTGGTCTGCGGTGATCAGCAACTGGCCGCCAACGGATTCAACCGCTTTCGCAACTTGATCAACACAATTATCCAGCGCTTCAACGGCTTTAATTGCCGCATCCATCACGCCGGTGTGGCCGACCATGTCGCCGTTCGGGTAGTTACAGATGATGGTGTCGTATTTACCGCTCTTAATTGCCGCGACCAGTTTTTCGGTCAGCTCTTCGGAGCTCATTTCCGGTTGCAGATCGTAGGTTGCGACTTTCGGGGAGTTGATCAGAATGCGGTCTTCACCTTTGAACGGTTCTTCTACACCGCCGTTAAAGAAGAAGGTGACGTGTGCGTATTTCTCGGTTTCGGAGATACGCAACTGAGTTTTGTCGTTTTTCGCCATCCACTCGCCGAAGGTATTTGCCAGAGACGCCGGCGGGTAAGCGCACGGTGCTTTGATGTCGGCTGCGTATTCGGTCAGCTGGATAAAGTCGCCCAGTTTCACTTCTTTCTGACGTTTGAAACCGTCGAAATCAGCGTTTACGAACGCGCGGGTGATTTCACGCGCGCGGTCAGCACGGAAGTTCATGAAAATCAGCGCATCGCCGTCTTCCATTGCAGCATCGGCCTGGCCTGCTGCGCGGATAACGGTCGCTTTCACGAACTCATCGTTTTCGTCACGTGCGTAGGCCGCCTGCAGGCCTTCTACCGCTGTGTCAAACTGGAACTCGCCTTTGGCCAGGGTCATCAGGTTGTAGGCTTGTTCAACGCGATCCCAACGGTTGTCGCGATCCATAGCGTAGTAACGGCCAATGATAGACGCTACGCGGCCTTTACCCAGGGCGGCAAATTTGTCTTCAAATTTTTTCAGCGAGCCTTCAGCGCTGCGTGGCGGCGTGTCGCGGCCATCGAGGAATGCGTGCAGATAGATTTTTTCCGCACCGCGTTCGGCAGCCAGTTCAACCATCGCCATAATGTGATCTTCGTGGCTATGAACACCGCCCGCAGAGAGCAGACCCATAATGTGCACGGCTTTGCCTGCTTTCGCGGCTTTATCAACCGCGCCGCACAGCACCGGGTTCGCGAAGAATGCGCGATCTTTAATTTCCACGTCGAGACGGGTCAGATCCTGATACACGATACGGCCCGCGCCCAGGTTCACGTGACCCACTTCGGAGTTGCCCATCTGACGATCAGGCAGGCCAACTTCCAGACCGGATGCGTCGATCAGAGTGTGTGGACGTTTGGCCCACAGGGCGTCCATGACAGGGGTTTTTGCGCTGAAGATAGCGTTATCCTGGTGTTCTTCGCGATAACCGTAGCCATCAAGGATTACCAGTACCATAGGTTTTTTAGAAACCGACATTGCGACAACCTCATGCTCGAAGGAGATAAAAAATTTTGCGTAATTTTACTACAGCTGAATCGATCAAACAGCCACTGAAGATCAAAAAAAGGGGAAGGATTAAGCAATGAAAGGGCGCTTTTGTGGCATTTTTTCCGGAGTACGCCGCAGAAAATAGATTACATCGCGCGGCCTGGCTGTATTTGCTCCACTGCACAGGTATACTCCTTCCCTGGTTTTTTAATCATTAAGTCGGGAGTCGTTACCCCCCATGCAAGAAATTATGCAATTTGTTAGCCGTCACCCTGTGCTGAGCATCGCATGGATCGCCTTACTGGTGGCTGTATTGTTCACCACGTTTAAAGGCCTGGCGTCTAAAGTTAAAGTGATTACCCGTGGTGAAGCTACGCGTCTTATCAACAAAGAAGACGCGGTGGTTGTCGACCTGCGTCAGCGCGATGATTTCCGTAAAGGCCACATCGCAGGCTCCATCAACCTGCTGCCGGCGGAAGTGAAAGCCAACAACGTGGGTGAGCTAGACAAGCACAAGAATAAGCCGGTGATCGTCACCGACGGTTCTGGCATGCAGGCACAGGAATCCGCAAACGCGCTGATTAAAGCGGGTTTTGAACAGGTTTATGTGCTGAAAGAAGGTATTGCAGGCTGGAGCGGCGAAAATCTTCCTTTAGTTCGCGGTAAGTAAGGAGAATTGTCATGGCTACTATCGAAATCTATACCAAAGCGACCTGCCCGTTTTGCCATCGCGCGAAAGCATTGCTGAGCAGCAAAGGCGTTACCTTCCATGAGCTGCCGATCGATGGCGACGCGGAAAAACGCGAAGAGATGATTAAGCGCAGTGGCCGCACGACGGTTCCGCAGATTTTTATTGATGCACAGCACATTGGCGGCTGTGATGACTTGTATGCGCTTGATGCACGTGGTGGACTTGATCCCCTGCTGTGATAACGCATTTGCGTGAGCGTCATGCCGACACGTATCGGCTTGAAGAATAACGCGTATTTTAAGGACAACACGAAAGGGTTTTTACACATGTCTGAGCAAAACAACACCGAAATGAATTTCCAGATCCAGCGTATCTACACCAAGGACGTATCTTTCGAAGCGCCAAATGCACCGCACGTTTTCCAGAAAGATTGGCAACCAGAGGTTAAACTTGATCTTGATACGGCTTCCAACCAACTGGCGGAAGGCGTGTTTGAAGTGGTGCTGCGTGTCACCGTAACGGCGACGCTGGGCGAAGAAACGGGCTTCCTGTGTGAAGTTCAGCAGGGTGGTATTTTCTCCATCGAAGGTATCGAAGGTACTCAGATGGCGCACTGCCTGGGTGCTTACTGCCCGAATATCCTGTTCCCGTATGCGCGTGAATGCATCACCAGTCTGGTTTCCCGTGGGACTTTCCCGCAGCTGAACCTTGCGCCGGTTAACTTTGATGCGCTGTTCATGAACTACTTGCAGCAGCAGTCCGGTGAAGGTGCAGAACAACATCAGGATGCCTGATGAACGCACTTAATGCTTCAATGACTGTGATCGGTGCCGGCTCGTACGGCACCGCTCTTGCCATCACGCTGGCAAGAAACGGCCACCAGGTCGTACTCTGGGGCCACGACCCCGAACATATCGCGACGTTACAGCGTGACCGCTGCAACGTGGCGTTTCTTCCCGATGTTCCCTTCCCGGATTCTCTGCATCTCGAAAGCGATCTCGCGACGGCGCTGGCCGCCAGCCGCAATATTCTGGTCGTTGTGCCAAGCCATGTATTCGGGCAGGTACTGCGTCAGATGAAACCGCTCATGCGCAGTGATGCGCGCGTGGTGTGGGCGACGAAAGGGCTGGAAGCGGAAACGGGGCGTCTGTTGCAGGACGTGGCGCGAGAAGCCCTTGGCGATGATATTCCGCTGGCGGTGATCTCCGGCCCAACGTTTGCGAAAGAACTGGCGGCAGGTTTGCCGACTGCAATTTCTTTGGCATCAACCGACCCGGTATTTGCCGACGACCTGCAGCAACTGCTGCACTGTGGCAAAAGTTTCCGCGTTTACAGCAACCCTGATTTTATCGGTGTGCAGCTGGGCGGGGCGGTGAAAAACGTCATCGCTATTGGCGCGGGGATCTCGGACGGCATCGGTTTTGGCGCGAATGCCCGTACGGCGCTGATCACCCGTGGCCTGACGGAAATGTCACGTCTGGGCGCGGCGCTGGGCGCTGATCCGGTCACCTTTATGGGAATGGCCGGGTTAGGCGATCTGGTGCTGACCTGTACCGACAACCAGTCGCGTAACCGTCGTTTCGGCATGGCGCTGGGGCAAGGTGCAGACGTTCAGGATGCGCAGGATAAAATCGGCCAGGTGGTCGAAGGTTACCGTAATACTAAGGAAGTTCGCGAATTGGCACACCGTGTGGGTGTCGAAATGCCAATAACCGAGGAAATTTATCAGGTATTGTATTGCGGAAAAAGCGCGCGCGAGGCAGCATTGACGTTATTGGGTCGTGCTCGCAAGGACGAACGCAGCGGCAAGTAAATACAGGAAACCTTTGTCACCTCATATGACCCGGCTGGCACAGAACTGGCCGGTCATTCATTATCGTCTGGAGTAAGCAATGTCGTGTGAAGAACTGGAGATTGTCTGGAACAACATTAAAGCCGAAGCCCGGGCACTGGCCGATTGTGAGCCGATGCTGGCCAGCTTTTATCACGCGACGCTACTCAAGCATGAAAATCTCGGCAGCGCTCTTAGCTACATGTTAGCTAACAAGCTGGCATCACCGATTATGCCTGCCATCGCCATTCGCGAAGTGGTGGAAGAAGCCTACGCGGCTGACCCGGAAATGATCGCGTCTGCAGCCTGTGACATTCAGGCGGTGCGCACGCGTGACCCGGCGGTAGATAAATACTCCACGCCGCTGCTTTACCTGAAAGGCTTTCACGCATTGCAGGCTTACCGTATCGGCCACTGGCTGTGGTTGCAGGGGCGACGTGCGCTGGCAATCTTCCTGCAAAATCAGGTCTCTGTGACGTTCCAGGTTGACATCCACCCGGCCGCGAAAATTGGCCGTGGCATCATGCTCGACCACGCCACCGGCATCGTGGTGGGTGAAACGGCGGTGATTGAGAACGACGTCTCGATTCTGCAATCGGTCACCCTGGGGGGTACCGGTAAAACCAGCGGCGATCGTCACCCGAAAATCCGCGAAGGCGTGATGATTGGCGCGGGCGCGAAAATCCTCGGTAATATTGAAGTCGGGCGCGGCGCGAAAATTGGCGCAGGCTCTGTGGTTCTGCAACCCGTGCCGCCACACACGACCGCTGCTGGCGTACCGGCACGTATTGTCGGCAAGCCAGACAGCGATAAGCCGTCGATGGATATGGACCAGCACTTCAACGGCATTCACCATACGTTTGAGTATGGCGACGGGATTTGATTTAACTTCGTAAAATGGCGCCCGGATATCCCAGCTGGCGCCACGCTTCATACACCACCACCGACACCGCATTTGACAGGTTCATGCTGCGGCTGTCCGGCATCATCGGAATACGAATTTTTTGTTCCGGCGGCAGGGCATCCAGAATAGACGCTGGCAGGCCGCGCGTTTCCGGGCCAAACATCAGATAGTCGCCATTCTGGTAGCTCACCGCACTGTGCGCGGGCGTGCCTTTGGTGGTCAGAGCAAACAGTCGCTGGGGTTTCTCTGCCTCAAAAAACGCGTCGTAGTTTTGATAACGCGTGACGGCAGTAAATTCGTGATAATCCAGTCCCGCGCGGCGCAGACGCTTATCGTCCCAGGTAAACCCCATCGGTTCGATGATGTGCAGACGAAAGCCCGTGTTGGCGCACAGGCGGATAATATTGCCAGTATTTGGCGGGATTTCTGGTTCGAATAAAACGATGTTAAGCATGCTGCCCCCTTAAATGCGGTGGGCAGGATAGCAGAAAATAACGTCACCCTCACCCTAACCCTCTCCCTGAGGGAGAGGGGACAGGTCGTGCATGGTGAGGGTTTTCTCCCTGAGGGAGAGGGGACAGGTCGTGCATGGTGAGGGTTTTCTCCCTGAGGGAGAGGGGACAAATCGTGCACGGTGTGGGTTTTCTCCCTCTCCCTGTGGGAGAGGGCCGGGGTGAGGGGTAAACCTCCTACGCCGCATTCCCCTTCGCCAGCGGGGCCAGCGCCGCAGGCAAGGTTTTACCCAGCTCCTGCACCAGTGAATCGCGGCTGATTTCACCAATCGTTTTCGCACCGGTCAACGTCATCGCCACCTTCATCTCTTTTTCAATCAGGCTAAGCAGATTCGCCACGCCCGCCTGACCCGCCGTTGCCAACGCATAAAGATACGCACGGCCCAGCAGAACGGTATCTGCGCCCAGCGCAATCATGCGCACCACATCCAGCCCGTTGCGAATACCGCTGTCAGCCAGAATCGCGATATCGCCTTTCACCGCATCGGCAATTGCCGGCAGCGCGCGGGCAGAAGAAAGCACGCCATCCAGCTGTCGACCACCGTGGTTGGAGACCACAATGCCGTCCGCGCCAAAGCGCACCGCATCGCGCGCATCTTCCGGATCGAGGATCCCTTTGATCACCATCGGGCCATCCCAGAATTCACGGATCCACTCCAGGTCTTTCCACGAAATCGACGGATCGAAGTTGTTCGCCAGCCAGCCGATGTAATCTTCCAGTCCGGTTGGTTTGCCGAGGTAGGCGGAGATATTACCCAGATCGTGCGGACGACCGTTCAGCCCGACATCCCACGCCCATTGCGGATGCGTGACCGCCTGCCAGTAGCGACGCATCGCGGCGTTCGGGCCGCTCATGCCAGAATGGGCATCACGGTAACGCGCGCCCGGTGTCGGCATATCAACCGTAAAGACCAGCGTGGAGCAACCCGCCGCTTTTGCGCGTTCCAGCGCATTACGCATAAAACCCCGGTCGCGCAGCACGTACAGCTGGAACCACATCGGGCGCTTGATGGTTGGCGCGACCTCTTCTATGGGGCAGACGGAGACGGTCGAGAGCGTAAACGGGATACCGTGAGCATCGGCCGCCGCTGCGGCCTGCACTTCGCCGCGACGGGCGTACATACCGCACAGGCCAACCGGCGCAAGGGCGACCGGCATGGAGAGCTTTTCCTTAAACAGCGTGGTTTCCAGGCTGAGATCGGCCATGTTCTTCAGCACGCGCTGGCGCAGTGCCACCTGAGATAAATCTTCCACGTTGCGGCGCAGGGTGTATTCCGCATACGCGCCGCCATCGATGTAGTGGAACAGGAACGGCGGCAGAATGCGCTCGGCGGCGGCACGGTAGTCACTCGCGGCTGAAATAATCATGCTTTTTTCTCCCTGGAATTTTCAGCGTGGTCGTCGGGCAGGCGGGTGATGCGTGCCTGGCGAGCCAGATCTTCATCAAAACGTTTAATGGTGGTGTGGACGAAACCTAAATGGGCCATCATCGCCTGGCGCGCACCTTCGGCGTCACCGGCCACAATGGCATCGAGAATGGCCTGATGTTGTTCGGTCAGGCGGGCAAAGACCGGTGGCACCAGATACATGCGCTGGCGGCTTTGCTTCACTGAGGATTGCAGCAAATCGAAGAAACCCCGCATGGTTTGCAGCAGCACGACGTTATGCGAGGCTTCGGCAATGGCCAGATGAAAACGGACATCGGCCTGCGAGGCGAGATCCGGGTCTTCACTGAGTGTTGCTTCAAAGCAGAGGGTGATTTTCTCTTTGTCGGCCTCCGTTGCGCGCATGGCGGCGTGCCAGGCGGTGCTGCCTTCAATGGCGTGGCGCGCTTCCAGAATGTCGAAGCTGTAATCCGGGTCATCGGCCAGCAGCGTTTTCAGCGGCTGAACGATGTTTTGCTCTGACCACGCTTCATGTGGCCAGCGCACAAACGTGCCGCCGCCGCGACGGCTGAGCAGCACGCCTTCACTGACCAGCGTCGCCAGCGCTTCGCGCAGGGAATTGCGCGACACGCCAAGCTGAGCGGCTAACTGGCGTTCGGCGGGCAACTTCATGCCCGCTTCCAGCTGTTGTTCTTCAATCAGCGCCCGTATGCGAGAGGCAATCTCGTCGGACAGGCGTCTGGGCATCACTATCATGGGATCATCCAGGTTAAGACATAGGCCTGAAGCGTGGTAATTACGCCCACCATACAGGTGAATATCAGGCTGTGTTTCACGGTAAAGCGGAACAGATCCGACTCTTTGCCGACCAGACCTACCGCCGCACAGGCGATGGCGATGGACTGCGGCGAAATCATCTTGCCGGTCACGCCGCCGGTGGTGTTGGCGGCAACCAGCAACACGTCAGAGACGCCAATCTGCTGTGCAGCGGTGGCTTGCAATGCGGCAAACAGCGCGTTTGATGAGGTATCTGAACCGGTCAGGAATACGCCCAGCCAGCCGAGGAACGGTGAGAAGAAGGTAAACGCATGCCCGGTATGCGCTAATGCCAGCGCCAGCGTCGATGACAGGCCGGAGTAGTTCGAGATAAACGCGAACGCCAGCACCATCCCGATGGAGTAAATCGGCAGCGCCAGTTCTTTCAGCGTGGTACCGAAAGTGCTGATAGCGTCTTTCGGCTTCATGCGCAGCCAGACAATAGACAGCAGCGCCGCAAACAGAATCGCTGTACCCGTAGCCGACAGCCAGTCGAATTTATAGACCGCCGCGTAGGCCGTGGCTTCGCTTACCACCGGTGGCATACGGGCAACCAGCTTGTCGAGGTACGGAACCGGAATATTAATCACGAATTCATACATTGCACCGCCCGGCGCGAAAAGCGCTTTAAATGGCGGAATACTCCACAGCGTAACGGTGGCGGTCAGGAACAGGAACGGCGACCAGGCGCGAACAATCTGCCCGGCGGTATAGTTGGTGCGCGCCAGCGTCTGGTCAACCTGGGACGCGCCCATATCGCCAAAACGGAAAATACGTACCGGCTGCCAGCGTTTCAGGAACAGCGTCAGGCAGACCAGAGAAACCAGCGAAGAGATAATGTCCGGCAGTTCCGGGCCAATAAAGTTAGAGCTGAGGTACTGAGCAATCGCAAACGAACCGCCAGCAACCATTACCGCAGGCCAGGTCTCTTTAATCCCACGCCAGCCGTCCATAATCGCCATGATCCAGAACAGCACGATAATGGTCAGGAACGGAAGCTGACGGCCTACCATCTGGCCGATTTCAAAACTATCCAGGCCGGTGACCTGTCCGGCGACCAGAATTGGAATGCCCATCGCGCCAAAGGCTACTGGCGCCGTGTTAACGATCAGGCACAGACCCGCGGCATACAGCGGGTTAAAGCCTAAGCCAACCAGCAGCGCGGCGGTAATCGCCACCGGTGCGCCAAACCCAGCCGCGCCTTCCAGGAAGGCACCGAAGGAGAAACCGACGATCAGCATCTGCAAACGTTGGTCGGGTGTAATGGACAGTATTGATGATCGGATGATGTCGAACTGCCCGGTTTTCACCGAAATTTTGTAGACGAAAACGGCGGCGATAATAATCCACGCAATCGGCCACAGGCCATAGAAGAAGCCGTAGACCACCGACGCCAGCGCGTTATCCACCGGCATTTTGTAGAACAGCAGGGCGACGGCGAGCGCGATGGCGACGGTCCAACTGGCGGCGATATAGCCTTTCAGCTTGAGCTTAATCAGCGCGAAGAAGAAAAAGAGGATCGGTAGCGATGCTATCAGGCTCGACAACCAGATGTTATTGGCCGGGTCATAGTTTTGTTGCCAGAGGCTCATTGTGCAGGTCTCCTGGGGGCCAATACCCTGCTTTGCGGTGAGTCTGCGCTCATCTCGGCATCACAGTTTATGTAAAAGTGGCCCTTCCAATATGATGGTGTAGGGATAATGACAATGAATGGTTAACTAATTGTTATGTTCTAGCAACGATATTGTATGAATAAATAGCGAGATTGTGAACCACTGGAAGGAAATAACAGAATTGGTTGGGCCAATTGGGTGAGGAGAAAAGAATTGCCGGATGGCGCTACGCTTATCCGGCCAACGATAATGACCTGTCAGCCTGGCACGGTAAGCGAAGCACCACCGGATATCATCTGTATCGATCAGAACGCAGTTTTGGCGTAACCGGTCATCACTTCGAGACCCATCTCGCGACCCAACGCGGTCATGGGGTGAACCACGACCAGTCCACGCACGCTTTTCTTCAGCTTGCCCATGTCGGCCTGCTCTTTTTTGGTGATGGCACGCTGGAAAGGCATCTTCATCAGTTTCTGCGCTTCTTTGCTCAGTTTCTGGCTGTGCACTTCGCGCAGACGCGCGATTTCAACTTCCAGCTTCTCTTTTTCGGTTTCCAGCTCGGCGTATTTCTCGGCGCCTTCAACCAGCGACAGTTCAGCCTGTTGATGACGGATCGCGTCCAGACGGTCGCTCAGGCGTTTGATTTCGTTTTTTTCGATTTCTTTCATTTGCGGATATCTGATAAAAAAATGACGTAATAGCGCATAGTATGCGCGACAGCGATCATAACCGATAGCGAATTATATAAAATAGTCTCATTACATCTGTACTTATTTACCAGCGTATTATTAGTAATCCCATGAATTTATTGTAATTTAAGCGAAATGGTTATGCAGATCTCTTTTTTAGCATGCCGTCACGAGAATCCGCACATTTTCCTCAAACGGATCGCCCTTAATTGTCCATTCTGAAGAGAGGAATCATGAGGAGGACGACGTTATGGGCAAACTTGGCGAAAACGTACCACTAGTCATCGACAAAGCCGTCGATTTTATGGCGTCCAGTCAGGCATTTATGGAGTATCTGAAGAAATCACCTCGCCTGAGTCACGTACCGGAAGAGATCCCGGAAGAGAAAGCGGCGATGTTTCTGGAGCGATTAGAACACTACCGCAAACTTTATCAGCCGGTCGAGAACCAGGCGAAAGAAGTTTGACGGTGTTATTTCTGAAAGGCTTTTTTCAAGCTGATTCGGGAAATCAGCTCGGTCAGAGAAAGTACCATCGTTGAGCGAACGACCTGTTGATAGCGCTGTTTTTGCATTGCCAGCAGGTCGGCATCGCTATCGTCAAAGAGCGGCGCGGGCGGTAGGGCAGAGACGCAGTGCAGCTCACCCAGCGGCCCAAGAATTTCATCATCCGTGAAGGCATATTCGCTGCCGTCATGGTTCAGCTCTTCACGCAGTGCCATCAGCAGCTCCGCATCTTCATACTCATGACGGCTAATCACGCCCAGCCCATAGATAAGCTTGAGCCGGACCGAAAGATCGCCCAGCGGGCCGCTACCGTCCAGCAGCGGTTCGACGGCGTATTTCACCGCATAATCGTCTTTGCGGAACACCTGAAGCACCAGAATATTGACCGCCTCGGTCAGTAACTCGACGGCGGCAATCAAGAAGCTTCTGACGGTTTTGCCAGCATTCAGACGCTCAAGCACACGGTTTTCAAAAGCCTGTGTTTCTTCCATTATTGCCTGCATATCTGACAATCTAGTATTCAGGCGCAGGATAGCCTGCGCCGGGTCTTGCATCATTTGCTGGCGTTATAGAGGGCGACGGCGGCTTTCACCACGTCGCTGTTTGCGTCCAGACCAGAGATCTGCGCCAGCGCGGCCTGCGGGCCTTTTTCATCAATCAGCGCGGCCAGTTCCTGCGCCTGCGGATCGTCTTCACTGCGGAAATGCATCGCTGCGGCGATACCTTTCACCAGGTTAACGTGCGGCAAACCGTACTCCAGCGTGCCCAGCAGCGGTTTAATCAGACGGTCGCCCGCGCTCAGTTTACGCAGCGGCTGACGGCCTACACGCTCAACGTCATCTTTCAGATACGGGTTTTCAAAACGACCGAGGATTTTCTGAATGTATGCGGCATGTTTTTGCGCATCAAAACCGTAGCGTTTGATCAGCACCGCGCCGCTCTCTTCCATCGCGCCTTTTACTACCGCGCGGATTTTCTCATCGAGAATCGCGTCGCGGATAGTTTGATGCCCGGTCATTTTGCCGAGGTAGGCGGTTATAGCATGACCTGTGTTCAGCGTGAAGAGTTTACGTTCGACAAATGCCATCAGGTTATCGGTTAATTCCATGCCCGGAATGTTCGGCAGCGTGCCTTTGAACTGGGTTTTATCGACGATCCACTCGCTGAAGGTTTCAACGGTCACTTCCAGCGGGTCATTGGTTGCAGAGGCAGACGGCGGCACGATACGATCAACGGCGGAATCCACGAAACCGACGTTCGCTTCCACCCAGGCTTTTTCGTCTTCGGCAACGGCGGCCATTACGTGGCCTTTCAACTGGCTGGTGCCGCGCACCATGTTTTCACAGGCAATAATGTTCAGCGGGGTATTGACGCCCTGTGCTTTGCGTTTCGCGAGACCTTTGGCGATAGCCGGTGCAATCCGTTCAAGTACAACCGGGCCCACGGCGGTGGTAATTAGGTCAACCTGGGCAATCAGGTCGATAACGTCGTCACCAATGCTGCTGACCGCGTTAACGCCAGAAACGGTATCAACCTGCTCATTTTCACCCACAACGTGAACCTGATAGCTATGACGGGCATTCAGGGCATCCAGAACGACCTGGTTTACATCGGCGAACGTCAATGTAATGCCCGCGTCAGCCAGCAGTTTGCCGATAAAGCCACGTCCAATATTACCTGCGCCAAAATGTAATGCTTTCATAGTATTAACCTTCATTAATGTTTTTGACCCGAGAGGGCTGGGGTGAGGCTTTTCCCTCACCCTAACCCTCTCCCAATGGGAGAGGGAATAGAGCCTTACTTCTGCAACAGCGCCAGAACTTCTTCTACGCTGGTGGTGCTGGCCAGACGTTCGATGACGGATTCGTCATCCAGCGCGTTGGTCAGGCCGGTAATCACCTGGATGTGCTCGTTGTTGCGAGCGGCGATACCAATCACCAGACGGGCAATGTCATCCTCGTCTTCGCCGAAGCGCACGCCTTCCGGATACTGACAGAACACGATGCCGGTTTTCAGCACACGATCTTTGGCTTCAATAGTGCCGTGCGGTACCGCGATGGACTCGCCCAGGTAAGTTGGCGTCAGTTTTTCGCGGTCCAGCATCGCCTGCACATACTCTGGCTCAACATAGCCGCCTTTCACCAGTTGCTCACCAGCGAAGCGAATCGCGTCTTCTTTCGTGGCCGCCTTGCAGCCCAGGAAGATGTTTTCCGCGCCGAGTTTAAACAGGTTGGCGCTGGTGTCGTCAAAGCTGTCTTTCAGGCTGTCCTTCACCTTCACTTCGTTGTCAGTGTGACGCTGTGCCGCAACCAGACGTTCGGTCAGATTGGTATACAGGCCGCTGTCGAGGAAGTTGGTCAGTGAAATATGCTGCGCCTGCGGTACCTGACGCATTGCGCGTTCGGTCAGGTCGCGGTGAGTGATGACCAGGTCAACATCCGGCGGCAGGTTGTTAATTGCGCAGTTGGTCACAGAGATGTTGCTCAGGCCCGCATCCTGCACTTTCTTACGCAGCACGCCCGCACCCATTGCGCTGGAACCCATACCGGCATCACAGGCAACGATGATTTTACGCACGTGGCTCAGGTCGTTGGTGACGTCGCCCGCCGCCAGCGGAGTACCGCCTTTGGATTCAGCTTTCATGTCATTCATACGACGGGTGGCCGCTTCGATGTCATCTTCTTCTTTCACTTTGCTGGTTTTCAGCAGGATGGCAGAAACGATGAAGGAGACCGCCATTGCCGCAACGATAGCCGCGATGTTGGCGAAGTATGCGCCTTTTGGCGTCATCGCCAGTACGGCCAGGATGGAGCCAGGGGAAGCCGGAGAAACCAGACCGCCGTTCAGGATGGTCAGGGTGAACACGCCAGTCATACCGCCCAGAATAACGGCAATAATCAGACGTGGGTTCATCAGCACATACGGGAAGTAGATTTCGTGAATACCGCCCAGGAAGTGGATGATTGCCGCGCCGCCCGCAGACTGTTTAGCACTGCCGCGACCGAAGAACATGTACGCCAGCAGAACACCCATCCCCGGGCCCGGGTTGGCTTCAATCAGGAAGAAGATCGATTTGCCGAGATCATGAGACTGCTGAATACCCAGCGGCGAGAAGATACCGTGGTTAATGGCGTTGTTCAGGAACAGGATTTTAGCCGGTTCTACAAAAACAGATGCCAGCGGCAGCATGTCGTGTACAACCATGAAGTTAACGCCAGCCGCCAGCAGCTTGGACAGCACTTCAACCGCTGGGCCGATGCCCATAAAGGCCAGAATGGCGAGGATCATACCGATGATGCCAGCGGAGAAGTTATTCACCAGCATCTCAAAACCGGATTTGATTTTACCGTCTACCCAGGCGTCGAATTTCTTGATGCAGTAGCCGCCCAACGGGCCTGCAATCATGGAGCCCAGGAACATCGGCATATCTGCACCGACGATAACACCCATGGTGGTAATCGCACCGACCACGCCGCCACGTTCGCCGCCGATCAGCTTACCACCGGTATAACCGATGAGCAGCGGCAGCAGATAGGTGATCATCGGGCCAACCAGCTTCGCCAGCGTTTCGTTCGGCAACCACCCTGTTGGAATAAATAACGCGGTGATAATACCCCACGCGATAAACGCGCCGATATTTGGCATCACCATGTTGCTGAGGAAGCGACCAAAGCTTTGCACCTTGATCTTGATATCGGATGACATAAAACACCCCTTGTTTCTGTTTGCCCGCAGGTTGAACACCTGAAGTTTATTGTTAATTGGCGGCAGAGGTAGTAGCCGAACCCTGGTTGATGATGCGAAATCTGGCACTGAATCGTTAAGCTGTCCAGATAGCGGGTCTTCATGTGACTTAGATCACACAAATATAGGATGTACCTGATGATTTTGAGTGATCTAAATCACAAAATGACTGTGTAAAAAAACAACACAGCGGAAAAAAGCATCGCAGAACACATGTAAATGTGATGTTAATCACATTTTGCATTCGGTTGTTTGTTTCTTTTTTGTGACTGAGTTCACAAGATATTTTCAGGGCGTCAAAACAAGATGTGATCTGTGGCAGGTTCTGCAGTTTGATGAGAAACATCTGTAACTGAGTAACATCACACAAAAAAGAATAATGAATGAGGATTATGGCAGAACGATTAATTGCCGATTATGTTCAAAGTAGACACCGTCTACGCTTTAAATTGTATAGCGTGCTCACTATCGACAGCGTGAATTTGAGGTTACGGCTATGTTCCTGAATTACTTTGCGCTTGGCATTCTGATCTTTGTTTTCCTGGTTATCTTTTACGGCATTATTATTATTCACGATATTCCCTACATGATTGCGAAGGCACGCAATCATCCCCACGCCGATGCGATTCATGTCGCGGGCTGGGTGAGTCTTTTTACCTTACACGTTCTCTGGCCGTTTCTGTGGATCTGGGCGACGCTTTATCGCCCCGATCGCGGCTGGGGAATGCAACATCCTCCCGCGTATGAAGGTGAAGATGCGCTGCGACAACGCGTTGAAGAGCTTGAAAAACAACTGAAAAAAATGCAAACGCCTTCAGGGGAATAGCCATCATGGATCTGCTAATTATATTGACCTACGTCGCGCTGGCATGGGCGATTTTTAAGATATTCAGGATCCCGGTAAATAAATGGACGGTGCCTACCGCCGTATTAGGCGGGGTATTTATTGTCGGTGCGCTGATATTAGGGATGAACTATAACCACCCCTATACCTTTCAGGCACAGAAGGCGGTTATCTCTATTCCGATTACCCCTCAGGTGACCGGCGTGGTGAGTGAGGTGACAAATAAACATAACCAGCTAATTAAAAAAGGCGAGGTGCTGTTTAAAATAGACCCGACACGCTACCAGGCGCGCGTTGACCGACTTCAGGCTGATTTAGTCACGGCGGTGCACAATACGCAGGTATTGAAAGGACAACTGGATGAAGCGCTGGCAAATACCACACGCGTTTCGGCAGAACGCGATCGTCTGTATAAAGATTATCAGCGATATTTGCAGGGAAGTAAGGCGCGGGTAAATCCGTTTTCAGAAAGCGATATCGACAACGCCCGACAAAACTATCTGGCGCAGGATGCATTAGTTAAAGCGTCGATTGCCGATCAGTCGCAAATTAAAAGCCAACTGGATAGCGTGGTGAACGGCGACCAGTCTCAGGTTGCCAGCCTGCGCGCGCAGCTTACGGAAGCCAAATTTAATCTCGATCAGACCATTATCCGCGCACCCAGTGACGGTTTCGCTACCCAGGTGCTGATCCGCCCCGGCACTTATGCCGCCGCGCTACCGCTGCGCCCGGTCATGGTGTTCGTGCCGGAGCAAAAACGCCAGATTGTGGCTCAGTTCAGACAAAACTCCCTGTTGCGATTAAAACCCGGCGATGAAGCGGAAGTGGTATTTAATGCGCTGCCGGGTCAGGTGTTTAGCGGAAAGTTGACCAGCATTCTGCCCGTTGTGCCCGGCGGTTCTTATCAGGCACAGGGTACGCTGCAGTCGCTCAATATTGTCCCCGGCACCGATGGCGTAATGGCGCTGATCGAGCTCCAGCCTGATGGGGAGGTGGACGCGCTACCAGATGGCATTTACGCTCAGGTGGCGGTCTATTCCGATCACTTTGAGCACCTGTCGATAATGCGCAAAGTGCTGCTCAGAATGACAAGCTGGATGCACTATCTTTACCTCGATCATTGAGGGTAACTAACGTTGAATATGCGACTGAGTATTGTAGAGAACACGCTGATGACATCATTTTCATCGGAAGCATAGGCACATTGAATTTTACAGGACTGATACAGAAAAAACGCTGAGAATTGTATCGTGAAAGGGAATTCCATTTTCAATGTCGCCATGAAGCTACATAAAATATAGATGTTTTTCACCAGGATTTTATCTGTCTTCCGAACCTTCTTGTTCTAAATAAGTGTTGTTTTAACGCATGCGAGTTTCTGTTCTTCCATGGCCTACTTCAGTTGTTGAATATCTACCGTATCCAGGTTTATTTAGCTCTTTCAGCGGAAATTCATTTTCAAGTGCTTTTTGTAACCTTCCATGAATCCTCCTTTACTGCAAATAAATAATCACCATCCAGAGAAATGGTCTTCTCTGCAATATCGTTTTGACATCCCATTGCATCTGTTGTGATGATTTTATTTTTTTATATCCAATAAGTTAATTAATTCTGGAATGGCTGTAATTTTCGTTCTCCTGCCCTGAATGACGAAGGCAGATATGCCCAAAAGGTTCACATTGCCTGAAACTCCTGTCAGCTACAGAGGCGCTAACCTTGAGTCTGATTTATTCAACAAAGCTGTGCAGCGCCTGAATACCTGGTTGCAATTTAATTATCACTTCCATGAAATAAATTCTATTAAGTATTTTACATAATAGTCAGTACATCTCAGATTCTGGAGTTCTTACCACTTCCTTATTTGATTACACATCGCCACCAATGAAATTAATGTTACTTGTCAAAAAAACCTTAGCGCATTTTATTTCGTAACCCGTTCGACATGACCATTAGCATATTTAAACCTTGACAAATCTTCAAACATAATAATGGAATTAGCTTTCCCCCACGATACCCAGTCGATAACCGAATTGCCAGAGTCCGGCGTAAAGCCATTGGAAATAACCGGCTTGTCACCGGAAAAATCAAGCACCAGACTTACACTGCAGTAATTATAATCTTTTCCTGCACAAGAATCGAGTGAGGTGAATGTAATAACCGTTTTGGTCATGATGTATTTATTTTTTTTAAAAAACCCCGTATCATCATAAATAAAGTTTATGTAACTGGCTTTGGCTTTATATATCTCCACTCCGTTAAGTCTCAGGTGGGAATAGTCATCACCAGAGGTGTCTCGCGATATCTGCTCGAGAACACCAAATTTAGTATGGTAACAATATATCTCCGAATCGCAATCCGCCAGGCTAATGGTGGGGGTTACGAGCAAACTCAATAAAATAACAAAATTTAAATTCATTTTAATACCTCGTTATAACTTATTAATAATTATATTTAATTTAACATCTTCAATCTTATTTGAATTCGTCAGCTCATCACAAAAATACTTCTCTAGAATGATGTTATTATTTATATATAGGTTTAACCACTCCCGATGTGCTTTTACATATCCACCATGTTTTTTGCTTCTGGCAATAGCTGACTTGCTTCCTACCTGCGCCTTCAACAGCATCCAGGCCGAATCTTCAGTTATTTCATTTCCTATAAAGCGTCTGGCATTTTTCAGCCCGAGATGATGCGTTAAATATATGATTTTTGCTTTTTCAGCATCATTAAGTCCATCAATATTGTAACCCTCTGCTTTCAGCGCGGCCAGATTTGCCACCCCATAATCGACTGCGGCCATGATGGCATATTCAGGGTTAAACCTTTGATTCAACCATTTCAGCACGTCTGTCGTCGCATGACTGGGATAAGGCGTTATGCCCGTTATATTTCTGTCCTTTTTTAATTCATTCAGATTTTTCCAGGTGTTCGTGGAAATTTGGAACTTTTTCTCGTGAATAATTTCGTTATTTTTATTTTTGGCGATCTCACCTTTTTTGTTCAGCAAGGGTTTGTCAGCCACTATCCCCTGTTCAAGCGCCTTTTCGTAAAGATACGTTCCTTCTTTTAACGTTTCGCTCATCCATGTTCCGTTTAGAAACTGCGTCATCCCTGCCGCTGAACTTTTATAAACGGTAAGTTGCTCCGTTGAGTTTGCGGTATCCTTGCAGACAGATATTGGATTCCATACGCCTCCCGAATATTTTGCGGCTTCAGCGTTAATAACGGCCGCAATACTTTGGGGTATAATGCCGCTTCGTTTGGATGCGCGAATGATATGCTCCCAGTAAATAACATTCTTGCCTAACCTCAAATCGTAACTGTTCGGACAGACATGATTCAGATGGATTCTGGGTTTACCTTCTGAATCTCTTCCGGTAATAATTTTATTCAACTCAGCACTTGCGTTTTCAACATTCCCTGCAGGGCCTGTTAATGCTGCGCTTTTCCCTTTTACTCTCACTTTCGGGCTGGAAAGAAGTACGCTCACCCTGCCTTCCTGAGGCGTAAAGCTGGCAACCTCTTTTAACTTACCCAAGCCACTTGAGACATAGATCTTTAGTTCAGCTTCAGCCTGCGCAGTAATATCACTAATTTTCCCTAGGCCATCGGTAACAGATTCATAAACCTCACCCAGTGCAGTAGTTAATTTCACTTTTAAACCGCCAATCGGTTTTTCTATCAGATCTTCAAAGGCGAATGACAGCACACACTGATTATTATTCTTTTCTTCATTTCCACCCAGTGTGTAATGCTTTTGTGGGATGTATATTATCTGACCAGGATAAATTAGATCCGGGTTTAAGATATGATTATATTCAGCCAGTTCTTTAACTGAACAGTTGTAGTCTCTTGCAATTTGTTCCAGCGTTTCGCCTTCAAGAACAATAACATTTTGCTTATCTGGCGATAACGAAATGATATCATCCAAAGGGACAGGCTTATCCTCTTGGTCAGGGAAGCATTTCCAGTTCGCGGACCATCCCAGTAAACCATCATATTTGGTTGTTTTATCCTGAGGACCGTCAAACAATGGTGTTGGTTTTGCAGTCATGTTATTCCTCTTCCGTAAATGGTCTGAATACAAGCTCTTTACTCTGGATACCATCCATTCCTTTTAGGGAGCCAAACATATGACTGAGTTCAGGTTCTGGATTTTCCTGACTCGAGTCATCTTTTCCTGAACCTTTATTACCGCCGCCGTCATCACTTTTCCCATTGTCTTCATCCCTCAGTGCCTCCAGCACGCCCGGCAATAGCGTTGATACCGGTGTCCCCGAACTCCCCCCACTATTAAGATTTATCTTTGACCCGACAATATCCACACCACCCGGCTGAATAACGATAAACGAGCCGCCCACCTTCAGGCTTATCTGGTTGCTGCTCTCCAGCACAATATCGCCTTCCACCTTTATCCCCAGTGCACCGGCTATTTTCTGGGCCAAGTCTCCCTTCACCTCCAGGCTGTGCGTCCCCTCCACCAGGCTGATATGGTTTCCGGTGGTTTTATGCTCCTGATTCCCTTCCACCGTCACCCTGCGGTCGTTTTTTACGTACAGACCGTCATCATGACTGATGCTCACCGTCCGGTTGTTCGTTACTGCCAGCGCCTGGTCATTGCGTACCGTTATGCGACGGTCGTTCGCCACTGTGATACTCTGGTCGTGGCCACCTTCTTTTTTTGTGCCGACCTGAACCGTCTGCCCCTTCAGCACTGTGACTTTCTGGTCGTTCCCGATGGTCTCTGTATGGTCGTGCTTCACATCCGTCGTCCGGTTGTTCAGCACCTCCGTGTCCATGTTCTTCTGCGCATGGATATACACCTGCTCTTTATCCGTCGCGTCCTCAAATCGCAGTTCATTAAACCCGCTGCCCTTATAGGTCTTCGACCGGATGGTCATCTGCGTCTTCGTCCCCGGCAGACTGCCCGGAGAGCGGTTGTCCTGATGATAGGTGCGCCCCATGATTATCGGCTGGTCCGGGTCTCCGTTCAGGAAGTCCACTATCACCTCCTGGCCCACCCTCGGTATTGCCAGGTTGCCAAATCCCGCGCCCGCCCACGCCTGTGATACCCGCACCCAGCATGAGCTGTCCTCGTTACCGGGACAGTAACGGTCCCAGTGAAACCGCACCCGCACCCGGCCGTGTTCGTCACAGAAGATTTCCTCTCCCGGCGGCCCCATGACGATGGCGCTCTGCGGGCCGTCCACTGACGGTTTAGCCTGAGGGGGAACACGCCAGGTTCTGTCAGCCGGAATGACCTCGAAATGGTTAACCAGCGTGGTGCCTTCCCCCTGACTGCCGTGCAGCGCCTGCGGCTGGTCGCCCGTCAGGACGCAACTCACCACCTGCCACTCCCGGTTCAGCGTGTCAGACGGATGGTCTGTCAGGGTGAAACGTTTTCCCGGCCGCACCTTCGGTGAGTTACTGACGCAGGTTCCGGTTTCCGTATCATGCCGCCAGCCGTCCATCTGGTAACGGGCAAACGCCTGTCCGTGTGATTCATCCTTGAAACGCCCCGGGTAATCAAAAATCTCATACTGCGTAAACTGACCGTTCAGGTTATCGGCAGCGCGGCTGTAATACGCAGGCCAGCCCGGCATTTTGAAGGTGTAGTCCTGGGTTTCGACGGAAGAAGGGCCGGTTCGTGCGCGGTAACGAAAACTGCTGATGCATTCCGTTAAGACTTCAGTACTGGTGTTCGGGTTAAAGGGCATCTCACCCAGCGATGACACACCTGCGACATCGTCGCACAGCACCAGTTTTTGCTCCGGGCCTTCGGTAGCGTGCCAGTCAAAAAAGAAGATGCCTTCTTCCGTCCACAGGCGCGTCAGGAAAGCGAGGTCGGTTTCCCCGTACTGAACGCAGAACTCGCGTGCCGGGTGTGATTCATAAAACACCGGCGTCCATTCGGTGACGCCATTTTCATTCAGCAGCGTGGAAGTGATGGTCTGGATATCTTGCTGCTGGAAGATACGGAAATTTTGCCGTAGTCCGCAGCGCCACAGGGAAGAGACTATCGTCAGGTGGTAGCGCATCTGCCAGTGGTTATTTTCCCCCAGCGTGACTTCATTAATAATGCCGCTGACGTAACGCTGTGCCTTCGTTCCCTGCCAGATGGTTAGTACTGCGTTCTTTTCCAGAAAATTCGTTGCCGTCAGGTCAGGCTGAAAGCTGGCAATCTCCACTTCCAGCACAAACGGTGTTGAATGGCACTGGTAGAGGCTGAACCCCGTCACTGCCGTAGACGTCTCCATCAGCCCGTCCACCGTCAGCGTAAAACGCATTCCTTTTAATGACATATCAACCTTCCTGATGAATCAGCCAATATTTACTGTGCCGCCACCGATGACTACCCCACCACAATCAACAGCATCACCGGTTCTGGCGGCTGGTCGTCCATCAATGAAGATGGTTGAAGAGCCTTTGGCGATTTTTCGGGGATGAGGTGGATGATTCGGTTTGTCATGTGGAGTCAGCGGGTCGCCCTGGCGGGCAGCGGGTAATCCATCAATAAATACAGTTGAAGAACCCGCAATGATAACAGTCTCGTCATAACCGTCGTGCTGTGTACCTGAGTCTCCCAATCTGGCAGCAAGTGACATAAATAATCCCTTATTTTCACTAGTAATTATTCGCGATAAGAATGGTTTTATCTGGTGAGGTATTATAGTGTGAATGCGATCCACGCTACCGCAGAAACCTTTTCGCTCCCTTCGGGCAGAGTAATATTACCTTGGGTATTTTAATTACATATATCCATGAAAAATAAAATGGTAAAAGATATTTTTTATTGTTTTCGGAATATATTCAAATTCATTGTAAATATGGATTCATAGTATTCATTCAAAATTTATACTAAGAAAAGCTATAGCAGTTTGGTTGAAAACACAGCTTTGGTTTTCAGAAAGAGGTCATTGCTACTCAGAAGCATATCATCGTGATATGGAATTGGCTTCCTGAATACAATTAGCTAAAAGTTATGCACTTCGATGACCGGTGAGCTCCGGACTGATAAGAAAGACAACCTTTTGTTATATCTTGAGCCATACTTCCTTTTTCGTTGGCAAAAAGGACATGGCATGAAACTCATCGGCAGCTATACCAGCCCTTTCGTACGCAAAATCTCTATCTTATTGCTGGAAAAGGGAATTTCTTTCGAATTTATCAATGAACTGCCCTATAACCTGGAAAATGGCGTGGCGCAGTACAATCCGCTGGGCAAGGTGCCGGCATTAATGACTGACGACGGTGAGTGTTGGTTTGACTCACCGATTATTGCCGAGTACATCGAACTGCTGAATGTTGAGCCGCAGATGCTGCCGTCTGACCCGCTTGCGCGCCTGAAAGTACGTCAATTAGAAGCACTCGCCGACGGCATTATGGATGCCGGGCTGGTGGCGGTGCGTGAACTGGCCCGCCCGCCAGCACAGCAGTCGGAAGCGGAGTGCCTGCGCCAGCGCGAGAAAATCAGCCGCAGCCTTGATACGCTTGAAGCCCATCTCAAAGAAGGGACGTTCAACACCGATACGTTAAATCTGGCGACGATCGCCATCGCCTGTGCGATTAGCTATCTCAACTTTCGTCGCATTGCGCCGGGCTGGTGTGTTGACCGGCCCAATCTGGTCAAACTGGTGGAAACGTTGTTCCAGCGCGAGAGTTTTGCCCGGACGGAACCGCCAAAGGCTTGATTACGCGCTATAACACTTCATGGTCGTACGCTGTACAATCCCTCCTCACTATGGACTCCCTCTCCCGTCGGGAGGGGGGAAAATCGTTAACCGTCAGGCCAACTCATGACTACCGATACTCGCTCACTTTACAGCCAGCTTCCTGCGACCGACCGCTTACTGCGCGATGCCGCCTTTGCTTCCCTTCTGGAAAACCACGGTCATTCGCAGGTGGTGGAACAACTCCGCCAGCTTCAGGATGAAGCGCGTCAGGCGATCCGCGATACCGGCGAGCTTCCGGGCTGGAGTGTCGACTGGGCCGGGGAAGTCGCGCGTCGTTTTGCCACGGATACGCAAAGCGCCATTCGCCCGGTCATTAACCTGACCGGTACGGTGCTGCACACTAACCTTGGGCGAGCCCAGCAGGCGGAAGCCGCCATTGCCGCGGTGACGCAGGTGATGCGCGACCCGGTGACGCTGGAATATGACCTCGACGGTGCCGGGCGCGGTCATCGCGATCGCGCACTGGCGGATTTGCTCTGCCGCCTGACTGGCGCAGAGGATGCCTGTATCGTTAACAATAACGCGGCTGCCGTATTGCTGATGTTGGCGGCCACGGCGAGCGGCAAAGAAGTCGTCGTCTCACGCGGCGAGCTGGTGGAAATTGGCGGCGCGTTCCGCATCCCGGACGTGATGCGTCAGGCGGGTTGCGAGCTGCATGAGGTCGGCACCACCAACCGCACGCATGCCAAAGATTATCGGCAGGCGGTGAATGAAAACACCGGATTGCTGATGAAAGTGCATACCAGCAACTACAGCATTGAAGGCTTCACTAAGACCGTAGAAGAAGCCGAGCTGGCTGAAATTGGCCGCGAGCTGGATATCCCGGTGGTGGCGGATTTAGGCAGTGGTTCGCTGGTCGATTTAAGCCAGTACGGCCTGCCGAAAGAACCGATGCCGCAGGAGATGATCGCCGCAGGCGTCAGCCTGGTGAGTTTCTCCGGCGATAAACTGCTGGGCGGCCCGCAGGCGGGGATTATCGTCGGTAAGAAAGCGATGATTGCTCAGCTACAGCAGCATCCGCTCAAGCGCGCGCTACGTGCCGATAAAATGACGCTGGCGGCGCTGGAAGCGACACTGCGCCTCTATCTGCATCCTGAACGCCTCGCCAGCGACCTGCCGACACTGCGTCTGCTTAACCGCCGCACGGATGAAATCCACGCGCAGGCCGAACGTCTGCGTGAACCGCTGACGCAGCGCTATGGCGACGAATTTTCTGTTACGGTGATGGAATGTGCCTCACAAATCGGCAGTGGCTCCTTGCCCGTCGATCGCCTGCCGAGTGCTGCCATCACCTTTACCCCTAAAGACGGGCGCGGTAGCCGCCTTGAAACACTGGCTAACCGCTGGCGCAGTCTGCCGGTGCCGGTTATCGGGCGCATTTACGACGGGCGATTATGGCTCGACCTGCGCTGTCTTGAGGATGAATCACGTTTTCTGGAGATGTTGCTGAAATGATTATTGCCACCGCCGGGCACGTTGACCACGGCAAAACCACGCTGCTGCAGGCGATTACCGGCATTAACGCCGACCGCCTGCCGGAAGAGAAATCACGCGGGATGACCATCGACCTGGGCTACGCCTACTGGCCGCAGCCCGATGGGCGGGTGCTCGGGTTTATTGATGTGCCGGGGCACGAGAAATTTCTCTCTAACATGCTGGCGGGCGTGGGGGGTATCGATCATGCCCTGCTGGTGGTGGCTTGTGACGATGGTGTAATGGCGCAAACGCGCGAACATCTGGCGATCCTGCAACTGACCGGCAAGCCGACGCTGACGGTGGCGCTAACGAAAACCGATCGCGTCGATGCGGCGCGTGTGGTGGAAGTGCGTCACGAGATAGACTCGGTATTGCGTGAATACGGTTTTGACGATGCCACGCTGTTCGAAACCGCCGCCACCGCAGGGCTGGGCATTGATGAATTGCGCGCGCATCTGCTGCAACTACCGGAGCGTGTGAATCCGGAAAACCAGCGCTTCCGTCTGGCGATTGACCGCGCATTCACTGTGAAAGGGGCCGGACTGGTGGTCACCGGGACGGCGCTTTCCGGGGATGTAAATGTGGGTGATACGTTGTGGCTGACGGGCGTCGATAAACCGATGCGCGTGCGCGGTATCCACGCGCAAAACCAACCTACCGAACAGGCGCACGCCGGGCAGCGTATTGCGCTGAATATCGTCGGCGATGCGCAGAAAGAAGAATTGAATCGCGGCGACTGGCTGCTATCGCAGGAACCGCCCGCGCCCGTTGAGCGGGTTATTGTCGAGTTGCACAGCCATGTGCCGCTCACCCAATGGCAGCCGCTGCATATTCACCATGCCGCCAGCCATATCACTGGGCGCGTCTCGCTACTGGAGAACAATCTGGCGGAACTGGTACTGGATACGCCACTGTATCTGGCCGACAACGACCGTCTGGTGCTGCGCGATATTTCAGCGCGTCTTACCCTTGCGGGTGCGCGCGTGGTGACGCTCAATTCACCGCGTCGCGGGAAGCGTAAAGCCGAATATCTGGCGTGGATTGCCGAACTGGCTACCGCTGAAAACGATGCGCAGGCGCTCTCCATCCATCTGCAACGCGATGCGGTACAGCTCACTGATTTTTCCTGGGCACGGCAGTTGAGCGAACAGGGGCTACAGCAACTGATTAACCAGCCGGGCTATATTCTGGCCGGGAGCGCGCTGCTGGATGCGCCGCTTGCCGCACGCTGGCAGCGTAAACTGCTGGATGCGCTGGCAACCTACCACGAACAACACAAAGATGAACCGGGGCCAGGCCGTGAGCGCCTGCGCCGCATCGCGCTGCCAATGGAAGATGAAGCGCTGGTGCTGACGCTGATTGAGCAGATGCGTGAAAGCGGCGTGGTAGCCAGCCATCACGGTTGGCTGCATCTACCGGATCACAAAGCCGGGTTTACCGATGAACAGGATGTGGTATGGCAAAAAGCAGCGCCACTGTTTGCTGATGAACCCTGGTGGGTGCGCGATTTAGCCCAGCAAACCGGAACCGATGAACAATTGATGCGCGCGGTGCTCCGGCAGGCAGCGCAGCAGGGGATGATTACGGCGATCGTCAAAGATCGTTATTACCGTAACGATCGTATCGTCACCTTCGCGAGTATGATCCGCGAACTGGATCAGGAAAAGGGTTCAACCTGCGCTGCAGATTTCCGCGATAAGCTGAACGTGGGCCGTAAGTTAGCAATTCAAATACTGGAATATTTTAATCGTATCGGTTTTACCCGTCGTCGGGGAAATGACCATTTATTACGCGATGCGCTACTTTTTCCTGAAAATAAACGTAACGATTAATTTAAATATTAAATGAATTAATACAAAAATCATATTGATTAATATCGGATGCGCAGAAAAAGCGCATCCGATATTTTTTCCATTTCAAAAATAGAATATGGATCATATTTTTTGTTTAACCCTTACCTTACCCTAGCCGCCAATTTCCCATTAATTAAGGAACGATCATGGCAGCATCCACTTTTTATATTCCTTCAGTGAATGTTATTGGCGCTGATTCATTAAATGGTGCAATGGATACAATGCGCGACTACGGTTATCGCCGCGCATTAATTGTGACGGATGCCATTCTGAATAAATTGGGCATGGCGGGTGACGTGCAGAAGGGCCTGGCTGAGCGTGATATTTTCAGCGTGATTTATGATGGCGTACAGCCAAACCCGACCACAGCGAACGTTAACGCAGGCCTGGCAATCCTCAAAGAAAATAACTGCGACTGCGTCATTTCGCTGGGCGGTGGTTCTCCACACGACTGCGCAAAAGGTATTGCGCTGGTGGCGTCTAACGGCGGGCAAATTAGCGATTATGAAGGCGTTGACCGCTCGGCTAAACCGCAGTTGCCGATGATTGCGATTAATACCACCGCAGGCACCGCGTCTGAAATGACCCGTTTCTGCATCATTACCGACGAAGCGCGTCATATTAAAATGGCGATCGTCGATAAACACGTAACGCCCATTCTGTCCGTGAATGACTCTTCCCTGATGACCGGCATGCCAAAATCGCTGACCGCTGCCACCGGGATGGATGCGTTGACTCATGCTATCGAAGCCTACGTATCTATCGCGGCTACTCCAATTACTGACGCCTGCGCGCTGAAAGCGATCACCATGATTGCCGAAAACCTGAGCGTTGCCGTCGCCGATGGCGCGAATGCACAAGCCCGTGAAGCAATGGCTTACGCGCAGTTCCTGGCCGGTATGGCATTTAACAACGCCTCGCTGGGCTATGTTCACGCGATGGCGCACCAGCTTGGCGGTTTCTACGACCTGCCGCACGGTGTCTGCAACGCGGTTCTGCTGCCGCACGTCCAGGCGTTCAACAGCAAAGTGGCGGCTGCACGTTTGCGTGACTGCGCACAGGCAATGAACATCGATGTTACGGGCCTGAACGATGAGCAGGGAGCAAAAGCCTGCATCGACGCCATCTGCAAACTGGCGCGTGACGTCAACATCCCGGCGGGCCTGCGTGACCTGAACGTGAAAGAAGAAGATATCCCGGTTCTGGCGACTAACGCCCTGAAAGATGCCTGTGGTTTCACTAACCCGATTCAGGCAACTCACGACGAAATTATGGCGATTTACCGCGCTGCAATGTAATTCGTGACCGTTGTCGTAAACCTATGTACGGCTGGCGAAAAAAACGCCAGCCGCGTCTACCCTTGAAGGACTGCAACAGCAAGGAGAGACGGCGATGACAAACAATCCCCCTTCAGCCCGCATTCAACCGGGCGAGTATGGTTTTCCTCTTAAGCTTAAACCTCGCTATGACAACTTTATCGGCGGCGACTGGGTTGCACCCGTCGACGGCGAGTATTACCAGAATTTGACGCCGGTAACCGGGCAACTGCTTTGTGAAGTCGCCTCATCCGGCAAACGTGATATCGACCTGGCATTAGATGCCGCGCATAAAGCCAAAGATAAATGGGCACAAATGTCCGTGCAGGATCGGGCGGGGATCTTGCTGAAAATTGCCGATCGCATGGAGCAAAACCTCGATCTGCTGGCAACGGCGGAAACCTGGGATAACGGTAAACCGATCCGCGAAACCAGCGCAGCCGATGTGCCGCTGGCGATTGACCATTTCCGCTACTTTGCCTCGTGTATCCGCGCGCAGGAAGGTGGCATCAGCGAAGTGGATAAAGATACCGTGGCGTATCACTTCCATGAACCGTTGGGCGTGGTCGCGCAAATCATCCCATGGAACTTCCCGCTGCTGATGGCGAGCTGGAAAATGGCCCCGGCGCTGGCCGCAGGTAACTGCATCGTCCTGAAACCGGCGCGCTTAACGCCGTTGTCGGTGCTGCTGCTGATGGAAATCATCGGTGACTTACTGCCGCCTGGTGTAATTAACGTGGTGAACGGCGCGGGCGGGGAAATCGGCGAATATCTGGCAACGTCTAAACGCATCGCCAAAGTTGCGTTCACCGGCTCCACCGAAGTCGGCCAGCAAATCATGCAGTACGCGACGCAGAACATCATTCCGGTCACGCTGGAGCTGGGCGGGAAATCACCGAACATCTTCTTTGCTGATGTGATGGATGAAGAGGACGCGTTCTTTGATAAAGCGCTGGAAGGTTTCGCGCTCTTTGCGTTTAACCAGGGGGAAGTGTGTACCTGCCCAAGCCGCGCGCTGGTACATGAATCTATCTACGATCGCTTTATGGAGCGGGCGATTCGCCGGGTGGAAAGCATCCGTAGCGGTAACCCACTGGACAGCGTAACGCAGATGGGCGCGCAGGTGTCGCATGGGCAGATGGAGACCATCCTCAACTACATCGACATCGGCAAGAAAGAGGGCGCGGACGTGCTGACCGGCGGGCGACGCAAACGCCTTGAGGGTGAGCTTCACGACGGCTATTACCTCGAGCCGACGATTCTGTTTGGCCAGAACAGCATGCGTGTTTTCCAGGAGGAGATCTTCGGCCCGGTGCTGGCGGTTACCACCTTTAAAACCACCGAAGAAGCGCTGGCGCTGGCTAACGATACTCAGTATGGTCTCGGCGCGGGCGTCTGGAGTCGCAATGGTAATCTGGCCTACAAAATGGGGCGCGGTATTCAGGCCGGGCGCGTCTGGACCAACTGCTATCACGCTTACCCGGCGCATGCGGCATTTGGCGGCTATAAACAGTCGGGCATTGGCCGCGAGACTCACAAGATGATGCTGGAGCATTATCAACAAACTAAATGCCTGCTGGTAAGCTACTCGGACAAACCGCTCGGTCTGTTCTGATTATCCTGTTTTAACGGCCCGGCGGTGTTTCCCCGCCGGGCTTGCTGTATATCGAAACCCATATGGCATTATATAAATTAGATGTTTGCCTGATATCTAAAAATTCCTCTACTATTTCCCATCCCCCGATTATTTATTTTAATCTCTGAGGATTTATGTTTCTTAATTATTTCGCGCTGGGCGTCCTAATATTTGTATTCCTGGTCATCTTCTATGGGATTATCATCTTACATGATATTCCTTATCTGATTGCGAAGAAACGCAATCACCCCCACGCTGACGCCATTCACGTTGCGGGCTGGGTGAGTCTTTTTACGCTGCATGTTATTTGGCCTTTCCTGTGGATTTGGGCAACGTTATATCGCCCTGAGCACGGCTGGGGAATGCAAACCCCGGATGCGTCGCTTATCCAGCTTCAGGAGCGCGTGGCTGGTCTGGAGAAACAACTGGCTGAGGCGAAGTCCTCCTCAGCGGAGTAATATTTATGGATTTACTGATTATTATGACCTACGTGGCTTTCGCGTGGGCACTGTTTAAGATATTCAAAATTCCCGTTAATAAATGGACTATTCCAACGGCGGCATTGGGCGGTATATTTATTGTCAGCGGTTTAATTCTGCTTATGAATTATAACCATCCTTATACCTTTAAAGCGCAAAAAGCGGTGGTGTCTATTCCGGTTGTTCCGCTGGTTACCGGGGTGGTCATGGAAGTTACCGACAAGAAAAATACCCTGATTAAAAAAGGCGAGGTGTTATTTAAGCTTGATCCTACCCGCTATCAGGCGCGTGTAGACCGCCTGAAGGCCGATATTGTGACGGCGGAGCATAAACAGCAGGCGCTGGTGGCACAGCTTGATGAGATGATGGCCAACACGCAGCAGGCGAAAGCGACGCGTGACAAGCTGGCGAAAGATTACCAGCGCTATCTTCAGGGCAGCCAGGCCAAAGTGAACCCGTTCTCTGAACGCGATATTGACGCGGCGCGGCAAAATTATCTGGCGCAGGAAGCTTCGGTGAAGTCATCGGCGGCAGAACAGAAACAGATCCAGAGCGAGCTGGACAGCATGGTGCTGGGCGAACATTCGCAAATCGCCAGCCTGAAAGCACAGCTTGCGGAAGCGCAATTCAACCTGGATCAGACGGTCGTTCGCGCCCCCAGCGACGGCTACATCACGCAGGTTCTGATTCGACCGGGAACCTACGCCGCCGCGCTGCCGCTGCGCCCGGTGATGGTCTTTATTCCTGACCAGAAACGGCAGATTATTGCCCAGTTCCGTCAGAACTCTCTGCTGAGGCTGGCGCCTGGCGACGAAGCCGAAGTGGTGTTCAATGCGCTACCGGGCCAGGTATTCAGTGGCAAACTGGCGGCCATCAGTCCGGCGGTTCCCGGCGGAACATATCAATCCACGGGCGTGTTGCAGTCGCTGAATACGACGCCGGGTTCGGAAGGGGTGATTGCGACAATTGAGCTGGACGAAAATGCTGACCTCAGCGCGCTACCCGACGGTATTTACGCGCAGGCGGCGATTTATTCCGACCATTTCAGTCATGTATCGGTGATGCGTAAAGTACTGCTGCGTATGACCAGCTGGGTACATTACCTTTATCTCGACCACTAATTATCGTTTGCAGGCAGTTGCTGTGACGGCAACAGGCGCGTCACAGCAAGCTGCTTGCGTATTTCACTGAGCATAGCATCCAGAATAAACTGCACCCGCCAGGGCTGATATTCGCGCTTGCGGAAGATAGCCACCAGATCTAACCACCACTCCTGCTGGTCAGGGAAACAGGCTACCAACGTACCCGCCTGAATATCGTTTCTGACGCTCTCTTTGGGCGCAAAAACAATACCGAGATCGTTACGCGCCAGCTCCAGCGCAGATTGCGTATTATCGCAAACGTAATTGCCTTTTACCCGATAGTCGACGGCGGATTTATTTTCTCCGGTGCTAAATCGCCAGATATTCGAATCACCCATCATCATCGAATCAATCAAAATACATGAATGCTGAGCCAGTTCTTCCGGGCCATGGATCGGATGTTTATTTAGATAGCTTGGGCTGGCAAACGCGGTGACCGAATATTTCGTAATAAAACTGGCGACTAATGACTCATCTTTGGGTTGCGCATAAGTAATTAACACATCGCAATCATCCGGGAACTCCACACCATCATAAAACGCTTTCGGTTCCAGATTGTATGTTTTTAGCGAAAAGGTAATCTCACCAATATCCATAATGTTGGCAATGACATTTTTTGCCAGATAAGCGACTATCCCGGTGGGGGCGTACACAGTCACCCGGCCACGTTTCTCATGCTTATAGTCAGCAATGAAATTATTAAGCTGCTCGTATCTATCGAGCATGTCATTGATGAAGGGAAGCAAGGCCGTACCGAAAGGCGTCAGGGTCAGTTTTCGGGGGGAACGGTCAAAAACTTTAAGCCCTACTTTTGATTCGAAATCAGCAAGATACTTACTGACATTTGCCTGCGCGATGCCAAGAATTGTCGCAGCGTGGCTGATATTTTCACTGGCCGCGATGACCGAGATAATCTTCAGCTCCCGGGGCTTAAGGTGTAAATTATTCATCGCTAGACCTGATATATATATGATTTTATATATTACTATATAAATATGCGCGTTGCATTGATGAATTTGTAAACATTATTATTCTCGCGCTTTATTTTTCCTATTTTAAAATGGACAGCCGGGAATGTTAAATACGCGCAATGCTACGGCGCTGATTGCTTTGTCGTTTATGACAACTGCAACAGCGTCTGAATTATCTATTGGTGCGGGGGCGGTATATAACGAATCACCGTACCGCGGTTATAATGAAAATACTCATGTCGTGCCGTTAATCAGTTATGAGGGCGAATCTTTATATATTCGCCAGACGACCTTAGGTTACATTCTTTCAAAAAGTGAAAAGAATGAAATCAGTATCACCGCGTCATGGATGCCGCTGGAGTTTTCTCCTTCGGATAACGACGATCATGCAATGAGTCGTCTGGATAAGCGCGACAGTACCGCGATGGCGGGGGCCACGTGGTATCACCACGAAAAATGGGGCAGCCTGAAGGTCTCTGCCGCGACCGATATTCTGGATAACAGCGATGGCTGGGTAGCAGAGATGTCGCTCTTCCGCGTGATGCCGCTCGGTAAGCTGACGCTCACGCCTTCCGCGGGCGTCCTCTATTACGATAAAAGCTTTAACGACTACTACTATGGTATCTCTGCCGGGGAATCGCACCGTAGCGGGCTCTCGTCATATTCTCCTGACGACAGCTGGACGCCATACCTGGGCGTCGGCGCAAAATACCCGTTAACGAAGAACATCATTTTACAGGCGAGCGCGATGTACAGCGTGCTGCCGGATGACATCAAAAACAGCCCGATGGTCGATCGTGAAAACAGTTTTACCTTCCTGACCGGCGCGAGCTGGCATTTCTGATAAGTGTTTTAACCCGGCGAGTGTTGCCGGGTTAATACTGTGTTTTGCGAAGAGATTCGCATTCTAAGCTGCCTATTACACGCTTCCCTGTTTTTCTTTTCGAGCCACTTTCCTGAAGCAAAATCTCCTGACTGCATCACGTTTAGCGCTGCGATATTGTGATGGAGGACGTAGGTGTGGTGTGTATTGTGTGTATAATTAAAAAGGGCAAGGATGTGAAGAGCGCGGAGGTTATTGCAATCCTGAAACAGCACGGCTGGGTACATGTTCGTACCCGGGGAAGCCATCAGCAGTTTCATCATCCCAGCCGAGCGGGACTGGTCACTGTACCGCATCCTCGCAAAGATATTAAACCGGGAACCCTGGCCCAGATTTGCCCCCAGGCCGGGATTAAAATGTAAATCACCAGGAGTTTTTATGTTCTATCCGGCTTATATACACACCGACCCCGATGGCAGCAGCAGTGGTTTTTTCCCTGATGTACCGGGTTGTTATTTCGCGGGGGATTCTCTTGATGACACTTTTCAGGATGCGCGAGGGGCGTTGGTTGCGCATTTTGAAGCGCTTTGTGAGCTCAATAAAGAATTGCCCTTACCGGGTTCTGTGGAGACGCATTTGGCTTGTGATCCACAAAACTATACCGGCGGGCAATGGTTGCTCGTCGACATCAATATGAATCAGTTTGAGGGCAGAGCCGAGCGGATTAACATCACTATGCCGAAACGGCTTCTGCAAAAGATTGACTCGTTTGTTCGTAACAATCCTGACTATGCCAACAGAAGCGCGTTTCTGGCTGAAGCTGCACGGCGAGTGTTGCCGGGTTAATCCAGCGTTTTCACCTCAAGCGGGCGGAAACGGCTGTAGATCCACAGCCCCAGGCAAGTGACGGAACCCAGGAATGCGGTAAAGAGAACGGTAACGAACAGGGCGCTGAATATCGCGGCAGGAAGCGCGAGAATGCCATGTACCGGCTGATCGTTCCATTTCACCATATCGGCGCCAAAGATCCCCATCACACCACATACCACTGCAAAAATCTGCAATGGAATACCCAGGCCTATCAGCATCAGCCGATAGATGGATGACGGTTTGATGCGCTTCAGGGTGACATCGGTGCTGCTGTCCTTGCTCATTTTTATTTTCTCATGGGAAGGTAAAGTGGTGTGATTATATCATGAGGAAATGAGGCTGACCCGGCAAGCATCTGTTGTGCTGCCGGGTGAATGGCATCGTTTATTTCTCTTCGTTTACCCAGATACGCATCTCTCCTTCACCACGATTTGCCCAGCAAAACCAGGGTATAAAAGTGAGTGTTTGTGCCTGTCCGGTTGCGGGCGAAGCATCATAATGCCATAACGGCTGCTGCTGCGGGTCGACACTCGACTGTTTAAAGCCAGGTGCCTGAATGAGCACTTTATGGCTGAACAGCCCCTTACCTTCAAACGCGGTAAATTCAGCCTCTTTTGGTAGCCACACATTATGCAGCTCCTCGCCGTTATCGGCCTGTTCAAGGCAATAGACCAGCGGCCCACGTTGTACGGCCACTTTACCCGCCACGTGCCGCAGCAGTGGGTTACCATAGACGCGACGGATGGACATTGGGAGCGTGAGTTCGAGGGTATCACCTTCTTGCCAGCGTCGAGAAAGATGCCAATACCCCTTCATCACGGTTCCCTCAGCGGCAGCGCCATTAAGCGTCACCTGCGGGTTTACGCACCAGTCCGGCAGGCGTAGCG
Organism: Pseudocitrobacter faecalis; assembly: GCA_003315335.1. GTDB lineage: Bacteria > Pseudomonadota > Gammaproteobacteria > Enterobacterales > Enterobacteriaceae > Pseudocitrobacter > Pseudocitrobacter faecalis. The sequence goes on from QNRL01000006.1 coordinate 143,547, forward strand.
CCAGAGTATGCTGAACCGGCGTTGGCGAATCGATGACGATTTTCACCTGCTCCTGCCACGGATAGTTGCCGCTAATGGTTAAGCGAAGTGTTTCATTGCCAACAGGGATCTCCACGCTATTACCAATGTAGAGATTGATGTACAACGCTTCGTCGCGTGGCGTATAGATATAGTGACCAATGGAGGTCAGCACGCGGGCGATATTGGGCGGGCAGCAGGCACAGCCAAACCAGCGCTGACGAACAGGTTTGACGTGGTCGTAAATATGGTTAAAGTTCAATGACTTTGGATGTACTTCTAATGGGTTAACGTAGAAGAAGTGCTTGCCATCCAGCGCCATTCCGCCGAGTACGGTATTGTAAAGCGCGCGTTCCATGACATCGGCATATTGGCTGTCGGCTTCCATTTCCAGCATGCGGCGGGCGAACATCATCAACCCAATCGAGGCGCAGCTTTCGGCGTAGACCGTGTCATTCGGCAGGTCATAGTCACTGCTAAAGGCTTCTCCGCTGCTTTGCGAACCAATGCCGCCCGTGATGTACAACTGTCGCTGGGCCATATTGTTCCACAGGCGCAGGCAGTCCTGACGTTTGCCTTCATCGCGGCTTAAACGCGCAAGGTGTGCGACGCCCGTCATCAGGTACACAAAACGCACCGCATGACCGATTGCCTTCGGCTGTTCAGCAATGGGCTGATGCGCCTGGCTATAGGCTTTATCCTTCACCATCCATGCCGGGCCGTAAGTATGCCAGTAGGATGTTTTGCCACGTTTTTCGTACTCAATATCGTAAAAATGTGGTTGTTTTCCCCGCTCTTCAACGAAGTAGCGCACCAGTTCCAGATAACGAGGTTCCTCGGTAACGTCATAAAGCCGCATCAGCGCCAGTTCAATTTCCGGGTGGCCTGGATAACCCTGTAGCTGGTTCTCACCTGGCCCAAAGACCGCATCGATATGATCGGCCAGCCGACAAACCACCTCAAGCAGACGCCGTTTACCTGTTGCCTGAAAAAAGGCGACGCCCGCTTCAATCATGTGTCCGGCGCAGTAGAGTTCATGACATTCCGCCAGATTCGTCCAGCGCTCGCCCGGTGCTTTCACGGTAAAATAGGTGTTCAGATAGCCATCTTCGCACTGCGCTGCAGCCACTAACTCAATGACCTCATCCGCCGTTTTCTCAAGCTCTGCGTCCGGCTTCTGGCACAGCGACCAGGCGACGGCTTCCAGCCATTTCGCCACATCGCTATCCTGGAATACCATGCCGTAAAACTCCCCTGATTGTTGGCCTGCCGCGATGCGGAAGTTCTCTATGGCGTGGCTGGGTTCCGCTTCATCGATGCGGTCATTGAGGGCATCCCATTGATAAGGGATAACCACATCGCGCACCAGTTGCTGATACTGACCCAGAAACGGATCGTTCACTTTCAGATGGTGCAGGTCGACTTCCTTCACGGACATAACAGACTCCTTAAGACTGAACATGGCGGACGCGCAGGTCGGTGGAGATGCGCGCCATCATCGGATTGTTGAGCTTGCACACGCGAACCGTGAGCGCCAGAAGCAAGTGGAAGAGCGCGGGGAGCAGCGTCTCCATTGCAGTAATTCCCTGTAACGATGTAGCCGTTTGGTTTCCTGCCCCCGGCTGGTAGGCGACAAAGATAAAGACCAGGCTGATAATTCCGGCGCTGGATGCCCAGGCCAGTTTGATAAAGAAGAGATTGAACGCGAAGTTCATCCCGGAGGAACGCACGCCGGTTTTCCATTCACCATAGTCATCGGAGAAGGCCATCAGCGAGAAATGCAGTGGCAGCGTGAAGCCGAGGATGATGCCATTCCCCAGGATCACCGCCAGCCACAGTGACTGATAAGACGGGCCTGCGGGTAAGAACCACATGCCAACCGCCAACGCCGCCAGCACCAGATTGGTGTAGTAGTAGAGTTTTACCGTATCAATACGACGCGAGAGAGGATTTACAACGATGGAGCCCAGAATGGAGGCAAACGTCACCATCGTGAAAAACAGCGAGGTATAGGCCGTGCTTCCCTGCAACACATAGGTAATGAAATACATATAACCGCCGCCGCGTATATTGAATACGTTGATCAGCAGGAAAGACATCAGCAGCATCAGCAGTAACTGATCATTTTTACGTAGCCCAGCAATATGCTGTCGCAGGGTAAATTTCCCCATCATGTCCAGCGAAACGCGTTCACGAACCCAGAAGAAACAGCAAAGGAACATCACTACCGCGATGGCGCACAGTACACCTACGCCCAACTGCCAGCCCTGTGCCGCATTCCCCTGTCCAAATTCGGCTACCATCCACGGCAGGCCAACCGAGACCAGAAAACCCGCCACGCCGCAAAGCACAAAGCGCCAGGACTGACATGAAATCACTTCACTGTGGCGCGTGGTCATGGTGTTGATCAGCGCGCAATAGGGCACGTTGATGGCGGTGTAGCTTACGGAAAGCAGCAGATAGGTGCCGAAAGCCCAGGCGATTTTGACGCCCATACTGGCATCGGGCACGGTAAAGGTCAGGATGCCAATAATCCCGATAGGCAGCGCTATCCATAGCTGCCAGGGGCGAAAACGTCCCCAGCGGCTCTGCGTGCGGTCAGCCAGCACGCCCATGATGGGATCGGAAATCGCGTCGAAAATACGTAACGCAATAAATAGTGTACCGACCAGCGCCGGTGTCAGACCAAAAATATCGGTATAGAAGAAGGTTAAAAAGTTCATGATGAGGCAGGTAATAATCGTTCCGCCAGCATCGCCAAGGCCGTAGCCTATTTTTTCGCGAATCGATAATTTATCGTCCAGCGCACGTTGCGCAACGTCACTGGTTGTTATAGGGGTAGAGGTCATCGGTAACTCCTCGCAATGTGGAGATATTGTTTTATGACCTTTTTACTTTTGCCTGGAATAGAAAGGGCAACAAGGCAACAAAGAAGTATAAAAAGATGACGATTCCGACTTTAACGTAAAAGTGTGAAGCGGATCGAGCGAGACAATTATTTTTTATTAATAATCAATCATGAAGGGCGATTATTTGCTGAGATTTAGCGAGATATTTAATATTTATGCTCAATTTATCCATGACGCTTCCGATTAAAGTACAAAATGGCGGGTTATTTATCTCCCGCGGCGTTGGCCGTCATCCCGCGCGTAGGCTAAATTCCTGGGAGATTATTTTTGTTGAAAAAGGGACATTAACGATTCAGGAAGACAATTGTATCTTTAACGTTGTGGCGGGTGACAGTTTATTGTTATGGCCGGGGCGCAGGCACGTTGGTGTTGAGGACTTTCCGGCGGATTTAAAATTTTACTGGCTGCATTTTGAAGTTAACGGCTCTGATCAACTGCCTGCAAGTGATTCCACGTTAAACATCCCTCAACAAGTAACGTCACGAGACCCACAATATATTATTTCTCTGTTTCGCCAGTTCCTGCATGAGCAGGAGCGCATTGAGCGTAGCGGATCGCTGGAGTTGATTGCGCTGCTGATTTTGCAGCATATTGCATTTAGCAGTCAGGCAGGGGAAACGCAGGATGAAGAAAGTACGTCGCTGGCGTGGAAAGCGCAGCAACTGATTCGCACACGCTTTCACCTTGTGCTCTCAACCTCGGTGCTGGCGAGGGAATTACACTGTAATGCGGATTATCTCGGGCGAATTTATCGGCGCGTTTTCCATCTGACGCTGACCGAGGCCATTCATCGTCAGCGAGTACGCGCGGCGGAGAAACTCCTGAGCAACAATGCCCGCTCGCTCAAAGAAGTTGCCGAGCAGTGTGGCTTCAACGACCCTGGCTATTTTCGCCAGATATTTCGCAAACATACCGGCCTGACACCCGCCGCGTGGAAGCGGCGGTATTGTAAGGAGCATATTAACTCTGGCTAAAGAGCTTACTGCCCGTAATAGGCCTTCGCCCCATGCTTACGCAGATAATGCTTATCAAGCAGCGTATTTTGCATTTCCGGCAACTGGGGGGCGAGCTGACGAGAGAACAGCCCCATATAGGCGCACTCTTCCAGAACCACGGCATTGTGAACGGCATCGGCGGCGTTTTTTCCCCAGGCGAACGGGCCGTGAGAATGCACCAGTACAGCAGGAACCTGCATTGGATTCAGCTCGCGCTCCTCGAAGGTTTTGATAATGACTTCACCGGTCTGATATTCGTATTCGCCGTTGATTTCATCGTCAGTCATCAGCCGCGTGCAGGGGATGGCACCGTAAAAATAGTCGGCGTGCGTGGTGCCCCACGCGGGGAGATCCAGCCCGGCCTGCGACCAGATCGTGGCATGGCGCGAGTGGGTATGTACAATGCCGCCGATTTCCGGATAACGGCGATAGAGCGCCAGATGCGTTGGTGTGTCGGAAGAGGGTTTTTTACTCCCGTCAACGACCTGACCGGTGGCGATATCCACCACCACCATATCCTGCGCACTCATCGCATCGTATTCAACGCCGGAAGGCTTAATCACCATCCGTTTACGGCTTTCATCCACCGCGCTGACGTTGCCCCAGGTGAAGGTCACCAGGTGATGCGCAGGCAGCGCCAGATTTGCCGCCAGCACTTCTGCTTTCAATTGCTCTAACATGTGAATCCTCCTTCCTGCATGCGCGCTTCAATCCAGCGGCGCGCCTGAATAATTTCCAGCACCGGTTCTTTGGCTTTTTCTGTCCACATCTCAATCAGGAAGGCGCCGCGATAGTTGAGTTTTTGTAAGGTATTAAAGACGCCGACAAAATCCACGCACCCTTCGCCAAACGGCACGTCGCGGAACTGGCCTGGGCTTTGCTCGGTAACCGGCTGCGTGTCTTTCAGGTGGATTGCGGCGATGCGGTCAATGCCTAACGCCAGCTCGGCGGGCACGTCGTTGCCCCAGGCGCTCAGGTTACCGACGTCCGGATAGACGCTGAACCACGGGGAAGAGAGCATCTCATCCCATTTCTTCCACTTGCTGATGGAGTTCATAAACGCGGTGTCCATGATCTCCACCGCCAGCATCACTTGTGCGGCGGCGGCTTGCTCTACTGCCCACGCCAGCCCTTCAGCGAAACGTTGCTGCGTACCTTCGTCATGCTCTTCGTAATAAACGTCATAACCGGCGAGCTGGATGGTACGAATGCCGAGGTCGCGTGCCAGCTTGATGGCTTTACTCATGATCTCGCGCGCACGTTCGCGCACGTTTTCATCGCGGCTGCCAAACGGAAAACGGCGGTGTGCAGACAGACACATCGACGGGATCGCGACACCGGTTTCCAGCATCGCTTCGACCAGCGAGGCGCGTTGTGCGGTGCTCCAGTCGAGGCGGGACAGACGTTCATCGGTTTCATCGACGGACATCTCGACAAAATCAAAGCCGCAGCTTTTAGCCAGCACCAGGCGTTCAGGCCAGCTGAGATCTTTCGCCAGCGCTTTCTCGTAAATACCTAACGGATGACGACGCATTATTTCTCTCCCCAGATAGCGTGGATCTGCGCGTGAAAATCCGCCGCGACCTGTGCGGGGTTCGCCGCGCCAGCCAGCGCTCGCCCGGCAATAAAGGCTTTGGCGTTGATCTCTTTAAACAGCGGCAGGTCAGCAGGCGTTACGCCGCCGGTGATGGAGAGTTCGAGCCCGATATCGGAGAGTGCTTTCATGCGCGACAGATCAGCTTCTCCCCACTGTTGCCCGCTGGCCTGCGCATCGCGCCCGCGATGATAGATAGCCTGACGGATACCGGCGGCGTACCAGGCGCGAGCGTCATCGAGCGTCCAGTTGCCGAACAGCTCAATCTGAATGTCGGCGTTGTGTTGTTGCGCCACCTCATGACCTTTAATCACGGTTGCCAGCGGGGCGGCGCAAATAATGGTCATCCAGTTTGCACCCGCGTTGAATGCCTGCTGTGCCAGCGTTTCACCGGCGTCCGCGACCTTCCAGTCGGCAACAATGATTTTATCGGGGCATTGCTCGCGCAGCGCGCGAACGGCGTTCAGGCCTTCAGTCAGGCAGAGGATGGTTCCGGCTTCGACGATATCCACATGGTCGCGCAGCAGCGCGACATCGCGCTGGGCGGCCTGAAGGCTGGTGTGGTCGAGCGCCAGTTGTAACAGAGGGATGCTCATGCGTTGTACTCCTTGATGCGGGCATGGAAGCCCTGAAGGGCTTCAATAAGAAATTGATAGTGCTGATATTTTTTTTTATAGGCTGCGTGTGCGGCGGCGTCGGGCTTCAGCGTGCGGAGGGTGAGCTGACGGGCGTGTTGCGCGGCGTGGAAATCGACGAAAAGGCCTGTTCCCACCTGCGCGGCCAGCGCAGCGCCATAACAGCCGGTCTCTTCGACCTGCGGCAGTTCGATCGTCAGGCCGCTGACGTCGGCGAGCATTTGCATCCAGACATCGGAGTGGGCCGGGCCGCCGGTAACGCGCAGGGCGTGAACGTCTGAGAAGCGCTCGCGCATCCGGTTGAGATGGGTCATGTGGCAGAACACCACACCTTCGTAAACGGCCTGAAGTAAGTGCGCGCGAGTATGTAGTGACTGCATGCCGTAAAAGCCGCTGGTCATCTCCAGCCCGGCGTTACTGCCGTAGAGAAAAGGCAGGAAAAAAAGGTCACTTCCCGCTTTTGGCAGGCTGGCAACGGACTGGTTTATCTCATCAAAGGAGATATCGCCCCATTGTGCGGTGAGCCATTCCAGATTGCCGGATGACGTGGGGCTGGCTTCGTGAACGATGTATTCGCCGTCATTCACATAGCGGCCATAAACATAAGGATGCGCTTCATGGTTGCGTAACCCTTGAGTGACACCGCTGGTCACCGCCCAGGTGCCCATCACGGCGTTAAGCGTGTGCTCATCTTCAAGGCCCGCGCAGAGTGCGGTGGAAACCACGTCAAACAATCCGCCGACAACGGGGGTTCCCGCCACCAGACCGGTAATAGCGGCCGCCTGAGGGGTGATTTCCCCGCATATTTCTGCCGAGCCGACGACAGGAGGAAGCGCGTCGTCAATTTCGCTGATACCCAGCCAGCGCGTGAGTTGTGGGTCGTAGCGCCCGCTGTTCATGTTGTAGAGATTGGATTCAGAGATATTGCTCTCTTCCGCGCCTTTCACACCGGTGAGGCACCAGCGCAGAAAATCGTGGCCCATCATCACGCAGCCGATTTGCGCATAACGCTGCGGCTCGTTCTCCTTTAGCCAGCGCAGCAGCGAAACGGGGTGACCGGTCCATAAGGTCTGGCGGGTGTGCGGGTAGAGTTTTTCGGGGATGCCATCCTGCTGCCACTGACGGACAATCTCCAGCGCCCGGCGGTCGGACGACAGAATTGCATTACCGAGCGGTTCATCATTTTTATCAAGAGGGAACAGCCCTTTACCCTGAGCGGATATACCTACGCCTTGCACCTGGTTGGGGTTGATACCGCTGTTTTGCATCAGCTTTCGCAGAGTATCGGCGCAGGCCTGCCAGAGCGACGACATATCCCGCTCGGCATAACCCGGTTTTGGGCTGAGCGTCTGCAGCGACTGGCGCTCCACGCGGAACTCCTCTCCCTGGCGGTTATACAACCCGGCTTTCAGATAAGTACCGCCACAATCGATGCCCAGCCAGAAGGTTTCTTTATCACTCATCATTCTTTCCCGTGTGCTGACGCGCCCGGCAAGCAGAGCTCACCGGGCGAATTTCTTATGCTGCGTGTTTGCGTGGTGTGACGGCTTTTGTAGGTGCTGCGCCGGCATCACATTTCGCTGGCAGCAGCAGGGCCATAATGGCCGCCAGTGCCAGAGATACCGCCAGGCAGTACACGCCAGCGTCTTTGCTGTAGAGGGTAATCAGCACGCCGACTGCATAGGGGCCGCAGAAGCCGCCGAGGTTGCCAAGGGCGTTAATCACGCCGCGCGCGCCACCGGCCATTTCCGCGCTGAACAGGCGTGCCGGAATGGTCCAGAACACACCCGCTGCGGATTGCAGGAAGAAACCACAGCCCACCAGAGCGGCATAGGCCAGCCAGACGTTCTCTTTCAGGGCGACAGAAAGGAACATGCAGAGCGCGAAACCGATCAGCGGCAAAGAGACGAACAGCTTACGTTTGCCGGTTTTGTCCGACAGCGAGGAGAAAAGGAACATCCCGGCAATCGCGCCGACATAAGGCAGAATCGCCAGCATCCCCACCTGACCCATACTGGAGTGGGTTAACTCTTTGAGAATGGTTGGCAGCCACAGGGTGTAGCCATAAATACCGGTCTGATAGAAGAAGTTGAGCGCGATAAGCTGCCACATGGTTTTATCGGAAAGCACCGCGCTCAGTGATGCATTGCGGACTTCTTTACCGGCAATCGCCTGCTGCTCTGCGGCCAGCGTTTTCACCAGCCAGTTTTTCTCGGCTTCGCTAATCCAGCGCGCTTCCTGCGGACGGTCATAGATGGTCAGCGACCACAATACCAACACGGCGATAGAGAGCAGACCTTCAATGATAAACAGCCAGCGCCAGTCGAGTGCCGTGATGATCCAGCCCGAAAGCGGGGCCGTAACAATCCCGGCAATGGGAACGAACATAATAACAATCGCGTTCGCACGCCCCCGCTCGGCATCCGGGAACCAGTTACTGATCATGGTGAGCACCACCGGCAACATGCCGCCTTCTGCCACACCGAGTAAGAAACGCAGAACCAGTAATTGATACTGGTTGGTGATCACGCCCGTGAGGACGGAAATCACTGCCCAGGCGACCAGCGACCAGCCGATAAATTTCTTACCGCTACCGTGAACGGCAATTTTGCCGCCGGGAACCTGCAAGAAGAGATAACCGATAAAGAATATTCCGCCAGCCAGCCCCGCCATGGTGGCGGAAATACCGAGCTCTTCATCCATGCCGCCTGGCATAGCAAAGGCGATATTGACGCGGTCCATATAGGAAATAATACAGGCGATCAGAATCGGTGGAATAATTCTGAGCCAGCGCTGGTGTGGTATTACTGTAGGTACAGATGATGAATTATTCATAATAAGGTTCTCATAAAGAGGATAAATGTTTTTATTATTAGATTTTCTGTAACTGGCTTATGCCGTCGCGCAGTATTTCCACGCGGTGGTTAACGGAGGCATTAGCATTAATTTCCAGTAATTTGATACCGGAAAATTGTAAGGTTGCAGGCCCCGCAGCATTAAAGAGTGATTTGGCGTGTTCCGCACTCATTAAACTGTCCGGGCAGAAGGGCGCAAACGGCGCATGCAGATCCTGCCATTCTCCATATTCACCTTGTAATGTGGTGCCGGAGAACATCAGCGCGCGCAGTTTCCCGGCCTGTTTGGCCTTTAGCGTATGCTCAAGCGGTAGCGTGGTGTTGCGGCCCTCAATGGCGGAACGCGCCCAGTTGATACAAACGCCCACGTCGCGATCGGCGAGGACATCCAGCACGTTTTCCAGCGGCAGAAAGCCTTTACGCGGTGCAGCGGAAGTCATCGCATCGCAATGTTCCAGCACCAGTTCGCACGGCCAGTCCCAGGCTGTAATCTCGTTGGTTGAGCGGGCAAAAGCGTCTGTAGCCTGTTGGACATTCCCGTTTCCTGCCTGCGGTGCGGCCTGCATTTCCAGCGCGATAACTTTGCCGGAGTGCGCCTTATTGACCGCCGTAATTTTATTGAGCAGATGGCGATAATATGCCACGCACTGCTGGCGCTGCTCTTCATCGGCAGAGGCCAGGCCAAAGGCACCGTTTCCTCCTCGGCGGCGCATGGTTTCCATGACGGCAGTGACCACGATTTGCCATTCACCAGGCGTGTGTTTTAACAACCATTCATCGCCAAAAGGATGGAGATTTTCCAGGCACGGTTGTTCCAGCCCGCGAATATGCGGCGTGTCGGCAAGCAGCTTCCAGAATTCAGCTTCCTGCTCTTCACTTTGCTGGTGGAATGACGGCGCGCAGGGATACGCGCCGATAATATAACCGGCGTTATGAGTCTTCATTTTTCGCTCCTGAAAATTGAGTTCGTTAATTCAGTGCCGACACCGCGACTTTAACCACGATTTTCCTTATTGGCGTTGCCCGGTTTTTATTACATGCCGGGCGATGAACATCTTGCGGGAAAAATATGGCGTAGCTTCCAGGAACCATTTCAATAAACGATTCGTTTTCGCTATGGTGATAGAAAATAATATCGCGCTGTTCAAGAAGTTCTTCGCTCACTTCATTATTGCCGGTGTCGATAGCAATACCGATTTTCTCTTCTCCCCATGCCAGAAACTGAATATCCAGATAGCGGCGATGTACTTCAGGGCGATTTTCATGGTGTTCGCGCGTGGTTAAATCGATTACCTGCGCAAAAATCGTTTTGCCGTCGATTTCCATAACACCTGGTGAAAGCTGGCTGAAATCGGTCGTGCGCAGAAAATCGAGTGCGGTTTCAATCGCTGCCGGAAGCCGGCAGGGATTAGGCTGAGAAATATGACCAAAAATCATGGCGCATCTCCTTACAGGGCTTTAATTTTCGCCCACACGCTGTCGTCAACGGTAATGCCGTTGCGGCGATTTTCTTCCAGCAGTCGGGTAAATTCATGGCCCGGCAGACGTATTGCGACGTTTTCATCCGCGCGCTCGGCGTGGGTGACGTAATCCATGATGCGTTGCAGCTTGGCGTCGCGGGTTTCGCCGTCGATCAGTTTGTCGACTTCAATAGCGATGAAAATCTGCGAGATACCGTATTCGTCGCTGTTGTCTTCGGTGACTTCGGCAACGGATGCGCCGTTAGAGAGCAGGGTGGCAATCATATCCAGCACGATAGAGAGGCCGGAACCTTTCCAGTAACCCATCGGCAGAATGCGGCGGTTTTTCTCAATCACGCCCGGTTCTTTGGTGAGATTGCCTTCGTCGTCAAAGCCGCCATCGACCGGTAGCTGGCGACCCGCCAGGCGGTTCACTTCCAGCATGCCGTAAGAGAACATCGACATCGACATATCCACCATAGTGATCGGCGTGGAAGGAATGGCGACAATCAGCGGGTTGGTGCCGATGTTGCACGCTTTCGCGCCCCAGGAGGGCATGACCGCGATGGAGTTTGTCCAGCAAATGCCAATGTAGCCTTTCTCCGCCGCCTGCCAGCCGTAGCTGCCGCCGCGCATCCAGTGGTTGGCGTTACGCAGCGCAACCAACCCAATACCGTGATCGGAAGCCAGTTCAATGGCGCGATCCATCATCTTTTTCGCCGTCAGGTTGCCGATAGAACGCTGTGCGTCCCACTGCTCAATCGCGCCAAGGCTGGTAATGCGCTCAGGTAAGGCGTCGGGAATGATATCGCCGTTTTCCAGTTGTTGGATAAAGCGCGGGAAGCGGTTGACGCCGTGTGAATAGACGCCTGACTCGGTGGTGCGGGCGAACATGTCGGCACAGGCTTCTGCCGTATCTGCCGCCACGCCACGCGCCAGCAGGACGCGGGTGAACTCGTTTTTCAGGTCTGCAAAGCTAACTAACATACGTCATCTCCAGTACATCTTGCTCGATTTTTCATCAGCGCAAGCAGCCGTTTGGAAGCTTTTTTGGGTGCTTGTTGATCTGCATATTTCACATTGCGAAATCTGATTTCAAATATAGCGATCGTTTTTTAACAAAGCAATCCGTTCCATATTTTTCAAAACGAAGTAAAATCAATCGATTACAAAATTTCTGTCCAGATCGTGAACTGAACCACACTTTGCGCTACCATCAGAGCGCGAGAAAAACGGGAGCAGCGGCATGAGCGATAAAGAGAGTGAGATGACGTCAGAAAAAGAGCGGCCAGCAGGAAGTCAGAGCCTGTTTCGCGGGTTGATGCTGATTGAAATCTTAAGTAACTACCCCAACGGTTGCCCGCTGGCGCATTTGTCTGAGCTGGCTGGGTTAAACAAGAGTACCGTTCACCGCCTGCTGCAAGGTTTGCAGTCCTGCGGCTATGTCACCCCCGCACCCGCCGCCGGAAGCTATCGGCTGACCACTAAATTTATCGCCGTCGGGCAAAAAGCGCTCTCATCGCTCAATATCATTCACGTTGCCGCGCCGCATCTTGAGGCGCTGAACCTTGCGACGGGTGAAACGGTGAACTTCTCCAGCCGTGAAGACGACCACGCGATTTTGATTTATAAGCTGGAACCGACCACCGGCATGCTGCGTACGCGTGCCTATATCGGCCAGCACATGCCGCTCTACTGCTCCGCGATGGGCAAAATTTACATGGCGTTTGGCCATGCGGATTACGTCGAAAGCTACTGGGAAAGCCACAAGGAACAAATTCAGCCGCTGACCCGCAATACCATTACCGGCCTGCCGGCGATGTACGATGAGCTGGCGCAAATTCGTGAAAGCAGCATGGCGATGGATCGGGAAGAGAATGAGTTAGGCGTGTCCTGTATTGCGGTGCCGGTGTTTGATATTCATGGCCGCGTGCCTTATGCCATCTCGATTTCACTTTCGACGTCGCGCCTCAAACAGGTCGGCGAGAAAAACCTGCTGAAGCCGCTGCGTGAAACAGCGCTGGCTATCTCTAACGAACTCGGTTTTAGCGTTCGCAGCTAGCGTTTCAGGCATACCGCCAGACTCTCTCTGGCGTCTGACAAAAAACACGCCTTTCCCGCGTGGGATCAAAGCGCTCCTGCCATCCGCTCTGGCACTCTTAAGCCTTGAGCCCCGGATGGAGTGGAGAATGAACCCGTTTATTGTTGCGGATGCGCGCAAGTGCATCGGTTGCCGTACCTGTGAAGTGGCCTGTGTGGTATCACATCAGGCGCAGCAGGATTGCGCGGCAGTATCACGTGAGGCCTTCTTTCCCCGCATTCAGGTGGTGAAAGGCGATACGTTCTCCTCTGCCGTAGCGTGCCATCAATGTGAAGATGCGCCATGCATGAACGTGTGCCCAACAGGGGCGATTCGCCGCGAAAAAGAGTACATTTCCGTTGAGCAGCAGCGCTGCATTGGTTGTAAGAGCTGCATGGTGGCGTGCCCGTTTGGCGCGATGCGTGTCGTCGTGCAGAATGCGCGGCCCCAGGCGATTAAGTGCGATTTATGTCAGCATCGCGCGCAGGGGCCAGCGTGTGTTGAGGCGTGTCCGACATCGGCATTGCGCTGTGTGGACACAAGCCGAATAAAGGTGAATTCGGCATTTGTCTGATGGTTAACGGGGCCTGCACTGGAGCAGGCCCGTTACGGGTCAGATGCAGTTACTTTCCTGCCACGCGCGCTCCACTTCTTCTGCCAGAATTTTCACGCCAGCTTCAATTTTATCCGGCTCCGGCACGTAGTTCATGCGCATGCACTGATGCGTATGCGGCCACGGTTTTTCCAGCCCCGGGAAGAAGTAGTCGCCAGGCACCATCAACACGCCGCGTTTTTTCAGGCGCTGATAGAGCAGTTCAGTGGTGATCGGTAAATCTTTAAACCACAGCCACAGGAAAATCGCACCCTCGGGTTTGTGGATCAGGCAGCGTTCTTCCGGCAAATAGCGGCGAATAATGGCGATCGTTTCCTGAACGCGCTGATAGTAGAACGGTTTGATAACCGTTTCTGACAGCTTGAGGAGATCGCGACGTTTAATCATTTCACACATCATCGCCGGGCCCATTCCGCCTGGCGCAAGGCTGATGATGCCGTTCATGTTGCTGATGGCGGTGATGATTTCTTCGTTGGCGATGATGATCCCGCAGCGACTTCCCGGCAGGCCCAGTTTGGAGAGGCTCATGCACAGCACAATGTTCGGGTTCCAGAGTGGGCGTGCTTCGCTGAAAATAATGCCCGGGAACGGCAGGCCGTAGGCGTTATCAATCACCAGCGGAATGCCATGTTGATTCGCCAGCGCGTCCAGACGCAGCACTTCTTCATCGGTGATGACGTTGCCGGTTGGGTTGGTAGGGCGCGAGACGCAAATCATCCCCGTCTCTTCATTAATCGGCAGGCGGTCAAAATCGACGTGATATTTAAACTGGCCGTCTGGCAGCAGCTCGATATTCGGGCGCGTAGAGACGAACAGCTCATCTTCCAGGCCGGAATCGGCATAGCCAATATACTCCGGCGTCAACGGGAACAGCACCTTGCGGGTGGTGCCGTCAGCGCGGCGACCGGCGAAGAGATTGAACAAGTAGAAAAACGCGCTCTGGCTGCCGTTTGTCAGTGCAATATTCTGCGGTTCAATATCCCAACCTAATTCTTCGCGCAGCATTTCGGCCAGCGCCGAGAGTAGTTCACTTTTCCCCTGAGGACCGTCGTAATTACATAGCGCATCCGTGGCTTTACCGCTTTCAAGCATATCCGCCAACAGGTTGTTGAAGTACGCGTTCATCTGGGGGATTTGCGCGGGGTTACCGCCGCCGAGCATGATTGCGCCTGGTGTGCGCAGGCCATCGTTCAGGTCTTCCATCAGGCGCGTAATGCCTGAATGGCGGGCGAATTTATCGCCGAAAAGTGAAAATTTCATCGCGGATCATCGACTGCTATTGCTGTAAAGAGGCTCACCATAACGCCACCGTCCACGCGGTGCAAATGGCTTAACGTCAGGCGTGTCGGAATAACCGGCTACGAATATCTACGTATATGGAGCTTTATGTTGTGGTGACCCGCTCTGGGGAGAACGGGCCGAATAGCGGATTTTTAGCGATTCCCGGCCCAGATAATCATCACTTTATCGTCACCGTTTTGCCGCACGAATCCATAGCCCTGCGGGAGCGTCAGCGTCGTTTGTGTACCCGCACCCACCGCCGGATGGCGCGCGCGGAACTGGCCTAAACGCTGCCAGTGCGCGACGCTTACGGCAGATTTCCCGCTGATATCCTGCCAGTTCATCTCTGAGCGCGTACCCTGAAGCGGGTCAGAGCCGGTTGGGCCAAACGGACGATTCGACTCGTCGCCATAGAAGATTTGCACTGCACCGGGGGCCAGCAGCAAAAGCTCGGCGGCGTTGTTACCTTTCTCGCGGAACAGGCGGGTGTCATGCGATGAAAGATAGCTCAGCACATTAAACGACTGTAATTTGTCGGCCATCTGTTGCCAGGTGAGGTCGATATTCGCCAGGCAATCTGCCACCTTCGCCGCCTGATCCTGATAATCGAAGTTAATCATCGCGTCGAAGCCGTGGCGGTAATAGTCGCTCTCCATCACGCCGTGGCCCCAGGCTTCGCCGGTCATCCAAAAGGGGGCGTTATCCAGCGCTTTGTCCGGGTTCGCTTTTTTCCACTCTGCCAGCGCCTGGCTGGATTGCGTCTTCAGTTGCTGCCAGCCCGCCATCTCCACGTGCTTGGCGGTGTCCACGCGGAAACCGTCGATGCCGTAATCGCGTACCCATTGGCTCAGCCAGTGGGTGAGGTAATCGCGCGGCGTGAAGCCGTCTAGCGCTTTGGCCTGCGTATCGGGCTTATGGACATAGAAATTGGGCAGACCCACGGCGGCGGTGGATTCGGTTTTTAAATCTGGCAGGAAAGCCAGCGACATGGTGAGATCGTCAAAACCGGGACTGTCGTAGTCGCCGATATCGGTGCGGATCCAGCCTTTACCCCACCATTTTTCCCATGCGGCTTTATCGCTGAAGTTGATGTAATCGTTAAAACTATGCCAGGTTTGACCCGGGCCCGGCGTCCAGTCTGTCCAGTTCTTGCCGAGCGTTTTTTCGATATCGTTACCTTCCAGATACAGCGCGCCAAACTGGAACTGCTGCATATCGGCGAGCGTGGCATAGCCCGTGTGGTTCATCACCACGTCAAACAGAATGCGCATGCCGCGCTGGTGTGCACCGTCTACCAGATTTCGTAGATCGTTTTCGTCACCCATATTGGCGTCGAGTTTTGTCCAGTCCTGGGTGTAGTAGCCATGATACGCGTAGTGGGGGAAATCACCTTTCGTGCCACCCCCCACCCAGCCGTGAATTTGCTCCAGTGGGGAGCTAATCCACAGCGCGTTTACGCCCAACTGTTGCAGGTAATCGAGCTTGCTGGTGAGCCCTTTCAGATCACCGCCGTGGAAAGTGCCTATCTCCTGCATGCCATCTTTGCGACGACCATAGCTGTTGTCGTTACTCGGGTCACCGTTAACAAAACGGTCGGTCAGTACGAAATAGACCGTGGCGTTATGCCAGCTAAAGGGGGCAGGTTTGGTGGTGTCTGCGCTTTCCAGAAGCAACAGGCCATTGCTTTCTGGTGCTGGCTGCAGAGTGATTTTTCCCTGTTTAACCTGCACCGTTTGGCCGCTGTAGAAATCCCGCACGTTACTGCCTTCGGCGAAGGTGTGGCTGACGTCAAGGGTTAACGGTTTGCAATCCCAGCGCGGACACTGGCGAATCGCGGCCTGTGCGCTATTGCCCTGAGCTGCACTTTGAACTGAAATCGACAGCGTCGGCGTGCCGGAGCGGGTGTCTATCTCCAGTTGATAATTGCCGTCACGGAAGATGCGCCACTGCGGTGCGTCGCCTTTGCAGGGCTCCAGCGACAGCATCTGATTAAGCTTAATACCTGCGGCAGGCTGCCAGCACTGTTGGTCAAAATTTAATGTCAGAGGGCGAGTACCCTTCGCGAGTGTTTTTTGACTGACGAATTTACCGGTACCTTCAGGGGTAAATGCCGGGAAGTCATTCACTGTCCAGGCGGCGAAGGCGCAGGTCGGAAGCAGTAGCGGTACAAGCACAGCGAGTTTCATGTCGGGTCCTGTCGCGGTTTTTTTCAACAGTGTGGCAGCAATTCGCGGTGCAGGCCTCATCCCTTCAGGGGGAGGATAAAAAGGGGTGAGTGACGGGCGTCAAAATTCAGTAAAAAGTGCGATAACCGTATCATTTCTAATGATTACTATTAGGACTATGGTTTTTGCCCATGGCAAAGTTGTGCCATTGTTTAGGACTAAGACTATTCAGCAAGGTGCGCAGGCGGGCTATTTTTGGTATGATTTGAGATTCAAATCTCAATTTCGAGACAAAAATAAGGTGTTGGAATGCATAAATCCGACCAGGAGACCTAATGATATCGACTCCCATTCGACGATATGGGGCAGCGATACTTATGTTACTCACCATGATTTTTTCTGGTGGGGTGTTAGCGAAGACTCACACAGTAACAGAGCATCATAAAGCCTCAGTTAAAAAGGTTAGTAGTACTAAGGTTAGCAGTAAACAAGAGTATTCTCGCAATAGTGTAAAGAGCAGTTCACTTCCTGATTTGCGAAAATACCCTTCCGGAACCCCAAGGAAAAGAGCGTTTCTCCGGACGGTAATGCCTTATATTACAAGCCAAAATGCAGCAATCACTGCCGATCGTAACTGGTTGATTTCAAAACAGTACGAAGGCCGCTGGTCGCCGTCTGAGCGTGCGCGTTTGAAAGATATCACTACGCGTTACAAGGTGAAGTGGAACGGTAATACCCGCAAGGTGCCGTGGAATTCACTGCTTGAACGCGTCGACATCATTCCAGGCAGCATGGTTGCCACCATGGCTGCGGCAGAAAGTGGTTGGGGGACGTCAAAACTGGCGCGCGCCAACAACAATCTGTTCGGGATGAAGTGTGGTTCCGGTAAGTGTAAAAATGGTTCCGGTAAAGTGAATGGCTACTCGCACTTTGATTCTGTCAAAGCGTCTGTCCAGGCCTACGCGATGAACCTGAATACCCATCCGGCATACTCGTCATTCCGTAAGTCTCGCGCGCAGTTGCGTAAGACGGACCAGGAAGTGACCGCCAGCGCAATGATTCATAAGCTGAAGGGATACTCCACCAAAGGTTCGAGCTACAACAACTATCTGTTCGCGATGTACCAGGATAACCAGCGTCTGATTGCGGCGCATATGTAATCCTCATCTGGAATGCTAAAGGGAGCGAAAGCTCCCTCAGATTGCTGACAAAGTGCGCTTTGTTCTTGCCGGATGCGGCAAAAACGCCTTATCCGGCCTACAAAATAGTGCAAATTCAATATATTGCAGAACCCTTGTAGGCCTGATAAGCGCAGCGCATCAGGCAATGTTGCGATTGTCATCAGTCTCGGGGAGCGAAAGCTCCCTTTTTTACGCCTCTAACAATGCATTCTCCAGCATATCCAGAAACGGCCTTAATCCTCCAGGCTGATACTCCCGCGACAAATACATACCATAAATTCCCAGCCTGGCCGGTTCATACTCCGCCAGCAGCGGTACCACACTTCCTTTCGCCAGGGCGTCTCTGGCTTCCATTTCCGGCACCATCACAATGCCACACCCAGCCACGGCGGCATCCAGTAACACTGTTGAAATCGTGGCGCTGAAATTGCCGCTGATATCGACCGACACCGCTGTTCCTTCGGCAGTGGTAAAGTGCCAACTCTGCCCGGCGAAACGGCTGTAGTGCAGGCAGTTATGATGGGCGAGATCGGCAGGCGTTAGCGGCGTGCCGTGGTGTGCCAGATAACCCGGCGAGGCGCAAAGCACTGAGCGGCACTCGCCCAGGCGACGGGCAATCGTACCGGGCTCTGGGTTATTGGTAATACGCACGGCTACGTCAATGCGCTCGCTCACCAGGTTCACCGGATGGTTGTTCACATCCAGCTCCAGACGTAGTGCCGGATAACGCGTCAGAAATTCGCTGACAATCGGCCCAATGATGCAGGTGGCGGTCAGGTGCGCACAGGCAACGCGCAGCACGCCAGAGGGTTCATTCTGCTGGTTACGCAGCTCAATTTCCTGCGCCAGCTGAATCAGATGGCGGGTCTTAAGCAAGATTTCTTCGCCCGCAGGCGTCAGTGTCAGACGGCGCGAAGTGCGATGAATCAAGCGCGCGCCCGCCCACTGTTCCATCTGTTCCAGATAGCGGCTGACCATGGGGCGCGAAATTCCCAGCGCGCGTGATGCGGCGCTCAGGCTGCCCAGTTCGCAGATGCGATTAAATACGCGTGCGGCGGTGACTCTGTCCATGAACGGCTCCAGCTGATCGTTTTATGAAACCAAGCATATCGGTTTTCGGGAATTCTGACAGGTGGTGAAATCCGTAAAATGGACGGTCTCACACATAACAACATCAGGTTCATCATGAAACGTGCATTCACCGCCATCGCCGCCCTTGTCATCAGCAGCACGGCTTTTGCCGCCCCGCTGACGATGAAGACCTACAACCCTCAGGAAAATGCCGTTTTCCCGGTCTCGTCAACGCTGGTCTATGGCCCCTCGGAAGCTGTATTGTTTGATGCCCAGTTCAGCGTGAAAGACGGTGAAAAGCTGGTCGCCATGATTCGCGAAAGCGGTAAAAAACTCTCGCGCATTGTGATTACCTCGGGTGATCCTGATTTCTATTTTGGCCTTGAGCCGATAGTGAAAGCCTTCCCGAATGTAGAGATCGTTGCGACGCCAGCGGTGGTCTCTCACATTGAGGCTACGCGTGATGCGAAGCTGGCCTACTGGGGGCCACAACTGAAAGCGGATGCGCCGCATCAGCTGTATACGCCAAAACCGCTCCACGACATGCGTTTCACCATTGATGGCGAAGCGGTCGAAATCAAACATCCGGAAAGCTATGCCGCCTACGTTTGGATCCCGGCGAATAAGGCGATTCTTGGCGGCACCGGCGTGGCGTCCGGCATTCATATCTGGAGCGCCGATACACAGACCGTGACGCGCCGTAATGAATGGCGCGGCGTGCTGAAAGCGATGCAGGCCGAGCAGCCGCAAACGGTGATCCCCGGCCATTACCTCGGTAAGCTGCCATCCGGGGCGAAAGCCATCACCTTTACCCTTGATTATCTGCAGAAATTTGAGCTGGCGCTGAACAGCCAGAAAGATTCTGCAGGTGTTATCAAGGTGATGAAAAAGGCGTATCCGGATCTCGCTGATGAGAGTTCGCTGGAACTGAGCGCAAAGGTCAACACCGGCGAGATGGCCTGGAAGTAAGCCGGACGCGCGTTGCGCCATCCGGCATTAAAGCGGCTACAACCGCGCTTCGCTGTGTTGTTCGCGATACTCTTTCGGCGTGGTGTCGTACTCTTTTTTAAACACCGAATAGAAATATTGCAGGGAAGGGTAGCCGCACATTTGCGAAATTTCGTTAATCGACAGCGAGGTGGAGATCAGCAGACTTCGTGCTTTCTCCAGTTTCTCGCTGTGGATCACCGCATGAATGGTTTCGCCCACTTCCTCTTTGAAGCGTTTCTCAAGGTTCGATCGTGAAATGCCGACAGAATCGAGTACCTGCTCTACTTTAATGCCTTTACAGGCATTGTTGCGGATGTAATGCATCGCCTGGATCACTGCCGGGTCGTTCAGCGAGCGGTAGTCGGTTGAGCGCCGTTCAATGACGCGCATCGGGGGCACGAGCAGGCGCTGTAGCGGTAATTCCTCGTTGTCCAGCAGGCGGTGAAGCAGTTTGGCGGCCTGATACCCCATCTGCCGCGCGCCCTGCGCCACAGATGACAGCGCCACTCGTGAAAGATAGCGGGTCAGCTCTTCATTATCGATACCAATGACGCACAGCTTCTCCGGCACCGGAATATGCAGGTGTTCGCAGGCTTGCAGAATATGGCGCGCGCGGGCGTCGGTTACGGCGATAATGCCGGTTTGCGGCGGCAGGGTTTGCAGCCAGTCTGCCAGACGGTTCTGCGCGTGTTGCCAGTTCTCTGGTGCGGTCTCTTGCCCCTGATAAATCACGCCGCGATATTTCTCTTTAGCCACAATCTGGCTGAAGGCATATTCGCGCTCAACCGCCCAGCGTTTGCCGCTGGAGCCTGGTAAGCCGTAGAACGCAAAGCGGTGCACGCCTTTTTCTTTTAGGTGCAGGAAAGCAGTTTCGACCAGCGCATAGTTATCGGTGGCGATGTAATGGACGGGCGGATACTGCTCCGGGCGATGATAGGAGCCGCCCACGCCGACAATGGGCACTTTCACGTCGGCCAGTAACGCTTCGATGTGGGGGTCGTCATAATCGGCAATCACGCCGTCACCGAGCCACTCTTTGATGTTTTCGATACGCGCGCGGAAATCTTCCTCAATGAAAATATCCCACTCCGACTGCGACGCCTGTAAATACTCGCCAACCCCTTCGACCACCTGCCGGTCATAGGCCTTATTCGCGTTGAATAACAGGGTAATACGGTGACGCTTTTCAAACATGGTTCAATTTCCCTGGTGAATCATGAATGACAATACCGGCCTAATGGCCGGTATTGTCATTATTACATCGTATCAAGCGCGGCGTTTGGTGGCTGAATCCATCCAGACTGCCAGCAGCAAAATGGCGCCCTTAACGATATATTGCCAGAAAGTGGGCACGTCCATCATGCTCATTCCATTATCCAGCGACGCCATGATAAACGCGCCCATAACCGCCCCAGCAACGCTACCCACGCCCCCCGCCAGGCTGGTGCCGCCAATCACGCAGGCGGCGATCGCGTCCAGCTCGGCGATGTTGCCTGCTGACGGTGAACCCGCGCCAAGACGTGAGCTGAGGATTAACCCGGCAATGGCCACCATCAGGCCGTTGATGGCGAAGACAGCAAGCTTGGTGCGCTCGACGTTAATCCCCGACAGGCGCGCGGCTTCGATGTTACCGCCGATGGCGTAAATGCGACGTCCAAACGCCGTACGCGTGGCCATAAACATTCCGCCCAACAGCAGCAGCGTCAGCAGCAGAACCGGCGTTGGCACGCCGCGATAATCATTCAATAGCCAGATAGCACCCAGTACAATTATCGCCGTCAGCGCCTGACGCCCGACCACGCCGGTAGAGGCCGGTGTGGCGAGCCCAAGATTCTGACGACGCATGCGCCCGCGCCACTGCCAGACAATAAACGCCATCAGGCCAATCGCCCCGAAGGAGAAGCCAATGCCATCAGGCAGGTAGCTTTGGCCAATTTGCGACATCGCAGCGCTGGTAGGCGACACGGTGGTACCGTTAGTGATGCCAATCAGAATACCGCGGAACGCCAGCATCCCGGCGAGGGTGACGATAAACGACGGTACTTTCCGATAGGCAACCCACCAACCGTTCCATGCGCCGAGTACCAGCCCCATCGCCAGCGTCACGATGATGGTCAGCGGTAACGGCCAACCAAGCCAGACGTCGAAAATCGCCGCGACACCACCGAGCAGCCCCATCATCGAACCGACAGAGAGGTCGATTTCCGCGGAGATAATCACGAACACCATCCCCACCGCCAGAATGCCGGTGATGGCTGTCTGGCGCAGCAGGTTAGAGACGTTACGGGCGCTGAGGTACGCACCTTCGGTCGTCCAGGTGAAGAACAGCATGATCACCACAATCGCTGCGATCATCACGAAAACCTGTAAGTTCAGCGACTTCAGGCTAAATGTGGGGGCCGACGTCGGCACCGCCAGCTTGATTTCAGACGGGTTGTTTTTCGACATGACGTTCGCTCCTTAATGCGGCTTCCATCACTTTTTCCTGCGTCAGGTTGTGGTTCACCAGGTCTGCTTTCAGTTTCCCTTCGTGCATGACCAGCACCCGGTCGCTCAGACCCAGTACTTCCGGCAGTTCGGAAGAGATAACAATGACGGCGATCCCCTGTTGCACCAGTTGGTTGATCAGCTTGTAGATTTCATATTTCGCGCCAATGTCGATACCGCGCGTCGGTTCGTCGAGGATCAGAATGCGCGGATTCAGCAACAGGCAGCGTGCCAGAATTGCTTTCTGTTGATTACCGCCGCTGAGACGGCCAATCGCCAGTTCCGGGGAAGAAGTTTTGACTTTAAGTCGTTGCAGCGACTGTAAAATACATTGCTGCTCGCGGGCGTCATCAAGGCTGCTTAGCGCACCGCTGAACTGATCGAGCGCCGCCAGCGTCATATTTTTACCAACCGCCATTACCGGCACGATGCCGTCTTTTTTGCGATCTTCCGGCACCATCGCAATACCGTGGGCAATCGCCTGCTGGCAGGTGTTAATGGTTACGGGTTTGCCATCCAGAAAGATTTTCCCCTCCCAGCGCCCGCGCCAGACGCCAAACAGGCACTGAACCGCTTCGGTACGTCCGGCACCGACCAGACCGGCAATCCCGAGAATTTCACCGCGCCGGAGGCTGAAAGAGATATCGTTTACCCGCTTGATGTGGCGGTTAACCGGATGCCACGCCGTGAGGTGCTCCACGCGGAGGATCTCGTCACCGGTAGTGTGCGGTTCGTTGGGATAGAGCGCCGTCAGTTCGCGGCCTACCATCATGGTGATGATGTCGTCCTCGCTCATGCTGCTGGCGTCGCGCGTGCCGATGTGCTGACCATCGCGGATCACGCAAATGGTGTCGGAGATAGCCTTCACTTCATTGAGCTTGTGTGAAATATAGATGCAGGCAATGCCGTGGTGCTGAAGGTCGCGGATGATATCCAGCAGCACGGCAGTTTCCTGCTCGGTGAGCGAGGCGGTCGGCTCGTCGAGGATCAGCAGGCGAACCTGTTTATTCAGCGCCTTGGCAATTTCGACCAGTTGCTGTTGTCCCAGCCCTAAATCGCCCACGCGGGTGTCGGGTGAAATCGCCAGACTGACCTGGGCGAGTAATTTTTCGCAGCGCAGGGTCATGGCGTCGTAGTCGAGAATGCCGTGACGGCTGATTTCTGCCCCAAGGAAAATATTCTCCAGCACCGTAAGGTGTTTCACCAGCGCCAGCTCCTGGTGAATAATGGCGATGCCTTTGCGTTCGGTATCGCGAATATGCGTCGGGGTAAGCCTTTCCCCGGCAAAAATAATCTCGCCGTCGTAGCTGCCGTGTGGGTATATACCGCACAGAACTTTCATGAGCGTCGATTTTCCGGAGCCATTTTCACCGCACAGCGATACCACCTCGCCAGGGTTTAAACGCAGGCTGACGTTATCCACCGCTTTCACCGCGCCAAAGGCTTTGGTGATATTTTTCATTTCAAGTAAATAAGACATAGCTGCTCCACGTGAGCCGATCATTCAGGCCGAACGAGAACGACTGCCCCGTTGCCGGGGCAGGGGAATTAAAGTTCGCTCTTCTTATGGAACCCGTCTTTAATGACGGTCTGATCAATATTGGTCTTATTCACTTCAATTGGCGTCAGCAGGCGAGATGGCACATCTTTCAGGCCATTATTCAGCGTGGCGTCAGATTTCGGTTGTTGATCGTTGCCGAGTTCAACGGCGATTTCAGCGGCGGTAGTCGCGAGCGTGGTGATCGGTTTATACACCGTCATGGTTTGCGTACCAGCCATAATGCGCTTCACGCCCGCAAGGTCAGCATCCTGCCCGGAGATAGCGACTTTGCCCGCCAGCCCCTGTGCACTCAGTGCCTGAATCGCACCGCCAGCGGTCGCATCGTTTGAGGCCACTACAGCATCAATTTTGTTATTATTGGCAGTGAGGGCGTTTTCCATAATTTTCAGCGCATTTTCCGGTAACCAGCCGTCAGCCCACTGATCGCCCACGACTTTAATTTTGCCGCTGTCGATATACGGTTTTAAGACTTTCATCTGGCCCGCGCGGAACAGTTTGGCGTTATTATCCACCGGTGAGCCGCCCATCAGGAAATAGTTACCTTGTGGCACCTGATTGACCAGACTCTGGGCCTGCATTTCGCCCACTTTTTCATTATCGAAAGAAATATAGAAATCGATATCAGCGTTATTGATCATGCGATCGTAAGCCAGAACTTTAATCCCTTCCTGTTTGGCTTCTTTAATAACGTTACTGAGTACCTGACCGTTGTATGGAATAATCACCAGAACATCAACGCCACGGTTGATCATATTCTCAATCTGCGACATCTGGGTTTCTTCGTTACCATTGGCCGATTGTACAAATACTTTGGCGCCTAACGATTCTGCTTTATTAACAAAAATATCGCGGTCTTTCTGCCAGCGCTCAAGACGCAGATCGTCGATGGCCATACCGATTTTGACTTCTTTTGCGCTGCTCGCCATGCTGGTAAGCAGAAGGGATGCGCAGAGCGTGAGGCAAAGGTTCTTGATTTTCATAGTCGTAATGCCTTTTGTAGGGTAGGTAATGAGATTGGCGATAAAAGAAACAAGCACGACTTAACACGCAGCAAATTTTTAACATAGAACGCGGTGCTGGCAATTACAGATTTTTATCTTCCCATTACGATATTTGGTTTAATTGTCAATTTATGAGCTTGATCGAGTTTTATATATCGCCTAAGAGAAATTTACATAAATTTTGCGAGCGGTTTTATTTTGAGAGCCAGCGCACGTTTGTGGATTCTCTTAATCGCAGTGTGAAATAACGTAATTGAGGAACAGAAAATCTGAACTCAGTATTAGATAACGAATTATTCCTCGCCGCGTATCTGATTATGGAGTTCATTATGCAAGCTTATTTCGACCAACTGGATCGTGTTCGTTTCGAAGGCCCGAAAACGGAAAACCCGCTGGCTTTCCGTCACTACAACCCTGACGAACTGGTGCTGGGTAAACGGATGGAAGATCACCTGCGCTTCGCCGCCTGCTACTGGCACACCTTCTGCTGGAATGGCGCAGATATGTTCGGCGTGGGCGCATTCGACCGCCCGTGGCAGCAACCGGGCGAAGCCATTGCACTGGCGAAACGCAAAGCGGATGTCGCATTTGAATTCTTCCATAAGCTGAACGTACCTTATTACTGCTTCCACGACGTGGATGTGTCACCGGAAGGCGCGTCGCTAAAAGAGTACCTGAACAACTTCGCGCAGATGGTAGACGTGCTGGCCGAAAAACAGCAGCAGAGCGGTGTGAAGCTGCTGTGGGGGACGGCGAACTGCTTTACTAACCCACGCTACGGCGCAGGTGCCGCAACGAACCCAGACCCGGAAGTCTTTAGCTGGGCGGCGACTCAGGTCTTCACCGCCATGAACGCGACCCACAAACTGGGCGGCGAGAACTACGTGCTGTGGGGAGGCCGTGAAGGCTACGAATCCCTGCTAAACACCGACCTGCGTCAGGAACGCGAGCAGATTGGCCGCTTCATGCAGATGGTGGTTGAGCACAAACATAAAATTGGCTTCCAGGGCACTCTGCTTATCGAACCGAAACCGCAGGAACCGACCAAGCATCAATATGATTACGATGCATCGACCGTTTATGGCTTCCTCAAACAGTTCGGCCTGGAAAAAGAGATTAAACTGAACATCGAAGCGAACCATGCGACGCTGGCAGGTCACTCTTTCCACCATGAAATCGCTACCGCAATTGCGTTGGGTCTGTTTGGTTCAGTTGACGCCAACCGCGGCGATGCGCAACTGGGCTGGGATACCGACCAGTTCCCGAACAGCGTGGAAGAGAATGCGCTGGTGATGTACGAAATTCTCAAAGCGGGTGGCTTCACTACCGGCGGCCTGAACTTCGATGCGAAAGTTCGCCGTCAGAGCACCGATAAATATGACCTGTTCTACGGCCATATTGGCGCGATGGACACCATGGCGCTGTCGCTGAAGGTGGCGGCGCGTATGATTGAAGGCGGCGAGCTGGATAAACGTGTGGCGAAACGTTACGCGGGCTGGAACGGTGAACTGGGTCAGCAAATCCTGAAAGGGCAGATGTCGCTGCAGGAACTGGCAAAATATGCCGAGCAGCATCAACTGGCGCCGCAGCATCAGAGCGGTCATCAGGAACTGCTGGAAAACCTGGTGAATCATTACCTTTTCGACAAATAATGGAAGCCGCCGGGCGATTTTTCGTCCGGCCTGATTATGCAGGCCCGGTAAGCGTGAGCGAAACCGGGCTTTTTGTAAGGAACGATCGCTATGTATATTGGGATTGATCTGGGTACTTCCGGCGTCAAAGTTATCCTGCTCAATGAGGCAGGAGACGTTGTCGCCTCGCAAACGGAAAAACTCACCGTTTCGCGCCCGCATCCGCTGTGGTCTGAACAGGATCCGGAGCAGTGGTGGCTGGCGACCGATCGCGCGATTAAAGCGCTCGCGCAACAGCACAGCCTACAGGATGTTAAAGCGTTAGGCATTGCCGGGCAGATGCACGGCGCAACCCTTCTCGACAAGCAGCAGCGCGTACTTCGCCCGGCAATTCTGTGGAACGATGGCCGCTGCGCGCAAGAGTGCCAGTTGCTGGAAGAGGCCGTGAAAAATTCCCGCCAGATTACCGGCAACCTGATGATGCCCGGCTTTACCGCGCCGAAACTGTTGTGGGTGAAGCGCCACGAGCCGGAGATTTTTGCTCAGGTCGATAAAGTCCTGCTGCCAAAAGATTATTTGCGCCTGCGTATCACCGGTGAATTCGCCAGCGACATGTCTGACGCGGCGGGCACGATGTGGATGGACGTGGCAAAACGCGACTGGAGCGACACGATGCTCGCGGCCTGTGGGCTGAGCCGTGACAACATGCCTGCGCTGTTTGAAGGCTGTGATATTACCGGCACGCTGCTGACATCTGTCGCGCAGGCGTGGACTATGCCTGCGGTGCCGGTGGTTGCGGGCGGCGGTGACAACGCGGCGGGCGCGGTCGGCGTGGGTATGGCCGATGCCGGGCAGGCGATGCTCTCGCTCGGTACGTCAGGCGTTTACTTTGCGGTAAGCGAAGGTTTCCTCAGCAAGCCAGAAAGCGCGGTGCACAGCTTCTGTCATGCACTGCCAGGGCGCTGGCATTTAATGTCGGTGATGCTGAGTGCCGCGTCGTGCCTCGACTGGGCGGCAAAACTCACCGGTCTGGAGAGTGTACCGGCGCTGATTAACGCGGCGCAATCCGCCGATGAGCGTGCCGGGCCGGTGTGGTTCCTGCCGTATCTTTCCGGTGAGCGTACGCCGCACAATAATCCGCAGGCTAAGGGCGTTTTCTTTGGTCTGACGCATCAGCACGGCCCGGCGGAACTGGCGCGTGCGGTGCTGGAAGGCGTGGGTTTTGCGCTGGCCGACGGTATGGATGTGGTTCACGCCTGCGGCGTCACACCGAAAAGTGTGACCCTGATTGGCGGTGGCGCGCGTAGCGCTTACTGGCGCCAGATGCTGGCGGATATCAGCGGTCAGCAACTGGATTACCGCACCGGCGGTGATGTTGGCCCCGCGCTGGGCGCGGCGCGTCTGGCGCAACTGGCGATTCGCCACGATAAACCATTCGCTGACCTGCTGCCGCAGTTACCGCTTGAGCAGGCGCACTACCCGGACGCACAGCGCCATGCGCACTATGTGCCGCGCCGCGAAACCTTCCGTCAACTCTATCAGCAACTTCTGCCGCTGATGTCCTGATGTTCTCCGCCCCGTGAGCGGGCGGTTCTCCTGCCAGAATTGATGAATTCCGAATTTACTGGAAATTTCGTGTTGCTCTAATGTTGCGCTGCGGTTTCCGTTCATAATGCGTTTGCTATGGATAAGGAGATCGCCATGAAGTTAGCACTCAATGCCCCGCAGGGTCTGTTATGTGCGGGAGTTATTCTCTATGTGGTCTGTTTGTGGGGGGACTGCCCGCAGTTGACGGATAAAGGCTATTTTCTGGCTGTGTTGGTTCTTGGTGTATTCACCGTACTAACGTACCAGCGGTTAACCGGAAAAGAGAAGGACGAAGGGCGTTTCGCCGGGCTGTGTCGATTTGTGTTGCTGCTGGCAACGGGGTTAATGCTGGTAGGTGTCTGGAATTTGCCCCTTAGCCTCACGGAAAAGGGGCTTTGCATTATCGCCTGGTTTGCCGCGACATACGGTGCGGCGCGCTGGCGCTAGCTGACAAACCGTTTACTATCCACGCGTTGTACCAGCATTGACAGTAACAGACTACCCGCAATCGTGGCGCAGAAAACCCACACGATATCGAGCAGTGGCCAGCTTTTCATGTCTGCGCCGCTACTGCGCAGGGCGTGAATAATCAGCGCGTGGAAACCGTAAATGCCGAGTGAATGGCGTGAAATTAACGCTAATCCCGGCAATACGCGGTCGTTGAGACCGTTTTTTACCACCACAAACAGCGTCGCCGCGCAGATAAACACCATCGGCCCACAATAGAGATACCAGGTGTCGGCAAAGTTGCCGCGCCAGCTCAGTTCGTGCAGCGTGCCGCGCGAAATCACCACCACTGCCAGTACAAAACCGATGCCACACAGCCAGCTTAATCCGCGTTTTTGCGTCTCCATCATGCCGATGGCGCGCCCCAGCAGGCCGTAAATCAGGTAGTAGAAGGTGTCACCGTTGATATAGAGATTCACCGGCAGCCATTCAATACCGTCGGTTTTCAGCGTCACCGTGTTGGGGTTAGCGATAAAGCCAATCACCACCATCAACGCCAACAGCATTTTGCCGCTAATCGCTTTCACCTCAATCAGCGGTGAGACCAGGTAAATCACGATAATGGCGAAGAAAAACCACAGGTGATAGAAAACAGGCTTCTGCAGGATATTCTTAAGCGATCCTTCGATATTGATATGTGTGAAAGCCGCGATATAGATAAGCGCCACCGCGCTGTAAAACAGCAGGCACAACGCAATCCGCAGAAAATGGCGCGGCTGAGCGCTGCGCGGGCCGAAAAAGAGATAGCCGGAAATCATGAAGAACAGCGGCACGCTTACGCGTGAAGCCGAGTTGAGAACATTCGCAATATCCCAGTTCACCGGGCTGATACTGTGCGCGTTGGTAATGTACCAGGTTGTCGTATGGATCATCACTACCATCAGGCAGGCTATTCCGCGTAGGTTATCAATCCAGTTTATTTTGGGCTGCATTGGGGCCGGTTTCTCCTTTCAAACAAAGTGTGACTCGATTTTTATTAGGCTATTTGACTGGATTATTCTGAGTTTTTCACCCCATGCTTGTATACCCTTCCTGTTTCGCGTTGCCTATGCGTTGGCTGCACTCACTCACCCCAGTCACGTACTTATGTACGCTCCTGGGATGAATGAGAGACATCCATGTCTCTCACCGAAGGCCAGCCTGCGGCTGTTCAAATTCGTTCCTGACGAATTTGTCACTCGTTTGCCGCCTTCAGGAAACTCAAACTATTTTGGGTATAAGATTGTGGTGTGATTCGCAAAATGCGGGCGCATCAGAGACCACCAACTAAAATAACAGCCCGATCGTAAGGCGGTAATGAAAAATGATGATGAAGCGACTTCTTCCCCTGCTAATGGGGTTATTACTGGCGGGATGCGCCGCGTCTGAACCCGTGGCACCGATGAAAGCGCAAAATGCGAAAGCGAACCCTGCGCGCTCGCTGGGAATGGAAAATTTATGCAAAGAACGGGCGGCGGAGCGCTATAACACCGCGGCGCAGAAAATTGACGTCACGGGCTTTGAGCGTTTTCAGGGCAGCTATGAATTACGCGGCTATACTGCCCGCAATGAAGGTTTTGTCTGCTCTTTTGATGTAAATGGTGATTTTTTGCACTTATCGATGCGTTAAGCGCAGCAATATGGCACCAAAAGTCGGCCTGTTTCCTCTATTTTCCCTAAACAGGCCGCTTTCATACTGTATATCTTCCATCCAGCGGGTATACTGATCCCTTCCTTTAAATCCACACGTATCCAGCACGAAATAATATGCAAAAGTTTGATACCAGGACCTTCCAGGGCTTGATCCTGACCTTACAGGATTACTGGGCTCGCCAGGGCTGCACCATTGTTCAACCATTGGACATGGAAGTTGGCGCGGGAACCTCTCACCCAATGACCTGCCTGCGCGCGCTGGGGCCAGAGCCGATGGCAACTGCTTATGTGCAGCCTTCCCGTCGTCCGACCGATGGCCGTTACGGCGAAAACCCGAACCGTTTACAGCACTATTATCAGTTCCAGGTGGTCATCAAGCCATCGCCGGACAACATTCAGGAGCTGTACCTCGGTTCCCTGAAAGAGCTGGGAATGGACCCGACCATCCACGACATCCGTTTCGTGGAAGATAACTGGGAAAACCCGACGCTGGGCGCCTGGGGGCTGGGCTGGGAAGTGTGGCTGAACGGCATGGAAGTGACGCAGTTCACTTACTTCCAGCAGGTTGGTGGTCTGGAGTGTAAACCGGTTACCGGCGAGATCACCTACGGTCTGGAACGTCTGGCGATGTACATTCAGGGCGTAGACAGCGTTTACGACCTGGTCTGGAGCGACGGCCCGCTGGGTAAAACCACCTACGGTGACGTCTTCCATCAGAACGAAGTGGAGCAGTCCACTTACAACTTCGAATACGCGGATGTGGACTTCCTCTTCACCTGCTTCGAGCAGTACGAGAAAGAAGCGCAGCAGCTGCTGGCGCTGGAAAATCCGCTGCCGCTGCCAGCCTACGAGCGTATTCTGAAAGCCGCCCACAGCTTCAACCTGCTGGATGCGCGTAAAGCCATCTCCGTCACCGAGCGTCAGCGCTACATTCTGCGCATTCGTACCCTGACCAAAGCAGTGGCAGAAGCTTATTATGCTTCCCGTGAAGCCCTCGGCTTCCCGATGTGCAACAAAGACAAGTAAGAGGCGGCCATGTCTGAAAAAACTTTTCTGGTGGAAATCGGCACTGAAGAGCTGCCACCAAAAGCACTGCGCAGCCTGGCTGAGTCCTTTGCTGCGAACTTCACTGCGGAGCTGGATAACGCCGGCCTCGCACACGGCAACGTTGAATGGTTTGCTGCCCCGCGTCGTCTGGCGCTGAAGGTTGCTAACCTGGCGGAAGCTCAGGCCGATCGCGAAGTTGAAAAACGCGGCCCGGCGATAGCTCAGGCTTTCGACGCCGAAGGCAAACCGAGCAAAGCGGCAGAAGGTTGGGCGCGTGGCTGCGGGATCACCGTAGACCAGGCTGAACGTCTGACTACCGACAAAGGCGAATGGCTGCTCTATCGCGCTCACGTGAAAGGTGAAAGCACTGAAGCGCTGGTGCCGAATATGGTCGCGACGTCGCTTTCGAAACTGCCGATCCCGAAACTGATGCGCTGGGGCGCGTCCGACGTGCACTTTGTGCGTCCGGTTCACACCGTGACCCTGCTGCTGGGCGACAAAGTCATTCCGGCAACCATTCTGGGTATTCAGTCCGATCGCGTGATTCGCGGCCACCGCTTTATGGGCGAGCCGGAATTCACTATCGACAATGCCGATCAGTATCCGGAAATTCTGCGTGAGCGTGGGAAAGTCATCGCCGATTACGCTGAGCGTAAAGCGAAGATTAAAGCGGATGCCGAAGAAGCGGCACGTAAAATTGGCGGTAAGGCTGATCTTAGCGACAGTCTGGTTGAGGAAGTGACCTCGCTGGTGGAGTGGCCGGTTGTGCTGACCGCGAAATTCGAAGAGAAATTCCTCGCCGTTCCATCCGAAGCGCTGGTTTACACCATGAAAGGTGACCAGAAGTACTTCCCGGTGTATGCGAACGACGGCAAACTGCTGCCGAACTTTATCTTCGTTTCCAACATCGAGTCCAAAGATCCGCAGCAGATTATCTCCGGTAACGAGAAAGTGGTTCGTCCGCGTCTGGCTGATGCCGAGTTCTTCTTCAATACCGACCGCAAAAAACGTCTGGAAGATAACCTGCCGCGCCTGCAAACCGTGCTGTTCCAGCAACAGTTGGGTACGCTGCGTGACAAAACTGACCGTATCCAGGCGCTGGCTGGCTGGATTGCCGAACAAATTGGCGCGGATGTGAATCACGCTACCCGTGCGGGCCTGCTGTCTAAGTGCGACCTGATGACCAACATGGTCTTTGAGTTCACCGACACTCAGGGCGTAATGGGTATGCACTACGCACGTCACGATGGCGAAGCGGAAGATGTTGCCGTGGCACTGAACGAGCAGTATCAGCCGCGCTTTGCCGGTGATGACCTGCCTTCTAACCCGGTGGCCTGCGCACTGGCGATTGCTGACAAGATGGACACCCTGGCGGGTATCTTTGGTATTGGCCAGCATCCTAAAGGCGACAAAGACCCGTTTGCGCTGCGTCGTGCGGCACTCGGCGTGCTGCGTATTATCGTTGAGAAGAACCTCAATCTTGATCTGCAAACCCTGACCGAAGAAGCGGCGCGTCTGTATGGTGATAAGCTGACTAACGCCAACGTGGTTGATGACGTTATCGACTTTATGCTGGGGCGCTTCCGCGCCTGGTACCAGGATGCCGGTTACACCGTCGACACCATCCAGGCCGTGCTGGCGCGTCGTCCGACTCGTCCGGCAGATTTCGATGCGCGTATGAAAGCAGTCTCTCACTTCCGTACCCTGGAAGCGGCGTCTGCACTGGCTGCGGCCAACAAGCGTGTGTCTAACATCCTGGCGAAAACCGATGAAGTGCTGAATGACCGCGTAAACGCGGCGACCCTGAAAGAGCCAGAAGAAATTGCGCTGGCAATGCAGGTAGTCGTGCTGCGTGACAAACTGGCACCGGCTTTCGCCGAAGGGCGTTATCAGGAAGCGCTGGTTGAGCTGGCTGAATTGCGTGAACCCGTCGATGCTTTCTTCGACAAAGTGATGGTGATGGTGGATGACAAAGAACTGCGCATCAACCGACTGACCATGCTGTCGAAGCTGCGTGAACTGTTCCTGCAGGTTGCGGATATTTCGCTGCTGCAGTAAGTTCAGTGTCGAAAAAAACCTGCCACCTGGCAGGTTTTTTTTATGGGTTTAAATAGACGCGTAATAATGAGTTTATTAATACAAACCTGTTAATGTATTTATTTATCAAAAATTTTTTCGGATTGCATTCATTCTTTTGCGATGACCTTGTTTGCTAGAATAAAAGCGGGTGCTTGAGACTGTTTGTCTCAGGTATCACTGAAAGGCAGACAGAGAAAAGCCCCACCTGACTATAAATCAAAGTGAGGCCCCTCTATGCATCAACACCATAAAGGTAGCCTCTTGCTTGTTGGAAATCAACACCGGAGGCTGGGAATGCCGCAAAAATTTGTATTATTTGGCTTGGTCGTGGTTTGTTTCACACTTTTATTATTTACCTGGATGGTGAGAGATTCACTGTGTGAATTGCATATCAAACAGGGAAATAACGAACTGGCGGCATTTTTAGCCTGTGGCAATAAAAAGTAAGAGTATCTGGCGGAGAGAAATCTCCGCCGTTCTTACGGTGCGATGCATTTTCAATGCACCCTGTTATAAAAAGAACCCTCCGCTCTTTCTGGAGGATTCTTTTCAGAAAACATCAATTCTTTTGAAATAGCGGTTGTTGCTAGAATAGCAACGGGTGCTTGAGACTGTTTGTCTCAGGTATCACCGAAAGGCAGACAGAGAAAAGCCCCACCTGACTATAAATCAAAGTGAGGCCCCTCTATGCATAGACACCATAAAGGTAGCCTCTTGCTTGTTGGAAATCAACACCGGAGGCTGGGAATGCCGAAAAAATATGTATTATTTGGCTTGGCCGTGGTTTGTTTCACGCTTTTATTATTTACCTGGATGGTGAGAGATTCACTATGTGAATTGCATATCAAACAGGGAAATAACGAGCTGGCGGCATTTTTAGCCTGTGGCAATAAAAAGTAAGAGTATCTGGCGGGGAGAGATCTCCGCCATTCTCACGGTGCGATGCATTTTCAATGCACCCTTTTATAAAAAGAACCCTTCCGCTCTATCTGGAAGATTCTTTTCAGAAAACATCAATTCTTTTGAAATAGCGGTTGTTGCTAGAATAGCAACGGGTGCTTGAGACTGTGTGTCTCAGGTATTACCGAAAGGCAGACAGAGAAAAGCCCCACCTGACTATAAATCAAAGTGAGGCCCCTCTATGCATGAACACCATAAAGGTAGCCTCTTGCTTGTTGGAAATCAACACCGGAGGCTGGGAATGCCGCAAAAATATGTATTATTTGGCTTGGTCGTGGTTTGTTTCACGCTTTTATTATTTACCTGGATGGTGAGAGATTCACTGTGTGAATTGCATATCAAACAGGGAAATAACGAGTTGGCGGCATTTTTAGCCTGTGGCAATAAAAAGTAAGAGTATCTGGCGGGGAGAAATCTCCGCCATTCTTACGGTGCGATGCATTTTCAATGCACCCTTTTATTTATGCTGCAAATATATCTTAACGCTTCGACGCTATATCACAGGCAAAAAAAATCCCCGCCCGAGGGCAGGGATTCGAATACTGAGTGGCTTGAACTTACAGGGAAGTTACGTTGCCAGCTGCCGGGCCTTTAGCGCCGCTTTCGATGGTGAAGGACACTTTCTGACCTTCGTCCAGAGATTTGTAACCATCGTTCTGGATAGCAGAGAAGTGTACGAACACGTCTTTAGAACCATCGTCAGGAGTGATGAAGCCGAAACCTTTATCAGCGTTGAACCATTTTACGATACCAGTCATTTTACCGGACATAGAAATTACCTTTATAAATTAAGTGAGCCTTACGGCAATATGGCATGCTTTACAGAATTTAAAGCGTAAAGGAAATGTCGCTACGAGGGGTACCAATGGATAACCTTGAAGGGAACTGCTTTACTCAACTGCTTTGTGGTCTGTGCGTCAAACCGTGAAGCTATTAACGCATACTTCTGCCCCTAAACGCAAACGTTATCTGATAAAAACATAAAACGGCCCTGAAAAAGGGCCGTTAAATAATTAATAAACATCTGTTTTTCAGGTGGTTAGCTGTTAACAATTTGTTGGTCAGCCTGAATCAGACGTAGCAATTTAAGTTCGGTAACTGAAGGCTTCAGCCTTCTGGACTCCCATTCCTGTACCGTGGAAACACTTACGCCCATTGCTTTAGCAAACTCTGTCATCTGCAAACCGGTGCTTTTGCGAAGCTCTTCGAACTCGGTAAAGATGGAGGGCTTAGGTGTCAGGGTAATCACTGATGATGCATCTTTGAAGACAATCTGTTCCAGACTGCTCAGCAGTTCAAATGTTGGATCTTTTTCTTCCATTGATAACTCCTATATACACACAGCGTGATCGTGAATAGGTACAGCCTGTTAAGAATAGTCGGGAAATCCGAACAAAAGTTGGTTGCGTAAGTGATTATTCGTAGGATCGTTTTCCACACAGCGCAAATAGCGCAAAAATTGCCCATAAATCAAGGCTAGCGCCGCCAGGTATATTTTTGTAAAAAATCGCTAAAACCGACGGCTGAACCGTCGGCTCGCTAACTCAGGCTTTCTGCGTATTGTTGTTTAATGCAGGTGTTTCCGCTTCGCGCTTCAGCGTCTGCCGCTGGCTGACCAGGTGTTTTACCAGTAGCGCCAGAGCAGACACCAGGGCAGGAACCGCCAGCAGCGTGAAAATGGTCTGGAAGGAGAGTTCCGCCTGCATCAGGAACGCCCCACTGAATGCACCCAGAATGCCGCCGAAACGGCCCAGACCCAACATCCACGCCACGCCCGTTGCACGCCCTTGTGTCGGGTAGAAACCCGCCGCGAGAGCCGGCATCGAGGATTGCGCGCCGTTCATGATGGTACCGGCAATAAAGACCATTACGCCCATCAGCACCAGGCTGTTGGTTGAGAACCCAACCAGGCAGACAAAAACGCCGGTCAGTACGTAGCCTACCGCCACCACCTTATTCGGGTTGAGTTTGTCCATCAGGGCACCCAGGATGAGCACGCCAATACCACCGCCTAAGGGGAAGAGGGCGGTGATAATGGATGCCTGGCTCAACGAAGCGCCGGTTTCGCGGATTAACAGCGGCAGCCAACTGGTCAGTAAATAGAAAATCAGCAGGCCCATAAAGTAGGTCAGACACAGCATCACCGTGCCGACGGCATAGCGAGGCGAGAAAATCACCCCCAGCGCCGATTTCTCTTTTACCTGCCCGGCTTCCTGCAAGACAAAACTCGCGTTATCCGCCACCGGGGCGATACGTTTGAGGATGGTGGCGATTTTGTGCTGAGGCTGGTTTTTGACCACCATATAACGTGCAGATTCCGGCAGCAGGAAAATCAGCAGCACCGCCAGCGCCAGCGGCATGACGCCGCCGAGGATCAGTACGCTCTGCCAGCCGTAGTGAGGAATAAGCCACGCTGAGATAAACCCGCCCATCGACGAGCCGATCGGGAAGCCCACAAACATTAGATTCACCAGCAGTGCGCGACGACGCTCCGGCGCATATTCACTCATCAGGGTGGCGGCATTGGGCATTGCCGCACCCAGCCCCAACCCGGTCAGGAAACGCAGTAGCGTAAGCTGGGTGAGGTTGGTGGCAAAGGCGGTAACCAGACTAAAACCGCCAAAAACAAGAATCGATAGCACCAACACTTTCTTACGGCCAATGCGATCCGCCATCGGGCCTGCTGTTAATGCACCCACCGCCAGCCCCACCAGCGCGGCGCTCATCACCGGCCCGAGATCCGCTTTCTGCACACCCCATTCCTGCACCAGGTCAGAAGCGATAAAACCAATAATTGCGGTATCGAAACCGTCCATGGCGACGGTAACAAAGCATAATGCGAGGATCATCCACTGGTATTTAGAAAAGGGATGATCGTTGATAAAAGCCTGAATATCCGTGGTTGTTTTCGTCATGTGGCAGTTCCTGAAAACAGCGGGAGAGGCGTTCTCCCCCATGAAGTTGTGCGATTATCGAACCTATTTCCGGTAATCGTTCAATTCATCAAAACACTTTACGTTTGCGGCGACAATGCAGGGGAAATCAGGAAGTGTGCGATTATCGTACTGCTCAGGGGGAGGTAATCGCACGCTGAGTTTAAAATCATTTTAAAACAATAGATTAATCATGATTTTTCGCGTAAAGGTTGTGGTCATAAATGTGATGCGTGCAACAATGTATTAACATCCATGTTTTATCCCTTTCCACACGGCAATTTCCTGCCATAACTTTGTCAGGAAAAGGTATCCTGCAACGCGCTGCTGGACTATCCTTGTCAGCGTCGGGCACGCGGGTGCCTGTTTGCGCTTTTTTTGGCTGAAGGAGTAATAAAATGGCGACAGGAAAGTCCTGCTCTCGCTGGTTTGCGCCTGTTGCGGCGTTATTGATGGTTGTTAGCCTGAGTGGGTGTTTTGATAAAGAAGGCGACCAGCGCAAAGCGTTTGTCGATTTCCTGCAAAATACAGTGATGCGTGGGGGTGAACGTCTGCCAACGCTGACCGCTGACCAGAAAAAACAGTTTGGTCCTTTTGTCTCCGATTACGCCGTCATTTACGGCTATTCGCAGCAGGTGAGCCAGGCGATGGATGCGGGTCTGCGCCCGGTTGTCGATAGCGTTAACGCCATTCGCGTACCGCAGGATTATATGACTCAGCGCGAGCCGCTGCGTCAGGCGAACGGTTCGCTGGGCGTGCTGAGCCAACAACTGGAAAATGCGAAGATGCAGGCCGATGCGGCACATGCGGCGCTGAAACAGGCGGATGACCTGAAGCCGGTCTTTGACCAGGTATACAGCAAAGTGGTGACGGCGCCTGCAAATGCAATGCAGCCGTTGATCCCGGCGGCGCAAATCTTCACGCAGCAGCTGGTTCAGGTCGGGGATTTTGTCGCGCAGCAGGGCGAGCAGGTGAGCTTCGTGGCGAACGGTATTCAGTTCCCGACCTCACAGCAGGCGAGTCAGTATAACTCGCTGATTGGCCCACTGGCTTCCCAGCATCAGGCATTTACTCAGGCCTGGAACGCAGCGGTTGAAGCGACGAAGTAACGGCATGTTAGATGGCGTTTTAATTTAGACCGCCATCCGACAAAATAAGGCGGGTAATCCCCGCCTTATTCGATTTATTTCCCTATTACCTGCGGATTAACGCAGTTCTTCTCAACCTTCCCCTGCAACGCCTCTATCAAGTTATCCACCGCGCAGGCCGCCATATTGAAGCGCGTCTCATGAGTGGCAGAACCGATATGCGGCAGCGCAACAACGTTTGGCAGCGTCAGCAGCGGTGAGCTGACCGGCAGCGGTTCCTTCTCGAATACATCCAGCCCGGCAGCGTGGATTTCACCCGCCTGCAGCGCGGCAATCAGCGCTTCCTCGTCCACTACCGGGCCACGCCCTGCGTTAATAAAGATGGCGGAGGATTTCATTTTCGCGAACTGTTCTTTACCGAAAAGATGATGCGTTTCGTCGGTGAGCGGCAGGATCAGACACACGAAATCGGATTCCTGCAACAGCGTGTCGAGGTCACAATAACGCGCGCTGAAACGCTCTTCGGCCTGCGGATGCTGGCGGCGCGCGTTATACAGAATCGGCATGCCGAATCCGCAGTGCGCGCGCTGAGCCAGCGCCATGCCGATGCGCCCCATCCCTACAATGCCCAGCGTTTTATGGTGCACATCGGTACCGAACCAATCCGGCCCGATGCTTTTTTTCCACTCCCCCGCTTTTACACGGTCGGCGACTTCCACCACCCGGCGCGCGGTACTGAGCACCAGCGCCATCACCGTATCGGCGACGGTTTCCGTCAGAACGGTTGGCGTATGCATCAGCAGAATGTTACGCGCGTTCAGGGCTTCAACATCAAAGTTGTCATATCCTACGGAGACGGTCGAGGTCGCGCGCAGCTTCGGCATTTTCTCCAGCAGCGCTTCGTTAACGGCTTCGCTGGAGCCCAGCAGGCCGACGGCGTTAGCAAACACCTCTGCGTGCTGTTGGACGGTTTCCGGGCGCAGGTTTGGCACCTGCGTAACGGTAAAGTGGGCTTCCAGGCGATGCAGTAGATCGTCAGGCAGTGCCTTGTAGAGAATAATGGACGGCTTCATGCGACTCTCCGTAAGTGTGATTTAAGCGTGGCGTGCGCCAACGGGAAGTTGTTGATTCTTAGCAGGCTTAACAATCAAAGTAAGCCATACCGAGGCGAAAAGCGCCACCCCCATGAAAATGTAAGAGGCAGACGGCGAACCGGTCGCGCCGTTAAGGTAGCCGACGAACCAGGAGCCAAAGAATGAGCCCAGTGCGCCCATACTGTTGATTAATGCCATCGCACCGCCTGCGACGTTGCGCGGCAGCATTTCCGGGATGATGGCGAAGAACGGGCCATACGGCGCGTACATC
Organism: Pseudocitrobacter faecalis; assembly: GCA_003315335.1. GTDB lineage: Bacteria > Pseudomonadota > Gammaproteobacteria > Enterobacterales > Enterobacteriaceae > Pseudocitrobacter > Pseudocitrobacter faecalis. The sequence goes on from QNRL01000006.1 coordinate 183,272, forward strand.
GCAGCACCGGCGACAACCAGTAGGGTATAGGAGATCCAGAAGTGGTTGGCACCCACTGCCCAGGAACCGATGAAGGCGAAACCGGCAATCAGCAACAGCGGCCAGACAAACAGTTTACGGTTCTGCATTTTATCGGAAGCCCAGGAGACCAGAATCATCGCGGTTGTGGCGGCCAGATACGGCACCGAAGAGAGCCAGCCCACTTCTACCATCCCAAGGTTTGCGCCACCGCTGCGAATAATCGACGGCAGCCACAGTACGAAACCGTACACGCCGATGCTCCAGGCGAAATACTGCATGCACAGCAGAATCACGTTGCGTGAACGGAACGCTTCGCCGTAGTTACGCACGGCTTTAATGCCCTGCTGCTCTTTATCGAGCTCGGCCTGCAAGGCCGTTTTTTCGGATTCAGACAACCAGCCTACCTGCGCCGGTTTATCTTTTACCAGCACCCACCAGCAGAATGCCCAGATGATGGCCGGGAAGCCTTCAATAATAAACATTTCACGCCAGCCGAGCGCCTGAATCAGGTAGCCCGAAACCACCGACATCCACAGCACCGTCACCGGGTTACCGAGGATCAGGAAAGTATTGGCGCGCGAACGTTCGGATTTGGTGAACCAGTTGCTGATGTAAATCAGCATTGCGGGCATTACCGCTGCCTCCACGACGCCGAGGATAAAGCGAATGGCGGCAAGCATTGGAATATTATTGACCATCCCGGTGAGTGAGGCACAGGCTCCCCACAGGATCAGGCAGACGAAAATCAGTTTGCGCACGCTGCGGCGTTCCGCATACATCGCGCCGGGGATCTGAAAGAAGAAGTAGCCGAGGAAGAAGAGGGCGCCCAGCAGGGAGGAGATCCCTTTAGTGATGCCTAAATCTTCGTTAATGCCTGCGGCGGAAGCGAAGCTGAAGTTTGCGCGGTCGAGGTACGCCAGGCTGTACGTGATAAACACGATTGGCATGATGTACCACCAGCGTTTGGCTGCATTGGTTGAGCTATTCATAGTCCTGCCTCTGTAGTTGTAGGGTCAGAGTGTTATTCGGGAAAGGTGCGCGCGGGTGCCCTCACCCCGGCCCTCTCCCACAGGGAGAGGGGGAAAACCAATAATCTGCACAATCTGTCCCCTCTCTCTTGAGGGAGAGGGAAATGCACTACACCCCCAACGCCTCACGCGTCGGTAATCCTTCGCTGTCGCCCTGAACCTGAATGGCCAGTGCGCCAATCTTATTCCCGCGGGTTACCGCATCATGCAACGAGCGTCCTTCCAGCAGGGCGCTGATTACCCCGACGGCGAAGCCATCGCCCGCGCCCACCGTATCGACCACCTTGTCGACTTTCACCGGCGCGACGCAGCCTTTTTCTCCATCTGCGGTTTTATACCAGGCGCCGTCCGCCCCAGTTTTCAGCACCACCGCTTTTACTCCGCGAGCCAGATAGAAATCGGCGATAGCTTCCGGCGTTTGTTCGCCGGTCAGAATCATGCCCTCCTTCAAACCGGGTAAAACCCAATCGGCCTGGAACGCCAGGTGATTAAGTTTTTCCACCATCTCCGCCTCGCTTTTCCACAGCACCGGGCGCAGGTTCGGGTCGAATGAAATGGTTTTGCCCTGCGCTTTCATCGTTTGGGCCGTATGGTCGAGCAGGGCGTAGGACGAGTCAGAAAGCGCTGCTGCCACGCCGCTTAAGTGTAGATGGCGTGCGCTGGCGAAATAGTTATCGTTGAAGTCCTCAAGCGAAAGATGGCTGGCCGCTGAGTTTTTACGGAAATACTCCACGATGGGATCGGTTCCATTTTCAACTTTAGATTTCACCTGAAAGCCGGTTGCGAAACGTGCATCACAGGTAACGCCCGTCGCATCAATTCCCTCTTTTTTCAGACTATTGATGACAAACTGGCCGAAGCTGTCGTTCCCGACGCGGCTGACCCAGCCGACATTCAGGCCCAGACGCGCCAGCCCGGTTGCCACATTAAGCTCAGCCCCGGCGACACGTTTGATAAACTGCTCCACCTCACTGAGATCGCCCGTTTGTGTTGCCACAAACATCGCCATGGCTTCACCGATGGTGATGACATCCAGTTGCTTATTCATTGCTTAATCCTCGCGTAACAGTTCGACATAGCGACGGGTTACTGCGGTCAGGTCGTTGCCTTCCAGCGGAAACTCAATTCCACGCGGCGCATCGGCGGGCAGGGCGCGCAGTACGTCCAGCCAGTCGGTATTAATGGGGTCAGGTGGTACGGCGCGGAAGCTGTCATGATGTGGTGTCGCCGCTTTAACGTGGATGTAGCACACCGAAGGCGCCAGCTGCTGGGCAGCTTCCTGCGGGCAGTTTCCAACCCATAGCCAGTTACCCATATCAAAGGTCAGGCGCACGGGTAGGTTGAGTACACGGCAGGCGGCTTTGAAGCGCTGCATCGGCGGCAGCTGGCCGCATTCGGTCTGGTCGTTTTCTACCACCAGCGCCATGCCGCTGACCTCCAGCCAGGTACGCAGGGTTTCGAGCGGCGCTTTGCGCTCGAAATGGCCGAGGGAGACTTTCAGCCACAGGGCGTTCAGCGCGCGAGCTTCTTCGAGCAGGGCGGGAAGGTGTGGGTTAAGCGTGCCATCGGCAAGAAACAGCGGTTCAGGGGCGGAATAGCAGGCCAGTAATTTCTGCGCTTCAATCGCGCATGCCAGTTCTGGCAGGGCGTTTAGCTCGGCGTCATTAAACATCTCGCGGCGGATTTCAACACCGTCCGCCCCGGCTTTCGCGATTATCGGCAGCATCGCCGCCTGGCCACCCGCGGCGCGGACCTGGTCATGTCCGTAAGCGGCGGTAACCACGATAATTTGTCTTTTCATGGGGAACTCCAGCGTCATCGTATAGTTAATACGCTAGATGGAACCGGTTCCAAAGAAAAGCTCAGGATGTTGAATTTATGATCGTCATCACGAAGGATCGTTAACGGGAGGTTGATCCCCTGATAATCAGTTCACCAGAGAAAACCTGTTCATGGATGGCGGTGCTGCCGCCTTCGATGCGGCGCACGACCTGTTCGACCGCCGCAAAACCAATCTGCCAGGTGGGCTGTTTGAGGGTGGTGATGCCGACACCCGCCAGTTCTGCCCATTCCAGTTCATCGAAACCCAGCAGTCCAATATCGCTGCCCCAGTTCAAACCGATGCGTTTGAGCGAGCGGGCAACCTGTAACGTGAGCGCGCCGTTAGCGGAGATAATCGCTTTGCGCATGCCGCGATAGCGGGTGTGAAACTGGCGCAGAGTGTTATCCAGCAGCGCATTCTCAGCCAGCGGCACTTCCGCATTTTCGGCCAGCACGCCTGGGTAGCGCGCCAGGGTGGCATTAAACGCCGCCAGACGTTCGCGGCGGGTGTTGACGGTGCCCAGCGGTTCGCTGAGAAACAGCAGGGCTTCGAAACCCTGGTCAATGAGATGTTCGGTAGCGGTTGTTGCTGCCTGGGTATTATCGAGCCCGACCACATCGCAGGCGAAATCGGGAATTTTACGGTCAATCAGAACCATCGGCAGTGAGGATTGTTGCAGGCGATTGAGCGCCTCTTCGCGCATCCCGACGGCATTGACCACAATCCCTTCCACCTGATAACTGCGCAGCAGGTCGAGATAATGCTGCTCCTGATCAACCTCGTTGTTGGTGTTACACACCAGCGGAGTGAACCCTTTCTCGCGGCAGGCGGCCTCAATACCGCTTAACACGTTAACCGAGTAGGGGTTGGTGATATCGGCGATAATCAGACCAATCAGGCGGGTGCGGCCACGCTTCAGGCTGCGCGCCATCAGGCTGGGGCGATAATCGAGTTCGGCGATGGCGTTTTCAATACGCGCCAGAAGCGCATCGGAAAGCAGATGCTTCTCACCGTTAAGATAACGGGAGATGCTGGTTTTACCGGTTTTCGCTGCTTTTGCGACGTCGCTGATTGTCGGGCGTGTTGATTTCGCCATAGGGAGCCTCTCTTTGCAAAGTGAGAACACCTTAGCGCGAAAATCTGGCTAAGCAAGTGATTTGCCCGGTAAACGAGGTGTTACCGGGCCGGAGTATTACTGGAGAGGGCTTAACGTGATTTCAACGCGACGGTTCTGCGCTTTGCCCGCTTCGGTGCTATTGCTGGCAATTGGATTCGCCGGGCCCATCCCGCTGGTGCGGATGCGCGTTGCCGCCACGCCCTGCGTAATCAGCGAGCTGGCGACGGAATCCGCACGCTGCTGAGACAGGCGCATGTTCAGATCCTGCCCGCCGGTGCTGTCGGTGTAACCGACCACGTTCACCGCGGTTTTTTCATACTCTTTCAGCACCATCGCGACGCCGGTCAGGGTATTCGCGCCCGCCGGTTTCAGCGTCGCACTGCTGCTGTCGAAGGTGACATTGTTCGGCATGTTTAACACAATGTTGTCGCCATTTCGCGTCACACTCACGCCCGTTCCCTGCATTTTGTCGCGCAGTTTAGCTTCCTGCACGTCCATGTAGTAACCGACGCCGCCGCCAAGAGCCGCACCCGCTGCCGCACCAATCAACGCGCCTTTGCCGCGATCTTTCTTCGACGAAGAGAGTGCGCCAACACCGGCACCAACCAGAGAGCCGATACCGGCGCCAATACCGGATTTGCCCGCTTCGCGCTCACCGGTGTAAGGGTTAGTGGTGCAGCCAGAAACTGCCAGAGCTCCGCTCACTACGGCAGCAATCATCAGTACGCTTTTTTTCATCTCAGTTCCTTAATCCTTTTTTATTCTTTGCCACGGCGACCGTGACGGTTGATTATGACGTGGAAAGAAGCGGAAAATTCCCTCTATAACTCCGATTTATGTAAAAAATAATGAGTGATGGTTATTCTATCGCCACAACACCTGCATCGAACGCTCAGGAGCACGCTTTGGCTAATACAGCGAAAACGCACACGATCTTAACTGCCGCCCACTGGGGGCCCATGCTCGTTGAAACCGACGGTGAAACCGTTTTTTCCTCGCGCGGGGCGCTTAAAACCACGTTTGTGAACTCTTTGCAAAGCGCTGTGCGCGATCAGGTGCACAGTAAAACGCGAGTACGTTACCCGATGGTGCGCAAAGGCTATCTGGCCTCACCAGCGTCGCCGCAGGGTGTGCGTGGGCAGGATGAATTCGTGCGGGTAAGCTGGAACGAGGCGCTGGATCTCATACACGCGCAGCACAAACGTATTCGCGAGACGTATGGCCCGTCCTCGATTTTTGCGGGTTCCTACGGCTGGCGCTCCAATGGCGTCCTTCATAAAGCGGCGACGCTGTTACAGCGTTATATGAGCCTGGCGGGCGGTTATACCGGGCATCTCGGGGATTACTCGACCGGCGCGGCGCAGGCCATCATGCCGCACGTGGTTGGCGGCAACGAAGTGTATCAGCAGCAAACCAGCTGGCCGCTGGTGCTGGAGCATACGGACGTGGTGGTGCTGTGGAGCGCCAACCCGCTGAATACGCTGAAAATTGCCTGGAACGCTTCGGATGAGCAAGGCATCCCTTACTTTGAACAACTGCGCAACAGCGGCAAACGCCTGATCTGCATCGATCCGATGCGATCGGAGACGGTCGATTTCTTTGGTGAGACGATGGAGTGGATCGCGCCACACATGGGGACGGACGTGGCGATGATGCTCGGTATTGCCCATACGCTGGTGGAAAACGACTGGCATGATGTGGAATTCCTGCAGCGTTGTACGACCGGTTATGCCCGGTTTGAAGCGTATCTGCTGGGCAACAGTGACGGTCAGCCGAAAACGGCTGAATGGGCATCAGCCATTTGTGGTGTCAGTGCAGCTAAAATCCGAGAACTGGCGAAACTTTTCCACGAAAACACCACCATGTTAATGGCGGGCTGGGGCATGCAGCGTCAGCAGTTTGGCGAACAAAAGCACTGGATGGTGGTGACGCTCGCCGCCATGCTCGGTCAAATCGGTACGCCGGGCGGGGGCTTTGGCCTCTCCTATCACTTCGCCAACGGCGGCAACCCGACGCGACGCGCCGCGGTGCTGGCGTCGATGCAGGGCGCGGTAAAAGGCGGAGCGGATGCGGTCGATAAAATCCCCGTCGCGCGAATTGTCGAGGCACTGGAAAACCCTGGCGCACCGTATCAACACAACGGCATGGACAGGCACTTCCCGGATATCCGTTTCGTCTGGTGGGCGGGTGGGGCCAACTTTACGCATCATCAGGACACCAACCGCTTAATTCGCGCCTGGCAGCGCCCGGAACTGGTGGTGATTTCCGAGTGCAACTGGACGGCGGCGGCGCGTCATGCGGATATCGTGCTGCCTGCCACCACATCCTTCGAGCGCAACGATCTCACCATGACCGGTGATTACAGTAATCAACACCTGGTGCCAATGAAGCGCGTGGTGATGCCGCAGGGTGAAGCGCGCGATGATTTTGAGGTATTCGCTGAGCTGAGCGAGCGCTGGGAAACGGGCGGGCGCGAGCGTTTTACCGAAGGCAAAAGCGACCTGCAATGGCTGGAAACGTTTTATCAGATCGCCTCAGAACGGGGCGCCAGCCAGCAGGTGACGCTGCCGCTGTTTGCGGAGTTCTGGCAGGCGAATCAGCTTATCGAAATGCCGACCAGCGAACAAAACGGTCAGTTTGTGCGTTTTGCGGCCTTCCGCGCCGATCCGCAGGCTAATCCGTTGAAAACGCCGAGCGGGAAAATCGAGATTTATTCCGAGCGCATCGCCAGCTTTAATTATGCCGATTGCCCGCCGCATCCAATGTGGCTGGCGCCGGACGAATGGCACGGCAATGCCGAGCCGCAGCAGTTGCAGTTGCTTTCCGCGCATCCGGCCCATCGTCTGCACAGCCAGCTCAACCACACCTCCCTTCGCGAGCGGTATGCGGTCGCGGGGCGGGAACCGCTTACCCTGCATCCGCAGGATGCGCGTGCACGAAATATTCAGGATGGTGATCTGGTGCGCGTGTGGAATCATCGCGGGCAGGTACTGGCGGGCGCGGTGGTGAGCGACGGCATTAAGCCTGGCGTGATTTGCCTGCATGAAGGCGCGTGGCCGGATCTTGACCTTCAGGCCGGAGGCATCTGTAAAAACGGTGCGGTCAACGTACTGACCAAAGACCTCCCCAGCTCGAAGCTGGGGAATGGTTGTGCGGGGAATACGGCGCTGGCGTGGGTAGAGAAATACCGCGGCCCGGCGCTTACGCTTACGGCGTTTGATCCGCCTGCCAACGCATAATCCAGGTGGGATGTTTGGTCTCCTCCTGCCATGCGCCGTCTTCAATGCGAAAGCCGAGCGCATGGTAGAAATTCACCGCGCGGCCATTTTTCTGGTACACCTCCAGGCTTAACATCGGATAGCGCTGCTTAACCTCGTTGAGCAGCGCGCTGCCAATGCCGCGATGTAATGCCTGCGGGGCCACGAACAACGCACCGACAAACTGGTTATCCATTACGCTGATGAATCCCAGCAGCGTGTCATTTTCTTCCCACACCCAGGTTTGTGCCGCCGGAAGGTAAACGTCGCGTACCAGCGCGAGGCTGTCATGCCAGTACTGCTCATCAATGAAAGGATGCGCGAAGGTGGTGCTTTCCAGCCACAGCGTCAGCACCGGGTCGAGGGATTTAGCTGTCCACTTGCGGATCATGCTGGCCTCCGGGATGGCAGAAACAGCCCGTCACGTGATCGTTAACCAGGCCGCACGCCTGCATGAAGGAGTAGCAAATCGTGGTGCCGACAAACTTAAAGCCACGTTTTTTCAGCGCTTTTGATAAGGCGTCGGACGCGGGCGTCGAGGTGGGAATGCCGGACAGCTCTGCCGCCTGGGTAACAACGGGCGTGTTATCCACGAATGACCAGACGAAATCGACAAACGGTTCACCGTTTTCTTCCATCGCCAACCAGGCGCGCGCGTTGCCAATAATGGCCTGAATTTTCCCTCGATGGCGGATAATTCCCGCGTCCAGCACCAGTCGCTCAACGTCTTCTTCCGTCATGGCCGCCACTTTGCGCGGGTCGAAATGGTGGAAAGCATGACGGTAGTTTTCCCGTTTCTTAAGCACCGTTATCCACGACAGCCCGGCCTGCTGGCCTTCAAGGCAAATCATTTCAAACAGCTGCTGCCCGTCTCTCTGCGCAACACCCCACTCCTTGTCGTGATAGTCGATATAGAGCGGATCCTGACTGACCCAACCACAACGCTGCATATCCTTCTCCTGTTTCATGGCCCTGACCTGATAATAAAACCTGCAAATCATGCTTGACGCCAGAAATAAAAAGACAATATTTAATACAGGGATACACACCCCCTAAAAACATAACAATATCGCCGGGTTCGGCTCTTTTCTGGAGTCGCTTAAATGATTGATAAGAAATGCACTGGCTTTCGACCAGCCGTTTTGACTGCGCCTGTCTTTTTTTACTTATTATTTGCGGCTAAGGCACACGCCTGGCAGCAAGAATATATCGTGACTGACACAGAAAGTCGTACCCCTGAACGTTATACATGGGATAGCGATCACCAACCGCGTTATGACGATATTCTGGCGGAGCGTATCAAGGCCGCCAGCGATGGGCCTGGGCTTGCGATAACCATGCCGGACGAGACGCCGCTGGATGCAACCAAATCAATGAGCATCGGCTGGAATATGCCGCTGACGGCAGGTATTACGACCGGGCCCGTGGCCGTGTGGAGTTATGACGGCACGCCTGGCGCAGTGTTTAATGAGGCGGGCGATATTGGCAGTTATACCGATCCTATGTGGCATGCCAGTATCAGTACGCTGGGCTGGCGCGTGGATTCCCGCTCCTGGTGGGGCGTGCATCCGTGGGCGCAGGTGAGCTATAACCAGCAGTATGGCGAAAACCAGTGGAAAGCCCAGTCTGGCCTTAATCGCATGCCGGGTACCAATCAGGAAGGTAATTGGGTCGATGTCACGCTGGGTGCGGATATGTTGCTTAATCAACACGTTGCTGCGTATGCGGCTCTCTCGCAGGCAGACAACATGACCACGGGTTCTAACTACCTCTATACGATGGGGGTTAGCGCACGCTTTTAACATTGTCTGATGGCATGGGCCTGGCCGCGCCATCGGGCGTAAGCTGCACGCAATGCCATTCATTCCCCTCTCAGTGCATTTCATTCCGTCCTCGACGCACTTCATGCCTTTTTCCCCCATGGAATACGCGGGTTTCGTTATCGTAGCCGCAGTTAATTCAAGAAGGCATCTTCATTATGAACGCTGCAACTCAAAACCATACTCGCTGGCTGACGCTTATCGGCACTATCATTACCCAGTTTGCTCTGGGGTCAGTTTACACCTGGAGTCTGTTTAACAGCTCGCTCTCCAGCAAGCTGGATGCGCCGGTCAGCCAGGTCGCTTTCTCCTTCGGTTTATTAAGTCTCGGCCTCGCGCTTTCTTCTTCCGTGGCCGGGAAATTACAGGAGCGTTTTGGCGTAAAACGCGTCACTATGGCCTCCGGGATTTTACTTGGCGTCGGTTTCTTCCTGACGGCGCACTCTAACAGCCTGATGATGCTGTGGCTGAGCGCGGGCGTGCTGGTTGGCCTCGCCGACGGCGCGGGCTATCTGCTGACGCTCTCCAACTGTGTGAAATGGTTCCCGGAACGTAAGGGGCTGATTTCCGCGTTTGCCATCGGTTCTTACGGTTTAGGTAGCCTCGGTTTTAAATTCATTGACAGTCACTTGCTGGAAACCGTCGGCCTGGAAAAAACCTTTATGATTTGGGGCGCGATTGTGCTGGTGATGATTGTCTTTGGCGCGATGCTGATGACGGATGCGCCGCAGCAGGAAGTAAAAAGCGTTAACGGCGTGGTTGAAAACGACTTCACCCTGGCGCAGTCCATGCGTAAACCGCAATACTGGATGCTGGCGGTGATGTTCCTGACGGCCTGCATGAGTGGCCTGTATGTGATTGGCGTGGCGAAAGATATTGCCCAGGGCATGGTGCATCTGGATATCGCGACGGCGGCGAATGCGGTAACCATTATCTCAATCGCTAACCTGAGTGGCCGTCTGGTGCTCGGTATCCTGTCCGATAAAATCTCCCGTATCCGTGTCATTACTATCGGTCAGGTCATTTCGCTGGTGGGTATGGCTGCGCTGCTCTTCGCTCCGCTCAACGCGACCACTTTCTTCGCGGCAATTGCCTGCGTCGCCTTTAACTTTGGTGGCACCATCACTGTGTTCCCATCGCTGGTGAGTGAGTTCTTCGGCCTGAACAATCTGGCGAAAAACTACGGTGTGATTTACTTAGGCTTTGGTATCGGCAGCATCTGCGGTTCGTTGATTGCCTCGCTGTTCGGCGGCTTCTACGTAACCTTCTGCGTCATCTTCGCTCTGCTGATTATCTCGCTGGCACTGTCTACGACGATTCGTCAACCGATCCAGCCAACGCTGCGCCAGATACACGCTCACTGATTGCTAGTCCGAAAAAAGAGGAGCGATGGCTCCTCTCAGATTGCTGAAAAGTGCCCTTTGTTCTTGCCGGATGCGGCGTAAACGCCTTATCCGGCCTACAAAATAGTGCAGATTCACGATACGGCAGAAACCTTGTAGGCCTGATAAGCGTAGCGCATCAGGCAATGTTGCATTTATCATCAGCCTCATGATCGATGCACCTCATTTGCTGTTTTTAATCCCTCATTTGTCTACTTCCACACTTGCTTTTTTGTAAATATCTGTAGCGAAAATGCACATCATTGCCACTTTTCCCTCTTACTGTGGTCTACTTAGCCGCGCGCGTTCTGAATGGACTCTATTACTCCCGCACAATTGCCTGATGCGCCAACCTGGATGGTTTAGCGCTGGATCTGTTTTTTCCCTTTTTTCAGGGTTATTTGCATGCGATATATTAAAACGATGTCTCAGCAGACGCTGTGCTGGCTGCTGGCCGTTTACATCGGTCTGTTTATGAATGCTTCCGTGTTCCTTCGTCGCTTTGAAGGTTACGCTCAGGAACTCACTTTCTGGAAAGGCGTCGCGGCTATCGTTGAGATGGTTGCCGCCGTTCTGATCTGCTTTTTCCTCCTGCGTATTCTGTCGTTGCTCGGCAGACGCGTCTGGCAGGTACTGGCGTCGTTGCTGGTTCTGATTTCCGCTGGCGCCTGTTATTACATGACCACCATGAACGTCATGATTGGCTACGGTATTGTCGCGTCGGTTATGACGACGGATATCGATCTGTCGAAAGAAGTGGTTGGCTGGACGCTGGTTGTCTCGGTGGTGCTGATAAGCGCCATTCCGCTGTTCCTTATCTGGTTCAACGGCAGCAACATGACGCTGTGGCGTCAGATTCGCACGCCGGCACTGCGCTGGCGCAGCGTGCTGGTGGTTCTGCTGGCGGGTCTGATGGTCTGGGGGCCGGTACGTTTTCTGGATACGCGCCAGAAACGCGATGACCGTATTGCGGGCGTGGATATGCCGAGCTATGGCGGTGTACTGGCTAACTCCTATCTGCCGTCCAACTGGCTTTCTGCACTGGGGCTTTACGCGTTTGCACAGGTAGATGAATCATCAGATAACAAATCCCTGATGAACCCGGCGAAGAAATTTACCTATACGCCGACGCAAAACCTCGACGATACCTACGTGATTTTTATCATCGGGGAAACCACCCGTTGGGATCATATGGGGATGCTGGGTTATGAGCGCGACACCACGCCAAAACTCTCTAAAGAGAAGAACCTCGTGATGTACCGCGGTTACTCCTGTGACACCGCGACGAAGCTGTCGCTTCGCTGCATGTTTGTGCGTGAGGGCGGGGCGGAAGATAACCCGCAGCGCACGCTGAAAGAGCAGAACGTGTTTGCGGTACTTAAGCAGTTAGGCTTCAGTTCTGACCTCTATGCGATGCAGAGCGAGATGTGGTTCTACACCAATACGATGGCGGATAATATCGCTTACCGTGAGCAGATCGCCGCAGAGCCGCGCAACCGCGGTAAAGCCGTGGATGACATGCTGCTGTCGAGCGAAGTTCAGCGCTCGCTGGATGATAACCCGCAGGGTAAACACCTGATTGTGCTGCACACCAAAGGGTCGCACTACAACTACACCCAGCGTTACCCGCGCGCGTTCGCGAAGTGGGGGCCGGAGTGCTATGCCGTCGATCGTAAGTGTCCAAAAGACCTGATGATTAACTCGTTTGATAACTCCATCACCTATGTCGATCACTTTATCGATACCATTATCGATCAGGTGCGCGATAAGAAAGCGATTGTGTTCTACGCCTCTGACCACGGTGAGTCGATTGAAGAGCGCGAGCACCTGCACGGTACGCCGCGCCATATGGCCCCACCGGAGCAGTTCCGCGTGCCGATGATGGTGTGGATGTCGGATAAATATCTGGAGAATCCGTCTAATGCTGCGGCGTTTGCGCAGTTGAAGAAGGAAGCGGATATGAAGCAGCCGCGCCGTCATGTTGAGCTGTACGACACGATTATGGGATGCCTCGGTTACACCTCGCCAAACGGCGGGATTAACGAGAATAACAACTGGTGTCACATCCCGGATGCCAGCAAGAAAGCCACCAATTAACCGCGATGGCGAGTTTATCGCCGAACGAATGGCTTTTTTAAGGTAAGGGATTGACGGGGATGCATCGCAGCAGTAAGATGCGCCCCGCATTCGGTGATTGGCGCAGCCTGGTAGCGCACTTCGTTCGGGACGAAGGGGTCGGAGGTTCGAATCCTCTATCACCGACCAAATTTGAAAAGCCCGCTCTATGAGCGGGCTTTTTTGCGTCTGGGGTTTGAAGACAACCCTCACCCTAACCCTCTCCCTGAGGGAGAGGGGACCGATCGCCCGCAGGTTTACGTTTAGCGCTGGTTTTCTCTCTCCCTGAGGGAGAGGGGGCCGATCGCCCGCAGGTTTATGTTTAGCGCTGGTTTTCTCTCTCCCTGAGGGAGAGGGGGCCGATCGTACGAGGTTTACGTTTAGCGCTGGTTTTCTCCCTCTCCCTGTGGGAGAGGGCCGGGGTGAGGGCAACAGCGTGCGACGATCACACATAAGGCCCTTTACGCATCTGAATCATCGCGACCTCTCCATTTTGTGACCTATTCCATTGCTTTTTTTTATACATAGTCAGATCTTTTTTTTCGTTGCTTATGGATAACCTCAGCATTTTCCCCTGTGCGTTTTAACGTTCGCGGTATTTATCGCTCAGATAATCACCATTCTGTCATTATTTTTTCATAATGTGATTAAACGTTAATCACTGACCACCTGGAATTATCAAGAACAAAACTCTGGCTTGTCGCGAGTAGCATAAATTTCTCTGCTGAAAATACCGCTCTGGAGTTTTTTTAATCTTTGCCTGTCAATTCTCACCCTTGTTGTAAATCCCGGATGAGTGTATTGACGTTTTCACATTCTGTTGACAGATTGTAGGGCACGAGGGGCATTTCAGGGAGGATCTGCGCTGCAACTCACACGCTCACCTGAAAGGAATCTCCATCCCCTGTAACGCCTTCGGGCACCACCGACCAGACCGGTTAAAAAACAAATAAAGGCTGGCGGAATAACAACAACACAACACACATAACCTGGAGCAGAATAATGAGTATTTCCTTGAAGAAGTCAGGGATGCTGAAGCTTGGTCTCAGCCTGGTGGCGATGACCGTCGCAGCGGGCGTACAGGCTAAAACCCTGGTTTATTGTTCTGAAGGCTCGCCGGAAGGCTTTAACCCACAGCTCTTTACCTCGGGAACCACCTACGACGCCAGCTCGGTGCCAATCTATAACCGTCTGGTGGAGTTCAAAACCGGCACCACCGAAGTCATTCCTGGGCTCGCTGAAAAGTGGGAAGTCAGCGAAGATGGCAAAACCTACACCTTCCACCTGCGTAATGGTGTGAAGTGGCAGGACAGCAAAGATTTCAAACCAACGCGTGACTTCAACGCCGATGACGTGGTGTTCTCATTCGATCGTCAGAAAAACGACCAGAACCCGTACCATAAAATTTCTGGTGGCAGCTATGAATACTTCGAAGGCATGGGCCTGCCGGAGCTGATTAGCGAAGTGAAAAAAGTCGATGACCACACGGTTCAATTCGTGCTGACTCGTCCGGAAGCGCCGTTCCTCGCCGACCTGGCAATGGACTTCGCCTCTATTCTGTCAAAAGAATATGCTGACAACATGCTGAAAGCCGGTACGCCGGACAAAGTTGACCTGAACCCAATCGGTACCGGGCCATTCCAGCTGCAGCAGTACCAGAAAGACTCCCGTATTCTCTATAAAGCCTTCCCGGGCTACTGGGGCACCAAGCCGAAGATCGACCGTCTGGTCTTCTCCATCACACCTGACGCTTCCGTGCGTTACGCCAAGCTGCAGAAGAACGAATGCCAGGTGATGCCGTACCCGAACCCGGCAGACATCGCGCGCATGAAGCAGGATAAAAATATTACCCTGCACGAGCAGGCGGGCCTGAACGTGGGCTATCTCTCCTACAACGTGCAGAAAAAACCGCTCGATGATGTGAAAGTTCGCCAGGCGCTGACCTACGCGGTGAACAAAGAAGCGATCATCAAAGCCGTTTATCAGGGCGCTGGCGTGGCCGCGAAAAACCTGATCCCGCCAACCATGTGGGGCTATAACGATGACGTTAAAGACTACAGCTACGATCCTGAAAAAGCGAAAGCGCTGCTTAAAGAAGCGGGTCACGCGGACGGTTTCACCATCGATCTGTGGGCGATGCCGGTTCAGCGTCCGTATAACCCGAACGCACGCCGTATGGCGGAGATGATCCAGGCCGACTGGGCCAAAGTGGGCGTGAAAGCCAATATCGTCACCTACGAATGGGGTGAGTACCTGAAACGCGCGAAAGCCGGTGAACACCAGACGGTAATGATGGGCTGGACCGGTGATAACGGGGATCCGGATAACTTCTTCGCTACCCTGTTTAGCTGCGCGGCGTCAGAGCAAGGCTCCAACTACTCAAAATGGTGCTACAAGCCGTTTGAAGACCTGATTCAACCGGCACGCGCGACCGACGATCACAACAAGCGTATTGAACTCTACAAACAAGCTCAGGTAGTGATGCACGACCAGGCGCCAGCGCTGATCATTGCTCACTCCACCGTGTACGAGCCGGTGCGTAAAGAAGTCAAAGGCTATGTGGTTGATCCGTTGGGCAAACACCACTTCGACAACGTCTCTATCGAATAATAACGATGTTCCCCCTCTCCCTCAGGGGTGAGGGCGGGGTGAGGGTGGCCTGGTGTCACCTTTAGCCTCTCCTGTGCCCTGAGGGGGCGGGTATTTACATTTGTGAGCAATACAGACACCCAGTTCCAGGCTGCGTGTCACTAGAGAGAATCCGGGTTATGTTGCAGTTTATTCTCCGACGTTTGGGGCTCGTCATCCCCACGTTTATCGGTATTACCCTTCTCACGTTTGCGTTTGTCCATATGATCCCCGGCGACCCGGTGATGATTATGGCGGGCGAGCGTGGCATCTCCCCTGAACGCCATGCCGAACTGTTGGCCGCGCTCGGCCTTGATAAGCCGATGTGGCAGCAGTATCTCCACTATATCTGGGGCGTCATGCATGGTGATTTAGGGATCTCACTGAAAAGCCGTCTTCCGGTGTGGGACGAGTTTGTGCCGCGTTTTAAAGCAACGCTGGAACTCGGCATCTGCGCCATGATGTTCGCCGTCGCCGTGGGTATCCCGGTGGGCGTGCTGGCTGCGGTAAAACGCGGCTCTATCTTCGATCACACCGCCGTTGGCCTGGCGCTGACCGGCTATTCCATGCCTATTTTCTGGTGGGGCATGATGCTGATCATGCTGGTTTCGGTGCACTGGAACCTGACGCCGGTCTCCGGGCGTGTGAGCGACATGGTGTTCCTTGATGACTCGAACCCGTTGACCGGTTTCATGCTGATTGATACCGCCATTTGGGGCGAAGAGGGTAACTTCATCGACGCGGTGGCGCACATGATTTTGCCCGCCATCGTGCTGGGTACCATCCCGCTGGCGGTGATTGTACGTATGACGCGCTCCTCCATGCTGGAAGTGCTGGGTGAAGATTATATCCGCACCGCACGCGCCAAAGGGCTGACCCGCATGCGAGTTATCATCGTACACGCGTTGCGTAACGCCATGCTGCCGGTGGTGACCGTTATCGGCCTGCAGGTCGGTACGCTGCTGGCAGGCGCGATCCTGACAGAAACCATCTTCTCCTGGCCGGGCCTTGGCCGCTGGTTGATTGACGCGTTACAGCGCCGTGATTATCCGGTGGTACAGGGCGGCGTGCTGCTGGTGGCGACGATGATAATCCTGGTCAACCTGCTGGTTGATCTTCTCTATGGCGTGGTGAACCCGCGTATCCGGCATAAGAAGTAAGGGGCCATCATGTCACAAGTCACTGAAAATAAAACGGTGTCCGCACCGGTGCCAATGACGCCGATGCAGGAGTTCTGGCACTACTTTAAACGTAACAAAGGTGCGGTGGTTGGCCTGATTTACGTGGTCATTGTGCTGTTTATTGCGATTTTCGCTAACTGGATAGCGCCTTATAACCCGGCGGATCAGTTCCGTGATTCCTTACTCGCCCCGCCTGTGTGGCAGGAAGGCGGAAGCTGGGCGCATTTGCTGGGTACTGATGACGTAGGCCGTGATGTGATGTCGCGTCTGATGTACGGTGCGCGTTTATCGCTGCTGGTGGGTTGTCTGGTGGTCGTGCTGTCGCTGGTGCTGGGGATTGTCCTCGGGCTGGTGGCGGGCTACTTCGGCGGCCTGGTGGATAACGTCATTATGCGCGTGGTCGATATCATGCTGGCGCTGCCGAGCCTGCTGCTCGCGCTGGTTCTGGTGGCGATTTTCGGCCCCTCTATCGGTAACGCCGCGCTGGCGCTGACCTTTGTTGCGCTACCGCACTATGTCCGTTTGACGCGCGCCGCCGTACTGGTGGAAGTCAATCGCGACTACGTCACCGCGTCTCGCGTGGCGGGGGCGGGGGCGATGCGCCAGATGTTCGTCAATATCTTCCCGAACTGCCTTGCGCCGCTGATTGTTCAGGCGTCGCTCGGCTTCTCTAACGCCATTCTCGATATGGCCGCCCTTGGCTTCCTCGGCATGGGTGCGCAGCCGCCAACACCGGAGTGGGGCACCATGCTCTCCGACGTGTTGCAGTTCGCGCAAAGCGCCTGGTGGGTCGTGACCTTCCCGGGTCTGGCGATCCTGCTGACGGTGCTGGCATTTAACCTGATGGGTGACGGTCTGCGTGACGCGCTCGATCCCAAACTGAAGCAGTAAGAGGTTCGAGATGGCGTTATTACATGTAGATAAATTATCGGTGCACTTCGGCGACGAAGGCACACCGTTTCGCGCCGTGGACCGCGTCAGTTATAGCGTGGATCAGGGTGAAGTTGTGGGGATTGTTGGCGAGTCGGGTTCCGGTAAATCGGTCAGTTCGCTGGCGATCATGGGGCTGATTGATTATCCGGGCCGTGTCATGGCGGAGAGCCTGGCGTTCAACGGCCAGGATTTGCAGCGTATTTCGGAAAAAGAGCGTCGTAACCTGGTGGGCGCCGAAGTGGCGATGATCTTCCAGGACCCGATGACCAGTCTTAACCCGTGCTACACCGTCGGTTTCCAGATAATGGAAGCGATTAAGGTGCATCAGGGCGGCAATAAGAAAACGCGTCGCCAGCGGGCGATTGACCTGCTGAATCAGGTCGGTATTCCCGATCCGGCCTCGCGGTTGGATGTCTATCCGCATCAGCTTTCCGGCGGGATGAGCCAGCGTGTCATGATCGCCATGGCGATTGCTTGCCGGCCAA
Organism: Pseudocitrobacter faecalis; assembly: GCA_003315335.1. Classification (GTDB taxonomy): domain Bacteria; phylum Pseudomonadota; class Gammaproteobacteria; order Enterobacterales; family Enterobacteriaceae; genus Pseudocitrobacter; species Pseudocitrobacter faecalis. The sequence goes on from QNRL01000006.1 coordinate 201,061, forward strand.
AACTGCTGATTGCCGATGAACCGACGACGGCGCTCGACGTGACCATTCAGGCGCAGATCATCGAACTGCTGCTGGAGTTGCAGCAGAAAGAGAATATGGCGCTGATCCTGATCACCCACGATTTGGCGCTGGTGGCGGAAGCGGCGCATAAAATTATCGTGATGTATGCCGGCCAGGTGGTGGAAACCGGGGCGGCGCGCGATATTTTCCGCGCGCCGCGTCATCCGTACACTCAGGCGCTGCTGCGCGCGCTGCCGGAGTTTGCCCAGGACAAAGCGCGTCTGGCCTCATTGCCGGGCGTGGTTCCGGGCAAATATGACCGCCCGAACGGCTGTCTGCTGAATCCGCGCTGCCCGTATGCCACGGATAAATGCCGCACTGAAGAGCCGGATCTGAACCTGCTGGATGGCGCGCGTCAGTCCAAATGTCACTACCCACTCGATGATGCCGGGAGGCCTACACGATGAGTACGCAAGAGGCCGCTCTGCAACCGCTGTTGCAGGCAACCGATCTGAAAAAATACTACCCGGTGAAGAAAGGGTTATTTGCCCCTGAACGCCTGGTGAAAGCGCTGGATGGCGTGTCGTTTACGCTTGAACGCGGTAAAACGCTGGCGGTGGTGGGCGAATCTGGCTGTGGCAAATCAACGCTGGGCCGTCTGCTGACGATGATTGAAACCCCCACCGGCGGGGCGCTGTCTTATCAGGGCCAGGATCTGCTGAAACATGACCCGCATGCGCAGAAGCTGCGTCGGCAGAAAATTCAAATAGTCTTCCAGAATCCTTACGGCTCTCTGAACCCGCGTAAAAAAGTGGGGCAGATTCTGGAAGAGCCGCTGCTGATTAACACCTCACTTAGCAAAGCTGAACGCCGTGAAAAAGCGCTGGCGATGATGGCGAAAGTGGGCCTGAAAACGGAACACTATGACCGTTATCCGCATATGTTCTCCGGCGGCCAGCGTCAGCGTATCGCCATCGCCCGTGGTCTGATGCTCGATCCGGATGTGGTGATTGCCGACGAACCCGTCTCGGCGCTGGACGTCTCGGTGCGCGCGCAGGTGCTCAACCTGATGATGGATTTGCAGCAGGAGCTGGGGCTGTCTTATGTGTTTATCTCGCACGATCTGTCCGTGGTCGAGCACATTGCCGATGAAGTGATGGTGATGTATCTGGGGCGCTGCGTGGAGAAGGGAACGAAAGACCAGATCTTCAATAACCCGCGTCACCCGTACACCCAGGCGCTGCTATCGGCGACACCACGTCTGAATCCGGACGATCGCCGTGAGCGTATTAAACTCACCGGCGAACTGCCAAGCCCGCTGAATCCACCGCCGGGTTGTGCCTTCAACGCCCGCTGCCGTCGTCGGTTTGGGCCCTGCACCCAACTCGCGCCGCAGCTGAAAGAGTATAACGGTCAACTGGTTGCGTGCTTCGCCGTAGACCAGGATGAAAACCCTGAAAAGGCGTTATAAGGTCTGGAAGGCAGTGCGCATATTGCGAGATTGCCTGGTGAAGGGAATAAACAGAAAAGCGTAGAATCGACGCCAGGCCGGGTTCGCCCGGTCAGGCGCAATGTTGCGGGGGCTTGATCCCCGGCGGCATTGGTTGCTGGAAAGAGAAAACCCCCGCACGTTGAGAGGTTTAACCTGACAACATAACGGGGGCTAATCTTGACTCTAGACAATTCAAGAATAGCCGCGAACTGTTGTCATTTCAAGCAAGGCGGCTATATGACGTTCGCACAACTCTGTGTGATCTTCTGGCACGATCTGGCAGCGCCGATTCTGGTGGGGATTATCACCACCGCAATCGTGAGCGGGTGGCGTAACCGGAGATAATATGCAGGCGGGCGTCAGGCTGTCGAGATGGCAACGCGCGCCCGAATCGGGCCGCAGGGGTGACATCCTGCGGCCTTTTTTGCTTACTGCGGATACGGTACCCAGTCGCCACCGTTCAGGCGAACGTAGGGTTTACCCTGGTACTGCATTACCACGGCGTTGGAGTTCTCGGAGACCGGCGCCGTTTGCGGCAGGCTATTGGTGTAGGCCTGCCAGTCCACGCTATCTTCATTAAACATCTTACCGTCAACGGCGCGGGCAACCAGTTCGGAGACCGCAAGGTAGCTGCTCGGCTGATCGATAACGATCGGCGCGCCCTGATGCGGTGCTTTCATACCGAAGAATTTCACCGCTGCCGGGACATGCGTAATGGACGGGCTCGGAATATCGCGCAGGCCAGAAACCTGCATTTTATCACCCTGCAGCGCCGCGCCGTGTTCCGGCACCACAACCACCATCACTTTACGCCCCGATTTTTCCAGTTCGGTAAAGAAGGTATCCAGCTCGTCGAACAGCTTCTGCGCACGCGCTTTGTAATCGGCTGTTTTGCTCTGGCCCTGATAGTGGTTACCGTCGTGGAGCGGCAGAATGTTGAAGAAGGTTGCGGTGCGTTTTTCCGCGCCCTGGCCTTCCGACTCCTGCCAACGTTTCAGAACGGCAAGGTCGTCATATACCGGTGAGCCGTCGAACGAGAGCAGGTTAATCGGCAGTTTGCTTTGATCCATCAACGGGCTTTGCACACCCCCGTTATCACGTATCTCTTTCAGGAAGCCACCGAAGACGCCGTTGTGATCCAGCATCAGTTGCTGCGCGAAGCCCAGTTTGCTCAGGTTATCGAACAGGTAGCACTGATTACCGGCGGGCTGATACAGATTGGTATGCGACGCTTGACCGCAACTGGCGCGCAGCAGACGAATCGCCGCCGGGCCGCTGTAAGAGGTGGCTGAGTTGAAGTTGGTAAAGCGAATATCAAAGTGCGACCACAGTGGGTGCTGCATCAGACCAGCCGCTTCAATATCGGCGTTCGAGAGCGAGCAGATGTTGATCACCAGCAGTTCAAAAGGCTGGGCATCGGCAGGCAACGTATCGGGGAATTTGGTCGAGCGCTTTTCTTCCGATTGATAGAAACTGCTCAGCCAGGCATTAAGATTGGCGGAGGTTGGCGGCGCAGTTTGCGCCGGAATATCACCCACAACCGGCGTATTACCCGCCGTAGCGACCGTCGCGGCAGCCGTGCCGCCGGTGGTGGTGACGGTATTGGTCGGCTGACCACCGGGGAACAGGCTAAAGGAAGGGCCAATCAGCGTAATCAGATTCAGCCAGACCATCGCCGCGACCACAAACACCGTCACGCGGATCCACTGGGTTAAGAACAGCCAGGCGACCAGCAGCACAAAGAAGGCGCCAACCATCTGCCAGTTGATAAAGCGGGTGACAAGATCCCACATATAGTCCGCGCTGAAGCCCGCAATTTGCGAGCCCTGGCTCATAATACTTTCCGGGCCAGGCAGCCATGTATCATGCCAGAAGAGGGCAAAGCCTATCGGAATGGCAATCCAGTTGCGCCACTTATGCAGACGGCGATTGGGCAGTGGAAACAGCAGAAACGCCATAAACACCAGGTTCTGCATGGCGTGAAAATTGAGGTAACCGGCCCACAGCAGGCCAAATTTTACCAGGAAATAGAAGTTCCAGCCGGACAAGCCGCGCCAGTATTGCCAGAGTGGCGATGAGGCCGTGGCGGTTTGGGTTGATTGGGTCATTTTTCTGTTTTCGCTCTGGAACTTGAACCCCGGCGCAGGACGCCAGCAGGTTTAACATAACGCGGTTTAAAGAACATCAGCCGGAAGGCGTTTTCGATGCGGCGTTGATAGTGGCGTGTCAAATATCCCAGCGGGAAGAAGAGCAGCGCGCACAAGACAACTAACTGAATAATATCGCTTATCGACATCATGTTGGTTGTTCTCCCGTATCGGTGGATAAACGATGCGGTTCCGGATAACGGCGCCAGTGTCGGCCATCGTGCGTGGCGTTGATAATTTTGCCCGGCTGGGTGGTCACTGGCAGCGGTTTCGTCCAGCGTTCCGGTTTCACGTCCTGCATATTCACCAGTTCCGCTGCGATTTGCTTATCTTCAAACCAAATTACCCGGTTAGAAAAAATGTCGCCCGTTGGCAGTGGGAAAATATGGTTCAGGGCGATATCAAGATCGTTGACCCGACAAAAGGATAAAAAGATCATCAGCCGCTTATCCGCAATGGTGGCAATATCCCCCATACGGTGCGGGCGGCACAGGGTCAGCGCTTGTTCAACACGTAAGCCCGGTGCCGGACGCAGCGCGACAAGCACGCCTTTACCATCGGCTGGCAGCAGCGGATTGTTGACGATTTTTTGCACCGCCTCGCAGAACACATCCCACTTCTGGTAGCCTTTGAGCTTCAATGGTTCGGTATTACTAAACAGCGTAGCCAAATCTTCAGGCACGCGGCGGCTGAATTGCTGATTTTGCACGCTTTCAATTAACGTCAGGCAGCGCGAAAGCGCCGAACTGTGCGAGATAACCAGGTTTGCACCGCAGCTTAACAGTAGACGCTCATCGGTGGCGCGCAGACTGGGCACGCTTTCACGCACCACGATTTTAATTGCCGTACCGCGCTGACGCCGTAGCGTGTGAATATATCGCGCGAGCTGTTCGATCTGGCTGTTCTGGCCCATAACGAAAATAATCGTCGCGGCCTGTGCGCTGCGCGCGGCATTAAAGACGGCGTCATTGGTATCGAATACCGTCCAGTGTTCAGAAAGGGGCGGAGCGCCTTCCAGAAAGGCGATATTGCTGAACACTTCCTTTTCATCCGTGCGCGGCTGAACATTTGCCAGCTCTTCCTGAACTAATTCCAGGCCGTTATCGTGTTGCCTAACGAGAAGCTGCTGACGGGCGCTTACGCCTTTTTCATTCGCCCAAAAAGCAATGTCAAAAAGCAGCCCATCGCCCTGATAACGTAAACTTGCCAGACCGGCAAGTGAGCCGTACTCACTTAACAAACGCGAGGTTTGCGCATCAGAATTGTTTCCGGGGCTGAGAATCAGAAGGGTGCAACAATGGTATTTAACCCACTTATTGGATTTACGAAGCCAATCATGAAATTTTTCTGGAGGAATATTTTTCCATGCATTATTGCTGCATAAAACCACAATCAGGAAATTTGTAGGATCAAGAGAGCAGAGTAAATCGCGGCGCATAAAGTATAGACTACTTTCATTTTCCTGCATGGAAAAAAGATCTATTTTTTGAGGCCCGCGGTCTTCTTCTAACCTTATGATTTTCTTTGGATCTGAACCCATGCATACCACCGCGACCCGCGCCTCTTTTTGTTGCGCGGCAAGGGTTTGGTTTAGCAGGCTGACAGCGTCTTCATGGCGATCGGTATTAACCCACCAAACGCCACCGGTCGGCATGTGACTGACTTCGTCCCATAATGACTGAATACCAATAGAAAATATGGGGTTCATCGTGTCCTTCTTTTTGCGGATTTGCCTGCATATCAGTTTACTAGCGAAAGCAGTAGAATAAACCTAAGATTGAAATTAAATAACATCAGATTTAGCATGTAAACGAATTTCAGGAAAAGCTTGCTTAGCACCGTAGCGTAGTTCCTGGTTTATTCCATAGGGATCGACAAAAATGCCGGATAATGAACCCATGACTTCGTCAGATTCGACGCTCGGTTATACATTTCAGAATGACTTCCTGGCGTTAAGCCGGGCATTTTCTTTGCCAGATATTGATTACACCGATATTTCTCAGCGCGAACAACTCGCCGCAGCTTTTAAGCGTTGGCCTTTGCTGGCTGAGTTTGCAGATCAAATAGTCGAACAAAAATAAGGAAGCCATAATGGCCATTCTGGGATTACAGGGCTTGCGTGGCGGAGTGGGGACCACTTCCGTTACGGCGGCGCTAGCCTGGTCATTACAACTACTTGGCGAATCGGTGCTGGTGATTGACGCCTGCCCCGACAATTTGCTGCGCCTGTCATTTAATGACGAGATAGCCCATAAAGGCGGCTGGGCGCGCGCGGTGCTTGACGGTGAAGACTGGCGCGACGCCGGGATGCGTTACACCTCGCTAATCGATGTTTTGCCGTTTGGCACGCTGACGCCGGGCGAGCGTGAAAACGTGTTGTCGCTGGCAGATCAACTTGCTGAAATCACCGCCATTGCCGAAGCGCTCCAGCGTAAGGGAGAGTATCGCTGGATCCTCCTCGACCTGCCGCACGGCTTTTATCCGTGGACGCAATCTCTGATGGCGGCCTGCCACCATACGCTGATGATTGTCCAGCCCGACACCAACTGTCACGTGCGCCTGCACCAGCAGGCGCTGCCGGTAAACGCCCATATACTGATTAACGACCTGCGCGTCGGCAGCCAGCTTCAGGAAGATCTGTATCAGGTATGGCTGCAAACCCAACGTCGCCTGCTGCCGATTGCCGTCCATCGCGACGAAGCGATGGCCGAGTGTATGGCGGCGAAACAACCGCTGGGCGAATATCGCCATGACTCGCTGGCGGCGGAAGAGATCCTGACGCTGGCGAGCTGGTGTCTGCTGCATTACGCCGGTGTTCGTGCTCCAGAGGAGTCGGCATCATGATTCGCCTGAGCGCCTGGCTGTTTGCCCCGGAAGCCTATGCGCGCCTTCATGCGCGTTATCAGGGCTACCGGCGCGCGGGCGCATCTCGTTTTAGCGCGTCGCTGGGCTGCTTTTGGGTGGCACTGGTGTGGGCGTTTATTCCGCTTGAACAGGCGAACTGGCAGCGGCTGATCGCCCGCCAGGATGAGCTTTATCCCCATATTGATGCTGAGCGTCCGCGTCCGCTCGACCCGCTACGCTATCTGCTGCAAAGCGTGTGGCTGCTGGCGACAAAGCGGCCTGAGCCGGCGAAGCGTCCTGGCTGGCGATCGCTTGCGGCGGTGCAGGGCGTGATGGGGCGCTATCATCAGTGGGTCGAGGCGATTCCGGCGAAGGTCAACGCGCGAACCGGGCATCTCGATAGCCACAAAGAGCTGGCGCACATCAACCCGAAAATCCGCCGTATTGTACTGGGGGTGGTGGTGACGCTGTCGCTCGCGCTGGCGCTCATCTGTATCACCCAACCCTTTAATCCACTGTCTCAGTTCATCTTTTTAATGTTGCTGTGGGGCGTGGCGCTGCTGGTCAGACGTATCCCAGGGCGCTTCTCGGCATTGATGCTGATTGTACTGTCGCTCACCGTGTCCTGCCGCTATATCTGGTGGCGCTACACCTCGACGCTGAACTGGAACGATCCGGTGAGCCTGGTGTGTGGCCTCATTCTGCTGTTCGCTGAAACCTACGCGTGGATTGTGCTGGTTCTGGGGTATTTCCAGGTTGTTTGGCCGCTCAACCGCCAGCCCGTTCCGCTGCCAAAAGATATGAACCAGTGGCCAACGGTCGATATCTTTGTGCCGACCTACAACGAAGACCTCAACGTGGTGAAGAACACGGTCTACGCGTCGCTGGGTATCGACTGGCCGAAGGATAAAGTGTCAATCTGGATACTGGATGACGGTAACCGCCCTGAGTTTCGTCAGTTTGCGAAAGATGTCGGTGTCGAGTACGTCGCGCGTAGCACCCATGAGCATGCGAAAGCCGGGAACATCAACAATGCGCTGAAGCTGGCGAAAGGCGAATTCGTGTCGATTTTTGACTGCGACCACGTGCCAACGCGCTCGTTCCTGCAAATGACCATGGGCTGGTTCCTGAAGGATAAAAAGCTGGCGATGATGCAGACGCCGCACCACTTCTTCTCGCCCGATCCGTTTGAACGTAACCTGGGTCGTTTTCGTAAAACGCCGAACGAAGGCACGCTGTTCTATGGCCTGGTGCAGGATGGTAACGACATGTGGGATGCGACCTTCTTCTGCGGTTCCTGCGCCGTCATTCGCCGTAAACCGCTCGATGAAATTGGCGGCATCGCCGTGGAAACGGTGACGGAAGATGCGCACACCTCGTTGCGTTTACACCGTCTGGGCTACACCTCTGCGTATATGCGTCTTCCACAGGCGGCGGGGCTGGCGACGGAGAGTCTATCCGCGCACATCGGCCAACGTATTCGTTGGGCGCGCGGAATGGTGCAAATCTTCCGCCTGGATAACCCCTTGTTTGGCAAAGGGTTAAAATTCGCGCAGCGGCTCTGTTACGTCAACGCCATGTTCCACTTCTTGTCCGGCGTGCCGAGGCTCATCTTCCTCACCGCGCCGCTCGCTTTCCTGCTGCTGCACGCCTATATCATTTACGCCCCGGCGCTGATGATTGCACTGTTCGTGCTGCCGCACATGATCCACGCCAGCCTGACCAACTCGAAGATCCAGGGCAAATATCGCCACTCCTTCTGGAGCGAAATCTACGAAACGGTGCTGGCATGGTATATCGCGCCGCCGACGCTGGTGGCGTTGATTAACCCGCATAAAGGTAAATTCAACGTCACGGCGAAAGGCGGGCTGGTGAAAGAGGAGTATGTTGACTGGGTGATTTCCCGGCCATACATCTATCTTGTTTTACTCAACCTTGTGGGCGTGGCGTTTGGTATATGGCGCTTTATGTACGGCCCGGAAGATGAAATTCTCACGGTCTGGGTCAGCCTGATATGGGTCTTCTACAACCTGATTATCCTCGGCGGCGCGGTGGCCGTGTCGGTGGAAAGTAAACAGGTTCGCCGCTCGCATCGCGTAGAGATCAAAATGCCTGGCGCAATTGCCCGCGAAGACGGTCATCTCTTCTCCTGTACGGTGCATGACTTCTCCGATGGCGGGGTGGGGATCAAAATTAACGGCGACGCACAGGTGCTCGAAGAGCAGAAAGTGAATCTGCTGCTCAAGCGTGGCCAGCAGGAGTACGTCTTCCCGACGCAAGTGGTGCGCGTGATTGGTAGCGAAGTTGGTCTCAAACTGTTACCGATGACCACCCGTCAGCATATCGATTTTGTTCAATGTACCTTCGCGCGTGCCGATACCTGGGCGCTCTGGCAGGACAGCTATCCGGAAGATAAACCACTGGAAAGCCTGCTGGATATTCTCAAGCTCGGTTTCCGGGGCTATCGCCATCTGGCGGAATTCGCCCCTCCGTTTGCAAAAGTAATTTTCCGTACGCTCACTTCGCTGGTGGCCTGGGTGGCTTCTTTTGTCCCGCGTCGCCCTGAGCGTGAAGCTGTGCAGCCGCACTCACAGCCGGTTATGGCTCAACAATAATGATGATTACACGATGAAAAGAAAACTCTCCTGGATTTGTGCAGTGGCGATGGGAATGGGCAGCTTGCTGCCTGCGACAACCTGGTCTGAACCGACGACCGCAACGCCGGTCATGCCGCCTGCTCAGGAGAGCGCGACGACGCCTGCTGCTGCGCCGTCTGATGCTTCACCCGTGGTGGTGGAAAGCGTGCCATCGCGCGATGTTAAACTCACCTTCGCGCAAATTGCGCCGCCGCCGGGCAGCATGGTGCTGCGCGGCGCGAATCCTAATGGCTCTATTGAATTTGGTATGCGCAGCGACGAAGTCGTGTCGAAAGCCTTGCTGAATCTCACCTATACGCCATCGCCATCGCTTCAGCCGGTATTGTCGCAACTGAAGGTGTATCTGAATGAAGAGCTGATGGACGTGCTGCCGGTCACCAAAGAGCAATTGGGGAAAAAGGTCAGCGCGCAAATTCCTATCGACCCGCTCTATATCACCGACTTTAACCGCGTGCGTCTGGAGTTTGTCGGCCACTACCGTGACGTCTGTGAAAACCCGGCCAACACCACCGTCTGGCTGGACGTGGGCCGTAACAGTTCGCTGGATTTAACCTATCAGGCGCTGAATGTGCGTAACGATCTGTCGCACTTCCCGGTTCCATTCTTTGATTCTCGCGATAACCGCCCCTTAACGTTGCCGATCGTTTTCGCGGCGACGCCGGATCTGCAACAGCAGCAGGCGGCGGGGATTGTCGCCTCGTGGTTTGGTTCGCGTGCGGGCTGGCGTGGGCAAAACTTCCCGGTCAGCTACAACACGCTGCCGGATAAAAATGCCATTGTCTTTGCCACCAACGACAAGCGCCCTGACTTCCTGCGCGATCATCCGCCGGTGAAAGCCCCGACGATCGAGATGATCAACCATCCCAACGATCCTTACGTCAAGCTGCTGGTGATCATGGGTCGCGATGATAAAGACCTGCTGATGGCCGCGAAAGGCATTGCTCAGGGCAATATCTTGTTCCGTGGCGACAGCGTGGTGGTGGATGATGTGAAACCGTTGCTGGCACGTGTGCCGTACGATGCGCCGAACTGGGTGCGTACCGATCGTCCGGTGACGTTTGGTGAGCTGAAAACCTATGAGCAACAACTGCAATCCACCGGGCTGGAACCGGCGTCCATTAACGTGGCGCTGAATCTGCCGCCGGATCTCTACCTTCTGCGCAGCAATGGTATCGATATGGATCTCAAATATCGCTTTACCATGCCGGCGGTGAAAGACAGTTCGCGAATGGATATCAGCCTGAACGATCAGTTCCTGCAGTCGTTTAACCTTAACAGCACCCAGGAAGTGAGCAGTCTGCTGCTGCGTCTGCCAGTATTGCAGGGGTTAGTTGACGGTAAAAACGAAGTGACCATTCCGGCGCTGCGCCTGGGCGCAATGAACCAGCTGCGCTTCGACTTCCAGTATATGAACCCGATGCCGGGCGGCTCGATTGATAACTGTATTACCTTCCAGCCGGTGCAGAACCATGTAGTGATTGGCGATGACTCGACGATCGACTTCTCCAACTACTATCACTTCCTGGCGATGCCTGACCTGCGCGCGTTTGCCAACGCGGGCTTCCCGTTCAGCCGTATGGCGGATCTCTCTGACACCACCGTGGTGATGCCGAAAAACCCGACCGTTGAACAGGTGACCACGCTGTTGAATACCGTGGGTGAGATGGGCGCACAGACCGGCTTCCCGGCGATGAACGTCACGCTCGCCGATGAGGGCAGCGACATTCAGGGCAAAGATACCGACCTGCTGCTGATTGGCTCCATTCCGCAAAAACTGAAAAACGACAAGCAGATTGACCTGCTGGTTGAAGCCACGAAGAGCTGGGTGAAAACGCCACTGCGTCATCATGACCTGCCGAGCATCTATCTTGATGAAAACGAACGTAAGCCGAACGTGCAGACGGACGTCACCTCCTCCGGGCCGATGGCGGCGATAGTCGGTTTCCAGTCGCCGTATAACGATCAACGCAGTGTGGTTGCGCTACTGGCGGACAGCCCGCGCGGTTATGAACTGCTGAACGGCGCACTGAACGACAGCGGCAAGCGCGCGGCGATGTTTGGTTCGGTGTCGGTGATTCGCGAATCGGGCGTAAGCAGCCTGCGCGTGGGCGATGTGTATTACGTCGGTCACCTGCCATGGTTTGAGCGCCTGTGGTTTGCCCTCTCTAACCATCCGATTCTGCTGGCGCTGTTTGCCGCTATCAGCATCGTATTGCTGGCGTGGGTACTGTGGCGACTGCTGCGCATTATCAGCCGCCGTCGACTGGATCCTGAAGACGAGTAAGCCGTGATGAAAAGCGTACGCTGGATAGTTTTGCTGTTAGCGCTGGGCACAATGATACAGGCCCGGGCGGCCTGTAACTGGCCTGCCTGGGATCAGTTCAAAAAAGACTATGTCAGTGCTGAAGGGCGCGTCATCGACCCGAGCGATGCGCGCAAAATTACCACTTCCGAAGGGCAGAGCTACGCATTGTTCTTCGCGCTGGCGGCTAACGATCGCGAAACGTTCGGCAAACTGTTCGACTGGACGCAGAACAACCTGGCGCAGGGTGACCTGAAAAGCACGCTGCCCGCCTGGCTGTGGGGCAAGAAAGAGGACAACACCTGGACGGTGCTGGATACCAACTCCGCGTCCGATTCTGACATCTGGATCGCCTGGTCGTTGCTGGAAGCAGGCCGCCTGTGGAAGAACGCGAACTATACCGAAACCGGGAAAGCGCTACTCTCGCGCATTGCCCGTGAAGAGGTGGTGAACGTGCCGGGGCTGGGCTCAATGCTACTGCCGGGCAAAATTGGTTTTGCCGAAGCGAATAGCTGGCGTTTTAACCCAAGCTACCTCCCGCCGCAACTGGCGAGTTATTTCACCCGCTTTGGCGCGCCGTGGACGACGCTGCGTGAAACCAACCAGCGTCTGCTGATGGAAACGGCCACGAAAGGTTATTCGCCCGACTGGGTGAATTACGAGAAAGGCAAGGGCTGGCAGAAGCAGAGCAAAACGCCACTGGTGGGCGGTTATGACGCCATCCGCGTCTATTTGTGGGTGGGCATGATGCACAACAGCGACCCGCAAAAAGCCCGTCTGTTAACCCGATTTAAAGCGATGGCGGCGCAGACCGCCCGCGAAGGCGTTCCGCCGGAAAAAGTCGACACCCTCACTGGCAACGTGACCGGCAATGGCCCGGTGGGCTTTTCTGCCTCACTGCTGCCGTTCCTGCAGGATCGCGATGCGCAGGCCGTTCAGCGCCAGCGCGTGGCCGACAACTTCCCTGGCGCAGACGCCTATTACAGCTATGTCCTGACCCTCTTTGGCCAGGGCTGGGACCAACACCGTTTTCGCTTCAGCGCCCGCGGTGAATTACTACCTGACTGGGGCCAGGAATGCGCAAGTTCACACTAAGTTTACTCACTTTCTCGTTAGGTATTACGCTGGCTCCGGCGAGTTATGCCGCGCCTTCCGCGCAGGAACAACTGCTCAATCAGGTACGTTTGGGGGAAGCCAGCAAGCGCGAAGATATTGTGCAGCAGTCGCTGTATCGCCTGGAGCTGATTGACCCAAATAATCCGCAGGTTCTCGCCGCGCGATTGCGTTACATGCTGCGTCAGGGCGATACCGCCGGGGCGCAGAAACAACTTGAGCGGCTGAAAACGCTGGCACCCAATTCAACGGAATACAACGCCTCGCGTACAGAGCTTTTGTTGAATTCGGCGGAAGGTCGCCAGGCGCTGCAACAGGCGCGTCTGCTGGCGACTACCGGCCATGCCGATGAAGCCATCGCGGCCTATGAGAAAGCGTTTAACGGCCCGCCGCCGGACGGTGACTATGCGGTTGAGTACTGGACGACGGCGCTGAAAATTCCGGCGCGCCACAATAATGCGCTGGCACGTCTGCAGGCGCTGAATAAGCAGATGCCGGGCAACGTCACGCTGCAATCCACTCTGGCGCGCACGTTGCTGGCGGATAACCGTCGCGACGACGCGTTTGCCGTGCTGGAACAGATGGCGAAATCCTCCAACGGGCGCAATGAAGCGGGCGATGTCTGGTTCAATGCCATTAAAGATCAGCCACCGAGCCAGGCGAGCGTGCAATCGCTTCAGCGTTTCCTGCAAATTTTCACTACCGGCGAGCAGGCGGATGACGCCCGTGGCTTGCTGGCTGAACAACAGAAAACCCTGTCTGATCCTACCGTTCGCGCGAAGAGCGAAGCCGCTGCCGCGCTGGCGTCAGGCAATGCCGCGTCTGCCATTGCGGATTTGCAACGCGCTGTAGCAACAAACAACAAAGATGCCGACGCTATCGGTACGCTCGGCGAAGCCTATTCACAGAAAGGCGACCGCGCGCGTGCGGTAGCGCAACTGCAAAAAGCGATTGCCCTCGACCCGCAAAACACCAGCCGCAGCAAGTGGGATAGCCTGCTGAAAACCAACCGCTACTGGCTGTTGATTCAGCAGGGCGATGCGGCGTTGAAGGCAAACAATCCGGCGCAGGCGCAAACGTATTACCAGCAGGCACAGCGGGTGGATAACAGCGACAGCTATGCGATTCTTGGGTTGGGCGACGTCGCTGCCGCACGGAAGGATTACCCGACGGCGGAAGGCTACTATAAACAAACCCTGCGCATGGACAGAGATAACAATCTCGCCGTGCGTGGCCTGGCGAATGTATACCGGGCGCAGTCTCCCGAGAAAGCGACCGCTTACATTCAGTCGTTACCCGCCGCACAGCGTCGCAGCATTGATGATATTGAACGCGGCCTGACTAACGATCGCCTTGAACAGCAGGCGGAAACGCTTGAGAGCCAGGGCCAGTGGGCGCAGGCCGCCGAGGTTCAGCGTCAGCGTCTGGCGCTCAACCCGGACAGCGTCTGGATAACCTATCGTCTGGCGAAAGACCTCGACAGCGCGGGCAAGCGCGGTGAAGCCGATTCGCTGATGCGCAATCTGGCGCAGAAGCAAGCCAAAGACCCGGATCAGGTGTATGCCTACAGCCTGTATCTCTCCAGCACCGACCGTGATGCTGCCGCCATTTCCCATTTAGGTACGCTGCCACGCAGTCAGTGGAACAGCAATATTCAGGAGCTCTCAGACCGCCTGCACGTTGCGAAGACGATGCAGGAGGCGAACCGGCTGCGTGACGCCGGTCAGGAGAAACAGGCGATTGCGCTTCTGCGCAAACAACCCGCATCTACGCGAATCACGTTGACCCTCGCCGACTGGGCAGAGCAGCGCGGCGATGCGCCGCAGGCTATCGCGCTCTACAACGAGGTGCTGAGCAAAGAGCCGCAGAATGACGATGCGCGACTGGGGCTGGCCGAGCTTTATTTAGCGCAGGGCGATAAAGCCGCCGCGCGTGCGCAACTGGCACAACTCTCCACTACGGGCGAAGCGCCATCGATGGGTATGCAGCGGCGTATTGCGCTGGTGCAGTCTGGCCTCGGTGAAAACGAAAAAGCGCGTAATACCTTTAACACGTTGGCACAGCAGGCGAAATCTCAGCCGCCGTCAATGGACAGCGCGCTGGTGCTACGCGATGCGGCACGTTTTCAGGCGCAGGACGGCAATCCGCAGCAGGCGCTGGAAACCTATAAAGACACGATGGTCGCCACCGGTATTACGCCGACGCGACCGCAGGATAACGACACCTTCACCCGCCTGACGCGCAACGATGCCAGCGATGACTGGCTTAAGCGCGGCGTACGAAGTGACGCAGCCGATCTCTATCGCCAGCAAGATCTCAACGTGACACTGGAACATGATTACTGGGGCTCCAGCGGCACGGGCGGGTATTCAGCCCTGAAAGCACATACCACCATGCTTCAGGTGGATGCGCCGCTCTCCGACGGACGGATGTTCTTCCGCTCCGACTGGGTGGACATGAATGTTGGCAGCTTCTCACGTAAAAGTGATGGCAGCTACGCGCCGGACTGGGGTACCTGCGGTATTAAAGATCACGCCTGTCGCGGTGGCGCGAGCGCAAGCGATAACGGCGTCAGCGTAGCGGTGGGCTGGAAAAACGACACCTGGAGCGGCGACATCGGTACCACGCCGATGGGCTTTAACGTGGTGGATGTGGTCGGTGGCCTGAGCTACAGCAGCAAAGCGGGCCCGATTGGTTACACTCTCGAAGGTCACCGTCGCCCGATCTCCAGTTCGCTGCTGGCCTTTGGTGGCCAGCAGGATAACAGCAAAGAGGGTCACACCGGCAAGAAATGGGGCGGGGTACGCGCCGACGGTGGCGTGCTCAGCCTGAGCTATGACAAAGGCGAAGCCAACGGTGTATGGGCGTCGCTGGGCGCGGACCAGTTAACTGGCAAGAACGTTGACGATAACTGGCGCGTGCGCTGGATGACCGGTTACTACTACAAGGTGATTAATGAAAATAATCGCCGGGTGACGGTCGGCCTGAATAACATGATTTGGCATTATCAGAAGGATCTGAGCGGCTATACCCTCGGTCAGGGGGGATACTACAGCCCGCAAGAGTATGTGTCGTTTGCCGTGCCGGTGACCTGGCGTCAGCGCACGGAGAACTGGTCGTGGGAGCTCGGCGGTTCGGTATCGTGGTCGCATTCGCGCACCAAGTCTCAGGCCAGCTATCCGCTGATGAATCTGATTCCGACCGACTGGCGTGAAAAAGCGCGCGAAGATAGCAGCAGTGGCGGCAGCAGTCAGGGCTTCGGTTACACCGCGCGTGCGCTGGTCGAACGTCGGGTGACCTCAAACTGGTTTGTTGGCGCGGCGGTGGATATTCAGGAAGCGAAGGATTACACCCCAAGCCATGCGTTGCTGTATGTGCGTTACTCAGCGGCAGGCTGGCAGGGCGATCTGGATATGCCGCCTCAGCCACTGGTTCCTTATGCTGACTGGTGATTTTAATCGCTGAAATTAACCGGCAACTGTCACGAAATCCATTCTCTTAGCGTATAATCGGCCCGCGAAGCATAATATTTTGTTACGTTATCGCGGGCTTTGTCCTGTTTTGTTGCGCATCTGATATCTGCACAGTAGGCTTTTGCGTTTTCTGTTGCGGATCGTCGTTTTGTCGGCCTGTTCCTTTTTGGTCACCTTTTGACTTTGTCATCGACCTCGTTATCCTCATGACGGGCAGTGCGTTAAGTTTTTAGTGGAGAATTCTTTTGCGCGTCAGCCGTTCACTTACGATCAAACAAATGGCAATGGTTGCAGGCGTAACCATGGTGTTCGTGTTTGTCTTTTGTTTCATTCTGCTTTTTCACTTTGTGCAGCAGAACCGCTATAACACGGCCACGCAACTTGAAAGCATCGCCCGTTCTGTTCGCCAGCCGCTCTCGGCGGCTATTCTCAAGGCCGATATCCCGGAAGCGGAAACCATTCTTGGCCGCATTCAGCCCTCCGGCATTGTGAGTCGGGCCGATGTGGTGTTGCCTAACCAGTTTCAGGCGCTGCGCATGAGCTTTATCCCGGAACGCCCGGTTCCGGTGATGATCACCCGTATTTTTGAGCTGCCGGTGCAAATTTCGCTGCCGCTCTATTCGCTGGAACGCCCGGCAAATCCACAGCCGCTGGCTTATCTGGTGCTTCAGTCCGATTCGTACCGCATGTACAAATTTGTGATGAGTGCCCTTGCTACGTTAGTGACTGCTTACTTACTTTTAGTGCTGATCCTTACCGTGGCGCTGACGTGGAGTATTAACCGCCTGATTGTGCGTCCGCTGCGCGCGATTGCCAATGAACTGAACGACCTCTCGCCGGAAGAGCGCGTGGGGCATCAGCTCGCGCTGCCGCGTCTGCATCATGACGATGAAATAGGCAAAATGGTGCGTAGCTACAACCGCCATCAGCAGCTCGCTTTGCGCCAGTATGATGAGATTTGCAGCCGTGCGACGCGTTTCCCGGTTTCCGAGTTGCCCAACAAAGCCTTCTTACTGGCGTTGCTTGAGCGAACCGTCAGCCAGCAGAAAACCACCGCGCTGTTGATGGTGGCGTGCGAGACCTTGCAGGACACGGCAGGCGTATTGAAAGAAGAGCAGCGCGAAATGCTGCTGCTGACCCTGGTTGAGAAGCTGAAACAGGTGATTTCGCCGCGCATGGTGCTGGCGCAGATCAGCGCCTATGATTTCGCCATTCTGGCTGAAGGCGTTACCGAACCATGGCACGCCATCACCTTAGGTCAGCAAGTACTCACTGTCATGAATGAGCGTTTGCCGTTGCAGGGTATTCAACTGCGCCCAACCGCAAGCGTCGGTATCGCCATGTTTGAAGGTGGACTGAGCGCCGAGCAACTCTATCGCCGCGCGATCTCGGCGGCCTTTAGCGCGCGGCGCAAGGGCAAAAATCAGATTGAATTTTTTAACCCGGAGCAGATGGAAAAGGCGCAAAAACGCCTGACCCAGGAGAGCGACATTCTCTCGGCGCTGGAGCACCACCAGTTTGCCGTCTGGTTACAGCCGCAAATTGATACCGAGACCGGCAAGGTGTGCAGCGCGGAAGTGTTACTGCGCCAGCAGCAGGGGAATGGCGATTGGGAGTTGCCAAACGACCTGATCGACACCATCGAATCCTGCGGGCTGATGGTGACCGTCGGCCATTGGGTGCTGGAAGAGGCGTGTCGCCTGCTCTCCGCGTGGCAGAAGCGCGGCATCATGCTGCCGCTGTCGGTCAATCTCTCTGCTCTGCAACTGATGCATCACAACATGGTGCCGGACATGCTGGCGCTGCTCGAACGCTACCGCATTGCACCGGGCACGCTGGTGCTGGAAGTGACTGAAAGCCGCAGCATTGACGATCCCAAAGCCGCTGTAGCGATTCTGCGCCCGTTGCGCAATGCTGGCGTGCGTATCGCGCTGGATGATTTCGGCATGGGCTATGCGGGGCTCCAGCAGCTTCAGCATATGAAGTCGCTGCCGGTGGATATCCTCAAAATCGACAAGCTGTTTGTGGATACCCTGCCGGAAGATGCCAGTATGGTGGCGGCGATTATTCAACTCGCGCGTAGCCTGAATTTGCGCCTGGTGGCGGAAGGCGTAGAGACGCAGGAGCAATATGCGTGGCTGAAAGAAGCGAAAGTGGATGTGTTGCAGGGCTTCCTGTTCGCGCGTGCGGTATCACCGGAAAGTTTTGAGCAGGACTACCTGCCGGATGCGGCGGTGAAACCCGATTGAAAATGATTTCGCAGTTGTGCGAGTCAGCTCAAGTTTTTTAACAATTCAGTTGCAAATGAGGCTATATATATTTCCGTAATGTTTCGTGGGTGTTATTTTGAGGTCACAAGTTGGGTAATCCCCTACCTGGTTTGTGGTTTTATCTTAAGGACATCCTATGAAAACCTCTTTCTTCAAAAGCCTCTACGTGCAGGTTCTGACCGCCATCGTCATCGGTGTGCTGTTGGGACACTACTACCCTGAGTTAGGCGCGCAAATGAAACCGCTTGGCGATGCGTTCGTTAAGCTGATTAAAATGATCATCGCGCCTGTCATCTTTTGTACCGTCGTGACCGGTATTGCCGGGATGGAAAGCATGAAGGCGGTAGGGCGCACCGGTGCGGTGGCGCTACTCTACTTCGAAGTCGTCAGTACCATTGCGCTGATAATCGGCCTGATTATTGTAAACCTGGTGCAACCCGGTGCGGGCATGAACGTTGATCCGGCAAGCCTGGATGCAGGGGCGGTTGCGGTGTATGCCGAGCAGGCGAAGGATCAGGGCATTGTCGCCTTTATCCTGGATATCATTCCTTCCAGCGTGATTGGCGCGTTCGCCAGCGGTAACATTCTGCAGGTGCTGCTGTTTGCGGTGCTGTTTGGTTTTGCGCTACATCGTCTGGGCAGCAAGGGCCAGCTGATTTTTAACGTTATCGAGAGCTTCTCGCAGGTTATCTTCGGCATTATCAACATGATTATGCGCCTGGCACCTATTGGGGCTTTCGGGGCCATGGCCTTCACCATCGGTAAGTACGGCGTAGGCACGCTGGTGCAACTCGGTCAGTTGATCATCTGCTTCTACATCACCTGTATTCTGTTCGTGGTGGTGGTACTGGGTTCTATCGCCAAAGCGACCGGCTTTAGCATCTTCAAATTTATCCGCTACATCCGTGAAGAGCTGCTGATTGTGCTGGGGACATCGTCCTCCGAATCGGCGCTGCCGCGTATGCTGGACAAGATGGAGAAACTGGGTTGTAAGAAATCGGTGGTGGGGCTGGTGATACCGACGGGATACTCGTTTAACCTCGACGGCACCTCAATTTACCTGACGATGGCGGCGGTGTTTATCGCCCAGGCGACCAACAGCCACATGGATATCTTCCATCAAATCACCCTACTGGTGGTGCTGTTGCTCTCCTCCAAAGGGGCGGCGGGTGTCACCGGAAGCGGGTTTATCGTGCTGGCGGCAACCATTTCCGCCGTGGGGCATTTACCGGTAGCTGGCCTGGCGCTGATTCTGGGTATCGACCGCTTTATGTCGGAAGCGCGCGCGTTGACTAACCTGATTGGTAACGGCGTGGCAACCATTGTGGTGGCAAAACGCGTTAAGCAGCTCGACCAGCAACAACTGGATGATGTGCTGAATAATCGTACGCCAGCCAACAAACCGCACGAATTATCCTCTTAAATCCTCATCTTATGCTCGCGCTCCCTTGCTGGAGTGCGGGCTCCTGCGCATAATTAGGCGGCGTTGCATTATTGCATGCAGCGACGTCATGCTATCGTAAGACATTATTTTTCGTAGCGATGTGACGTTTTGACGATCGTGTGGTCAAACAGACGTGTTTACGACATTCTTTTCGGCAACCACGACGTGTGGATTGCCTTTGTAACCAGGAACGTTCATCAGGGGTTCACATGCAGGGCACAAAAATTCGACTCTTAGCTGGCAGTTTGCTGATGATGGCGACAGCGGGTTATGTGCAGGCAGAGGCGCTACAGCCCGATCCCGCCTGGCAACAGGGTACCCTGGCTAATGGTTTTCAGTGGCAGGTGCTTTCCACGCCTCAGCGTCCCAGCGATCGCGTTGAAATCCGGCTGGTGGTGAATATCGGCTCGCTCTCTGAAAGCGCGCAACAAACCGGCTACAGCCATCTCATTCCCCGCATTGCGCTGACGCAAAGCGGAAGCTTACAACCGATGCAGGCGCGCTCACTGTGGCAGCAGGGCATCGACCCGAAACGGCCGCTGCCGCCCGCGATCGTTTCTTATGATTACACCCACTTTAATTTAAGCCTGCCGAACAACCGCACAGACTTACTGAAAGAGTCTCTCGCCTGGCTTGCCAGCGCGGGCAACAGCGTGTCGATTACGCCTCAAACTATTGAACATGCGCTGAATACGCAGGATATGGTTGCAACCTGGCCACAGGATACTAAAGATGGCTGGTGGCGCTATCGTCTGAAAGGTTCAACCATGCTGGGTCACGACCCGGCAGAACCGCTGAAGCGTCCGGTGGATGCGGAACAGGTGAAAGCGTTCTACCAGAAATGGTACACCCCGGATGCGATGACCCTGATTGTGGTGGGGAACGTTGACAGCCGCACGGTTGCAGAGCAAATCAACAAAACCTTCGGCGAATTGAAGGGCAAACGTGAAACGCCAGCGGCGGTACCGACGCTTTCGCCGCTGCGCCCGGAAGCCGTCAGCATCATGACCAAAAACGTCACTCAGGATCGCCTGTCGCTGATGTGGGATACCCCATGGCAACCGATTCGCGAATCTGCGGCTATGCTGCGCTACTGGCGTGCGGATCTCGCGCGTGAAGCGCTGTTCTGGCATGTTCAGCAGAAACTGAGCAAAAACAACGCGAAAGATATTGCGTTAGGCTTTGATTGCCGGGTGCTGTATCTGCGTGCGCAGTGTTCTATCAACCTGGATTCTCCGGGCGATAAGCTCGACGGCAATCTCGGCGTGGTGGCGAAGGAGCTGGCGGAAGTCCGCGAAAAGGGTTTGCCGGTTGAAGAATTCGACGCGCTGGTGGCGCAGAAAAAACTGGAGCTGCAAAAACTGTTCGCGACTTACGCGCGCACCGACACCGATGTGCTGATGAGCCAGCGTATGCGTTCGTTGCAAAATCAGGTCGTGGATATCGCGCCAGAGCAGTATCAGCAACTGCGCCAGAACTTCCTTGATACGTTAACACTCGATATGGTGAATCAGGATCTGCGCAGCCAGCTGTCGCAGGATATGGCGCTGATTTTGCAGCAGCCGGCCGGTGAGCCAGAGCATAACATGAAGGAACTGAAGGCGACCTGGGATAACGTGATGGCAGCGCCTGTGGCGGCAGAACCGGTAAGCGGGGATGACGTGCACCAGGAAGTGTCGGATATTCCGCCGGGGCAGTAAAACAACCCTCACCCCGCCCTCTCCCTGAGGGAGAGGGAGAAAAACCGCACACGTTTAACCTTTGGCACAATCGGTACCCTCTCCCTTAGGGAGAGGGTTAGGGTGAGGGGCTTGCCCTTAAGCCGGCATCGCCTCGCGCGGAATAATCGCGCCGCGATGCTGAATCACGGTGCTGGCGGTCAGGTGACCACGTTGTGCCGCCGCGACCGCATCGCCACCGGTCAGACGTACCGCCAGATAACCCGCACTAAAAGAATCGCCCGCTGCGGTGGTATCCACAACTTTCTCTTTCGGCAGTTTCACCGCAGGAACATCAACCACGTTCTGGCCTGCAATCGCTACCAGACAGGAGTCTGCCCCGCGTTTTACCACCACTTCCTGCACGCCTGCCGCGTGGGTACGCGCGATTACGTCTTCAACCGGCTTCTCGCCCCACAGTGCGTCTTCGTCGTCCAGCGTCAGGAAGGCGATGTCGGTGCATTCCAGCATCTGCTGGTAAACCTGCTGGGTTTCTTCTTTGCTGGCCCACAGGCGCGGACGGTAGTTGTTGTCGAAAATGACTTTCCCGCCGTTAGCGCGGCATTCGCGCAACAGAGAGAGCAATTTTTCGCGGCTGGTCGGGCTCAAAATCGCCAGGCTGATCCCGCTCAGGTAGAGGTAGTCGTAGGTCGCCAGCTCTTCGCAAACGGCGGCGGCTTCATCGCTTTCCAGCCAGAATTTTGCCGCGGCTTCGTTACGCCAGTAGTAGAACGTACGCTCGCCGGTGTCGTCGGTTTCGATGTAGTAGAGGCCTGGCATGCGGTTGCTCATACGCTGAATCAGCCCGGTACCGACGTTTTCTGCTTGCCAGGCATCCAGCATCTGCTGGCTGAACGTATCGGTGCCCAGTGCGGTGACGTAGTCGACGCGCAGCGCAGCAGAATCAACCTGGCGTGCGATATACACTGATGTGTTTAAAGTGTCGCCGCCAAAGCCGCGGGTAACGTCTGCGCCCTTCTCGGACAGCTCAATCATGCATTCGCCAATCACGGCAATTTTTTTGGACATAGTCGTGAACCTGATCTGAATCGGAATATTAGCGCTAGTGTGCGCTGCGCTGTTTTAGTGGTCAACTATATTAAAACATCGTTCCATTATTTTTTTGAGCTAGCGCGTGTTAGCGCAAATTTTTGCACATAAAGTTCTCCTTTAACCCGCCGATAACCTGTTGACGAGTTCCATTCGATCCCTCATTGCAACAGGAAGCTGAAATGAAGTTAACGCCGGTCATCCCGCAGTTGAGCATTCCTGAGCCAGGTCTCGCGAATCTGCAGGCACAGCACGACTGGCTGGAGTGTGAACGCGCCTACACTTACCAGCCCATCTATACCACTGAAGGCCGCCTGATGGCGATTGAAGTGCTGACGGTCGTGACGCATCCCAATCATCCTTCTCAACGCATTGCGCCCGACCGCTATTTCTCTGAAGTGCCGGTCAGCCAGCGTATCGCCGTCCTAAAAGAGCAGTTGCGCATGCTGATGCTGAAGCAGGAATTCTTCGCGCAGAACCACATCCTGGCGTCGGTCAACGTGGACGGCCCCACGCTGATGGCGATGCAGCAGGATCAGGCGCTAAAAGACATGATTGAGCCGCTCGACTGGCTGCGTTTCGAACTAGTTGAGCATACGCGTCTGCCGCAGGAATCGTCGTATGCGTCCATTTGCGAGTTTGGCCCGCTATGGCTCGATGATTTTGGCACGGGCATGGCAAACTTCTCATCGCTCAGTGAAGTGCGCTACGACTACATCAAAGTCGCCCGCGATCTGTTTATCATGCTGCGCAAAACGCCCGAGGGGCGCAATCTCTTCACCATGCTATTACAGTTGATGAACCGCTACTGCCGCGGCGTGATAGTGGAAGGTGTGGAAACTCAGGAAGAGTGGCAGGACGTACAGGAATCGCCCGCCTTTGCGGCGCAAGGTTACTTTCTTTCCCGCCCGGTTCCCATGAAGACGCTCGACGATGTCGTAATAGCATTTTCCTGATTTACGCCGCTCTCTTCTCCCTCAGCTATCTTTATGAGAGGTGAGGAATTTCATGAAAGGAGCGAGCGTGACGAAATTAAGCAAAGCGATTGCCATCACCGCAGGGGTATTAGTGGCCCTGATTATCCTGCTGGTGATAATTATTGCGACCTTCGACTGGAACCGGCTGAAGCCAACCATCAACGAAAAAGTCTCCACAGAACTGCACCGGCCCTTCGCCATTCGCGGCGATCTTGGCGTGGTGTGGGAGCGTCAGAAGCAGGAGACCGGCTGGCGAAGCTGGATCCCCTGGCCGCACGTGCATGCTGAAGACATCATGCTCGGCAACCCGCCGGATATCCCGGACGTCACCATGGTGCACCTTCCGCGCGTAGAAGCTACGCTTGCGCCGCTGGCGCTGTTGACCAAAACGGTCTGGCTACCGTGGATTAAGCTGGAACAGCCGGACGCGCGCCTGATTCGCCTCTCGGAAAAAAACAATAACTGGACTTTCGATATCGGTGACGGCAAGGATGAGAAAAACGCCCAGCCATCGGCGTGGTCATTCCGTCTGGATAATATTTTGTTCGATCGCGGGCGCATTACCGTGGATGACAAAGTGAGCAAGGCAGATATTGAGATCCTGGTCGATCCGCTCGGCAAACCGCTGCCGTTCAGTGAAGTCACCGGCAGTAAAGGAAAGGGCGATAACACGAAGGCCGGGGATTATGTTTTCGGCCTGAAAGCGCAGGGGCGCTATCGCGGCGAACCGCTTACCGGCACGGGTAAGATTGGCGGCATGCTGGCGTTGCGCGGTGAAGGGCAACCTTTCCCGGTGCAGGCCGATTTCCGATCCGGTAATACACGAGTGGCGTTTGTTGGCGCGATCAACGATCCGATGAAGATGGGCGGTGTCGATCTGCAGCTTAAATTCTCCGGTGACTCCCTGAGCGATCTCTACGATCTCACGGGCGTACTTCTGCCTGACACCCCGCCGTTTGAAACGGATGGTCGGCTGGTGGCGAAAATTGATAGCGAAAAGTCGTCCGTTTTTGACTATCGCAAATTCAATGGTCGTATTGGCGACAGCGATATCCATGGCTCGCTGACCTATACCACCGGGAAACCGCGCCCGAAACTGGAAGGCGATCTGGAATCGCGTCAGCTTCGGCTGGCGGATTTAGGCCCGCTGATTGGCGTGGACTCCGGGAAAGGTGCGCAAAAAGCGAAAAGTGCCGAGGCGCGTAAAGGGGAAGCCACGGTACAGCCTGCCGATAAAGTGTTGCCTTATGACCGCTTCGAAACCGACAAATGGGACGTGATGGATGCGGATGTGCGTTTTAAAGGGCGCCGTATTGAGCATGGCAGCACGTTGCCGATTAGCGATTTGTCCACGCACATCATCCTCAAAAATGCCGATTTGCGGCTGCAGCCTATCAAACTGGGGCTCGCGGGCGGCACGATCAGCGGCAATATCCATCTGGAGGGCGACCGTAAACCGATGCGTGGCCAGGCGGATATTCAGGCGCGTCGTCTGAAGCTGAAAGAGCTGATGCCCAACGTGGAGCTGATGCAGAAAACGCTCGGTGAGATGAACGGCGATGCGCAGTTCCGCGGTACCGGGAATTCCGTGGCGGCGCTGCTGGGTAACAGCAACGGTAACCTGAAGCTGCTGATGAACGATGGGCTTATCAGCCGTAACTTAATGGAGATTGTTGGTCTGAACGTGGGCAACTTTATCGTTGGGCAGATTTTTGGCGATGATGAAGTGCGGGTAAACTGTGCGGCGGCAAACCTCGATATTGTCAACGGCGTAGCGCGTCCGCAGATTTTTGCCTTTGATACGGAAAACGCGCTGATTAACGTGACCGGCACCGCCAGTTTCGCTTCAGAGCAGCTCGATTTGACGATTGACCCGGAAAGTAAGGGGATTCGCATCATTACCCTGCGCTCGCCGCTGTATGTACGCGGCAGCTTTAAGAACCCGCAGGCAGGCGTGAAAGCCGGGCCGCTGATTGCACGCGGTGCGGTGGCGGCGGCGCTGGCAACGCTCGTCACACCGGCGGCGGCGCTGCTGGCGTTGATTTCGCCGTCAGAAGGGGAGGTGAATCAGTGCCAGACGATTTTGTCGCAGATGAAGCATTGATGCTGGACGGTGCGCGCTGATGCCCTCACCCTAACCCTCTCCCACAGGGAGAGGGAACCGACAGTGCTAATTGTTAAGTTTGTGCGGTTTTCTCCCTCTCCCTGTGGGAGAGGGCGGGGTGAGGGGACGTTTTACAACGCCTGATGCTTGGTCTCATGGGTCAGCAGCAGCGCAATCAGCGTCAACGCCGCCATCGCTGCCAGATACACGCCTACGTAGTACAACCCGTAGCTGCCCTGTAACCAGGCCGCGATGTACGGCGCAACCGACGCGCCAAGAATCGACGACACGTTATAAGAGAACGACGCCCCCGTATAACGCACTTCCGTCGGGAACAGCTCCGGCAGCAGTGCGCCCATTGGGCCAAACGTCAGCCCCATCAGGCTCAGGCCAATCAACAGGAACAGCATAATCAGCGACGGCTCGCCGGAGCCGAGCAGTGGCTGGAAGAAGAACAGCGCGAACAGAATAATCAGCGAGGTAATGACAATCATGCTGGAACGGCGGCCAAAACGATCGGCCAGCAGCCCGGCAATCGGCACCATCACGCCAAAACCAATCACCGCCAGCATCAGCATCCACAGCACTTCATTGCGCGGCAGTCCTAAACCGTTCGGCGCAGCGGCGGTGCTGTAACTCATGGAGTAAACGGTCATGATATAAAACAGCGTATAGGTCGCCAGCATGATAAAGGTGCCGAGAACCGTCACGCGCACGTGCTTCGTCAACAGCGTGCCCATCGGCACTTTTACCTGTTTTTTCGCGGCGGCGACTTTGGCGAACACCGGCGTTTCATGCAGCGACACGCGGACGTACAGCCCGATAATGACCAGCACCGCAGAGAAAATAAACGGCACGCGCCAACCCCAGCTCATGAATTGCTCGTCGGTTAACAGCCAGGAGAGCAGCAGGAAGGTGCCGTTGGCAAAGAAGAAGCCGATAGGCGCGCCCAGTTGCGGGAAGGAACCGTACAGCGCGCGCTTACGCGGCGGGGCGTTCTCCGTTGCCAGCAGCGCCGCGCCGCCCCATTCACCGCCCAACCCCAGCCCCTGGCCAAAACGCGCCAGCGCCAGCAGCATCGGTGCCAGAATGCCGATAGTCTCGTAGCCCGGCAGCAAGCCGATCACCACCGTGGAAATCCCCATCGTCAATAACGAGGCCACTAACGTCACTTTACGCCCAACGCGATCGCCAAAGTGGCCGAACAGCGCAGAGCCAATCGGACGCGCGACGAAGGCGATGGCAAAGGTCGCCAGCGACTGAAGCGTGGCTGCGGCAGGGTCGCCCTGCGGGAAGAAGATGTGTGGGAAAACAATCACTGCGGCGGTGGCGTAAATATAGAAATCGAAGAACTCGATGGCGGTGCCGATGAGTGAAGCGACGACGACTTTATTACGTGAGTTAACCGGTGCGATGTCTTGTTCGTTATCGAGTGTTGTGGCGGTAGCTTGCATAGTCTTTTCTTATTTTATAGCGAACGAACGGCCATATTAGACATAGCAAAATCGACATTTCAATCTGTAACAGACCGGGCGGAAGCGTGGAAAAACGGCAAAAAGTGGATAGTTTTTAAGCCAGCGAAATCGCTTCTATGAAATGCTTCACAGAAATTACACGTTAGTGGATAAAACTGGATTTTGGTTAAAAAAAAGTTACTAACTGGATTTATCTGCTGAAATGATGAATCGGGCTGAAATTTTGCATTTTCATTCAGCCCGATAGCGCATTAACGATGCGTCTTGCCCGGCATGCGCGGGTCATCTTTGTACTGCGCGGTGGCAATCCATGCGGCGCAAAACAGGGTTAAGCGCGCGAAGAAGTAGAAGAACGCCATCAGACCCAGAACCGAACCAAACGCCGCGCCGGACGGGGATTTCACCAGTGCAGGCAGTGTCCAGGTCATGATGATTTTAATCACCTCAAAGCCAATAGCCGCAATGAACGTGCCGCGAATCAGGGCTTTTTTACGTGGGCGATGACGCGGCAGCCGCCAGAAGATCCAGAAGAAGAGCAGATAGTTGGCGAAAATGGAAATCGCCAGGCCAATCAACCGCCAGGCCGGTTTCAGCCACTCAATGCTGTCGAGATAGAGGGCTGAAATGATCATCTGCTGTGCTGAGCCAGAAACCGAGGTAATCGACAGGGTGACAATCAGCGCAACCAGCAGGCCAATCAATGAGACAAAATCGCGCAGGTATTTAACCCAGATTTTTTCCTGATCCTGCGGGGTGCGCTCCCATACATCACGCGATTGCGCGCGGATGGCCTCACGCAGGTTACCCATCCAGTTCACGCCTGAGTAGAGCGCCACTGCAAGGCCGACTAAACCGACGGTGGTACGCTGCTGGACGGCGGTATTGATCGTGCTTTTTAGCGTGGCGGCAAGCGTTGGGTCGCTCACGTTAGTCAGAATTTTATCGAAGATGTCCTGCAACAGCGTGGGGTGCGAGGCGAGAATAAAACCGCCAGCAGCAAACGACACCATCAGAATAGGAATCATCGACAGGAATGAAAAGTAGGTGATGGCGGCGCCAAACTGATTGCCCAGACGATCGTTAAAGCGCTCGGCGGCGCGGAGCAGGTGGGCGATGATCGGCTGCTGCTGAATTTTCTGCGCGGTATGCGTGACTTTGTTCAGCGCTTGCGTGGCTTTTCCTGGCTCCTCTGGAGCCCGATGCATTTCGGTATCGATGGGTTTGATGGGGTCGTGCTCCAGTTCCTGAGTAGGACGTTTTACGTCATTTTCCGGCGTCATCAGGTCGGTTTTCCTTTTCTCTTGTTTACTATCACTAAATTATAGACTCTGCTAATCAACGTACGCTTTCATCACCTCAGTTAGCCATTCCATAAACAGATGCACCCGGCGTGACAGGTTGCGGCGATGGGGATAAATCAACGAGACCGGCATCGGCTCCGCGCGATACTGTGGCAAAATTTCGATGAGCTTACCGCTGCGCAGCGCCTCCCGCACGCCAACGCGCGGCACCTGAATAATCCCCAGCCCGGCAAGGCAGGCGGCATGATAGGTTTCGGTGCTGTTGACCGTCAGCACACCACCGGTTTTCACCCAGCGCGTGGTTTTATCCACCAGCACCTCAAACCCCTGTGGGCGCACACCGAGGCTGGTGGCGTAATGCACCACCGCATGATCCTCGAGCTCATCCAGCGATTCTGGATAGCCGAATCGGGCCAGATAATCCGGGCTGGCGCAGTTTACCACCGTCAGCTTGCCGAGCGGCCTGGCGATTAATCCTGAATCCTTAAGATGGCCTACGCGTACCACGCAGTCGAACCCTTCACGAATGACATCCACCAGGCGATCGCTGCTGCTTAGCTCCAGCTCAATGCCGGGGTAGTGCTGCAAAAACGCGGGCAGCCGGGGAATGACCACATTTTGCGCGACGGCTACGGGCATATCGACGCGCAAGCGCCCGCTGACGCTGCTGGGGTCGCTCTGGAACATGCTGTCGAGCTCTTCAAGATTGCTGAGCAGATCTTTGGCGCGTTCATAGTAGACCATACCGTCCTGCGTCAGGTGAACACGCCGCGTGGTGCGGTGCAGCAAACGACAGCCAAGCTGGTTTTCCAGCGCCTGAATCTGGCGCGATACGCTACCTTTAGGAAGGCCGAGGGTATCGGCGGCGCGGGAGAAACTCTCCAGTTCCGCTACGCGGATGAACAGTTGCATTGCATGAATTTTATCCATCCCTAACCCTTATTGTTGTTTTAAATGAGACAGTGAAGCGTAATCAGCAATATTTATTGTTCTTTTATCACCTAATAAGCTTGTTCTCAACGAACATACCCACTGAAATGAGGTTTCTCATGACGCAACGTATCGCATTAGTGACTGGCGGCAGCCGTGGTCTGGGCAAAAATGCCGTATTAAAGCTGGCGGCTCAGGGAACAGATATTATCTTTACCTGGAATAGCCAGCAGCAGGCGGCACAGGATGTGGTAGAAGAACTTCAGCAAATAGGCGTGAAAGCGGTGGCATTACAATTGAATGTCAGTGATATCAGCACGTTTGGCGATTTTACGCAGCAGGTTACACAGGCGCTGAAAGAGACGTGGCAGCGCGACACGTTTGATTATTTAGTGAACAATGCTGGAATCGGGATCAATGTACCGTTTGCCGAGACCACGGAAGCACAGTTTGATGAATTATTGAACATTCAGTTTAAGGGGCCGTTTTTCCTGACTCAGCATCTGCTGCCGCTGATAAAAAACGGCGGACGCATCCTGAACGTTTCGACGGGGTTGGCACGTTTCGCGCTTCCGGGCTTTGCCGCCTATGCCGCCATGAAGGGGGCGATGGAAGTGCTGACGCGCTATCAGGCGAAAGAGCTGGGCGAGCGCGGCATTTCGGTGAATGTGATTGCGCCAGGGGCGATAGAAACCGATTTTGGCGGTGGCAGCGTGCGGGATAATGAACAGATTAATCAGTACATTGCCTCGCAAACCGCGCTGGGGCGCGTGGGTGTGCCAGATGACATTGGTGACGCGATTGCCGCGCTGCTAAGCGATAAACTTGGCTGGATGAGTGCACAGCGAGTGGAGGTGTCTGGGGGGATGTTTTTGTAGTACCCCCTCACCCTAACCCTCTTCCACAGGGAGAGGGGATTGATTGTGCATAGCTTACAGAACTGCGTCGGTTTTCTCCCTCTCCCTGTGGGAGAGGGCTGGGGTGAGGGGGGAACCCAACAACGCGTGCTATTTCACACCTTGTAACACTCGCCTCTTTCCATCACCTTTCCTTTATTTTCGCCATCGCGCTATTCTTCTCAAAATTAATATTTATTCCGCTGAAAATTATATTCAGGATTTCCTTAAATAGAATGTAATAAATAATGTGAATAAGTAATCTCTCCCCAGGACTCCAAATCATTCATAACAAAAATGTTTTTATTTTTATTTTCATCAGTAAAATAGCCCAGGCCAAACAGCGAGTTCTTATTTACCTCCGCTAGTAATACCCTTCACCCCTCAATGTGTAGGGTTCATTTTTCTGATGAGGAATCAGTATGCAGGTAATCATGTTTGACAGGCAGTCAATATTTATTCATGGAATGAAAATCAGTTTGCAGGAAAATATTCCTGAAGTAGATATTTACGCCGTCAGTCAGGCTGATGAACTGTGGCGACGGTTGCTGGAATATCCAGAGTCATTACTTATTCTGGATGGCGACATGGATAAATCGTTTTGCAGTTGGTTATTGCAGGAAAAAGCACAGCAATTTCCGTTATCACACACGGTGATTGTAGCGAGTGATTGTCAGCAAGCGTGGCTCAAAGAGTCGCTTGCATGGAATGTTCAGGCTATTGTGCCGCGCCATGAAAGTGTCGAAACGTTTGTGCAGGCGATCAATAGCGCCGCGTGTGGGTTAATGTGCCTTCCCGGCGGTTGGATGTTTAATTACGAAAACGAGAAGCGTGGTCTCGATCAGCTCAGCCATCGCCAGCGTGAAATTCTGGAACTGCTGGCTAATGGCGAGTCGAATAAGGAGATCAGTCGGGCATTGAATATCAGCGCAGGTACGGTGAAAGCGCATCTGGAATCACTGTACCGACGTCTGGATGTGAAAAATCGTACTCAGGCGGCGATGTTATTCGGCGCACACGAATTCCCGTCCCAGATCTGCTCGGAATAAGGCACATTCGGCCTGACGTTGTCTGTTCAGGCCGTTGCTTTTCACCCCGTTAAGCTCCGTTTCGGCTCGCCATACCGCAAGTGCTTTCGCGAACTGTTGCTGATTGATGTAGCGCACGATAGCGGAGGCGGCAAACCTCTCTGGCCCCACACTGAGCGCCAGCGATAGCAACGCATCGTATTGAGACTGGAGAAGGGGTACCTTTATTTCGTGTGCCAGTACGCGTTGACAGACGTGAATATCCCATTGCAATAACACATCGGCCTGCTGCTGGCTAAGCGGCATATCGAACCTCTCGCTTCCCTGAATCAAATGACCATAACCCACGACCCACAGATGACATTCATCCTGGTAGGGCTCGGCAGAAAATCCCTGACATTTTTTAATAAACGCTAACCCTTCTGGGCTGAGACGCAGGGCTGTATTTGGCATTTTTCTTCCTCACTCAGATGGTTAGCGAGTGTAGAGGATGCGATGACGCGCGCCTATTCGCCAGATGGCCTGGTTCAATCGGGTAGGAGGCGAGAATATTTCCCCTCAATCGTAAAATTCGCTGCAACAATAAAAAGACAGGCCAATCGTTTGCGGAATGTCGTGAGAGGGATCGACTTTCGCATCAGTGACGGCGCCGCGGCCTTTTAATTTTGAAGGTTTCGTATATGTTGTATCAGCAAAAAAACAAAAATAAACCTTACTAATCTTCGGGTTATTTCCCACTGTGGGTTAAGGATGTGGATGATGCCAACTCCATCGCATCAATTATTTGAACATTGTCTGGGCGTGATCCGTCAGGCGTCAGTGGAGATCCTTAACCTGCTCGATATGCGTGTCGGGGAAGGTAAGGATCCTCGCTGGTTTCTGGAACAACTGGATCAGGCTCGGCTGAATCTGGGCGGCTGGGCGAGTGTCGCGAAAAAGCTTAACCTCAATGATGCTGAATTGAGCAAGTTTACCCTGCAACTCCGCCATTTACAGAAGCTGGTACCGCAATATGAGCGCGGGCAACCCATCACGGAGGATCAGCTGATTGCGGCGGCGCGCATGGTGGCTGCACTGGAGCTGATGCGCCGCCGTCAACCGTTGCTGGTTTTTGAGAGCGACTCTGATGCGGACGCTGAGCAACTGGAAGCCCTGGCGCTGCGGCAGCTACGCATGATCCAATTAATGCTGACCGCCCTTGTTCGTCAGGCCTGGCCGGATACCACCCGTTTGCACAATCACCTCAAGCTGCAGTTTGGCGCGGACTGCGTGCGGCGCTGGCTCTCGCGCAGCAAAGAGGGCGATATTCTCAGTGGCATGCAGTTTAGCGAGCTGGCGCTGCTGGTGGTGGATAAAAAAGAGTTTTCGCGCCACTACGCTTCGCTTTTTCATAGCGCGTCCCTGCTTACCTTCCATGCGGATCCGCGTTTAACACTGCATGCTTTCCTTGACGATATCCGCCAGATGCGCAGGGCGGTGGTCAGCCAGCGTACCGTGTCATCCACCGCGTTTTTGCTGCTGGATATTTACGCTCGCCAGATTGCGACGCCGATTCAGCGTGCGTTTGAGCAGGGCAGAACGTTGGTGAATCCCGCCAGTCTGATGGCGACGGACGGCAACGAGGTGCAGCATTTCTGGGATGAAGAGCGTGAGTTTGCCCGGCTTAACGGTGCGGATGATCAGCCTATCCATGAGTCCATTGAACGTATTCGTAAAAAATCAGCCCGCACGGTGGAGGCTCGGGATAAATTAATCTCTTCAGGGCTGTGGGCCGCCGTGGGCCTGATGGTGGTTGCGATGGTCGTTGGGGGCATCTGGATGCTCAATACGCTGCCTGCCGCGCCGACGGCCAGCGCCTCGACAGCGCCTGCGCCGGGCATTGAAGCGCCGTCGCGAGAGTCGCCGCGAGAACAACTGGCGAATCGCGGTATTAATTGGGATATCAATGGATTACGGTCGGCGATCGATCGTAACGATGTTGATGTTGTGCGGCTCTTTATGCGCGGCGGAATGGCGTGGCAGCTCGCCTGGACGGAGCAGGCGCTGTCAGCACAGCATGATGAAGTGATTGCTTTGCTGTTGCGTTACCGCCTGCAAATGGACGAGCCAAAACCGTGTCGGCGATTTATCACCACCCTGAGCCACGCGCTGGCGGGCGGTGAGGCGCTCACGTCCGCCAGACGTGATCTATTGCAGGCGTTTTGCACCCGCCCCGCCGTGGTTGAACGTCAACGGCGGGAGGTGGATAACGCCCGGCAACGCGTGAAGGCCGAGCCGACGACACACAATAAACGATGGCTGGACGTGCAGCGCGAGATTTATGCGGTGATTAAATAGCGGGTCTTGAGCCGTTGTAGGCCGGGCAAGCGCAGCGCCCCCGGCTTCTGTTAAGGCTCACCATACAAACCAATCAAACGGCGCACCACGCCGTTGGTCCAGCCGAAACCATCCTGCAACGGATACTCCCCGCCGCCCCCTTCGCGCGGCGTACCTTCGGCGATGTGATACTTCTCAATCAGCTTATGATGGTCGCGATAGAAATGATTCACCGTCTCCAGCCAGTTGTGGGCGATTTCGTTGCCCAGCACGTCGTGGCCGTAGAGTTTGAACCCCTGAATCGCCATCCACTGTAGCGGTGCCCAGCCGTTCGGATAATCCCACTGCTCGCCACTTTCATATTCCGTCGCCAGAATACCGCGTGGTGTCAGCAACCGGGCGCGGACGGCAAGCGCCAGCCGGTCTGCCTGCTCATGTGTCGCCATACCGACATACAATGGCACAACGCTGGCGGCAGAGAACAGCGCCTGTTGTTCGCGACGCCAGTCGTAGTCACGGAACAGGCCATTTTCTTCATCCCACAAATAACGCGTCACCGCCGCGCGGCGTGCGCTGGCTTTCTGCTTAAACAGCGCCTGCGTCTCTTTATCGCCCTTCAAACCGGAAAGATTGGCGATGGTGTTTTCCAGTTTGAACAAAAAGGCATTCAAATCGATGGGAATAAATTGGGTCGTCCGGATACTCGCCAGCCGCGAGGTATCACGCAGCCAGCGCGAGGAGTAGTCCCAACCGGATGCCGCCCCGGCGCGCAGGTCGCGATACACCTCATTCGGCGGTCGGCCTGAATGCTGCGCCGTTTCGACATCTTCAATCCACGACTCATCGCGCGGCGTGTCGCGATCATCCCAGTAACGGTTGAGCAGCGAGCCATCCGGCATGCGCACGACATGGCGGTAAGCCTGGTTAGGAATGAGTGATTCCGCGCCATCCATCCAGAAGCTGTACTCCATCTTCAAATGGTCGAGATAACGTTTCGCACCGCGCACGCCATCCTCTTCAAACAGCTCGACCATCAGTGCAAAGACCGGTGGCTGCGAGCGGCTAAGATAGTAGGTACGGTTGCCGTTAGGAATATGCCCGTAGCGCTCAATCATCCACGCAAAATTATCGGCCATGCATTTCAGCAGGTCTTCCCGGCCACTTTCCGCCAGTCCCAGCATGGTGAAGTAGGAGTCCCAGTAGTAGGTTTCGGTAAACCGCCCGCCGGGCACGATATAGGACTGTGGCAACGCCAGCAGCGATGAACCGGGAATATGATCCTGCGGCTCGCGGGTGAGCACTGGCCAGAGCGTGTCGATGTGCTCTTTCAGCGTTTTTTCCGGATCCGAAACGTACTCGCTGTCGCGCAGTTCCGGTGGCCAGAAGTTCTCTTCCACAAAGCGGCGCAGGTCAAAACCTGGTTTGCGCTTGATGCGGCGATAGTGGATGAGAATATCCAGCGGATCTTTTTTCGGCGCGCAGTCAGGAAACGTTTTGCTATCGCTAAAAATGCGCGCGCGCTGAACGTTTTCGAACAGTTCCAGATAACGATCGGCTGGGGTCAGGGCATCGGAGGCGGGTAGCCCCTCAATGACTTCCGGTTCCGGTTCGGCATCGAGCATTTCATCCAGTTTTAATTCGTACGGATCCGCCTCGTAGCACAGCTCGACTTCTATGGCTAAGGCTTCGGACTCTTCGTGACGTATTTTCTGGTTGAACATAGCGCAGGTCACCTCCGGTGAGCGTCGTTTTACATCCCGGTTTTATCCGGCCACCTATAAAGCGTAGACATTCGCTTCGGTTACGGGTGAACAAAGCGTGCGGAAGATCACACTTTTTTGAGGGGGGGAAGATTGGGATTTTTTCAGGTTTCTGAAAAACAATAAAAAAATGAAATCCCGGATTTTATCAGTGCCGGGATTTTCAGAACAATCGATTGTAACGGGTTTTAACGTGGGCTGAATTTATAAAACAGATTCGGCTCGCTCACGATATAGAGGTTACCTGTGCCATCGGTGGCGATACCTTCCGGTTGAGGTATATCACGCGAGAGGCCGTAATGCCCTGCCGTCAGCGACATAAATTTCAGCTTATGCTCGCGGTCGACCATAACGACTTTTTGCGAAATATCGGAGAGAATATAGAGGTTAGACGTTGAACCATCAAAATCCATTCCGGAGATATCGCGCACATACCAGGAGAGCATTAATTCATTGAGTGGGCTTTTGTCTGTTTTGAATGCCCCTTCGTTATCGAGGATATTAAAAATACGGACGGGTTTTTTCTCCTGGGCGGTCACCATGCGAGACAGTTCGGGTTTCCAGGCTAATCCTTCCACGCCGCTGTTTTGCTTTTCGGCCTGAACTGCCGGACGATAAGTTTCGGCATGGCTGATATCCACTTTTTGCGTATCGTTATTAATGGTGATAATAGCCAGCGTGCCGCTCTTTTCTTTGGAAAGGTAGAAGCGTTGATTGCCGATGTATTCAATCGCCTCAAGGTCAGCGGGTTTATCCGTTTTGATGCGGCGCAGCACCTTTCCATCCGTGCTGAGTTCCAGAATTAAAGAGGGCGCATCGGTGACGGCGAATAGCGTTTGCGTGTCTTTATTCCAGGTCAGGCCGGATAATCCGCCCTCTAAATCTGAGATCGGTTTAGCGTCGATCGTGACGTGGTAGTTATCTATTTGTGGGTAATTTGTGATGTAGTAATAGAAAGAGAAAATACAAACAAGAACAATAATAAAGCCTGAAAATAATTTAGTTTTCTTATTCTTCATAAACCCACAGAGAATGAACGAGAGAGTCAGATATCCCCTACATGTTGCCATGTAGGGGATTGCGCGTCATATATTAACGCATGGTAACAAACTCTTCCGCCGCTGTCGGGTGAATTGCCACGGTATTATCGAAATCTTTTTTGGTTGCGCCCATTTTCAGCGCCACGGCGAAACCTTGCAGCATTTCATCCATACCAAAACCGATGCCGTGAATACCGACAATTTTCTCTTCCGGGCCAACACAAACCAGCTTCATACGGCACGGCTGGCGGTGCGAAGTAACGGCGGTATACATCGCGGTGAAGGAGGACTTATAGATCTTCACGGCGTCGTCGCCATACTGCTCACGCGCCTGCGGTTCGGTTAAACCGACGGTGCCGATGGGCGGGTGGCTGAAGACCACGGTCGGGATATTGCTGTAATCCAGATGCTCTTCCGGTTTGTTATTAAACAGACGTTCTGAAAGACGACGGCCCGCTGCGACCGCAACCGGCGTCAGCTCAACGGCACCGGTGTTATCACCGACCGCATAAATCCCCGGAACAGTGGTGTTCTGGAATTTATCAACCACGATATAGCCTTTATCGTTGGTTTTCACGCCCGTTGCCGCCAGGTTGAAATTGTCAGTTGCCGGTTCACGGCCAATTGCCCAAATCAGGCAATCTACTGTCTGGCTGCGGCCATCTTCCAGTTCAATCGTCAGGCTACCGTCGGCGTTTTTCACCACCGCTTTTGGCACCGCCTGGGTATGCAGCGTCGGGCCTTCCGCGTTCATGACTTCAACCAGCGTCTCGGTAATCAGCGGATCGAAGGTACGCAGCGGCGCGTGTTTACGCACAAACAGATGCGTTTCCGAGCCCAGTCCGTTAATTACGCCCGCCAGTTCCACAGCAATGTAGCCCGCACCGACAACCGCGACGCGTTTTGGCAATGCTGGCAGCGCGAAGAAACCGTCGGAATCGATACCGTATTCCACGCCCGGAATATCCGGATGGCTTGGGCGACCGCCGGTGGCGATCAGGATATGATCGGCGGTGATCGTTTCCC
The DNA here is from genome assembly GCA_003315335.1 of Pseudocitrobacter faecalis. Classification (GTDB taxonomy): domain Bacteria; phylum Pseudomonadota; class Gammaproteobacteria; order Enterobacterales; family Enterobacteriaceae; genus Pseudocitrobacter; species Pseudocitrobacter faecalis. Next base: position 238,424 of record QNRL01000006.1, read on the forward strand.
CGTTCACTTCCACGGTTTTCGCATCAACAAAGCGGGCAAAGCCTTTGATCACATCGACTTTGTTTTTCGCCAGGCCATTGTCATACGACGTATGAATACGGTCGATGTAGGCGGTACGGCTCGCAATTAGCTTGTTCCAGTCGAAGTCGTTGATGGTGGTATCAAAACCGTAATCCGGGCCATACATGTGGATGGCTTCGCGGATTTGCGCGGCATGCCACATCACTTTTTTCGGCACGCAACCGACGTTAACGCAGGTGCCGCCCAGCTCTTTGGCTTCAATCAGCGCGCACTTCTGGCCGTACATCGCCGCACGGTTAATCGAGGCGATGCCGCCGCTGCCGCCGCCAATAGCGATATAGTCGTAATGTTTGGTCATGACCGCTCCTTCCTGTTCATTGTCAGGCGAGGGCTCTGCGCCCAGCGCCAAAGATCCGCGATTGTATACCTGAAACTGATAGGTTCTGGCTATGTCTGCAATTACTCAGGTACGATCCAGTTTACCGTGGTATGGCCGATACCGTTCGGCACCAGCTTGCTGTGCAGCCACGGCAGCACGGCGTTCATCTGCTGTTCCAGCTTCCACGGCGGGTTGATAACAATCATACCGGACGCGGTCATGCCGCGCTGATCGCTGTCCGGGCGCACCGCCAGCTCGATTTGCAGGATTTTACGGATGCCGGTGGCTTCGAGGTCTTTGATCATGCGTTTTATTTGCGCACGCAGGACGACCGGATACCACAACGCATAGGTGCCTGTCGCAAAGCGTTTATAGCCTTCGTGAATACCCGTCACGACTGCCTGGTAATCGGTTTTAATTTCATACGGCGGGTCGATGAGGATCAGCCCACGACGAGAAACCGGCGGCAGTTTGGATTTGAGTTGCTGATAACCGTCGGCTTTCTCCACGCGCGCACGATCGTCTTTCTGGAACTCGGAACGCAGCAGCGGGAAATCGCTTGGGTGCAGTTCGGTCATCATCAGGCTGTCTTGTTCACGCAGTAACTGACGCGCAATCAGCGGTGAGCCTGGGTAGTAGCGCAACTGACCGCTGCGGTTAAAGTGCTGTACCACGCTGATGTACGGCTCCAGTTCGGCAGGCAGATCGTCCTGCTGCCAGATACGGGCGATACCTTCCAGATACTCACCGGTACGCTCGGCATGCTCGCTGCTTAACTGGTAACGGCCTGCGCCCGCATGGGTGTCCAGATAGAGAAACGGTTTCTCTTTCTCTTTCAGTGATTCGATGATCAGGCTCTGAACGGTGTGTTTAAGGACGTCGGCGTGGTTGCCAGCGTGAAAGCTGTGGCGATAACTGAGCATGGGTAAAGGGGTTCCGCTAAGTAAAACATGGGCCCGTTACCGGGCAACAAAAAAGTCTCTTCAACAGTATACCGAAAAGTCGCCGCCGCCGCGAAAGCGCAACGCTTATCATTGAAATTCACTACACTTAACCCCATGCTACATACATTACGCGCCGGAAGGCGACGCTACGCGCTTGAGCGTTTGTTCCCCCTTTTTAACCAGGACTGTGCATATGACGAATCCATTACTGACTCCCTTCGAACTGCCGCCGTTTTCCGCCATCAAGCCTGAGCATGTTGTTCCCGCCGTCACCAAAGCGCTGAACGACTGCCGTGAAAATGTGGAACGTGTGGTAGCACAGGGCGCACCTTACTCCTGGGAAAACTTATGCCAGCCGCTGGCAGAAGTGGACGATGTGCTGGGGCGTATTTTCTCGCCGGTCAGCCACCTGAATTCGGTCAAAAACAGCCCGGAACTGCGTGAGGCTTACGAGCAAACCCTGCCGTTGCTGTCGGAATACAGCACCTGGGTCGGTCAGCATGAAGGGCTGTACAAAGCGTATCGCGACCTGCGCGACGGCGATAACTACGCCACGCTCTCAACCGCACAGAAAAAAGCGGTCGATAACGCACTGCGCGATTTCGAGCTGTCCGGTATCGGACTGCCGAAAGAGAAACAGCAGCGCTACGGCGAAATTGCGACGCGACTGTCTGAACTGGGCAACATCTATAGCAACAATGTGCTGGATGCCACCATGGGCTGGACGAAGCAGGTAAGCGACGAAGCGGAACTCTCCGGTATGCCGGAAAGCGCGCTGGCCGCCGCCAAAGCTCAGGCCGAAGCCAAAGAGCTGGACGGCTATCTGCTGACGCTGGATATCCCAAGCTATCTCCCGGTGATGACCTACTGCGACAACCAGGCCCTGCGTGAAGAGATGTATCGCGCCTACAGCACCCGCGCCTCCGATCAAGGCCCGAATGCCGGTAAATGGGATAACAGCCCGGTGATGGCGGAAATCCTCGCCCTGCGTCACGAACTGGCGCAACTGCTGGGCTTCGAAAGTTATGCTTCTAAATCTCTCGCCACCAAAATGGCGGAAAACCCGCAGCAGGTGCTGGAATTCTTAACCGATCTTGCCAAACGTGCGCGTCCGCAGGGTGAAAAAGAGCTGGCGCAACTGCGTGCCTTCGCGAAAGCGGAATTTGGCGTCGATGAGCTGCAACCGTGGGATATCGCGTACTACAGCGAAAAACAGAAACAGCACCTTTACAGCATCAGCGACGAGCAACTGCGCCCGTACTTCCCCGAAAACAAAGCCGTTAACGGCCTGTTTGAAGTGGTGAAACGCATTTACGGTATCACCGCCAAAGAGCGCAAAGATGTTGACGTCTGGAGCCCGGAAGTGCGCTTCTTCGAGCTGTATGACGAAAACAATGAACTGCGCGGAAGCTTCTACCTTGACCTGTACGCTCGTGAACACAAACGCGGTGGGGCGTGGATGGACGACTGCGTTGGTCAGATGCGCAAGCTCGATGGCTCGCTGCAAAAACCGGTCGCCTACCTGACCTGTAACTTCAACCGTCCGGTCAACGGTAAACCGGCGCTGTTTACGCATGATGAAGTGATCACCCTGTTCCACGAATTCGGTCACGGCCTGCATCACATGCTGACCCGCATCGAAACCGCGGGCGTTTCCGGGATCAACGGTGTACCGTGGGATGCGGTCGAACTGCCGAGCCAGTTCATGGAAAACTGGTGCTGGGAGCCGGACGCGCTGGCGTTTATCTCTGGTCACTATGAAACCGGCGAACCGCTGCCGAAGGAACTGCTGGATAAAATGCTGGCGGCGAAAAACTACCAGGCGGCGCTGTTTATCCTGCGTCAGCTGGAATTCGGCCTGTTCGACTTCCGTTTGCATGCGGAATTTAACCCGGAACAGGGCGCGAAAATCCTCGAAACTCTGGCAGAAATCAAGAAACAGGTCGCTGTGGTACCGGGGCCATCATGGGGCCGCTTCCCGCATGCTTTCAGCCATATCTTTGCTGGCGGTTATGCGGCGGGTTACTACAGCTATCTGTGGGCCGATGTGCTGGCGGCGGATGCGTTCTCCCGCTTCGAAGAAGAGGGGATTTTCAACCGCGATACCGGGCAGTCGTTCCTTGATAACATCCTGACGCGCGGCGGTTCTGAGGAGCCCATGGCACTGTTCAAACGCTTCCGTGGCCGTGAACCGCAGCTCGATGCGATGCTGGAGCACTACGGGATCAAAGGCTAATCAGTCAGTGAAAATCTGTTTACTTGATGAAACGGGCGCCGGAGACGGCGCCTTATCTGTTCTTGCCGCCCGCTGGGGGCTGGAGCACGATGAAGACAACCTGATGGCGCTGGTGTCAACGCCAGAGCATCTGGAACTGCGCAAACGTGATGAGCCAAAACTTGGCGGTATCTTCGTGGATTTTGTTGGCGGGGCGATGGCGCACCGTCGCAAATTCGGCGGCGGTCGCGGTGAAGCGGTAGCGAAAGCGGTGGGCATTAAGGGCAGCTATTTACCGGACGTGGTTGACGCCACGGCGGGGCTCGGGCGCGATGCGTTTGTGCTGGCCTCGGTGGGCTGCCATGTACGGATGCTGGAACGCAACCCGGTCGTGGCGGCGCTGCTCGACGATGGCCTGGCGCGCGGCTATGCCGACCCGGAAATCGGCGGCTGGTTGCAGGAGCGCTTGCAGTTGATCCACGCTTCCAGCCTGACGACGCTTGCGGATATCACGCCGCGACCGCAGGTGGTGTACCTTGACCCGATGTTCCCGCATAAGCAGAAAAGCGCGCTGGTGAAGAAAGAGATGCGCGTGTTTCAGTCGCTGGTGGGGCCGGATTTAGACGCGGATGGATTGCTGGAACCCGCACGCTTGCTGGCGACGAAACGGGTGGTGGTGAAACGACCAGACTACGCACCGCCGCTTGCGGATGTGGCAACAACGAACGCGGTGGTCACCAAAGGGCATCGGTTTGATATTTATGCGGGGACGGCGGAGTAGGGGCGGTGCGGCCTGATGCCCCTCACCCCGGCCCTCTCCCACAGGGAGAGGGAGAAAACCGGCGCAGTTCTGTAAGCTATGCACAATCGGTCCCCTCTCCCTGTGGGAGAGGGTTAGGGTGAGGGGGTCTCCCCTACACAAACGGCGCGTACGGATCCGCCATCTCAAACGCCGCTGTTCTCTCTGCTTTCGGTGGGTAAATCAGCTCACTGACGATCGACACCTTCAACTTCTTCGCTTCTTCGCGCGTCAGTTTTACCTGCTGATCCCAACCTTCGGTATACACCGCGCCCCATGCGCCGAGATCCAGACAGGTGACGTACATCTCCTGGCGATAGGGTGACGGCTCCACACCTAGCAGACTGGCTGCAGCGTTATTCCCGGCGAACTTGCCCAGCAGAATCGCGTGCTGGCAGGTCATCAATGCGTGGTTGCCTTTGTCATCCGTTGCCGCATAAGCCACGTCGCCGGTGGCGAAAATCTCTTTATGGCCGACAACCTGAAGATTCGCATCCACATGCAGACGCCCCTGACGATCGCGAGGCGCATCAATCTGTGCTGTCAGGTCGCTTGCCTGAACGCCCACGGTCCAGATAACGGTTGAAGAGGCAATTCGCTGCCCGTCTTTCAGCGTGACGCCTGTGGCATCTACTGATTCCACCTCTGCATTCACCCTCCATTCGACGCCCAGTTCGTTGGAGGCATCAATAACCACATTACGCAGTTCTTCACTGTAACGTGAACCAGGCTGTGGGCCGCGCTCAACTACGACTACTCTGGTCTTAGCATTTGAGCCAAGAATGTCGCGCAGACGGCCTGGTAATTCCATCGCCATTTCAATACCGGTAAACCCGCCGCCGCAGACAACGACGGTGTTACGCGCCTCGCTTTCCGGTTTCTTCGCCAGGGATTGCAGATGTTTTTCTAAAACGGCTGCGCTCTCTAACTGATCGAGATCGAACGCATGCTCTGCGACACCTGAGATAAATGAACGGTTTACGTGACTCCCGCTCGCCAGAATCAGGCGATCGTAGCCATGCTGGTGGGATTCGCCGTTGGCATCTTTCCAGCTCACGCTACGTGAGTCGGTGTGGATATCCGATACGGTGCCACGCAGAAATGTTACACCGGTGGCGTCGAAGAGCGGCATCAGTGGGGAAACCAGCGTTTCCACGTGGCTTTCATAAAAACGCGGGCGAACACGTAGCTCTGGCTGCGGAGCAATCACTGTAATATCAATTGCCTGGCCGTTGTTTTTGTCTGCCAGACGTGCCGCGCTCAGGGCCGCCCACATACCGGCGAAGCCGGCACCGACGATCAGAATTTGTTTACGCATTGCTTATTCACTCTGTTAACTCCGATTAATTTACTCGGATTTTATTGGTCGTAGTTTGAAAAAGCAATGCGAAAAAAGAGCGCTGTAGCGATTTCATGTTTATGACGTTGAATAATCGCTATTTATTTCTTCTTTTTGATAGGGTGTCGCGAGGGCGTCTGGATTGCAGAGGGTAGAAAAGCTACAATAACTCAGAGTTATATTGGCTGAGATTACAACATGGCATTTTACAGTTCCGGGGTTGAGTACGGCATTCATAGCCTGATGTGCATGGTAGACAGTAAGGGCGATGCCCGCGACATGAGCGTGCGCGAAATTGCGGAGTTACAAAGCGTGCCCTATGACTACCTCGCCAAAATCTTCACTCGCCTGTCAAAAGCCGGTCTGGTGCGTAGCATTGAAGGAAAGGGCGGCGGTTTTCAGCTGGCGAAACCGGCGGAGCACATCACGGTGAAAGACGTGGCTGTTGCCATCGACGGTGAAAAACGCATCTTTGAATGCCGTGAAATACGCCAGCGGCTGGCCGTGTTTGATGAACAACCGCCAGCGTGGGCGTGTGAAGGTATCTGCGGCGTGCGTTCGGTAATGGATATGGCGCAACAGCGAATGGAAGAGGCGCTGGCTCAGCACACGATCCTCGACCTTGCCCGCAAGATGTACCGCAAAGCGCCGGATGAATTTGTTATCGAAGTTCAGGACTGGATTGCCGCGCGCAAAGCGTAAGCGAATAGCCTGATGGCGCTGCGCTTATCAGGTTTGCGTACTGAAAAAAAACGCCCGCAAAAGCGGGCGTTGTCATTATGCGCGGGAAGCGATTACTCCTCTTCTTCGTCGCGCAGTGGAACAATCAACATATCCACGTGAACGGTGTTGATCAACTGACGTGCAGAAGACATCAGCTTGCTCCAGAAGTCCTGATGATGGCCGCAAACCACCAGGTCCATATCGTATTTCTTAATGGCGTCGACCAGCACCTGGCCCAGATCGCCGCTGCCGCTCAGGGTTTCGGTAATCGGGTAACCCGCATTGGTGGACAGCTCAGTCAGCGCATGGTGAGTCTCTTCCGAAATGCGTTTTTGCATATCGCCCAGATTCACATCGATAAGGCCGGTATAGAGATCGGAGTAATTCACATCAACATGAATCAGGGAAACTTTCGCGTTGTATGGGCGTGCCATAGATACGGCTTTCTCAACCAGCACTTTACTCTCTGGTGAAAGGTCTACCGCGATAAGAATGTGTTTGTAAGCCATGGTGTTACTCCTTCCATAAAGTTGTCGATGACCAATGGGCGTGAAGTCGCCCGCGTCCTGCATGTCGATTGCGCGGGGGTTTAGCCCTGCCTAAAATCTGCCGCATCCGTGGATGCTAATCAGGCCTTGTAATAATCTTAAAGACCTCATTGTAGAAGATATTTCTACATTATAGCGACCGGGTCTGCGCGTCAATGCGACGCGATCACCAATTTGTTAAACAAATTTATCTAAAGACACCTATTGATAACGCTTAAGGTTGTGGTAAAAAATTTCACTAATCTCCTACACTATTTAATGAGCCGGTCGGACAAATAAACGTGATCGGATTCTCACCTTTTTCACTGAGCTGTCTGGAGCTATGGGTAATTGGGGTGCGGTAGCCCGGGAGGTATCTCCTTTGGGCGGGTCGCCGGGGAGGAGGTATGATCAGCACAATCGCGCTGTTTTGGGCCCTGTGTGTCGTCTGTGTGGTAAATATGGCACGCTATTTCTCGTCGTTACGTGCATTGCTAGTGGTACTGCGTGGTTGCGATCCCTTGCTCTATCAATATGTTGATGGTGGTGGGTTTTTTACCTCACATGGTCAACCCAGCAAGCAGGTAAGGCTGGTTTGGTACATTTACGGTCAGCGTTATCGCGATCATCATGACGACGAGTTTATTCGCCGCTGTGAACGCGTGCGCCGCCAGTTCATTTTGACCAGTTCGTTGTGTGGATTAGTGGTGGTGAGCCTGATTGCACTGGCTCTTTGGCATTAATCTTTCCACATAAAAAAAGACGGGCCAGTTTCCTGACCCGTCTTTTTTGTCTGTCTGATGATTAGATAATCATCAGCGACAGCCAGTACAACCCGCCCGACAGCAGAATCGACGCCGGCAGTGTGAAGACCCAGGCCATCAGAATGTTGGTCACGGTTTTCCGTTGCAGACCGCCGCCATCCACAATCATCGTCCCCGCCACAGAGGAGGAGAGCACGTGGGTGGTGGAAACCGGCATCCCGGTATAACTCGCCAGGCCGATGGATACTGCAGAGGTCATCTGCGCCGCCATACCCTGTGCGTAGGTCATGCCTTTCTTACCGATTTTCTCACCGATGGTGGTCGCCACGCGACGCCAGCCAATCATCGTACCGCAACCCAGCGCCAGCGCGACGGCCATGATGATCCAGACCGGTGCGTACTCAATGGTGTTGAGCATGTCGCCTTTCAGTTTCTTCAGCAGACGCTGATCGTCAGCGCTCACTTCCGGCAGCTTAGCGACTTTATCGGTGGTATCAGAGATACACAGCATGATGCGACGCAGTTGGCTACGCTGCTCAACGCTCAGTTTGTCGTAGGTCTCGATATCCGCCAGCATGTTCTTCACGCGGGTTAACGCGTAGAGAGAGTTGGCCGGATGACAGTGCAGCTCGCCAGACGGCGTGATAGCGGTGTCAGGCTCAGGAATAATCTGGTCAACGCCGGTGACTTTTTTCAGTAGCGCAGGATGCTGCTGATAGAAGACTTCAACGTTATTGATAGCATCACGGGTACGGGTGATTTCGTAGCCCGACGCGTTCATGTTGACCACGAAACCTGCCGGAGCCACGCCAATCAGTACCAGCATGATAAGACCAATGCCTTTCTGACCGTCGTTCGCGCCATGAGAGAACGCGACGCCGATAGCCGAGATGATCAGGGCGATACGCGTCCAGAATGGCGGCTTTTTCTTACCGTCTTTCTTTTCACGCTCTGCCGGCGTCAGGTGGATACGCGCACGTTTTTTCGTACCGCTCCAGTAGCGACGCAGCAGGAACACCAGACCACCTGCGAAGACCAGGCCGACAATCGGTGACACGATGAGGGAGCCGAAAATATTCAGTACTTTCGGAATGTTAAGCGCATCCACCACCGATGTGCCGGTCATCAGCGCATTGGTTAAACCAATACCGATAATCGCGCCAATCAGCGTGTGGGAACTGGACGCTGGCAGACCAAAATACCAGGTGCCGAGGTTCCAGATAATCGCAGCCAACAACATGGAGAAGACCATGGCGAGGCCGTGCGCCGAACTGACATTAAGCAGGAGATCTGTCGGTAACATATGCACGATGGCATAAGCTACACTCAGGCCGCCCAGCAGAACGCCGAGGAAGTTAAAGATAGCCGCCATGGCAACCGCAAGCTGCGATCGCATAGCGCGAGTATAAATCACGGTTGCCACTGCATTTGCTGTGTCATGGAAGCCGTTAATCGCTTCGTAGAACAGAACAAAAATCAGAGCAAGTACCAACAAAAGCCCGGTATGTAAATCCAGACCTGCGAACAAATGTAACATAGTACGTTACGCCATTTTGAGGACATGAACGCGCGGCATTATCATGGACTTTGGCAGCGCGGGCAAAGTGAAATATAGACTTTTTTTGATATTTCCCCATCTTTGTATAAGCAGTGAAAATGATTTTTTAAGAATTTTCAAACGGATATGCAGGATTGTCTTATATTTCACTGGTACGACATGCGTGAAAAATTTACAATTCCCGACAATCTCTAAGTTGAGGATAGTGCGTGGAAAGGTTTGATGCCATTGTAATTGGGGCCGGTGCCGCAGGAATGTTTTGTGCCGCGCAGGCCGGGCAGGCGGGCCTGCGCGTGCTGTTGTTGGATAACGGTAAGAAGCCGGGGCGTAAGATTTTGATGTCCGGCGGTGGCCGCTGCAACTTTACTAATCTTTATGTCGAACCCGCGGCATATCTCAGCCAAAACCCGCATTTTTGCAAATCCGCACTGGCGCGCTACACCCAATGGGATTTCATCGACCTGGTTGGAAAACACGGCATCGCCTGGCATGAGAAGACGCTGGGGCAACTTTTCTGTGATGATTCCGCCGAGCAAATTGTGAAGCTACTGGTGGATGAATGTGCAAAAGGCAACGTTACGATGCGCCTGCGCAGCGAAGTATTGAGCGTTGAGCGTGATGAAGCAGGCTTTAGCCTGCAACTCAATGGCGAAACCGTCACCACGAAAAAACTGGTGATTGCCAGCGGCGGATTGTCGATGCCGGGCCTTGGCGCATCGCCATTTGGTTACAAAATTGCCGAACAATTTGGCCTGAAGGTTCTGCCAACCCGCGCGGGGCTGGTGCCATTCACGCTGCATAAACCAATGCTGGATGTTTCCCAAACCATCTCCGGTGTTTCCGTTCCCTCAGTGATTAGCGCGCAAGACGGCACCGTTTTTCGTGAAAGCCTGCTGTTTACCCATCGTGGCCTCTCCGGCCCGGCGGTATTGCAGATTTCCAGCTACTGGCAGCCAGGGGAGTTCGTCACCATCAACCTGCTGCCGGATATCGACCTGGCCGAATTCCTTGATACGCAGCGCGCGGAACACCCGAATCAGAGCCTGAAAAACACGCTGGCGATGCATCTGCCGAAACGCCTTGTGGAGTGTTTGCAGCAACTGGGGCAGATTCCGGATGTCACGCTGAAACAGCTTAATGTGCGCGATCAGCAAACGTTGGTGGAGACGTTGACCGAATGGCGTGTGCAACCGAACGGTACGGAAGGGTATCGCACGGCGGAAGTCACGCTGGGCGGCGTGGATACCAACGAACTCTCTTCCCGAACCATGGAAGCGCGCAAGGTGCCGGGGCTGTATTTCATTGGTGAAGTGATGGATGTCACCGGCTGGCTGGGCGGTTATAACTTCCAGTGGGCCTGGTCGAGCGCCTGGGCGTGCGCGCAGGCGCTGGGGGAGAGTGCTACAGGCAAATAGGTGCTCTTATCACCTGTTCGTGCTCGCAAAGCCGGCAGCCAGGCTGCCGGATAATGATTAATTCAACCCAAGAAAATACTGGGCGATTTTAAAGTAGATAATAAGACCTGTGCCATCAATCAGCGTTGCAATAAAGGGCGCAGATACAACGGCGGGATCGATGCCAATCCGCTTAAGCACCATTGGAATGACTGAGGACACAATTGCGCTCCAAAGCGTTATGCAAACTAACGTTAGGCTAACGATCATGGTAATTTCGATGCCAATCCCCATCATCCAGGCTCGGAAACAGCCCGCAAGACCCAATGTCAGCGCAATCATGAATGAGGTGGTCACCTCTTTACGAATGACTTGCCCCATGTCACGTAAACGCACCTCACCAAGGGCCATCGCGCGTACAAGCGTTGAGGTAATTTGGGTACCACTGTTTCCTCCTGTACCTATCAACAAAGGTATGAAAAACGCCAGTGCGATAGCAGACTCCAGCGACTCCTCAAAATGTTGAAGCACACTGCTGGTATAGGCTTCAGCGACAAATAGTAATAGCAGCCAGACCGAACGTTTTTTCCATAACGCCCATGGCGTCATATCAAGATAGGGTTTTTCTAAAGGAAGCGTGGCCCCCTGTAATTGAGCATCCTCGGTAACGTCGTCTTCCTGCAAATGCACAATCTCTTTCATCGTCAGGCAGCCAACAAGCTCGCCTTTATCGACGACGGGAATAACATCCAGCTCGCGCTGTGCCAGCATAGCCACAACGTCAGCGCGTTCTGCATCAGGCTTCACGCGGAGTAAGCAGTTGTCCATTAGATGATTAATCGGAAGCTTTAAATCTTTTTCCTGAAGGAGCTTTTTAATTGAGAGTACGCCGCGTAGCGTTTTATCGGCGACAACAAAAAGTTGTCCTGGTATATCCTGAAGAGAGAGTTGAGAAATAAAGCGGTCGCGCGCTTCGCCCACGCAAAGATGGTCGGGTAGCGTCATAAAATCAGTACGCATATATTGTGCGATCGCATCACCCTGGAAAGCCGTTAAGCCATTGTGGATAGCATCATATTGAATGGAGGACATAAAATTACCCTATAGAAAAGTTCTCATAGGGGCGAACAAGACAGGATTAGCAAAGCAGATCCCTACGTCCTGGATTTAGCACTGTACAACGTATCTGACCAAAAGCATTTTGGCAGAAGTTATCTTGGCAACACCTTGATTCGATGGATGCCTGTATTTCCCTGAGCGGTCTCTCTCGATACCAACAGGGCGATAACTTATTTTTGTACAGGAGCCTCGCCATAACGAGATCATTAAATTGAGTCGGCAGAATAGCTATTATCAAAATAGTTAACAATATTAATAGTTGTGCCTGTTTATAATTTGTTGAGGTTAAACTCATTTCATTTACACAATAGACATACAAAAACCAGGTGTTACTATCACATTGACACTATCAATGAGTACGCGTGTTTCATTTACGGCCAGGAACGCTGATGATGACAACATTACTACCCGATTTCGCAACACCTTCATCCAGCATTCTCCTTCACGGTGAGCGTCATCCCGACGCCTGTGCACTGTCTGGCTCTCTCTCTTCTTTCCCTCTTATCCCGGAGGGGAATCGTCGCTGAACGCTTGTTCGGCGCGCTTTGTGACACGCGTGGTTTGGTAACAGGGATTATGGCGGGTCGAGTATGGACAACATTAAGCGTCATTTGACGTGGTGGATTATTGGCATCGTGGTGGTGATGGCCGCCGTGGCGTGGTGGATGTTACGACCCGCGGGCGTACCGGAGGGTTTCGCGGTCAGCAATGGCAGAATCGAGGCCACGGAAGTGGATATCGCGACCAAAATAGCCGGACGCATCGACACCATTCTGGTGTCGGAAGGGCAGTTTGTGCGTCAGGGCGACGTGCTGGCGAAGATGGACACCCGCGTGCTTCAGGAGCAACGGCTGGAAGCTATTGCGCAAATTAAAGAAGCGGAAAGCGCGGTCGCGGCTGCGCGAGCCTTGCTGGAGCAGCGCCAGAGCGAGATGCGTGCGGCGCAGGCGGTGGTGAAGCAGCGTGATGCCGAGCTGGCATCCGTCTCTAAACGGCATACCCGTTCACAGACGCTGTCGACGCGCGGCGCGGTCTCAGCGCAACAATTAGATGACGATCGCGCGGCGGCAGAGAGCGCGCGTGCGGCGCTGGAGTCGGCAAAGGCACAGGTTTCAGCGTCCAATGCGGCGATTGAAGCGGCGCGCACCAATATCATTCAGGCGCAAACGCGCGTCGAGGCGGCGCAGGCCACCGAGCGGCGCATTCAGGCCGATATCGACGACAGCGAGCTAAAAGCCCCGCGCGACGGGCGCGTGCAATATCGTGTCGCCGAGCCGGGCGAAGTGCTGGCGGCGGGCGGCAGAGTGCTCAATATGGTCGATCTCAGCGATGTTTATATGACCTTTTTCCTGCCGACCGAGCAGGCAGGTTTGCTGAAGATTGGCGGTGAAGCGCGTCTGGTGCTTGATGCTGCGCCTGATTTACGCGTTCCGGCCACCATCAGTTTTGTGGCGAGCGTCGCCCAGTTTACGCCAAAAACCGTGGAAACCCGCGATGAGCGGCTAAAGCTGATGTTCCGCGTGAAAGCGCGCATTCCACAAGCGCTGCTGCAACAGCATCTGGAATATGTGAAAACCGGGCTACCGGGCATGGCGTGGGTGCGTCTGGATGAACAGAAGCCCTGGCCGGATGACCTGGTGGTGAGGCTGCCGCAATGACCGGGCAGGTAAGACCCGCTGTCGCGCAGCTTGAAGGCGTCGGCCAGCGTTACGGCGCGACGGTGGCGTTAAAGAACATTACGCTGAACATTCCCTCACGCTGTATGGTCGGCCTGATTGGCCCGGATGGCGTCGGGAAATCGAGCCTGCTGTCGCTGATTTCCGGTGCGCGGGTGATTGAGCAGGGCAAGGTGATTGTGCTCGGCGGCGATATGCGCGATGCGGCGCACCGCCGCGATGTCTGCCCGCGTATCGCCTGGATGCCGCAGGGGCTGGGTAAAAACCTCTATCACACGCTGTCGGTGTATGAAAACGTCGACTTCTTCGCGCGACTGTTTGGCCACAACAAAGCGGAGCGTGAGGCGCGGATCACCGAACTGCTGAACAGCACCGGGCTGGCCCCGTTCCGCGATCGCCCCGCCGGGAAGCTTTCTGGTGGGATGAAGCAAAAGCTGGGGCTGTGCTGTGCGTTGATCCACGACCCGGAATTGCTGATCCTCGATGAACCCACAACCGGCGTTGACCCGCTTTCACGCGCGCAGTTCTGGGATCTGATCGACAGCATCCGCGAACGACAAAGCAACATGAGCGTGCTGGTCGCGACCGCCTACATGGAAGAAGCCGAGCGTTTTGACTGGCTGGTGGCAATGAACGACGGCGAAGTGATGGCGACAGGCAGCGCGCAGCAACTGCGGGATAAAACCGACAGCGAGACGCTGGAGCAAGCCTTTATCGCCCTGTTGCCAGAGGCGCAGCGGCAGGCGCATAAACCGGTCGTCATTCCGCCGTATCAGGCAGAAAATGCGGAAATCGCCATTGAAGCACGTGATCTCACCATGCGTTTCGGCGATTTTGTCGCGGTCGATCATGTGAACTTTCGCATTCCGCGCGGCGAGATTTTTGGTTTTCTCGGCTCCAACGGCTGCGGCAAATCGACCACCATGAAGATGCTGACAGGTCTGCTGCCTGCCAGCGAAGGCGAAGCCTGGCTGTTCGGCCAGCCCGTCGACCCGAACGATATCGAAACCCGCCGCCGGGTAGGGTATATGTCGCAGGCGTTCTCGCTTTACAGTGAACTCACCGTGCGGCAAAACCTGGAGCTTCACGCCCGCCTGTTTCATATTCCCGAAGCGGAGATCCCGCAGCGCGCCGCGGAAATGAGCGCGCGTTTCATGCTCACCGACGTCGAGGACGCGCTTCCTGCCTCGCTGCCACTGGGCATTCGCCAGCGATTGTCGCTGGCGGTAGCGGTGATCCATCGCCCGGAAATGCTCATTCTTGATGAACCGACCTCCGGCGTTGACCCGGTAGCCCGTGATATGTTCTGGCAACTGATGGTTGATTTGTCGCGGCAGGATAAAGTCACTATTTTCATCTCCACCCACTTTATGAACGAAGCGGAGCGCTGCGACCGCATGTCGCTGATGCACGCGGGCAAAGTGCTGGCCAGCGGCACGCCGCAGGAACTGGTTGAGCGCCGTGGCGCGGCGAATCTGGAAGAGGCATTTATCGCCTGGCTTCAGGAAGCGTCCGGTCCTGCGCAGGCGGTGACGCCGCCAGATGACATCCCGGTGATGCATGAAGCACCAACGCCGCCGCGTCAGGGCTTCAGCCTGCGCCGTCTGTTCAGCTACAGCCGCCGGGAAGCGCTGGAATTGCGCCGCGATCCGGTACGTTCTACGCTGGCGATGCTCGGTACGGTGATTCTGATGCTGATCATGGGTTACGGCATCAGCATGGACGTCGAAAACCTGCGCTTCGCGGTGCTCGATCGCGATCAAACCATGAGCAGCCAGGAATGGACGCTCAATCTTGCCGGTTCGCGCTATTTTATCGAACAGCCGCCGCTCACCAGCTATGACGAGCTGGATAAACGGATGCGGGCAGGCGAGGTCGCCGTGGCGGTTGAAATTCCGCCCAACTTTGGCCGTGATATCGCGCGCGGTACGCCGGTGAAAATTGGCGTCTGGGTGGATGGTGCGATGCCGAGCCGCGCGGAAACGGTGCAGGGTTACGTGCAGGCGATGCACCAGACCTGGCTTCAGGACGTCGCCAGTCGCCAGCCGACGTCAAATGCGCAGAACGGCCTGATGACCATCGAAACCCGCTATCGCTATAACCCGGATGTAAAAAGCCTTCCGGCGATTGTGCCTGCGGTTATTCCGCTGCTGCTGATGATGATCCCCTCCATGCTCAGCGCGTTAAGCGTGGTGCGTGAAAAAGAGCTGGGGTCGATCATCAACCTCTACGTTACGCCGACGACACGGAGCGAATTCCTGCTTGGTAAACAGTTGCCCTACATCGCGCTGGGGATGCTCAACTTCTTCCTGCTATGTGCGTTGTCGGTGTTTGTGTTTGGCGTTGAACACAAAGGCAGTTTCCTCACCCTGACGCTGGCAGCGCTGCTGTATGTCACCATCGCCACCGGCATGGGGCTGCTGATTTCCACCTTTATGAAAAGTCAGATCGCCGCCATTTTTGGCACCTCGATCATTACGCTTATCCCGGCGACGCAGTTCTCCGGGATGATCGATCCTGTGGCGTCGCTCGAAGGGCCGGGGCGGTGGATCGGTGAGATCTACCCGACCAGCCATTTCCTGACCATCGCGCGTGGGACGTTTTCGAAGGCGCTGGATCTGGGCGATCTCTGGCCGCTGTTCATTCCGCTGCTGATTGCCGTGCCGCTGGTGATTGGCCTGAGCGTGCTGCTGCTGAAGAAACAGGAGGGATGATGCGCCGATTACGCAATATTTATAACCTGGGCATCAAGGAACTGCGCAGCCTGCTGGGCGATAAAGCGATGCTGGCGCTGATTGTGTTTGCGTTTACGCTGTCGGTTTACTCGTCGGCGACGGTCACGCCGGGATCGCTGCATCTCGCGCCGATTGCTATTGCGGATATGGACCAGTCGCAGCTTTCTAACCGTATAGTGAACAGCTTCTACCGCCCGTGGTTCCTGCCGCCGGAGATGATCACCGCCGATGAAATGGACGCCGGGCTGGATGCCGGGCGCTATACCTTCGCGGTGAATATACCGCCCAATTTTCAGCGTGATGTGCTGGCCGGGCGTCAGCCGGATATTCAGGTGAACGTTGATGCCACGCGTATGAGCCAGGCGTTTACCGGCAACAGCTACATCCAGAGCATTATCAACGGCGAGGTGAACAGTTTTGTCGCGCGCTACCGTGATAACAGCGAGCCGCTGGTGGCGCTGGAAACGCGGATGCGTTTTAACCCGAACCTTGAACCTGCGTGGTTCGGCGGAGTGATGGCGATTATCAACAATATCACCATGCTGGCGATTGTGCTGACAGGCTCGGCGCTTATCCGCGAACGCGAGCACGGCACCGTTGAGCATTTGCTGGTGATGCCAATTACGCCGTTTGAAATCATGATGGCCAAGATCTGGTCGATGGGGCTGGTGGTGCTGGTAGTGTCCGGATTGTCGCTGGTGTTGATGGTGCAGGGTGTGCTGGGCGTGCCGATTGAAGGATCGATCCCGCTGTTTATGCTCGGCGTGGCGTTAAGTCTGTTTGCCACCACGTCTATCGGGATTTTCATGGGTACGGTGGCGCGCTCGATGCCGCAACTGGGGCTGTTGATGATTCTGGTGCTGTTGCCGCTACAGATGCTCTCCGGCGGTTCGACGCCGCGTGAAAGTATGCCGCAAATGGTGCAGGACATTATGTTGTCGATGCCGACGACCCATTTTGTCAGCCTGGCGCAGGCGATTCTCTATCGCGGTGCCGGGTTTGAGATTGTCTGGCCGCAGTTTGTCACGCTGCTGGCGATTGGCGGGGTGTTCTTTATGATTGCCCTGCTGCGGTTCAGGAAGACGATTGCGACGATGGCGTAGCCTGGGGTTGCCGGATGGCGAGTTTCGTCAATGCATTCGTAGGCCGGATAAGGCGTAGCCGCATCCGGCATTTCCCTGCACCACGTTTCCCTACCCTTTGCTAAACAGCCGCAACAGCGTCTCAACCTGCTCATCCAGCGGGGCGAGATCCTGCTTCACGATCAAATGCAGCGGCGTGGCGCGTCGCGCGCCGTGATGCAATGGTAAAGGCTTCAATACGCCCTGTTCCAGCAGGCGCTGTATACGCTCTTCCGGTAACCAGCCGTAGCCCACCTGATACATCACCGCATCAATCGCTGCATCAATTGTCGAGAACGTCCACGCATCGCTTCCTGGCTGGCGTGTGCTGTCATGGTCGGCGATGCGCACCAGCGGCCAGCTACGTAGCATCTCATCGCTGAACGGGGCATCCTGGTGAAACAGCGGGTGATCGCGATGCGCGACGGCGATGAAATCGATATTCATCAACCATTCGCCGCGCCCGGTAATATCCTGACGTCGCGTCAGCACCATCACATCCGCTTCTGCCTGAACGGCATCGCTGTTAGTGCTGTTCTCCAGCACTTCCGTCAAACGCACCTGCGTTTTCGGGTACGCCTGCTGAAACTCGCGCAAAATCGCAAACAGCCGCTTGCGCGGGAAGATGCTGTCCACCACTAAATCCAGTCGCGTGCGCATGCCGTCGCGTAGCGTGGCGGCACGGGTTTCGACCCAGGCGAAGGCTTTCAGTAGCGGTTTCACCTGACTGAGTAACAGTTCCCCGGCGGGTGTCAGTACCGCGCGGCGGCCTTCTGGTGCCAGTAGCGCGACGCCTAATCGTTCCTGCAACAACGACAAGTTATAGCTTACCGATGACTGGCTACGGTTGGTCTCTTCTGCCGCTTTGGCAAAGCTGCCTGATTCAACTACTTTTTCGAGAAGCGCCCACTGCTCAAGCGTTGTTTTATACATGATTGATTTAAAATTTAGATGAATTTCATTCAAACATAGCGTTATTCATTCATATTTTAAAGCAATAAGATAACTCCATCGAAAAGAGGAGAACGAATTATGAGCAGCTTTGATAAACATGATTTAAGCGGTTTTATCGGTAAACATCTGGTTTATACCTACGATAACGGCTGGAACTACGAAATTTACGTCAAAAACGCCAATACCCTTGATTACCGCATTCACAGCGGTCTGGTAGGGAATCGTTGGGTGAAAGATCAGCAGGCATACATCGTGCGTGTCGGGGAAAGCATCTACAAAATTTCATGGACTGAACCGACCGGTACCGACGTTAGCCTGATTGTGAACCTGGGCGACAAACTGTTCCACGGCACCATCTTCTTCCCGCGTTGGATCATGAACAACCCGGAAAAAACCGTCTGCTTCCAGAACGATCATATTCCACTGATGAATTCGTATCGTGATGCCGGCCCGGCCTATCCGACCGAAGTGATTGATGAGTTCGCGACCATTACCTTTGTACGCGACTGCGGCCCGGACGATGACAGCGTCATCGCCTGTGCCGCCAGTGAACTGCCGAAAGATTTCCCGGCAAACCTGCGCTAAAGACTAGCCCGGCAGGCGGCTTTTGGGCCGCCCCGGGCCGAGCAGTATCGCCAGTTTGCTCCCGCCTTTTGTGGTTTCCATCCAGATTTTACAGACGCTGGTCAGCGGCACCGACAGCAACATGCCCACCGGCCCCAGCAGCCATCCCCATATCAGCAACGACAAGAACACCACCAGCGTGGACATCCCCAGACGATGCCCCATCACGCGTGGCTCCAGAATATTGCCCAGCACCATGTGCACCACCAGGAACAGCGCACCGACCATTAAACATTCGTAATAGCCATTAAACAGCAGTGCCTGAATCATCGGCGGAATGGCAGAAATCACCGAGCCAATGTTGGGAATGTAGTTCAGCAAAAACGCCAGCACGCCCCACATCAGCGCGAATTGCACATCGAGCAGCAACAGGCCGAGCCAGACAATCACGCCGGTCATCACGCTGATAAATGTTTTGAGCGCCAGATAATGGGATACCCCTTTTAACGCACGGTGGAGCCCGGCGATATGTACCTGCGGGTTGACGAGAGCAAACCGCATTTTGTAAGGGACGTGGCGGGCTTCGAAAAGCATGAATACCACGGTCATGATCAGCAGCACGATGCTGGTCATCGCCCCGGATAACTGGGTCATTAAGGCCGTCGCCAGGGTCATCACCTTATCGGAATCCATTCGCTGGAGTAATCTTTCCGGCGAGATGTGCAGATGCAGAAACGGCAGCATCTCCTGTAACTCGATAAACTTACGGGTGAGCTCTTTGTTGTAACTCGGCATCAGGGCAATGAAGTCATTGATCGACGAGGCGAGGACGGCCATCAGCGCCGTAAGGAAGAAGAGCATCACTATCATCACAATGGTGATGGCCAGCGCACGCGAGAATCCCCTTCGCAAAAACCACGTCACCAGCGGGTTAAGCACAATGGCGAAAAAGAGCGCCAGCAGCAACTGGACGATGATATCGGCGGCGGCATGAATACCGGCCAGGATCACCACCAGGGCGGCGAGTTTGAGTAAAATATGCAGGCCCGCTTTATCAGGCTGTGGGGAGGTCATATCGAATTCCTTTTGATCGTTCGCACTTAAGTGTAGTGCGAAGCGGCAGGCTTATTATCTGAAAGTGCGCGGTGCAAAAGCGCGACTTCAATTTCAGCGCATGCAATAATGAAAACATCGTTTTAAAATTCGGATGTTTGTCATGCCAGACACCGCAGATGGGGCACAACTCAGCGGTTTTCGCCTCAATTTACGCATCGTTTCCGTCGTTATTTTCAACTTCGCCAGCTATCTTACCATCGGCCTGCCACTCGCGGTGCTGCCGGGCTATGTCCATGATGTCATGGGGTTTAGCGCCTTCTGGGCGGGTCTGGTTATCAGCCTGCAATACTTCGCCACACTGTTAAGTCGTCCGCATGCCGGGCGCTTTGCCGACCAACTGGGGCCGAAGAAAATCGTGGTGTTTGGTCTGTGCGGCTGTTTTCTTAGCGGCCTGAGTTATTTGCTGGCGGCGATGGGCGGTAGTTGGCCGATGGTAAGCCTGGTGCTGCTGTGCCTGGGACGGGTGATTCTGGGGATTGGCCAGAGCTTTGCCGGGACGGGCTCCACGCTGTGGGGTGTCGGTGTGGTCGGCTCGCTGCATATTGGGCGGGTCATTTCCTGGAACGGCATCGTAACTTACGGAGCGATGGCGATGGGCGCGCCACTCGGCGTGCTCTGTTACCAGTACGGCGGCCTGCACGGTCTGGCGCTGGTGATTATGGCGGTTGCTGCGCTGGCAGTGATTTGTGCACTGCCGCGTGCGGAAGTGAAAGCGGCGAAGGGCAAGGTGATGTCGTTTCGCGCGGTGCTCGGTCGCGTCTGGCCCTACGGCATGGCGCTGGCGCTGGCTTCGGCAGGCTTCGGCGTTATCGCAACCTTCATTACACTGTTTTATGACGCCAAAGGCTGGGACGGCGCAGCCTTTGCGCTCACGCTCTTTAGCTGCGCATTCGTTGGCACGCGCCTGCTGTTCCCCAACGGGATCAACCGTCTGGGCGGGCTGAACGTAGCCATGATCTGTTTTTCGGTTGAGATTATCGGCCTTCTGTTGGTCGGAATCGCTGATACGCCACTGATAGCGAAAATCGGCACCTTCCTGGCGGGAGCTGGCTTCTCGCTGGTCTTCCCGGCGCTGGGTGTGGTGGCGGTGAAGGCCGTACCGCCGCAAAATCAGGGTTCCGCGCTGGCAACCTACACGGTGTTTATGGATTTATCGCTCGGGATTACCGGGCCGCTCGCCGGGCTGATGATGGCGTGGATGGGGGTGTCGACGATTTATCTTGCTGCCGCCGGGCTGGTGGCGATTGCGCTGCTACTGGGATGGCGGCTAAAAAAAAGGCCTCCGGTTGAACAACCGAAGGCCGCGTCATCATCAGACTAATTAGTTGATAACGATAGTGTTAATGATGTTTTCAGCGGCAGTTTGCGCCTGCTGCTGATTGTCTGCCGGCAGGGTAACCTGCATGGTCAGTAGCTTGCCGTCAATTTTGCCGAGGATAACGGAAGAGTATGCAGTCTGGCCTTTGGCAGAAATAATGCTGTCCAGTTGTTGCAGCGTGTGGCCTTTCACCTCGATGGATTTATTGGTCACAACCTGCAGCTGTGGGTCGCGGCTGCGCTGTTGCTCTTCCAGACGTTTCGCCATCACGCCGAGGTCTTCATCGGTGTTGTCGCCCACGATAACGATCACGGCTTTCTGCCCGGTCGCATCAGAGTAAACGTGCATGTTGTTGCTCTGGGTGCCCATCTTCCCGCTCTGGTCGGTCATATCCGCGGGTAATGAGAAGCTCAGCTTGCCATCCAGCAGGTTAATCGGCTGCCCGGAGGCGTTGCTCTCTGCCGCCGCACCCTGTGCCGGAGCTTTGGTATCGCTGTTGTCACAGGCTGCCAGCCCGGCAACCAGCAGGCCAATACCAACGTATTTCACCAATTTGCGCATTGACTTCTTCCTTTCGATAAACGGCCATTAACGGCTCATTCACCCATCTTATCACAACTCGGAAAACGAACCTTTAACCTGGCTGCATTGCTGACAAATCGGATTTGTCTGCCAGGCGTTTCATCAGCATATTCAGCAGCACGCCGTACATCGGCAGGAAGAAAATGATGCTGATCAGCACTTTAAAGCAGTAATCGACCAGCGCGATTTCCACCCAGTGCTGTGCCATAAACGGGTCAGTGCTGCGCCAGAAGGCGATGAAGAAGAAGGCCAGCGTGTCGCTGATATTGCCGAACAGCGTCGAGGCCGTCGGCGCGAGCCACCAGTGTCGGCTTTGACGCAGGCGGTTAAAGACGTGAACGTCGAGGATTTGCCCCAGTGCATAGGCCATAAAGCTGGCGGCGGCGATACGAGCGACAAAAAGGTTGAAACTCGCCAGTGCGCCAAACCCCTGCCACTCACCCATATAGAAAAGTGATGAGATAGCGTAGGAGACCATCAGTGCGGGGAGCATGACTGCGAAAACGATGCGTCGAGCCAGCGGCGCGCCAAAGATGCGCACGGTGAGGTCAGTCGCAAGGAAAATAAACGGAAAGCTGAACGCGCCCCAGGTGGTGTGGAAGCCAAAAACAGAAACCGGCAGCTGCACCAGATAGTTACTGGATATGATAACCAGCAAATGGAATAGCGATAGCCAAACCAGCGCGTGCCTGCGCTGTACGGATGTAAAGGGAGTCATATTGTACCTTTTTAGTGATTGGGGTGAGGGAACCCAATAAAACTGTTCGTATTCTTATCGTTACCTGCGCGATAAGGGAGCGAATGATACTGCTTCCGCGCATCATTGCAATGGTTGTTTTTCACGCAATCGTTAACCTGACTTGCGTCACAGAAATCACGGCGTAAACTAAGCCCGATTTTTCTACGGTGAGACCACAATGACCGATCTGTTCGCCAGCCCAAACCATACTTTAGATGCCCTTGGCCTTCGTTGCCCGGAGCCGGTGATGATGGTGCGCAAAACCGTGCGCACGATGCCCGTGGGCGAAACGCTGCTGATTATTGCCGACGACCCGGCAACCACCCGCGATATTCCCGGCTTCTGTACGTTCATGGAACATGAACTGATTGCTAAAGAGACCGACACCCTGCCGTATCGCTACCTGCTGCGTAAAAGCCACTAGTTTTGTCAGGGCAGATTCTGTGATCTGCCCTGAAATATCGTTATCACATCGTTAAAATCGCGTTTCGAAATTGTTTCTTTTGTGAGTTATCTCACCGCCCACCTCGCACTTCCCGTCTAGTTTTTAAGCGGAAAACTAAAACAACGTTTTATCTCTTACCGCAACAATACCGCTGGAGCCGACCGATGAAGATGACTGTTAAGCCATTCGTGGCCGCTTTATGCCTTTCCTCCGCTGCCTTCCTGTTTACCTCTTACGCCTCGGCGCAGGTGATCAAGGCCGCAGACGTTCACCCTGAGGGCTACCCGAACGTGGTGGCGGTGCAGCATATGGGGGAGAAACTTAAACAGCAAACCGGTGACAAGCTGGAGATTAAAGTCTTTCCCGGCGGCGTGCTGGGCGATGAGAAGCAGATGATCGAGCAGGCGCAGATGGGGGCGATCGACATGATCCGCGTATCGATGGCCCCGGTCGCGGCGATTTTGCCGGATATCGAAGTCTTCACGCTGCCCTACGTTTTTCGCGATGAAGATCATATGCATAAGGTGATTGACGGCGAGATCGGTAAGCAGATTGGCGACAAGCTCACTAAAAATCCGAAATCGCGGCTGGTCTTCCTCGGCTGGATGGATTCCGGTACGCGTAATCTCATCACTAAAGAGCCGGTGCTGAAGGCGGAAGATCTCAAGGGGATGAAAATTCGCGTGCAGGGCAGCCCGGTTGCGCTGGCGACACTCAAAGATATGGGCGCGAACTCGGTGGCGATGGGCGTGAGCGAGGTTTACAGCGGCCTGCAAACGGGCGTGATTGACGGCGCGGAGAATAACCCGCCGACGTTTATTGCCCATAACTATCTGCCCGTCGCCAAAAACTACACCCTGAGCGGCCACTTTATTACCCCGGAAATGCTGCTCTACTCGAAAGTGAAGTGGGACAAACTGAGCCCGGACGATCAGCAAAAAATCATCACCCTGGCCCATGAAGCGCAGCTGGAGCAGCGTGAACTGTGGAAAGCATACAACGACCAGGCGCTGGCGAAGATGAAAGCGGGCGGCGTGCAGTTCCACGAAATCGACAAAACCTTCTTTGTACAGGCCACGGAACCGGTGCGAAAAGCCTATGGCGAAAAGCATCAGGATCTGATGAAAGCGATTGCTGATGTCCAGTAGCGGAGGCGTTATGTCAGAGCATTTTTCGCGCGCAATGGACCGGCTCTATATGCTGGCGATGTGGGTGGCCGGGTTGTCACTGTTGTTGATGACGATTGTCATCCCGGTGGGCATTTTTTCTCGCTATGTGCTTAACCGGGGCGAATCCTGGCCGGAGCCGATTGCCATTATCTGCATGGTGACCTTCACCTTTATCGGCGCGGCGGTGGGCTATCGGGCCGGTTCGCATATCGCGGTCAATATGCTCACCGACCGCTTGCCCGCTGCGCTGCAAAAAGCGGCGGCGCGGCTGGTGGACTTACTGATGCTGTTGGTAACCGTTCTGATGTTCTGGTACAGCTTCTGGCTCTGCGTCGAGTTGTGGGAGCAGCCCGTAGCGGAATTCCCGGTGATGACCTCCGGCGAGAGCTATCTGCCGCTGCCGGTGGGTTCCGCTGTGCTGATTCTGTTCGTGATTGAGCGCCTGCTGTTCGGTTCGCAGGAACACCGCCCGGTGGTGCTCATCGGTAACCACGGTTAATGAGGTGAAAGATGGATGCGTTTATTTTGCTTTTCACCCTCGCCATTCTGTTGGCCGTGGGGATGCCCGTCGCGTTCGCGGTGGGCTTAAGTGCCGTTGCCGGCGCGCTGTGGATTGACCTGCCGCTGGAGGCGCTGATGATTCAGATAACCAGCGGGGTGAACAAGTTTACCCTGCTGGCGATCCCGTTCTTTATTCTGGCGGGGGCGATCATGGCCGAGGGGGGCATCGCCCGGCGGCTGGTCAATTTCGCCTATCTGTTCGTAGGCTTTATTCGCGGTGGGCTATCGCTGGTGAACATTGTCGCCTCGACCTTTTTCGGCGCGATTTCCGGTTCATCGGTGGCGGATACGGCGTCTATCGGCAGCGTGATGATCCCGGAGATGGAAAAAAAAGGTTACCCGCGCGAATACGCGGCGGCGGTGACGGCGAGCGGTTCAGTGCAGGCGATTTTGATCCCGCCCAGCCATAACTCGGTGATTTACTCGCTGGCAGCGGGTGGCACGGTTTCTATTGCGTCGTTGTTTATTGCGGGCGTGCTTCCGGGCTTATTGCTGGGGTTGTGCCTGATGATCCTGTGTCTCGGTTTTGCCCATAAGCGCGGTTATCCGAAAGGGGAGCGCATCCCGTTTAAGCAGGCGGTGAAGATTTTTGTCGATGCGCTGTGGGGGCTGATGACGGTGGTCATTATTCTCGGCGGTATTCTCTCGGGGATTTTTACCGCCACCGAATCGGCGGCGGTCGCCTGCTTGTGGGCGTTCTTCGTGACCATGTTTATCTACCGTGATTATAAGTGGAGCGAGCTGCCGAAGCTGATGTGCCGGACGGTGAAAACGGTCAGTATCGTGATGATTTTGATTGGTTTTGCCGCCGCATTTGGCGCGGTGATGACCTATATGCAGCTTCCGGTGCGCATCACCGGGTTCTTTACGTCGCTGTCAGATAACAAGTACGTCATTTTGATGTATCTGAACATTATGCTGTTACTGATTGGTACGCTGATGGATATGGCGCCGATTATCCTGATCCTGACGCCGGTGCTGTTGCCGGTGACCAATGCGCTGGGCATCGACCCGGTACATTTTGGCATGATCATGATGGTGAATCTGGGAATTGGCCTGATTACCCCGCCGGTGGGCTCGGTGTTGTTTGTCGCCAGCGCGGTGAGTAAGCAGAAGATCGAAAGCGTGGTGAAAGCGATGCTGCCGTTTTACGGCATGTTGTTGATGGTGCTGGCGCTGGTGACCTACGTTCCGGCGATATCGTTATGGTTGCCGGGGGTATTGGGGATGTGAGTTTTGTGCGCGTTGTTGCCGGATGCGCTTTGCTTATCCGGCCTACAAATGTATTGGCACGCCGCAATCTTACCGTAGGCCGGATAAGGCGCAGCCGCATCCGGCAAACCCCGGCACCGCATTCATTGACGCTGCATGTTTTCGTAGGCCGGATAAGGCGTAGCCGCATCCGGCAAACCTCCTCACCGCAGCTTCATCCGCAACAACCGCAGCGCGTTCAGCGTGACCAGCACCGTTGCCCCGGTATCCGCCAGTACCGCCAGCCACAGCCCGGTAAGACCGAGCAGAGTGGTGACGAGGAAAATGCCTTTCAACCCTAACGCGATGGCAATGTTCTGCCGCACATTGGCGTGAGTCGCGCGCGCCAGACGCAGCATTTGCGCCAGCCCGGTTAAGCGGTTGTGCGTCAGGGCGGCATCGGCGGTTTCCAGCGCCACATCACTGCCGCTGCCCATCGCAATGCCAATGGTGGAGGCCTTCATGGCCGGCGCGTCGTTAATACCATCGCCGACCATCGCCAGCGGCGCTTTCGCATTCAACGCTGTGACCTCGGTGACTTTATCCGCCGGCAGCAGCCCGGCGCGGAAATCGAGCCCCAGTTCGCCCGCGATAGCCGCTGCCGCACGCGGGTTATCGCCGGTCAGAATAATGCCCTGAATGCCCAGTGTGTGCAGGGTGTCGATGGCTTCGCGCGCGTCATCACGCAGCGTATCGCGCAGTGCCAGTATGCCCAGCAGAGCCTCTCCACGGGTCACCAGTACCACCGTGTTACCGGCTTTTTCCAGTTCTTCGATCGGCATCTGATGGGCATCCGCCGCGAATTTACCCGCCGCGCAAATCAGAATGCGTTGCCCATTAACGTCCGCCTCGATACCTGAACCCGCCAGCGTGCGCTGGTTGTCGGCTGCGGGCAACGTTAGCTGGCGCTGTTGCGCCTCGCGAACAATGGCCTGCGCCAGCGGGTGCGTTGAGCCTTGCTCTACGGCGGCGGCCAGCGCCAATAGATTGTTTTCGTCGAGCTCCGCCACAGCGACAACGGATGTCACTTGCGGCTTGCCGACGGTCAGGGTGCCGGTTTTATCGAACGCCACCTGCTGCACGCGGCCCAGTTGTTCCAGCGCCGCGCCGCCTTTAATCAGTGCGCCATAGCGTGCGGCGGTTGCCAGGCCGGAGGTTATCGCCGCCGGCGTTGAGATTACCAGCGCGCACGGGCAGCCAATCAGCAGTAACGTCAGACCTTTGTAGATCCACTCCAGCCACGGCGCGGAAAATGCCAGCGGCGGCACCAGCGCAACCAGCAGCGCCACGACCATAATCGCCGGGGTGTAGATGCGGCTGAAACGGTCAATAAAGCGCTCAATCGGCGCACGACGCTCTTCCGCTTCTTCAATTAAACGCAGAATGCGGTCGATAGCGCTGTCGCCAGGCTGTGAGGTGACGGTGATTTGCACCAGGCGGTCGACGCTGGTGGCTCCGGCGCTGACGCGCTCGCCCGCACTGTGCTCGACGGGAATCGACTCGCCGGTCAACGCACTTTCATCAAAGCTGGCAAAGGGTGAGATCAGTGTACCGTCGGCAGGTAAGCGCCCGCCCGCCGCCACTTCAATCACATCGCCTGGACGTAAATCCTGCTGTGCGACGGTTTCACGCCGATCGCCACGTACGCGCACGGCGGTATCGGGCTTTAGCGCCATCAGCGCGCTCACGCCCTGACGTGCGCGGGTTGCCGCCCAGCCTTCGAGTCGCTCGCCGATTAAAAACAGCAGTAATACCATCGCCGCTTCCGCCGTTGCGCCAATGAACAGCGCGCCAATCGCCGCGACGCTCATCAGCGTTTCGATGGCAAACCAGCTACCGCTTTTGATCAGGCGTAACGCCTGACGCGCCACCGGATAGAGGCCGACCAGCGTCGTCGCGATAAACGCGGCATTGCCGAGCGGATGATTGAAATGCTCCAGCCCCCAGCTGATCGCCATCAGCAGCGTCAGAAAAATGAGCGGTAGATTCTCGCGCAGACGGGAAGGGGCTTCTTCCGCTTTAGGCGTGTTTGCATTGCGCAGGGTGTACCCGGCGGCAGTGACCGCGCGTTCGACCTGGTCGCGAATGTCGTCGTCGGCATCAACCAGCAGCTTTTCGGTGGCGAACAGGACTTTAACCTGTTTAACGCCGGGGATCTGATTTACCGCTGTTTCGACTTTGCGGGCGCAGGCGGCGCAGTCCATGCCGTCGACAAGCCAGCTATAGCGGGCATCAGCCAGGCTGTCGGCAACGGTCGACGCGCACTCGCCGTCGCAGCAGCAGTCGTCCGTTTTGGCAGGCGCAGGGGTAAACTTCAGTGAGGAAAACTGCGGCGCTTTGGCGGGCTTCGTCTCTGGAGTCGACATGGTATCCTCCGGTTAATGATCGTTGTTTCATTAAACGCAGCATACACTCTGGAGTCGACTCCAGAGTCAAGAGCCATTTTACATATAGAGGGCGCGGACGATTAAAAAGTGCCCGGCGAAGTAGCAGGCCGACGAAATGGCGTTATCGGCGCGGAAGCGATAGCGATAGTGGCTAACCAGCCAGACGATATTCCCCAGCAACAGCAGTGCAGCCCCCACGAAGCCCGAAAGCGCGGGGCTGGTCGGGCGCAGGAACCACAGTTCACCCGCCAGCCAGACCATCACCAGCGTCATGGCGATAAAGGTGGCGATCGGAATGCGCAGCTCCTCCAGTTTGCTCCAGATAACCGCCAGCAGCAGCGCGCCAATCACCAGCAGTACCAGCGGTAGCGGCCAGAAAATGCTGAGCGTCATTTGGCTGGCAAACCAAATGGTATAAAGCAGATGCGACAGGAAGAATGCGCCGATGGCATAGAGCAGGCGCTGGCGTGGCAGCAGTGTGAGCGCGTCACCGATCAGTGAGGCGCAAAGCCCCGCGACGACCAGATAGCCAACCGCCTCAAACATCGGGGCTTGCCAGGCGAGAAACAGAAGAAGAATGAGCGTAACCGGTTTAAACACCCAGCGCTGCCAGGCCGGGCCACGGTAAGATGCATCGACATAAAGCCATGCGGATAAGCAGACAGCAATAAACGACCAAAGCATATTAAGTCCCTGTTATCATTAATTAGGTATTACACGCGTAGTCTTGGTCTTCAGTGTAGTGTTCATGAGCGCCTAATGACAATCGCCTTACATGCCGTAACGCCCGAATTCCGTAAATTCCTATGAGATGTGATGATGAGTAAGATGCCGTTATTTTTTGTCGTCGTGGTCGCAATTATCGTGATTGCCGCGTCGTTTCGCTATGTGCAGCAGCGGCGGGAAAAGCAGGAAAACGAGGCTGCACCACTGATGCAAAAGCGCGTGACGGTCAGTAATAAGCGGGAAAAAGTGCTTAACGATCGCCGTTCGCGCCAGCAAACGGAAATCCCGGCGGGCAGTTCAATGCGCTACGACGTGAGCTTTAAGCCGGAGCAGGGCGGGCTGGAGATGCATTTTCGCCTCGACGACGCGCAGTATCATGCGCTGACGGTGGGCGACAAAGGCGTGCTGAGCTACAAAGGTTCGCGGTTTGTGGCGTTTGAGGCAGATAAGGAAGTGCAGTGATGCATGTTGCCGGATAAGCGTCACCGCCATCCGGCAAAAACCGCACATTACTTCTTCTTCGGCGTGATTTTTTTCTGCCACACCAGCAGCTCGAAAACGCCAAACAGGAAGATGCGCACCTTCTCTGCTTTGGTCATCTGCGGGCCATCTTTCGGGATGGTGGACTGCAACAACGCCATTTGCATACCATGCATCAGCACCATAAATACCAGCGCGACGTTGACGAAAATATTCAGCGGGCGCGGAAACGGCTGGAAAAGATTGAGCACTAAAAACGCCCACACGCACAGCATCAGTAACCGACCCAGATTAATCAGCATCTTTTTCCCCTTGTGCTTCACGATGGTACAGGCGATAAGCCACCTGACCGGCGACTTTTTCACGGTGCAGTTCCCAGCTTACCGGTACCGTGGGCAGGCCATTTTCCACTTCGCTTTCAACATAGATAAGCGCATCGTCCGCCAGCCAGCCGTTATTTTCCAGCAGGGCGAGCGTTTCAGCGAGCAGCCCTTTACGGAACGGCGGATCGACAAAAACGATATCATGCGGCGTGCCCGGCTGGTTGAGGAATGAGAGCGTGTTCGTATTCACGACCTTGCCCTGATCTGCCTTCAGCGTGGCGAGATTTTTCTGCAACTGCTGGGCGACCTGTTTGTCCATTTCCAGCAGCGTTGCGCCCGCGGCATAACGCGAGAGCGCTTCCAGCCCGAGTGCGCCGCTTCCGGCGAAGCAGTCCAGACACCGGGCATCGACCATTGACGGCGCGAGCCAGTTAAACAGGGTTTCACGCACGCGATCGGTGGTGGGGCGCAGGCCGGGGCTGTCCGGAACCGGTAATTTTCGGCCACGCCACTGGCCGCCGATAATTCGGATCTGGCCGCTGCCCGCAGAGGTTGGTTTCTTCATTTTCTTGCTCAGGTCGCTCTTTTGGCCTGCTATTCTAACGATCTGCTTACTTCGGCGAAACCTTAATCCGCAGGCGGTGATGCGCGCCGCGTTAAGTGGTAGACTAACCGACTAATTTCATCATTATTTTAGCTTTCGCCCCTGTTATGGCGAAACAGCGCCATAAATAAACCGCGAGGAGTTAAGTCGCAAATGGCAAAAGAGAAGAAACGTGGCTTTTTTTCCTGGCTGGGCTTTGGGCAAAAAGAACAGCAGCAGGACGTTGAATCTGAACAAAAAATCGAAGAACAGGCGGCGGTAGAAACGCAGCCTGTGCAGGACGATGCGGCGGTTGTCGAGGCGTCTGGTGAACACACTCAGCAGG
The DNA here is from genome assembly GCA_003315335.1 of Pseudocitrobacter faecalis. Taxonomy (GTDB): domain Bacteria; phylum Pseudomonadota; class Gammaproteobacteria; order Enterobacterales; family Enterobacteriaceae; genus Pseudocitrobacter; species Pseudocitrobacter faecalis. The sequence goes on from QNRL01000006.1 coordinate 269,282, forward strand.
AGAGCGAAGCGTTCGCCGCTGAGGTGGTTGAGGTGACCGAAGAGGTTGTGGAAAGCGAAAAGCCGCAGCCCGTTGAGGTGATTGAACCTGAAGTCACGCCAGAAGCGGTAATTGAACACGAAGAGCTGCCGCTGCCGGAAGAGATTGCGGAAGAGATCGCTGAACCTGAAGTACAGCCGGAAGCAGTTCTCATTGAAGAGGTAATTGAGCCTGTTCAGGAGGCCGAACCGGTTATTGAAGAGGTTGTGGTTGTTGAGCCGGCGGAAGAACCTGTCGTTGAAGCGCCTGTTGCTGAAGAACCTGCCGTAGAAGCGGCGGCGGCTGAAGAACCTGCTGCCGTAGAGCCAGTTGTCGAAGACGAGCCGGTGATGAGCGATGAAGAGCTCGAAACACAGGCACTGGCCGCGGCGGATGCCGCCGAAAACGCTATCGACGACGAAACCGTTGAAGAGCCGCAGGAACAGCCTGAGCAGCAGGAGCAAGAAAAGCCGACCAAAGAAGGATTCTTCGCGCGACTGAAACGCAGCCTGCTGAAAACAAAAGAAAATCTTGGATCCGGATTTATCAGTCTGTTCCGTGGCAAGAAAATCGACGATGATCTGTTTGAAGAGCTGGAAGAACAGCTCCTGATTGCCGACGTCGGCGTGGAAACCACCCGTAAAATTATCAGCAGCCTGACCGAAAGCGCCAGCCGCAAACAGCTTCGCGATGCCGAAGCTCTGTATGGCCTGCTGAAAGATGAAATGGGCGATATTCTCGCAAAAGTGGATGAACCGCTTAATATTGAAGGCAAAACCCCGTTCGTCATTCTGATGGTTGGCGTCAACGGCGTGGGTAAAACCACCACTATCGGTAAGCTGGCGCGTCAGTTCGAGCAGCAGGGCAAATCGGTGATGCTGGCGGCGGGTGATACCTTCCGCGCGGCGGCGGTGGAGCAGCTCCAGGTGTGGGGCCAGCGTAACAATATTCCGGTGGTCGCGCAGCACACAGGCGCAGACTCCGCATCGGTGATTTTCGATGCTATTCAGGCGGCGAAGGCGCGTAATATCGACGTCCTCATCGCTGATACCGCAGGGCGTTTGCAGAACAAATCGCACCTGATGGAAGAGCTGAAGAAAATCGTCCGCGTCATGAAAAAACTCGACGTTGAAGCGCCGCATGAAGTGATGCTGACCATTGACGCCAGCACCGGTCAGAACGCGATTAGCCAGGCCAAACTGTTCCATGAAGCCGTTGGCCTGACGGGAATTACGCTCACCAAACTGGACGGTACGGCGAAGGGTGGGGTTATCTTCTCTGTGGCTGACCAGTTCGGTATTCCGATTCGCTATATCGGCGTCGGCGAACGTATCGAGGACTTGCGTCCGTTTAAAGCGGGCGATTTTATTGAGGCACTTTTTGCCCGAGAGGACTAACAATGATTCGCTTTGAACACGTCAGCAAAGCCTATCTCGGCGGGAGACAAGCGTTGCAGGGAGTGACCTTCCATATGCAACCAGGCGAGATGGCATTCCTGACCGGCCATTCCGGCGCAGGGAAAAGTACCCTGCTGAAGCTTATCTGTGGGATTGAACGGCCCAGCGCCGGGAAAATCTACTTCAGCGGGCATGATATCAGCCGCCTGAAAAACCGTGAGGTGCCGTTCCTGCGTCGCCAGATCGGCATGATTTTCCAGGATCACCATCTGCTGATGGACCGCACTGTGTTTGATAACGTGGCGATCCCGCTGATTATTGCCGGGGCAAGCTATGATGATATCCGCCGTCGCGTCTCGGCGGCACTGGATAAAGTCGGGCTGCTCGACAAAGCGAAAAACTTCCCGATTCAACTTTCCGGCGGTGAGCAGCAGCGCGTGGGTATCGCCCGTGCGGTGGTGAACAAGCCTGCCGTACTGCTGGCGGATGAACCAACGGGTAACCTGGATAACGCGCTGTCGGAAGGCATTTTGCGTCTGTTCGAAGAGTTTAACCGCGTTGGCGTCACGGTTCTGATGGCGACTCACGACCTGGGGCTCATCTCCAGCCGCGCTTACCGCATGCTGACGCTGAGCGACGGCCATTTGCATGGAGGCCACACGGGTGAATAAACGCGAAGCAATGAATCACATCCGCCAGTTTGGCGGCCGACTGGATCGTATTCGTCAATCGGTGGGGAAAGGCGGCGGTGGACGTAATGCGCCAAAACGCCCTAAAGCCGCACCGAAACCCGCTAACCGCAAAACCAATGTGTTCAACGAGCAGGTGCGTTATGCCTGGCAGGGCGCATTACAGGATCTGAAAAGTAAGCCGTTCGCCACGTTCCTGACGGTGATGGTGATCGCCATCTCCCTGACTCTACCGAGCGTGTGTTACATGGTTTACAAGAACGTGAATACGGCGGCGTCACAATATTATCCATCGCCACAGATTACGGTCTATCTGCAAAAAACGTTGGATGACGACGCTGCGGCGCGCGTGGTGGCGCAGCTTCAGGCGGAGCAGGGCGTTGAGAAGGTCAATTACCTTTCCCGCGAAGAAGCGCTGGGCGAATTCCGCAACTGGTCAGGCTTCGGCGGGGCGCTGGATATGCTGGAAGAGAACCCGTTGCCTGCGGTAGCGGTGGTTATCCCTAAACTCGATTTTCAGGGCACTGACTCGCTCAATACCCTGCGTGACCGTGTGGCGCAGGTTGATGGCGTAGACGAAGTGCGCATGGATGATAGCTGGTTTGCGCGCCTGGCGTCGCTGACCGGGCTGGTGGGCCGTGTATCGGCCATGATCGGCGTGCTGATGGTGGCGGCAGTATTCCTCGTCATCGGTAACAGCGTGCGTCTGAGCATCTTTGCCCGTCGCGATACCATCAACGTGCAGAAACTGATTGGCGCAACGGATGGTTTCATCCTGCGTCCGTTCCTTTATGGTGGCGCGCTGCTCGGTTTTTCCGGCGCATTTCTTTCACTGATTCTGTCAGAAATTTTGGTGATGCGGCTCTCTTCTGCAGTGACGGATGTGGCGCGCGTTTTCGGAACTCAGTTTGAACTCAGTGGCTTATCGTTCGATGAGTGCCTGTTGCTGCTGCTGGTTTGCTCGATGATCGGCTGGATTGCGGCATGGCTTGCCACCGCACAACATTTACGTCGATTTACTCCCGAGTAATAAAGTTCTGTTATACTCTTCCCCTGCTACGAGTTCCCGTTAGCAGGGGATACGTTCCACTCTTACCTTTCCCCTGCCCTCGCTTATCGAGTGTCACATTTTGTGCGTAATCTATTCACAGTGTTGCATTGAACTTGTGGATAAAATCACTGTCTGATAAAAGAGTGAATGATAATCTCGTTGCTCAAAAGCTCTGGCACGGTTGTTGCTCAACGGCCAGACGATATTGATTGAGAGGATTGAATGACCAAAGAAATGCAAAATTTAGCTTTAGCCCCTGTTGGTAACCTGGAGTCGTACATCCGGGCTGCGAACGCATGGCCGATGTTGACGGCTGATGAAGAGCGGGCGCTCGCTGAAAAGCTGCATTACCAGGGCGATCTGGAAGCAGCTAAAACGCTGATCCTGTCTCACCTGCGCTTTGTTGTTCATATCGCTCGTAACTACTCGGGCTATGGCCTGCCGCAGGCGGACTTAATTCAGGAAGGTAATATCGGCCTGATGAAAGCCGTTCGTCGCTTCAACCCTGAAGTGGGCGTGCGTCTGGTCTCTTTCGCCGTACACTGGATCAAAGCGGAAATTCATGAATACGTGCTGCGTAACTGGCGTATCGTGAAAGTCGCCACGACCAAAGCACAGCGTAAGCTGTTCTTTAACCTGCGTAAAACCAAGCAGCGTCTGGGCTGGTTTAACCAGGATGAAGTCGAGATGGTCGCGCGCGAACTGGGCGTATCCAGCAAAGATGTCCGTGAAATGGAATCCCGTATGGCGGCGCAGGACATGACCTTTGACATGTCTTCCGACGACGAGTCCGACAGCCAACCGATGGCGCCGGTGCTTTACCTTCAGGATAAAACGTCTAACTTTGCCGACGGCATTGAAGACGATAACTGGGAAGAGCAGGCGGCCAACAAGCTGACTGATGCGATGATGGGTCTGGACGAACGTAGCCAGGACATTATCCGCGCACGCTGGCTGGACGAAGACAACAAGTCGACGCTGCAGGAACTGGCCGATCGTTACGGCGTTTCCGCTGAACGTGTACGTCAGCTGGAAAAGAACGCGATGAAAAAACTGCGCGCCGCGATTGAAGCGTAACCGCGCAACGCGTTAAGCAGTACCTGATAACCCCTGGATGCAAGTCCGGGGGTTTTTGTTTTTTATCGTGCACATTCTCAGGTAGGCCGGATAAGCGAAGCGCCATCCGGCAATCGCTATCGGCGCTGAGAATGTCATAAATCTGTTACATCCCTTCCAAATTTCTCGTTTCAAAATCCGAAAAATGGGGTATGTTTTTAGCAGACTATGCTGCTATGACACCGCATGCATCGGTTATCACTACTATCATATGCTTATCTTATAGATAAAAGCAGAATAACGTGTCGAACAACAACATCACAACAAATACAATCACCATAACAATGGGGAACCTCAGGATGAACATGAAGGGTAAAGCGTTACTGGCAGGATGTATTGCGCTGGCGTTCAGTAACATGGCTTTCGCAGAGAATATTAAAGTCGCGGTCGTGGGCGCGATGTCTGGCCCGGTTGCGCAGTACGGCGACCAGGAGTTTACCGGTGCTGAGCAGGCGGTTGCGGATATCAACGCCAAAGGCGGCATCAAGGGCAATAAGCTGCAAATCGTAAAATATGATGATGCCTGTGACCCGAAACAAGCGGTCGCGGTCGCGAACAAAGTGGTTAACGATGGCATCAAATATGTTATCGGCCACCTTTGCTCCTCTTCGACCCAGCCCGCTTCTGATATCTATGAAGATGAAGGCATTCTGATGATCACGCCGGCGGCGACCGCCCCGGAGCTGACCTCCCGCGGTTACCACCTGCTGCTGCGCACCACCGGCCTGGACTCTGATCAGGGCCCAACTGCGGCGAAATACATTCTCGATAAAGTGAAGCCGCAGCGTATTGCTATCGTGCACGATAAGCAGCAGTACGGTGAAGGTCTGGCGCGTGCCGTTCAGGACAACCTGAAGAAAGGCAACGCTAACGTGGTCTTCTTTGACGGTATTACCGCTGGTGAGAAAGACTTCTCAACGCTGGTAGCGCGCCTGAAGAAAGAGAATATCGACTTCGTTTACTTTGGCGGCTATCACCCGGAGATGGGGCAGATCCTGCGTCAGTCTCGCGCGGCTGGCCTGAAAACTCAGTTTATGGGGCCGGAAGGCGTGGCGAACGTTTCACTGTCTAACATCGCGGGCGACTCTGCGGAAGGTCTGTTAGTGACCAAGCCGAAGAACTACGATCAGGTTCCGGCGAACAAACCGATTGTGGATGCGATTAAAGCGAAGAAACAGGATCCGAGCGGCGCGTTCGTGTGGACAACCTATGCTGCGCTGCAATCGCTGCAGGCGGGTCTGAATCAGTCTGAAGACCCGGCGGAAATCGCGAAATACCTGAAAGCGAACTCCGTAGAAACCGTGATGGGGCCGTTGTCATGGGATGAGAAAGGCGATCTGAAAGGCTTTGAGTTTGGTGTGTTTGACTGGCATGCCAACGGTACGGCGACTGACGCCAAATAAGGTTCTTACTTGAATAGTGAGCCTCGGTTTTGAACCGGGGCTTTTTTTTGCTGGTTTTTACGACAACTATTGCCAGCGTTGTTAACTGGCGTATAGTTACTTGTACGGTATTCTGCCGTACAAATTGAAGTTGAAAACCAAGAGGCTGTTATGCCAGCACTAAAAAAACAGCGAATCGATCTCCGATTGAGTGATGACGATAAAACGATGATTGAGGAAGCTGCAGCGATCACCAACCAGTCCATTACTCAGTTTATGCTGAACAGCGCCTCGGAAAGAGCTGCGGCTGTTATTGAGGAGCATCGACGTATTGTATTGAATGAAGACTCCTGGAAACGCGTGATGGATGCGCTTGATAACCCTCCGGAGCCAAATGAAAAACTGAAACGCGCGGCGAGACGTCTTCTGGACATGGAGTAAAGCGTGCAAGACCTGATTATTGAGATTCTCCAGGATGACGTGGAGTATGACTGGCGTCAGTTTGATTGCGGCGAAGCGTCGTTGAATCTCTTTTTAAAAGAGCATCTTCGCCGCCAGCATGACGGAAAAGTTTTACGTGGTTACGTGCTCAGAAGGGGTAATGTGGTGTTGGGTTATTACACCTTGTCCGGAAGCTGTTTTGAGCGCATAGCGCTGCCTTCCAAATCAGGGCAAAAGAAAATACCTTATCGCAATATCCCAAGTGTTACGTTGGGTCGACTGGCGGTGGATAAATCGCTTCAGGGAGAAGGATGGGGTTCGCTGCTGGTGACACATGCCATGAAAGTGGTGCATCAGGCCTCACAGGCCGTGGGTATTTATGGCCTATTTGTAGAAGCGCTGAATGATAAAGCCCATGCTTTTTATCTTTCGCTGGGCTTTATCCCGCTGGTTCGCGAGAATCGTCGGGCGCTGTTTTATCCTACCCAATCAATTGAAAAACTGTTTACCGCTTCTCCCACCCATCCGCCTGCGCCGTAAAGCCCAGCGCCTGCATAAACGCCGCCATTGCGCCGCGGTCTTCCACGCCGATATCCGCCATCCACCAGCTGGATGCCTGCGCGTTATCCGCAAGCGTTTCTTCCAGCAGATATTGCCCCACGCCGCGACGTCGGGTGATTTCGCGCACGCGCAGTGAGTCGAGCGTCGCCTGGGTGCCTTCGAGCGTGACGCGCACGGCACCGAGCAGACGCTCGTTAAAACGTGCCGCATAAATACGGTGGTTATCATCAAGGGTGAGCGTGCTGATGTCGTACTCCGGCCATATTTTTGCCAGATCGAGACGATCCTGGTCGCTGAAGTGCTGTAAGCGGATGATGGTCAGTTTCATTCGAAAAAATCCTGCCAAAACGGGTAACTGAGTGTACCTAATTTTCTCTTCTGCGCGATTCTGTTTTTTATCCATTCATTAGCTGATTAATTTTTTTAGCCAGATAAAGGCAGTTTTATTCAATATGGATTGAAAAATAGGCAGTGTTTTACCCTAATAAGTAGTGATTTATTCCGCCTTATGTACCGTTATTTTATGCTGAATTCAGGACTTTTTTTGTTTATCTCGACAGAAATACAGAATATTATCTCTGCTTAATAGACTGAAAAATAGAGATTTTAGTCTGGTATTAGCCAAAAAACCGCGCTAAACCATTAAAGAGACTGGTAAAAATAGCGTTGTTTAAAAAAAGAACAAGTGCGTTTTAACCATAAAACTACAAAATAAATAAATCACGTCACGAGTGGGGATCCATAAAAATGAGACCGAATGCGAAAACAGCGATCGCAGGGTTGATCGCACTGGCCATGTCGCATGTTGCGATGGCAGAGGATATTAAAGTGGCCGTGGTCGGCGCGATGTCTGGCCCGGTGGCCCAGTGGGGCGACATGGAGTTCAACGGCGCACGTCAGGCCATTAAAGACATCAACGCCAAAGGCGGTATTAAAGGCAACAAACTGGTTGGCGTAGAGTATGACGACGCGTGCGATCCAAAACAGGCCGTCGCCGTGGCTAACAAAATCGTCAACGACGGCATTCAGTACGTTATCGGTCACCTCTGCTCTTCTTCCACTCAGCCCGCTTCCGACATCTATGAAGATGAAGGCATTCTGATGATCACGCCGGGCGCAACCAACCCGGAACTGACGCAGCGCGGCTATCAGCACATCATGCGTACCGCCGGTCTCGACTCTTCTCAGGGCCCGACCGCCGCGAAATATATTCTGGAGAAAGTGAAACCGCAGCGTATCGCTATCATCCACGACAAACAGCAGTACGGTGAAGGCCTGGCGCGTTCTGTGCAGGATGGCCTGAAAGCGGGTAAAGCCAATATCGTCTTCTTCGACGGGATTACCGCCGGTGAGAAAGATTTCTCGGCGCTGATCGCGCGCCTGAAAAAAGAGAATATCGATTTCGTTTACTTCGGCGGCTACTACCCGGAAATGGGGCAGATGCTGCGCCAGGCGCGTTCCGTCGGCCTGAAAACCCAGTTTATGGGGCCGGAAGGTGTGGGTAACGCATCACTCTCTAACATCGCGGGCGATGCCGGGGAAGGCATGCTGGTCACGATGCCGAAACGCTATGACCAGGAACCGGCCAACAAAGCGATTGTGGATGCACTGAAGGCGCAGAAGAAAGATCCGAGCGGCCCGTATGTGTGGATCACCTACGCGGCGGTGCAGTCTCTGGCAACCGCAATGGAGCGTACCGGCAGCGAAGAGCCGCTGGCGCTGGTAAAAGATTTGAAAGCAAACGGTGCGAACACCGTGATTGGGCCGCTGAAATGGGATGAAAAAGGCGATCTGAAGGGATTTGAGTTTGGTGTCTTCCAGTGGCACGCCGACGGCTCATCAACCCCGGCGAAGTAACTGTCATCCCACCCTCCGGGCGCAACACCCGGAGGGGTTGAAAAAGGTCATTCTATGTCAGAGCAGTTTCTCTATTTCATGCAGCAGATGTTTAACGGCGTTACGCTGGGAAGCACCTATGCACTGATCGCCATCGGTTACACCATGGTTTACGGCATTATCGGCATGATTAACTTCGCCCACGGCGAGGTGTACATGATCGGTAGCTATGTCTCCTTTATGATCATCGCTGCCCTGATGATGATGGGTATTGATACCAGCTGGCTGCTGGTTGCCGCTGGGTTTATTGGCGCGATTATTATCGCCAGCGCCTACGGCTGGAGTATTGAGCGGGTGGCGTATCGCCCGGTGCGTAACTCCAAGCGCCTGATCGCGCTGATCTCCGCGATTGGGATGTCCATCTTCCTGCAAAACTACGTCAGCCTGACGGAAGGCTCACGCGATGTCGCGCTGCCTAGCCTGTTCAATGGCCAGTGGGTTGTTGGCAGTAGCGAAAGCTTCTCGGCCAGCATCACTACCATGCAGCTGGTTATCTGGATTGTGACCTTTATTTCTATGCTGGCGCTGACGCTGTTTATCCGCTATTCCCGCATGGGCCGTGCCTGCCGCGCCTGTTCGGAAGATCTGAAAATGGCGAGCCTGCTCGGTATCAACACCGACCGCGTGATTGCACTCACCTTCGTGATTGGTGCGGCAATGGCGGCGGTTGCGGGCGTGCTGCTCGGCCAGTTCTACGGTGTGATTAACCCGTACATCGGCTTTATGGCCGGGATGAAAGCCTTCACCGCGGCGGTGCTGGGCGGTATCGGCAGTATTCCAGGCGCAATGATTGGCGGCCTGATCCTCGGCATCGCCGAGGCGCTCTCTTCTGCTTATTTGAGTACGGAATACAAAGATGTGGTGTCGTTCGCCCTGCTGATTCTGGTGCTGCTGGTGATGCCGACCGGTATTCTGGGTCGCCCGGAGGTAGAGAAAGTATGAAACCGATGCATTTTGCAATGGCGCTGCTCTCTGCCGTCATGTTCTTTATTCTGGCGGGCGTCTTTATGGGCGTTCAGTTACAACTGGATGGCACCAAACTGGTGGTGGGCTCGGCGGCGGATATTCGCTGGCAGTGGGTTTACATCGGTACGGCGGTGGTCTTCTTCTTCCAGTTGCTGCGTCCTGTTTTCCAGAGCACCCTGAAAAACGTCTCCGGGCCGAAGTTTGTTCTGCCAGCGATTGATGGCTCCACCGTTAAACAGAAACTGTTCCTCGTGGCGCTGCTGGTGATTGCCGTGGCATGGCCGTTTATGGTGTCGCGTGGTACGGTCGATATCGCCACCCTGACCATGATTTATATCATTCTCGGTCTCGGACTGAACGTGGTTGTTGGCCTCTCTGGCCTGCTGGTGCTGGGCTATGGTGGGTTTTATGCCATCGGTGCGTACACCTTTGCGCTGCTGAACCACTATTACGGCCTCGGTTTCTGGACGTGCTTACCGCTGGCGGGGCTGGTTTCTGCGGCGGCGGGCTTCCTGCTCGGTTTCCCGGTACTGCGCTTGCGCGGCGACTATCTGGCGATTGTCACCTTAGGTTTTGGGGAAATCGTCCGTATTCTGCTGCTCAACAATACCGAAGTGACCGGCGGCCCGAACGGGATCAGCCAAATCCCTAAACCGACCTTCTTCGGCCTGGAGTTCAGCCGTACCGCGCGTGAAGGTGGCTGGGATACCTTCAGCAACTTCTTTGGCGTGAAGTATGACCCGTCCGACCGCGTGATCTGGCTCTATCTGGTGGCGCTGCTGCTGGTGGTGCTCTCGCTGTTCGTGATTAACCGTCTGCTGCGCATGCCGCTGGGCCGCGCGTGGGAAGCGCTGCGTGAAGATGAAATCGCCTGCCGCTCGCTGGGCCTGAGCCCAACGCGCATCAAGCTGACGGCTTTCACTATCAGCGCCGCGTTCGCTGGTTTTGCCGGTACGCTGTTTGCTGCACGTCAGGGGTTCGTCAGCCCGGAATCGTTCACTTTTGCCGAATCCGCTTTTGTGCTGGCGATTGTGGTACTGGGCGGGATGGGCTCGCAGTTTGCCGTTATTCTTGCGGCTATCCTGCTGGTGGTTTCGCGCGAACTGATGCGTGACTTTAACGAATACAGCATGTTAATGCTGGGTGGTTTGATGGTGCTGATGATGATCTGGCGTCCGCAGGGCTTGCTGCCGATGACCCGTGTACAGATGAAGTTGAAAAACGGGAAAGCGAAAGGAGAGCAGGCATGAGTCAGCCATTATTATCCGTTAGCGGCCTGATGATGCGTTTTGGCGGCCTGCTGGCGGTCAATAACGTCAATCTGGAGCTGCATCCGCAGGAGATTGTCTCCCTGATTGGCCCGAACGGCGCGGGGAAAACCACGGTCTTTAACTGCCTGACCGGTTTCTACAAACCGACAGGCGGCACCATCATGCTGCGCGACCAGCACCTGGAAGGGCTGCCCGGCCAGCAAATCGCCCGTATGGGCGTGGTGCGTACCTTCCAGCACGTACGTCTGTTCCGTGAAATGACGGTGATTGAAAACCTGCTGGTGGCACAGCATCAACAACTGAAAACCGGCGTTTTCTCCGGCCTGCTGAAAACCCCGTCATTCCGCCGCGCCCAGAGCGAAGCGCTCGATCGCGCCGCGACCTGGCTTGAGCGTATTGGCCTGCTGGAACACGCTAACCGTCAGGCGAGCAATCTTGCGTACGGTGACCAGCGTCGTCTGGAGATCACCCGCTGCATGGTCACGCAGCCGGAAATTTTGATGCTTGATGAGCCTGCTGCGGGCCTCAACCCAAAAGAAACCAAAGAGCTGGACGAGCTGATTGCCGAACTGCGTAACGCGCACAACACCACCATTCTGTTGATTGAGCATGATATGAAGCTGGTGATGGGCATTTCCGATCGCATCTACGTGGTGAATCAGGGCACACCGCTGGCGAACGGTACGCCGGAGCAAATTCGTAATAACCCGGACGTGATCCGCGCATATCTTGGTGAGGCATAAAATGGAAAAAGTCATGTTGTCTTTTGACAAGGTTAATGCCCACTACGGCAAGATCCAGGCGCTACATGAGGTGAGTCTGCATATCAACCAGGGCGAAATCGTCACCCTGATTGGTGCCAACGGCGCGGGGAAAACCACGCTGCTCGGCACGCTGTGCGGCGATCCGCGCGCCACCAGCGGGCGTATTGTCTTTGATGATAAAGACATTACCGACTGGCAGACGGCGAAAATCATGCGCGAAGCGGTAGCGATTGTCCCGGAAGGGCGGCGTGTCTTCTCGCGTATGACGGTAGAAGAGAACCTGGCGATGGGCGGCTTCTTTGCCGAACGCGATCAGTTCCATGAGCGTATTAAGTGGGTGTACGACCTCTTCCCGCGTCTGCATGAGCGCCGTATTCAACGTGCGGGTACCATGTCCGGCGGTGAGCAACAGATGCTGGCGATAGGTCGTGCGCTGATGAGCAACCCACGCCTGTTGCTGCTGGATGAGCCTTCGCTCGGCCTGGCGCCGATCATCATTCAGCAGATCTTCGACACCATCGAACAACTGCGCGAGCAGGGGATGACCATCTTCCTCGTCGAGCAGAACGCCAACCAGGCACTGAAGCTCGCTGACCGCGGCTACGTGCTCGAAAACGGCCATGTGGTGCTCGAAGATACCGGCGATGCGCTGCTGGCGAACGAAGCAGTGAGAAGCGCGTACTTGGGCGGTTAACGTACATGCCCGGTGGCGCTGCGCTTACCGGGCCTACAATTTCAATACTCATCAGGCCGGGTAAGGCGGCGTCGCCACCCGGCTTTATTGTGCCTGAATCGTACCTATACGTGCCCCACCTCCCATTTTCCTGTCACCGCAGCGTCATCGTCTTGCCATCCCCCTGACGCCTGACTATCTTTTTTTTGTAATAAAAACGTTATTTTTCTGTAATTCGAGCATGTCATGTTACCCCCGCGAGCATAAAACGCGTGAAATCGCGCATTCGAAACAACAAGAGAGATAATCAATGAAACTGTTACGACATACAGCCTCAGGATTGGCGCTCAGTCTGGTATTTGTTGGCCAGGCACTGGCAGTGACTAATATTCCGTTCTGGCATTCGATGGAAGGGGAGTTGGGTAAAGAAGTTGATTCTCTGGCGCAGCGTTTTAATGCCGCCAACCCGGATTACAAAATTGTGCCTATCTACAAGGGCAACTACGAACAGAACCTGAGCGCGGGGATTGCCGCGTTCCGTACCGGAAATGCCCCGGCGATTTTGCAGGTGTATGAAGTCGGCACCGCCACGATGATGGCGTCGAAAGCCATTAAACCGGTGTATGAGGTGTTTAAAGACGCCGGAATTAACTTTGATGAGTCGCAGTTTGTGCCGACGATTTCCGGTTATTACTCTGATGCGAAAACCGGGCATCTCCTTTCTCAGCCGTTTAACAGCTCCACGCCTGTTCTCTACTACAACAAAGACGCCTTCAAAAAAGCGGGCCTGGATCCAGAACAACCGCCGAAAACCTGGCAGGACTTAGCGGCCTATACCGAAAAACTGAAAGCGGCGGGGATGAAGTGCGGCTACGCCAGCGGCTGGCAGGGGTGGATCCAACTGGAAAACTTCAGCGCCTGGAACGGCCTGCCGTTTGCCAGTAAAAACAACGGCTTTGATGGGACTGATGCGGTGCTGGAATTCAACAAACCGGAACAGGTAAAACACATCGCGCTGTTGCAGGAGATGAACAAGAAGGGTGATTTCAGCTACGTAGGCCGTAAAGATGAATCGACCGAGAAGTTCTATAACGGTGATTGCGCGATGACCACCGCCTCTTCCGGCTCGCTGGCGAATATCCGTCAGTACGCCAAATTTAACTACGGTGTGGGCATGATGCCATACGATGCAGACGCCAAAGGCGCGCCGCAGAACGCCATTATCGGCGGAGCAAGCTTGTGGGTGATGCAGGGTAAAGATAAAGAAACCTACACCGGCGTGGCGAAATTCCTCGAATTCCTGGCGAAGCCGGAAAACGCCGCCGAGTGGCATCAGAAAACCGGTTATCTGCCGATCACCACTGCGGCGTATGACCTGACCCGCGAGCAGGGCTACTACGACAAGAACCCGGGGGCCGACACCGCGACGCGCCAGATGTTGAACAAGCCGCCGCTGCCGTTCACCAAGGGGCTGCGTCTGGGCAACATGCCGCAGATCCGCGTCATTGTCGATGAAGAGCTGGAAAGCGTGTGGACCGGTAAGAAAACGCCTCAGCAGGCGCTGGACTCTGCCGTCGAGCGTGGAAATCAGCTGCTGCGCCGTTTTGAGAAATCGACGAAGTCTTAACCCGTGAAATGTCGGATGCGCTTCGCTTATCCGACCTACCATCGCGTGTAGGCCGGATAAGCGAAGCGCATCCGGCACAGTTCAGGAATTAACTCCAATGTCATCTTCCCGTCCGGTGTTCCGCTCGCGCTGGCTGCCCTATTTACTGGTTGCCCCGCAGTTGGTCATCACCGTTATTTTCTTTATCTGGCCTGCGGGCGAAGCGCTGTGGTACTCGCTGCAAAGCGTGGATCCCTTTGGATTTTCCAGCCAGTTTGTCGGCCTGGATAACTTCGTCACCCTGTTCCAGGATAGTTACTATCTCGATTCTTTCTGGACGACGATAAAATTCAGCACCATGGTGACCGTCAGCGGTCTGGTGATCTCGCTTATTTTTGCCGCGTTGGTGGAGTACATCGTGCGCGGCAGTCGTCTGTATCAAACGCTGATGCTGCTGCCTTACGCCGTCGCGCCCGCCGTTGCCGCGGTACTGTGGATTTTCCTCTTCAACCCAGGACGCGGGTTGATCACCCATTTCCTCGCCGAATTCGGCTACGACTGGAACCACGCGCAAAACAGCGGCCAGGCGATGTTCCTTGTGGTGTTCGCCTCGGTCTGGAAGCAAATCAGCTACAACTTCCTGTTCTTCTACGCCGCGCTGCAGTCCATTCCGCGTTCGCTGATTGAGGCGGCGGCGATTGATGGTGCGGGCCCGATTCGCCGCTTCTTCAGGCTCGCCCTGCCGCTGATTGCACCGGTGAGCTTCTTCCTGCTGGTGGTGAACCTGGTCTACGCCTTCTTCGACACCTTCCCGGTTATTGATGCCGCAACGGCGGGCGGGCCGGTGCAGGCGACGACCACGCTGATTTATAAAATTTACCGCGAAGGTTTTACCGGGCTGGATCTCTCGGCCTCCGCCGCGCAGTCGGTGGTGCTGATGTTCCTCGTCATCGTGCTGACGGTGGTGCAGTTCCGCTATGTGGAAAGTAAGGTGCGTTACCAATGATTGAGAACCGTCCGGGGCTGACGATATTCAGCCATACGATGTTGATTCTGGGGATTGCGGTGATCCTCTTCCCGCTATACGTCGCGTTTGTGGCGGCGACGCTGGATGATCAGGCGGTCTTTGCGACGCCGATGACGCTGCTGCCGGGGACGCATTTGCTGGAAAATATGCACCACATCTGGGTGAACGGTGTTGGCGTGAACAGTGCGCCGTTCTGGCGGATGATGCTTAACAGTTTTGTGATGGCGTTCAGCATTACGCTGGGCAAAATTACCGTCTCGATGCTCTCTGCCTTTGCCATCGTCTGGTTCCGCTTTCCGCTGCGTAACCTCTTTTTCTGGATGATTTTTATCACCCTGATGCTGCCGGTTGAAGTGCGTATTTTCCCGACGGTAGAGGTCATTGCCAACCTGAAGATGCTGGACAGCTACGCCGGGCTGACGCTGCCGTTAATGGCGTCGGCAACCGCGACGTTCCTGTTCCGTCAGTTCTTTATGACGCTGCCGGATGAACTGGTGGAAGCCGCGCGTATTGATGGCGCATCGCCGATGCGTTTCTTCCGCGACATCGTCTTCCCGCTGTCGAAAACCAATCTGGCGGCGCTTTTCGTGATCACCTTCATCTACGGCTGGAACCAATATTTGTGGCCGCTGCTGATCATCACTGATGTTGATCTCGGCACCACCGTTGCGGGTATCAAAGGCATGATCGCCACCGGCGAAGGCACAACCCAATGGAACCAGGTGATGGCAGCGATGTTATTAACGCTTATCCCACCCGTGGTGATTGTTTTAGTGATGCAGCGTGCCTTTGTGCGCGGTTTAGTCGACAGTGAGAAATAAGATGGCAGGACTGAAATTACAGGCAATAACCAAAAGCTGGGATGGCAAAACCCAGGTCATTAAACCGTTGACGCTGGACGTGGCCGATGGGGAATTCATCGTGATGGTTGGGCCGTCAGGCTGCGGGAAATCCACGCTGCTGCGCATGGTGGCCGGGCTTGAACGTGCGACCAGCGGCGATATCTGGATTGACGGCAAGCGGGTGACAGAAATGGAACCGAAAGATCGCGGCATTGCGATGGTGTTCCAGAACTACGCCCTCTACCCACATATGAGTGTGGAAGAGAATATGGCGTGGGGACTGAAAATTCGTGGCATGGGTAAACAGCAGATTGCGGATCGCGTAAAAGAAGCGGCGCGTATCCTGGAGCTCGACGGGCTGCTTAAACGCCGCCCGCGCGAGCTTTCCGGCGGTCAGCGTCAGCGCGTGGCGATGGGACGTGCAATTGTGCGTGACCCGGCGGTGTTCCTGTTCGATGAACCGCTGTCGAACCTGGATGCCAAGCTGCGCGTGCAGATGCGCCTTGAGCTGCAACAACTGCATCGTCGTCTGAAAACCACCTCGCTGTACGTGACGCATGATCAGGTTGAGGCGATGACGCTCGCCCAGCGGGTGATGGTGATGAATGGCGGCATCGCCGAACAGATTGGTACACCGGTTGAAGTCTATGAAAAACCCGCCAGCCTGTTTGTGGCGAGTTTTATCGGCAGCCCGGCGATGAACCTGCTGGCCGGGCGCATCACCAATGAAGGCACGCACTTTGAGCTGGAAGATGGCCTGTTGTTGCCGCTCAATGGCTACTCTCGCCAGCACGCCGGGCGTAAAATGACGCTCGGTATCCGCCCGGAGCATATTGCGTTAAGCTCGCAGGCGGAAGGCGGCATACCGCTGGTGATGGATACCCTGGAGATGCTGGGCGCGGATAACCTTGCGCATGGTCGCTGGGGCGCACAGAAGCTGGTGGTGCGTCTGTCTCATCAGGAACGCCCAACGGCGGGCAGCACGCTGTGGCTGCATCTGCCGGATAATCATTTGCATCTTTTTGATGGCGAAACAGGACAAAGAATATGAGTAACTGGCCTTATCCCCACGTTGCGGCTCATCGTGGCGGCGGCAGACTGGCTCCGGAAAACACCCTGGCGGCCATTGATGTAGGGGCGCGATACGGTCATACCATGATTGAGTTCGACGTGAAGTTGTCGAAAGACGGCGAAATTTTCCTGTTGCACGACGATAACCTTGAGCGCACCAGCAACGGCTGGGGCGTGGCGGGCGATCTGAACTGGCACGATTTACTGCGCGTGGACGCGGGTAGCTGGTTTAGCGGTGAATTCAAAGGTGAACCGCTGCCGCTGCTTTCGCAGGTGGCAGAACGTTGCCGCGAATACGGCATGATGGCGAATATCGAAATCAAGCCGACCACCGGAACCGGGCCGCTAACCGGGAAAGCGGTGGCACTGGCGGCGCGCGAACTGTGGGCAGGTATGACGCCGCCGCTGCTCTCGTCGTTTGAAATTGATGCGCTGGAAGCGGCACAGCAGGCCGCACCGGAATTGCCGCGCGGGTTGTTACTGGACGATTGGCGCGATGACTGGCGTGAACTGACCACGCGGCTGGGCTGCGTCTCGATTCACCTCAACCACAAACTGCTGGATGAAGCGCGCGTGGATGCCCTGCGAGAAGCTGGCCTGAAGATTCTGGTGTATACGGTGAACAGACCCCAGCGCGCTTCGCAATTGCTGCGCTGGGGCGTGAACTGCATCTGCACCGATGCCATTGATATTATCGGCCCGGATTTCCAGCCTTAAGGCAGATTCGTTTTCACCGGCAGATCAGGATTGTTATTCAGCATGTCGCCATTCTGCCGCTGCGGCAACATATGTTGCTGATTATTCAGCATCGAATCGCTATTGCCTGATGCCCCGCTCTGGTTCAGCATCCCGCCGTTAGTATTGGGGAGCATTTGCTGACCTGCGGGGTTTCGCTCCCCCGGCTGGGCCTGCTGTATCCGCTGCCTGTCGTTATTCATTTGCGTCTGAAGCTGTTGTTGCTGAACGCGCGTTTGCGTCTGCAACTGTTGATTCAGCATCCCTTTCTGCTGCACCTGCTGCGATTTCATCTGAGTTTGTAATCGCTGCTGGCTCGGGATTTTGTAATCCGGCAGATTGGGGTTATTGGTGGTATTGAGTGGCTGTGCTAAAGCGGCAAACGGAAGCCATGCCGCCAGAATCAGTAATCGTTTCATTGTCTCTCCTCCCTTCTGAGGGATCACTTAAGTTTACCTCGTTTTCGCCATAACGATGATTATTTAGGAGTTTTGAACCAGGCTTAAACGGGAACTGTGACCCCAATTCTGGAGAACAACGATGATGAAACAGACGTTTGCGCGTTGGCTGGCGATTGCCGCGCTGACCGCGGGAGGGAGTTTTGCCGTGGCGGCAGCGACGACCGAGCCTGCAGCACCACCGGTATCTTATGGCGTAGAGGAAGATGTTTTTCACCCGGTGCGCGCGCATCAGGGGATGGTGGCATCGGTGGACGCGCTCGCCACTCAGGTCGGGGTGCAAATCCTCAAAGAGGGCGGTAATGCTGTTGATGCGGCGGTGGCGGTCGGTTACGCGCTGGCGGTCACGCATCCGCAAGCCGGGAACCTGGGTGGTGGCGGATTTATGCTGCTGCGAACCAAAGACGGGAATACGACGGCAATCGATTTTCGCGAAATGGCCCCCGCCCAGGCTACGCGCGACATGTTCCTTGATGATCACGGTAACCCGGACAGCAAAAAATCCCTGACGTCACATCTGGCCTCCGGCACGCCGGGTACGGTAGCCGGTTTCTCACTGGCGCTGGAAAAGTACGGCACGCTACCGCTCAACAAAGTAATTCAGCCTGCGTTCAAACTGGCGCGCGACGGTTTTGTGGTGAACGATGCGCTAGCTGACGATCTCAAAACCTACGGCAGTGAAGTCATTCCCAACCATGAAAACAGCAAAGCGATTTTCTGGAAAGATGGCGAGCCACTGAAAAAGGGCGACAAGCTGGTGCAGAAAGATTTGGCGAAAAGCCTGGAGCTGATTGCCGAAAATGGCCCGGATGCGTTTTATAAAGGTGCTATCGCCGATCAGATTGCCGATGAGATGCACAAGCACGGCGGGCTGATCACCAAAGCGGATCTCGCAGAGTATAAAGCGGTAGAGCGCACGCCAATCAGCGGTGATTATCGCGGTTATCAGGTCTTCTCCATGCCGCCGCCTTCTTCCGGCGGGATCCACATTGTGCAAATCCTCAATATTCTCGAAAATTTCGACATGCATAAATATGGTTTTGGCAGCGCCGACGCCATGCAGGTGATGGCGGAAGCCGAGAAGCATGCCTATGCGGATCGCTCAGAATACCTTGGTGACCCGGATTTTGTGAAGGTGCCCTGGCAGGCGCTGACCAGTAAAGCCTACGCGAAATCGCTCGCCGAACAGATTGACCTCAATAAGGCGAAACCGTCCAGCGAAATTCGCCCCGGCAAGCTCGCGCCTTATGAGAGCAATCAAACGACCCATTTCTCGGTGGTGGATAAAGACGGTAACGCGGTAGCGGTGACTTATACGCTGAACACCACCTTTGGTACCGGGATTGTCGCCGGAAACAGTGGCATTCTGATGAATAACCAGATGGATGATTTTTCTGCCAAGCCGGGCGTGCCGAACGTTTATGGCCTGGTCGGTGGAGATGCGAATGCGGTAGGGCCGAAGAAGCGCCCGCTGTCATCCATGTCGCCAACGATTGTGGTGAAAGACGGCAAAACCTGGCTGGTTACCGGCAGCCCTGGCGGCAGCAGGATTATCACCACGGTGCTGCAAATGGTGGTAAATACCATCGATTATGGGATGAATGTTGCGGAAGCCACTAACGCGCCGCGATTCCACCATCAGTGGCTGCCGGATGAGCTGCGCGTAGAGAAGGGCTTTAGCCCGGATACGCTGAAGTTGCTTGAGCAGAAGGGGCAGAAAGTGGCGCTGAAAGAGGCGATGGGCAGTACGCAAAGTATTATGGTTGGGCCAGATGGCACGCTGTATGGCGCGTCTGATCCGCGCTCGGTGGATGATTTGGCGGCGGGGTACTGATTTTGCCTCCTCACCCTAACCCTCTGCCTTAAGGGAGAGGGGACCGATTCTCCCTCTCCCTGTGGGAGAGGGCCGGGGTGAGGGCATCAGGCCGCACTCATTCCTTTCACACGCGCCATAAAATACGCATCCACATATTCCCCGTTGCGCAGCCCGTACTTCTTCCCGGTGCCTTCAATTACAAATCCGTGCTTCTTATACACCGCAACCGCCGGGGCGTTATCGACGAATACCGTAAGCTCAATACGCTCCACGCGCAGCCAGTTGTCGCACATATCAATCATCTCGCGCATCAGGGCGCTGGCGACGCCGCGGTTTTGCCAGCGCGCATCAACGCAAATGCCGAAATCAGCCACGTGACTGCGGCGAGGGCGTTGCGCCACGTCGATGCACAGATGCCCGACCACGGTGTCGTCAATGCAGGCGACAAGCTGTTTGATGCCGGGCTGGTCGGCCAGCCGCGTTTCCCACATCTGCTCGGAAGGATGAGGAACCTGTAGCGTGTTGTAATACACCTCCGGCTGGGCGTGGATTTGCCGAATGGCAGCGTAATCTTTCGGTTCGGCGTGGCGTATTACTATCTCACTCATTCCTTGTTTCCTCCGTGGGGTGATTATCCCTTTCAACATCATTGACTTTAAAAGCGGAGTCAACTGACATTTTTTGCAAAAAGTGTTGGACAAGTGCGAATGAGAATGATTATTATTGTCCTGCATTCAGGAAGACCCCTGAGGGAGAACCTGAAAGCACGACATTGCTCACATTGCTTCCAGTATTACTTTAGCCAGCCTCGTGCTGGCTTTTTTTTGGGTGTGTACCAGCCTGGCTTACTTGCCATTTTGTTCCCGGGCTGTGCTCGCCATCCTCACGTACATTAAGTACGCTCCGGTTGCTGCGCAGGCATTTGTGCCATTTCTTCGCCAAACTTCCTCATTTTGTCTCTCTTCACTTTGCGCTATGGTGTAACCAGATACCTTTAAAGGACGACATCATGGCCCTACACTGTGCATTCATTGGTTTTGGTAAAAGTACCACGCGCTATCATCTTCCCTATGTTCTGAACCGCAAAGACAGCTGGCATGTGGCGCATATTTATCGCCGTAGTGCGAAGCCGGAAGAGCAGCATCCGCAGTATTCTCACATTCATTTCACCAGCGATCTGGATGAAGTGCTGAATGACCCGGAAGTGAAGCTGGTGGTCGTGTGTACCCACGCTGATAGCCATTTTGATTACGCAAAGCGTGCGCTGGAAGCCGGGAAAAACGTGCTGGTTGAAAAGCCGTTCACCCCCACGCTTGCCGAAGCGAAAGAACTGTTTGCGCTGGCGAAAAGCAAAGGGCTGACCGTAACGCCGTATCAGAACCGTCGCTTTGACTCCTGCTTCCTCACCGCGAAAAAAGCGATTGAAAGCGGCAAGCTCGGTGACATTGTGGAAATCGAAAGCCACTTTGACTACTTCCGTCCGGTAGCGGAAACCAAACCGGGATTACCGCAGGACGGCGCGTTTTACGGCCTGGGCGTGCATACGATGGACCAGATCATTTCTCTGTTTGGCCGCCCGGATCACGTCGCGTACGACATCCGCAGCCTGCGAAACAAAGCCAACCCGGACGACACCTTTGAAGCGCAGCTTTTTTACGGGGATCTGAAGGCCATCGTCAAAACCAGCCATCTGGTGAAAATCGATTATCCGAAATTTATTGTGCATGGCACCAAAGGCTCGTACCTGAAATACGGCATCGACCAGCAGGAAACCAGCCTGAAAGCCAATATCATGCCGGGTGAGCCGGGCTTTGCGGCTGATGACTCCATCGGCCAGCTGGAGTACGTCAACGATGAAGGCGTGACGGTGAAAGAAGAGGTAAAACCGGAGACCGGCGACTATGGCCGCGTCTTCGATGCGCTGTATCAAACCATCACCCAGGGGGCGCCAAATTACGTCAAGGAATCTGACGTTCTGACCAACCTTGAGATCCTCGAACGCGCCTTCGAGCAGGCCTCGCCTGCCACAATCACCCTCGCCAGATAAGATGTTAAGACTCCTCTATTCTTGTTCACATTTTTTGAACAGAGGAGTCAATTTTCACCCACTATCATCTCGGTCGGTTTAGGGCCACACTTACTCCATCGAAAACATGAGGGGGTAACAAATGATTTTCTTACGCAAAGCAAATGAACGTGGTCATGCAAATCATGGTTGGCTGGATTCCTGGCATACCTTCTCGTTTGCTAACTATTACGACCCGAATTTTATGGGCTTCTCGGCACTGCGCGTGATCAACGATGACGTGATTGACGCAGGTCAGGGGTTCGGTACGCACCCGCACAAAGATATGGAAATTTTGACCTATGTTCTGGAAGGTGCCGTTGAGCACCAGGACAGCATGGGTAACAAAGAACAGGTTCCGGCGGGTGAGTTCCAGATTATGAGTGCGGGTACCGGCGTGCGTCATTCCGAGTACAACCCGAGCAAAACTGACCGTCTGCGCCTGTACCAAATCTGGATCATTCCAGAAGAAACCGGTATTACGCCGCGCTACGAACAGCGCCGCTTCGACGCCGAGCAGGGTAAACAACTGGTGTTGTCGCCGGATGCGCGCGATGGTTCGCTGAAAGTGCACCAGGATATGGAACTGTATCGTTGGGCGCTGGCGAAAGATGAGCAGTCGGTGCATCAGATTGCTGCTGACCGTCGCGTGTGGATTCAGGTGGTAAAAGGTAACGTCACCATCAATGGTACCAAAGCCACTACCAGTGATGGCCTGGCGATTTGGGATGAGCAGGCGATTTCTGTTCATGCTGACAGCGAAAGCGAAATTCTGCTCTTTGATCTGCCGCCAGTATAATCATGCGTAAATAAATAAGAGAACCTCCCCAATCAACCGGGGAGGTTCTCTTATCTCCGTGGTAAACTGAGGGAATGTTTCACTTTTATTTCTCTCAGGACGATGAAAAAGAAAAGACCCGTACTTCAGGATGTGGCCGATCGCGTTGGCGTGACCAAAATGACGGTCAGCCGTTTCTTACGCAATCCGGAGCAGGTCTCCGTCGCACTGCGAGGTAAAATTGCACAAGCCCTTGATGAACTGGGTTATATTCCTAATCGTGCTCCTGATATCCTCTCCAATGCCACCAGCCGCGCGGTTGGGGTACTCCTTCCTTCCTTAACTAACCAGGTCTTCGCTGAAGTGCTGCGTGGCATTGAAAGCGTGACTGACGCCTATGGTTATCAGACGATGCTCGCCCACTACGGCTATAAGCCGGAACTGGAGCAGGAGCGGCTGGAATCAATGCTGTCGTGGAATATTGACGGCCTGATCCTCACCGAACGTTCACACACGCCGCGTACCCTGAAGATGATTGAAGTCGCCGGCATTCCGGTCGTTGAGCTGATGGACAGCAAATCGCCGTGCCTCGACATTGCGGTCGGTTTCGATAACTTCGAAGCCGCGCGGCAGATGACGGCGGCGATTATCGCCCGCGGCCATCGCCATATCGCCTATCTTGGCGCGCGTCTCGATGAACGTACTATCATCAAACAGAAGGGTTACGAGCAGGCAATGCTCGACGCCGGGCTGGTGCCTTACAGCGTGATGGTCGAGCAGTCGTCGTCCTACTCGTCGGGGATTGAGCTGATGCGTCAGGCGCGTCGTGAATATCCGCAGCTGGACGGCATCTTCTGTACCAACGATGACCTTGCGGTAGGCGCATCCTTTGAGTGCCAACGTCTGGGATTGCGTATCCCTGATGATATCGCCATCGCCGGTTTCCACGGCCATGACATCGGGCAAGTGATGGAGCCCCGCCTGGCAAGCGTCCTGACGCCGCGTGAGCGCATGGGCCGCATCGGTGCAGAACGTCTTCTGGCGCGAATCCGAGGTGAAGCAGTTACGCCTAAAATGTTAGATTTAGGTTTCACTTTGTCACCGGGCGGTTCAATTTAGCCCTGACAAATTTGAACTAGATCACACATATTCATTTCCGGCACGAATGGTGATTGCTTCTCCACTGGCCCGGCATGACAATGTTACCGATAACAGTTACCCGTAACAAATTCTTGTGTCCAGCAGGAGGACGCTTTGAGCACGACTAATCATGATCACCATGTCTACGTTCTGATGGGCGTATCTGGCAGTGGTAAATCCGCAGTCGCCAGTGAAGTGGCGCATCGACTGAATGCCGCGTTTCTTGATGGCGATTTCCTTCATCCGCGTAGCAACATCGTCAAAATGTCCTCCGGCGAACCGCTGAACGACGACGATCGTAAACCGTGGCTGCAGGCCCTGAACGATGCCGCATTTGCGATGCAGCGTACTAACAAAGTTTCCCTGATTGTTTGCTCTGCGCTGAAAAAAGCGTACCGCGACATTCTGCGTGAAGGTAACCCGAATCTCTCCTTCGTGTACCTGAAAGGCGATTTCGACCTGATCGAAAGCCGTCTGAAAGCACGTAAAGGCCACTTCTTCAAAACGCAAATGCTGGTGACGCAGTTCGAAACGCTGCAGGAACCGAGCGCTGATGAACGCGATGTGCTGGTGGTTGATATCGATCAGCCGCTGGAAGGCGTTATCAACAGTACTATTGAAGTGATTAACAAAGGCAGTAATGCGTGACAACTTTAACGCTGGTTTTAACAGCAGTCGGCTCCGTTCTGCTGCTGTTGTTTTTAGTCATGAAGGCGCGTATGCACGCCTTCCTGGCTTTGATGGTGGTTTCTATTGGAGCAGGTCTTTTCTCGGGGATGCCGCTGATTAAAATCGCGCAAACCATGGAGAAAGGGATGGGCGGTACGCTGGGCTTCCTGGCTATCGTGGTCGCGCTGGGCGCGATGTTCGGCAAAATTCTGCATGAAACGGGCGCAGTCGATCAGATTGCCGTCAAAATGCTGAAATCCTTTGGTCACAATCGCGCACACTACGCGATTGGCCTGGCCGGTCTGATTTGTGCGCTGCCGCTGTTCTTCGAAGTGGCGATTGTGCTGCTGATTAGCGTCGCGTTCTCTATGGCGCGTCACACCGGGACTAACCTGGTGAAACTGGTGATCCCGCTGTTCGCCGGTGTTGCTGCTGCGGCGGCGTTCCTGCTGCCTGGGCCTGCGCCCATGCTGCTGGCGTCCCAGATGCACGCTGATTTCGGCTGGATGATTCTGATTGGTCTGTGTGCGGCAATTCCGGGCATGATCATTGCGGGCCCGCTGTGGGGCAACTTCATCAGCCGCTACGTTGAGCTGAGCATTCCGGAAGACATCACCGAGCCGCACCTGGGCGAAGGCAAAATGCCATCCTTCGGCTTCAGCCTGGCGCTGATCCTGCTGCCGCTGGTGCTGGTCGGTCTGAAAACCATCGCCGCACGCTTTGTTGCTGAAGGTTCTACCGCGTACGAATGGTTTGAATTTATCGGTCACCCCTTCACTGCAATTCTGATTGCGTGCCTGGTTGCCATTTATGGTCTGGCGTATCGCCAGGGCATGGCGAAAGACAAAGTGATGGAAATTTGTGGTCACGCGCTGCAACCTGCGGGCATTATCCTGCTGGTTATCGGTGCAGGCGGTGTGTTCAAACAGGTTCTGGTTGATTCTGGCGTGGGCCCGGCACTGGGCGAAGCACTGACCGGTATGGGTCTGCCGATTGCGCTGACCTGCTTCATCCTGGCGGCTGCGGTACGTATCATTCAGGGTTCCGCAACGGTTGCCTGCTTAACGGCGGTTGGCCTGGTGATGCCAGTTATCGAACAACTGAACTACAACGGCGCGCAGATGGCGGCATTGTCTATCTGTATCGCGGGTGGCTCCATTGTTGTCAGCCACGTGAACGACGCCGGTTTCTGGTTATTCGGTAAGTTTACGAATGCCACCGAAGCACAGACACTGAAAACCTGGACCATGATGGAAACCATCCTCGGTACCGTGGGCGCGATTGTCGGTATGATTGCGTTTTCCCTGCTGAGCTAGGTTGTACAGAACGTTATTGCGAAAGGGCTTCCTGATGGAAGCCCTTTTTTATTGTAAGAGCGACGTTGTACAAGGTGAAAGGATGCCTGGCGTATCGTCGAGCATGAAGTAGCAACGTAAATTTTGGCTATTCGAGAACGTTAGAAGTTCGCTTAATTCTCTTAATTGTCTGATATTTTGACGTTTATAGAGCTGCATATACCTATCGAGTTCATGGATGTTGAGTACCTGACGAACTCGAGACTCTACGCCGATATCTGCCACATATTTTCTAAATTTTGGAGAGATCCAGAATACCAGTTCCAGAATCTTTTCCAGTTTTTCAGTCAGCCCTGCAATAACATCCTGCCGGTTTTTAACCTCACCCACCCGCCAGGCGGGTTCGTTATGGGAGATACGGTTCCTGAAGGCGCGCACTTCTTCTATCCTTCTGCGAATGATATCGCGTTGATGAAACATCGGATTTTTGCTGCCCGAGAGTCGGGGGAGTTTCCGAAAGGCCTTCGTCAATTCATGAGGCCACAGAAAGCGTTTGTCAGCGCCATCATAAAAATGCTTATCAAGAAGGTATTCCCATGTTGAGAAATCGCTCTGAGAGATAATCTGGTCAAGCGTAGGGGTGGGGTTCGTAATCCCTTTTCCTTCAAGATTTCGTTTGGCGCTTTTCGTCGCAATTTTGATATTGTCGCAAAATTTACGAACTTGTTCCGCTTTGCCTTCGCAACCACTGAAATCGTGATCTTGCCAGGCTGGGATGACCGAAAACCATAACGCCTGATCATGTCTTTGATACTTCGCAGCGGCTACCTGATTAAGCGTATTACGCAGGCAAACTTCGACCATTTGTAGCAATGGATAAAACGCGCTGACGACAGCAAGATTCCAGCAATAGGCACCGAAAAGCTGGGCATCATTTTGAGGTTGAAAGGAGGATTTGTAGCTGCTCAGGCGCACCGTACTTAGTAAGCGTGTGGGTTCAGCATAATCGTAGTTTTCGGGCATGATGGAGAACTCTGACAGTTTTCCCCATTATTTCAAAGAAGAATCAGGTTACATATGTCCAGATCGGGACACTCACCTTCGCCTGGAAAGGAGGGAGATATCTTGATGCGTACGTTCTGAATAGCTAAACTTGTCTGGCAGCCAATCGAGAGTTCTTCTCCCACCTTGTCGTGGTGCCAGTTCTTCGATATCAGGCGAAAGGATATAACCCCGGAATCATCTCAATGGCTCCGGGGTTTTTTATTGTCAGTGGGTCAACTCTTCACCCCTTCATCCACATCCGAATCCCATCCAGGAACATCTGCGTTGCCATCATCACCAGAATCAGCCCCATCAGGCGCTCAAGCGCGTTCACGCCTTTCTCGCCCAGCAGGCGTAAGAATAGCGATGATTGCAGCAGAATAGCCACCGTGCCGCCCCAGGCGATGAGAAGGGCGATAACGAGGTGGCTTATATTGTTGGGATATTGATGCGACAGTAGCATTAGCGTGGCCAACAGCGTCGGCCCGGCGACCAGCGGGATGGCGAGCGGCACAATAAAAGGTTCTTCACCCGCCGGTAAACCGGAACTGTTTTCGGAGCTGCTGGGAAAGATCATCTTAATGGCAATCAAAAACAGAATGATGCCACCAGAGATAGAAACCGTTTCGGCACGCAGGTTCAAAAAGGCCAAAATCTTCTCGCCCGCGAACAGAAAAATCAGCATGACGAGGAGTGCGATTAAAAGCTCACGTATCATGATCGCCCTGCGGCGCCTGGGTTCCGTGTGTTTTAATACCGACATAAAAATCGGCAAGTTTCCTAATGGATCCATAATCAGGATCAATAAAACCGATGCAGAAAAGATTTCATTCATAACTAAAATTCCCTGATAATTATTGCGGATTTTCTGCTTAACACGTGACCGATGGAACGGTTTCCGAAGTGGCGCGTGTTGGCTCCCAAAATGGGGGTAATAAGTTGCATTTCTGATTGCTGCGCAATCATTGATTAATTTCACTTGCGACTTTGGCTGCTTTTTGTAATGTGAAGGATGTCGCACCGGATCTGGTGACATTAACAGCACATCTCTGCAGGAAAAAAACGTTATGAAAAATGTTGGTTTTATCGGCTGGCGTGGAATGGTCGGCTCTGTACTCATGCAACGCATGGTGGAAGAGCGCGATTTCGACGCCATTCGCCCGGTCTTCTTCTCCACCTCCCAGCTTGGGCAGGCGGCGCCGTCTTTTGGCACCACCAGCGGTGGTACGCTGCAGGATGCTTACGATCTTGACGCGCTGAAGGCCCTGGACATTATTGTCACCTGCCAGGGCGGCGATTATACCAACGAAATCTATCCAAAGCTTCGTGAAAGCGGCTGGCAGGGCTACTGGATTGACGCGGCCTCTTCGCTGCGCATGAAAGACGACGCCATTATCATTCTTGACCCGGTTAACCAGAAAGTCATCACCGATGGCCTGAACAACGGCGTGAAAACCTTTGTGGGCGGCAACTGTACCGTCAGCCTGATGCTGATGTCCTTAGGCGGCCTGTTTGCGAATGACCTTGTAGAGTGGGCGTCCGTTGCTACCTATCAGGCAGCTTCCGGCGGCGGCGCGCGTCATATGCGTGAGCTGCTGACTCAAATGGGGCTACTGCACAATCACGTCGCTGATGAACTGGCGAACCCGGCTTCTGCCATTCTCGATATCGAACGTAAAGTTACGGCGTTGACGCGCAGCGGCGACCTGCCGGTCGATAACTTCGGCGTTCCGCTGGCAGGCAGTCTGATCCCGTGGATCGACAAACAGCTTGATAACGGCCAGAGCCGCGAAGAGTGGAAAGGCCAGGCCGAGACCAACAAAATCCTCGCTACCGCGTCCACCATTCCGGTTGATGGCCTTTGTGTCCGTGTCGGCGCGCTGCGCTGTCACAGCCAGGCTTTCACGCTGAAGCTGAAAAAAGATATCTCTATCGCCACCGTTGAAGAGCTGCTGGCGGCTCACAACCCGTGGGCGAAAGTCATCCCGAACGATCGTGACATCACCATGCGCGAGCTGACTCCTGCGGCGGTCACCGGCACGCTGACCACGCCGGTTGGGCGTCTGCGTAAACTGAACATGGGGCCGGAGTATCTCTCAGCCTTTACGGTTGGCGACCAGTTATTGTGGGGGGCAGCAGAACCGCTGCGCCGCATGTTGCGTCAGCTGGCTTAATATTCTCAGGGGGGCTTTATGCCCCCCTGTTTACATCTGATAGGTTTTGCGTACTACAAGGAGTAAACGCGAATGTATTCATTTTTCTCAGAGGTTCAATAAAGCGTTGGCTATGCTGTAAGCAAGGTTAAATTTTTGCGACCTTGGCTGAAGGTTGGGCGGGGCAGAGAGGAAGCACATTGTGCTGCGCCGTGCAGGTCAAAAATGTCGTCCACATGACTGGAACGAGACGACACTCATATAACAGGATGATGAACCATGTCCGATCGTATTGATAGAGACGTGATTAACGCGCTAATTGCTGGCCATTTTGCGGATCCTTTTTCCGTTCTGGGGATGCATAGCACCGAAGCAGGGCTGGAAGTCCGGGCGCTTTTACCTGATGCGACTGATGTCTGGGTTATCGAACCGAAAACCGGGCGTAAAGTCGGTAAGCTCGAGTGTTTAGACTCGCGCGGTTTCTTTTGCGGCGTTCTGCCGCGACGTAAAAATCCTTTTCGTTATCAACTGGCGGTGGTTTGGCACGGCCAGCAGAATCTGATCGATGACCCGTATCGTTTCGGCCCGCTGTTGCAGGAGATGGACGCGTGGCTGTTGTCTGAAGGTACGCACCTGCGCCCGTACGAAACGCTGGGCGCGCATGCCGACACAATGGACGGCGTTACCGGCACGCGGTTCTCGGTATGGGCGCCTAACGCCCGCCGCGTCTCTGTGGTCGGGCAGTTTAACTACTGGGATGGCCGTCGTCACCCAATGCGTCTGCGTAAAGAAACCGGTATATGGGAACTGTTTGTGCCCGGCGCGCATAACGGTCAGCTCTACAAATTTGAAATGATCGACGCGCGCGGCCAGCTTCGCATCAAAGCCGATCCTTACGCCTTTGAAGCTCAGATGCGCCCGGAAACGGCATCGCTGATTTGCGGCCTGCCGGACAAAGTGGTGCAGACGGAAGAGCGTAAGAAGGCGAATGGCTTCGATGCGCCGATTTCTATCTATGAAGTGCATCTCGGTTCCTGGCGTCGTCATACGGATAACAATTTCTGGCTGAGCTATCGCGAACTGGCTGATCAGTTGGTGCCCTACGCGAAATGGATGGGGTTTACCCATCTGGAACTGCTGCCGGTTAACGAGCATCCCTTCGACGGTAGCTGGGGTTATCAGCCGACCGGGCTGTACGCGCCAACCCGCCGTTTCGGTACGCGTGAAGATTTCCGCTACTTTATCAATGCCGCACACGCTGCGGGCCTGAACGTGATTCTCGACTGGGTGCCTGGCCACTTCCCGTCGGATGACTTCGCGCTGGCGGAATTCGACGGCACCAAACTCTACGAACATGATGACCCGCGTGAAGGCTACCATCAGGACTGGAATACCCTGATTTACAACTATGGCCGCCGCGAAGTCAGCAACTACCTGCAGGGCAATGCGCTCTACTGGGTCGAACGCTTCGGCATTGACGCGCTGCGCGTGGATGCGGTGGCTTCCATGATTTACCGCGATTACAGCCGTAAAGAAGGTGAGTGGATCCCCAATGAATTTGGTGGCCGCGAAAACCTCGAAGCGATTGAATTCCTGCGTAATACCAACCGCGTGCTGGGCGAGCAGGTACCCGGCGCGGTGAGTATGGCGGAAGAGTCGACCGATTTTCCCGGCGTTTCGCGCCCGCAGGACTCCGGCGGTCTGGGCTTTTGGTATAAGTGGAATCTGGGCTGGATGCACGACACGCTCGATTACATGAAGCTTGACCCGGTATATCGTCAGTATCATCACGACAAAATGACCTTTGGTCTGCTGTACAACTATACGGAAAACTTCGTGCTGCCGTTGTCGCACGATGAAGTTGTCCACGGTAAAAAATCAATTCTTGACCGTATGCCGGGCGATGCGTGGCAGAAGTTTGCCAACCTGCGCGCCTACTACGGCTGGCTGTTCGCGTTCCCGGGCAAAAAGCTGCTGTTTATGGGCAACGAATTTGCGCAGGGGCGTGAGTGGAACCATGACGCCAGCCTCGACTGGCATCTGCTGGAAGGCGGCGACAACTGGCACCACGGCGTTCAGCGTCTGGTGCGTGACCTGAACCACACTTATCGCCACCATAAAGCACTGCACGAGCTCGACTTCGACCCGTACGGTTTCGAATGGCTGGTTGTCGATGACCACGAACGGTCGGTGTTTATCTTTGTGCGCCGTGATAAGCAGGGCAACGAACTGATTGTCGCCAGCAACTTTACGCCCGTACCGCGCCACAATTATCGTTTCGGTATCAATCAGCCAGGCCGCTGGCGTGAAGAGCTGAATACCGACTCCTCGCACTATCACGGCAGCAACGCCGGAAATGGCGGCGTCGTACACAGCGATCACATTGCCAGCCATGGTCGTGAGCACTCCCTGAGCCTGACGCTGCCGCCGCTGTCGACCATCTGGCTGGTTCGGGAGGGGGAATGACCGTACTCGCCGCAGGTACACCCACGCCGTTAGGCGCACGCTATGACGGCAAGGGCGTAAATTTCACGCTCTTCTCTGCCCACGCTGAACGGGTGGAACTCTGCGTGTTCGATGCGCAGGGTAACGAGTCGCGCTACGACCTTCCCGCGCGCAGCGGCGATATCTGGCACGGTTACCTGGCAAAAGCGCGCCCAGGGCTGCGTTATGGCTATCGTGTCCACGGCCCGTGGGAACCTGCGCAGGGGCATCGTTTTAACCCGGCGAAACTGCTTATCGACCCGTGCTGCTATCGGGTTGATGGCACGCTGAAAGATGAGCCGGGCCTTCACGGCGGGTATCAGCAGCCGGATAACAGCGACAGCGCCGCGATCGCGCCGAAATCGGTGGTGACCGCGCTGGACTATCAGTGGGAAGATGACGCGCCGCCACGCACCGCGTGGGGTAAAACCGTCATCTACGAAGCGCATGTGAAGGGGCTGACCTATCGCCATCCGGGTATCCCGCAGGAGATTCGCGGCACCTACAAAGCGCTCGCACACCCGGTGATGATCAACTACTTCAACACGCTGGGCATTACCGCGCTGGAACTGATGCCGGTGGCGCATTTTGCCAGCGAACCGCGTCTTCAACGCATGGGGCTAAGCAATTATTGGGGCTACAACCCAATGGCCATGTTTGCCCTCGAACCACGCTACGCCAGCTCACCGGAGCGCGCGCTGGATGAATTTCGCGATGCGATAAAAGCGCTGCATCGCGCCGGAATCGAAGTGATTCTCGACGTTGTGCTGAACCATAGCGCGGAGATTGACCTCGATGGCCCAACCTTCTCCCTGCGCGGAATCGACAACCGTAGCTATTATTGGATCAGGGAAGATGGCGATTACCACAACTGGACGGGGTGTGGAAACACGCTCAATCTCAGTCATCCGGGTGGCGTAGAGTACGCCCGCCAGTGCCTGCGTTTTTGGGTGGATGTCTGCCATGTTGATGGTTTTCGTTTCGATTTAGCCACCGTAATGGGGCGTACGCCTGAATTTCGTCAGGATGCGCCGCTGTTTGAAGCGATTAAACACGACCCGGTTCTCTCTGCGGTGAAGCTGATTGCCGAGCCGTGGGATATCGGGATGGGCGGTTACCAGGTCGGTAATTTTCCGCCGCTGTTTATGGAGTGGAATGACCATTTCCGCGATGCAATGCGCCGATTTTGGTTGCAGGAAAATCTCTCGCTGGGCGAATTTGCACAACGTTTTGCTGCTTCCAGCGATGTTTTTGCGCGAGATGGTCGCAGCCCATCGGCGGCGATGAATCTGGTGACGGCCCACGACGGCTTCACGCTGCGTGACTGCGTTTGCTTCAATAATAAGCATAACGAAGCCAACGGTGAGGAAAATCGCGACGGCACCAGCAATAACCATAGCAATAATCATGGTATAGAAGGATTAGGTGGTAACCTGGACATTATTGAGCGCCGTCGGGCCAGCGTGCATGCGCTGCTGACAACGCTGCTGCTGTCTCAGGGAACACCGATGCTGCTGGCCGGTGACGAACATGGCCACAGCCAGCACGGTAATAACAACGCCTACTGCCAGGACAATCCGTTGACCTGGCTGGATTGGGAAAACGCCAATGTCGGGCTTACCGCATTTACCGCCGCGCTGATTCATCTGCGCCAGAACATCCCTGCCTTAACGCAGGATGCCTGGTGGCAAGAAGGTGATGGCAATGTGCAGTGGCTCAATCAGAATGCGCAACCGCTGCATCCTGATGAGTGGCAAAACGGCGTAAGGCGGATGCAAGTCCTGCTTTCCCATCGTTGGCTTATTACGCTCAATGCGACGCACGACGTGGCTACACTCGTTTTACCTGAGGGGGAGTGGCGCGCTGTTCCCCCCTTCGCCGGAGAGGATAATCCGGTCGTCATGGCTGTCTGGCATGGGCCCGCGCACGGAGTGTGCGTATTTCAAAGGTCATAAGCTCTGAACATTCCGCGGAGGGCGGATGAAGACGAGCAACAAAAGGAGTTAATCATGGTTAGGCTGGAAAAAAACGATCCCTTAATGCTGGCGCGCCAGTTACCGAATAAAACGGTTGCGCTGATCCTCGCGGGGGGCCGCGGCACGCGTTTAAAAGATCTCACTATCAAGCGTGCGAAACCGGCGGTGCACTTTGGCGGGAAATTCCGCATCATCGACTTCGCACTGTCGAACTGCATCAACTCAGGGATTCGTCGTATTGGCGTGATTACACAGTATCAGTCACACACGCTGGTACAACACATTCAGCGCGGCTGGTCCTTCTTTAGTGAAGAGATGAACGAGTTTGTCGATCTTCTGCCTGCGCAGCAGCGCGTACATGGTGAAAACTGGTACCGCGGCACCGCCGATGCGGTAACCCAGAACCTCGACATCATCAGTCGCTATAAAGCGGAATATGTGGTGATCCTCGCGGGCGACCATATCTACAAACAAGATTACTCGCGCATGCTCATCGACCACGTCGAAAAAGGGGCGCGCTGCACCGTTGCGTGCATGCCGGTGCCCATTGAAGAAGCAACTGCGTTTGGTGTGATGGCGGTAGACGAAAGCGAGAAGATTATCGACTTTGTCGAAAAACCGGCTAACCCACCGGCGATGCCGAATGACCCAGGCAAATCACTTGCCAGTATGGGTATCTATGTCTTTGATGCAGATTATCTTTATGAACTGCTGAAAGAGGACGATCTGGACGAGAACTCCAGCCACGACTTCGGCAAAGACATCATCCCGAAAATCACCAAAGCTGGCATGGCTTATGCACATCCATTCCCACTCTCCTGTGTACAGTCTGACCCGAATGCAGAACCGTACTGGCGTGATGTGGGTACGCTGGAAGCGTACTGGAAAGCGAACCTTGACCTGGCGTCCGTTACGCCTGAACTGGACATGTATGACCAGAACTGGCCGATTCGTACTCACATGGAATCCCTGCCGCCGGCGAAGTTCGTACAAGACCGCTCCGGTAGCCATGGCATGACCCTGAACTCGCTGGTTTCCGGCGGCTGTATTATTTCAGGTTCCGTGGTGGTGCAATCCGTTCTGTTCCCGCGCGTACGCGTGAACTCGTTCTGTAACATTGATTCGGCAGTCTTATTACCGGACGTTTGGGTTGGGCGTTCATGCCGCTTACGCCGCTGTGTTATCGACCGCGCCTGCGTCATTCCAGAAGGAATGGTGATTGGTGAAAATGCGGAAGACGATGCTCGCCGTTTCTACCGCTCGGAAGAGGGTATTGTGCTGGTAACGCGTGACATGCTGCGCAAATTGCAGGTCAAACAGGAGCGATAATGCAGGTTTTACATGTTTGTTCAGAGATGTTCCCGTTATTGAAAACTGGCGGTCTGGCTGATGTCATTGGTGCACTGCCTGCAGCGCAAATTGCGGATGGAACGGATACGCGCGTGCTGCTGCCGGGGTTCCCGGATATTCGCCGGGGTATCACCGATGCGCAGGTAGTGACGCGTCGACAAACCTTTGCCGGGCCGATTTCGCTACTGTTCGGGCATTTTAACGGAGTGGGCATTTACCTGATCGACGCGCCGCATTTATACGACCGCCCAGGGAGCCCGTACCACGACACTAACCTGCATGCCTACACCGATAACGTGCTGCGCTTTGCGTTGTTGGGCTGGGTAGGCTGTGAAATGGCCTGTGGGCTCGACCCGTTCTGGCGCCCGGAAGTGGTGCACGCGCATGACTGGCACGCGGGGCTGGCTCCGGCGTATCTCGCAGCGCGTGGTCGCCCGGCGAAGTCGGTATTTACGGTGCATAACCTGGCCTATCAGGGCATGTTCTATGCGCACCACATGAATGACATCGACCTGCCGTGGTCGTTCTTCAACATGCACGGGCTGGAGTTTAACGGCCAGATTTCGTTCCTGAAAGCCGGGCTTTACTACGCCGATCACATCACGGCGGTGAGCCCAACCTATGCACGCGAAATTACCGAGCCGCAGTTTGCTTATGGCATGGAAGGATTGCTGCGCCAGCGCCACCAGGAGGGCCGACTTTCCGGCATCCTGAACGGCGTGGATGACAACGTATGGAGTCCGGAAAAGGACTTACTGCTGGCGTCGCGCTATAACCGCGATACTCTTGAGGAGAAAGCGGAAAACAAACGCCAGCTACAAATTGCGATGGGCCTTAATGTTAACGATAAAGTGCCGCTGTTTGCTGTTGTCAGCCGATTAACCAGCCAGAAAGGTCTGGATCTGGTTCTGGAAGCTTTACCGGGCTTGCTGGAGCAAGGCGGGCAACTGGCGCTGCTGGGTGCCGGCGATCCTGTTCTGCAGGAGGGCTTCCTTGCGGCTGCGGCGGAGCATCCGGGGCAGGTTGGCGTCCAGATAGGCTATCACGAAGCCTTCTCGCACCGCATTATGGGCGGTGCCGACGTCATTCTTGTGCCAAGCCGATTTGAGCCTTGCGGCTTAACGCAGCTCTATGGCCTGAAGTACGGCACGCTACCGCTTGTGCGTCGTACTGGTGGTCTGGCAGATACCGTCTCAGACAGTTCACTGGAAAACCTGGCCGATGGCGTCGCCAGCGGTTTTGTCTTTGAGGACAGTAATGCCTGGTCGCTATTAAGAGCCATCCGGCGTGCTTTCGTGTTGTGGTCTCGCCCATCACTCTGGCGCTATGTACAGCGTCAGGCGATGAGCGTGGATTTTAGCTGGCAAGTCGCGGCGCACTCTTACCGCGAGCTTTATCAACGCTTGATGTAATCACAGGAATCATTTCTATGAATGCACCATTTACCTATGCATCACCGACCCTTAGCGTTGAGGCTCTCAAGCACTCTATTGC
This sequence comes from Pseudocitrobacter faecalis, assembly GCA_003315335.1. Lineage (GTDB taxonomy): Bacteria > Pseudomonadota > Gammaproteobacteria > Enterobacterales > Enterobacteriaceae > Pseudocitrobacter > Pseudocitrobacter faecalis. Next base: position 305,510 of record QNRL01000006.1, read on the forward strand.
CTATAAGTTGATGTTCACGATTGGGAAAGATCCGGCCATTGCCAATAAACACGAGTGGCTGAACGCCACGCTGTTTGCGGTGCGTGACCGTATGGTGGAGCGCTGGTTGCGCTCCAACCGCGCACAGCTTTCTCAGGAAACGCGACAGGTTTATTACCTGTCGATGGAGTTTTTGATTGGCCGCACCCTTTCCAACGCGCTGTTATCCCTCGGCATTTACGAAGATGTCAAAAACGCGCTGGAAGGGATGGGGTTAGACCTCGAAGAGTTGATCGACGAAGAAAACGACCCAGGGCTCGGCAACGGCGGCTTGGGCCGACTGGCGGCCTGCTTCCTGGATTCTCTCGCCACTCTCGGCCTGCCGGGGCGTGGCTACGGTATTCGTTATGACTACGGTATGTTCCGCCAGAACATCGTTGACGGTCGCCAGAAAGAATCACCGGATTACTGGCTGGAATACGGTAACCCGTGGGAGTTTGAGCGTCACAATACCCGCTACAAAGTGCGCTTTGGTGGTCGTATCCAGCAGGAAGGCAAAAAGAGCCGCTGGGTCGAAACCGAAGAGATCATCGCTGAAGCCTACGACCAAATCATTCCCGGCTACGACACCGACGCGACCAACACACTGCGTCTGTGGAGCGCCCAGGCGAGCAGTGAAATCAATCTCGGTAAATTTAACCAGGGCGACTACTTCGCGGCGGTGGAAGACAAAAACCACTCGGAAAACGTCTCGCGCGTTCTTTATCCAGATGACTCCACTTACTCGGGGCGCGAGCTGCGTCTGCGCCAGGAGTATTTCCTGGTATCGGCCACCATTCAGGATATTTTGAGCCGTCACTATCAGTTGCATAAAACCTATGCCAACCTGGCGGACAAAATCGCGATTCACCTCAATGACACCCATCCGGTGCTGTCGATTCCTGAGCTGATGCGCCTGTTAATTGATGAGCACAAATTCAGCTGGGATGATGCGTTTGAGGTGACCTGTCAGGTCTTCTCCTACACCAACCACACGCTGATGAGCGAAGCGCTGGAAACCTGGCCGGTTGATATGCTGGGTAAAATTCTGCCGCGTCACCTGCAAATCATCTTTGAAATCAACGACTACTTCCTCAAAACTCTGCAAGAGCAATACCCGCAGGATATGGGGCTGCTGAGCCGTACCTCTATCATTGATGAGTCTAATGGTCGCCGCGTGCGGATGGCGTGGCTGGCGGTTGTCGCCAGTCACAAGGTGAACGGCGTGTCTGAGTTGCACTCCAACCTGATGGTGCAATCGCTGTTTGCCGATTTCGCCACGATCTTCCCGATGCGTTTTACCAACGTGACGAACGGTGTTACGCCGCGCCGCTGGCTGGCCCTGGCGAATCCGCCACTGTCAGAGGTTCTGGATGAGAACATTGGCCGCACCTGGCGTACCGATCTTAGCCAGCTTAGTGAGCTTGAGCAGCATATCGATTATCCGACGGTGAATCAGGCGGTGCATCGCGCCAAGCTGGAAAACAAAAAACGCCTGGCCGCGGCGATTGCCCAGCATCTTAACGTGGTGGTTAACCCGAACGCGCTGTTTGATGTGCAGATCAAGCGTATTCACGAGTACAAACGGCAGTTAATGAACGTGCTGCACGTGATCACCCGTTACAACCGCATCAAGGCCGATCCAACCGCCGATTGGGTGCCGCGTGTTAACATCTTTGCCGGGAAAGCGGCATCGGCGTACTACATGGCGAAGCACATCATTCACCTGATCAACGATGTTGCCAATGTGATCAACAACGATCCGCAAATCGGCGATAAGCTGAAAGTGGTGTTTGTGCCGAACTACAGCGTGAGTCTGGCACAGGTGATCATTCCGGCCGCCGATCTCTCCGAGCAGATCTCGCTGGCAGGCACAGAAGCCTCCGGCACCAGTAACATGAAGTTTGCCCTGAACGGCGCGCTCACCATCGGCACGCTGGATGGCGCAAACGTTGAGATGCAGGAGAAAGTGGGCGAAGACAATATCTTCATCTTCGGCAACACCGCCGAAGAAGTGGAAGAACTGCGCCGGAACGGCTACAAACCGCGTGACTACTACGAGCAGGACGAAGAGCTGCATCAGGTGCTGACACAAATCGGCAGTGGGCTATTCAGCCCGGAAGAGCCGGGGCGCTACCGCGACCTGGTCGACTCTCTGATCAACTTTGGCGACCACTATCAGGTGCTGGCGGATTACCGTAGTTATATCGACACGCAGGATAAAGTGGATGAGCTGTACCGTAACCCGGAAGAGTGGACGACTAAAGCGATGCACAATATCGCCAATATGGGCTACTTCTCTTCTGACCGCACGATTCAGGAATATGCCAAAAATATCTGGCATATTGACCCGGTAAGGTTGTAGTGGACTAAAAATATGAAGGGGCCAATCGGCCCCTTCAGTACATTGATAAACCGGCGTCCGGCGATATTGCTATTAAGACGCCAGCGACAGTTCACGCTTTCCCGCATTTTGCAGCAGCCATTGCGCCACGCGCGACTGCTGTTCGGCGTTCAGCCACATCCCCTGTTTCGTTCTGCGCCACAGCGCGTCATCGGCGCGGCGTACCCATTCGTGCTCAACCAGGTAACGCAGTTCAGCTTCATAAAACTCATGACCGAAATCTTCACCTAAATCAGCCACACTTTTCGCCTGACCCAGTAACAGCTCGCTGTTGCTGCCGTAGGTGCGCGCAAAATGACGCGCCAGCGATTCGCTGATAAACGGATAACGGCGGCGTAAGGTTGCGGCGTAATCATCGCGGTCGCCGTTGATGTCTCCGCCGGGCAGCGTTGCGCCTTTAGTCCATGCCGGGCCGATATTTTTGTAATACGGTGCCAGTTTCTCCAGAGCATGCTCGGCAAGCTTACGATAGGTAGTGAGTTTCCCGCCAAAGACTGAAAGCAACGGCGCCTGGTTATCGACGTCATGCACATCCAGCGTGTAGTCGCGGGTAATAGCCTGCGGTGAATCCGATTCATCATCACAAAGCGGACGCACACCGGAATAAGTCCAGACGATGTCGTCACGCCCCAGCTGTTTTTTGAAGTGTGCGTTATACACTTTTAGCAGGTAGCTGATTTCCCCTTCATCGATTTCGACATTTTTCGGATCGCCGTGGTACTCCTGATCGGTCGTACCGATAATCGAAAACTCATCCATCCACGGGATCACGAACACAATTCGCTTATCTTCGTTTTGCAGGATGTACGCCTGTTTCTGCGTGTGGACGCGCGGCACCACAATATGGCTGCCTTTAATCAGGCGGATGCCGTAAGGCGAGGGCAGGTGCATACCATCATCGAAGAACTGCTTCACCCACGGGCCGGTGGCGTTAACCAGGCCACGCGCCTGCCAGGTGTATTTTTTGCCGGTATCGATATCTTCCGCTTCAACAATCCACAGGCCATTTTCACGGCGAGCGGAAGTCGCGCGCGTGCGAGTCAGTACCTCACCGCCTTTACGCACCACCATCTGCGCGTTGGCTAATACCAGGCGCGCATCGTCAACCCAGCAGTCGGAATATTCGAATCCGCGCACGATTTCTGGTTTAAGTACCGATTCTGCGCCAAAACGCAAACCGGTTGACCCCGGCAAACTGGTGCGTTTGCCCAGGTGATCGTACATAAACAAACCAATGCGAATCATCCACGCCGGTCGCAGATGCGGGCGATGCGGCAGACGAAAACGCATCGGGAAAGCGATATGCGGTGCCATTTTTAACAGCACTTCACGCTCGGCGAGCGCTTCGCTCACCAGGCGAAATTCATAGTGTTCAAGGTAGCGAAGGCCGCCGTGGATGAGCTTAGAACTGGCGCTGGAGGTGGCGCATGCCAGATCCTGCGCTTCCAGCATCAAAACGGATAATCCGCGTCCGGCGGCATCCGCTGCGATCCCTGCGCCGTTGATCCCGCCACCTATCACAATCAGATCTTTGGTTTCCATGCTCGCTACCTCGTTCACTTTCGTTATAGCTCAATAATGCTCGATAACGAAAATAATAGCAAACAAACGCGCGTTTGGTAACATCAAAAAAACAATTTACAGTGATGTGTGTAACATATTGGCGTTTCACTGCCGTCAGGACGTACACTTGGCGGTAAAATGGCGTGAGTTCGCCCACCTGCAATAAAGAGATGAAAAACCATGGAACAGTTTGTGTGTATCAATGTAGAAGAAGCGCACCAGAAATTACGCCAGCAGACCGCGGTGCTGGTAGATATTCGTGACCCGCAGAGCTATGCGCTGGGCCACACGCCGGGCGCGTTTCATCTGACCAACGATACGCTGGGCGCGTTTATGCGCGATAATGATTTTGACACGCCGGTGATGGTGATGTGCTATCACGGCAACAGTAGCAAGGGCGCGGCGCAATATTTGTTACAGCAGGGCTATGATGAAGTGTATAGCGTGGACGGCGGCTTCGACGCCTGGCATCGCCACTTCCCGGCTGAGGTTGAGCACATCGCGCTTTAGGCATTTGAATGCGATGTTATACTGTCCCCCTTTGTGTGGAATAAGCGACCCTCTGCATGTTGATGATCACCTCTTTTACTAACCCACGCGTCGCCCAGGCCTTTGTGGACTACATGGCGACGCAGGGTGTTATCCTGACAATACAACAACATACTCAGAGTGATGTCTGGCTCGCCGATGAAAGCCAGGCCGAACGCGTGCGTACCGAGTTGACCCGCTTTTTGGAAAACCCGGCAGATCCGCGTTATCTGGCGGCGAGCTGGCAAGCGGGCCACACCAATAGCGGGTTGCACTATCGTCGTTTCCCGTTCCTCGAAACGCTGAAAGCGAACGCGGGGCCGGTGACCATGGCGGTGATGATCGCCTGTATTCTGGTTTTCGTCCTGATGAACGTGGTGGGCGATCAGGCTGTGATGATCTGGCTGGCATGGCCCTATGACAGTTCAGTGCAGTTTGAAGCCTGGCGCTACTTTAGCCACGCGCTGATGCATTTCTCGGTGCTACATATTTTGTTTAACCTGCTGTGGTGGTGGTATCTCGGCGGGGCGGTGGAGAAACGCATTGGCAGCGGTAAACTGGTGGTGATTACCGCCATCAGCGCGCTGTTGAGCGGTTTTATACAGCATCAGTTTAGCGGCCCCTGGTTTGGCGGGTTGTCTGGCGTGGTGTATGCGCTGATGGGGTACGTCTGGCTGCGCGGCGAGCGCGATCCGGACAGCGGAATTTACCTGCAGCGTGGGTTGATTATCTTTTCGTTGGTCTGGCTGGTTGCCGGTTGGTTTGATCTTTTTGGCATGTCGATTGCCAATGGCGCACATGTTACCGGCCTGGTGGTCGGTCTGGCGATGGCGTTTGTCGATACGCTAAATGCGCGAAAGCGCGCGTAAATTTTTCAGGGACTCACCATGAAACAAACACAACGTCATGACGCGATAATTGAGCTGGTTAAATTGCAGGGCTATGTCAGCACTGAAGAACTGGTGGAGCACTTTTCCGTTAGTCCACAAACCATCCGCCGCGACCTGAACGACCTTGCGGAGCAGAAGATGATCCTGCGCCATCATGGCGGTGCGGCGTTGCCATCAAGCTCGGTAAACGCTTCGTGGCACGACCGAAAATCGACGCAAACGGCGGAGAAAGAACGCATTGCCCGCAAGGTGGCCAGCGAAATTCCGAACGGCTCTACGCTGTTTATCGATATCGGCACCACGCCGGAAGCGGTCGCTCACGCCCTACTTAATCACAGCGATCTGCGTATCGTCACCAATAACCTCAACGTGGCGAACACACTGATGGTGAAAGAGGATTTCCGTATTATCCTTGCGGGCGGCGAATTGCGTAGCCGTGACGGTGGGATTATCGGTGAAGCCACGCTCGATTTTATCTCCCAGTTCCGCCTCGATTTCGGCATTCTGGGGATTAGCGGTATCGACAGCGACGGTTCGCTGCTTGAGTTTGATTACCATGAAGTGCGTACCAAGCGTGCCATTATTGAGAACTCGCGCCATGTCATGCTGGTGGTCGACCATTCTAAGTTTGGTCGTAATGCGATGGTGAATATGGGCAGTATCAGCATGGTCGATGCGGTTTATACAGATACCCTGCCGCCGGATGGGGTGATGAAGGTGATTGCCGAACATAACATCCAACTGGAGTTGTGTCGGGAGTAACGGTGAGAAGTGCCGGATGCGGCTACGCCTTATCCGGCCTACGGAGTGCTTGTAGGCCGGAGGCATCGATTACATCTGGAACTGCCCTTTGCTCAGGTCAGTCACGATGGTATTCATTTTGTCTTCCGTCAGTTGATAGAAGCGAATGGAAATTGCGGTAATCAGATAGAAGATAGCCGGTAGCACGGTGAACAGAATCAGTACGCCGCGAATTGCTTCGGCAGACTGCTGCTCGACGCCAGCCTGATAGCCATAGAAAGCCAGACCCCAGCCGGTGAGCGCCCCGCCAATTGCCACGCCCAGTTTGATGATAAAGATATTCGCTGCGACGTTCATACCCGTAATACGACGTTGGGTTTTCCATTCGCCATAGTTGTTGGCGTCGGTGATCATTGACCACTGTAGCGGCGCGTTAATACCCTGTAATACATTCAGAATAATGTGAACGATAAATGCAGGGATCCAGTATTCGCTCGGCAATACAAGGAACAGCAATCCAATTAAGGCGCTCAGAATGTTTACCCACACAGACGCGCGGATTTTACATACTTTTGAACCCAATGGTTTCGCGGCCAGGCTTCCGACCACCGCAGCGACCGTTGTCGCCAGCATAAACATGGAAATAACGCTGCTACCCTGATTGAGGATATATTGCACGAAATAGACCAGTAAACTGCCGCGCACAACCACACCACACAGCATTGCCAGATTATAAACCGACAGAATCCACCACTGATCGTTTTTCGCCAGAATTTTCACGTCGCGCAGAATATTCAGGTTTTCTTCTTTCAACGGCTCAATACGTTCTTTGGTGGTCAGGAAGCAGATGAGGAACATAATGCAACCAATCACGCCAAATATTCCCATCGCCCATTGCATACCGCTTGCGCGATCGCCCGGTGCGAGGAAGTCTGCCAGCGGTAGAATCAACGCTGTACCCATTGCTCCGCCGATAGGCGCGATGGCAAAACGCCAGGATTGCAGCGAGAGGTTTTCTGACGGATCGGCAGTAATGGCTGCGCCGAGCGAGCAGTAAGGAATATTAATCGCGGTATACATTAATGTCATAAATATATAGGCGATAACGGCGTAAATAATTTTTCCGGTCTGATCGAAGTCTGGCGTGGAATAAACCAAAATACAGCTAACGGCAAACGGTACGCAGATAATTAACAGCCATGGACGAAAACGACCCCAGCGACTTTTTGTCTGGTCCGCAATGGCCCCCATGATCGGATCGGTAATAGCGTCAAGAACTCTGACGACTAAAAATAATGTCCCCATAACGGCTGGGGGTAAGCCATAAATATTTGTGTAGAAGTACGCCAGAATAGCAACAGAGGAATCGAAAACGATATGGCTTGCGGCATCGCCCAAACCAAATCCAAATTTCTCTTTAGCACTGACTTTTTCGGTTAATGCCGACATATATTCACCCTTTTATAACGTGCCAACTCGCGTGGTAGTTATAAAAGGTGGGACGAAGAAGAAATATTCTAATTTTTCACTTCTGATTTATGTTTCTTCTCTAATGTGACGTAGCTATCTCTTCCTGGGCGTGGAAATTAATATATAATATATTCGGATGGCGTGTAATTCACCATCCAAATATATTAAACACCATATCCCATCATTTTCAGCAGATGTTGCGCATGCTGTACTGCATCCTGACGATGCGCTACGCCCAGTTTTTGGTACAAATTACGAATATGCGTCTTGATGGTGGTGGCGGCGACGTCCAGCTCACCGGCAATTTGTTCATTACTGTAGCCGGAGTAGATTAGACCCAGCACCTGCCATTCACGCTGAGTGAGCGGGCTGGTACGGATAAGCTCTGGCACTTCCGGGTGATTCAGCAGACGTTCGACGAAGTTCTCGTCAAAATGCGCAAACTTATGCCGATGATGTTGATTGATTTCGCGCAGGATACGCTGAGCGCGATGCTGATCAAGTTCCGGCAGCGTGTTGAGCTGAATTAGCTGGCGCAGTTGCTGCGCCATCGCTTCACCTTCAATCACAAAGTGGCTGATAAACCCGGTGCGGTTGGCCAGCGTCAGTGCTTCCAGCAGCACGTGCTGGGCTTCATTTTTCCTTCCGGCCTGCCAGTACAGTTGATTCAACAACAGCAGGTTGCGGTTGAGATCGCTCATCAGACGCAGCGAACGCGCATTTTCGTTCAACTCTTCCAGCACCATTTCAGCGGCATCAAATTCGCTGAGCAGGATCTGAACACGGGCGATGTTGCGCCACTGGCTTTGCAGGAAGTGGTTGTTGGCGAATGCCGGTTTTGGCGTATGGCGCAGCCAGTTGGCGGCGGATTTTTTATCGCCGACCATTTGCCAGTAAATGACGCGCACTTTGTCGGCGTTAGAGACCCAGTCGCTGTGATACGGGCCATTGCCGAGTAAATTTTCCAGACGGTTCAGATGGCTGCGAGCATTGTCGAGATCGCCGCGCGCCAGAGAACATTGCACCAGTAGGGCCAGGCACTGAAGCTGCTGCTGTGGCTGATAGTTAACCAGCACGTCCATGCCGGTACGCGCACTGGCTTCAGCCTCGTCCAGACGCGCCCACGCCCACAGTAACTGCGCGCGAATGCGCAGCAGGAACTCGTGCATAGGCAGTTGTTCGAGGTGCTGATCGCGCACCAGCTGGAATGCCTTTTCCTGGCACTCCCAGGCGGCCTGTAAAAAGCCCTGGGCAAACAGAATTTCACTTTGTTGAATCAGGCTCCACAGGGCGTAGTGCCAGACATCATGACGCCGCGCCATCTGCTCCGTTTGCTGCATCACAGACAACGATTGACCCAGTTGCCCTTTACAGTGCAGCACTTCGCCGTGCACTGAGGTGGCGACGATACGGCTGTAGAAGCTTGCCAGCGGCAGCTCATCAAGGGCAACCATTGCCAGACGTTCGGCTTCTTCCGGGTCGCCATCGTTGATTGCCACCTGCGCGCGCAGGGCGTTGAAATCGCCATGCAGGGCTTTGTCCATCTCGAAGTCCATCTCCTGCTCGGCACGCGCCAGCAGGGTATTAACTTCGCTGTAGCGATGCTGGCTTTGCATAAGCCATGCCTGTAACAGCACCAGACGTGGGTTTTCCAGCAGGCTTTCCCACGGCAGGGCGGAGAGCGATTCTTCCAGCAGCGCGAGTTCGCTGTGATGGAACAGACCCCAGGCGTGATTCAGCAGGATATCGCGCAGCATTTTTGGATCGCCCGCCGCAAGGGCGTGATGGATCGCCTCGCTCGGGAAGCCTTGCGCCATCCAGCTTTCGGCGGCGGCGCGATGAATATCGGGTAACTCTGTCGCCAGTTCCCACTGACAGCGCTGGCGCAGGAAACTACAGAACAGCGGGTGATAGTTAAACCACTCACCGGAGTCATCCATGCGTTGCAGGAACAACCCCTGACGCTCAATCTCTTCCAGGCGCATCTGGCCATTTTCTTCGCCGGTGACGCGCACAATGAGCGCGTCGTTCATCGAGCGTAGCAGCGAGCTTTTGAGCAGGAAATTACGCGTGGCAGGCTCCACGTTATCGAGCACTTCATCAACCAGATAATCGGACAGATGGCTCGCGTTAATGCCGGAGAGACGGCGGGCGGAGTGCTGCGTGGCGTTATTACGCTGCCGTGCCGACAGGGCGATCAGCTGCAACGCCGTCGCCCAACCGGCAACGTCGTCACACAGACGGCCACTCTCTGCCAACTCAATAGGTGAGGTGAGGCGGCAGTCGAAGAATTGTTTGGTTTCAGAGTGGTTAAAGGCCAGTTGTTGACTGCCGATTTCCAGCAGTTGGTCGCGCACACGCAGGTTGGCGATACCCAACTGCGGTAAATTACGCGACAGAACGACCAGCGTCAGGTTTTCCGGCTGATGGCGCAGGAAAAAGCGCATGGCGTCGTGGATCACCGGGTTGGTGATCAGGTGATAGTCATCAATCACCAGATACAGCGGTTTCTGCCATTCGCTGAGTTCGACAAAAAGCTGCGAAAACAGTGACGACAGGCTCGCATACTGGCGTTTTTGCACCATGTTTTCACTGGCGCTGCAATGGCCGCCCGTCGCCTGCTGAATCGCGGCGATAAGGTAGCTGGCGAACCGTTCCTGCTGGTTATCCCCTTCATCAAGAGAGTACCAACCCAGTTCGTTTTTTCCCGCCGCCCACTGTGAAATGAGCGTCGTCTTGCCATAACCTGCAGGGCTGGTGATCAGCGCCAGACGATAATTGTTCGCGCCTGAAAGCTTCGCCAGCAGCCGTTCCCGAATCACTGTGTGTTCAAGACGGACGGGTCGACTTAATTTTGACGGAATCAACATAGCAATCACTTCACTGTGAGGAGAGAAAAAGATTTTTTTTAGGGCTCGTAATTAATCAATACAAAGGTCGGCCAAATGACAATCTATTGCAAGTTATGTCCGTTTTTGATGTTTGCGAATTTGCACTCTGTCACAAATCTTCTTATCGCCTATTTAAATTACGGAGACCGGTTACAGAGCGCGTGGTGTCTGGGTTTGTCAAAAAGAGTAAAACTCTGAAAAAGGAACAAACACCATGGGGTTAATTAAACTACTAATAAATTTGCCGTCGGATGCGCTATTTGGCTTATGAATCATCTTATTTTCGTTTCAGGGTATTTCATCAGAGTGACTATTTCCTTGAGAATGTAAATTAGGAAAAACACCATTTCATTTTTTTGACATGCCGCGCGGATATCTTCGTTCTGATACCCGAAACTGCCGCCAGGCAGAATGGATGGCCGCCTGAGAGCGTGTGAAATTTGCGCAATCTCAGGGTTTGTCACTAACGTAATAGTGTCTGCGATCACACTTTTCGCTCATCCCTGCGACTCCTCCCCGCCTAATCCGGGACGGGATGAGGAAGACACACAGTCAGCCAGGCAAACTATCACTAACGTTTATGTAAAAAGGACTCGAATTCCCTATGTCACAGCCAACCTTCAATAAAGAACTGTTTCAGGCGGCCCTGACGCGTCAGTGGCAACGATTTGGTTTACAGGCGGCTTCTGAGATGAACTCTCACCAGTGGTGGCAGGCTGTGAGCGGTGCGCTGGCAGAAATGCTGTCCGCTCAGCCCGTAGCGAAACCGGCGAAGGATCAACGCCATGTAAACTACATTTCGATGGAGTTTCTGATTGGTCGACTGACCGGTAATAACCTGTTGAACCTCGGCTGGTATGAAGGCGTGAGCGATGCGTTGAAGCCGTTTAATATAAACCTGACAGACCTGCTGGAAGAAGAGACCGATCCGGCGCTGGGCAACGGCGGTCTGGGGCGTCTGGCGGCGTGCTTCCTCGACTCCATGGCGACCGTGGGGCAGTCGGCAACGGGCTACGGCCTGAACTATCAATATGGCCTGTTCCGTCAGTCCTTCGTAGAGGGTCAGCAGATGGAAGCGCCGGATGACTGGCAGCGCGGGAGCTACCCGTGGTTCCGCCACAACGCGGCGCTGGATGTGCTGGTTGGTATCGGTGGCAAAGTCAGCAAAGAGGGCCACTGGACTCCGGCATTTGAAATTACCGGTGAAGCCTGGGATCTGCCGGTACTGGGTTACCGTAACGGCGTCGCACAACCGCTGCGTCTGTGGCAGGCGAAGCACGCGCATCCATTTAACCTGACCAAATTCAACGACGGCGACTTCCTGCGCGCAGAACAGCAGGGCATCGACGTCGAAAAACTGACAAAAGTGCTTTACCCGAATGACAACCACACGGCGGGTAAAAAACTGCGCCTGATGCAGCAGTACTTCCAGTGCGCCTGTTCGGTTGCTGACATTCTGCGCCGTCATCATCTGGCGGGCCGCAAACTGCATGAACTGGCGAATTTCGAAGTCATTCAGCTTAACGATACGCACCCGACGATCGCCATTCCGGAACTGCTGCGCGTGCTGATTGATGAGCACCAGCTGAGCTGGGACGACGCCTGGGCTATCACCAGCAAAACGTTCGCCTACACCAACCACACCCTGATGCCGGAAGCGCTCGAGTGCTGGGATGAAAAACTGATTAAAGCGCTGCTGCCGCGCCATATGCAGATTATCAACGAAATCAACGCCCGCTTTAAGAAGCTGGTGGATAAAACCTGGCCGGGCGACAAAGCGGTGTGGGCGAAACTGGCGGTCGTGCATGACAAACAGGTGCGCATGGCGAACATGTGCGTGGTCAGTGGTTTTGCGGTGAACGGCGTCGCCGCGCTGCACTCCGACCTGGTGGTGAAAGATCTCTTCCCGGAATATCACCAGCTGTGGCCGAACAAATTCCATAACGTCACCAACGGCATTACGCCACGTCGCTGGATCAAACAGTGCAACCCGGCACTGGCTGCGCTGCTCGATAAGTCGCTGAAGAAAGAGTGGGCGAACGATCTCGACCAGTTGATCAATCTGGAAAAATTCGCTGACGACGCCAAATTCCGCCAGACATACCGTGAGATCAAACAGGCCAACAAAGAGCGTCTGGCTGAGTTCGTGAAAGCGCGTACCGGCATTGAAATCAATACTCAGGCGATTTTTGATATTCAGATCAAACGCCTGCATGAGTACAAACGTCAGCACCTGAACCTGCTGCACATTCTGGCGCTGTATAAAGAGATCCGCGAGAACCCGCAGGCAGACCGCGTACCGCGCGTATTCCTGTTCGGCGCGAAAGCCGCTCCGGGCTACTACCTGGCGAAGAACATTATCTTCGCGATTAACAAGGTGGCAGAAGCGATCAACAACGATCCGAAAGTGGGCGACAAGCTGAAAGTGGTCTTCCTGCCGGATTACTGTGTGTCGGCGGCGGAAAAAATGATCCCGGCGGCGGATGTCTCCGAGCAGATCTCTACCGCAGGGAAAGAAGCGTCTGGTACTGGCAACATGAAGCTGGCGCTGAACGGTGCGTTGACGGTTGGCACGCTGGATGGTGCGAACGTGGAAATCGCGGAAGTGGTTGGCGATGAAAACATCTTCATTTTCGGCAACACCGTAGAACAGGTGAAGGCGCTGAAAGCCAAAGGTTACGACCCGCTGAAATGGCGCAAGAAAGACAAACTGCTGGATGCGGTGCTTAAAGAGCTGGAGAGCGGTAAATACAGCGATGGCGACAAACACGCGTTCGACCAGATGTTGCACAGCCTGCTGAAAGGCGGCGACCCGTACCTGGTGCTGGCCGATTTTGAAGCCTATGTGGAAGCGCAGAAGCAGGTTGATGTGCTGTATCGCGACCAGGAAGCGTGGACTCGCGCCACTATCCTGAATACCGCGCGCTGCGGCATGTTTAGCTCCGATCGCTCCATCCGCGATTATCAGAAACGTATCTGGCAGGCAAAACGCTAAGGACAGGCCTATGGAAAGCAAACGCCTCGACAATGCCGCGCTGGCGGCGGGGATCAGCCCCAACTATATCAATGCGCACGGTAAACCGCAGTCTATCGGTGCTGACACCAAACGGCGTTTGCTGGACGCAATGCACGCTACCGCCACGAAAGTGGCGGTGACGCCCGTCCCAAACGTCATGGTCTGGACGCATGGCAAAAAAATGGCCCTGACGGTTGAAGGCAGCGGTGAGTTTCACTGGCTGCTGACCACCGAAGAGGGCAAGCAGTATCAGGGCGAAGCGACAGGAGGCAAAAACCTGGCGCTGCCCGCGCGGCTGCCTGAGGGCTATCACTCCCTCACGCTGACTCAGTCTGATGAACGCTGGCATTGCCGGGTGATTGTTGCCCCGGAACGCTGCTACGAACCGCTGGCGTTGAAAGAGAAAGAAAAACTGTGGGGCGCCTGCGTGCAGCTCTATACCCTGCGTTCTGAAAAGAACTGGGGAATTGGCGACTTTGGCGACCTGAAAGCGATGCTGCCTGAGATAGCCAAACGCGGCGGGGCATTTATTGGCCTCAACCCGATTCACGCGCTCTACCCGGCGAACCCGGAAAGCGCCAGCCCGTACAGCCCGTCTTCACGCCGCTGGCTGAATGTCATTTATATCGACGTCAACGCGGTGGAGGATTTCCAGCACAGCGAAGAAGCGCAGGCCTGGTGGAAAAAACCGGCTACGCAGAACGCGCTGAAGGCCGCCTGCGATGCGGTTTGGGTTGATTATACGGCGGTAACGGAACTGAAAATGACCGCGCTGCGTATGGCGTGGACGCGTTTTGCTAAACGCGATGACGCGCAGATGACCCAGTTCCGCCACTTTGTTGAACGTGAAGGTGACAGCCTCTATTGGCAGGCGGCGTATGACGCGCTGCACGCCAACCAGGTGAAAATCGACAAACTGCGCTGGGGCTGGCCTGCCTGGCCGGAAGCGTATCAGGACGTCGATAGCCCGGAAGTCCGCGCCTTCTGCGAGCAACATGCCGATGAAGTCGATTTCTATCTTTGGCTGCAATGGCTGGCGTACACTCAGTTTGCTGCCTGCTGGCAGGAAAGCCAGCAATATGACATGCCGATTGGCCTCTATCGCGACCTGGCTGTGGGCGTGGCGGAAGGCGGCGCGGAAACCTGGTGTGACCGTGAGCTTTACTGCCTGAAAGCGTCAGTGGGTGCACCACCGGATATCCTTGGGCCGTTGGGGCAAAACTGGGGCCTGCCGCCGATGGATCCGCACATCATTACCGCGCGTGCCTACGAGCCGTTTATCGACCTGCTGCGCGCAAACATGAAAAACTGCGGCGCGCTGCGTATAGACCATGTGATGTCCGTGCTGCGTCTGTGGTGGATCCCTTACGGTGAAACGGCAGACCACGGCGCGTATGTGCATTACCCGGTGGATGATTTACTGTCGATTCTGGCGCTGGAGAGTAAACGTCATCGCTGCATGGTGATTGGTGAAGATCTCGGTACCGTACCGGTGGAGATTGTCGGCAAGCTGCGCAAAAGCGGGGTTTACTCGTACAAAGTGCTCTACTTCGAAAATGACAGCGACAAAACCTTCCGCGCACCAAAAGCCTACCCGGAACAATCCATGGCGGTTGCCACTACCCATGATCTGCCGACGCTGCGCGGCTACTGGGAAAGCGGTGACCTGACGCTCGGTCGGGCGCTGGGGCTTTATCCGGATGAAGTGGTGCTGCGTGGTTTGTATCAGGATCGCGAACTGGCGAAGCAGGGCTTGCTGGATGCGTTACACAAATATGGCGTGCTGCCAAAACGTGCCGGACATAAAGCCAGTTTGATGAGCATGACCGACACGCTCAACCGCGGTATGCAGCGCTATATCGCTGACAGCAACAGCGCACTGCTGGGGCTGCAACCGGAAGACTGGCTGAATATGGAAGAGCCGGTCAATATCCCTGGTACCAGCGATCAGTACAAAAACTGGCGTCGAAAGCTGACTACCAGTCTTGAGCAGATGTTTGCCGATGAACGGGTGAATAAGCTGATTAAGGATTTGGATAAGCGGCGTAAAGCGGCAGGTAAGAAGAAGTAAACGCGAAGCAAAGTATTCCCCTCACCCCGGCCCTCTCCCTTAGGGAGAGGGAGAAAACCGCACATACCTGACCACTGGCACAATCGGTTCCCTCTCCCTAAGGGAGAGGGTAAGGGTGAGGGGGAAAATCTCACATCAAACAACCATTCCGAGCAGCAGACAACCTACCAGACCACACACGGAGATGATGGTTTCCAGCATCGACCAGGATTTGATGGTCTCGCCGATAGTCAGGTTGAAGTACTCTTTGAACAGCCAGAAACCTGGATCGTTCACGTGAGAGAAGATAACGCTACCGGAACCAACCGCGATAACCATCAGCTCCGGGCTCACGCCAGTAGTGGCAATCAGCGGGGCTGCGATACCACCAGCAGTAATTGCTGCAACGGTAGCAGAACCCAGTGCGATACGCAGCACGGCGGCGATAGACCAGGCCATCAGCAGCGGAGAAACGCTGGAGCCATGCATCATTGAAGCGATGTATTTGTCCACGCCACTATCAACCAGAACCTGTTTGAATGCGCCGCCACCGCCGATGATCAACAGCATCATGGCAATGATTTTGATGGATGAGGTCAGCGTATCGTTCACCTGATCCATGTTACGACCACGATTCAGTCCGAACGTGAACACGGCAATCAGGACGGCAATAAGCGTTGCCATGACCGGGTCACCGAAAAACTCAGCGTACGGCAGCACCGCGTGGCCTTTCGGCAGCACCATTTCTGCAATGGCGCGCAGGGCCATCAGAATAACCGGAACCAGAGCCGTCCAGACGCTCACGCTGAAAGAAGGCATTTCTTCTTCAGTGAAGGTTTTCGGGTTGTGCAGGCCTTCCGGAATCGGCTTATCGATGCTTTTCAGGCAGCGCGCATAAACCGGGCCCGCCAGAATTACGGTCGGGATGGCCAGCAGCGTACCGTACAGCAGGGTTTTACCCATGTCTGCGTGGAAGATGGTTGCAATCGCAGTTGGGCCTGGGTGCGGCGGCAGGAAGCCGTGCGTAACGGACAGCGCAGCAGCCATCGGCACACCGATATACAGCAGCGGAATACGTGCGGAAGCGGCGATGGTGAACACCAGCGGCAGCAACAGGACGAAGCCGACTTCATAGAACAGGGCAAAACCGACGGTGAAACCGGTCAGAACCACTGCCCACTGAATATTTTTACGACCGAATTTTTCGATAAGCGTGGTGGCGATACGCTGAGCACCGCCGCAGTCTGCCAGCAGTTTTCCGAGCATTGCGCCGAAGCCCATAATCAGCGCAAGGCTGCCCAGGGTTCCACCTACACCGTTTTTGATGGAGACGATGACTTTGTCGAGCGGCATTCCCTGCATTAACCCGACGGCGAGCGCCACCAGGATAAGGGCAATAAAGCCGTTCATTTTAAAACGGATCATCAGCAGTAATAACAGGATAACCCCGATAGCTACTATGACTAATGGCATGATGCACCTGGCCTTTAATTTATATGGGTAACGTCATTGTTTCAGTGACAACGTCCAATTGTCCCCGGAGAGGGTGGACACACTTCTTTGCGTCGGAATCTCACTTATGCCAGCTAAAGGATAGCTGGCTATTGATCTGCGTGACGACGCTATGGGGCGGATGATACGGGTAACATGCGGGAGTGAGAATTACCTGTGCAGCATAAATGTAAAAATTGCGACAGATGTCATACTATTTGCCGGGGTTTTGCAAAGATGTGTATAGGGAATTGCGAGCCATGTTGCGCGGTAACATTACGGTGGTGGATAGGTGCGGGGTGAGACATTCGCCGGATGCGGCTTGCGCCTTATCCGGCCTACAAAATCTGCACAAAACGTAGGCCCGATCGGGCAATAGCAGGCACAGTCACGTAGGCCCGATAAGCAAAGCGCATCGGGCAACAGCGAGCACAAAACCGTAGGCCCGGTAAGCGCAGCGCCACCGGGCAAAAGGGAAGGGGGTAAAACTTAGTAGTAAGAGTGTTCGCCGCGCTGGTGTTCGGTCAGGTCGCGCACGCCTTTTAGTTCCGGGAATTCGGCAAGCAGCTGCTTTTCAATCCCTTCTTTCAGCGTCACGTCTACCATCGAGCAACCGTTACAGCCGCCGCCGAACTGAAGAATCGCGTAACCTTCGTCGGTGATTTCCATCAGCGTCACGCGGCCACCGTGGCCGGCCAGCTGCGGGTTAACCTGCGACTGAATCATGTATTCAACGCGCTCCATCAGCGGCGCATCATCAGACACTTTACGCATTTTGGCGTTAGGCGCTTTCAGGGTCAGCTGAGAACCCAACTGGTCGGTAACAAAATCAATTTCCGCATCTTCCAGATACGGTGCGCTCAGCTCATCGACATAAGCGGTGAGTTGTTCAAATTTCAGGGCAGTGTCACTTGCTTCCACCGCATCCGGCGGGCAATAAGAAACGCCACATTCTGCGTTTGGCGTGCCAGGATTGATAACAAATACGCGGATTTGTGTACCTTCTTCCTGATTTACCAGCAGTTTGGCAAAGTGCGCTTGTGCAGCATCGGAAATACGGATCATAGCTTTGGCCTAATAGTTGACTACTTTAGTTGGTTATAATACGCCCATCAGAGGGGGTCTACAAGGTGCGACACAGGCACCATACCTGAACGCTCGCCGCGCCGTTTCGCAAAAGCAGGCGGGAAATTTCGGCGACAGTGCTGCCCGTGGTGACGACATCATCCACAATCACCATATGGAGCCCCTTAACCGGTAATTCAAGCCGGAAGGCATTTTTCAGGTTGTGGGCGCGTAACCTTGCGCTGAGCTGGTGCTGGGTGGCGGTTTTTCGCACGCGTTTAAGCGCGTGGGGATGCCAGGCGCAGCCGAGCCATTTCGCGAGCGAGTGACACAACAGGTCGCTCTGATTAAATCCCCGTCGCCAGTGACGCCGCTGCCAAAGCGGCACGCTGATGAGCCGGTCTGGCCGGGGGAATTCCGGCGTTTGCCGCGCCTTCAGCAGCATTAGCCGTGCCAGAATCGGGGCGAGCTCCGGTTTATCGCAGAATTTAAATTCATGAATCAAATGACTGAGCGGCGGGAGATAATCATTTACCGCTATTAACCGGCTCCAGGGCGGTGCCTTACGCAGGCAGCGCCCACATACGACATGCCCGGCCGCCGCCGGAAGGCCGCACTGTGGGCAGCGCGGTTGTGTGTTGAATAACGTTCGCGCGCAGCGGGAGCAGACGCCCCATTGTGAAATGGCCAGCGGCATTTGGCATAGCCAGCACAAGCTGTGGACTGTTAGCATATTGCACCTCGAAAGCTGGATGTGGGAACAATAACTGATGAACAACGTTTGGTGGCAAACCAAAGGTGAAGGAGATTGTCATCTTGTGCTGCTGCACGGATGGGGGCTGAATGCGCAGGTGTGGGATTGCATCACGGCGGAACTGAGCGCGCATTTCACGCTGCATCTTGTCGACCTGCCAGGCTTTGGCCGCAGCCGTGATTTCGGTGCAATGTCGCTGGATGCGATGGCGGAGCGTGTTCTGGCACAGGCACCTGAACAGGCGATTTGGTTGGGCTGGAGCCTCGGCGGGCTGGTGGCGAGCCAGATAGCCCTGACGCATCCACAACGCGTCCAGGCGCTGATTACCGTCGCATCATCACCTTGCTTCTGTGCGCAGGACGACTGGGCCGGTATCAAGCCCGAGATTCTGGCGGGCTTCCAGCAGCAATTGAGCGAAGATTTTCAGCGTACCGTTGAGCGTTTCCTCGCACTGCAAACGCTGGGCACGGAAAGCGCCAGGCAGGATGCGCGTGCGCTGAAAAGCACAGTGCTTTCACTGCCGATGCCGACCGTCGATGCGCTTAATGGCGGGCTGGAGATCCTGAAAACCGCTGATTTGCGTCAGGCGCTGACCTCGCTGGAGAAACCTTTCCTGCGTCTTTATGGCCGACTGGATGGTCTGGTACCGCGCAAGATAGTTCCTGAGCTTGATGCCCTGTGGCCACAGAGTGAATCGTACCTTTTTTCCAAAGCCGCCCATGCACCGTTTATCTCGCATCCGGATGAATTTTGTCAGGTTATTCGCGAGTTTGCTGACGCTAAAATTTAATTTTTGCGCCCACATGGCAAAAGTTTCAAAGCGGAATAATACTTATCCTGCCGGTACGCTTAATGCGTTGATAGCCGTTGCGTACCGTATATAAAACAAAAACTTATATAAGGATAACGTTATGAAACTCGTTACAGGTATTGTCGCGACGCTGGTTATGGGCTCGCTCTCTTTCGGTGCATTAGCGGCGAAAGAAATTCAGAAAGAAGATGTCGCGAAGATGAATCTCACCAAAATTGGTGAAATCACGACCTCACGCACCACTTCACCGATGGATGCGAAGCGCGATTTGTCAAAAAAAGCGGATGAGCTGGGCGGGAAGTACTATGTGATTATCGCCGGTTCAAAGAATGAAAAAACCGTGCACGGTAACGCAGACGTTTACAAGTAATTAAAAAAGCGGGTCTTCGGGCCCGCTTGAGAGTGATAGCAAACGCAACATTGCCTGATGCGCTATGCTTATCAGGTCTACAGGTTTCTGCAATATATTGAATTTGCACTATTTTGTAGGCCGGATAAGGCGTTTACGCCGCATCCGGCAAGAACAAAGCGCACTCTGTCATCAGCACAGCACCCACCATTCGCTCAGGCAAGCGCGTCCTTCCGGGCACTGCTTACATCTTCCTGACAGACAGCCATCCACCTCTTCCTGTATGCGACGGGCTTTGCCCATTGCTTCCAGACGTTCCAGCATGGCATCGATCATCGGCTGCGGCGTGTGTAACTGCGCGCTGAGCTGTGATGCTTCCATGCGCCCTTGCAGTGCCAGCATATCGCGAACCTCAATTAACGATGCCATCACCTCTCCTTAGTGGCAACTGCCAGAGGTTTCGTGGGCATGAACGGTTTTACGCGTCGCCAGCAGGTTCACATCTACGCGGCTACGAGCCCGGCGCAGCGCGCCAATCACGATTACGTTAAACAGAATCACCGCCAGAATGCACACCAGGCTGTATTGTGGATGCTGTTTGAAGCTGGTGACCTGATAGAACAGCGTAGACAGTGAGTAGGCGATATTCAGCCCCCACAGTACCGAGAAGCCCATCCAGCCACGGCTGGATTCGCGGGCAATCGCGCCCATTACCGAAATGCACGGAATGTAGAGCAGGACGAAAATCAGGTAGCTGTAGGCTGCTGCCGCGCTGCCGAATTTGCTGCTCATCACGCCCATTGCACCGGTCGCCATTTCCCCATCGCCCTTACTGGCTTCGATTGGGTTCGCCAGCACGCTCAGGCTGAAGGTGTCTTTCAGGCTCTGCCAGGTTTCATCGGCTGCGCCTAAAAGCTCATCGGTCAGGCTAAAGGTGGCCGGGTCGAAATCTTCTTCCTGGATATTTTCAGCGGTGTAGAGGGTGTTCAGCGTACCGACCACCACTTCTTTCGCCATCGCCCCGGTAAACAGGCCCACTGCCGCCTGCCAGTTGTCTTCATGCACGCCAATCGGTTTCAGCAGCGGCGTTAACTGACGGCTGACAGAGGCGAGGGCAGAGTCATTGATGTTATCAACCGCCTGGCCGCTCAGCGAGAAGCTGTTCAGCGCACTCAGGAAAATACTGACGATAACGATGACTTTACCCGCGCGAACTACAAAACCTTTCAGGCGTTGCCAGGTCTGGATAAACAAGCTCTTGAGATGCGGAATGTGATAAACCGGCAGCTCCATCACGAACGGCGAGGCTTCACCACGCATGATGGTGTATTTCAGCATCAGACCGGTGAGGATCGCCATCACAATGCCCAGCACGTAAAGCGAAAATACAGCCAGCGCGCCCTGCTGACCAAAGAAGGCCGCCGCGAAGACGGCGAAGATCGCCAGACGTGCGCCGCAGGACATAAACGGTGCCATCATAATGGTCATCAAGCGTTCACGCGGCGCATCGAGTGTACGTGCGCCCATCACCGAGGGCACGTTACAGCCGAAACCGACAATCAGCGGTACGAAGGATTTGCCCGGCAGGCCAAGCGACTGCATTAAACGGTCCATCACGAATGCGGCACGCGCCATGTAGCCGGAGTCTTCAAGGAAGGAGAGGAACAGGTACATCATGCCGATTTGCGGCACCAGTGGCAGCACGGTGTTGATCCCGCCGCCAATCCCTTGTGCAAGGAAAATGGTCAGCCATTCCGGGAAGTGCAGCGTTGCCCCAACCCATTGAATGCCGTGAATAAAGATAGCGACCGAGCCGCCATCGAAAATAGGCTGCAATGCGCCGCCGATGTTAATCGCCAGCAGGAACATCAGGTACATCACGAACAGGAAAATCGGTAGCCCCAGCACGCGGTTGAGCACGATTTTATCCACCGCCGCGGTGAAGCGGCTGGGCTCGGCGGTCAGCGTGTTACTGACGCTGTCGCAAATGGCGGAGATGCTTTGATAACGCGCATCGGCGATATGCAGTGCAGGGTCATCCAGTTCGTCGTTCAGGTTAGCCAGCGCGATATCGAGTTTGTCCGCCGCATCGCCTGCGTAGGCGCGGCTGTAGATATCGCCTTCCAGCATCTGCATCCCGAGCCAGTGGCGCTGTTTCTCAGGGATGGATTCCGGCATCGCGCGCGCCAGGTTCTCTGCTTCCCGTAACAGGGGAGCCGCGTAATGCACCAGTTCAATCTCATCGTTACTTTGATAACGGTCAACCGCCAGCTTCAGGGCGTCGATCCCGCGTCCACGCGTGGAAACCAGCGGAACCACCGGGCAACCCAGACGGGCGGAGAGGGCGTCGATATCAATGCGGATTTGCTGTTTTTCCGCGATATCGAGCATATTGAGCGCCACGATGCAGGGAATGCCCAGTTCCAGCAGTTGCAGCGTCAGATAGAGGTTGCGCTCAAGGTTTGAAGCATCGACGACGTTAATCAGTAAGTCGGCGTCGCCGCTTAAAATGTAGTGGCAGGCGATTTGTTCATCGAGCGAGGTTTGCGAGGAGATAGTGGTCAGGGAGTAGGTGCCCGGCAGGTCGACCAGCGTGACGCTGTGATCGGTGGTTGAAAACGTACCTTCTTTACGCTCGACCGTTACCCCGGACCAGTTCCCCACACGCTGACGTGCGCCGGTTAATTGATTAAATAAAGTTGTCTTGCCGGAATTAGGATTACCAATTAAGCCAATGGTTAGTTTTTTCATTTTTGTGAACTCTATAACAGCTAAATCGGATTAACGAGAAATGGATTCAAGATCCAGAAATTCCAAATCTTTTTTGCGTAGGACTAAACTGACTCGACGCGTTTCAATATGAATGGGATCGCCTAATGGCGCGACACGCACAACCTGGAAAGAGGAGCCGGGCAGCATACCGAGCGACAGCAGTTTCTGACGCCAGGCCGGGCTGATTTCACGGGAGAAGCCAGTAATTTTCCACGCACTATCAGGAGTAAATTGCATAGGGCCTACTTATTTCATCGCGAGTCACTGTCGCGCGGGTTCAAAAGAAACGAACGGAAAGGCGCGCGAACATGAGAGAGGTTAATTAATCTACAATACGATGATAATGAGAATGGTTTGTATCTTCAATAGATAAAATGTGAGCGGATGTTCTTTCTGAGAATAAAGTGGCGTAAAGTTGATTTGGCTCAAAACAATTCGGGTAAACCGTATGTTTGTTTATTTCATTGAATGTTAATGGGGTGATAATAATGCTAAATATAAAAACAATTAATATATTTCTGAAATAAAAAAGCCCGATAACGTTATCGGGCCCACAGATGTTTATATTATGTAGGCCAGGTCAGCGCAGCGCCACCCGGCAAAACAAAGCGCACGATTTAGCGTTTTTTCCCCATCGCCGCCGCCAGCGCATCCATCATCGCGCTATTACCCGCCGGCTGCGCATCGCGACCGCGTGGTTTTGCCGCTTTGGCCGCCGGGCGATTGCCCTGGTTACGCTCATTACTGCTACCGCCGCGACGGGCGTTGGTTTCACCCGGCTGTTCGTCCAGACGCATGGTCAGCGCAATACGTTTACGCGGTAGATCCACTTCCAGCACCTTCACTTTGACGATATCACCGGCTTTCACCACTGTGTGCGGATCTTCCACGAACTTATCCGCCAGCGATGAGATGTGAACCAGACCATCCTGATGCACGCCAATATCGACAAAAGCGCCAAAGTTAGTAACGTTGGTAACCGCACCTTCCAGAATCATCCCCGGCAGCAGGTCGTTCATGGTCTCAACGCCATCAGCGAACTTCGCGGTTTTAAACTCAGGGCGCGGGTCACGGCCCGGTTTTTCCAGCTCTTTGATGATATCGGTGACGGTTGGCACGCCGAAACGCTCGTCGGTGAATTCAGAGGCTTTCAGATTTCGCAGCTCGCTGCTGTTGCCCATCAGATCTTTCAGTGCCTGCTGAGTCCGCGCCAGGATACGCTCAACCACCGGATACGCTTCCGGGTGCACCGTTGAGGCATCCAGCGGGTTGTCACCGTGGTTAATACGCAGGAAGCCCGCGCACTGTTCAAAGGCTTTGGGCCCCAGACGGCTGACTTTCAGCAGTTGCTGACGGTTCTGGAACTGACCGTTCTCATCGCGCCAGCTGACAATATTCTGCGCCATCATGCGCGTCAGCCCCGCCACGCGCGTTAACAGCGGCACAGAAGCGGTATTCAGGTCTACGCCCACGGCGTTTACGCAGTCTTCCACCACCGCATCCAGCTTACGCGCCAGCGAAGTCTGGCTGACGTCGTGCTGATACTGGCCGACACCGATAGATTTCGGGTCGATTTTTACCAGCTCGGCGAGCGGGTCTTGCAAACGACGGGCGATAGAGACCGCGCCACGCAGGGAAACGTCGAGGTCGGGGAACTCCTGTGCCGCCAGTTCTGATGCCGAGTAAACCGATGCGCCCGCTTCGCTGACGATCACTTTCTGCGCCGTCACTTTCGGGAACTGCTTCTGTACGTCGAGGAAGAAACGTTCCGTTTCGCGCGAAGCCGTACCGTTACCGATAGCAACCAGCTCAACGTTATGTTTCTCGCACAGCGCTGCCACGGCAACGGCTGCTTTCGCCGCTTGCCCCGTATGCGGGTAGATGGTGTCGGCGGCGACCAGTTTGCCCGTCGCATCGACCACAGCCACTTTCACGCCGGTACGCAGGCCCGGATCGAGGCCCATCGTCGCGCGCAGGCCCGCAGGCGCCGCCATCAGCAGGTCGTGCAGGTTACGGGCAAAGACGTTAATTGCTTCGTCTTCCGCGCGTTCGCGCACGGTGCCCATCAGTTCAGTTTCCAGGTGCATCAGCACCTTGATGCGCCACGTCCAGCTCACCACGCCTTTACGCCAGCTATCCGCCGGGGCGTTGTTCAGGCGCAGGTCGAGGTGATCGATAATAATCTGTTCACCGTGGCTCTCTTTCGGCGGCTCGTCGAACTGCGGGTCGGCATTAAGTGAGAGTTGCAGGATGCCTTCGTTGCGGCCACGGAACATCGCCAGCGCGCGGTGAGACGGCACGGTAGAAATCGGTTCGTGATGGTCGAAGTAGTCGCGGAATTTCGCGCCTTCTTCCTCTTTGCCTGCCACCACGGTCGCCACGATGTGGGCGTTTTTCCACAGATAATCACGCACTTTCGCCAGCAGGCCCGCGTCTTCAGCAAAACGCTCCATCAGGATATAGCGCGCGCCATCCAGCGCGGCTTTGGTGTCCGCTACGCCTTTGTCGGCATCGATAAATTTGGCGGCTTCCGTTTCCGGGTCATGTGACGGTTCGTTCCACAGCAGCTCAGCCAGCGGTTCCAGCCCGGCTTCAATGGCGATTTGCCCGCGTGTGCGACGTTTTTGTTTATACGGGAGGTAGAGATCTTCGAGTTCTGTTTTACTGAGGGTGCCGTTGATGGCTTTTTCCAGCGATTCGGTGAGCTTACCTTGCTCGCTGATTGACTTGAGGATGGTCTGGCGACGATCTTCAAGTTCACGCAAATAGCCCAGTCGGGATTCCAGATTACGCAACTGCGTGTCATCCAGACCGCCGGTGACTTCCTTACGATAACGTGCAATAAACGGCACGGTATTCCCATCATCAAGCAGGCGAACGGCGGCTTCCACCTGTTCTGCGCGTGCCTGAAGTTCACCCGCAATAATGCGGCAGAGCGAATCATTCATCATGGTGTTGTCATCTGTTGGGTCGAAAAAATCAGGGGATAGTTATACGGATTGACCGGCAAAAATGCCAGTCGCCACCGTATTCTCTCGGATTGTTCCAGGCGCGCTACTTCACATATTCGATCTCATTGATGTACCAGCTCGCTTCACCGGCGGGCGTTTGCACCACTGCCAGATCGCCAACCTCTTTTTTTAGCAGGCCGCGCGCCATTGGCGAATCAATTGAGATGTAGTCATTACGGCCAAATATTTCATCGTAGCCGACAATGCGAAAGCGTTTCACATCGCCGTCGTCGTTTTCAATTTCCACCCATGCGCCAAAGAAGACTTTTCCTTCCTGCTGCGGTGAATAATCAACAATTTTCAGGTTTTCCAGACATTTGGTGAGATAACGCACGCGGCGGTCGATTTCACGCAGGCGCTTTTTGTTGTACTGGTAATCGGCGTTTTCACTGCGATCGCCAAGGCTTGCAGCCCAGGTCACTTTTTTGGTGACTTCCGGGCGTTCCTCGCGCCAGAGGTAATCCATCTCTTTTTTCAGTTTTTCATACCCTTCACGGGTAATTAAAGGCGTTTTCATCCGCGTTTCCTGCCTTCTGCTGGCCTGTTGGAAAGCACAAAAGAGTCCAACAGGATGAATAATGTGTCTTATGATTAAATGTATACTTAAGCCGCTGTAAAATATGCTTTGTAACAATTTAGCCTGGAATTTATACCAGATTTAACTGGTGACCGGCTTACGCTTTTTTAAGAATACGCACTCATAATTGTTGCGAACCTTTGGGAGTAAAAACAATGCAAGAGAATTATAAGATTCTGGTGGTCGATGACGACATGCGCCTGCGTGCGCTGCTTGAACGTTATCTGACCGAGCAGGGTTTCCAGGTTCGAAGTGTAGCCAACGCCGAACAGATGGATCGCCTGTTAACCCGCGAATCCTTCCATCTTATGGTACTGGATTTAATGCTGCCAGGCGAAGACGGTTTGTCCATTTGCCGCCGTCTGCGTAGCCAAAGCAACCCTATGCCGATCATCATGGTGACGGCGAAGGGCGAAGAAGTTGACCGTATCGTCGGGCTGGAAATCGGTGCTGACGACTACATTCCAAAACCGTTCAACCCGCGTGAACTGCTGGCCCGTATCCGTGCAGTGCTGCGTCGTCAGGCGAACGAACTGCCGGGCGCGCCTTCTCAGGAAGAGGCGGTGATTGCCTTCGGTAAGTTCAAGCTGAACCTCGGTACGCGTGAAATGTTCCGTGAAGATGAGCCGATGCCGCTGACCAGCGGGGAATTTGCGGTACTCAAAGCGCTGGTGAGCCACCCGCGTGAACCGCTCTCGCGCGATAAGCTGATGAACCTGGCGCGCGGTCGCGAGTACTCCGCGATGGAGCGTTCCATCGACGTCCAGATCTCCCGCCTGCGCCGCATGGTGGAAGAAGATCCGGCCCATCCGCGCTATATTCAGACCGTTTGGGGCCTGGGTTACGTCTTTGTCCCGGACGGTTCTAAGGCATGAGGCGATTGCGCTTCTCGCCGCGAAGCTCGTTTGCCCGCACGTTATTGCTGATTGTCACCTTGCTGTTTGTCAGCCTGGTGACAACCTATCTTGTGGTGCTGAACTTCGCGATTCTGCCAAGCCTCCAGCAGTTTAATAAAGTTCTCGCCTACGAAGTCCGTATGCTGATGACCGATAAACTTGAGCTGGAGGACGGTACGCAGCTGGTGGTGCCGCCTGCGTTCCGCCGCGAAATTTACCGCGAACTTGGTATCTCGCTCTATTCCGATGAAGCGGCGGAAGAGGCGGGGCTGCGCTGGGCGCAGCATTATGAATTTTTAAGCCAGCAGATGGCGACGCAACTGGGTGGCCCAACGGAAGTGCGCGTTGAGGTCAACAAAAGCTCGCCCGTCGTCTGGCTGAAAACCTGGTTGTCTCCCAACATCTGGGTGCGTGTTCCCCTTACCGAAATTCATCAGGGCGATTTCTCGCCGCTGTTCCGTTACACACTCGCGATCATGCTGCTGGCGATAGGCGGTGCGTGGCTGTTTATCCGCATTCAGAACCGACCGTTAGTCGACCTCGAACATGCGGCGCTCCAGGTCGGTAAAGGGATGATCCCGCCGCCGCTGCGCGAATATGGCGCGTCGGAGGTGCGTTCGGTGACCCGCGCCTTCAACCATATGGCTGCAGGTGTGAAGCAACTGGCCGATGACCGCACCTTGCTGATGGCGGGCGTCAGCCACGACCTGCGCACGCCGCTCACCCGTATTCGTCTGGCGACGGAGATGATGGGCGAGCAGGACGGCTATCTGGCGGAGTCGATCAACAAAGATATCGAAGAGTGCAACGCCATTATCGAACAGTTCATCGACTACCTGCGCACCGGGCAGGAGATGCCGATGGAGATGGCGGATCTTAATGCTGTGCTTGGCGAAGTGATTGCCGCCGAAAGTGGTTATGAGCGCGAGATTGAGACCGATCTCCAGGCTGGGGAAATTCTGCTGCGTATGCATCCGCTCTCCATCAAACGCGCACTGGCGAATATGGTGGTGAACGCGGCGCGTTACGGGAACGGCTGGATCAAAGTCAGCAGCGGCAGCGAACTCAACCGCGCGTGGTTCCAGGTGGAAGATAACGGGCCGGGGATTAAACCCGAGCAGCGCAAACATCTGTTCCAGCCGTTTGTGCGCGGCGACAGCGCCCGCAGCACCAGCGGCACGGGGCTTGGGCTGGCAATTGTGCAGCGTATTATCGATAACCATAACGGCCTGCTGGAGATTGACACCAGCGAACGTGGCGGACTGTTGATTCGCGCCTGGCTTCCGATTCCGGTGGCGCATGTACAGGGGCCGGTGAAAGAGGGTTAAAGCCCCTCACCCTAACCCTCTCCCTCAGGTAGAGGGAACCGATCGTGCTCGTTGTTTTCCCCCTCTCCCTGTGGGAGAGGGCCGGGGTGAGGGGCTGTCGCAGGCCGGGCACACTCGCTAAACCCTGGCCAAAAAAAATCCCCCAACCTCACGGAAGGGGGATTTCATCATCTATCCTGGCCGATTACAGCTTTGGCCCAGCGCTGACCAGCGCGGCACCTGCTGGAGTATCGGTGTATTTCTCGAAGTTCTCGATAAACAGTTTCGCCAGTGCGGTGGCTTTTTCCTGCCACTGTTCCGGTGAGCCGTAGGTGTTACGCGGGTCGAGAATGTGCGTATCCACGCCCGGCAGTTCGGTTGGGATCTGCAAATCGAACATCGGCAGGGTGAAGGTTTCTGCGTTATCCAGCGAACCGTTCAGAATGGCGTCGATAATGGCGCGGGTATCTTTAATCGAGATACGTTTGCCGGTGCCGTTCCAGCCGGTGTTGACCAGGTACGCCTGCGCGCCAGAGGCTTTCATGCGTTTCACCAGCACTTCTGCGTACTGCGTCGGGTGCAGTGACAGGAATGCCGCGCCGAAGCATGAGGAGAAGGTTGGGGTCGGTTCGTTGACGCCACGCTCGGTACCGGCCAGTTTGGCGGTAAAGCCAGACAGGAAGTGGTACTGCGTTTGATCGGCGGTCAGACGAGAAACCGGCGGCAGTACACCAAACGCATCTGCCGTCAGGAAGATAACTTTGGTCGCGTGACCTGCTTTGGAAACGGGCTTCACGATATTATCGATGTGATAAATCGGGTAAGAGACGCGGGTGTTCTCGGTTTTCGAGTTGTCGTCGAAATCGATGGTGCCGTCTGCGCGTACCACCACGTTTTCCAGCAGCGCATCGCGGCGAATCGCGTTGTAGATTTCCGGTTCCGCTTCTTTAGAGAGCTTGATGGTTTTCGCGTAGCAACCGCCTTCGAAGTTGAAGACGCCATCGTCGTCCCAGCCGTGCTCGTCATCGCCAATCAGGCGACGTTTTGGATCGGTGGACAGCGTGGTTTTGCCGGTGCCGGAAAGACCAAAGAAGACCGCCACATCACCTTTCTCGCCCACGTTAGCGGAGCAGTGCATGGACGCGATGCCCTTCAGCGGCAGCAGGTAGTTCATGATAGAGAACATCCCTTTTTTCATTTCGCCGCCGTACCAGGTACCGCCAATCAGCTGAATGCGCTCGGTCAGGTTGAAGGCAATGAAGTTCTCAGAGTTCAGACCCTGTTCTTTCCACTGCGGGTTGGTGCATTTCGCGCCGTTCATCACGATAAAGTCTGGCTTGAAGGTTGCCAGTTCTTCTTCAGTGGGGCGAATAAACATGTTTTTGACGAAGTGTGCCTGCCAGGCGACCTCGGTGATGAAGCGCACGGAAAGACGGGTATCTTCGTTCGCGCCACAGAAAGCGTCGATAATAAACAGACGCTTGCCGGAAAGTTGTTTTGAAACGAGTCCTTTCAGGTGCTGCCAGGTTTCCTGAGAGAGCGGCTTGTTGTCGTTCTTTCCTTTGCCTTTATCAGACCACCAAACGGTATCACGGGTTGTGTCATCACGGACGATGTACTTATCTTTCGGTGAACGGCCGGTAAAGATACCGGTGTCGACGTTGATAGCACCGAGATTGGTCAGGACGCCACGCTCGTAACCTTCCAGGTTAGGATCAAGCTCTTCCTGATACAGCGTGTCGTAATCCGGATTGTAGACAATCTCCTGTGCGTCGTTGATACCATAAGCCTTGAGATCCTGCGGAGTTAAACCATTGCGCATTTCACTGCTCCTTAGCCAATTGTATTGCTACAAATTCTATGGGTATTTTAGGGGTGTTGACCGCGACCAGGCTCATAGATTTACGTATCCCGACAAAACGTCTACTTACGAATTCATTGTGACTCCTGTCACGAAGCGGCACCGATTATGGCAGGAAAATGACTTGAATTGGGGTAAATGTTCTTAATTGGTTAAAAAATGGTTTAAAATACGATGTTTATGTGAATGTAATCGCATTTCTGAAAGAAAATTACGTAACCCTTTCATGAAAAAAATCGATTCACCTCGCTGAGCTATTTTGCGAATTTCCACACATACTGAGCCTGATAGCAGACCCAATGTGATATTCGCGCTTACAGCCCATTGGTCAATACGGACAGGGATAACGTTGAATTTTCCCGCCCAACGTGATGTTCGAGAGCTAAAGTTGTTACTCTGGGGATACAACAGAATTTAAAAAAATGCCCGGTGGCGTTACGCTTACCGGGCCTACATATGGCATTTTTCAAAGCCGGATAATTAATGCACCTGCGGATCTGCCGGAGAGGCATTATTGCGGATTTCCGCAATATCCATGGCGTTGAAAACGTAATGGCTACCGCAGTAATCGCAGTGCATATCGATTTCGCCTTCATCGGCCAGGATGCTGTCGATTTCTTCATCCGGCAGCGTTTTCAGCGCGCCAGCGCAGCGCTCACGGGAGCAGGTACACTTGAACTCAACGTCCTGCGGGTCGTAGATCGTCACTTCTTCTTCGTGATACAGACGCCACAGCACATCGTTCGCCGGCAGGGTGAACAGCTCTTCGCCTTTGATGGTCTCGGTTAGCGCCGCCAGATGATCGAAATCATCACGCTGCGCGTCCTGTGCAGGCATCACCTGCAACAGCATACCGCCAGCCGCGGGTTTACCGTTCGCTTCGCCGGTGCGGATAAACAGACGCGTCGGTAACTGCTCAGAGCGCTGGAAGTAATCTTCCAGACATGCCGCCAGCGTATCACCTTCCAGACCCACCACGCCCTGATAGCGTTCGCCCTCTTCCGGGGTAATGGTAATAACCAGATAGCCATTCCCGACCAGCGCTTTCAGGTCTGCATCGGCAGGAATATCGCCCTGCACGCGCGCCACGCCGCGCAGCTGCTGCTGGTTGTTGCCGTTGATCACGGCCAGCGTCATCGGGCCATCACCCTGCAACTGAACGGTAATATCGCCCGCGAACTTCAGCGTTGCGGTCAGCAGGCTGGTGGCAACCAGCAGCTCGGCCAGCACGTTTTTCACCGGCTGCGGGTAGTCGTGGTTCGCGAGGATCTGTTCGAGGGTGTCTGATACGGTGACCAGTTCGCCACGGACGGCATAGTTTTCAAACAGATAGCGATGTAATTGATCGTGTTGAGTCATAATTTTCTCTCTTGAGGCGCCAGTCACTCACTGTCGCCATATTTAAATCTCATCAGGTCGCGGCGCTCTTTTTTATCCGGGCGTCGGTCCGGATGCGGCATCGTCAGCGCGTTGAGTTTACGTGCCAGCGCGACTTTCTCGCGCTTCTCAATGCTTTCAGCCGTCTCTTCATAAAGCAGCATGGCTTCGCTGGCCGGGCGACGCTGTTCGGTAATGTTTTTCACCACTACCACGCGTTCGTCGTTGCCCTGGCGTAAGGTTATCTGTGCGTTGAGTTCGACTATTTTACTGGGTTTGCTGCGCTGCCCGTTATAGTGAACCTTGCCACCGTCAACCATCTCCCTCGCCAGTGCCCGGGTTTTATAGAAGCGTGCGGCCCATAACCATTTATCCAGCCGTACGCCCGCTACGGACTTCTCTTTCATGGTCACTCCTTCACTTGAGTGAGGGGATCAGACGACGGTAATCATTCAGGGCGGGATGACGTAAATAGCTTTTGTCCGCCAGACCGGAGTCCGGGTTGGTGACGCCTAAACAGTAGCGAATACCAAATGTCGCTGCCGCGTCCAGAATCGCCTCGCTGTCGTCGATAAACAGCGTGCGCTCCGCTTTCAGCCCTGTATGTTCCGCTACCGCCTGCCACAACCGCTGATCCTCTTTCGGATAACCAAATGTGTGGGTGGAAAGCAATAAATCAAGGTGTGCATCAAGACCGGTGTGTTCCAGCTTGACGGAAAGGTTGTACGGATGCGCGTTGGTCAGCAGAATGCGCCGCTTACCGCTCGCCTGTAAGGCATTGAGAAAAGGCACAGTATCATCACGCAGCGCCGCACGCGGCCCCTGCTCGCGGGTCATCGCACAAATATCCAAACCCAGCCGGTCACTCCAGTAATCAAGACAGTACCAGTTTAGCGTATGCTGCACATCGTGGTACTCCTGGCGCAGCGCGTCACGCGCTTCCTGTGGCGTCAGACCTTTCTGGCTGCCATAAGTCTCAGGCACCAGCGTTTGCCAGAAGTAATTATCGAATGCGAGGTCGAGCAGCGTACCATCCATATCCAGCAGGACGGTATCGACGTCCTGCCAGGCGATGTCAAAATGCATGGGGAGCCTCCAGCCAAAGAATTGCGCGACAGGTTAGCACAACCTGCCGCTTTGCTTCATTGTGGATGGGATCATTGATGCGGCATATTTTGCTCATAATCCTCAGGGTTGGAGAGCAAAACAGGGTTGGTGCAGCTTTCGTAATATTTCTGAATTTCGACCAAACGCTCGCGATGACGCTGATACCGGCGTAGCGCCTGAACGCCATTGTAGACGGCGCAGATAATCATCGTAATCATCAACAGGGTGGTCGCCAGATAGCGCCACAGGCCGCTACTGTCCGGCATGCGGTGCAGGTTAACGTGCTGCGTGCCGTTAGCGTCGGTAAAGATATTGGTGACGATGCCTTCTGCGTGGAACGGGGTGTGCATCAGCATTCCCGCCAGACGCTGGAACTCGCTCCACTGCTGATGCGCCGGAAAGTCATACAGGCTCATCGTGGGATAAGGTTGGGTGACGAGATCGCTGCCTTCATCGCTGGTGATAAGAAAACCGCCGGGTGCCGGGCTGTTCAGCGCCTGTGCCGCGCGCGAAGTTTCCCGCAGAATAAATGGCGCGGTGGAAGTATCGACCAGATTATCGAGCGACTCAGCGCTAACCGGTCGCAGTAGAACGTTCACGCCGTCCAGACGCCCCGAATTAGCGCGCTTGACCAGCGTTTCCCAATCGCGCGTATTCCCCAGGTTCACCAGCGCATTTTTGAGGCGCGAACATTCGTCTGCTGCCGAACAGAGATCTTTGGTTTTCAGCACAATATCGGCAAAGTCATCCAGCAGCACCATGCCTGATTTTTGAATCGCCGAGCGCAGAGCCGGGCTGACGCGCGAGCTGTCATCCGGCGTTGGGTGCAGCTGACGGTTCACCGCCTGCACCAGCGCCGTAGCTTTATTGACGATATCGGATTCCGGCAGCGGCAGGCGCGGCGCGTTATTCCAGATAATCTGCGAGCAGTCGAATGGCAGGAATGGCGAACTTTCCTGTGCCGTCCAGGTGCCCGGCGAGTGAATATTACACATTCCGGTGCCCTGAAGCTGTAGCGTATCACCGACGCGCACGCCTGCTTTAGTAAGCTGATCGACGGTGGTGGCTTCAATCACCTGCGCGCCTTTCAGCCAGGAGAGCGTGAATTTAAACGGCATGTTGAGCGGCACGCTCACCCATAGCATCACCACCACCAGCAGCGCGCCACCGGCAATAACGGCGCTACGCAGCCAGTGCTGAAGCGGGAAATTTTTGACCTCATCATGCAGTGACAGGAAACGTCCCTGGCGCACCACGTGGCGGTCGAGATAGATATCGATATCGGTTTGCTGACCAAGATCTTGTGCGACAAACGGCTGCCAGTGGCGTGGATAGATCAGGTCGATAATGCCGAGCGAGATGTTGTTAATGTGCTCCTGGTCGTTTTCACCGAACAGACCCCAGCGTTTGGGCGTGCCGCGCAGGCAGTGGATCTCACGCAGCGACGTTTTGGTCGGCGGCGCAAACAGCCCCCACAGACCGGCCAGCAGCAGTAAAACCGCACCGCCCAGCAACCACGGGGTAAACACGCCAGGCAGAACCAGGCTGCAATAGAAAAGCAGAAACGCGCCAACTATCAGCAGCGCTTCCCGTAGCCCGTCCGGGCGGCTTAGCGCGTACTCTTCATGCGTCTCCTGACGAATATTGAGCAACTCGATTTGTTCGCTCTCTTCACCGCGAATCGACGCCTGCGTCGAGGTGGGTGATTCCAGCGCTTTACGCTGGCCTTCAAGGGTGTACTCTTTCAGAGAATAACCGTTGAGGGCAATCACCAGCGGAATATCCTCGGTGACGATAAGCTCGATGCTGTTTTCGTCGTTGATGTGCTGTTCCCAGAAGGGGGGCAGATGCACTTCGATGGAGTCGAGGAAATAGCGCCATTTGTTGGGATCGTCGGTCGTAATGCCGTAGCGGGTAATGGCGCGGGTCAGGGTGAAAACGGTATTGCTTTGCGCATTCAACGAGATAAGCGCAGGGGCGACTGTGGAACCCGACGCGGGGATCTGCTGGCTCTGGTTGAGATCTTCAAGATAGTTCTCAATACCGCGACGTTCTTCGTCGGTTAATTTGCGCGTGGTCGCGCCAGGGAACGCATGCAGCCAGGGTAAACGGCGTCGCTTTGCGCGCATGCGAATATACCAGCCCGCCACCAGGGCACAGACCAGTATCGCAGCGGTAAAGAGAGTCAATGTGCCCATGCTATTGCCATTATCCTTATTTTTGTCGGTCGCTTCATTCGTCTTTTTTATTATTCACTTTTAATACGAATGACTCAGGTCTTCACAGATTTGTTGCACACTATCGCAACTCGCGAGGATAACAAACCCCTCTGGCAGCGAATATCAGCAAATTCTCAAATTTGTTTCAACTTCTTGACTTTTTGGAACAAATAAGGGTTATCAAAAACAATAGTTACGAAAATGTAAATAACAGCCATTTTAAATTGCCGGAATGCGCCTCCTGGCTCACAATGACAACAGTCATCACAGCAAAGAACGGTCCAATGAGTAAACCATTACAAAAACCCACGATTCTCCATGTTGAAACGGTCGCGCGCTCCCGTTTATTTAATGTTGAAAGCGTGGATCTGGAGTTTAGTAACGGAGTACGCCGCGTTTATGAACGCATGAAACCGTCGTCGCGTGAAGCCGTCATGATTGTGCCGGTGGTGGACGATCACTTAATTCTCATCCGCGAATATGCCGTGGGCACCGAATCCTATGAGCTGGGGTTCTCTAAAGGGCTCATCGACCCGGGTGAAAGCGTTTTTGAAGCCGCGAACCGCGAGCTGAAAGAAGAAGTGGGATTCGGGGCCAACAACCTGACATTCCTGAAACAGCTCAGCATGGCGCCGTCTTACTTCTCCAGTAAGATGAATATCGTGGTGGCGGAAGACCTTTATCCCGAATCGCTGGAAGGCGATGAACCGGAACCGCTGCCGCAGGTGCGCTGGCCTATCGCCAATATGATGGAACTGCTGGAAGAGCCGGATTTCAACGAAGCCCGTAATGTGAGCGCGCTGTTTTTGGTGCGTGAGTGGTTGAAGGGGCAGGGCAGGCTCTAAAGAGATTCGCCGGGTAGCGTTTCGCTTACCCGGCCTACAATTCATGCATCTTGTAGGCCTGATAAGCGAAGCGCATCAGGCAATTTCGCTCTGCTGTCAGAACAACTCCTGCGATTCCCCGTTATCAATAATTTCCGTTCCCACCTCGCGAATCGATTGATGCGTCGGTTGGGTGCCTTCGATAAAGTACTCGGCACGGCTGTTGCCGCCGCTGGCCAACTGGCCGGTGCTGCGGTCAATATTGATCGTGACGATACCCGGCGGCGGCGTTAACGGCTGCTCCGGTACGCCGGCCAGAATGGCTTTCATAAATGCATCCCACGCAGGCTGCGCACTTTTCGCACCGCCTTCGTAACCGGAAATCTGATCTTTAATCGCGCCAGAAGCAGACGTTCTGCCAAGATCGCGGCGGTGATCGTCAAAGCCAATCCACACTGAGGTTACCGCGCCCGGGCCGTAGCCTGAGAACCACGCATCTTTCGAACTGTTGGTCGTCCCGGTTTTACCGCCGATATCGTGGCGTTGCAGGTCACGGCCCGCGCGCCAGCCAGTACCCTGCCAGCCCGGCTCGCCGAAGATATTGGTATTCATTGCGCTCTTAATCAGGAACGACAGCGGCGTATTGATCACATGCGGGGCATACTCCTGCGCGCCGGTCTGTGCAACCAGCGACTGGTTAGCTTGTTCAAGCTGTGGCATCGGCACGCTGGAATTCTGCGGCGTTTGAGATGCGGCGACATCCTCAACGTTTTTGTTTTCCAGCACGTCAGATTTCTTCGTTTCACCGTAAATTACCGGGATATTACACTCCGGACAGGCGATTTTGGGTTTCGCTTCGAAAATGACACCGCCCTGATCGTTCTCAATCTTGCTGATAAAGTACGGATCAACCAGGAAGCCGCCGTTCGCCATTACCGCATAGCCGCGTGCGACCTGTAGCGGGGTGAAGGACGGTGAACCCAGTGCCAGTGATTCCGTGCGAACGATGTTCTCCGACGGGAAGCCAAAGCGCTGGAGATACTCCGCCGCATAATCGACGCCCATTGCACGCATGGCACGAACCATCACCACGTTTTTCGACTGACCTAAACCCTGGCGCAGGCGAATCGGGCCCGCGTATTCATTTGGCGAGTTCTTCGGACGCCAGTCTGAACCGGCCCCGGCATCCCAGCGGGAGATTGGCACGTCGTTCAGGATGCTGGCGAGCGTTAAGCCTTTGTCCATCGCCGCCGTGTACAGGAACGGCTTGATGTTGGAACCCACCTGACGCAGCGCCTGGGTGGCGCGGTTAAATTTGCTCTGGTTGAAATCGAAACCGCCGACCAGCGCGATGATCGCGCCATTCTGCGGGTTGATGGAAACCAGTGCCGAGTTTACATCCGGCACCTGCGACAACCACCAACTGTCGCCAACCTGACGTACCCAAATCTGCTGCCCGGCCTGTACGACTTCGTTAACGCGGCGCGGGGTTGGCCCCTGCGAGGTGTCGGAACGCCAGGCGCGTGCCCAGCGAACGCCTTCCATTGTCAGGGAAACAGAGGTGCCATCGGCCAGCTGTGCGGTCGCTTCCGTTGCGCTGGCAGACATCACCACCGCCGGGCGCAACGGCCCGTAGGTTGGCAGCGCTTTCAGGGAATCGGTGATTTTTTGGCTATCCCACGGCGTTTCGCCCACTTTCCACAGAACATTAGACGGGCCGCGGTAGCCGTGGCGCATATCGTAATCCATCACATTGGTTCGCACGGCTAATTGCGCGGCCTGCTGATTTTTGCGCGTGATGGTGGTGTAAACGCGATAGCCGTCTTCATACGCCTGCTCGCCGTAGCGCTTCACCATCTCCTGGCGCACCATTTCGGTCAGGTAGGGAGCAGAGAAGGCGATTTCCGGGGCATGGTAGTCGGCATCAATCGGCTGGCTACGCGCCTGATCGTACTGTGCCTGAGTGATATACCCCTCGTTCAGCATACGCGACAACACCACGTTACGACGGGCGGTTGCGCGATCCATTGAATAGAGCGGGTTGAAGGTGGAAGGCGCTTTCGGCAAACCGGCAATCACCGCCATTTCGCTCAGGCTCAGCTGATCGATGGATTTGCCGAAATAGACATGCGCCGCAGCGCCCACGCCGTAAGCGCGGTAACCGAGGTAAATTTTGTTCAGATAGAGTTCGAGGATCTCATCTTTGCTCAGCAACTGCTCGATGCGAATGGCCAGGAACACTTCCTTTATTTTACGCATCAACGTCTTTTCAGGGCTGAGGAAGAAGTTACGCGCCAGCTGCTGGGTGATGGTACTCGCCCCCTGCGATGCGTGACCGGAGAACAGCGCGACGCTGGCGGCACGGAAAATCCCCACCGGGTCAACCCCGTGGTGCTCGTAGAAACGGCTGTCTTCCGTGGCAATAAACGCCTTCACCAGCTCAGGCGGCATTTGACTGAGGGTGACCGGAATACGCCGTTTTTCGCCATACTGGGCGATCAGCTCGCCGTCTGCGCTGTAAACCTGCATTGGAATTTGCAGACGCACGTCTCTGAGCGTCGCAACATCAGGAAGCTGGGGCTCAATATACTTGTAGAGGCCATAAACCGAGCCTGCTCCCAGCAGAATGCAACAGACTGCAAGGATTAATAAATACTTTACGAACTTCACCGGAGATTTCCCATTTAGTTTCATTTGGGCAGTTTATAAACAAACGCGCGGTAGTATAAAGGCAAGCCAGATGCATTGATATAGCCGTCACCATGATGGCGTTTAAGGGATATCACGAAATGGCTTTCGGATGCTGGCAAATAGGTCTTCATATTCAACAGGATAAAATCGCGGCCATCGCGCTGCAACGCGTGCGCGGCGGCTGGGCGTTGCGTCGCTGGTGGCTTCTGCCGCTGCCCGCGGATTTCTCCTCACTTTCACCCGCCCAGACGGAAAACGCGCTGGAGGCGGCTCTCTCTGCCTGGCGGCGCGAGCTTCCTTGGCAACATGCGGTTAGCCTGGCATTTCCTGCACACCGCACCTTACAGAAAACGCTGCCGCAGGCGGCCATGACGCTGCGTGACAGCGAGCAGGCGCAGTGGATCGCCAGCGCGATGGCGCAGCAGTTGGCAATGGAGCCTGCTGCGCTCTGTTTCGATTATCAGCCAAACATACTGGCAGATGGCTGGAGCGTGACAGCGGCTCAGCGTAAGGACATCGACCCGTTACAGCGTGTCGCGCACGCGCTCCGTTTGCATGTGACGGCGATTACGCCCGACGCCTGTGCACTGCGGCACTTTCTTCCCTGGCTGCCTCATGAGGCGGGCGGGCTGGCGTGGCAGGATAGTCGCCAGTGGCTATGGGCCAGCGCCTCAGGCTGGGGAAGCGTGTCGCGGGCGGAGGTGCCTTCGTTACAGCAACTCAGTACGCGACTAGCCATGCCTGAGCTGACGTTTTGTTGCGTGCAGGCTGAGAACGTTCCTCGCTTCGATCCCTGGTGTGTGATGGGGCAAATTCAGCCGCCGCTGCCAGCAGACAGCGATGCGTTTGCCATCGCTATTGGCCTGGCGTTAGGAGCACAGGGATGAGCGCTTCGGTAAATTTTCTCCCCTGGCGGCAATCCCGCCAGCGAAAACGCCGCCGCCTTGGGTGCCTCGTTTTGGCCGGTGTCATGCTGGCGCTCTTGATGTCAGGGGCCAGCAGGTTAGCGCAATCGCGACTGCAAGAGAGGCTGCTGGTTTGCCATGTTGATGCCGAGCGCCAGGTGATTCGCGCACTAACCCTGCGTGAAGAACAGATCGGACTCCGTCTGCAGGAACGCGAGCAGCAACTGCGGCAACAGGCTGCGCGACGGCAAACCCTTGCCTGGCAGGCGCGGCTGGCGGCGCTTGCCGAACGGTTGCCCGCGCAGGCATGGCTGACCGGTCTGAGTTACCAGAACGAAGTTTTGCAGCTTTCCGGCGTTCTGGTGCGTTTTTCCGCCTTGCACTCCCTTGATGAGCAGATGCAGCACATTGACGGTTTCCAGCCGGCCATCGCCGGAAAAATGGCGCGCGATAAAGACGGGCGTTGGCTGTTCAACTATCAGATGAAAAGGAGGGCCGTCGATGCTGCGCCCTGAACGCTGGCTCATTGGGATTGCCGGGCTGCTGTTGCTGGGGGGGAGCGGCGTGGCGTACCTGCTACGACCTGCATCCATCCCACAGAACGTCTGGACGCAACAGCAGATATTACGTATCGCCCGCTGGCGGAGCGTGATGCCGCTACAGGCGGCGCTGAACGTTGGCGGTGACACGGGCCTGGCTGCGAGCAAGCCTTTTTCCCCGATTGCTTTTCAACGTCCAGGGGCGGAACTGATGAGCTGGTCGCCCACCGGACACGGCGGTGAGCTGGTACTGGAAACCGTGTGGCAGCAGGTGCCATCGGTTTTTGCGCTACTCGCTGAGCGGGGAATGCGGGTAGTGGCGTTTTCCCTCAAGGCAGGAGAGCCGCGGCACGTGCTGACACTGCAACTGGAGGGGGACGATGCAGAGTAAATCACGCAGCGCGCTGATGCTGTTTCTCCCGTTGCTGCTGGGCATGCGCGATCCATTTTTGCCGGTAGACGATCCCTGTCGAATCGCGCAGCTCAGCCAGCTACGGTACGCGGGCAGTGTGGATAGCGGGCAACGACAGATTGCATTTTTGCGCGACGAAAAAGGAAAGTGGCGACGAATACAGCGAGAAGACCTGGTCATGTCTGGCTGGCGTATCACGGAAATCACAGCGGAAAGTCTGACGATGGAGACGGGCGAAGCCTGCGAGCCGTCGCAGTGGCGAATCATTAAAGGAGAAGTTGAGCATGATAAAAAGGATAAGCCTGCTGGCGCTGTTACTGCTGCCGCTGCTGGCCGCCAGTAAAAATGTGTCGTTGGTTGTCGATGAGGTGCCGGTGACGCAGGTGCTGCAAACTCTGGCCGATCTCGAACAGCGCAATATGGTGATTGCGCCGGATGTGCAGGGTACGCTGTCGTTGCAGCTGAAAAATGTACCGTGGAAGCAGGCGCTGCAAACCGTCTTAACCAGCAGCGGATTAACGATGACCCAGGAAGGCAGCGTTATCGCCATTCACTCACAGGCCTGGCAGGAAGCGCGTCAGCAGCGAGCACAGGCCGAGCAGGAAAAACGCCAGCAGGCGCTTCCGCTGAAAAGTCGCAGTATCGTTTTGTATCACGCCGATGCGACGGAGCTCGCCAAGGCCGGGGAAAAGTTGCTGAGCCCGCGCGGCACGCTCACCGTTGATAAACGCACCAATCGGCTCATTCTGCGCGATGATGAAAACCATCTGCCGCTGTTTGATAGCTGGGCCAGCGAAATGGATATTCCCGTGGGCCAGGTTGAGCTGGCGGCCCACATCGTAACTATTAATGAAAAAAGCCTGCGCGAGCTTGGCGTGAAGTGGACGCTGGCGGATGCAGCTAATCCGCCGGGGTTGGGTAAAGTGACCACCCTCAGTAGCGACGTGTCTGTGGCGGATGCGACCACCCGCGCCGGGTTTAACATTGGCCGTATTAATGGTCGCCTGCTGGAGCTGGAACTTTCGGCACTGGAACAAAAGCAGCAACTGGAAATTATCGCCAGCCCGCGTTTACTGGCTTCGCACCTGCAACCTGCCAGCATCAAGCAGGGGAGCGAAATTCCCTATCAGGTTTCCAGCGGCGAAAGTGGCGCGACCTCGGTAGAATTTAAAGAGGCGGTGCTGGGGATGGAAGTGACCCCTACAGTGCTACAGAAAAACCGCGTTCGTCTGAAACTGCACATCAGTGAAAATATGCCGGGGCAGGTACTGCAGCAGGCCGATGGTGAAGTGCTGGCTATCGATAAGCAGGAAATTGAAACCCAGGTGGAAGTACAGA
Source organism: Pseudocitrobacter faecalis (assembly GCA_003315335.1). Classification (GTDB taxonomy): domain Bacteria; phylum Pseudomonadota; class Gammaproteobacteria; order Enterobacterales; family Enterobacteriaceae; genus Pseudocitrobacter; species Pseudocitrobacter faecalis. The sequence goes on from QNRL01000006.1 coordinate 347,387, forward strand.
GCGGCGAGACGCTGGCGTTGGGCGGAATATTCTCGCAAAAAAACAAAACCGCGCGGGATGGTGTACCTTTATTGGGCGATATCCCGCTATTGGGCCAACTTTTCCGCCATGATGGCAAAGATAACGAGCGACGAGAGCTGGTGGTGTTTATCACGCCACGGATCATTTCCGCCCACTAATCGCTGAAATTTCTTTACGAACTGGCGTCAGGTGTTTGACGTGAGACAGGATTTAGCATACAAGGAGTACCGATTTGAGCGTCGGCGCCTCTTTCCCGTCTCCTTTAAGACGGCAATTTATTCTGTTGCCAAACCAGCCGGAGTATTGAGATAATTTTCAGTCTGACTCTCGCAGTATCGCACAAGAGGTTTCAGTTCATGTCCGGCGACGCCAGAATGTTTGCGGCGCGGATTTATCATTAACGAATAGTCTTAGTAGTACCAAAAAAATGGCAGAGAAACGCAATATCTTTCTGGTTGGACCTATGGGTGCCGGCAAAAGCACTATTGGGCGCCAGTTAGCCCAACAGCTCAATATGGAATTTTACGATTCTGATCAAGAGATTGAGAAACGGACAGGCGCTGACGTGGGCTGGGTCTTTGATGTCGAAGGCGAAGAAGGTTTCCGTGACCGCGAAGAAAAGATCATCAACGAGCTGACCGAAAAACAGGGCATTGTTCTGGCGACAGGTGGTGGCTCTGTTAAATCTCGCGAAACGCGCAATCGTCTCTCCGCCCGCGGCGTGGTGGTTTATCTCGAAACAACCATCGAAAAACAGCTGGCACGTACGCAGCGCGATAAAAAACGTCCGCTGTTGCAGGTGGATGCACCGCAGCGCGATGTCTTCGTGGCGTTGGCCGATGAGCGCAACCCGCTGTATGAAGAGATTGCCGACATCACTATCCGTACTGACGATCAGAGTGCAAAAGTGGTCGCAAACCAGATCATCCATATGCTGGAAAGCAACTGATACTGGGCAGCGAACACCGCGTCAGCGTAAAGCGTTTAAGCGAATATAAGTAACCAAGGTGGACGTCGCGTTATGGAGAGGCTTACTGTAACTCTCGGGGAACGTAGTTACCCGATAACCATCGCGGCTGGTTTGTTTAACGATCCAGCTTCCTTCTTACCGCTCAAGTCTGGCTGCCAGGTTATGCTGGTCACCAACGAAACGCTGGCGCCGCTCTATCTTGATAACGTCCGCTCTGTGTTAGAACAGGCTGGCGTCAAGGTCGATAGCGTGATCCTTCCCGACGGCGAGAAGTATAAAAGCCTGGCCGTGATGGATACCGTCTTCACTGCACTTCTGCAAAAACCGCACGGTCGCGATACGACCCTGGTGGCCCTTGGCGGTGGCGTCATTGGCGATTTAACCGGGTTTGCGGCGGCGAGCTATCAGCGCGGCGTGCGCTTTATTCAGGTTCCTACCACGCTGCTTTCGCAGGTAGATTCCTCGGTTGGCGGCAAAACAGCCGTAAACCATCCCCTTGGCAAGAATATGATTGGCGCGTTCTGGCAACCGGCTTCCGTGGTGGTCGATTTGAACTGCCTGAAAACCCTGCCCGCGCGTGAACTCTCTTCCGGGCTCGCTGAAGTGATCAAATATGGCATTATCCTCGACGCGCCGTTCTTTGAGTGGCTGGAAGAGAATATTGATGCCCTGATGGCCCTTGATGAGAAAGCCATGGCGTACTGCATTCGTCGTTGCTGCGAATTAAAAGCAGAAGTTGTGGCTGCGGACGAGCGCGAAACGGGCTTACGTGCTTTACTCAATCTTGGACATACATTTGGACATGCGATTGAAGCCGAGATGGGGTACGGTAACTGGCTCCACGGTGAAGCGGTTGCCGCAGGCATGGTTATGGCGGCGCATACCTCTGAACGTTTAGGTCAGTTTAAGCCGGAAGAGACGCAGCGTATTATTACGCTGCTCAAGCGCGCAAACCTGCCGGTCACAGGCCCGCAGGAGATGTCGGCACAAGCCTATCTGCCGCACATGATGCGCGACAAAAAAGTTTTAGCCGGTGAGATGCGACTCGTCCTCCCGCTGGCAATCGGTAAAAGTGAAGTGCGCGGCGGTGTGCCGCATGATGTGGTTCTTGGCGCTATCGCTGATACTCAGCGAGCGTAACAATAAGAAAGGTCAAGCCGCGTTCGCGCGGCGTTTTATCTTCAGGTGAAGTGCAATAGTTGTGGGCGTGAGCCTTTTAGTGGGGTGTTAAATGGATGAATTTAAACCAGAAGACGAGCTGAAACCCGATCCCAGCGATCGTCGTACTGGTCGCTCTCGTCAATCTTCCGATCGTGACAATGAGCCGCAGATCAATTTTGATGATGTGGAGCTGGAAGCGGATGAGCGCCGTCCGGCACGTAGCCGCAAGGCACGTGAAGATGTCGAGCCCGAAGATGAGCTGTATGACGACGAAGATGATGTCGAGGCGGAAGAGGTCGTCGAACGTCGTCCGCGTAAACGTAAATCCCCACCGCGTAAACCGGCTTCCCGCCAGTACATTATGATGGGCGTCGGGATTCTGGTGCTGCTGCTGCTGATCGTCGGCATCGGTTCGGCGCTGAAATCACCGTCTTCCTCTTCCAGCGACCAGAGCGCGTCGGCGGAAAAAAATATCGATCTCTCCGGTGATGCTGCCGATCAGGCAAATGGCACTCAGCCAGCGCCAGGCACCACCTCCGCTGAGCAGACCGCAGGTGCTAATCCGCAGCAGGACGTTTCTCTGCCGCCAATCTCTTCTACACCGACTCAGGGTCAGCCAGCCGCAACGGCTGAAGGACAGCAGCGTGTGGAAGTACAGGGCGATCTGAACAACGCACTGACTCAGCAGCAGGGTCAGGTTGATAACGTGGTGGTTAACTCCACGCTGCCAACCGAACCGGCGACCGTGGCACCTGTCCGTCACGGCGCGGCTTCTCGTCCGGCGGCAACGGAAACCGCACCGCGTCAGCAGGCCGCGGCAACGCGTCCTGAACGTAAACAAGCTGTGATTGAACCGAAACCGCAGAGCAAACCGCAAAGCACCGCGGCAGCAAAACCGGCGCCGGTGACAACGCCTAAACCTGTTGCTCAGCCGCCGAAACACACCGAAACCGCAACCACGAGCACGCCGGCGAAAACGCCTGCCACCTCGACAGCTCCGGCGAAACCGGCTGCAACGGCAACCACGACGGCACCTGCGGCAACAACCGCTCCGGCTGCCACTGCGGCAACCAGCGCCCCGGCAGCCAGCAGCGCGGCGAAATCCTCAGGCGATGTGAACTCACTGAAATCTGCGCCTGGCGGCCATTACACGCTGCAGCTCAGTTCCTCTTCCAACTACGACAACCTGAATGGTTGGGCGAAGAAAGAGAATCTGAAAAACTACGTGGTTTATCAAACCACGCGTAACGGTCAGCCGTGGTATGTGCTGGTAACGGGTGTTTACGCCTCGAAAGATGATGCGAAACGCGCGGTCACCACGCTGCCTGCCGATGTACAGGCAAAAAATCCGTGGGCGAAACCGTTGCATCAGGTGCAATCTGACCTGAAGTAATGTGACGTGCTACAAGCGCAGGATGCTGTCGGAGCTTTCTCCACAGCCGGAGAGAGTGTAATTAGTTAGGCAGCATGAAGAAAAATCGCGCTTTTTTGAAATGGGCAGGGGGTAAGTACCCCCTGCTCGAAGATATTGACCGACACCTGCCCAAGGGCGAATGCCTGGTAGAGCCTTTCGTCGGTGCCGGGTCGGTATTTCTTAATACCGACTTTTCTCGTTATATCCTTGCTGATATCAACAGCGATCTTATCGATCTCTACAACATCGTAAAAACTCAGCCTGAAGACTACGTTGCTGAGGCGCGTAAGGTTTTCACGCCAGAAACGAATGATGCCGAACGCTACTACGCGTTTCGCACAGAATTCAACGCCAGCACGGATAAAATGCGCCGTGCGGTTCTCTTCTTGTATTTGAATCGCCATGGATACAATGGCCTGTGCCGTTACAATTTGCGCGGCGAGTTCAATGTGCCTTTTGGCCGATACAAAAAGCCTTACTTCCCGGAAGCCGAGCTGTATCACTTCGCTGAAAAAGCGCAGAATGCAGAGTTTTATTGCGAGTCATATGAAGTGTGTATGGACCGCGCCCATCAGGCAAATAAAGCGGTTGTCTACTGCGATCCGCCCTATGCGCCGCTCTCAGCGACGGCCAATTTTACCGCCTATCACACTAACAGCTTCAGCAGCGAACAGCAGAAACAGTTGGCCAATAAAGCCGAAGAGTTGGTGGCAAAGCGTATTCCGGTACTGATTTCAAACCATCGCACACCCGAGACGGTGGCGTGGTATAACAACGCAGTACAGCACGTCGTAAAAGTGCGACGCAGTATTAGCCGCAATGGCGGCACGCGTAATAAGGTGGATGAGCTGCTGGCGTTGTATCGCCCGGCAGATAAAAAATAGTTTTTAGGAGATGCGGATGAAACAGTTTTTGATTGCCCCTTCAATTCTGTCGGCTGATTTTGCCCGCCTGGGTGAAGACACCGCCAACGCACTGGCAGCCGGTGCGGATGTGGTTCATTTCGATGTTATGGATAACCACTATGTACCGAACCTGACCATCGGCCCGATGGTGCTGAAGGCCCTGCGCAAATACGGCATTACCGCGCCTATCGACGTTCACCTGATGGTGAAACCGGTTGACCGCATTGTTCCCGATTTCGCGGCGGCAGGCGCCAGCATTATTACCTTCCATCCTGAAGCGTCTGAGCACGTTGACCGCACGCTGCAACTGATTAAAGAGCACGGCTGTAAAGCGGGGCTGGTGTTTAACCCGGCGACGCCGCTGAGCTATCTCGATTATGTCATGGATAAGCTGGACGTGATCCTGCTGATGTCGGTAAACCCAGGCTTTGGCGGCCAGTCCTTTATTCCCCATACCCTCGATAAGCTGCGTGAAGTGCGTCGTCGTATTGATGAATCTGGCTACGACATCCGCCTGGAAGTGGACGGCGGCGTGAAGGTGAACAACATTGGCGAAATCGCCGCCGCCGGGGCAGATATGTTTGTTGCAGGCTCCGCGATTTTCGACCAGCCGGATTACAAAAAAGTGATTGATGAAATGCGCAGTGAACTGGCAAAGGTAAGTCATGGATAAATTGCATAACCTCCGCGGCGTCGCTTTCGATCTCGACGGCACGCTGGTGGATAGCGCGCCGGGGCTGACCGCGGCGGTAGATAGCGCGCTCTACGCGCTGGAGCTCCCGGTCGCTGGCGAAGAACGCGTGGTGACCTGGATTGGCAACGGTGCCGATGTTTTGATGGAGCGGGCGCTGGCCTGGTCTCGTCAGGAGCGTGCAACGCAACGTGCGGCGCAGGGAAAACCTTCCGTTGACCATGCGGATATCCCGCAGGATGAACAGTTGCGCGTGCTGCGTCGCCTGTTTGATCGCTACTACGCCGAGTTTGCCGAAGAGGGCAGTTTTCTCTTCCCGCATGTTGAACAAACGCTGGCGGCGCTGCATGAAAAAGGCCTGCCGCTGGCGCTGGTGACCAACAAGCCGACGCCGTTTGTCGCGCCACTGCTTGAGTCGCTCGGGATCGCGCGCTTCTTTAGCGTGGTGATTGGCGGCGATGATGTGCAGAACAAAAAGCCGCATCCGGAGCCGCTGTTGCTGGTGGCGAAGCGCCTCGAAATCGAACCGGCTGATCTGCTGTTTGTGGGCGATTCACGCAACGACATTCAGGCGGCACAGGCGGCGGGCTGCTGCTCTGTGGGGCTGACCTACGGCTACAACTATGGCGAATCCATCGCGCTCAGCTCGCCCGATTATATTTTCGACCAGTTTAATGAACTCTTGCCCGCGCTCGGGCTTCCGCACAGTGAAAATCAGGAATTAGAAAATGACTAAGCCCATCGTTTTTAGTGGCGCACAGCCGTCAGGTGAATTGACCATTGGCAACTACATGGGTGCGCTGCGTCAGTGGGTTAACATGCAGGATGACTACCATTGCATCTACTGCATCGTTGACCAGCACGCGATCACCGTGCGTCAGGATCCGCAGGCGCTGCGCAAAGCGACGTTAGATACCCTGGCGCTCTATCTGGCCTGCGGCATCGATCCGGAGAAAAGCACCATCTTCGTTCAGTCTCACGTGCCGGAGCACGCGCAACTGAGCTGGGTACTGAACTGCTATACCTATTTTGGCGAACTGAGCCGCATGACCCAGTTCAAAGATAAATCCGCACGTTATGCGGAAAACATTAATGCCGGTCTGTTCGACTACCCGGTGCTGATGGCGGCAGATATCCTGCTGTATCAAACCAACCAGGTACCGGTTGGGGAAGATCAGAAACAGCATCTGGAACTGAGCCGCGATATCGCCCAGCGTTTTAACGCCATTTACGGCGATATCTTTAAAGTGCCTGAGCCGTTCATTCCGAAATCCGGCGCGCGCGTAATGTCGCTGCTGGAGCCGACCAAGAAGATGTCCAAATCGGACGACAACCGTAATAACGTTATCGGCCTGCTGGAAGATCCGAAATCCGTCGTGAAAAAAATCAAACGCGCGATGACCGATTCGGAAGAGCCGCCGGTTGTGCGTTATGACGTCAAAGAAAAAGCGGGTGTTTCCAACCTGCTGGATATTCTCTCTGCCGTTACCGGCCAGAGCATTCCTGAGCTGGAAAAACACTTCGAAGGTAAAATGTATGGTCACCTGAAAGGCGAAGTGGCAGAAGCGGTTTCTGGCATGCTGACCGAGCTTCAGGAACGTTACCATCGTTTCCGTAACGATGAAGCGCTGCTCAACAAAATTATGCAAGAGGGTGCCGATAAAGCCAGTGCACGCGCGGGGCAAACCCTGAAAGCGGTGTATGAGGCGATTGGATTTGTCGGTAAGCCAGCGCTGTAAATCATTAAGCCGGGATATATCCCGGCTTTTTTATATTCTCTAAATTATTGCTCAGCAGCAGGGCCGCAACCGCCAATGATTTTAGAAACAGAAATTGCCGGATGCAGCAAATAATCGTAAGAGCAGTTTTTGCTTTTATTCTCGATGTGACCCGTACATGCAGTCAAAGTGGAGAGTGCCAGCACAACGGCTGCTGCTTTTAACATCTTCTTCATAAAATATCCCTGGTATTAATACAATTCAATAAATCCCTGTACTGAGCTATGGTAATTTCGGTCTCAGCGGCATTCATTTAACGGCATGAATTAAGAAATTAATAATTCGATTAACTTAAAGGGGTTTTAAGAATTAATAATGCGTGCCTGGCTTAAAGACGGCTTGACAGTATATGGGCGCGGCAGATGTACCGCGCCCGAAAGGTATTAGTGATGTGAAAACCAGTTGAGTTTCTCGCGAAGCGCAACCACCTTGCCTACTATAATCAGCGCCGGGCTTGCCATTTGCTGCGCAAGACCACCCAGTTCTGCCAGCGTGCCGTCAACGACGCGCTGTGTAATCGCCGTACCGTTTTCCACAATGGCGACCGGCATTGACGCGGTCATACCGTGCTCAATCAGTTTTTGCTGGATGGTTGCCGCCTGATTCAGGCCCATATAGAACACCAGCGTCTGTTTTTCTGCCGCCAGATTTTCCCAGTCCAGCTCACTGCCAGTCTTCAGGTGACCGGTGACCAGGCGCACGCTTTGCGCGTAATCGCGGTGAGTCAGCGGGATCCCGGAATACGCCGAGCAACCGGATGCCGCCGTAATACCCGGTACAACAGAGAAAGGAATACCGGCGTCGCACAGCGTTTCAAGCTCCTCTCCCCCACGCCCAAAGATAAACGGATCGCCACCTTTCAGCCGCACCACGCGTTTCCCTTTCTGCGCTTCACGCAGCAGGATTTGGTTGATCTCATCCTGCGGCACACAGTGATAACCCGCGCGTTTACCCACGAAGACGCGGTCGGCATCGCGGCGCACCAGATTCATAATGTCATCTGAGACCAGTCGGTCATAAACCACTACATCCGCCTGCTGGATTTGTTGTAGCCCTTTAAGCGTCAGCAAACCCGCATCGCCCGGCCCGGCGCCCACCAGCACGACCTCACCACGATGATCCAGCGGTTCGGTGAGCAGGTGTTCGGTGACCTGTTCAATGGCGATCTTATCCTGATTTGCCAGTGACTGGGCTAAACGGTCATGGCTGAACAGTTTTTCCCAGAAACGGCGGCGTTCCGCGATAGTGGCAAACTGTTTTTTCACCCGTGAACGTAGCTGGCCTGCGTAGTGTGCCACCTGTCCAAGATGCAGCGGCAGCAGCGATTCCAGTTTTTCGCGCAGCAGACGCGCCAGCACCGGGGACGTACCGCCGGAAGAGACCGCAACCATCAGCGGCGAGCGGTCAATAATTGACGGCATGATAAAACTGGCGGCTTTCGGCGCATCCACCACGTTGCAGAAGATGCGTCGTGCTTCGGCCGCTTCACTGACCTGCTGATTCACCACATCGTTATCCGTCGCGGCAATCGCCAGCCAGCAGGTATCAAGGAGCGACGGAGTAAACTCTCCCTCAACCAGGGTCAGCATGCCCGCGTCTTCCCATATTCTGAACTGAGGAACATACTCCAGCGCGTTGACCGTCAGACGGGCGCCAGCATCAAGCAGCAAGCGGGCCTTACGTTCAGCAACATCACCGCCGCCAACCAATAAACAGTCACGGTCGTGTAACTGGCAGAAGATAGGTAAGTGATCCACGGAGTAGCCTCTTAAATGGACAGAACAGGGTGAACAGGGCGGGTAGGATAACAGCAGAAGCCGTATGAAACATACGACTTTTCCTGCTGTTACCTCTAAGAGGTCATAGGAGGAACCTATGACCCGTAACGTCAGGCTTTGAGCTGCACCTGGCCGTCTTTGACACGAACTTCAAAATGGGCGACAGAGTGACTTTCATCTTCCATGCATAATCCATCGCTTAAGCGGAAACGCTGCTTTTTCAGCGGGCTGGCGACCCACAAATCGCCCTGATGTTCTGCAATCAGGCCGCGCGACAGTACGCTGGACTCAAAGAACGGATCGATGTTGCTGATAGCGAAAACCTGGTCGTCAGCATACGGGCGGAAAATCGCCACCTGCTGGTTGCCCAGTAGCGCGCAGACGCCGGTTGCCGGCAAAATTGCATCGATTTTGCAGATATTTACCCACTGGCTCATGCTTTTTCCTCCACCATAGTGACCGGGATGCGTTCGTACGGCGTGGCCGGGCGATGTTGTTCACGTTCAGGCACAACCTGCACGTTCGGGTCACGCTGCTCGCTGTTGATAAAGTGTTGGAAACGAACCTGCGCCGCCGGGTTGTTAACGGTTTCTGTCCACTCGCAGGCGAAGGCCGCACGCAGACGCGCAATTTCTGATTCCAGATGTTCGTTCAGACCCAGTTTGTCGTCGATGATCACGGCGCGCAGGTAGTCGATCCCGCCTTCCAGGTTATCCAGCCACGGCGCGGTACGCGTCAGCTTGTCGGCGGTACGGATGTAGAACATCATAAAGCGGTCGAGATATTTCACCAGCGTGTCGCGATCGAGGTCAGCCGCCAGCAGGTCAGCGTGACGCGGTTTCATCCCGCCGTTACCGCAGACGTACAGGTTCCAGCCTTTCTCGGTGGCGATGATGCCCACATCTTTACCCTGCGCTTCCGCACACTCACGGGTACAGCCGGAGACGCCAAACTTCATTTTGTGCGGCGTGCGGATGCCTTTGTAGCGGTTTTCCAGTTCAACGCCGAAGCCCACGCTATCGCCCACACCATAGCGGCACCAGGTGCTGCCTACGCAGGTTTTGGCCATACGCAGCGCTTTCGCATACGCGTGGCCAGTTTCGAAGCCCGCTTCAATCAGTTGACGCCAGATTTCCGGCAGGTCGTCTTTCTGTGCACCGAACAGGCCGATACGCTGGGAACCGGTGATTTTGGTGTACAGGTTAAATTCACGTGCGATACGGCCTACAGCCACCAACCCTTCCGGCGTGATTTCACCGCCCGCAGAGCGCGGAATAACGGAGTAGGTACCGTCTTTCTGGATGTTTGCCAGGAAGTTATCGTTGGTATCCTGCAACGGCGTGTGTTCCGGTTTGAGGATGTACTCGTTCCAGCAGGAGGCGAGCAGTGAACCGACGGTCGGTTTACACACTTCGCAGCCGTAGCCTTTACCGTATTTTTTCAGCAGTTCGTCGAAGGTTTTGATGCCTTCCACACGGATGAGGTGATACAGCTCCTGGCGGGTGAAGGCGAAATGTTCACACAGGTTATTGTTGACTTCGATACCCTGTTTCGACAGCTCCGCGTTCAACACTTGCGTCACCAGCGGGATACAACCGCCGCAGCCGGTACCGGCTTTGGTTTCCGCTTTCAGCGCCGCAACGGTGTGACAGCCACGGTTAATCGCCGCAACAAGGTCGCCTTTGGTGACGTCGAAGCAGGAGCAGATTTGTGCGCTATCCGGCAGTTTATCAACGCCGATAGAGGGTTTCCCGCTGCCCGCGTGCGCAGGAAGAATCAAGGAGTCCGGGTTTTCCGGCAACTCAATCTTGTTCATCTCCAGTTGCAGCAGGTTGCCGTAGTCGCTGGTATCACCCACCAGTACCGCGCCAAGCAGGTATTTGTTGTCTTCGCTGACGATCAGGCGTTTATAGACTTCTTTGCTTTCGTCGAGGTAAACGTAGCTGCGCGCGCCCGGCGTGCGACCGTGCGCATCGCCGATGCCGCCGACGTCAACGCCCAGCAGCTTCAGTTTGGCGCTAAGGTCTGCGCCCTGGAATGCATTCTGCGTACCGAGAATATGGTCAACGGCGACCTGCGCCATTTTGTAGCCAGGAGCAACCAGGCCGTAGACACGGTTGTTCCAGCTCGCACATTCGCCAATCGCATAGATATCCGGGTCGGAGGTCTGGCAGGTATCATTAATCACGATACCGCCGCGCTGCGCCACGGCAAGACCGCACTGGGTTGCCAGTTTGTCGCGTGGGCGAATACCGGTAGAGAAGACGATAAAGTCGACTTCTAAATCGCTACCGTCGGCAAAGCGCATGGTTTTACGCGCCTCTTTACCTTCCTGAACGATCTCTTTGGTATTTTTGCTGGTGTGCACGCGCACGCCCATGCTTTCAATCTTACGACGTAACTGCTCGCCGCCCATCTGATCAAGCTGTTCAGCCATCAGCATCGGTGCGAACTCGATGACGTGGGTTTCTACACCTAAACTTTTCAGTGCGCCGGCCGCTTCCAGGCCGAGCAACCCGCCGCCAACCACTGCGCCGCGTTTGCTGCGACGCGCGCAGGATTCAATAGCGTTGAGATCTTCGATGGTACGATAAACAAAGCAGTCCTGCGTTTCAGAGCCCTTGATTGGCGGTACCCACGGATATGAACCCGTTGCCATGATCAATTTGTCATAAAAAACGGTACGACCGGCGCTGGAGTGGATCACCTTTTCCTGACGGTTAATGGTAATGGCGCGTTCGCCAACCAGTACTTTAACGCCATGCTTTTCATAGTAACCTTCGCGCACCAGCGACAGCTCTTCTGCTGTATGGTGTGAGAAGTAGGAAGAAAGGTGCACGCGGTCATAGGCTTTACGCGGTTCTTCACAGAAGACGGTGATGTCGTAAAGGCTGGCGTCGGACTTATCGAGAAGATCCTCGATGAAGCGGTGGCCGACCATGCCGTTACCGATAATTGCGAGTCTGACTTTGCTCATTATTGCCTCGATTTCTTTTCTATTACTGCCTACCTTAACGATTCAGCTATGGCGATTATTGATACAAATCAAATACACCTTTGCCTACCACTTAATGGGTATATCACTGATTTGTCAGTATTTTTATAAGTTGCGGAAAAGACACGCTTTTCCTGGTTGCTCTTTTTATGTACAAAACAGGGGTAGGTAAACATTTCGTGCTGATGAAAAAAACAGCGACTAATACGGGGAGAAAGGAATGACAACGGTACCGCTTCGCTTAATCCAGAATGCGCGTTTGCCAGACCGGGAAGGGCGATGGCAAATCACGATAGAAAATGGCCGGTTTGGTGCCATTACTCCTATGGGGGAGGGGCTGGCGGACGATCCGCAGGTTCTCGACGCGGAGGGCGGTTTAGCGCTACCGCCATTTATTGAGCCGCATATTCATCTCGACACCACGCAAACGGCGGGTGAGCCAAACTGGAATCACTCCGGCACCTTGTTTGAAGGTATTGAACGTTGGGCCGAGCGCAAAGCCCTGCTGAGTCATGATGATGTGAAAGCCCGGGCGTGGAAAACCCTGAAGTGGCAGATGGCGAATGGCATTCAGTATGTGCGTACCCACGTGGATGTCTCCGATCCATCGCTCACGGCATTGAAAGCCATGCTGGAGGTGAAGCAGGAAGTTGCGCCGTGGGTTGACCTGCAAATTGTGGCCTTCCCGCAGGAAGGGATTATGTCTTATCCCAACGGCGAAGCGTTGCTGGAAGAGGCATTAAAGCTCGGCGCGGATGTGGTTGGCGCGATCCCACACTTTGAATTTACCCGCGAGTATGGCGTGGAATCACTGCATATCGCATTTTGTCTGGCGCAAAAATATGACCGCCCGCTGGATATCCATTGTGACGAAATCGACGACGAGCAGTCGCGCTTTGTTGAAACCGTGGCGGCGCTGGCGCTGAAAGAGGGCATTGGCGTGCGGGTGACGGCGAGCCATACCACGGCGATGCATTCCTATAACGGTGCCTATACCTCCCGACTGTTCCGCTTGCTGAAGATGTCAGGTATTAACTTTGTCGCCAACCCGCTGGTGAATATTCATCTGCAAGGCCGCTTTGATGACTATCCCAAACGTCGCGGCATTACCCGCGTAAAAGAGATGCTGGCAGCTGAGATTAATGTCTGCTTCGGCCATGATGATGTTTTTGATCCGTGGTATCCGCTCGGCACCGGGAATATGTTGCAGGTGCTGCATATGGGGCTGCATGTGTGTCAGTTGATGGGGTATCAGCAAATCCATGATGGGCTGAAGCTGATTACGCACCATAGCGCGCGGACGTTTGGCGTGACGGATTACGGCATCGCCGCGGGGAATAGGGCTAACCTGATTATTTTGCCAGCGGAGAATGGCTTTGAGGCGGTGCGTCGTCAGGTGCCGGTTCGCTGGTCGATTCGGGAAGGAAAGGTGATTGCCGAAACGCAGCCAGCACAGACCTGGGTTCGGGGAGAGAGCGTGAGTTTCACGCGAAATGCCGGATGATAAGAAATGCCGGATGGCGCTGGCGCTTATCCGGCCTACAACGCGACACACCTTGTAGGCCCGGTGAGCGCCAGCGCCACCGGGCACAACAATCACCTTAGTGAGACGCCGCGCCGTGCTGGCGGTGGCGGCTAACGAAGCCGAGGATCGCACACATCACAAAGACTACGGCATAAAGCGCGTTAGCGGTAATCAGTGCAGCCTGCGGGCCGCTGTGGGCCACAATCGGGCCGGTCACCACGAAGGTCAGCATGGTGCCGATAGTGCCGCAGGTCAGCACGAAGTTAACCAGCTTCGGCGAGGCCACTTTGGTTTGCAGCGAACCCAGGGTAATGATTGAGGTGTAAATCGCGCTGGAGAAGAAGCCCAGCGTCAGAATAAACCATGCCAGATGCTGCGGCTCGCCGTGAATGAAGAAGTACATCAGCACGGTCGCCAGGCCCGCCAGCACGGTCAGAATACGTTGCAGGTCAAAGAAGCGCAGAATGAAGCTGAATGCCCACATCCCGAACATATAAGACATCCAGAAATCACTGACCAGTTTACCCGCGTCGTTCAGGCTCATGCCCAGGCCTTTGGCATATTCCGGCACCCAGGAGATGAAGCCGAGCTGGCCGAGGATATAACACAGTGCGGCAATCGACAGGAACAATACGCCGATACCCCATTTTTCTTTCACCACTGGCTGTGCATCCGGCGCGGCTTTCTTGCCGAGAACCGGGAAGTCGCAGCCGAAGGTCAGAATGAAGATTGCCACGTAGACCAGACCAATACAGGCATATACCCAGTACCACTCGATACTGCGCGCCAGCAGAACCGCGGCGACCATCGGGAAGATCATTCCGGCCATGCTAAAGAAGGAGTCGGTGAACAGCAGACGCGCGCCACGCTGGCGGCCTTCATACATGTGGGTTATCAGGAACGTACCGATCGACATGGTGATACCGCTTACCAGACCGAGCACGAACATCGCGGCAGAAAACAGTGCCAGGCTGTGCGTGGTCATCAGACCGGCAACCGCCAGCACCATCAGCACAAAGCCGAAGCGAAGCTGCGTTTTCAGCGGCACAATTTCCATCAGCCACGCGTTCAGGAAGATTGAAATCAGGATCCCGGCGTTCAGGAAGGTGAAGGTGTTACTCATGCTGGAAACGGGCAGATTAAAGTAATCGGCGATATTTCCCATCACCATCCCGGTGACAATCACCAACGCACCGGTAAGGGCGTAGGAGAAGAAGCTGATCCATGTGAGCTTGATACGGTTGCTGTTAGTCATGACTGGCCTGTGTGAATAGAAACGTAAAACGCGTTGACACCCCGCCGGGTGCGCAGATTTTATTCATTTAAGTGATGCATTCCTAGTTTTATTGCACTGATGTTATTTATTGCATTAACTAACGTGACTTGTATCACATTAAAAATACGTCGATCTCCGCGCCGCGCTGGTTACATCTGTTTCAACTAAGTAAACTTAAGTAAAAGTCTGGCCTGGGGTGCAAACCCTCTTTAGAATCAAGCCACTTGCCTTTGTTACTGCACCCGTTAAGGAATTCTCATGCTCAAATCAACTCTGGCGGCCATGACGGCTGTTTTTGCACTCTCCGCGATCTCCCCGGCTGCCCTGGCTGCGACTGGCGATCCGCATGTGCTGCTGACGACCTCCGCAGGGAATATTGAGCTGGAGCTGAATAGCCAGAAAGCGCCGGTTTCCGTGGAAAACTTCGTGAGCTACGTTAACAGCGGTTTCTATAACAACACGACCTTCCACCGTGTGATCCCCGGGTTTATGGTGCAGGGCGGCGGTTTTAACGAGCAGATGCAGCAGAAACAGCCGAACCCGCCTATTAAGAACGAAGCGGACAATGGCCTGCGTAACACCCGCGGCACCATCGCAATGGCGCGTACTGCAGATAAAGATAGCGCAACCAGCCAGTTCTTCATCAACGTGGCGGATAATGCCTTCCTTGATCACGGCCAGCGTGATTTTGGTTACGCGGTATTTGGTAAGGTTGTCAAAGGGATGGATGTTGCCGATAAGATTTCACAGGTGCAGACTCACAATGTCGGGCCGTACCAGAATGTGCCGTCTAAACCGGTTGTTATCCTCTCCGCGAAAGTCCTGCCGTAACTTCTTCTTCGCGCGGGCATATCGTCCGCGCGTTCTTGCCTTCCTGCATAACATTCATTTGCTGCTTATACTTGTGGCAAACGGGAACGATTCAGGGAGGCTGCATGAAAAAACTCACCGACAAGCAAAAAGCTCAGCTCTGGGAAAAAACACGCAACGAGAATTTTCAGGCCAGTCGCCGCCTGGAAGGTGTTGATATCCCGTTAGTCACCCTTAGCGCTGAAGACGCGCTGACACGTATTGAAGAACTGAGGGGGCACTATGAGCGATAAATTCGGTAACGACCGCGATCCCTATCTGTTCCCCGGTTTAAACGTGATGCGTAATAAACTGGGCATTCACGAAGCCACTCGTCTTGAACAGGCCGCGTGGGAACTCACCTCTCTGCGTGCCGCCACCCTCGAACTGGGCCCGCAGGTGCGCGGGCTTCCCTGGCTGTGCGCCATTCATTATCAGCTCTATCAGGATATATTTGACTGGGCGGGGAAGTATCGGGAAATCAATATCTATCACGGCGACACGCCGTTCTGCCATTTCACGCGCATCGAGAAAGAGGGCAATGCGCTGATGCAGGAACTGGAAGATGAGGATTGGTTAGCGGGGCTGGAAAAGGAGGCGTTTATTGAACGCCTGACCTGGTATTACTGCGAAATCAACGTGCTGCATCCGTTTCGCATTGGCAGTGGTCTGGCACAGCGTATTTTCTTCGAACAATTGGCGATTCACGCGGGCTACGCGCTGGACTGGCGGGATATTGAACCGCTGCGCTGGAATGATGCGAATCAGCAGGGGGCGATGGGCGATTTGAAGCCGCTGCTGGCGTTGTTTACGAAAGTGGTGAGAGAGGGGAGTGTTTCCCCCTCACTCTAACCCTCTCCCACAGGGAGAGGGAACCGATCGAGCCCCTCACCTTTTCATCGTCCAGACGCCTTACAAACGGTAGAATGCTCCGGTTTGCTGTAACCGGAGCCGCCATGATCCTGCTAATTGATAACTACGATTCCTTTACCTGGAACCTTTACCAGTATTTTTGCGAGCTGGGTGCTGAAGTGTTGGTGAAGCGCAACGATGACATCACCCTCGCGCAAATCGATGTACTCAACCCGGCGAAAATCGTGATCTCTCCCGGCCCCTGCACGCCGGATGAGGCGGGAATTTCACTGGCGGTCATTCGCCATTACGCCGGGAAAACGCCGCTGCTGGGCGTGTGCCTGGGGCATCAGGCGATTGCGCAGGCGTTTGGCGCGCGCATTGTGCGGGCGCAAAAGGTCATGCACGGCAAAACCTCGCCCATCACGCATAACGGGCAGGGCGTTTTTCAGGGGCTGAATAACCCTTTGACCGTCACCCGCTACCATTCCCTGCTGATCGAGCCGGCTACGCTACCGGAAAACTTCGAGGTGACCGCGCGCAGTGAAAGCGGCGAGATCATGGGCATTCGCCATCGCCTGTGGGATCTTGAGGGCGTGCAGTTCCACCCGGAAAGTATTCTCAGCGAGCAAGGGCATGCGCTGCTGGCAAACTTCCTTAATCGCTAATTTAGTCATTGCTATCAAGTGATTTTTTATGCATATTTTGTGATTATAATTTCATAATCATTGCTGCATAATCACAGAAGGGCATGACATGACAACCAAACAACCTGCAATTACCCGCGCGACATTCGATCAGGTGATCCTGCCAATTTATGCACCGGCGGAGTTTATCCCGGTAAAAGGCAAAGGTAGCCGCGTGTGGGATCAGCAGGGGAAAGAGTACGTCGATTTCGCGGGCGGGATTGCGGTAACGGCGCTGGGGCATTGCCATCCGGCGCTGGTTGAGGCGCTGAAATCGCAGGGCGAAACCCTGTGGCACACCAGTAACGTGTTCACCAACGAACCGGCGCTACGTCTGGGTCAGAAGCTGGTGGACGCTACCTTTGCCGAGCGCGTGGTGTTCATGAACTCCGGTACAGAAGCCAACGAAACCGCGTTTAAACTGGCGCGTTACTACGCCTCCACGCGTCATAGCCCGTACAAAAGCAAGATTATTGCTTTCCACAACGCTTTCCATGGTCGCTCGCTGTTTACGGTTTCCGTCGGCGGTCAGCCAAAATATTCCGATGGCTTTGGCCCGAAACCGGCGGATATCGTCCATGTTCCGTTTAACGATTTGCACGCGGTTGAAGCGGTGATTGACGACCATACTTGCGCGATTGTGGTGGAACCTGTTCAGGGTGAAGGTGGCGTGCTGGCCGCTACGCCGGAATTTTTACAGGGGCTGCGGGATCTGTGCGATAAGCATCAGGCGCTGTTAGTGTTTGATGAAGTGCAGAGCGGCATGGGGCGTACTGGTTCGCTGTTCGCGTACATGCACTATGGCGTGACGCCGGATATCCTCACCAGCGCGAAAGCATTGGGCGGCGGTTTCCCGATTAGCGCCATGCTCACCACCGAAGAGATTGCCAGCGCATTCCACGTCGGCTCCCACGGCTCGACCTACGGTGGTAACCCACTGGCGTGCGCCGTGGCAGGGGCGGCATTCGATATTATCAATACGCCTGACGTACTCGATGGTGTTCATACCAAACGCGAACGTTTCGTGAAGCATTTGCAGGATATCGACGCGAAGTATGATGTCTTCAGCGATATTCGCGGAATGGGCCTGCTGATTGGCGCTGAGTTGAAAGAACCGTATAAAGGCCGCGCGCGTGAATTCCTTTATGCGGCCGCTGATGCCGGTGTCATGGTGCTGAACGCCGGGCCGGACGTGATGCGCTTCGCGCCGTCGCTGGTGGTGGAAGAGAAAGATATCGACGAGGGTATGACGCGCTTTGCACAGGCGGTGGCGAAAGTCGTCAGTTGATATGCCGGTTTAGCCAGATACCGTGCCGTGGCCGCTGACGCCATGCCACCGACGAAATGGTGTGCATGGTGTTGAGGTGGCCCAGAACACGCTGGAGATGCTGTTCCATGGTGCTGAGTGGCCCGTGGGACAGCGTATCCGGTGACTCCATGATGTTCACATCCCCGCTACTGCCCGATTCATCATACTCCAGCCGCTGCTGACAGCGTTGCAGGGCGACTTCACACGATTCCAGATAACGCTGCATCAGCTCCGGTGAGAGTGTATCGTGCTCACGCGCCAGCGTGGTCATGGCGTTGATATGTTCAACGATGAACTGGCTGTGCGTCACCCAAAGTTTCATATCTTCCAGATAGTGCGTATTAAAGCCCGGCTCCTGCATTGCCTGATTGAGTGAGTTAAACAGGGCGTTATGCGCCTGATTGACGCGCATACGTTGATACGCCAGTTTTTCGGCAGGAGGGTCGTCACTCAAAATTAACTGTATTGCTTCCTGATCCGCTTCCAGCGCGGAGTGTGCATTTTTGCGCAGCAGGCCGCTTTGCCACTGCGGCCACAGCCACAGCATGCCGCCAAAAGCAATCAGGCAGCCGATAATGGTGTCGGCGAAACGCGCTACGATAAACTGCTCGCCGTTGAGCGTCAGCAATTGCAGGGTGTACACCGCCGTAATGGTGAAACCAACCGTCGCCCAGCCGTAGCTTTTGCGAATAATCAGATAGCTTATCAGGGTGATCACCAGCATTGCGGTCAGCGCAAACCCTTCCGGGAAATGGTAGTGCAACGTTACGGCGGCAATCACCAGCCCCGCCAGCGTGCCTGCCGCTCGGTGGAAGATACGCACGCGTGTCGCGCCGTAGCCGTTTTGTGTCACCAGCAGCACGGTCATTAAGATCCAATAGGGTTTTGGCAGATGCAACGCCGCCCCCATCAGACTGGCGATGCTCAACATGACGCTTAGACGTGCGGCATTCCGCAGCGCCGGGGATTTCAGCGATAAATAGCTTTTCAGCGCCGGGAACAGCGGCAGGCGGCGTTCTTTGTCAGCCATCAGGTTTCGCGGATAAAGGGGGCGCTGCGCGCGCAACACTTTGGCGATGCGGCTGAAGTGCCAGGCGCAGAACTGCCCGACCGGATTATCCGGATGCTGACGGGCAATTTTCTCCAGCGCGCCAATTTGTTTATCCATGTTGAAGCGCGTCGGGAAGCGGTGATAGAGAATATCATCGGCCATGACCCGCAGGCGTGCGGCGACGGTCTGCGCGTTCCAGCGAATCACCGCTTCGGCGTGGCTACGCTCAACCAGCTTTTGCACCTCTTCCGGCTGATGCAGGCTCACTGAAATGTGCTCCTGCAAATCCAGCCCCATCTGGAAGGCGCGCAGCAGACGCTTGTAATCATTGTGTTGATTGGCTGCCAGCATATGCATTTGCTGGTAACACTGGGAAATCAGATCGACCACTTTCTGCTGACGGTTAAGCAACGGCGGCAGGGCGGTATTGGGATCGGTATGTTGCGTCAGCAAGCTATATTTGGCTTCGCAGTATTCGGCCAGTTGGCGATAGAGCAGACTCAACGACTCGCGCAGCGGTTGTTCACGCCACAACCAGAACCAAAACCAGTTAAACAGCCCGTACCACAACGTGCCGAGCGCGTAGATAAGTAGCGGCTCCCAGATGGGCATATTGCCCGCCAGGCTCAGGGTAAAAATGGCGGCTATCAGCGAGGCCGGAAGTAATCGCCCGTGCAGCGCGCTGATTTCGGCGGTAACGCCCAGCACCATCGCCAGCCCGGTGAGGATAAACGGTAGCGGGATATCATCGGCCAGCAGCAGTTGCACAATCAGGCTGCAACCGGCGAACAGCGACCCACCGATAATCAGGCGTTTGAAGAAGCGTTTATGAGGAGTATCCAGCCCGGCGATGTTGCAGCAGGCAGGCACCAAAGAAAACAGTAAACCGTGCTGAAGTTGGCCGAGGATCAGGCCGACGGCGACCGGCAAACATAACACCAGCGTTTGCCGCAGTGCATAGTTGACTTCCGGGTGGTAAATCAGCCTGCGCCACATAAGAGACAAAAACGGCGTATTGCGCGAACAATACGCCGTCAGACGAGATTAACGCGTGCCGTAAACGACGATCGTTTTACCGTGTGCAGAGATCAGGTTCTGATCTTCCAGCATCTTCAGGATGCGGCCCACTGTTTCGCGGGAGCAGCCGACGATCTGACCGATTTCCTGACGGGTAATTTTGATCTGCATACCGTCCGGGTGGGTCATGGCATCCGGCTGTTTCGCCAGATTCAGCAGCGTCTGCGCGATACGACCGGTTACGTCGAGGAACGCCAGGTTACCGACTTTCTCAGAGGTCACCTGCAGACGGCGCGCCATCTGAGAGGAGAGACGCATCAGGATATCCGGGTTAACCTGGATAAGCTGACGGAATTTTTTGTAGGAGATTTCAGCCACTTCACAGGCGGTTTTCGCCCGAACCCAGGCGCTACGTTCCTGACCTTCTTCAAACAGGCCCAGTTCGCCGATGAAATCGCCCTGGTTGAGGTAGGAAAGGATCATCTCTTTGCCTTCCTCATCCTTGATGAGTACTGCCACGGAGCCTTTAACGATGTAATACAGCGTTTCCGCTTTTTCACCCTGGTGAATCAGCGTGCTCTTCGATGGGTACTTATGAATGTGGCAATGAGACAAGAACCATTCGAGTGTCGGGTCTGTTTGCGGTTTGCCAAGCACCATGCGCGGTTATCCTCTGTTATAAGCTATCGCCAGCGGCATAAATCAGGCCGCCACTGGTTGAAATAATATCCTTCCCTCTACCTGGGAAGTTGGCCGTCAAAGATTGTCGCGACCAGTAAGTGATGTCCTCTGCATACATGCAGTACGTTTATGTATCTCTGTAGCATCCCGACTGTTTTAGCATAGCTTTCGCCGTGTGTCTCCTGGTGTCTCGCTTCAGCATGACCCAGGTCTACTTCCGTTGCGAGATTTGTTATGTGCGCGTAATCTGACAATAAATTTGCAACTCTGGAGTGACAATTATGCAAGCGCGTGTGAAATGGGTGGAAGGGTTAACCTTCCTGGGTGAGTCGGCTTCCGGGCACCAGATTTTGATGGATGGCAACTCAGGTGATAAAGCGCCAAGCCCCATGGAAGTCGTGCTGATGGCGGCGGGTGGCTGTAGCGCCATCGACGTGGTGTCTATTTTGCAAAAGGGCCGCTATGACGTGACCGATTGTGAAGTTAAATTGACGTCTGAACGCCGTGAAGAAGCGCCGCGTCTGTTCACGCATATTAATCTGCACTTCATAGTGACCGGCAAAGAGCTGAAAGATGCGGCGGTGTCCCGTGCCGTAGATTTGTCGGCTGAGAAATATTGTTCAGTGGCGCTGATGCTGGGCAAAGCGGTGAACATTACCCATTCTTATGAGGTGGTGGAGGGGTAAGTTGACGGCCCTCACCCCGGCCCTCTCCCAGAGGGAGAAAACCGCACAATCGGTCCCCTCTCCCTCTGGGAGAGGGTTAGGGTGAGGGGCCCCAGCCCGCACCGTTCACCCAATCTTCTTCCCTTCCATCAATCGCTGCACCAGCGGCGTCATGATCAATTCCATCGCTAGCCCCATCTTGCCGCCGGGAACGACCAGCGTATTCATATGCGAGATGAATGATCCCTGCAGCATCGCCAGCAGCCACGGGAAGTCGATATTGTCGAGATTGCGGAAGTGGATAACAACAAAGCTCTCATCCAGCGACGGAATGCCTTTGGCGGCGAACGGGTCAGAGGTGTCGACCGTCGGGACGCGCTGGAAGTTGAGATGTGTGCGTGAGAACTGCGGCGTGATGAAGTTGATGTAATCTTCCATTGAGCGCACGACGGAATCCATCACCGCCTCGCGGGAGTGACCGCGCTCGCTGGTGTCGCGGATCATCTTCTGGATCCACTCCAGGTTAACGATTGGCACTACGCCTACCAGTAAATCCACATGTTTCGCCACATCGTGATGCGGTGTCACTACGCCACCGTGTAGCCCTTCATAAAACAGCACGTCGGTTGGCTCTGGCAGAGGTTGCCACGGGGTGAAGGTTCCCGGCACCTGATTCCACGGCACGGCTTCATCGTAGGTATGCAGATATTTTCGCGACTGTCCGGTGCCGCTGTGCCCGTACTCGCGGAACGTCTGTTCCAGCAGGCTGAAGTCGTTGGCATCCGGGCCGAAGTAGCTGATATGGCGCCCCATATCGCGCGCCTTACGGATGGCTAAGTCCATTTCCGGACGCGTGTAGCGGTGAAAACTGTCGCCTTCCACCTCTGCGGCGTGAAGCTTAAGCTGGGCGAAAATTTTGCGGAACGCGAGGCTGGTGGTGGTGGTTCCCGCCCCGCTGGAACCCGTGACGGCGATAACCGGATGTTTGGCAGACATAGCGAACAACTCCCGAGTCGGTAAGATTAACCGCGAAACTGGCTGCGGGGCATGATGTTGACGGTTTCATGAAGTTCCGACCACACCAGAACCGCTTCGCCGCGTTGTAGTTGCTGTTTTACGTCGGCGACCTTTTGCGCAAGTGAACGTTCATATTCACCATAATCGGTGCCTTCACGCAACACAAAGCTTTCAATCAGGTTATCGAGCGTTTCAGGGTCGATATCTTGCCAGGGAATGATCATCTTTCACCTCCAAGCCACGGCATCAGCCAGTCGGGAATACGTCTCTCCAGCCACATTTGCGGTCGCCGGAAGGTACCGCCGATAAAGCCAACGTGGCCGCCATGTTCCGTTAACTGGTATTCGACGCAGGCAGGAAGTGTGTCAGCGTCAGGGATAACGTGGTGATCCATAAACGGATCATCCTTCGCGTGAATAATCAGCGTCGGAATCGCTATCTGATTGAGCAACGGCATGGCGCTACATTGACGATAATAGTCGATAGCGTCGGCGAAACCGTGAATTTTGGCGGTGATCAGGTCATCAAATTCACGAATTCTGCGCACGCGCTTAAGCTGGCGTAAATCGACCGGCAGCGTGCCGGGATACGCCGCCAGTTTGCGCGACGCGTTGCCTTTTAGCAGGTTGAGCAAATAGCGCTGATACACCCGCGAAAAGCCTTTTTCCATATGGTAACTACAGGCTTCCAGCACGAACGGCGCGGAGACGATCACCGCTGCATCCAGCGGTACCGCGTGGCCTTCTTTCGCCAGCAGACAGGCGAGCATATTGCCGCCGAGTGAATACCCGACCGCCGCCGTGGGCCCCTCACCCAGTTCCTGCTTCAGCCAGTTTAAAAACCAGGTGCCATCTTCTGTTTCACCGGAGTGATAAATACGGTTAAGGCGATTCGGTTCGCCACTGCAGCCGCGAAAATGCATCACCACGCCGAGCCAGCCGCGTTCTTTCGCCGCCTGAATCAGGCCGTGCGCATAGGGGCTGTGCAGGCTGCCTTCCAGACCGTGGAACACCACCAGACGCGGCTTGTGCTTCGCCTGCATCGGGTCTTCGCTCCAGGCAATATCCAGAAAGTCGCCGTCAGGTAAATCGAGGCGCTGCCAGTGCGGCGTAAAGTGTAGCCGACGGCGGATAAGCCTCGGCAGCATAGTTTGCAGATGTGGGTTGCTGATGCCAGGCATCGGACGAAAGGATGAGGAGTCGTCCTGCGGGACATCAAACTCTGCGGGAGTAATTTGGGCCATAACGTTGCGATGTTCTCTTTTAATCTGCTGACTACTATACCGTCACTTTTTGATTGTGTTTAAAAAAATGGGCGGTGGTAGCCTCTTTTACTCCTTTTAGGGTTGACCTGCGTCACAAATTTTTCATGTGATTATTACTCTCAAGCTAATGATTCCTTCCTAAGCTTAATTGATGACTTTCTCACCAGGGTTCAGACTCTTCTCAGTGTTAAGCAAATCAAAATGATTCGCTGAATCAGGAGGTTAATAATGTTATCTGGGCAAACACCCGCACGGGTATGGAACACGCGACGCACCGAGAAACAGCGCCGCCTGGCGTCTGTACCGGTGCAGGGCAAGGTGCTACCGACGGCAGACCTTGTCGCAATGCTGGAAAAACTGATCGCGCCGGGCGACAGAGTGGTATTAGAAGGGAATAACCAAAAACAGGCAGATTTCCTGTCTCGTTCCCTTGCTGAAGTCAACCCGCAGATTGTTCACGACCTGCATATGATCATGCCAAGCGTCGGTCGTAGTGAACACCTCGACATCTTCGAGAAAGGTATCGCCCACAAGCTGGACTTCTCTTTCTCCGGTACGCAAAGCCTGCGTATTTCGCAGCTGTTGGAAGATGGCCTGCTGGAAATCGGTGCAATTCACACCTACATCGAACTCTACTCTCGCCTCTATGTTGACCTGGCCCCGAACGTGGCGCTGATTGCCGGTTTTAAAGCCGACAGCAAAGGCAACCTTTACACCGGCGCCAGTACCGAAGATACGCCAGCGCTGGTTGAAGCGGCCGCCTTCCATGACGGTATCGTCATCGCACAGGTGAACGAACTGGTGGACGACGAATGCGACCTGCCGCGCGTGGATATTCCCGGTTCGTGGATTGATTTCGTGGTCGTTGCGGACAAACCGTTCTTTATCGAACCGCTGTTTACTCGTGACCCGCGTCTGATTAAACAAGAACACATCCTGATGGCGATGATGGCGATTAAAGGCATCTACGCAGAGCATCAGGTGCAGTCACTCAACCACGGTATCGGTTTTAACACCGCCGCGATTGAACTGCTGCTGCCAACCTACGGCGAACAGCTCGGCCTGAAAGGCAAAATCTGTAAACACTGGACGCTTAACCCGCATCCGACGCTGATCCCGGCGATTGAGAGCGGTTGGGTGGAAAGTGTGCACTGCTTCGGTGGTGAACTGGGGATGGAAGAGTACATCCGCGCCCGTCCTGACGTGTTCTTTACCGGTGCCGATGGTTCAATGCGTTCTAACCGCGCGTTCTGCCAGTTAGCTGGTCAGTACGCGGTGGATATGTTTATCGGTTCAACGTTACAGGTTGATGGCCTCGCCAACTCCTCGACTGTCACCCGTGGTCGTCTCTCCGGCTTCGGCGGCGCGCCAAACATGGGCCATGACCCGCACGGTCGTCGTCATGCAACGCCTGCCTGGCTGAACATGATCACCGAACCAGACCCAATGCAGCGCGGTAAAAAACTCGTCGTTCAGATGGTGGAAACCTTCCAGGCGGGTGTGAAACCGACCTTCGTCGAAACGCTGGATGCCGTTGAAGTGGCGAAATCCTCCGGGATGCCGCTGGCGCCGGTCATGATTTACGGCGATGACGTGACCCACGTGCTGACCGAAGAAGGTATCGCTTACCTCTACCGTGCGGAAAGCCTGGAAGAGCGTCGCGCGATGGTCGCCGCCGTTGCCGGTATTACCGATATTGGCCTCGGCGTAGACGCCAAACGCGTCGCTGAGCTGCGTAAGAGCGGCAAAGTGGTTTACCCGGAAGATATGGGCATTCGCCGTACCGACGCCACCCGTTCCCTGCTGGCTGCCAGCAGCGTGTCCGACCTGGTGGAATGGTCCGGTGGTTTGTACAACCCACCTGCGAAATTCCGGAGCTGGTAATGAAACTTCTGCCACAGATTCAGGTTGAAGGCGGTGCCGAATGGCTGGCGCGAACCGCCACGCAATGTCTTGTCGACGAAGCACGTTTAAGCCCGAAACCCGGTCTGGTGGACAGCCGGGGCAGCGGGGCGCATCACGACCTGACGCTGGCGCTGATGGAGCGTTCCGCCCACAGCCTGACCCCAACGTTTCATGCCCTGGCGCAGCAAAGCTGGCAGCGTCCGGCGGATGTTGCGCTCAGACAAACCATTGGGCGACTGGGACGCGAGGGCGAGCAACAGATGATGGCCGCCACCCAGGGTGTAAACACTCACCGTGGCGCAATTTGGGCGCTGGGCCTGCTGGTTAGCGCGGTGGCGATGCTCGGCGGTGCTGGTACGGCGAAAGCCATTAGCACCACGGCGGCAAAACTGGCGATGTTGCCGGATGCTGTCGCACCGAAAGTGTTCAGCAAAGGGCTTCGTGCCACCCACCGCTATCGAGTGCCGGGCGCGAGGGAAGAAGCGCAACAGGCTTTCCCGCATGTCATGCAGCGCGCTCTACCGCAGCTTCGCTTAAGCCGCCTGAACGGCAGCAGCGAAACGCACGCCAGGCTGGATGCGCTGATGGCGATCATGACCTCGCTCAGCGACACCTGCGTGCTCTCGCGTAGCGGAATGCTCGGCCTGGAAACCATGCAAAACGGCGCGCGTGCCGTCCTGCTGGCTGGCGGCACCGCGCAGCCGGAAGGGCGCGAGGCGCTGGCAAAGCTGGATGCACAAATGCTGGCGCTCAACGCTTCACCGGGCGGCGCTGCCGACCTGCTGGCCGCCACGCTGTTTCTCGACCGTATTGACGCGTCTTCCGCGCCTTATTTACCGAATTAAGAGGATGTTATGGAACACATTACGATCTCTTTGCCTGCCAGCCGCACACTAAGCGGCAAAGCACTGGCAGGCGTTGTGGGCTCCGGGGATATGGAGGTGTTATTCACCGCCGACCAGGAGAAAACCCTGACAATTGATATCACCACCTCGGTGGACAACAGCCGCGCCCGTTGGGAAGCGCTGTTCAACCGCCTGAGCCTTGTGAGCGAACTGCCATCCGGCAAGCTGGTTGTCCACGATTTTGGTGCAACACCGGGCGTGGCTCGCATTCGTATCGAACAGGTCTTTGAGGAGGTGAGCTATGCGTGATGACCGCAGTTTTATCGAATTAAAAGCACGTCAGCGTGCGCACGCGCTGCTGGATGACGGCAGCTATCGCGAACTGCTGGACCCGTTCGAAGGCATTGTTTCACCGTGGCTTGGGCCGCAGGGCATCGTGCCGCAGGCCGATGACGGCATGGTTGTCGCCAAAGGCACCATCAACGGTAAACCTGCCGTTGTGGTGGCGATTGAAGGCGCGTTCCAGGGCGGCAGCATGGGCGAAGTCTCCGGTGCCAAAATGGCGGCGGCGCTTGAACTGGCGGCGGAAGATAACCGTAACGGTATCCCAACACAGGCCGTACTTTGCCTCGAAACCGGTGGTGTGCGTTTACAGGAAGCTAACCTCGGCCTGGCGGCAATTGCCGATATCCATGCCGCGATTGTTGACCTGCGCCGTTATACCCCGGTAGTCGGGATTGTCGCCGGTACCGTAGGTTGCTTCGGCGGGATGTCTATCGCTGCTGCGCTTTGCAGCTATCTGATTGTCACCCGCGAAGCGCGTCTCGGCCTGAACGGCCCGCAGGTTATCGAACAGGAAGCCGGGATTGCCGAATATGACTCCCGCGATCGTCCGTTTATCTGGAGCATGACCGGTGGCGAAGTGCGTTATGAAAGCGGGCTGGTCGATGCGCTGGTGGGCGACGGCGTTAACGCGGTGAAAGCGGCGATGAACGACGCGATTGCTAAAGGCGTACCGGCGAAACATCGCACCGATAATTACGACTGGTATCTGAATCGCCTGACGAATTTCGACACCCGCAAACAGGCTGATTCTGAACAGATTAAAGCGCTTTTTGCCCGGGAGGTGAAATGATGAGTAACTCAGTAAGCCGTGGGGCATTGTGGCTGGAAAAACTGGCCCCGAACGCACAACGCGTACAAGGTCTTTGTCCGTCAGTCCAGGCGGCGGATGGCGAAATTAATGGGGAAGCAGTGCGTTTTGTGGCAGTTGTTCCTGATGCCAATAACCACTTCCCACGCGCGGCAAAAGGCGAAGTGGGCCTGCTCGAAGGCTGGACGCTGGCGAAAGTGGTCAGCGAAACGGTCGCCGCGGATGCAGACAAAGCCATTAAACGCCCAATCATCGCGGTGATTGATGTCCCGAGTCAGGCCTATGGCCGTCGTGAAGAAGCGTTCGGTATTCACCAGGCGCTGGCCGGTGCTGCAGGGGCGTATGCCAATGCGCGTCTGGCGGGCCACCCGGTGATTGGTTTGATTGTCGGTAAAGCGATGTCTGGTGCGTTTCTGGCGCACGGCTATCAGGCTAACCAACTGATTGCCTTCAATGATTCCGGCGTGTTGATTCACGCGATGGGCAAAGAGTCTGCCGCGCGTATCACCCTGCGTACCGTTGAAGCGCTGGAAAAACTGGCGGCGACCATTCCGCCGATGGCGTATGACATCAGCAACTACGCCACGCTGGGCCTGCTGGCGAAACTGCTGGATATCAGCAACCCGGATGCCCCAACCGATAACGATCTGACGCAGGTGAACAACACGCTGCAACAGGCCATCAAAGACGCTCGTCAGGACACCTCGCTGAAAAATCGCCTGGGTGCTGACAACCGCCGCAGTTCGGCGCTCGTTCGTGAACGTATGCGCGCCAGCTGGTAAGTAAAAAGAGACCTGCCAGAGTCAACCCCGTGGGCACAGCCGCTGCGCCCACCGGG
The DNA here is from genome assembly GCA_003315335.1 of Pseudocitrobacter faecalis. Lineage (GTDB taxonomy): Bacteria > Pseudomonadota > Gammaproteobacteria > Enterobacterales > Enterobacteriaceae > Pseudocitrobacter > Pseudocitrobacter faecalis. The sequence goes on from QNRL01000006.1 coordinate 376,033, forward strand.
AGTCTGCACTCTGAAAATAATAACCATCGCGTCAGTGACTTTTCTTTTTAACTACAGGTGATTTATGACTTACGTAATTATTCATGCCCTTGCACCGATTTTCGTGATCATGCTACTGGGATTCTGGGCAGGTAAGGCCAAAATGGTCGATAACAAGAATGTTTCCCTGCTTAATATTTTTGTCATGGATTTCGCACTGCCTGCCGCGCTGTTCAGCGCCACCGTACAAACTCCGTGGGCCGGGATTGTCGCTCAGTCGCCGCTGATTGTGGTACTGACCCTGGCGATGTGGATTATCTACGCGGCTATCTACTTCCTGGCCGTAAAAGTCTTCAACAAATCGCCGCAGGATGCTGCCGTGCTGACGCTGACCGTCGCACTGCCTAACTATGCCGCGCTTGGCCTGCCGATTCTGGGCAGCGTGCTGGGTGAAACCCCGGCGACCTCGCTTTCTGTGGCGGTCTCTATCGCCTGTGGTTCCGTACTGATGACGCCGTTCTGCCTGCTGATTCTGGAACGTGAAAAAGCGCGTGCCGAAGGCGGTAACAGCGGTAATACCCTTTCAATGCTTCCGGTACTGATGTGGCGCTCACTGAAAAAACCGATCGTGATGGGCCCGCTGCTGGGGGTGATCCTCTCCGCGATTGGCATCAAAATGCCGGAAATGCTGTTGGCGGCGATTAAACCGCTGGGCCTGTCGGCAACTGCCGCAGCGCTGTTCCTGACCGGGGTGATCCTCTCTGCGCGTAAACTGCAAATTAACACCATGGTCATTAGTGCGACTATCGCCAAACTGCTGATTCAGCCGTTCATCGCATGGGGTATCGTGCTGGCGTTTGGCCTGCATGGTTCTGTCGCCATCACTGCTATTCTGATGATTGCGCTCTCTGCCGGTTTCTTCGGCGTGGTATTCGGTAACCGATTTGGCGTGCAATCGCCGGATGCGGAAGCGGTGCTGCTGCTGAGCTCGGTTCTGTGTATCCTGTCGCTGCCGCTGTTTATCTCGCTGACTTCAGGAATCTAAGTTATGACCACGACATTACGCCCGCACGACCTTATCTGGCTTAATTCCCGCGATGCGCTGGAATCGGTAACAGAGGAGTGGGTAGACGGTATCTGGCATACCGGTCTGCCGGTGGTGGTGCGGCGTGATGTTGATGCGCAGGGGCGCATCCCGGTTGGGGTGCGCGGAATGCGTCGAGACCAGCGTGCCGCAGGGTGGGTTAAACGTGAATCTGTCGTTCGCGTATGCACGCCTGAATCGCTGGTCAATCCCCTTGAATTACTCCGTTCTCCGTTTGTTTCACAGCCTCCCGTACAACTGGCGTTAATGCTGGCTCAACAACGCTGGCCGTGGACGTGGGGCGTCACCGGCAGTACCGGTTATGCGCTGGCAACGGGGATACCGGTTATCCATGCCGCCAGCGATCTGGATCTGTTGATCCGCGCGCCTGAGCCGTTAACACGCGACGCGCTACAGCGCTGGCAGCAGCAACTGACGGGCGCGCTGTGCCGCGCTGACACCCAGGTGGAAACACCGGAAGGCGCGTTTGCGCTGGCGGAGTGGCTGCGCGATGGCAAAGCGTTGCTGAAAACCAGCCAGGGGCCGCGACTGGTTCGCTCCCCCTGGAGCAGGGAGGAATAATGAAAATTCTGTTTACCTTTCCCGGCCAGGGCACGCAACACCCTGGCATGCTGCAAAATCTCCCCGGTGATGAACTGGCGCAGGCCCGTGATGTGCTGGGCGATGAAGCGCTGACGCTGGACACGCCGGAAGCGCTGAAACATACGCGTGCTGTGCAGCTGTCGCTGCTGATAGCGGGTGTTGCCTGGGCGCGGGAACTGGAGCGGCGAGGTGTGACGCCGGATATCGTCAGCGGTTTGTCGATTGGGGCGTATCCCGCTGCCGTAGTGGCTGAGGCGCTCGATTTCCGCGATGCCCTGAAGCTGGTGGCGCTACGTGGCGATCTGATGGAGCAGGCGTATCCGCACGGTTACGGGTTAACGGCGATTATGGGATTAACCCTGAGCCAGGTTGAGCCGTTGCTGGAAGGTACGGGAACGTACATCGCCAATCTCAATGCGGAAACCCAGACGGTGATTGCCGGGCCGGACGATGGCATGGCTATCGTTGCAAAACGCGCGATGGCGAAAGGCGCAACCAAAGCGCCGCGCCTGGCGGTGAGCGTACCGTCGCACTGTGAACTGCTGGCGCAACCGGCGCAGAAGCTGGTGCAGGCATTTAACGGTGTGATGCTTAAGCGTCCGCGTTATGCGTATCTGAGTGGCAGTACCGGACGTGTGTTGTGGCAGCCGGAACGCATCGCTGATGATTTAGCAATGAACATGGCGCGCACCGTGCGCTGGCAGGAGGCGGTCATTTCCGCTAATGAACGCGAAGCGCGGCTGGCGATTGAGATGCCGCCGGGCGGCATTTTGACCTGCTTAACGCGTCAGGCAGCGTGGGAAGGCGAGTCGATTTCGCTGGAGCGTAGCGGCGTGGATGTGGCAGTGCATCTGGCGCAGCGGTTGCGCCAGGCCGGATAATGCCTGATGCGCTGCGCTTATCAGGCCTACGGGGCTTAAACGCCAGGTGTAGTATTTTCTTCCAGGCTCCGCGCGTACATGCGTCCTTCAGCGGCGAGGGCGCGGAGGTTTGGATCCTGCTCGCGGTTGCGGCTGAACACGATCGCGATGAGCTGCTGCATCTGGTACGGCTGCGACAACTTCAGCAACTGTACTGAACTCTCATACACCTTCTTCATCCGCCCCGGCATCAGGGTAAAACCGACTCCTGCCTGCACTAAACTTAACATCGAGAAAATATCATTCACCCTTGTCACGATCTCCGGTTCAAACCCGGCGATATGAAACGCTTCCTGAAAACCGGCGTAGGTGGCAAACCCTTCCGCCAGCGAGACAAACTTCTGGTCACGATAATCACGCAGATCGGCGAGTGAGTCGGTATTCAGCGAGGCTGAGGCAGGCGCGGCGAGAAAAATATCATCGTGGAACAGCGGCAGCACTTCCATGTTGTTGCGGTCGATATCGCTCTCAGAGATAGAGATGATGATTGCATCCAGCGTGCCGTCTTCCAGCATATGCAGCAAGGTGTCGTTAGAGCCCATTGTGAGGTCAAGCTCCAGATCCGGACGCCGCAATTTCATCCCCATGATCAGGCGCGGCACGGTTTCCAGCGTCAGCGAATAGAGCGTGCCGACGCGCAGACGCCCCTGACCAACACCCGCCGTTTTACGCGCCTCTTCCAGACCGCGCGCCATCAACTGGGTCACTTCCTGGCAATACTCCAGCAGCGTCCAGGCCGCCGGAAGTGCGACGAGATTGCGGCCTTTATGGATGAACAACGGACAACGAACATTCTCTTCCAGCGTGTGCAGCGCGCGATGCACGCTTACGCCGCTGAGTTCCAGCGCTTCAGCAGTCCGCGCGATATTGCCCTTCTCCATAAAGGTCATGAAGATGGCCAGCTTGCGGAATGTGATGTCGTTGGTCGTGACCGGGTTCATGGTGTGTCGCCTTTATTCGCTCTGGAGCATCGCTTCCAGTTGTTCCTGCGCGTCCAGCCAGGCCATCTCTGCGTCTTCCAGCCCTGCTTTTGCCTGCGCCTGCTGTTGCAGACATTCGGTCAGTTCAGCTTTGCGGCTCTGATCGTAAAGGTCGCTGTCGCCCAGTTTCTCTTCAGCGCTGGCAAGCTGCGCGTTGAGTTTCTCCATCTCTTTTTCCAGGCGGGCGATCTCCTTGCGCAGTGGCTGCGTAAGCGTACGCAGCTCGGCTTCACGACGTTTCTGATCTTTACGTGCCTGGGCGCTGTTGACGTTATCTTTCGGTGCGTCCTCTGCCTGCGCTTCTTGTTTTTGCGAATCGCTCAGCCACTTCTGATAATCCTCCAGGTCGCCGTCGAACGGTTCGACTTTGCCATCGTGCACCAGATAGAGATCATCGGTGGTCGAGCGCAGCAGGTGACGGTCGTGCGAGACAACGACCAGTGCGCCTTCAAACTCAATCAATGCTTCAGTCAACGCCTGACGCATATCGAGGTCAAGGTGGTTGGTTGGTTCATCGAGCAGCAGCAGGTTCGGGCGCTGCCAGACGATTAACGCCAGCACCAGGCGCGCTTTTTCGCCGCCGGAGAAACGCCCGGTTGGCTCGCTCACTTTGTCGCCCTGGAAGCCGAAACCGCCGAGGTAGTCACGCAGCTTCTGCTCTAACTCCTGCGGCGCTAAGCGCGCGAGATGTTGAATTGGGGATTCATCGGCACGCAGGAACTCCAGTTGATGCTGAGCAAAGTAGCCAAGCTTAATGCCTTTCGCCAGACCAATCTCGCCGCTTATTGGGGCAAGTTCCCCCGCCAGCATTTTAATCAGCGTCGATTTACCCGCGCCGTTACGCCCCAGCAGGCCAATGCGTGAGCCGGGTACCAGATTCAGTTTAATGGAGTCGAGAATAATGCGCTCGCCGTAGCCCGCGCTGACTTTCTCCATTTTAAGAAGCGGGCTTGGCAGGCTTTCTGGCGCGCGGAAACTAAAGTGGAAGGGGTTATCGACATGTGCCGGGGCGATAAGCTCCATACGTTCCAGCATTTTTACGCGGCTTTGTGCCTGTTTCGCTTTGCTGGCTTTGGCTTTAAAGCGGTCGATAAAACTTTGCAGATGCGCGACGCGCTGCTGCTGGCTTTCATAGGTGGCCTGCTGCTGGGCAAGACGCGTAGCACGCTGACGCTCAAAGGAGCTGTAGTTGCCGGTGTACTCGAACATCGACTGCTGTTCGATATGAATAATTTTGTCGACGATCGGATCGAGGAAGTCGCGGTCATGGGAAATCAGGATCAGCGTGCCCTGATAGCTCTTCAGCCATTTCTCCAGCCAGATAACGGCGTCAAGATCGAGGTGGTTCGTCGGTTCATCGAGCAGCAGTAAATCGGAGCGGCAAATCAGCGCCTGCGCCAGGTTTAAACGCATACGCCAACCGCCCGAAAAGTCGCTGACCGGGTTGTTCAACTGCTCATTACTGAAGCCAAGACCATGCAGCAGACTGGACGCACGTGAGCGGATGGTCCACGCGTCGATGGCGTCCAGCTTTCCGTGTACGGTGGCGATGGCGTGGCCATCGTTGCGCTCGTTGGCGGCATTCAGTTGCGCTTCAAGCTGACGATATTCGCGATCGCCGTCAATAACATACTCCAGCGCGGGCTCCGCAAGGGCAGGCGTTTCCTGATTCACCCAGGCCAGTTGCCAGTTGCCAGGGAAGGTAAAGCTACCGCCATCGGCGCTTAACTCGTTCTTCAATAACGCCAGCAGCGTGGATTTGCCGCAGCCGTTTTTCCCCACCAGGCCGACTTTTTGCCCTGGGTTGATGGTGGCCGTTGCGTTGTCCAGCAGGACGCGCACGCCGCGTCGAATTTGTAACGAGGAGAAAACAATCATAAGGCGCCGTATGTTCTGGGTATGTTAAATTGTCATTGTGATAATGTAATGTGGTGAGCGAATCGCCACACCGGGCCGCAATGGTAGCCCAAAATGATGACGATACACAAAATCATTCCTGCTGCGCGTGCGCCCGGAAATGATAAACGGAGGGGAATGATGTCGCAGACGCCGAAAGTATTGCTGCTGTATGCCCATCCGGAATCACAGGACTCGGTAGCGAACCGGGTTTTGCTCAAACCTGCCACGCAGCTGAGCAATGTGACCGTGCATGACTTGTACGCAAACTATCCTGATTTTTTTATTGATATCCCGCGTGAACAGGCGCTACTGCGCGAGCACGAGGTGATTGTGTTCCAGCATCCGCTTTATACCTACAGTTGCCCGGCGCTGCTTAAAGAGTGGCTCGACCGGGTGCTCAGCCGCGGCTTTGCCAGCGGGGTGGGGGGCAACCAACTGGCGGGAAAGTACTGGCGTAGCGTCATTACTACAGGTGAACCGGAAAGCGCCTACCGTTATGACGCGCTGAACCGCTACCCGATGAGCGATATTTTACGTCCCTTTGAACTGACCGCGGCGATGTGTCGCATGCACTGGATGAATCCGATGATCATCTACTGGGCTCGCCGTCAATCGCCGGAAGCGCTGGCGAGCCATGCGAGAGCCTATGGCGAGTGGCTCGCCTCACCGATTTCACCAGGAGGCCGCTGATGGAAGGTTCGGATCTGTTACTGGCCGGTGTGCTGTTTCTGTTTGCCGCGGTGGTGGCGGTGCCGCTCGCTGCCCGTTTGGGCATTGGCGCAGTACTGGGCTACCTGCTGGCGGGGATTGCTATCGGCCCGTGGGGGCTGGGTTTTATCAGCGACGTCGATGAAATTCTTCATTTTTCGGAGTTAGGTGTCGTCTTCCTGATGTTTATTATCGGGCTTGAACTGAACCCGGCCAAGCTCTGGCAACTCCGGCGACCTATCTTCGGTATTGGTGCGGCACAAGTCATGTTGAGTGCATTTATCCTCGGCGGCCTGTTGCTGCTGACAGATTTCTCCTGGCAAGCGGCGGTGATTGGCGGGCTGGGCCTGGCGATGTCGTCAACGGCGATGGCGTTGCAACTGATGCGTGAGAAGGGGATGAACCGTAGTGAATCGGGGCAACTCGGTTTTTCGGTGCTGCTGTTTCAGGATTTAGCGGTGATCCCCGCGCTGGCGCTGGTACCGCTGCTGGCGGGATCGGGCGATGACCATTTTGACTGGATGTCCATCGGCATGAAGGTGCTGGTGTTTGGTGGCGTACTGATTGGTGGACGCTATCTGTTGCGTCCGGTGTTCCGCTTTATTGCGGCGTCGGGCGTGCGTGAAGTGTTTACGGCGGCGACGCTTCTGTTGGTGTTGGGCTCCGCACTGTTTATGGATGCGCTGGGGCTGTCGATGGCTCTCGGAACGTTTATCGCCGGGGTGCTGCTGGCGGAAAGTGAATATCGCCATGAACTGGAAACAGCAATCGAGCCCTTTAAGGGGCTGCTGCTGGGGCTGTTCTTTATTTCTGTGGGCATGGCGCTCAATCTTGGCGTGCTCTACACCCACATTCTGTGGGTGGTCGGCAGTGTGGTGGTGCTGGTGGCAGTGAAAACGCTGGTGCTGTATGTGCTGGCGCGACTGCATGGACTGCGTAGCTCCGAGCGGATGCAGTTCGCTGGCGTACTCAGCCAGGGTGGCGAGTTCGCGTTTGTGCTTTTTTCCGCCGCATCGAGCGTGAAGCTGTTTAAAGGCGACCAGATGGCGCTGCTGCTGGTGACCGTAACCCTGTCAATGATGACCACACCACTGCTGATGAAAACAATCGACCGTGTGCTGTCGCGCCGCTTCAACGGCCCGGAAGAAGAAGAGGAAGCGCCGTGGGTGGAAGACGATAAGCCGCAGGTGATTGTGGTTGGCTTTGGCCGTTTTGGTCAGGTGATTGGTCGTTTGCTGATGGCGAACAAGCTGCGCATCACCGTGCTGGAGCGCGATATCAGTGCGGTAAACCTGATGCGAAAATATGGCTATAAGGTCTACTACGGCGACGCGACGCAGGTTGAGTTACTGCGTTCTGCCGGTGCGGAGCAGGCGCAGTCGATAGTCATCACCTGTAACGACCCGGAGGACACCATGAAGCTGGTGGAAATCTGCCAGCAGCATTTTCCTCACCTCAATATTATGGCGCGTGCCCGGGGACGTGTGGAAGCGCACGAACTGCTGCAGGCGGGCGTGTTACAGTTTTCCCGTGAGACCTTTTCCAGCGCGCTGGAACTGGGGCGTAAGGCGCTCATCTCGACGGGAATGCATCCGCATCAGGCACAGCGGGCGCAACTGCACTTCCGTCGCCTCGATATGCGGATGCTGCGCGAGCTGATGCCGGTGCATAGCGATACACAGCAGATTTCGCGCGTACGGGAAGCCCGGCGTGAACTGGAAGAAATCTTCCAGCGAGAGATGCAACAAGAGCGACGCCAACTGGATGGCTGGGACGAATTTGAATAAAAGGTGAAGTATGGCGGTACGTAAACGGTTTATCGCGGGCGCGAAATGCCCGGCGTGTCAGGCGCAGGATTCCATGGCCATGTGGCGCGAAAATAATGTTGATATTGTTGAATGTGTTAAGTGCGGTCATCAGATGCGGGAAGCGGATAAAGAAGCGCGCGAGCACGTTCGCAAAGATGAGCAAGTGATTGGCATTTTTCATCCCGACTAGCGTTATCGCTCGCCTTTTTTTAAGCTAAGGGGTACACGGGTGCAGAATTCCGCTACAATCTGCGCCACTATTCTTCCCTTGCTCAGGAGATATCATGAAAGTAGCAAAAGACCTGGTGGTCAGCCTGGCCTATCAGGTACGTACAGAAGACGGTGTGTTGGTTGATGAGTCTCCGGTAAGTGCGCCGCTGGACTATCTGCATGGTCACGGTTCCCTGATCTCTGGCCTGGAAACAGCGCTGGAAGGTCACGAAGTTGGCGATAAATTCGATGTGGCTGTCGGCGCGAACGACGCTTACGGTCAGTATGACGAAAACCTGGTGCAGCGCGTTCCTAAAGACGTGTTCATGGGCGTTGACGAACTGCAGGTTGGCATGCGCTTCCTGGCAGAAACTGACCAGGGCCCGGTTCCGGTTGAAATCACTGAAGTTGAAGACGATCACGTTGTGGTTGATGGTAACCACATGCTGGCGGGTCAGAATCTGAAATTTAACGTGGAAGTTGTGGCTATCCGTGAAGCTACCGAAGAAGAACTGGCTCATGGCCACGTTCACGGTGCGAACGGTCACGACCACGATCACGATCATGACCACGATGGTTGCTGCGGCGGCCACGGTCACGATCATGGTCACGAACACGGTAAAGGCGGTTGTGGTAACGGCGGTTGCGGTTGCCATTAATTTAGCCTTCGCCGGACAAGGGGCTTGCGCCGCTATCCGGCAACAAAAAAGCGGGAATAATCCCGCTTTTTTTACGTCTTAATAGTGAGGCGGTGGCGTCTCTTCTGACTGAGACGCGATGTGCGATGGCTGACTGGCCTTCAGTTTTTCCGTCAGTAACCGCAGATGTTCACGTAGCTTCGACATTTCCAGCTCATGCTGGGTGACCGTCTGGTTAAGATCTTCAATGGTGATCTCCTGAAACGCCAGGCGGCTTTCAAGTTCTTCCATCCGCGCTTCAATACTCATTTCTTGCATCATTAACCTCTTCGCTGTTAGTTCCGGCGTACTTCCCGGTGCCGCGGATTCTACTTAACTTTCGGCACCCACGCAGCATTCCTTCGTCAAGGGGGAAACTAATTTAAACAAAAATAGTCTGAAAAGTGTCGAGAATCAGGAGCGTTCGTATGTAGATTTGTTCTGCAAGGCTATATAGTACGCTTCTCACTTAGTAAATCTTGGGGCGAGAGGCCCCGGCCCTGGAGAGATGGATGAAATCACTGTTTAAAGTAACGCTTCTGGCAACCACGATGGCCGTTGCACTGAATGCGCCGCTGGCGTTTGCCGCTGACTCCGCGAAAACTGCAGCAGCCGCAGAAAGCAAATCCGCTTTCAAAAACGACGACCAGAAATCCGCCTATGCACTGGGTGCATCGTTGGGTCGTTACATGGAAAACTCCCTGAAAGAACAGGAAAAACTGGGCATCAAACTGGATAAAGATCAGCTGATCGCCGGTGTTCAGGATGCGTTTGCTGATAAGAGCAAACTGTCCGATCAGGAAATCGAGCAAACACTGCAGGCTTTCGAAGCGCGCGTGAAGTCTTCCGCTCAGGCGAAGATGGAAAAAGACGCCGCGGATAACGAAGCGAAAGGTAAAGAGTACCGCGCGAAATTTGCTAAAGAAAAAGACGTGAAAACCTCGTCTACTGGTCTGCTCTACAAAGTAGAGAAAGCGGGTACCGGTAGCGCGCCGACCGATAGCGACACCGTGGTGGTCAACTACAAAGGTACGCTTATCGACGGTAAAGAGTTCGATAACTCTTATACCCGTGGCGAACCGCTCTCCTTCCGTCTTGATGGCGTGATCCCTGGCTGGACTGAAGGCCTGAAAAACATCAAGAAAGGTGGCAAAATCAAACTGGTTATCCCACCGGATCTGGCTTACGGTAAAACCGGCGTTCCGGGGATCCCGGCTAACTCCACCCTGGTCTTCGACGTTGAACTGTTAGACGTTAAGCCAGCACCAAAAGCGGACGCGAAAGCTGACGCTGCGCCAGCTGAGAAAGCGGCAACCGCAGATAAAAAATAAGAGTCTGACCGCCGCCGCCCACTGGGCGGCGGCTTTTTATTACCTGCCTGATATAATTAATGCTGGAAAGCGCCTGATGCGCGTATTACTTTAGATCCCCCTATTAGTGATGAGCCTGCCCTGACAACATAACGACAGGCTCCTGAAAAGGAGTGCTTTTTTACATGTCCAGGTCGCTTTTAACCAACGAAACCAGTGAACTTGATTTACTGGATCAACGTCCTTTCGATAAAACCGATTTCGAGATCCTGAAGTCCTACGAAGCGGTCGTGGACGGGTTAGCGATGCTCATTGGTTCCCATTGTGAAATTGTGCTGCATTCTTTGCAGGACCTGAAGTGCTCGGCCATTCGAATCGCTAACGGTGAACATACCGGGCGGAAAATCGGCTCGCCGATTACCGACCTGGCCCTGCGCATGCTGCACGATATGACCGGCGCAGATAGCAGTGTTTCCAAATGCTATTTTACTCGTGCCAAAAGTGGTGTGCTGATGAAGTCCGTAACTATCGCGATTCGCAACCGCGAACAACGCGTTATCGGGCTGCTGTGCATCAACATGAATCTTGATGTGCCTTTCTCCCAAATCATGAATACCTTTATTCCGCCGGAAACGCCGGAAGTGAACTCGCAGGTTAACTTTGCCTCTTCGGTTGAAGACCTGGTGACCCAAACGCTGGAGTTCACGATTGAAGAGGTGAATGCCGATCGCAACGTTTCCAATAACGCTAAAAATCGCCAGATCGTGCTTAACCTTTACGAGAAAGGAATCTTTGATATCAAGGATGCGATTAATCAGGTGGCCGACCGCCTGAACATCTCCAAACACACGGTGTATCTCTACATCCGCCAGTTCAAGAGCGGCGACTTTGTGGGGCAAGATAAGTAATGCGTTTTGCCATCATGGTGACCGGCCCGGCTTACGGAACGCAACATGCCAGCAGTGCGCTGCAGTTCGCGCAGGCGGTGCTGAGCGAAGGTCACGAGCTTGCCTGCGTGTTCTTTTATCGCGAGGGCGTCTACAACGCCAATCAGCTTACAGCACCTGCCAGCGATGAGTTTGACGTGGTGCGTGGCTGGCAGAGGCTGCATGATGAACAGGGTGTCGAGCTGCATATTTGCGTGGCGGCGGCATTACGTCGCGGTGTGACGGACGAAACCGAAGCGAAAAATCTGTCGCTGCCAGGTTTTAATCTTCAGCCGGGCTTCTCGCTGAGCGGGCTGGGGGCGCTGGCGCAAGCTTCGCTGACCTGCGATCGCATGGTGCAGTTCTGATGAAACGTGTCGCTTTTATTTTTTCGACGGCGCCGCACGGGAGCGCATCCGGCCGTGAAGGGCTTGATGCCTTGCTGGCCGCCTCCGCATTAAGCGAAGACCTCGGTGTATTTTTCATGGGCGACGGGGTGTTTCAACTACTGAACGAGCAAAAGCCGTCAGCGGTGCTGGCGCGCGATTACATCGCGACCTTTAAGCTGATGTCGCTCTACGATATTGAGAATGTCTGGATGTGCGCGGCGTCGCTGCGGGAGCGCGGCTTAGGTGCATCCACGACCTTTGTCACCGATGTTGAGTTGCTGGAGCCTGATGCGCTCCGTCAGCAGCTTGATGGCTATGATGTGATTCTCCGCTTCTGAGGCGTCTATGCTGCATACCTTAAGTATTTCTCCCTGGCATACGGACATGAACGCGCTGATGCGCGTGCTGAAAGAGGGGGATGATTTGCTGCTTCGTGCTGATGGCGTGGTGGCTGCAATTGAAGGCAGCCGCTTTCTTGATATCCTCCGTTCCGCCCCCATATCCCTTCACGTGCTGCAAGAAGATGTTGAAGCGCGTGGGCTATGTGGTCAAATTTCGAACAGTGTCGTCAGGGTTAGCTATACTGACTTCGTCAGGCTGGCGGTAAAACATGCGTCTCAGATGGCCTGGTAGATGCCAGGTTGTTGTATATTTCTTGACACCTTTTCGACACCGCCCTAAAATTCTGCGTCCTCATATTATATGAGGCGATTTATTACGTGTTTACGAAGCAAAAGCTAAAACCAGGAGCTATTTAATGGCAACAGTTAACCAGCTGGTTCGCAAACCACGTGCTCGCAAAGTTGCAAAAAGCAACGTGCCTGCACTGGAAGCCTGCCCGCAGAAACGTGGCGTATGTACTCGTGTATATACTACCACTCCTAAAAAACCGAACTCCGCACTGCGTAAAGTTTGCCGTGTTCGTCTGACTAACGGTTTTGAAGTGACCTCCTACATCGGTGGTGAAGGTCATAACCTGCAGGAGCACTCCGTGATCCTGATCCGTGGCGGTCGTGTAAAAGACCTTCCGGGTGTTCGTTACCACACCGTTCGTGGTGCGCTTGACTGCTCCGGCGTTAAAGACCGTAAGCAAGCTCGCTCCAAGTATGGCGTGAAGCGTCCTAAGGCTTAATGGTTCTCCGTTAAGTAAGGCCAAACGTTTTAAATTAATGTCAAACTAAACTCTTTGAGTTTTGGACAATCCTGAATTAACAACGGAGTATTTCCATGCCACGTCGTCGCGTCATTGGTCAGCGTAAAATCCTGCCGGATCCTAAGTTCGGATCAGAACTGCTGGCTAAATTTGTAAATATCCTGATGGTAGATGGTAAAAAATCTACTGCAGAAACTATCGTATACAGCGCGCTGGAGACCCTGGCTCAGCGTTCTGGTAAAAATGAACTGGAAGCTTTCGAAGTAGCTCTCGAAAACGTGCGCCCGACTGTCGAAGTTAAGTCTCGCCGCGTTGGTGGTTCTACTTATCAGGTACCAGTTGAAGTCCGTCCGGTCCGTCGTAATGCTCTGGCAATGCGTTGGATCGTTGAAGCTGCTCGTAAACGCGGTGATAAATCCATGGCTCTGCGCCTGGCGAACGAACTCACTGATGCTGCAGAGAACAAAGGTACTGCAGTTAAGAAACGTGAAGACGTTCACCGTATGGCCGAAGCCAACAAGGCGTTCGCACACTACCGTTGGTAATCCCTTCGGAGTATTAGTCACCAGGCGGGCGCTTCAGCGAAGCAGCCCGCTTTGGGTTACTTAACTGAACGCCTAAAAAGATAAACGAGGAATCAAATGGCTCGTACAACACCCATCGCACGCTACCGTAACATCGGTATCAGTGCGCACATCGACGCCGGTAAAACCACCACTACCGAACGTATTCTGTTCTACACCGGTGTAAACCATAAAATCGGTGAAGTTCATGACGGCGCCGCTACCATGGACTGGATGGAGCAGGAGCAGGAACGTGGTATTACCATCACTTCCGCAGCGACTACTGCATTCTGGTCTGGTATGGCTAAGCAGTATGAACCGCATCGCGTAAACATCATCGACACCCCGGGGCACGTTGACTTCACAATCGAAGTAGAACGTTCCATGCGTGTTCTTGATGGTGCGGTAATGGTTTACTGCGCAGTCGGTGGTGTTCAGCCACAGTCTGAAACCGTATGGCGTCAGGCTAACAAATATAAAGTTCCGCGCATCGCGTTCGTTAACAAAATGGACCGTATGGGCGCTAACTTCCTGAAAGTTGTTGGTCAGATCAAAACCCGTCTGGGCGCGAACCCGGTTCCGCTGCAGCTGGCAATTGGTGCTGAAGAACATTTCACCGGTGTTGTTGACCTGGTGAAAATGAAAGCCATCAACTGGAACGATGCAGACCAGGGCGTTACCTTCGAATACGAAGATATCCCTGCTGACATGGTTGAACTGGCCAACGAATGGCACCAGAACCTGCTGGAATCCGCTGCTGAAGCTTCTGAAGAGCTGATGGAGAAATACCTGGGTGGTGAAGAACTGACTGAAGAAGAGATCAAAACTGCTCTGCGTCAGCGTGTTCTGAACAACGAAATCATCCTGGTAACCTGTGGTTCTGCGTTCAAGAACAAAGGTGTTCAGGCGATGCTGGATGCGGTAATTGATTACCTGCCATCCCCAATCGATGTTCCGGCGATCAACGGTATCCTGGACGACGGTAAAGACACGCCGGCTGAGCGTCACGCAAGTGATGACGAGCCGTTCGCTGCTCTGGCGTTCAAAATCGCTACCGACCCGTTCGTAGGTAACCTGACCTTCTTCCGTGTGTACTCCGGTGTGGTTAACTCTGGTGATACCGTACTGAACTCCGTGAAAGCTGCACGTGAGCGTTTCGGTCGTATCGTTCAGATGCACGCTAACAAACGTGAAGAGATCAAAGAAGTTCGCGCGGGCGATATCGCTGCTGCAATCGGTCTGAAAGACGTAACCACTGGTGACACGCTGTGTGATCAAGATGCGCCGATCATTCTGGAACGTATGGAATTCCCTGAGCCGGTAATCTCCATCGCAGTAGAACCGAAAACCAAAGCTGACCAGGAAAAAATGGGTCTGGCTCTGGGTCGTCTGGCTAAAGAAGACCCGTCATTCCGCGTATGGACTGACGAAGAATCTAACCAGACCATCATCGCTGGTATGGGTGAGCTGCACCTCGACATCATCGTTGACCGTATGAAACGTGAATTCAACGTTGAAGCGAACGTCGGTAAACCTCAGGTTGCTTACCGCGAAGCGATTCGCGCGAAAGTTACCGATATCGAAGGTAAACACGCGAAACAGTCTGGTGGTCGCGGTCAGTATGGTCACGTCGTTATCGACATGTACCCGCTGGAGCCGGGCTCTAACCCGAAAGGTTACGAGTTCATCAACGACATCAAAGGTGGTGTAATTCCTGGCGAATACATCCCGGCCGTTGATAAAGGCATCCAGGAGCAGCTGAAGTCTGGTCCGCTGGCTGGTTATCCGGTTGTAGACATGGGTATTCGTCTGCACTTCGGTTCTTACCACGACGTTGACTCCTCTGAACTGGCGTTTAAACTGGCTGCTTCTATTGCCTTTAAAGAAGGCTTTAAGAAAGCAAAACCTGTTCTGCTTGAGCCTATCATGAAGGTTGAAGTAGAAACTCCGGAAGAGAACACTGGTGATGTTATCGGTGACTTGAGCCGTCGTCGCGGTATGCTGCGCGGTCAGGAATCTGAAGTAACTGGCGTTAAGATCCACGCTGAAGTTCCGCTGTCTGAAATGTTCGGATATGCAACTCAGCTGCGTTCTCTGACCAAAGGTCGTGCATCATACACCATGGAATTCCTGAAGTATGATGATGCGCCGAACAACGTTGCTCAGGCCGTAATCGAAGCCCGTGGTAAATAATCCCCGGGGTTAAAACCTAAGTCCCGTGCTCTCTCCTGAAGGGGAGAGCACTATAGTAAGGAATATAGCCGTGTCTAAAGAAAAATTTGAACGTACAAAACCGCACGTCAACGTTGGTACTATCGGCCACGTCGACCACGGTAAAACTACTCTGACCGCTGCAATCACCACCGTACTGGCTAAAACCTACGGCGGTGCTGCTCGTGCTTTCGACCAGATCGATAACGCACCGGAAGAAAAAGCTCGTGGTATCACCATCAACACTTCTCACGTTGAATATGACACCCCGACTCGCCACTACGCGCACGTAGACTGCCCGGGCCACGCCGACTATGTTAAAAACATGATCACCGGTGCTGCGCAGATGGACGGCGCGATCCTGGTTGTTGCTGCGACTGA
>QNRL01000007.1:0-130479 GCA_003315335.1 Pseudocitrobacter faecalis
GCCGCAATAGCAAATGCTCTTTATCCGGGGCAGAAGCCAGCAGAGCTGTCGGAAGAGCAGAAACAAACGGTCAGCGCACTGGCGTCGGTATCGGCGGGAATTGCAGGTGGGTTGACGGGTGATAGCGTCTCTGGTGCGGCGGCAGGAGCGCAGGCAGGGAAGAATGCGGTTGAGAATAATTTCCTCGGAGCGACATCTTCAGACAAGCTTGATAAAGCTGTTGAGAAAATTATGAACGGCGATAAGTCATTAGCGACAGCCAATGAGCTTATTAAGCTGGAAAATGCCGATAAACGTAGCGATGCGCTGGTATCCAAATTCACCAAAGACCCTTCACAGATGACCAGTACGGAACGAGCTGAACTGGCCGGGTATCTGCGTGTCTATGCTTTTGAAATGGAGAATGCCTACGGGCCAGCGGTAGCACAGCAACTGGTTACAGGTCTGCTCTCTGGCCAGGATTACATGAAACGAGCTCCTGACTCCGAAGCTATGTCCAAGGCCTAGAGCATCATGAATACCTGGGGCTATCATAAGTCGAATGCCAGTATTGGCGATGCGCCACTGATGTTTGGTGGTAATGTACTGGGCCTTACTGTGAAAGGTATGGCGGCTAATGCGGCAATCGGGGTGGGCGTTAATACAGTCTCTCAGTTGTCTGGAAAAGAACCTTTCAGTTATGTCGATGCAATAATGGCTGGGCTAACATCAGCAGCGACAACAGGAAAAAGTATTGGGGCATCTGCTGCAATAAATATGGCAGGAGCTGCTATAGGCAGTGGAATCAAAGGGGAAAATCCAACTAATTCGGTTATTGGGGCTGGACTAGGTTCCGTTGCTGGGAGTAAAGCGGAAAAATATATTACAGGAGGGTTATCGACAGCAGTTAAAGAGGGGACGGCTGAGGCGGTTGGAGCTGTTGGTGGTTCCACTGCAAGTGAAATGGTCAGCGATGCTGCAAAAAATGCTCTTGATAAAGCGGAGTATAAAGATGAAAAGAAATAAAGTATATGAGCTTGTTACCCTAATTTACCGCTGCATTTTTGTGTTTTTTGTAATTTGTTTTATGGCAAGTGCTTTGGGCGCGTTGCTGGTTTATTTCAAAATCGGTTATTTTGAACTCAACTGGAAAGAAACTATCCTGCTCTCGCTGAAAAAAGGGGGAGTTGTCGGCTCAGCTATTGGTCTAGGGCTATGGATAAAAGCGAGGATACAAGAACGTAAGAGCGCTAAAAAGCTAAATCAGTAAGCAGGCGAATCCCAGCCATTTAGGCTGGGATTGTTGTTGAGAATAACTCGCTGGCCGCAGACCAGGCCCGTGCAGCAGCGAAGCAGGCTGCTGAATCCCTGAAAAATCAGGTCAGGGAGACGCTGGGGGAAGGTACAACGTCAGCCATCGCAAACGCCATTATTAATGGCCTTGCTGATACGGGTGATGCGGCATTAGGATCTCTACGAAGCCATCGAGGAGCAGGGCTTTGCCGCGATCGTGGCACGCAATACGGGCCTGACCAATCTTCCTGTGAATATCTTTGGCACCAGTCTGCTTGATAATCCGCCGGTTGTTGTCGGTCACAACCTCGTCCTCAATGGTGGGAATAGCATTGACGTCCTCAAGGGGGGCTCGGCGACGACGTCCTCAATGGCGGTGGCGGCAACGACACGCTTAACGGTGGGGCCGGTAACGACACACTCAACGGCGGGTCTGGCGCCGATGTGATGAAGGGTGGCCTGGGTACTGATATCATGACCGGAGGTGCCGGAGATGACACCTTTGTCTTTAGCAAAGGCTTTGGCCGGGACCGTATTACCAGCGGTTTCGATAGTAATCCCAGCGGTGGACAGGACCACCTCGATTTGAGCTTGTTAGGCATTAGTGTGGCGAATTTTGCCAGCAGCGTCACGATTGCCGGGAGCGCGGGTAACAGTACCGTCATAACCCTCGGCAATCCGATTGATGGCAATGTTATTACTTTAGAAAACGTAAACACGAAAAGCATCGATGTTAATGACTTTCTTCAAATCGGATAAGGGAAGGTCGCCTGGTCTTGCGCCAAATACACAACCCCGGATAAGAAATTGTCTGGGGTTTTTGCTTCTCGACATTCTTCAACGCTTACGCCCCGCATGACCCCAATCGCCAACATGAACATCGCTCATGTTGCAGTGAAATTAACTCGCTTTCTCTCCCCCTGCGGCTCTGTCATTAATATCACCATAACTTACTGACAACATGAATAGTGCGGCGTCAACAAGCCAGTTACATCTGACTTGTTGACGCTAATGCGCGGTTTCATGTCTGAACCCAGGGTGCCAGAAAACGATGAATAACGAATTTACTTTTACCATCAAGCGCAGTCGATTTGATGAGAATTATAACCCTTCAGAAAACACGCGTATTACCACTAACTTTGCGAATCTGGCGCGTGGGGAAAATCGTCAGCAGAACTTACGTAACACGTTGAAGATGATCGATAACCGATTTAATTCGTTAGCCTATTGGGATAATCCAAAAAGCGACCGTTATTCGGTCGAGCTGGAGATTATCTCCGTAGACATGAGCATCAAAGGGCAGAACATTACCTTTCCGGTGATCGAAATATTACAAACTACGATTCATGACAGGAAAGTGGGTGAGCGTATCGACGGCATTGTGGGAAATAATTTCTCATCCTACGTGCGTGATTATGACTTCAGCGTATTGCTGTTAGAACATAATAAAAATACGACCCAATTCAGTATTCCGGGGAATTTTGGTGAGCTGCACGGGAATATCTTCCGGCATTTTGTCCATTCCCCTGTCTATAGCGATAACTTTAAAAAATCGCCGGTTATCTGTCTGAGCGTGTCGAGCAAAGACACCTATCAACAAACCGGGAATCAACATCCTGTGCTTGGTCACGAGTACCAGCAGGAAGGCACCTCGTTAACGGAGAAATACTTCAATAAGATGGGGTTACAGGTACGCTATTTTATGCCGAAAGGCAGCGTGGCACCGCTTGCATTTTATTTTACCGGCGATTTACTGAGCGATTATACCGACCTTGAATTGATCGGCACGATTAGCACGATGGAGACATTCCAGAAGATCTATCGTCCGGAAATTTATAACGCGAATTCACCTGCCGGGTTGCACTATCAACCGGATCTCAATCACGACGATCACTCGTTAACGAAAATTGTTTATGACCGCGAAGAACGCAGCCAGTTGGCGATTGAACAAGGGAAGTTCACCGAACAACACTTTATTAAACCGTACCAGCATATTCTTGAGCAATGGTCCGCTCACAACGCGCTTTAATTAATTGAAAAGATAAGGTCACCTGTTATGAAAACATTGCTCCCAACCTCGACTGCGGGCAGTTTACCGAAACCGTTATGGCTTGCTCAACCCGAGACGCTCTGGTCGCCGTGGAAACTGCAAAATGAAGAATTAATTGCGGGCAAACAAGATGCCCTACGTTTATCACTGGACGATCAATTACACGCGGGCATTGATATTGTCAGTGATGGTGAGCAAACGCGTCAGCATTTTGTGACAACCTTTATTGAGCACCTCAATGGCGTAGATTTCGAAAAACGCGAAGTCGTTAAAATCCGTAATCGCTATGACGCCAGCGTGCCCACCGTTGTCGGTGCCGTGGAACGGCAAAAACCTGTTTTCGTCGATGATGCTCGCTATCTGCGCCAGCTGACGAAACAACCTATCAAATGGGCGCTGCCTGGGCCGATGACCATGATCGACACGCTGTATGACGCGCATTATAAAAGTCGTGAAAAACTGGCATGGGAATTTGCCAAAATCCTCAATCAGGAAGCCAAAGAGTTAGAAGCGGCGGGCGTCGATATTATCCAGTTTGATGAACCGGCCTTTAACGTGTTTTTTGATGAAGTGAATGACTGGGGCATCGCCGCGCTGGAAAGAGCCGTTGAAGGGCTGAAATGCGAAACGGCGGTGCATATCTGCTATGGATACGGCATCAAAGCTAACACCGACTGGAAAAAGACGCTGGGCTCCGAGTGGCGGCAATATGAAGAGGCGTTCCCGAAACTGCAACAATCGACAATCGATATCATCTCGCTGGAGTGCCACAACTCGCGCGTCCCGATGGATCTGCTGGCGTTGATTCGCGGTAAAAAAGTGATGGTCGGGGCCATTGATGTGGCAACCTCTGCCATTGAGACGGCGGAAGAGGTTGCTGATACCCTGCGCAAAGCGCTTCAGTTTGTCGATGCAGATAAGCTTTACCCTTCGACTAACTGTGGGATGGCACCTCTGGCCCGTCAGGTGGCGGCAGGGAAACTCAATGCGTTGAGCGCAGGTGCGGAAATTATTCGCCGAGAGTTGCTGGCGAAATAGTGTTATCGCATTTCGTATCAAAAAGTATTGAGATCGTACTGAATTAATCGCCCCGCTATTGGGGGGCGTGGCTTTATCAACATGAGTGCCAGGATTACAGGCTTAGCACTCATTTCAATTATCTGCAATTTGCAAATGGTAATGGATGTATTGTTATTAATAGCCAATACCTTTACTATTTCTGTATCTGTTTTCCCCCGATGTTCCTCGTTTTCCCCATATAGTGTGATAATGATAAATCGATGAAACTTTTTAGCGATGTTATTAATTGCACACAAATACACCATTCAGAGTGAGTAATTTCTAAATAGCACTTTTTGCATGTTGAAACGTTAAGGCAATCCGGGGTTCGTCAACTAAACTGAGACACTGAGTATCCTGATTTGATGTTGTAAGGTAATTCTGAAGGAATAGAATGCGCATGTAAAAAGTAGTGTTATCTCATCGCGATGGCGCTTTTTACGGGAATGGCCTTCAGACGTATCTGAAGTGCCTTCACTCAATGTCATAAAAGAGTGTTTTGTAATTTATTGTTTTATCTAGGGAAATATCATGCAGTACTTATCGCTGGACAAATATAAAAATGGTTTATTACTGGTTGCCCGTATTTTACTGGTAATCCTGTTTGTGTTATTTGGCTGGCAGAAAATGATGGGGTTTGAGGGTACCGTGGGCTATATGGCGTCGGTTGGCGCACCGTTGCCGCAACTTTCCGCGATTATTGCCGTTATTGTTGAGCTGGTGTTTGGCTTGCTGATTGTTGCCGGTTATTTCACCCGCCCACTGGCACTGCTTCTGGCCGTCTACACCGTGGCAACGGCTATTATCGGACATCCTTACTGGAGCATGACCGGAATGGACCAGTACATGGCAATGACCAATTTCTTTAAAAACGTCAGTATCTGCGGCGGATTCTTACTGCTGGCTTTCACCGGCCCTGGCAGCTATTCACTCGATCGCAAATAATCTATAGCATTAATGGTCTATCATTGATGCCATAATTATGCCTTCAGGCCCATTAAGAGGCCGAAAGGTTAATGACTCATATTGCCATTCGAGCGATTTTGTTGGAATGGTAATATTTCTTTTATTGGCTAGGTATTTTCTTATTCGGTAGCGTGTGAAAATTAATTGAAGGGATGTGTGACAATGTCGAGCGAGAAAACAAACAGTTCGAGACGTGACTTTCTGGTCAAGTCGATGACGTTAATTCCTGCGGTAGTGGTGGGCGGCAGCAGTGTGGGCGCCCTGGGGATGGTTGAAAATGCCGTCGCCGCAGAAAGTAAGCCTCACTCAACGCCCGACCAGGGTGAGTGGACGCCGCAATTTTTTAACAGTGATGAGTGGGCGTTTGTCAAAGCCGCCGTCGCGCGGCTTATTCCTGCGGATGAACGCGGCCCAGGCGCGCTGGAAGCGGGCGTCCCTGAGTTCATCGATCGCCAGATGAATACGCCGTATGCCACTGGCTCCATCTGGTACATGCAGGGCCCATTTAACCCGGATGTACCGAAAGAGATGGGTTATCAACTTCCGCTGGTGCCAAAGCAAATCTATAACCTGGGCATTGTCGAAGCCAACGACTGGTGCCGCCAGCAGTATGGCAAACCGTTTGCCGAGCTGGACGGTGCAAAGCAGGACGCCGCCCTGAGCCAGTTTGAATCAGGTGCCGCCAGCTTTAAACAGCTTCCCGCCTCTCTGTTCTTCTCCTACTTACTCCAGAACACCCGCGAAGGATTCTTCAGCGATCCGATTCATGGCGGTAACAAAGGCATGGTGGGCTGGACGTTGATCAATTTTCCCGGCGCGCGCGCCGACTTTATGGACTGGGTTGAACGGGGCGAGCGTTACCCCTTCCCGCCGGTATCAATTAATGGGGAGAGGGCATAACGATGGCAACAGTAATGAAAAAAACCGACGCGGTGATCGTCGGATTCGGTTGGGTTGGCGCGATTATGGCCAAAGAACTGACCGAGGCCAGGCTGAACGTGGTGGCGCTGGAGCGCGGCCCGATGCGCGATACCTGGCCGGATGGCGCATATCCGCAGGTTATTGATGAACTGACCTACAATATTCGTCGCAAGCTGTTCCAGGATCTCTCCAAAAGCACCGTCACGATTCGCCATAACACCAGCCAGACCGCGGTTCCCTATCGTCAGCTTGCCGCATTCCTGCCGGGTACGGGTGTCGGCGGCGCCGGGCTACACTGGTCAGGTGTGCATTTCCGTGTTGATCCGGTCGAACTGCGTATGCGCAGCCACTACGAAGAACGTTACGGGAAAAACTTCATTCCGCAGGACATGATCATTCAGGACTTCGGGGTGACCTACGACGAGCTTGAGCCGTTCTTCGACAAAGCGGAAAAAGTATTTGGTACCTCCGGTACCGCCTGGTCAGTGAAAGGAAAAGTAGTCGGCAAAGATCGCGGCGGCAACCCGTTTGCGCCGGATCGTTCAGACGATTTCCCGCTGCCTGCGCAGAAAAATACCTGGTCTGCGCAACTGTTTGAAAAAGCGGCGCGCGAAGTGGGCTATCACCCTTATAACCTGCCGTCGGCGAATACCTCCGATTCCTATACCAACACCTACGGCGCGCAGATGGGGCCGTGTAACTTCTGCGGATTCTGTAGCGGTTATGCCTGTTACATGTACTCCAAAGCCTCGCCAAACGTGAACATTTTGCCTGCGCTGCGGATGGAAAAACGCTTTGAACTGCGTACCAACTCGAACGTACTTAAAGTCAATCTGACCGATGATAAAACCCGCGCGACGGGGGTGACCTATGTCGATGCGCAGGGGCGTGAAGTTGAGCAGCCTGCCGATCTGGTGATCGTCGGCGCGTTCCAGTTCCACAACGTCCACCTGATGCTGCTGTCGGGTATCGGTAAGCCTTACAACCCTGAAACCGGGGAAGGCGTGGTAGGGCGTAACTTTGCCTACCAGAACATGACAACAATTAAAGCTATCTTTGATAAAGATACCTTCACTAACCCGTTCATCGGGGCAGGCGGTAACGGCGTGGGCATCGATGATTTCAACGCCGATAACTTTGATCACGGTAGTGCTGGTTTTGTTGGCGGCTCGCCGTTCTGGGTAAACCAGGCTGGTACTAAACCGATCTCCGGCCTGCCTGTGCCTCCGGGAACCCCGGCATGGGGAAGCAAGTGGAAAGCGGCGGTCGCCGATACCTATACGCATCATCTGTCGATGGATGCCCACGGTGCACACCAGTCCTATCGTCAGAACTATCTTGACCTCGATCCTCACTACAAAAACATCTACGGCCAGCCGCTGCTGCGTATGACGTTCGACTGGCAGGAAAACGACATCAAGATGGCGCAGTTTATGTACGACAAGATGGCACCGATCGCTAAAGCGATGAACCCGAAATATATGCTCGGCAGCCCGAAAAACGCCAACAGTCATTTCGATACCACCACCTATCAGACCACCCACATGAACGGTGGGGCGGTGATGGGCGAAGATCCAAAAACCAGTGCGGTGAACCGCTATCTGCAAAGCTGGGATGTGCACAATGTGTTCGTTATTGGCGCTTCGGCCTTCCCGCAGGGGCTGGGATATAACCCAACAGGGACGGTTGCCGCGCTGGCGTATTGGTCTGCAAAAGCGATCCGTGAACAGTATCTGAAAAACCCAGGCCCACTGGTACAGGCATAAGGAAGGCAACGATGAAAATTCAACTGTTATCGGCGCTGGTGCTGGGCGCGCTGAGCTTCGCAAGCTTCGCGCAGGATGCGACAACCGACAGCAATCTCATTCGTCAGGGGGAATACCTGGCGCGGGCGGGCGACTGTGTGGCTTGCCATACCAACGGTAAGGACGGCAAACCGTTCGCCGGTGGCCTGCCGATGGAAACACCGATCGGCACCATTTACTCGACCAACATTACGCCGGACAAAAAGAACGGCATCGGCGATTACACCTTCGAAGAGTTTGACGATGCGGTGCGTAAAGGGGTACGCAAAGATGGATCAACGTTGTACCCGGCGATGCCATTCCCGTCGTTTGCTCGCGTGAGTGAAGCGGATATGCGCGCGATGTACGCCTACTTTATGCATGGCGTGGAACCGCAGGCCGAGCCGAACCGCGACTCCGATATTCCGTGGCCGCTCTCAATGCGCTGGCCGCTCTCTATCTGGCGTTTGATGTTTGCGCCAACGCCAAAAGACTTTGTCATCAATCCCAACGCCGATCCGGTGCTGGAACGCGGCCGTTATCTGGTGGAAGGGCTGGGGCACTGTGGCGCATGCCATACGCCGCGTAGCCTGACCATGCAGGAAAAAGCCCTGAGCGAGAAAGATGGCGATAACTATCTTTCCGGCAGCAACAGCCCGATCGATGGTTGGGTGGCGTCGAGCCTGCGCGGTGAAAACCGTGACGGTCTTGGCACCTGGAGCGAAGCGGAGCTGGCGGAATTCCTGAAAACCGGGCGTAACGACAAATCCGTGGTCTTCGGCGGTATGAGCGATGTGGTTGAGCACAGCCTGCAATATCTCTCTGACGAGGACATTACGGCGATTTCCCGCTACCTCAAATCCCTGCCGCCGCGCGACGGGAAGCAGACGCCTGCGCCGGTTGAAGACAGCGTGGCGAAAGATTTGTGGAAAGGGAATGACAGCAAGCCTGGCGCGTCGCTGTATGTAGATAACTGCGCAGCCTGTCACCGTACCGATGGCGTAGGCTATAAACGTGCATTCCCGTCGCTGAAAGGTAACCCGGTGGTGCAGACGGAAGATGCCACCTCGCTGATTCACATCATCCTCACCGGTAGCACAACGCCGGCGGTGAAAGGGGCGGTGTCGAACCTGACCATGCCATCATTCGGCTGGCGTCTGGACGATCAACAGGTAGCGGACGTAACCAACTTCATCCGCACCAGTTGGGGCAACAACGCGCCTGCGGTCAGTGCATCGGATGTGGCGAAGGTGCGCAAATCGCTTTCTCATGACGAAAAAGCGATGGGCAACGCCGATATCTCCAAACTACCAACGCCGTAACGGACAAACGGGGAGCCTCGCTCCCCGTTAAAGGGTTTTTCATGCTGCACGCAAATCAACTGACCTGCGTCTACGAAGAACGGGTGCTATTTGAGTCGCTATCTTTTACGGTAGAACCGGGAGAAGTGGTGCAGATAGCGGGCGAGAACGGTTCTGGTAAAACCTCTCTGCTGCGCCTGTTAACCGGCCTCACTCAGCCCGAAAGTGGCTATGTATGCTGGCAAGGCGAGCGGCTTTCTCGCGTGCGCGACACGTTCCATCAACAGATGTTGTGGATTGGGCACAAACCGGGCGTCAAAGCCTCGCTGACTGCCGACGAGAATCTGCGCCTCTTTTATCCGCGATCGACGCTTGAGGCGCGGGAAGCGGCGCTGTTGGCGATTGGCCTTGCGGGATTCGAAGATTTACCGCTGTATCAGCTATCGGCAGGACAGCAACGGCGTAGCGCACTGGCGCGACTGTGGTTAAGCGATGCCGCGTTATGGATCCTCGATGAACCGCTGGCGGCCCTTGATGTCGCCGCGATTGAAACATTGACCCATCGGCTGGAAAAACATGTGCAGAGGGGAGGCAGCGTCATACTGACCACCCATCAGCCGCTGCGTTCGCTGAACTGTCCGTTACGCGTCTTAAGGTTATCCGGCGGGGAGGCGTACGCCTCATGATCCGGACGATTTTTCTTTGCGAGCTGCGCCTGGCCTGGCGGCGAGGCGCGGACATCCTAAACCCGCTGTGGTTTTTCCTGATTGTCATCACGCTGTTTCCCTTTAGCGTTGGGCCGGAAAACGCCCTGCTGGCGCAAATCGCGCCAGGCGTTATTTGGGTCGCGGCATTGTTGGCCGCGCTGCTGGTGATGGATCGCTTATTTCGCGATGACCTGCTCGACGGTTCGCTGGAGCAGCAATTACTGCTGCCGACGCCGCTCCCGGGCGTGGTGATGGCGAAAGTGCTGGCGCACTGGATGATGACCGGGCTGCCGCTGCTGCTGGTTTCCCCCCTGGCGGCGCTGCTGCTGGGAATGAATGCACACAGCGCAGGCGTCCTGTTTCTGACGCTACTGCTGGGCACGCCAACCCTGAGTTTTATTGGTTCGGTCGGCGCGGCGCTCACGGTGGGGTTGAAACGCGGTGGCGTTCTGCTCAGTTTACTGGTGCTGCCGCTCTCGGTTCCGATGCTGATTTTTGCTTCCGCCGCCTGCGAAGCGGCCGCTGCGGGTCTACCCGTCGACGGTTATCTCGCGGTGCTCGGCGCTTTTCTGGCGGGGAGCGCGACGCTATGTCCGTTCGCCACCGCTGCCGCATTGCGGCTTTCCGTTTAACGGGCCTGTTTTCACCAGGAAGGGCAATTTTATGTGGAAATTATTACATCAACTGGCGATACCGGAGCGGTTATACACGCTCTGTGGCCGCTGGCTTCCGTGGCTGGCAATGCTCAGCGCACTGTTGTTGATTGTCGGGCTGGGGTGGGGATTCATCTACGCGCCAGCTGATTATCAACAGGGTGAAAGCTACCGCATTATGTACGTGCACGTACCGGCTGCAATATGGTCAATGGGGATTTACGCCATGATGGCGGGCGCGGCGTTTGTCGGCCTGGTCTGGCAGATGAAAATGGCTGACTTAACCCTTATGGCGTTGGCTCCGGTTGGCGCAGGCTATACGCTAATCGCCCTGGTGACGGGCGCGGCCTGGGGCAAACCCATGTGGGGCACCTGGTGGATCTGGGATGCTCGCCTGACATCTGAACTGGTGCTGCTGTTTCTCTATGCAGGGATAATCGCATTGTGGAACGCCTTTGATGACCGACGCCTTGCCGGACGTGCCGCGGGGATCCTCGCGCTGGTTGGCGTCGTTAATTTGCCGATCATTCATTATTCGGTTTTATGGTGGAACACCCTGCATCAGGGTTCCACCAATATGCAGCAGACCATTGACGTCAGCATGCGTATGCCGCTGCGGTTGTGCATTTTCGGTTTCCTCTGCCTGTTTATCACCTTAACGCTGTTGCGTTTGCGCAACCTGATCCTCTGGCAGGAGCGCCGCCGTCCGTGGGTGGCGACGCTCGCAAACAAAGGAGGCGCGCAATGACGCCTGCTTTCTCATCATTCGCCGATTTTCTGGCGATGGGCGGCTACGCCTTTTATGTTTGGCTTTCGGTCGCAACGACGCTGGTTGTGCTGCTGGGGCTGGTAGGTTATTCGCTCTGGCAACATCACGCATTATTACAGGCTGTAAGGCGTCAGCAGCGTCGCGAGCAGCGGCTTCGCCATGCGCGCGAACACATGAACAAGGAGCAGGCTGATGCAGGCACGCCGTAAAACTCGCCTTTATCTGGTACTGGCCGTGCTGGCAGGGCTCGGGCTGGCGGTGACCCTGGTGCTGTATGCCCTGAGCACCAACATCGACCTGTTCTATACGCCAGGAGAAATCCTCAACGGCAAAAATGAAACGCAGGAAAAGCCGCATATCGGCCAGCGCCTGCGCGTGGGGGGCTATGTTGAAGCGGGTAGCATCAAACGTGATGATAAAACGCTGGATGTCACCTTCCGCCTGTACGACGCGCGCGGCGCGGTCTCGGTGAGCTATAAAGGCATTTTGCCGGATCTGTTCCGCGAAGGGCAGGGGGCGGTTGCGCAGGGGATCCTTGACGGCGAACGCCATATTACCGCGCAGCAGGTGTTAGCGAAGCACGATGAAAACTACACGCCGCCGGAAATCCACAACGCGATGACTACCGCGCCAACCGTGCAAAAGGAAAACCACCCATGATGCCGGAACTGGGCAACTTTTTACTCTGTCTGGCGTTAGGGTTTTCGCTGCTTTTGGCGATTTACCCCCTGTGGGGCGCGTATCGCCAGAGCCGCTGGCTGATGGCGCTGGCACGGCCCTTAAGTTGGGCGCTGTTTTTCACCATCCTCGCCGCTTTTTTGGTGCTGGTGCACGCCTTCGTGGTCAACGATTTCACAGTGCGCTACGTCGCGGACAACTCTAACGTTGCGCTGCCCGTCTGGTATCGCGTCGCCGCTACCTGGGGCGCGCACGAAGGTTCGCTGCTGTTGTGGGTGCTGTTGATGAGCGGCTGGACTTTTGCCGTTGCGCTGGGTAGTCGCCGGATGCCGCTGGATGCCGTCGCGCGCGTGCTGGCGGTGATGGGCATGGTCAGTGCCGGTTTCCTGCTGTTTATTCTGTTCACCTCTAACCCGTTTACTCGCGGGCTGCCGGAATATCCCATCGATGGGCGCGATCTCAATCCGCTGTTGCAGGATATCGGCATGATCTTCCACCCGCCGCTGCTCTATATGGGCTACGTCGGTTTCTCGGTCGCGTTTGCTTTTGCGATAGCCTCGTTACTGGCCGGGCGTCTTGATACCGCCTGGGCGCGCTGGTCGCGCCCGTGGACGCAGGCGGCGTGGGTCTTCTTAACGATGGGTATCGTGCTCGGCTCGGCATGGGCCTATTACGAGCTGGGCTGGGGCGGCTGGTGGTTCTGGGATCCGGTCGAAAACGCCTCGTTTATGCCGTGGCTGGTGGGAACCGCACTCATGCACTCCCTGGCCGTGACTGAAAAACGCGGCAGTTTCCGTGCCTGGACGGTGCTGCTGGCGATCAGCGCTTTCTCGTTGTGTTTGTTAGGCACCTTCCTGGTGCGCTCCGGGGTGCTGGTGTCGGTGCACGCTTTCGCCTCCGATCCGGCGCGCGGTATGTTTATTCTGGCGCTGCTGGTGCTGGTTATCGGCGGCTCGCTGCTGCTGTATGCCCTGAAAGGCGGCAGCGTGCGGGCGCGAGTGGAACACACAGTATGGTCGCGGGAATCTTTCCTGCTGGGCAACAACATCTTGCTGATTGCCGCCATGCTGGTGGTGCTGCTGGGTACACTTCTGCCGCTGGTGCATAAAGAGCTGGGGCTGGGGAGTATCTCCATCGGTGAGCCGTTCTTTAATTCCCTGTTTACCGTGCTGATGGCACCGTTTGCACTGCTGCTGGGTATCGGCCCGCTGGTGCGCTGGCGTCGCGATGATGCGAAGAAACAGATTAAGCGGCTGGTCATTTCGCTGCTGCTGACGCTGGTGTTGTCCATTGTTTTGCCGTGGTGGCTACAGGACCGCATCGCCGCAATGACGGTCATCGGTCTGATGATGGCACTGTGGGTCTTTATCTTTGTGCTGATTGAACTGCATGAACGCGCCACTCATCGCCACGGTTTCTGGCGTGGGTTAACGAAACTTTCTCGTAGCCAGTGGGGCATGGTGCTCGGGCATATTGGCGTGGCGGTGACTGTCACCGGTATCGCCTTTAGTCAAAGCTACAGCGTCGAGCGCGATGTGCGCATGAAGGCGGGCGACAGCATTGATATCCACGCGTATCACTTTGTATTTAAAGGCGTACGTGACATTGTCGGGCCGAACTGGTTTGGTGGGGAAGGTATCATAGAGGTAACGCGTCATGGTCGCGCGGAAGCCACACTGTATGCGGAAAAACGGTTTTACAGCGCCAGCCGAATGATGATGACCGAAGCGGCCATTGATGGCGGCCTGACGCGCGACCTGTACGCGGCGCTGGGTGAAGAGCTGGATGACGGCAGCTGGGCAGTGCGTCTCTATTACAAACCGTTTGTTCGCTGGATCTGGTATGGCGGCGTACTGATGGCGCTGGGTGGACTCTGCTGCATGCTCGACCCGCGCTACCGGATGCGGAAATCTCGTCAGGAGGTCAGTCATGACGCGTAAGGCACTTTTTATACCACTGGTGCTGTTTCTGGCGCTGGCGGTTGCACTACTGTGGCAACTGATGCGTAACGCGGGCGGGGATGATCCGACGTCGCTTGAATCGGCGCTTATTGGCAAACCGGTTCCCGCCTTTCGTCTTGAATCGCTGAATAATCCCGGCGAGGAATACGATCGTTCGGTACTGGTTAGCGGTAAACCGCTGCTGCTCAATGTGTGGGCAACCTGGTGTCCAACCTGCCGCGCCGAGCATCAGTTCCTCAATCAGCTCTCTGCGCAGGGCGTAAGAGTGGTGGGGATGAACTATAAAGACGATCGCCAGAAAGCGATCGACTGGTTGAATCGCCTTGGTAACCCTTACTCGCTAAGCCTGTTTGACGGCAACGGCATGCTGGGGCTGGATCTCGGCGTCTACGGTGCGCCAGAGACGTTTCTCATTGATGGTCAGGGCGTGATTCGCTGGCGTCATGCGGGCGCGCTGGACGACCGCGTCTGGCGGGAACAGCTGGCCCCACTCTGGCGGCAATACAGTAAAGAGGCGTCATCATGAGGCGCTGGATACTCGGTCTTGTCGCGCTGCTGCTGGCCTGTAACGCGCTGGCGGCCATCGACACCTGGCAGTTTAAAGATGACGCCCAGGAGCAGACGTTTCGCGAAATCACCTCGCAACTGCGCTGCCCAAAATGTCAGAACAACAGTGTCGCGGACTCCAACGCGATGATCGCCGCGGATATGCGGCTAAAAGTCTATGAACTGTTGCGCCAGGGGCAGAGCAAACAGCAGATTATTGATTACATGGTGGCGCGCTACGGTAATTTTGTCAGCTATGAACCGCCTCTCACGCCGGGAACAATTGCACTATGGCTGATTCCGGCGCTGTTTATCGTAGCGGGCGCGACGGTTGTGGTGACTCGCGCCCGGCGGCGCATGACGCAAAGTGACGCGCTCAGCGACGAAGAGCGCGAACGTCTGACTGCCCTGTTAAACAAAGAGAAAGATCTATGACCTTGTTTTTAATTGTCGCCGCGCTGCTGCTGGTGGGCGCACTTGCGCTGCTTTACTTCCCGTGGTCTTCGCGCGACGACGTCAATCACGACGCGTTGAACCGCGCGTTTTATCACTCGCGCCTGCAGGAAATTGAGCAGGAAGCGCCTCAGGATCGTGATGCGATGGTGGTGGAACTGCAACGGACGCTATTGTCAGATATTCCTGAAACGGCCTCGCCGACCGCTCGCCCACAGAGTCGCTGGCTGCTGTTGCCCGGCGCGCTGGCGCTGGTGATTATCAGCGTCGGGGTATTTTTGAAAACCACCGATATCGGTAACGTGCTGACGCTACGTCTGGCACAAAATGAACTTCGTGGTCTTGTGCAACGCGCGTTAAACCCCGCAGAACGTCCATTGCGTACGGATGAAGTGGAACAACTGGGGCTCGGCCTGCGTAGCCACGTCCAGAGTGCGCCTGACGATCTCGATGCCTGGCGTTTACTGGGGCGGGTAGGCATGGTGCTGAACAACGGCGACATGGCGATAGGCGCATACGCCAGAGCGAGCCAGCTCGCGCCGGACAGCCCCGCCATCGCACTGGATTACGCCGGTGCCTTGCTGTGCACGGGAGATGAAAGCGCGAATCGTCAGGGCGAAATGAAGCTACACGAATTACTGAAAAAATACCCCGAGAGCGTGCGCGCGGCGTCGATGAACAGCACTCAGCCGCCACTCAATCTGTTAAATAACAGCGGAATGCGCTGCGATGTGATGGTACACCGTTTCCTCGACATTCTGGCGCGGGGCGGTAAGCCGTAACAGACGTGCAACCTGACGCGCTGGCACTTACAATGATTAGCGTTGATGGCCTGATGTAGTGAGCATCCCGCACCGTTGGTGGAAGAATGCAGTTAGAAGATATCCGAATATTTGTCACAATTGTGAATATGGGAAGCTTTACGGCAGCGGCGGAACATTTGCAGCTGTCGAAACAATATGTCAGCCGGCGCATGGCGGCACTGGAGAAAAAAGTTGCCGCCCGTTTACTGGTACGCAATACGCGAAAACTGTCTGTCACCGATACCGGGCAGGTTTTTTTTCATCATGCACAGCGTATTCTCGAAGAAGTTCAAGAAGCCGAACAGGTTATTTCCGCTCGTCAGCAAAAACTGACGGGCTCTTATCGTATCAGCCTGCCCATGATTTATGGTGTGCGACGATTGGCGCCGCTGGTCGTGGAGTTTCAGTCCGCGCATCCGGAATTAGCGATGCATATCGATATGAGCGATCATTATGTCGATGTGGTCGGCGAGGGCTACGATATGGTGTTGCGTATTGGCAACCTGATGGACTCCACGCTGATTGCCCGCTGTCTGGGTAAACTGGCAATGGTGCTCTGCGCCAGCCCGGACTACCTGAAGGTACACGGCACGCCGCGCTCATGTGACGATTTAAGTCAGCATAATTGCCTGTTATACGGGCGCGAAGGACAACTCGGCTGGAAATTAAAATCGGATGGGGCGGTCAATACCTTTGCGGTAAAAGGCAGCCTGAGCAGTAATAATGGTGAAGTGATCCGTGACGCCGCCGAAGCTGGTGTCGGCGTGGCGCTGCTACCCACCTTTATAGTGGAAGAGTCGCTGCGTCAGGGCTCACTGGTACAAATATTAGCGGAATGTTCACCCCCGCATCTCACCCTCAGCGCACTGTATCCCAAACATCGACAAAATAGCGCGGTAACGCGAGTACTGCTCTCTTTCCTGGCAGAAAGAGTGGCGGGGATTGTCGATGAGGATGCGGGTGATGAAATATGAATCGTGGTTGCCAGGATAATGTCCGGGTAACCCCTCTCGACACTCCACGCTTTTGAATACCGAATGCAGGCGAAATCATCGGAACAATTTCTCCTCTATACCCTGCTACATCCCTCTGAACAGGTTGAACTTATCTGCCAGCGGCTACCTGCTGCTGGGGCTTTTTCGCCGGTGCGGCTTTCAGCTTGCTGCTGGAGTAGATGAAGAACAACGCCATACCCAGGCAGACGATGGCGCCGAGTCGGCTCATCGAGAACGGAATTGGCGCATTGCCCAGCCAGCCGAAGCTATCGATCAGCATGCTCATCGATAGTTGGCCAAAAATGACGGCGACCGTGGCAACCGCAGCGCCAATGCGCTGGACCGCCAGTACCATAATGACGATGTACGGCACGCCAAACATTGCGCCCATCAGCTGCCATTTAGGCACGTCCATCAGGGTCAGGGCGTGTTTGGGTTCGAAGAAGAAGATAAGCAGCCCTGTCACCAGCGCACCGACTGAAAATGTCAGGAACGCGCTTTTGAAGACGCCGACCGTACTGCCCAGTTGGCCGTTGATCGCCGCCTGGATACTCAGCGTGGCACCCCCGGCGACGGCGAGAAGAATCATAATAATCGTCATAATGTTACCTTACCCCTGTGCAACCATCACCAGGGCTGCAATGATGAAAATCAGCGCGATGATGCGTTTACTGTCAATTTTCCTGTGCGGCGTACCGAGCAGGCCGAAGTGGTCAATAATCAGGCTCTTGAAAACCTGGCCTGCCAGTATGCCGATCATCGTCATGGCGATGCCGATGGCCGGTGTTGCCACGGTCAGGATGACGACATAAATCGGTCCAAGCACGCCGCCGAGCAGCTGCCACGAAGGTTGCGCAAAGAATGACGGACTGTTCCGCGGGCTGAAAAAAAGCATCAGCAGGAAGGTCAGTGCCGCACCCACGCCAAATACGCTGAAGGTGGCCCAAAGATCTCCGACCTCCCCGGCAAGTGGTCCGAGCAATCCTGCCTCTACGGACAGTCCCATGCCTCCGGCAATAACGATAAAAATCAATATCAGTTGCATAGCAATCAGTCTCCCGTTGTCCAGGCGGAGAAGATTACGGCTTAATACGGATGAGAAAAATGCCATAATGAGATAAATACCTGTGCAGGATATGCATTAATGAATGAGCCTGGGAACATCAATATTCGTGCTCTGCTGATTTT
The DNA here is from genome assembly GCA_003315335.1 of Pseudocitrobacter faecalis. GTDB lineage: Bacteria > Pseudomonadota > Gammaproteobacteria > Enterobacterales > Enterobacteriaceae > Pseudocitrobacter > Pseudocitrobacter faecalis. The sequence continues at coordinate 18,107 of QNRL01000007.1, forward strand.
TATAGCCGTTTATGAAACGCAGAATTTCTCTGTAGTGGCACGGCGGGAGGGGATATCCGCCTCTCAGGTATCGCGCGTCATCCATCAAATGGAGGATGCGCTCGGGCAGCAGCTCTTTTACCGCAATACCCGGGCTATTATCCCGACGGAAAGTGGCCATCTTTTTATCCGCTATGCGCGCGCGATGACGGGTAGCCTGGAGGAGGCCCGGCGGGAACTCAACGAGAGAACGCTTGAGCCTTCCGGAATGGTTCGCATAAACGCCCCTGTATTCTTTGGACAGCGTCATGTAGCCCCCGCGTTACCCCGCCTGATGGAACGCTATCCGAGGCTTAACATTGAGCTTACGCTGACTGATGATTACATTGATCCGCATCGGGAGGCGGCTGACGTCATTTTCCGGATTGGCGCGCTGACGGATTCCTCATTTCACGCGCGCGTGTTTGGCCCGCAGTTCTATCATCTTGCCGCGTCACCGGACTACATTCGCCGGCTTGGTATGCCTGAATCACCTGAAGAGCTTTCACGTCATAAATGCCTGGTCTATCGCGGCTCGTCAGGACCAAACCGCTGGCTGCTGCGCAGGCAAGGAGAGGAATGGGTGCACTATCCCGTCTCGCCCTTGATGTCATCCAATAATGCGGAATCGCTGCTGATTGCCGCACTTGGCGGAATGGGGATTGTGCTGTTTCCTGACTGGCTAATCGGAGACCGCCTGAAGAGTGGCGAGCTTGTCGGGCTGCTGCCGGAGCTGGACACGTCCATAAAAACGGAGCCGCAGTACATCGCGGCAATCTATCCGAATGCGCGGCATCCTCCACTAAACGTTCGCGCAATTATCGATTACTACATTGACGCGTTCGGTTCACCGCTTTACTGGCAGGCAGAGTAAGATATTCGATTCTTATGGCAAAAAATGCCCTGGCGTTTGCGAGAAAAGCGAATGAAGCACAAATTCCGGCCCGTTGTTTCCATGTTCTGAAACTGAGGCCGGAATCTTTATTCACTATAAATCCGGCCCTTTTTTCCCTTCCTCAATAAACGCCTCGTCAAGCTCTTCAGCATTGCCTTCATGATCGCGACCAGAGAAAAGATTCCAACTGGCAAGGAACAGGGCGGCAATTAAGGGGCCGATGACGAAACCATTAATACCGTACATTTCCATGCCACCCAGCGTAGAAATCAGAATCAGATAATCGGGCATTTTGGTGTCTTTACCGACCAGAATCGGACGCAAAATATTATCAACCAGGCCGACGATTATCACAAAGAAACCAATAATAAACAGGGCTTGCCACAGCTGGTGGGTCGCGAACAAATATATCGCCGCCGGCACCCAAACGATAGCCGATCCCACAGCGGGTACCAGCGACAAAAAGGCCATCAGCGCGCCCCATAAGATACTGCCGTCAATACCGACGATAGCAAACGCAATACCACCCAATGCGCCCTGAACAATGGCGACAACCGCCGTACCTTTTACGGTTGCGCGCGACACACCGACAAATTTTGCGAACAGATGCTGTTTCACAAAGTCGGAAAGCGGCAGTGAGTCCAGAATCTGATTCACCAGATACGGCCCATCTTTAAGCAGGAAAAAGAGCAGATACAGCATGATGCCGAAGCTGATGGCGAAGCCAAATGTGCCTTTACCTATCAGGAAAGCGCTACCCGCGAGATATTGCCCACCCTGCAAAGCGGCTTCTGACAATTTTTTCTGGATCTGGGCGGCATCATCCAGATTATGCTCCGTCAGGAACCCACGCGCCCAATCGGGGAGATGCGAGAAGAGGGCGGCCACCACTTCCGGGAACTGGGTATTGTTCTGCTGGAGTTTGGTGTAAACCACATTCAATTCAAACGCCAGCGATGACAAAATGATCATTAACGGGATGAAGACGATAAGACAAATAATCACCAGCGTGAGCAGTGAGGCCAGCCCGTTACGATCCCCCATCGCATCGCGTAATTTATTTTTTACCGGATAAAAAATAACCGTTAACACGGCAGCCCATAAAATGGCGGAAAAATAGGGGGACAGTACATCGAAGAAGGCCCATGTCACCAGGGCCAGAATGAAGAGAAAGAAACCTTTAGTAAGTCCATTAAAGCGCATTAGTAAATCCTGTAACTGAAAGACTGTAACGACTATAGAACCGTACAGACGATTTACCAACCTAAATACTTTCAGGGCGCTATAAAGTTGCGAAATACCTTAATGGGATGAAACAAAGGATACAAAGCAATTCAATACCCGGCTAACCTCACGATTTTTCAGCCATATCATCATAGTATTGACGTTGCCGATGTGCGGCGAAATAGAGTGGCAGCGAATCGGAAAACTCGCTTCATACTGTTTCACAACGCTCTCAGGTAATAATGCAATACCCATTCCGGCGCTTACGCAGCCAAGAATTGCCTGAAAAGAACCAAACTCCAGCGGTTCGGCATAATTGATATTTTGCAGCCGCAACCATTGCCCCAGCCGCGAACGATAATTACATCCTTTTACAAAGACGAGTGGCCTTGTCACTTCAAGGTCGGCTCCCGTGACGACATGACCATGCTCGGCGGCGGTAACTAACACCAGTGTTTCCTGACACAGCACCTGCGTTTGTAGCCTGGAATTGTCCATGTGCAACGCCTGATGGTCAGCGACGAAGGCGATTTCAAGTTCACTATTCAGGATCTGCTGAACCAACACATCTGTCGGTGACGTTTTTAAGTTCAGTTCAACAGAGGGCATTTCACGATGAAAGTTAGCCAGCAAAGCAGGAAGCCTGACGGCGGCCGTGGTTTCCATTGCGCCAATGCGTAGTGGGCCTGCGGCTTTTGTTCCCTGCATGGACAATTCGGCTTCGTCTAACAGCGCGAGGATTTTGTTGGCATAACGCAGCAGCAGTTCACCTTCAGGGGTGATGTGCAGCCGGTTTTTCTCACGAATGAACAATGACACATCCAGGCTGGACTCCAGTTGTTTGAGCCGCGTCGTGACGTTTGATGAAACGCAGTGCAGGCTGCGGGCTGCAGCGGTGATAGAGCCGGTTTCTGCGACAGTTTTAAACAAATTTAATGAGGTACTGTTCATCGTATCTGTTACTCAAAGTGAAGGTTTTCGTCATTTTTATTAACTTTTTATTATCATTTCTTTATGTAACATAACAATCAAATCTGATTGACATATTGAGCCTGAAAAATGGATCTTGATCACAATGTTACTGGCCATCGCCAGTTCAGCACGGCTGTCTTCGGTATGATCGTTTTAACACTGGGCATGGGAATTGGTCGGTTTTTATATACGCCGATGCTACCGGTTATGTTGCATGAAGGCATTTTTAGTTTTTCGCAATTATCGTTGATTGCCAGCGCGAATTATGCCGGATACCTGGTTGGCAGCCTCCTGTTCTCTTTTGGTATTTTTGGCGGCCTTAAGAATATCAAAGGGATGTTAATTTGTGCTGCGTTGGTCACCGGGCTGCTTATTTTTGCGATGGCTGTGGTCACGCACCCTGATATAGTGATTGTTATTCGATTTATTGCCGGTGTTGCCAGCGCAGGCATGATGATATTCGGATCGATGCTTATGTTACAGCATACCCATAATCCGTTTGTCATTGCTTCTTTGTTTGCCGGCGTCGGAGTGGGTATTTTTATCGGCAACGAATATGTGATAGCCGGTATCGCCTATGCATTAAATTCAAAACTGCTATGGATCGGCGCATCCATCATTTCCGCTGTCCTTTTCCTTGCGCTGATTATCTTACTGCCGGCAAACAAACACGTACTGCCTCCTCAGAAAGCAGCTTCCTCATCTGAGCCGAATATTCAGTGGTGGAATTTAGCATTGCTATATGGCCTGGCCGGTTTCGGTTATATCATTGTGGCGACTTATCTCCCTTTAATGGCCAGAGGCGTGGGTAATGAATTTCTGGCCAACCATATCTGGTCTATAGTTGGCCTCGCCGTTATTCCCGGATGCTATGGTTGGTTATGGGCCGCACGTAAGTGGAGCATATTGTCCTGCCTGAGCGTTAACTTAATTGTACAGGCGAGTTGTGTTGTGATGGCCTCGTTTATCCACTCGCCGTTTTTATTAACCTTAAGCTGTATTGGCTTCGGCGCAACCTTCATGGGTACCAGTTCTCTGGTGATGCCACTCGCGAAAAAGATTTCTGCTCCACAGAAAATTAATCTTCTTGGGCTGGTTACACTGACCTATGGCATTGGGCAAATTGCCGGGCCTTTGATCGTAAGTGCGTTTCAGAACAACAAAAATGGAATGACTATTTCAATATTATCTGGCGCTTGCGCGTTATTTATCGCAGCAGGGATTAGCTATGTTCAACACAGCAAAGTTAAATACTCTCAAAGTTGGAGCAAAGAATGAAAAAAACGACCGTTGCTATTATAGGAATGGGGCCTCGGGGGCTAAGTATTCTGGAAAGAATTTGTGCCCAGTATGCACAGCAAAAACAGAATGGACATATCGATATTGTTATCATTGATAAAAATGCCATGGGGGTGGGCGCCCACAGCTTATCACAGCCCGACCATTTATTAGTTAACACCGTTGCCTGCCAGATAACATTATTTGGTGATGCAACGGTAAAAAATGCCGGGCCTTTCCGTTCAGGGCCCTGTTTTCATCAGTGGGCCAATGAGCAAGGCTATAAAAATGTTGATGGCCGTTTTTTAAAAAATGTGGCAGGCAAACCAATTCAGTCTAACGATTATTTACCTCGTCGATTGTTAGGTGAATACTTAAATTGGTTTTATCATGAAATTATCAACACCCTGCCTGAAAATATCTCGGTCACCCAGATAAATCAGCCAGCCAGCAATATTTTGATTCAGGACGACGAGAAGTCCATTATCATTTTAGAAGATAGCCAGCGCGTGGTGGTCGATTATGTTTATCTGACCACAGGTCACAGCGACAACGTTAAAACGTTTGACGATCATCTTGTCGAACGCTTTATTGCCAATAATTTTAAGAAAAATGAACGCCTGGACTACTATGCGACGCCTTACCCAGTAAACAACCTGGATAAAATAACAGCAGAATCGAATGTGATTGTTCAGGGTATTGGGTTGACTGCCTATGATGTTATTTCGCAATTAACGATTGGCAGAGGGGGGCGCTTTTGCCGGGAGGACGGTGAACTCCGCTATCACCCTTCAGGAAAGGAGCCGGGTATCTTTATCTATTCGCGTCAGGCTCTTCCTTTTAGCAGCCGCGGTGAGAATCAAAAAGGCGTCTCCGGGCAATACTCACCACGCTTCTTAACGGCAATGGCTATCAGAGAATTGCGGGTGAAAAATGTGCTTGCGAAAGGATCTTCAAAAATCGATTTTATTGAACAAGTTTTCCCTTTATTGCATAAAGAAATGTGTTATGCCTACCGTTCAACCCTCAATGGCCAGTGGTTAGATGCAGGCACTTATGAACCGAGCGCTGAAGACATCGCCGTCATCGACAGTGTGCTTTATCCACACCAATCGCAGGAACATTTGAGTTTAAAAGATTATACGCAATGGTTTATGTATTTCTTGCGTAAGGATCTGCAGGAGTCTGCGGAGGGCAATGTCCATGGCCCAATCAAAGCAGCGACAGACATCATTCGTGATGTCAGGGATATTTTACGAGAAGCGATTGATAATTCGGGTCTGGATTCTCGGTCACATCAATATTTTCTTGAGCATTTTAATCCTATTTTTAACCGCATTGCCGTTGGCCCACCGAAGTTAAGAAATGAACAATTATTAGCGTTAATGGAAGCGAATGTGGTGTGTCTGGCCGGCGGTAAAGATGCAAGGTTAGTGTTAAATGACTGCGATGGGAAATTTGAAGTGCATTCCACTTTCAAAGAAGAGAGTACAGAGATTCAGGCTGATGTTTTAATTAAGGCGAAAATTGCCAGTTTTTCGCCGCTACATGATGCTTCACCGTTAATCAGAAATATGACAGCTACGGGTATCGTTCGTCCATTCATGAATGAGGGATACCATCCGGGCGGGCTGGATATCGATCAATGCCAGCATCCTGTTAACCGTATGGGGGAAGCGCAGACGACTTTCTGGGTGCTGGGTAACCCTGCTGAAGGGGCGAATTTTTACACCTACGTCCTGCCACGTCCGCTGGTAAATTCAAGATTCCTGGTCGATGCAGGCCGTTGTGTCGCAGATATGTATCATCAAATGACGTTGCGCCATGTTCAGTCTGAGGTTGTGATAAATGCAGACTGAGCAAATCCAGGCCCGAGGCAAGACGTGGCAATCATTGCAATCTGCGGTAGCGATAACATCCTTGCTGGTGTTTCTGCTCGCTTGTGCGCTGATGAATAAACATGTAGCGATGCCGGTCATTGCGGGCGTTACCGCCGTGCTCTATTTCGCATCTACCGCTGCTTTCTGGTTAAAAAAATCCTCCGCCCGAAGTGGTTTGATTATTTTTCTCTGCTCGATGGTGTTTATTCTCGCGACAAACAACCTGCAAGGCATTGCGCTTCCCGCAATTTTTTCGCGATATTTTGATGTGATTTTACTGCTTGTTGGTATTGCCTTATTACGTCACGTCATGGCTTCTCTAAATTTTACGGCTGTACTGGGGGCGTATTTTTCGCGTAAAAAGACATCGAACCTGACTTTCTGGGTGACCTTATTGACGGCTTTCTTAACATGGCCGATGAGCCTTGGGGCAATCTCATTACTCCTCGATGGTCTCAAGTCAGTTCTTGGGCCAGGACGCAATCTGGCAAAGATTATTACCCGCACCGTATGCATTACGATGGTACTGATGCCAACAACCATCGGCGCTGCCACCGTTTGGGCGGCAATGCCGGACGTACCGCATGTTAAGGCAATGCTTGTGGGTATCCCTCTCTTTTTATTCAGTATCCTGCTCAACCAACGGGCAAAAGTGACGGTCATCACTGAAAACGAGACGCTGAAACCCAACCGAGATGGAATGCGCTATATCCTGCTGTGTGTAGGTCTGTTCTGGGGGGGATTCATTTTTTCATTAACGGCGCTGAATCTCAATTCATTGCAAAGTATTGCCTTTACTGCAATCGTACTTTTTGTTGTCGATCATCTGGTTAAAAAGGATAGATCGTGGGCTGAACAATTAACGGAAACCGCACAGAATATATCCGGTGAGGTATTGTTGCTTTTAAGCTGCAGTGTGTTGACCTCAGTTTGCTGGCTGCTTTTTGCCCATGTGCCGGCAGGTATTACTGCTTATGTAGGCGGCCTGACAACGTTTGAGATCTACGCGATTATTTTGTTCATTGTCCCGCTTTTCGGTTTATTAGGTATCCATCCTCTGATTATCTTTAGCGTTTCATGGTCAATATTTTCCGATTATCTGACAGGGGGAATGGTTGATTATCAGATATGGATTTGCTTGTTTATTGCCACTCAGCTTATCTCTCCCGTGTCGATAAATGCTATTTTCGCTGCGAACAGCCTGAATGTGTCACCCAGTAATACGAGTTTTAAAATGCACTACGGTTATGTTCTGTCGTTTAATCTCTTTGCCCTTGTTTATCTTGGTGCAATGTCAACAATTATCTAAAAACAGGAGTTAATATGCCCTACGTAAACATCAAGATCACTAATGAAGGTGCTACCGATCAGCAAAAGAAACAGTTAATGGAGGGGGTAACACAGCTTTTGGTTGATGTTCTGAATAAAAACCCCAGTACCACCATTGTGGTCATTGATGAGGTAGAAACGGATAACTGGGGTATTGGTGGCGTGCCGGTTACAGAATTACGAAAAAAAAGCAAATAGTGTATTTTAAAAGTAAGGAGCGTGCCTCCTTACTTTTTCCCACTGATGGTCAGTATAAAAAAGTCTGCAATATTATTTATTGTTGGATATGCATTTCATATCTTATTAATAGACTGCTCAACCTATTGTTTAAAGGATGTTATTTATGCACGCTTATCATCATATTCGGCTGGGGGAGTCTTCCGCGAAAGTCAAAAATAGTTTTGATGAATTATTACCCGATCCGTGGCTTAAAGCTGAAGATGGTATTTTTCGATTCAGAAGTTACATGCAGGCCAGGGCCGGACGCGAAAAGTATTTTGATCTCTGCGCAGCGGGAGAGTTTTTTCAAACGGAAAAGCTGAATCATTACGCCGGTGGGATTGCAAGAAAATACCCTGAAATAAAAAAAGACGTTGCTGAAGAGGTCATGAATCTGGTGTTTCGTAAGCTTTTGCCACTGCTTCCTGACACCACCTACAACATAGGTATTCATCAGATACGAATAACTACAGATGACCGCAGGCCAGGCTATCCGGCGCCAGAAGGAATTCATAAAGATGGATTTAAGTACATCGCAATTTATTGCAGTGAAATTGAGAATGTGACCGGTGGTGAAACCACGCTTATTCCTAATCACGATGGGGGTAATGACGCATCTACGTTCAAACTGCATGCGGGTGATGCAGTCATATTCAATGATGTAAATTATCAACATTATACCGCGGCAGTAGTTCCTTTGTTGCCGGGAAAAGGTTATCGGGATGTTTTTGTTATTACATTTGATATTGAAGGGGAAAAACAATGAATATCTTACTGTGCCCACCAAAAATTATTTTTCAGCACTCACGGGAAGAGTGGCAATCATTACAAGCCGTGACCCCGGTTTTGATCGCGACGTGCGCAAGCCAGACCGATAATATTCTAAATCATATGGGGGAGGGATTCTCTTTCCTTTTTTATGAAAATTTCAATGATAATCCCTTTGTGGAAATGGATATTTATCACTACGCCCAGGCTAATAACGCAACGGGTATCTTTTTCCTCGCCGAAATCGATGTTCTGAGAGCCGCGAGAATCAGCGATCGTCTGGGTTTAACCCACGATCGTGAAAAAAAAGCCATGTTTTTCCGCGATAAATTTATGATGAAATCGCTTGTTCAGTCTCATCAGTTGACAGTTCCCGCTATGGCGCGCGTTGACAGTGCGACGGCGATGGCGCGATTTATTGCCGAACAAGGATATCCCTGCGTGATCAAACCTAATGATGGGCGTGGATCACAGGGTGTCGTAGTTCTTAAGAATGAAGGGCAGCTTTATAAATATCTGGCGCAGGTTAAGCCGTCAGAGTATCACAATCTGCTTATTGAAAAATTTGTCGAAGGCGAAGCCTATCAAATTAATGCGCTGTATTTAAAAGGTAAACCGATATTTATTTCCGCATCCCGCGCGACCGTCTCCTGCCTGGATTTCCTGTCCGGGAAAACGTTAGGTCTGGTGATGGAAGATGACACGCCGCTGCATCGTAAACTGATCGCCTACACCCAATATCTTGCGGAAGAGGTTTTTCCAACAGAAGAAAATGCATTGCTTCATCTTGAGGTTTTTGTCGATAAAGATAACAACATTATTTTTGGTGAATTTGCCTGCCGATTAGGTGGCTGTTTTGTCAATGAAGAATTAGGCGCCGCGTTTGGTCTTGATCCTCGTATGACCTGGCTTAAAGCGTCTCTATGCGATATCTACCCACAGGATTTGTCCCAAAGACACCCTGTGCTACGGGTCGGTCAATTAAATGTGCCGCCTGCGCAGGGTACGCTTATCTCTATTGCGGAAAAATGTCCGTTACCCTTTGTGGTTAAATATCGGGCAACTGGTGTCATTGGTCGCCAATATGACATGATGAAGTTAACAAACGGCGAGATTGTAAGTGCTATTGTTAAAGCGGAGTCCAGCCGGGAAATCAAAGAAAATCTTGATGCATTGACCCAATGGGTTGCTGAAAATACCCTTTGGGTGAACGAAACTGTTCACTAAGAATTCCACATTCCCGCTTGCCAGGAGAAAAGGCGTATGAAATTGTTAGTCGGTTTTGTTCTTTGTATCCTGGTCGGGTTGGGTTTTACCTATTGCAACGTTCCGTTAGGTATGATGTTTGGCCCCCTGATTACCGTGCTGGTGTTAAAACGTACCGGCCTTTCTGTACCCGTGCTGCCTGGCAGCATGACGGTGATTCAACTCTCTCTTGGCACGTCGATTGGCCTTTTATTTCGCGATTTTTCTTTTGGGGTGCAAGGAAATATCGCATTTTTACTGATGTTCTTATTGCTGTGCTTATTCTTACAGTTTACCGCATGCTATTTGTGGTGTATTCATCGATTACGCTGGAGTAAGGAAGAAGCGCTATTAGGTGCGGTTCCTGGAGCAATGGCAGCGGTTTTAGCGTTGGCTTCCCACATAAAAACACCACCGCAAAAAATTATCATTTCGCACTCTTTGCGGCTCATCACACTGACTTTATTTGCCGGATATATTAGCGGTGGCGCGCACACCCCTACGGCCATGTCGCCTGAATTGTTTACCACGACTAATATACTCTGGTTACTGGGTATCGTCCTGGCAGGCTATGTGTTGGGCAAGTGCCTTGAACGCGTTCATTTCCCCGCACCTTTTATGATTACCTCATTACTTTGTGCGGCGTTATTGCATCCTTTTTCATCGCAGACGGTGCTTTTCCCCGATGTATTCAATCAGTTCAGTATGGCCTTAATGGGCATTTTACTGGGGCATCATTTTATTGCGTTTACGTTGACGGCATTTATGCGCCATCTCTGGTCTTCAATGCAGCTCATTACCATTGGGCTGGGCGTGACGGTGATAATGGCATTGACTGCGGCACATCTTCTGGATTATCCCTTTTATTTATTAATGCTGTCCTGGGTTCCAGGAAGCGTGGAATCGATGTCCTTTGCGGCACTGGCGCTTAACGCGAATGCCAGTTTTGTAATGGCAAGTCATATTATACGCATGTTGCTCATTCAAACGATTCCGGCAATGGTTATTTACCGCAAAAGAGAAGTGACACAAGATAATGGCGCTACAATGCGTAAACCGACGAAGCCACTATAGGATTTCACTCATGACGGTGTTAAGGGAATTCGTCCATGCTTAAAGAAAATTTTAATGAGCTGCAGCTCTTTCTTGCTGTTGCGCGAGAGCGCAGCTTTACCAAAGCAGCAGGTAAACTTGGCGTCACGCAATCTGCGTTGAGCCATGCGATGAAGGCACTGGAGGCGCGGCTTAATCTTCGTTTATTAACGCGTACAACGCGAAGCGTTGCGCCAACGGAGATAGGAGAGCAAATCATTGCTTGTCTTGAACCCCGACTTTACGAACTGGATGAAGAGTTGCAACGCCTGGTTCAACAAAATGGCGTCGCCGCGGGAAATCTCCGCATTTCAGCCGGCGAGCACGCCGCTAAATATCTGTTATGGCCAAAACTGAAGTCATTTTTACGCGAATATCCCAATATTAATGTTGAGATGGTCGTTGATAATGGTTTCGTCAATATTGTGGATGGGCGTTTCGATGCGGGCGTGCGCCTGGGTGAGAGTGTCGACAAGGATATGGTCGCGGTAAGAATCGGCCCGGATGTCCGTTTGGTTGTGGCGGGCTCTGCGGAATATTACGCGAAATACGGTAAACCTCATACGCCGCACGATCTGCAGCATCACCGCTGTATTAATATGCGGCTTCCCACTGCTGGCGGGCTGTATCATTGGGAGTTTGAAAATGCAGGCAAACCTCTAAAAGTCAGGGTCGAGGGGCAACTGACATTCAATACTATTGCGGAACGGATTGATGCTGCCGAGTCTGGTTTTGGCCTGGCATTTATTCCTGAGGACAGCATCTGCGAGCAAATTGCCGATGGACGGCTGGAAACAGTATTATCCGATTGGAGCCCTGTTTTTTCGGGATATTATCTTTATTACCCCAGCAGAAAACAGCATCCACCTGCATTTGCATTACTGATTGATGCACTCAGATATTCCGCTAATCCAGATGATGTCTGAACCTGCTTAACGGGATCTGGCCATCGCCTGCTGAATTACCGGAATTGGCGTAAGTAAATGCTGACGCATTAATTCACTGGCATGTGCTGCATCACGTGCCAGTATTACCTCGGTCAATTGCTGATGCTGGTCATGTTTATCTTCCAGCATTTCGACAGACAGCACTGTTGTGCGCAGCCAGATAAAACGATAGCGTGCGGCCAGATCAAATAATCGTTCGCGCATTTGCAGCAGATAATGTGAACCACAGCCGGCGACAATTGCCGTATGGAACGCCTGATGGCGGCGATCCCATTCATCCAGCATATTTTCACTGGCGTCGTTGGCTTCCAGTTTGCTGAGCATATGCGCGCGGGCAAGGATTTCAGCTTCCCAGGCGTCATCACCGCGCTCAATGGCAAGACGTACCAGCATGGCTTCCATGTTGGCGCGTGCATCGAAGATGTCGAGCAACTCCTTTTCTGACATGGAAGCGACGTTATACCCTTTCTGGTTCACCACCGTGACCAGGCGTTCGGCCACCAGCTGCGAAAGCGCCTCTCGCAGTGGCCCCACGCCCAGGCCATAGCGAGTGGTCAACAGGCTCATGCGCAGCTTTTCATCGGGTTGATAAACGCCGCGAATAATATCGTTTTTCAGCCAGCGATAGCCATCAATGGCCGTTGGTTGAGGAATAGCGGTCATGGCCTTGCTCCTTTATAGAAATCCCGGCTTTCGCCGGGATAATACGCTATCTGGTATTGTGTAGAGGTGTTTTTTGCCACAATACCAGTTTTTTCCAACGCGCCATAATCGGCACGGTACAGATGATCCCTATCGCTAATACGCCCGTGGAAATGACCTCGAGTTGCTGCGCCGGACGAAATAGCATCACCACCAGGACAAAGGTAATAAAGCCAATCACCAGCCAGGTGAGCCAAGGATAAAGCCACATGCGCAGGCGAATTTCGCTGCCTTCCGCCAGCAGAATTTTACGCATCCGCAATTGCGAAACGGCAATGACCAAATAAACCAACAGAGCGATAGCGCCGGAACTGTCGATCAGGAATTTAAACACTTTCGCAGGCGCGTAGTAGTTCACCACCACCGTTAAAAATGCTGCACCGGTGGAGAGTAAAACGGCCACGTACGGTGTTTTGCTGCGGTTGATTTTGCCCATCACCGCTGGCGCATCCCCACGACGGCTTAAGGAGTAAAGCATCCTTGATGCGGTATAGAGCGCCGAGTTCAGACAACTGGTTACGGAAAGTAAGATCACGCAGTCCATGATTAATTTTGCGTGCGGAATATTGAGTAACTCCAGCACCGAGCGATAAGAACCGACGGCTTTTAGTCCCGGCATATTCCACGGAATTAATGCCACAACGACAAAAATAGAACACAAATAGAAAATAGAGATACGCCAGATAACTGAGTTGGTGGCGCGAACAATGTGTTTTTCCGGCGTGTCGGATTCTGCTGCCGCAATGGTGACAATTTCTGCGCCCATAAACGAGAACATGGTGATCAGCATCGCGCTTAAAACTGCACCAAAACCGTTCGGCATAAAGCCGCCGCTATCCCACAATCTTGAGATTCCGCTTACGTCAGCGTAAGGGTAGAAACCGCTAATTGCGACTGCGCCAAGGAAAATAAAGGCCAGGATTGCAATGACTTTGCACAGCGCGAGCCAGAATTCAAATTCCCCGTAGTTTTTGACGCTTAATAAATTACTGCCGGTTAAGGCGAGGGTGATGACCAGAGAAAATAACCAAATGGGAATGCCGGGAACCCATGAATGCAAGATCATAGCGGCGATGTTGGCCTCCAGCGGGATAACCAGTACCCAAAACCACCAGTACAGCCAGCCGATGGTATAGCCTGCCCAGCGGCCAATCGCTTTATCGGCGTAGGTGGAAAAGGAGCCAGTGTCGGGCGTGGCAACCGCCATTTCCGCCAGCATCCGCATAATCATAACCACCAGTAATCCGGCGAACAGATAGGCCAGTAAGACCGCCGGGCCCGCTTCGGCGATAGCGACGCTGGAACCGACAAACAGACTTGCGCCGATAACACCGGCAATAGACAACATGGTGACGTGGCGTGATTTCAGCCCGCCGCCTAGCTCATGTGGTTGCGATGATTGCCCCATCCTGAATCCTCTCGAAAGTGTGTCACTTGGGAGAGCGCCCCGACATTTCCCGCGTCGGGTCACGCGTTTAATTGAGGCAGTCAACAAATTTTCAAAAGCGAAAGCGGGATGGTTTTCTCCCTCTCCCTCAGGGAGAGGGTCGGGGTGAGGGTTTAGCAGCGAGTATACCCCTCACCCTTACCCTCTCCCCAGAGGGGCGAGGGGACAGTCCGCAGTCATTTTTAACTTTGTCGATCGCCTCATCGTTATTATTTTTACTGTATCGTTATCATTCCCTTAGCAACGGTTAACTCTTACAAACAGACATAGCTACTGTTTCGCCTCATCAAAACACTGGCCGATGATCTCCAGACCCTGACGAATCTGAACATCTTCAATGGTGAGCGGTACCAGGATGCGCAGCACGTTGTAATACGGGCCGCAGGAGAGAAGAATCAGGCCTTTGTCACGGGCGCGCGCCACGATCTCGGCGGTGAGTTTGGCGTTGGGTTTACTGTGATCGCCATCTTCAAACAGCTCGATGGCGATCATCGCCCCCAGTCCACGTACGTCGCCGATCTCCGGGTGGTTTTCGGCGATTGCCAATAATCCGTCTTTTAGCTTCTGGCCCAGATCGTTGGCTTTTTGCAGCAGATTTTCCTGCTCGAACACCTTCAACACTTCCAGCGCCGCCACGCAGGCAATCGGGTTACCCGCATAGGTACCGCCCAGACCGCCTGGTGCGACAGCATCCATCACTTCAGCGCGCCCGGTGACGCCCGCCAGCGGGAAGCCGCCCGCGATCGATTTCGCAAAGGTGGTGAGATCTGGCGCAACGCCCATCTGTTCCATTGCAAACAGCGTGCCGGTACGCCCGGCACCGCTTTGCACTTCGTCGGCAATCAGCATGATCCCTTGCTCATCGCACAGTGCGCGTAAACGCTGCATAAAGGCAGACGTTGCGGCGTAGAAACCGCCTTCGCCCTGAACGGGCTCAATCACGATGGCGGCGATATCTTCCGGCGCAGCGTCATTTTTAAAAATTCGGTGGATACTGGCGATAGCGTCGTCTTCACTGATGCCATGCAGCGGGCAAGGGTAAAGCGCGCGATAAACATGCCCCGGCATCAGCCCCATCCCCGCAGAGTACGGATTCACCTTGCCGGTCAGCGCCAGCGTGTAGTGCGTGCGCCCGTGATAAGCACCGCTAAAGGCGATGGTGCCGCTGCGTTTGGTGGCGGCGCGGGCGATTTTCACCGCATTTTCCACCGCTTCCGAACCGGTCGTTACCAGCAACGTTTTTTTGGCGAAATCGCCCGGCACCTTCTGATTCATTATTTCGCACAACTCCAGATACGGCTCGTAAGCCAGCACCTGGAAGCAGGTGTGCGACAGCTTTTTCAACTGCGCTTCCACCGCCGCCACCACTTTCGGATGCAGGTGCCCGGTATTGAGCACCGCAATCCCGCCCGCGAAATCAAGATACTCACGGCCTTCAACGTCCCACACCCGGCAGTTTTCCGCACGATCAGCGAAAATTGGGTGAATTTGCCCAACGCCACGAGGAACTGCCTGACTGCGGCGCTGCATTAACTCTTTATTGCTGCTCATTCGCGTTCTCCAGTTAAAGACCGATGCACATATATTTGATTTCTAAGTAATCTTCGATGCCATACTTCGAACCTTCACGACCCAGTCCCGAGGCTTTGATACCGCCGAACGGGGCCACTTCATTGGAAATAATGCCGGTGTTGATGCCGACGATGCCGTACTCCAGCGCCTCGCCCACGCGGAAGACGCGGCTTAAATCGCGGGCGTAGAAATAGGCGGCAAGACCAAACTCGGTGTCGTTGGCCTGTGCAATCACATCGGCTTCATCTTTAAAGCGGAACAGCGGGGCGAGGGGACCAAACGTCTCTTCTTTCGACACTTTGGCGTTGGCTGGCACGTCCACCAGAATGGTCGGCTGGAAGAAGTTGCCGCCGCGCTCGTGCGCTTTACCACCGCAAACCACGCGCGCGCCTTTCTCCAGCGCATCGGCAATATGCTCTTCCACTTTGGCTACCGCTTTTTCATCGATCAGCGGCCCGATGGTGACGCCTTTGTCCAGCCCGTCGCCGATGTGGAGTTTGCTCACCGCCTGCTGCAATTTTTCAGCAAAGCGGTCATATACGCCGTCCTGCACATACAGGCGGTTGGCACAGACGCAGGTTTGCCCGGCGTTGCGGAATTTCGAGGCCAGCGCGCCTTCCACGGCTTTATCGAGATCGGCATCGTCAAAGACGATAAACGGCGCGTTGCCGCCCAGCTCCAGCGACACTTTTTTGATGTCTTTTGCGCACTGTTCCATCAACTGGCGGCCAATTTCGGTTGAGCCGGTAAACGACAGCTTGCGCACCAGCGGATTGCTGGTCAGTTCATTACCGACCGCGCCTGCCGAGCCGGTGACCACGTTAAATACGCCAGCCGGAACGCCCGCGCGGATCGCCAGCTCCGCCAGCGCCAGGGCGGAAAACGGTGTTTGACTCGCAGGTTTCAGCACCATGGTGCAGCCTGCCGCCAGCGCCGGGCCGGCTTTACGGGTAATCATCGCCGCCGGGAAGTTCCACGGGGTAATGGCGGCGGTAACGCCAATCGGCTGTTTGATAACAATCAGGCGTTTATCGGCCTGATGACCGGGAATGGTGTCGCCATAAATACGCTTGCCTTCTTCGGCAAACCACTCAATAAAGGAGGCGGCGTAGCTGATTTCGCCTTTCGCTTCAGCCAGCGGTTTACCCTGTTCGAGGGTCATCAGGCGCGCTAAATCGTCCTGATGCTCCATCATCAAATTGAACCAGTTACGCAGAATGGTGGCGCGTTCTTTGGCGGTGAGCGCACGCCAGGCGGGCAGGGCGCGGTTGGCGGCATCGATAGCGGCGCGGGTTTCCTCCGCGCCCATTTTTGGCACGCTACCCAGCTTATCGCCGTTCGCCGGATTGGTGACGTCGATGACCTCGCCATTGTTGGCGTCCAGCCATTCCCCGTTAATCAACGCCTGCTGGCGGAATAAGTTACTGTCGTTAAGTTTCATCGCTACATCCTGTTTTCAAAGGTTATTGATTAAAGGCGGCGTGTAAGGCATCCACACTACGGGCCGATCGCAGCGTGCGTCCGGGGTTACTCTGGCTTGCCAACAGCGTTTGTACCTTGCTGACAATATGCGCACCAATAGGAATTGCTGATGTCGCTGCCGGGGAGGGCGCATTGCAGGTGTGGATCGTGCGCGGGGTGGTGACAAACAGAAAATCGTCAATCAGCTTGCCGTCCGGCGATACCGCCTGCGCCCGCACACCGGCAGGCCAGGGCTGGAGATCGCTTAACGAAAGCCGGGGACAATACTTTTGCACCAGCCGCAGATAGCCGCTTTTGCACAGCGAGTTTTTCATCTCGCCCAGTCCTGAGCGTAGATGGTTTTGCAGTACCCGGCGAATCCCCGGGGAGCCCAAAATCTCCAGCGTGTCGCTAAATGAGAAGTCGCGCTTGCGATAGCCCTCGCGTTTAAAAGCCAGCACCGCGTTTGGCCCGACGGTCACGCTGCCGTCAATCATCCGGGTGAGATGAACGCCTAAAAAGGGCATCGCTGGATCGGGAATGGGGTAAATCAGGTGGTTAACAATCTGGTTATGCTCCGGCGCGAGGCGGAAATACTCACCGCGGAACGGGCAGATGATAAAGCCGGGTTCAAGGCCGAGCATTTTCACCAGCCGATCAGCCATCAGGCCAGAACAGCTAATCAGCGTCGACGCTTCATATTCGCCGCCCTGACGGGTTCGTATCACCACGCCGTTATTATGCTCATTGAGAGCGCTAACTTCGGCGTTATAGATAATCTCGCCGCCTTTGGCCTGGAAGGTTTTTGCCATCGCTGCCGTCACGTCGCGGTAGCTGACAATGCCGCTGGAGGGTACAAAAATACCGCCAAGGCCGGTGATATTCGGTTCGCGTTCGCGAAGCTCGTCGGCGTTTAACCACTCGCGCTCAATCCCGTTCGCCGCTGTGCGTTCCCATAACGCGCGCATTCGTTCCATTTCGAGATCGGACGTGGCGACCAGCATCTTGCCGCAGTTGTCATAGCGGATGCCGTTTTGATCGCAAAAGGCTTTGGTGGCGCGGTTCCCCGCCAGGCAAAACTGCGCCTTCAGGCTGCCGGGCGCGTAGTAAACCCCGGCATGGATCACGCCGCTGTTGTGGCCCGTCTGATGGCAGGCGGGGCCGGACTCTTTTTCCAGCAACGCAATGCGGGCGTCCGGATAAACATCAATCAGTTGCATGGCGGTCGACATGCCGATGATGCCGCCGCCAATAATCACAAAATCATACATCCGCTCAATTCCTTTGCGCTTACTGATGCGTCTGGTAGTGGTGAGTGGCGTAAGCGAAATAGCCGCGCTGGCGCATCAGTTCACGACGCAGATCCGGATGCGGGGTAAAACGGTCACGACCGTGCAGCCAGAACAGGTTGTTAATCAACAGGAATTTGCCAACGGGAACCGGCACAGACAGAATGCCTTTGCTGGTTTCAATGGCATCGGAAAGCTCGCTCAACCATACGCCTTCTTCGAAATCTTTTGGCTGGACGAACTGGTCGATATAGCGCATCACCGGGCGACCCTGCTGATCGACGTCGAACACCGGATGGAAGACCTCTTTGCTGACGTTTTTACTCGGCGGCGCGGCAAAGCGCATCGGGCGACGCGCCAGCGGATGGCTGAAAAAGTGCTCAAGATGTTCCCAGTCGTCGAGGTGCAGCAGCAGCGAGTTTCCGCCCTGCATGTTTTGCTCATCGATTTTCATCATCAACACGTAGTCGGTTATCTCTTCAACGTAGGTACCATCGTTGTGCAGTTCCATCACGCGGTGTGGCTGACGCAGGTAGCTGTCTGAGTTATCGACATTTTTTACCACGAAACGCGCATAGTACTGGCCGCTCATGGCATCGAAATTGGAACGGCCAATCAGATGCGCCACCGCCGTTGCCAGCTTCACCATCTCGTCCGCCTGCTTCACATCATCGATACCCACGGCGTTGATCAGCAGCGCACCTTCAGCGCGGTTTAGCAGCGTCTTCAACAACAGTGGTTGCAACGCATTCCCACACAAATCGTCGAGAATCTTGCCCACCCGAAAACGCAGAAACGATTTGTACTCCAGCGCCTGCACGGGCCACTCGGCAACCTGTTTAAGAAACTCTTTGGTCGTCTGTTCGGTGAAGGTCAGTTCCAGCAGGCGCGGGGATTGCGCCGACGGGGTGAGGGTGAATCCGCTATAGTCCTGGCCTGAATCGACAGCGTTAGTATGTACGGCGGTCAGTGCATTCATCAGAAGCAATCCTCTTAGGGTTTCAGGAAGAAAAGGTAATGCTCATTTCGTAGCCATAAGTAAAAAATATCTACATTTTTATAAAACGTGCACAAACAGGGCGATTTGTTTCAAATTTGTGATCAAATGCGGCAGGAATTAAACGTCTTATTTGTGTGGGTATGTGCTGCCGGGTAACCACGTTACCCGGCTTGTTGGGGAGGGGGATTATCTCGGCATCAGGGCAAAAACGCCCCAGCCGATGTACTCACGGGTGTAAGTGACATGCCTTTTCGGTGATTCAGTTAACATTGTGCGTACCTCCGGCGCGAACGGATCGTCCGGGTTGGCTTCCAGCCAGCGGCGCAGGGTGAGCCATTTCGCCGCTTCATAGCGATCCCAACCTTCCTGGTCGGCCAGTACCATTTCCACCACGTCATAGCCGCACTCATCAAACCTCCCGACCCGTTCGGGCAGCGTCAGGAAATCTTCAGTCGCGTTTGCTCCGCACGCCTGTGCAACCGCGTCGGATTCTGGCATTTGGCGCCAGAAAGGTTCACCAATAAGCATAATACCGCCGGGTTTCAGGCTTTGGCGCAGAAGGGACAGCGTGCCTTCAACGCCACCGGCAATCCAGGTAGCGCCGATACAGGCCGCGATATCACAGGGTTCAGCCGCCACATAACCTGCTGCATCGCGATGGATGAAGTTGACACGTTCACTCACCTTCAGTTCCTGCGCACGCGCTTTAGCCTGCTCGGTAAACAGTGGGCTTAAATCAACGCCAGTACCGGTTATCTGATGATCGCGCGCCCAGGTGCAAAGCATCTCACCGGAGCCGCTGCCGAGGTCAAGAATGTGAATTTCTGGCACTAGCCTGAGCACGCGCCCCAGCGTGGCGTACTTTTCTGCCGTGAAGGGGTTATGAATGCGGTGCTCGCTTTCGCTAATTGTAAAAATACGTGGGATATCCATAGGTTTTCTCCTTGTTTAGCGGTTGTCCAGTTGGGCGCGAACGTTCAGCAACCCGGTGGTGTTGATACGGTAAGGTTGCCCATTGACGGACTTAATCAGTTTTTTGGTTTTGAGTTTTTTGAAGACGGCGAGAGTACAATCGCTCAGGAGAAGCCCTTCGCGGCTATAGCATTCGACTGAGGTCACGCGGCCTGATGAATCGCGAACGTGCGCAATCCGACCACCTTTGGCGAGAACGTGTAAGGTACGTTGTTCCTGACGGGATAAATTCATACTGGTGAACCTGTTAATCATCATGTGCAAAACGTGCAAACACACAGCGGTGTCCGCATTCGATTTCGGCGCATTGATAATCAGCCCGGCCTGTAAAGGTCGAGTCACTGATTATCAGATGATTACATTCTCCAGCATCAAAGCCTCGGTATGAGTTGAAAGGTATTTACGGGGTGAATGATAACACACGTTTTTGACGTGGCACGCTGGACAGACAAGTTTTGTAGCCCAGATCACAGACGCGGCAAAGTGGATGCCTCTGGTGACTCCTTTATGATGAGCAATGTGAAGCGGCTTACTACTTTCAAATGAAGGCGAGTGTAATGAACTCTTAAATTTTTGTTATCAGTTTTAATCTTCTTCTTATCAATAACGCTCTGTTAAGTTGCTACTTTTCGGACACTGTACGTGCTGTGCATGAGAAGTAATACGCATTTTTTGTGTATTTTTTTTAAAGGGAAATCTGTGTGCTGCTATTATTTATGTAATTTACTTACTGAAATATATGAAAAGTAATGTTTAACGCTGTTTTGAAAAAACGGGTCGCGTAGTTCTGATAAAACTTTTGCTTTTTTAACTGCGCGCCGAGATGATTGTTTTTGATTTTTGTCAAAGTTACCTTTCATTTTTATGAGACTCATTTCCATTAAATTTGTTGCTTAGTGCAAGTGTAACGCATGGTTATACTTCAATTATTAATCAATAGCTTTCAAAGATATTATCAATATTTACTGTATTTCCAGTAAAGTATATTAAAAACAATGCCTTAAAACTTACCTCTTGCGTAAATTGATAAGAGTTATTGAATATTCCTTCTTTGTATGATCGGTCAAAACGATCATACAAAGTGTTATGATAGATAATATCTATCAAAAAATCTTTTCTCTTCTTATAAAAACGATTGGAATAATCCTCTTTTTTACACAATTCTGAGTATGCATAGACATGGTGAATATATTTTTTTAATGCTCCTGATAGGGCGTGGTTTCATTGTGAACTCAGATTTTTCCTGGTGTGTGAGGTTTATTATGGCTATGTATGATCGGGAAACGGAGACCATCAGGCTTACGCTCATGTATCTATTGCTTGAGGATGACCAGGACGCCATTTTTTTGCATCTTGAAAGTATTTTTGAGCAATGTGATTTTCCGAAAACTGTGGAGATTATACTCCGTGATGCATTAAGGAAATTACGCAAGTCGGGATGCGTGGATGCTGAGGTTCTGGATACGCTTTTGTTAGCTTATGAGAAGATGAGTGGTCATAAATATGTAGAAGAATACATTAGCGAAAGAAATCAGCTCATTAAGGCAAACTAGCAGGATACGTTTTCGAGCCTGTGATTCGTTGCATTTATGTGCGTCAGGGAGGTGTCATTGATTGTCAGTAATAGGGATTGTTTTCCCGAGAATGACATTTATTTTTGTTTGGGCGTAGCTGCACTTAAATCTGAAATGCAGAAAAAAGGACTTTCCTGTGATTACACATTTATTCATCTTACACGGCATACATTAGCTCAGGTACTACAGAAACTTCCGGAGGTACAAGGCAAGATCGTGATTGTTGCCAGCCCGATGTTAGTCCCGGTGGCGTTATGTTGGCAGGTTAAAACAAATAATATTACAGCCGTTTTAGACTCAACCAGTTCTGTACCTGGTATTATCCGTGCATTAACGCAAAGAACCTGTGCTTTGTGGACAGATGACTGATTGGGATTTTATTTTCTGAAATGGCAGAGCAGCTATTGCTCTGTTTATTAGCAGATATTCATTGTTTTTTACTTGCGGCCTACTGCTGCGAGAAGACGGCTATTCATTTTTTAAACCATCACCATTAACAGTGAAGTAAGGGGAAACCCAAGGAGCTCTGTATGAGAACGATCCCACTCAGGCAAAAAAAGATAGCGATATATATTTCTCTGGCATTGATGTATACAGCATTGCAGGCACCTGCAGCCCATGCTGACATTTTTGAATATAATAATGTCCTTTATTATAGTGGTTCGGGCAATCCAAATGGTAATGGACGCGATTATACCAACTATGAGGAGGTGCGTGTAAGAACGGAAGCTGAGGGCACGGTTGCACCTTTGGCCGGATGGGCTATCTATCTGAATGATGGCTCAACCTATAAATTCAACGACCTTACGGTGAATACTTCGGGGACTGCTGCAGACGGGATCCATACTAAAGCGGGGGGCGGCTTCGTTGTTATACAGAACTATCAATCAGAAACAACGGGTTCCAGTGCTGATGGTATCAACCTGGGCCGAGAACTCAACAGCGGAATAAACCGCGCTGAAGTAACGATTAATGGTGATGCTAACATTGTCGCGAGCGGAATGGGGATCCGAGCTAACGCTTCGTCGGAAAATGAAAATGCAAAATCGACAATAACAATTAATGGAAATGCCGATATTACCACTACGACCAATGGTGGGGGAGATTCAGGTTATGCTGTATTCGCAGGTCAAGATACTGGCGTTGCTGCTCTCTTCAAAACGGCGAAAGGAAAGGCAGAAGTTTATCTTAATGGCGACAGTAAAATAAAAACCACGGGTAATAATGCGCATGGCGTCTATGCCAGGGGTTTAGGCATGATTTCACTGGGGAATGTTGATATTTCAACAACCGGTAATACCGCAAATGGCTTGTATGCTTCTTCAACAACCGCAAATAAATTAGCTGAAATTTATCTTTCTGGTGATGCTGATATCACTGTAGGGACAGGTTCAGCGATCTACGCAACAGGCGCATCGGCAATTATAAAATCCCATGATGTAAGCACCAGTACCGATGTTTCTGGGATTTATAACATTAATGGAAATATCCTCAGTGCAAGCAAAGCGCTGGTCTCTCTTAATATGGCAAATGGCAGCCAATTTGTGGGGGTGACGGATTCCAAACTTGGCTCTTCAACGGCAGGAACCCTCAACCTCTCTATGGATGGCGAGAGTAGCGTCTGGGAAATGACCGGGAATTCAAACCTCACGTCGTTGACCCTCGATAACGGTAGCACGCTACGCTATGGTGCGGTGGCTGATATCAATACCGCTGATTTTGTGCTGGGTGCAGGCGGAGGGGCTGTCGATACCAATGGTTTCGATAACACCCTTGATGAGTTGATTACCGGTTCCGGCTCTTTGAGTAAAACCGGGGAAGGCACGTTGATGCTGACTGGCATCAACGAATACGCCGGTGGCACAAATGTTGAGAAGGGCACATTACAGCTTGATGCGACCACAACCACCTCTCAGATCAACCTGAGCTCTGGCGCAGCAAACATTGCGCTTGAAGCCACGCTTGCGGCTCTCGCCGACGGCGAATTTACCTTTAACAACGTTCTGACCGGTGAGGGCACTTTACGCGCATCAAATCAGGGCGAAGCATTCCACTTCTCTTCAGATGTCGGCTCTGACTTTAAAGGGACTGTCGCGCTGGCCAATAACACCTTCGCCCTAACTGGCGACAACACGGCCGCTTTAACGCAGGCTACCCTGCAACTTGATGCAGGCAATATCACGACCGTGGGCGATGGCACTGCTGCGGATAGCCATCAACATATTGGCGGCCTGACTTTTAACGGTGGTAAGGCTATTTTCAATGCCGACGCGCCTGCGGACAAAACGGCCGTCAGCGTGATTACGGCGGACAAGCTTGATATCTCTGGTACAGGAACGGTACAGGTGAATGTGCCAGCAGAGTTTAATAATACGCAACCGATTCCTGATAGCCGACTACCGCTACTTGAACAGGACGATCAGGGTGCGGGTGTGAAATTAGTCAATGCTAATAGTGTGACCGGTACGGGCGGAAGCATTCAGTTAGTGGATCAAAATGGCGATGCAATCTCTGACGCGCGGACGTTGGATCTCAGCCAAAACGGGGTCAAAGTGGCCGAAGGCACCTATGATTTCGGCCTTACCGCCGGGGCCGCTTCCGATGGCTTATATGTGAACTACGGCCTGCAACAGGTCAATTTGCTGGGAAGCGGTGATGAAGCGTTGGTTCTGACACCTGCCGATGGCGCGACGGGGGCCGCGACCGATTTAGCCGCGCAGGTGATTGGCGTGGGCGATCTGGCAATTGCGGCTGGCACCGGAAAGCAGGTGTCACTTTCCAACGGCAGTAATCGCTACACAGGTGAAACGGATGTGCGTTCCGGCACGCTGGTGATGGCAAACAATAATGTGTTGGGGCAAACCTCTGCGCTCAATCTGGCCGAGGGGACAGCAGCAGATATGCAAGGTCACAGCCAGTCTATCGGCGCGCTTAATACGGCGGCCGGAAGCCTGATGACTCTCTCGGGATCATTGACTATCACCGAGAGCCAACGCACAGCGGGTGATACGTTTGGCGGTGCAATTGAAACGGGAACGCTGGCAGGTGATGGCGCTCTGACCATCGACCCAGGTGTGGTAATGGTCAACGGCGATCAGACAGCTTATACGGGCGAGATTACGCTTAAGGGGGGTTCCGAACTCAAACTGAACACGGCAAGTGCTTTTAATCATGCCCAGGGCATTACCCTGACGGGCTCGGATGACACGCTCACCTTCGGTTCACTGAGTCAGGAAAATGCGGCATGGACTTCTTCACCAACGGGAACGGCATCGGTTGTGCTGGCGGGGGCGGGTAAAGTCCATACCCTGGCTGGGGCAGATGTTACGCTATCGGGCAATAACAGTACGTTTGCCGGGCTATTCCAGATTGATAACGACGCTACGCTGCAGGCGTCTCAGGCAGAGAATCTGGGTACCGCTAACATCATTGATGACGGTACGCTGGTTTTCAACAATGCTCAGGACTGGTTGTTAGCGAATACCGTCACGGGCAGCGGGCTGGCGGTGAAAAAGAGTGCGGGAACGCTTAGCGTGGGTTCGTCCATGTCGGGCTTCAGCGGTATCACTCAGATTACGGCGGGTTCGCTGGTCGTTGGTGAGGAAGGCTCAGCGTCTTCTGAGCTGGGCGGCGATGTTGAGGTTACCGATGGCGGCATACTCTCAGGAACCGGCACCGTGGCTGGCGTGGTGAACAACGCAGGCGTTATCGCTGCTTACAACGCGCTCACCAGTCTTACGGGTTACGGGAGTTCAACAGGCGCGACCCAATTTAACCTTGGTACGCTGAATAATGCGGGCACCGTACAACTGGCAGGCTCCACGGTGGGGAACATCCTCACAGTCAGCGGTAATTACACGGGTGATAACGGTACCTTGGTAATGAATTCCGTACTGGGTGATGATAGCTCCCTGACCGATAAACTGGTTGTTATGGGGGATACCGCAGGGACTACGCATGTTGTGGTGAACAACGCGGGAGGCAGCGGTGCGAAAACGATTAACGGGATTGAAATTATTGAGGTGGGTGGACGCTCTGAGGGTGATTTCGTGCAGTCCGGGCGTATTGTTGCAGGCAGTTATGAGTACTTCCTTGGGCGAGGTACAGGGGGAAATGCCGCGAACTGGTATCTGACCAACACGCAGCCAACCGATCCGGTTGATCCCGACCCGGTAGACCCTGTTGACCCAGTTGACCCCGTAGATCCTGTAGACCCGGTAGACCCTGTCGATCCAACTGACCCGACAGGCCCATCCACATATCGCCCGGAAAGCGCTTCTTATATCGCGAACCTGGCGGCGGCAAATACGCTGTTCAACACCCGTCTGCACGATCGTTTAGGCGATACGCAGTACACGGATTTATTGACCGGCGAACAGAAAGTGACCAGCCTGTGGTTACGTCAGGTTGGAGGACACAATCGCTTCGATACCGCGAAAGGGCAGCTTGAAACGCAAAGCAACCGCTATGTAGTGCAGCTTGGCGGAGATCTTGCTCAATGGAGTAGCAACGGGCTGGATCGCTGGCACCTCGGGATGATGGCCGGGTATGGTAATAGTAAGAGCAACACTAAATCCAATGTGACGGGCTATCGTTCGCATGGTCAGATAACCGGCTATAGTGTGGGCTTCTACGGCACGTGGTACGCGAATGAAGCGGATAAAACGGGCACCTATCTGGACAGTTGGATCCTTTACAACTGGTTCGATAACAACGTTTCCGGTCAAGGCCTGGCGAGTGAGAAGTATGACTCTGACGGCATCACCGCCTCAGTTGAAGCCGGTTACAGTTTCTTGCTGGGTGCGGATGATTCAGGACGTTCCAGCTATTGGCTGCAACCGAAAGCGCAACTGACCTGGATGGATGTGCAGGCGGATAATCATACGGAAGCAAACGGCACCCGTGTGAAGGACAAGAGTGAGGGGAATCTGCAAACGCGGTTGGGGATGAGGGCGTATATTAAAGGCCACAATGCCATCGACGAAGGAAAAACGCGTGACTTCCAGCCATTCGTTGAAGCTAACTGGATCTACAATTCGCAGACCTATGGCGTCAAGATGAACGGCGTCACCAGCTACCAGGAGGGCGCGCGTAATCTCGGTGAGCTGAAGGTAGGCGTGGAAGGGCAGTTGAATAAAAACCTGCAGATTTGGGGGAACGTGGCACAACAAGTGGGCGACAAAGGCTACAGTGATACGCAGGGGATGCTGGGCATTAAATATGCATTCTGATAATAACGTGTAGCAGTATCAGCGGGCCGCTCTCTCTTTGCGGCCCGTTTTTAATGGCTAAAGCGTGAAGATTTCACAGGTATTTTCTAATAAGGTAAAAATGCTTTAAACCGCAACCCGCCGCGCTATGCTGCCTGAAGAGACTGCTACGATTCGAAAGGACGCCGATGCAACCCCTGGCCTGGATATTCTGTGTCGCCCCACTTATTTTGACCTCTACACTTTCCGCCGCTGAAAAAAATGATTATTTCAAGCGCATTAGCTTTCACTCGCCCACCAATTCTGGTTTTCGTACTGCCAGTATTCTGAGTGTCGGTTTTACCGGCGCTACGGTCACCATGAGCAGCAATCATGAAGCGCTCAATCTGAACGATGTCGTCTTTAGCGTGGCGCATAACTGGCTGGAGATTCGACCCCATCAGGAAGGGCGAGTAACGCTGGTGATGAAACGGCAGCCACAGGCGCATGAACTTTCTAATACCCTGACGCTGCGTAATCGCAAGACGGGAAATACGCAGCACTATCCTTTCGTTGTGAATACCTGGCTTGTCGGTGAGGGCACGGTCGATAATAATTTCTCTACCGCCCGCGAACGCTGTGAAAGGATCGGGGGGCGGCTATTAACCACACGCGAGTTTCGTGAGGTGTCGCGGAAATGGTTTGGGTTGAGTCAAGGCGCACTTAGCGAAAGGTATCCGCAAGCCACTCTTTTTCACCCTCAGGCACAGGCAGGCGGCAGTTTCTGGGTGCATGAAGCCAAAGCGTTACACCTGCATACGGGAATTAAAAGCCATCAGCGAGGGATAAATACGATTTGTCGGTATGAATATGACGATACACCTTAGTTCGAAGATGCCACGCCATGATGAAGGCTCATACATTGCTTCATATGGGCCTTTCATATACACAGAGACGCGAATAAGTGTTACTGCTGGCAACCCTGGTTTTTGGAGTAATATTTGGGGCCAGGGTTATAAGCCTTAAAGCTTCCCTTTTCAAATATTTTGCTATTTTCAATAGCCGCATCATTGGCTAACGTGTCCGGATTGATGCTAAATTTCATATAACTGACATCTACTTTTCCGTCTTCAGCATCTTGCCTGACGTCTATTTCTTCCAGGTTATCCTTACTACGAAATATTGCGTTGGTCAGTTTTGGTGTCGAGGCTGCGTTAGGATTGTATAAAGGATACACGACACCTCCCATGATTAAGCCCTTTTCGGTTATATGCAGCGGTGTTGGGGAAATATCCTTACATATGAAAGGTTTTGATAGGTCTATAGGGCTGCTAAAAAGCCCTGCATGTGTCGAGAAGGTTGCCCCTGAAAATAAAACAGTGGCAACGACAATAAGCAAAGAATTGTGTTTCATTAAGTAAAGCCTGTAAGAATATTATTCGGTTAAATTGCAA
This sequence comes from Pseudocitrobacter faecalis, assembly GCA_003315335.1. Taxonomy (GTDB): domain Bacteria; phylum Pseudomonadota; class Gammaproteobacteria; order Enterobacterales; family Enterobacteriaceae; genus Pseudocitrobacter; species Pseudocitrobacter faecalis. The sequence continues at coordinate 46,634 of QNRL01000007.1, forward strand.
CAGATCATAAATTATTGGTCAGGGAAATCAACCCGCTACTCCCCCTGAAATGCTTAACCAGAATAATTCGCCCCCCAGCCTAATCTCCGTTATCATCCGCTGCCACCCTCACAACTCAGGTCGCGTCATGTCTACCCTTATCGACACGTTTATAGCGCCTCCATGCCATGACGATGTAGAGATCCTCTATCAGGATGAACATATCCTGTTGATCAACAAGCCTTCCGGCCTGCTGAGCCTGTCAGGTAAAAACCCGCAAAACAGTGATTCGGTACATTACCGGCTGGTGCAGCAATTCCCTGGCTGTACGCTGGTGCATCGCCTGGATTTTGGTACATCTGGTTTGATGCTCGTCGCGCGCAACAAAGCGATTAACGCGGCGCTGTGTCAGCAGTTTAGCCAACGTGCTGTAAGCAAGGTTTACACGGCGCTGCTTTGCGGGCATCTGCAGAATGACCAGGGCGTGATTGACGCGGCAATTGCCAAAGATCCGTCGTTGTTTCCACGCATGTCGATAAGCACCCGTGAAGGTAAACCTGCCCGTTCGCGGTACAGCGTCATGGCGCGTTTTTACTATCCAGTGGTTCAAGGCGCGTCGCTACCGGTCACGCGGGTGAAGCTCTTTCCAGAGACCGGACGTACTCATCAGTTACGTATTCACTGTCAGTATCTTGGCCATCCCATTTTAGGTTGTGATCTCTATGGTGGCCGGCTTCTTCCGGGTACCGATACGGTGCCTCGGTTAATGCTGCACGCAAGCGCATTGCAGTTTACTCATCCTGTTAGCCAATTGCCGGTGAATGCCCGGCATGACAGTCCCTTTTAGGAACCTCATCGCGCACCGGTAAAATTCAACAACTGTTTATTTTTATAAAAATGTTTAATTTTAAAATCGCGATGCTATCATGTGCCCATACATCAACTATGGGCATGGCATTATGACGCTACAACGATACCCTTCCAGCAAACCGTTTCCCTTCTCGGATATGGTGAAAGCCAACGGTTTTCTCTTTCTTTCAGGCCAGGTCTCCATGACGCAACACGGTGACCCTTTGCCGGGTTCCGTCACCGAACAAACGCTGCGCATTATGAATTCTATTGAACAGACGCTGGCGCTTGCCGGGGCGACGTTAAACGATATTGCGCGCGTACAGGTGTGGCTCAGCGATATGGCGCATTTTGCTGAATTTAATGCGGCATATCGCAGCCACTTCCCGGACGGATTCCCTGCGCGTTCGGTGGTTACCAGCCAGCTTGCTTTTGGGCTGGATGTAGAGGTAGAAGTACAGGCGCTCGAACCATGTCAAACCTGCTGAACATTCTAATGGCGTCGATGGATGCCCTGCGCACTACGCTTGCCGCGAATACAGAAGCCGTTTTACACGATCTGACGAAGCCGGAATGCTCTGTTATCAGTATTGTCAACGGTCATGTCAGTGGCCGAAAACCGGGCGATTCTTTGCTCTCCGGGCCCAATGATGATGTCGGGTTCCTGGGGCTGCTGGAGCCGGCCCAGCGTGTGCCTTCCCGCGTGTTCAATAACTACAAAACCACCACCTCCTCAGGCAAAGTGCTCAATAGCGCCTCGACGATTTACTACAGTGAGGACGGCGTCCCGCTTGTGGCCTTTTGCATTAATGTCGATTTGGACGTTGTAAATAACCTGAAGCGCAATCTGGATTCTCTGTTACCGCCAGCGGCAGAGCAGGAAACAGAGAATACGAGCGACAAAATACCCGCGCACTCTTTTGATGACGTTATTGCTAAATTCCGCCAGACGGGGGCAGAAAACAAAATACAGTTTCGCAAACGTGTGGTCGCGGAATTGCAAAAAATGGGCTTCTTTAAGGTTAAAGGCAGCGTGGGGCATATCGCGCATGCGCTGGGCGTTTCGCGCTACACCATTTATAACTACCTGGAAAAAAATGATGAAAAATAACAAAACACACAACATTCCATTCTATCAGGTTGATGCATTCACCTCCGAGCCTTTCGGCGGTAACCCGGCAGGCGTGTGTCCGCTGAATGAATGGCTAAGCGACGACACATTGCAGGCTATTGCCCGCGAAAATAACCTGTCGGAAACGGCGTTTTTTGTGCCAACGGACGAGGGCTATCACCTGCGCTGGTGCACGCCTGCGGTAGAGGTGGATCTGTGCGGTCACGCCACGCTTGCCGCATCCTGGGTGCTGTTTAATAAACTCGGCTATTCCGGGAAAACGATTCGCTTCCTGACACGCAGCGGGGAGCTTAACGTCACGCGAAATGGCGATGAATATTGCATGGATTTCCCGGCGCAAAAGGCGCAACCCATCGACACGCCCGCAGGATTACTGGCGGCGCTGGGCATCACTCACGGTGTGGTTGGCGTGTGGAAAGCGGCCGATTTAGTCGTGCTGGTTGAAGATAAAGCGATAATTGATGGCCTGTCGCCTGACTTTAACGCGCTCAATGCTTTTGATACGCGCGGCATCATTGTGACGGCGGCGGGTGACAATTTTGACTTTGTCTCGCGCTGGTTTGGCCCACAGGTTGGCGTCAATGAAGATCCGGTTACCGGTTCAGCGCATACGTTCCTCGCGCCGTTCTGGGCGGAGCGTCTGGGCAAAAATAGGTTATCAGCCCAGCAGGGCGGGGCACGTAAAGGCACGCTGCGCTGTGTCGTTCGCGACGATGGACGTGTCGAACTGTACGGTGCGGCACGCATGATGATTGAAGGAACCTTTAGCCTGTGATGAAGCATAAAGAGCCTCGCTATGTGGTCGCCTTTGGGACGGCCATCATTGTGCTGCTGTATGTGGCCTTTGTCTGGGGAAGCCTGAGGTAAATTTCTCTAAAGAGTGCTTCTCTGGCCCGGCACGCCTTGTGCATGACCGGGCATTTCCTGCTTTTCGTGTACGGGTAGGGAATTACTCATTTCCCCATTGATTCAAAAACTCCGCAATCTCATCAATTCGCGCGGCTTTTATGCCCGCTTCATCGGCCATCTCTTTCTGCGCCTCTTCGCTGATCTCTTCGTTATTCATCAGGCGGGTCAGCAGCAGTTGAAAATAGTGCGCCAGCGGTGTGCGTTCAGACTCGGCGACCGGCTCTGCGCATTCCGTCGCGTATTCATCGGCAATATCGTAATACTTCATTGGGATATCGTTGTTCATAAAAAGCCTCGGGTTAACGTTTCGCGTGTATCTGCGCGGGATAGTATCACTCAATGGACGTACACAACACTTCGCGCAGCCACGCCATAAAGGTGGTGACGCGCACGGGCGTATAGTGGCGAGTGGGGCGGATGAGCGAAAGGGGCAGCGCTGATGGCGCATGCTCCTGCATTACCGGCACCAGCGTGCCCGCATGCAGCGCATCTTCGACGATAAACCACGGCAGCATAGCAATGCCCATCCCCTGGATTGCCGCTTCCCGCAGCACGTCGCCGTTATCGGTGATAAGCGGGGTATTCATCTCAGGCAGCTCTTTGCCTTCGGTAAATCCCCACTCATCGCGCGCGGAGAGCAGCGAATAACGCAGACAATTGTGCCCGGCGAGTTCAGCAGGTGATGCCGGAACACCGTTACGCGCCAGATACGCCGGCGAGGCGCAAAACAGCCGTGGAAGGTCTGCCAGATGCGTGCAAACCAGCGAAGAATCATTTAATGCGCTGATGCGTAATGCCAAATCCAGTCCTTCTCCCACCAGATCCGACAGTCGGTCTTCCAGCTGTAACTGCACGGTGATGTGCGGATATTTCGCCATAAATACGGGCAGCAGAGGCGCCAGTTTTTTCACCCCGAAGGTTAACGGCGCCGACAGACGAATTACGCCGCTCAGCGTCTCCTGAAAGCAGTTCAGCCGCTCTTCCGCCTGTTCCAGTGATTCAAGGATCCCTTTCACATCCTTGTAAAACTGCTCCCCGGCGGTGGTGAGCTCCAGGTGTCGCGTCGTGCGGTTGAGCAGACGCACGCCCAGGCTCTGTTCCAGCGAAGAGACGCGGCGGCTGATGGAGGCACTGCTGGTTTCCAGTTGTACGGCGGCGTTATAAAAACTCCCCGTTTCGATCACGGCGACAAAACTGCGCAGGGCGATCAGATCGTATTCTTTCATTTTTCGTAACGGTGAATTGTGTGTGGCCCCATTTATCCTGGGGAGAAAGGTCATTACTCTGTCCGCATTATATGAACACCGGAGAGAAACAATGACAACCCAATACCGCGTAAAAAAAGGCGAATCCCTGCATTATCTGCCCGCAAGTGATTATCACCCGGCCGATACCTACTTCCATTTTTCGTTCGCCAATTATTACGATCCTGACAACATGAATTATGGCGTATTGCGTGTGGTGAATGATGACAACGTGAAACCGCACAACGGTTTTGGCCGCCATCCGCATCAAAACATGGAAATTGTCAGCTATGTGATTGATGGGCAGCTCACCCACTGGGATAGCGCAACACAAACAGAAGAGACGTTGGGACGTGGGCATGTGCAGGCGATTACCGCCGGGAACGGCGTCTGGCACTCAGAGCTTAACAAACATGATGAGTGGTGCCGCTTCCTGCAAATCTGGATCCTGCCGCCGAAACAGGGGCTGGAGGTGCGTTACAACCAGCGTAAATATCAGGCGGAAGAGCGCGAAAACAAGCTCCTGCATATTGTCGGTAGCCTGAATAATGACGATGCGCCGCTGATGCTCAACCAGGATGTGAACATGTTTGTGAGCGAACTGACCAATCCGACTGCGGAAGTGGAATATCAATTGCAGGCCGGTCGTCAGGCATATATCAATAACTTCGAAGGTGAAGTGAATGTGAAAGGCATCGCTACGTTAGGTAAAAAAGATACGCTGGAAATTACCGGGCCGGCAACGCTGAAATTCAGCACCGCTAAAGAACAGAGTCATTTCATTATTATCGAAATGCCTGAGTCTCACGCCTGATTTTTAACGCATGACCCTGTCGATTTTTCCGGACACTTGCTAAAGTAAGCTGCTGATAGCAAAGGAAGGAATGCACCGTGGCCGGAAGAATCGATTATCAGATTGAAAAATACAGCTTCACCGAAGCGGGCGAGTCGCCGCGTCTGGCTCAGCAGTGGCGAGAGGTGATTGAAGAGTGCCGTCAGTCCGGCGCGGGTGCGCAGGAGCGGTTGCGTATTGCGCTGCTGAACGTTGACTACGTCACCAGCTTCGAATTGCCTTTTCGTCTGCTGTTAATTCGTGCGCCACAGCTTATCGCCGCCGTGCGCGATGAACTTCAGCTCAGTCAGAAAAATGTCCTCTTTAACGGCAAACGTTTTGGTTGTGTTTACAGCCTGAAAGCCAGCCTGGACGCCATTCCCGACGACTATCAATACCGCTTGTCCACGCGCATCCGGCGAATGGATGGCCCGCTTTCAACCGCCTCGCCGTATCAGGAGATTGCCAAACAGATTAAACAGCCGCGCGAGCGTTTGAAGCTGGCGCTGGAAAATGACTTACAGGTAACGGCGCTTGATGGGCTTTTTTGGTTTGGCATTCAACGAATAGCCGCAGATGTGCAGCGGTTGCGTAAAACGGGGATGCAGATCAGCACCGCAGAGGTGGAGGTGTTTGATAACCTGACCGGCACCACCCGGCGGGTACCGTATTATCAGCAGGTTAAAAGCGGCGCGTAGTGCGCCGCTTTTTGCAGGGTTTTGTAGGCCGGATAAGGCGTTTACGCCGCATCCGGCATGAACAACGGGCACGTTGTCAGCGTTGTTGCCCGATGCCATCCAACAATTACGTCTCACTCACTGGCGTTCTGTCACCCTCATACAACGGCACTTTGCGATAACGTCGCACCAGATACCACAAATACGCCCCACCCAGCGCCGCCCACACCAGGCCCAGCGTCAGTGACGTTGACTCCAGGTTAACCCACAGCACGCCCACCGTCAGCGCGCCAACCAGCGGCATCAGTAAATAGTGGAAATGCTCTTTCCAGCTTTTATTCATTCCTTTGCGCCGCCAGAAGTGGTTGAACACCGACAGATTAACGAAGGTAAACGCCACCAGCGCGCCGAAGTTAATCAGCGCCGTGGCGGTGACTAAATCGAAGAACAGCGCCGACAGCGCCACAATCCCCACCATAATGACGTTCAACGCAGGCGTGCGCCATTTCGGATGCACATAGCCAAACACGCGTTCCGGGAACACATTGTCACGCCCCATCACATACAGCAGACGCGACACGCTGGCGTGTGACGCGAGGCCGGATGCCAGCGTGTTCACAAACGTGGTGCAAAGGAAAATCGACTGGAACAGCTTGCCGCCGACGTACAGTGCAATCTCTGGCAGAGCGGCATCCGGGTCTTTAAAGCGGCTGATATCCGGGAAGAACAGCTGCATAAAGAACGACGCGGCAATAAAGATAATGCCGCCGTACACCGCCGTCAGGAAGATGGCTTTCGGAATAACCCGCGCGGCATCCGGCGTCTCTTCGGAAAGCGTGGTCACCGCATCAAAACCGAGGAACGAGAAGCAGACGATCGTCGCCCCGGTAATGATCGGGATCAGATGCGCGTTCTCACTGATAAACGGCTGTAACGACCAGACGGTGCCAACGCCTTCTCCTTTATGCAGCCCCTGAACCACCAAAATGATAAACACCACCATGATGGAGATTTGCACCAGCACAAACAGGGTATTGAAGTTAGCGACCAGGTTAACGCTCTTCAGGTTCGCGGCGGTTAAAATGGCGACGAACGTCACCACCCACACCCACGGCGGCACGTCCGGGAAGAGGGCAGAGAGATAGATCTTCGCCAACAGTACGTTGATCATCGGCAAAAAGAGATAATCCAGCAGCGATGACCAGCCGACCATAAAACCGACGTGCGGGTTAATCGACTTTTGCGCGTAGGTATAGGCCGAGCCCGCCTCCGGGAACTGGCGAACCAGCTTACCGTAGCTGACTGCGGTAAACAGCACACCGGCCAGCGCCAGCAGATAGGACGCCGGAACGTGGCCGTCGCTGATGCCGGACACGATGCCAAAGGTATCGAAGACGGTCATCGGCGTGAGGTAGGCAAGCCCCATCATCACCACCTGCCACAGCTTCAGCGACTTACGCAGTTTGGTTTTGCCGGGTTGGGCGGCGATATCCAGTGAGGAATTAAAGGCCATGATGCGTGCCTCCGCTGCGTAATCGGGTTTGCGGTCGCGTCGACCTGAAATCAAACCTGTTTAGCAGGGGAAGCAAGGGAGGCGGGGTACTTTCGGTCGTGGGGAGGGCGCAAACGCAGCCTCCCTCGCCATGCGGGTATTTCATCATCGGCATCATCTCATTTCCTCGTCACAGTCTGTATCGTTAACGGAAGCCCGTTGCCGCCTGCGTTCCATAACGCGACATACGGGAAATGTCTGGATTACCAGCAAATGTCAGGCCAGGCTCCGCTCAGGCCGGTGATACATACCCCGCAAGGGGCCACTACGCGTTTTTCAACATCCACTCAATTTCGGTTTCAGTAATGAGGCGCTCAAACTGCAACAGCTCATCATTCTTACAGGCGTGATACACATGGCAGAAACGCTCGCCCAGATAGTGGCGCAGGTCGTCATTTTGCATAAACTCCCACAGCGCATCGCTCTGACGAATCGGGAAGGGTAAGCCCTCCTGCTCCAGCCCGTTGCCTTCTACTTCTTCCTGCAACGGCAGTTCGTTATCGAGGCCGTGCAGAATACCTGCGAAAATTGCCGCCATCACCAGATACGGGTTGGCATCTGCCCCCGCCACGCGGTATTCCACGCGGTGGTTATGACGATCGCCGCACGGAATACGCAGGGCGACGGTGCGGTTGTTATGGCCCCACGATGCCTGCGTTGGCACATACATCCCCGGCTGGAAGCGGCGATACGAGTTCACGTTCGGCGCCAGCAACGCCATCGACGATGGCATCAGGTCAATCATCCCGGCGAGCATCTTTTTCAGCAGCGGCGAATCTTCGCCGTCCGCGTCAGCAAGAACGTTCTCACCACGGTTATTTTGCATGCTGATATGGATATGCATCCCGCTGCCCGCGTGCTCTTCATACGGCTTGGCCATAAAAGTGGCGTGCATCTTATGCTTTTCCGCCATCAGACGCACCAGGCGTTTAAGGGCTAATGCATCATCGCAGGCATCCAGCACGTTATCAGTGTGATACAGGTTGATTTCGAACTGGCCCGGTGAGGCTTCGGCGACCGCGCCATCAGCCGGGATGAGCTGTAACTGCGCCAGTTCATCAATATCATTGAGCACATCGGCGAAGTGGTTGAGGTTATCAACCGAGTAAACCTGGCTTTGGGTGTTGCGGTCATCGGTGCCGGGCGCGCAGGGCGGTTGCAGATACCCTTCGGCGTCGCGTTTGCGATCCAGTAAATAGAACTCCAGCTCTACCGCTACGACCGGGAACAGTCCGCGCTGGCGTAGCTGCTGCCACAGGCGGTTGAGTACGTTCCGCGGCTCAACGTCAAAGGGAGCGCCATCTTCATCGACCATGGTCAGGAGCATCTGACCGATATATTCCGGGTCGGCGGCGGAAGGGGTTAAGGAACCCAGTACCGGCACGCAGGTACGATCCGGTTCGCCCATATCCTGACCCAGGCCCGCTTCTTCTACGACGTTACCCAGAATGTCCATCGCGAAGACGGAGGCCGGGAAATAACATCCTTTCTCAAGCTTCTTCAGGCTGGCTACCGGGACGCGTTTTCCGCGGAAGCAACCATTCAGATCGGTAAGCAGTACATCAACATATTGCGTATTCGGGTAGCGCTCCAGGTAGCGTTTCACTTCCTGCGTAAAGGCGCTACCCCGCCTCTCTTCTGACTGCTGAACAAAGTTCTCAACTTCAACGATATTGGTTTCCATGATTCTTCGCCTTTGGTTTTGTTTTCCGCTCGCTATAAAAGCGTAAAATATAATGACCACTCTTCGAATTTGTATGCAAACTAAATGTTTGTCAAATGTTAAATTAAGTTTGCAAAACCGAAAATCCACTGCTAGATTGAAAAAATATTGAACAGAAAGGTCATTTTAACCGCAGTAATGGCGATAATTTAGTCCACTTTGTGAGATCGATCATGGAAAATATAATGTACAAGCCGGTTATCGGTATCGTGATGTGCAGGAACAGGCTTAAGGGTCACGAGACCCAGACCCTGCAAGAAAAGTACCTGAATGCCATTATTCACGCGGGCGGTTTGCCGATTGCGCTGCCACACGCGCTGGCGGAGCCAGAGTTGCTCGCAGAACTCCTGCCGAAACTCGATGGCATTTATCTGCCTGGCAGCCCCAGCAATGTGCAGCCGCACCTTTATGGTGAAAACGGCGATGAGCCTGACGCCGATCCCGGGCGTGATCTTCTGAGCATGGCGTTGATTAACGCCGCACTCGAAAGGCGCATCCCCATTTTCGCCATTTGCCGTGGGTTACAGGAGCTGGTGGTGGCCACCGGCGGGAAGCTGCATCGCAAACTGTGCGAGCAGCCAGAACTGCTGGAACATCGTGAAGATCCTGAACTGCCGGTAGAACAGCAGTATGCGCCATCGCATGAAGTGCAGGTTGAAGAGGGCGGATTACTTTCCGCGCTGTTACCTGACTGTAGCAACTTTTGGGTAAACTCTCTGCACGGGCAGGGGGCGAAGGTTGTGAGCCCGCGATTGCGCGTCGAGGCCCGTTCGCCGGATGGGCTGGTGGAGGCGGTGAGCGTCAATCATCACCCCTTCGCGCTGGGCGTGCAGTGGCACCCGGAATGGAACAGTAGCGAGTATGCGCTTTCGCGTATATTGTTTGAGGGCTTTATCACCGCTTGTCAGAACCATATCGCTGAAAAACAGCGACTCTGACCCCTACAGTTAAGGAAATGCAAATATGAGTGATGACGGACTGGCACCGGGTAAACGCTTGTCGGAAATCCGCCAGCAACAAGGACTTTCACAACGTCGTGCCGCCGAACTCTCCGGGCTGACTCACAGCGCTATCAGTACGATAGAGCAGGATAAAGTCAGCCCAGCCATCAGTACGCTGCAAAAGCTGCTGAAGGTGTATGGTCTGTCACTCTCGGAATTCTTTTCCGAGCCGGAAAAACCTGATGAACCGCAGGTCGTCATTAATCAGGACGACTTAATTGAAATGGGGAGTCAGGGTGTGTCGATGAAGCTGGTTCATAACGGGAACCCGAATCGCACGCTGGCGATGATATTTGAAACTTATCAGCCGGGTACGACGACCGGGGAGAGAATTAAGCATCAGGGTGAGGAAATAGGCACTGTACTGGAAGGTGAAATTGTTCTGACCATTAATGGTCAGGATTATCACCTCGTCGCGGGGCAAAGTTATGCCATTAATACCGGCATCCCGCACAGTTTCAGTAATACGTCGGCAGGTATTTGCCGAATTATTAGCGCCCATACCCCCACCACGTTTTAATCTTTTTGTTTTTGTTAGCCGGGTAAGCGAAGCGCCACCCGGCTAGCTATAAAGGCAATCCATAAAGAATGTCGCCGGAAATAAACGGGCTCATCGCCCGGGGATCTCTGCGCCCTGACGTTCACAAACTGCATATATCTGATAGACGTGAAACAGGAGTCATAATGAATTTTCATCATCTGGCTTACTGGCAGGATAAAGCGTTAAGTCTCGCCATTGAAACCCGCTTATTTATTAACGGTGAATATTCCGCCGCGGCGGAAAATGAAACCTTTGAAACCGTTGATCCGGTCACCCAGGCACCGCTGGCGAATATCGCGCGCGGCAAAAGCGCCGATATTGACCGCGCAGTGAGTGCAGCGCGCGGCGTATTTGAGCGCGGCGACTGGTCGCAGGCCGCCCCGGCAAAACGTAAAGCGGTGCTGAATAAACTCGCCGATTTAATGGAAGCCCACGCGGAAGAACTGGCGCTGCTGGAAACCCTCGACACCGGTAAACCGATTCGTCATAGCCTGCGTGATGATATTCCCGGCGCGGCGCGCGCCATTCGTTGGTACGCCGAAGCCATCGACAAAGTGTACGGTGAAGTCGCCACCACCAGTTGCCATGAGCTGGCGATGATCGTGCGCGAACCGGTCGGCGTGATTGCGGCCATCGTCCCGTGGAACTTCCCGCTGCTGCTGACCTGCTGGAAACTCGGCCCGGCGCTGGCGGCGGGGAACAGCGTGATTCTGAAACCGTCTGAAAAATCGCCGCTCAGTGCGATTCGTCTCGCCGGACTGGCGAAAGAAGCGGGGCTGCCGGATGGCGTGCTGAACGTGGTGACCGGTTTTGGTCATGAAGCCGGGCAGGCGCTTTCGCGTCATAACGATATCGATGCCATCGCCTTTACCGGCTCGACGCGTACCGGTAAACAACTGCTGAAAGACGCAGGCGACAGCAATATGAAACGCGTCTGGCTGGAAGCGGGGGGCAAAAGCGCCAACATCGTTTTCGCCGACTGCCCGGATTTGCAGCAGGCGGCAAGTGCCACCGCCGCAGGCATCTTCTACAACCAGGGCCAGGTGTGCATCGCCGGAACGCGTTTGTTACTGGAGGAGAGCATTGCCGATGAATTTTTAGCCCTGCTAAAACAGCAGGCGCAAAACTGGCAACCGGGCCATCCGCTTGATCCCGCAACCACCATGGGCACCTTAATCGACGGCGCTCACGCTGACTCGGTACACACCTTTATCCGTGAAGGCGAAGGCAAAGGGCAACTGCTGCTGGATGGTCGTAACGCTGAACTGGCTGCGGCCATCGGCCCGACCATCTTCGTGGATGTGGATCCGAATGCAGCCTTAAGCCGCGAAGAGATTTTCGGCCCGGTGCTGGTGGTGACGCGTTTCGCCTCAGAAGACCAGGCGCTGCAGCTTGCCAACGACAGCCAGTACGGCCTCGGTGCGGCGGTATGGACACGCGATCTCTCCCGCGCGCACCGCATGAGCCGCCGTTTGAAAGCCGGTTCCGTCTTCGTCAACAACTACAACGATGGCGATATGACCGTACCGTTTGGCGGCTATAAGCAAAGCGGCAACGGTCGCGACAAATCCCTGCACGCCCTTGAAAAATTCACCGAACTGAAAACCATCTGGATAAGCCTGGAGGCCTGAAATGACCGAACATACCAGCAGTTACTACGCCGCCAGTGCGAATAACTATGCGCCTTTCGACACGCTGAATGAGTCCATCACCTGTGATGTTTGCGTGGTTGGCGGCGGCTACACCGGGCTTTCCTCCGCGCTGCATCTGGCCGAAGCGGGCTTTGACGTGGTGGTTCTCGAAGCCTCACGCATTGGCTTTGGCGCCAGCGGGCGCAACGGCGGCCAGCTTGTAAACTCCTACAGCCGCGACATCGACGTCATCGAAAAAAACTACGGCATGGACACCGCCCGTATGCTCGGCAGCATGATGTTCGAAGGCGGAGAGATCATCCGCGAACGCATCAAACGCTATCAAATTGACTGCGACTATCGCCCCGGCGGCCTGTTCGTGGCGATGAATGATAAACAGCTCGCCACGCTCGAAGAGCAGAAAGAGAACTGGGAACGCTACGGTAATAAACAACTGGAACTGCTGGATGCCAGCGCCATTCGCCGCGAAGTGGCCAGCGATCGCTACACCGGCGCGCTGCTGGATCACAGCGGCGGGCATATTCATCCGCTGAACCTCGCCATTGGTGAAGCCGACGCTATTCGTCTGAACGGCGGGCGTGTGTATGAGCTTTCAGCGGTGACGCAGATCCAGCACACCACGCCCGCCGTTGTGCGCACTGCCAAAGGCCAGGTGACGGCGAAATATGTGATTGTCGCCGGGAATGCGTATCTGGGCGATAAAGTGGAGCCGGAACTGGCGAAACGCAGTATGCCGTGCGGCACGCAGGTCATCACCACCGAGCGTCTTTCCGATGAGTTAGCCCGTTCGCTGATCCCGAAAAACTACTGTGTCGAAGACTGTAACTATCTGCTTGATTACTACCGCCTGACCGCCGACAACCGCCTGCTGTACGGCGGCGGCGTGGTGTACGGTGCGCGTGACCCGGATGACGTTGAGCGCCTTGTGGTGCCGAAACTGCTGAAAACCTTCCCGCAGCTGAAGGGCGTCAAAATTGATTATCGCTGGACGGGCAATTTCCTGCTGACCCTTTCCCGGATGCCGCAGTTTGGTCGTCTTGATACCAATATCTATTACATGCAGGGCTACAGCGGCCACGGCGTGACCTGTACCCATCTTGCCGGGCGTTTGATTGCTGAACTGCTACGCGGTGATGCCGAACGCTTCGACGCCTTCGCCAATCTGCCGCATTATCCGTTCCCCGGCGGGCGCACGCTGCGCGTGCCGTTTACCGCGATGGGCGCGGCCTATTACAGCCTGCGCGATCGTCTGGGCGTTTAATTTCCGATTAACCGTGAAGAGTCAAAAGGTGTGAAACATGAGCAACAATGAATTCCATCAGCGTCGTCTTTCTGCCACTCCACGTGGGGTTGGCGTAATGTGTAATTTCTTCGCCCAGTCGGCTGAAAACGCCACGCTGAAGGATGTTGAAGGCAATGAATACATTGATTTCGCCGCAGGCATCGCGGTGCTGAACACCGGACATCGCCACCCTGAACTGGTGGCGGCAGTGGAACAGCAACTGCAACAGTTTACCCACACCGCGTACCAGATTGTGCCATACGAAAGCTACGTCACCCTGGCGGAGAAAATCGACGCCCTTGCGCCGGTGAGCGGTCAGGCCAAAACCGCGTTCTTCACCACCGGTGCGGAAGCGGTTGAGAACGCGGTGAAAATTGCCCGCGCCCATACCGGGCGCCCAGGCGTGATTGCGTTTAGCGGCGGCTTCCACGGTCGCACGTATATGACCATGGCGTTAACCGGAAAAGTTGCGCCGTATAAAATTGGCTTCGGCCCGTTCCCGGGGTCGGTGTATCACGTGCCGTATCCGTCAGAACTGCATGGCATTTCGACGCAAGATTCCCTCGACGCCATCGAACGCCTGTTTAAGTCTGATATCGAAGCGAAACAGGTTGCCGCCATTATTTTCGAACCGGTGCAGGGTGAGGGCGGTTTCAATGTGGCGCCAAAAGAGCTGGTTGCTGCCATTCGCCGTCTGTGCGACGAGCACGGTATAGTGATGATTGCTGATGAAGTGCAAAGCGGTTTTGGGCGTACGGGTAAACTGTTTGCTATGGATCACTATGCCGATAAGCCGGATTTAATGACCATGGCAAAAAGCCTCGCGGGCGGGATGCCGCTTTCGGGTGTGGTGGGTAACGCAAACATTATGGACGCGCCCGCGCCGGGCGGGTTGGGTGGTACCTACGCCGGGAACCCGCTGGCGGTGGCCGCCGCGCACGCAGTACTCAACATTATCGACAAAGAATCCCTTTGCGAGCGCGCGAATCAACTCGGTCAGCGGCTGATAGAAACGCTGATTGAGGCCAAAGAAAGCGTTCCGGCAATTGCTGCGGTACGCGGGCTTGGCTCGATGATCGCGGCTGAGTTCAACGCCCCGCAAACGGGCGAGCCGTCAGCCGCCATTGCGCAGAAAATTCAGCAACGCGCGCTGGCTCAAGGGCTGCTACTGCTGACCTGCGGCGCGTACGGCAACGTGATTCGTTTCCTGTATCCGCTGACCATCCCGGATGCGCAGTTTGATGCGGCCATGAAAATTTTGCAGGATGCGCTGAGGGATTAATTACCATAATAGCGGGCTGCAATTGTGCAGCCTGCTATTAAGACTGGATTAATATTATTAATTAACGCTTTTTTAGAATAACGTTCTTCGTCCTTTCTCTTATGCTGCCTGCTCATATCAATAGCCAAAAAACTTGGTTAGCCCGTTCTTCATTGTTCAATATAGTCATTCCTGTGTTCTTGCTCATTCGCGTGATAAGCGTTTAGCGACTATTTTACAGGAGTTATAATTATGCATCTCGCTCGATTTCCCCGGCTCTCTTTCGGTCATTTCCCCACGCCATTAGAACCGTTAACCCAGCTCTCTCAACTGCTTGGCGGTCCGAATATTTGGATCAAACGCGACGATTGCACTGGCCTTGCGACGGGGGGAAATAAAACCCGCAAACTTGAATTTTTACTGGGCGATGCGCAGGAAAAACAGGCCGACGTTATTATCACTCAGGGTGCAACCCAATCAAATCATGTGCGACAGACCGTAGCCGCAGCGGCAAAACTTGGCCTCAAAACACATATTTTCCTTGAGCAGCGAGTGACCACACTCGGCGATGACTACCAGCACTCTGGCAATATTTTGCTTGATGGCCTGTTAGGCGGCGAAATTATTGCACACTTGCCAGCCGGAACCGATATGCAGCAGGCAATGGAGCATCACGCAGAAACGCTACGTTCGCAGGGATTCAAACCGTATGTTATCCCCGGTGGCGGTTCGAATCCTGTCGGTGCGTTGGGCTATGTAGCCTGCGCACAGGAACTGCTGTGGCAGTCCAGTCAGCAACGTCTGAGAATCGATCATATCGTTCATGCAACGGGAAGTGCCGGCACGCAGGCAGGATTAGTGGCTGGCCTTCACGCCTCAAACAGTGGTATTCCGCTGCTCGGTATTAGCGTACGAGCACCGCGTGAAAAACAGGAGCAAAACGTCTGGCGCCTGGCCCAGCAAACGCTGGAACTGTTGGGCGTCGAGGGCGAATTGCCACGCGAAAGCGTAAGAGCTAACAGCGACTATGTTGGTGAAGGGTACGGCCTGCCGACATCATCCATGCTGGAGGCCCTGCAACTGTTAGCACAGCATGAAGGCATTTTGCTCGACCCGGTTTATTCCGGAAAAGGATTCGCCGGGCTGATTGGTCTGATTCGCGAAGGCGCTTTCCGTAAAGGGGAAAATGTGGTCTTCATCCACACTGGCGGTTCCGCAGGCCTGTTTGGCTACCGCCAGGTGATCACCGACTCGCTCGCCTCATGAGCCGCCCCTTTTTATTAGGTGTGCTGGGTGGGATGGGCCCATTGGCCACCGTCGATTTTATGCACAAGCTTCTGCGAGCCACGCCTGCCAGGAACGATCAGCAGCAAATTCCTCATGTGGTGTGGAATGTTCCGCAAATTGCCGATCGTCAGCGTGCGCTGGCCGGAGAAGGACCGTCGCCGCTTCCGCAACTGCTTCACGGTATACAGCAGCTTAATCGGTTGGGTGTTAGCCATATTGTTATCGCCTGTAACACCGCGCATCACTGGTACGACGCGTTAAAACAAGAAAGTGAGGCGCTGATGCTGCATATCGCGGATGCCACGCTCGAGGCGATAGAGGACAAACCGCAAAAGGTGGGACTCATCGCAACACAGGGAACGCTGGATGCAGGTTGGTTTCAACAACGATTCGCGGCCATTGGCACGGAAACCCTGCTCCCGACCCAGGATGAAATCGCGCGTTGGTTTGTTCCGGGGTGCTATGCAGTGAAACGCGGTGATTTGCAGCAGGGGGGCGAGTTGCTGACATTGCAGGCGCGGGCGCTGCGTGAACGTGGTGCTGAGAAACTGGTGCTGGCCTGTACAGAAGTCCCTGTAGCGTTAGCGGCTGTTTCTTCGCCCTTCCTTAACGAGGCCATTGATCCTGCCGAGGCGCTGGCGCAGCAGTGCGCAAGCCTATGGTTGTCCCGGCGTAATGGTCAAATCATTTAAATGATTTCACACAGAATAATACAGAGAGACAACATGAAAAAAAGTCTGGTTTTTTTACTCGCAGCAGGCAGTTTCTGGGTTAACAGTGTTTTTGCCGACACGCCGTCTGAAGTGCGTGTTGCCTATAGTGGTGGCTCTCAGGTTTTAATGCTGGCAAAGGCGGATGGGTCACTGGATAAAGCATTAAACAGTAAAGTGAAGTGGGTGCAATTTGCGTCAGGGGCCGATGCCTTAACCTACTTCGCCAGCAATGCGATTGATATTGCCAACTTCGGTTCCAGCCCGGCAACCGCAGGCATTGTCAGAAAACTGCCGGTCGAAATTATTGGTGTTTCCGGCGTCATTGCCAGCTATGAGCGGTTGATTGGTAAAGAGGGGATTAACGGAATTAAGGATATCGAAGGCAAACGCGTGGCGTATCCGCCAAACTCCACCGCGCAATATGCGCTGGAAGCCGCGATCACCGTCAATAAACTGGATCGCAGTAAAATAACCCTGCTGCCGCTACGTCCGGCAGAGATGGTGGCGGCGTGGAAACGTGGTGATATTGATGCGGGTTATGTATGGGCGCCTTTTGCGCAGGAGCTAGAATCGGCAGGGGGGCATCAGGTCTTTGCCACTAAAGAACTGCAAAAAGCAGGCTATCTCATTTACAACAACTATGTTGTCCGTAAGGCCTTTGCGGAACAATATCCTCAGGTGGTAACCGCCTTCCTGCGCGTGCATCAGGAAAAAGTCAACGAGTTCAAAAAGGATCCGGAACGCGCTTCCGCGATTGTTGCAAAAGAAGTCGGTGCGCCGCAAACGACGGCGGCTAACACACTGAATGGCCTGGAATAT
The DNA here is from genome assembly GCA_003315335.1 of Pseudocitrobacter faecalis. Classification (GTDB taxonomy): domain Bacteria; phylum Pseudomonadota; class Gammaproteobacteria; order Enterobacterales; family Enterobacteriaceae; genus Pseudocitrobacter; species Pseudocitrobacter faecalis. The sequence continues at coordinate 64,087 of QNRL01000007.1, forward strand.
CCGACATTAGCTGAGCAGAGTACGCCATCCTGGTTGGGGAACGGTACGAATACCAGCGACAGCGGTATTGGAAAAGCGCTGAGTAAAACGGCGAACTTCCTTGCCGGCATTGGCGAGATCCGGCAGCGCGATATCCCGACAAACTGGAACAGCGCCATCAATGTCCACTACATTCAAGATGCGGCGGTGTCCGGACAATGAAATTGAGTCAACATATCGCCATCAGCGTGGTATCGGTGGCGGTTTTCTTTATGCTCTGGCAAACGGCGGCAACAAGGCAGTGGGTGGATCCACTGCTGCTTCCCTCGCTGACAGATATTGGCTTAACGGCGCGTGAGTTGCTGGAAGATGGCTATCGTCAGGTACCGCTCTGGCAGCATATCGCTGTCAGTCTGGCCCGTGCATTGAGCGCCTTTGCGCTGGCTATTGCGATTGGCATCCCGCTGGGATTATTAATGGGGCTTTCAGACACGCTGGCTGCTGTCCTTAACCCGTTTGTGCAATTTCTTCGTCCGTTGCCCAAAATCGCGCTGATTCCGCTGGCGGTGGTGTGGCTGGGAATTGGCGAGTCGTCGAAATTCTTTTTGATATTTATCGCGACGTTTTTGAGTGTGGTTGTCGGTGCGTCGGCGGCCGTAGAGCGAATTGGCCGCTCGCGTATTCGCGTGGCACAAACGCTGGGCGCGACGCGTCGGCAGATCTTTATGCGTGTGGTATTGCCTGATGCGCTGCCGGATCTTTTTACAACAGTCAGGCTCTCGATTGGTATTGGCTGGACGTCGCTGATTGCGGCGGAAATGGTGGCTGCCAGTTCAGGGCTTGGTTGGATGGTGGTGAACGCCAGCGCCTATCTGCGCACGGATATTGTCATGTTGGGTATTCTGCTGTTGGGCGGGATTGGATATCTGCTCGATTTAATGATTCTGGGTTTGCAGCGCGTAGCTGTACCCTGGGCGGGGAAAGAATAATGAGTTCTATCTCACTTGAAAACGTGTCACTTGCCTTTGCGGCCAAGCCGAATCCGGTCACGGTTCTCGACGATATCTCCCTCACCCTGAAAAAAGGGGAGTTTGTGGTATTGCTGGGGCCATCGGGCTGCGGGAAATCGACCATCCTTAATCTTGTTGCGGGGTTTACTCGCCCCGATAAAGGTACGGTGAAAGCCGCGGGGAAAAAGGTGACGCAACCGGGGCCGGATCGCGGCATGATCTTTCAGCAGGCAAACTTGTTCCCGTGGCTGTCTGTGCTGGAAAACGTCACCTTTGGCCCGCGTCTAGGCAAATATAATAAAGAGGACGTGAATAATCAGGCGATTAACTGGCTGTCCCGCGTAGGATTAAAAGGTTTTGAGCATCATGCGCCCTGGCAGCTTTCTGGTGGGATGAAGCAGCGTGTCGCGTTGGCTCGCGCCTGGCTGCCGGAGCCGGAGGTTTTGTTGCTGGATGAACCCTTTGGCGCGTTGGATGCACAAACACGATTAATGATGCAGGAACTGCTCCGCGACGCCTGGCTGAAAACGGAAACGACTCTCCTTTTTGTCACTCACGATGTGGAAGAGGCGCTGTTTCTGGCTGACCGTATTCTGGTTATGTCGGCCAAGCCGGGGCGAATTGTCGAAGAGATTGTGCTGCCGTTTACCCGTGAGCGGAATATCGAAACGCTGGCAGAACACCCGCAGTATACTGAAATAAAACATCGTGTTCTTCATCGCGTGCGTACGGAAGCGAAGCGCCATATGGCCGCGTCGCTTCAGTAATCGACCGATAGCCTGCGTTAAGCAGGCTTATTTTTTTGCGTACCTTTACAGGCGAATCACAAACACCGGCACGCGAGCATGGCGTAAAATTCCCGAAGCTTCAGACCCCAGCAGATGCGACTGCTTTGCCGGATTGCGTGAACCAATCACCACCACATCCGCTTTCAGTTCATCCGCCAGCGTCGCGACGGCGTCACGCACTTTCCCGCTGCGAATATGGTGATGAATACGGTTCTGCGGGAATGAGAGACTTCTTGCCAGCTGCGCCATTTTCTCTTCGCTCGCACACTGTAAATATTGCTGCATTTTCTTCGCGTCAGCGATAAAACCGCGGGTAAGCATGGGGGAAAATTCCGGGAGCACGTGCAGAAGGTGAATATCTCCATCTGCTTTCTCGGCCAGATATTGCGCGTGTGCTAAGGCGTTGTTGGCAAGGTCGGACTCAAAGACATCAACAGGAACCAGAATCGTTTTATACATAGTTGAAATCCCTTCATATCAATCATTTGCTGAAATAATCTTTATTGTGGATAACAACGCATGAAGGGGGTAGCGATCGCGGTCACTGATTAAGAAATATCGACAAATCAGATGGTTAATTTACAGTTTGTGACTAATGGTTGCCGGGGGCGCTGCGCTTGCCCGGCCTACAGGGATGAAGAACCCGTAGGCCTGATAAGCGAAGCGCATCAGGCATCTGCGCTATCTTCTTGCCGGGGGCGCTGCGCTTGCCCGGCCTACAGGGACGAAAACCCGTAGGCCTGATAAGCGAAGCGCATCAGGCGTTATGGCACACACCTACAGTTTGTTCAGCCGCTGAACGCTAATGTTATCCAGCTTGCCGTCTAAGATTTCCAGAAAGTCATCGTGATACGGCATGGCGACGTGTTTTTTCAAATCGTCCTCAGACTTCCAGCGCTCAATAAACACAAATGACACCGCGCCTTCCACCGCCAGATTACGCACGTCCGGAATGGCGCGGCTTTCGTGCAAATCATATTGCAGGCAACCCGCTTCCAGCTGTGTGGGGCCAACCATTGCCTGTGCGGCGGAGCGGATGGTATCGACATACTCTTTGCGCGGGGTCAGGGTGGCGACAATTTTCACTTCACACATCGTGATATCCTTTTTGTTATCAATATCTTTAAAGCCCAATCATTGAGCTTAGTGGTGAAATGGCACTTGCGCCAATAATGATGACCTCCGGCTACCAGAGCCGAACTTTCCCCGGTGAGGCCTCTTTCATATTTCCCTTAAACAATGCGGTTTTTCATTACGCCCCAAATCCATGCATTGCACCGCTTTGGTTCCCCAAACTGGTGTTGTTGACATCGAAAATATCCCATCCTGGTGATTTAACGGCAGGTTCCCTTCTGGCATGCAGATTGCAATATCACAGGCAGAAGGCAGCGTAAGACAATCTGGCATCAATGGCTGGCTAGGGTTCCGGTTCACGAAGGTGAACGTCAGGTCCGAGAGCTGGCGACCTCGACGAGGTTACACGGCGGGACAAAAGCCCGGGAGACAGCAGCACCATAGGGTGTCGCGCTGCCCCCACTTTTTTGTGCCAAACCGAGGTCTATGATGAAGAGATTGCCGTTTGTTCGCTCACTTGCTCTAACGCTTGCGCTGTTCGCCTGCGCCCCCTCATTTGCCGCCGTCAAAAAAGAGTTCAACATCTGCTGGACTATCTACGCAGGCTGGATGCCCTGGGGCACCATCAGCAACGAAAAAATCATTGATAAATGGGCCAGCAAATACGGCATTAAAATCAATATCGTCCAGCTTAACGATTACATCGAATCCATAAACCAGTACACCGCGGGCCAGTTTGACGGCTGCACCATGACCAACATGGATGCGTTAACTATCCCCGCAGCGGGTGGTGTTGACACCACGGCGCTGATTACCGGTAGCTACTCTGACGGCAACGACGGCGTGGTACTTAAAGGCGCGGATAAAAAGCTCAGCGACCTGAAAGGCCTGTCGGTGTATCTCCCTGAACTGTCGGTTTCTCATTACCTGCTGGTGCGCGGGCTGGAAAAAGCGGGGCTGGCGGAGCGAGACGTGAAGGTGGTCAACACCTCGGATGCGGATATCGTCTCGGCATTTTCTACCGCTAACGTGCGCGCCGCCGTGGCGTGGAATCCGCAGCTTTCCGTTATTAAGCAAACACCGCAAACCACGGAAGTGTTCAGCTCTTCGCAGGTACCAGGGGAACTGATTGACATGCTGGTGGTGAACAGTGAAACCCTGCATGACAACCCGGCGCTGGGTAAAGCCTTGACCGGCGCATGGTTTGAAATGATGGCAAAAATGCAGGCGGGCGATAAGCAGGCTTTGAGCGCAATGGCCGCTGATTCTGGCACCGATCTCGCCGGTTACCAGGCACAACTTAAAACTACCCATCTTTTCTGGACGCCCGCCGATGCGCTGGCTTTCATCACCGCGCCTGAGCTTGTAAAAACCATGCAGCGCGTGGCGCAGTTCTCTTTTGATAAAGGGTTATTAGGCGAAGGCGCGGCGAGCGCGGATTTCATCGGCATGGCGTTCCCCGGTAATGCGACCCTCGGGGATACCGCTAACACCAAACTGCGCTTTGATGACCGCTATCTGAAGATGGCCGTTGCAGGCCAGCTGTGATAATTGACGACGGGAGCCTTCGCCATGCGCCAGATTAACCGCCACCCCCAGCACGGCATGCGAATCATGTTAATGCTGCTGCCCTTCGTGCTGCTGATTGCCGCCTGGTTTGTCGGCTCGACCCTGCGTCTGGAGGCTAACCCGCACGACAAACTGTTGCCGGGCCTGTCGCAGATGCTGTCGGCCATCGACCGAATGGCCTTCACCCCGGATCGTCGCAGCGGCGAATATTTGCTGTGGGCCGATACGTTCATCAGCCTGACGCGTTTGCTGCTTGGGCTGGCGATTGCGTCACTGATTGGTCTCAGTATCGGGATTACCGCGGGCGTTTTCCCGATGTATAGCGCGATGCTGTCGCCGCTGATGACCGTGCTTTCTATGGTGCCGCCGCTGGCTATCCTGCCGATTCTGTTCATCGTGTTTGGCCTTGATGAGCTATCCAAAGTGATGCTTATCGTCATTGGCATCACGCCGATGCTGGCGCGCGACCTCGAACAGCGGGCGAAAGAGATCCCGGCGGAGCTGTTCATCAAGGCGCAAACGCTCGGTGCCAATAGCTGGACGGTGGTGCTGCGGGTGGTTCTGCCGCAGTTGCTTTCCCGGTTAATTACCTCACTGCGCTTAATGCTTGGCTCGGCATGGCTGTTTCTGATTTCAGCGGAAGCCATTTCCGCCACCGCCGGTCTGGGCTATCGCATCTTCCTGGTTCGTCGCTATATGGCGATGGACGTCATTATTCCTTACGTCATCTGGATAACCCTGCTGGCGTGGCTGATGGACCTGGCTTTACGCCAGTTGCACAAACGCTGCTTCCCGTGGGCAGAAGGGGGCCGGGCATGAGTTTTATCGCGGTGAACAATATCTGGCAGGAATATGGCGACCACGTCGTGCTGGAGCGCATCAACCTGACGGTGAAAGAGGGTGAGTTTTGTTCAATGGTCGGCGCGTCTGGCTGCGGAAAATCGACCTTTTTACGCCTGCTGTTGGGCCAGGAGCGCCCCAGCCGTGGCGAAATTTTGTTGGATGGCAAACCGCTGCCCGGTGAACCCGGCAGCAGCCGGGGCGTGGTATTCCAGCGCTATTCCGTTTTTCCGCATCTCAATGTGCTGGATAACGTGGCCGTTGGGCTGGAACTCCCGGCGTCGCCGTTGCTGGGTCGACTGTTTGGCGCACGCAAACGTGCCGCGCGGGAACAGGCCGCGCAGATGCTGGAAAAAGTGGGTTTGAGCCATGCGCTGGATAAATACCCGGCACAGCTGTCGGGCGGCATGCAGCAGCGTCTCGCCATCGCCCAGGCGTTCATTATGCAGCCGCGCGTCCTGCTGCTCGATGAACCCTTCGGCGCGCTGGACCCCGGCATTCGAAAAGATATGCACGCGCTGCTGCTGGCGCTATGGCGCGAAACGGGGATGACCGTGTTTATGGTTACCCATGATCTGACGGAAGGTTTCAACCTTGGCACCCGTTTGCTGGTGTTTGACAAAGTGCGCATCGACCCGCAGGCCCCCAATGCCTACGGCGCGCGGGTGACCTACGACATTCCGCTCAATGAATCGCGGCTGTCGCAGCGTCAGGCAACCGGTACAGACCACAACGTATTTCCCATAAGGAGAGAATCTGATGAAACCACGACTTCACACTACATCGAGCCTGCGTGAAGAGCAGGTGCCGGGCGGCGGTCAGGCGTCGTTTATTCTGCGGCGCGGGCAGATCCTGCGTCTGACCGATATCGATGGCGATGCCAACGTCAGCATGATGATGCTCAACCCACACGAGAAAAGTGAACGGCTCAATCTGCCCGATACCCTGAAAGGGCAGCACACTGCGCGTCTCACTGCCGGGCACTGTTTCTACTCCGACATGGGGCGCGTGCTGGCGGGCATTGTTGCCGATACCTGCGGCTGGCATGACCCTTTTGGCGGCGTGTTAAATGCGCAGGAGACCGCGGAAAAGTATGGTACCGGACGCTATCAGGAACTGCGCAACGGCTTTTATCGCAACGGCGTCGATAACCTGCTGGTGGAGTTGGGTAAATGGGAGCTTGGTCTGGAAGATTTGCTGATGGTGGTGAATTTCTTCAGCAAAGTGACGGTGGATGAAAATGGCGACTTCCATTTTGTGCGCGGGCATTCGCAGGCGGGTAATTACGTCGAACTTTTTGCCCCGATGGACGTGTTGATCGTCCTGACCGCACTGCCGCATCCGCAAAACCCTGACACGGATTATGCGCCGCATCCGGTTCAACTGAGCTGGTACCAGGCTTGCGATGAGCAGGCTACAACAGCCGCGCTGTTCACGCGCGATGAAAATCAGCGCGCGTTTTTGAATACGCAACTTTTCACCCGTTAAGGAGCCTGTGATGACCACGATGACCAGCCCACGCCATCCGCAAGACGCGGTGTTCCGCCACGTGATCCCGGCGGGCGAGCCCTATTTGTTTGAAGTGAAAAAGGGGCAAACTTTACGTTTGCTCGATCTCGAAGGTAATCAGGCTATCGACACCCTGTTCTACAACGCGGATAACCCGCGTGAACGCTATGACGTGCAGCGGACGTTGCGCCGCCAGGGGAATGCCTATTTGACCACCGGCAGCGTGCTTTACTCTAACCTTGGTAATCCGTTGTTAACGATAGTGGCTGACACCTGCGGGCGTCATGACACTCTTGGCGGCGCTTGTGCTCAGGAGAGTAATACTGTGCGCTATTCGCTGGACAAACGTTACATGCACAGTTGCCGCGATAACTTTCTGTGCGCCTGCCTGCACGATGGTCGGCTGCATAAGCGCGATATCAGCGCCAACATCAACTTCTTTATGAACGTGCCGGTGACGCCAGAGGGGGGATTGACCTTCGAAGACGGTATCTCGGGGGCGGGTAAGTATGTGGAGCTGATTGCTGAATGCAACGTGATGGTGCTTATCTCCAACTGCCCCCAGCTTAACAACCCGTGCAATGGCTGGAACCCAACGCCTGCCGAGGTGCTGGTATGGAACTGACCCGCTGGCAACGCTGGCGCAAGGTGATTTTTCGCCTGTTTGCCGCCCGTGCCGATCGCCTGAACCACACGCCGACGCCGAAAGCGTAAGCGCGTGTACCCTGAGGACGACCTCAGGGGAATGACTTTATCGCGGGACGACCCGCCAGAATTGAGTCATCATTATGTTCACAAAACTCCTCATTGCCAATCGCGGCGCTATCGCCTGTCGAATTTTACGTACCTTGCGCGCTATGCACATTAAGGGCGTGGCGGTCTATTCTGAGGCTGACCTCAGCAGCCTGCACATCCGTGACGCTGATGAGGCGATAAGCCTTGGCGAAGGCCCGGCGGCACACACTTATCTGGTTATCGACAACATTATCGCCGCCGCTAAAAGCCGCGGGGCCGGCGCGATTCATCCCGGATACGGTTTTCTGTCGGAAAACGCGGCCTTTGCCGAAGCCTGCGAGGCCGCTGGGCTGGCATTCGTGGGCCCAACGCCTGAGCAACTGCGAACTTTTGGGCTGAAGCACACCGCACGCGCGCTGGCGAAAGCACAGGGCGTGCCGATGCTGGAAGGAACGGAACTGCTGGCGGATGCGCAGGAAGCCTGCCAGCAGGCCGCATTGATAGGCTATCCGGTGATGCTGAAAAGTACGGCGGGCGGCGGTGGAATTGGGATGCGCGTGTGCCGGGATGCGCGAGAACTCAGCGAGTCGTTCGACGCTGTCGTGCGTTTGGGGCAGAACAACTTTAGCGACGCCGGCGTCTTTCTGGAAAAGTACATTGAACGCGCCCGTCATCTGGAAGTGCAGATTTTTGGCGACGGAAAAGGTGATGTCATCGCGCTCGGCGTGCGCGACTGTTCGGTTCAGCGTCGTAACCAAAAAGTGATTGAAGAGACGCCCGCGCCGAATCTGCCGGACGGGATGAGCGACGCGTTGTGTGAGGCCGCCATTGCTCTTGGCAAAGCGGTGAACTACCGCAGTGCGGGTACGGTGGAGTTTGTTTATGACAGCCTCGCCGCGCAGTTCTATTTCCTCGAAGTGAATACCCGTTTGCAGGTGGAGCACGGCGTCACGGAACAGGTGTGGGGTGTGGATCTGGTTCGCTGGATGATTGAACTGGCCGCCGGGGAGCTCCCTCCCTTATCAACGCTTTCTGCCGGGTTAACGCCGCGCGGCCACGCGATTCAGGCGCGTATCTATGCTGAAGATCCGGGGCGTCAGTTTCAGCCATCGCCGGGTTTACTGACCGAGGTCGTTTTTCCACCTGCAGATGGCGCGACGCTGCGCATTGACCGCTGGATTGAAGCCGGATGCGAGGTGCCGCCGTTCTTCGACCCGATGCTGGCTAAAATGATTAGCTGGCGTGATAACCGGGCAGAGGCGATAACGGCCCTGAATAACGCGCTTGCCGAAACGCGTTTATATGGAGTTGAAACCAATCGCCTTTATCTCCAGCAAATTCTGACGTTTGCACCGTTTAGCCAGGGCGAACCCTGGACCCGCTGCCTGGACGCGTTGCACTATCAGGCGAATACCGTTGAGGTGATGAGCGCCGGAACGCAAACCAGCGTGCAGGATTATCCAGGGCGACTGGGCTACTGGGCCGTCGGCGTGCCCCCTTCAGGCCCAATGGATAACCGGGCATTGCGTCTGGGTAATCGCCTGCTCGGTAACCCGGAAGGGGAGGCTGCGCTGGAGATAACCCTCAGCGGCCCCACCCTGAAATTTAATACGGCGGCGGTGGCGGTTGTCTGCGGCGCAGCAATTCCCGTAACGCTTGATGGCATCGCGCAGGTGATGAACCGAACGTTCACCATCCCCGCCGGATCGACGTTGAAAATCGGCGAAATCACGGGGGCTGGCGTGCGAAGCTACGTATGTTTGCGTGGCGGCATCCAGGTACCCATGTATCTCGGCAGCAAAAGTACCTTCACTCTCGGCCAGTTCGGTGGGCATGCCGGGCGCGCGTTGCGCGCGGGCGATGTGCTACATCTTGGCGAATGCCGTGACGCACAGCAGGCGACGCTGCCCGCATCGCTGGAAATGCACTTGCCGGATGTGCGCACGCTGCGCGTAATCTACGGCCCGCACGGTGCGCCGGAATTCTTTGCCGAAAGCTACATTGACACCTTCTTCGCCACCGACTGGGAAGTTCACTTTAACTCCAGCCGTACGGGGGTGCGCTTGATCGGCCCGAAACCCCTTTGGGCACGTGAGAGCGGTGGCGAAGCGGGGCTGCATCCATCGAATATTCACGATAATCCCTATGCGGTGGGCGCGGTTGATTTTACCGGCGATATGCCCGTCATTCTTGGGCCGGATGGCCCGAGCCTGGGCGGGTTTGTTTGCCCGGTCACCGTTATCGAAGCCGATCTCTGGCAGCTAGGTCAGCTAAAGGCGGGAGACAAAATCCGCTTTGTTCCTGTCAGCCTGAAAACCGCGCGTCAGCTTGCGCAGTCGCAGGATATGGAAATAGATACACTGCAAGCCATCGACAATGGATGGCAGCCTGCCGCGTTAAACTCGCCGATCGTGATGAACTGCGGTGAGGGGGATAAGCGGCTGATTGCGCGCGTATCGGGCGACACGCATTTGCTGCTGGAAGCCGGGGAACCGGAGCTGGATCTGGTGCTGCGTTTTCGCATCCACGCCCTGATGCAGGCGCTGGAGCGCGCATCGCGGCCAGGTGTTGTTGACCTGACGCCAGGCATTCGATCTTTACAGGTGCATTTTGAGCCGGAAACGCTGGCGCTTGATGCGTTGCTGGCGTGGGTGCGCGATGAATGGCATTCCGTTTGCGGCAGTGACGATCTACAGGTGCCCACGCGAGTAGTGCATCTTCCGCTCTCATGGGATGACCCGGCCTGCCGCAAGGCGATTGATAAATACATGACCACCGTGCGACCGGACGCGCCCTGGTGCCCGAGCAACCTCGAATTCATTCGTCGGATCAACGATCTGCCCGATGAACAGGCGGTCTGGGATACGGTGTTTGACGCCAGCTATCTGGTGATGGGGTTAGGGGATGTCTATCTGGGGGCGCCAGTGGCGACGCCGCTGGATCCTCGCCACCGTCTGGTGACCACCAAATACAACCCGGCGCGAACCTGGACTGCGGAAAACTCGGTAGGCATCGGCGGGGCTTATCTCTGCGTGTATGGCATGGAGGGGCCGGGCGGTTATCAGTTTGTCGGGCGAACGCTTCAAATGTGGAATCGCTATCATCACGTCGCCGATTTCGACGGCAAGCCGTGGCTGCTGCGCTTTTTTGACCAGATCCGTTTTTATCCCGTTTCGGGAGAGGACTTACTGCAAATTCGCCGCGATTTCCCGCTCGGGCGCTATCCGTTGCGCATTGAGCACAGCACGCTGCGGCTGGCGGAGTATCAGCAGTTTCTTGAACGTGAAGCGCAGGAGATTGACGCGTTTCGAGAGCATCAGCAGCGGGCGTTCAATGAGGAACGCGATCGCTGGATCGCCAGCGGACAGGCGCATTTCGACAGCCAGGAGAGCGTGGCGCAAGAAGACGCAGATGCACCACTCCAGATGGGAGAGCAGGGTGTGGAGAGCCCCATCTCCGGGAATCTCTGGCAGGTGCAGGCCGCCGCAGGTAGCCGCGTGCGCGCAGGCGATGTGCTGGTAATTCTGGAGTCGATGAAAATGGAGATCCCGCTGCTGGCGCCGTGTGATGGCGTGATCCAGCATCTGAGTGTGCAACCCGGCTCGTCAGTGCGTGCCGGGCAACGGGTTGCGGTGATTCTGGAGGAAGTCGCTTAACCGTAAGGCTCGCGCGGTGTGATTACTGCAGATTCCCGGCAGTCAAATTTTCTGCATCAAAAGCGTGGCTGACATCGATATGATTCTGCCCGACGGACGTATCGATGTTTGAGCCCGCTTCAACACGGGTATTATCGGCAGCCAGCGCGCTGGTGGATAACAGAGAAGCCAGTGACAGCGTCGCGACAACGGCAAAAGATTTGATTGATTTCATGATGAGGCTCCCAGGTACAATCAGAGGGTGAGTAAGGAGGTTGTTGTTTTGATAACTACAAGGATAAAGTGTGACGGCGATCATGAAAATAGGAATGTTTTGCGGTTCTTGTTCAAAAAAATAGAATGATGGTTGGCTGATACGGGTCAGTTAAGGGGGGATTCACTTCTCAGCGCTTCTCCTTGTTGCGCTCCTGTTTTCAGGCAGGAGATCTAAAAGGATTTTTGCTGAGAGGCGCCCAGGACAGAGCCTGGTGGGCTCTGCCCGTCGAATGACTGGTGTTTTATTCTGCCACCATCCACATATCCGCTTCTTCGAACATCTCTTCCAGCATTCGGTTAAGTTTTTCCCGATCGCTTTTGCTGGCGTCGCTATTGAGGCCGTTGGCCTGCATCGGTTTTACGCGTACATCGGCATCTGGAAACAGGCGATGTACCCGTTTAGTCAGCTCCGCTAAGATGATTTCACGCGCGTCAGGCAGCCCTGCAACGTTACGTTTATCGTAAACCAGTTCTACAAACATACTGTCTCCAAATACTGAATGTTTATACAGTATTATGCGCTATAACCGGGGGCAAACGTCAAGTGTTTTACGTGAAAGAGCATGTATAAGAATTTGATCACTGTTTGAGCAACATGAGTCGATGTTTTGAGCGATACATAAAGCGTTGCTCTACATAAAGATACAATACAGGTGCGCAGACCCCAGTAAGAATTAGCGAAGCAATAGCCCACAAATAGTGGTGATAGCTGAACAAATAGTGTTTGGAAACGGCTTGCGTGATGCCATGTATCAGATAAATGGAGAAGCTGCATGTGCCCAACATCCTGAATGGTTTACTTACTAAAAGGCCAAAAAAATCGGCTCTGTTTTTCAGCAACCAAAAGACGGGCAATATGTAAAGTGCAGTGGTGGAGCTATATGCTTTGCGCGTGAAGATAATTGCGATGATGAGCAGAAGTATACAAATAATATTATTTCTTTTTATTTCAATATCTTTTGTCGCAGCGACAAGAAATCCTGCAAGAAAGTACATCAGATACCCAGCAATGCTACTTTCTATCATTCGCGTTTTATCCAAAATGATGACACCGATCATAGCGATGATTACCACCATTTTTTTATAGGGTGTAAAACGCATTAATATATAGAGAAAAGGTATACATAAATAGAGACGGATTTCCCAAACCAGCGTCCACAGAACGCCTGAATTTGTGATGTTTATAGGAAACGTGTTAACTAAACTCCCTTGATACTCACGAATAAAGGGCAGAGCGGTGATAACCCAGCTTAACGGTGTAGTAAAGATTCCGGAGTTCATTACTGCGGTAGCGCAATAAATTATGGCCAGTGAAGCGATTACGGCAGGATAGATTCTGAGAATCCGAGAGATAAAAAAATCTTTGATGTTGAAATAATTTTCAGTGAGTGCTTTACGGAAAAAGAGAAAACCGGAAAGCATAAAAAAGGCACCAACTGGAAGTTCGCCAATAAGGAGTATGGCTCTTCGTAGTTCACTACTGGCAAGATAATCGATAGACCAGTACCTATCCGAAGAGCCGCCCGCACGCCAGTAAAGATGAAAAATAGCTACCAATGCAGCGGCTAATCCGCGCAAGCCTTCAAGGGATGCGTACTTATAATTGGTATCTTTAACACCCAATAGATGACAAGTAAAAGTGGTCGTAAGGATTAGAATAAGAAGAGCGATAATAATTTCAAAAAACTCCAACATTCGTATTATCCGGGTGCAACTATTTGTGATGTCAAAGGGAAAGCCAAGGTCAAATCGGGACGTCAATGTTAACCTAAACTCGGATTTTTCCGATCCTATCATTCTGATAACCAATTATCCATGGTGTTTCGGATAAAACGTTTATGCACATTTCTCGATGAAATGATGAACATCGATCAGGATATTCTTGGGCCAGGTCAAACCTGCGCAGGATTCGACTTAGCACATCCTCACCTCACAAGCATGGTCAAATGGCCCGCCACATTTCAAAAATGTTAATAACCTTCTGCGTAATTGTTATTTTGTGGCCTTAAGGCTATCCCCTACAGTGGCGAAACAGAAACAACAATAATCACATCGCACATTTGGGGCCGCACCATGCACGCTAAGAAAACCTTTTTCGCCAGAACCGCATCTGCGCTGGCGCTGACGTTCGCCGCTTTTTACAGCCAGGCAGAGGCGTTACCGACACTAAGTCTCGATTACGCTTACTACGCCCCGGAAAGTCTTATCGTTAAGAAAAATCATTGGCTGGAAGATGAATTAAAACCGCAGGGGACGGAAGTGCGCTGGGTATTATCGCGCGGCTCGAATAACTCGCTGGAGTTCCTGAACAGCGGGTCAACCCAGTTTGCGCTCACCTCCAGTATCTCGGCGTTTGTCAGCCGCACCAACGGCCAGCCGGTGAAAGCGGTATACAGTTATCTTTGGTACGTTCCGAGCCTGCTGCTCATTCAAAAGGATTCACCGCTGAAATCCATTGATGAACTGAAAGGCAAGAAAATTGCCGCGACCAAAGGCACCGATCCCTATTTCTTCCTGCTGCGGGCGCTGGAAGCGAACCATCTCAAGCCGAGCGATGTGAACATTGTTCATCTTCAGCATCCTGATGGACGTACCGCCCTGGAGCAGGGGCGCGTTGACGCCTGGGCCGGGCTGGATCCGCATATGGCGGCGGGGCAACTGGCAGGAGATAAAGTGCTCTACAGCAACGATAAATTTGGCGTTGCGGCATTCCTCAATACTAACGAGAAATTCCTTGCGGAACATCCCGACACGGTCAAACAGGTGATTGCCGCTTACGACAAAGCGCGCCAGTGGATCATTGCCAACCCGGACGAAGCGGTGAAAGTGATTGCCGCAGAAACCAAACTGCCGGAACCGGTTATCAAACTTCAGCTCAGCCGTTATGACCTGACCAAACCGATTCCCGGCGACGCGCATCTGAATGCCATCAAACCGGTCATCCCTCTGCTACAACAGGACAAAATTTTGCGTTCCGGTACCGATCCTGATAAGGCGCTGAGCACGCTGGTGGATAGTGCGCTGGCCAAGCAGGTTGTGGGGGAATAAGTCTATGTCCGATATCTTGCGGGGGACGAAGGTTAAATCGCCACGACGATTTACCGTTAAGCGCTATAACCTGCGCGGCTGGGCGCTGCCGATTCTGGCGGCACTGGCGGTGGAGATCATCGTGCGGCTGGGGATTATCCCGGCGTGGGTGATGCCGCCCCCGGAAGAACTTTTCTACAGCTTTGTCGAGCTGGCGCAGGGGGAACTCTGGCAGCATATTCTGGCCAGTTCCCTGCGCGTGCTGGCCGGCTTTTCCATCGGTGCATCGCTCGGCGTGCTGGTGGGATCGCTGGTGGGGTTGAGCCGCAGCCTCGAAAGCTGGCTTGACCCAACATTTCAGGCGCTGCGCGCGGTGCCCAGCCTCGCATGGGTGCCGTTGCTGCTTATCTGGATGGGTATCGATGAAAGCGCCAAAATCACGTTGATCGCCATTGGCGCGTTCTTCCCGGTTTATCTCAATCTGGTGGCGGGCATTCGCAACGTCGACCGCAAATTGATTGAACTCGGCACGCTCTATCGCCTGAGCGGTGCGCAACTCATCCGCCGAATTATTCTTCCTGCCGCGCGGCCTTATCTGTTTACCGGGCTGCGCAGTGGGCTGTCGATGTCCTGGCTTTGTGTGGTAGCGGCAGAGCTGCTGGCGGCGACGCAGGGTGTCGGCTATCTGCTGACCGATGGTCGGGAAAATTCGCGCCCGGATCTGGTGCTGGTGGCGATTATTACGCTTGCGATGATGGGCAAACTCTCCGATAGCCTGCTGAAAAAACTGGAAAACCGCATGATGACCTGGCGGGATAACTACGAAGGAGGTCGTTAATCATGGGGGCAATTTTACAGCTTGAGCACATTGAGAAAAGCTTTGCCGAACGCACTATTTTGCGCGATATCCACATTCGCCTGGACGAGGGCGAAATCGTCAGCCTGCTGGGTGCCAGCGGCTGCGGCAAAAGTACGCTGCTGCGAATTGCAGCCGGGCTGGACACGGATTATCGCGGACGTTGCCTGTATGGCGAAGAGCAGAGCACCCGCCAGGATCACCGTGTCGGCGTGGTGTTTCAGGAGGCGCGTCTGTTCCCGTGGCTGACCATTGAACAAAATATTGGCTTTGAAGATGACAACCGCGCCGATGAGGCCTGGGTGACGCAGTTGCTCAACGATGTCGGCCTCAGCAGCCATCGCGGCAAGCTGCCCAAACAGCTCTCCGGCGGACAGGCACAGCGCGTGGCGATTGCGCGCGGGCTGTACGGGCGCCCGAAGATTTTACTGATGGATGAACCCTTTAGTGCCGTTGACCCGTTCACGCGCATGAACCTGCAAAACCTGGTGCTCAATCTGGCGCGTCAATACGGGATTGCGGTGCTGCTGGTGACCCACGATCTGGATGAAGCGTTTTATCTCAGCGATCGGGTGGTCATTTTAGGCGGCGAACCGGGGCGTGTGCTGCGTGATGTCGCGGTTTCGCTCCCGCATCCGCGTGACCGTAACGCCAGTGAACTCGCCAGCTATCGCAAGAGCGCGCTGGATTTACTGGTCAGTCACCACGCCGTTTCCTGAATCCTTTTCATGCATTTCTTACCTTTTATCGCCGTGTTGCGAGGGGAGCCCCTTGATGAAAAAACAGATACGACTGAATGCTTTTGAGATGAATTGCGTCGGGCATCAGGCTTCCGGGTTGTGGCGACATCCGCGCGATCGCGCCTGGCAGTATAAAAATCTCGCCTACTGGACAGAGCTTGCCCGCCTGCTGGAGAAAGGGCTGTTTGATGGCCTGTTTATCGCCGATGTGATTGGTTATTACGATGTTTATGGCGGTAACACTGAGGCTGCATTGCGTGATGCGGCGCAGATCCCGCTCAACGATCCCTTACAGCTGATCGCGCCTGTTGCCATGGTCACTGAACATCTGGGGATAGGCGTCACCATTTCGACCAGCTATGAGCATCCTTACACTTTTGCCCGCCGTCTGGCGACGGCCGATCATCTTTCCGGCGGTCGCGTGGGCTGGAATATCGTGACCTCTTATCTCGACAGCGGCGCGCGCAATACCGGGCAACAGGCGTTGCTGGAACATGACGCCCGTTACCAGCGCGCCGACGAGTATATGGAGGTGGTGTATAAGCTGCTGGAAGGCAGTTGGGAGCAGGATGCGGTGGTGCGCGACAAGGAAAAGGGCATTTTTGCCCATCCAGAGAAAGTGCATCCCATTCGTCACCACGGTGAACATTTTCGCGTGCCGGGCGTGCAGATGAGTGAACCCTCGCCCCAGCGCACACCGCTGCTATTCCAGGCCGGTTCGTCCGGCGCGGGCGTCAACTTTGCGTCTCGCCACGCCGAAAGCGTGTTTGTGAATTCTCACACCCTTAGCGGCCTGAAGAGTTATGTCGCTTCCCTGCGCGAGCAGGTTATCGCCAACGGGCGACAGGGTAACGATGTGCTGGTCTACACCCTGGTGACGGTGATTGTGGAAGAGACCGACGAAAAAGCACAGCAAAAATATGAAGAGTATCAACGCTATATCTCACGCCCCGGCGCGCTGGCGTTGATCTCGGGCTGGACGGGTCTTGATCTCGCTGCGCTGCCGCATGATGTGCCGTATCCGCAATTACCGGAACCGGCTTCAGGGCTGGTGGCGCGTTTTGCCGCGGGCGACACCTCGTGGACGCTAAACGATCTTGCTGATTATGGCGCTATCGGCGGCCTGGGGCAGGTCTTCGTGGGATCGGCATCAACCGTCGCGGACAAGCTTCAGCTGTGGGTCGAAGAGACCGATATCGATGGCTTCAATCTTTCATATGTGGTGGCGCATGAAACCTTTAATGATGTGGTGAAGTGGCTGGTGCCGGAGCTTCAAAGGCGCGGCGTTTACCGAACGCATTACCCCAAGGGAAAAACGCTGCGGGAAAAAATGTTTGGCCGGGGGCCGCTGCTGCCGGAAAACCATCCGGCGCACGCCTACCGCGATCCTGCCCGCTATACCGACAACGTCAAGCAAGAGGTAAAACAATGACCGCATTCTGGACGCTACAGACCAATGATAACGATCCGCAATACGCCGCACTGGCAGAAACCTTTCGCCCGGTATTTGCGCGGATTCGCGAAGGTGCACAGGCCCGTGAGCAGCAGCGAGAACTGCTGTTTGAACCGCTACAGTGGCTCAAAGCCGTGCGCTTCGGCGCGCTGCGCGTGCCAGTCTCGGCGGGAGGCTATGGGGCCAGCTTGCCACACTTTTTTGCGCTGCTGACTGAGCTTTCTGCCGCCGATTCCAATATTACTCAGGCGCTGCGAGGGCATTTCGGGTTTGTCGAAAGTGTTCTGGCGTCTACGGATGTCGGGAAACAATCGCGCTGGTTTGCCCGACTTTCTCAGGGAGATTGGGTCGGCAACGCCTGGAGTGAGCCGGGTGATGCGAAGCAGGGGACGTTCACAACTCAGATTGTGCGTGAGGGCGAACACTATCGCCTGAACGGTAAAAAATATTACACCACCGGTTCGCTGTATGCCGACTGGATCAACACCGGCGTCAGCGATGAGCAGGGCGTGTGGGTCAATGTGGTGGTGAATCGCCATGCGGATGGGGTGACGGTAGAAGATGACTGGGACGGTTTTGGTCAGCGCCTCACCGCCAGCGGCACCACGCTGTTTGCCGATGCACCCGTGCTGGCAGAAGAGTTGACGCGCCATGAATCGGCGACGTCCTACGATCCTGCGTTCTATCAACTGGTGCATCTCGCGACATTAACCGGCATTGGTCTGGCGGCCGCACAGGATGTGGCACAGGCGGTACGTACCCGCACGCGCAGCTACTCCCACGGCAACGGCCCGCGCGCGGCGCAGGATCCGCAGATCTTGCAGGTCGTGGGTGAGGTTTACAGTGCTGTGTATGGCGCAAATGCCATTGTGGCGCAGGGTGCCCGCGCCTTGCAGCAGGCGTTTGAGGCTATCGGACATGCCGAGGCGGCGGACAACGCCAATCAACAGGCGGAACTGGAGATCGCCCAGGGGCAAACGGTGGTGTCTGCGTTAATTCTTGATGCGGTAACGCGTCTTTTTGATGCGCTTGGTGCATCGGCAACGTCCTCAGCACAGGGATTGGATCGCTACTGGCGAAATGCGCGCACGCTGGTTTCGCATAATCCGCGCGTTTATAAGGCGCGCATCGTAGGGGATTACGCCGTGAACGGCACTCCGCCGGGGTATCAGTGGCGAATTGGTACGGCGTGATTGATTGCCGGGGGCGCTGCGCTTGCCCGGCCTACAACGGCTCAAACCCCCGTAGGCCTGATAAGCGCAGCGCATCAGGCGCAGTTCGGCGCTGTTGCCGGGGGCGCTTCGCTTGCCCGGCCTACAACGGATGAAGTCCCCGTAGGCCTGATAAGCGCAGCGCATCAGGCAAGGACAGCAACCACCAAGAGAACAGAAGCATGTCAGAAGAAAATGATACACAGCGCATACCTCGCGCTCACCTTATTCAAAGCGATGATGAAGCGATAGCCATCGCTCATGAAATCGCGGCATATCTGCAAACGGGCGCATCGGAACGTGACCAGACAGGGATTGTGCCTCCTGAGGTTGTTGATACATTTTCCAACAGCGGGCTATGGGGCATTACCGTTCCCCGCCGGTGGGGCGGAGCGGAAGTCTCTGCCGTGACGCTTGCGAAGGTGATTGCCATTATTTCGGCGGCAGATCCCTCGCTGGGGCAGATTCCCCAGAATCATTACTGTCTGCTGGAAGACATTCGTTTGCAGGGGAGCGACGATCAGCAGCAATTCTTTTTTTCCCTTGTGTTACAGGGCTACCGCTTCGCCAATGCGCTTTCGGAAACGGGCGGAAAAACGGTGCAGGATATCCAGACCCGCTTGACGCGCACGCCCGAAGGTTTACGTATTAACGGACGAAAAGGTTACTGCACCGGCTCGCTGTATGCCCACTGGCTGGGTGTGCTGGCACTGGATGAAGAGGGACTAACACAACTGGCGTTCGTACCACGCAATACCCCCGGTCTGACGGTAATCAATGACTGGCAGTGCATCGGACAACGTAATACGTCCAGCGGTACCGTTCTGGCAGAGAATCTGGCGGTAGAGGCGTTTCATCTGATTCCCTCCTGGAAATCTTATGCTACGCCGACTCTTGCCGGGCCGTTTGCCCAGTTGACGACGGCCGCGATCGATGCAGGGATTGCTCGCGCCGCGCTCAATGATACCGTGCAGTTTGTCACGACCTTTGCCCGCCCGTGGATTGACGCGGGAGTGGAACAGGCAGGAGACGATCCCCTTACCATTTATCAGATTGGCGCACTGGATAGCCGACTTGCCGCCGCCGATGCACTGCTCGAGAAAGCAGGAGAAGTGCTCGATCTTTATAAACATGATCTTAGTGAAGAGACCGTTGCCCGGGCTTCTGTTGCCGTCGCGCGCGCCAAAATATTTACCACCGAAGCCGCGCTGGAAGCGGCGAGTCGCCTGTTTGAACTGGGTGGCACGCGTTCAACGCACCCGCGTTATAACTTCGATCGCCACTGGCGTAATGGCCGCGTTCATACGCTACACGACCCGGTGCGTTGGAAGTATCACCTGCTCGGTAATTGGGTGCTGAACGGTAAGCGCCCACCGCGTCACGACTGGAACTGAGGAGCGCGAAATGCTGGCGTTTCTGGCGCAAATTGACTGGCCCGACGTGGCTGAAGCCGGTATCGATACGTTGACGATGTTGGCCTGGGCGTTGGGCTTTACGGTGCTGATTGGCTTGCCGCTGGGTGTGATTCTCTATCTTACTGGACAGCCACGTTTGCTCTACGCGCCGTTGCTGCATCGCACGTTGTCGTTACTGGTGAACATAATGCGATCGCTGCCGTTCATCATTTTGCTGATTGTGATGATCCCGCTCACCACGCTGATAACCGGAACCTCGCTGGGTGTACAAGGCACGATCCCCCCGCTCGTTGCCGGATGTGCGCCGTTTTTTGCCCGCCTGGTTGAAACCTCGCTGCGCGAAGTGGATCACGGTCTGGTAGAGGCAAGTTGGGCGATGGGGGGCAATACCTGGCAACTCATCTGGCATACCCTGCTGCCGGAGTCGCGGCCCGGTTTGATAGCGGCTGTCACGGTCACCGCCATTGTGCTGGTTGATTACACCTCCATGGCTGGCGTTATTGGCGGCGGTGGGTTGGGGGATTTAGCTATTCGCTTTGGTTATCAACGTTTTCAAACAGACGTGATGGTGGTGACGGTCGTGCTACTGATTGCGTTAGTGCAGATTTTACAAATGAGCGGTGACCGTCTGGTACGCCGAATGAGTCGAAAATAGAGTATTTAACGGATTGATAAAAATGAAAAAAACATTAATTGCCAGCCTGCTGGCGCTGTTTTCTGTCTCTGCGCTGGCGAATGAAACCTTAACGGTGGGCGCCACGCCGGTGCCGCACGCCGAGATTCTGGAATTTGTAAAACCGGAACTGGCGAAGCAGGGCGTGGATTTAAAGATTAAAGTGTTTAATGACTTTATTCAGCCGAACCAGCAATTGGCCGAGAAAAATCTCGATGCCAACTACTATCAATATCGTCCGTTCCTCGATGATTACAATAAAACCCGTCACACCAATCTGGTGCCGGTTGTGGGGGTGCACATTGAACCGTTCGGCGCGTATTCGAGTAAATATAAGACCGTGAAAGATCTGCCTGAGGGGGCCACTATCGCCATTCCTAACGATCCGGTTAATACGGGGCGTGCGCTGGTGTTACTCAGTGAAGCGGGTCTGATTACCCTGAAAAATCCGCAGGATCCGCAGTCAGCGGAAAAAGATATTACCGCCAATCCGCATCACTTTAAAATTCGCCCGCTTGAAGGCGCAATGCTGGCACGCGCAGTAAATCAGGTTGACCTTGCTTTTATCTTTGCGAACTATGCACTGGAAGCCGGCATTGATACCGATAAAGCGTTAATTGTTGAAAAGGGAAAAAGTCTGTACGTCGAATATCTGGTGGCACGTCCGGACGATGTTAACGATCCCGGTATCCAGAAACTGGCAAAAGCGCTTAATTCCCCGGAAGTCCGTCAGTTTATCCTGACGCGCTATCAGGGAAAAATCATGCCTGGGTTTTAAGAGGGTAATCGGATGAGCGTGACACAATCGACGCCCGAAATACAACTTCGCGGCGTTAGCAAAACCTATGCTAATGGGGTGAAAGCCCTGGATAATATCGAACTGGATATTTATGCCGGAGACATTTTTGGCATCATTGGCCGCAGTGGCGCGGGGAAATCGACGTTACTGCGTTTGTTTAACGGCCTTGAGCAGGCCGACAGTGGCGATATCACTATTCATGGTGTGTCTGTTACAGGTAAACGGTCACAATTGCGCGATTTACGTCGCCGCGTGGCGATGATATTTCAGCACTTTAATTTGATGTCGACCAAAACGGTGGCGCAGAACGTTGAGCTGCCGCTGCGTATGGCCGGAATACCTGCACAAGAACGCCGGCAACGGGTGGACGAGATTTTGCGTCTGGTAGGCCTGGAATCACTTCGTGACAGCTGGCCGTCACGGCTTTCTGGCGGGCAAAAGCAGCGAGCCGGTATTGCTCGCGCCCTGGTCATGCAGCCGGAAATCTTACTTTGCGATGAAGCCACTTCAGCGCTGGACCCGGAAAATACCCTCGCGGTGCTAACACTGCTGAAAGAGATCAATCAGCGGCTTGGGCTGACTATCATTCTGATTACCCACGAAATGGACGTGATTCGCACACTCTGCGATCGGGTGGCGGTTATTGAGAAAGGGCAAATCGTAGAGCAGGGGGAGGTGTGGCGTGTCTTTGGCGATCCGCAGCACGAGGTGACCCGAGGGATGCTCGGAACGTTGCATCATGGCCGCGCAGAAAGCGGTACTCAGGTGGAGGACGGTCAGCAACTTATTACTCTGCATTTTAATGGTGTCAGCGGGCTGGAGCCTGATCTCCAGCACATTACTCGCGTGCTGGGAGGCAACGCTCGGTTGGTTTACAGCAGTTGTGAGCCGATTCAGGGCCGGGTTGTCGGGCAGCTAAAAATTCGACTGGATACGCCGATGACGCGGGAGGTGTTGCGCCTGGCGGAGCAGGTAGCAGACAGGATTGCCATTCACGAATAGCGCGGCATTGACTGTCGTCCCAGGAGGTGACGCGGTCAATCAGTTAGCAAGGTGAGTGCACAGTTCATTCCAGTAGGTTTCGCGGATAAGACGTTTCTCAGCGTGCTTTGTCACGGAACCACTCCGGCTCAATATTGGCAACATCAACGCCGTACAAGCTCGCGACCGGGAGCACTGATTCAATAACGCGCTCCACGCTATGTTCATCGGACCCCAGCCATATTTGTTGCAGACGCTGCAAAAGCGCTGTTAGCAATATTTTCATTCTTTTCTCCAACGTCATTTTAACCGTATAAAAACAGTAAACCCCCTTCCTTTAAAAAGATGAAATAACAATATTGGCTGACCTTTTGCGATAACTGGCATTAGATTTTGTTAATTCATTTACCTTCATATAACAATGTTTTCACTAATATTTTTTTGCTCTTGATAATAAAGATTCGTTATTTGGTGAGAGCGAAAGCTTATGGGAGCGTAACAGCACACAACAAAAACAGGGATATCGGAGAAAAACTATGGCACTGAAATTACATACCGCACAGACGCTGGCAATATTTGTCGGGCTGGCCTTCAGTACACTGGCGGCTATTCCGGCGCAGGCCGACCAGCTGGCAGATATTAAAGCCAAAGGCGTGGTGAAAGTGGCAACCTTTGACGCCAATCCACCGTTTGGCTCCGTCGATGCCAAAACCCATGAGCTGGTGGGGTATGACATTGATTTTGCTAAAGCACTGGCAAAATCACTGGGCGTGAAACTGGAACTGGTGGCGACCAACCCGGCTAACCGCATTCCGCTACTGCAATCGGGCAAGGCAGACCTCATCGTTGCGGATATCACCATTACCCCGGAACGTGCGCAGGTAATTGATTTCTCAACGCCTTATTTCGTGACCGGCCAGCAGTTCCTGGTGCCAGCGGCGTCTGGCGATAAACTGGATGATTACAGCAAAGCGCGCATTGGTGCGGTAAAAGGCACTACCGGCGAACAGACGTTGCATCAGCGTTATCCGCAGGCGCGCGTGCTTTCCTATGACGATATTCCGCTGGCGCTTACCGCACTGCGCAACGGCAATGTTCAGGCGATAACGCAGGACAGTACCATTCTGGCGGGGCTGCTGGGAGAAGCGCCGGATAAAGCGAAATTCAAAATTATCCCGGATTTACTGAGCAAAGAAGAGATTGGCGTCGGCGTAAAAAAAGGCGAACCCGCGCTGTTAAAAGCGGTGAATGATGAACTGGTGAGCCTGGAAAAATCGGGCGAAGCGGTGAAAATTTACGACACTTGGTTTGGCCCGGCGACGAAAGCGCCACAGCCACGTTCCTTTACCATAGAAGCAAAATAATATGTTGTCGGCGTTATTCTCTCGTTCCGCGGCGAAGGCCGCGGATTTCTCTCATCTTCAGCAAGCGAGCGTGCAGTTTCGTCAGGCGGTGAAAAGCTATGGCGACCATCGTGTGCTGAACGGTATCGATTTAACCATTAATGCCGGGGAAGTCGTGGCGATTTTGGGGCCATCAGGCTCAGGGAAATCGACGCTGATTCGCCTGATAAACCAACTGGAAAATCTGAGCGGTGGTGAAATTCTGATTGATGGTAAAGCGACCTCTCAACTCACGGGTAACGCACTGCGTCAGTTACGCAGCCGGATTGGCTTTGTTTTTCAGCAATTTAACCTCTACGCCCACCTGACGGCCCAACAAAATATCATGCTGGCGCTGGAGAAAGTGCATGGCTGGTCACATGCCAAAGCCGAAACCAGGGCGCTGGAACTGCTGCGCAAGGTCGGGCTGGAAGAGAAAGCTGACCATATGCCCTCACAGCTTTCCGGCGGCCAGCAACAACGCGTCGCGATTGCCCGCGCACTCTCATCCTCACCGCAGATTATTTTATTCGATGAACCGACGTCGGCGCTGGATCCCGAAATGATCGGCGAAGTGTTGCAGGTCATGCAGTCGCTGGCACACAGCGGCATTACGATGATTGTGGTGACGCACGAAATGCAGTTTGCGCGTGAAATCGCTGACCGGGTGGTGTTTATCGATGGTGGTGATGTGCTGGAAGTCGCGCCGCCGGCGACGTTCTTTGCGCGGCCACAGCATCCCCGCGCCGTGCAGTTCCTGCAAAAAGTGCTCGATCCGCTGCATCAGGAGCGTGCCGAGTGACTCACTTGCTTGACTGGCAGGGCGTGCTGACCGGGCAGCCTTTGCAATGGATCCTTTCCGGTTTTCTGACCACCTTGTGGGTGACGCTGGCAGGCATAGTGCTGGCGAGCCTGCTGGCAATTCTGTTTCTGGCGCTGCGTTTGTCGGGGGGGCGCGCGGGGCGTGGGGTTACTGCCGCGTGGGTGTCGCTGTTTCGCAATACGCCACTGCTGGTGCAGTTGCTATTCTGGTATTTTGCCGCCTGGAATCTGCTGCCGCAGGGCATGCGGGATTTCGTCAATGACGACCACGCCTGGTCTACTCTGCCGGGTAATGTCTGGTGGCTCACACCGGAGTTTCTCTGTTCTGCATGGGGGCTTGGGGTATTTACCTCGGCGTTCTTGATTGAAGAGGTGGCATCTGGGCTGCACAGCGTGTCGAATGGTCAGCGGGAGGCGGCACTGGCTCAAGGGTTTAGCTCGTGGGGAATGTTGCAGCATATTCTGCTACCGCAGGGGCTGGCGAATGCCTGGCAACCGATCGTGGGGCAGTATCTCAATCTGATGAAACTCTCTTCCCTTGCGAGTGGCATCGGCTTTGCTGAACTGACTTATCAGGTACGACAAATCGAGAGCTATAACGCCCATGCGCTGGAAGCCTTTGCTGTTGGCACGGTGCTGTATCTCATCACCGGAGTTGTGTTGGGATTTCTGTTCACGCGTATCGGCCCGCCGCCAGTGGGAACCGCAAAAAGGGTGAAAAAGGTTTCGCTGAATATCGCCGGGAGAGTTGAAGATGGACGCTAATCTGGCGGTTATTATTGATAACCTGGATTATTTACTCTGGGGCCGATTGATGGACGGCGAACCGGGCGGCGTGGTATTGACGTTGATGATGGCGTTGGGGGCCGGGGTGCTGGCGCTGCCCGGCGGCATTGTCCTTGCCTGCCTGGCATGGCGCTATGACGGTGTGGTACGCAAGCTACTCTATTTGTGGGCGGAAATTATTCGCGGCATCCCGCTGATTTTCGTCATCTTCTGGCTCTGGTATCTGTTACCCATGTTGACCGGCAGTGACTTGCCAGGTGCTTTGACGGTCACGTTGGCCCTGGCCTGGTTTACGGCCGCATCAGTGATGCATTCGGTACTGGCGGGGCTTCGCGCGCTTTCAGCCGGGCAATATGAAGCCGCATTGACGCAAGGTTTTAGCGCGGGGCAGAGTTTGCGTTTTATCCTCCTGCCGCAGGTGCTGAAAAATGTTATGCCGTCATTGCTGGGGATATTCATCGGCCTGCTGAAAGATACCTCGCTGGCCTTTATCGTTAACGTGCCGGAACTGACCACCGTCGCGGGGCAGGTGAACAATCGGGTGCAAATCTACCCGATGGCGATATTTATCTTTGTCGGTCTGGTGTACTACCTGCTGTGTGCCGCGCTGGGGCTATTGGCGAAACGATGGCAACCCGGAAACTATTCGCCAACGTGATGAAAATACGCGCTTAATCCCAGCTTTGCGAGCTAACACCCGGAAAATTGTCACATTACTGTCACAATCAAGCGGTGGGTTATCACGCAAAGAGGATTGAGGGATGAAAAAAGCCGTACTGGCCGTCGCGGTGGCGACGACACTATTAACCTCCGTTGCCGCGCAGGCAGAGACCTCCCCGGAGGGATACCAGCTTCAGCAGGTGTTGATTATGAGCCGACACAATCTGCGCGCGCCGCTCGCCAATAATGGCAGCGTGCTGGAACAATCCACCCCGCAAGGCTGGCCGGAATGGGATGTCCCTGGTGGGCAACTCACCACCAAAGGCGGCGTGCTGGAAATCTATATGGGCCATTACATGCGTGAATGGCTGGCGCAGCAGGGGATGGTGACCTCAGGCGAGTGCCCGACGGATAACACGGTATACGCATATGCCAATAGCCTGCAACGCACGGTGGCGACGGCGCAATTCTTTATCACGGGGGCATTTCCGGGGTGTGATATTCCGGTTCATCATCAGGCTGCAATGGGGACCATGGACCCGACCTTTAACCCGGTGATCACCGTCGATTCTGCGCAGTTCAGCCAGCAGGCCGTGCAGGCAATGGAAAAAGAGCGCCAGCAAATGCATCTCGACGAGAGCTATAAACTGTTGGAGCAAATTGCCGACTACCGTCAGTCACCGAGCTGCAAAGAAAAACAGCAATGCGACCTGAACGGGGCCAAAGACAGTTTCAGCGCGCAATACCAGAAAGAGCCGGGTGTTTCCGGGCCGTTGAAGGTGGGCAACTCGCTGGTGGATGCCTTTACGTTGCAGTACTACGAGGGTTTCCCGCTCGATCAGGTGGCATGGGGTAAAATCAAGACTGACCAGCAGTGGCGTGTCTTATCACAGCTGAAGAACGGTTATCAGGACAGTCTCTTCACCTCGAAAGAGGTGGCGCAAAACGTTGCTGCGCCGCTGGTGAAATATATCAATAACGCGCTGGTTGCAGATGCAGACAAATCTGCCAAAGTGACGCTGATGGTCGGGCATGATTCCAATATCGCCTCGTTACTGACCGCGCTCGATTTCAAACCTTATCAGTTGCATGACCAGTATGAGCGTACCCCGATTGGCGGAAAAATCGTTTTCCAGCGCTGGCATGACGCGAAAGGAAACCGTGATTTGATGAAGATTGAGTACCTGTATCAAAGCACGAAGCAAATTCGTGACGCACAGGCGTTGACCCTGCAATCACCACCGCAGCGCGTGACGCTGGCGCTGAACGGTTGCCCGGTGGATGCTAACGGTTTTTGCCCGATGGAGACGTTTAAAGCGGTGATGAAAGACGCAGTGAAGTAGGAGAGGTTAGTTGTTTACCCCTCACCCTAACTCTCCCCCCAAAGGGGCGAGGGGGCCTACCGAGCGCGGTGTGGCTTTCTTCCTCTCCCTGTGGGAGAGGGGCGGGGTGAGGGCGTCAGCGCGCAAGGACTCATCCATAACAAAAAGGCTCCCATTGGGAGCCTTTGTCATTCATACAGCGCTTTCATCAAACGTTTTTACGTTCAATCGTCTGCTCGCCCCAGAAGAGCGAATCTTTATCGGTTTTACTGAACGCCAGGGCGAGGACTTCATCACTGCCTTCTTCCCAGATCTGTTCGGCCAGTTTTTCATCATATTTGGCCACCTCAAAAATCGCCTGGGCGATTTCCGGCGAGGTGTTGCGCAAGCTCGCCCATTCGTTGACGTGGTGAGCTTTTGCTTCTTGTGTTGGCATAGAAATCCTCCTGCTGAAGATTAACCTTTTAACTTAACCGCAAGGCCGGCGACATATTCACCCTGATAGCGGGCAATGGCGAGTTCTTCTTCGCTCGGCTGACGTGAGCCGTCGCCGCCCGCGATGGTGGTCGCGCCATAAGGCGTGCCGCCGCGAACCTGGGAGACATCAAATAATTCCTGTGCGCCGTAGCCGATAGGAACAATCACCATCCCATGATGAGCAAGCGTAGTCCATGTTGAGGTTATCGTCTGCTCCTGACCGCCGCCGGTGCCGGTAGAACTGAAGACGCTACCGATTTTGCCGTACAGCGCGCCAGAAGCCCACAGACCGCCGGTTTGATCAAGGAAAGTACGCATCTGCCCGGACATATTCCCGAAGCGAGTAGGGGTACCAAAGATGATGGCATCATATTCAGCCAGTTCCTGCGGCGTGGCAACCGGCGCGGTGTGCGTTTTCCCGCCCGCTTTAGCGAAAGCTTCCGGTGACATGGTTTCAGGTACGCGTTTGACGACAACTTCGGCGCCAGAAACCTTATTTGCACCCTCTGCGACAGCTTTGGCCATCGTCTCAATGTGTCCATACATGGAATAATAAAGCACCAGAACTTTTGCCATCTGCAACACTCCTCGGTTTATCGTTACACAGCTTTTCGCTGTCCTTCTTTAAAGATAAGCCGTGTCGACAGGAGTGCAAACTTTAGAACCATTTCTTTGATTTGTAACAATGACGCATGTGATTGAATGTAAAATAAAGATTCACTGTTAATGTTTTGAAATGATCTGACAAATTGACCTGCTCAGAAAGCAGCCCAACCAATATGTCAGCGTAGCTACGCGGGCAAAAACTGCCCGCGTTGACGTTAAAATGTCACTCCGCGTGTTTTAAGCCAGTGACGCGCACACACTTCCGAACAGGTACGAAAGTGAATATCAATTGTGAGCCTGCTGTCTCGGGTAACGTTAAACACGCTGGCAGGCCCATTGGCGTCATGATCGCTGACCAACAGATCGCCTGAGGCTGGTTTGTCACCTGATATCAATGTCCCAATGATGAACTCTCCATGCTCGTTAAGGCTGCAAATACACCCTGTTCTGGCACTGAAATGCAATACCACATTGCACAATTCGCTTCCTCCTGCGATCGCTCAGTTTACCGGGCGCAGAGTCGGAAAGAGAATGACATCGCGGATAGTGGCCGAGTCTGTAAAAAGCATCACCATCCTGTCGATCCCGATTCCCAGGCCAGCCGTGGGCGGTAATCCATATTCCAGCGCCGTGACGTAATCCGCGTCGTAATACATCGCTTCATCATCCCCTGCGTCTCTGGAGGCAACCTGAGCCATAAAACGTTCAGCCTGATCTTCGGCATCATTCAGTTCTGAGAAGCCATTGCCAATTTCTCGTCCACCAATAAAGAATTCGAAGCGATCGGTTATCTCGGGATCGCTATCGTTACGCCGCGCCAGAGGTGAAACTTCGGCCGGATATTCGGTTATAAAGGTGGGTTGAATCAGATGGCTTTCAGCGACGACGTCAAAGATCTCCGTGATGAGGCGCCCATTCCCCCAGTTCTCCTCTGGCGTAATCGCCAGACGATGTGCCAGCGCTAACGTTTTCTCCGGTGAATCAAGCTCCTCCGGTTGAATGTTATTGCCATATTTCACGATGGCTTCTTTCATGGTCAGCCGCGTAAAAGGTTTACCAAAGTCAAAAGCGTATTCGCCATAGGTCACCACTGTGTCGCCTGTAACCTCCATGGCGACCTGGCGGAATAGCGCTTCGGTCAGGTCGATGAGATCGTTGTAGTCGGCATAAGCCATATAGAGTTCCATCATGGTGAACTCTGGGTTATGGCGCGGTGAAATGCCCTCATTGCGGAAGTTGCGGTTAATCTCGAAAACGCGTTCAAAGCCGCCAACCACCAGGCGTTTAAGATAGAGCTCAGGAGAGATGCGCAGGAACATATCCTGATTTAACGCATTATGACGCGTAATAAAGGGGCGCGCTGATGCACCGCCAGGAATAAGCTGCATCATCGGCGTTTCGACTTCCATAAAGTGCCGCGTATGCATAAAGTTGCGAATCACCGACATGATTCGTGAACGCACCTTGAAAGTGTGGCGCGTTTTTTCATTGGCGATAAGATCCAGATAACGTTGTCGATAGCGCCGCTCCTGGTCAGTTAGCCCATGAAATTTATCGGGTAAGGGTTTGACGGCTTTGGTGAGAAGACGCATCTCTTTGCAGTCGAGGGTCAGCTCACCTGTTTGTGTTTTAAACAACACACCCGATGCACCGATAATATCGCCTTGATCGACCAACTTAAGAAGCGTGTCATATTTCCCGGCATTAAGATTCTTCTCGCTGATATAGAGCTGAATTCTTCCCCCCATATCCTGAAGCGTTAAGAACGACGCTTTACCCATCACCCGCCGGGTCATCAGTCGCCCTGCAACAGATACGCTAATTTTATGCTCGCGAAGTGCTTCGGCACTGAATGCATCATAGAGATGGTGCAGGGATTCCGATGTTGCATCACGACGGAAGTCGTTAGGAAAGGCGTTACCTGACTGACGAAGCTGCGCAAGCTTTTGTGTACGTACACTGACTTCGTCTTGTAAGGTTTGCTCGTTATCTGAAGTTTCCATCCTCATAGCCTCCTGGGCAGTAGTCGCTATCGCGTACTTTACTGCCAGGGTGAGCGTTATTGCAAGAGAAATGATCTCGATAAAGATCATTTCGGGTTTAATCTAGCCCTCATTTTTTTGCTCAGACTTTAACGCATCAATCAGCGCCTGTGCGCGAAAATAGAAATCACGACGTTGAGAGGCGTTAAGTTCCGACAACGCCTGAGCCAGGTGGTGACGTTGTTCCGACTCACGCAAGATCCCCTGAATACCTTCTTTGTGAACCAGTTTCAGTACGGCTTCTTGTTCTTGTCGGTCGAGCGAATTGAATACCAGCATCCAGGCCATCTGTAGCGGTTCGCTTTGCGTGGGCTCGGCTCTGTTGACTTGATAAACCGGAGGGTCGTCATGAAGTGTAACAGAGGACTCGTCGCGATCCCCCCAGGCTAACCACTCGATGGTAACCCCTTCAAGTTCAGCGATTTTGGCTGCCACGCTAAGAGAGGGTTCCGTGCCCCGGGTGATGTAATTATTAAGGGTCGAGTAGGAGAGTTGCCAGGCTTTCGCCGCCGCCCGGGTGCTTCGACGACCAATCAGGTAGCGGAGCCTGTCCGCTAAAGAAATCAGTTCACCCTTCTCATCGATGTGCCGACCTTCATTACTCATTTTTATCCATCCATCGTCATTGAGCTCTGCGATTGGTTCACATAGAGATCATTAAAATACGATTCAAATCACAAAAACTGTGTTTAGTGCTTTTTGTTATCTCAAAAGAGATCAATGCTAGTGCCAGCAGCATCATATTGAATTCACTCCATGGGGTTAACCCAAGGGGTAATTGCAGAGGGTAATCCAATTATGGTCACAAATGAAGATCGTGCTGACTGGCACAGAGTAGATATTGTTGCGGCACTCCATAAACAGGGGCTCTCGATTCGCGCGCTTTCCGTTCGTTCAGGTTTTAAGCCCGACACGCTCAAGAATGCGCTCTCACGTGCCTATCCAAAAGCGGAACGCATTATTGCTGATGCGCTGGGTCTCACGCCGGAGAAAATCTGGCCCAGCCGTTATCCCAATATCGGGAACGCACCATCAAATCCCCCTTCATTAATGAATGAATCTCTTTCATACAAGGAGCGTCTTATGACGTAGCGAAACTTTCAGCGTAGATAGAGTGTGTCGTATTCAAGGAAATTATAATTTTATTATAAAGAGAAGTCATTATGAGTAATCCCGGGAATAAAATGGGCGTAATGCACCTGACGATATTAACAGCGGTGAATATGCTGGGGTCAGGCATTATTATGTTACCGACAAAGCTTGCTGAAGTAGGCACAATGTCTATATTGTCCTGGCTGGTGACCGCATTTGGATCGCTTGCGCTGGCATGGGCATTTTCGAAATGCGGTCTCTTTAGTTCGAAAAGTGGCGGCATGGGCGGCTATGCAGAGTATGCGTTTGGAAAGTCAGGAAATTTTATTGCTAATTATACGTATGCAATAAGTTTATTAATCGCCAATATCGCCATTGCAATTTCTGCCGTAGGTTACGGAACGGTTTTATTTGGCGCAGAACTTACTCCGGTTCAGGTTTGCCTGGCAACAATTGCAGTGCTGTGGGTAACCACTGTATTAAATTTCGGCGGGGCAAAAATAACAGGGCAAATTGGTTCTGTTACCGTCTGGGGCGTCATTATTCCTGTTGTAGGGTTATGTGTTATTGGCTGGTTCTGGTTTAGTCCATCGCTTTATATTAGCGCATGGAATCCCAATAATATGGATTTCTTCTCCGCAATTTCAACGTCAATCTCTATGACGCTGTGGGCATTCCTGGGATTAGAATCTGCCTGTGCGAATATGGATGCTGTCGATAATCCGCAAAAAAATGTTCCCATTGCCGTTTTCGGCGGTACGCTGGTTTGCGCCGTTATCTATATTTTATCCACTAACGTTATCGCGGGTATTGTCCCGAATCTCGATCTTCTGCACTCTACAGCACCGTTTGGTTTGGCTTATGCTTCAATGTTTACGCCGGTGGTCGGAAGCATTGTTATGTTCCTGATGGCGCTGGCCTGCATTGGATCGCTGCTGGGCTGGCAGTTTACCGTGGCCCAGGTCTTCAAATCTTCGGCCGATATCGGTTATTTCCCTCGCGTGTTTTCACGCGTCACGGCGAAAGATGCGCCCGTTGTTGGCATGATTATTTTAGGCATTATTCAGACGTTACTGGCATTGATGACCATAAGTCCGTCGTTGAATAAACAATTTAATAGTTTGGTTAATCTGGCTGTCGTAACTAATTTGGTGCCTTATGTTCTCTCCATGGCAGCGTTAATACCGATGCAAAAATTAGCAGCAATTCCTGGTGGGCAGATGAAAGCCAACACATTTATTGCACTGCTGGGTACTATCTATAGCTTCTATGCACTTTATTCATCTGGTGAAGAAGCCATGATGTTGGGGGCGTTAGTCACATTCTCTGGCTGGACTTTCTGGGGCATGTTTATCCAGAAAAAGGATGAGAGCGCAGTAACGGCTTATCAGGGATAAGAAAATGAAAATAATTGCAATCATGAATCACTTTGGTGTTCTGGCAAAAGAAGCACCTATCGAAGAACTGCATAAAAAGTTACTGGCAGAACAGTATCGTATTATTTATCCAGAGGATGTGGATGACCTCATGGAGTTGGTTGAAAATAACGCGAAAGTATGTGGTGTTGTTTTTGACTGGGATACATGGTCAGTGCTCTTACCAAAAAATATCTCAGGATTAAATGAACAGTTGCCAATGTATGCATTTTCAAGTCAGCGTAAGCAGCTCGAAATAAATGTAGAGGATCTTGGCCTTAACCTTCATTTTTTCGAATATGCTTTTGACGAGGTGGATGAGATTGCCGCACGCATTCAGCGCGGAACTGACGCCTATTTTGATGCGATTCTTCCACCGTTTACGAAAGCGCTGTTTCGCTATGTAGACGAAGGGAAATACACGTTTTGCACACCGGGCCATATGGGCGGAACGGCTTTCCAGCAAAGCCCAGTGGGGAGTCTTTTCTATGACTTTTTTGGCGCAAATACCATGAAGTCAGATATCTCGGTGTCTGTGTCTGAACTCGGTTCGCTTCTTGACCACTCCGGCCCTCATCGTGAAGCAGAGAATTATATCGCTGAGGCATTTAACGCCGACCGCAGCTACATGGTGACAAACGGCACATCGACAGCCAATAAGATTGTGGGCATGTACGCCGCACCTGCGGGAAGCACTATTTTAGTTGACCGTAATTGCCACAAATCGCTGACCCATTTAATGATCATGAGCGACGTCACGCCAATCTACTTTCGTCCAACGCGAAACGCGTGGGGAATTTTAGGCGGTATTCCTCGCAGCGAGTTTGCTCGCGAAACGATCGAAGCGCGTATAAAACAGACGCCAGGTGCGACCTGGCCCGTTCATGCCGTGATCACCAACTCCACCTATGACGGGCTACTTTATAACACTGACTACATTAAACAGACGCTGGATGTAAAATCCATTCACTTTGATTCTGCCTGGGTGCCCTATACCAATTTCAGCCCCATCTACAAAGGGTTGTGTGGAATGAGTGGCGAGCGTGTACCGGGTAAAGTGATATATGAAACGCAGTCTACACATAAATTGTTGGCCGCTTTTTCCCAGGCTTCAATGATTCATATTAAAGGGGAGGTGGAAGAGGAGACCTTCAACGAAGCGTTTATGATGCATACTTCTACGTCGCCTCACTACGGTATTGTTGCCTCGATTGAAACCTCTGCGGCGATGATGAAAGGAAATACGGGTAAGCGATTGATGGAAAACTCCATCCTGCGCGCCGTTCGTTTCCGTAAAGAGATTAAAAAGATTAAGTCCGCTTCAAATAGCTGGTTCTTCGACGTCTGGCAGCCAGACGATGAACCTCTGGCACCTTGCTGTTGGAATCTTACACCGGAAGCAGAATGGCACGGATTCAAAAATATCGATGATGGGCACATGTTCCTTGATCCCATTAAAGTCACTCTGCTCACTCCTGGTATGGATAAACAGGGCAAAATGGAGGAGCAGGGGATTCCGGCATCCATCGTGGCCAGATATCTCGATCAGCATGGCATTATTGTCGAGAAAACAGGCCCCTATAACCTCTTATTCCTGTTCAGTATTGGTATCAATAAAACCAAAGCGCTGAGCCTGCTGCGAGCATTAAATGATTTCAAATGTGCCTACGATCGTAACGAGCTCGTCAAAGAGATGCTGCCCTCGGTCTATGAAAAGCAGCCCACGTTCTATGCCGGTATGCGCATTCAGGAGCTGGCAAACGGCATTCATCAACTGATTCGCCAGCACAAGTTGCCAGAGTTAATGTTCCGCGCTTTTGAGAATTTACCCGCGATGGTGATGAACCCTCATGCGGCTTTCCAGAAAGAGCTTCATGGCGAGGTAGAGGAGATATACGTCGACGACATGATTGGGCGGGTCAGTGCCAACATGATTCTGCCGTACCCGCCAGGTGTACCTCTGGTGATGCCCGGAGAGATGCTAACCGAGGAGAATCGCCCTACGCTTGAGTTCATACAAATGCTCTGTGACATTGGTGCCTGGTATCCTGGGTTTGAAACGGATATCCATGGCGCTTATCGACAAGCCGATGGTCGTTATACGGTTAAAGTGATTAAGAACGTGCGTTAAGCGCACCTGACTCTCTGCCCCTTATTGTTAAGGGGCAGACAGAAGCATCATGACACACTTTCTCTTATGCATTTTTTCGTTGAGATAAGAGTTAATTATGACGCGTTCTTATCGTAACGGTGTTCTGAGGCCATGAACCCATTACAAAATGTTACAAACCCCCTCATAAACCTGCGTAGTTCGCTAAGCTTAGTGTCACGCAGCACAAAAAATGGTCAACGCCATTGCTGCGGGGGAATGACTCCCTGATTTCACGTAATGCAATATGATGTCTAATCAACTGGAGGTCAGAAATGGCAAATCATCGTGGTGGTTCAGGTAACTTTGCTGAAGACCGGGACAGAGCATCAGAAGCAGGTCGTAAGGGTGGCCAGCACAGCGGCGGTAATTTCAAAAATGATCCGCAGCGCGCCTCCGAAGCAGGTAAAAAGGGAGGGAAAAACAGCCATGGTAGCAACCGCAACAGCTAACCTCTCACAGGGCTGAGTTAATCCGTAGCGAGTGTTTATGCACTCTGTAACCCCCTCCGCCGCCGATGGATCCGGCGGCTTTTTATTTCGCGTCTCCGCCTTGAACTGTGACCTCGCTCACTGCACACTGTAAGGCTGTTTGATTTCCCGGCGGCATCATGTCTTTTTTCTCACGCTACGCATTCTCTGTTAAGCCTCAGGAAGCTATCCTGATCCTCATCACCATGTTCTGGGGCGGCACTTTTCTCGCCGTGCAGTACGCGGTCTCCCTCAGTGGGCCGTTCTTTTTCGTTGGCGTACGCTTTGCGATGGCAGCGGTCGCCGTTGGAGTGCTTTGCGCGCGCTCACTGCGTGGTTTGACACGTCTTGAATTGAAAGCAGGCATGGTGATTGGTATCGCCATTGCGCTGGGCTACAGCCTGCAAACCTGGGGATTGCAGTCGATTCCCAGCAGTAAATCCGCTTTTATTACCGCCATGTATGTTCCGCTGGTGCCGCTGTTGCAGTGGCTCTGCCTGGGGAGAATGCCGGGTCTGATGTCCTGCGTGGGCATCGTGCTGGCTTTTATCGGGCTGATTTTTCTTGCCGGGCCAAATGGCGATTTGCTGGCGCTCGGGCAGGGCGAGCTGATTACGCTTGCCAGCGCGGTGGCGATTGCTGCTGAAATTATTCTTATCAGCGCCTGGGCAGGGAAAGTCGATGTGCGGCGGGTGACCGTTGTACAACTGGCGACGGCGTCGATTGTGGCGTTCGCTATGATGGTACCTGCTGGCGAAAGCGTGCCGCCTGTATCCTCTGGATTGCTGATAGTGGCGTTGGGACTGGGGATCTTCAGCGCCATTATTCAGGTGACCATGAACTGGGCCCAGCGCAGCGTATCGCCGACGCGCGCGACGGTTATTTATACCGGTGAACCCGTATGGGCGGGGATTTTTGGCCGACTGGCGGGGGAGCGTTTACCCGCGCTGGCGCTACTCGGTGCCGCCTTTATTGTGGTGGGCGTACTGGTCAGTGAAATGAAATTTAAGCGTAAAAAGATACCGCAATCGGCTACGGAAGCATCACTTAATCATGAGCCGTAAGTATCACGCCTGTGTATGCCTCCCGCTTTTGCTATGCTGTGGAGGCTAATTACAGGAGAGGGCGTATGGCTCAGGACGCAACTAAGAAAAGCGGAAAACGCTCGCAGGCAGTCAGTGCAAAAAAACAAGCCATTCTTTCGGCTGCGCTCGATACTTTTTCCCAGTTCGGTATTCATGGCACACGCCTGGAGCAGGTGGCGGAGCTTGCCGGCGTGTCAAAAACCAATCTGCTCTACTACTATCCCTCTAAAGAGGCGCTTTATATCGCCGTGATGCGGCAAATTCTGGCTATCTGGCTGGCGCCCCTTAAAGCATTTCGTGAAGATCTCGCCCCGCTGGTGGCAATCAGAGAGTACATCAGGCTGAAGCTGGAAGTCTCACGTGACTACCCGCAGGCGTCGCGACTGTTCTGCCTTGAGATGCTGCAAGGCGCGCCGTTGCTGATGAACGAACTGACAGGCGATTTGAAGGCGCTGGTCGAGGCAAAATCCGCGATTATCGCCGCGTGGGTCAATACAGGGAAACTCGCACCAGTCGATCCCCATCACCTCATTTTTATGATTTGGGCAACGACCCAGCACTATGCGGATTTTGCCACCCAGGTGGAAGCCGTGACGGGCGCGACATTGCAGGATGAAGCCTTCTTTCAGCGCACGGTCGACAATGTGCAGCAGATGATTATCGAAGGCATTCGTGTCCGTTAATTGGCGTTCGCGGGCGGCAGCGGGCAACTCAGGTCTCCCTCCTCGCACTGTAACAGGGAAGCGAGAAAGGCTTCCCGCTCGGCGGTTTTATCCGTCAGGCACTGGTTACGCACCATTGGCTGCACGCTACCACCTTCGCTACTGGAACTGAGCAGTTCGCAATCGGCATCGCGGGAAGCAATCCATGCGTTCTGCGCTTTTCTCAATTGCTCACGCTGCGGTTCCTGTGCCCGCTTTTGTGCTGCCTGATACGTCTCGTTTAACTTCTTATCCGCCGCCTGATATTGAGCGGCAGTGCATTGATTCAGGTCGCTCTGAGTGCTGGCGTCATTGCATTCATCCGCCAGTGCCAGGCCGCTTGCCATCAGGGTGATCATCGCCAGTAAGGTACGTTTCATCTGTTCACTCCCTTAAAAAAGATGTCGATGAATATAGTACGAATCGCTTGCGCTGCGAAAGGGTTGAGTTGGGAATATCACCTCCTACCAGTGTGCGCTTTTCTGATTTTATACGCCGCCATAGACCGCGTGAGTGAAGATGGTTGATCATCATTCACCGCTATTTAAAAAGTGTTCAATAACAGGGATGACGGGCGATGTGTGGTGGTGAAAATACCTTTCGGCTGGGGCTTTATACATTGGCCTGGCCGATATTTGTCGAGCAGTTGCTGCGATTGCTGATGAACTACGTCAGCGTGTTTATGCTGGGGCACTATTCTGATGAAGCGGTGGCGGCGACCGGTGTCGCCAGTCAGATTCTGGCTATCTCGGTTATCTTTTACGGCTTTTTGACCGTAGGTGTGCAGATTGTTGTTGCACAGCTTATTGGCGCGAAAAAGTTTCACCGCGTGGAATACGTGATAACTAACGGACTGGTGGTGGCCTTCATCATCGGCGTGTTGATGAGTTTTCTCTTTATTTTTCTGGGGGAAGGTTTTTTGCGCGCCCTGGGGCTGAGCGAACGCCTGGTCAGCGTGGGTGCGCCGTTTATCCAAATTATTGGCGGCAGCTCGGTGATTATTGCGCTTTACTCCTCGGTGCTGCCTATTTTACGTACCCACGGTTACGTGCGTCAGGCGATGGTGGTGCCCATCACGGTGAGCGTGGTGAACGTAATTCTCAACTATATGTTCCTCTATGGCCCGCTTCATTTTCTGAACATGGGGGTGACCGGCGTCGGCATTGCCAGTAGCATCGCCAACATTGTGGGCATGGCGCTGAGCGTCTGGCTGCTGAATAAATACATTGGCTATCGTTTTCGCTGGCAGAAACTGAAACAGTGCTCGCGCAAAATGCTCAGTTCTATCCTGCAATACGGTCTGCCGTCCGCCGGCGAGAACTTATCCTATGCAGGTTCCCAACTGGTGGTGACGGCCATTATCGCGCTGTTGGGTACCGAAGCGCTGACCACCAAAATTTACGCTTCCAGCATCAGTCAGTTTGTCGCGCTGTTTGCCATGTCGATAGGCCAGGCCTCGCAAATTATCATTGGCCGGGCGATTGGCGCGCGAGAGCTGGATACCGCTTATCGTCAGGGAATGCGCAGTTGGCGAATTGGCTTGTTCATTGCCTTGCTGGTGAGTGCGCTGCTGGCAACGTTCGCAAGGCCTATAATGGCGCTGTTTACGCCAAGCGAAACGATTATTGAAATGGCGCGGGTGCTGTTTATGTACTCCATTTTGCTGGAGCTTGGGCGTGCCACCAACATCATCGTGATCAGCTCACTCAACTCAACCGGGGATGTGCGTTTTCCGTTTATCTGCGGAATTATTGTGATGTGGATTGTCAGCCTGCCGTTCTCGTTCGTTCTGGGTATTTCCGCCGGTCTGGGGCTGGTGGGAGTATGGTTGGCGTACATTATTGATGAGGGCGTGAGAGCCGCGTTGATGTACCGACGCTGGCAGAGCCGAATCTGGACGACGAAATCGCTGTTTTGATTAGCGGCGAACCGGGGTTAATAATGTTTTAATAAGCCATTATTAACCCTGCTTTGGGCATCGGTTCGGTAAAATCAGCGTCTGTTTTTTACCCGGTTTTTGCCCGTTATGTCTGTGTACCCCCTCGCGCGCTGTTTGTTTACATGGTGCGTTCTGCTCCCTGCTATGTCGTTTACTGTCGCATCGCACGCTTCCTTCAGCTACGCCGCCCACGAGCGGATGCAAAACCGTGCGCGGCTGCTAAAACAGTACCAGGTACATTTGAAAAAACAGGCCAGCTATATTGTTGAAGGCAATGCTGAAAGTAGAAGGGCGCTGCGCCAGCATAACCGCGAGCAGATTAAACTGCATCCTGAATGGTTTCCTGCGCCGCTCAAGGCGAATGACAGACGCTGGCAGGCGCTGGCGGAAAACAATCATTTCTTAAGCAGTGACCATCTGCACAATATCACTGAGGTGGCGATTCACCGTCTGGAGCAGCAGCTTGGCAAGCCCTACGTGTGGGGCGGCACGCGGCCCGATCAAGGCTTCGATTGTAGTGGGTTAGTTTTTTATGCCTACAACAAGATCCTCGAGGCAAAACTCCCGCGCACGGCCAACGAGATGTACCACTATCGCCGGGCAACCATTGTGGCGAATAACGATCTGCGCCGGGGCGATCTGCTGTTTTTTCATATCCACAGCCGCGAGATTGCCGATCATATGGGCGTGTATCTGGGCGATGGGCAATTTATCGAGTCGCCGCGTACTGGCGAAACCATTCGGATAAGTCGGTTAGGAGAACCTTTCTGGCAGGATCATTTTTTGGGCGCGCGGCGGATTTTGACGGAAGAGACGATTTTGTAAACGGATAAGGCGTTTACGCCGCATCCGGCGGTGGTGCGCTGGTGCCTGATGCGACGCTGGTGCGTCTTATCAGGCCTACGAGTCTGAGAATTTTTTGCTAGCCGCTTTCCCAATATAACACAACCTTATTGTCGACTTTTTCTTTTCTTCTTACCGTTGAGAAAAAGGAGTCGCTATGTCTGAATATCGTCGTTATTACATCAAGGGGGGAACATGGTTTTTCACGGTAAATTTGCGAAATCGTCGAAGCCAACTTTTGACCACCCAGTACCAGATCCTTCGTAACGCCATTGTTAAAGTTAAGCGGGCCAGACCTTTTGAAATTAACGCCTGGGTCGTTTTGCCTGAGCATATGCACTGTATCTGGACATTACCCCAAAACGATGATGATTTTTCCTCTCGCTGGCGGGAGATTAAAAAACAGTTCACTCAAGCTTGCGAATTGAAAAATATCTGGCAACCCCGTTTTTGGGAGCACGCCATCCGTAATACCAAAGATTATCGCCATCATGTTGATTATATTTATATAAATCCTGTAAAACATGGTTGGGTTAATCAAGTGTGTGATTGGCCATTTTCAACGTTCCATCGCGATGTCGCGAAAGGGTTATATCCTATCGATTGGGCGGGAGACGTAACGGATTTAAGTGCCGGTGAGCGTATTATTTTTTAACTGTGCGCTGGTGCCGGATGCGCTTACGCTTATCCGGCCTACAACTCGTGCTTTAACCGTAGGCCGGATAAGGCGTTTACGCCGCATCCGGCGGTGGTGCACCGGGGCCTACATCAACGACCCCATAATCTTCAACTCTAGCTCATCCGGCACTTCGTTATACGACAGCACATGCAGCCCCGGCGCAAACAATCTTGCGTAGCGCGCCAGCAAAGGGCGCAGCTGCGGCGGCACCAGCAGCACCGGATCTTTTCCTGCCGCTTTCATCTGCTCCTTTACCTGCGGCATCGTCGTCTGAAATTGGTTGAGCATATTCGGGTCGACCGGCACGCTGTCGAGCATCACTTTGCCAGCCTGTTGCGCCTGATTCACCACGTTGGTGAGCAGATTTTCCAGCTCATTGTTCAGCGTATACACCGTCAGCTCCTGCTTGCGCACGAACGGATGGGTAATGCTGCGCCGCAGTGCCAGGCGCACATCGGCTGCCAGCAGAATAGGATCTTTCGTCGCCGCGCTACTGGCGACCAGCACGGTGGCGATGGTGACGATATCGCGCAGGGAAACGCCTTCGGTCAGCAGCGCGCGGTACACTTTCAGCAACTGGCTGTAATTCAGCGCCGCGCTTAAATCTTCCGCCAGCCGTGGTGCCATCGACGATAAACGGTTATGTAACTGCGTAATATCGTCATAGTTAAACAAATCAGGAATATAGCTGCGTACAATCTTGTTCACATGGGTAGCAATCACGCTGGCGCTGTCGATCACCTGATACCCCATATTCAGCGCCTTCGCTTTCTGCGCAGGCTGAATCCAGGTGACTGGCATGCCATACGCCGGGTCATTCCCCAGTACGCCGTCAATCTCGCCGTAGGTTTCGCTGGAGGGGAGGGCCATCAGTTTATCCGCCGGAATATCCGCTTCATCGGCTTTAATGCCGTTGATGAAAATAGCGTACTGGCTGGGCTTGAGACGGAAGTTTTCCCGAATGCGGATCTCCGGCAACAATACGCCGTTGCCGTCGGAAATCACCTGCCGCACGCCGCGAATTCGCTGGGTGAGCGGGTTCCCCTGTGCTTTATCCACCAGCGCCACCAGCTTATAACCGAGGCTTAAACTGATGGGTTCGATCAAAGGAATGGTTTCCCAACTGACCTGTTGCTCGCTGGTTTCGGTGATGGTGCGGGTCAGCGTTTCGAGGCTTTTCTCTTCCGCCTCCGCCGCCTGCGGGCGTTTGCTCATTCGCCAGCCGGTAAAGCCAAGCAGGGCGCTGAACAGCAAAAACGGCAGGTGCGGCATTCCCGGCACCACCGCCAGCACAAACATAATCCCGGTGGCGGTGTAGAGCACCGACGGGCTTGCCAGAAGCTGGTGGCGCACATCATGGGCGATATCGCCGTTGTCGCTGACGCGGGTGACAATAATCGCCGCCGCAGTGGAGAGCAGCAGGGAAGGGATCTGTGCCACCAGGCCGTCACCGATGGTCATCAGCACGTATTGCTGGAAGGCGGCATCGGCGCTCAGGTTGTATTTGAAGATCCCGATACAGACGCCGCCGATCAGGTTAATCGCCAGAATCATCATCCCGGCGATGGCATCGCCGCGCACAAACTTCGACGCCCCGTCCATCGCGCCGTAGAAATCGGCCTCGCTGGCAACATCTTTGCGCCGGGTTTGCGCCTGCGCCTGGTTGATCAGCCCGGCGTTAAGATCGGCGTCAATCGCCATTTGCTTGCCGGGCATCGCGTCCAGGGTAAAGCGGGCAGAAACCTCGGAGATTCGCTCGGCCCCTTTAGTGACAACGATAAAGTTGATGATCATCAGGATGATAAACACCACGAAACCGACGACAAAGTTGCCGCCAATCACCACCTGCCCGAACGACTCAATCACCTTACCCGCCGCGCCCGCGCCGAGATGCCCGTGCAGCAGCACCACGCGCGTAGAGGCGACGTTCAGCGTCAGGCGCATTAAGGTGGTGATCAGCAAAATAGTCGGGAACAGGCTGAATTCCAGCGGACGTTTCGCCGACACCGCCACCAGCAGCACCATCACCGCCAGCACAATGTTGAAGGTGAACAGAATATCCAGCAGCGCAGGCGGCAGCGGTAAAATAACCATCGCCAGAATGCACAGAATGACCAGCGGCACGCCGAGATTGCCGCCGCGCAGCAGCGCGAGGAACGATTTAGTTGTTTTCGCCATCCAGTTTAAGCACCTCTTTAGGAATGGAAATATGTCTGTTCAGGGCCGGGCGCGGCTGTGCGCCGTCGCGCCAGTGTTTCATTTGCAGGACGTAGGTCAGAACGTGGGCGATGGCCCGGTAAAGCTGAAACGGAATTTGCTGGTTCACCTGGGTGGTGTAGTAAACCGAGCGCGCCAGTCGCGGGAACTCGACCACTTCCACCTGATTTTCAGCAGCGACCTGGCGAATATAGAGGGCGATTTCATCGGTGCCTTTCGCCACCACAAACGGCGCGGCGGCACGCGACGAGTCATACTGCAACGCCACGGCGTAGTG
The DNA here is from genome assembly GCA_003315335.1 of Pseudocitrobacter faecalis. Classification (GTDB taxonomy): domain Bacteria; phylum Pseudomonadota; class Gammaproteobacteria; order Enterobacterales; family Enterobacteriaceae; genus Pseudocitrobacter; species Pseudocitrobacter faecalis. Next base: position 107,621 of record QNRL01000007.1, read on the forward strand.
GGTCGGGTTGGTGATCACCACGTTGGCTTTCGGCACCACTTTGCGGATTTGCCCCATCGCCAGCTGCCGTTGCAGCCGCCGCACGCGCGCCTTCACTTCCGGCTTGCCTTCCTGATTTTTGTACTCTTCTTTCAGCTCCTGTTTGGTCATCTTCAGCCCTTTGGTGAACAGGGCTTTCGCCAGCGGCACGTCGACAAGCGCAAAGAAAATAAACAGGATGACAAAGTTGCGCATCACGCTGGCGTAGAGCGATAAACCCTCATTCATCGCCAGCTTAAAAGGCAGCGCCTGCAGGCCGAGAAAGGCGGTAAAGTTATTGCGCAGGCTAATCCACAGCATCACCAGCACCACCACCGACTTCACCGTCATCTTTCCTGTTTCCGCCAGATGTTCACTGGAGAACAGCCGCCCAATGCCTTTTAACGGGCTGATTTTGCTGAAGTCCGGGAGGATTTTTTTCGGCAGAAACAGCCAGCCGCCAGGCACCAGCGAAGAGAGCAGCGCGGCGGCGGGCATCGGCAGCAGCGTGAGAATAAATTTGCCGAGAATTAACAGGTGATGGCGCAGAAACTGGCCGATAACGTCCGGGTTATTAATCTCCTGCGCGTACTGATGTACGCTGATAAAACTCTCGCGCACAAAATCGGCATACCACGGGAAGCTGCTGGAAATCACCACAAACGCCGCAAACAGGCTCGCCGCCAGCCCCATATCCTTCGAGCGCGGCAGTTGCCCCTCTTCACGCGCTTTACGCAGCTTTTGCGCCGAGGGTTTCTCTGTTTTTTCTTCGCTGCTGCTATCCGCCATAGTGACCTTTCAGCGCGTCGAGTTGCTGCAACACAAAATTCGCCAGATGCAGATAGTGATCCGGCAGGTTGTAGAGCAGAGTGGCAAAGCAGACCAGCCCCGCCAGCATGTTGATGGGAAAGCCGAGCGAAAAGAGGTTCAGCGACGGCGCAATGCGGTTGAGCAGGCCAAAGCAGCCCTGCACAATCAGCATGATAAAAGTGGTCGGCAGCGCCAGCAGCGATGCCGACGCCAGCACCCAGCTAAAAGCCAGTGCGATAGTGCGCAGAGTTTGCGGATGCAGCGCGTTGCCAATTGGCCAGTAGGTGAAGCCCTTGTACAACACGCTCACCAGCAGCAGATGCCCGTCCATGGCGAAAAACAGCAGGATCGCGTAGACGTTGATAAGCTCCGCCAGCACGGTGGTTGATGCGCCGCTGCTCGGGTCGTTCATCACCGCCATGCTCATCCCCATATTGAAGGAGAGAATTTGCCCGGCCAGTTGCAGCGCGAGAAACAGAAACTGAAACATCAGCCCGAATAACATGCCCCATAAAATTTGCTCCACCGTCAGGATCAGGCTGTTGAGCGATAGCAAATCATGGGGAATGGGATGCGGGATCAACGGCGTGATGATAATTGCCAGCGCCAGCGACAAAATAATTCGCACGCGCACGGTCAGGGCGCTGTTATCCAGCACCGGCACATAGCGCAGAAACGCCATTATGCGCACGAAGGGAAACCACAGCCCCAATGCCAGATCCATCAGTTGTGTCACGTCGCTTGTGCGCATCTTAATGCACCAGCAACGCGGCCTGGCTAAACAGGTGAATGCACAGGTCATGCAACTGGATAATCATCCATTTGCCGCACACGCCCAGCACGACCAGCGTGACAATCAGCCTCGGCAAAAAGCTCAGGGTCTGTTCGTTAATCTGCGTTACCGCCTGGAACACGCTCACCAGCAGGCCGACCAGCAGGCTCGGCACCACCAGTACCGAAACCAGCAGGATCACCACTTTTATGCCGCTGGCGACAATGTCGGCGGCTACGTCAACGGTCAGCGTCATCAGCCCAACCCCAGCCCGCGAATGCTGGTGGTGAGCGTACCGATGGTCAGCGACCAGCCGTCGATCAGCACAAACAGCATTAGCTTAAACGGCAGCGAGACAATCAGCGGCGACAGCATCATCATCCCCATCGCCATCAGCACGCTGGCGACAATCAGGTCGATAACCAGAAACGGGATGTAAATCATAAAGCCAATCTGGAAGGCGGTTTTCAGCTCGCTCAACACATAGGCAGGCACCACGATGGAGAGATCCTGGTCGGCGGCATTGCCCGTCGCGCCGCCGATAGTCATGATTTGCGCCATCGCTTTTTTGTCGGTCTGCGCCAGCATAAAGCGTTTGAGCGGCGTAGCGGCGGTGCTTAGCGCATCGGTCAGGGTTAATTGATCGTTTTCAAACGGCACCACCGCATGGTCGTAAATATTGAGCCAGATAGGGCGCATCACCAGCAGGGTGAGAGACAGCGCAATGCCAATCAGAATGCGGTTTGGCGGCGTTTGTTGCAGCCCCAGCGCCTGGCGCAGCAGCGACAGCACGATAATAAAGCGCGTAAAGCAGGTCATCATCAGCACCATCGTCGGCAACAAACCGACGAGGGTCATCAGAATCAGCACCTGAATTTTGACGCTGTACTCCTGAGTGTTGCCGTGGGTGACCACGTTAAGCAGCGCAATATCGCCGCCCTGGGCCAATGCCAGCGGCGCGAGCGCCAGCAGTGCCAGACCCAGCATCAGTTGAGTGCGGCGTTTCATGGCGCCAGATCGTTGATGTCGCGGGTGTTAAACTCCAGCACGCGCAGGCCGTACTTCTCGTTGACCACCACCACTTCCGCTTTGCCCAGCAGGATATTGTTCACTTTAATATCCAGCGGCTCCCCGGCGAGTTTATCCAGTTCAATCACCGTGTCGTCGTCGATGTTAAGCAGGTCGGCTAACATAATCTCCACCGACGACACTTCCAGCGTTAAGGTCACCGGAATGCGTTTCAGCAGCGTCATCGAGTCGGAAAAGCGGTCTTCCAGGCGGGTGACCAGCGTCTCGGCGTCGGCGGATTTCACCGCTGGCGCAACGTCATCGGTGAGGTCAAAATCCGCGGATAAAATATCGTCTTGTTTACTCATGGCTATTCTCATTTTTGCCCGCCAGATCCGACAAAAACAACTTGTCTTTGTCTTCCACAATCAGGGCGCTAAATAATTCAGATTGCCCAATCGCTACCGGAAAAGTTTCTCCCAGCGAAATGGGTAAAATATCGCCGGCTTTTATCTGCGTGAGATCCGCGACATTCAGCGACAGCTCGGCAATTTTGACGTTCAGGGTCAGCGGCAGGGAGCGGATGATTTCTTTAATCAGGGCCAGTTTATTAACCGGCTTCGCCGCCTGCTGCGGTTTACTGTGCTCGCTGTGGCGAATCAGATTTAAAATAAAATCGGTGTGGGCATCGTCGAGCAAAATACGAAAGCTGCTCTCTTCATCACCCGCTAGGGTAAAGGTTAATTGATACGCCCAGTGGGTTATCACCGTGCTGCTGTCCAGTTTTAATTTCAGCGCAATACCGGAGGTTTGCGGATTAAAAATCAGCGCGCCGATATCCAGTGCCAACCGACTTTTTAAACGCATTTCGGTTTTGGTCGGCAGCCCATCGTGGGATTTCGCCTCTTCGAGGGATGATTCCAGACCATAAAAATTGCCCAGCAGCATTAACAGCAAGGAGCGATCAATATCAAACGCCAGATGCCCGACCTGCGAAACCATCAGTTCGGCGTTTTTATTGCTGATATCCATTTCGCAGCCAATCTTTTTTAAGGTGATATTGCTGCGATGCTTTTTGAGAAAATAGCTGCCAAGATGCGAATCAATAATGTCAAAATTCCCTGTAAACAGGGTCGGCAGGCGATGGTAGGGGCGTCCGAGCCGATTACCTTCTAATTTAAAGATGCCTGGCGTTTTACTGTACTTCAGCATGGCTTACTTTCTCTGCTGTAATGGTATGGGTGTTTCTGTGTCCGCAAGTCCGGCAGTGACACAAGGTGAGGTATTAAATAGAGGGAGTGTGAAAGGGGCAAATTATTAATCGGGTGAAAAAATAATTAAATGATTAAAGGGTGAGATATCAGGCATCGGAGCACAATTGCCGGATGCGGCGTAAACGCCTTATCCGGCCTACCGTTCGGGTGCGGGCTTGTAGGCCTGATAAGACGCGCAGCGTCGCATCAGGCATCGGAGCACCATTGCCGGATGCGGCGTAAACGCCTTATCCGGCCTACCGATCGGGCGCGGGCTTGTAGGCCTGATAAGACGCGTCAGCGTCGCATCAGGCATCGTAGCACCATTGCCGGATGCGGCGTAAACGCCTTATCCGGCCTACCGATCGGGCGCGGGCTTGTAGGCCAGATAAGACGCGCAGCGTCGCATCAGGCATCGGCGCACAATTGCCGGATGCGGCGTGACCGCCTTATCCGGCCTACCGATCGGGTGCAGGTTTGTAGGCCTGATAAGACGCGTCAGCGTCGCATCAGGCATCGGAGCACAATTGCCGGATGCGGCGTAAACGCCTTATCCGGCCTACCGTTCGGGTGCTGGCTTGTAGGCCTGATAAGACGCGCAGCGTCGCATCAGGCATCGGAGCACAATTGCCGGATGCGGCGTAAACGCCTTATCCGGCCTACCGATCGGGTGCTGGCTTGTAGGCCTGATAAGACGCGCAGCGTCGCATCAGGCATGGCGTTGCATGTAATTCATTGTTTAAAAACAAATAATATTTTTATTATCGTTTAATTCAGAATTGTTAATCCCGCCGGTGATACGCTTCAGAACATCCTGTTTTCTGTCGCTACTTATATCGTTCGTCCTATGTCTGAACTTATTGCATCTGCCGCTTCCAGCATTAACGCTTTTACGCTGGCAAAACGTGTCGCCGCTTTTAACGTTCCGGTGCTCATTCAGGGCGAAACCGGTGCGGGCAAAGAGTGCGTGGCGAAATATATTCACACCGTGGCCTTTGGTAAAAATGAAAACGCACCCTATATTGGCGTAAACTGCGCGGCGATCCCGGAAAATATGCTGGAAGCCACCTTATTTGGCTACGACAAAGGCGCATTTACCGGCGCCATTGCCAGCGTGCCGGGGAAAATGGAACTGGCAAATAACGGCACCTTATTGCTCGATGAAATTGGCGATATGCCGCTGGCGCTACAGGCTAAAATATTACGCGTGTTGCAGGAACAGCAGGTTGAACGATTAGGCGGTAATCGGCAAATTAAACTTAATTTTCGCCTGATTGCCTGTACCAATAAAAATCTTGAGCAGGAAGTGGCTGCCGGACGCTTTCGTGAAGATCTCTATTATCGTCTGGCGGTGATCCCTATTACCATGCCGCCGCTGCGTGAACGTCTGAACGATATTATTCCGCTGGCCGAATCGTTTATAAAAAAATACTCCACGGTGCTGGTGAAAAATATCACCCTTTCAGAATCTACCCGCCGGGCGCTGCTGAATTACCGCTGGCCCGGAAACGTTCGCCAACTGGAAAACGCCATTCAGCGGGGAATGATTTTAAATCGCGACGGCGTGATTTTCCCGGACGCACTCGGTCTGCCAGAAACAGACGTAACCGAAAATACAGAACTGCAATGGCCCATTCAGCCCACCGTACCTGTTGCGGAAACCCGCGATTTAGGCCAGGCCGGACGTAGCGCCCAGTATCAATATATCGCCGACCTGATGCGTAAATATCAGGGCAACCGCAGCAAAATCGCCGACCTGTTAGGCATTACCCCGCGCGCGCTGCGTTATCGACTGGCCTCCATGCGCAAGCACGGTATTGAAGTTTTCTCCTGACCCGGAAGTTAAAAATGAGTATTACCACAATCAACAGCACCATGCAGGCGCAAATCATGCAGGACGTGCAGCGGATGCAGGCCAACGCCCAGGCGCCGGTGCTGCCCGCCATGACCTTCAGTTCCACCGACCCGGACGTGTCGTTTAACCGCATTATGAGCGGTGCGCTCAGTCATGTTGACCAGTTCCAGCAGGTGGCGGAACAGCAGCAAACGGCTATCGACATGGGCAAAAGTGATGACCTTGCCGGAGCGATGATCGCCAGTCAGCAGGCGTCGCTCTCTTTTTCCGCGCTGGTGCAGGTGCGCAATAAAATCGCCACCGGATTTAACGATCTGATGAGTATGTCGATCTAACCCTATGAATGAACAAATCAAGAAGTTAACCCAGGCACTTCCGGCGTTTCGGCTGCATCTCGCAGGTAATAAACGCTGGGCGCTGATGGCGGGGCTGGGGCTTGCGGTTGCGGCGACGGCGATTATCGTCAGCGTGCTGTGGAACGGCAATCGCGGCTACGTCTCGCTCTACGGACGCCAGGAAAATCTCCCCGTGTCGCAGATTGTCACCGTGCTGGACGGCGAAAAGCTCACCTACCGCATCGACCCGCAAAGCGGGCAGATTCTGGTGCCGGAAGAGGCATTGTCGAAAACGCGCATGACGCTTGCCGCCAAAGGCGTACAGGCGCTTTTGCCCAGCGGCTACGAGCTGATGGACAAAGACGAAGTGCTCGGCAGCAGCCAGTTCGTGCAGAACGTGCGCTATAAACGCAGCCTCGAAGGGGAGCTGGCGCAGAGCATCATGTCGCTGGACGCGGTGGAGAACGCACGGGTGCATCTGGCGCTTAACGAAGAAAGCTCGTTTGTGGTCAGCGATGAGCCGCAAAACAGCGCCTCGGTGGTGGTGCGCCTGCACTACGGCGCGAAGCTGAATATGGATCAGGTGAACGCCATTGTGCATCTGGTTTCTGGCAGTATTCCGGGGCTACAGGCCAATAAAGTCAGCGTCGTTGATCAGGCGGGAAATCTGCTGACCGACGGCATTGGCGCGGGCGAGGCGGTTTCTGCTGCTACCCGTAAACGCGATCAGATCCTCAAGGATATTCAGGACAAAACCCGCGCCAGCGTAGCGAACGTGCTGGATTCTCTCGTCGGAACAGGTAACTACCGCATCAGCGTGATGCCGGATCTTGACCTCAGTAATATCGATGAAACTCAGGAACACTACGGCGACGCACCGAAAATCAACCGTGAAGAAAACGTGCTGGACAGCGACAGTAGCCAGCTGGCGATGGGTATCCCTGGTTCGCTCAGCAATCGCCCGCCAGTTGCGCCCGCCCCCAATCAGGTAACCAGCGGCGCAACGCAAGCCGGAGAAAACCGTTCACCGGAAGCCTCAACCAGACACAGCGAAAGCAAGCGTGACTATTCATACGACCGCAGCGTTCAGCATATTCAGCATCCCGGCTTTGCGGTGAAACGCCTCAACGTGGCGGTGGTGCTCAATCAAAACGCCCCGGCGCTGAAAAACTGGAAGCCGGAGCAGACCACACAGCTTACCGCGCTGCTGAACAATGCTGCGGGTATCGACGCTCAGCGCGGCGACAATCTCACCTTATCGCTGCTCAACTTTGTGCCGCAGGCGGTGCCGGTCGAACCGGTCATTCCGCTGTGGAAAGATGACAGCGTACTGGCGTGGGTACGCCTGATTGGCGGCGGCCTGCTGGCGCTGTTGCTGCTGTTCTTCGTGGTGCGCCCGGTAATGAAACGGCTGACGGCGGTACGTGCGCCGGTTATCCCGCCAGAACCGGAAGCCGTCAGCGAACCGTGGATTGCCACGCCGGAAGAGGAGCGTAAAAACGTCGACCTGCCGTCGCTGCCTGGCGATGACAGCCTGCCGTCCCAGAGTTCCGGCCTCGAAGTGAAACTCGAGTTCCTGCAAAAACTGGCCATGAGCGACACCGATCGCGTCGCCGAAGTTCTCAGACAATGGATTACCAGCAATGAGCGAATTGACAATAAATAAGAGCAACAGCTACCTGGAACAGGCGGCGATCCTGCTGCTGTGTCTGGGTGAAGAAGCGGCGGCGACGGTGATGCAAAAACTGAGCCGCGAAGAAGTGGTGCGCCTGAGTGAAAACATGGCGCGGCTTTCCGGTGTCAAAACCAGCATGGCGCGCAAAGTGATCAACAACTTTTTTGACGAATTCCGCGAACAGAGCGGGATTAACGGCGCGTCGCGCTCAATGTTGCAGGGTATTCTCAACAAAGCCCTCGGCACTGAGATCGCCAGCAGCGTGATCAACGGCATTTATGGCGATGAGATCCGCTCGCGGATGGCGCGCCTGCAATGGGTGGAACCGCGTCAACTGGCGATGCTCATCTCCGAAGAGCATCTGCAATTGCAGGCGGTGTTCCTCGCGTTTTTGACGCCGGAAATCTCGGCGGCGGTGCTCTCGTATCTCAACGAATCGGTGCAAAACGAAATTCTCTATCGGGTGGCGAAACTCAATGACGTTAACCGCGACGTGGTGGATGAACTTGACCGCCTGATCGAACGCGGCCTGTCGGTGCTTTCGGAGCACGGATCGAAGGTGAAAGGCATCAAACAGGCGGCGGATATCGTCAACCGCTTCCAGGGCAACCAGCAGGTGATCCTCGACCAGATGCGCGAGCGCGATGAAGACGTGCTGGAACAGTTGCAGGATGAGATGTACGACTTCTTTATCCTCAGCCGCCAGAACGAAGAGGTGCGTAGGCGTCTGCTCGACGAAGTGCCGATGGAAGACTGGGCGGTGGCGCTGAAAGGCACCGAAGCTCTGCTGCGCCGTTCCATTTACGCGGTTATGCCAAAACGTCAGGTGCAGCAACTGGAAGCGATCACCGCGCGTCTGGGGCCGGTGCCGGTCAGCCGTATCGAACAGATCCGCCGAGAAATCATGGGCATCGCCCGTGAACTGGAAGAGGCGGGCGAAATTCAGCTACAGCTCTTTGCGGAACAGACGGCGGAGTAACCCATGACCATTGAAACACTGCGCGGACGCTATCGCCTGCATCGATTTCCGCCGCGTCAGCGGGCCGTGGCGAGTGAACCGCTGATCGCGGGGATCAGCGCCGCCGACTACCAGCGCCAGTTAAAAGACGGTTTTCAGGAAGGGCTGCAAAAAGGCTTTGAGCAGGGGATGACCGAAGGCATCGACCAGGGATTTCTTGAAGGCCATCAAAAAGGGTTTGACGATGGGCGACGCCAGGGCTACACCGAAGGCAGCCTCGCCGGGCAGCAGGAAGGGCGCAAACAGTATATCGAGGCGGCGCAACCGCTGGAAAACATCACCCGTAAAGTGAACGACTTTCTCGCCCATATCGAACGTAAACAGCGGGAAGATTTGCTGCAACTGGTGGAAAAAGTCACCCGCCAGGTGATCCGCTGTGAACTGGCGCTCCAGCCGACGCAACTGCTGGCGCTGGTGGAAGAGGCGCTGGCGGCGTTCCCGTCTATACCGGAAACCCTGCAAGTGATGATGAGTGCGGAAGAATTTAACCGCATCCGTGACGCGGTGCCGGAAAAAGTGAACGAATGGGGGCTGATGCCTTCACTCGATTTAGCGCCGGGTGAGTGTCGGGTGATCACCGACAAATCAGAACTGGATATCGGCTGCGAGCACCGCCTTGAACAATGCATGACCGCGCTGAAAGAGACGCTAACGCCGGAGTCGCAGGGTGAGTGATTTTTCTGCTTTCGATAACGCGCTGCGCTCGCTGGAGTCTATCCCGCTGGCCCGCGTCGCCGGGCGACTGGTGCGCCTTAACGGCATTCTGCTGGAGAGCGTCGGTTGCCCGTTAATGACCGGGCAACTGTGCCGCATCGAAAGCGCCAATCACACGCTGATTGATGCGCAGGCCGTGGGCTTTAATCGCGACATCACCTACTTAATGCCGTTTAAACAGCCGGTCGGCCTGATGGCGGGCGCGCGCGTATTTCCGGAAGAAAAAGCCCATGACATCCTGATTGGCGAAAGCTGGTTAGGCCGCGTGGTGAACGGCCTCGGCGAACCGCTGGATGGCAAAGGGCGCTTAAATGGCAATGACCTTCTGCCGCCGCTGCCGCCGTCGGTTAATCCCTTAACCCGCCGTTCGGTGGACGAGCCGTTAGACGTGGGCGTGAAAGCGATCAACGGCTTGCTGACCATCGGCAAAGGCCAGCGCGTTGGGCTGATGGCGGGCAGCGGGGTGGGGAAAAGCGTGCTGCTGGGGATGATCACCCGCCAGACCAAAGCCGACATTGTGGTGGTCGGGCTGATTGGCGAACGCGGGCGCGAAGTGAAAGAGTTTATTGACCACTCGCTGGGCGAGGACGGGCTGGCAAAGTCGATTGTCGTCGTCGCACCCGCCGATGAATCACCGCTGATGCGCCTGAAAGCCACCGAACTGTGCCACTCCATCGCCGCCTGGTTTCGCGACCGTGGGCATCACGTTTTACTGCTGGTGGATTCCCTGACCCGCTACGCAATGGCGCAGCGGGAAATCGCCCTCTCGCTCGGCGAACCGCCTGCCACCAAAGGCTATCCGCCATCGGCATTCGGCATGATCCCCAAACTGGTCGAAAGTGCAGGCAACAGCGAAAGCGAGGGATCGATGACCGCCATCTACACCGTGCTGGCGGAAGGCGACGACCAGCAAGATCCAATAGTCGATTGCGCCCGCGCGGTGCTGGACGGGCATATCGTATTAACCCGCAAACTGGCGGAAGCGGGGCACTATCCGGCTATTGATATCGGCCAGTCGATCAGCCGCTGCATGAACCAGGTCACCAGCCCGGAACATCAGCAAGCTGCCCGCGCGATGAAGCAAAACTACGCTGCCTATATGGAGATCAAACCGCTGATCCCGCTCGGCGGCTATGTGCCAGGCGCGGATGCCAGCGTCGATAAAGCGGTAAAAATGTACCCGACCATCGAGCGATTTTTACGCCAGGAGATGCGCGAGCCCGCCTCCCTTGAACTGGTGCAAAGCCGCCTGCAAATCCTCTTTCCCGCCACTAAAAAGGCAGAACAGTAACCATGCGACAAATCATCGACACGCTGGCGCAGTTGCAGCGCCTGCGGGACAAATCAGTCAAGGACAAAACCGTCGAGCTGGCAAAACAGAAACAGATCTGCGCGGGCTATGACAACAATATCAGGGCGTTAGGTTATCTGGTGGAGAAAACGTCTGCGGGCGCGACGGCATCGGTGGAGTCGCTGAAAAATGTCAGCGGCTACAAAGGCACCCTGCGCAAGGTGATCGCCTGGCAGGAGCAGGAAAAAACGCTGGCCAACATCAAAGCCACGCGAATGCAGAAAAACCTGACAGCGGCGGCGTGCGAAGAAAAAGTGGTGGCCCTGACGCTGGACGACAAACGCCGCGAACAGCAAGAAAGCGCCACGGCGAAAGCGCAAAAAGCGGTGGATGATATCGCCGTGCAGTGCTGGCTGCGGCACAAATTAGCGGAGTAGCCATGAAAACGGTCATCACCTTCGGCACCTTTGATGTATTTCATGTCGGCCATCTGCGACTTTTGCAACGTGCTCGCGCGTTGGGTGAGCGGCTGCTGGTCGGCGTGTCGTCAGACGCGTTAAACATCGCCAAAAAGGGCAGAGCGCCGGTTTTCCATCAGGATGATCGCATGGCGATTATCGCCGGGCTGGCGTGTGTGGATGGCGTATTTCTGGAAGAATCACTGGAGCAAAAAGCGGAGTATCTGCGCCGCTACCGTGCGGATATTTTGGTGATGGGCGATGACTGGGCCGGAAAGTTTGACAGCTTCGCGTTTATTTGTGAGGTGATGTATTTTCCCCGTACGCCGTCGGTGTCGACGACGGGGATTATTGAGGTGATTAGGGGTAAATCAGCCACCTACTGATTTAATTCCCGCAGTAGTCTGGTATTGAGATACAGTTTTTCCCGGCCCACGCTCATCTCCTCCAGTACGCCAGCTTCTGTCAATTGCTTAAGATATGATGACGCTGTCTGCCGTTTGGCTATGTTACGTTCGACAAGGTTTTCTATCCGGCAGTAGGGCTGGGCAAAAAGCGCCTGAACTAACTCATGGCTGTAGATTTTTGGCAGCTTCTCGCGGACATATTCCGTTGTTTCAGTAATCAATTGCCGAACAACTGATATCTTTGTGGTTGTCCATCGGGACGTGTTTTCAACTGCTGACAGCATAAACAAAATCCACGCCTCCCAGTCACCTTCCTCCGTCACTCTGCGCAGATGGGTGTAGTAAGCCGTGCGATTTTCAAGAATGAAACGCGACAGATACAGGATTGGCAGCGAAAGTAATTCTGTCTGGATCAGATACAAAATATTCAGGATACGGCCCGTTCGTCCGTTACCGTCCGGGAAGGGATGGATACATTCAAACTGATAGTGCGCAATGGCCATTTTTATCAACGGATCTAAATCATCATCACCATGAATAAACCGTTCCCAGTTCGCCAGTAAGTTGCGGATAGTATCTTCACCAACAGGTGGCGTGTAGACGATGTTAGTGTCCTGATCGCGTAATACGGTACCCGGTGTTTTACGGATATCGGTTTGCACAGCGCGTAACTTTGTGCAAATCGCGATTGCGGTGTTTGTACAGAGCGGCCAGGCCTCGAGATGGGTATAACCATCATTCAGTGCGGTGCGATAGCGCAACGCTTCTTTGGTTGCCGGATCGGCACCTTCTTCACGATCGGCATATTGAAACAGCCGATCGCTGGTGGTTACGATGTTTTCAATGCGTGAAGAGTCTTTCGCTTCCAGCATCGGGAGAATGTTGATGAGCAGACCTTGATCGGGGAGCAATTCGCCAGCCGTTTTCAGCTCAGCAATCGCAGCCCGCGCATTGATACACGCTTTCAGAACGCTTCGTGTTTCTATGCGTTCTAAATCTGGAGGCAAACCGGGCAGATCGTTGTAGGGGATTTCTGGGTTCCATTTCATATGTTTAAAAAATCGCGTTTTATCGACATATAGCCATCATATGTCGATACCATAAACATGTCACTGCAATATGTTTAAAAAAATGCGTTTTTTCGACATGTAGTCCAAACATGTCGATGGCAAAGACAAATTTTGGCAATATGTTTAAAAAAATGCATTTTATCGACATATTCCTTACGGTTTCCGGCCCACCAACGCCTCCACAATCACCATCGCCGCCCGTTCTCCCGCCTTGCCATCCATAAATGCATCGCAATAGTGATGACGAATTTCCGCCAGCCGCGCCTGCAACGCCCCCCAGTCAAACGCCTCTGACAACAGATAACGTAATTCCGCCATATCATGAGCCACCGGCAATATTTCGCGGATTTGCTGATCGGCGCTTTCGGGCGTGGAGTAGCTTTTCTCGCCGTCAAGCAAATCATTCATGCCCGGAAAGTCGAGCAGGATCACCCGCTTATCAGCGTGGAGAGCATCGAAAATAAAGCCGCTGTTGTCGGTCAACACGTAATCGGCTTTGTCCAGCAGCGCAAGCGTATGTTGCGCGGAATTGGTGCGCTGTTTTAAATGCCTGCGCGCCAGTGTCAGCGATGCCGCTTCTTCCGGGCGCGAGCAGGTGCCGTGGTGCAGTTTGCAAATCAGGTTCACATCACCGTTTAAGCGCCCTAATTTTTCAGCCCAATGGGGCAGGGAGCTTAATGCGCCAAACGTAGGTGCGTAGAGCACCGTAGGTTTACGCTCGTCCAGTTTGATATTTTCCGGCAACGCGCGGTCGAACGTGGCGTTATGCCAGGCATCGAAGCGCGGGTTACCAACCACTTTCGCGCTGCCGAAATGTGCCAGCGCCCGTTGGCTGTAGTGGCTGTAACACAAAATGCGCTGATAAAAACCATTCCAGTCGGCGTGGTTCCACGTTTCTTTGGCTAAGCCGTACATGGCGCGGACATTCACGGGGGAAAGACCATTAAGCGCGGGCGTATGGTAGGGGCTGACCAGGCATTTCACTCGCTGACCGTGTGCCTGCATTTCAGATAAGCGCATTCCTTTGAGTTGCGGATCGTCGATGCTTTTTAGCGTTTCCAGCATCTCATCAAGAAACGGTTTAAACGCGCGGTCGTTAATCACCAGCGTGCAGCTCTGCCCCTGTGCCTGTAGCGCGGTGATAATCGGGCGGTACAGCGCGTAGTGGAAGGAGGTTTCCATAAAAAAGCCGATAGTGTCGGCGATGGGTAACGCGGATGGCCTGGTCGCTACAGGTAACTTATTGAAGTAGTGGCTAATGTTGTCGGTCTTTTTCCCCTCGATATCACTAAAGCCCGGTCGCTGATAACAAAGACTCGGATAACAGGCCAGCCATTTGTCGGCGCGTAGCAGCGGCTGCCAGCAGGCTTCCAGCGATTCGTCGTCTTTGCGCATCTGCTGCGCCAGTTGCGAGTAGTAGCGGCGGTTCACCAGATAAGCACACACCTTGCGGCAGTCTTGCGCGTGCACGACCCCTGGCAAACTTTTCAGCATCGTTCCCTGGGTAATCTCACCGCCTAAGATCATCACCTGCCAGGGGATTTTCGCCAGGCTCGCGAGCAGGGTATTCAGTACCTGAATATGTTTTTCCTGCTTGAGAATGACCGCATCATCTTCCAGCAACAGGTAGTTTTGCCAGCCGTGCTGTTGCGCGAGGCGTAGCGCCTGCAAGTGCGATTGAAGGCGGCCTCGTTGACCGTTTTCATCTTCACAGGCGGCAAGGCGGGTGATCTTTTCGGGCGGAATATGCAGCCGTGCCAGTTCATCACGGATCTGCTGTAAGCGATCCGGGCGTTTATCCAGATTCACCAGAACAATCTGATCGAGAGCCTGATGGTTGATCGCCTGGTGATGGGTGGCGTTATGCAGACTCAGATAGGCATTGCGCAGCAGTGGATCGCTGACGATATCCGTAAGCGCCGTATTTACCGGTGTGCTGGCGCTGAGGATAAAGTCTTTATCAAAGGTATTGTGGCTGTGCAAGATGCAAAGAATTGTGCGCTCGCCGGGCAGTTGCAGCGGGTTAACGCTGAAGTTATGGGTAAAACTTTTCTCTTCGCCAAGATTGCAATCATCGTCGTAACGGTGTTTTTTCAGGTAGTTACGGTGATAGCAAAAGGTGCCGTTGAGGATGTTGTGCGGGCCAAAGCTGCGGCTTTGAAAGATGCGATTGATATGGCTGTACCAGATGGGGATCTGGTCGGAGCCGGAGATTAACGCCCGGTGTTTTTGCATCATGGTGATGGTGTACGAGATTTTATCTGCCGGGTAGTAGTCGTCATCATCCATACAAAGGATGTATTCGCCCGTCGCCAGTTCGTTAAGCATATTGCGTTTTTTGCCCAGCGGCAGTTTTTCCGGGTGATGGATATAGCGGATGTTAAAGGCTTCCGGCGTACCATTGGTCAGGCGGTCGATGATGTGCTGGTGGCTTTGCGGGGAGTCATCGAGGATAACCAGTTCGCGGCGGTCTGCGGGGTAATCCTGATAGCGGTACATATAAAGCAGGTACGGCAGGAATGCGCTGCGGTTCCATGTGGGCGTGACGACGCTGACGAAAGGTTTTTCGCGGTGGGTAGTGAGTGTTTTGATGATGGTCGGTGTTGGCATGGTGTTTGGGTAAGTTAATGGGTGAATGTGATGAATGTGCGCGCTGATGCCCCTCACCCTAACCCTCTCCCCAAAGGGGCGAGGGGACCGATCGAGCATGGTGTTAGAATCGGCGCGGGTTTTCTCTCTCTCCCTGTGGGAGAGGGCCGGGGTGAGGGCATCAGCGCGCACGTTGCCCTTCACGTAAGCAGCGAAAACGCTGAAAGCAACGGCTCTGCGGCACATAACGACTGAATTTGTTGGCGAATCAGCAGCGCATTTTCACTGGCCCGCCAGCGTTCAAACATGGCGAAGAGAGCGAAAATATCCTCCTGTCGCAGCGGAGAATCATCCAGCGTCCACATACTGATTAACGTGCGGAGGAGATAAAAATCGCACACCAGCGGGAAATAATCCGCCCCGCCTGCCTGCCCGATCGCCTCATGGTAAACGCGGTAGATCAGGTAATTACGCATAATCCAGGGTGAAGTGGTGAAATGCTGCTGCCAGGTCGTTTGCCACTGCGCCTGAAGCTGCTGATGTAACAGGGCTTCGCTGTTGGCGTCATGCAATGTCAGTAAAGAAACCTGCAACGGCAGCGAGGCTTTGCGCGGGCTTTCCGGCAGAATCGACCAGTCAAACGCAAAACTTCCGAGCAGTGTCACCAGTTGGCGTGCCAGTTGTGGCACAGGTGGCAGCTGGGCGAACTGTGCCTGTAGTGTGCCTTTTTGCGCATGGTCGGCCAGCGCCTGCGGCAGCGTCGTCAATCGGGCCAGAGTATCGCCATCCTTGCCCGGCATTTTACCGGCGCGGGAGAGCAGGACCCCGACGGCATACAGTGACAATTCAGGGGGTAAATCGGCGAGCGTAAGGGCGCTCAAAATGACCTGGTTTAGTATCGCATCGCGCGCGGAAAGCTCACCGGCACTCTCTTCCATAGACCGATAGGTGAGCTGTAATTCAAACGCATTGGCGTCGTTGAGCACCGCTTCGCAGCTTTCTGGCTCTGTAAGCATCAGGCTCAGGCGAATCTCGTTTTTCCACACTTTGCGGACATACATAGGCGAACCGGGATGTTGCGCGATAAATTTGCGTACAAATTCCGGTTCGTAACATTCAATAAAACGCATAGGAGGCTTCCAGTCTTTAATACTGAACAGGAATAGCAATAAGCGTGCCGGAAAATTTTTAAATACAAAACAAAGCGTTGTTTTTCAGGCGGAAAATCCGTTTCCGCCAGGGGGGAAGGAATGGTCATCACTCCTGATAAATAAAATCCGCTTCGCTGCCTAAAAAAGAGTGAATAAATTCATACTGGCGAATCAGCAACTCGCCGTTTTTATCGTTATACGCCTTACAGCGTTCGGCTTTTTGCTCAAGGCGTTGCCACAAGCGTTGTGCCGCCGCTTTTTGTGCGGCGGGTAGCCAGTTAAAAATCTGCTCTAAACCTTCCCGATTGACGCTGACGCCGAGAAATTTCAGCAGGCTGTGGCGCTGTTGGCTGTGGCTGTTTAACCGATCGTAGTGATGCGTTATTTCATCATTCACCGCCAGTAATTCCTCACTCGCGCGGCGAATCATGCAGATCCGCTGACGCTGAAGCAGTTCGCGCAGGGAATCATACAGCGCGTCATCGTCGCGAATGCCCTGTAGCAGCGCCTTTACCTGTTGTAACCGAATACTCACTTTATCGGCCTCTTATTTCTGGAAAAAACTCAGCATGTCGCTGGCTAACTGTTCGGTGTCCACTTGCAGGCTACCGGAGGCCAGCATCGCCTGCATTTGCGCGACTTTGTCGCTGTCGATGTCGCTCTCTTGCCGATCGTTCAGCGTTTGCTGGGCTGACTGCAACCCTGCCTGGGTAATGTCGTCGGCGCTCAGCGTCGTGGTGGTGGTCGCTGTGCTTTTGCTGGTCTGGCGAGTGCCAGCAGCGGTGGCCGTTGGGCGGTTGCCAGGCATAGTCGGGGTGATTTTCATCGCAACTTCGTCTCTGTTTGAAGGTGTGTTACTCCGGTAAAGCGGTTAACAGGCGGCAAAACTTTAATCATTCGCACAAATTACTCCGCGCTTACCGTCGCCACCACGCCGCTTTCTGCCACCCTCGCGCTGATTATTCGCTGGCTGCTGGCATTGCGCACTTTCACCATCTCCCCTTTGCGGCCATTTTTCAGCGCCACGCCGGGCATCGAGGCGGTGATCCCCGCGCTCTGGTAAACAATCATCACCGGCTGATCGCGCTCGACCAGCACCGGTGAAACCAGTTCTTCTTTGGTGATGGGCTTACCCGGTTGCAGGGCGTGTTTACTGCTTAAACCAATCGCGTCATCAAGATCCATCAACACATCCCGCCGCCGGGCGCTGACGTTGTAGGGCTTCAGTTCCACATCATTCGCCGTGAGCGGCGTATCGCGAGCAATCACTGACTTTGCCATCACCACTGGCACCCGCACATCCGGGCGCACCGCCACGTTCATCTGCCAGCTTTGCGGGCAACTGACGGTGAAATTCATCCGATTGAGGGCGATGTCCGCAGGCGAAGTTAGCGTGACGCCGGGTGCAGTCGCACAGGGCGCGGCGGTCGCAATTTGCGAGGGAATGTAGACGTTAAAAGTGTAGCGATAGTCATGCCAGCGCCGCTGTTGCGCCAGCGATTCAATCTGCTGGCTCGCGGCGCTCAGCACCTGGGCGTTGACTTGTTCCCGCGCGCTATGTTGCACGGGATGAACGGCGGCGTAGCCCGGTAAGGCCAGCGCCAGGAGGAAATACAATTTCCGCCTGCAAAATTGAAAACTCATAAACCCTTTCTCTTCAGTTACTTAAAAATTGGCATGGCGATTGCTTAGCGTATGCGGATTGAAGCAGGAGTAACGCAAAGAATGGGGATCAGTTTTCAACAAGCATTGGGAGTGCATCCGCAGGCAGTGAAGTTACGTCTTGAGAGGACCGAGCTACTGACTGCGAATCTGGCGAATGTCGATACGCCAAATTTCAAGGCTAAAGATATTGATTTTGCCAGGGAGATGCAACGGGCAAATAACGCGGCGGTGGATGTCCAGTACCGCGTACCGATGCAGCCATCGGAAGATGGCAATACCGTGGAGCTGAACAGCGAACAGGCGCGGTTTTCACAAAATAGTATGGATTATCAAAGCAGTTTGACCTTTCTGAATCTGCAAATCAGCGGCATCAGAGAGGCCATTGAAGGGAAATAAGTATGTCATTTACTGATATCTATCAGATTTCCGGTTCGGCGATGACGGCGCAAACGCTGCGTTTGAATACCGTCGCCAGTAACCTGGCGAACGCCAATGCGCCCGCCAGCAGCGAGGCGCAGGCCTATAAAGCGCGCAGCCCGGTATTTGCGGCGGTCTACCACAACAGCTTGCTGGCCGGAACGCATCGTCATGCGATCGACGGCGCCAGCGTGCAGGTGCAGGACGTGCTGCAAACAGGCGGGGCGGTGAAACGCTATGAACCGCATTCGCCGCTGGCCGACGCTAACGGTGATGTCTGGTATCCCGACGTCAATGTGGTGGAACAGATGGCGGACATGATGTCGGCCTCGCGCGATTTCGAAACCAACGTCGATGTGCTCAACAACGTAAAAAGTATGCAGCAAAGTTTGCTGAAACTGGGAGAAGCCTGATGAATACCCTGGCGCTGAATGCGCAATCGCCGCAGCCTACGGCCACGCAGGAAAGCAGTAATGTGGCGGCCAACGACACACAAAGCAGCAGCGATAGCTCGCCGGTTGATACCTTCCTGACGCTGTTTGTCGCCGAGATCCAAAACCAGGATCCGACCGACCCGACCGACGCCACCGAATATATCGACCAGCTGTCGTCAATGGCGCAGGTGGCGATGATGGAAGAGATGAGCGTACAGGCCAACACCAATGCGGTGCTGATGAGCAACATTCAGTTGATGGCGCTCGGCAATCTGGTGGGCGACGACATTATGGTACAGACCACCGCCTTGCAGGTGAGCGACCAGACTATTAACGGTCGCGCCACGCTTGACGATGCCTGTACCACCGCCGATCTCCACTTTACCGATGCCGCAGGCGATGACTACACGGTGTCGCTAATCCCGGAAGGGAGTTCTTCCGTCGGGCCCGGGCAGGTGGATTTCTCGATTAATCCGGCTGATTACGGTATCCCGCCGGGCGATTACGACGTCTCGGTGGTGACCAACACCGGGGAAGAAGAGGTGCCGATTGAAGTCTCCGGCGAAGTGGAAGATGTGCGCATCCCGCTCGACGGCAGCTCTCCGGTGCTCAACGTTGCAGGCGTGGGCGAAGTGCCGTTCACCATGATTAGCCAGTTTGGCGTACCCGATGCCGACAGTGATGTGGCGTGATGACCGGTGCCAAATTGCCTGATGCGCTTCGCTTATCAGGCCTACATGAAACTGCATAGTTTTGTAGGCCGGATAAGGCGTTTTCGCCGCATCCGGCAAAACAACGGGCACGCTGTCAAAATTTGAATTAACAGGAAGACACAATGAGTTATGAAATTGCCGCGACGGGGCTGAATGCCGTTAACGAACAACTGGACGGGATCAGTAACAACATCGCCAACGCCGGAACGGTGGGCTATAAGTCGATGACCACCCAGTTTTCCGCCATGTATGCCGGAAGCCAGGCGATGGGCGTCAGCGTAGCGGGCACCGCGCAAAGTATCTCCCGTGGCGGTTCGCTGGTCTCCACCGGTAACGCGCTGGATCTGGCGATTAACAACGATGGCTTTTTTGTGATGTGCGACAGCGCGGGCAACATCTGCTACACCCGCGCTGGCTCGTTTGAAACCGACAAAGACGGCTATATCGTCAACGCCTCGGGCGATTACTTACAGGGCTATCCGGTCGATGACAGCGGCACCCTGCAAACGGGTACGGTGACCGATATCCAGATCAAAACCGGTAATATTCCGGCGCAGGCCAGCAGCAGCCTGACCTTTACCGCCAACTTTAATGCCAGCGACGCGGCTATCGATCGCACAGCCGTGCCGTTCGACCCGGCCAACAGCAGTTCATACACCGACAGCTACACCACCACGGTGTATGACTCATTAGGCAACGAACACTCGGTTTGCCAGTACTTCACTAAAACCAGCGATAACACCTGGGAAGTGCAGTACACCTTCGACGGTCAGCAGCAGACTGGCGTTCCGGCGACCACCTTAACCTTCGATCCGAATACCGGGAAGTTAACTTCGCCAACCTCGCCGCAGACCATTGAGTTTCAGACTGACGCCGCCGCGCCCATCGATTTAACCGTCGATTACGCCACCTGTACGCAATACGGCTCTGACTTTTCCGTCACCACTAACGCCGCCAACGGCTACGCCTCCGCGACGCAAAACGGTGTGCAGGTTGATGGCGATGGCAAAGTGTACGCCACCTACAGCAACGGCGAACGCATGTTGCAGGGGCAGGTGGTGCTGGCGACCTTCCCGAATGAAAACGGCCTGGAGGCGGTGAGCGGCACGGCGTGGGTACAAACAGGGGAATCCGGTACACCGTTGATTGGCGTTCCTGGCTCCTGCACCTGCGGCACGCTGTCGTCGGGCGTGCTCGAAAGCTCTAACGTCGATATCACCAGCGAACTGGTCAACCTGATGACCGCCCAGCGTAACTATCAGGCCAACACCAAAGTGATCGCCACCAGCACACAGCTCGATGACGCGCTGTTCCAGGCCATGTAATGGATCGCCTGATTTATACCGCCCTGAGCGGGGCTTCTCAGACGTTGTATGAGCAGCAAATTAGCGCCAACAACCTGGCGAACGTCAATACCAACGGTTTTCGCGCCGATATGGCGATGGCGACCAACGACAAGGTGAAAGGCGGCGGCTTCGACACGCGCTATATGGCGCAGGAAGGGGCCAGCGGCGTGAACGACAGCACCGGTGTTGCGGAGAAAACCGAGCGTCCGCTGGACGTGGCGATTCAGGGGGCGGGTTACATCGCGGTGCAGGATAAGAGCGGCAACGAAGTGTATACCCGCAACGGCAACATTCAGCAGGACGACCAGGGGCAACTGACCATCGATGGCAATCTGGTGCTGGGGGATAACGGGCCGATCATTCTGCCGCCGAACGCCATTGCCTCGTTTGGCAGTGACGGCACGCTCTCGGTGACGCCCGATGACGGCGACGTGACTGCGACGATGGATATCGACCGCCTGAAGCTGGTGGATATTCCGGTCGCTAACCTGGCGAAAAACGCTGAAGGGATGCTTATCACGGCGGATGGCGTTCCGGCCCAGCGCGATGAAAACATCAAGGTCAGCGGCGGTTTTCTGGAGGGCAGCAACGTCTCGGCGGTGAGCGAGATGATGTCGTCCATCGCCATGAACCGCCAGTTTGAAGCGCAAATCAAGATGATGAAAACCGCCGAAGATATCAGCGACGCGGGCAACCGCTTATTGCGCGGCTCGTAATCGCACATCGTAGGCCAGATAAGGCGTTAACGCCGCATCCGGCAATCGGCGGCAAAAAACAATACGGAATTTACCACCATGAACGCAGCATTATGGATCAGCAAAACCGGCCTCTCGGCGCAGGATGCTGAAATGAGCGCGATTGCCAACAACATCGCCAACGTTAACACCACCGGCTTCAAGCGCGACCGGGTGATGTTTCAGGATCTGTTCTACCAGACCCAGGAAGCGCCGGGCGCGATGCTCGACCAGAACAACATCATGCCGACCGGGCTGCAATTCGGTAGCGGCGTGCGCATTGTCGGTACGCAGAAAACCTTTACCGAAGGCAACGTTGAAACCACCGACAACGCGATGAATGTCGCCATTATGGGGCAGGGATTTTTGCAGGTACAAAAGGCCAACGGCGATATCGCCTATACCCGCGATGGTAACTTGCAGGTGAACGCCGACGGCGTACTGACCAACTCGCAGGGCTTGCCGCTCCAGCCGGAAATCGACGTACCGGCGGGGGCGACCAACGTTGCGTTTGGTGAGGACGGCACGGTGACGGCGATCTTACCTGGCGACAGCGACGTGACTGAGTTAGGGCAACTGACGCTGGCGAACTTCGCCAACCCGGCGGGGCTTTCCGCCGAGGGCGATAACCTTTATCTGGAAACCGCCGCCAGCGGTCAGCCGACCGAAGGTGTGCCGGGCGAAGATGGGCTTGGCACCTTGCAGGACAACGCACTGGAAGGCTCGAACGTGGATATCGTCAACGAAATGGTGGCGATGATCACGGTGCAACGGGCTTACGAGATGAACGCCAAAATGGTGTCGGCTGCGGACGATATGTTGCAGTACATCAGTCAGACGCTGTAAGGCGGTGGGCAGCGTGCGGTCTGATGCCCTCACCCCGACCCTCTCCCACAGGGAGAGGGAGAAAAGCGGAGCACAATGTAACAACGCGCACGGTCAGTCCCCTCTCCCTTGAGGGAGAGGGAGAAAAGCGGTGCACAATGTAACAACGCGCACGGTCAGTCCCCTCTCCCTTGAGGGAGAGGGAGAAAAGCGGTGCACAATGTAACAACGCGCACGGTCAGTCCCCTCTCCCTTGAGGGAGAGGGAGAAAAGCGGTGCACAATGTAACAACGCGCACAGT
>QNRL01000007.1:130485-369757 GCA_003315335.1 Pseudocitrobacter faecalis
GGAGAAAAGCGGTGCACAATGTAACAACGCGCACGGTCAGTCCCCTCTCCCTTGAGGGAGAGGGAGAAAAGCGGTGCACAATGTAACAACGCGCACAGGTCAGTCCCCTCTCCCTTGAGGGAGAGGGTTAGGGTGAGGGGGAACAAACGGCTCCACACCCACCAAACAACCGGCCACCCCCGTGGCCAGCAACACTAAACAGGCAGAACGTGAAAAATTATCTCTGGCTGGTGGCGCTGCTTCCACTCCTTAGCGGGTGTGAATCGCAGGCCATTCTGGTCAAAAAAGACGACGCATACTTTGCGCCACCGAAAACCGAAGCGCCGCCTCCGGCAGACGGACGTGCCGGGGGCGTGTTTGAAACCGGCTACAACTGGTCGCTCACCGCAGACCGGCGGGCTTACCGTGTGGGCGATATTCTGACGGTGATCCTCGAAGAATCGACCCAGTCGAGCAAACAGGCGAAAACCAATTTCGGCAAGAGCAACAGCGTCGATATCACCGCGCCAACGGTATTCGGTCACACCAAAGATAAGCTCTCTGGCTCCATCGACGCCAACCGCGACTTTGACGGCAGCGCCACCTCCCAGCAGCAGAACAGCCTGCGCGGGGAGATCACCGTTTCCGTCCATGCGGTGCAACCGAACGGTATCCTGGAAATTCGCGGTGAGAAATGGCTCACCCTCAATCAGGGCGATGAGTACATCCGCTTAAGCGGCCTGGTGCGTGCCGACGATATCCAGAACGACAACTCAGTCTCCTCGCAGCGGATTGCCGACGCCCGCATCTCCTATGCCGGACGCGGCGCGTTAAGCGATGCCAACGCCGCAGGCTGGCTGACGCGTCTGTTTAACCATCCGCTGTTCCCGATTTAATGCCGGAGAGTGCAATGCAAAACTGGATTAAGACGGTGGTGGTCGCCGTGAGCCTGGCGCTGCCCGGCATGGCGCTGGCGCAATCGCTGGAGTCGCTGGTCAACGTACAGGGTGTGCGTGAAAACCAACTGGTGGGTTACAGTCTGGTGGTCGGCCTTGACGGTACCGGCGATAAAAACCAGGTCAAATTCACCAACCAGACCATCACCAATATGCTGCGCCAGTTTGGCGTACAGCTACCGAATAAAATCGACCCGAAGGTGAAAAACGTCGCGGCGGTGGCGGTGAGCGCCACGTTGCCGCCAATGTACTCACGCGGGCAGACCATTGACGTGACCGTTTCATCCATCGGCGATGCGAAAAGTATTCGCGGCGGCACCTTGCTGCTGACCCAACTGCACGGCGCGGATGGCGAAGTGTACGCCCTGGCGCAGGGCAGTGTGGTGGTGGGCGGGATGAGCGCCACCGGAGCCAGCGGTTCCAGCGTGACGGTTAACACACCGACGGCCGGGTTAATTCCCAACGGCGCGACGGTGGAGCGCGAGATCCCCAGTGATTTTCAGATGGGTGACACCATCACCCTTAACCTGAAACGTCCGTCATTTAAAGACGCCAACAACATTGCGGCAGCGATCAACGCTTCGTTTGGCGGCATTGCCACCGCGCAGAGTTCCACCAACGTGACCGTGCGCGCGCCCACCAGCCCCGGTGCGCGGGTGGCATTTATGTCGCAACTGGACGATGTGCAGGTGCAGGCGGAGAAAATCCGCGCGCGCGTGGTGTTTAACTCGCGCACCGGTACGGTAGTGATGGGCGACGGCATCGCGCTACACGCGGCAGCAGTATCGCACGGTAGCCTGACCGTCTCGATTAACGAAACCAGCAACGTCAGCCAGCCGAATGCCTTTGCCGGTGGGCGCACGGCGGTAACGCCGCAGAGCAATATCGCGGTGAATCATGCCCGTCCGGGCGTGGTGAGTTTGCCGGAGTCGAGCAGCCTGAAAACGCTGGTGAATGCGTTGAACAGTTTAGGGGCGACGCCGGATGACATCATGTCGATTTTGCAGGCACTTCATGAAGCGGGCGCGTTGGATGCTGACCTGGAGGTGATCTGATGAAAATCAACGGTAGCGGCGGCATTGACGGCAGCGATGCGTTAATGGGGCCGAAGATTCAGGCCAATGATATCAAACAGGCCGCCGAACAGTTTGAGGCGATTTTTTTACGCAACATGCTCAAAGAGATGCGTAAAACCAACGCGCTGTTCGATTCGAAAGATAACCCGTTTAACAGCGATTCGGTGCGCATGATGCAGGGGTTTTATGACGATGAGTTGTGTAACACCCTGGCGCAGCAGCACGGGATTGGGATTGCGGCGATGATTGTGAAGCAGTTGTCGCCGAAGCATAAGTGAGGGGCGGTGCGCGCTGATGCCCTCACCCTAACCCTCTCCCCGAAGGGGCGAGGGGATCGATCGAGCGCGGTATTGAACAGGGCGCCGGTTTTCTCCCTCTCCCTGTGGGAGAGGGCCGGGGTGAGGGCATCAGCGCGCAACATCACCCACTTAAGAATCCCCAACTTCACGCCGCTTTTAACCGGCACGATTTACCGCTAAGGATCCAACATGGACATGATTAACATTGGCTACAGCGGCGCATCAACGGCGCAGGTGGAGCTGAACGTCACGGCGCAGAACACCGCGAACGCCATGACCACGGGCTACACCCGTCAGGTGGCGGAGATTAGTACCATCGGCGCCAGCGGTGGCTCGCCGAACAGCGCCGGTAACGGCGTACAGGTCGACAGCATTCGCCGCGTTTCTAACCAATATCAGGTGAATCAGGTGTGGTACGCCGCCAGCGATTACGGCTATTACAGCACCCAGCAAGGCTATCTCAGCCAGCTGGAAGCGGTACTGAGCGACGATAACAGCAGCCTGAGCGGCGGTTTCGATAACTTCTTCGCTGCCCTCAACGAAGCCACTACCAGCCCGGATGATTCCGCCCTGCGCCAGCAGGTGATCAGCGAAGCCGGGGCGCTGTCGTTGCGTATCGACAACACGCTGGATTATATCGACTCGCAAAGCACGGAAATCATCAGCCAGCAGCAGGCGATGGTGTCGCAAATCAACACGCTCACCAGCGGCATCGCCAGCTATAACCAGCAAATCGCCCAGGCTGAAGCTAACGGCGATAACGCTTCCGCACTGTACGACGCTCGCGATCAGATGGTGGAAGAACTCAGCGGCATGATGGACGTGCAGGTCAATATCGACGACCAGGGCAACTACAACGTCACGCTGAAAAACGGCCAGCCGTTGGTGAGCGGGCAGCAGAGTTCGACCATCGCGCTGGAAACCAACGCCGATGGTACAGCAAGCATGACGCTGACCTTTGCCGGTACCACCTCGACGATGACTACCGACACCGGCGGTTCATTAGGCGCATTGTTTGATTATCAGAATGACGTGCTGACGCCGCTGACCGATACCATCAACAGCATCGCCTCGCAGTTTGCCGATGCGGTCAACAACCAACTGGCGCAGGGTTACGATCTCAACGGCAACCCCGGTGAGCCGCTGTTTATTTACGACGCCAGCAATGCCGATGGCCCGCTGACCGTTAACCCGGATATCACTGCTGATGAGCTGGCGTTCTCCAGTTCGCCGGACGAAAGCGGCAACAGTGACAACTTACAGGCGCTGATCAATATCTCCACCGAACCGCTGGAGATCGACAACCTTGGCAGCGTGACGGTAGGGCAGGCCTGTTCGTCGATTATCAGCAATATCGGTATCTACAGTCAGCAAAACCAGACCGAAGTGACCGCCGCGTCCAATGTTTATTCTGAGGCGCAAAACCAGCAGAGCAGCGTTAGCGGCGTCAGCATGGACGAAGAAGCGGTGAACCTGATCACCTATCAACAAATTTATGAAGCCAATTTGAAAGTCATTTCCGCAGGCGCCGAGATTTTCGATTCGGTGCTGGAAATGTGCAGCTAAGCGGGAGCGCGAGAATGCGAGTAACTACCCAACAAACCTACGTCTCGATGACGCAAAGTTTTAATCATCTCTCCGGCGATCTGGCGCACGTGGTCGAGCAGATGGCGACCGGCAAGCAGATTTTGCAGCCGTCGGACGATCCTATCGCCGCCACGCGTATTACCCAGTTAAATCGCCAGCAGTCGGCGATTGAACAGTATCAGAGCAATATTGACTCTGCGTCGGCGGGGTTAAGCCAGCAGGAGTCGATTCTTGATGGCGTCAACAACAGCCTGCTGGCGGTGCGTGACGACCTGCTGGAAGCGGCGAACGGCACCAATACCGCCGATTCGCTCGCAAGCCTCGGCCAGGATATTGAGTCACTCACCGAATCAATGGTCGCGGCGCTAAACTATCAGGACGAAGACGGTCACTATGTGTTTGGCGGCACCATCAACGATCGGCCGCCGATCGTGGCGGTGGATGATGACGGCGACGGCGTTACCGACAGCTACAGCTATCAGGGCAACAGCGACCACCGCCAGACTACCGTTTCGAACGGCGTGGAAGTGGACACCAACGTGGCGGCGAGCGATTTCTTCGGTAGTAATTTAGACGTGCTTAACACCCTTAATTCGCTCTCCCAGGAGCTACAAAACCCGGATGTTGACCCGGCGGATCCGCAGGTGCAAAGCGATATTCAAAACGCCGTCGATGTGGTGGATACCGCCTCGGACAACCTCAACGCCTCGATTGCGTCGCTCGGCGAGACGCAAAATACCATGTCGATGCTGAGCGATGCGCAGACGGATATCGCCACCTCCAACGATCAGTTGATTGGCTCATTACAGGATCTTGATTACGGCCCGGCGTCGATCACCTTTACCGGACTGGAAGTGGCAATGGAAGCTACCCTCAAGACTTACTCGAAAGTGAGTGAGTTGAATTTGTTCAGCGTTCTCTAACTCTTTCAGGAACAGTATGCAGGTCGGACTTACATCTTCATCACTCGCCACCGGCGGCGCGCATAGCGCTGCGGTATCGTCGTCAACCGTTGCGCCCACTCAGGCGGTGCGGCAAAAGCTCCCGGCGACGGCGAGTGAATATCCGGCCTCGCCGCTGATTACCACTCGCCCGCAGCGTTACAGCGTGCAGCTTAACGATCAGCTCACCACCTTGCAGCAGGCGGATCATTATCTTGGGCAACTGGAACAGCAGTTGCTCGATTATCGTCATAGCCAGCGCAAAGGCGGGCAGGCGCAGAGTTCGGCGCTCATACAGATGCTGGACAAACGCACCGCGCTTTCTGGCGGCGCGGTGGACAGGCAGTTGCAGCCGGTGTTGCAGGGGGAGGCGCGGGTGACGTTTCACTCGCCGGATCTGGCGAATCTGGTGCACAACCCTGCGCCGGGAACGCGGATGTTCAGCGTCTCTGACGGGCGTCAGACCCACCTTGCGGCGGTGATGTTATCTGATGATGACAGAGCCGGGCAGTATCAGACACGGCTGACGAACGCGTTGCGCCGCGTGGGCGTACAGCTCCATCAGCAGCCGGACGGCGTCAGTTTTTCAACGACAGAAAAGCAGTGGCCCCACATTGAACGCACCTTAAGCGTACGCGCCGATGGCGATAACTCTGCGTTTACGCCGCTGAAAACCTTTGCCGAACCGTCGCAGGCTGAGCGTTTAGCACAAAGCCTGCAACAGGGCGGGGCAGGAATTTCTCAGACGTTAGAAAGTATTGGTCAGCAGCGCGCGCAAATGGCGGTGCAGCAGGAAAAAGCGCGGCAGTTAATTGATGGCATGTCGCGCTTTCCCGACGCGGAGAACGCGGTACTGGCGTCGGAAAATCTCGGCGGCGTGCTGGACAGCGCCAATCATAATTATCAGGTGTTATTGCAGGCGGTGAACGGTCAGGCACGAATTTCCAGCCAGACGGTGAGGAATTTATTAGGCTAATGATTTGTAGGCCGGATAAGACGCGTTTAGCGTCGCATCCGGCATTTATTGGCATTCATCAGCACGTCTGCACAGTATTTAACAACTTCTCAAGATTCTGATACATCGCGCTATTAATATCGTTATTTTGCCAGTCTTCCACGTTAAAGGTTAATTGCCAGCTATCGTTACACAGGTTACGTAATACCATATCGCTCTCCAGTCGGTTTTGCACATAGCGATAATAGAGGGTCATGGTCATATGGTGCGCAGATAATAGTGACTCAACCTTTTGTTGCCCTGGCGCAAGGAAATTGGCCAGTGCAGGCGTTGTGCTACTTTTTCCTGTGGTGCTCAAATGATAAATTTTTATTCGCGGGCTATTAACCGATTCTTTGACCAGTTTGGGTGTGTCGGTCGTTTGCTGGCGGGATAAAAAGATACCGCCGGTGAGTGCGATGACGGCCAGAAGAAGCGGGGTTATCATTTTTGTACCGGGAAAAAATGCGCGTTTTACGGTTTTTTCCTGAATATTGATATGGTGTAATTCTTCCGGTGTTGCTGTTAATTCAGGTTTTGAGGGCTCAGTGGAAGGGAGTACTGCGTCTTCAACCTGATATACATATTCCTTATTGCATAAATAGCCTTTTTTTGGCACGGTTTTAATAATGTTCTGTTGTCTGCCATCATCGTCTATCGCGGCTCGCAGGGCGTGAATGGCCGTCGGCAGGCTGTTACCTCCCACGATCCGATTTTTCCATACCTGACCACATAAATAAGCACGTGATAAAACTTCATCCGCATTTGTGGTTAATGTTTCAAGAAGAAGAAAGTGATATTCACCAAGGCGTCGCATTTCTCCCGTTTCACAATGAATCAACGCATTCTGCGACGGGTCCATACGCCAGTTATTGACAATGATATTCATGGTCAGGTTTACCTGTGCAAAAAGTCATAATGTTGAGATAAGGCGTTGCTATGTCATTATCCTGGTGAGGGGATCATTCTTAGCGCCAGATGGCAGGGGAATGTAACCAAATGGCTGAATGTCGACAATAGGTAAAAGAGTGCCATTTGCAACGCAATGTAAATTTTAACATCAATTTAAAACTTTTTAAGTTTTAATGATGAGTAAAATCTTAATGAATTCAATATGCTGATAGTGGGTGTGTCGTGAGCGCCGGCATATGGCGAATATTGCTAATAATCATTTAATTTGCATTTAAGTATAACTAAATTGACCTGGGTTCATTACTGAATAAGAAGACGAAAAAAAATTTTCACCTGTTTTTTAAGTTTGCTGATTGGGCTGTCGTTTTTACAGGGTATCGAAACGAAATCGATTAATCCCAAGGAGCAGTATCATGTTATCTATTAATACCAATAACGCCTCAATGGCTGCCGTTAACGCAATCAGCAAAAGCAGCGCTTCTCTGTCTACTTCTATGGAACGCCTGGCAACAGGTAACCGGATTAACTCTTCTGCCGATGACGCGGCGGGCAAACAGATTGCTAACCGCCTGACTGCACAGTCCAGCGGTATGGGTGTGGCGCTGAGCAACATCAATGACGCCACCGCGATGCTGCAAACCGCCGACAGCATGTTCGATGAAATGTCTGACGTACTGGGTCGTATGAAAGACCTGTCTACCCAGGCAGCGAACGGCACCTACAGCGACGACGACCTGCAGGCGATGCAGGACGAATATGATGAACTGGGCCAGCAGATGTCCGACATGCTGCAAAACACCACTTACGGCGGCACCAACCTGTTCGGTGTTTCCGGCACCAGCAACACCGGTACGGACGGCCTGTTCCAGAGCGCGGTAACCTTCCAGGTGGGCGCGGAATCTTCTGACACCATGACCGTGAACATTTCAAGCCAACTGAATACCCTGGTGACCGACCTTTCTGCGATCAGCAACTCCTTTAGCGCGGATCAGGCTGATACCACTGGCACCGCGGGCGTTTCTGGCGGTACTGAACTGACCGCGTCTGGCTCGGCTAACCAGATGATCACCAGCATTTCTACCGCGATGGATGATGTTTCTCAGATCCAGTCCAAGCTGGGTGCGTCTATCAACCGTCTGAACGATACCGCTAACAACCTGACCAGCATGCAGGACAACACTGAAGTGGCTATCGGTAACATCATGGATACCGACTACGCGACGGAAGCGTCCAACATGACCAAGCAGCAGGTGCTGATGCAGACCGGCATCACCATGTTGAAACAGTCCAACAGCATGTCCAGCATGGTTTCCAGCCTGCTGCAGTAAGGGTGGACTTGCCGGATGCGGCGTAAACGCCTTATCCGGCCTACAAACAACACCGCCTGTGGGCGGTGTTGTCCGTTTTGCGGCAGGCGGTTTTCCGTCATAGCGGAAACAGTATTTCCGCCTCTTTTTCAATCTATTGATTATTCACAAAAAAATTATTGGCACGCCTTTTGCCAGTAACCTGACATCGTTACCCGGAGTCATCAATGATTAACCCAAGAACCATTGCGCAAGAAATTGCTTATGCGGATGTCGCCACCCAGGCGGCAAATTTGCAGGAGAAGCAGACCGAACTGGATGCCGAAAGCAGCGGCCTGGATACGCTTAGCTCGGCGTTGAGCGATTTCCAGAGCGCCGTTGATGCGCTGAACAGCGATACCGACGGCCCGGTAACGTTTTCCGCTTCCAGCAGTAATGACTCGGCGACCGTATCTGCCAACTCGCAGGCGCAGGCGGGGAGCTACTCTTTTTACGTCGAGCAACTGGCGCAGGCGCAGCAGACCACGTTCAGCATGGGCGACGACACCTTTTCCGCGACCGGCACCTTCGAGCTGACGATGGGCGACAGCACCATGGATATCGACCTGGCTTCAGCCGATCAGAACGGTGACGGCGACGGTTTTATCGATGCCAGCGAACTGGTGAACGCGATTAACGATTCCGATGAGAATCCCGGCGTTTCGGCGGCGCTGGTGAAAACCGATGGCACCACCACCATAATGTTGACGTCGGACAGCACCGGCGCGCAAAGCGCGTTTTCGTTCAGCGTGACGGGGCATGACGCCACCAACGACAGCGCCAGCGCACCTGTTCCCACGGATGTTTCCTCCGCCCAGGACGCGATTATTCATCTTGGCAGCGCCACGGGGCCAGCCATCACCAACAGCAGCAACACCTTTGATGATGTGATCCCCGGCGTCACCATGACCTTTACCGAAGTCAGCGATTCCACCGACGATCTCACCACCTTTAACATCAGCGAAGATTCCAGCGCCAGCCAGGAAAAAGTGCAGACCTTTGTTGATGCCTATAACACGCTGATTGATACGGTTGATTCGCTGACCACCAACGGCAGCGATGGCAGCAGTGCCGGGGTTTTTGCCGGTGACGCAGGGCTAAGTTCGCTGGCAAACCAGCTCGATGATATTGCCCATGCCAGCTACAACGGCGTGTCGATTGTGGATTACGGCATCACCCTCGATTCCCACGGTCATTTGCAGATTGACTCTGACCAGTTCAACGACGAAATGGCGAAAAATCCTGACGGTCTGACCTCTATTTTCGTTGGCGATAACAGCATGGTGGCGCAGATGGACAGTCTCATCGACACCTACACGGATTCCAGTAACGGCATCATCACCCTGCGTCAGCAGAACATTGACGATCAGATGAGCAAAATCCAGGACGAAGGCGACCAGCTTACCGACACCTATAACGCTAACTACGACCGTTATCTGGAGGAGTACACCAACACGCTGGTCGAGGTGTACACCATGAAAGCCAGCATGGCGGCATTCGCATAATTCAGAAGGACTATCCCTAAAGATGTACGAAGTACAGGACGGCTATTCGCAATATAAACAGGTTGACCTTGCGGCCCGCACGGCGGCGGCGTCTCCTCTCGAACTGGTACTGGTGCTGTTTTCCGGCCTGATGGATGAGCTGGAACGCGCCAAAAGCCATATCGCCGCGAAGCGATTCGAAAAGAAAGCGCAGAGCATCAACAAATGCATCGACATTCTCAACGCGCTCACCAGTTCGCTGGAGTTTGAGACCGGCGGCGAGCTGGTGGTGAATCTTTCGCGTCTCTATGACCACTGCGTTTACCGCTTATATGAGGCCAGCGGCGAACTGTCGGCTGAGAAAATCGATGAAGTGATGCTGATCCTCGGCAACCTGCGTGAAGGCTGGGAAGGGCTTTCGGGCAAGCTGGGTTAAGACGATGGAAAAACAACGCAGGCAACTTTTCGCGCTGGTCGAGGCGATGAACGAGGCGCTGGATAAACAACGCTGGCGACGCCTTCCGGCGCTGCATCAGCAGTTGATGCGCCAGTTTCACGACTACGCGGCGGCAGAAACCGATGCCGCGCAGCTGTGTGCGGTGAAGGCGCAACTGTACGGCGCGTTTAACGCCCTGATTAAACGGCGCGAGCAGCGCGCTGAGGTGCTAAAAGCGCGTATGGAACAGCATCAGCGGCATCAGGAAGGCGTACTGGCCTACTCAATTGTTAATTTACTTTCGGAGAAGTCATGAATCCGGCATTGCTTGCCACGCTCGGAACGCTTGCGGAAACGGCGTCGCTGAAAACGGACATCTTACCGCCGGTGAGCGGTGAAAACGCGCCCGCGTTTGCGCTGCCGAAAATGGCCGTCGCGGCGGTGGCGGAGCGCGTACATAGTGCTAAAACCGCTCAACAGCAGGCGACGTGTGTGCAGGAGAACGATCCGGCGGCGATGCAGGCGTTGATGGCACTGTTATTGCCGCAACCGGTCGCGCCGCATGAGGCGAGGCCGCAGCCGCAGAGTGTCGCAACATCGCCCGTTATCCAGCAACGGGCAAAAACGCGGGTGCAAAACGCGCCGCAACGTCTGGTGCAGCAGCAGGAACGCACACCACTGCCGCCGCAGTTGCAGGATCTGGTCAGCCAGTTGCCGCAGGTGAAACCTGAACAGCAGGCAAAACTGGCGACTTACGCCAGTGAAGATTTACGCGCGATTTCGCCGCCGCAACCCCATGCATCTGTAAAGCCCGCTCGCCCGAAACCTGAGACAAACCGCGTGACCGTGCGCCCGTTGGTGGAGCGGAAAACGGAAAAAGTACCGGACAGTGAACCGGTTATTGCGCGCGCCGCGTTGCCGGTGAAAACGCCGGAACTGATTAGCGATCACCACGAGATTGCCGCTAAACCCGTCACGCTCTCGATGGATGAACTGGGCGAAAAACTGACGACGTTACTGAAAGATCAGATTCACTTTCAGCTCAATAAACAGCAGCAGATCTCCACTATCCGTCTCGATCCGCCGTCGCTTGGCAAGCTTGAGATCGCCGTGCAGTTGGATAGCGGCAAACTGACGGTGCATATCGGCGCCAGTCAGGGCGAAGTCTGCCGCGCGTTACAGCAGTTTAGCGACGATCTCCGGCAACATCTGACGGCGCAGAATTTTATGGAGGTGAACGTGCAGGTCTCCTCCGAAGGGCAGTCGCAGCAGCAACAACAGTCGGGCCATCAGCAGGAAGAGGTGAGTGCAGCTCTACTTCTCGAGGATGCGCCTCAATTTCAACACAACGAATCCGTTTTGATCAAAGTGTAAAGGCAATATGAAGAAAATCGTGGTGGCGGGCGTGGTCAGCGCCGTTCTGGCAATGGTCGTGGGCGCCGGAGCTGGATGGGGAGTCTGGCATCATTATGCCGGAAAAGGAAAACCAACTCACGCCGCGCAGGCGGGATCCGTGGAGACTCTGGATGAGAGCAAAAGCGTATTTGTGACGTTGCCAGAAACGATTGTCACGCTGCATGACAACAACGGCGCTGATCATTATTTGTCGGCAGAATTAGTCATGGTGGTGGCCAGTGATAAAGAGGCTGAAAAAGTCAAGCATCAGGAACCGCTGTATCAAAGTATTGCGGTGGAATGCCTGACAGAAATGAAATTTGAAGATTTGCGCGGCATGAAAATATCGGCCATCCGCAAATTGATTTCTGATGCGCTGAAAAAAGATCTCAAGCGTCGCAATATGACCGCACCGTATAAGGATTTGCTGGTGAAAAAAGTGGTCTTCCAGTAATCACCAGGCGGATAAAAACATGCTACAGGACGTATTCGAGTCAGAAGAATTTGCTGCCGCGCCGGTATTAACTCCGCAGCAGGAGAGCCATTATTTGCAGGCCTATTTGCCGCTGGTGCGTAAAGTGGTGCGGCAACTTGCGCCGCAGTGTCACTGCATTATTGACCGTCAGGATATGGAGCAGACGGCGTTAATGGGGTTGCTTAACGCCATTCGCCGCTACGGGATGCCAGATGAAGGCTTTGCGGGCTACGCCGTACACCGGATTCGCGGCGCGATCCTTGATGAGCTACGCGCACTTGACTGGCGACCGCGCCAGCTTCGGCAGAAATATCATCAGATGAAAGACCTGATTCGTGAAACGCGGAAAAAACTGGGGCACGAACCGGAGTGGTCGGAACTGGCCGGGGAAGGGATCTCGCATGAAGATTATCTCGAATATCAGCAACTGGAAGGGGCGGAAGCGCTTGCCAGCCTTGATGAGTTGCTCAGTGGCGAAGGCCACGGCATTCCGCTTGCGGGCAGAGAACTGGAAGAGCAGTTTGTTACTCAGCGAATGCTTCAACATGCGCTGGCGCAATTAAGTGAAAAAGAGCAACTGATCCTTTCCCTGTATTACCAGCATGAGATGAATCTAAAAGAGATTGCGCTGGTATTAGGGCTGACTGAGGCCCGTATTTGTCAACTGAATAAACAGATCGCGCAGAAAATTCGTGATTGTGTCTATCCGAATTAAAGTGAAGAAATCATGCAAAAAATATTAGGTTTACTGGTGGTGCTCGGCTGCGTATTTGGCGGCTATTTTGAAGCGGGCGGGCAATTAGTGGCTATCTGGCAACCGGCGGAGATGATCATTATTTTGGGCGCAGGTTTCGGGGCGATGATTATCGGTAACCCGAAACATGTGCTGAAAGAGATCGCCCATCAAGTTAAAGGTGTGATCAGTAAAAAACAGCTTGGGCCGGAGTTTCAGCGTCAGCTTTTAATGTGTCTGTATGAATTGCTGGAGATGGTGCAAAACGGCGGCCTGCGAATGCTGGACCAGCATATCGATCAGCCGGAAGAGAGCACCATTTTCCAGAAATACCCGCTGGTGTTAACCCAGAAGCGGTTAGTGACCTTTATTGCCGATAACTTTCGCCTGATGGCGATGGGCAAGATTGACGCCCATGAACTGGAAGGCATTCTCGATCAGGAGCTGGACACCGCCGAAGAGTCGCTGTTAACGCCCTCGCGCTCGCTGCAACGTACCGCCGAAGCGATGCCGGGATTTGGCATTTGTGCGGCGGTGCTGGGCATCATCATCACCATGCAGTCCATTGATGGTTCTATCGCCCTGATTGGTCTGAAAGTGGCGGCGGCGCTGGTGGGTACGTTTTTGGGGGTATTTATTTGCTACTGCCTGATGGATCCGCTCGCCAATGCGATGGAGCAGCAGGCGCGCGCCGAGCACTCGCTGCTGGAGTGCGTGCGTACCGTGCTGGTGGCACAGGCGGGCGGTAAACCGACGCTGCTGGCGGTAGATGCCGGTCGTAAGCTGCTGCATCTGGCATCCAAACCGACCTTCGCCAACCTTGACGCGTGGGTGAATGCGATGCTGGAGCAAGAATAAGCATGAGAAAGACGGGCAACCGCCGCGAGCGTGGGGCAAAAACCACCATCGTCCGGCGGCAGATCAAAAAAAATCATGCCGGGCATCACGGCGGAGCGTGGAAGGTGGCGTTCGCCGACTTTACGCTGGCGATGATGGCGCTATTTATGACCCTGTGGATTGTCAACAGCGTCAGTAAATCTGAGCGCGAAAGCATTATGGCGGCGCTGCACGGGCAGTCTATTTTTAACGGTGGCGGACTGTCGCCGTTAAATAAAATCAGCCCGACGCATCCGCCGAAACCGACCACCGTGGCGGTGCCGGAAGAAACCGAGAAAAAAGTCCGCGACGTGAATGAGAAAACGGCGCTGCTGAAGAAGAAATCCGCCACTGAGCTGGGCGAGCTGGCGACCAATATCAACACCATTGCCCGCAATGCGCATATGGAAGCCAATCTGGAGATGGAGATTGTTCCTCAGGGGTTGCGGGTACTGATTAAAGACGACCAGAACCGCAATATGTTTGAACGCGGCAGCGCGAAGATTATGCCGTTCTTTAAAACCCTGCTGGTGGAGTTAGCGCCGGTTTTTGATTCGCTCGACAATAAGATCATCATCACCGGGCATACCGATGCGATGGCCTATAAAAGCAATATCTATAACAACTGGAATCTTTCGGGCGATCGCGCGCTGTCTGCCCGTCGCGTGCTGGAAGACGCCGGGATGCCGGAAGATAAAGTGATGCAGGTCAGCGCGATGGCAGACCAGATGCTGCTGGACGCCAAAAATCCGCAAAGCGCGGGTAACCGGCGCATTGAGATTATGGTGCTGACCAAAAGCGCGTCGGATACGCTGTATCAATATTTTGGTCAGCATGGGGATAAAGTGGTGCAGCCGCTGGTGCAAAGGTTGGATAAGCGTGCGGGGGGCTGGGGATAAGGGTGCGTGCTGTGCCCCTCACCCCGGCCCTCTCCCGCAGGGAGAGGGTGAAAACCAGCGCAGGTATTTCACATTTGCACTGACGGTCCCCTCTCTCTGAAGGGATGCCGGAAGATAAAGTGATGCAGGTCAGCGCGATGGCAGACCAGATGCTGCTGGACGCCAAAAATCCGCAAAGCGCGGGTAACCGGCGTATTGAGATTATGGTGCTGACCAAAAGCGCGTCGGATACGCTGTATCAATATTTTGGTCAGCATGGGGATAAGGTGGTGCAGCCGCTGGTGCAAAGGTTGGATAAGCGTGCGGGGGGCAGGGGATAACGGTGCGTGCTGTGCCCCTCACCCCGGCCCTCTCCCGCAGGGAGAGGGTGAAAAGCACTGTTCCCTCTCCCTTGAGGGAGAGGGTTAGGGTGAGGGGGCAAACCCGCACCGACTCAGCCGATCGTCATCAGACTCGCATTTCCTCCCGCCGCCGCGGTGTTCACACTCAGCGAGCGTTCGTGATACAGACGTTCCAGCAGCAGATTGGTTTCGCCGCGCGCGAAGCCCTGCACTGAAACAATCGCACCGTCGCGGGCGGCAACCTGTTCGCACAGTTTACGCAACTGATCGGAATCACCGTGGTAAATCACCGCATCGAAGAACTGGCTCATTAATACATCCGCTTTGGCGAAGCGAATGCGCTCGCTCACCTCTTTCGGCAGCTTTTTCGCCAGTTCGCGCTGGAGTGGGGCGTCCGGCCACAGCACTTCACTGCCGACCGCCATCACTGCCGCCAGTTGCGTCAGCGCATCCTGTTCGTCATCAGCGACGCAGAGTACACGCTCGCGCGGCATCAGCGTCCAGGTGTTGCGTTCACCGGTCGGGCCCGGCAGGACGCGCTGGGTTCCGGCTTGCGCCAGTTCGCCATACTGCTGGCACAGAGCGCTCAGCGAGGCATTACCATTGCTCCAGTTCTTCAGCGCGGTAAGCGGTTTTTCCAGCAGTGCTTTTAGCTGCGCGTCTACGGGGTATTCCGCATCCTGACGAGCAAGCGTCGTGCCCAACGCCGTTTCCGGGCGGCTGGTCAGCAGGCGATAGAGATAGAGCGGGCCGCCCGCTTTCGGGCCGGTGCCGGATAAGCCTTCGCCACCGAAAGGCTGCACGCCCACAACGGCGCCGACCATGTTGCGGTTGACGTACAGGTTGCCGACTTTCGCGCTACCCGTGACCTGGGCGATGGTTTCGTCGATACGCGTATGCACGCCCAGCGTCAGACCGTAGCCAGAGGCGTTAATTTGCTCAATCAGTTTGTCCAGATTATTGCGGTTGTAGCGCACCACGTGCAGTACCGGGCCGAACACTTCCTTCTTCAGCTCATCAAAGCTTTCCAGCTCGATAAGCGTCGGCGCAACAAAAGTACCGGACTGCCATTCGCGCGCATCGTCACTGTTTTCGCGTGCCGCCTGGAAGACGGTGCGGCCTTTGGCGCGCATCGCCTGAATGTGGCGTTCGATATTGGTTTTCGCTTCATCATCAATCACCGGGCCGATATCGGTGGTCAGGCGACCGGGGTTGCCCATTCGGCATTCGCCCATCGCACCGCGCAGCATGGTGAGGGTGTGGTCGGCGATATCGTCCTGCAGACAGAGTACGCGCAGGGCGGAGCAGCGCTGACCCGCGCTATCAAAAGCGGAGGCTACAACATCCACAACGACCTGCTCGGTGAGTGCGGAAGAATCGACGATCATCGCGTTCATCCCGCCCGTTTCGGCGATAAGCGGCGTCGGGCGCCCCTGCGAATCGAGGCGGGTGGCGATGTTGCGTTGCAGCAGGGTCGCGACTTCCGTTGACCCGGTGAACATCACGCCGCGAACACGGTTGTCGGAAGTGAGTTGCGCACCGACGGTTTCGCCACGACCAGGCAGAAGCTGTACCACACCTGGCGGTACGCCTGCTTCCAGCAGAATCGCAATGCCCTGTGCGGCAATCAGCGGGGTCTGCTCGGCAGGTTTCGCCAGCACGCTGTTACCGGCGGCGAGGGCGGCGGCAATTTGCCCGGTAAAGATAGCGAGAGGGAAGTTCCACGGGCTGATACACACCACCGGGCCCAGCGGGCGGTGGGTTTCGTTATCGAAATCATGACGTACCTGACCGGCGTAGTAGTGCAGGAAATCGACCGCTTCACGCACTTCGGCAATCGCGTTGCTGAAGGTTTTCCCGGCTTCGCGCACCAGAATGCCAATCAACTGCTGCATCTGGCCTTCCATCAGCACCGCGGCACGTTCAAGGATGGCGGCACGTTCCTGCGGCG
This sequence comes from Pseudocitrobacter faecalis, assembly GCA_003315335.1. GTDB lineage: Bacteria > Pseudomonadota > Gammaproteobacteria > Enterobacterales > Enterobacteriaceae > Pseudocitrobacter > Pseudocitrobacter faecalis. The sequence continues at coordinate 147,166 of QNRL01000007.1, forward strand.
GGGTAGCAAACCAGATTGGCGCATTGTTCACCGCGCTGGTCAGCGCCTGTTCGACTTCAGCTTCTGTCGCTTCGCGAACATAACCCACGATATCTTTCGGCTCCGCCGGGTTAAGCAGCGGCGTCATTTCGCCTTCGACGACCGGATGCTCCAGCATCGGCAGCGCGCGCCATTTTTGCAACGCACTGTTCAGCAGCGAGGAAGAGAGCGAGGCCAGGCGATGTTCGTTAGAGAGGTCAAGGCCCGCAGAGTTGGTGCGGTCTTTACCGTAGAGGTCGCGCGGCAGGGCAATTTTCGGATGCGGCAGGCCAGCAGCACCTTCCTGAATCGCCATTTTTTCAACGGCTTCAACCGGATCGGCCACCAGCTCATCGAGCGGCAGCGTGGTATCCGCGATTCGGTTAACGAAGGAGGTGTTGGCACCGTTTTCCAGCAGACGGCGCACCAGATACGCCAGCAGCGTTTCATGGGTGCCGACCGGGGCGTAAATACGGCACGGACGGTTTAACTTACCATCAGCGACTTTACCCACTACTTGCTCGTACAGGGGTTCACCCATGCCATGCAGGCACTGGAATTCATACTGACCCGGATAGTAGTTCTGTCCGGCCAGTTGATAGATGGCTGCCAGCGTATGGGCGTTATGGGTGGCGAACTGCGGATAAATCAGGTTCGGTACGCCAAGCAGTTTTTTGGCACAGGCGAGGTAAGAGACGTCGGTGTATACCTTGCGGGTGTACACCGGGTAACCTTCCAGACCGTCCATTTGCGCGCGTTTGATTTCGCTGTCCCAGTACGCGCCTTTCACCAGACGGATCATCAGGCGGCGACGGCTGCGGGTCGCGAGGTCAATCAGATAATCAATGACGAACGGGCAGCGTTTCTGATATGCCTGAATAACAAAACCAATCCCGTTCCAGCCTGCCAGTTCTGGCTCAAAGCACAGTTTTTCCAGCAGATCGAGGGAGATCTCCAGACGGTCAGCTTCTTCGGCGTCGATATTAATGCCGATATCGTACTGGCGCGCCAGCAGCGTCAGGGATTTCAGGCGCGGATAGAGTTCGTCCATGACGCGATCGTACTGTGCGCGGCTGTAGCGCGGGTGCAGGGCGGAAAGCTTAATGGAGATGCCCGGGCCTTCATAAATACCGCGCCCGTTAGAGGCTTTACCAATGGCATGGATCGCCTGCTGATACGAGACCATATAGGCCTGTGCATCGGCGGCGGTCAGTGCGGCTTCGCCCAGCATGTCGTAAGAGTAGCGGAACCCTTTCTCTTCCAGTTTGCGCGCATTCGCCAGTGCTTCGGCGATGGTTTCACCGGTAACGAACTGTTCACCCATCAGGCGCATCGCCATATCCACACCTTTGCGGATCAGCGGTTCGCCGCTCTTGCCGATAATGCGATTGAGCGAGCGAGAAAGGCTGGCTTCATTGTGCGTGGAGACCAGTTTGCCGGTAAACAGCAGGCCCCAGGTCGCGGCGTTAACGAACAGCGATGGGCTACGGCCAATGTGCGATTGCCAGTTGCCGTTGCTGATTTTATCGCGGATCAGCGCATCACGCGTCGCTTTATCCGGAATACGCAGCAGCGCTTCGGCCAGACACATCAGGGCCACGCCTTCCTGAGAGGAGAGGGAGAACTCCTGCAGCAGGCTCTGAACCATACCCGCACGTCCGCTGGCGGTTTTCTGGTTACGCAGTTTTTCCGCCAGTTTCCAGGCCAATTGATGAGCCTGAGTGGCGATGTTCTCCGGTAAGCGCGCCTGCTCCAGCAGCATGGGCACCGCGTCGGTTTCGCTACGGCGGTAGGCGGCAGTAATGGCAGCACGGCTCACGGACTGCGGCAGGATCTGTTCGGCGAATTCGAGGAACGGCTGATGTGGCTCATCCTGGGCGGTGATGATTTCATCGCTTTCATTGGCGGCCCCGGCAAGCAGTGCCGGCAATTCCGGCAAGACTTCATCGTTTTCCAGTTTTTCCAGGTAATTAAAGATTGCCTGCTTAATTAACCAGTGTGGGGTGCGATCAATTCGTGTGGCCGCACTTTTAATTCGCTCGCGCGTGGCTTCATCCAGCTTAACACCCATGGTGGTGGTGCCCATGCCATCTACTCCTGTTGTTTTGTCGTCATATTTTCGGCGTAGCAAGAATATCCACTATGTTGCAACTTTGTGCAACCGTGTTAAATGTGACATCAATTACAACCTGAGAAATGAATTTATTGTTAAAAGAAAAACTGATGGTATGGAATGTAACCGATGTATCTGAAAGCTTGATTTTGAGGGCTGGTTAACAGTTCTAAAGGGTGCAACCCTAAAAAGCGTGAGGGAGTGCAACCTATAGGAAAATGGTATTACGACAGGGATGCATTCGATGTGAATGCAGTGTTAAATCATTTGTGAAAAATCTTCGCTTCCGTCAGGATACGGTCGCCTGAATAACAGAACAGGCCTTTACCTCGTTCCGGTAAGGGAATAACAACAAGTCGGGAAGTTGACGACGAATATACTCAAAATCATTCGAACTGCTTCAACGTAGAAGCCGCTTGACGGATGAAGAGTATAAATCTGGAGAGTTTTAATGAATATAAGCACACCGATGCTGGTGACTTTTTTTGTCTACATCTTTGGCATGATATTAATTGGGTTTTTCGCCTGGCGATCGACGAAAAACTTCGATGATTACATCCTTGGGGGACGGAGTCTTGGGCCATTCGTGACCGCGCTTTCTGCGGGTGCGTCGGATATGAGCGGCTGGCTGCTGATGGGCCTGCCTGGCGCAATCTTTCTCGCCGGTATCTCGGAAAGCTGGATTGCTATCGGCCTGACCGTGGGCGCATGGATCAACTGGAAGCTGGTGGCGGGACGTCTGCGCGTACACACGGAAGCCAACAATAATGCGCTGACGCTGCCGGATTACTTCACCGGGCGATTCGAAGATAAGAGCCGCGTACTGCGCATTATCTCTGCGCTGGTGATCCTGCTGTTCTTCACCATTTATTGTGCGTCTGGCATTGTGGCCGGGGCGCGTCTGTTCGAAAGCACCTTCGGCATGAGTTATGAAACGGCGCTGTGGGCAGGTGCTGCCGCGACTATCATTTACACCTTTATCGGTGGTTTCCTCGCGGTGAGCTGGACAGATACCGTGCAGGCCAGCCTGATGATTTTCGCGCTGATCCTGACGCCGGTAATGGTTATCCTCGCTGTAGGTGGCCTGGATGATTCGATGGCGGTTATTAAGCAAAAGAGCATTGAGAATATCGATATGCTCAAAGGGCTGAACTTCGTCGCCATTATCTCCCTGATGGGCTGGGGGCTCGGTTACTTCGGGCAGCCGCACATTCTGGCGCGTTTCATGGCGGCAGATTCCCACCACAGCATCGTGCATGCGCGTCGTATCAGTATGACCTGGATGATCCTGTGCCTGGCGGGTGCGGTCGCGGTCGGTTTCTTCGGCATTGCTTACTTCCAGAATAACCCGGCAGTGGCGGGCCCGGTAAGCCAGAACGCCGAACGCGTGTTTATTGAACTGGCGCAAATCCTGTTCAACCCGTGGATTGCCGGCATTCTGCTTTCTGCGATCCTGGCGGCGGTGATGTCTACCCTGAGCTGCCAGCTGCTGGTGTGCTCCAGCGCGATTACTGAAGATCTGTACAAAGCGTTTCTGCGTAAAAACGCCAGCCAGAAAGAGCTGGTGTGGGTCGGGCGTGTCATGGTGCTGGTGGTCGCACTGGTGGCGATTGCACTGGCGGCAAACCCGGAAAACCGCGTGCTTGGCCTGGTAAGTTACGCGTGGGCAGGCTTTGGTGCGGCATTCGGGCCGGTCGTGCTGTTCTCGGTAATGTGGTCACGCATGACACGTAACGGCGCGCTGGCAGGGATGATTATTGGTGCGGTGACCGTGATCGTCTGGAAACATTTCGAGCTGCTCGGCCTGTACGAAATCATTCCGGGCTTTATCTTCGGTAGCCTGGGCATTGTTATCTTCAGCCTGCTGGATAAAGCACCGTCTGCGGAAATGCGTAAACGCTTCGAAGAAGCAGACGCACATTACCATTCTGCACCGCCGTCACGTTTACAGGCGGAGTAAAAATCTTGCCGGATGCGCGGCGTTTATCCGGCCTACAGGAGAATGTGTAGGCCGGATAAGGCGTTAGCCGCATCCGGCATTTTATCAACCGATGTTTCCCGCCTGAACCTCTTCCTGCTTTTACATTTGCTTATCATTTCCGACATATTTCACTTGTATTTCGTCTTTGCGTAATGATAATCGCTATCACTCACATTTACTTTTCTTTGCATCTTTTGACTGCGATTCACATTTAAGGACGTTCGCATGTTTGTGCCTTTTCTGATTATGCTGCGCGAAGGGTTAGAAGCCGCGCTGATTGTTAGCCTTATCGCCAGCTATTTGAAACGCACACAGCGTGACGGTCTGATAGGCGTGATGTGGATTGGCGTTTTTCTGGCCGCGGCGCTCTGCCTTGGGCTGGGCCTCTTTATCAATGAAACCACCGGCGAATTTCCGCAAAAAGAGCAGGAGCTGTTTGAAGGCATCGTGGCGGTCATCGCGGTGATCATCCTGACCTGGATGGTGTTCTGGATGCGCAAAGTCTCCCGCAACGTAAAACAGCAACTGGAGCAGGCGGTGGATAACGCGCTGGCGCGGGGCAATCACCACGGCTGGGCGCTGGTGATGATGGTTTTTTTCGCCGTGGCGCGTGAGGGGCTGGAGTCGGTTTTCTTCCTGTTGGCGGCATTCCAGCAGGATCTCGGTATCTGGCCACCGCTTGGGGCAGTCCTTGGGCTGGCGACCGCCGTTGTGCTGGGTTTCCTGCTCTACTGGGGCGGCATTCGTCTGAATCTCGGCGCGTTCTTCAAATGGACTAGCTTGTTTATTCTGCTGGTCGCCGCGGGGCTTGCCGCCGGCGCGATTCGCGCGTTCCACGAAGCCGGGCTGTGGAACCACTTCCAGGATGTCGCGTTTGATTTCAGCGGCACGCTGACCACCCACTCGCTGTTTGGTACGTTAATGGAAGGCATTTTTGGCTATCAGGAAGCGCCAAGCGTCAGCGAAGTGACCGTCTGGTTACTCTATTTACTGCCTGCCCTGGCGCTTTTTTTCTGGCCGGCGCGAGCGCCAAACGCGGCATCACGTATCGCCCCCTGAGGCGAATAGCTTTTACTCATTGAAAGGGATGGATCATGACCACTATTTTTCGCCGTAGCGTGCTCGCTGCACTGTGCTCCTTCGCGTTTTCTGCGCAGGCTGCCGATATTCCGAAGGTCAATGTCACGGTAAACGATAAGCAGTGTGAGCCGATGACGCTCACCGTTAATGCGGGCAAAACACAGTTTATCATTCAGAACCACAGCCAGAAGGCGCTGGAGTGGGAGATCCTCAAGGGTGTAATGGTGGTGGAAGAGCGTGAAAATATCGCGCCAGGCTTTACGCAGAAGATGACCGCCAATCTGCAACCGGGTGAATATGAGATGACTTGTGGTCTGCTGACCAATCCGAAAGGCAAGCTGATTGTAAAAGGTGAAGCCACAAAGGATGCGGCGAAAGCGGATGCGGTTTTGAGCCTGGGCGAGGCGATTACCGCGTATAAAACCTACGTCACTACTCAAACGGCAGATCTGGTCAAAGCCACCAAAGCCTTTACTGATGCGGTGAAAGCGGGGGATATCGAAAAAGCGAAATCTCTGTACGCACCTACGCGTCAGTATTACGAACGTATTGAACCGATTGCTGAGCTGTTCTCTGACCTCGACGGCAGCATTGATGCCCGTGAAGATGATTATGAGCAGAAAGCCGCTGACCCGAAATTCACCGGTTTCCACCGTCTGGAGAAGGCGCTGTTTGGCGACAACAGCACCAAAGGTATGGAGAAATATGCCGATCAGCTTTACAGCGATGTGGTTGAGCTGCAAAAACGCATCGCAGAATTAGCCTTCCCGCCGTCAAAAGTGGTGGGCGGGGCCGCCGGGTTGATTGAAGAAGTGGCCGCCAGCAAAATCAGCGGCGAGGAGGATCGCTACAGCCATACGGATCTGTGGGATTTCCAGGCCAACATCGATGGCGCACAGAAGATTGTTGACCTGCTGCGTCCGCAACTGCAAAAAGAGAACAGCGCGCTGCTGGCGAAAGTCGATGCCAACTTTAAGAAAGTGGATGCCATCCTCGCGAAATATCGCACTAAAGACGGTTTTGAGACCTATGACAAGCTGACGGATGCGGATCGCAACGCGTTGAAAGGGCCGATTACCACGCTGGCGGAAGATTTAGCGCAACTGCGCGGGATCCTGGGTCTGGATTAAGTATCATGGATGAGCAACATAAAACCGGCGTGGATGAACCTTCACGCCGTCGCTGGTTAAAAGGCGTCGGGGCACTGGCGCTGGCGGCGGGTTGCCCGGTGGCGCACGGTGCGAAAGCCGATTCGCCAGCGGTGACCGGGCGCGATGAGAAACAGCCTTTTTACGGGGTGCACCAGGCGGGCGTGCTGACGCCACAGCAGGCATCAATGATGCTGGTGGCGTTTGACGTGCTGGCGACCGATCGCGCTGACCTGCAGCGACTGATGCGCCTGCTGACCACGCGGATTGCGTTTCTTACCGAAGGCGGCCCGGCACCGGAGACGCCAAATCCGCGTTTGCCGCCGATGGATTCCGGTATTCTTGGGGCGTGGATCGCCCCGGATAACCTGACCATGACGGTCTCCGTCGGGCAGTCATTGTTTGATGAGCGTTTCGGTCTGGCATCCCAGGCGCCGAAAAAACTGCAAAAAATGACGCGCTTTCCGAATGATTCATTAGATGCGACGTTATGCCACGGTGACCTGTTATTGCAAATCTGTGCCAATACACAGGATACGGTGATCCATGCGTTGCGCGACATCATCAAGCACACGCCGGATCTCCTGAGCGTGCGCTGGAAGCGGGAAGGGTTTATCTCTGACCACGCCGCGCGCAGTAAAGGTAAAGAGACGCCGGTGAATCTGCTGGGTTTTAAAGATGGCACCGCGAACCCGGACAGCGGTGATAAAGCGCTGATGGACAATGTGGTGTGGGTGACGAAAGACCAGCAGGAACCTGCGTGGGCGGTGGGTGGTTCGTATCAGGCGGTGCGTATTATCCAGTTCCACGTCGAGTTCTGGGATCGTACGCCGCTTAAAGAACAGCAGACCATTTTTGGCCGGGATAAGCAGACCGGGGCACCGCTCGGCATGCAATATGAGCACGATGTGCCCGACTACAGCCGTGACCCGGACGGTGAGGTGATTGCGCTGGACAGTCATATTCGGCTGGCTAACCCACGTACCGCTGAAACACAATCCAGCCTGATGATGCGTCGGGGGTACAGTTATTCTCTCGGCGTGACCAATTCGGGGCAACTGGATATGGGGCTGTTATTTGTTTGCTATCAGCACGATCTGGAAAAAGGATTTCTTACGGTACAGAAACGGCTGAATGGAGAAGCGCTGGAGGAGTACGTCAAACCCATCGGCGGCGGCTACTTCTTTGTGCTGCCGGGTGTGCCGTCAGCGGCATCCTACCTTGGGCAAACGCTGCTCGAAGCCTGAATCAGGCTAAACCGCCTAGGCCTACAAAATGCCGGCCTGAATGTGTAGGCCGGTTAAGGCGTTTACGCCGTATCCGGCATTAACCAGGCGCCCGTTGTCAATAATCTGAAAAACGCCTACCCCTTTGGGTAGGTGTTTTATCCACTTTTTTTCTTGTTTCTATCCCATTGATATAATTCTGTAATATAAATGTAAGAGACTGTATGTGAACGGATGCGATCTGATTTGTTACTTTTTGGTAAAATTTAAATTGCATTCTTAATTATTTTTGATGTATTTAATAAGTAGTAGCGGTAGTTCCCGGTTGTGATGCAGTTCACTATGGAGATCGCGAATGGTAGCGTCCTTTATCGGACAGGGTAAAAACAGTCACCGCACCACTTTGCGCGGAGGTTCATCTTCCGGCAGCGATTTCGTCACCTCAAAAATCTCTCACGCTGAAAACAACACTCTCTTTTCCGATGTGGAACGCGATGCGCGTAGTCGTGCTTTCACGTCAGTTCGACAGGCAAGCAATGGCTTACAAGGAAGCCAAACCTCAGACGTTCGTGCGCATAATCGTGCTGCCAACGGCACGTGTGATGTAAACCTACAACTCAAGGTGCTATCCATGGGAAGACAAAAAGCAGTGACTAAAGCTCGTCGTGAAGCGAAACGTGTGCTGAGACGGGATTCACGTAGCCATAAACAGCGTGAAGAAGAATCGGTCACCTCGCTTGTGCAGATGAGTGGCGTGGAATCTATCGGTATGGCGCGGGACAGCCGCGATAACTCACCGATTAAGGCCCGCAATGACGCTCAGGCGCATTATCTGAATGCGATTGAAAGCAAACAGCTGATCTTCGCAACCGGCGAAGCAGGCTGCGGGAAAACCTGGATAAGTGCAGCAAAAGCGGCTGAAGCTCTGATTCATAAGGATGTGGAGAGGATAATCGTTACTCGCCCGGTATTGCAGGCTGATGAAGACCTCGGCTTCTTGCCCGGTGATATCTCCGAGAAGTTCGCGCCTTACTTCCGCCCCGTCTATGACGTGCTGGTAAAGCGGTTAGGGGCGTCCTTTATGCAGTACTGCCTGCGTCCGGAAATTGGCAAGGTGGAAATCGCGCCGTTCGCCTATATGCGCGGACGTACATTTGAAAATGCGGTGGTCATTCTCGACGAGGCCCAGAACGTCACCGCTGCGCAAATGAAGATGTTTTTGACGCGCCTTGGGGAGAACGTGACGGTTATCGTCAATGGTGATATCACCCAGTGTGATCTGCCGCGCGGCGTGCAGTCCGGGCTGAGCGATGCGCTGGAACGTTTTGAAGAAGATGAAATGGTAGGGGTGGTACGCTTTACCAAAGAGGATTGTGTACGCTCGGCACTGTGCCAGCGGACGCTGCAAGCGTATTACTGATGTAGTGAGAGTTGTGGCAAAGCCCGGGTGACCGGGCTTTGGCGTTTTTTGGGGGTGCGGTGTTTTCCCCTCACCCTAACCCTCTCCCCAAGGGAGAGGGGATCGAATGTGCTCGCTGTTAAGTTCGGCGCTGGTTTTCTCACTCGCCCCTATAGGGAGAGGCCGGGGGGAACGAATGTGCTCGCTGTTAAGTTCGGCGCCGGTTTTCTCACTCGCCCCTTTAGGGAGAGGCCGGGGGGGAACGAATGTGCCGGGTGTTGCGTTCGGCGCTGGTTTTCTCCCTCGCCCCTTGGGAGAGGGCCGGGGTGAGGGGAGCAGACGGCACCTGAACAACATGCGAAAAAAAAGCCCGTACTTTCGTACGAGCTCTTCTTAAAATATGGCGGTGAGGCGGGGATTGACTCGCTGCGCTCGCCCTTCGGGCAGCCCGTTCACTGCGTTCTCGGTCTGTCCAACTGGCTGCGCCAGTTGTCGAACCCCGGTCCGGGCTTCTCACCCCGCCTGGTTGTGCAACATGCGAAAAAAAAAAGCCCGTACTTTCGTACGAGCTCTTCTTAAAATATGGCGGTGAGGCGGGGATTCGAACCCCGGATACGTTGCCGTATACACACTTTCCAGGCGTGCTCCTTCAGCCACTCGGACACCTCACCATATTGTTTTGCTGCCGAACTGCTTGGGTGGCAACGGGGCGCTACTATAGGGAGTTGCCCTAAAACGGTCAAGCATAATTTCTCAATTATCTTTCGTTCGGTTAAGCATTGAACATATTCCCCGTCCGGATACGAACGGGGACGGAAATCAACGCTGTGAATCGAGCAATTCGTTGTTTTTCACCACGTCCTGCGCTTTCCCATAGCTTTCAATCAATAACTGATAGGCCGGGAAGATGTGGGTATATACCTCCGCCCACTCGGCTGCGTCCTCGCGATTCCAGGTACCTTGCAATTCTGCCGCGACGGCAGCCGTGTCCATTGGCACGACACCTGCCTGAACCACCCGCGCCAGGGTAACTTCTTGCGCCATTTTACTGTAGGTGCCGGAGGCGTCGATCACCGCGAAAACTTTATACCCCTCTGCGGCAGCGGCAATGGCCGGGAAAGCCATACATACGCTGGTGATTGTACCGGCGATAATTAAAGTCTTACGGCCGGTCGCTTTTACTGCTGCGACAAACTCTGGATTATCCCAGGCGTTAATCTCCCCCCGACGCGCAACGTACTGTGCGTGTGGGGCGTTCTGATGAATCTCCGGGATTAAAGGGCCGTTTGGCCCCTGTGGAACCGATGCCGTGGTAATGACCGGTAGTTTTGCCAGCGTTGCCATTTTTGCCAGGGCAGCAGCACGGGCGCGCAGTTCTGGCATAGGCATATCTGCCACGGTCTGAAACAGGCCGCTTTGATGATCGATCAGCAGCATCACGGCATCATTAACATCAATCACCGGGCGTGCACCGTTAAAATTAGCGGGAATAGACATGTTATTTACCTCGTGTTGTTAAATCTGGCCGAAACGACCTGAATTAAAATCGCGAATTGCTTCAGCAATTTGCGCCTTGTTATTCATCACAAATGGCCCGTATCCAATAATTGGTTCGTTCAGAGGTTCACCTGCCAGTAGCAGCACGCTGGAATCCGTTTGCGGCTGAAGGTGGAATGCTTCACCTTGCTGGCTGAATACTACCAACTGACCTTCGTGGGCTCGTTCACCACCGTTAATGGCGACGTCTCCTTTTAGCACCACCAGTGCGGTGCTCCAGCCATTGGGCTGCGTTAAGTCAATGTCGCGTCCTTGTTTCAACTGCATATCCCAGACATTCAGCGGCGAGAAGGTGTGCGCCGGGCCGTTGACGTCCTGAAAGCGGCCTGCGATGACGCGCAGGTTGCCGCTTCCATCGGGTAAAGCGATGTGCGGAATATCCTCGGCGCGAATACTTTGGTATCCGGGCGTCGCCATTTTGTCTTTTGCCGGCAGGTTGACCCATAGCTGAATCATCTTCAGTTCACCGCCGGTCTGGCTAAAGGCTTGAGAATGGAACTCTTCGTGCAAAATTCCGGCACCTGCGGTCATCCACTGGACATCACCCGGGCCAATCACGCCGCCTTTTCCTGTTGAATCGCGATGCTCTACTTCACCGTCGTACACCAGCGTGACGGTTTCAAATCCACGGTGCGGATGTTCGCCGACACCGCGCTTCTCGTTTCCCGCCGGGAAGGTGAACGGCCCGGCATAGTCGAGCAGAAGGAAAGGGCTCAATTGCTCGCCATGGCTCTGGTAAGAAAACAGTGATCGTACCGGGAAGCCATTGCCTACCCAGTGGGGAGCGGGTGGGGTATACACGCCTGTAATCTGTTTCATCGTTATCTCCTGCGTTTCTGTTTCTGATGTCATTAAGCTTATATTTGTGGTTAATCACCCGGTAGATAGCAAAATGGCACTAGACTGTTCCAAAAACAGAACGATGAGGTGAATATGCAGGATCTCAATGATTTCGCGTGGTTTGTACAGGTGGTGGATCACGGAGGATTTGCAGCAGCAGGCAGGGCGCTCGATCAGCCGAAATCAAAACTGAGTCGGCGTATTGCGCAACTGGAGGCGCGGCTTGGCGTGCGGTTAATCCATCGTACCACCCGGCACTTTACGGTGACAGAGGTTGGGCAGACGTTCTACCAGCACTGTAAAGCCATGCTGATTGAGGCGGAGGCTGCGCAGGATGCGGTGGCGACACTACAGTCAGAGCCGCGCGGGACGGTGAGGATCGTTTGTCCGGTAACATTGCTGCATGTGCACGTTGGGCCGATGCTGGCGCGATTTATGGTGCGTTATCCTGGCATCAATGTGCAGCTTGAGGCAACCAACAGACGCGTGGATGTGGTGGCGGAAGGGGTAGATGTCGCGATACGCGTACGTCCCCGGCCTTTTGAGGACAGTGATTTGGTGATGCGCGTGCTGGCAGATCGCGGGCACCGGTTGGTAGCCAGCCCTGAACTGGTTGCGCGTATGGGAAAACCCCTGGCACCCGCAACACTGAATGGCTGGCCGGGTTTAAGCCTAGGAGCGGGTAAGCAGCATCGCTGGGAGTTAACCGGACCGGAGGGCGCGCGTGCTGAAGTCTGGTTTACGCCGCGCATGGTTACCAGCGATATGCTGGCGCTGCGTGAAGCCGCCATAGCGGGTGTAGGTATTGTGCAATTACCCCTGTTGATGGTGCGGGAGCAGTTGGCATCAGGTGAACTGGTGTCGGTTCTCGATGAGTGGCAACCACGTCGCGAGGTGATTCATGCGGTATTTGCGTCCAGGCGCGGGTTATTGCCGTCGGTCAGAGCATTGGTCGATTATCTGGCTGAGGAGTATCAGAAGATGGAGGAGGAATAAAAGGGGAGGGGCCTACTGCGTTCGCGGTCTGTCCAACTGGCTGCGCCAGTAGTCGAACCCCGGTCCGGGCTTCTCACCCCGCCTGGTTGTGCAACATGCGAAAAAAAAGCCCGTACTTTTGTACGAGCTCTTCTTAAAATATGGCGGTGAGGCGGGGATTGACTCGCTGCGCTCGCCCTGCGGGCAGCCCGTTCACTGCGTTCGCGGTCTGTCCAACTGGCTGCGCCAGTTGTCGAACCCCGGTCCGGGCTTCTCACCCCGCCTGGTTGTGCAACATACGAAAAAAAAGCCCGTACTTTCGTACGAGCTCTTTCTCGAATATGGCGGTGAGGCGGGGATTGACTCGCTGCGCTCGCCCTGCGGGCAGCCCGTTCACTGCGTTCGCGGTCTGTCCAACTGGCTGCGCCAGTTGTCGAACCCCGGTCCGGGCTTCTCACCCCGCCTGGTTGTGCAACATGCGAAAAAAAAGCCCGTACTTTCGTACGAGCTCTTCTTAAAATATGGCGGTGAGGCGGGGATTGACTCGCTGCGCTCGCCCTGCGGGCAGCCCGTTCACTGCGTTCGCGGTCTGTCCAACTGGCTGCGCCAGTTGTCGAACCCCGGTCCGGGCTTCTCACCCCGCCTGGTTGTGCAACATGCGAAAAAAAAAGCCCGTACTTTCGTACGAGCTCTTTCTCGAATATGGCGGTGAGGCGGGGATTCGAACCCCGGATACGTTGCCGTATACACACTTTCCAGGCGTGCTCCTTCAGCCACTCGGACACCTCACCATATTGTTTGTTCCGTTGCTGCTGGAACGGGCGCTAATTTAGGGAAATCCGCTGCGTGCGTCAATAAACTTTTTTAAAAAATAGCGCGTTTAGACAAACTTCAAGCAACTTGCTGTTAAATCAGTCATAAATCGCCTTTTTTGCCACCACGCTGCTTTTTGCAGGAGTGATAAGATAATTTTGCTATGCTGAGGATCCGCTAAAAAAATCAATCAACATCGCGCCAAAGAGATAAAAATACGATGGCGCTTTATGTCAGGAGTAGTTATGGAGATCATCTTTTACCATCCGACCTTTGATACCCCGTACTGGATTGCTCAACTGAGTAAGCAACTGCCGGGCGCGAATGTTCGCGAATGGAAAAAGGGCGACAATCAGCATGCCGACTATGCGCTGGTCTGGCATCCGCCGGTTGAGATGTTGCAGGGCCGCGATTTAAAAGCGGTGTTCGCGCTGGGCGCGGGCGTCGATTCTATTCTCAGTAAACTCAAAGCCAACCCGGAAATGCTGCCAGAGTCTATCCCGCTGTTCCGCCTTGAAGATACCGGTATGGGCCTGCAAATGCAGGAATATGCCGTAAGCCAGGTGCTGCACTGGTTCCGCCGTTTTGATGATTATCAGGCGCAGCAGCAGAAATCTGAGTGGCAGCCGCTGGCTGACTATCATCGTGACGATTTTACTATCGGCATCATGGGCGCGGGCGTATTGGGCGGGAAAGTGGCTGAAAGTTTGCTGGCGTGGGGCTTCCCGGTACGCTGCTGGAGCCGTAGCCGCAAAACGATGCCGGGTGTGAAAAGTTTTGCCGGAACCGAAGAACTGGGCGATTTCCTGCGTGAAACGCGCGTTTTGATCAACCTGTTGCCGAATACGGCGGAAACTGTTGGCATTATTAATCTCACTTTGTTGAATCAGTTGCAGGATCACAGCTATCTGCTGAATCTGGCGCGTGGCGTGCATGTGGTGGAGGACGATCTGTTGCAGGCGCTTAACACTCATAAACTGAAGGGCGCGATGCTCGATGTCTTCAGCCGTGAGCCGCTGCCGCAGGAGAGCCCATTATGGCAGCATCCACGCGTGGTGATGACCCCGCACATCGCGGCGGTAACCCGCCCGCAGGAGGCCATTGATTATATCGCCCGAACGATTACGGGGCTTGAGCGCGGCGACCACGTAAGTGGCCAGGTTGACCGCCAGCGCGGTTATTAGTCGCTCCCACAAACCCGGCTTCTGCCGGGTTTTCGCTAATAAAAGGCCTGGTTTCCTGCTATTCTTGGCGCTAACACGTTAGAGGAGAATGTGATGTATCCTGTTGACCTGCATATGCACACTGTTGCCAGCACGCATGCTTATAGCACGCTGCATGACTATATTGCCGAAGCGAAACGAAAAGGCATCAAACTCTTTGCGATCACCGATCATGGCCCGGATATGGCTGATGCCCCGCATGCCTGGCACTTTATTAATATGCGTATCTGGCCGCGTATCGTTGATGGCGTGGGGATCCTGCGCGGTATCGAAGCGAACATCAAAAATACCCAGGGTGAAATTGATTGCACCGGGCCAATGCTGACCTCGCTTGATTTCATTATTGCAGGCTTCCACGAGCCGGTTTTCCCGCCGCAGGATAAAGCCACGCATACGCAAGCGATGATTGCTACCATAGCCAGTGGTAACGTGCATATGATTAGCCACCCGGGTAACCCGAAATTCCCGATTGATATTCAGGCAGTCACCGAGGCGGCAGCCAAATATCAGGTGGCGCTGGAGATCAATAACTCGTCATTCCTGACATCGCGCGTCGGGAGTGAAGGTAACTGTCGCGCCATCGCCGCGGCGGTTCGTGATGCGGGAGGCTGGCTGGCACTGGGCTCTGATTCCCACACAGCGTTTACTTTGGGCGAGTTTACTGAATGTCGGAAGATCCTTGATGCCGTCGATTTCCCCGAAGATCGTATTCTGAACGTTACCCCACGTCGTTTTCTGAATTTCCTGGAGTCACGCGGCAAAGCTCCGGTTCCTGAATTTGCCGAATTTTAATCAATAAGATGGATTAATTAATGAACGAGTTTTCAATTCTCTGCCGGGCGCTGGGCTCGCTGTACTACCGTCAGCCGCAGGACCCGCTGCTGGTTCCGCTGTTCACCCTGATCCGCGAAGGGAAGCTGGCGGCGAACTGGCCGCTTGAGCAGGATGAACTGCTGACCCGTCTGCAAAAAAGCTGTGATATTCAGCAAATTGCCGCAGATTACAACGCCCTGTTTGTGGGCGAAGAGTGCCGTGTTTCGCCATACCGTAGCGCGTGGGTTGACGGAGCGACAGAGGCCGATGTACGCGCGTTTCTCACGTCGCGCGGCATGCCGCTTGGCGAAAATCCTGCCGACCATATCGGTACTTTATTGCTGGCGGCTTCCTGGCTTGAAGATAATGCCGCGGAGGATGAAAACGAGGCGCTTGAGACGCTGTTTGAAGAGTATCTCCTGCCGTGGGTCGGCACTTTCCTTGGCAAAGTGGAAGCCCATGCGACGACCACGTTCTGGCGTACCCTGGCGCTCCTGACCCGCGAAGCGATTAGCGCAATGTGGGATGAACTTCAGGAAGAGGAAGAAGAGTGATTTAAATCACGTTTATGATGCAATTAATGTAATCGCATTGTCTGAAACGTGTTCATGATCTCACTAACTCGGCGGGCATCTGTTAAAATGCCCGCCATGAACATACTTCTCTCTATAGCTATCACCACGGGCATTCTTTCCGGCGTTTGGGGCTGGGTAGCGGTGTCGTTGGGATTATTAAGCTGGGCCGGTTTCCTCGGCTGTACCGCCTATTTTGCCTGCCCACAAGGTGGGCTGAAGGGGCTGCTTATTTCCGCTTGTACCACAATGAGCGGCGTGCTGTGGGCGCAGGTAATTATTTACGGCAGCGCAATGGCGCCGCATCTGGAAATTGTCGGCTATCTGATGACGGGCGTGGTGGCGTTTCTGATGTGTCTCCAGGCAAAGCAGCTTTTACTGTCATTTGTTCCCGGTACCTTTATCGGAGCCTGCGCAACCTTTGCCGGGCAGGGTGACTGGCGTCTGGTGGTGCCTTCACTGGCGGTGGGGTTGATATTTGGCTTTGCGATGAAAAACGCTGGGTTGTGGCTGGCCAACCGGCGAACATCGGCTTCAACGCAACGCGCAGTAGAATAATGAAAGCCGGCGACCATGTGTCGCCGGTTTTCATTCCAGAGGTGTGTTAGTTGCTCATGCCACTAATTTCAATTTGCGAAGTTTGATTGGTTTTTCTGTCGGTAATATTCATCACCAGCTGTCCATCCGTGTTGGTCACATTGACGATGAAATCTTCCGTCACCAGTTTACCGGGTTTCCCCTGACTGACGTTACCCATCAAACTCCCCAGCAACTGGGACTGGATCGATGATGTAAAGGCACTGAGTGCTGAAGTTTGATCATACGAATCATCAGAGTTCGGCGCAGAATAGCCGTTTTGCGCCTGCGCTTCGGAAAGCAGCGTGGAGCCATTCAAAGGATTACCGCCAAAATTGGGGTTTACCGGCGTATAGACAAGTTGCCCGGCAATACAGACGTTGGCCAGCATAATGCCCGCCAGACTCAACAGCACTTTATGACGTTTTGACATGGTGTGCCCTCAATCAAATATTGCGATATTGTTTTTGAGAACGCGTGGTATCACGACATTTTTATCATAGTTCCCGAGGAAAAGAATTCCACGACATTTCATGTAGAGACGTTCAATAAAAAATTATTAAATAAAATTATTGATTAAAATCAATCGCATTTTTATTTACAAGATAATGCCAACCCAGAAAAATAGTACTTTTTGCTGACAGTCACGAACAAATCCTGTTTTTGTATGAGTGCGAAATAATCGCTGGTGAATACGCTTATTACCATATGTGAAATTTCGTATATACCTGGTGGTGTACCGGGATGCAGTAGCTTATTCATTTTTACGAGGGGGTACACAATAGTTTAATGATATTGACTGGAGGTATTCTATGAGAGGCTATGTCCTCGCAGCACTATTGTCATTCACTCCTGTGGGAGTTTATGCGCATTCTCAATCAAATGAACATCCTGATTTGTCCTCTCTGTCTGCTGAAGATTACGCATTACCAGATAAATTGAACTTACCTCGCAATGCGACTAACGCATGGATCAAACAGAATGGGGATGGGCTCCGGGCTGATATTGATCAATACCATACCGGTAGAAATACCAACGCTATTATTCAACAACAAGGTGGAGGGCATACGGCTGACATTACCCAACTCTATGGTAATAATGATCTTGCTATTATTAGTCAGGCGGGTTGGGGTAATGATGCTGAAATAATACAAAAAGGTTCTGGGAACGCAGCGGCTATTTCTCAGGACGGTTATTCAAATTATGCGAAAATTGTTCAGGTTGGAAATAACCTGGCAGGTATTAAAGTCAGTCAAACTGGAGTAGGTAAAACTATCAGCGTAAAAGTCACTCATGGCTATACGAGGTAGTCCATTTAACCCGTTACGTTAACTACATAATAGGTACTACTATGAATCTCTGGAAATTGACAGCAATTGCATCATTAGTTATTTCTGGAAGTGCCTTCGCGCAATATACCGGACCTGCGGTAACCAACGGTGGTAATTCCGAGCTCACCTCAACCGCGGGGCTTGCTAACGACGCGGTTGCCGCGCACAGTAGCGAATTGCCAGGCTTTGGGCCGAATGCGGGTAGCAACAGCGAACACGTTGCCATCTACCAGGGCGGCTCCAGCGGCAGTGGCCACGGCGGTCATGGCGGTTGGGATGATAAAGGCGGCTTGGGGTATGGTAGCGGCAATAATCTGGCCAACGTCGAGCAGGATGGGGCAAAAGGCTCATCAACGCTGATTTATCAGGAAGGGGGCAATAACTCACTGAGCACCCTGCAAACCGCAAAAGACAGCCTGTTGTATATCCGCCAAAGCGGGGGTAAAAACAACACCATCGGTACAGGCCTGCTCGACTCTAAAGGTGGCTCTTCCGGTAATACCTTCACCCAAAGTGGTTCCGATAACCAAATGGTGATTAACCAGGACCAGAGTGATAACCACATCTACAGTCCTGGCCAATCAGGTACACATAATAAGGCGGTGATTTACCAGAAAGGGAAAAATGACCTGACGGCGAACCTCTCCGGTAACTATAACGAAGCCTATATTAGCCAGAATGGGCAAGGCAACGGCGCCACCGTCAACCAGTCGGGTAGCTTTAACGACCTGAATTTGAAACAGAAAGGTAACTACAATACCGCAGATCTGACCCAAACCGGCGGTGGCTTCTACAACGGTAAAAACGATCGTAAAGGCGGCAGTGGTCACAGCAGCGGCGGCAACGTGCTGGATGTGACACAGCTCGGTTTCAAAAACGATGCTACGGTTAACCAGAATGGTAGCAGCAACACCATTACGCTTGAACAAAACAGCAGTAATGGTATCGCCACTATCGATCAAAGCGGCGGAACCAGTCGTAACACGGTCACCGCAATCACCAACGTTAATAATGGCCTGGTGGATGTTGACCAGACCAGTGGTACCAAAGACAGCGATGTTGTCATTAATCAGAGTGGTGGCAGCAGCTGGGATAAATCGTTTGATGATGAGAAACACGGCGGCAGTTACGGCACCCTGGTCGCAGCGGCTAAAGTGCTGCAAACCAGCGCTAATGGCAGCAGCGTGAACATTAATCAGACCGTCGCAGGCGTGTCAACCACGGCATATGTGAAACAGACCGGGTCTGGTAACACAGCCATTGTGAATCAACACTAAGCAATATTTTGCCTGATGAGCCGCCACGTTGTGGCGGCTTTTTTATACGCAGAATAATGGAATTAAAAAACCGGCTGCGAAAAGCTGACAGCCGGCAAGATATGCCATCAGGAACTGCTCTCGCTCGCGGCTTTCGGCAACGGTGCTTGCGGCGGGGCGAGATTTTGCTGTGCTGACTGCGCCGGTACAGTGGGGCGAACCGTTTGCGGCGGCGGCGCTTGCGTGAGTTCATCGGGCATCAGCAAGCCTTCTACCGCCTCTTTGCGATAACGCGTCAGGACTTCAGAGTGAATATCTGCGGCATTACTCAGCGCCCACAGTTTTTTGTTAATCCCATCATTGATCAGGTGGATGACGCCTTCCTCAATGGCTGACATCAGGCAGGTCATTACCGGTTCGTTGGTGGTAAAGCCCGCTTCGCCTTCTAATAGTCGCTGGTAATCAATAAAGCGGAAGACGCCCGCCTGAATTTCATAAGAGAGGATCGTTTTGCTGGTATTTACCGAGGAGAGCACTTCGCCGGTATGGACATTCACAATACGCAGGTTAACCGCCACCTGATCTAATTGATACTGGGTACTGCCGCCAATACCAAAATAGCGCGCGCCAAAACCGCCGGTTTTAACATTACTGGCGTAGCCAATTATTGAACCCTCGACAATCACATTAGCCGAATAAAGCGAAGGCAGCGGGCTGGCGTTATTATCGCCCACGGTACCATTTTGCTGTGCGGCACGAATAATTTTTCGTTCATTGAGCAGGTTATTCAACCCCTGACGCTCCAGAGGAACAAACCAGCGCGAGTCTTTCAGAGAGGAAACCAACATTGCTGTGGCGCTTTGCGGAACTGATGTAGAAAAGTTACTGGCCGGATAGGGCTGGAACTGGCCCGTCTCATCCTGGATATTATAGACGGCGACATATATTTTTCCGCGCGGTGGAGGGAGCGATACCAGATCTTTATAGGTCGCATCGCGTGGGAGTAATGTGGGCCTGGCGGCTTCTTGTGGTGGCGTTGTAATGCACCCAGACAAGAGTCCAGCTACAACTGCCAGAGTAACGATACGCATCTTGTTCTTGCCTCTCTGAATGGTGACATTTAAAGACCCCTCTGTGAAATATTTACGCAAGAAGCCGTGAGCGCAATGAATAATAATTAATTGCGCTACGACTAATTTCCGGGTTGTAAATTACATCAGCACAAAAGGACTATTTTCGATAAAATATTCCAGATTAATATTCGTCGGAGGAAAGGTCTCCAGTTTGTAATAATGCTTGATTTATAATCCTTTTTTGTATCTCTTCCTGTACTGATGCGACGGCTTGCGTAATGACCGCATCATAATTTCGCATGACAGGTGAGACAATTGTCTGAAAGACAATATCTTGATCATAACGAATAGTCATAATACTGCCCCAGCGTGCGCTGGGGCGTTCAATAATACTCAGGTTTATTTTATTATCTGTCCAGTGTTCGCTAAAGTCACGGCAGAATTTTTGTCCTACCGAGGTCACGGCACGTGTGACAATCAACCCAGGAACTTCAAGTTCTACAGCCGTGGCTGGCGCCAGGTGTAAAAGCAGAACAGTCGCCAATAGAGGAACGGTTTTCATTGTCGTCACCGTAGGTATTTGTTCGCCCAAAATACGGCCTGAGTTCGGTTCTTCACCGAAAGCTTTTTGAAGAGATTGTAGATATGCGTTTTGACTGTGTTTTCACTGATGAACAGCAGATGGGCAATTTCGATGTTAGAAGCACCTTGTCGAAGTTTACCGAGAATCTGCTTTTCGCGATGTGTCAGGTCAACGGTTTCATTCCACTGCGGATGGGACAAATTTAGCTGCTGTGTAAGATAGTCATTAATCGACTTTGGAAAGAATTTTTCACCCCGGCATACGGTTTTGATACCTTCAATTAAATTTTCTTCGCCGGTTTCTGTATGAAATATACCGCTAATCATCGGCCATTCGACAATTTCACGGTGATGATAATGCGGCGGTATATTAAAAAGTAGTGTTTTAAACTTTTTCTGGCAGTTTTGTAGATCCTGGCACCACTGCCGTGATGTGTGTTCTTCAAGGGACATCATGTCGAATAAAAGAAGATCGCCATCTTCAATCGCCGAACTGTCGATGACATCACAGTGTTTAAGAGTGACTTCGTTGTAGAAGCGCTTTTTAAGTGCTTGTAACAAAAGCGTTGATTGTAATGACGGCTTGGTTATCAGAAACAAGAATCTGGGCTCTGACGGATTTTTATTGATTCTCATGGTTCACTCCAGAGAGATATATGCCAATTTATCTAATTGAAATATAAGGTATTAAAACAACACAAGCATGCTCAGGCCACCGCAAGAAGCGCGGCAATGCCAATCAACTACGAAATATGAATTAATCTAAAATTTAGGTAGGCAAAATTAATTAAACAAGTTTTAATAATGTAACAAAATGTAAAACTGGCTGATGATTTTTTCTTTAAGCGCTTTCATATGATGAATATTTAAAGTTAAAAATAAAATTAATATTTATCATAATGATATTTAAGGTTTTTATTAAAAATAATAAAAAAGCATTAGTTACTTTCATCGAACCTTTGAAGTAGATTTGCATTAATTTTATTTACCGATTTAATGGTATTACGAATAAATTTTGCAAGCCTCTTCACCCGTCGCCATGCCCTCTTAAGACAATTCTTATTGAACTCATGAGGATGAAAGCTATGGCAGCGCTACGGTGAGTTGAACTGGTCGATGACAAACAGCAGAGAGGTTAATCATACGATGCCCATTCTCATCGTTGCGGCAATGGTGATAGGAACGCTGAGTTTTGACTCAAAGCAAGAGGGCGAGCAGGTCATCGTAATCCCCTGGGTAACGCTACCTGTAGAGTGCCAGTGTGAAGTCAGCATGGAAACCCAACGGCAGGGCGCATCCGGCGTCAGTCGCAGTCGACAAAAAAGTGTGCAGGTTATTAAGGCGCATCGTCCCCAGGCGCTGGCCACGCTGGTTCTGACGCCTGCGCCAGGTGACAATGTGGTGGTGACCGTTCATGTATCAGACGGCCGCGATATTGATCTTACGGAAACCTGGTCGCTTGACCCACAGAAAACTTAACTCCTTCACTCTAAAGTATTTTCCCCCATTGCCGATAGCTTCTCTGTTGGTAACTTCCTTCTGAATTACCAATAGCGGGTCATTTAACTCCTTGAAAATAAATGACGTATTGAACAACACACTATTTAATTTCATCCGTTGCTTGTTGATGCCTTCAAAAATCTCAGGGGCTGCTAGCCTGAGAAGATGAACAGATGACCCATCGTAATCAACAATCAGGGATGAGGCTTTGTGAAGAGGCTTACATGAAAGCAATTCTCGGTAATGCGTTGTTGATACTCTGTCTTACTCCCGCCGTTTGTTTCGACGCGCTGGCTGAATCCGAACGATCAGGCCAGGGGGGCGTTATTCACTTTCGCGGCCAAATTGTGGAAGGAGGCTGCGCGGTGAAGCCATCTACGGATAATGTCAACGTCTCCTGCTACCGCGATGGCAATCATCATCAAAGTACGATTCCCGTTACGTCACTTTCGCATGGAGAAACACAACACCTCAGGGACGCTACGCTCGATATGAAGTGGCTGAATAAACAGAAAACGCTTGCTGTGATAAGCGTGCAGTATCAATAATGGCACCCCCGTAAAGGGTTTCTATTATTTGTCAGCAAGCCCACCACCGCTATTGTCCAAACGGATAACAGGTTTGTGGTCGGCAGGAGGTCAGCATGACAGCACGTATTCAGGTGTTGCAGGGAGATATTACCCAACTTGACGTGGATGTGATCGTCAATGCAGCAAACCCATCGCTGATGGGCGGTGGCGGCGTTGATGGTGCCATTCACCGTGCCGCAGGCCCGGCGTTAGAAGAAGCCTGCGCGGTCGTGCGTCAGCAACAAGGAACGTGCCCGCCGGGTCATGCAGTGATTACTCAGGCGGGTAACCTGAAGGCGAAGGCGGTTATCCATACGGTCGGGCCGGTGTGGAAAGGTGGCGATGCGCATGAAGCCTCGCTGCTGGAGCAGGCTTATCGCAACAGCCTGCAGCTGGCACTGGATAACGGCTATCAAAGCGTTGCGTTTCCAGCGATTTCGACCGGTGTATACGGCTACCCGAAACCCGCCGCCGCAGAAATCGCTTTCCATACAGTTGAGCGTTTTCTGACGTTTCACCGCACGCCGGAGAAAGTCTTGTTTGTCTGTTACGACGAAGAAAATGCGAGGTTGTATCAGCGCTTATTAAGTCAGCAGGGCGACGACGTCGACGCATAAAAAAACGCCTGATACCGCAACGTATCAGGCGTTTTTGTTTGTGCGTTAGCCGCGTGAAGGCTGCGCTTTTTCAACCTTTTGCTGCGGTTTACCTGAGAACAGGAAACGCAGAAGCGGAATACGCAGATGGATCTCGTATAGCACCAGCGCACACCCAATCACAAAGACCAGCCCGGTAATAAAGCCCACGATATTGGAATGAATAGTGGGCGTGATCCACGCGCCATAAAACAGCGTTAGCGGATGGTGCACCAGGTAGATAAACAGTGAAGCATTGACGAAGTAAGTGACGCGCGCAGACTGGAAATTGAGCAGGCGGTGGCCCAGCGAAAACACCACGTTCACCATCCACAGTCCCAGCACCATGGTGATCACTGACTCGGTTTCATACATCCACGCATCACCAGAACCGTACTGTTGATTCAGGCGATAGGCGATGAAACCGGCGATGGCGGCTATCACGCACGGCCAGGAGGTGGTGGTAAACAACGCTTTAACGCGAGGGTGGATAAACGCCAGCGCGCCCAGCACGAAGAAGGGCACATAGAACAGCGTCTGCATCACCACAAAGTTAAACAGGCCATCGCTGAGAATGGGGGGATAAACGATAAACAGCGTGCGTCTGATTGCGGCATATAGCACACCCAACAGCAAGAACCATACCGTCAGTTTGCCCATGGTGAGGTTATCTAAACCTCCTGGCGTTTGACGGCGTTTAATGACTTTGAATGCCCAGATGCCAAGTGTGGTCAACACCACAAGAACCAATAAAAACCACAGATGCGACACCAGTTCCCATGCCAGAGTATTATATTTGTCATAGAGCGATAGCGTGTGCCAGCTTTCCGTTTTTCCTTTGACGTGTTGCAGCATCAGAAACTGCGGTAGCGTCAGCAAAGGGATCGCCGTCAACATGGGGATCCCAACGCGCTCAACGCGCACTTTCCACCACTTCTTCAGCGGATAACGCAAAAACAGCATGTAGGAGAAGTAGCCCGAGATAACAAAGAACACCTGCATGCGGAAAGCATGAATAAAATCATTAAATAGCGTGAGCCACCAGGAAGGTTCTGCGCTGTTAACATGCCAGGTGTGGCTGGAGTAAATCAGGGAAATGTGAAAAGGGATACCCAGAAGCATCAGCCATGCGCGGATGGAATCGAGGAAATATTCGCGCTGTGCAGGTACATTATTCATAGAGTTAGCTAAATTCTCAGACTATTCGTCTTATCGCTCGCGGCGATAACGTTTACATTCGACGCAACCCTACACGAAGTCCGGGTACCTGTCTCCAGGATAAGCACGCAAAGTGCAAAAAGCAGTTAACGGTTGCTTATTCCCTGAGCCGCTATGCTGAACAATATGGGGATTATGTTGTCGGATTGCTTGAGTTTCCAGTAAAATGGATCGGATCGATTTAAGCACACAAAGGGGGAAGTGCTTAGCTATATGAACAATAAACCACAGATGATGAAAATGCGCTGGATTGGCGCTGCCGTAATGTTGTCCCTGTGTACTTCATCTGCATGGGCGTTTAGCATTGATGACGTTGCAAAGCAGGCGAAATCACTGGCCGGGAAGAGCTATGAAGCGCCGAAAAGCAACCTGCCTTCCGTATTCCGCGAAATGAAATATGCGGACTACCAACAGATTCAGTTCAACCACGATAAGGCCTACTGGAGCAACGTTAAAACCCCATTTAAGCTCGAGTTCTACCACCAGGGTATGTACTTCGACACGCCGGTTACCATTAACGAAGTTACCGCTACGTCCGTACGCAAAATTAAATACAACCCGGACTACTTTAATTTCGGTGATGTACAGCACGATAAAGACACGGTGAAAGACCTTGGCTTTGCTGGTTTTAAAGTGCTTTATCCTATCAACAGCAAAGGCAAAAACGACGAAATCGTCAGTATGCTGGGTGCCAGCTACTTCCGTGTCCTTGGGCAAGGGCAGGTATATGGTTTATCCGCACGTGGTCTCGCTATCGATACTGCTTTACCGTCCGGTGAAGAATTCCCGCGTTTTCGTGAATACTGGATTGAACGTCCGAAAGCGACCGACAAGCGTCTGACCATCTACGCACTGCTGGATTCCCCGCGCGCCACTGGGGCTTACCGCTTTGTCATCATGCCGGGTCGCGACACAGTGGTGGATGTACAAACCAAAATCTACCTGCGTGATAAAGTCGGTAAACTGGGTGTCGCGCCGCTGACCAGTATGTTCCTGTTTGGGCCGAACCAGCCGTCGCAGGTCACTAACTATCGTCCAGAGCTGCATGACTCTAACGGTCTGTCTATTCACGCGGGTAACGGTGAATGGATTTGGCGTCCGCTGAATAACCCGAAACACCTGGCCGTCAGCAGCTATGCGACTGAAAATCCGCAGGGCTTTGGTCTGCTGCAACGTGGCCGTCAGTTCTCCCGCTTTGAAGATCTCGACGATCGTTACGATCTGCGCCCAAGCGCCTGGATCACCCCGAAAGGTGAGTGGGGTAAAGGGACAATCGAACTGGTAGAAATTCCGACCAACGATGAAACCAACGATAACATCGTGGCTTACTGGACACCGGATCAGCTCCCGGAAGCCGGTAAAGAGATGAACTACAAATACAGCATCACCTTCAGCCGTGACGAAGATAAACTCCATGCGCCGGATAGCGCGTATGTGGTGCAGACACGTCGTTCTACCGGTGATGTGAAACAGTCCAATCTGATTCGTCAACCGGATGGCACGCTGGCCTTCGTGGTCGATTTCACCGGCGCGGACATGAAAAAACTGCCGCAGGATACGCCTGTAACTTCACAAGCCAGCATTGGCGACAACGGTGAAATCGTTGAAAACAGCGTACGTTATAACCCGGTCACCAAAGGCTGGCGCTTGACGTTGCGCGTTAAAGTGAAAGATCCGAAGAAAACCACTGAAATGCGCGCGGCGCTGGTTAACGCTGACCAAACGCTGAGTGAAACCTGGAGCTATCAGCTGCCTGCCAATGAATAAGACAACGAAGTACATTGACGCGCTGTCGCTCACGGAGGCGGAAAAATCGGCGCTGCCCGATTCGAGTCTGCGTGCTGTGCACGAAGCGCTGGATACCGAGCATCAAACGTTTGAACGCGATGACGATACCCCGCTCGCATCCGTGAAAGCACGTCTTGAGCAAAACTGGCCAGACTCTCTGGCCGGTGACCAGCTCATCAAAGATGACGAAGGACGTACGCAGCTTCAGGCCATGCCGAAAGCGAAACGTTCTTCCATGTTCCCGGACCCGTGGCGTACCAACCCGATTGGCCGTTTCTGGGATCGCCTGCGTGGTCGTGATGTTACCCCGCGCTATGTGTCTCGTCTGACCAAAGAGGAGCAGGAGCACGAGCAAAAATGGCGAACGACGGGTTCTATCCGCCGTTACATTTTGCTGATCCTGACGCTGGCGCAGACGGTGGTAGCGACCTGGTACATGAAAACCATTCTGCCGTATCAGGGCTGGGCGTTTATTAACCCTGTCGATATGGTCGGCCAGGACCTGTGGGTCTCCTTTATGCAGCTGCTGCCGTATCTGCTGCAAAGTGGCATCCTGGTGCTGTTTGCTGTGCTGTTCTGTTGGGTCTCTGCCGGCTTCTGGACCGCACTGATGGGCTTCCTGCAACTGCTGATTGGCCGGGATAAATACAGTATTTCCGCGTCCACGGTGGGCGATGAACCGCTGAACCCGGAACATCGCACCGCGCTTATCATGCCTATCTGTAACGAGGACGTCGATCGCGTCTTCGCGGGCCTGCGTGCGACCTGGGAATCGGTGAAAGCGACCGGTCAGCAGAAACACTTCGATGTGTACATTCTGAGCGACAGCTACAACCCGGATATCTGTGTTGCTGAGCAGAAAGCGTGGATGGAGCTGATTGCCGAAGTGCAGGGCGAAGGGCAGATCTTCTACCGTCGTCGTCGTCGTCGTGTGAAGCGTAAAAGCGGGAACATTGATGACTTCTGCCGCCGCTGGGGGAGCGAGTACAGCTACATGGTGGTGCTGGATGCCGACTCGGTGATGTCCGGTGACTGTCTGACCAACCTCGTGCGCCTGATGGAAGCGAACCCGAATGCCGGGATCATCCAGTCATCTCCGCGAGCGTCCGGTATGGATACGCTGTATGCCCGTTGTCAGCAGTTTGCCACGCGCGTCTACGGCCCGCTGTTCACCGCCGGGTTACACTTCTGGCAGTTGGGTGAATCCCACTACTGGGGGCACAACGCCATCATCCGCGTAAAACCGTTTATCGAGCATTGTGCGCTAGCGCCGCTGCCGGGTGAGGGTAACTTTGCCGGGTCGATTCTGTCGCATGACTTCGTCGAAGCAGCGCTGATGCGTCGGGCAGGGTGGGGCGTCTGGATTGCCTATGACCTGCCTGGCTCCTATGAAGAACTGCCGCCGAACCTGCTTGATGAGCTGAAGCGTGACCGTCGCTGGTGTCAGGGTAACCTGATGAACTTCCGCTTGTTCCTGGTGAAAGGGATGCACCCGGTTCACCGCGCGGTGTTCCTGACCGGCGTGATGTCTTATCTCTCAGCACCGCTGTGGTTCCTGTTCCTGGCGTTGTCAACGGCACTTCAGGTGGTGCACGCGCTCACTGAGCCGCAGTACTTCCTGCAACCGCGTCAGTTGTTCCCGGTGTGGCCGCAGTGGCGTCCTGAACTGGCGATAGCGCTGTTTGCTTCAACCATGGTGCTGCTGTTCCTGCCGAAACTGCTCAGCATTATTCTGGTGTGGTGTAAGGGGCCGAAAGAGTACGGCGGCTTTATCCGCGTGACGATTTCTCTGCTGCTGGAAGTGCTGTTCTCCGTGCTGCTGGCACCGGTGCGTATGCTGTTCCACACCGTGTTCGTGGTCAGCGCGTTCCTGGGCTGGGAAGTGGTCTGGAACTCGCCGCAGCGCGATGATGACTCCACACCATGGGGTGAAGCGTTTATGCGTCACGGCTCTCAGCTGCTGCTGGGGCTGGTGTGGGCAGTCGGCATGGCATGGTTGGATCTGCGTTTCCTGTTCTGGCTGGCGCCGATTGTCTTCTCGCTCATTCTTTCGCCGTTCGTTTCCGTCATTTCGAGCCGCGCAACGGTAGGTCTGCGGACGAAGCGCTGGAAGCTGTTCCTGATCCCGGAAGAGTATAATACGCCGAAAGTGCTGGCTGATACGGATGCCTACCTGCAACTGAACCGTAATCGCACGCTGGAAAATGGCTTTATGCACGCGGTGTTTAACCCGTCGTATAACGCACTGGCGACAGCGATGGCAACCGCACGTCACCGTGCCAGCCATGTACTGGAGATTGCGCGTGATCGCCACGTTGAGCAGGCGCTAAATGAAACGCCGGACAAACTCAACCGCGACCGTCGTTTAGTGCTGCTGAGTGACCCGGTGACGATGGCACGTCTGCACTACCGTGTATGGGCTGCTCCTGAGAAATACACCTCCTGGGTGGACGCGTACTCGAAACTGGCGATTAACCCGCTGGCGATGAAAGCAAAATAAGCCGTAAAAAAGGAAAATACCGGCGTTAAAGCCGGTATTTTTTTGTCTGACGTTGAGGTATTGCATGAAAATCGTACTGGTCATCGCCATGACGCTGTTATTGAGCGGATGCGGCAGCGTTATCAGCCGCACCATTCCGGGCCAGGGCCACGGAAACCAATACTATCCTGGCGTACAGTGGGATCTGCGTGATTCCGCATGGCGCTGGCTGACGATTATTGACCTGCCGTTTTCGCTGATCTTCGATACGTTACTGCTACCTATTGATGCCAGCCACGGCCCTTATGAATAATCAGCGCTCATCCCATTCATCTGCCGCAGCCTGGCCCTCTTCGGTATCCAGCGAGGGTTCGAGCTGAAATTCGCCTTCATCCCATTCATGCAGCGTATTTTCTTCCAGCCACTCCTGGCGTAACTCGATTTCGTCATAATCGCCGTCAAAGACGCTCTGCGCCGCTTCCCCACTCAGTACCGGCAGGCACTCACCTTCTTCGCTGTCGTCGGCAAAGAATTCTGCCTGCCACATGATGTCGCCATCCTGCAAAACGTATTTCTGGATATTCAACTGCTGAACATCCGCATCGCTCTCTTCAACGGAGGGGTTATCGGCGAGGAACTCTTCTCGCGCCGCGTCAATAGCTTCTTCAAGCGTGGCATACATAGTCATCTTATTCTCCCTGCGATTTGACGTGGTCTCAGGTGCTGCCCGCTGAGAGGGGCAACATTCCGGGTTATTCAGGAAAAGAATAGCTTAAGATTGGAACGGGCAAGAAAAATTGGCAGAAAATCACCCGACAGTTTTAGCCGGGGCGCGACGGCGCAGGCTAAACCCGGTATAGATCGCATTGCACAACACGACGGCGGCGGTAATGCAGAACACCGCACGAAAACCATAGCTTGCCGACACCGCCGAGCCAATCAATGGCCCGGTCACGTTACCAATATCGCGAAACGACTGGTTATAGCTAAACACCCGCCCGGCAATCTGGTTGCTGGCGTTATACACCAGCAGCGTTTGCACCGCGGGCAGCAGGGCGCCGTCGGCGGCACCAAGCAGAAAACGCAGGATGCCAAGCTGCAACGGATTTTGTACAAACGACATGGGGATCAACAGCAGCACCGAGAGAATGAGCGCGGCGATAAGGATTTTTTCCGGGCCGATTCTGTCGCCCAGTTTGCCCAGCCTTGGCGCGCTCAACAGGGCGGCGACGCCGGGTACGGAGGCAATCATCCCGCTGATAAAGGCAATGTTGCTGGCGTTGCCGGCGAGATCGCGCACATAAAGCGTCAGAATAGGCGCAATGGAGCCGGTGGCGACCTGAATGATCATGGTGGTGACAAACAGGCTGAGCACCAGTTTGGGATTCTTCAGCGAGCTGATGACCTCGCGGGCGTGCAGCATCTCTTTTTTATTGACCGGCGTGAACTGTTCACGAATCAAAAGCAAGGTCAATACAAAGCACAAGAACAGCACCGTGGCCGTAATGAAAAAGACGGGCCGTAAACCATAGTTATCGGCCAGTAATCCGCCCGCCAGCGGCCCGAGGAGGGCACCGCTGACGCCACCCGTTGAGAGTGTTCCCAGCGACCAGCCGCTTTTATTTCGCGGTACCTGGGTGGCAATCAGCGCATTGGCATTAGGCACAAAACCGCCCAGCACGCCAAGCAGCGCGCGCAGTACTAAAAATTGCCAGATATTCTGCGCCAGACCCATCAGCAGCATGACGATAGCCATTCCCAGGGCCGAGCGAAGCAGCATGATCTTACGGCCTTTGCGATCGGCCAGGCCGCCCCAGAACGGCGAAGCAATGGCGGAAAACAGAAACGTGATACTGAAGACAATCCCTGACCACAGGTTAAGTTCGCTATGGCCGGTGACGCCAAGTTGCTCGACGTAGAGAGGGAGAAAAGGCATCACCAGGCTGAATGCCGCGCCGGTCAGGAAGCAGCCAAGCCAGGCGACAGTAAGATTACGTTTCCAGTTTATGGGGGCATCGGCATCAGAAGCAGGCATAAAATTCCAAAAGTGAGCAGAAGGTAGCACATAATTCAATGAGCCTGCTAATTATGCGCGCGTGTGATTGTTACTGCAAGGCAGGGTATCAGCGCAGCCGCGAAGGCTGCGCTAACGTTCAGTAGCGGGAAGGCATTCCTTTTGGGCGGGTCTTGAAGCGGCGATGCAACCACATATACTGCTCCGGGGCCATCATGATGCACTTCTCGACAATCTTGTTCATCCACGCGGCGGTGGTCTCTGCGTCGTCCAGTGGCGGGGTGAGTTCCGGCTCAAGGATGATCAGCTCATAACCTTTGCCGTCAGGTTTGCGGCGCGGCACGAAGGGCACAATACTGGCTTTCGACATTCTCGCCAGCATCCATGTACCTGATGTCGTAGCCGCTTGTTCAACGGCAAACAATGGCGCAAAGACGCTGGCACGTGGGCCATAGTCGTGGTCCGGCGCATACCAGACGATTTCACCGTTTTTCAGCGCGCGGATCATGCCTTTCAAATCTTTCCGGTCGATCATCGATTTATTGGAGCGCATTCGCCCCCAGGTTTGCAGTAAATCAATAACCGGATTGTCGTTTGGGCGATAAACGCCAATGCCCGGGTTGAAAAAGCCGAACATTCGCGCACCCATTTCGAGCGTCAGAAAATGAATCCCGATCAGCAAAATGCCGCGTTTCTGTTCCTGCATGGTAGCGATGTGTTCCAGACCGCTGGCATCTGTCCAACGTTCGATGCGGCGATCGGGCCAGAACCATGCCATCCCGGTTTCCATCAGGCCCATGCCGACCGACTCGAAGTTCTTCACCACATGTTGATGACGCTCGGCTTCACTCATTTGCGGAAAACATAATTCGAGATTGCGGTAAGCGATTTTTGAGCGACGCTTCATAAAACGCAGCGCCACGCGGCCAATGGCATTGCCGAGACGATAAATGATCGGGTAGGGCAATTGTACGATCAGCCACAGCAGGCCAATTCCCAGCCAGGTTAGCCAGTAACGAGGATGCAGCAACGCTGCGGTAAATTTGGGTAACTGGGTCATGTCTTTCCTGTTTTATCGAGCCACTTCCGCTATTGTCGCACTATTTTCCCGCCAGCCAAACCTGACCAGAGTACGAGTGTCGATAATTCGTGCAAATGTTTCATACGTTGTTTTGATGGAGAGACAAATGTAGCGCAAAATGTGTGGATGTAAATTATCGATGATTGCTATATCATCCGCCCGTTTTATCAATTTCATTCTTTCTTGCAGGATTAGAGCACCATGCCAGTGTTACATAACCGCATATCGAATGAGACTCTGAAGGCGCAGATGCTCGCTGAAACCGAGCCACGCACGACAATCTCATTCTATAAGTATTTCACCATCGTTAACCCGAAAGCGACCCGTGATGCCCTTTACCTTGCACTTTCCGAACTGAAAGTGTTTGGCCGCATCTATTTAGCTCATGAAGGAATCAACGCCCAAATTAGCGTACCCGCAAGCAATGTCGATGCGCTGCGTGAACTGTTGTACGGTTTTGACCCTGCGCTGAATGGGCTGCGCTTAAACATCGCGCTGGATGACGACGGCAAATCGTTCTGGGTGCTACGCATGAAAGTGCGTGACCGCATTGTGGCGGACGGCATTGATGATCCAACATTTAACGCGAATGATGTCGGCGCTTATTTAAAAGCGGCGGAAGTGAATGCGATGCTGGATGACCCGGATGCGGTGTTCATCGATATGCGCAACCACTATGAATATGAAGTCGGCCATTTCGAACGCGCCATGGAGATCCCGGCAGATACCTTCCGCGATCAGTTACCGAAAGCCGTCGAGATGATGCAGGAGCATAAAGACAAGAAAATTGTTATGTACTGCACCGGCGGGATCCGCTGTGAAAAGGCGAGCGCCTGGATGAAACATAACGGGTTCAGGCAGGTATGGCACATTGAAGGCGGTATTATTGAATATGCCCGCCGCGCGCGTGAGCAAGGGCTACCGGTGCGTTTTATCGGCAAGAACTTTGTTTTTGACGAGCGGATGGGGGAGCGTATTTCCGATGAGGTGATTGCCCACTGCCACCAGTGTGGTGCGCCATGCGACAGTCACACGAACTGCCTGAATGACGGCTGCCATCTGCTGTTTATTCAGTGCCCGACCTGCGCGGAGAAATATGAAGGCTGCTGTAGTGAAGCCTGCCAGGAAGAGCACAAACTGCCGGAAGAGGAGCAGCGTAAACGCCGCGCCGGACGGGAAAATGGCAACAAGATTTTTAATAAATCACGCGGGCGGCTGAATACTAAACTCGGGATCCCTGACCCGCAGTGATCAGGTGAAGAAAATCCAGATAAGGTCGATCACGGCCAGCAACAGGCAGAGCGCGACGTAGATCATAAAGTGTTCGCGCAGATTGTTGACCAGATAGTTATATAGACGCTGCATTGTTGTTCTCTTTAAAGGCACATCATTGTATGTGCCTGCATTTTTCAGGTGGCGCTGCGCTTACCTGACCGACAATTGGCTTCGATTGTAGGACTGATAAGCGCAGCGCCATTAGGCAAACCGCACGGATTAATCGTCAAAACGGGAAAGCGAGAAAGGCGCCAGGTTAAAGGTTTCTGGCTGCGACTGCGCGAATCGCGTGGCGATTTCACCCAGCACGGTGGCGAACTTAAAACCATGACCACTCAATCCGCCAATCAGCAAAGTATTTGGCTGACCGGGCAGTGTATCAATAATAAAATCTTCATCCGCTGTGTTGTCATAGGTACAAGCCGCGCCGTGTAAACAGCCGCCAATACCGGGCAGAATATTGCGCAGGAAGCTGAAAGCCTCAGAGCCATCGGTCGCCACGGTTCCGAACGGTTTGCGTCCTTGTGGTGTATTGATGAGCTGGCCGCCATTATGTTTGCCGATTTTAAGTTCATTCTCAACCGCCGGGAAACCATAGAACTGATCGCCATTCGGTAGTTCACCCGTAAACGCCGGGAAATTATTTTTACGGCTGTAGCGCCCATCGGCCTGGAACCAGGCAAACACTTTACGAACCGGTTGGATTGGCAATTGCGGGTACAGCTGTTTAGCCCATGTACCGGCGCTGAGCAGCAATTTCTTCCCCTCAAAACGGCCTTCTGACGTTTCGATCGCCACACCGTCAGCGTGATGTTCAATCGCGGTTACCGGGCAATTGAAGAGCTGTGCGCAACCTGCTTCCTTTGCGAGCGCGATCAGCGTTTTTACCGCCAGCTCGCTTTTTAGTACGCCGGAGGCTGGCTCAAAAATGGCCTGGTAATTATCGGGCACCTGAATTTCCGGCCAACGCGCCATCACGCCTGCGGCATCCAGTCGCTCGACATCAAGGCCAAATTTTTCCGCACTCTGCGCCACGGTGGCCAGAAAGGTTGAATCTGCCGGGCCAAGGTTCACCACGCCGCTGCGTTCAAACAGTTCTTCACCGCTGGTGGCGGCAAGCGTGTCCCACAATTGCTGCGCGCGCAGCACCAGCGGGACATATTTTTCGCCTTCACCATACGCGTGGCGAATCAGGCGCGTATCACCGTGGTGGCTGCCTTCGGTATGAGGCGGCATGTGGGCGTCGGTCATCAGGACATTAAGGCCCGCTTTACGAGCGTAGTATCCGGCAGCCGCCCCGACGGAGCCACTGCCGACAATGATTAGGTCATATTGCATAGCGCTTCCTGGAATTGTTGTTTGATAAGTCGCATCAGCATGATGTGTATAGCAGGGTAATTAACAAGGAGGATGGATACAAGTCTGAAAATAAAGAAGGCACCCGAAGGTGCCTGTTGATAATTATTCGTATCAGCGCTAATGCCTGCGATACTCATTCGCCTGGTAATCACCGGATTCAATTTTGGCGATCCCCGCCTCTAATATTGAAATAAATTGACGAGCGACATCGGTAGTCAACCAAAGCGTTTGACCTATTTCAGCTTCTTTCTTGCTCGATTCATTGGGGTCTTGGTAGTGCAGGCGCAACATCAGCGCATCGTAGCTATCAACGGTGCTGATGTCCCATCCGACGAGAGGATGGGTCTGGATGACTTCATTATTCTTTTCCATCATAACCCCTTATATCTTTGTTAAAAGGCAACAACTCTCGAGGTTCAATGCAGGTTTTTTTCGAAGCTTTTTCAGTATACCAACAACTTACTTAATATTCGAGATTTTAAATAAAATGCAACACAAATTCCTAAAGCACGCGTTTTGTTGCGCAATAAATCACCATTATGGCTGAGATTTTATTAATGGAATCAGAATAAGGCCAAAAGAAGCGGGGCGGGAAGAAATAAAAAAGCCGGGGCGACCCGGCAAAGAACACAATGAGGGAGCAAATTAATCGGTTATATCCGTCATACTTCAGGTTGCAGATGCGTGGGCGGCGTTCGTTCACCCCAGTCACTTACTTGAGTAAGCGCATAGGGAGTCTCTGACTTGCCACCTTCCTGCAACTCGAATTATTTAGGGTATGAACCAGTCATCCGCGCTTTCCCAGGTCTCCTGGAGAATTTCGCTGATCCGGTCTTTGTCTTCTTTTATGCCACCGATAACCGAAAGATTATTTGCCGATGCGTAGCGTACCGACACGGTGCCGCCGCTATCCGGAAACTGATTGTTAATTCGTCGGGAGAGTTCACCCGCCAGAGCGTCAAGCGCGCCAGCGGGGAGGATTGTGGTTTTAGCAATAGTCACTTCAATGCGCATGGTTGCCCCCTGTATGTGTACTGTATATTTATACAGTTAAAACAAAAAACTTACAACAGGGAGCGGGCGAATTATTTTTTAACCGTCCAGCGCACGGTTTCACCCGCGAGGAAGGGAATCAGGGTGTCGTCAGAAAGGGCAATGCTCTCAACCACCTGGCTTTCTTCACGCACCAGCTCAACGGTCGATCCATTCACCGGTAGGCCATAGAAACGAGGGCCGTTTAGCGAGGTGAAGGCTTCGAAGTGCTGTAGCGCATTCATCTCTTCGAAAACGGTGGCATAGCTGCTAAGCGCGGTAGGGGCGTTAAAGCAGCCCGCGCAGCCGCAACTCGCTTCTTTGCGATGACGCGCATGCGGCGCGGAGTCCGTTCCGAGGAACGCGCGCTCGAAGCCGCTGGCGACCAGTTCGCGCAGCGCCTGCTGATGAATATTGCGCTTGAGGATAGGCAGGCAGTAAAGATGCGGTCGCACGCCGCCAACCAGCATGTGGTTGCGGTTAAACATCAGATGCTGCGGGGTAATTGTTGCAGCCAGCAGTTCATTACCATCACGGACATAATCTGCAGCGTCTTTGGTGGTGATATGTTCGAACACCACTTTTAGCCCCGGTAAACGCTGACGCAACGGCTCCATAACCGTTTCGATAAAGCGCGCTTCGCGGTCAAAGATATCGATGTCCGCGTGAGTGACTTCACCGTGAACCAGCAGGGGCATCCCGAGTTTTTCCATCCGTTCCAGCACCGGCATAATGGCATCGATACTGGTGACGCCGTGGCTGGAGTTGGTGGTTGCGTTAGCCGGATACAGTTTGGCCGCCGTGAATACGCCTTCCTGAAAACCGCGTTCTACTTCGTCCGGATCGAGGGAGTCGGTGAGGTAACAGGTCATCAGCGGGGTGAAATCGTGGCTAGCCGGAACGGCATCCAGAATGCGCTGGCGGTAGCTGATAGCCGCTTCCACGGTAGTAATAGGCGGCACCAGATTTGGCATGATGATCGCACGACCATAGAGCTCGCTGGTATAAGGCACGACGGTCTTCAGCATCTCGCCATCACGCAGATGGATATGCCAGTCGTCTGGGCGGCGAATTTTCAGAACTTGCGGTAATGCGGTCATGTGTGTGCTCCGGCCTGGTGGGAAATCAGTCATTAGGGCTGTTTTTTGCCGGGCACTAAGGATAAACGTAAACGTTTTCCTTTGCACTCCTTTCTGTAAAAAAAGACGCCCGTCGATTGTTTTCGTAGGGCGTCTTTTTTACGCTGCTAAATCGTTAATCAGTAAACGGGATAATAATTTGCCCTGGTTTTACCTCAATGCCTTTGGCGTATTTTTTGGCCAGCGCTTCACCTTTGCTGGCATCTTCTTTCAGCACGTAAGCCGGTTGCTGATTAAAGTAATTGCGCAGTGACTGGTTCAGATAAGGCACCAACGTTTGTACCACCGATTGCATTTTCTCCGGCGTCACTTTGGCATCAACCACTTCCATCTCTTGCAGGAAAATGGCGCCTTTCTCTTTGTTGAAGACCGGCAACGCTTTCAGTTTCAGGTCAATGGTCGCTTTCTGACTGCCAAACAGCGAGTTTAAATCCAGTTTAGCGTCACCGGTAAGGGTAACTTTATTCGGCTCTTCACGGCCAATGGCGCTGGTAAGATTATTCAGCACGATGTGCGCGTCGGCCACGCCGGGCAGGCCAATATCTTTCGAGAAATTATTGTGCTTTTGCAGCGCCTGATTAATTTCCTGTTCACTCACTGTGTATTGCGTCAGTTGATTACAACCCGCCACCAGGCCGCCAACGATCAGTGCGGCAATGACAAAAAATCTCTTCATGAAGTTCCTCAATATGATGCTGTGCTGTAATCCTGTCCACAGGCAGCTTGCGCTTTCAGTCGTGATTATGACAGCGGAAAAGACTGAAAGTGCCATCTCTTCTTTCTCAGGATGAGATTCTACTGATGGCCTGCGTAATTTGCAGGCCAAAAATTATGCGTAATAAAAGGGTTAAAGGCGGGGTTCAAGCATGCGCGAGGTCGCGCGTTTAGGACTGAATTGCCACCATAAGGCAACGAACGTGATGATGCCGATAAGCCCTAACATCGCCCACGGCAACTCAGGCTGGTTCAGCGCTTTCCCGCTGTCGAACAGCCAGCCGCCACCGGTGTAGCCGAGTGCGCCGCCAAAGGCCAGGCCCAGGCGGCTAAAGCCCATATAGCTGCCGCGCGCGCGGGCATTTGCCAGATGTGCGCTCAGCGTTTCACGCGCCGGTTCCGCAATGATCGAACCGATGTAGAACGTACAAATTAATGTGAACAGCTGTTGTAGTGAGGTTGCCAGACCAATCGGCAAAAGGGAAATCGTCATGATCAATAGCCCTCCCATTAAACGCTGCTCAAGGCGAAAGCGTTTTTCGCTCCAGCGTGCAATGGGGTAGAGCAGCGTCAAGGACAGCGCCGCCTCAATGGCGTACATCCATTTCACGGCAGAAGGCGAGCCCGCGATATCGTTCACCATGATCGGCAGCATTAGCATTACCTGCACCGCCAGCATGTAGTAACCGGTGAGGGTTAACACGTAGGTGACAAAACGTTTGTCACGCAGCACCTGCGCAAGCCCTTCGCGTACCGGTGTTCTTACGGTCGAGAGCTTCCACGCCGGGAGGTAGCAGGCGTTAAAGATAGCGCACAGGATAAACAGTACTGCACCCGCGCTACACACCAGGCGGAAGTCATATTGCAGTAGCCAGCTGCCCATCAGCGCACCGATG
Source organism: Pseudocitrobacter faecalis (assembly GCA_003315335.1). Classification (GTDB taxonomy): domain Bacteria; phylum Pseudomonadota; class Gammaproteobacteria; order Enterobacterales; family Enterobacteriaceae; genus Pseudocitrobacter; species Pseudocitrobacter faecalis. The sequence goes on from QNRL01000007.1 coordinate 185,441, forward strand.
ACTGCGCCAGCGCTGTCCTGCATCATCAATAGTGAGAAAAAACGGCCCCGATGCGCCGGGCGCACCAGTTTCACCACCAGCGCGGAACGCGGTGGATCAAACAGTGTACCGCCGAGCCCGGAGAGTAAGCAGGAGAGCCACAATACCCACGGTTCGTGCGCGACCGCCATAATGGCAAACCCGCCCGCGCGCATCAGCATGCCGGTTACAACCATCGGTTTGGCGCCGAAGCGGTCTGCAATCGCGCCGCCAAAAATACCCAGACCTTGTTGTATTAACTGGCGCAGACCGAGCGCAATCCCGACCATTAATGCCGCCCAGCCCATCTGATCGACAAAACGAATGGAGATTAGCGGAAAGACGACAAAAAAGCCCAGCACAACCAGCATGTTATCGACTAAGAGGAAGTATTTACCCAGGCTCCTTGCCTGCGATACGCGGGACATTTCCCCTCCAGGGGAATAAAAAGAGATGAACATCTCCATTCTGCCGGGTCGCTTCACCTTTTCCCATATTGCCAGCGACAATATTTTTTTATCAAAATGCTGCTTTGATTGAGCTTGTTTATCGAAATCGCGATCGGGGTATGAAAAAAAGGTATGTTGCTGTTTTCACAGACCCCCTGCAGACAGGTATAGTGTGTTAACCCGGGTTATTATTCAGGTACAGGAGTAAGAGATGTTTGGCTATCGCAGTAACGTACCGAAAGTGCGTTTGACAACCGATCGTCTGGTTGTGCGTCTGGTCCATGACCGTGATGCATGGCGTCTTGCCGATTATTACGCAGAAAACAGGCAGTTTTTGAAACCCTGGGAGCCCATCCGTGACGATAGCCACTGTTATCCTTCCGGCTGGCAGGCTCGCTTGTCGATGATTAATGAATTTCACAAGCAGGGAAGCGCGTACTATTTTGCGCTGCTCGACCCGGAAGAGAAAGAAATCATTGGCGTCGCCAATTTCTCTAACGTAGTGCGCGGATCGTTCCACGCCTGCTATCTCGGTTACTCGATTGGGCAAAAATGGCAGGGGCAGGGGTTAATGTTCGAAGCGCTGACCAGCGCTATCCGCTATATGCAACGTACCCAACATATTCACCGTATTATGGCTAACTATATGCCGCATAATCAGCGCAGCGGCGATTTACTGGCGCGGCTGGGGTTTGAAAAAGAGGGGTATGCGAAAAACTATTTGCTGATCGACGGCGAATGGCGAGACCACGTTTTAACTGCCCTCACCACACAAGAATGGACTGCTGGTCGCTAAGGAGAAGAGATGAAATATGAGTTAACCCCCCTGGAAGCACGCGTGATTGGCTGTCTGCTGGAAAAGCAGGTCACCACACCCGAGCAGTATCCGCTGTCGATTAACGGCGTGGTGACGGCCTGTAACCAGAAAACCAACCGCGATCCGGTGATGACCCTCAGCGAGTCCGAGGTGCAGGAGCTGCTCGATACGTTGGTTAAACGTCACTATCTGCGTACGGTCAGCGGTTTTGGCAATCGCGTGACCAAATATGAACAACGCTTCTGTAATTCTGAGTTTGGCGATTTAAAACTCTCCAGCGCCGAAGTGGCCATTATCACCACGCTGCTCCTGCGCGGCGCGCAAACACCGGGTGAATTGCGTGGCCGCGCGCAGCGCATGCATGAATTTAGCGACATGGCAGAGGTAGAAGCCACGCTTGAACGGCTGGCAACGCGCGAAGATGGCCCGTTTGTAATGCGTCTGCCGCGCGAGCCGGGCAAGCGTGAGAGCCGCTACACGCATCTTTTCAGCGGTGAGATGGAGGTGCTGGCCCAGATTGCTGATGACGTTGCCCCGGCGGATGACGATCTCCACGCGCGCGTTGAAGCACTGGAAGGCGAAGTCGCGGAGCTGAAACAGCGCCTGGACTCCCTGCTGGCACACCTCGGAGAATAACGATGGCAAAATTACGCGTAGGCGTGGTGGGGCTCGGCGGGATCGCGCAGAAGGCGTGGCTCCCGGTACTCAGCGCCGCCACCGACTGGACATTGCAGGCGGCCTGGTCACCCGGGAAAGAGAAGGCGCTGAAGATTTGCGAAACCTACCGCATGCCGTATGCGGATTCATTGGCTTCGCTGGCGGCGCAGTGCGATGCGGTGTTTGTCCACAGCGCAACGGCGTCGCACTATTCGGTGGTCAGCGAATTGCTGAATGCGGGCGTTCACGTCTGTGTCGATAAACCGCTGGCGGAGAAACTGAGCGATGCCGAGCGTCTGGTTGAACTGGCTACACGCAAAAAATTAACGCTGATGGTCGGCTTTAATCGCCGTTTTGCGCCGCTGTACCGCGAGCTAAAAAGCAATCTCACGCACGCCGCGTCGCTGCGAATGGATAAACACCGCACTGACAGCGTCGGCCCGCATGACCTGCACTTCACCCTGCTGGATGATTATCTGCATGTGGTCGATACCGCGCTGTGGCTGGCGGGCGGTAATGCGCCCTTAAGCAGCGGCACGCTACAAACCACAGACGATGGTGAGATGCTCTACGCAGAGCATCACTTCAGCCATCCTGTGCTTAGCGTCACGACCAGCATGCATCGCCGCGCCGGTAGCCAGCGCGAGTGGGTGCAGGCGGTGACGGACGGCGCGCTGTATGACATCACCGATATGCGTGAATGGCGGGAAGAGCGGGGCGCAGGCATCGTCACACGCCCCATACCCGGCTGGCAGACTACGCTTGAGCAGCGCGGATTTGTCGGCTGTGCGCGACACTTTATTGAATGCGTGCAAAATCAGACGGTTCCGGAAACGGCAGGCGACCAGGCGCTGATGGCGCAACGTATCGTAGACGCGCTGTGGCGCGAAGCCGTTGATGAATAACCTGCTGTAACATCTGGCAGTAGCAATTCATCCCGAACCCGGTAGACTAACGCCTCTTCAGGCTCCTGCCTGTAAACCGCAGCCCGGCAATCGCGCCGGGCTGTTGCAGGCATTTTGCTTCCGGTTGTGGAATAACACGTTAATGAATCTATTAAAATCGCTGGCGGCTGTCAGCTCGATGACCATGTTTTCGCGCGTGCTGGGTTTTGCACGTGATGCCATTGTGGCAAGGGTATTTGGCGCGGGAATGGCAACCGATGCCTTCTTTGTGGCGTTCAAACTGCCTAACCTGCTGCGTCGTATTTTTGCCGAAGGCGCATTTTCGCAGGCTTTTGTTCCGATTCTCGCAGAATATAAGAGCAAACAAGGCGAAGACGCGACCCGCGTATTTGTCTCGTATGTTTCCGGTTTATTGACGCTGGCGCTAGCGCTGGTGACGGTAATTGGCATGCTGGCGGCACCGTGGGTAATCACCATTACCGCGCCGGGTTTTGCCGATACCGCAGACAAATTTAACCTTACCTCGCAGCTACTGCGCATCACCTTCCCCTATATTTTGCTGATTTCACTCGCCTCGCTGGTGGGGGCTATCCTCAACACCTGGAACCGCTTCTCGGTGCCTGCGTTTGCGCCGACGCTGCTCAACGTCAGCATGATTGGCTTTGCGCTGTTTGCAGCACCCTATTTCCATCCCCCGGTGCTGGCGCTGGCGTGGGCGGTGACCGTTGGCGGCGTGCTTCAGTTGGCTTACCAACTGCCGCATCTGAAAAAAATTGGCATGCTGGTGCTGCCGCGCATCAATTTAAAAGATGCGGGCGCAATGCGGGTGGTAAAGCAAATGGGGCCGGCTATCCTGGGCGTATCCGTCAGCCAGATTTCGCTAATTATCAACACTATTTTTGCCTCTTTCCTGGTGTCTGGCTCCGTTTCGTGGATGTACTACGCTGACCGTCTGATGGAGTTTCCGTCCGGCGTGCTGGGCGTGGCGCTGGGGACGATTCTTCTGCCGTCGCTGTCGAAAAGCTTTGCCAGCGGTAATCATGATGAGTATTGCCGTCTGATGGACTGGGGGCTGCGTCTGTGCTTCCTGCTGGCGCTGCCGAGCGCCGTGGCGTTGGGCATTCTGGCGAAACCGCTGACGGTTTCCCTGTTCCAGTACGGTAAATTCACCGCGTTTGATGCGGCGATGACGCAGCGTGCGCTGGTGGCCTATTCCGTCGGCCTGATGGGGCTTATCGTGGTGAAAGTGCTGGCACCGGGATTCTATTCGCGTCAGGACATCAAAACACCGGTGAAAATCGCCATTGTGACGCTGATTATGACGCAGTTGATGAACCTCGCGTTTATCGGCCCGCTGAAGCATGCAGGTCTGTCGCTGTCGATTGGTCTGGCGGCCTGCCTGAACGCTAGCCTGCTCTACTGGCAGTTGCGTAAGCAGAAAATTTTCACCCCGCAGCCGGGCTGGAGCAAATTCTTCGTGCGTCTGATTGTCGCGGTGCTGGTGATGGCCGCGGCCCTGCTGGGGATGATGCACGTCATGCCAGAGTGGTCGCAGGGGACGATGCCGATGCGCCTGTTGCGCCTGATGGCCGTGGTTGTCGTCGGGATTATTGCCTACTTCGCCACGCTTGCGGTGTTGGGTTTCAAAGTCAAAGAGTTCGCACGCCGGACGGCGTAAAATGATGCGGCGGCGGGAGCGTAATTTTTCCCGCCGTCCTGATTGCGGTTAGACGGTGAATTTCTTGCCGCTACGCGGTTGTCCCGCCGTTTGCCCATCCTTGCCATACAATCCCGTCTCCTGATAAGGCTTCAGCACCTCCAGCGCCTGCTGGTTACGCGTTATTTGTCCTTCCAGCAACCAGCCATTGTGCTGATTAAGGTCTCGCAATTGCTGCGTTTTCTGCGTAATGTTCAGCCAGCGCGAAGCCACGTCATCATCATTGGCGCAACGTTGCGCTTCCTGCTCCACGCGACGTTGTTGTTCAAGATAATCGAGCGCCGCCAGCAGCGAGCTTTTATCTTCGGTTATGCGCTGCAGCAGGCTTCCGTTCACACTTCCGGCGGAAAGCTGCTGTTGTTCGGCATCCATCACCTCTTTTAGCGAGTTCAGGATAGCGGTCATTTGATCCAAAATATCGGGCAGACGACTCATGCGGTTAGTTACTCTGTAGATAATTCTGCGTTTCCTGAATCAACGCATCAGCAATTTTACCGGTATCCATCTTCAACTCACCGTTGCGAATGGCGATTTTCAACGCTTCGACGCGCTCCATGTTGATATCACGCGTATCCGATTGCGTTAAGGTCGTTTGTGCGTCACTCAGCTTGACTCGGGTGCTGTTGATTTCAGCGTTTTTTTCCACACGCGCTTTTGGCGTCTGGGTCTCGTTCGGCTCGCGAGACTGTACTGCGTTAACAGGATTCAGAGGCGATGTACGTTCAATGCTCATGTGATTTCCTCATGGAGGCTTATGATGGCGCGGGGATTGCCATATTCATTTGTTAATACTTTATCGGCAATCGCCGTACTTTCTTTATCAGGATTATAGGTTAATCAGAACATTCCCATCCGCGTTCACTTCACCGCTGACCACCTGGCCTGAGGACATCCGCACACGTGCGTTTTGCGCCACGGCGGCGTTATTCAGCGCCTGACCTTCGCTGTTGACGCTAAAGCCGTCACCTTTCGCGATGACCTGGACGCGTTGCCCGGCTTTTACCCGCCACGCGGGGCGAATCATGGTTAGCTGCAACGCTTGTCCGGCGGCAACATCGCGAAGGCTGACTGCGTCCTGCGCCTGATTGATGTCCAGCATGGTGCGCGGCGGCAACTGATCCAGACGGCCACGTTTTAGCGTTACTGATTGTGCATTCAGCATTGTGCCCCGCGCGATCGGCCCGGCAGCGACCACATAATTGCCCGTGGCCTGCACCGTCACCTGCAAATAGCGTTTCTCATTACCGCAGCGTGCCACCACATTCAGGTTTCCCCACAGCCGGGCATTGCCTGGCGTACTGAGCACCGGTTGCTCACAGGAGGGCCACATCGCAAGAGGGCTACGCGGTTGCACCACTACCTCGTCACTCAACCCTTCCAGCCGCTGGCTGAAAAATGTCGACAACTGGCTTTGCAGATCCTGCGCCAGGGCGATCGGGCTGGCGAGCAGTATACACGCGGCCAGCGAGGTAGTGAGCTTCGGCATCGAACACTCCGTCAGAGAGGGTAGTGTGAGTATTTTACGCATCCGCCGCTGACATCAACGGAATAAATAGCGACGCATATTGCGTTTATTCCGGCGATAACGCACGCACAAGGCGAATTAAGCTGTCGACTGAAATTTTGCCATCTGCGGAGGAGCCATGCTCGATAAACTCGACGCCGCGCTGCGTTTTCAACAGGAAGCCCTGAATCTGCGCGCTGAGCGCCAGGAGATTCTGGCCGCCAATATCGCCAACGCCGATACCCCGGGGTATCAGGCGCGCGATATCGATTTTGCCAGTGAAATGAAAAAAGTGATGGAGCGAGGGCGGGCTGGTACCAACGGCGTGGCGCTATCGCTCACATCCGTTCGTCATATACCCGCACAAAACTTCTCATCTGCTGCCACCGATTTGCTCTACCGCATTCCCGATCAGCCCGCGCTGGATGGGAATACCGTCGATATGGATCGCGAGCGCACGCAGTTCGCTGACAACAGTTTGCAGTACCAGACCGGGCTTACGGTACTGGGCGGGCAAATCAAGGGGATGATGAGCGTCCTCCAGCAGGGGAATTAATGCATGGCTTTACTGAATATTTTTGATGTAGCGGGCTCAGCGCTTACCGCACAGTCCAAACGGCTGAACGTGGCGGCCAGTAACCTGGCGAACGCCGACAGCGTGACCGGCCCGGATGGTCAACCGTATCGCGCAAAGCAGGTGGTTTTTCAGGTTGACGCACAGCCAGGCGCGGCAACGGGCGGCGTCAAAGTTTCCGATGTCATCGAAAGCCAGGCGCCCGACAAGCTGGTTTACCAGCCGGGAAATCCATTGGCGGATGCCAAAGGTTATGTGCGCATGCCAAACGTTGATGTGGTTGGCGAAATGGTAAACACCCTGTCGGCCTCGCGCAGCTATCAGGCTAACGTCGAGGTGATGAACACCGTGAAAAGCATGATGCTTAAGACCCTCACGTTGGGCCAATAACGGAGAGAACAATGTCCATTGCAGTGAACGTCAATAGCACCAGCGCGACCAGCGCAACCAGTAACAGCGGGTCGCTGACCAGCAGCAGCGCGGATGATTTACAGAACAGTTTCCTGACGCTGCTGGTGGCGCAGCTAAAAAACCAGGATCCCACCAACCCGATGGACAACAGCCAGCTTACCAGCCAACTGGCGCAAATCAGCACCGTAAGCGGCATCGAGAAACTGAATACGTCGCTGGGCTCTATTTCCGGGCAAATCGACAGCAGTAAATCATTGCAGGCATCATCGCTGATTGGTCACGGTGTGATGATCCCCGGAACGACAGTGCTGGCGGGCAAAAACAGCGATGGCGACGGCACGGACACCACGCCGTTTGGCGTTGAGCTGGAGCAGGCGGCCGACAAAGTGACCGCCACGATAACCGACAGTAACGGCAATGTCGTCAAAACGCTGGATATCGGCGCGCTGACCGCCGGTGTGCATACCTTCACCTGGGATGGCACCGGCACGGACGGTGCGGCAGTGGCGGATGGCGCATACAACGTCAGCATTACCGCCAGCAGCGGCACCACGCAACTGGTGGCGCAACCGCTGAAATTTGCGCTGGTTCAGGGGGTAACGCTGAGTGGGAACGGCAATCAGTTGGATCTCGGCACCTACGGCACCACTACGCTCGACGAAGTTCGTCAGATTATTTAATTCAGGAGTGAATCATGGGCTTTTCTCAAGCGGTCAGCGGCATGAATGCCGCGTCCAGTAATCTCGATGTTATCGGCAACAACATTGCTAACTCCGCAACCTACGGCTTTAAATCAGGCACCGCCTCGTTTGCTGATATGTTTGCCGGTTCGAAAGTGGGGCTGGGGGTCAAAGTGGCCGGGATCACCCAGGACTTTACTGACGGTACGACCACCAGCACCGGGCGCGCGCTGGACGTCGCCATCAGCCAGAACGGTTTTTTCCGTCTCACCGACAGCAACGGTTCTGTTTTCTATAGCCGTAATGGCCAGTTTTCCCTCGATGCAAACCGTACGCTGGTGAACTCGCAGGGCTTGCAGGTAACAGGTTATCCGTCGTCCGGCACGCCGCCAACCATTCAGCAGGGGGCGAACCCCACGGCGATCACCATCCCGAACTCGCTGATGTCGGCAAAAGAGACCACCACAGCGGCGATGCAGGTCAACCTCAACTCGACAGATGCCAAACCGAGCGTCGCGACGTTCGATCCGGCTAATGCCGACAGCTACAACAAGAAAGGTACAGTAACCGTTTATGACAGTCAGGGTAACGCCCATGACATGAATATCTATTACGTCAAAACGGATGACAATAAGTGGGATGTCTATACCCAGGACACCAGTGTTAGCGGTGCGGCAGCGAAGAAAGCGGCGCAAATGTCCTTTAGCAGCAATGGCACGCTGAGCGGGATCCGTAATTACGACGACACGGGTACCCTCGCAACCGATGCCAACGCAAACCCTGAAATTCAGGTCGCTATTGATGCACTCAATGGCTCTGCCGCCGGTTCTTTCTCTCTGAGTTTCCTCAATTCCATGCAGCAGAACACCGGCGCAAATAACATCGTCGCTACCTCGCAGAACGGCTATGCGCCAGGCGATCTGGTGAGCTATCAGATTAACGAAGATGGCACCGTGGTCGGGAACTACTCCAACGAACAGAGCCAGTTGCTTGGGCAAATCGTGCTGGCTAACTTTGCCAACAACGAAGGTCTGCAATCGGAAGGTGATAACGTCTGGTCTGCAACGCAGTCTTCCGGCGTGGCACTGCTGGGGACGGCGGGCAGCGGTAACTTCGGCAGTTTGACCAACGGCGCGCTGGAAGCGTCTAACGTCGATCTCAGCAAAGAGCTGGTCAATATGATTGTCGCCCAGCGTAACTATCAGTCCAACGCCCAGACCATCAAAACCCAGGATCAGATCCTGAACACGCTGGTTAACCTGCGTTAATCCCGATAAGGCAGCTTTATGGATCACGCAATATACACGGCGATGGGCGCGGCGAGCCAGACGATGGAGCAGCAGGCGGTCACCGCCAGCAACCTCGCCAACAGTTCAACGCCGGGGTTTCGCGCCCAACTCAACGCCATGCGCGCGGTGCCGGTAGAGGGGTTGTCGGTGCCGACGCGTACGCTGGTGACGGCTTCCACGCCGGGTGCGGATATGACGCCAGGCCAGCTCGACTACACCTCACGCCCGCTGGATGTCGCGCTGCAACAGGATGGCTGGCTGGCGGTGCAAACCGCCGATGGTGGGGAAGGATATACCCGCAACGGTAACATTCAGGTGGGGCCAACCGGGCAACTGACCATTCAGGGTAATCCGGTGATGGGCGATGGCGGCCCGCTCACCGTGCCGGAAGGCGCGGAAATCACCATCGCGGCGGATGGTACCATTTCGGCGCTTAACCCAGGCGATCCGCCGAATACGGTGGCGCAGGTGGGGCAACTGAAAATGGTAAAAGCGGATAACACGGAAATCGTGCGCGGCGATGATGGCGTATTTCGCCTGACCGCTGCAGCACAAGCAACCCGCGGCCCAATGTTGCAGGCCGATCAGACTATCCGCTTGCAGTCCGGCGTGCTGGAAGGCAGTAACGTCAAACCCGTGGCGGCGATGGCCGATATGATAGCCAGCGCCCGCCGATTCGAAATGCAGATGAAGGTTATCAGCAGCGTGGATGAAAACACGCAGAAAGCTAACCAGTTGCTGTCAATGAGCTAAGGAAAATCATGATCAGTTCATTATGGATCGCCAAAACTGGCCTCGACGCGCAGCAGACCAATATGGACGTTATCGCCAACAACCTGGCGAACGTCAGTACCAATGGTTTTAAGCGTCAACGCGCGGTGTTTGAAGATCTTCTTTATCAAACGGTTCGTCAGCCGGGGGCGCAATCTTCAGAGCAAACCACGCTGCCGTCCGGTTTGCAGATTGGTACCGGTGTGCGTCCGGTTGCGACCGAACGTCTGCACAGCCAGGGCAACCTGTCGCAGACCGATAACAGCAAAGACGTGGCGATTAAAGGCCAGGGCTTCTTCCAGGTGCTGCTGCCGGATGGTACGTCTGCGTATACCCGCGATGGTTCATTCCAGGTCGATCAAAACGGTCAACTGGTGACGGCGGGCGGTTTTCAGGTGCAGCCAGCGATCACCATTCCGGCGAATACGCTGAGCATCACCATTGGCCGCGATGGCATTGTCAGCGCGACCCAGCAGGGGCAGACCAACCCGGTGCAGGTGGGGCAGCTTAACCTGACGACCTTTATGAACGACAGCGGGCTGGAAAGCATTGGCGAAAACCTGTACGTCGAGACGCAGGCTTCCGGTGCGCCGAATGATTCCACCCCGGGGTTAAACGGCGCGGGGCTGCTCTATCAGGGATATGTCGAGACCTCTAACGTTAACGTGGCGGAAGAACTGGTCAATATGATTCAGGTACAGCGCGCCTACGAAATTAACAGTAAAGCGGTATCGACCACCGACCAGATGTTGCAGAAATTGACCCAGCTGTAACGGTGGTGCCGGATTTGTCGGATGCGCTGCGCTTATCCGACCTACAGAGTTCATACGTTCGTAGGCCGGATAAGCGCAGCGCATCCGGCGCAAACCAAAAGATGAAAACCATGCAAAAAACCGCAGCGTTTCGTTATCCACTTTTAACGGCACTGGCGCTCTCTATGACCGGATGCGCCTTCATTCCCAGCAAGCCGCTGGTAGAAGGCGCAACCTCGGCGCAGCCGATCCCCGGCCCGGTGCCGGTAGCGAATGGCTCAATATTCCAGACCGCGCAGCCGATTAACTACGGTTATCAGCCACTGTTTGAAGACCGACGCCCGCGCAATATTGGCGATACGCTCACTATCGTGCTTCAGGAAAACGTCAGCGCCAGCAAGAGTTCTTCGGCCAATGCCAGCCGCGATGGCAAAACCAACTTTGGCTTTGACGTGGTGCCGCGCTATCTGCAGGGGCTTTTTGGCAACGCGCGTGCGGATGTTGACGCCTCCGGCGGTAACACCTTTAACGGCAAAGGCGGCGCCAATGCCAGCAACACCTTTAGCGGTACATTGACCGTCACCGTCGATCAGGTTCTGGCGAACGGCAACCTCCACGTGGTGGGGGAAAAACAGATTGCCATCAATCAGGGCACCGAATTTATCCGCTTCTCGGGCGTGGTTAACCCGCGCACCATCAGCGGCAGCAATACCGTACCGTCCACCCAGGTGGCGGATGCGCGAATCGAATACGTGGGTAACGGCTACATCAACGAAGCACAGAATATGGGCTGGTTGCAGCGTTTCTTCCTGAATTTATCGCCGATGTAATGAGGTGGATTATGTTTAAAACCCTGATTAGCGTAACGCTGGTTTTGGTGAGTACTCTGGCGCAGGCTGACCGCATTCGCGATCTCACCAGCGTACAGGGCGTCAGGGAAAACTCCCTCATTGGCTATGGCCTGGTGGTCGGGCTGGACGGTACGGGCGATCAGACCACCCAGACGCCGTTCACCACCCAGAGCCTGAACAACATGCTGTCGCAACTGGGGATCACCGTTCCGGCAGGTACGAACATGCAGCTGAAAAACGTGGCAGCAGTGATGGTCACCGCCCAGTTCCCGGCGTTTGCGCGTCAGGGGCAAACTATCGATGTGGTGGTCTCCTCAATGGGTAACGCCAAAAGCCTGCGCGGCGGTACGCTGTTGATGACGCCACTGAAAGGGGTTGATAGCCAGGTGTATGCCCTGGCGCAGGGTAATATTCTGGTGGGTGGCGCGGGCGCATCGGCGGGCGGCAGCAGCGTACAGGTTAACCAGCTTAACGGCGGGCGCATTACCGGCGGGGCCACCATTGAACGCGAGTTGCCAACGCAGTTTGGCGCGGGGAATACCATTAACCTTCAGCTGAATCAGGATGATTTCACCATGGCGCAGCAGATTGCCGACACCATTAACCGCCGCAGCGGATTTGGCAACGCCACCGCGCTGGATGCGCGTACCGTGCAGGTTCGTGCACCGCAGGGCGGCAGTGGTCAGGTGCGTTTGCTGGCGGATATCCAGAATCTGGAAGTGGGTGGCGTACCGCAGGATGCGAAGGTGATTATTAACTCGCGTACCGGTTCGGTGGTGATGAACCGCGAAGTGACGCTGGATACCTGTGCCGTGGCGCAGGGTAATCTGTCCGTCACCGTGAACCGTCAGGCGCAGGTTAGCCAGCCGGATACGCCATTTGGCGGCGGCCAGACGGTGGTAACACCGCAAACGCAGATCGATCTGCGTCAGAGCGGTGGTTCGCTGCAAAGCGTGCGCGAGAGCGCCAATCTGAATAATGTGGTGCGCGCCCTGAACGCGCTGGGCGCGACGCCGATGGAGCTGATGTCGATTCTGCAATCGATGCAAAGCGCGGGATGTCTGCGTGCGAAAGTGGAGATTGTCTGATGCTGGGCGACAGCAAGTTGACTGCCAGCGCGGCGTGGGATGCGCAATCGCTTAACGAACTCAAGGCGAAAGCCGGACAGGATCCGCAGGCTAACCTGCGGCCTGTCGCCCGTCAGGTGGAGGGCATGTTTGTGCAGATGATGTTGAAGAGTATGCGTGAGGCGCTGCCGAAAGATGGACTTTTCAGCAGCGACCAGACCCGGCTCTACACCAGCATGTACGATCAGCAAATTGCCCAGCAGATGACCGCCGGGAAAGGGCTGGGGCTGGCGGAAGAGATGGTGAAGCAGATGCAGACCCAGAAGGAGCCGTCCGCCACGGCGGGTCAGGTACCGATGAAATTCGATCCGCAGACCATCACCCGTTATCAGAACGATGCGCTGACTCAGATGGTGCGCAAGGCACTGCCGAAAACATCTGGCGGCAGCGATGCGCCACTCTCAGGAAACAGTAAAGATTTCCTCGCGAAACTGGCGCTTCCGGCGCAGGTGGCGAGCGAGCAGAGCGGTATTCCGCACCATCTGATTCTGGCGCAGGCCGCGCTGGAGTCGGGGTGGGGCCAGCGACAGATCCGCCGTGAGAACGGTGAGCCCAGTTACAATCTTTTTGGCGTGAAAGCGTCAGGGAACTGGAAAGGGCCGGTGACAGAAATCACCACCACCGAATATGAAAACGGTGAAGCGAAAAAGGTGAAAGCGAAATTCCGTGTCTACGGTTCGTATCTGGAAGCGTTGTCAGATTACGTTGGCTTGCTGACACGCAATCCGCGCTATGCGGCGGTCACTAACGCGTCGACGGCTGAGCAGGGCGCGCAAGCGTTGCAGAATGCCGGCTACGCCACCGATCCCCAGTACGCGCGCAAGTTAACCAATATGATTCAACAGCTTAAATCCTTAAGCGACAAAGTCAGCAGCGCGTACCGAAATGATATTGAAAATCTCTTCTGATACACCTCAAGTTTGCCAGATGGTGACCGATAACGATTAAAGGCCACGCGTCTGAACGTATAAAAGGAAGAACATGTCCAGTTTAATCAATAGCGCCATGAGTGGATTGAGTGCGGCACAGTCGGCACTGAATACCACCAGTAATAATATTGCCAGCTACAACGTCTCGGGCTATACCCGCCAGACCACGGTGCTCGCTTCGGCGAACAGTACGTTAGGTGCGGGAGGCTGGGTCGGCAATGGCGTCTACGTTTCTGGCGTTCAGCGCGAATACAATGCATTCATTACCAACCAGCTGCGTACGGCGCAGAGCCAGAGCAGCGGGTTGACCACGCGTTATGAGCAGATGTCGAAAATCGACGATATGCTTTCCGGCACCACAAACTCCCTTTCCACCACGCTTCAGGATTTCTTCTCCAGCATGCAAACGCTGGTGAGCAACGCTGAAGATCCCGCCGCGCGTCAGACCGTTTTGGGTAAAGCGGATGGTCTGGTCAATCAGTTTAAAGTCGCCGATCAGTATCTCCGCGACCAGGACAAGCAGGTGAATCTTTCTATCGCTACCACCGTTGATCAAATCAACAACTACGCGAATCAGATTGCCAGCCTGAATGATAAAATCTCTCGCCTGACCGGCGTCGGCGCGGGCGCGTCACCGAACGATTTGCTGGATCAGCGCGATCAGTTAGTCAGCGAGCTCAACAAGCTGGTGGGCGTAGAAGTAAACGTGCAGGATAGCGGAACGTTCAACGTCACCATGGCGAATGGCTATACGCTGGTGCAGGGCAGTAATGCACGCCAGTTGGCGGCTGTGCCGAGCAGCAGCGACCCAACGCGTACCACCGTGGCGTATGTTGATAACGTTGCGGGAAATATTGAAATCCCGGAAAAACTGCTTAACACGGGCTCACTTGGCGGCTTGTTGACCTTCCGCTCGCAGGATCTCGATCAGACTCGCAATAGCCTTAACCAAATGGCACTGGCCTTTGCGGATGCGTTTAACGCCCAGCACAAAGAGGGTGTGGATGCGAACGGAAAAGAGGGGAAGGACTTCTTCACGATTGGTAATCCGTCCGTAGTGGCGAACAGTAATAATAGCGGTAAGGCGTCGCTGACGGCGGACGTGACCGATGCCTCCAGCGTGCAAGCCACGAATTATCGTGTGAGCTATAAAAACGGTGAATGGCAGGTGACGCGTCTTTCCGACAACACCACAGTGAAAGCGGAACAGAAGGATGGCGCATTAAATTTTGACGGGCTCTCCGTCACGGTGAGCGGCACGCCGGCCGAGAACGACAGCTTTACCGTCAAGCCGGTCAGCGATGCGATCGTGAACATGAGCGTGGCGATCAGTGATGAATCAGAGCTCGCGCTGGGTATTGATGACGCGGAAAATGGCGAGAGCGATAACCGTAATGGCCAGGCATTGCTCGATTTGCAAAACGCGAAGCTGGTGGGAAATTCGAAAACCTTCAACGACGCGTATGCGGCGCTGGTCAGTGATATCGGCAATAAAACCTCAACGCTTGAGACCAGCAGCACCACGCAAAGCAACGTCGTCACCCAGCTCAGTAAACAGCAACAATCTATTTCCGGCGTAAACCTGGATGAAGAGTACGGCAACCTGCAGCTCTTCCAGCAGTACTATCTGGCGAATGCCCAGGTGCTGCAAACGGCAAGCACGCTGTTTGATGCTCTGATTAATATTCGCTAAGGAGAGGAATAACGCATGCGTGTCAGTACCCTGATGATGTATCAGCAGAATATGCGCGGGATCACCAGTTCCCAGTCAGAATGGCTGAAGTACGGTGAACAGATGTCGACCGGCAAGCGGGTGAACCGTGCCTCCGATGACCCGGTAGCGGCCTCACAAGCGGTAGTGCTTTCGCAGGCTCAGGCGCAAAACAGCCAGTTTGCTACCGCGAGGACGTTTGCTACTCAGCGCGTGTCGATGGAAGAAAATACGCTGGCGCAGGTGACGACTGCGATTCAATCGGCGCAGGAAAAAATCGTTTACGCCGGGAACGGCACATTAAGCGATGACGACCGGGCCTCGCTGGCGACCGACCTGCAAGGGATCCGCGATCAGCTTCTCAATCTGGCGAACAGCCAGGACGGAAACGGGCGCTATATCTTTGCCGGGTATAAAACCGATACGGCACCGTTTACTGATGGCGGTACGTACGTCGGCGGATCGGCGAATGTCGCGCAGCAGGTTGACGCTTCACGTTCAATGGTGATTGGCCATACGGGCGATAAAATCTTTGATAGCCTGACCAGCAATGCGAAGCCGGATACCGATACGAATCTGTTTGCGATGCTGGATAGCGCCATTGCCGCGCTCAATACGCCTGTAAGCGATGACGAAGACGCGCAGGCTCTTGCCAGCGCCGCTATCGACAAAACCAACCGTGGGCTAAGCAACTCACTCAACAATGTGCTGAGCGTGCGTGCTGAACTGGGTACACAGCTTAATGAGCTGGATAAACTCGACGCGCTGGGCGATGACCGCGCGTTGAGCCAGACGCAGCAGATGAGTAACCTGGTGGATGTGGACTGGAATGAGACCATCTCTAACTACGTGATGCAGCAGACGGCGCTACAGGCGTCGTATAAAGCATTTAGTGATATGCAGGGGATGTCGCTGTTTCAGTTGAATAAATAATGTTACAGGCCGGATACGGCTATCCGGCCTGTAAGCGTGACTATGCAGTTTGCAACGCGGTACGGCGCAGACGACGGGTTTCCACCCAACGAACACCCCATGCGCAGGCACCTGCAAGCGTCGCCAGCCCGACAACCCCTTCCCAGCCGGCCAGCGCATACAGCTGACTACCCAGAACTGACCCCAGCGCCATGCCAATAAATACCACCGTAAACAGCAGTGCGTTCAGGCGACCCCGCGCCTGAGGTTCCAGGCTATAAACCAGGTTCTGGTGGGCAACCAGGCTTGATTGCAGGCCCAGGTCGAAGCCGATGGCGGAGAGGGCGATTATCGCCAGTTGGGCCATCGGTGGCAAAACGGGCAGAATAAACATCAGTGCAAAGGAAACCGTGACCAGTGCAGCGCCTAACTGGGTGACTTTCTCGGCACCTACTTTATCTGCCAGCCCACCGGCCAGCGGCGCGGCAAGCGCGCCCGCCGCACCCGCAATCCCAAAACCACCCGCGACGGCGCTGCCCATATGATGATGTTCCAGCAGCATGACCGCGAGCGTTGACCAGAATGCGCTAAACGCAATTGAAAGCAAGCCTTGTGCCAGCGCGGCGCGGCGTAATGTGGGATAACGCTGCCACAGATGCACCAGTGACGCCATTAATGCCGGATAGCTCAGACTGGAGTGCGCGGTAAAGCGTGGCAGTACGCGCCACATCAGCACGCCAATCAGCGCAATACTGACCGCAGCAGCCTGATACACCACTCGCCAGCCAAAGAGTTCACCAATCACGCCGCTCACGGTGCGCGACAGCAAAATTCCCAGTAACAACCCCGTCATCACTGTGCCGACCATTTTCCCTTGCTTCCCGGCAGGGGCGAGGATAGCGGCGGCAGGCACAATATCCTGCGCCATCGTTGCCGCCATACCGATCAGCAGGCTGACAACCAGCAGTGGATGAAAATGCTGCGTCACGCTGCACAGCAGCAGAAGGGCTGCCAGCATGCCGCTTTTTAACAGGATTAGCGTACGACGATCGTAGCGGTCGCCGAGCGGCAGCAGAAATAGGATTCCCAGCGCGTAGCCCGCCTGAGTGAGCGTGGGGATGAGCCCCATGCCTTCAACATTCAGATGCAAAGTATTGCCCATCAACGGCAGCAGCGGTTGGGCATAGTAGATGGCGGCAACGCTGAAGCCTGCGCCTAACGCAAGGATAAAGATAAGCCAGCCCGGATTAACGTGTGTTTTCATCAGATGTTCCTCAGATACGGTATGGCGCTATTTTTCCCTGAAGCGTGCTGGCACGGTAGCCAGCGCAGTGGTAAAACAGTTATACGTTTGACGTATAGGTAAGTGGATAATGAAGAAGCAGGAGCGTATAGACAGAGTTGAGCTGATGCGAACGTTTATTCGCATTGTCGAATCGGGTTCGCTATCGGCGGCGGCGCGTCAGCTTGAAACCACCCAGGCGACCATCAGCCGTCGTTTGCAATCGCTGGAGTCACTGTTGGGGGCGAAATTAATTCTGCGCTCCACGCATGCGATGAAACTCACTGACGATGGCGAGCGCTGTTATCAGCATGCGCGTCAGGTCGTGGATGCCTGGCTGGCGCTGGAGGATGAATTACAGCTTACGGACGATCAGCCCGTTGGTACGTTGCGGGTGCGTGCGCCGCATGCGTTTGGCCAGGAGCAGCTATTGATGCCACTGATTGGTTTTCTGGCCGAACATCCACAGCTGTCGGTTGAATGGATGCTCAATGATAAAAATGTCGACTTTATCAGTGACAATATTGATTGCGCGATCCGCGTTGGGACGGAAGTTGACCCGGCCACCGTCTCTGTGCTGCTGGCTGAAGTCCCACGCTGTACGGTGGCCTCTCCTGAACTGTTAGCAAAGTTCCCCGACATTACCCATCCCAGGATGATGTCGGCATTGCCATGGATTGCGATCAGTACCTTCTATCAGCATGACGTCACGCTGCATCGTCAGGAGGAGAGTGTGACGTTTTCACTGGTGCCGCGTCTGAGTACGGACAGTCTCTACGTCGCGAAAAATGCCGCGCTGGCGGGGCTGGGGATAGCTATCGTCTCAAGCTGGACGGTCGAGGAGGATCTGGCACAGGGTAGGCTGGTTGAACTGTTACCGGAGTGGCAGGTGGCCGCGCTGCCTGTTCATCTGGTCTATCCGTGGGCGCGTTATTATCCGACCCGCTTGCGTAAGTTTCTTGATTTGATGCGTGAAGTGATGCCGAAAATTGCCGGGATGCAACTGCCGGGAAAAGCATAAAAAAAACCGGCCACTTGGGCCGGTTTGGTTTTCAGCGTGTCGGTTACTCAACAGGCTGCGGACGCGTCGGCGCCGCAGAGGCCTGATGGGTTGCGCTGTGGCCACCCGCAGCACCTTTACCGTCAAAGCCGAATGCCGGGCGAACCCAGTCGCTATGGCGCGGCGCTTCCGGCACATAAGCTGGAGCCGGTGCACGAGTCATCGGCGCGCTGGCATGATGAGCAGCAGGAGCTGGCGTCATTTCAACAACTGGCGCGGTGACCACGTCAGTCTCAGCGACCGGTGCTTCTTCCACAACAGGCGTTTCTACCGGCGCAGCGGTTTCAGCAACCACTTCTTCAACCGGTGCTTCCGGCTCAACTGCGGCAGGCTGCACTTCTTCAACCACTTCCTGCGCAACCACAGCGTCTTCTTCGGCGATGATTTGCGGTTGTTCAGTTACCGGCGCTTCAATCACTTCTGGATGAGTGGTTTCAACTGCCGGTTCAACAATCTCAGCAACTGGCTGCGCTGCGACAACTGGTTCAACGGTTTCAACCGCTGCTACTGGCGCTTCGGCAACCACAGGTTCAATCGCTGCAACTGGCGCAACAACCTGCTCTACGGTTTCCTGAACGACAACATCCTGTTCGCGTTGCTCTTCAACCACCTGATCCTGCGGACGGGTTACCGGATAACGGATCCACACTTTACCTGACGCCAGCTCCGGCGATGCGCACGCGACGGTCAGCGGCATCGGAGACTGGGTCGGATAACGCTCGTCACGATAGCGACGACGACGCTGACCGCTCACGCGCAGATGACGCGGGGAACGGCGTGAACGACGCGGCATACCCGCTGAGTCACGTGATTCTCCGTTGTCGTCGTGCTCGGCCTGAACCGGCGCACTTTCAACGACGGCAGGCAGATCGACTTTTGCCAGCTCGGTACGCGGTGCGGACGTTTCCTGCGGAATATCGTCTTCGAAGGTTTCGCGCGCTGCCGTCTCTTCCGCGGTTTCAATGCGGATTTTTTGCGTCAGCTGGCGTTGCTTACGACGCGGCATAGTCTGCACGCGCTCTTCCTGTGCATTGTCCTCTGCAACGATTTCGTCACGAACTTGTGATTTGGCTTCCTGCTGTGCCTGACGTTTTTCATCGTTGTTGCGACGACGATTACGTTCACGGCGCGGCTGCTGCTCGTCACGGGATTTTGCTTTCTCGCCATCGTCCGCGATGTTCTGCTGACGGTTGTCGCGCGTTTCCGCATTTTGCTGCGGTTTTTCGCGACGGTTGCGGCGGTTGTCCTCACGACCCTCGCGGCCTTCACGTGGTTCGCGGGCTTCGCGTCCTTCGTTATCGCCACGATTGTTATCACGACGTTCGTTGCGGTCGCCACGATCGCCTCGGTCGTTGCGGTCATTACGATCGCGACGATTGTTTTGACGCGGCTTGCGACGCTCCTGCTGGCGAGCAGGTTTCTCTTCTTTCTTCTCAGGCTGCGGCTCAACGACTTTCTCTTCGCTACCACCGAACAGGTTTTTCAGGGCGCTGAAGAAGCGAGACACCAGGCCAGGCGCAGCGGCTGTTTTGGCTGCGGTCGGCGCGGAGACTGCCGGTTTTGCCGTTGTCGGTTCCGGCGGAACGTCTGGCATCACAAAGGTCGCGAGAGCCGGTTGCTCAGGCAGTTTACGTTCAGCAGGTTCATCTTCAGACGGCAGCGCCATCTCTTCTTCGTGCAGTTTCGGCAGCAGATAGCTCAGGGTCGAGGTCTCTTCGCCTTTACGAACGCGCAGTACATGATAGTGCGGCGTTTCCATCTGATCGTTCGGCACGATAATGCAGCGAACGTCGCCACCCTGACGGCTTTCAATGGCGCTTACCGCGGCACGTTTTTCGTTCAGCAGGTAAGACGCAATTGGCACAGGGACGATGGCGTGTACTTCTTTGGTGTTCTCTTTCAGCGCTTCTTCTTCAATCAAACGCAGGATCGAGAGAGCCATGGATTCGTTGTCACGCACGGTGCCGGTACCGGAGCAGCGCGGGCAGACGTGATGGCTGGATTCACCCAGTGACGGGCTCAGACGCTGACGCGACATTTCCAGCAGGCCAAAGCGTGAGATGTGGCTGATTTGGATACGCGCACGATCCTGGCGTACCGCTTCGCGCAGGCGGTTTTCTACCGCGCGCTGGTGGCGTACCGGCGTCATATCGATGAAGTCGATAACAATCAGACCGCCGAGGTCGCGCAGGCGCAGCTGGCGGGCAATTTCATCAGCGGCTTCAAGGTTAGTGTTGAACGCGGTTTCTTCGATATCGCCGCCGCGGGTTGCACGCGCGGAGTTGATGTCGATGGCGGTCAGGGCTTCGGTGCTATCGATAACGATAGAACCACCGGAAGGCAGACGCACTTCGCGCTGGAATGCGGATTCAATCTGCGATTCGATTTGGTAATGGCTGAACAGCGGGATTTCACCGGTGTACAGTTTGATTTTGCTGCTGAAATCCGGACGACCCAGCGCGGAAATATGCTGGCGAGCCAGCTCCAGCACTTTCGGGTTGTCGATGAGGATTTCACCGATGTCCTGACGCAGATAGTCGCGGAAGGCACGCACAATGACGTTGCTTTCCTGGTGAATCAGGAACGGCGCAGGGCGGCTTTCAGCGGCTTTTTTGATGGCTTCCCAGTGTTTCAGGCGGAAGCTTAAATCCCACTGCAATGCTTCGGCAGATTTGCCAACGCCTGCGGTGCGAACGATAAGGCCCATGCCATCCGGCAGCTCAAGGCTTGCCAGCGCTTCTTTCAGTTCAGTGCGATCGTCGCCTTCGATACGGCGAGAGATACCGCCCGCACGCGGGTTGTTCGGCATCAGCACCAGATAACTGCCCGCCAGGCTGATAAAGGTTGTCAGCGCAGCGCCTTTATTGCCGCGTTCTTCTTTATCGATCTGGACAATCACTTCCTGACCTTCACGCAGCACGTCTTTGATATTCGGACGGCCATGTGCGCTGTAGTTAGCGGGGAAGTATTCGCGGGCAATTTCTTTGAGAGGGAGGAAACCGTGACGTTCAGCGCCGTAGTCAACAAACGCTGCTTCAAGACTCGGTTCAATACGGGTAATTTTGCCTTTGTAGATGTTCGCTTTTTTCTGTTCATGGCCTGGGCTTTCAATATCCAGATCATACAGACGCTGCCCATCAACGAGGGCGACACGCAACTCTTCCTGCTGAGTTGCGTTGATTAACATTCTTTTCATCGTAACTTACTCATTATTCTTACATTGACGACTAAGCTGCGAGCAGAGTGATACCTTTCCGGGGTAAACCGATGGCCTCGTGACTGTTCACGTCGCCAACCTCACGGTTGTCGCTCGCTTAAGAGGCGCAGAGTGTCGGTCGCCTGTATTTCAAACGGAAACACAGCGCAATTATCAGGGGAACAGCCTGGGATAACTCTCCAGAGAAGATTCCATTTATACTCATCGTCATTCTCTCACCAGACGCGTGGCTTCGCCTGCTTACCCCAGTTGCTTTGACTTAGGTAAGCTTCCGGGGACGCCCGGCTTGCCGTCATTCTGTTGAGTGAAATCCAGTAAAGTATCTACCGGTAAGGACTGCAACCCGCAGCCCGCTAACTGTCTGAAAGATCAATACGTCTTACGCCATTGCTGCGTGGATGATCGGACAGACAAAACTGGTCATTCCGTTTAATTCCTTGCACTAACAAGATGAACACGGAAAACGTCTTCATTATTCCTTGCTAACCTTGTTATAGCAAGTTGACTTTCACCTTTTATCACCCGGTTAATCACAGTTTTTTCACTTGCTCGTTGAGATTGCTCTAATAACAATCAACGCATTCAGTGAAGAAGACCCTGAGTCAGGGTAATGATAAAAATCTATTCGAACTATGAAGAGTATAAGCACAGAAAAATGAGTGGCGCTATTGAGCAGGGATATTTAGAATCGCCCACCATGAAAACTGAGACTCCAACCGTAAAAATGGTTGCCATCAGCGCTGATGAAGCCGGGCAACGAATTGATAACTTTTTGCGCACCCAACTGAAGGGCGTGCCGAAGAGTATGATTTACCGCATCCTGCGTAAGGGGGAAGTGCGGGTGAACAAAAAACGCATCAAACCCGAGTACAAACTGGAGGCGGGCGATGAAGTGCGTATCCCGCCAGTGCGCGTTGCGGAACGCGAAGAAGACGCCGTTTCACCGCATCTGCAAAAGGTGGCCGCGCTGAGCGACGTTATCCTTTATGAAGATGAACATATTCTGGTGCTGAATAAGCCATCCGGTACGGCAGTACACGGTGGCAGCGGTTTGAGCTTCGGCGTGATTGAAGGCCTGCGCGCGCTGCGCCCGGAAGCGCGCTTCCTGGAACTGGTGCACCGTCTTGACCGTGATACATCAGGCGTGCTGCTGGTGGCGAAAAAGCGCTCTGCGCTGCGTTCGCTGCATGAACAACTGCGTGAAAAAGGGATGCAGAAAGATTATCTGGCCCTTGTGCGCGGTCAGTGGCAGTCGCACGTTAAAGCGGTGCAGGCGCCATTGCTGAAAAATATTCTGCAAAGCGGTGAGCGTATTGTACGCGTGAGCCAGGAAGGCAAACCGTCTGAAACGCGTTTTAAAGTCGAAGAGCGCTATGCGTTTGCCACGCTGGTGCGCTGTAGCCCGGTGACGGGGCGTACGCACCAGATCCGTGTGCATACCCTTCATGCGGGACATCCGATTGCTTTTGACGATCGCTATGGCGACCGCGAATTCGATCAGCAACTTACCGAAGCGGGGACTGGGCTAAGGCGTCTGTTCCTGCATGCGGCGGCGCTGAAATTCACTCACCCAGGCACGGGCGAAGTGATGCGCGTAGAAGCGCCAATGGATAATGCCCTGAAGCGCTGTTTGCAGGTGTTACGTACTATCAAATAAAAGAAGGGCAGCCTCAGGCTGCCCTTCTTGTCAGTATGTACACTCTATCTACTTAACGGATTAAACCCTTCCCGGCGCAGCATCTGGCACAGTGCAATCAGCGGCAGCCCCACCAGCGTGTTTGGATCGCGACCTTCGAGACGTTCAAACAGCGCGATGCCTAATCCCTCGCTTTTAAAACTGCCTGCGCAATTCAGCGGGCTCTCTTTTTGCACATAATGGTTTATTTCTTGCTCAGTCAGATGACGAAAATGGACATCAAAAGGTTCGCATTCAGTTTGTAACTGGCCATTAACAGAATTATAAAGCGCCAGGCCCGTATAAAAAGTCACAATATTGCCACTGGCTTTCTTTAATTGTTTACGCGCATTTTCTTCCGTATGCGGTTTGCCGGTTATTTCGCCATCCAACACGCAAACCTGGTCAGAACCAATAATCAGATGATGCGGAAAACGTTCAGCCAGCGCCTGCGCTTTCGCCTGCGCCAGACGCAGCACCAGATGGCGCGGGGTTTCGGCGGGGAGGGGAATTTCATCGACCTCGGGCGCGGCGCAGGTGAAAGGGATACCGAGTTTCTCTAACAGCAGGCGGCGATAAGGCGATGTGGAGGCTAAAATAAGTTCAGGCATAATTTTTTAGGTAAACTCTGGCGAATTAGATTGCGACATTTTAAACTACACGCCGCAATGTGTGCGAATTATTGGCAAAAGGCAACCTGAGGCTGCCTTTTTCTTTGACTCTATGACGTTACAAAGTTAATATGCGCGCCCTATGCAAAAGGTAAAATTACCCCTGACTCTCGACCCGGTTCGTACGGCGCAAAAACGCCTTGATTACCAGGGTATCTATACCCCCGATCAAGCGGAGCGTGTCGCCGCGTCCGTAGTCAGTGTAGACAGTGATGTAGAATGCGAGATGTCCTTCGCTATCGATAACCAACGCCTCGCGGTTCTGACCGGTGATGCGAAGGTGACGGTATCGCTGGAATGTCAGCGTTGCGGGAAACCGTTTACTCACCAGGTTTACACAACGTATTGTTTCAGCCCGGTCAAAAATAATGATCAGGTTGAAGCACTCCCGGAAGCGTATGAGCCGATTGAGGTTAACGAATTCGGTGAAATCGATCTGCTGGCGGTGGTTGAAGATGAAATCATCCTCGCCTTGCCGGTGGTTCCGGTGCATGATTCTGAACACTGTGAAGTGTCCGAGGCGGACATGGTCTTTGGTGAATTGCCTGAAGAGGCGCAGAAACCAAACCCATTTGCCGTATTAGCCAGCTTAAAGCGTAAGTAATTGAGGAGTAAGGTCCATGGCCGTACAACAAAACAAACCAACCCGTTCCAAACGTGGCATGCGTCGTTCCCATGACGCGCTGACTGCAGTTACCAGCCTGTCTGTAGACAAGACTTCTGGTGAATCCCACCTGCGTCACCACATCACTGCCGACGGTTTCTACCGCGGTCGCAAGGTTATCGCTAAGTAATCACGCGATACTCTAAGGATTTCGCGTTGCAGGAAGGCGGCAAGCGAGAGAACCTCCTGAGCATAGATGACTATGCGATTGGAGTGAACGAACGCAGCCAACGCCCCTGTAGCGTGAAAGACGACGAGTTCAAGCGTGGTGAAGCTTAGTGAGGCGTTCCCCGTGTAAGCGGGGATTCCCAAACCGAGCGGCGACGATAACCTTGACACATCTAACCCTGGCGTTAGATGTCATGGGGGGAGATTTTGGCCCTACCGTGACAGTGCCTGCAGCACTGCAGGCACTGAATTCCTATTCGCAACTCACACTTCTTCTGGTCGGTAACCCCGACGATATTACGCCATTACTTGCCAAAGCTGATTTTGAGACGCGCTCTCGTCTGCAGATTATCCCTGCACAGTCAGTTATTGCCAGTGATGCACGGCCTTCACACGCCATCCGCAACAGTCGCGGAACATCGATGCGTGTGGCGCTGGAGCTAGTGAAAGAAGGGCGAGCTGAAGCCTGCGTTAGCGCCGGGAATACAGGCGCGCTGATGGGGCTCGCAAAATTACTGCTCAAACCACTTCAGGGGATTGAGCGCCCGGCGCTGGTGACGGTATTACCCCATCAGCAGAAGGGAAAGACGGTGGTGCTCGACCTGGGCGCTAACGTCGATTGTGATAGCACAATGTTGGTTCAGTTTGCGGTGATGGGCTCGGTGCTCGCGGAAGAAGTGGTTGGCATTGAAAACCCTCGCGTGGCGCTGCTAAACATCGGTGAAGAAGAGACGAAAGGGCTGGACAGCATTCGCGATGCTTCACAGATACTAAAAACATTGCCGTCTCTGAACTATATTGGCTACCTGGAAGCGAACGAATTGCTGACGGGGAAAACAGATGTTTTGGTTTGTGACGGGTTTACAGGTAACGTCACGCTAAAAACCATGGAAGGGGTTGTCAGAATGTTCCTATCGCTGCTGAAATCGCAGGGCGAGGGGAAAAAAACGGCGTGGTGGCTGATTTTATTAAAACGTTGGTTACAAAAAAGTCTGACCCGGCGATTCAGTCACCTCAACCCCGACCAGTATAATGGTGCCTGTCTGTTAGGATTACGCGGCACGGTGATTAAGAGTCATGGTGCGGCGAATCAACGCGCGTTTTGCGTGGCGATCGAGCAGGCAGTGCAGGCGGTGCAGCGACAAGTCCCTCAGCGGATTGCCGCTCGCCTGGAATTGTTATACCCGGCTGGTTTTGAGCCGCAGAACAACGACGCAAAGTAAGCGAGCGGCGTGCTGATGTGCAAAGCTGATGGGTATGTTACCGGATAAGATTGAGCGTACATGTATACGAAGATTATTGGTACCGGCAGTTATCTGCCCAAGCAAGTGCGTACGAACGCCGACCTGGAAAAAATGGTTGATACGACTGACGAGTGGATTGTCACGCGCACAGGTATCCGTGAACGCCGTATCGCAGGCCCGGATGAATCCGTTGCAACGATGGGCTTTGAAGCCGCTCAGCGCGCGCTGGAAATGGCGGGCGTGGATAAAAACGATATCGGCTTGATCGTTGTTGCTACCACTTCTGCAACGCACGCTTTCCCAAGCGCTGCCTGCCAAATTCAGAGCATGTTAGGCATCAAAGGCTGCCCGGCATTTGACGTCGCCGCAGCCTGTGCGGGCTTCACCTACGCCCTGAGCGTAGCAGACCAGTACGTGAAATCCGGCGCGGTGAAAAATGCGCTGGTGATTGGTTCTGATGTGCTGGCGCGCACCTGCGATCCTGCCGATCGCGGCACGATCATTATCTTCGGTGACGGCGCGGGCGCCGTGGTTCTGGGGCAGTCTGAAGAACCGGGAATTATCTCCACCCATCTGCACGCAGACGGTAGCTACGGCGATCTTCTGACGCTGCCTAACGCCGATCGCGTTCATCCAGAAAATTCGATTTATCTGACCATGGCCGGGAATGAAGTGTTCAAGGTTGCGGTCACTGAACTGGCACACATCGTCGAAGAGACGCTGGCGGCCAACAATCTTGACCGTGCTGAACTCGACTGGTTAGTGCCACATCAGGCCAACCTGCGTATCATCAGCGCCACGGCGAAAAAACTCGGCATGTCGATGGATAACGTTGTGGTGACGCTGGATCGTCACGGCAATACCTCCGCGGCCTCTGTGCCTTGCGCATTCGATGAAGCGGTGCGTGATGGTCGTATTAAGCGCGGGCAACTTGTGCTGCTGGAAGCCTTTGGTGGCGGGTTTACCTGGGGCTCTGCACTGGTTCGTTTCTAAGTATAAGGATAAAAAAATGACGCAATTTGCTTTTGTGTTCCCTGGGCAGGGTTCTCAAACGGTTGGGATGTTGTCCGAATTAGCGGCAACTCACCCAATTATTGAAGAGACTTTCCGTGAAGCGTCTGACGCACTGGGTTATGATCTGTGGGCACTGACCCAACAGGGCCCGGCGGAAGAGTTGAACAAAACCTGGCAGACACAACCTGCGCTCCTGACCGCATCCGTTGCGCTGTACCGTTTGTGGCAGCAGCAGGGCGGCAAAGCGCCGGTTCTGATGGCTGGCCATAGCCTGGGTGAATATTCTGCGCTGGTTTGCGCTGGCGTCATTAATTTCGCTGATGCGGTTCGTTTGGTGGAACTGCGTGGCAAGTTTATGCAGGAAGCCGTGCCGGCAGGCACCGGCGGCATGTCCGCTATTATTGGCCTGGACGATGCGTCTATCGCCAAAGCCTGTGAAGAATCTGCCGAAGGGCAGGTGGTTTCTCCGGTGAACTTTAACTCGCCGGGTCAGGTGGTTATCGCTGGACACAAAGAAGCCGTTGAACGCGCGGGTGCTGCCTGTAAAGCCGCTGGCGCAAAACGTGCGTTGCCGCTGCCGGTCAGCGTACCGTCTCACTGTGCGCTAATGAAGCCTGCTGCTGAGAAACTGGCCGTTGAGCTGGCAAAAATTACCTTCAACGCACCGCAGATCCCGGTCATCAACAATGTGGATGTGCAGTGTGAAACCGCGCCGGACGCCATTCGTGATGCCCTGATCCGCCAGCTGTACAGCCCGGTTCAGTGGACGAAGAGTGTAGAACTGATGGCCGCGAAAGGTGTTGAGCACCTGTATGAGGTTGGACCGGGTAAAGTCCTTACCGGCTTGACCAAACGTATTGTAGATACCCTGACGGCATCGGCGATCAACGAGCCGGAAGCCCTGTCAGCGGCACTTGCGCAATAAAAGAGGAACGCATGAGCTTTGAAGGAAAAATTGCCCTGGTGACAGGCGCAAGCCGCGGTATTGGCCGCGCAATCGCTGAAACTCTCGTCGCCCGCGGCGCGAAAGTTATCGGCACTGCGACCAGTGAAAACGGCGCGCAGGCGATTAGCGACTACCTGGGTGCGAACGGTAAGGGTCTGATGTTGAATGTGACCGACCCGGCATCTATCGAATCTGTTCTGGAAAATATTCGCGCAGAATTTGGCGAAGTGGACATTCTGGTCAATAATGCCGGGATTACACGTGATAACCTGTTAATGCGCATGAAAGACGATGAGTGGAACGATATCATCGAAACGAATCTTTCATCAGTTTTCCGTCTGTCAAAAGCAGTAATGCGCGCTATGATGAAAAAGCGTCACGGTCGTATTATTACTATCGGTTCTGTGGTTGGTACCATGGGAAATGCTGGTCAGGCTAACTACGCTGCGGCGAAAGCCGGTCTGATCGGTTTCAGTAAGTCGCTGGCGCGTGAAGTTGCGTCTCGCGGCATTACGGTGAACGTTGTTGCTCCGGGCTTTATTGAAACGGACATGACGCGTGCGCTGTCTGATGACCAGCGTGCGGGTATCCTGGCGCAGGTTCCTGCGGGTCGCCTCGGCGGCGCACAGGAAATCGCCAACGCGGTTGCATTCCTGGCATCCGACGAAGCAGCTTACATCACGGGTGAAACTTTGCATGTGAACGGCGGGATGTACATGGTCTGACCGCGATTTGCACAAAATGCTCAGGATGCGCGCAGTCTACGTAGTTCTGGGCATAATTAGTGCAAAATGATTTGCGTTATTGGGGGGTATGGCCTCAAAATAACGTAAAATCGTGGTAAGACCTGCCGGGATTTAGTTGCAAATTTTTCAACATTTTATACACTACGAAAACCATCGCGAAAGCGAGTTTTGATAGGAAATTTAAGAGTATGAGCACTATCGAAGAACGCGTTAAGAAAATTATCGGCGAACAGCTGGGCGTTAAGCAGGAAGAAGTTGTGAACTCCGCTTCCTTCGTTGAAGACCTGGGCGCAGATTCTCTTGACACCGTTGAGCTGGTAATGGCTCTGGAAGAAGAGTTTGATACTGAGATTCCGGACGAAGAAGCTGAGAAAATCACCACCGTTCAGGCTGCCATTGATTACATCAACGGTCACCAGGCGTAAGTGAACATCTCCAGGCGGTCACTCGACCGCCTGAGTTTTATCTTTTTATCCCAACGAATCTTATTTATTCCCTCCCTGGAGGACAACCGTGTCTAAGCGTCGTGTAGTTGTGACCGGACTGGGCATGTTGTCTCCTGTCGGCAATACCGTAGAGTCTACCTGGAAAGCTCTCCTTGCCGGTCAGAGTGGCATCAGCCTGATCGACCATTTCGATACTAGCGCCTATGCAACGAAATTTGCTGGCTTAGTAAAGGATTTTAACTGTGATGACATTATCTCGCGCAAAGAACAGCGCAAGATGGATGCCTTCATTCAATATGGAATTGTCGCTGGCGTACAGGCCATGCAGGATTCTGGCCTTGAAGTGACGGAAGAGAACGCAACCCGCATCGGTGCCGCTATTGGTTCCGGTATCGGTGGTCTCGGCTTGATCGAAGAAAACCACAGTTCGCTGGTAAACGGCGGACCGCGTAAGATCAGCCCGTTCTTTGTTCCATCCACAATTGTTAATATGGTGGCCGGTCATCTGACCATCATGTTTGGTTTGCGTGGGCCAAGTATCTCTATCGCAACGGCTTGTACTTCAGGCGTACATAACATCGGCCACGCTGCACGTATCATCGCCTATGGCGATGCAGACGCGATGGTGGCCGGTGGCGCAGAAAAAGCCAGTACTCCGCTCGGTGTGGGTGGCTTTGGCGCAGCGCGCGCACTCTCTACCCGCAATGACAACCCACAGGCAGCAAGCCGTCCGTGGGACAAAGAGCGTGATGGCTTCGTGCTGGGTGACGGTGCAGGTATGGTGGTACTCGAAGAGTACGAGCATGCGAAAAAACGCGGCGCGAAAATCTACGCTGAAGTTGTCGGCTTTGGTATGAGCAGCGATGCTTACCATATGACGTCACCGCCGGAAGACGGCGCGGGCGCGGCGCTGGCGATGGTCAATGCACTGCGTGATGCGGCGCTTGAACCGGGCCAGATTGGCTACGTTAACGCACACGGCACATCAACGCCGGCGGGCGATAAAGCAGAAGCGCAGGCGGTGAAATCTGTCTTCGGTGATGCAGCCAGCCGCGTAATGGTGAGCTCAACGAAATCCATGACCGGTCACCTGTTAGGTGCGGCGGGGGCGGTAGAATCAATCTACTCTATCCTCGCACTGCGCGATCAGGCTGTACCGCCAACCATCAACCTGGATAACCCGGATGAAGGTTGCGATCTGGACTTTGTTCCTCACGAAGCCCGTCAGGTAAGCGGAATGGAATACACCCTGTGTAACTCCTTCGGCTTCGGCGGCACCAATGGTTCGTTGATCTTTAAAAAGATCTAATGCTGACGGCGGGTTTGCCCGCCGACGCTAAGACCGTTTAAGAAGGCCCGCTTTGCGGGTCTTTTTTTATCTTCAGTTTTCTCTGCTTGTCCTGTGCTATTCATCCTGCGACACTATCCGCCCACCGAAAAGGAGCGCCTTATGTTCTTGATTAACGGCCTGGAACAGGACACCCTCGCGGTCAACGACAGAGCAACACAGTTCGGCGACGGCTGCTTTACGACTGCCCGGATAGCACAGGGGGGCGTATCCTTTCTCTCTGCCCATCTCGCCCGCTTACAGCTTGCCTGCCAGCGTTTAAACATCGTCTTCAATGACTGGACTCTCCTGCAAGACGAAATGCGTCAACTGGCGACTCAGCAACAGCAAGGCGTGCTGAAAGTCATTATCAGCCGCGGAGTGGGGGGCAGAGGCTACAGCGGTGCGGACTGTCTCGCTGCGACGCGAATTCTTGCTACCTCCTCGTCACCTGCCCATTACATGAACTGGCGCAGGGAAGGCATAACGTTAGCGCTGAGCCCGGTACGTCTTGGGCGCAATCCGTATCTCGCGGGTCTGAAGCATCTTAATCGGCTGGAACAGGTGTTGATCCGCTCTCATCTTGAGCAGACGGACGCCGATGAGGCGCTGGTTCTTGACAGCGAAGGGTGGGTTACGGAATGCTGTGCGGCTAACTTGTTCTGGCGTAAGGGGCGAGATGTTTTCACGCCGCGCATTGACCAGGCGGGCGTGAATGGAATTATGCGCCAGCATATTATTGCGCAGCTTGCCGAATCGCCTTATCAATTGATTGAGGTGGTCGCACTGCCGGAAGCGTTAGCCGATGCAGACGAAGTGTTAATCTGCAATGCGTTGATGCCGATAGTACCGGTGCAGCATTATGCCGGGCACGATTGGCCGTCACGCGAACTTTACCTCTATTTAGCCCCACTTTGTGAGTTGTCTGATTAGCATGAAGAAATTGTTAGGCGTTATTTTGATACTGCTGGTAGTGATGGCTATCGCTGCGGGCATTGGCGCATGGAAAGTTCGTCAACTGGCGAACAGTACGCTGTTAATTAAGGAAGAGACCATTTTCTCCCTCAAAGCGGGAACCGGCCGCCTGGCGCTGGGTCAACAGCTTTACGGCGAAAAAATCATTAATCGTCCGCGCGTCTTTCAGTGGCTGCTGCGCCTTGAGCCCGAGCTCTCTCACTTCAAGGCCGGTACCTATCGCTTTACGCCATCCATGACCGTACGCGAAATGCTGCAATTGCTTGAGAGCGGTAAAGAGGCACAGTTCCCGCTGCGCTTCGTCGAAGGTATGCGGGTGAGTGACTATCTGCGTCAGCTACGCGAGGCGCCGTATGTAAAACATACGCTGGCCGATGACAGCTACGAAACCGTTGCAAAAGTGCTTGAGCTGGAACACCCGGATTGGGTGGAAGGCTGGCTGTGGCCGGATACCTGGATGTACACGGCCAATACCAGCGATGTGGCGATTCTCAAACGTGCGCACCAGAAAATGGTGGCCGAGGTCGATAAGGTCTGGGAAGGGCGTATGGAAGGGCTGCCGTATAAAGATAAGAATGAACTGGTGACGATGGCCTCAATTATTGAGAAAGAGACTGCCGTGGCTGAAGAGCGCGATCGTGTGGCCTCTGTCTTTATTAACCGCCTGCGTATCGGTATGCGCCTGCAAACCGACCCAACCGTGATTTACGGCATGGGAGAGCGTTATAATGGTAAATTGACGCGTAAAGATCTGGAAACGCCAACGGCTTACAATACTTATGTGATTGCTGGTATGCCGCCGGGGCCGATCGCGGCACCTGGGGAAGCGTCGCTGAACGCTGCGGCTCATCCGGCCAAAACGCCGTATCTCTATTTTGTTGCTGACGGAAAAGGCGGACACACCTTTAATACCAATCTGGTCAGCCATAACCGCTCAGTGCAGGACTATTTAAAAGCCCTTAAGGAAAAAAATGCGCAGTAACTATATCGTCATCGAAGGTCTGGAAGGCGCAGGGAAAACCACTGCACGCGATGTGGTGGTAAAAACCTTGCAGGAACTGGGCATCACGGATCTGGTTTTTACCCGTGAGCCGGGCGGGACTGTCCTTGCTGAAAAACTGCGTAGTCTGGTGCTGGATATCAAATCTGTCGGCGATGAAGTGATCACCGACAAAGCCGAAGTTTTAATGTTCTATGCCGCACGCGTACAGCTGGTTGAGACGGTCATTAAACCGGCGCTGGCAAAGGGCGAGTGGGTGATTGGCGATCGCCACGATCTCTCCACCCAGGCGTATCAGGGCGGCGGACGCGGTATCGATCAACATATGCTGGCGACGTTGCGCAATGCAGTGCTGGGGGATTTCCGCCCGAACCTGACGCTTTATCTGGATGTTACGCCGGAAGTGGGCCTTAAGCGCGCCCGTGCGCGCGGCGATCTTGACCGTATTGAGCAGGAGTCGCTGAACTTCTTCAACCGTACCCGCGCGCGTTATCTTGAGCTGGCGGCGGCCGATGACAGCATTCGCACTATCGATGCGACGCAACCGCTGGAGCAGGTTATGAGCGACATCCGCCAAACGATTATTGACTGGGTTGCGGAGCAGCAGGCATGAAATGGTATCCGTGGCTGCGTCCCGCTTTTGAACAGCTGATTACCAGCTATCAGGCCGGTCGGGGTCATCATGCGTTGCTGGTACAGGCGCGCGCTGGCATGGGCGATGAAGCACTGGTCTATGCCCTGACGCGTTACCTGATGTGCCAGCAGCCTGAGGGGCATAAAAGCTGCGGAAAATGCCATAGCTGTCAACTCATGCAGGCTGGTACGCATCCGGACTATTACGCGCTTGCGCCGGAAAAGGGCAAGAGTACGTTGGGTATTGATGCGGTGCGTGAGGTCAGCGAGAAGTTGTACGAGCATGCCCGCCTGGGCGGCGCTAAAGTGGTATGGATTGCCGATGCCGCGATCCTCACGGAAGCCGCCGCCAATGCGTTGCTGAAAACGCTGGAGGAGCCGCCGAAAAATACCTGGTTCTTCCTCGCCTGTCAGGAACCTGCGCGTTTGCTGGCAACCTTGCGCAGCCGTTGTCGTCTTTTCCATCTCGCCCCACCGTCTGAACAATACGGTTTAGCGTGGCTGGAACGTGAAGTGACAATGTCACAAAATGAACGGCTGGCGGCGTTACGCCTCAGTGCCGGCGCGCCTGCTGCGGCGCAAACGCTACTGTTGGAAGAGAACTGGACACCCCGGGCAAAACTGTGTCAGGGACTCTCTGCTACCCTTAGCAGCGGTGACTGGCTGGCACTGCTGCCGTTACTAAACCATGAAACGGTGGCCCAGCGTTTGCACTGGCTGGCATCGTTACTGTTGGACGCGCTCAAGCAACAGCAGGGGATTCGCACTATCGTGAACGTCGATTACGCCGCGTTAGTGCACCAGATTGCTCATGGGGTAACGGCCACGCGTCTTCAGTCTATCGTGGCGGATATCTGTACCTGTCGCGAACAGTTGCTGAACGTGACGGGCCTGAACCGCGAACTGATCCTTACCGAGCGCCTTCTGCGCTGGGAACATTACTTGCAACCTGGTGCGGTACTGCCGGTATCGCATCTCTAAGAGAGACATTATGTTTTTAGTCGACTCGCACTGCCATCTTGATGGCCTCGATTATGAAAACCTGCATAAAGATGTAGATGACGTGCTGGCCAAAGCCGCCGCACGCGATGTGAAATTTTGTCTGGCTGTCGCCACAACCTTACCGGGTTATCGCAGCATGCGCGATCTGGTCGGCCAGCGTCCTGATGTTGTTTTCTCCTGCGGCGTCCACCCTCTGAATCAGGATGAAGAGTACGATGTAGAAGAACTGCGCCGTCTGGCGGCAGAAGAGGGCGTGGTCGCTATGGGGGAGACCGGGCTCGACTATTATTACACGCCGGAAACGAAATCCCGCCAGCAGGTCTCTTTCCGCCAGCATATTCAGATTGGCCGCGAACTGAACAAACCTGTCATCGTGCATACCCGCGACGCACGTGTTGATACGCTGGCGATTCTTCGCGAAGAAAAAGTGACGGATTGCGGTGGCGTACTACACTGTTTCACAGAAGACAGAGAAACCGCAGGTAAGTTGCTGGATATGGGGTTCTATATCTCTTTCTCCGGGATTGTCACCTTCCGGAATGCTGAACAACTGCGCGATGCCGCACGGTATGTGCCGTTGGATCGTCTGCTGGTTGAAACGGATTCGCCGTATCTGGCGCCAGTACCGCATCGCGGGAAAGAGAATCAGCCCGCGATGACGCGTGATGTTGCGGAGTACATGGCCGTTCTGAAGGGCGTTTCCGTCGAAGAACTGGCGCAGCAGACGACACAAAACTTTGCCCGTCTCTTCCATATTGAGCCCGCCCGCCTGCAACTTCCCTGATTTCACGGCTTATTTTAAAGCTCGTAATTAATAATCAAAGCGAGTAAAGTTCACCGCCATAAAAATGGCGGTGGATGGATTTTTTGTAACATTTGGCAATCAGTTATGTAAAGTTTCATAAGTATTTCATCTGTCGCTCATTGAAACGTGATAGCCGTCAAACAAAGTTCAGGGTATTTATTTTACTCTGTGTAATAAATAAAGGGCGCTTAGATGCCCGTTACATCGCGAGGTTACTCCCCCCTCGCTAATGCGTGAAAACGTAGAAAAAATACACAACATCATTCTTGTTGCGTCAGCAGGCACCGTAACTGCCGCTCACGCAGACGTAGCCCGAAAGGTGATGTGTAAAAGCACAAATACTCAGGAGCACTCTCAATTATGTTTAAGAATGCATTTGCTAACCTGCAAAAGGTCGGTAAATCACTGATGTTGCCAGTATCCGTACTGCCTATCGCAGGTATCCTGCTGGGCGTCGGTTCTGCAAACTTCAGTTGGCTGCCAGCCGTCGTTTCCCATGTTATGGCGGAAGCGGGCGGTTCCGTTTTTGCCAACATGCCGCTCATCTTCGCTATCGGTGTTGCACTGGGCTTCACCAATAACGACGGTGTTTCCGCTCTGGCTTCCGTTGTGGCCTACGGCATCATGGTAAAAACCATGGCTGTGGTTGCGCCGCTGGTTCTGCATCTCCCGGCTGAAGAAATCGCCGCGAAGCACCTGGCGGATACCGGTGTTCTCGGCGGTATTATCGCCGGTGCGATCGCCGCGTACATGTTCAACCGCTTCTACCGTATCAAGCTGCCTGAGTATCTGGGCTTCTTCGCCGGTAAACGTTTCGTTCCGATCATTTCTGGTCTGACCGCAATCTTTATGGGCATCGTGCTCTCCTTCATTTGGCCGCCGATTGGTACTGCTATCCAGACCTTCTCACAGTGGGCTGCTTACCAGAACCCGGTCGTGGCATTTGGTATTTACGGCTTCATCGAACGCTGCCTGGTGCCGTTCGGTTTGCACCACATCTGGAACGTACCTTTCCAGATGCAGATTGGTGAATTCACTAACGCAGCAGGCCAGGTGTTCCACGGTGATATCCCGCGTTACATGGCCGGTGACCCGACTGCGGGCAAACTGTCCGGTGGTTTCCTGTTCAAAATGTACGGCCTGCCGGCTGCGGCGATTGCTATCTGGCACTCTGCTAAACCGGAAAACCGTGCAAAAGTGGGCGGTATCATGATCTCCGCGGCGCTGACCTCGTTCCTGACCGGTATTACCGAGCCGATCGAGTTCTCCTTCATGTTCGTTGCGCCGATCCTGTATGTCATTCACGCGATTCTGGCTGGCCTGGCATTCCCGATCTGTATCCTGCTGGGTATGCGTGACGGTACGTCGTTCTCTCACGGCCTGATCGACTTTATCGTTCTGTCTGGTAACAGCAGCAAACTGTGGCTGTTCCCGATTGTCGGTATCTGCTATGCGATCGTTTACTACACCGTCTTCCGCGTGCTGATTAAAGCACTGGACCTGAAAACGCCGGGTCGTGAAGATGCATCCGAAGACAGCAAAGCTGGCGCGACCAGCGAAATGGCACCGGCTCTGGTGGCTGCTTTCGGCGGTAAAGAAAACATCACTAACCTTGATGCCTGCATCACCCGTCTGCGCGTTAGCGTGGCGGATGTCGCGAAAGTTGACCAGCCTGGGCTGAAGAAACTGGGCGCGGCAGGTGTGGTTGTTGCGGGTTCCGGCGTTCAGGCGATTTTCGGTACGAAATCCGATAACCTGAAAACCGAAATGGATGAATACATCCGCAATAACTAAGCTCGGTTGAGCGAAGTTGGGGAGAAGAAAAGGGGAGCCGAATGGCTCCCCTTTTTGCAACCTGAGGTTGCCTGATGCGCTGCGCTTATCAGGCCTACAGTTCAGTGAAGGGTAGACCTGATATTGGGCATTACGCGATGGCGTTCTCTTCTAACTGGCGCATAAATTGCCGCACCCATTCCATCCGTGTTTTACGCTCGCTCAAGTCCTGGAAGAACTTCAGCCGCGTTGGGCCGTCCAGGCGAAAGTGCTGCGGCTGTTTCTGCAGCAGGCCAATCAACCAGCTCGGGTTCACATGGTTTTTCTCTGCGAACTCAATCACGCCGCCTTTCTCATTGCCTTCCAGCTTCCGAATACCCAGCTTCTGCGCCTGTTGACGCAAACGCGCGATATCCAGCAGCGTTCGCGCCGCATCCGGTAACAGACCAAAGCGGTCAATCAGTTCCACTTTGATTTCATCCAGCTCGCTTTCACTTTTTGCACTGGCGATACGCTTATAGAAAGAGAGACGCGTATTGACGTCAGGAATGAAATCGTCCGGCAGCAGCGACGGCATACGCAGCTCAACTTCCGTTTGCTGGCTGGTGAGATCTTCCAGCGACGGCTCGCGGCCCTCTTTCAACGCATCGACGGCGTTTTCCAGCAGTTCCATATAGAGCGAGAAGCCAATGGTTTCCATTGAACCGCTCTGATCTTCACCAAGCAGTTCACCCGCGCCGCGAATTTCAAGGTCGTGGGTCGCCAGCGCAAAGCCCGCGCCGAGATCTTCCAACGAAGCAATGGCTTCCAGACGTTTCTGCGCGTCGGTGGTCATCGCCTTTGGATGTGGGGTCAGCAGCCAGGCATAGGCCTGGTGATGAGAACGCCCCACGCGGCCACGCAACTGGTGTAGTTGCGCCAGACCGAAGTGATCCGCCCGTTCAATAATGATGGTATTGGCGGTGGGAATGTCGATCCCGGTCTCGATGATAGTGGTACACACCAGCACGTTAAACCGCTGGTGATGGAAATCGTTCATCACGCGTTCCAGTTCGCGTTCGCGCATCTGGCCATGGCCTATTGCGATACGCGCTTCTGGCACCAGTTCAGCCAGTTTGTCCGCTGTTTTCTGGATGTTTTCAACGTCATTAAACAGGTAATAGACCTGACCACCGCGCAGAATTTCACGCAGAATAGCTTCACGCACCACCAGATTATCGTATTCACGCACGAAGGTTTTCACCGCCAGTCGACGCGCAGGCGGGGTGGCAATAATCGACAAATCACGCATGCCGCTCATCGCCATATTCAGCGTCCGCGGGATTGGCGTGGCGGTGAGCGTCAGGATATCCACGTCGGCGCGCATCGCTTTAATGCGTTCTTTGTGACGCACGCCGAAGCGGTGCTCTTCATCGACAATCAGCAACCCTAAATCTTTCAGCTTCACGTCGCTTTGCAGCAACTTGTGGGTGCCGATCAGAATGTCGATTTTACCGTCTGCCGCTTGCTCGAGAATTTGTGTCTGCTCTTTGGCACTACGGAAGCGAGAGAGCATTTCAATACGCACCGGCCAGTTGGCGAAGCGGTCACGGAAGTTATCGTAGTGCTGTTGCGCCAGCAGGGTGGTTGGCACCAGCACGGCCACCTGTTTGTTGTTTTCAACGGCAAGGAATGCGGCGCGCATCGCCACTTCGGTTTTACCAAAGCCAACGTCGCCGCACACCAGGCGGTCCATCGCCAGCGGCTGGCACATGTCGCTTAACACAGCATTAATAGCCTGCGCCTGATCCGGCGTGGTTTCGAACGGGAAGCTATCGCAGAAAAGCTGATACTGTTCACGATCGTGTTTAAAAGCAAAGCCTTCTTTCGCCGCGCGCTGGGCGTAAATATCAAGCAACTCTGCCGCGACATCACGCACTTTCTCAGAGGCTTTCTGCCGCGCGCGGGCCCAGGCATCGCCGCCCAGTTTATGCAGCGGCGCGTTTTCTTCTGCCCCACCGGCGTAGCGGCTAATCAGGTGTAGCGAGGATACCGGCACATAGAGTTTGGCTTCGTTGGCGTAGGTCAGCATCAGGTATTCACCTTTGATGCCGCCAGCCTCCAGGGTGGTCATCCCTGCGTAGCGCCCAACCCCGTGTTCCAGATGCACCACCGGCTGGCCGATATGGAGCTCGGCCAGGTTGCGGATTAAGGTATCAGGATTGATGGTGCGGCGGGAGTCCTGACGACGTCGTGCCACGCGCTCGCCCAGCAGATCGCTTTCGCAAATCAGCGCTCGGTTATTCTGCGTGTCAATAAACCCGTGCTCCGCCGCGCCAATCATCAGATAACGCCCGGTATCCGTCGCTTCATCCAGCCGCAGAATGCGTTTTGGTGACAGCTTAATCCGCGCCAGCAGCTCACCTAACGCTTCACGACGTCCTTCACTCTCCACGGAGAAAATCACCGGGCCGGTAAACGATTCCAGGAAGCGGCGCAGGTTATCCAGCGGCGCTTTGTTTTGCGCCTGAATCGCCAGCTCTGGCAGTGGACGGAAGCCGAGGTTAGTATTGGCGGCTTTCTCCGCCAGATGCTCAGTTTTGAGCTGAATCCGCGGCCATTTTTTTAGCTCACCGTTGAGCTCGTCCGGGCGCAGCCACAGGCGTTCGGGCTCCAGTAAGGGGCGCATCGGGTCAACGCCGCGATTCTCGAAGCGCGCCTGAGCATCCGCCTGGAAGCGCGTGGCGCTGGCATCGAGATCGCCGGTATTGACCAGCAGCGTATTGGCCGGGAAGTAGCTGAACAGCGGCGGCAGCGGTTCGCTAAAGAATAGCGGCTGCCAGTACTCGATACCCGCAGGCAGCGTACCTTTGCTCACCTGTTGATAGATGTGCTCGGCATCGCGCTTCACATCGAATTTATCGCGCCACTGGCTGCGGAACAGTTCGATGGCGGTCTTATCGGTTGGGAATTCGTGTGCAGGCAGAAGATTAATGGAGTCCACTTCTTCCAGCGTGCGCTGGCTGTCCGGATCGAACACGCGCAGGCTGTCAATTTCATCATCGAAGAAATCGAGACGATATGGCTGCTCGCTGCCCATCGGGAAGAGATCGAGCAGCGCGCCGCGCGTAGCGTACTCGCCGTGCTCCATGACCTGATCCACGTGACGATAACCCGCGCTGTCGAGCTGCGCACGCAAGGCATCGCGTGACAGACGCTGCCCTTTTTTCATCATCAAGGCGTGGCCGTGCAGATAACTGTGCGGGCAAACGCGCTGCATCAGCGTGCTTACGGGCACTATCAGCACGCCGCGCTGCATCATCGGCAATTGATAAAGCGTTGAAAGACGAGACGAAATAATATCCTGGTGCGGCGAAAAACTGTCGTAAGGCAGCGTTTCCCAGTCAGCAAGGTTCATCACCAGATTATCGGTAAACTGGCTGATTTCATCGTGCAATCGCAGGGCATTCTGCATATCCGGTGCAATCAGGATAACCGGGCCGGTATGACGTTCGGAAATCTCCGCGACCAGCGTGGCGCAGGCCGCACCGGTCAATTCCCCCAGTTGACGCTGATCGCCAGCTTTGGTGGGTAGGGCGTAACGGGCTAGTTCAGGCATAGCGGGGCACGTTCTCCAGAAACCGCAAAGTGACACGGTAAAAATATCAATTTATTACGCTTATTATCCGTGATGGCGGCGGGAGTGCAACTGCGGAAAATCGAGGTGAGTCAATGCCAGGCCCGAAAGCCTGGCGTGAGGGGTCAGGACGTCGCCAGCGCGCGTTTTGCCGGTGGGCTAAACAGCAGATCGTCCGTCAGGCGGCGCGAAATCTGGCGCACTAAAAGGCCAAACAACGTACACACGATCAGGCTTAGCAGCGGGTAAGTGAGCAGCAGCGCCAGTTCGCTGGTTGCCGTAAGCGCATGCCCGTTTACCTGTTTGATGAGTATCAGGCTTGCGCCTTCGACCAGAATACGGTGCGTGGTGTAGATGGCGATGGTGTTTGAACCTACAACGTTCAGCCAGTTATTTTCGCGCGGTTGAATCACGTGACTGGCTCGCCAGAACAGCTTCATGATGACGAAAATCGACAGCAGTGCCATCAGCAGCGGTATCCCTTTGAAGTAGAGTGCTACGGCGGCGAGCGCGAAAACCAGAAGTGGAACAAATGCCTTGCGTGGTAGCGCTGTCGTTAGCCAGGCCATAATCGCCGTGCCGTACCATGCGCCCAGCGCATAATAGATAACGTTACGCATCACGCTGTTCATTCCCCACCACGGTAGCGGCAGGAAGTTGATTGCCACGCTGAGAAGGGCTAACGCGATGATGAGCGGCGCTTTCGCGCGTGCGAACAGTTTGCAGAAAACGAAGTAGACCACCAGCGCGTAGAGATACCACAGGCTGGTGCTGGCGGTCAGCATGCCATACAAAAACTCGCCGGGGTTATCGGCGTAGGCGGCGTTGGCGGCATTGCCAAGGTCGCGCTCCGGCGCCAGCCAGCTGTTTAACTGGCGTAGCGCCAGCCACTGCAACAGCCCCCACAACGCCAACACGTAAACAATGTTCCAGATGCGCTTATCAACGCAGCCTTTCCACGGCACGTCGGCAACATAGCGCTGAATGAGAAAGCCCGAGATAAAGAAAAAGACCGGCATGCGGAACGGGGCGAGGTATAAATTAAAGTAGATCCAGCATTTTGAGAGCGTCTCTGACAAGGGATGCTGGAACGCAGAGAGATGCGGATAGAAGGTAATTACCGAGTGGTACACCACCACCAGGCAGATGCATAGCCCTTTTATCTGATTGATCCAGAGTGTCTTTTTTTGCATGTCGCCGTGCCTTTGTTGCCAAAAATAAGGCGTTATCCTGAAGGCCATAAAAAAGGATGTAATGGGTAACAGTCTGTATTCAGACCATTTTCAGAAAAGGATCAGGTAACAGATAGCCCTTTATTTCCACGTTATTGTGGACATCAATCGTCTGTTTTATCTGCTAATCTGGAACCAGTTGCTTGATTTTTAGGAATATTTTAACCGGGCAATGACGAAAACTTACTGTTTCACTCATTTACGCTCTTTGCTTTCGCTTATATACTCATGCCTCTGCTATCAGCAAAGACGGATTACATGTATCAACCTGTCGCACTATTCATTGGCCTGCGTTACATGCGTGGGCGTGCAGCGGACCGCTTCGGTCGCTTTGTTTCCTGGCTGTCGACAATCGGCATTACGCTTGGCGTAATGGCGCTGGTCACCGTGCTTTCGGTGATGAACGGTTTTGAACGCGAGCTGCAAAACAACATTCTGGGGTTGATGCCCCAGGCCATCCTGACCGCTGAAAACGGTTCACTCAATCCCCAAACGCTGCCTGAGAAAGACGTTAAGCTTCAGGGCGTCACGCGGGTTGCACCGTTAACCACCGGTGATGTGGTGCTGCAAAGCGCGCGCAATGTCTCGGTTGGCGTGATGCTGGGGGTTGATCCCGCCCAGAAAGATCCGCTGACGCCATATCTGGTCAACGTCAAACAGAGTGCGCTGGAAGCGGGCAAATACAACGTTATTCTTGGTGAACAGCTGGCGGGGCAACTGGGCGTTAATCGTGGCGACCAACTGCGCGTGATGGTGCCGTCGGCCAGTCAGTTTACGCCGATGGGCCGCGTTCCGAGCCAGCGTCTGTTTAATGTCATCGGCACCTTCGCCGCGAGCAGCGAAGTCGATGGTTACCAAATGCTGGTTAATATTCAGGACGCCTCGCGCTTAATGCGCTATCCGGCGGGGAATATCACCGGCTGGCGTCTGTGGCTTGATAAGCCGTTGCAGGTTGACACTCTTAGCCAGCAAACGCTGCCGGAAGGCACCAAATGGCAGGACTGGCGCGAGCGTAAAGGCGAGCTGTTCCAGGCAGTGCGCATGGAGAAAAACATGATGGGGCTGCTGCTGAGCCTGATCATCGCGGTGGCGGCCTTCAATATCATTACCTCTCTGGGGTTGATGGTGATGGAAAAGCAGGGCGAAGTCGCCATTCTGCAAACCCAGGGGCTGACACCACGTCAAATTCTGATGGTCTTTATGGTTCAGGGCGCGAGCGCGGGCGTGATTGGTGCGCTGCTTGGCGCCGTACTGGGCGTGTTGCTCGCCAGCCAGCTTAATAACTTAATGCCAGTTATCGGCGCGTTTCTCGATGGCGCGGCGCTGCCGGTAGCTATCGATCCGTTGCAGGTCATCGTGATTGCGCTGGTGGCGATGGCGCTGGCGTTACTCTCTACGCTTTATCCTTCCTGGCGCGCTGCCGCCACTCAACCCGCTGAGGCTTTACGTTATGAATAAGATCCTGTTGCAATGCGACAACCTGTGCAAACGCTATCAGGAAGGCTCTGTGCAAACCGACGTGCTGCACAATGTGAGCTTTAACGTAGGCGAAGGCGAGATGATGGCGATTGTCGGTAGCTCCGGCTCCGGTAAAAGTACGCTGCTGCACCTGCTGGGTGGGCTCGATACGCCGACCTCCGGTGATGTTATTTTCAGCGGTCAGCCGATGAGCAAGCTCTCTTCGGCGGCAAAAGCTGAGTTGCGTAACCAGAAGCTGGGCTTTATTTATCAGTTCCATCATCTGCTGCCCGATTTCACCGCGCTGGAAAATGTGGCGATGCCACTGCTTATTGGCAAGAAAAAATCGGCGGAAATCAATGCACGCGCCTTAGAGATGCTGAACGCCGTAGGGCTTGGACATCGTGCGCGTCATCGCCCGTCAGAACTTTCGGGTGGTGAGCGCCAGCGCGTGGCAATTGCCCGTGCGCTGGTTAACAACCCGCGTCTGGTGCTGGCGGATGAACCGACCGGCAACCTGGATGCCAAAAACGCTGACAGCATATTTAAACTGCTGGGGGAATTGAATCAGTCGCAGGGAACGGCGTTTCTGGTGGTTACCCATGACCTGCAACTGGCGAAACGTATGGGACGCCAGCTTGAGATGCGCGATGGCCGTCTTACCGATCAGTTATCCCTGATGGGAGCAGATTGATGGCTCCGTCTCTCTCTCTTCTCATTGGCCTGCGCTTTAGCCGTGGGCGTCGCCGCAGCGGCATGGTGTCACTGATCTCCGTGATTTCCACCGTCGGTATCGCGCTGGGTGTCGCGGTATTGATCCTCGGTTTAAGCGCCATGAACGGCTTTGAACGCGAGCTTAACAATCGCGTACTGGCCGTGGTGCCGCACGGGCAAATTGAAGCGGTAAACCAGCCGTGGAGCAACTGGCGCACCATCCTGCCGCAGGTTGAAAAAGTGAACGGCATCGCGGCGGCGGCACCGTACATTACCTTCACCGGGCTGGTGGAAAGCGGTAGCAATATGCGCGCGATACAGGTGAAAGGTGTCGATCCTGCGCAGGAAAGCCGTTTAAGCGCGTTGCCGAAATTTGTGCAGGGCGAAAGCTGGAGCGACTTCAAGGCCGGTAGCCAGCAAATCATCATCGGCAAAGGCGTGGCGGATGCGCTGAAGGTGAAGCAGGGCGACTGGCTGACCATCATGATCCCGAATGCCAACGCAGAACATAAGTTGCTGCAACCTAAACGCATTCGTCTGCATGTCTCCGGCATTTTGCAGCTTAGCGGCCAGCTCGATCATAGCTTTGCCATGATTCCACTGCAGGATGCTCAGCAGTATCTGGAAATGGGTGACAGTGTCACGGGCATCGCTATTAAAGTTAACGATGTCTTTAACGCCAATAAACTGGTGCGTTCGGCAGGGGAAGTGACCAACAGCTATGTCACGATTCAGAGCTGGATTGGCACCTACGGCTATATGTACCGCGATATCCAAATGATCCGCGCGATTATGTATCTGGCGATGGTGCTGGTGATCGGCGTGGCGTGCTTTAACATCGTCTCGACATTGGTGATGGCGGTGAAAGATAAAAGTAGCGATATTGCGGTGCTGCGCACATTGGGCGCAAAAGACGGGCTGATCCGCGCGATTTTCGTGTGGTATGGTTTACTCGCTGGCCTGCTGGGCAGCCTTCTCGGTGTGGTGATTGGCGTGCTGTGCGCGCTGAATCTGACGCCGATTATTAAGTGGATTGAAGGCGTTACGCGCCATAAATTTTTGTCTGGTGATATCTATTTTATTGACTTCCTGCCGTCTGAACTTCACTGGCTGGATGTCTTTTATGTGCTGGTC
This sequence comes from Pseudocitrobacter faecalis, assembly GCA_003315335.1. Classification (GTDB taxonomy): domain Bacteria; phylum Pseudomonadota; class Gammaproteobacteria; order Enterobacterales; family Enterobacteriaceae; genus Pseudocitrobacter; species Pseudocitrobacter faecalis. The sequence continues at coordinate 230,317 of QNRL01000007.1, forward strand.
ACCGCACTGCTGCTGAGTTTGCTGGCGAGCTGGTATCCGGCTCGCCGCGCCAGCCGTATCGACCCGGCGAGGGTGCTGAGTGGCCAGTAATTTAACGTCCTGACGGTGCAGTTTTGCCGCTGCGCGCGTCAGTAAGAGGAATTTACGATGATGCATTATGGATTTGATATAGGCGGCAGCAAAATTGCACTCGGCGTGTTCGATATGACGCGACAGTTAGTCTGGGAAACACGTGTCGCCACGCCAAAAGAGAGTTACGACGCGTTTCTTGAAGCTGTTTGCGGGCTGGTCGCGCAAGCCGACGCTCGCTTCAATTGTCGGGGAACCGTGGGTATTGGTATTCCGGGTATGCCGGAAACCGAAGACGGCACGCTGTATGCGGCTAACGTGCCTGCCGCGTCGGGTAAACCGCTGCGCAACGATCTGAGCCGTTTACTGGATCGCGATGTCCGTCTCGATAACGACGCTAATTGCTTCGCTATCTCAGAAGCGTGGGACGATGAATTCACCCAATACCCGCTGGTGATGGGGTTAATTCTTGGCACCGGTGTCGGCGGCGGTATTGTGCAGAACGGCAAATCGATTACGGGTCATCGCTACATTACCGGAGAGTTCGGGCATATCCGCTTACCCGTTGATGCGCTGGACGTGGTGGGGCGTGATTTTCCGTTAACCCGCTGCGGCTGCGGGCAACGGGGGTGCATCGAAAATTACCTTTCCGGGCGCGGATTCGCCTGGCTTTATACACATTTTTATCACCAGCAACTGACCTCACCGGAGATCGTCGCATTGTGGGAGCAGGGCGACAGGCTGGCGCGTGAACACGTTGAGCGCTATCTGGATCTTCTGGCGGTGTGCCTGGGCAATATTTTAACTATCGTGGACCCTGATTTAGTGGTTCTCGGTGGCGGGTTATCAAACTTTTCAGCTATTACAGATGGGCTTGCGCAGCGCCTGCCACGCCATTTACTCCCCGTCGCTGCCGTACCGCGCATAGAACGCGCAAGGCACGGTGACGCGGGAGGAATGCGCGGCGCTGCCTTCCTTCATCTCACAAACTAATACATGGAGTAGATATGCAGTCGCGCCGCTTACATCGATTGAGCCGTTTTCGTCGGAATAAACGTCAGCTGCGCCAGCGTCTGCGCCAGCGGATTTTTTTCACTGACAGGGTGATACCAGAGCATATGGATAAACCAAGAGTTCTTGTGCTAACGGGCGCCGGTATTTCGGCTGAATCGGGTATTCGCACGTTTCGCGCGGCTGATGGATTGTGGGAAGAGCATCGGGTTGAAGATGTCGCCACGCCGGAAGGATTCCAGCGCGATCCGGCGCTGGTTCAGGCGTTTTACAATGCGCGCCGCAGACAGCTCCAGCAACCTGAAATCCAGCCGAATGCCGCGCATATCGCGCTTGCGAAGCTTGAAGAGGCGCTGGGCGATAACTTTATGCTGGTGACGCAAAATATCGACAATCTGCACGAGCGCGCTGGAAGCAAAAATGTGCTGCATATGCACGGCGAATTGCTCAAAGTGCGTTGTACGCAGAGCGGGCAAGTGCTGGACTGGACTGATGATGTGACGCCGGACGACAAATGTCATTGCTGTCAGTTCCCGGCGCCGCTGCGTCCTCATATCGTCTGGTTTGGCGAGATGCCGTTTGAGATGGACCACATCTATCTGGCGCTCTCTATGGCCGATATTTTCATCGCCATTGGAACCTCCGGTCACGTCTATCCGGCGGCAGGTTTTGTGCATGAAGCGAAACTTCACGGCGCGAAAACTGTGGAGCTTAATCTCGAACCCAGCCAGGTGGGCAGCGAATTTGAAGAGAAGTACTACGGGCTGGCGAGTGAAGTGGTACCGGCATTCGTGGAAAAACTGCTGCAAAAAATGTAATCCTGCCACCCGGCGATGTTCGCCGGGTGGCAGTCGCTTAATCTGCGCGGTAGATAAATTCGCCCTCCAGTACGTCTACGCTACTGGTACCGACGAAAATGTTGAATCTCCCGGGTTCAATAACCTGCTCGCCATCCGCGTTGTAGAACGCGAGCATCTCCTCGCTCACCTCAAAAATCACCCGTCGCGTTTCGTCGCCGCGTAAGGCTATCTGCCTGAAATTCTTCAGCATCATGACCGGACGCGCGACGCTGGCGACGCAATCGCGGAGATAGAGCTGGACTGTCTCAATGCCGGCATGTGACGTCAGATTTCGCACCGTAATACCCACACTCAGCGTTTCGCCTGCGCTAAATTGTGCGGCGAGGGTTAATTCGCTGAGTTCGACACGATGCCATGAGAGCCCGAAGCCAAACGGGAAGAGTGGCGTAGTGGGGCAATCGAGATATTTTGAAATAAACCGAGGGCTGTGGTCGGACTTATCCGCGGGCCTGCCGGTCGCGAGTGCATTGTAATAAATCGGCACCTGGCCGTTTGCACGTGGGAAACTCATCGCCAGACGTCCGCTCGGGTTCGATTTGCCGTACAGTACATCAGCTATCGCGTGCCCACCTTCACTGCCGGGAAACCACGCCTCAATGACGGCATCAACATGCTCCACGACATCGCTTAGCACCAGTGGACGACCGTTGAACAGGATCAATACCGTTTTCTTCGCGGCCTGCGCGATCGCTTGAATGAACGAAACCTGATGTCGCGGGAGATGGATATCGGTGCGGCTTGCGGCTTCACCGCTCTGCATCATGTGCTCACCCATAGCCAGCAGCACGACATCGGCCTCACGCGCATACTGCAATGCGCGCGCCTGCTCGGTTTGCCGTTGTTCTTCACTCATGCAGAATTGCGCATCAACCTGGGTGGTGGCACCAAATTCACCAAGAAAATCATAATTAAGCAGCAGATCGCAGCCCTGCGTACTTAGCAGCTCTTCCGATGTGATCACCTCATTGAGTGCCTGTTTCAGGGTGACACTGCGTGACTTCTCGCCATAGACCGCCCACAGTCCAATAATATCCGGATTATCGGCATAGGGGCCAATCAGCGCGACTTTTATGCCGGGTTTCAGCGGAAGCAAGGCGTTGTCGTTTTTTAACAGTACAAGGCTGCGGGCAGCGGTTTCCCGCGCCAGCGCCAGATGATCCGGGTGATAAAACCATGCCCGTTCTTTTTCTTCTGATGCGCCGCGAAACGGGTCGTCAAACAACCCCAGGGTTTCTTTAAGTTGCAATACGCGTGTTACTGCCTGATCCAGCCGCTTCATTGGAATAACGCCTTCATTCACCAGCCCGGCCAGATAATTGACATAGCAGGGCGATTTCATGTCGATATCCAGCCCGGCGAGAAAGGCCAGTTGGCTGGCATGGCGCTCATCCTCTGCCACGCCGTGAGGGATGAGTTCCTTTACGGCGGCATAGTCGGCGATGGTCACGCCGTCGAACTGCCAGCGATCGCGCAAAATGGTTTGCAACAACCAGCGATTCGCGCTGGCGGGGATGCCATCGATTGTATTGAAGGCTGACATCACCAGTTTGCAGCCTGCCTTAACTGCGGCAAGATAAGGCGGGAGATAATCGTCGAAAAGGGACTGACGAGAAAGCTCAACGGTGTTGTAATCGCGCCCGGCGACAGGCGCGCCATATCCGGCGAAATGCTTCACACAGGCCGCCAGTCCTTCACCGCGTTCCAGGTTGTGCTGAAAGCCGCGCACACAGGCGCTGACCATACGGCTGTTGAGTAGCGGATCTTCCCCTGTCGACTCCATACAGCGGCCCCAGCGCGCATCGCGAACCAGATCGGCCATCGGCGCAAAGGTCACATGACTGCCTGCGCTGACGCCTTCTTTCGCCGCCACCTGACAGCAGCGTTCAATTAGCGTGGGCGACCAGCTACAGCCCAGCGCCAGCGGGATGGGGAAAACGGTGCGATAGCCGTACACGATATCCGCCATAAACAGCAGCGGAATTTTCAAACGGCTGTTTTGCAGATACTGCTCCTGAATATGACGCGTCTTTTTCGCGCCTGAGACGTTCAAAACCGAGCCAGCACACTGAACCTGTTGCTGGCTGATGCCAAGCTTCGCTTTTGGGCCAACAGTAAGCTGAGGCTCGTCGACAAAAAACTCGCCGGAAAGCTGCACTAGCTGGCCGACTTTTTCCTCCAGCGTCATTTGCGCCAGCAGCGTGGTGATTCTGCGCATCAGTGGGTTTCCTCTGTTTCACGCTTCAGCGCCGCTTTTTCCGCCAGCTTAAACCACGGGAACCACAGTAAGGGGGAAAGAATCAGCTGTAAAAAAAGATGCAGGAGAATAATGGAGGTCGCGCCGCCAATAGAGGCAAAAAAGCCCAGCGGCAGGCCGAAAATGGTTTGCGCGCCGACAATTTTGGCGACCAGCCCCATCTTGATCAGCGCCCAGGAAAGCGTTATCGCAATCGCGTTATTGGTGATAAAAGGCACCATCAGGTGATAGTTCATCACTAACGGGGTACCGAAAATAACAGGTTCAGTGATGCCAAAGAGGGCTGGCGTGAGTGCCAGACGGCCTACCTGTTTAAATTGCTTACTGCGTGACAGGCACATCAGCAGTACCAGCCCCAGCGCCAGCCCCCCCCAGGTGACGATATTAAAGAATGCCAGGCCCAACACATTAGGCAGTTCCTGACCGTTCTGCCAGGCAGCCAGATTTTCAAGATCCATGGACAGCCAGATGGGCGTCACCAGCGGCAGCACGACATTGGTTCCGTGAATGCCCAAAAACCAGAAGATCTGCATAATCAACGTTACCAGCAGGAATGCCAGCAGGCTTCCGCCCAGCCCTTTCAGGGGTTGCTGAATCAGCGTATAGATGCATTGGTGGAAACTGCCCCAGGGTGTTTCCATAAAGGCGCGGTTAATCAGCATCGCCACCAGGCCTACGGTCAGAAAGGGTAATAGCCCCTGAAAGACACGGCTGATCATGGGCGGAACGCCTTTTGGCATTTTTATTGTCCAGCCGCGTTGCACCACAAAGATGAACAGCCGTCCAACGCCAAGGCCGATCAGCATGGCCGAGAAAACCCCCTGCACGCCGAGCCAGGTAAGAGGAATGGTGCTGATATTGCCTTCGGCATCCGCCAGCGGCGTGACGATCAAAAAGGTCATCACGGCGGCAATGCCGCAGAGGGAGCCGTCGACTTCGACGTCATAATGACTGACCAGATGGCGTGCCATAAAAAAGGTGACGTAGAGTGCCAGCATACCCAGTGTGCATGTGGCGACACCGCTGAATACCGGAACCATCTTTGTTGCGACAAAGAATTGATGCACGCTATCGATGGGGAAAACGATAAGCAACACGCTAATCGAGCCGATAAGCGTAATAGCGATGGTGGAAACCATTGATACAGAGATGGTTTGCAACCATGGGCTGCGCCCCAGAGCGGCAATAATAGGATCTAATTTCTGAAAAGCTTTCTCAAATTTATTCATGGTAAATATATTTAATTGGCCAAGGTTGTCGTTATTTTTGTGATTATCAAAACGGGAATATGTTAAGCGTATCAATCTTTAAACATAACAACCTGTTCTACTCTAAAGCAGAAAATGAACATCTGGCGTGCATTTCAGTCAGAAAAAAGATAGTTAATTGATATCGCTGGATTTAAGGTGTCTGAAAGTTGTTCTTTTATGGATTGAATTCGAGATGATTTATAAAAATATTATTTATGCCATTCGGGAATTAATTTCCAGTAATAATATTTCTGTGGGGGACGCTTTACCTCCTGAATATCAACTGGCACAGCGCTGGAATGTGTCGCGCAACACTATCCGTAAAGCACTGGCGGAACTGGCTGCAGAGGGCATCATTGAGACACGAAAGGGTGCCGGAAGCTTCTTGTGCTGTAAGAAATTTACGCCGCAGGTCAATACCTCGATGGGCTTTAGCGAAATTGCGCGCCTGCATGGTAAGCCATCCACCAGTCGCGTACTGAAGTTTGAAGCGTTGCCCGCCACGGAGGAGATCGCCGCAAAACTAAACATTGCGTCCGGCGAGTGGGTTTATCAGGTGAAACGAATACGCCTCATCGATAATATTCCTATGCAACTGGAAAACACCTGGCTTTCGGTCACACGGTTTCCGCAGCTAACAATCAGCGATATGAATAAATCAAAGTTTGATTTTTTTGAACGCGTGTGTGGAATAATCCTATCAGGATCGTTTGAAACGTTTTCGACCGAGCTGGCGAATCAAGAGGTGGCGCAGATACTGAATATTAGCGTTAAAGATCCGGTCATGAGAATGGAAACGCAGGCGGTGGATATCCACCATACCATTCTCGATTATTCTATTCTTTATAATAATAGTTATGAATTTAATGTGCAGTATTTTTGGCCGCGGCAAGTGGCGCGACAATAAACGTGCCGGAGGCGTCCTCCGGCACCGTGGTGGATTACCGCCCCGCCTTCAACTTCTGATAATACTCTTCATAAATCGCGCTGGCCGCACCAACGTCGTTCTGCCATTCGCCTTTGCTGATGGTATCAGCGTCAGGGTAGAGCGATTTATCGTTAGCCACGTCCGGGCTCAGCAGCTTACGTGCCGCGAGGTTTGGCGTTGGGTAGCCGATGGTTTCCGCGACCTGTTTTGCCACTTCCGGGCGCAGCAGGAAGTTGATGAGCTTCAGCGCACCTTCTTTGTTTTTAGCATTTGCCGGAATAGAGAGGCTATCCATCCAGAAAATTCCACCTTCTTTCGGCCAGACGACCTCCAGCGGCGTGCCGTTCTGACGCGCGACCCACGCCGAGCCGTTCCACACCATACCCAGGTTTACTTCGCCTTCCATATACGGGTTTGCCGGGTTATCCGAGTTGAAGGCGGCTACATTTGGCATCAGTTTTTTCAGCTCGTTATAGGCCGCTTCAATCTCTTTTGGATCGGTGGTGTTGCCTGAATAACCCAGCTTGCGTAGCGCCATCTGGAACACTTCGCGCGCATCGTCGGTTAACAGCAGGCTGTTTTTATACTCCGGCTTCCACAGATCGGCCCAACTGGTGATGCTTTTCGGATCGATACTGTCGCTGTTTACACCGATAGCGGTCGCCCCCCAGATATACGGAATGGAGTAATCATTATTCGGGTCGAACGGTTTATTGAGCATTTCCGGATCGAGGTTGTTGAAGTTGGTTAACTTCGTCTTATCGATCTTCTGGATCATACCCTCTTTGCGCATTTTATCGACGTAATAGGTGGAAGGCACCACCAGGTCATAGGCGCCGTCTTTGTAGGTTTTGAGTTTGGCGTACATGGTTTCATTCGATTCATAGGTCGAATAGATAACCTTGATGCCCGTCTCTTTGGTGAACTGTTCTAACAGCCCCGGCGGCACATATTCCGTCCAGTTGTAGAAGTAGAGGGTTTTCGTGTCATCAGCGTGAGCGGCGCTCATTCCCAGTGCTAAAGCACCCGCTGCGAGCAGGTGGCGTGACCATTTTTTCATTTAACGTCCCCTGATTGAGCCCCGAAAGGCTGCTGTGTTGATTGGCCTGAATTCAGGCCAATTCCCATTATGCCTGGCGCGCCAGACCTTTCGTTTTATCGCGTGCGATAAGCTGGCTGGCAATCACCAGTACCAGTGACAGCACCAGTAAAATCGTCGCCAGCGCATTCACTTCCGGCGATACGCCCACTTTCACCATTGAGTAAATCTTCAATGGTAAAATTTCATAGCCCGGCCCGGTCACAAACGACGAAACCACCACATCATCCATCGAGAGCGTGAAGCTCAACAGCCAGCCGGCGGCCACCGCAGGCATCGCCAGCGGTAAAATGATTTTACGCAGAATGGTGAATTCGCTGGCACCCAAATCTTTCGCCGCTTCCAGCATCCGCACATCAAACCCTTTCAGGCGCGAGTAGACGGTGACCACCACAAACGGCAGGCAGAAGGTGATATGCGAGAACAGCAGCGACCAGAAGCCGAGCTGGATCCCCAGCAGCATAAACAGCACCAGCAGCGAGATGGCCATCACGATGTCCGGCGACATCATCACCACGAACAGCATGCCGCTGACAAACGGTTTGCCGCGAAAACGGTAGCGGTAGAGCGCCACCGCCGTCAGCGAACCAATCAGCGTGGCGAAGGTGGCCGAGAAAATAGCCATCGTTAGCGAGTGTTGGGCGGCCTGCAGCAGGCTGTCATTGTTCATCAGCAGGCTATACCAGTTGGTGGTAAAACCCTGCCAGTTAATCCCGAAACGCGAGCTGTTAAAGGAGTTCACGATCAAAATAATAATCGGGATGTAGAGATAAGCGTAAATGGCGGTCATAAAACCGCCGCGCAGCAGTTTACCGATCATTCCAGCTCCACCTTTTTGTTCAGCAGACGCGAGGCGCGCCAGTAAACCAGCAGCATTAGCCCCATCACTACGGTCAATGTAATGCTGGTGGCCGCACCGAACGGCCAGTCGCGAATATTAAGGAACTGGCTCTTAATAACGTTACCAATAAGTAGGTTTTTCGCGCCACCCATCAGGTCAGAGACGTAGAACAGCCCCATCGCCGGCAGCATGACCAGCAGACAGCCTGCGATAATGCCTGGCATCGTCAACGGAAGGATAATGCGGATGAATGTTTGCAGTTTATTGGCCCCCAGATCCTTCGCCGCTTCCAGCAGGGGTTTATCGAGTTTTTCGATGCTGGAGTAGAGCGGCATCACCATAAACGGCAACAGGATATAGACAAGGCCAATGATGACCGCGCTCGGCGTGAACATGATGCGAATCGGCGTATCGATAATGCCCAGCCATAGCAAAAACTCGTTCAGATAGCCTTTGGTGCTGAGAAAAATCTTCAGGCCGTAGATGCGAATCAAGGAGTTCGTCCAGAAGGGGACGATCAGCAGAAACAGCAGCAGCGGGCGCACCTTCTGCGGCAGCTTCGCCAGAAACCAGGCAAACGGATAACCCAGCACCAGGCAGGCCAGCGTGGCGATGAGCGCCATATTCAGCGAGTGCAGCAGCACCTCGCAGTAAAGCGGGTCGAGCAGGCGCGCGTAGTTATCCAGCGTAAAGACCATTTTGACGAAACTGGCGTCGTCACGGGTCAGAAAGCTGGTACCGATGATCATCAGGTTGGGCAGAAAGACAAATAACACAAGCCAACCGACGATTGTGGCAATCACCACATTCTGGAACTTACTTGTGTTCTTCATCAGCCAGTACGACCTCCCAGCTTTCTACCCAGTTGATAGCCATTTTTTGATCGAGCGAATGGTCGAAGTCCGGGTCATCTTCATTAAAGAATTCACTGACCAGCACCATCTTGCCGTTTTCCAGCTCGACGACCGATTCCAGCGTCATGCCCTTATAGTTGCGCTCGCGGACGTAGCCAATCAGGCCTTCAATGTGATCGTTGTGGTTGATTTCATCCACGCGCAGATCCTCCGGGCGCAGCAGCACATTCAGCTTCTGGCCAGGCGTGACCGGGAAATTGACGTCAATATTACACTCGCGACCTTCGACGTTGGCGCGAACCCGCCGTTCATCAAGGCGCTCAATGACGGTCGCGTCGAAAATATTGATCTCGCCAATGAAACTGGCGACGAACAGGTTTTTCGGCTCTTCATAAATTTCACGTGGCGTGCCGTCCTGCTCAATACGTCCGTCGCGCATCACGACAATACGGTCGGACATGGTGAGCGCTTCTTCCTGATCGTGCGTAACAAACACAAAGGTGATGCCAAGCTTTCGCTGCAACGCTTTGAGCTCGTTCTGCATCTGCTTACGCAGTTTGTAGTCGAGCGCCGAGAGCGATTCGTCCAGCAACAGTAAACTCGGTTTATTAACCACCGCACGGGCAATCGCCACGCGCTGCTGCTGGCCACCGGAGAGCTGATGCGGCTTGCGCTCAGCGAACTCTTCCAGTTGCACCATTCGCAGCGCATCGGTTACGCGAGGGGTAATTTGATCGGCAGGGGTTTTCTGCATGCGCAAGCCAAATGCCACGTTTTCGAAGACGGACATGTGCGGGAAAAGCGCATAACTCTGGAAAACGGTGTTCACGTGGCGATCTTCAGCCGGGATATTAGTAATATCCTGATTTTCCAGATGAATCGTCCCTGAGTCTACATTTTCCAGACCCGCAATAAGACGAAGGACGGTTGTTTTACCGCAGCCAGAGGGCCCAAGCAGCGTAAGGAACTCGCCGTTATTGATGGTCAGGTTCAGATCGGAGATGACCGTTTTACCATCGAAGCCTTTGCGAATTCCCGCCAGTTGCACCAGCGGTGAAAGCGAACGCGATTGTGTATTCAATTTTTTACTCTGTCCCATTCAGACGCACCGGATGGCTTACCGATGCGGGGTTTGTGGTTAACCACCTTTATTAAATGTATAGAGGTCTGACACATATTAAGGCCTGGCATTCTACGGCAATCGTGTTAAATCGCCAATCCTCTATGCATACAGATGAGCTATCTTTAAGCCTGTAAATGATTTAGCGAAAAAAAATGGGCTTTGCCGGGGTAAAAGTGACCTGACGCAATATTTGTGTTTTCTCGCTTATTGATAATGTTGTCACAAAAAGTGAGGGTGACTGCATGGATAAATTACTTGAGCGTTTTTTACAGTATGTTTCTCTAGACACGCAATCGAAGCCCGGCGTGCGTCAGGTGCCGAGTACAGAGGGGCAGTGGAAACTGTTGCATCTGCTCAAAGAACAGCTTGAAGCAATGGGGCTGGTGAATGTCACTCTGAGCGAAAAAGGCACTGTGATGGGCACGTTGCCGGCGAATATCGATGGCGATATTCCGGCAGTGGGCTTTATTTCACACGTCGATACCGCACCTGATTTCAGCGGTAAAAACGTCAATCCGCAAATCGTGGAAAACTATCGCGGCGGTGATATTGCGCTGGGCATCGGCGATGAAGTGCTTTCGCCAGTGATGTTCCCGGTGCTGCATCAACTGCTGGGGCAGACGCTTATCACCACCGACGGTAAAACGCTGCTCGGCGCAGATGATAAAGCGGGCATCGCGGAAATCATGACCGCGCTGGCGGTACTGAAAGAGAAAAACATTCCTCATGGTGACATCCGCGTGGCGTTTACGCCGGACGAAGAAGTAGGCAAGGGCGCAAAACACTTTGATGTGGAAGCCTTTAACGCCCGCTGGGCGTACACTGTCGATGGCGGCGGCGTGGGTGAGCTGGAGTATGAAAACTTCAACGCCGCATCGGTGATTATCAAGATCGTCGGTAATAATGTGCATCCAGGTACCGCGAAAGGCGTAATGGTTAACGCGCTGTCGCTGGCCGCGCGAATTCACGCAGAAGTGCCCGCTGACGAGAGTCCGGAAAAAACAGACGGTTACGAAGGTTTTTATCATCTCAACACGATGAAAGGCTCCGTTGACCGTGCAGAGATGCACTACATCATTCGCGATTTTGACCGTAAGCAGTTTGAAGCGCGTAAACGCAAAATGATGGAGATCGCCAAGAAGGTCGGCAAAGGCCTGCATCCGGACTGCTACATTGAACTGGTGATTGAAGACAGCTATTACAACATGCGCGAAAAAGTGATGGAGCATCCGCACATCATTGATATCGCGCAGCAGGCGATGCGTGATTGCAATATCGAGCCGGATCTCAAACCGATTCGCGGCGGTACCGATGGTGCACAGCTCTCCTTTATGGGGCTGCCATGCCCGAACCTCTTTACCGGTGGTTACAACTATCATGGCAAACATGAGTTTGTGACGCTGGAGGGGATGGAAAAAGCGGTGCAGGTGATTGTGCGTATCGCGGAGTTGACGGCGAAGCGGGCCGGGTAAGTCTCCCCTCTCACTCTAACCCTCTCCCACAGGGAGAGGGCCGGGGGGAGGGGCCTCACTCATCCCTCAAAAAACCAGTACCCGCTGTTCACCAGCGCGGCCAGCATGGCAAGGAATGACGGGTCTTCCAGCGCATCACCGAAATGTTCGCTTTCCAGCACCATATTGCCTGCCAGCGCATTGAGCGCCGGGCGATGAGGCGAGTCGACTTTCTCACCGTTAACGAAAACATCGTCGCCGATTTTCAGTACGCGTAACCCGCCCAGACGTGCCAGTTTATCACCCTGTTGGAGTGCGTCGTAAATTTCATCCGGCTGATACGGCGGCTCTGGTGGCGCCACGTCAAGCTCGTGGCGTGACTGGCTGATAAACTCGCCGAGCCATTGCTGGAACTGCTCGGGCTGATTCATTAACCCCTGCATCATGTCACGCAGGCGGTCGACTTCCTGCGGCAGAATCTCCGCCGGATGCTCGCGTGCGGGCACGTCCGGATCGGTATAGCGCTGGCTGCCCAGTTCACGTTGCAGGATGTAATCGGCAAAACCACTGAACAATTCACGGCCACTGGGCGCGCGGAAGCCTACGGAGTAATTCAGCGAGTTTTCCAGCGAATAACCTTCGTGCGGGAATCCAGGCGGAATGTAGAGAATGTCGCCAGGCTCCAGCTCTTCATCAATAATGCCTTCGAAAGGATCGACCTGGAGTAAATCAGGGTGCGGGCAGTGCTGCTTCATCGGCACCTTCTCGCCCACGCGCCAGCGACGGCGGCCCGTACCCTGGATAATAAAGACGTCGTACTGATCGAGGTGCGGGCCAACGCCGCCGCCCGGTACAGAGAAGGAGATCATTAAGTCGTCAATGCGCCAGTCGGGGAGTGCGCGGAAGGGACGCATCAGCGCCGCAGAGGGCTCGTGCCAGTGATCAACCGCCTGAACCAGCAACGACCAGTTGGTTTCATCCAGGTGATCGTAGCTTTCAAACGGCCCGTGGCTGACCTGCCATTTCCCGTCGAGATGACTCACCAGGCGGCTGTCGACCTCATTTTCCATCGCCAGCCCCGCCAGCTCATCCGGCGAAATAGGGTCAACAAAGTTGGCGAACCCACGTTTGAGTACCACCGGGCGTTTCTGCCAGTAGCGTTCGATAAAGTCGGGCCAGTTGAGCGTTAAGTGATAATCCATATGAGTATGTCCGCAGCAGGTGTTTCCCCGGATTATACACATAATCTGCGGAAACACCTGCTGCACAACCCGGATTTAGCCGACGTGATGTTCCAGGTTCTGGCGGCCAAACACCACGTCCATTTTTGCGCCGCCCAGCAGGCTGTCGGCGGTGATGATTTGCCCGTCATACTGTTCGACAATATCACGCGCCACGGAGAGCCCGACGCCCTGACCGGGCCTGAGCGTATCGGCACGCTGCCCGCGGTCGAACACCAGATCGCGCTTACCCTGCGGGATCCCCGGGCCATCATCTTCGACAATCACGTGCAGTTGGTTGTCAGACTGGTGCGCGGAAACTTCGACGAATTCAAGGCAGTATTTGCAGGCGTTATCCAGTACGTTCCCCATGACTTCCATAAAGTCGTTTTTCTCGCCGACAAAGCTGATCTCCGGCGAAATATCGAGGCTAATGCTCACGCCCTTACGCTGATACACCTTATTCAGCGCGGAAATTAAACTATCCAGCGTCGGCGCGACCGGGTGAAGCTCGCGGCTCAACAAGGTGCTGTCGGTACGCATGCTGGCGCGATTGAGGTAATAGCCGATCTGCTGTGAAATGCGGCTGATTTGCTCCAGCATGATGGGTTCGGCCTCGCTGACGCTGATTTTTTCACTGCGTAGCGAACGTAGTGAACTTTGCAGTACCGCCAGTGGCGTTTTCAGACTGTGAGTCAGGTCGGTGAGGGTGGTGCGATATTTATCATAACGTTCGCGTTCGCTTTTCAGCAGGCGATTAAGATTGCGTACCAGACCAGTCAACTCACGCGTGGTTTCCGGGTTTAACGCTTCACGGTTATGCTCTTCAAGTTCGCGTACCTCGCGAGTCAGCGCCGCGAGCGGGCGCAGGCTCCAGTGCGCCGCCACCCAGAGCAGGGGAACGACCAGCAAGAGATTGGCCGCCAGTACGTAAATAAACCAGCTCCAGACCATATAGGAGCGTTTTAGCTCAATAGGTATCGTATCGATCACCACGATCACCAGCGCGGGCATCATCTTTGTAGCCGGGTAGCTGTTGACGGCAACCGAGTGCGTCATTTCAGAATCATCATCTTCTTTGCGAATTTCGCTTAATTGTTCCTGTGCTTCATGATTGTCCGTCAGCAAGGTGCTGGAAGAGGTTATGTCCGCTTCAATCTCATGAAAACCGTTTCCGCGAAGCCACTCCTTCTGAATACGGTTTTTGAGCCAGGGAATATCTTTCTGCTGCCAAAGCAAATTGCCTTTGGTGTCATAGATAATGGCCATTGTCGGGCTTTGGCGGATGAGATTATCGGGCATATCGACGGTTAATTTTCCGTCTTCCCATTTGGAAAAGGTGTAGAACAGATTGCTTTCGCCGCGCAGCAGACGAAAAGTGGTTTTGTCGAAGCTGACGCTGTAGCCCACCAGGGCGACCATACCGTAAGCAAGAGAAAGCACCATTACCACGGCTGCGGTCGCCAGCAAGAAGCGAACCCGCAGCGAGAGGGGCAGCATATGCCGTAATAGCTTATTCATCCGCGCAGTTCGAACAGATAGCCCTGTCCCCGAACAGTGTTGATTACGTCATGCGGATATTGCGCCTGAATTTTTTTGCGCAGACGCCCCATCAGTACATCAATGGTGTGGCTCTCACGCAGTTCTGCGTCAGGGTAGAGCTGAAGCATCAGGGAATCTTTACTGACGACTTTACCGTTATTGCGGATTAGCGTCTCAATAATGGTGTATTCGAATGCCGTTAGCTTGATCACTTCATCGTTAATCGACAGTTCACGACGTGAGAGATCCACCTGGAACGGCGGCAAGGAGATCACCTGCGATGCGTGACCGCTGTTACGGCGCATCAGCGCCTGCATGCGTGCAGCCACTTCTTCAATATGGAACGGTTTGGTGACGTAGTCATCCGCCCCGGCGCTCAGCACTTCGACTTTATCCTGCCAGCCTTCGCGAGCGGTCAGTACCAGAACCGGTAACGAGATGTCGTGACTGCGCCAGCGGCGTATCAGAGAAAGACCGTCTTCATCCGGCAACCCGAGGTCGACAATAGCGATATCCGGCAGATGCTCGCCCAAATAGTAATCCGCTTCCTTTGCGTCTTCCGCTGCATCAACCTGATGACCCAGCTCCTGAAGCTGAACCTTCAGATGGTGACGTAACAGGGCGTTATCCTCTACCACGAGTACGCGCATGTTTTTTCTCCATATCATTATTGAAGCTAATAGTTTAACCCTGCCTGGTTATACTAAAACTAAACATCGGGCAGGAAAAGGTGCGTTATCCTGATTCCCTTATTTAGGGTTCCATGTAGCGCTCTATTCGGGCTTTTGGCTTCGTCAGTAATATTTTTACCAGTTCGACAAACTTTACGGGTTTATAGAAATAGTAGCCTTGCAGCAGCGTGATATGGTTGCGGTTGAGGTAGTCCAACTGCGTACGTGTTTCAACCCCTTCGGCCACGATAATTAACGAAAGCTTACGCGCCAGCTCAAGCACGCAATCCAGAAGTTTTGTGGAGTCTTCATCGTCATTTACTCTGCCGACAAAACTTTGGTCGATTTTGATGTAATCAATTTTTAGGTCATGAAGATAGGAGAGACCAGAATAACCGGTGCCAAAATCATCCAGCGCAATAGCAAAATGATGCGTATGAAGGCTGTTAAGTTTGTTCAGTAATTGCTCATCCACAGATAACGGTTCTCGCTCCGTCACTTCCAGAACCAGCGTCAAATGTTGATGAATAAAGCCAGACTGGTACTTCAGACAATCCTCAACGAACCCCGGTGAATTGATATGTGCGGCGCTAACGTTAATGCCGATATGAAACCCTTCAGGAAGTTTTGTGCTGATTAAATTCATGTGTTCTACCACCTGCCGCATCAGGGACTGGGTCAGGGGGATGATCAACCCGGTTTTTTCCGCAAGCGGGATAAACGTTGCCGGAGAAATGAACCCCGCGGTGGGATGTTTCCAGCGGGCGAGGACTTCGATACCTCGGATTGAGTTGTCTCTGCCATCCACGACGGGTTGGTAATACGGAACGATCTCCCCCAGGGTAATAGCCTGTCTTAGGGCATCCGCAGGCGTCGCCACATTGCCTGAATATTTCCTCAATAACCAGAAACCAATACAGGAAATGAAGAAAATAAAGAGCAGCATTCCACCTCCCTGGTGGAAAATACGCGTCAGGCTAAATAACGGTGGCAATTGGTACTGAATCCCGAAAGGATAGGCAGCGGAGCTAATAAACGCCGTTTCCGTTCCGCCGGGGTGAAATGTCCGAACGTCGCCCCTGAGTCCGAGCGCGTTCGGTCCAATCACTAATTGTGGATCGACATTTTGTTGCGAGGTAAACAGAGCGGTACGTAACTGTGAATCACTTACGGTCACCAGAATAGTGACGTCTGCGGTACGGGTTTGATACACCATTGACGCGGTGTCGTGAATGTTTTGCCCGGAAGCGGTAAGGAAAAGCGGGCTATCAGGCAAATCAGTGACGTTGGTGAGCAGTAAACGGTTTCCCGGCAGAGAAGTACACCAGATCTTGCCCTCCTTTAAGAGCAAAATTGTTCTCAGGTGTGGTTTGAGGGTGGCGACGGTAGCAAGTCGGTATTGTTCTTCCAGCGAGCATTGCGCGCGCGCTACAGCCAATCCAGTTTGCGTAGCCTGGCTGGCCTCTTCCAGAATTTGATCGATATTTTTCAGCGCGTACTGGGCCGCCGCGACATATTCACTCTTGTTGGAATACCAAATTTGTAAATTCAGAATGAACGATCCGCTCAGGAAGAAGAGCAATGCAGCAACAAAAGGAAGAATGACTCTGTACATAGTGATTCTCTGATGAGAAAAACGCGCCCCAAATACAGGAGTGTCTTACTGATTCATTAACGCTCCCGCCAGTGGTGGAAGTATAGATGACGTGGATAGGATATTAGCGGTGAAAAAAATAAGATATTCAGAGAACTCGATTTGGCGAGAAACCCTCCTCCCGATTGGAAGGAGGGGCATACATTATTTCAGATCATCAACCATCTGAATCGCGCGGCCAATATAATTCGCTGGCGTCATTGCTTTCAGGCGAACTTTTTCGTCTTCCGGCAGGGCCAGACCGTCGATAAACTGTTTCATACCTTCGGCATCAACGCGCTTACCGCGCGTCAGCTCTTTCAGTTTTTCGTACGGTTTTTCAATACCGTAACGACGCATTACCGTTTGAATCGGCTCCGCAAGCACTTCCCAGTTGTGATCCAGTTCGTCCAGCAGACGGTCACGGTTTACTTCCAGTTTACTTACACCTTTCAGGGTTGATTGGTAAGCAATCATCGCATAACCAATCCCGACACCCAGGTTACGCAGCACGGTGGAATCCGTCAGGTCACGCTGCCAGCGGGAGACAGGCAGTTTGCTCGCCAGGTGCTGAAGCACGGCGTTTGACAGGCCCAAATTGCCTTCGGAGTTTTCGAAGTCAATCGGATTAACTTTGTGCGGCATGGTGGAAGAACCAATTTCACCGGCGATGGTTTTCTGCTTGAAGTGGTTCAGGGCGATGTAGCCCCACACATCACGATCGAAATCGATAAGGATGGTGTTAAAGCGCGCCATGCAGTCAAACAGTTCGGCGATGTAGTCGTGCGGTTCAATCTGCGTGGTGTACGGGTTCCACTGAATGCCCAGAGACGTCACGAACTCTTCGCTGAACTGATGCCAGTCAACTTCCGGATACGCCACAATGTGGGCGTTATAGTTACCGACTGCACCATTGATTTTACCCAGAATCTCGACCTGGTTAAGCTGGCGATACTGACGCTCCATGCGGTAGGCCACGTTGGCCATCTCTTTACCGATGGTGGACGGGGTCGCCGGCTGGCCGTGCGTACGCGACAGCAGCGGAATATCACGATACTGCACCGCTAAGTCTTTAATGCTGTCGATAAGCTTGCGCCAGTAGGGCAGGATCACTTCATCGCGCGCCGTTTTTAACATCAGCGCGTGAGACAAGTTGTTGATGTCTTCAGAGGTACAGGCGAAGTGAATGAACTCAGAAACCGCATGCAGTTCTGGGACATCCGCCACTTTTTCTTTCAGGAAATACTCAACCGCTTTCACGTCATGGTTAGTGGTGCGCTCAATGGTTTTGATGCGCGCGGCATCGTCTTCATTGAAGTCTGCAACGATTTTATCGAGGAAACCGTTTGCGTCTGCGGCAAAAGCAGGAACTTCCTTGATCGCTGCCTGTGCGGCCAGCTTTTGCAGCCAGCGCACTTCAACTTGCACACGGAATTTCAGCAAACCGAATTCGCTGAAAATGCCGCGCAGCGCGCTGACTTTATCGCCGTAGCGGCCGTCGACAGGGGAAACGGCGGTCAGTGAGGATAATTCCATAGATCATAACTCCGGGGTTAAATGAGCAAGAATTTGTTTGGCCTGAGTGGTCAGGCGATTACGGGAAAACATGAGCTGCAGGCGTCCACCACCAACCTGGTGCCAGAGCACGGCAGAGCGAATGCCCGCCAGCAACGAGGCGCGGACTTTCGCCTGCACCTGCGGGCTTTGCAGTACGGCAGGGGAGCCGGTAACCTGAATACGCGGGCCAAGCGGGCTGATCACATCAACATAAATGCCGGCCATCGCGCTCAGCAGGGTCTCAGACTGTAAATCAAAGTGGTCAAGCTGGCGCTGCAGGCCAGCGATGCGGTTGCCGAGTGTATCCATCGCGCCTTTCGCGGAGGCCAGTTTACGCTCGAGCACCATTAAACTCAGAGTATAGCGGGTGAGCTCGGCATTGAGCCCCTGACGGCTGCTGGCATTCAGCACGCCTAACAGTGTTTCCAGACCGAGACGAAGATTCGCTTCACTGCCACCGAATACGCCGAGGGTAGAATCCGGGTTCAGATCGATAACGCTGTTCAGCGACACGTGCAGCGCGTCGCCATCGCAGTGACCCTGATGGGCCAATTGTTGCACCAGGCTGGCGGACTGGCAGATACCCGCCAGCGCCAGAGTGATGTCGTAATAGTTCTTCGCCACGCTAACTCCTTGTTGATTCCCCGCGCTTAAGCGCGGCCAGGGCGTCTGGTGCCCCGGCGTTGGGGAGACGGCTGCTGTTTATTATGCTGGCAGCGGGATGCGCTGTTCGATCACGCCGCCGCCCAGGCATACTTCGCCGTTGTAGAACACGGCGGACTGGCCCGGCGTGACTGCGGCAACGGGCTCATCAAAACGCACTTCAATGCGCTCTTCATCCAGTGCGGTGACGGTGCAGGGAATATCCGTTTGGCGGTAACGTGTTTTGACCGTACAGCGGAACGTACCCTTAACCGGTTCGCGATCGACCCAATGCAGTTGCTGGGCAATTAATCCCACTGACATCAGGCGTGGATGATCGTGGCCCTGGGCTACGACCAAAATATTGTTTTCGACATCTTTATCGACAACGTACCACGGATCTTCTGTCCCTTCTTTGGTTCCGCCAATGCCAAGGCCTTTACGCTGGCCCAGGGTGTGATACATCAACCCCTGGTGTTCGCCAATCTCTTCGCCATCAACCGTGACGATTTTACCCGGCTGAGCGGGGAGGTAGCGACCTAAGAACTCACGGAATTTACGCTCACCGATGAAACAAATACCGGTAGAGTCTTTTTTCTTCGCGGTGATGAGATCCAGCTCTTCAGCGATTTTACGCACCTGCGGTTTTTCCAGCTCGCCAACCGGGAAGAGGCTTTGAGCAATCTGTTCGTGGCCGAGTGTGTAAAGGAAGTAGCTCTGATCTTTATTGCCGTCCAGCCCGCGCAGCAGTTGGCTTTTGCCGTCCACATCTTTACGGCGCACATAGTGGCCGGTGGCGATGTAATCAGCACCTAAATCCTCTGCGGCGAATTCAAGGAAGGCTTTGAATTTGATCTCTTTGTTGCACAGGATATCCGGATTTGGCGTGCGGCCCGCTTTGTACTCTTCCAGGAAGAGTTCAAAAACGTTGTCCCAGTATTCAGCAGCAAAGTTAACGGTGTGCAGCTCAATGCCGAGCTTATCGCAGACCGCTTGCGCATCGGCAAGGTCGGCGGCGGCAGTACAATATTCCTCGCCGTCGTCTTCCTCCCAGTTCTTCATGAACAGGCCCTCAACCTTATAACCTTGTTGTTGCAACAGGTAGGCTGAGACGGAGGAATCAACACCGCCGGACATGCCGACGATCACTTTTTTCTGGCTTTCTGACATTGGAATACTCACGACATTGAACTTCAAGGCGGCATATTCTAGCACGCAGCCCTTTACTTGACACCCTCTGTAAACGGCCAGTTAAATGCGCCGATAAGCGAGAGAGGATAACGCTCGCCGCTCTGGTAGGCGTGAATGCTTTCCGCGACCAGCTTTGAACGCAGGTGAGGGGCATTAAGAATTTCCTCAGCACTGACCCACAGGCAGCGATCAATGTCACTGTCGTGCGGTTCGGTCGGACAAATATCCTCCAGCTCAATCAGAAATAAAAAACGCAGGAACGGCGTTTTATCGGGCGCTATCCACTGGTGCATACGGATAAAGTGCTGCGGCGTGGCGCGAATCCCGGTTTCTTCCCACAGTTCACGCTCAGCGGCCTGGACTAGTGTTTCATCAGCTTCAAGGTGTCCCGCGGGTTGATTCCATAATGCTTTACCGTTGATGGTCTCTTCAACAACCAGAAATTTCTCTTTGGCATGCACAATGCACGCGACGGTCACATGAGGTTTGAACATGTTCTCTCCTTTTTATTCGGCGTCACGCCATTCGCCGTTTGCCAGCCCATCCAGACGATAATCACCCATCGCGTAGCGAATCAGACGCAACGTAGGGTGGCCGACATGAGCCGTCATGCGGCGTACCTGACGGTTGCGGCCTTCGTACAGCGTGACTTTCAGCCAGGTGGTGGGGATTGATTTACGCTCGCGAATCGGCGGATTACGCGGCCACAGCCATTCGGGTTCATTGACCACTTCAATACCTGCGGGCAGTGTGGGGCCATCGTTGAGCGTCACACCCGTGCGCAAAGCCGCCAGCGATTCCTCGCTCGGTTCACCTTCAACCTGCACATAGTAAATTTTTCCGGTGCGCTTGCCCGGTTGCGTCAAGCGTGCCTGCAACACACCGTCGTTGGTGAGCACTAAAAGGCCTTCGCTATCGCGATCGAGACGTCCGGCGGCGTATACGCCTTGCACCGGAATAAAATCTTTCAGCGTGCTGCGGCCCGCTTCGTCAGTAAATTGCGGCAAAACATCGTAGGGTTTATTGAACAAAACTACGCGTTTTGGCGGGTTATCTTTACGTTGTTTGGCAGCTTGTTTCGTGCTGAATCGCTTAACCGGGTGATTTCTAAAAGAAGTTTTCTGCATGGTATTTTCAGATGTTATGTATTCGCGCATTATAGCCTAATAACGAGTGTCTTTCATGGCGCCGAACAATAAGGTAGTATTGACACGATCATTACAAATCATTAACAAAAATGCTCTAACTCTTTGTGTTGCAGGAAGGCGGTAAGACAGTGCATTCCCGGGGTTTAACCGGCATGTAGTAAACAGCGAGAACCTGTGGCGTAAAGGATGACGAGCACACCAGAAGCGCTCGAAGGAGAGGTGAATGGAAAGCAAAGTAGTTGTTCCGGCAGAAGGTCAAAAAATCACCCTGAAAGACGGCAAGTTGAATGTGCCGCACAATCCGATTATCCCATTCATTGAAGGCGACGGCATCGGTGTTGATGTAACCCCACCGATGATCAAAGTTGTGAATGCCGCAGTTGAGAAAGCCTACAAAGGTGAGCGTAAAATTTCCTGGATGGAAATCTACACCGGCGAGAAATCCACTCAGGTTTATGGCCAGGATGTCTGGCTGCCAGCTGAAACGCTGGATCTGGTTCGCGAATAT
This sequence comes from Pseudocitrobacter faecalis, assembly GCA_003315335.1. Classification (GTDB taxonomy): domain Bacteria; phylum Pseudomonadota; class Gammaproteobacteria; order Enterobacterales; family Enterobacteriaceae; genus Pseudocitrobacter; species Pseudocitrobacter faecalis. Next base: position 252,169 of record QNRL01000007.1, read on the forward strand.
CGCGTTGCCATCAAAGGCCCGTTGACCACACCAGTTGGCGGCGGTATCCGTTCTCTGAACGTTGCCCTGCGTCAGGAACTGGACCTCTACGTTTGCCTGCGCCCGGTGCGTTACTACCAGGGCACCCCAAGCCCGGTTAAACACCCTGAACTGACCGACATGGTTATCTTCCGTGAAAACTCAGAGGATATCTACGCGGGCATCGAGTGGAAAGCGGACTCTGCTGATGCAGAAAAAGTGATTAAATTCCTGCGCGAAGAGATGGGCGTGAAGAAAATTCGCTTCCCGGAACATTGCGGCATCGGCATTAAGCCGTGCTCCGAAGAAGGCACCAAACGCCTGGTACGCGCCGCTATCGAATACGCAATTGCTAACGACCGTGACTCTGTGACTCTGGTTCACAAAGGCAACATCATGAAGTTCACCGAAGGGGCGTTCAAAGACTGGGGTTACCAGTTGGCTCGCGAAGAGTTCGGTGGCGAACTGATCGACGGCGGCCCGTGGCTGAAAATCAAAAACCCGAAAACGGGTAAAGAGATCGTTGTGAAAGACGTTATCGCGGATGCTTTCCTGCAGCAGATCCTGCTGCGTCCGGCTGAGTACGACGTGATTGCCTGTATGAACCTGAACGGTGACTACATTTCTGACGCCCTGGCAGCGCAGGTTGGCGGTATCGGTATTGCTCCGGGCGCGAACATCGGCGACGAATGTGCTCTGTTCGAAGCAACCCACGGTACTGCACCGAAATACGCAGGCCAGGATAAAGTCAACCCAGGCTCCATTATTCTGTCCGCAGAAATGATGCTGCGTCATATGGAATGGTTCGAAGCGGCTGACCTGATTGTTAAAGGCATGGAAGGCGCGATTGCTAACAAGACCGTGACCTATGACTTTGAACGTTTGATGGAAGGCGCTAAACTGCTGAAATGTTCAGAGTTTGGTGACGCGATTATCGCGAATATGTAATGTTAGCTTTCTGAGAAAGCAAAAGGGGCCGAAAGGCTCCTTTTCACGTATTTCATTGCCCAAGCAAATTTATTTCAATGGCCTAAAAGACAGGCTTCTTTATATTTCTTCTCGTCAGGCGGGGAGAATCCTAATTTGTGAATTGATTCACAAAAGGGGTTTGTTATTAATACTTTTCTTTGTATTTTGTTTGTTTTTTCGAATAAATCTCATGACCTTATGGAATTCTGGCGAGTTGAAGTTGTGCGCAAAGAGTCGTTTTCATGGCATAGACTGTTAAGAAATAAAAAGAATCGCAGGAGAAACTTTCTTTTCTGGTGGCGCTTGGCCAGTGAAATGAGCCGGCACGGTTCTAAAGCGCAGAAAAAAGCCGCATCCGCGATTGCCGCAAAGTTAAAAGACAAATACGCCTGTGACATTGCGCTTGATGCTAAGATTGGTGCTTGCCTGCATATTCCGCATCATATGGGAATTGTCATTACCAGTAGGGCGCACATCGGCGAACATTGCATTATTCGCCAGAACACTACGTTAGGCGGGACCGTAAGCATGCGAGATGACGAAGTCATGACTATCGGGAATAATGTCGATCTCGGGGCTAATTCCTGTTTGGTTGGGCCAATCACCATTGGGGATAATGTCGTCATCGGCGCGATGTCCTTTGTAAATAAAGATATCCCGGCGGACACGATCTTTGTAAACCCCCGAATCCGGGACATGAGACCTGTACCTGAATCATTTCAGCGAATGCATATACCGCGTATAATTGATCGGAAATAGCACTATTTGCAGTAGATGCATTGGTGGTATTTGCGCCTAATAAGACTGTACAGGGCTTCCACATAAAAACGGAACACAAGGTTCCGTTTCCCTTTATTGATTTTTCTTTAACGGTCTGAATTCTTCACATTGTTTCCTGGGCACGGTAAACAGCATTCCCCCCGACATCCCGGCAAACACAATCAATGCTACGACTACGCTGTACTGTGCATAAATTTGCCCGAATAATGCGGAGCCAACAACCTGCCCGGCGGCCAGCATAAAGAACGCGACACTAACGCCTGCTGCTGGCGCTTCACGGACACTCTCCGCGGCATACACCAGCAACACGCCAGACAGCGTGACATACCCGGCGCCGCACATCGCCACGGCGGGAATCAACCATCCTGAGTAACTTTGTGAAAAAGCCATCAACAGCAACGGCAGCGCCATGCAAATCTGGGATAAACGATAAATATGCGTCCAGGTCAGATAGCGAGCTAATAATCCGGTAAATATCGCCAGAATGCCTGCTGCACCGCTTATCAGCCACAGCAGGCTGCGAAGCTGTGCCTTCACCGTGAGATGATGGCTCAGTATATCCGGGCCAAAACTCCACCAGGCTGCGCTCGCAGCCCCGCTTATCAGGGCGATGATGGATAAGCGTAACAACGCGGGAGAAAGCAATTCACGTAGGCTGAAGGGGAGATGCGCTGATTTTGCATGTGGTCGGTCAGGAAGGTGCCGATAAGCCATTGCCAGACACAGCGCTGCCAGTGCGGCAAAGGACACACATGCCATTCGCCAGCCGCCGGGCATCGCCATTACTATGGGAACGCTGATAATAATTCCCGCGCCGGTACCCGCATTGATGACGGTATTCACCTGTGGCTGGTGGGGCGCGGAAATTCGCTGTGAGACAGCCTCTGCCAGCGCCGGAGATGATAACCCTGCGCTAGTGCCTGCGATAAAAAGCCCGACGGCGAGCATGAACGGGGAGTGCGCCAGCGCCAGCAAAATGAGCCCAAGCGCTGCCGCCAGTGCAGCAGTCAGCGCCGGCATCCGTGGGCCGAAACGCGAGACCAGAAACGGTGCACAAACGATCGCCAGGCAGTAGGCCAGGTAGCTACAGGCGGCGATAATCCCGGCGATTTGCGGGCTAAACGGCACCTCTTTCACCACTTCCGGCATCATCAATCCCCACGAGAATCTCGCCATCCCGTAGGTTACAGCGATAAGCGAAAAACCGGTTATGCCCAGTGCAGTGGTATGTTTCATGCTTTCAAGCCTGGAATAACATCGCGCTAAGATCCAGTTAATGCGCGGTTAATCAGTCTGAAAGCGGAGGGGGGAAAGGGAAAAACGCAGAGGATATCCTCTGCGTGTGTGGGTCAGAATGCCCAGGAGACGTTCACTGAATAGTTACGCGGTTCGCCATACACCACGTAATCACTGGCCCAGGAATAGTATTCGCGGTCGAAGAGGTTTTCGATATTCGCCTGCACCGCCAGCTGTTTCGTGACCTGGTAGCGGGCAAACAGATTCGCCAATGGATAACTGCCCTGATGGACGCGGGCGGTTTCACCATCCGGTCCACTGGCATCCTGATACGTTCGATTCTGCCAGGTGAGGCCGCCGCCCACGGTCAGGTCGCGCAGCATCGGTAACTGGTAACGGCTGAAGAGCTTAAACTGCGTCTGAGGCATATTGCTGTTGAAGCGCCCTGTGGAATCGCGTGCGACGTAGCGCGTGGCGCCAAAGGTCATTTGCAGGTTATCGGTCACCGCACCGTTCAGCTCAAACTCCGCGCCCTTGCTGACCGCGCCTTTTGCTGCGTAGTAGGCCTGCTCGCTGCTGCCGTTGACGTGATTATCGCCATCGGCCTGGCCTACGTTATCCTGCTCAATGCGGAACACGGCAACCGTCGCGGTTAACCGACCGTCCAGCCAGGCGGATTTCAGGCCCGTTTCGTAACTTTTTCCGGTGACCGGCGAGAGGTAACTGCCTTTCTGGTCGCGGTAGGTCTGCGGCTGGAAGATGGAGGTATAACTGGCATACGCCGACCAGATTTCATTGATGTCATAGACCAGCCCGGCATACGGCGTGATGTTGTTTTTGCTCATATCCCCGCTCGAGCCGTGGGTGCTCCACTGGGTGTAGCGCGCGCCCACAATCAAGGAGACCGGGTCGGCCAGCGAGAAACGCGCCGCAGTGTAAGCAGATTTTTGCCGTACGATGTCATCGGACGTTAGCGTCCAGTCGCTCCACGCGGGCTCCGTGAGGCTGCCGTTCCAGTTGTTATCAAACACGCCAATGTCTGCTGCATCAATATCCGCCCCGGCGCTGTAATAGCGGTTGGTCTGTCGGCTGTAGCTCATGCCCGCCACCAGCTCGTGCTGGCGTCCCAGCAGCATGAAGGGGCCGGTGGTGTAGGTATCCACGGAATCGAGTTTCCGCTTGCCTCGATCGAGACTGCCATAACCGGACAGGCCTTCCCCGGTGGATTGATCCGGGAAGCCGAAAGAGTAGAGCAGTTTCGAGTCAAACGAGGCTTCCGCATGCGTACCATTCACCCGCAGGCTCCAGCCATTATCAAATTCGCGGGTCAGGTCGGCGAAAACTTTGCGTGATTCAAGATAATAGTGCGCCCAGTCTGCTGAAGGGTTAGTACTGCGATCGTAATGGGTTTTTACGCCATTACTGTACCAGGTTGGCAGCCCGCCCCAGGTTGGATTGCGGGTAGTGCTTTGCTGATAATCATAGCCCAGCGAAACGGTCGTGTTGTCAGTAATGTCAGCATCCACCACGCCGTAGAAGAATTTTTTGCGTTTATGATAACGGTCCAGCCAGCTGTCCTGATCCTGATATCCGGCGATGATTCTGCCGCGCACTGAGCCCGTATCATTCAGCGGGGCTGAGAGATCGGCAACATAGCGCTGTTTATTCCAACTGCCATAAGTGACACCGACGTTGCCCATGAATTCACGGCTATTGGCGCGTTTGCGCACCATATTGACCGAGGCCGCCGGGTTGCCTGCGCCGGTCATCAACCCGGTTGCGCCGCGCACCACTTCAATTCGATCATAAATAGCGGTGTCGTCACCCGCGTCGCCAAAGTTCCACTCATCGCTGACGGAGGTGGGAATATCATCAAAGGTATAGTTGTTGATGTAAAAACCACGGGAAAAATAGCTGGAGCGTTCACTGTCAAAAATATTGGCGGAGATCCCCGTGGTATTCGCCAGCACATCGCCGACGGTTTCGAGGTTTTGGTCCTGCATGCGTTGTTCGGTAATGACGCTTACCGACTGTGGCACATCCCGTGGGGTGAGCAGCATTTTGGTGCCCGCACGCGTCGTTTTTACACTGTAGTCGTGCTCATCCTGTATCCCGTCTGCCGCATCCGTCGCTGCACCATCAACCACCATGACATCCTGCGTATCGGTATTTTCCGCAGCGACAGCCGAGCCAGAGGCGAGGGCGAGATGAATCATCGCCGCCAGGCTTGTAAAAAGAAAGCGTGATGCCTTTGCTGAAGATCTCTGTGCGGAACGGGGAACCCTGTCAAAACAACCCATTGTACGTTCTCATATGTTGTGTTTGTTATAGAAAAACCTGCCACTGTAACCATCGCCCTTGATGAGCGAATGGCAATGATAATCATTTGCTTTACATAATTGAGAGATGATCTCATCTAAAGTGTAAGTTAATGTAAACCCTTTAATTATCACAGTGTTGTAAGGGTTTTTCGCCAACAGGCCTGGGGCGGGCGTTGTGCGAAGAGAACGGTGATTAACCGCCGCAAAGAGCGGGTGAGGCGATATGACAGCAGAGCAGGGACCGTTTGCCAAAGTGGCGATAATAAGTATGATTCTCATTCTCTAATGGTTGCCTTTACGGGAACCTTTATCCATCGAATGGAGTACAGAATGAAATTAGTGCTTACGCGCCGTCACGTTACGGTGGCTTTTGTGATTGCTGCTGCGCTGGGGCTTTCAGCATGTCAGTCTCAGGCGGCGAAGAACCTGCCGGTAGAATCCAAAACGCAACCGCTTGCTGTCAGCAGTGATGTTACTCAGCGTGTATTAGCGAACGGACTCTATGAGATGAATTACGCGCCGACGGAAAAGGCGCTTTATGTCGCCAGCGCACAGGGTTTTAAAGATATTAACGGTGGCGTGTTGTATCGTCTGGACCCGGCAACCCTTGCCACTACCGGCGAAACGCATACTGATTATAAAAACTTTGGCATGGCGAGCGAGCCGGATGGTAGCGTCTTCTACACCACCAACTCCCTTGATGGTGCCGTATCGAAAGTGGATGCCAAAACCGGCAAGATTCTGCAACGGGTGAAATTTAGCGAAAAAGGCCCGGACGGCGACCCGGTTGGCGCGCGTGAAATCCTGTGGCACGACGGACTGTTGTTTATCGGCGGGGTGGCAGATCCCGGCCTGATTTGGGTGGTGGATGCCAAAACCATGACCCTGAAAACCCGCATCAAAAATGCCGGAAAATGGGTGACCGGACTTATCTACTCGCCTACCACCGATCGTATTTACGCGGCCAATGGCGGCGGTGAAATTCTGGTGATTAACCCGAAAAACTACCGTATTGAAAAACGCCTGACCGCAGGCGATGGCAAAAGCTACCTGTTCCTGAATATGGCGACAGATCCACAAACGGGGCGCCTGTTCGTGACCGATGACTCAAAAGCGAAAACCACGCTGGTGTTTGATGAGCGCACTGGACGCGTGATTAAACGTCTTGAAGGTGATGCGCTGGGCATCAAGTTTGACGCGAAACGCAATGAGATCTTTATCAGCCAGCGTGAATCGAAGAAAGTGTTGCAACTGGATGCCACCACCTATGCGGTGAAGAAAAGTTGGTCGTTTGACGCACGCCCGAACAGCCTGCTGCTGACGCCGGACGGTCAAACGCTATATGTCACTCTGAAGCAAGACTTCAATGATGACAGCACCACTAAAGGCCCGGATAGCGTGGCGCGGATTGCGCTGAAGTAATTAAAAGCGGGAGCCCATTGGCTCCCGCTGTCTCTTCCGCCGGATACGTTACCAGCCACACACGTCGTGTTCATTCTCGGTATCGTATGCTCGCACGGTGTTGATCAGATCTTTTACCACATCGGCAGCAACATCAGGTATCAGCAGCTCCATCGGTTTATCGGTTTCATAATCTACTGAAACGCCGTTGCTGTTGTTCGTGACGGTCACCGTATAGGTTGCTTTACCCATGATGTTTACTCCTTATGCGAATTAACCACTTTGCCCAGGCCTGCGCCTTCAAGTTTGACATCCGGGTCGGCAAAGAAATCGATATTGAAATAAGTGTCGTCGGTCAGCAGCTCGATTCGGTGCCATTTTTGCGGCGGCGAAATACCGAAGGAACCGGCCTCAATGACGATATCGACGTCAGGCTCAGTGGCCTCGGCGTCAGGAAAACCAAAGTAGCGTACCGCGCCCTGCATTACCGACAGGCGGCCATAAACATGTGCTTTGGTGTTGTGGTGAGTGAACAGCGCTTTTGGCGCGCTGTCTTTATTCCAGAACGGTGTTGAACGGGAATGAACAAAATTTTCAGGAATACGCAGCATAATGGGCTCCTTACTCGTCGCCTTGTGAGCTTAAAGGGATCGCAAAACATCAGCTTCCACGAAAAAATCAATTTGAAAAACAGTATCTTCGGTCATCAGTTCTATCCGATGCCATTTCTCAGGTGGGAACACGCCAAAGTGACCCGCTTCAATCAGTAGCTCGGCTTCAGGCTGTTCAATCGTTTCACCAGCATAGCCCAGGTATTTCACCGCCCCTTTATGTACTGACAGACGAGGGTAGACACCCTGGCGCGTACCTTTATCGAGATGACGCTGGAAAATTCCGGCAGGTGCCGTCTCTTTGTTCCAGAACGGCGTAGAACGCGTATGAACACAACTTTGCGGAATCCGTAACATGTTTCCCCCTGTTTTGTTACGGGTTATTAGAGCACGAAGTGCAGGTGAAAATTTATCAAAAAGTGCATTTTAAATGCTACTTTAAAAGGGGTAGATTACTGCAAATTCACAAAAAAATTCATTTATCGGCACATAAATGTTACAACTACAGCGTAATATATCGCCATGAAGGGGAGCGTTGAGTATGGTGCTGGAAAAATTGCGGACAAGGAACGGTAAAAAATTTCTGCTGTGTGCCTGTACAATATTTGTGATTGCGTTGTTTGTCGTGGGGCGGGCAACGTTTGGCGGTGTGGTGCGTGAGTACAACCTGCCTTATTCAGAGTGGACAACGGGCATGTTCTTTTTACAGGGCGCGATGGTCATGGTCTACAGCTGCATTTTCACCGTACTGGGATCAATTCCATTCGGGTTTATTTTCCTGGGCCCCAAAGAGAGTCACAGTTAAATAGATCAGGCGAGCACTGCTCGCCTGAATTTTCCTTGCTATCAACGATGGTGTGAGTGGTGATGTCCGCCACGATGGTGATGATCGTGATCGATGATGCATCCGCTGAGTGTGCTGCTCAATACAATTAATAAAGAGAATGCGAGCAATTTTTTCATTATAAGTGTCTCCAGTAACACGCTGTCGCTGTAAATAGTCTATGCGATTCAGCTGAGACGATTGTTATAAAAGCCCATGCATTAGTAGATAAGATTACTCCGTATTCCTCACGATCTCCTCCATCTTTGCGCTTAATTCTCATGCACATAAAGTATCCAGTTGTACAATAATTTGTTAATAACCATGCATTTAATGCATGAATAGCCTATTTTTCTGATAGGTTCTTTCTGGACACGCTAAAAACACAAAGTGTGTTACGTTTAAAAGGATGACTTTTATGATGGTGCGCATGTGAGACGTGTTCAGGACAGCTTACGAAAGAAGCAGGCATTGCTGGTGGCCGCAGGGGTCACAGGCCTGTTAATTTTCCTGTATCTCTTTTTTATGTATCAGCGTGCGATTACTCAGGTCAATGACGGCATTAATGCGCTGGAAAGCAATATGCTGGCCATCTTCAATGATAATGAATTAATTGCCGATGCCGCAGGTGTGCGCTATCAGCAGCTAAAAAGTAATAACCTGTGCGGTAGCTTGAGCGATTTTCGTCCACGTAATCGTGACGAATGGGGTATCAATGCTGACCGGTCGGTTATCAATCCGGGGTACGGTACGCTGATATCCAGAACGCAGAGCAAAGAAGCGCGCTGTATGTTTGCCGCAGGTGAGTTTGTGCGTGCCAGAATGAACACGCTGAATCCTGGGCATTATGATACCCATCGTTATATTGTGGCGCATGATGCGCACTGGTTTTATTGGTTTACCAGTAAAGACTCGGTTCGTTTTTCCTTTGATACGTCTCAAATGGCGCGTAATCCTGCCGCCTTTTTCCAGATTCCTGAATCGTTTTATGACCGCTTATTACTCAAAGATTCTCGTAAAAAAGCGCGGAGTTCGACCAATTTTTATACGGATAAAATAACCGGCGAAAAAGCCTACAGCCTGGTAAGTTATATCTACGATCTTTCTGCAGGGCAGGTGAGTAATCATATAGTCGGTTATTTACTGTACGATTTTTCGAAGCCAGAGTTACAGCGCGCCTTACGCGAGTCGTTCAAAAATAACGTCCCTTCTGAGCTGATGCTGAAATTTGTTAACCGACAGGACGGTAGTCATCTTTGCTTGACAGATAACTGCGACTGGCCAACGGTTTATCAGGTTTACGATCTCTCCGAGCGTTATGAATTCCGCTATGCACTACCGCTTTATTTATACATTTTGCATGATCCGATGGCTTCCACTGCTGTTCTGCTGACGCCGTTACTCTTTATATTACTGTTCTTTGTTATTCGCCGTCGGTTAAATAAAGGTGACAATCGATTCTATTCTGATGCACTTACCGGTAGTTACACGCGTAATATCCTGGAACTCATTCAGAAGCATGAATTACGTTATACAACAGTGCTCCTCTTTGATTGCAACAAGTTTAAAGCGATAAACGATGCCTGGGGCCATAGCGTGGGCGACCGCGCGCTAAAGGTTATCGCGCAATGTATGTTGAATAATGTACGGGCCGCTCATGATCTGGTGATCCGTACTGGCGGTGATGAGTTTGTCATCCTGCTGGCCAGCGCGAGCAAAGAGGAGGCGCGCTATATCGCGGAACGTATTGCTTTGCAAATAACGCAGCATGCTTTTACGGTCGAGGGCGAAAGGGTGCCGTTATCCGTATCATGGGGAATGTCGACAGGTGCAGATAATCTGGATAACGCAATCCAGCAGGCGGATGCCGACATGTATCGCATGAAGAAGGGCGAAAAGGCGTCATCAGGCCGGAAAACCGGCCTTTGTGCGGATTACCACCAGCCCAGTTGAGTCCCGGCGACGGCAACAATTGCAACAATCAACATAATGATGGTTGTTTTTCTCATCTTACACCGTCCGGAAGTGCGTAACCGCCGATAAAGAACCAGCCCAGAAAAATGACCGCCACTATAAAGATGACGATAGGAAAAGCGATACCAAGCCTCATTATTTTATCCTGAATGTTATTTATTCATATTGCGTAGGGTGAATCTTAACCGTTATACCATGGCGAATACACCTGACGGCGCATTTGTTTATCCAGATACATCGCTCCATCAGCGTCTCGCATAGCGCTTTCAATATCCGTTGTGTTAGGGTCAATATCAATCACGCCGATACTGGTTCCCGGATAGTGGAAGGTGGTTTCTGCTAATAAATAATCCCCACTGAGCTGCTCGCGCAACGAAGTGACAAACTGCGTTGGTTTATGCGTTGAGGTACAGAGTACCGCAGCCAGAAATTCATCGCCACCCAGGCGGCCTACAAGGCCATCTTCCGTTTTGAAGTCTAAAAGCCGTTGCCCAATCTGCTGTAAGAACTGATCGCCACAGTGATGTCCGTAGCGATCATTGATTGCCTTAAAGTCATCGAGGTCGATATAGGCTAATGTAATATGGCAGCCCACTTTTTGGGCATGAGAGAACATCGTCTCCAGATTTTCAAATATCGCCCGGCGATTAGGCAATCCGGTTAATGCATCTGTGTAGGAGTGGTATATCAGCGCCGCATTCGCCGCGCGCAACTGATTCACCAGCGACTCTTTTTCAATGTAGCGCGCAATGATACTGGCGAACAGTTGTAGCACCTGCTCACCGTTCAGGCTAAAGGGCATGGTTTGCTTACTGGAGGCGCATAGCGTTCCATACAGTGAACCATCCGCCAGATGCACCGGGGTACTGAGAAAGGTGGTGATACCAAGCTCGCGCGCACGCTCACAATCGGCCCAGTGGACATCGACGTCATTACAAAAGAAAAAGTTCTCATCCATCGCCCGTTTGCATAACGACTCTTCCCAGGGAACGGAGGCGTTTTCCGGGATGGTCATTTCACCGCTATTGCGCGCATAAACAATATGTTGCAGCTGGGCTTCCGTATCGATTTTAGTCAGATACGTTGACTCCATATTGGTGACCAGCTCAAGCATTTCGAGCAACTGGCGAACCAGACACTCCAGTGATTGTTCTGTGGCAAGGGTATGTGATACCCGGGCAAGAATGTTGTCGGACATGAAAAAAGCTCCCGTACAGCGGTGGAGATTGCGGTACGTTGGTAAGAATTTTCTGACTGCGCAATAAGAATACAGCCTGGATATATCAAATTTTATACATTCTGGCGCAGGAAAATAAGGCTTTGAGGACAAAAAAAAGCCCCATCGGGGGAGATGGGGCAAAAACTCATTGATTATGGAATGATCTGTTCTCTGGTCAGTTCGAGAACGGGGAGTACTTTATTCGGCAAAAGTGCAGTTAAAATGGAGAAATCATGGAGTTTAAAGTGAAACCTCATCTAAAAGGAAAAAGCATGTCGAAACAGATTCTGATCGGTGCCGCACTACTTCTTGTCGGATGCGCACAACAACAACCCGATGCGCCACCGCCGCCAAAACAGATAGGTATGGCTAACCCGGCGTCGGTGTACTGCGTGGAAAAGGGCGGTAAATTGATTACGCAAAAGAGTGCGCAGGGAGAGAGCAATCTTTGCCTATTGCCGGGTGGCGAGCGTATAGATGAGTGGGCGCTCTGGCGGCGCGATCATCCGCAGAAATCGTGACAATATCGCGGCTCTTGAGTAAACTTCGTTTCGGATAATTCTTAACCGAAGAACGTGAGTAGAACGAGAGCATGTTTTTGCATAAACCGGGTAGCACTGCCCTGATTATTGCCGCGCGTACCCCAGCAGGTCGCGCGAATATTGGTAAAGCCGTTGAGCTGTTTGCGCTTTGCGCGCCGGGAGAGCGTATTTTAAATCCGGTGAATGGCGTGATGACGCAAATGCCTGCGCAATCACCCCGCGCGTTATGGCTGGTTACCGGTGATGTGCGGGCGGCAGATGGGCAATACGGATTCGCGTTTGTGCGCAGCGAGTATCTTTTGCCGCTTACGCCGGATGCGTTGCCCGAAGCGGAGAAAACGCTCAGTCTTGCATAATGCTACGCCGCCAGGCGTAGCATTGAGGCGCTTTACAGTTTGCTCAACCAGTCGGCTAACACGCGCGCATGGTTTTGTGTGGTATTGGTCGCAGCATAAAGTAGCGTAAGGCCCTGGGTATTGGCGATACCTTGCAGACGAATGCCTTCCTCGCGATGCTGATTCAGTTCATCGCGGTAGTGCTGGCAGAAGGTCGCAAAATCGATCACCTCGCTGTGATACGCCTTGCGCAGTTCGGCGGAGGGCGTGAGCACTTTACACCAGTCATCGTAGACAAGGTTTTCCTTTTTGATGCCGCGTGGCCATAGCCGGTCGACGAGCACGCGATAACCATCCTCGGGTGTTGCTGCGTCATAAACGCGTTTACACTGGATCATCTCCTGCCTCCTTTACGCTCATCCAGATGATAGACTTTCCACAATACCACCCCCTCCCGGGTATTGCTATTCAAGGGCGACTCCACCAGGATTACGCGCATCATGTTGTTCGAAAAATTGTTATGTATAAGGACCACTCATGGAAAACCCTGCTGTCAAAAATACCCTTCGCATTGCCCTGGTTGGCGACTACAACCCAGACGTGACAGCCCATCAGGCGATTCCGCTGGCGATCGATGACGCGTCGGCGGTGCTGGATATTCCCGTGGACTACCACTGGCTCGCGACTTCAGATATCCACAGCATCGATGATTTAACCGATTTCGACGCCATCTGGGTGGTACCGGCCAGTCCGTATAAAAACAGTGAAGGCGCATTTTTGGCGATTCGTTACGCGCGCGAAAACAGCCTGCCATTCCTGGGTACCTGTGGTGGTTTCCAGCATGCGGTGATTGAATACGCGCGTAATGTCATGGGATGGGACGATGCGGCTCACGCCGAGACCGACAGCGAAGGCCGCATGGTGATTGCGCCACTGAGCTGCTCGCTGGTGGAAAAAACCGACACTGTCGAACTGCGCGCCAACACGCTGATTGCGCGCGCGTACGGGCGCGATGAAATTACAGAGGGATACCACTGTAACTACGGGATTTCAGCGGAATTCGCGGCGGCGTTACAGGATCAGCCGCTGCGGGTGACCGGCTGGGATGAAGAAGGGGAGATTCGCGCCGTTGAACTGGTGACGCATCCGTTTTTTGTGGCGACCCTATTCCAGCATGAACGCAATGCGCTGGAAGGTCGCCCTGCGCCGCTGGTACAGGCTTTCCTGTACGCAGCGGCCAATTAAACGCTTAGTGAATTTCCCGGTCGCGTCCGGCGAGTGCGCCAAACAGCGCCATCACCAGTGAAATGACCGCCACGGCGTAGAGCGGTATATGCCAGTCACCGCTGGCGTCGTGGATTTTTCCCATCAGCGGCGGCCCACAGGCTGCCAGCAAATAACCCACAGACTGCGCCATTCCCGACAGTGCCGCTGCCTGATGTGCCGAGCTGGCGCGCAGGCCAATAAAGGTCAGACCGAGGATCATTGTCGCCCCGGAACCGAAGCCGAAAATGAGCGTCCAGACCACGGCCTGCGCCGGGAAGAGCCAGTAGCCCGCCGCACTCACGGCACACATTAGCGCGACGAGGATGGCGATCCCGCGCTGATCTTTGAGCCGATGCAGGATCAGCGGAATCACCAATCCCGGCGCGGCGGTTGCCAACTGCAACAGCCCGTGCAGCGAACCCGCCTGCGCTTCGCTGTAGCCCTGCCCAATCAAAATAGCGGGCAGCCAGCCGATCACGACATAATAGACCAGTGAGTTGATCCCCAAAAAGAGAGTGACCTGCCACGCCAGCGATGAACGCCAAATCCCGCGGCTTTTCAGGGTACGCGAGGTGGTCAGCGTGGCGGTTTTGGCCGCGCGCCACTGCGGTAACCACAGCAGTAACGCCAGGAGCGGAAAGACTATCAGCCCCAGTAATGCGCCACGCCAGCCGAAACCGTTTAGAGCCAGCGGCACGACCATGGCGGAGCCCAGTGCGGCGGCGGCCCCCATGGTGACAGAATATGCTCCGGTCATGCGGGCGACGTTGCCCGCAAAATCGCGTTTGATTAACCCCGGCAGCAGTACGTTACCCAACGCAATTCCGCAACCAATGATCGCCGTGCCGACGAACAGCAGACTCACTGCCGGTAACGAGCGCACCGCAATACCGCTGCAAATGAGTAGCAGGGCGACTAACAGGCTGCGTTCAATGCCCAGCCGCTGCGCGATCCCCGCAGCCAGTGGGGAGACCAGCCCAAAAGCCAGCAGGGGAAGGGTTGTCAGCAAACCGGTTTGGGCAGTGGTTAAGCTGTATTGCGCGCGAATAGCGTCAAGCAGTGGCGCGGCTCCGGTAAAGGTGACGCGTAGCGTCGAGGCGATCAGTAAGATGCCCGCAATCAAAAGCCAGGTGTGGCGGGTGGCAGAAGGTGAAACAGTACGCATAGCATTCTCAATAAAACGATGGGAGGAAGACGATACCCTGTTTAGTACAGGATGAAATCAAGCTAAAATGACAAATTATCGCTAAATTCGGACAAAATTATGTTGGGTCTTGGTCTCGATGGTTATCACCCCGACGGTCATCATGATGCGGCAGTGGCATTCAGCGTTCAGGTTGCACCCGATGAGCAGTACATCCCACAGCATCAGCATCGTAAAGGGCAACTGATTCTGGCGTTGCACGGCGCGATCACCTGTGAGGTGGAAAACGCGCGCTGGATGGTGCCGCCACAGTTTGCGGTATGGATCCCCGGCGGTATGCCGCACAGCAATCGGGCGACGCCGCAGGCGCAGCTCTGTTTTCTGTTTATCGAACCCGGCGCGGCGCAGATGCCCGATCACTGCTGTTCCCTGAAAATTTCACCGCTGGTGCGCGAGTTGATTCTGGCGCTCGCGCAACGGCCTGGTAATGCGCGACAGACGCCGCAAAATCAGCGTCTGACGCAGGTACTGTTCGATGAGCTCCCGCAACAGGCCGAGCAGCAGCTACAGCTACCGGTATCGGGGCATCCGAAGATCCGCCTGATGGTCGAGACCATGGAGGCGGAGCCCGCGCAGTGGCAGACGCTCAGCCAGTGGGCCAGCCGTTTTGCCATGAGTGAGCGCAATCTGGCGCGGCTGGTGGTCAAAGAAACCGGGCTCAATTTTCGCCGCTGGCGGCATCAGTTGCAGTTGATTCTGGCGTTGCAGTTGCTGGTGCGTGGAATGGCGGTGCAGCAGGTGGCGCTGGCGCTCGGCTATGACTCCACAACTGCATTTATCACTATGTTTCGTAAAGGACTCGGCCAGACGCCGGGGCGCTATCTGGCGAGCCTTACGACTTCCCAATAAGAATGGAGACCAGCCCGGCGGCAATCAACGGGCCCACCGGAACGCCGCGAAACAGCGCTACGCCCAGTACGGTGCCAATCAGTAGCCCGGCCACCAGCTGCGGCTGGCTACCCATCAGCACGACGCCGCGTCCCCCCAGCCACGAGACGAAGACGCCAACCGCTATCGCCACCAGCGATTTCCAGTTAACGAAGGAATGCAGAAGCGTAGAAGGGGGCAGGGTACCGCTGGCAATGGGCGCCATGACGCCGATGGTCAGGATAATAATTCCGATGGTCAGCCCCTGTTTTTCAATCCACGGGAAAAAGGTATTAAGCGGAGTGACACGAACAATAATCAGTACCAGGATGGAGACGGCTACGGTGGTGTTATGACTGACGAAGCTGAGCGCCGCCAGACCCAGGAGGATCAGCAGGGTGGTATCGAACATGAAAGGAAATCCTTGCCAGAAAAAGTAAGCCTGCTTACTTTACGCGCAACTGCGTGAATAAGCAGGTTTTTTGTTCTTCAGATTGATATTTGTGGCACTTGCACCAGGTATATTATTAATTCTTATAATTCGCGCCGAAACGTCACCAGTTCTGGCTGCGCAATACGTAAATAGTCTTCGGTATTCAAAATAACGGACTTTTCCAGACGGCCGGCGTTAAACGCAATTTCATCAAATCGTGTAAACAATAACGGGTCTGCAATCAGACGCAGTGAGGGATGAAATGAGAAAGGCGGGATAGCACCAAAAACGCAGGCGGTGAGTTGCTCAACCTCGGCTGGGCTGCCGAGTGAAGCTTTTAGACCGCCCACGTGCTCAGCAATACGCGATAAGTCAGCTTGTTGGTCGGCGGCGAGTACCGCCAGAATATGTTGCTTAACGCCGTTGCCCTTGACTTTACACACCAGCGCTTTGGCGCCCTGGCCCAGCGCGGTGCCGCGCATCTCAGAAACGGCTTCGCATTTACCTACCGCTTCGTGGGTCATGACACGGTAGCGGGCGCGGTTTTCCGCTAACAGGGCTAGCAGATGCTGGTGAACATCCTGGGGCGCGTTGATTTCAGACATACCTTCTCCTTGCGACGAAAAACAGCCTTCAGGGTAGACCTTTTCACGGCTAACTCAAGTGGTGAACGCTTATCGGGAACGCTTCCCTTTTTTGTGCAGATACAGCGCGCCGTCGGCTTTCGCAAACGCGCTGTCCAGTGATTCACCCGGCTGCATTTGATAACCGCCCCAGGAAAAGTTCACCGGGAAATCGGTATCCATGGCTGCCAGATTGTTTTCGATACGTTTCACCACCTGCTGAGCCGCATCCAGGGTATTATCGATGAGGATGATATTAAACTCGTCACCGCCAAGGCGAATGCCGTAATCACTCTTACGAATCGACTGATCGATGGCTTTTCCCAACGCCTGAATCATGCGATCTCCCGCCGGATGGCCCAGAGTGTCGTTGATGCGCTTCAGGCCGTCGCAGTCCAGTGCGATGACGCTTATGGCAATCCCTTTTTCGAGTAGCTCGTCGATTTTGGCCTGCAGGGAAGGCGAGAGCAGTTTTCGGTTATACAGGCCGGTCATCACATCCGTGATGTTCTCTCGTGAGAGTCGCGCATTACGTGTCAGATGATAATTGGCATACGCACAAAGCAAATAGGTGGTTAAGAGATAACTGAAGATAAGCCAGGCATTCGAGATGATAAAGTAGACGATGTCCAGGCTGATATGCAGCGAGTAGTATTGCGTGATCGCTTCTTTATGATGAATAAGCGTACGCACTCGCCAGGTAGGGTTGTGGAAATTGATTTTTTTTCCGGTGGCGTTGTCTTCGATATGCATCGACAGGAATTTCCAGATAACTGGTCTGTCGGCAGTATAGAACGAAGTCGCCAGATCACTGATATTTATATCCGTGATGATAATGCCTTTAAACGTACTGTCTTTAAACACCGGCGTTAGCATGCTAATAATATTATGGTGAGTATAGCCATCCCGATAAACATGCGAAATGATGTTTTCACCCATCGCCAGATCTTTCAAGCTGCTGTCATCAATGCTGATTGTTTGCGCGCTCTTTTTAATATCGATTGAATTATGGTGGATAACCAGCCAGTTATTAAAGGTGTACTGAGTGCTATCAACCAGTTTATTGATATAGATATAGGAATTCGCCACGTCGATGTAATAGCGAATGTTATCAAATGCGTAGCCGGAATAGTTGGAAAAGGTATACTTTGACGTTTTTCTGGCTGGCAGTGAATTGATGAGCGGAAGATAAGCGATATCCTTGACCCACTGTTCACATGAGGCATTGGTGGTCTGCAGCGTGCCCGGTAGCGCCTGAAAATCATGGCTGGCAAGGTTAAAGCCATTCACACCGTTAAGGTGCTCGAGTTTCTGACAGGCGCGGGTATCATGCTTCTTTATATTGGCATCTGCTGAAAAAGCGCGCGATAGCCGAAAGGCCAGATTCTGATTGATATACTCTTCGTGAAAAAGCGCGGAACGCCCATTCTCAGAGATATAATTCATATAGTTATTAAGATTGCTGTACTCTTTATACAGCAGCCCAAGGAATACACAGGTCGATAAGATGATTATCACAAACGTTGTTTTTTTGCTGCTGAAATGTGACACATTTATATCCTGAACTTCGCGGGCGACGCTGAATTATAGCATGCATTTTTTCAGGATAGGGCACTAAGCGGAAATACCCTTTTCCGCTTAGTGTAAAGATAATTAGCGAATAACCAATACAGAACACTCTGCGTGTCTGACCACTGCCGCAGCGGTAGAGCCCAGTAAATAAGTGGTAAAATCAGGACGATGCGAGCTAATAATAACCAAATCCGCAGGAATGGTTTTCGCCAGCTCGAGGATTTTATCCTTTGGCGCACCTTCCGCGAAGTGTTTGTAAACCCGATCTTCCGGTAAAGAAAACTGCTTAACAATCTCGTCGAGCTTTTTAATGGCATCGGTTTCGAGATCGTCCATCACCGGCAGGTCGGCAACATAGCGTGCACCAAGGGTGGCATAGTATGGATACAAAGGGAGTACGGTCAGGAAATGGACTTCCGCATCATCCAGCCGAGCTTGCGCTTCTACCTGCGCAATCACGCGCTGAGTGAGTTCAGTTTCTGAAATATCAATCGGTACAAGAATCTTCGTGGTCATAATACCTCCTTTTGTCATCACCAATTTAAAAGTAACCGTTTATGGTGTGGGGGTATATTAAAAAGTGTACGTTTCGTGAGCTATACCATTTTTTAATGATAATTACCCAGATGAAAGACGTGTTGAGATTTAGCTGATAAGAAAATGAGGAAATCAGCCAGCAAACGGTGTTGCTGGCTGACGGATGTCAGGCATCCTGCTTATGAAAAAGTTCGCGGAATACCGGGTAGATATCTTCCTGATCGCGAATATGCTGCATCGCGAAGTTATCAAATGTCGCCTGTAGATGCTCATATTCCCGCCACAGGGTTTGATGCGCCCGGCGGGTAATTTCGATATAGCTGTAATACCGCACCACTGGCAGGATCTTCTTCGCCAGCAGCTCATGACACAGCGGGGAATCATCCGCCCAGTTGTCACCATCTGACGCCTGGGCGGCATAGATATTCCACTGTGCCGGGTTATAACGTTCCGTCACCACTTCATCCATCAGTTTCAGGGCGCTGGAGACAATTGTGCCCCCCGTTTCCTGAGAGTAGAAGAACTCATGTTCATCCACTTCTTTCGCCTGCGTATGGTGGCGAATATAGACCACCTCAACGTTTTTATAGGTTCGACTCAGGAACAGATAGAGCAGAATGTAAAAACGTTTGGCCATATCTTTGGTGGCCTGATCCATTGATCCTGAAACGTCCATCAGGCAGAACATTACCGCCTGGCTGGTAGGCTCAGGGCGTTTCTCATAGTTTTTATAACGCAGGTCAAAAGTGTCGATAAACGGCACGCGATCGATTTTTGCCCGCAGCTCAGCAATCTCTTTACGCAGCCGCTCCTCCTCAAGCAACTGGGCAGGCTCACTTTTGGCGACGATTTCCAGACTGGTTTCCAGTTCATGCAATTCGCGCCGTTTTCCCGCCGTCATGGCGGTGCGTCGGGCCAGCGAGTTTTGTAGCGAGCGAACGACGCTGATGTTGGCCGGTACACCGTTTGAGGTAAAACCCGCACGGTGCGTTTTATACTCGGTCAGCTGGCGCTGCTGGTTTTTTCGCAGGTTCGGCAGGGCCAAATCTTCGAAAAGCAGATCCAGATATTCGTCTTTCGAAATCTGAAAAACAAATTCATCCTGGCCTTCGCCGTCAGGGCTGGCCTGGCCCTGACCGCTTCCGCCGCCACCACCGCCTCCCTGAGGGCGCTCAATGCGGTCGTTTTGCACAAAATGATCGTTACCGGGATGCACCCGATGGCGAAGCCCGCCGCGCCCCTGATGGAACATCGGCTCGTTAATATCATCCGTAGGAATGGAGACAGACTCACCGCTGTCTATGTCGGTAACCGAACGCTTATTGATGGCCTCGGAAATCGACTGTTTAATCTGCGCTTTATAACGGCGTAAAAAGCGCTGGCGATTCACCGCGCTCTTGTTTTTGCCGTTAAGACGCCGGTCTATAAACCAGGTCATATTTCCCCTCCCGTACTGCCAACTTTTCGCCGTAGGTAGATGCCGAATGGCGCTGCGCTGATCCGGCCTACGGAACGCTGTTATATGCCCGGCGGGCAAAAGCCGCCGGGCATCACATCATGACGATTTACGCACGCGCAGATACCATTCACACAACAGTCGTACCTGTTTACGGGTATAACCTTTTTCCATCATGCGATCGACAAAGTCGTCGTGTTTTTTCTGCTCGTCCGTTGACGTTTTGGCGTTGAAGGAGATAACCGGCAGCAGCTCTTCGGTATTGGAGAACATTTTCTTCTCAATAACCGTGCGCAGTTTTTCATAGCTGGTCCAGTTCGGATTGCGCCCGTTGTTATGTGCTCTGGCGCGCAGCACGAAGTTGACGATTTCATTACGGAAGTCTTTCGGGTTACTGATCCCGGCAGGCTTCTCAATTTTTTCAAGTTCCGCGTTCAGGGATTCGCGGTCAAACAGCTGGCCGGTATCCGGGTCGCGATACTCCTGATCCTGAATCCAGAAATCCGCATAAGTGACATAACGGTCAAAAATGTTCTGACCGTATTCAGAGTAGGACTCCAGATAGGCAGTCTGAATCTCTTTGCCGATAAACTCGGCGTATTTCGGGATCAGATACCCTTTCAGGAACTCAAGATAGCGTTCCGCCATTTCCTGCGGGAACTGCTCGCGCTCAATCTGCTGTTCCAGCACATAGAAGAGATGAACCGGGTTCGCCGCCACTTCCGCATGGTCGAAGTTGAACACGCGAGAAAGAATTTTAAAGGCGAAGCGGGTTGAGAGGCCGTTCATCCCTTCGTCCACGCCAGCATAGTCGCGATACTCCTGATACGACTTCGCTTTCGGATCGGTGTCTTTCAGACTTTCGCCATCATAGACGCGCATTTTGGAGTAAATGCTCGAGTTTTCCGGCTCTTTCAGACGCGACAGAATCGAGAAGCGCGACAAGGTTTCCAGCGTGCCAGGGGCGCAAGGCGCATGCACCAGCTCACTGTGATTAAGCAGTTTTTCGTAAATCTTGATCTCTTCCGAAATGCGCAGGCAATAAGGCACTTTGACGATGTAAACACGGTCAAGGAACGCCTCGTTGTTTTTGTTATTACGGAAGGTGACCCACTCCGATTCGTTGGAGTGGGCGAGGATAATGCCGTTGAACGGCAGGGCAGAGAGACCCTCGGTGCCGTTGTAGTTGCCTTCCTGAGTTGCGGTCAGCAGGGGGTGCAACACCTTAATGGGGGCCTTGAACATCTCGACGAATTCCATGATCCCCTGGTTAGCGCGGCACAGCGCGCCGGAATAGCCATAGGCATCCGGATCGTTCTGCGCGAAGTGCTCCAGCTTACGGATATCCACTTTCCCGACCAGCGCCGAGATGTCCTGGTTGTTTTCATCGCCTGGTTCGGTTTTGGCAATCGCCACCTGCTCCAGAATGGATGGCCACACTTTGACCACGCGGAATTTGGTGATATCGCCACCAAACTCATGCAGACGCTTAGCCGCCCACGGCGACATGATGGTACCGAGATAACGTGAAGGCACGCCGTACTCTTTTTCAAGAATCTGCGCATCTTCCTGCGGGTTAAACAGACACAGCGGATGATCGTTGACCGGGCTGCGTTCGCCGTTGGCGCTCAGTACGTAAATCGGCACCCGCTGCATCAAAGATTTCAGTCGTTCCGCCAGGGACGATTTACCGCCCCCAACCGGGCCCAGTAAATAAAGGATCTGTTTCTTCTCTTCCAGTCCCTGGGCGGCGTGTTTCAGGTAGGAGACGATTTGCTCAATCGCATCCTCCATGCCATAAAATTCTTCAAACGCCGGATAGCGTCCAATGACGCGGTTCGAAAACAGACGGGAAAGCCGTGGCTCCTGGGCCGTGTCGACCATTACAGGCTCACCAATAGCCATTAACAGCCGTTCTGCCGCATTAGCATAGGCACTGCGGTCTTGCCGACAAATGGTAAGAAACTCCTGCAGTGTGAACTCTTCGTCCTTGGCAGCTTCATAACGCTGGCGATAGTGATCGAATATATTCATGGCATGCCGTCCTTTCGTCTTTTTTAGCACAGGTGGTTAAGAGCCGTTCGTATGAATAGTGGAGGCTCCCGGAAGCGGTCTGCCGCACGACGCTCGCTGTCAATTCAGCACCCGAACTCCCCGGCTGTTGAACCTTTAACGAAAACGTGCCCTGCGATGACGACTTCTAAAATAAGCGTAGATGGCATTTGCAAAACTTGCATGCTGTCAAAAATGAATTTCAATGACATATCAATAACTCATCAAAAAATACGGTCATTTATTCTTTTTATGGAGATAAGGGATTTCTTTCTGCTGTCACGTGTTTGCAAACACGCTGTCATCTATTTTCGAGAGAATATCGAGTCAAATTGTGCCATTTCAGGTAAATAATTTGTGATAAGCGGACCTGACGGGTAAACTTCCGCCGCTGATAAGTTGAAAAAGGAATAAAGGATTGTGAATAAAATCAAACTTCTGACGCTGGGCGTGCTGCTGGCTACTTCTGCAACTGCCGTGCAGGCTGAAAGCAAACTGACCCTGGGGGCAGGCGTTGGTGTCATTCAACATCCCTATAAACAGTACGGCAACGATGTTGTGCCGGTGCCGGTACTGACCTATGAAAGTGAGAACTTCTGGTTCCGCGGCCTGGGCGGTGGTTACTACCTGTGGAACGACGGTACCGATCAGCTTTCCCTGACCGCGTACTGGCTGCCGATGTATTTCAAACCGAGCGACAGCGACAGCCATAAACTGCGCCGCCTCGACAGCCGTCACTCGACGATGATGGCCGGGGTCTCCTGGTTCCACCACACCCAGTACGGTTCTCTGCGCACCACGCTTTCCGGTGATACGCTGGACAAAAGCAACGGCCTGATTTGGGATTTGGGCTGGATCTATCGCTACACCAACGGCAACCTGACGCTGACGCCAGGTATCGGTGTCGAGTGGAACAGCGACAACATGAACGACTACTACTACGGCGTGTCGCACAAAGAATCGCGTAAAAGCGGCCTGCGTGACTACAAAGCTGATGGCGGCTGGAACCCGTATCTGGAGCTGAGCGCGAACTATCGCTTCCTCGGCAACTGGAGCGTATACGGTACTGCCCGTTACACCCGCCTGTCTGATGAAATTACTGACAGCCCGATGGTAGACAAAAGCTGGACCGGCCTGCTCTCAACCGGTGTCACTTACACCTTCTGATGACAGCAACGCTGTATCAAGCCCGCCACTGGCGGGCTTTTTTTTGGCTTTTCCCCGGAAACTGGCGTCATAATTCAGGCAATTGACCAACATAATGGCACGCGCTTTTCCTTTAGGGTAAGAAATAACAAAAGGAGGATGTCATGGCAGAAAGAACGGTTTTAGTCGCCGGGCTACGGTTACCGGCGATTGGCCAGGGGACGTGGTATATGGGCGAGAATGCCAGCGCGCGGCGTGAAGAAGTCATGGCGCTGCGGGCGGGCGTTGATTGCGGGTTAACATTAATTGATACGGCAGAGATGTACGCGGAAGGCGGCGCGGAAGAGGTGGTGGGCGACGCAATTCGCGGGATCCGCGACCGCGTATTTGTGGTGTCGAAGGTGTACCCGTGGAATGCCGGGGGCAGCAATATTGCCGCCGCCTGCGAAGCCAGCCTGCGGCGATTGGGTACCGATTATCTTGATCTTTATCTCCTGCACTGGCGGGGGAACTATTCGTTGCAGGAAACTGTAACGGCAATGGAAACGCTGGTGGGGCAGGGAAAAATCCGTCACTGGGGCGTGTCGAACCTCGATTACGCCGATATGCAGGAATTGTGGCAGGTGAAAGGGGGTAAGGCCTGCGCAGCGAATCAGGTGCTCTATCATCTGGCCTCACGGGGAATCGAATACGATCTCCTTCCCTGGTGTCAGCAGCAATCAATGCCGGTAATGGCATACTGCCCGCTGGCGCAGGCCGGGCGTTTACGCAGTGGATTGTTTGCCAACCCGACAGTGAAAGCCATTGCCGATGCGCATCAGGTTACCGTCGCGCAGGTGCTGCTTGCATGGGTAATTCGTCAGCAGGGCATCATGGCCATTCCGAAAGCGGCAACAGTGAAACATGTGGAAGAGAATGCGGCGGCACTGGCGCTGACGTTAAGCGAGGAAGAACAGGCATTGCTGAACCGCGCGTTTCCGGCCCCGGGGCATAAAACGGCGTTGGATGTCGTTTGAAAATAATGCGGTCATTGTAGGCCGGATAAGCGTAGCGCCGCATCCGGCAGGCAGCCCGCACAAAAGTGCGGGCTAACCACTTAGCCTTTCACAACCTTGATGGTCTGGCTCAAACGAGACGGTTTATCCGCCGTCGCTTTTTGCGTTTTGCTGGCGCACGCGGTTTCTACACACACGAAGGTTTTATAGCCATCGTCTGGCATATCGCCCATGCTGACAGACAGCGCCGGGCCAGGGTTCCAGCCTACCACGTCCGGGTTATGGTGGTGAATCACGTTAATGCTGCGGTTCAGCGCCGCATCGTGGATCACGCTGCATGATTCCGGATTCAGATAAACGCGGTCGGTACGATCCGGGAAGGTTTGTACGCCGTCGCTCAACACGCCTTCTTTAGCATCGTTCACTTTATCGATAAAGCGGTCGCCAAGGCCACTCACTTTCACCGCGTGGATATCGCCCACGTTGAAATAGGTGTGCAGCGCGCTGGTGGTGTCGAAATCACCGTGTGCTTCCAGTTCGATTTCGCAGGTTTTACCCAGTTTGAAACGAGCGAGCAGGGTGAAGTCGTGTGACCAGTACTGGCGAGAAGCCTCGCTGCTCTGCAGTTCAAAGGTCAGCACCACGCCGTTGTCATCTTCGTTGTGCGCCTTCAGCGCCCACGGCAGGTTGCGGGCAAAACCGTGAGAAGGCAGACCCTTTTGGGCCGCCGGGCCAAACCACGGCCAGCAAATCGGCACGCCGCCGCGCAGCGCAACACCGGTTTTAAACGGGGTATTGTTGCTCAGCCACAGCACATCCGCTTCTCCCGCCGGTTTCCACGACAGCAGATGAGCGCCCTGAAGCGCAACGGAGGCCTTAACCGCCGGGTGATCAACAACGATAATTTCCAGCTCATCAAGCTGACGACGGGAGAGCACAGGGGTAAGTTGTTCGATTACCGGAAGTGCAAAAATTTTATTAATCATTACGCAATCCTTCTTTTCAAACAAAAAAAAGAGCGACCGAAGTCGCTCTTTCAGATTACTGTTTCATCTCAACTTATTTGGAGATGTGAGCAATCAGGTCCAGAACTTTGTTGGAGTAACCGGTTTCGTTGTCGTACCAGGATACCAGTTTCACGAAGTTGTCGTTCAGTGCGATACCTGCTTTAGCATCGAACACGGAAGTGCAAACTTCGCCGTTGAAATCGGTAGATACCACGTCATCTTCGGTGTAACCCAGAACGCCTTTCATCGGGCCTTCGGAAGCAGCTTTGATGGCTTTCTTAATTTCTTCGTAAGAAGCAGCTTTTTCCAGACGAACGGTCAGGTCAACAACGGATACGTTCGGAGTAGGAACGCGGAACGCCATACCAGTCAGTTTGCCATTCAGTTCTGGCAGTACTTTACCTACTGCTTTAGCAGCACCGGTAGAGGACGGGATGATGTTCTGAGCTGCGCCGCGGCCGCCGCGCCAGTCTTTGTGAGACGGGCCATCAACGGTTTTCTGAGTTGCGGTGGTCGCGTGAACAGTCGTCATCAGACCTTCGATGATGCCGAAGTTGTCGTTGATAACTTTTGCCAGCGGTGCCAGGCAGTTGGTGGTGCAGGATGCGTTAGAAACGATGTCCTGACCTTCGTATTTGTCAAAGTTAGCGCCTTTAACAAACATCGGAGTGTTGTCTTTGGACGGGCCAGTCAGAACAACTTTTTTCGCGCCAGCAGTGATGTGCTTACGAGCGGTTTCGTCAGTCAGGAAGATACCGGTAGCTTCAGCAACTACGTCAACACCAACTTCGTCCCATTTCAGGTTAGCCGGATCACGTTCAGCGGTAACACGGATTTTTTTACCGTTAACGATCAGATGACCGTCTTTCACTTCAACGGTACCGTCGAAACGGCCGTGAGTGGAGTCATATTTCAGCATGTATGCCATGTAATCAGCGTCTAACAGGTCGTTGATTGCAACGATCTCGATGTCAGAACGTTTCTGAGCAGCACGGAAAACAATGCGACCGATACGGCCAAAACCGTTGATACCTACTTTGATAGTCATATATTCCACCAGCTATTTGTTAGTGAATAAAAGGTTGCCTGTAAAATTACAAAAACCTTACGCAGCGTCAAGCGGAATCGTGTCAATCATTGCGACAAATCAATCCTCAGCACAACCTTTGCTCGATTGAAATGCCTCACTCTCCCTTTGAGCTTGTAACCACATGGGGTCGGCGCGGCGAATTTTAAAGGTTACAGCAGATAAAAATGTGAAATGAATCACAATAATCCGGCACTCTTTTCGTATCGAATAAGTTTAGAACAAAAGTCGATACGTCATTGTTAATGTTTTGTTAGAATCGAAGTTGAGATGTACTTTCCATAGCGAGATGTGAGCAAAATGGCGAACAAACCTACCCCCGAAGAACTCAAAAAAAATTTAAGCGAAATGCAGTTCTACGTTACGCAGAATCACGGCACTGAGCCGCCATTCACCGGGCGTTTGCTGCATAATAAGCGTGACGGGATCTACCACTGTTTAGTGTGCGATGCGCCACTTTTCCACTCCGAAAGTAAGTACGATTCCGGATGTGGCTGGCCAAGTTTTTATGAGCCCGTGAGCGACACGGCGATTCGCTATCTCAATGATTACTCCCACGGCATGCAACGTACTGAAATCCGTTGCGGAAATTGCGATGCCCACCTCGGCCATGTCTTCCCCGATGGGCCTCAGCCGACGGGTGAACGTTTTTGCGTCAATTCGGCCTCTCTGAGCTTCACGGATGGCGAGAAAGGTGAGTCAACCAAAGGTTGAAAAAACGATTCAGCAAATTATTCCTTAACAGTCGGAGTCGGACATGAGTATTGAGCAAATTATCGACAATATGACACCGGACGTTTATCAGCGTTTGATGACGGCGGTGGAACTGGGGAAATGGCCGGATGGCGTGGCCCTGACCGCAGAACAAAAAGAGAACTGTCTGCAACTGGTGATGCTCTGGCAGGCGCGCTACAACAGCGACGCCCAGCATATGACCATCGACACCAACGGGCAGATGGTGATGAAAAGTAAGCAGCAGCTGAAAGAGGATTTCGGCATCTCACCGAAGCCTATCGCCACCTTTAAGCAGCACTGAGTGTTATCAGGCCGCAATCCACGGTTCGGCCTGTTCCACTTTCGCATTCCAGATGGCATCACGTACCGACACGGGCTTGCTCAGCAGGCCCAGCGCGTAGAAGCGGTCGGCGATGGTTTGTTGTGCGCGAATCACTTTCAGATCCATTTCCCGCGTCTGATGACTGCGACGGGCCAGCGCACACTCCAGCGAGGCGATATCAAGCCCCAGCTCGCTGGAAAGCAGTTGTGCCGCGTCATGACGCTGCCTGTCGATAAACTTCCCGGTTCTGCCGAGCGCATCCACCACCTGCGCAATGATGTCATTGTTGTGCTGCGCGTACTGGCGGCGGGCGATGTAAAACTGATGGTTGTTTACACGTCCCTCGCCGGTGGCGACAATCCGTAGCTGACCGCTTTTTTCCGCATCACTGAGCACCGGATCCCACATCATCCACGCATCGGCGGCCAGATAGTCGCTGGGCGTCAGCGGATACTTGGGCGGCGCGTACACCACTTTTACATCCTCAAGGCGTAAACCTGCTTCTTCCAGAATCTGCACCAGCAGCCAGTGCACATTGGAACCTTTATTCAATGCAATACGCTTACCCCGTAGCTGATAAATATGCTGGATGTCGCTGTCATTCGGCACCACCATAGCGACGCTGCGCGGGGCGGGGGGCTCCCAGGCGACATAAAGCAGCGTGTTTTCACGTGACTGGGCAAAGACCGGCGGTGCTTCGCCCGTGGTGCCAAAATCGATATCGTTGTTACTCAGCGCCTGCAACATTTGCGGGCCTGCCGGGAATTCACTCCACAACACGTTCACGCCGCGCCCGGCAAATTCGCGCTCCAGCGTCTGACGCGCCTTCAGCACGCCAAGGTTCCCGAAACGTTGATAACCAATACGCAGCTCACGCTCGCGAGGGGCAGGTGAGGCGGTGCTCATCAGTACCGCCTCCGGTTTACGGCGGCTTTTTATCACCCCGAGATGCGCCAGTTGAGTGCGCAACGAGTGGCGGCTGATGCCCAGCAGTGCGGCGGCCTGGCTCTGATTATTGTCGCTTTGGGTCATCGCCGTTTGAATCATCGCGTTCATCACTCGATCGTACAACTGCCCGCCGTGCAGGGTTAATTGCTGGCGCATAAACGCCGCCAATGCATCTTCTTCTTGCTCATCGATCCTGGCTGGCGCGGAAGTAAAGCGCAGTTGCGCAGGCGTTATAACTTCCTCCTGGCTAAGCAATACGGCCGTATGCAGCATATTCTCCAGCTCACGAACGTTGCCAGGCCATGAATACTCCATCATCGCGCTCAGGGTTTCCGGGGCTAAACGGCGTGAGGGTTTGCCTAAGCGTTTTGCATAAAGCTGTAAAAAATGCTCCGCCAGCAGGGGGATATCCTGGCGGCGCTGGCGCAGTGCCGGAAGGTTAACCGCGGCAATGTTGAGGCGGTAAAAGAGGTCTTCCCGGAACCGTCGCTCGCGAATGGCCTGTTCAAGGTCAACATGGGTGGCCGCAATGACCCGCACGTTCACCTTGATGGGCTTGCGTGAGCCCACGCGGGTGATCTCGCGCTCCTGCAACACGCGCAACAGTTTGACCTGCAACGCCAGGCTCAGCTCGCCAATTTCATCCAGCAGCAGCGTGCCGCCTTCAGCGGCCTCAAACCAACCTGGCTGCGCCTGCATCGCACCGGTAAATGCCCCTTTCTCATGACCGAACAGTTCTGCTTCTGCCAGCGACTCGGTTAATGCACCGCAGTTCACCGCCAGAAAGGGCGCGTGGCTACGTGGGCTATGGTGATGGAGATATCGGGCGACCACCTCTTTGCCGCTTCCGGTTTCACCAATGATCAGCACAGTGGCATCGGTTGGGGCAAAGCGGTCAAGCAGGCTTTGAAAGGCTTTGGAAGCCGGGTCAATCAGCACAGGGGTTGAAGCGTTCAGCATAATTTGGGCTCCGCATGATTCATATGCCGAACTTATCTTTTACCGGAGCAATACACCAGAGGGGGGAAGGCCCGGTTTGTTGCATTTGCAGCAGGGAATGGTCGGACGGTGTTGCATTTGCAACGAGATGCCGATCTCGCCATCTCTGTTAACTTCATGATATTTAATGTTTTAATTTTTGTTAAATTCTGGCACGAATTTCGCTAACACCGTTATAACCATCTTGAAGAAACGCTTCGATAAATAGTGAATATAGTTATAAAGGAAAGAGATAATGACAGCGAAATCCGATAATAACCTGAATGTCTTCTGGTTCCTGCCAACCCACGGTGATGGTCGCTATCTGGGCACCACCCAGGGTGGGCGTCCGGTTGATTTGCCTTATCTGCAACAGGTGGCAGTGGCCGCCGATAGCCTGGGCTATTACGGTGTGCTGATCCCAACCGGTAAAAGCTGTGAAGACTCCTGGCTGGTCGCCGCCGCGCTGGCCCCGCAGACGCGTAATCTGCGTTATCTGGTGGCAGTGCGTCCTGGGCTTCAGCCGCCTACGCTTGCGGCACGCATGGCGGCGACGCTGGATCGCCTGTCAGAAGGCCGTTTGCTGATTAACGTGGTCACCGGCGGCGATCCGGTAGAAAACAAAGGTGACGGGATTTTCCTGAATCATACTGAACGTTATGAAGTCACTGATGAATTTCTCAACGTTTATCGCCGCCTGTTGGCGGGTGAAAAGGTCGATTACGAAGGCAAGCACATTAAAGTGGAAGGCGCGGAAGTGCTGTTCCCGCCGGTACAGGAGAATGGCCCGCCGCTGTACTTTGGCGGTTCATCCGATGCGGCGATTGACGTCGCGGGCGACCATATCGACGCTTATCTGACCTGGGGCGAACCGCCTGCGCAGGTGGCGGAGAAACTGGAAGTGGTGAAAGCGCGGGCGAAAGCGAAAGGACGCGAGCTGCAATACGGTATCCGTCTGCACGTCATTGTGCGCGAAACAGAAGAAGAGGCGTGGGCCGCCGCCGACAAACTGATCGCGCACCTGGATGATGACACCATCGCGCAGGCCCAGCAGATCTTCTCGCGCATGGATTCCACCGGCCAGGCGCGCATGAGCGCGTTACACAAAGGCAATCGCGACAATCTGGTTATCTCGCCCAATCTGTGGGCCGGCGTTGGTCTGGTGCGTGGCGGGGCTGGCACCGCGCTGGTGGGCAATCCGCAGCAGGTGGCAGAACGCATTCGTGAGTACCAGGCTTTAGGGATAACGAATTTTATTTTCTCCGGCTACCCGCATCTCGAAGAGGCACATCGCTTCGCCGAGCTGGTCATGCCGCTGCTGCCGCTGAGTACGCGTCCGCGTAGCCAGTCCGGCAACGTGAATACCGGCCCATTTGGCGAAACCATCGGCGGTGCGGCGCGCCCGACTAAACAGGTCAGCGCCAGTTAAACAAGGTTTGGGGAGACGAGCGATGAGTGAACCTCATATTGTGATTATTGGCGGAGGCTTCAGCGGGGCGGCGGTGGCAATTCACCTGCTGCGCGAAGCGCAAGCGCCTGTGCGTATCACTCTCATTGAGCCCAGGGAGCAACCGGGGCTGGGCGTGGCATACTCCGCCGCTGACCCGGCGCATCGCATCAATGTTCCGGCGTCGAGGATGCAGCTTTCCGGCGAAGAAGAGGGCGCGTTTGACCGTTGGTATCGCCAGCAGACGAGTTTCCTGCGCGATGCTGACGCCCGTCGCCCCGATGGCAGCGTCTATCCGCAGCGCGGCGAGTTTGGCCGCTATGTCGCCCAGGCGTTTTTTACGGAGGCGCAAAAGCAGCCCGGGCGCGTGGTGCACCTGCGTGATACGGCCGTGGCCTGGCAGGATAATCAGGTGATCACCGCACAGGGCCGTAAGATCACTGCCGATCGCGTAGTGCTGGCGGTCAGCCATCCACCGCCGGACTTGCCAAAAGAAGTGCGGGCAATTGCCGAACATCCGCGCCTGGTCGCCAACCCGTGGGTTACCGGGGCGCTGGAAAACATCCCGCCTGAAGCGAATGTGGCGATTGTCGGTACTGCACTGAGCATGGCAGACGTTGTGGCATCGCTGACCCGTTTAGGTCATCGCGGCAAACTGCTGGCGTTCTCGCGCCATGGCTTGCTGTCGCGGCCTAACGCGGTGGCCGGGCTGCCAAAATGGCAGGCGGCGTATGCTCACGGTTCTCTGCGCCAGCGCCTGCGGCAGATTCGCCAGGATATTGCTCGTGCCGCTGAAAACGGCCTGCCGTGGCAGGTGGTGCTTGATGAAGTCCGCAGTCAGGGGCAGTCAATCTGGCAACAGTTAAGCGAACGCGAACAGCGCCAGTTCCTGCGTCATCTGCGCCGCTTCTGGGATGTGCATCGTTACCGCATTGCGCCACAGGTTGCCGATGCCATTACCGCGAAACAGCAGGCGGGCTTGCTCACTGTGCTGGCGGCCAGGCTGAAAACGGTGACGGCGAAGGAGAATCATCTGCGTGTGCAACTGGCTGTCCGCAATGATGAGCAGCAGGATCTGTCCGTCGATTATCTGATTTTAACCACCGGCCCCGCGCACGCTTCGCTCACTGAAAGCCAGCCCTTTTTACGTGATTTGCGCCGGGCTGGCGTGATTCGCCCCGATGCGCTGGGGCTTGGGATCGACGTCGATATCCATTCGCAAACGCTGGATGCGCAGGGTAAACCTTCAACGATATTCCTGGTTTCCGGGCCTGCCGCCCGTGGCCGCTTTGGTGAATTGATGGGCCTGCCGCAGGTGGCGGATCATGCTCAGGCCGTCGCGCGCGAAGTCCTGCTGACGCTGTCAGCACGATGTCCCATCATCTAAAAAATTCCCCCTTTAAAAACGATGAAAAGAGATAGCGCCAGGTTCCCCCCTGGCGCGACAGGAGAGTGCTATGCCATCGCAACGTGAAATTCGTCTTAATGCTTTTGATATGAACTGTGTCGGCCATCAGTCGCCGGGGCTGTGGGCGCATCCGCGCGATCGTTCCTGGCAGTATAAAGATCTGGATTACTGGGTCGATCTGGCGCGTTTACTGGAGCGCGGTAAGTTTGACGGGCTGTTTATCGCCGATGTGCTGGGCGTTTATGACGTCCTGAACGGTAACGGTGAGGCGGCGATTCGCCAGGCTGCACAGGTGCCGGTGAACGATCCGCTGGCGCTGATTACCCCGATGGCGCTGGTGACCGAACATCTTGGTTTTGGTCTGACCGCGTCGCTGTCGTTTGAGCATCCGTACCCGTTCGCCCGCCGTCTTTCGACCCTTGACCATCTGACCAAAGGCCGCGTGGGCTGGAATATCGTCACCTCTTACCTGGAAAGCGGGGCGCGGAATATCGGTCATAAAGCGCAAACGGATCACGACGCACGCTACGACTACGCCGATGAGTATCTTGACGTGGTGTACAAACTACTGGAGGGCAGTTGGGAAGAGGGCGCGATCCTGCGTGACCGCGAGCGCCGCATCTTTAGCGATCCGAGCAAAATTCACAATATTAACCACCACGGCAAATTCTTTGACGTACCGGGTTTTCACCTTTGCGAGCCTTCGCCACAGCGCACGCCGGTGCTGTATCAGGCGGGAGCCTCCAGCCGGGGCAAACAGTTTGCCGCCAGCCACGCGGAATGCGTGTTCGTGGCCGCGCCGTCAAAAGCGTTGCTCAAAAAAACCGTGGCTGATATTCGTCGCCGCGCCGCTGAAGCCGGGCGCGACCCGCACAGCATCCTGATTTTCAACATGCAAACGGTCATCGTCGGCGAAACGGACAAAGCCGCGCAGGCGAAATGGAATGAGTACAAATCTTACGTCAGTTATGAAGGCGCGCTGGCGCTGATCTCCGGCTGGACAGGAATCGACTTCGGCCAGTTTAAACCGGACCAAATCTTCACTTACTCGCAGACTAACGCCATTCAGTCAGTGGTTGAGGCGTTCTCAACAGCTGACCCCAACCGTCAATGGACGGTGGAGGCGATGGCGGAGTGGGTTGGCATTGGCGGCTTCGGCCCGTTAATCGTCGGTAGCGCGCAAACCGTTGCCGATGAACTGCAATCGTGGGTGGAAGAGACCGACGTGGACGGCTTCAACCTCGCCTATGCCGTGACTCACGAAACCTTTACCGATGTGGTGGAACTGTTGATCCCGGAACTGCAAAAGCGCGGTGTCTTCAAGAAAGAGTATCGCCCCGGCACTCTGCGCGAAAAACTGTTCGCCGGGGATGCCCGTTTGCAGGCGCCACACCCTGGCGCGAGCTATCGCATTCACGCGGGACAGGCCGTAGAGGCAGGAGAAAAAGTCGCATGATTGAAATCGAAAATCTTTCAAAGAGTTACCGTAGCGCAAGCGGCAACGTGACGCCGGTTTTGAAAGGGATTTCGTTGCAGGTTCAGGCGGGCTCGATCACGGCAGTGGTCGGCCCGAGCGGGGCGGGGAAATCGACGCTGGCGAAGTGCATCAGCCTGCTGGAGCGCCCGGATAGCGGCAGCATCAGGGTTAACGGTAACGATCTCTCGCTGCTCTCAGGCGTTGCCCTGCGCCGTGAACGACGCGCGATTGGTACTGTTTTCCAGTCCTCGGCGTTGCTCGGGCGGAAAACGGCGTGGCAGAACATTGCCCTGCCGCTGGAATACCTTGGCGTGGTCGATAGGGACATTCATGCCCGTGTGGGTGAACTGCTTGAAAGCGTCGGGCTGAGTCACAAAGCGCAGGCTTATCCGGCGCAGCTTTCCGGCGGCCAGCGTCAGCGTATCGGCATTGCCCGTGCGCTGGCGCTACGCCCGTCGGTGTTGCTGGCGGACGAAGCCACTTCCGGGTTGGATCCGCAGGCGACTGATTCGGTGCTGAAACTGCTGCGTCAGTTACGCGACGACTATCGACTGGCCATTGTGTTGATTACCCACGAAATGGACGTTGTGCGAACCACGGCGGATGCGGTCGCGGAGATTCGTGAGGGCGAGATTGTGCAGTCAGGGGCGCTGAAAACGCTGCTGGCGCAGCCGGATTCCCACCTCGGTCAGCAACTGATGCCGCTGGCGCCGGCCTCGACGCCATCCGATGTGTTATTACGCGTCAGCTATCGCACGGACGGTAGCGTACGCACGGATTGGATCAGCCAGCTTAGCCAACAGCACGGTCTGCGGGTTGATGTGCTGGGCGGTCATGTTGAGCAAATTAATGGCTTGCTCAGCGGAAGAATGCAGATAGGCATCAGCTTTACCCATGAAAGGGTGTCGATTCCTCGCCTGGTCGCGCAGTTAGCGCATCTCGGCGTAGTCGCGCAGGTTCTGGACGCGCCGCGAGTATTGAGGGAGGCGGTATGAAACCCACCACTGTCAGTCAGGATACGCCGTGGAGCGAGATTCACACGCTGCTACTTCCCGCCCTGGGCGAAACGGCGCTGATGGTCTCTATCGTGATGCTGTTTGTTGTGACGTTGGGAGGCGTAGGGGGCGTTGTCCTGTTCAATACCTCTGCACGTGGGTTGTTTCCACGTCCGGCACTGCATCGGGTACTCAACAGCATTGCCAACGTCGGGCGATCGTTGCCGTTTCTGGTACTCATGGCCGCCATCATTCCGTTCACCTGGTGGCTGACGGGAACCACTATCGGCATTCCCGCGGCGGTGGTGCCGATGATTGTCGCCGGGATCCCGTTTTTCGCGCGACTGGTGGAGAACGCGTTGCGCGAACTGCCCGCAGATGTGACGGCGGTCGGGCTAGTTTGCGGCGGCTCCGCCTGGCAAATCATTACCAAAGCGCAACTGAGCGAAGCGCTGCCTGCGCTGGTGGCGGCGGTGACACTTAACATCATCTCGATGATTGAGTATTCAGCGATCGCGGGCACCATCGGGGCGGGGGGAATCGGTTATCTCGCGGTGGTGTACGGCTATCAGCGTTTCGACAACCACATCATGATTGCCACCATTGTGGTGCTGATTGTGGCTATTCAGCTTATCCAGTTTTTGGGCGACCGCCTGGTTACCCGGCTTCGACACACACAGGGGAGCATTTGATGACGACAGCACAGTTTGAACTGCGTAAAGCCCGGCGCTGGCCGTGGCTGGCGGCGCTGGCAATTTTACTCATTGCGATTGCCGCGTTCGCCTGGTGGCGCACACAAGGGCCCGCGCAGGTGGTCTTTGGCACCACGCTGAAAATTCATTATGAACCGGCGATGGCGGGCGAACAGCGCATCATTGAATATATCGGTGAGCATATCGCGCCAGACTATGGATTGACGCTGGAAGCCGTAGGCGTGCAGGACCCGGTGCAGGCGGATCGCGCGGTAGCGGAGGGCACCTATGCGGGCACCATTTATCAACATCAGTGGTGGCTCAAGCAGGTTGTCGATGCCAATGGTTTTGCTCTGAGCACCACCGTGCCGGTTTTCCAGTGGGCGTTTGGGATTTACTCCGACCGTTACCCGTCTATCGATAAGCTGCCGAAAGGCGCAACGATTGTGGTACCGGACGACGGCGCAAATCAGGGGCAGGCCCTGTGGCTGTTGGCGCGTATCGGGCTGATTAAACTCGACCCGGCGGTTGAACCACGGACTGCGAAACTAAAAAACATCGTTGAAAACCCGCATCAGTATCAGTTTAAAGAACTGGACTTGCTGACCATGCCGCGTGCGCTGAACTCGGTGGATGCAGCGATTGGCTATGTCTCGCAGTTTGATGCCGGGAAAATTCCACGCGAGAAGGGCATTCTTTTCCCGCCCGCGCCACGAACCTTTGCATCGCAACTGGTGATAGGTACGCCGTATCTCAACCAGGAGAATATTCAAAAACTGAAACAGGCATTTGCTGACCCCCGGATCCAAACCTGGCTTAAGACCACGGACGATCCGTTAGTCAAAGGTGTGCTGGTGCCCGTTTCCGCAGAATAACCATTCTTCGCCGGTCAGCCGACCGGCCTTTAAGGCAAGGTAAAACTATGAGTTCAATCCCGGTAGAAAATGCGGGCGGGGTTTCTGTACCCGTCGGTTCGGTGAGTGATGTCGCGAAGCTGATTAACAACCACGGCGAACAGGCAAAATATGCACGCATGATTGTCTTTTTAGCGCTCGGCGGCGTCTTTCTGGATGCTTACGATCTCACCACGCTCTCTTACGGTATCGATGATGTAGTAAAGGCGTTTCAGCTAACGCCACTGCTCACCGGGCTGGTGACATCGTCAATTATGGTCGGCACCATTTTCGGCAATCTTATTGGCGGCTGGCTGACCGACAAATATGGCCGCTATTCGGTCTTTATGGCGGATATGCTGTTCTTCGTGGTGTCGGCGATTGCCGCTGGACTGGCGCCGAATGTCTGGGTGTTGATTGGCGCGCGTTTCCTGATGGGGATCGGCGTTGGGATCGATCTTCCGGTGGCAATGTCCTATCTCGCTGAATTTTCGAAATTCGCCGGGAAGGGCAACAAAGCCGCGCGCCTCGCCGCCTGGTGCCCGATGTGGTACGCGGCATCTACTGTCTGTTTTTTAATTATCTTCGCGCTGTACTTCCTGTTACCCACACAGCATCTCGACTGGCTCTGGCGAGCGTCGCTGTTGTTCGGCGCGGTGCCTGCGCTGTTGATTATTGCCGTGCGCAGCAAGTTTATGAACGAGTCCCCGCTGTGGGCGGCTAATCAGGGCGATTTACAAGGCGCGGCGCGTATTCTGCGCGAATCTTATGGTATCGCCGCCCATGAAGCACCGGACGTAAATGTCGCGCCGCCGCCGAAAGTGAGCTACCGCGTACTGTTTGAAAAACCGTATCGCGAGCGCACGATTGTGTCCGGGGTGATGAATATCTGTATCGCGTTTGAATACACCGCGATTGCCTTCTTCCTCCCAACTATTCTGGCGCAGTTCCTCGGCGCGGGCGTGTTTGAAACCATTGCTGCCTCGCTTGGGCTGAACGCACTGTTCGCGTTTACCGGCGGCCTGCTCGGGATGCATCTGGCGTGGAAATATCCCTCCCGGCACGTGGCGATTGCCGGGTTTGCCCTGCAATTTGTCGCGCTGATTGTGTTGGCGCTGGTGGGGCAACCGCACGCGGCGCTGGGCGTAGCGATTGCGGTAGGAATGCTCGGCCTGTGGCTGTTTGCCGAAGGTTTTGGCCCCGGTGCGCAACTGATGATTTACCCGGCGCTCTCTTACCCGACGCATATTCGTGCGACGGGCGTCGGTTTCAGCCGCGCACTGTCCGGCATAGGCAGCGCGCTGGCGCTGTTTATTCTGCCGCTGTTGCAGGCCTCACTCGGAACCAACATGTTCTGGGTGGTGTCGCTTGCCGCCCTGATCCCCATTTTCTTCCTGCTGGCGGTGCGCCATGAGCCTACACGCCACGATATTGACGACCAATAAGGAGCCTATGATGACCTTACTCTCAACCGGAACCGATTATGAGGCGCTGGCGACGCGTTTCCGCCCGATATTTGAGCGCATTGCCACCGAGACGGTCGCGCGGGAACTTAACCGTACGCTGCCGTACGAACCGATTCGCTGGCTGAAGGAAGCCGGTTTCGGCACGGTGCGCATCCCGCAGGAAAAGGGCGGTTTTGGCGCATCGCTGCCGCAGCTTTTCGCGCTGTTTAGCGAACTGGCGCAGGCGGACTCAAATCTTCCGCAGGCGCTGCGCGGACACTTTGCTTTTGTTGAAGACCAGCTCAACCGCCCCGAAAGCGAACTGCGCGATCGCTGGTTCCGCCGCTTTCTGGATGGCGACATTGTCGGCAATGGCTGGACGGAAACTGGCGAAGTTAAACTGGGTGACGTCATCACCAAAGTCACGCCGACAGAGAACGGCTGGCGGCTGACGGGGGAGAAGTTCTACAGCACCGGCACGCTATTTGCCGACTGGATAGACGTCTTCGGGCGGCGCAGCGATACCGGTGGCGACATCATCGCGCTGGTCAGCACGCATCAACCGGAAGTTGAGCGTGACGATGACTGGGACGGCTTTGGCCAGCGCCTGACGGGCAGCGGCACCACCCGTTTTCGCGATGCGTTTGTCGAACAGGAACACGTGACGGATTTTGCCGAACGATTTCGCTATCAGACGGCGTTCTATCAACACGTCCTGCTCGCCACGCTAGCCGGTGTTGGTCGGGCTATTGAACGCGATGCCGCAGAGGGGGTGAAAAATCGCCGCCGCGTCTATAGCCACGGCAACGCGCCCGCCGCCCGCGATGACGCGCAGGTATTGCAGGTGGTCGGGCAAATCAGCAGTTGGGTCTATGCGGTAGAGGCTACGGTCGAACGTGCCGCGCAGGCAATGCAGGTGGCATACGAAGTGCACGCCGATGCTGATCCGTCAGTGGTCACGCGCGCCAACGAACAGGCGGAAGTGGCATCCGCACAGGCGCAGGTGGTGGTCAGTGAATTAATCCCGCGCGCGGCAACCGAGTTGTTTAACGCACTGGGGGCATCGGACACGCGCACCTCAAAAGCGCTGGATCGTCACTGGCGCAATGCGCGGACGCTGGCATCCCATAACCCGGTTATTTACAAAAGCCGCAGCGTTGGCAACTGGCGGGTAAACGGCGTGCCGCCAGTATTTTTATGGCAGATTGGCAACGGAAGTTAAAAGGCGTAGGCCCGGTAAGCGAAGCGCCACCGGGCATTACCCCTGCGTCTCTTCCCAGTCTGCCAGCGTATACAATGTTGCACCTGCCGCTGCCATCTCCATAAACGCCTGATTGCTGTCCTGTGGCTGAATATTCACGCCGCGACAGCCGTCGGTTATCACATTCACGCGATAACCCAGCTCCAGCGCGTCCAGCACGGTAAACTTCACGCAGTAGTCGGTTGCCAGGCCGAGCAC
This sequence comes from Pseudocitrobacter faecalis, assembly GCA_003315335.1. Taxonomy (GTDB): domain Bacteria; phylum Pseudomonadota; class Gammaproteobacteria; order Enterobacterales; family Enterobacteriaceae; genus Pseudocitrobacter; species Pseudocitrobacter faecalis. The sequence goes on from QNRL01000007.1 coordinate 291,442, forward strand.
AATCAGCTCGCTGATCTCATGATGACGCAGCCACCCATCCAGCGCCGTTTTCTGTCGATGGCCGTTGTCAAAGAATGCGCTGTAACTGTCGATATTGACGCTTTCGCCTTTATGAAACACCGCATCAATAGACTTCTGCGCCAGCAACGGGTGCAGTTCGGCACCTTCGCTGTGTTGCACGCAGTGATCGGGCCAGAAGGTTTGCGGCAGGCCGTCGAGTTGGCCCTGGGTGTAGGGCTCTACGCCGTGCTGGCTGGCAAAGCTGCCGTGATTGGCCGGGTGCCAGTCCTGGCTGGCAACTACGGCTTCACCACGCGCTTTGCACCAGGTAATCAGCGTATTGGCGACATCAACCGTGCTATCGCCTTCGGCAACAGCCAGCGCGCCGCCGGCGCAGAAATCATTTTGCAGATCAACCAGTAACAATGCTCGTGCTTTCATGAAGGCTCCTTACTCGTCTGGCGTCAGCTCACCGCGCAGGTTTTGCTGCATGGCGCTACGGATGGCGTCGGCGTCAAGGTTCTGGCTTAACAGATAGTGCAGTTTGGTCAGCGTGGCTTCGACGGTCATATCCGCGCCGCCAATCACGCCTGCGTGGGCGAGGGCGTTGCCGGTAGCGTAGCCACCCATGTTGACCTTGCCCGACATACACTGTGTCAGGTTAATCACCACGATGCCGCGCTGGCTGGCTTCGGTAAGCTCTTTTAAAAACTCGCCGTTTTGCGGTGCGTTGCCGACGCCGTATGAACGCAGAATCAGCGCTTTTACCGGCTGGCGCAGGAAGTTGCGCACCACGTCAGCGGAAATGCCCGGATAAATGGTCACCACGCCAATCGGCTGCGGGGTAATCGGATGCACAATCAGTTCGCCCGAGGTGCTCGGCGCGGGTGGTGTCCCCAGACGGCGGATATGAATTCCCGCTTCCAGCAGTGGTGCCAGGTTGGGCGATGCGAAGGCATCAAAACCATCCGCATGCGCTTTGGTGGTACGGTTACCGCGATAGAGGCGATTATTGAAAAACAGCGAGACTTCGTTAATCGGGTAGTTCGCCGCGACGTACAGAGCATTCAGCAAGTTAATCTGTCCATCCGAACGTAGCTCGGCAAGCGGGATTTGTGACCCTGTCACAATGACCGGTTTGCCCAGATTTTCCAGCATGAACGACAGCGCCGAGGCGGTGAAAGCCATGGTATCCGTGCCGTGGAGGATCACAAAGCCATCATAATCGTCATAATGCGCTTTGATATCGTCGGCGATGTGCTGCCAGTCTTCCGGCGTCATATCGGAAGAATCCATCAGCGGCTGATATTCATGGATAGTGAAATCAGGCATCTCCTGACGATGGAATTCCGGCATCAGCGCCAGCTGGCGTTGCAGGTGGCCGGAAACAGGAATGTAGCCGTGTTCGGAACGCTGCATCCCGATGGTCCCGCCGGTATAGGCGACGTAAATGGATTTTTTTAGCATGGTGTCGTTTGAGTAAGCGAAAGAAAATCCCCTCCGTAGAGGGGATTATAATTATCGTATATTGGCGCAGGTCAGGCAAAACGCATAGCGATTTTGCGGGTCATTGAAAGCGGCCAACTTATCGGTTTCCGCTTTCACCTCTTTGGCGGCTGAGGCGAGCGGCGCAGGCAGATACGCCTGCAACGCCTGCGGCAGTGAGGCGCGTACCGAGCCAGAAACGCTATCCATCACCATATCGAAGAACGTCGGTTCAGACTGATAGTAGTCGATGTGCCATGTTTTCAGTTTCGCCAGTTCGGCCGCTTTGGCAACGGCATCATCGAAATCGCCGAGGCTGTCGACCAGACCGTTAGCTTTCGCATCCTGGCCGGTCCACACGTGGCCCTGTGCGATTTTATCGATCTGCTCCGGCGTGCTGTGACGTGACTGCGCGACCAGGGTGATAAAGCGCTTGTAACCGTTCTCGATGGTCAGCTGCATCATCTGCTGCACTTCTGGCGGCAGCGTTTTGGTCATCGACACATCTGCCAGCGGCGAAGTGGCAACGCCATCCGTGTGCACGCCGATGGAATCCAGCGAGTTTTCCACGGTGTTGATCACGCCGAAGATACCAATAGAGCCAGTCAGTGTGCTCGGGTTTGCCACGATGTAACTTGCCGGGGTGGAGATCCAGTAACCCCCGGAAGCCGCCATACCGCCCATCGACACCACCACCGGTTTCCCGGCATCTTTCGCCGCAGCCAGTTCCGCACGGATCACTTCGGAGGCGCTGACGCTGCCGCCAGGGCTGTTGACGCGCAGAACAATCGCTTTCACTTTCGGGTCGAGACGCGCATCGCGGATTTGCGCGGCTGTTGTATCGCCGCCGACGTTCCCCGGCGTTTCTTCACCGTCCATAATCGCGCCATTGGCAAAGACGACGGCAATGCTGGAACCCGTATCTGCTGGTGTTTTCAGCGCATAATCATAGATGCTCACCGCACGATAGTTTTTATCGGTTTTGCTCCAGCCAAACGCTTTGGTCAGTGCTTTTTCGATCTCGGCGCTGCTACCCAGAGAATCAACCAGTTTGCTGTCCAGCGCGTATTTCGCCGTATCGCCATCGACTTTGTTCAAGCCATCAAGCATTGCCTGCGCGCCAGGGAAGACCTGTTGCGCGGTGATTTTGCGGTTTGCCGCCACTGTATTGAGGTAGTTTTGCCACAGCTCGCCAATCCAGCGGCTATCGGCTTCACGCGCAGCAGGCGACATATCATCGCGAATAAACGGCTCAACGGCGGATTTATAGGTACCGACGCGGAACACATGTGTAGAGACTTTCAGCTTCTCAAGCAGAGATTTGTAGTAGAGACCGTTAGTGGCAAAACCGTGCAGGTCAACGACGCCCTGCGGCGAGAGCCAGATTTTATTGGCAAAGCTCGCGAGGTAATACTGGCCCTGGCTGTAGCTGTCGCCCACCGCGTAAACGGGTTTACCGCTGTCGCGAAACTCGCGCAGCGCTTTGCCAATATACTGCATCGACGGCTGATCGCCCCCGGCGAAGTTCTTGAGATCCAGCACGATACCGGTGATATTGCGGTCATCTTTTGCCTGACGGATGGCCTGGACGATATCGAACAGGGAGTTTTCCTGTAAACGATCGGAACTTGCGCCAAAAAGCTGGCGGCCAATCACGCCCAGCTTACTGCTGGTGGAAGGCTTATCGACGATCACGCCGCTGATGTCCATCAACAACGCGCCCCGCGTGCTGTTGCTTTCAGGCGTGCTGCTAAGCTGCATCCAGATCCCCACGCCAACCAGCACGAGGAAAATAAAGAACAGATTCAGCACCAGTTCGCGGGCAAAATTGAGTAATCGCCACGTCCATTTAAAGAATCCGGCGATAAAACGCCATAGGGTTCGCATGTTTTCTCCCTGATAAAGACAATAAACGGTTCACCGAAAGCGGTGAAACATCTGGCTATCCTAATTACAGCGCCGCCCGTTGTCAGCAGGAATCGCCATCGACGCTGTAACAAATTCCCTGCGCATGTTAATTTTGTGAAAAATAACATGACAGGAGCGAATCAATGGACGCACTTGAATTACTGGTAAATCGCCGTAGCGCCTCCCGCCTGGCTGACCCTGCGCCAGCCGGTGAGCAACTGGAAAATATCCTCCGTGCCGGGATGCGTGCCCCGGATCACGGAACGCTGCAACCATGGCAGTTTTTTATCATCGAGGGAGAAGGCCGTGAGCGCTTCAGCCAGTTGCTGGAAAAAGGCGCGATTGACGCGGGCAGCGATGAGAAAGCGATTGAAAAAGCACGTAATGCGCCATTCCGTGCGCCGCTGATTATCGCGGTAGTGGCGAAGTGTCAGCCGCATCATAAAGTGCCGATATGGGAACAGGAGATGTCGGCGGGCTGCGCGGTGATGGCGATGCAGATGGCGGCTGTTGCGCAGGGTTTTAACGGTATCTGGCGTAGCGGCGCGTTAACCGATAGTGCGGTAGTGCGCGAAGGTCTGAAGTGCGGGGAACACGACAAAATTGTCGGTTTTCTCTACTTAGGTACACCACAACTGAAGGCGTCAACCACGGTGTCGGTGCCGGATACCGCCCCCTTTGTGGTTCGTTTCTGACAAACATACAGCCCGGCGGAAGAACCACCGGGCTTTTTTCTTTAAGACTTATGTTGTTTAGCGAATTCGTCTTTCGCTTTTTGCAATTGCTGCTGGAACGCCGGGTTGGTGTGCAGCGTGGCAACAACGGCAGAACCGACAATGCGCGCGGCATCAACGTCGCTCTGCCAGTGATAACCGCATATCACGCGGCTTTCACCCAGCTCATATCCACGCTTTAAAATCTCGTTCTGACGAGCCGGATTAATCTCTGCCAGCACCAGCGCGGTGGCCCAGCCGATAGAGGTATGGCCAGACGGATAAGAACCGTTTTTCGACAGCTTATCCTGCTCGGTGGTGTTACAGGTCGGTACGCCATAGAAAGCGAACGGACGAATGCGCATGTATTTCTCTTTTGCACCACGGGTTGCGAGGTCGCCCGCATCTTCAATCATGTTGGTCAGCAGTTTGTGTAACTGCGGCGCATCTTTTTCAGTGATCGGTGACCCAAATGCGCCAGAGAAGGCGTTAGCCACACCGCCGCCACTCAGGTTGGCATCTTCCACGGCCAGCTTCCCGCGTTCGGTATTACGCAGCAGGCGACCCTGCTCATACATCGCCTGATCGTTCAGGAACGCAATGCTCCCTACGGCTGGCGGAGGCGGCAGCAGAGCGAGGCTATCAATGGCTTGCGCATTTTTCAGGTAGTAAAGATCGGGTTTAGTGGTGGCGTCGTTCCCGGCCGGAGCAAGAGCAAAAGCGCTGGACGTAAAAAGCGTTGCCAGGCAAAGGGCGATAATGCGTTTTTTCATCGATATTTCCTTGTGATTTTTATCCTGATGTGCAGGTTTTGACATTCTTATATTCATGCCACTAATTAGTAGAAGGAAAAACGCGGTAAGAAAAATTGCCCTGTGTCGCAAAACGGACAATTGCTTGCGAAGTGAGCAGTAGTGAGCGATTTCGGAGTGTCGGACTTACCACGCCGCCGTTTGGGCGCTACCATAGTGGGATTGGCAAAATCAGGAGATGTCCATGAGCGAGCAAGCCATTCGTTTAACACAGTACAGCCACGGAGCCGGTTGCGGTTGTAAAATTTCCCCGAAAGTGCTGGAAACCATCCTGCACAGTGAACAGGCGAAGTTTGTCGACCCGAACCTGCTTGTCGGCAATGAAACCCGCGATGACGCGGCGGTGTACGACCTCGGCAACGGTACATCGATAATCAGCACCACCGATTTCTTCATGCCGATCGTTGATAACCCGTTCGATTTTGGCCGTATCGCAGCCACCAACGCCATCAGCGATATCTTCGCGATGGGCGGTAAACCGATTATGGCGATTGCGATTCTCGGCTGGCCCATCAACACGCTGGCACCGGAAATCGCGCGCGACGTGATTGAAGGCGGACGTTTCGCGTGTCAACAAGCGGGTATCGCCCTGGCGGGGGGGCACTCCATTGATGCACCGGAGCCTATTTTCGGCCTGGCGGTGACGGGGGTGGTGCCAACCGAGCGCGTGAAGAAAAACAGCACCGCGCAGGCGGGCTGCAAACTGTTCCTCACCAAACCGCTGGGTATTGGCGTTCTCACCACCGCCGAGAAAAAGTCGCTGCTGAAACCTGAACATCAGGGGCTGGCGACGGAAGTGATGTGCCAGATGAACCTTGCGGGTGCGGCATTCGCTAACATTGACGGCGTCAAAGCGATGACCGACGTTACCGGTTTTGGTCTGCTGGGCCACCTCAGTGAAATGTGTCAGGGCGCAGGCGTACAGGCGCAGGTGAACTTTGCCGACGTGCCAAAACTGCCTGGCGTGGAAGAATACATCGCGCAGGGGGCGGTGCCGGGAGGTACCGGGCGCAATTTCGCCAGTTATGGTCACCTGATGGGCGAGATGCCGGATGAATGGCGTTCGCTGCTGTGCGATCCGCAAACCTCCGGTGGGCTGTTACTGGCCGTTACCCCGGATGCCGAGCAAGAAGTGCAGGCTGCTGCGGCAGAATTCGGCATTACCTTAACCGCCATTGGTTCTTTGGTTGAGGCCCGGGCGGGTCGTCCGATGATTGAGATCCGCTAAACCGATGCGCCTGTTTATTGCGGAAAAACCGAGCCTGGCGCGTGCCATTGCCGATGTCTTGCCGAAACCCCACCGAAAGGGCGACGGTTATATCGAATGTGGCAACGGTCAGGTGGTGACCTGGTGTATTGGCCATCTCCTCGAACAGGCGCAGCCGGACGCGTATGACAGCCGTTATGCGCGCTGGAATTTGCAGGATTTGCCGATAGTCCCGGAGAAGTGGCAGCTTCAGCCGCGTCCTTCGGTGACAAAGCAGCTCAACGTCATTAAGCGTTTTTTGCACGAAGCCAGTGAAGTCATTCACGCCGGAGACCCCGACAGAGAAGGGCAACTGCTGGTGGATGAAGTGCTGGACTACCTCTCACTGGCTCCCGAAAAGCGCCAGCAGGTACAACGCTGTTTAATCAACGACCTGAACCCGCAGGCGGTGGAACGGGCGATTACGCGTCTGCGTGCCAACAGCGACTTCATCCCGCTGTGCGTCTCCGCGCTGGCTCGCGCCCGCGCCGACTGGCTATACGGCATCAACATGACCCGCGCTTACACTATTTTAGGACGTAACGCCGGGTATAACGGTGTACTCTCCGTGGGGCGGGTGCAAACGCCAGTGCTGGGGCTGGTGGTGCGCCGCGATGAAGAGATAGAAAACTTTGTCGCCAAAGATTTCTTCGAAGTGAAAGCGCATATCGTCACCCCGAAGGACGAGCGTTTCACCGCCGTCTGGCAGCCAAGCGAAGCCTGCGAGCCGTATCAGGACGAAGAGGGACGACTGCTGCATCGCGCGCTGGCCGATCACGTGGTCAAGCGTATTGAAGGCCAACCAGCAATTGTTACGGCCTATAACGATAAACGGGAATCAGAATCGGCCCCGCTGCCGTTTTCGCTGTCTGCGTTGCAGATTGAAGCCGCAAAACGCTTTGGGTTGAGCGCACAGAACGTCCTCGATATTTGTCAGAAGTTATATGAAACCCATAAGCTGATTACCTACCCGCGTTCGGATAGCCGCTATTTGCCGGAGGAGCACTTCGCCGGGCGACATGCGGTGCTGAATGCGATTAGCGTCCACGCGCCGGATCTCCTGCCGCAACCGGTGGTGAACCCGGACACGCGCAACCGCTGCTGGGATGACAAAAAGGTTGATGCGCACCACGCCATTATTCCCACCGCGCGTGCCAGCAACGTTAACCTGACGGAGAATGAATCAAAAATTTACACCCTGGTGGCGCGTCAGTATCTGATGCAGTTCTGCCCGGATGCAGTTTTCCGTAAGTGTCAGATTGACCTCGACATCGCTAACGGTAAATTTATCGCTAAAGCGCGTTTTCTGGCTGAAGCGGGCTGGCGGGCGCTGCTTGGCGGGAAAGAGCGCGATGAAGAAAACGACGGCACGCCGCTGCCAGTGGTTGCCAAAAGCGACGAGCTGCTGTGCGAAAAAGGCGAAGTGGTGGAACGGCAAACTCAGCCGCCGCGCCACTTCACCGACGCAACGCTGCTGTCAGCGATGACCGGGATCGCGCGTTTTGTGCAGGACAAAGATCTGAAAAAGATTCTGCGTGCCACCGATGGTCTGGGCACCGAAGCGACGCGCGCCGGGATTATCGAACTGCTGTTTAAACGCGGCTTCCTGACCAAAAAAGGGCGCTATATTCACTCGACTGACGCAGGTAAAGCGCTGTTCCACTCCCTGCCAGAAATGGCGACACGGCCAGACATGACGGCGCATTGGGAATCGATTCTGACGCAAATCAGCGAGAAACAGTGCCGCTATCAGGACTTTATGCAGCCACTGGTGGGCACATTGTATCAACTGATTGATCAGGCTCGCAGCACGCCGGTCAGACGTTTCCGCGGCATTGTTGCGCCGGGCAGTGGAAGTGGCGATAAGAAAAAGAGCGCCCCGCGTAAACGTAGCGCGAAAAAAAGCCCACCATCGGATGAGGCGGGCAGTGGGGCGGTGGCGTAAGCGGAGGTTGCCGTGTTCAATGAATGGCACCCGTCTGTAGGCCTGATAAGCGAAGCGCATCAGGCATTTTCACCGGACTCTTGCCGGGGGCGCTGCGCTTGCCCGGCCTACAAGGACATGCAATTTCAATGAATTGCACGCCTCTGCTTAAATCACCCCCTGCGACAACATCGCATCCGCAACTTTAACGAAGCCCGCGATGTTAGCGCCGCGCACATAGTTGGTTTGCTTGCTTTCGCCGCCGTGCTCAACGCAGGCGTGATGGATGTCCAGCATGATGTGGTGCAGGCGCGCATCAACTTTCTCCGCTTTCCAGCCCATCCGTGCGGCGTTCTGCGCCATCTCAAGGCCGGAGGTGGCGACTCCACCCGCGTTCGCCGCTTTGCCCGGGGCAAACAGCACACCCGCTTCGAGGAACAATTCAGTGGCTTCAATGGTCGTTGGCATATTCGCGCCTTCGGCGACCGCTTTGACGCCGTTGGCAACCAGCACGCGAGCGGCATCGGTATCCAGCTCATTCTGCGTGGCGCACGGCAGGGCGATATCAACCGGTACGGACCACGGTTGCTGACCTTCCAGATACACCAGACCAAATTCACGCGCGTAATCGGCCACGCGACCGTCACGGCTGGCTTTGATTTCAATCAGGCGCGCCAGTTTTTCTTTGGTAAAGCCGCTCTCGTCCACCACGGTACCGCTGGAGTCGGAGGCGGTGACCACGCGTGCCCCAAACTCCATCGCTTTCTCAATCGCGTATTGCGCCACGTTGCCTGAGCCAGAAACCGAAACGCGCATACCCTCAAAACTCAGACCGTGGCGTTTGAGCATAGCTTCGGTGAAGTAGACCAGACCGTAGCCGGTGGCTTCCGGACGAATCAGGCTGCCACCGAACGAAAGCCCTTTGCCGGTAAACACGCAGGCGGTGTTGTTGGAGAGTTTTTTCATCATCCCGGCCATAAAGCCGACTTCGCGCCCGCCCACGCCGATATCGCCCGCCGGGACGTCGGTATCTGCGCCAAGGTGGCGATAGAGCTCAGTCATCAGCGCCTGACAGAAACGCATCACTTCGCCTTCGCTTTTGCCTTTCGGGTCAAAATCACTGCCACCTTTGCCGCCGCCCATAGGCAGGGTAGTTAATGCGTTTTTGAAGGTTTGCTCGAAGCCGAGGAATTTCAGAATCGACAGGTTCACGGAGGGGTGAAAACGCATCCCGCCTTTGTACGGCCCAATCGCTGAACTGAACTGTACGCGCCATGCGCGATTCACCTGTACCTGATTGCGATCGTCCACCCAAACCACGCGGAACTGGATCACGCGCTCTGGTTCAACCAGCCTTTCAAGCAGCGAGAGGCGACGATATTGCGGGTTCTGTTCCAGAAATGGCCATAAGGTGGTCATGACTTCGCGTACGGCCTGAGAGAATTCTGTCTGGTGTGGGTCGCGTTGCTGAACATGGGCAAGGAAGTTTTCCAGAGAGCCAACCTGATCCATAAGTATAAGTTCCTCTTATAGTTAATGATGTATGTGCTTGTTGTGATTTATGTTTTAACGTCGTGATGTTTTTTGACTATATCATTACGTTGCTAACTTTTGACAAGCAAAATTGAGCCTGAAAGGAAAATTAATACGCCGCGGTGGGTCATAATAAAAACCGATAGGCGTTTACACTTAAAGAAAGGAGCAGGCGGGTCGATATACAGGTATACAGAAGCCGATAACAGGAGCTCGACGATGAAAACGCAATGGCTGGCAGGAGTACTGGTTGTGATGGCGGGGGCGGCATTCGCGCGCCCGCAGGTAGAGGTCAATGTGCCGCCAGAGGTCTTCAGTACGCAGGGGCAACAACGACAAAACTGTAGCCAGTGCTGCGTCTATCAAAATGAATATTATTCTGAAGGTGCGGTGATTAAAACGGACGGCGGTTTACTGCAATGCCAGCGTGACGAAAAAACCATCAGCACCAACCCGCTTATCTGGCAACGCGTGAAGTCATAAATGCTTCGAGCAGCGGAATGTCTGCAGGTGCGAGAGAGTAATTGAAAGCCTCTTCCGGAAAACACCACGTCAGCGCACTGTGCTCGTGAGCGACGATTTCGCCAGCGTAAACCGGAACGTGCCAGGCGTGCAGGTGAATGATGCGCCCGGAAACCTCCCGCTGATGGCTGGCGATGTAGCGAGCGGGCTGCGCTTCAATACCTAATTCTTCACGTAGCTCGCGGATCAGCGCTTGCGGCTGACTCTCGCCTTGGTCGACTTTGCCCCCGGGAAATTCCCACATTCCTGCCTGATCGGCATGGGGTGGACGCTGGGCAAGCAAAATTTTCCCGTTTTGTTCAATAATGGCAGCAACAACATCGATGGTTTTCAGCATGGCGGTCAAAGATCCTGTGAATGTATTACCATAATATCCTTGCCTTTCCTTTCGCTAAAGCCTTGCCGGAGTTTTCGGGTGAAAAACAAACCATTCTGGGTGCAACCGCTGACATCATTGCCGCTGAGCCTCAAACCGATTGCCGCCGTGCAGCAAAAACATTACGGAGCTGTGCTGAATCCCACGCGCTGGTGGGGGCGTATGCCACGCCTGTTTTGGTTGGTGGCGCTGTTTGTTGGCTATCTTGAGCGAAAAAAAGCACGGCTCGACCCTGGGCTGCGGGCGCTATTGATGACGCGCGTCTCCCAACAGTGCGAATGCGCATTCTGTATTGATGCCAATAGTCTACGGCTGGCGCAGCGAAGCGGCGCGATGGCGAAAGTGCAGGAGGTGGCACAGTGGCGTGATTCCGCACTGTTCAGCCCGGCGGAACGCGTCGCGCTGGCCTATGCGGAAGCCGTTACGTCTACGCCGCCGGTGGTTACAGAGACAGAAAAAGAGGCGTTACACCGTCACTTTAACGATGATCAAATTACTGAAATGACCGCACTGATTGCCTTTCAAAATCTCTCGGCGCGATTCAACGCCGCGCTGGATATCCCTTCTCAGGGATTATGTACCCCAACAGGAAAACCGCATGCTTGACCGACATCTTCACCCTCGACTGAAACCCTGGCTTAATCGCGCCGCGAGCGTGCTGGATCGCCCGTTAGTCACGCCCGATGGCGTCACGCTGGTTGGTTTTGCCATTGGCGTGCTGGCGCTACTGTTTCTGGCGCTGGGGTGGTACGGCGCGGCTCTGGCGGCGATTCTACTGAACCGTTTGTGCGACGGGCTCGACGGTGCGCTGGCGCGGCGGCGTGGTTTAACCGATGCGGGTGGATTCCTCGACATCGCGCTCGATTTTCTCTTCTACGCGTTAGTACCGTTTGGTTTTGTTCTTGCGGACCCATTGAACAACGCAACAGCGGGCGCGTGGCTGCTGTTTGCGTTTATCGGTACCGGCAGCAGCTTTCTGGCGTTTGCGGCGCTGGCGGCAAAATACAGTATTGATAACCCCGGCTATGCGCACAAATCGTTTTATTATCTCGGTGGCCTGACGGAAGGCAGTGAAACGATGGCATTCTTTGTACTTTGCTGCCTGTTTCCGGCGTACTTTTCCTGGCTGGCGTGGATTTTCGGCGCGCTGTGCTGGCTGACAACGTTTAATCGGGTATGGGGCGGGTATGTGACGCTGAGAGCGTGTCAGCGTCACAGAGAGAAAAATTAACGCACGCTGTTCGGTTTGCGTTCGCCCGTCGCGACCGGGTTTTTCGGGTTCGCGCTCCATTCGTACCAGCCGCCGTCGTAGACCGCAACGTTTTGCCAGCCCATGGCGCGGGCGTACATAAAGGTTTCAGATGCGCGCCAGCCGGTGCCGCAGTAAAATGCAACGTGCTGTTCAGGCAGGATATTCCAGCTTTTCCACATGTCGGCGATATCATCCGCGCTGCGCATGGTGCCGTCCGGGTTGTGGAAATCTTCCATATGCGTGGAGTCGCTGCCCGCGTGACCCCAGCGCGCGCCAGCGATGTCACCTTTTGGTTTGATGTAGCTATAGCCGCTGGTGGTGCCGATGAATTCCGGCCAGGAACGAATGCTGACCAGAGAAGCGTCTTTACGGTTCAGCAGGCCACGCGCCTGTCCCATATCCAGCATCAGCTGTGGTTGCGCCGGAATCGTGACACCAAAGTCTGGCTCCGGTTTGACTTTCGTTGCGGTGCCGCGTTCCACGGGCAGCCCCGAATCAGACCAGGTTTTCCAGCCACCGTCGAGCAGACGCACATCTTTAACCCCGGCGTAGAGCATAATTTGCGCCACGCGCGCGGCGGCATAAACGTCACGTCCGTAGAGTATAACGGTGGTGTCGTGGCGAATACCGTGTTTCGCCAGCATGGCTTTCAACTGTTCGTCGGAGACTTTATTCCACAGCGGCTCGCTTTCGACCTCGTTGGTGTCGATATACCCCGCGCCTGGAATGTGGCTGAGCAGATAAAGTTTTGGCGCACCCCAACCGGCCTCCAGGACTTTCCAGTCACCTGCTGGTTTTGCCGTCACGGGTTTGTTTGTCTGAAGATCGCGAAGCCACTGCGGGTAGACCAGTTGTTCAAAGTGAGGAAGTCGCTGTAGGCGATTTTGCTGTTGCAGTGCGTCGCTTAAACGTGAAATCTGCGTGTAACCGATTTTCTCTAAACGTTCAGCAACAGCCTGATTGTCTTTATCGCTGCCGTACAGTGCGATTGCGGTCTCTTTTTTCAGCTTATGCTGCTGCGCCCAGGCGGCAAGCTGCTCGTCGCTCATCGACGAAAGCCAGTTGGCCGACAGGTTCAGTGCCATCGGTTCGTGACCCTGCGGGCCATTGGCGCTTTGCGGCCAGCCGTTGTAGAACGCGCTCATCCGCGTATCAATAGCCACACCGTTTTGCTGCAGCAGGTGAGAGAAGCTCAGCGTTTTCGCCATATCAGCAGCCAAAACCGAGGTGGAAAGTCCAAGCGCGAGGGCCAGCAAAGAGAGTTGAGAAACACGTTTCATCGAATCGCCCGACATATAAAAAATGGAACGCCATTTTGAACGTCTTCCTGCGGAAATACTTTGCGTTAACGCAGTATTATCGCGCCTGAACAGTTTTCATGATGAAATATCACGCCGCTAAACAGTCTGATGCCAGCGCATCATATCCAGGCTTGGCATATTTTCAGGCGCATCTGCCGGATCGTGTGTGACCAGAATAGTCGGGATATTTTGCGCTCGAATCGTGTCAAATACCCACTGACGAAAGGAGACGCGCAAGGCGCTGTCCAGCCGGCTGAAGGGTTCGTCAAGCAGGAGCGCGTCGGGCTGAGCCAGCAGCGCGCGCAACAGTGCGACGCGCGCGCGCTGGCCGCCAGACAATGTTGCCGGATCGCGGTTATAAAAATCGCTCAGCCCGGCCTGTGCCAGTGCATGGAAAACGGCGGCTTTGCGCTGATGACCACGCATTAAGGCCGGGAGCGCCAGCTGCAGATTGTGGCCCACGCTCAGGTGATCAAACAGCAGCGCGTCCTGAAACAGAATCCCGATGCGTCGCCGTTCAGTAGGCAGTTGTTCAATACGTGAGCCGTTCAACCACAGTTCGCCGCTGGCCTGAAATGCCGGGGAAAGCGCGCCAATCATCCACGAAAACAGTGTTGATTTTCCACAGCCAGAAGGCCCCATCAGTGTGACTATTTCGCCTGGCTGAACGCTAAAAGAAACATTGCGCAGTAGCGGTTGTTGTCCTTTCGTCAGTGTGACGTTGTTTATCTGCAACATTAGCGTAGCCCCTGTCGATAATGGCCAATCCTACGCGCCAGTATCGCCGTGAAGGTGAAAAACAGTACCGGCAATATGAGCTGCCAGAGCCCCTGAGTGGCAAGCTGCGCTGAAGCACTGCCGCTGGAAAGCGCCACCGCTTCTGTCGTGAGCGTCGGTATGCGTCCGGCGCCCAGCCACTGAGTGGGTAAATATTGCGCGATGCTGACTGAAAATCCGACCGCCAGCGCGGAGAGCAGCGGTTTGATAATCAGCGGACATTTGATTTGCAAAAAAATGCGCGTCTGCTGCCAGCCGAGGGTACGGGCAATCAACACCTGACGCGAGTCGATACGCTGCCAGGCCGGGCGAAGGATAAACAACATCCACGGAATGACCCACAGCAGATGCCCCCACAGTACGGTGGAAAATTGCCCATCCAGCCAGCCATATAACGCAATCTCATACTGTCCCGCCGCTAACGGCAGGGCGGGCAGAATAAGCGGCAACCACAGACAGCGCGTCAGGGCCGATGGCCCCCATTCCAGCCATAGCAGACAAAGCGCAGCACCCAGCAATGAAGCCCATAACGCCAGCCAGACACTGTTACTGAAGACGAGACCATCCGGCAGCGTAGCCCTGGCAAGTAGCACAAGCGTCAGGGTTGAGAATAACCCACTCAGCGGGATGAGCTGGCTTGCTATTGTTCCGCTCAGCAACGATGTTTGCACGTGGCGACGGCCATGAAGCCCGGGGAAGAAACGCTGCCCTGTATGCCACAGTAGATACGCGCTAAGCGCCAGAAGTGCCAGCAGCATCAGTAGTACAATGCAGGTAAGCTGGCCTTTAATTTGTGCCGTTTCGTCTCCCTGATTGAGCCATTGCCACGCCAGGACGGCAAGAGTTGGTGGATTACCGGGGCCGAGTACGATTGCCACATCGACCACAGAGAGTGTCCATGCGGTCGTCGCCAGCAGGGCCATGCTCAGTGCGGGCATAAGGGTGGGCAGAATCAGATATCGCAGGCATTGTCCTCGACTGTAGCCAAGACTGCGGAGCACGATAAGCTGTTCACCGAGCTGCTTTTCACCTAACGCCGCCCAGCTAACCCAGAGCAGAAATGCACTCTCTTTGACCGCCAGCACCAGTCCCAACCCGACACCATAACGATCCGGGAGCGCATGCAAAACGGGGATTAAACGGTAGATAACGCCACCTTCAGCAAATAACAGGAGGGCACTGGTGGCAAAGGCAACATGTGGTAGCGCCAACAGCAACGGCAGACGAGCAGCAAGTCGTTCCCAGCCGGAGGAAGGCCATAGCGCGGTAATCATTATCAGTGTCAGGGTAAGCGCACCGCCTACAGCGATAAACGAAGAAATAAGTGTGGCGCTTAAGGCCTGGCTGAACTGGGGCTCATCCATTAAAAGATGCCAGTTATCAGGTATAAACGCCGGGCGCAGAAAGGCAACCGCAGGAAACAGCGGCAGGTAGATAAGCAGCATCGCGCCGCAACACAGAGCGCTTAATGCGTACCGTAGCGGCGTAGCCATTCCTGCTCCAGTGCGTTAACCCATGCAGCATGCGGCTCTGCCAGAACAGGAGGCAGATCAGCAGGGACGTGAGCCAAAAGCGCATCGCGCTGTGGGCCGTTAAGCTTGTCCGGGGCCAGCACCGTGGGATCACCCCACACCTCAGGATCGGCTTTGCGCAGTTGCGCTTCAGGCGACAGCAGGAAATTCGCCACGACCTGCGCCGCCGCGCTGGCGCGGGCGTTCGCCGGGATTGTCACAAAATGGACGTTACCCAGCATCCCGGCCTGAAACCCAAAGCCGTAGCTGTCGTCCGGAAGCTCGCCGGTGGCGATTTTTTGCTGGGCATGCAAAGGATTGAACGTCAGCGATAAACGCAGCGTCCCGTTCGCCAGCATGGCATCCATTCGCGCGGGCGTCGGCGGAAAATCGCGTCCGTTACGCCACAGCAGCGGGTGAAGTTCGTCGAGATAGCGCCAGAGCGGGGCGGTAACCTGCGCGAAGTGACTCTCCTGCGGCGGTTGTTTGAGTATGTCGGGTTCGGGAGTGAGAGAAATCAATAACTGTTCAAGCAGCGCCGTCCCGGTGAAGTCTGGCGGACGCGGGTAGCTGACGGTTCCCGGATTCTGTTTTGCATATGCCAGCAGTGCCTGAGGCGACAACAGCGGTTGTGGCGTCTGCGAACGGCGAGCAATAAACGTCAATTGAGCACTGCCCCATGGTGACTCCGCGCCCTCTACCGGTACGGAAAAATCCTCCCGCACCGGTTTTTGGGTATCAACGTACTGCCAGTTGGGCAACTGTTCGGCCCAGCCTGTACGCAGCAGGCCGCCTTCTTTCAGGGTACGGAAATTTTCCCCATTCACCCACAGGAGATCCACCGATCCGCCTGTGGTGCGCCCGGCTTTGGCTTCCGTCTGAATGCGTTTGACCGTATCGGCCGCATCGGCAATATGCACTATTCGTAGGTTTATGGCGTAATCACGTTTGACCTCGCCGCTGACCCAATCCAGATAGTGGTTGACTGCCGCATCACCGCCCCATGCGTTAAACCAAACCGTCTGACCTTTCGCGTCTTGTTCGATACTCTGCCAACGAGCATCATCGGCATTGGCGAGTTGAGGTGCCAGCATTAGCATTCCCAGGCACAGCAGGTGGCAGCGCAGATCACGCATAATTTCTCCTGAATCGTTTTAATGTTCGTTTTTTTGCCGGGCCAGCCACAGGCTCTTCACCATGATAATCAGCACGCTCAACGCAAAAAGAATAGACAAACCCGTGACAAACCAAAAGGTTCCGCCAGTGAGCATGCTGCCCACCAGGGAGTAGACGACGGTAGCGGGAAGCTGACCCAGGCCTGTTGCCAAAAAGAAGTCGCGAAAGCGTATGGCGGTGAGGCCTGCGGCATAGCTAATGGGATCGAAGGGAACAAAAGGAAGTAGCCGGCAAATAAGAATGGTGTGTTTGCCGTAGCGGGCAAAAAAACCATCCATGCTTTCAAGCACGCGTTTCCCGGTGAGCTTTTCGACCGCTTCACGCCCAAGGACGCGGGCAAGATAGAAGCACAATGTCGCTCCGGCCATGGCGCTGCTCCACGAGAGCAATCCGCCCCAGAACGCACCAAAAAGAGACGCATTGGCAAAGGTGAGGATAAACGCCGGGAGCGGGGCGATGATGGCCTGCAAAATCATCAGGAAGAATGATACGAGCGCCGCCTGAGGGCCCCACGCTCGTATAAAGTGTTCTATGCCCTGTTGGTCAAGTGACGCGAGAGCGGCTACTCCGTGATTAATGAACAGCTTAACAGCGGGAATAAAGGCCCATGCCAGCACGACGGTAATCGCCAGCATGATAACCCCTGCACGGCACCGACGGAGGTTACTCATGGTGATTCTCCCGGCGCATATCAATTTTCCGGTAGCGCGCGTAGCGCTTCGCCGCCTGTATCACGATAAACAACACCCCTCCCGCAAGGCACAGCTTTGCCATAAAGAGGGCCGTTAATCCCTGGGTGACAAGTTCATTAGCCATCAGCGTATAGATGAATATTCCCGGCAATGTTGTCACTGCGGAGATCACTGTATAGCGCCAGAAAGGGATGGCCGTCAGACCATAGGCATAATTTTGGATGTTATAGGGAAACAGTGGAATCAACCGCGTCAGAATTAAGTAATCGCTGCCGCTGCGCCTGATCCCTTTTTCAATAGTCTGAAAGACGGCAGTATGGCCGAGATATTTCAGTAAGAGGTCTCGCCCCATCCAGCGGGCAACTAAAAAGGAGAGCGCCGAGGCGAGTGTTGCCGCAACCAGCGACAACAGCGTGCCTGTCACGGTGCCAAATACCAGCCCGCCGACGATCACCAATAAACTGCCCGGGAGCAGGAAAAGTGTGGCAAGAGTGAATAAGACCACGTAAAGCGTGTAGCCGCGCACGCCGTGTTGCTGAACCGCGGCCTGTAAACGTGATAAATCGCTAAGCAGTGAAAACAATCCGCAGGAGTGCAGCAGATAGCAAACCACACCGAAGAATATAAAGGCGAGAATGAACTTACTCTCTGCCTGAATTAACACTTCTTTCGCATGAGGTTTCCCTGAGTTGACGAGTAAGAAAAGAGGCGCGACGGTATAATAAATCAAGATAAACAACAAAGTGTAAGTGTGGGTTTGTTGATTTGTCGCAAAAGAAACGCTCCCCGTAGGGAGCATTTGAACTTACTCTTTAAACGTTGCCCAAACAGGCGCATGGTCAGAAGGTTTTTCCATACTGCGGATTTCGTAATCAATCCCTGTTTCAATGCAGCGTTCCGCCAGCGGGGGGCTCGCCAGCAGCAGGTCAATGCGCAGGCCACGGTTATCATCAAAGCCTTTAGAGCGGTAATCGAACCACGAGAAGCGGTCGCTGGTTTCCGGGTTGGCGTGGCGGAAGGTATCGACCAACCCCCAGTTCAGCAGACGTCCCATCCACTCGCGCTCTTCCGGCAGGAAGGAACATTTACCGGTACGCAGCCAGCGTTTGCGATTCTCTTCGCCGATGCCAATGTCCAGGTCCGTCGGGCTGATGTTCATGTCGCCCATAATCAGCACCGGATTGCTACTTTTCAGCTCATTTTCCAGGTAATCCTGCAAATCCTGATAAAACTTCGCTTTCGCCGGGAATTTAGTTTCGTGGTCACGACTTTCGCCCTGTGGGAAGTAACCGTTGATAACGGTGACATTCCCAAGCGGCGACGGGATCTCAGCGATGATCAGACGACGTTGCGCTTCTTCGTTATCGTTGGGAAAACCACGGCGCACGGCAATGGGCGTCTCTTTCGTCAGCAGGGCAACGCCGTAGTGGCCTTTCTGCCCGTGATAGAAAATGTTGTAACCCAGTTTTGCTACCTCTTCGAGAGGGAACATATCGTCGTGAACTTTTGTCTCCTGCAAGCCGATGACATCAGGTTGATGTTTCTCAACGATGGCTTCCAGTTGATGGGGGCGTGCGCGCAGGCCGTTGATATTAAAAGAGACAAATTTCATAGTCGCTGCCACTTTGCAAGGTGAATTGTAACGGAATGGTATCAGAAATGGTGGCTTACGTGAACGATTCGTCAGAATTTGCGAGGCGCTACGAGGAACCTGCAATTGGTCGCCAAAAAGCCGAAAAGCGGGTCGATTTTGTCGGGGGATGAGCAGAGAATTCGCGTGGGTGCTTGAGGCTTTCTGGCTTCAGGCAATCGATGAGGTTCAGAAGGACGAAAGCCCCAGGAAGATGTTTAAAATCAACCTGAGGCTAGCTTCCGAACCCAACAATTCGGATGTTAGTCTCTTCTTTGCATGGAGGCAAGACATGCTGACGAAATACGCCCTTGTGGCAATCATAGTGCTATGCATAACGGCACTGGGATTCACGCTGATGGTACGAGACTCGTTATGTGAGCTGAGTATCCGGGAGCGTGGTATGGAGTTTAAGGCCATTCTCGCTTACGAACCGAAGAAGTAGCCTGACGCGCGGGGAGCACTCCCCGCGTTTCGGATGGCTGGGTTTAGCATTCAATGCACCCATTTTTTCTTCATATCAGCCCATGCTCCGCAGCGTAATAGAGCAAAATCTGCACCACAATGACGCGTCTGGCCCCCAAATGGCGCATAAAAGTACGATAAATTTCGTAATGGATCACAATTCCAGAATTATATTTTATTAATGCATAATCGTTCGAATGATATCTCTGGAATCATCGATCGAATGTGTTTTATTCACTATTTATGCAAAATTAGTGAATAGTAGCTGCCTTTAACCTATTGATATTACAGAACCCTCTTCAGGTTATGCATTTTTGCCGCTGGCTGGCACGAACCGTGCAATCTACATTTACAGCGCAAACACCTATATTCATTAACATAAATGAAACCTTTCATTTACCAGAAGAGGTCGCTATGTCTCAGTCAATTACCCGTCAGGATTTCGATCAGTGGATGATGCCGGTTTACGCGCCGGCACCGTTTATTCCGGTGCGTGGCGAGGGATCACGCCTGTGGGATCAGCAAGGGAAGGAGTATATCGACTTTGCGGGGGGGATTGCGGTTAATGCATTGGGGCATGCGCATCCGGCGATGATTCAGGCGCTCACTGAACAGGCAACTAAGTTCTGGCATACGGGTAATGGCTACACCAATGAACCTGCGCTGCGTCTGGCGAAACAGCTGATTGATGCCACGTTTGCCGACCGGGTATTTTTCTGTAACTCGGGGGCGGAGGCTAACGAAGCCGCGCTGAAGCTGGCGCGCAAATATGCGCACGATAAGTTTGGCAGTCATAAAAGTGGCATTGTCGCGTTTAAAAATGCCTTCCATGGCCGCACGCTTTTCACCGTCTCGGCGGGCGGGCAGCCTGCCTATTCTCAGGATTTCGCGCCGCTGCCGCCGGACATTCGTCACGCGGTGTATAACGATCTGGCGTCCGCCAGCGCACTTATTGATGACGGCACCTGTGCGGTGATCGTCGAACCGATGCAGGGAGAAGGCGGCGTGGTGCCTGCCGATCCGGCGTTTTTACGCGGCCTGCGCGAACTGTGCGATCGCCACGACGCGTTGCTGATTTTTGATGAGGTGCAAACCGGCGTGGGTCGCACGGGCGAACTGTACGCGTATATGCACTACGGCGTGACGCCCGATCTGCTGACTACCGCGAAAGCGCTGGGTGGCGGTTTCCCGGTGGGCGCATTGTTGGCAAAAGAAACCTACGCCAGCGTGATGACCGTGGGAACCCACGGGACGACCTACGGCGGTAACCCTTTAGCCAGCGCGGTAGCGGGCGCGGTCTTTTCCATCATTAATACTCCGCAGGTACTCAACGGCGTGAAGCAGCGTCAGCAGTGGTTTAACGAGCGCTTATTGTCGATAAACGCGCGCTACAGCCTGTTTAACGAGATTCGGGGCCTGGGGCTGTTGATCGGCTGTGAGCTGAAAGCGGCGTATGCGGGGAAAGCGAAACAGATTAGTCAGCTGGCCGCTGAAGAAGGACTGATGGTGCTGATCGCGGGGGCTAACGTTGTGCGCTTCGCGCCCGCGCTGATTATCTCAGAAGAAGAGGTGACCCACGGACTTGACCGTTTTGAACGGGCCTGTGAACGTTTTCTGGCAGGAGTTTCGCCATGATGATTATCCGTCCAATCGAACGCGATGACCTGCCTGGCCTGTTACGATTAGCGGGAGAGACGGGCGGGGGGCTGACCTCTCTTCCCGCCGATGAATCTACTCTGTCGGCGCGCATCAATCGGTCATTGGCCACCTGGCGGGGTGAGCTTCCGCGCAGTGAGCAGGGTTACGTTTTTGTGCTTGAAGAGAGCGATAGCGGCAACATCGTGGGCATTTGCGCCATCGAGGTGGCGGTGGGATTGAATGATCCCTGGTACAACTACCGGGTCGGTACGCTGGTGCATGCCTCGAAGGAGCTGAATGTCTACAACGCGTTGCCAACCCTCTTTTTAAGTAACGATCACACTGGCAGTAGTGAACTTTGCTCGCTGTTCCTTGAACCTGAGTGGCGTAAAGAGAATAACGGTTACCTGTTATCGAAAGCGCGGTTTCTGTTTATGGCCGCCTTCCGCGATCGTTTTAGCGAAAAAGTAGTCGCTGAGATGCGCGGTGTGATTGATGAACACGGCTACTCGCCCTTTTGGGATGCGTTGGGAAAACGCTTTTTCTCCATGGATTTCTCTCGAGCGGATTATCTGTGCGGCACGGGACAGAAGGCGTTTATTGCTGAATTGATGCCGAAGCATCCTATCTATACCGATTTTTTGTCCGACGAAGCGCGAGCGGTGATCGGCCAGGTCCATCCTCAGACCGCGCCTGCACGTAAGGTGCTGGAAAAAGAGGGTTTTCGCTACCGCGACTACGTCGATATCTTCGATGGCGGCCCGACGCTTGAGTGCGATCTCGACCGTATCCGGGCGATTCGCAAAAGTCGTCTGGTGACGGTGGCGGAAGGTCAGCCAGCCCCAGGCGAACGGCCCGTTTGTCTGGTTGCCAACGAACAGTACCAACATTTCCGCGCCATGCTGGTGGCGGCGGATCCCCATTGCGACAAGCTGTTACTCAACGCACAACAGCTTGATGCCCTGAAATGTCACGCTGGTGATAACGTTCGCCTGGTGCGCCTTTGCCCGGAGGAGAAAAAAATATGAGTTTATGGATTGGTGGTGAATGGCTTAACGGGCTCGGCCAGACGCGGGAGAAAACCAACCCGGTCACCCAGCAGACGCTATGGCAGGGGCGGGATGCCGATCCCGCTCAGGTTGCGCAGGCGGTCGCCGCTGCGCGTGCTGCGTTTCCTGGCTGGGCGCGTGAAACGTTTGAATTACGTCAACGTATTGCCGAAACCTTTGCTCAGTTGCTTGAAAGCCGTAAAGCGTCGCTCACCGAGGTTATCGCCAGCGAAACGGGCAAGCCGCGATGGGAAGCGGCCACAGAAGTGGCGGCGATGATCAATAAAATCGCGATCTCCGTTCGGGCGTACCACAGCCGCACCGGCGAGCAACATACGGATATGCCGGACGGCGCGGCGACGCTGCGTCATCGCCCGCACGGCGTGCTGGCGGTATTCGGCCCCTATAACTTTCCCGGGCATTTACCGAACGGGCATATCGTCCCGGCGCTGCTGGCGGGGAATACAGTGGTTTTTAAACCCAGCGAGCAGACGCCGCTGAGTGGTGAAGTGGTGATGAAATTATGGCAGGAAGCCGGGCTGCCTGCAGGCGTGCTGAATCTTGTGCAGGGTGGACGAGAAACCGGAGAAGCCTTAAGCAGCGATCCGGGTATTGATGGGCTGCTTTTTACCGGCAGCTCCCACACCGGTTTTCACCTGCATCGCCAGCTGGCGGGGCAGCCGCAGAAAATTCTTGCCCTTGAAATGGGCGGCAATAACCCACTGATTGTTGATGAGCCGGAGGATATTGATGCGGCGGTACATCTGACGATCCAGTCGGCCTTTATTACCGCCGGGCAGCGTTGTACCTGTGCGCGACGCCTGCTGGTGAGTCGCGGCGATCGTGGCGATGCGTTTTTACGCCGGCTGGTGACTGTAGCACAACGTATTATTCCCGGTGCATGGGATGCTGAGCCCCAGCCCTTTATGGGGGGCTTAATTTCGCCGCAGGCGGCACAAATGGTGCATCAGGCGTGGTTGCAGCATGTCGCCAACGGTGGCGTCACGTTGCTGGAGCCGCGTTTATTGCAAAGCGGCACGTCGTTGCTCACGCCAGGCATTGTTGACCTTACGGAGGTGAGTGCAGTGCCCGATGAAGAGGTTTTTGGCCCGTTATTGTGCGTGTGGCGCTATGACAATTTCGACGAAGCGATAGCCCTTGCCAACCACACCCGTTATGGGCTGGCAAGTGGATTAATCTCGCCCGACCGGGAAAAATTCGACCGCCTGCTGCTGGAGGCGCGTGCAGGAATTGTGAACTGGAATAAACCGCTCACCGGTGCCGCAAGCACCGCGCCATTTGGTGGCGCGGGAGCCTCGGGTAATCATCGGCCGGGTGCATGGTACGCTGCAGATTACTGCGCCTGGCCAATGGCAAGCCTGGAATCGCCGACAATCGCGTTGCCGCAAAACCTGAACCCTGGGCTTGATTTCAGCCAGGAGAGCGCATCATGAATGCCTGGGAGGTCAATTTTGATGGCCTGCCGGGCCTGACGCACCATTACGCCGGTTTATCTTTTGGCAATGAAGCCTCGACGCGCAATCAGTTTCAGATCTCGAACCCGCAGCGCGCAGCGAAACAGGGGCTGCTGAAAATGAAAGCGCTGGCGGATGCGGGATTTAAGCAGGGGATCATTCCTCCGCAGGCGCGCCCCAACGTCAGCGTATTACGCCAACTGGGGTTCGACGGCAGCGATGAGCAGGTGGTGGCGAAAGTTGCCGCGCAGGTGCCACAACTGTTAAGTGCGGCCAGTTCCGCGTCATCCATGTGGGTCGCGAATGCGGCGACGGTGGCACCTTCAGCGGATACGTTGGATGGACGCGTGCACCTTACCGTGGCCAACCTGAACAATAAATTTCATCGCGCGACGGAAGCGCCCACCACAGAAGCGCTGCTGCGTGCGATCTTCATGGATGAAAACCGTTTCGTTGTACATCGGGCACTTCCTCAGGTGGCGATGTTCGGCGATGAGGGCGCGGCAAACCACAACCGTTTGGGTAGCGACTACGGCCAACCGGGTCTACAGCTATTTGTCTATGGGCGCGATGCGTGCCAGGAAACGCAGCCACAGCGGTATCCAGCGCGTCAGACCCTCGCGGCCAGCGAAGCCGTGGCGCGTCTGAATCAGGTCAACCCCAACCAGGTGCTGTTCGCGCAGCAAAACCCGGCGGTTATCGATCAGGGCGTTTTTCACAATGATGTTATCGCCGTGAGTAACCGTCAGGTGCTGTTGTGCCACGAGCAAGCGTTCATTAACCAGTCTGCGTTAATGACAGAACTGGCGCGCCGCGTACCCGGTTTTACGCCCATTGAAGTGCCGACATCGCGCGTGACGGTCGCCGATGCGGTCGCCACTTATCTGTTTAACAGTCAGTTATTGTCGAAACCGGATGGCAGTATGCTGTTAGTGCTACCGGCGGAATGCGAGACGAATCCGCGCGTCTGGCGCTATCTGAACGAATTACTGGAGCAGGATAACCCGATTAGCGAGCTGAAGGTTTTTGATTTACGAGAAAGCATGGCTAACGGCGGCGGCCCGGCGTGTTTACGCCTGCGCGTGGTGCTGACGGAGGAGGAGTATCACGCGGTGAATCCGGCGGTGTTGATGAATGACACCCTGTTTGCCACGCTCAATAACTGGGTTGACCGCTATTATCGTGATCGCCTGACCCAGGCCGACCTCGCTGACCCGCAGCTTTTACGGGAAGGGCGCGAAGCGCTGGATCGGTTGACGCAAATTCTGCAACTGGGATCGGTCTATGACTTCCAGCAATAAGGAGACGCCATGCAGCATTTTTTACCGCTAACGCTTGCGGGCACGCAGCCAGAGAGTGTACAGGGAGAGGGGCCATCATTTTACTGGCGTTGGCGTGGGGCGGGAATGCTTGAGCTGACACCTTACCAACCGTGTCGACGCGCGCTGGTGATTTCAGCAGGCATCCACGGTAACGAAACCGCGCCGGTAGAAATGGTTGATGCATTGCTTGCCGGGTTGCTGGCCGGAAATATTGTTCTGCGCTGGCGGCTGCTGGTGATTCTGGGGAACCCGCCCGCGCTGCGGAATAATCGACGTTACCTGCATAGTGATATGAACCGCATGTTTGGTGAGCGCTGGCAGCAGTTTCCACCTTCCGATGAAACGGCCAGAGTGGCGGAACTTGAGCAGGCGATGACGGCGTTTTACAACACCCATCCCGCCGACAGCGTGCGCTGGCATCTTGATCTGCATACGGCGATTCGCGGCTCGCATCATTTGCGTTTCGGCGTGTTGCCTGCGCGCGACGCGCCATGGGATGACAATTTTCTGAACTGGCTCGGGCGCGCAGGCTTGCAGGCGCTGGTGTTCCATCAAACGCCTGGCGGAACCTTCACACATTACAGTTGTGAACGCTTTTCGGCGCTTGCCTGTACGCTGGAGCTTGGGAAGGCGCTACCGTTTGGTCACAACGATCTCTCCCGTTTTGCCCTCACGCAACAGCAACTGGGATATCTGCTGGCGGGCGAGTGGGGCGGGGGTTCATCCGATACACCGCTTCGCTATCGCGTTGTGCAACAAATTACCCGGCGCAGCGAGGCGTTCCACCTCCATATGTCGGGGCAGACGCTTAACTTTACCCCGTTTGCGCGGGGGACACTGCTTGCGGAAGATGGCGACACGCGCTACGTGGTGGAGAGGCCCTGTGAGTACGTACTGTTTCCAAATCCTGATGTGGCGTTAGGGTTGCGGGCGGGGCTGATGTTGGAGCGCTGCGGTTAATTATTCCGGCGCCGCTACAATAACGTAGCGGCATTATTTCTTCGTTTTTATTTCTGATACAGATTATTCCTATCAAACTGCTTTATTTATCGTCAGTGCTGTTTTATACTTCTTCATATTCCCTTCTTAATCAGTTACTTGTTTATTATTGTTGCAACTCTCCATCATTTTTCCTTAATTCCTTCACAATTGGCGTAAAATTGTTTTTTACACTTTCATTGTTTTACGCACGCTCTGATTAATTGACGATAAACCCCGTAAAGTTAATCTCGTCAACACGGCAACGCGCCGTAAATAAGAACTTGAAAGTAAGGAATTAATGATGAAAAAGATGACTGCACTGTTTGTTGCCTCTACTCTGGCTCTGGGCGCGGCTAACCTGGCTCACGCGGCCGATACCTCTACTGCTCCCTCTGCACAGCCGGATGGCAAAACCATGATGCATCACCACAAAGGCAAGCCTGGCCCGCGTCATCACGAAATGATGATGTTCCAGGGACTGAACCTGACCGATGCGCAGAAACAGCAGATCCGCGACATCAAGAAAGCGGAACATGACAAAATGCAGGACAATCGCCGCGCGATGCACGACCTGATCGCCAGCGACACCTTCGACAAAGCGAAAGCGCAGGCGCAAATCGACAAAATGGATACCCAGCGTAAAGAGATGATGCTGTCTCACATGGAAACCCAGAACAAGATTTACAACATTTTAACGCCGGAACAGAAAAAACAGTTTAATGCTAATTTTGAGAAGCGTCTGACAGAACGTCACGCGCCGGAAGGTAAAATGCCGGTACCTGCTGAATAACTCAGCGCACTGACTTAAGACCGCCGGACCTGCTCATACGCCGCTTAGAGGCTGTGGGCAGGCCCGGCGGTTTTTCTTTTAGCGTTTCCAGAAATCGTCAAACACCGTAATCGGTGGGCGACGCTTATGTTCTGTCTTCACATACCAGCCTTCGATAATCTTCGCCAGTTCAGGTGCGACAGTTTTACCTTCCAGGTAGTCGTCGATATTTTCATAGGTGACACCCAGCGCGACTTCGTCAGGCAGGGAAGGGCGATCGTCTTCCAGATCTGCCGTTGGCGCTTTCAGATAGAGATGCTCCGGGCAGCCCAACGCGGCCAGTAGCTGTTTTCCCTGACGCTTATTCAGACGGAAAAGCGGGTTTATGTCGGTACCGCCGTCACCATATTTAGTAAAGAAGCCGGTTACCGCTTCTGCCGCGTGGTCGGTGCCGACCACCACACCGTTGGTCATTCCCGCGATGCTGTACTGCGCTTTCATGCGTTCACGGGCTTTTTCGTTGCCGCGAACGAAATCGCTCAGTTCAATACCCGCTTCGCGCAGGGCCTCTTCGCTGGCGAGCACTGCCCCCTTAATATTGACGGTCAGAACGCGATCCGGCTGGATAAAGGCGATAGCGTCCTGACAATCCTGCTCGTCGGCCTGTACGCCGAACGGCAAACGCACGGCGATAAATTGCAGCGCGTCATCGCCGCTTTCTTTACGCAGTTCACTGATAGCCTGCTGGCACAGTTTACCGGCGAGAGTGGAGTCCTGGCCGCCGCTGATGCCTAATACCAGTGATTTAATAAACGGATAGGTTTGCAGATACGTTTTCAGGAAATCAACGCTACGGCGGATCTCCTGTTGCACATCAATCTGTGGTTTTACGCCAAGCGCCTGGATGATTTCCTGCTGTAAACTCATTTACCCCTCCAAAAGATGTTGCCGATACCCATCAGAACAAGACCTTAAAGCTACCTCTTTGAGGCTGAAACGACAAGGCGTGGCGCGCTGAGTGACGTAAATTAGCGCAATTCAGCGACTTACTTTTTTGTCAGCAGAATGTTCTTAAAACCATCCGATTTGCAGTGTAAGGTTGAAAAATAAGATCCTTTATTCCAGGCTTAAACTACACAAAACAACAAAGAGGATGTTTTATGAACAAGTACGTTACAGGATTTCTGGGTGCAGCAGCCGCTCTGACCATGTTGGCCGGGTGTACGACTTACGATCGCACGAAAGATCAGTTCACTCAGCCAGTAGTAAAAGATGTTAAGAAAGGTATGTCGCGCAGCCAGGTTGCGCAGATTGCAGGTAAGCCGTCTTCTGAAGTGAGCATGATTCATGCGCGCGGTACCTGCCAGACCTACATTTTGGGTCAACGTGATGGTAAAACTGAGACTTACTTCGTAGCCCTCGACGATACCGGTCATGTGATGAACTCTGGCTACCAGACCTGTGCTGAGTATGATACTGACCCACAGGCACCTAAACAGTAATCGTTCATTTTCCTGAGCACTACGTAAGCCCGACGAATTCGTCGGGCTTTTTTGTGGTTTCTAATGCTTATTTAATTGCGCGAATTATTTTGACTAAAATGTGAAGGGAATCATAAGGCGAGGTCAATGAGAGACAATTTTGGCTGAGGAGGAATTATCCTGGCCTAGAGAGATACCGTATACTCAACACATAAACAAAAGTGAAACATCTGATGTTGAAATGGGTTCATGGGCGGAAGGAACGAAGCCCGATGATGGCAGATTCGATAAGTTGAGGAAGCGTGAATGGAAAAGAAACATATCTATCTTTTTTGCTCTGCAGGGATGTCGACTTCATTACTGGTCTCCAAAATGCGTGCGCAGGCGGAGAAATATGAAGTACCAGTCATTATTGAAGCATTCTCAGAAAGCTTTGCCGCAGAAAAAGGCCCACAGGCCGATGTTGTATTACTGGGGCCACAAATTGCGTACATGAAGGCAGATATTCAAAAATTGCTGCCTAATAAACCGGTAGAGGTTATTGATT
The DNA here is from genome assembly GCA_003315335.1 of Pseudocitrobacter faecalis. Lineage (GTDB taxonomy): Bacteria > Pseudomonadota > Gammaproteobacteria > Enterobacterales > Enterobacteriaceae > Pseudocitrobacter > Pseudocitrobacter faecalis. Next base: position 320,027 of record QNRL01000007.1, read on the forward strand.
CAGCACTCTACGGTAAAGTCGATGGTTTAGGTGTTCTTAAAGCAGCCGTTGCTGCAATTAAAAAAGCTGCTGCGCAGTAATTTTTTATTTTTCCCGTCAAAGAGTTATTTCACATTTAACGCCGCGGTATTCGCTGCGGCCTTTAAGGGTATTTTTCTATGAGTAAAGTGATCAGTTCGCTTGAAAAGGTACTCCTTCCTTTTGCTATTAAAATAGGAAAACAGCCTCACGTTAACGCAATTAAAAACGGTTTTATTAAGCTAATGCCATTGACCCTCGCGGGGGCGATGTTTGTCTTAATCAATAACGTTTTTTTAAGCTTTGGTGAGGGATCTTTTTTCTATTCAATGGGGATTCGCCTCGACGCGTCGACCATTGAGAACTTAAATAGCTTTAAGGCCATTGGTGGTAATGTTTACAACGGTACGTTGGGCATTATGTCGCTAATGGCGCCTTTCTTTATCGGTATGGCGCTTGCGGAAGAACGTAAAGTCGATTCGCTGGCGGCAGGCCTGTTATCCGTTGCAGCCTTTATGACAGTCACCCCTTACAGCGTCGGAGAAGCCTATGCAGTAGGCGCGAACTGGCTGGGCGGGGCGAACATTATCTCCGGCATTATTATCGGCCTGGTGGTCGCGGAAATGTTCACCTTTATTGTGCATAAAAACTGGGTTATTCGCCTGCCGGATAGCGTTCCCGCATCCGTATCCCGCTCCTTCTCGGCGGTAATTCCTGGCTTTATTATCCTCTCTATCATGGGGATCATCTCCTGGGCGCTGACGCACTGGAGCACTAACTTCCACCAGATAATCATGGACGGCATCTCCACACCGCTGGCCTCAATGGGTGCGATTGTGGGTTGGGCGTACGTTATCTTTGTTCCGCTACTGTGGTTCTTCGGTATCCACGGTTCCCTGGCGCTGACCGCGCTGGACAGCGGCATCATGACCCCGTGGGCGCTGGAAAACATCGCAACCTATCAGCAGTACGGTTCTGTTGCTGCGGCGCTGGAAGCCGGTAAATCGTTCCATGTGTGGGCGAAACCGATGCTTGATTCCTACGTCTTCCTGGGCGGTAGTGGTGCGACTCTGGGCCTGATTATCGCTATCTTCATCGCTTCTCGTCGCGCAGATTACCGTTCTGTTGCCAAACTGGCGCTGCCATCAGGCATTTTCCAGATTAACGAGCCGATTCTGTTTGGTCTGCCAATTATCATGAACCCGGTGATGCTGATTCCGTTCGTACTGGTTCAGCCTATTCTGGCCGCCATTATGATTATCGCGTACTCACTGGGCATCATTCCGCCGATTACCAATATGGCGCCGTGGACTATGCCGACCGGCTTAGGCGCTTTCTTCAGTACCAACGGGAGTATCGCCGCTCTGCTGCTGGCGCTCTTCAACCTGGTTGTCGCCACGCTTATCTACATGCCATTTGTCATCGTAGCCAACAAAGCACAGACGGCCATTGAAGAAGAAGAGAGCGAAGAAGACATCGCGAATGCACTGAAATTCTGATGACGTGCGGTAGTGGAAACGCTACCGCCATCACTAAAAGGAAAAAGTATGTTTGATCTGGACAATATCACAGCAGAACCTGTGCAGGAAAATGACCTCGAAGAAGTAGTGATGGGCCTGATTATCAACTCCGGGCAGGCACGAAGCCTGGCGTATACGGCACTGAAGCAGGCTAAGCAAGGCGATTTTGAAACCGCCAGAGCGACGATGGAGCAATCTCGCATCGCACTGAGTGAAGCGCACCGCGTGCAGACGCAACTCATCGAAAGCGATGAGGGGGAGGGGAAAATGAAGGTGAGCCTGGTATTAGTTCATGCTCAGGATCATCTTATGACCTCAATGTTGGCCCGCGAGCTGGTCGCAGAATTGATCGAGCTTCACGAGAAGGTACAATAGGTTATCCGTATTATGAGGCAGCCTAAGATGATGACCATGGAAATTAATACCGCACGAGAACAGCAACTGTTTGATGGCCGGAATTTTCATGTCTTTATCTACAATAAAACGGAGAGCGTAAGTGGCCTGCATCAGCATGATTACTATGAGTTCACGCTGGTGCTCACAGGCCGCTACTATCAGGAGATTAACGGCAAGCGCGTCCTGCTGGAACGCGGCGATTTTGTCTTCATCCCGTTGGGTTCGCATCACCAGAGCTTCTACGAGTTTGGTGCGACGCGCATCCTCAACGTCGGAATCAGCAAAGACTTTTTCGCCACGCATTATCAGCCGCTGTTGCCATTTTGCCTGGTAGCGTCGCAGGTTTACTCTGTTAAAAGTACTTTTCTCAGCTATATCGAGTCAGTTATTGCTTCGCTACATTTTCGCGAAACTGAATTCGATGAATTTATTGAATTAGTGGCTTTTTATGTGATTAACCGTCTGCGTCATCATCGTGAAGATCAAGCTCAGGATGTGATACCGCAGTGGTTAAAAGCAACGGTCGAAGCCATGCACGATAAAATGAAGTTCGGTGAAGGTGCGCTGGAAAATATGGTTTCGCTCTCCGGGAAGTCTCAGGAGTATTTAACGCGAGCGACTCAGCGCTATTATGGCAAAACACCGATGCAGATTATTAATGATATCCGCATCAACTTTGCCATGAAACAACTGGAAATTACGAACTACTCCGTTACCGATATTGCGTATGAATCCGGGTACAGCAGCCCAAGTTTGTTTATTAAAACATTCAAAAAGCTGACCTCGTTTACCCCGAGTAATTATCGCAAGCGATTGACGGTCATTAAGTAAAATAATTCACGCACTACGGTATTTTCCGTAGTAATGCGACAGCAAATTTAATATCCGCGCTGAATGTGGAGGGTTGACTGCATCTAGCGGGTGGATCACGAGGGAGAAAGTATGAGCCAGAAATTAAAAGTTGTAACCATCGGCGGCGGCAGCAGCTATACACCAGAATTACTGGAAGGTTTTCTCAAACGTTACCATGAACTGCCGGTAAGCGAATTGTGGCTGGTTGATGTTGAAGGCGGTAAAGAGAAGCTCGATATCATTCACGCGCTGTGTGAGCGTATGGTGGAAAAAGCGGGTGTACCGATGAAAGTCTTCAAAACACTCGACCGCCGTGAAGCGCTGCGTGATGCCGATTTCGTGACCACCCAATTGCGCGTCGGCCAGTTGAAAGCGCGTGAAAAAGATGAGCGTATACCGCTGAGTCATGGCTACCTCGGCCAGGAAACTAACGGCGCAGGTGGCCTGTTCAAAGGTCTGCGTACCATTCCGGTAATTTTTGACATCATTAAAGATGTTCAGGAACTGTGCCCGAACGCGTGGGTGATTAACTTCACTAACCCAGCCGGGATGGTCACCGAAGCCGTCTATCGTCACACCAATTTCAAACGCTTTATCGGTGTATGCAACATTCCGATTGGCATGAAAATGTTTATCACCGATGTGCTGAACCTTTCCGAAAAGGACGATCTTTCCATCGATCTCTTTGGCCTTAACCACATGGTGTTTATCCGCGATGTGCTGGTGAATGGCACATCGCGTTTCGCTGAGCTGATTGACGGTGTCGCTTCCGGTACCCTGACGGCCAACTCGGTGAAAAATATCTTCGACCTGCCGTTTAGCGAAGGGTTGATTCGCTCTCTGAATCTGATTCCATGCTCTTACCTGCTGTACTATTTCAAAACCAAAGAGATGCTGGCGATTGAAATGGGCGAGTACTACAAAGGCGGCGCACGTGCGCAGGTGGTGCAGAAGGTTGAAAAGCAGCTGTTCGAGTTGTACAAGAATCCAGACCTCAACGTCAAACCGAAAGAGCTGGAGCAGCGCGGTGGGGCGTATTACTCCGATGCCGCATGCGAAGTGATCAACGCTATCTACAATGATAAACAGGCTGAACACTACGTTAACTTCCCCCATAACGGCCACGTGGATAACATCCCGGCGGACTGGGCGGTAGAAATGACGGCGATTCTGGGCCGCGATGGGGCGAAACCACACCCACGCCTGACGCACTTCGATGACAAAGTGCTGGGGCTTATCCATACCATTAAAGCTTTTGAAATTCAGGCAAGCCATGCGGCACTGAGTGGCGACATTAATGACGTTGAGCTGGCGATGAACTTAAGCCCGCTGATTGGCTCTGACAAGGAAGCGGAGATCCTCGCGCGTGAAATGATCCTCGCGCACGAAGAGTGGTTGCCAAACTTTGCTGCCACAGTGGAGAAACTGAAAAAGTGACAGGAGGTACGATGGAACGACTGCTGATCGTCAATGCAGATGACTTCGGCCTGAGCAAAGGGCAGAACTACGGCATTATCGACGCCTGTAAAAATGGTGTCGTGACGTCAACCACCGCGCTGGTAAACGGCGCGGAGATTGAACATGCGGCGCAACTGAGCCGCCGTACGCCGGAGCTGGCGGTTGGGATGCACTTTGTTCTGACGCTGGGTGAACCGCTCTCAGAGATGCCGGGGCTGACCCGTGAAGGCAAACTGGGGAAATGGATCTGGCAGATGGCGGAAAACGATACGCTGCCGCTGGACGAAATTGCGCATGAGCTGGCGTGCCAGTTCGATCGTTTCGTCGCTATTTTCGATACTGCGCCAACGCACATTGATAGCCATCACCATGTGCATATGATCCCGCAGATCTACCCGCTGGTGGCGAAGTTTGCTTTAGAGAAGGGGGTGGCGCTGCGTATTGACCGCTCTCTTCCGCAGGCAGAGGGCGCGCCGGATGATGTGCGCAGTAGCGCCGGATTCAGCAGTGAGTTTTATGGTGATGAAATTTCCGAAGCGTTATTCCTGCAGGTACTGGATAAATCTGTGCAACGCGATGAACCCTCCGTTGAGGTGATGTGCCATCCGGCATTTGTTGATAAGACAATCATGGGCAGCGCTTACTGCTACCCACGACTGGCTGAACTGGATGTCCTCACTTCGCCATCGCTGAAATATGCCATTGCGGAACGTGGTTATCGTCTCGGCACCTATCGCGACGTCTGATTCTGCGAGTTGAGAGAATGTTGTGCTTTTCGCCCGGTTATCCGTCACCGGGCTTTTTTTTAGGCCGGTATCGCCGCCGTTTTACCTGCTCGAGACCAAACGCGATGCGCCGCGATCAGGCTGAGCAAATCTTCCACGGTTGATTTAGCGATAGCATCGCCTTCGACAATACCTTCTTCACCCTGGCTATCGACATTCAGCAGGCCTTTAAACTGGCGCGCATCGCCCGCCAGCAGGATTGGCTTAAGATGTTTGTAGGCTTCCAGTAGGTAGTATTGCGCGTCGCCACTTTTCAGCAGATCGCTAAGATCGCCGCCCGGCACCACCACCGCATCCACCGTCAGCGAAGGAGAACCCGCGAACGTTCCGGCGATAGGCAGTTTTGAACCATCATCGGCGGTCACTTCCCCCATACGCGAGTAGAGCAGTTTGGCATGCACGCCTTGTGCTTTAAGGCCCTGAAGCAGGGTCAGCACATCAGCGGATGCCGTGTTTTGATTAAGCAGAACGGCCACCACACGTCCTTTTACGCCACCGCTGGGGATAGCATATAAGCTGAGAGTGGGATCTTTATCCAGCCCATTTACATCCGCAGGCGGTTGACGATTTTGCTGCTCGTCATTGAGAGTAATACCTAAATTTTCTGCAACGGCCTGTGCCAGGCGAATATCGACGCTGACAAGTTGATCGACGACCCGTTCACGGATCCACTCGCGTGCGACTTTGCTGAGTTCAAAACTGAAGGCATCGATAATATGCTGTTGCTCAATCGGCGTCTGACTGTTCCAGAAGAGTCGCGGCTGAGCGTAATATTCAGCAAAGGACGGGCTACGTTCACGCACTTTATGCCCATCAACGCGTTCCTGGTATGATTCAAAACCACCCCGTTTCGGTGCAGGCGGCGTTTCACGCGGCCAGTTATCATTGATGGAATTGGGTTCGTAGTTGGCCGGGTTGCTATCGATATCCTGGCGATGCATGCCATCGCGCTGGAAATTGTGATACGGGCAGGTTGGGCGATTGATCGGGATTTCGTGGAAATTAGGCCCACCCAGACGGCTTATCTGCGTATCGGTGTAAGAGAACAGGCGTCCCTGAAGCAGGGGATCGTTACTGAAATCCAGGCCGGGAACAATATGCCCTGGATGGAACGCGGCCTGCTCATTTTCGGCGAAGAAGTTGTCCGGGTTGCGGTTAAGCACCATTTTGCCGACGAGTTGCACCGGCACCAGCTCCTCGGGAATCAGCTTGGTGGGGTCGAGCAGATCGAAATCGAACTTAAATTCATCCTCTTCCGGGATAAGCTGCAAGCCCAGTTCATACTCAGGATAATCACCGGCTTCAATGGCTTCCCACAGGTCGCGACGGTGGAAGTCGGGATCGCGTCCGGTGAGCTTTTGCGATTCATCCCACACCAGAGACGCCTTACCGGCAACCGGCTTCCAGTGAAAACGAACAAACGTCGCTTTACCTTCGGCATTGATTAAGCGGAAAGTATGAATACCAAAGCCTTCCATGGTGCGATAACTGCGCGGGATCCCGCGGTCGGACATCGCCCAGAATACGTTGTGCAACGTTTCCGGTTGCAGCGAGACATAGTCCCAGAAGGTATCATGCGCGCTTTGCCCCTGCGGTATTGCGCAATGGGGTTCGGGTTTCACGGCATGCACGAAATCGGGAAATTTCAGCGCATCCTGAATAAAGAAGATGGGCGTGTTATTGCCGACCAGGTCAAAAATGCCCTCATCAGTATAGAACTTGGTGGCAAAGCCACGAATATCGCGCACAGTGTCAGCGGAACCCGCGCCACCTTGAACGGTTGAGAAACGCACGAAAACAGGCGTGATTTTCTCCTTTGAGGAGAGGAAGTCCGCTTTCGTGACATCACTCAGGCTCTTATATGGCTGAAAATAGCCGTGCGCCGCAGAGCCACGTGCATGCACGATGCGTTCAGGAATGCGTTCATGGTCAAAGTGGGTGATTTTCTCACGCAGAATAAAATCTTCCAGCAGCGTAGGGCCCCGGCTACCGGCACGCAGAGAATTCTGGTCATCGGCAATACGGACGCCCTGGTTGGTTGTCAGCGGGAAGTTTTCGCCGCCTTTACGCTGCTTATCAAGCGCTTTTAATTTCTCATTGCTGGTGTTAGGCGCTTTAAGGCTCCCTGGCGCGGTAGGCTCTTCGCCGGGGGCGGTCGGTTTTGGCGTAGGCCGCCATGAACCGTCCTCAGGCGCCAGTGAATCCAAACCGGGTTTTGACTCCCTGGCATCGTGGACCGGTGATTGATGGATTTTTGATTTATTGTGTTGATCCGACATGCTCATCTCCTGTTTTCATTACTGAAAATTGGCCGATTTTGCGGCAAACCCTTCTAACTATAGAACAATCGCCAGCCCTTACCGGTTAAAGGACGACTTTAGGACTATGTAACATTTGCGTCGGCCCGGTATGCCAGCTGTGAATGAGGGGTGCCTGCAATCAGAATCGGTAAATCGCACACACAGGACAGGACTTCGCGAGGTAAAATCGGCTAATATTACCGTTTTCGTTTTTTAAATTGGTCTTTAGTGAATCAACCCATTATGAAACCTCTTCGCCAACAAAATCGTAAGGTTATCAGCTATGTGCCTCGTGTTGAGCCTGCGCCGCCTGAACATGCGATCAAAATGGATGCGTTTCGTGACGTATGGATCCTTCGCGGGAAGTATGTCGCTTTTGTGCTAATGGGGGAGTCGTTTCAACGCTCGCCGGCGTTTACGGTGCCGGAGTCTGCACAACGCTGGGCCAACCAGATTCGTCAGGAAGATGAAGTCTCGGAGTAAATGAGTGCCACTGTTGATAAGGCCCATCGTCGGATAAACGCGCATACGTTATTGGCAGGTGTTGGCCTTTTTGGCGAAATTTTGACGTTATAAAACAAAAAACGCGCAGACAGGCTGCGCGTTTTTTATCACTCCAACAGTATTAACGATGCGCCAGTTCCGCATCATCCTCACTGTTCAGAATCTCTTTATCGGTTTGGCGCAGCCATTGGCTGGTCAGGGTGCCTGCAGTCATGGAGCCACTGACGTTCAGAGCGGTACGGCCCATATCGATCAGCGGTTCAACGGAAATCAGCAACGCGACCAGCGTCACCGGCAAGCCCATCGCTGGCAGAACAATCAGCGCCGCGAAGGTTGCACCGCCGCCGACACCTGCTACGCCCGCAGAACTCACGGTGACAATGCCAACCAGAGTAGCAATCCACAGCGGATCGAGTGGGTTGATGCCCACGGTTGGCGCCACCATAACGGCGAGCATTGCCGGATACAGACCCGCACAGCCGTTCTGACCGATCGTCGCGCCGAAAGAGGCGGAGAAGCTGGCGATAGATTCCGGTACACCCAGACGGCGCGTTTGTGCTTCCACGTTTAGCGGAATCGACGCGGCGCTGGAACGGCTGGTGAAAGCGAAGGTGATAACCGGCCACACTTTACGGAAGTATTTCAGCGGGCTGACACCGTTTACGCCCAGCAGCAGGCCGTGTACGGCGAACATGATTGCCAGACCGATGTAAGAAGCCACCACGAAGCTGCCGAGTTTGATGATGTCCTGCAGGTTAGAACCCGCCACGACTTTGGTCATCAGCGCCAGTACGCCATACGGAGTCAGTTGCATGACCAGACGAACCAGTTTCATCACCCAGCTTTGCAGCGTGTCGATTGCCGCAATGACGCGCAGGCCCTTTGGCTCATCATCTTTTAACAGTTTTAACGCAGCCACGCCCAGGAAAGCGGCGAAGATAACGATGCTGATGATAGAGGTTGGGTTCGCGCCGGTCAGATCGGCAAACGGATTTTTGGGCACGAAGGAGAGCAATAACTGCGGCACATTCAGGTCAGCAACCTTTCCAGCATAGTTGCTGTGGATGGCATCAAGGCGTGCGGTTTCCGCAGTACCCTGCACCAGACCTTCTGCCGTCAGGCCAAACAGGTTGGTGACCAGTACGCCTACCAGTGCGGCAATCAGCGTAGTGAACAGCAGGGTGCCAATTGTCAGGAAGCTGATTTTACCCAGTTGTGACGCATTGTGCAGACGGGCTACCGCGCTCAGAATCGAGGCGAAAACCAGCGGCATTACGATCATTTGCAGCAGTTGCACGTAGCCGTTACCGACGACATTGAACCACTGAATAGAATCTTTAAGAATCTGGCTGTCGGAACCATAAATAAACTGTAACGCGAGGCCAAACACGACCCCCATCACCAGACCGACCAGTACTTTTTTTGCCAGACTCCACTGTTTGTGACGCGTTTGCGCCAGCAGCAACAGCAGTGCCGCGAACACGATAACGTTCGCGATTAATGGAAAGTTCATCCCCGTTCTCCTGATTTCATTATATAGCCAGCCTCACCGGGCTGGTCAGATGTGAAAAGGGTAACAGAAGTGACAATCGTCGCTTATATCCAAATGGAATGGATTATGACAAAAGTGATAGTTTTGTGTAGTTATTGTTCGATCTGGTGATTTATAAAGCGATTGAAGGTCATTTGCAGAGAATTAATCATTCCCGAAGACCAGCGTACGGCGCTGTTTTCCGGTAATGACTGCGGCATCCAGACCGCGTAGGCGAACAACGCCATGCACAGAAAACGCTCCAGTTGATTGCCTTTTTGCGGTGCCAGAATCGGCAGACGAAAACGCCAGCGACAGGGCCATAACAGTGGTACGCCCGCAGGGGTGAGCATATCGGCCAGAATATGACTGAGGTAGCCTAGAACCATCCCCTGAAGCGCGTCGGCGGGAACAAACCAGGTGTCAGGTACTTTTAGATAGAAAACCGTGAGCAGGGCAAAAACGGCCAGCAGGCTATGGGTGAAGCCGCGATGACCAAATGCGCGGGCCACGGGTTTCGACAGCCAGCTTAGCCGCTGGCCGAGGAACGATTTCGGGTGGTCGATATCCGGTAGCAGGCAGGTTAGCACCGCTGACGGCACAATATGCCACCAGTCGCCTTGCGCCAGCACAGGCGTCAGCTCGGCATTTTTTGCAAATACCGCACAGGCGATGGAAAAGAGCAGGTGGCCTTCCGCCGTCATGATAAAACCCGATAAAACTGTCAATTCATACAGTATAGGGTTTTTATACAGTAGGCGGAAGAGGTTACGGTGTAACTCTTTGTTAAAAAATTAACGCGCCAGCCAGCCGCCATCCACTGCCAGCGTAAAGCCGTTGATATAGTCAGACGCGGACGATGCGAGAAATACCGCCGGGCCTTTTAAATCTTCCGGTGAACCCCAGCGTCCGGCGGGAATACGGTCGAGAATTTCTTTGCTGCGTTCGGCGTCGTCACGCAGTTGCTGCGTATTATTGGTCGCCATATAACCGGGGGCGATAGCGTTGACGTTGATGTTGTACTGCGCCCATTCGTTCGCCAGCAGGCGTGTAATCCCCAGCACACCGCTTTTAGACGCAGTATAAGAGGGTACGCGGATCCCGCCCTGAAAAGAGAGCATCGAGGCAATGTTGATAATTTTCCCGCCGCCGCCCTGATGTATAAACTGTTTTGCCACCGCCTGAGAGAGGAAAAATACCGACTTCAGATTCAGGTTAATCACGTCGTCCCAGTTTTTCTCGCTAAATGACAGGGCCTCTTCCCGGCGGATGGTACCGGCGTTGTTTACCAGAATATCAATATAGCCCATTGCCGCGACGGCCTTTGCCACAATATCCGTAATTGCCTCCTGACGACTGAGGTCAGCCTGAATAGCGGTGAACCGCCGCCCAAGAGCCTGTACTTTGGCGGATGTTTCTTCCGGTATTTTGCGGCTAACGCTGATGATGTCGCAGCCCGCTTCTGCAAGCCCCAAAGCCATTCCTTGTCCCAAACCGGTATCGCACCCGGTGACAAGCGCAACTTTGCCGTTCAGGTTGAAGGCGTTCAGTATCATAGTGACCTCTGTATGCGGTTATTGTCGTTATGGCTGATCTTCACGACAAGCATAGAAGGGCGTGATAAAAAAAACAAACTAAAATGAAACGTTGTTTCAATAATATGACGGGCGTTGGATTTGCGGACAACCAAGCGTTGCCCGCGAAGGGGTTAACCGCGAAGATCGCTCAGCGTCAAGTCGGCTAAGGAGTGCAGTTTCACGTTAGCCAGCACAAAGCGAGGATCGTGCTGTCCTTCTTCCGCAGGCACTACGATAGAGCGCATACGTGCTGCTTTACTGGCGATCATGCCGTTTACGGAATCTTCCAGCGCCACGCAGGTGAGCGGATCGACGCCCAGTTTCGCAGCACAGTCCAGGTAAACCTGCGGATGCGGCTTGCTGTAGGGCAGTTTTTCCGCTGATGCCAGCGCATCAAACTGATCGCGCAGCTCAAACATGGTCAGCACTTTTTCCAGCATATGCAGCGGCGAAGCCGATGCGAGGCCAACTTTCAGACCGTTTGCTTTGCACAGGGCGACGGCTTCGCGTACGCCGGGCAGCAGCGGGCGAGTTTCCTCTACCAGACTAATGGCACGTTCGATAATGCGCGCCGTGACCTCTTCACGGCTCGGCCCGTTCCAGGGCTGCTGGGCAAACCACAGATCCACCACCATATCGATGCGCAGACCCAGAGTGTCTGGCAGCTCGTTACGGCGGTTAATATCAACGCCAAGGCTCGCGATGACCTCCAGTTCAGCACGATCCCACAACGGCTCGGAATCGATCAGTAATCCATCCATATCAAAAATAGCGGCGAGTATCTGGCGCTCTGCGGACATAACAACCTCTCTGTTGAGTAACTTAGGCGATGAATGCCGTTTAATATGGTATATCATATCGCGCGTAAAGTCGGGAAAAATGGCTGCCAGCAGGTAGACTGATAGGATATAGCCTGACAAAAAGACGTCTGAACAAGGGGAACCCATGACGTATCAACAAGCGGGACGCATCGCGATTCTGAAACGTATTTTAGGCTGGGTGATTTTCATTCCTGCGCTCATTTCAACGCTGATCTCGGTACTGAAATTTATGTACGATCACAGTGAAAAGCAGCCGGGCATCGATGCGGTGATGATGGATTTTGCGCACGTGATGATCGAAATGATGCGTTTCAATACGCCGTTTTTGAACTTCTTCTGGTATAACTCACCGACGCCAAACTTCCAGCAGGGGCTGAACGTGATGTTCTGGGTGATTTTTGCCCTGGTGTTCATCGCGTTGGCCTTGCAGGACTCTGGCGCACGGATGAGCCGTCAGGCGAAGTTTCTGCGCGAAGGCGTTAACGATCAAATGATCCTGGAAAAAGCGAAGGGCGAAGATGGGATGACGCGCGAGGCGCTGGAAGCGAAAATTAAGGTGCCGCATAACACCATTTTCCTGCAAATTTTTCCGCTCTATATCCTGCCGATTGTGGTGATCGTGATAGGTTATTTCTTCTTTAAAGTCCTCGGTTTTCTCTGATCGTTTATGTCGCCCGGTGAATGGCCGGGCGTCGTATTAGTTGGCAGGGATCGCGCGCGGTTTGCCGGATGGATCAACCGCTACGTAAATAAACAGCGCTTCAGTCGCTTTGTAACGCTGACCAATCGGCTCAGATGAGACTTTTTTCACCCACACTTCAATATTCACCGTAATCGACGTATTGCCTTTTTTAACACAGCGCGCATAGCAGCAGACAACATCGCCCACGGCAACCGGACGCAGAAAGGTCATGCCATCTACGCGCACGGTGACGACCCGGCCATGAGCAATCTCTTTTGCCAGAATCGCGCCTCCAATATCCATTTGTGACATTAACCAGCCACCAAAGATGTCTCCATTGGCGTTGGTATCCGCTGGCATGGCGAGCGTGCGTAAAACCAGTTCACCCTGCGGGGCGTCATTTTTCAGTGTCATTATAATCCCTGTGCTTATTCAAAAGACGTCGGGCGGGATGCTACTACGAAATGGGCATCGAGAATAGTCAAACGCGCGTCATACGGGGCTTACGGGAGAAAAAACAGCCAATTAAGCGCTTATCCCAGAAACAGAAATATCACAAAAAGTTGAATATTTTAAAACATAAATCGGGCTAAGCTTTCGCTGACATTTCAATAAAAGGATGAAGACAATGAAGAAAATATCAGGGCTGGTTTTACTGAGCACCCTCATCGCGGCGCCGATTGCCTACGCGGCCCCTGTCGGTACGCTCAGCGTCCATATTCTGAATCAGCAAACCGGTGTTCCGTCTAAAGATGTCGACGTGACGCTGGAAAAACAGCAACCCTCGGGATGGGTAATGCTGGCGACTCAGAAAACGGATAACGATGGGCGCATTAAGTCGCTCTATCCTGAAAAAGAGGATATGCAGCCCGGTGTTTATCGCGTGACGTTTAAAACGGGCGAGTACTTTAAGGCAGAGAAGTTGTCCTCGTTCTTCCCGGAAATTCCGGTGCTGTTTACGGTGACGAAAACGAATGAAAAGTTACATGTCCCTCTGTTACTGAGTCAGTACGGGTATTCGACCTATAAAGGGAGCTGATAATGCATGGCGGGGCGGAATTAACCAGTTTTCTCTAAGAAAACTGGACAAAGACACACTATAATTAAGATGATGGCTCGGATGGGAGACGCAAAATGTACACTCCACTCGTCGCTATTATGTTTATTCTGCTGACAGCCCAGGCGCTTATTGAAATAGGCGTGCTGCGTAGCTGAACAGAATTCCGCACTCCCCCTGGTAATAAAAAAGGCACACTGTGAGTTGTGTGCCTTTTGATTTGCCTGCGATGGCGGTTTACTTTTCTTCCTGCGGCATATGCCGGTAGATGTAAACGCCGCTCAGTACGGTGAACAACAGCGTCATCGCCGTCAGGCCAAAGACCTTGAAATTGACCCAAATGTTTTGCGGCAGCCAGAACGCAATGTAGATATTAGCGAGGCCGCACAGAATAAAGAACACGGCCCAGGCGATATTCAGATTGGCCCACACTGAGGCGGGCAGTGTCAGTTCCTTACCCAGCATGCGTTGAATCAACGGTTTTTTCATCACCCACTGGCTCACCAACAGCGCACCAGCGAACAACGCGTAAATCACGGTGACTTTCCACTTGATAAATTCATCGTTGTGGAAGAAGAGCGTTAAACCGCCGAAGACCGCGACCAGCACAAAGGTGATAAGTGCCATCTTTTCAACTTTGCGGTAGCGCACCCAGCTGTAGATCAACACGATAGCGGTTGCAACGATCAGCGCTGAGGTTGCGGCATAGATGTCGTAAATCTTATAAAAGGCGAAGAAGACGACCAGCGGTAAAAAATCCAGAAACTGCTTCATACTTCGATTCCGTACTCCAGTTGCGGCCCAACGACCGTCGGGCCCGCAGGAAAAATTAGTTGCGAATAAGCATATACAAGCGGAATAAATAAATCAGCAACACGGTAGAGATAAGGTTGCTGAGCGTATTCACTACTACCGCGCCTACGTTAGGCGTCAACACGGCGAAGTTCGGTGCGAACACCAGTAATAGCGTTTTCGCCAGCAACCAGCCAATGACCGCCGGCGCCACCAGGCGCATATTGGCCCACGCCAGTTTCATACTGCTACGCATCGACACGAAGATGCCCATTTTATCCTGCACTAACATGACAGGTGCGAAAGCCAGCACAATGGCCAGCAATACGCCCGGCACGACGATCAACATCACGCCCATTTGTACCATAAACGTAGTAAGGAAGATCAATATAAACAGTTTAGGCAGGACAGGCGCACTTGCACCAATAGCACGCAGTGCGCTGACGCGGTGACCGGCAGAAACCAGTTGAATCATCAGCATGACGCCGCCGGCCAGAATGGCGTTGCCAATCAGCCCGGAAAACGTTGATGCCGCTGAAGCACGCAGGAGAATTTGTTGCTGCTCCGGTGTCATGTTTTGGACCAGATCAAACAGGCCGACGCTTCCGGTGAGATTGTCACCCTGGCGCAAGAGAGCAAGCTGTTCATCGCTGGGTGTAAAGGCGTGACCAATCACCACGGTGATAAATGCGCACAGCAGCGCAATCAGCAAAATGGTTAAAAACTGATTACGGAAAAAATTACCCGTGTCACGGTATACGGACTGCGCCGTGATAGACATGCACTCTCCTTGAGTATTGCATCCGCGTCACCCTTCAGGCTGCCTCTAAGTAGGCTGCGCTTACTCGCCCGAATTTCATAGCTGGGTAGCTCATCGGGCTCGCTCGTTAACTGCCTTGATGCAGCGTGAAAGATTTTGCGTAAAGGTGTTAATTAGCCGCTGATTGTACCGCAGTTAATACACTCGTTGCAGCCTCAAGACTCGTATGGAAAAGCATATCTTTGTAAAGAGGAGGTAAGCCGTAGTGTGCCCGGGCGCGATTACAGGCGTCGTTCTCCGTACCATTATCACCGGACATGGCAAATTCGCGGCAGGGAGAGGGGCGTTCGTGGTACACAGAACAGCTGACCTTGCCGCCAATTTCGCCTTCAAGGGCAGTGCAGCGCGGATGTTTGCTGTTGGTACCCTTCATACAACGTAAAAAAGGGGTGAGGGGCTCAGTAAGCTGCGCAGGAAGCTGGCCGCCGCCATCGTTGGCTTCAGCCCAGTAAAAGGAGACACGGAAATACGCACAACAGGCCCCGCACGTCATGCACGGATTCAAATCGCTCATAGCACACCTGAAAAAAACGCATCAACAGAAATTGTCGTGTCTACGTTATCCAGAGGTTTGAAAGAGAGCAAGTGGGGA
This sequence comes from Pseudocitrobacter faecalis, assembly GCA_003315335.1. Taxonomy (GTDB): domain Bacteria; phylum Pseudomonadota; class Gammaproteobacteria; order Enterobacterales; family Enterobacteriaceae; genus Pseudocitrobacter; species Pseudocitrobacter faecalis. The sequence goes on from QNRL01000007.1 coordinate 335,732, forward strand.
TCCGGACAATTTTGTTTCAGAAAAATACCGCTGAAATTGATATGGATGCGTATTCATCATCTCAACAAAGTAAGCAAAAATTAATCCAGATCAACAAATGTTAAAATTTAACATTTGGTGTGATCTGTGTTGCTACCTGATTAACTATTTGTAGGTATATTTGCCATGACTAATAAAACCCCTAAAAAAGGAGTGGGTATGAAAAAATTAGCAGTGGCAGCTTTAGCACTTTCTACGCTTTCTGGTGGCGCATGGGCCCATGACGCAGGCGAATTTTTCATTCGTGCAGGTTCCGCAACGGTGCGTCCATCAGAGGGCTCGGATAACGTTCTTGGCGCTCTCGGCGGATTTAATGTTAGCAATAACACACAGTTAGGCCTGACATTTACCTATATGGCAACCGAGAACATCGGTATTGAACTGCTGGCGGCAACGCCGTTCCGCCACAAAGTAGGTACTGGCCCAACGGGGGATATCGCCACCGTTCACCACTTACCACCAACCTTGATGGCACAATGGTACTTTGGCGATTCCAGCAGCAAACTGCGTCCGTACATTGGTGCAGGTATCAACTACACTACGTTCTTTGATAACGATTTTAACAAAACGGGTAAAGAGGCCGGGCTGTCAGACCTTAGTCTGGATGATTCCTGGGGTGCCGCCGGGCAGGTGGGGATGGACTATTTAATCAACCGTGACTGGCTGGTAAACATGTCCGTCTGGTATATGGATATCGACACCAACGTGAAATTTAAACATAACGGCGAGCGTCAAAGCGTCAGTACCCGTCTCGATCCATGGGTGTTTATGTTCTCAGCAGGTTATCGATTCTAACGGATTGCAGGGCTGGTCTTTTGCGACCAGCCCTGGCTGAACTCCGCATCCTGACAATCTCTTCACCCTCATCCCTGCAGCATAAACAGCGTGTTATATCTGGCCCATTCTCGCAGCGCGTCCAGCCACGGATCAAACCATAGGACAATAGCGGGGACATCAATGTCCATCTCAAGAATTAAGCTGGTCACGGCGGCGGCGGCAATTACAATATAATTCGTACACATAAGAACATCCTTATTCTTATTAAATATTAAACGAATTTACAATAATTGAATAACTCTCGGCAGGCAATATCAGTCCTAATGCATTGCAGCTAATTCAATGATGATAAGCTGTCAGAATGAAGGCCTGATTTGTGAAAATAGCCATAACTTTCGCCGTCAACCCAGCGGGTTTGCAGGCCTCTCTGCGCAGCCGGGTAGGGCGGCAACGTATGAGAGACTCAGTAACCGTGCATCCGTAAGGAAGGTAAAACACGTTGCCGGGCGAAGAACCATCGATAAGTAAGCGTTTAATTTTAGATTTTTGTTGTAGAAAGGCTTCCTAATCAGAAAATCTTCATTTATTCTCGGCCAGTATTGTTGTAATTTTCCTGGTATTGCAAGAGTATTAGTAAGACTTATTAATTAGAATGTATTGTATTTAGGGAAAGCTTTCCTTAAATGTTAATTAAACATTTAGCGTTTGATGCTAATTTTTGTCTTTCTTGACAGAGATTTAATTTATTATTGTTAATGTTTCACATCATTCGCTTAACGTTAATGTCGGAGGCCAGATGAACAGGAAGTTAAAAGAGATAGATGCGCTCCTTACGGGGTTAAATCGTTCTGTCGGGGGGCACTATCGCTGGTTGGTGCAGGCGTTCCGTCTTATTGCAAAACGTGATGATAGCGTGAATGACATTACCAGCCTCGAAGCACATAATTGTTGCCAATTTGGTGGCTGGTTGAATCAATATCTGGTAACTGATACTGAAGATAAAGGTTTTTTATTAACCATTAATGATAAACATATTCGGGTGCATGAGGTTTGTCGTCAATTAGTCGATTCAGTTTTACAAGATAATATACAAGAGACATTATTTAACGATTTTGAACATGCACTACAGGAATTTGTCGCGGCCATTACCGTTTATCAGACACATTTGTTACAGCTACGTATAAGTTATGATGCATTAACCAGTCTGCCGTTAAGAAGAATCCTGGATGAATCATTTGAAAGCCAGGTAATGGATCGCAGCAATGGTGAACTCTACGTGATGATTCTGGATATCGATCATTTTAAACGCATTAATGATACCTACGGACATATTATTGGCGATGAGGTATTGCGCGCCTTTGCGCAGAAATTGCAGAGTTGCACGCGCAATTACGAGCCAGTGTACCGATTTGGCGGCGAAGAGTTTATCGTGATCCTGAAGGCCAAGGATGAGTCAGAAGCGATGGCGGCTGGCCTGCGCATTACCCGGGCGATTGAACATCATCAAATCAAAGTTGGGCAATATGATATTCCGGTTACGGTCACCTCAGGCTTAACTCGGGCGATCCCGGGGGAATTACTGCGCATTGTGCTTGAACGTGCCGACGGTGCGATGTACGTGGGTAAGCAGTCAGGCAGGAATCGCTGCATGTATATCAATGAACAGGGCTCGATAGAGCGGGTGATTGAATAAAAAAAGCCCGCCGGAAGGCGGGCAAGTAATACTGGAAGCAATGTGAGCAATGTCGTAACGAATACCTGAGTGATTTGCTCAACTATTCGTTGATGAGAAAGATAATGGTTCTCATCTAAGATATCAACCCCACAGTTTGTGTTAATCGCTTTTTTTTCGCATCCAGAAGAAAAAGCTGCCTGTTGGCAGCTTTAAACTGATGACAGACGCAACATTGCCTGATGCGCTACGCTTATCAGGCCTACAAGGTTTCTGCAATATCTTGAATTTGGAATATTTTGTAGGCCGGATAAGGCGTTTACGCCGCATCCGGCAAGAACAAAGCGCACTTTGTCGGCGATCTGAAGCTGCCTGTTGGCAGCTTTAGTTTATTGATAACTTCATTAAAAAATATACCTGTATCTTGCCGGGGGCGCTACGCTTGCCCGGTCTACAGAGTACTACGCCTGGCGCGTTGCCGCTTTCATTGCCTGTGCAAAGGCTTTCAACTCGGCCAGCATAACGTCGGGCTTATCAAGATTCTTCTCGATAATTTTCACTGTGGCAGAGCCAGAAATCGCGCCTGCAGCCCCTGCTTCAATTGAGGCATGCACCTGCTCTGGCGTGGAAATACCAAAGCCCTGTAACGGAGGGGCGGCATGGTACTCCGCCAGTTTCTCAACGAGATGATGCAACGGCAGTGCTGCACGGCTGTCCACTCCCGTTACGCCCGCCCGGGAAAGCAGATAGGTATAGCCGCGGCCATGTGAAGCAATCTGACGCAACAGTTCGTCGTCGGCGTTCGGCGGGCAGATGAAGATAGGTGCCACGTTATGGCGCATTGCCGCCTGGCGGAACGGGGCAGACTCTTCCACCGGCACATCAGCGACCAGGACTGAATCGACCCCCACGCGCGCGCATTCAGCGTAAAACTCATCAATACCGCGGTTAAATACCAGGTTCGCATACATCAGCAGGCCGATAGGCATGGTCGGATGCTTTTGGCGGATCGCCGCCAGCATCTCAAAGCACTGCGTCGGCGTGACCTTCGAGGCGAAAGCACGTAGTGTCGCGCTCTGAATGGTCGGGCCATCTGCCAGCGGGTCGGAGAAAGGGATCCCCAGTTCCAGTGCGTCTGCGCCGCCTTCAATCAGCGCGTCGATAATTTTTAACGACTGCTCCGGGTTCGGATCGCCGAGGGTGACAAAGGGGACAAATGCGCCTTCCTTGCGGGCCGTCAGTTCTGCAAACAGGTTGTCATAACGTTCCATTAGATTTCCCCTCGAGCTTTCAGAATATCGTGTACGGTGAAGATGTCTTTGTCGCCGCGGCCGGACAGGTTAACCACCAGAAGCTGCTCTTTATCCGGATTTTCACGCATCATTTTCAGCGCGTGCGCAAGAGCGTGTGATGATTCCAGCGCCGGGATAATCCCTTCGTGGCGGCTGAGTTCTTTAAAGGCATCAAGCGCTTCGTTATCGGTGATAGAGACATACTCCGCACGGCCAATGCTGTTCAGATACGCATGCTGTGGCCCGACGGACGGGAAATCGAGGCCCGCAGAGATGGAGTAAGATTCTTCAATCTGCCCCTCATCGGTCTGCATCATCGGCGATTTCATACCGAAGTAGATGCCAACGCGACCATGTTTCAGCGGTGCGCCGTGTTCGCCGGTTTCAATGCCGTGACCTGCAGGCTCAACGCCAATCAAATCGACGCTGGTTTCAGTAATAAAATCGGCAAACATCCCGATGGCGTTGGAGCCGCCGCCCACACAAGCGATAACGGCGTCCGGCAGACGACCTTCTTTTTCCAGCACCTGAACTTTGGTTTCTTCGCCAATCATACGCTGGAACTCGCGTACGATGGTCGGGAACGGGTGGGGGCCTGCCGCCGTACCCAGCATATAGTGCGCGGTTTCGTAGCTGCCAGACCAGTCGCGCAGCGCTTCGTTACAGGCATCTTTCAGTGTGGCTGAACCACTGTGTACCGCAATCACTTCCGCGCCCATCAACCGCATACGAAAGACGTTCGGTGACTGGCGTTCAATATCTTTCGCACCCATATAGATACGGCACTTCAGGCCCAGCAGGGCACAGGCGAGCGCCGATGCAACACCATGTTGGCCCGCGCCGGTCTCGGCGATGATTTCGGTTTTGCCCATGCGCTTAGCCAGCAATGCCTGGCCCAGTACCTGGTTGGTTTTGTGCGCGCCGCCGTGCAGCAGATCTTCTCGTTTCAGATACAGCGTGGTTTTGGTACCCGCAGTTAAGTTACGGCATTTGGTCAGCGCGGTCGGACGACCGGCGTAGTTTTTCAGCAGGTCGGTAAATTCCGCCTGAAATTGTGGATCTTTTTGTGCGCTGACGAAGGCTTCTTCCAGTTGACGCAGCGCAGGCATCAGGATTTGCGGAACGTACATTCCGCCAAACTCGCCGAAATAGGGGTTAAGTAACGTGCTCATTGTTGCTCCTTTCATACCTTAATATGCGCGCAGTGTCTGGAAAACCGAGGCCAGTTTGCTGGCATCTTTTATACCCGGTTGCGACTCTACACCTGAATTGAAATCCAGCCCGGCGCAGCCGCTTTTGGCCGCTTCTACGCAGTTATCTGCGCCTAATCCACCTGCCAGAATCACGTTGCTGAGATCGTGACCCTGCAACAGCGTCCAGTCGAAACGTTGTCCTGTACCGCCCTGGCCGTTATCAAACACGTATTTATCTACGTGATGGAAATGACGGGCGGGCAGGGTTTCGCCTACGCTGAGGGCTTTCCAGATTTGTACTGCCGTTGGCAGTTGACTACGCAGGGCGTCGATATACGCCTGATCTTCATCGCCGTGGAGTTGAACGGCAGTGAGCGACAGTTCGTTTGCACGTGCGACTACGTCGTGAACGGGAGCGTTGCGGAAGACGCCGACGTAGCCAAGCGGTGCGGCAGCGATGACGTCACGTGCCTGTTCAGGGGTTACCGAGCGAGGAGACGTCGCCACAAAAATCAGCCCGCCATAAATGGCCCCGGCTTCATATGCGACCTGTGCATCCTGAGGACGAGTCAGGCCGCAAACTTTGTTTTCGCCCAGCAGCACGCGGCGGACTGCCGCATTCAGATCGTCGTGCGACATCAGCGCCGAGCCAATCAGGAAGCCATTAGCAAAGTGGCTTAACTCGCGCACCTGGGCATAGGTGTTAATCCCCGATTCGCTGATCACCGTAACGTCATGGCCCAATCGCGGCGCTAACTGACGGGTGCGATTCAGGTCGATGGAGAGATCGCGCAGATCGCGGTTGTTAATCCCGACCACCTTTGCGCCCAACGCTATCGCACGTTCCAGTTCTTCTTCATTACTCACTTCCGTCAGCACGCCCATTTTCAGGCTGTGGGCGACGGCGGCGAGCTGGCGATATTGTTCATCATCAAGAACCGAGAGCATCAGCAGACAGGCATCGGCCTGGTAAAAGCGCGCCAGGTAAATCTGATAAGGATCGATAATAAAGTCCTTACACAGAATCGGCTGGTGCGCGATTTTGCTGACGATAGGTAAAAACTCAAAGTTACCCTGGAAATATTTCTCATCAGTTAATACGGAAATTGCGGAAGCATAATGCTTGTAGACACCTGCAATACGCGCCGGGTCGAAATCATCACGGATGACACCTTTCGACGGGGAGGCTTTTTTACACTCCAGAATAAACGCGGTGCGTGTACCGCGCAGCGCATCGTAGAAACTACGTTGCGTAGGCTGAACATCATTCTGGAACGTGGCTAACGGTTGTTGTTGTTTACGGGCTTCTACCCAAATCGCTTTATCGGCTACGATTTTTGCTAATACGGTCTGCATTTTTTACCCTCTTGCCGCTAATGCGGTGACGCAATCATAGGCTGCACCGCTGCGCAGAACATCCAGTACTTTTTGTGCGTTGGCTTTTAAATCTTCATGGCCATAAAGGCGCATTAACATGGCGACGTTGGCAGCGACGGCGGACTCATGCGCTGTCTCACCTTTACCTTGTAACAAGCGCGTCAGAATGTCACGGTTTTCTTCCGGCGTGCCGCCTGCCAGCTCTTCCTGATGATAAGGCTTGAGACCAAAGTCAGCGGCGGTGAGCTGATAGCTTTTGATTTCGCCCTGATTCAGCTCGGCCACCACGGTTGGCGCATGCAGGGACACTTCGTCCATGCCACCGCTGTGGACGACGGCGGCGCGTTGATAACCGAGCACCCGCAGGGTTTCAGCAATTGGCAGCACCAGCTCCGGACTGTAGACGCCAATCAGCGCCAGCGGTGGATGCGCCGGGTTAATCAGCGGCCCCAGCACATTAAACAGGGTGCGCGTTTTCAGTTGCTGACGTACCGGCATCGCGTAGCGGAACCCGGTGTGGTATTTCGGCGCGAACAGGAAACAGACGCCCAGTTCATCCAGCGCTTTACGCGATTTATCCGCATTCATATCCAGATTGATGCCGAATGCCGCCAGTAAGTCCGATGAACCAGATTTGCTGGATACACTGCGGTTACCGTGTTTCGCCACCTTCAATCCACAGGCCGCAGCGACAAAGGCGCTGGCGGTCGAAATGTTGATGCTGTTGCTGCCATCGCCGCCGGTACCGACGATATCAGCAAATGGGTAGTCCGGGCGCGGGAACGGTGCGGCGTTTTCCAGTAATGCGGTGGCCGCCCCGGCGATTTCAATCGGGCTCTCACCGCGAATTTTCATGCTAACGAGCGCGGCGGCCAATTGCTCCGGCTTCACTTCACCGCGAACCACGGCAGAGAACAGTTGGTGGCTTTCCTGCTGTGTCAGGGTTTGTGCCTGATACAGTTTTCCCAGAATCGGTTGCAAAGTGTTGGTCTGCTCCAGTTTTTGCAGCGCCCATGCAAGGGTTTGTTCCAGCAGGCGTGCGCCCTGAGTGGTCAGAATCGATTCCGGGTGGAACTGGAAACCACATACGCGATCCGCATCGTGACGAACCGCCATCACCATGCCGTTAAAGTGCGCGTTGATGGTTAAGCCCGCGGGAATATTGCTCCCTACCAGCGAGTGATAACGGGCTACCGGCAGTGGGTTGCTCAGCCCGGCAAACATCGCCTGGCCGTCGTGTTCAATGCTGGATGCTTTCCCGTGCAGGATTTCGCCAGCCTGACCAACGTAGCCGCCATAGGCTTCAACAATCGCCTGATGACCGAGACAGATACCGATAATGGGCAGTTTGCCACGCATGCGGGTCAGCAGTTCCGGCATACAGCCGGCTTCTGACGGTGCGCCAGGGCCGGGTGAGAGCATCAGCACCGGGTTTTTCATCGTACCCAGCCGCTCAATCAGCGTTTGAGCAGGCACGTGGTTGCGATAAATCACGACGTTGTGACCGTTGGCGCGTAGCTGATCTGCGAGGTTATAGGTGAATGAGTCGATATTATCGAGCAGCAGAATGTCAGCCATCAGAAAATCTCCTGTGCGTGGTGTGCGGTCGCGATAGCGCGCAGAACCGCGCGTGCTTTATTACGTGTTTCATCGGCTTCGGACTGGGGAACGGAATCCAGCACTACGCCAGCACCGGCCTGAACGGTGGCGACGCCGTTTTCAACGAAGGCAGAGCGGATGACGATGCAGGTGTCCAGGTCGCCGTGAGCGGTGAAGTAGCCCACCGCGCCGCCGTAGCTGCCGCGACGTTTGCCTTCGGCTGCGGCGATAAGTTGCATTGCGCGAACTTTTGGTGCACCGCTCAGGGTGCCCATGTTCATGCAGGCACGGTAGGCGTGCAGGACATCAAGGTCTTTACGTAACTCACCGACGACGCGTGATACCAGATGCATCACGAAGGAGTAGCGGTCGACCTTGGTGAGGTCTGCCACATAGCGGCTACCCGGCGTACAGATGCGCGCCAGGTCATTACGCGCCAGGTCAACCAGCATCAGGTGCTCGGAAAGCTCTTTATGGTCGGTGCGCATTTCAAGTTCAATGCGGCTATCAAGGTCACGATCCAGAGAACCGTCTGCGCGTCGACCACGTGGGCGAGTACCGGCAATCGGGTAGATCTCAATCTGGCGGCTGCTGGCTTCATATTTCAGCGAGCTTTCCGGTGAAGCGCCGAACAGGGTGAAATCGTTATCCTGCATAAAGAACATATACGGGCTGGGGTTGCTCTTTTTCAGTACATCATACGCCGCCAGCGGCGACGGGCAGGGCAGTGAGAAGCGACGAGATGGCACCACCTGAAAAATTTCCCCGGCGCGAATCGCTTTTTGCATTTTACGCACCACATCACCGTACTCTTCATCGCTTTGGTTGGTCTCGCAACGCATCTGTTCAACGGTTACCACTGGCAGAGCCGCAGGGGGCTCATTCAGTTGCTGACGCAGTTGCGCAATGCGTTGCAGCAAGCGGTCTTTTTCACTCAATGATGGCGTGAACAGGCTGGCCTGAATACGCGTGTTTTTGGTCTGGTGGTCAATGACCAGCAGCGTTTCCGCCAGGTAGAAGCAGTAGTCCGGGCAGGAAGTATCGCTTTCAAGCGATGGCAGGTCTTCAAAACCGGCGACCAGGTCATAAGCGAACAGCCCGCCGAAGAACATCGCATCGCGTTCGTCTTCTGGCAGCGTCACCAGCGTTTGCAGCAGGCGAAACGCGTCAAAAACGGACAGTGAGCACAGACGTGCATCTTCATCCAGCAACTGGCTGACCGCCGGGAAGGTCAGTACGCGGCCATTCGCCTGATGCTGGTTGTCAACGCCCGCTGGCAGCACCGCATCCAGCAACGGGAGAAGGGACGCGCCGTTATCGGTCAGCGCCTGAATGGTGACAGTGTCACCTAGAGCGGTGATACGCAGCGCACTGTCGACCAGCAGCAGGCTTTTCAAATCGTTTTTGCTATCGATATCCGCAGATTCCAGCAGCAATGTCGCCGGGCGTGCACCGCATAGCTGGTGAAACAGCGCGGTTGGGTTTTCACGATAAATCGCGTCACTGGTCAGAAGCTCAAGCGCTGGTTTTGGTGTTTGCATTGTTTGTTTCGCCTGTTCTGTAAAATAGGTGTTCAATAAAAAGCCCGCTCAGTGGCGGGCCGGGTATCTGTTTGCAAAATGCAGACGTGATGACACTGCCCTTATTTGGGAGTGCGCCACCAACCCTGCAGTACATTGATTTTCGTCTTCATTTGCCGATACCTTGCTTAAGTGAACTTGCGTACTAGTTAACTAGTTCGATGAGTCAAAGTCAACCCCTGATTTTAGAAATTACTCAGTAAACGTTATGATGCGTCGTCTTATACGAATATTAGCCCAACGGGAGCCGTTTTGAGCGACACAACATATGCAGTGATTTACGATCTTCACAGCCACACCACCGCCTCCGATGGCCGACTAACGCCGGAAGCGCTGGTGCATCGCGCCGGAGATATGCGCGTAGGTACGCTGGCGATCACCGATCACGACACTGTCGATGGCATTCCGCTGGCGCAGGCGGAGATCGCGCGCGCCGGGCTGGCGTTGAATTTGATCACCGGCGTTGAGATTTCGACGCTGTGGGAAAATCACGAAATTCATATCGTCGGCCTGAATATTGATATTCACCATCCAGCGTTAACGGCCTTCCTGAATCAGCAAAAAGCGCGGCGAAACCAACGGGCGGCGTTGATTGCCGAACGTCTGGAAAAAGCCCACATTCCCGGCGCACTGGAAGGCGCACAGCGCCTGGCCGACGGCGGTGCGGTAACACGCGGGCATTTCGCCCGTTTCCTGGTGGAGCAGGGAAAAGCGAACACCATTGGCGATGTGTTTAAAAAATATCTCGCACGCGGGAAAACGGGATACGTTCCGCCACAGTGGTGTACAATAAGGGAAGCTATTGATGTCATTCATCATTCAGGCGGCGTGGCGGTAATGGCCCATCCGGCTCGTTACAACCTGTCGGCCAAGTGGCTGAAAAGATTGCTGGCCCACTTCAGTGAACAGGGGGGGGATGCGATGGAAGTCGCGCAGTGCCAGCAGGCGCCACACGAGCGCGCTCAGCTTGCAACCTATGCCCGTGAATATGCGTTACTGGCCTCGCAGGGTTCTGATTTTCATCAGCCCTGCCCATGGATAGAACTGGGCCGTAAGCTGTGGCTACCCGCCGGGGTAGAGGGCATCTGGCAACGCTTCGAGACGCCACAGAATTCTACTGAGAGGGAAGCATGAGTCAGTTTTTTTATATTCATCCGGATAACCCGCAGGCGCGACTGATTAACCAGGCGGTTGAAATCGTGCGCAAAGGTGGGGTGATTGTTTACCCAACCGACTCCGGCTACGCGCTGGGCTGCAAAATTGAAGATAAAGGCGCGATGGAGCGCATCTGCCGTATTCGTCATCTGCCAGATGGTCACAACTTCACGCTAATGTGCCGTGACCTGTCCGAACTGTCGACCTATTCTTACGTCGATAACGTGGCGTTTCGCCTGATGAAAAACAACACGCCGGGCAATTACACCTTTATCCTCAAAGGGACGAAAGAGGTGCCGCGCCGTCTGTTGCAGGAAAAGCGTAAAACCATCGGTATGCGTGTGCCGTCTAACCCTATCGCCCAGGCGTTGCTTGAAGCATTAGGCGAGCCAATGCTTTCAACCTCTCTGATGTTGCCGGGCAGCGAATTTACCGAATCCGATCCGGAAGAGATTAAAGATCGTCTGGAAAAAGTGGTCGATTTAATTATCCATGGCGGTTATCTGGGACAACAGCCGACAACGGTGATTGATTTAACTGACGACACGCCGGTGGTACTGCGTGAAGGCGTGGGCGATGTGAAGCCGTTCCTCTGAGCGTGAATAAACCAGATGAATCTTTTCATCAGAAATTCATGTAAGATACGCGGCCACGAATTATTGTTATGGCGCACGTGGTGCGCCATTTTACGTGTAAAAGATACCTTTCAATGAGTTAGGGTCTAATAGAACTCAACACATTGTTTTTGAAAGTATACCCAGACGCCTGTGAAGGCGACACCGGAAGGAAGCTCTATGAGCGATAAAAGCGAAAAACTGCAAAAAGTGCTGGCGCGTGCTGGCCACGGCTCCCGTCGTGAAATCGAAGCGATCATTGAAGCGGGGCGCGTGAGCGTCGACGGCAAAATTGCTAAACTGGGCGATCGCGTTGAAGTGATCCCGGGCCTCAAAATTCGTATTGATGGCCATCTGATTTCCGTTAAAGAATCCGTAGAACAAATTTGTCGCGTTCTGGCTTATTACAAGCCGGAAGGTGAACTCTGTACACGTAACGATCCGGAAGGTCGCCCGACCGTATTCGATCGTCTGCCAAAACTGCGTGGTGCGCGCTGGATTGCCGTTGGTCGTCTGGATGTGAACACCTGCGGTCTGCTGCTGTTCACCACCGATGGTGAGCTGGCAAACCGCCTGATGCACCCAAGCCGCGAAGTTGAGCGTGAGTACGCTGTCCGCGTGTTTGGCCAGATCGATGACAGCAAAGTCCGTGAGCTCTCCCGCGGCGTACAGCTTGAAGATGGCCCGGCGGCGTTTAAAACCATCAAATTTACCGGTGGCGAAGGCATCAACCAGTGGTACAACGTGACGCTGACGGAAGGCCGCAACCGTGAAGTGCGTCGTCTCTGGGAAGCCGTTGGCGTGCAGGTGAGCCGTTTGATCCGCGTTCGCTACGGTGATATTCCATTGCCAAAAGGCCTGCCACGCGGCGGCTATACCGAACTGGATCTGGCGCAGACCAACTACCTGCGTGAGCTGGTTGAACTGCCGCCTGAAACCGCATCGAAAGTGGCCGTTGAGAAAGACAGACGTCGCATGAAGGCGAATCAGATTCGCCGTGCGGTGAAACGCCATAGCCAGGTGAGCAACCCGCGCCGTGGCGGGGGAAGCCGCAGCAACGGTTAATCAACCTCCTGATTATCAAGCCGGGCAAACAGCAATGTTCGCCCGGTTTTTTTGTGCCTGACATTCCACCTTCACAAAATCTGCCGAATTGATTGTTTTATAGTCAAAAAAGGAGATGTGGAGGAGATTCCATGAATCATATGTGAAATGCGAATAGTTATCATTAGTATGCGCACTTGATTTTATGCTTCATGACAGGGAATGATGGAATGTATATTTCTGTAACAACACGCAAAAAACCAATTGCCCTCTTTTTAGCCAGCCTGCTGAGCACCACCGCGTGGGCCGCCAATGAAGAGCCAACAGAACCGCTTGCCGATAACGAAACCATGATTGTTACCGCTGAGCAGGAACTCAAGCAGCAGCCGGGGGTCTCGACCATCACCGCTGAAGATATCCAGAAAAGCCCGCCGGTGAACGACCTTTCCGACATCATCCGCAAAATGCCCGGTGTTAACCTGACAGGGAACAGCGCCAGCGGCAGCCGTGGTAATAACCGCCAGATCGATATCCGTGGCATGGGGCCGGAAAATACCCTGATTATGGTTGATGGTGTGCCGGTGACATCACGTAACTCTGTGCGCTACAGCTGGCGCGGAGAACGTGACACGCGCGGTGATACCAACTGGGTTCCGGCGGAAATGGTCGAGCGCATCGAAGTGATTCGTGGCCCGGCGGCGGCGCGCTATGGTTCTGGTGCGGCGGGCGGGGTGGTGAATATCATCACCAAACGTCCGACGAATGACTGGCACGGCTCGCTCTCTCTGTTCACCAACCAGCCGGAAGACAGTAAAGAAGGTGCGACCAAACGTGCTAACTTCAACCTGAGCGGCCCGCTGGCCGGTGATGCGCTGACCATGCGTCTGTATGGCAACCTGAACAAAACTGATGCTGATGCTTACGACATCAACACGGCGCAGAACGGTTCTGCCGCCGCGGGGCGAGAAGGCGTGCGCAATAAAGATATCAACGCGGTAGTGTCGTGGAAAATTACCCCGTTGCAAATTGTCGATTTCAGCTATGGCTACAGCCGGCAGGGGAATATCTACGCGGGTGATACCCAGTACAGCAACAGCAACGTCAGCCCGGGCGGATTAATTCAGACGCTGTATGGCGACGAAACCAACCGCATGTACCGCCAGAACTACGGCATTACCTACAACGGCATCTGGGACTGGGGAACATCTAAACTCAACTTCAACTACGAAAAAACCAACAACACGCGTCTGGATGAAGGTTCCACCGGCAAAGTGGAAGGGATGATCAACAGTGATGATTATTCAACCAGCCGTCTTGAAAGCTATCGTGCGGGTGGCGAAGTGAACTTCCCGCTTCAGTTGCTGGTCGATCAAACTGTTACGCTGGGCGCAGAGTGGAACCGCGACGAGTTAAACGATCCGGCATCAATGACCGCCACGGATAGTGCAGGCGTTACTGTAGGCAACGTTTCCGGCAGTGCCAGCGACCGCAGCAGTAAAAACAGCGCGACGATTAGCTCCCTCTATTTTGAAGATAACATCGCCGCGACGGACAGTACCCAGATTCTGCCCGGTTTGCGCTTTGATTATCACGACACTTTTGGAGCCAACTGGAGCCCGAGCCTGAATATTTCGCAAGGATTAGGCGATATGTTCACTCTGAAAGCGGGGATCGCGCGTGCATTTAAAGCGCCAAACCTCTATCAATCTACTGAGGGATATCTGCTCTCCACGCGTGGCAATGGTTGCCCGGTGGGGGTGAGTACCGGTAGCTGCTTCCTGTTAGGTAACGAAGACCTTGACCCGGAAATCAGCGTGAACAAAGAAGTGGGGATTGAGTTCCATGACAATGGCTATGCGGCAGGGGTGACCTGGTTCCGCAACGATTATAAAAACAAAATCGTGGCCGGGGATGACGTGGTAGGTTACGCCTCAAATGGCGCCAATATTCTGCGCTGGGAAAACGGCGGTAAAGCGATCGTTGAAGGTCTGGAAGGGAACCTGACTATTCCTGTGCTGCGTGATGTCCTTGAATGGCGTACCAACGCGACCTACATGTTCCGCTCGGAGAGCAAAAAAACCGGTAACCCACTCTCGGTTATACCGGAATTTACCATTAACTCGCAGCTTGATTGGCAGGTCACTGACAAACTGGATACCACGTTAAGCTGGACGCAGTATGGTCGTCAGAAGCCGCGCCAGAATGCGGAGATCCGTAATGAAGCGGGCGAGATGTCGAACCGCGAAATCAGTCCGTACGCTATTTTCGGCCTGAACGTCAATTACGACATCACCAAAAACCTGCGCGCCAATGCCGGGATCAACAACCTGTTTGATAAACGGGTTTATCGTGAAAACGACGGTGCATCCACCTACAACGAACCAGGCCGCGCGTACTACGCAGGCGTAACCGTTTCGTTCTAAGCCGTATGCCGGAAAGGTGAATCTTTCCGGCATTTCTTCGTTTAATAATCGATGCCGATCTGCGCTTTTATCCCCGCGTCAAACGCATGTTTCACCGGACGCAGTTCGCTGACGGTATCGGCCATCTCGGTGATATCACGGTGACAGCCGCGACCGGTGATAATCACTGACTGGTGCGTCGGGCGCTGGCGTAGCGCGCTCAGTACCTCTTCCAGTGGCAGATAGTCATAGGCCACCATATAAGTCAGCTCATCAAGCACAACCAGATCCAGTGATGTATCGGCCAGCATGCGTTTTGCGTGTTGCCAGACGTCCATACAGGCGGCAGTATCGCTCTCACGGTCCTGCGTATTCCAGGTAAAACCAGTGGCCATCACCTGAAACTCGACGCCGTGGGGCTCCAGTAAGTTGCGCTCACCGTTAGGCCAGGTACCTTTAATAAACTGAATAACGCCCACTTTTTTGCCGTGCCCGACGGCGCGCGTCGCCGTACCAAAGGCAGCGGTGGTTTTTCCTTTCCCGTTGCCGGTGAAAACCATCACAATGCCACGTACTTCCTGAGCGGCCGCGACGCGGGCATCAACTTTATCTTTCACGCGCTGCTGGCGCTCACGGTAGCGTTCATCACTCATTGGGCAATCCCCGGTTTACGGCCTGGCTGGGCATCAAAAGTCATCCCCGTTTTACGGCGGCTATCGTCGCCCATCAGCCACAAATAGAGCGGCATGATATCGGCAGGTGTTTTCAGTTTTAACGGATCTTCCGTTGGGAACGCGCTGGCACGCATGCTGGTTCGCGTACCGCCGGGATTAATACAGTTGACGCGCAGGCGGTTTTGATACTCCTCAGCCAGCACCTGCATCATGCCTTCGGTGGCGAATTTTGACACGGAATAGGCCCCCCAGTTAGCGCGCCCCTGGCGTCCTACGCTTGAAGAGGTAAAGACCAGTGAGCCCGCTTCAGACTGCAACAACAGCGGCAGTAGGGCCTGAGTCAACATAAAGGTACCGTTAACGTTTACCTGCATCACCTGCTGCCAGACGTCGGGTTTCTGCTCAGACATCGGCACCACGTCGCCGAGCAGCCCGGCATTGTGCAGTACGCCGTCAAGGCGCGGGTAATGCATGCTGATTTGCTGAGCTACCTGCTGGCAATCCTGTGGTGTGCAGGTGAGCAGGTCGAGCGTAAACCAACGTACGGGTAACCCGCCGTGGTTTTCAATTTCTTGCGCGACGGCGCGTAATTTTTCTTCATTACGACCAAGTAAGACCACGCTGGCGCTATAGCGTGCGTAGGTGATTGCTGCTTCCCGACCAATACCATCACTGGCTCCGGTGACCAGAATTATACGGTTTTGCAACAAATCGCGTTTGGGCTGGTAGTGCACGACGACTCCTTTGTGGCTTTTCGCTACCACAATCTGTGTTCTTTTCATGGCTTTTGGGCTTTATGCCCTAATCGCGCCACTATTTCAATCAGCCAGGAGGAGAGACAACGGAAAATTAACAATTTGCAATGATTTCATCAGCCAATTTGAATTACGGAAAGCGTCTCGCAGGCTTTAATCGTGGATGAGACGTAGCGAAAACGGTGTTGTACACTGGTCGCAGATTCAGTGGATTTGTACAAGGTGAAAGCGTGGAAATTCTTTTTCAATATGGCCTGTTTTTGGCGAAGATCGTGACGGTTGTCGTCGCAATCATTGTAATTGCAGCACTTATTATTAATTTGTCACAGCGCAAGCGGCAACGTGGAGAGCTGCGGGTAACCAATCTCAGCGAGCAACATAAAGAGATGCAGGAGGATTTAGCGGTGGCGCTGCTCGACGGCCCGCAGCAAAAACTCTGGCATAAAGAACAAAAGAAAAAAGCCAAACTTGAAGCAAAGGCGGCCAAAGCAAAGGCCAAACAGGGCAACGCAACGCCTTCAGGCAAACCGCGCGTGTGGGTGATTGACTTTAAAGGCAGTATGGATGCACATGAAGTCGCTTCACTGCGTGAAGAGGTCACCGCCGTGCTGACGGTCGCCACGCCGCAAGATGAAGTGGTGGTGCGCCTGGAAAGCCCTGGTGGCGTGGTGCACGGTTACGGCCTGGCATCGTCTCAGCTGCAACGCATCCGTGATAAGCAGATCCCGTTGACGGTGGTGGTCGATAAAGTGGCGGCCAGCGGGGGTTATATGATGGCCTGCGTGGCGAATAAAATTGTCGCTGCCCCGTTTGCCATTCTTGGCTCTATTGGCGTGGTCGCGCAAATTCCGAACCTTCATCGTTTTCTGAAAAATAAAGATATTGATATTGAACTGCACACGGCGGGGCAGTACAAACGCACCCTGACGCTGCTGGGTGAAAACACAGAAGAGGGGCGACAAAAGTTCCGCGAAGATCTTAATGAAACCCATCATCTGTTTAAGGCTTTCGTTAAAGAGATGCGACCCACGCTTGATATCGACGCGGTGGCGACTGGTGAGCACTGGTACGGCGTACAGGCGCAGGAGAGAGGGCTGGTGGATGAAGTGGGCACCAGCGATGAACTGCTGCTGAACCTGATGAAAGACCGCGAAGTGATGAGCGTGAGTTATAAACAGCGCAAGAAAATGATGGACCGTTTCACCGGGAGTGCGGCAGAAAGTGCGGATCGTCTGCTGCTGCGCTGGTGGCAGCGGGGGCAAAAACCGTTGATGTAAGTCTCAGGACAGCCCGGTAGGCTCACTGCCGGGCTGTGAGATCGCCTGACTCAACGTGTGTTAGTCGACCAGGTGATATTTCTCGGAAAGCTGATGGGCAAGGTATTTAAACATGTTAAATACTGCCGTGCTTTTCGGCGTGGGCAGGCCTTGTTCATCCAGGAAATACTCGCCGCTGAATATCAATACGCCATTGCGCTGTTCTACGCCCGTGGCTTCGATGCCAGCTAAGGTATCTTCATGTTCACGGATGAGTCGGTTTGCTTCAATAAGCAGAGTTTGACGATCGATGGGTTGTGTATTACCAGACATTTTCTACTCCTCGAAAAACTTCCTCTAGTTTACGCCGGGCACGCGCTCGGGGCAAATACTCCCTTGAAACTTCAGGGCTATAGTTATGCTTTAGCCTGTGCCTGCCTTTCTGGCGCGTTTAACAAATGCGTGCTAATAAAGTTGCGTAACGAATTTTATCAGGTACAGTGTGACGCTTTCGGCAATCTGGCAACAGATTTGCTTGACATTCGACCGAAAATTCTTCGTGCTATAGCACCTGGCGGTAAAACGTCAGTGAACTCAACCGCCTGGCTTCAGGATGTGAAGTGGGTGGCTTAAGGGTTGATATCCATTGAGACCGCCGCAACATACAAGGCTTGTCGCCAGTGGACAGGTGACTCAATGTGCGATGTATTCTGGAAGAATCAAATTAGGTAAAGGTGAATATGGGTAAAGCTCTCGTTATCGTTGAGTCCCCGGCAAAAGCCAAAACGATCAATAAGTATCTGGGTCATGACTACGTGGTTAAGTCCAGCGTCGGTCATATCCGCGATTTGCCGACAAGTGGCTCAGCCGCCAAAAAGAGCGCTGACTCTGCCTCCACCAAAACGGCCAAAAAGCCTAAAAAGGATGAACGTGGCGCGCTGGTTAATCGCATGGGCGTTGACCCATGGCATGACTGGAAAGCGCACTACGAAGTGCTCCCGGGTAAAGAAAAGGTAGTTTCAGAACTTAAACAACTGGCGGAAAAAGCCGACCACATCTATCTCGCAACCGACCTTGACCGCGAAGGGGAAGCCATTGCCTGGCACCTGCGGGAAGTGATTGGTGGAGATGATTCGCGCTATAGCCGCGTGGTGTTCAACGAAATTACAAAGAATGCGATTCGTCAGGCGTTTGAAAAGCCGGGCGAACTGAATATCGATCGTGTTAACGCGCAGCAGGCGCGCCGCTTTATGGACCGCGTTGTGGGCTATATGGTGTCGCCACTGCTGTGGAAAAAAATCGCCCGCGGTTTGTCCGCAGGCCGCGTGCAATCCGTTGCCGTGCGTCTGGTGGTTGAGCGCGAGCGCGAAATCAAAGCCTTTGTGCCGGAAGAGTTCTGGGACGTGGTTGCCAATACGACTACGCCGGGCGGCGACGCGTTACCGCTGGAGGTGACGCATCAGAATGATAAAGCCTTCCGCCCGGTAAATCGCGACGAGACAATGGCTGCCGTTAGCTTGCTGGAAAAAGCGAGCTACAGCGTTCTTGAGCGTGAAGATAAACCGACCAGCAGCAAGCCTGGCGCACCGTTTATCACCTCTACGCTGCAGCAGGCCGCCAGCACGCGTCTGGGCTTTGGCGTGAAAAAAACCATGATGATGGCGCAGCGTCTGTACGAAGCGGGCCACATTACTTATATGCGTACCGACTCTACCAACCTGAGCCAGGACGCAGTGAGCATGGTGCGTGGGTACATCAGCGATAACTTTGGCGATAAATATCTGCCGAAGAACCCGAACCAGTACGCCAGCAAAGAGAATTCACAGGAAGCGCACGAAGCGATTCGTCCTTCCGATGTCTCCGTGGTGGCAGAATCACTAAAAGATATGGAAGCCGATGCGCAAAAACTGTATCAGCTGATTTGGCGCCAGTTTGTTGCCTGTCAGATGACACCGGCGCAATACGACTCCACAACGCTTACGGTGCAGGCGGGTGATTTCAAACTCAAGGCGCGCGGTCGTACCCTGCGTTTTGATGGCTGGACGAAGGTTATGCCTGCGCTGCGCAAAGGCGATGAAGATCGCACGCTGCCGATGGTTAATCAGGGGGACACACTTTCGCTGGTTGAACTGACGCCTGCTCAGCACTTCACCAAACCGCCGGCGCGCTTTAGCGAAGCCTCACTGGTTAAAGAGCTGGAAAAACGCGGTATTGGTCGTCCGTCCACCTATGCGTCGATCATTTCGACCATTCAGGATCGTGGCTATGTGCGCACCGAAAACCGTCGTTTCTACGCGGAAAAAATGGGCGAAATCGTCACCGACCGTCTGGAAGCAAACTTCCGCGAGCTGATGAACTACGATTTTACCGCGCAGATGGAAGACCATCTCGACCGCGTGGCAAACCACGAAGCCGAGTGGAAGCAGGTGCTGGATCTCTTCTTCGGTGATTTCACTAAGCAGCTTGAAACCGCTGAGAAACCGCCAGAAGAGGGCGGCATGCAGCCAAACGAAATGGTGCTGACCAGCATCGATTGCCCGACCTGCGGTCGCAAGATGGGTATTCGTACCGCCAGCACCGGTGTGTTCCTGGGCTGCTCCGGTTACGCGTTGTCGCCAAAAGAGCGCTGCAAAACCACCATCAATCTGGTGCCTGAAAACGAAGTGTTGAACGTGCTGGAAGGCGACGACGCTGAAACCAACGCGCTGCGCGCAAAACGTCGTTGCCAGAAGTGTGGTACGGCGATGGACAGCTATCTCATCGATCCGAAACGTAAACTGCATGTTTGCGGTAATAACCCGACCTGTGACGGTTATGAGATCGAAGAGGGTGAATTCCGCATCAAAGGGTATGACGGCCCGATCGTTGAGTGTGAGAAATGTGGTTCTGAAATGCACCTGAAAATGGGGCGTTTTGGTAAGTACATGGCGTGTACTAACGAAGAGTGTAAGAACACCCGTAAGATCCTGCGTAACGGTGAAGTGGCGCCGCCGAAAGAAGATCCGGTTCCGTTGCCGGAGCTGCCGTGTGAGAAATCAGACGCCTACTTCGTTCTGCGTGACGGTGCTGCCGGGGTCTTCCTGGCGGCGAACACCTTCCCGAAATCGCGTGAAACCCGCGCGCCGCTGGTCGAAGAGTTGTTCCGATTCCGCGATCGTCTGCCGGAGAAACTGCGTTATCTGGCCGATGCGCCGCAGGAAGATCCGCAAGGTAACAAGACGATGGTGCGCTTCAGCCGTAAGACGAAGCAGCAATATGTTTCTTCCGAGAAAGATGGCAAAGCGACCGGGTGGTCTGCCTTCTTTGTCGACGGTAAATGGGTCGAAGCGAAGAAATAATTGTCACGTGACAAACCGCATAAAGGGCCGATCATCGGCCCTTTTTTATAACCGCGTTATTATTTTTTGTTCCCATCTATACACACTTGCTATAAATGATATAGTGGTTATAGCAAACACTTTTCTTATTATTAAATCGTCTTAATAGCGTATCACTACGCAACCGGATATCGCACCATGAAACTACAGCAGCTCCGCTATATCGTTGAAGTGGTTAACCATAACCTCAACGTCTCCTCTACCGCTGAAGGCTTGTACACCTCACAGCCGGGCATCAGTAAGCAGGTCAGAATGCTGGAAGATGAGCTGGGTATCCAGATTTTTGCGCGCAGCGGTAAGCATCTGACGCAGGTCACGCCAGCCGGCCAGGAAATTATTCGCATTGCCCGTGAAGTGCTGTCGAAAGTGGATGCGATTAAGTCGGTGGCGGGCGAACATACCTGGCCGGACAAAGGCTCATTGTACGTCGCCACAACGCACACCCAGGCGCGCTATGCACTGCCTGGGGTGATTAAGGGCTTTATCGAGCGCTATCCGCGCGTTTCTCTGCACATGCATCAGGGCTCGCCGACGCAGATTGCGGAAGCAGTCTCGAAGGGGAACGCGGATTTTGCCATCGCCACAGAAGCGCTGCATCTGTATGACGATCTGGTCATGTTACCGTGCTACCACTGGAACCGTTCCATTGTGGTGACGCCGGAGCATCCATTGGCATCGAAAACGTCGGTGACTATCGAAGAACTGGCCCAATATCCATTGGTAACCTATACCTTTGGCTTTACCGGGCGCTCAGAGCTGGATACCGCGTTTAACCGCGCCGGGCTGACGCCGCGTATAGTTTTCACCGCTACCGATGCCGACGTTATCAAAACCTACGTCCGCTTAGGTCTGGGGGTTGGGGTGATTGCCAGCATGGCGGTTGACCCGGTTTCCGATCCCGATCTGGTGAAACTGGATGCCGACGGTATTTTCAGCCATAGCACCACCAAGATAGGCTTCCGCCGCAGCACTTTCCTGCGCAGTTATATGTACGACTTTATCCAGCGCTTTGCGCCGCATTTAACGCGCGACGTTGTCGATACGGCAGTTGCGCTGCGATCGAATGAAGACATCGAAGCGATGTTCAAAGATATTAAATTGCCCGAGAAGTAATTCTCTGATCTTCTGAACGGTATCTCCTGGCGGGGATACCGTTTAAATCGTAATACGTCCTCTCCTCATTCTCATCTTCTTACTCAGAATATACGCCTCTGTTTTTCATTAATTTGTCTAATGTATTGCTGCGGCGCGCATAAAAGTAGAAACGAATTCCCCTTAAGGCAAATTTTACTGCTCAATTATTTATTTTTGGTCAAAAGATTAAATAAATGCGTCCGTTTTGCTGGCGAAAGCACTGGATTTTTGACTAGATTTTATTTAGGATTTGTCTCAGTGATAATTAATCGTACCGATTGTTTGGTGCCAAAATGATAAGTAATATCGATTGTAAGAGGTTGTCGATGCCGTCAGGAACCAAAGGCCCACAGCGCGATCCGCACGTGAAGCGAAAAGCCTGGACGGCGGTGTTCCTGGGCTCTGCGCTGTTTTGGGTGGTTGTTGCACTGCTTGTCTGGAAGTATTGGGGCTGATGATGTTCATCTCCAGTCGTTCCCGGCCTGCTCAGCCCAAGCCGCAGCCGGAGAAACGCGACAAGGTCAAAATTCCTGAATCATGGGAATTGACGCCAGAACAACGTGAATTTATTGAGTCCTTTAATCCTGCTGAGCGTAAAAAAAAATAATAGCAGGGTGGCTCGCCCAACTTACCTTCCGCATTGGCGCTGGCTTTTAAATACACCACAGCAACGGTCTGTCGGCACATTGTCGGCTGAATGCACTCCTGCATAAAAAGGTGTACGCAAAATGAATACGCATCACAATTTGAAATACTGGTCATGGATGGGCGCGCTGTCGGCTTCGCTTCTGTTCTGGGGGCAAATTATCTGGCTGCTGTGCCGATAAACCGGCAGAGCAACCTTCTCCGTCTTCCCGCTATCTCACGCCTGGTCGTTGCGCCGGGCGTTTTCATTTCTCCGAATAGTCTCACCAATTTTATCAATTAGAGTTGTTATCAAAACGTTACGACATCTTTGTGTTATCTTTAATGCGTACCCTGAGGAGTGTCAGGGGGATTGCAAGTCCCGTTACGCATAAAGGAGGAGCTATGTCGTCAACACTACGAGAAGCCAGTAAGGACGCGCTGCACACACAAGATAAAACCTATCACTACTACAGCTTACCGCTGGCAGCCAACACGCTGGGTGACATTTCCCGTCTGCCCAAATCATTAAAAGTCCTGCTGGAAAACCTACTGCGCTGGCAGGATGGGGATTCTGTTACTGAAGAAGATATCAAAGCCCTGGCCGGGTGGGTGAAAACCGCCCATGTCGACCGGGAGATTGCCTACCGCCCGGCGAGGGTCTTGATGCAGGACTTTACCGGCGTACCCGCGGTGGTGGATTTGGCCGCCATGCGCGAAGCGGTGAAGCGTTTGGGCGGCGACACCGCGAAGGTGAATCCGCTCTCGCCGGTTGACCTGGTCATTGACCACTCGGTTACTGTGGATCATTTTGGCGATGACGATGCTTTCGCTGAAAACGTGCGTCTGGAGATGGAACGTAACCATGAACGCTATGTGTTCCTGCGCTGGGGGCAGCAGGCGTTCAGCCGATTCAGCGTCGTGCCGCCGGGTACAGGGATTTGTCACCAGGTCAACCTTGAGTATCTTGGTAAAGCGGTCTGGAGCGAGTTACAGAACGATGAATGGATTGCTTACCCCGACACGCTGGTTGGCACCGACTCACACACCACGATGATTAACGGCCTGGGCGTACTTGGCTGGGGCGTTGGGGGAATCGAAGCAGAAGCGGCAATGCTCGGTCAGCCGGTTTCGATGCTGATTCCGGATGTGGTGGGCTTCAAGTTAACCGGCAAACTCAGCGAAGGTATTACTGCCACCGATCTGGTATTGACCGTCACGCAAATGCTGCGTAAACACGGCGTGGTGGGGAAATTTGTCGAATTCTATGGCGATGGTCTGGACTCTCTGCCACTGGCAGATCGTGCCACCATCGCCAACATGTCACCGGAGTATGGCGCAACCTGCGGCTTCTTCCCGATTGATGGCGTTACGCTCGATTACATGCGCCTGAGTGGGCGCAGCGACGAGCAGGTTGCGTTAGTTGAAGCCTACGCGAAAGCGCAGGGGATGTGGCGCAACACGGGTGATGAACCGATCTTCACCAGCAGCCTTGAGCTGGATATGGGTACGGTGGAAGCAAGTCTCGCCGGGCCGAAACGCCCGCAGGATCGTGTTGCGCTGGGCGATGTGCCTAAAGCTTTTGCCGCCGCGACAGAGCTCGAAGTGAACGTCGCCCAGAAAGATAAGCAGGCGGTGGAATACACATTGAATGGTCACACTATCCCGTTGCCGGATGGTGCTGTGGTAATTGCCGCCATAACCTCCTGTACCAATACTTCCAACCCGAGCGTTCTGATGGCAGCAGGGCTGCTGGCGAAAAAAGCTGCACAGCTGGGCCTGAAGCCGAAACCGTGGGTGAAAGCCTCACTGGCACCGGGATCGAAAGTCGTTTCTGATTATCTCGCCCATGCACGTCTCACCCCATACCTGGATAAACTCGGGTTTAACCTTGTGGGTTATGGCTGCACCACCTGTATCGGTAACTCCGGGCCATTGCCTGAACCCATCGAAACGGCGATTAAGAAGGGCGACCTGACCGTTGGGGCCGTACTTTCTGGTAACCGTAACTTTGAAGGGCGTATCCATCCGCTGGTAAAAACCAACTGGCTGGCCTCGCCGCCGCTGGTGGTGGCTTATGCGCTGGCGGGTAATATGAACGTCAACCTGGCAAGTGACCCGCTCGGCCACGATCAGAAAGGCGACCCGGTTTACCTGAAGGATATCTGGCCGAGCAGCCAGGAAATCGCTAAAGCTGTGCAGCAGGTGTCTACAGAGATGTTCCGCAAAGAGTATGCGGAAGTCTTTGAAGGCACACCGGAGTGGAAAGCTATCACCGTCACCGAATCGGATACTTACAACTGGCAGCAAGACTCTACCTACATTCGTCTGTCACCGTTTTTTGACGATATGGAAGCGCAGCCGAAGCCGGTGGAGGATATCCACGGCGCACGAATCCTGGCGATGCTGGGTGATTCCGTCACGACTGACCACATCTCCCCGGCAGGCAGTATTAAACCGGACAGCCCGGCAGGCCGTTTCCTGCAGGCGCGCGGCGTTGAACGTCGTGACTTCAACTCTTATGGTTCCCGCCGCGGTAACCACGAAGTGATGATGCGCGGCACCTTTGCCAACATTCGTATCCGAAACGAAATGGT
The DNA here is from genome assembly GCA_003315335.1 of Pseudocitrobacter faecalis. GTDB lineage: Bacteria > Pseudomonadota > Gammaproteobacteria > Enterobacterales > Enterobacteriaceae > Pseudocitrobacter > Pseudocitrobacter faecalis. The sequence continues at coordinate 360,893 of QNRL01000007.1, forward strand.
GCCAGGTGTGGAAGGGGGGATGACGCGTCTGTTGCCCGGTTCGGAAGTGATGTCGATATACGATGCGGCAATGGCGTATCAGAAGCAGGGTACGCCGCTGGCGGTGATCGCCGGAAAAGAGTACGGCTCGGGTTCCAGTCGCGACTGGGCAGCGAAGGGGCCGCGTTTGCTGGGCGTGCGGGTGGTGATTGCCGAATCCTTTGAGCGTATCCACCGTTCCAACCTGATCGGTATGGGGATTCTGCCGCTTGAGTTTCCGCAGGGTGAAACGCGACAGTCGCTGGGGCTGACCGGGGAAGAGAAGATTGATATCCCGGATTTACAGCAGATTAAGCCAGGTGCCACGATCCCGGTGACCCTGACACGCGCTGACGGCACCACAGAAACGCTGGCCTGCCGTTGCCGTATCGATACCCAAACCGAACTGACGTACTACCAGAACGATGGGATCCTGCATTACGTAATTCGTAATATGCTGGATTGATTCGGTCAACACTACAGCCCGACACACGAAAGTGGTCGGGCTTTTATTACCTATATTACTAATATTATTAGTTTTTGATAAAAATAAATTTATGATTTATTAGTTTTATTAGCAAATATTTTATATTAATGCGTAAAGGACGATTAAAGCTTTAATTCATTCACGGTAATTATGTGTAATTCCTTGTGTGGCAAGACTTTGATGCCGATCACAGCTTGCGTTTTCTTAATTATTTTGACTGTGATATTGATCGCGATGTTTATGTGGTTTTTACGGGATGATACGGCATCATTTATTTATCCTGAGGCTGTTATGAATGAAAATAAGTGGCTAGGGTTGGCATGGATCTCACCCTACATAATTGGATTGTTGGTGTTTACCGCCTTTCCCTTCGTCTCTTCCTTTCTGTTGAGCTTTACGCAATATGATTTGATGAGTCCTCCTGAGTTTAACGGTATTGAAAACTACCGTTATATGGTCACGGAGGACCCGTTATTCTGGAAATCTCTCGCGGTCACTTTTGTATATGTGTTCGTTACCATCCCGCTGAAGCTCATGTTTTCGTTGTTCATTGCCTTTGTGCTGAACTTTAAACTGCGCGGCATTGGTTTCTTCCGCACGGCGTACTACATTCCTTCTATTCTCGGCAGCTCGGTCGCTATTGCCGTGCTGTGGCGTGCGCTGTTTGCTATCGACGGCCTGCTGAACAGCTTTACTGGTCTATTTGGCCTTGATCCCATCAACTGGTTGGGTGAACCGCCGCTGGCGCTGTTCTCTGTAACGCTGCTCAGCGTTTGGCAGTTTGGTTCTTCAATGGTTATTTTCCTTGCTGCACTGCAAAACGTGCCGCAGTCACAATACGAAGCAGCGATGATCGACGGTGCCACTAAGTGGCAAATGTTCCTGAAAATTACCGTGCCGCTGATTACACCGGTCATTTTCTTCAACTTCATTATGCAAACCAGCGGCGCATTCCAGGAATTTACCGCGCCGTTTGTCATCACCGGCGGCGGCCCAACCTACTATACCTACCTGTTTTCGCTCTACATCTACGATACCGCCTTCAAGTATTTCGACATGGGGTATGGCGCGGCGCTGGCGTGGGTGTTGTTCCTGGTGGTGGCCATCTTTGCGCTGTTGGCCTTTAAGTCATCGAAATATTGGGTCTTCTACTCGGCGGATAAAGGAGGCAAAAATGAGTGAACAACATATCATGACGGAAACTGCACAGGATGCGCAGAGCGAAGTCGCACGTACGCTCCGCCGCGAAAAAATCAGCCGTAATATTCGCTATGTGATTTTGCTGTTGGTCGGCCTGCTGATGCTTTACCCGCTGGCGTGGATGTTTTCTGCGGCCTTCAAACCGAACAGCGAAATTTTCACCACCCTGAATCTCTGGCCAACACATGCCACCTGGGATGGGTTTATCAATGGCTGGAAAACGGGTACGGAATATCACTTCGGTCACTACATGATTAACACCTTTAAGTACGTACTCCCGAAGGTGATACTGACCATTATCTCTTCCACCATTGTGGCTTACGGTTTTGCACGTTTTGAGATCCCGTGGAAGAAATTCTGGTTTGCCACGCTCATCGCCACCATGCTGCTGCCGAGCACCGTGCTGCTGATTCCGCAGTATCTGATGTTCCGGGAAATGGGCATGCTGAATAGCTATCTGCCGCTTTATCTGCCAACCGCGTTCGCCACGCAGGGGTTCTTCGTCTTTATGCTGGTGCAGTTTCTGCGCGGTGTACCGCGTGATATGGAAGAAGCCGCACAGATTGACGGCTGTAATTCCTGGCAGGTGCTGTGGAATGTGCTGGTGCCGATTCTGAAACCAGCGATTATCTCGGTCGCACTGTTCCAGTTTATGTGGTCGATGAACGACTTTATCGGCCCGTTAATTTACGTGTACAGCGTGGATAAATATCCGATTGCACTGGCGCTGAAAATGTCCATCGACGTTACGGAAGGGGCGCCATGGAACGAAATTCTGGCAATGGCGAGCATCTCCATTCTGCCATCGATCATTGTGTTCTTCCTGGCGCAGCGTTACTTCGTCCAGGGCGTATCCAGCAGCGGAATTAAAGGCTAAGAGGGAATATCATGGCTGAAGTGATTTTTAATAAACTGGAAAAGGTGTACTCCAACGGCTTCAAAGCGGTACATGGTATCGACCTGAACATTGCCGACGGTGAATTCATGGTGATTGTAGGCCCCTCCGGCTGTGCGAAATCCACGACCCTGCGTATGCTCGCCGGGCTGGAAACCATCAGCGGCGGTGAAATTCGTATCGGTGACAACGTAGTCAACAATCTGCCGCCAAAAGCGCGCGGTATTGCGATGGTGTTTCAGAATTACGCACTCTATCCGCACATGACCGTGCGGGAAAATCTGGCGTTTGGTTTGAAACTGAGCAAACTGCCGAAAGAACAAATCAATCAACAGGTTGAAGATGCCGCCAAATTGCTGGAGCTGGAAGATCTGCTGGATCGCTTGCCGCGTCAGCTCTCCGGCGGTCAGGCGCAGCGTGTGGCGGTAGGGCGTGCGATTGTCAAAAAACCGGACGTATTCCTGTTCGATGAGCCGCTCTCAAACCTCGATGCCAAACTGCGTGCCTCCATGCGTATTCGTATTTCAGACCTCCATAAGCAGCTCAAAAAATCGGGTAAGCCGGCGACCACCGTGTACGTCACCCACGATCAAACCGAAGCGATGACCATGGGTGACCGTATCTGCGTCATGAAGTTGGGCCACATCATGCAGGTGGATACGCCGGATAACCTGTACCACAAACCGAAAAACATGTTTGTCGCGGGCTTTATTGGCGCACCGGAAATGAACATCAAACCGGCGAAAATCGTGCGTCGCGAAGATGGCTTACATATCACTGTTGGCGAGGATTTACTGGCCCTGAACGCCAGCCAGCAGGGTAAAGTGGCGCATTATGTGGATAAAGAGGTGTATTTCGGTATTCGCCCGGAATATGTGGATGTGTCGACAGCGCCGTTCGATACAAGCTGCGGGCGAGGGAAGTTAATCCGTATTGAAAACATGGGGCACGAATATTTTCTTTATTTGCAGGTTGGTGAGTTTGAACTGACGGCGCGTATCGCTTCCGATGCCGCGAAACCGATTATCGCCAAAGGGTTACAGCAGCAGGTGTGGTTCCGCTTTGAGATGGACAAATGCCACATTTTTGACGGAGTTACGCAGGAAAATATTTCGCTGTAAAAAAGCCCGCCAGGGTGGCTGGCGGGCTTGATGTTTATTCTTCTTTCAACAGGTGGCCCATCTTGGCCGCCTTGGTATCGAGATAGTAGGCGTTTTTCGGGTTACGCCCGACGATGAGCGGGACGCGTTCAACGATGTTGATGCCCGCTTCGGTCAGGATCTCAACCTTTTTCGGGTTGTTGGTCAGCAGACGCACTTCGTCCACGCCCAGCAGCTTGAACATATCTGCGCACAGCGTGAAGTCACGCTCATCGGCAGCGAAGCCAAGCTGGTGGTTGGCTTCAACGGTGTCGTAGCCCTGATCCTGCAACGCATAGGCGCGAATTTTATTCAACAGGCCGATGTTACGACCTTCCTGGCGATGATAAAGCAGAATGCCACGGCCTTCTTCCGCGATGTGCGTCAGGGCGGCTTCAAGCTGGAAACCGCAATCACAGCGCAGGCTAAAGAGCGCATCGCCCGTCAGACATTCGGAGTGAACGCGTGCCAGTACCGGCGTTTGCCCGGAAATGTCACCAAAAACCAGGGCGACATGATCCTGCCCGGTTGCCAGTTCTTCAAAGCCCACCATCAGGAAATCGCCCCAGGGGGTTGGCAGTTTGGCTTCTGCCACACGTTTAAGCTGCATGTGATTCTCCAGATTATGTCAGCGCCATTAGCGCTTTCTGTTTTGTGTATTTTGCCACAACGTGCTTTGGTTCACCTAATGGTGCGCAAGTGACTGCTGTTAAAGCGCACAATTTTGCCAGTTTCGCCGTTATGTTATTATTCGGTTATTATTGAGGATTCAGAGACAAAGGAGCCGTTATGCTAACAATTGCCAGACGAACCGCCGTGGGGGCCGCCGTATTGTTAGCGATGCCGCTCGCAGTTTGGATCTCCGGCTGGGCCTGGCAGCCGGGCCATTCAGAAGTATGGCTAAAAGCGCTGTATTGGGTTACGGAAACGGTTACCCAGCCGTGGGGAATCATCACCCATGTGGTGCTATTTGGCTGGTTTTTATGGTGTTTGCGCTTTCGTCTGCGTCCGGCAATCATGCTTTTTGCGATCCTTGCCGGGGCGATAATGATCGGGCAGGGCGCGAAATCCTGGGTGAAGAGTATGGCGCAGGAACCACGGCCTTTTGTTATCTGGCTGGAAAAAACGCACCATATTCCCGTTGATGAGTTCTACACTTTAAAACGTAAGGATCGCGGCGCACTGGTTAAAGAACAGCTTGCACAACAACAGGATATCCCGTCGTTCTTACGCAAACACTGGCAAAAAGAGACCGGGTTCGCGTTTCCGTCAGGGCATACCATGTTTGCGGCCAGTTGGGCACTATTGGCGGTGGGCCTGCTGTGGCCGCGTCGACGCACGTTCACCATCGCGATTTTGCTGGTATGGGCAACGGCGGTCATGGGCAGTCGCCTGCTGTTAGGGATGCACTGGCCACGCGATTTAGTGGCGGCAACGTTGATGTCCTGGCTGCTGGTGACGGTGGCGACCTGGCTTGCTCAAAAAATATGCGGCCCGCTGTCACCGCCTGGCGAAGAAGCGCAGGAAATTCGCAAACGCGAGCAGGAAAATTGAGTCAGGGTTGATTTTGCCCCCTTTAACCCTCAAATCCTGAACTGGCCGTGTGCTTTTCCATTTCGTCCGCGTGGCGAAAATGATACTTTATAAGGCTGGATGCGATAGATTAAACAGGATTTATCAGCCAAAGCCACATAACGGGACGTCGTGTGAAATATTTTCTCATTTTCTTATTGGTGTTAGCGGTCTTTGTCATTTCAGTGACGCTGGGCGCGCAAAACGATCAGCTTGTGACCTTTAATTACTTATTGGCGCAGGGCGAGTTCAGAATTTCAACATTACTGGCGGTATTGTTTGCCGTAGGTTTTGCGATAGGCTGGCTGGTTTGTGGCCTGTTCTGGCTGCGCGTGCGTGTTTCTCTGCTGCGTGCAGAACGTAAAATTAAACGTCTGGAAAATCAGATTGCGCCTGAGAGTGTGCCGTCCGTTAACCCGACTGTGCCAGTAGCGAAGGAATAACGATTTATGCTGGAGTTGTTGTTTCTGCTTTTACCCGTTGCCGCAGCTTATGGTTGGTATATGGGGCGCAGAAGTGCACAACAGTCCAAACAGGACGAAGCGAGCCGTTTGTCACGAGATTATGTGGCAGGGGTTAACTTTCTCTTGAGTAACCAACAAGACAAAGCGGTTGACCTGTTCCTCGATATGTTAAAAGAGGATACTGGCACCGTTGAAGCTCACCTTACGCTCGGCAATCTGTTCCGTTCACGCGGCGAGGTTGACCGCGCCATCCGTATTCACCAAACCTTAATGGAAAGCGCCTCGCTGACCTACGATCAGCGCCTGCTGGCAGTGCAACAACTGGGCCGGGACTACATGGCTGCCGGGCTGTATGACCGCGCGGAAGATATGTTCAGCCAACTGGTGGATGAAACGGATTTCCGTATCAGCGCACTGCAACAACTTCTGCAAATCGCACAGCTGACCAGCGACTGGCAAAAGGCTATTGATGTTGCCGAACGTCTGGTGAAGCTCGGCAAAGAGAAACATCGTGGCGAAATCGCCCATTTCTGGTGCGAGCTGGCCCTGCAACAGATGGGCAACGATGATATGGATAAGGCGATGACGCTGCTGAAGAAGGGGGCGTCTGCCGATCCGTCGAGCGCGCGTGTTTCTATCATGATGGGTCGCGTCTGGATGGCGAAGGGCGATTACGCGAAAGCGCGCGAAAGCCTGCTGCGCGTCATCGATCAGGATAAAGAACTGGTCAGCGAAACGCTGGAAATGTTGCAAACCTGCTATCAACAGCTGGGTAAAACGGATGAGTGGGAATCGTTCCTGCAACGCTGCGTAGAGGAAAATACCGGTGCTGCCGCAGAACTGATGCTGGCGCAGGTGCTCGATCAGCGTGAGGGCGGCGACGTCGCGCAAACCTACGTGACGCGCCAGTTACAGCGTCATCCTACGATGCGCGTCTTCCATAAGCTGATGGATTATCACCTCAACGAAGCAGAAGAAGGGCGCGCGAAAGAGAGCCTGATGGTGCTGCGAGACATGGTTGGTGAGCAGATCCGCAGCAAACCGCGTTACCGTTGCCAGAAGTGTGGCTTCACCGCCTATACCCTTTACTGGCATTGTCCATCCTGCCGCGCATGGTCCACCGTTAAGCCGATTCGTGGCCTGGACGGGCAGTAATATTTAAAAAAACACCTATCTTAGTTACAACATACTCTTTGCTTTTTCCCTTAACAGATTCAGCATCGTGCGCGCAATGGTCAGCAGGGCGAATCGTGCCTGTCAATTTGGCGCACTCGCAGGTAGAATGCTCGCCGTTTACCTTTTCTGCGCCTGAATAGCCGGGCGCCCATCAACAAGAAGGTCTGGTCATGACGTCTACTGCTTCATCTTCTTCCCGTATTGTCACATCCTCTCCCGTTGTTGTTGCTCTCGATTACGATAACCGCGATAAAGCGCTCGCTTTCGTCGACCGTATCGACCCGCGCGACTGCCGTCTGAAAGTTGGAAAAGAGATGTTCACGCTGTTTGGGCCGCAGTTCGTGCGTGATTTGCAGCAGCGTGGCTTTGATATCTTCCTGGATCTGAAATTCCATGATATCCCGAATACCACCGCCCATGCCGTTGCGGCAGCGGCAGAGCTGGGCGTCTGGATGGTGAACGTCCATGCATCCGGTGGATCCCGTATGATGACCGCCGCGCGCGAAGCCTTGCTGCCATTCGGAAAAGATGCGCCGCTGCTGATTGCGGTCACCGTGCTGACCAGTATGGAAGCCAGCGACCTGCTGGATCTCGGCGTGACGTTGTCACCTGCGGATTATGCCGCCAGACTGGCAAAACTGACGCGTGATTGTGGCCTTGATGGTGTGGTGTGCTCGGCGCAGGAAGCGGTACGCTTCAAGCAAGAGTTTGGGCAGGCCTTTAAACTGGTAACGCCAGGTATCCGCCCCGTGGGCAGCGAAGCGGGTGACCAGCGCCGTATTATGACACCTGAACAAGCGCAGGCTGCGGGCGTAGACTACATGGTGATTGGCCGCCCGGTGACGCAGTCTGCAGACCCGGCAATGACATTGCGCACCATTAACGCCTCACTGCAAAAGGGGGCGTAATGAGCGACTCCAATAGCCGTCTGGTGTACTCCACCGACAGCGGTCGTATCGACGAACCGAAGGCCGCTGTGCAACGTCCAAAAGGCGATGGCATTGTGCGTATCCAACGCCAGACCAGCGGGCGGAAAGGAAAAGGCGTGTGCCTGATTACCGGCATCGATCAGGATGATGAATCACTGGCAAAACTGGCGGCAGAACTGAAAAAGAAATGCGGCTGCGGCGGTTCAGTGAAAGAGGGCGTGATTGAAATTCAGGGTGATAAGCGCGACCTGCTCAAAACATTACTTGAGGCGAAAGGGCTAAAAGTAAAACTGGCAGGCGGTTAACAAACAAAAAGGGCCCCGATAAAAATCGGGGCCCTGAATTCTTTTTCAAATACACAGACGATTAATTATTTGCCAACCTGGTGGCCGATAATCCCGCCGACTGCCGCGCCGCCCAGTGTCCCCAGGGTGCTGCCGTCAGTTAATACTGCACCGCCCAGTGCGCCTGCGCCAGCGCCAATAGCTGTGTTACGATCGCGTTTGGACCAGTTTGAACATGCGCTCAGTGACATTACTAAAGTGGCAGCGATTACTGCTGCAGTGATTTTTTTGTTCATTGAAGTCATCGTATTTTCTCCTGAATATTCGATTCACGGAAAAAGCCTATTTAAATTATAGCCGCTGGCCAGAGATAAAAACGGCTTATGTCGTGAAGCATGTTGCGCAGGTTGTAGAACTGTTACTTAGTCACGCAAGTGATAGTTACTTCCTGTTATATCGCTAACATTAATTCTACGTTTTTATCGTATATTCGACAGGTAAAAAGTCCTAATTGGACACTAGGAAAAATCTCATAGCGGAGTGAGGAGCGCAATACGAGGAATGGATGTTTTGTGGGAGAAAGAGCCCTCACCCTAACCCTCTCCCTGTACAGTCCGGGGACATAGTGAACACTTGTTCGGAGACATGGTAGACACTTACAACTAAGGCATAAGAACCCGTTTATGGAGTCGCTTATGCCC
>QNRL01000008.1:0-303756 GCA_003315335.1 Pseudocitrobacter faecalis
GACGACGACGTTGATAGGCTGGGTGTGTAAGTGCAGCGATGCATTGAGCTAACCAGTACTAATGAACCGTGAGGCTTAACCTTACAACGCCGAAGATGTTTTGGCGAAGAGACATCGAGAAGTAAGCTTGATAACAGATTAGATTAACCGGCAATAAGCGGGTTAATACAACAGAATTTGCCTGGCGGCAGTAGCGCGGTGGTCCCACCTGACCCCATGCCGAACTCAGAAGTGAAACGCCGTAGCGCCGATGGTAGTGTGGGGTCTCCCCATGCGAGAGTAGGGAACTGCCAGGCATCAAATTAAGCAGTAACCGGTGATAAATCCGGTGGTTGTAAAAGAAATTCGGTGGAGCGGTAGTTCAGTCGGTTAGAATACCTGCCTGTCACGCAGGGGGTCGCGGGTTCGAGTCCCGTCCGTTCCGCCACTTATTTAGAAGCCCTGAGTTAACGCTCAGGGCTTTTTTGCGTTTATTGACTGATTATTGCGTTTTTAGCAAAAATCCTCTGCATTTTTCACTCTTTTTCTCTCCCATCCGCATCGCCATAATCCTCTTTACTATCAAAACAAAGGATTAAAGAGGAACACTATGTCTATCCCTGCATTTGGTCTTGGTACTTTCCGTCTGAAAGATGACGTGGTCATCGCTTCGGTAAAAACTGCGCTGGAACTTGGTTATCGTGCCGTCGATACTGCGCAAATCTACGATAACGAAGCCGCCGTGGGTCAGGCGATTGCTGAAAGCAACGTACCGCGTGAAGAGATCTTTATCACCACCAAGATCTGGACTGAGAATCTGAGCAAAGAGAAGCTTATCCCCAGCCTCAAAGAGAGCCTGAAAAAGCTGCGCACGGAATATGTCGATTTAACCCTGGTCCACTGGCCATCGCCAAACGATGCTGTTTCTGTCGACGAGTTCATGCACGCGTTGCTGGAAGCAAAAAAACAGGGCCTGACGCGGGAAATTGGTATCTCTAACTTTACGATCCCGCTGATGGAAAAAGCGATCGCTGCAGTTGGCGCCGAGAATATCGCGACCAATCAGGTTGAGCTTTCCCCGTACCTGCAAAACCGGAAAGTGGTGGACTGGGCGAGTGAGCACGGTATTCACATCACCTCGTATATGACCCTGGCTTATGGTAAAGCGCTGAAAGATGAAACTATTGTGCGTATTGCCGCAAAACATAATGCTACACCAGCACAGGTGATTCTGGCATGGGCGATGGGGGAGGGGTACTCGGTTATTCCTTCTTCTACCAAACGTGAAAACCTGGCAAGTAACCTGCTGGCGCTGGATCTGCAACTGGATGCCGAAGACAAAAAAGCGATCGCTGCACTGGATTGCAATGACCGCCTGGTCAGCCCGGACGGCCTGGCGCCGAACTGGGATTAACTCTCCTGCGTGCGGGCGGCAAAGCTGCCCGCATGTTCACTCAGGAAATCAATGAAGGCCCGGATCCGCGGGCTCACTGCTTTATCACTGTAATATACCGCGCTAAACGGCATCTCGACCGGCACGCGATGTTCGGCGAGCAACTCCACGAATTCTCCCCGCTCCAGCTCCTTCATAATCATATAATCCGACAGACACGCAATTCCATTCCCGTTCAGGCAAAGCTGTTTAATGGTTTCTCCACTATTGGACGACAGCCCACTGGTAATTTCATGCAACTGACCATCGCAACAGGAGACCGGCCAGGTATTCAGCGTGGCTGGTTCAGTAAAGCCTAAGCACAGATGATCCTTAAGTTCGGCAACGGTTTCCGGTTTGCCATGACGCGCGATGTAGTCCGGCGAGGCGACTATCTTACGATAACTGGTAAATAGCGGCCTGGCGCGCAGGCTGGAATCGCTTAACGCCCCCGCGCGAATGGCCACATCTACCTTTCTCTCAATCAGATTGATAAACGTCTCCGAGGAGACCAGAGAAAGCGTGATTTCCGGATAGCGTTCGCGAAAGGGCTTAATCAACGGCGTCAGAAAATTGAGTGTCACAGGCGTCGCGGCATCCACACGTAGCACCCCGCGCGGTACGCGGCGCGTCTCCATTACTTCGTCTTCAGCGGCCGCCATCTCCTGCAGAATTACCTGCACACGTCGGAAATAGCGCTCGCCTTCTTCTGTCAGGCTGAGCTGGCGCGTCGTTCGGTTGAGCAGGCCAACACCCAGCTTAGACTCGAGTTTTTTTACTGCCCGGCTGACCGCCGAGTTGGCCTGGCCAAGCTGCTCCGCCGCACGGCTGAAGCTGCCGCTCTCGACGACGGCAACGAAAATGGCAATTTCTTCTGAGGTAGCTTTCATTATTGCACCTGATGCAAAATTCAATTGAGATTTTGGTGGTTTTTGTTATTAAAACATCCCGGCATACTTCGTGTCATCTTAATACTGAATGATGTGGAGTAAATTATGCCTCTGGCGTTACTTGCGTTGACTATCAGTGCTTTTGCGATAGGCACAACGGAATTTGTCATTGTTGGACTGGTGCCAACCATTGCTGAACAGTTATCTATCTCCCTGCCATCCGCCGGCCTGCTGGTGTCTATCTATGCATTGGGTGTCGCCATTGGCGCACCGGTTCTGACCGCGCTCACCGGTAAACTGCCGCGCAAACAGCTGTTGCTGGGGCTGATGGTGCTGTTTACCCTCGGTAACCTGCTGGCCTGGCAGGCGCCGGGTTATGCCACGTTGGTGTTGGCTCGCCTGATGACGGGCCTGGCGCATGGCGTATTCTTCTCAATTGGTTCCACGATCGCCACCAGTCTGGTGCCGAAAGAGAAAGCTGCATCTGCGATTGCTATTATGTTTGGCGGGCTCACGGTCGCGCTGGTTACCGGGGTACCGTTAGGCACGTTTATTGGTCAACACTTCGGTTGGCGTGAAACGTTCCTTGCGGTCTCCGCGCTGGGTGTGGTTGCCTTAATTGCCAGTGCGATTCTGGTGCCAAATAATATTCCCAGCCGTGCGCCAGCCAGTCTGCGTGAACAGGTTAAGGTGCTGACGCATCCACGTCTGCTGATGATTTATGCGGTAACTGCACTCGGCTACGGTGGCGTATTTACCGCGTTCACTTTCCTTGCGCCGATGATGCAGAACCTGGCTGGTTTTACACCAGGCGCGGTGAGTTGGATCCTGCTGGGATACGGCGTTTCCGTCGCAATTGGCAATATCTGGGGTGGTAAACTGGCTGATAAACATGGTGCGGTACCGGCGCTAAAATTTATCTTCGCTGCACTGATGGTTTTATTGTTGGTGTTTCAGTTCACCGCCTCGATTCAGTATGCTGCGCTGGCGACGGTGCTGGTGATGGGGATATTTGCTTTTGGCAACGTTCCGGGTCTGCAGGTCTATGTTGTACAGAAAGCTGAAGAGTATACGCCTTCAGCGGTTGATGTGGCGTCCGGCCTTAATATCGCAGCCTTTAACATTGGCATCGCGCTGGGCTCTGTTATCGGCGGCCAAACGGTGGAGCATTATGGCCTGGCGCAAACCCCATGGATTGGCGCAGTGATTGTTCTGGTGGCATTGTTGCTGATTGCCCTGAGCGGTCGTCTGGATAAGACAAATCGCCTGGTATTAGGCTAATACAAAACGAGTAAGCGCTTGCTTACAGAAGTTCACACAGCTTTATCGCGATTAGCGTTGAAACTGTGAGCAAAAATCCCTATAACTGAAGAACCATCCTGGTAACAGGTTGGTTCTTTGTTTATTGAGGTCAAAAAAAGAAAGTGCGAAAAAATACCTATGCTATGCGTTACATCGCCGGTCAACCAGCGGAGCGAATTTTGCCTCCGCCTGGGATGTATGCAGGTATGGGGCAGGCACTGCCCGCAGGTGCACCATTAAGTACTGAAGAAAATATTCGCGTTCTGGTGTGGAATATCTTCAAGCAGCAGCGTGCCGAATGGCTGTCGGTGCTGAAAAATTTTGGTAAAGATGCCCACCTGATGCTCCTTCAGGAAGCGCAAACGACGCCCGAGCTGGTGAAGTTTGCGACCACTAACTATTTAGCCGCGGATCAGGTTCCTGCATTCGTCCTGCCACAGCATCCCTCTGGTGTGATGACGCTTTCTTCTGCACAACCTGTTTATTGCTGCCCGCTGCGCGAGCGCGAACCTATTCTGCGCCTGGCAAAATCTGCGTTAGTAACCGTTTACCCACTTCCTGACTCGCGTCTGCTGATGGTGGTGAATATCCATGCGGTGAATTTCAGCCTTGGCGTCGATGTTTACAGTAAACAGCTCCTGCCGATTGGCGATCAGATCGCGCATCACAGTGGCCCGGTGATTATGGCCGGTGATTTTAATGCGTGGAGCCGTCCGCGCATGAATGCGCTCTACCGCTTTGCCCGCGAAATGTCGCTGCGCGAAGTCCGTTTTTCTGATGATCAGCGCCGTCGCGCGTTTGGTCGTCCGCTCGATTTTGTCTTCTACCGTGGTTTGAACGTGCACGACGCATCGGTTTTGGTGACGCGTGCTTCCGATCACAACCCGCTACTCGTCGAATTCAGTCCCGGCATACCTGTCAAATAGAGGTGCGTCAGGTCTGCCATGGGCAGACCTGATCCTTCAGTGCTGCCCTTAATTTCAAACACAACCAAGGACAGCACAATGACAACACATTCCCACCATGACAACGTTGAAAAGCAGTTCGGTTCTCAGGCGCAAGCCTATTTAACCAGTGCGGTACATGCATCTGGCCGTGATTTGCAACGTCTGAAAGCCCGTCTGTCAGATTTCCCTGAGGCTCACCTGCTGGATTTAGGCTGCGGCGCGGGACACGCCAGTTTTGTCGCGGCGGGTGAAGTGGCGCAGGTCACGGCTTATGACTTATCCAGCCAGATGCTGGCGGTGGTCGCTCAGGCGGCGCGTGATAAGGGGCTGAATAATGTCTCAACACGTCAGGGATTTGCCGAATCATTGCCTTTTGAGGATTCCAGTTTTGATGTCGTGATTAGCCGCTATTCGGCGCACCACTGGCACGATGTGGGTCAGGCTCTGCGGGAAGTCAAGCGAGTGCTGAAGCCGGGCGGTACGCTGATTATTATGGATGTGATGTCACCGGGCCATCCGGTACGAGACATCTGGCTGCAAACGGTTGAAGCGCTGCGCGATACCTCGCACGTTCGTAACTACTCCAGCGGTGAGTGGCTGGCGCTGACGACAGAAGCGGGGCTGGCGGTGGATAACCTGATTACCGACAGATTACCCCTGAATTTCGCGTCATGGGTTGAACGTATGCGTACACCTGTGGCGCTGTGCGAGGCGATACGGCTCTATCAGGAGAGTGCGTCAGCGGAGGTGAAAACGTGGTATGCGTTACAGGAGGATGGCTCCTTCACGAGCGATACCATCATGTTTGAAGCGCATAAAGCCCGCTAGATACAAAAAAGGCACCGTATAACGGTGCCTTTTTTCTTATTTGCCGATCAGGAATCGGGACGGTCGTTGTTCTTCACAAACAACGTCAGCTGATCGCCCGGTTTCAGGTTGTCAGTATCATCGTTCCAGCGCATCACATCTTTGATGTTTACGCCGTGACGTTTAGCAATACTGGACAGCGAGTCGCCTTTACGCACGCGATAGGTAATGCTATCGCTGTTTTTAGCAAGCTGCGCTGCGCTGTTGCCTGCGCCAACCGTTAAGCTCTGACCAATCTTCAGATTGTTGCCGCGCAGGTTATTCCACTGTTTCAGGTCGCTCGCAGACACGCCGAGACGTGATGCGATACCTGACAGGGTGTCACCTGAGCGTACTTTATAGCTGCGGCTCTGCAATGGCGTATTGTCAGCAACCAGCGTTGGCTGGACTGCGGCAATATCACCTGATGCCAGCGATTCACGCAGCTGGTCAGCATGCTTTTGCGGCACCATCACGTACTTCGGGCCACTTGCGCCCAGCGTGGAGCCTTTTACGCCCGCGTTAAACGTCTTCAGCTTGTTGACTGAAATACCCGCCATATCGGCCAGCTGTTTCATGTCAACAGGGCTATCGAGACGTACTCGCGCCAGTGCACGGCTTTCATCTGGTGTTGGCAGTCGCACACCGTAACGTTTACTGTTTTTGAGAATATCGCTCAAAGCCAGCATTTTCGGTACGTAAAGCTTGGTTTCCTGAGGCAGCGGCAGCGACCAGAAATCGGTGGGTTTACCACGCGCTTTGTTCGCTTTCATTGCCTTCATTACACGGCCTTCACCGCTGTTGTACGCCGCCACGGTTAATAACCAGTCGCCGTCGAACATCTTGTTAAGACGCTGCATCATATCCAGCGCTGCTGTTGTGGAGGCAACAACATCGCGGCGTGCGTCGTAACTGCGGGTCTGTTTCAGACCGTAATTGCGCCCTGTGCTCGGAATGATCTGCCAAATGCCTGCGGCATTGGCGCCAGACGTTGCGTGCGGGTCAAAAGCGCTCTCCACTATGGGTAGTAATACCAGCTCCATAGGCATGTTACGTTTCTTAACTTGCCCGGCTATCCAGTACATATACGGCTCTGCCCGTAAAGTTACATCGTGGAGATAGCTCTTATTGCTTAAATACTTCTGTTTCTGTTCGCGAATCCGGGTATTTTCCGGAATTCCCATCTTTAGCTCGTCGCCAATGGAAGCCCACAAGTCCTGATCCTGCGCGTAGAATGTCCCATCGTCCATCCATCGCGCCTGACTTGCAAACTTACCCGCTTCTCCTTGACTAGCCGCAGAAAGGCTCTGTGCGTGCTGTTGGATATTGCCATCGTGCTTTGACGCCTGGCACCCCACCAGCAGGACAGAGGCGAGTAATATCGCTTTTGCCTTCATGTGTGTGTCAATAGTTGCTTAAAAGACGACCGATCATAACGGCGAACTTTTCAAAACGCAACCGCGAAGTATCAGAAGTTGTCTTTCTTTGCCCTTAACCATGCAAAACGCTCAGAAGGTTGTAGCAATTTTGTTTCTTTTGAAATTTCACTAATAAAATCAACATCATCTGTTCTTAGAAAAATATTATTACGACGCTCATTTTTCAGAGTAACGGGGAGTGTCTTTTGATTTTTAGCACGTAACTCCTTAACTTCTCGATAGTATTCATTTATGAACAAATCATGCGGTAGGATGCTCAGGGCAAACTTCATATTTGATAAAGTGTACTCATGTGCACAACAAATTAACGTATCGTCAGGAAGTGCGCTTATTTTCTTAAGTGATTGATACATTTGGGTTGCTGTGCCTTCAAAAAGCCGCCCGCAGCCACCGGAGAACATCGTGTCGCCGCAAAACAGATAAGGCATGTTAAAGAAACAGATATGTCCTAAAGTGTGACCTGGCGTGGCGATGATACAAAATTCATGTCCGAAAACGGACACTTTATCCCCCTCAGCGACCACCTTCGTCGTTCCCTTATCTTGCGTTTCGGCAGGGCCATAAACCTCAAGATATGGAAAGTGCTGGCGCAATTCTGCCACGCCGCCGACATGATCGGCATGGTGGTGCGTCAGGAAAATCGCTTCCGGTTGCCAGTTGTTTTCTTTAATTGCGCGCAAAACCGGTGCGGCCTCGCCGGGATCGACAATCAGGCAGCGACCTGCGTCGTCGCTCAGAACCCAGATGTAGTTGTCCTGAAACGCGGGAATACTGTTAAGATTCATAAATTACCTCTTAAAACGAACGGAAGGTTGTGATGAAACCGGCAAGGATACCTCAAACAGTCGCAGCGCCCGGTCATTGGGCTGAAATGCCCTGGGGTGAGTATTATCGCGAGGCACTGGAGCGTCAACTGAAACCCTGGCTTACGAAACTCTATGGTTTTCATTTGCTTAAAATTGGGAACCTGAGCGCAGAAATTAACACGGAAGCCTGTGCTATCTCACATCAGGTTAACGTCTCGCTGGCGGGCAACCCGATTCAGGTCAACGCCGACCCTCTCTATTTACCCTTTGCCGAGAAGTCGGTGGATGCCTGCCTGCTGGCGCATACGCTTCCCTGGTGTTCAGATCCGCACCGCATGTTACGCGAAGCTGACCGCGTGCTGATTGATGATGGCTGGCTGATTATCACCAGCTTTAATCCTATCAGCCTGGTCGGCTTGCGAAAGTGGGTGCCCGTGCTGCGCAACAAAATTCCCTACAACAGCCGCATGTTTACCTTGACGCGCCAGCTGGACTGGCTGGCACTGCTTAATTTTGAAGTATTGCATCAGGGAAGAGCGCAGGTTTTGCCCTGGACAAAACAGGGCGGGAAACTGTTGAGTACGCATCTACCGGCGTTGGGCTGTGTGCAATATATTGTAGCGCGTAAACGGACGATTCCGCTGACGCTTAACCCGATGAAGCAGAATAAAGCGAAAAGCCGCATTCCACAGGCCGTGGGCGCGACGCGGCAATATAAAAAGCCAAACGCTTAAGCGTCTGGCTGGTATCCGGTATCTTCCTGGGTTGGAGAGGAGGCTGCCGCGCGTGCCAGTTCATCACAGCGTTCGTTCTCCGGATGCCCGGCGTGGCCTTTTACCCACATCCAGTGAATTTCATGCTGACCCAGTGCGGCATCCAGACGTTTCCACAGATCGACATTCTTAACAGGTTTTTTATCTGCGGTTTTCCAGCCGCGCTTCTTCCAGTTGTGGATCCACTGGGTGATCCCCTGACGCACGTACTGGCTGTCGGTGCTTAATACTACTGCACAGTGTTCTTTCAGCGCTTCAAGGGCGACAATCGCCGCCATCAGTTCCATACGGTTATTGGTTGTCAGATAATAGCCTTCGCTAAAGGTTTTCTCCTTCTGACGATAGCGTAAAATGGCGCCATAGCCGCCAGGCCCTGGGTTACCGAGGCATGAACCATCGGTGAAAATTTCTACCTGTTTAAGCATCTCTGGTAGACTTCCTGTATTGAAATCGACACGTAAACGACAAGTCTGACATAAATGACCGATATGAGCACTGCAATTACACGACAGATCGTCCTCGATACGGAAACCACCGGTATGAACCAGATCGGGGCACACTACGAAGGGCATAAGATCATCGAGATCGGTGCCGTCGAGGTGATCAACCGTCGTCTGACCGGAAATAACTTCCACTTTTACCTCAAGCCCGATCGGCTGGTGGATCCTGAAGCGTTCGGCGTTCACGGGATTGCCGATGAGTTCCTGCTGGATAAGCCGACCTTTGGCGAGATTGCCGACGAGTTTATGGACTATATCCGTGGAGCGGAACTGGTCATCCATAACGCATCGTTCGATATCGGCTTTATGGACTACGAGTTCGGCAAGCTGAATCGCGGTATTCCGAAAACGGATACTTTCTGCAAAGTTACCGATAGCCTGGCGCTGGCGAGGAAGATGTTCCCCGGGAAGCGCAACAGCCTTGATGCGTTGTGCTCACGCTACGAAATCGATAACAGCAAACGTACACTCCACGGGGCTCTGCTCGATGCCCAGATTCTGGCCGATGTATATCTGCTGATGACCGGCGGCCAGACATCGATGGCTTTTTCGATGGAAGGGGAAGGGCAGCAGCAACGAAACGATGTTGGCATTCAGCGTGTAAACCGTGCGGGAAGCAAACTACGGGTTGTTTTTGCCTCCGATGAAGAGCTGGCGGCGCACGAATCCCGTCTCGATCTGGTTCAAAAGAAGGGTGGAAGCTGCCTCTGGCGAGCGTAAAACGCCTGTTTTTGCTGTGAAAATAGTCAGGTGGGTGATTTTTGCAGCAAACGATTCAAAACGTCATAAAAAGCGTTGACGAGTTCGAGGGTAACCCGTAATATTCGCCTCGTTCCCAAGGGAACACAGCGGAGCGGTAGTTCAGTCGGTTAGAATACCTGCCTGTCACGCAGGGGGTCGCGGGTTCGAGTCCCGTCCGTTCCGCCACTATTCAAAAGGCCTGAATCAGCAATGATTCAGGCCTTTGTCGTTTTAGAATGTTAGGGGGAGTTTCCCCTCACCCCAGCTCAAACCCATCCGCATCCCGCCATGCCGGAAACTTCTCTCTATACTCCCGCAACGCCGTCATCGACAGCTCAGCATCAATGCGCGTTGCCTGATGCGCGTCGGCGGTGGCGATAATCTCGCCTTGCGGGTTAATCACCCGGCTGTCGCCGCGGTAGTGGTGGCCGTTGCCATCTGTGCCGACACGGTTACAGCCTGCGACGTATGCCTGATTCTCAATCGCGCGGGCGACCAGCAGCGCCTGCCAGTGCAGGGAACGTGGCGCGGGCCAGTTAGCGACGTACAGGACGAGGTCGTAATCGTTGCGATTGCGCGACCACACCGGAAAACGCAGGTCGTAACACACCAGCGGCAGAATGCGCCAGCCGCGCCATTCAAACACCACGCGTTCGTTGCCCGCTTCATAGTGATGATGCTCATCCCCCATGCGGAACAGATGGCGCTTATCGTAAAAATGCACGTTACCTTGCGGTTCGACCAGTAAAAAACGGTTCACCGGGCCGCGATCGGTTTGCAGCGCCGCGCTGCTTGCAATCAGGGCGTCGGTACGTTGTGCCTGCTTTTGCATCCAGGAGATCACCTCCTCCTGGGAAGGCGACTGTTTCGCGGCTTCCATCGCAAAACCGGTGGTAAACATCTCCGGCAGGACGATGACGTCGCGCCCGCTAATCTCTTCCAGTTGACGATCGAAATGGCGCAGGTTGGCAGGGCCATCCATCCACACCAGCGGTTGCTGCAAAAGCGTAATTTTCAAACCAGGCACGGCGGTCAACTCCTTTATTGCAGAGATTAATAACTTTAACACCTTATCAGGCTGTTGCCGTGCTACGGAATATTTCGATAAAAAAAGCTGTTATTGGAAATATCTGATTTGCATTTGGCAGGCTTGCCGCTCACTCTTAAGGGGATGAACAACAAGGGCAGGATAAGCCCGGGAGGAATGATGTATAAGGCAATAACCGCTGTCGCTGCGCTGGTCTTTGCAACCAGCGCCATGGCGCAGGAAGACGTAACTATCAGCAGCCTGGCAAAAGGTGAAACGACTAAAGCGGCGTTCAACCAGATGGTGAAAGGGCACAAGCTGCCGGCATGGGTGGTGAAAGGGGGGACGTATACCCCTGCGCAAACCGTTACGCTGGGCGATGAATCTTATCAGGTGATGAGCGCATGTAAGCCGCACGATTGCGGATCCGAACGTGTGGCGGTGCTGTGGTCTGAAAAGTCTAAGCAGATGACTGGCCTGTTCTCGACCGTTGATGAAAACACGTCACAGGAAAAACTGACCTGGCTGAACGTGAATGATGCGTTGTCTATTGACGGCAAAACGGTGCTGTTTGCGGCGTTGACCGGCAGCCTGGAAAATCATCCAGACGGGTTTAATTTTAAGTAATCGTCTAGTTTGAGCCTGGAAAACCTTGCCCGGTGGCGCTGCGCTTACCGGGCCTACAAGGTTTCTGCAATATAGTGAATTTGCACTATTTTGTAGGCCGGAAGGCGATTATGCCGCATCCGGCAAGAACAAAGCGCACATTGTCAGCAATATAAAACGGGGCTTTTCGCCCCGTTTTTACATCACGCTGCTTCAATCTTACGCACTTTCTCCGGCAACTTTACCGGTTTGGTCGCCAGCGCGTCGGCGTCGAAATCATCCACATTAATACTACGCAGGCGGCTCTCTTCAGCCTTAATCAGAATATTGGCTTCTTCCTGATCGATAAGCCCTTTCGCCAGCGCATTACGCGCCAGTTCATCCAGGCGGGTAAACGGCAGGTTTTTGCCAATCTCTTTGCAGATCCGCTGGTGGATAGGATCGGCCACCATCACGTCAATCAACGCTTCTTCCAGCAAACCGACCGGGTTATGTTCGCTCGGCGTCAGATACTGACCGCGGCCAATACGGGAGCGTGTGGCACAAGGCGTTTGCAGGATCTTCGCTACCTGATGGTCCAGTTTATCCGACGGTGCATGATAATGGCGACCGGTCGGGAAAATAACCACGCTCAGCGCACCGGCCACAAAACGATTCGGGAAGTTCTTCAGCAAATCATCTATCGCCTGCTCTGCCTGATACAGCGCATCCTGCACGCCCCAGTGAACCAGCGGTAAATCAGCTTCATTACGCCCTTCATCGTCATAGCGTTTCAGTACCGCAGAGGCGAGATAGAGCTGGCTCAATACGTCGCCCAGACGCGCGGAGATACGTTCACGGCGTTTCAGGCTACCACCCAGTACCGCCATTGACACGTCAGAGAGCAGCGCGAGGTTGGCGCTCAAACGGTTCAGATGCTGATAGTAGCGGCGCGTCTGATCATGCGTCGGCGTGGCGCTGGTTAAGCCGCGCGTCAGGCCAAGCCAGAAGCTGCGCACCTTGTTACTGCCCACATGGCCGATGTGTTTAAACAGCAGGTTATCAAACGCTTTCACGTCTTTATTCTGCGCGGCGGCCATTTCGTCCAGCACATACGGATGGCAACGGATCGCGCCCTGGCCGAAGATCATCATACTACGGGTCAGAATGTTCGCGCCCTCAACGGTGATGGCAATCGGCGCGCCCTGATAAGCACGGGCGAGGAAGTTGCCTTCGCCGAGCATAATGCCTTTACCGCCTGCGATATCCATTGCATCAATAATTGACTGCTGACCACGGTGGGTACAGTGATATTTCACAATCGCCGACAGCACCGCCGGTTTTTCACCGAGCATAATGCCGTAGGTAATTAACGATGCCGCCGCGTCCATCACGTAGGCGTTGCCACCAATGCGCGCCAGCGGCTCTTCAATCCCTTCCATCTTACCGATGGAGACTTTGAACTGACGGCGGATATGCGCATACGCCCCGGTTGCCAGTGCCACGGATTTCACGCCGCCTGTCGAGTTCGACGGCAGGGTGATCCCACGGCCAACCGACAGACACTCAACCAGCATACGCCAGCCTTGTCCGGCCATTTTGGGGCCGCCGATAATGTAATCGATAGGGACGAAGATATCCTGACCACGGGTCGGGCCGTTCTGGAACGGTACGTTGAGCGGGAAGTGGCGACGGCCAATTTCCACGCCCGGAGTGCTGGTCGGAATTAACGCACAGGTAATGCCCAGATTCTCTTCGCCGCCCAGCAGTTTATCCGGGTCGGTGAGTTTAAAAGCCAGCCCCAGCACGGTGGCGATAGGTGCCAGCGTAATGTAGCGTTTGTTCCAGGTCAGGCGCATCCCCAGCACCTGCTCGCCCTGCCATTCGCCCATGCAAACGACGCCAGTATCCGGAATAGCGCCTGCATCGGAACCCGCTTCCGGGCTGGTCAGCGCGAAGCAAGGGATCTCTTGCCCACGCGCCAGGCGTGGCAGATAGTGATTTTTCTGCTCTTCAGTACCGTAATGCTGTAACAGCTCGCCCGGCCCTAATGAGTTCGGTACGCCAACGGTGATTGCCAGAATACCCGACACGCCGGAAAGTTTTTGCAGCACACGCGCCTGAGCATAGGCGGAGAACTCCAGGCCGCCGTACTCTTTCTTAATGATCATCGCAAAGAAGCGATGCTCTTTCAGATATGCCCACAGTTCTGGCGGCAGATCCGCCATTTCATGGGTAATTTCGAAGTCGTTTGCCATACGGCAGGCTTCTTCTACCGGGCCGTCGATAAACGCTTGTTCTTCCGCCGTCAGGCGCGGCTGCGGATAGTTATGCAGTTTTTTCCAGTCCGGGTTACCGCGGAACAGGTCGCCTTCCCACCAGGTGGTACCGGCGTCAATCGCTTCTTTCTCCGTGCGCGACATCGGCGGCATCACCTTACAGAAGGTGCGGAACACCGGCGCGGAGATCATCGCACGGCGCATAGAAGGCACATTGAACGGCACCAGAATAATCGCCAGCGGCACCAGCAGCCAGATATTCCACAGCCCAGCCGCGCCAAGGGACGCGGTCCAGGCCAGTAAAATCAAGCTGCTCAGCATAAGGCTGACGCGGTGATAGAAGAGCACACCGAGTAAAGCAATGGTTGCAACAATACTCAAAATCATCATAGAGAAATGCTCCCTGTCTTGTAGGAGGTCTGACCACTTGTGATAGTATTGTTCTAGTTGATGTCATTTCTTTTAGCAATGTGATTACAAAATAATTACAACTCAGCTCACATTGTTGCCGCTTTCATAGGCACCAAAAATCAAAAGCCATCGTGAAGTGGTGGGCTTTAGCTTCTCGCTGCTGATGCTATCCGGTACACTGTGAAAAAGTTATTTCACCCATACTGAAGGATTATCCTCATGTACCAGGATCTTATTCGTAACGAACTGAACGAAGCGGCAGAAACGCTGGCTAACTTCCTGAAAGATGAAGCCAATATCCACGCGATTCAGCGTGCAGCGGTGCTGCTGGCCGACAGCTTCAAAGCGGGTGGTAAAGTGTTATCTTGCGGTAACGGTGGTTCCCACTGTGACGCGATGCACTTTGCTGAAGAGTTAACCGGCCGCTATCGTGAAAACCGTCCGGGCTATCCGGCAATTGCGATTTCCGATGTCAGCCACCTCTCATGCGTGAGTAATGATTTCGGCTATGAATATGTTTTCTCTCGTTACGTTGAATCCGTAGGCCGCGCAGGTGACGTCCTGCTGGGGATCTCTACTTCAGGTAACTCCGGCAACGTGATTAAAGCGATTGAAGCGGCGCGCGCGCAGGGGATGAAAGTGATCACCCTGACTGGCAAAGACGGCGGCAAAATGGCGGGATCTGCGGATATCGAAATTCGCGTGCCGCACTTTGGCTATGCCGATCGCGTTCAGGAAATTCACATCAAAGTGATCCATATCCTGATTATGCTGATCGAAAAAGAGATGGTTAAAGCGTAAGAACGACGGGGCTTCGGCCCCGATTAGCGGTGGGGGTGTAGAATGTGTGAACTGCTCGGGATGAGCGCCAATGTGCCAACCGATATCTGCTTCAGTTTTACCGGGCTTGTTCAGCGCGGGGGCGGCACCGGCCCGCATAAAGATGGCTGGGGAATCACCTTTTACGAAGGCAAAGGGTGTCGCACATTCAAAGATCCCCACCCAAGCTACCAGTCACCTATCGCCAAACTGGTGCAGGAATATCCGATAAAATCCTGTTCCGTGGTGGCGCATATCCGTCAGGCCAACCGTGGCAACGTGGCGCTGGAAAACACCCATCCGTTTACCCGCGAACTGTGGGGGCGCAACTGGACCTACGCCCACAACGGCCAGCTTGACGGTTACAAATCGCTGGAAACCGGCAACTTCCGTCCGGTCGGCGAAACCGACAGTGAAAAAGCCTTTTGCTGGTTGCTGCACAAGCTCGCCGAGCGTTATCCGCGCACGCCTGGTAATATGCCTGCGGTATTTAAATACATTGCGACGCTCGCCGCACAACTGCGCGAAAAAGGCGTGTTCAACATGCTGTTGTCCGATGGGCGCTACGTCATGGCGTTCTGCTCCACTAACCTGTTCTGGATCACCCGTCGGGCACCGTTCGGCGTCGCGACGCTGTTGGATCAGGACGTGGAAATTGATTTTCAGCAGGAGACAACCGCCAACGACGTGGTCACAGTGATTGCGACCCAGCCGCTGACGGGTAATGAAACCTGGCAAAAGATTATGCCAGGCGAATGGCGCTTATTTTGCCTCGGGGAGTGTGTAATTTGACGCCAGCTGCGGCTGTACCACTTCGTGGCTCAGTGGCTTGCTGACGACATAGCGTCCATCGACGACAGAAACGATCGGCGGCTTATGCGTCTGCTGGAAGTAGTCATACCCCGGCTTGAGCTGCTGCCAGAAATCTTTATAGGTTGAGTATTTGTGACGTTCCATATTGGCATCGCTCATGCGGAACGGATAAATGCTCACCTGCACGCTCTGCTGGCCGAAGACTAACGCCCCGGTCACAAACTGGAAGATTTCATCAATACCGGAATCGGTCATTGCATAGCAACCCACCGACACGCACGCGCCGTGGATCATCAAATATTTCCCTTCATAACCGTGTGCGCGGTCATAAGCATTAGGGAAACCGATGTTAATGGCTTTGTAGAAACGGCTGTCAGGCTTGAGCTGGCTGCGTTGTACGGAGTAAAACCCTTCCGGGCTTTTGAAGTCACCCTGGCGACGTTTCGGGCCCAGGCCGCCGGAGTAATTACAGATGCGGTAGCTATCAAGGAGCTGATACGTCTCGCCCATCTTGACGTACAGGTCAAGGGCGCGTTCTTCTTTGAAGATCTGAACGTAAACCGGTGAACCCATTAACTGTTGCTTATATTCTTTACTGACCGGTGTCATCGGGCTGTTGCTGCTCAGCAACCCGGCAAATGACATGCACGGCATAAGAAGCATCGCAATGAAAAATGCGATTTTGCGCATACTACGTGTTCCTTGATAAACAAAAACCACATGCCAGGAAGGCAAGAGAGAGACAAAATCAGAGTTATCTGTCTTTAGAGGGCTCACATTAGCATCACAGCATTTTTTCGCAAGAGGGTGATTATTGTGTTTACAATTAAGTTTTCACGCCTGTGCAAAATTCATCGCATAACACACCTCAATATCAATAAATTGCGTGCCGAAGCCACGGCTGATAAGCAACGCGCCCTCAGGCAAAAATGTCGATGCTTTGCGTAATAGCTCGCATTTTAGCGCCGAATTCAGCGGAACTGCTGCGAGGGGCTGAAAGATAGTGTTAAGATTGATTAACGTTATCATTCTGGGGGAAATATGCCTTTTCTATATGGCTATCCTGTCTGATTCGTACCTCAACGTCTGACAGACACCTTCAGGTGGTGGAAGTGTAAGAAAGGATGCGTTTCTCTCCTCATCGCCCATCATGGAATGATTCGGGGTGAATACCGCTACTCCTTTCTTTTGTTTCGTTAATCACAACGCTGGCCTTAACGGATACCTGCTAACAGTATGATTAAAATAACAAAGGGTCTTGATATCCCCATTGCGGGCGTGCCCAAACAACACATTGATGAAGTTGCGGTAACGCGCGTCGCCGTAAAAGGTGACGATTATGTCGGCCTGCGCCCCTCAATGGCCGTGCAGGAAGGCGATCGCGTACTGAAAGGGCAACTGCTTTTCGACGATAAAAAAATCCCGGGCGTGCGCTTCACTGCGCCAGCCAGCGGCATCGTCAGCGCCATTCATCGCGGTGAGCGCCGTGTACTTCAGTCCGTCGTCATTGATATTGAGGGCGATGATGCGGTTGAATTTCCCCATTTTGCCGCCGATGAGCTGGCAACATTGTCGCGTGAAACCGTTGAAGCACAACTGATTGAGTCCGGTTTGTGGACTGCAATGCGTACCCGTCCTTTCAGTAAATCGCCAGCGCCGGGCACGCAGCCAGCGGCGATTTTTGTCACCGCGATGGACACCAATCCGCTGGCCGCCGATCCGCAGCCGATTATTCTTGCCCAGCGCGAAGCGTTTGACGCGGGTCTGACGCTGCTCACGCGCCTTACCGACGGAAAAGTGCACGTCTGCCAGGCGAGCGGCGGCAAGCTCGGTGGCCATCCGTGCGGGCAGGTAACGTTTAATCAGTTCACCGGGCCGCATCCGGCGGGGTTAGTGGGTACGCACATTCATTTTCTTGAGCCTGTTAGCCTCGAAAAACAGGTCTGGCACCTGAACTATCAGGACGTGATCGCTATCGGCAAACTCTTCCTCGACGGTGAGTTGTGGGTGGAGCGCGTGATTGCACTTGGCGGGCCACAGGTGAAACAGCCGCGCCTGTTGCGCACGCGTCTGGGCGCCTCGCTGGAGGAGCTCACGCAGGGCGAATTGCTGGAAGGCGAGAACCGCGTGTTGTCCGGTTCTGTACTCAACGGCAGCCAGGCCGTTGGCCCGCAGGCGTTCCTGGGGCGTTTCCATTTGCAGGTGAGTGTGCTGAAAGAAGGGCGCGAAAAAGAGCTGCTCGGCTGGGTTGCGCCGGGCCGTGACAAATTCTCTATCACTCGCACCACCCTTGGTCACTTTCTGAAGCGCAAGCTCTTTAACCTCTCCACCGATACCCACGGCGGCGCACGCGCGATGGTGCCGATTGGCAGCTATGAGCGCGTCATGCCGCTGGATATTTTGCCGACGATGCTGCTGCGCGACCTGCTGGCGGGCGATTCCGACAGCGCGCAGGCGCTGGGATGCCTCGAGCTTGACGAAGAAGACCTGGCGCTCTGTACCTACGTTTGCCCGGGAAAATATGAATATGGCCCGGTGCTGCGCAGCGTGTTAACCCAAATTGAGCAGGAAGGATAAGTGATGGGCTTAAAGCATCTGGTCGAAAAACTTGAGCCGCACTTTACCCACGGCGGCAAGCTGGAAAAATATTATCCCCTGTATGAGGCGGCAGCGACGCTGCTGTATACGCCGGGGCAGGTCACCAAAGGTGCGGCGCATGTACGCGACGCCATCGATCTCAAACGCATGATGATACTGGTCTGGTTTGCGGTCTTCCCGGCAATGTTCTGGGGGATGTACAGCGTCGGTCTGCAAACCATCCCGGCGCTGCATAAACTGTACGGCGCGGAACAGCTTCAGCAGGTGATTGCCGCAAACTGGCACTACAGCCTGGCGCAGGCGTTGGGCGTGAGCTTCGCGCCAGACGCAGGCTGGCTCAGTATGATGACGCTGGGCGCGGTCTTCTTTGTGCCGATTTACGCCACCGTTTTCCTGGTCGGCGGCTTCTGGGAAGTGCTGTTCGCGATAATTCGCAAGCATGAAGTTAACGAGGGCTTCTTCGTCACCTCCATTCTGTTTGCGTTGATTGTTCCGCCCACCCTGCCACTCTGGCAGGCTGCGCTAGGGATCTCCTTCGGTGTGGTGATCGGCAAAGAGATCTTCGGCGGCACCGGGCGCAACTTCCTCAACCCGGCGCTGGCCGGACGTGCGTTCCTGTTCTTTGCTTATCCGGCGCAAATCTCCGGCGACCTGGTGTGGACGGCGGCGGACGGCTTCTCCGGCGCGACGCCGCTTTCCCAGTGGGCAAGCCACGGCGGTGAAACGCTGGTCAACGTCGCGACCGGGCAGCCGGTCACGTGGATGGACGCCTTCCTCGGCAACATTCCCGGTTCGATTGGTGAAGTCTCGACGCTGATGATATTGCTCGGCGGCGCCATCATCATTTACGGGCGCGTAGCCTCCTGGCGCATTGTCGCCGGGGTGATGCTCGGCATGATTGCCAGCGCCACGCTGTTCAATTTTGTGGGGTCCGACACTAACCCGATGTTCGCCATGCCCTGGTACTGGCATCTGGTGCTCGGCGGTTTCGCATTCGGCATGATGTTTATGGCGACCGACCCCGTTTCGGCGTCGTTTACCGATAAAGGGAAGTGGTGCTACGGCGCGTTGATTGGCGTGATGTGCGTGCTTATTCGCGTGGTAAACCCGGCCTATCCAGAAGGGATGATGCTGGCGATTCTGTTCGCCAACCTCTTTGCGCCGCTGTTTGACTACCTGGTGGTGCAGGCCAACATTAAGCGGAGGAAGTCGCGTGGCTGAAGTTAAAAGTAACGATAGCATCGGCAAAACGCTGCTGGTGGTGCTGGTGCTCTGCCTGGTGTGCTCCATCGTGGTGGCAGGCTCTGCGGTAGGGTTGAAATCCCGCCAGCAGGAACAACGCGCACTCGATAAACAGCGCAATATTCTCGCCGTCGCCGGGTTGATGCAGCAGGGCATGTCCACCGATGATGTGGCCGATATCTTTAGTGAACGTATCACCCCGCGCCTGCTGGATTTGAAAACCGGCAACCTGCTCGACAGCGACCCGGCGACCTTCAACCAGGCGCTGGCGCTGAAAGACCCGGAACAAAGCGTGCAGCTCGACGCCCACGACGACCCGGCGAGCATTAAACGCCGCAGCAACGTGGTTGAAATCTATCTGGTCAAAGACGCCCAGCAAAAGGTACAGGAAATCGTGCTGCCGGTTTACGGCAACGGCCTGTGGTCGATGATGTACGCCTTTGTGGCGCTGGATACGGATGGTCGCACGGTGAAAGGCATCACCTATTACGATCAGGGCGAAACTCCGGGTCTGGGCGGTGAAATCGAAAACCCGAACTGGCGCGCGCAGTTTATCGGTAAAAAAGTGCTCGATGACAATGGCAGGCCGGCGCTGAAAGTGGTGAAAGGCGGGGCGCGTCAAGGGGATGAATACGCAGTGGATGGCCTCTCCGGCGCCACGTTAACCGCCAATGGCGTACAGCATAGTTTTGATTTCTGGATGGGCGACCTCGGTTTTGGCCCGTTCCTGAAACAGGTTCGTGAAGGAGTGCTGAATAATGGCTGAACAGGGCGATATGAAAGAAGTGAAGCGCGTGCTGGTGGGGCCGTTGATTGCCAACAACCCGATTGCGCTTCAGGTCCTCGGCGTCTGCTCGGCGCTGGCAGTGACCACTAAACTGGAAACCGCATTCGTGATGACTATCGCGGTAACGCTGGTCACGGCGTTTTCGAGCATGTTTATCTCGATGATCCGCCACCATATTCCGAACAGCGTGCGCATCATCGTGCAGATGGCGATCATCGCCTCGTTGGTGATCGTCGTCGATCAACTGCTGCGCGCCTTCGCTTATGAGATCTCAAAGCAGCTCTCGGTCTTCGTCGGCCTGATCATCACCAACTGCATCGTGATGGGGCGCGCGGAAGCGTACGCCATGAAAGCGCCGCCGCTGGCGAGCTTTATGGACGGTATCGGTAACGGCCTGGGCTACGGCGCGATTCTGATGATTGTCGGTTTCCTGCGTGAGCTTATCGGCAGCGGCAAACTGTTTGGCATTACGATTCTGCAAACGGTGCAAAACGGCGGCTGGTACCAGCCAAACGGCCTGTTCCTGTTAGCACCGAGCGCCTTTTTCATCATCGGCCTGTTGATCTGGGCGCTTCGCACCTGGAAGCCAGAACAGCAGGAGAAGGAGTAACCGATGGCTCACTATATCAGCCTCTTTGTCCGCGCAGTTTTTATTGAAAATATGGCGCTGGCGTTCTTCCTGGGGATGTGTACGTTCCTCGCGGTATCGAAAAAAGTTTCGACCGCGTTTGGTCTTGGCGTAGCGGTGACACTGGTACTGGGGATTTCCGTTCCGGCGAACAATCTCGTCTACAATCTGGTGCTGCGCGACGGCGCGTTGATGGACGGTGTGGATCTTAGCTTCCTGAGTTTTATCACCTTTATCGGCGTGATCGCGGCGCTGGTGCAAATTCTGGAGATGATCCTCGATAAGTATTTCCCGGCGCTGTATACCGCGTTAGGGATTTTCCTGCCGCTAATCACCGTGAACTGCGCCATCTTTGGCGGCGTGTCGTTTATGGTTCAGCGCGACTATAACTTTGGCGAATCTATCGTCTACGGTTTCGGCTCCGGGATTGGCTGGATGCTGGCCATCGTCGCCATGGCTGGTCTTCGCGAAAAAATGAAATATTCAAACGTCCCTGCGGGTTTGCAGGGCTTAGGGATCACCTTTATCACCACCGGTTTGATGGCGCTTGGCTTTATGTCGTTCTCCGGCGTGCAGCTATAAGGGGCGAAGAAAATGGAAATTATACTTGGCGTGGCCATGTTCACCCTCATCGTACTGGCGCTGTCGGTGCTGATTCTGTTTGCCAAATCGAAGCTGGTGAACTCGGGCGATGTGGTGATTGAAATCAACAACGAAGCCGACCGACAGATCCGCACGCCAGCAGGTGACAAGCTGCTGAATACGCTCTCCAGCAACGGGATTTTCGTCTCGTCCGCATGCGGTGGCGGCGGCTCCTGCGGCCAGTGCCGCGTGAAAATTAAAGAAGGTGGCGGTGACATTCTGCCGACCGAACTGGCACACATCACCAAACGCGAAGCTAAAGAGGGCTGCCGTCTGGCGTGCCAGGTCGCAGTGAAGCAGGACATGAAAATTGAACTGCCGGATGAGATTTTTGGTGTCAAAAAATGGGAATGCGAGGTTATCTCTAACGATAACAAAGCGACGTTCATTAAAGAGCTGAAGCTGGCTATTCCGGAAGGCGAGGTCGTACCGTTCCGCGCGGGTGGCTATATTCAGATTGAATGTCCATCGCATAAGGTTGCGTACGCCGATTTTGACGTGCCTGATGAGTACCGTTCCGACTGGGATAAATTCAATCTTTTCCGCTACGTTTCCGAGGTTAAAGAACCAACGGTGCGCGCCTACTCAATGGCGAACTATCCGGAAGAGAAAGGCATCATCATGCTCAACGTGCGTATTGCCACGCCACCGCCGAGCGTGCCGGATGCGCCACCGGGGATCATGTCCTCTTATATCTGGTCGCTGAAACCGGGCGATAAAGTGACGATTTCCGGCCCGTTTGGCGAGTTTTTTGCAAAAGATACCGACGCGGAAATGGTGTTTATCGGCGGGGGGGCCGGGATGGCGCCGATGCGTTCGCACATTTTCGACCAGCTTAAACGCCTGCACAGCAAGCGGAAAATTAGCTTCTGGTACGGCGCGCGTTCCCTGCGTGAAATGTTCTATCAGGACGAATTCGAACAGCTGGCGCGTGACAATCCTAACTTCACCTTCCATGTCGCGCTTTCGGACGCGCTGCCGGAGGATAACTGGACGGGTTACACGGGCTTTATCCATAATGTTCTGTATGAAAACTACCTGCGCGACCATCCGGCCCCGGAAGATTGTGAGTTCTATATGTGTGGGCCGCCGATGATGAACGCGGCTGTCATCAAAATGCTCAAAGACCTGGGCGTGGAAGATGAAAACATCATGCTCGATGATTTTGGAGGCTGATGATGCTCACGGTATTTCTGGCGACGTTTGCGATTTTTGCGCTGGTGATCCTCGGAATGTCGCTGGGGTACATCATTAAGCGTAAAAGCATCCAGGGTAGCTGCGGCGGGATTACCTCACTTGGGCTGGAGAAAGTCTGCGACTGCCCGGAGCCCTGTGACGCACGCAAAAAGCGTATGGCGCGCGAAGCGTTGCAGAAAGAGAGGCGGATATTGTAGTGCCGGGGGAGGGGGCGAAAACGCATTAACACCGTGCACATACGGTTCCCTCTCCCAGTGGGAGAGGGGGAGTGTGAAAACCCGACACAATCTCTCTTCTCACTCACTCTATTTATACTGTATACTTGTCCAGTAACATCCGTAGGGGCTATGTATGCGCAAAATTATCCACGTCGATATGGACTGCTTCTTCGCAGCGGTAGAGATGCGTGATAACCCTGCGCTGCGCGACATCCCTATCGCTATCGGCGGCAGCCGTGAACGACGGGGCGTCATCAGTACCGCCAACTACCCGGCGCGTAAATTCGGTGTACGTAGCGCAATGCCCACCGGCATGGCGCTGAAGCTTTGCCCGCATCTCACCCTTTTACCCGGTCGTTTTGACGCCTACAAAGAAGCCTCTGAGCACATCCGCGAAATCTTCTCTCGCTACACCTCGCTAATTGAGCCCTTGTCGCTGGATGAAGCTTATCTCGACGTCAGCGACAGTGTGCATTGCCACGGCTCTGCCACGCTGATTGCACAGGAAATTCGTCAGACTATCTTCAACGAATTACAGCTCACGGCTTCCGCAGGCGTTGCCCCGGTGAAGTTTCTCGCCAAAATCGCCTCCGATCTCAACAAACCCAACGGCCAGTTTGTGCTCACGCCCGCCGACGTTCCCGCGTTCCTGAAAACGCTGCCGCTGGAAAAAATTCCCGGTGTTGGGAAAGTTTCTGCCGCGAAGCTCGAAAGTATGGGGCTGAAAACCTGCGAAGACGTGCAGAAAAGCGATCTCGCTATGCTCCTGAAACGCTTTGGAAAATTTGGCCGCGTATTGTGGGAGCGCAGTCAGGGGATTGATGAGCGCGCCATCAATAACGAACGGCTGCGAAAATCGATCGGTGTAGAGCGCACGCTGGCGGAAGATATCCACGATTGGCCTGAGTGTGAAGCGATTATCGAACGTCTCTACCCGGAGCTGGAGCGAAGGCTGGCGAAGGTCAAACCCGACCTGCTGATTGCCCGTCAGGGCGTGAAACTCAAATTTAATGACTTCCAGCTCACGACTCAGGAACACGTCTGGCCGCGGCTGAATAAAGACGATTTGATCGCCACGGCCTACAAAACCTGGCACGAACGTCGCGCCGGGCGTGGCGTCCGGCTGGTGGGGCTGCACGTTACGCTGCTTGATCCACAACTTGAAAGACAACTGGTGTTAGGACTCTAATTATGAACATTCGCGCGTGGCAGCCGCATGAACTGCCGCAACTGAGCCAGATTTTCCTGCGTGCGGTCCACGAAACCGCCAGTCAGCACTATTCGCCCGCGCAAATCGCCGCCTGGGGTCAGGTGGATGAGGCGCAGTGGCGGCAAAAATTAGCCTCTTCCGTGGTGCTGGTGGCGGAAGTTGACGGCATGATTATCGGTTTTATCACCGCCGTTGGGCATTACATCGACCTGCTTTTTGTCTCGCCAGATTACGCGCGGCAGGGGATTGCCGGGGCGCTGTTACGAGCATTGCTGGCAAAAATGTTGCCGGGAAAAGTGACCGTCGCGGCGAGCATTACCGCAAAACCGTTCTTTGAACGTCAGGGATTTGTGCTGGTGCGCGAGCAAAACGTGGAGGCGCGGGGAGAGCGATTTATTAATTACCTGATGGTGCGAGAGGTATAAAAAAGCCGGGTAGTGATGGCCGCCCGGCTTAACGGATATTACTTCGTCGGAATCGCTTTCAGCAGTTCAGTCAGAAGCGTCCAGTAGTGGCCCACGCTTTCGATATGAACCTGCTCATCCGGGGAGTGTGGGCCCGTAATGGTTGGCCCGATGGAGACCATGTCCATTTCCGGATACGGTTTTTTGAACAGACCGCACTCCAGACCTGCGTGGATAACCTGAATGTTCGGCGTCTTGTTGAACAGACGCTGATAGGTTTCACGCACCAGATGCATCACCGGAGAGTTTGCGTCCGGCTGCCAGCCTGGGTAGCTGCCTTTGGCTTCGGTTTTCGCGCCAGCCAGTTTACCCAGTGAATCCAGCATGCTGACCACGTATTCTTTACCGGTGTCGATAAGGGAACGAATCAGGCAGTGGATTTCCACGTTGTCGTCAGTCATGGTCACGACGCCGACGTTCAGGGAGGTTTCAACCACGCCTTTTGCTACGTCAGAGTTGCGGATCACACCGTTCGGCGTGGCGTTCAGCAGGCGAACGAAAGTATCGCGAGACTGCGCAGTCAGCGCGGCTTTATCGTTGCTGACGGACTCCAGCAGTACAGTCAGGTTCTTCTCTTTCTCAGCCAGTTCGTTTTTCAGGATATCCTGATACTGGCTCACCAGCGCTTTCAGCGATTCTACTTTATCCGCCGCCACGGCAACGGTGGAGAACGCTTCACGTGGAATGGCGTTACGCAGCGTACCGCCGTTGAAATCGACCAGACGCAGATCCAGTTCCGCCGCGTGTCCCGCCAGGAAACGCACCAGCAGTTTGTTGGCGTTACCCAGACCGACGTGAATTTCGCCGCCGGAGTGGCCGCCTTTCAGGCCTTTCAGCGTCAGCTTAAAGCTCTGGAAACCTGCCGGAATAGCTTCGCGATCGAGATGCAGGTTGGAGGTAAAATCGATACCGCCCGCGCAACCCATGTAGATTTCACCCTCTTCTTCAGAGTCGGTGTTGATCAGGATATCGGCTTGTAACCAGTTGGCTTTCAGGCCGAATGCGCCGTCCATGCCAGCTTCTTCGGTCATGGTCAGCAGCACTTCCAGCGGGCCGTGCTCAACCTTATCGTCAGCCAGTACCGCCAGGGCGGACGCCATCCCGATACCGTTGTCGGCACCCAGCGTGGTGCCGCGGGCTTTTACCCACTCGCCATCGATATACGGCTGGATAGGGTCTTTAGTGAAGTCATGAACGGTATCGTTGTTTTTCTGCGGCACCATATCGAGGTGCGCCTGCAGAACGACCGGTTTGCGGTTTTCCATTCCAGCGGTTGCGCCTTTACGAATCAGAATGTTACCGACTTCGTCGCGTTCAGTATGGAAACCTTTTTCTTTCGCCCAGCCGATGATGTGTTCAGCCAGTTGCTCTTCGTGATAAGACGGGTGAGGAATAGAACAAATTTTGGCAAAAATATCCCACAACGGTTGCGGGGAGAGTTGAGACAGTTCCGACACGATGAGTCTCCTTACGGCGTTATGCATCTGGAATAAGTGTAATAAATAGCGAAACAGACACCACAAGCTGCGCTTGCGAGATGAGGTCGAGAATACCACTTTCTGTCTTCTCTGGTAGAACAAACCACGGAAAAAGAGGGGCAGAGTGCCCTTAAGGCTGGTTTTTAGTGCGTCAGATCTCTATAATCTCGCGCAACCTATTTCCCCCTTGAACACTTTTTAAGCCGTATAACACAGGCTGGGATATTTTCACATGAGCGAAAAATACGTCGTCACCTGGGACATGTTGCAGATTCACGCCCGCAAACTGGCAAGCCGTCTGTTACCTGTTGAACAGTGGAAAGGCATTATTGCCGTTAGCCGTGGGGGTCTGGTACCGGGCGCTCTGCTGGCACGTGAACTGGGCATTCGTCATGTTGATACCGTTTGCATCTCCAGCTACGACCACGACAACCAGCGCGAGCTGACCGTTCTGAAACGCGCCGAAGGCGATGGTGAAGGCTTTATCGTGATCGACGACCTGGTTGATACCGGCGGTACCGCAGTGGCTATCCGCGAAATGTATCCTAAAGCACACTTCGTTACCATCTTCGCTAAACCGGCAGGTCGCCCGCTGGTTGACGATTATGTAATTGATATTCCGCAGGATACCTGGATTGAACAGCCGTGGGATATGGGCGTGGTCTTCGTACCGCCTATCGCTGGCCGTTAATTCCCGCAATAAATGCGATTCCAGCGCCCGGCCATGCCGGGCGTTGTTTTTTTTACTGCCTGGCGCGTTACAATAGTCTAAAGCTCGTATTCATGGAGATCATGCGATGTCAGAGGCGAATCTTAGCGAAACCCTGTTCAAACCGCGTTTCAAACACCCTGAAACCTCCACGCTGGTGCGTCGATTTAACCCGGGAAGCGATCCTGCGGTGCAATCTGCGCTTGACGGTAAAACCGTCCCGCACTGGTATCGCATGATTAACCGCCTGATGTGGATCTGGCGCGGCATCTCGCCGCAGGAAATACTTGATGTGCAGGCGCGCATCGTGATGAGCCAGGCCGAACGCACCGACGAAGGCATGCTCGACACGGTGGTCGGCTATCGCGGTGGCAACTGGATCTACGAATGGTCAACCCAGGCGATGCAGTGGCAACAAAAAGCGACGCAGGAAGATGACCCGCTGCTCAGTGGCCGTCACTGGCTGCATGCGTCGAATCTCTACAGCATTGCGGCCTATCCACACCTCAAAGGCGACGATCTCGCTGAACAGGCCCAGGTGCTGGCCAATCGCGCTTATGCCGAAGCGGCTAAGCGTCTGCCGGGCGAAATGCGCGAGCTGGACATCCCTATTCCAGGCGGCTCGCCGGTCAGCGCGTTCCTGCACATGCCAAAAGGCGACGGCCCGTTCCCGACGGTGCTGATGTGCGGTGGGCTCGACGGCCTGCAAATTGATTACTACAGCTTATATGAACACTACTTCGCGCCGCTGGGCATTGCTATGCTCACGCTGGATATGCCGTCGATTGGTGGTTCATCGAAGTGGAAACTGACCCAGGATTCCAGCTATCTGCATCAGCATGTGCTACGCGAACTGCCCAATATTCCGTGGGTTGACCACACGCGCGTTGCGGCGTTTGGCTTCCGCTTTGGCGCGAACGTGGCGGTGCGCCTGGCGTATCTCGAATCCCAGCGCCTGCGCGGCGTGGCCTGCCTTGGCCCCATCGTTCACTGCCTGTTGAATGACCCACTGCGTCAGGGCCGGGTGCCAGAGATGTATCTTGATGTGCTGGCCTCGCGCCTTGGTATGCATGACGCCTCTGATGAAGCGCTACGCATTGAGCTCAATCGTTACTCGTTGAAAACGCAGGGCTTGCTGGGCCGCCGTTGCCCGACACCGATGCTGTCAGGCTACTGGAACAACGATCCGTTCAGCCCGGAAGAGGAGTCGCGACTTATCGTTTCGTCCTCATCAGAGGGTAAACTTCTGAACGTGCCATTCAACCCGGTGTACCGTAATTTCGACAAAGCGCTGAAAGAAATTGCAGGGTGGATCAATAATAGATTTAGTTAATAGATTGCTAAATTTTATTGATTTGGTAAAACAGTTGCATCACCAAAGGAGATCGCAATGACGTTACCAAGTGGACACCCGAAGAGTAGACTGATTAAAAAACTCACTGCGCTAGGCCCTTACATCCGTGAGGAGCAGTGTGAAGAGAACCGCTTCTTTTTCGATTGCCTTGCTGTATGCGTGAACGTTAAGCCAGCGCCTGAAAGCCGTGAATTCTGGGGATGGTGGATGGAAATGGAAGCGGAAGAAGACCGTTTCACTTACAGCTACCAGTTTGGTCTGTTTAACAAAGACGGCAAATGGCAGGCAACCGCGATTAAGGATCCTGAAATTAATGAACGCGTGGAGCAAACGTTGCGTGGGTTTCACGAGAGAGCACGCGAATTACTGGCAACATTAGACCTGAAACTGGAACCGGCAGACGGTTTTGACGACCAGCCGATGCGTTTATCTGCTTAACGCGATGAGATAATGCCGGATGCGCTACGCTTATCAGGCGTACGGGATAGGTAGGCCGGATAAGCGTAGCGCATCCGGCAAGTATAAAGCACACGTTGTCAGCAATATGAGCCCACCTGATTAGGTGGGCTTTTTTATCAGAACTGGTAAGTCATCCCCAGCGCGACAATATCATCGTCATTGATACCGAGTTTATTATCGCTTTTCAGCTGATTGATGCGGTAATCAACAAACGCGGACATGTTCTTGTTGAAGTAATAGGTCGCGCCCACATCAATATAGTTTACCAGGTCTTCGCTACCGACGTTCTCAATATCCTTGCCTTTAGACAAAACGTAACCCAGTGAAGGGCGGAAACCGTTATCAAACTGATACTGCGCCACCACTTCCACGTTTTGCGTTTTATTAGCAAAACCACCGGAAATTGGCGTCATGTTACGGGTTTCAGAATAGAACGTCGCCAGATAGATATTATTGGCATCATATTTCAGGCCCGTAGCCCAGGCTTCGGCTTTTTTACCCTGACCACGCGGTGCAAGGGCTGCATTTTGCTGATCCGCCGTACGGTCAGAAGAGGTATATGCGCCGCTGATGGCGAAATCGCTGCCGCCAAAATCATAAGCCAGTGAGGTACCAAAACCGTCGCCGTTTTGTTTTTTCACGTCGCGGTTTTCGTTTTTCCCCTGATATTGCAGGGTTAAATCAAGGCCATCCACCACGCCGAAGAAATCGGTATTGCGATAGGTCGCCAGGCCGCTGGCGCGTTTGGTCATAAAGTTATCGGTTTGCGCGGAGGAATCACCGCCGAACTCCGGGAACATATCAGTCCAGGCTTCAACGTCATACAGCGCGCCCAGATTACGACCATAATCGAAAGAACCGAAATTCTTCAGTTTCAAACCGGCAAACGCCAGACGCGTTTTTTGTGTAGAATCGCTTTCCGTTTTATTACCGGAGAATTCAGACTCCCAGCGGCCGTATCCGGTTAAATCTTCATTGATCTGCGTTTCGCCTTTAATACCAAAACGGACATAAGTCTGGTCACCATCTTTGCTATCATAATCACTGATATAATGCATGGCTTTGACTTTGCCATACACATCCAGTTTATTACCATTCTTGTTATATACTTCTGCCGCCTGTACTGCCGAAGCGGTGGTCAATGCGCTAATCATCATTAATGCCAGAGTGCTTTTTTTCATTTTCCTTTCCTGAGTTTTTAATAAGACAACATTTATAAAAATGGATGCAGATGAAAAAACAGGAAGGGTTGTAACGTTTCTCAATGAAAGATTTATGACAAGATGCGTTGAATGTCAGAATTATATTAAAAAAGTGCC
This sequence comes from Pseudocitrobacter faecalis, assembly GCA_003315335.1. GTDB lineage: Bacteria > Pseudomonadota > Gammaproteobacteria > Enterobacterales > Enterobacteriaceae > Pseudocitrobacter > Pseudocitrobacter faecalis. Next base: position 29,895 of record QNRL01000008.1, read on the forward strand.
GTTAATTAGATTTGTCATAAAAACGTCAAAACGTGCGGTTAAGGTTACTGATCGCGCGCAATAAAATCCCTCGCTTTCCGCGCTGCCTGTTGGCAAGCGGGCTGACTCCTGATAAAACGTGAACCTGGTTTCATTATTTCACTTTTAACGGCAGATAATCATGAGTGATAGTCAGACGCTGGTGGTCAAACTGGGCACCAGTGTTTTAACGGGCGGATCGCGCCGCCTGAATCGCGCGCACATCGTTGAGCTGGTTCGCCAGTGCGCCCAGCTTCACGCGGCTGGGCATCGAATTGTCATTGTAACGTCAGGAGCAATTGCCGCCGGGCGTGAGCATCTGGGTTACCCTGAACTGCCCGCGACTATCGCTTCGAAACAACTGCTGGCCGCCGTCGGCCAGAGCCGCCTCATCCAGCTGTGGGAACAACTGTTCTCTATTTACGGCATTCACGTCGGGCAGATGCTGCTGACCCGCGCGGACATGGAAGACAGAGAACGTTTCCTCAATGCGCGCGATACCCTGCGCGCGCTGCTCGATAACAATATCGTGCCGGTGATTAACGAAAACGATGCGGTCGCCACCGCTGAAATTAAGGTCGGCGATAACGACAACCTTTCTGCGCTGGCGGCGATTCTGGCCGGTGCCGACAAATTGCTGCTGCTGACCGATCAACAGGGCCTCTTCACCGCCGACCCGCGCAGTAACCCGGATGCCAAACTGATTACCGATGTGCACGGCATCGATGATGCGCTACGCGCCGTTGCAGGCGACAGCGTCTCCGGCCTTGGTACAGGCGGGATGGGCACCAAATTGCAGGCCGCCGATGTCGCTTGCCGCGCGGGGATTGAGACCATCATCGCCGCAGGCAGCCGCCCTGGCGTGATTGGCGACGTGATGGCGGAAGTCTCCGTCGGTACGCGCTTCCACGCGCAGGACACGCCGCTGGAGAACCGTAAACGCTGGATCTTCGGCGCACCGCCAGCAGGTGAAATCACCGTTGATGAAGGCGCAACCTCCGCTATTCTCGAACGCGGAAGTTCATTACTGCCAAAAGGCATTAAAAACGTGACCGGCAACTTCTCCCGTGGTGAAGTGATCCGTATTCGCAGCCTTGAAGGACGGGATATCGCGCATGGCGTGAGCCGTTATAACAGCGATGCGCTGCGCCTTATTGCCGGACACCACTCACAGCAAATCGATGCTATTCTCGGCTATGAGTACGGCCCGGTTGCCGTCCATCGTGACGATATGATCACCCGCTAAGGAGTTCACTATGCTCGAACAAATGGGCATTGCTGCCAAACAGGCTTCTTATAAGCTGGCGCAGCTATCGAGCCGTGAAAAGAATCAGGCTCTGGAAAAAATTGCTGATTATCTGGAAACATTTAGCGCAGAGATCCTCGACGCTAACCAGCAGGATCTGGCTGATGCGCGTGCTAACGGCCTGAGCGACGCGATGCTCGACAGGCTGGCGCTCACGCCGGCGCGTCTCTCCGCTATCGCCAGCGATGTGCGCCAGGTTTGCACGCTCGCCGATCCGGTAGGGCAGGTGATTGACGGCGGAGTGCTCGACAGCGGCCTGCGCATCGAACGTCGCCGTGTCCCGCTCGGTGTGATTGGCGTAATTTATGAAGCGCGCCCGAACGTCACCGTTGACGTCGCCAGCCTGTGCCTGAAAACCGGCAACGCAGCGATTCTGCGCGGCGGTAAAGAGACGCATCGCACCAACGCCGCCACGGTAAAAGTGATTCAAAAAGCGTTGCAGGAGTGCGGCTTACCGGCGGGTGCCGTTCAGGCGATCGACAACCCGGATCGCGCGCTGGTCAGTGAAATGCTGCGCATGGATAAATACATCGATATGCTGATCCCACGCGGCGGTGCAGGGTTGCATAAGCTGTGCCGCGAACAGTCGACGATCCCGGTGATCACCGGCGGGATTGGCGTGTGCCATATTTATGTGGATGACACGGCTGAAATTGAACCGGCGCTGAAAATTATCGTCAACGCCAAAACCCAGCGCCCGAGCACCTGTAACACGGTGGAAACGCTGCTGGTGAATCAGAATATCGCGGAACGTTTTCTGCCTGCGCTGAGCAAGCGTATGGCGCAGAGCGGCGTGACGCTGCACGCGGAAGATAACGCCATGGCGTTGTTAAAAGCGGGCCCGGCGCAGGTTGTGGCGGTGAAAGCGGAAGAGTTCGATAACGAATTTCTGTCGCTGGATCTTAACGTGAAGGTTGTGGCTAATTTGGACGATGCTATCACGCACATCCGTGAGCATGGCACTCAGCACTCCGACGCCATTCTCACGCGCACCCTGAGCAATGCCAACCGCTTTGTGAATGAAGTCGATTCTTCGGCAGTCTACGTGAACGCCTCCACGCGCTTCACCGACGGCGGACAGTTCGGCCTGGGCGCAGAAGTGGCCGTCAGCACGCAAAAACTGCACGCGCGCGGCCCGATGGGACTTGAAGCGCTGACCACCTATAAGTGGATTGGCTTCGGTGACGATACCATTCGTGCCTAATTAACACCGGGTGATGCAAAAGTAGCCATTTGATTCTCAAGGCCATTGACGCATCGCCCGGTTAGTTTTAACCTTGTCCACCGTGATTCGCATTCGTGAACACGTCCTTTTCAGGGCCGATATAGCTCAGTTGGTAGAGCAGCGCATTCGTAATGCGAAGGTCGTAGGTTCGACTCCTATTATCGGCACCATTCTAACGTCTCCCCAAGTCTACTAAAGTTCACTGAAACCCCTTATACTCTGCGACTTGAAGCCCCTTTTAGTATTTCTACGTCTACTAAAGTTCCCTGAAATCTACGGTCGTTTGGGGGTACTTATGGGGGTATTTGCTGTTCGGTCTAGAGGAGGTACCCCCAAGTGAAACTAAACGCCCGGCAGGTGGACACCGCCAAACCTAAAGATAAGCCTTACAAGCTGGCTGATGGTGGTGGTTTGTATCTCCTGATTAAACCTAATGGTGGCAAATACTGGCGGCTCAAGTATCGTGTAGCCGGCAAAGAGAAGCTGTTAGCGCTGGGTGTGTATCCTGAAGTCACATTGGCCGATGCTCGGGCAAAACGTGAAGAAGCCAAAAGGGGTATCGCTGGGGGTATCGATCCTATGGAAGCGAAACGGGAAGAGAAGATCGCCCGTGAAACGCAGTTAAACAACACCTTCAAAGATATTGCCCTTGAGTGGCACAGCAGCAAACTAAAAAAATGGTCTGCTGGGTATGCTTCAGACATCCTTGAGGCTTTCAACAAAGATGTGTTCCCTTACATTGGCAAAAAACCAATAGCCGATATCAAACCGCTTGAACTGTTGAATGTGCTGCGGCGCATTGAGGGGCGCGGCGCTACAGAAAAGGCCAAAAAAGTTAGGCAGCGCTGCGGGGAGGTTTTCCGTTACGCAATAGTCACCGGCCGTGCTGAGTATAACCCCGCTCCGGATCTTACCAGCGCCATGCAAGGGCATGAGTCCAATCATTATCCTTTCCTTACACCGAAAGAATTGCCTGATTTCTTCAAGGCGTTGTCAGGATATACAGGAAGCGCTTTAGTAGTTTTGGCCGCTCGTCTGCTGATTATCACCGGCTTGCGTACCGGCGAACTCCGCGGGGCATTTTGGGATGAAATCAATATCAGTAAGGCCGTCTGGGAAATACCAGCATCACGCATGAAAATGCGTCGCCCTCATGTGGTGCCATTGTCCAGGCAAGCTCTTACGCTTATTGGCCAGCTCCAAGAGCTAACAGGCAATTACCCGCTTATGTTCCCTGGCCGTAACGATCCGCGAAAAACAATGAGTGAAGCCAGCATAAACCAAGTCTTTAAGCGGATTGGCTATGACGGAAAAGTCACCGGGCACGGTTTCCGACACACCATGAGTACCATCCTTCACGAACAGGGCTACAACACCGCGTGGATAGAAACGCAGCTGGCACACGTCGACAAAAACTCTATTCGAGGAACGTACAACCACGCTCAGTACATAGACGGCCGGCGTGAAATGCTTCAGTGGTATGCCGACTATATGGAAGCGTTGGAAAACGGCGAAAATGTAGTGCATGGAACATTTGGGAAAAGCGCTTAACTGTATGTATAGACAGTGCTAATTGACAGTAGTAGACTTTGGTAGACTATCGTTAGCAGGAAGCAATTATGCGAGAAAATATACTCAACATGCCCCATCACCTCCGTCGGCAACGTGTAGTTACTGCTGAGCAGGCTGCGATGGCTATGGCTGGTGTGTACAGTTGTTCTCGTTTCGATGAGTTGAAAGATAAATGCGTTCCAGAGATCTACAATATAGCTTCCAGCTACTTGAGGATAATTTTCAGTGCTGTAAACGCAGGAGAACTTCACCCCAAAATAAAATGGTCTAACTCGCCTGGTGGAGATATCACTGGCGCTGATTTTTATTCCAATGATATTTGGCCTTGGGCTATAAAAGAAATAACAGCAACAGATAGTTGGTTTGGATGTGAGCAAGATAGTTCTTGCGAAGAACACCAACCTTTACCGAGCGGGTGGGGCGAGTTCGCTGGTAAAGATACAGCGTTAAAACTGATCGCTGGCATGGCGATTGCGCTTGAAAAAGCGGGTGGAAAATATGTTCGCGGTAAGAAATTGAACAAATCCGAAGTTGCCAGAAGTGCCTCAAGAATCATATTGGAGCATGGCGATGGCATCGATGTGACTGATAAGGCACTGACTATGCTAATTGATGAAGCCCTGAATACATACGCTTCCAAATAGCTCGTAAGGATTTCCAAAAAGACGATCTACAGGTTCTAAAACCTCAGGCCGTACTTCTATTTCATTGGTAGAGCTACTTCCAACTGATTTAACGTGACTTCCACAACTACCCTTATCTTTTTGCTGAAATATACCTCGTTGACCACATTAGACTTCGAGAGGTATATATGTCCCAATCCCTTATCCGCTTGCCTGAAGTTCAACGCAGAACTGGCTATAGCAAGGCTTGGATCTATCGACTCATGGCTGAGCAACGTTTCCCCTCATCCATAAAGATTGGTTCTCGTGCAATTGCTTTCATTGAAAGCGAAATTGATGAATGGATTAGCGAGCGTATTGAATCGTCGCGTAACCAAACGGACTGAGATTTCGAGTGCTCAGACTCTTAATTTGCGAGAGTTTGCACCTAAGATCTCGCAGAATATGTTCGTCGCGACAGCTCACTAAACAATTCAAAAAGGTTAATGCCATGAAGAACAATTATGCCCGTCTGGGGCAGGGCTTCGCTCACCCTAAAAACTCCTTGCCTTGTTATTCAACTGGAGGGTATGCTCTAAAAGCACCAGCAAAATCTGGTGTCGGGATTGGCGTCCTGCATTTGCATACGGCGACACAGACGCGCCGAGCGTCTTTTTTATTGTCGCAGCACAACCACACCCAAATTATGGTGGGCTGTGTGGGGGCTTCTCACGAAGCGCCGGTTTCCGTATGCGCCGGTTACGCCAACCCTGCACAGTTCACCACCAGTGAAATTGGCGTTTCCGGTGGTGAAGTAATTTCATCGCATACGGAGGCTGCCACATGGCTACTACCCCAACCCAAAAACTGCCCCAATTTACCTGGCTTTTCCTCGGTACGCCAAAAGGCCAGACGTGTACTCCCGTTGTTATCCGCATCATTGCCGACAGTGAGCAAGAAGCCCGCCAGTGGTATTCCCGCTGGGATCTTATTTTTGCCGCCAAAATTCGCTCTGAATGTTCGCTTTATCAGTACAGTAGCGGCGCGTTTGAACTGGATGTTGCGAAAATGGGAGGTAGCCATGTTTAACCTCCAGACCCTGACAGCTAAAGCCCGCGAGCTGCGCGGCAACGTGTTAAAAGCCTCTACCACGAAAGGCACCCGCACCATGACCCCCGTTTACGAACGGGAAGAGCAGCGCAAACTGCGCGAACGCATTCAGCAGACCCAGCCGGACTGGGTTTTACTCTGGTGGGATATTGCGACCGTTACCGGCTGGCGTACCAGCGACGTGTGCAACTTCCGTTATTCCTGCATCAACTGGGAAACCGGCATTGCAACAATCATCGTAGCGAAGCAGACCAAAGCAGCGGAAGCCAGAGCGACCCGGAAGGGGATCGAGATTGTTCGCCAGCAGCGTAAGGACGCTGCCAGGCTTGCTGGCGATCACATTGCCTATATGCACTGGGATAGCGTGAGCTGCGACGAACTGGCCGCCGGCATGACGGAAGAAGAACAGGCGATCGTGTTTGAGCTGGTGGCAAAGGCTGAGGTTAAGCACGATACCAAACAGCTGCCGCCGGGTATCGTCAAACGACTGCGTGAACGCATGGAACGCAATCTTATCGGCGACAACCTGGTATTTTCCCGCAGCCAGATTGAAAGTAACCGTTGCCAGTCTCTGGAAGGTAGCGTGAGCCGCCAGACAATCTGGAAGAAACTGCACAACGTAATGCTGTGGTTTACCCGCGTTGTAAACACGCGTCTGCGCCTGAGCGCCTATTCCAGCCGCAAAATTGCCGCCTTTAATCTCATGTCCGCCGGCGGCGAACAGGGATTGCTGGTCGCCTCTGAAATGCTCGGGCACAGTAACCCGGCAATCACCCGAACTTATCTCCAGCTGGGGAGCAAGGCCGCGGCTATCCAGACACGCCTCGCTATGGAGGTGAACGCATGAAAAAGCCAACTCAAAACGAATCCATTGCCATGCTGACGACCAGCGCAGGCCAGGCGCTGGAATACAGCCGTCAGGCGCTTGCCGTTCTCGATATGTGGATAGATACACTGGCGCCAGATGATGAAATGGAAAGCTTTCGTGTCGCGGCGGTTCACAGCCTGGTCAGTCAGGCATCGGAATATCTGGTGAAAGTCAGGGAGGTAAGGCCATGACCGCTATTTATAATCTGGTGCGCTGTAGCGATGGCAAAACCGTATTCAGTTTCCCGGCCAGCGGTCGCTATCTGGTGGACACGTCGAACGGGTTACAGTCGATGCGCCCTCTTATGGAAGACGAGATCCTTTTCACGGTGGAGAGTGCCGCGCGCTTTCTGAAGAAGATTGGTTATCAGGTAATCCCGCCAGAGGCATGAGGTAAAAATATGACCATTAAAAATTCCGGCTTAACTGCTGGTGGCCGCGCTCACCCTGAAATCAGGCCGGGCGATAAATGGAAGGACAGCCGCGGCAACCTGGTAATTATCGAAAGTTACCGATTCGACAGAGTGACATATTGCCGCGAAGGGTACAGCTCACCGTGTTTTTGCACGCCAGAAAGACTGGTGCGGGAATTTGAATTTGTTTCTTCCGCGCCGGGCACCGGTGGAACAGATATCGATCGAATTATGCGGGTGCAGGGCATCGAACGAATTCGGGTTATGCGGGAAATCATCAGGGAGCGAGGGAACAGAAAATGAAGAATGCACCAAACCTTAAAAAGCAGCCGGCGGATCTCATGGAGGAGTCAATTATCTTTGCCGGCGCTGATGCCTGGACGTTCGCCAAAGCATGGCAGGAAATGAACCCGATTGGTGACACCGTGCCGCCGGTCGTGCTGGATAAAAAGCAGCTGGCGGAGCTGGAGAATATCCGGATTGTGGATGATGGCCGGTTCTACGCCCGGGTTTGCCGTGGCGGGCATCTGACCGAACGGCAGATAACCATTCTCGCTACAAAGCTGGCGGTGGCCGGCGTGGAGCGCGCGCAATTCTACTCTGAAGGTTATCAGCTTCTGGAGGACTGGACGCCACAGCTGCCGCGCCTCAAAGCCGATGCGGAAGCCGGCAAAAGCATGGTGATCGGCAAACCGCTGACGGATGTAAACCTCCGCGACCTGGCTGATAACGAAAAGGCGCTCATACTGGCCGCGCGTTACACCGGCATTGCGATCAATGAAAACAGCGAAGGCGTGTACGTCTACCGCGCCGGCATCTGGGAGAAAACGTCTCTGCTTGAGCTGAGCCGCGAAATGGTGGCTATCTACAACGAGAACAAAACCAACTTCAGCAAGCGCGCGATCAACAACGTTATCGACGCCCTGAAAATCGTTATCCCGGTAATGGGGGAGCCGCGGCGCAGCCTGATCCCCTTTGCAAACGGCGTCTACGATATGGAAACCGGCATTTTCTCCGAACACAGCCAGGATAACTGGCTGACCAACCATAACGGCGTGACCTATACACCGGCGGTACCGGGCGAAAACCTCCGCGACCACGCGCCGAACTTCCATAAGTGGCTAAGTTACGCATCAGATAGAGACGCAATTAAGATGCAGCGCATCGCCGCAGCGCTCTTTATGGTGCTGGCGAACCGGTACGACTGGCAGCTGTTCCTCGAGATAACAGGGGAGGGCGGCAGCGGAAAAAGCGTCTTTACCCATATCGCTACGATGCTGGCCGGCGCGCATAACACCGCCAGCGGGAATATGGCGGCGCTCGACAGCGCGCGCGGGCGTGCGCAGTTCGTCGGAAAGAGCATGATAACCCTTCCTGACCAGCCCAAATATTCAGGGGAGGGTACCGGGATAAAAGCGATAACCGGCGGGGATGCCGTGGAGATAGACCCGAAGCACGAGCACCAGTACACCGCTGTGTTGCGGGCGGTGGTTGTGGCCACTAACAACACGCCGATGATTTTCACCGAACGTGCCGGTGGCGTTTCCCGGCGTCGCGTAATTTTCCAGTTTAACCGGCGCGTCAGTGAGGAGGATAAGGATCCCGAACTGGCAGAAAAGATATCCGCTGAAATTCCTGTGGTAGTTCGTCGGCTGCTGGCGAACTTTGCGAACCCGGAAAAGGCGCGTGCGCTGCTGCTGGAGCAACGAAACAGCGAAGAAGCACTGGAGGTGAAACAGAAAACAGATCCGCTGTATGCCTTTTGCGCTCACCTTGAGCGGCTGGCTGACTGTGCGGGAATGATGGTAGGAAACCGCAATCCGCCTCACTATCCGCGTATTTATCTCTATCACGCTTATCTGGCATTTCTGGAGGCAAATGGATTCGATAAGCCGCTGACGCTGAATAAATTTGCCGAGGGGATGGAAAGCGCCATGCGGGAGTTTAATCATGAATATCGTAAGGAGAGGAAGAATCGGGGCATGGTGACTAACGTTGAGCTTTCGGAAAGCGCGGAGGACTGGCTGCCGCAGGCGCACCCATTAGCTGAGAAAAAGGAATGAATGTTTAACTAAATATGGGGAAAGGTATACACGGTATACACCATTCCAATAAAAGTTATTTAAATCAATAATATATTCTGTGTATACCTTGTTGTAGGGTATACACAGGGTATACACGGTCTACACAATTACGTTTCATAATGATTAGTTAATAAGCAAAAACGTGTATACCGTGCATACCTGAAATGGCAAAGTGTAGGCTGGTGTACACGGTTCAATTGTATGTTTTATATGAGTTTTATCGTTTTTATGTAGACCGTGTATACCTTGAAGGCGATTTCTTTAAAACGCATCCACTCTTTTTGCGTTGTGCCCCCCGGCAATTTCATTAACATCGTTTCGTAAATCGCAATTGATAGTTTGATTGTTGCGATTAGTGAAATTTTAACGGTCGTTATAACAGGGGGCATCATGAGCAAGATTAACGTTAAGCCTGTACTGCTGAACGGGGAGCAGATTCAGGCTCTGAAAACCATTCAGGAGAGAGAACGCCAGAAATCATGCATGGGGATCGCGCCGTCAATCCATGCTGTTGCGCGCAAAGTTTTTGATGCAGGGTTATCTAAAATGGAGGCTGGCCTGTGAGCTACTCAATCAAAATAGGGAAACACAGCATTGAGCTGGCCGGTTATGCCGGCAAGGTTGTTGCGCCTAATACTCAGATGGAAACTTTATTCCGTGGCATGGCCGGCGAACTGACTAACCTGCGCGTTACGGCGCAGCAGGCCGAAGCTGAGGCAGATTTGCTGGACGTTATTCGCAACGATCCGGATTTGAATGAACAGGCAAAAAATCGCAGGTCAGGTGAAGCCCGCAACCCTGACACGCTTAAGGCCTTTACTCGCGGTGTGGCTGCCGTTAGTGGCCAGGCCGCAAATATTCTCGACTACCTGATGAACAAACTCGTACCGGTTAAACCACTGGCATCTGACGATGTTCAGGGATTCATGCGTGACAGTGAAATGCGTCAGGCATTCGGCAGGCTCGATCGCCGGAGTCAGGAAAAAATGCTGCTTTCGATGCACGGCGGAAAGCACCAGGAGCTGGCTGAGGCCTTGCTAAGGGCGCACGCAGTGTGTTCGGGGCTCGGTACGGAACAGCTAAAACGTCTCGCCTTCTCCCGTATTGCATCAGAGAACGGGCAGGTAATTAGTGCGGTTGCCGATCTGGTCGACGCGGTAAGGAAAGACGTCGCACAAATTACAGCTATTCGAACCTGGTATAACAATCTCATTTACGGGAAAAACGATGATCCATCAGAATTACAGCCACGCATGACCGGCCTTGACCAGTTAAGCGAACATGTCAGCGCGATGCTCAAAGGCAACCAGCGGCAGACAAGTTCAGAAGATAAGCAGGCCGCCTGATGGCGGCTTTTTTATGTCCGGAGGGAAAACACCAGGATGCTGTTAAGTAAATCAGCCTACGCCAGACATATGGGCGTCAGCCGGCAAACTGTTTACGGCTGGATAGCCCGCGGTGATATTGTTATTTCAGGCGATAAAGTGGATGTTGACGCATCGCAGGCTAAACAAAACTCTGCTGGTGCTGGCGAACACCAGATTGAAATGACGTGGGCGCAGGCCGCCGCATGGGTATGGAAGCATGACGGCGGGAAAGAGCTGCCGGCTGATATTGATGCTAGCCAGAGGATAGAGGCCGCAGCCGCTGAGCTGGGGTTTGATGTTCAGCACGAGCCCGAAGAGCAACTACTGATTCTCTTCCGGCCGGATGAAGAAACCCACAGCTTCTATGGCAAAGACTGTGCAGCGGGCGCTTTACGGTTTCTTCGTTCTGAGCTGGCCTACGTTGCCATAATGCACCCTGATATGCCGGATGAGTGGAGCAAAACAGGGTTAAGGGCGCTCTGCCTGCTGGACGGCGAAAAACTGTAAACCCTCAGCCTAACCCAGCCCCTCAGACTTGACACTTTTTCGCGAAATACCGGGAAAAGTGTCAACCCAACCTAACGGATCCTGACGCCCACGACCAGCAGCTGCAGGTGAAGTGTAAAAGGCTGGCGTTGAGATTTGTTGAGGCCTTACTGTAATCGTTTATTAGTCTTGCCGGAAAAGTGTCAACCGCGCTGCTTTAGAAAACATCAGATGCCGTTCGTTGGCAGCAACTTGTCAAAACTTGTCACCCGACAGCGGGGACTTTTGGCTGTAGGCGCTCTAAGTTACAGTTGCATCGTAGTGTAACTATTGATGATGTAATTGATCTCTAATACAATTTATTTAAAACTTAACGAGATATAAATAATGAGCGACTTTTTTTTGATGATGGAAGGGGTAGTCGAAAACCAAGATTCATTCTTTGATGGGGTAACAACTGAGTCCAAAATAATTATTTCCAATAGTTTCTTTTCAATTGACCGAATTGATATCCCACATCAAATTACAGATGTGATTTTGGTTTCATGTACAAGTGATAGAAAAGTTACAATACATTGTGATAATGAAAAAACTGTTGTTTGGTTTGAATGCAATAACAATTTTAAAGATGTTGATTTTTCAGGGGTATTTTCTAGGGTTGTTCTTAATTCATCTATGGTATTTGCTAGGGTAAGTTATCCTGTTGAATTTGAACCAAGTCAATTTGGGACTGTTTCATTTTTGAAAGATGCAAAAACCCAAAGGTTAGAGTTTTTTTCTGTTTTAACAAAGGCAGTAAAGTGTGTCGGTTCTATTGATGAGATCGTTATTGATGGTTTGATTATCCACGAAGACTTAACTGTACTTTCAGATAAATCTTCCTCAGCCTCTATAAGGCATATCAAGAGTGAAGAGTTACATTTTGTTGGGCAATTTGAAAATATCAGCTTGGGTTCTCATATAAATATCGGGACGCTTTATTTTGATGGTCGAACAAAGGGGCTAAAAAACATTAATATTGATTTGCAAGATTCTAATATTACGGAGCAATTACAAGTTGCATATGTAATGGATAGTAAGGCAACTCAATTTATTATAAAGAATGCAAGCTATGCATCTATCAAACGTTTTGTACTTCATCAGTCGGTTTTAAGTTGTTTTGTAATATCAAATTGTGATTTGACTAAAACAGAAGTTGATTTTATAAATTGTAGAATAGACGATCTATTAACGGAGGGTGTAACTTGGCCGTTCGATATAGAAATAAGCCATAACAATTATAGGAAAATCCCATCATTAGAATTTGAGCAGAAACAATCAGTTTATAGACAGCTTAAAAGCATCAGCCAAAAAAATAAAGATGTTGATAATTTTCTATTCTTCAGGAGGAAAGAATATGATACTACATTGTCTGTTTTGAGTTTGCGATTAACTACTTACATGAGTTATTTTTTGACCATTTTATGTGATTTGTTAGGGATTTGTAGAAATAGAAATTTGCCAGTAATTGAAAAAATGAATCATAAAAATAAAATTTCTGGTTTTATAATGACTTTATCAAACTGGTTTGTTTTGAAATTATCATCTTTAATATCTATTCATGGAACAAGTCTTTTCAGACCACTTGCTATTCTCGTTGTCGGTATACCAGTGCTGCTTTGCATTTTTGGCTATTACAAATCTATTGAGCAACTGGTCTCATTAAGTGCATATGTGATTGATCCTACTCATAAATTAGAAGCTACAATTCTAGGTTCCAAATTGATAATTAATCCTGTGCACAGTTTGATATTTAAGATATTTTCATCAACTCTATTGTTCAAAATCATCATGGTATTCCGTAAATATAGCCTTTCAATTTAAAATTCATATAAGTTTTAGAGGGTTAGGTGTAGATTTGGTATGCTTTAATTAGGTCTTTAGAAATTTTAAACGCATAATACATCCTTACAGGAGAACGTTATGACAGGTAGAAGAAAGTTTGTCTCAGAGTTTTCTGTGGGTATAACATCAAATGGTTGGTTGATGTTCACTCCTGATCAGCTGCATGCTGAAGGTAAAATGAAAGAAACCCATCAGGATATATCAGACAATAGCCATATTTATCTCATTTGTAAAAAGCCTAAAGCGAACTGTAGCAGTGAAGAACCGAATATTAATGGAGATCGGGCTATTGGTAAAGTTATTAGCCGCATCGATGGGGTAGACGTAGTGTCATGTTATTCATTCCCCTTTGAGTTTGTTAAAGATGAGGTCGCTTTACGAGTTTCCACTTATCCACATAGAAAAATTGAAACTGTCAATGCTGAAGGTAATTGGAATAGATATTGGACAAGTGAAATGTTAGCGTTGTTTACTTACAATCCTATTTATTACGACTTAGAAGTGTTATATGTCGGTCAAGCATATGCGGATGGAAAGAGAACAGCAATTGATCGCTTAAGAAGTCATTCAACGCTTCAGAAAATTTTAGCCGATACAATGAATGAATTCCCTGATGATCAAATATATATTCTTACTCTAGTATACAATGACTATATGCTTTTTAGTTCATTTAATGGAATGGATAAAAATTGTATAGGGGGTCAGGAGGATGATGCCCGTTTAAAAAGCATAATAGAAAATCCTCTTTCTAAGAAAGAAATAGTCTGTCTTGCTGAGGCTGGTCTTATTCGTTACTTTAATCCAAGATATAATATAACTTATAAAGGTAGTTTTCCTGCTTCTGATCAAAAAATACTTTCAGGTTGTTTTGACTTGGATTTTTCCGGTCTGTCTGTAGAGATAGAATTAAATGACTCCCATTTTAGGCTTTATTCTGAAGATGCCAGCGTAAAATATCATCATATGGCTATGTTTAATCTTGTTGATGAGCAACAACGATTGGGATTTTTTACATTAAGTAACGGAGTGTCTGATCCAATAACGATGACAGGAGTAATTCCTCTGACAAAGTGATATAGAGGCTTATGAGTATCTATTCTTATCCATTCACGAATGCTGCTCAACTGTGTTTCAGAGCAGCAATTTAGCTTTCATTGCAAGTCTGATTTACTTTTTGAAGCTACCAATATCATAGAGAAAAAACAGTGGGGGTACTTTTGGGGGTACCAAAGAAGATTGAGTGTGATTTATATGTTTTATATCAACGGCTTGTGTTATTTGGTTTTGTTCCTATTATCGCACCATTTAATTCAATGAATCACCTCGCGTTCAAGTCATCCACGTTCCCGCTCATGTCATATTTATGATCTTCCAGCTTAAAATCGTATCAACCTTGCTCGCATATTCCGTAAAATGCCTGGCCGAAAGATGCCTGTTTCGAGGAATCCTTCGAGCGTTTCCCATACCCTATTTTTTTCAATACCCGCACAGAAGTTCCTGATGTCTCCCACCTTTTTGTTGATGCAAAACCGACCAGCAATAAGCTACTGCTCGGTTTGCATAAACGGCTCGCTAAATCATCAGCGCTGCAAATACTCCCCTGTGGAAATCACCCTGGCGTAGGCAAAAGCCAGTGCGGCCATCATGGTGGCGTGTACCTGCTCCGCTGGCACGCGGACACCGTTGAACTCTAAATCCAGTGTGGCACAAGCGTCATGCAGAACCGTTACGTCATAACCAAAATCTGAAGCTGCACGTACCGCAGCGTCGACGCACATATGACTCATAGCACCGACGACGACCAGTGAGGTAATGCCTTGCTCCTCAAGCAGTTGTCTGAGGTTGGTATTCAGGAAGGCGTTGACGTAATTTTTCACGATGACCGGTTCGTTGCCTGCAGGCAGCACAGAAGGTTGAATTTTTATCCCATCGGAGTCGGGGACAAATACCGGCATCTCTTTATTAGCGAAAATATGCTGGATATGGAAAACCGGTATAGCGCGTTCGCGGGCTGAAGCAATAACGTTTGCCGCGTTAGCCGCAGCGGATTCGATACCGGTCAGCGGCAATTTTCCTGTCGGAAGATATTCATTCTGCAGATCGATAACAATAATGGCTTCTCTGGTCATGGCGTGTTTCCCTCTGTTGGCTTTACAAATTTAGTACAGACAGTGTGTATCAGGGCAGATAACATGCAAAGTGGCGGTAACGACATATTCAAGGGTGAAAACGACATATGGAGCGGCGATTGACGATTGAAATCGCGATACTTATTTATCCGCATGCGCAGCAGGCTGCCGTTCTGGGCCTGATGGATTTGCTGAATTTTGCCGAAAAGATCCGGCTCCGGCATGACGCGAAGGGAACTACTCCGGTGACGGTGACGCGATGGCTATGTGAAGAGAGTGCAGGTGTCCCGCACAGACTTGAAGACAGCGTCCGGGATCACGAGAATGGCCCTGATGTGATTATCCTGCCCCCGAGCCTGGAAGACCCTCTCCCGGCACTCTCTTCCCGCCCTTATATCGAGTGGCTTTGCGAGCAGCATGCAAAGGGAGCGACGATCGCATCCGTCTGTGCAGGCGCTTTTTTACTGGGAGAAACGGGGCTGCTCAGGGGACGAACCATCACAACCCACTGGCAATATGCTGAACTTTTCAGTCAGCGTTTTCCTGATGTCAGGCTCGATGTTGATCAGTTACTGATAGATGATGACGATATCATGACGGCAGGCGGTGCGATGGCCTGGGTGGATCTGGGCCTTCGTCTGGTGGACCGCTATTATGGGGCTGCCATTATGATTGAAACCGCCCAGCGTCTGCTGATTGATCCACCAGGTCGGCAGCAGCGTTTCTACAGCGCGTTCTCTCCACGTCTGTCACACGGCGATCGGGCGGTACTGAACGTTCAGCGCTGGTTAGAAGAGACGGGTGCCAGGGAAAGTGCGCTGCCGGTACTTGCAGCCCTGGCGGGCCTGGAAGAACGCACTTTTTTACGCCGCTTTCAGAAAGCGACCGGTATGACGACCACCGAGTATTGTCAGCGCCTGCGCGTGGGGCGAGCCAGGGAAATGCTCCAGTCTTCTCAGCTTCCGCTGGAACGCATCGCGTGGGATGTGGGTTACAGCGATGCAGGGGCCTTCCGGAAGGTGTTTACCCGCATCGTTGGACTGACACCCGGAGAGTATCGCCGGCGGTTTCATCCTTGATTTCACGCCGGGCAGACAGTCGATCACTCAAAACAGCAGTGAATAACTCAGACCAAAAGTACGACCACGGCCTTTGTAATCGTACAGTGACGCCGGGCCATATCCCGGGCTGTAGTAGAGCGGCGCGCGTTGACCCCAGACGGTGGTGTAGTCACGATCGAAAAGATTCTCCACGCTGAAACTGAGTTTACCCACAGGGAGTTCATAACTCCCGAGCAGATCAACGGTGGTATAACCCTCGATTTTTTCTCCCTGATCGTCGCTCACGTTGAAGGAGGTGGTGCTTTGAACTCGCAGGCTCCAGGGATCGGGTGCCCAACCAATGTATGCCGTCGCTTTTGAAGGACTTGCGACCTTAACATCGTACTTTTCCCAGCTCCCGTTGACTTTGGATTCGGTTTTTAGCACGTTAAAGTTTGCGCCAGTGCTCCAGTCGGTATCCGGAATAAAGTAGTCGATCGCACCTTCGACACCGTAAATACGGCGTTTGTCATCGACCACGCTAATTGTCAGATCTTTATTGGCCTGCACGCTCTTGTCAGAAATTGAGTAGTAAGCCGCAATTTGCGTGCGCAGGTTATCGCCGGTAAAGCGCCAGCCCAGTTCGTAGGAGTCGACCTTGACGCCTTCCAGTTCACTCTCGTTCACATTCACGCTGTTAATTAGCGGAAGGTGCCCGTTGACTGCGGGGCCATAAGTGCCGCGTCCATAGTACTTACCAGGGTCAGGCAGTTCCACGCCCTGGGAGAAGTTAAGCCATGCCTGCTGGCGTTCGGTCAGGTGAACCAACAGCCCCGCATTAAACAGGAAGTTGTCGTAATCGACCGAGCCACCGGGGATAGCATCGGCTGACTGTGCCTTCCCGGCAGCAATCTGCTGTTGCTGCGCATAGCCAATGAAATCATCAATCTTGTTCTCTGTGTACTGGTAGCGAACGCCGCCGCTGAGCGTGAAAATATCGTTGATGTCATAGCTTGATTGCAGGAAGGCCGCCAGGTTGGTGATGTCGTACGCTGGGTAGCGCCCGGTGGTATAAATACGCTTATTGTTCATCCCGCCAGACGCATTTGCTTGTGCCAGATCGAAAAACATCTGGTTAGAGGTAAAGCGTTCATGATCCGCATCCAGCCCATAAGTCAGTTGCCAGCCCTCCAGCGGTTGACTGTTCAGCGTCAGTTTCGCACCGTACTGATCCGTGTCCTGCTGCGATGAGGAGAACGCGGTCGCCTGTTTATTGGCATTGACGGTTGGGAAAGGATAGAACTTCAGCGACTCATCGCGATAATAAACCTGACCCACCAGCTCCTGGCCGAGGAAGTCGCTGTTAGAGTATTGCAGGCTAATAAGGTGACGTTCAGTGCCTGGAATTCGGTCTGAACTCAGGCCGCTGCTGACATAAGGCTTACTGGTTCCGCTAATTGCTGAAAAATCTTTGCCGAGGTTCAAGCCATAATCATCGTCACCCTGGCTTTTATAATATTGAGTGATCAACTGCAGTTGTTGGGTATCGTCAATGTTTAGCGTGCCGGTGCCCATGATATCCAGACGGTCAGAATACTGGAGCCCTGTCTGGGTGTTATCGAGCAACGTCGCGTCGCCATTGCCATCAAACCAGCCGCCAAATTTCTGGTACGCCACCGACGCGCGACCGGAGATACGATCGTTCCCGCCCGAGATCGCGCTGGCAATACGTTCATCATGATCTTTACTGCTGTTAAAGCCGCTTTTGATCCCCGACTCAAACTCCACCTGGGTATCTGGTTGGCCCTTCTTCGTCACGATATTAATCAGGCCGCCCGTACTGCCGCCACCGTAGAGCGCGGTGGCGCCGGAGATGACTTCTACGTGGTCGATATTGAAGGGGTCAATCGAGTCCAGTTGGCGGCTGTCGGTGCGCGATGAGTTCAGGCGTACGCCGTCAACCAGCACCACCAATGGACGGCCACGCACATTCATTCCGTAATTGGTACGACTCTGGCTGCTTACATCCAGCCCGGGGATGAGCTGCGCCAGTGCGTCTTTCAATTCTTTACCGCCCTGAATCTGCTGTTCAAGTTCGGCGTTTTCAATCACCCAGGTAGTTTGCGCCATTTCCGCCACCGTTCGGTTAGCGCGGTTGGCAGAAACCACCAATGTGTCGTCGGGAGTCTGTTGTGCAACCGCAGGCGCCATGATGGCGAGCAGCAGCGGGTTGAGCGTCCAGAGCGTATATTTTTTGGCTATCATCGTCATTCCTTTACGCGGGCAAAAAGTGTTGCCCAAAGAGGCTGAGTAGCAGTTGGAGGTGCAGCCGCTGGCTGCGGTTTTTCCCGGTTACCGCTGCGTCATGGGAGAAGCGCAGGCGATGCGTGAGAACGAATAGATCGCGCGACATGGCGAGATTCAGAATATGAGCAGATGCCTATGCCCTGATGCCGGAGCGACGCTCGGGAATAATCCGATGACGCTGTTGGGCATTTAGCGAACGTGATAATCAGTTGGGAAGGGGAACATGCGATGTAGCGCGATGTCGTGTTTTCACGAAGAGGCCATTTCAGAATGCGCTGTGCAACGCGATTCCACGCCAGCAGGTTCATGGGCAAAGTTATCATCAGGCAGATCCCACATCATGTGATAATGCGAATTTTGCCGATAGAGTTTCTCATTATCAATACCAATTGTTAGTATTGGTAAAAATAATTTTACAAATAAACACAATTTATGAACGGTTTTGCAATATTGTGGCGGTGGGGATGATTGCCGTTTGGGTGAAAAAAATGTCCAGATGTTCGTGAATCAAGCCTTTTCAAGCGGGGTGATAAGCACGTCCCTGTGCTCTGTTCTCAGGCGCGCGAGCGTTTTACCGGCATCCCATTTGCCACAAAATAGGCCGCCAGACTTTTCGGCAGCGCCTCTTGCCCACGAATCCTGTCCGCCATTTTCTCGCCGATCATAATCGTCGTGGCGTTCAGATTCCCGGTGATAATCTGCGGCATAATCGACGCATCTACTACGCGCAGGCCTTCCAGGCCGTGTACGCGGCCTTCGCCGTCAACCACGGCCATCTCGTCGTAACCCATTTTGCAGGTACCACAGGGGTGGAAAGCGGTTTCCGCGTGATTACGCACAAACTCGTCGAGCTGCTCGTCCGTCTGACACTCCACGCCAGGGCTGATTTCCCGGCCACGGTATTTATCCAGCGCGGGTTGATGCATGATCTCGCGGGTGATGCGAATTGCATCGCGGAACTCCTGCCAGTCCTGCTCGTGCGACATGTAATTAAACAGGATCGCCGGATGCTGGTGCGGGTCGCGGGATTTAATCCGCACATGCCCGCGGCTTGGCGAGCGCATTGAGCCGACGTGGCACTGGAAGCCGTGCTCTTTCACCGCGTTCGAACCGTTATAGTTAATCGCCACCGGCAGGAAGTGGTACTGAATATTCGGCCATTCAAATTCCTCGCGGCTGCGAATAAATCCGCCTGCCTCAAAATGGTTGCTTGCGCCCACGCCGGTACCGCCAAACAGCCACTCCGCGCCAATTTTTGGCTGGTTCCACCACTGCAGGGCCGGGTAGAGGGAAACCGGTTCTTTGCACTCATATTGCAGATACATCTCCAGGTGATCCTGAAGGTTCTCGCCTACGCCCGGTAAATCATGCACCAGCGGAATATCAAACTCAGCCAGCAGTGCAGCATTACCCACGCCGGAGCGTTGCAAAATTTGCGGGGAGGCAATCGCGCCTGCGCACAGCAGCACTTCTTTATTTGCTGTCGCTCGGGTCGGAATCGTACTGTCGCCCTCCAGCCACTCGACGCCCACCGCACGTTTGCCATCAAAGATGATGTGATCGGTCATGGCGTGCGTACGAATAGTCAGGTTGGGACGTTGTTTTGCCTGGTCAAGATAGCCACGTGCGGTGCTGGCGCGACGTCCCTGCGGCGTTACGGTGCGATCCATCGGGCCGAAACCTTCTTGCTGATAACCGTTAAGATCGTCCGTGCGGGGGTAGCCCGCCTGCACGCCCGCTTCAATCATCGCTTCAAACAGCGGATTGACGCCGGGTTTTGAGGTGGTCACGCTAACCGGGCCGTCACCGCCGTGATAGTCGTTTTCAACAATATCGCGCGTCTCAGCCTTGCGGTAGTAGGGCAGGCAGTCAAGATAGCTCCAGTGCTCCAGACCGGGTTCTTTCGCCCAGTTATCGAGATCCAGCGCGTTGCCGCGGATATAGCACATGCCGTTGATCAGTGACGATCCGCCCAGACCTTTGCCGCGTCCGCACTCCATGCGACGGTTGTTCATAAACGGTTCCGGCTCAGTCTCATAGGCCCAGTTGTAGCGTTTGCCCTGTAGCGGGAATGCCAGCGCGGCGGGCATCTGGGTGCGGAAGTCAAAGCGATAATCCGGGCCGCCCGCTTCAAGCAACAACACGGAGGTATTCGGATCTTCAGTCAGACGTGTGGCGAGGACGTTGCCGGCAGAGCCGGCACCAATAATGATGTAGTCAAATTGCAAATAAACCTCCCGGTTAGAATATGGACTGGAATTTACCCATCTCAACCTGGATGGACTTCACCTGGGTGTAACTTTGAAGCGTCATCACGCCGTTCTCGCGGCCAATACCCGAGTGTTTGTAGCCGCCAACCGGCATCTCTGCTGCGGATTCACCCCAGGTGTTGATCCAGCAGATACCCGCTTCAAGCTGGTGGATGATGCGGTGCGCCCGATTCAGGTCAGCCGTTACGACGCCTGCCGCCAGGCCGTAGTCCGTGTCGTTGGCGCGGCGAATCACGTCGTCTTCAGATTCATACGTGAGGATGGACATCACCGGCCCGAAAATCTCTTCGCGAACGATAGTCATCTCATCGGTGCAGTCGGTAAAGACAGTCGGGGCAACCCAGGCACCGTTATCGAAACCGTCGCCCTTCAGCGCATCGCCGCCGCAGAGCACGCGCGCGCCTTCCTCTTTGCCTTTGGCGATGTAACGCAGCACGTTATCGCGATGCGGGAAGCTGACCAGCGGGCCGAAGTTGGTCTGCACATCGAAAACGTCGCCTGCGCGGATGCGGCCTACGCGCTCAAGGATTTTCTGTTCAAATTCGGTTTTGAACGCCGCCGGAATAAATACGCGAGTACCGTTGGTGCACACCTGGCCGGAGCTAAAGAAGTTCGCCATCATGGCAATGTCCGCCGCGAGATCTAAATCCGCATCGTCGAGGATAACCAGCGGGGATTTACCGCCCAGCTCCATCGTCACTTCTTTCAGCGAAGAGGCCGCAGAGTTGGCCATCACTTTTTTGCCGCTGGCGACGCCGCCGGTGAACGACACCTTGGCAATGCCTGGATGTTCGGTCAGATACTGCCCGGTTTCCGCGCCGATGCCTGGCAAAACGTTAAACACGCCGTCCGGCAGTCCTGCTTCTGTGTAGATTTCTGCGAGTTGAAGCGCAGTGAGCGGGGTAACTTCGCTCGGTTTGAAGATCATCGCATTGCCTGCCGCCAGCGCCGGGGCGGATTTCCACAGGGCAATCTGAATCGGGTAGTTCCAGGCGCCAATCCCCGCGACCACGCCGAGCGGTTCCCGGCGCGTGTAGACAAACGATGACTCACGCAGGGGGATCTGGCTGCCTTCCAGCGCCGGAATCAGCCCCGCGTAATACTCCAGCACATCTGCGCCGGTAACGATATCGACGGTTGAGGTTTCCGAAAACGCTTTGCCGGTGTCGAGTGTTTCCAGCGTTGCCAGTTCGTCATTGCGTTTACGCAGGATATCCACCGCCCGACGCAGAATGCGTGAGCGCTCCATGGCGGTCATGCCCGCCCAGACTTTCTGCCCCTGCCGGGCGCTTTCTACGGCACGATCGACATCCTCGCGTCCGGCGGCCTGCACCGTTGCCAGGGTTTCACCGTTGGCCGGGTTGATGGTCTCGAAGGTGCGACCGCTGGTGGCGGATGTATAACCACCATGGATATAAAGCTGCTGTTCTGCCATTCGGGACATAACTCCTCCTCGGTTAATCGGTCGGTAAATGCTGGCTGATAAAGTGGCTGGTGAGCGATTGCGCGCGGGTGATATCCAGCGGTTTTCCACTGAGTGCGGCGCGCAACCACAGGCCGTCGATCAGAGCGGCAAGCCCATAGCCCGCTTCTTCAGCCTGTTGACGCGGCAATTCGCGACGAAACTCATACACAAGATTGGACAGCAAACGGCGGCTGCTCACTTGCTGCAAACGGTAGAGCATCGGCTGATGCATGCTGCTGGCCCAGAAAGCCAGCCAGGCCTTCATCGCCGCGCCACTGACCTGCGTTTCATCAAAATTGCCGCCGACAATCGCCTGGAGCCGCTGCTCTGCGCTACCTTCCGGAAGGGCATGCAGACGGCTCAATACCGCGTCACGCAACTGGCTGGTGATATCGCGCATGGTCGCTTCCAGCAGGCCGTTTTTATCTTTGAAATAGTGGCTGATGATCCCGGTGGAAACGCCCGCCCGACGGGCGATCTGTGCGATCGTCGCATCGTGCATGCCTACTTCATTTATTGCTTCCAGCGTGGCGTCGATCAGTTGCCTGCGCCGGATCGGCTGCATCCCCAGTTTGGGCATTTTTGCCACTCCATTCATCAGCATTGGTTATACATTAAAGCGGTTTTTGATTGGACGTTCAATATAAAATGTGTCTTAATTGTTGCGAATTTGATTTTTAATAGTTGCAAAAACAGTGGGGATACTGGATGACAGACCTTTCACAGACAAGGGAAAAGGACAAAATCAATCCGGTTGTGTTTTACACTTCTGCAGGACTGATTTTGTTGTTTTCCCTGACAACGATCCTCTTTCGCGACTTCTCCGCTCTGTGGATTGGCCGCACGCTGGACTGGGTCTCTAAAACCTTTGGTTGGTACTATCTGCTAGCGGCAACGCTCTATATTGTGTTTGTGGTCTGCATTGCCTGTTCGCGTTTCGGTTCGGTAAAGCTCGGGCCGGAGCAATCTAAGCCTGAGTTCAGCCTGCTGAGCTGGGCGGCGATGTTGTTTGCCGCCGGTATCGGTATTGACCTGATGTTCTTCTCCGTCGCTGAACCGGTGACACAATATATGCAGCCGCCGGAAGGGGCAGGGCAAACCATGGAGGCGGCGCGTCAGGCGATGGTCTGGACGCTGTTCCACTACGGCTTAACCGGCTGGTCGATGTATGCGTTGATGGGGATGGCGCTCGGATACTTTAGCTATCGTTATAATTTGCCGCTCACGATCCGCTCGGCGCTGTATCCAATCTTCGGGAAACGTATCAACGGGCCGATTGGTCACTCGGTGGATATCGCGGCGGTAATCGGCACCATCTTCGGCATCGCCACCACGCTTGGCATTGGTGTGGTGCAGCTCAATTACGGGCTGAGCGTACTGTTTGATATCCCGGATTCGATGGCGGCGAAAGCGGCGCTGATCGCGCTGTCGGTGATCATCGCCACTATTTCGGTGACGTCCGGGGTCGATAAAGGCATTCGCGTGCTGTCGGAACTTAACGTTGCGCTGGCGCTGGGGCTGATTTTGTTCGTGCTGTTTATGGGCGACACCTCATTTCTGCTCAATGCGCTGGTACTGAACGTTGGCGACTACGTAAACCGTTTTATGGGGATGACGCTCAACAGCTTCGCTTTCGACCGCCCGGTCGAGTGGATGAACAACTGGACGCTCTTCTTCTGGGCGTGGTGGGTAGCCTGGTCGCCGTTTGTCGGCCTGTTCCTGGCGCGTATCTCACGCGGGCGCACCATTCGCCAGTTTGTGCTGGGCACCTTGATCATTCCGTTCACCTTTACGCTGCTTTGGCTGTCGGTATTCGGTAACAGCGCACTGTATGAAATCATCCATGGCGGTGCCGCCTTCGCACAGGAAGCGATGGCGCACCCGGAACGTGGCTTCTACAGCCTGCTGGCACAGTATCCGGGGTTCACCTTTAGTGCTTCCGTCGCCACCATTACTGGACTGCTGTTTTATGTCACCTCGGCGGATTCCGGTGCGCTGGTACTGGGCAATTTCACCTCGCAGCTGAAAGACATCAACAGCGATGCGCCTGGCTGGTTGCGTGTATTCTGGTCGGTGGCCATTGGCCTGCTGACGCTCGGTATGCTGATGACCAACGGGATTTCAGCGCTGCAAAACACCACGGTGATCATGGGGCTGCCGTTCAGCTTTGTCATTTTCTTCGTGATGGCTGGATTGTATAAATCGCTGAAAGTGGAGGACTATCGCCGCGAAAGTGCCAATCGTGATACTGCACCGCGACCGTTAAGCGTTCAGGATCGCCTCAGCTGGAAAAAGCGTCTCTCGCGGCTGATGAACTACCCAGGTACACGCTACACCAAACAGATGATGGAAACGGTCTGTTATCCGGCAATGGAAGATGTGGCGCAGGAACTGCGGCTACGCGGTGCGTACGTCGAGCTGAAAAGCCTGCCACCGGAAGAGGGCGAGCATCTGGGGCATCTGGATTTACTGGTGCATATGGGTGAAGAGCAAAACTTTGTCTATCAGATCTGGCCACGGCAATATTCGGTGCCGGGCTTTACCTACCGCGCGCGCAGCGGGAAATCGACCTACTACCGGCTGGAAACCTTCCTGCTGGAGGGCAGCCAGGGTAATGACCTGATGGATTACAGTAAAGAGCAGGTGATCACTGATATTCTTGACCAGTATGAGCGACACCTCAACTTTATTCATTTACATCGGGAAGCACCTGGGAATAGCGTGATGTTCCCGGATGTTTAAACAAGATGTTTAAATAAAAAGCAGGATCATCACGATCCTGCTTTTCTTTTTATTATTTCTGAATCATATCTACCCGCACGACCGGCGGATCGACTTTCTTATCCAGGCTTCCGTTAATACTGATCATGTTATCGGGTTTTACCGTCCGTCCATCAAAAACCGATTGCGGAATAATGGTGTGGATCGTTCCGGTTTTATCCCTGAACACAAATTTGTCATTGCCCTGATCGTCGATGAGATTGCCGCGAAGCGAAATTGTCGCGCCGTCGTGCATTGTTTTAGCGTGAGCGACGGTCATGATTCGCGCATTTTCAGTTCCGCGGTATCCCTCTTCCAGCGCATGAGGGGCGGGAGGTGCGGCATCTTTTTCCAGGCCACCTTTTTCATCGGCAAAAGCGCCAGGGATCAATAATGTGCAAACGAGAGGAACAAGAGATATTTTCATACTACACTCCCTGCGTGTGATTGGCTTGACATATTAAGCGTGGTTGCTATTCCTTAAACTGGCAACGCGATGAATCTTAAAAAGGGTTTACTTTAAAAATCATCGTTCTGCTAAAAATAAGCGAAACGGTGAGGTGTGAAATGTCAAAAGAAAAACAACTGCCCGGTGTTCAGGAGAGTGAACGCGCGCTAAATTTCGAAGCCGCCTGCAGAAATGGGGGATTAATTCTTCTGTTGCTCGTTGTTTTACTGGCAATTGGAGGCTTGTTTTCCAACGGCTATTTGAGTCAAACGATAAAGGTATCTTCAGACCAAAAGTTGCAGGTTGAATATGAACGCTTTGGCAGATTACAAACGGAATTTGCATTAAAAATTTCCGCTAAACCAGCACAAACGGGATTATTCGTTTTCAGCCTGCACGGTGACTATAATAAACATTTTGAAATCAGCAATATTTGGCCTAAGCCAGATAAAATGTACAGCCAGGATAACACGCTATTTTTTGTTTTTCATACTGCACAGCAGACGCATCCATTTACCGTCTGGTTATACGCCACTCCACAAGAATTCGGTTATGCCCATAACTCGCTTAGGTTAAATGCCGGGTCAGAAATAGACTTCTGGCAGTTTATCTATCCTTAGGAGAAAAAAGAATGGAGATGATATTTCGTGCACTTGCCATCTATCTGATTTTACTGGTTGTCTTTAAAATAGCAGGGCGCAGAGCCCTGTTGCAGATGACCAGTTTCGATCTGATATTATTATTGATTATCAGCGAGGCAACTCAGCAGGCCCTGTTAGGGAATGATTTTTCTGTCACCGGTGCGATGCTGACAATCATCACGCTGATTGTTGTGGATATGCTTTTTGGAATGATGAAAAAATATTTTTCCGGCGCGGAGTCGGCACTGGATGGTTCGCCGGTTATTTTGGTTGAAAACGGGACAGTGTTAAGGGAAAAACTTAAAAAGGTGGATGTCTCTTGCGATGACATACTTGTCGCCGCGCGCCAAAATCAGGGCATTACAGAGCTGGAGAAAATTAAATTTGCCATA
The DNA here is from genome assembly GCA_003315335.1 of Pseudocitrobacter faecalis. GTDB lineage: Bacteria > Pseudomonadota > Gammaproteobacteria > Enterobacterales > Enterobacteriaceae > Pseudocitrobacter > Pseudocitrobacter faecalis. The sequence continues at coordinate 56,281 of QNRL01000008.1, forward strand.
CTTGAACGTAATGGGCATATCTCGATTATCCCGTTAGAAAAATAAGGAGCACCTGATGGAAGAAACCCTTTATAACGATTCAAAAACCACCGGTGAACTGACCAAAATGGCCGCAAATGCGCTGCTGGAACGTGGCTGGCGTTTAACCACCGCCGAGTCATGTACGGGGGGCAACCTTGCGTCGGCACTCTGCGCAGAAGAGAATACCGCGGCATTTTATGATATTGGCGTGGTGACTTTCAGCGATGCGGCAAAGCAAAAAATGCTGAATGTTCAGGCCAGCACATTAGAAAAGTTTAGTGCTGTCAGTGAACAATGCGTGCGGGAAATGTCTGCAGGCGCACTGACTCAGGCTGGGGCTGATATCAGTATCGCGATTAGCGGTTATGCCGGCCCGGATGGGGGAGACGACGGTACCCCTGCGGGGACTGTCTGGTTTGCATGGAACTTTCGCGGTCAAATAGAAACGGCACGGATACTGTTTACGGGCGAGTGCCAGGATGTCGTCGAAAAAGCGGTTCGCTACTCTCTTGCCATTTTGGTTGAACAACTCTCCCTTTCGACGTCATCCCGGCGATGACGGGGTTAAGCGCCTTTTTTCTCGGCCTGGGTATTAATATTCCCAACGGCGAGATCGGTTAGTTTGAGATCGGTTTTCTTCTCTTCTTCCAGCGTGGCTGTGAGCAGTTTTAACGCATTTTTATACCCTAACTGCTGCGCCAGCGTGGCGAGCGTACCGTAACTGGCAATTTCATAATGTTCGACTTTTTGTGCCGCCGCGATAAGCGCGGCATCGCGAACATTGTTTTTTTCGGTACTTTCAATGACCTCATTGGCTTCCTCGATGAGACCCTCCATCGCGACACATTTCATGCGTTTAATTTTTAGGCCGGATTCTTGTTCAACGATCTGATCGATACGCTCAATATGTCCGTGCGTCTCCTCAAGGTGCGCATTAAAAGCGGCACTGAGTTTTTCACTGGCGGTGGAACGTGATAATTTGGCTAAGGCACGGGTTAACTGCTTTTCTGCGCTGTAGGTATCGGATAGCAGGTGAATAAAAACATCTTCAATGGTTTTAATATTCATAATTCTCTCCGGATCATAATAAGCCACGAGGCCGAAGACTCGCGGCTTATTCATATATTTTATTTAATTAAAGGCTACTTATCGGATTTACGGCCACCGCTGTGGCTATTCTGGCCGCCTTTTTTACCCGCTTCAGATGCACGCTGCGGGTCATTTTTGAAGTTACCGCCGCTGTGCTGGCCACCTTTACGGCCTGCGTCAGAGGCTTTATCTCGATCTTCTGCGAAATTACCGGAACCACCACGATGCTCTGCCATATTCAATACCTCATATTTTACTATGTCAGGATGATGCAAATTTTATTTCGCATCTCATGTCGTTCAGGAATTAACTCTAGCGGTTATTGAGTAAAGATCAAATTGCGTTCTGTGGATGTAACTAAATATTCTTGTTAAATAAATCACGCTACGCGCTTCGCTTCAGGGTAAATATTTTATGAAGAAAGATGAGTAAATGAAGCGGATAGCGATAGAACGTAAATTTATTTTTTCATCAATACTCACTCTCATGTTGGATGAAAATGTTTACGCTTCTTTACGTTAGATTTTCCCTGCTCGTGTATCTCCCAAAATAATATAAGATTATTCTTGGTGGGATAAGTAATAAAAAAGAAAGAACAGGTATGTTTTTCCATATGTGTTATTGCTTTTCTCCTCATAAGGCGTAGGCTATCGTGCATCTGACAGGAGGACGAATGCCTTTAAATGCGCTGAAATTGTTCAAAATACTTTCTGATGAAACGCGGCTGAATATTGTTCTGTTACTCAGAGAGTCAGGCGAGCTCTGCGTTTGCGATCTGTGCACAACGCTGAAACAATCACAGCCGAAAATCTCCCGCCATCTGGCTATGCTGCGCGAAAGCGGGTTGTTGCAGGATCGCAAACAGGGGAAATGGGTGCACTATCGTCTTTCGCCCCATATTCCCGCATGGGCGGCGCAGGTGGTTGAGCAGGCCTGGGCAAGCGAGCGCGATAGCCTCCAACGCATGGCGCAAAAGCGGGAAGCGAATGGTGGCACGGCAAACTGTTGCTAAAAAAATTTAACTAAACATATCTGTTTTTGCGTATGTATTGATTTGGGGAGGTTGTATGTTACTGGCAGGCGCAATTTTTGTCCTGACTCTCATTCTGGTTATCTGGCAGCCGAAAGGATTAGGCATTGGCTGGAGCGCAACGCTTGGCGCGGTGCTGGCGCTGGGGTTCGGTGTGGTTCACGTTGATGATATTCCGATCGTGTGGAATATCGTCTGGAACGCCACGGCAACCTTTATTGCCGTGATTATTATCAGCTTGCTGCTGGATGAATCGGGCTTTTTTGAATGGGCCGCACTGCATGTTGCGCGTTGGGGCAACGGGCGAGGGCGTTTGTTGTTCTCCTATATCATCCTGCTTGGCGCTGCGGTGGCGGCGCTGTTCGCCAACGATGGCGCGGCGTTAATACTTACGCCGATCGTGATTGCAATGCTGCTGGCGCTCGGGTTCAGTAAAAGTACAACGCTGGCGTTTGTGATGGCGGCGGGGTTTATCGCCGATACCGCCAGCCTGCCGCTTATCGTCTCTAATCTGGTCAATATCGTCTCGGCAGACTTCTTCCGTCTGGGCTTCACGGAATACGCCTCGGTGATGGTACCGGTCGATATCGCGGCCATTGCCGCAACGCTCGTGATGTTACATCTGTTCTTTCGCAAAGACATACCGCCTACCTACGACCTTGAACGCCTCAAAGAACCCGCAAAAGCGATTAAAGATCCGGCGACATTCCGCACCGGCTGGGTTGTCCTGCTTCTGCTACTGGCAGGCTTTTTTGTGCTGGAGCCGATGGGGATTCCGGTTAGCGCCATCGCCGCGGTGGGCGCACTCATTCTTTTCGCGGTGGCGAAAAGGGGAGAAGCAATCAATACCGGAAAAGTGCTGCGCGGCGCGCCGTGGCAGATTGTCATTTTCTCGCTGGGTATGTATCTGGTGGTCTACGGCTTACGTAACGCGGGGCTGACGGAATACCTTTCCGGCGTGTTGAACATGCTGGCGAATAATGGCCTTTGGGCCGCCACGCTGGGTACGGGGTTCCTGACCGCGTTTCTCTCTTCTGTGATGAACAACATGCCGACGGTGCTGGTTGGTGCGCTTTCGATTGATGGCAGTAGTGCATCCGGTGTCATTAAAGAGGCGATGATTTACGCCAACGTGATTGGCTGCGATCTGGGGCCAAAAATCACGCCCATTGGCAGCCTGGCAACGCTGCTGTGGCTGCATGTGCTTTCTCAGAAGAATATGACGATTCGCTGGGGATATTATTTCCGCGTCGGGATTATTATGACGTTACCGGTGCTGCTTGTTACCTTAACCGCACTGGTATTACGTCTCTCACTCACACTGTAATGAGAAACTGAAATGAGCAATATCATCATTTATCACAACCCGGCCTGCGGCACGTCGCGTAACACGCTTGAGATGATCCGTAACAGCGGCACAGAGCCAACCATCATTCATTATTTAGAAAATCCACCTTCGCGTGATGAGCTGAGCACACTGATTGCCGATATGGGCATCAGTGTGCGGGCGCTGCTCCGTCAAAACGTGGAGCCCTATGAAACGTTAGGGCTGGCCGAAGATCGGTTTAGCGATGCCGAACTGATGGCATTCATGCTGCAATACCCTATTTTAATCAACCGCCCGATCGTGGTAACCCCGTTGGGCACGCGTCTGTGCCGCCCGTCCGAAACGGTACTGGATATTTTGCCGGATGCGCAGCAACGCGCGTTCAACAAGGAAGATGGTGAAAAGGTGGTGGATGAACAGGGTAAGCGGCTGAAATCCTAATCGCTCGGCTTTGTCGGGGGCGCTGTGCTTACGCGACCTACGGGTTAACTCCGACCCGTAGGCCTGATAAGCGCAGCGCCATCAGGCAATTACAGTGTTCCGGTACCGCCATCTGAACACCATACCTGCCCGGACGCGTACGAACACTCGTCGGAGGCAAACAGCACATACAGTGGCGCAATTTCCACCGGCTGCCCTGGACGACCCAGCGGGGCGTCGGCACCAAACTGCTCAACCTTCTCCTGCGGCTGCCCACCGCTGGTTTGCAGCACTGACCAGTATGGCCCCGGTGCGACAGCATTCACCCGAATACCGCGCGGCCCCAGTTGTTTTGCCAGCGATTTGGTCAATGCCACCAGACAGGCCTTAGTTTGCGCATAATCAACCAAAATCGGGCTGGGTTTAAATGCCTGAACGGATGTGGTGTTGATAATTGATGCGCCCGCCTTCAGGTGACGAAGTGCGGCTTTGGTCAGCCAAAAGGCGGCATAGACGTTGGTTTTGAAGGTGGCGTCAAACGCTTCGGTCGTGAGATCTTCCAGCGATTCACAATACTGCTGTCGTCCGGCGTTATTCACCAGGATGTCCAGTTTACCCAGTTGCTCTACCGTCTGTTCGATCAGCGAATGACAGAAATTTTCATCCCGCAAATCACCGGGGATCGCTACCGCTTTGACCCCTTCCGCTTTCATGACCTCAATAACGCTTTTCGCATCTGACTCTTCTTCAGGCAGATAGTTGATGACGACATTCGCGCCCTCTCTGGCGTAAGCAATGGCTACCGCGCGCCCAATCCCGGAATCACCGCCGGTGATCAGTGCACATTTCCCTTTCAGGCGGCCATGACCGCGATAGCTCTCTTCGCCATGATCGGGCTCGGGGATCATTTTCGAATCCAGGCCTGGCGGTTGCTGAGTTTGCGTCTGGAAAGGGGGACGTGGGTATTGTGGATTTAACGTGTCGCGATCGGCCATAAATATCTCCTTAAGCATAGGTTATCAGTAATGAAGGTGGATGTTTTCCTTAATAGCAGCGATATAAATATCAAGAACTATTAAGCCTATACCAAAACGTTTCAGCCGATATTTATTTGAGATTTTTCTTTGCGTTACTGATGATATTTCAGCCCCTTATTGAGGGGCTGAAAAAGATTAATGGGTACTTACCGGTGCGGCGTCGATTTTAATTCTTAACAGAGAATAAGGTTTCTGGCGCATATCTTTACCCTGATGGAAACCGGGTTGACGGTGCAACTGGTTTACCGTGAAGTAGAGATAACCATCATGCCCAACAGAGAGCGTATCCGGCCAGAGAATTTGCGGGCCATGGGCGATGGTTTGCCAGGTGCCGTGTTTATCCATTTTACGAATGGCGTTGCGTTCATAATCGCCCGCATAAACCGCCCCGTTGGCGTCACTTTCAAGACCATCTGACGCGCCTTTTTCACCGAGATCCTGAACTGCTGCAGATAATTGCGCCTCAGTAATGCTCGGATCGCGCAGTAATTCTGTTGAAATGGCAAACAGATGTCGCCCTGACAGCGGGCAGTAGTACAGCGTTTTGCCATCCGGGGAAAGGGCGATACCATCCGAGGCGACGCTAAACGGTGCAGTTGTGCCATCCGCATGACGCTGAAGCAGCGTTTCACCCTCGACGACTGGCACAAAACCTTTTTCCGGAGAGGTGGAACGATCGCCCGTCAAGCGACGTACCGCCTTACCGGAATCCAGATCCACGACAATGATGCCACCGATACCGGATAACGAAGAGTCGGTGATATAGGCGACACCCGCTTTCCCGACGCGATAATCAAACCGCACATCATTGATATAGGTCGCGGGCAGGATGACATCCGAATGCAGCACAAGCGTTTTAACGATTTTGTTGCTCTGTAAATCAATCGCGACAAGTTTCGCGCCACCCTCAACCGGTTTTGAAAAGCCGGGCGCAGCCGTGTCCAGCACCCACAGTTTTCCCTGACCATCAGCGACAACGCTCTGCACACTTAAAAAGCGTTCGCCGGGGCGTGCGTTATCCGCTTTGTTTACGGTGGCATCCGGGTAAGGAACCGCTGTGCCGTTTTTAATTTCAGCGACAGTAAAGGGGACGTCGTCTCCCCAGCGCGGGAAGTTCACAAAGATTCGCCCTGTTTCGGTAACGGTGACGCCGGTTGGCATCGCGCCGCTAAAGGTCGCCACCACTTCGGGATGGCCGATGGCGCGATCGGCGGGCAATTGCGCCAGAGAGACCGCTGCCGGAACCGATGCGGCAAATGTCGTTAAGGGTGCAGCAACCGAGGCGAAACTGATTGCCAGTGCGATTAGGGTTTTACGCGTTTTAACGTTCATAATTTCCTGCCTGAATAGAATCAATGGTGACATTACGGGCTGAAGAGTAGGGCGTGACGGCAGGGAGAAAAAGCCGTTGAAATGAACAGGACTTACATGCGAAAAGCGAAAATACCCGAATAATGGCCCGGGAAATGAATATTGCCCGGCGATTTATCCCAGACGATGTCAATAAAAGAACGACATTTCGTGACATAAAATCTTTAAAACTAGACAGTTGTCGACTTTTTATCTTAAAGTTTTGTGTTCTCAGCCGGACAAAATTAGTATCCGGTTGCTAAATGGTTAAATAATATTTTGCCTTATGTAAATGACTGACCCGTCTGATAAAGGGCCAGCGTGCATAATGGCGCTTGCAAGCAAGACAACACACCTCTTTTGGGAGAATCTATGCGTTCCTCTGTGAATAACACTGAAAGCCGAACTTTCTTCGGTCATCCTTATCCGCTTGGCTCACTCTTCTTTACGGAGATGTGGGAGCGTTTCTCGTTTTACGGTATTCGTCCGCTGCTGATTCTGTTTATGGCGGCAACCGTTTATGACGGCGGGATGGGGCTGGCGCGTGAAAACGCCTCGGCGATTGTGGGGATTTTTGCCGGTACCATGTACCTGGCGGCATTGCCGGGCGGCTGGCTGGCGGATAACTGGCTTGGCCAGCAAAAAGCCGTCTGGTACGGCTCGATTCTGATTGCGCTGGGCCACCTCTCCATTGCGCTATCGGCGTTTATGGGCGACAACCTGTTCTTTATCGGCCTGATGTTTATCGTGCTGGGTTCCGGTCTGTTCAAAACCTGTATCTCGGTCATGGTCGGTACCCTCTATAAAAAGGGCGATGCACGCCGTGACGGTGGTTTCTCGCTGTTCTACATGGGCATCAACATGGGCTCGTTTATCGCGCCGCTGATCTCCGGCTGGCTGATTAAATCGCATGGCTGGCACTGGGGCTTTGGTATCGGGGGCATCGGGATGCTGGTGGCGCTGATCATCTTCCGCGTCTTTGCCGTTCCGTCGATGAAACGCTATGACAGCGAAGTCGGCCTGGATTCCACCTGGAATAGCCCGGTGGCGAAGAAAAACGGCGTCGGAGCGTGGCTGCTGGCGCTGGCGGTCGGCGTGGCGATTATCATCACCCTGATTGCACAGGGCGTCATTGTGATCAATCCGGTCGCGGTCGCCAGCGTGCTGGTGTACATCATTGCGGCATCGGTTGCGCTCTACTTTATCTATCTGTTTGTCTTTGCGGGGCTGAATCGTAAAGAGCGCGCGCGCCTGCTGGTGTGCTTTATCCTGCTAGTTTCCGCCGCGTTCTTCTGGTCTGCCTTTGAGCAGAAACCGACCTCATTCAACCTGTTTGCCAACGACTACACCAACCGCATGATCGGCGATTTTGAAATTCCGGCGGTATGGTTCCAGTCTATCAACGCATTGTTCATCATCCTGCTGGCTCCGGTATTTAGCTGGGCGTGGCCGATGCTGGCGCGCAAAAACATCCGTCCGGGCAGTATCACTAAGTTTGTGATTGGTATTCTGTGTGCGGCAGCGGGCTTTGGCCTGATGATGCTGGCGGCACAGAACGTGCTGAGCAACGGCGGAGCGGGCGTATCGCCGTTCTGGCTGGTGGGCAGTATCCTGATGCTGACCCTGGGTGAGCTGTGTCTGAGCCCGATTGGCCTGGCAACCATGACCCTTCTGGCCCCGGAAAGAATGCGCGGCCAGATGATGGGGCTGTGGTTCTGCGCCAGTGCGCTGGGCAACCTCGCGGCGGGCCTGATTGGTGGTCACGTGAAGGCCGACCAACTCGATATGCTGCCAGACCTCTTCGCGCGCTGCTCTATCGCGCTGCTGATTTGTGCGGCGGTTCTGATGGTGTTGATTGTGCCGGTACGCCGTATGCTGGCGAATGCCCAGACACCGAATGACCAGAAACCGGTGACTAACGCCTGATAGTCACGCCTTCAAAATCGGCGCGTCAGCGCCGATTTTTACTTCACTGATGTTAGAAAGAAGATAACTGTTCATTTTATTCTTTTTCGCAAGGAATAATATTTTCGCAGTACAGCAGCCGATTATCCTTAGACCAGTAAAAGCGCATATTCTCATTTAAATCAACGATCCACTTAAAGACACCCGCATTCGCTAACTCTACACAATACTGCTCATACGGTGTTCTTCCCGCGAAGTGTCTTTTCGCCGCCACGCGTGTTAAAAACTTACTCGCATTTGCGTTAATTTTGATAATACCCCGGCTACTCTTTACCGCCACATAATTATCGGATGTGGTGATGACCTTGACGTTCCCCGTAGCGACAAAATAGATGTAATAAGAAACATTATTGCGCTGGAGCTCTGTAAAAAAAGAAAGGAAATCCGACTTGCATCTGACCTGCTCGAAGTGCGATTTGAGCATTACCCTAAATTCCATTTTGCCCCTGCTAAGCACGTGATCTTAAGTGTTATTGAAGTGTTGTTAGTTGTGAAATAATTTACATGCCAACTAATTAGAATTCTCATAGTTAGCGTTTCGCATCTTAAGTGTAATTTAAGAAAGCTAATAGCATTTCATTTGTTACGGAATATTGCTATGGAGCCAGTAATGACGAGACCTGGCGGCAAACGCTGACAGAGCAAGATTACGCAATACTTATGATTTTCTGCGCAAGTGAAGATTTTTGTTCGTAACTTTCTTTCGTTGTGATTCGAAAGAGTGAAGAAGGACATTCATTCTTATTGCTAATCATTTATTGGTTGGTATTTAATCGCTTTTAGCAATTTGTGCGGTGAGCAATTGTTGTGAAAAAAGAGATTTTAGGTGTGCAAATCTTATATGCATATTTAAATTTCTGAAGGTGAATTGTTGCAGGGGCGGTAGCTGGCGCGGTGCGCGTTTTTTAAATGGCGCAAAGGTGAGAGTTTTTACGCAAAATAGTTTTGTTATGTTATTAACTCAATGTTTGCTTCTTTGTGGCTATGTTGACAGTTTTTTTGGGTGATGTGAAACTGGGCCGTCATTTTTATTAACAGGTAAAGTAGAAAGCCACTTCTGAGGGGGCGGTTTTATATTGACCTGGAATGAAAATATTATCTGAATGGAATAATCCTTAACGCTCAAACTTTCTTATTATCTTATTCTGATCTGGCTAGTTAGCAGGGTGAATAAGGAAAAAGAGTGAATGTTTTGTACTGAGAAATAACGCTTTTTTAGCGTTTACGGCCTCTGCTCGCCTGTAAAAAGTGCAGCGGGCTTCCGGCATTGCCTGTGAAAACAAGGAGTAATAATAGTGAATAGGATTTACCGTGTTGTCTGGAACTGCACTTTACGTGTTTATCAGGTTTGCTCGGAGCATACTCGCCGGCTGGGTAAAACTGTGTCTGTTCAGCAAGCCGTAACGGTTTCACCAGGCGATGCTGCGCTGAGCATTAAATCTCTTTGCCGTCTGTCACTGTGGATCATGCTGGCGCTATCCGGCTCCGCCCAGGCTGTGGTGCTCACTATCGATAATGGTGATAGTCAAACCTATAACAATGCACTGACGGTTGAGCGCGTTATTGTCGGAAATACGAGCACCGGGACAATGACCATTAACGATAATGGTGCCCTGACCAGTATAACGGGCTCTTCAACGATTGGGGCAAATACCAATGCAGTCGGCACTGCGAACGTAACCGGAACAGGTATCTGGGAACTGGGGCAGAGTGAGTTTTCAATTGGTAATCGGGGTACCGGAACGTTGAATATCCTTAACGGCGGCACGGTAAGCGCAGGTCGAACTATCCTGGCATATCGTGACGGAGGGAATGGAACCTTAAACGTCGAAGGAAAGGGCGCCCAACTTAATACCGAAGCGATGATTATTGGTTGGCAAGGCAACGCCATGATGAATATTCGTAATGAGGGAAATATAACCTCGGCGCAGAATGTCATTATTGCGTCTGAGGCTGACGTCACTGCGCTGGTAACCGTGACGGATAGCGGTAGCTGGAATCTGATTAACGATACAAATCAGTTACAAAGCCTGAATATTGGTTATAACGGTACAGCGAATCTGGATATTCATTCAAACGGCAGCGTTACATCAGGTGTGATGACACTTGGCAGCTTTGAGAGTGGCAAGGGTACAGCTACCGTGACGGGGAGCGGTTCCGTACTCACGACCGCCTCCCTGCGGGTCAGTGATTATGGCGAGGGTGAACTCTCCATCTCTGACTCCGGCATTGTCTACAGTAACGGCAACAGCACCATTGCACAAAGAGCAACGGGAACGGGCACCGTGACGGTATCCACCGGCGGCGAGTGGGAGGTGCTTAATAACCAGCAGTTATTGGTGGGCCAATCGGGTTCCGGCACGCTCAACATTAACAGCGCAGGGAAGGTCATCGCGGGAAACACCTTCATTGGCTCGCGTGCCGGCGCGCAGGGCATCGTAACCGTTGACGGCGAGGAATCGAAAATGACCACCGCCGAGCTGGTTGTTGCCGATTCTGGAACAGGCAACCTGTCGATTTCCAACCTTGCCGTAGTGCAGAGCACCAGCGCAAGTGCGGTTGGGCTAAATGGTGACTCTGTCGGCGTGGTCGATGTCAGCGATAACGGTCACTGGAGTCTGGCAGATGCTGGCGGCAGTGCACAAATGCTGACCGTTGGCACTGGCGGAAGCGGTACGCTAAACATTGCCAGCGGGGGTAAAGTGGATGCCGGAGAGGTCTCGCTGGCGCGTTGGGAAATGGCCACGGGTGACGTGAATGTCAGCGGCGAAGGTTCCCAACTGAATACCGCTGAAATCATGATCGCTGAGAGAGGAGCGGGAACCCTGAATATCAGCGACGCTGCTGAAGTGAACACGTCCTCGACGGCCACCATTGGCGATGTAGAGGAGAGTGTCGGCGTGGTGAACGTGGGCACCAAAGGCCAATGGAAGATTGTCTCGGCGGGTAACAGCCCGCAAACCCTGATGATAGGTGAGTGGGGGAACGGCACGCTCAATATTGCGAGCGAAGGCACGGTTACCGCAGGCGCTACCACCGTGGGAGTAAATAACACCGGAGTCGGCCGCGTGAATGTGGACGGCGTCGGTTCACTGCTGCAAGGCACTACCCTTGAGATCGGCGCATACGGTGATGGCGCCGTGACGCTCAGCAATGAGGGAACGCTGGCGTTGACGAATGGAAGCGTCTTACTGGGTTTGGCTGAAGGGAGTACCGGCTCGCTCAACATCGGCGCGGCGCACGAGGATATCGCGGCGGTCGCCGGGCATCTCACCGGTACCGACAGCGTTGAGTTTGGTGACGGCAACGGTTCGCTGGTCTTTAACCACACCGATGATTCTGCGACGGGCTATCTCTTTAATCCGTTGATCGCAGGGGAAAATGGCGCGGTTATTCAGGACGCGGGTCACACCGTCCTTACCGCCGAAAATAGCTACGGCGGGCGCACGCTGGTGAATGGCGGCACGCTAACCGTGGCATCGCACTCTACAACCGGTAATACCGGGCTGGGCAGCAGCGCGGTGAATATTGCCGACGCGGGCACGCTCTCGGTGATGGGCGCCAGTGAAGCGACCGGCGACTACACCCTGAGCAACGCGCTTACCGGCAGCGGCCTGCTGCAGGTTGACCTTGCCAGTGCGGATAACGCCTTTAACTTCGCTGATACCACCGGCAGTGCGTATACCGGGACTGCAGAGCTTAAAAACAGCACCTTCGATCTTTCCGGCGACAATACTCTGGCGCTGACGCAGGCGACGATGAAGCTGGACGCGGGCAATACCACTACTGTCGGCGATGGCGTACAACAGATTGGCGGTCTGCATCTTAACGGCGGCAAACTGATTTTCAACACCCAAATACCCGCCAGTACACAGGCGCAGGGCGCGATTCAAACCGGTATGCTGACGGCGGATACGGGAACGGTGCAGGTCACGGTGGCGAACCCGTGGAACGATCCGGGCGCGGCTAACCCGGACACGACACTGAATCTGCTGGAGCAGGATGATACGAATGTGAGCGTGCAACTGGTGCAGGCACAGGACGTGACCGGCTCGGGCGGTGCGCTGACGCTGACCGACCAAAGCGGTAACGCGGTGGCGGAAAATGAACGCATCGCCATTGCGCAAAACGGTACCGTAGTGGCGGATGGGAAGTATGGCTTTCGCCTGACCACCGCGCCGGGCGATGGACTCTACATCAACTACGGCCTGCAAGCGCTGGATATTCATGCCGGGCAGACGCTGATACTGGCGGAGCGCGTTGGGGCGCAGGGGGCGGCGGCGGATATGTCGGCGGCTATCTCCGGTGAGGGGAATCTCGGAATTAACACGGCTGGTCTGGTGTCGCTGTCGAACGCCGGTAACAGTTACAGCGGCGAAACGCAGGTGCAGGCGGGTACGCTGCGCACCGATGCGGACGGCGCGCTGGGTAACACGTCAGCGCTGTTGATCCGTGATGGCGCCACCGCCGACCTGAATGGCACCACGCAGACGGCGGGCCAACTCTCCGCAGACGCGGGCTCCACGCTGGCGCTCAACGGCGGCAGCCTGACGCTTCAGAACGGCGGCACCAGCCTGGGCAGCCTGACCGGGGCGGGTAATCTCGGCGTGGCGGGCGGCGTGCTGACGATTGACGGGGCAAACGCAGGGCTGAGCGCCACCACCACCATCGAAAGCGCAGCGGAAGTGATGCTGAACAATGCACAGGGCGCGGGCAGCGGTAACGTGGTTAATGACGGAGCCCTGACGCTGAATGGCGTCACCGGGGAACTGCTCAACAGCCTGAGCGGCGCGGGCATTGTTGACGTGGCGCAGGCATCGGATGTCGCCGTGACTGGCGATAACCCGAGTTTCAGTGGGCAGTTCACTATCAATACGGACAGCGCTATGACGGTCACGGAAGCGGCGAACTTCGGCACAGCCAGCGTGAAGAACGACGGCCTGCTGACGGTGGCTACCAACAGCGACTGGACGTTGAGTCCTGCGGTTAGCGGCAGCGGCGACTTGAACAAACAGGGCAGTGGCACGCTGACATTAACGGCGGATTCGGCGGAGTATACCGGCAACACGGACATCTCCGGCGGAGAGCTGGCGCTCGGCGCGGATGCCGCCCACGCCGTGGCGATGGCGAGCCAGCAGGTGAATATTCACAGCGGGGCGATGCTCTCAGGCTTTGGTCGCACGGCGGGGGATATGGATGTTCGTCAGGGCGGCACGCTGGCCGTGGCGAATACCACGGTGGGCGGTAACCTGAATAACAGCGGCACGGTGCTGATGAACCAGCCGGGCGTTCAGCCGGGTAATCAACTGATGGTCAACGGCAACTACATGGGAAATAACGGCCTGATGGCCTTCAACACCGAGCTGGGCGATGACCAGTCGGCCACCGATAAACTGACGGTGGCGGGCGACACTTCAGGAAATACCCGCGTGCAGGTGAATAACGTTGGCGGCCTTGGGGCGCAGACGACCAACGGTATTGAACTGGTGAGCGTGGGCGGTAACTCGGCGGGTAACTTCGCCCTGACCACCGGCACGGTGGAAGCGGGCGCGTGGGTTTATAGCCTGGCGAAAGGGCAGGGTGATAACGCCGCGAACTGGTATCTGACCAGTAAGTGGAGCGGTGTCACGCCGGCGCAGCCGCCCGTCGTTGACCCGACCGGGCCATCGGTGTTGCGCCCGGAAGCGGGGAGCTACATCAGTAACCTGGCGACGGCCAACAGCTTCTTCACGCACCGTCTGCACGACCGTCTGGGCGAGCCGCAGTACACGGAAGGGCTGCATGACGAGGACAGCTTCGCGGGAAGCCTGTGGATGCGTCACGTCGGCGGGCATGAGCGTTCACAGGCGGGTGATGGACAACTGAAAACGCAGAGCAACCGCTATGTGTTACAGGTGGGGGGCGAAGTGGCGCAGTGGAGCGCCAGCGGGCAGGACCGTTTCCATCTGGGCGTGATGGGCGGCTACGCCAACGCGCACAGTCACACCCGCAGCGACCGGGCGGGCTATGACTCAGACGGACGCATCAGCGGCTATAGCGCCGGGGTGTACGGCACATGGTACCAGAACGAGGCCGACCGCAGCGGGGCATATGTGGATAGCTGGCTGCTGTACAGCAGGTTCGATAACAGCGTGGAAGCAGACAACCGTGAGCGCGACGACTACCAGTCGAAGGGGCTGACGGCCTCGCTGGAAGCGGGCTATACGCTGAAAGCGGGCGAGTTCAGCGGCAGCGCGGGTACGCTGAACAGCTGGTACGTACAGCCGCAGGCGCAGGTGACGTGGATGGGGGTGAAGGATGATGCGCATACTCGTCATGACGGCACGCGCATCCGCAGTGAGGGCGACGGTAATGTGCAGACGCGTCTGGGCGTGAAGACCTTCCTCAACAGCCATAACACGCTGGATGAAGGTAAAGGCCGTGGGTTCCAGCCGTATGTGGAGGCAAACTGGATTTACAACAGTGAAACCTACGGCGTGCGGATGGACGGGGTACGCGTCAGCCGCGACGGCTCGCGCAATCTGGGCGAAGTGCGCACGGGTGTGGAAGGCAAGCTGAGTCAAAACCTGAGCGTGTGGGGCAACGTGGGCGTGCAAATGGGCGATAAGGGCTACAGCGACACCCAGGGGATGCTGGGGGTGAAATACGGCTGGTAAGGCCGGAAACACAGAGGCCTGATGCGCTTCGCTTATCAGGCCTACAGATTTGTGCAGTTTATTGAATTTGCATGATTTTGTAGGCTGGATAAGACGTTTACGCCGCATCCGGCAAGCGCAGCGCCCCCGGCAATGTCACCGGGCTAAAAACACCTGCGGCGCATCGCATTCAGGATGCGTCCGCACCTGCACTTCCGCGCCGTACCAGCGCGCCAGCGTCTCAGCCTGTATCACCGCGTCAGGCGCACCCTGTGCAACTACCATGCCCTCATACAGCAGCACAATCTTGTCGGCCCACAGCGCGGCAAGGTTTAAATCATGCAGCACCACGCACACGTGGAGTGCTCCTTGCCGGGTCAGCCGTTTCAACAAACGCAGCAGATGCTGTTGATGGTACAGATCCAGCGCCGAGGTGGGCTCATCTAAAAATAACCAGCCGCGTGGTGAACCCTCACACCATAGCTGCGCCAGCGCTCGTGCCAGCTGGACGCGCTGCTGCTCACCGCCGGAGAGCGACGCATAACGTCGACCCGCCAGCGGCAGACACTCGGTGAGCTGCATCACCTGCTGAATCACGGCGTTTTCCGGCTGTTGCGTCCATGGCATGCGCCCCATACCAATTACCGCTTCAACCGGCCAGTCGAAGCCCATCTGCGTCTGCTGAAGCATCACCGCGCGCAGGCGAGAAAGCGTGTTGGCCTCCCAGCTCTCCAGCGTTTTACCCGCCAGCCAGCGTTCGCCGCCGGCGGGCGCAAGAAAACCGGTCAGTAAGCGCAGCAGCGTCGATTTTCCCGCTCCGTTAGGGCCGATGAGCGTCAACAGTTCACCGCGTTCAAGGCTGAGTGACACATCGCGGATAATCAGCCGATTCGCCACGCGGTAATGCAGATTTTTCACGCTCAGTGAATCAGCCATGTTGCCCTCCGCGGCGGAAAATCAGCCATAAAAACCACGGTGCGCCGAGAATGCTGGTCAGCAAGCCGACCGGCATTTCCGCCGGGGCGACCAGCGTGCGGGCAAAGGTATCGGCTATCAGCAAGAGTAGCGCGCCCGCGAGAACTGAACCGGGAATAACGGCACGATGATCGGCCCCCAGCCACATGCGGATTAAATGCGGCACCACCAGGCCGATAAAGCCAATCACACCGCTCACCGCTACGGCGGCGGCAACCAGCAAGGCGCTGCAAACCAGCAACAGTCGCTGAACCGAATGCACGTCCACGCCGAGATAGTGTGCCTCTTCTTCGCCGAGCTGGAGCAGATTCAGTGCCGCAGCCAGACGCCAGATAACAAACACGGTGGGCACCATCAGCGAGGCGACGGTCAGCAGCGTTGACCACTGCGCCTGCCCCAGACTGCCCATACTCCAGAGGGAAAGCTGACGTAGCTGGGCGTCATTACTCACCCACGACAAAACGCCTACCGCCGCGCCGCACAGGGCGTTAATGGCAATACCGACTAACAGCAAGCGCGACAGCGAACTGTCGCGCTGGCGGCTAAGCAGGAAGATCACCACCGTCGCCGCCAGCGCGCCGAAAAAGGCCGCTAGCATGGGGGCGTAAAGCATAATCAGCGGCGGCAGCGTCAGAGGTAACACCACCCATAACGCTACCGCGAGCGCCGCGCCGCTGCTGATACCGAGCAGGCCCGGATCGGCCAGCGGATTGCGAAACAACCCCTGCATCACGCAACCGGCCAGCGCCAGCGAGCCGCCGACAACCAGCGCCAGCAATACGCGCGGCAGACGGATGGTGAACCAGATTTGCCGCAGCGTTTCATCACTGTGATTCCACAGCAGGCTAAGCGGCAGGCGCAACGCGCCAAAACCGCTCGCCGCCAGCGTTCCCACCGCCAGCATCAGCGCCAGCGTAATGAGGGAGAGGGTGATTCGCCGTGACATCAGGGCAGCGACTCCGCTTTGGTACGCAACTGCTGAATTGCCTGTGGCGTACGCACGCTAAACCCGAGCAGCGCCATATCATCTATCGCCAGAACCTGTTTGTGCTTTCCGGCAGGCGTTTGCGCAAGCCCCGGCAGCTTCCACAGATTCGCTTCGCCGCCAATCGCCGCTAACCCGTCGGCGGGGATCACCACCAGATCGGCCTGGCTTGCGATCACGCCTTCCTGTGAAAGCGGCTGATAGCGGGCAAAACCCTGCATCGCATTCTGCAACCCGGCAGCGCGAATGGCCGCATCTGCCGCCGTTTGCTGCCCGGCGGCCATTGCGTTCATGCCGCCATGGTTGAGAATGAACAGCACTTTTTTGTCGAGCGGCGTGTCCGGCAGTGCGGCAATGGCCTGACGCATGCGGTTGCGCAGCGTTTCGCCTTCCGCTTCACGGTGTGTGGCTTTGGCGATGACCTGCACTTTCTCATCAATCACGTTGAGATCGTTACGGCTCGGCACGCTAATCACCTGCACATTGTTCTGCTCAAGCTGTTTGAGCACCAGTGATGGTTGCGCCTGCTGGCTGGCGAGCACCTGCGTTGGGCGCATCGCCAGAACGCCTTCGGCATTGAGCTGGCGAAGATAACCCACATCCGGCAGTTTGGCTGCTTCCGGCGGCCACTGGCTGGTGCTGTCACGCGCGACGAGCGAAGACTGCGCCCCGAGCGCGTAAACAATCTCGGTCACATCGCCGCCCAGGGCGACCGTCTTCTCCTGCACAGCCGCCAGTGCCGCTACGGGCAAGGCGACCAGCAGGGCGAGCCATTTTTTCATGCTGCCAGCCCTTCCGCCGTGAGTGCATCAATCTGTTTGCGCCACTGTGCCTGTTCCGGCTGGCCTTCAGTGCGCTGACCGTAAAGCTGGGCGATTTGCGTGCCGTCGTGGGCGAAAATTTCCAGGCTGGTCACGTGACCGTCAGCGGTCGGTTTGCGGGTGACCCAGCTTTCGGCAATATGATCTTCCAGCAGATGCAGCGTGAATGCCGGGTTGAAAATATTCAGCCAGCCTTTCATTGGCACCACTTTTTCCACCACGCCGGTGAAGATCTGCACGCAGCCACGGTTGCCGACGAAGACCATGATTTCATTAGCGTCCTGACGCGCGTTATCCAGAATTTGTGCCAGTGCGCTGTTAGGCACTTTGCAGGCGAGGTCGTCACCGACCAGCGAAAATGCCTGCTGACGCGTCAGGTTGTGGCGCTTAAGCAACGTGAAGAATTGATGCACATCGGTCATCGCACGCCATTCGCTATCAACGGTTGCGGCGTCGGCGTGGCTTTCGCTGGCGGCATTTTCTGCGGGTTTCAGCCCCAGGGTTGCATTGTCGCTAATGATAAAGCGCGCCAGTACATCGGCCCACGCGGTCATGTCGGTGCGCTCGGTGGCGTAGACTTTCAGCAGCGCATCGCCCTGATGGTCAAAGAACTGAATGCTCTGGCGTTCGCCGCGCGCGGTCATCTCTTTGATGTGGAAAACGCTGGCCCACTGGTGCAGGAACAGGCGCAGGTCAAGGGCGCGTGGGTTGAGGATCAGCCCCGCATGGCCGCTCAGGTGTTGGTTGATAAATTCGCCAACCTGCTCGTGTACCGCATATTCGTTACGGCAGATGCACTTGGTTTCGCCAACGGCTTCCAGTGCGGCAAGAATGTCGCGCACGTCGCTGGCAAGACGCTCCGCGTCATGGCCCACGCGGGCATAGGTTAACTCTGCCTCGCTGATATTCATTAATGCTGCGATGTCACGCGCGTACTTACCTGGGTTTTGTTCTTTTAGCTCAAGCCAGCGTGTGTAGTGATTCATTGTCTCTTCCTTCCAGATGAAGCCCCGGCGACGCGGGGCGATGCCGTTACCACTGATAACTTACGAAAATTTTCCCGTTGCGCCCGTCCTGCGGAATGCCCTGCGGTGACCAGTACTCTTTATCGAAGGCGTTGCCCAGCACCAGCGTGGTGGTGACGCCTTTCAACTGTTGCTGGCCTTCGTAACTGACGTAGAAGTCGTTAACCGCATAGCCCGGCTGCTTGCTGTAGCTGCTGCTGACGTGGGTGGAGCGATCCGCGAACGTCCCAATCCAGCCGACCGAGAAGCCACTGTGTGCCACCGGAATATTCAGCTTACTGGTGACGGTATCCGGGTTAATGCTGGAGATATACTCCCCGGTGTCGGTGTCTTTCCCGCGCGTGCGGTTGTAGGCCACGTCGAGGCTGAACAGATCCGCGCTATATTTGGTCATCACGTCCCAGCCCCAGATTTTGGCGTTCGGCACGTTATAGGACATGGTCGTTGCCGCGGCGAAATCGACCGCGGTGGAGATGTAATCCTTCGCTTTGGTATCAAAGTAGCTGGCTTTGAATTCGAGGGAATCGTTGGCCAGCATCAGGTCGTCGAAGCGCAAACCAAATCCGTATTCCTGCGTTTCGTTCGTTTCCGGGCGCAGATTCGGGTTCGGTACCCAGTAGTTAGTGTAGAAGCTACCGATGGAGAAGTGCTTCGAGTCGTTGTACATCTCGCCCATCGTTGGCGCGCGGAAGGCCTGCGCGTAGGAGCCGAACAGCATCAGCCAGTCGGTCGGGTTGACGGTCATGCCTGCGCGGGAAGACCATTTATCGGCATCCACATCGTCGTAACCGTCGCTGCTACCGCGATAGTTGTCGTAACGCGTGCCGCCAAGCAGGGTTATGGGCAAGTCTCGAAGGGTGATTTCGTCCTGAATCCAGCCAGAGCTGAAATCGATTTTCGCTTCCGGGAAACCAGTGGTGACGCCGCCGGGTTCCTGCTCCTGGCGATAGTATTCACCGCCATAGGTCAGCAGGTGAGAGGCGAAGGCATCGCTAAACAGACGGCTACGGTTTTCCACTTTACCGCCTTTGGTGGTCTGCTTGCGGAATTCGCCGGTGTTATCGATGTTTTGCGCGTTGATACGTGCTTCTGACCAGTAGATTCTGGCGTCAGCGTTCAGCCAGTCATTGCCCTGCGGCGCGAGTTTATAGGTGAGTTGTGCATCGCGCTGAATGGTTGAGCGATCAACCATCGGGTTGCTGCTGGTGGAGGCTTCGATGGTCTGTGGGTTTTTAGGTTCCTGTGCCTTATTGTTGTAGTAGCGGAATGCGCCGCCCAACGTCTGAACATCGTCGATTTTCCAGCTTCCTTTTGCCAGCATGTTATTGATCGACTCATCGTTTGGCGCCGTTGAACCATCGCCCTGACGCAGATCGCCACGATCGCGGCTCGACCAGGAGACGATGCCATCAAGCGTATCCGTGCGGCCAAAGGCGCTTGCGCCCATGCCGATGCTGTGATCGCCCGTCGCCCCGGTGCCAAAGACGCGGTATCCGCTGCTCTGGCCATCACGCAGCAGATCTTTCGCATCTACCGTGTCGTAGGAGATCACTCCGCCCAGCGCGCCGCTGCCGTACAGCAGCGCTGACGGGCCGCGTACGACTTCAATACGCTTGATTAACGCCGGGTCAAGAAAGGTGCTATTGAGGTGACCCGTATCGGTGCCCTGGCGCACGCCATCCACCAGAATCAGCACGCCGCGGCGATCGTAGCCGCGCATATTGACGTCCTGACCGTTGGTACGGCCTGTGCCGTCGAGCGTAATGCCCGGCACGGTGCGCAGCAGGTCAGCGGCGGAACTGGCGGTTTGATTTTCAGGTTCAGCGGTATCGATGACGCTAACCATCATCGGCGCTTCAAATGCGCTGCGGGCGTTACCGGTGGCGGTCACGGTCATGGTATCAGCGGCAAAGGCGGTGACGGGCAGAATACCGGCGATGGTCAGGGCCAACAGCGTCGGGCGCTGCGGGGCAGATTGCAGGCGTAGCATAACAACTCTCCATGAGGAAAATGAAAAATTGCTGGCTGCCTGGGAGTCACCTGGGTGGCTGGCGAAAGGGATGATTTATTTAGTCAGGATCAATTTGCCGGATTGTGTCTGGCGAAGCTGATAGTGTTGGCCATTGTGCTCTATCAATACCGACCCCTCGTCGCCGAGCAACGCTTTACTGTTAATAAGGCGTTTCCCGTGCGAAGGATTGGGCGAAGCGCTGGGCTTTGTCCGACCTTCTGCTGTGTTATTCATACCAGGCACGCTCCGTTATGAAAATGATAACTAAGTCGATAACGAGAAGCATTATCAATATGTATTGATTTGTATCAAGCTTTTTTTTACGGAAAAGAGATATTGGGAGGGGGAATGTGCGCACAGATGCCCTCACCCCGGCCCTCTCCCACAGGGAGAGGGAGAAAACCAGCGCAGGACTCAACACCGTGCACAATCAGTCCCCTCTCCCTTGAGGGAGAGGGTTAGGGTGAGGGGGAAATGTGCGCGCTGATGCCTTCACCCCGGCCCTCTCCCACAGGGAGAGGGAGAAAGCCAGTGCAGAACTCAACACCGTGCACAATTGATCCCCTCTCCCTTGAGGGAGAGGGTTAGGGTGAGGGGGGAATGTGCGCGCTGATGCCCTCACCCCGGCCCTCTCCCACAGGGAGAGGGAGAAAACCGGCGCAGAACTCAACACCGTGCACAATCGATCCCCTCTCCCTTGAGGGAGAGGGAGAAAACCAGCGCAGGACTCAACACCGTGCACAATCGATCCCCTCTCCCTTGAGGGAGAGGGAGAAAACCAGTACAGAACTCAACATCGTGCACAATCGATCCCCTCTCCCACAGGGAGAGGGAGAAAACCAGCGTAGGACTCAACACCGTGCACAATCGGTCCCCTCTCCCTTGAGGGAGAGGGTTAGGGTGAGGGGGGAATGTGCGCGCTGATGCCCTCACCCCGGCCCTCTCCCACAGGGAGAGGGAGAAAACCAGCGCAGAACTTAACACCGTGCACAATCGATTCCCTCTCCCTTGAGGGAGAGGGTTAGGGTGAGGGGGAACAGGCCGCACTCCCCCTACCAACTCACATCGCATCAAACAAATAACTCACCGACAGCCCCACGCCGTAATTGCGTCCCGGTGCCGGTTCGTAATAACGCCCGTTGCTTTCGTTGACGATAACCGAGCCCACATACTCCTTATCAAACAGGTTATCGACGCGGGTATAAACATCCACCACCCAGTTATCCGCCACGAACTTATAGCCGCTGTTCAGCGCCGTGACCGTGTACGCGGGAGCCTGCTCAGTATTCGCATCATTAGTCTGAATATCGCTCATGTAACGCATTTCCGCGCCAGCATACCAGCCTTCTTCCGGTACCCAGCCCAGTGAGGCGTAAGCGCTGTTGCGGGCAATGCCTGGAATGCGGTTACCACTTTGGATCGTACTGCTGGCGTCTTCGCGATAGGTTGCATCCAGCCACGTCCAGGCGAGTTTGGCGCGCCATGCGGTGGCAAACTGCTGATCCCACGCCAGCTCTACGCCGCGACGGCGTGTTTTTCCGGCATTTTGATAGGAGGTACGCCCGTTATCGCTGGCGGCCACCACAATCTCATCCTTTGTATCGGTGTTAAAGACGGAAAGGCTGGCAAGGCCGGTGCCTACCTGCCACTTGCTGCCTGCTTCAACGGTAGTATTCGTCGCTGGCTGTAAGCCAAAGTTCAGCCCGGACTGCCCATCAGGGCGGTACGACAGTTCATTAATCGTCGGCGTTTCGAAACCACGCCCGGCGGAGAGATAAACGTTCCAGCCCGGCGTCACGGCGTATTTCAGTGCGGCCGCCGGGAGCCATTTGTGGTAGCTCGCTTCGCCGCTGTCGTCGCCATTTTTACCCACCACATAATGGTCATTGGAATCAAACCATACTGAGCTGTAACGTACTCCCGCATCGAGACTCAGGGCAGAGGTGAGCTGCCAGTTGGTCTGAATGTACGGGTCGAGGTTCCACATCAGGTTACGTTCATTGCGACGCATGTCGCCCTTCGTCCCCAGATCGTAATGGCCGTTCTGATAGACAAAGTTTTCATACCCTTTGCGCTGTTCGGTCATTGTCTCGTAGTCGAGGCCCGTGGTGATGGAATACGGCTGGAAGCCGCTCTCTTCATGGTGCGTCCAGCGGGTATCAATGCCCTGGTAGCGACGCGTTAAATCGATCACGCCACCTGGATGCGTTTCGCTGCGTTGCTGCACAAAGTACGGAATAGACTGGTACTGCACGGTCTCACGGATACCGGCCCAGGTCATCACGCTCAGGTCGTCGTGTTCACCCAATCCCTGCTGATAGCGCAGCCCGGCCTGCGTCTGTTTGACGGTCTTGCGCGTGCGATACTGTTCGCCGCGCGGCGCTTGCGCCGGGTTATCTTTCCACTCTTTACGGGTTAAACCGCCCGGATCGTCGGCGGTGATATCCACACTGTTAAGCTGCAGCGTCAGGCTGCCGGTGTCGTTCACCTTCACGCCCAGTTTGGCATTGAGCAGATTTTTGTGTGCGGCACTGTTATCGCGAAAACCGTGCGTAGAGAACCGGCTGCTGGAGACGGTGTAGTTCACGTCGCCTTTCTGCGTGCCATCACCCACCGCCCCCGTGGCTTTTAACCCGGTGCGCCAGGTGCCGAAACTGCCGTAATAGTTGCTGCTTTCGATTGTCGTTGGCTGCCTTCCGGTTTCCGTTTCCACGTTCACCACGCCGCCGGAGGCGTTGCCATAGAGTGCGGAGAACGGCCCGCGCAGCACGTCGATACGCTCAATTGAACCAATATCGATATTGGAGAGTTGCCCCTGACCGTCCGGCATGGTCGCCGGAATACCGTCCACATAAAGCCGGAGTCCGCGAATACCAAAGGTCGAGCGCGCGCCGAAACCGCGAATCGACATCTGTAAATCCTGGGCGAAGTTTTGTCGGTTCTGAATTTGCAGGCCCGGCACATCGGCCAACCCTTCAGAGAGGTTGATGCGCGGCGCGGCGTGACGAATATCCTCGCCGTAATTCACCGAGACCGCGGCTGGCGTGTCTAATGCGGAAAGCCCGGAACTGGCCGCCGCGCTCACAATCATGGTTTGTTCACCGTCAGCCGCAGCGGCGACGAATGAGGCATCCTGCGCGTAAACGCATGAAACCGGTGCCAGCGCAAACGAGGCCGCCAGACCGGAGAGGGGCAGAGTTAATTTCATCTGTGTGTTTTTTATAGGAAAGGGAAAGAATTCAGGCGGGCCAATGGGCCCGCCTGCAAGCGCATTATTTACCGGTGTATTCGAAGACGATAATCGAACCCGGGTTGCTCAGGTTGTGCGTCGGATGGTTAGACTCATCCATCACGTTGCCGAAGTTATCGGTGGCAACGAAAATTTTACGCGTATCCGGGCTGACCACCACCATGCGGTAGCGGTTGGCGGTGTGGAAGTATTTCGCCACGTCGCCCTGCACGTTTTTCTTATCGGCGTTCAGCAGAACGCGATAAAGCGCGCCGTTTTTCATCGAGCTGATGATGATGGAGTTACGCCAGCTTTTGATCACGCCATCTGCGGGGTAGTACGCTACGCTTGACGGTGCAATAGTCGGCCAACAAATGTACGCAGAATCCGCGCTGCAGCTGGCGTCGTTATAGGTGTAGCCCTCTTTGACGGTGAAGAAGGTTTTGATTGGCGCTTTAAAGTCAGCGGCTTTCCATTCACTCTCTTTTTGCACCGGTACGCCAGCCGGAATATGGTTCGGATCCCATTTCAGCGACGGGCAGTTTTCAGCTTTCGAGTAGTTTGCGTAAACGTAAGCCTGATCGTCCTGGAAGCCCGCTACGTGCGGCCAACCGTAGTTTCCACCCGCTTCCAGAATGTTGAGTTCATCGTCAGAAGATGGGCCCTGTTCAGAGGCGTAAAGGGTATCGCCAACAAAGACCAGCCCCTGCGGGTTACGGTGACCGTAAGTGAACAGGTGGCTTTTAATGCCGTGAATAGTCGGGTTATCTTCCGGAATAGAACCATCGGTATTCAAACGCAGCACTTTACCGGCATAAGCGGCGTAATTTTTATTTTTCAGCTCATCTTCAGTTGGAATTCGCTGTGCATCGATAGGTTTGCAGAAATTCGCGCCCTGGTTATGCCCTTGCTCACCGATAGTGTAATAAAGTTTACCATCCGGCCCAAAGCGCAAACGCCCACCGTTGTGGTCATTCCCCGCCGGAAAACCTGCCAGGATCTCTTTTTCGTTACCCAGTTTTTGAGTTTTTTCGTCATATTCCAGACGAACAATTTTGGCGTGTTCTTCATTACCGTTCATATAGGTATAAGCGGTATACACATAATTATCGCCACCCGCTTTCATAAAGTTTGGCGATAAAGCCAGACCTAAGACACCTTCGTGTTGCGGGCCGGTATGGACGCCGCTCAGCGTAATCGCGACTTTTTTCTCGCCGGTTTTTGGGTCGATGCGATCGATAGAAGCGGCTTTACGTTCGGTAACCCATAAATATCCATCCGGGCCCCACACCATATCCCACGGCGCATCCAGGCCGCTGGTCAGGACGTGCGCGGAAAAGGGCTCATTGGCCTGGACTTCCGGGTGCTTTGCCGATGAAGCATGACTTGTGGTTGCGGCATAGCTAACGCCACACAGGGCGAGTGACAACGCCACCGCCTGGCTGATTCGTTTGGTTTTATTATTTAACATTGCTGGCTCCATACCATAGAAATAGCTTCAGATTTATCTGAAGCTATCGGGATGGAATAACTATTGTCTGTGCGTCACAGTTTGTCAAATTGTGACAAGTTATGTGAAAGGTTATGATTGATGTAAATGTAATTACAAAAAAGAATAAGGCGTCAACGTCTCCTCTTTATGGATTAGGAATTTTACAAGTCAACGTGGAATATTTTAATAAGATGATGCTATTGATTGAGGATAACTATTGTCATGGCGTGGAAAAAAATATTAATGACATGATATTTAAATTTTTTGACTGAGTTATAAAAAATTTTTATTCATGTTTTTGAGGTTGAAAGGGAATTATCTGAAGAAAAGTTGTCGCCTATTTAGTAGGTATGATAACTGATGCATTATATTGTTGTTAAGTATTTTTTGATTATTTGTAAAACCATGCGATAAAGCAAGACGCTTTAGCGCATGGGAATATAGAATAATGAAAACGTATGGAATTAGTGATGGGTCTGACGGGGGAGATAATTGGCGTTGGAGTGGCCGGCAGTCAGGGCTTCAATACTCTGTTCTTGCCACAGCAATCCCTGTAACGCAAACCATGGCATGTTATCAAGCCAGGTCAGATGCTCCTGCGTTTCAATTCCTTCAACGATCACCTGGTAGTGGTTGGCGCTGAAGTAGTGCAGCAGCGAGGCCATCAACTGCTGTCCGTTTTTCTTATCACACAGGTTCCACAGCAGATTTTTATCCATTTTGATAAAACGGAACGACTGCATCGCCAGTGCGCCAAACCCGGCATAGCCCGCGCCAAAATCATCCAGCCAGAACGAATATTTATCGCCCAGCGCATCGATGGCTGGGTTGCGTTTTACCAGGGTGCTGGAAAACTCGCTCACCTCGAAATGCAGGCAGCCGATTGTTTTTACACAATCGGCAATAAAGTCATCGTTCAGCAAGTGCAGCGTGGCTTCGTCAACATTAATAGTGACCATCACGTCATTTTGTTGAAACCACCACTGATAGCTCTTCACCAGCGCAATTTGCTCCTGCAAAATGCGGGCGCGAAGCTCCTCAGACGCCTCGCTAAAGAACTGCTCTACGGTGATGGCCGTGCTTCCCGGAACCTGCGTGAACCGGGTTAAGCACTCAACGGCAATCATTTTGCCTGCGCGGTCGAACATTGGCTGAAAAACATAGCGCAGTCCGGTTGGCTCGGCGGAGGTCAGCGACATTTTCCGGGAGTGTCCTCGTTTTATTTAAAGGTCACGTCAATATTAGCTGACGCGTTGAATTTGCCTACTTTCGGCGTTGCGCTAAGCCATTTCAGGCTGGCGAGAAAATTACTCTCCACGACGCTCCCGTTCACATAGCCCAGCTCCGTTGGCGTGTTCATGTTAATCCAGGTGTTCGGCGAATCGGCGCGGGAAAGCAAAATCCCGAAACCGCTGTTCTGTTCCGGTAGAATGACCTGGTTATCCTGCGTCGGGTAGGTGGTACTGAAGTTCGCCATCAGGGTCTGTTTTTCACAATCCTGGCCCTGACCGGTCAGGTCGGCGCGAATGCTGAACGGCACTTGTTTCTCAATCTTCCCGACCACGGCATTACGCGCCGGGATCGCGCCAAAGTTTACCGTTTCGCCGTTGTTGGCTGAGACGGTGATTTTCGGGCTACAGGAGATGAACCTGATATTGCCAAGCCCGGAAACATAAGCGCGGAAGTTGCTGTTTGGCTGGTTGTTTAAGCCGCCTTCACCATCGACCTGGAAGGCGGCATATTTGCTCTGATCGTTAATCACACCGTTGGAAGGCGGTGGGTTGCCGGTTGCTTTGATATAAATAGCGTAGGATGCCGTGATGGTCTGCGGAAGTGCAGGGGGCCTGCACCGTCCACCCGCCGTCCGTTGGCATACTGTACCTGGGCCAATGTCGGTACTCTTGATTTTGGTTGGATCAATATCTGTTCCAAGGAAAGTCACACCGACTTCCAGAGAATTGTGGATAGCCGACATCTTAACGTCCGGATCCCACCACAGGTAGGCATCTTCCCCCTGCGGGTGATTATTCGTATCCGTGCATTTAAAGGTCGAGGTAAAAGTTTGTGAGCGCCACAACACGGTGCCTGCCGTCAGATTGGCGGTAGAAACGTTGATCTGATGATCCAGCGGGATGATCTGCTCGACGCTACCGTCGCTGGCGCGTTTACAGGTCAGCGCATAGCTGCTGGTGGAGAATAGCGCGCCGGACAAAATCAGCAGAAGCAGCCCGGTGCGCGGCAGTGGATTAAAAATCCGCATGGTAAATATCCTTTAGTTCCGGTTACAGGTGATAGACACAACCTGGTAACCACCGGGTTGATCGCGATCGACAGGAGGCAGTTCAGGTATCGGCAGAGTGCAGGACATGCTGTCATCGTCGCCCCATTTCACCCGCAGACGCTCGCCGCTTTCGATGCCCGCCACATAGGCTTCGCCGCGCGTGCCGACCACGCCGACGTTAACGCCCTGTTGGTTAAAGATATTGGCGCCAATCATCGGTACAGAGCCGTCTGCCAGTTTGGCGTGGATCAGCAGGCTATGACCACGATGTGTTTCAAACTCGACACGACCAATAGCGCGCTGTGTTGGCACGATATCTTTTGCCGCCAGCGGGATTTCCATTCCGTTACCAATATCAGAAGTACGCAGTGCGACGCGGTTATGGCGATACGGCATTGCAGAGGTCAACACCGCATAGCCAAACCGGTCGATTGCCACCCCTGGCTGGTTTTCCAGACGCACGCCTTGCGCGCCCGGCGCTTTCACCAGCACAAAGGTGTTTTGCAGTGGCTGCGACAGCGTTACGCCGCCAGAGTGTGCCACTACGCCACCAGAGACGTTGAGGGACGTCTGTTGATAGTTGTTGTTGTAGTTGTAGCCCAGCGCCACGTTACCCATGCTGCCCATATAACCCAGGTTTGCTACGCTGGTATCGCCGCCATACTGGGAATGACCACTCTGGACGAAGTAGTTCATGCGGTGGTCATCCAGCAGCGTGCCGCTCAGGCCCGCACTGTAGCCATCGCCGCTCTGTTTACTGTGCGAGGCGTTAAAGGACGCGACGGTTTGGTTATCCGGGCTGAAGATGTTGAACGGAATCGACACGCTGACGTTGACGCTGTTGTCGCTGTAGCCATAGTTACTGCGGCTGCTTTGATAGAACAGGCTGTAGTTCACTGAATGGAAGCTGGTGTTGATCCCGGTCTGGATGGTGCGGTCATACGATGAGGTGTTCCAGTAGTTCTGGCGGGTAAAGGTGGCATACAACGACGCCCCGGCCACGTGCTGGTTGACGGTCAGTTCGACACGCTGGCGTTTGTTGTTATAACGCATTGATTCGTAATAACGACGGCGCTGGCTCTGGGTTGCCCATGACGGCGCGCCGCTGTTATCGCCTTCCTGATCGTAATATTCCGTCTGGTAGAAACCGTTTTTCCAGTTGGAGCGTTCGGTCACCGCATCTGAGAAATCATAGAAGCCGGAAGTGGAGTAACGATAACCTGCAATTTGTAGTTCGGTGCCCAGCGCATTCAGGGATTTAGAGTACAGGAAACGGACGCTGGCGCCGCGTTTACTGTCGCCGGAAGCCAGATCGGTGTCGGACCAGGACGCATCGACGGACGCCGCGCCGTAGTCGCCCATATTCTTACCGATACCCAGCACGCCGGAGCGGTAGTTTTCAGCCACGATTATCCCGCCGTACGGGGTGATGTCCCAGCCCGCGCCGTGAGAAACCGTACCCTGAATAAAGTTTGGTTCGTAATCGGTGGTGCCATCGTGATATTTCCCGGCGGTCACCTGATATTCCCAAATCCCTTCACGCAGCATATTCGGCACGGAGGAGTAGGGAAGCGTGAAGTTATGGCGCGTACCATCGGCTTCAATCACCGTGACGTCCAGGTCACCGCTCAGGGTACTGGGGTGAATATCATTCAGGGCAAACGGCCCTGGCGGTACGACGGTGCTGTAAACCGTATAGCCGTTCTGGCGCACTTCCACGCGGGCGTTACTGTTAGCGACGCCGCGCACCACCGGCGCGTAGCCGCGGCGACTGTCCGGCAGCATTTCCGGCACGCTGGAAAGTTGTGCGCCACGGAACTGGAAGCTATCGAAAACGTTGTTATTGGTGTTGCTTTGACCAATTAAGACGCGGCTGCGCCACGGCACAATGTCCGTTTCCGCCCAACTGGACACCGAGTTCCACTGCGCGTTTCGTCCGCTCTCTTTCGAGACGGTTGCGTTGTTGCGAAAGCGCCAGGCACCAATATTGATACCGTTATTCAGCGTCAGGAAGGAGTAGTCGCTATCGTGCTTTGCCCCGTTGCTGGTGTAACGGGAATGGCTACCGCTGTAGGCATAGTTAGAGTATGCGGCGTTGATCCCGTCGTCATACACTTGTGGTGAAATCATTCCCTGCGGGCGCGGTTCAAGCTCGGTTTGTGGAACGGAAATATCCAGCTCCTGCAATGCCGCATTCCAGCTAACGCTGCTGCCGGGGATCCCTTTGACCAGATCGTAACACGCGCTGCTTCCTGCCGTTTCTGGCACCAGAACGCCATATTGACGGAAGCTCTCTGCATCTAAACAAAAATAGCCTGGGGTATTGGGGCCATCTTTTTTAAATTCAACGTCGAGGTGATCGACGCGAACTTTATTCAGATAAATATCAAAGGGATAGTGACCCGGCAGGATATCATCGCTGTTGGATAAGCTTTGCACAAGCGAGGCATTGTCAGCCCCGTGGATAAAAGAGGTATTGAACTGTTCTTCCGCGTTAACAAACGGCGTCGCCAACAATGGCATTGTTGATACGTAAACGGCGCAACGAATTCGTTGCGCCAGACGTCCCGGTGTAGTCCTTATCTTATGGCTGGCCATTGTACTTATCCCTTATTCCAGGCGGATGTCTTTAATTTCCGTGTGTCCGCCAAAATCATTAATAAAGGTGAAAGAGAGCTGATCGGCGATAGACGCGCCGGCCGGTAAGTTGATGCGCAGTGAATCCATCGGATTAACCATATCGGCATTCACTTTCCAGGTTTTGCTGGTGCCATTTTTCAGGGTCAACGTACCAAAAGTGATGTGCAGCGGGCCGTTATTCGTGACCACCAGCTGATTACCTTGTTTACGCCAGCTCAATGCTTCCACTTCTTTTTGCAGGGTGGTTTTCAGCGTGGTTGGACGATAAAAAAGTTTCACGCGAGTGCGTATGGCAATTTGCAGAACGTTCTCTTGTTTTGATGCAGGGGGAATTTCCTGAACGTTAATCCAGTAGACGGTTTCTCGATCGGTCGGTAAGCCTGCGCCAGAGTAGATGAAACGCAAAATAGCGTCTTTATTGCCCGCCAGTTTTAATATCGGTGGAATTGCCTGCATCGGTAAATTCTTAGGCGTAGCGGATGAATCTCCGGTATCCAGCCAGGTCTGAACCATCCATGTTTCATCCGTATCGTTATGAATGGACAGCGCGGCGGATTTTTCATTGCCGTTATAAATCACACGCGTTTGATCGACCTGGATACCCGCAGATGCCTCTAATGACGCCAGCAGTAATAAGGCTGCTACTATTTTTTTCATTTACCTGTTCCAGTTATATTTTATTAGCCATCCGTGGCTAACATCCGTTATCCGTAATTATTTGTATTCGATGGTGAAGGTCGCGCTGGCGTTTGCAGTACCGGCAGTCACTTTGTCCAGGAATGATTTGTAACGTGCTTTCAGGTTAAAGGTCGCGGTACCGCTGGCATCGCCAGTGGTGGCAACATTTACCCATGGGGAGCTGGCATCGGCATCCTGGTTAATCGGGATGATTTTTTCGTCGTTAGTCAGAATTTCAATACCGACGCCGCCTGCCTGGTCAACGGACAGCAGGTTCGGGTTACCCGCAACTGACGGGCCATCGAAGCGCAGGGAGTAATCGCCCGCTTCGCATTTTTCCAGGTTGATGGTGAAGGCTTTGGAGGCGGTGACATCGCCTTTATTGGCAAATGCACTGGTAGGATATTTACCAATGAAAACGTCTTTATTCTGGTCACCAGAGGTCACAGTACAGGTGGATTCGATAATTTCACCGGTAAAATTGACTTTGCCATTTGTTGCATAAGCATTCATTGCTGATGCGGAAATAATGAGAGCCGCAATCGGCAGCAATTTCTTATTCATTTTAACTCCATGTATTTTTTTTGAAAAACGACATAAGTAGTCAGCACTGAAAGTGAATGCAGTGCAGCCAGGCATGCAACCAGCCAGTGCAGGCAAGTTGAGTGCGATGAAATTTACAGCAACAGTTTGATTACAAGGATTGTTTTAATATTTTAATGGGTTGTTATTGATAGGTAGAAACAGTTGATTAGAACTCATATTTATGTTTTATCGGAAAAACCCTGGAATATTCGTAAGTTAGGCTAAGTCATTTCCTAAATGAGAATTGATTATATATTGGAATCAATCAATTAAACCGAATACATTGATAGATAAAAGCAATAAGAACAGGTTAGCAATTCTGATA
The DNA here is from genome assembly GCA_003315335.1 of Pseudocitrobacter faecalis. Taxonomy (GTDB): domain Bacteria; phylum Pseudomonadota; class Gammaproteobacteria; order Enterobacterales; family Enterobacteriaceae; genus Pseudocitrobacter; species Pseudocitrobacter faecalis. Next base: position 88,202 of record QNRL01000008.1, read on the forward strand.
AGATCATCCGCCATATAAATGAAAGACGCGGTTCTCTTTTTTAGCAAAAAGAGGCATATAGCGTTTGCTCCGGCATATGTGTTTTTAAACAATAATTTTACGACTTAACAGCTAATTCACATATTGAATACAGATAAATCTATTCTGTATTGAACTCGCCTGGCATTATTGCAAAAACTCGGCATATTTATGGAACTCAGCCACTTTCAGGTTTGAGTGATATCGGCTTATTCGCAGTTAGCTTATTGGTGAACTCGCATTAACCCTGTCAGGGCGGTTGAGTGCAGTTTCCTCTGGTCAGAGAATTATGGACGAATCATACGTGAAGCAGGGTTTGTTTGAGAGTGTGGCGATTATTCGCGAGGCTCTGAAAAAAGGGTGTCTGGTTGATATTCATAGCAAAAACACCGATGTGCTTTGCAAAATTCAAAAACTGGATGCGTCTGGTTTTTACGTTCCGTGGGAGGGCGATGCGCCGGACGTTGAAGAAGATCTCGCGGTCGAAATTTTTGCCGATACCGGGAAATTCGAATTCCATGCTGTGGCTTCAGCGCTTCAATCCCGCGAGGGCGAAAACTGGCTGTATATTCACTATCCCAATGCGATCAATGTGACGCAACGCCGTAAGCATCCCCGTTTAACGTTTAGCGATCGTCGTGTTTACACCGCGCAGGGTAAATTTAACGATGGCCTCTATTACCAGTTTCGCATTAAAGATCTGTCGCCGGGAGGCTGTGCGCTGATTACGCATGATAGCGAACGCGCTCAGGCGCTGGTCAGAACGACGCTACGCAATATTGAGTTAGATTTCGGCAGCCACGGAACGCTTGCCGCGGATCTGTTTGTGTTAAGCAGTGAAAAAATGGCAGCGCCTGATGACGATGGGGCCCCCGCCTGGCATCTCTCTTGTCAGTTTAAACGTATCAGTGAACCGATGCGGCGGAATCTCGACAGCATAGTGATCAAACTGCTGCTGGAAGAGAAGCGCTTGCATCGTCTGTAGCAACATGCCTTTTCAGGTGGTCGGCTTAATACCTAAAAGGTATCCTTCCTTTCTTTATAAGGTATTGGTTTTCAATATAAAAATAACTTATAGATTCTCCCTCTGCTAAAAAGAACCACAGATGGAGAAGAGCAAATGCATAAAGCAGGCGATGAACTGATCAAAAGCGTGATTGATATCCGCTTCTCGGCAGTGCAGTGGCGGGTTGTTGCCATCTGCTTTTTGGTGGCGCTGTTTGACGGTTTTGATACGCAGGCGGTGGCTTTTACCGGGCCCGCGATGATCGAGGCTTTTGGTGTGGAGATTAAAAATCTGGCACCGGTACTGACGGCGGGGATTGTGGGCATGACCGTGGGCGCGATGCTACTGGGCATGCTGGGCGACAGAGTGGGCCGACGCATTACCTTGATGGTCTGCGTGCTGATTTTCTCCGTTGCCACGCTGTTAACCGCATGGAGCACCCATCTTGATTCCATTTTTGTACTGCGCGTCATTGCCGGGTTTGGCATGGGCGGCGCCACGCCGGTGTTACTGTCGCTGGCGGCGGAGTATTCACCGCATCGCCACCGTGGGCTTGTGACCACCGGCGTGCTGCTGGCGCTCCCCGCAGGCGCTATGTCTGGCGGCCTGCTGGCCGCAGAACTGTTACCGCGTTGGGGATGGCAAAGTATTTATCTGGTTGGCGGCGCCGCGCCGTTGCTGTTGCTGGGCGTGATTCTCTTCCTGCTTCCCGATTCGCTGGAATCCCTTTACGCTCGCCGCAGCGCTCGCTCGCTGAAAAAAGCTAACGCGATTCTGAGCCGCATCGCCGGACGAGAAGTGGTTCTGCCGGAGACTTCCGCTCAGGATACTGCCGTTACCGCCCAACCTGTTTCCCGTCTCAGCCATCTGTTCAGCGGCTCTCTGCGTCTGACCACCGCGGGCATCTGGAGCGTCTACTTCTTCAACTGGGTGGCGTGGTTTATGCTGCTGTCGTGGCTTCCCACGCTGCTCAAGCAGGCTGGCCTTGCGCCCGCCGATGCGCCCTACGCCTCGGTAACGGTCAATGCCGCGTTTATTGCCTTTGCGCTGCCTTTGTCATGGTTCCTGCCGCGTATCAACACGCTGAAGATCCTCTATCTGATGTTTGCCGTCGGTATCGCCGTTGCGCTGGCATTGAGCGTTGCGATACTTCAACAGCTTTGGCTGAGCGTATTTCTGCTTATCGCCCTCGCTGGATTTGGCGTCGGTGGACAGCAGCTGGCGTTAAATTATCTGGTGGTCGCCACCTATCCCGCGGCTGTCCGCGCCACTGCGATGGGGTGGGCGATTGGCATGGGACGCATGGGGGCGATTGTGGGCTCAGCCATCGGCGGGCTTGTGCTGAGCAGCGCGGGCACGGGCGGCTTCTTCCTGGTGCTGATTGTGCCGCTGGTCATCTCCTTTGCCAGCCTGTTGCTGCTGCGCCGCCGTTACGTGCAGCAGCAGGCGGCGCAGGATGGGATTGCGGTTCACTGACCGCTCGCGGAACGCAGTAGATTTTTGCAACGTTCAACCAGCGGATTGGCCTCATGTTTACGATAGCTCAGGATGATGGGCGAGGTGACATGAGGCTCCTTTACGCAGACATAACGCACGCCCTCATGGTGAATTTGCTTTGCTGATTCAGGTACCAGTGCGACGCCTAAACCTGCGGCAACCAGCGCGAGTGCTGTTTGCATATCATTCGCCTGCTGACGCTGGTCGATACTCAGATGATGTTGCTCAAATATGCGCAGCGTGTGATCCGCGTAGCCCGGACGCGGTTGTGCAGGGTAGAGAATAAACGGCTGCTGACTCAGTTCGGCCAGGCTTATCGGGTCGCCATTTCGCGCGTGGTTGCCCGGTAGCGCGGCCACCAGTGGCTCCTCACGGATCGTTAACTGCTCAATCTCGCTGTCATGCAGATAAATACGGCCAAAGCCAACGTCAATCCGTCCTTTCTTCAGCGCGTCGATTTGCCGCAGCGTGACCATCTCCTGCATCTCAACAGCAATATCATTCTCATCGTTAAGCCGCCGGATAAGCGAGGGCAGCGCTCCATAAAGCATGGAAGGCGCAAACCCGATGCTCAAACGTGCGCGTGAGGCATGGGCAATCTACCGGGTTTGGTGCGCGATCTCTTCCAGTCGGTTAAAGAGCGGTTCGATTTGCTGATAAAGATAAGTACCGGCTTCGGTCAGCGCCAGCGGGCGAGTACGTGTGATGAGTGTGACGTTCAGTTGTGATTCCAGTTGCTGGATTTGCCGACTCAACGGCGGCTGCGCGATGTGAAGGTTTTCCGCCGCCCGCGAAAAACTCAGCGTGCGGCACACTTCCTGGTAGTAGCGCAAATGGCGCAGTTCCATGCATTCTCCTGCGGTAAAGGGTTTTATGAGTGTTTATCTTTTCTTAATGGTGATGATTCACTGTAGTCCATTTTTTTCAGCGAGAGATCCCTAAGAACAGTTGACCTCACTGAACGCTTTACCCCCCTCTGGACATTCTTTGTGGAATCCTTTAAACGCCTGGTTTTATCTGGGTTGCTCTCTTTTCTTTGCCGTCGAAAATACGTTTTTGCGGTGTCCGATTGCTCACGATAATTACGTATATTGATCGATTTCCCTGAACTATTCTTTAGAGGGGTATTCATCTTGAATTAAGAAGTATTGCTAATAAAAGAAAAGGGAAACCTAACTATAAATAACGGTGATTGATTAATTTATTTGTTTTTTTAGTGCTACGAAGATGTTTCTACAAGCGAGTGTTTAGAGGGGTGATTTTATCAAAGTGACGTTTTGTGCTTAAGGTGTTCTTTTCTAACGTGTTGAAACAGATCTTTTTTTTACTTTAACCCTTCTTGCGGTAGGGGGTTGTTTGTATGATTTAATGATATGCGATCTTATTAACAAAAATCTTACATTGTTAGTGTGGATATGGTGTTTGGGTTGTGTTAGATTTTTCTTAATGAAAATTCTCAAAAGAAAAATTTTTCAATTTTACTGCTGAGTGATCGGGTGAACTTTGTGGTTGCAAGGTCAGTGAACAGGCTATTGATCAGTATCATTAATGATTTTGATGTATTAATTCGTAGTGAGGTGCTTATTTTGCCTCAGGAATAATAATTGGAACCTGGTCATGAAAAGCAGCGTGAGTGAAAAGGATGGCTCCTCTGAAAATATCAGTCTTATTTCCGATTATTGTTATGGCAATAGTGATGCAGATCCCCCCGGCGATCGCCGCCCCCGCTCCGGCCTGGGCGTCTCGCCCGGATATTGCGCAGGCAGCGGTGGTGGATTTGAAAGAAAGCGTTCTGTTTGCGCTTAATCGCGATCCCTCCGTTAACGAGCAGGCCGCCCAGCTTGGAATAGGAGAGGGCATGGTGGATGAAGCGCGCAGCGCATGGTTTCCGCAGGTTGCGCTGTCTGGCAGTACCGGACATAGCCGGACGACGGATTCCAGCGGTTCGATGAACAATTCCGCCCAGTGGGGAATGAGCATTACCCAGCTGGTCTACGATTTTGGTCGTACCAATAGCGCGATCGATAAACAGTCATCACAACGGGATAGCTACCGTTTCCAGTTAATGAGCACCTTCACGAGCGTTGCGGAGGAAACGGCGCTTTCCTACATCGATATTTTGCGTTATCAGGCGTTGATTCGTGTCTCTGAAGAGGGCTGGAAGGCGCTGGATAACGTCCGTCAGTTGTCTGAGTACCGGGCAAACGCGGGGCTCAACTCCCGTTCCGAAGTGTTACAAACCGAAACCCGGATGGCCGGCATGCAGGCGACGCTTGAGCAGTATCGCGCCGGGCTTGAGAGCGCGACGGCTCGATTCGGCGTGCTGACCGGGATCACCGCCAAAACCTATCGCCCTTTGCCTGAGGCTTTAGCCCTTGAGCAAAAACCGCTCTCCGAAATTGAATACTCCCATATTCCGGCGGTGATGGCCGCCGAAGCTAACGAGCAGGCATCACGTTACAACGTCGAAGGCGCAAAATCCGAACACTGGCCGTCGGTCAGTGTTCGCGGAGGGCGCACGCGCTATGAGTCCAGCAACCGTAACTACTGGGATGATCAAATCCAGGTGGTGGTCGATGCGCCGATTTATCAGGGCGGCGCCGTTTCAGCGCGTATCGCTCAGGCGCAGGAAGCGCGCAAAATGGCCTCTTCGCGCGTAGAGCAAGCCAAATTCGACGTGCTGCAAAAAGCCTCCGTTGCCGCCGCCGACTGGCGTGGTGCACAGGGGCGCGAAGCCGCGGGAGCGTTGCAGCATCGCAATGCGATTCGCACCCGTGACGTTTACAGGGATGAGTACAAATTGGGCAAACGCAGCCTCAATGATTTGCTCAGCGTTGAGCAGGATGTGTATCAGGCTGCTTACTCGCAAACCCTTGCTGATTTCGATGGCTGGACTGCGGCGGTGAACTATGCCGCCGCAACAGACAATTTATTGCCGTTAGTAGGAATTCAAAAACACGTAACCTCGACACTACCGGAACTGAAATAGCCCGCAAAAAATAAATGCGAGCCAGATTGTGAAAAATGGGATTGATTTCTCAGGGGATCCCTTATTCGCCATCTCAGGAAAAACGCAGTTCCGCAGATACTTACAAGGAGCCTCCTGTGTCTAAAACAATCAATATCATCGCCCGTAAAACCGCCAGTAAAACAGTCCTCAACAGTGAGGGGAATCTCTCCATTTTACTGACCGAACCGAGCGTAGTGCAGATTCAGGGGGCGCCGGCAAACGTCGAGCGATATGTTCGTCAGGGACAAGACCTGCTCATCTACATGAAAGATGGCTCGGTCATCCGCTGCAGCAACTATTTTTCAGCCTTTGGCGAAGAGGACGGTAAACAGTCAGAGCTGGTGTTTATGGATGACAACCAGCAACTGACCCATATCACTTTTGCCGAAACGGGCGAAAGCCTGGGCATGGGCCAGGTTGCGCTGACGCCGCAGGCGACGCCGATTGCCAGTATTGAACCTTTTATCGAACAGAACGCGCTGGATAACCTGCCGTGGGGCTGGATTGCAGGCGGCGTGCTGGTGGGCGGCGGCATTGGCGCTCTGCTGGCAAATGATGATGGTGGGGGGAGCCATACCACTGTCATCGATAATACCAGGCCTGTTGAGACGGCAAAGCCGTCGTTTGTTGTCTCTGACGATCAGGGTGACAAGCAGGGCGTATTGAGCAGCAATGCGCTGACCGATGACACCACCCCAACGTTCTCCGGCACCGGGCAGCCGGGTAGCACGATTCAAATCAAAGATGCCAGCGGCAACACCGTCGCCAGCGCGATGGTCAGCAGCGACGGCACCTGGAAAGTGACGTTACCGACCCAGGATGCAGGCTCGCATACCTGGAGCGTGGTGCAGATCGACGGGAGCAAAACTACCGATGGCGGCAAAATCACCCTGGAAGTGGTGACGGCGAAGGCCAGTATTACCGCAGATACCGTGAGCGGCGATAACGTCGTCAACGCAACAGAAGCGGCCAGCGCCGTTATCGTCAGCGGACAGTCAAAAGAGCTCGCGGCGGGCACCACGCTCACTGTGACGCTAAACGGCAAAACGTACACCACAGAAGTGGGCGCAAACGGAAGCTGGCAGGTTTCGGTGCCTGCCGCCGATATCGGCAAGCTGGCACAGGGTACGCATCAGGTCAAGGTCACGGGTACGGATAGCACCGGCAATATCATCACGGGTGAACAAACCCTGATGGTGGATACCCAGGCACCAAATACGACAATCAATAAGCTGACTGATGACAACGTTCTTAACAGCGGTGAGCTGGCGACAGCGCAAAGCCTGAGTGGTACAACCGACGCCGAAGAAGGGCAGACGGTCACCGTAAACATTGGCGGCAAGAGCTGGACGACCACCGTCCAGGCTGGCGGAAAATGGCAGATTTCCATCGATGCCGACGCGCTTGCAACGCTCCCTCAGGGGCCGAATGCCATTACCGTCACGGTCAGCGACAAGGCGGGTAACGAAACCACCACGACGGGCAGCGTGACAATAAGCAGCATCGGGCCAGCCCTCACGGTGGATAGCCTGACTGCTGATAACGTGCTGAATGCCCAGGAACAATCGGAAGTGCAGATCCTCAGCGGTACCACCGATGCCGCGCCGGGTAGCAAAGTGGAAGTGACCATCAATGGCACCACGATAATCGGCGCGATCTCCAGCGACGGGAAGTGGAGCGCGCCGTTAACCCCTGCGCTGATTAGCCAGCTTGAGCAGGGGCAGCACACGGCCCAGATTACCATCACCGATGCGGCGGGCAACGTCAGCAGCGGTGAGCACACCTTCACGATGGCGGCGGAAGCGCCGGTAATCCAGATTGATGAGATCAATGGTGCGCAGACGCTGAACGCGGATAGTGTCAGCCAGCCGTTGACCATTTCCGGTACCACTAACCTTGCGGTGGGCACTGAATTAACCGTTACTCTGAACGGCCAGGTTTATCAGTCTACCGTTGAAAGCGCGCAGGGCGGGGGCAACTGCTGGTCAGTCATTGTCCCGGTGGAAGACCTGGTGTCACTGGATAACACCACCTACGCGGTGACCGTCGCGGGGGCCAACGCGATTGGTAACGCGGTGGAAAACAGCGGCAAGCTGGTAGTGGATACTTTATCGCCAGTGGTGACGCTGAATACCGTCGCTGGCGATAACCTGCTGGGCGTGGACGATGTGGCGCAAAGCCAGTTCATCACCGGTTCTGTCAGCTATGCGAAACCGGGCGATACCGTCGCTGTTTCGTTGAACGGCATTTTGCTGGGCAACGCTGTCGTTAAAAGCGATCTGAGCTGGGAGAGGGAAGTGACCTCCGCGCAGTTGCAGGCGCTGGGCGACACTGAAGTGAATATCACCGCCACCGTGACCAACTTCAGCGGCAACAGCGCCACGACTCACGGGGCATTCGTGATCAGCGCTAACCTGCCGGGTCTCGGCGTGGACATCGTCTCCGGTGATGACATCATTAACGCCATCGAACTGAATCAATCCCTGACCATCAGCGGTACCAGCAGCCATATTCAGGCAGGCACGACTGTACAACTGGAGATCAATGGTCAAGCGTTTACCGCGCAGATTGGCCCTGGCGGGCGCTGGCAGACGGGCATCAGCAGCGACCAACTGAAAACGCTGGTTGAGGGGCAGGACAGCCTGACCATCACCGTCTCTGCTAATGACGGCTTCAACGAGGCAACCGGCAGTCATGGTGTGACCGTCGATCTCAACCCGGTCGCTGTCTCCATCAACCCGGTGACGGGCGATGACATGATCAATGCCGCCGAAAAAGGGGCGGGGATCACACTGGAAGGTCTGACGCAGAACGTGGAAGCGGGCCAGACCGTGGTGATCCGTATTGGCGGTGCAACCCTGACCGCTACCGTAGAGGGCGACGGTAGCTGGCATTGTGACGTGCCGGCAAGCGTGCTGTCGAATCTTGCCGATGGCGCGGCGGATATTCAGGTCAGCGTGACCAATACCAGCGGCAACACCGCCAGTAGCGGTCGGCAGGTCACTGTCGATACGCAGCCTCCGTCTGTTAGCATTAACGCCCTGACCGATGACAACATTCTTAACGCGGCAGAAGCGACGCACACCGCCGGGCAAATCCTGAGCGGCATCACCTCGGCAGAGCCGGGGCAGACTGTTACAGTTCGCCTAAATGGTAAATCCTACCCCGCTGAAGTAGCAGATGATGGCACCTGGCGCCTGACCGTTCCGAAAGCAGATTTAACCGCGCTGGGTCAGGGCGCGCAAAGCGTCACGGTGACCGTACAGGATCGCGCAGGCAACAGTAGCACCACATCGCAGGACATCCTGGTCGATACCCTCGCACCGACGGTGATTATCGACACATTCACCGCCGATAACGTGATAAACCAGGGCGAGCATCAACTGGCGCAGGTGATTTCCGGCTCCAGCACCGGGGGCATCGCGGGTGATAGCGTGACCGTCACGCTGTACTACGGCACTGGCAGTGACGCACAGACAGAAACCTTCACCACCGTACTGGATGCCGCTGGCCGCTGGAGCATCGGCGTCGCGGCTGACAAGATTCAGGCCCTTGCCGCAGGTGAGGCGAAAATTACCGCCAGCATTACCGACAAAGCCGGTAACACCGGTGAGAGTGAAAATGTCTTTACCGTGAGCCTTGCCGCGCCGGAAATCGCCATTAATCACGGTGTGGCAAGCGACGATGTGATCAACGCCATCGAAAAAGGCCAGAGCCTGGAGGTGAGCGGTAGCAGCAACCAGCCGGGCCGTCAGATAACGCTGATCCTCAACGGGCGTGAATACCAGACAACCGCCGACGCGCAGGGTGACTGGTCTGTCACGATCACCCCGGCAGACCTCGCGGCGCTGGGCGAAGCGCAATACACCCTCAGCGCAAGCGTGACCGATAGCGCGGGCAACAGCGCCTCAACCAGCCATAACGTGGTAGTGGATACCGCCGCGCCGCAGGTGGTGATAACCGGGCTTGATGGCAACGACAGCGTCATCAGCCTCGATGAAGTCAACACCGGGCAGATCCTGACGGGCTACGTGGTCAACGCGGAAGCGGGCAGCACTGTCACGGTGACCGTGGGCGGCATTAGCAAAGACGCCATCGTGAACGGTGCTGGCGAATGGAACATCGAATTAACCAAAGATGAACTCACCGCGCTGGGCGATGGTGAACTGAACTTTACGGCGGAAGTCACCAACGTCCACGGCAACCGTGGCACAGGCGAATATCAGGCCGAAATTGACGCCACTCTTCCGGGGATCCGCATCGACACCGTGGCAGGTGATGACGTGGTTAACCTGATTGAACAGGGCGCGCCGGTAGTGATCAGCGGTACGGTAAGCGGTGCGAATACCGGGGCGGCTGTCCTGGTCTCCGTGAATGGCAAGGATTACAGTACCACGCTGCACGCGGACGGTACCTGGTCGGTGACCGTTGCGGCGACCGATGTTGCACGCTGGCCGAAGGACGCGCTGAAGATTGATGCCAGTGTCGATGACCACGCCGGAAATACCGGCTCCTGGCAGCATACGATCGATGTGGATCTCGATACCGTGGCTATCTCAATTGAGAACGTCACCGCAGATAACGTGATTAACGCCACCGAGCAGGGGCAGCCGCTGGTACTGAAGGGGACGACATCCGGTGTGGAAGCGGGCCAGACGGTGACCATTCTGTTTGGGGGTCATCAGTACACCACCACCGTTGATGAAAATAACGGCTGGAGTTACACCCTGTCGCCATCTGACCTGGCTTCGCTGCGCGAAGGTGACGCGACGGTGCAGGTAAGCGTCAGTAACCAGAACGGCAATCAGGCGCACAGCGCACAGGATTACGAGGTTGATCTCAGTGCACCGACGATTGTGGTCGATGCGGTCACCGGTGATAACGTGATTAACGCGGCAGAAGCCACGGCCGGGTTTACCATTCAGGGCCAGAGCAACGCGGAGATGGGCCAGAAAGGTCAGGTGACCTGGAATGGAAAAGCGTACGAGGTCGTTGTTCAGGCCGATGGTAGCTGGAGCGCGCAGATCGATGCGGCGGATGCGGCGCAGGTACCGCAAGGCCCGCAGCAGGTCGTGGTCACTCTGACGGATAAAGCCGGAAACAGCACGACAACCACGCAAACGCTGCTGGTGGATACCCAGGCGCCTGTTGTCACCATTGATAAGGTCGGCGGCAGCGACAACACGCTGAACAGCACCGAACATCGCCAGTCGCAAATTATCAGCGGCAGCGTTACGGACGCAGCGGCGGGCGATATTGTCACCGTTGCGGTAGGAAGCTGGAGCATCACCACCGTGCTGGACGCCGCCGGGCGCTGGAGCGTTGGGATGCCTGCGGATTCCGTCCTCGATCTCAAGGAAGGCAAGCAAACTATTCTGGTGACCGTCAAAGACAGCGCCGGAAACATTGGCACGGGCAGCCATGACTTCAATGTCGCCCTGGCCGCGCCGGAAATCGCTATCAATGCGGTAGACAATAACGGCGTTATCAACGCGCAGATGCGTGGCGAAGGCATTACGCTTACCGGCACCAGCAACCAGAAGGGTGTTGAGGTAACCCTGACCCTCAACGGCAAAAATTACACGGCCACCACCGATGCTGACAGCGGCGTCTGGCAGGTCGCGTTATCGCCTGCCGATTTGGCGCTGTTAGGCGAGGCCGGTTATACGCTGGTTGCCAGCGTCACTGATGCCGTGGGCAACAGCGCCAGCGCAAGCCAGGCCATCCTGGTGGATACCGCATCCCCGGTGCTGCAAATCGACGGCCTGCAAAACAATAGTGATGATGTCATCAACATTGATGAACTGGCCACAGCGCAGACGCTGACGGGTTCTACCCAGAATGTTGAAGCCGGAAAAACGGTGACCATCACCATCGGCGGTCAGGATTATGAGGCGCGGGTTGAGGCTAACGGTACCTGGGAGCTGGAACTTCCGAAGGCGATGCTGGAGGCCTTAGGCGATGGTCGCCTGACGGCGACCGCCTCTGTCACTAACGAACATGGCAACAGTACGCAAAGCCAGTATCAGTTCACCATCGATATCGACAAACCGGGCATTCGTATCGATACCGTGTCGGGCGATGACGTTATCAACATCCTCGAACACCAACAGGATTTACTGATCAGCGGTACGGCGCAGGGCGCGGAAGCGGGCGCGGATGTGATTGTGACGATCAATGGCGTTTCGCACACCACCACGCTGCATGCCGATGGAAGCTGGTCTGTCAACATCGGTTCGCAGGAAGTGGCGGGCTGGAGCGGCAGCGAAGTCGTGATTGGCGCAAGCGTTGCCAACATCAACGGCAACCAAAGCGCCATTGAGCATAAAGTTGAACTGGATCTCAGTGCGGCTGCGATCACCATCGATCCTATCACCGCGGATGACGTTCTCAATTTGACCGAGCGCGGCGAGCCGTTGACTCTGGGCGGCGCGGTGGTGGGCATTGAAGACGGTCAGTATGTGACTGTTACCTTCGCGGGCCATCGCTATGATGTTGAAGTGGCTGGCGGTCGCTGGACGCTTGAGGTTGCCGCGGTGGATATGGGCAGCCTGAAAGAGGGCGAGGCCAGCATCCGCGTCAGCACCAGCAATATCAACGGCAATAGCGCATCGGCGGAACGTCAGTTTGTGGTCGACGCCACGCCGCCGACCATCAGCATCAACACGGTTGAAACGGATAACCAGGTCAACGCGCTGGAAGCAGGGGCCGGTTTTGACATTAGCGGTACCACCAACGCCGAAGCGGGCCAGAAGGTTATTGTTAAATGGCTGGATGACACCTATACCGCCGACGTCACGAGTGACGGCACCTGGCGCGTACACATCGATGGTTTACAGGACGTCACGACGCTGGCGCAGGGGATGCAAACCGTGGCTGTCAGCGTGCAGGATAAGGCGGGCAACACCAGCAGCCAGACGCACAGTGTCAATGTTGACACGCTTGTTCCGGAACTGACGCTGACGCCGGTAACCGGCGACAACAAACTGAACGCCACTGAACTGAAACAGGCGCAGATTATTTCGGGCTCCTGCCTGAATGCGGAACCGGGCTCCCTCGTTACCGTCACCTTTAATAACAAAAGCTACACCACGGTGCTGGACGACAACGGCAACTGGCAGTTGGGCGTGCCGCCAGCAGGCAATCTGCTTGCTGGTGAATATCCGCTGGTGGTTACGGTCACCGACAGCGCGGGCAACATCGACACGCTGACCAGCAGTGTGGAAGTGGTGCTGGATCTGCCGTTAATCGCCATTAATCAGGTGGCGGCTGACGATGTGGTTAACGATGCAGAGAAAGCCGCAGGCATCACCATCACGGGTACGAGCAATCAGTCGGATCGCGACATTCTCGTGACCCTGAACGGGCGCGATTACACTGTCAAAGCTGATGGCGATGGCAACTGGCAGGTCACCGTTCCTCCGGCGGATTTAGCCGCGCTGGGCGAAGCGAACTATACGATCACCGCCAGCGTCACTGACGAAACGGGCAACCATCAGAGTACCAGCCGTCCGATCACCGTGGATACCGCTTCACCGCAGGTCACCATTACGCGGCTGGCGGATGATGATGTGATTAACCTTGAAGAGAGCGGGCAGGATCAGTTCATTAGCGGTACCGCGAAAAATGCCGAAGTGGGCAGCAACGTCGTAGTGACGTTGGGCGGACAAACTTTCGAGACGACGGTTGAAACTGGCGGCGTCTGGACGGTTACCATCCCGAAAGATACCTTCAGCGCCTTTGGCGACGGCCCGTTAACGGCGACCGCGACGGTCACTAACGGCCGTGGCAACAGCGGCAGCGCAGAGTATGAATTGAGCGTGGATACCGGTGTACCGGGTCTGCGTATCGACACAGTCGCGGGTGATGACGTTATTAACATCCTGGAAGCCCAGGGCGATATCACCATCAGCGGCACCAGTACGGGCGTGGCGAAAGGACATGATGTCACGGTCACCATTACCGGAATGCGAGATGGCGTGGTGGAAACCACCACCTATACCACGCAGGTGAATGGCGATGGTCGCTGGTCGGTGATCGTACCGGAGACGGATGTCAGCCGCTGGCAAAACGGCGAACTGAGTATCGTCGCCAGCGCACAGAACATGTCAGGTAACGCAGGCAGCAGTTTCGGCCATCTGGCGCAGGTTGATTTGAACGCGGTGGCGGTGAGTATCGATCCTGTCACAACGGATAACGTAATCAACGCTGAAGAACGTGCAAACGGGATTACGTTGACCGGCAGCACCTCCGGTATTGAAGTCGGACAGAGCGTGACGGTGACTTTTGCCGGGCATGAGTATCAGGCTCGGGTGGAAGATGACGGAAGCTGGCACGTCGATCTTTCAACGGAGGATTTAGCGTCGCTACGTGACGGTTCCGCCAGCGTGCAGGTGAGCGTCAGCAGCGTTAACGGTAATCAGGCCGATGCGGGGCGTCAGTATGAGGTTGAGGTTACTCCGCCTGCATTAAGCGTTTCCAGCGTCGCGGGAGATAACGTCATTAACCTGGCCGAAGCGCAAGGCGGTTTTGTGGTCAGCGGCTTCAGCGGCGCAGAGCAGGGGCAAACGGTACAGGTTGAATGGAACGGGGAGTGGTTTAGCGGCACGGTGGCTGACAACGGTGCATGGAGCATTACGCTGCCAGCAGCACAGAGCGCACTGCCGCAGGGCAGTTTTGAACTGAATCTGAAAGTCAGCGATCTGGCGGGCAATGAAACCCGTATCACGACCGACGTCAATGTGGATACCCTGCCGCCGGTGATTACCGTGGATAATATTGCCGGCGACAATATCCTCAACGCCTCCGAACACGGTCAGGCGCAAATCATTAGCGGAACGTGCAGCGATGCGGAAGCCGGAGCGATTATCACCGTCTCAATCGGCGGGAAAAACTACACCACCGCGCTGAACAGCGACAATAAATGGAGCATTGGCTTACCGGCTTCTGCGGTTTCCGCATTGAACGAAGGAAGCAACCCGCTGGTGGTGACGGTTTCGGACAAGGCGGGTAACGCAGGCCGCCTGGAAAGCACCGTCACGGTGAATACCGCACAGCCAGAAATCAACATCAATCCGGTTGCCAGTGATGACACCATCAACCTGAACGAAAAAGGTCAGGATCTGGCGATCACCGGCACCAGCAATCAGCCGAATCAGACCATTACCGTCACCCTGAACGGCGCAATATACACGGCTGTCGCGAACGCCGATGGCGACTGGTCTGTTACGGTACCGCCGTCAGCATTATCGGGACTGGGTGAAGCCAGTTACACCGTGACCGCCAGCGTGACCGATACGCTGGGCAACCACAAAACCGTCAGCCACGATGTGCTGGTGGATACCACGCTGCCGCTGCTGACCATCGACACCATTGCTGGTGATAACGTCATTAACGATGACGAAATCAAAACCGAGCAGACCATTAGCGGTCGCGTGGTGAACGCGGAAGCCGGGCAAAAAGTCTATATCGATATCGGGCTCAGCGAGCCGCTTGAAGCCATTGTGCAGGCGAATGGTACCTGGTCGGTGAACGTCAGCGCGGAGGTGTTGCAGAGTATTGGCTATGGCGACCTGACGGTGAAAGCCTGGGTTGAGAACCAGAACGGTAACCGGGGCGACGCCAGCCGTGAGATCCTGCTTGATGTTTCCTATCCGTCGATTCGTGTCGATACGGTGGCAGGCGATGACGTGATCAATGCCATTGAACTGGGCAATTCTCTGGTGCTTTCCGGCACATCAACCGGGCTGGATAACCTGAAAGGGCTGACGATCGTCATCAATGGCGTGAACTACGATGCCGCGCTGGATACCCAGGGGAACTGGCAGCTTCTCTTCTCGCCGCAGACGATGCAAACCTGGCCGGAGGGCCCTCTGGTGATTGCGGTTAGCGGTACCAACGCCTCGGGCAACGTGCAAAACATTGCGCACACGGTTGAGGTCGATACGCAAGCCGTCGCGGTGTCGGTGAATACTCTGTTTGGCGACGATCGCCTGAATGCGGTTGAGCAAGGCGCTGAACAAACGCTGACCGGCGAGACGCGCGGCGTCGAAAATGGTCGCGATGTCATCATCACCCTGAACGGTAAACAGTACACGGCGACGGTGAATAACGGGGCCTGGAGCCTGACGTTGAGTGGTTCAGACCTGGGCGCGCTGCGCGACGGTCAGACAACGGTACAGGTTTCTGTCTCTAACGCCCACGGCAATACCGCCAGTGCGGAACGCCAGTTCGTGGTCGATACCGAATCCCCGATGCTGACCCTCAACACGGTCGCGGGCGACAATATTATCAACAGCGTGGAAGCCACTGCAGGGGTTACCCTCAGCGGCACAACGAATGCGGAAGTTGGCCAGACGGTCACCGTATCCGTTGGCAACCAGACGCTGGGAACGGCGCTGGTACTTGCGGGCGGGATCTGGAGCATGGTCGTTGATGCCAGCACGCTGGCGCAGGGGTCACACGATCTGACCATCGCGGTGACGGATAAAGCCGGGAACAGCACCTCGCTGGAGCACAGTGTTCTGATCGACACGATAGTACCAACCATCACTCTCGATAGCCTGACGGCTGATAACGTGCTGAACGCGACCGAAGCGGGTCAGGCGCAGGTGATCAGCGGCAGCAGCACAGGGGCGGCCGCCGGAGACAAAGTCGTGGTGACGCTGGGGGATCACACCTATTCGACCATCGTGGACGGCAGCGGGCGCTGGAGCGTCGGGGTGAAAGCCAGCGATCTGGCGGCGCTCGATGATGGCGAGCATGTGATTGAGGTGACGATCACCGATGCCGCAGGCAACGTCGGGACAGACGCCTTCCCATTTGCCGTCGACACGACGGCACCGGTTCTGACCATCGCCGAGATCGCCGGAAACGATCTCCTGAGCAGCGACGAGCGCGGTACGGATCTCACCGTGACCGGTACGTCAGATATTCTGACCGCAGGCGTACAGGTGACCGTTCGTCTGAACGGCAAAACTTACTACGGCGTAACGGAAGCGAACGGTAACTGGTCGGCGATTGTGCCGAAAGAAGATCTTCCGGCGCTGGTGGACAACCATCAATACGACGTCAGCGTGAGCGCGACGGATGCCGCCGGGAATACCGGAAGCGCCAGCCGCCAGTTGGATATTCAGGTTAAGCTGCCACACATCACCATTGATGCGATTGCAGATGATGATGTGGTGAATAACACGGAAGCGCAGGACGGTATCACCCTGACCGGCTCTACCGATGTTGCCGTGACTGCTGTGACCGTCACCATTGGCGGGCAGACGTTCACAGGCGATCAGGTGGTGCTGACTGACGGCGGTACACGCTGGTCGTTATCGCTCGACGCTGACACCCTTTCCGGGTTGGGCGATGGCGCACTGACAGTCAACGTTACCGCGACGGACGCCAATAATAACCAGGGCGCGGCTGAACGTGAAATGACTATCGACGCCAGCCTGCCGGGGATCCGTTTCGATACGGTGGCGGGTGACGACATCATTAACGCCGCCGAGCTACACCAGTCTCTGTTGGTGAGCGGAACCAGCGAACATATCGCATATGGCACCCCGTTTACACTGGTGCTGCGTGATAACGATGGAAACACAATTATTTCTGTGAATGTTTCGATCGATAACGACGGAAGATGGATCACTCAAATACCCAAAGAGTATGTTGAGCAACTGATCGACGGCTCTGCGACACTCACCGCCAGCGGTGAAAACCTTTCCGGCAACACCATTTCTGTCAGCCACGATGTGGATGTAGTGACCGCCGGGCCGGCTATCGCGATTGACGCGTTCAGCAACGATAACATTATTAACGCCAGCGAAGCGGCGACGGAACAGGTGCTTTCCGGCACCAGCGTGGGTACTGCCGCAGGTAACCCGGTGGTGGTGTATGTCGGTGGCCAGCGACTGGATACCACCATTAAAGCGGACGGCACCTGGGAAGTGACGGTCACTAACGCGATGTTTGCCGCCATTAAAGACGGCAGCGTTGCCGTTGAAGCCAGCGTGACGAACTCGCAGGGAAATAGCGCCAGCGCCAGCGGGACGTTCGTTCTCGATACTACGCCGCCGACGCTTTCGGTAAACCCATTGACCGATGATAACGTTGTCAACGCCAGCGAAGCGCAGGTGACACAGATCCTGAGCGGTTATACCAACGCGGGTGAAGGGCAGACTGTCACGGTGAAAGTGGGGAATGAAACCTTGCTGGCCGACGTCAACGCCGAGGGTACCTGGCAGGTGAGTGTGCCAGCCAGCGTGTTCGACGGCATTAGCAACGGCAGCGTATCGTTTGCCGTCAGCGTCAGCGATGTCGCCGGAAACAGCACGACGCAGAACAGCGTGGTGAACGTCGACACCGTTATCCCACAGGTCACCGTGAACCCACTGACCGGCGATAACATCATCAACGCCACCGAAAAGGGCCAGGCACTGGTGATTGACGGCGGCAGCACAGACAGCGCACCGGGCGACACGGTTATCGTGACCGTGAACAATGTGGAATATCACACCGTTGTCGACAGCAACGGTGAGTGGCGCGTTGGCATTCCGGCCAGCGAAATGGCCAAACTTAGCGAAGGCGACAACAACTTCACGGTCGTGATTGCCGACCGGGCCGGGAACGAACAGACCGTCACCCATGACTTCACCGTCAACACCGGCAAGCCGCAACTGGACATCGATACTCTGGCCGAAGATGGCGTACTCAACGCAACCGAAAAAGGCCAGCCGCTGACCATTAGCGGAACCAGCGATCTGCCCGCCGACACCGAGGTGCTGGTGACGCTGGCAGGGCTGAGCTACATCGCGAAGACCGATGCCACCGGTAAATGGAGCGTTGAGGTGAGCGCAGCCGATCTGGCAACGCTTGGCGAAGCAAACTACACCGTAAGCGCCAGCGCCGTGGCGGGTGATGGTAACAACGTGACCACCACGGAACCGTTGCTGGTCGATACCAAAGCGCCGGTGGTGACCGTCTCTATCATCGCCGCCGACGACATCATTAACAGTACGGAAGCGCAGGGTTCAGTGCTTATCGGCGGTAGCGTAACGGGCGCGGTATCAGGCGATCGCGTCGTGGTCACCCTCAGTGGTCTGGCTGCGAAAACCGCAACGGTGGATGCCGCAGGTAACTGGAGTGTCTCCCTGACGCCAGCAGACATGGCGATGCTGGGCGACGGGCCGTTGACGGCAGACGTGGCTATCACCAACGCCCACGGCAACGTGGGCTCTGGCAGCCGTGATTTCACCCTCGACACGGGTGTACCGGGGATCCGTATCGATGCCCTGACCGGCGATAACGTGCTGAACATCGCGGAACTGGCGCTGGATGTGTGGGTCACCGGGATGACTTACGGCGTGGAGCCGGGGGCGACGGTCACCGTCACTATCGGTAGTGATATAAGGCAAACGACCGTTAACCCGGACGGCAGTTGGGCATTCAGCGTTCCACAGAGTGTGGCTGGCGGCTGGACGGGGGAAATTACCGTTGAGGCGTCCGTTGAGAACAGCGCAGGTAATGTCGCTGTCATCCGCCAGGATGTGCAGATTGACAACGCACCGGTATCGGTGGCGATGGATGTGATCACCGCCGATAACGTCCTTAACGCCGCAGAAAAAGCAGGCGAGGTGGTGCTGAGCGGTACAACCAGCGGCATTGAAGACGGGCAAGTTGTGACCCTCACCGTGGGCAATAAACAGTTTACCGCCACGGTGAATAACAACACGTGGAGCACGACCGTTCCCGCCGGTTCTCTCGCCGCGCTGCGCGACGGCGAAGTGACTGTGCAGTTGAGCGTCAGTACAGTCAGCGGTAACAAAGCAACCAACAGCCACACCTTCGAGGTTGACACGCACGCACCGGTGCTGGCCATCGACCCGGTGACGGCTGACAACATTCTGAACAGTACCGAACTTAGCCAGCCGCTGACCTTAACCGGTACCAGCGATGCAATCGGTCAGACGCTCACTCTGACGCTGAACGGCAAAACGCACGACGCCGTCGTCGGGAGTGATGGTCGCTGGTCATTGAATGTGAGCGCAGCGGATCTGGTCGACCTGAACGACGGGCTGAACGACATCAAACTGGTCATTACAGATGCAGCGAACAACCGCACCGAAACGACTCATTCCGTGCTGGTCGATACGGTTGCGCCGACGCCAACCATCAACACGGTGGCGGGTGATGACAAGATCAACATCACTGAACTGGGCCAGGCGCTGGTCATCAGCGGCGGCACCACGAACGGCACGACGGGCGATAAAGTGAGTGTGGTGCTGAACGGTAAAACGTACACCACGCAACTGGATGCGAACGGTAACTGGAGCGTTGGCGTGCCGGCGGCGGATATGGCCGTGCTGGAAAGTATCGGTTATGACATTAAGGTGACGGTGACCGATAGCGCGGGCAATAGCCAGTCGCTGGAACACACCATTGACGTGGATACCGGCATTCCGACACTGCGCTTTGATACGCTGTCCACCGACGGGGTGCTTAACGCCATTGAACAAATGCAGCCTCTGGCGGTATCAGGAATCAGTTCACTGGCCGAGGGTACGGTGGTGACCGTCACGCTCAACGGCGTGAATTATCAGACGCAGACTGAGGCAGGCGGCGGGTGGTCGGTTTCCGTTCCGGCGGATGCGCTGGCGAAACTGGGTGAAGCAGATTATACGCTGACCGCCAGTGCCGCAGGCAGCAGCGGAAACAGCGTGACGGATACCACGACGCTGCTGGTGGATACCCGCGCACCGACGATCACCATCCTGCCGGTGTCCGACGATGACATTATCGGTATGACCGAAATGAACGGTGTCGTGACGATCAACGGTACGGTGAGTGGCGCGGCTGAAAATGATGTGGTGACGGTGATTATCGCCGGGCAATCGCATACCACAAACGTGAAGAGTGACGGCACCTGGACGGTTGCGTTAGGTGCAGGCGAACTCTCTGCACTGGGCAGCGGGCCGCTGACCATTACTGCGAGCGTCACCAATGGGCATGGCAATATCGGCTCCGGTCAGCACGGTATCACGCTTGATAGCACCGAACCGGGCATTCGTATTGATAGCGTGACCGCGGATAACACTCTGAACCTGGCTGAGCGCGCATCAGAGCTGGTGATAAGCGGGACAACCACCGATGTTGCCATGGGCAGCACTGTGACGGTTTCTGTTAACAATACCCTCGTGGGGACAGCGGTTACGCAGGCTGATGGTTCGTGGTTGCTGCAACTGACACCCGATCAGATGGCGAACTGGAACGGGGCATCGATCACCGTGAACGCCAGCGTGGCGAATGTGAGCGGTAATGATGCCGCGATTAACGAATCCGTGGCGCTGGATCTGCGTGAAACCTCCGTTTCTATCAATCCGGTGACGGCGGATAACGTGGTCAACGGTGCGGAAAAATCGGGCGAAATCGTCCTGACGGGCGACACCACTAACATCGACAACGGGCGTACCGTGACGGTGACCGTGAACGGCAAGCAATTCACCGGCACGGTGCAGGATAACGCCTGGAGCGTCACGCTGGATGCGGGGGCGCTGAACGGGCTTCGCGACGGTGATGCCGTCGTGCAGGTGAGTGTGTCTAACGCCAGCGGCAACAGCGCCAGCAACAGCCTGAACTTTGTTATTGATACCACCGCGCCGACGATCTTCATCGATGCGGTTACCGCAGATAACGTGCTGAACGGTACGGAAGCGCGCGGTGAAGTGGCGGTGTCGGGCACCACCACGGCGGAAGTGGGCCAGACGGTCACGGTCAATATTGGCGGCGTTGAGCAAACCGCTCTGGTGACGGCAGGCGGCGTCTGGACTGCGCTCTTTGCCGCCGATGCGCTCAGTCATCTGGCGCAGGGGTTAACCACGGTTAACGTCAGCGTGAGCGATAAGGCGGGTAACCCGGCATCCGGCAACCACACCTTCCTGGTGGATACCCAGGCTCCGACAGTGGCGGTAAACGATCTGACCGCCGATAACATCATCAACGCGGCGGAAAAAGGCCAGGCGCTGGTGATCAGTGGTACGACCGTTGATGCGAAAGTGGGCGATATGGTGGTGGTTGAGTTTAATAACAAACCGTATACCACACAGGTGGATGCCAGCGGCACATGGCGCATTGGCGTCACCGCAGAAGATATGGCGACCCTGCCGAACGGCAGCGGCGAACTGACGGTCACCATTACCGACAGCGCCGGGAACAGTTCGTCTATCACGAAAGACTATCAGGTCGATCTGGGTGTGCCGACGCTGACTTTTGATGATATTGCCGATGACAATGTGCTTAACGCCATCGAGCGTGGAAGCGACCTGGTTATCAGCGGTAAGAGCAGCGGTCTGGCAGAGAGGGCAACAGTGACCGTCGAACTCGGCGGGCGCGAATATACCGCGCAAACCGATAACGGCGGCAACTGGTCACTGTCGGTTGCGCCGTCCGATCTGGCCTTGCTGGGTGATGCGGGCTATACGGTTAGCGCCAGCGCCAGCAGTGCCAACGGTAACCCGGTTTCCGGCAGCACACAGTTGCAGGTCGATACTCGCCTGCCGGTGGTGCATATCGATCTGGTCGCGGGCGATGATGTGATTAACGTTGACGAAGCGGGCCAAAATCTGACGATCTCCGGTTCGGTGAGTGGCGCTGCGCCAGGCGATAGCGTGCAGGTAATTGTTGCGGGCAAAACGCACAACACCACCGTTGAGGCGAATGGCCTCTGGTCGGTCACCGTTGATAGCACCGACGTTGCCGGTTTTGGTGACGGCCCGCTGACTATCGATGCCAGCGTGCAGAATGCCCACGGTAATACCGGTTCGGATAGCCGTGATATCGCGGTCAATACCGGT
Source organism: Pseudocitrobacter faecalis (assembly GCA_003315335.1). Taxonomy (GTDB): domain Bacteria; phylum Pseudomonadota; class Gammaproteobacteria; order Enterobacterales; family Enterobacteriaceae; genus Pseudocitrobacter; species Pseudocitrobacter faecalis. The sequence continues at coordinate 110,577 of QNRL01000008.1, forward strand.
ACGCCGGGGATCCGTTTTGATACGGTTGCCGGTGATGATGTGATTAACAGCATTGAGCAGGGCCATGCTCTGGCGGTGACGGGAACCAGTAGCGGGCTGGCCGAAAATGCCATCGTTACCCTGTCCGACGGTCAGGGTGAAAGCTGGACCGGAAGTGTCAACGCTGACGGTAGCTGGGCCGTCTCTGTGCCACAAAATGTGGTCGCAGGCTGGAGTGCGGGCACGGTGCAACTGAGCGCCACGGCGCAGAACAGCGCCGGGACGACAACCGCAATGGATCACCAGGTCACGGTAGATATCGCGCCGGTGGCAATAACCATCGATACCTTCACCGCCGATAACGTGCTGAACGCGATTGAGCGCGGCGAAGCGCTGACGGTGAGCGGCTCAACCCGCAACGTGGAAAGCGGACAGACCGTCACCGTGATGCTGGCGGGCAAAGCCTGGACCGCACAGGTGCAGGATGACGGAAGCTGGCAGTTTACCGTGCCGACAGGTTCACTGAACGCACTGCGCGATGGCACGGCAAATGCCACCGCCAGCGTCACCAATCAGCATGGCAACAGTGCCAGCGCCGAGTGGGCATTCAGCGTCGATGCTTCTGCGCCAACGCTGACGATTGCGGCGGTGACGGCGGATAACGTCCTGAATAAAGCCGAAGTCGAAGGCGCGGTCACCCTCAGCGGCACCACCAGCGCTGAGGCAGGACAGAGTGTCACCGTGCTTATCAACGGCCAATCTTATGGCGACCCGGTGACGGTGAACAGCGATGGCAGCTGGAGCCTGACACTTGCCAGTAATGCACTCGCAGGCTTGCCGCAGGGTAGCGCCAGCGTGACCGTTAGCGTGACCGATAAAGCCGGTAACAGCAGCACCGCGACGCAGCAACTGACCGTTGATACCGTTGCGCCGACGGTGACCATCGACCTGATTTCCGGCGATGACATCATCAACGCCGCAGAGCAGAACCAGGCGCTGGTCGTCACCGGAAGCAGCGTCGGCGGCATGGCGGGCGATCGCGTGAGCGTGGAGGTGGACGGCAAATATTACACCACTCAACTGGATGCACAGGGGCACTGGAGCGTGGGCATTCCGGCTGCCGATATGCAGGCGCTGGGGGCGGGTCAGCAGCACGTAAATGTCTCGATTACCGATAGTGCGGGTAACACCGGCACCGGCTCTCGCCCGATCGTGGTGGATAATGGTCAGCCGTGGCTCAGCTTTGACGCGATTGCCGTTGATAACGTACTGAACGCCGTTGAACAGGGCGTTAACCTGACCCTTAACGGTACCAGTGATGGTCTGGCGGCGGATACGTGGGTGACGGTCACGCTGAACAGCAAAGAGTACCGCACGCAAATTGATGCCAGCGGTAACTGGACGCTGGAGGTGACGCCTGCGGATCTGGCGCAGATTAGCGACGGCACGTACACCGTAACGGCAAACGCCAGCAGCGAAGCGGGTAACCCGGCGTCGGGCTCCGCACAACTGGTTGTGGATACCCGTGCGCCAACCGTTACCATCAACGCCATTACCGACGATAACGTTCTTAACAAGGATGAATCTGCGCTTGAAGTGGTGGTGAGCGGCAAGGTCTCCGGCGCGGCAGAAAACGACATTGTGTACGTTCTGCTGGCAGGGAAAACCTATGAAGCGACCGTTGACGCCAGCCTGAACTGGCAAGCGACAATCCCGGCGAACGAACTCTCCGCGATTGGCGATGGCGCACTGACGATCGTCGCCAGTGTCACCAATGCTCACGGCAACCTCGGCACTGCCCAGCATGACTTTATGGTGGACTACAACGAACCGGGGATCCGTTTCGATGTCGTGGCGGGCGACGATGTGATTAACCTCAGCGAACATAACCAGTCGCTGGTGGTGAAAGGCAGCAGTGAGGATCTGCCGGTTGGCGCGAAAGTCACGCTGGTTATCGGCGCGAAAAGCTACAGCGGCGTGGTGGCCGCAGACGGTAGTTGGTCTGTGGGCATTGATGCTGCTGATGTGAAGCAGTGGAACGAAGGCAAACTGGAGATGACCGTTAGCGCCAGCAGCGCGGCGGGAAATAAGGTTGAGATTAGCCATGAAGTCACCGTTGATCTCGCGCCTGTCTCCGTCTCGGTGAATGACGTTACCGATGACAACGTCCTTAACGCGCTGGAGATGAAGCAGCCTCTTACGCTCAGTGGCAACACCACCGGCGTTGAACAGGGGCAAACCGTCACCCTGACCTTTGGCGGCAAGGTCTACACCACCACGGTTGGTGCTGATGGCGCATGGAGTCACACTATTCCAGCGGCAGCGCTTTCGGCCCTGCGTGATGGCACGGCGCAACTGTCGGTTGAGGTCACCAACAAAGTCGGTAACCCGGCGAGCACCAGCCATGAATATCAGGTGGATACCACGCCGCCGCACATCACGCTGAACCCGATAACAGCGGATAACGTGATTAATATCGCTGAAGCCGAAGCCGGTGTGGTGGTCACGGGCACCACCAACGCCCCGGTGGGGACAACGGTTACCCTGACGCTAAATGGTGTGGACTACAGCGGCAGCGTACTGACTGACGGCACCTGGCAGGTTGATCTGTCACCAGACGCGCTGGCAACGCTGGCTACCGGGCAATATACCTGCACGGTCACTATCGCTGATGCGGCGGGTAACCCGGGCACCCTCAGCCAGACGGTTTCGGTCGATATCATGGCGCCAACGGTGAGTTTCGATATCACGGCGGGCGACGACATCATTAACCTGGTAGAGCATGGTCAGGCTCTGGTGGTCAGCGGGACGACGAGCGGCACTGTCGCCGGCAATCAGGTCACCGTCACCGTGGGCGATTACACCGTCAGCACGGTGGTGGATGCCAATGGCAAATGGAGCATTGGTGTTCCGGCGCAGATTGTTTCCGCGCTTAACAACGGCACGGTCAATATCAGCGCAACCGTCACCGACAGTGCGGGCAACGCCACCACCCAGGGCAAAGTGGTTACGGTGAACACCTCCAATATTCTGTTGACGATGGATACTCCGGCAGTCGATGGCGTGCTGAACGCCAGCGAGCAGGGGAAAACATTGACGCTGACGGGGTCGAGCAGCGGCCTGGCGGAAGGCAGCGAAGTGACGATCACCCTGAACGGTAAGAACTATACGGCAACGGTAACGGGCGATCGCTGGACAACGACTATCCCGAAAGCCGATCTGGCCTTGCTGACGGACGGCCAGCGTTACACCATTTCGGTGAGCGCGGAAGACAGCGCGGGCAATATCGGCCAGGCGGGGCAATCTCTGCTGGTTGACACTACGCCGCCGGAAATCATCATCGCCCCGGTATCGGGCGACGGATTGCTCAACGCGCTCGAGCAGGGGCAGGCGCTGGTGATTAACGGCTCTACGACGGCGGAAGCCGGGCGGACGTTGACACTCACCGTCAATGGCAAGAGCTATACCGCGACGGTAAACAGCGATGGCAGTTGGCAAACCACGATCCCGAAAGCGGATGTGGCCCTTATGGGCAACGGTACGATTCAGGTGGATGCGATGGTCAGCGACGCGTCAGGCAACCTGGGTAGCAACAGCGAGACCTTCGTTGTCGATACCGTGGCGCCCGTGGTGTCGATTAACGTTGTCGCCGGGGACGACCTGGTGAACCAGCCGGAACAGCTCGTGGCGCAGAAAGTGAGCGGTAAAGCGGAAGGCGCTGCCGGTCAGACCATCACCGTGGAACTCGCTGGACGCACCTATACAGCGAAAGTGGCGGCGGATGAAAGCTGGGAAGTCACCGTACCGGCGCTCGACTTCGTCGGCCTGGTGGATGGCAAGTACACCATTACCGCGACCGTGAAAGATGCCGCAGGTAATACCGGCAGCGGTACACATGACGTCACCCTGAGCGGTGAAAAACCGGTTATCGCCATCAATACCGTCGCGAAGGATGACGTGATCAACGCCGCCGAAAGAGGGCAGAGCCTGACCATTTCCGGCACCACCACGGCACCACAAGGACAGAAAGTGGTAGTGACGCTCAATAACGTCACCTATGAAACCACCGTGCAGGCGGGCGGGATCTGGTCGGTGCTGGTGGGTACAGTGGCACTGATGGCGCTGACCGACGGCAATGCCTATGAGATCAAAGCCAGCGTCACTAACACCATTGGCAACAGCGGGGAAAGCGTCCACGGCATCAGCGTTGATCTGACGCCACCGCAGATGGCTATCTCGATTGATAGCCTGACCAGCGACAGCGGGTTAGTCGGCAACGACTTTATTACCAACGTTGGCAATGTGGTGCTGAACGGTAAACTCGGCGCGGCACTGGGCCTCGGTGATAAAGCGCAAATCAGCCTTGATGGCGGCGTAAGCTGGATTGATCTGGTCGTCAATGGCACCCAGTGGAGTTATGCCGATGGCCGCACGCTTGAAGACGGTACGCATAACTATCAGGTGCGCGTCGTCGATCAGGCGGGCAACGTCGGTGCTACCGACAGCCAGAACGTGGTACTTGATCGCGTCGCGCCGGACGCCAGCCAGAGCATCATTATCGACCGCATTTCAAGCGATACAGGGATTGCTGACGATGACTTTATTACGTCCAGCCAGACCTACTCGCTGGAAGGACGACTGGGCGCAGGGCTGAAGGCGGGCGAACATCTGCAAATTCGTATCAACGGCGGCGCGTGGATCGAGCTTGAAGTGAATGGCACCGACTGGATCTACGCCAACGACGCGAAGCTGAATGATGGTACGTACGCCTACCAGCTCCGTGTGATTGACGATGCGGGCAACGTCGGCCAGACCGCCAGCAAAACCGTCACGGTCGACACGGTACGCCCGGATATGACGAACCTGGTCACCATCACGCATATCTCGGAAGACAGCGGTCTGAGCGACAGCGACTTTATCACTAACGATAAAACGCTGACGATCCACGGTTCGCTGGTGAGCACGCTCCAGCCGGGTGAATACGTACAGATCAGCATGGACGGCGGCGTGACCTGGGTGAATACCGTCACTATCGGCACCTCCTGGTACTACAACGACACCCAGGTTCTGGACGATGGCAAGCACGACTATTGGGTGCGCGTGGTCGATGCGGCGGGCAACGTCGGGGCGACGGACAGCGCGACGGTCACCATCGACACGGTCAAACCGGACGATGCGAAAACCATCACGGTGGACAGCATTTCGGATGATACCGGGTACAGCGATAGTGACTTCCTGACCAATGACACCTCTATCACCCTGTACGGTACGCTGGGGGCGGAACTGAGCGCAGATGAACGCGCCCAGATAAGCCTCGACGGTGGTAAAACCTGGATTGATGTGGTGGTCAACGGCACGAACTGGCGCTATATCGACACACGCGTGCTGGATGACGGTGAAAACCTGTATCAGCTGCGCGTTGTCGATAACGCCGGAAACGTTGGGCAGACGACACAGCAGATTGTCACGGTGGATACCAATGCACCGGGCGGCGTCACCAAAGTGGTGGGCTACACCGATAATACCGGGTCGGATACCGGAAACTTCGGCGCCAATACCGTCACTGATGAACGCTTACCGGTACTGCGCGGCACGCTACTTGAAGCGCTGAAAACGGGCGAGTTTGTCCGGGTTTATGACAGCAACGGCGACTATCTGGGCCGCGCCAGCGTGACCGGTACGGAGTGGACGTTTGCGCTGACGGAACCGCTGCGCGATGGTCAGACCTACGGTTATCAGGCAGCGGTTGTTGACGCCGCAGGTAACGAGGGCACGCTCTCTGACGTGATGAACTTTACGGTTGAGCTGCCAATCACCATCAACACCCAGGATACGCTGGATTCGACGCCGATTATCAGCGGTACGTTGAACTTTAACCGCTATGCGGATGAGTATCTGGAAGTGACGATTGCCGGTACAACCTATAGCTCACGCACGGGCGATGTGGTTATTGAACCGAACAAAAACAGTTGGTATGTGCAGTTGCAGGATTCCCATGCGCTGAATGTCGATACCTATGACGTCACCGCCGTGCTGTTCAACAAAGATGGTCAGGAGATCAGCCGGGATAAAACCGGCAGTGAACTGACCGTTTCGGCGGCACCGGTGATCAGCTTTAGTTCTACGGCGGCCACCAGCAGTGACAGCGGTACAGCGATGACCATTGGTGAGGACGGAACCTGGCGCATTCTGAGCAACTCCACCATCTTTACGCAGAATGGCACCACGTCTTCGACGCTGGGATCGTTTAACTCCGTGTCGCTCAACGGAACCGACCGCCAGCAATCGTCGTCGTTTATCGACTTTGACCGCGACGGCCTGATGGACTTGTTAGGATCGGATACGGAATACGCTAACGGGCAACAGTCGTTTAAGTACAACAGCGACGGCACGTACACCACGTTCCAGGTGGGATCTTACGGGGTTAACGGACAAACCAACGACGGTAACGCCAACACCTACTCATGGTGGGCAGGCATTGTGGGTATCGACTTTGATGGCGATGGCTTCGTTGATGTTGCCTATGGTGATGGAACGCCTAATGACTCCGAAGCGCGGGGGGGTTATGACTCTCAGTTGGTCATGAACACCGACGGAACCATTCTTGGGTTCGATAAGACGGGGGCTTATGTTTACTCACCGACGACCCAGGACGGCGTCGCCTCGACCAACAACAACAACGCTCAGCCTAGCCGTGAACTGTCGGGTGTTGACCTGAACAACGATGGGTATGTGGATCTGGCTTATCACGGTACGGGCGGCAGCAACGTTACATCGAAAGGTGGTTCGAGCTCGTCGGACAAACGTTTGGTGATTGTCAGCAACGGCGTGAATGATGCCGGCAATATGACGCTGACGAATACGCAGGTCGTTACCGATGTGTTCTATGGTAATACCGGCACGACGGCTAACCGCTTTACCACCATGATGTGGGCAGATTTGAACGGCGATGGTTTTATGGATCTGTTCATTGGCGGACTGGGTGGACAAGGTGGAAGCTATGGTGCCAACAGCGCAATCTACTACAACGATGGTAAAGGAAACTTAACCCTTGCCTCCAATGGTGTTGGGGCGGGTTACAGCGTGCAAAACTTCGGCGATGAGATCAGCAGCATGACCTCTATCGCCGTGGACTGGAACGGTGACGGCAAGATGGATGTCATCGAAATTGCCGGAGAAAGGGGCAATACCAGTCTGGGGAATGCGAACAACATCGTTGCGCTATGGACTAACCAGGGAACGAACGTGAACACCGGACAGGTAAACTGGAGTATGCCGCAGACGCTGCTGCAGAACGCCAACCTGAGCGGAACCTACGTGAGCACCGGCGGCCTGGCGATTGACCTCGACTATGACGGCGACCGCGACCTGGTGGTATTCAGGGCGCAGGGTGGCGCAACCGCCTACGTCGAAAACAAGAGCGTCATCAAAGACGGCACCAGCATGATCCTGCGTCTCACCGACGCCAACGGCATCAACATCTTCTACGGCAACACGGTGCTGTTGATTGATGAAGCCACAGGCAAAGTGGTCAGCTCGCAAATCATCAACCCGCAGGGTGGCGTCAACATGAACGACTCGACGGCGCTGGTCTACTTCTACGGGCTGGATGCCAGCAAGTCGTACAGCGCGGTGTTGTTGGCGAACGGCCAGCACTACGGCGGTGTCGAGAACTTTGCCTTTGATGACTCCGGCGCGCTGACAACGGTTGCAAATGTCAATAGTACGTGGTCTGGCCTGAAAGCGGTGGAGAAAAACCACGCTTACGTCCTGACGGCTGAAAGCGGAGATAAAGCCGCCGATAGCGCGCTGGCTGCCAGTGATGGCAGTAACACCACGGGCATTATGGGGACGGGCTATAACGACACCCTGTATGCCACGGCGGGCACGCACGTATACAACGGTGCGGGCGGCAGTGTGGTGGTCTCCGATGAAAACGTCTGGAGTTCGACGGGCGGCATGGACATCGTGGACTACAAACTGGCGGGCGATACGGCGCTGAAGATTGACCTGAGTAATGCCAACGCGCAGGAAACGGGCTTTGGCAAAGCGACCTTCGTCAATATTGAAGGCGTGGCGGGCGGCGGCGGCAACGATGTGTTTACCGGTAGCACCGGCGACAACATCTTCGAAGGCCGCGGCGGTAACGACACCTTCAACATCGGCAATGGCGGCCAGGATACGCTGCTCTACAAACTGCTCAACGGGGCTGACGCGACCGGCGGCAACGGCAGCGATGTGGTGAAAGGCTTCACCCTCGGCACCTGGGAAGGGACGGCAGACTCGGATCGTATCGATCTCAGCGATCTGCTTCAGGGCAGCGGCTACACCGCCAATGAAAGCGCGCACTACATCAACGGCATTGCGCAGATGGACGATCCGAACAGCGAATTGTTGAGCTACCTGAAGGTCACCACGGAAGGCAGCAACACGTTGATTCAGGTTGACCTGAGCGGGCAGGGCGGCGATTTCACCACCCTGGTGACGCTGAACGGTGTTCAAACCGACCTCGCGACATTACTGGCAAACCATCAGTTAATCGTAGGCTAAACCCTTAACAGACCCGTCCGCCGTGCGCGGCGGGTCTTTGCAGTTCTTTAGCGGCAATGGAGAAATCCTGTCAGCCGTTTTCAAATCTTTACCGCGTGGCCGGGATAATGGTGAACGGTTTAACCGGACAAACCACTGGCTTATCCTGCCAGGCTGCCACAGGAAGTGATAATAATGAGAACACGAACACAACATGAACCCTGGCTGTTGGCGCTGCTCAGCGTCGCCCGCCACTATCGCCTCGATTTTTCCGAAGAGAACGTTCGCGTTGCGGTGAATCAAGGCCACAATCATTCAGCGCGCGAAATACAGGAAGATATCGCGCGCCAGTTGGGGCTGGGGCTACGTTACACGCCGCCCGACCTGACGCTTATTGACCCCTGGCGACTGCCGCTGATTGCCGTGCTCGACAATGACGCCGTTGCGGTGATCTCGCGCATGGACGGCGAAGGCAATTTTATCCTGCTGATGAGCGGCGACGGCGAGCAGCAAACGGTGGTCAACCGCGACGAGCTGGCTTCCCGCCTGACGTCGCTGGCCGTGGCGAGGCCGCAGGATACCATTCCTGACGTGCGCGTCGATGAGTACATCAAACCCTATAAGAAAAACTGGTTCTGGCAGCTGGCGCTGAAAGACTGGCGTCGTTATAGCGATATTATGCTGGCTGCGCTGGTGGCTAACGTACTGGCGCTGAGCGGCATGATTTTTTCGATGCAGGTGTATGATCGCGTGGTGCCCTCTCAGTCAGAAGCTACCTTGTGGGTACTGTTTGGCGGCGTGATGCTGGCGATTACCTTTGAATTCACCATGCGTATGATTCGAGTTCATATTTCCGATATCGTCGGGAAAAGAGCTGACTTGCGCATCTCGGATCGCGTCTTTGCGCGCGCTTTGCGCCTGAAAAATAACGCCCGTTCCAAATCGACCGGGACGTTTATTTCCCAGTTGCGTGAACTGGAATCGGTGCGAGAACTGATCACCTCTACCACCATCAGTACGGTCAGTGATATCCCATTCTTCCTGTTGTTTGTCTTCATTTTGTGGATGATTGGCGGCCCGCTGGTCTTCGTGGTGCTGCTCGCGATTCCGCTGTTGCTCATCCCCGGCATGTTGATCCAGAGGCCGCTGTCGAAACTGGCTAACGACGGTATGCGCGAAAGTGCGATCCGCAACGCCACGCTGGTGGAGGCGGTGCAGGGCATTGAAGATATTAAACTGCTGCGCGCCGAACGCCGCTTCCAGAATCAGTGGAACAACAGTAACGATGTTGCCGCGTCTATCAGCATGAAGCAGCGCTGGCTCACGGGGTTATTGATGACCTGGACGCAGGAGGTGCAGTCGATTGTTTATGCAGTGGTGCTGCTGGTGGGCTGCTATCTGGTGATGAACGGCGATATGACCACCGGTGCGCTGGTGGGAACGTCGATTCTGGCCTCGCGCACTATCGCGCCGCTGGCGCAAATCTCTGGTGTCTTATCGCGCTGGCAGGCAGCGAAAGTGGCGCGCAAAAGCCTTGATGAACTGATGAAGCGCCCAGTGGATCAGCCGGAGCCGCGCGAGCGCGTGCATCGTACCAATCTGAACGGTAACTACCTGCTTGAAAATGTGGGTTTTTACTACGATGAAGAGGAAAAAGTTAACGTCCTGACGATACCGAAGCTCAAGATTAAAGCCGGTGAGAAAGTGGCGATTCTTGGGCGCAACGGCTCGGGTAAAAGTACGCTGCTGCAACTCTTAGCCGGAATGCAGGATCCGCAGACAGGCACGGTTCAACTTGATGATATCAGCCTGCCGTTGCTGGATGTTGCCGATGTGCGGCGTGACATGGCGTTTCTCAGCCAGAATGCGCGTCTCTTTTTCGGCTCGGTGCGGGAAAACATCACCATGGGCAGGCCGCTGGCCTCTGATGACGATATCCAACGCGCGCTGGCCATGAGCGGGGCGCTGGAGTTTGTACGTCAGCAGAAAAATGGCCTCAACTATCAAATTCTGGAAGGGGGATTTGGCCTCTCGGGTGGACAGCGTCAGGCGCTGCTGCTGGCGCGCATGCTGATTACGCAGCCGAATATTGTGCTGATGGATGAGCCAACGGCCTGGCTGGATGAAATTAGCGAACAGCGTTTGATTGGGCATCTTGAGCAATGGATTGGCCGTCGCACGCTGGTGATTGCCACCCATCGCCTGGCGATCCTCCATCTGGTCGATCGCATTATCGTGCTGGATAAGGGCAAAGTGGTTATGGATGGCCCGCGCGATGTCATTCTTAAGCAGCAACGTCCCGCTGAGGCGGCAAAACCGGCGCAAACCGTTCGGCGTGCCACATTGAATCGCTCGGCGGCGGACAGCAGCAAGGAGGAGAGGGTATGAGACGCGAAGATCTCTATGATGGACACTTCAATGAGCCTCCCTTGCCGCGCGCGACGATTGTCGCCTGGGCGCTGGCTCTGCTGCTGGGGCTTTTTGTGGTCTGGGCCTGGTTTTTTGAACTCGACGAGGTGACGACCGGTAGCGGAACCGTGGTGCCTTCCTCCCGTGAACAGATTATTCAGTCGCTGGAAGGCGGCATTTTAACGCGCCTGAGTGTGAAAGAGGGCGATATCGTTGAACGTGGGCAGGTGCTGGCACAGCTCGACCGTACCAAAACGGAGTCCGGCGTGCAGGAGAGTATTTCTCGCTACAACGCTGCGCTGGCGCGCGCCGCGCGGTTGAATGCGGAAGTCAACGATACCCCCCTGACCTTCCCGGAAGAGTTGCAGCATTATTCTTCGTTGATCGCGCAGGAAACGCGTCTGTATGAATCACGTCGCAGCAGTTTAACAGAAGGCATTAAGGGGCTGCGTGAGGGCATCGTGCTGGTCGATCGCGAACTGGCGATGACCCAACCGTTAGTGCGCAAAGGGGCGGCCAGTGATGTGGAAGTGCTGCGTCTGCAACGGCAAAAAAACGATCTTAACAGCCGTATCACCGAAATGAACACGCAATATTATGTTCGGGCGCGTGAGGAATTATCGAAAACGGAGGAGGAAATTGCGGCTCAGCGATCCGTCATTCGTGGACGTACCGATTCTCTCGATCGTCTGGAATTTACTGCGCCGGTCACTGGTATTGTAAAAGATATCGAAGTGACCACCGTGGGCGGCGTCATCCCACCGAATGGCAAATTAATGAGTATGGTACCGCTTGACGATCAGATGCTGATTGAAGCGCATATTTCACCGCGAGATGTCGCATTTATCCATCCCGGCCAGGAAGCGTTGGTAAAAATTACCGCTTATGATTATTCCATTTATGGAGGGCTGAGTGGTGAAGTTGTCATGATATCGCCCGATACGATTCAGGATGATGTGAAGCGCGATGTTTACTATTACCGCGTTTATATTCGCACTGACCACAACTTTGTTGAGAATAAAAATGGCCATAAATCCCCCATTTTTCCGGGCATGATTGCGACGGTGGATATCCGCACCGGCAGTAAAACGGTACTCGATTATTTGATTAAACCGTTTAATAAAGTGCAGGAAGCGTTACGCGAGCGGTGACGGTTCCCTCACCCTAACTCTCTCCCTGAGCGTGTGCCAATGGTCAAATTAGCGCGGTTTTCTCCCTCTCCCTGAGGGAGAGGGCCGGGGTGAGGGGGAAAGCTCACAAACCCACTCCCCTCCCAATTTCCCACTAATTCCCCTGTTTTTTATTTTCCACCTGATAATACCACCCGAAATTATATTCTATAAATATTCATGTTTACCGTTTGTGTACTATTTTAGTGCATGATCATTTTACGTTAATAAAATGTTTTATCAGGATTGTCTAATTTCGAATTCATACATCAAATAAGCCAACTTGATCCTGTTTTTACATTTTGTTACAAGTGCCCACTGTCCATTTCTGAATATTTCAATAACGTATGAATCGCTTCACAAAGAAGCACGTATGAATAGTCAATTTGCACCGTTCATACTCTTAAAACTAAATATAATGATGGTGGCTTAATATGAAAAAAATTCTCGCAGTCGTTATTCCTGCCATTCTGGCCGCAGGCGCAGCACACGCAGCAGAAATCTATAACAAAGACGGAAATAAACTCGATTTATATGGCAAGGTTGATGCTCGCCATATTTTCTCTGACGACAAAGGTGCCGATGGCGATAACACCTATGTTCGTTTCGGTTTCAAAGGGGAAACGCAGATCAATGACCAACTGACCGGTTACGGCCAGTGGGAATACAACATTCAGGGCAACAAAACCGAAGACGGTGCGGACACCGCAACCCGTCTGGCGTTTGCCGGCTTGAACGCAGGCGAATACGGCAGCTTCGACTATGGTCGTAACTACGGCGTTATCTACGACGTAGAAGCCTGGACCGATATGCTGCCGGTGTTCGGCGGGGACTCCTACACCCAGACAGACGGCTTCATGACCGGTCGTGCGAACGGCCTCGCGACCTACCGTAACACCGGCTTCTTCGGCCTGGTTGATGGCCTGAACTTTGCTATCCAGTACCAGGGCAAGAACGGTGGCAGCGGTGAAACCAACAATGGTCGCGATAACGTGCTGAAGCAGAACGGCGAAGGTTGGGGCGGTTCCGTATCCTACGAATTTGCTGAAGGCTTCGCGGCTTCCGCGGCGTACTCCGGTTCTAAGCGTACCGACCAGCAGCAGACACGTACTCAAAACACCGCAGAAAACGCAGAAGCCTGGGCGGGTGGTCTGAAATATGATGCGAACAACCTGTACCTGGCGGCAACCTACGCGGAAACCCGTAACATGACCGGTGGTTCGTATGATTCCAATACCATCGCGTTCGATAAAACCAAAAACATCGAACTGGTAGCCCAGTATCAGTTTGATTTCGGTCTGCGTCCATCCATCGCCTATTTGCAGTCTCGCGGCGACCATAATGGCTCCGGCGATATGGATATCGTGAAATATATCGAAGTGGGCGCGAACTACTACTTCAATAAAAACATGGCCGTCTATGCAGATTATAAAATCAACCTGCTCGACAGCGATAATGCCAATGTTCAGCGTCAGGGTCTGAATACAGATAACCAGGTCGGTATCGGCGCTGTTTACCAGTTCTGATTAGCCTGAATACGCCAGCATTGACGCTGGCGTAAGCTTTACAACCCTCAATGCCTGTTATTTGCCGGATGACATTATGTTATTCGGCAAATAATTTTTAGCCTTTTTCCTGCTGTCCTTATCTCTGTCATTCCTTTATTATTGCGCGTCGAAAAAGTGCGCAGCGCAGGAAAGAGTGAGATTTTGCTGAAGACCATCCCATTACCATTACCCCTTCTGATGGGCATGTTCCTGACAGGCTGTCACTCCTCGCTTTCCAGCAATCCCGTTGACACGCTGGATACCAATACTTCACTACATACGCTCTGCGACGCCCCCCTCGACCACCAAATAGCGCAACTTTCCCGCAATCATTTTGCTCGCCAGCGTTCCACCGCGCTGGTGATCGGCGTGATTTCACATAATCAGCCGCCACAACTCTTCAGCTATGGTTTTACGGATTCCGATAGACGCGTGCCGGTTACCGGCGATACGCTTTTCGCTTTAGGATCGGTGACTAAAGGCGTGACCGCCGAAATTGCCGCCCTACAGGTGCAGAGAAATAAGCTGACGTGGCATTCGACGCTCCACGAATTATTGCCTTCTGCGAAAGAGCTGAGTCCGGACGCGCAAAAGATTACCGTCGAGCAACTTGCCAGCCATACGGCGGGTCTGCCAAGACAGGCATTTGATTTACCGATGCTGGGTAAACTGGTGCGCTATGTTTTTACCGGTGAACAGTTTTACGATGACCTGGATCGCGGTGAGTATCAGGATTATCTCAGCACCTTCCGCGCGCCGGATAACGTTCAGGTGAATTATTCCAATCTGGGTTACGCCATTTTAGACAGTGCGCTTGAGCAAAGCGCCTCGCGAACGATTCCCGAAATGGCACAGCAGGATATATTCACCCCGCTAAAAATGTTGCACACGGGCTACGTGCCGGAAACACTCCCCGGCTATATTCTGCGTGCGCGTGGTCAGGCGGGCGACCAGCCAAAGTTTATTGCCCGTGGTGAAGTGGTACCGGAGTGGCGCTTCAGCCATGATATGGTCGGCGCCGCGTCGCTATGGTCAACAGGAAATGATCTGCTGCGTTATTTGCAGGCGCATCTCTCCGGCTCCGGTGACACCCAACTGGATCACGCTTTTGCCGATGCCATGACACTTCGCCGCTTCCAGAGTGATGACAATGCCGCGGCCCTGGGCTGGCTCGGCTATTCCGCCTATGGTCAAACGCTGCTTTACCAATCCGGTTTTATTGGGGGGTACAGCAGTTATATCGGCCTGGATAAACGCCACGGCAACGCCATCGTGGTACTGCAAAACAGTTTTAACTGGCAGAACGATATTGGTCATCGCCTGTTGTTGCGCATGGCGGTCGCCAGCGATCATCCCCGGATCTGCGCGGCGCAGTAACCCGCGAGCCCGCTTGTTGCTGCTACGTGTGTCGCGAAATGGTCATATCGCGCGCGATTGACCCATGACAAGGCAGCGCTGTTCCTCTGCTCCGTATAATCAGGCCTGTTTGCTCACTGATGGTATGAAAAATGGCTTATCAACTTAACCTTAACTGGCCGGAGTTTCTTGAGAAATACTGGCAGAAAAAACCTGTTGTACTGAAGAAAGCGTTCGCTGACTTTGTTGATCCGATCACCCCGGATGAACTGGCTGGCCTGGCGATGGAACCCGAAGTCGACAGTCGACTGGTAAGCCATGCCAACGGAAAATGGCAGGCGAGCAATGGCCCGTTTGAGCATTTCGATGGCTTAGGTGAGACGGGCTGGTCGCTGCTGGCGCAGGCGGTGAACCACTGGCACGAACCGTCGGCGGAGCTGGTGCGCCCGTTCCGTGTCCTGCCGGACTGGCGTCTGGACGACTTAATGATCTCCTTCTCCGTGCCGGGCGGCGGCGTGGGCCCGCATATCGATCAGTATGATGTGTTTATTATTCAGGGCATGGGCAGCCGCCGCTGGCGCGTGGGTGACAAACTGCCGATGCGCCAGTTCTGTCCGCATCCGGCTTTGCTGCATGTCGATCCGTTTGAACCAATCATCGATGAAGATCTGGAGCCGGGCGATATCCTTTATATCCCGCCAGGATTCCCGCACGACGGTTTCACCCACGAAACGGCGCTGAACTATTCCGTTGGCTTCCGTGGGCCTAACGGGCGCGATCTGATCAGCAGCTTTGCCGATTACGCGCTGGAAAACGATCTCGGCAGCGAACACTACAGCGATCCGGATCTGACCGTGCGCGATCACGCAGGGCGCATTGAAGAGTATGAACTTGAGCGCCTGCGCGGAATGATGATCGAGATGATCAGCAAGCCGGACGATTTTAAGCAGTGGTTCGGAAGCTTTGTCACCACGCCGCGCCATGAGCTGGATATCGCCCCGGCAGAGCCGCCTTACGCGCCACAGGAAGTGGTAGACGCGCTGATGGACGGAGAAACGCTGGTGCGTTTGAACGGACTGCGTGTGCTGAGCGTGAACGGCAGCGTTTTCGTTAACAGTGAGCCGCTGGATGTCAGTGATGCGGCGGCGGCTGATGCGCTCTCCCGTTATACGACGCTTGGTAAAGCTGAGCTGGGCGAGGCGTTAACTAACCCGGTGTTCGCTGATGAGCTGACGGCGTTGATTAATCAGGGATATTGGTTCTTCGACGAGTAGTACGCCTTCCCCCTCACCCTAACCCTCTCCCTCAAGGGAGAGGGGGCAGATTGTGCACATTGGTAAATTCAGTGCATGTTTTCCCCCTCTCCCTGTGGGAGAGGGCCGGGGTGAGGGCATTAGCGCGCACGTTTCCCCCCTCACCCTAACCCTCTCCCTCAAGGGAGAGGGGACAGATTGTGCACGGTGTTAAGTGCTGCGCCGGTTTTCTCCCTCTCTCTGTGGAAGAGGGCCGGGGTGGGGCATCGGTGCGCACATTTCCCCCTCACCCTAACCCTCTCCCTCAAGGGAGAGGGGACTGATTGTGCACGGTGTTAAGTGCTGCGCCGGTTTTCTCCCTCTCTCTGTGGAAGAGGGCCGGGGTGAGGGCATCGGTGCGCACATTTCCCCCTCTCCCTCAAGGGAGAGGGGATTGATTGTGCACGATGTTGAGTCCTGCGCTGGTTTTCTCCCTCTCCCTGTGGGAGAGGGCCGGGGTGAGGGCATCAGCGCGCACATTCCCCCCTCACCCTAACCCTCTCCCTCAAGGGAGAGGGAATTGATTGCGCACGATGTTGAGTTCTGCGCTGGTTTTCTCCCTCTCCCCGCGGGAGAAGGCCGGGGTGAGGGCATCGGTGCGCACATTTCCCCCTCGCTCTAACCCTCTCCCTCAAGGGAGAGGGGACCGATTGTGCACGTTGCTAAGTGCTGCGCCGGTTTTCTCCCTCTCCCTGTGGGAGAGGGCCGGGGTGAGGGCATCGGTGCGCACATTTCCCCCTCACCCTAACCCTCTCCCTCAAGGGAGAGGGGATTGATTGTGCACGGTGTTAAGTGCTGCGCTGGTTTTCTCCCTCTCCCTGTGGGAGAGGGCCGGGGTGAGGGCATCGGTGCGCACATTTCCCCCTCACCCTAACCCTCTCCCTCAAGGGAGAGGGGATTGATTGTGCACGGTGTTAAGTGCTGCGCTGGTTTTCTCCCTCTCCCTGTGGGAGAGGGCCGGGGTGAGGGCATCGGTGCGCACATTTCCCCCTCACCCTAACCCTCTCCCTCAAGGGAGAGGGGACTGATTGTGCACGGTATTAAGTTCTGCGCCGGTTTTCTCCCTCTCCCTGTGGGAGAGGGCCGGGGTGAGGGCATCAGCGCGCACACTCCCCCCATTTTGCATTTCCCCACCATACGCGGTATAACAACGCCTTCATCTGGATGTTTAGATGTCCATACGTTTAGAAGGTCATAATGCAAACAACACAACAACAAGGTGGGCAACTCAAGCGCACCATGAAAACGCGTCACCTGATAATGCTGTCGCTGGGTGGCGTCATTGGCACAGGGCTATTTTTCAATACCGGCTATATCATCTCGACCACCGGCGCGGCGGGAACATTACTGGCCTATCTGATTGGTGCGCTGGTCGTCTGGCTGGTGATGCAGTGCCTCGGCGAACTCTCCGTTGCAATGCCGGAAACCGGGGCATTTCATGTTTACGCCTCCCGCTATCTCGGCCCGGCAACCGGGTATGCTGTCGCCTGGCTTTACTGGCTTACCTGGACAGTCGCGCTCGGCTCCAGCTTTACCGCCGCTGGCTTCTGTATGCAATACTGGTTTCCGCAGGTTCCCATTTGGGTGTGGTGTTTACTGTTCTGCGTGCTGATCTTCGGATTAAACGTTATCTCTACGCGCTTCTTTGCCGAAGGTGAATTCTGGTTCTCGCTGATCAAAGTGATCACCATTATTGCTTTCATTATTCTCGGCGGTGCAGCCATCTTTGGTTTTATCCCGATGCAGGACGGTTCACCGGCGCCAGGGTTGCATAACATTACCGCTGAAGGCTGGTTCCCCCACGGTGGCTTGCCAATCCTGATGACCATGGTGGCGGTGAACTTCGCCTTCTCAGGTACTGAACTCATTGGCATTGCCGCCGGGGAAACGGAAAATCCGCACAAGGTTATTCCTGTTGCCATTCGCACCACCATTGCCCGTTTGATTATCTTCTTTATTGGCACCGTTTTTGTGCTGGCGGCGCTGATCCCCATGCAGCAGGCTGGCGTAGAGAAAAGTCCGTTTGTGCTGGTCTTCGAAAAAGTCGGGATTCCGTATGCAGCGGATATCTTTAACTTTGTCATTCTGACGGCGATCCTGTCGGCCGCGAACTCGGGGCTTTATGCGTCCGGGCGGATGTTGTGGTCGCTTTCCAATGAACGCACGTTGCCGCACTGTTTTTCTCGCGTGACGAAAAACGGCGTGCCGCTGGTGGCGTTATCGGTGAGTATGCTGGGCGGCGTGCTGGCGCTCTTTTCCAGCGTCATTGCGCCGGATACGGTGTTTGTTGCGCTGTCGGCCATTTCCGGGTTTGCCGTTGTCGCGGTGTGGCTTAGCATTTGCGCCTCGCACTTTGTCTTCCGTCGTCGCCATCTGCAGCAGGGCCGGGCGCTGAGCGAATTGCAGTACCGCGCGCCGTGGTACCCGCTGGTGCCGGTGTTGGGCTTTATCCTTTGCCTGGTCGCCTGTGTGGGTCTGGCGTTTGACCCGAGCCAGCGCATCGCGCTTTATTGTGGGTTGCCGTTTGTCGCGCTGTGTTATGGCGCTTATTATTTGACGCGTTCCCGTCAGCCTGTTCAGGAGATCCAACATGCCGCAGAGTAATCCGTTAACCGCCATTCTCGACGCTGAACCGTTCGTATTGTTGGATGGCGCAATGGCCACCGAGCTGGAAGGGCGCGGCTGTAATCTGGCCGATAGCCTGTGGTCGGCGAAAGTGTTGATGGAAAATCCGACGCTGATTCGCGATGTGCATCTCGACTATTTCCGTGCCGGGGCGCGGGTGGCGATAACCGCCAGCTATCAGGCGACACCCGCGGGTTTTGCAGCGCGTGGGCTGGATGAAGCACAGTCTCGCGCATTAATTGCCCGTAGCGTTGCACTGGCGCAAGAAGCGCGAGAGCGGTATCTAACGGAAAATCCGCAGGCGGGAACGTTGTTGATTGCTGGCTCGGTTGGGCCATATGGCGCGTATCTGGCCGATGGTTCGGAGTATCGCGGTGATTATCAACGTAGCGCGGAAGAATTTCAGGCATTTCATCGCCCTCGCGTAGACGCCTTGCTGGAGGCTGGGGCCGATCTGCTGGCCTGCGAAACGCTGCCGTCGTTTGCGGAAATCTCGGCGCTGGCGGCATTGCTGGCAGAATATCCCGAAGCCCGTGCCTGGTTCTCTTTCACGCTGCGCGATGCGCAGCATCTGAGCGATGGCACGCCATTGCAGGATGTGGTGGCGGCGCTTTCCCGCTATCCGCAAATTATTGCGCTAGGCATTAACTGTATCGCGCTTGAAAACACCAACGGCGCACTCGGGCATCTGCATAGCCTGACACCGCTGCCGCTGGTGGTGTATCCCAATTCCGGCGAGCACTACGATGCGGTGAGTAAAACCTGGCACCATCACGGTGAAGCGTGCGATACCTTAGCGCACCATTTACCGCAATGGCTGGAGGCGGGGGCGAAGCTGATTGGCGGCTGCTGCCGGACGACGCCTGCGGATATTGCGGCATTAGCGGCAGTTCGTGGGCATTGATGCATTCCCCCTCATCCTAACCCTCTCCCTGAAGGGAGAGGGTTAGGATGGTGCCCGCTGATTTTCTCCCTCTCCCTGTGGGAGAGGGCTGGGGTGAGGGGATAATCCACCGCTTTCCCCATTTTCCATCTATCTAATCCCACTTTTTTTCTAAAAACGAAAAGGCATTAACAAGACCTTTTAATTCCTTTATCAAAATTCAACGCCCGGAAATACTGCACCCATAACAAGACACAGAGGGAGCAGACAATGGCTATTTCATCGCGTATTTCACTCTTCGCCGCCGCCGCACTGATCGCATTTCAGGCACAGGCCGTGGACGTTACCATCGCATACCAGACTTCCGCCGAACCGGCGAAAGTCGCGCAGGCAGATGACACTTTCAGCAAACTGAGCGGTGCAAAGCCCGACTGGCGCAAGTTCGACAGTGGCGCGAGTATCGTTCGGGCACTGGCCTCGGGCGACGTACAAATCGGGAATCTTGGCTCCAGCCCGCTCGCGGTCGCGGCCAGCCAGCAGGTGCCAATTGAAGTCTTCCTGCTCGCCTCGCAGCTCGGTAATTCCGAAGCGCTGGTGGTGAAGAAAAACATCACCAAACCGGAAGATTTAATCGGTAAACGTATTGCCGTGCCGTTTATCTCCACCACGCATTACAGCCTGTTGGCTGCGCTGAAGCACTGGGGCATTAAGCCTGGGCAGGTGCAAATTCTCAACCTTCAGCCACCGGCGATTATTGCCGCCTGGCAGCGTGGCGATATTGATGGTGCTTATGTCTGGGCCCCGGCGGTTAATGAGCTGGAAAAAGACGGCACCGTGCTGACTGATTCGGAAAAAGTGGGCCAGTGGGGATCGCCAACGCTCGACGTGTGGGTCGTGCGTAAAGACTTTGCTGAGAAGCATCCTGACGTGGTACGCGCGTTCGCGAAAAGCGCTATTGATGCCCAACGTGCATACATCGACAACCCGGAAGCCTGGCTTAAGCAGCTGGATAACATCAGCAAGCTGGCGCGCTTAAGCGGCGTACCGGAAGCGGATGTACCGGGGTTGGTAAAGGGAAATACCTATCTCACCGCCGACCAGCAGGCAAAAGAGCTGAACGGCCCGGTTAACAAGGCCATTATCGACACCGCCGAATTCCTCAAAGCGCAGGGGAAAGTGCCTGCGGCGGCGACGGATTATAGTCAGTACGTGACCGACCGCTTTGTGAAATAAGGAGTCTGTGATGCTGCAACTTTCTCATCTTTATGCCGATTACGGCGGTAAGCCGGCGCTGGAGGATATCAACCTCACGCTGGACAGCGGTGAACTGTTGGTGGTGCTTGGCCCGTCAGGCTGTGGCAAAACCACGCTGCTGAACCTGATTGCCGGATTTGTACCGTATCAGCAGGGCAGCATCACGCTCGGTGGAAAACGTGTAGACGGGCCGGGCGCAGAGCGCGGTGTGGTCTTCCAGAACGAAGGGCTGCTGCCGTGGCGCAATGTGCAGGACAACATCGCGCTGGGGCTTCAGTTGAGCGGAATGGCGAAGGCCGAACGGCTGGAAATCGCCCGCGAAATGCTGAAGAAAGTCGGGCTGGAAGGGGCGGAAAAACGCTTTATCTGGCAGCTTTCCGGCGGTCAGCGTCAGCGTGTCGGAATCGCCCGCGCACTGGCGGCAAACCCGCAGTTACTCCTGCTGGATGAACCGTTCGGCGCGCTGGATGCTTTTACCCGCGAACAGATGCAAACCCTGCTGCTGAAACTGTGGAATGACACCGGTAAGCAGGTCATGCTGATTACACATGATATTGAAGAAGCGGTCTTTTTAGCGACAGAACTGGTGTTGCTTTCTCCGGGGCCGGGCCGCGTGATGGAGCGCTTGCCCCTCGACTTCGCTCGTCGTTACGTGGCAGGGGAATCCTGCCGCAGCATTAAATCAGACCCGCAGTTTATCGCCATGCGCGAGTACGTTCTGAGCCGGGTATTTGAACAACGGGAGGCCTTCTCATGAGCGTCGTTGCCAATGATAAACCGCGCCTGAAAACGGTGAAGTGGCGCTGGCCGTTTTCCCGCCAGATAACGTTAAGCCTGGCGACGCTGCTGGTGCTGTTAACGGTATGGTGGGCGGTGGCCGCCCTTCAGCTTATCAGCCCACTCTTTCTGCCGCCGCCGGGGCAGGTGCTGCAAAAACTGATTGTTATTGCCGGGCCGCAGGGCTTTATGGATGCCACCCTGTGGCAGCACCTTTCGGCGAGCCTGGCGCGTATTCTGGTCGCGTTGCTGGCCGCTGTGCTGATTGGCGTCCCTGTGGGAATTGCAATGGGCCTGAACGCCACGGTGCGCGGCATTCTGGATCCGATCATTGAGCTTTACCGCCCGGTGCCGCCGCTGGCCTACTTGCCGCTGATGGTTATCTGGTTCGGTATCGGGGAAACCTCGAAGATCTTGCTGATTTACCTGGCGATTTTCGCCCCGGTCGCTATGTCGGCGCTGGCTGGTGTAAAGAGTGCGCAGCAGGTACGCATTCGCGCTGCGCAGTCGCTGGGCGCCAGCCGTCGCCAGGTGCTGTGGTATGTGATTTTACCCGGCGCGCTGCCGGAGATCCTCACCGGGCTGCGTATTGGCCTGGGCGTAGGCTGGTCGACGCTGGTTGCGGCTGAACTCATCGCCGCCACGCGCGGATTAGGATTTATGGTGCAATCTGCTGGTGAGTTTTTAGCGACGGATGTCGTGCTGGCAGGCATTGCGGTGATTGCGATTATCGCGTTTGTATTAGAACTGGGGCTGCGCGCATTGCAGCGTCGTCTGACGCCCTGGCATGGAGAAGTGCAATGAGTGAACGACTGACTGTTACCCCACTGGGGCCGTATATTGGTGCAGAAATTAGCGGTGTGGATTTAACCCGCCCGCTGAACGATAACCAGTTCGAACAGCTTTATCATGCAATGCTGCGTCATCAGGTCATTTTCTTGCGTAATCAGGTGATTACCCCTGAACTACAGCGTGACCTCGCATTGCGATTTGGCGATCTGCATATTCACCCGGTATATCCTCACGCGCCTGGCGTGGAGGAAATTATCGTTCTGGATACGCATGACAATAATCCACCGGATAACGATAACTGGCATACCGACGTCACGTTTATCGACACGCCGCCTGCGGGCGCGATCCTGGCGTCGAAAGAACTACCTTCTACCGGCGGTGATACGTTATGGGCAAGCGGTATTGCGGCGTGGGAGGCGCTTTCTGAGCCGTTCCGTAAACTGTTAAGCGGATTGCAGGCAGAGCACGATTTTAAGAAATCGTTCCAGGAATATAAATACCGCAAAACCGAAGAGGAGCATCAGCGCTGGCTGGAAGCAGTGGCCAAACATCCGCCATTGTTGCATCCGGTGGTGCGCACGCATCCGGTAACGGGCAAGCAGGCGCTGTTCGTTAACGAAGGATTTACGACGCGAATTGTGGATCTGTCGGAGAAAGAGAGCGAGGCGCTGCTGAGTTTTCTGTTTGCGCATATCACGAAACCAGAATTTCAGGTGCGCTGGCGCTGGCAGCCAAACGATGTGGCGATTTGGGATAACCGTGTCACGCAGCACTACGCCAATGCCGATTATTTGCCGCAGCGACGGATTATGCACCGGGCAACGATTCTGGGGGATAAGCCGTTTTATCGTGCTTGATGGGGGAAATGTGCGGGCTGATGCCCTCACCCCGGCCCTCTCCCACAGGGAGAGGGAGAAAACCGACGCAGAACTTAACAACTGTGCACAATCAGTCCCCTCTCCCTGGATGGAGGGAGAGGGTTAGGGTGAGGGGGAAAAACCACCCACTAGCGCAGAATTTTCTTCTCAGCCAAATCCAGCGCAAAGTAGCTAAAGATAAGATCCGCACCCGCGCGCTTAATCGCACCCAGACTTTCCAGCACGACTTTCTCTTCATCAATCGCACCCGCCTGAGCGGCGAATTTGATCATCGCGTACTCACCGCTCACCTGATATGCACCAATCGGCAGCTCTGTACGTTCACGAATATCCCGCAGAATGTCCAGATACGGACCCGCCGGCTTCACCATCAGACAATCTGCACCTTGTGCTTCATCAAGTAGTGATTCTCGTATTGCCTCGCGGCGGTTCATAGGATTCATCTGATAGGTTTTACGGTCACCTTTCAGCGCTGTGCCTGCCGCTTCGCGGAACGGGCCATAGAACGAGGAGGCGAATTTAGTGGAGTAGGACATGATTGCAGTATCGGTAAAACCGGCAGCGTCCAGCGCCTGACGGATTGCCTGCACCTGACCATCCATTGCCGCAGACGGCGCGATGAAATCTGCACCTGCCGCTGCGGCAACCACCGCTTGCTTGCCCAGATTCAGCAGGGTTGCATCGTTATCCACACCGTGATCGCACAGCACGCCGCAGTGGCCGTGAGAGGTATATTCGCAGAAGCAGGTGTCGGACATGACAATCATTTCCGGTACCGCGTCTTTACAGATGCGCGACATACGCGCCACGAGGCCGTCTTCCTTCCAGGCATCGCTGCCGGTGGCGTCGGTGTGATGCGAAATACCGAAGGTCATTACCGAGCGGATACCCGCATTCGCAATACGTTCGATTTCGCGGGCGAGATGTTTCTCCGGGATACGCATCACGCCTGGCATGGCGTCGATGGCCTTGTAGTCGTTGATCTCTTCTTCAACAAAGATCGGCAACACCAGGTCGTTTAAGCTCAGTGTTGTCTCTTCAAACATAGCGCGCAGCGCTGGCGAGCGGCGCAGACGGCGTGGGCGAGTGATTAAATCGGTCATGATTTGCCTGATGTTTGTGGAACAGACCTCCATTGTAACCGAATCATCACCGGGATGTTTTACTAAAGTTGTGCTTATAAAGGGGGAAGGCAGGGGGTGGGTAGCGCAGCAAATTTCAGGAATATCTTAAATTATTTCAAATGATGAATGATGATATTTTTACGCGTTTTTTATATATAAAGTTTTATTTGGTTTTAATGGTATTCATAGATGCTAATTTTATTTTTGATGGTGTTGAGGGTTATTGTTTTTTTTATAGCTTTAATGAATTGTTTTTTCAAATTTTGGTGGTGAATAATTTTGTTTTTTTCTTTGATGAGAAATGAGGGAGCTTTAGGCTGGTGAGTGGTGTTATGTATTGAAAGTATTGGAGTTAATTCTTCCTGCGCTGCTCCTTTATTATTTATTTAAGTTGTCCGGATACAGACATTAAGTAAAGATTAATTGAACCTTTTACTTCGTGCATCGCATAATCGTGAGGCAACAATCTCTTTATTGCATTGTTAATTGATGGACCAACGGATATACGTCCCTGAGGAGGGATGACAAATGCACTCCTGGAAAAAGAAACTTGTAGTATCACAATTAGCATTGGCTTGCACTTTGGCAATCGCCTCTCAGGCAAATGCTGCGACAACTAACGACATTTCTGGCAAAACTTACAATACCTTCCACCATTACGATGATGCCACTTATGCAGATGGCGTCTACTATGATGGCTATGTAGGTTGGAATAACTACGCAACCGACAGCTTCTATAACGGCGATATCTATCCTGTTATTAACAACGCAACTGTCAATGGCGTAATTTCTACTTTCTATCTGGATGATGGTATCTCTACCAACACCAACGATAACAGCCTGACAATTAAAAACAGCACCATCCACGGCATGATTACTTCCGAGTGCATGACCAAGGATTGTGCTGAAGGCCGCAGTACTGGCTATGTGTACGATCGTCTGACTCTGACTGTCGATAACTCGACTATTGACGATAACTACGAACATTATACTTACAACGGTAAGTATACTGACGGTACCGCAGATACCCACGTTGTTGATGTTTATGATATGGGTACTGCCATCACTCTGGATCAAGAAGTTGATCTGGCTATTCGTAATAACTCTCATGTAGCAGGTATCACCCTGACTCAGGGTTATGAATGGTCAGATGTCGACGATAATACCGTTGCTACTGGTGTCAACAGCCAGGAAGTATTCAACAACACGATCACTGTTAAAGATTCTACCGTGACCTCTGGTTCATGGACTGATGAAGGAACGGATGGTTGGTTTGGTCATACGGGCAATGCCAGCAATTACAGCGGTAAAGCCACTATTGATGACATTGCAATTGCAGCAATCGCTAATCCGTATGCTGACAACGCTATGCAGACTACTGCAACCTTCGATAATTCAACCCTGATGGGCGATGTTGTTTTCTCCAGCAACTTTGATGAAAACTTCTTCCCGAATGGTGCTGATAGCTATCGCGACACCAATGCTGACGTAGATACTAATGGTTGGGATGGCACAGACCGTATGGATGTGACTCTGAACAACGGTAGTAAGTGGGTTGGTGCGGCAATGTCTGTGCATCAGGTTGATACCGATGGTGATGGTACTTACGATGGATATGCGTCTGGCACTGAAGCCACTGCAACTCTGATCGACATCACGGCTAACAGCCTGTGGCCTGCTTCAACTGTTGGTATTGATGATTCCAACACTGCTTATAATGAAAACGATCACATTGTTGGCAACGAAGTTTACCAGAGTGGCCTGTTCACCGTGACTCTGAACGGTGCTTCAGAATGGGATACCACTAAAACTTCTCTGATTGATACCTTAAACATTAATAGCGGTTCTCAGGTTAACGTCGCGGATTCTTCTCTGGTATCAGACACCATCTCCCTGACCGGTGGTTCTTACCTGAATATTGGTGAAGACGGCCATGTTGCTACTGATACGCTGACCATCAACAACAGTACCGTTAAAATGTCTGATGATGTTTCTGCGGGCTGGGGTGTAACTGATGCAGCTCTGTACGCGAACACCATTACCGTGACTAACGACGGTCTGTTGGATGTGAACGTTGATCAGTTCGATGCTAACCCGTTCCAGGCTGATACCCTGAATCTGACCAGCACTACCGATACCGCCGGTCATATCCACGCGGGTGTGTTCGATATCCATAGCAGCGATTATGTAATGGATACTGACCTGGTCAACGACCGCACCAACGACACGTCTAAATCTAACTACGGTTACGGTGTTATCGCTATGAACTCTGATGGTCACCTGACTATCAATGGCAATGGCGACAACGACAGCACGACTGCATCTGTAGAAGCGGGTCAGAACGAAGTTGATAACGCTGGCGACCACGTAGCTGCTGCAACCGGTAACTACAAAGTTCGTATCGACAACGCTACGGGTAAAGGTTCTATCGCAGACTACAAAGGCAACGAGCTGGTTTATGTCAACGACAAAAACAGCACCGCGACCTTCTCTGCTGCCAACAAAGCTGACCTGGGTGCATACACCTATCAGGCACAGCAGAAAGGCAACACGGTTGTTCTGCAACAGATGGAGCTGACCGATTACGCGAACATGGCGCTGAGCATCCCGTCTGCAAACACCAACGTGTGGAACATGCAGCAGGATACCCTGAACAATCGCCTGAACACCTCTCGTCATGGCTTTGAAGACAATGGCGGCGCGTGGGTGAGCTACTTCGGTGGCAACTTCAACGGCGACAACGGCACCATCAACTATGACCAGGATGTCAACGGCATCATGGTCGGTGTTGATAGCAAAATCGACGGTAACAACGCTAAATGGATCGTTGGTGCTGCAGCTGCATTCGCCAAAGGCGACATGAATGACCGCACTGGTCAGGTGGATCAAGACAGCCAGTCTGCCTATGTCTACTCTTCTGCACGCTTCGCGAACAACATCTTTGTTGATGGCAACTTAAGCTACAGCCGCTTCAACAACGACCTGAGCGCAACCATGAGCAATGGCGAATACGTGGATGGCGACACCACTGCCGATGCATGGGGCTTTGGCTTGAAACTGGGCTACGACTGGAAAATCAACGACGCGGGTTACGTAACGCCGTACGGTGCGATTTCTGGCCTGTTCCAGTCTGGCGATAGCTACAGCCTGAGCAACGGTATGGATGTAGGTAGCCAGGACTACGACAGCCTGCGTTATGAACTGGGCGTTGATGCTGGTTACACCTTCAACTACGGTGACCAGGCTCTGACGCCTTACTTCAAACTGGCTTATGTGTATGACGATGCTAACAACGATACCAACGTCAATGGCGACAACATTGACAACGGTGTTGAAGGTTCCGCAGTACGCGTAGGCGTGGGCAGCCAGTTCAGCTTCACCAAAAACTTCAGCGCTTACACAGGTGTTAACTACCTCGGCGGCGGCGATGTTGATCAGGATTGGGGCGCAAACGCTGGTGTTAAATACACCTGGTAATGGCTCTCCGGTAGACGGGGAAGGCAACTTCCCTGTTTAACTGAAACGTTACTCATGCCCGTCATTGCAATGGCGGGCATTTTTACATGGATGGTAGAAAATGCCTGCATTGAGTAAACCACTGAGCGAATTTGTTACTCTTGATAAGCACTTATCTCCTCGCGGTATCCATTTTGATTTACCGGCTGGCACTATTATCTTGCCGGAAGACAAAAAGACAGAAGACTATACCCTCGTTATCTCACAAGGCTCGGTTTCTATTAACCGCAATCCGGGCAATATCATGTTTGGCATGTCGCAAAGCCCGGCGATTTTTGGCCTTGTCGGTGCCATTATGAAGATCCAGCAGGACTACACCATTACGACCGAAAGCGATTGTCGCGGCTATTATCTGCCCGTGCAGGATACGCTACATTGTCTGACGCGCTATCAGCTTTGGCGCGAAGCGCTCTATTGGGTGACCTGGCAACATCGTATGCTGGAAATTCGTGACGCGCAGTTGATTGGCTCCAGCAATTATCAACAGATCCGCAGTACGTTGCTGGTGATGGCGAAGTGGAATGATAATTTGCGCGCAAGGGTGGGCGTGATGAGGTTTATCCAGCACAGAACGAATATCTCGCGCTCGGTCATTGCCGAAGTGCTCTCCGCTCTGCGTAAGGGAAATTATATCCAGATGGAAAAGGGCAAACTCGTCAGCATCACGCGTTTGCCCTACGACTATTAAGAACCAGGAACGGGCAGTGGCTGATTACCGCTAAGTTCCGTCACCAGATTATTGATACCGTCGCTCATATTGACGAATCGGGTAAGCGGAGAACGGGTGACAACGACAAAAGCGCCCACGTTTTCCTGCGGGATCATTGCCATGTAGGTAATAAATCCACCGCCGCCGCCCGTTTTCTGAATAATTCCGGGGCGACCGTTTTTGGGCGACATATAGACCCATCCCAGACCCAACGCATCCGCCTTACCGGGCACATCCATACCTACAACCCGTGTAAGCTGATTACGCTGATAAATCAACGTCTGCATCCGATCTGCCTGATTACTGCGATGATAGAAATCAGAAGACAAATACTGTTGCATCCAGCGCATCATATCACCAGGTGTGGAATACACTCCGCCGCTGCCGACTGCAGCCAGCGTGTTGTTGCACGGGCTGGCACCTTTCTCGGCAACCATCAAACGACGGCACTGATCCGGCGACGGCGTAAAGGTCGTATCTTTCATGCCCAATGGGCGGCTGATTTGCTCTTCAAACAGCTGTGAATAAGGCTTACCGGCGGCATTGCCCAGTGCATCGGCTAGCAGGTCGAAGGCCAGATTCGAATAGCTGGCCTGTGTACCCGGTGCCGCTTTCAGCGTTGCATTATTCAGATAAGACCAGCGTTGCGACTGAGTCGGCCAGACAAACACCGGGCGATGCGCCGCGCCGCCCGGCTGCTCACGCGGTAGACCGCTGGTGTGCGTGGCGAGGTTGACCAGGCGAATTGGCGAGCCCTGGTAGGTCGGCACATGCGCGCCAGGTGGGGCGTACTTGCTTAACGGATCGTCAAGCTTCACCACGCCCTGGTCGAGCAGCTTCACCAGCATCTCGCTGGTCATCAGCTTGGTCAGCGACGCGATACGAATCACAGAATCTAACTGAGGATGCACGTTGTTGCCCGGGCGGGTTTCACCAAAGCTGCGGAAGACGCGCTGGTTTCCATCGATAACCACCAGAGCCATCCCCGTGGCGCCGCTGCCGTAAAAGATATGGTTAGCATAGCGGTCGACAATGTCAGAAGCGAAAACGGGGTCGGCGATGGGCTGAGCCGCCTGGACCGATGTCAATGACGCCACGCAGAGCGCGGCAGAAAAAAGCAGACTACGTTTCAACGAAGGCATCCATAAATGAAAGGGGAGAACAGTGCTTACTTATATACACCGTGAATCGGCACCTGAGAAAGCACCATTAAACGCTATCATAGCGGGAAAAACGTAACGGTGAGTAACCGTAGATATGAAACTTTGTATTGAAGACACACTTTTGTGATCCGTCGCGTATGATAGATAAGATGAATATTCCATCCGTGTCGCTGAATACGGTTAAAAATTGAGTCAAACCGTTATGGAAACCTCGTTACAACTGAAATATCGTTAAGGCGATTTTGCACCTTTCACCGGCGAACTAAGCGCCTGTTTATCGGTCTCATTGTGCGGTTATCTCTCGTTTTTACGTGGTATCCCTTTGGTTGCAGCACATGCTGCGACAGGACTTGTGTTGTACACAGCAAACGCCAGAACCATAAGAAGTTAGCAGGAGAGCATTATGTTTAAGTCTTTTTTCCCCAAGCCGGGGCCTTTTTTTCTCTCGGCCTTTATTTGGGCGTTGATTGCCGTCATTTTCTGGCAAGCGGGTGGAGGAAGCTGGCTGCTGAACCTGGTTCATGCGTCGAAGGATGTGCCGATTAGCGCAGCCCGCTTCTGGTCGCTGAACTATCTGGTGTTCTATGCTTTCTACGCTATCTGCGTCGGGCTTTTCGCGCTTTACTGGTTTGTGCGCAGCCCACATCGCTGGCAGTACTGGTCGGTACTGGGTACCGCGCTGATTATTTTCGTCACCTGGTTTTTGGTGGAAGTGGGCGTGGCGGTCAACGCCTGGTATGCCCCGTTCTGGGATCTCATCCAACAGGCGCTGACCTCGCCAAATAAAGTCTCCATTAACCAGCTCTATCAGGAAGTTGGTATTTTCCTTGGCATTGCCCTGATTGCCGTCACCGTCGGGGTGCTTAATAACTTCTTTGTCAGTCACTACGTCTTCCGCTGGCGTACCGCAATGAACGAACACTATATGGCGCACTGGGATCACCTGCGTCATATCGAAGGTGCCGCGCAGCGTGTGCAGGAAGACACCATGCGCTTTGCCTCCACGCTTGAAGATATGGGTACCAGCTTTATCAACGCCATCATGACGCTGATTGCCTTCCTGCCGGTGCTGGTTACGCTCTCGGCCCACGTGCCGTCGCTGCCAATTCTTGGCAGTATTCCATATGGTCTGGTGATTGCCGCGATCATCTGGTCGCTGATGGGCACCGGGCTGCTGGCGATTGTCGGTATCAAACTGCCTGGATTGGAGTTTAAAAACCAACGTGTGGAAGCGGCGTATCGTAAAGAGCTGGTCTATGGGGAAGATGATGAAACCCGCGCCACGCCGCCAACCGTGCGTCAACTGTTCAGCGCCGTGCGCCGTAACTATTTTCGTCTCTATTTCCACTATATGTATTTCAACATTGCCCGTATCCTGTATCTTCAGGTCGATAACGTTTTCGGTTTATTCCTGTTGTTCCCATCGATTGCCGCTGGTGCAATCACGCTGGGCCTGATGCAGCAGATCCTCAACGTATTCGGTCAGGTGCGCGGCTCGTTCCAGTATCTGATTAGCTCCTGGACGACGCTGGTGGAATTGATGTCTATCTACAAACGTCTGCGCAGTTTCGAGCACCAGTTGGATGACAAAGATCTCCAGGAAGTGACCCACACATTCAGTTAATTTCTACAAGGAAGCCGCACGATGACGCCAGTATCACGTTATGTCTCACTCCCGTTAACGTTGCTGGCGGGGCTGATATTAAGCGCGTGTACCAGCCAACAGACACCGACGCTGAAGAAGGGGGAGAAGCCCGTTGATGTGGCGTCGGTGGTGCGGCAAAAAATACCGGCCAGCGTGAAGGACAGAGATGCCTGGGCGCAGGCGCTGGCAAAAACCTTCGAAAGCCAAAAGCTGGCACCGACAAAAGAGAACATCTGTTCGGTGCTGGCGGTGGCACAGCAGGAATCGAACTATCAGGCAGATCCCGCCGTACCAGGGCTAAGTAAAATCGCCTGGCAGGAAATTGACCGTCGCGCCGAACGTATGCATGTGCCGCTGTTTCTCGTACATACCGCCCTGAAAATCACCTCGCCAAACGGTAAAAGTTACAGCGAGCGGCTGGACAACGTGAAAACAGAAAAACAGCTGAGCGCGATTTTTGACGACTTTATTAATATGGTGCCTATGGGACAGACGCTGTTTGGCTCGCTGAACCCGGTACATACGGGGGGGCCAATGCAGGTGAGCATTGCTTTTGCCGAGGCACATACGCGTGGTTATCCGTGGAAAATGGACGGCACTGTACGTCAGGAAGTCTTCAGTCTGCGCGGTGGGTTATGGTTCGGCACGTATCATTTGCTGAACTATCCAGCCAATTACACTGCCTCTATTTACCGATTTGCAGACTTCAACGCGGGTTGGTACGCCAGCCGTAACGCCGCATTCCAGTATGCGGTTAGTAAAGCAACCGGGGTTAAGCTGGCGCTGGATGGTGATTTAATCCGCTATGACAGCGATGAGGCGGGGAAAACCGAGCTTGCGGTACGTAAGCTTGCTGACAAACTGTCGATGAGTAATGATGAAATCCATCGCCAGTTGAAAAAGGGCGACAGCCTGGCGTTTGAAGAAACCGAGCTTTATAAAGGCGTGTATAAAATAGCGCAGCAGAAAACCGGCAAAACGCTGGTGAAAGAGATGCTGCCAGGTATTCAACTGGAAAGCCCGAAGATCACGCGAAATCTCACCACGGCGTGGTTTGCGAAACGCGTCGACGACCGTCGGGCGAAGTGTATGGCGAACTGATATTAGCGCTGGCGACGCCAGCGCATCACTAACGCCACGAAGCCTAAAATCGCACAACCGCCCAGAAACGGCACCAGACCAAACAGGGTACCGACAGCAAGCCCCATTTCTACACGCGGGCGACCCGTATCCTGCATTTGCATCAAATGCTCATAAACGCCAGGCGCGTGCACCAGCAGGTTGAGCAATTGCGCGCCGGCCCAAAAGCAGAGCAGGACAAACACCACGTAGGCGACGTTACCCGGCGCGGAAGAGGCGCTTTTTTTCCCATTAAGGATGAGCTTTGACAAGGCGAAATCTGTCATAAAGACCTCCCGGACTTCATTACATGACCGTGATACTGGCATGAGTGTGACAGCCTTCCTCAATGTGCAGTATAAGAATTATGGTAATTTCGGTTAAGGATTCGTCCTGGATTGCGCGGAGTTGTGTCACGATCACACATTAAGAATGTAAACATTTTACTAACATTCAGTAATTGCTGTTTACACCACAGATGCGCGGCGAGGGATATGTGAAAATGCTTTTTTTATCTCCGGAGCCGTTATGAATTTACCTGCTAAAATTCGCCGTGACTGGCACTTCTATGCGTTCGCTATCGGTCTGATTTTTATTCTTAACGGCGTGGTTGGCTTGCTGGGTTTTGAAGCGAAAGGCTGGCAGACCTACGCGGTTGGGATGGTCACGTGGGTGATTAGCTTCTGGCTGGCGGGGTTAATTATTCGCCGCCGCCCGGAGGACGACGGCGCACAAGAGGGGGCTAACTAGCCCCTTACATCGAGGTTTTAAGGGCGCTGTCGGCCTGATGGCGTTCCAGTGCCAGCTCAATCAAACGCGTAATCAGCGAGGTGTAATCCAGCCCGCTCGCCTGCCACAGTTTTGGATACATGCTGATGTTGGTGAAACCTGGCAGCGTATTAATTTCGTTAATGACGACTTCATTTTCGGCTGTCAGGAACACATCGACGCGTGCCATGCCGCTGCAACCCAGCGTCTGATACGCCTGCACGGCAACATCGCGAATTTTATCGTTGATATTGGCCGGAATCGCCGCCGGAACGACCACTTTCGCGCCGTTATCATCAATGTATTTAGTGTCGTAAGCGTAGAACTCGCTGTTCAGTACAATTTCGCCGCAGGTGCTGGCCTGTGGTTCATCATTGCCCAGCACGGCGCATTCGATCTCCCGGCCTTTAATGCCCTGTTCAACCACCACTTTGTGGTCAAACTCAAAGGCCAGCGCCACGGCCTGTTGATATTGCGCTTCGCTGTTGACCTTGCTTACGCCGACGGAAGAGCCCTGGTTGGCAGGTTTTACAAACAGCGGCAGGCCCAGTTTCGCTTCTACTTCCGCAAACGAAATACGGTTACGGTTGCTGCGCGTCAGGGTAATAAACGGCGCGATAGCCAGCCCGGCGTCGCGCAGCAGTCGCTTGGTGACGTCTTTGTCCATGCAGGCGGCAGAACTCAGCACATCGGAACCCACAAACGGCAGATTCGCCACCCGCAGCATACCCTGCAGGGAGCCATCTTCGCCGAGTGTGCCGTGCACAATCGGGAAAATGACGTCAATAGCGCCCAGTGGCTGACCGCTCTCGGCGTTGATCAACTGCTGCGAGGTTTTTCCTGGAATTTGTGCCAGCGTCACATCAGAGTGGCGAAGGGCGATTTTTGCCGGGTCCTGCGCATTCAGCAAATAGTTTTGCGCATCGTTTATGTGCCACTGTCCCTGTTTATCAATGCCCAGCAGTACCACGTCAAAGCGTGTTTTATCAATGGCTTCAACGATATTCTTAGCCGACTGCAGCGACACTTCGTGCTCTGCTGATTTCCCGCCGAAAACAATCCCAACCCGCAACTTCGCCATCTTTAATTCCATCCGTTCCAAACGCAAAACACATAACATACCACGTGATTTCCGGGCTATCTGCCATAATCTTTAACTTTATTGCAGGCAGGAGAGCCGATGAAAATCATGCGCTGGCTGGTATTTGCGGGGCTTATCGCTCTTGGCTATGGGGGCTATCAGATGCTGCCATCCTGGTACAATCCATTTACGCCGTTAATGCTTAACGATCCGCCGGGGCTGGTCACGCGCTGGAAGCTGAAAGCGATTACGGATGCGCAGTGTCAGACGCTGCTGGACGAGGCCAATCAGCAAAAACTTATCAGTACACAGCGAGTGGCACCGAGCGGTGGCGCGTGCCCGCTCACGGATGTGGTACAGGTGCGTGATTTTGGCACGGTGAAGCTAAGCAATCGCTTTCTCGCCAGTTGCCGCCTGGCACTGAGCAGCGCGTTATATGTGGAACAGCAGGTTAAGCCACTTTCCCGGAAAATGTTAAACAGCGAAGTGACGCGCATTGATCATCTGGGGAGTTTTGCCTGTCGCAATATTTATCATCGAGCCGACGGCCCGCTGAGCGAACATGCCACGGCAAATGCGTTGGATATCAGCGCGTTCCATCTGGAGAATGGCAAACAGGTTAGCGTGCTGAAGGGCTGGAATCAGCCGCAAACCCAACCGTTCCTGCAAACGCTTTTGGCCTCAAGCTGCCAGTATTATGGAAATGGGCTTGGGCCAAACTATAACGCCGCGCACGCCAATCATTTTCATCTCGGTATGCGCGGCTACGGGCTTTGCCGCTAAGCATAACTCTCTTTTTGGTGGGAATTAAAACGTGAGATCGTTCACAGAAAATAGCAAATCAATGATAAAACCCTAAACTCACCGCGAGCGCATCTCTGACAATACCGACTGCCATACAACTTGCTACCCTGTGCACTTGTCCGCATAAGTGAACGAAAACGCGTCGTTATGGAATCCTGGAAGGTTAATCTCATCTCTGTCTGGTTTGGCTGCTTCTTTACCGGCCTCGCCATCAGTCAAATTCTGCCCTTTTTGCCGCTCTACGTAGCGCAACTGGGCGTCACGTCTCATGAATCGCTCTCAATGTGGTCAGGGTTGACGTTCAGTATCACTTTTCTGGTTTCGGCGATTGTCTCGCCCATGTGGGGGAGCCTGGCGGATCGTAAAGGGCGCAAATTGATGCTACTGCGTGCGTCATTGGGTATGGCGATCGCCATTTTGCTGCAAGCCTTTGCCACCAACGTCTGGCAGCTGTTTATTCTGCGCGGCGTGATGGGGCTGACGTCGGGATATATCCCCAACGCGATGGCTCTGGTGGCTTCACAGGTGCCACGCGAGCGTAGCGGCTGGGCGCTGAGTACGCTCTCTACCGCGCAGATTAGCGGGGTCATTGGCGGGCCGTTGCTCGGTGGTTTCCTGGCGGATCATATGGGTCTGCGGATGGTCTTTTACATCACCGCGTTTTTGCTGATGATAAGTTTCCTGGTCACTCTGTTTTTAATCAAAGAGGGTGTGCGCCCCCAGAGCAGCAAAGCAGAGCGCCTGAGTGGCAAAGCGGTATTCGCTTCGCTGCCGTATCCGGGGCTGGTGATAAGTCTGTTTGTCACCACCATGGTGATCCAACTGTGTAACGGATCGATTGGCCCGATTCTGGCCTTGTTTATTAAATCGATGGCACCGGACAGTAACAATATCGCGTTCCTGAGCGGGATGATCGCCGCGGTACCGGGCGTATCGGCGCTGATCTCCGCGCCACGGCTTGGCAAGCTGGGCGATCGCATCGGCACCGCGCGCATTCTGCTGGCGACATTGTGCTTTGCGGTGGTGCTGTTTTTCGCCATGTCGTTTGTGACCACGCCATTCCAGCTTGGCGTGCTACGCTTTTTGCTCGGCTTTGCCGATGGCGCGATGCTGCCTGCGGTGCAGACGCTGCTCCTCAAGTACATCAGCGAGCGCGTAACCGGGCGAATTTTCGGCTACAACCAATCGTTTATGTATTTAGGCAACGTTGCCGGGCCGCTCATCGGGGCGTCTGTCTCTGCGATGGCGGGTTTTCGCTGGGTGTTTGTGGCCACGGCGATTATCGTGCTGATTAATATCTGGCAACTGATGGTGATGCTGCGGCGCAGTAAAACCGCGCGGTAGTCAATTCCGAACTTGTACTGCCCCCTCGCCCTTTCGGGGAGAGGGGGAATAGGTCGAACTACTCAGCCCACACATTTTGACGCTTCAGCTCCGCATTAACCTTGTTGTTAATCTCCTCCAGTAATTCCGGAATATCGCTATTACAGTCGGCGTAAATTTTATTAAATCCATCTGCCGTTATCTGGCGCACCGGGATCCAGTTCGGAATTTGCGGCATATAGCGCCCATCTTTCGCGTAAGTTTGCGCGAAGACTGCCCATTTAGGATCGGGATGATAATCAGCGATTGCCAGCTTTTTGTTCACCGGTAACCTGACGACAGGCATTGAGCTACTGTGTACCGCCATGCCAATTTCCTGCCCTTCAGGTGAAATCATAAATTCGAGAAACTTCATCGCGGCCGCTTTGTGCTGGCTGGTTTTCATCAGGAATGCGGTGGTACCTTCCGCCATTGAAGTTGTGCCTCCCGGCCCGGCTGGCGGTGGCACTACCGTGTAGGCCGCTTTACCCGGATCTTTATCAAACAGGGCGATGTGATACGGGCCAGAGGAGTACATTCCACTTTGACCTGAGCGATAAGAGGTGTTCGCGTCGGCGGTGGTCTGATTGATTGCGCCCGGTTGCGATATACCTTCACAAACCATGCTGCGTATAAAGGTCATTGCTGTGACGGCCTCTTTGCTATCGAGCGCGCCCTTAAATTTGCCGGGTTGCGTCGCGACCAGATAGTTGCCGCCTGCCTGCCAGAGATAAGAAGAGGAGAACGAACTGGCGTAACCGCGCGTAGTGGCGAGCGGCATCACAAAGCCATAGGTGTCGTTTTTGCCATTGCCATCCGGGTCATCGAAGGTAAACGCGTGCGCGACTTTTTTTAGTTCATTCCAGGTGGTTGGGGCTTTCATACCGAGTTTATTCAGCCAGTCCTGGCGGATAAACAGAGCATAAGTATGTGCTGAGGTGGGAACGCCATAATATTTGCCGTCGGGCAGTTGTATTGATTTCCAGGCTGCCTCATAAACATCCGCGCCGTGTTTCAGTTTTGTCGGATCAATTTCATCAACAATCCCCAATTGCACCATCTGCCCAACAATAATGGCGTCATTAAATACGACATCCGGTAATGCATTTCCGGTAGCGGCGCGTGCCAGACGCTGGTCAAAATCGGTCACCGCATTGAAATATTTAATGGAAATGCCGGTCTGTTTTTCAAAAGTATTTGCCAGTTTTTGATAAATGACTTTGGAATCATTGCTGGCACGAATCCACACGTGAAGTTCTTCCGCTGAGGCGAAGTGTGAAAGCGAAAATAAAATAGCCAGACTCAGTGCTCTGGTACGGTATCGCATAGTGGAACTCCTGTTCTGTGTCGAAATAAAACATTGTTTCTATATTGCGGTGCGATACCGGGCGGCGGCAAGTGGGCCAAAAACCAGAGAAAATGTGACAGTAGTAAAACTATTTCCGAAAAATGTGAGCTGAATGGGGGATTACGTTTTGATGACAGGATAAACGGCACAAAAATATTTTTCTCATCACCAGAATATCTTTCATTTTTTATCACCGCTCACGTTTTTCCCCTGTGCAGCAGGGAATGACAACCATGATAAAAATGTAAAAATAGTGTCATCTCACTGTCATCTCACTTTTATACAGTCGCTTCGATTTTATTTATTTAGCGTTTTCATGGAGATGAGAATAATGAAATACAGCGCACTCTTTGTCGCGTTATTACCTCTGCTGGCAACCCCGATTATTCACGCAGAAACCACTGCCGCACCCGCGCTTGATAGCCGTGCAGCGCAGGGTGACATTACTGCCCCCGGTGGCGCGCGCCGTTTGAGCGGTGACCAGTCGGCGGCGCTGCGCGCGTCGATCATTGATAAACCGGCGAAAAACATAATTTTGTTGATTGGCGATGGTATGGGTGATTCCGAAATTACCGCTGCGCGCAACTACGCGCTGGGCGCGGGCGGTTTCTTTAAAGGTATCGATGCGCTACCACTGACCGGACAGTACACCCACTACGCGCTGGATAAAAAAACCGGCAAACCGGATTACGTCACAGATTCCGCTGCCTCCGCCACCGCATGGAGCACCGGTGTGAAAACCTATAACGGCGCGTTGGGCGTGGATATTCATGAGCAGCCGCATCAAACGCTGCTGGAGCTGGCAAAATCTGCGGGCCTGGCAACGGGCAATGTTTCAACCGCCGAATTGCAGGATGCGACCCCCGCGGCACAGATTTCTCACGTGACGTCACGCAAATGCTACGGCCCAAGTGTGACCACGGAAAAATGCCCGACGAACGCGCTGGAAAAAGGCGGGAAAGGCTCCATTACCGAGCAACTGCTGAACGCGCGTGCAGACGTCACGTTAGGCGGCGGTGCAAAAACCTTTGCTGAAACCGCCACCGCGGGCGAATGGCAAGGCAAAACCCTACGCGAGCAGGCGCAGGCGCGCGGCTACCAGCTGATAAGCGATGCCAGCGGACTGGCGAGTATCACCGTGGCGAATCAGGATAAACCCCTGCTGGGACTGTTCTCTGACGGCAACATGCCGGTGCGCTGGGAAGGGCCGAAAGCGTCCTATCACGGTAACATTGATAAACCCGCCGTAACCTGCACGCCAAACCCGAAACGCAACGACAGCGTGCCGACGCTGGCGCAGATGACCGAAAAGGCCATTACGCTGCTGAGTAGCAACGAAAAAGGCTTCTTCTTGCAGGTGGAAGGCGCGTCGATCGACAAACAGGATCACGCGGCGAATCCGTGTGGACAAATTGGTGAAACGGTCGATCTGGACGAGGCCGTACAAAAAGCGCTGGCGTTCGCACAGAAAGACGGAAACACGCTGGTCATCGTCACCGCTGACCACGCGCACGCCAGCCAGATTGTCGCGCCGGAGACCAAAGCGCCGGGCCTGACCCAGGCGCTGAATACCAAAGACGGCGCGGTTATGGTAATGAGCTACGGTAACTCGGAAGAAGACTCGATGGAGCACACCGGTACGCAGGTGCGCATTGCCGCGTACGGCCCCCATGCGGCGAATGTCGTTGGCCTGACCGACCAGACCGATCTTTACTACACCATGAAGTCCGCGCTTGGTCTGTAATATTTCCACTATTTCCGACGGCTAAATAGCGCCGTCGGCTTGTTTTATTTCCGCCAGCGTTCAGAATTATTAGGATTGTCTTATATAAGGATGGTGCAATGAAACTCGCAATACTGGGTGCTTTTGTTTTTGGTCTCTGCTGTGTTTCTACCGCAGGTGCGGCAGATCAAACATTAACGCCGCAGCAGCAGCGCATGCGTGACTGTAATGCGCAGGCCACGGCGAAAACAATCAAAGGTGATGAGCGCAAAACTTACATGAGTGCATGCCTGAAAGGGCAGGATGCGGCGAAAGAGAAAGGTGTAACGCCTCAGCAGCAGAAAATGCGCGAATGTAATGCAAAAGCGACCGAGCAGTCATTAAAAGGCGACGACCGTAAGAAATTTATGAGCGCCTGCCTGAAAAAATCCGCTTAACGCAATCTCTTTTATGGCAAGAAAAACGCCCGGTAGAATTTTACCGGGCGTTTGCGTCTGATGAGAAACGCAACAGTGCCTGATGCGCTACACTTATCAGGCCTACAAGGTGTCTGCTAAATATTGCATTCGCAATGTTTTGTAGGCCGGATAAGGCGTTTGTGCCGCATCCGGCAAGAACAAAGCGCACGTTGGCAGCAATCTGAAACGCCCGGCCGTTTTTAGCCGGGCATTTTTATTTAGAGAATCAGGCTTTACTCATTTTCTCTGATTTATCCATGCAGGCTGCCATGGCTTCGATGACGGCTGAACGGAATCCTTTCTCTTCCAGTACGCGAACGGCTTCGATAGTCGTGCCGCCCGGCGAGCAGACCATATCTTTTAGCTCACCCGGATGTTTACCCGTTTCCAGCACCATTTTCGCGGAACCCATTACCGCCTGTGCGGCAAATTTATAGGCCTGCGCGCGCGGCATCCCCCCCACAACGGCCGCATCAGCCATCGCTTCGATAAACATGAACACATACGCCGGTGCGGAACCGCTGACGCCAACGACCGGATGAATCATCTGTTCGGCGATAATCTCGGCTTCGCCAAAACAGCGGAAAATGTTCAGTACATCGGCGGTATCTTCCGGCGTAACCAGCGCATTTGGCGTAACGGAGGTCATGCCTGCATTGACCAGCGACGGTGTGTTGGGCATTGCGCGGACGATTTTCCGATCGTGGCCGAGCGCGCGAGCCAGTTGATCCAGGGTGATGCCCGCGGCAATTGAGACCACCAAAGAATCTTTATTAAAACTGGATGCGACTTCGCTCAGTACTTTGATCATGATGCCTGGCTTCACGGCACCGAAGACGATGTCCGCCACCTGGGCGACTTCCTGTGCGCTTTCAGCCGCGTTAATACCGAACTGATCGTGCAGGGCGGCCACTTTATCCGGCGATGGGGTATAGACCCAAATCTGGCCCGGCAGCACCTGACCGCTGGCAATCAGGCCGCCAAGAATTGCTTTACCCATATTCCCGCAGCCGATGAAGCCAATCTTCTTGTCCATGATGTCTCCCATTGTGTGTTTTTTTATTAGTGTACCTTTATAGGCGATTTGTCGCGACGAGTAACCCGAACATTACGCGACAGCACGCGCCGGGCGTGTCATCATTGCGTACCGTTTTGCAAAATCAGGAGAGGTCATGACAATTTGGGTTGATGCGGACGCCTGTCCGAACGTTATCAAAGAGGTGCTGTTTCGTGCGGCGGAGCGTACCCAAACACAGGTGACGCTGGTGGCGAATCAGTATCTGCGCGTGCCTCCCTCACGCTTTATTCGGGCGATGGTCGTGCCAAAAGGTTTTGACGTCGCGGATAACGAAATTGTGCGTTTATGTGAGCCGGGCGACCTGGTGATCACGGCTGATATTCCGCTGGCGGCTGAAGTGCTGGAGAAGGGCGCGGCAGCGTTAAATCCACGCGGTGAGCGTTACAGCAATGCGACGATTCGCGAGCGTTTAACCATGCGTGATTTCATGGACACCCTGCGGGCAAGCGGCGTGCAAACCGGCGGGCCGGGCACATTAAGCCAGCGCGACAGACAGCAGTTTGCCGCGGAACTTGATAAATGGCTGCTGACGGCAAAACATCCTTAACGTGAATTTCGTCACAAAAATGTGTTACCGTTTGCATCGTCTGCTAGCTTGTCAACGAAGCCTGCTTTCGTGTACATTTATCTAAACAATTAGTGACACTTTTTCTTTACGCCTTTGTGCGTGCTTTTTTCAGGCTCATTTGCGCCAGTTTGGCAAAGCCTGGATAGTGCTGTAACTCTACATTTACACTTACTTGTGTACTAGTTTGGTGATATCATTCTTAATTCAGATATGCGTCCCGCATCTTCACCGTTCCAGGGAGAACGCCAGGTCATGACTCAGCCTATTTTTTTGATTGGCGCGCGTGGTTGTGGAAAAACAACTATAGGTCAACGGCTTACCCATGCCTGTGATTTTCATTTTGTGGATACCGATCAGGTGCTGCAACAGCGGGCCGGCATGACGGTCGCCGATATTGTGGTGCGCGAAGGCTGGGCGGGATTTCGTGCCCGCGAGACGCAAACGCTGCAATCCGTCACCCAACCGGGTACGGTCGTGGCCACCGGCGGGGGGATTGTGCTGGCGGAAGTGAATCGTGATTTCATGCGTAAAAACGGCGTGGTCATATACCTTAATGCGCCAGTCTCCGTCCTGGCGGGCCGCCTTGAAGCCTTCCCGGAAGCGTCCCAGCGTCCAACATTAACAGGCAAACCCATTAGCGAAGAAGTGGCAGATATTCTGGCGCAACGCGATGCGCTTTATCGCCAGACGGCCCATCACATTGTCGATGCCTCAGCCTGCCCGGATGACGTGGTTGAGCAAATTCTGACCGAACTGCGCCTGGCGCGCGCCTCCTGATTCTGGCATTGCCTATACTTAATGTTCTGACAGTCAACATAAGGAAGAGCAATGCCGACCAAGCCCCCCTATCCACGTGAAGCGCGAATCGAAACGGTAGAAAAAGGTGCAACGGATAAAACCGTCACCTGGTATCAGTTGCGGGCCGATCACCCCGAACCGAATACACTGATCAGTGAACACACGACTATGCAGGACGCGCTTGATGCCAAGCAGCGCTATGAAGATCCTTCCAAAAGCTAATTCCTCTCAATAAGGCCCTGGTAATAAAGTGGTTATTTCGGGCCTTAATCACACTTTTTACTTATCGCAACTGTTATTAAAAGGTTAAAGTTAAGTTATATCAGGAGCGTGCCGGAATCGTCCGGAACCTTTACATTCCGCCTGATAAATGAACTGCTACGCTTCTGAACGGTGTTTTTTCATCCATCCAGGTGGCTAAGTGGTTATAAGAGCCGTGTGCAGGCAGTGGTTGTAAAGAAGGTACATAACATGAATACGACGTTGGCGATTCTGACGGTAGGGGTTGTACCCGTCAAAGAAGTATTGCCACTACTCACTGAGCACATCAGGGAAGATCAGATTACCCATAAGAGTTTGTTAGGGAATCTGAGTCGTGAGGAGGTTATGAAGGAGTATGGGGCGCAACCGGGAGAGGAGACTATCCTGGCGTTGCTTAACGATAATCAACTGGTGGAAGTCTCACGTTCGAAGATTGAGCGTGACCTGCAAGCCATTATTGAGGTACTGGATAATCAGCAGTATGACGTCATTTTACTGATGAATACGTTTAAGCTGGAGCATCTTGTTGCGCGCAACGCGATGCTCATCGAGCCTCAGCGGATTATTCCACCGTTAGTGGCGTCCATTGTAGAAGGTCATCAGGTTGGCGTGATTGTTCCCATTAAGGAGATCCTTCGCGCGCAACAGGAGAAGTGGCAGATTCTGCCCTCTGAACCCTACTACGAACTGGCAAACCCGATTCACGGCACCGATCTTGAACTGGTGACCGCCGGGGGAAAACTTATCGAGCAGGGCGCAGATGTATTGGTGCTGGACTGTTTAGGCTTCCATCAGCATCACCGTGATTTGTTACAAAAAGCGCTGGATGTCCCTGTTTTACTGTCAAATGTGCTGGTCGCCAGGCTGGCGGCAGAATTATTGGTTTAACACTCTGATTTCGCGTGACAGGCTTCTGTTCGCAACCCTATATTGAGTCATTAAACACAAGACAATAAGGGCCTGTTTATGCTTCAAAGCAATGAATACTTCGACGGAA
This sequence comes from Pseudocitrobacter faecalis, assembly GCA_003315335.1. Taxonomy (GTDB): domain Bacteria; phylum Pseudomonadota; class Gammaproteobacteria; order Enterobacterales; family Enterobacteriaceae; genus Pseudocitrobacter; species Pseudocitrobacter faecalis. The sequence continues at coordinate 154,589 of QNRL01000008.1, forward strand.
AAGTGAAATCCATTGGTTTTACCAGCAGCAGCACCGGGCGCGCGAGCGTCGGCGTGATGGCGGAAGGCGAGTACACCTTCGGCACCGCGCAGCCGGAAGAGATGACGGTAGTCAGTGGTGCGCTGAATGTGTTGCTACCGGGTGCAACCGAGTGGCAGGTGTATACCGCGGGTGAAGTGTTCAACGTGCCAGGCAATAGTGAGTTCCATCTGGAAGTGGCGGAACCGACGTCTTATCTTTGTCGTTATCTGTAAGTGTGTCTCCTTCCTGCTGCGGCAGGAAGGAGACATGAAGCCTTAACGCTGTGCTTCCCCGCCTAACCCTTCCACCAGGCTCTTAATTAGAGCAGCCAGTTCCCCGGTCATCAGGATAAAATCAGCGTCAAAACGCGCGGCGTAGTCTTCTCTGTCGATATCTTCGTTCTGGTCACGCAGTTCATCGCTGAACTTCAAACGTTTAATTGAACCGTCGTCGCACATCACGAACTGAATACGTTGCTGCCAGTCGAGCGCCAGCTTAGTCACCAGCTTACCGGCTTCGATATGTACCGCGATCTCATCGCAGACCAGATCCTGTTTCTTCGCGCGGATCACGCCGCCATCTTCGAGGATCGCTTTCAGCTCTGCTTCGTCGAGGATCTGGAAGCTTTGCGCCGCCGAGCCGGAACGTACCCATTCGGTCAGCGTCAGTTCGATCGGGTTTTCCATCGTCAGCGGGACAACCGGCAGGGAACCCAGGCTTTTACGCAGCAGGGCAAGGGTGTCTTCCGCTTTTTTCGCGCTGGCGCAGTCGACCATAATCAGACCGTTCACGGTGTCGATCCACATCATCGTCTGGCTAAAACGGCTAAAGGCGCGAGGCAGCAGAGAGTGCAGCACTTCGTCTTTTAGCGAATCTTTCTCGGTTTTTTTCAGCTTACGGCCCTGATCGGCTTCCAGCTTGTGGATCTTCGCTTCCAGCGCCTGTTTCACCACCGGAGATGGAAGGATCTTCTCTTCTTTACGGGCGCAAATAATAATCTGGCCGTTGGCCGTGTGGGTCAACGCATCGCTTTGCGACGATCCCATCGGCGGAACCCAACCGGTTTTCGCCATGTCCTGGCTTCCGCACGGGGTGAAAGTCCATTCAGCGAGCTGTTTTTCCATCTCTTCGGCGCGCAAAGAAATGTCGCGGCTGAGACGATAAACCATTAAATTTTTGAACCACAGCATGATATTTCCCACGGCTTTATCGTTAAATTCAGCGGGCATGATAACGAATTGTCTCTATGCTTGCATTGTTAATCGGGGAATTTCAGAAGGAGCGTTCTGTGCGTATTGGGATTGATCTGGGCGGTACAAAAACGGAAGTCATTGCGCTAAGCGACAAGGGAGAGCAGCTGTTCAGGCATCGCTTACCCACGCCGCGTGACTATCGGGAAACGATTGAAAACATTGCTCATTTGGTGGAAATGGCGGAAGAGGCGACCGGGCAAATCGGCACGGTGGGGATAGGTATTCCCGGCTCGATTTCGCCCTACACCGGGGTGGTGAAAAACGCGAACTCCACGTGGCTGAACGGGCAGCCGTTTGATAATGATCTCAGCGAGCGTCTGAGCCGGGAAGTGCGCCTGGCCAACGATGCTAACTGCCTGGCGGTGTCTGAAGCGATTGACGGCGCGGCGGCGGGGGCACAAACGGTGTTTGCGGTGATTATTGGTACCGGCTGCGGCGCAGGCGTGGCGATTAACGGGCGCTCGCACATTGGCGGTAACGGCACGGCGGGCGAGTGGGGGCATAATTCGCTACCGTGGATGGACGACGACGAGCTGCGCTATCGCGCTGAAGTGCCGTGCTATTGCGGAAAGCAGGGCTGTATTGAGACCTTTATTTCCGGTACCGGCTTTGCGACCGATTATCATCGGCTGAGTGGAAAAGCGCTGAAAGGACGCGAGATCATGCAGCTTGTTGAAGAGGGCGATGCGCTGGCGGAACAGGCGTTTAGTCGTTATGAGCAGCGCCTGGCGAAATCGCTGGCGAACGTGGTGAATATTCTCGATCCGGATGTGATTGTGCTGGGTGGTGGGATGAGCAACGTTGACCGTTTGTACAAAACGGTGCCGGAATTAGTGAAACCATGGGTGTTTGGCGGTGAATGTGAAACGCCGATTCGTAAAGCGGTGCACGGTGATTCCAGCGGCGTGCGCGGCGCGGCGTGGTTGTGGCCGTTGTAGGGGGGGAATTGTGCGCGCATTTCCCCCTCACCCTAACCCTCTCCCTCGAGCGAGAGGGAACCGATGGTGTCAGAGTTTATGTGGGTGTGGTTTTCTCCCTCTCCCTGTGGGAGAGGGAACCGATGGTGACAGAGTTTTAAGTGGGTGCGGTTTTCTCCCTCTCCCTGTGGGAGAGGGTCGGGGTGAGGGCATCAGCGCGCGCATTTCCCCCCTCACCCTAACCCTCTCCCTCGAGGGAGAGGGAACCAATGGTGCCAGAGTTTAAGTGGGTGCGGTTTTCTCCCTCTCCCTGTGGGAGAGGGCCGGGGTGAGGGCATCGGTGCACACATTTCCCCCCTCACCCTAACCCTCTCCCTCGAGGGAGAGGGGACCGACCGTGCCAGAGTTTAAGTGGGTGCGGTTTTCTCCCTCTCCCTGTGGGAGAGGGCCGGGGTGAGGGCATCGGTGCACACATTTCCCCCCTCACCCTAACCCTCTCCCTTGAGGGAGAGGGGACCGACCGTGCCAGAGTTTAAGTGGGTGCGGTTTTCTCCCTCTCCCTGTGGGAGAGGGCCGGGGTGAGGGCATCGGTGCACACATTTCCCCCTCACCCTAACCCTCTCCCTCAAGGGAGAGGGAACCGATGGTGCCAGGGTTTAAGTGGGTGCGGTTTTCTCCCTCTCCCTGTGGGAGAGGGAACCGATGGTGCCAGAGTTTAAGTGGGTGAGGTTTTCTCCCTCTCCCTGTGGGAGAGGGCCGGGGTGAGGGCATCAGCGCGCACATATCCCCCTCACTCCACCGCAAACACCTTATCCAGCCTGCTATACCCCAGCCCGTTAATTTTCTTCACTTTTATCTGAACCGGAATGCGCTCTTTCATCGCCTCTACGTGGCTAATCACGCCAATGATTTTGCCGCTGGCGTTGAGCGCGTCCAGCGCGTCCAGCGCCGTGTCGAGGGTTTCGCTGTCCAGCGTGCCAAAGCCTTCGTCAAGGAACAGCGAATCGATGCGCGTTTTGTGGCTCACCAGGTCAGAAAGCGCCAGCGCCAGCGCCAGGCTGACGAGGAAACTTTCGCCGCCGGAGAGGGTTCGCGTGTCGCGCACCGCGTCTGCCTGCCAGGTGTCGACCACTTCCAGTTCCAGCGCTTCACTGGCTTTACGTTGCAACAGATAGCGCCCGTGCAGGCGGCTAAGCTGGTCATTCGCCAGCCACACCAGATTATCCAGCGTCAGCCCCTGGGCGAATTTACGGAATTTATCGCCCTCTCTGGAGCCAATCAGCGCGTTCAGGTGCGCCCAGTCTTCTACCTGCGCGCTGGCTTTTTCAATCTCCAGCAGCAGGTTTTGTTGCTGGCGGCGGTTCTCTTCATCCTGTTTCACTTGCTGGCGAAGCTCGCCCTGACGAGCGCTGTTCTCGCGCAATTGTTGGGACAGGTGCGATAGATGAGTTTGTACCTGCTCAAGCGCGGTATCATCGTTGAGCGTCGTTGGGCGTTGAGCCAGATGACGTTGCAGGGCATTTTGCGCCTGCGTATCCAGCGTGCGGCACTGCTGAAGCTTGCTCTCAAGCGACACTTTCAGTTGCTCCAGACGCTCACGCTCAGGCAGTTCCAGCAACGCCGCCTGAAACGCTGCGCGATCGCTGAACGGTGATTCCGCCAGTGCCTGATCAAATTCGCGCTCGGCCTGTTGCAGGCGCGCTTTTTCCAGTGCTTCCTGCTGCGACAAGGTTTGCCACTGGCTGGCGAGCGAGATGCAATCGTTGTGGATCTGCTGCCATCCCTCCAGCGACACGGGTGTTGTCTCTTCGATTTCACACACAGGCAGCGTATCCAGCAACGGCTGAAGCTGAGCGAGTTTTTGCTGCGTTTCACCGTGCTGCGTCTGCTGGCTTTGCCAGAGCCGGCTTTCCTCTTCGCGCGCCGTCAGCCAGACGTTCTCTTCGCCGGAAAGTGGTGCTGTGAGCGAAAGCGTCGTCAGTTGAGCCTGCAACGCTTCGCGGCGCTGGCTGAGTTCGTTCTGCGCCAGCGTAATCTGCTGCTGAAGGTCGGTTATCTGCTGCTGTAAATTCAGCCGTTGACTGTGCTGATAAAGCTGCTGTTCGTACTCTTCCTGTGTGCCAAGCCACTCGCTAATCGCTTCCTCAGCGCGAAGCGTCACGCCTAACGCGGCCGTTACGTCCTGCCATTGTGATGTAAGTGCTTGCTCCTGCTGAGAAAGAGACTCCAGCTCGCTTTCTTCAACCTGCTGTTGTTTTTGCAGGGCATCCTGCTGGCCGCGCAGGGTTGCACCTTCTTCCGCCAGACGTTTGACGTCGCGCTCCAGTTCATCGCGACGCGCCTGATTGACACCGGGCGTCAGCGCCTGGTATTGCGCAATCGCCGGATGTTCGGTGGCACCGCACAATGGGCAGGCGCAACCGGGTTGCAGCCTGGCGCGTTCGGCTTCCAGGCGCACAATCGTCGCTTCCATCTCGCATAATGCACGCACATCGCTCAGTTGCTGGTTTTGCACTTTATAGCGCTGGCGGCGATCGGTCAGCTCTGCGGTCAGTTTTTCCAGTTGCTGGCGGCGATTATCCTGCGCTTCAACCAACTGTTGACGCCGTTTTTGCAGCGGAAGAAAACGTGCATGCAACGTAGTGAGCTGCTGGCGCAGCGGGCGGGCAGCGCTGTGCGCGTTAATGGCGTCGCTGGCTTCGGCAAGATTTAGCGTCAGCGTGGAGGCCGGTAACTGGGCAAGCTGTTTTTCCAGGGTACTCAGGCGCTGCTGGTTGTTCTGCAACTGTGCGCTTTCTCGCGCCTGTAAAACAAATGCCGCGCGCCAGCCGGTGAGTTCGCTGCCCCAGTGTGCAAAACGCTTGTTCTCCTCAAGCCATTGGTTTAGCTGAGTTTGCGTCTGCTGCAACCCGCGCATCTGTTCGATAGCCGTGGCGCGGATGCGGTTACGGCGGGTGGTTGCTTCATGTAAGCGAGCATTTACTTGCAGCGTCTGCTGCTGGGTTCTGGCGAGGGTTGCGGCTTGTTCCTGAAGATGCGTCCAGCGTGGGCGCAGAAGTTCCGCCGGTTGGGCACGGCTGAGCGTTTCCAGATGGGGTTGCGCTGTCGCCAGAGCCTGTTCTGCGGCGGCAAGCGCTTCTCGGGCGGTATGCGTTTCGCGCGTCAGTTCATTCTGACGCAGCAACCACTGTTGCTGATGTTGTGCGATCGTCTGCTGCTCCAGTGCGGCTTTCTCTTCGAGAGTAAGCGCCTGCAAACTTCCCTGCAGTGACTGTTGCTGCTCTTCACTCAGCAGCACCATCCCGGAGGATTGCGCCTGGAGTTTCTCCAGCTCGGTGCGTGCCTGTTTATGTTTTTCAAAAACTTGCGCAGAAATTCGCCCATAAATTTCCGTGCCGGTGAGTTCTTCCAGCAGCTCGGCGCGTTCTTTGGGACGCGCATTAAGGAACGCGGCGAACTGCCCCTGTGACAGCAACATCGACCGGGTAAAGCGACCGTAATCCAGCCCGCTCAGCGACGCGATAAGTTCGAGCTTATCTTTGACTTTATCGGCCAGAATTTTGCCGTCATCGCGGCGCGCCAGTTCAACGCGCGGTGCCTGCAGGTTGCCATCCGGCTGATTGCGCGCGCGGTTCTGGCTCCAGAACGCGCGATAGGCCACGCCCTGCACTTCAAACTCGACTTCCGCCAGACATTCAGCGGTGTCGCGGGTCATCAGATCGTTTTGTGATTGCGACACCGTGTTGAGGCGCGGCGTTTCGTGATACAGCGCGAGGCAAATGGCGTCCAGCAGAGTGGTTTTTCCCGCGCCTGTGGGGCCGGTGATGGCGAACAGACCGTTGCTGGCAAACGGTTCGGCGGTGAAATCGATTTTCCACTCGCCCTTCAGTGAGTTGAGATTCTTCAGGCGCAGGCTGAGGATTTTCATGGCTGCGGCTCCTCATCAAGCGAGTGAACGGTGAGATCAAACAGCGCTTTCAGGCGCGCCTGCCGGGATTCTTCTAGCGTTTCCAGCGCCAGACGACGCTGGAAAACCTCTTCAACTTCCAGTTCGCTTAGGGTTTCACGCAGGCTGTTGTCCAGAATGCGCTGACGCTGTTCGCGACTGCGGCGAACCAGCAACACATCAACGGGCAAATCATCGGTAATGACCTGGATTTTACGCTGAATATCATGCAGATACTCATCGCTGGTGATTTCAATATCCAGCCAGACCGGGGGCTCTGATGGGGCATCGCGATACTGTGCCAACTGGCTGCTGATGCTCTCAAAGTCGCCCTTAATGACCGCCAGCGGTTGCGTAGCGGGCACGTCGAGTGGCGTCACGTCCTGAAGTTTACCCTCGACAAAGGTCACCTGATTGACGCTTTTGCTTTTCCCCGTTTCATCAAAGCTGAGCGGGATAGGCGAGCCGCAGTAGCGAATATGTTCGCTGCCGCCGATTTTCTGCGCGCGGTGAATATGGCCCAGCGCGATGTAATCGGCAGGCGGGAAGTTTTGCGCCGGAAACGCATCCAGTGTGCCAATATAAATATCACGCACGGCATCGCTTTTGCTGGCACCCACGGTGGTCAGGTGACCGCTGGCGATTATCGGCAGCGGGCGATCGCCACGCAGTGCGCAGGCCTGCTGATATTGTTTCTGATAGTAGTCAGTAATGGTTTCCAGTAAATGCTGCTGTTTTTCCGCACCGGAAAGCCCGGCCTGGCTGACGACGATATCGCGCGGACGCAAAAATGGCACCGGACAGAAAACAGCGCCAGGCGTGCCGTCGCGGCGGTTGAGAATAAAAGGTTCATGCCCGGCGCTGGCGATCACCGTGGTATTGAGAAACGACAAAATATCGCGGGATTCATTCAGCGTGGCGACGGAATCATGATTTCCGGCAAGCACCACCAGATGACAGCCGGTTTGTTGCAGATTCACCACAAAGCGGTTGTAGAGTTCGCGCGCATAGCTTGGCGGCGAGCCGGTATCAAAGATATCGCCCGCCACAATAATGGCGTCTACCTGTTCGCGTTGCGCGGTCTCCAGCAGCCAGTTCAGAAACGCATCGTGTTCTGCGGCACGGCTTTTACTGTAAAAATTCTGGCCTAAGTGCCAGTCTGAAGTGTGAAGAATTCGCATCGTCGTCCCTGTGGGGAAAAAAGCATAGCCGGGATTATACATTCCCCGACCGCAGGATCGACGGGTGTATTCCGCGAGTGTCATATTTCGTAAAGCGCCATCATTTTACGGTCATGTTTTTCATAAAACTGTCATAAATCTGACGCATAATGACGCCGAATGTATACTGATGGCTAAAAAAACAGGGCATAAAATGGCGAGACGCATTCTGGTCGTTGAAGATGAAGCACCCATCCGCGAAATGGTCTGTTTCGTGCTGGAGCAAAACGGTTTCCAGCCGATTGAGGCGGAAGATTATGACAGTGCGGTGAATCAGCTCAATGAACCCTGGCCCGATCTGATTTTGCTCGACTGGATGCTACCGGGCGGCTCAGGGCTACAGTTTATCAAACATCTCAAGCGTGAAGCGCTGACCCGCGATATCCCTGTCATGATGCTGACGGCGCGCGGTGAAGAAGAGGATCGCGTACGCGGTCTGGAAACCGGCGCGGATGACTACATTACCAAACCCTTTTCCCCGAAAGAGCTGGTGGCGCGGATCAAAGCGGTGATGCGGCGTATCTCTCCGATGGCGGTGGAGGAGGTGATTGAGATGCAGGGCCTAAGCCTTGATCCTACCTCGCATCGCGTTATGACCGGCGAAAATCCGCTCGATATGGGGCCAACCGAATTCAAACTGCTGCACTTCTTTATGACGCACCCTGAACGCGTCTACAGCCGTGAGCAATTGTTGAACCATGTCTGGGGCACCAACGTCTATGTGGAAGATCGCACGGTGGATGTGCATATTCGCCGCCTGCGCAAAGCGCTGGAACAGAGCGGCCACGATCGTATGGTGCAAACCGTTCGCGGCACGGGCTACCGTTTTTCGGCTCGTTTCTGAATGTTGACAGGAGTGTGACGCGTGCTGGAACGGCTGTCATGGAAAAGACTCGCCTTTGAGCTTTTCTTGTGTTGTCTCCCGGCCCTGATAATAGGGCTTATTATTGGCCATCTTCCCTGGTTTCTGCTGGCGGCAGTGACCGGGCTGTTGATTTGGCATTTCTGGAATCTTCTGCGGCTTTCCTGGTGGTTATGGGTCGATCGCAGCATGACGCCGCCGCCGGGGCGCGGTAGCTGGGAACCGCTGCTCTACGGTCTGAATCAGATGCAGCTGCGTAATAAAAAACGCCGCCGTGAACTGGGTAATCTGATTAAACGCTTTCGTAGCGGAGCAGAATCACTGCCCGATGCGGTGGTGTTGACCACAGAAGAGGGCGCAATCTTCTGGTGTAACGGCCTGGCGCAACAACTGCTTGGTCTGCGCTGGCCGGACGACAGCGGGCAAAATATTCTTAACCTGTTGCGTTATCCGGAATTTACGCAGCATCTTAAGCAACGCGAGTTTCTTAAACCGCTGCATCTGGTGCTCAATAATGGGCGTCATCTGGAAATCCGTATCATGCCTTATACCGACCGGCAGCTGCTGATGGTGGCGCGCGACGTCACCCAAATGCACCAGCTGGAAGGCGCACGGCGCAACTTCTTTGCCAACGTCAGTCATGAACTGCGTACGCCATTGACGGTTCTGCAGGGCTATCTTGAGATGCTTCAGGAGCAGGTACTGGAAGGCGCGACGCGTGAAAAAGCCCTGCATACGATGCGTGAACAGACGCAGCGTATGGAAGGGCTGGTGAAGCAATTACTGACGCTATCGAAAATTGAAGCCGCGCCGACCCTCACCCTCAATGAAAAAGTGGATGTACCGATGATGCTGCGGGTGGTTGAGCGGGAAGCGCAAACGCTAAGCCAGGGCCAGCATGAACTCCATTTTGAAATTGATGAGGCATTGAAGGTGCTGGGCAATGAAGATCAACTGCGCAGTGCGGTGTCAAACCTGGTTTATAACGCGGTGAACCATACGCCCGCCGGCACGAAAATCACCGTGCGCTGGCAGCATGCGCCGCACGGTGCGCTGTTTAGCGTCGAGGACAACGGGCCTGGCATTGCGGCGGAACATCTTCCCCGTTTAACCGAGCGTTTTTACCGGGTGGATAAAGCGCGCTCCCGACAAACTGGCGGCAGCGGCTTAGGCCTGGCGATTGTGAAACATGCGTTAAATCATCATGATAGCCGCCTGGATGTTGAAAGCCAGCCAGGAAAAGGAACACGCTTTAGTTTCCTGCTGCCGGAACGTTTAATTGCCACATAAAGCGCCAGATTAAGCACTTGTCACGATGAGTTTCCACAGACCAGCTTCGGCTGGTCTGTTTGCTTTGCAGTCAATTTCTCATCGGATATTTTATGAACAACTGGCGCTTTTTTGTTCGCATGATCAGCCATGTGTTTTTCCTATATCTGGTTAATCGTTCCAGGTTTGTATTTAGTATTAGTATAATCGTCTGGTTTTGCGATCCCATATTGCTTTAAAACGTTATAAGCGTTTAAATTGCGCCTAATGCAGTAGGAATCAGACTGTATTTACGTAGCAAATCAAAAAACTATTCTTCCTCACGCTACGAAGGGAGCATATCCCGCTGAGTTTGTTGCTTGTTTCCTCTGAAAGATTCCGTTGGAGCGAGCGCAAAGTTTTTTATTTGTACAACACCACATCCACAGGCAGTAGTTACATATGACCCATCAGTTAAAAACACGCGATATCATCGCTCTGGGCTTTATGACCTTTGCGTTGTTTGTCGGCGCTGGCAACATTATTTTCCCTCCAATGGTTGGTTTACAGGCGGGCCCGAACGTCTGGATCGCCGCGCTCGGCTTTTTAATTACCGCAGTCGGTCTGCCTGTGTTGACCGTTGTCGCGCTGGCAAAGGTCGGCGGTGGTGTTGATAGCCTCAGTACGCCAATCGGTAAAGTCGCAGGTGTTCTGCTGGCAACCGTTTGTTATCTCGCTGTTGGCCCGCTGTTTGCGACGCCGCGTACCGCGACTGTCTCCTTCGAAATCGGTATTGCCCCGCTGACGGGTGATGGTGCGATGCCGCTGTTTATCTACAGCCTGGTCTATTTTGCGCTGGTCATTCTGGTTTCCCTCTATCCGGGCAAACTGCTCGATACCGTCGGCAACTTCCTGGCACCAATGAAAATTCTGGCGCTGCTGGTGCTTTCCGTGGCGGCGGTTATCTGGCCGGCTGGCCCTATCAGTCATGCCCTTGAAGCGTATCAAACGGCACCGTTTTCTAATGGTTTCGTGAATGGTTATCTGACTATGGATACCCTTGGCGCGATGGTATTTGGGATCGTAATCGTGAACGCGGCCCGCTCCCGCGGCGTGACCGAGGCTCGCTTGCTGACTCGCTATACCATCTGGGCTGGCCTGATGGCCGGCGTTGGCCTGACGCTGCTGTACCTGGCGTTGTTCCGTCTGGGCTCCGATAGCGCGCTGCTGGTTGATAAGAGCGCAAACGGCGCGGCGATTCTGCATGCTTATGTGCAGCATACCTTCGGCGGAGCGGGTAGCTTCCTGCTGGCGGCGCTGATCTTTATCGCTTGTCTGGTTACGGCGGTTGGCCTGACCTGTGCGTGCGCGGAATTTTTCGCGCAGTATCTGCCGCTCTCTTATCGCTCGCTGGTGTTTATTCTGGGTATCTTCTCGATGGCGGTCTCCAACCTGGGGCTGAGCCACCTGATTCAGATCTCCATTCCGGTGCTGACGATGATCTATCCGCCCTGTATCGCACTGGTTGTATTAAGCTTTACCCGCGGTTGGTGGCATAATTCGACTCGCGTAATTGCACCAGCGATGTTTATCAGCCTGATGTTTGGTATCCTTGACGGCATCAAAGCATCGGCCTTCGCTGATGTGCTGCCTGGCTGGACGGCGCGTCTGCCGATGGCGGAGCAAGGCCTGGCCTGGCTGCTGCCGACGGTGATAATGGCGGTTCTGGCGATTATCTGGGACCGTGCCGCAGGCCGACAGGTAACGTCTAACGCGCATTAATTTTCGCGCGATAACAACATGTTCAACCACGGGACTTCGCGTCCCGTGGTTTTTTGTTTTTTGGTAAGAAATGGCACTGGAAACGATGGAAAACAACAAGCTGAAGCGCGGGCTCAGTACCCGGCACATTCGCTTCATGGCGCTAGGATCAGCAATTGGAACCGGGCTGTTTTATGGTTCCGCTGACGCAATCAAGATGGCCGGGCCGAGCGTGCTGCTGGCCTATATTATCGGTGGCGTGGCGGCGTATATCATCATGCGCGCGCTGGGCGAAATGTCGGTGCACAACCCGGCAGCCAGTTCCTTCTCGCGCTATGCGCAGGAAAACCTCGGCCCGCTGGCAGGCTATATCACCGGCTGGACATACTGCTTTGAAATCCTGATTGTCGCTATCGCCGACGTGACTGCCTTCGGCATCTACATGGGGGTCTGGTTCCCCGATGTGCCGCACTGGATTTGGGTGTTGAGCGTGGTGATGATTATTTGCGCCATTAACCTGATGAGCGTGAAGGTCTTTGGTGAGCTGGAGTTCTGGTTCTCCTTCTTCAAAGTCGCCACCATCATCATCATGATCGCCGCCGGTTTCGGCATTATTATCTGGGGGATTGGCAACGGCGGGCAACCGACGGGCATACATAACCTCTGGAGCAACGGTGGCTTCTTTAGCAACGGCTGGCTCGGCATGGTGATGTCGCTGCAAATGGTGATGTTTGCCTATGGCGGTATCGAAATCATTGGTATCACCGCGGGTGAAGCGAAGGATCCGGAAAAATCCATTCCACGCGCTATCAACTCGGTACCGATGCGAATTCTGGTGTTCTACGTGGGCACGTTATTTGTGATTATGTCCATCTACCCGTGGAACCAGGTAGGCACCAACGGTAGCCCGTTCGTGCTGACTTTCCAGCATATGGGCATCACCTTTGCCGCCAGCATCCTGAACTTTGTGGTGCTGACCGCATCGCTTTCCGCTATTAACAGTGATGTGTTTGGCGTGGGACGTATGCTGCACGGTATGGCTGAACAGGGTAGCGCACCGAAAGTATTTGCTAAAACCTCACGACGCGGCATTCCATGGGTCACCGTCATGGTGATGACCGTTGCCTTGTTGTTCGCGGTGTATCTGAACTACATCATGCCGGAAAACGTCTTCCTGGTTATCGCCTCGCTGGCGACCTTCGCCACCGTGTGGGTGTGGATTATGATCCTGCTCTCGCAGGTGGCCTTCCGTCGTCGTCTGTCGCCGGAAGAAGTGAAAGCACTGAAATTCAAAGTACCTGGCGGCGTTACCACCACCCTCGTTGGCCTGATTTTCCTGGTCTTTATCATCGGCCTGATCGGTTATCACCCGGATACGCGCATTTCCCTGTACGTGGGGTTTGCATGGATTGTGCTGCTGCTGATTGGCTGGATGTTTAAATCGCGTCGTAGCCGTCGCTAATATGCGCAATTTGTCAGTCTGATAAGCGAAGCGCTATCAGGCAAAACCAGAAAGCCCGGTTAGCTTCAGTCGCCGGGCTTTTTTACGCCCCCAATCTCCACCCCTCAAAAAGGACGAAAAGAGGAGTAGGGCGGAAAGGGCTTGTGGCAAGGTGAGCGCATTGTTAACTGAGGGGAATTAAACGATGTTGAACGCCTGGCATCTGCCTGTCGCACCCTTTATAAAGTCGCACGACGATCGCTTGTCGATAACCTTGTGGTTGCGCGGAAACGACCTGCCGCAGCGTATTACGATGCGTGCGGAAATCGACAATGAAGAGTGCGTCCTGCCGATGAAACGCCTGAGCAAATCACCTGTTCCGGGTGTGACGGCCTGGCGTGGTGAGATACCGCTTGATAGCGGGCAACCGCGCCGCCGCTATGCTTTTAAATTATTATGGCAAGATCGTCAGCTTTGGTTTGCGCCAAAAGGGTTTAGCCGCATTCCGCCCGCAAAGCTTGAGCTATTTGCGGTTGATGTGCCTGACAGCGGCCCGCAATGGGTGGCCGATCAAATTTTCTACCAAATCTTTCCTGACCGTTTTGCCCGTAGCGACACGCGTACGGCCGAGCAGGACAAGGTCTATTACCATCATGCCGCCGGACACGACATCATTCTGCGTGACTGGGATGCGCCGCTTACGGCGGATGCGGGCGGCTCTACGTTCTATGGCGGTGATCTCAACGGTATCAGCGAAAAGCTGCCGTACCTGAAGAAACTTGGCGTGACGGGGCTGTACCTGAACCCGGTTTTCACCGCGCCAAGCGTGCATAAATATGATACCCAGGATTATCGTGAAGTGGATCCGCAGTTTGGTGGTAACGAGGCGCTGCTGCGCCTGCGCGAAAATACCCAACGCGAAGGTATGCGTCTGATTCTTGACGGCGTGTTTAATCACAGCGGCGATACACATGCCTGGTTTGATCGGCAGAATAATGCAAGCAGCGGTGCATGCCATAACGCGTCGTCGCCGTGGCGCGACTGGTACAGCTTCTCGCCAGAAGGCCGTGCGCTGGACTGGTTAGGCTATCCGAGCCTGCCGAAGCTCGATTATCAGTCCGAATCGCTGGTCAACGAAATCTACCGCGGAGAAGAGAGTATTGTACGCCACTGGCTGAAAGCGCCGTGGAACATGGACGGCTGGCGGCTGGATGTGGTGCACATGCTCGGTGAAGGTGGCGGTGCGTATAACAATTTGAAACACGTGGCCGGAATGACTCAGGCGGCGAAAGAAACGCACCCAGAAGCGTATGTTTTCGGGGAACATTTTGGTGATGCGCGTCAGTGGTTACAAGCCGATATGGAAGACGCGGCGATGAACTACCGCGGCTTTACGCTGCCGATTTGGGCGTTTCTGGCCAATACCGATCTCTCTTACGATCCGCAAAACATTGATGCGCAAACCTGCATGGCGTGGATGGAAGAGTATCGTGCGGGGCTGTCGCATCAGCAGCAGTTGCGGATGTTTAATCAGCTTGATAGCCACGATACCGCACGCTTCAAAACGCTATTGGGCAAAGATGTCGACCGCTTAGGGCTGGGCGTGGTGTGGTTGTTCAGCTGGCCTGGCGTACCGTGTATCTATTACGGCGATGAAGTCGGCGTGGACGGTGCGAACGACCCGATGTGTCGTAAGCCGTTCCCGTGGGATAAAAGCCAGCAGGACGGTGAGCTGCTCGCGCTGTATCAGCGGATGGCGAAGCTGCGTAAAAAGAGTGAAGCCTTGCGGCGCGGTGGCTGCCAGGTACTGTACGCCGAAGATAACGTGGTGGTCTTTGTCCGTGTTCTGAAACGGGAACGCGTGCTGATTGCCATTAATCGCGGCGAGGCGTGTGAAGTGGTGCTGGAAGATACGCCGTTGCTGAGTTTTAACACGCTCATGCAGCGGGAAGGCAGCGGCGAAAATCAGGATGGTGTCCTGACGCTGCCTGCACGATCGGCCACGGTCTGGTCCGGCGAGTAAATCAGGGGTAAAGCGGGGCGGTCAGATTATGGTTAATCACCGCTTCGCGCCACCAAAGCTGTGCGAGCCCTTCATGACCGTTGCGCCAGGCGATATAGGCCACATCTTTTTGCCGACACGAGACTACCGATTTTTCTACCAGCTCGCCGGATGCTATCCAGGGGTGAGCAATATGGCGCGGCAGGAATCCGCAGCCTAATCCGGCGCGCAGCAGCGTGACTTTAGAGTGAAAATCATCTACCCGGATCTGTGCCTGCTCATCAATCAAATTGGAGCTGATTGGACGGCAGTGTTGGGCGCTGTCGCTGATAACCACAGCACGGAACTTAATCATTCTTTCTGTGCTAATGGGCTCCGCTTCGCCTGCCAGAGGATGCGACGGAGCAATGACGAACGCGTTATCCAGCATGCCGAGCATCTGCCACGACCACGCCGCGGAGGTGGGGGGATCGTTGATCGCTCCCAGAATAATATCTGCACCATTATGGGTTAATTCTTCCCACGATCCTGCCAGCGTATGGTGACTGAAGTTCAAACGAGTTTGCTTGTTTTGTGCGTAAAAATCTTCAATAAGCGGTAGCAATGCGGAAAACGGGAACGAGTCATCAAGGGCGATGGACAGCTCTTTTTCCCAACCAGAATTCACCTGTATTGCCTGTTTTTCCAGATCTTTCGCGGCATTGAGCAACAATCGCCCTTTTTCCAGCATCATTCGACCGGTATCAGTAAATTTGGCCCGATGTCCGGAACGATCAAGCAATGTGATATTCAGATCACTTTCCAGTTTTTGCACCATATAGCTCAGTGCGGCGGGCGTTTTGTAAAGCGACTCGGCTGCAGCGGCGAAACTTCCGTGTCGGTCAATCGCGTCAAGAATAAGTAAAACGTCCAGATTTATTCGCATAATATTAAAGATACCCGGAAAAAAATCTCATTAGTTGTAACAAAGGTATGTCGAGTAATTCCACTGATTAATTTTCGATAATCAATAGGTTAAATGAAAAATAAAGGTAACTCATTCATTTCATAACATAATATTTATCATCATCGTATCGTAAATTTTCTTTAATAACTCGTTAAAAATTTCCCGCTATACTCATCCTGCAAACTCATTCAGTATCCACCTGTCATTTAGTCCTAAAATTTCTACTTAACTCATTGCTTAAGAAGGTGTTTTTATGTCTATTCGGGAACTGATCGATCCATCTAACTCCACTCTCATTTTTATCGACCATCAACCGCAAATGTCCTTCGGTGTAGCGAATATCGATCGTCAGACGTTGAAAAATAACACCGTAGCACTGGCCAAAGCTGGGAAAATCTTTAACGTTCCAACCATCTATACCTCGGTTGAAACCAAAAGCTTCAGTGGCTATATCTGGCCAGAATTGCTGGCTGTTCACCCGGAAATTAAACCGATTGAACGCACCTCCATGAACTCCTGGGAAGATGAAGCTTTCGTGAAGGCGGTAAAAGCCACCGGACGTAAAAAGCTGATTATTTCTGCCCTGTGGACTGAGGTTTGTCTGACCTTCCCGGCATTAATGGCGCTGGAAGAAGGTTTTGAAGTTTATGTGGTGACTGACACCTCTGGTGGTACTTCAGTTGATGCGCACGAACGCTCCATCGATCGTATGGTTCAGGCGGGCGCTGTGCCGGTTACCTGGCAGCAGGTGCTGCTGGAGTACCAGCGTGACTGGTCACGTAAAGAAACTTACGACGCGGTGATGGATCTGGTTCGTGAGCACAGCGGCGCCTATGGTATGGGCGTGGATTATGCTTATACCCTGGTTCACGGCGCGCCGGAACGTAAAGCGTAATGACGGCGACGGGGGGCGATTCGCTCCCCGTAAAATGCGACAGCAAGGAAAACCGTCATGACGCAAAAACATGTAACGCTGGTAATTACGCATGCGCTACGCCCGGAAGATGCGGACCAGTATGAAGCCTGGCTCGGCAAAATCATGCCCGTTGCCGCAGACTATCCCGGCCATCTTGGGGCCAACGTGATTCGCCCGGCAGACGGGCAGGGTGCCTGGAATATCATCATTCGCTTCGATACCCTGGAGCACCTCTACGCCTGGACGCAGTCCGAAACGCGCAAACAACTGGTGGATGAAATCACCCCGTTGCTCGCCGAAGGTGACCACACGGAAGTTCGTACCGAAGCGGCGTTCTGGTTTACGCCACCGTCACCGCACGTGCGTCAGCCAAAACAGTGGAAACAATTTCTCATCACGCTGCTGGTGATTTTTCCCAGCACCAATCTGGTGCCGTGGATAACCGGCGCGCTGTTCCCCGCCCTGCAGGGCTCCTTGCTGCTTCATTTCATTAACGATGCCTGTGTGGTTGCGCTGGTTGTCTGGCTCTGGATGCCCATCGTGACCCGACTATTCGCCGGATGGCTTAAGAAAGCCTGATCCGGTTTGAGGAGAGTGACATGCCACAAAAAGCCACACTGATCCTGAATCAGGGTCGAATTCACACGCTTGATCGTCAGCATCCGCTGGTGGAAGCGGTGGCGATTGCCAACGGTAAAATTCTGGCTACAGGCAGCAACGATCAGATGATGTCTTACGCGGGCGAGGGCACGCAGATTGTTGATCTGAAAGGGCATACGGTGATCCCTGGCCTGAACGATTCCCACCTCCACCTGATCCGTGGCGGTTTGAATTACAACCTGGAATTGCGTTGGGAAGGCGTACCTTCGCTGGCCGACGCGCTGAGAATGCTTAAAGATCAAGCCGATCGCACGCCATCGCCGCAGTGGGTGCGCGTGGTGGGGGGCTGGAGCGAATTCCAGTTTGCCGAACGCCGCATGCCGACCATTGAAGAGCTGAACGAAGCTGCGCCGGATACGCCCGTTTTTGTGCTGCATCTTTACGATCGCGCGCTGCTCAACCGCGCGGCGTTGAAAGCTGTCGGTTACACCAAAGAGACGCCAAATCCGGCGGGGGGGGAAATCGTTCGTGATAACAATGGCAACCCGACCGGGATGCTGATTGCCAAACCGAATGCGATGATCCTCTACTCGACGCTGGCGAAAGGGCCGAAACTGCCGCTGGAGATGCAGGTGAACTCCACCCGTCAGTTTATGCGCGAACTGAAC
Organism: Pseudocitrobacter faecalis; assembly: GCA_003315335.1. GTDB lineage: Bacteria > Pseudomonadota > Gammaproteobacteria > Enterobacterales > Enterobacteriaceae > Pseudocitrobacter > Pseudocitrobacter faecalis. Next base: position 172,390 of record QNRL01000008.1, read on the forward strand.
CGCCTTGGGCTGACCAGCGCTATTGACGCCGGCGGCGGTTTCCAGAATTACCCGGAAGATTACGAAATTATCGAACAACTGCATGCAAAAGAGCAGATGACGATTCGTATCGCCTATAACCTGTTTACCCAGCGGCCAAAACAGGAACTGGAAGATTTCGAACGCTGGACGGATATGCTCAAACCGGGCCAGGGCACCGATTTCTATCGTGCCAACGGTGCGGGCGAGATGCTGGTCTTCTCGGCGGCGGACTTCGAAGATTTCCTCCAGCCACGCCCGGATCTGCCGGAAGGGATGGAAGATGAGCTGGAGCGCGTGGTGCGCCATCTGGTCGAACACCGCTGGCCGTTCCGTCTGCACGCTACGTATGACGAATCGATCAGCCGCATGCTGGATGTGTTCGAAAAAGTGAACCGCGATATTCCGTTTAACGGTCTGCACTGGTTCTTTGACCACGCAGAAACCATCACTGAACGTAATATCGAACGTGTTAAAGCGTTGGGCGGCGGGATTGCGGTACAGCACCGTATGGCGTTCCAGGGGGAATACTTCATCGATCGCTATGGTAAAGATGCGGTGAAACATACGCCGCCGGTGGCCAAAATGCTGGCTGCTGATGTGCCCGTCGGACTGGGTACAGATGCCACCCGCGTGGCGAGCTATAACCCATGGACTGCGCTCTACTGGCTGGTTTCTGGCCGTACGGTTGGTGGCATGGCGATGTACGACGATGAAAACCGTCTGCCGCGCGATGTGGCACTGGAATTGTGGACCGCAGGCAGCGCCTGGTTCTCCAGTGAGCAGGGCAAAAAAGGGCGTATCGAGAAAGATCAGCTTGCCGACCTGGTGGTGTTGTCGAAAGACTACTTCAGCGTGCCGGAAGAAGAGATTAAAGGTATTGAATCGGTGATGACCATCGTGGATGGCAAAGTGGTGTATGCCGCCGGTCACTTTACTCCGCTTGCGCCGCCTGCGATTCCGGTGGTACCTGACTGGTCGCCGGTGGTGAACGTGCCGGGCCATTACCGTTCTGCGCCGCCGGTTGCCGGGAAAATGGGCGCCGTAGTGCAGATGCACCAGTGCTGCGGTAGCTGCGGCGTACACGGCCATCAGCATGATATTGCACGTAAATCATCGATTCCTGTCTCCGATGAACAGGCATTCTGGGGCGTGCTGGGTTGTTCCTGCTTCGCATTCTGATGCAATCGCTAACCGGATGGGGCTCCCCATCCGGTTTTTTGTTGTTCTCTTCTGAAAATCCCTCCTCTTTGCAAAGATTAATGGCGTAAATGCAACCATTTGTGTCAATCTGCGTTTATCCGTGCTGGCTAAAGGTGGAAACATGGACGAGCTGGTAATCCTTGGCTGTATCGTACTTTTCTTTGCGCTGGTGGTGGTGCCCATCCTGGCGATTGTCGCCATTAATCGTACTTCCGCCATGCGCTACGAGATTTCGCTGCTTCGCCGTCGGCTGGAGGAACTGGAGCAGCGTGGTGTCACTGACGCGCCGGAGCCAAATCCTGTTGCGGCTGTTGAACCGGCGATTCCCGTCGCCCCTTCCCAATCTGAGCCCGCCAATCCCTGGCAGCCCACTGAAAAAGAAGAACCCGTATCAGTACCCGTACGCGAGACATCGTCGGCATTTGGCGGCGTATTCACCTCGCTGTTACGCTGGTTTATGCAGGGCAACCCACTGGCTAAGCTGGGTATTCTGCTGCTGTTTCTTGGGCTCTCTTTCTTGTTGCGCTATACGGTTGAGCACGCGCTGTTTCCGCTGGAGCTGCGTCTTGTGGCAGCAGCGCTTTGCGCGGTGGTACTGCTGGCTATCGGCTGGCGATTACGCCTTAAGCAGCGTGTCTATGCGTTGATCCTGCAAGGTGGCGCAACGGGCGTGCTTTATCTCACCGTATTCGGTGCATTTCGCCTGTGGCAAATGCTGCCGATGACGCTGGCCTTTACGCTGCTGGTGTTGATTTGCGCGGCAAGCGTTGGTCTGGCGGTGCTGCAAAATGCCCTGAGCCTGGCAATGCTGGCGAGCCTTGGCGGCTACCTGGCACCGGTGCTCCTCTCTACGGGAAGCGGTAACTACGTTGCGCTGTTCTCGTTCTACCTGCTTCTGTCTATTGGCATTCTGGCGATTAGCGCGCGGCAACACTGGCGCGAACTGAATCTGTTAGGGCTGCTTTTCACCTTTGGGGTGGGTGGCTTGTGGGGCATGAATGATTATCGCCCTGAATATTGGCTTAACTGTCAGCTATTTCTCATCGCCAATATCCTGATTTTCGGCATCCTGAGCGTGCTGTTCTCCTGGCGATCGCAGGAGAAGGGCAAACGTGTGGTTGACGGCGTGCTGCTCTTCGCGCCACCGCTGATTGGCTTTGGTATGCAGTACGTCATGACGCAGCACATGACTTACGGCCCGGCGATCAGCGCGCTGGGCTACGGTGCGTTTTATCTGGCGCTGGCGTGGCTGGTGCTGCGACGATTCCCGTCTGCGGAACGTACGCTGGTGCTGGCCGCCCTGGCGCTGGGCGGTGCATTCACCACGCTCGCCATTCCGCTGGCGCTTTCCGCGCGCTGGACGGCGATGGCCTGGGCACTGGAAGGCGTGGGTGTGCTGTGGCTGGGGATGCAACAGCAGCAGCGGCGCATGAGTTTCAGCGGCACTGCGCTATTAATACTGGCGCTGGGCAGCGGCATCTGGGCGCTGGCGGACGAGACAACGCCGCTCTCCATCATGATGATTTTCGCTGTGCTCAGCCTTTGCTGGCTCGCCGCCGCCTGGCTGTGGCGTGAAGAAATACGGCGTCTGAGTCTGGCGCTGTTAATCGGCGGCGTCGTATTCTGGGTGATTGCCCTCGCGGGGGCGGCACAGCTCATTACTACCCAGGGCGCAACCTCAGGATTTGTCCTGCTCGCGTTGATATCCCTCTCTGCCTGGGTCTGGCGTTTTATGCGCCAGCGTCTGGCATGGGGAGAACTCGGCTTTGCGCAGTGGCTGCTCTGGCCTGCCATGCTGCTGATGCTGTCCGAGCAAATTCATCAGCAGCAGATTTTCGCCGCAGGCTGGCATAATCTGGCGTGGATGATTGCCCTGCCGTCTGCGTTCACGCTGCTTTATCGTGATGACAGCGCAGTGCCAGCACGTTTTTCGCAGGGGCTGCATCTCGCCTTGTTATGGATGTTGATGCTGGCGTTTGGCGTAGAGCTATTGTGGTTTGTGCAGTCACTGCCGTGGGGCATGCAGGGGTGGCAGAGCGGTCTGCTGATGGCTGCGGGCGGCATAACCATTTTGCTGGTACATGCCGCGCTTCGTCGGGACTGGTGGCCTTTCTGCCGCTGGCCAGAACTTTACAGCGGCGTGGCGATTGCCCCGATGGCGGCCCTGCTGCTCGGTTTGCTGGTCGTGACCAACTTACAAAGCGGCCTGGTCTACCGACAGCTCTATCTGCCATTGATGAATCCTCTGGAAGAAGGTGCGGCTTTTGCGCTGCTTGGGCTTTACGTTGCAGAGCGCTATGTCCGGCGCCATCTGCCGTCGGCGTGGCGCGCATCCGGTGCGTTGCTGCTCGCCGGGCTGGCTTTCTGGTGGCTGAATGGCATGCTGATGCGCGCGCTGGCATGGTATGGCGATATTGCGTGGGACTTCAGTGCGCTCTGGCATTCACGCCTTGTCCAGACCACCTTTGCGCTGTTCTGGATGTTTATCGCGCTGGTTATCATGATTCGGGCAACGCGCAGCGTATCGCGGAAAATGTGGTTATCTGGCGCTGTGCTATTAGGGGTGGTGATTATCAAACTGATGCTGGTCGACAGCGCAGGCGGCGGTGGTCTGGCGCGTGCGGTGGCGTTTATTGGTGTGGCGATACTGGTACTTATTGTCGGCTATTTCTCGCCGTTGCCACCCAAAGCAGGAGAGCAAAAATGAAACGGATAAAAGCGATTGTTTGCAGCGTGCTTCTGATGGGCAGCTTTTTGGCTATAGCGGCGGAATCCCCGCGAGACTACGCCACGGGAATGACGCTGGAAACATCTTCGTCATCCCCGTGGTATCGCGTGGCGTTACCGCGAGAGGTCTATCAGCACAGTGCCTGGCCCGATCTGCGGGACGTTCGGGTATTTAATCAGCAGGGGGAGCGTGTTCCCTTTACGTTAATGACGAATCCAACGCCACCTGCCGTAGCGGATTCGGTCGCCCTGCGCCTGTTTCCTTTAGCGGCCTCGCCGCTCGCCTCGACGGATGCCAGCGCGCCGCAGACGATCCGCCTGAAGGCAGCCAATGGCGTGGAAATTAATCTTCAGGGCGATGAGGCAAAATCGGTTGGCCAGAGCTATTTACTGACTTTACCGGATAGCCGGGAAGCCTCGCTGCGTCTGACGCAGTTGCGGCTGGATTGGGCGGCGTCGAGCGCAAACTGGCAGGGTAAAGCATCGGTTTACGCCAGCCGGGATCTCAGCCACTGGCAGCGCGTTCAGGAAAATGCGCCGTTGATGGATCTTTCCCGTGATGGCGATCGATTAAAGTTGAACACCGTGGCCGCCGAACTGACATTGTCGCCTGAAGGTCGGCGCTACTTGCTGCTGGTTCTCGATCCACAAACGCCTGTGCCGGCGTTAAAAAGCGTAATGGCCGTGGCGCAACCGCAAGAGCCGCTTACTGAGCGTATTCAGCTGCCAGCGGCGGCCGTTAAAAACACATCAACTGAAGCTATCTGGCGATGGGATCGGCCACAACCGCTGAGCACACTTTCCATCATGCTGATGAATGAAGGTGTGTTACCGGTTGATATCACCTGGCGAAGCGATGAGAAAAGCGAGTGGCGGCCACTGGCGAAAAGCGTGCTGTTTAACGTTAACGATCAAACACAGGAGGCGTTCCCGCTCTCTGGAAACGTTGTTGAGGCCATTCGTATCACCACGGTGGATGCCCATCTGCCGCAGACGCTGCCGAGGGTGACCGGGGAGCGTGAGGCAAAAGTGCTGGTTTTTAACGCGCAGGGCAAAGGCCCCTATATGCTGGCCTGGGGAAATAAGGCGGCGGAAAACGCGGCGTTGAGTCTGAACCAGCTCATTCCTGAATCGCTCACGGCGAGCAAAAATGTCGAGACGCTGCCCTGGGCGCAGCCGCTGGAGGCCGTAAAACTGGGTGGTGAGGCTCGGTTGCAGGCGGTGAGTGCCGGTGAACAACAGAAATTGTGGGTTGCCCTTGCGGTGTGGGCGGTGCTTATCGTGGGCGTGGGGGCATTACTGATAGTGGCGTGGCGAATCTGGCGAGAAGTCCGGCGCTAAAGACAAAAAAGGCTCGCCTGCGCGAGCCTTTTCTTCATCCGCCGATTACAGGCTGGAGACGTTTTCGGTCAGGTATTTTGCTACGCCGTCCGGGGACGCCGCCATACCTTCTTTGCCTTTTTCCCACTGAGCCGGGCACACTTCGCCGTGCTCTTCGTGGAACTGCAGCGCGTCAACCATACGCAGCATTTCGTCGATGTTACGGCCCAGCGGCAGATCGTTAACGACCTGGTGGCGAACAACGCCGTTGGCGTCGATCAGGAAAGAACCACGCAGCGCCACGCCCGCGTCCGGGTGCTCGATGCCGTAGGCTTTCTGGATTTCGCGTTTGATGTCAGCAACCATCGCGTATTTCACTGCACCGATGCCGCCTTTATCGACCGGGGTGTTACGCCATGCGTTGTGAACGAATTCGGAGTCAAAGGACACACCGACCACTTCTACACCGCGTTTCTGGAACTCTTCGTAGCGTTTATCGAACGCGATCAATTCAGACGGGCAGACAAAGGTGAAGTCCATTGGCCAGAAGAACAGCACGGTGGCTTTGCCGTTGGTGTGCTGTTTGAAGTTAAAGTTTTCAACGATTTCGCCGTTACCGAGCACTGCCGCAGCGGTAAAGTCAGGTGCCTGACGAGTAACCAGAACCATGGGTTCTCCTTTGAGTATAGAAAGTAAGTAGTACGCAACGCGGGCCAGTATAGAGAGTGATCCGCGATGACTCAAAGAGGCTACAGCAATCGATATTTAACGTTCTGCCTATTAATAGACAAATGTTTGACAGGCCAGGGTTAAAGCTCGCGTGCTTTGGCCTGCGCCATCATCTGCGGGTAAAATTGCCAGAACTGTTTCTCAAGTTGCGCATAATGCTGGTCTAAATCGTGCCAGGAGTCGCGCAGGGCGTCCAGTTTCGGACGTCGGCTGGCCATACCGTTAAGCACGCGCTGAATAAATTCCATCTCGCGATAGCGCTCCAGCCAGCGTTCTGACCACAGATACTCGTTCAGATTCACGAAGCGCGGCGGTGAAGCGGGCAGAATCAGCGACACCTGCTCGTGAGCGTACTCGACGAACTCCGGCAGCGCCATTTGTGGCGAAAGCTGCGACCAGTGGCGCGAGAGGAAATGATCCCACATGACATCCAGCGTAATGGGCGCGACGCGCCGCGTCTGCGGGCGGAACCATTCCAGCGCTTCCTTCACCTCGGGCAAATTATCCGTCAGCACGTCAATGCGACGATGCATGTAAATCCCGTCGACGACCTCGGTGGGGTAGCGGTCATCCGGATTGCCGCGCACAAAATCAGCCAGCAGATTACCGGACAACGAGCTGTCGGCGAGGTACGCGAGATGCAGGTGAGCTAAAAAATTCATCGATTATTATCTATCCAGAGGGGGATAGGGTTGCAGGGAGAACGCCCCGGCACTAGACTACCCGCCTCATTATTAAGTCCAGAGTCTTAGAGTCATGCGCCTTGCCGATTTTTCCTTTGAATTACCTGAATCCCTGATTGCCCACTATCCACAGCCTGAGCGCAGCGGTTGCCGCTTGCTGTCGCTGGACGGGCCGACAGGCGCGCTGACGCACGGTACTTTCACCGATCTGCTCGATAAGCTCAACCCTGGCGATCTTCTGGTCTTTAATAATACCCGCGTCATTCCTGCGCGACTGTTCGGTCGCAAGGCCAGCGGCGGCAAGATTGAAGTGCTGGTTGAACGTATGCTCGATGATAATCGTATTCTGGCACATATTCGCGCTTCTAAAGCGCCGAAGCCGGGAGCGGAACTGTTGCTGGGCGATGACGAAAGCATCAATGCGACCATGGTCGCACGTCACGACGCGCTGTTTGAAGTGCAGTTTAACGATGAGCGTCCGGTACTGGATATTCTTAATAGCATCGGCCACATGCCGCTGCCGCCGTACATCGACCGCCCGGATGAAGACGCCGACCGCGAACTTTATCAAACCGTTTACAGCAGCCGCCCTGGTGCTGTCGCGGCCCCCACTGCTGGCCTGCACTTCGACGAGCCGCTGCTGGCTAAATTACGGGAAAAAGGCATTGATATGGCGTTTGTGACGCTGCACGTGGGGGCAGGTACTTTCCAGCCGGTTCGCGTTGAGAGCATTGAAGAGCACACCATGCACTCCGAATATGCGGAAGTGCCACAGGAGGTGGTTGACGCGGTGCTGGCAGCGAAAGCGCGCGGTAACCGCGTGATTGCGGTAGGAACCACCTCCGTGCGTTCGCTGGAAAGCGCGGCGCAGGCGGCGAAAAACGACCTGATTGAACCGTTCTTCGGTGATACGCAGATCTTTATCTATCCGGGCTATCAGTACAAAGTGATTGACGCGCTGGTGACCAACTTCCACCTGCCGGAATCGACGCTGATTATGCTGGTTTCCGCGTTTGCGGGTTATAAACACACCCTGCATGCCTATCACGAAGCGGTAAAAGCGGAATATCGCTTTTTTAGTTACGGTGATGCGATGTTTATCACGTACAATCCGCAGGCCATTAACGAACGTCCCTGAGTGGGGCGTGTTTTTCCCCTCTCTCTCAGGGAGAGGGCCGGGGTGGGGGTGAACCTCATCCCGCAACATTAACCATCAGACTGTCTCTCTGATGCAGGAGAATAGCGTGAAATTTGAACTGGACACCACCGACGGACGCGCACGCCGTGGCCGCCTGGTCTTCGATCGTGGCGTAGTGGAAACGCCTGCTTTTATGCCCGTCGGTACCTATGGCACCGTCAAAGGCATGACGCCGGAGGAAGTTGAAGCCACTGGCGCACAGATTATCCTCGGTAACACCTTCCACCTGTGGCTGCGCCCGGGTCAGGAAATCATGAAACTGCACGGCGACCTGCATGACTTCATGCAATGGAAAGGGCCAATTCTCACCGATTCCGGCGGCTTCCAGGTCTTTAGCCTTGGCGATATTCGTAAGATAACCGAACAGGGCGTACACTTCCGTAACCCGATCAACGGCGATCCTATTTTCCTCGATCCGGAAAAATCGATGGAGATTCAGTACGATCTCGGTTCCGACATCGTAATGATCTTCGACGAATGCACGCCGTACCCGGCAGACTGGGATTACGCGAAGCGCTCTATGGAGATGTCGCTGCGCTGGGCGAAGCGTAGCCGCGAGCGTTTTGACAGCCTTGGCAACAAAAACGCCCTGTTTGGCATCATTCAGGGCAGCGTTTACGAAGATTTACGTGATATCTCCGTTAAAGGTCTGGTAGATATCGGTTTTGATGGCTACGCTGTCGGCGGCCTGGCAGTAGGCGAACCAAAAGCAGACATGCACCGCATCCTGGAGCACGTTTGCCCGCAAATTCCTGCTGACAAACCGCGTTACCTGATGGGCGTCGGTAAACCAGAGGATCTGGTTGAAGGCGTGCGTCGTGGTATCGATATGTTTGACTGCGTTATGCCAACGCGTAACGCGCGCAATGGTCATCTGTTCGTGACCGATGGCGTGGTGAAAATCCGTAATGCGAAGCATAAGAGCGATACCAGCCCACTCGACGCTGAGTGTGATTGCTATACGTGTCGCAATTATTCACGTGCGTACTTGCATCATTTAGACCGTTGCAACGAAATACTGGGCGCACGTCTCAACACGATTCATAACCTTCGCTACTATCAGCGTTTAATGGCTGGTTTACGCAAGGCTATCGAAGAGGGTAAATTAGAGAGCTTCGTGACCGATTTTTACCAACGTCAGGGGCGCGAAGTTCCAGCTTTGAACGTTGATTAATATTAATAATGAGGGAATTTTAATGAGCTTTTTTATTTCTGATGCGATAGCAGCACCGGGTGGCGCAGCACAGGGCAGCCCGATGTCTCTGATTCTGATGCTGGTAGTGTTTGGTCTGATTTTCTACTTCATGATCCTGCGCCCACAGCAGAAACGCACCAAAGAGCACAAAAAGCTGATGGACTCCATCGCCAAAGGTGATGAAGTGCTGACTAACGGTGGTCTGGTTGGCCGCGTAACCAAAGTAGCTGAATCCGGCTACATTGCTATCGCGCTGAACGACACCACTGAAGTGGTAATCAAACGTGACTTCGTAGCTGCCGTTCTGCCGAAAGGCACCATGAAGGCGCTGTAATTTACTGTTTTCCCAAAGGGAACTGCCGTGTTAAACCGTTATCCTTTGTGGAAGTACATCATGCTGGTCGTCGTGATTATCGTCGGCCTGCTTTACGCACTTCCCAACCTGTATGGTGAGGATCCGGCTGTTCAGATCACTGGTGCGCGCGGAGTCGCCGCCAGTGAGCAAACGCTGATCCAGGTCCAGAATACTTTACAACAAGAAAAAATCACCGCGAAGTCTGTGGCACTGGAAGAGGGCGCTATTCTTGCGCGCTTCGACTCCACCGACGTCCAGTTGCGTGCCCGTGAAGCGCTGCTGAGCGTGCTGGGTGATAAATACGTCGTGGCGCTGAACCTTGCTCCTGCAACCCCGCGTTGGTTGGCGGCCATTAAAGCCGAACCGATGAAGCTGGGTCTTGACCTGCGTGGTGGTGTTCACTTCCTGATGGAAGTGGATATGGACACGGCGCTCGGTAAGCTTCAGGAACAAAATATCGACAGTCTGCGCAGTGACCTGCGCGAGAAAAACATTCCGTATTCCAATATTCGTAAGTCAGATAACTATGGTCTGACGATTCTGTTCCGCGACAGCGCGGCACGCGATCAGGCGAATACCTGGCTGAGCTCCCGTCATCGTGACCTGGTTATCACTAATCAGGGCAGCAACCAGCTGCGCGCGGTAATGAGCGATGCGCGTCTGAGCGAAGCGCGCGAATACGCGGTACAGCAGAACATCAACATCCTGCGTAACCGTGTAAACCAACTGGGTGTGGCTGAGCCTGTGGTACAGCGTCAGGGTGCAGACCGCATCGTCGTTGAACTGCCGGGTATTCAGGATACCGCGCGCGCCAAAGAGATTCTGGGCGCTACCGCGACGCTGGAATTCCGTCTGGTGAATACTAACGTTGACCAGTCCGCTGCCGCATCTGGCCGTGTGCCGGGCGACTCTGAAGTGAAACAGACCCGTGAAGGTCAGCCGGTTGTGCTGTACAAACGTGTGATCCTGACCGGTGACCATATCACCGATTCCACTTCCAGCCAGGACGAATACAACCAACCGCAGGTTAACATCTCGCTGGATAGCGCAGGTGGTAACACCATGTCTAACTTCACCAAGGACAACATCGGTAAACCGATGGCGACCCTTTTCGTGGAGTACAAAGACAGCGGTAAGAAAGATGCGAACGGTCGTGCCGTGCTGGTGAAACAGGAAGAGGTGATTAACATCGCTAACATCCAGTCTCGTCTGGGTAACAGCTTCCGCATCACCGGTATCAACAACCCGAACGAAGCACGTCAGCTCTCTCTGCTGCTGCGTGCCGGTGCGCTGATTGCGCCGATTCAGATTGTTGAAGAACGTACCATCGGCCCAACTCTGGGTATGCAGAACATCAAGCAGGGTCTGGAAGCGTGTCTGGCTGGCCTGGCAGTTTCTATCCTGTTCATGATTTTCTTCTACAAGAAATTTGGTCTGATCGCGACCAGCGCACTGATTGCAAACCTGGTACTGATCGTTGGTATCATGTCACTGCTGCCAGGGGCCACGCTGAGTATGCCGGGTATTGCAGGTATCGTGCTAACCCTTGCGGTGGCGGTCGACGCCAACGTACTGATCAACGAACGTATCAAAGAAGAGTTGAGCAACGGGCGTTCGGTGCAGCAGGCAATCAACGAAGGTTATGCGGGCGCATTCAGTTCCATCTTTGATGCGAACATCACCACGCTGATTAAAGTTCTGATCCTGTATGCAGTCGGCACCGGGGCAATCAAAGGCTTTGCTATCACCACCGGTATCGGTGTGGCAACGTCGATGTTTACCGCAATTGTCGGTACGCGTGCCATCGTAAACCTGTTGTATGGCGGCAAACGCATCAACAAGCTGTCAATCTGAGGAGTGCGTTGTGGCACAGGAATATACTGTTGAACAATTGAACCATGGCCGTAAAGTCTATGACTTTATGCGCTGGGATTACTGGGCTTTCGGCATCTCTGGCCTGCTGTTGGTAGCTGCCATCGTCATCATGGGCGTACGCGGCTTCAACTGGGGTCTGGATTTCACCGGTGGTACGGTAATCGAAATTACGCTGGAAAAACCGGCTGAAATTGACGTGATGCGCGAAGCGCTGCAGAAGGCGGGCTTTGAAGAGCCTCAACTGCAGAACTTCGGTAGCAGCCACGACATCATGGTCCGTATGCCGCCGACTGAAGGCGAAAATGGCGGCCAGGTGCTGGGGAGCCAGGTTCTGAAGGTGATTAACGAATCCACCAGTCAGAACGCGGCGGTGAAACGTATCGAGTTCGTTGGGCCGAGCGTGGGGGCAGACCTTGCGCAAACCGGGGCAATGGCGCTGATCGTGGCACTGATTTCCATCCTCGTTTATGTCGGTTTCCGCTTCGAGTGGCGACTGGCGGCGGGCGTGGTTATTTCACTGGCGCACGACGTTATCATTACGCTTGGGATCCTGTCGTTATTCCATATCGAGATTGACCTGACTATCGTGGCATCGTTGATGTCGGTTATCGGTTACTCATTGAACGATAGCATCGTGGTTTCTGACCGTATTCGTGAAAACTTCCGCAAAATTCGTCGCGGGACGCCTTACGAAATCTTTAACGTGTCACTGACCCAGACGCTGCACCGTACGTTGATCACTTCCGGTACGACATTAGTGGTTATTCTGATGCTGTACCTCTTTGGTGGTCCGGTACTGGAAGGCTTCTCACTGACCATGCTGATTGGTGTCTCTATCGGTACGGCTTCTTCTATCTATGTTGCGTCTGCACTGGCGCTGAAACTGGGTATGAAGCGCGAGCACATGCTGCAGCAGAAAGTCGAGAAAGAAGGGGCGGATCAACCGTCAATTCTGCCGTAAGACGACTTTTCCGTCAGAATCGGAATCCCGGTCGCAAGGCCGGGATTTTTTTATTACAGCTCTGCCAATATTCGTTACTCTCCGTGGATGGCCTTTGACATGGAGTAACGCCAGTGACCATCACTTTTGAATCCCTTTCTCTGCAAACCGTACCGCAGCCAGCCGTCTGGCATCATCTTCCCTCCGTTACTTTAAGCGATGACACCCTGCGTGAGCGTAAAGCCAAAGTACTGGCCGGAATGGCATCCCGCGGGCTGGACACGTTGGTGATATATGCCGATAAAGAGCATGGCGGTAACTTTGAGTACCTCACCGGGTTTATTCCACGTTTTGAAGAGGCGCTGCTGGTTTTGCATAGCGATGGCGACGCCGTGCTGGTGCTCGGCAATGAAAACCTGAAGCTGGCGGCCCATGCGCGGCTGGAAAACCGCGTAGTTCACGCCCCGTGGTTTTCTCTGCCTAACCAGCCGATGGATAATCAACAATCCCTGCCGGAGGTGCTGCAAAATGCCGGGATTGTTGCCGGAAAAAACTATGGGCTGGTGGGCTGGAAACTGTTTACCGGCGCGCAAGATGACGCCTGGAAAATGTTTGATCTCCCGTGTTTTATCGTAGATGCGATTCGTCAGGCGGCAGGGCCGGATGCCACGTTGTGCAATGCCACCGGGATATTTATCTCGCCAGAGCACGGTGCGCGCACGGTCAACAACGCTAATGAACTGGCTCACTACGAGTACGGCGCAAATCTGGCCTCAACAGCGATCCTTGATGCACTGAACGCCATCGCACCGGGCAAAACTGAAAAAGAGATTGGCGCACTGCTGGCAGCACAAGGGCAGCCGAATAATGTGGTGATGATTGCTGCAACCGGCGATCGTTTCGCCAAGGCCAATCTTTATCCTGGCGACAAACGCATACAACGTGGTGATAAGTTCTCGCTCACCACCAGTTACAAAGGCGGTCTGAGCAGCCGCGCCGCGTATGTGGTGGCCGATGAAAGCGAGCTGGCACCGGAGGTAGCAGATTATCTCGACGTGGTAGCGAAGCCCTTCTATCGCGCCGTTGCGACCTGGCTCACCCACATTCGCCCCGGTATGTTGGGTGGTGAGATGTATGCGCTGATTGAACAGGTATTGCCGAAATCTGAATACCACTGGCACCTCAATCCGGGACATCTGGTGGCGGATGAAGAGTGGCTGTGCTCGCCAATTGGCCCGAACTCTGCTGCACCGCTGCGCAGCGGTATGCTGTTGCAAATCGACATTATCCCATCGCGTGCAGGTTACGCCGGAGCGAGTATTGAAGACACCATCGCGCTGGCGGATAAAACGCTGCGAGACGAACTCGCACAGGCCTATCCTGAACTCTGGAACCGCGTGTTAATGCGGCGTCATTACATCAAAGAGCATTTAGGCATCAGCCTGCCGGACGAGGTGTTGCCGTTCTCAAATACGGTGGGGTATTTACGCCCATGGTTGCTCGACCCAATGCGAGCGTTGGTGTGTACTGAGTGATAAACTATCTGCAATCCTTAATTTAAGAACTGAGCAACTATGGCCATCATCCCTAAAAACTACGCGAGGCTGGAAAACGGCTACCGCGAAAAAGCACTGAAACTGTTTCCGTGGGTCTGCGGGCGTTGCTCGCGCGAGTTTGTTTACTCAAATCTGCGTGAGTTAACGGTTCATCACATGGATCACGACCACACCAATAACCCGGAAGATGGCAGCAACTGGGAGCTATTGTGCCTGTTCTGTCACGATCACGAACATTCGAAATACACCGAGGCCGATCAATACGGCACGACGGTGATTGCCGGGGAAGACGCCCAGAAAGACGTCGGCGAAGCGAAGTACAACCCGTTCGCCGATCTGAAAGCAATGATGAATAAGAAGTAATAAAAAAGCACCGACGTTGGAGCGTTCGGTGCTTCAGATAGCTGACAACGTGCGCGTTGTTCTTGCCGGATGCGGCGCAAACGCCTTATCCGGCCTACAAAATTGTGAAAATTCAAGAACCTGTAGAAAGGTTGTAGGCCTGATAAGCGCAGCGCATCAGGCAATGTTGCGTTTGTCATCAGTCTCAAGCACCGAGGTTGAGAACGTTCGGTGCTTTTTTCTGATTAGAAGTTGTAACCCGCCACCAGGTACCAGCCGAAGCCGTTGGATTTAATCGGCTCAGCCTGCCAGACCGGCTCGTCACCATCTTTCCACTGACCACCGTTGTGGAAGTAACGCGCAACGACCGAGTAATGCCAGTGATCGTAGTTCAGCGCCAGAATATGGCTGGAAGCGATAGAGTTGCTGGTACGGTACTGATCGTCGCCCAGGTCTGAACCCCAGTCGAAGTTGGTAAAGCCGATGTAGCTCAGCTTACCGCCCCACAGGTCAGTAATCGGAACGAAGTATTTGATTTTGAAACGATAGCCATCCCACTCGTTTTCGTTGGATGCGCCATAGTTCTGCCACTGATATTTGGCATACACGTTCAGAGACAGCCCCATCGGCAGGCCAGTATCGATATCGGTACCCAGACCCATATACCAGGTGCTCTGACGGCCTTCGCTGTTGCGACCCATATCGTAGATATAGTTATTCGCGAAATACCACTCTTTGAACGGGCCAAAGCTCAGATCGGTGTTGGTCAGCTTGTCGATAGAGAAACGTGGCTCGATTTCCATAAACAGCGGGGAACCGTGGTTCCAGATCCCACGGGAGTTGCTGTCGCCGCCGAAGAAACGCGGTGCATCGACGTAACCGTAGAAATCAAACCAGTCTTTTTTAGCGAACGCTTCATATTCCAGATAGGTGTCGTTACGCAGTGTCGGCCCGAAACGGGTATGGTAGCTCCCTACCACGTTGACGCTCTGATGCCACCAGTCGGAAAGATACTGTGGTTTGTCATTTTCTGCTGCACTGGCAGTGAAAGACGCGGAGAGTGCTACGAAAGCACCGGCTGCTAATAATGTTTTTTTCATATGTTTGCCACTGATAAAAAATCCCAAACGGGAATGAAAGTAAGCGTCGAAGCTTTACAAAATGTTTCGTATTTCTGCGTGCCTATTATAAGAATCATTGCTCACAAAAATCAGTTACGGGTCACACATTTTTCATCTGCGTAATCGATTGCGTTCACGTTTGCGTAGATTAAACGGCGGCGATTGTACCTGTCACATCAATGATTGCCAATCTGATTAGAAAAGTAGTGAATGAAAAAAAGGGAGTGAATGCGCCAGGTGCGTCTGGCGCAAGGCGTGACTTACTGAACGGTAGCCGGCTGAATATCGTGAACGCGAACAAAACCGAGTTGATCTGGCGTGATGCCATTCAGCTGTAGCGGAATATCGACATCGCTGGGCGCAAGAATACTGGCTGGCGCGTTAATGAGCTGATTCTGCACGTTAACTTCCTGGAAATTGTCGGTAGTACCCTGAATCTGCCCGTATTCTACCGTACCGCTGAATGCCGGTAGCGCGTCGTTAGACTCGCCCTGAATACGCAGGGTCACCGCTGTACCCTGCGCATTTGGCGCGATGTTGCGCAAAGACATGCGCAGCGTACCTATCTGGCTCTTCAGCAGGGCAGGGGTATTAGAACCCGGAATGATGTAAACACCGCTGGCAGATTTGGCGTTTAGCGCGTTCTGCTGGGTGATCTTCACCGTTTCCTTGTTCAGTTTGGTCATTTCCTGGTTGAGCGTACTGATACTTTCGTGCATCTGACGAACCTCGGCTTGCTGTGCGCAGGCAGTCAGGCTAAAGAGGCTTCCCAGTACGGCAATTCTTAGGTAACGTCTTGTCATTATGTCTGTTTCCTTATGGTCGGGATCACGTAATGGTAGATCGCAAAAAAGATTCTGGCATCGATCCATTGTCTCAAAAACGCTCTTCCTTTGTTGTCGAGCCATATCAGGGTAAAATAGGTTTCAGTTACCACCTCATAGTCAGGACGATGTATGCACTGCCCATTCTGTCTCGCCGTAGATACCAAAGTGATCGACTCTCGTCTGGTTGGCGAGGGCTCCTCCGTCCGCCGTCGTCGGCAATGCCTGGTTTGCAACGAACGTTTCACCACGTTTGAAGTGGCTGAACTGGTGATGCCGCGCGTCGTTAAAAGCAATGATGTGCGCGAACCGTTCAACGAAGACAAGCTGCGTAGCGGCATGCTAAAAGCGCTGGAAAAGCGTCCCGTCAGTGCCGATGACGTTGAGATGGCGATTAATCACATTAAATCGCACCTGCGTGCTACTGGGGAGCGTGAAGTGCCGAGCAAATTGCTGGGCAATCTGGTGATGGAACAGCTGAAAAAGCTCGATAAAGTCGCTTACATCCGTTTCGCCTCTGTTTATCGCAGCTTTGAAGACATCAAAGAATTCGGCGAAGAGATCGCTCGTCTACAGGACTAAGCTATGCACGACGAAATGTACATGGCGCGCGCGCTGAAACTTGCCGCGCGTGGTCGCTTCACCACTCATCCTAACCCCCGCGTCGGTTGCGTCATTGTCAATCAGGGCGAAATCGTTGGTGAAGGTTTTCACTACCGCGCCGGAGAGCCGCACGCGGAAGTTCACGCGTTGCGGATGGCGGGCGAAAAAGCCAAAGGGGCGACGGCCTATGTGACGCTTGAACCCTGTAGTCATCACGGTCGCACGCCGCCGTGCTGTGACGCACTGATTGCCGCAGGCGTTTCCCGCGTGGTGGCCGCCATGCAGGACCCAAACCCGCAGGTTGCCGGGCGTGGGCTTTATCGCCTGCAACAGGCAGGTATTGAAGTTAGCCACGGCCTGATGATGAGTGAAGCAGAAGCGCTGAATAAAGGTTTCCTGAAACGCATGCGCACGGGCTTCCCGTATGTTCAGCTTAAACTTGGCGCGTCGCTGGACGGGCGTACCGCGATGGCGAGTGGCGAAAGCCAGTGGATTACCTCGCCGCAGGCCCGTCGAGATGTGCAGCGTCTGCGCGCCGAAAGCCACGCGATCCTCACCAGTAGTGCCACCGTTCTGGCTGACGACCCTGCGTTAACCGTGCGTTGGGATGAGCTGAGCGCGGAGACTCACGCGCTATATACAGAGGAAAATCTGCGCCAGCCGGTGCGTATTGTGGTCGATAGCCAGAACCGCGTTACGCCGGAGCACCGTATCGTCCAGCAGCCAGGCGAAACCTGGTTTGCCCGTACCCGAAGCGATGAACGTAACTGGTCAGAGAGCGTAAAATCGATTATTACGCCGGAACATAACGGTCATGTTGATTTAGTTTTGCTGATGATGCAGCTTGGCAAACAGCAGATAAACAGCATCTGGGTAGAAGCCGGGCCGACGCTTGCCGGCGCGCTGATTCAGGCGGGTGTGGTCGACGAGCTTATTGTTTACGTAGCGCCTAAACTATTAGGCAGCGATGCGCGCGGATTATGTGTTCTGCCGGGGCTTGAGAAACTGGCCGACGCCCCCCATTTCAAATTCAATGAGATACGCCATGTAGGCCCGGACATTTGCCTGCATTTGACGAACGCGTAATGCCTCCTGAAAAGGGAAGCAGCGCACAGAATATTATGATAAAATCCGCCCCCCTGCGGGGCAAATGAACCCAAAGGAAGAGTATGAACATTATTGAAGCTAACGTTGCTACCCCGGACGCTCGCGTCGCCATCACCATTGCGCGTTTCAACAACTTTATCAACGACAGCCTGCTGGAAGGTGCGATCGACGCCCTGAAACGCATTGGTCAGGTCAAAGATGAAAACATTACCGTTGTTTGGGTGCCTGGCGCTTATGAACTGCCACTGGCGGCTGGCGCACTGGCAAAAACCGGTAAATATGACGCGGTGATTGCACTGGGTACGGTTATCCGTGGCGGTACTGCACACTTCGAATATGTCGCTGGCGGGGCAAGCAATGGCCTGGCGCACGTCGCTCAGGACAGCGAAATCCCGGTAGCCTTTGGTGTTCTCACCACTGAAAGTATTGAACAAGCCATCGAACGCGCTGGCACCAAAGCCGGTAACAAAGGTGCAGAAGCTGCACTGACCGCGCTTGAGATGATTAATGTATTGAAAGCCATTAAGGCCTGATTTTTTTTGTAAGGGGAATTCCGTGAAACCTGCTGCTCGTCGCCGTGCCCGTGAGTGTGCCGTTCAGGCGCTTTACTCCTGGCAGTTGTCCCAGAACGACATCGCCGATGTTGAATACCAGTTCCTGGCGGAACAGGACGTCAAAGATGTAGACGTAATGTACTTCCGTGAACTGCTGTCCGGGGTGGCGACTAACAGCGCGTACCTCGATGGATTGATGAAACCTTACCTGTCCCGTCTGCTCGATGAGCTGGGTCAGGTAGAAAAAGCGGTGCTGCGTATCGCGCTGTTCGAACTGTCTAAACGTGATGATGTGCCGTATAAAGTGGCCATCAACGAAGCTATCGAACTGGCAAAAACCTTTGGCGCTGAAGACAGCCACAAGTTTGTCAATGGCGTGCTGGATAAAGCAGCTCCGGCAATCCGCCCCAAGAAAAAGTAATCTGCAGGCCGGTGCGAATGCGGTTGATACCGTGTTCCTCGGCCTTGTTTTATTCTTCTGCAGAGGCATAACGTATGGCATGCGGCGAATTTTCCCTGATTGCCCGTTATTTTGACCGCGTAAAAAGCGCCCGCTTTGATGTTGAAACCGGAATCGGCGACGACTGCGCGTTGCTCAATCTTCCCGAAAAACAAACCCTGGCAATCAGCACCGACACTTTAGTGTCCGGCATTCATTTTCTTCCTGATATCGATCCTGCCGATCTTGCGTATAAAGCGCTGGCCGTGAACGTCAGCGATCTCGCGGCGATGGGCGCAGACCCGGCATGGCTGACGCTGGCCCTGACCTTGCCGTCGGTAGATGAAGCCTGGCTACAAGCCTTCAGCGATAGTCTGTTCGAACAACTCGATTACTACGATATGCAGTTGATTGGCGGCGACACCACCAAAGGCCCGCTCTCCATGACCCTCGGTATTCACGGCTACGTGCCTGTCGGCCGGGCGCTGAAGCGCTCGGGCGCAAAACCGGGCGACTGGATTTACGTCACCGGTACGCCGGGCGACAGCGCTGCCGGGCTGGCGATTCTACAGAACCGCCTGACGGTGAGCGACGAAACGGACAGCGCGTATCTGGTTCAACGCCACCTGCGTCCGACGCCGCGTATTCTACAAGGGCAGGCATTGCGCGACCTCGCCAGTTCGGCGATCGATCTTTCCGACGGCCTGGTTTCTGACCTCGGTCATATTCTTAAAGCCAGCGAATGCGGCGCGCGCATTGACCTGGATGCACTCCCGTATTCTGAAGCGATGCAGCGTCACGTTGACGGCGAACAGGCAATGCGCTGGGCGCTTTCCGGCGGAGAAGATTACGAATTGTGCTTCACCGTACCGGAACTCAACCGTGGTGCGCTGGATGTGGCACTGGGCCATCTTGGCGTGCCGTTTACCTGCATCGGCCAGATGAGCGCTGACGTAGACGGCATGCATTTTCAGCGCGGCGGCGACGTCGTGACGTTCGACCATAAAGGATTTGATCACTTTGGCTAGCAAAGACGTGGCGAAAAGCCGCCTCAATTTACGCAACCCCTGGCACCTGCTGGCGGTTGGTTTCGGTAGCGGCTTAAGCCCGATAGTCCCCGGCACGATGGGCTCGCTGGCAGCGATTCCGTTCTGGTATCTGATGACCTTCCTGCCCTGGCAGCTCTATTCGCTGGTGGTAATGCTGAGCATCTGTATCGGTGTCTACCTGTGCCACCAGACGGCAAAAGACATGGGCGTTCACGACCACGGCAGCATCGTGTGGGATGAGTTTGTCGGTATGTGGATTACCTTGATGGCACTGCCGACGATGGACTGGCAGTGGGTCGCCGCCGGGTTTGTGATATTCCGTATTCTCGATATGTGGAAACCCTGGCCGATTCGCTGGTTCGACCGCAACGTGCACGGCGGCATGGGGATTATGGTCGATGACATCGTCGCCGGGGTGATTTCGGCGGGGATATTGTATTTTATCGGGCATCATTGGCCGATTGGGATAATTTAGGATTGCGTGGGGGGGGCCCCTCACCCTAACCCTCTCCCACAGGGAGAGGGAACCGACCACGGATATATTCAAGACCTGCTCTGGTTTTCACCCTCTCCCTGTGGGAGAGGGCCGGGGTGAGGGGCCTTACTTAAACCCCACCACCGGATGCGGCTTATACGGCGTTTCCAGCTCCGCAATGTGCTCTGGCTTCAGCGTTAAATCTACCGCGTTCAACAACTCATCTAACTGCTCTTCCCGCGATGTCCCGATAATCGGTGCCGCCACGCCCGGTTTGCTTAACAACCACGCCAGCGCTGTCTGCGCACGGGTGGCGCCAAGATCGTCCGCCACGTGCGCCAGCCGGTCGGCAATTTGCGCATCATTCTCTTCGGTGGTGCTGTAGAGCGTGTTGCCAAATTCATCGGACACCAAACGCGCTGTCGTTTCGCCCCACGGGCGGGTTAAGCGCCCCCGCGCCAGTGGGCTCCAGGGGATCACCGCCACACCTTCACGGTTGCAAAGCGGCAGCATCTCATTCTCTTCTTCACGATAAATCAGATTGTAGTGATCCTGCATGGTGACAAACGGTGCCCAGCCGTGCTGTTTTTGTAGCGCCAGCGCATGAGCAAACTGGCGTGCGTGCATCGACGATGCGCCGATATAACGCGCTTTCCCGGCTTTGACCACATCGTTCAGCGCCTCCAGCGTTTCCTCGATCGGCGTGTTGTAATCCCAGCGGTGAATTTGCAGCAGGTCGACGTACTCCATTCCCAGGCGTTTCAGGCTGTCATCGATGGAGCGCAGAATTTGCGCGCGGGAAAGTCCTTCCGCCAGGTCGCCGACCTGATGATACACCTTGGTCGCGACCACAACGTCCTCACGGCGAGCGAAATCACGCAGGGCGCGGCCCACAATCTCTTCGCTGCTGCCGTCGGAATAGCTGTTTGCGGTATCGAAGAAATTAATGCCGCCTTCAAGGGCGCGTTGAATAATAGGGCGGCTGCTCTCTTCGGGTAGGGTCCAGGCGTGTTTGCCCCGATCCGGTTCGCCAAAGGTCATACAGCCCAGGCAAAGACGGGAAACCCGAAGGTCGGTGTGTCCTAAGAGGTTGTATTGCATGGTTCCGCTCCTGCTTTTAAGGTTTGCCTTTAAGCATAGCAGGAGCGGAGAGGAGGGTTATGCCAGCCAGCTCGCGATTTTCGCTTCAATGCCTGTCGCGTCCAGACCAAGGTCGGCGCGGATCTCTTCCTGAGTGCCTTGCGGGATGAAGAAATCAGGCAGGCCAAGGTTAAGCACCGGTACGGCCTGACGATGCGCCATCAGCACCTCGTTCACGCCGCTGCCTGCACCGCCCATGATGGCGTTCTCTTCAAGCGTAACCAGCACGTCGTGCTGCGCTGCCATCTCAAGAATCAGGCTTTCATCGAGCGGTTTCACAAAGCGCATATCTACCAGCGTGGCGTTGAGTTTTTCGGCGACCGTTGCGGCTTCAGGTAACAGCGTACCGAAGTTCAGAATGGCGATTTTCTCGCCCTGACGTTTCACCACGCCTTTGCCGAGCGGCAGTTGCTCCAGCGGCTGAAGTTCTGCGCCGGTACCGCATCCGCGCGGGTAGCGCACCGCGCTCGGGCCATCGTTGTAGTGATAGCCGGTATACAGCATCTGGCGGCATTCATTTTCATCGCTCGGCGTCATGATGACCATTTCAGGGATGCAGCGCAGGAACGAGAGATCGAATGCGCCCTGATGCGTCTGCCCGTCAGCACCGACAATCCCCGCGCGGTCAATGGCGAACATCACCGGCAGCTTCTGGATAGCCACATCGTGGATTACCTGGTCGTAAGCGCGTTGCAGGAAAGTGGAGTAAATTGCCACAATCGGCTTGTTGCCACCAATCGCCAGGCCTGCGGCAAAGGTCACCGCGTGCTGTTCGGCGATAGCCACGTCAAAATACTGGTCAGGGAATTTTTTCGAAAATTCGACCATGCCGGAGCCTTCACGCATTGCAGGCGTGACCGCCATTAACTTGCGATCTTTAGCCGCTGTTTCACACAGCCAGTCGCCGAAAATTTTGGAATAAGAGGGCAGGCCGCCGCTGCTCTTCGGTAATTTCCCGCTGGTATGGTCAAATTTCGGCACCGCATGGAAGGTAATAGGATCTTTTTCGGCGGGCTCATAGCCGCGCCCTTTTTTGGTCATGATGTGCAGGAACTGCGGGCCTTTCAGGTCGCGCATATTTTTCAGCGTATTGACCAGACCGAGCACATCGTGGCCGTCGACCGGGCCGATGTAGTTAAAGCCCAGCTCTTCAAACAGCGTGCCTGGCACGACCATGCCTTTGATATGTTCTTCGGTACGCTTGAGCAGTTCTTTAATCGGCGGCACGCCGGAGAACACTTTTTTTCCGCCTTCGCGCAGAGAAGAGTAGAGCTTGCCGGAAAGCAGTTGCGCCAGGTGGTTATTCAGCGCGCCCACATTCTCGGAAATCGACATCTCGTTGTCGTTCAACACGACCAGCATGTCAGGTTTGATATCGCCCGCGTGGTTCATCGCTTCAAAGGCCATGCCTGCGGTGATTGCGCCATCGCCAATCACGCAGACGGTACGGCGCTGTTTCTCTTCACGCGCGGCGGCGACAGCGATGCCGATCCCGGCAGAAATGGAGGTCGAGGAGTGGCCGACGCTTAATACGTCATATTCACTCTCACCGCGCCACGGGAACGGGTGCAGGCCGCCTTTCTGACGAATAGTGCCAATCTTGTCGCGGCGTCCGGTCAGAATTTTATGCGGATAGGCCTGATGACCCACGTCCCAAATCAGCTGATCGAACGGCGTGTTGTAGACATAGTGCAGCGCCACGGTGAGCTCCACCGTGCCAAGCCCGGAGGCGAAGTGTCCGCTGGAACGGCTCACGCTGTCGAGCAGATAACGACGCAGTTCATCGCACAGCTTCGGCAGGCTCTCTTTTGGCAGCAGGCGCAACTCCTGAGTGGAATCGACCAACGCCAGGGTCGGGTATTTGGCAATATCAAAACTCATCAGAGACTCATTTATTGTTTATTTGTCGCGCAGGATGATGTAGTTCGCCAGCGCTTCCAGTGCAGTAGTATCCAGTGACTGTGCGGCCAGTTCAGTTAACGACTGACGGGCCTCTTCAATAAGGTCACGGGCTTTAGTGCGGGCTTGCTCAAGGCCCAGCAGTGCGGGATAGGTGCTTTTGCCTAATTGCTGATCGGCACCCTGGCGCTTGCCGAGGGTCGCAGTATCGCCCACCACATCCAGAATGTCATCCTGAACCTGGAATGCCAGGCCAATACATTCAGCGTACTTATCCAGCAGTGGCAGGGCGCTGCGGCCTTTCTCGCCCGCGCTCAATGCACCTAAACGCACAGCGGCGCGAATCAACGCACCGGTTTTATGACGATGAATACGCTCAAGCGCTGCGAGATCAACATGCTTACCTTCAGCATCAAGATCCAGCGCCTGACCGCCGCACATTCCGGCGACGCCGCTGGCCTGAGCCAGTTCGGAAACCATCGCCAGACGATCGCGATCCGACACATGGGTCATCGGCGCATCACTCAGTATAGAAAACGCCAGCGTTTGCAGGGCGTCGCCGGCCAGAATTGCGTTCGCTTCGCCAAATTTAATGTGGCAGGTTGGCTGGCCGCGACGCAGATCGTCATCGTCCATTGCCGGAAGATCGTCATGCATCAGCGAATAAGCGTGAATGCACTCGACGGCGGCAGCGGGGGCGTCCAGCGTGAGCTGATCGACGCCAAACATTTTCCCGGTCGCGTACACCAGGAACGGGCGAAGGCGTTTACCCCCTAATAGTGCGCCATACTGCATCGCTTCAACCAGCGGAGTGTTCTGAAAGGGCTGAGGCTCAATAAAACGCCGCAACGCGCTGTTGGCGTGTTCGACGCAGGCATTTAGCTGCTGCGAAAAATCCATTTATTCATTGTCCGGCGTGAAAGGGGTCAGAGAGGCATTGTCGTTATCGGCCAGCAGGATCTGCACGCGTTGTTCCGCCTGTTGCAGTTTAGCCTGCCCCTGACGCGCCAGTTGCACGCCGCGCTCGAACTCGTTCAGTGCCTCTTCCAGCGGAAGATCGCCGCTTTCGAGGCGATTAACGATCTGCTCCAGTTCAGTGAGTGCAGTTTCGAAACTGGCCGGGGCTTCATTTTTCTTTGGCATAGTGAATGATCAGCTCTTTTTATATCGCGATGGCGACTATGGTAGCCCAGTCGCGCCCTGAATCAAATAACACACAATGGTATATGGGAAAGCGCGCAGCTTAACCACGAAGATGGTATACTCCGCGACCTGGATGCAGGTACCCCGGTGCGCTGCAGTACAAATTTTACCTACAGCCCGCATCGGGCTTGCCAACGAACCATTGCCGCCATGAAGTTTATCATTAAATTGTTCCCGGAAATCACCATCAAAAGCCAATCTGTGCGGTTGCGCTTTATTAAAATTTTAACCGGGAACATTCGTAACGTTCTAAAGCATTATGACGAGACGCTCGCCGTTGTTCGTCACTGGGATCACATCGAAGTCCGCGCGAAAGATGAAAATCAGCGTCTGGATATCCGTGACGCCCTGACCCGCATCCCGGGCATCCACCATATTCTTGAGGTTGAAGATGTACCGTTCACCTCGCTGCACGATATCTTCGAAAAAGCGCTGGTGCAGTATCGCGATCAAATTGAAGGCAAAACCTTCTGCGTACGCGTGAAACGTCGTGGTAAACACGAATTCACCTCGATTGAGATCGAACGCTATGTCGGCGGCGGCCTGAATCAGCACGTTGAATCCGCGAAAGTGAAGCTGACTAACCCGGACGTCACCGTTAACCTGGAAATCGAAAACGATCGCCTGCTGCTGGTCAAAGGCCGTTATGAAGGTATCGGCGGTTTCCCAATCGGCACTCAGGAAGATGTGCTATCGCTGATTTCCGGCGGTTTTGACTCCGGTGTTTCCAGCTACATGCTGATGCGTCGCGGCTGTCGCGTCCATTACTGCTTCTTTAACCTCGGCGGCGCGGCGCATGAAATCGGCGTTCGTCAGGTGGCGCATTATCTGTGGAACCGCTTCGGCAGCTCTCACCGCGTGCGTTTTGTCGCAATCAACTTCGAACCGGTTGTTGGCGAAATCCTTGAGAAAATCGACGATGGCCAGATGGGCGTGGTGCTGAAACGCATGATGGTGCGTGCGGCATCGAAAGTGGCTGAACGCTACGGCGTACAGGCGCTGGTCACCGGTGAAGCGCTGGGCCAGGTTTCCAGCCAGACGCTGACCAACCTGCGTTTGATTGATAACGTCTCCGACACGTTGATTCTGCGCCCGCTGATCTCCCACGATAAAGAGCACATCATCAATCTGGCGCGTGAAATTGGCACTGAGGACTTTGCGCGCACCATGCCGGAATATTGCGGCGTGATCTCGAAAAGCCCGACCATCAAGGCGGTGAAGGCGAAAATCGAATCGGAAGAAGAGCACTTTGATTTCAGCATTCTCGATGACGTGGTGGCGAATGCCAACAATCTCGACATCCGCGAAATTGCGCAGCAAACCGCGCAGGACGTGGTGGAAGTTGAAACCGTTAGCGGCTTTGGCGACAACGATGTGATCCTGGATATTCGTTCCGTGGATGAGCAGGATGACAAACCGCTGAAAATGGAAGGCGTGGAAATCGCTTCACTGCCGTTCTACAAGCTGAGCACCCAGTTCGGCAACCTCGACCAGAGCAAAACTTATCTGCTGTGGTGCGAGCGCGGTGTGATGAGCCGCCTGCAGGCGCTGTACCTGCGCGAGCAGGGCTTTGCCAATGTGAAGGTTTATCGCCCGTAAGTGCATGGTTGTTGCTGAAGAAAAAACCTCGCGATGCGAGGTTTGAGACTGATGACAAACGCAGCATTGCCTGATGCGCTACGCTTATCAGGCCTACAAGGTTTCTGCAATATATTGAATTTTCGCTATTTTGTAGGCCGGATAAGGCGTTTACGCCGCATCCGGCAAGAACAAAGTGCACTTTATCAGCAATCTGAAACCTCGCGATGCGAGGTTTTTTTATGGCTGCGGTTGTCGGATGACGGCTGCGTATTATACGACCGACAAGATACCCAGGCTATCGGGCATTTCAAACGCGTTACTCGTAGTAGTTATAAATTCCCGCGGCCATCACCAGTTGTGACGCGACTTCGTGGGCTTTTTCACGCCCAACCAGCAGGTCGATAATTTTCAGGCCAAAATCAATCGACGTGCCTGGCCCCTGGCTGGTGAGCAGGTTTACGCGCGGATCCCACGCGACGCGACGGTCCATCCACTGATCTTCCGGGATTTTATCCTTCAACGTCGGGAAGCCGGTCATGTTTCCGACTGGGAAGAGATTGTGCGGTACCAGTACCGTGGCGGGAGCGGCGCAAATCGCGGCGACAATCCGCCCGGAGAGATGGAACTGACGCACGGTTTCAACCAACAGTGGGCTATCGCGGAAGCATTCTGCGCCTTTGATGCCGCCCGGCAGGATGATGATGTCGTAATCGCCATCGGCGACTTCCACCAGCGGGGCATCGGCCAGCAGCTTCACGCCGCGCGAGCAGACGATGGTCAGGTTGCCATCGCTGGCGACGCTTGCCGTGGTGACGTTAATGCCGCCGCGAACCAGCAGGTCGATCGTGGTGACGGCTTCCGTCTCTTCACTACCAGGTGCGAGGCAAATCAGTGCCGACGCGCTCATATTCACTCTCCTTACGTTTAATCTGTTCATACAGGCGGGTGTTTTCCGGCAGGCTAAGGCCGTGGGCGCGGGCGCGTCGGAGCAGGTAACCGGTGATATAGTCGATTTCCGTATGTCGCAGCGCCCGTACATCCTGAAGCATGGAGGAGATATTTTCTCCTGTGCGTTCAATCACCTGGGTGACGTAAAATAGCAGATTTTCCGTCGAAGTATGAATGCCTTCCCGCGCCATGGTGTGCGCGACTTCCGCGCAAATAAGCTCAACCTGCGGTAAATGTTGGCTCAGCTCTCCGTTCGGGCAGTTCATCAGCGCGGTCAATGGATTGATCACACAGTTGACCGCCAGCTTGCGCCACATTGCCAAGTGGATGTTATCGTGCCAGGCGACATCGGGTAGAACGTCCTGCAGGGTAACCGCCAGATGGCTGTAATCGCGATCGTAGTGTTTGGCCGGGCCAATATGGGTGGTGCCGTTGGCGACATGGATGATGATGTTGCCGTCACGGCGGGCGGCCTGCGTGGTTGCGCCCAGCAGCAGCGGCTGCGTAACGTCGTTCAATTCTTCGACGGTGCCCATGCCATTATGGATAAGCAAAATAGGGGATGTTGCCGGCAGCTTCTTCGCCAGCGCTTTTACCGCGTCGGAGACCTGCCAGGCTTTAAGTGTCACCAGCAAAAGATCGCTGTGCGCCAGAAAGTCGGGGTCGTTGGCGGTAACGGACTGATTAAATACCGTGCCATCCAGCTCAAGCAGATTTACGCTACAGTAAGGCTGGGGGACGCGAAGCCAGCCCTGAACATCAAATCCTTTTTTATATAACGCCGTGAGCCATAGCTGGCCCAGCGCGCCACATCCTAGTACTGTAATTTTCACACTGCCTCCTGAACGGCGTTGACACCCAAATTATAGCTTCGGGCGCTAAGCTTTCGGGGATAACAAGTTGAGTTATGCCGCGTTGCAGGTATTATGCAACGCAAAAGTCACTGAGGGAGAGGAAAAGATGCCATCTTTCGATATTGTCTCTGAAGTTGATCTTCAGGAAGCACGCAACGGCGTGGATAACGCGGCCCGTGAAGTTGAATCACGTTTCGATTTTCGTGGCGTAGAAGCGAAAATCGAGCTGAATGATGCGAATAAAACCATCAAAGTGCTGAGTGAGTCTGATTTCCAGGTTAATCAGCTGCTGGATATTCTGCGTGCCAAGCTGCTCAAGCGCGGCATTGAAGGGGCGTCTCTCGATGTGCCGGAAGAGTTTGTGCACAGCGGGAAAACCTGGTTTGTGGAAGCGAAGCTGAAGCAGGGGATTGAGAGCGCGATTCAGAAGAAAATCGTTAAGCTTATTAAAGACAGCAAGCTGAAAGTGCAGACGCAAATTCAGGGCGAAGAGATTCGCGTGACCGGGAAATCCCGCGATGATTTGCAGGCGGTGATGGCGCTGGTGCGCGGCGGTGATTTAGGCCAGCCGTTCCAGTTCAAAAACTTCCGCGATTAAGCTGTAATGCCGGATGGCGGCTTCGCGTTATCCGGCTTATGGGAGTGTCGCTCTGTTGTAGGCCCGATAAGCGAAGCGCTATCGGGCATTTCAGGCTCAGGCGATGATAGCCTGCTCCACCTCAAACCGGTTCGTCACTTTGCTGTCGATTTTAACGTAAGCCGAGCGCTCTTCGCCTACCAGCAGCACCTCTTTAATGCCTTCTTTCGCCAACAGCCGCGCCTTCAGAGCCTCATCAACCTCGACGTCGTCGGGAATTTCAATGCGTAAACTGCTGACATAAGCCGGTTCACTCATGGTGATGGCCACCAGCATCCAGACCGTCGCCAGCAATGCGCCTGCCAGAAACACCGTTTGCGAATCGAAAAAGCCGTCAATCCAGCCGCCCAGCGAGCCGCCAATCGCCACGCCAAGGAACTGGCTGGTGGAGTAAATACCCATCGCCGTGCCTTTGTAGCCCGCCGGAGACTCTTTACTGATAAGTGACGGCAGAAGCGCTTCCATCAGGTTGAAGGCGAGGAAGAAAATCTGTACGCCTGCCACCAGTTCCCAGAAATAATTACCGGAGCCCCACAGCACTATCTCAGCAATCAGCAGCAGAGCGATACACAGCAGGAAGACGCGCTTCATTTTGCGCTTCACTTCGGCATAAATAATAAACGGCACCACGGCGATAAACGAAACCAGCATGGTGACCAGATAGATTTTCCAGTGCTCGGGGGCCGGGAAACCTGCCGCTTCCAGTTGCCCTGGCAGGGCGACAAAGGTCGACATCAGCAGAATGTGCAAGCACATAATGCCGAAATTCAGGCGCAGCAGTTTGGGCTCCATCAGCACTTTGCTAAAGCAGCCTTTCACCATGCCGGATTCACGGTTGAGCGTATGATTGTGACTGTTGGGCACCACCCAAAGTGTTAGCAGGATAGCCAGCGACGCGAGGATGGCGATCATCCAGAACAGCGCGTGCAGCCCCAGTTTATGGGTAATAATCGGCCCTAATACCATTGCTATCGCGAAGGTGACACCAAAACTCACGCCGATAAACGCCATCGCCTTGGTGCGGTTCTGTTCGCGAGTGAGGTCGGAAAGCAGCGCCATGACGGCGGCGGCGATCGCCCCGGAGCCTTGCAAGGCGCGGCCAAGAATAATGCCCCAGATGGAGTCAGAGAGCGCGGCAATCACGCTACCGGCGACAAAAATCATCAGTCCGCCAATAATCAGCGGTTTGCGGCCAATGCGGTCGGAGAGTAAACCAAAGGGGATCTGGAAGACGGCCTGCGCCAGCCCGTAAATGCCAATCGCCAGGCCAATCAACGCTTCGCTTGCGCCTTGCAGCGCCATACCGTACGTGGTCAGAACCGGCAGAACCATAAACATGCCGAGCATGCGCAGCGAAAATACGGCCCCTAAACCCCAGGTGGCGCGCAATTCCCCCGGCGTCATTTTGTAATCGTTCATTCCCACCTCATTATTAATCGCCCCATAGTGTAGTGCGGAGCGCAGGCAGGGTAAACAGAGTGTTAATTAGCAAATATTACATTCGTGAATTATTTGTGCGGTATAGAAAAAGGCCGTAGCGCAGGGCTACGGCCTCAGTTCAGATAGCCTGACGGATCTCGTCGATCACCTCAAGCGAACGCAGTGCATCGGCGGCGTCAATAATTGGCGTCGCCTCACCCCGAATGACGGCAATAAAGTGATTCAGTTGCAGGATGAACGGATCGATGGCGTTGATATGCAACGTCTCACTGATAAGCGGCTCGTGCCAGCCGCTTTTCTCACCGTAGCGCCACCAGCGCATCTGCGGTATCGCCAGCGCGCCCAGCGTGCCGGAAATCAGGTAGCAGTTTTCCGGTGTATGCGCGTAAATCGGGTTCTCCGCCGAGTTCATTTCCCAACTCCACGGGCTAACGCTGCAATCGCTTAATACCGCGCTGCCCAGCGTGCCGCGTGCGAAACGCAGATTCACCACCGCGCTGTCCTCGTTAGCAAATCCGCGCGTTTCGCTGGAGGCCATCGCCTGCACCTCTTCAATTTCGCCCAGTAAATAGCGCATCAGGTCGATATCGTGCACCAGGTTAACCAGCAGCGGCCCTGCGCCGGGCTCGCGTCGCCAGCTTACCTCAAAATAGTCCTCCGGCTTTTGCAGTATCCAGTGGGTGGAAACGGCAACGATATTGCCGAGTTTACCGCTGTCGATGAGTGTTTTCGCCGCCGCCGTTAGCGCATTGTGGCGGCGATGATGGCCGACTAAAACCGGCACGTTGTGCGCAAGCGCGGCGTCCACCAGTTCACGCGCGCGTTCAGGGGATTCTGCCACCGGTTTTTCCACCAGCACCGGAATACCGCGTTTTACACAGGCCAGCGCACAGGGCACATGCAGCATGTTCGGTGTAGCGTTAATCACTCCGTCTGGCCTGATTTCATCCAGCATTGCTTCAACGTCGGCAAACCACGGCACATCGAGATCGGCGGCCAGTTCCCGCGCCTGGTCGGAAGGATCGGCAAGCGCCACCAGCGTGGCCTCTGACGCCTGCTGAATCACGTCGATATGTTTGCGCCCGATAGCGCCCGCGCCGATAACGGCGAGTCGTGTCGAATTCATGATGGGCTCCTGAGCGAGGTGGTAACGGGGGGAACATTGTCGGGTTGGCCTGAGGCAAACCAGCCTTTTGCCGCGACGCCAAGCACAGTGAGCAACGCCGGAATGCCAAGCAGCAGGAAGACGGTTTCAAATTTGAGATCCATCGCCAGCATTTCAGCGCCAGCAAAGGCGCTGAGGATCGCCCCGATACGCCCGACACCGTGCATCCAGCTTGAACCGGTGGCGCGCGCCTGGGTGGGATAAAAGCGTGCAGAGAGCGCGTTCATGCCGGTATTCGCACCGTTCAGGCAGGCGCCGCTAATCAGCGCCAGCAGGCACAGTAGGGTGAAGCTGGCGGCCGCAAAACCAATCGCCATCGTCACCAGCCCGCCAACCGCAAAAATGGCTCCCAGGGCCCGATGTGGATTAATGCGATCCATTAACCACCCGGCGAACAACGAGCCTACCGTGCCACCTGCCTGATAAATCGCAGTCATAATGGCTGCCTGGCTCACGGTGAGACCAATCTCTTTTACCAACGTCGGCAGCCAACTGCCGAGGATGTAAACCAGAAATAGCCCCATAAAGTAGACCAGCCACAGCATCAGGGTGCCGAAACGGTACTGAGGCGACAGTACAATACGCATCGCATTCCCGCTGACAGGCTGTGTTGGCAATACGAAGCTGACGTTATCGCTTATTTTGCCCGGATAGAGCCGCTGGAGGATCGCGCAAATCTGCCTGGCGGGAGCTTGCTTAATCACCAGGAAACGCACGGATTCCGGCAGCTTCCACAACAAAATCGGCACAAACAACAGTGGCAAAATACCGCCCAGCGCCATCAGTGAATGCCAGCCATACAGGGGGATCAGCCATGACGCGGTAAAACCGCCAATCGCCGCCCCGAAGGTGAAACCGCAGAAAATCACGGTGATGATGAACGAGCGCTTCCGTTCAGGCGCATATTCCGAGACTAGCGTACTGATATTAGGCATCGCGGCACCGAGACCCAACCCGGTCATAAAGCGGAAGAAAATCATCTGTTCGATGTTTTGCGAAAAAGCGGTAGCAACCGTCCAGAAGCCGAAGAAGAACACGCTGTTGATGATGATTTTCTTGCGCCCCAGCCAGTCGGCAAGTGGGCCGGAGAACATGGCCCCCAGCGCCAGGCCAATCAGCGCGGTGCTGATCACAAAGCCCAGTTCATGGTTGCTGACGCCCCATTCCTGTTTCAGCACTGGGGCGATAAATCCCATGATGGCGATATCAAAACCGTCCAGCGCAATCACGGCAAACCCTAAAAAAATCACCAGCTTCTGATAGCGGCTAAGTGGCTGGGTATTGATTAACTCTCTGACGTCCAGGCGTTGAGTCTGTGCCATAACGATTCCTCGGGTGAGTGATTCACAGGAAGGACTGCGCGGCGTTAAACAGCAGCTGTGCGCGTTGGTGAGCGGGAAGGGCACCTTGTGCGCCTGCCAGCGGGACTTCGAGAGACACGGGGATTGTGGCAGGCAACGCTGCCAGCAAACCGCGTAAATCAAGGCCGCCTTCGCCCGGCACTTTTCGTGCGCTGCGCGCCTGGTAAATCAGCTCATCGGTGGTGTCAGGCATTTGCGCGGGAGCATCACACAACTGCATATAGTTCAATTGCGCGGCGGGAATATCCGCTAACGTTGTCAGTGATTCTCCCGCGCGCCAAAAATGGATAGCATCGACCAGAATGCCGACGTTGTTCTGGCCGCTGGCGGTAATTAGCGTCTGCGCGTCGTGTACGGTTTTCACCGCCGTCCACGGCATCGGTTCGAGGTTCATGGTCAGGCCGTACTGTTTCCCGGCCTGTGCCAGACGCGCCAGATTCTCCGCGCAGCGTGTGACGTTTTCGTCATTGCCGGCGACCAGTACCTGTTGCGCTTCAAGACGTGCGGATGTTTCCAGAAACGTGTGAAGCGCTTCCAGATTGAAGTCTGGCGTCAGGCGAACAATCTCCACGTCCGACACGCGAACGCCCGTCTCACGCAGAGCGGCGAGGGTTTCGCGTACGGTAGCAGTGTCGCCCAACATATCGTAGTCAGGGTCTATCGGGGTAGCAGGAAGCAGGCGCAGGCCAACATGCGTAAAACCCGTTTTGGCGGCGATACGCACCTGTTCCGGTGGCGGAACATCGAGCATCGTCAGGGCAGCGAGAGACAAAGAACGCGTGTTCATAGGGACTCCAGTACAGTTGCAGGTAAGATGTTTTTCTATTTTTACCGTCCCTGGCAAAGCGATGAGTTACGCTGTTTTTGTTATGTTTGCGGCAAGGTTTTTTCCCACCAGGTACCCGAAGGTCATGGCCGGGCCAAGCGTAATGCCGCCGCTGGGGTAGAACCCCTGCATCACGCTCGACATATCGTTCCCCACGGCGTACAGGCCGGGGATGGGCTGGTGTTGGTCGTTCAGCACCTGCGCTCGTTCATCGGTCAGCAGGCCGCTGAACGATCCCAGCGAGCCTGGCAGAATACGCACGGCGTAAAACGGCCCCTGTTTTATCGCCCCCAGCGTTGGGCTGGGGTGATGGGTGGCATCGCCCTGCGCACAGTTATAGGCGGATGCGCCGCGTTGAAACTCATCATCCACGCCGCGTTCGGCATAACCGTTGAAGCGTGCGACGGTTTCAATCAGTGCGGCTTCATTAATCCCGCATTTTTTTGCCAGCGCTTCCAGCGTCTCGCCGGACTGCAGATAGCCGTTACGTAGCCAGGCCTTAACGTTAAACGGCGTGGGGCGAGCATGACCTAACCCGTACCGACTCAGCGTGCGCTGATCTGCCAGCAGCCACGCCTGTGGTTTTTCCCCTTCCGGCGTGGCGGTAATTAACGCGGCGATAAAATCGTGATAGGAATCGGCTTCGTTGGTGAAGCGTTTACCATTCGGTAATACGGCGATAAACCCCGGTTTGGCACGCTCAACCAGATGCGGGAACGCAAGCTGTAAGCCGCTGGCCAGCGTGACGCGGGAAACCGGTGCCCAGGCCATGGGATGTTTGAGATTGCGATCAAAATGACCACCAGCCGCCTCGCCCAGTCGAATGCCATCGCCCTGGTTTCCCGGCGGCGCGGCAGAGAAGTGACCGTAGCCATGACGCGCGTGCGCCACCTCCTGCGCCAGCCGGGCTTTATCATGTGGGAAGCCGCCGCAGGCCAGTACCACCGCGCCGGCGTTGACGGTAATCTCGCCTTCATCGCTATCGAGCACCGCGCCAATAACCTGATCGTTGTGCTTCAGCAAGCGCGCAACCGGGGCGTTCAACAGGAACTGAACGTCTGCATCCAGCGCCGAGCGCAGCAAGCGCGCGACCAGCGCATTGCCGTTCACCAGATGTTGCCCGCGTCCGTAACGCAGACGCTGCCAGTTGTGGCGCAGCAGGCGTCGGGTGGCGTAGAACGCAGAACGCGGCGAACGGGTGGCGTTGAAAAAATGCGCCATATCCGCGCCGCCCGCAATCCCCATTCCTGCCAGACTGATGGTCTCCAGTGGGGCGCGTAAACGGTGCAGCCAGTTACCCAGCCCTCGACCATCGTAAGGCTGTGCAGTGACCGAACGCCCACCAGTGGCAAAACCGGGTGAATTGTGGAAATCCGGCATTTTGCTGCCGGAAAGAAACTGCACTGCGGTATTGCTGCGGAAGAAATCGACCATCTCCGGGCCGTAGCGCAAAAATGTCTGCAAACGCGCATCAGCAGGGCGGCCATCCATTTCCGCGTTCAGGTAGGTGAGGGGAGCGTCTTCATCCTCATTGATGCCTTCTTCTCGCGCCAATGGATTACGCGGGATCCATAACCAACCGCCGGACCAGGCGCTGGTTCCGCCAATAACCGGCTCTTTTTCCGCGACCAGTACGCGTGCGCCGTGCAGCGCGGCGGTCACGGCGGCGGATAACCCCGCGGCGCCTGACCCGACCACCAGAACATCGACCTTTACCTGCCTGCTCATGATGTGCTCCTTATTGCAGAGGCGAGAAATCGGTGGGGCGCATCAGCACCGATTCCAGACGCTCAACCGCCGCCAGCTCGCGATTTTTACGCGAGAAGGTCAGCCAGCGTTCGTCCTGGGCCATGCGGCCACGGCGAACCAGGCGGTCATCCAGGCTTTCATACGCCCAGATATGCACCACCTGATTCACCACGCCAATTTCTGTAAAGAAAAAGCCAATCAGTTTGCCGAGATGCTCGGTTTGCACCGCATAGGCATCACTTTTATACAGCGCCAGCCAGTCAGCCATTTTCAGGGGATTGATGGTGTAAGTGCGTTTTTCGTAGATCATGTCGTGCTCCAGGTTAAAGGGATTGTTGTTGAACCATATGTTTTGCGGCGAGATAGCCGAAAGTGAGCGCCGGGCCGAGCGTTATGCCGGGGCCGGGATAGGTACCGGCCATTATCGAATCCATGTCATTACCGACCGCATACAGGCCCGGAATGGCTTCGTTTTGTTGATTCAGCACCTGTGCGTCGGCGGAGGTCATCAACCCGCGCGAGGTGCCTAAATCGCCGGTGTAGAGGGTGATTGCGTAGAACGGGCCCTGACTGAGCGGCGCGTTGCAGGCGTTTGGCTGATGCGCCGGGTCGCCCATCGCCCGGTTGTAGCTGTTCCCGCCTTTTCGAAACTCGCTGTCGGTGCCATTAGCCGCATCGCGGTTATAACGTGCTACGGTCTCTTCCAGCGTGCCAGGATCGAGATTGAGCTGCAGCGCGAGTGCGGCGAGGGTATCGGCTTTGTGTAAATATCCCGCTTTTACCAGCGCATCGTTATTGACCGGTGCCGGACGCGCGAGGCCGAGGCCGTAATTTTTCATCGCCACGGCATCGCCAATCAGATAGCAGGGCGCGTTTTCCGGCTGCTGCTGCATCGCGCTGGCGAAGTGATGGTAGGAGTTCGACTCGTTCACAAAGCGAACGCCGCGTTGATTGACGGCAATAACGCCCGGTTTAGCGCGATCGGTGACCAGATGTGGGAAGCGCTCTTCCGTGCCATCCGGGTGACGTAAAACCGAAACCGGGGCCCAGAAAAAGTTAGAAGGAAGATCGGGGCCTTCTTGCGCGCTGACGCGGCTCGCCAGTTGAAATGCTGCGCCATCGTTGGTGGTGGGCGACATGGTGAAATGTTGCTGTGTCGCCGGACGGAACCGCGCGGCAATCTGCCCGGCGGCAAAACCGCCTGCCGCCAACACGACGCCGCAGCGGGCGTGCAGTTGTTCTTCTTTACCTTCGCGTTTGAGGGTGACCCCAGTGACGCGCCCCTGTTCTTCAATTAACGCGGTGACGTTGACATTCAGCGCCAGATCCAGCCCTTTGCGCAGGGCCAGCGTCGCCATTCGTGCAATTAGCGCGTTGCCCATCGCCAGACGTGTCCCGCGAGGGTGACGCAGGCGATCTCGACCGTAGCGCAGCAGCAGGCGCGAACAGTGGCGAAAGGACGTCCATGAACGGCGCATATCCAGGAAGTGTTGAATGTCGACGCGATTGACCATCATGCCGCCAAACAACAGCATGCCTGGCGGTGGAGAGCGCAGCGTGTTGAAGTGCTCGCCCAATTCGCGGCCATCAAACTCAACGACTTCCAGCGCGCGCCCGACATCTACCGCCCCGGCTTCATCAGGATAATAATCGGGCGAAAGCGGGCGCAGGCTGTATTTCACCGCACCTTCTTGTTCAAGAAAGGCCAGCGCCTCACGTCCCGATTCGACAAATGCATCAACCAGTGCCGGGCGATAGTTTGTGTCACCAATAATGGTGCGCAGGTAAGTTTTGATAGCATCTGGTGAACCGCTTTTGCCCGATTCGCGAGCCTGATCGGTATCGTTGATCCACACCGCGCCGCCGGAAATCGCCGACGTGCCGCCAAAGTGGGGAGCTTTCTCCAGCATCAGCACCGACAAGCCTTTGCAGCAGGCCGTGACCGCGGTAGCAAAGCCCGCCGCGCCGCTGCCGATCACGATCACATCCCAGCTTTTCATGCGGCTACCTCGTGCTCGCCAGGCATTGCGCCAATAAACTGGCCCATCAGTTTCATCTGCGCCAGCGCCATTTCCGGGCCCGTTTGCACGCTGCAGCCGCGCGTTTGCGCAAAGGCCAGCAGCGGGGTGATCACCGGCGCTGTTACTACATCGGCTACGTGGGTGCTGTTTTGCAACGTTTCGAGCAGTGGTTGCGGCAACGGTAGCGGATCAAAACCCTGCATCCCTGCCGGAGAGCCGTTCACCAGCAGGTCGAGGCCTTCAAGGGTAGCGGGCAGTTCACCGAGATGGACTTGCGGAAAATGCGTCGCCAGACGGTTTTCCAGGCGCTGACGCATGGCATTATCCCTGTCATGCAGCGCCAGATGGCTGATACCCGCTTCACACAATCCCCAGGCAATCGCGCTACCCACGCCGCCGCAGCCAGACAACAACGCGCGTTTACCGGCGGCGGTAAAATCGTGCGCTTCGGCGGCAAGCTGGAATCCCACGCCGTCGAGCATGTCACCTTCCAGACGACCATCAGCCAGCTTACGCACCACATTTACTGCATTAAGGTGACGCGCGCGCGGCGTCAGGCTGTCCAATAGTCCTGCGACGCGCTGTTTATGGGGTACGGTCACCAGCACGCCGCTCATGTTCTGCCAGCCGCGCAGAGCGTTCAGATAATCGGCAACCGCTTCCGGGGCAATATCGACCGGGATCATCACCTTGTCCATCTGCGCCTCAGTAAAGTAACGGTTGAAGTTTTCCGGTGATTTCACCTGGGTGATGGGATGCCCGAGCACAGCAACAATTTGCGTAAATCCACTGACCATTTCTCACCTCACTTGTTAATTAAATGTTTAATGAGTATTTCAGCGGATCCGGTGACCAACAACGCAGAATTCGGACAGGTGGGTTGTTAATCGCACTAACAGTGCGATAATCGCAGTAAATGGGCTTGTTTGTTGCGAAAGTGTGAACAACTATGCAAAATCAGATTCATTCCCGCGATTTGATTGTCGGCCTGCAAAAAGGGCTGGCGATTATTCAGCTTTTCTCCAAAGAACATCCCCGTCTGACGGTACCGCAGGCGGCAAAACTGAGCGGCCTGACGCAGAGTGCGGCGCGGCGATTCTTTCTGACGCTGGTTCACGATCGTTATCTTTGCACCGATGGTCGCTACTACTGGCTGACGCCCAAAGCGCTGCGGCTGGGGCAGGCGTACGTCGATTCCGCCCAGTTTCCACGCATGGTGCGCCCCATCGTTGAGTACATCGCCAGCCGAACGGAGGAGCATGCGTCGGTAGGGGTGATTGATGAAAACGAGCTGGTGTATATCGCGCGCAGTAAACATACGCCGTTTAACTCAACCTCTGTGCGCCTTGGCGAGCGTGTGCCGGTGTACTGCACCGCGGGTGGGCGTTTGTGGCTGGCGTCACTGCCGGAAGCGGAGTGTGAAGCGGTGCTGAAGCAAGTCAAACGCGAACGTCGCACGCCTTACACCGCCGTCGAGATTGATGAGCTGATGGCGCGTATTGCGCTGGTGCGTCAGCAGGGCTACGCCACCATCGAGCAGGAATTTGAAATTGGCATGCTGGTGGTCGCCGTGCCGCTGGCCGACAGGGAAGGGCTGTACTGGGGCGCGTTGAGTTTAACCAGCCATCAGTCGCGTACCTCGCTGGAGGCGCTGTGCCGCGATCATTTGGATTTGCTGTATAGCGCGCGGGAGATGCTGGTGAGTTAGACCCTCAACATCATATTTACAGGCAATAAAAAACCCGCCGCAGCGGGT
The DNA here is from genome assembly GCA_003315335.1 of Pseudocitrobacter faecalis. Classification (GTDB taxonomy): domain Bacteria; phylum Pseudomonadota; class Gammaproteobacteria; order Enterobacterales; family Enterobacteriaceae; genus Pseudocitrobacter; species Pseudocitrobacter faecalis. Next base: position 211,283 of record QNRL01000008.1, read on the forward strand.
TTTTTCACATCCTTAAAACCTTACCAGACGTACGTCAGCAGGCTTTGGGAGTTCGGAACCATAAAGTCGATGGACATCATGACTGAGAGTGCGGTAATGGCGATGATGGAGAAGCCGAAGAGCTTACGCGCCCAGACCTTATCATCTTCCACGTTATAACCGCGCAGCGCCATGCCGAGCCACCACACGCTGACCGCAGCGGCAACAATCAGGTATTTATACCCTGCGTAGCCGCCAAGCGTCAGCATCAACGTGGCGATTGCAAACGCCACGATGTACAGCGTGATGTGGTTTTTCGCCACCGAAATGCCTTTCACCACCGGCAGAACCGGAATGTTCGCCGCCTGATAATCCTTGAAGCGGAAAATCGCGATGGCGTAGGAGTGAGGCATCTGCCAGAGGCTGAAAATTGCCAGCAGGATAGCCGCGCCGCTGTCAAACGTACCGGACACCGCGCAGTAGCCAATCACCGGCGGCGCAGCGCCGGAGAGAGAGCCAATCAGCGTGCCGTAGACGGAGTGGCGTTTCATGTACAGGCTGTAAACGCCGACATAAACCACAAACCCCATCACGCCCAGCCAGCAGGCCAGCGGGTTAGCGCCGAACCACAGCAGCATGAAGCCAGCAATACCCAGCAAGGTGGCGTAGACCAGCGACGTTTTAGGCGCCATCAGTCCTTTGACCAGCACTCGGTTTTTCGTACGTTCCATCTTACGGTCGATGTCACGATCGATGTAGTTGTTGAATACACAACCCGAGGCGACCACCAGAGACACGCCAATCAGCGTCGCGACAAACAGCGGATAATCAATGCTGCCCTTGGAGGCCAGCAGGAAACCGCCGATCACGGAGATCAGGTTGCCAAAAATGATGCCTGGTTTCGTTACTTGCAGGTATTGCTTAAACATCATACTTGCCGCTCTTAGTGAACCATCATGTTGTAGTTCAGGTTCCACATAATCCAGATGGAGCCCACAACCACGATGGCAATGATGATCACGGTGAAGATAAACGCAGTCAGGTTCCAGCCTTCGTCAGACTTCGAGTTCATGTGCAGGAAGTACACCAGGTGTACCAGAATCTGCACCACCGCCGTTACCAGAATGGTTCCCAGAATCACCGCCGGCGACGCGGAACCCGTCATCACCATCCAGAACGGAATAACCGTCAGGATGATGGACAGGATGAAGCCCGTCATATAGGACTTCACGCTGCCGTGGGATGCGCCGTTGTGATCGGTAGAATGACTCATTACATCGCCCCCATCAGATAAACTACAGAGAACACACAGATCCAAACCACGTCCAGGAAGTGCCAGAACAGACTCAGGCACATGATACGGGTGCGGTTAGTGCTGGTCAGCCCGCGACGGGAAACCTGAATCATCAGCACCGCCATCCAGATAAGACCAGAGGTGACGTGCAGACCGTGGGTACCGACCAGCGCGAAGAACGCGGACAGGAAGCCACTGCGATCCGGGCCCATACCTTCAGCAATCAGGTGATGGAATTCATAGATTTCCATCCCGATGAACCCTGCACCAAAGAGGAAGGTCAGGGCGAGCCAGGAAACGACCTGGCTCTTGTTGTTTTTGTACATGGCGATAGCCGCCATGCCATAGGTGATGGAGCTGAACAGCAGCAGGAAGGTTTCCACCAGAACGAACGGCAGTTCGAAGATGTCCTTACCGGTCGGGCCGCCCGCAGTGCCGTTTACCAGCACCGCGTAAGTAGCGAACAGACAGGCGAACAAAATACAGTCGCTCATCAGGTAGATCCAGAAACCGAATACCTTATTCGGGCCTGCATCGTGGTGCCCATGTTCGTGCGCGTGGGCGTTATGCGCCAGAGTATCAGTTGCCATTTTTCAGCCCTGCCTTAGAAATCTCATCGAAATGCTGGTTTTCCAGTTTTTCGACTTCAGCGACCGGCACGTAGTAGTCCACGTCCTCGTCGAAGCTTTTCACAATCCAGCTGATAACAATGCCCGCGAAGCCGACGATTGCCATCCACCAGATATGCCAGATCATGGCGAAACCGAAGAGAGTGGCGAAGGCGGCAATCACGATGCCTGCACCGCTGTTTTTCGGCATATGAATTTCTTCATATTTCGCTGGCTGTTTGTACGCTTCGCCTTTCTCTTTCATTTCCCAGAATGCATCGCGTTCATGGATCTGCGGCACAATGGCAAAGTTATAGAACGGAGGCGGGGAGGAGGTTGCCCACTCCAGCGTACGGCCACCCCATGGGTCACCGGTCAGGTCACGGTTCTGATCGCGGTCGCGAATAGACACGTAGAACTGAATCAGCTGGCACAGGATACCCAGAGCAATCAGCGCCGCACCACAGGCTGCAACAACCAGCATGGTGTGGAACTGCGGGTCAATCTGCTGGCTGAGACGACGGGTCATACCCATGAAGCCCAGCACATACAGCGGCATGAACGCCACGAAGAAGCCGATGATCCACAACCAGAATGCACGTTTACCCCAGGTTTCGTTCAGTGTGAAACCAAAGGCTTTCGGCCACCAGTAGGTCAGGCCAGCGAAGCAACCGAAGACCACACCACCGATGATCACGTTATGGAAGTGCGCAATCAGGAACAGGCTGTTGTGCAGCACGAAGTCTGCGCCCGGTACCGCCAGCAGTACGCCGGTCATACCCCCTACAGAGAAGGTCACGATGAAGCCGATAGTCCACATCATCGCGGAGTGGAATACGATACGGCCCTGGTACATGGTGAACAGCCAGTTGAAGATCTTCACCCCGGTCGGGATGGCGATAATCATCGTGGTAATACCGAAGAAGGCGTTAACGTTCGCGCCCGCACCCATCGTAAAGAAGTGGTGCAGCCAAACGATGAACGACAGGATGGTAATACACACGGTCGCCCACACCAGTGAGGTGTAGCCAAACAGGCGTTTACGCGAGAAGGTTGCCGCGATTTCGGAGAAGACACCGAACACTGGCAGAACCAGGATGTACACTTCCGGGTGGCCCCAGGCCCAAATCAGGTTGATGTACATCATCATGTTGCCGCCCATATCATTGGTGAAGAAATGGGTGCCCAGATAGCGATCCAGGGTCAGCAACGCGACGGTAACCGTCAGAATTGGGAAGGACGCAATAATCAGGATGTTGGCGCACAGTGATGCCCAGGTAAATACCGGCATCTTGAACATGGTCATGCCCGGTGCACGCATCTTGATAATGGTGACGAAGAAGTTGATACCCGTAAGCGTTGTACCGACACCGGAGAGCTGCAACGCCCATATCCAGTAATCGACCCCGACGCCTGGGCTGTATTCAATTCCCGACAATGGCGGATAGGCCAGCCAACCGGTCTGCGCGAACTCACCGACGCCCAGAGAAAGGTTAACCAGGATCACACCGACAACCGTGAACCAGAAGCTCAGGTTGTTCAGGAACGGATACGCAACGTCACGCGCACCAATCTGCAGCGGAACCACGAGGTTCATCAGACCGATTACGAATGGCATCGCCACGAAGAAGATCATGATGACACCGTGAGCGGTGAAGATCTGATCGTAGTGGTGCGGCGGCAGGAAGCCCGCCTCGCCCGCAGAGGCCAGCGCCTGCTGGCTACGCATCATGATGGCGTCGGCAAAGCCACGCAGCAGCATGACGATAGCGACGATGACATACATAATGCCAAGGCGTTTGTGGTCGACTGAGGTCAGCCACTCTTTCCAAAGGTAGCTCCACTTACCGAAATAAGTGATCGCTGCCAGTATCGCCAGTCCCCCGACGATAATTGCAGCTATCGTTACCATGACAATTGGTTCATGGAACGGCACTGCATCCAGTGTCAATTTTCCGAACATCGTTTTCTTCCTCGGCCCCTTAGTGAGCGGCTTCCGCGTGGCTCATGTCCATGCCTTCCATCCCTTCATGCGCTGCGTGCTCGCCTGCCGGTTGGGACATGTTCATGTTTGTGTCGTGAGACATAAATTTGCCCGTAATAGCCTTAAACAAATCCGGTTTCACGCTGGAGAAGTACTCCACCTTGTTGTATTCACTCGGTGCAGCCACTTTCTCGAATGCCGCCATGTCATCCATGGTGTTCGCAGACTGTTTCGCTTTCGCGACCCACTGGTCGAACGCGGCACGATCCGGCGTCGCAATGGCTTTGAACTTCATACCAGAGAAGCCCGGGCCACTGTAGCTGGCGGAAATACCGTCATAGATACCCGGCTCGTTCGCGATCAGGTGCAGGTTAGTCTGCATACCGGCCATCGCGTAGATCTGGCTACCCAGACGCGGGATGAAGAAGGAGTTCATCACGGAGTTCGAGGTCACTTTGAACTGCACCGGAACGTTCGCCGGGAAAGCGATTTCGTTAACGGTAGCAATGCCCTGTTCCGGATAGATGAAGAACCATTTCCAGTCCAGAGAAACCACTTCAATAGTGATAGGCTTCTCGTCATGGGCTAACGGTTTGCTTGGTTCAAGTGCGTGCGTGGTTTTCCACGTCAGTACGGCGAGGAAAAGAATGATCAGGATAGGAACCGTCCAGACCACAGCTTCCACTTTATTGGAGTGTGACCAGTTCGGGCTATACTTCGCATCTTTATTATTCGCACGGTACTTCCAGGCGAAACCAACTGCCATCAAGATGGCGGGAATAACGACAATCAACATCAGGCCGAAAGCCGTCAGTATGAGCGAACGTTGCTCCAGTCCTATCTGTCCTTTGGGGTCAAGAAGTGCAGAATCACAACCACTGAGTAAAACCGTGCCTGCGATTAATGACAACCATCCCAAACTTTTATTGTATTTCCTGAGTCTCATGTAACGACCTCAATTCCACGGGGTTTGGTGGCGCTTAAAGCGTGTGGGTATTTTACGGGAAAGTTACATTACTGTAAATGCGAATGGCTCTCTGTCAGTTATCTGTTACTGGGTTCTGCCGTTGATGTCACATATGTTGCCAATTGTGTCTATTTTTCAGGCAGATCGCCCGTTTGGCGGGCGTTATAACGAAAGGGGGATAAAAGGATGATATGAAATGTCAATTGGTATAACCATTGTCAATAATATACAAATAATTAACAATTAATCATCAAAACAGCGACAAATCAGTAAAGGAAAAATAATAGAACAGATGCTGAATCGGTTAACGAAATAAACTACTTTTTATTGGTTCCAGTAATTTCCAGAATTCTAAAAAGCACGAAACAACAAATTATCCAGTTGGTTCATGGCGAGCCCAAAATAATTACCTACGGTGACTACTCTGGGCTCACGGGATTTGCGCTGTGCTACATCTGATGCGTTTTACGTAGTGCAAGATAATCGAGCACGCAACCGACCAGAATTCCCGCGATGGCAATCAATGCCCCGGCTTCCAGAACGGCGGCTAAGAAGGAAAATGATGCCAGCTCCAGTGCATCAATTATCAGCATGATCAGCCATGCGCCTAATATCAGCGCGCCGATAAGCAACAGGCGCAGGGCAAAGCGATAACCTCCGCTGTAGGTGCTGCGCGGCATAAACTGCTCGGTTTGTTGGGTATATTCCAGCGTCCGGCGGCAGACGAGCAGCAGTAAAATCCCCGGAACGGCGGCGACAACCGAGAACAGATAGAATGTCGGCCAGCCGTGCGCTTCAACGAACCAACCGGCGATGGGGCCAACGTAGACGCGTCCCACCGCAGAAAGTGCCGATAACAGAGCGAACTGGGTGGCTGAGAATGACTTGTTACAGAGAGTCATCAGCAGTGCAACAAACGCCGCGGTGCCCATTCCGCCGCAGAGGTTTTCGAAGAAGACTGCCGCGCCCATCGAGATGAGATGTTTATCGGTCACCGACAGTAACCAGTAACCAGCGTTGGATGCGCCCTGCAGGATGCCGAAAATCAGCAGCGCGCGGAACAACGTTAAACGCTGCATTAACACCCCGCCGTACAACGCGCCGAGAATCGTGGCGAACAGACCAAGCGTTTTGTTCACCATCCCAACTTCTCCGGCATCAAAACCGACGCCGCGAATCAAAAAGGTGGTGGTCAGACTCATGGCGAAGGCATCGCCCAGCTTGTACATCACGATCAACAACAAAATCAGCCACGCATTGTTGCGGCCAAAGAAATCTTTTAACGGTGCGACGACTGCCTGTTCAAGGCTGCGTGGCACAGGAATAACATCGCTGGGCTCCGGTGCGAGAAGGGTAGCGATAATACACGGCACCAGCAGCGCCGCCATCAGCCAGTACATACCCTGCCAGCCAAGATACTTGTCAGCCAGCCACAGGGCGAGGCCGCCGGAAACCAGCATCCCCAGGCGATAACCCAGCACGCTGATCGCTGCACCTGCGCCGCGCTCTTCCGCAGGCAGGACATCGGTTTTCCAGGCGTCGAAGACAATATCCTGCGAAGCGGAGCAGAAGGCGATCACGACCGCCAGCGCCGCCATCCAGCGCAGCTGCGAGGCGGGCTCCAGGAAGCCCATCGCGGCAATGGCGATCAACAGTAAACATTGCGTGGTCAGGAGCCAGCCGCGACGGCGGCCCAGGAACGGCGGCGTATAGCGATCCATCACTGGCGACCAGAGAAACTTAAAGACGTAAGCCTGACCAACGAGAGAGAAGAAGCCGATCGTTTTCAGATCGATGTTTTCAACGGTCATCCACGCCTGCAACGTCCCGGAGGTAAGTGCAAGAGGTAAACCGGAGGCGAAACCAAGAATCAGCAGAATGGCCGATTTCGGTTGTTGGAAAATACGTAAATAATGGCTGGACATGTTCTTATAGCACTGACCCGACGTGAAGTCGGGTCAGCTTAAGTGGGATTAACGCGCGTTTTGCTTGATAAAGTCGTGGACGCTGGTGTCCTGAGACATATCTGCGATGGTATCGGTCAATACGCTGTTTACTGCATTAGCGATATTTTTGTTCGATGCCTGGAAAGCCCCTTCTACGGAGTAGCTGGCGCGATAGTTTTTAGTCATCTTATTGCCGTTCTTCGCGGTTGCGATGATGGCAATGTCCGCTTTGGTGGAGATGTTGTAACGCACGTTGCCCTGTGAAACATCCGCGTACAGGTTGCTGACGATGATCTGCAGGTCGACCGCGCCGTTAGGCCCAATCATATAACCGCGCGCGGTCATCTGTTTTTCCAGCACTTCCTGTAACAGGAAGCGCAGGTCGCGAGAGGCCGTCAGGGTGACCTGCTGGTTATCGCGGGTGACTTTGGCCAGCGCCTGATCCTGACGCTGGTCGGCGCCGTTGATGCTGACGGTAACGCCCATCAGGCTAGGATCCTGCTGTGGCAGGGTCATCTTAGGTGACACGTCAATGGTGGTCGGCGGCGTGGCGCAACCTGCCAGCATAAACAGTGCTACTAAGGGAAAGAGGATTTTTTTTAACATGTTCAGGCTCTCAAACGCATTGTTTACTGAAAATTCCCGCCATCATATCATCGCCAACGGCAAGGGGAAGTAGGCAATGCATGTAAATTCATCGTGTTGTGCGTTTTATAGCCTTATGCCGCAACAATGTTGGCGGCGGCGGGGCGTATAAGGCATGAGAAGGCAGTTAACTTCATTGGTTTGTACCTTTACATCAGACAAACGCTAATTTTTTGTTGTTTTTGTGTAATGGAAACGGTAAAAGCGGCTAACATTTAAAGGGATAGACGGCATCTCAACGTTGTCGGAGGAGTAACTTCATGATGATACGTGAACATATAGAAGAAAAATTACGGGCCGCGTTTGAACCTGTGTTCCTCGAAGTGACGGATGAGAGCTATCGTCACAACGTACCGGCGGGTTCGGAAAGCCACTTTAAAGTGGTGCTGGTCAGCGATCGTTTCACCGGTGAACGTTTTCTCAATCGCCATCGCATGATTTATGGCACCCTGGCGGAGGAGCTGGCTTCCACGGTGCACGCCCTGGCGTTGCACACCTACACGCATAAAGAGTGGGAGGGGTTACAGGATACTGTCGTCGCATCACCGCCTTGTCGTGGCGCGGGAAGTCTCGCCTAGAAAAGGCATTTGCAACGAACGGAACTTTTCCAGTATGTTGCGTACAGATTTATGAGAAAACGGCCTGCGGGCCGTTTTGTTTTGTCTGAAAAATGGACAACTTTGACCTTTTTAAGACAAAAATTCGCCGGGAATTGTGAAAAAAGCCGCATCCAGGCATGACAACCGTTCTCGACTCATATCAGTGATGTCGCTATAATGCGCGTCTTATTTTTCGGAATGTCTTCGGGATGATTCTGGCGACACGGAATGTGAATCTGATTTAAAGAGGACATCCCGGTATTGCGAGGCAAAACTCAGAGTTGACCGAGCACTGTGAATTTTTTGAGGTAACAAGATGCAAGTTTCAGTTGAAACCACTCAGGGCCTTGGCCGCCGCGTAACGATTACTATCCCTGCTGACAGCATCGAAACTGCTGTAAAAAGCGAGCTGGTCAACGTAGCGAAAAAAGTACGCATTGACGGCTTCCGTAAGGGCAAAGTACCAATGAATGTTGTTGCTCAGCGTTATGGCGCATCTGTTCGCCAGGACGTGCTGGGCGACCTGATGAGCCGCAACTTCGTTGATGCGATCATCAAAGAGAAAATCAACCCGGCTGGCGCACCGAACTACGTTCCGGGCGAATACAAACTGGGCGAAGACTTCACCTACGCGGTTGAATTCGAAGTGTATCCGGAAGTTGAGCTGAAAGGCCTGGACGCTATCGAAGTTGAAAAACCGGTTGTTGAAGTGACCGAAGCCGACGTTGACGGCATGCTGGATACCCTGCGTAAACAGCAGGCGAACTGGAAAGATAAAGACGGCGCAGTTGACGCTGAAGACCGTGTTACCGTTGACTTCACCGGTTCTGTAGATGGCGAAGAGTTCGAAGGCGGCAAAGCGACTGATTTCGTACTGGCAATGGGGCAGGGTCGTATGATCCCAGGCTTCGAAGACGGTATCAAAGGTCACAAAGCGGGTGAAGAGTTCACCATCGATGTCACCTTCCCGGAAGAGTACCACGCTGAAAACCTGAAAGGTAAAGCGGCGAAATTCGTTATCAACCTGAAAAAAGTTGAAGAACGTGAGCTACCTGAACTGACTGAAGAATTCATCAAACGTTTCGGCGTTGAAGATGGTTCTGTTGAAGGTCTGCGCGCAGAAGTGCGTAAAAACATGGAACGTGAGCTGAAAGGCGCTGTACGTAACCGTGTTAAAACTCAGGCGATCGAAGGTCTGGTAAAAGCGAACGAAATCGACGTTCCGGCTGCTCTGATTGACAGCGAAATCGACGTTCTGCGTCGCCAGGCTGCTCAGCGTTTCGGTGGCAACCAGCAACAAGCGATGGAACTGCCGCGTGAACTGTTCGAAGAACAGGCTAAACGTCGCGTCGTCGTGGGTCTGCTGCTGGGCGAAGTGATTCGCACCAACGAACTGAAAGCTGACGAAGCTCGTGTTGCAACGCTGATCGAAGAAATGGCGTCTGCCTACGAAGATCCGAAAGAAGTGATCGAGTTCTACAGCAAAAACAAAGAACTGATGGAAAATATGCGCAGCGTCGCTCTGGAAGAACAGGCTGTTGAAGCGGTTCTGGAAAAAGCGAAAGTGTCTGAAAAAGCAACTTCCTTCAACGAACTGATGAACCAGCAGGCGTAATTTCGCTTCCTGCGTTTAAAGTTTGAGCAAAAACCCGTTGCCTTCCGGCAGCGGGTTTTTTTTATCGCACTGATAGACAGCGTAAGCGTGATAAAACACAGTTTCGGTGTTAGCGTAACGGCAAAATATTGTTATGCTTGAAATAGGGTGGATTCATCCCCATAAAAGGGGAAGTATTAGCTGCGATGGCTGGTAAACCGTCCACAAGGTACAATCAGTGCAGCAGGTTTCATTTTTTTATCCAGGAGACGGAAATGTCATACAGTGGCGAACGAGATAACTTTGCACCCCATATGGCCCTGGTGCCGATGGTCATCGAACAGACCTCCCGCGGTGAACGTTCTTTTGATATCTACTCCCGTCTTCTTAAGGAGCGCGTTATCTTTCTGACCGGCCAGGTGGAAGACCACATGGCGAACCTGATCGTGGCGCAGATGCTGTTTCTGGAAGCGGAAAACCCGGAAAAAGATATTTACCTGTACATTAACTCCCCAGGCGGCGTCATCACCGCCGGGATGTCGATTTATGACACCATGCAGTTCATCAAGCCTGACGTGAGCACCATTTGTATGGGCCAGGCGGCGTCCATGGGCGCATTCCTGCTAACCGCAGGGGCGAAGGGTAAGCGTTTCTGTCTGCCTAACTCACGCGTTATGATTCACCAGCCGCTGGGTGGCTATCAGGGCCAGGCGACGGATATTGAAATCCATGCTCGCGAAATCCTGAAAGTGAAAGGGCGCATGAATGAACTTATGGCTCACCACACGGGTCAATCTCTTGAGCAGATCGAACGCGACACCGAACGCGATCGCTTCTTGTCTGCTTCAGAGGCGGTAGAGTACGGCCTGGTCGACTCCATCCTGACCCATCGTAATTGATGCCCAGAGCGTGAGTGTGCCGCTATACTATGTATGGGCGGCACAACGCTTGCGAAGCGGCTTGCGCTTGAGAATGGCATTTGCGTCGTCATATGCGGCACAAAGAACTTAAAAAGAGGTTTTGACTCATGACAGATAAACGCAAAGATGGTTCGGGCAAACTGTTGTATTGCTCTTTTTGCGGCAAAAGCCAGCACGAAGTGCGTAAGCTGATCGCCGGGCCGTCAGTGTATATCTGCGACGAATGTGTTGATTTGTGTAACGACATCATTCGCGAAGAGATTAAAGAAGTGGCGCCGCATCGTGAACGTAGTGCATTGCCGACGCCACATGAAATTCGCCATCACCTGGATGACTACGTCATCGGTCAGGAACAGGCGAAAAAGGTTCTGGCTGTAGCGGTGTATAACCACTACAAACGTCTGCGCAACGGTGATACCAGCAACGGCGTAGAGCTGGGCAAAAGTAACATTCTGCTGATTGGCCCGACCGGCTCCGGTAAAACGCTGCTGGCTGAGACGCTGGCGCGCCTGCTGGACGTACCGTTCACCATGGCAGACGCCACCACCCTGACCGAAGCCGGTTATGTGGGTGAGGACGTCGAAAACATCATTCAGAAGCTGCTGCAGAAATGCGATTACGATGTACAGAAAGCCCAGCGTGGCATTGTCTACATCGATGAAATCGATAAGATTTCTCGTAAATCTGATAACCCGTCTATCACCCGTGATGTATCGGGCGAAGGCGTACAGCAGGCGTTGCTGAAACTGATTGAAGGCACCGTGGCTGCCGTTCCACCTCAGGGTGGGCGTAAACATCCGCAGCAGGAGTTCTTGCAGGTTGATACCTCCAAAATCCTGTTTATCTGCGGTGGCGCATTTGCGGGCCTCGATAAAGTTATCGCTAACCGTGTAGAAACAGGTTCCGGTATCGGCTTCGGCGCGACCGTGAAATCGAAAACCGATAAAGCCAGCGAAGGCGAACTGCTGACGCAGGTTGAGCCGGAAGATTTGATCAAATTTGGTCTGATCCCGGAATTTATTGGTCGTCTGCCGGTGGTTGCAACACTGAATGAGCTGAGCGAAGAAGCGCTGATTCAGATCCTGAAAGAGCCGAAAAATGCCCTGACCAAACAGTATCAGGCGTTGTTCAATCTGGAAGGTGTGGATCTCGAATTCCGCGATGAAGCGCTCGACGCCATTGCCAAGAAAGCGATGATCCGTAAAACCGGTGCGCGTGGTCTGCGCTCTATCGTCGAAGCTGCGCTGCTCGATACCATGTACGATCTGCCTTCCATGGAAGACGTCGAAAAAGTGGTTATCGATGAGTCGGTCATTGGCGGTCAGAGCAAGCCACTGCTGATTTACGGTAAGCCGGAAGCGCAGCAAGCCTCTGGTGAATAATTCGCCAATTCATACAATCAGTTAATCAAAAAGGGGGGATTTTATCTCCCCTTTTATTTTTCCGTAATCATGGCGTTGAATGTGTGGAATACATCCCCATATACTGACATACATGTTAATGATGGCATGACGCACACTTGTGTCATCTGATTACCTGGCGGACATTAAACTAAGAGAGAGCTCTATGAATCCTGAGCGTTCTGAACGCATTGAAATCCCCGTATTGCCGTTGCGCGATGTGGTGGTTTATCCGCACATGGTCATACCCTTGTTTGTAGGGCGGGAAAAATCTATCCGTTGCCTTGAAGCCGCCATGGATCATGATAAAAAAATCATGTTGGTTGCGCAGAAAGAAGCATCAACGGATGAGCCGGGTGTAAACGATCTTTTCACCGTCGGGACCGTGGCCTCTATTTTGCAAATGCTGAAGCTGCCGGATGGCACCGTAAAAGTGCTGGTTGAAGGCTTGCAGCGTGCGCGTATCACCACGTTGTCGGATAACGGGGAACACTTTTCGGCAAAAGCGGAATATCTGGAATCACCGGATATCGACGAACGCGAGCAGGAAGTGCTGGTTCGTACCGCGATTAGCCAGTTTGAAGGCTACATCAAGCTAAACAAAAAAATCCCACCAGAAGTGCTGACGTCGCTGAACAGCATCGACGACCCTGCACGTCTGGCTGACACCATCGCTGCGCACATGCCGCTGAAACTGGCGGACAAACAGTCTGTGCTCGAAATGTCCGACATCAACGAACGCCTTGAATATCTGATGGCGATGATGGAGTCGGAAATCGATCTGCTGCAGGTTGAGAAACGCATTCGCAACCGCGTCAAAAAGCAGATGGAAAAATCTCAGCGTGAGTACTATCTGAACGAGCAAATGAAAGCTATTCAGAAAGAACTCGGCGAGATGGACGACGCGCCAGACGAAAACGAAGCGCTGAAGCGTAAGATCGACGCGGCGAAAATGCCGAAAGAGGCGAAAGAGAAAACCGAAGCCGAACTGCAGAAGCTGAAAATGATGTCACCGATGTCAGCCGAAGCGACCGTGGTTCGTGGGTATATCGACTGGATGGTGCAGGTGCCGTGGAATGCGCGTAGCAAGGTCAAAAAAGACCTTCGTCAGGCGCAGGAAATCCTGGATACCGACCATTACGGCCTTGAACGTGTGAAAGACCGTATCCTTGAGTATCTTGCGGTTCAAAGCCGTGTGAACAAAATCAAAGGCCCGATTCTGTGCCTGGTTGGGCCGCCGGGGGTGGGTAAAACCTCGCTGGGTCAATCTATCGCCAAAGCGACTGGACGTAAGTACATTCGTATGGCGCTGGGCGGCGTGCGTGACGAAGCGGAAATTCGCGGTCACCGTCGTACCTACATCGGCTCCATGCCGGGTAAATTGATTCAGAAAATGGCGAAAGTGGGCGTTAAAAACCCGCTGTTCCTGCTCGATGAAATTGACAAAATGTCGTCCGACATGCGCGGCGATCCGGCTTCTGCTTTGTTAGAAGTGCTGGATCCAGAGCAGAACGTGGCGTTCAGCGATCACTATCTGGAAGTGGATTACGATCTCAGCGACGTGATGTTCGTTGCGACCTCGAACTCCATGAACATTCCGGCGCCGCTGCTGGACCGTATGGAAGTGATTCGTCTCTCCGGTTATACCGAAGACGAGAAACTGAACATTGCCAAACAGCACCTGCTGCCGAAGCAAATCGAACGTAACGCCCTGAAAAAAGGCGAACTGACGGTTGATGACAGCGCGATTGTCGGCATCATTCGTTACTACACCCGTGAAGCGGGCGTGCGTAGCCTTGAGCGTGAAATCTCGAAACTGTGCCGTAAAGCGGTGAAACAGCTGCTGCTGGATAAATCCCTGAAGCACATCGACATTAATGGCGACAACCTGCACGATTACCTCGGCGTTCAACGCTTCGATTACGGTCGTGCGGATGACGAAAACCGCGTTGGTCAGGTGACTGGCCTGGCATGGACGGAAGTGGGTGGCGATCTGCTGACCATCGAAACCGCGTGTGTGCCGGGCAAAGGTAAATTGACCTATACCGGTTCCCTGGGCGAAGTCATGCAGGAATCTATTCAGGCTGCGCTGACCGTGGTACGCGCGCGTGCAGAAAAACTGGGTATCAACCCGGATTTCTACGAAAAACGCGACATCCACGTTCACGTGCCGGAAGGGGCAACGCCGAAAGATGGCCCGAGCGCTGGTATCGCCATGTGTACTGCACTGGTTTCTTGTCTGACGGGCAACCCGGTTCGTGCCGATGTGGCAATGACAGGGGAAATCACGCTGCGTGGCCTGGTGTTGCCGATTGGTGGTCTGAAGGAAAAACTGCTGGCAGCACACCGCGGTGGTATTAAGACTGTTCTGATTCCTGATGAGAATAAGCGCGATCTGGAAGAGATTCCGGACAACGTTCTGGCCGATCTTGATATTCATCCGGTGAAACGTATCGAGGAAGTTCTGGCCCTTGCGCTGCAAAATGAGCCCACTGGCATGCAGGTTGTAACCGCAAAATAGTGACCTCGCGCAAAGAGCGTCAATAAAAACAGGGCTGGCAGGTGAAAACACACTTGCCAGCCTTTTTTTGTCTCGCTACTTTAAGACCCTGACAGGGCTGTTATCGACAACTATTGTTGTAAGGGCATGACAGTCCTGATATAACTGCTGCGCGTTGCACCGTGAAGGATTCAGGTGCGATATAAATAATAAAGAGAGGAAGAGAACAGTGAATAAATCTCAACTGATTGACAAAATTGCTGCGGGTGCGGATATCTCCAAAGCTGCGGCTGGACGTGCGTTAGACGCTTTAATTGCTTCTGTTACTGAATCTCTGCAATCCGGGGATGATGTTGCGCTGGTAGGTTTTGGTACTTTTGCCGTTAAAGAGCGTGCTGCCCGTACTGGCCGCAACCCGCAAACTGGTAAAGAGATCACCATCGCTGCAGCGAAAGTACCAGCGTTCCGTGCAGGTAAAGCACTGAAAGACGCGGTAAACTGATCGTTTTCCCGTTTGGGAATGTGAAACAGTACAAGGGCGCATCGAACGATGTGCCTTTTTTTATGTCCAAAATGTCACTTTCTGCGAGTTTCTACGCGTTTCGGGCTGACAACGGCCCCGTTTTCTTGTCAAAATACGGCCTCACGCGCAGCGGTCGAGACGTGCTATGCTGCACGAGGTATTTGCTCTGAATTTGCCGGGTTGTCAGCAACCTGCGGCAGGACGGGTATAAAAGTCACCTACAGCGGAGTGTTGTTACACCATGATGGACAATTTACGCACGGCAGCCAATAGCGTCGTGCTCAAGGTAATTTTCGGTATCATTATTGTGTCGTTCATTTTGACCGGCGTAAGTGGCTATCTGATCGGCGGCGGCAACAACTATGCCGCGAAGGTGAATGGCCAGGAAATCAGCCGCGGTCAGTTTGAAAACGCTGTTGCCAGCGAACGTAACCGTATGCAGCAGCAGATGGGGGATCAATTCTCCGAACTGGCGGCGAACGAAAATTACATCAAAACGATGCGTCAGCAGGTGCTGAGCCGCCTGGTGGATGAAGCGCTGCTCGACCAATACGCCAAAGAGCTGGGCCTCGGCATTAGCGATGAACAGGTGCGCAAAGCGATCTTCGCGACCCCGGCCTTCCAGAACGAAGGTAAATTCGATAACGCCCGCTACAACGCGCTGGTGAATCAAATGGGTATGACCGCCGATCAATACGCGCAGGCGCTGCGTAACCAGCTGACCACTAACCAGCTGATTAGCGCCGTTGCCGGAACTGATTTTATGCTGCCAAGTGAAACCGACCAACTGGCTGCGCTGGTTTCCCAGCAGCGTGTGGTGCGTGAAGCCACCATTGACGTTAACGCGCTGGCGGCAAAGCAGCAGGTTAGCGATCAGGACGTTGCCAGCTACTACGAACAGAATAAAGGTCAGTTTGTTGCGCCGGAGCAGTTCCGCGTAACCTACATTAAGCTGGATGCGGCGAGTATGCCGTCTTCCGCGTCTGAAGAGGATGTACAGGCTTACTATGACCAGCACAAGGATGAGTTCACTCAGCCTGAGCGTAAACGTTACAGCATCATCCAGACCAAAACCGAAGCCGATGCAAAAGCTATCCTTGATGAGCTGAACAACGGCGGCGACTTTGCAGCGATTGCGAAAGAGAAATCCACCGACGTTATCTCTAAACGTAACGGCGGCGATATGGGCTGGATGGACGATTCCGCCACCGTACCGGAACTGAAAGACGCGGGCCTGAAAGAGAAAGGTCAGTTGTCTGGCGTAATCAAATCTTCCGTGGGCTTCCTGATTGCCCGTCTGGACGATGTTCAGCCGGAACAGGTGAAACCACTGGCGGATGTTCATGCGCAAATCGCTGACAAAGTGAAACAGGAAAAAGCGCTGGACGCTTATTATGCGCTGCAACAGAAAGTGAGTGATGCTGCCAGCAGCGACAACGACTCTCTGGCGAGCGCAGAGCAGGTTGCGGGAGTCAAAGCGGCGGTGACCGGCTGGTTTGGTCACGATAACGTCCCGGCTGAATTGAACTTCAAACCGGTTACTGATGCTATCTTCAACGGCGGTTTGGTGGGCGAAAACGGCGCGCCGGGTAACAACTCCGATATCATCACCGTCGATGGCGATCGTGCTTTCGTGCTGCGTGTCGCTGAGCACAAAGCGGAAACCGTGAAACCGCTGGATGAAGTGAAAGCGCAGGTGACCGATATCGTTAAGCACAACAAAGCGGAACAGCAGGCGAAACTCGATGCTGAAAAACTGCTGGCTGCGCTGAAAGACGGTAAAGGGGACGATGCGATGAAAGCCGCTGGTCTGCACTTTGGCGAAGCCAAAACCCTGAGCCGTACCGGTCAGGATCCGCTGAGCCAGGCAACCTTCGCACTGCCGTTACCTAAGCCGGGTAAACCAAGCTTTGGTATGGGCAACGATATGCAGGGCAACGTGGTTCTGCTGGCGCTGGACGAAGTGAAAGCGGGCGAAATGCCGGAAGCGCAGAAGAAAGCGATGGTTCAGGGTATCACCCAGAACAACGCGCAAATTGCGTTTGAAGCATTGATGAGCAACCTGCGTAAAGCAGCGAAGATTAAGATGGGCGACATCGTCGACCAGCAACAATAATCAGAACCTTCCTCGCATTAATTTGTAATGCGATGCACACCTCAAAGGCCGCTTTCGCGGCCTTTTCCACATTTGAAATCTGCCTTTTGAATTGTTTTTCGCACCTCGCTATGGTGGCTTCGCTATCAATCAACAAGGAGAAATCAGTATGAAACGTGGAGTCAAAATGCTGGCGATTGCCGCAGTCATGTCTTGCATGGGGATGAGTTTAAGCGCACAGGCAGCTTCCACTGCCGGGGCAAAACCGACAGCGACGCAAAGCGCGAAGGCGAGTTCCGAGCAGATGAAAGCGGAGCCTGCCGCGAAAACCAACGATGAGGGTGGCAGTAAAGTCAGCATCAACTCGGCCTCGGCGGAAGAACTGGCGCAGGCAATGAACGGGGTGGGGCTTAAGAAAGCGCAGGCGATTGTCAGCTATCGCGAAGAGTACGGCCCGTTCAAAACGGTGGATGACCTGAAGCAGGTGCCGGGAATGGGCAACGCGCTGGTGGAACGTAATTTGAGCCATCTCACGCTTTAATTGCTTCTCACGGCTTGCGCTGGCGTCAAAGTTTGCCAGACTAAAGAGGTCATACCAGTGGTGTGACCTCTGACTCTTCTAATAACATGTAAGGCTATGGCGCTATGCAGACAAAAATTAAAGTTCGCGGGTATCACCTGGACGTGTATCAGCACGTCAATAACGCCCGATATCTGGAGTTTCTCGAAGAGGCTCGCTGGGATGGGCTGGAAAACAGCGCCAGTTTCCAGTGGATGACCGCGCACCATATCGCCTTCGTGGTGGTGAATATTAATATTAACTACCGCCGCCCGGCGGTGCTGAGCGATGTGCTGACGGTAACCAGTAAAGTGGAGCAGCTAAACGGGAAAAGCGGCGTATTAAGCCAGGTAGTCACACTCGACCCGGAAGGGCAGGTCGTGGCGGATGCATTGATTACGTTTGTCTGCATTGACCTGAAAACGCAGAAGGCGTTGCCTCTGGAAGGGGAATTACGCGAACACCTGGAGCAGATGGTCGCGTAAGTGCACATTGCCCGGTGGTGCTTCGCGTACCGGGCCTACAAATGGCCGCCAGGCCGGGCAAGCCATGTAGGCCGGATAAGGCGTAAGCCGCATCCGGCGGTTACGCCGCACATCGCCTGATGCGCTTTGCTTTTCAGGCCTACAACCCGGTTTTCTGCTTCATCGCTGCCGCCACGCCGACTTTATCCGCCAGATAGTGGTTCAGCCCGTTAGCCCGCAGATGGCAGGACGCGCAATGCCCGCAGCCATCGCCTTTAATGCCGTTATAGCAGGTCAGCGTTTCATTACGCACCAGGTCGAGTTTGCCCCAGTAGTCCGCCAGCGCCCAGGTTTCGGCTTTATCGAGCCACATCAGTGGCGTTTCGAAACGAATATCTTTTGCCATGCCGAGGTTCACCGCGTGATTCAGCGCCTTAACAAACTCGTCGCGGCAGTCCGGGTAGCCGGAAAAATCGGTTTCACAAACGCCCGTGATGATCGCTTCTGCCTGTACCTGATAGGCGTAAATCGCCGTCAGAGTCAGGAACAGAATATTGCGTCCCGGCACGAAGGTATTCGGAATACCGTCAGCGTCTGGTTCATAGTCCGGCACCGGAATACTGTCGCGCGTCAGGCTGCTGACCGCCAGTTCATTAAGCAGGGTGACGTCGAGCACTTTATGAGCACGCGCGCCCAGTTTTAATGCCAGTTCACGGGCGACGTCGATCTCTGCGCGATGACGCTGACCATAATCAAAAGTGACGCAGTGAACCTCATCATATTGATGGAGCGCCTGCACCAGGCATGTAGTGGAATCTTGTCCGCCGCTAAAGACGACAACCGCGCGTTTCATAGCATTTCCTGTTGATGACGATAAAGACGCTATGGTAACGCGCGGGCAGCGTGGCGACCAGCTTCTTCACCGTGTTGACGGCGGCAGCCAGGCCTGGGTGAAATCAAACCAGCCGCGCGCGTTAAGGTGAATGCCGTTTACGCCCGGCGGCGCGCTGATTTGGTATTGATAGTTAAACAGCGGCGTGAGCATGCCTTCTTCCATTAACAGGGTGAAAATAGTTTTCAGCGCCGCGATGCGCTGTGCCTCGTCCTCCAGCGCCTGTGCGGCAT
Organism: Pseudocitrobacter faecalis; assembly: GCA_003315335.1. Taxonomy (GTDB): domain Bacteria; phylum Pseudomonadota; class Gammaproteobacteria; order Enterobacterales; family Enterobacteriaceae; genus Pseudocitrobacter; species Pseudocitrobacter faecalis. The sequence goes on from QNRL01000008.1 coordinate 230,485, forward strand.
CCAGCGCGGTAACCAGCGCTGAGTAACGTGACTCGCTCAGTATGGCGGGCCATAACGGATCGCAGCGCAGCCACTGCTCAAGGGTGTATTCCGGCATTTCGCCAATCAACCGATCGCCCATTAGCAGATCGGCCTGATCCAGATCCGGATAATCGTCCCAGCTTTTCGCGTCGTGGAAGCAGAGCGTCAGTTCACAGCCCTGCTGCGCCAGCGCCTGTTTAAGCTCCCCGGCCATGGTGTGCAACTCAACAGGCAGGTGATAATGCAGCGTTAGACGCGGCGGCAGGGGCGTGTTGTCTTCCGGTGCTGGCGGAATCGCCCAGCCGGGAAGCAGCGCCTCGCTGGGGGTTATCAGATTTTCATCTACCGGCAATGATTCCAGCAGGCCGCTGTGATGAATCAGCGAAATCACCCGTTGCGCCTGGGCTCTCGACAGCCGTGAACTCTGACGAAACGTCAGGTAGCAAAAGCCGAGGCTGATGCTGTTGCTCACCAGCCGTAGCTGACTGAGTTCTTCCGCTTCGCCGACCGCGATTTGCACCGGATGACGGCAACTGGTGCCCAGATCCTGTTCGAAAAGCTGTGGGGTGATCCAGAACTCGATCGCCTGTAACAGCGGATGCCCCAGATGATAGCGATGGTGACTTTCCAGACGCACCAGATCAGGCTCAAAGATCTTCAGCTGGAATGGGCCACAGCCGAGCGTGGGATCGTCGGGATGCGCCAGCACGCTGCAATAGCTTGCCAGCCGATGCGGCAACCAGTAATCCGGGTGCGAAAGCGTAAAGCTCAGGCACTGGGCGTGGGGCTGTGCTACCTGTTCCACGCTGGCGAACAGTTTGCGCAAACCGGGCAGCGTCAGCAGCATTTCCAGTCGTTGCTTAAGCTGGGCCGTTTCGATGGGGTCGCCATTGTGCCAGTGCAGGCTGGAGCGAATATAGAACTGCCAGCGTAGCCCGTCTGCTGATACTTCCCAGTGGTGCGCAAGATCGCCTTCCGGGCGGGCGGTATCACGGCCAAAGCGAGTCAGTCCGGAATGAATTTGCCCGGCTAAATGCTGTTCGGCGCGACCCACCAAAAAGCCGGGATGCAACGGTTCCAGCGGACGATAGTAGGGGATGCGCAGCGTCGGCGTATTGTTCTGCCACTGGCCGCCCAGAAAAGGGTGCAGCAGCGCGCGCAGTTCCACCGGTGCCAGTTGCGCCAGTTCCAGCGCATTGTGTTGCTGACCGCTGTTTAACGCCAGCTCCATCATCTCATTACGCAGTGCATCCGGCGTCGTGTGGAAGGTCAGCGTACCGCGCTTCCCGCGCCCGGACTGCGCCTGCCAACTGAGCCAGCCCGCCTCGCTCGCCTGACGCAACAGGGTACGCACATGTCGTTCGCTGCAAAAACAGCGCGTCGCGAGATCGGCAATGGTGACCTGCTGCGGCGCACCGGAAGAGGGCAGCCACAGACGCTGAAACTGGTTTAATCGGTTTAGCAGTCGCATAAAAACCCGGAACAATAAATGTGAACAATTCAGTATTACTTCCGTATATCTCAGGCAATACTGGTACGCAAGAGAGCGGGATCACAGGCGGAGATAAAATGGCAAAACTGGCGGCATTTGATATGGATGGCACTCTGCTGATGCCCGATCATCGGCTGGGTAATGAGACGATCGCCACGCTCAAGCGTCTGCGCGAACGCGACATTACGTTGACCTTCGCCACGGGTCGGCATGTGCTTGAAATGCGCCCGCTAATTGATCAACTGGCGCTCGACGCTTTCCTGATTACGGGCAACGGAACCCGCGTCCACTCTCTGCACGGCGATGTCATGCATCGCAGCGACCTCGCCCCGGACGTGGCCGATGAAGTGTTGCATGCCCGCTGGGAGACCCACGCCAGCATGCACGTTTTCAACGATAACGGCTGGTTCACCGGCAAAGCGATTCCGGAAATGTTGCAGGCGCATAGGTACAGCGGCTTTCACTATCAACTGCGCGATTTGCGGCAGATCCCGGCCCATGAGGTGACCAAGATCTGTTTCTGCGGCGATCACGATGATCTTGCGCATCTGAGCATTCAGCTACAAGAGGCATTGGGCGATCGTGCGCATCTCTGTTTTTCGGCGGTTGATTGTCTGGAAGTGTTGCCTGTGGGCTGCAACAAGGGCGCGGCGCTGACGGTGCTTAGCGCGCATCTTGGCCTGACGATGCAAGAATGTATGGCATTTGGTGACGCCATGAACGATCGCGAAATGTTGAGCCTGGTCGGGCGTGGCCTGGTGATGGGCAACGCGATGGGGCAACTGAAAGCGGCATTGCCGCATCTACCGGTTATCGGACACTGCCAGGATCAGGCGGTCTCTCACTATTTGACACATTGGCTGGACAAACCCAACCTTCCTTATTCCCCCGAATAATGAGACCTTTCCAGCAAGCCGGGATGATAAGCCCGGCTTTTTTTCGCTTATCGGACCAGCAGGCGCTCAATTTCTGCCTGCCACGGTGCGAGATCGCCGATATTCTCTTTCACCCATTCTGCATTGTAATAGGTTTCCAGATATCGCTCGCCGCTGTCGCACAGCAGCGTCACGATTGATCCGCTGCGCCCCTCTTTATGCATCCGCGCGGCGAGTTGCAATGCGCCCCACATGTTGGTGCCGGTGGAGGCGCCAACCTTACGGCCTAACTGGCCCTCCAGCCATTGTGCGGTTGCCACGCTTGCTGCATCCGGTACCCGTAGCATGTCATCGACCACATCAGGAATAAAGGAAGGCTCGACGCGTGGGCGGCCAATCCCTTCAATTTTACTGCCAACGCTGCTGCGCAGGTTGTCGTCGCGACGTTGCCAGTAGTCCATAAACACCGAGTTTTGCGGATCGACCACCATTAACTGTGTGTTATGCCCCTGGCAACGAATGTAGCGGCCAATGGTCGCCGATGTGCCGCCGGTACCCGCGCTCATTACAATCCAGTCAGGGATTGGGTTAGGTTCATGGCTCATCTGGCGGAAGATGCTGTCGGCGATGTTGTTGTTTCCGCGCCAGTCGGTTGCGCGTTCGGCGAAAGTAAACTGGTCCATATAGTGACCGTTCAGTTCACGCGCCAGCGTTTCGGAGGCGGCATAAATTTCACAAGCGCTCTGCACGAAATGGCAGCGTCCGCCGTAAAACTCAATCTGCTCAATTTTGCGTTTTGCCGTGCACGAGGGCATGACGGCGATAAATGGCAGCCCCAGCAGGCGAGCAAAATAGGCTTCCGACACGGCGGTGGAACCGGAAGAGGCTTCAATAATGGTCGTGCCTTCTTTGATCCAGCCGTTGCACAGGCCATACAGGAACAGCGACCGCGCCAGACGATGTTTCAGGCTGCCGGTAGGGTGGGTACTTTCATCTTTTAAATAGAGCTGAATGCCGGGAAACGCCGACAGCGACAGGCGAATCAGGTGCGTGTCGGCGCTGCGTTGATAGTCGGCGTTAATTTCGCTGATGGCATTCTTGACCCAGGTGCTGTTCATGGCGATTTTCCATTTGTCATTTTGTGCCTAGCTTAGCGAAAGATGCGGAAAAAATTGTTGCTATCTCCACTTTAAAATAGACTTATAGGAGAAAAATTTTCTCCTGAGGTGGGCGATGTTAGATAAAATTGACCGCAAGCTGCTTTCGCTGCTGCAAACGGACTGTACCCTCTCTTTGCAGGCACTGGCCGATGCCGTTAATCTGACCACCACACCCTGCTGGAAGCGGCTCAAACGGCTGGAAGATGACGGCATTTTGCTTGGGCGCGTGGCGTTGCTGGATGCGGAGAAACTGGGGCTCGGCCTCACCGCGTTTGTGCTGATAAAAACGCAACATCACAGCAGTGAATGGTATAGTCGTTTCGTGAATGAAGTCAGCCAGATGCCCGAGGTGCTCGGCTTCTGGCGTATGGCCGGCGAATATGACTACCTGATGCGGGTACAGGTCGCCGACATGAAACGCTACGATGATTTTTATAAAAGCCTGGTGAATCGCGTCCCCGGACTCTCGGACGTCACCTCAAGTTTTGCGATGGAACAGATTAAATACACCACAGCGCTTCCCATCGAATAACACTATCTCTGGAATTTTACTGCGTGCGATTATTTGCTCAATTAAGCTGGTACTTCCGCCGGGAGTGGCGTCGCTATCTTGGCGCCGTCGCGCTGCTGGTGGTTATCGCCATTCTTCAACTGATCCCGCCGAAGGTGGTGGGTTACGTTGTTGACGGCGTCACCCAACAACACTACACCGCGACGACCATCTGGATGTGGATTGGCCTGATGGTGGCGATTGCCATCGTGGTTTATCTGCTGCGTTATGTCTGGCGCGTGCTGCTGTTTGGTGCGTCCTATCAACTCGCGGTCGAACTGCGGGAAGACTTTTATCGCCAGTTGAGTCGCCAGCACCCGGAATTTTATCTGCGTCACCGCACCGGTGATTTAATGGCGCGCGCCACCAACGATGTTGACCGTGTTGTCTTTGCCGCCGGGGAAGGTGTGCTGACGCTGGTCGATTCGCTGGTGATGGGCTGTGCGGTGTTAATTGTGATGTCCACGCAAATCAGCTGGCAGCTTACCTTACTGGCGCTGTTACCGATGCCGATTATGGCGCTGGCGATTAAGCGCTACGGCGACATGCTGCATAATCGCTTTAAGCTGGCGCAGGCGGCATTCTCAAGTCTGAACGACCGTACACAAGAGAGCCTGACCAGTATTCGCATGATTAAAGCCTTTGGCCTGGAAGATCGCCAGTCGGCGCTGTTCGCCGCGGATGCGGCGGATACCGGGGCGAAAAATATGCGCGTGGCGCGTATTGATGCCCGTTTTGACCCGACGATTTATATCGCCATCGGTATGGCAAATCTGCTGGCTATCGGCGGCGGAAGCTGGATGGTACTTCAGGGCACGCTGACGCTCGGTCAATTGACCAGCTTTGTAATGTATCTTGGTTTAATGATCTGGCCGATGCTGGCGCTGGCGTGGATGTTTAATATTGTCGAGCGCGGCAGCGCCGCTTACAGCCGTATTCGCGCCATGCTGATGGAAGCGCCGGTGGTCAATGACGGCAGCGAATCGGTGCCTGACGGGCGCGGCGTGCTGAAGGTTGCCATTGAGCAGTTCCATTATCCGCAAACGGAAAAAGCGACGCTGACGAAAGTCCACTTCACGCTGCAACCGGGGCAGATGCTGGGCATTTGCGGCCCGACGGGCTCCGGGAAATCTACCATTCTGTCACTGATTCAGCGTCACTTTGATGTGGAAAAAGGCGAAATCGATTTTCACGGTATCGCCCTGCCAAAACTCAAACTGGATGCCTGGCGCAGCCGCCTGGCGGTTGTCAGTCAGACACCGTTCCTTTTTTCCGACACCGTAGGAAATAATATTGCCCTTGGTCGCCCCGGCGCGACACAAGAAGAGATTGAACACGTGGCGCGTCTTGCCAGCGTCCATGAGGATATTCTGCGACTGCCGCAGGGCTACGATACGGAAGTGGGCGAGCGTGGGGTGATGCTCTCCGGCGGGCAGAAACAACGCATTTCGATTGCGCGGGCGCTCTTGCTCAACGCCGAAATCCTGATCCTCGACGATGCGCTCTCAGCGGTAGACGGTCGTACCGAGCACCAAATTTTGCACAACCTTCGCCTGTGGGGCGAAGGCCGCACGGTGATTATCAGCGCGCATCGTCTGTCGGCGCTGACGGAAGCCAGTGAAATTATTGTGATGCAGCACGGGCATCTCTGCCAGCGCGGGCAGCATGAACAGCTGGTGACGCAGCCGGGTTGGTATCGGGATATGTATCGCTACCAGCAACTGGAAGCGGCGCTGGATGATGTGCCCGATGAAGAACCGTCGGAGGTGACCGATGCGTAATTTTGGTCAACTGTGGCCGACATTAAAAAGATTGCTGGCCTACGGTTCACCGTGGCGAAAACCGCTCTCTATTGCGGTGGTGATGTTATGGGTGGCGGCAGCGGCGGAAGTCTCGGGGCCGGTGCTGATAAGCTACTTCATCGATAACATGGTGGCGAAACACACTCTTCCGTTAGGCACCGTTGCGGGGCTGGCGGCGGCGTATATCGGCCTGCAACTGCTGGCGGCGACACTGCACTATAGCCAGTCGCTGCTGTTCAACCGTGCGGCGGTTGGGGTGGTGCAACAGCTACGAAGTGACGTGATGGACGCCGCGCTGCGCCAGCCGCTCAGCGAATTTGATACGCAACCCGTAGGGCAACTGATTTCCCGCGTGACTAACGATACGGAAGTAATCCGCGATCTCTACGTCACGGTTGTGGCAACGGTGCTGCGCAGCGCCGCGCTGATTGGCGCGATGCTGGTGGCGATGTTTAGCCTCGACTGGCGCATGGCGCTGGTGGCGGTTTGTATCTTCCCGGCGGTACTGACGGTGATGGTGATTTACCAACGCTACAGCACGCCTATCGTACGTCGCGTGCGCACGTATCTGGCGGATATCAACGATGGCTTTAACGAAGTGATCAACGGTATGAGCGTTATCCAGCAGTTCCGTCAGCAGGCACGCTTTGGCGAACGCATAGGTGAGCATAGCCGTCAGCACTATCTGGCGCGTATGCAAACCCTGCGTCTTGATGGCTTCCTGCTGAGACCACTGCTAAGCCTTTTTTCCTCGTTAATATTGTGCGGGCTGTTGATGCTGTTTGGCTTCACCTCGGTGGGCACCATTGAAGTGGGGGTGCTGTATGCGTTTATCAGCTATCTGGGACGTCTCAATGAACCGCTGATTGAACTCACCACCCAGCAGTCAATGCTGCAACAGGCGGTGGTGGCCGGTGAGCGCGTATTCGAGCTGATGGACAGGCCGCGCCAGACCTACGGTGACGATACGCGTCCACTGGACAACGGCGACATTGAAATTGATAACGTCTCCTTTGCTTACCGCGATGACCGAATGGTGTTGCAGGATATCTCGCTGTCGATTCCCTCGCGCAGTTTTGTGGCGCTGGTGGGGCATACGGGCAGCGGCAAAAGCACGCTTGCCAGTTTGCTGATGGGATACTACTCGCCGAACTCAGGCGAAATTCGCCTGGGCGGTCGCCCGCTTGGCAGTTTGAGTCACCAGGTGCTGCGTCAGGGCGTCGCCATGGTGCAGCAGGATCCGGTAGTGCTGGCCGACTCTTTCTTCGCTAACGTTACGCTTGGCCGTGATATCAGCGAAGCGCAGGTATGGCAGGCGCTGGAAACGGTGCAGCTGGCGGAACTGGCGCGTGGGCTGAGTGATGGCATTTATACGCCGCTGGGCGAGCAGGGGAACAATCTCTCCGTTGGGCAAAAACAGCTGCTGGCGTTGGCGCGCGTGCTGGTCGATACGCCGCAGGTGCTGATTCTGGACGAAGCCACCGCCAATATCGACTCCGGTACCGAGCAGGCGATTCAACAGGCGCTGGCTGCCGTGCGTGAACACACCACGCTTGTGGTGATTGCGCACCGGCTTTCCACCATCGTCGATGCTGATACCATTATGGTGCTGCATCGTGGACAGGCGGTGGAGCAGGGTTCGCACCAGCAACTGCTGGAAGCGAAAGGCCGTTACTGGCAGATGTATCAGCTTCAACTGGCCGGAGAAGAACTTGCCGCCAGTGCGCAGGATGAAACACTGACTGCCTGATGTGATGCTGGTCAGTTAAGGGCCGATTCACTTTTCAGAGCATCTCCCCGTTGCGCTCCTGTCTGGCTCCATGCCATATAAATCGTGCAGGCGCAGGGAGCACGCAGGGGGCGGCCAATCGCCGCCGCCCCCTGCACCCCCAGGCTCCGGCGGAAAAATCGCCGCTTCGCGGTTCCCTCAGCTTATCCCTTACGGCTTTCGGGTCGGGCGCGAGGTAACATCCCTGTAAAGCCGCGCCCTCAGCCCACATCCATGTGGGCTGCCCCGGCCTCCAGGGAACGCTTCGGCGATTTTGACGCCACCAACAGCGGTGCGGTCTTTACGTTAACAGCAAAAACCGGTGTATCTGAAACCGATGAGTCCCCGCTGGAAATCGGCGAGCCGGAGAATGGAAGACAAGGTCAGTCCGCCATGGATGGCGGACTGAGGCGAACCGAGACAGGACGTCGAGTTTCGCCGTGCCGCAGGCTGGAGTTCGGAGGAGAGCGTAGTGCGAAGCACCGATTTCCCTGCGGGGCCGCGGGGATTGCGAAGGGGGGCGCGGTTGCCCCCCTTTGCCCGTTCACTGACTCAGATGTTACATATTGCGCAAAACATAAAGTGAACGGAACTTTGCGCTTAGCTGACCATCATTAACGGACTGATGCACTTTTTTTAAGCAATTTGCTAACAGACGCACCAGCGCGTGCAATTCAACCACGCATCATGCACTCGCATGGTGCGTTTTTGTTTCATTTCCAGCTAATGCCTGTGCACCGCCATGTGCCTGACGCCATTATCCGCCAATTCCCTCTCAATTTTCATTTCTGGCACGCCCCTTGCTTTATCTATCTCGTGTAGCAGCAGCCATTACCGAATTCTGACTGGAGGGGATCTATGAAGCTGGTTACCGTGGTAATCAAACCATTCAAACTCGAAGACGTCCGCGAAGCGTTGTCTTCAATTGGTATTCAGGGACTGACCGTGACGGAAGTGAAGGGCTTCGGTCGTCAGAAGGGGCATGCCGAGCTGTATCGTGGCGCGGAGTACAGCGTGAACTTCCTGCCGAAAGTGAAGATTGATGTCGCGATTGCCGACGACCAGCTTGATGAAGTCGTGGATGTGGTGAGCAAGGCGGCGTACACCGGAAAAATTGGCGACGGTAAGATTTTCGTCGCCGAGCTGCAACGTGTGATTCGTATTCGTACCGGCGAAGCCGACGAAGCGGCACTGTAATTCCTGGCGCACAGTGATAGGGATCGAGAAAATGAAAATAGCAAAATTGAAAACCGGTTTGGCGGCTCTGGCGCTGTTGCCGGGTCTGGCGATGGCGGCTCCGGCGACGATCGATAAAGCCGACAACGCCTTTATGATGATTTGTACCGCGCTGGTACTGTTTATGACCATCCCGGGAATTGCCCTGTTTTACGGTGGCCTGATTCGTGGGAAAAACGTTCTCTCTATGCTGACGCAGGTCGCGGTCACCTTCGCGCTGGTCTGCGTGCTGTGGGTGGTTTACGGCTACACGCTGGCCTTCGGTACCGGCGGCAGCTTCTTCGGTAACTTTGACTGGGTGATGCTGAAAGGCATTGCCCTGACCGCACCGATGGGCACCTTTTATCAGTATATCCACGTTGCCTTCCAGGGGTCGTTTGCCTGTATTACCGTTGGCCTGATTGTTGGCGCGCTGGCGGAGCGCATTCGCTTCTCTGCGGTACTGATTTTCGTGGTTATCTGGCTGACGCTCTCCTACATTCCGATTGCGCACATGGTGTGGGGCGGCGGTCTGCTGGGCTCTCATGGCGCACTGGACTTCGCGGGTGGTACGGTTGTACACATCAACGCTGCGGTTGCGGGTCTCGTCGGGGCGTATCTGATTGGCAAACGCGTGGGTTTTGGCAAAGAAGCGTTCAAACCACATAACCTGCCGATGGTGTTTATCGGTACCGCCATCCTTTACTTCGGCTGGTTTGGCTTCAACGCGGGTTCAGCGAGCGCGGCGAACGAAATTGCCGGTCTGGCTTTCGTGAACACCGTTGTGGCAACGGCGGCAGCGATTCTGGGCTGGGTCTTCGGTGAATGGGCGCTGCGCGGTAAACCGTCTCTGCTGGGCGCGTGTTCCGGGGCGATTGCGGGCCTGGTGGGAATTACTCCAGCGTGTGGCTTTATCGGTGTCGGCGGCGCGTTGATCCTCGGTATTGTTGCGGGACTGGCCGGGCTGTGGGGCGTTACCATCCTGAAACGCTGGTTGCGTGTGGATGATCCTTGCGATGTCTTCGGCGTTCACGGCGTGTGCGGCATCGTAGGCTGTATCCTGACCGGTATCTTCGCCTCTACCTCCTTTGGCGGTGTCGGTTACGCGGAAGGCGTCACCATGGGTCATCAGGTGCTGGTACAGCTTGAGAGCATCGGCATCACCATCGTCTGGTCGGGCATTGTGGCCTTCGTTGGCTACAAAGTCGCAGATCTGACCGTGGGGCTACGCGTGCCGGAAGAGCAGGAGCGTGAAGGGCTGGATGTTAACAGTCACGGCGAGAACGCGTATAACGCCTAATCAGTGCTCACAAAAAGCCTCCGCAAGCGGAGGCTTTGAGACTGATGACTAACGCGAAATTGCCTGATGCGCTACGCTTATCAGGCCTACAAGGATTCTGCAATATATTGAACTAGCACGATTTTGTAGGCCGGATAAGGCGTTTTCGCCGCATCCGGCAAGAACAAAGCGCACTTTGTCAGCAATCTGAAGCCTCCGCTTGCGGAGGCTTTTGCTTTCAGACGTCAACCTATCCGCGATTACGCATCACGCCTTCCTGTACCGTCGATGCCACCAGTACGCCATCCTGCGAATAGAACTCGCCGCGTACAAAGCCACGCGCGCTGGAGGCTGAAGTACTTTCCACGCTGTACAGCAGCCACTCATTCAGGTTAAACGGACGATGGAACCACATGGAATGGTCAATCGTCGCAACCTGCATCCCTTTTTCCAGGAAACCGACACCGTGCGGCTGAAGCGCGACCGGCAGGAAGTTGAGATCGGAGGCATAACCCAGCAAATTCTGGTGTACGCGTAAATCATCCGGCACCGCCCCGTTAGCGCGCAGCCAGACCTGACGTTTCGGCTCGGCGACGTGGCCTTTCAGTGGGTTATGGAACTCCACCGGGCGAATTTCCAGCGGACGCTCGCAGAGGAATTTATCTTTTAACACCTGCGGTAACAGATGCTCCAGCGAACGGGCGATATCGGTTTCTGACGGCAGGCTCTCCGGCGCGGGCGCATCGGGCATGGTTTTCTGATGCTCGTAACCCGGCTCTGGTGCCTGGAATGACGCGGTCATATAGAAAATCGGTTTACCGTTCTGAATCGCCGACACCCGGCGAGCGCTGAAACTGTTACCGTCGCGCAGCACTTCAACGTCATAGACAATCGGCTTCAGGCTGTCGCCCGGGCGCAAGAAATAGCTGTGAAACGAGTGAATCAGGCGTTCTACGGGAACCGTTTCTTTTGCGGCATAAAGCGCCTGACCCACAACCTGGCCGCCAAATACCTGACGCAGCCCCAAATCTTCGCTCTGCCCGCGGAATAATCCTTCTTCGATTTTTTCCAGATTCAACAATGCCAGTAAGTTTGAAAGCGCCTGACTCATAAATGTCCTCAATAATATTTTTCATCGCCGCGGCGAGGGATGAGCACAGTATAACGCAGTTTTGCAGCTGGTCCGATGGGTGCAAAAGTCTGAATAAAAGGTACTTTGCAGGAAAAAAAAGGAGATCTGTGCCACACTTAACGCGTTATGACTGTTTATGAATGGTCGCTCTGGCAGGAAAAAATCCTGCAGATGCATGAGCGAAAAGGAGAACGCAATGAAAATCGTGCCAATGTTAAGTGGAATAGCCATCGCCGTCGCCCTGTCTGCCTGTGCAGATAAGAGTGCTGATATTCAGACCCCGGCGCCAAATCCGAGCGCGGCGGGCGCTACACAAGGCGCTATTCAGCAGCCGAGTGTAACGGGTACCGTTTGGATCCGTCAGAAAGTGGCCCTGCCACCCGATGCCGTGCTGACCGTTACCGTTTCTGATGCCTCGCTCGCGGATGCACCGTCCAAAGTTATCGCTCAGAAAGTGACGCGTACCGAAGGGAAACAGGCACCCTTTAGCTTTGTGCTGCCGTTCAACCCGAAGGACATCCAGCCTAATGCCCGAATTCTGTTGAGCGCAGCCATTACGCTGAATGATAAGCTGATCTTTATCACTGACACCGTGCAGCCTATTATCAATCAGGGCGGCACCAAAGCTGACCTGACGCTGGTTCCGGTACAGCAGACGGCCATGCCAATGCAACAAACCGGTGGTGCGGCAACGACCGTACCCTCAACGTCGCCAACCCAGGTTAATCCGTCTTCTTCGGATCCGGCGCCGACGCAAATCCCGTAATCAACATTGCCTGATGCGCGGCGCTTATCAGGCCTACAAGGTTTCTGCACTATTTTGTAGGCCGGATAAGGCGAAGCCGCATCCGGCAAGAACAACGCGAACGTTGTCAGTAACCTGTAATGCCCTCCTCGCGAGGGCATTTTTTTTAGTAGATCCAGCGGTACTTCTGCAAATCAATCTTCCCACCGCCTGATACCTGCACGCCCTCGGCGAGCAGCGCCTGTCGCTGGCGCTGTAAATCCGGGCCGGTAAGGGAAATGGTGCCGTGGCGATTCACTACCCGATGCCAGGGCAATGTAGAGCCTTCCGGCAGGCGCTTTAATACGCCACCAACCTGCCGCGCTGCACGTGGCGAACCCGCCAGACGCGCCACATCACCGTAGGTGGTGACGAAGCCTTCCGGGATCGAGGCGACAATTTGCCAGACTCGCTGGGGAAAGGAATCGAGTGCGTCCATAGTCTGTTCCTGATAAACCAGCGTTCAGCATAATCAGCAACCTGCGTGCTGTGAAGGGGCGATTGCGCAAGAATCCAGCAGGTAACCGCAGATGGCTTGCAATTGCATGGCACTGCAGGGATAATGCGCCAGCGCGTTAGGTAACTAACGCTCTCAATGGGGGCTCTGTTGGTTCTCCCGCAACGCTACTCTGTTCACCAGGTCAGGTCCGGAAGGAAGCAGCCAGGGCAGATGACGCGTGTGCCGGGATGTAGCTGGCAGGGCCCCCACCCAATTCAGCTCTCCGCAATAACGTTTTCCTCTCTCAACAATACCACGACATCTTTCATCGCCTCTGAGTCGCGGCAAAGCCGTTAAATGATTTTGCGTAAGCGATGCGTATTTTGCTGCCCGGCAAGCGTCTGCCAGATCGGCTGTAATAATTCGAAGGCATTACGCAATGTTTCATCCGGCAGCGTAAAAGGCAGGCGCAGGTTGCGTTCAAACGCGCCCGCCAGCCCGAAGCGCGTGCCTGTGCCCAGATGAATTCCCACGCCTTCCGCCTGGGCGGCAAACTGCGTCGCCAGCATTTCGGGCAGCTCAACCCAGAAAGAGAGTCCGCCTTCAGGCTGGGTAAAGCGCCACTCCGGAAAATAGTCTTGCATGAGTGCGGCGCACATGTCGCGACGTTGCGCCAGCATCGCTCTTCTGGCAGGCATTAATTGGTCACTGTTTTCCAGTAACCACAGCGCCGCTAATTGTTCCAGCAGGGGGGAGCCGAGATCGAGCGTATCGCGCGCCTGAATCAGCGACGCGAGCGTGCGTGTTGAGGCCCGAACCCACCCTAAACGTAAACCACCCCAGAAACTTTTCCCGGCAGAGCCGATGGTAATCACCGGGGCATCGGCATTGAAAGCGGCCAGCGGCGGGGGAGGTGGGGCGTTGTACCATAAATCGACCATCGTTTCGTCTACCACCAGCGTGGTGCGCGTGCGAGCGCTAAGGTCGGCAACAATCTGCCGTGTGGCGTGGTCCATACAGCGACCGGTGGGATTATGAAAATCAGGCATCAGCCATGCCAGACGCGGCGCGGTCTGCGCGATGATGGCCGCCAGCCCGTCGGTATCCCAGCCCTGCGTGGGCAAAGATAAACCCACGGGGCGGCAGGATGCGCCCTGAATCGCGGCAATCGCTAACGGATAAGTAGGATTCTCAACCACCACGCGATCGCCCGGCCCGGTCATTGCACGTAACACCAGCGCCAGCCCGCTGAGCGCGCCGTTCACCAGCATAATCTCGTCCGCTTTTGTCGGCAGGCCGCGTGCGCAGTAACGATGCGCAATGGCTTCCCGCAGTACCCTTAATCCATGCTGGTCGTAGCCCGTGTGGTGCAGATAGCCTGGCAGCATGGTTAATGCATGGCTGTAGGCCTGATGAATTTCAGCGCCCGCACTCAGCGCGGCGGTAGAAAGATCCAGCGCCTCAGGTGCCGACATGCGGGTCGGAATCTCTCGGCGGCCTTCCGGTAACATTACCCACGAGCCGCTACCGTGGCGACTTTGTAGATACCCTTCATCCCGCAGCTGCGCCAGTGCGCTGGCGATAGTGGTACGACTGACGCCTAACACCGTGGCAAATTCACGTTCGCCGGGCAAACGGCTCTCCAGCGGTAATCGCCCATCAAGGATCAGCAAACGCAGCGCCTGCGCCAGCTGCCGCCAGAGCGGAGTGCGTGAGTTTGTCTCCTGCCAGTGGCCCAGCAGGCGTACCAAAGAGTGTGATGCCGAGCGTCGCGGTGTCATATGCAGTCCACTTTTTAAAAACTGGTCATTAATCATAAGTCCATTTTCACCGATGATGAAGTCCTGAACGCTTATTTTGAGGTGCATCATGCTCCGTCGACTTACCCAGCTATATATCGGTTTGGCCCTTTACGGTGTTTCCACGGCGATGTTTGTTCGTGCGGATCTGGGGGCGGATCCATGGAACGTATTTCATCTCGGCGTCGCCAGCCTGCTGTCGATGAATATTGGTCTGGTGATTATCGCCACCGGCGTCCTGGTGCTGCTGTTCTGGATCCCCCTGCGCCAGCGTCCGGGGTTGGGTACGGTCAGTAACGTGATTGTGCTGGGGCTGACCGCCGATGCGACGCTGGCTATTCTGCCGCCGCTGGAATCTCTGGTGGCGCGTAGCGCGCTGCTGGCTGCGGCAATTGTGGTGAATGCGCTGGCAACGGGGATGTATATCGGCGCGGGCTTCGGCGCGGGGCCGCGCGATGGCCTGATGACCGGGCTGCACGCGCGTACCGGCTGGTCGGTACGGATGATCCGCACCACGATTGAACTGTCAGTGCTGGTGATTGGCGTGCTGCTGGGCGGAACGTTTGGCGTGGGCACCGTGCTGTATGCCCTGGCGATCGGCCCCTTAATTCAGCTCTGCCTGCCGTGGTTTCGTCAACCCACCGGCACGCGTAGTGCGGCCGTCATTTCCTGAGCGCAGAGTTGCGGGTGCGCTACGCGTTTAGCGGGTAGCAGAACTAAACTTATCAACAGACGCGGCCAGGTTTTCTGGCTGCGCTGTCACTTCGGAGGTTTATCTGATGAAGTATGTTGATGGTTTCGTTGTGGCTGTTCCCGCGGAAAATAAGGAGGCGTACCGCGAGATGGCCGCAAAAGCAGCGCCGCTGTTTAAAGAGTTCGGCGCAACCCGCATTGTCGAATGCTGGGCGGATGATGTGCCTAACGGCAATCTGACCGATTTTCGCATGGCGGTGCAGGCAGAAGAGCACGAAGAGGTGGTCTTCAGCTGGATTGAATACCCTTCCAAAGATGTTCGTGATGCGGCAAATGAGAAAATGATGAACGACCCGCGCATGAAGGCGCTGGGGGAGTCGATGCCGTTTGACGGACGACGTATGATCTACGGGGGGTTCCTGCCCATCGTCGACGAGTAGCCAGGCTGGCTGTGCGGCGTGCCGCCAGCCAGCCGCATGTCAGGAGACTTTGGTAAACAAGCGGTGGCGGTCAATCACCTCACCGTCACCGCGAAAAATCCCGCCGCCCGTATAATGCAGCGTTTGCGGCCATTCAGGCTCGGGCTTCACGCGTGCGGCGACCACTTCAAAAATAAAGAAATTGTAGCGCTCGACCAGCGCGTCATCATACAAACGACACTCAAAGCTGGCGTGACATTCTGCAATACCCGGCGCAGCAACCAGCTCGCTTTTTTCTGCCGTAAGATCAAAATGGGCGAACTTATCGGTGCTGTCGCCGCGACAATTGCCGATGCCGGAGACGATATCCACCATGCTGGCATCGGGCAGATTAATCACACATTCGCCGCTCTGGCGGATTAAGGCATAGCTGACGTTGCCGGCGGAAATCATCAACCCCACCAGCGAGGGGGAAAACTCAAGTATGGTGTGCCAGCCCAGCGTCATAATGTTGTTTTTGCCCTGCCAGTGGCTGCTGACCAGCACCACCGGGCCGGGCTCCAGCCAGTGACGCACATCTTCCAGAGGCCAGTGTTGCTTGTTCATTGCGCTCTCCTTCTCGTTGGCTTTACCGTAAGCATAGCCCTTAGTGCGAGCGCAAATTCTCCTCGGCCCAGATA
The DNA here is from genome assembly GCA_003315335.1 of Pseudocitrobacter faecalis. GTDB lineage: Bacteria > Pseudomonadota > Gammaproteobacteria > Enterobacterales > Enterobacteriaceae > Pseudocitrobacter > Pseudocitrobacter faecalis. The sequence continues at coordinate 246,593 of QNRL01000008.1, forward strand.
ATAAAATCAGTTTTTGGCAGCGCTTTGCTGTACAGCCAGCCCTGGCCGTAATGCACGCCGTGCTGATATAACCACTCCTGCTGGCAGGCATTTTCGATCCCTTCGGCCACCACATCCAGCTTCAGGCTTTTCGCCATTTCGATGATATGCGGCGTCACCTGCTGGTATTCCAGCGCATCCACAAACGATTTATCGATTTTCAGGGTATCGACTTCCAGATCCTGCAGATAACGCAAACTGGAATACCCGGTGCCAAAATCATCGATGTAAATCGCATGCCCCGCTTTGCGATAACTTGCGATGGCAGGCAACGTGGTGGTTGGGTCGGCAAAACCACGCTCGGTCAATTCCAGGGCGATTTGCGAGGGCAATACCTTGCTGTGATTAAGCTGCTCTTTTAATAACGCAGGAAGTGTGGCAGAACGAAGATCCTCAACTGAAAGATTGATGGAGATGTGGAGATCCGGATGAACATGAAGCCATTTCCCCAGGTCGTGGAATACGTTTTTTACCACCGTTTCTGTGAGTCGGGTGATAAGCCCGGTTTGCTCAGCGAGCGGAATAAAAATTTCCGGGGACAAATAGCTGCCATCGGCTTGCTGCCAGCGTGCCAGCGCTTCAGCGCCAACAATTCGCCCGCTTTTTAGCGAAACAATCGGCTGATAGTGAACGGTGATGGCCGATTCATTTAAGGCGTCGAGCATACGGTGGTGGGGGGACTGCAGGCGCCGTAACAGACGCATAATAAACCAGGCGGCTAACAAACTGATTAAGATGCCAATCGGTAACCAGATAAGCAATTGATGATGCCAGCTGGCGACTTTAGGTTGTACCGGCGACCAGGTGACCACCGCCAGATCAAGCTCGGGATAATGCCGCACGGTGTAGATAGTGTGATTGACCGTCAGGGTTTCCAGCCCCTCTTTTTGCATGCGTTTGAACACCGCAATATCAATCGGCTGGCTGCTTGCCAGCACGCGGTCTCTCACCGTGCCCAGAAGCGCAGACTGAATATTGCTGAGCTCAGAGGGAATCACGTCGATAAAGGAAAGCGGGTCGATAATCACCATATGCTGCTTGCTGGCGACAGCAATCATATGATGGTCAAGGCCAAGATCGTTCTTCGCGGTAAACCAGGTTCGGTAGCCATCGGGTGTCACGCGATCGGGTTCCGGATAGGTGATGGGGGCGCTTTGCACCTCCAGCGAGGAGCATATCGGCGTTAAGCCCTCAAGATAAAGCACTTCCTGAACATAGCGCCAGGAGTAGGAGAGGCGGCGCATTTCAAGCAGTTGCTGCGGGCTACAGCCCGGATTTTTGGAGGCGTCAATCTGGACAAGCGCGGCTTTCGCTTGATCCAGCACCTGCAGCGTGCGCGCCATCACGCGCGAAGCGTAGAGTTCCTGTTCATCCCTGAACTGGGCGTCCGCTTCTTGATGAGCCAGCCAGATGCTCAGTAAAATCGGCAAAAAAATTGCCAAAATGAGCACGCCCGTCACCAGACCCACCAGATGTCGTGTTGTCACAGCGTTGTCCTTAATGTGGCAAAGTACGACAAGTATATCCCATTAAAATAATAAGCTTATTAAACAATAGGGTTATTCTGAGATTGACTGCGCAAATTATCGCCGATGCGCCAGCGCGCGCACCAGGCGATCGCCGGTCATCTGTACGCCCTGCACCATAATGACCAGCGTCACGACCGTCGCGACCATGATTTGATCGTTAAAACGCTGATAACCGTAACGAATGGCTAAATCGCCCAAGCCGCCGCCGCCAATCACGCCCGCCATCGATGAAAAACCAATGAGCATCACCACTGTTAAAGTGATCCCCGCCAGCAGGGCCGGCAGCGCTTCCGGTAGCAGCGCTTTGCTGATCACGTGCCAGGTGTTGCCGCCCATTGAGAGCACTGCCTCAATTCGCCCGGAATCCACTTCATCGAGCGCATTTTCAGTGAGCCGCGCGAAGAAAGGAAAGGCGCCAATGGTAATGGGAACAATGGCCGCCGTGCTGCCGAGCGTTGTGCCGATCAATAACCGGGTGAACGGGATCAGCGCAATCAGTAGCACAATGAACGGCAGCGAACGTCCGGTGTTGACCAGGGCACCCAGCAGCGCATTCAAACGCGGCATCGGTACCAGCCCGTGGCGGCGGGAAATAAACAGCAGCACGCCCAATGGCAGGCCGATAAGTACTGTCAACAGTGCCGCCAGCCCCACCATATACAGCGTCTCCAGCGTGCCGTTCAGGAGAATAGGCCAAAGATCGTCCCAGCTCATGCGACCACGCATAAAGGCCTCCCGTTGATACCGTGACGCGCCAGAAAGCGACGTTCTTCATCGGCATCGCCTAACAGCATTTCACGCAGGCGCGACCAGGGGGAGACCAGCAGGTCGGCAATTTTTCCGCTCTCCTGCAATTCACCGTTTTCCAGCAATGCGGCGTGGTCGCAGAGGTTTTTCACCACTTCCAGTTGATGGGTGATGAGGACAATCGTCAGCCCAAGCTGACGATTGATGGTGTCGAGCAGCGTTAACACCGAGGCGGTGGTGTCGGCGTCCAGCGCGCTGGTGGCTTCGTCGCATAGCAGCACATCCGGTTTCGCCGCCAGGGCGCGGGCAATACCGACGCGTTGCTTCTGGCCGCCAGAAAGCTGGGAGGGAAACGCCTGCGCTTTATCTGCCAGTCCGACTAAAAACAGCAGTTCTTCAATTCGCTGCTGACGTTCCGTTTTCGCCACGCCCGCGATTTCCAGCGGAACCGCGATGTTGTCCGCCACCGTACGCGCATGGAGCAGATTAAAGTGTTGAAAAATCATGCCCGTGCGCAGGCGGTGCGCCCGAAGTTGGGTTTTATTGAACAGAGTGATGTCGTCATCGTTGAACAGAATGCGGCCCGCCGTGGGCCGTTCCAGTAAATTCAGACAACGAATCAGCGTGCTTTTCCCCGCACCACTCCGCCCGAGAATACCGTAAATTGCCCCTTTCGGGACGTGAAGCGAGACGTTGTTGAGCGCCGGTCGGCCTGTTCCGGCGTACTGTTTACTCAGCCCGTCGAGCGTGATCATGACTGGGGCGCACTGACCGGGATCACCGAACCGTTGTAGTGCTGGCGGATAAATTCCGCAACCTGAGGTGAGGTCAGATCTTTCGCCAGTTCTTTGATGCGCGGATCGTTGGCGAGCTGCGGGTTCGTCACCAGAATATTGGCATACGGATTGTGGGCCGCGCTTTCCAGCCCCAGCGCATCTTTTGCGGGCGTTAAACCGGCTTCGAGCGCGTAGTTGCCGTTAATCACAGCCAGATCCACATCATCCAGCGACCGCGGGATCTGCGGCGATTCGATCTCCAGGATCTTCACATTATGGGGATTTTCGACAATATCGTTCGGCGTCGCGAGCGTACTCGCCGGATCGTTGAATTTGCCGTCGAGTTTTATCAGCCCTTTACTTTGCAGCAGGAACAGCGCGCGGCTTAAGTTTGTAGCGTTATTCGGCACGGCGATGGTCGCGCCTTCGGGCAGTGATTTCAGATCTTTATGCTTGTGAGAATAAATACCCAGCGGTTCTATGTGCACCGTTGCCGCCACGGCGAAGGTTTTTCCTAATGCTTTTTCCTGGTCCTTCAGATAAGGCACGTGCTGGAAGTAGTTTGCATCCACGTCACCATTTGCCAGCAGTTCGTTAGCGTTGACTCCGCTGGTAAGTTCCACCACCTGCAGGTCGAGTGACGGATCCTGTTTTTTTATAAAGTTGAGAATTTCCGCGTGCGGAACCGGGTCTGCGGCGATGCGCAGCGGTGCCGCGTAAGCGCTCCAGGCCAGAGAAAGAGAGAGCGCGATACCTACCAGTTTGAATGCAGCATTTTTCATGGTGTGATTCCTTTATTATTGTTTTCAGGCGATAAGTTGTTCGCTGCGAGCGCGAAGCACATCGGAATAGTGACGTTCCGCGACGTCCGGATGTGAACGCAGGCGTCCTTTTAAGTAATTCCAGCCCACGTCGCGCAGAAGCGGATTGTGCGGGTCGCTTTGCGGCCCGTGCGCTTCTCGCGCCAGTGCTTCCGGCAAATCGTAGACGGGGACGACCGCATCCAGTTGGGCTCCGAGGAAGAAGGCGATCGACAGGCGTTCCTGATGGGCGGGGGGCGAAACCACGCGGTGCACGGTCGCGCGCAGATACCCATTGGTCGCCAGTTCGAGTAATTCGCCGATGTTGACGACAAAACTGCCCGGCAACGGGGCGGCATCGATCCACTCACCTTCACGTATCTCGACCTGTAACCCTTTTTGTTGATCCTGCAACAGGAAACTGAGGAAGCCGGAATCTTTATGCGCCCCTACGCCCTGGGTGCTGCTTTGTGTTTCCTGCTGGCCCGGATAGCGAATCAGCTTGATATGTTCGTTAGGTTTGTCGCCATACAACGTATCAAAGGCATGGGCAGGCAGTTGCAGCGCTTGCGCGAATGCGCGCAGCAGCGTCATTGCCATCTCCGTCATCGCACGTTGCCACGCCAGAAGTACCGGCTTCAGCGTCGGCAGCGCCTGAGGCCACAGATTGGGCCCCTGTAAGCGCAGCCAGCGCGGATCGTCTTCTTTCAGATGTAGAGCCTGACGCTCCGCGCCAATATCAAACTGCTCGCGCCAGTCGGGTTGGCCGCGTGTCAGTTCGGCTGCGCTGCGGTTGTAACCGCGAAAATGCGGGGAGTGCACCATCGCCACCTGCTGTTTTTGCGCGTCGGGTAGGGCAAAGAAATGTCGGGCCTGATGCTGGAGTTGCTGCGAAAGGGTGTCATCAACGCCGTGATGTGTCAGGTAAAAGAACCCTACGTCGCGTGCGGCATGACGCAGTTGTTCAAGAAAAGCATCGCGTTCAGCGGCAGAGTGATAGTGCGCCAGATTGAGAACGGGCAGTGTCGTCAGGCTCATTGTTATCTCCGGAGTGCTGGGGGAAAAGGGCATATTTATGAGTGAAGGGATAACAACAACAACGCATGATGATCGCTCCTGATGAGATGAGATAGCGCCAGCGTGCCTGATTCGCTGACGCGTCACCAATAACGATATTTTCTATTTTATGCCGCGGGTGGGTGCTGAGCTTTTGCGAAAAAGTGATAAGGGAATAGCCATGGAAAGCGCAGGGTTGATCGCGACGCATTAATGCCTTAGCATATTGTTACGTTATAACATACGTATTGAGGGCGTTATGAAAACCAATATCCATCCGCATTATCGTACCGTGGTCTTCCACGACACCAGCGCCAACGAGTATTTTAAAGTCGGTTCGACTATTAAGACCGATCGTGAAATTGAGCTTGAAGGAGAGACCTATCCCTATGTCACTCTTGAGGTTTCTGCGAAGTCGCATCCGTTCTATACCGGAAAACAGAAGTCGTTTTCCAGCGAAGGCAGCGCCGCGAAATTCCGTCAGCGCTTCGGTCGTTTTCTTGATGTGAGAGGCCAGTAATGCAGGTTCTGAATTCATTACGCAGTGCAAAACAACGCCACCCGGACTGCCAGATTGTGAAGCGCAAAGGGCGGCTGTATGTCATTTGCAAAACCAATCCGCGTTTTAAAGCGGTGCAGGGTCGTAAAAAAAGACGTTAATCTTTTCCATTATTGCGCCACTGTTCCAGGGTTTTTCGCTGCTTGCCGTCGGCATCGAAGTTGTCGGCGGCAAGCCAGTGACGAAACGCCGTATCAAGCGCAGGCCATTCGCTATCCAGAATCGAAAACCAGTCCGTATCGCGGTTATGCCCCTTAATCACCAGCGCCTGACGAAAGCGCCCCTCAAACTGAAAGCCTAAACGCAATGCAGCATTGCGCGACGGTTCATTCAGGCTATTGCATTTCCATTCGTAGCGACGGTACCCGAGCGTATCAAATGCGTAGCGCATCAGTAGCCACTGGGCTTCCGTTGACATCGGAGTGCGGCTAAGAAGCGGCGAAAAGTGCACGTGCCCAACCTCCACCACGCCATTATTGGCATCAATGCGCATCAGCGACAGTGAGCCTACTGGCTTACCGGTTTTTTTATCAATCACCGCAAAATGGATGGGATCGCTGAGGTTTTCCACGCTGGCAACCCACTGGCGAAAATCGTCTACACAGCTGTCGGGCTCACGCAGGAGCCACGTCCAGCTGCGCGTATCAGCGGCAAGCTGGTGGGCGGCGAACAGCGCGTCAGCGTGATGAACGGCCAGGGGCTCCAGACGACACCAGGCGCCGTCAAGCATCACGCGTTCCGGATGAGGACGCGGTTGCCAGTCGGGTAACGCATCGCCAATGGGTTGATTAAACTGATTAAGCTGACTCATAACCTCTCCTTGCTGTAAGTGGACGAGTTGAGAGTAGAGACTTACTGGTTCCATAAAAAGTGCCAGATGTGTATCTTCTGATGGTGCCACGAGGAGCCCTGATGAATATTCCTGATGATCCCTTTTTTACTTTCCTGCAACGCGCGCTGGCTATGCGCGGCCCGCAGACGCTGCAGCGCAGCCTTTACAACGCGCTGAGAGACGCCATTTTGCAGGGGCAACTACAGGCAAACTGCCGTCTTCCCGGTTCGCGCATCATGGCGCAGCGGCTGGCGATTTCCCGTAATACGGTCAACAGCGCGCTGGAACAACTGGCGCTGGAAGGCTATTTGCTGCGTGACAGGCAGGGCACGCGCGTGACGTCACTCCCCAAAACGCAGGCAGCAGCTTCATCGCCTGCGTTACCCGCCTCCATGGCCGGGCGGTTTCGCCAGCTCCCGCCCGCGACGCCGCGTGAGTCACCGCCGATGCTCTTTACACCGGGAACGCCCGCCATTAACTATTTCCCCTTACCGCTGTGGCGGCGGTTGCTCGATCGTACCTTACGGGAGGAGGGAAGTTTGCTGCTGGGCTACGGTGATTCTGCCGGAGAAGCGTCGCTTCGCGAGGCGATTGCCCGTCACCTCGCGCTTTCACGGGGGATCCACTGCGATGCCAGCCAGGTGATTATCACGGAAGGTGCGCTGGAGGGGGTGAATTTTTGTACCCAGTTGTTGAGCGAGCCGGGGCAACTGGCCTGGGTGGAAGAGCCGGGTTACTTTGGCGCAAAAAGCGCCTTTCTGGCGGCGGGGTTACAGCTTGAGGGAATTCCTGTCGACGACGAAGGTATGCAGTTTGCGCAGGCCGCGTCGACGCCACGTCTTATTTTCACCTCTCCGTCGCATCAATATCCCACGGGGAGCGTGCTGAGTGCGGCGCGGCGTCTGGCGCTGCTGGAGTTTGCGCATCGCGCCGGTGCGTGGATCATTGAGGACGATTACGACAGTGAGTTTCGCTACAGCGGTGAGCCTATCCCGGCGATGCGCGGAATGGTAAGCGATGCGCCGGTCGTTTATTTGGGCACCTTCAGTAAAACGCTCTTTCCGTCGCTGCGGTTAGGTTTTATGGTGCTGCCGCCTGCGCTGGTTGCCGCTGCACAACCGGCCATTCGCGCCCTGCTGCGCGGTGGGCATCGCGCCGAGCAACGCACACTGGCGACGTTTATTGAGGAGGGACATTATGCGCGGCATCTGGCGGCGATGCGACGGCTTTATCGTAAACGGCAATCACAGCTACGCGAGGCACTGGCACAGGCGTTGCGGGTTCCGCATCAGGTGTTGGCCGGGGAGGGAGGGCTGCACCTGACGGTGCTTATCGACGGGATTGATGATGTGGCGGTGGTAAAACTTGCCCGCCAGCAGCAGATGTCACCGGCGGCGCTCAGTCAGTTTTATCTGGATGTGCAGCATCAGCGTTCTGGACTGGTGCTGGGATACGGCAATACGTCCGCATCGCGCTTTATTCCAGCGATACGGACGCTACAGCGGATTATTGCGTCGTTTCCGCGCGGGTTAGAGTGAAAACATCGTAGAATGAGAGTTCACCTTTTCTGGCGACCATCTTTTCCAGCTGCGCGCGGGCCTGCGCGCTGACGCGCGGCGAATTCTTAATGGCTTGAATTAACTCGTCCGGCACGAAGCGCGTGTTGTACCACTCGCCGTTATAGCAGACGCGGAAATCCAGCACGTCGATATCTTCGTAGTGATAACGCGGATACACGTCAAAGAAGAAAAACGCATTCAGCAGGGCAAACAGTACCCACAGCAGCCAGACGGAATCTTCCAGTGTTTCAGAGCGCATCATGACAATCAGCGTGGCGAAAAAGGCCGCGTACATCGCCAGGAACAGACCCGGGTGGTTGCGGATAAAACTGATGCTAAAGCGCGGCCTGTTGTCGCGCTTTTCACGAACATTCAGCTCATCGATGGTTTGCGTAAGTAATCGCTGGATTTCTGTCATAATAGGGCTCTGCAACTCAGGGCGGATTCCCCTATTCTATGTTGCATTAACCGATGCAAAAAGTAACAGATTGGTTGCGAAAAAGCATAACAGTCGCATTAGCTCAGCATTTTAAGAATGCGGGCCGGATTGCCGCCCACGACCGCGTTATCAGGGACATCCTTCACCACGACCGCCCCGGATGCGACGACAACGTTATTCCCGAGGGTTACGCCTGGGTTTATCACCGCGCGTCCGCCGATCCAGACATTATTTCCGATAACCACCGGTTTACCATATTCATAGCCGCTGTTGCGCTCGGTCGCATCCAGAGGATGGGTCGCCGTATAAATATGGACTCCTGGCGCGAGCATACAATTATCACCGATGGTAATAGGGCAAACGTCTAGCATTACGCAATCAAAATTGGCGTAGAAATTGGCGCCCAGCGTAATGTTATAGCCGTAGTCGCAGCGGAAATTGGGCTCAATATACGCATCGTGACTTTTATCGAAGAGTTCAGCCAGCAACTGATGGCGTAATGCTTTTTCGTCGGGCGACGAATGGTTGTAGCGGTGCAATAACTGTTTAGCGCGCAGGCTATCGGCTCTGAGCGTTGCATCAGCCGGGCGATAGAGTTCGCCGGCGATCATTTTACGTTTCTCTTCACTCATTGTGACACTCCTCGTCAGTTAAGAGTGTTCACCATAAGAGGCGCAGATATAATTGGGAACGTTCCCTGTTTATCAATGTGAAGTTAATCACAAACTTACCAGGGTAAGCGGAACGTTACGATCGTGAGTTAACTTGACTGACGCCTGTAGCGATTGCAGAAAATAGTGATTAGCGAATAAATTTCCAGACAGTGGACGGGATCTTGTCGTACAGCTTATTCATCGTCAATTCTGCCAGACGATGATCGGCTGCTGAGTAAAATACCGCCAGTTCATTGTCAGAAAGTTCATATTTATTTTTTTCAATAACGCGTTCCAGCGTATCAATTGACTGGCAACGGCGCAGTCGCATCAAATAATCCGTTTTAGTTAATGGTTTCTCAGACATAATTCACCCATGTGATTGTAATTATCTTAACAAGAGAGACTAACAGGGTTAGCCCGGCTGGCATTGACGAAACAGCGGAAGAGTTTGTTCCCTGACTTGCGCCATTTTTGCAAGTCTTCACTATTTATGCCGTAGTTACTGAACAACATGAAAGTATCATCCAGATATTCGTCAATTTGTGCAATCAATTTATTATCTTCGTTGTACTTAATTTTATAATTAAGCGCAAAGGTTGCGATATGCTCGATCAGCTCATTAAGTTGAAGGTTGATAGCCGAGGTGGGATCGTTAACCCAACCGTGGTTACTCTCTTCAAGATTGGCGAGGCAGTCGTGATAGAGCGTTTCACAGAGGAATCTGAGTTGCGCGATATCATGCCTTTTTGGCGAGTATTCGTCCATAACACATCCCCTTATTCGTGAGTAAACGACGAGAACAATCAGTGTGTGGGATGGGGTAACTACTGGCTAACCTGGCGCAGACGCACAGTCCTTATGCACTAACTATAATCTACTCTGAAAGAGATTTCACCGAGCTATTACGAAAAATTACAATTAAGTCTCTTTTTCTTTATTCCCCGATTATGAAATGTGGCTTAGATTAAGATTTTTCAATGTATTGCCAGAAAACAATATTTGATTCATTAGAATTCATTCACTTACCCTTTATCCACACAATTCATACGGCGTGCAATTGCCTGGATTTTCAGCAGGTGTAAGACCATTCGCAACGAAGATACAGAGAAAACATCTTTCACTTCGGAGTTTTCCTAAACTTTTAAACGTTGGGATCTTCACGGCGATGAATCATCACTATTAAAGATAACACGTTTTTTTAATTATAAAATTTTATTACTGCATTTTAAAAACGTTTATAGCGATAAGTGCGATTATAAAAAACCATAAAAAAGGGCCGCTCGCGCGACCCTTTGTCATCGACAGTAAGAGTTAGTGACGTTCAACCGGATGGCTGTGTTCAGTTTCTTCAACTTTGCGGCCAAAGCGGCGGCGAACCACCACGAAGAATACCGGAACGAAGAAGATAGCCAGAACCGTTGCCGTGACCATCCCGCCCATTACGCCGGTACCTACCGCGTTCTGTGCGCCGGAGCCTGCGCCGGTACTGATAACCAGCGGCATAACCCCGAGGATGAACGCCAGCGACGTCATCAGGATTGGACGCAGACGCATACGTACCGCTTCAAGCGTGGCTTCAATCAGGCCTTTGCCCTCTTTTTCCATCAGATCTTTGGCGAATTCCACGATAAGTATCGCGTTCTTCGCCGACAAGCCAATGGTTGTCAGCAGGCCCACCTGGAAGTAAACGTCGTTAGTGAGGCCACGGAAGGTGGCAGCTAACAGCGCACCGATAACCCCCAGCGGAACCACCAGCATAACGGAGAACGGAATCGACCAGCTCTCGTACAGCGCCGCCAGACAGAGGAAGACCACAATCAGCGAAATCGCATACAGGGCAGGGGCCTGGTTACCAGAGAGGCGTTCCTGGTAAGACATCCCGGTCCAGTCGTAACCGATACCCGATGGCAGTTTACCCGCCAGCTCTTCCATCATCGTCATCGCTTCACCGGTACTTCTTCCCGGTGCCGCCTGACCGAGGATTTCCATCGACGGCAGACCGTTATAGCGTTCCAGACGTGGTGAACCGTATTCCCAGCGAGACGTTGAGAACGCGGAGAACGGCACCATCTGACCATCAGAACCACGGACGTACCAGTTGCTGATATCTTCCGGCAACATGCGGTACTGCGCTTCAGACATCACGTACACTTTCTTCACACGACCACGGTCGATGAAGTCGTTGACGTAGCTACTACCCCAGGCAGCGCCCAGCGTGGTATTGATGTCGCTGATAGATACGCCCAGCGCCTGTGCTTTTTCCTGGTCGATATCAATTTTGAACTGCGGCGTATCTTCCAGGCCGTTAGGACGTACGCCGACTAACAGATCCGGGTGCTTAGCCACTTCACCAAACAACTGGTTACGCGCCTGCGTCAGTTTTTCGTGACCCAGACCGCCCTGGTCAATGAGCTGGAAGTCGAAGCCGGTCGCCGTACCCAGTTCAACAATCGCTGGCAGGTTAAAGGCGAACACCATCGCATCTTTAATCTTCGAGAACTCACCCATCGCACGCTGAGTGATGGCTTCAACCTTGTTCTCTTCGCCCGGCCGATCCGCCCAGTCTTTCAAAGAAACGAAGGCGATACCGGTGTTCTGACCACGACCCGCAAAACCAAAGCCGTTAACCGCAAACACGGACGCAACGTTGTCTTTCTCTTTGGTGAGATAGTAATCGGTCATCTCATCCAGCACTTTCTGCGTACGTTCCTGCGTTGCCCCTGCCGGAAGCTGGGCCATACTCAGGAATACGCCCTGATCTTCATCTGGCAGGAACGAGCTTGGCAGACGAACAAACAGGAAGGCCATGCCGACCACGATGATGATATACAGCAGCAGATAACGACCGGTGCTGCGCAGGATGTTGCCTACGCTGTCGGTGTAATGGTGCGTGCTCTTATCAAACATGCGGTTGAACCAACCGAAGAAGCCTTTTTTGCCTTCACCGTGATCGCCTTTGGCGACCGGTTTGAGCATTGTGGCACACAGTGCCGGGGTCAGAATCAAGGCCACCAGTACGGACAGTGCCATCGCCGAAACGATCGTGATGGAGAACTGACGGTAGATTGCCCCGGTAGAACCACCGAAGAACGCCATCGGGATAAATACCGCCGACAGCACCATCGCGATCCCGACCAGTGCGCCCTGGATCTGGCCCATCGATTTACGCGTCGCCTCTTTCGGGGGTAGACCCTCGTCGGACATCACACGTTCGACGTTTTCTACCACCACGATGGCGTCATCCACCAATAGCCCTATCGCCAGCACCATCCCGAACATCGTCAGGGTGTTGATGGAGAAGCCAAAGGCGGCAAGGATAGCGAAGGTACCCAGCAAGACGACCGGTACTGCGATCGTCGGAATCAACGTCGCGCGGAAGTTTTGCAGGAACATGTACATCACGATGAACACCAGAAGAATGGCTTCAATCAGCGTTTTTACCACTTCGTTGATGGAGATCTGAACGAACGGTGTGGTGTCATACGGATAAACAATCTGCAAGCCTGACGGGAAGAACGGCTCCATCTTCTTCAGTTCGGCACGGATAGCTTTCGCGGTGTCCAGCGCGTTCGCACCGGTTGCCAGCTTGATACCCAGACCGGAAGCCGGTTTACCGTTGAACTTCGCGATGATGTCGTAGTTCTCACCGCCCAGCTCAATCTTCGCCACGTCGCGCAGGCGAACCTGCGAACCATCCTGATTCACTTTCAGCAGAATTTTGCCGAACTCATCGGTGCTGGTCAGACGCGTTTGCGCGATGATAGAGGCGTTAAGCTGCTGGCCCTTCACCGGCGGCGTACCGCCTAACTGACCGGCTGCAACCTGGGCGTTCTGTGCTTTGATCGCTGCGATAACATCAACCGGAGTCAGCTGGAAGTTGTTCAGTTTGGTCGGATCCATCCAGATACGCATCGCGTACTGAGAACCAAACAGCTGAACGTCACCGACGCCAGACGTACGGCTGATCGGGTCTTTCATGTTCGCCGCAACGTAGTCGGAAATATCTTCCTGGGTCATGGTGCCGTTGGTGTTAATGACACCAACAACCATCAGGAAGCTACTGGAGGACTTCTCAACGCTGATCCCTTGTTGCTGAACTTCCTGCGGCAGCAACGGTGTTGCCAGCGACAGTTTGTTCTGCACCTGTACCTGCGCGATGTCCGCGTCAGTACCGGATTCAAAGGTCAGGGTGATCTGTACCGTACCGGTAGAGTCACTGTTGGAGGACATGTACATCAGGTTATCGATACCGTTCATATTCTGTTCGATAACCTGTGTGACGGTGTCCTGCACCGTCTGGGCATCAGCACCCGGATAGGTCGCGGAGATCGTCACGGCTGGCGGCGCAATCGTTGGATATTGCGCTACCGGCAGTTTCATGATCGCGAGTCCCCCGGCAAGCATGATGATGATAGCAATCACCCATGCAAATATCGGGCGATCGATAAAGAAATTAGCCATGTCTTAACGGCTCCTGTTTAAGTTAAGACTGAGTTTTTTCTGACGCTGCGCCGGCTGCGGCTTGTTCTTTATTGTCAGAAGTCACTTCCTGCGCTTTCACCTGCGCGCCGGGACGGACTTTTTGCAGGCCGGTGATAATCACACGGTCGCCGTCTTTCAGCCCTTCAGTGACCAGCCATTTATCGCCAATCGCCTGGGTTGCTTTAATATCACGCGTTTCAACTTTATCGCCTTCACCGACCACCAGCGCAGTCGCATCACCACGCGGCGTACGGGTCACGCCTTGCTGAGGAACCAGCAACGCTTTCGGATTCACACCTTCCTGCAGACGTGCACGAACGAACATGCCAGGCAGCAGAGTATGGTCCGGGTTCGGGAAGATAGCGCGCAGGGTGATAGACCCGGTGGTCTGATCAACCGTCACATCAGAGAACTCTAATGTGCCGCTCTGCGGATATTTAGTACCGTCATTCGTTACCAGGTCGACTTTCGCTTTGCCGTTTTCCTGCTTCAGCGTGCCGTTTGCCAGTTCCTGTTTCAGACGCAGGAAGTCGTTACTGGATTGCGTCACATCAACGTAGATAGGATCCAGCTGTTGCACGGTTGCCAGCGCGGTAGATTGCCCGTTCTGTACCAGTGCGCCTTCCGTGACCGCGGATTTACCGATACGGCCGCTGATAGGGGAGGTGACTTTGGTATAGGCCAGGTTGATACGCGCGGTTTCAACCGCCGCTTTGGCAGCAACAACGGCAGCGTTAGCCTGCTGTGCATCCGCCTGCGCGGTGTCGTAGTCCTGTTGACTGATGTACTGCGTACCCAGAAGTTTCTGGTAGCGCTTCACTGTCAGTTGAGCAATATTGGCAGCTGCCTGGGCTTTCGCCAGGTCACCTTTCGCGCTTTCGTAAGCGGCCTGATAAGTCGCAGGATCGATCTGATACAGAGACACGCCCGCCTCAATATCGCCGCCTTCAGTAAAGTTTCGCTTCAGAATGATACCGCTGACCTGCGGACGAACTTCTGCAATACGATACGCGTTGGTGCGTCCAGGGAGTTCAGTCGTGATTTGAAGAGGTTCAGATTTGAGCGTCACAACGCCAACTTCTGGCATCTGCTGCGCTCCTTGTTGAGCCCCTTTGTCGTCACATCCTGTAAGCGCTAAGCTGCCTGAGAGCATCAGAACGACCGCCAGAGGCGTTAACCCTCTGTTTTTGTTCATATGTAAACCTCGAGTGTCCGATTTCAAATTGATCAATGGTTCAGCGTCCACAAACCCATTGCTGCGTTTATATTATCGTCGTGCTATGGTACATACATTCACAAATGTATGTAAATCTAACCTCTGTAAATTCACCAACCTATGGCACGAAAAACCAAACAAGAAGCCCTTGCCACACGTCAACACATCCTTGATGTGGCCTTGCGTTTATTTTCTCAGCAGGGCGTATCCTCAACCTCGCTGGTGGATATTGCCAAAGCGGCAGGTGTCACGCGCGGCGCTATCTATTGGCATTTCAAGGACAAGTCGGATTTATTTGGTGAAATCTGGGAGTTATCAGAATCCAGTATCAGCGATCTTGAGATTGAGTATCGGGCAAAATTCCCCGACGATCCACTCTCAGTTTTAAGGGAAATATTAGTCTATATCCTTGAAGCAACGGTAGTAGAAGAGCGTAGACGTTTGATGATGGAGATTATATTCCATAAATGCGAATTTGTCGGTGAAATGGCCTTATTACAACAGGCTCAGCGGAATCTTTGCATGGAAAGTTATGATCGTATTGAGCAAGTGTTAAAAGATTGTATATCTGCACAAATGCTGCCTGCCAAATTGTTAACCCGCCGCGCCGCCATCCTGATGCGCAGTTATGTCTCTGGAATTATGGAGAACTGGCTCTTTGCGCCGGGTTCATTCGATTTGAAAAAAGAGGCGCGCGACTACGTGGCGATTCTGCTGGAGATGTTTCAGTTCTGCCCGACGCTACACGAGAAATCAGGTTAATCAGAAAATTCGTTATTACCAGGAATAATCCTGGAGAGTGGCGCTATTCCGTCGATTGCAGAAGTGCTATTCTTCGCACGCGTTTATCCCCCGGGTTTCTCCGGCTTTTGCAATCACTCATGTTAAAACTATGCTGCATAACATTCGCTCGCGAAACACATTTTTCGCTTTTATAGTCGTTATTGCATGTCTTTTCTGTGATGTCACCGCCGCGCAGGCGCGTGCCACAAGCGGTAACGACCTTCCGGATCGTGCCGAAATTCAGGCACAAATCGATGCTATCAATAAGAAGAAAGATCCCACCCCAGCGGACAAGCTGGAGCTGCAGGATTTGACCGAAACTCTCCAGTTCCTGGATAAAATCGATCGCGTCAAAGATGAAACCATCCAGTTGCAGAAGAGGGTCGATCAGGCGCCGGCGCAACTGCGCGAGGCCACCGAGAAACTGAATGCGCTGAGCGACGTCGATAATGACGATGAAACACGCAAAACGCTCTCGACGCTGTCGTTACGCCAGCTGGAAGCGCGCTTAACGCAGATGGTCGATGACCTGCAAAATGCCCAGAACGATCTGGCGACCTACAATACCCAACTGGTTTCGCTGCAAACGCAGCCTGAGCGTGTACAGAACGCCATGAACGCGGCGTCACAGCAGCTACAACAGATTCGCAATAGCCTGAACGGCACCACGGTCGGGGAAGGCGCGCTGCGTCCTTCTCAGCAAACCATGTTGCAGGTGCAGCAGGCGCTGCTGAATGCCGAGCTCGATCAGCAACGTAAAAGCCTGCAGGGCAACACCACGTTGCAGGATACCCTGCAAAAACAGCGTGATTACATTACCGCGTACAGCACCCGCCTTGAGCACCAGCTTCAGCTTTTACAGGAAGCGGCTAACAATAAACGTCTGACGCTGACCGAAAAAACGGCACAGGAAACCGCCTCGCCGGAAGATACGGCACGCATTCAGGCGAACCCGCTGGTCAAACAGGAGCTGGAAATCAACCACCAGTTAAGCCAGCGCCTGATTAACGTCACCGAAAGCGGTAACCAGCTGGTTCAGCAAAACATCAGAGTGAAGAACTGGCTCGACCGTGCGTTGCAATCTGAGCGCAATGTGAAAGAGCAGATTGCGGTGCTGAAGGGTAGCCTGCTGCTCTCGCGTATCCTTTACCAGCAGCAACAGACGCTGCCTTCCGCCGATGAACTGGAAGACATGACCAACCGCATCGCGGACTTGCGTCTGGAGCAATTCGAAATTAACCAGCAGCGTGATGCCATGTTCCAGAGCGAAGATTTTGTCGCCAAACTGGAAGAGGGGCACGCCAGCGAAGTTACGCCGGAAGTGCATGACGCGCTGCTGCAACTGGTTGACGCGCGTCGTGAGGCGCTGGACTTAATTAACAAACAGCTGGGGAACCAGCTGATGATGGCTATCAACCTGCAAATCAATCAGCAGCAGTTGATGAGCGTATCGAAAAACCTTAAAGAGATCCTCACCCAGCAAATCTTCTGGGTAAACAGCAACAAACCGATGGGCTGGGACTGGATTAAATCCTTCCCGGGCGCGCTGAAGGATCAGTTCAAGGCGATGAAAATCACCGTAAACTGGGAAAAAGCGTGGCCAGCCGTCTTCATCGCCTTCCTGGCGGGCCTGCCGCTGCTGCTGATTGCCGGGCTCATCCGCTGGAAACTGGCCTGGCTGCGTGCGTATCAGGCGCGTTTAGCGGAACAGGTCGGGCAACTACGCAACGATAGCCAACTGCATACGCCAAAAGCGATTCTCATCGACCTGATAAGAGCCTTACCGGTGGTATTAGTGATTCTGGCTGTGGGCCTGATTCTGCTGACCATGCAGCTCAACATCAGCGACCTGCTGTGGGCGTTTTGTAAAAAACTGGCGACCTTCTGGCTGGTCTTTGGCTTGTGCTGGAAAGTACTGGAAAAGGACGGCGTCGCGGTACGCCACTTCAATATGCCAGAACAGCTCACCAGCCACTGGCGTCGTCAGATTGTGCGCATCAGCCTTGCGTTGTTACCGTTGCACTTCTGGTCTGTCGTGGCGGAGCTTTCGCCACTGCATCTGATGGACGACGTGCTGGGCCAGTTTGTCATTCTGCTGAACCTGCTGCTGATTGCCATTCTGGTGTGGCCGATGTGCCGCGACAGCTGGCGTGATAAAGAGTCGCACGGGCTGCGTCTGGTCACGATTACCGTGCTGTCGCTGGTACCGATTGGCTTGATGGTGCTGACGGCGACGGGCTATTTCTATACCACGCTGCGCCTCTCTGGCCGCTGGATTGAAACCGTCTACCTGGTGATTGTCTGGAACCTGCTTTATCAGACCGTTCTGCGTGGTTTAAGCGTCGCGGCGCGGCGTATCGCCTATCGCCGTGCGGTCGCGCGTCGTCAGAACATTGTTAAAGAGGGCGCGGAAGGGGCGGAGCCCCAGGAGGAGCCGACCATCGCTCTGGAGCAGGTTAACCAGCAGACGCTGCGTATCACTATGTTGCTGATGGTGTGTCTGTTCGCGGCGGCGTTCTGGGGGATCTGGTCAGATTTAATTTCCGTCTTTACCTATCTCGACAGCATTACGCTGTGGCATTACAGCGGCACGGAAGCGGGTGCCAGCGTGGTGAAAAACGTCACCATGGGCAGCCTGCTGTTTGCGGTGATAGCGGCCACTATTGCCTGGGCGCTCATTCGCAACTTACCGGGCCTGCTGGAAGTGCTGGTGCTCTCGCGCCTGAACATGCGCCAGGGCGCATCCTACGCCATTACCACGATCCTCAACTACGTGATCATCGCCGTTGGTGCAATGACGGTGTTTGGCTCGCTGGGCGTCTCGTGGGACAAACTGCAGTGGCTGGCGGCGGCGTTATCGGTGGGTCTCGGTTTTGGTTTACAGGAGATTTTCGGTAACTTTGTGTCCGGTATCATTATCCTGTTTGAACGCCCGGTACGTATTGGTGATACCGTGACGATCGGCACCTTCTCCGGGACGGTCAGCAGGATCCGTATTCGTGCGACGACCATCACCGACTTTGATCGTAAAGAGGTTATCATCCCGAACAAAGCGTTTGTCACCGAGCGGCTGATCAACTGGTCGCTCAGCGATACCATTACGCGTGTGGTGATTAGCCTGGGCGTGGCGTATGGATCCGATCTCGATAAAGTGAAAGAGATCCTGCTGAAAGCGGCGATGGAGCACCCGAAAGTGATGCACGATCCAGAGCCGATAGTGTTATTCACCACCTTCGGTGCCAGCACGCTGGATCACGAGCTGCGTCTGTATGTGCGTGAACTGCGCGATCGTAGCTACACCGTCGATGAGCTGAACCGCACCATCGATCGTTTGTGCCGTGAAAATAACATCAATATCGCGTTTAACCAGCTGGAAGTTCATCTGCACAATGAGAAGGGCGATGAAGTGACGGAAGTGAAGCGTGATAACAACGGCGGTAACAATCTCGCGATAGCGGATTAATACCTCTGTTGTTGGCCCGGTGAGCGCAATGCCACCGGGCGTTTATTCCGCGCGATTGCCCGAGGCCGACGCCAGCTTCTTCGCGAAATCGCGTTTCACCATCTCCAGCGCGCTTAATACCACTTCCGGCGCGATATCGTGACTCTCCAGCAGCATAATCAAATCGACCGCCAGCTTAACGTCATCCGGCGCGTTTTCAAGCGACATACTTTCCCCTTTAGCGCGTCAGGCGCGCCAGTACGTTTTCAATGTCCTGCAAAGCCTGCCGGCAGCGAGCCAGCCGGGCATCAAAGGCGGTAATTTCGCGGCTGAGCCGCTGCTGCTCATCAAAGGTGGCCGCCTGCGCAAGCTGTTGCTCACGCGTCTGTTTCATCTCCAGCAACCGGCGTTCAAACTCCTGGGTTTGCAGGCGCTTACGCTGCCAGCGCGTCTGCGCGGGTGAGGCGCTATCCCAGACACGCAGTGTCCAGGCGTCACTTTCCCGGCTGATCGCCTCAAGTTGCGCAGCCAGTTGTTCAGCAAGCCAGGCCACCTGTGGAAGCTGCTGCTGCTCAACCGCGCGCTGCAACTCGCTGAAATTCTTCTGCGCTTCATTCAGGCACGCCTGTAGCGTGGTGCTGCGGGTGTGAAAAAGTTGCCTGTCGAAGCGGGGTGTCAGGGTGGCGTGCTGCGCCAGCGGCGCGATGCGCACTTGCAACCGTGCAAGCTGGGCTTCCAGCGTTTGTAAAAGCTGCGCTATTTTCACGCCAGTCTCCGTCACTATTTTTATCGACTATGCTACATTAGCTGCTGGTATTGATAACGATTCTCGCTATGCAACGCACTATTTTAATCATTATTGGCTGGCTGGCGGTAGCCCTGGGCACGTTAGGCGTGGTTTTACCGCTGTTGCCCACCACGCCGTTTATCCTGCTCGCCGCCTGGTGCTTCGCGCGCTCGTCGCCGCGTTTTCACCATTGGCTGCTTTATCGCTCCTGGTTTGGCGGCTATTTGCGCCACTGGCAAAAGTATCGTGCTATGCCGCGCGGGGCAAAGCCTCGGGCTATTATCCTAATTCTGGTGACCTTCGCTATCTCTCTGTGGCTGGTGAAGATGATGTGGGTACGCATACTGTTGCTGGTGATTCTTGCCTGTCTGCTGATTTTCATGTGGCGGATCCCGGTGATTGATGCGGAACAACAAAAGCCGTAAAGCGCATCAATGGTGTTGCAATTCTTATCAGCAGTCAGTAAATTCGACCGTTTTCGAGCACAGGCGCGCCGGTCAAAAGTTAATCAAATGTAACTTTGGCCCATTATGCACGCCTCGAGTAACATCGTTTTAAGCAGGCACAAACCTATGACCGCTACTGCACAGCAGCTTGAATTTCTGAAGAACAGCATTAAAAGCATTCACGACTATCCGAAGCCGGGCATTCTTTTCCGCGACGTCACCAGTTTACTGGAAGATCCGAAAGCTTACGCCCTCAGCATTGAACTGCTGGTGAATCGCTATAAAGATGCGGGTATCACTAAAGTCGTCGGTACCGAAGCGCGTGGTTTCCTGTTTGGTGCCCCGGTAGCCCTGGCGATGGGCGTAGGTTTTGTTCCGGTACGTAAGCCGGGTAAACTGCCGCGCGAAACCATCGCGGAAAGCTATGAACTGGAATACGGCACCGATCAGCTGGAAATTCATGTGGATGCCATTAAACCGGGCGATAAAGTGCTGGTTGTGGACGATCTGCTGGCAACCGGTGGTACGATTGAAGCGACCGTTAAACTGATCCGTCGTCTGGGTGGTGAAGTGACCGATGCGGCATTCATCATCAATCTGTTCGACCTCGGTGGTGAGCAGCGCCTGGAAAAACAGGGCATCACCAGCTATAGCCTGGTTTCCTTCCCGGGCCACTAAGCAAATCCCGATACTGAGCCTCGCCGTATTGGCGGGGCTGTGATAGCATTACCCCCCTCGTGAATCCACCTTCCAACGTCTCAGAGCCAGCCAATGAGTTATCAGGTCTTAGCCCGAAAATGGCGACCACAAACCTTCGCTGACGTCGTCGGCCAGGAACATGTGCTGACTGCACTGGCGAACGGCTTGTCGTTAGGGCGCATTCATCACGCCTATCTCTTTTCCGGCACCCGTGGCGTCGGTAAAACCTCTATCGCCCGTTTGCTGGCGAAGGGGCTGAACTGCGAAACCGGTGTTACCGCAACGCCCTGCGGCGTATGCGATAACTGCCGTGAAATTGAAGAGGGGCGCTTTGTCGATTTAATCGAAATCGATGCCGCGTCGCGCACGAAAGTTGAAGACACGCGCGATCTGCTCGATAACGTCCAGTACGCACCGGCGCGCGGGCGTTTCAAAGTCTATCTGATCGATGAAGTGCACATGCTTTCCCGCCACAGCTTCAACGCACTGTTGAAAACGCTGGAAGAGCCGCCTGCACATGTTAAATTCCTGCTGGCAACGACTGACCCGCAAAAACTGCCGGTCACCATTCTTTCTCGTTGCCTGCAATTCCACCTTAAAGCGCTGGATGTCGAACAAATTCGTCATCAGCTTGAGCATATTCTCGGTGAAGAGAAAATTGCTTTCGAGCCACGCGCGCTACAACTGCTCGCCCGTTCAGCAGACGGCAGCCTGCGTGATGCGTTAAGTCTTACTGACCAGGCGATTGCCAGCGGGGAAGGTCAACTGACCACCGCATCGGTCAGCGCCATGCTGGGTACGCTTGATGATGACCAGGCGCTCTCATTAATTGAAGCGCTGGTGGCCGCTGATGGCGAACGTGTGATGGCGCTGGTCAACGAGGCCGCACAACGAGGCATTGAGTGGGAAGCGCTGCTGGTCGAGATGCAAAGCTTACTGCATCGCATTGCGATGGTTCAGCTATCGCCATCCGCGCTGGGTAGCGATATGGCCCCGGTTGAGCAGCGGATGCGTGATTTAGCGCGAACTGTGCCGCCTACCGATGTTCAGCTCTACTACCAAACCTTGCTGATTGGCCGCAAAGAACTGCCTTACGCGCCAGATCGCCGGATGGGTATTGAGATGACGCTGCTGCGCGCGCTGGCATTCCATCCGCGTATGCCGCTACCGGAACCGGAGGTGCCTCAGCACAACTTTGCCCCGCAGGCCGCGACGGCGATGATGACACCGCCACCGGTTCAGCCGCAGGCTGCGCCCGCGCCACGCGGGCCGGATGTGCCGCTACCTGAGTCAACGAATCAGGTGCTGGCCGCCCGCCGCCAGCTTCAGCAGGGCAACGCAGGAGCACCCAAAACAAAAAAGAGTGAACCGGCAGCCGCTTCCCGCGCGCGGCCGGTGAATAACGCTGCGCTGGAAAGACTGGCTTCGGTAACGGAACGCGTTTCTTCGCGTCCTGCACCGTCGGCACTCGAGAAAGCACCGGCGAAGAAAGAAGCCTATCGCTGGAAATCCACCCTACCGACCCAAGAGGTCAAAGTGGAGGTGGCAACGCCAAAAGCGTTGAAGAAAGCGCTGGAGCATGAAAAAACGCCGGAACTGGCCGCAAAACTGGCCGCCGAGGCTATCGAGCGCGACGAGTGGGCCGCGCAGGTGAGCCAACTGGCGCTGCCAAAGCTGGTTGAACAGGTAGCGCTGAACGCGTGGAAAGAGCAAAACGGCAGTACGGTCTGCCTGCATCTGCGCCCTACCCAGCGACATCTGAACTCGCCGGGCGCGCAGCAGAAGTTGGCCGAGGCGCTGAGCACGTTATACGGCGCACCCGTTGAATTGACTATCATTGAAGATGATAATTCAACCCAGCGAACGCCGCTTGAGTGGCGTCAGGCCATTTATGAAGAGAAACTCGCGCAAGCGCGCGAGGCGATAATCGCGGATAACAATATTCAGACGCTGCGTCGATTCTTCGACGCGGACCTGGACGAAGAGAGTATCCGCCCCATTTGATCGTGAGCCTGGCTTATGGTCGTCACCCTTGAATGAAAGAGAGAAGCCTATGTTTGGTAAAGGCGGTCTGGGTAACCTGATGAAACAGGCCCAGCAGATGCAAGAAAAAATGCAGCAGATGCAGGAAGAAATCGCGAAACTGGAAGTGACCGGTGAATCCGGTGCAGGTCTGGTAAAAGTGACCATCAACGGTGCGCACAACTGCCGTCGCGTGGAAATCGACCCAAGCCTGCTGGAAGATGACAAAGAGATGCTGGAAGATCTGGTTGCTGCGGCATTCAACGATGCGGCGCGTCGCATCGACGAAACCCAGAAAGAGAAAATGGCCTCCGTGTCCTCCGGTATGCAACTGCCGCCGGGTATGAAGCTGCCGTTCTGATGCAAACCAGCCCGCTGTTAACTCAGCTAATGGAAGCACTGCGCTGCCTGCCGGGCGTTGGCCCGAAGTCTGCGCAGCGCATGGCGTTTACGCTGCTGCAACGTGACCGCAGCGGCGGAATGCGTCTGGCGCAGTCGCTGACCCGCGCCATGTCGGAAATCGGCCACTGCGCCGATTGCCGTACCTTCACCGAGCAGGAAGTGTGCAACATCTGTTCGAATCCGCGTCGTCAGGAAAACGGCCAAATCTGTGTGGTGGAGAGTCCTGCGGACATCTACGCCATTGAGCAGACCGGGCAGTTTTCTGGCCGCTACTTCGTGTTGATGGGCCACCTGTCGCCGCTCGACGGCATCGGGCCTGATGATATCGGCCTCGACCGCCTGGAGCAGCGTCTGGAAACGGAATCGCTCAGTGAAGTTATCCTCGCCACCAACCCGACGGTGGAAGGGGAGGCGACCGCCAACTACATCGCCGAGCTGTGCGCTCAGCACGGTGTGGAAGCCAGCCGAATCGCCCATGGCGTGCCGGTGGGCGGCGAACTTGAGATGGTCGATGGCACCACGCTGTCGCACTCGCTCGCGGGTCGTCATAAGATTCGTTTTTAATCAAACGAGAGCAGGATTTTCTGCTCTCGCTTGAAATTTTCCCCCGCTATCCCCATTTCCCTCTCAACGCATTTTTACCTTGTAATTGGCATTGAGGTATTTTCGACATGAAAGGACAAGAAACTCGTGGTTTTCAGTCTGAAGTGAAACAACTTCTGCACCTGATGATCCATTCCCTGTATTCCAATAAAGAAATTTTCCTGCGTGAGCTTATCTCTAACGCCTCGGATGCGGCAGACAAGCTGCGTTTCCGTGCGCTCTCCAACCCGGACCTTTATGAAGGTGACGGCGAGCTGCGCGTGCGTGTTTCCTTCGATAAAGATAAGCGTACGTTGACCATTGCTGATAACGGCATTGGTATGAACCGTGATGACGTCATTGACCATCTGGGGACTATCGCCAAATCGGGTACCAAAGCGTTCCTCGAATCGATGGGCTCTGACCAGGCGAAAGACAGCCAGCTGATTGGTCAGTTTGGCGTAGGCTTCTACTCGGCGTTTATCGTGGCCGATAAAGTGACCGTGCGCACCCGTGCGGCGGGCGATGCGGCAGAAAACGGCGTGTTCTGGGAATCAGAAGGTGAAGGCGATTACACCGTAGCCGACATCACCAAAGCCGATCGCGGCACCGAAATTACCCTGCATCTGCGCGAAGGTGAAGATGAGTTCCTTGACGACTGGCGCGTACGTTCCATCATCAGCAAGTACTCCGACCATATCGCGCTGCCGGTTGAGATTGAAAAACGAGAAGAAAAAGACGGCGAAACCGTTATCTCCTGGGAGAAAATCAACAAAGCACAGGCGCTGTGGACGCGTAATAAGTCTGAAATTAAAGACGAAGAATATACTGAGTTCTACAAACACATCGCCCATGACTTTACTAATCCGCTGACCTGGAGCCACAACCGTGTTGAAGGGAAGCAGGAGTACACCAGTCTGCTGTACATCCCGTCTCAGGCCCCGTGGGATATGTGGAACCGTGACCATAAACATGGCCTGAAACTGTACGTGCAGCGCGTGTTTATTATGGACGACGCCGAGCAGTTCATGCCGAACTACCTGCGCTTCGTGCGTGGTCTGATTGATTCTAACGATCTGCCGCTGAACGTGTCCCGTGAAATCCTGCAGGACAGCGCGGTCACGCGCAGCCTGCGCGGCGCGCTGACCAAACGTGTCCTGCAAATGCTGGAAAAACTGGCGAAAGACGACGCGGAAAAATACCAGACCTTCTGGAAGCAGTTTGGTCTGGTTCTGAAAGAAGGCCCGGCGGAAGACAGTGCTAACCAGGACGCCATTGCTAAGCTGTTGCGCTTTGCTTCTACGCACACGGACTCTTCAGAGCAGGCCGTTTCGCTGGCAGACTACGTTTCCCGCATGAAAGAAGGGCAGGAAAAAATTTATTACATCACCGCTGACAGCTATGCGGCAGCGAAAAGCAGCCCGCACTTGGAGCTGCTGCGTAAGAAGGGCATCGAAGTTCTGCTGCTCTCTGACCGCATCGACGAGTGGATGATGAACTACCTGACCGAGTTCGATGGTAAGCCGTTCCAGTCTGTGGCTAAAGCCGATGAATCCATCGACAAGCTGGCAGATGAAGTGGACGAAAGCGCCAAAGAAGCGGAAAAAGCGCTGACGCCGTTCGTTGAGCGCGTGAAAACCCTGCTGGGCGATCGCGTGAAAGAGGTGCGTCTGACGCACCGCCTGACGGATACCCCGGCGATTGTCACTACCGATGCGGATGAAATGAGTACCCAGATGGCGAAACTGTTCGCCGCCGCGGGCCAGGCCGTACCGGACGTGAAGTACATCTTTGAACTGAACCCGGATCACGTTCTGGTGAAACGCACGGCGGATACCCAGGATGAAGCCCAGTTTAAAGAGTGGGTTGAACTGCTGCTCGATCAGGCGCTGTTTGCAGAGCGCGGGACGCTGGAAGATCCGAACCAGTTTATCCGCCGTATGAACCAACTGCTGGTGTCGTAAGCCTTTATCCCCTCACCCTAACCCTCTCCCGCAGGGAGAGGGGACCGATTGTGCCCATGTTTCATTTGGTGCCAGTCTTTTCCCTCGAGGGTTAGGGGACCGATTGTGCACGTTGTTAAGCCCTGCGCCGTTTTTCTCCCTCTCCCTGTGGGAGAGGGCCGGGGTGAGGGCATCAAACCGCACTTTTCCCCCCATTAACCGTTTCAGCGCCGCCCCGCTTCCTTGAGCCAATGGCGCGTTGGTGGTATCGTTTAGCGCTTTTGAAAAATTTAGACAACCTTTGAGGGGATTTTCGCAATGCGTATCATTCTGCTTGGCGCTCCGGGCGCGGGTAAAGGAACTCAGGCTCAGTTCATCATGGAGAAGTACGGTATTCCGCAAATCTCCACCGGCGATATGCTGCGTGCCGCCGTGAAATCCGGTTCTGAACTGGGTAAACAAGCTAAAGACATCATGGATGCTGGCAAGCTGGTTACCGACGAACTGGTTATCGCGCTGGTTAAAGAACGCATCTCCCAGGAAGATTGCCGTAACGGTTTCCTGCTGGACGGCTTCCCGCGTACTATTCCGCAGGCAGACGCCATGAAAGAAGCGGGCATCAACGTGGATTACGTGCTGGAATTCGACGTGCCGGACGAACTGATCGTTGACCGTATCGTGGGTCGTCGCGTTCACGCGGCATCTGGCCGTGTTTACCACATCAAATTCAATCCGCCGAAAGTGGAAGGTAAAGATGATGTGACCGGCGAAGATCTGACCACCCGTAAAGACGATCAGGAAGAAACCGTGCGTAAACGTCTGGTGGAATACCATCAGATGACTGCACCGCTGATCGGCTACTACTCCAAAGAAGCGCAGGCGGGTAACACCAAATACGCGAAAGTTGACGGTACTAAAGCCGTTGCAGACGTTCGCGCTGAGCTGGAAAAAATCCTCGGCTAAGGCCGATGCTCTCACCCGGCGCTGCCCGGGTGAGAACCTTTCTCATTTTACCTGTCGCTGTGATTGGTTCCGTTTCCTTTTATTTCCGCTACAATTGTCTCTCGATTAATGGATAAGAGGCGGTAATGCGTTATAAAAAAACAGGAATTCTGCTGGTAAACCTCGGTACACCCGATGCGCCGACCGCCGACGCGGTGAAACGCTATCTTCGGCAATTCCTCAGCGACCGACGCGTTGTCGACACTTCCCGCCTGTTGTGGTGGCCGCTGTTACGCGGTGTTATTCTGCCTATCCGATCGCCGCGCGTGGCGAAACTCTATCAATCCGTATGGATGGAAGAGGGCTCGCCGCTGATGGTATACAGCCGCAGACAGCAAAAAGCGCTGGCTGAACGTCTGCCAGAGATGCCCGTCGCGCTGGGTATGAGCTATGGCACGCCGTCGCTGGAAAGCGCCGTTAATGACTTGCTGGCGCAGGATGTTGACCATATCGTGGTACTGCCGCTGTATCCACAATACTCCTGCTCGACGGTTGCCGCCGTGTGGGATGAACTGGCGCGCATTCTGGGGAAAACCCGCGCTATTCCGGGCGTTACGTTTATTCGCGATTATGCGACCGATCACGACTACATTAAGGCGCTGGCGGGAACGGTGAAGGCCTCTTTCGCACGCCACGGTGAGCCGGATTTGCTGCTGCTCTCTTATCACGGTATTCCGCAGCGTTACGCCAACGAAGGCGATGATTACCCGCAACGTTGTCGCGACACCACGCGCGCGCTGGTTTCCGCGCTGGAAATCGACCCGGATAAAGTGATGATGACCTTCCAGTCGCGCTTTGGCCGTGAACCGTGGTTGACACCGTATACCGATGAAACGCTGAAGATGCTGGGTGAGAAGGGCGTGAAACACATTCAGGTGATGTGCCCGGGCTTCTCCGCCGATTGCCTGGAGACGCTGGAAGAGATTGCGGTGCAAAACCGTGAAGTGTTCCAGGAAGCGGGCGGTGTGAAATATGAATATATTCCGGCGCTGAACGACTCACCGGAACATATTGATATGATGCAGGCACTGGTCACGCCGCACTGCTAACGTGAATGCAGCTGTTCGATAAAGAAAGCCGCGCCGTCCCGCAGCGCCTGGTCGGCGGTTTTCATCATCCGTGAATAGTGTAAGAACGCATGCAGTACGCCGGGATACATCACGTAACGGCTGGCCTGCTGGTGCGCCTGAAGCGTTTGGTGCAGCAGTCGGCTGTCGTCGATCAGTGGATCATATTCCGCACCGGCGATAAAACAGGGCGGTACGTCACGGGTGAGATCGTTATTGAACAGGCAGTACCACGGCGATTCTCTGTCCCGCGCATCCCGCAGATAAGCGTTTTCATAGCTCGCCAGATCCTCGTGCGTTAACCCATCCCAGCTTCCGCCCATTAGCCGGCGGCTTACTGAATCCTGCAAACCATACAGCCCGTACCACAACAACGTGGCAACGACCTTACCATAATCAATGTGGTGATCGCGCAGCCACAGGGCGCTGGCGAGCGCCAGCATTGCACCTGCAGAGTCGCCCGCAAAGCCGATGTTCTCCATGTTGATGTGATATGCCGTGTTGCGGCGCTGGAAAAACTGGCAGACAGCGACCGTCTCTTCAATAGCCTGTGGGAAGCGGGCTTGCGGCGATAAAGTGTAGTCGATACCGATCACCGTACAGCCAGTATATTTTGCCAGCAGACGCATGATGCGGTCGTGCGTGTCGAGATTGCCGAGCATAAACCCGCCGCCGTGCAGATAAAAGAGTGTCGCCGGACTTTCTGGCTGCGGTGAGTAAATCCGCGTAGCCACGGTGCCGAACGGCGTGGGCACCACGCACTCAACGGTGGCCATCTCGGGCGCACCCTCGTTCCAGAATTGTCGTTCGCGCGTGTAGTAATCGCGCTGAACTTCCAGTGTTGCATCGGCGGGCCAGGGCGGCAAGTCGGGCCGCTCAAATTGCATGACCTGCTGCATTTCTGCCGAGATTTTCTCCAGTACGGGGATCTTATTTTCCGCTTTCATCACGCGCTCCTTATCATCCTTGCGCTATTGTAGAGTTCCCGGCACGAGAAACTGCGATCCCGCTGACCGATATTGAACGCTGACCTGCACGACGTTCGTCGCATGCGGCTGGTGGAATGTGCTACCATTTCTCGCTCGGCTATCCACCAGTAAACAGAATCATGAAATTTCCCGGTAAACGTAAATCAAAACACTATTTTCCCGTTAACGCCCGCGATCCGCTGTTAAAACAAATTCAGCCGGAAAGCGAAAATGGCGTCTCCTGGGTGGTTGGCATCGACCAAACCCTGGTGGATATCGAAGCTAAAGTCGATGACGCGTTTATCCAACGCTACGGCCTGAGCGCCGGGCATTCGCTGGTAATTGAAGATGATGTCGCGGAAGCGCTGTATCAGGAACTGGTGCAGAATAACCTCATCACCCATCAGTTTGCCGGGGGAACCATCGGCAACACGATGCACAACTATTCGGTGCTGGCAGACGACCGCTCTGTGCTGCTGGGGGTGATGTGCCGTAATGTAGAAATTGGCGGCTACGCGTACCGCTATCTTTGCAATACCTCCAGCCGTACCGATCTCAACTATTTGCAGGGCGTTGATGGCCCCATTGGTCGCTGCTTCACGCTGATCAGCGAATCCGGCGAACGCACCTTCGCGATTAGCCCAGGCCACATGAACCAACTGCGCCCGGAAAGTATTCCGGAAGCCGTGATCGCGGGCGCGTCTGCGCTGGTGCTGACCTCTTACCTGGTGCGCTGCAAGCCCGGTGAGCCGATGAAAGACGCCACCATGCAGGCGATTGCCTACGCGAAGAAATATAACGTTCCGGTAGTCCTGACGCTCGGCACCAAGTATGTGATTGCCGATAACCCGCAGTGGTGGCAGGAATTTCTCAAAGAGCATGTCTCGATTCTGGCAATGAATGAAGAAGAGGGCCTGGCGCTCACCGGGCTGGACGACCCGCTGCTGGCCTCCGATAAAGCGCTGGACTGGGTGGATCTGGTATTGTGCACCGCCGGGCCGATAGGGCTGTATATGGCGGGCTTTACCGAGAACGAGGCAAAACGGAAAACTCAGCATCCGCTGCTGCCGGGAGCCATTGCCGAATTTAACCAGTATGAATTCAGCCGTGCAGTGCGTTATAAAGATTGCCAGGAGCCGCTGCGCGTTTACTCGCACATCGCGCCCTATATGGGAGGCCCGGAGAAAATTATGAATACCAACGGGGCAGGCGACGGCGCGCTGGCGGCACTGCTGCACGATATCACCGCCAATAACTACCATCGTACTAACGTGCCGAATTCCAGTAAACATCAGCATCACTGGCTTACCTATTCGTCGCTGGCACAGGTGTGTAAATATGCCAACCGGGTGAGTTATCAGGTACTGAACCAGCATTCCCCGCGCCTGACGCGCGGCCTGCCGGAAAGGGAAGATAGCCTCGAAGAGGCGTACTGGGAGCGGTAATCACGAATTTGCCCGATAACATTGCGTTTATCGGGCAGGTTGTAGGCCGGATAAGGCGAATCCGCCATCCGGCACACAATGTTTAGCCTGTCACCGCCTCTTCAAGCGGCGGTTTTTCTAACAAGCCCAGCATGGTTTTCGCAATCTCACGCTCGCCCATTACCACCTGATTGGCACCGCGTTCGCTGATATACGCCACTTCATCGTCATAATGCGCGCGGGCGATAATCTCAATGCCCGGGCATTTCTCGCGGGCGGTGGCGACAATCTCTCCGGCCTCGTAACCATTCGGAATGGTCAGCAGCAGCCAGCGCGCGCAATCCAGATGCGCCAGGTTCATTATTTCCTCATTTGCGGCGTTACCCAGCACCGCACGAATACCGCGCTCGCGAAGCTCATCGACGCGCGTGCGGGACGTTTCAATCACCACCAGCGGAATACCCTGCGCCATCAGCTTCTCGCCGAGCAGGCTACCGACACGACCGTAGCCAACCAATAGTGCATGATTACAGATATCCACCGGGATCTGTTTCTCATCCTCAATCGCTTCTTCAAGCGTTTGCTCTTCCAGCGTCTCGGTTTTCTCGAGATATTTTTCCAGCAGAGTAAACAGAATCGGGTTGAGCATAATCGACAGAATGGCTCCTGCCAGCACCAGGTTCTGCCCGGCCTGCGGGAGGAGATCCAGCGCCATGCCGAGCCCCGCCAGAATAAAGGCAAATTCGCCAATCTGCGCCAGGCTGGTGGCGATGGTCAGCGCGGTACGCTGTGAGTGACCAAACATACGCACAAGGAAGAATGCCGCTAACGACTTACCAAAGACGATAATAGCCAGCGTGCCGAGCACGGCCAGCGGCTGCTCAATCAGAATCATCGGGTCAAACAGCATGCCGACGGAAACGAAGAACAGTACGGCGAACGCGTCGCGCAACGGCAGCGTATCGTGCGCCGCACGGTGGCTCAGTTCAGACTCGTTCAGCACCATTCCGGCGAAGAACGCACCGAGTGCGAAGGAAACATCAAACAGCTCAACCGCACCGAAGGCGATGCCCAGCGCCAGCGCCAGTACAGAAAGAGTAAAGAGCTCACGCGAACCGGTGGCGGCGCTACGTGAGAGGATCCACGGCACAAGACGGCGACCTACCAGCATCATGATGGCGATGAAGGCGATAACCTTACCGATAGTCATCGACATATCGAGCGCCAGTGAAGCCAGCCCGACGTCGCCTTTTTCCATCATGCCCGCAACGGCTGGCAGCAGAACCAGCGTTAACACCATCACCAGATCTTCAACAATCAGCCAGCCGATGGCAATCTGCCCCCGCTGGCTATCAATCAGTTGGCGTTCTTCCAGCGCGCGCAGCAGCACCACGGTACTGGCGGTGGAAAGGCAGAGGCCGAACACGATACCGGTCATTAACGACCAGCCGAGCAATGACGAAAGTGCCATACCCAGCAGCGTCGCCACCGCTATCTGCAGAATTGCACCGGGAATGGCGATGGCCTTTACCGCCATCAAGTCTTTTAGTGAGAAGTGCAGACCGACGCCAAACATCAGCAGAATCACGCCCAGTTCCGCCAGTTCAGGTGCCAGTTGCGTATCGGCGACAAAACCCGGCGTGAATGGCCCGGCCAGGACGCCTGCTAATAAATAACCGACTAAAGGAGATATGCGTAATCTGTTGGCAATCATGCCAAGGAAAAATGCGAGAACAAGACCACCAACAATGGTGGTGATAAGCGGTGTGGCGTGATGCATTCCGTCTCCTTTCGTGGTGGTGCGTTGTTCCATTTTTGGCTCAGATGCGTGACATCATCCGGAAAACCAAAAAACCTTGTAATAGTTTATGACAAAATGGGGCATCATGTTTATGAATAAATGTTGAATTTTAATAAAAAAAGGAATTTATGATCGGAACACCCCCAAAAGTGGGATTGGCTGAGGAATAGTAAGGGAAATGCCGCAGTTGCTGGGGTAGTGCGCAGCCAAAGTTTGACTTTGGCTGCGTGAAACTTACTGTTTTTGTCGGTTATCAGGCAGGAATATGGTCAACATTCCCAGAAGTGGCAGGAAAGCACAGATTTTATAGACCAGTTCGATGCTGGTGTGGTCAGCAACCAGCCCCAGTACCGCAGCCCCTAAGCCGCCCATGCCGAAGGCAAAACCGAAGAATAAACCGGAAACCATGCCAATTCGGCCAGGTAAGAGCTCCTGGGCGTATACCAGGATCGCCGAAAATGCGGATGCGAGGATAAATCCAATGATCACCGTTAAAATACCGGTCCATTCCAGCGATGCGTAGGGTAAAACAAGCGTAAACGGTGCAACGCCGAGGATAGAGCCCCAAATAACATATTTACGGCCAATTTTATCACCCACAGGCCCGCCAATCACGGTTCCCGCCGCAACTGCAAACAGGAAGGCAAAGAGGTGTATCTGCGCATTTTGGATGGATAAGCCAAACTTATGCATCAAATAAAAGGTGTAATAGCTGCTGATACTCGCCATGTAGAAGTATTTTGAAAAAATAAGCATCAGAAGGACGCAAACGGCCAGAATCACCTTGTTGCGCGGCAGCGGATTAATAATCGCGGCTTTAGGTTTACCTTTATTTATGCGGTGCTGTGCGGCGTACCAGCGGCTGATTTGCGCCAGCACGACAATGGCCAGCAGCGCCGCCAGTACGAACCAGGCGACGTTGCCTTTACCGTACGGGGCGATGATCACGGCAGCCAGTAGTGGCCCTAATGAACTGCCAAAGTTACCGCCGACCTGGAAGATCGACTGCGCCAGACCATGACGACCCCCAGACGCCATGCGCGCCACGCGCGAGGATTCCGGGTGGAAAACAGATGACCCGGTACCGACCAGCGCGGCGGCCAGCAGAACGGTATAGAAACTGCCCGCCAGTGCCAGCAGAATCAGGCCGCTCAGGGTAAAGCACATGCCAACCGGCAGCGACCACGGCATCGGGCGCTTATCGGTCACGTAGCCGACCACCGGTTGAAGCAGCGAGGAGGCAAGCTGGAAGGTGAGGGTAATCATCCCGATCTGCACGAAACTGAGCGAGAATTCAGCTTGTAGCAGCGGGTAGATAGCCAAAATTAACGACTGAATCATGTCGTTAAGCAGGTGTGAGAGGCTGATGGCCCCGAGAATTTTAAACGACGTGCGTGCCTGTTGCTGGGGCGCAGAGGAGCCGGACAGCCCAGGACTGGTTTCACTGATTGCCATAGATTCCACTTATATTTGATGGTGCGATGTTGGAGATAATCGATGTTGTAATAGTTATCAGCCTAAGATACCTGTCTGTGATGTATGAAGGAAGCATCAATTCTGAAAACGTTTTAGACTATTCTTTCAGAGCGTTGTAATTTCGGCACTTGTCATTCAATCAGGGAGCGGATCATGAAATTTGTTCGACGGGGCATAGCGCTGGCGATGCTGGCGGCGCTGTCTTTGGCAAGCACGGGCGTTCAGGCCTGGGAAAAAGATAAAACCTATAAAATCACAATATTACATACCAACGATCACCATGGTCACTTCTGGCGTAGCGAGTACGGTGAATACGGTTTAGCGGCGCAAAAAACGCTGGTGGACGGTATTCGTAAAGAATTGGCCGCAGAAGGCGGTAGCGTGCTGCTGCTCTCAGGCGGCGATATCAATACGGGCGTTCCTGAGTCTGACCTACAGGACGCCGAGCCCGATTTTCGTGGCATGAATCTGGTCGGTTACGATGCGATGGCCGTCGGCAATCACGAATTCGATAACCCGCTGAGCGTGCTGCGCCAGCAGGAGAAATGGGCAAAATTCCCGTTCCTGTCGGCCAATATTTATCAGAAAAGTACCGGCGAGCGCCTGTTTAAACCGTGGGCGATCTTCAAGCGTCAGGATCTCAAAATCGCCGTGCTTGGCCTGACGACCGATGACACCGCGCGCATCGGCAACCCGGAAAACTTTACTGATATTGAGTTTCGTAAGCCTGCCGAAGAAGCGAAGCTGGTTATTCAGGAACTTCAGATGAATGAAAAACCTGATTTTATCATCGCCGCTACGCACATGGGTCACTATGACAACGGTAACCACGGTTCTAACGCACCGGGCGATGTCGAAATGGCGCGTAGCCTGCCTGCCGGGGCGCTGGCGATGATTGTGGGTGGTCACTCACAAGATCCGGTTTGCATGGCGTCGGAGAATAAAAAGCAGGTCGATTATGTGCCAGGCACGCCGTGCGCGCCGGATAAACAGAACGGCATCTGGATTGTGCAGGCCCATGAGTGGGGTAAATACGTTGGGCGCGCCGATTTTGAGTTCCGCAACGGCGAACTCAAGCTGGTGCATTATCAACTGATCCCGGTGAACCTGAAGAAGAAAGTGACTTACGATAACGGGCAAAGTGAGCGCGTACTTTACACGCCGCAAATCCCGGAAAGCGCGCAGATGCTCTCGTTGCTGAGCCCGTTCCAGAATAAAGGCAAAGCGCAGCTCGGCGTAAAAATTGGTTCGGTGAATGGTCATCTGGAAGGCGACCGCAGCAAAGTCCGTTTTGTGCAGACCAACCTTGCGCGGGTGATTCTTGCGGCGCAAATGGCGCGAACCGGCGCTGATTTCGCGGTGATGAGCGGCGGTGGGATTCGTGATTCTATCGAAGCGGGTGATATCACCTATAAAAGCGTGCTGAAAGTTCAACCGTTTGGCAACGTGGTTGTCTATGCTGACATGACGGGTAAAGAGGTGACTGATTACCTTACCGCCGTGGCACAGAAAAAGCCTGACTCCGGTGCCTACCCGCAGTTTGCCAACGTCAGTTTTATCGCGAAAGGCGGTAAGCTGACGGATCTGAAAATCAAAGGGGAGCCTGTCGACCCGGCAAAAAATTACCGTATGGCGACGCTTAATTTTAATGCCAGTGGCGGTGATGGGTATCCGCAGATTGATCAATTACCGGGCTATGTGAACACCGGGTTTATTGATGCGGAAGTGCTGAAGCAGTTTATCGAACAGAACTCGCCGATAGATGTGAACGCTTACGAACCGAAAGGGGAAGTGCGCTGGGAATAAGGGCTTTACCCCTCACCCGCAGGGAGAGGGACGGATTGTGCTCAATGTAAACACGAACTCGGTTTTCTCCCTCTCCCTGCGGGAGAGGGCCGGGGTCAGGAGGAGACTGGCACTCAATCTCTACGCGAAATATCCGCAAATTTCGCATCAAGAATTTTCGCCAGATCGCTTGCCGCGAGTTCAATATCCAGCCCGCGCTTGCCGCCTGATACATAGATGGTGGCAAACTCCTGCGCGGGCGCATCAATCACCGTCGGCAGGCGTTTTTTCTGCCCCAGCGGGCTGATACCGCCGACCAGATACCCGGTTGTACGCTGCGCCACCATCGGGTCGGCCATATCGACTTTCTTCGCGCCCAGCGCCTTCGCCACTTTTTTCAAATCAAGCTGACCGGCCACCGGCGTGACCGCCACGGCCAGATGCTTCATATCGCCATTGACGGCAACCAGTAAGGTTTTGTAGACCTGGTCCGCATTCAGACCCAGTTTACGCACCACTTCGTCACCAAAGTTGGTTTCGCTCGGATCGTGATCGTAGGCGTGAATCTGGAAAGAAATTTTGTTTTTTTCGAGTAACTTAACGGCGGGAGTCATAATCATCCTTTCTTACTACTAAACAGACATCCTCTAAGCATACGCCTCTGAGCTGGCTAAAAAATAGTATTATCTTGCGCAATAGTAATGGAAGTGATGATGACTTTGAGCGACAATCAAAAGATCCGAAGTGCGAACTTCGGGATAATAATAATGATGAAATTCCTCTTTGACGGGCCAATAGAGATATTGGCCATTTTTTTATTTCAGCATCTGTGGCAGGTTGCCTTCGCCGTACAGATGCAGCGCCCCAACCGCCACCACATAGCGGCCCGGCGGCAGCGCCAGCAGCATATCGCGCCACGCCTGATTACGCTGCACCATCAACACATCATACAGCGACTGGCTAAAGGTATTCGGTAGCGGTGAATTTCTGTCCGTTGGCGGCTGTTCCAGCCACCAGCCAATCATCACCTGCAACAACCGCGCGTTGGTGTGCCAGTGGGTAAGGGTGTCTTCCAGCAGCGCCAGCCCGTTATCAGGCAACTGGAGTAACAATGCAATCTGACTTGACGCGCCCTCCAGTTCCTGAATGGGTAGGGAAGCCTGCCGTGCCGCCTGCAAAAGTTGATAATCAATCCCGTAATCCGGGCGCAGGCCCAGCTTTTGCGCCTGCGTTGCCTGCATCACCATCGCGATTTGCCACAGTGGCTGGGTATCGAAACGCGCAAGCGGTAAGCCTTGCTCATCGGCCAGTTTTTCAAGCCTGGCAAGCTGCGTCGCCGTCAGGCGTTCGGCCAGGGGAGCACAAACAGGAAGGTTGTCAAAAGGTGCTTCATTGCCGGAAATATCTGCCTCAACAATCAGCGCATCGGCCTGCTGGAGCTTCTTGACCAGCTTCGGCGGCAGCGGCGACATATCGCGCGTGCCCATATGAATACTGCCGACAAGATGAAGTTCGCGACCGCCAGGCAGTGAGATATCGATGGCGGGCCAGCTATAGGGGGCGCCTCGCAACGCGTGCCACAAACGTTTTAGTTTATTTAACAGACTCATCCGCGCTCCCTTTGAGAAAGGTTCATGCTAGCGCGGCCATCGAAAAGGTGCAAACTCCCTCCTGAAATTGAATCAGGAGGGAGTGAGGGTTATGCCTTTGGTTTAAACCGCAGCAATCGGTTCGCGTTGCTCACGACCGTAATGGACGAGAGCGCCATTGCCGCGCCAGCGACTACCGGGTTGAGTAGCGTACCCGTTATCGGCCAGAGAATACCGGCAGCGATAGGAATACCCAGAGAATTGTAGATAAACGCGCCCAGCAGGTTCTGCTTCATATTGCGCAGCGTGGCGCGGGAAATCGCCAGCGCATCCGCAACGCCCATCAGGCTGTGACGCATCAGGGTGATGGCCGCCGTTTCAATGGCCACATCGCTGCCGCCCCCCATGGCGATACCCACTTCTGCCTGCGCCAGTGCGGGCGCATCGTTGATGCCATCGCCGACCATCGCCACTTTCTGCCCCTGACGTTGCAGATTTTTAATGGCTTCGGCTTTGCCGTCCGGCAGTACACCTGCGATCACCTCATCAATACCCGCTTCTTTTGCAATGGCATTGGCGGTGGTTGGGTTATCGCCGGTTAGCATAACCAGACGGTATCCTTCGCGGTGCAGGCGCTCAAGCGCCGCAACGCTATCGGCACGTAGCGGATCGCGGATGGCGAACAAAGCAGCGGCTTTGCCGTCGACGGCCAGCAGCACCGGCGTGGCACCTCGTGAAGCCTGCGCGTTGATTTCACTTTCCAGTTCAGCGATTGAGATATTCTGTTCATTGAGCAGCGCCTGGTTACCCAGCAGCAGTGTATGACCCTCTGCTTCGCCGCTCACGCCCAGCCCGCGCAGGGTGCGGAAGGCGTTAACCTGCGGCAACGTTGCATCGCCCGCTTTTTCCAGAATTGCCCGCGCTAACGGGTGGCTTGAACCTTGCTCCAGCGCGGCGGCAAGACGCAGCGCCTGCGCTTCTTCAACGCCTGAGAAGGTTTTCACTGCCACAACCTGCGGCTTACCTTCCGTCAGCGTGCCGGTTTTATCAAACACCAGCGTGGTAAGTTCGCTGGCCCGTTGCAGCGCGTCGGCATCACGCACCAGCACGCCGTACTCAGCCGCACGACCCACGCCAGAAATAATCGACATCGGCGTTGCAAGACCGAGGGCACACGGACAGGCGATGATCAGTACGGTGGTGGCGATCACCAGAGTGTAGACAATCTGCGGCGCCGGCCCGAAGAAGTACCAGATGGCGGCGCTGAACAGCGCGATGGCGACTACGGCAGGCACGAAGACCGCCGAAATTTTATCCGCCAGTTGGCCGATTTCGGGTTTACTGCTTTGCGCCTGCCGCACCATTTTAATTATGCGCGAAAGCGTAGTATGGCTGCCTACCGCGCTGGCGCGGAACAGAACGGAACCGTCCTGTACCACCGTCCCGGCGTGAATAGCATCGCCATGACTTTTTTCTTGTGGCACCGGTTCACCGGTGAGCATCGCTTCGTCAAACCAGGCTTCACCCTGAGTGATTTCGCCATCGACCGGC
The DNA here is from genome assembly GCA_003315335.1 of Pseudocitrobacter faecalis. Lineage (GTDB taxonomy): Bacteria > Pseudomonadota > Gammaproteobacteria > Enterobacterales > Enterobacteriaceae > Pseudocitrobacter > Pseudocitrobacter faecalis. The sequence continues at coordinate 285,052 of QNRL01000008.1, forward strand.
ACGCGGTCACCGGTGGTCAGGCGCAACGTCATACCTGGCAAAACCTCGGCCAGCGGCACGGTTTTTTCACCGTCTTCCGTCACCACACGAGCAGACGGCGGCGTCAGATCGAGCAGTTTCTCCAGCGCTTTTGATGAACGCTGACGGGCGCGGGCTTCCAGCATATGCCCGAGGTTAATCAGACCGATGATCATCGCGCTGGCTTCATAATAGAGATGACGCGCTTCCATCGGGAACCACTGTGGCCACAGGTTGACGCTCATCGAATAGAGCCACGCCACACCGGTACCGAGTGCCACCAGCGTGTCCATTGTGGCGGTACGATTTTTCAGGCTTTTCCACGCGCTACTGTAGAAGTGGCCACCGGCGAAGACCATGACGGCCAGCGTTACCAATCCGATGACAAGCCACAGTGAGCGGTTGGCGTCGGTCACCATCATGTTGTCGCCGATCATTCCCCAAACCATCACCGGGATACCGACCAACAGCGCGACAATGGCCTGCCAGCGGAAGCGCTTCATGGTGGCGAGCGCGGTTTCCTGCTGACGTTCACGACGTTTGAGATCATCTTCAATCGCTTCCGCGCCGTAGCCTGCTTTCTCTACGGCGTGGACTAAATCCGCGGCGGAGACACTGCCCATTACCAGCGCAGTGCGCTCCGCAAGGTTTACCCGTGCCTGTGCGACGCCCGGTACCGCCTGAAGGGCTTTTTGCACGCGAGAGACGCAGCTGGCGCAGCTCATTCCGTTGATCAGCAACTGCTGGCTGTCGTCCAGATCCTGGGCTGCCGGAAGCGCAGGGGTGACCGCTGTCAGGGCTTCCGACGGGATTACTGCTTCCGCCAGCGGTTTAGCCTTTGGGTGGCTTAACTCTGCGCCGTAACCCGCTTCAATAATGGTTTCGATCAGCGCTTCCGCACTGGCGCTACCGGTGACGTGGGCTTCGGTGAGGGTGACATCAGCCTGTTCAACGTCAGGACGTTTTTCCAGGCTCTCTTTTACACGTTTAACGCAGTGACCACAGGAGAGGCCATCAAGCGTCAGGTCGATAGTATTGGACATAACAGACTCCTTATCTTCTGAGTGTGAATAAGCTTAAACCTTCCCGCAAGGGGAAGGTCAAGGACGTAGTGAACAATTACCGGAATTCCTTTTTGCCGGGCTTTAGTGCAACCTAAACAGGTTATACTTGGGCGAGCGATACCCCAGCATTTGGAGAAGAGGATGAACATCAGCGATGTTGCCAAAAAAACCGGTTTAACCAGTAAAGCGATTCGCTTTTATGAAGAGAAGGGGCTGGTGACGCCACCGCTGCGCAGCGAGAACGGTTATCGTAGCTACACCCAAAAACATATCGACGAATTTACGCTGTTACGTCAGGCGCGCCAGGTAGGATTTAATCTGGAAGAGTGTGGCGAACTGGTGACGCTGTTCAACGACCCGAAACGCCACAGCGCTGATGTGAAAGCGCATACTTTGCAGAAAGTCGCTGAAATTGAAAAGCATATCAGCGACCTGCAGGCGATGCGCGATCAACTTCTTGCGCTCGCGGCGTCATGCCCTGGCGATGATGGCGTGGACTGCCCGATCATTGACCACTTATCGGGCTGTTGTCAGCATAAAAAACAGGCTTAACGTTTTACCTGTTCAAAGAGTCGGACGCGCAGCGTAATACCTTCAACTGCTACGACTTCAACTTTTGACCCCGCAGGCAAGTCGTCATCAGCAATCACGGGCCAGGCGCTGTCGCCCACCCGAACTTGTCCACGACCATTCACCAGGGCGTTATCCAGGGTAAAACGCTGCCCCACAAGTTGTTGTCCGCGTTGATTAAGCTGGCTGTCGGCGGGTTTCTGCTCTTTAACCTGGCGCGCGAGCCATTTTGACCACAGCCACGCCGCCAGCAGCGTCAGGATACAGAAGATAACCGCCTGCCACTCCCAACTGACGGGCAGGATCCAGGTCAGCAGGCCGGTGATCACCCCGGCAACGCCGCTCCACAGCAGATAACCGTTGCCACCCAGCATCTCGGCGGCGAGTAACAGACCGCCGAGGCTTAACCAGAAAATATGCGGATGAGCCTGAATCATCTCGACCATTATCTTTTCCGTTCGTTGGCGCTGTCTTTAATCAGTTCGGCCACGCCTGCAATAGATCCCATCAGGCTGCTGGCATCCAGAGGCATCATGACGACTTTGCTGTTACTGGATGAACCAATTTGCTGGAGCGCTTCGGTGTATTTCTGCGCGACGAAGTAGTTGACCGCCTGAATGTCCCCGGCAGCAATTGCTTCTGACACCATTTTGGTTGCGCGCGCTTCCGCTTCTGCAGAACGTTCACGGGCTTCCGCTTCAAGGAAGGCTGACTGACGTTCACCTTCCGCTTTGAGGATCTTCGACTGTTTTTCCCCTTCGGCTTTAACGATTTCCGCCTGGCGAATACCTTCCGCCTCCAGAATATAGGCACGTTTTGTACGTTCGGCTTTCATCTGGGCGTTCATCGACGCAATCAGTTCTGCGGGCGGGCGAACATCGCGGATTTCGATACGGGTAACTTTAATGCCCCATGGGTTGGTGGCTTCATCAACGATATGCAGCAGACGTGTATTGATGCTGTCGCGCTGGGAGAGCATTTCATCCAACTCCATAGATCCCAGCACAGTACGGATGTTGGTCATCGTCAGGTTGATGATCGCCAGTTCCAGGTTGCTTACCTCATAGGCAGCCTTTGGCGCATCAATGACCTGAATAAAACAGACGGCGTCGATGGTGACGTTGGCGTTATCTTTGGAGATAACTTCCTGAGACGGAATATCTAAAACCTGCTCCATCATATTGATCTTACGACCAATCCTGTCCATGAAGGGGACAACAAGGCTGAGCCCAGGCTGAAGCGTATTGGTATAGCGGCCAAAACGTTCGACCGTCCATTGGTAGCCCTGAGGAACGATTTTGACGCCAGCGGCAACCACCACCAGCACAACAAAAATCATGATAGGGATAAATATCAGCATGAAACCTCCTGTTAAACCGTCCGTATAGATACGCGGCATGTGCCGCTGCTGAGGTTAAGTATATCGACTACCATGACGAAATTCGCCTGCCAGATTTTGATATTGCTTCACTTTAGACCTAAAGTCCGGAACAAGACATTTTAAAAGAACTGCTAACTGTGTTTTAAAAAAGCCCCTCTTAAAACCGGTAGGGAAAAGCGGGGAACATCATGCAGACACTACTATCGTTTTTTAACGTATCGGGCAGCACGAAGGCCAGCAGTGTTAATTCTTCATTTCTCTCATGACGTTCATCATAAAATCTGTTGAGAATCATCGCTGACGGAGACGCTATCTGCGGCAAGGAGGAAGCCCACCGCAGCTTCATGTCTGTTTTCGTCACCTGAGGCAACCAATGCAGTGTGATCTTCATGGAGGATTACGCTGTGTCCTGCAATGATCTCAGCGTTCCGCCAGACGTTTATCATGAGCAGTCTGGGTACTGGAACGGCTATAAAATCACAGAACGTAAGGTTAATAAAAAGGTTCTGAAATACTTAAAAAAGAACTTTTCTGACGGAATAAACGTTACTGGAGAAGAGAAAAGGCGTTCTCCAATATGCGCGGTGAGCGCCATTTTTATTGCATCAGCGAAATAGATAAATTCGATTAACGCCTCATCCTTAAAAATCGTTACACTGTGTCCATTAGTCCGGAACAGGAGTTTCAAATAATTATGAAGGAAGGCAACGCGATTCTGCAATTAACAGGCGTGGGTTATCGCATCGGTGAACGGCAAGTGCTAAACGATATCAATTTCAGCATTGCGCCGGGTGAGTTTAAGCTGATAACCGGCCCCTCGGGCTGTGGTAAAAGTACATTATTAAAAATCATCGCTTCGCTATTAAGCCCGTGTGAAGGAACCATTCAGTTTAAAGGACAGGATTACACCACACTGTCCCCAGAGCAGTATCGCCAGCAGGTTTCCTACTGCGCGCAGACGCCCGCTTTGTTTGGCGAGACGGTCTATGACAACCTGATTTTCCCCTGGCAGATCCGGAATAAACGCACTGAACCGGATACCTTTCTGGGCTTCCTGACGCGGTTTGGCTTACCTGAAGAGACGTTATCAAAATCAATCAACGATCTTTCTGGCGGTGAAAAGCAGCGTATTTCCCTGATCCGCAACCTACAATTTTTGCCGGATGTTTTATTACTGGATGAAATTACCAGTGCACTTGATGAAGAAAATAAGCATAACGTGAACGATATTATTCATCGCTATGTGCGGGAGAAAAATATTGCTGTGCTGTGGGTCACCCACGATAAAGATGAAATAGAACATGCGGATGATGTCATTACATTACCGCTCTCGGGAAAGGATGTGCAGGAGGCCACCCATGAATGAACATGCCATTACCAATGAATCGCTGGCGCTCTCAATGGTATTAGTGCTGGTGGCGATTTTGGTGAGCTACCGGGAAAAGCTGGCGCTGGAAAAAGATATTATCTGGAGTATTTGCCGGGCGGTTGTACAGCTGATTATTGTCGGCTATGTGCTGAAATACATTTTCAATGTTAACCACGCGATTCTGACGCTGTTAATGGTGCTGTTTATCTGCTTTAACGCCGCGTATAACGCGCAAAAACGCAGTAAATACATCAGCAAAGCGTTTATGTCGTCGTTTATCGCCATCACCACCGGGGCCGGGTTAACGCTGGCAGTACTGGTCTTTTCGGGCTCGATTGAATTTACGCCGATGCAGGTGATCCCCATTTCCGGGATGATTGCCGGCAATGCGATGGTGGCGGTGGGGCTGTGTTATAACAATCTTGGGCAGCGCTTTAGTGCTGAGCAGCAGCAGATTCAGGAGAAACTCAGCCTGGGCGCGACGCCTAAAATGGCCTCAGCACGATTAATTCGCGAAAGCATTCGCGCATCGCTGATCCCGACGGTCGATTCGGCAAAAACGGTTGGGTTGGTGAGTTTACCAGGAATGATGTCAGGGCTGATATTTGCGGGGATTGACCCGGTAAAAGCGATTAAGTACCAGATAATGGTGACGTTTATGCTGTTATCGACGGCCAGTTTATCAACGATTATTGCCTGCTATCTGACGTACCGGAAATTTTACAATTCACGCCATCAACTAGTGGTGTCGCAGTTGAAGAAGGGATGAAACCGCACACAACGCCCCTCTCCCACGGGGAGAGGGAGAAAACTGCAGACACTTAAACTTTGGCACGATCGGTCCCCTCTCCCTCGAGGGAGAGGGTTAGGGTGAGGGGGCAAATGTACGCACAAATCCCCCAACCAGCACGAGATCAGTACAGCAGCGAATACAACTTACGACGATACTTCGACGCCAGTGCATCACCGGTACCTAACGCGGCCAGGATCTCTTGCAGCATTTTACGTGCCTGACCATCAGCCGCGCCGAGGTCTTTTTGCAGATGGCTGAACAACAGTTCCAGCGCTTCTTCATTACGGCCAACCTGATGCAGTTGTAATGCCAGCTGCGATGCCAGGGCGGCATCTTCCGGGTTCTGTGCAACCTGCTGTTGTAACTGCTGGATTTCCGGCGTATCCGCGGCCTGTTTCAGCAATTCAATTTTCGCCAGCAACCCCTGATAGCGGGTATCCTGATCCTGTAATGGCACGGTTTTCAGTACGGCTTCCGCGTCTTCAGAACGGTTCAGGGCGATCTGCGTTTCTGCCAGCAGCAGGCCAATCTGGCTATCCTGATTCGACATGGACCACGCATCTTTCAGCAGCGGCAGCGCGTCGGCATAGTTGCCTTCCTGCATCAGCTCCATTGCCTGCTGGGCTTTCAGCTCTTCTTCACGCGGCAGCACTTTATCGAGCAAGGCGCGAATAGCTTCTTCCGGCTGTGGGCCCTGGAAACCGTCCACCGGTTGACCGTTCTGGAACAGGTAAACCGTGGGGATAGCGCGCAGGCCAAACTGTGAAGCCACCATCTGCTCAGCGTCGCAGTCAACTTTTGCCAGAATAAACTGACCGTTGTACTGGGCAGCAAGGCTTTCCAGCACCGGTGTCAGCTCCAGACAGTGCTGGCTGCGTTCAGACCAGAAGTAGAACAGAATCGGCGTCGTGACGGATTGTTCCAGCGTCTGGTGCAGGTTAGCTTCGGTAATATTGACGATATTCTGTACGGACATGAGCCACTCTCTTTTGTCGGTTTCCGTAATATATGGGGGCACGGCGCCCGGCTTCAACTTAGAACCTATCCCATTCGGCTATTTTATTTGCCAGTTTGGCCTCGGGCAGTGCTCGAAATCCTCACGTACTACGTTTACGCTCCGGTTTCTGCGCGCTGTCCGTGTCCAAACTGCCTGCAACAATTACGCCTGGTGGGACAGGCTCTTAGCCGCGTAAAATTTTGTCCATCGCGCGGGCCGGGAGCAGGCGCTTCAGCCAGCCAACGGCATGGGTAACCAGCGTCACCGGGTAACGCAGTTTGGGTTTATCGCTGATAAAGGCGTGACGCACTTTTTCCACGACCGCGTCCGGGCCAAGCGTAAAACGCGCGGCAATGCCGGGGTTCTCGACCGGTTTATCCTGCTCGATTTGATTCACGTTGTCGGTGAAGCGTGTACGAATCGGGCCAGGTTCAATCAGGCTCACTTTTATGCCCGTGGTGTGCAGCTCCATGCGCAGCGCGTCAGACCACGCCTCGAGTGCATATTTGCTGGCGGCATAGGCGCCGCGACCGGGCGTAGAAATAAGCCCCATGACCGACGACGTCATCACGATGCGGCCTTCGCCATGCGGGATCATCGCCGGAAGAAGACGCTGAGTCAGCTGATGGGCGCCAAAAAAGTTGGCGGAAAATTGCTGCTCCAGCTGCGTCCGGGTCAGGGTACTGAGCGGGCCATAAACCCCGAAACCGGCGTTGTTGAACAGGCCAAACAGGCGATTGCCGGTCAGGGCGATAACCTCATCGGCGGCACGGTCGACGCTTGCCGGGTCATCGAGGTCCAACTCAATACCCATAAGCCCCATGCCGTTCATCCGTGCGGCGTCAGCAGGGTTGCGGCAGGCCGCCAGCACGCGAAATCCCTGGCGCTTCAGCTCAAGTGCGCTTTCCAGACCAATACCGCTTGAACATCCTGTAATTAAAACCGTTTTTTGCATAACTTTACCTGAGAACGCCCCTTTATATTCAGGAGTCGTGATTAACTAGTGGTGCCAGGCGTGTCGCCATCCAGTCGGCGATAAACGGTTGGGCGTCACGATTGGGGTGAATACCATCATCCTGCATCCACTGCGGTTTGAGATAAACCTCTTCCATAAAGAAGGGCAGCAGTGGGATAGTGAATTCCTGGGCAAGCTGCGGATAAATCGCGCTAAAGGCTTCATTATAACGGCGTCCGTAGTTTGCGGGCAGACGAATTTGCATTAACAACGGCTCGGCGTTGGCCGCTTTAATTTGCTGCAATATGGTGCGCAGGGTTTGTTCGGTTTGCTGAGGCTGGAAGCCGCGCAGGCCGTCATTACCGCCCAACTCAACCAGCACCCAGCGCGGTTTATGCTGTTTCAGCAGTGCGGGCAGGCGCGCAAGCCCCTGTGCCGAGGTGTCGCCGCTGATGCTGGCGTTAATCACCTCTGTTTTCGGCTGCCATTTGCTGTTGAGCAGGGCAGGCCAGGCCGTATTGGCGGCCATACGATATCCCGCGCTCAGGCTATCGCCGAGAATCAACAACGTGTCTGCGGCGACAGCGCGGAAGCTTAACAGAATCAAAAACAGGACGGGCAAATGCCAGCGGAAAACGTGCTTGAAGTTCATCATCTTAAGAAATCCGTCGGTCAGGGAGAGCATGAGCTTTCCATCCTTACCGGAGTTAACCTGATTGTCAAACCGGCACAGACCATCGCCCTGATTGGTGAGTCGGGGTCAGGGAAGTCGACGCTGCTGGCGATTCTCGCCGGGCTGGATGACGGCAGCGGTGGCGACGTAAAACTGCTTGGGCAATCGCTGACGGCGCTGGATGAAGAAGCGCGGGCACGTTTGCGGGCGCAGCATGTCGGTTTTGTTTTCCAGTCCTTTATGCTGATCCCGACACTTAACGCATTGGAAAACGTCGAACTTCCGGCGCTGCTGCGTGGCGAAAGCGACAGTCAGAGCCGGGGCGGCGCGAAAGCGTTGCTCGAACAACTTGGCCTTGGCAAGCGTCTGCATCATCTTCCCGCCCAGCTTTCGGGTGGTGAACAGCAGCGCGTGGCACTGGCACGCGCCTTTAATGGCCGCCCGGATCTCCTCTTCGCCGATGAACCCACCGGCAACCTCGACAGGCAGACGGGCGATAAAATTGCCGACCTGCTTTTCTCTCTCAATCGCGAACATGGCACGACGCTTATTCTCGTGACCCACGATCCCCAACTGGCGGCGCGGTGTGATCGACGTTTACGCCTCGTGGACGGTGAATTGCGGGAGGAAGCATGATTGCACGCTGGTTCTGGCGAGAGTGGCGCTCGCCGTCGCTGCTGATTGTCTGGCTGGCGTTAAGCCTGGCGGTGGCCTGCGTGCTGGCGCTTGGCAGCATCAGCGACCGCCTGGAAAAAGGCTTGAGTCAGCAAAGCCGTGAATATATGGCGGGCGATCGCGCGCTGCGCAGTTCGCGTGAAGTGCCTGCTGCCTGGATCGATAAAGCGCGGGAAGAAGGGTTAAAGGTTGGCGAGCAGGTCAGTTTCTCAACCATGACCTGGGCGGGGAATACTCCGCAGCTCGCTGACGTCAAAGCCGTAGACCGTGTTTATCCGATGTACGGCACGCTGCAAACCAAACCGGAAGGGGTAAAACCACAGCCCGGCACTGTGCTACTGGCACCGCGTTTGCTGGCGTTGTTAAACCTGAAGGTCGGCGATGAGATTGATGTCGGTGATGCCACGCTGCGCATCGCCGGAGAAATTGTTCAGGAACCGGACGCGGGCTTTAACCCTTTCCAGATGGCGCCGCGCCTGATGATGAACATGGCTGACGTCGAAAAAACCGGGGCAGTGCAGCCTGGCAGTCGTGTAAGCTGGCGCTACAAATTTGGCGGCACGCCAGAACAGCTGGCGAGCTATGAAAAATGGCTACTACCGCAGCTGAAACCTGAGCATCGCTGGTATGGCCTTGAGCAGGACGAAGGCGCGCTGGGTAAATCGCTCGAACGTTCGCAGCAGTTCCTGTTGCTTTCCGCGCTGTTAACGTTGCTGCTGGCGGTGGCAGCTGTCGCGGTGGCGATGGGGCACTACTGCCGCAGTCGTTATGACCTTGTGGCAATCCTCAAAACGCTGGGTGCCGGACGGGCGCAGTTACGCAAGCTGATTATCGGCCAGTGGCTGTTGCTGCTTACGCTGGCGGTCATCACCGGCGGCGCGATGGGGCTGCTGTTCGAACATATATTATTGATTCTGCTCAAACCGGTTTTACCGGCAGCGCTGCCTTCCGCCAGCGCCTGGCCGTGGTTGTGGGCAATTGGCACGATGGTGGTGATTTCGCTGCTGGTCGGTCTGCGGCCCTATCGTCTGTTATTGGCAACGCAGCCGCTGCGTGTGCTGCGGCGCGACGTGGTCGCCAGCGTCTGGCCGCTGAAGTTTTATATTCCGGTGATTTGCGTGGTCGTCATCGGCCTGCTTGCCTGGTTGATGGGCGGTAGCCCGCTGCTGTGGTCAGTCTTGGCGGGCGCTGTGGTGCTAGCGTTGCTGTGCGGCGTGCTGGGTTGGATGCTGCTTAACGTGCTCAGGCGCTTAACGCTGAAAGCGCTGCCGCTGCGTCTGGCGGTCAATCGCCTGCTGCGCCAGCCCTGGTCGACGCTGAGTCAGCTAGCGGCGTTTTCGCTCTCCTTTATGTTACTGGCGTTGCTGCTGGTGCTGCGTGGCGATCTGCTTGACCGCTGGCAACAGCAGTTGCCACCCGAAAGCCCCAACTTCTTCTTGATTAACATCGCGCCGGAGCAGGTGCAGCCAGTGAAAACGTTCCTTGCAGAACATCAGGTGATCCCGGAGGCGTTTTATCCCATCGTTCGCGCGCGTCTGACCCAGATAAACGGTCAAAGCACAGAAGGGAATAAAGATGAATCGCTCAATCGGGAGCTGAACCTCACCTGGCAGGATAAACGTCCCGACCATAACCCTATCGTCGCCGGAACCTGGCCGCCGAAAGCGGGGGAAGTGTCGATTGAAGAGGGGCTGTCGAAGCGTCTGAATATCAAACTGGGCGATAAAGTGACCTTTACCGGCGACACCCAGGATTTCAGCGCCACGGTCACCAGTTTACGAAAAGTAGACTGGGAGAGCCTGCGGCCTAACTTCTTCTTTATCTTCCCGAGCGGGGCGCTGGACGGTCAGCCGCAGAGCTGGCTCACCAGTTTCCGCTGGGATGGCAATAATACATTGTTAACGCAGCTGAACCGCGAGTTTCCGACCATTAGCCTGCTGGATATCGGCGCGATATTAAAACAAGTTGGGCAGGTGCTGGAGCAGGTAAGCCGCGCGCTTGAAGTGATGGTGGTGCTGGTGACCGCCTGCGGCGTGCTGCTATTGCTGGCACAGGTGCAGGTGGGCATGCGTCAGCGGCATCAGGAACTGGTGGTCTATCGCACGCTGGGGGCCAGCAAGCCGTTGCTGCGCACCACGCTGTGGGCAGAGTTCGCGCTTCTGGGGCTGGTCTCCGGGCTGGTGGCGGCCATTGGCGCCGAGACGGCGCTGGCGATGCTGCAAACGCGCGTGTTTGATTTCCCCTGGGAGCCAGACTGGCGCTTGTGGCTGGCGCTGCCGCTTTGCGGCGCGGTGCTGCTTTCACTGTGCGGCGGTTGGCTGGGGATTCGCCTGTTGAAAGGCAAAGCCTTGTTCCGCCAGTTTAGTCACTAAGAGATTGCCGGATGACGGCGACGCTTTATCCGGCATTGCCGGATGCGCTAACGCTTATCCGGCATCGCCGGATGCGCTGACGCTTATCCGGCCTACACGGGGGCCCGGTAAGCGTTAGCGCGACCGGGCAACTGCTGCCACTTAACTTTCATCCCGCAAAAATTCCGCGCGCTAAATCCCACTTTTTACCTTTAACCCCAAAAGTTCCATGGAATTGTTCAATAAAGGCACAGATTGTATAGAACCGTCATTTTAACCGCACAAATCATTAAAAAACGGTAAAGATAAGTTCATTTAGACACGATAATATTCACTGGCTAAATAAATGGCAGTTAACCTATCCAAGGAACAACCATGTCCATAAAAATAAAAGCGCTGGCATTATCGATCGGCGCAGCAGTGGCACTGACGACTTTCGCAACTCAGGCGGAAATCACCGTTTTAAAAGCTGATCCGCAGGCTGGCGATCCGCTGAGCCGTCTTAACTTCACCGTTGGCGGGAGTATCCGTCCTCAGTTCCAGAATATGACCGGGGATGATGGTGCGAACGGCTACAAACGTAATGGCTTCGATGGCGGCACCCGTTTCCGTTTCGCTGCTGATTACTACCTGTTCGATGATATTAGCTGGATAAGCTACTACGAACTGGGTGTTAACTTCCCGGCGATGTTCAACTGGGATAACCACTACGCTGATGGCGCAAACGACACCACCCGTCGTATGCTCTACACCGGTCTGAAAAGCGATACCTGGGGTACGCTGACCTTCGGCCAACAGAACAGCATCTACTATGATGTGGTTGGCGCGAAAACCGATATCTGGGACTACGACATGATCGGTCAGGCTCCGGGTAACGGTATCAACGGTGACTACGATGGTTCTTATCGTACCCGTAAATCTCTGAAATATAAGAAAACCGTGGGTGACGTTGACCTCTACGCGTCTTACCTGTTCAGCGATGATCTTAACCCGAACAACGGCCTGAAATACAAACGTCGTGGCGGCGGTTCTCTGGGTGTGGATTACCACATCACCAAAGACCTGACCTGGGGTACGTCCTGGAACTACACCCGTGCGGAAATGCGCGGTGACGATCAGGGCAGCAAAACCTACGATCAGAACATCGTCGGTACCGCGTTTAGCTGGAAACCAGACAACTGGACCTTCGCCCTGGGCGGCGGCTGGTACCAGAACTTCATGACCACCAAGAAAATCGACGCGAAAGATTACTTCGCGGGCGACGCGTGGGGCCTGGAATACTTCGCGGGTTACACCTTCCCGATTGGTCAATACGCAGTTAAATCCATTCAGCCGTACTTCATGGGTGACCGTATTGAATACGTGAATGGTCGTAACTACCTGCGTACCGACAACGGCGTAGGTATCAGCTTCCAGCTGGATTACGGTTTCCGTGTTGACTACGAACACGTGTTTACCTCCAGCACCGACAACCTGGGTGATATGAACCTGGTTCGTCTGCGTTACGACTTCTAAGTCGTTTCCGCTATCAAAAGCCGGGCACTGCCCGGCTTTTTGCTGTTTACAACTAAGCATTGTTATTAAACGCATATCCCCTCTCAGCGCCCCTTTAAGACATACTTCGAAATATCATGAAATAATTTCAAGGACAGCAGGTTGTGAACTGTGTCATGTTAACGATTGCCCCTTTTGTGGACATAACAACAGCGCCGCATCGCACGGCGATATGCACGACATCACAACGTTTAAAATGGAGAAGTTATGGGATTGCGTCAGAGTTTACGCGTCGCGACCGGAGCCCTGCTGCTGGCCTGTGGATTACAGTTTGCCCATGCCAACAGCGACCCGCATACGATAGTTTTCGGCGTTGCGCCGGGGCCGTATGGCGACATGGTTAAGCAGGCGATAGCGCCGTCGCTGAAAGAGAAAGGGTATAAAGTCGTGGTCCGCGAATTTAGCGACTACGTCCAGCCGAATATGGCGTTATCTAACGGCAGCATCGACGCCAATCTGTTCCAGCATTCACTCTATTTCGATAAATTCACCACCGACAAAGGCCTCAAGCTAACGAAGCTGATTGTGGTGCCGACGGCGGGCATGGGCTTCTATTCCCGTAAGGTGAAGAGCCTGGATGAGCTGAAGAAGGGCGATATCATCACCCTTTCCAATGACCCGACTAACCTCGCGCGCGGCCTGCGTTTCCTGCAATCGATCGACCTTATCACCATTAAACCGAATATTGATCCCACCAAAGCCTCCGAGCGCGATATCGCCAGCAACCCGAAAGGGCTGGTATTCAAACCGCTGGAAGCCGCGCAGTTGCCGCGTACGCTTGATGGCGTTACCGGCGCACTGGTAAACGGTAACTTTGCGGTGGCGGCGGGGCTTGATCTCTCCAGTGCACTCAAACAAGAGCATCTGGACGAGAACCTGAAAAATATTATTGCCGTGCGCAGCGAAGATGCGGATAAACCGTTCGCCAAAGATATCGTCGAGGCGGTGAAATCCCCGGCCTATCGTGCAGTAATAGATGATCCGAAAAATATTTATAGCGCCTTCCAGAAACCCGAATGGATGTCTGACGCGAAATAATCGCAGGACGCAACCTGACAGGGCAGACGCGTCTGCCCTTTTCGCATTTCTGAGGTGAGTATGATTGAGATAGAAAAGGTCTGTGTGGATTTCTCCACCGGACACGGCCCGTCTACGCGGGCGGTGAATAACGTCAGCCTGCATATCGGTGCGGGCGAAATCTTCGGTATTGTCGGCACCAGCGGGGCGGGGAAAAGCACGCTACTGCGCACGCTTAACGCCTTAACGCGCCCGAGCGAGGGTAGCGTTAAGGTTAACGGCGTGGAAATCTCTGCGCTTGAAGGTGCAAACCTGCGTAAAGCGCGTCAGCGCATTGGTATGATTTTCCAGCACTTTAACCTGATGCACACGCGAACCGTGGCGCAGAACGTCGCCTTCAGCCTGAAAGCGGCGGGCTGGGATCGCGATAAAATTGCGCCGCGCGTGACCGAGATTTTGTCGCTGGTGGGGCTTGCTGATAAAGCAAACCGTTATCCGGTGCAGCTCAGCGGTGGGCAGAAACAGCGCGTGGGGATTGCCCGCGCCATCGCAAATCACCCGGACGTTCTGCTGTGTGATGAACCGACATCCGCGCTCGATCTGGAAACGTCCGCAACCATTCTGGCGCTGCTGAAAGAGATCAACGTGAAGCTTGGGATCACGATCGTGCTGATCACCCATGAAATGAACGTGATCAAAACCATCTGCGATCGCGTGGCGGTGATGTCCGGCGGGGAAGTGGTGGAATCCGGCGAAGTATTTGACGTCTTCGCCCATCCGCAGCATGCGTTCACCCGGCAACTGGTGTCGCACACCCTGAACCTGACGCTGCCCGAGCGCCTGCGTGAACATCTGCCGGGCCAGTTGCTGAAAATTCTGTTTATCGGCGATTCCGCCGAGCAACCGGTGCTGTCGGAAGTGGCGGTGAAGTTTGGCGTGGCGGTGAATATTCTACACGGCAAAATTGAGTATATCGCCGAGCGGACGCTGGGAATTTTAGTGGTGCAACTGACCGCACCGCATAACCCTGCGTCAGTGGATGCGGCGGTGGCTTATATTCGGGAAAATACGGCGCAGGTGGAGGTGATCCGTGGATGATTTACTGCCGGACTTAACGCTGGCGTTTAACGAAACTTTCCAGATGCTGAGTATTTCGACGGTACTGGCGATTGTCGGCGGCCTGCCGCTCGGTTTTCTGATTTTTGTCACCGACAGGCATCTCTTCTGGCAAAACCGCTTTGTGTACCTGGTGTCGTCAGTGCTGGTGAATATCATCCGCTCGGTACCGTTTGTGATCCTGCTGGTTCTCCTTTTGCCGCTCACACAGTTTTTGCTCGGCAACACTATCGGGCCGATTGCGGCGTCGGTGCCGCTTTCCGTTGCGGCGATAGCGTTCTATGCGCGGCTGGTTGATAGCGCCCTGCGCGAAGTGGATAAAGGCATTATCGAAGCCGCTGAAGCGTTTGGTGCCAGCCCGATGCGGATTATCTGCACCGTGCTTCTGCCGGAAGCCAGCGCCGGGCTGCTGCGCGGCCTGACCATTACGCTGGTGAGCTTAATCGGCTACTCGGCGATGGCGGGAATTGTCGGCGGCGGCGGGGTGGGCGACCTGGCGATTCGCTACGGCTATTACCGTTACGAAACCCAGGTGATGGTCGTGACCGTTATCGCGCTGATTGTATTGGTACAGGTGGTGCAGATGCTGGGCGACTGGCTGGCGAAGCGGGCGGATAAGCGTGAACGGCGTTAAATACCGATTCTGATGAGCGTGGAGTAATAGCGTTTTGCGTTAACGCTATTACTCCATATACTGACTACGCTTTTATTGTTAAATAATATCTTATTCTACATATTATATTTCGAGCTTGGTTTTTTGATGCAAGTTTGAAATATAATAATGGTGAATATGTATGAGTGATATTATTTATTTAAAAGTAACAGGGGAGAAGCAGGGGGATATATCTGAAGGGTGTGGTAGTGAAAAATCGGTTGGCAATCGCTGGCAATCAAGGCACGAAGATGAAATATTTGTCTTTAGCTTCCAGGGCGCTGTTACCAGTACCGTTAATGGTGTAAATCATCAGGGCATTCGATTTTGTAAAACGATTGATAAAAGCTCCCCGCTGTTAAATAAAGCCATCAACGACAATGAAACTTGTACCCTCGATTTTACTTTTTATCGTATTAACAGGTGGGGGCGATGGGAGAAGTATTATCATGTCGAAGTAAGAGGAGCGCATATCCGTGAGTATTGGACACATATAAATGTTGCACAGATACCACAAGAAATCATTACTTTCGATTATGATTATATCTGTTCTAAACATCTTATTGCCAATACGGAATACAGTGCGCTATTAACCCCTGAAAACTACAATAAGCTTTTCCCTTCAGCCGTAGCAACTTTGTCACCAGCCGAAAAACCACCGGAAAAACGTGAAATAACTCTGACCATAGGCATCTTCTTTGATGGTACAGGGAACAACTTGCTAAACACCAACCTTCGTATGGCGAAGTGCCAACCCGAACATTTTGGGTTGAATGCGCATGATCTCTCGCAATTTAGTCAACAGTGTATGAAAAACGCAGGGTTCAATGGAGTTGAGGCGGGAAGCTATCTTAACTATTATACAAATATTAAGTGGTTGAGTGATTTGTATTATGAGGATTTATATGTAGATGAAGAGCGGGATGAATATTTTAAGAAGATTTATATCGAGGGTATAGGGACTGAGAATAATAAGGCGGACTCTCTTCTTGGAATGGGGTTGGGGAATAATGATACCGGCGTAATAGCGAAAACGGATAAAGCAATTTTAGAAATAAGAGATGTGTTTAATATAGTTGTTAAGAATTTTACTGGTAAAAATATTATTATCAAAAAAATACAGTTTGATGTCTTTGGCTTTAGTCGGGGAGCGGCGGCGGCACGCCATTTTACCAATCGTATTTTTGAGAATGACTATAACCTATACAATATAATTAAAATTGCGTTTAAAGATATTGGATATAAGGGGAAACCAACTGGGGAGGTTCGTTTTCTGGGGATTTTTGATACGGTGACAGCCGTAGGAGGGATACTTGACGGATTTGATCCTCACGATAGCAATAACCTGGCTGTCAAGATCGACCTCCCTGCTGGCGTGGCAAAAAATGTTTTTCATCTGACTGCGATGAATGAGTGCCGTTATAATTTTTGCCTCAATAGCGTGAAGGAACGCTGGCCAGAGCTGAGTTTGCCGGGGGCGCATGCCGATATCGGCGGTGGGTATAATCCCCTGGAGGAAGAGTATCTTTTTTTAAGTCGCCCCGAAATGCAAACCGTGCCTGCTGGTGCGGATGTGCAATCGACAGAAGCCTATCGTAAGGCCGCGAGGGAAGCTGAATTATTACCTACTCATTCGGTGATTTCTCCGCTGCTCCCGACAGGGGTCGTAAAAATTGAAACAGAGGTAGACGACAGTATACCTCCAGACCAATATCATAATCCCCAAAAACGCGTGGCGGCTGCGGTTACGTTTCGTCGTAATGTCTCCAATGATTGGTCGAAAGTTTCTCTGCGTGTGATGTATGAGGTGGCAAAGGAAGCAGGGGTGGTTTTTGATCATATGCGAATGAAAAAATTTAAATTACAGTATCCTGAAGAGTTAAAATACATAGCGGAAAAGGCAATTGCACAGGGTAAAGCCATTTTTTATGGTAAGCATTCGGAGCCATTTCTATCCCAAGAAGTAGAAGTGATTAGTAAATATATACACTGTTCATCTCACTGGAATAGTGTCGACTATGAGAATAAGTACGCCATTTCTTCTGGAGTCTCCTTTAGTGAATCACTCAGCTTTGTAAATCGTCCTGATGAAAATTGGGTAAGAACAATCTACAACTTTGCCGGAGAGGAAATTAAATGAAAATGGGATTCCTCATACCAATTATCGCTTGGTTTTTAGGAGCGAGCATTACGACCTCAGCAAAAGAGCTAACATCTCTTCTCGCCCCCTATGATGAATGGTATTTCAACTTTTTTTACCCAAGGGCATTAGTCGCTTCGGTAACTTATGTTGAACTGTTAGATACCGGAGCCTATTTTTACCGCTTCAGGGCATTAGACAGCGCTATTCCCAGCCGGAGCACGGTAGGGACATGGCAGGGTAATCTTCATGCGGGAATAGCCTCGTTCAATAAGGCCAAAAAACCTCCCCAGTTTATCCATTTCTGCTGGGATTCGCTAATCGATAAAAAAGTGTATGAAACACGGATCACGTTCAGCGGTACGGTCTGGAAAATGATGCTGACCCCTTATCCTTCGCTGGCTTTTCCCGGGGAACAACTCTACCACCAGTTTATGCTGATAGGCCTTGCACCAGAAGGGAAAGTACGGGTCTGGCTGGAGGACAGCAGCAGACCGAATATCCCTCTAACCGGCAGTGAAGTGATCAAAATCGACACGGTATCAGGGGATAAACTGGATATGTGCAAAGGCATTACCGAGAGTGATTTTTCTTATCCTGATGATGACGATATTGTTGAATTTATCCAGGATAAAAAATATCCCTATGGTGAATGGTAAAATACCAGGAAAAACGACAATGAAAAAAATGATAACAATGGGGTTGCTGGCAGGGATGGCATATATGACATCATTTACGGCAACAGGTAAAGAGCTGACATCTCTTCTCGCCCCCTATGATGAATGGTATTTTAACTTTTTTTACCCAAAGGCATTAGTCGCTTCGGTAACTTATGTTGAACTATTAGATACCGGAGCCTATTTTTACCGCTTCAGGGCATTAGACAGCGCTATTCCCAGTCCAAGTACGGTTGGGACATGGCAGGGTAATCTCAGTGCGGGGATCGCCTCGTTCAATAAAGCTAAAAACCCCCCCCAGTTTATCCATTTCTGCTGGGATTCGGTGATCGATAAAAAAGTGTATGAAACACGGATCACGTTCAGCGGCACGGTCTGGAAAATGATGCTGACGCCGTATCCTTCCGTACTTGGTAATGGTGAACAGGACTATCATCGCTATATGTTGATAGGCCTCGCCCCGGAAGGGAAAGTACGGGTGTGGCTGGAGAATGATAATAAACCTAATATTCCGCTTACCGGCAGTGAAGTGATCAAAATCGACACGGTATCAGGGGATAAACTGGATATGTGCAAAGGCATTACCGAGAGTGATTTTTCTTATCCTGATGATGACGATATTGTTGAATTTATCCAGGATAAAAAATATCCCTATGGTGAATGGTAAAATACCAGGAAAAACGACAATGAAAAAAATGATAAT
>QNRL01000008.1:303854-341263 GCA_003315335.1 Pseudocitrobacter faecalis
TGATGATGACGATATTGTTGAATTTATCCAGGATAAAAAATATCCCTATGGTGAATGGTAAAATACCAGGAAAAACGACAATGAAAAAAATGATAATAATGGGGCTGCTGGCAGGGATGGCATATATGACATCATTTACGGCAACAGGTAAAGAGCTGACATCTCTTCTTGCCCCCTACGATGAATGGTATTTCAACTTTTTTTACCCAAAGGCATTACGAGCCAGAGTAACTTATGCTGAACTGTTAGATACCGGCGCCTATTTTTATCGCTTCAGGGCATTGGACAGTGCAATCCCCAGCCGGAGTACGGTGGGTACATGGCAGGGTAATCTTCATGCGGGTATCGCCTCGTTCAATAAGGCCAAAAACCCTCCCCAGTTTATCCATTTCTGCTGGGATTCGGTGATAGATAAAAAAGTGTATGAAACGCGTATAACGTTCAGTGGTACGGTCTGGAAAATGATGCTGACACCTTATCCTTCGCTGGCTTTTCCCGGGGAGCAACTCTACCACCAGTTTATGCTGATAGGCCTTGCACCAGAAGGGAAAGTACGGGTCTGGCTGGAGGACAGCAGCAGACCGAATATCCCTCTTACCGGCAGTGAAGTCATCAAAATCGATACGGTATCAGGGGATAAACTGGAAATGTGTAAAGGCATTACCCAGAGTGATTTTTTTTATCCCTATGGCGATGACGTAGCAGAATTTATCAAAGATAAAAAATATCCCTATGGTGAATGGTAAAATACCAGGAAAAACGACAATGAAAAAAATGATAACAATGGGGCTGCTGGCAGGGATGGCATATATGACATCATTTACGGCAACAGGTAAAGAGCTGACATCTCTTCTCGCTCCCTATGATGAATGGTATTTCAACTTTTTTTACCCGAATTCATTAGAAGCCAGAGTAACGTATGCCGAACTGTTAGATACCGGAGCCTATTTTTACCGCTTCAGGGCCTTGGACAGCGCAATTCCCAGTCCAAGTACGGTTGGGACATGGCAGGGTAATCTCAGTGCGGGTATCGCCTCGTTCAATAAGGCTAAAAATCCTCCCCAGTTTATCCATTTCTGCTGGGATTCGGTGATAGATAAAAAAGTGTATGAAACACGGATTACGTTCAGCGGCACGGTATGGAAAATGATGCTGACACCTTATCCTTCGCTGGCTTTTCCCGGGGAGCAACTCTATCACCAGTTTATGCTGATAGGCCTTGCACCAGAAGGGAAAGTGCGGGTCTGGCTGGAGGACAGCAGCAGACCGAATATTCCGCTTACCGGCAGTGAAGTGATCAAAATTGATACGGTATCAGGGGATAAATTGGATATGTGCAAGGGGATAACAAGAACGGATTTTTCGTATCCGTATGATGACGATATTGTTGAATTTATCCAGGATAAAAAATATCCCTACGGTGAATGGTAGGGATATTGCAGTTATCAATGTCCCAGCAACCAATGCTCCACCGCCTCCGATGTGCCGCGAAAGACTATCTTGCTGGCCTTTTTTTCCAGTTGATAGCGGTACATCGGGTCATAGTATTCATTGAGCAGCGGCACCAGCCAGGCAAAGTGCGGTTCGGTTGAGCCGCTCTGCTGTTGCTCAACAAGTGCCTGATCGAGCTGTTGCGTCAGTTCGGCGAAGCGTTGCAGACCAAGGCGGCGACGAATGGCGAACAATCCGTGATGCAAATACTCACTGTACTCGGCCCAGCCTTTCTCTTCGCCAAATGCCTCAATAAAAGCCTGATGCATATGCGTAAAATACTCTTCACGCAGACGTTCAAGGCGTAATTCAAACGGATCGTCCACCACCGCAATCGGCGATTGCGCCATGCGTTCGCGCAGGCTCTCCGGGAGATGATTCGCGCCAATCATATGACCTTCATCTTCGAGCACCCAACGCACCGTTTCGCGTCCTTCGCTACGCTGAAGCAACGCGCTGGCAAGATGGTTCTCAAAGGTTGCTTGCGGAAACTGCGCGTCCAGTGTGCGGCCAAAGGATGAACCGCGATGGTGTGCCAGCCCTTCCAGGTCGATACCAAAAGGTTGATTGCGCACCAGCGGCGTTTTGCCGTTTCCGGTACAGCCGCCAATCAACACGATCGGATGCTGAACCAGTTCGTCGGTAGCCTGAATCGCCGCCTGGCGCAGCATCTTGTAGCCACCGACAATCAGTGGATAATCGACGCCGCTCTCTTTTAACCATGCCTGCACGATATGCGAACGCTGGCCGCCGCGCGCGCAGCAAAGAAAGCCGTATGGAAAACGTGCGCAGGCTTCCTGCCATGCATCAATGCGCGCCTGGCGTATCTCGCCTGACACCAACTGGTGTCCCAGCGCTAAAGCCGCGTCGGGGCCCTGGCGTTTATAGCAGGTACCGACCGCAGCACGCTCGTCATCGTTCATCAACGGCAGGTTGATTGCCGCAGGCAGCGAGCCTTGCTGAAACTCAACGGGGGCGCGAACGTCAATGATGGGGGTACCGGCGGTCAAAATAGCCCGGTAATCCGTCCCATTATTCATGGGCAAATCCTTCTGTAAAAATCGGGAGGGAGACTCGGACGGGATTCTACGCTTGTGACGGGAGCCGGGGAAGGGGAGGATTGTTCCCCGGCACGTTAGGCTTAAACCAGTTTTGACTGTGCCCAGCTAATTCCACTGGCGTATTCTGGCGGTAGCAGCGGGGTAAGCGCTTCAAGCGTCGCGCTTAAACGTCCGGTATCGCTGTCGTTCAGGTTGAGGTGGCCCACTTTACGGCCTGGGCGAACCTCTTTATCGTACCAGTGCAGATGCACCAGCGGCAGCTTCAGCCAGTCGTAGTTCAGATCGCTGCCTATCAGGTTAACCATCACGGACGGGCTATTCACCACCGGCGGCGGCAGCGGTAAGTCGGTGATGGCACGCAGATGCAATTCAAACTGACTGATAGAGGCACCGTTTTGCGTCCAGTGTCCACTGTTGTGCACGCGTGGAGCCAGTTCGTTAATCAGCAACCCGGCAGGAGTAACGAAGCACTCCATCGCCATCACACCCACGTAGTTCAGCTCGTGCATGATTGCCGAGAGCATGCTTTCGGCCTGATTTTGCTGCTGTGCGTTCGCCTGCGGGAAAGCCACGCTCATGCGCAGAATGCCATCCTGATGCAGGTTGTGAGTCAGCGGATAGAACACGGTGCTGCCGTCGTGAGCGCGCGCGCCCACAAGGGAGACTTCACCGGAGAAATTAATTCCCTGCTCAACGATACATTCGCCATAGCATTCGTCAGGCAACTGAGCGGTCTCATCGGCACGCAAGCGCCACTGCCCGCGACCATCATAGCCACCGGTGCGACGCTTCACGATCGCAAGTTCCCCCAGACGTTCGAAAACGGCAGGCCATTGGTTTTGCTCGGCCAGCAGTTGCCACGGTGCGGTCGGCAGGCTGAGTTTGTCGAACAACTGCTTTTGCGTCAGGCGATCGGCAATGATTGGGAAGACGTCGCGGTTGACGAATGCCGGATGAAGCGCCAGCTCGCGGGTTAACGGGGTTTCCGGCCAGCGTTCGATTTCAGCGGTGATGACGCTCTGCTGGAACGGCACCGCTTCCGGCGAGGCTTCCAGACCGACGGGCCACACGGCAATGCCCAGCGGCTCGCCAGCCTGACGCAGCATGCGGCCTAGCTGGCCGTTGCCCAGTACGCAAACCTGCTTCATGCATCACCTCGTGGGTCTGGGTTTTCCAGCACTTCATCGGTTTGTGCGCGACGCCAGTCGACCAGGCGTTGATGCAGTTCGGCATCGTGCTGGGCAAGAATTTGCGCAGCCAGCAGGGCGGCGTTAGCGGCACCCGCTTTACCAATCGCCAGCGTTCCGACCGGAATACCGCGCGGCATTTGCACGATGGAATAGAGACTATCGACGCCGCTCAGGGCAGCGCTTTGTACCGGCACACCCAGCACCGGTACTAAGGTTTTAGCCGCAATCATGCCCGGCAGATGCGCCGCGCCGCCAGCGCCCGCGATGATCACCTGATAGCCGTTCTCTTCCGCGCTTTCGGCGAAGCTGAACAGTTTATCGGGCGTGCGGTGGGCGGAGACCACTTCGACATGGTGGGGAACATTCAGGATATCAAGAACTTCAGTAGCAAACTGCATGGTAGCCCAGTCGCTTTTGGACCCCATCACGATAGCGATACGTGCCGGATTATTGCGGGAAGACATACGTCTTAAAACTCCTGTGGGTGTGCTGCACACGACGATGTAGGGCACAGAGAATAGCATGGAAAATGGGCAAGGAAAACGGTTGCGTAGGCGTGAAGCGGGCTTTTGTCGCTCTATTACTAAAATGGAAAAGCAATCAGCTCAACATCTTTCTCGCTGACTTTCACCATTGACCCTTCCGTATGCCACGCGCCCAGTACCACGCGATACGCGGGTTCGCCGTTGGCGGTCAATGTATGCACATCCGGGCGATGGGTATGCCCGTGGATCAGCCACTGCACATGGTGCTTTTCCATCACATCCACAACGGCCTGCGGGTTAACATCCATAATCTCCATCGATTTATGGCTGTTGGCGGCTTTGCTGTCGGCGCGCATGCGGGCGGCAATTTTCTGGCGGATAAACAGCGGCAGCATCAGGAAGAGTTTTTGAATCCACGGCGTATGCACTTTGGCGCGAAACGCCTGATAACCTGCGTCATCGGTGCAAAGGGTATCGCCGTGCAGTATCAGAACCGGGCGACCATACAGTTCCAGGCGTTGTTCTTGTGGCAGAAGCGTCATGCCGCTTTCTCGGGCAAAGCGTTTGCCGAGCAGGAAATCACGATTACCGTGAATGAAATAACAGGGAACGCCGGAATCGACCAGCGCTTTTATAGCGCGGGCAATGTGCTGGTGCAGAGGATTTGGGTCGTCATCGCCAATCCAGGCTTCGAAGAGATCGCCGAGAATATAGAGCGCATCGGCGTGACGCGCTTCACCGGCTAAAAAACGCAGAAAACCGGCGGTGATCGCCGGTTCTTCTGTTTGCAGGTGCAAATCTGCAATAAAGAGTGTCGCCACGATTACTCGCTGACGGTCACGCTTTCGATAACAACGTCTTCTTTAGGAACGTCCTGGTGCATACCGCTGCGGCCCGTAGCGACAGCTTTGATTTTATCAACCACGTCCATACCTTCGACGACTTCTGCGAATACGCAGTAGCCCCAGCCCTGCAGGCTTTCGCCGGAGAAGTTCAGGAAGTCGTTGTCAGCGACGTTGATGAAGAACTGCGCGGTTGCGGAGTGCGGAGCCTGAGTACGCGCCATTGCCAGCGTACCACGGGTGTTTTTCAGACCATTGTTGGCTTCATTTTTGATAGCCTCTTTGGTCGCTTTCTGATTCATGCCCGGCTCAAAGCCGCCGCCCTGAATCATAAAGCCGTTGATAACACGGTGGAAAATCGTGTTGTTGTAGAAACCTTCGCGGCAGTAGTCCAGGAAGTTTTTAACTGTTTCCGGCGCTTTGTCATCAAACGTTTTGATTACGATATCGCCGTGATTAGTGTGGAAAGTAACCATTTCTGCATCCTGTTCCGTTATAGTGGTGCGTTAACTCGCGTGCGAGTCGTATATAGGCGCCTGTTATAGCATAACCGCGAGGTTCGATCACCTTGCAATGTGTGCTGCTTCAGAGTTGAATTAAAGGTAGAATACGCCGTTTCAGGCGCAAGCCCAGATCACACACGTCAACATGGAATTATCGATGCTAAAAATCTTCAATACAATGACCCGCCAAAAAGAGGAATTTAAGCCTATTCACGCCGGTGAAGTCGGCATGTACGTGTGTGGTATTACCGTTTACGATCTCTGTCATATCGGTCATGGACGTACCTTTGTTTCCTTTGATGTGGTCGCGCGTTACCTGCGTTTTCTTGGCTACAAACTGAAATACGTCCGCAACATCACCGATATCGACGATAAAATCATCAAGCGCGCCAATGAAAACGGCGAAAGTTTTGTGCAGTTAGTCGATCGCATGATTGTCGAAATGCATAAAGATTTTGATGCCCTGAACATTCTGCGCCCGGATGCTGAACCGCGTGCGACGCACCATATTCATGAAATCATCGAGATTACTGAACGTCTGATTGAACGCGGTCACGCGTATGTCGCTGAGAGCGGTGACGTGATGTTCTCCGTGCCGACCGATCCGAACTACGGCAAGTTGTCGCGTCAGGATCTGGAGCAGTTGCAGGCCGGTGCGCGTGTCGAAGTCGCGGAAGTGAAACGTAACCCGATGGACTTTGTGCTGTGGAAGATGTCGAAAGCGGGCGAGCCGAGCTGGCCGTCGCCGTGGGGCGAAGGTCGTCCGGGTTGGCACATTGAATGCTCCGCGATGAACTGCAAACAGTTGGGGCATCATTTTGATATCCACGGCGGCGGTTCTGACCTGATGTTCCCGCATCACGAAAACGAAATCGCCCAGTCTACCTGTGCGCACGATGGCGAATACGTCAACTACTGGATGCACTCCGGGATGGTGATGGTTGACCGCGAGAAGATGTCAAAATCGCTCGGCAACTTCTTTACCGTGCGTGACGTGCTGAAGTATTACGACGCGGAAACCGTGCGTTACTTCCTGATGTCCGGCCACTATCGCAGCCAGTTGAACTACAGCGAAGACAACCTGAAACAGGCGCGTTCCGCGCTGGAGCGTCTTTACACGGCGCTGCGCGGCACCTCGGCAACGAATGTTGAATTCGTTCGCAGCGCGCAGTACGTCGATCGCTTTAAAGAGGCGATGGACGACGATTTCAATACTCCGGTGGCTTACGCCGTGCTGTTTGATTTGGCGAAAGAAGTGAACAATGCCAAACAGGCAGGCAACAGTGAAGAAGCGAATGCGGCCGCAACCTGTCTGCGTACGCTCGCGGCTGTTCTCGGTTTGCTGGAACAAGAGCCAGAAGCCTTCCTGCAAAGCGGTGCTCAGGCGGATGACGGTGAAGTCGCGGAAATCGAAGCCCTGATCCAGCAGCGTCTCGACGCGCGTAAAGCGAAAGACTGGGCCGCGGCGGATGCGGCGCGTGACCGTCTGAACGAGATGGGAATCGTGCTGGAAGATGGCCCGCAGGGAACGACGTGGCGTCGTAAGTAACCCCTCACCCTAACCCTCTCCCTCAGGGAGAGGGGACCGACGGAGCCAGTGGTAAACTAAGTGCAGTTTTCTCCCCCTCCCTGTGGGAGAGATCCAGAAGCCTTCCAGCAAAGTGGTGCTCAGGCGGATGACAATGAAGTCGCGGAAATCGAAGCCCTTATTCAGCAGCGTCTCGACGCGCGTAAAGCGAAGGACTGGTCGGCTGCGGATGCGGCGCGTGACCGTCTGAATGAGATGGGAATCGTGCTGGAAGATGGCCCGCAGGGGACCGACAGAGCCAGTGGTAAACTAAGTGCAGTTTTCGCCTTCACCCTCTGGAAGAACGGGCCGATAGCGCAGGTGGTAATGGATGTGCGGTTTTCTCCCTCTCCCTGTGGGAGAGGGCCGGGGTGAGGGCATCAGCGCGCACCCTTCAACGCCTTTGCCACCACAATATCCCCATCAACACCACGCCCGGCAGCCACACCCAAAGCAGTTCCGACATAATCACCTGATGCCCATATGCCGTCGTATAGCTCGACAGTGCAAACGGCGCGACCTTTATCACCTGCCACGGCGCAAAGAAGCGTTCATCCGACCACGGCCACAGCCAGCCGACGCCTTTCCCGCCCGTTGTCACTGAATCCAGCAGGCTGTGCGATAGCAGCGATACGGTCAGAAATAGCCAGCAGCGAATCAGTCCGGCCCGGAACCACCGTCGGCCAATCAGTACGCAAAGTAGCGGAACCACCAAAGCGAAAAGTAGCGAGTGGGTAAACCCGCGATGACCAAAAGCGTTGCCATAAGCCACGCCAAACTTAAATGTCAGCACGTCGGCGTCGGGGAGCATAGCGAGAACAATGCCGGTAAACAGTAATCGGGGTGGGATAACTCTGCTGCCAAGGCCTAAACCCAGGCACAGAGGAACGGCGGCGTGTGTGATAATGGTTGGCATGGCGAAACATTCCCGGATAAATCAGGAGAATATAGCAGCAAACGGGCGCAGTAAGGCCCGCGCACGATTCTGAAATTAAGCTGATTCCCGCGTAATCAATTGCCCGGAAAGCGTAATTTTCTGCGTTTGCAGTTCCGGCTCTTTGAGCTTACGGATAATCAACCCCGCGGCCTGCCGCCCGGTCTCTTCGCTTGATGATGAGACATAGGTAAAAGAGGGCGAAGTGAGATTCACGTTAAGCATATCTTCAAAGCCAATCAGCGCGACCTGCTGAGTCAGAAAGACATCCTTCCCCACGGTGCGCCCAATCTGGTGAATCCCGCTTATGCTGCCAATCATTGCCGCTGGTGAATGGCACAGCAGGGCGGTGATGGTGTTGTTTTTTTCCAGCAACTGGCGCGTAACGAGGCTTGCTGCATGAGTATCTTCGCTACAGCATGGCGTCGCCTCTTCGCGATTCACCAGGCCATACTGCGTTAACACGTTGCGAAAACCCGCCAGCCGCTGCTGGCGAATTAAATCGTCTTCGCGCCCGCCAATGTAGGCAATGCTGCGATGCCCGCGCTCAATCAGATAACGTGCGGCAAGGACGGCGGCCTGGCGGTTATCGCGCATCACTAGGTTGCACTGCTCATCAAGCGGCGACTGGGAAACGACTACATACGGCAGTGGGCAGTGGCGAATTTTGTCTGGAATATGAAGGCTGAAGGCATCGGACGCGAGGTAGATAACGCCCGCCACGCCCTGTTGTTTAAATGACAGCAGGCAGCGCTCTAAATGATCATGACTGTTGAGCGGTTGGCCGAGAAAAACCATAAACCCTTGTTTTTCCAGCTCTTGCACGATGCTTGCCATCACTTTAATGGAGAAGCTATCGCTGAAATCAGGAAGGATCAGGCCAATAAGATTGGAGGTGTTGGCGCGAAGGTTGGCGGCCGCGACGTTGTGAACGTAACCGAGCGCATCAATGGCGGCCTGGACTTTGCCGATCGTCGCCTCAGAAATTTTCCCTTTCTGACGCAGCACCAGCGACACGGTCGACACCGATACGCCTGCCTGTTTTGCGACATCAATAATGCTGACTTTCTTCAATTCCGCTCCCTGAAAATGATCGATTCATGCCACGACGCCCCCTCAAGCGTAACGGAGGCGTCGTCGATCGGCATAGTATTATTTGCCAATCATCGTGGACATGGTTTGCGCGATAAACTGTGCTCTGGCACCGAAAATAACCTGAATGCCTTTATCCCCGACGAAGACCACACCGCGCGCCCCGACGCCATTCAGGCCATCCTTATCGACTTTATCCCCCTGTGACACCTCCAGACGCAGGCGGGTAATACAGGAACCGACCGAATCGATATTCTGCGCGCCGCCCAGCAAGGCAATAATTTCCGTTGCCAGCTCGGTATCAGTTTTATCTTTCGCATCGGCGACAACGTCTGCACGTCCCGGCGTTTTGATATCAAAGCGGCGGATCACAAAGCGGAAAGTGAAGTAGTAGATAATCGCCATCGGGATACCGACGATTGCTGCGCTCAGGAAGTTGGTCTGATAACCGTTAAACGACGGCAGAATGCCGAACGAAATATAGTCAATTATCCCCGCAGAGAAGGATTTGGCAATGTGCGCGTGCAACAGGAACATACACATATACGCCAGCCCGGCCATGATGGCGTTAAAGACGTAAAGGATAGGCGCAACGAAAATAAAGGTGAACTCGACCGGCTCAGTGATCCCGGTCAGGAAGCAGGTGAGGGCCGCAGAGAACAGAATACCGAAAGCAATTTTTTTGTTTTTGCTGTTCGCTTCGTGATACATCGCCAGACAGGCCGCAGGCAGCGCAAAAAGCATCAGCGGGAATTCGCCCTGCATGAACTTACCGGCATTCTGGTAGGTATCGCTGCTAAAGGATTTCACGCCTTCTTCCAGCATTTTAAACCAGATAGTCTGATCGCCGTGGATGACCTGGCCTGCCTGCGTGGTGTAGTCGCCAAAGGAGTACCAGAACGACGGATACCAGATGTGATGCAGGCCGAGCGGAATCAACGCGCGTTCGACCAGACCAAAAATAAACGTAGAGGCTGCCTGATTATCACCGTTCACCACCGTGGAGAGCGCATCAATACCCGCCTGAATATGCTGCCAGACGTAGGGCAATAGCAGGCCGAGCAGGAATGACAGCACCGCGGTGGCAATGGCGACAAAACGTTTACCGGAGAAGAATCCCAGAAATTCCGGCAACTGCATGGCATGGAAGCGGTTATAACACCAGGCCGCGAGAATACCGCAAATCAGCCCGCCAAAGACGCCCATTTGCAGCGTCGGTATGCCGACCACCATCGCATATTTCCCGCCCTGAGACGCCATTTCCGGCGTAATGTTCAGCACGGTACCGATGGTGATATTGGTGACAAACACCGAAACGGCGGCAGAGAGTGCCGCGATGCCCGATTCCGACGCCAGCCCCACAGCCGAACCAATCGCGAACAACATCGGCAGGTTATCGAAAATAACCCCGCCTGCGTTCATCATTAGCGGCAAATGGAATTTATCACCGAACGCCAGCAGCAAACCGGCCGCGGGCAGGAGTGAGATTGGCAGCATTAATGCGCGACCAATCATCGATAGTTTTGACAATGATTTAACAATACCGGACAGCAAACCCATACCCGTTCCCCCGACTGGAGATAATGAATTGCGCGTAAATCGCGCTGTTATTGTAAGTAGAACGTTCTACTAGAACGTTCTACTTATGGTCGGAGAAACGTAAAATTTCCGCAACAAGATTATGAAGCGTCGTCATAGGAGATTGTGATTTTTTGAAGTTGATCGAGAATTGACCGCGAGAGGAGTGAGGGAAATTTTGTGAAGTCGGTGGTATCAAGGGGAGGGAATACCCGGCAGGGTGCCGGGTATCATTCGGCTTACGCCGTAACGGTAATGCTCTGCCCCGCAAAGCTCACCGTTTGCCCGGCGACAATTTTGCAGCGCTTGCGCGTTTCTACCGCGCCGTCAACTTTCACCTGGCCATCGGCAATGACGATTTTCGCCTGCGCGCCGCTTTCGGCCCAGCCTTCCAGTTTCAGCAGATCGCACAGTTCTACGTGCGGGTGTTTTCCTAAAGAGAATGTGGCCATTATGCTTCCTCGACGTCGTGATACTCTTCACAGGCCTGAAGCGTATTCTGAATAAGTGTTGCAACGGTCATCGGGCCGACGCCGCCCGGAACCGGGGTAATGTAAGACGCGCGTTTTGCCGCATCTTCAAAGACCACATCACCCACCACTTTGCCATTTTCCAGTCGGTTAATGCCGACGTCCATGACGATTGCGCCTTCTTTGATCCAGTCACCCGGAATAAAGCCAGGCTTACCGACGGCGACAATCAACAGGTCAGCATTTTCAACGTGGTGACGCAGGTTTTTGGTGAAGCGGTGAGTCACGGTGGTGGTGCAACCGGCCAGCAGCAGCTCCATGCTCATCGGGCGACCGACGATGTTGGATGCGCCAATAACGACGGCATTCAGCCCATAGGTGTCGATGTTGTAGCGCTCAAGCAGCGTAACGATACCACGCGGCGTGCACGGACGCAGACGCGGCGCGCGCTGGCACAGGCGGCCCACATTATACGGATGGAAACCGTCAACGTCTTTATCAGGCGCAATGCGTTCCAGCACTTTTACGTTATCGATGCCTGCCGGAAGCGGCAGTTGCACTAAGATGCCATCAATGGTTTTGTCGGCATTCAGGGTGTCGATAAGCGTCAGCAGTTCGGCTTCACTGGTGGTTTCCGGCAGGTCATAAGAGCGGGAGACGAACCCCACTTCGTCGCAGGCTTTGCGTTTGCTTGCGACATAAATTTGTGAGGCCGGGTTGCTGCCAACCAGCACAACGGCAAGCCCGGGGGCACGTTTTCCTGCTGCAACGCGCGCCTGTACTTTTTCCGCAACCTCAGAGCGCACCTGCTGCGCAATCGTTTTACCGTCAATAATCTTAGCTGCCATCAGAGAGAAGATTCCATCTGTCACTTTCGAAAGGGGGATGGCCATATTTTGTCAGATGCGGGGCTTTCTGTCAGTCACCCTTTACGAGTTTTCGCGCGAAAGCCCTTCCCGCTGGCGATTGTCTTACTGATTGTGCGGTTTTGTCCTGGTGAAAATTAGGACGTGGCTTAGCCTGAGCTCAGTGTTTATACGTATTTTCTCTTATTTAATTTCTGTACCTTACCCTCGAAATAAAATTCTTCCGGTGTTATCGCCGGAATATCTCACTGCTTATTATTTGGCAGTGTTTTAACTCTCTCAGGGATGCTGAGGTTATGCGGTCTGGCAATTATTTGCCGTGCTATGTCATGCGAGTCGTACAGGATATTCGGTTCGTCACAATGTTTTAATTCATCAAGGAATACCTATGAAACTGAGTACTATTGCCTCTACTGTGATGGCGTCTTTCGTATTAATGGCGGGTGCCGCACAGGCTGCGCCGGTTTCCGTTAATGGCGGCAGCGTTCACTTTAAAGGTGAATTAGTCAACGCAGCGTGTGCGGTAAATACTGAGTCTTCAGATCAAATTGTTGAACTGGGCCAGTATCGCACGGCGAAATTTACTGCGGTCGGCGATACCACCACCAATATGCCGTTCACCATCGTTCTGAACGATTGCGATCCGAGCGTTTCGGCTACCGCTGCTGTGGCATTTAGCGGCCAGGCTGACGCTACCGACGCAACGCTGCTGGCGGTGAACTCTTCCAACAACAATACTGCGGCGAAAGGCGTGGGTATCGAGATCCTCGACAGCAAATCGAAAACCCTGAGCCCGGATGGCGCAACCTTCTCCTCTGCGCAGACTCTTCTGCAGGGTACCAACACCCTGAACTTCACCGCGCGCTACAAAGCGACGGCGGATACCGCAGAGCCGGGTCAGGCGAATGCGGACGCGACCTTTGTGATGAAGTACGAGTAATCGCTAATACAGGGAGTGACTTTGCCTCAGGGATGAGGCTCGAATCACCTGAAGAGAGCCACGAATGAGAGGGATTGTGTTCCTGCTGGCCACGCTGATGCTTTCTCTGCCTGCGCTGGCACACAGAGTTGTCATCGAAGGTGGAAAGGTACAAATGCGCGGCGAACTGGTTAACAGCGCCTGTGCTGTCGCCACTGAAAGCCAGAATATGCGTATCGAGATGGGGCAGTACCGTACCAACGCGTTTACTGGCCCGGGTAGCTTTGCCACCACGCAGGTACCGTTTACGCTGCGCCTGGTCGACTGTCGAAAAGATGTCTCGCAGACCGTGGGGATAGCCTTCCAGGGGCTAACGCCGACGGAAGATCCGCTGGTGTTTATGACCACTTCGCGCGTCGATGGCCGTCAACCAAACAGTGGGGTAGGGCTGGCGTTATTTGATAATAGCCAGCGGCACATTATTCCGAATGCCCAGCCGGTTTCCTATTTTCCCATTAATGATGATGAGCTGATATTTCATTTCAGCGCACGCTATCGGGCTATTTCCGGCCAGGTTATGCCAGGCGCTATTCAGTCTGATGTCTGGTTTACGCTGCTTTATCCCTGAAGCGTCAAATAAAGAAAAGGTATTGTTGTGATTAACGCATTTATTAAATCAAGCATGGCCCTGTCATTTTTACTGCTGTGTGTCTCGTTGCCTGCACAGGCATCCGGGGGAGTGGCACTGGGCGCTACGCGCGTTATTTATCCGGCGGATGCTAAACAGACTTCGCTGGCCATCACTAACAGCAACGATAAAGAACGTTATTTAATTAACGCATGGATTGAAAACGACCTCGGGAAAAAAGAATCAACATTTGTCGTGACGCCACCGCTGTTCGTCAGCGAGCCAAAAAGTGAAAACACCCTGCGTATTATTTACGCCGGTCAGCCTCTGCCGTCCGACCGCGAGTCGCTGTTCTGGATGAACGTGAAGGCGATTCCTTCCGTTAACAAAGCGAATATCGAAGGGAAGAACGTTCTGCAACTGGCGATTTTGTCGCGTATCAAACTGTTCGTTCGCCCGAAAAATCTGGCGATGCCGCCGGAAGAAGCCCTCTCGCATCTGCGTTTTGAGCGTAGCGGCACGCATTTGAAGGTGACCAATGCGTCGCCTTATTACGTTACGTTGGTCAATTTGCAGCTTGGCGGTCAGCGCATTAACAATCTGATGATTGCGCCGAAAAACAGTGCTCAACAGGCAATTCCGGCCTCAGCGAGCGGCACGCTTTCATGGCAGAGCGTGAATGATTACGGGGCGATCACGCCCGTTCACCGCGTAAATCTCTGATGAAGCCAGGGCAGGCCGACACCATGAAAATCCACCACCCGCTCAGTATGCTGACGCTGGCTGTGATGGCGGCGCTCTGGTCACCCAACGGGCGCGGCGAAAGCTACTTTAACCCCGCATTTTTGTCGGAAGATACGGCCTCGGTGGCCGATCTTTCGCGTTTTGAACAAGGGCACCAGCAAGCGCCGGGTGTTTATCGCGTCGATATCTGGCGCAACGATGAATTTATCGGTACCCAGGATCTCACGTTTGTCGCCGCCGAGGGCGCGCCACCGCCTGCAGCGGGCCTTGCACCCTGTATTCAGCGCGATTTCTTACAGCGCCTGGGTGTCAACATGACGGCCTTCCCGGCGCTGGCCAGTGAGCCGAAAGGAAACTGTGTGGCGCTGGAAACACTGCTGCCGGGGAGCGTGGTGGCGTTTGACTTCGCCTCGCTACGCCTGCGACTCAGCCTGCCTCAGGCGGCGATGAGCAACAGTGCACGCGGTTATATTCCGCCAGACGAGTGGGACGAAGGGATTCCTGCGCTGCTGTTGAACTACAGTCTCACCGGCAACAAAGGCAGCGATGACGATAGCCACTACCTCAATTTGCAAAGCGGCCTGAACTATGGCCCGTGGCGGTTGCGTAATAACGGCGCGTGGCGCTATACCCGTAATAACGGCCATCGCCACAGCGAGTGGGAAAATATCGGAACCTGGCTTCAGCGCTCGATTATCCCGCTGAAAAGCGAAATGGTGTTGGGCGACAGCAATACCGGCAATGACGTGTTCGACAGCATCGGTTTTCGCGGTGGGCGGCTTTACTCCTCAGACAGTATGTATCCGGACAGCCTGCAGGGCTACGCGCCGACCGTCCGCGGCATAGCGCGCACGCCTGCGAAGGTGGTGATTCGCCAGAACGGCTATGTGATTTATCAAAGCTACGTCCAGCCGGGCGCTTTTGCGATAAGCGACCTGAACCCGACCTCATCGAGCGGTGACCTGGAGGTGACCGTTGAGGAGAAAGACGGTAGCCAGCAGCGCTACACCGTGCCTTATTCCACGGTGCCATTGCTGCAACGTGAAGGACGACTGAAGTATGACCTGGTCGCCGGGGAGTACCGCAGCGGGAATAGCCAAAAAGATACGCCATTCTTTGGTCAGGGCACGATGATTGTCGGTCTGCCGGGCGGTTATACCGTTTACGGCGGCACGCAGATGGCCTCGCGCTACGCGGCGGCGGCGATTGGCGCGGGCAAAAACCTCGGTGACTGGGGCGCGATTTCTCTTGATGTCACCCATGCGCGTAGCCAGTTAGCCGATGATAGCTGGCATGAAGGGCAGTCTCTGCGTTTCTTGTACGCAAAATCCCTGAACGGCTACGGTACCAACTTCCAGTTGCTGGGCTATCGCTACTCGACGCGCGGTTTTTATACCCTTGATGACGTGGCGTGGAAACGGATGTCCGGGTATGAGTATTCCGACACAGAAAACGATAAAAACGGCGTGCCGGATGTCGTGAGCTATCACAACCTTACCTGGAGTAAAAAAGGGCGTTTCCAGGTCAACATTTCGCAATCACTGGGGGATTACGGTTCGGTCTATCTCTCCGGTAGTGAACAAACCTACTGGGGAACCAGCGATTCCAATATCTGGTATCAGCTTGGTTATGCCGGTGGCTGGAAAGGCGTCAGCTACTCGTTGACCTGGTCCTGGAACCGCTCGGTAGGTATCGACGGCACCGATCGAATTGTTTCTGCGAACGTCTCTATTCCGTTCAGTCTGTTTACGCCGAACGGCTATCGTCGCGATAGCGTGCTGGATCGTGCCTATGCCACCGCCTCCGCGAGCCGCAATAAAGACGGTGATAGCAGTTGGCAAACCGGCGTCAGCGGCACGTTACTGGAAGGACGCAACCTGAATTACAGCGTGACCCAGGGCCACACCAGCAACAATGGATCGAGCGGCAGCGCATCTGCAAACTGGCAGGCGACTTACGGCACAGTCGGTGCAGGCTACAACTATTCGCGCGATCAGCATGATTTTAACTGGCAACTGGCCGGTGGCGTGGTCGGTCATGCCGATGGTGTGACCTTTAGCCAGCCGCTGGGCGATACCAACGTGCTGATTAAAGCGCCGGGGGCGAGCGGCGTGAAAATCGAAAACCAGACTGGGGTGAAAACCGACTGGCGCGGTTACGCCGTTATGCCTTACGCCACCGTGTATCGCTATAACCGCGTGGCGCTGGATACCAACTCCATGAATGACCATACGGATGTGGAAAACAACGTCAGCAGCGTGGTGCCCACCCGCGGCGCGCTGGTGCGTGCGGCGTTTGATACGCGAATCGGTGTGCGTGCGCTGATCACGGTACGGCGTAGCGATCGCGTGGTGCCGTTTGGCGCAATCGTGCGTGAAATCAACAGTGGCGTCACCAGCATGGTGGGTGAAGAGGGGCAAATTTACCTCAGCGGTTTGCCGCTGAGCGGGGAGCTGCTCATTCAGTGGGGCGACAGCGCGCAGGAACGCTGCCGGGCAACTTATACGCTCCCGCAGGAGAGTTTAAATCAGGCGATTACCATGATGGGAGCACGCTGTGAACGTGAATAAGAGTATGAAAGGCGCCCTTGCACTGGCGGCGGCATGTCTGGGAATGACGGCGCTTCCCGCCTGGGCGACGGTGTGTGCGAATTCGGAGGGCGTTGCAAAAGATATTGCCTATAACCTGACGGATGTTTTTACCAGCGCGAATAACCAGGTGGGGCAGATAGTTACGCTGTCGCAGAAGTCGGGTTTGGTGGGTGTCAACGCCATTTGCCCAAAGGGAACCTCTGGCAACACGACCATGCGAAGTTATACCACCGATCTCCCGATTACCAGCGTGGAAGATAAATTCCAGTATGTAAAACTGAATGAATATCTTGATGGTGCCATGAAGATTACGGATGACTATGCAGGGGAGTTTTATCCTCCGGTGCGTTACATCCAGATGGGTTCGCACCCGAACGTCTCGAAAAACAAAGCGTTTCCGGTAACGGATTCCAGGCTGGTTTTCCGTCTTAAAGTGACACGGCGCTTTATCAATATGGTGGTGATCCCTCAGCAGACCATGTTCAGGGTCTATGTCACTACGACAAGTGCTGATCCGCTCACCACCGTCGTTTACACCATCAGCTACAGCGGCACCATTGAAGTGCCGCAAAGCTGTGAAATTAACGCCGGAAATGTGGTCGAATTTGACTTTGGCGACATTGGCGCATCGCTCTTTTCTCAGGCCGGAGTCGGACAGCGCCCACCGAGTGTGCCTGCACAGAGCAAAACTATCGGAATTAAATGCACCAACGTGGAAGCCAATGCGTACCTGACGATGCGTATCGAAGCTGAAAAAGTATCGGGGAATGCGTTGGTCTCCGACAATCCCGATTTAGGTTTCGTGGTTGCTGATGCAAACGGTAATCCGCTAACGCCAAATTCGCTGGGCAGTACCATCCCGTTCCGTCTGGATGACGCCGCGCAGGCGCAGGTGGGCATTCGTGCGTGGCCGGTCAGCATTACCGGCAATAAACCCGCGGAAGGGATATTTACATCGCGAGGCTATTTGCGTGTTGATTACGATTAAGAGAGGCAAGATGCCACGTCATTTCACCTGTGCTCTGACATTGCTGGCGATGATGAGTACTGTACAGGCGGCCACGCCCCTGGGCGAGATCAACATTCAGCTGTCCGGCAATATTGTGGATTTAAGCTGCGTGGTCAACGCCAGCGACAGTGCGAAAGAAGTCCAGTTGGGATCCTGGCCCACAAAGCAACTCCAAACGGCGGGCAGCAAAACTCAGGCGATGCCCTTTTCGATTCGCCTGACGGGCTGCCCGCCGGGGGCGGTATCGATAACCTTTGCCGGAACGCCTGACGCTCAGGACAATACTCTGCTGGCGCTGAATGGCACAAGCCAGGCCAGTCGCGTTGCCGTGGAGATCCTTGATGAGGATAAATCTCGCCTTCCGTTACAACAGGAGAGTAAAGCGGTAGCCATTGACGCACAAGGGGATGCCACTCTGTCGTTTTACGCCAATTACATTTCCACGGCAGATAATCCACAGCCGGGGAGTGCCGATGCGGATGCAACCTTTACGCTAAACTATAACTGACTTCCCGGGCCCGTTTCAGGGCCGGGATTCATGAAGGGCTAGAGTAATTCGTGAGCTTTCGCATAATCTATCAGTTCAACGATAGTATGCACGCCAAGTTTGGTGAAAATATTTGATTTATGCGCGCTAATAGTTTTATTACTCAACAATAGTTGGGCTGCTATCTCTTTATTAGACAAACCATTAGCAAGATAACGTAGTACGGTAATTTCTCGATTGGATAACGGCATGTCGTTAAACTTATTACTGCGCGTGTTACCGCCACCGAAGATATTCATGGAGTCGGCCGGGAAAAAAGAATATCCGGCCAGGAGCATCTCCACCGCTTTATAGATATCACACAGATCCTTCCGTTTACTGACAAAACCATTTGCGCCAGCCCTGATCGCCCGACAGGCATAGAACGACTCCGATTTGGATGATAAGAAAAGAACCTTGGTGCTTTCACTGATGTTCTTTATCCGTTTGAGTAATGAAAACCCGTCTGAACCAGAAAGCTCAATATCTAGTATAACCATATCAACATTGTTATTCCTAATGTATTCAATGACTTCATGGCTATTATCTGATTTCAGAACAACCTGAACCTGTGGGTTTTTTTGGAGCAGGACCTCGATCGACATTCTGACTATAGGGTGTTCGTCCATAATGATAACGGATGCCGGTTTCATCTTTATATGCCTCAGACTGGTGGAATAGTTACGTGGGATTCCTTTACGGAAACTATTACAAGTCGAATGGATAAATAAAAAATTTTAATTTTTAGCTTACTTCCAGAGGAGTTATCTATCCCTACTTGTACCATTATAAAGTGACAATTCTGTCCGGTACTTAAACAATGCCTAAACCCTTGAAAAAGGCTTTTCTTATAACACGATAAGTACATGGCTATTATACTTGCTATGAATTGTCCGAAAAGCATTATTAAAGTCGCATCAATCCGTAATTAATATGATGTTCTAGTCAGAAAGTTTATTCAAATTATTTTTGGTATTTACCACCAGGTGTTTAAAATCCTGTAGAGGACTTAACTTTTTTTCCAGGCATAAATATTAATAGATGCTAAATGTTGAAAACGTGTTAATTGATGTGGCGCAATTATTGGGGAATAATCGATCGGTAAACATATCCGGAATGGCGCAATTCAACGATTATTCCACAAAAAATTCCTTTTGATCTCGATGCGAGCTATGGGAATGGCAAAAGAAAGAAATTTTATCTCTGTAATCTAAAACCCTACGATATCTGGCCGTTAACGCCGGTCAGCTCTGCAAATAGCGCTATTTGCAAGGTTCCTTTATGAATACACAACAGAGGAATGCACTTTTACGAACTGGTTTAAGAGTGACTTTCGCTATCTAAAATCGGGTCTTAGGAATAGTTATAAAGTTTGCGATATTGTTTAAATTTAACAAAAAAAGATCAATTCGATTAAGTAATTTCTTAAAACAATCTAAGATTTAAGAGGTTAACGAAATTGTCAGTTTGAACTAGCAGAAAGATTTTTCAGCAAGTGAATAAGTTCTGAGCGATGCTGTAGCTTGAGCCGTTCAACAATGCGCCCCAGGCGATAGATAATCCTGTGATAATCTTTGTCGTGATCGCTGGCGATGGATTTCAACGAACGCCCCTGGGTCAGCGCCATCAGAATGAGCCACTCATCACGTGAGAAATGACTTTTCCGGTTGAACTGCATCGGCTGCGGCATAAGCAATTTTTTGCGCAGCGTACGAAAGGGTGAGTGCCGACTGATTATCCGCAGCGTTGTCACCGCCTTCATAAAATGCAGGGCTTTTTTGTCCTGTGTCGGGGTTATCAGGTGAATATAATTTTGCGGAAACGCAAAGCTGATGCGCCGCAAGCGATCCAGCGTTTCGATGGCTGGCGCATCGGTGTAGTAAATATCGACCAGCAGTTGCACGCCGGGGGCTTTGGGAAGCAAGTCCAGCGCATTATCCAGCGTTGAGGTTACCCAACCGTTACTCAGTGGATAGGGGGCGAAACGAAACCCCTGCCGTAAGAATTGATCGCTGCTGACCAGAATAAAATGAGGGGAGTCGGTTTTGTGCGTGAGGGCAAGTGAGTGAGTCAGGCGTTCAAGTCGATCAAAAAACGGGGGCCAGGCGTGTGGATTCTTAAATCCAGGGTGATCGGTGCCTGAACGACGCCTCCTTTCTCTGCGAATTGCGATGCGCATGCTTCTCTTCCTGGCGCCGTCACGCGCGTCTTCACTTATAGCTTATCTAACGATGCGGTCAAACAGCCAGTAGCAGACATTGTGACACCAGAGTCAGGTTCTTCTCTAAGGCAATACTTAAAGTTAGGTAAGGGTTTTCGCAGCACTCAGGCTACCGTAAGAAGAGTGGTTAAAAAAAACGCAAGGGCTGTTCGCGTAATGTCCATCTTCGCGAACAACCCTGATTTCACATTGAAATGGATTGACTCACCGTCCGGTGACCGTATAATTCCTCGCGTTTCACCCCCGCGAAGTTCTGGCTTCACAATGCGCCCTTAGCTCAGTTGGATAGAGCAACGACCTTCTAAGTCGTGGGTCACAGGTTCGAATCCTGTAGGGCGTACCATTTCAAATCAATCAGTTACGCCTCTTTTATTTCCTCCTGTTTTTGAGTGTGGGACATATTTGGGACATCATTGATAAAAATCGAGTCAATCTGACGTGCGTGTTCGGTTAAATGATTCGGTGCCAGGTGAGCATACCTGCGAACCATCTCGATAGACTCCCAACCTCCCATCTCCTGCAAAACAGACAGCGGAACGCCAGACTGAATTAACCAGCTAGCCCACGTATGTCTCAGGTCATGGAATCGGAAATCAACAATTCCCGCACGCTTACATGCAGCTTTCCATGCTACTGAATCATCAACCCGCATCTTCCTTACTGTAGGTGTCAGAGTTCCATCGGGGCGATGCTTGGCTTTGGTGTGGACGAACACCCATTTATTGTGATTACCAATCTGGTCTCTAAGCACCCGGCATGCTGTATCATTCAGTGCAACGCCAATTGCTCTGTTTGATTTGCTGTCCTCCGGGTTTATCCAGGCAACGCGACGCTGCATGTCGATTTGTTGCCATTCAAGATTGATGATGTTTGAACGCCTGAGTCCGGTTGCCAGCGCAAACTTAACAACCGACTTAAGCGGCTCCGGACATTCATCAATCAGTCTTTTAGCTTCCTCTGCTTCAAGCCACCTGACACGCTTATTCCTCACTGAAGGGATTTTGATAACAGGTGACTTCTCCAGCCATTTCCAGTCACGCTCTGCTGCACGCAATAAAGCTTTCATCATCGCCAGATGCTTGGCTTTTGTTGCCGTTGTTACTGGTCTTGGCGTAAATGCAGGTGGCTCAGTTCCTTTCCGCTTCGCCGCATCCACCTTGCTCTGCCATATCTCCTTATCCTTCCTGTTCTGCATCCTGCTAACAGCGGCGTAAATCCTCCCTTCTGTAATATCCTTTAAGCGAATCCCTTCGAAGTGCATCAACCAGAATTCAATTCGACTCTTATCAGAATCGAGAGACTTCTTATCTGCTTTCTCTTCAAGCCATCTCAAACAAGCCTCTTCAAAAGTCACATCCGGAAAGTCACCGAGTCTGTCTACTCGCCAGAGTTCAGCCTTTCGCTTGTCGTGCAACTCCTGAGCTTGCCGCTTGTCCGTTGTGCCAAGAGATTCCTTAATTCGCTTCCCGCCCGGGAGCGAGTACGAGGCGTACCATATTTTACCTCTGCGGAAGAGTGACATTTTATTTCCTCTTTAATGTCATCACCCGCGCTCACGTCGACAGTATGCAGCGGAGACTGAAGCGCCGCAATGCAGGCTTGTCTGGTGGTGAGGTAAGGGGATTTGGGTTTGGAAGGGTCTTTACGGGTTGCTTGCAGTCGGCCTGTGCGAATCCAGTTGGTGGCGGTAGGTCTGGATATCTTGAGAAATGCACAGGCCTCATCGAGTGTGAGGCTGTGTGATTCCATAATTACTTTCCTAATACTGAAGCGAGAAGAGCAATCTCTACAAAGATTTCAATGAGACCTAGTGTTGCCATGAATCCGTAAGCATCGACATCAATATCTCCACGTCGACAGAGATAGGTAGCGCTGATAACAAGAATCATCATTCACTCCAATAAAAAAACCCGCCATAGCGAGTTCAGATAAAAGAAAACCCCGACTGTGCGAGGTTGGTTATTGACTGGTTCCACGCCGGAATGCCAGCAGTTCACGATACGCATTAGCCTGCGGATTATCTCCGTGAGCCATCATCTCAAGCTCATCGTCAGTGAATGAGTTTGGCGGTAACTTGTAAGACTGGCTTACACGTTCAACCATATCGCGCTCACTCTAGGAATGGTTGAGCATGGCGGCGCGGCGCTCAATACCATCAAGAGCAATGCGAAGGGCCTGAATTACCGTTGAGCTATCGTTTGGAGTAATGCCGTAACGCTCGAATACTGCAATGTGGTTGCGCATGAATGTTGGCGTCAGCTCTTTGTAGGCATGAGCAAGTGGACCGGAAATATCATCAGGCACTAACGCCACAGGATGCGCCACAGCAAACAGCGGGCCCGGCGCAACATCGAAACGTCGCCAACGGATATCGCAGGTACGCTCTTCGCCTTCTTTGTGCCAGGCTACAACGTCGGCTACAGGCTCGGCGTCCATTGCCGCCAGCAGCGCATCCATGGCGATCATGCCGAGGCCAAACATGTCAAACTGCTCTTTGTCGGCTACCGGGTCGTAGTCCTGCTGCCAGCATTCAAAATCATTGCGCAGCCGCTGGGCTTGCTCTTTTGTGATTGGGGTTGTCATTGTTAATTCGTCCAGTAAGTGAGTTCTTCAGCAACGTGCCAATTAGCGTCAGCTTGGTCAGTAAATGGCGGGTCAGTCTTCAGATGTTCTTCTACTGTTATTGCTGCATTCTCACGACAGAACGCCTTCCAACCCTTACGGCCTGTTTTCCAGCCGCGATGCCAGCCAAGTTCTTTCGTCTCAGTGCGCCACGCTCGATTTGCTAACTGCATCTGTGTCTTGGCCATCATTCACCCTCCACGGCTACGCCAGCGGCGCGGATTTCGGCATCGCAAGCCTCTATTGCCTTATTCCAGATTTCGACCTCTTCCCATAGCTGGCTCCCTGCGTACTCTGCCGGACAAAATTTAGTGGCTGGCAACTTCACCGTCCGCGCCTCCAGTTCTGCGTTGCGCTTCTCTGCAATTTCCAGCTCTAACTTGAGGTGACGATTCTCATTCAGCGCGGCCTCTCTAAATTCGAGTGTGGCTTTGCTGTAGGTTTCCAGCCAAGTGATGCGCTTCTCTGCGTCGCGCAACCTGTCATGCAGGCTGTTACTTTCCCGACATAACCGGGCTTTTATCTGAACGTCTTTGGCAATCTGCTTATCTCTGGCTTCCAGCGCCTCTACCAGAGCCCGCACGTTAGCGGGGTTGCCAAGTTGGATGAACTCACGATTTGCTGCCGCGTCTGGCCCCTCAAGATGCGCAATGATGAATCCGCCGTTAGCCTGGTCATTAGCGCTACAAATCGCCTCCCATCCGTCGCCGGACTCTTTTACCCAGCCTCCATCGCTTGCCTTCAGCGCCGCCGATTTCATACGCTGCGCCAGTTCTGTTGTCATGCTCATGCCTTTCCCTCCTTGCGAAACATCATGATTGTCAGGTCGCCTTTGGTGGCGATTTTTACCGTGTCGCCAGGACTCATTGCACCAAGCTCGAAGGCATCATAAAACTCGTTAACTGCCTTCTGGCGGCGTGACTGTTTACGTCGCTTATCCCACTGGGTAAGAATATTTCTAATAACCCACTGACCTGCTTTGCACATGATGTAGAGCCACCCGAGAAGAGCTAAGCCTGTGTTCAGGTACGTTGCCATATTCATGCTTTCCCCTCGCTCAACTCCGCTTCCCAATCCTTCAATGCCTGTTCTGCGTACTCGCCGGATAATCCATCCTCGCCAGGCGTAGCCAAATCCTCTTTCGCTGAGAGAATCATTCGAACAACGTCAAAGACTTCAGATAGTGGCTTGTCGATGAATCCTTGGTTATATGCAGCGGCTAGGCGACTGGCTGCGTAATTGATACCTTCGATTCGAGATTGCGCCACCAGTTGCTTCAAATGCACCTGCAAATCCACACCTGCCGGACAGTTCGTCACTTCACGCGCTTTCTCAATCGTTGAGTGCGCTGCTGTTAGTTCGTTAATCTTGTTAAGCTTTCTCACAAGATATTCTGCGTTTGTTTCATTTACCTTCAAATCGCCGGGAATGCATTTTCCGCGCAGAAATCCTTCCATCTCAAATAATTTCATTTCTTCACTCCCGGCAATCTTGCATTCAGATATTTATTTTCATTCACACTTGGGAATGAATTACGCGCTAACAGTTCTTCGCTTGGTGGGTAAGGTCTGATTCTCTGGCGAGCTACTAATTCACCAGGAGTTAATGAAGGGTCGTATTGTCTGGCTAACATGATTTCGCCTCCATGAAGTCATTAATCGCTTTACTCAATGACAGTCCAAGCGTCTCTATGTGCTGCTGCAACGCCTGAAGAGATTGCGCTTCTGATGCTAGAATTTCACGATGGCATAGTTCTTTAACCAGATGCTCAAACTTGCTGTAGTAACCACAGCGCACCAAAACTTCATTACCAAAATTTTTACTTTTCTCGTCGGTTACTTTCTTCTTTTCGCTGAGAACAAGGTCGTGCTTGGTGCCGGTGATAACGTATTTACCCAAATCTATGTTTAGTTTCATGATGTATTCCTCAGTCGTTACGAGTATTACCGTATCGACCTATGTAATTCCTGAGTCGCTCTTCGGTATATTCAAACGGACGAACCGGCCCGGTAATTTGCCAATATGGTCTGGCGATAGTGTTTGCGTGCCATATAGAGGCTGCGTGACGCTCCTGATATTTACGCAGCATTCGTTCATCTCTTGTTTCCTGCACTCCGTTGCAACCATTTGCCACGTGCTCTTTAAGCATCTGAAGCACCTCTTCTTTGGTGCGGTAGCGTTTTGTAAGATGCAGGTATCCCGCCCCTTGAAGAGGTGTATTCATG
Organism: Pseudocitrobacter faecalis; assembly: GCA_003315335.1. GTDB lineage: Bacteria > Pseudomonadota > Gammaproteobacteria > Enterobacterales > Enterobacteriaceae > Pseudocitrobacter > Pseudocitrobacter faecalis. The sequence goes on from QNRL01000008.1 coordinate 329,419, forward strand.
GTTAAGTCCTTATTGTTTTAAATCAGAAGGGGATTTCATCATCGAAGTTCATAGGAGGCTCATTCGATGTTTGCTGTTTCGGTGGTGGTGCAGATTGAGGTGCTTTAGGCTGATTATCGGCTTCTCGCTTTCCTCCAATCATCTGCATTGTTCCGTTAATACCAACCTGAATTTCAGTTGTGTATTTCTCAATTCCAGCCTGGTCAGTCCATTTTCTGGTTTTCAGCTTTCCTTCGAGATAAACCTCAGAACCTTTTCGCAGGTATTCGCCAGCAATTTCCGCAAGTTTTCCGCTAATTACTACGCGGTGCCATTCCGTTTGCTCTTTCTGCTCACCTGTTTGTTTATCTCGCCACTGTTCTGATGTTGCCACGGTAAGATTCGCAAATGCCGCACCAGAAGGTGCGTAGCGCACCTCCGGGTCTTGGCCTAATCTACCAATAAGAATTACTTTATTGACGCCTCTACTAGCCATTTATGCTGCCTTATCTGCTGGTTCGAAATCTGATTTACGAGCGTCGTAAACCTCTTTTGCTTTTGACTGATAATCGGTTCCGCGAAGTGTTCTCCATGCCTCTTCAAAAAGCGGCTTAAGCTCATCCATGCTCTGCGCATGACCAGCCATATCAACGAACGATTTAAGAGTTTCTTCGTGAGGGTTTACGCCAGATTCAAGCCAGTTAAGAAGCTGCTTACCAGTCTCTTCGCTTAGGATTACTGGGTCAGAGTTAGAGAAAAGTTTTGTACGGTCTTTGCTGGCGATCGCATGATGCGTTTCGTGGCCGATATCAAGAACGGTAGTGAATTCATATTCAACGCCGTCACGCTGCTCTGACTTCATACCAAGTTTGGCGACCTTCTTGCGGCCGTTCTCTTCTACCTGGGCTGTTTCTGTCTTGCTGCGCATGGTGGCGATGATATGCATTGGAGAGCGCAGAATCGCGTCGAGGAACAATCGGTGCCGCGGGTTAATTTCACTCCAGGCTGACCAGCTATTACCGCGGTATTTAGCTTTTGCGATTGTGTCTACAAGCTCAAGGCATCCACCAACGCCACCCCATTCATGAGTAATACTGTCGATAACCAGAGAGTCATATCCTGCATCCTCTGCTGACTTAATCGCTTCGATAAATCGCTCAGGTGAGAAGGGAGGGTCTAATTCCAGAACGTCGAATTCTGCAATGTCAGAATAAAGTGACGCGCTACCTTTCTCAGTATCGATGAAAGCAATCTTGCCTCCAATTCCCTTAGCTACAAGCAACGCACTGTAGGTTTTACCCGATCCACTTGGCCCGGTAAGAGCCAGCCGTAGCTTGGCTTTCTTTCTCATGGCTTTTTCAAATTTCATTTTGGTCACCTTTAGAATGGGCATTCGCCCAGGAAATAACGCTGATTTAATACTTCGATTCTGGAAAGGTTTAAGTGAGCCAACATTGCTTTGCGGTCACCCTTGAGACGGTAATAAAGGGCTTGCTGCGTAAACATCCGTCTTTGCAACTGGCTCTCTTTCATGTTTTTCGCGAGACTCATTTTCTTTGTCCTCAGAAATCAAATCTTTCATCAATCGGATAAAAGCATCATCTGTCCAGGTGTCGGCAATACTCACGGCTGAACCTTTTGATTTAGGAATTCAACCAGACGTTCTAATAAGCTTTTAACGCGCGGTTGTTTAAAGTCAGCGCCAGTCAAAATATGTTGGCGTGAATGTTGAATTGAAGTGATTGCATTGAAGCTACCTGACGCGGTAGCCCCTGCGAGATTTAAGGTCTGCATCAGGTAACTCCTTATAGTTTTATAGGCATAGCGAAAACTCCTCGACGAAGAGTTATTGATATACGAGTAAAAAATGCCGCCCATATAGAGCGGCAAGACTATCAAGGGATGGTTAAGGCATTTAATCAGAACATCATCCGCCGTCTCCTTTGGATGATATGGCGCGGTATTGCACCCCATAGCTAACTCAGAGAATTAGCTATAAGTTGTCATTCAACGCGCATTACAACATTAAACCTCTCCAGATTGCTTTGACGGAGCAGTCCTTCCTCAACACGATCGGCTTTGCGGTAGTTATCAAATTCAAAATATTTAATCACTTCCTTTGTCTCGCGCTCAATAACTTCGACGATGTATTTCTTATCCATCACTCCTCCCCAAGAGCCTTGCTGATGGCTAACTTTGCTTTTACCATTGCTGCTCCACACCCTGCGGCGTCCAGCATCTTCACGACCTCTTGCAGAGCTTCGAGCAAATCAGGAGCTGCTGCTATCAGGTTTGCATCCTCACTGCACTGAACTTCATTGCATATGGCCACATACGAGCGCCATCCAGAACCGTTTTCGAGTGAGCTAGACTGGATGACTTTAATTTCATCGTCGTCCATCATGATTTCCCACTCACCTTTCGTACCTTTGAATCTCATATTCACCTCTGTGGCTTGCTGCCAAAAGAAGGCCGACTATGCGGCCTTGATATAATTACGGCTTTGTTGATTTAGCTTGTTAAACACGTCGCGAAAGGTTGGGTATTCTTCCTTTGAAACCTTGTTAAGGTATCGATATCCAATTGTTCCAGCTTCTTCGTTAAGAACGATACGACCATGCTTTACGCCATTAACAAAGAAGAATCGGGGATGTTTTCGCCACTGAGTGATTAGACCTGCTTCAATTGCTTCCTGCATAAAATCAGGGATCGACACTGATTCAGAAATAGCGATCTTCATCTCTTCTTTCTCAATCGCATCCTTTGTGCGCTGAATGCTGCTTTCAATATTTCGCAATCCTTCGCTCTGTTTATCCCATTTGTTAAGTGTTGCTCGTCCGTTGCGCTTGTCATTAAGTGGTTGACCGTTTGCTTCCTTAACCGTGTCAAAATGCTGCTGCAAACGATCGTTAAAAAGCGCCTCTTTCTTTGTGAGAGATTCCTTCAAAATCTCAAGTCGACGACTCATGTTCACCTCAAATAAGTGGCTTACTACCTAACTTCAGTTTCTGACGACCTGCACAAGTAACTCCCATCTCACGGGAAGGCTTGCTGTAGTAAATGCGATTAGAACGCTCTGGTAACTCTTCCTGAGATTTCTTCTCTCTCAGGCTACCCAGTGACGTAGCAGCCACAACGCGATTGCTACATCCCTCTGTGATGCGTGTAAAAGCGCGGTCAATCTTCTTGGCTAGCATCTGGTTATCTCGAAGCTGCTGTTGATGACGAATAGCGCGTAATAACTTCTTGTGTTCACGATTAGTCATGATTGCCTCCTGAAATGGTTTTGGTGATTGGATGGCCGGCGCTGAACTCCGGCTTTGCTGACTTGGAAGCGGAGCCATTCAGCCGCTCAATTCATGGCATTTCTGCCTATGGCCGCTTGTACCCAGTAAACGACGCATCAGCCTGCGCATTCATCCAATCCCAAACCCATCTCGTTTGGTATTGATGCCACTAACCGTAGTGGCCACGCTCATGCCCTTGAGGTGCTGTCGCTTTTTCGCCGCTGATAACCGGTGCGTGTCTGGCGTTCACGCTGCTTTACCGGAGCTACTTTTAATTAGAACCTTGACCCGATGCTAAGCAGGCTCGCTCGATGGCGACTCAGGGCAGCATCATTACTGCTACATGGCCTTTCGGCTGCGGTCTAACCGCGTTAGTGCACCATTTGGTGTCCTCCTGTTGGTTAGGTATTGTTGGCCCGAATCAGGCCTTCTGTTGTTAAAGAGCATTCACCGTCCTGGTGAGTAGTGCGTCCTGCTGATGGACTAACTATATCCAAAGCTATTATTTCTGTAAATAGCCAAAGATATAATTAATTGCTTTTAGCTATTTTATGGTTGATTTCTAAAGGAATTTATTTTTTGCGTTTAGGAATTTTTCTGGAAGAAAGGTATAAAAAAACCCGCCGAAGCGGGTTTGGAGGGAGATATCTATTGCTTAGCAGTCTACGACAGACCACCAGAAAACTCTTCCGATGATCTCAATGTCGGTAAGTGACTTCTCTTCTGGATTGTACTCAGCACTGTTGTAGCTTCTAACGCTTATGCGGTCTGGGCCGCTACGGTAGAGCAATTTGATGCGTTTCCAACCATTTTCGTTGATGGCATAAATCTTTCCATCAATGATTTTCTTGTCGTTCGTGTTTACAGCTACTGTAGTCCCGTCAGGGATATTCGGTTCCATGCTATTACCTCTAGCTGGGAAGCAAATAACACCACTTCCATCACTATTGGCACCTACCCTACGAAGGGTGGATTTAGAAAAACGCAACATGAAGCCGTTGTGATCTTCATCAATCACGCGACCGTCTCCGCAAGCAAATTCAATGTCTTTGAGGTAAGGAACTTCAACCTCGTCACCACGGAGAGGCGTGTGATCATCCCACGGTTCCACAACTCCCCATGTACTCTCATCAGGAATTGTAGAATCAGGATTGCGAGGTTGCATACCCTCACTTCTCATAGGCTCTTCGCCATCAGAGAGCCACTCAGGACGAACGCCTAAAACCTTGGCGATCTCGAATAGCTTGCGAGTGTTTTTGGTTCTACCAGATGTGAGCTTCCACACGCTTGGTTGCGCCATACCAATAGCGTCACCTAATGAAGCCTGCGTATAGCCAGCTTCATTCATAGCGTGTGTAAGACGTTCTGCAAAAGTTTCGTATTTCATGCCGTATATCCTATAGCTCAAGCTATTCCGCATCAAATATCTAAAGCTATTTACTTTCCGAATAGCTTTGGCTATTATTAACCTTGCATAGAAAAGCAGGAGCTATTTATGGTCAACAAAGCTATTAGCGCGGCTATTAAGTTCGTAGGCAGTCAGCAAAAGTTAGCTGAAGCTTGCGGAGTAAAGCAGCCGTCTGTATGGGCTTGGTTGCACGGGAAGAAAAAGGTTTCAGCCGAGAACGCCAAGCGTATCGAGTTGGCTACCGATGGAAATGTCCCTGCTTACCAAATCCGCCCTGATTTATCTGACCTGTTTCCTCATCCGTCACAGGCAGCTTAAGTAATACCGCTCTTTAAAAACCTGCGGGCTGTTCCGGCCCACTCAATACAGCGCATCAATGAATGCGCCTAATCACTTATTAACTAAGGAATATATTCACATATGGAACACGCAAACAAACGCAACGAGGCCTTGCGGATTGAAAGTGCCTTACTCAACAAGATTGCACTCATCGGCACAGAGAAAACAGCATCGGCTGTAGGCGTCGATAAAGCACAGATAAGCCGATGGAAACGAGACTGGATTCCGAAGCTCTCAATGCTTCTGGCGGTGCTTGAATGGGGTGTAGTTGATGAGGATATGGCGAGGTTAGCGAAACAGGTAGCGTCGATTCTATCCAATAAAAAACCCCCGGCTGCAACCGAGGGTTCCGATCAAATCACCATGCAGTTCTGAGTGCGAACAACTGGATCAATTCACAGGAGTAATTATATGCGAAAGCAGCAGGAAAATAAACGCGTTAATCACCGAAAAGATGTGCTTCGTGACCAGTTCTATCAGCAGGTAAATCCTGCCATCGCAGCACCATTGCGTGAGATGTTAAACAAGCACAACAAATCGGAGGTTAGCCATGAGTAACGTAGCTTATGCAAACTTCGGGGATAACCGCTCCCCGGTGGAGAAGAAAGTGGCGCAACTCGAAGATGGTTATTCGCGCCTTGCCAATGAACTTCTTGATGCAACCATGTGCTCAGGGCTGCCAGAGACAGAGCTGTGCATCCTGATGGCTGTCTGGCGCAAGACTTATGGTTACAACAAAAAAACAGACTGGATCAGCAATGAGCAATTCGAGGAGATGATTGATAAACATTACACCCACTGCTCTGCCGCCAAAAACAACCTTATCAGAAGGAAAGTCCTGATACAGGAGGGGCGGAAAGTGGGTATGAATACCAATATTTCCGAGTGGCAAACAAAAAATAACGGATTCCGCAAAACATTAGCGAAACCTGCTAAGAAAAACTTAGCGGAACCCGCTAATCGCATTAAGCAGAAGTTGCTAACCACAAAAGACAATATTACAAAAGACAAGAAAGACATTAAAAACACATTGCCCGAACAAGTTCAGGCGGTGGAGGAAAAACCGTCTCAGCCTGCAAACAAAAACCAGGTCATCGATGACGCATTCGAAAACATTTTCTGGCTTGCAGGAATGCGTAAGCTGGAGAAGAAATCAGCCAAATCAGCTTTCAGAACTCAATATCAGATATGGCGTAGCGATAACGGCGGAACCCCAGAGGAATTTGCCACGTTCCTTGCAGGTGATATTGCCTCTCGTGTTGGAAAGCAATTCGGCTTCGACAAGCTTCATCCATCGACATACCTCAACGGTCAGCGCTGGAACGACGAGAAGCCTTCAACCGCAGCACAACAAGCCAAGCCATCATCAGTCATCACCGTATCGAAAACTGGCTACGTGTTTTTCGACAGGTGAATCATGAAATCAAAAATCAAATCGCTACTGGTCGCTGGTTATAACCACGGCTGGTTAAGTATTTCGTTTGTCGATTTCTGGTTTAAAAATCTCAAGCTGAGGGAATTATGAAGCCAAGTGAACTTAGCGACCTGCTTTGGTCTCAGGTTGACAGGGTGGCTCCGCACCTGTTACCAGGCGGCAAGAAAGAGGGGCATGAGTGGGTTGCCGGTAACGTCAACGGTGAAAAGGGAAACAGCCTGAAGGTTAACCTTAACGGCAAGAAAAAATGGGCTGATTTCGCTGAGGGAGACGGCGGTGACATGCTCGATTTGTGGATGGCATGCCGTGGTATTAACCTGCATCAGGCCATGCAGGAAGCGAAAGCATTTCTCGGTATCAAAGATGACGATCACCATTTCGACGCCAGGCGAGAGAAGAGATTCTCCAGACCAGATCGCAAGAAAGTCGCTCGCTACGTTACCAGAAAAGAATCCCATCTTGAGTACCTAAAATCGCGTGGCATATCGCCAGAAGTTGCAAAAAGTTACGAGATTGTCAGCGGTAAGGTGTGGAACGGAGAGCGAGAACTGGATGCCTTGGTGATCCCATACAAACGTGATGGCGAACTACTGCAAGTAAAGCGAATCAGTACCGAGCGGCCGGATGGGAAGAAAGTCATCATGGCCGAAGGTGATTGCGAGCCCTGCCTGTTCGGATGGCAGGCTCTGGACGCAGGCGTGAGGGCGGTTGTTCTTTGTGAAGGCGAAATTGATTGCATGAGCTATGCACAATACGGCATCCCAGCATTATCCGTGCCGTTTGGTGGCGGAAAAGGAGCTAAGCAACAGTGGATTGAGTTTGAGTATCACAACCTCGACAGGTTTGAGGAGATATTTATCTCGATGGACGTTGATGATGTTGGTCGTGAAGCCGCAAGGGAAATAGCAAGCCGACTTGGTGAACATCGCTGCCGTCTTGTTACGCTGCCCCACAAAGACATCAACGAATGTTTGCAGGCCGGGATGACTGAGGATGAAATCTGGCAGCATATCGGTACGGCAAGTTATTTCGACCCTGAAGAGCTTTATAGCGCTCGCGAGTTTTACCAGGATACTGTCAACGCGTTTTACGGCCAGCAGCAGTATCTGTTCAATCCACCATGGGAATCCCTGGCATACAACTTCCAGTTTCGTGAGGCAGAGTTAACTCTGGTTAATGGTGTCAATGGTCACGGAAAAACAGAGGTAGTAGGGCATATGGTGCTGGAGGCCATGAGACAGGGAGTGAAGGCATGCGTCGCATCACTTGAATTAAAGCCCGGAGTTCTGCTTAAACGCCTGACCCGACAGGCTACATGCTGCAAAATGCCACCAGTACTGGAAATCGAATCCGCATTCAAGTTTTATGATGACCAGCTCTGGTTATTTGGCTTAACTGGAACCGCTAAAGCTGAACGGTTAATTGAAATATTCACATACGCCAGACGGCGCTACGGCATCCAGCTATTCGTCATAGACAGCCTAATGAAATGCGGTATTGGTGATGATGACTACAACGGGCAGAAAGCCTTTGTTGATGCGTTATGCGATTTCAAAAACAAAACCAACTCTCACATCATCCTTGTTACTCACTCCCGTAAGGGAGACAGCGAAGAGAAGCCAACCGGAAAAATGGATGTTAAGGGCTCAGGGGCCATTACAGACCTTACAGATAACCTTTTTATTATCTGGCGCAATAAAGCTCGCGAGAGAGCGTTGCAGCGCGTTCAGGCTGGCGAACAGATTGGCGAGAAAGACCAGCAGCTTCTTGCTGCACCCGCATCTGTCTTAATGCTGGAAAAGCAGAGGAATGGGGAGGGCTGGGAGGGTGGCGTCCCGTTATTTCTTGATGAGCAGTCTCACCAGTTCCTCCAAATTGAAGGCGCTTCACCTTACAGTTATATCGCTAACATGCCTAAGTCTGAATATGACGAGGTGTGGCGGCAAGAGAATGTATCGGAGTACTGAATGAACAAAATACACTCAACTATCATTTTAGAATTTATCAACAACCCCAGGTTTGTAGCAGTGCTGGACAAATGCCTTGAAGAACCAGAACTGATTGAACAATTCGAAAGGTTGTACGGAGTAAATCGTCCAACTGAGCGATTGCATCCGCTTGAGCGCATGGTAGATGAGGTGACTGGTTTTAGAAAATCACAATGGAATGAGTTCTTCGAAGCATTTATCCCATTCGTTTATGAAATCGTCTGGCTTCGGTGGGAAGGACGCAATGATGAAAAGTGCTGGCAATGACTGCCTACATCACAGAGTTAATAACAGGGGCTACTTACACAGTGGCCCTTTTTTATTTGGATGAAGATATCAACCAGAGGTTGAGAGAGGCGGGGTATCTATGAACATATACGATTTCATTAAAGACCCATATACATCAGTTTTGAAAGGATACAGGCCAAGCTATCTGGATTGTGTCGCAAGTTGCGCAGATTCATACCCATTGATTCTCACAGCGCCTTTTCGCATCTGGCTTGAGTTTAAAGATATATGGACTATGGAGGTTGGTGATTTAGTGAAGCTAATTTTCATGGTGCCAGTGGTTATGATTTATCCAATTATTACTCCCCTACTGATTTGGCCTGCTGGATATTACCTTCATAGAAGGCTCAAAACATATCCTGAGCGTAGACGTAGACAGATGGAAAGGCAGTCGAGATTAATAACACCCCTGCACGCTGATGGAGAGGAATGATGAGCAGGAAAAAGTATTGGTTTCTGAATGCTCTCTGGCAACTGGCTATGTACGGAATGCTTCTGGCATTTCACCAGTACGAATCCTATGTGTTTGATTATAGCTGGCACTACAGGGCCGAGAGGATGTGGGTGTTTTGTGCGTTAATTGCCCTGGTGCATTCGGTTATGTATTACGTGTTACTTGAGGGGATAAATTGCTTCCCCCGCAAAAAAAAGTGATGGAGGGAATATGGACGAATCAAGAAAGGCTTTCGAGCAATGGGTTGCAAGTACGACAAATTCAGATTTACACAGAGGGATAATGCTAGACAGGCGTGAGAGTGGTGGGTACAGCCATCTTGCAACCGAAAAAAAATGGGAGGCATGGCAGGCATCTCGCGCAGCTATCGAGATTGAATTGCCTAAACCACACGCTCATCTCATCTGGATTCAAGCCGGTCATGCACCTGACGACTATTGGGATGATGTTGCAGTTTCCTATAGCGAAAAGGATAAATGCTGCGACGGTTCAGAACGCTATCCGGTTCATGCGGGATGGGAAATTGAAGAGGTTCTCCGCGCCGCTGGAATCAAAGTGAAGGAGTGAGTATGAGCTTGTTTACATGCAGATGCGATTATTGCGGCAAGAGACGATTCAAAATGCTCAGTAAAGCGTATCCGTCAATATGGGAGTGGTGGAAAGTCTATCGGTTCTGCAATAGAGAATGTGCTAAAGCGTTCATCGACAGGTCTAGAGCGATAGATATAAAGCGATGGCATATGCTTTTCACCCCAATAACAGATACTAAGACTGATTATAGGACTTACGATGAAGAAAATAACCTTTGAAATACGCTCTCCAGTTCATCAGCAGAACGCCATTCAAGCTATACAGCAAATCCTTCCATCCTACGAAAAGCCAATCACAGTAACCATCTCCGAGAGAACGCGCTCAGGAGAGCAAAACAAACGTTTGTGGGCCACTTTGCGTGATATCTCTCAGCAGGTTAACTGGCATGGTCGATGGCTGGACGCTGAAAGCTGGAAGTGCATCTTCACCGCAGCACTGAAGAAGCAGGATGTGGTACCAAATCTGGATAATAACGGGTTCGTGGTGATAGGTAAGTCAACCAGCAAGATGAGGGTTAGCGAGTTTGCAGAGCTTCTGGAGCTTATCCAGGCATTCGGTACAGAGCGCGGAATTAAGTGGTCTGACGAAGCCAGATTAGCGCTGGAGTGGAAAGCCAGATTTGGAGATGCGGCATGAAACATTGCTACCGATGCGGAGAGCGCAAAGACGACTATCGATTTCGACCAGGGCAACCTTACTGGCATCGATGGTGCATTCGGTGCGAAAGGACTCCAGTAGGTCAATTTCCACTGCCAGAGACAAAGGAGGATGTGTGGCAAGGCTCACATGGTTCCACCATTTAAATCTCACCACCGACGAAGCAACAACCCTCATCAATCAGTACCACTCCCGCAACGTAAAAACTCAACGAACGCTAAGCACAGACCCGCGCCTGTGGAATGTCGCTGCGCTTCTTCCTGAGTACGCGAAAGAACCGAGAGTGGATAAGAGATTTCAGCAGAAGATTTGGAGTTAGATATGGACTATTCACAGTTATCAGTAGAAAGATTGCATGAATTATTTCACTACCGCCCAGGCAATAAATCAAAGCCACTTGTCAGGAATATTGATGTCACATACAACGCAAAAAAAGGAGATAGGCCGGGCGTTTTGGATAGCAAAGGCTACATGACCATATCTATTGATGGAAAAAAATATCGCCTTCATCGGGTGGTGTTTTTCTTTTTCAATGGCCACTTCCCAGAGATAGTCGATCATATGGATGGAAACAAGCTGAACAATAGAATCTCAAACCTTAGGTCCGCAGACAGCAGTCAAAATAACTGCAACGCAAAAATCGGTAAAAATAATACCTCAGGCATCAAAGGCGTTTCTTTTTCAAAAGGTTACTGGCTTGCTCAAATTATGAAAGATGGAAAACGCATTCATCTCTATTCAGGAAAGTGCAAGGAAGAGGCCGTTAGAAGAAGGTTGGAAGCGGAGCGTATTCACGGCGAATTTTCCAACAATGTGGATGCCAACCATGCTTAGCCAATCAGAAGCCCAATCCTACGAACAGCAGAGCAACTCAAGAGCTATGACCTGCGCCAATTGCGGCGAAAAGCTTCATGTGCTGGAGATTCATATTTGTGAGCATTGTTGCAGCGAGCTAATGGCAGACCCTAACGGACAGATGCTGGAGGAAGATGATGGCTAGACCTAAAACACCTCCAAAGCCTTACTCTCAAAAAGAGAAAGACTACATAACCAGAGTAGCTGGCAAAGTTCCACTTCCGGTTATCGCATCGGCAATAAACAGGCCAGAAAGCGGCGTGCAACAATGGGCTAATGCTCATGGAATAAAGCTTCGTGTACCACATTCAATCATGATGAAGCACTGGAGGGAGCATGCGAACACCAAGGCGTAGATGCAAAAACGACGAATGCAGAGAATGGTTTCATCCGGCGTTCGCTAATCAGTGGTGGTGTTCTCCAGATTGCGGCACAAAGATAGCTCTGGAGCGAAGAAACAAGGAAAGAGAAAAAGCCGAGAAAGCAGCAGACAAGAAAAGACGACGAGAGGAACAGAAGCAGAAAGACAAGTTAAAGATTCGAAAGCTCGCCTTAAAGCCCCGC
>QNRL01000009.1 GCA_003315335.1 Pseudocitrobacter faecalis
GACGACGACGTTGATAGGCTGGGTGTGTAAGTGCAGCGATGCATTGAGCTAACCAGTACTAATGAACCGTGAGGCTTAACCTTACAACGCCGAAGATGTTTTGGCGAAGAGACATCGATAAGTAAGCTTGATAACAGATTACATTAACCGGCAATAAGCGGGTTAATACAACAGAATTTGTCTGGCGGCAGTAGCGCGGTGGTCCCACCTGACCCCATGCCGAACTCAGAAGTGAAACGCCGTAGCGCCGATGGTAGTGTGGGGTCTCCCCATGCGAGAGTAGGGAACTGCCAGGCATCAAATTAAGAAGTATGGCACTGACCTTTGAGGCAGTTCGCTACTCGATAAGAGAGTAGGACAAAAGCGAAAGCTTTTGAACGTTGCGAAGCAACGGCCCGAAGGGTGAATCACAAAGTGATTCATAAACTGCCAGGCATCAAATTTAGTGTGCTGATATGGCTCAGTTGGTAGAGCGCACCCTTGGTAAGGGTGAGGTCCCCAGTTCGACTCTGGGTATCAGCACCAGTTTTTTCGGTTAAAGTTCGGCAGATTTAGAAAAGAATTTGTCTGGCGGCAGTAGCGCGGTGGTCCCACCTGACCCCATGCCGAACTCAGAAGTGAAACGCCGTAGCGCCGATGGTAGTGTGGGGTCTCCCCATGCGAGAGTAGGGAACTGCCAGACATCAAATAAAGCAAAAGGCCATCCGAAAGGATGGCCTTTTTGCGTTCGTGGGTTGGTATAAAACTATTCAGCCGGACAGAGGCTATGCCTTACCCGGCCAAAAAATATCAACTAATGAATTACCTGCGATAAAAATGCCCGTGTGCGTTCCGATTTGGGATGTGCAAAAAACTCATCCGGCGCGGCCTGCTCAACAATCACTCCACGATCCATAAATATCACACGATCAGCGACGGTACGCGCGAACCCCATCTCATGCGTGACACACAGCATTGTCATACCCGACTGCGCCAGCCCAATCATCGTATCCAGCACCTCTTTAACCATCTCTGGATCGAGCGCCGATGTCGGTTCATCAAACAGCATAATCTTGGGCTTCATGCACAGAGAACGGGCAATCGCGACACGTTGCTGCTGCCCGCCGGAAATTTGCCCGGGAAACTTATGTGCATGCTCGGCAATTCTCACACGTTCAAGGTAATGCATCGCCAGCGCTTCTGCCTCTTTCTTTGGCATTTTATGCACCCAAATGGGGGCCAGCGTACAGTTTTGCAGAACGCTCAGATGTGGGAATAAATTAAAGTGCTGGAACACCATGCCTACTTCCTGGCGTACTTTCTCGATATTACGCAGATCGTCATTCAGCTCGATCCCATCGACAATAATTCGCCCCTGTTGATGTTCCTCCAGGTGGTTGATACAGCGAATGGTGGTGGATTTCCCTGAACCCGAAGGCCCACACAAGACAATACGCTCACCCGGCCTCACTTTCAGGTTAATGTCTTTTAAAACATGAAATTGCCCGTACCATTTATTCACACTTTCCAGCGTAATCATCGCGTCAGCGGGTTGCATTAAAATTTGGCTCATAGTTACCTCAGTGCGGTGTACGCCCGGTGTGGAAGCGCTTTTCCAGATACTGGCTGTAGCGCGACATGCTAAAACAGAAGATCCAGTAGATCAGCGCAGCGAAGACATATCCTTCCGTCGACATCCCCAGCCAGGCAGGATCGACGGTCGCTTGTTGCACGCTGCTGAAGAGATCAAACAGACCGATGATGATCACCAGACTGGTATCCTTGAACAGCGCAATAATGGTGTTTACCAGACCTGGAATCACCAGTTTCAGCGCCTGTGGAAGAATCACCAGTCCCTGCATCCTCCAGTAGCCCAGCGCCAGCGACTCCGCTGCTTCATATTGCCCCTTTGGCAGCGCCTGAAGCCCGCCGCGCACCACTTCCGCGACGTAGGCTGACTGGAACAGGATCACACCGACCAACGCGCGAATCAGCTTATCAATACTGGTGCCTTCCGCCATAAACAGCGGCAGCATGACAGAAGACATAAACAGCACCGTAATGAGCGGTACACCGCGCCAGAACTCGATAAAAATGACCGACAGAATTCGCACCACTGGCATGGTTGAACGTCGTCCTAACGCGAGCAGGATCCCAAGTGGTAGTGCCCCCGCGATACCAACAGCGGCGATAATCAGCGTCAGCGTCAACCCGCCCCACTGGCGCGTCTCGACGCGATCCAGCCCGAAAATCCCGCCATATAGCAGGCCCCAAACAATTACCGGGTAGATAACCGCCCAGCCAGCTATGTAGCGTCCGCGCTGTGGCAGGCTGCGCCAGAACATCATCGCAATGGAGAACAGGCCAATCAGCAGCGCCAGATTAATTCGCCAGCGCTGATCGTGTGGGTAGAGGCCATACATAAACTGGCCAAAACGTTGGTGGATAAAGACCCAGCACGCTCCGGCTTTCGTACAATCAGCGCGCGTCGTGCCAACCCAGTTGGCCTGCAAAAATGCCCAGTTCAGCAGCGGCGGAATTAACTGCCACATCAACCACAGGCAGAACAAGGTGAGCAGGCTATTCAGCCAGCTGGAAAACAGGTTTTTGCGCATCCAGACAAGCGGTCGCCAGGACGAAGCTGGCGTGGGCGGGATCGGATGCGATAACAGTGCTTTTGTCATCATGTCTCCTTAACGCTCGACCAGGGCGATGCGGCGGTTATAGAGGTTCATCAGCAGGGAAATCGTCAGGCTGATAATCAGGTAAACCGACATGGTTATGGCGATAGTTTCAATCGCTTGTCCGGTCTGGTTGAGTACCGTTCCGGCAAACAGTGACACCATATCGGGATAACCAATCGCTGCCGCTAAAGAGGAGTTCTTCACAATATTCAGATACTGACTGGTAAGCGGTGGAATGATGACCCGAAGCGCCTGAGGAATGATCACCTGGCGCAGCGTGACAGGATTTGGCAGCCCCAGGGAACGCGCCGCTTCATGCTGGCCATATGGCACCGCCTGAATACCTGCACGAATAATTTCCGCGATAAATGCCGACGTATAAACGGAGAGCGCCAGGGTGAGCGCTGCCAGTTCAGGGATAAGCGCCATGCCGCCGCGGAAGTTAAACCCCCGCAGTTCCGGCACATCCCAGTGCAATGCCGCGCCAAAGAGCCCGTGAGCCAGAAGTGGTAAGCCGACAATGAGTGCCAGTGCCGCAGGCCATGTACGACGAAGTTGCCCCGTTTTTATCTGACGTAGTGTGTTATAGCGATAAAGCCCGATCGAGACGGCGATGGCGATAATAATGGCCGCCAGAAACGCCAGCAGCCCTTCACCTAACTGCGGAGCAGGAATATAGAGCCCACGATTGCTGAGAAACAGCAGGTCAAAGGCACCAACCGCCTGACGTGGGCCTGGCAGATTACGCAGTACGGCGAAGTACCAGAAGAAGATTTGCAGCAGCGGAGGAATATTACGGAACGTCTCAATGTAAATCGTTGAGAGTTTGCGCAGCAACCAGTTATCTGACAAGCGTGCCAGCCCAAGGAAAAAGCCGAGAATCGAAGCGAAAACAATACAGAGGGCCGAAACCAACAGCGTATTCAGCAGCCCGACCAGAAACACCCGGCCATAAGTATCACCCTGTTGATAATCAATCAGGTGCTGGACGATACCGAACCCGGCGCTGCGATCGAGAAAAGCGAAGCCTGAGGTGATACCTCGGTTATTCAGATTGGTAATCGTGTTGTGTATCAAATAGATGGCAATAGCAACAAGCGTCACTACAGCGATAATTTGAAACAGCCAGGCACGAACCGTGGGATTAGAAAAGGAGAGAGCTCCCTTTACGGTTGGGTGACGATGGCGCATAAAAAAACCTCAGAACCAGAACGAAAATGTGGGCGCCGCAGTGCAGCGCCCGTTACTGCCGTGCTTAGCGTACTGGCGGAGCGTATTGGATCCCGCCATTGTTCCAGAGGTTGTTTTGCCCGCGCTTGATCTTCAGCGGGCTTTCCGATCCCACATTGCGCTCGAAGATCTCGCCGTAGTTGCCGACCTGCTTCACAATGTTGTAAGCCCATTTGTTATCGAGCTTAAGATCCTTACCGTAATCACCTTCTTTGCCTAACAGGTGAGCCATATCTGGCGTGGCTGGGTTGGCGGCTTTCTCGTCGACGTTTTTCGAGTTGATGCCCATCTCTTCGGCGTTCAGCATGGCGAAAAGCGTCCAGCGAACGACGGAGAACCATTCATCATCGCCACGTCGCACCACCGGCCCGAGCGGCTCTTTGGAGATAACTTCAGGCAGTACAATCCACTCCGCCGGGTTGCCAAGTTTGATGCGCAGGGCATACAGCTGTGACTGGTCAGAGGCCAGCGTATCGCAGCGTCCTGACTCCAGTGCTTTAGCCGATTCGTCAGAGCGGTCGAAAGTTACCGGCGTGTACTTCATGTTATTGGCTTTGAAGTAGTCCGCTACGTTCAGTTCTGTATCTGTGCCCGCCTGAATACAAACCGTTGCACCATCCAGTTCTTTCGCGCTTTTTAGATCGGCTTTGTTATGGGTCAGGAAGCCGATACCATCGTAATAGGTCACGCCAGTGAACGACATCCCCATGCCGGTATCGCGCGAAGAGGTCCAGGTGGTATTACGGGAGAGCAGGTCTACCTCACCCGATTGCAGCGCAGTGAAGCGCTCTTTGGCGGTGAGCGGGGTATATTTTACTTTGCTGGCATCGCCAAAGACGGCAGCGGCGACCCCGCGACAGACATCGACGTCAATCCCGCTAAATTTGCCATCGGCATCGGCGTATGAGAAACCGGGCAGGCCGTCACTGATCCCACACTGGACGAACCCTTTTTTCTTCACGGCATCAAATGTGGTACCTGCATGTGCCTGATTCACAACCGCAAACAGCGCGCCGGCAGCGGCGAGGCTGACTATCATTATCTTTTTCATAATGCATCCTGTGTGGCGGAAAATTATCTTTATAAGTGACGTTTGGGAAACGCCTGAACCTGTCTTTCGTAGAGGCTCTACGTTTTACTAAGCAAAGGTAGTGCCAGGTTTGCGCGAGGTAATTAAGCGCAATATGTCTGAGTGTAGACAGGAAAAAATAAAATCAGCGCCCTGAAATAGTGCGAAATTACAACGTAAGCCACATTTTGGCGCAAAATATTTTCTTTTTAATGGCAACAGTTCGCTAACAGTTTTGCCCGTGAATATAAGCAAACTGTAGGATGAAATGAAGTTGTGAAAAGCAACACGAATAATTGCAACGCGGCAATATTTAAGAAAGCAGGATGTGATTAAGTTCTATATGTATTTATTTATATAACGTTGGAAGCGTAAAAAATTGCACCACCGAAAGGCAAACGCGCGGCAGGGCCGCGCGCGGAGAGTATTATTTGGAAAGGGCGATGATCCCCATCGTCAGGCCCGCTACGGCGGCAGTCCCTACAGCGACGGCGCCCGCAGTCTCCCAGTTATCCTGAGTGGTGCCTTTCATACAGGTATTGGTATGAACCAGACGTCCCTGATCATCATAGACCGGTACGCAGGGAGAATCGTGAGCACAACCTGCCAGCAGTGCGGTAAGCAGTGCGACAGAAATTAATCTTTTCATGGTGTTACCTCAATAATCACGCCTTCGTTTAATAAGCTAAGTCTCTTATTAACGAGCTCGGGCCTATTTTATCACTGGCGATAAAAAGACCGTCGTGCGGAATAATGTCAATTCATGTGAATTGTAAAAATAATGAAGAAAAGAGAGTTTTATAGATTAGGTTTAAGAAAGAACGAATCACTATCTTATTCATTTTTATAGCCATCAAACTGCATAAAAAAGGCGCCCGAAGACGCCTTTATGTTTCAGCCTTATTCGCTTTTGCCTTTGAAGCGACGACGAATGACCACAAAGAAGACGGGTACGAAGAAAATGGCTAACAATGTCGCGGAAACCATTCCGCCCATAACGCCAATACCCACCGCAATTTGTGCGCCACTCCCGGCACCGTTGCTGATAGCCAGCGGTAATACACCGAGGATAAAAGCAAGCGATGTCATCAGGATAGGGCGCAAACGCATTCGCACCGACATCAACGTTGCTTCGATGATGCCTTTGCCCTCTTTCTCCATCAGATCTTTGGCAAACTCTACGATCAGAATGGCGTTCTTAGCCGAAAGCCCGATGGTGGTGAGCAGGCCAACCATAAAGTAGACGTCATTTTTCTGACCAAAGAGCGTGGCGGCTAACAGCACGCCGACGATCCCCAGCGGTACGACCAGCATCACGGAGAACGGAATCGACCAACTCTCATAAAGCGCAGCCAGACAGAGGAAGACGATGACGAAGGAAACCCCGATAAGGGCTGGAGCCTGGTTACCTGACAGTCGCTCCTGATAGGACATTCCCGTCCAGTCGTAGCCAATGCCGGCAGGCAGCGTCGAGGCCAGATGTTCCATCATAGCCATCGCTTCACCGGTACTTTTACCCGCAGCCGACTCGCCCAGAATTTCCATCGAAGGCAGCCCGTTATAACGCTCCAGACGTGGGGAGCCGTGAGACCAACGCGCGGTGCTAAAGGTGGAGAACGGCACCATTTCGCCATTGGCGCTGCGTACGTACAGACTATTGATATCTTCCGGCAGCATGCGGTACTTCGCGTCGGCCTGCACGTAAACTTTTTTCACGCGACCACGGTCGATAAAATCGTTAACGTAAGCGCCGCCCAGCGAGGCTGAAATGGTCTCGTTGATGTCCGAAAGCGGCACGCCCAGTGCCTGCGCCTTCTCCTGATCGACATCCAGTTTAAACTGCACCGTATCTTCAAGGCCGTTAGGTCGTACGCCTTCCAGTATATCCGGGTGCTGCATGGCTTTACCCAGCAGCTCATTACGCGCGGCGGTCAATGCCTGATGGCCCAGCCCGCCCTGGTCGATAAGTTCGAAGTCGAAACCGGTCGCGGTGCCCAGTTCGAGAATCGGTGGCATATTAAAACCGCGTACAAAGCCATCCGTAATCTGTGCAAATGCCGCATTAGCACGATTCAAAATAGCGGTAACCTTCGACTCTTTTCCTTCGCGCTGCTCCCACGGTTTCAGGCTGACAAACGCCATGCCGGCGTTCTGAGCCTGGCCACTAAAGCTAAAGCCGTTAACGGTAAAAACACTTTCCACATCGGCTTTTTCGTTGTTCAGGTAATAATGCGTAACCTGATCGAGCACCTTCTGCGTGCGTTCCTGCGTCGCCCCGGCAGGAAGCTGAACGATGGTCATGAAGACACCCTGGTCTTCGTCTGGCAGGAAAGAGGAGGGGAGGCGCAACGCCAGCATCACCATTCCTGCCACAATCAGAACAAAGATCAGCAGATAACGGCCCGTTGAACCCAGTATCCGACTCACACTGTCGGTGTAATGCCCCACACTCTGCTCGAACAGATTGTTAAACCAACCAAAGAACCCGCCCTTATGCTCATGTTGCTCTGGTGACATGGGTTTCAAAATAGTGGCGCACAGCGCCGGGGTGAGGATCAATGCGACCAGTACCGAGAGGGCCATCGCCGATACGATGGTGATGGAAAACTGGCGATAAATCGCCCCGGTCGACCCACCAAAGAAGGCCATAGGAATAAATACCGCCGACAGCACCATGGCAATCCCGACCAGTGCCCCCTGAATTTGCGACATCGATTTTTCTGTCGCTTCTTTTGGTGGCAGATGCTCTTCAGCCATCACGCGCTCAACGTTCTCCACCACCACGATGGCATCATCGACCAGCAGGCCGATGGCGAGCACCATCCCGAACATCGTGAGGGTGTTAATGGAGTAGCCAAAAGCCGACAGAATAGCGAACGTCCCCAGTAGCACGACCGGCACGGCGATCGTCGGGATAAGTGTCGCGCGGATGTTCTGTAAAAACAGATACATTACAAGGAAAACCAGCACGATCGCTTCGAACAGGGTTTTCACCACCTCGTTGATAGAGATTTTCACAAACGGCGTCGTGTCGTACGGATACACCACTTTCATTCCTTGCGGGAAGAAAGGTTGTAGCTCTGCCAGCTTCTCTTTAATCGCTTTTGCGGTATCGAGGGCATTGGCGCCGGTCGCCAGTTTGATGCCCAGGCCCGAGGCTGGGTTGCCGTTAATTCGCGCCACCACGTTATAGTTCTCACCGCCAAGCTCGATACGCGCGACATCTTTCAGATGCACCACGGAGCCGTCAGTGTTAACACGCAGCGTAACATTACCGAACGCAACCGGATCTTTCAGGCGCGTTTGCGCAATGATGGAGGCGTTAAGCTGTTGCCCCGGCAGCGCAGGCGTTCCGCCAAGCTGACCTGCGGCAATCTGGTCATTCTGTACTTTCAGTTGATTAATGACATCAACCGGGGTGAGGCGATATTTGTTCAGCAGGTTAGCGTCCAGCCAGATTCGCATTGCGTATTGCGCACCGAACAGCTGCACGTCGCCCACGCCGTTAAGGCGGCTGATGGAGTCTTTAATGTTAGACGCCACGTAGTCAGAAATATCATCCTGGGTGGTGGACGGGTTATCGGAGACAAAGCCGGCCACCATGAGGAAGCTGCTGCTCGATTTCTCGACGCTGATCCCCTGTTGCTGTACTTCCTGGGGCAGTAGCGGCGTGGCAAGCTGAAGCTTGTTCTGCACCTGTACCTGCGCGATATCCGGATCGGTGCCCGACTGGAAGGTCAGGGTAATTGTCACGCTTCCTGCAGAGTCGCTGGTGGAGGACATGTACATCAGGTTATCGATACCGTTCATGTTCTGCTCGATAACCTGTGTGACGGTGTCCTGCACCGTTTGTGCATCGGCCCCCGGATAATTCGCGGAAACAGAGACTGCCGGTGGCGCGATGGTGGGATATTGTGCAACCGGCAGTTGCATAATCGCCAGCACGCCAGCCATCATCAAAATGATAGCCAGCACCCAGGCGAAAATCGGACGCTTGATAAAAAAGTTAGCCATTTCGTAGGGATACCTTACTGCGCCGTAGTCGGAGTGGATTCATCGCTAACGGCGATAACCTTCGCACCGGGGTGTGCTTTCTGTAAGCCGCTGACAATCACCTTCTCGCCCGTCTTCAGCCCTTCGCTAATCAACCATTGGTCGCCAATGGCCTGTGTAGCGACAACGTTGCGCATTTCGACGGTGCTATCGTTATTCACTACCATCACGGTGGCATCACCGCGCGGCGTACGTGTTACGCCCTGCTGCGGCACCAGAATGGCGCCTGGCTGAACGCCTTCATCGATGCGGGCCCGCACAAACATCCCCGGCAGCAAGGTGTGCTGCGGGTTAGGGAAGACGGCGCGCAGGGTGATGGAGCCGGTGCTTTCATCGACAGTGACGTCGGAAAACTGCAATGTGCCTTTCAGTGGATAAGGCTGACCGTTTTCCATCAGCAACGCCACATTGCTGGCGGCGGCCTCTTTTTGCAGATTCCCCTGCTCGACGGACTGCTTCAGGCGCATGAAGTCGCTGCTGGATTGCGTTACATCGACATAGATAGGGTCCAATTGCTGTACGGTTGCCAGCTCGGTGGTTTGCCCATTGGTCACCAGCGCGCCTTCCGTCACATTGGATTTCCCAATACGCCCGCTAATGGGTGACGTCACTTTGGTATAAGCCAGATTGATACGCGCACTCTCCACCGAGGCTTTAGCGGCAACGACCATCGCATCTGCCTGACGCGCGTCAGCAATAGCCTGGTCATACTCTTGCTGGCTGATGTATTGGGTTCCTACCAGCGGCACATAGCGTTTTACCGTCAGGTGCGCTATCTGCGCGGCGGCTTCACTTTTCCCCAGTTCGGCCTTCGCGCTGTCGTAATCGGCCTGATAGGTTGCCGGATCAATCTGATACAGCGACTGTCCTGCTTCGACGTCGCTGCCCTCAGTAAAGTGGCGCTGTAAAATGATACCGCTTACCTGTGGGCGTACCTGGGCGATGCGGAATGCAGATGTGCGGCCTGGCAGCTCTGTGGTCACAGCCAGCGGCGCTGTTTTCACAATGTGAACCGTCACCTGAGGTTGCTGAGGATGAACTTGCTTCTCATCCTGATCGTTACAACCGGCAAGTAACGTAGCCGAAATGATGATGAAGGTGGGCAGGAGTGAAAACCTGGCGTATTTCGTCATTGCAGTTCCTTATAAACCGAAGCTCGCTATTTACCGTCGCAGGTAATAGAGAAAACAGAAGCCGAGAAAATAAATAGTTTGCTATCCTACAAATAATAAGGTGGCTATGTAAGCAATAGTTATTTATTCACCATTCGAAAGGCACGCAAACATAAAAGGGAGATAAGATAAGTGTGTTTTTTATTGGCGGACTGTTTCTAAATATAACGTTATGCCGTGGGCTGTAATAACATATGGCTGATGAATATAATAATATCAATTTATTTATTGTGATTATATTTGTTGTTTCGACGGTTTTTAATTCTTCGGGATGAATTAAAGATAAAATAGTGTCATTATCGTCGTCTCTATTTTCTCTTCCATGCAGGGTTACGCCATGGTGAAAAAAACCAAAGCAGAGGCGTTTAAAACACGCCAGCTACTGATTGACACGGCGATCGCGCAGTTTGCTGCGCGCGGCGTGACAAATACTACGCTGAACGACATTGCCGATGCCGCTCAGGTCACACGTGGCGCCATCTACTGGCACTTTGAGAACAAAATACAACTGTTCAATGAAATCTGGCGTCAGCAACCAGCACTGAGTGAATTGATCACCATTGACCTTACCGCGGAGTGGCAGAACAATCCGCTCAGGTTGATGCGTGAAAAACTTATACTCGGGCTACAATATATTGCAACAAATCCACGCCAACGCGCATTAATGCAAATTTTGTATCATAAATGTGAATTTCACGAAGAGATGCTTTCGGAACATTATATTCGTGAGAAGATTGGATTTAGTCATCCGCAGATGCGGAGTTTATTGATTCAGGCTATCGCGCGCGGGCAACTCTCGCCCAGTCTGGACTTAGACGTAATATTAATTATTCTGCATGGTTGTTTTAGCGGTATTGTTAAAAACTGGTTGATGAATCAGGGGCAGTACGATTTATTCTCACAAGCCCCCGCGCTGGTGGATAATACATTACGTATGCTGGCCAATAATTATAATTTTGATGAATGTGTCATGGCGGAAGGGATTGCAGGATAATACCGATCTAAGCGCTCATCCTGCAGGCTATTTATGCGCAGGTTTATTCCAGTTCGCTACAGTTTACCAGTTTTAACGGATTGACCGAGTCCATGTTTCTGCACTTGTCCGTTTCTGTCGCCAGCAGCTCTATCCACTGCATCAGCACCGCATCAAAGAAGAACATAAACAGCGCGAAAACGACAAGCCAACCGTATTTGCGAATCATGAGCCAACCCTGGTATTGATAACGTGAATGGCAGCAATATACACGAAAATGAGGGGCGGGAAAGTGGAGAAAGCGCGGTTTTACAGACAATAAAAAAGGCGCGTCCCCATGCCGAGTAGCGCCTTTTTATCCGTCATGAACGAAACTTAGTTCATGCCGTATTTTTTCAGTTTTTTACGCAGCGTACCGCGGTTGATCCCCATCATGAGAGCAGCACGGGTTTGGTTACCGCGGGTGTATTGCATCACCATGTCCAACAGGGGCTGTTCTACTTCAGCCAGTACCAGCTCATACAGATCATTAACATCCTGACCATTCAGTTGAGCAAAATAGTTCTTCAGTGCCTGTTTAACCGAGTCACGCAGGGGCTTTTGAGTTACCTGGTCCTGAGAGTTAACGGTTGAAACGGTCAGTACGTCAGAATTTACGCGTTGTTCGAACATAGTTCTGTCAGCTCTTTATTTCTATTACGCAAAATTTTCGAAGTATGCCTCCAACGCCTCCAGCTGTTCGCTGGCATCCTCAATGGCGTTGAATGTGCGCCGAAACTGGTCATCTGGAGCGTGCTCCTGGAGATACCAGGAGACGTGCTTACGTGCAATTCGGTACCCTTTTGCCTGACCATAAAAGTCGTGCAACTCCCGAACATGCGCGCAAAGTAAGCGCTTAACCTCTGCCAGAGGCAGAGGGGGCAGCAGCTCCCCAGTGTCCAGATAATGCTGGATTTCCCGAAAGATCCAGGGTCTTCCCTGAGCTGCGCGGCCTATCATCAGGGCATCAGCCCCCGTATAGTCCAGTACAGCTCTGGCTTTAAGCGGGTCAGTAATGTCGCCATTCGCGATAATCGGAATGGAAACTTTCTGCTTAACTGCCCGAATACTGTCGTACTCAGCTTCACCATTAAACAAACAGGCGCGTGTGCGTCCGTGAATCGTCAGGGCCTGAATGCCACAGTCTTCAGCCAGTTGGGCAATTTCTTCACAGTTACGGTGCTCAGGAGCCCAGCCAGTGCGAATTTTGAGTGTTACGGGAACGTCCACTGCCTTCACGACCGCGGTCAGGATAGACTGCACCTGGTCCGGATACTGCAGTAGGGCTGAGCCCGCGAGCTTGCGATTCACTTTCTTTGCTGGACAGCCCATATTGATATCAATAATTTGGGCGCCGCTTTCCACATTAATGCGTGCGGCCCATGCCATCTCTTCAGGATCGCTACCGGCGATTTGCACGGTTCGAATACCTGGTTCATCAACGTGCACCATCCGTAAGCGAGACTTATCACTCTCCCATACCTGCGGGTTAGAGGACATCATCTCGGAAACGGTTAAACCTGCCCCCATCTCATAGCACAGCGTCCGGAATGGTCTGTCAGTGATGCCAGCCATTGGCGCTGCGATCAGGCGATTTCTGAGCTGATAGTGTCCGATGCGCATGAGTTAAGAAATGACCATACTGTGACTGCAAGGCGGCGTATATTACGCATTTTTTGGACGAGATGAAAGGCCAAACTTTGAGCAATCAGATGTTGTAGATCAATGAATCGCAGCTCAAAGGATAGTCAAAAAATAAATATCTTTAATAATCATGAGATTAATTCGATATGGATATTTTGTGTGCAGCGATAAAAAGGTAAAACTTCTCGTTTTTTCTTACTTCTCATCGCGTAATCACGACATAAAACGCTGTTTTTATGAACAAAAAGAGGGCGCTATAGTGCGATCTGGATCGCATTTATTGCCATTGCCAGCAGGAACGAGAGGAAGCAGGCGGCCCGGACAGGCCGCCTGAAGGCTTACTTCTTACGACCCGTGATGCGACACCACTCTTCTTTCTCAACAACCGCGTCGAGTTCGAAAAGCTCAGCGTAAGCTTCACATACACTTTCTGCCTGGCTGGCCAGTATACCGGAAAGCCCCAGCAGACCGCCTGAAACGGGCAGCACGCTGATTAATGGAGCCAGCTCGCGTAATGGGCCTGCGAGGATGTTGGCGACCACCACGTCGGCGCTCATGGCGTCTGGCTGCTCCTGCGGCAGATAGAGTTCCAGACGCTCGGAGACGCCGTTACGTTCGGCGTTATCGCGGCTGGCCTGAATCGCCTGCGGGTCGATATCAATACCGATGGCTTTAGCCGCGCCAAGCTTCAACGCCGCGATGGCCAGAATACCGGAGCCACAGCCGAAATCGATAACGGTTTTACCCGCCAGATCGAGCCCGTCAAGCCACTGCAGGCACAGGGAGGTCGTCGGGTGTGTCCCGGTGCCAAACGCCAGTCCCGGGTCAAGCATCACGTTAACCGCGTTGGCATCCGGCACATCGCGCCAGCTTGGGCAAATCCACAGACGCTCACCGAAACGCATCGGGTGGAAGTTATCCATCCACTCGCGTTCCCAGTCTTTATCTTCCAGCTGCTCGATTTTATGGGCAAAACCAGCACCCAGCAGCGGATGCAGTTCCAGGGCGGCAACGACCGCTTTCATGTCGGTCTCTGCATCGAACAGGCCGATAACGTCCGTATCGCCCCACAGGCGGGTTTCACCTGGCAGCGGCTCAAACACCGGCGTATCGTGCGTATCCTGGAAGGTGATGGAGACGGCGCCCGTTTCCATTAGCGCATCGCTTAAGTCCTCAGCGTTCGCGCCGCTGGTATTCAGTTTCAGTTGGATCCATGGCATGGCAAAAACTCTTTATTTATCAGTAGACAGTACAACAGTTTGTGGTGCGGAAGAACCGAAACGGTTCCCGACCAGAAACGCCAGCAAACTCAGCAGTAACGAAGGCACAATCGGATGGAAGCCCAGGTACTGAATATTAAACGTCGCGAGTACGGCATAGAGCACGCCACCCACGATCATCGCGCTCAGCGCACCCGCGGCGTTCGCGCGTTCCCAATAAAGCCCCAGCACCAGCGGCCACAGGAACACCGCTTCCAGGCCACCAAAGGCCAGCAGATTCAGCCAGATGATCATCTCTGGCGGACGCCATGCCGCCAGTAGCAGCAGCGCACCCAGAATCAGGGTAATGGCCGCTGACATTCGCTTCAGGCGTCGCTCGTTTTGCAACTGCTCCGGGCGCAGGTTCAGGTAGAGATCTTTAATGATCGTAGCGGAACTTTGCAGCAACTGTGCATTGATCGTCGACATAATGGCGGCCATCGGCGCGGCGAGGAAGATCCCGGCGGCGAATGGCGGTAACACCTTAACCATCAGCGTGGGGATAACCAGATCCGGCACGGTTAAATCCGGGATCACCGCACGCCCCAGCGCGCCAGCCAGGTGCATACCGAACATCAGGATAGCGACAACGATGGTGCCGATGATAATCCCACGGTGCACGGCCTTGCTGTCTTTATAGGAGATACAGCGCACCGCCGTGTGCGGTAGGCCAATTACCCCGAAGCACACCAGTACCCAGAATGATGTCATAAAGGTGGGCGAGAGAATATCTTCGGCACCTTCCGGGCTGACCAGTTTAGGGTCAATGGTTTGCAATGTTTCAACCGCATGGCTCAGGCCGCCCGCCGCGTGTACGATACCGACCAACAGTACGATGGTGCCAATCAGCATCACCAGCCCCTGCATCGTGTCGTTGAGTACGCTGGCGCGAAATCCGCCAAACGCGGTATAGAGCGCAATACTGATGCCGAAAATCAGCAAACCGGTTTCATAAGGAATACCCGCCGCCGTTTCCAGCAGGCGCGCGCCGCCGATGAACTGTACGGTCATCGCGCCGATGAACGCGATAAGCAGGCTCAGGCTTGCCAGCCACACCAGCAGGCGGCTCTGATAGCGGGCAAACAGCATATCGTTCAAGGTGACGGCGTTATAGCGTCGCGCGAGAATGGCAAATTTTTTGCCCAGTATTCCCAGCGACAGCCAGACAGCAGGCAACTGAATCATCGCCAGTAGTACCCAGCCGAGACCGTATTTATACGCCGCACCCGGCCCGCCAATAAACGAGCTGGCGCTGATATAGGTGGCCGTCAGCGTCATTGCCAGCACAATTCCGCCCATCGAGCGGCTACCGAGGAAGTATTCATTCAGGAACGAACCTGTTGCTCGTTTGCGCATTGCATAAACCGAGAGGCCAAACACCACCACCAGGTAAGCGACAAGCGGAAGAATCACTTCAAGCTGCATCGTCATCCTCCAGCGGAATGTCGCGGTAAATCAGTTTTACCATTGCCCAGCACAGTACAATAAAGATCAGCGGCACCAGCAAGCATGCCATCTCGAACCAGTGAGGCAGGCCGGTAACACCGATCGCAGAATCAGGTAAGTAAGCAGCCACTAACCATGCGACAAGATAAAGAAGGGTCAGCCACAGCGCCCAGCGCGCCTCTTTATGGGCCTGAACAAAACGCTTGTCCATTTTTTGTCCCTTGTGGATGAAGAAAGCGGGGATTGTACATGAGGGCGAGCGGGAGGGAAAAAACAAAAGGCCGGAATCTCCGGCCTTTTGCAATCAACGCGGGCTGATTAATCCTGAAGACCGAGTTTTTTCTCCAGATAGTGGATGTTAGTACCACCATGCTGGAAGTTCTCGTCATTCATGATGCGGATCTGCAAATCAACGTTGGTTTTGATACCGTCGATGATCAGTTCCTGCAATGCGTTTTTCATACGGGAAATCGCAACGTCGCGAGTTTCACCGTAGCAAATCAGTTTGCCGATCATTGAGTCATAGTACGGCGGTACTGTGTAGCCCGCGTAGATATGAGATTCCCAACGAACGCCAAAACCGCCCGGCGCGTGGAAGCGCGTGATTTTACCCGGGCTTGGCAGGAAGGTGTCCGGGTCTTCGGCGTTGATACGGCATTCCACCGCATGGCCGCGAACCTGTACTTCGTCCTGCTTGATAGAGAGCGGTTGGCCTGCGGCGATGCGCAGCTGCTCTTTAATCAGGTCAACGCCGGTGATCATTTCGGTAACCGGGTGTTCTACCTGAATACGGGTGTTCATCTCGATGAAGTAGAACTCGCCGTTTTCGAACAGGAATTCGAAAGTACCCGCCCCGCGATAGCCGATATCCACACAGGCTTTAGCGCAACGTTCGCCGATGTAGCGGCGCAGTTCCGGCGTAATGCCCGGTGCTGGCGCTTCTTCGACCACTTTCTGGTGACGACGCTGCATAGAGCAGTCACGTTCTGCCAGATAGATTGCGTTCCCCTGACCATCAGCCAGTACCTGGATTTCCACGTGGCGTGGATTTTCCAGATATTTTTCCATGTACACCATGTCGTTGTTGAAAGCCGCTTTGGCTTCCGCTTTCGTCATAGAGATGGACTGCGCCAGGTCGGCGTCGTTGCGCACAACGCGCATACCACGACCGCCGCCGCCGCCGGAGGCTTTGATGATAACCGGGTAGCCGATACGTTTTGCATGGGCGCGGTTAGCGTCCATATCGTCGCCCAGCGGGCCATCGGAACCTGGTACGGTCGGAACGCCGGCTTTCTTCATTGCGGTGATAGCAGACACTTTATCGCCCATCAGGCGAATAGTGTCGGCTTTCGGGCCGATAAAGATAAAGCCAGAACGTTCAACCTGCTCAGCAAAGTTGGCGTTCTCGGAGAGGAAGCCATAACCTGGGTGAATTGCTACTGCGCCAGTGATCTCAGCTGCGCTGATGATCGCCGGAATGTTCAGGTAGCTTTTTACGGACGGAGCCGGGCCGATACAGACCGTCTCATCCGCCAGCAATACGTGTTTTAAATCGCGATCCGCAGTGGAGTGCACAGCGACGGTCTTGATGCCCAGCTCTTTACAGGCACGAAGAATACGCAGTGCGATCTCGCCACGGTTAGCGATGACAATTTTATCCAGCATCTTCGCCTCGTTACTCGATGATGACCAGCGGCTCGTCAAATTCAACCGGTTGCCCGCTTTCGACCAGAACGGCTTTCACTACGCCCGCTTTATCAGCTTCGATCTGGTTCATCATTTTCATCGCTTCTACGATGCACAGGGTGTCGCCCACGTTAACTTTCTGACCCACTTCCACGAAAGCTTTCGCTTCCGGGCCTGGTGTACGGTAGAAAGTACCGACCATCGGGGAACGTACGATGTGACCACTGATTTCAGCTTTAGCCGGAGCGGATTCTGCTGCTGCCGGAGCGGCAATTGGCGCTGGCTGAGCCTGAGCGGCCGGCGCGGCATAAGCCTGCTGCATTACCGGGAAGCTAGCTGGCGCGGTTGCGCGGCTGATGCGTACTGACTCTTCGCCTTCAGAAATTTCCAGTTCAGAAATGCCAGACTCTTCGACCAGCTCGATCAGTTTTTTAATCTTACGAATATCCATGAGTGGGTTCCGTACTCTTTGTTTAGTGTGATTGTGACAGGCGTTTTACCGCCGTCTGTAACGCGTATGAATAACCATCTGCGCCTAACCCGCAAATAACGCCAG
The DNA here is from genome assembly GCA_003315335.1 of Pseudocitrobacter faecalis. Lineage (GTDB taxonomy): Bacteria > Pseudomonadota > Gammaproteobacteria > Enterobacterales > Enterobacteriaceae > Pseudocitrobacter > Pseudocitrobacter faecalis. The sequence continues at coordinate 17,791 of QNRL01000009.1, forward strand.
CGGAGACATCAGACAGATACGAATGATGGCGAAACGGTTCGCGCGCATGCACATTGCTGAGGTGAATCTCGATAAACGGGATACTCACCGCCAGCAGCGCATCTCGAAGGGCAACGCTTGTATGCGTAAACGCGGCCGGATTGATCAGGATATAGTCGACAGAGTCTTTAGCCTGATGAATTCGGTCGATGAGTGCGTACTCCGCGTTGGATTGCAGATGATCCAGCTCAACGTTCAGTGCCTCCGCTTCATGTTGCAAACCGTTTACGATTTGCGCAAGCGTCAGCGTTCCGTACTTCTCGGGTTCACGGGTGCCGAGCATATTAAGGTTCGGGCCGTTTAAAAGCAAAATGCGAAACTTGTCTGCCATTGTGCTGCTATCTCCTGCAATTCTCCGGTAAAAAACAAAATATACCTTCGATGCGCGATTGTCACCTTTTCAGGGGGACAAAACCCCTGTCAGGAAAACTGAAGTCGCACATTATAACTATTTCGTAGCATTTGGCAGCTAAATACTGGTCTTATCAGGGAAGATTATCAACCGCATTCGTGTAAAGTCAGGACGGAGTTCAGTAATTTGCGGCAAACCGCACATATCTCGCAACTAGCGCCACCACTGGCGGAACTTCTTGTAACGCCATGCTAAAAGCGCGATTGCGCACACAGCATAAAGCAGCGGCTGCGGCGATAAAATCTTTACCGACCACAAGTAGTGAACCGGCGCGAGGATCGCTACCAGATAGACGAAGTTATGCAATAACTGCCAGCGTCGGCCCAGTTTTCGCTGCATGTACTGGGTCGATGTAATTGCCAGTGCCAATAAGATCAGCCAACTGGCAAAACCGAGCAGCAAATAGGGGCGCATCACCAGTTCCTGACCCAGTAGCGCCAGGTTGTTGATACCCAATTCCAGCAGGGCATAGCTACATAAATGCAACGTGGCCCACGAAAAACACCATAACCCCAACAGGCGGCGGGTGCGTATCAATAATGGCTGTTTAGCGTAGCGCGCCAGCGGAGAAACCAACAAGGTCGCCAGCAGTAATTTCAGAGCCATCCTACCGGTGAAGTGCTGAATATCTTTTGCCGGGTCGGCGCTGAGTTGCCCGGTGGATGCGGCCCAAAAGAGCCAAACAAACGGTAAAAATGCCGCAAGATGCAGGCAAAGTTTCAGCCAGCGAATGTGTGTAACGGTTAAGCGCATTAAAAATTCTCCCGCAAATCCAGCCCGCGATAGAGCGAAGCGACCTGGTCGGCATAGCCATTAAACAGCAGCGTCGGCTGACGTTTTACATCCAGGATCCCGCCGGAACCAATAAAGCGTTCGCTCGCCTGCGACCAGCGGGGATGGTCGACGTGCGGGTTCACGTTGGCATAAAACCCGTATTCATCAGCTGCGGCGAGGTTCCATGTGGTTGGCGGGCGTTCACGGGTGAGCTTAATCGAGACAATCGACTTGATGCCCTTAAAACCATATTTCCACGGCACGGTGAGGCGAATGGGCGCGCCGTTTTGCGGCGGCAGCGCTTTGCCATACACGCCGACGGTCAGCATAGTGAGCGGGTGCATCGCTTCGTCCAGGCGTAAGCCTTCGACATAGGGATATTTCAGCCCGCCGCCGATAAAGCGGTCTTTTTGTCCGGGCATCACGTCGGGCGCGTACAGCGTCTGGAAAGCCACGTATTTTGCATTGCTGGTGGGCTCAACCAGCGATAAAAGTTTATGTAAAGGAAAGCCTACCCACGGCACGACCATCGACCAGGCTTCTACGCAGCGCATCCGATAAATACGCTCTTCCAGTGGAAAACGGCGGGTGAGGTCATCGTGATCGAGCGTCAGCGGTTTTGCCACTTCGCCATCAATCGTCAGTTTCCAGGGATCGGTCGGCAAACTGCCTGCGTTAGCTGCCGGGTCAGCTTTATCGAGGCCGAACTCATAAAAGTTGTTGTAACCGGTGACTTTATCTTCCGGTGTTAAAGTGAGTTTGTTTTGCCATTCGGCGGGTTTGCTGAAATCGAGCGGTTTACCGGAAGGCGCGGGCGGGCGATCGTTGCCCTTAAACCAATCGCTAAGGCCAGCCTGAGCAGGAAGCGCCATGGCAGCCGTACTGATTCCTAACATCTTCAGCACCTGGCGGCGCTGCATCATAAAGACGGACTCTGCGGTCACGTCGGCTTCGGTTAATTTTTTCACGCTATTTCACCTCTCCGTCATTTTTACTAAGCATGACGGAGAGGCGTTATTCGCGCGAATATGTCACGAAAATTTGAAGATTAGGCGATTTTTACCAGCGTACGGCCCTGCGCCTGATTGTTGATAATCGCTTCGGCAAACTGCGGTGCTTTATCGAGGGTGATTTCCGTTGCGCTTTGCGCGTAGAAAGACGCCGGCAGATCGTTCACCAAACGCTCCCATGCGGCAGTGCGGCGCGCAATCGGGGTCATTACTGAATCGACACCCTGCAAACGGACGTTACGCAGGATAAATGGCATTACGGTTGTCGGCAGCGCGAAACCGCCCGCCAGGCCACAGGCCGCCACGCAGCCGCCGTAGTTCATTTGCGCCAGCACTTTCGCCAGCACTTTGTCGCCGACGGTATCGATAGCCCCGGCCCAAACCTGTTTTTCCAGTGGGCGCGTTTCTGCGAACTCATCACGGGCCAGAATACGATTAGCCCCTAATTGACGCAGATAATCGTGGGTGCTTTCGCGACCAGAAACAGCGGCCACCTGATAACCCAGTTTATGCAGCAGTGCGACCGCGGTGCTGCCTACGCCGCCGCTGGCACCGGTTACCACGATTTCACCATCTTGCGGACGAACGCCCGCGTCTTCCAGCGCCATTACGCACAGCATGGCAGTAAAACCGGCGGTACCAATAATCATCGCTTTACGGCCATCGAGCCCATTTGGCATCGGCACCAGCCAGTCGCCCTTAACCCGGGCGCGCTCAGATAAACCGCCCCAGTGATTTTCCCCTACGCCCCAACCGGTGAGCAGTACCTGCTGACCGGGCTGGAAGCGCGCGTCGTCGCTGGCGTGTACCGTACCGGCGAAATCAATGCCGGGCACCATAGGGAAATTACGGATAATTTTGCCTTTCCCGGTGATTGCCAGCGCGTCTTTATAGTTCAGGCTGGACCACTGAATATCCACGGTGACATCCCCTTGCGGCAACAGGCTATCGTCGATGCGCTGTACCGATGCAAGGGTTTTTCCGTCCTGCTGTTCTAAGATTAATGCCTGCATAACCCGTCCTCAATGGCTCGATGTTTGGTAAAATTTCTCTCAGAACTATACTCGCTACACACAATTCTATGTCGATTTGGCGCAATAAATTGCCAGAAACCCCTGATTTGGTAGTATGCCGGGTTCATTTGATATGTTAGTGCTCACTTTTGACGGAGCGGGCAGCCGGGGCCGGGCGATTTGTCGGGTGACGATTAACCAACGGAGTTAAATCAGGGATGCGATTAACGACGAAATTTTCCGCTTTTTTTACACTGCTGACCGGGTTAACTATCCTGGCGACATTGATTGGCTCGTCGCTGAGTTTTTATAACGGCATTCAATATAAAGTGAAGGGCCGCGTAGAGGCGGTCGCTACGGTGTTGGATAACCGCCTGTTAAACCACTCCTTCGAGCAGTTGGCGCCTCAGCTTGATGAAATGTTTGCTCCGGTGGATGTGGTGAGCGTCGATTTCCTCCAGGATGGAAAAAAGGTATACCACTACGCGCGCAAAAGCAGCTACCGACCGGTGGGCAGCTATTATCGTTATCGCGAACTGCTCATTGACTCTGTTAAGCATCCCGGCATGCAAATTAAGCTGGAATATCAGGATCCGATGGCGAACTACTTCCGTTCGTTGATGACCACACTGCCGCTGACCCTGACTATCGCTTTTATGGTCATGATGGTGTTTATCGCGGTGCGCTGGCTGCGTCGCCAACTGGCGGGGCAGGAACTGCTGGAGTCACGGGCGATTCGCATCCTGAACGGCGAGCGTGGCGCGAAAGTTAAAGGCAACGTCCACGAATGGCCCGCCCGCACCAGTAGCGCGATGGACGTCCTGCTGTCAGAAATTCAGTTTGCCGCTGAGCAGCGTAGCCGAATGGACACGCTGATCCGTGCCTACGCCGCGCAGGATAATAAAACGGGCCTCAGCAACCGTCTCTTCTTTGATAACCAACTGGCGACGCTGCTGGACGATCAGGAAAACGTTGGCGCGCACGGTATCGTGATGATGATTCGTCTGCCGGATCTCGATTTGCTGCGCGATAGCTGGGGCAATGAAGCGGCAGAAGAGCATCTCTTCATGCTCATCAACCTGCTTTCTACCTTTATGATGCGTTATCCAGGCGCCTTACTGGCGCGATATCACCGTAGCGACTTTACTGTATTGTTGCCTCATCGCACCTTAAAGGAAGCGGACAGTATCGCCGGGCAATTGCTCAAGGCCGTCGATGCGCTGCCGATAACTAAAATTCTTGACCGTGATGACATGATGCATATTGGTATCTGCGCCTGGCGTAGCGGGCAGACCAGCCAGCAGGTGATGGAACATGCGGAATCTGCGGTACGTAACGCGGTGTTGCAGGGCAGTAACAGTTGGGCGATTTACGATGATTCACTGCCGGAGAAAGGGCGAGGCAATGTGCGCTGGCGTACGCTTATCGAACAGATGCTGCGACGTGGCGGCCCGCGTTTATACCAGAAACCGGCGATAACGCTTGATGGGCATGTCCACCATCGGGAACTGACCTGTCGTATTTATGACGGTAATGAAGAGGTGATTGCAGCAGAGTACCTGCCGATGGTGCTTGAGTTCGGTCTGATGGAAGAGTATGACCGTTTGCAAATTACCCGCGTATTGCCGTTTTTAAATTTCTGGCCAGAAGAAAATCTCGCCTTACAGGTTTCTGTCGAGTCGCTCATCCGCCCGCGTTTTCAGCGCTGGCTGCGTGATACCTTAATGCAATGCGAAAAATCGCAACGCAAACGGATTATTTTTGAACTTGCAGAGGCAGATGTTTGTCAACATATCAGCCGTTTGCAGCCCGTCGTGCGTTTAATTAACGCCTTAGGGGCCAGGATCGCCGTTATTCAGGCGGGTTTAACCCTGGTGAGCACCAGTTGGATCAAGCAGCTTGAGGTTGAACTCATCAAGCTTGACCCCGGCCTGGTGCGCAATATTGAGAAGCGGAGTCAAAACCAGTTGCTGGTGCAGAGCCTGGTTGAAGCCACGAAAGGCACAACCATGCGGGTTTTTGCGCCGGGCATCCGGAGCCGTAGTGAATGGCAGGTACTGACAGAGTGTGGCGTTTCCGGCGGGCAGGGTGATTTTTTTGCCGCCTCACAACCACTTGACACGAATGTGAAAAAATATTCGCAAAGATACTCTGTTTGACCTGCTGTTTAACGTGTTTATCACGTAGAATAATGCGCGCGGTTTATTCGGGGGTGTGCGTGTCTGCTCGCCGGGTATATGTCGCATCATGCAAGTCGACGACCTTTGAAACAGGTTGCAAGTCCAGATTGGGATACGGTAATGACTCCCGACGCTGATGGAGCCAGGTTGGATTTGTAACAGAGGAAACGAACTGCACTAATTTTCACCGTTGCAGATGATTTTTGCGCCTTGTCGCTGCTGCGTGTGGTTGGTAAAGTAAGCGGATTTTGTTTTCCGCCCCAGCTTTCAGGATTATCCCTTAGTATGTTGAAAAAATTTCGTGGCATGTTTTCCAATGACCTGTCCATTGACCTGGGTACTGCGAATACCCTGATTTACGTAAAAGGACAAGGCATCGTATTGAATGAGCCTTCCGTGGTGGCCATTCGTCAGGATCGTGCTGGTTCTCCGAAAAGCGTCGCTGCCGTCGGTCATGACGCCAAACAGATGCTGGGTCGTACGCCTGGCAATATCGCGGCTATTCGTCCGATGAAAGACGGCGTTATCGCCGACTTCTTCGTGACCGAAAAAATGTTGCAGCACTTTATTAAACAGGTGCATAGCAACAGCTTCATGCGTCCGAGCCCGCGCGTACTGGTTTGTGTGCCGGTGGGCGCAACGCAGGTTGAGCGTCGTGCGATTCGTGAATCCGCTCAAGGCGCAGGCGCGCGTGAAGTGTTCCTGATTGAAGAACCGATGGCTGCGGCAATCGGCGCAGGCCTGCCGGTTTCCGAAGCGACCGGTTCTATGGTGGTTGATATCGGTGGTGGTACCACTGAAGTGGCGGTTATCTCCCTGAACGGCGTGGTTTACTCCTCTTCCGTACGTATCGGCGGCGACCGTTTCGATGAAGCTATCATTAACTACGTGCGTCGTAACTACGGCTCTCTGATCGGTGAAGCCACCGCAGAGCGCATCAAGCACGAAATCGGCTCCGCTTACCCGGGTGACGAAGTGCGTGAAATCGAAGTCCGTGGCCGTAATCTGGCTGAAGGCGTACCGCGCGGTTTCACCCTGAACTCCAACGAAATCCTCGAAGCGCTGCAGGAGCCGCTGACCGGTATCGTAAGTGCCGTTATGGTTGCACTGGAACAGTGCCCGCCGGAACTGGCGTCCGACATCTCCGAACGCGGTATGGTTCTGACCGGTGGTGGTGCGCTGCTGCGTAACCTTGACCGCCTGTTAATGGAAGAGACGGGCATTCCTGTCGTTGTTGCTGAAGATCCGCTGACCTGTGTGGCGCGCGGTGGCGGCAAAGCGCTGGAAATGATCGATATGCACGGCGGCGACTTGTTTAGCGAAGAGTAGTCAGCCTGAGTCCGGGGTAGCTTTCGGGCTACCCTTGATTTTACTGACACGAGAATACGCATAGCCTATGAAGCCCATTTTTAGCCGTGGCCCGTCGCTACAGATTCGCCTTATTCTGGCGGTTCTGATCGCGCTTGGCGTTATCATCGCCGACAGCCGCCTTGGTATGTTCAGTCAGATCCGAACATACATGGATACCGCCGTCAGTCCTTTCTATTTTGTCTCCAATGGTCCCCGTGAATTACTCGACAGCGTGTCACAAACGCTGGCCTCGCGTGACCAACTCGAACTCGAAAACCGGGCACTTCGCCAGGAACTGCTGCTGAAAAACAGCGACCTGCTGATGCTGGGTCAGTACAAACAAGAGAACGCCCGTTTACGTGAACTGCTGGGTTCGCCGCTGCGTCAGGATGAGCAGAAAATGGTGACGCAGGTGATCTCCACCGTTAACGATCCTTACAGCGATCAGGTAGTTATCGACAAAGGTAGCGTCAATGGCGTTTATGAAGGCCAGCCGGTCATCAGCGACAAAGGCGTTGTCGGCCAGGTGGTGGCCGTCGCCAAACTGACCAGCCGTGTCCTGTTAATTTGCGATGCCACGCATGCGCTACCGATTCAGGTGCTGCGTAACGACATCCGCGTGATTGCCGCCGGCAACGGCTGCACCGACGATCTCCAGCTTGAACACCTGCCTGCCAACACGGATATCCGCGTCGGAGATGTGCTGGTGACGTCTGGCCTGGGCGGTCGTTTTCCGGAAGGGTATCCAGTTGCGGTGGTCTCCTCCGTGAAGCTCGATACCCAGCGCGCGTATACCGTGATTCAGGCGCGTCCAACCGCGGGCTTACAGCGTCTGCGTTATCTGCTGCTGCTGTGGGGCGCCGATCGTAATGGCGCGAACCCGATGACGCCGGAAGATGTGCACCGCGTGGCCAACGAACGTTTGATGCAGATGATGCCGCAGGTGTTGCCATCCCCGGATGCCATGGGGCCGCCAACGCCAGTACCGGCACCTGCCACGGGGCTTGCAACCTCGCCCACGGAAACCCAGCCGACTGAACTCTCCCCTCAGGGAGGGCCATAGTGGCAAGTTACCGTAGCCAGGGACGCTGGGTAATCTGGCTCTCGTTTCTTATCGCACTGCTGCTGCAAGTGATGCCCTGGCCGGACAACATCATCGTTTTCCGGCCAAACTGGGTTCTGCTTATCCTGCTTTACTGGTCACTGGCGCTGCCGCATCGGGTGAATGTCGGTACCGGTTTTGTGATGGGCGCGATTCTGGATCTCATTAGCGGCTCAACGCTCGGCGTGCGCGCGTTGTCGTTGAGTATTGTGGCGTATCTGGTGGTGCTCAAGTATCAGCTGTTTCGTAATCTGGCGCTCTGGCAGCAGGCGCTGGTGGTCATTCTGTTGTCGCTTTCCACGGATATTATTGTTTTCTGGTCAGAGTTTTTAGTGATCAACGTCTCTTTCCGACCGGAAGTGTTCTGGAGTAGTGTAGTCAATGGCGTACTCTGGCCGTGGATCTTCCTCCTGATGCGCAAAGTTCGTCAGCAATTCGCCGTGCAATAAAGGTCGTTATGAAAATTTATCTCGCTTCAGGCTCCCCGCGTCGCCAGGAACTGCTCACCCAACTGGGTGTGGCGTTTGAGAAAATCGTTCCAGGTATTGAAGAGCAGCGCCGTCCACAGGAAAGTGCGCAGCAGTACGTGACGCGACTGGCGCGAGAAAAAGCGCAGGCCGGAGTGGCAATGGTTGATCAAGACCTCCCGGTTCTGGGTGCGGATACTATAGTTATCCTCAATGGCGAAGTGCTTGAGAAACCGCGTGATGCCGCCCATGCGGCAGAGATGCTGGGTAAGCTTTCAGGGGAAACGCATCAGGTAATGACCGCCGTCGCGCTGGCAGACCGCCAGAATACGCTCGACGCGCTGGTGGTCACCGATGTGACGTTCAGAGTACTTTCCGAACACGATATCGCAGGCTACGTTGCCAGCGGTGAACCTTTAGATAAAGCAGGTGCATACGGTATTCAAGGGTTGGGTGGCTGTTTTGTCAGGAAGATAAATGGCAGCTATCACGCCGTAGTCGGCTTACCGCTGGTGGAAACGTATGAGTTGCTCAGTAACTTTAACTCACTACGTGAGGAAAGGGATAAACATGACGGCTGAATTATTAGTGAATGTGACGCCATCCGAAACGCGTGTGGCGTATATCGATGGCGGCATTTTGCAGGAAATTCATATTGAGCGTGAAGCGCGACGCGGAATCGTAGGCAATATCTACAAAGGTCGTGTCAGTCGTGTATTGCCAGGGATGCAGGCGGCTTTTGTAGATATTGGCCTGGAGAAGGCCGCATTCCTTCACGCCTCCGATATTATGCCGCACACCGAGTGTGTGGCGGGTGAGGAACAAAAACAGTTCACCGTACGCGATATCTCTGAGTTAGTGCGTCAGGGGCAGGATCTCATGGTGCAGGTGGTGAAAGATCCGCTCGGCACCAAAGGCGCGCGTCTGACGACTGATATTACACTCCCTTCACGTTACCTCGTTTTTATGCCCGGCGCGTCCCACGTCGGCGTTTCCCAACGTATTGAAAGCGAAGCCGAACGCGAACGCCTGAAGAAGGTGGTAGCGGAGTATTGCGACGAGCAAGGCGGTTTTATCATTCGTACAGCGGCAGAAGGCGTGTGCGAAGAGGATTTAGCCTCTGACGCCGCGTACCTCAAACGCGTGTGGACCAAAGTGATGGAGCGTAAAAAACGCCATCAAACACGTTATCAGCTTTACGGCGAGCTGGCGCTGGCGCAACGCGTGCTGCGTGATTTCGCGGATGCCCAGCTTGACCGCATTCGCGTTGACTCGCGTCTGACTTATGAAGCGCTGCTGGAGTTCACTGCTGAATACATCCCGGAAATGACCAGTAAGCTGGAGCACTACACCGGCCATCAGCCCATTTTCGATCTCTTTGACGTCGAAAATGAAATTCAGCGCGCGCTGGAACGTAAAGTAGAACTGAAATCGGGTGGCTACCTGATTATCGATCAGACCGAAGCGATGACCACGGTGGATATCAACACCGGAGCGTTTGTCGGCCACCGTAATCTCGACGACACGATATTCAATACCAACATAGAAGCGACCCAGGCTATCGCGCGTCAGCTCCGCTTGCGTAATCTGGGCGGCATTATCATCATCGATTTTATCGATATGAATAATGAAGATCACCGCCGACGCGTGCTGCACTCGCTGGAGCAGGCCCTGAGCAAAGATCGCGTGAAAACCAGCATCAACGGCTTCTCTCAGCTTGGGCTGGTGGAGATGACCCGTAAACGTACCCGTGAAAGCGTGGAGCATGTGCTGTGCAATCAATGCCCGACCTGCCATGGGCGCGGCACGGTGAAAACCGTCGAGACGGTATGCTATGAAATCATGCGCGAAATTGTGCGCGTGCATCATGCGTATGATTCCGACCGCTTCCTCGTGTATGCATCACCGTCGGTGGCGGAAACCCTGAAAGGCGATGAATCCCATGCGCTGGCGGAAGTCGAAATCTTCGTTGGCAAGCAGGTAAAAGTACAAATCGAACCGCTCTATAACCCAGAGCAGTTTGATGTGGTCATGATGTAAAGCAGCCTGCCGGGCACAAGGAGAGAAGCGTGAGGCGATTGCCGGGGATATTACTGCTCACCGTGGCAACATTGATTGTCATTGCTGCGTTGTTGGTGAGCGGCTTGCGCCTTGTGCTGCCGCATCTGAATGAGTGGCGCCCGCAAATCCTCGCAAAAATCTCTTCGGCGGTGGGGCAACCGGTGGAAGCCTCGAAAATTCAGGCCAGCTGGGAAAATTTCGGCCCCACGCTTGATGTGCGCGATATTAAAGCTGGTCTGGATAACGAGGGCGGCGAGATGTCGATTAAACGCGTCTCGCTGGCACTCGATGTATGGCAAAGCCTGCTGCATATGCGCTGGCAATTTCGCGATCTCACCTTCTGGCAGCTCAACATACATACCAATGCACCGCTGCAAAGCAATGACAGCAGCGACAGTATGGAAGGCGATCGCATCGGCGACCTCTTCCTGCGCCAGTTTGATCAGTTCACCCTGCGCGACAGCCATCTGAGCTTCCTGACTCTTTCCGGTCAGCGAGCCGAACTGGCGATCCCGCAGCTCACCTGGCTCAACGGTAAAAACCGTCACCGTGCGGAAGGCGAGCTAAGCCTGACCAGCCTTACCGGGCAGCACGGGGTGATGAAAGTGCGTATGGATCTGCGGGATGAAAATGGCCTGCTGAATAAAGGCAAGCTGTGGCTTCAGGCGGATGATATCGACGTCAAACCCTGGCTTGGTAAATGGATGCAGGACAACATTGCGCTCACCAGTGCGCGCTTTAGTCTGGAAGCCTGGGCTTCGCTCGATAAGGGCGAAATCTCGAGCGGTGATGTCTGGCTGAAAAAGGGCGGCGCGACGTGGAAGGGTGATAAAGACGATCATCAGCTCTCCGTAGATAACCTGACGGCGCACCTCTCACGTGAAAAAGCGGGGTGGGAATTCCGCATCCCTGATACGCGTATTACCATGGATGGCACACCGTGGCCGCGCGGTGCGCTGGCGCTGGCGTGGATCCCGGCGCAGGAAGTGGGCGGAAATAACAGCGTACGCAGCGATGAACTTCGCATTCGCGCCAGTCATCTTTCTCTTGCCGGGCTCAATGGTCTGCTACCGATTGCCGACAAGCTCTCCCCAACGCTTGGCGAAATCTGGCGTACCACGCAGCCGAACGGTACGATTGAGTCGTTGGGGCTCGATATTCCGCTCAAGGCGACGGAGCAAACCCGTTTTCAGGCCGCGTGGAACGATCTGGCGTGGAAGCAGTGGAAGCTACTGCCCGGTGCGGAAAACGTCTCTGGCGAGTTGTCCGGCAGCGTTGCAAACGGCGCATTGAAAGTGAATATGCAGCAGGCGACGATGCCATATGAGACGGTGTTCCGCGCGCCGCTGGAAATTGCCAAAGGCACCGCCACGCTCAACTGGCTGAAGAACGACAAAGGCTTCATGCTCGATGGGCGTAATATTGATGTTGAGGCTAAAGCCGTCCGCGCCGCAGGCGGTTTCCGTTACCTGCAGCCAAAGGATGACCAGCCCTGGCTGGGCATTCTGGCGGGTATCAGCACCGATGATGGCGGCCAGGCCTGGCGCTATTTCCCGGAAAATCTGATGGGTAAAGAGCTGGTCGATTACCTGAGCGGGGCAATTAAAGGCGGCCAGGCTGATAATGCCACGCTGGTGTATGGCGGCAATCCGCATCTCTTCCCGTACAAGCATAACGAAGGGCAGTTTGAAGTTTCGGTGCCGCTGCGTAACGCTACCTTCGCCTTCCAGCCAGACTGGCCCGCGCTGACCGACCTCGACATTCATCTCGACTTCCTCAACGATGGTCTGTGGATGAAGGCGGATAAAGTGGCGCTGGGCGGCGTCACGGCGACCAACCTTAACGCCATGATCCCGGACTACGCCAAAGAGAAGCTGCTGATTGATGCGGATATCAACGGACCAGGAAAAGCGGTTGGGCCATATTTCAATGACACACCGCTCAAAGAATCGTTAGGCGCGACGCTGGATGAACTTCAGCTTGATGGGGATGTGAGTGCTCGCTTACAACTTGATATCCCGCTCAACGGCGATCTGGTTCATGCGACCGGCGATGTGGCGCTCAATAATAACAGTCTGTTTATCAAACCGCTCGACAGTACGCTGCACAACCTGAACGGCAAATTCAGCTTCTCAAACGGCGATTTGCAGAGCCAGCCGATGACCGCGACCTGGTTTAATCAGCCGCTGAAGGTTGATTTCAACACGCGTGAAGGTGAGAAATCGTACCAGGTTGGCGTCAACATGGACGCCAACTGGCAACCGTCGCGCACGGGCGTGCTGCCGAAAGCTATCAATGACGAAATCAGTGGCAGCGTGCCGTGGCAGGGGAAAGTTGCTATCGAGCTGCCGTATCGCGGCAGCCCAACGTACAAAGTCGGCGTCACCGCCGACCTGAAGAATGTGAGCAGTCACTTACCTGCACCGGTAGACAAAGCCGCCGGTGAGCCGCTCCCGGTGAAAATTGACGTTGATGGCAACCTGAAACGTTTCGATTTAACTGGCAAAGTGGGAAGTAATCATCATCTCAATAGCCGTTGGTTGCTCAACCAAAAATTGACGCTGGATCGCGCCATCTGGGCAAGCGACAGCCGCACTATCCCGCCGCTGCCGCAGCAGCCGGGCGTTGAGCTTAATCTCCCGCCGATGGATGGCGCGCAGTGGCTGGCCCTGTTCCAGCAGGGCGCGGCCAGTGATGCCAGCTCTGCCGCCGTCTTCCCGAAACAGGTCACCCTGCGCACGCCGTCGCTGACCTTAGGTGGGCAGCAGTGGAATAACCTGAGCATCGTTTCACAGCCGTCGGCACAGGGCACCAAAGTTGATGCGCAGGGACGTGAAGTGAATGCCACGCTGACCATGCACGACAATGCGCCGTGGCAGGCGGCGATTCGCTATCTCTATTACAACCCATCCTCGACGCCGCTGACGCAGGCGTCGGCCGCTTCAACAGGCCCGCTTAGCCGTAATCGCATCGATTTCAGTGGCTGGCCGGATCTTCAGCTTCGTTGTGCAGAGTGCTGGCTGTGGGGGCAGAAATATGGCCGTATCGACGGTGATTTCGCGATTAAAGGCGACACGCTGACCCTGCGTAATGGGCTGGTGGATACCGGTTTCGCACGACTGACCAGCGACGGCGAGTGGGTGAATGGTCTGAACGGGCAGCGTACATCGTTGAAAGGTAAACTGCGCGGCAAGAAAATAGATGATGCGGTGGCGTTTTTCGGTATTGCTACGCCAATTCGCGACTCCTCAGTCGACCTGGATTACGACTTACACTGGCGCGCCAGCCCGTGGCAGCCAGATGTTGCGTCGCTGAACGGTATTCTGAAAACGCGTATTGGCAAAGGGCAGTTTACTGATTTGAGCACCGGTCACGCGGGCCAGTTGTTGCGCCTGCTGAGCGTCGATGCGCTGCTGCGCAAACTGCGCTTTGATTTCAGCGATACCTTCACGGAAGGCTTCTATTTTGATTCCATCCGCAGTACTGCCTGGATTAAAGACGGCGTGCTGAACACGGATGATACGCTGGTTGATGGTCTGGAAGCAGATATTGCCATGAAAGGTTCCGTTGATTTGGTGCGTCGTCAGCTGGCGATGGAGGCCATTGTTGCGCCTGAGATTTCTGCAACCGTCGGTGTGGCGGCGGCGTTCGCCATTAACCCGATTGTCGGCGCCGCTGTCTTCGCGGCCAGTAAAGTTCTGGGGCCGCTGTGGAGCAAGGTGTCGATTCTGCGTTATCGCATCACCGGGCCAATTGATTCACCGCAAATCAATGAAGTTCTGCGCCAGGCGCGCAGTGATACGAAGCAATGATTTGACGCAGTCGCACAATTGCCTCACTCTTTTAACATGGGCATCTTAGCGGTAACTAACGAGTAGCGAATAATGAGTCTAAACCTGGTAAGTGAACAATTGCTGGCAGCGAACGGCCTGAATCATCAGCGCCTGTTTGACATTCTTGGTCAACTCGCCGAGCGCCGTCTCGATTATGGCGATCTTTATTTCCAGTCGAGCTATCACGAATCCTGGGTTTTAGAAGACAGCATCATCAAAGATGGTTCTTACAATATTGACCAGGGCGTTGGTGTGCGCGCGATTAGCGGTGAAAAAACCGGCTTTGCCTACGCCGACCAGATTAGTCTGCTGGCGCTGGAACAGAGCGCGCAGGCGGCGCGGACGATTGTACGTGATGCGGGTGATGGCAAGGTGCACACGCTGGGCGCGGTAGACCACGCTCCGCTCTATACGTCGCTCGATCCACTGCAAAGCATGAGCCGTGAAGAGAAACTCGACATTCTGCGTCGCGTGGATAAAGTCGCGCGTGCGGCAGATAAGCGTGTGCAGGAGGTTTCCGCCAGCCTGACGGGGGTGTATGAACTGATCCTGGTGGCGGCAACGGATGGCACGCTGGCGGCGGATGTTCGCCCGCTGGTGCGTCTGTCGGTCAGCGTGCAGGTGGACGATAACGGCAAACGCGAGCGCGGTGCCAGCGGCGGTGGCGGCCGTTTTGGTTATGATTACTTCCTGGCGGATCTCGACGGTGAAGTGCGCGCGGATGCGTGGGCAAAAGAAGCGGTGCGTATGGCGCTGGTGAATCTCTCGGCAGTCGCGGCACCTGCCGGCACCTTGCCGGTGGTACTGGGTGCTGGCTGGCCGGGCGTACTGCTGCACGAAGCGGTCGGCCATGGTCTGGAAGGCGACTTTAACCGTCGCGGCACCTCCGTTTTCAGCGGTCATATGGGCGAGCTGGTGGCTTCCGAACTGTGTACGGTTGTTGATGATGGCACCATGCAGGATCGCCGTGGTTCCGTGGCTATCGATGATGAAGGGACGCCGGGTCAGTACAATGTGTTGATCGAAAATGGCATTCTGAAAGGCTACATGCAGGACAAACTCAACGCGCGTCTGATGGGCGTTGCGCCGACCGGTAACGGTCGCCGTGAATCCTATGCGCATCTGCCGATGCCGCGTATGACCAATACCTACATGCTGGCCGGGAAATCGACGCCGCAGGAGATTATCGAATCCGTTGAGTACGGCATCTACGCGCCGAACTTTGGCGGCGGCCAGGTGGATATCACCTCCGGGAAATTCGTCTTCTCGACCTCGGAAGCGTATCTGATTGAAAACGGTAAAGTCACCAAACCGGTGAAAGGTGCAACCCTGATTGGTTCCGGTATCGAAACCATGCAGCAGATTTCCATGGTTGGTAACGACCTCAAGCTCGATAACGGCGTGGGCGTTTGCGGAAAAGAAGGGCAGAGCCTGCCGGTTGGCGTGGGTCAGCCGACGCTGAAGGTCGATAACCTGACAGTGGGTGGCACCGCGTAATTTTGCCTTGCCGGATGGCGGCTTTGCCTTATAAGGCCTACCGATCGAGTAGGCCTGATAAGCGTAGCGCCATCAGGCAAAATGTTTCACCGCTCCCCCACTTCATCTTTACCCCGCATCCCCTGGTATAACCGGGCGACCTCGACAAAATAATCGGTCAGGTAATTAATACATACCTGCACTTTCAGCGGCAGCTTATCTTTTTCGGTATAAAGCGCGTAAACCGGACGCGGATCGGACTGGTAGCGCGGCAGTAAAATTTCCACTTCGCCGCGGTTAATCTCTTCTATTACCCACATCAACGGCACGTACGCGATACCTGCCCCCACAGAGAGCCAGCGGCTCAGCGTCATCGGATCGTTCGTCACAAATCGTCCCTCTGGAATCAGGCGGGTGGTCAGCCCTTCCGGGGCGATCAGCTCAAATTCATTATCCGGGCGCACACTGTATTCCAGCCATGAATGGTTGGCGAGGTCGGCCGGTTTCTCGGGAATGCCTGCGTGCTGTAGATAACTTTTGGCCGCGCAGATAACCATTGGCATCGAGCCTAATCGGCGCGAGAAGAGACTGGAATCCTGTAACGCACCGACGCGGATCACCACATCAAGGCCATCGGCAATCAGATCCGGTGCCGGAATACCCGTAACCAGATTAACGGTCAGCCCGGTGTACTCCTTTAACATCTCCGCAGTGATCCGCGCGAGGACATTTTGTGCCATAGTTGAAGAACATCCGATCCGCAGCGTGCCGATTGGCGTATTGTTAAACGCGTAGAGCTGTTCATGGACATCTTGTGCTTCAAACAGCATTCGTCGACAGCCCTGGTAATATATTTTGCCGGCTTCTGTGAGGCCTATACTACGCGTGCTGCGGTTTAACAGCTTAACTTGTAACTCATCTTCCAGCTTTGATACAGTCTGGCTGATGGAAGAGACGCTCATCTGAAGCTGTTTGGCGGCGGCGGTGAACGAGCCTTGCTCGACCACTTTCGCAAACACGGACATTCGTTTTAGTCGTTCCATTATTCACTCTGGCTTAAAAGTGATTTAGATCACACAATATAGATAACGGCATAACAGTTACGTTAATATACTGTTAGCTGAATAATTAAAGCGCACTCTCACCTGCACGCTAGTCTAAACCAAGGTCAACATGAGTCTGTTTCCTGTCATTGTGATTTTCGGCCTGTCATTCCCGCCGATCTTCTTTGAGTTGCTATTGTCGCTCGCCATCTTCTGGGGGGTGAGGCGACTGCTTATTCCAACCGGTATCTATGACTTTGTCTGGCACCCTGCGCTGTTCAATACGGCATTGTATTGCTGTCTTTTTTATCTGATATCACGTTTGTTCGTTTGAGGTAGATGTGAAAACGCTAATAAGAAAAATCTCCCGTACAGCCATCACACTGATACTGGTTATTCTGGCTTTTATCGCCATTTTCCGCGCCTGGGTGTACTACACCGAGTCGCCGTGGACGCGTGACGCGCGTTTCAGCGCCGACGTGGTCGCCATCGCGCCCGATGTCTCCGGGTTGATTACGCAGGTAAATGTCAAGGATAACCAACTGGTTAATAAAGACCAGGTATTGTTCACGATTGACCAGCCACGTTATCAGAAAGCGCTGGAAGAAGCTGAAGCAGATGTGGCGTATTACAAAGCGCTCGCCAGCGAGAAGCGCCGCGAAGCCGGACGTCGTAACCAGTTAGGCATTCAGGCGATGTCGCGTGAGGAGATCGACCAGGCCAACAACGTCCTGCAAACCGTTGAGCATCAGTTAGCCAAGGCACAGGCGACACGCGACCTTGCGCGCCTCGACCTTGACCGCACCGTTATTCGCGCACCGGCGGCGGGCTGGGTAACTAACCTCAACGTCTTCAACGGCGAATTTATTACCCGTGGCTCCACGGCGGTCGCACTGGTGAAAAAGAATTCGTTCTACGTGCTGGCCTACCTGGAAGAAACCAAGCTGGAAGGCGTGCGTAAAGGCTATCGTGCGGAAGTCACCCCGCTTGGCAGCAACCGTATTATCAAAGGCACCGTCGATAGTATCGCGGCGGGCGTAACCAACGCCAGCAGCAGCAATGACGCGAAAGGCATGGCGACCATTGATTCCAACCTTGAATGGGTGCGTCTGGCGCAGCGTGTGCCGGTACGCATTCATCTTGATGAGCAGCAGGATAACATCTGGCCTGCCGGGACAACCGCAACGGTGGTGATTACCGGTGAAAAAGACCGGGACGCGCAGAACATGACCTTCTTCCAGAAACTGGCGCTGCGTCTGCGTGAGTTCGGTTAATCGTTATGGGTATTTTTAGCATTGCCAATCAGCACATTCGCTTTGCCATTAAACTGGCATGCGCGATTGTGCTGGCGCTGTTTGTCGGTTTCCACTTTGAGCTGGAAACGCCGCGCTGGGCGGTTCTGACGGCGGCGATCGTCGCGGCAGGGCCAGCATTTGCCGCCGGTGGCGAGCCCTATTCCGGCGCTATACGCTATCGCGGGATGCTGCGTATTATCGGAACCTTTATCGGCTGTATCGCGGCGTTAACCATCATTATCGTGATGATCCGCGCGCCGCTCCTGATGATTCTGGTGTGCTGCATCTGGGCCGGTTTTTGTACCTGGCTCTCCTCGCTGGTCCGCGTCGAAAACTCCTACGCGTGGGGGCTGGCGGGCTATACAGCGCTAATTATTGTTATCACTATTCAGACCGAACCACTCCTCACGCCGCAATTTGCGGTCGAGCGCTGTAGTGAGATCGTCATTGGTATCGTCTGCGCGATCATGGCCGATCTGCTTTTCTCGCCGCGATCGATCAAAAAAGAGATCGACCTTGAACTGGATAATCTACTTATCGATCAATATCGCCTGATGCAGTTGTGTATTAAGCACGGCGACAGTGAAGAAGTTGACCGCGCCTGGAGCGGGCTGGTGCGCCGCACGGCGGCTTTGGGGGGGATGCGCAGCAACCTGAGCATGGAATCTTCCCGCTGGTCTCGTGCGAATCGCCGTTTAAAGGCGCTGAACACGGTTTCCCTGACCATGATTACCCAGGCTTGCGAAACCTACATTATTCAGAACACGCGCCCGGAAACGGTTACTGATGACTATCGCGAGCTCTTCGCCGAGCCGGTGGAGACCGTACAGGATGTACATCGTCAGTTAAAACGCATGCGTCGTGTGATGGCCTGGACAGGTGAACACGGTACGCCGGTAACGATTTATGGTTGGGTAGGCACGGCGACGCGCTACCTGCTGCTGAAGCGCGGCGTAATTGGCAATACCAAAATCAGCGCCCGCGAAGAAGAAATTCTTCAGGACGAAGTGGTGGTGAAAGCC
The DNA here is from genome assembly GCA_003315335.1 of Pseudocitrobacter faecalis. Taxonomy (GTDB): domain Bacteria; phylum Pseudomonadota; class Gammaproteobacteria; order Enterobacterales; family Enterobacteriaceae; genus Pseudocitrobacter; species Pseudocitrobacter faecalis. Next base: position 36,868 of record QNRL01000009.1, read on the forward strand.
GAGTCAGCCGAACGCCATCATGCGATGGTTAACTTCTGGCGTACGACGGTCTCCTGCGTGCTGGGCACGCTCTTCTGGCTGTGGACAGGCTGGACATCTGGCAGCGGGGCGATGGTAATGATTGCGGTGGTCACCTCGCTGGCGATGCGTTTACCAAACCCTCGCATGGTCGCTGTCGACTTCCTTTACGGCACGCTGCTGGCGCTGCCGCTGGGAACGCTCTTCTTCCTGGTGATCATTCCCTCCACGCAGCAAAGCATGCTATTACTCTGTATCAGCCTTGCAGTGCTGGCGTTCTTTATTGGTATCGAGGTGCAGAAACGGCGGCTGGGGTCGCTGGGTGCGCTGGCGAGCACAATTAACATTATCGTGCTCGATAACCCGATGACGTTTGAGTTCAGTAAGTTTCTCGACAGCGCCCTGGGCCAGCTGGTGGGCTGTTTCCTGGCGCTGATGGTGATTATGCTGATTCGCGATAATTCGCGTGAACGCACGGGCCGCGTGCTGCTGAACCAGTTTGTGTCGGCTGCGGTTTCTGCAATGACGACTAACTCTGCGCGTCGTAAAGAGAACCATCTGCCGGCGCTCTATCAGCAACTCTTCCTGTTACTGAATAAATTCCCTGACGATATCGCTAAATTTCGCCTGGCGTTGTCGCTGATTATTGCGCACCAGCGTCTGCGTGATGCGCCAGTGCCGGTGAATCAGGATCTCTCTGAGTTTCACCGCCAGCTCAGACGCACGGCGGACAGCGTGATCTCCGCAGGCAGCGATGATAAGCGTCGCCGCTATTTCCTGCGTTTATTGGAAGAGTTAGATATTTATCAGGAAAAATTGCGTATCTGGGATGCCTCGCCGCAGGTCACCGAACCGGTTGGTCGGCTGGTGGCGATGCTGCATAAGTATCAGAGCGCACTGACGAACAGCTAGCAATCCCCAATCACATTTATCTTCCAGTCAAAGCCGACGCCCTCAGCGTCGGTTTTTTTATCGCTATACTTAGAGGCGGATAATAGCGGCGGGAAAATGGAGGGCGGGCGATGGAAGTCTATTCTTTTGATTTTGATGAAATAGAGAATCAGGGTGATTTTTACCGGGAGTTCACACGCCTCTTCACACTCAAGAGCGGGCTGGTTCACGATCTCGATTCATTGTGGGATGTGGTGACCGGCAGCCAGCTCCCGCTGCCCCTGGAGATAGAGTTCCTACATCTCGATGAGAAGCAGAAGCGGCGCTACGGTGCGCTGATACTGCTATTTGATGAAGCTGAGGAAGAGCTGGAAGGGATGCTGCGCTTTAACCTTTCGCGGACATAAAAAAGCCCCCGCGTAATGGCGGGGGCAAGTCGTCGGACAAGACGACGAGGGTTTATTTGTACAGTTCTGCTGTGGCGTGCCAGGTATTACCGGAACGCGCTTCAATAATGCGGTAGCCGCTTGCGCCTTCTTTTGCTGCTTTAGCTGATAATGCGCTATTCATATCCATCGGAGAACTCCCGACCTGGGATACGGAAACGGTGCCCATAGATTGCAGGCTCTGTGCTTGCTCTGCACTAATTTGCTCAGCTGCGCTGGCACCAAAAGAGAGAACAGAAGCCAGACCCAAAGAAGCGATGATCATTGCGTTTTTCATAATTTTTACTCCACCATGTGCGACAGCGGTGAGAGGAGAAAACATGGCTTCCTGGACCGCTGTAGAAAATATTTTTACCTAAATCTTACTCACTTACTAAATCGAACTTATTTGTACAGTTCAGCCGTTGCGTGCCAGTGGTCACCGGTACGTGCTTCGATGATGCGGTAAGAAGAGGCACCCTGTTCTTCCGCTTTCTTGTTCAGCATCTCATGCATATCCATCGGAGAAGAACCGACTGCACCGACGGAAATCGTGCCGATAGCCTGGCGATTTTGCGCTTGATCGCTGTTGATAGAGTCAGCGGCGAAGGCGCCAAAAGAGATAACGGAAAGGATGCTCAGAGCGGCTACAGTTGTTTTGATTTTCATGATCTACACCTCGTCGAATTATTTAAAGGGTCTTTGTTTTGTGACCCTCATCACGAAATTAAGTATACACTAATCACATCTAAAATTAATACCAGACTAATGGTTTCAAGCGTAAATCTGTTTTAAAGGATTTATTTTTTATGACTAAATGAAATAAAAAATGGTGTAATAGTGCTATTTCCTTAGATGTATTCTAAGAAAATCATATGGATAGCGTGATTTGATTTTTCGTGCGATTTTGCATGGATGCATTCACTGGAACTATGGGTTTAATCGATTTTTAGCACTTAATGCAAAATAGGGATTGGCAGAACATCGGGGAAACGAAGCGGCAGAAAAGAATTATCCTCTGGCCAGCGACCAGAGGAAAGGGGGATTACAGCTCTTGCTCGAACAGAACCAGAATGGCTTCGTACAGGTCTTTAACCGTAAAGCCACGGGCTGGAGTGGTAAAGATGGTATCGTCACCGGCGATGCTGCCGAGGATCCCTTCCGCTTTACCCAGAGAGTCAAGCAGGCGGGCAATCAACTGTGCGGCACCAGGGCTTGTATGGATAACGACAACCGCATCGTTATAGTCGATATCCAGCACCAGATTTTTCAGCGGGCTGGACGTTGTCGGTACGCCGAGTTCAGCTGGCAGGCAGTAGACCATCTCCATCTTGGCGTTGCGGGTACGAACCGCGCCAAACTTGGTTAGCATGCGGGAGACTTTGGATTGATTAATATTCTCGAATCCTTCCTCCTGCAGCGCCTGGACGATCTCTCCCTGAGAGCTAAACTTTTCTTCCTTTAACAGCGCTTTAAACGCTTTCACTAATTCTTCTTGTTTGGTCGAACTTCGCATAAGTCACCCGTATATGGTGATGAAATTAACATTATTATGCATATAAATGCATTTTTATGCAAATAATCTGCAAAAAAGGCGGATAATAATCGCGAGAAGGGGCGGATCTTAGCAAAATTTACTATTAATAAACATGCCTATATCACGCCCTGCAAATAAGGTTAAAAGTAAATTAAATGTTATGAAAATGATGTTGTTTTAACCAGATCACTGGTTATAGTTTAAGGGATAGTTGATGTGGATTTGGTTACGTGAAAAAGGCCTTTCCCGGTAAACGAATGAGCAATTTTGTAGCAAGGCTGCTAAATACCCCTCATTCTGTAAGCAATTAGATTGTAATTATTTACACCGTGAATTAAGGTCGCCGCAACGGAGTATAACAGGCAGTGCCCTGCGTCGGTTTTGCGGTACATGACAGGTCACCCTGAATGACATTAACCATAATAAGGAGTTTCGGATGAAAGTTGCAGTCCTTGGTGCCGCCGGCGGTATCGGTCAGGCACTTGCCCTACTACTTAAGACCCAACTACCTTCAGGCTCAGAACTCACTCTCTATGATATCGCCCCTGTTACGCCAGGCGTGGCAGTCGATCTCAGTCATATCCCGACCGATGTGAAGATCACAGGCTTCTCAGGTGAAGATGCTTCTCCGGCGCTGGAAGGTGCGGATGTTGTACTGATCTCTGCGGGCGTCGCGCGCAAACCGGGTATGGATCGCTCCGATCTGTTTAACGTCAATGCCGGGATCGTGAAGAACCTGGTGCAGCAGGTGGCGAAAACCGCACCTAAAGCCTGCATTGGTATCATTACTAACCCGGTCAACACGACCGTTGCCATTGCGGCAGAAGTGCTGAAAAAAGCGGGCGTTTACGATAAGAACAAACTGTTCGGCGTGACCACGCTGGATATCATCCGCTCAAATACGTTTGTGGCGGAGTTGAAAGGTAAAAAAGCGACGGAAGTGGAAGTGCCGGTGATTGGCGGCCACTCTGGCGTGACCATTCTGCCGTTGCTGTCGCAAATCCCTGGCGTTTCCTTTAGCGATCAGGAAGTGGCCGACCTTACCAAACGTATCCAGAATGCGGGTACGGAAGTGGTCGAAGCCAAAGCCGGTGGCGGCTCTGCAACTCTGTCGATGGGGCAGGCGGCTGCGCGTTTAGGTCTTTCTCTGGTTCGTGCCCTGCAGGGCGAGAAAGGCATTGTTGAATGTGCTTATGTTGAAGGTGATGGTCAGTACGCGCGTTTCTTCTCCCAGCCACTGCTGCTGGGCAAAAACGGTGTGGAAGAGCGTCAGTCCATCGGCAAGCTGAGCGCGTTTGAACAACAGGCGCTGGAAGGTATGCTGGATACGCTGAGAAAAGATATTACGCTCGGCGAAGAGTTTGTGAATAAGTGATGTAAAGCATGAAAAAAAGGGCCGCGAGGCCCTTTTTTGTGTCTGTCAGTTCGACGCCGGATACTCCTGAATCGTTACCTTCAGCGTGAGTTTTTTATCGTCGCGCATCACTTCAACCGGGATTTCCGAACCAGGGCGGATCTCAGCCACCTGATCCATGGTTTCCAGCGCGGAGAGTGCCGGTTTGCCGTTCACCGACGTGATTACGTCATTTACCTGAATGCCGGCTTGCGCCGCCGGGCCGCCTGCGGTGACTTCGTTTACCACGATCCCCTGGATCTGATCCATACCGCCGCCCTGTGCATGCAGCGGGGCGATCTCACGTCCGCCGATCCCAATATAACCACGGATCACGCGGCCATCGCGGATCAGTTTATCCATGATTTTAGTTGCCAGCTGGAACGGGATGGCGAAGCTTAAGCCTTCCGGCGTTTCGCCATCGTTACTCTTATCGAACGAGAGGGTATTGATACCCATCAGTTCGCCCAGCGAGTTAATCAGCGCGCCACCGGAGTTACCGTGGTTAATAGAGGCATCTGTTTGCAGGAAATTCTGTCGTCCGGTCGGGTTCAGGCCGATACGCCCGGTGGCGCTGATAATGCCCTGCGTAATGGTCTGCCCCAGGTTGTAAGGGTTACCAATCGCTAACACCACATCGCCAATGTGCGGTACACGTTTCGGGTTAATAGGGATTACCGGCAGGCCGCCGGTGGCGTTAATTTTCAGCACCGCGAGGTCAGTAAGCGTATCGGAGCCGACCAGCAGCGCTTCGAATACGCGTCCATCCTGTAGCGCGACGATGATTTGGTCAGCATCGTTAATGACATGCTTGTTGGTCACGATATACCCGCGCTCGTCCATAATCACCCCGGAGCCGAGTGTGCGGATCTCCAGTTGATTCTGCCCGGTGCTGTTCAGACCACGGTTATAGACGTTAACGACCGCAGGCGCGGCACGGCGCACGGCCTGATTGTAGCTCGCCGGAGATTCATCCGAGCTGGTGAGCGTGGTGGTCGCAGTGGTCCACTTACGTAACGAGGGCATTGCGGCCAGCAAAATGCCACCGACAATAAATCCAATTGCGACAGAACGTAAAAGCTTTGCAAGCATGATCAGGTATCGTTGATGAATAAACGTTCGCAGCATACCACGACTTCGCTGGACATCACACGCTGCGCGATGTCCAGCGTAAGACGGTTAACGCAGTAAGAGATAAATGCTCTCTTCGCCGCGCATTACGTTCAGGGCAATCACTGACGGTTTGGTCTCCAGCACTTTGCGCATATCCGCGATGGACTGCGTGCGCTGACGGTTAATACCGATGATGACATCATCTTTATGCAGGCCAACCTGCGCCGCTGCGCTGCCTTTTTCCACGTCGCTGATGACGATGCCTTTGGTGCCGTCTTTCAACTGACCGTCGCTCAATGACGCCCCCTGAAGCTGCGGGGCGATCATTTCCGCGCTGGCGGTTGCTGAGGTGCTTTTATCCAGTGTGACTTCGACTTCCAGCGGTTTGCCATCGCGCAGCAGCCCCAGCTTCACTTTTGAGCCGGGTTCGGTGGTAGCAATGCGTGAGCGCAGTTCAGCAAAGCTGCTCAGCGCTTTGCCATTCAGGCTAACAATCACGTCGCCTGATTTCACGCCCGCTTTCGCCGAGCCGGAGTTTGGCAAGACTTCGCTGACAAACGCCCCGCGCTGCACATTGAGGTTAAACGCTTTGGCAATATCGGCGCTCATTTCCATGCCGCGAATACCGAGAAGCCCGCGTTTGATTTCGCCAAACTGAATCAGCTGTTTTGCCAGTATTTGTGCCATATTGCTGGGGATGGCGAAGCCAATCCCGACGCTGCCGCCGCCAGGGGCGAGAATCGCGGTGTTAATGCCGATCAGCTCGCCGTTGAGGTTCAGCAATGCGCCGCCGGAGTTCCCACGGTTAATTGAGGCATCGGTCTGAATAAAGTTTTCCAGCCCTTCGAGGTTCAGCCCGCTCCGCCCTAACGCTGAAACAATTCCGGAAGTGGCGGTTTGCCCCAGTCCGAAAGGGTTGCCGACGGCGACGGCGAAATCGCCGACGCGCAGTTTATCGGAGTCGGCTATAGCGATTTGTGTGAGCTTACTGCCGCCCTGAATTTGTAGCAGGGCGATGTCGCTCTGATCGTCGCTGCCAATCAGTTTGGCATCGAACTCGCGGCCATCATTGAGCTGGATACTGATTTTTTGCGCCTGGCTGATGACGTGGTTGTTGGTTAAGACGTAGCCTTTCGCCGCATCAATGATGACACCAGACCCTAAGCCTTCGAACGGTTGCGCCGGTTCGTTGCCGCCTTCTTCACCGAAGAATTTTTTTAGCTCTTCCGGCACGCGCTGACTCGGCGTAGCGGTACCTTCCACCTGCACGCTGACTACCGCGGGCAGCACTTTTTCCAGCATCGGTGCGAGGCTTGGCAGTGCGCCCTGGCCAGGTACCTGAGTGGGAATCGACGCGCTGGCCACCTGAGGCACGGCAAAGGACAGGCCGACACTTAACGCTAACGCACTCAACAGCAAAGTTTTTTTATTCATTGGTGCTGGCTCTCATAACCTGAGGTGTAAGGACAATGCTTCCCGAAACAGACTGATGTTATTGAATTTTTATCGGGGGAACAATGTGGATATTGACTAAATATAGTCGGAGGGGGAGAGAAGTGACGGGCGCAACGCGTACGCCCGTAAAATAAAAACGTCGTCAGCGGGTTAGTCGCGTTTTGCACCGCTACGCAGCAGGCCGGAAGCACCTTCTGAGTAGTCACGTGGCATTTGTACCGGCGCCTGGTCGTTACCGGCTTCAGATTCAGCCAGACGATTGCGGAACGGATTAGACTCTGCGCTCATTTCAGGCAGCAGGCTGCTTGAGCTTTTCGCCATGTGCTGATAGAGCTGACGATAGTCGTCCGCCATGTTGTTCAGCAATTCCGCACTGCGCGCAAAATGGCTGACTAACTCTTCGCGGTACTCTTCCAGTTCGGCTTTATTTTTTTCCAGCTCGTACTGCAGGGCCTGTTGTTGACGCAATTTGCGATTACCGAAACGCATGGCCACAGCACCGATAATAATGCCGACAACGAGCCCAATTAGCGCATATTCCCAGGTCATGAACATCTCCCATTGTTTTGTGGTTCCGTAGGGTATTGGTGACCAGGCGCTCCTTGCCTGTACCAGATACTGCCACTATAACCGCTTATTCCGCAGAAGTGGAATCCTGGCGTATCATCGCGTAGTGTAGAACGGCACTTTTTTCACCAATCGTGAAGTAAGACATACCGGTTTTCAAAGGAATAACAATTAGATCATGCAAAGCCTGTCCCCCACATCGCGTTATCTTCAGGCCCTTGAAGAGGGCACCCATCAGCCAGATGACGTCCAGCGTGAGGCGGTAAATCGCCTCGATACCATCTACCAGGAACTGCTCGCTAATCGAACGCAGCCTGCCCAAAGCAGCGGTGGCCTGATGGCAAAATTCGGAAAATTTCTTGGTAAACGAGAGGCGAGTACGAGCACGCCGGTTCGCGGCTTGTATATGTGGGGCGGGGTTGGCCGGGGGAAAACCTGGCTGATGGACATGTTCTATCACAGCCTGCCGGGCGAACGTAAACAGCGTCTGCACTTTCACCGCTTTATGCTGCGAGTGCATGAAGAACTGACGCAGCTTCAGGGGCATAGCGACCCGCTGGAAATCGTCGCCGAACGTTTTAAAGCGGAAACGGATGTACTCTGCTTTGACGAGTTTTTTGTCTCGGATATCACTGACGCCATGCTGCTCGGCGGCCTGATGAAAGCGCTGTTCTCGCGCGGCATTACGCTGGTTGCGACGTCGAATATCCCGCCGGACGAGCTTTACCGCAACGGCTTGCAGCGCGCGCGCTTCCTGCCGGCCATCGACGCCATTAAAGCGCACTGCGACATAATGAACGTCGACGCGGGGGTAGATTACCGTCTGCGCACGTTAACACAGGCGCATCTGTGGCTCTCGCCGCTGAACGACGAAACGCGCGTCGAGATGGATAAACTGTGGCTGGCACTGGCAGGTGCCAGGCGTGAGCATGCGCCAGAGCTTGAGATTAACCACCGGCCATTGCCAACGCTGGGGGTTGAGAATCAAACGCTGGCGGTTTCCTTTACGACGTTGTGTGTTGATGCGCGCAGCCAGCACGACTACATCGCGCTTTCGCGCCTGTTCCATACGGTAATGCTTTTTGATGTGCCCGTTATGACGTCAATGCAGGAGAGTGAAGCACGTCGTTTTATTGCGCTGGTGGATGAGTTTTATGAGCGACACGTGAAGCTGGTGGTGAGCGCGGAAGTACCGCTGTACGACATTTATCAGGGCGAGCGCTTGAAGTTTGAGTTCCAGCGCTGTTTGTCGCGCTTACAGGAAATGCAGAGCGAAGAGTATTTAAAACGGCCTCATATGCCATAAATGCTCCCCTCTCCCCATGGGAGAGGGGAGGGATTGTGCCCAGAGGTTACGTGAGTGAGGTTTTCTCCCTCTCCCTGTGGGAGAGGGCCGGGGTGAGGGCATCATGCCGCACCCCCCCTATTAAAACCTCCCCATCAAAATCACAAATAAGGGTCGATCTTTAACCCCGACTTCTCTATAATCTTGCGACCCCACGTTACAAGAAGGTTTTTTTCCCAAAACTTTCTCTGCGCCGGCATAGGCTATTCGAAGGGGTAGGTTTGCTGGACAATGTCGTGTGAACCTCAACTGACAAAACGTTTGGGTGTTCACCAACGTGTAACTTATTTATTTGGGTAAGCTTTTAATGAAAACTTTTACAGCTAAACCAGAAACCGTTCAACGTGACTGGTATGTTGTTGACGCGACCGGTAAAACTCTGGGCCGTCTGGCTACTGAACTGGCTCGTCGCCTGCGCGGTAAGCATAAAGCGGAATACACTCCGCACGTAGATACCGGTGATTACATCATCGTTCTGAACGCTGACAAAGTTGCTGTAACCGGCAACAAGCGTACTGACAAAATGTACTATCACCACACCGGCCACATCGGTGGTATCAAAGAAGCGACCTTTGAAGAGATGATTGCCCGCCGTCCTGAGCGTGTGATTGAAATCGCGGTTAAAGGCATGCTGCCAAAAGGCCCGCTGGGTCGTGCTATGTTCCGTAAACTGAAAGTTTACGCGGGTACCGAGCACAACCACGCGGCACAGCAACCGCAAGTTCTTGACATCTAATCGGGATTATAGGCAATGGCTGAAAATCAATACTACGGCACTGGTCGCCGCAAAAGTTCCGCAGCTCGCGTTTTCATCAAACCGGGCAACGGCAAAATCGTTATCAACCAACGTTCTCTGGAACAGTACTTCGGTCGTGAAACTGCTCGCATGGTAGTTCGTCAGCCGCTGGAACTGGTCGACATGGTTGAGAAACTGGATCTGTACATCACCGTTAAAGGTGGTGGTATCTCTGGTCAGGCTGGTGCGATCCGTCACGGTATCACCCGCGCTCTGATGGAGTATGATGAGTCCCTGCGTAGCGAACTGCGTAAAGCTGGCTTCGTTACCCGTGATGCTCGTCAGGTTGAACGTAAGAAAGTCGGCCTGCGTAAAGCACGTCGTCGTCCTCAGTTCTCCAAACGTTAATTGGTTTCTGCTTACGCAGACAACAATTTGCGCAAAAACCCGCTTCGGCGGGTTTTTTTATGCCTGAACAGTTACGCTACACGCGTATTTGTAGGGTGGAAAAGCTATGGCCAACGCCAATCTCACGGCTCTTTTTCCGGATTTCCAGAATCGACTCACCACAAGCCGTGCAAAATCTGGTAAACTATTCTCCAATTTTCTGCCCAAATGCGGGTGATTGTTCAATTTTTGTTTGGTTTGCAAGCAGGAATGCCACTCAACGCAGGATGGGGACACACTTCTGGCTAGCCACCGTGTGGCTGGTAGCAGTAAAAATTCTGAATATACCTGGAGGTTTTCATGGCTGTCGCTGCCAACAAACGTTCGGTAATGACGCTGTTTTCTGGTCCTACTGACATTTATAGCCATCAGGTCCGCATCGTGCTGGCTGAAAAAGGTGTCAGCTTTGAGATAGAGCACGTGGAAAAGGACAATCCACCGCAGGATCTGATTGACCTCAACCCGAATCAAAGCGTTCCGACACTGGTAGATCGCGAACTGACTCTGTGGGAATCCCGCATCATTATGGAATACCTGGATGAGCGTTTCCCGCATCCACCGCTGATGCCGGTTTACCCGGTTGCTCGCGGTGAGAGCCGTCTGTACATGCAACGTATCGAGAAAGACTGGTACACGCTGATGAACGTCGTAATGACGGGCTCTGCGGCTCAGGCTGACGCTGCGCGTAAACAGCTGCGTGAAGAGCTGCTGGCGATTGCGCCGGTCTTCACCCAGAAGCCGTACTTCCTGAGCGATGAGTTCAGTCTGGTCGACTGCTACCTGGCGCCGCTGCTGTGGCGTCTGCCGGTGATGGGCATTGAAATGGTCGGTGCGGGTGCGAAAGAGCTGAAAGGCTATATGACCCGCGTCTTCGAACGTGATTCTTTCCTTGCCTCCTTAACGGAAGCCGAGCGCGAAATGCGCCTTGGCCGGGGTTAATTGAATGGATGTGTCACAGCTTTCTCCGCGCCGCCCGTATCTGCTTCGTGCGTTTTACGAGTGGCTGCTGGACAACCAGCTTACGCCGCATTTGGTCGTTGATGTCATGCAACCAGGCGTTCAGGTGCCAATGGAGTACGCCCGTGACGGCCAGATCGTCCTGAACATCGCGCCACGCGCGGTGGGCAACCTGGAGCTGGCGAACGATGAAGTTCGCTTCAACGCCCGCTTCGGCGGCGTTCCGCGCAATGTTTCCGTGCCGCTGGCCGCCGTGCTGGCTATCTACGCACGTGAAAACGGTGCAGGCACCATGTTCGAACCGGAAACGGCCTACGACGAAGATGCGGAAGGCTACAACGACGACCTCGAAGTGGTTGAAAATGAAACGGTGATGTCGGTCATCGACGGTGATAAGCCGGATCACGATGACGACACCGATCCGGACGATACCCCGCCGCCGCGCGGTGGCCGCCCGGCGCTTCGCGTCGTGAAGTAACCCCCTAAAAACAGATCCGCACGGGTCTGTTTTTTTTCATCCATCGTCCATCCTTCTGTGCTCATTTCAGCCTCACATTTTGTGATATGATGAAAATTCAGTGAAATTTCCTCATCTTTCCAGGTTAAACGGTACCTATGAGCGCATTTGACTCTAACTCAGAAGACACCATCGGCAACAGCCTGCGCCGCCGCCCGCTGGCGCGCAAAAAACTGTCTGAGATGGTGGAAGAAGAGCTGGAACAGATGATCCGCCGTCGTGAGTTTGGCGAGGGGGAACAGTTACCGTCTGAGCGTGAACTGATGGCATTCTTCAACGTTGGTCGCCCCTCGGTGCGGGAAGCGCTGGCTGCGCTGAAACGCAAAGGGCTGGTGCAGATTAACAACGGTGAGCGCGCGCGCGTATCGCGTCCGTCGGCGGACACCATCATTGGCGAGCTCTCCGGCATGGCGAAAGATTTCCTCTCGCACCCTGGCGGTATTGCACACTTCGAACAACTTCGCCTGTTCTTTGAATCAAGCCTGGTGCGCTATGCCGCCGAACACGCCACCGATGAGCAAATTGCGCTGCTGGTGAAAGCGCTGGAGATCAACAGTCAGGCGCTGGATGATAATGCGCAGTTTATCCGCTCGGACGTCGACTTCCATCGCGTGCTGGCGGAAATTCCCGGCAACCCAATCTTCATGGCCATTCATGTCGCGCTTCTCGACTGGCTGATTGCCGCCCGCCCGAAAGTCGCGGATCAGGAACTCCACGAGCACAACAGCGTGAGCTATCAACAGCATATCGCCATTGTTGACGCCATTCGCGCCCACGATCCGGATGAAGCAGATCGTGCTTTGCAAACCCACCTCAACAGCGTTTCCGCCACCTGGCACGCCTTCGGCAAAGCCAAAAAATCCCGTAAGTGATCCCATCCCGGCGATCGATTTAGTGAAGTCGATCGCACAATAAGCTTTCCGTATTACGCTGCTGCAAAAGTGATCTGGTATAACAGGTATAAAGGTACACAGTTAATCCGATTAAACATCACTACGAGGTATGTATGGCTAGCAACTTACGGGGTGTAATGCCCGCGCTTCTCACCCCTTTCGACGCCCAGCAAAAGATTGATAAAGAGAGCCTGCGTCGGCTGGTACGTTTTAACATCGAGCAGGGTGTTGATGGCGTTTATGTGGGTGGGTCTACCGGGGAAGCGTTTATCCAGAGCCTGGCCGAGCGTGAGGAAGTGCTTGAAATCGTGGCGGAAGAGGGGAAAGGGAAAATCACTCTGATTGCTCATATTGGCTGCGTTAGCACGGCGGAAAGCCAGCAACTGGCGGCTGCGGCAAAACGGTATGGTTTCGATGCGGTATCTGCAGTGACGCCGTTCTACTACCCGTTTAGTTTTGAAGAACACTGCGATCACTATCGCGCAATTATCGACTCGGCTGATGGATTACCGATGGTGGTCTACAACATTCCGGCGCTGAGTGGTGTAAAACTGACGCTGGATCAAATCAACACGCTGGTGACGTTACCGGGCGTCGGCGCGCTGAAACAAACCTCAGGCGATCTATATCAGATGGAACAGATCCGCCGCGCGCATCCGGATCTGGTGCTTTACAACGGTTACGACGAGATCTTTGCCTCTGGCCTGCTGGCGGGAGCCGACGGTGGGATCGGCAGCACCTACAACATCATGGGCTGGCGCTACATGGGGATCGCGCAGGCGTTAAAAGAGGGCGACATCGCAAAGGCACAGCAGTTGCAGCGCGAATGCAACAAGGTCATTGACCTGCTGATCAAAGTGGGTGTCTTCCGCGGGCTGAAAACGGTTCTGCATTACATGGATGTGGTCGCTGTACCGTTGTGCCGCAAACCGTTCGCCCCGGTGGATGAGAAATACCTGCCGGAGCTGAAATCGCTGGCGCAAAAGCTGATGCAGGAGCGGGGCTGAGTTTTTGGCCGCTCCCCTCACCCTAACCCTCTCCCTCAAGGGAGAGGGGACGGTATGTACCCAGCTTTAAGAACTGCGCAGGTTTTCTCCCTCTCCCTGAGGGAGAGCGCCGGGGTGAGGGGGAGGCGGGAAACGCATCCATCCAAACACATTCATACCAAAGCGCGTGGGCATAAGCCCACCGCGGGAGACTCACCATGAGTACAACAACCCAGAATATCCCGTGGTATCGCCATCTCAATCGGGCACAATGGCGGGCTTTTTCCGCCGCCTGGTTGGGGTATTTGCTTGATGGTTTTGATTTTGTCTTAATCGCCCTGGTGTTAACCGAAGTGCAAGGTGAATTCGGTTTAACCACCGTACAGGCGGCAAGTTTGATTTCCGCCGCCTTTATCTCACGTTGGTTCGGTGGTCTGATGCTGGGCGCAATGGGTGACCGCTATGGCCGCCGCCTGGCGATGGTCACCAGCATTATTCTTTTCTCGGCGGGCACGCTCGCCTGCGGCTTTGCTCCGGGCTACACCTCGCTGTTTATCGCCCGTCTGGTGATCGGCATGGGGATGGCGGGGGAATACGGTTCCAGCGCGACCTATGTGATTGAAAGCTGGCCGAAACAGCTACGCAATAAAGCCAGCGGCTTCCTGATTTCTGGCTTCTCTGTCGGTGCCGTCGTTGCCGCACAAGTCTACAGCCTGGTGGTACCCGTCTGGGGCTGGCGCGCGCTGTTTTTCATCGGCATCGTACCGATTGTCTTTGCGCTCTGGCTGCGTAAAAACATCCCGGAAGCGGAAGACTGGAAAGCGAAACACGAAGGCAAAGCCCCGGTACGCACGATGGTCGATATCCTCTATCGCGGCCAGTACCGGGTCATGAATATCATCATGACCTGTGTTGCAGGGGCGTCGCTGTGGTACTGCTTTGCGGGTGAAGCGCGTATTGCCGGGCTGGTGGCGCTGCTGGGTCTGGTCTGCGCCATTATCTTTATCAGCTTTATGGTGCAAAGCAGCGGTAAACGCTGGCCGACTGGTGTCATGCTGATGGTGGTTGTGCTGTTTGCGTTCCTCTACTCCTGGCCGATTCAGGCACTGCTGCCGACCTATCTGAAAACCGAGCTGGCCTATGATCCGCATACGGTGGCGAACGTCCTGTTCTTCAGTGGATTTGGCGCGGCGGTAGGCTGCTGCGTGGGCGGGTTCCTCGGTGACTGGTTGGGTACCCGTAAAGCGTACGTCTGTAGCCTGCTGGCTTCGCAGTTGCTGATCATTCCAGTGTTTGCGATTGGCGGCTCCAGCGTGTGGGTGCTCGGTTTCCTGCTCTTTTTCCAGCAAATGCTGGGGCAGGGGATCTCCGGGATCTTACCGAAACTGATTGGTGGGTATTTCGAAACAGATCAACGTGCGGCAGGGCTCGGCTTTACTTACAACGTCGGGGCGTTAGGCGGCGCGCTGGCACCGATCCTCGGGGCGTTGATCGCCCAACGGCTGGATCTGGGTACTGCGCTGGGCTCACTCTCCTTCAGCCTGACGTTTGTGGTGATCCTGTTGATCGGTCTTGATATGCCCACGCGCGTTCAGCGTTGGATCCGCCCGGAAGCGCTACGTACTCATGATGCCATCGACGGAAAACCGTTCAGCGGTGCCGTACCGTTTGGCGCGAATAAAAGCGGGTTAGTAAAAAGTAAAAGTTAACCAGGGAGCCCGGCGCATGCCGGGCGTTTTACCGAGGATATGATGATGTCTTTACTTGAACAACTGAATAACAACATTGCGCAATCTGGCGGGCTGATTGTCTCCTGCCAGCCGGTACCCAATAGCCCGCTCGATAAACCCGACATCGTTGCCGCGATGGCGCTGGCGGCGGAGCAGGCGGGGGCCGTCGCGTTGCGTATTGAAGGTGTGGCGAATTTACGTGCCACCCGTCCGCTCGTGTCGATCCCGATTATCGGCATTCTCAAACGCGATCTGGATAATTCCCCGGTGCGTATTACCCCGTTCCCTGAAGACGTCGATGCGCTGGCGCAGGCTGGAGCTAACATTATCGCCGTGGATGGTACCGACCGTGTGCGCCCGGCGAGTGTCGAGGCACTGTTGGCGCAGATTCACCAGCACGGTTTGCTGGCGATGGCCGACTGCTCAACATTTGAAGACGGCATGGCCTGTCAGCAATGGGGGGCAGATATTATCGGCAGCACGCTTTCGGGTTACACGACGCCTGAAACGCCAGAAGAACCTGACTTTGCGCTGGTAAAAACATTAAGTGACGCCGGTTGCCGGGTGATAGCTGAGGGGCGCTACAACACGCCTGCACAGGCGGCAGAAGCGATGCGTCACGGCGCGTGGGCGGTCACGGTCGGCTCCGCGATTACGCGGCTGGAACACATCTGCCAGTGGTATAACACGGCGTTAAAAAAGGCGGTGCTATGACCACGCTGGCAATTGATATTGGTGGCACCAAGCTGGCCGCCGCGCTGGTTGATGACGCGCTGAACCTGCTTGAACGTCGCGAACTCCCCACACCCGCCAGCAAAACGCCCGATGCGCTATGGGCAGCGTTGCAGGCGCTGGTGGAACCCCTTTTCCACCGTGCCACGCGGGTGGCCATCGCCTCAACCGGTATTATTCGGGATGGCGTACTGCTGGCGATTAACCCGCTTAATCTGGGCGGCTTGCTGAATTTCCCGCTCACGAAAACGCTGGAATCGATAACCGGGTTGCCGACGCTGGCGGTAAATGACGCACAGGCGGCGGCATGGGCGGAATATCATGCCCTGCATGGCGATTATCGTGACATGGTTTTCCTCACCGTCTCCACGGGCGTAGGGGGCGGTGTGATAAGTAACGGCAAACTGATCGCCGGAACGGGCGGTCTGGCCGGGCATTTGGGTCATACGCTGGCCGATCCTAACGGGCCGATGTGCGGCTGTGGTCGTCGGGGCTGCGTAGAAGCCATTGCTTCAGGGCGCGGGATTGCGGCTACGGCAGAAGGTGAACTCGCAGGATGCGATGCCAAAGCAATTTTCACTCGCGCGGGACAGGGCGATAAGCAGGCGCTACAGCTCATTCACCGCTCGGCACAGACACTGGCGAGATTAATCGCTGATGTAAAAGCAACAACCGATTGCCAGTGTGTGGTCATTGGCGGCAGCGTTGGGCTAGCGGAAGGGTATCTGGCGCAGGTGGAGGACTGTCTGGCACAGGCGCCTGCCGTTTATCAGGTTACCTTACAATCCGCGCACTATCGGCATGACGCTGGACTACTGGGGGCCGCGCTGCTGGCCCAGGGAGAAAAAAATGGTAACAGGTGAAATTCAGTCGCTGGACTCTGCGGGGTTACACCCCGTTTTGGTTGAGGCGTTAGCATTGGCGTTAACTGCCCGCCCGCAAGATAAATCGCCAGGGCGTTATGAGCTGCGCGGTGATGACATCTTTATGAATGTGATGGCATTCCCCACACAGCCAGCCACAAGCAAAAAAGCGGAGCTGCATGTGCAGTATGTGGATATCCAGCTTTTGCTGAGTGGAGAAGAACGGATCCTGTTCGGTGTGGCAGGAACAGCACGACAGTGCGAAGAGCTACATGCTGATGAGGATTACCAGCTTTGTTCTGCCATTGAGAATGAGCAAACGGTGACCTTAAAACCGGGAATGTTCGCCGTGTTTATGCCGGGAGAGCCGCATAAACCGGGGTGTAACGTGGCGCTATCGCGAGATATCAAAAAAACGGTGGTTAAAGTCCGCGCCAGCTTGCTCGCGTGTTAAAAAAGCCGGATGGCGCTGGCGCTTATCCGGCCTACAAGTTTTCTGCAATGTATTGAATCTGGAGTGTTTTATAGGCCGGATAAGGCGGTTACGCCGCATCCGGCAAAAACAAAGTGCACTTTTTCAGCTATCTGATTTGGCAGACTCTGTCTGCCAAATTTCCTGTTGCCGCCTCCCTTCCAGGCAGGTGGCGCTGAGGCAGGATTTACACTTCCAACCAGTTCATGATCCCGTCAGCCGCTTTACGGCCTTCGGCGATGGCGGTCACCACCAGATCTGAACCACGCACGATGTCGCCACCGGCGAAGATTTTCGGGTTACTGGTCTGGAAGGCGTTCTCGTTGCCTTCCGGGGCGATGATACGGCCCTGAGAATCCAGTTCGACGCTGTGTTTTGCCAGCCATTCCATGCTGTGTGGGCGGAAACCAAACGCCATTACTACAGCATCTGCCGGAACCACGTGCTCGGAGCCCGGGACGATTTCCGCACGACGGCGACCTTTATCATCCGGTTGGCCCATTTCGGTACGCGCCATTTTCACGCCGCTCACCTTGCCGTTAGCATTCACTTCAATGCCCAACGGCTGCACGTTGAACTGGAACTCTACGCCCTCTTCACGCGCGTTTTTCACTTCGCGGCGTGAGCCTGGCATGTTCTCTTCATCACGACGATAAGCACAGGTAACATGCGTTGCGCCCTGACGTACGGAGGTACGTACGCAGTCCATCGCGGTATCACCACCGCCAAGCACCACCACGCGTTTACCTTCCATGTTGATGTAAGGCTCATCTTTATTCTCACCAAAGCCCATGATCTGACGGGTATTGGCAATCAGGAACGGCAGCGCATCAAACACGCCAGAAGCGTCTTCGTTCTCCAGCCCGCCACGCATCGACTGATACGTGCCGACGCCGAGGAACACCGCGTCGTAGTCGCTCAGCAGGGTCTCAAGCTGGACGTCACGGCCCACTTCGGTATTCAGTTTGAACTCAATGCCCATACCGGTGAAGATTTCGCGGCGACGGGTCATCACCTCTTTTTCAAGCTTAAAAGCCGGAATACCAAAGGTCAGCAGGCCGCCGATCTCCGGATGACGGTCGAACACAACCGCTTTGACACCGTTGCGCGTTAGCACATCAGCACACGCCAGGCCCGCCGGGCCCGCGCCGATAATCGCGACTTTCTTGTCAGTCTGCTTCACGCCGGTCAGGTCAGGGCGCCAGCCCATTTCGAACGCTTTATCGTTGATATAGCGCTCAATGTTGCCGATGGTGACCGCGCCGAACTCGTCGTTCAGAGTACAGGAACCTTCGCACAGACGATCCTGCGGGCAAACGCGCCCACACACTTCCGGCAGAGTGTTGGTTTGATGCGACAGTTCTGCCGCTTCAAAAATACGCCCCTCGTTGGCAAGCTTCAGCCAGTTCGGGATGTAGTTATGTACCGGGCATTTCCATTCGCAGTACGGGTTGCCGCAGGAGAGGCAGCGATCTGCCTGTGCCTTGGCCTGCCCTTCTGAAAACGGCTCGTAAATTTCAACAAACTCAATCTTGCGGATCTTTAACGCTTTCTTAGCGGGATCAACGCGTTGCAGGTCGATAAATTGATAAACGTTCTGACTCATGATGACCCCTTACTGCGCCTGCACACGCAGCTCTGCTGCGCTACGACTACGGTGACCCAACAGTGCTTTGACATCGCTGGACTTCGGCTTAACCAGTGCAAACTTCGCGGAGAACGCCGGCCAGTTCGCCAGGATCTCTTCACCGCGCTGTGAACCGGTCAACTGGACATGTTCGGTAATCAGCCCGCGCAGGTGCTCTTCATGGATTGCCAGAGAGTCAACGTCCAGCACTTCCACCAGTTCCGGGTTAACGCGTTTGCGGAAATCGCCGCTTTCATCCAGAACGTAGGCGAAGCCGCCGGTCATACCTGCACCAAAGTTAACGCCGGTTTTACCCAGAATGCAGACGATGCCGCCGGTCATGTATTCACAACCGTTGTCGCCTATGCCTTCTACGACGGTGATTGCCCCGGAGTTACGCACCGCAAAACGTTCACCCGCGCGCCCAGCAGCGTACAGACGACCGCCGGTCGCGCCGTACAGGCAGGTGTTACCGATAATGCTCGCTTCGTGGCTGCGGAAGGCGGAACCCACCGGAGGACGAATCGCAATCAGACCGCCCGCCATGCCTTTACCGACATAGTCGTTGGCATCGCCGGTCAGGTACAGCTCTACGCCGCCCGCGTTCCAGACGCCGAAGCTCTGGCCTGCGGTGCCGCTGAAGTGCGCTTTAATCGGATCGGCCGCCAGACCCTGGTCGCCGTGCGTTTGCGCGATATAGCCGGAGAGCGACGCGCCCACGGAGCGATCGGTATTGCGAATATCGAACCAGAAAGTTTTGCTCTGGCGCTCATCGACAAACGGTTTCGCCTGTTGCAGCAGTTGCGCGTTCAGCACGCCATTATCGAACGGCGGGTTGTTCTCAGTGCAGTAGAGCGCCTTGCCAGGATGTGGCTCGGCGGTCTCCAGCAGTCGAGACAACTCCAGCTTCTGCTGTTTGGCGGTGAAACCGTCCAGCTCTTTAAGCAGGTCGGTGCGGCCAATCAGATCCACCAGACGTGTCACGCCAAGTTGCGCCATCAGCTCGCGGGTTTCACGGGCGATAAATTCAAAGTAGTTGGTCACTTTGAACGGCAGGCCGTGATAGTGGTTCTTACGCAGTTTGTCATCCTGAGTTGCAACACCCGTCGCGCAATTGTTCAGGTGGCAAATTCGCAGGTATTTACAACCGAGCGCCACCATCGGGCCGGTGCCGAAGCCGAAGCTTTCCGCGCCGAGAATCGCCGCTTTGATAATATCGACGCCGGTTTTCAGGCCACCATCGACCTGCAAACGAATTTTATGACGCAAGCCGTTGGCAACCAGCGCCTGCTGAGTTTCCACCAGGCCGAGTTCCCACGGGCAGCCAGCATATTTCACCGACGACAGCGGGCTTGCCCCCGTACCACCGTCATAACCGGCGATGGTGATCAGGTCTGCATACGCTTTTGCCACACCCGTAGCGATGGTGCCGACGCCCGGTTCGGAAACCAGCTTCACGGAGATCATCGCTTTCGGGTTGACCTGTTTCAGGTCGAAAATAAGCTGTGCTAAATCCTCGATAGAGTAGATATCGTGGTGCGGCGGTGGCGAGATTAACGTCACGCCCGGCACCGAATAGCGTAGTTTGGCGATGTATGGAGTGACTTTATCGCCCGGTAACTGACCACCTTCGCCCGGCTTCGCGCCCTGAGCGACTTTAATCTGAATGACGTCGGCATTGACCAGGTACGCCGGCGTGACGCCGAAGCGGCCGGAAGCCACCTGCTTGATGCGCGACACTTTGTTAGTACCGTAGCGCGCCGGGTCTTCACCACCTTCACCGGAGTTTGAGTTGCCGCCGATGCTGTTCATCGCCTCCGCCAG
The DNA here is from genome assembly GCA_003315335.1 of Pseudocitrobacter faecalis. Classification (GTDB taxonomy): domain Bacteria; phylum Pseudomonadota; class Gammaproteobacteria; order Enterobacterales; family Enterobacteriaceae; genus Pseudocitrobacter; species Pseudocitrobacter faecalis. The sequence continues at coordinate 57,396 of QNRL01000009.1, forward strand.
CGCCTCGTGCGCTTCCGGGCTTAATGCACCGATAGACATCGCCGCGGTATCGAAGCGTTTGAACAGCTCAGTTGCCGGTTCGACCTCTTCAATACTGACGGCGTCGCTACCCGGCGTGATAGCCAGCAGATCGCGCAGCGTTGCCGCCGGACGCTCATTGACCAGCTTCGCGTATTCCTGATAGTCGCTGTATTCGCCGCTTTGAACCGCTTGTTGCAGCGTGCGCACCACGTCCGGGTTATAGGCGTGATATTCACCGCCGTGAACGTACTTCAGCAGGCCGCCCTGGCTAATCGGTTTACGTGCCAGCCAGGCGCGTTTCGACAGGTTCAGCAGGTCCTGCTGGAAGTCTTCAAAGTTTGCGCCGCCAATGCGGCTGACGACGCCCTGGAAGCACAGCGCAACCACATCGTCGTGCAGCCCGACCGCTTCAAACAGTTTTGAACAGCGGTAAGAAGCAATGGTCGAGATGCCCATTTTGGACATGATTTTGTACAGACCTTTGTTGATGCCGTTACGGTAGTTCAGCATCACGGTGCGATACGCTTTATCGATCGCTTTGGTATCGACCAGTTTCGCCAGCGTTTCGTAGGCGAGGTACGGATAGATAGCCGTCGCGCCGAAGCCCAGCAGCACGGCGAAGTGGTGCGGGTCGCGGGCGCTGGCGGTTTCCACGATGATGTTGGCATCGCAGCGCAGGCTTTTCTCTACCAGGCGCGCCTGAACCGCGCCGACCGCCATCGGAGCCGGAACCGGCAGACGATTTTTGGCAATGTTGCGGTCAGAAAGCACCAGCAGGACGGTACCGTTACGCACCATCTCTTCAGCTTTATCGCACAGCGCTTTTACTGTTGCCTCAAGCGAGGTTTCAGTCGCGTCATAAGTAATATCGAGCGTGTCTGCGCGATAGTGCTCATCTGCAATCGTGGTGAGCTGTTTAAAATCAGAGAACAGCAGGATCGGCGATTTGAAGCTCAGGCGGTGAGCCTGGCCTTCCGCTTCGCAGAAGACGTTCATTTCGCGGCCAATGCTGGTTGCCAGCGACATGACGTGCGCTTCACGCAGCGGGTCGATTGGCGGGTTGGTTACCTGCGCAAACTGCTGACGGAAGTAGTCATAAATAATACGCGGCTGGCTGGAAAGGACGGCAAACGGGGTATCATCGCCCATTGAACCGACTGCTTCCTGGCCGTTTTCGCCCAGCACGCGAATAACCGAATCCAGCTCTTCCGCGCTGTAGTTAAACTGTTTCTGGTAGCTGGCGAGGGCGTCATCGTCCATCTCGCGGCTGCCGACCTCTTCGTCCGGCAGATCTTCAAACGGCACCAGACGGCGGACGTTTTTCTCCATCCACTCTTTGTACGGATGGCGGCTTTTCAGGTCGTTATCGGTTTCTGCTGAGTGCAGAATGCGGCCACTGCGGGTGTCGATCACCATCAGCTCACCGGGCCCAACGCGGCCTTTTTCCATCACTTCGTCGGGCTGATAATCCCAGATCCCGACTTCGGAGGCGCAGGTGATGAGCTTGTCTTTGGTAATGACGTAGCGCGCCGGGCGCAGACCGTTACGGTCAAGGTTACAGGCCGCGTAGCGACCATCGGACATCACGATGCCCGCCGGGCCATCCCACGGCTCCATGTGCATGGAGTTAAAATCGAAGAACGCGCGCAGTTCCGGATCCATATCCGGGTTGTTCTGCCAGGCTGGCGGAACCAGAAGACGCATCGCACGCACGATATCCATCCCGCCTGCCAGCAGCAGTTCGAGCATGTTATCCATCGAACTGGAGTCAGAGCCGGTTTCGTTAACAAATGGCGCAGCGTCGTGCAGGTCAGGGATCAGCGGCGTCTGGAACTTATAGGTACGCGCGCGCGCCCACTGACGGTTACCGGTGATGGTGTTGATTTCACCGTTGTGCGCCAGATAGCGGAACGGCTGTGCCAGCGGCCAGCGCGGCACGGTGTTGGTGGAGAAGCGCTGGTGGAACAGGCAGATGGCCGATTCCAGACGCAGGTCTGCAAGGTCAAGGTAGAAGCGCGGCAAATCTGCCGGCATACACAGACCTTTATAGATGTTCACCAGGTTCGACAGGCTACAAACGTAGAACTCTTTGTCTTCCACCAGGCGTTGTTCGATGCGGCGACGGGCGATGAACAGACGGCGTTCCATATCGCGCGGGCGCCAGCCAGCCGGGGCATTAACAAAAATTTGCTCAATACGGGGCAGCGAGGAGAGGGCGATTTCACCGAGCACGCCTTCGTTGGTCGGCACATCGCGCCAGCCAACAATCGAAAGCGTTTCACGTTGCAGTTCTTCTTCAACGATGCGGCGCGATGCGGCGGCTTTATCAGGATCCTGATTCAGGAACAGCATGCCGACGGCGTAGTTTTTGGCTAAACGCCAGCCGCGCTCTTGCGCCACAATGCGGAAGAAACGATCCGGTTTTTGCAGCAGCAGGCCGCAACCGTCACCGGTTTTACCATCGGCGAGGATTGCCCCACGGTGCTGCATGCGGGCCAGTGCGTGTATAGCGGTACGCACTACCTTGTGGCTAGGTTCGCCTTCTATGTGGGCGATCAGGCCGAAACCACAGTTATCCCTCTCAAGGGATTTATCGTACAACATATCAGTGAACCTCCCCAGGCTCTACGTGACTCACTCCGACACCGATTGCGCACGGGCGCAGAAAGAGCATGGCGACGGGATTGGGTCGTTCAATGACCCATCTCGCATTCGCCCTCTTTTGCCTTTTCGCGCAGGTCAAACAAGTTTGAGGACTTGCTTCAGAGGGAATCTCAATTACTGCATAAATATGATGAGCTGAGTGCTCATCCAGAAAGCTTCCAGCGGATTTCCAACTTATCGGGAATCCGTAGGCAGGTCAAATGGCAAACTTATTTATCTAAAAATGTGCTATAGAAGCCTTAACAGAATGAAATTTATGGATTTTATCCATTTTTTACATTGTATTAACCACGAAACGGGTGCGGATGGAGTGTGATCTGACTCACTATCTGGAAGCGCTGTGATAAACGGCCTGTGCTGAATTTACCGCTTAAAGTAGCACATAACACTGGCAATGGTTGTGCGGGTATAGGATCACTCTGTTTTTCTTCGAGAGGCGGATTAAAGCAAAATAAGCGGCGTATATAAGCAAAAGTAATCGGTTTGGCGATGAATGAAATTGCATTTATTTTGAGTGGTTATGCAATAAGATAAAGGTCTACCGGGCGATTGATCCAGGTCATCGCCGATCGAGACTAAAAATGGCAGGCTTGGCCCCTTTCTACAGGCCGGTCTATCAGATTATGCAGTTACAAAAATTAGTCAATATGTTTGGTGGGGATCTTGCACGTCGCTATGGCGAAAAGGTTCATAAATTGACGCTGCATGGTGGGTTTAGCTGCCCGAATCGCGATGGCACGATTGGCCGGGGCGGCTGTACATTTTGCAATGTCGCCTCTTTTGCCGACGAAGCACAGCAGTACCGCTCGATTGCTGAGCAGCTTGAACATCAGGCCAGCCTGGTAAATCGCGCCAAACGCTATCTTGCCTATTTTCAGGCCTATACCAGTACCTTCGCTGAAGTACAGGTACTGCGTTCTATGTATCAACAAGCCGTTAGTCAGGCCAATATTGTCGGCCTGTGCGTGGGTACGCGCCCGGACTGTGTACCGGAAGCGGTGCTCGATTTGCTCACCGAATATAAAGAACAGGGTTATGAGGTGTGGCTGGAGCTGGGGCTACAAACCGCGCACGATAAAACGCTGCATCGTATCAATCGGGGGCACGATTTTGCCTGCTATCAGAACACGACGCGACGGGCACGCGAACGCGGGCTGAAGGTGTGCTCCCACCTGATCGTCGGCTTGCCGGGCGAAGGGAAAAGTGAATGTCTGCAAACACTGGAACGCGTTGTAGAGACCGGCGTGGACGGCATTAAGCTGCATCCGCTGCATATCGTGAAGGGCAGCATTATGGCGAAAGCCTGGGAAGTGGGGCGTTTAAGCGGTATTGAGCTGGACGATTACACCGTGACGGCCGGTGAGATGATTCGCCATACGCCACCCGAGGTGATTTACCACCGCATTTCTGCCAGCGCACGTCGCCCAACGTTGCTCGCGCCGATGTGGTGTGAAAACCGCTGGACCGGGATGGTGGAGCTGGATAAATATTTGAATGAACATGGAGCGCAGGGATCGGCGCTGGGGCGAGGGTGGTGCAACCCCTCACCCTAACCCTCTCCCACGGGGAGAGGGGACCGATCGCATGCGTGTGAATGTTCTGCGCTGGTTTTCTCCCTCTCCCTGAGGGAGAGGGCCGGGGTGAGGGGAGAACAAAGACCGCACAACCCAGCATTTTTTACACAACCTTCAACGCATTGCTCAGAATTGGGTATTATTGAGCGACGATGACGTGAAGGAACCCCCTATGAAGCAAATCCGTTTACTGGCGCAGTATTACGTCGACCTGATGATGAAGCTGGGTCTGGTGCGCTTTTCAATGCTATTAGCCCTTGCGCTGGTGGTGCTGGCCATTGTGGTACAGATGGCCGTGACCATGGTGCTGCACGGCCAGGTCGAAAGCATTGATGTGATCCGTTCTATCTTCTTTGGTCTGTTGATTACGCCATGGGCGGTCTACTTTTTATCGGTGGTGGTCGAGCAACTGGAAGAGTCTCGCCAGCGCTTATCGAAGCTGGTGGAGAAGCTCGAAGAGATGCGCGAGCGCGATCTCAAACTTAACGTTCAACTTAAAGACAACATCGCGCAGCTCAACCAGGAAATCAGCGATCGTGAAAAGGCGGAAGCCGAGCGTGAAACCACGCTTGAGCAGCTGAAGGTCGAGATGAAAGAGCGTGAAGAGACGCAAATCCGCCTTGAGCAACAATCCTCTTTCCTGCGCTCGTTCCTGGATGCCTCACCCGATCTGGTCTTCTATCGCAATGAGGATAAAGAGTTTTCTGGCTGTAACCGGGCGATGGAGCTGTTAACCGGGAAAAGTGAAAAGCAGCTTATAAACCTGCACCCGGAAGACGTTTACTCGCCGGAAGCTGCGGCGAAGGTGCTGGAAACCGATGAGAAAGTTTTCCGTCATAACGTCTCGCTCACCTATGAACAGTGGCTGGATTACCCGGATGGCCGCAAAGCCTGCTTTGAAATTCGTAAAGTGCCTTATTACGATCGCGTCGGTAAGCGCCATGGTCTGATGGGCTTTGGCCGCGATATTACCGAGCGTAAGCGCTATCAGGACGCCCTGGAGCGCGCCAGCCGCGATAAGACCACCTTTATCTCCACCATCAGCCACGAGCTGCGTACGCCGCTTAACGGCATCGTCGGCCTCAGCCGTATTCTGCTTGATACCGACCTGACCGCCGAGCAGGAAAAATACCTGAAAACGATCCATGTATCAGCGGTGACATTGGGGAATATCTTCAACGATATTATCGATATGGATAAAATGGAGCGGCGTAAAGTTCAACTGGATAACCAGACCATCGACTTTACCGGTTTCCTCTCGGATTTAGAAAATCTTTCCGGCTTGCAGGCGCAACAGAAAGGGCTGCGCTTCGTCATGGAACCGAGTTTGCCGCTGCCGCATAAAGTGATCACTGACGGCACGCGTCTGCGTCAGATTCTGTGGAATCTCATCAGTAACGCGGTGAAATTTACCCAGCAAGGTAAGGTGGAAGTACGCGTCCGTTACGACGAAGGCGATATGCTGCACTTTGAAGTGGCCGACTCCGGTATCGGTATTCCGCAGGCAGAGCAGGATAAAATCTTCGCCATGTACTATCAGGTGAAAGACAGCCAGGGCGGTAAGCCGGCTACCGGCACCGGGATTGGCCTGGCCGTCTCGCGTCGTCTGGCGCGCGATATGGGCGGCGATATTGAAGTCTCCAGTCATCCAGGCCAGGGCTCGACGTTTATTCTGACCGTCCACGCGCCAGCGGTTGCCGACGAAGTTGAAGATACGCTCGACGACGACGATATGCCGCTGCCTGCGCTTAACGTTCTGCTGGTGGAAGATATTGAACTGAACGTGATTGTTGCTCGCTCGGTGCTGGAAAAACTGGGCAACAGCGTTGATGTGGCGATGACCGGAAAGGCCGCGCTGGAGATGTTTACGCCAGGCGAATACGACCTGGTACTGCTGGATATTCAACTGCCGGATATGACCGGGCTGGATATCTCTCGCGAATTAAAACAGAAATTTGCCGCTGACGACCTGCCCCCGCTGGTGGCATTGACGGCTAACGTGCTGAAAGATAAAAAAGAGTATCTGGAAGCGGGAATGGATGATGTGCTGAGCAAGCCGTTATCAGTACCGGCCCTGACCGCGATGATCAAAAAATTCTGGGACACCGCCGACGACGAGGAGAGTACCGCAATGCCAACTGAGCAGGGTAAATCACAGCAGTTACTGGATATTCCGATGCTTGAGCAGTACATCGAACTGGTGGGGCCGAAGCTGATTACCGACGGTCTGGCTGTGTTCGAGAAGATGATGCCGGGATATCTGGCGGTGCTGGAATCGAATCTGACCGCACGCGATCAGAAAGGAATTGTCGAGGAAGGGCACAAAATTAAGGGCGCGGCGGGTTCCGTGGGCCTGCGTCATTTGCAACAGTTGGGGCAGCAGATCCAGTCGCCAGATTTACCGGCCTGGTGGGATAACGTCGGTGAATGGGTTGAAGAGATGAAAACCGAGTGGCAGCACGATGTCGCGGTGCTTAAATCCTGGGTGGCGAACGCTGAAAAAAAATGACCCCGGCTAAACCGGGGTGCGCGAACACTGCGCCAACACCAGGGAAATCGTGGCTGCGCCATAAGATGTAATAGGAATTTAGTAAGACACAACCTGATGAATACGATTGCACGCAGATTAAGATAGCAAAACTTGAAACATTTGTTACATGAATCAGCAAAATATGTGAAGCATAGCGAGTTAATCAGAAAGAGTAATAATCTTCAGTCAGTTACAGCGAGGGATAAGCATCATGAAAAAAATTGGCGTTATTTTGAGCGGCTGCGGTGTCTATGACGGGTCTGAAATTCACGAAGCCACCATTACGCTGCTGGCCATTGCCCGTAGCGGCGCACAGGCCGTGTGCTTCGCGCCGGATAAACGTCAGTTCGATGTTGTCGATCATCTCTCGGGAGAAGCGATGGGCGAAAGCCGTAATGTGCTGATCGAGTCTGCGCGCATTGCGCGCGGCGATGTGCGTCCGCTCGCCAGCGTACAGGCGGAAGAGCTGGATGCGCTGATTGTGCCTGGCGGTTTTGGCGCGGCGAAAAACCTTTCTAACTTTGCCACTCAGGGGGCAGCGTGCGAGGTTGACGCAAATCTGAAAGCGCTGGCGCAGGCTATGCATCAGGCGGGCAAACCGCTCGGCTTTATGTGTATCGCCCCGGCGATGTTACCGAAGATTTTTGATTTCCCGCTGCGCATTACCATCGGCACGGATATCGATACGGCGGAAGTGCTGGAAGAGATGGGCGCGGAACACGTGCCGTGTCCGGTAGATGACATCGTTGTTGATGAAGGCAATAAAGTGGTTACCACCCCGGCTTATATGCTGGCGCAGAACATCGCCGAAGCTGCCGACGGCATTGAAAAACTGGTGGCGCGCGTACTGGTTCTGGCTGAATGAGCAAACGTGTTTCACCGCTGGCGTGGATAAAACGCATTGTCTGGCGCGTTGCGCTGTTGCTGGTGCTGTTCTGGGGTGGCGGCATCGCGCTGTTCAGCTTTGTGCCGGTGCCCTTTTCTGCGGTGATGGTCGAGCGCCAGCTCAGCGCCTGGTTGAGCGGCGATTTTCATTATGTGGCGCACTCCGACTGGGTCAGCATGGATGAGATTTCGCCGTGGATGGGGCTGGCGGTGATCGCCGCCGAAGATCAGAAATTCCCGGAGCACTGGGGGTTTGATGTTCAGGCGATCGAAAAGGCGCTTTCGCATAACGAACGCAACGAAAACCGCATTCGTGGCGCATCGACGTTGTCGCAGCAGACGACGAAAAACCTGTTGCTGTGGGATGGTCGTAGCTGGCTGCGTAAAGGGCTGGAAGCGGGGCTAACGGTGGGAATCGAAACCGTCTGGAGTAAGAAACGCATCCTGACCGTTTACCTGAATATTGCTGAGTTTGGCGAAGGCATCTTTGGCGTTGAAGCCGCTGCGCAGCGCTATTTCCATAAACCCGCCAGCAGGCTGACCATGTCGGAAGCGGCGTTGTTAGCCGCCGTACTACCGAACCCGATTCGCTTTAAAGCGGATGTCCCTTCAGGCTATGTGCGTAGCCGTCAGGCGTGGATTATGCGCCAGATGCGTCAGCTCGGCGGCGAATCCTTCATGACCCGCCACCAACTGCATTAAGCTTTGCGAGAAGAGAGCTCCAGCGTGCTGCGCTCTTCGCGCGGCTTGCTGTTGTTCAGTGCGGCTGCCAGTACTGGCTGGGCAATAAAACGTTCCCACAAACGCTCCTGCTTACGACGACAGAACCATTTTGACCAGGTGGCCAGTGGAATAAAGGTCGATTCGCCGATGTTGTCGCAGATAACGGGCACCACTTCTGATTCGCTGATGCGATGGCACAGAATATTGGCTGGTTTCAGCGTCATGGTCACAATGTGATTTTCGGTGATGTACTTCTTCAACGCACGCAGGATCTGACGCAGCACCACCAGATCTTCTTCGTAGCGACACTCCGCAGCGAACTGTTTTAAGGTGATCGACGGCTTGCCGTCAAAGTCGCTGATCACGTCATAAACGTAACCTGTCCCGCAGTCGGTCTCAACGGTACCGTAATAGCGAGGAATACCGCTCCAGTCTTTCAGATAGCGATTGAGATGCGCGTAGTAGCCCAACTCGCGTTTAATCTCTTTATCGCCGCCATCGTCGTTGTTGTAAACGATTTTAATGCAGCGTTGGGCATCGTCCGGATGCGCGTAACATTTACGATGTCTTCCGGTGCCCAGGGGGGTGTGATTCGATAAATGTAACATGACGCGCTCCTGGAATTATTTACTGACAATTAACCAGTATCGACACCAAACTTAAATGAAAGATAAACGAACCATCTTAAGGTTTTCCTAAGGTTAATCCTGGACTAAAAAGCGCACAAATTGTACAGGGACAATAAAAAAAACGCCGATTGGCGTTTTTAGGGTAGAAGCGCTTTTTGTAGGCCGGATAAGGCAAAGCCGCCATCCGGCATGGGGAAGGGAACTACTTAATCTTCATCAAACCCGGATTCAAACAGGGCGATAACCGCAGCCAGCGCTTCCACTTCCTGCGGGCCAGAGGCTTCAACTTCAATTTGTCGCCCTTTGGCCGAATCCAGCATCAGCAACGCAATGACGCTATTAGCTTCCGCTTCGGTGCCTTCGTCGTTGCGCAGCAGCACTTCCGCATCAAAACCCTGCATCAGCTCAAACAGCTTCATCGCGGGCCGGGCATGCATGCCCAGCCGATTGGTGATTTCAACGGTTTGCTTAACGGTCATGATTTACGTTTTTCCAGCGTCCGGTGACGAGACTGCACGTTCTTACCGCGTGAGCGGAAGTAGTCAGCCAGTTGTTCGGCAACATACACCGAACGGTGCTTACCGCCGGTACAGCCAATCGCCACGGTCAGATAGCTACGGTTATTGGTTTCCAGCATAGGTAACCATAGCTCAAGATAGCTGCGGGTCTGGTAGATAAAGTTATGCACTTCCGTATGCCTGTCGAGGAATGCGGCAACCGGTTTGTCGAGACCGGTCATCGGACGCAGTTTCGGATCCCAGTGCGGGTTCGGCAGGAAGCGAACGTCGAAAACGTAATCCGCATCGATAGGGATACCGTGCTTGAAACCGAAGGATTCAAATACCATCGTCAGCTCGCGCTCGCGTTTGCCCAGCAGACGAGTACGCAGCATTTCTGCCAGCTCGTGAACCGACATCTCGGAGGTATCGACGATGAGATCCGCGCGCGAACGCAGGGGCTCCAGCAGGTCGCTCTCTTTATCAATTGCGCTCTCCAGTGATAAGTTTTTGCTGGAAAGCGGGTGCAGACGGCGCGTGTCGCTGTAACGACGGATCAGGGTATTGCGATCGGCATCGAGGAACAGCAACTGTGGAGAAAATGCGTCCGGCAGATTTTCCATCGCTTTTTCGAAGATTTCCGGCGACTCCGGCATGTTACGCACGTCGATACTGACGGCAGCGGAGATCTCCCGGTCGGCCAGCGTTTTTGCCAGCTCAGGCAGCAGGACTACCGGCAGGTTGTCCACACAGTAGAAACCCATATCTTCCAGCGCCCGTAAGGCCACGGATTTACCCGAGCCTGAGCGGCCGCTGACGATCATCAGTACCATGTACCGTTTCTCCTCAGTACGAACTCATTTCCCTTACGCTTCATCACTGTTTTCCGTTTCGGTGATGATTTGATAAAGCTCTTCGTCACTCTGCGCCGCGCGCAGGCGGCGGCAGATAGTTTTATCCGCCAGACGCTTCGCCACCAGTGAAAGCGTATGTAAGTGCGTTTTGGTTTGGTCCGCAGGCACCAGCAGGGCAAAGAGCAGGTCGACAGGCTGATTGTCGATGGCGTCGAACGCGATCGGCGTTTCAAGCTGCACAAAAACGCCCACGGCGCGCAGCGTATCTTCTTCCAGCTTGCCGTGTGGAATAGCGATGCCATTACCAATGCCGGTACTGCCCATTTTCTCGCGGGTGAGAATTGCTTCAAATACCACCTGCGGGGGCAGACCTAACTGCTTTGCCGCCAGTTCACTGATGATTTCCAGCGCACGTTTTTTACTCTGGCAGTGAACCGCACTGCGAGTACATTCCTGGTTAAGCACATTGCTCAGTTGTAGAGCCGAATCGTTATTTATCATAATTTCACCTAAGCATCGCCCGACACTTTACCGGCATCGGGCGACCGCCCGGACAATTAGTGTTGTTTCAGTTTATCTTTATGTTTATTGAGCTGCCGCGCCAGTTTATCGATCAACAGATCAATCGCGGCATACATATCTTGCCCTTCCGCGCTGGCATGAAGTTCGCCCCCGTTAACATGCAGGGTCGCATCCGAGATGTGCGCCAATTTTTCCACTTTTAACACAATATAGACCTGATTGATCCTCTCAAAATACTGTTCCAGCTTCACGAATTTCGTGTTGATGAAATCGCGCAGGGCTTCAGTGATTTCGACGTTGTGTCCAGTGATGTTGAGCTGCATAGTGTCTTCCTTATCAGTTGAGTCAGACCAGTTGTTTACGCTGGTTAGACGGCGGAATGGATAAAGACTCTCGGTACTTTGCAACGGTACGGCGGGCCACCATGATACCCTGATCGGAGAGCATAGAGGTCAGCTTACTGTCGCTCAGTGGTTTTGCGGGATTTTCCGCGGCAATCAATTTCTTCACCAGCGCGCGAATCGCCGTTGACGACGCTTCGCCGCCACCCTCGGTGTTCACGTGGCTTGAGAAGAAATACTTAAGCTCAAAAATGCCGCGCGGGCTATGCAAATACTTCTGCGTAGTCACGCGTGAAATCGTGGACTCATGCATCTCGACGGTCTGGGCGATATCCGCCAGTACCATCGGTTTCATATACTCTTCGCCGGACTCAAAAAACGCCTGTTGCTGCTCAACGATGCAGCGGCTGACGCGCAGCAATGTGTCGTTGCGGCTCTCAAGGCTTTTAATCAGCCACTTCGCATCCTGCAGATTGCTGCGAATAAACTGGCTGTCGGCGTCGTTACGGACGTTGTTACACATGCCCGCGTAGTGCTGATTAATTTGCAAACGTGGAATGCTGTCGGCGTTGAGTTCCACCACCCAGCGGCCACTGACTTTGCGCACCAGCACATCAGGAATAACGTACTCCGGCTCGCCAGTCTGGATCGACTGACCCGGACGCGGATCCAGTGACTGGATCAGATCCACCGCTTCTTTCAGCACGTCTTCTTTCAGACGGGTGACGCGCATGAGCGATCGAAAATCGTGGTTGGCAAGCAGATCGAGATGGTCGCTGATGATCAGGCGGGCTTCGGCGAGACGGGGTGTTTCTTTGGCAAACTGAGAGAGCTGGATAAGCAGGCAATCGCGGAGATCGCGGGCGGCGACGCCCACCGGGTCAAATCGCTGGATCCGTTTAAGCACAGCTTCAACTTCATCCAGACCGATTTCGTCATCGCCCATGCTTTCAAGGATATCTTCCAGCGGGACGGTCAAATAACCGGTATCGTCAACGGCGTCGACGATGGAGGTGGCTATCGCGCGATCCGTATCGGTAAACGGCGTGAGTTCCACCTGCCACATCAGGTAATCCTGAAGAGACTGGGTGGTTTCGCCCTGATAGACCGGCAGCTCGTCGTCCTGGTAATCAGCACCGGTACCTGAAGGCGTCCCGGCGGTGTAAATTTCATCCCAGCTGGCATCGAGCGGCAGCTCTTCCGGCATATCTTTCTGTTCGAGCGCGTCGACGCTGTCTAACGTTTCGTTATCCGGTGTCTCTTTCGTGTCGATTTCTTCATGAATATCGGTTTGCTCAAGCAGGGGATTACTCTCCAGCGCTTGCTGAAGTTCCTGCTGCAGTTCCAGCGTCGACAGCTGTAACAAGCGAATAGCCTGTTGCAGCTGTGGCGTCATGGCGAGCTGTTGGCTGAGCCTTAATTGCAAACCTTGCTTCATGTTCAGTGCGATAATCTCCAGCTAACCTCTCTCATACTTCTACCCTATCAGAGTCTGAAGTCTTCCCCAAGATACACACGTTTAACATGTTCGTCTTGTAAGATCTCTGTCGGGGTGCCGTGGGCGATAAGCTGCCCCTGGCTGACGATATACGCACGCTCACACACTGCCAGCGTTTCGCGGACGTTGTGGTCAGTGATTAACACGCCGAGACCGCTGTCGCGCAGGTGCTCAATGATGTGTTTGATATCGATAACGGAGATCGGGTCAACGCCCGCAAACGGTTCATCCAGCAGGATAAATTTCGGATTTGCGGCCAGCGCGCGGGCGATCTCGACGCGGCGGCGTTCGCCCCCGGAGAGCGACTGACCCATATTGTCGCGCAGGTGTTCGATGTGAAACTCTTCCATCAGCTCATTACAGCGGTCTTCACGCTGTTCGCTGGTGAGGTCGTCGCGAATTTGCAGCACGGCCATCAGGTTGTCGTAAACGCTGAGGCGACGGAAAATGGAGGCTTCCTGCGGCAGATAGCCAATTCCGCGGCGCGCACGAGCGTGCAGCGGCAGCAGGCTGATATCTTCGTCATCAATAATGATGTTGCCTGCATCGCGCGGCACGATACCGACTACCATATAAAAGGTCGTCGTTTTACCCGCGCCGTTCGGCCCAAGCAGGCCCACAATCTCACCGGAGTTGACGGTCAGACTGACATCCTCTACCACGCGGCGGCCTTTGTAGGCTTTAGCCAGGTTCTTTGCAATTAATGTCGCCATAACGAATTAGTTACTCTTCTTCTGTGCCGGAGCCTGGTCTTTGTTTTTGTCCTGCAACTGGGACGGAACCAGAACGGTCGTTACGCGTTTACCTTTTTCGCTAAACGCCTGCATTTTCTGTTCTTTAACCAGATACGTGATTTTGTCGCCCTTGATGTTGCTGTCGACCTGTTCCAGATACGCGTTGCCGGTCAGCACCACGAAATCACTTTGCAGTTCATAATGCATTTTGGCGGCATGGCCTTTCACCGGCTTGCCGTTGTCCTGCATCTGGTAGAAGGTCGCCGGGTTACCGTAACCGTCGATCACTTCTTTGCCCTTTTCACCGCCAGGGCGGGTCACCACCACCTTGTCGGCGTTAATTTTGATACTGCCCTGAGTCACAACAACGTTACCGGTAAAGGTCACGATGTTGCCCTGCATATCCAGCGACTGCTGATCGGATTCAATATGAATCGGCTGGTCAGTATCACCGGTCAGTGCCAGTGCCGGCAGGCTGGCTGCCAGCAGAGAACCGGCGAGTGCCAGCTTAAGGCTGAGTTTGTTTGTTCTGAATTTCATAGGAGGTTCTAACCTTTTCAATCAGCTCGGCGTTCTTGCTGCGTAAATTGCCGCGCATTTTCAGGCCGCTGGAATTAAATGTCGTTCCGTATAACGTCACCAAATCATCAGAGGTAACATCCTGGGTGACCAGGTTGATTTGGGCGTTATCCGTCGTAATTTTGCGCAATTGCGCGTCAGGGGTCAGCGCGTTAACTTCAACGTGACCGTAAAGGTACAGCATGCGATCGTTTGTCAGCTTCGCTTTATCGGCTTTGATTGACCAGGTCGGCACTTTGTCAGTGTCAAACGTGGTCAGTCGCGGCTGGGTAAACCACGAGATAGCGTCGTCGGAGAAATACTCGACGTGTTCTGCGATTAACCGATAATTCAACGCGCCTTCAGGGCTGTAGACCACCGTATCGGTATGTTCGCTTTTATAAGTTGGGTCATTGGCGTTGACAACCGCCTGGCCGTCATCATCGTTACTGGCCAGATTGATGCCAATGAGGATAAGCGCCGCAAGCGAAAGCAGGATAATAACCCAACGTTTGGTTTTACTCATATCGATTGCCCTTTGGCTTCCTCTAACTTCCCTTGCGCCAGCAACAGGAGATCGCATACTTCGCGAACCGCGCCACGTCCACCGGCAATACGGGTGACGTAATCCGCACGCGGCAGCAACAACGGATGCGCGTCATTGACCGCAACGCTTAAGCCCACTTCCGCCATGACCGGCCAGTCGATAAGATCGTCGCCCACATAGGCGACTTCATCGGCCTGCAAACCGAGCTTGCCGAGCAGCTCGCGATAGGCGATAAGTTTATCGGATTGCCCTTGATAAAGATGGGTAATTCCTAACGTATCACAGCGGTCTTCTAACAGTTTAGCTTTTCGCCCGGTAATGATGGCAACTTCGATTCCGGACGTCAGGGCGCAGCGAATACCGTAGCCATCACGCACGTTAAAGGCTTTCAGCTCTTCGCCATTATTCCCCATGTAAATCAGGCCATCGGACAGCACGCCGTCGACGTCGAGGATCAGCAGGCGAATTTTCGCCGCCTTCTCAATAAACTCGGTGCTCACCGGGCCGTAACAGGTTGCCACGGAAGTGACAGCATTACTCATTGTTTTTAATCCTTTTACACTACGCCTGCGCGCAGTAAATCATGCATATGGATGACGCCCAGCAGTTGATCGCCCTCGGCAACCAGCACGCAGGTAACGTGGCGCGACTGCATCAGGTTTAACGCATCAACGGCCAGCGTACCCGGACGGATACGAATGCCACCTGGGGTCATCACATCGGCGATGCTCAGGCTACGTAAATCAGCACCGTTATCAAAGATACGGCGCAGGTCACCATCGGTGAAGATACCGTCGATCTTCATGTTTTCATCGCAAATGACCGTCATACCGAGGTTTTTGCGGGTAATTTCCAGCAGCGCATCACGCAAAGAGGCTTCTTTGTTGACGCGCGGAATTTCATCGCCAGTGTGCATAATATCGTTTACGCGCAGCAACAGCTTGCGACCGAGTGCGCCACCGGGGTGGGAGAGCGCAAAATCCTCGGCAGTGAAGCCGCGCGCTTTCAGCAACGCAACCGCCAGGGCATCACCCATCACCAGCGCCGCGGTGGTGCTGGACGTCGGTGCCAGACCCAATGGACAGGCCTCTTTGGGCACTTTCACGCACAGGTGGATATCCGCCGCGCGGCCCATGCTGCTTTCCGGGCGACTGGTCATGCAAATCAGCGGCACCTGCAATCGTTTCAGAACCGGGATCAACGCCAGAATTTCGTTTGATTCACCGGAGTTTGACAAGGCAATGACGATATCGTGCGGTGTCACCATACCCAAATCGCCGTGTGCGGCTTCACCCGGATGGACGAAGAACGCAGACGTGCCGGTGCTGGCAAAGGTCGCAGCCATTTTGCGGCCAATATGCCCGGATTTTCCCATGCCCATCACCACGACTTTACCGCTGCAATAAAAGATTTTTTCACAGGCGCGGCTAAAGTCGTCGTTGATGTATTGATCGAGCTGGGCCAAACCCTCGCGTTCAATCTCCAGCACCTCTTTCCCGGCTTTCTGGAAGTCAAAACCCGGTTGCAAATCGATTTGCGACATAATGTTATCCCGATTCATTCTACAAAGAGCGGCGTCGCCCACCAGAGCATCGCCAGCCATGCGATAAACCCGCCGGTTAAGAGCGCGCCCGCCACGCGGCCAATTTGTTGGCGTCGCCAGCACAGCAACGCAAAAATCACGCTCACGATAACCATCATTCCGTAGTCGCGGGTGAAGGCCAGAGGGTTAAACGCACCCGGCGCGAGCAGTGCCGGTATGCCCAACACAATGGCGATATTAAAAAAGTTGGAGCCAATGATATTACCAATGGCAATGTCATTTTCGCCTTTGCGCACGCCCGCGATTGCTGTCGCCAGTTCTGGAAGGCTGGTGCCCAGCGCAATGGCGGTCAGGCCGATTGTCAGCTCGCTCATGGCAAAGAAATTGGCCAGCACGGTGGCATTATCGACAACCATGCGTGTTGCCATCGGCATAATAATCAACGCGATACCGAGCCACAGGAACGCAACCGGCAGCGAACCTTCGCGGGGCAGTTCAGCGACCTGTTCGCGTGTCAGGCTGTCGTTTCCCTGACGTTCCGCCAGCCGGGCGATTTTAACGGTAAACAGCAGCCAAAGCACCGCCAGTGCGAGTAAAAAAACACCATCAAACAGTGATAATTCACCATCATACAACACATAGCCCGCCAGCAGGCTGACGATTAACATTAAGGGAACTTCGCGGCGCAGGATATCAGAATGCACGGTAAAAGGGTGCAGCAAGGCGGCAAGCCCGAGGATCAATAAGATATTAATGATGTTCGAACCAATGGCGGTGCCAATGGCTAAGTCGACCTGCCCGTGCAGTGCGGCAGCGGAAGAAACAATGATTTCCGGTAATGATGTGCCGACGCTGACCACCGTCAGACCAATAATCAACGGCGGAATGCCTACCGCGCGACACAGTATTGATGCGGAGTAAACCAGACGGTCGGCGCTGTAAACCACCAGAAGTAAACCAATTATGAACAGAGCCGTCGCTAAAAGCATTCAAAGTCCTTTCTTAAGGTATAATCGCTAGTCCGTAACGCCTGGTCGTAACGAATTCTTAATTTTGACTTTATGCGCTGTAAAAGTAAAACAAATGCCAGATTTCGTTAACCAAAGCAGAGTAGATTCTGTAAGAATGTCGGGTTTGGGGCTGGGAAGTATTCCATGCCCACCCTGTTAAGGTCCTGGTAAAGGGAAACGTATGAGCCAGAGTTTAGCGAATCTTGTTGATGTCCGGGGAATGAGCTTTACGCGCGGGAACCGTGTCATCTTTGACAATATCTCGCTTTCGGTGCCGCGCGGAAAAATTACTGCCATCATGGGGCCGTCCGGCATCGGCAAAACCACGCTATTGCGCCTGATTGGCGGGCAGATCCCACCGGACAGCGGCGAGATCCTGTTCGACGGCGAGAATGTGCCGGAGATGTCGCGCTCGCGCCTGTATACCGTGCGTAAGCGCATGAGCATGCTGTTTCAGTCCGGCGCGCTGTTCACCGACATGAACGTTTTTGACAACGTCGCCTATCCTATTCGTGAGCATACGCGCCTTCCTCCCGCTCTGCTGAAAAGCACGGTGATGATGAAACTGGAAGCCGTCGGCCTGCGCGGAGCGGCAAAACTGATGCCGTCAGAACTCTCCGGCGGCATGGCGCGACGTGCGGCGCTGGCACGCGCTATCGCGCTTGAGCCCGACCTCATCATGTTTGATGAACCGTTTGTCGGCCAGGATCCCATCACCATGGGCGTGCTGGTTAAATTGATTTCGGAACTCAATAGTGCGCTGGGTGTCACTTGTGTCGTGGTATCTCACGATGTGCCAGAGGTGCTGAGCATCGCCGATTACGCCTACATCGTGGCGGATAAAAAAATTGTCGCACACGGGAGCGCGTCGGCATTGCAAGAAAACGACGATCCTCGGGTACGCCAGTTTCTCGACGGCATTGCCGACGGGCCTGTGCCGTTCCGCTATCCTGCGGGCGACTACCGCCGCGATCTCTTAGGAACAGGGAGCTAACTTACTCATGCTGTTAAATGCACTGGCCGCGCTGGGCCATCGCGGGATTAAGACTCTCGCGACGTTTGGGCGCGCCGGGTTAATGTTATTCAATGCCATCGTCGGCAAGCCGGAGTTTCGCAAGCATGCGCCGCTGCTGGTGCGCCAGCTTTATAACGTTGGCGTGCTGTCGATGCTGATCATCCTCGTGTCCGGTGTGTTCATCGGCATGGTGCTGGGTCTTCAGGGGTATCTGGTGCTGACCACCTACAGCGCGGAAACCAGCTTAGGCATGCTGGTAGCGCTGTCGCTGCTACGTGAGCTGGGGCCGGTGGTTGCCGCGCTGCTGTTTGCGGGCCGCGCAGGCTCCGCGCTGACCGCTGAAATCGGCCTTATGCGCGCTACTGAGCAGCTCTCCAGTATGGAGATGATGGCGGTCGACCCGCTGCGTCGTGTTATTGCGCCACGCTTCTGGGCGGGCGTTATCTCGCTGCCGCTGTTGACGATTATGTTCGTTGCGGTCGGCGTCTGGGGCGGCTCACTGGTTGGCGTAAGTTGGAAAGGTATTGACGCGGGCTTCTTCTGGTCGGCGATGCAAAACGCGGTGGACTTCCGTCTTGATCTGGTTAACTGCCTGATTAAGAGCCTGGTCTTCGCGATTACGGTTACATGGATTGCGTTATTCAACGGTTACGATGCGATCCCCACTTCTGCCGGGATCAGCCGGGCGACAACGCGCACCGTGGTGCATTCGTCGCTGGCGGTACTTGGGTTGGACTTTGTGCTGACGGCACTGATGTTTGGGAATTGAGTGAATGCAAACGAAAAAGAGTGAAATCTGGGTCGGTATCTTTTTGCTGGTTGCCATGCTGGCGGCGCTGTTTATCTGCCTGAAAGCGGCGGATGTCACCTCGCTGCGCGTGGAGCCGACATACCGCATTTACGCCACCTTCGATAACATCGGCGGCCTGAAAGCGCGTTCGCCGGTACGTATCGGCGGGGTCGTGATTGGTCGCGTGGCGGACATTACCCTCGACCCGAAAACCTATTTGCCGCGTGTGGCGCTGGATATCGAAGAGCGTTACAACCATATTCCGGATACCAGCTCGCTGGCTATTCGCACCTCCGGCCTGCTGGGGGAACAGTATCTGGCGCTGAACGTCGGATTTGAAGACCCGGAGCTGGGAACGTCTATCCTTAAGGATGGCGGTACTATCCAGGACACCAAATCCGCCATGGTGCTGGAAGATTTAATCGGTCAATTCCTTTACAACAGTAAAGGCGGTGACAATAAGACTTCAGGCGATGCGCAAAGCGCTGGCGAAGGACATACTGATGCTGCGACGCCTGCTGCTGGCTCGACGAATTAATTTCAGGAGACGTAACTCATGTTTAAACGCTTATTGATGGTCGCTATGCTGGTGATTGCTCCGTTAACCGCGGCAACGGCGGCTGACCAGTCCAATCCGTACAAGCTGATGAATGAAGCGGCGCAGAAAACCTTTGATCGCCTGAAAAACGAACAACCGAAAATTCGCGCAAATCCGAACTACCTGCGTGACGTGGTCGATCAGGAACTGCTGCCGTACGTGCAGGTAAAATACGCCGGTGCGCTGGTGCTGGGCCGTTACTACAAAGACGCGACGCCAGCGCAGCGTGACGCTTACTTCGCCGCATTCCGTGAATACCTGAAACAGGCTTACGGCCAGGCACTGGCGATGTACCACGGTCAGACCTACCAGATCGCGCCGGAACAGCCGCTGAACGATGCGTCTATCGTCCCAATCCGTGTGACCATCATCGACCCGAATGGTCGCCCGCCAGTGCGCCTGGATTTCCAGTGGCGTAAAAATACCCAGACGGGTAACTGGCAGGCCTATGACATGATTGCGGAAGGGGTGAGCATGATCACCACCAAGCAAAACGAGTGGAGCGATCTGCTGCGTACTAAGGGCATTGATGGCCTGACCGCACAGTTGAAATCTATCTCTAACCAGCCGATCACGCTGGAACAGAAAAAATAATGGAACAGTTAAGCTGGACGCGCGACGGGGAAATCCTGTCGCTGCACGGTGAACTGGATCAAGACCTGCTGATTCCCTTGTGGGAGGCCAGAGCAGAAGCCACGAACGGCGCAAAGGTGATTGATTTAAGTGGCTTAAGCCGCGTTGATACCGCAGGCCTGGCGTTATTAATCCACTTTATCGAGCTGATCCGCCGTCAGGGAAATACTGCCAGCGTTAAGGGCGTAAGCGAAAACGTCGCCACGCTTGCCGGGTTGTATAATCTGCCAGCAGATATGATCCCATAATACTTTCAGTGCGTTATTGCTGTCGATTACTCTCAAAGCCCCATCAATCTGCACGATGGGGCTTTTTGATTGTTTAAGCCTGCGTCACTTTCCTCTAAGATGTTGGGCTGTTTTCTCTATCAGATAAAAATGTGAACCCATGGAAAATCATGAAATTCAGACCGTGCTGATGAATGCACTCTCCCTTCAGGAAGCGATCGTCTCGGGCGATGGCAGCCACTTTCAGGTTATCGCGGTGGGTGAGATGTTTGACGGCATGAGCCGGGTCAAGAAGCAGCAGACTATCTATGCCCCGCTGATGGAGTATATTGCGGACAACCGCATCCATGCCCTGTCAATCAAAGCGTATACCCCGCAAGAGTGGGCGCGCGACCGTAAACTTAACGGATTTTGAGCCATGGGTTCGCGTGCAAAAGCGTGAATCGATGGTGAGTATGACTTTTAACAGAGAACAGAATAATGGATAAATTCCGTGTTCAGGGGCCGACTAAGCTCCAGGGCGAGGTGTCGATTTCTGGCGCTAAAAATGCCGCACTGCCAATCCTCTTCGCCGCACTGCTGGCGGAAGAGCCGGTAGAGATTCAAAACGTTCCGAAACTGAAAGACGTTGATACGTCGATGAAGCTGCTGAGCCAGTTAGGCGCGAAAGTTGAGCGCAATGGTTCCGTGCACATTGATGCCAGCGGCGTGAACATCTTCTGTGCGCCGTATGAGCTGGTGAAAACCATGCGTGCTTCTATCTGGGCGCTTGGCCCGCTGGTTGCGCGTTTTGGTCAGGGTCAGGTTTCACTGCCGGGCGGCTGCACCATTGGCGCGCGTCCGGTTGACCTGCACATCACCGGCCTGGAGCAGCTCGGCGCGACCATCAAGCTGGAAGAAGGCTATGTAAAAGCATCTGTCGATGGTCGCCTGAAAGGCGCGCACATCGTAATGGACAAAGTGAGCGTTGGCGCCACCGTGACCATTATGTCGGCTGCAACCCTTGCCGAAGGCACCACCATCATTGAAAACGCCGCGCGCGAGCCGGAAATTGTCGACACGGCAAACTTCCTCGTTGCGCTGGGCGCGAAAATCAGCGGCCAGGGCACCGATCGCATCACCATCGAAGGCGTTAAACGCCTGGGCGGCGGCGTATACCGTGTACTGCCAGACCGTATCGAAACCGGTACGTTCCTGGTGGCAGCGGCCATCTCTCGCGGCAAAATTATCTGCCGTAACGCATGCCCGGAAACGCTGGACGCCGTGCTGGCGAAACTGCGTGAAGCCGGTGCTGAAATTGAAGTCGGCAGCGACTGGATAAGCCTGGATATGCACGGTCAGCGCCCGAAAGCGGTGAACGTGCGTACCGCGCCGCACCCTGGCTTCCCGACCGACATGCAGGCGCAGTTCACCCTGCTGAATATGCTGGCGGAAGGTACCGGTGTGATCACCGAAACCATCTTCGAAAACCGTTTCATGCACATTCCTGAACTGATCCGTATGGGCGCTCGTGCGGAAATCGAAAGCAACACCGCTATCTGTCACGGCGTAGAGAAACTCTCAGGCGCTCAGGTGATGGCGACCGATCTGCGCGCGTCTGCAAGCCTGGTGCTGGCAGGTTGCATCGCAGAAGGTACCACCATTGTTGATCGTATCTATCACATCGACCGTGGCTACGAGCGCATTGAAGACAAACTGCGCGCGCTGGGTGCGAATATCGAACGTGTGAAGGGCGAGTAATCGTTCTGCTGGCAACGCCTCTTACGCGCTGCGTGAGAGGCGTTGTGCTTTCTGACGTTTATTTCTTCGACTGGCGCATCGATTGCGTCTTATCAATAAACTGATGTGTGATGGGGTCGTGATAGCGTGACGGCCAGATGACCCACGGTTCAGTCCCTAACGCTTTAGCGATAATCAGCTCACCCTTCGGCCACGGGCGTGAAAGCACATTGGCAAGCGTCGAGGAACTCAGGCCGTTTTTGCGTGATTCCGCGGCCATTGTCGTACCTTTCTTGCGCAGACCCGCGATGATATCCGCAGGGTGCCAGTCGATAAACTTATCCATGTTACCTCCCTGTTCAGAAGCTAAATTGCTCGTGAAAACAATACGGGAGTACTATAGCGCTTTCTGTTGGTAAGCTCTAAAAAGTTCATGTAACGCGATGCGAAATTCAGAAAACATCAAGTTACTGACATTATCAGGCGCCAGTTATCATTTTTTTTTGGATTTTACTGGAACTCTCCCGCCGAATGCACGGGAGAAACAGGGGATCAGTGGTTGCGTTGAACGGCGATGTGAGCGATGGCGATAAGCGCATCGCGCCATGGGGAATCCGGCAGCGGAGAGAGGGCGGCAATGGCTTTATCCGCTTCCTCCTCGGCGCGCTGACGCGTCCACTCCAGCGAGCCACAGGCCGCCATTGCTTCCAGAACCGGTTCCAGCAGATGTCGCCCGTTACCCTGCTCAATCGCGCCGCGAATCAGCAGTGCTTGTTCAGGGGTACCGTTACGCATGGCGTGCAGCAACGGCAGCGTCGGTTTGCCCTCGTTGAGGTCATCACCGACGTTTTTGCCGAGCGTCTCGCCATCGGCGCTGTAATCCAGTAAATCATCGATTAACTGGAAAGCGGTACCGAGATAGCGCCCATAATCCTGTAAGCCTTTCTCCTGCTCTGGCGTACAGCCTGCAAGCAGGCCGGAGCATTGGGACGCTGCTTCAAACAAGCGCGCGGTTTTGCTGTAAATCACGCGCATGTAGTTTTCTTCGGTGATGTCCGGGTCGTTGACGTTCATCAACTGCAGAACTTCGCCTTCTGCAATCACGTTCACCGCTTCCGACATCACTTCCAGCACCTTCAGCGATCCAAGGCTTGTCATCATCTGGAACGCGCGGGTGTAGATAAAATCGCCAACCAGTACGCTCGCAGCGTTACCGAAAGCAGCGTTCGCGGTCGCTTTCCCGCGACGCATGTCGGATTCATCCACCACATCGTCGTGTAGCAGCGTGGCAGTGTGGATAAACTCAATCAGCGCGGCGATGGTGACATGGGCATTTCCCTCGTAGCCGACAGCGCGAGCTGCCAGTACGGCGATCATAGGGCGTATGCGTTTTCCACCGCCACTGACGATGTAATAACCCAACTGATTGATGAGCTGAACATCTGAGTTGAGCTGTTCAAGAATCGTTGCATTGACACCCGCCATATCCTGCGCGGTTAACTCATTGATTTGTTGTAAATTCATCGCAAAAGCCGGGCTTAATGTCCTGTTTACCACTTATCCATACGGGATAATGAAGGTTTTACGTTAGAGTTGTGGTACTGATTGTACTGAAAAAACGGCTCAGATAAACGTTACCGTGAAAGTTGTGTTTTTTTTCTGCATGTATTGATGGTAGCACTTGTCAAAGGCTCGCGTTTTGCGTAATATTCGCGCCCTATTGTGAATATTTATAGCGCACTCTGAATCACACGATTAATGTGCGCGGAAGCGGAGTTCTATATGTACGCGGTTTTCCAAAGTGGTGGTAAACAACACCGAGTAAGCGAAGGTCAGACCGTTCGCCTGGAAAAGCTGGACATCGCAACTGGCGAATCTGTTGAATTCGCTGAAGTTCTGATGATCGCAAACGGTGAAGAAGTCAAAATCGGCGTTCCTTTCGTTGATGGCGGCGTAATCAAAGCTGAAGTTGTTGCTCACGGTCGTGGCGAGAAAGTTAAAATCGTTAAGTTTCGTCGTCGTAAACACTACCGTAAGCAGCAGGGCCACCGTCAGTGGTTCACTGATGTGAAAATTACTGGCATCAGCGCCTAAGACCTGAGGAGAGATTTAAATGGCACATAAAAAGGCTGGCGGCTCAACTCGTAACGGTCGCGATTCAGAAGCTAAACGTCTTGGCGTTAAGCGTTTCGGTGGCGAAACCGTTCTGGCGGGTAGCATCATCGTTCGTCAGCGTGGCACCAAATTCCACGCTGGTAACAACGTAGGTTGCGGTCGTGACCACACTCTGTTTGCTAAAGCAGACGGTAAAGTGAAATTCGAAGTTAAAGGCCCGAACAACCGTAAATACATCAGCATCGTTGCTGAGTAAGGTTTTCGTGGTCCGGTAACGGATTAAAGCCCCGCACTCGTTGCGGGGCTTTTTACATTCGACGCCCGGAAAATCACAGTGGTCTCAGGCAGGGAATCCGGTATGAAGCAGCAGGCAGGTATTGGTATTCTTTTGGCGCTCACCACGGCGATATGTTGGGGTGCTTTGCCGATAGCAATGAAGCAGGTGCTGGAGGTCATGGAACCGCCTACCGTTGTCTTCTATCGCTTTTTAATGGCCAGCATTGGTCTCGGCCTCATTCTGACGGTGAAGCGTAAGCTACCGCCGCTGCGAATTTTCCGTAACCCGCGTTGGCTGGTGCTTCTGGCAATTGCAACGGGCGGCCTGTTTGGGAACTTTGTTCTCTTCAGCTCCTCGCTACAATATGTCAGCCCGACGGCCTCGCAGGTGATAGGGCAGCTCTCACCCGTTGGGATGATGGTTGCCAGCGTATTTATCCTCAAAGAGAAAATGCGCGGTACGCAGATTGTGGGCGCTCTCATGCTGGTTTGCGGGCTGGTGATGTTCTTTAACACCAGTTTGATTGAGATTTTCACGCGCCTGACCGATTACACCTGGGGTGTTATCTTCGGCGTTGGGGCGGCGATGGTCTGGGTGAGTTATGGCGTCGCGCAAAAGGTGTTATTGCGACGGCTGGCGTCACAACAGATCCTGTTTTTACTGTACACTTTATGTACGATTGCGCTGCTGCCATTGGCAAAGCCAGCGGTTATCCATCAGCTCAGCGACTGGCAGCTGGCCTGCCTGATTTTCTGTGGGCTGAACACGCTGGTTGGCTATGGCGCACTGGCGGAAGCCATGGCTCGCTGGCAGGCGGCGCAGGTGAGTGCGATTGTGACGCTCACCCCACTGTTTACACTGTTGTTTTCAGATTTATTATCAATGGCCTGGCCCGATTTCTTCGCCAGACCGATGTTAAACCTTATCGGTTATCTCGGTGCGTTTGTCGTGGTTGCGGGCGCAATGTATTCCGCCATTGGTCACCGTCTTTGGGGACGGTGGCGTAAGCGTGAGGCGGTTGTAGTTGTTCCCCGCTCAGGCGAATGATTTACGGAGAGTAAAATGAAGTTTGTTGATGAAGCAACGATCCTGGTTGTAGCAGGTGATGGCGGTAATGGTTGCGTAAGCTTCCGCCGTGAAAAATACATTCCACGCGGTGGCCCTGACGGTGGCGATGGCGGGGATGGCGGTGATGTCTGGCTGGAAGCGGACGAGAACCTGAATACCCTGATTGACTACCGTTTCGAAAAATCTTTCCGTGCTGAACGTGGCCAGAACGGCCAGAGCCGTGACTGTACCGGTAAGCGCGGGAAAGATGTCACTGTGAAAGTGCCGGTTGGTACGCGCGTAATCGATCAGGGCACCGGCGAAACCATGGGTGATATGACCAAACACGGTCAGCGTCTGATGGTAGCGAAAGGCGGCTGGCACGGTTTGGGTAACACCCGTTTTAAATCGTCTGTTAACCGTACTCCGCGCCAGAAAACGATGGGGACGCCGGGCGACAAACGTGACCTGCTGCTGGAACTGATGTTGCTGGCCGACGTCGGGATGCTGGGGATGCCGAACGCCGGTAAATCGACCTTCATCCGCGCCGTGTCTGCGGCGAAGCCGAAAGTGGCGGATTATCCGTTTACCACCCTGGTGCCAAGCCTGGGCGTGGTGCGTATGGATAACGAGAAGAGCTTTGTGGTTGCCGATATCCCGGGGCTGATCGAAGGTGCGGCGGAAGGTGCTGGCCTGGGTATCCGCTTCCTGAAACACCTTGAGCGTTGCCGCGTTCTGCTGCACCTCATTGATATCGCGCCAATCGATGGTTCCGATCCGGTTGAGAACGCCCGCATTATTGTCGGTGAACTTGAGAAGTACAGCGAAAAACTGGCTGGCAAGCCACGCTGGCTGGTCTTCAACAAGATCGACCTGATGGATAAAGCGGAAGCTGAAGCGAAGGCTCAGGAGATTGCCGACGCGCTGGGTTGGGAAGGTAAACATTACCTGATCTCCGCCGCCAGCCAGCAGGGCGTAAAAGACCTGTGCTGGGATGTCATGACATTTATCATCGAGAACCCGATTGTTTCTGCAGAAGAAGCGAAACAGCCAGAGAAAGTCGAGTTCATGTGGGATGACTACCACCGCCAGCAGCTTGAAGAAGCGGCTGTTGAAGAAGATGATGAAGACTGGGACGATGATTGGGACGAAGACGACGAAGAAGGCGTTGAGTTTATTTACAAACGTTGATTCAGCGTTGAGTTGAGAAAAGGGCCGATTTTATCGGCCCTTTTTCTTTATGAAATCTGAAAATAACTGATAAGAAGCTATTTATAATAATGCGGGGTTTATAATCTCTTTTTTGAGAACATTTAGAAGGGATTATGTTGGAATCATTTGTAGAACTGATATTATCTTTATTAATATCGGTTATTGCTATGTTTATATATAGAGTAAGAGGTAGGTACCATACTTTTTATTCATTGATGATGATTGTTTTGTTCGGTATAGAATGCCTGCTATGCATGTTTTGGGTGGGCTGTTATTACTTTACAGGTGAAGGGATTAATGACTCAGTTATATTCACATTAACCAGATCGTTGACAGGTGTTGGTATCTCAGAGTATTTAATTCCACTGGCTGTAACGTTGGTGGTTTTTATTAGTTTGGTACTGGTTATATTTAAATGGATATTGCATTGTCCAAATCATACTACTGGTAGATGGTTTTATTCTGTGTTTTCCATCGTCTTAGCAGTTATGGCCATTGTAATTTCTCCCACTTTCGTCCAGTTACAAACATACAATAAGCCTCCTGAAAAAGTCGATGGCTCAGATTTTGATAAATACGTTGTTATACCAGAGGGGAAACTTACCCAGGCGAAATACAATCTTGTGTATATCTATGGTGAAAGTTTAGAAAGAACATATTTCGACGAAAGTACCTTCCCTAATTTAATGCCTGCGTTGACGAGTATAAAAGAGATGGGGTTAGATTTCACAAATACTGAGCAATTTCCGGCTACAGATTTTACTATTGCAGGTATTATTGCTTCTCAATGTGGATTTCCTCTTTTGGCTCCAACCGATCTTAGCGGAAAAACCGCCAGTAACGGATTCTTTTCTAATTCAATTTGTCTTGGTGATATTCTTAAAAATACAGGGTATGAAACATGGTTTATTCAGGGGGCTGATTTAAGATTTGCGGATAAAAATATATTTTTCAAAACTCATGGTATTGACAATGTTTGGGGATTGCAGGAGTCTGAGTATGTCAAAGACTCAAGTAAGCAAAATGAATGGGGGTTATATGACGATATAGTTTTAGAGAAAGTATGGGACAAGTTTGAAACGCTATCAAAAAATAACAAACCATTTGCTATATTTACACTTACACTCGATACTCACCCACCACATGGCTATATTTCTCCAGAGTGTAATACCCCCGTTTATGTTAAAGATGGAGGGGAAGTACCGGCATTGACTGCTGTAAGATGTAGTCAGTCTCAGATAGCCAGGTTGATACATCGTATTCAATCCTCGCCGTGGTCTAAAAATACAGTAATAGTGTTATCATCAGATCATTTAGTCATGCCTAACATGACGGTTGCTGTCGATTATTTGAATAAAATGACCCGCAGGGATCTGTTTGTTATATTAAAAGATGGTGTTGCTCCCAGGAAAAAAGATGAACGGCGTAGTACTCTGGACAATGGGGCGACTGTACTTGAAGCGCTAGGTGGGGGCAATGCGCTTGGACTCGGTCGTAGTTCGTTGAGTCAACCCTCTCTTGCCACTATTTTCCCAGATTTCAAAAATAAACTTTTAGCATGGGGGCCAGGCATTCGATCTCGTTGGGGTGTGCCGGATAAAATTGATGAATTTAAAATTGATTTAGTTAAGAAAAAAATTGCTTTTGACAATTATGAATATAACCTTCCGATAATCCTTGAGATAACAAGAGACAAAGTATGGCCTGTTGTGGATGATGGGTTAGTCTATGGTTTCTCTCTTCGCAGAACATTAGGTTTTTTACCTGTTGGTGAGCACTATATTTGGGTTGATCAATGTTTAAAAATGGCATCGTTGGGTGGAGATGCACAAATCAACATGCCAGGGTGGTGCATTGCGCAGGGTTACGCAGGAAATAAACCTGTTATAGATAGAATATCAGCAGGTGAGTATTCAGGGAAAGCTTCTTATAATAAATCCGCAATAGACAGTAAGTTGTATAAAAAAACGCAAGATAATTTATTAAAACCGGAAGATGAGATAAAATATGATTCTGCAAAATTTATCTTTGCCGCAGACGGTACCCCTAAACAGATAAAGTCTATTGCAGGGCTAAGTCATACAGAGAGCTGGGGGCGTTGGTCTGATGCTGTTTTAGCTGATAAAGTCGCGATCACTTATGAAAAACCTTTACCGAAATCATTTGATGTAGAGTTAAAAGCTAAGGCTTATGGCAAAAATATTGGACAGGAGATCAATGTAAGCGTTGGCGATTGCTCAAAAAATATGAAGCTTGGCGAGAAACTCTCCACTGTCAAAATACATTTTGATAATGTTAACAATGCCGATACCTTGATAATCACCCCTCCATTCCCTGAAATAACAAATGATGATAACTTCCTGGGATTCCATCAGAGTGCCCCTCCCAGAAAGTTAGGTGTAGGATTCGCCGAGCTCAGAATAATTCCACCAGAGTAACTAGTAGGGCGCAACTCCTGGTTCTAAAAAGGCGCAAATTCATGCGCCTTTTTAACATCAATTATTCTGGTAAATATCCTTATACAACCGACTCTCAAACCGCACCAACGGAATGCGCCTGTTACGCTGGTCTGCCGGTGACACCGCATAGCCAGAAAGGTACTGCACGAACGCCATACGCTGACCGCTGGCGGTAGTAATAAATCCTGCCAGGTTATATACCCCCTGCAGCGAACCCGTTTTTGCGGACACTTTGCCGTCCACGCCAGCCTGATGTAGACCTGCGCGATATTGCAGCGAACCGTCATGCCCGGCGAGCGGCAGCATAGAGATGTAGTTCAGTTCATTATCATGCTGGGCAATATATTGCAGCACCTGCATCATTGTCGCCGGGGCGATCAGGTTATGCCGTGAAAGCCCGGAGCCATCGGCGATAATCGTATTGCCCAAATCGACGCCCGCCTGCTGGCGCAGGATCTGACGTACCGCATCGGAACCCGCGCGCCAGGTACCTGGCACGTTAAACCGCACGTGGCCAATCATACGGAAAACTGTATCGGCAATCATGTTATCCGATTTTTTCAGCATAATTCGCAGCAGATCATGTAATGGCGCAGATTGCTTGCTGGCGATAACGGCACCTGGTTCGTTAATCAGCGTCTGACGAAGTAGCGTGCCGCTGTAGGTAATTCCTGCCTGCTTCAGTTCATCTTTAATGATGGCTCCGGCGTAGCTGGCGCCATCCTGAATTGCAAAAGCCAGAGGCAGTGGTTCGGAACGCTGTGGCAGACAGCCGGTAAGCGTATAGCGATTGAGATCGCCTGGCACCACATCCAGTTCACAATACTGCGCTTCCGGCGAACCTTTCGCCAGCGTGCGAACCTGGCTGAACATGGTCACCGGGTAATAAGACGCAACGCGGATAAACGCGAGATCGTTCGCTTTTTGCGCACTATAAAGTGAAATCGAAAAACAGTTGCGATCGACAATGGCCGCAGCGGGCGGGGCACTGAAGCATTGGGTCATATCGTTCCACGGCCAACCGGGGGCTTTGTCGTGGCTGGCGAAAATCGAAGTATCAATGAGTACATTACCTTCGATTCGCTGCACACCTGCTTTCTTGAGGTTCGCGACCATATTGCGAATATCCTGGCGTTTTAACGTCGGATCGCCGCCAAATCGTGCCACCAGGTCGCCTTTCAGTGTGCCATCATCAATGCTGGCTTTACTCTCAAGGGTGGTGGTAAAGCGGAAGTCGGGGCCAAGCTGTAGCAATGCCGCGAGCGCCGTGATCACTTTCTGCGTACTGGCAGGCAGCGCCATCTGCTGGCTGTGGTAGTCAATCTCTGGCGCTGCAGCGCCCACTTTTTGCACCATAAAAGCAAGATTGGCCCCTGCGGGAAGTTGACTCGTATACTCTTCAACATTCGCGGCCTGGACGCTAAACGCTATACTGGTGGTCAATCCAATGATAAATCTGGAAAATCGCATAATCCCGCGCTAACAACCTGGAAACAAGCCGACATACTACGGCGCAACGCCCTGTAAAGTAAACGATGACCCATAGTGAACTTCAGGGTAAAATGCGTATCAAATGAGAAATTGCTGCTGACCTGGGACTTTGTACCCGGGTCGGTTTTCTTTTGCTTCTGGCCTGGCCGCGTGGCGTTGTCAGGCGGGCTGAGAGCCAGAGTGGGGTGAACTGCTCCCAACAGGAATGTTCAAGAGGTATAACAAATGCAAGCTATTCCGATGACCCTTCGTGGCGCAGAAAAACTGCGCGAAGAACTCGATTTTCTGAAATCTGTTCGCCGTCCTGAAATCATTGCTGCCATCGCGGAAGCACGCGAGCACGGCGATCTGAAAGAGAACGCTGAATACCATGCCGCCCGTGAGCAGCAGGGCTTCTGCGAAGGTCGTATTAAGGATATCGAAGCCAAGTTGTCTAACGCGCAGGTTATTGATGTGACCAAAATGCCTAACAATGGCCGCGTGGTGTTTGGGGCGACGGTGACGGTTCTGAACCTCGATAATGATGAAGAGCAAACCTGGCGTATCGTGGGTGATGATGAGGCGGATTTTAAGCAGAATCTGATCTCAGTGAACTCGCCGATCGCCCGTGGTCTGGTCGGCAAAGAGCAGGATGATGTCGTTACCATTCGCACGCCAGGCGGCGAAGTCGAGTACGAAATTATCAAAGTCGAGTATCTTTAATCGTTGCCCGGCATCGAATTGTTGATGCATTGTAAAGATAAGAAAAAGGCCGCATAGCGGCCTTTTATCAAGCTGAAGAGCGTGGCATGTTGCTAGCCTTCGCGAAGGAAAACCCTCGTTTTACACACTGTTGTGTGCAATTTTAGGATATTCTTAACGTGGCAGCGAGATTTTACGCTCTTTACTCGGGCGATAAAGCACCAGCATTTTACCGATGACCTGTACGTTACAGGCGCCGGTTTCGCGCACGATAGCGTCCACGATCAAGGTTTTGGTTTCGCGATCTTCAGACGCGATTTTCACCTTGATAAGTTCATGGTGCTCTAACGCTTGTTCAATCTCGGCCAGTACCCCTTCGGTCAAACCATTATTGCCAAGCATGACTACCGGCTTGAGCGGATGTGCCAGACCTTTCAGGTGCTGTTTTTGTTTAGTACTCAGATTCATCGTATATTTTTGCTTACGTTGGGATTGAAAACGGGTCATTCTACCGCCATCTCCCATATATCGCCAAATAGTGCGTTGAAATTTACGCCGCATGGCAACGATGTTCTGCCCCGATGGGAAAGTTAAATGACAGGTAAGAAGCGTTCTGCCAGCTCAAGTCGCTGGCTTCAGGAACACTTTAGCGATAAATATGTTCAAGCGGCACAGAAAAAGGGGTTACGTTCCCGTGCCTGGTTTAAACTTGATGAAATACAGCAAAGTGACAAACTTTTTAAGCCGGGGATGACAGTGGTTGACCTCGGTGCTGCCCCAGGAGGCTGGTCACAGTATGTGGTCACGCAGATTGGTGGCAAAGGCCGCATCATTGCTTGCGATCTTTTACCTATGGATCCAATCGTTGGTGTGGACTTCCTTCAGGGCGACTTTCGTGATGAACTCGTGATGAAAGCGTTACTGGAACGCGTGGGTGACAGTAAAGTACAAGTTGTCATGTCAGATATGGCACCAAACATGAGTGGAACACCCGCGGTGGATATCCCCCGCGCCATGTATCTGGTGGAACTGGCGCTTGAAATGGCGCGTGATGTTCTCGCGCCAGGCGGTAATTTTGTAGTGAAGGTGTTCCAGGGCGAAGGCTTCGATGAGTATCTAAGGGAAATTCGCTCCCTGTTTACGAAGGTTAAAGTTCGTAAGCCGGACTCTTCCCGCGCACGTTCGCGAGAAGTGTACATTGTAGCGACCGGGCGAAAACCATAGAAGGTGGAATTTCAGACGAAAGTTTGAAAGAAACTGGATATAGAGTATCCTGACGCTGTTTTTAACACAGTTGTAATAAGAGGTTAATCCCTTGAGTGACATGGCGAAAAACCTAATACTCTGGCTGGTCATTGCCGTTGTGCTGATGTCAGTATTCCAGAGCTTTGGGCCCAGCGAGTCGAATAGCCGTAAGGTGGACTACTCTACCTTCCTGCAAGAGGTCAATCAGGACCAGGTTCGCGAAGCGCGTATCAACGGACGTGAGATCAACGTTACCAAGAAAGATAGTAACCGTTACACGACTTACATTCCGGTTAACGATCCGAAGCTTCTCGACAACCTGCTGACTAAAAATGTCAAAGTGGTTGGCGAACCGCCTGAAGAGCCGAGCCTGCTGGCTTCAATCTTCATTTCCTGGTTCCCGATGTTGTTACTGATCGGTGTCTGGATCTTCTTCATGCGCCAGATGCAGGGCGGCGGTGGCAAAGGTGCCATGTCGTTCGGTAAGAGCAAAGCGCGCATGCTGACGGAAGATCAGATCAAAACCACCTTCGCTGACGTCGCAGGCTGTGACGAAGCGAAAGAAGAGGTGGGTGAGCTGGTTGAATATCTGCGTGAGCCGAGCCGCTTCCAGAAACTGGGCGGTAAAATCCCGAAAGGCGTCCTGATGGTCGGCCCTCCGGGTACCGGTAAAACGCTGCTGGCGAAAGCGATCGCGGGCGAAGCGAAGGTGCCGTTCTTTACGATTTCCGGTTCTGACTTCGTAGAAATGTTCGTCGGTGTCGGTGCATCTCGTGTGCGTGACATGTTCGAACAGGCGAAGAAAGCGGCACCGTGCATCATCTTTATCGATGAAATCGACGCCGTAGGCCGCCAGCGTGGCGCAGGCCTGGGCGGTGGTCACGATGAACGTGAACAGACCCTGAACCAGATGCTGGTTGAAATGGATGGCTTCGAAGGTAACGAAGGTATTATCGTTATCGCGGCGACGAACCGTCCGGACGTTCTTGACCCGGCGCTGCTGCGTCCAGGCCGTTTTGACCGTCAGGTTGTGGTTGGTCTGCCAGATGTTCGCGGTCGTGAGCAGATCCTGAAAGTTCACATGCGTCGCGTACCGCTGGCGCCAGATATCGACGCGGCAATCATTGCCCGTGGTACCCCTGGTTTCTCCGGTGCAGATCTGGCGAACCTGGTGAACGAAGCGGCACTGTTTGCGGCACGTGGCAACAAACGCGTTGTATCGATGGTTGAGTTCGAAAAAGCGAAAGACAAAATCATGATGGGTGCGGAACGTCGCTCCATGGTGATGACGGAAGCGCAAAAAGAATCCACCGCATACCACGAAGCGGGCCATGCGATTATTGGTCGCCTGGTACCGGAACACGATCCGGTGCACAAAGTGACGATTATCCCGCGCGGACGTGCGCTGGGTGTGACCTTCTTCCTGCCTGAAGGCGACGCGATCAGCGCCAGCCGTCAGAAACTGGAAAGTCAGATTTCGACGCTGTACGGCGGTCGTCTGGCAGAAGAGATCATCTACGGCGCGGAACATGTTTCTACCGGTGCGTCGAACGACATTAAAGTCGCGACTAATCTGGCGCGTAACATGGTGACTCAGTGGGGCTTCTCCGACAAACTTGGCCCGCTACTGTATGCGGAAGAAGAAGGTGAAGTGTTCCTGGGCCGTAGTGTGGCGAAAGCGAAACATATGTCTGATGAAACCGCGCGTATCATCGACCAGGAAGTGAAATCGCTGATCGAACGTAACTACGATCGTGCGCGTAAACTGCTTAACGACAACATGGACATCCTGCACGCGATGAAAGATGCGCTCATGAAATATGAGACTATCGATGCGCCGCAGATTGATGACCTGATGGCCCGTCGTGATGTTCGCCCGCCAGCCGGCTGGGAAGAACCGGGTTCATCTAACAACTCTGACAACAATGGCACCCCGCGTGCGCCGCGTCCGGTCGATGAACCGCGTACGCCAAACCCGGGCAACACCATGTCAGAACAGTTAGGCGATAAATAAGTTTTTTGCGCGTGTTAGCGTAGCATCACCTGAAACCCTGAGGCTTGCCTCAGGGTTTTTTTACATTCAAAACAAGAATCAATCGGAAGGATTAGCCATGAAACTCTTCGCCCAGGGCTCCACGCTGGATCTCTCTCACCCTCACGTTATGGGCATTCTTAACGTCACGCCGGATTCATTCTCCGATGGCGGAACGCACAATACGTTGGTCGAGGCGGTGAAGCACGCTAACCTGATGATTAACGCCGGAGCGACGATTATCGATGTGGGCGGTGAGTCTACGCGTCCAGGCGCTTCTGAAGTCAGCGTTGAAGAAGAACTGGATCGCGTGATCCCCGTGGTGGAGGCCATTGCTCAGCGATTTGAAGTGTGGATCTCCGTCGACACGTCAAAACCGGAAGTGATCCGAGAATCTGCTCGCGTCGGTGCGCATATTATTAATGATATCCGCTCGCTCACCGAACCCGGTGCACTGGAAGCGGCAGCAGAAACCGGTCTGCCTGTTTCCCTGATGCATATGCAGGGTAACCCGAAAACCATGCAGGAAGCGCCGAAGTATGATGACGTTTTTGCGGAGGTAAATCGCTTCTTTATTGAGCATATCGCTCGCTGTGAAGCGGCAGGTATCGGAAAAGAGAAATTGATCCTCGACCCGGGGTTCGGTTTCGGTAAGAATCTCTCTCATAATTATGCATTACTGGCACGCCTGTCTGAATTCCATCATTTTGGCCTTCCGCTGTTCGTCGGGATGTCGCGTAAATCGATGATTGGTCAACTGCTGAACGTCGGGCCTTCAGAGCGCCTTAGCGGCAGCCTGGCGTGTGCGGTAATTGCCGCAATGCAGGGGGCGCATATTATTCGTGTCCATGATGTCAAAGAAACTGTAGAAGCGATGCGCGTGGTGGAAGCTACGTTGTCAGCGAAGGAAAACAAACGCTATGAGTAAACGTAAATATTTTGGTACCGATGGTATACGTGGCCGCGTAGGCGATGCACCAATCACCCCTGATTTCGTACTGAAACTGGGTTGGGCAGCCGGGAAAGTGCTGGCAAGCCACGGTTCACGTAAAATCATCATCGGTAAAGATACCCGCATCTCAGGCTATATGCTGGAGTCTGCGCTGGAAGCAGGCCTGGCCGCTGCGGGACTCTCGGCCTCCTTTACTGGCCCCATGCCGACACCGGCAGTGGCTTACCTGACGCGTACCTTCCGTGCCGAGGCGGGCATTGTTATCTCTGCATCGCATAACCCGTACTACGACAACGGCATCAAATTCTTCTCCATCGACGGCACCAAACTGCCGGATGAAGTGGAAGAAGCCATCGAAGCGGAGCTGGAAAAAGAGATCAGCTGTGTGGACTCTGCCGAACTGGGTAAAGCCAGCCGTATCGTGGATGCTGCGGGGCGCTATATTGAATTCTGTAAAGCGACCTTCCCGAACGAACTGAGCCTGAACGACCTGAAAATCGTTGTCGACTGTGCGAACGGTGCGACGTATCACATTGCGCCGAACGTGTTCCGCGAACTGGGCGCGCAGGTCGTGGCGATTGGCTGTGAGCCGGACGGTGTAAACATCAACCAGGAAGTCGGGGCAACCGACGTCCGGGCCTTACAGGCACGCGTACTGGCTGAGAAAGCTCATCTTGGCATCGCTTTTGACGGCGACGGCGACCGCGTCATTATGGTCGACCATGAAGGCAATAAAGTCGACGGTGACCAGATCCTCTACATCATTGCCCGGGAAGGTCTTCGCCAGGGCAAACTGCGCGGCGGTGCAGTCGGTACCCTGATGAGCAACATGGGCCTGGAAGTGGCGCTCAAGCAGTTAGGTATCCCGTTCGTACGCGCCAAAGTGGGCGACCGTTACGTGCTGGAAAAATTGCAGGAGAAAGACTGGCGCATTGGCGCGGAAAACTCCGGCCACGTCATCCTGCTGGACCAAACCACAACGGGTGACGGTATTGTGGCAGCGCTGCAGGTCGTTGCAGCGATGGTGCGAAACCATATGTCTCTGCATGACCTGTGCAGCGGCATGAAAATGTTCCCGCAGGTGCTGGTTAACGTTCGCTTCACCGCCGGTAGCGGTGACCCGCTGGAAAATGAAACCGTTAAAGCAGTGACGGCTGAAGTGGAAGCCGCGCTGGGCAACCGTGGCCGCGTGCTGCTGCGTAAATCGGGCACCGAGCCGCTGATTCGCGTGATGGTCGAGGGCGAGGACGAAGCACAAGTTACCGCTTTCGCTAACCGCATTGCGGATGCGGTGAAAGCGGTTTAACGATTTACTACCCGGCTGCCCGGTTCCGGGCGGCCTTTTACATCGATTTTTTTCTTTAATTATTCATTATTTTTATTGGTTTAATTATTAATTAATAAATTAATATTCAATTTATAAATATAAATGTATTCCTAATTTCAATCTAATTCCCGTCATTTCATTGCCTCTGCTCGTTTTCTGTCAATATAATTTGTTGCTTTGGTAACGCTTATCACGAAAAGTTATGCCATAAGCAAATCAAAATTTATATTTATGGATTGTTAAGGATTCAAAATGGAAATGGTTTTTGATTTAAAAGGGAAAGTGGCTCGCAAAGTCGCTAAATTCCAGGAAATGAAAAAACAGCGCGGTGTAACCCTGCTGGAAATCATCATTGTACTGGGTATCATCGGTATTATTGCCGCGGGCGTGGTTATTCTGGCGCAGCGTGCGTTTACTGCTCAGGATCTGTCTGATGTACAGGACAACCTGACCAGCGTACGTACTGCAATGAACGAAGCGTATAAAGATCAGGCAAACTATCCGAAACCGACTAATAGCGTGATTGGTATTACTAAATCATCAATTAGCGATTCAAAAGTAGCCAATGACGCGCCAATCGTGACATTGGTGCGTATGGGTAAAATTTCTGCTGACGAAGCGTTTAACGGTTTCTCCAACGACCCCTTCCAGATTGATCAGGCTAAAACTGATTCTACCAGTTCTCAGTTTAAAGGGTTTACCGTTGTGGTAAACGGCCTTGCAGCAGAAGAGTGTCGTAACCTGATTTCTCAGATGGGCAACCAATGGGATTATGTAGAGGCACTCAACACTGGTGCAACTGCAGGTAAAGAAGTCACAGGTCTTACTGGCCGCGCACTTGATGTAGCGGTTGATACGACTAAACTGAAAACCTTAGTCTCCGGTGACATTGCACCAGATAAAATTGTCGCAACTGGTGTTTGCGATGGTGCTGGCTCTGTTAACGGTGTTATCTTCGGTAGCAAATAATCTAACTAAATAGCTATATTATTTAGTTCGTCAACGAGTGACTATTTTTTAAATAATAGCCACTCGTTTTATTGATTTAATGAATAAATAATTTTACTGGATATGGATATGCGACGTCACGACCGTGGGTTTACATTACTAGAAGTAATTATTGTTCTGGCCATTATGGGCGGGGCTTTAGTGATGTATACCAATCATGTTCGTAAAGAGTCGCTTAAAACAGCACAGCAAAATATCGCCAATGCGCTGGTAATGGAAATGAAAGGGGTCGTTAACTTCCTTCATGATGATCCTTTACCTATTGGTGGCGATGATACGATTGAAAACCCGCTTTATCACGATCCGGCTACGTTAAGCACCGAAACGAACAAAGAGTATAAAGTCAGACTTGCTAATAATATAAATGACATCAATACAGATGAAATTAAACACTACTTCCTCTGGGGCGATAGTGATAACGCTAATAACCAGCAGCGTTACCTGTTCATCAGTAAAAACTGTTCTAACAAGCTGAAGTCTGAAATGGAACTTTCAAAGGAATACCTTTCCTGTAAGTTGAGCTCACAGGCGAAGAACAGTGCGGCAATCATTAAGCAGGTAGGTTTTGCGGCTGAAAGCCTAAGGGCGTCAGATGACACAATCGCACGCGTCGATGTGATCGTCGCGTTTGAGTACACAACGGGCGATGAAAAGTATCATTTCGTTGATTATGCTCCTGCGTTTGCCAAAGCCCTGAACAATTCAGGGTTGATTGCTTCACATATGATGCTTGTTCACCGCAGTAATTCGACGGGCAACTGGCTGCTGGTGACGCAATCAGATAACAAAACACCCATTGAACTCAACAACGCAGCTTCCAATATGGCGGCGTTAACAAAGTTACCGAAAACAGAACGCTTCGGTGTGCGCTTCACGTTTGATATGAATGATAACAGTAACGGGGGAAGCGGAGGCGGCGGCGGTGCTGCAAATACATGTTGGGATTCAGAAAACAGCAAAGTAATCCACTGCTTTGACCAGAAGGAGGGTACCAGCGATCGTGGTGAGGATGCAGTTTTGGCATTAACAACCAAACCAAAAGATGATCCGAAAACGACTGACCCGGCCAAAATCAAAACTGCGACGCTGAATGCCAATTTGATTATGGAGAATACGTCACGACGTGTGTATATCTTCAAGCGTAAGTACGGCGGGGCTCTGGATACTGATAGTGCTGGTCAACCCAAGCTCTACGCATGGAAAGACAATAACGGAGTTGAGTTCGCTGGTGAATATTATTTAGATGACAATACAAGAGCGGATGTGCTGGGCCCTGTTTATGACGATAATGCTAAAAACACCTATACCCCTGATACCTATGATGCTTATGAGTTAGTGACACCTGCCATTGTTGATTATATTGCGAATAGAACAGATCACAGTGATAT
This sequence comes from Pseudocitrobacter faecalis, assembly GCA_003315335.1. GTDB lineage: Bacteria > Pseudomonadota > Gammaproteobacteria > Enterobacterales > Enterobacteriaceae > Pseudocitrobacter > Pseudocitrobacter faecalis. The sequence goes on from QNRL01000009.1 coordinate 96,742, forward strand.
CTCGGGGGCAGAGTATGAACAATATGACGACGGGGATTCGGGTTCTGTTCATAGCGGCGCATTACGCTATCCCGTTCAAGTATGTCCAAAATTAAAACAAATCATCATCCTGCGAGATCAGGCTGGTGAACCAATAATAGATAATGGAAAAGCTGTCAGTGTCGAGGTGGAGCGACGATTGTTTCCCAGAATGAGCGTTTCTGTTTCTTCTGCTTCAGCCTTCCCTGGCGGTACGGATAATGGCGGTGAAGATAGTAGACGTTACAGTGGCGTTGAACTTGATAATCTGGATAAAAATAAAAGTACATTAGATGATACTAAGACTGTTGGGGTTTTGGGAGGAATTACTACTCAGGTGGAAATAGTGGAACAAAATACACAGGACTCTAGTACTAGCTATCTAAACCCTGGTGGCCACTTAAAATATAACAATCATAAATATATATGGGCAATTACTAATATGGTTGGTATGTATGATATGAAAGCTGGCGTAGGGGTTAATGTGGAAAACTCCGCTGACGTCTCGTATACAGTAACACGCTGGTGTAGCGCTATCCCGCAAACGGGAAGCCCCGCAGATTTAATTGATTCTTACGAATATGAATAACGCATAAGGCGAAATAAGGATAACGGATTACAGGAGTATCAGGTGAAGAAGCTTCGTTTTTATGGATATATCACATTATTAGTGCTGGGCACCTCAAGTGCGCTGGCTGCGACGGGAGGAACGACGTCAGCCACCCCACAGGCAACGGTTCGCAATCCGTTCCAGGGAGGGAGTGTTTCTACGGGGGCTTCATCTACTATCGCTCCATCTCTGGTGCTTCATGAAAATGAACTTCTGAGCCAGGGGGTGAAAAAATGGGTAGAGGGTAACGGCTACAAACTATTTTGGAACAGCAAAAAAGACTACCTCATATATAACGATATCACCTTGAGTGGACGCTCTGACGATGAAATTTTACAGCAACTGGGCGAGTTATTTTTTTCTGAAAACTACGGTCTGGTTGTCAAAAAATACGAAAAAAATCGCGTAATTGTCATTGATGAACTTTAAACGTACGGATACGTTATGAAAATTAAAACAGGAATTGTAATGATGGCCCTGCTGCTGCAGGGGTGTGCCAGTGATTTTCATCGTAAATACGATGCCGAAAATGCGGTAAAAGAAGATCTGCCGAACACAACACCTATCGACGCCACCAAGGCAAAGCCTTACACCAAATATAACGGTGCATATCTGGGGCAAAAGGTACAGTACTCGGTTGAACAGCAGCGCTTAATGGGGAAACACGTCAAAATCTCTTCCTATGAACCCGCCACGCTTGCGGTAATTCTCGACGCCGTTGCCGCGCAAACCGGCGTAAGCTATCGCATTGAGGCAAACCCGAAAGGTAGTAGCAAAGGCGGAGCCGATTGGGATACTCCCCATAGCGTAAATTTTGACGGTACATTCGCTGAATTTATGAATTATATCGCATCACTCTATGATGTGAGCACCAAGCTTGATAATCATAACTTATTGAAAGTTAATGTGTTCGAGACCTATGCCATTCGTCTCGATTTTTACGGCGAAAATAATAAAACCGAAACGACGCTTGATCTCTCAGGTAACGAAGCAACATCCAGTGGTGGTCTGACCGGCAAATCCGAAACAAAATTTGAATCATCTTTCTGGGATGATATTGAGGATATTGCAAAAAATTATCTTTCGTCAGGTAACTACAACCTCTTTAAAGACTCTTCAATCCTGATGATCAACGCGCGGCCCTCGGAATATGAAGCGCTTAATCAGGCTATCGATAAATACAAAGCGGATAACAGCCGCCAGTTTATTGTTACATACAAAATTTTCACTCTCGATAAAACGAAGGTTTCCGAGTTAGGTGGAGGGTTGGACTTCTCATTTGTAGATAAGCATAACACCATGCGTATCACCAGTAGCTTGCTCTCATCACTCACTGGAGGAATGTCTGTTGGCTGGAAGAACAGCAATGTTGATATCAGCGGTGGGCTGGATGCGCTTTATCAGTTAACCGGTAGCCGCTCCTTACAGAGTGGGTCATTTATTACTCGTAATAATATGGCCGTGCCGTTAAACATGACGAAATCGCAGAACTACGTTTCAGGTAAAACGCGTACTACCGATGACAATGGTGAGGTGAACGTTGAAGTTGAAACCTCTTCAATCGTCACGGGCACCAGTTTTATTGTGACGCCTCGCGTGCTTTCTGATGGACGTATTGAAGTAGTAAGTGGCTTCACCAAGCGCTACCTTGAGGGAATTGAAACCTTCGATGACGTTCAGTTGCCGTCAATCAGCACCACGGAATCATTTAACTCATCAATCATTATGCCGGGCGATCTGCTGATGGTTGCGAAATATGATGTCAAAGATGATAACGGTGGCCTTGAATACCAGGTGATGGGGGCATCCGATAAAGACGACTCCGCAACGGCAACGGTGGTGATGGTTATTGGTATTGATTACTACCGCCAGCCCATGACTTCCCGCTAACAAGGGGAGGGATGATGAGAGCGGAGCTACTCAAAAATAACATCTTGACGGGTCTTCTATGGGAACCGGAAAGCTTATCGCACCTTGATCCCGGGGCTCAGGTTTCCTTTCGGGGAATGGTCAAGGCCTACAGGAAACTGGTTTATAAGGATAGCAAAGGTGCTGCAGCGGTTGGTTATTGTGAAAAAGTATCAAAGCTGTATGAACCATTCGCACTTTATATCAAAGAGCTGTTTGGCGACGGCATCTATTTCGTGCATGAGGATGATGATGAAACCTACTTCCTCATCATTAATGAAGGGCGGGTGGTGAGTGGCACGGATTGCTTTATCAGCCGTGAGCTCTTTGATGAACTGATTAAACACAATGAACAATATTCGCATCTGGATGTGACATCGTTCGTTGATGTACAGCTGGATGCGGTAATTGAGCGTTGCCGTGCCCATCAATTATCACTTCAGCGACGTCGGCGCTTTATGATCGGCTTATTCTTCGCCAGTGGGATAGTTTTCCTGCTGGTACTGGCGCTGGTGCTCCATTTTCTGGTGAGTAAATAAACATGCTGGATAAACTTTATTTCTGGAAGGGCGGTGGCACGGGTGGTGGCAGTTCTGCAATGAGTCTGCTGCTGATTATCTTTGTGCTTCTGATCCTAATGGGGGGTGGTGCCGGGGGATATTGGTATTACTCTATTTATATTCCTGAGCAGCAACAAAAAGCTGAGCAGGAGGCGCTCGTTGCGCAGCGACAGGCTGATATTTCTTCCGTGAATACTTTTTACGAAAGTTCACTCGAAGGTATCGCGGTGCCACAGGCAATATCGTTATTTGACGAAATTCATCGTGGTACGTTCCCAATATGGGTGGCACAAGTTGGAAACACGCTTGGTTTTAGCTGTGATACGAAAAAGTGTAATTTTAGTTTTGAACTGGAAGATGGCATTATTGCTACATATCCGAGCCTGACGCTTTGGGGTAAAACGTATAAAGCCTCTCCTTTTTTACCGAAGAGTGGAAAAGTCAAATTTGGCTTTCAGTATACCAATGTAGCGGTCAAGCTTGAGTCGAATGAATTTCTTAAAGCTTATAAAGCAAAGAAACCGATAGCGCTTTTCCCTTGCGGAGAGATTCTTTCGTACATTACTGCTTATAACTCTTATCTGGGCAAGACTCCCCAAAAAGGCGGGGTGATTAAACTAAAAACTTTCCCGGCAACCACTGTTGAAGAGTTGGAGAAAAAATTGGGATCTCAGGTATACGCTTTTGGTATACGGAGCGCCACGTGGGAGATAGAAGTAAAAGAGCAACTAAATAATGACCTAAGTTCTCCTTTAACCGATATGCAAGCGCTTTTATATCAGCAGCCCTATCGGTCCGCTTTTTTAATCAGGAAGATTGACAGTACAGACAAAGGAATGAAAGTTTCAGGAGGTTTGGTATGCAAAGCGTAAAATCTACTATGGCCATCGCGGCGTTTATTTTCAGTGCAGGAGCTTTCGCGGAACCCACATCTGCGCTTCCTTTTCCTGCGATGCCAGATACGACTGCGGGCGCGCAACCGGTACATTCTCTTGCAGGAGCTGATACCAGAGTGGTTTCACAACCAACTCAAGGTCAAGATAATACCGTCTCTGATGAGAAAACCACTCAGGTGTTTCTAAAAGAGGTGGTGGAAAGTGACTATGAATATCAGTTGCAAGCGCGACAACTCAAACAGCAAGTCGAGCTGGAAAAAATGCGCAGCGAAATTCGCAAGCTTCGCGGCGAAGACAAAAAGCCGGTTGCCGCCGTGTCTCAAGCGGCGCCTGCACAACCTGCTCCCTCGCAACCAGAAGCGCCTACAGCGCCTGAAAGTAAGATTCCAAAAGAATTGCCTTTGGTACTGCTGGAATCCGAAATCGCCGGAAGTGCGCGCGTGGCCGTTACCAATTCCGCACGCAGCAAGCTGATGTACGTTCGCCCGGGCGATCTCTTTGAAATGGATGGCGTGCAGTATCAGTTAGTCAGAGACAAGAAAAGCGGCCTGCAGGTAAAAGGTGTGACGCAGTGAGTTTGGCTTATCTGCGTATCGAACCCGAGGAACTTTTCTCAGAACGATGGGAGTTCTTCGAGTTCGACGGTATCGGCCTGACCGCCTCCTGTGAAGAGGGGGAGTTTCTGCTCGTCTTTAACGTGTCAGTCGAAAAGATGTTTGAGCATCAGTTACAGATTGCACGCCTGAAATCGATGCACAAGCGTCCTGTCGTGGGCCTGGCGCGTATTACTGAAGAAGAATATTACCAGGTGATTGAATATATTTCCCTGAAGGCGATAAATGCCGCGCAGGGAAATATTGATATTACGGATACCCAAAAACGGCTGGCGAATATTCTTCTGCGTGCCGTTAACATGGGCGCAAGCGACTTACATATCACCCGTAATGATGTTTTGGCCCAGTTTGAGGCCAGGGTCAACGGCGTGCTGATGCCCTTTATGCAAATAAAGTCTCAGCAGTGTGATGAGCTGGTGTTTGTGTTGTATAACGTTGAAGCCACTACGCGTGATACCACCTGGAACCGTGCGATCCCGCAGAACGCCAACATTCTGTATAACCTGGATGGTAAGCCTTTCCGCTTCCGTTACGCGCACTTCCCCATCTTCGGTGAAACGCCGGATTGCTACCATGCGGTGCTGCGTATTATTCCGTCAGGCCTGCAAAAAAATAATATCGGCTCTATCGACAAAATCGGCGTCTCTGACGCCGAACTGACCGATCTGAAAAAGATCCTCAGTAATCCTTATGGCGCCTATGTGATTGCGGGGACAACAGGTTCCGGTAAATCAACGACCCTGAAAAGCCTGATGGAATGGTTGCAGATACATCGTTACGACGATCGAGGCTGTTTCCTGACGGTTGAAGACCCTGTGGAATATCAGATTTATGGCGCGAAACAGAGTTCGGTGGTTAGTGTTGACGGCGGTGGCTTTCATGCCGCCATTAAGTCAGCGCTGCGTCGTGACCCAGATGTACTAATGGTGGGGGAGATCCGCGATAGTGTCTCCGCAAACGCGCTGGCAGGTGCGGTTGAGAGTGGTCACTACTGCTTTACGACCGTCCACGCCGGTAACATCGTTTCTCTACTGCAGCGTATGTCGGCGCTGGGTATCGGTAGCGACAAACTTTCGACGCCGGGCTTTATCGCCGGTTTGCAGTGTCAAAAGCTGGTTCCGGTTTTGTGTGAATCCTGCAAACAAGTTCATGAAGTCAAAACCATTAGCGGCCGCGAATTTACGCTCTATACGGCCGGAGAAAAAGGCTGCCCGAAATGTAAGCATAGCGGTATTAAAGGCCGTCAACTGGCGATGGAATATTTTTTGCCTACCTATGAAGAGCTGGCAACCATTTCGCGCCAGGAGTGGCTGAACACCTATGCGCTCTGGCGCAAGAAGCGTGTGGCGGCAGTAGGGCTGGCGGAAGGTTTCGAGATCCGTGAAAAGGTCATGGCGCATGTCCTGATGGGGCGCATCGATGCCCGTTGGTATGCCATGGAATTTGGTTTGGTAAGCGATGAAGATCTGGAGATGATCGTTGGCAAAATTTAGCAAAAAACAGCGCATATACATTTATCAGTTTTGCGCCGACATGATTAAAGCTGGCCTGCCGCTGTTCGATTCCCTGCAGAAACTGCAGACAGAAGGGCGATCGTTGCTTGGCGCAGGGTTCAGTAAAAAACTGCAGGGGCTGCTGGTACAGATGAAGCAGGAAACCTCGGTTTCAGCTGTGTTCACGGGCATGGTATCAAGCTCCGAGCTAAGCGTAATTACGGCGGCGGAAAAAAGTGGCAGCCTGGCGGATGGCTTCTTTACGCTGGTTTCCGTTATTCGCTACAACGACGAACTGCGCAAGAAAATCGTTGGCGCGCTGATTTTCCCGCTGATTATGATTACCTTGTCACTCGTAGTGATTACCGGTTATTCGCAAAAGGTCTTCCCGGCGTTCGCATCCGTCGTGCCTGTGAATAAGTGGCCTGGCGTGACGTCATCACTCTATAATTTTGGCACCGCGCTTTATGAAGGTTTGTGGATTAAAATTCTGGTCGGTTTTATTGTTGGCGTGATAGTTATTCGCTTTATGCTCGGGAATCTTAAGGGGGCTATCCGTAATAAAGTGTTGGATCGTATATTGCCTTTTTCGACCTATCGCCAGCTTACCTCATCGATTTTTCTTAATAACCTGGCATTGATGTTGAGCAACAACATCCCGCTTACTGATGCTTTGGCGATCATCCAGCTTAACGCTAACCGTTGGTTGCGCTGGCATCTGGATGTGATGCTCGACAAGATGGCCCGCGGGATAAACTACGGCAAAGCGCTGGACTCCGGCCTGATGGGGCCGGAAGAGTTGCTCAATATCAGCCTTTATGCGGACCTGCCGTCATTTAACGAGGTATTACTTTCGGTTTCTGAACGCTCGAGAGAGCATATCCAGGAATATATCAAGAAACTTTCGGGGTTGTTAAAGAATCTCGCGACAGTAATCCTCGGTGGCTGCGTTATTTGGGTGTTCGCTGCATTATTCTCATTGATGGATACGTTATCGAAAAGTGCAACAGGGATGGGCTAAGTATGAAGCTAATAAAGAAGATATGTTTCGCCGTGATGTTAATATCTGCACCTTCTATTAACGTTTATGCCGATACTAGCAATGGGAAGTATGGCTTTGCAAGTAACTTTGTTGGTTCAGCTATTTGTGAAATGTGGAACTACCCATTCCCAGTTACACTTAAGCTTCCAGATTTATTGAGGGAAAGTAATGTGCCTATCGATCTCTTCGAATATAATATTATATGGGTGAGTGATCATGGAAAAGGAATGGGTTATTACTATGATTATTTTAGCAATGGCGAAACTCATTCATACTGGCCACAGGAGCGTTCTTGGGGATCGGAAACGTATGCAGATATTAATATAGGGAATGCGGAAAATATAGCTTGCACGACGGATACAGCTTGTACGCAAGGAGAAAAAGTTGCGGTGAATGGCGGTATGTCGAAATACAATGAGTTAGTGGCTGAGTTTGGTAAGGAGAATATAAGGGCCGCCCATGTGAATGCGCGAGGTGATGGGACGCAATATAACCAAATGTTAGATGGGCGTAGCTTCAAACTCTTACGTATAGAAATTTTCACTCCTGCAGGGAATTATACCAAGAAAGGTAACTATGAACCTTTTTATCTGGAGTATCGCAGAAAAGCAGGGACTAATAATGAGATGGAACTAGTGGAGAAGGGGGGGTATACATTTTCTTTGAGTACGAAAAATGATTTGAGTAATCTTGATAAAGTAATCAATCTAAATAAACTATCTGCAATTCAAATCTTTTTTGATTGGATCCCGAATATCGATGCACCCTCTTTACGCCCGACTGAAAGCATTTATGTTACGGCGGAAACAGATAAAGTGACTGAGGATATATTACAAAAGTCACCCATTCCAAAAATATGTGAATAGGAGCTAAAAGAAATGCGCATGGAAGCGTTTTTTGCCCCTTGCTATCCGTGGCTGGCGCTGGGATTAGGGCTATTGATCGGCAGTTTTTTAAATGTGGTAATTTATCGTGTGCCAGTTATGTTGTTGAATGAAGAAGAGGATACATCCTCCCCGCTTTTCAACCTCTGGTGGCCGCCCTCCCACTGCCCAAACTGCCAGCACAATATCATGCCCTGGGATAACATCCCGGTGCTAAGTTGGCTCTGGCTGCGTGGAAAGTGCCGCTATTGCCACGGCCATATTTCCTTTATCTACCCCCTCAGCGAAGCGCTGATTGGTGCCGGGTATATGGCGCTGGTGTTCTGGTACTACCCCCACTACAGCCTGACTCAGTTGGCGTTTCTGGCACTCTTTTTCAGTGTCCTCTATACGCTGGCGATGATTGACTTCAAAACTTACCTTTTGCCCGATTGCCTGGTCTTTTTGCTGTTGTGGGCAGGGCTGATTGCCTGTGTCAGAAATCTGATCCCACTTTCTCCGCGTGACTGTGTAATGGGAGCGGTCATCATCTGGGCATTCTCCTGGTCAATGGCGCGCGTCTTTACTTGGGTGACAGGCAGAGAAGGCTTCGGCCAGGGCGATGTTAAATTGTTTGCTGCCTGTGGCGTCTGGCTCGGGGCTGACAACATTGCCGCCCTGATGTTGGGCTCAGCCGGATTAGGCGCACTCTTTTTCCTGATTCAGGCGGTGAACAAACGCTTTGCGAAAAAAAATTCTGACGCAGATGAATTTGCTGCTCAGGGATACATTCCGTTCGGCCCGGCAATTTGTATTACTGCCGCGGTATTGATGTGCTCGGAGGTACTGACTCATGGTTGAGTTTATTTTGCCATTATTTCTGGGGGTATTCTCCCCTGGCGCGCCGGTGTTTTATGATGTGGTATCGCAGAAAGGAGATGCAATTACGCTCTCTCTCAACGATAGCCGCAAATCAGGCCCTTCGACGACTCTCACCCTGCCGCGAACGCTACTTCTGCTTAATAGTGCGGTATGGCGGCCGGTGGGCTATAAGCCCGAAATTCACGGCATTACGCCTTATGTTCCGCCAAAGATATTGACTCAGGCGCAGCAATATTTTGATGAGATGATGATATGGCGCGCGCAAATGCCCGCACGGCAGGAAGCGACTGTCGCCCCACGCGTTGAATGTGCCACGCCTGGCAATATGCAGTGGCAGGCATCACTACGATTGGGAATCGACGGCGAACGTCTTCAGCCACTCTCTTGTCAGCAGCAGTCTGCGTTAGCGCTCTTCCTTAAAGCGCCGGATATCGACACAGAAAAATTGCCGGAAGAACTCCCCGCAGATGAACTGGCTGATGATGGCTTTATGGGCAGCAGCGTCTTCTCGGTATTGAATGCCACTATTCCGACGGCGAGCGCGCCGCCGCCCTCATGGCATCCCACCGGAGACTTAAATGAAGCCAGAGTGCTGCAACAAATTCCGGAGCAGTCGTTTATCTTTCCGCTCACCAGTAGCGTCACGGTCACATCGCCTTATGGTTTACGCTATCATCCGATGTTGCACCGTTTTATGCGCCATGAAGGGGTGGATTTACGCGCAGCGCTCAACAGCAATGTCCTCTCTGTATCCAGCGGCGTCGTCAGTGAAACCGGCTACGGCCCGGCAACGGGGCTGTATGTGACGGTGAACCACGCGGATGGCTGGAGCAGTCGTTACCTTCATCTTAACCAGATTCTGGTGACGAAAGGGGATCGCGTCGCGAAGGGCAATATTATCGCGTATTCTGGATCGACCGGGCGCAGCAATGGGCCGCATCTGCATCTTGAGATTAGCCATCACGGACGTTTACTCAACCCGATGGAGGTGCTTTTTGCCCGGATTGAAAGCCCTGGTAATCTGCCACAAGCATCGGCGGTGCCCGCCAGCGCTGAACCTGTGCAACCTGCACCAGAGCCTATCGATATGACTCCGGCAATCGCTGTTATCAGTGGCGACGCGGACACACTCCAGGTTGGCGTGCGTATAGGCCGGAAAACGGTTTTCTACAGTCCGAAAGAAATCGTCGAGACAGAAGAGGGAAGCTGGCGAATCGTTCAGAAGTTTGGCAAGTTCAAACTGGTGAAAATTGAGCCTAAAAAGTAGCCAGAAAGGGCGCTAATGCGTTGCATTTTCGCCCGTTTTGATTGCTTTTGCTGTTTTTTTCCGCAGTTGATACAATGCGATAAAATTGCCCTTGCGAAGGTGATTCGCTTTGGTTAGTATTCACACCCGCTTCAGTGGGAAACATTTGAAACACCCACTTTAATTGGTCGAAGCAATTGGTATGCGGCAACTCCGCAAGGAACAGGTTGATTATGTACGAAGCTCTTTTGGTAGTTTTCCTTATTGTGGCGATTGGCCTTGTTGGTCTGATCATGCTGCAGCAAGGTAAAGGCGCTGATATGGGAGCCTCCTTCGGAGCAGGCGCTTCCGGCACGCTGTTTGGTTCAAGTGGTTCTGGTAACTTCATGACCCGCATGACCGCAGTTCTGGCAACGTTGTTCTTCATTATCAGTCTGGTGCTGGGTAACATCAACAGCAACAAGACCAATAAAGGAAGCGAGTGGGAAAATCTGAGCGCGCCGAAATCCGAGCAAACTCAGCCAGCTGCACCGGCTCAGCCGACCAGCGACATCCCACACTAAGAGTAGTATCTGTGCTGAGGTGGTGGAATTGGTAGACACGCTACCTTGAGGTGGTAGTGCCCTAACGGGCTTGTGGGTTCGAGTCCCATCCTCAGTACCAATATTCCGAAAGAAAGACGCTGAAAAGCGTCTTTTTTTTCGTCTGTAGTAAGCGCAGCGCATCAGGCATTGTGCTCGCGGCATACCCGCCGGATGCGGCTTCGCCTTATCCGGCCTACAAATGCAGCACATACCAAGCACTGCATGCCTCGTAGGCCTGATAAGCGTAGCGCATCAGGCGTTGCGCAAGCGCCAGAGTTGCCGGATGCGGCTTCGCCTTATCCGGCCTACAAATGCAGAACATATCAAACACAGCATGCTTCGTAGGCCTGATAAGCGTAGCGCATCAGGCGTTGCGCAAGTGACAGAGTTGCCGGATGCGGCTTCGCCTTATCCGGCCTACAAATGCAGAACATACCAAACACAGCATGCTTCGTAGGCCTGATAAGCGTAGCGCATCAGGCATTGCGCAAGTGCCAGAGCCTGCCCACAAAAAAAGCCGCATACGCGGCTTTTTGCATACTTCAACAGAGACGCGATTACTTCGCTTTATTCTCCAGGTTCTCAACCTGCGGCACACCGCTGGCGGCAGAGGAGGAGAGCAGGCCGGTTTTCGCATAACCAAACAACTTATCGCGCGTATCGGTAATGTCCAGGTTACGCATGGTCAACTGGCCGATACGATCTTCGGCAGAGAACATAGAGTCACCTTTCTCCATGGTAAGACGCTCTGCTTTATAGGTCAGGTTGTCAGACACGGTGTTCAGAATTGAATAATCATTCCCGCGACGCAGTTCCAGCGTGACCTCGCCGGTGATCTGGCTTGCGACCCAACGTTGCAGCGAATCACGCAGCATCAGCGCCTGAGAATCGAACCAGCGGCCCTGATACAGCAGACGGCCCAACTGACGACCATGCGCATGATACTGCTCGATGGTATCTTCGTTATGAATACCGGTCAGCAGACGTTCATAAGCGATATGCAGCAGCGCCATCCCCGGAGCTTCGTAGATGCCACGGCTTTTCGCTTCGATAATACGGTTTTCAATCTGATCGCTCATGCCCAGTCCGTGACGGCCACCAATGCGGTTTGCTTCCAGCATCATCTCCACGTCGTCGCTGAAGGTTTTACCGTTCAGCGCGACCGGATGACCCTGTTCAAAACGGACGGTCACTTCTTCTGCCGGGATCTTCACGTTCTCGTCCCAGAACTTCACGCCCATAATCGGATTAACAATCTTGACGCTGGAGTTGAGGAATTCGAGGTCTTTTGCTTCGTGCGTCGCACCCAGCATATTGGAGTCGGTCGAATACGCTTTCTCAACGGACATCTTGTAGTCGAAGCCGCAGGAAATCATGAACTCAGACATCTCATGACGACCGCCCAGCTCATCGATAAAGTCGCTATCGAGCCACGGTTTGTAAATCTGCAGCTCGGCGTTAGTCAGTAGGCCATAACGATAGAAACGTTCAATATCGTTGCCTTTATAAGTGCTGCCGTCGCCCCAAATGTTCACGCCATCTTCTTTCATGGCGGCAACCAGCATGGTACCAGTAACGGCACGGCCCAGCGGAGTGGTGTTGAAGTAGGTCAGCCCGCCGGTGGTGTTGTGGAATGCGCCACACTGAATAGCGGCGATACCTTCTGCAACCAGCTGCTTACGGCAGTCGATCAGACGAGCGTTCTCTGCGCCATATTCCATAGCACGGCGTGGGATAGCGTCGTAGTCTTCTTCATCAGGCTGGCCCAGGTTTGCAGTATAAGCATATGGCACTGCGCCTTTTTGTCGCATCCACAGCAGCGCCGCGCTGGTGTCCAGACCGCCGGAGAAGGCGATACCAATACGTTGACCTACCGGAAGATGCTTGAGAATCGTCGTCATAAAGTAAAACCCTGCTTTGATAGACTGATGGAGAAAACGCTTTTTCGCTCTCAGTGAATTTTTATGCAAAATAAATGAGTTTTCATTTAATCATCTTTTGCGCAATACCGGAAGTGCTTCGTGCGATTTTCAGTGAAAAATCCTTATCGCTTCGGCGTATCGCTCATGACACATTACCGCCTGTGATCCTGCTTGTCCGCTGCATAGAATGTGAGGTTGACAGGATGTTACTTTCTTCCTTATACTACAGGCCGATTTTACGTCCCGTCCTCGGTACCAAATCCCAGCATTATTTGCATTTTTTACTCAAAACGCGTAAAATTTGCCACGTTTCAGGCGCGGGGTGGAGCAGCCTGGTAGCTCGTCGGGCTCATAACCCGAAGGTCGTCGGTTCAAATCCGGCCCCCGCAACCACTTTCCCTTAGAGTTCTTTTTCAAATATACTGTGAAGACTTAGGCCTTCGTAGCTGGATTTGAAAAAAATTCTTTCGGAAGGTTCTCCAGGCCGCAGTTGCGGCTATAGGGTTCAGTTATCTAAAGCCCCGATTTATCGGGGTTTTTTGTTATCTGACTACAGAATAACTGGGCTTTACGCCCTTTTTTTATGTCTTGGGGGTGGGTTTGTCCACATTAGAGCAAAAATTAACAGAGATGATTACGGCACCGGTTGAAGCCCTGGGCTACGAACTGGTCGGCATCGAATTTATTCGCGGTCGCACATCCACACTGCGCATCTATATTGATAGTGAAGATGGCATCAATGTTGATGATTGTGCTGATGTGAGCCACCAGGTAAGCGCGGTAATGGATGTAGAAGATCCGATTACGGTAGCTTACAACCTGGAAGTTTCCTCTCCGGGCCTCGATCGTCCTATGTTCACCGCGGAACACTACACGCGTTTCCTGGGTGAAGAGGTCACGCTGGTCCTGCGCATGGCGGTTCAGAACCGTCGTAAATGGCAGGGCATTATCAAAGCGGTAGACGGTGAAATGATCACTGTGACAGTCGAAGGCAAAGATGAAGTGTTCGCGCTGAGTAACATCCAGAAGGCGAACCTGGTTCCCCACTTTTAACAGTCTGGATTGAGGTGAAAGGCCCCGATGAACAAAGAAATTTTGGCTGTTGTTGAAGCCGTCTCCAATGAGAAAGCACTGCCGCGTGAGAAGATTTTCGAAGCGCTGGAAAGCGCGCTGGCAACGGCTACTAAGAAAAAATACGAACAAGAAATCGACGTTCGCGTAGAGATCGATCGTAAGAGCGGCGATTTCGATACATTCCGTCGTTGGGTGATCGTTGAAGAAGTCACGCAGCCGACGAAAGAAATTACCCTGGAAGCAGCACGCTTCGAAGACGAAAGCCTGAACGTGGGTGATTACGTTGAAGACCAGATCGAATCTGTGACCTTTGACCGTATCACCACGCAAACAGCGAAACAGGTAATCGTTCAGAAAGTTCGTGAAGCTGAACGCGCAATGGTCGTTGATCAGTTCCGCGAGCACGAAGGTGAAATCATCACCGGCGTGGTGAAGAAAGTGAACCGCGACAATATCTCTTTGGATCTCGGTAACAACGCTGAAGCCGTTATCCTGCGTGAAGATATGCTGCCGCGTGAAAACTTCCGTCCAGGCGACCGTATCCGTGGTGTACTTTATTCCGTACGTCCGGAAGCGCGTGGCGCACAGCTGTTCGTCACTCGCTCCAAGCCGGAAATGCTGATCGAACTGTTCCGCATTGAAGTGCCAGAAATTGGCGAAGAAGTTATTGAAATCAAAGCAGCCGCTCGCGATCCAGGTTCTCGTGCGAAAATCGCCGTGAAAACCAACGATAAGCGTATCGATCCGGTGGGTGCTTGTGTGGGTATGCGCGGTGCGCGTGTTCAGGCCGTTTCGACGGAACTGGGCGGCGAGCGTATCGACATCGTTCTGTGGGACGATAACCCGGCGCAGTTCGTGATCAACGCAATGGCGCCGGCGGATGTCGCGTCTATCGTGGTCGACGAAGATAAACACACTATGGATATCGCTGTTGAAGCGGGCAACCTGGCGCAGGCGATTGGCCGTAATGGTCAGAACGTACGTCTGGCCTCGCAGCTGAGCGGCTGGGAACTCAACGTGATGACCGTTGATGACCTGCAGGCGAAGCATCAGGCTGAAGCGCACGCGGCGATCGATACCTTCACCAAATATCTCGATATTGATGAAGATTTCGCGACAGTGCTGGTTGAAGAAGGCTTCTCCACGCTGGAAGAACTGGCCTACGTGCCAATGAAAGAACTGCTGGAAATTGACGGTCTTGATGAAGATACCGTTGAGGCACTGCGCGAACGTGCTAAAAACGCACTGACCACTCTGGCACTGGCCCAGGAAGAAAGCCTCGGTGATAACAAACCGGCTGACGATCTGCTCAACCTTGAAGGGCTGGATCGCGCAATGGCATTCAAACTGGCAGCTCGTGGTGTTTGTACGCTGGAAGATCTCGCTGAACAAGGCGTTGATGACCTGGCTGATATCGAAGGTTTAACTGACGAGAAAGCCGGCGAGCTCATCATGGCCGCCCGTAACATTTGCTGGTTCGGCGACGAAGCGTAATAAACTGTAGCAGGAAGGAACAGCATGACAGATGTAACCGTAAAAACGCTGGCCGCAGAGATACAGACCTCGGTGGATCGCCTGGTACAGCAATTTGCTGACGCTGGTATCCCGAAGTCTGCTGATGACTCTGTTTCCGCGCAAGAGAAACAAACTTTACTGGCGCATCTGAACCGTGAAAACGGTTCGGCGCCGGACAAATTGACCCTGCAGCGCAAAACGCGCAGCACGCTCAATATCCCAGGTACCGGCGGTAAAAGTAAGTCGGTACAAATCGAAGTCCGCAAGACACGCACCTTTGTGAAACGCGATCCGCAAGAGGCCGAACGCCTTGCCGCGGAAGAGCAGGCGCAGCGTGAAGCGGAAGAGCAAGCCCGTCGTGAAGCTGAAGAAGCAGCGAAACGCGAGGCGCAACAAAAAGCTGAACGTGAGGCCGCGGAACAAGCGAAACGTGAAGCCGCTGATAAAGCGAAACGTGAAGCTGCGGAAAAAGACAAAGTGAGCAATCAACAAGACGATATGACTAAAACTGCCCAGGCTGAGAAAGCCCGCCGTGAAAGTGAAGCTGCTGAGCTGAAGCGTAAAGCGGAAGAAGAAGCACGCCGCAAGCTTGAAGAAGAAGCGCGCCGCGTAGCGGAAGAAGCCCGCCGTATGGCAGAAGAAAACGAGAAAAATGGTGTGAATAACGCTGAGCCAACTGAGGACACCAGCGATTATCACGTCACCACTTCTCAGCATGCTCGCCAGGCTGAAGATGAAAACGACCGTGAAGTTGAAGGTGGTCGTGGCCGTGGTCGTAACGCGAAAGCGGCGCGTCCGGCGAAAAAAGGCAACAAACACGCTGAATCTAAAGCGGATCGTGAAGAAGCGCGTGCTGCGGTTCGTGGCGGTAAAGGCGGTAAACAGCGTAAAGGTTCTTCTCTGCAGCAGGGCTTCCAGAAGCCAGCGCAGGCCGTTAACCGTGACGTTATCATCGGCGAAACCATCACCGTTGGCGAGCTGGCGAACAAAATGGCCGTTAAAGGTTCTCAGGTCATCAAAGCGATGATGAAACTGGGCGCGATGGCGACTATCAACCAGGTCATCGACCAGGAAACCGCACAGCTGGTTGCCGAAGAGATGGGCCACAAAGTTATCCTGCGTCGTGAAAACGAGCTGGAAGAAGCGGTAATGAGCGACCGTGATACAGGTGCTGCGGCTGAACCGCGCGCACCGGTCGTGACCATCATGGGTCACGTTGACCACGGTAAAACCTCTCTGCTGGACTACATTCGTTCAACGAAAGTGGCCTCTGGCGAAGCGGGCGGCATTACCCAGCACATCGGTGCATACCACGTTGAAACTGACAACGGTATGATCACCTTCCTGGATACCCCGGGTCACGCCGCGTTTACCTCTATGCGTGCTCGTGGTGCGCAGGCAACGGATATCGTTGTCCTGGTTGTTGCAGCAGACGACGGCGTGATGCCACAGACCATCGAAGCTATCCAGCACGCGAAAGCGGCGCAGGTTCCGCTGGTGGTTGCTGTGAACAAAATCGATAAGCCAGAAGCTGACCTCGATCGCGTTAAGAACGAACTCTCCCAGTACGGCGTTATGCCGGAAGAGTGGGGCGGTGAAGCACAGTTCATCCCAGTATCTGCGAAAGCCGGTACCGGTATCGATGACCTGCTGAACGCTATCCTGCTGCAGGCTGAAGTTCTGGAGCTGAAAGCGGTTCGTAAAGGTATGGCGAGCGGTGCGGTTATCGAATCCTTCCTCGATAAAGGCCGTGGTCCGGTTGCTACCGTTCTGGTACGCGAAGGTACTCTGCACAAAGGCGACATCGTTCTGTGTGGCTTCGAATATGGCCGTGTTCGTGCGATGCGTAACGAACTGGGTCAGGAAGTGCTCGAAGCAGGCCCGTCCATTCCGGTGGAAATCCTGGGTCTGTCCGGTGTTCCGGCAGCCGGTGACGAAGTGACCGTTGTGCGTGACGAGAAGAAAGCGCGTGAAGTTGCACTGTATCGTCAGGGTAAATTCCGTGAAGTTAAACTGGCTCGTCAGCAGAAATCTAAACTGGAGAACATGTTCGCCAACATGACCGAAGGCGAAGTTCACGAAGTGAACGTCGTGCTGAAGGCTGACGTACAGGGTTCTGTAGAAGCGATTTCCGATTCCTTGCTGAAACTGTCTACCGACGAAGTGAAAGTGAAGATTATCGGTTCCGGTGTCGGTGGTATCACCGAAACCGACGCCACGCTTGCTGCAGCATCTAACGCCATCCTGGTTGGCTTCAACGTCCGTGCTGACGCTTCTGCGCGCCGCGTGATCGAATCAGAAAGCCTGGATCTGCGTTACTACTCCGTTATCTATAACCTGATTGACGAAGTGAAAGCGGCGATGAGCGGCATGCTGTCTCCGGAACTGAAACAGCAGATCATCGGTCTGGCTGAAGTGCGTGACGTGTTCAAATCACCGAAATTCGGTGCGATCGCGGGCTGTATGGTTACCGAAGGTATCATCAAGCGTCACAACCCAATCCGCGTTCTGCGCGACAACGTGGTTATCTATGAAGGCGAGCTGGAATCCCTGCGCCGCTTCAAAGATGACGTTAACGAAGTCCGTAACGGCATGGAATGTGGTATCGGCGTGAAGAACTACAACGATGTTCGCGTTGGCGATATGATCGAAGTGTTCGAGATCATCGAGATTCAGCGTACGATTGCCTAAGGTTGATTGGGTGTAGGCCGGATAAAGCGTTACGCCGCATCCGGCAGCCGTTGTCTGATACGACGCTCGGGCGTCTTATCAGGCCTGGTGAACAGCCCTTTCCACCTGAGATTAATTTTAAAAGGGGCTTTTGGCCCCTTTTTTGTCTGGAGAATTTATTATGGCGAAAGAATTTGGTCGCCCGCAGCGCGTGGCGCAGGAAATGCAAAAAGAGATAGCAATCATCCTGCAGCGCGAAATTAAAGACCCGCGTCTGGGCATGATGACGACTGTTTCCGGCGTGGAAATGTCTCGCGATTTGGCCTATGCCAAAGTGTTCGTTACTTTCCTGAACGACAAAGATGAAGCTGCCGTAAAAGCCGGCATCAAAGCTCTGCAGGAAGCGTCTGGGTTTATCCGCTCTCTGCTGGGTAAAGCCATGCGTCTGCGTATCGTGCCGGAACTGACCTTCTTCTACGACAACTCGTTAGTTGAAGGGATGCGCATGTCCAACCTGGTGACTAACGTGGTTAAGCATGACGAAGAACGTCGTGTAAACCCGGACGACAGCAAGGAGGACTAATGAGTCGTCCTCGTCGTCGCGGTCGTGATATCCACGGCGTACTGTTGCTGGATAAACCGCAGGGTGCATCCAGCAATGACGTGCTGCAAAAAGTAAAGCGCCTCTATAACGCGAACCGCGCCGGGCATACCGGGGCGCTGGATCCTCTGGCAACCGGCATGCTGCCAATTTGCCTTGGGGAAGCGACCAAGTTTTCCCAGTATCTGCTGGATTCCGATAAGCGTTATCGCGTCATCGCGCGTTTGGGTCAACGTACCGATACGTCCGATGCCGACGGTCAGATTGTCGAAGAGCGCCCGGTGACGTTCACCGATGCGCAACTGGCTGAGGCGCTGGAGAGTTTTCGTGGCGATACTCAACAAGTGCCGTCCATGTATTCGGCACTGAAGTATCAGGGCAAAAAACTCTACGAATACGCTCGCCAGGGGATTGAAGTACCCCGTGAAGCGCGCCCGATTACCGTGTATGAGCTGCTGTTTATTCGCCATGAAGGCAATGAACTGGAGCTGGAAATTCACTGTTCAAAAGGCACCTACATTCGCACCATCATTGATGATCTGGGCGAAAAACTCGGCTGTGGCGCGCACGTGATTTTCCTGCGCCGTCTGGCCGTGAGTAAATACCCTGTTGAACGCATGGTGACGCTTGAACAACTGCGTGAGTATGTCGAACAGGCTGAACAGCAGGGTATCCCCGCATCGCAGCTGCTGGATCCGCTGCTGATGCCGATGGACAGCCCGGCGTCGGACTTCCCGGTCGTTAATATTCCTTCCGTCGTGGCGGCGTACTTTAAGAATGGCCAGCCTGTGCGCGCCTCTCAGGCGCCAGCCAGCGGATTAGTCCGTGTCACGGAAGGCGACGACGCTAAATTTATCGGCATGGCTGAAATTGACGATGAAGGCCGCGTCGCACCGCGTCGCCTGGTGGTGGAGTACCCTGAGTGAGGCATTGCCTCTCTTGCGATAACAGGCCGCTGCGAGTAGAATGTTGCGGCTTAACGTCTGCGTAATTGTTTAACAATTGGCAAGCGTTATCTCAGGGCTGCTGAATTAGAGATCGGCACCCTTTCATTCTTTTAAATTTGGAGTTCAAAATGTCTCTAAGCGTTGAAGCTAAAGCACAAATCGTTTCTGAGTTCGGTCGCGATGCGAACGACAGCGGTTCTACCGAAGTTCAGGTTGCTCTGCTGACTGCACAGATCAACCACCTGCAGGGTCACTTTGCAGAGCACAAAAAAGATCACCACAGCCGTCGTGGTCTGCTGCGCATGGTTTCTCAGCGTCGTAAACTGCTGGACTACCTGAAACGTAAAGATGTTGCACGCTACACCGCGCTGATCGAGCGTCTGGGTCTGCGTCGCTAATTCTGGCGAGTTTCAGAAAGAGGGGCCTTTATGGCCCCTTTTTTCCACCAGATGTCAGCGAGTTAAGAGAAAAGGTACCCGAAAAAAATAGCGCTTAAGCGAAAGCCTGTGTGCCATGTAAATGAATTTACAACGCACGTTGCTAACGCAGCGGTATTTTGAAAGATAACGGGTATAATGTATTGTTGTTGTACATGTTCTTCATTGCAGAGGTTCGCGCGGCTAATGAGAGGCTTCACCCATGAAGGGTTAGGGTTGTCATTAGTCGCGAGGATGCAACGAAGATCGAGTTTCTATGTCGGCACGCCTGAAGGTGTGCTGCCACTTATTAAGAAAGGATAGAATTTTGCTTAATCCGATCGTTCGTAAATTCCAGTACGGCCAACACACCGTAACCCTGGAAACCGGCATGATGGCGCGTCAGGCAACTGCCGCTGTTATGGTTAGCATGGATGACACCGCGGTATTCGTTACCGTTGTCGGTCAGAAAAAAGCCAAGCCAGGCCAGGACTTCTTCCCGCTGACCGTTAACTATCAGGAGCGTACCTACGCTGCTGGTCGTATCCCGGGCAGCTTCTTCCGTCGTGAAGGCCGTCCAAGCGAAGGCGAAACCCTGATCGCGCGTCTGATTGACCGCCCGGTTCGCCCGCTGTTCCCGGAAGGCTTCGTCAACGAAGTTCAGGTTATCGCGACCGTTGTGTCCGTTAACCCGCAGGTTAACCCGGATATCGTGGCAATGATTGGCGCATCCGCTGCGCTCTCTCTGTCCGGTATCCCATTCAACGGCCCAATCGGCGCCGCTCGCGTGGGTTACATCAATGATCAATACGTACTGAACCCGACTCAGGACGAACTGAAAGAAAGCAAGCTGGATCTGGTTGTTGCTGGTACCGAAGCGGCTGTTCTGATGGTTGAATCTGAAGCGGAACTGCTGAGTGAAGATCAGATGCTGGGCGCAGTTGTGTTCGGTCATGAACAGCAGCAGGTTGTTATCCGTGAAATCAACGAGCTGGTTAAAGAAGCCGGTAAACCACGTTGGGACTGGCAGCCAGAAGCGGTAAACGACGCGTTGAACGCACGCGTTGCAGCCCTGGCAGAAGCGCGCCTGAGCGACGCGTATCGCATCACCGACAAACAAGAGCGTTATGCTCAGGTTGACGTGATCAAATCTGAAACCATCGCAACGCTTACCGCAGAAGACGAAACCCTGGACGCTAACGAACTGGGCGAAATCCTGCACGCTATCGAGAAAAACGTCGTTCGTAGCCGTGTACTGGCAGGCGAACCGCGCATCGATGGCCGTGAAAAAGACATGATCCGTGGTCTGGACGTGCGCACTGGCGTTCTGCCGCGTACTCACGGTTCCGCGCTGTTCACCCGTGGTGAAACTCAGGCGCTGGTTACTGCTACTCTGGGTACCACCCGTGATGCGCAGAACCTCGACGAACTGATGGGCGAGCGTACTGACAACTTCCTGTTCCACTACAACTTCCCTCCGTACTGCGTAGGTGAAACCGGTATGGTCGGTTCTCCGAAGCGTCGTGAAATTGGTCACGGCCGTCTGGCGAAGCGTGGCGTGCTGGCCGTGATGCCGGAACTGGACAAATTCCCGTACACCGTTCGCGTGGTTTCTGAAATCACCGAATCTAACGGTTCTTCTTCCATGGCTTCCGTGTGTGGTGCTTCTCTGGCGCTGATGGACGCAGGTGTGCCGATCAAAGCCGCCGTTGCGGGTATCGCGATGGGTCTGGTGAAAGAAGGCGACAACTTTGTTGTTCTGTCTGACATCCTGGGCGACGAAGACCACCTGGGCGATATGGACTTCAAAGTAGCGGGTTCCCGCGACGGTATCTCTGCACTGCAGATGGATATCAAAATTGAAGGTATCACCAAAGAGATCATGCAGGTTGCGCTGAATCAGGCTAAAGGTGCGCGTCTGCACATCCTGGGCGTGATGGAACAGGCGATCAACGCGCCGCGTGGCGATATCTCTGAGTTCGCACCGCGTATCCACACCATTAAGATCAGCCCGGACAAAATCAAAGACGTTATCGGTAAAGGCGGTTCTGTTATCCGTGCCCTGACCGAAGAAACCGGCACCACCATCGAAATCGAAGATGACGGTACTGTGAAGATCGCAGCGACTGACGGTGAGAAAGCGAAATACGCTATCCGTCGTATCGAAGAGATCACCGCAGAAATCGAAGTGGGTCGTATCTATAACGGTAAAGTGACCCGTATCGTAGACTTTGGCGCATTCGTTGCCATCGGCGGCGGTAAAGAAGGTCTGGTGCACATCTCTCAGATCGCTGATAAGCGCGTAGAGAAAGTCACTGATTACCTGCAGATGAATCAGGAAGTACCGGTTAAGGTTCTGGAAGTTGACCGTCAGGGCCGTATCCGTCTGAGCATCAAAGAAGCAACCGAGCAGTCTCAGCCTGCTGCCGCACCGGAAGCTCCGGCTGCGGAACAAGGCGAGTAAGGTTTGCCGTTTTGCCCTCTGCGCAAGCAGGGGGCAATTTTACCTGGCGGGATGCCTGTTTGCAGCCGGGGGACAGGACGTTCATCCAATTGTTGTCTTCGGGAGTGGGAAATGAAGCCTTTTTTGCGCTGGTGTTTCGTAGCGACAGCACTCACGCTGGCAGGATGCAGTAATTCTGCCTGGCGAAAGAGTGAGGTCCTCGCGGTACCATTGCAACCGACTTTACAGCAAGAAGTGATTCTGGCACGCATGGAACAAATTCTTGCCAGTCGGGCTTTAACCGATGACGAACGCGCACAGCTTTTATATGAGCGCGGAGTGTTGTATGATAGTCTCGGTCTGAGGGCACTAGCGCGTAACGATTTTTCGCAAGCGCTGGCAATCCGACCAGATATGCCTGAAGTATTCAATTACTTAGGCATTTACTTAACGCAGGCAGGCAATTTTGATGCTGCCTATGAAGCGTTTGATTCTGTACTTGAGCTTGATCCAACTTACAATTATGCGCACTTGAACCGCGGCATCGCGCTTTACTACGGTGGCCGTGCAAAATTAGCGCAAGATGATCTGCTGGCGTTTTATCAAGACGATCCCAATGATCCCTTCCGTAGCCTGTGGCTTTTCCTCGCTGAGCAGAAGCTCGATGAGAAGCAGGCAAAAGAGGCGTTGAAACAACGCTTCGATAAATCGGATAAAGAACAATGGGGATGGAACATTGTCGAGTTCTACTTAGGCAACATTGACGAAAAAACGTTAATGGAGCGCCTGAAGGCGGACGCAACGGATAACACCTCGCTCGCTGAGCATCTCAGTGAAACCAACTTCTATTTAGGTAAGTATTACCTAAGTCTTGGGGACAAGGACAGCGCTACGGCACTGTTCAAACTGGCGGTTGCTAACAACGTTCATAACTATGTTGAGCACCGATACGCATTGTTGGAATTATCGCTCCTGGGCCAGGACCAAGATGACCTGGCAGAATCGGACCAGCAATAGCTGACGACTACATCAGCCCGTAATCTTTTTGATTGCCATCACCTTCGCGGGTGAGGGCGTTGTTGTTCGTTAATACACCTACTTTGAGCCGGTTCACACTTTTCAATGAAAATTGCAGATCAATTTCATGATGAGTTATGTAGACTGGCCGCCATTAATATCGAGGCACTTGTACTACATGGCTGAATTCGAAACCACTTTTGCAGATCTGGGCCTGAAGGCTCCTATCCTTGAAGCCCTTAACGATCTGGGTTACGAAAAACCATCTCCGATCCAGGCTGAGTGCATTCCGCACCTGCTGGGCGGTCGTGACGTGCTGGGCATGGCCCAGACAGGTAGTGGTAAAACCGCAGCGTTTTCCCTGCCACTGCTGAACAATCTTGATCCTGAGCTGAAAGCACCTCAAATCCTGGTGCTGGCACCGACCCGCGAACTGGCGGTTCAGGTTGCTGAAGCCATGACGGATTTCTCTAAACATATGCGCGGCGTAAACGTGGTTGCCCTGTACGGCGGCCAGCGTTATGACGTGCAGTTACGCGCCCTGCGTCAGGGGCCGCAGATCGTTGTCGGTACGCCGGGTCGTCTGCTGGATCACCTGAAACGCGGCACCCTTGACCTCTCTAAACTGAGTGGTCTGGTTCTGGATGAAGCTGACGAAATGCTGCGCATGGGCTTCATCGAAGACGTTGAAACCATTATGGCGCAGATCCCGGAAGGTCATCAGACCGCGCTGTTCTCTGCCACCATGCCGGAAGCGATTCGTCGCATTACCCGCCGCTTTATGAAAGAGCCGCAGGAAGTGCGCATCCAGTCCAGCGTGACGACGCGTCCTGACATCAGCCAGAGCTACTGGACTGTGTGGGGCATGCGTAAAAACGAAGCGCTGGTTCGTTTCCTGGAAGCGGAAGATTTTGATGCGGCGATCATCTTCGTTCGTACCAAAAACGCGACTCTGGAAGTGGCTGAAGCTCTTGAGCGTAACGGCTACAACAGCGCCGCGCTGAACGGCGACATGAACCAGGCGCTGCGTGAGCAGACGCTGGAACGCCTGAAAGATGGTCGTCTGGACATCCTGATTGCAACCGACGTTGCGGCCCGTGGCCTGGACGTTGAGCGTATCAGCCTCGTCGTAAACTACGATATCCCGATGGATTCAGAGTCTTACGTTCACCGTATCGGTCGTACCGGTCGTGCGGGTCGTGCTGGCCGCGCGCTGCTGTTCGTTGAGAACCGCGAGCGTCGTCTGCTGCGCAACATCGAACGCACCATGAAGCTGACCATTCCGGAAGTAGAACTGCCGAACGCAGAACTGCTGGGCAAACGCCGTCTGGAAAAATTCGCCGCGAAAGTACAGCAGCAGCTGGAAAGCAGCGATCTGGATCTCTACCGTGGCCTGCTGGCGAAAATCCAGCCGACTGCTGAAGGTGAAGAACTGGATATTGAAACCCTGGCCGCAGCACTGCTGAAAATGGCACAGGGCGAACGTACTCTGATCGTTCCGCCAGATGCACCGATGCGTCCGAAACGCGAATTCCGTGACCGTGATGACCGTGGCCCGCGCGATCGTGGCCCGCGTGGCGATCGTGAAGATCGTCCGCGTCGCGAACGTCGTGATGCCGGTGATATGGAACTGTATCGCATTGAAGTGGGCCGTGATGATGGTGTTGAAGTTCGTCACATCGTTGGCGCGATCGCTAACGAAGGCGATATCAGCAGCCGTTACATCGGTAACATCAAACTGTTTGGTACCCACTCTACTATCGAACTGCCGAAAGGTATGCCGGGCGAAGTACTGCAGCACTTTACTCGTACCCGCATTCTGAACAAACCAATGAACATGCAGCTGCTGGGCGACGCACAACCGCGTCCTGAGCGTAGCGGTGGTCGTGGTTTCGGTGGCGAGCGTCGTGAAGGTCGTGGCTTTGGCGGCGAACGCCGTGAAGGTGGCCGTGGCTTCGGTGGCGAGCGTCGTGAAGGCGGCCGCGGTGAGCGTCGTTTTAGCGGTGAGCGTCGTGACGGTGGCCGTGCGCCGCGTCGTGATGATGCTTCTGCTCCACGTCGTGATGACTCTTCCAGCCGTCGCCGTTTCGGTGGTGATGCGTAAGAAATCGCCGCTTGTTAGCGTAAAGTAAAATATACAGCCCCGGTTGCGAAATCGGGGCTTTTTTTATTTCCTTTGTACTCGTGTACTGGTACATTAGCGCCATGCTAACGTATAGCAAAGAACGATTCACTGGAGATATCGGCAAATGGCGACACTTACCACTACAGCTTCACGCCCGTCACTCTTTGGCGGCGTGGTGATCATCGGCGGAACCATTATTGGCGCGGGCATGTTCTCGCTGCCGGTGGTGATGGCCGGTAGCTGGTTTTTCTGGTCGCTGGCGGCGCTGCTCTTCACCTGGTTCTGCATGTTGCATTCCGGGTTGATGATCCTTGAAGCGAATCTCAACTACCGTATCGGCGCGAGTTTCGACACCCTGACCAAAGATCTCCTTGGAAAAGGCTGGAACGTTATTAACGGCATCTCGATTGCCTTTGTACTCTACATCCTGACCTATGCGTATATCTCCGCGAGCGGTTCAATTCTGCACCACACATTCGCGGAAATGTCGCTGAACGTACCGGCACGCGTAGGCGGTTTTACCTTCGCGCTGTTGGTGGCGTTTATTGTCTGGATGAGCACCAAAGCGGTTAGCCGCATGACGGCTATCGTATTAGGCGCGAAAGTCATCACCTTCTTCCTGACGTTCGGCAGCCTGTTAGGACACGTGGAACCGACAACGCTGTTTAACGTTGCAGAAAGTAACGCGTCTTACACCCCGTATCTGCTGATGACGCTGCCGTTCTGTCTGGCCTCGTTTGGTTATCACGGTAACGTGCCAAGCCTGATGAAGTATTACGGCAAAGATCCAAAGACCATCGTGAAGTGTCTGGTCTACGGCACGCTGCTGGCCCTGGGCCTGTATGTCATCTGGTTGCTGGGCACGATGGGCAATATCCCGCGTCCGGAATTTATCGGCATTGCGCAGAAAGGCGGGAACATTGATGTGCTGGTGCAGGCGTTGAGTGGCGTGCTGAACAGCCGTAGCCTGGATCTGCTTCTGGTGGTGTTCTCTAACTTCGCGGTAGCGAGTTCATTCCTGGGCGTAACGCTGGGTCTGTTTGATTACCTGGCCGATCTGTTTGGCTTTGATGATAGTGCGTTGGGGCGTTTTAAAACGGCACTGTTGACGTTTGCTCCGCCAATTATCGGCGGCCTGCTGTGGCCGAATGGCTTTCTGTATGCCATCGGTTATGCCGGGCTGGCCGCGACTATCTGGGCGGCGATTGTGCCAGCACTGTTGGCCCGCGCATCCCGCAAACGCTTCGGCAGCCCGAAATTCCGCGTCTGGGGTGGCAAGCCGATGATTGCTCTGATTCTGGTCTTCGGTATCGGCAACGCGCTGGTACACATTCTGTCGAGCTTTAATATGTTGCCGGTTTATCAGTAATTGTGCGGCCTGATGCCCTCACTCTAACCCTCTCCCATCGGGAGAGGGACTGCCCGGAGTGAGGGGCAACACAATCGCACTTACCCCAACAACTCTTCCTTCACATCCATCGCCAGCTCGAACGAATGCAGCCGTGCCTCGCTATCGAAAATCTGGCCGTTAACCATAATTTCATCCGCGTCGGTTTCACGCAGAATCGACTCCAGCCCGTGACGCACTTTCGCTTTATCGCCAACCAGCGACATACTCAGCGCCTGCTGCACGCCATACTGCTCGGACGGTGACCAGAACTGATCCATGTTTTGAATCGGCGGCGGTAGCTGCCCGGTTTCGCCACGACGCAGCTTCACAAAGGCCTGCTGCATGGAGGTGAACAGGAATTCCGCATCGCGATTGCTGTCTGCGGCGATAATGTTGATGCACACCATCGCGTACGGTTTTTCCAGCCGCGCGGAGGGTTTAAAGTTGGTGCGATAAAGGTGC
The DNA here is from genome assembly GCA_003315335.1 of Pseudocitrobacter faecalis. GTDB lineage: Bacteria > Pseudomonadota > Gammaproteobacteria > Enterobacterales > Enterobacteriaceae > Pseudocitrobacter > Pseudocitrobacter faecalis. The sequence goes on from QNRL01000009.1 coordinate 124,040, forward strand.
AGCGCCTGAAACAGCATATCCGGTGCGAAATGTGAGGCGAACGCAAACGGCAGACCGAGCTGTGCGGCAAGCTGTGCGCTGTAGAGGCTTGACCCCAACAGCCATACCGGAATTTTTTCGCCGTAGCCGGGAACAGGGCGTACATGCGGATTCGGATCGCGGGCATCGAACCAGTCGACCAGTTCCGCCACATCGCGCGGGAAATTATCCACGTCACCGCTCATATGGCGGCGTAATGCCATCATGGTGCGTTGATCGCTGCCCGGCGCGCGGCCTAGCCCCAAATCAATGCGTCCAGGATACAGCGTATTGAGCGTCCCGAACTGTTCGGCAATCACCAGCGGGGAGTGGTTTGGTAACATCACACCACCGGAACCCAGATGCAAGGTCGTGGTATTCGCCGCAAGATAGCCAATCAGCACCGATGTCGCCGCGCTGGCGATGCCGGTCATGTTGTGGTGCTCCGCTAACCAGTAGCGGTGATAGCCACGTTTTTCGGCAAGTTTTGCGAGATCGAGAGAGCGGTCGAAGGCGTCTTTAGCCTTAAACCCTTGTGGGATCGGGGCCAAATCGAGCACCGAGAAAGAAACAGGTTTGTCAGTCATAAAGGCTCACTTTGTTACAGCGTCATCATCAGATTGAAGGTCTTGTTCCAGCCTGGCAGCACAGCGCGCTGTCGGCCAGAAAAGCTGCATCTTTAATACTGCATTAAAAACTGATGACTGTTGTTAACAAAGTGAGCTTTTTTATCAGGCCTGCAGTTCCAGACCCGCCAGGCGTTTCCAGTAACCATTACAGTCGCTGTTGGCGGTGAGGTTCAGCGTTGCCTGGCCATTTTCGTTGGCGCGGAAGGCATCCAGCATGGCGAACGTCTCGGTGCCCAGCGGCGACAGGCGCACGATATCCACCAGCCCCTGCATTGAAGCCAGTTCGTTGCCGAGGTTATAGACATAGCCGCTCATGGTCTGAATACCGTTTAGCACGAAGACCTGCTGGTTTTCCTGCGACAGCATACTGCGCCCGTTCGGATATTTAATACAGCAGGTTTCGCACTCATCTTTTGGCTTATCTTCCGAACGCGCGGTAAAGCAGCGCGCGGAGTAGGCCAGCGGCAAATGACCGTAGCTCAACACTTCCACTTCAAACTGATTGCGGATGCCCAGTTCTTCGCACTGCGTCAGCAGATTTGCCAGCCAGTCGCGAGACAGTTCGACCGGCATACACCAGCGCATCATGCCCTGTTTCGCCAGCAGACGAAGCGTTACCGCGTTATAGCAGTTCAGTGCATGCCCGGCGACAAACGGCAGCTTGCGCTCGGCGCACATATTCACCACGCCGAAGTCGCTCGCTTCCAGCAGGAAGTCGCCATTCTCAACGTAGCGCTTCAGCTCGCCCAGTTCAGAAGAAGCCTGCACCAGCGCCAGCGTTGACAGCACAATTTGCTTGCCGCTGCCCGCCAGCGATTTCGCCATATCCAGCCAGTCGCCCACTTTGGTGGCGCGGCGCTTGCTGCATACCGCTTCGCCCAGATAGATGATATCGGCATTGCTGGTGGCGGCCTGCTGGTAGAACTCTTCCAGCGTCTCTTTTGGCCAGTAGTACAGCACCGGCCCTAATGAATATTTCATGGTCTTTCCTACTGCCATTTGCGGTGGTACGCGCCAAGCGTGGTTTGTGTACCTTCGGACATGGAGCCGAGGGTGTCCATCCATGCCGCCTGTGGCACAAAGTTTTGCGGATCCGCGATGCAACGATCGATGGCCTGACGCCAGACTTTCGCCACCTGGCTGACATAGGCCGGGCTACGCTGGCGACCTTCAATTTTTACCGAGGCGATATTGGCGGCCAGCAGTTCCGGCAGCAGCTCCAGCGTATTCAGGCTGGTCGGCTCTTCCAGCGCATGATAGCGCTCGCCGTCGACCAGATAACGCCCTTTACACAGGGTCGGATACCCGGCGTTCTCGCCGTCCTGGTAGCGGTCAATTAGCACTTCATTGAGGCGCGACTCCAGCCCCTGCGGCGTTTGTTGCCAGCGCACATAGCGCGCCGGAGAACACGCGCCGACGGTATTCGGAGATTCACCGGTCAAATAAGACGACAGATAGCAGCGGCCTTCCGCCATAATGCACAGGCTACCGAACGCGAATACTTCCAGCGGAACGGGCGTGACGCGCGCCAGCTGTTTCACCTGGTGGATGGAAAGCACACGCGGCAGCACCACGCGGGCGACATCAAAGTTGCGGTGATAGAAGCGAATCGCTTCTTCATTGGTCGCGGAAGCCTGAACAGAGACATGGCGCTCAATGTGCGGGTAGCGTTCTGCCGCATACTCCAGCATAGCGATGTCGGCGAGGATCAGCGCATCAGCGCCAAGCTGTGCGGCCATATCCACCGCGCGTTGCCAGCGGACGTAACCGTCCGGGTGCGCGAAAGTATTGATGGCGATATGCAGCTTACGCTTATGCTGGTGCACAAAGCTGACGGCTTCCTGCAGTTTCTTCTCGGTAAAATTCAGACCGGCAAAATGGCGGGCGTTGGTGTCATCTTTCAGCCCGATATAGACAGCATCGGCACCGTTCTCGATGGCCGCCTTCAGCGCCGGGAGGTTTCCGGCAGGGCAGAGCAGCTCCATAATTCTTCCTGCAGATAGCGATAATGTTAACGAGGTGGGATTTTAGTTAACCTGGCGGCGATTATTTTTGATTTGAGGCAGACAAAAGCGTATTGATGGCACCAATAATGGTTAGTCTTTACCACATAATTGTTGATTTACGCCGCTATGTCGTTTATCTGATATGGCAAAATAACAGGACTATTGCATTCAGGGAGTAAAGCTTGTGTTGGATAAACTGCGTTCACGTCTGGTTCATGTGGCCCCAACGCTGATGAGCGTACCGGTGAAGTTCACGCCGTTCGCCCTTAAACGTCAGGTATTGCAGCAGATGCTCAGCTGGCAATTCCGCCAGGCGCTGGCCGAGGGTGAGCTTGAGTTTCTCGAAGGTCGTTGGTTAAGCATTGAGGTGCGTGATATTGGCCTGCAATGGTTTACCTCCGTAGAGAACGATCGCCTGATTGTGAGCGAATCGGCGCAGGCAGATGTGAGCTTTAGCGCCGACGCCAGCGATTTGCTGATGATCGCCGCGCGTAAACAAGATCCTGACACGCTCTTCTTCCAGCGTCGACTGGTCATTGAAGGCGATACGGAACTGGGCTTATACGTTAAAAACCTGATGGATGCCATTGAGCTTGAACAGATGCCGAAAGCGCTTCGTGTCATGCTGATGCAGTTGGCGGACTTCGTGGAAGCCGGGCTGAAAACGCCATCAGACTCTAAACACACATCGGTAGGTGAGCCATGCTGATTCGAGTGGAAATTGGGATTGATGCACCGGGGATTGACTCCCTGCTGCGTCGCACCTTCAACGGGGACGGGGAGGCCGATCTTGTGCGCGAGCTGCGTGAAGACGGTCTGATCACCCTCGGCCTGGTGGCGACGGATGACGAAGGTCACGTGGTGGGTTACGTGGCGTTTAGCCCGGTAAGCGTTGAAGGTGAGGAACTGCAGTGGGTCGGGCTGGCACCGTTGGCGGTAGATGAAAGCTATCGCGGGCAAGGTCTGGCGCGCCAGATGGTTTATGAAGGTCTCGATTCCCTTAATGAATTCGGTTATGCCGCCGTCGTCACGCTGGGCGAGCCCGCGTTGTACAGCCGTTTTGGCTTCGAACGCGCCGCACAGTACGACTTACGCTGCCGCTGGCCGGGTACAGAAGAGGCGTTTATGGTTCATCGTCTGGCGGATGATGCACTGAACGGCGTGCACGGTCTGGTCGAGTATTCCGATCACTTTAATCGTTTTTAAGGCCGCTTAGCAGGGCTTCAAACGACTCCTCCCCAGCGACGAGGCGCTCTTTCTGGCGCTTCGTTAGCTGTTTAATGCGGTATTCCAGCCGCAAAGCCAGTGAGTGTTCACCAACTTCGCCAGAAAACGCCAGCGTCAGTTCACCTTTGCCGCGAAGCGCTTTTGCGCCTTTTCCGCTTTGATGCTGCTGAAAGCGACGCGCTACGTCGGTGGTGATCCCGGTGTAGAGTTTGTTATCCGCCGAGCGGACCAGATAAAGAAACCAGGGCACGAGTTGAAACCTGTATAGTAACGTGAACGCACCTTAGCATAACGGAGAGAAAAGATGGAAACGCTTGCTGCCATTAGCCGCTGGCTGACAAAACAACACGTTGTAAGCTGGTGTGTGGCGAGTGAAGGCGAACTCTGGTGTGCGAATGCCTTCTTCGTCTATGACGCTGAGCGTGTCGCATTTTATCTTCTCAGCGATACCACCACTCGTCACGGGCAGATGACGGGGACGCGAGCACCCGTTGCCGGAACGGTTAACGGCCAGCCGAAAACGGTGGCGTTAATTCGCGGCGTGCAGTTCAAAGGGGAGATTCGGCTGCTGGAAGGTGAAGAGAGCGACGAGAAGCGCGCGAAATATATTCGCCGCTTCCCGGTCGCCAGAATGTTGTCAGCACCCGTGTGGGAAATTCGCCTTGATGAACTCAAGTTTACTGACAACACGCTGGGCTTCGGTAAAAAACTGCATTGGTTACGGGAATCAGGCACCCAGCAGGCGTAATGCTTCCCGGTTAAATGCCGGTAGATCATCTGGCGTCCGGCTGGTCACCAGTTGGTCATTATCGACCACCACTTCCTGGTCGTAGAAATCCGCCCCGGCATTTTTCACATCCACTACAATAGGTTTCACGGCGGTGAGCTTGCGTCCGCGTACCACATCGGCGCTGATTAACAGTTGCGGCCCGTGACAGATTGCAAACACCGGTTTGCCGGCGTTGACGAAATCGCGGGTGAAGGTGACAAAACGATCGTCACCGCGCAGATAGTCAGGCGAGTGCCCGCCGGGTAGCAGCAGTGCATCAAACTCTGCCGGGCTGACCTGGTCAATGGCGGCGTCAATCTTCACTTTCGCTTCGCCGCGTTTGCCCGTTACGGTTTTACCGGCCTGCTTCTCAATGGTGATAACCTGATGACCGGCTTTACGAAACGCGTCGGCCGGAGAGGTAAACTCTGAATCTTCAAACTCGTCGGTGATCAAGACGGCTATTTTCTTGCTCATGATTCCTCCATGGTTTTGGCTTCAGAAAAATTCCTGCGAACTATAAAGTGTGGGGCAGGACGACGAGATTACAAGGGTGAAAAATCCGTAAAGGGGATATGAATGAGTCAGGTATTGATAACCGGCGCGACCGGATTAGTTGGTGGGCACTTACTGCATCTTCTGCTTCAGGAGCCGCGTATTTACTCGATTGCCGCCCCTACGCGCCGTCCGCTTGACGGATTTCCCGAAGTCTTTAACCCCCACGACCCACAGCTAAGCGACGCGCTTGCGCAGGTCACTACGCCGATAGATATCGTCTTTTGTTGCCTGGGTTCGACAATGCGTGAAGCGGGATCAAAAGAGGCGTTTATTCAGTCGGACTACACATTAGTGGTCGACACGGCGCTTACCGGTTTGCGACTGGGGGCGAAGCATATGCTGGTGGTGAGCGCGATGGGGGCCAACGCGCATTCACCCTTTTTCTATAACCGCGTCAAAGGTGAAATGGAAGATGCGCTGATTGCGCAGCAGTGGCCGCGTCTGACCATCGCCAGGCCGTCTATGCTGGTGGGGGAACGCCACAAAAGACGTCTCAACGAGTCGTTGCTGGCACCGCTGTTTGGTTGCTTACCGGGAAACTGGAAGTCGATTAAAGCGCGCGATGTGGCGCAGGCAATGCTGACGGAAGCGTTATCACCGGAGCGAGAGCCCGTCACCATTTTGAAGTCGGCAGAGTTGCGCGAAATCGCGCGGCGAGCAGTGTAGGCCAGATGGCGCTACGCTTATCAGGCCTGCGCATTACGCAGGCCTGAGCGGTTACTGAATATAGGTAAACGCCGTGGTGACGCGTTTCACACCGCTAACGCGGCTGGCGATATCGGCGGCGGCTTTGCCTTCACGATCCGTTACCAGCCCCATCAGGAACACTTCGCCGTTTTCCGTGGTGACTTTCACGTTCGACGACTTCACCTGATCGGTCGTCAACAACTGGGAACGCACTTTCGTGGTGATCCACGTATCCGTTGACGCGGTACCCAGACTGATCGGTGTACCCTGGCGAATTTCGTTGAACACTTCGGTGGCCCCGTCCACGCCCATGGCTATTTGTTTGGCCTGAGACGCCAGCGCAGTATTCGGTGCCTGACCGACCAGCAGCACTTTGCCCTGATATGCCGTCACGTTGATGCGCGCCTCTTTCTTAATTTGTTCATCTTTCGACAGCGCGGTGTTGACGCGTAGCTCCAGCGTGCCATCGTCAACCTGTGTCCCCACAGTACGCGGGTCAGTTGCCGCTTTCGTGCCAACCGCAGCGCCGCCAACCACGGCAGCGGCGACGCATCCCTGAAGCAGCAGCGCGGAAATAAGGACTGCGACGGGCGAGAATGCCTTCATATGTACTCCTTAATCGTCCTGGTGTGGGAAAAGCGTGTTATCAATCAGATCGCATAAGCAATTCACCGTCAGCATGTGCATTTCCTGAATGCGCGCGCTACGGTGAGAAGGGATGCGAATTTCCACATCCTGCTGGCCGAGTAAACCGGCCAGCTCACCGCCGTCGTAGCCCGTTAATGCCACAATGGTCATATCACGCGTCACGGCAGCTTCTACAGCTTTGACGATGTCGCGGCTGTTGCCTCGCGTGGAAATCGCCAGTAACACATCTCCGACATGACCCAGCGCGCGAACCTGCTTGGCGTAAATCTCATCGTGTAAGCGATCGTTCGCGATCGCCGTTAAGACCACGTTATCTGCATTAAGTGCAATCGCCGGTAAACCAGGGCGCTCCGTTTCGAAACGATTGATCATGCAGGCAGCAAAATGCTGTGCGTTGGCGGCGGAGGATCCGTTACCACAACAGAGAATTTTGTTGCCGTTGAGCAGTGACTGCACAAGGGTCATAGCGGCTCGGGAGATAGCATCCGGGAGGGCTTCTGCCGCTGCAATTTGCGTTTGAATGCTTTCAGTGAAGCAAACTTTAATTCTTTCGAGCACGATTTCCCTTTAAATTCTTGATGTTGCTATTAGCTAAATGCGTTTTTAAGCCATTCGATCTCATTGCCAGTGAAGGCTACCACATCGAAACGGCAATCCACAGTATCAAAACTCCCATTGTGACGGGCGAGCCACAATTGAGCAGTGTGTAATAATTTATGTTGCTTGCTCCGGGTTACGCTTGCGGCAGCGCCGCCATACGCCCCGGAAGTACGATAACGGACTTCCACAAAAACCGTTACCGTGCCATCGCGCATTATCAGGTCGATTTCGCCGCCGCGATCGCGAAAGTTGGCGGCGATGAAGGTAAGCCCCTGATGTTCCAGCCAGCGACGCGCACGCAGTTCCGCAGCGTCGCCAGTCTGTTTAGCGGTTAGTTTGCTGAGACGACCTGACCCTGTTGGTATTTGAGCCATGATAACTTCCTGTTAATCACGCAATCCTGAGTTGCCGTCAAATCGCCGGTGTTGCCGTTCAGCTCAAAACCTGGCACCTGGCGCATTTGCGAGAAATGATTCGCCAGCGACCAGGCATCTGCGCCCATGGCATACAGGCGCGCCAGGGAATAGTCGTTATTCACCGCACGCAGTGCCTGCTGCATCAGGGACGGATTGCTGCCTGCCAGCATCGGAATTTCACTGTACTGTAAGCCTTCCATCTCTAAACGGAAATCGGGCCCGGCGACGCCCTGCGCACTGCGCGAGCTGGCATACAGCGTTGCGCCGCCCTGGCTGCCGTTACGCATGGCGATCATCGGCTTAATGAATGCAATTTCCTGCGCCGTTGCCACAATGTACGCGGCGTCTACTTTACCACCGCTGCTGATTTGCGCATCGCTCGGCGGTGCCGGAATGGTTAAATCGCCAATCGTCACGCTTTGCGGTTGATTCTGGCTGGTAGTGACCGGGCTGCCGGTCAGCGCAATACCGGAACCGCCGTTCACGCCGCCGCGCAGCTCAGACAGGGAACCAAATTTCTGCTGCAGCACCGTCGCACCGCCCAGTGATTGCCACTCATCTGCGAAGGCGCGCGTCACGCGATCGCCCAGCGCGCTGCGCGGTACCAGCAGCAGCGGAGCCTGTTTGCCCTGATCATGAATATGACGGGCGGCGTCGCGCGCTTCATCTTCTGGCGAGAGTGCGAAGTAGCAGATGTTCGCACGGTTGCTGACAGACTCCGGCTGGTTAAGCGCCAGTACGTTCAGCGGCGTATTACTTTTCAGCAGATCATCAACGTTGTTTTTCAACAGCGGGCCGACCACCAGCGTGACGCCATCCTGCTGTGCCTGCGAAAGAATCTGGCTCATAGGCTGCGTGGTGGTGTCATAAATTTTCAGCTCGGCGGATGGATTCGCAGCAGCCGGCTGGGCCGCAGGTGTTGCTGGAGCCGTTGTCGCTGGCGCTTGCTCCTGTTGCGTCGTGGTGACGGACTGTACCGGTGCCTGTGCAGGAGCTGGAGCCTGAACGGGCTGCGTCTGTGGCGTCGTCAAATCGGTGATTTCGGCCTGAGACGGGCTCACCACGTTATTCGTCGATGCTGCCTGTGCAACCTGTTCTGGTACCGCGCTACCGCTTACCGGCGAAATCCCGTTTTTCGCCGCTTCAAAACCTTGCTGAATGGCGCGACCAAACACCGCTGCCTGGCCATTTAACGGCAGCAGCAGGGCAATCTTATTGGTTGAAGCAGGTTTAAAACTTTGGACGTTCACCAGTTGGGTCGGCAGCAGTTTTGCACCTGGGTTTTGCGGATAGCGGGTCTGCCAGTCTTTGATCCCGGCTTTCATCATACTGACGTCGTTACGGTTATCGAACCAGACACGCTGCAGATCGAGCCAACCCTGTAACACGTTTTCATCGGCATTGATCACCAGCGCGTTGGCCTGTTCCTGCGTCATTGCAGAAAGCGCCTGCCAGGTGGCATCGATATTTTTTTGTTTTTCCGGTACGGCTTTCAGCAGGGGTTCCTGCGCGATTAACGCACGCAGTAGCGTGAGGGTGGGTTTCCCTTGCTGCGAGGCGATGCCGTCGGCCCAGAAGCGGATTTGCTGATTATTGCTCAGACCATTCGGATCGATTTTCGCCAGCAGCGCTTCCGCGCCTTTGAAATCTTGCTGTGCCAGTTTGATCTCAACGGCCAGCAGCGACTGTTCCAGACGTTGCTCATCGTTAAGCTCTTTCGGTAACTGGCCGAACAGTTCCATTGCCTGCTGGCTCTTACCTTCCTTCAGCAGTGCACGAATGGCGAGTAATTGCCAGTTGGTCTTGCTATCATTCGCACTCTGCTGCATCTGCTGCAGGTAATAACCAGAGTCCGCTTGTGCGGTTCCCTCTAAATGGGATGCACTCTGGTCCTGTGTTTGCTGGGTGCCACAGCCGGCGAAAAGTAATGCCGCCAGAACAACAGGCAGGCAGCGCGCGGCTTTAGAACGAAGAAATGTTGACGGTACCATATGTATCCAGTGATATTTTTTTGGCTCAATGCTCAATATTAAATCGGCAATACGGATGAAACAATGAAACAACACGAATCAGCTGAGAATTCTGAAGGTCAGCTCTATATTGTACCCACTCCTATCGGGAATCTGGCTGATATCACCCAACGTGCATTAAACGTATTACAAGCCGTTGATTTAATTGCCGCAGAGGACACGCGTCACACCGGTTTACTGTTGCAACACTTCGCGATTAACGCCCGTTTGTTTGCGCTTCACGACCACAACGAACAACAAAAAGCGGAAACGCTGGTGGCGAAGCTGAAAGAGGGGCAAAACATTGCGCTGGTTTCTGATGCGGGTACGCCGCTGATTAACGATCCTGGCTACCATCTTGTGCGTACCTGTCGCGAAGCGGGTATCCGCGTCGTTCCGCTGCCAGGCCCGTGTGCCGCTATCGCCGCATTGAGCGCCGCCGGTCTGCCTTCGGACCGTTTCTGTTATGAAGGCTTCCTGCCGGCCAAATCAAAAGGCCGTCGCGATGCGCTGAAAGCCATTGAAGAAGAGACGCGGACGCTGATTTTTTATGAATCGACCCACCGCCTGTTAGATAGCCTGGAAGATATCGTCGCGGTACTGGGCGAATCCCGCTACGTGGTGCTGGCGCGCGAGCTGACCAAAACCTGGGAATCTATTCACGGCGCGCCGGTCGGCGAACTGCTGGCGTGGGTGAAAGAGGATGAAAACCGTCGCAAAGGCGAGATGGTGCTGATTGTCGAAGGTCATAAAGCGCAGGAAGACGACTTGCCCGCCGATGCCCTGCGCACGCTGACGCTGTTACAGGCAGAACTGCCGCTGAAAAAAGCGGCGGCGCTGGCCGCGGAAATTCACGGCGTGAAGAAAAATGCGCTGTATAAGTATGCGCTGGAGCAGCAGGGGGATTAAAACGAATTGACCGTGTTGCGGCTTAGATAATGCCGCAACACGTTAGTGTTCTATCTTGCGATTAACTCATCAACCAGACACGTCAATTTCTTATGCAACCACAGCAATGAAGCAGGTGTTGGCGTACTTATCCTTTTTGGCATATGCCGTTCACGATCCCTTCAGTCCTGGTGTAATACCAAACTCATCGGGCTTAACTGTTTGATACCAGCTTATGTGCTGATCCACATACGGTAATTTTGTTTCTGACGATTTCCTTCATCGCATCCATCCCTACGCGCATATAATAGCGAGGATCATTGCCATCAGGATTTTCGCTAAACCACTTTTTCACTGCCGCGGCAAACGCAATTTTCAGTTCTGTTGCAACGTTGACTTTGCAAATACCCAGTTCAATGGCGCGTCTGACATACTCGTCTGGCACATCGCTCGCCCCGTGAAGAACCAGTGGAATATCAACCACCTTGCGGATTTCGGCTAACCGGGCAAAATCAATTTTGGGACGCTGTTTATACAAGCCATGCGCCGTTCCGATCGCCACGGCCAGGCTATCTACTCCGGTCAGCTCCACAAACAGACGCGCCTCTTGTGGGTCGGTAAGGAAAGCACTTTCTGCATCGACGCTCATGTCATCTTCGACACCACCCAGGCGACCAAGCTCAGCTTCAACGCTGCAATCGTGGCGATGGCAGAAATCGACCACTGATTTCACTAAACGAACATTCTCTTCGAATGGATAGTGGCTACCGTCGATCATTGCGCTGCGCACGCCCGCGTCGACTTTGCGGCGGATATCATCAAGTTTTTCATGATGATCGAGATGAAGAGCCAGGGGGATGTCGTAACTTGCTGAGTAGGCTTCACACAGTGCGTAAATCTCTTCAAAGGCGATATGTTTGAATGTCCCTGGTGTGCCGGCCAGGATAACTGGCGATCGAAGTTCACTACACACCTCAAGAATAGCCTGAATGGTTTCGGCATTATGAATATTGAATGCAGGAATCGCATACCCTTTTTCCTGGGCGTCCTGAAGCAGGTATTTCGTTGAGATAATTGCCATTTGTCAGACCTCTCATGCGTTCCAGGGATGAATAATAACGCCCTGAACTACGCGGTTTACGGTACCGTTAGCCGAGGGTGAGTCTGGGGTGATCCCCGCTTTTAACGATTCGGAAAGTGCAAAGATTTGCGCGTAGATAAGGAAACAAAAGGCCTGCTCAACGTCATGGAAATGGCGAGCGGGAGGAAGGTAGAAATGTGGGCCCGCGTCGATCGCCGGATGCCGCTCGGCAGCGATCGCGATGACGCGCATCGCTTGCTTGTCATTACGCAATTCTGTCAGCAGATCCAGATCGTACTGACGGGTGTACGGATGGCTTGAAATCATCACAATCACCAGCGTTTCCCCGTCGACCAACGATTTTGGCCCGTGGCGAAAACCCGTAGGGGAATCGTAGAAGGCCGCCAGCTTGCCCGCGGTAAGCTCAAGAACCTTTAGCGCTGATTCGCGTGCTACCCCTTGTAGTCCGCCGCTGCCAAGATAGACGATGCGTTTAAAAGGAAGATCGCCAAAGGGATGGGAGTGGAAATCGCCCAGAGAGTCAATAATCTGCTGGCAGCGTTCAGAGACGGCGCTAAAGCTGGCAAGATTAATAACTTCTGGGGCGAAAACGGCGAGGCAGCTTGCCATCATGGTCGTAATGCTGCTGGTCATGGCAAAGCCGCGATCGTGTGTTTCAGGGGGCATCAACAGCGCGTATGCCCGAGGATTGTTATGGGCATCCAGGTAAAGCGCGCCAGCATCGTTACAGGTGATCATCAAATGGTAGCTGTTATCGATCATCTGACTGGCCAATTCGACGGCCGCTACGCTTTCCGGGCTGTTGCCGGATCGCGCAAAAGAGACCAGCAGCGTTGTGCGACCTTTACTGAAATAATCCATTGGATTACTTACGATATCGGTGGTCGGCACGGCAACGATGTCAAGCTGAGTATGGCGAGCCAGCCAGGGCGCAATAATATCGCCAATAAAGGCTGAGGTTCCGGCTCCCGTGAGAATAATTTTGGTGTTCCCTGCGTTCAGAACAGGCTGCAGAAAAGCGTCGATCTCACAGCGTTGTTTATCAAGATTCTTAAGCGCTTTCAGCCAGGCCTCTGGTTGTTGGCGAATCTCTTCCTCCGTCCAGGTGGGGGTCGCCGTTGCGTTGATATCCAGTGTTTCACTCATCACATCATCCTTAGCAGTAGTCATTCAGGAAATTACAGTGAGGGAATGAGTCTTTCATTTCATTTCACTGTTTCTTTCGTTTCTTTTCTTAAAATCTATAGAAAAGAAAATGAAAGGTCAATGTGATAAAAAGAAATAAAACGAAATTTGTGAGATATACGCGGAGTGTGATTTAACCTATTGAATTTTTAGCTTTTATTTTCTTTGCTGAAAGGAAAGTGAAAGGAACCGGCTTACCGAGAATCTCAGTAAGCCAGTTGGAAACATAACGAAAGACGTTAAATTGTTACGATGCCATTCACCCAGGTTTTCTCAACCTGTAAATGACTATCCAGAGCGATAAGATTCCCGCGTTTCCCTATGTCGATAGTGCCCAATTCGTCGTCAATACCCAGCAGTTTGGCGGGGTGCAACGAGGCCATTTTGATAGCCTCTTCTGAACTGATGTCGCAGAACTGCACCATATTGCGAACGGCGGCATCCAGTGACAGCGTACTACCTGCCAGCCCACCTTCCGCAGTGCGTACCACGCCTTGTTTCATGTCGACAGCACAACCGCAGATATCGTAACGCCCGTCAGGCATACCTGCGGCACGCATCGCATCGGTAATCAGAATGATGCGCCGGCTGGCACAGGTACAGCTCAACGCGAGTATCGACGGGTGAACATGATGGCCATCAGCAATAAGCTCCAGCCAGGCGCGATCATCCGTAAGCCCCGCTCCTACCATACCGGGTTCACGATGATGTAATCCCGTCATGCCATTGAAGCAATGCACCAGACCGTCGGCGCCAGCATCAAGTGCTTGCTGTGTTTGTGCCCATGTCGCGGCGCTATGGCCGAGCATGACAAGAACGCCCCGTTGTTTAAGATACGTAATGGCCTCCAGCGCTCCAGGCTTCTCTGGCGCAAGCGCGACGATGCGTAAGGTCTGGTGTGACGCAGCGATTAAACGATCCAGTTCGTTGCGGTCTATCTCCTGAAATAATGCCGCCGGATGCGCGCCACGGTTCGTTGGCGTAAAAAATGGCCCTTCCAGGTAGCTACCCAGTACCGTCGCTCCGGGCCCCCCAGACTGGCAACGTTGAGCAATGCGAGCCAGCGCCTGATGAATCTCTGCCATTGGTGCGGTAACCGTTGTGGGCAGCCAGGCACCCACCCCTTGTTGCGCTTTAAAAATGGCTAATCGATCGAGCGCGCCAGGATCGCAATCCATCACATCTACGCCATCGCCGCCATGAACATGCAGGTCGATATAGGCTGGACAGAGTAACTCAGCTTCGCGGAAGGGAGTCCCAATCGGTATAGGCTCGATGGCGGTAATGATTCCCTCTTCAATGCGGAGCAACCTGTCGTAACACCAGCCTTGCCCGGTCAATACATGCCGGGCACGGATGATTTGTGTCATATGCCTTCCTCAACCGGTTCACTTTCGCGATTGCGGACAAGCTCATCGGCGAGACTGGTCAAGCCCCGGTGGCCACATTCGAGTGCCTGCTGGCGAAAATCTTTGCCGCTCAGCTCATCGCGATCCATCGCCATTTCTAACAGCAATTGCAGGTTGGTGCCGGTGATAACCTCACACTCAGGGCGTTGCATCGCAAGGGTTGAAGCCACACGGAAGGGCGTCCCGCCTAACAGGTCTGTAAGAAAAATGATGCCTTCGGTTGCCGGTAAGGTTTGTATCGCCTCTTCAAGCTGTGCGGTGAGCATCGCAGTGGAAGACGTTTCCGGGAAATCGATGGCAACAAACTGTGCCTGCTCACCGAGAATCTGCAACATCGCCTTTTCCATTCCGCTGGCGAAGCCGCCGTGTCCGGTCAAAATAATGCTTAACATTATGTTTCCTTATACTCAGAGGAAGTGGGCGAATTTGCCGACAATACCCAGCACCACGGTGATACCGATAAGGCGCAATGGGCTCCAGCCGCGTCGAACCAGACCGTACATCGCCAGGGTGTAGATCAGAGGTAAAAACGCAGGCATCAACTTATCAATGACATCCGCCTGAAGTTTCACCACCGCGTCGCCTGCGGTAATTTCGAGCGTTGTCGCCAGACGCACATAGGTTGCCACCAGCGCACCGATGACCGTCATGCCGACAATTGAAGCGGCATGCCCCACTTTACGGGTATTGGCTTTTATGAGCGGAATCGCTGCGACACCCATTCTGTATGCGTAATGCGCCAGGCCGAAGCGCAAACCCAGATGCACGACGTTGAAGAGGACAATAAAAATAACCGCGCCGAGGATAGATCCCTGAAGCGCCAGGCTTGCACCAATCCCGCCGCAAATGGGAAGAAGCGTGAGCCAGAACATTGCATCACCAATCCCTCCCAGCGGTGCGCCGACGGCGATCTTGGTACTTTGAATGCTGTTAACGTCCTGCTTAGAACGTTCCATCGCCAGAATGATGCCGATAACAAAAGTCACTAAAAAAGGATGGGTGTTAAAAAATCCCATATGTCCTGTCATTGCCCGTGCGAGGTCACGCTTGTTCGTATGAATTTTTTTTAGCGCAGGGAGCAGACCATACAACCAGCCAGATGCCTGCATACGCTCGTAGTTAAATGAGGCTTGTAAAAGCATTGAGCGCCATGCCACACGATTAATATCCTGCCGCGTCAGGTCAGCCCCCATGGATTGGTCTTCGTAAACATTTTCGTTTACACCGGTCAGCAGGGTTTCCTCTTTGTCTGCAACCGGGGTCAGCGTGGTGTGATTAGATGCCATCTTCAAATTCCTCCTGCTGTGACGGTGCAGTTTTGGGTTCGGGATCTTTACGAACGAAATCGATGAGCGCCATTGCCAGTGCGGCGGCGGCAATGGCCAGTACCGGTAATTTCAGCCAGGCCGCGGCAACAAAACCGAGGATAAAGTAGGGAATGTAGACATTCTTCATCATGATTTTTAACAGAACCGCGAAGCCGATCGCAGGCATGATGCCGCCCGCCACGCCGAGGCCATCAATCAGGCGTGTTGGCAGAACATCAATGGCGGTTTTAGCGTGTTCAGCGCCAAAATAGATGGGCAGGAACGCACACAAAAAGTAGAACGTCCCCAGCGCCAGAAGTGCCAGATAGTTGACGCGTTCAATGCCACGGGTATCCGCGTTAGCGGCCATATTGTCACAGCGAGCCATGACCCCGGACATGACGGAAAACAGAAAGGTAATCCCCATTTGTACGGCGACGGCAAAAGGAACGGCAACACCCACAGCAACCTCAGGCTTAACCCCTGTTGTAATCGCAAAGGTAGTGCCCACGATGGTGCCAATGATTACATTTGGCGGTTGCGCGCCTGCCAAAGGCGCCAGCCCCATCCAGACTAATTCCAGCGTCCCACCGGTCAGAATCCCCGTGTGCAGATCGCCCAGAATAAGCCCTACCAGCGGCCCGAGCACTACCGGGCGATGCATGTGAGTCAGGCCATTGAACATATCCAGGCCGGCAATAAATGCCAGGATTCCCAGTGCTACAGCCTGTAATAAACTGATTTCCATGACACTCTCCTTCAGAGAAGCTTAAACAGATCCTGCGCGGGTTCTGTCGGGACGCCCTGGACAAAGCAAGCGACGTTCTTTGCCTTCAACCCGTTAAATGCGGCGATATCCTGGGTATCGACGGAGACCGTTTTTGCGATTTGCTGTTTGCCGTTAACGTAGTGCATGTTGCCGACATTAATCCGGTTGATCGGAACGCCGCCTTCGACCAGCGCTAAAAAATCCGTTGGGTTTTTACATACCAGGAGAATTTTCTGTCTGTCAGCGGCGCGGTGAATGTTGTCGATCACTTTTTGCAGTGACCAGAAGCGCACGGCAATGCCTTCTGCCAGTACCATTTCCATCAGGTTCTGCTGAACGGGGTCTTCTGCCACTTCATCATTCGCGACCAGTACCAGATTTGCGCCAGCGAACCCCACCCACTGCACACCTACCTGCCCGTGAATCAGGCGTTCATCAATCCGACTCAACACAATATTTGGCATAACATTTATCCTTTCTTTTCTTCTTTGTTATTGCGGCGTGCAGGCAGCGTGGTACTGGCGCAGCACGTCCTGAATATGGTCGATGATCAATTCATGCACCGTCGCGGTGAGCTTACCTTCGCGGACATGTGCGTATTGCAGCGGTAAATATTGACTGAGGAGAGGAAGCGCGAGGGTTTCATGCTCCAGATTTCGTACCAACTGATGATAAGCATCATCAATGCATTGATCGGGCCAGTAGTAACGAATGCGGTCGGAATAGCTATAGCCCCGGGCCAGGCGGCGTAATGCGTTTTCACCGTGGTAGTGGCTTTCCCAGTATTCTGGTTTTTCCAGCATGACATTTTCTACCACTGTACGAAGGCTGGCGCTGGTACGTGAAGGGATCAATTCTTCTTCTATGGCACTCAGGGCAAACAGCGCTTCCCGTAGCGCGAAAGTGAGTGCCGGCCCCACCTTGAGAATAGCGAAGTGATCGCATACTAACTGTCGCAGTGAGGCCGGGTTCTGATAATCGGTCGAGTGAGCTTCGAAAATGAGCGTGTCGTAGTCTTCGATCATGTGACTGAGTGCGGTGGCATTCTCAGGTATGTAATCGATAACCTGTGTATTGTCGAATTCGACGCCGGGTTGGACGACAAGACCGATAATTCTTGGCCAAATGGCGGTGAGCCCATGTTGTTCAAAGGCATCGTAATGTGCTCGTAACGTCGCTTGCGCAGCAGCAGGTGTCGTTACTTCGAGTGTATTTAGCGTTTCGTGAGCCCCGCCAGGTACGGGGACTTCAGTGCCAATGACGTAAACAAGATCAGATTCACCATAGATAGCGATAGCCGTCTCTTCGGCAATTGTCGCCAGCCGCGCCGCACGGTTGGCGACAATGGTGTCGGTCAGGGGAACAGGATCGTCGGCACAGGACATGCTGCAATCGAGATGGATCTTTTTGAATCCGGCCTGAACGTAGCTTTTTATCAGATCTTCCGCGTGAGTCATGGCAATGGCGGAGGATACGTTTTGCCAGCGGTTTGGCCCCAAATGATCGCCACCGAGGATCACGTTCTCGGAAGGGAAATGCCATTTATTCGCAAGCTCCATCACGAAGTGGCGAAAATCCGCAGGCGTCATGCCCGTATAGCCGCCAAATTGGTCGACCTGATTTGAAGTCGCTTCGATCAGAAGCGGAGTTTGCATTTCACGGGCAAAGCGGATGGCGGCTTCAAGTACAACAGGATGCGCGGAACAGACCGCGTAAATCCCTTTGGCTGCCCCTTTTTTATGTTGCTCCACGACGTGCATCAGATGTTTCACTTTCATCTCCCGGTAGGGTTCTCTGTCTGTAAATCTTTCGGTTTGTTTCATTTGATAGTGTATTAAGGTGATGTAAAAACAAAACGAAAGATAATAGAATTACGATCTGTTTCACAAAAGAAATATAACGAAAGGTTCTGACCTGGCTAAGAAACCGGTCTCTGGACTGCTTCTGGCTTGCTTTTTAGTAAAAGAAAAGGGTTAATAGGCGAAACGAAATAAAACGAAAGATTAAGAAAAGGAATATCGATGAGCGACTCGACTTCTGCGGATAAACGTATGACTGGCACCAGCGAGCGACGTGAGCAGATTATTCAGCGACTGCGCCAGCAGGGAAGTGTTCAGGTTAATGATCTCTCTCACTTTTTCGGAGTATCAACCGTAACGATTCGTAACGATCTGGCTTTCCTGGAAAAGCAGGGGATCGCGGTACGTGCGTATGGCGGCGCGCTGATTTGTGAAACAGGGGCAACAAACGTAGAACCCACTCTGGAGGATAAAAGTGCGCTTAATACCGGCCTTAAGCAACGTATCGCTCAGGTTGCTGCGGAGCTGATTCAACCGGGTCATCGGGTGATTCTGGACTCCGGTACCACGACTTATGAGATTGCCAGAAAGTTGCGTCATCATCAGAACGTTATCGCCATGACGAATGGGATTAACGTCGCGAATGCGTTACTGGAAGCCGAAGGTGTTGAATTGCTGATGACTGGCGGTCATTTGCGCCGTCAGTCACTCTCTTTCTACGGCGATCAGGCTGAACAGTCTTTGCAAAACTACCATTTTGATATGCTTTTCCTGGGCGTTGATGCGATTGATCTTGAGCGTGGCGTGAGCACTCACAACGAAGATGAAGCGCGGCTGAACAGGAAAATGTGTGAGGTTGCTGAACGTATTATTGTGGTTACCGACTCCAGTAAATTTAATCGTTCGAGCCTGCATAAGATCATCGATACGCAGCGGATCCATACCATTATTGTTGATGATGGTATTCCGCAGGAGAGTCTGGAAGGGCTGCGCAAAACGGGAATCGACGTTGTTGTAGTGGCGGAATAACAAAACATGGCGCTAAGGCCATGTTTTTATATAGCTATTCCTGGGGACTATCAGGTCACCGGTGCCGGGTTAAACACCGCCAATTGGTTATGCAGCCCCCATTGATCCGAGAAGGTCTTCTTCTTCCCGCTCGCCACATCAAGGATAAACTGGAACAATTTCCAGCCCACATCCTCAATCGTCTCTTCGCCGGTCGCGATCGTGCCTGCGTTGATATCCATTAGGTCGTACCAGCGGTTCGCCAGTTCGGTTCGGGTTGCCATCTTGATAACGGGAACAGCCATCAAACCGTAAGGCGTGCCGCGCCCGGTGGTGAACACCTGCACCGTAATACCGGAAGCCACCTGCTGCGTGCCGCAGACGAAATCGCTGGCAGGCGTAGCCGCGTAGATCAGTCCGCGTTTGGTCGGGCGCTGGCCCGGAGAAAGCACTTCAACAATGGCGCTTTTACCTGATTTAGCAATTGAGCCGAGCGCTTTTTCGACGACGTTCGCCAGTCCACCTTTTTTGTTGCCGGGGGACGGGTTGGCGCTGCGGTCGGTTTTACCCATATCGAGATAGTTATCGTACCAGGCCATCTCTTCCAGCAGGCGTTTACCCACCTCTTCGTTGATGGCGCGGGGTGTGAGCAGGTGGATAGCGTCGCGTACTTCCGTCACCTCAGAGAACATCACGGTTGCGCCGCAGCGTACCAGTAGGTCAGACGCGTAGCCCACAGCCGGGTTCGCCGTCACGCCGGAAAACGCATCGCTGCCGCCGCACTGCATCCCAACCACCAGTTCAGATGCCGGGCAAGTCTCGCGCTGGCGCGCGTTCAATTTTTTCAGGTGACGTTCGGCGACCTGCAAAATGTCATCAACCATCGATTTAAAGCCGACGTGCTGTTCATCCTGCAAACGGACAATACTGGCGCTGTCGACCGGGATAGTATTCACATCCGGCGTGCCTTCCAGCAGACGTTCTGGCTGGAGTTTTTCGCAGCCGAGGCCAATCACCATCACTTCGCCGCCAAAGTTGGGGTTTAGGGCGATGTTGTGAATGGTGCGGATGGGCACGATGGCGGCAGGTGCATTTATTGCCACGCCGCAGCCGTAGAGGTGGTTCAGGCCGACGACACCATCCACATTGGGATACTTCGGCAGCAGATCGCGTTCGATAATTTTGACAACATAATCCACAACACCCGCAACGCAGTGGACGCTGGTGGAGATCCCCAGCAGATTTTTCGTCCCCACGCTGCCGTCGGCGTTGCGATAACCTTCAAAGGTGTAACCCTCAAGCGCAGGCAGTGGTTCCGGTACTTTAGTTGCCAGGGGTAGCGTATTGAGCGGCGGCGCTTCAGGCAGCAACACGGTGGATTCGTCGATCCAACTGCCTTTGACGATGTCGCGCACCGCATAACCAATCACTTCACCATAGCGAATGATTTCGCCATTAATGGGAATGTCCACCAATGCCACCTTATGGCCTTGTGGAATATGTTCAATTAACTCAAGCCCGTCAGGAAAACGTGTTCCTGCTTTTAAGCCATTATCATTAACAATAATCGCCACGTTATCCGTGTCGTGCACTTTTATATAAAAAGCTTTCGGCGCGTCTTGGCGAATTTCGATGTTAGCCATTGTCCAGTATTCTCCAGCCAGGTGGTAAACCTAAAAATTACAATAAAGGGTATCGCTTTCTGACGAAGCAAAATTATTACATCGCGTGATGACATAAAGAATGTCAGGAGTTTCGCGGTAAAAATGTGACGTAGATCACCTCTTAATCCGCTGCCACGCCAGCTATGACGGGTAATACGTAATTCTGTGCATCAGCGCCCAAAGAGATGTGCAAATGCTCAATGGTATGCAATATTAAAATATTTAAATTGTGGGATTGCACAGTGTGTAGAACAGTGATGCTGATTATACTGAATCACGATTTCATTGTGTCTGGTTAGCTATCCGATATTCCTGCTGTCGATAAATAATCAGTGAAATATGCCTTAGTAAAAAATAAATAATATAAGGCATCCTGTACCCGAGGATAAATTAAATGATGCTGGATACTGCTGTCGAATCGAAAAAAGGTGTACCAACCCGATATTTAATCTTATTAATCATCTTTATTGTTACCGCCGTTAACTACGCGGACCGCGCCACGTTATCGATCGCTGGTACGGAAGTGGCGAAAGCGCTGCAATTGAGCGCAGTCTCAATGGGCTATATCTTCTCGGCGTTTGGCTGGGCTTACCTGCTGATGCAGATCCCCGGCGGCTGGCTGCTCGATAAATTCGGATCGAAGAAGGTTTACTCTTACAGCCTCTTCTTCTGGTCACTGTTTACGTTCCTGCAGGGCTTTGTGGACATGTTCCCGCTCGCCTGGGCAGGTATCTCCATGTTCTTTATGCGTTTTATGCTCGGCTTCTCGGAAGCGCCATCGTTCCCGGCCAACGCGCGTATTGTTGCGGCCTGGTTCCCAACTAAAGAGCGTGGCACCGCGTCCGCTATCTTTAACTCGGCGCAGTACTTCTCGCTCGCGCTTTTCTCGCCGCTGCTGGGCTGGCTGACCTTCGCCTGGGGTTGGGAGCATGTCTTTACCGTGATGGGCGTGATTGGTTTTGTGCTGACGGGGCTGTGGATCAAACTGATTCATAACCCGACCGATCACCCTCGTATGTCGGCTGAAGAGCTGAAGTTCATCTCAGAAAATGGCGCGGTGGTTGATATGGACCACAAAAAGCCGGGCAGCACGATGCAGGGGCCAAAACTTAACTACATCAAACAGTTATTGACCAATCGCATGATGCTGGGTGTGTTCTTCGGGCAATACTTTATCAACACCATCACCTGGTTCTTCCTCACCTGGTTCCCGATTTATCTGGTGCAGGAAAAAGGGATGTCGATTCTGAAAGTGGGCCTGGTGGCGTCGATTCCGGCACTGTGCGGGTTCGCAGGTGGCGTACTGGGCGGCGTCTTCTCGGATTACCTGATTAAACGCGGAGCCACCATTACGTTAGCGCGTAAGTTACCGATTGTACTGGGAATGTTGCTGGCTTCGACCATCATCCTGTGTAACTACACCGACAACACTGCGCTGGTGGTCACGCTGATGGCGTTCGCTTTCTTCGGGAAAGGATTTGGCGCGCTGGGTTGGCCGGTTATTTCCGACACCGCGCCGAAAGAAATTGTGGGCCTGTGCGGCGGGGTATTTAACGTGTTTGGCAACGTAGCCTCTATCGTGACGCCGCTGGTGATTGGCTATCTGGTTAGTGAACTGCATTCCTTCAACGCCGCGCTGGTCTTCGTCGGCTGTTCGGCACTGATGGCGATGTTCTGCTACCTGTTTGTCGTCGGCGACATCAAGCGTATGGAATTGCAGAAATAATTAACGGTTAAGAGACAAGGTTAAAGCGATGAATAACGATATCTTCCCGAATAAATTCAAGGCCGCGCTGGCCGCCAAACAGATTCAAATTGGCTGCTGGTCTGCGCTGGCAAGCCCAATCAGTACTGAAGTGCTGGGCCTCGCCGGATTCGACTGGCTGGTACTGGACGGCGAACATGCGCCAAACGATATCTCCACCTTTATTCCTCAGTTGATGGCGCTGAAGGGCAGTAGTAGCGCACCGGTGGTGCGTGTGCCGACTAACGAGCCGGTAATTATTAAGCGTCTGCTGGATATCGGTTTTTATAACTTCCTGATCCCGTTTGTGGAAACCGAAGAAGAAGCGGTACAGGCTGTGGCATCGACGCGCTATCCGCCTGAAGGCATTCGCGGCGTCTCCGTTTCCCACCGCGCCAATATGTTTGGCACCGTACCGGACTACTTCGCGCAGTCCAACAAGAACATCACCATCCTGGTACAAATCGAAAGCCAGCAGGGCGTCGATAACGTTGATGCTATCGCCGCTACCGAAGGCGTGGACGGCATCTTCGTTGGCCCAAGCGACCTGGCGGCAGCGTTAGGTCATCTGGGAAATGCTTCCCATCCGGATGTGCAGAAAGCGATTCAACACATCTTTGCCCGTGCAAAAGCACACGGCAAACCGAGCGGCATTCTGGCCCCGGTGGAAGCGGATGCGCGTCGCTATCTCGACTGGGGCGCGACCTTTGTTGCCGTCGGCAGCGACCTCGGCGTTTTCCGTTCTGCCACGCAGAAACTGGCTGATTCCTTTAAAAAATAACCACCACCGCAACAAGAGAGAGACACAATTATGACGATGAAAGTTGGTTTTATTGGCCTGGGCATCATGGGTAAACCAATGAGTAAAAACCTCATTAAAGCCGGATATTCGCTGGTGGTTTCCGACCGTAACCCGGAAGTGATTGCAGAACTGATCGCCTTAGGCGCAGAAACCGCAAGCACCGCCAAAGCCATTGCCGAGCAGTGCGATGTGATTATCACCATGCTGCCAAACTCCCCGCATGTGAGAGAGGTTGCGCTGGGTGAGGGGGGAATCATTGAAGGCGCGAAGCCTGGCACGGTTCTGATCGACATGAGTTCCATTGCGCCGCTGGCCAGCCGTGAAATCAGCGACGCGCTGAAAGCGAAAGGCGTGGATATGCTGGATGCGCCGGTCAGTGGCGGTGAGCCGAAAGCCATCGATGGCACGCTCTCCGTCATGGTCGGCGGCGATAAAGCCATCTTCGATAAATACTACGACCTGATGAAAGCGATGGCGGGTTCTGTGGTGCATACCGGTGAAATTGGCGCAGGGAATGTCACCAAGCTGGCAAACCAGGTGATCGTTGCGCTGAATATCGCGGCAATGTCTGAAGCGCTGACGCTGGCAACCAAAGCGGGCGTTAATCCGGAGCTGGTATTCCAGGCGATTCGCGGCGGCCTGGCGGGCAGCACTGTGCTGGAAGCCAAAGCGCCAATGGTGATGGATAGAAACTTCAAACCCGGTTTCCGTATCGACCTGCATATTAAAGATCTGGCCAATGCGCTGGACACCTCTCACGGCGTAGGCGCACAGCTGCCGCTCACTGCCGCTGTCATGGAAATGATGCAGGCGCTGCGTGCGGATGGCCTGGGAACCGCGGACCATAGCGCCCTGGCGTGCTACTACGAAAAACTGGCGAAGGTGGAAGTCACTCGCTAATGACGTTGTGCCCGGTGGCGCTTCGCTTACCGGGCCTACATTGTAGGCCGGATAAGTGAAACGCCATCCGGCGTTGTGCAGCAACAGGCTATCACTATGAAAATCGTAATCGCCCCAGACTCTTACAAAGAAAGCCTTTCTGCCTCTGAGGTAGCTCAGGCGATAGAAAAAGGATTTCGGGAAATCTTTCCTGATGCGCAGTATGTTTCTGTTCCGGTTGCTGACGGCGGCGAAGGAACCGTTGAAGCGATGATTGCTGCCACGCAAGGGGCTGAACATCAAGCGTGGGTCACCGGGCCTTTGGGCGAAAAGGTGAATGCCCGCTGGGGAATGTCCGGCGACGGTAAAACCGCGTTTATCGAAATGGCGGCGGCCAGTGGGCTGGCGCTGGTTGCTCCGGAAAAGCGTAATCCGCTGGTGACGACCTCTCGCGGCACCGGTGAACTTATTCTGCAAGCGCTGGAAAGCGGCGCAACCAATATTATTATCGGCATTGGGGGGAGCGCCACCAATGACGGCGGTGCGGGCATGGTACAGGCGCTGGGGGCAAAACTTCAGGATGCCAACGGCACTGAGATCGGGTTTGGCGGCGGCAGCCTTGATAGCCTGAATACGATTGATCTTTCGGGGCTCGATCCGCGCATTCAGCATTGCACTATTCGTGTCGCCTGTGATGTCACTAACCCGCTCATCGGCAAAAACGGCGCATCACGAATCTTTGGCCCGCAAAAAGGGGCTGATGAGGCGATGATCCGCGAACTCGATAATAACCTGTCGCACTATGCCGATGTCATTAAGACATCGCTACGCGTAGATGTTAAAGAGGTGCCCGGTGCGGGCGCGGCGGGGGGCATGGGGGCTGCACTGATGGCGTTTCTTGGCGCGGAGCTGAAAAGCGGCATTGAGATTGTCACCACGGCGCTTAACCTGGAAGAGCATATTCACGATTGTACGCTGGTGGTCACCGGGGAAGGGCGCATCGACAGCCAAAGTATTCATGGCAAAGTGCCGGTTGGCGTGGCGAGCGTGGCGAAAAAGTATCATAAACCGGTCATTGGTATCGCTGGCAGCCTGACGCGCGACGTGGGTGTGGTGCATCAATATGGCATCGATGCGGTATTTAGCGTGCTGACCAGTATCGGCACGCTGGAAGAGGCGTTTCGCGGTGCATTCGACAATATTTACCGCGCTTCGCGCAACATTGCGGCCACGCTTGCGGTTGGAATGCGCAGCGCGGGGTGACAAGGGCGCGCAAACCCTCTATACTTCGCGCCGAAGCTGACCAGACAGTCGCCGCTTCGTCGTCGTCCTCTTCGGGGGAGACGGGCGGAGGGGAGGAAAGTCCGGGCTCCATAGGGCAAGGTGCCAGGTAACGCCTGGGGGGTGTAACAACCCACGACCAGTGCAACAGAGAGCAAACCGCCGATGGCCCACGCAAGTGGGATCAGGTAAGGGTGAAAGGGTGCGGTAAGAGCGCACCGCGCGGCTGGCAACAGTCCGTGGCACGGTAAACTCCACCCGGAGCAAGGCCAAATAGGGGTTCATAAGGTACGGCCCGTACTGAACCCGGGTAGGCTGCTTGAGCCAGTGAGCGATTGCTGGCCTAGATGAATGACTGTCCACGACAGAACCCGGCTTATCGGTCAGTTTCACTTTTTTCAGGCAAAAACCCGCTTCGGCGGGTTTTTGCTTTTCAGCCACTCCAACTGACATTTCCTTCCCTTCTTCCTGTGCAAACGGATGCCTTTTTGCAGAATTGCGACGTGATGCACAAAACACTCATTAGGTGAAATTTAGTGGTTTTTTATGCTGCTTATTGAGCTTTTGGCTTGATTATTTTCCCGAAAAATAAATTAAAAACAGGGTTTTAAATTATTGCCTTTGTTTCATATGGGTTGCTTGTATGTTAATAATGATGATCTAAACATATTAACGTGAATGTATGTTTGTCCTGGATATCTGTGACGCTGTCCGAAGAATTTTTTAAATAACAGTCTTTTTTAGCAGTTTATTTTATATATTAAAAAGAATGTTATTTCGCACGTTAGGGTAAAATTCATCCTGAAATTGGTTGAAAGGTGATCTTTTGATGGGGTTTTTTATATGTGTAAAGGTGCTTTATTTATCGCCATAAAATAAAGTTATACACCTTATTTTTGTTGATAAAAGTCAGGCAAAAATCACTTTATGAAAATATCAACTATATGATTTTTAATGTTTTTCTATTGTTTTGTGACCTGTGTTTATATAGGTTTAAAGTAAATTGTGAGTAATAGCACACATCTTACTCTCCTGTATTTATTAGAATCCATCTCGCCAAATGGAAATAAAGGGGGAGAGAAAAATGGATAATGTTCTTCTGCCAAAAACACAACAGCTAGTGGTGTTTCAGGAAGTCATTAGAAGTGGTTCTTTTGGCTCAGCTGCCAAGCAGCTTGGGCTTACCCAACCGGCGGTCAGTAAAATTATCAATGACATTGAGTCTAACTTTGGTATCGAGCTGATGGTGCGTAAAAATACCGGCGTCACGCTGACCAGCGCAGGTCAGGTATTGCTGAGCTACTCCGAATCCATCACCCGTGAAATGAAAAACATGGTCAACGAGATGAACAGCCTGAGCTGCAACAGCGTGGTTGATGTCTCATTTGGTTATCCATCGCTTATCGGTTTCACCTTCTTACCTGAGATGATTAAAACCTTTAAAACGGTGTTCCCGGCGGCGCAGGTCACCATGTTTGAAGCACAGCTCTCGTCGTTTTTACCGGCCCTGCGCGATGGCCGCTTAGATTTTGCCATTGGGACATTAAGTGATGAAATGCAGCTCCAGGATTTGCAGGTCGAGCCGCTGTTCGAGTCGGAATTTGTGGTCGTCGCGTCGAAATCGCGAACGTATACGTCAACGGTCACGCTAGAGTCGCTCTCGAACGAGCAGTGGGTTATGCCGCAAACGGACATGGGTTACTACAAAGAACTTCTCACCACCCTCCATCATCATCACATCAGCACTGAAAATATTGTAAAAACCGATTCCGTCGTCACTATTTACAACCTGGTGCTGAACGCCGGTTTCCTGACGGTAATACCGAGAGATATGATTGCGCCGTTTGGCTCTAAAGAATTTATTACGCTAAAGGTTGAAGATATATTACCGGTAGCGCGCTATGCAGCCGTGTGGTCTAAAAATTATCGAATTAAAAAATCTGCCTCAGTATTGGTTGATTTGGCGAAAGAATATTCGTCAAAGGCCGGGAAGGCGGAAATGAATTAACAGTCTGTTTATTAAGAACAGCTAATAACGAAAACGAAACCCAGAGTCATTAAATACTCTGATACCCTGATTTTGTCTAAACGTCAGAAAGTCATTCTGATAAGAGGATATGATGCATATTACCTACGATCTGCCTGTAACCCTTGATGATATTCAAACAGCGAAAAAAAGACTGGCCGGAAAAATTTATAAAACCGGGATGCCGCGCTCAAATTATCTTAGCGAACGCTGCAAAGGCGAAATATTTCTGAAGTTTGAAAACATGCAGCGTACGGGCTCCTTTAAAATTCGCGGTGCCTTTAACAAACTGAGCGCATTGACGGAAGCAGAGCGCCGTAAAGGCGTGGTCGCCTGTTCCGCGGGCAACCATGCGCAGGGCGTCTCGCTTTCCTGCGCGATGCTCGGCATTGACGGCAAGGTCGTGATGCCAAAAGGCGCGCCAAAATCGAAAGTTGCGGCGACGCAGGACTACTCTGCGGAAGTGATTCTTCACGGCGATAACTTCAACGACACGATTGCCAAAGTGAGCGAAATTGTTGAAACCGAAGGCCGCATTTTTATCCCCCCTTACGACGATGCGCTGGTGATTGCCGGGCAGGGCACCATCGGCCTGGAAATCCTTGAAGATCTCTATGATGTGGATAACGTCATTGTGCCGATTGGCGGTGGCGGCCTGATTGCCGGGATCGCCACGGCGATCAAATCGATTAACCCGACAATCAAAATCATCGGCGTGCAGTCGGAAAACGTACACGGTATGGCGGCATCGTTCTATGCCGGTGAAATCACCAATCACCGCACCTGTACGACGCTGGCCGACGGCTGCGACGTTGCGCGTCCGGGCAACCTGACCTTCGAAATCGTGCGTGAACTGGTTGACGATATTGTGCTGGTCACCGAAGACGAAATTCGCGACAGCATGATTGCGTTAATTCAACGTAATAAAGTGGTGACGGAAGGTGCGGGCGCATTAGCGTCGGCGGCCCTCCTAAGCGGTAAACTTGATGATTATATTCGTGGCCGTAAAACGGTCAGTATTATTTCAGGCGGGAATATCGACCTTTCTCGTGTTTCCCAAATTACAGGGTATGTTGGTGCTTAATCCATTTTCCTGATCATTATTTACGGGCCGCGCGCTTAACGGCGGTGGCCTGGTATTTAAAGAATGACGGATACTTTAATCAAAGGATAAGATATGAGTACGACAGAAAGTATTAATGTAAGCCATTCTAAAGAAGCCTCCTGGCGTAAATCGGATACCACATGGACGTTGGGATTATTCGGTACGGCGATTGGTGCCGGGGTATTATTCTTCCCAATTCGCGCAGGCTACGGCGGCCTGATCCCAATATTATTAATGTTGTTATTGGCTTATCCCATTGCCTTTTACTGCCACCGCGCGCTGGCGCGTCTGTGCCTTTCGGGATCTAACCCGTCCGGGAACATTACCGAAACGGTAGAGGAGCATTTTGGTAAAACCGGTGGGGTGGTGATCACCTTCCTGTACTTCTTTGCAATCTGTCCGCTGCTGTGGATTTATGGCGTGACCATTACCAACACCTTTATGACCTTCTGGGAAAACCAGCTCCAGATGCCCGCGCTGAACCGTGGCCTGGTGGCGCTCTTCCTGCTGTTGTTGATGGCGTTCGTCATCTACTTCGGTAAAGATCTGATGGTGAAAGTGATGAGTTTCCTGGTGTTCCCGTTCATCGCGAGCCTGGTGCTGATTTCGCTTTCTCTGATCCCTTACTGGAACTCAGCGGTCATTGACCAGGTCAGCCTGAGCGATATTTCGCTGACAGGCCACGATGGCATTCTGGTCACCGTATGGCTGGGGATTTCCATCATGGTGTTCTCCTTTAACTTCTCACCGATTGTCTCTTCCTTCGTGGTTTCCAAACGTGAAGAGTATGAAGGCGAATTTGGCCGTGATTTCACCGAGCGTAAGTGCTCTAAAATTATCTCCCGCGCCAGTATTTTGATGGTGGCGGTGGTGATGTTCTTCGCCTTCAGCTGCCTGTTCACGCTCTCTCCGGCCAACATGGCGGAAGCGAAAGCGCAGAACATTCCGGTACTGTCTTATCTGGCGAACCACTTCTCTTCAATGGCGGGTCAGAAATCGACGTTTGCCACCACGCTTGAGTATGGGGCCTCCATCATCGCGCTGGTTGCTATCTTCAAATCCTTCTTCGGCCACTACCTGGGCACGCTGGAAGGGCTGAACGGCCTGATTCTGAAGTTCGGCTACAAAGGCGACAAAACCAAAGTTTCCACCGGCAAGCTGAATACTATCAGCATGATCTTCATCATGGGTTCCACCTGGGTCGTGGCCTACGCCAACCCGAACATTCTGGACCTGATTGAGGCCATGGGCGCGCCGATTATTGCGTCTCTGCTCTGCCTGCTGCCGATGTATGCCATCCGTAAAGCGCCGTCGCTGGCGAAATACCGTGGCAAGCTGGATAACGTCTTCGTTACCGCGATTGGTCTGCTGACCATTCTGAACATCGTCTACAAACTGTTTTAATTAATATGCTCAGGATGAGCGGAGTCGTAATATGAATGAGTTCCCGGTTGTATTGGTGATTAATAGCGGTTCATCGTCTATTAAATTTTCAGTACTGGATGTTGATACCTGTGATGTATTACTGGTGGGTATCGCGGAGGGTATTAATACTGAGCAGGCGAGTTTAACGGTCAACGGCGGCGATATTTCGCCGCTGTCCCAACCCACTTATGAAGCGGCATTAAGTGCTATCTCTTTTGAACTTGAAAAACGCGATTTAATGGACAGCGTGGCCTTAATTGGCCACCGTATCGCCCACGGTGGCGATATCTTTACCCAGTCTGTTTTAATTACCGATGAGGTCATTGACAGTATCCGTAAAGTCTCGCCGCTGGCACCGTTACATAATTACGCCAATCTGAGCGGAATAGAATCCGCCCGCCAGCTTTTCCCGGGGGTACAGCAGGTAGCGGTGTTTGACACCAGCTTCCATCAGACGCTGCCGCCAGAGGCGTATCTCTATGGTTTACCATGGAAATACACTGAAGAACTGGGCGTACGGCGCTACGGTTTCCACGGCACTTCTCATCGTTATGTTGCAAAACAGGCGTATGACCTGCTGGGGTTACAGGAAGCCGACTCCGGGCTGGTGATTGCGCACCTGGGCAACGGGGCATCTATTTGCGCGGTACACAACGGGCAGAGCGTGGATACCTCGATGGGCATGACGCCACTGGAGGGCCTGATGATGGGCACCCGCAGCGGTGACGTTGATTTTGGCGCGATGGCGTGGATTGCCAGTCAGACTCACCAGACGATGAGCGACCTGGAGCGCATCGTCAATAAAGAGTCTGGCCTGCTCGGCATTTCTGGATTGTCTTCAGACCTGCGCACCCTGGAAAAAGCGTGGCACGAGGGGCATGTGCGCGCGCAGCTGGCGATCAAAACCTTTGTCCATCGCATTGCACGCCATATTGCCGGGCACGCGGCATCCCTGACCCGGCTGGATGGCATCATTTTCACCGGTGGTATCGGTGAAAATTCGGTGCTTATCCGGCAAATGGTGATGGAACATTTACGCGTACTGGGCGTGGTGATGAGTCGCGAAATGAATAACCAGCTTAATTCCTGCGGCGAACGTATTATTTCTGACGAACGTTCTCATGTCGTCTGCGCCGTTATTCCGACCAATGAAGAAAAAATGATTGCACTGGACGCTATCCGTTTAGGAAATATTAATACGGTAGCGGAATACGCCTGAGTTAATCGCTTTTAAAATTGAGAGAAGAGTTTCATGAAGGTAAATATCGATCTTAACGATATGCATTTTGCCGATGCATGGCGCGGTTTTAACGGTAGCGAATGGAAAGATGAAATTAACGTTCGCGAATTTATTCAACAGAACTACACGCCGTATGAAGGTGATGAATCTTTCCTTGCACAAGCGACATCGGCGACGACCGCACTGTGGGAAAAAGTGATGGAAGGTATTCGTACCGAGAATGCCACCCATGCCCCGGTCGATTTTGATACTAATGTTGCGACCACCATTACCGTGCATGATGCGGGTTATATCGAGAAAGATCTGGAAAAAATCGTCGGTCTGCAAACGGATAAGCCGCTGAAACGCGCGCTGCATCCGTTCGGCGGCATCAATATGATCAAAAGCTCCTTCGAAGCCTATGGCCGCGAAATGGATGCGGATTTCGAATACCAGTTCACGTCACTGCGTAAAACCCATAACCAGGGCGTATTTGATGCCTATTCGCCGGATATGCTGCGCTGCCGCAAATCGGGCGTGCTGACCGGCCTGCCGGATGGCTACGGGCGCGGGCGTATTATCGGCGATTACCGTCGCGTGGCACTGTACGGCATCCGTTATCTGGTGCGCGAGCGCGAGCTGCAGTTCGCGGACTTACAAAACAAACTGGAGTGGGGAGAAAACCTGGAAGCCACCATTCGCCTGCGCGAAGAGCTGGCCGAGCATCGTCGCGCGCTGCTGCAAATGCAGGAGATGGCGGCGAAGTACGGTTGCGATATCTCACGCCCGGCGCGTAATGCGCAGGAGGCGGTGCAGTGGCTCTATTTCGCCTATCTGGCGGCGGTGAAATCGCAGAACGGCGGCGCGATGTCGCTGGGCCGTACGGCGACGTTCCTTGATATCTATATTGAGCGCGATATGCAAGCCGGCGAACTAACGGAACAGCAGGCGCAGGAGCTGATCGACCATTTCATTATGAAGATCCGCATGGTGCGCTTCCTGCGAACCCCGGAATTCGACTCGCTCTTCTCTGGCGATCCGATTTGGGCGACGGAAGTGATCGGTGGAATGGGGCTGGATGGCCGCACGCTGGTAAGCAAAAACTCATTCCGTTACCTGCATACCCTGCACACGATGGGCCCGGCACCGGAACCTAACCTGACTATTCTGTGGTCGGAAGCGTTGCCAAAAGCCTTCAAGCAGTATGCGGCGCAGGTCTCAATCGTCACTTCATCACTGCAATATGAAAACGACGACCTGATGCGTGCCGATTTTAACAGTGATGACTACGCTATCGCCTGCTGCGTGAGCCCGATGGTCATTGGCAAGCAGATGCAGTTCTTTGGTGCACGCGCCAACCTCGCCAAAACGCTGCTGTACGCTATCAATGGCGGGGTAGACGAGAAGCTGAAAATCCAGGTCGGGCCGAAAACCGCGCCGTTGATGGATGACGTGCTGGATTACGACACCGTTATGGAAAGCCTCGACCACTTTATGGACTGGCTGGCGGTGCAGTACATCAGTGCGCTGAACGTCATTCATTACATGCATGACAAATACAGCTACGAAGCCTCGCTGATGGCGCTGCACGACCGCGATGTTTATCGCACGATGGCCTGCGGTATGGCCGGGCTGTCGGTGGCGGCAGATTCCCTGTCGGCTATCAAATATGCCCGCGTAAAACCGATTCGTGATGAAAACGGGCTGGCGGTCGATTTTGAAATCGAGGGTGAATATCCGCAATACGGCAACAACGATGAACGTGTCGACAGCATTGCCTGCGATCTGGTTGAGCGCTTTATGAAGAAAATTAAAGTGCTGCCAACCTACCGTAACGCCGTGCCGACCCAGTCGATTCTCACCATTACCTCGAACGTGGTGTACGGCCAGAAAACCGGGAATACCCCGGACGGTCGCCGCGCGGGCACGCCGTTTGCGCCGGGTGCCAACCCGATGCATGGCCGCGATCGCAAAGGCGCGGTTGCCTCGCTGACGTCGGTGGCGAAGCTGCCGTTCACCTATGCCAAAGACGGGATTTCCTACACCTTCTCGATTGTTCCGGCAGCGCTCGGTAAAGAGGATGCGGTGCGCAAGACCAATCTCGTCGGCCTGCTCGATGGTTACTTCCATCATGAAACCTCGGTGGAAGGTGGGCAGCATCTTAACGTCAACGTGATGAACCGCGACATGCTGCTGGACGCCATCGCGCATCCGGAAAATTACCCGAACTTAACCATTCGCGTCTCGGGCTACGCGGTGCGCTTTAATGCGCTGACGCGTGAGCAACAGCAGGACGTGATTTCACGAACCTTTACCCAGGCCCTTTGAGAACTGGAGAGCGTATGAAAAAGTTAATTGAAACTACCCGTGCACCGGGGGCGATTGGCCCCTATGTGCAAGGGATCGATTTAGGCAAAATGATCTTCACTTCCGGGCAGATCCCGGTGAATCCACAAAACGGCGAGATCCCGGCGGATGTGGCGGATCAGGCGCGCATGAGCCTGGAAAATGTTAAAGCGATTATCACCGCGGCGGGTCTTGAGGTGGGCAGTATCGTGAAAACGACGGTCTTTATTACCGATCTGAATGATTTTGCGACCATCAACCAGGTTTATCAGCAGTTCTTCGACGATCATCATGCAACCTATCCGACGCGCAGTTGCGTACAGGTGGCGAGATTGCCGAAGGATGTGAAGCTGGAAATTGAAGCGATTGCCGTTCGGGGAGATAGCCTGTAATTCGCTTGTAGCCACACCGGGCTGCTATCCGGCAGCCCGTCTCTGAAGTCGTATCGAGGTCACGGATATGATTAGCACATTCGATATGTTCAAAATCGGCGTTGGGCCATCCAGCTCGCACACGGTTGGGCCGATGAATGCCGGGAAATCCTTTATTGATGAACTCCAGCAGAGTGAGGCGCTACCGCTTGTGACCGGTTTGACGGTCGATCTTTACGGTTCGCTTTCTCTCACTGGTAAAGGCCACGCAACGGATGTTGCGGTCATTATGGGGCTGGCGGGCAATCGCCCGGATAGCGTCGATATCGATGCCATTCCAGCCTTTATTCGCGCCGTTCAGCGCAGCGGGCGTCTACCGGTGGCGCAGGGCACCGCCGTGGTGCCATTCTCTGTCACTGATGATGTGGTATTTCATGATGAAACCCTGCCGCGCCACGAGAACGGCATGCGCTTTACCGCGCGTCAGGGCGACCAGATTTTACTGAGTAAAACCTACTATTCGGTGGGCGGCGGTTTTATTGTCGAAGAGGAAAAGTTCGGCCAGGCGCATGAGGTCGAACAACCGGTACCGTTTCCGTTCCGCTCTGCCAGTGAGCTGGTGAAACAGTGTACGGAAAACGGGTTGTCTATCTCGGGCCTGATGATGCAAAACGAGCTGGCGCTCAGGAGCAGAGAAGAGATCGACACAGGGTTCGCGCGGATCTGGCACGTTATGCGCACGGGAATCGAACGCGGCATGAATACGGAGGGCGTATTGCCAGGGCCGATGAATGTTCCGCGTCGCGCGGTGGCATTAAGACGGATCCTCGTCTCCAGTGACAGCACCTCCAGCGATCCGATGAACGTGATCGACTGGATCAACATGTTCGCCCTGGCAGTCAGTGAAGAGAATGCGGCGGGTGGGCGTGTCGTCACCGCACCCACCAACGGCGCCTGCGGCATCGTCCCGGCGGTGCTGGCCTATTACGACAAATTCCGTCGTACGGTGAA
This sequence comes from Pseudocitrobacter faecalis, assembly GCA_003315335.1. Classification (GTDB taxonomy): domain Bacteria; phylum Pseudomonadota; class Gammaproteobacteria; order Enterobacterales; family Enterobacteriaceae; genus Pseudocitrobacter; species Pseudocitrobacter faecalis. The sequence goes on from QNRL01000009.1 coordinate 158,947, forward strand.
TGGCAACTCCGTGGCGCGTTTCTTACTGACTGCCGGGGCAATTGGCGGCCTGTATAAACAGAATGCCTCGATTTCCGGTGCGGAAGTGGGCTGCCAGGGGGAAGTGGGGGTTGCGGCCTCAATGGCGGCGGCAGGGCTGACGGAGCTGCTTGGCGGCAGCCCGCAGCAGGTGTGCATGGCGGCGGAAATCGCCATGGAGCATAACCTGGGCCTGACCTGCGATCCGGTCGGCGGGCAGGTGCAAATCCCCTGTATCGAACGTAACGCTATCAACGCGGTGAAAGCGGTCAACGCGGCGCGCATGGCGATTCAGCGTACCAGCGAAGCACGCGTCTCCCTCGATAAAGTGATCGAGACAATGTATGAAACGGGTAAAGATATGAACGATAAATATCGTGAAACGTCCCGCGGCGGGCTGGCGATAAAGGTAGTGTGCAGTTAACCCTCTCCAGTAATGAAGAAGCTCCGCATGCCGGAGCTTTTTTTTATCCTTTTATCCCTGAATAAAAATGTGATGGTGTTCAAACATACATTTCTGGTAGTATATTTTTCTTTTTATTTTCCTTATTGGAGAAAATTTTTACCAATAACATCCTCTATTCATCTGAATATTGTGAAATATTTCTCTCTCTCCACGAGTATGATGCCTTCATATTAATAATAAGCCTGCCCAAAAATACGTTGCATATCGCCTTTGTAGCGACGAGATAAATAATAAACATCTTACCTATATACAGAGTGATTACGTTATGGAAACGGTGACAACAAATAGTGTTGCTCGGGAAAGTGCTGTACCTCTTTCTCGGAAAAATATGAGTGAGCAAGCCTGGAAAGAAGCCATCAAGTTCGATAGTACCGATACTGGATGGGTTATTATGAGTATCGGTATGGCAATTGGTGCGGGCATCGTTTTTTTACCCGTACAGGTTGGGTTAATGGGCCTCTGGGTTTTTTTACTCTCCTCGATTATTGGTTATCCGGCGATGTATCTCTTTCAGCGACTGTTTATTAATACCCTCGCTGAATCACCAGAATGTAAAGACTATCCCAGCGTGATTAGCGGCTATCTGGGTAAAAACTGGGGGATCCTGTTGGGCGCTCTCTATTTTGTGATGTTAGTCATTTGGATGTTTGTCTATTCCACTGCTATTACAAATGATAGCGCCTCTTATTTGCAAACTTTCGGCGTTACGGATGGGCTGCTCTCCGAGAATCCCTTTTATGGGCTCGTGCTTATTTGCGTGTTGGTAGCTATCTCCTCGCGTGGAGAGAAAATGCTGTTTAAGATCTCAACCGGGATGGTGCTGACTAAGCTTCTGGTTGTTGCCGCATTGGGGCTTTCGATGATAGGCATGTGGCGTCTCTATAATATTGGCGCATTACCTCCATTAGGCCTGCTGGTTAAAAATGCGATCATTACATTACCTTTTACACTGACCTCCATTCTCTTTATACAAACGCTGAGTCCGATGGTGATTTCCTATCGCTCACGGGAAAAATCAATTGAAGTTGCACGCTACAAAGCATTGCGGGCAATGAATATTGCATTTGGGATTCTGTTTGTCACCGTTTTCTTTTATGCCGTCTCATTTACATTGGCGATGGGGCATGACGAGGCTGTTAAAGCCTATGAGCAGAATATATCCGCGCTGGCTATTGCTGCACAGTTTATTAGTGGTGCAGGGGCGGGATGGGTGAAGATTGTCAGTGTGATTCTGAATATATTCGCGGTGATGACTGCCTTCTTTGGCGTCTATTTAGGCTTCCGTGAAGCAACTCAGGGTATTGTCATGAACGTGCTGCGGCGTAAGTTTTCTGCTGATGCTATCAATGAAAAAATGGTACAGCGCGGCATCATGATTTTTGCGGTTCTCCTGGCATGGAGTGCCATTGTACTTAATGCACCGGTGCTCAGTTTCACCTCAATTTGTAGTCCTATTTTCGGCATGGTTGGGTGTTTAATTCCGGCCTGGCTGGTCTATAAAGTGCCTGCGTTGCATAAATATAAGGGATTATCCCTGTGGATCATTATTGTCACCGGCCTTCTGCTATGTGTTTCGCCATTCCTGGCATTTGCCTGATATCGTTATAAAAGGTTGTTGTTATGTTTGAGAATGAAATAAACCCCAAATGGGATGTTTTTCTCGCTGCGGTAAAGCAGGAGGTAAAACCGGCGCTTGGTTGTACTGAGCCTGTCTCTCTGGCACTGGCAGCGGCTGTTGCGGCGTCGTATTTACAGGAAAACATTGAACGTATTGACGCGTGGGTTTCGCCTAATCTGATGAAAAATGGCATGGGCGTGACCGTTCCGGGAACCGGGATGGTGGGCTTACCTATCGCAGCGGCGTTGGGGGCTCTGGGGGGTGACCCTAAGGCTGGGCTGGAGGTACTGAAAAACAGCGCCGTGCACCACCTTACGGCTGCGAAAGCGATGCTGGAGAATGGGCAGGTACGCATCGTGTTGCAATCGCCGTGCGAAGATATTCTCTACGCAAAGGCCAGGCTTAGCGCTGGCGAACGGTGGTGCAGCGTGACCATTGTTGGCGAGCACACGCGCATCGTTAGCATTGAAACGCAGGATGGCATTCTGTTTTCCCTTGCTGAAAACAGTCGCGAAACGCTTTCACCCAATCCTCTGGAAAGTCTGGCATCGGCTACCCTTGAAGAGATTGTCGATTTCGCTGTACAGGTTCCCTTTGAGGCGATTCGCTTTATCCTCGAAGCAGGCCAGATGAACGATGCACTCTCCAGGCTGGGCTTGCAAGGCGAATGGGGATTACATATTGGCCGAACGCTGGAAAAACAGCAGCATCGTGGATTGTTGGCTGATGATATTTCGACGGCTATTTTAATCCGCACCAGCGCGGCGTCAGATGCCCGAATGGGGGGCGCGTCGCTTCCTGCTATGACCAATTCTGGCTCAGGTAATCAGGGGATTACGGCTACGCTTCCGGTGTTAACGGTTGCGGAGCATTTTGCGGTAGATGATGAGAAGCTGGCGCGAGCGTTAATACTGTCGCACCTTAGCGCCATATACATTCATAACCAACTCCCGCGACTTTCCGCGCTTTGTGCGACCACGACGGCGGCCATGGGCGCTGCGGCGGGGATGGCCTTGCTTGCGGGGGGCGATTACGCCGTGATCTCAATGGCTATCGCCAGCATGATAGGAGACGTAAGCGGAATGATTTGCGATGGGGCTTCTAACAGCTGCGCGATGAAGGTCTCTACCAGCGTGTCATCTGCGTGGAAAGCCGTTTTGTTAGCGTTAGATGGTTCGGCGGTGAGTGGCAACGATGGCATTGTGGGATGTGACGTCGAGCATTCAATCGCGAATCTCTGTGCGTTGGCGCGTCATGCAATGCAGCATACAGACCGACAAATCATTGAGATTATGTCCCACAAGGCGACCGTTTAAACAAAAATCCCCGGTGTCACCGGGGATTTTTTATGCCGCTTCCTCTTCCGACTGGCGGGTTTGGGCATCTGCGACAATTGCTTCGAGTTCGCCTAGCATCTCTTCAAATCCGAAATTCACCGGCGTTGAAGTGACGGCCTGAGGGGTTAACGGCTTTTTCGCCTGTGGCTTTTTCTGGCTTTTCTTACTCATCTGCTCACTCTTTTCATCCTGAAATTACACTGGTAAATCTATCAGCAAAGCGCGCAGTGGCGTATCGGCAACCAGCGTTATGTTATCTTCGTCACGAATAAATGCGCCATCGCCGCAGGTGAGCGCCCCTTTTTCCAGCGCCTGCGTCTCGGCATGCACGGTTCCGTGGATCGACTGCAGGTAAGCGCGCGGGCCATTGATGAGAAAACTGGCTTTCTCGCCTTTTTTCAACTCAATATGGTGGATCCATACCTTTTGACGCAGTTGCAGGCTACCGTCTGCGCCATCAGGTGAAGCAAGCAGTTGTCGCGATGTATCTGCAATGTCCACTTTCTGAATCAATGGATTTTCGCGTTCCGGGCAGGCATCCAGCCAGAGCTGCATTCGGGTGAGCGGCTTATCCTTACTGACATTATGTTCGCTGTAGCTGATGCCCGGCTGGGTCGAAATCAGCAGCGCTTCGCCTGCTTTCGCCTGGACATGATGGCCTTCGCTGTTACGGTACTCCGCTTCCCCTTCGAGGATGATATTGAGGATATCCACTTTCGGGTAAGTTCGCGGCTGAAAGGCGGCCCCTGGTGCCAGCACTTCCTGGTTCAGGACACGCAAAGAGGCGTATCCCAGCAGTTTTGGGTCAAAGTAGTGTCCAAAGGAGAAAGTGTAGCGAGCCTGTAGCCAGCCGAAGTCCGCCTTTCCACACTGTTTGGCTGTTCGGGTAGTAATCATAGTTTTTGACCTCTCTTTACACTAAATCAATGGTAAAGGTATGGACGCTGCATTGTTAGCCAGATATTCTGCCCGGTATATTCAAATTTCCTGAATGATAAAACGATGGCTAAAGAGAGAGCATTAACGCTGGAAGCCCTGCGGGTGATGGATGCAATCGACCGTCGCGGCAGCTTTGCCGCTGCGGCTGATGAGCTTGGACGCGTTCCGTCGGCATTAAGCTACACCATGCAAAAACTGGAAGAAGAACTGGACGTTGTGCTGTTCGACCGCTCAGGTCATCGAACAAAATTCACCAATGTCGGGCGCATGCTTCTTGAACGCGGGCGCGTACTGCTGGAAGCGGCGGATAAACTGACGACGGATGCCGAGGCGCTGGCGCGCGGTTGGGAAACGCATCTGACGATTGTCACCGAAGCGCTCATTCCGACACCCACGCTCTATCCACTGATTGAAAAGCTGGCGGCGAAAGCGAACACACAACTGTCAATTATCACCGAAGTGCTGGCCGGTGCGTGGGAGCGTCTGGAGCAGGGGCGGGCGGATATCGTGATTGCGCCGGATATGCATTTCCGTTCGTCGTCGGAAATTAACTCACGCAAACTCTATTCGGTGATGAATGTTTACGTTGCCGCGCCGGATCACCCGATTCATCAGGAGCCTGAACCGCTCTCTGAAGTGACGCGTGTGAAATACCGCGGCGTGGCGGTGGCCGATACCGCGCGTGAACGCCCGGTGCTGACGGTGCAGTTGCTGGATAAACAGCCCCGCCTGACGGTCACGTCGATGGAAGATAAGCGCCAGGCGTTGTTGGCCGGTTTAGGCGTGGCAACGATGCCGTATCCGCTGGTGGAAAAAGATATTGCCGAGGGGCGTTTACGGGTGGTAAGCCCGGAATATACCAACGAAGTGGAAATCATCATGGCGTGGCGTCGCGACAGCATGGGCGAAGCGAAGTCGTGGTGTCTGCGGGAAATTCAGAAGCTGCTGGCGGTTAAGTAGTGTTTTCTCCCCCTCACCCTAACCCTCTCCCTCAGGGAGAGGGAACTGACCGTGCAGAACTGAAAAACCTGCTCTGGTTTTCTCCCTCTCCCTGTGGGAGAGGGCCGGGGTGAGGGGGAAAATCGCCCTACGAATTCAACTTCGGATCCGCCCCAAAGCGGTTTTCACCCGGCGTGCCTGACTGGCAGTTGAAAATGATAATCACCAGCCAGCCGATAATCGGGATGATCAGCAGCAACAGCCACCATGCCGAACGGTCGGTATCATGCAGACGGCGGAACTGAACGGCCCACCAGGGCAGGAAAATCAGCACACCATAAATTGTTGTCAGAATGCCTTCACCGCTGGCGCGTTGCCAGCCCAGCATCTTATCAAGAATACCCAGCACCAGCGTAAAGATGACGTTGACCAGAATAAACATCCAGTACTCTTTACGGCGCGCGCGGCCCCCAAAACCGATGTAATTTCGTAGAACTTTGAGATACCAATCCATTTTTTGCCTCAGCTATGCGTTAATCACTTGTTTTCTAAGCGATCGAATTAAGAATAGCCGTGAATGAAATGGTGGTAAATATTGGTGTCACCAATTAATAGGGCATCCCGGAGGATGCCCTGTGTCATTAGCGGAAGCGCTCATCACGCCCGTGCGGCTCGTCAAGATCCTGCCACGGCCCAATGGAAATGATTCCCGTTGGGTTAATGGTCTTATGGCTGCGGAAATAGTGGTTGCGGATATGGTCGAAATTCACCGTCTCGGCAATCCCCGGCATCTGATAGATATCGCGCATAAAACCGTGCAGATTCAGGTAATCGCTGATGCGGTGTTTGTCGCACTTAAAGTGCGTCACATAAACCGGATCAAAGCGGATCAGCGTCGTCCACAGGCGAATATCGGCTTCAGTAAGCTGATTGCCTGTCAGGTAACGATGCTGGCCGAGGATCTGTTCCAGACGTTCCAGCGAGGTAAAGACTTTCTCTACCGCATCGCTGTAGGCCTCCTGGCTGGTGGCAAAACCGGCCTTGTAGACGCCATTATTCACGGTGTCGTAGATCCAGCCGTTCAGTTCGTCAATCTGTTCACGCAGGGCAACGGGGTAGTAGTCACCCGCTTTCGCGCCCAGACCATCGAAGGCCGTATTGAACATACGAATGATTTCAGCGGATTCGTTGCTGACGATAGTATGATTTTTCTTATCCCACAGAACCGGCACGGTGACGCGACCGGTGTAGTGCGGGTCGGCATGCAGGTAGAGTTGATAAAGGAATTCATGTTGATACAGCGCATCGCCGGTTGCCGCCGGGAAGCTGTCATCGAAAGTCCAGCCATTTTCCAGCATCAGCGGGTTGACCACGGACATGGAGATAAACGGTTCCAGGCCTTTCAGCTTGCGCAGAATCAGCGTGCGGTGCGCCCACGGACAGGCGAGTGACACGTACAGGTGATAGCGATCTTTCTCAGCGGCAAACCCGCCGACGCCCGATGGGCCTGCTTCGCCATCCGCAGTGAGCCAGTTACGGAATGCCGAGACCGAACGTTGAAATTTTCCCCCGGTGGATTTGGTGTCATACCAGGTGTCATGCCAGACGCCGTCAATCAGTTGTCCCATTTTTCTCTCCTTCAGATAGCAAAAGCGAGGAGATGTCTCCTCGCTTTAATTCATTCAGTATAGTGCGATTACCATTTTTTATTCAGCACACGGTCGATGCTGAATGCGCCCGGGCCAGTGATGGCCAGCAGCAGGAAACCGCCTGCGATGGTGAGGTTTTTCATAAACATCAGCGAGTTTACGCCTTCCGCAAAGTTACTGTGGAACAGGAATGCGGTCAGGATGGTAAAGCCCGCGGTAAACAGCGCGGTGGTACGGGTCAGGAAGCCAAACAGCACTGCCAGACCGCCGCCAAACTCAAGCAGGATAACCAGCGGCAGCATAAAGCCAGGGACGCCCATCGCTTCCATATATTGCTGTGTACCCGCATAACCGGTGATTTTGCCCCAACCTGCGGTAATGAACAGAATTGGCATCAGAATGCGCGCTACCAGTACACCAACATCTTCTAATTTTTTCATCTTAAAACTCCAGGAAACCCATCGGGCGAACAATGTTATTTATTGTGCAAATACACGTTGATGCCGTGTGCCTGCTGTCGATGGAAAGAAGAATACCCGCGGCCTGGATCAATTGTTAGCAAGGAAAACTGTCGAATTTCTTCAAAAATTCTGAGTAATGCAATGCAAGATGAATATTTTTGTCGAGGCGGATCGGGGAGTGGTGAATTGCCTGCTGTCGGCGAGGGCGATCGGCAGGATACCTGGCGCAGGAAATCACGGTGCTGTCAGATGATGGGATCGCCACGCATAGGCGAATGGCGGTGCTGGAATTTCTGCAAAAGCATATTCGCCGCCGCGAAGGTTTCAGTAAAGGTCTTGATAAAGGGTTTGCTAAGGGCGAACGCAACGCCAAATCGCCCAGGCACTATTAGCCAGCGATATCGACGTGGCAATCATCGCCAAAACCACCGGCCTGACTGTTGCCGAGATAGAAGCACTCGCCTGAAAACAAGGCCCGGCATTGTGTACCGGGCCTGTATCAGATTAACGTAGCGTCGTTTTCACCAGCCGCCATGCGCTCCAGAGACTGAACCCGCGCCGAGCCCAGCGAACCAGTCTGTTTGGCTGGCGCAGGCCCCAGACGGCGAACACGCCGCTACCGGCCAGCGCCCAGGTTCGCAGGCTGAGCAGCATCGCCCATTTGCGGTCGTAGACCTGAGTGAGTTCCAGCCAGTCGCGTCGGCCCGCACTTAAGTCCAGCCGCTGTTGCTGAATCTGGCTCAGTAAATACGCCTTACGCGCCTCACGCTCCTTTCGGTTACTCACGGTCATCCTCCAGCAATGCCCGGTCATTGGCCAGCTCATGGCGTGTATGACGCAGCAGGGTTGAGTGCCGCACTTTTCGTAGCGTCCAGAGCCCGCCGATTAATGCCAGCACCAGTAAGGTCACGGTGGTGCCAATCATCACGTTCAGCCGATACTGCGGATCGACCGCCCAGATAATGAGCACCAGCAGGCTCATCAGGCCGAAAGCGGCAAACAGCAACGTTAAGCCAACCAGCAGGAGTAGCTGGAAGATATTCGCTTTCTCTTCTTCCAGCTCCACCACCGCCAGGCGCACCCGCGTTTCCACCATTTGCACCAGTACGGTCACCAGGCGTTGGCCGATGCCGAGGATATTTTTCCCTGGGCCTTGTGTGTGTTGATAATCCGCCATTATTAGCGACGCGTCAGCAGCACACCCAGAACCAGACCAACCGCCGCGCCAATGCCGACGCCGGTCCACGGGTTTTCACGCACGTAGCCATCGGCACGCGCGGCGGCTTCGCGGGTCTGTTTAGCCAGCGCATCGCTGGTTTCACCCAGACGATGACGGCTCTCTTTCAGCGCGCTTTCCGCTTTACTGCGTAATTTGCTGATCTCTTCTTTCGACTTATCAGAGGAGCTATTCAGTACTTCTTCCAGGGTGTCAGCCAGTGATTTCAGTTCCGCGCGCAGGTTATCTGCATTGGTATCTTTAGACATGATGCTCTCCTGTTTGAATGTCCATGTGCTTAGTACTGGCGAGACTCCAGTTCTTTAAGCTCGTGCTGTGATTCCGCGAGTTTGCGTTCGCGTTTGGCAATTTTATCCGCATCGCCTTTTTGCTTTGCTTCCTGCAGGTCACGCTGACGTTCGGCGATCTCCTCTTTCTGCTCGGCAATTTTTTCCTGATGCTCAGCGCGTAACTGACTGTCGGAACAGTTAGCTTTAACCTCGCTCAACGCTTTTTTCAGGCCATTAATGCGGTTTTGATTGTTATGCTTTTCGGCATAGCTGATCTCACGCTGGATGTCCTGTTCTTTCTCCTGGCACAGCGTCGTTGCGCTTGCCCCGGCGGTGAGGGAAAGAAGTGCGATGGTCAGTGCGATGCGGTATTTCATGTAAGAAACCTTCCATTGTGTTAAGTACATCAGGAATGTACGGGTTCCAGTAAAGAGGGGTAAAAGATTACGCCCACTTACTCAAGCATAGTTAGAAAATCGGGAAATCACCAAAGCCAGTGATTAGATACAGAATTATCCAAAGCGATGCGGCGTGTCGCGCAATAGCGAAAGCCAGGTGGTGGCATCGCGATCGTCATCCTGCTGAGCGATGATGTACTCGTGCGGGAGCGTGCTGTCGAGCACCTTTTTGGCTGCGGCGCTCTGTGCGCTGGACTCGAATTTAATGAGTAGCGCATCTTTTTGCGGCGTGATGCTTTTGAACTGTATGCCGTTAGCATCCAGATGATGCCAGATGGAGAAGCCATCCGGCATGCTGGTGCCCTGATTGAGTGGGCGAATCGCCAACGTGGACTCTTTCTGCTGTAATGTCGCGCAGAGCCAGAGAATGGCGCAAAACAGCAGTAATGCGCCAAGGCTCAGGGTAAACCGACGTAGCGTGACCTGTTTCAGCCCCATTATGAGCTCCGGTTGCCGTATTTTTTCTTCCACAGAACAACCAGCGAACCGACCAGGCCAATGATCAACAGGGCGACTGGCAACAGCATCAGACATGACATCAGCGCATCTTCATACTTCAGGAACACCGGCGTTTTGCCAAGCAGGTATCCCAGTGAAGTGAGGATAAGTACCCACAGCAGGCCGCTCATCCAGTTAAAGAACTGGAAGCGTGCATTGCTCAGGCCGGATATCCCGGCGATAGTTGGCAGCAGGGTACGCACAAAGGCGATAAAGCGGCCAATCAGCAGCGCCGAGAGCCCATGTTTGTGGAACAAATGATGGGCGCGCTGGTGATAGTGAGCAGGAAGATGGGAAAGCCAGTTCTGCACAATGCGCGTATTCCCCAGCCATCGCCCCTGAATGTAACTGAGCCAACAGCCCAGGCTTGCGGCGGTGGTGAGCAACAAAATAGTTTGTGGGAAACCCAGCGCGCCTTTGGCAATCAGAACGCCAATCAACACCAGCAGGCTATCGCCCGGCAGGAAGGCGGCAGGTAACAATCCGTTCTCAAGGAACAGGATCATAAACAAAACAAAGTAGAGCATGCCAATCATGGACGGATTCGACAGGGTTTCGAAATCCTGGCTCCATAATGCATTTAATAACTGGGATAATAGTTCCATTCACGATTCCTGGTACAACGATTAACGTAACGCCTGAACGAACTGCGACATTGTTTATATTTTAATCGGTCGCGGTAAACACATCCGTGTTAATGGCGAAGTAAGCAATTGCTAACTTACAGAACGACAAAATGCATCTAATTGTAACAAACGCCTGAGTTTTGCGTCACAGATTTTGCAGTTTGTTGAGGATTGATTTTGCGGGTTGCGTGGGTGAGAGGCGAGGGTATTTACAAAGGCTGACACTATATATGTTTTGCTTACCCACAATAAACGTCAGGCCAGTCTGAAGACGGCCTGAGAAGGGATTCAGGGAGATTATTTCGTGCCGTTGGCGGCCGTGTCGAGGTGCACAACCGGATTTTCGGCGAACAGGTAGCGGTCAGCATTAAATTCGAAGTCATCGCTGGTTTCGTTAAACAGCATCAGCTTGGTGTTTTCCAGATGCTGCCACATCGCCAGTTTGGCGGCATGCGGGTCTTTGCGGATGAGCGCTTTCAGGATTTGGTCGTGATCGTCGCACCAGTTATCGACCGTACGCGCATCAATATGCTCATGCAGTTTTTTCCAGTACGGGTTATGGCTGCGCTGGGTCCACATTTTCTCGACGATGGCGGCAAGGGCGGTATTCTGCGTGGCCAGCGCGACCTGAATGTGGAACTGCAGATCCCACTCGGAGTCGCGGAAACACTTCTCGTTGCGCGCTTTGTCCTGGATCTCCATCAGCTTCATGATGTCCTGCTTGGTCACCTGCGTGGCGGCAAACTCGGCAATATTACTTTCAATGAGCTGGCGAGCCTGCAGCAGTTCGAACGGGCCATAATTGGCGAATTCCATCGATTCGTCTGGCGCCTGCTGATGGCGTGGCGTATTGGAAATAACATGGATGCCGGAACCTTTACGTACTTCAACGTAGCCTTCGACTTCCAGCATGATAATGGCTTCGCGAACCACCGTCCGACTCACGCATTTTTCGTCAGCGATAAAGCGCTCGGCAGGCAGTTTGTCGCCCACGAGATAGACACCTTGCTCAATGCGCTCTTTCAGCTCAGCGGCAAGTTGCTGATATAAACGACGTGCGTCAGTGATTTCCATATTCTCTCCAGGCAGGGTACGGCAGATTAGATTTGTTATACCACTTTTACGAGACTCTCACCATAATACGGCATGAAAAAAGCCGCCCGGAGGCGGCTTTCATCACATCTCGCTAAACATCAAACTAGCTTTGTGTCGCCGGTTGATGCGTTTCTTGCTCAACCTCGTCAGCCGGTTTGTTTTTCAGCACCGTCCAGATAACCAGCGCACCCAACAGGTCAAATACCGCCAGTACCGCGAACAGCGGGCTGAAGCCGATGGTATCAGCCAGCGCACCGACGACCAGTGCGAACAGAGTACTTGCGAGCCAGGCGGACATCCCGGTCAGGCCGTTAGCCGTAGCCACTTCGTTACGACCGAATACGTCAGAAGAGAGCGTAATCAGCGCGCCAGACAGTGCCTGGTGAGCAAAGCCACCGATGCACAGCAGGCCGATTGCCACGTACGGGCTGGTGAACAGACCAATCATGCCTGGGCCAATCATCAGCAGGGCGCCCAGCGTCACAACCATCTTACGGGAAACAATCAGGTTCACACCAAACCAACGCTGGAACAGCGGCGGCAGGTAACCGCCAATGATACAGCCCAGGTCAGCAAACAGCATTGGCATCCAGGCGAACATAGCGATTTCTTTCAGGTTAAAGCCATAAACTTTAAACATGAACAGGGGGATCCAGGCGTTGAAAGTACCCCAGGCCGGTTCTGCCAGGAAGCGCGGCAGGGCGATACCCCAGAACTGGCGATTACGCAGGATCTGAGCGACGGACATTTTCTTCGCCGTACCCACCTGATGCTGTGCTTCCTGACCATTAATGATGTAGTCGCGTTCTTCGTCAGTCAGTTTTTTCTGGTCACGCGGGTGTTTGTAGAAGATAAGCCAGGCCATTGCCCATGCGAAGCTCAGCACACCAGAGATAATAAATGCCATCTGCCAGCTGTGCATGACGATTGCCCATACCACCAACGGAGGCGCAATCATCGCACCGATAGAGGAGCCGACGTTGAAGTAACCCACCGCGATAGAACGCTCTTTTGCCGGGAACCATTCGGAGCTCGCTTTCAGGCCAGCCGGGATCATTGCCGCTTCTGCCGCACCGACCGCACCACGTGCCAGCGCCAGTCCCCCCCAGCTACCTGCCAGCGCGGTTGCACCGCAGAAGACAGCCCAGGCAACGGCGAAGAAGGCGTAACCAATTTTGGTGCCCAGAATATCCAGCACATAACCGGCTACAGGCTGCATCACCGTATAGGCCGCGGAGTAAGCGGCAATGATATAGGAGTATTGCTGTGTAGAAATGTGCAGCTCTTCCATCAGGGTTGGAGCAGCAGCTGCAACGGTATTACGCGTCAGGTAGCCCAGCACGGTGCCCAGCGTCACCAGTGCGATCATGTACCAACGTAATCCTTTAATTTTACGCATGTAAACCTCATCGTGTCGTTATTCCGCATTTTCATACGGTCTTCATCCAGTACTACGGGAGGATGTCTCAATCGAGGGGCTTACCGGGAGAACCCGGTACGACCCGAACCTTGCCTTCGTACTCGTGCTTAATTCGGTATCCGTACCGTTAAGTCAGTTGAATTTTTCACCAACATGCATTCCGTCGGCTTATGTTTGACGGGGTGCACAATAACTTGTCATACAACTTTAAAAGGTGAATGCTGTCACAAAAGAGGTAATTTGAGTGTGGATATAGGTGGTAGGGCTTAAAACCAGTCGTGGCGCGGCTTGTGGCGCTTTTTTTAGTTTTTTAATGTCATTTTTTGTCAATTTTTATTGATCTAACTCACGAAAAAATCTTCGGCTTGGCGAAATTGGTGTGATAACTTTGTCAGCATTACAGATAAACATCTGACCACTCGTGAGAGGAAGACGATAATGACCCCGTTTATGACTGAAGATTTTCTGTTAGATACCGAATTTGCCCGCCGTCTGTACCACGACTACGCAAAAGATCAGCCGATTTTTGACTATCATTGCCACCTGCCGCCGCAGCAGATTGCTGAAAACTATCGTTTTAATAACCTGTATGACATCTGGTTGAAAGGCGATCACTACAAATGGCGCGCCATGCGTACCAACGGTGTGGCAGAGCGTCTGTGCACCGGTGACGCATCCGATCGGGAAAAATTTGATGCGTGGGCGGCGACCGTACCACACACTATCGGCAACCCGTTATACCACTGGACGCACCTCGAACTGCGTCGTCCGTTTGGCATCACTGGCAAACTGCTTTCGCCGTCTACCGCCGACGAAATCTGGAACGAATGCAACGAACTGCTGGCGCAGGACAAATTCTCCGCGCGCGGCATCATGCAGCAGATGAACGTGAAAATGGTCGGCACCACCGATGACCCGATCGACTCGCTGGAACACCACGCGACCGTGGCGAAAGACAGCACCTTCTCCATCAAAGTGCTGCCAAGCTGGCGTCCGGATAAAGCGTTCAACATTGAACAGGCCACCTTCAACGACTACATGGCGAAGCTGGGTGAAGTGTCTGATACCGATATCCGTCGTTTCACCGACCTGCAAAGCGCGCTGACCAAACGTCTCGACCACTTCGCCGCACACGGCTGTAAAGTGTCTGACCACGCGCTGGATGTGGTGATGTTTGCCGAAGCGAGCGAAGCCGAGCTGGATAGCATCCTGGCGCGTCGTCTGGCGGGTGAGACCCTGAGCGAGCATGAAGTCGCGCAGTTCAAAACGGCGGTGCTGGTGTTCCTCGGCGCAGAATACGCGCGTCGCGAATGGGTACAGCAGTACCACATTGGCGCGCTGCGTAATAACAACCTGCGTCAGTTCAAGCTGCTGGGCGCGGATGTCGGTTTCGACTCCATCAACGACCGCCCGATGGCGGAAGAGCTCTCCAAGCTGCTGAGCAAACAGAATGAACAGAATCTGCTGCCGAAAACCATCCTGTACTGTCTGAACCCGCGCGACAACGAAGTGCTGGGCACCATGATCGGTAACTTCCAGGGGGAAGGAATGCCGGGCAAAATGCAGTTCGGTTCCGGCTGGTGGTTCAACGACCAGAAAGACGGTATGGAACGTCAGATGACTCAGCTCGCACAACTGGGCCTGCTGAGCCGCTTTGTTGGCATGCTGACCGATAGCCGCAGCTTCCTGTCTTATACCCGTCATGAATACTTCCGTCGCATTCTGTGCCAGATGATTGGCCGCTGGGTGACTGCGGGCGAAGCGCCAGCGGATATCAACCTGCTGGGCGAGATGGTGAAAAACATTTGCTTTAACAATGCGCGTGACTACTTCGCCATTGAACTGAACTAAGGTCTGGGGTTGATATGCAATACATCAAGATCCATGCGCTGGATAACGTTGCGGTAGCATTAGCGGATTTGGCTGAAGGCACGGAAGTCACGGTCGACAACCAGACGGTAACGCTCCGTCAGGCGGTAGCGCGTGGGCATAAATTCACGTTGTGCCCTATCGCCAAAGGTGAAAACGTCATTAAGTATGGTTTACCCATTGGTCATGCGCTGGTGGATATTGCCGCGGGTGAACATATTCACTCGCACAATACGCGTACCAATCTGAGCGACCTGGATACGTATAGCTATCAACCCGATTTCCAGCCTGAAGCGGCGCAAGCGGCAGATCGCGATATCAATATTTATCGTCGCGCTAACGGTGACGTTGGGGTGCGTAACGAACTCTGGATCCTGCCGACGGTGGGCTGTGTGAACGGCATCGCCCGTCAGATCCAGACGCGTTTCCTGAAAGAGACGAATGACGCTGAAGGTACTGATGGCGTGCATCTCTTCAGCCACACTTACGGCTGCTCTCAGCTGGGCGACGACCATATTAATACCCGCACCATGCTGCAAAACATGGTGCGTCACCCTAACGCGGGCGCGGTGCTGGTGATTGGTCTGGGTTGTGAAAACAACCAGGTCGATGCCTTCCGCGAAACGCTGGGTGAGTTTGATGCCGACCGCGTCCACTTTATGATTTGCCAACACCAGGACGATGAAGTGGAAGCGGGGATTGCGCATCTTCATCAGCTGTACAACGTGATGCGTAACGATCAACGCGTACCGGGCAAGCTCAGCGAGCTGAAATTTGGCCTTGAGTGCGGCGGTTCCGATGGCCTTTCCGGGATCACCGCCAACCCGATGCTGGGTCGCTTCTCCGACTACGTGATTGCCAACGGCGGTACCACCGTACTGACTGAAGTGCCGGAAATGTTTGGCGCGGAACAGCTTCTGATGAGCCACTGCCGTGACGAAGCGACGTTTGAGAAACTGGTCACCATGGTCAATGACTTCAAGCAGTACTTCATTGCCCATGATCAGCCTATCTACGAGAACCCATCACCGGGCAACAAGGCGGGGGGTATCACCACGCTGGAAGATAAATCGCTGGGCTGCACGCAGAAAGCGGGCTCCAGCCAGGTGGTGGATGTGCTGCGCTACGGTGAGCGTCTGAAAACGCCGGGTCTGAACCTGTTGAGCGCGCCGGGTAACGATGCGGTTGCCACCAGCGCGCTGGCGGGCGCGGGCTGCCACATGGTGCTGTTCAGTACCGGTCGCGGTACGCCGTACGGCGGTTTTGTGCCGACGGTGAAAATCGCTACCAACAGTGAACTGGCGGCGAAGAAAAAACACTGGATCGACTTCGACGCGGGTCAGTTGATTCACGGCAAAGCGATGTCGCAACTGCTGAACGAGTTTGTGGATGCGATTGTCGATTTTGCCAACGGCAAACAGACCTGCAATGAGCGTAACGATTTCCGTGAACTGGCAATCTTTAAGAGCGGCGTCACATTGTAATAAAAATGTGATCTGATACGATAAAACGGCGTTTCACTTCCTGAAACGCCGTTTTTTTATGGTGTTCAATAAGGACTTCTCCATGACTGCGTATTGGCTTGCCCAGGGCGTAGGGGTACTCGCGTTTTTAATCGGTATCACCACTTTCATCAACCGTGATGAGCGGCGCTTTAAGTTTCAGCTCTCTCTCTACAGTGCGACGATTGGCGTGCATTTTTTTCTGATGGGGGCAATTCCGGCGGGAATGAGCGCGGAGCTCAACGTCATCCGCACCCTAATTTCGGTGTACACCCGCCGCATCTGGGTAATGTTTGTATTTATCGCCCTGACGCTGATTCTGGGGCTCAGCAAGCTGCACCACGCGATGGAACTGCTGCCCATTGCCGGTACGGTGGCCAGTACGTGGGCGTTGTTTCGTTGTAAAGGGTTGTCGGTGCGCTGCGTGATGTGGTGCTCAACGGCCTGCTGGGTTATCCATAACTTTTGGCTTGGCTCGATAGGCGGAACCATGATTGAGGGAAGTTTTCTGGTGATGAACGGCCTGAATATCATCCGTTTCTGGCGCATGCAGCGTCGCGGGATTGATCCGTTCAACGTCGAGAAGAAAGTACAGAAAGAAAGCCCCTCCGCCTGATGGCGAAGGGGAAAAGCATTAGCCCCGCAGCGCGTCCTTCGCCAGGCGAGCATCTTCTGCCTGGCAAACGGCGGCGGTGAACATCACGTCGGTGGAGGAGTTGATTGCAGTTTCGCAGGAGTCCTGCAATACGCCGATGATAAAGCCGACAGCAACCACCTGCATGGCGATTTCGTTCGGAATGCCGAACATATTGCAGGCCAGCGGGATCAGCAGCAGTGAACCCCCCGCCACACCCGATGCGCCGCAGGCGCACAGGGATGCCACCACACTTAGCAGCAGCGCTGTCGGTAGGTCAACCGGAATGCCCAGTGTATGCACCGCCGCCAGTGTGAGCACGGTGATGGTAATTGCCGCGCCAGCCATGTTCACTGTCGCACCCAGCGGAATGGAAACCGAGTAAGTATCGCGATCCAGATTCAGCTTCTCGCACAGCGACATATTCACTGGAATGTTCGCCGCAGAACTGCGGGTGAAGAAGGCGGTCACGCCGCTTTCACGCAGGCAGGTAAAGACCAGCGGATACGGGTTGCGGCGGATGTGCAGCCATACCAGCAGCGGGTTGATCACCAGCGCCACGACGGCCATACAGCCGACCAGAACCAGCAGAATTTGCGCGTAGCCCCACAGCGCGGAAAAACCGGTGGTGGCGAGGGTGGAAGAGACCAGGCCGAAGATACCAATTGGCGCAAAGCGAATCACCACCTTAACAATAAAGGTGACCGCGTTGGACATATCGTTGACCAGGTTTTTGGTGGTGTCATTGCTGTGACGCAGGGCGAAGCCCAGACCCACGGCCCACACCAGAATCCCGATGTAGTTCGCATTAATCAGGGCATGAATCGGGTTGGCGACGATACTCATCAGCAACCCGTGCATCACCTGTACAATACCTGTTGGCGGGGTAATGTCCGTCGCGCCGGTTGTGAGTTGAAGCGTGGAGGGGAACATAAAGCTCACCACCACCGCAGTTAACGCCGCCGAGAAGGTGCCCAGCAAATACATCCACAGAATAGGGCGGATATTGGTTTTTTGCCCTTGTTGATGGTTAGCAATCGAGGCCATAACCAGCGTGAGTACCAGTACCGGCGCGACCGCTTTCAGGGCGCCAACAAAAAGCGTACCGAGCAGGCCCGTGGCTTCCGCAGCCGGTTTTGAAATTAATGCCAGCGCGATACCCAGCACCAGACCAATCAATATTTGTTTTACCAGACTTCCCTGCACCAGGCGGCGAAAGAAGCTGGAAGACGGAGATGTCGTCATGAATGTATTCCTTCCAGTGATGTAATGTGCCATCCCGGTTACGAGTTTTTTGTCTCGTTTATGTCAGGATGTAAAAAAATGTTTGCCTGGTTGAGTATAAGGAAAGTTGGCTGGCGGGGAAGCGTAAAATGCTGGAATTTACGCGGTGCATCATATTTTTTAACTTTAATTTTACATCGCTACCGGGCAGCGTACTGCTGCCCGGCGGAAAAGCTTAAGCTTGCTGATTCTTCTTGTCGTTCTGGTGGTTCACCCAGGCGTTGATAAGCAGCGTCAATACCAGAATGCCGCCCACCACGCCCAGCGAAATCGCGATAGGGATGTGGTAGAAATCGACGATCAGCATCTTGATACCGATAAACACCAGGATCACTGCCAGGCCATATTTGAGCATCGAGAAGCGCTCTGCCACGCCCGCCAGCAGGAAGTACATGGCACGCAGGCCGAGGATCGCGAACAGGTTAGAGGTCAGCACGATAAACGGATCGGTGGTGACCGCGAAGATCGCCGGGATGCTATCAACGGCGAAGATAATGTCGCTGAACTCGACCAGAATCAGCACCAGTAATAGCGGTGTGGCGTAGATAACACCTTTTTGGCGCACAAAGAAGTGCTCGCCCTCTATCTTATCGGTCATGCGCAGATGGCCGCGCAGCCAGCGTACCAGCGGTTTATCGCCAATGCCGCTCTCATCCTCTTTTGCCAGCGCCATCTTGATACCGGTGAACAGCAGGAATGCGCCGAACACATACAGCAGCCATTCAAACTGGGTGATAAGCCAGCTACCGGCGAAGATCATGATCGTACGCAGCACAATCGCACCTAATACACCATAAACCAGCACGCGGCGTTGCAGCGCTGCCGGAACCGAGAAGTAGCTGAACAACATCAACCAGACGAAGACGTTATCCACGGCCAGCGATTTCTCAATCAGATAACCGGTAAGGAAAGCGAGAGCCTGCGGATCGGCAACCGCGCGACCCTGAGTTTCCGCCAGATACCACCAGAAGGCAGCGTTGAACAACAACGAGAGCGTGACCCAGACGATAGACCAGGCTGCAGCCTGTTTCATGGTCATGGCGTTAGCGCCGCGTCGGCCCTGCAACATCAGGTCGATGGCTAACATAATCACGACGACGACAGCGAATCCGCCCCACAGCAACGGTGTGCCGACACTATTCATAGATATTTTCCTTACGCATAAAAAAACGGCTGATGTCGAAAGACGTCAGCCGCTGCTTTTTTATGCATAGACCTCGCCTTCCGGCAAGGTCTCACTTACAACAAAAAGTATGCCCTTCAAACGGTTATCCGAAGGTGCATACGTTTTATTGCCCGGCGACCGGATATGGTTTTTCACATATCGTAATGACGGCCCACCGGCAAGGAAGTTACTCCCCTTTGCAGGTTACAAAATATTACAGACCATCAATGGCGTCAATGGCCTGTAACATCCGTTTTACATAGCTTTACGCTGGTACCTGCTCACTGATGTCATCAGCAGGGAAGGTGACACCTGTTTGGCGGCGAATCTCCGTTTGCAGTTTTGCCGTGGTACGGCTGACGGCAAGACCCGGATGGTTCACTTCATTGGTTTCCACCAGACGGGCAAAGACCTCTGCTTCATACAGCATAGTATTAATATGCTGCGGTTGAGAGAGATCCTGCGCTTTGCCGCCGCGCGGCACGAAGGTGACTTTCTGGCATTCGGAAATCTTCTCGATGACCAGTGAACCCTCTTCGCCCTGAATTTCGCTCGGCAGCACCGAGTCACTTACTTTTGAGTGCTGCAAAGTGACGCTGAAATCGCCGTAGTCGAGCACCACCAGACCGTGTGCATCCACGCCGCTTTCCAGCAGGCTTGCCGATGCCTGTACGCCGTGCGGCTCGCCCCACAGCGCAACCGCCGAGGCCAGGCAATAAAAACCGATATCCATAATCGAACCGTTGGAGAACGCCGGATTAAAGGTATTTGGATTCTCGCCATCGAGATAACGCTGATAGCGTGAAGAGTACTGACAGTAGTTGATAAGCGCTTTACGCACCTTGCCTACTTTACTGAGCGACTGCTGCAACAGCAGGAAATTCGGCAGGCTGGCGGTTTTAAACGCCTCGAACAGCACCACCTGATTTTCGCGTGCGGTTTCAATCGCGGCTTCCACTTCGCGCAGGTTCGAGGCCAGCGGCTTCTCGCAAATTACATGCTTTTTATGGCGCAAGAACAGTTGAGTTTGCGGGAAATGGAGCGAGTTCGGGCTGGCGATGTATACCGCATCGATGGCATCGCTTTGCGCCATCGCTTCAAGCGAAGTAAAAAGATGCTCGACGGGGTAATCGTTGGCGAACGTTTGGGCCTGCTCAAGGCTGCGGGAGTAGATAGCGGTAAGCTTATATTTGCCGGTCTCGTGGGCGGCATCGACAAACTGTTTGGTTATCCAGTTTGTGCCAATAACTGCGAAACGTATCATAGACGCTGACGTGCTCCATAAAAGGGGATCTTCCTTCAATGTAGCACGCTGGCGCGACAAAATGAGTGCGCAGTAACGCACTTATTTCGTGGCGGGGCAACCGTGCTCGCTGTTCGGGCCAATCATGACCGTAGGGCCGAGATATTTGGGCTGACGGTGGAGGATTGTTGCATCAATCACTGCGCTGACGCGGGCGAGTTTTTCGCGCAGACGCACCAGCTTGCCGCGGCCTTGATCCAAATCCTCAGCGTTATAGCCGATGGCATCAATGCCATATTGCTTCGCCAGCCAGATGGCGCGTTGATTATGGAATTCCTGCGAGATAATCGTGATGTTATTTTCCCCAAAGACTTTATTGGCGCGCACGACGGAGTCGAGAGTGGAGAATCCAGCGTAGTCACAGAAGATAGCGCTGGCGGGCACGCCTTTGGCGATCAACGCCTGCTGCATGCCGGAAGACTCATCGTAATTTTTACGGCCATTATCGCCGCTCACCAGCAGCCATTTTACTTTCCCGGAATGATACAGTTCCGCTGCGGCGTTAATTCGCCGGGTGAAGTAGTTATTGCCCGGTCTGGCGCCTAACAGCAATCCCACATTACGCACGGGGATAGCGTTAACATCATTCCACGTCAGGTGCTCGCTCGTCTTGACTATCTCCCGGTTGGCGAAAAATATCATGGCAATAGCCGCAAACAATAGAAAACAGGCGAACCTGAACATGCGTCGAGAGAAAATAATGTGACGAAGAAAACGGGCTAGCGCGCGCAGCATTGAGCGTTATCCTTAACAAATACGGGGGGAAGACGATTGTAGACGTTAGTGGATAAAATCATAACGATCCGCTATCGATTTCAGATTTTGCCTTGCCCCAGCGACATCTGTGTCAGCCACAACCGGGTATCAAACTCCAGCTGGTGATACTGCGGCTCCATATGGCAGCAAAGCTGGTAAAACGCTTTGTCGTGCTCTTTCTCTTTCAGATGCGCTAATTCATGCACCACAATCATACGCAGGAACGGCTCTGGCGCGGTGCGAAAAACGGTGGCAACGCGAATCTCCGCTTTGGCTTTTAGCTTTCCGCCCTGCACGCGCGAAACGGCGGTATGCAGGCCCAGCGCGTTTTTCAGCACATGGATCTTATTGTCATACATCACCTTATTAATGGGTGGCGCGTTGCGCAGATACTGGCTTTTCAGATCCTGTGTGTACTGCCACAGCGCTTTATCGGTGGCGAAATCGTGCGTGCCGGGATAGCGCTTTGCCAGCACGGTACCCAGACGCCCTTCTGCAATAAGCGTGCGCACTTGTGCCAGCAGGTGTTCCGGGTAGCCCTGGAGATAAGTTAGTTGCGTCATCACAGCCCCAAATCGGATTAAAAAGTGTATACTCACGCACCCTTTTCAGGGATAACGCCAAATTTTACCATTCTGGAGGGCCGATGAGCCACATAGACAACGGTTTCCGTTCACTGAACCTGAAACGTTTCCCGGAGACGGACGACGTCAACCCGCTACAGGCGTGGGAAGCGGCGGATGAGTATCTGCTGCAGCAGTTGGACGACACCGAAATCAACGGCCCGGTCCTGATTTTTAACGACAGCTTCGGTGCACTGAGCTGCGCGCTGGTAGAGCATAAGCCGTACAGCATTGGCGACTCTTACGTCAGCGAGCTGGGCACGCGTGAAAACCTGCGCCATAACGACATTGACGAATCCAGCGTCAGATTTCTCGACAGCACCGCAGAATACCCGTCTGCGCCTGCCGTTGTACTGATTAAAATCCCGAAAACGCTGGCGCTGCTGGAGCAACAACTGCGCGCGTTGCGTGAGGTCGTGACCCCGCAAACCCGTATTATCGGCGGTGCGAAAGCGCGTGATATTCATAACTCTACGCTGGCGCTGTTCGAGAAAATCCTCGGCACCACGACCACCACACTTGCGTGGAAAAAAGCGCGCCTGATCAACTGCACCTTCACGAAGCCGGCGCTGGCCGATGAGTCACAAATCGTGAGTTGGCCGCTGGAAGGTACCTCGTGGACCATTCATAACCACGCGAACGTCTTCTCTCGCACCGGTCTGGATATCGGCGCACGCTTCTTTATCGAGCATCTGCCGGAAAACCTGGAAGGTGAGATTGTTGATCTCGGCTGCGGCAACGGGGTGATTGGCATGACGCTGCTGGAAAAAAATCCAGAAGCGACGGTGGTATTTGTGGATGAATCACCGATGGCGGTCGCCTCCAGCCGCCTTAACGTTGAAAGTAACCTGCCGGACGCGATTGACCGCTGCGAGTTTATGATCAACAACGCGCTCTCTGGCGTCGAACCGTTCCGCTTCAACGCGGTGCTGTGCAACCCGCCGTTCCACCAGCAGCATGCGCTGACCGATAATGTGGCCTGGGAAATGTTCCATCATGCACGTCGCTGCCTGAAAATTAACGGTGAGCTGTATATCGTGGCTAACCGTCATCTCGACTATTTCCATAAGCTGAAGAAGATTTTCGGCAACTGCACCACTATCGCCACCAACAGCAAGTTTGTGGTGCTGAAAGCGGTGAAGTTGGGGCGTCGTCGTTAAGGCGAATCCTTCATTCCGGCCCTCTCCCATAGGGAGAGGGAGCAAAACCTCCGCTTCTGGAAGCGTGCTCGCAGCATTAAAATTCTCCATTTCCCTTCTCTTGTATCGCTCTGTTTGAAGCGTAATCTCATTTCGCCATGATGACCTAACGTATTGCCAATTTGGCAACATGCGTTATGATATTGCCAATTTGTCAACGGAGTTGATGAAGAATGCACTTGATAACACAAAAAGCGTTGAAAGATGCAGCCGAGAGATTTCCCCGGCATGCGATGGAAATCCTCGCGCTGGGGAAGGCGGTTTCGAAAGGATACTTCAGGACGCCTGAGGCACTAAAGGGGCTTTTCCCCTCTCTGGATAATCTTAAATACCTGGATAAACATTATGTTATCGACATTGGCGGAAACGAATTACGCGTCATTGTGATGATTTTTTTTGATTCGCAGAAGTTCTATGTTCGGCATGTCTTCACACATAAAGAGTACGACAGGTTTACGGCGGAACATCGAAGAAGGGGAAAAAAATGATGGTCATTTCTGATGTGCTCAAGGCGGGTGAAAAGCTCACCAAAGCCGCTCCTTTTTTGGCAGGGATCCAGAATGACGAGCAATATAGAGAAGCGCTTATACTGATTGAGCATCTGTTGCTTAACGATCCTGATAACCCGCTCGTTGACCTCGTGTGCGCAAAAATCACGGCCTGGGAGACATCCGCACCGGAATTTGCTGAATTTAATGCGAGGCTTGAAGCGATGCCAGCAGGCATAGCGGTAATCCGTACGTTAATGGATCAGTACGGATTAACGTTATCCGATCTTCCCGAAATTGGTAGCAAATCGATGGTATCGCGAGTTCTTAACGGACAAAGGAAGTTAACCCTTGAACACGCGAAAAAGCTGGCGGCCCGTTTTGGTATTTCACCGGCGTTGTTCATTGATTAAGGCATCGCAGCCCTAACACCACGCACGCTAGATCCCCTCTCCCTCATGGAGAGGGTTTCATATCTCCAGTGCCAGCTTAGTCCCCTGCGCGATTGCCCGCCGCGCGTCCAGCTCCATTGCCACATCGCAGCCGCCAATCAAATGCACGGTTTTCCCGCTTTCCGCCAGCGGCTGTGCCAGCGCGCGCTGTGGATCCTGCCCGGCACAGATCACCACATGATCCACCCTCAGCACCTGCGCTTCATCGCCGATCGTGATATGTAGCCCTTCGTCGTCTACCTTCTGATAACGCACCGCTGGGATCATCTTCACGCCGCGCGACAGCAGCGTTGCCCGGTGGATCCAGCCGGTGGTTTTGCCGAGCCCATCGCCGGGTTTACTCGCTTTACGCTGAAGCATCACGATCTTGCGTGGGCTCTTCGGCAGCAGCGCACCTTCCGGACGCAGGCCGCCCGGCTGTTGCAGCGTGGTGTCGATGCCCCATTCCTGACAAAATTCCGCAATATTCTGGCTGGTAGAAACGCCTGGCTGACTTAAATACATCGCGGTATCAAAGCCAATGCCGCCGCAGCCGATAATGGCCACCGAATTTCCCACTGGAACTTTATCGCGCAGCACCTGAAGATAGGTCAGCACTTTGGGATGGTCGATCCCGTCAATCGCGGGTATGCGCGGGACGATCCCGCAGGCGAGGATCGTTTCATCAAATGCCTGGAGATGATCCGCCGTGACGAGATGATTCAGTTTAAGCGTCACGCCCGTGACGTCGATCATCCGCCGGTAGTAACGCAACGTTTCGTAAAATTCTTCTTTGCCGGGGATCTGTTTGGCGATATTAAACTGCCCGCCAATTTCGCTATGTGCATCAAACAGCGTGACCTGATGCCCGCGTGCGGCGGCGTTGATGGCAAACGCCAATCCTGCCGGGCCCGCGCCGACGACGGCGAGATTTTTCTTTTTTAGCGCCGGGACAATCGGCATTTTGGTTTCATGGCAGGCGCGGGGATTCACCAGGCAGGAGGTAACCTTGCCGACGAAAATCTGATCGAGGCACGCCTGATTGCAGCCGATACAGGTGTTGATCTCATCGGCGCGGCCCGCCTGCGCTTTTGACAGCAATTCGGCGTCGGCCAGGAATGGACGCGCCATCGATACCATGTCTGCATCACCGCGCGCCAGAATATCCTCCGCGACCTGAGGATCGTTGATGCGGTTGGTGGTCACCAGCGGGATCGCGACGTGGCCTTTTAGCTTGCGCGTGACCCAACTGAATGCCCCGCGCGGCACCGGTGTGGCGATGGTGGGGATACGCGCTTCGTGCCAGCCAATGCCGGTATTAATGATTGTCGCCCCTGCTGCTTCAATGGCCTGCGCCAGTTGTACGGTTTCATCAAATGCGCCGCCGCCTTCCACCAGATCCAGCATTGAGAGGCGGAAGATAATAATGAAATCTTTGCCCACGCGTTCACGAACCGCACGCACCACTTCCACGGCAAAGCGCATCCGGCGCGGATAGTCGCCGCCCCATTCGTCATCGCGATGATTGGTGCGTGCCGCCAGAAATTCGTTAATCAGGTAGCCTTCTGAACCCATTACTTCCACGCCATCATAGCCCGCTTCCCGCGCCAGTTGGGCGCAACGGGCGAAATCATCAATCAGCACGAGAATTTCGTCGTGCGTCAAAGCATGGGGCGTAAAGCGGTTGATCGGTGCCTGAATGGCCGAAGGCGCCACCAGATGCGGCTGGTAGCTGTAGCGCCCGGTGTGCAGGATTTGCAGGGCGATTTTGCCGCCCTCCTGATGCACCGCATCCGTCACCAGACGATGCTGAGGAAGCTGGCTGGCATCACTCAGCACCGCACCGCCTTCCATGCCCACGCCGGAAAGTGCCGGTGCGACGCCCCCGGTGACAATCAATGCCACGCCGTGACGCGCCCGTTCAGCATAGAAAGCCGCCAGACGTTCTGCACCCTCCGCATGTTCTTCCAGCCCGGTGTGCATTGACCCCATCAGAACGCGGTTTTTAAGGGTAGTGAAGCCCAAATTCAGCGGGGCAAACAGCGACGGATAGCTCATAAGATTGTCCAGTATGTAAAATTATTGTTATGTGGTCGGATGAGTTTAATTTAGCCGTCGGCATCGAAAAGGGAAAAGGGGAATGTGGGGATTGTGATGGGATTCAAAGAACGCCCCCATGAGTGACTTGGGGGCGTGCGATTTAGTGTTCGGTCGTGACCTGTTTTTCAATACGCAGCGACGCCAGTGCCTTACGCGCCGCCTTCAGCACCAGTTCGCATTGCTCGATAGTCAGCGTCAGTGGTGGCTCAATGCGGATGGTTTTGGCATTGTTGAGCGTTCCGGCAACCAGCACGCGCTGGCGGAACATTTCGCTCGCGAAGCTGTAGCCAATTTCGTTATCAACAAATTCTATGGCCATCAGCATTCCTTTGCCGCGCGCTTCCCGCACCACGTCCGGGTATTCACGCGCCAGGCTGCGGAAGCCGTCCAGCAGCATGTCACCTTTCTGCTCTGCCTGTGCCGGGAGGTTTTCCGTCAACAGCACGTTGATGGTCGCCAGCGCCGCCGCACAGGCCAGCGGGTTACCGCCAAAGGTGGTGGTGTGCAGGAACGGATTATCGAACAGCACCGAAAAGACCTCTTCGGTGGCGATGGTCGCACCGATTGGCATCACGCCGCCGCCGAGCGCTTTCGCCAGGCACAGAATGTCCGGCTGCACGTTTTCGTGCTCGCAGGCAAACATTTTGCCCGTGCGGCCCATCCCGGTTTGCACTTCATCGAAGATCAATAACGCGCCAAACTCATCGCACAGCTTGCGTACCGCCGGCAGATAACCCGGCGGTGGCAGGATCACACCGCCTTCACCCTGGATAGGTTCCAGGATCACCGCCGCCACGTCATCGCCAGTTTTCTGGCATTCAGAGAGCGCCAGACGCATAGCATCAATGTTGCCAAACGGCACATGACGGAAGCCTGGCAGCAGCGGCATAAACGGTTTACGGAACGTGGATTTCGCCGTGGCCGAGAGTGCGCCGAGTGATTTGCCATGAAACGCGCCGCTGGTGGCGATGAAGGTGAATTTACCGCGTGGCGACTGGTACGCTTTGGCAAGCTTAAGCGCCGCTTCCACGGATTCGGTGCCACTGTTGCTGAAGAAACTGTACTTCAGTTTCCCCGGAGCCAGCGCGGCCAGCGTTTTTGCCAGCATCGCCCGAAGCGGGTCGAGCAGTTCCTGGCTATGTAGCGGTTGTTTGACGAGCTGATTCTGTACGGCGGAAACCACAACTGGATTACGGTGCCCCACGTTGAAAATGCCAAAGCCACCCAGGCAATCAATAAACTCCTGTCCCTGGGTGTCGACAAGCGTATTCAGACTCCCCGCTTGCCACTCTACGGCTCCGTAATCCCCGCCAGCAGTTACAGATTTTCGATACTCCAGAAACCCCGGATTCACGTGCTCTTTAAAGTATTCTCTGACCTCCTGGTTAAGTGCTTTCATCTCCTCATGATCAAGCGTGCGCTTTTCAATGAGATTCAGGGCGTGTGCGCTACAGGCCAAAGCCGATGCGCTGGAAGGTAATCTGTTCAAAATATGCTCCCGGGGCTCACGTATCACACGATACTGAATTAAGTATTGCAGGGAATGCGCCACTTCGAAGCGGGCGCTGAAAATCGGGATAAACACCAGGGAGAAATGCAGTTGCACAATATTTAATCGTCCAGCAGCCGCATGGTCGCAGGAGAAGGGGAAATACCCTCTCGCCAGAATGGGGCGAATTGCGCGAAAACAGGGCGGATCGTGCGCCATTTTGACGCATCAGAGAATATATCCTCTAAAAATGCGAGCTGAATCGAGATTAACGAATAAAGCTAATGTATTCACCGCCGACATACCCTTTACACAATAAGCCTTATTACCGGCAAGGATACCTGCATGTCTTCACAAACCTGGGTTAGTCAGCGTGAATACCCGCTGGATGAACACACGACCTTAATGTCGACCTCCGACCTTAACAGCTACGTCACCCACGTGAACGATGCGTTCATTCAGGTGAGCGGTTACAGCCTCGAAGAAATTAGCGGTCAGCCGCATAATCTGGTGCGCCATCCGGATATGCCAAAAGCGGCGTTTGCCGATATGTGGTACACCCTGAAGCAGGGTGAGCCCTGGAGCGCTATCGTTAAAAACCGGCGTAAAAATGGTGACCATTATTGGGTGCGCGCGAACGCCATCCCAATGGTGCGACAAGGCAAAGTGACCGGCTATATGTCAATTCGTACCCAGGCGACACCGGAAGAAATCGCGGTCACGGAGCCGCTTTATCGGGCGCTTAAAGAGGGGCGAAGCCACAAACGCCTGCACAAAGGAATGGTGGTGAGTAAACGCTGGTGGGGCAAGCTGCCCGCGATGCCGCTGCGTTGGCGCGTGCGGTCTATTATGACGTGTGTTTTTATCCTGCTGGCAGGAATGTTGTTGGCGACGCATACATCGTGGATACCATTATTGGCTACGGCATTGCTGACTGTCTTCGCCACGGTAGTTTTGGAAGCACAGATCGTGCGTCCGATAGAGAATGTCGCACGTCAGGCATTAAGCGTGGCGACGGGTGGGCGTAACAGCGTGCAGCATCTCAAGCGTAGCGATGAGCTGGGGCTGATTCTGCGATCTGTTGGGCAACTGGGGCTTATCTGTCGTTGGCTGAAAAATGATGTCGCAAGCCAGGTCTCCAGTGTCAGTCAGGGAAGCGATACCTTAGCCAGAGGCAATGATGTCCTTAACGAACGCACCCGCCAAACGGTGGTCAATGTTCAGCAGACGGTGGCGACAATGAATGAGATGAACGCCTCGGTGCAAAGCAATTCGCAAACGGCGGCGGCAGCCGACAAACTCTCAATTGCCGCCAGTGGCGCGGCCGAGCAGGGCGGGCAGGCGATGCAGGGCGTCGTCAGAACGATGGATGAAATTGCCGACAGCACGCAGCGCATTGGCTCCATCACCACGCTGATTAATGATATCGCCTTCCAGACCAATATTCTGGCGCTCAACGCTGCGGTCGAAGCCGCGCGAGCGGGCGATCAGGGGAAAGGTTTTGCCGTGGTGGCAGGGGAAGTACGGCAGCTGGCGAGCCGCAGCGCTACCGCGGCGAACGATATTCGTAAGTTGATTGAAGCTAGCGCCAGCAAAGTGCATTCTGGTGCCGATCAGGTTCATGCGGCGGGGCGGGTGATGAACGATATTCTGGCGCAGGTGCAGAATGTGACGCAGTTGATCGCGCAGATCAGCCAGTCGACCTCAGAACAGGCCAACGGGCTGTCAGATATAACCCGCGCGGTAGCGGAACTGGATGCCATTACGCAGAAAAATGCCGGGCTGGTCGCGGAAAGCGCGAATGTGTCGGCGATGGTAAAACATCGCGCCAGCCGGCTTCAGGACGCCGTAACGGTTCTGCATTAATCGAGCTGCGAAATCTCCAGCGCCGCGCGGTCGATCACGCCTACAATCTGTTTTAGCTGCGCGTCGCTGAGTTCGCTTTGGTTCACTTTCAGGTTCAGTACGGCCTTAAAGTTTTCCAGCGCGCGCTTCATTTGCGGATCTTTGCGCAGTTCGTGGCCGACCATCCGGGCTTTAAGTTTTAGCTGAACCTGCTCCAGCACCTCTTTGTTTTCCGCCAGCACGTTGCTGCCTTCCCCGGTGATGGCGATTTTTTTGCGTCCACCGTCTTCTTCCTGGATGGTGATCAGCCCCTGATCCTGCAACAGATCGAGCGTCGGGTAGATCACACCAGGGCTTGGGCTGTAGCTGCCCTGGGTCATGTTTTCGATCTCTTTGATCAGTTCATAACCGTGACTGGCGTTGCGGGAAAGAATATCCAGCACCACCAGGCGCAGCTCGCCGTGGCCGAAGAAACGTTGACGACGTCCGCCGCCAAAACCGCCTCCACCGCCGTGACGACCTTCACCACGACCACCACGACATTCGCGCTCACCATGGCATTCACGACCACCGCGTCCACCGCGGTCAAACTCTGAAAAGTGTCTCATCATTTTTTACCTTATCTTGTTTTAGATATATCTAACTTATATCTAAATGTCTATGTTTAGCAAGGTGGAGATGCGGTTAACTCTCATCTTCATGAAATATAAATAATTAATTTGGGTTTGAAGGTTTTTTTGTGCGAAAGGATAACTATATCTTAAAAAAGACTTGCTTTCTGTCTAACTGGCAATCATTATCATTTGCATCAAGTTTAGATATATCTTTTTTTCACGAAGGCGACGGATAACACCACTATGAAAGAAAAAAAATACCCACAGCGCGTGCGTAATGAGCTGCGTTTTCGCGAATTGACCGTGTTACGCGTAGAGCGCATTGGCGCAAGTTTCCAGCGGATCGTGCTGGGCGGCGAGTCGCTGGAAGGCTTCTCCTCACGCGGCTTTGACGATCACACTAAACTGTTTTTTCCTCAGGCAGGCGAACGTATCGCCCCGCCGACCATGACCGACGAAGGGATCGTCTGGCCGGAGGGTGTCCGTCCGCAGTCGCGTGATTACACACCGCTCTACAACGCGGATCGACACGAACTGGCCTATGACTTCTTTATTCATGATGGCGGCGTGGCAAGTTCATGGGCAATGAATGCCCGCGTGGGTGACACGCTGACGATTGGCGGGCCGCGCGGTTCGCTGGTGGTGCCGGAGGATTACGCCTGGCAGCTTTACGTCTGTGATGAGTCCGGGATGCCCGCACTGCGCCGCCGCCTGGAAAGCCTGCGCTCGCTGCCGACGCGTCCACAGGTAAAAGCGATTGTGACTATCGCGGATGAGGCGTATCAGGACTATCTGGCGGGATTCAGTGAGTTCGATATCGACTGGGTGATTGGTCATCGCGAGCAGGCAGTGGCCGATAAGCTGGCGACGCTGGACGTTCCAACAGAAGACTATTTTATCTGGGTGACCGGGGAAGGCGCGGTGGCGAAATCGCTGGTTGGCCGTTTTGAAACCAACGCGATTGATCAACAGTTGGTGCGAACTCAGGCGTACTGGCATAAGAAGTAAGTGCGCTTTTTGTCGGGTGGCGCTTCGCTTACCCGACCTACAAAAATCGGCAAAGCTTTGCAAAAAATAAGCTTATTGCCCCACCCGGCGCGGCGACTCGCTTATAACTCCTCGTAATAACACATTCCTTTTTGTTGTTTGCTATCTGTCACTCATTCCCGATATCGTCTGGACGTCCATACTTCTAAACCGCTATTTGGCAGACGAATGATAGTACTCAGGAATATTTCAAAGATTTTTAACCCTGGAAAAGGGACGATAACGGCAGTCGATAACGTCAACCTGAGCATCGAGCAGGGGCAGATCTACGGCATTATCGGCTACAGCGGCGCGGGAAAAAGCACGCTGATTCGCCTGCTCAATGGGCTGGAAAAACCGTCTGCGGGCAGCGTGATGGTGAATGGGCAGGATATCTCCGCCGCGAAAGGCGAAACATTGCGTCAGGCACGCCTGAAAATCAGCATGGTATTCCAGCACTTTAACCTGCTCTGGTCGCGTACGGTCAGCGAAAATATCGCCTTTTCGATGCAGATTGCCGGCGTACCGAAAGCCAAAATTCGCGCTCGCGTGGCGGAGCTGGTTGAGCTGGTGGGCCTGAAGGGGCGTGAAAATGCCTATCCTTCACAGTTAAGCGGCGGGCAGAAGCAACGTGTGGGTATCGCCCGCGCGCTGGCCAATAACCCGGACGTACTGTTGTGCGATGAAGCCACCTCGGCGCTCGACCCGCAAACGACCGATCAAATTCTCGACCTGCTGCTGGATATCAACCGCCGCTTCCGTTTAACCATTGTGCTTATCACCCATGAAATGCACGTGGTGCGCAAAATCTGCGATCGCGTGGCGGTGATGGAAGAGGGCAAAGTGGTGGAAGAGGGCGATGTGCTGGAGGTCTTTACTCATCCGCAAAAACCGATTACTCAGCAGTTTGTACGCCAGGTGAGCCAGTACGTCGAAGAAGAGGCGTTTAACCCCGCACTGACCGACGACCTGACCGGCAGCATTATCAAACTGACCTTCACCGGGCAGACCACGCATCGCCCGGTGGTGGGCGAACTAACGCTGCGCTATGGCCTGCCGTTCAACATTCTGCACGGCAAGATGACGCAGACCACGCACGGCGCGTTTGGTCAGCTCTGGCTGCACGTGGTGGCGAACCCTGAACAACTGAAAAGCATCCTCGCAGATTTGCAGGAAACCGGCATCGACAGCGAGGTAGTAAAACATGGCTGAGCAATTCTTACCGCATCTGAAATGGGATGCCCTGTGGGCCGCCACCCAGGAGACGCTCTACATGACCGCGCTTTCCGGCGTGGCGACGTTTGTTCTCGGTATTGCGCTCGGGCTGGCGCTGTTTTTAACCGCTAAAGGCGGGCTCTTTTATAACCGCCCGCTCTACAGCGTGATTTCGGTGGTGGTGAATGTCTTCCGTTCCATCCCGTTCATTATTTTGATTGTGTTGCTGATCCCGTTTACCAAAACAATCGTCGGCACCATTCTTGGCGCGAACGCGGCGCTGCCGGCACTGATTGTTGGTGCGGCCCCGTTCTATGCGCGACTGGTGGAGATTGCCCTGCGTGAAGTCGACAAAGGGGTGATTGAGGCAACCCGTTCTATGGGCGCACGTCTGTCGACGCTGATTTTCCGCGTCCTGCTGCCCGAGTCTTCCCCGGCGCTGGTTTCCGGTATTACCGTCACGCTGATTGCGCTGGTGAGCTACAGCGCAATGGCGGGGGTGATCGGCGCAGGTGGTTTAGGGAATCTGGCTTATCTGGAAGGATTCCAGCGCAACCACAATGACGTCACGCTGGTCGCGACGGTGACCATTTTAATCATCGTTTTCATCATCCAGTTCTGCGGCGACATACTGACTTCTCTGTTAGATAAACGCTAATAACACACACAGGAACCATCATCATGAAAAAGACACTCACGCTTCTCGCCGCTGCCACCCTGAGCGCCCTGAGCTTTGCTTCCTGGGCTGACACCCTGACCGTGGGCGCGTCCAACACGCCGCACGCGGAAATTCTGGAACAGGCGAAACCGATTCTGGCGAAGCAGGGCATTGACCTTGAGATCAAACCGTTCCAGGACTACATCCTGCCGAACACCGCACTGGCGGGCCGCGACATTGACGCTAACTACTTCCAGCACATCCCGTATCTGAACAGCGTGCTGAAAGATCATGCGGGCGATAAAGATTATGATTTTGTCAGTGCCGGGGCGATCCACATCGAGCCAATTGGTATTTACTCCAAAAAATACAAA
This sequence comes from Pseudocitrobacter faecalis, assembly GCA_003315335.1. Classification (GTDB taxonomy): domain Bacteria; phylum Pseudomonadota; class Gammaproteobacteria; order Enterobacterales; family Enterobacteriaceae; genus Pseudocitrobacter; species Pseudocitrobacter faecalis. The sequence continues at coordinate 192,552 of QNRL01000009.1, forward strand.
ACGCTGAAAGACCTGCCGGAAGGCGGAAAAATCATTATGCGTGACGCGGTTTCCGAAGAGGGGCGTATTCTGACCATCTTTGAAAAAGAGGGTGTGATTAAGCTGAAGCCGGGGATTGATAAAGTGACCGCGCGTATCAGCGATATCGTGGAGAACCCGAAAAAGCTGCAGTTCCTGCCGAACGTAGAAGCGTCTCTGCTGCCGCAGATGTACAACAACGACGAAGGCGCTGCGGTGGTGATTAACGCCAACTACGCGATTGATGCGGGCCTCGACCCGGTGCATGACCCGATTGCGGTAGAGAGTGGCGAAAATAACCCGTATGCCAACATCATCACCGTACATCGCGGCGACGAGAAGAAAAAAGATATCGTGGCGCTGGTGAACGTGCTGCACTCGAAAGAGATTCAGGAGTGGATCCGCACCAAATACAAAGGCGCGGTGATCCCGGTTAATAACTGATCCTTCCGCCCGGTTTACGCCGGGCGTTTCTCCCTCTCCGACACTTCTTTACAGCAATAAGATTGCCAAACCATTTTCGCCCGTTAAGATTAAGCCCGTATTTATACGAGGTAATGATGATTCATCGGCAGCGAAAGGCGATATTACTGGTAGCCCTTGCATGTCTGGTGGTGCTGGTTTGCACCGCGCAGCGCATGGCGAGCCTGCACGCCCTGACGATGAACGTTGCCTCCGTAAGCCAGACCGTCTCATCGGATGGCGATGCCCCCGTCACGCCGTGTGAACTGAGCGCGAAATCGCTGCTGGCGTCGCCACCTGTACTGTTTGAAGGCGCGTTGTTTGCCGTTGCACTGCTGCTGGCGGTACTGGCGGCGCTGCCCGTCTTCTTCACGCGCGTCTGGCCTCCCCGTGTTATCTCTCCGCCCCGATTGCGGGTGCATCTACGATTGTGTGTCTTCCGTGAGTGAGTTTTAGCCTGCGTTATTCAGGTTAATTAACTACTTACGGAGAAAACCAATGCTTACTTTTTTCAGGCAGCTTCTGCTCTGCCTGGTTTGTCTGTGGCTGCCCGCAAGCTGGGCGGCGGACAGCGGCTGGCTGCGCGCCGCCGATAACGATCACGCCAGCGTGCGGCTGCGCACGCAAACTCTTCCGGGCGGTGAGACGCGCCTGCTTCTTGATGTTCAACTGGAGAAGGGGTGGAAAACCTACTGGCGCTCGCCAGGCGAGGGTGGGATTGCGCCCACTATCGTCTGGGATGATGCGCCGTCGGTGACCTGGCGCTGGCCGGTGCCGCAACGTTTTGATGTCGCAGGCATTACGACCCAGGGCTATCACGATAACGTCAGCTTCCCCATCACGCTGCATGATGTCAAAACGTCGACGCTGAGCGGTGTGCTGACGCTCTCTACCTGTAGCAACGTCTGTATTCTGACGGACTATCCGTTCTCGCTCGACCTGCACGCTCAGGCGGATAAAAACATTGATTACGACTTCACTCGCGCGATGGGCACACTGCCACGCGAAGATGGGCTGGCCACCACGTTGCAGGCGGATTATGCGCCGGGAAAAATGATCGTTACCGCCACGCGTGAGGGCGGCTGGCAATCGCCCGCGCTGTTTCTCGATACGCTGGACGGCGTCAGTTTTGCCAAACCCACCTTCCGGGTGAAAGGCGACACGCTCATCGCCACCGTGCCGGTGACGGACGAATGGGGCGATAGCGCACCGGATTTACAGGGCAAAACGGTGTCGCTGGTGCTGGCGGATAACGGCCTCGCGCAGGAGAGCACGCGGGTCATAGGCCGAGCGACTGGGCTACCACCTGACGGCGTGTCGCTGTGGCTGGTGCTGTCGATGGCGCTGCTCGGTGGGCTGATTCTCAATATTATGCCCTGCGTATTACCGGTTCTCGCGATGAAACTTGGCTCGGTATTACAGGGCGATAGCACGCAGCGTGATGTGGTGCGGCGGCAGTTTCTGGCCTCAGTGGCGGGGATAGTGGCGTCATTTTTGGCGCTGGCATTGATGATGACGGTACTCCGTCTGAGCAATCAGGCGCTGGGCTGGGGAATACAGTTCCAGAATCCGTGGTTTATTGCGGCGATGGTGCTGGTAATGGTGCTGTTCAGCGCCAGCCTGCTGGGGCTATTTGAGATTCGCCTCTCTTCCAATGCCACAACATTTCTCGCCACGCGAGGCGGTCATGGATTAGCGGGGCATTTCTGGCAGGGGGCATTTGCCACGCTGCTGGCAACGCCCTGCACGGCGCCGTTCCTCGGCACGGCGGTGTCGGTGGCGCTGGTTGCGCCGCTGCCGAAACTGTGGGGCATTTTCCTTGCGATGGGGATTGGCATGAGCCTGCCGTGGCTGCTGGTCGCGGCATGGCCGGGGCTGGCGCTGCGCCTGCCAAAGCCGGGCCGTTGGATGAACCTCGTGCGTATCATATTGGGCGTGATGATGCTGGGTTCTGCGCTCTGGCTGCTGACGCTACTGAACATGCATATTGGGGCAGCCATCACCTGGGGCGTTGGCGGCGTAGTGGCATTACTGCTGTGTGTCGCACTGGCCTGGCGCTATCGCGGGCGCGTGGCGCTGTGCGCGGCGGGGCTGATGCTGCTGACTGCGGCGGCGCTATTCTGGCTTCCGCAATCATCTTCCCCGCTGCGCGACCGAATTGACTGGCAGCCGCTGAGCGAGCAGGCGATCCAGACGGCGCTGGCTGACGGCAAGCGCGTGTTTGTCGATGTGACCGCCGACTGGTGCGTCACCTGTAAAGCCAATAAATACAATGTGCTGCTAAGCGATGACATTCAGCAGGCGCTCACAGCGCCAGATGTTGTCGCCCTGCGCGGTGACTGGAGCCGCCCGTCCACTGTCATCAGCCAGTTTCTCCAGCGCCGCCAGAGTGCGGCTATCCCGTTTAATCAAATTTATGGCTCCGGAACGCCGCAGGGCGAGATTCTGCCGCCGCTGCTCAGCCGCGATGCGGTGCTGAATGCGTTGTCCAACGCCAAAGGAAAAAACTAATGCGCGTATTTACTCTGATATTACTGCTGTGTGTGGCCACCTTTAGCCAGGCACAAGAAGCGGACACACAATCGCAGCTCACCGAGATGATTTTCAATGATCCGACAAGCCCGCGCCAGGGTGCGGAAAAACCGGCGCTGGTGATCGTCAACTTTACCGATTACAACTGTCCTTACTGCAAGCAGTTTGACCCGATGCTGGAGAAAATTGTGCAGGATTACCCGCAGGTGCAACTGGTCGTCAAACTGCTGCCGTTTCGCGGTGAAAGCTCGATGAACTCCGCGCGCGTGGCGTTAACCACCTGGCGCCAGCAGCCGGAAAAATTCTGGGCGCTACATCAACGGTTGATGGCGAAAAAGGGCACGCATGATGACGCCTCTATCCTGAGTGCGCAGCAGAAAACCCAGACGGCGGATATTAAGGCGGATGCGCAAAGCACGGACAGCGTGAAGCTGAATCTGATCCTGTCGCAGGTGCTGGGCATTCAGGGGACGCCCGCGACGATCGTTGGCGATCAAATGGTGGCGGGTGCCATCGCCTATGACGATCTGGAGGCGCTGGTGAAAGAGCAACTGGCGAAAGCCAATGCGCAGTAAATTGCGCCGCTGGCTAAAGGATCTGGTCATCCTGCTATTCCTGGCGATGGCGCTGATGTGGGGGATGGATCAACTGCGTAAGCCTGAACTCCCGGAGAATGTTTCCGGAATAACCTTACAGACGCTGGACGGCGAAACCCATTCGCTGGCAGAGCTGAGCCAGAAAAAGCCGTTGCTACTCTACGTATGGGCGAGCTGGTGTGGCGTATGCCGCTACACCACACCTGCGGTGGCGCAACTTTCGCAGGAAGGTCAGAACGTGCTGAGCGTGGCCCTGCGCTCCGGAGACGACAACCAACTGGCGCAGTGGATGGCGAAAAAGCATCTGACCCTGCCGGTGGTAAACGACCCGCGCGGCGAGCTTTCCGCGCGCTGGCGGGTGAGCGTGACGCCCACGCTGATGGTGATCTCTCAGGGGCAGGTGGTAAATGTGACCACCGGCTGGAGCAGCTACTGGGGCATGCGCGCCCGGTTGTGGTGGGGCGGGCTTTAGTAGGTCACGTTGATGGTGACCGTATCGGCGTAGGTGTCGGGCGTGTAATTCGCGCTCGGCAGCGTGGCATACGCATTGTAGGTGATGGTTTGCCCGTTCCCCGTTCCGGCAACCGTATTGCTGCCAGTGGTATTTCCCCACGGCGTACCGCTGGTTCCGGCGGTGGAACGAAGCTGATACGGCACCTGATCGCTGTTGCTGGCATTGCCGGTATTGGTTTTCATCACTCCGCTGCCGGTCGTGCTGTTGTTGGACGGTACCAGCCCGATGGTATAGGGCGTGTTGCTGGTGCAGGCCACGCCAATGCTGTTGCTGGCGCTGAGGTTAGTATCGGTGAAGGCCGCATTGCCAAAATTAATATTGCTCGCCGTGGTGACGTTGCAAAATTTGGTTACGGTAGCCGAGACGGTAAAGGGAAAGGTTGCCCCCTGCGTGGTACCGCAGTTTGCGGGGGGCGCAGCCAGGCCGATGTTTATTGTCATACTGGCGGTCGCCGCCGTGTAGGTATCCTGATAACTTCCCGGCACGACGCTGGTTTGTCGGGCGGGCACTTTGGCATACACCGTTAAGCTACCCGTCACCGGCGTCAGGTTTAACAAATTAAGCTGGATCGCCGGAACGGTGGTTCCGCTTTGATATTGGCTGCCCCAGACCGTAGTGTACGACGCGTTCGAATAAAGCTGATAATCGAGTGTCCCGGCAGGTGGCCCTGCGTAAGCCATTCTGCGCGGTATCACCTGCCCGCTGTTCGCTGACGCGCCGATGTTAAAGCAGATGGTGACGCCGGCCAGTAAATCGCCAAGCTCCTTAGTACAACTGTAGTTGAAGGTCATGCTGGTATTGGTATCCGCGCTGCTTAACGGATTGACGTTCCCAAAACTGATGTTTTGCACGCCGGACATTGAGCACACGACGGCTTTGCTGGCCAGCGGGCAGAGCAATAATCCCAGCAGTAATACCAGATGAATTAACCGCACATCACGACTCCTGTAGTTAGCGACAGACCAATGGGCCAATTTGCGGGATGCCTTTGGCCTGACGTGGGTAATTGAACTGCGCCGCGCATTTGCCGCCCGGCAGAGCAACCTCCAGCGTGTTATGCGAAGAGACCATATCGAAATAGGCCATCCCATCAAAACCTATCATTACCGTATCTGTACTCTGTTGCCCTAGGTTGAGCGTGGCCCGGCTGCCTTCCGGCAACGCGCGGCCCTGCGCATCCACTAAGACAATCAACGCGGGTTGCGTGGTGGTAATACCAAACTCCACCAGCGTGCCGGAACGATCGGCGGGAACCGCGGCGGCGTTAACCCGATCGACGCGCGTGTTGGCCGGAAGATTCAGCGTGTCGATGCTTATCTGATTGTTTTGATAGCTATTGAGCTGTGTCACCAGCAGTAAGCCGTCGTCGTCGCTGGTGCCAACCACGTTATTCTCCAGCATCACCGGCACGTCCGGCACGCCCTGCGTCGACACCACCGCAAAGCCATTATTGATTTCCCGCGCGGCAAACAGACCGCCGCCCATCATTACCAGCGAACCGGTCGCGCCCGCGTAAGCGTAGTGGTTATCGGGAACACGGTTAAAGCCGGTATAGACCTTCCCGTATCGCCCCTGATAGCCGACTTCGCCCTGGCCGCTGGTTTCTGACGCCTGGCGATTGGCGGCGATATTCCAGCCCCAGCCACCTTCAGACGGCAGCATCTGGCTGGCATTCATCATGTAACCCACCTCATCGTTAGTGCGCTGAATGGTACCGCTGACGGTGCGGTTGTTCTCCAGTGAAACCGTGAGCATCAGGTAGACGCTGCTGTCCTGGTGATCGTCAAGATTCTGGTTCAGCCCGAGGTTAAGCCAGGCTTTCTCCGTCAGCGCTTTTGACCAGTTGGCATTCACGTAGCGCAGATCGCTGTCGTGCGGATAGCGAAACTGTAAATAGCCGACGCTGAAATTGCCGAGAGCCTGGGCGTTATAGCCCACCACCGTATTGCTGTTCAGCTCTGGCGGCGCCTGGCCGTAAGCGGTGGCGATATCGCGATAGTCGCCGCTGGTGACGGTCGTTGAGGTATTGAAGCTGAAAATATCGTTTGACCAGCGATAGCCGAGGCTGTACAGCGCGCCGTTTTTCCCTTCATCGCCGCTGAAGGCGAGGGCGGCTGAAATCGTGCCGCTGCGCGGGCCTGGCACCCAGTCGTTACTGATGCCGCCGTTAAGCAGACTGTCGCTGGCTTCGCCATGGGCGGCGGTAGTGAAGGTGTTGCTGATGCCGTGACGCCACGTGGCGCTAAGCGCGGGTTTGCTGGCGTAATCAAACGAAGTGTAACCGTAGTTTTCCCGCACCACGCCCAGTTCGGCTGACCATTCCGTTAACCCCTTTCGCAGCAACGACTGATCGTTATAAAACGAAAAATTTTGCACAGTTGTGCGCCCCAGCGCATCGGTCATTGTCACCTGGGCGTTCCCCGCGCCGTTGATATTGGGCAGGGTGTTAATCTCAAAATTTCCGGCGGGGACGTTGCCGTTGTAATTTCTTACCCCGTTTACATACAGTTCCACACTCGACGGAAGTGTCGCGGAACCAAAAAATGCGGGCAGCGGGGTGGTGGGCTGATAGGGTTGCAGGCTGAAATCGGTGCCGATTTGCAGGCCGGCAATACGCGTGGAACGCGACCATGACAGAGCGCTGGTGAGCGTGTCGCCCAACGAGACATACAGCATTTTATCCGGGAAGGAAGAGCGCCAACTGGTATCAAGACGCGTGAATCCGTTGCTTTGATAACCCGGCGTGCTTTCGGTGGTGTTTTGACTTAATTGAGTCGAGCTGAGAACCCCGGCGGCGTTAAAAGCGCGCAGCTCGCTCCACGTATTAAGCCGCGTTTCATCATCCTGCGCGGCGTAGAGATCGTAGTTGATCAGCAGCCCGCGCGAGATGCTGGCTTGCGGCTGTTCCACGTTCTCTCTCCCCACTTCGGTAGTGCCGAGATCCAACGCGCTAAGCGGGGCGGTGAGCGTGAGCGTCTGCTGCTGAACGTCGTAATCGACATTAAGCTGTGGAATGTCATTGAGCGCGCGCGTCTCGCCTGCCGGGATGCCAATCTGGTGCCGCGAGGCGGGGCTGGCGTAGAGCTTTTCATTGATGAAACGGAAATGCACCAGCCCTTTGGGGTTTCCGTTAACCGTCACATCAAGGTAGAGGTCGATACCTTCATGCTGCGTGTTATCATTCATCGGAGTATCCCGTGATGGGCCAGTGTTGGTATTGTTCGCGACCGCGGCACCCGATACACATGTTGCGCTAAGCAAAATGACGTTTGCCAGACGGGAAAGTCTTTTACAGATTTTGCACCGCTTTTTGGCCATTGATCATGACTTCGAGTTTTCCGCCAGGTGCAATATTTGCGGCTTTTGGCGTTAATATCCATCGCATGGTCGAGCCTGGAAGAACATACCCCAGTAGCCCCGGCGTAATTTCTCTTCTGCCGCCCTGTTGATTGATATACGTTACGGCGGAGAGTTGTGCATGACTATTTCCGTTGTTACTGACCTCAAGGAAATTATCATTTCCGACACGTTTTACTCCCCATGTTAATTTCGCTTGCGGCGTGCCACTGTTCTTCGGTTGAATAAAAACGGGGAGTGAATAATGTAAAACGAATTGTAATTTATTGGACTGCGGCGTGGCTGATGGTAATTCATTAACAGATAACCGGTAAGACTCCTCGACACTGTTAGTTGGATTACCCAGGCGAATGACGCGAATCAACTGGCGCTGCCCGGGTTGCAGCGTGAGCATCGGCGGGCTGATGACCAGATCGCGCGAGGCGGTCAGGTTGTCTTTAAAATCGCGCTGGCTCCAGTGAAAGACGCGCACCTGCGCGTTAATGGTATTGGTGCCTTCGTTACTCAGCCAGATGCCGTCAGCATTTTTATCCTGAAGGGTCAAGGAGACAGGAGAAACCTGCAAACCGCTGGCCAGAGCGACATTTTGTGAAGCGATCAATCCTGTCAGGCAGAGCCAAACAGCCTGCCTTAAAAAGGTTGTTATTCTCATAAAATTCCGTTTTATCAATAGTTAACGTTAACAGTTACCGTGTCTGCATAGCTATCAGGTGTGAAGTTTGCGCTCGCAGCGGTCGCATAGACTGTGTAGGTTTGTGCAACGCCTGTACCGGTGCCTGCCACGCCATTACCCACCGTGGTCGTGGTCGCGGTGTTCCCCCACACCGGGCCGGTCGCGGAGGTTTGGTTAAGCTGATACGGCACTTTATCGGTATTGGTCGCGGCGTTGGCAACAGATGACATCGCCCCTGCACCGCCCGTACCACCGCCATTCGCCGTAGAGGGGGCAAGGCCGATAAAGTAAGGCGTTGTTTTCGAACAGTTCACCGAAATAGTGCTGTTACCGCTGGTATTGGTGGCATTGGCATTTACTGAACCCAGGTTAATGTTGGAGGATGCTCCCGCGGTAACACTGCATGATTTGAGAATAGTAATAAGAACCTGAAAGGTGGCTGTCGCCGTCGCGGCATTGGCTGCTGGAATAACAGAAAATGCGAAGCAAGGAAGAATGAAGCGCAGCAGGGTTGATGGTTTCATATTCTTATCCTCTACAGGTTATCTTATTCTTTTCAAAAGAGTGGAAGGGGAATTATCTCAATTGGGCTTAAGTAAACAGTAGGGTAAGGAAATGTTTTGTGCCAATTTTAAAATAAAGATTTGTGCGTATTGAATTTCTTTAAGGATATATTTTATTTTCATGGTGATTTTATAGGAATAATCTTGTGGATGTTTTTGGTGAATGGAATAAATAAGATGAAATATAGGATATATTATATTTTTTAACAGCTTCTCCCTGTTGCCTGAAATGGCAAAAAAGCGATTTCCCGCTACACTCCCGATGAGGGAGGCTGAGGACATGGACGCCCGAAGAAGTGACCCGTACGAGGTTTCGTATGAAAGGTGTAAGAATCCCTTTGATATCGTGAGCCATTTGAGGTCTTATAGTCTTGTTAATCACGTGGTTAATTTAAGGACGAGAACATGCCAACAGTCATCGCTAAAGCCCTGGATTTCATCAACGCTATGGATACAACCGTTGCGGTACCGCACTCTATGGATGAAAGCACAGCGAAGGGTATCTTTAAGTATCTGAAAGAAATCGGTGTACAGGTGAGTGCAGAAGAAATTACTGCGCGAGGGACTTCAGAGGGATGGAATCCCGAGTTCACTAAAAAAGTCGTCGGATGGGCTGAAAAAATCGCCTCTGACGAGCGTGTTGTGATTAAAAATCCCGAGTATTTTTCTTCCTATATGCAGGAACAACTGAGCGCGTTAGTGTGAGTTAACGTGGTGAGGTATGCTGCAAAAACGAAGGGCTTACGTTTTCACGTAAGCCCTTGCTGTATCTGGTGGCCCCTGTTGGGTTTGAACCAACGACCAAGCGATTATGAGGAGAGATAGCACAACACCAGGCATTAATAAGTAAATACAAGCATTTAACGCTTAGGCTATTGACCAATAAACCACCCTGACACCCCAAAATTCCTGGAATTGTTTAAATTTAAAAATTCTGCTGTTGCGGCTATCGAGCCAAATCCGGTCAAACGGCTGGAATTTGCTGACACTGTTTTGTCGGATTGCGATTACGCGTGATGCAATGGAAATTCCCCACTCTGACCGTTGACCAGGCGCGCGAGCAGAATCGGCGAGGTTATCGTTACGGGCCGTAATTCCAACTAACGCCGACGCACTGATGGAGCCAGCGCAGAAAGTTGAGCGGGCGATTCTGGAACTTGCCGGGTTTGTTGAGAGTGCTGGGCGGGTCGATGCGCTGCTGGGCGTCATGAGTGACGACGATAAACGGTGTGCGTTTTTTGCGTTACTAAATCCGCTTGCCAAAAAGTTTGGGTAAACAGAATCCTAAAAAGTAAATGCTGTTATATGGTTACGAACGCTTTTTCGCGCGTAACAGTATGATGGAACCCTCATTTTTAAGGGGTTTCATAATGAAAAGAATGTCATTTTGTTTGTTGTGCGTTTTTATTCTTTCAGGGTGTACGGTTCATAAGCAATTAATCCCCATGGGCGGAAGCAAAGCCGACGGAACAATAAGGATGGGATACCACGTCGGTGATACCTACGGGATGTTTGAAAAAGCCAGCGTTGATATGATGCAAGCTCAGTCGCTCGCCATCCAAAAATGTAAGGTTTGGGGATATGAGGGCGCAGAGGCGTTCGGCGGGCAGTCCTCACAGTGCACAGACCCGAGCCCGGCGGGTTGTCGGCAGGCTGATATATACGTGGAGTATCAGTGTACCGGCGGTAAGGCTTCGCAGAACTAAAGAGACGAGCCGGTCACTAGACCGGCTTTTTTTATGCTGCAGCGCTGATGGTAAAATCAAAATGAATCGCATCATATGGGAACAGCGTGCCGCGCTCGCCGCGCTCCAGTAGCCCGCCATTAATCAGCGTGGTAATGTCCGTGTGAACGCCTTTTACGTCACGCCCGACAAGCGTCGCAATCTCGCGGATCGTCAATTCACCGCACCCAGCCATAGCCTGCAAGATCCCCATTCTGTTGGGTGCTAAAACTTTATGCATCACAGCCCATGAAGGGAACGAGATCACGCCCTCGCCCGTGCCGCGTTCGCCAGTTGCGACGGCATTCATGGCGGACATAACGTCCGCCGCGAAATCCTGCATATTTTCAATTTTAATCGTAACGGTTTTCATGTTACCCCCGATCATCTCGAATAGTTTCAACGTCTGCCAGAAAATCTGCTAACAGTTGCTCAATGCTCATAAAGCTGGTGGAAATTTCCCGGTCACCTATGTGCTTGTGATCCCCTTTGCCGCGTTCGTTGTCGTACCGCATAACGCACACCCCGGAAACAACGTAGGCCATACTGTATTTATAACCGTGGCTGCTACCCAGCACAGCCGGATCGACTTCCCATATCAGTATTTGAATGTATTCGTTTTCGCTCAAATACCTGGTGAACTTCTTAAACAGTGTCGCTGGCATTTTTCGCCCTCCTTGCGCGTTGTAAATAATGACAACAAAAAAGAGCGTTGTCAATGATTACAACAAACAGAGGTTTATATGACGGATGAGGAAAAAGTCGGGGGATGATGAGTTTACAGACGGTTTATCGAGTTTGTAGACGAACTCAAGAGCCAGGACTTCAGAGCGTTCATTCAGCCGCTTTATTTGGAAATGCGCGAACGACTATTCAACAGGATGCATGCGCGGGGTTGGCATTTTTCCGAAAACGAGGCGAATCAATGGATCAAGCGATATCAGGCGGGTATGCCGATAAAACCACAACAGAGACGGATAACCGCTATTGGATACTCAGAAACATGGGGAGGGTATGGTAGCACTGGAAATATCCCCGGCATATCCCCGGTAAAAGCGAAAGGGCCTGCGATTTCTCGCAAGCCCTTGATATGTCTGGTGGCCCCTGTTGGGTTTGAACCAACGACCAAGCGATTATGAGTCGCCTGCTCTAACCACTGAGCTAAGGGGCCGTGGCGGGGAATTATAAAGTAACTGCGGTTTACAATCCAGTTGTTAAGGTACGTCTGCTGTTTTTATAAACAACGTATTTTCAATTCGTTATAATGGTCACATGAACCATTTATCAGAGAACAGCATGGTTAAAGATATTATCGCTCCAGGGCTGCGGGTGGTGTTTTGCGGCATTAACCCGGGTTTGTCTTCCTCTTCACTCGGTTTTCCCTTCGCGCATCCGGCTAACCGCTTCTGGAAAGTGCTGCATCTGGCCGGGTTTACTGACAGGCAATTGAAGCCAGAGGAAGCCGAGCATCTGCTCGATTTTCGCTGCGGTGTCACCAAACTGGTTGATCGCCCGACGGTACAGGCCTCGGAAGTGAAGCGCCAGGAGTTGCATGACGGCGGGCGGGCGCTGATTAGCAAAATCGAGGACTATCAACCTGCGGCGCTGGCGGTGCTGGGGAAACAGGCATTTGAACAAGGATTCAGCCAGCGAGGCGTGCCGTGGGGCAAGCAGTCGATGTCGATTGGCGTGACGCAGGTGTGGGTGTTGCCGAATCCGAGCGGGTTAAACCGAATTACGACGGATAAGCTGGTTGAGGAGTACCGGGAACTGGATCAGGCGCTGGTGTTGCGGGGGCTTTGATGGATGCCCTCACCCCGGCCCTCTCCCGAAGGGAGAGGGAGAAAATCCCAACCATTATGCACAATCGATCCCCTCTCCCTCAGGGTTAGGGTGAGGGTATAAAACCCCCATAAAAAAAGCTCCCCGTAGGGAGCTTTTTACGTTTCACAGACCGGGATTAATCGTCCAGGAAGCTACGCAGGACTTCAGAACGGCTCGGGTGACGCAGTTTACGCAGCGCCTTCGCTTCGATCTGACGGATACGTTCACGGGTAACGTCGAACTGTTTACCCACTTCTTCCAGCGTGTGGTCAGTGTTCATGTCGATACCGAAACGCATACGCAGCACTTTCGCTTCACGCGCGGTCAGGCCAGCCAGAACGTCGTGCGTTGCCGCACGCAGACTTTCGGTCGTCGCAGAATCCAGCGGCAGTTCGAGGGTGGTATCCTCGATGAAATCACCCAGATGCGAATCTTCATCGTCGCCGATCGGCGTTTCCATGGAGATAGGCTCTTTAGCAATTTTCAGCACTTTACGGATTTTGTCTTCCGGCATCAGCATGCGCTCAGCCAGCTCTTCTGGCGTCGGCTCGCGGCCCATCTCTTGCAGCATCTGGCGAGAAATACGGTTGAGCTTGTTGATGGTCTCAATCATATGCACCGGAATACGGATGGTGCGCGCCTGATCCGCGATAGAACGGGTGATCGCCTGACGGATCCACCAGGTTGCATAGGTGGAGAACTTGTAACCACGACGATATTCGAACTTATCAACCGCTTTCATCAGGCCGATGTTACCTTCCTGAATCAGGTCGAGGAACTGCAAGCCACGGTTGGTGTATTTCTTAGCGATAGAAATAACCAGACGTAAGTTCGCTTCAACCATCTCTTTCTTCGCACGGCGGGCTTTCGCTTCACCGATGGACATACGACGGTTGATATCTTTAACCTGCTCGATGGTCAGGCCAGTTTCTTCTTCAATTTGTTGCAGCTTCATCAGGCTGCGCTGAACATCTTCTTTAATGTCGAGCAGCTTCTCAGACCACGGCTTGTTCATCGCAATGGCGGCGTTGAACCAGGTTTCGCTGGTTTCGTTGCCGGTGAACAGGGTGATGAAGTTTTTCTTCGGCATTTTGCACTGTTCAACGCACATCTTCATGATGATACGTTCCTGGGTACGCACACGGTCCATCATGACGCGCATGCTGTTCACCAGGTAGTCGAACTGTTTTGGCACCAGGCGGAACTGTTTGAAGACTTCGGACAGCTTCAGGATCTCTTCCTGCGCGGCGGCATGACTACGGCCTTTCGCCTTGATGGTGTCGCGAGTCACTTCATACTGCGTGCGCAGTTCAGCGAATTTCTCACGTGCCAGTTCAGGGTCGATGCTGTTGTCATCATCGCTGCTGTCGTCGTCGTCCTCTTCATCTTCATCGTCGTCATCCATCTCTTCCTGAGAGAGTTCAGAACCAACGTGAGTCGCGGTCGGTGCTAAATCTTCTTCAGCGTTCGGATCGACGAACCCGGTGATGAGATCGGACAGACGCGCTTCTTCCGCTTCAACACGGTCGTACTGTTCAAGCAGATAGGTGATGGCTTCCGGGTATTCCGCGACGGAACACTGAACCTGGTTGATCCCGTCTTCAATACGTTTAGCGATGTCAATTTCGCCTTCGCGGGTCAACAGTTCAACGGTACCCATTTCACGCATGTACATACGAACCGGGTCAGTGGTGCGCCCGATTTCAGATTCCACGCTCGAAAGCACCTGTGCGGCGGCTTCTTCCGCATCTTCATCGGTGTTGTTCGATGTTTCAGCGAGCAACAGGTCATCGGCATCAGGTGCTTCTTCCATCACCTGAATGCCCATGTCGTTGATCATTTGGATGATGTCTTCGATCTGATCGGAGTCGACGATATCTTCCGGCAGATGGTCATTGACCTCGGCATAGGTCAGATAGCCTTGCTCCTTACCACGTTGGACAAGAAGCTTCAGCTGTGACTGCGGGTTTTGCTCCATAAGACGGTATCCACACTTATTTCATGAGATTGGTGTCGGTCGGCGAAACAAGCCGCCAACAGAGTGTAACGAGGACTAATTTATATTTTGCCGCTGCCCTTCACGCGGCTTTCGGGGGCTTCCCGAGTGATATTCGGCACTTAAGCCGTTCAATTCTATTTTTTGGCCAGTTCCTGGTTTAGCGTCCAGAGTTCCCGGCGTTCCTCACTGCTGAGCCCGTGTGTGCGATCGCGAGCAATCAACTCTTCTTGTCGCAGAACCAGCAATGAGTCAAACATATGGTTGAGTGAGTCGGTGAACGTTTTTTCTGCGATATCCTTATCTGCTATATCGTCCCACATCGACAGTTTTTCAAGGGTCGCGGCTTCATTTGTGCCACGATATTGTTCCAGAAGTTGACCAGTGGTCAGTCCAGGCTGTGACAAACAAGTGTTGACCAGTTCTGCAAATAAGCCAAGTCCCGGCAGTTTTTTTGGATCCAGACCATTCAACGGTGGAACCAACGGCGCGAGATCGGGGTTTTGCACCAGTAACCCTATCAGTATACGCATGGTCGTGCGTTTTAGCTGTGGCGCGGGGCGAACCACGCCGTTTTCTGCCTGTTTCGGCATTAAACGTTCAAGCTGGGCATCATCGAGAATCCCCAGTTTATTTCCCAGCTCCTGACGCAAATAGATGCGTAAGGTTTCGCCCGGCACCTGGCCGATGAGCGGCAGCGCCAGCGTACTTAACTGCGCGCGCCCGTCCGGGGTGCTCAAATCGACCTGCGGCATCAGGCTGTTAAACAGAAACGTGGAGAGCGGCTGTGCCTGCTCCATCCGCGCTTCAAATGCTGCTTTACCCTCTTTACGCACCAGCGTATCCGGGTCTTCGCCGTCGGGCAGAAACATAAAGCGTAACTGACGCCCGTCGGTCATATACGGCAGCGCCGTTTCAAGCGCGCGCCATGCGGCATCGCGACCAGCACGGTCACCGTCATAGCAACAGATGACGTTATTGGTCACCCGGAACAGTAGCTGAATATGGTCGGCGGTGGTTGAGGTGCCAAGCGAGGCGACGGCATAGTTAATGTCGTACTGCGCCAGAGCGACCACATCCATATAGCCTTCGACCACCAGTAAACGTTGGGGTTCAGCTTCTGTCTGTTGCGCTTCATAAAGGCCATACAGCTGACGGCCCTTATGGAAAATATCGGTTTCCGGGGAGTTAAGGTATTTCGGCAGGGCATCGCCCAGCACGCGTCCACCAAAACCAATGACCCGGCCACGTTTATCTCGAATAGGGAACATGACGCGCTCGCGAAAGCGGTCGTAGCTACGCCCCTGCTCGTTGGTTACCAGCATACCGGCGTCAATAAGCGCCTGGCGATTTTCACTATTGCCGCCAAAGCGTTTCAGGACGTTGTCCCAACCCGGAGGCGCATAACCAATCGCGAAACGAGAAATCACTTCGCTGCTGAGGCCACGCTTTTCCAGATACTGGCGCGCGGGGTCAGCGGCAGGATTCATCAGGGATTGCTGATAAAACGCATTTAGACCGTCCATCAGTTGATAGAGACTTTGCCGTTGATGGCGTTCTATCTGACTCGGCCCGTTGCCTGCTTCATACGGCACTTCAAGGTTGTGCATGGCGGCCAGTTCTTCGACGGTTTCCACGAACTCGAGCTTGTCGTAGTTCATCAAAAAGTCGATGGCGTTGCCGTGCGCGCCACAGCCGAAGCAGTGGTAAAACTGTTTTTCACCGTTGACGGTGAAAGAGGGGGTTTTCTCGTTATGGAAAGGACAGCACGCGTGATAGTTCTTGCCCTGCTTTTTCAGCTTCACTCGCGCATCGATCAAATCGATGATGTCGGTGCGTGCCAGCAGATCATTAATGAATACGCGCGGAATTCGTCCAGCCATAAGCCCCGTAGTTTTTAATGATGCTTAAACGAAAACAAGCCGCGCTTTCCTTCCGGAAGCACGGCCTTGCAACTACTACTCGGTCTGACAATTGAGAGCGTGTGCTCTCAAGAGATTAGTACAGACGAGTACGGCGTGCGTTTTCGCGAGCCAGTTTCTTCGCGTGACGTTTCACAGCAGAAGCTTTAGCGCGCTTACGTTCGGTAGTCGGTTTTTCATAGAACTCACGACGACGAACTTCCGCCAGAACACCCGCTTTTTCGCAGGAACGCTTGAAGCGACGCAGTGCTACGTCGAACGGCTCGTTTTCACGTACTTTAATTACCGGCATGTAACTCTCACCTTTAATAAATTCGGTTTGCCGCTGGCATCAACGCCAGCTTATTTCAAAATGGTGCGGAATTTTACTGCAATTGCTGCTGCTTTGTAAAGCACCGACGCGTTTTTGAAAGGGACTTTTTAAGGGTGAGGAGTATACACGAAGCAGGTTCCTGGGGCGAACAATGTTTTACAAGCTGGGGCAGAAAACCTACACTGCGCGGTATTGAAACGAGGTAAATCTAGCCATGCGTGTACTGGGAATTGAAACATCCTGCGATGAAACCGGCATCGCAATTTATGACGATGTAAAAGGTCTGTTAGCCAACCAATTGTATAGTCAGGTGAAATTACATGCTGATTACGGCGGCGTGGTGCCTGAACTGGCCTCGCGCGATCACGTGCGTAAAACGGTGCCGCTGATTCAGGCCGCACTGAAAGAAGCGAATCTGACGGCAAAAGATATTGATGCTGTCGCCTATACCGCCGGGCCGGGTTTAGTTGGCGCGCTGCTGGTTGGCGCAACGGTCGGGCGTTCGCTGGCGTTTGCCTGGAATGTTCCGGCGATCCCGGTACACCATATGGAAGGGCACCTGCTGGCACCGATGCTGGAAGATAACCCGCCGGAATACCCGTTTGTGGCGCTGCTGGTCTCAGGTGGGCATACGCAACTTATCAGCGTGACTGGCATCGGCGAGTATGAACTGCTGGGCGAATCCATTGATGATGCGGCCGGTGAAGCCTTTGATAAAACCGCTAAGCTGCTGGGGCTCGATTACCCAGGCGGCCCGATGCTGTCGAAAATGGCCTCCCAGGGTACGGAAGGGCGCTTTGTCTTCCCGCGTCCGATGACTGACCGTCCTGGGCTGGACTTCAGCTTCTCCGGGCTGAAAACCTTCGCGGCAAACACCATTCGCAATAATGACAACGACGATCAAACCCGTGCCGATATTGCCCGTGCTTTTGAAGATGCGGTGGTCGATACGTTGATGATCAAGTGCAAAC
Source organism: Pseudocitrobacter faecalis (assembly GCA_003315335.1). Classification (GTDB taxonomy): domain Bacteria; phylum Pseudomonadota; class Gammaproteobacteria; order Enterobacterales; family Enterobacteriaceae; genus Pseudocitrobacter; species Pseudocitrobacter faecalis. The sequence continues at coordinate 210,017 of QNRL01000009.1, forward strand.
GCGCGCTGGAACAAACCGGCTTCAAGCGTTTGGTGATGGCAGGTGGCGTAAGCGCTAACCGCACGCTGCGGGCGAAGCTGGCGGAGATGATGCAGAAACGTCGTGGCGAAGTGTTCTACGCGCGCCCGGAATTCTGCACCGATAATGGGGCGATGATTGCCTATGCAGGCATGGTGCGCTTCAAAGCAGGCGTGAATGCAGATCTTGGCGTGACCGTGCGTCCGCGTTGGCCGCTGGCGGAATTACCGGCAGCGTGAGGGACGATGCCGGATGCGGCGTAGACGCCTCTACAAGAAATTGAAAATTCAATACATTGCAGGAGCGTCGTAGGCCTGATAAGCGAAGCGCATCAGGCAATGTTGCGATTGTCATCAGTCTCAAAGCGTGTCATTCGGCACGCTTTTATTTTTTCTCTTCTTTCTTCTTCTTAAACCGCGCCCAGATTTTTGTTTCCTGACGTCGCCACAGACGCTGAATATTGTCATGATGACGCAGTAAGATCAGGCACGACAGCATTGATACCGGGAAAGTGTATTGCGGTTTAAACCACCAGACATAAAACGGCGCAACCAGTGCGCTGACGATGGCGCCCAGCGACGAATAGCCGCTCAGCAGGATGGTCAAAAGCCAGGTGCCGGCCATCACGCCAGTGAGATCGAGGCCAATCGGCGCGATAGCACCAAACGCGGTGGCCACGCCTTTCCCACCGTGAAAGCCAAAGAAAACCGGCCAGATATGTCCCAGACAGGCAGCGATAGCCACCAGCCCAAGCCAAAACGGAGTAAGCCCGAGGGCATACGCGCCCCAGACCGGCAACATCCCTTTCAGTATGTCGAAAATCAGAACTGCTACGGCTGCTCCCTTGCCGCCAATTCGTAAAACGTTGGTCGCCCCGGGATTCCCCGAACCACTCTCGCGAGGATCGGGTAAACCCGCGATGCGGCAGACCAGAATGGCGCTGGAAATTGAGCCGCAAAGGTAGGCGAGGAGGATCATTCCAGGCGCGATTGCACTCATAACGCTGTTCCGTTGTGAAAATGTCGAAGTATTCTCTGCATCTGTGGATAATACGCATAATTCGCCGGAAGTGGTATCCGGTTCAGCCAAAAAGCAGGCAGGTCGTGATGGATATTGTATTTATAGAGCAACTTTCGGTAATCACCACTATCGGTGTTTACGACTGGGAACAGACCATCGAGCAGAAACTGGTGTTCGATATCGAAATGGGATGGGACAACCGTCGGGCGGCATCCAGCGATGATGTTAAGTATTGCCTGAGCTATGCCGATATTAGCGATGCGGTGATTGCCCATGTTGAAGGGAGCCGCTTTGCGCTGGTTGAGCGCGTAGCGGAAGAAGTGGCAGAGTTGCTTATGACGCGCTTTAACTCCCCGTGGGTGCGCATTAAAGTCAGCAAACCAGGCGCGGTCGCCAGAGCGGCGAACGTGGGTGTGATTATCGAGCGTGGCCAAAATCTGAAACAAACTATTTAAATTCACAATGGATTAAACCAAACGGTATTACACCGGTCTTAGAGCCGGGTTTATTTTATTTTTTTAATTTTTAAGGGTTTAAGTGATGAGCGATATGCACTCGCTGCTGGTGGCGGCTATTCTGGGTGTTGTCGAAGGATTGACGGAGTTTTTGCCCGTTTCCAGCACCGGCCACATGATTATTGTCGGGCATCTGCTGGGTTTTGAAGGTGAAACGGCGAAGACGTTTGAAGTGGTGATTCAGCTCGGTTCGATTCTGGCCGTGGTGGTGATGTTCTGGCGTCGTCTGTTTGGCCTGATTGGTATCCATTTTGGCCGACCGATTCATGAAGGTGAAGGAAAAGGGCGTTTGTCGCTCATCCACATTCTGTTGGGCATGATTCCGGCAGTGGTTCTGGGGCTGGTGTTTCACGATACGATCAAGTCGCTATTCAATCCGATTAACGTGATGTACGCGCTCATTGTCGGCGGTTTCCTGCTGATTGCCGCCGAATGCCTGAAGCCGAAACAGCCGCGCGCGGTAGGCGTGGACGACATGACCTATCGTCAGGCATTTATCATTGGCTGCTTCCAGTGTCTGGCGCTGTGGCCGGGCTTTTCTCGCTCAGGGGCGACCATTTCTGGCGGTATGCTGATGGGGGTGAGCCGCTATGCGGCGTCGGAATTCTCATTCCTGTTGGCGGTACCGATGATGATGGGTGCCACGGCATTGGATCTCTATAAGAGCTGGCATTTCCTGACGCTGGCGGATTTGCCGATGTTTGCCGTAGGCTTTGTGATGGCTTTCCTTGTGGCGCTGGTGGCGATTAAGACCTTCCTGCAACTCATCAAGCGCATCTCGTTTATTCCGTTCGCTATCTACCGCTTTATCGTCGCGGCAGCGGTGTACGTGGTGTTCTTCTGATGTCCTGCCCTCAGTCTTTCGGCTGAGGGCAACGTTGTTCCTTCCAGTGGGCGACGGCTTTAATGCGACGGCGCGTTAACTCTTCGCGGATTGCCGGCCCCTGAAACCCCGCTTCAATGACCTCTTTATTCGATACACCTTTCGCCACTATCCAGGATTCACGCAGCAAGCGCCCTTGCGGGTAATCGCTGGCTTCAAAATGGGTGCGCCCACGCACGTCGGCTTCGCTGGTTAGCGCAATCTGCTCGACGCGCTGAGGCTTGCGCCAGGCATCGATAGCATCGAACAGCTTGACGATCGTTTTTGGTTGCAGAATCGGGAAGGTATGAATGAGATCGTGGAACTCTGCCACCAGTTTCGCCAAATCGCGCATCTCATTAGGCACTTTCAGACGCTGGCAGAGTTGTTCCACCAGTTTGACGCCCGCCGGGCCGTGACCATGATGACGCGGCCAGAGATGTTTTGGCGTTAAACCTTTGCCTAAATCGTGGCAAAGAGTCGCGAAGCGGATGTCGATCTCCGGGCTCAGCATTGCCGCCATCGTTAGCGTCATCAGCGTATGCACGCCGGTATCGATTTCCGGATGCCATTTCTCCGGCGCAGGCACGCCGTACAGCGCGTCAACTTCCGGGAACAGAACTTTCAGCGCGCCGCAGTCGCGTAAGGTCTGGAAAAAGACCTGTGGGTTGCGAGTACCGAGCGCGCCTTCTGTCTCTTTCCACACACGTTCCGGCGTCAGGTGTTCAAGTTCGCCGGCGGCAGTCATGTCGCGCATCAGCGTCAGTGTTTCATCGGCAATACGGAAGCTAAGATGGGCATATCGGGCGGCAAAACGCGCCACGCGCAGCACGCGGAGCGGGTCTTCACCAAAGGCGGGGGAAACATGACGCAGCAGGCGGTTTTGCAGATCGGCACGACCGCCGTAAGGGTCGATAATCGTGCCGTTGTCGTCCTGTGCGAGGGCGTTCACTGTCAGATCGCGGCGAAGTAAATCTTGCTCCAGCGTCACATCCGGTGCGGCATAGCAGGTAAAACCCGTATACCCGGAACCCGATTTACGCTCGGTACGCGCCAGCGCATACTCTTCATGACTTTGCGGATGCAAAAACACAGGAAAATCGCGGCCTACCTGCTGGTAGCCCGCGTCGAGCATTTGCTGTGGCGTCGCACCGACCACGACCCAGTCTTTATCTTTGACCGGCAGGCCTAATAAACCGTCTCTTACCGCACCACCGACCAGATAACTCTTCACGCCGCGTTTCTCCTCACTGTTGTCCTGTGTGGATAATACGAGAGAAGCGACGTTATGGCTAATTCATCCAGCGGTCTTTACGCTTACGGCTTGGCACCAGATGCGGCAGCACCAGGCCAAGAATCAGGCCCGCGCCCAACACGCCGCCACCGTACATAAACCACTGCATGATGATGGTGCGCTGTTTATCGTCGAGCTGCAGATTAGCGGCGCTCACTTTTTTCTGTGCCACGATAAGCTCATTTTTCAGCTTTTGATTCTCTTCTTTCAGGCTGTTGATCACGCTGTCGCTCTGAGAGACTTTGGTCTGCATTTCAGCGGTACGCTGATTCCAGGTCGAATCGATGTTAGTCAGCTTGTCCGTCAGGGTTTTCACCTGATTTTCCAGATCCGGCACACGGGTGCGCAGGCTCGGGGTTTCCGTCAGCTCTTTCAGCGGGATCCACGCGGTACGGCCATTGCCGTCGCGAACTTGTCCATACTGGGTGCCGGGATTGGTTTGCAGCAGGGTGACTTCTTCACCGGCATTAATAGAGCCCACCAGGCGATAGTTATCGCCAGGGCCGCTGCGAACCCAGGTATTCAGTTCATCAGAAACATAACGCTTCTCTTCTGCGTGAGTGACGGCGGAAGCGGTGAGTGCAAGTAAAGTGACTGCGATTAGGCGTAATTTTGGCATCAGGTCATCGTTTTTGTCATAAAAGTGGAACGATAGTAGTGGCAACAGTCTGGCGACGCAAAGCCTTCTACAGCAATCAGAATCATCCAGGAGGCGCGGGTGACGTCGCAATAGTGTTAACCGCGTAAAGTTGCCGCGCAAATTGCGCATTGCATGGTAATTTTTCGCAAAATACTATCTACTGACAAAAAGATTACCTGGAAGTTCGCCGAAAGGGTACTTCAGGGCCACGAAACCATAAGAAATCAGCCATGGCACAAGAAATTGAATTAAAGTTCATCGTTGATGAGGCAGGTGTTGAAGCCCTGCGTCAGCATCTCTCCACCCTAAAAGCCGAGCATACGGCCGCCGGGAAACTCCTCAATATTTACTACGAAACCGAAGATAACTGGCTGCGGCGTCATGACATGGGCCTGCGCATTCGCGGCGCTGGCGATCGCTATGAAATGACCCTGAAAGTGGCCGGTCGTACGGTGGGCGGGCTGCATCAGCGCCCGGAGTACAATATCGACCTTGATGAACCGACCCTCGCGCTGGAAAAACTGCCTGCAGAAGTCTGGCCGAATGGCGAGATGCCCGAAGGGCTGGCGGCGCAGGTGCAGCCGCTGTTCAGCACCGATTTCATGCGTGAAAAGTGGGTAGTCAGTCACGGCAAGAGCCAGATTGAAATTGCGCTCGACCTGGGCGACGTCAAAGCGGGCGAGCATCAGGAGCCAATTTGCGAGCTGGAACTGGAACTGCTTTCCGGTGACACCGTCGATGTTCTGACGCTGGCGCAGCAACTGAGCCAGACGGGGCTGGTGCGTCAGGGCAGCCTGAGCAAAGCCGCGCGCGGCTATCATCTCGCACAGGGCAATGAGGAGCGTCCGCTCAAACCTGCTGAAATCATGCAAATTGCGCCGAAATCGACCATTGAGCAGGGGCTGGAAGCGGCGCTGGAAAAAGCGCTGGCGCACTGGCAATACCACGAAGAGCTGTGGGTTCGCGGTAATAGAAAAGCGAAAGACGAAGTGCTGGCGGCAATCGGCCAGATTCGCCACACGCTGATGCTGTTTGGTGGCGTGGTACCGCGCAAAGCCAGCGCGGCGCTGCGCGATTTACTGACCCAGGCAGAAGCGGTGCTGGGCGGCGATATTTCCGCTCATGATGCCGCCTTTAACGTGGCGGTGACCCAGGCCAAGCTGGCCTTCACCGAGTGGCTGGTGACGCGCGGCTGGCGGCCTTTCCTGAATGCCAAAGCGCAGACCAAAATCAGCGACTCCTTTAAGCGTTTCGCCGATACCCATCTTTCACGCCAGGCGGCAGAGCTGCGCACCACTTTTGCGTATCCCCTGGGCGACAGCTATGCCGACCAGTTGCCACGTTTAACGCGCGATATCACCTGCGTGCAGCTGCTGGCGGGTTATTACAATCGCGCGCAGGCCGACGCATGGCTGGCGAACTGGCTGGGGCTGCGTCACGCCATTTTGACGCGCCAGCACATCGAAATTGAACATTTCCGCAATGAAGCACTGGCGGTTGAGCCATTCTGGTTACACAGCGGAAAACGATAACTGACCTCAGGGAAACCGAGTATGACCCCGCTTTCATCGCAGTTACAGCAGCACTGGCAAACGTTGGTTGAGCGGCTACCAGAGACCTTTCCGGTAGCGACACTGACGCCGCAGGCGCAGGCCGTCATGACGTTCAGCGATTTCGTTCAGCAAAGCCTGACGATCTATCCCGAATGGCTGGAGACGCTCGCCAGCCAACCGCCGCAGGCGGACGAATGGCAACACTATCGCGACTGGCTACAGGCCGCGCTGGTCGATGTAACCGATGAAGCCGGGCTCATGCGTGAACTGCGGTTGTTCCGTCGACGTATCATGGTACGCATCGCCTGGGCGCAGTCGCTATCGCTGATTTCTGAAGTGGATACGCTGCAACAGCTCAGTGTGCTGGCCGAGACGCTGATCGTCAGCGCCCGCGACTGGCTCTATGACGCCTGTTGCCGCGAATGGGGCACGCCCAGCAACGCCGACGGCGTCGCGCAACCGCTGTTGATTCTTGGCATGGGCAAGCTGGGCGGCGGGGAGCTGAACTTCTCCTCAGATATCGACCTGATTTTTGCCTGGCCGGAGCACGGCTCCACGCGCGGCGGGCGACGCGAACTCGACAACGCCCAGTTCTTTACCCGTCTTGGTCAGCGGCTGATTAAAGTGCTCGATCAGCCGACGCAGGATGGCTTTGTCTATCGCGTCGATATGCGCCTGCGTCCGTTTGGTGACAGCGGCCCGCTGGTGCTGAGCTTTGCCGCGCTGGAAGATTATTACCAGGAGCAGGGGCGCGACTGGGAACGCTACGCGATGGTGAAAGCGCGAATTATGGGCGACAACGATGACGTCTGGAGCAAGGAATTACGCGCAATGTTGCGGCCCTTTGTTTTCCGTCGCTATATCGACTTCAGCGTGATTCAGTCGCTGCGTAGCATGAAAGGGATGATTGCCCGAGAAGTGCGTCGCCGGGGGCTGAAAGACAATATCAAGCTCGGTGCGGGCGGCATCCGCGAAATCGAATTTATCGTCCAGGTGTTCCAGTTGATTCGTGGCGGGCGCGAACCGTCGTTACAGGAGCGCTCACTGCTGCCGACGCTTGCGGCGATTGAAAACCTGCATCTGCTTTCAGAGCAGGACGCAAACGCGCTGCGCGAAGCCTATCTTTTCCTGCGTCGCCTGGAAAATCTCCTGCAAAGCATCAACGATGAACAGACGCAAACCCTACCGGGCGACGACCTTAACCGCGCGCGCCTGGCGTGGGGAATGGGTGTGGCTGACTGGGAGACGCTCACCGTACAGCTTGAAGGGCTGATGGCGGGCGTGCGCCGCATTTTTGACGAACTGATTGGCGACGATGAATCTTCGCCGGAAGAAGAGACGCTGGCTGAAGACTGGCGTGAACTCTGGCAGGACACGTTGCAGGAAGAGGACAACCCGCCGGTACTGGCGCACCTCAGCGAGGACGATCGCCGCCAGGTGGTGGCGCTGATTGCGGATTTCCGCAAAGAACTGGATAAACGAACCATTGGCCCGCGCGGTCGTCAGGTGCTCGATTCGCTGATGCCGCATCTGTTGAGCGAAGTGTGTGTTCGCGATGATGCCCCGGTGCCGCTGATGCGCATCACTCCATTGCTGATTGGCATCGTTACGCGCACCACTTACCTGGAATTGCTCAGCGAATATCCGGGAACATTGAAACACCTTATCCGGCTGTGCGCCGCCTCGCCGATGGTGGCGAGCCAGCTGGCGCGTTATCCGCTGTTGTTGGATGAACTACTCGACCCCAACACGCTTTATCAACCGACAGCGACCGATGCCTATCGCGATGAACTCCGTCAGTATTTGTTGCGCGTGCCGGAAGAGGATGAAGAACAACAACTGGAAGCATTGCGCCAGTTTAAACAGGCGCAATTGCTGCACATTGCGGCGGCGGATATCGCCGGTACGCTGCCGGTTATGAAAGTGAGCGACCACCTGACCTGGCTTGCGGAGGCGATGATTGACGCCGTGGTACATCAGGCGTGGACGCAAATGGTTGCTCGTTATGGGCAGCCAACGCACCTGCACGATCGCCACGGACGCGGTTTTGCGGTAATTGGTTACGGCAAGCTGGGCGGCTGGGAACTGGGTTACAGTTCCGACCTGGATCTGGTGTTCCTTCACGATTGCCCGGCGGATGTGATGACCGATGGCGAACGCGAAATTGATGGTCGCCAGTTCTACCTGCGTCTGGCGCAGCGCATTATGCATCTGTTCAGCACGCGAACCTCTTCTGGCATCCTTTATGAAGTTGACGCGCGTTTACGTCCCTCCGGCGCGGCGGGAATGCTGGTGACGACCGCCGAAGCCTTTGCTGATTATCAGCAGAACGAAGCGTGGACATGGGAGCACCAGGCGCTGGTTCGCGCGCGCGTGGTTTATGGCGACCCGCAGCTTCAGCAGCAGTTTGATACTATTCGCCGCCAGATCCTCACCAACGTGCGAGACGGCGACACCTTACGCACGGAAGTGCGTGAAATGCGTGAAAAAATGCGCGCCCATCTTGGTAATAAACATCGCGATCGCTTTGATATTAAGGCTGATGCTGGTGGGATCACGGACATCGAATTTATTACGCAATATCTGGTGCTGCGCTACGCCCATGACAAACCGAAACTGACCCGCTGGTCAGATAATGTGCGCATCCTCGAGCTGCTGGCGCAGAACGACATCATGGACGAGCAGGAAGCACAGGCGTTGACCCGCGCCTACACCACGCTGCGCGATGCGCTGCATCATCTGGCGTTGCAGGAATTACCGGGGAACGTCGGGCTGGAGCGTTTTACCGCCGAGCGTGAACAGGTAGAGGCGAGTTGGCTGAAGTGGCTGGTCACGCCGTGAAATGTGCTATTATCGCGCCAAATTTTTGAATCTCTCAGGAGACACGAATGAAAGTAACGCTGCCAGAATATGAGCGCGCAGGGGTGATGGTTGTTGGTGATGTGATGCTGGATCGCTACTGGTATGGCCCAACCAGCCGTATTTCCCCGGAAGCGCCGGTGCCGGTGGTGAAGGTTGAAACCATCGAGGAACGTCCTGGCGGCGCGGCGAACGTGGCGATGAATATCGCGTCCCTGGGAGCGAATTCTCGTCTGGTCGGCCTGACCGGTATTGATGACGCGGCGCGCGCATTGAACAAAGCGCTGGCGGACGTAAACGTCAAATGTGATTTCGTCTCTGTGGCAACGCACCCGACCATTACCAAGCTGCGTGTGCTGTCGCGTAACCAGCAACTGATTCGTCTCGACTTCGAAGAAGGCTTTGCCGGGGTTGACCCGCAGCCGCTGCATGACCGCATTAAAAGCAGCCTGGCGAGCGTGGGCGCTCTGGTGCTTTCCGACTATGCCAAAGGCGCGCTGGAAAGCGTACAGCAGATGATTAAGCTCGCACGTGAAGCGAACGTCCCGGTATTAATCGACCCGAAAGGCACTGATTTTGAACGTTATCGCGGTGCGACGTTGTTAACGCCAAACCTCTCTGAGTTTGAAGCGGTTGTCGGTAAGTGCAAAAGCGAAGCGGAGATCGTTGAGCGCGGCATGAAATTGATTGCCGATTACGAACTTTCCGCACTGCTGGTAACGCGTTCCGAGCAGGGTATGACGCTGCTTCAGCCGGGTAAAGAGCCGCTGCATCAACCGACCCAGGCGCAGGAAGTGTATGACGTCACCGGTGCCGGTGACACGGTGATTGGTGTGCTGGCGGCAACGCTCGCGGCGGGTAACTCACTGGAAGATGCTTGCTACTTCGCTAACGCGGCGGCAGGCGTGGTGGTGGGTAAACTCGGCACTTCAACCGTTTCGCCTATCGAGCTGGAAAACGCCGTGCGCGGTCGTGCGGAAACCGGCTTTGGCGTGATGAGCGAAGAAGAGCTGAAACAGGCGGTGGCCGCGGCGCGTAAACGCGGTGAGAAAGTGGTGATGACCAACGGTGTCTTCGACATTCTGCACGCGGGTCACGTCTCTTATCTCGCTAACGCGCGCAAGTTGGGCGATCGTCTGATTGTCGCGGTAAACAGCGATGCCTCGACCAAACGTCTGAAGGGGGAATCCCGCCCGGTGAACCCGCTGGAACAGCGTATGATCGTGCTGGGCGCACTGGAATCCGTCGACTGGGTGGTTTCCTTTGAAGAGGATACGCCGCAGCGTTTGATCGCCGGGATCTTACCGGATCGCCTGGTGAAAGGCGGCGATTATAAACCTGAACAGATTGCCGGCAGTGAAGAAGTGTGGGCCAACGGCGGTGAAGTACTGGTGCTCAACTTCGAAGACGGGTGTTCGACCACCAACATCATCAAGAAGATTCAAAAAGACGCTAATAAGTAAGCGGTACTCACTTCATTTAAAAGCCCTGTCGCCTTCGAACGACAGGGTTTTTTATTGATTAATCAGAAATATGATTTAGCACATTTTTTATCCACAATAAGCGCACGGAATGTCCAAATTCTGATTTTTGGTCGGCGAATACTGAAATCAGATAAAGCATATACACTCAGATATACAACGACTGAAGGAGTATGCCGATGGACAACAGCAATATTTATTCCCTGAATAATTTTGATTTTTTGGCCCAGAGCTTTGCCAGAATGCACGATCAGGGTCAGGACGTTGATTTAGAAGCGATTACCGGCAACATGGATGAAGAGCACCGCGTCTGGTTTTGCAAGCGTTATGAACGCTATTGCCGGATGGTAGAGAAGCGTAAGGAAACTGAGCTGGAACACTGATTCATTTGCCCCGGGAGTCGCGTGGGGACGTAGATCGTAGGCCGGGTAAGCGCAGCGCTACCCGGCTTTTTCTTACTCTTTATCTTCCACTGACGTGGCCGCACGACCTTCGAGCTCGCTAAGACGCTGTTCAAGAAGCGCCAGTTTCTCACGCGTACGCAGCAACACCTGCGTTTGCACATCAAACTCTTCGCGGCTCACCAGATCCAGACGAGTCAACTGTGACTGCAGAACCTGACGCACTTTTTTCTCTACATCATCCCCGAAATCACGGAGGCCTTTCGGCATAGATTCATGGACCTGGCGTGCGATTTGTTCAATTTTTTTCGGGTCAATCATCGTCGTTTACCTGATTTGTCTGTTCTGACAATCATTGTAGTGCCTTCGCCTGGTTCTATAAACCAGAATTGTTCGAAGCTTATGCATTGCCGAAGATAGTCAATAGCGTTATAGTGAGTACGCTTATTCTCAGGGCGGGGCGAAATTCCCCACCGGCGGTAAATCAGCTACGGCTGAAAGCCCGCGAGCGCTTTGAGTGCAAACTCAAAGGTCAGCAGATCCGGTGTAATTCCGGGGCCGACGGTTAGAGTCCGGATGGGAGAGAGTAACGATTCAGTCGGGCTGAGCCCGCTCGCGTTATCCATTTGCCGCTAAACCGGCACTCCTAAGACTGCCCTGATTCTGGTAACCATAATTTTAACGAGGTTTTTTTACCATGAATCAGACGCTACTTTCCTCTTTTGGTACTGCTTTTGAACGCGTTGAAAACGCACTGATTGCTCTGCGCGAAGGCCGCGGCGCGATGGTGCTGGACGACGAAAACCGTGAAAACGAAGGCGATATGATCTTCGCCGCCGAAAACATGACTGTTGAACAAATGGCGCTGACTATTCGTCACGGTAGCGGCATCGTGTGTCTGTGCCTGACGGAAGAACGCCGTAAACAGCTGGATCTGCCGATGATGGTAGAGAACAACACCAGCGCATACGGGACGGGCTTCACCATTACCATCGAAGCGGCACATGGCGTGACTACCGGCGTTTCCGCCGCTGACCGTCTGACCACCGTCCGCGCGGCAATTGCTGACGATGCAAAACCGTCCGACCTGAATCGTCCGGGCCATGTCTTCCCGCTGCGCGCGCAGAAGGGCGGCGTACTGACTCGTGGCGGCCACACTGAAGCGACCATCGACCTGGTTACTCTGGCGGGCTTCAAACCGGCGGGCGTACTGTGTGAACTGACCAACGACGACGGTACCATGGCGCGTGCGCCAGAGTGCATCGAGTTTGCCCGCAAACACAATATGGCGTTGGTGACAATTGAAGACCTGGTGGCATATCGCCAGGCGCACGAGCGTAAAGCAAGCTGATTGCTGGTTCAACGCCTGTAGGCCGGATAAGACGTTTAAGTTGCATCCGGCACTGAAAGCCCGCTTCGCGGGCTTTTTCGTTTTTAGTTGTAGTTAATTTTATATAACACCACTGTCTGGAACGGCCCAATTTTTACCGTTTCACCTGCCGCCTGACTGAGTTCTGCCTGATAGTTTTTTTCTCGCACCAACAGGTTTGAGTCGAAACTGGCGAACTCTTTGTAATCGTTATAGGTAAAGAAAGTATTATCTTCCGTATCGCGAATCTTTATTTGTAGCCCATTACTTAACCTCAGTGATGTATCGTTATCCGCCAGTGTTTCTGTGGTGTAGAACGATGAAGAGACCTTAAACGTGTCTGTACATTCTGAATCAGCAATGTTTTTTGTGGTTTTGACCGAGAAGCTGCGGGTTAACGTTTTATGGTTAATTTCCATGTTGTTAAACGTGCCAAAATCGATGGTCTGGTTTTCCGGGTAGATACTGAACTTGACGCTACAGTCCAGAACACGAATCTGATCCAGGCCCGTCACATGATACTTGAGGTTTTTTGCTTCCGGGTTCTGGTTTACGCCGCCAACGCCGTCGAACTGCACCAAAATATAGTCACTGATACTGCTTTTATAATCGTGAGGCGGCATCGTGATTATCTTCACATACAGCCTCATACGGGCAATAAACGTACGCGAGTAGTGAATGTTATTAACGTCGCCAGAACAAAGATCGTGCTCCCAGCCTGCCGCCTTAATTTGTTCCGGTGTGTAGATAGCAAGCTGTTTATTATCAAGGCATTGATGGGTATCAATGCCGATGCTGCCCTGAGAGGCGTCGTAGTCTACGCCTTCGTAGGTGACGCCAAGCTGATAATAGGGATCGTTGACGGATGTGTAAGGGTTTACCCACGCATAGATATCTTCGTTTCCGAAGTTTGGCGCGGTGCCCGTGTCACAATAAACCGGAATTTTAATATCATTACTTTCCCAAATTTTATCACCGGCTTTGGCATTACCAGGCACGGCGAAAGGCTCGATATTGGTAAAGCCTTCCACCGGCCCATTTGAGGTACCCAAATGACAGTTCACGGCAAAAGCCGATCGCAGCGGAAGCAACGTGGCTAAGGCCAACGCCAGGATAACCAGTATGCGCCTCATTGTTTTTTCTCCGGTGGCGCTTTGACGTCACAGTGAGCATTACAGCGGACATTGAGCATGCGTAGCCCACCGTAGTCGTCAATATAGCCCAACATAAACACGTTTCCTGTATAACGATTCGCATTGAGCGTTTGCGAGCCAAAGGGTGAAAGCATCGTGCTTTCATATCCGGGGAATACGGCTTTATCGTCTTTGCCAAAGAAGGCCAGGGTGATGTAGTAGGGAGTAGGGTTTTTGACCAGCAGCGAACTCCCTTGTTGAGATGCGGTGATTTGCTGCTCAATTTTCGCATCAGGCGATTTTTTTAGGCCCACTGGCCGCCAGAACAGTTTAAGTTTTGACTGTAATGCCAACTGCAAAACCGCATGGTTATCGTTATTTTCCGGGACGGGCGGAATTTCACGCACGTTGAAGTAAAAGAGAGACTCGCGGTCAGTGGGCAGAGTGCTGGCTTTACTTTGTTTAACAATACGAACCTGACTTATTGCCCCGGGTTCCAGGCGCTGAATGGGGGGCAATGCCGCAATGGCACTGTCATCTTTTTGGCCATGCTCGTTTTCAATCCAGGAGTAGGCGAGGTAGGGCTGTGATTTGCTTTGATTCTCCAGTTTCAGGCTGCTGGCCTTCTCATCCGCATGAAAGATAACGCGGGTTCTGTCAGGTAAAACGGCTGCATGGCTTGTTAATGGCAGTAGTACACAGAGAAGGGGGAGTACTTTAGAAAGTGTCATTTCTCATCCTTAATTAATGACAAGGTAAAATAAGCTGCTGTGCGACGGATTCCAGGGATGCTGGCAGTTTAATCGTGCAGCGGTTCTCTTTGCCCCACTGTACGTTAAACGTCTGGCCGCCTTTGACGCCGCTCAGCCAGGCGTGTCCCTCTTCGCTCACCATGCCAACGTCGATATTTTTATCACTCAGATAAACCACCGCGCCCAGTGGCGGCACGCCGTTGTCTGCCGTATGGATGATGACAGAAAGATCTTTACCGGCGCGCGATACCAGCGATTTATAGCCGATAGCACCTTCCGTCCAGGCCTGACGCATAATATTTTCGTCAACCGTAACGCCATCAGGCAGGTTATTCATATTGACGGCAATGGTCGCAGGTGAATAACTGGAGATCATGGGGACAACCGTGTTGCCCAGCCAGTTGGTTTCGTTGAGCTCGCCCTGTACCGGGATGCCCGCAACGCCGTCGGCGTCGATCATAATTCTGGGCTCATTGCCAAAACTACGGCGATGCCATGCGAAACCCTGCCGTGTTGCCGTCATTGAACCCGTCCAACTGGCGCTGACCGAGCGGTAATCACTGGCGTTATAACTGCCCGAAAGTTGCAAATCGCCCACTGAGGTAATGTGCTGAAGATTACCGCGGAACTGCGCGCCGTTATCGGGTTTATCTGACTCAATGCCTGCCGATACACCCCAGGTGTCACGTGCGCTGGAGGAGTCATTCCAGCTCACCATATGGCTGGTGGTATTGCTACTGTGCATGTCGTAGTTAAGACGACGGCCAAAATCGAACGGGATGGAGAGCGACATATAAAACTGGTTATCGCTACCGCGCTCTTCGTAATGTGTCGTGCTCCAGGATGTTGAGAGTGTGAGTCCTTTCCAGCTTCCAATATCGAAGTTAAACCCGGCCGTGAGGTTGGCGGTGGTTGATGTATCGCCATCCCACCACTCCTGACGCAAACCACTTAAATAAAGATTCAGATTGAGCGGATCAATGGGTTGGTTGAACGAAATGCTGAGTGTCTGTTTTTCGTCCTGGGTATCGGCGTCGTGATATTGATGATCAACAAAGTTGGCATAGCTATGAAATTCACGTTCGGAAAAGCGGTAGGCTGCCAGTGACACCTGGCTGTCGGTGGCATCAAAGCGCTTGCTGTAGTTCAGGCGGTAGCTACGGCCCCGTTCCTGATGGCCATCTTCAAAGGTACTGCTTGCATGGGTAATATCAAAAGAAACCGCTCCCAGCCAGCGCATATTTTGGCCAATACCAACGGCAATTGAGCGGTAATCGCTGCCAGCCGCCAGAATGCCTCCGTAGAGTGAGGTGTCTGAAAGCATGCCCCATGAGGCTTCGCTACTAATGAAAGTATCGTTTACAACATGGTGAGAGATATCAGGGCGAGCGCGCCCGGCGGCCACTTTATAGCGCACCTGGCCTTCACGCGTCAGGAAAGGCGTGGCGGCTGCGGAAACCTGGAAACTGTTCACGCGGCCATCCTCCTCCTGCACTTTTACGTCCAGCGTTCCTTGTACCGACTGGTTGAGGTCGCTTATCAGGAACGGCCCTGGCGCAACTTTGGTTTGATAAATCACGCGCCCGGCATGGCTGACCGTGACCGTCGCATTCGTTTGGGCGATGCCGCTGATTTGCGGCGCGTAGCCGCGTAGCTCCCAGGGCAACATACGATCGTCGCTGGCGATAGCCGCACCATTATAGGAGAAGGCGTCAAAAACATTCGAACTGAAGTCAGTTTCGCCGAGGGTTAACTTAGCGCCCAGCGAGGGGAGCGGGCGAAACAGATAGGTTCTGGAGATGCTACGTGTGGTTTGCGCGCTGCCACTACTCTGCGTTTGGCTGATTTGATAGTCGCTACGTAAGCGCCATGCGCCGAGATTCGCCCCGGCGGTGCCATAGCTATTATAATTTTCACTGTGCTCACCGTGATTTGGGCGATAGGTGCTGGCAAATAAGTTGTAGTCCAGCAGCAGGCCTGCGACTCCGTTATCCCACGTTGCAGGCGGCATCCACGTATCGGAGCGCCACGCGAGCATAGCCTGAGGAATCACGATGTCCAGATTCTGGGTCGCTCTGTCCAGTTTGAATGTGATATCGGGTTGTGTAGTGAAATCGAGGCAATTGTCCTTAATCGCAAACGTATTACGGATATCTTCTTTTAACCCTAACTGGTCAGCGAGATCGACAGGAATGCAAACCGCTACGGTTTCTTTCTGTTTTTTCCAGCTAAGCTGACGGCCAGAAGAAATAAGGTTTTTATTCACCGTGACGGAAACAAAATAATCTCCCGCAGCGATGGCAGATTTATCTTTGAATTGAGAAAAATCAACGCCATCGCGCATGGTTTTATCCAGCACGTTTAAATTAAATTCCACAGCATGGACGGGGAGTGTCAGTAATAACCCACAGCCAGCGGCGAGAAGCTTGCAATTATCCATGGTATCCATACCCGGGCATATGCAAAGAAGGAAGAACGGGTGGCCATCATGGCCACCGATGTTCTTAGTTATAGATTAACGTGTAGTTTGCGGTGGCGGTTACGCCGCCAGCGGTGACAGTATTCGCGCCAATTTTTTCCATCCAGGCCTGAAACGGCAGGATTTGGGTCGCAGAGTCTGGGTTCAGCGCGAGTTCTTTTGCGGTACCCAGAGTAATATTCGCACCAGTGGAATCCATTAAGCGAACGCCGACATTGCTTGCGCCACCAGCAAAGGTGTTACTGAGCAGACCCGGATTGCTGGCGACAACGTTACTACTGGTGAAGGTCACTTTCACTTTAGAAAGGGGTTGGCCCTTACCATCATCAGAGCTGGGCAGTGCGCAGTTCTCCAGCGTAATGCTTGAATCTTTGGCTTCAGAGTGGGTATTGGCGTTAATGAAGGTATCCGTCACTTCACCGAGATCGACTTTTTTATCGATATCGTCAGCTTTAATAGAGCACGGCGCGCTGATGACCAGCCCGGTAAAGGTGATTTTGCCGCCACCGCCATCAATATCATCTGCCAGGGCATACCCTGAGGCGAGTACAGAAATGGCTAACGCCAGCAGCGTTTTCTTTCCTGAATTCATGTGATATATCCTTTAAAATTAAATGCAAACGTTATTTTTGAATAATATAAAGTCGGATTATATCTGAAGGGAAGTAATGGTGGTTTTAGTTAAATTACAATCAATCGGCAGTTGAAGTTAAATAATTTGCTCAGAATAATATTTTTTAATTTAATTATTGATGCGGTGATTGTATTTTAATTTTTATGCAATATTAAGCCGGGTGAACAATAGGGTTAGATATCATAATAATCAATGATCTATATGTTTTTTTTAGGAATGTATTTAGTCTCAAATTGTAATGCTATCGGATTAGTTATACGCCGTACTGCTGCCAGCCATACGGCGTAAACCATTTAACCTAACCCAATCGATTGTAACAGAACCAAACTGAGCCCCATCACCGACATGCCGCACAGCACGCCATAGCTGGGGTTATTATTGGGGTCTATCTCTTTTGCCAGCGGCATCAGTTCATCGACGGAGAGGGCGACCATAATACCAGCCACTGCCGCCATAATCGCTGCCATCACCACTGGCGACACCAGGCTACCCAGGATCAACCATGCCAGTACGCCGCCAAGAATTTCCGCCATGCCGGAGATGCCAGCCCAGAACACGGCCTTGCGTTTTGAGCCTGTAGCTGCGTAGATCGGCCCGGAAACCGCTAACCCTTCAGGAATATTGTGTAATGCCACGGCGAAGGCGATGCCGAAACCCAGCTCCAGGTTGCTGCTTGCCGTGACAAACGTCGCGATGCCTTCAGGAAAATTGTGCAGGCTAATCCCAAGCGTCAGCAGGATTGCGGTACGTCGAAGATTGGGCGGAAGAGGCTTAACATCAGCGGGAACCAGATCCTGCGGATGTGCGTGCGGCAACATGCGGTCGAGCGCAAAATAGCCAAGTAGCCCGACGACAAACATGCCGTAGCCCAGAACAGGGGACATTCCTTCGGCATCCAGTGCGGCAGGAAGCATCTCCATCAGTGAAATCAGCAGCATAATGCCTGCCGCGAAGCCAAGGGAAAAGGCCAGAACGCGGTTAGAGGGTTTTTGACCAATAACACCCAGAACTGCGCCAATAAACGTGGCGGCACCTGCTAACAACGTCAGAATAAGGGGGACTGACATCGCTCACTCCTTATGATAATGATTATCATTTATATTATTAGAGATTGTCATCCATTACGAGAGGCGCATTGCTTCTTTACGTCACCTTACATTCAAAATTTCTGAAGATCTTCATCATGGTTATCTGAGTTCCTCCTCCAGAATTCCAGGTTAAGGTGTTGCTATCAGAAAATACCTCTACAAAGGATAACATCATGTCTCGTACCCGAATGCCAGCGTTGTTTTTAGGTCACGGCAGCCCAATGAACGTGCTGGAGGACAACATCTATACCCGTACCTGGCAGCATCTGGGCGAGACATTGCCTCGTCCAAAAGCCATTGTGGTGATTTCAGCTCACTGGTTCACCCGTGGCACCGGCGTGACGGCTATGGAAACGCCGAAAACGATCCATGATTTTGGCGGCTTCCCGCAGGCGCTCTATGACATTCATTATCCGGCACCGGGGTCTCCGGCGCTGGCGCAGAGGCTGGTCGAGTTACTGTCGCCGGTACCTGTCACGCTGGATAACGAAGCGTGGGGCTTTGACCATGGCTCGTGGGGCGTGCTGATCAAAATGTACCCGAATGCAGACATTCCGATGGTGCAGTTGAGTATCGACAGCACTAAACCGGCGGCGTGGCATATGGAGATGGGGCGTAAGCTTGCCAGTCTGCGCGATGAGGGGATTATGCTGGTGGCCAGCGGCAACGTGGTGCATAACCTGCGAACCGCCAAATGGCATGGTGATGGCACGCCATATCCGTGGGCATCATCCTTTAATGAGTATGTGAAAGCGAATCTGAGCTGGAAAGGGCCAGTGGCTGCGCATCCGCTGGTGAACTATCTGGAGCACGAAGGGGGCGCGTTATCGAATCCGACGCCGGATCATTTCCTGCCTCTGCTGTATGTTTTGGGCGCATGGGATGGCGAAGAGCCGATTTCGATCCCGGTAGACGGGCTGGAAATGGGAAGCTTAAGTATGCTGTCGGTGCAGATCGGATAGCAGAAAAAAGCCCGGCGTCGCCGGGCTTCAGGAGTCTTACTCGACAAAAATATGCGGATAGAAGCGGGAAAGATCCTGGGTGATCAGCGCGCGGTCTTCGCGAACGCCGATCCCCGCGGGTTGATCGTTGATAAGCCAGCTGCCAATCAGCGTATAGCTGTCGCCAAATTTCGGCAGCGGATGGAACTGCTGCACGATCATGCCTTCTTCGCCATAAGGGCCGTCAACTTCTTCCAGCGTTTTGCCATTCTCAATGATCGAGATGTTAGCGCCTTCGCGTGAGAAGATCGGTTTCACCACGTATTTGTCCATTTGCGGATGATCGTCTTCGGCAAAATAAGCGGGCAGCAAATTCGGGTGATCCGGGAACATTTCCCACAGCAGCGGCAGCAGCGCTTTGTTGGAAATAATGCTCTTCCATGCCGGTTCCAGCCAGCGTACACCCGCGTCTTCCAGCTTGGTTGAAAACATCTCGCGCAGCATGTACTCCCACGGATAGAGCTTGAAGAGATTGCCGATAACCTGATCCTGAAGATCGGTAAACTGACCTTTTTCACCCAGGCCAATATCGTCGATATAAAGGAATTCGGTGGCCACTTCCGCTTCTGCCGCGCAGTCCTGCAGATATTGCACGGTTCCGCGATCTTCCACGGTATCGCGACAGCAGGTCAGGTGAAGTAGCTGAAAACCGTGCTGCTCACGCAATTCGGTGAAGCGCGCGATGATCTTTTCTTGCAGGCTGTTGAACTGATCGCTGCCTTCCGGCAGGTTACCGGAATTGAGCTGATCTTCCAGCCAGATCCACTGGAAGAACGCGGCTTCGTACAGTGAGGTTGGCGTATCGGCGTTGTTCTCAAGCAGCTTCGGCTCGCCCACGCCGTCCCACGCCAGATCCATGCGTGAATAGAGCGAAGGTTGATGCGTCAGCCAGGACTGACGCACAAAGCCCCAGGTGTGTTTGGGAATGCGGAATTTGGTCATCAGCTCATCGCTGGCGACCACGCGCTCGACCACTTTTAAACACATCTGATGCAGTTCGGCGGTGACCTCTTCCAGTTTTTCAACCTGCGCCAAAGTCAGCTTGTAATAGGCTTCCTCGCTCCAGTACGGCTCGCCATACATGGTGTGAAAGTTAAAGCCATATTCGGTAGCCTTTTCACGCCAGTCCGGGCGCTCTGTAATACTGATTCTTTCCATGAGACTTAGCCGCCCATTGAGCGAGAAGAGGTGCCGGACGCGCTGCTACGCTGCATTGTCGCTTGTTTAGCGACAGACTCGCCAAACCCACCACGAGTGACCGTGCTGGTGGTCGCCGGTTTTGGCGCCATTGCGGTTTTCGGTACCGTCATGGTGCGGCCTGGCTGTGCGGCTCCGTAGTTTTTGCCGCTGGCGTCGGTGTATTTACCATATGCCGGGCTGGACGGGTTTTTAGAGGTGAACACCGGTTGCTGCTGGAAGCCCGCACCGCCGCTCATCATACGACCCATCATGTAACCGGCCATCAACGGCATCCAGAAGCTGCCGCTGCTTTGCGCCTGTGCCTGGTTTTCTGGCGCAACACCTGCCTGAGCTGGCGTTTGCTGACACTGACCTTCACCAAATTCCGCGACGCAATCTTCACGCGTGGCATATTTCGGCGCAGTACGTTCCGCTTCTTTCTGTGCGTTATTAAAGGCAGTGGTGCATTCCGCACTTTTCCCCGGGTTGGCGGCCGAGCAGTCGTCCGCGTTTTGATACAGAGTGACCGTTTCGTCGCTTTGTTCACAGCCCGCCAGCATAAAAACGGCGGTGACGGCGAAAGCAACCGGTGTTAAATGGCGTGCACTCCAGCTTTTGCGAAAAGCGGCGTGCTTAATATTATTTGTCCGTTTCATCGTTATCTTCCTGGACCCAGTGGTAGAGCATTAGCGCTCAGGATAGTGGATGACTGGTTGAAAATGAAGCGAGAAGGGGAAGAAACAGGGGGATCTTTACGTTGCCTTACGTTCTGCGCAATGTAAAACGCCACGCGTGTTCGGCGTGGCGTTTTTATACGGCGTTGAGCTTAACGATTCGCGGTAGTGGTCGCGCCGTTATAGCCGTCTGCTGAGGCGTCCTGCTGCGGATTTTCCGGGGCCACGGACTCAGGCGTCGTGGATACCGGTTTACCCAGCGTGCTGTTCAGCGCCTGCAGATCCTGCTCGTTCAGCGTACCCAGCGCAGATTTGATATTCAGCTGGTTAATCAGGTAGTTATAACGTGCGCTGGAGAGTTGCTGTTTCGCGTTATACAGCGTGGTCGTCGCATCCAACACGTCGACAATGGTACGGGTACCGACTGAGTAACCGGCTTCCATCGCGTCTAATGAGCTCTGCGCAGAGACAACGGCTTGTTTATAGGCGTTGATGCTGCTGATAGAGGCATTGACGTTGTTGAAGGAGGAACGCACGGTTTGAACCACGGTACGGTGCGCGCTTTCCAGTTGCTCGCTTGCGCCAACGAAGTTGTACTGCGCCTGTTTAACCTGAGAAGTCACCGAACCGCCGCTGTAAATTGGCAGGTTGAAGCTCAGGCCGATAGAGTTCTGGCCGATATCGCGGTCAGCATAGGTGGAACCGCCGGTTTTGCTGCCGTCATACTTGGTATTGGACACGCTGGTGGAAGCGTTGAGGTCCAGGGTCGGCAGGTGACCGTCCTGTGCCTGACGGATCTGCTCACGAGCCAGGTCCTGGCTCAGACGTGCCTGCAGCAGCGACAAGTTGCGGCTTTCCGCTTCTTTCAGCAGCGCATTAACCGCTTTCGGCTTGTCGGTGGAGAAGCTGTCAACGTTCAGCGAAGAGAGTTCCGGGTAGTAGTTACCGGTGACCTGACGCAGCGCTTCAACGGCGTTGTCGAGATTATTGCGCGCGGTCACTTCATTCGCCAGCACGGTATCGTACTGTGAGCGGGCGTTCTGAACGTCGGTAATGGCAACCAGACCGACGTTAAAGCGCTGAGTGGTTTGATCCAACTGACGGTAGATAGCCTGTTTCTGCGCTTCAGTATAGGAAAGCGCATCAATCGCGCTCAGCACGTTAAAGTAGGCCGTCGCCGTGTTCAGAATAAGCTGTTGCTGGTCAGTCTGATACGTGACGTCCTGAATACCGGCGCTTTTTTCTTGCAGCGTCAGGGCGCGCCATTTCGACATATCAAACAACGTTTGCGTTAACTGCAGTGACGCACTGCTGACGTTGGAGTTTACGCCGTTGTTGTCACGGTAGCCGTTGGTATAGGTATAATCAGCACCCAGGCCAAGCTGTGGCAACAGTGGGCTACGCGCTTCGTTGATCTTTTCAAATGCGGCATCGCGGTCTGCTGCGGATTTACGCAGGTCAGGGTTGCTTAAACGCGCCTGCTGATACACTTGCAGCAGGTTCTCTGCCTGGCTCATTGCGCTGAAACCCGTAAGGCTCAGGCCAATAAGGATGGGGAGCAATTTCTTCATTTGCATTCCTTGTTGTGAAGCTTAGCGCTGATCTAATTCAGAAAAATATTCGCCGATTGTATCAGAGTCTGCCAGCTTAAAAAGTTGGCGTAATGTGCCATGCGGCGTTAATTTGCATCAATCTAGCATACAGGCAGCTAAACGGTAGCCAAACTGACCCGAATTCCACAATTTCATCACAAATGCATTTGGAACCAATCATGACTAAGACGAATGACTCAGTGGTTACGTTCTCGAAAAACGATGTAGAAATTATTGCACGGGAAACGCTGTACAGCGGTTTTTTTTCGCTTGATTTGTATCGTTTTCGTCACCGTTTATTTAACGGAGAAATGAGCGGCGAAGTAAAACGCGAAATTTTTGAGCGCGGTCACGCCGCAGTCTTGCTACCCTTTGACCCTGTGCGGGACGAAGTTGTGCTGATTGAACAGATTCGCATCGCCGCTTTCGACACCAGCGAAAGCCCGTGGTTGCTGGAGATGGTGGCTGGTATGATCGAAGAAGGCGAAACCATCGAAGAGGTGGCGCGCCGCGAAGCCGTGGAAGAAGCGGGCTTAATCGTCGGACGCACGAAAAAAATACTGAGTTACCTGGCAAGCCCGGGGGGAACCAGTGAGCGCCTCTCTGTATTAGCGGGCGAAGTCGACGCAACGACGGCCAAAGGCATTCATGGCCTGGCAGAAGAAAACGAAGACATTCGGGTTCATGTGGTAAGTCGGGAACAAGCTTATCAGTGGGTAGAAGAGGGAAAAATCGACAACGCGGCGACGGTCATCGCTTTGCAATGGCTGCAACTGCATTATCAAGACTTACGACAAGAGTGGTTAAAATGAAGCGCTATACACCTGACTTCCCTGAAATGATGCGGCTGTGCGAAACCAATTTCGCCCAGTTACGCCGATTACTGCCACGCACAGATGCGCCCGGCGACGCAGTGAACTATCAGGTGGCGAATGCGCAATATCGGTTAACGATTGTCGAATCGACGCGTTACACGACGCTGGTAGAGATAGAACAAACGCACCCGAAGATCAGCTACTGGAGCCTGCCGTCCATGACGGTACGCCTGTATCATGATGCCATGGTGGCTGAAGTGTGTTCGAGCCAGCAGATTTTTCGCTTCAAAGCACGTTATGATTATCCTAATAAAAAGTTGCATCAACGCGACGAAAAGCATCAAATTAACCAGTTTCTGGCTGACTGGTTACGTTACTGTTTAGCATATGGAGCGATGGCGATTCCGGTTTAAGCATCGTGAAACCTAAGGACACCATTTGGAAAGCCTGTTAAACCTTCCGCTGGCTGGTGGGGCCAGTGTCAGGTTACTGCAAATTACTGATACTCACCTGTTCGCTAAAAAAAGTGAAACGCTGTTAGGCGTGAATACCTGGGACAGTTATCACGCCGTGCTTGAGGCAATCAACGCCTCGCAGCGTGAAGTGGATCTGGTGGTCGCGACTGGCGACTTAGCGCAGGATCACACCTCCGCGGCCTATCAGCACTTCGCTGAAGGCATCGCGCGATTTTCTGCGCCCTGCGTTTGGCTGCCGGGCAACCATGACTTCCAACCCGCCATGTACAGCACGCTACAGGATGCAGGGATCTCCCCGGCCAAGCGTGTGATGGTGGGGGAGCACTGGCAAATCCTGCTGCTCGACAGCCAGGTCTTTGGCGTGCCGCACGGCGAACTGAGCGAATTTCAACTGGAGTGGCTGGAAAAACGGCTGGCAGAAGCGCCGGAACGTCACACGCTGCTGCTGTTGCACCATCATCCATTGCCTGCGGGCTGTAGCTGGCTCGATCAGCACAGTTTGCGCAATGCCGCGTCGCTGGATAACGTGCTGGTGAATTTCCCGAAGGTGAAAAATCTGCTCTGCGGCCACATTCACCAGGAGCTGGATCTCGACTGGAATGGCCGTCGGATGATGGCGACACCGTCTACTTGTGTGCAGTTTAAACCCCATTGCGCCAACTTTACGCTGGATACGATTTCGCCGGGCTGGCGCTGGCTGGAACTGCATGCCGATGGCTCGCTGACCACCGAAGTTTGCCGCCTTGCCGGGTCGGAGTTTCACCCGGATACCGCGTCAGAAGGATACTGATGGCTACGCTTCTCTACCTGCATGGGTTTAACAGCTCACCCTGGTCTGCCAAAGCGACGGCGTTGAAAACGTGGCTGGCGGAGCACTATCCGGATATCACCATGGTGATCCCCCAGTTGCCGTCCTATCCTGCTGATGCCGCAGAAATGCTGGAAGCGCTGGTGTTAAAGCACGGGGGCGAACCGCTGGGTGTGGTCGGCTCCTCGTTAGGCGGCTATTATGCGACCTGGCTGTCGCAGTGTTTCATGTTGCCCGCTGTGGTGGTGAACCCGGCGATACGCCCGTATGAGCTGCTAACGAACTTCCTCGGTCCGAACGAGAATCCCTACACCGGTGAGCATTATGTGCTAGAGTCTCGCCATATTTACGATCTCAAAGTGATGCGAATTGACCCGCTGGAAGCGCCGGATCTCATCTGGCTATTGCAGCAAACGGGCGATGAAGTGCTTGATTACCGCCAGGCCGTTGACTATTTCGCCTCCTGCCGCCAAACGGTAGAGGAGGGCGGTAATCACGCATTTGTTGGTTTTGAAGATCATTTCACACAGATTATCGACTTTCTGGGGCTGCATTAAGCCGCTCCCATTACCTACGAACAGATCATGACACAATCTTCTTATAACGCTGATGCCATTGAGGTACTCACCGGGCTTGAGCCGGTTCGCCGCCGTCCGGGAATGTACACGGATACCACACGCCCTAACCATCTCGGTCAGGAAGTGATCGATAACAGCGTCGATGAAGCGCTGGCGGGCCACGCAAAACGTGTCGAAGTCATTCTTCATGCTGACCAGTCGCTGGAAGTCATCGATGACGGGCGCGGCATGCCGGTCGACATTCACCCGGAGGAGGGTGTACCGGCGGTCGAGCTGATTCTGTGCCGCCTGCACGCGGGCGGTAAGTTTTCTAACAAAAACTACCAGTTCTCCGGCGGCCTGCACGGCGTGGGGATTTCGGTGGTTAACGCCTTGTCCAAACGTGTGGAAGTAAACGTGCGTCGCGACGGGCAGGTTTACAGCATTGCCTTTGAAAATGGCGATAAAGTGGAAGATCTGCACGTTACCGGTACCTGCGGTAAACGCAATACCGGCACCAGCGTCCACTTCTGGCCAGACGAAAGCTTCTTCGATACTCCGCGCTTCTCCGTTTCACGTCTCAACCACGTGCTGAAAGCGAAAGCGGTGCTTTGCCCTGGTGTGGAAATTGTCTTTAAGGACAAAGTGAATAACACCGAGCAGAGCTGGCGTTATGAAGATGGCTTGACAGATTATCTGAAAGAAGCGGTGAACGGCTTGCCGACGCTGCCGGAACAGCCGTTTGTCGGGACGTTCTCCGGTGAAACGGAAGCGGTTGACTGGGCGCTGCTGTGGCTGCCGGAAGGCGGTGAACTGCTTGCTGAAAGCTACGTTAACCTGATCCCGACCATGCAGGGCGGAACGCACGTTAACGGTTTGCGTCAGGGCCTGCTCGACGCGATGCGAGAATTCTGTGAATACCGCAATATTCTGCCGCGCGGCGTGAAGCTGACGGCAGAGGATATCTGGGAACGCTGCGCCTACGTGTTGTCGGTGAAAATGCAGGATCCGCAATTTGCCGGCCAGACCAAAGAGCGTCTCTCTTCCCGCCAGTGCGCCGCATTTGTTTCCGGCGTGGTGAAAGATGCGTTTTCCCTGTGGCTGAACCAGAACGTTCAGGCCGCAGAAATGCTGGCCGAGATGGCCATTTCCAGCGCTCAGCGCCGTATGCGCGCGGCGAAAAAAGTGGTGCGTAAAAAACTGACCAGTGGCCCGGCGTTGCCCGGCAAACTGGCAGATTGCACCGCACAAGATCTCAATCGTACCGAACTGTTCCTCGTGGAAGGGGATTCTGCAGGCGGATCAGCCAAACAGGCGCGCGATCGTGAATATCAGGCGATCATGCCGTTAAAAGGGAAGATCCTTAACACCTGGGAAGTTTCATCGGATGAAGTGCTGGCCTCGCAGGAAGTACACGATATTTCTGTGGCGATCGGCATCGATCCGGACAGCGACGATCTCAGCCAGCTGCGTTACGGCAAGATCTGTATCCTCGCGGATGCGGATTCTGATGGTCTGCACATCGCGACGCTGCTGTGCGCGCTGTTTGTGAAGCACTTCCGCTCGGTAGTTAAGCAGGGGCACGTTTACGTGGCGCTGCCGCCGCTCTACCGTATCGATCTCGGCAAAGAAGTCTATTACGCCCTGACCGAAGAAGAGAAAGCGGGCGTGCTGGAACAGCTTAAGCGCAAGAAAGGGAAACCGAACGTTCAGCGCTTTAAAGGGCTGGGTGAAATGAACCCGATGCAGTTGCGTGAAACCACGCTGGATCCGAACACGCGCCGTCTGGTACAGCTGGTGATTGATGATGAAGATGAACAGCAAACCAACGCCATGATGGACATGCTGCTGGCCAAGAAGCGTTCGGAAGACCGCCGCAACTGGTTGCAAGAAAAAGGCGATATGGCGGATATTGAAGCCTGATTAAGACCCTCTCTGCGGAGAGGGTTTTCATTTCACTGATGATTCTTACGATACTGCAACGGCGTCTCACCGATGCCTTTCTTAAACGAGCTGATGAACCATGTGGTATCGGCAAAACCGACCTGGCTTGCCACCTCAGCCACACTGATTGTGCTGTGCAGCAGTAATTCGCAGGCTCGTCGTAACCGTATTGTATTCAAATAGTTATGAATATATTCCCCCGTCTCGACATGAAAGCGCCGTGAAAGATAGCTGCGTGATTTGCCGAGATCCTGCGCCAGTTTATCGAGACTGAATTTTTGCTGATAGTTCTCTTCAATCCAGAACATTACCGGGCTGGCGATGCCGTGGTTATCTTCCGGCATTTTTTCCTGCACCGGCGGCAGCATATGCAAAAGCGTCATCAACAGAGTGGTGACATGCTCCGCGCTTAGCCCTGAAGTGGCAAGCCCGGCGTAGAGAGTAAACAGATAATCGACGTGAACATGTGCGTCGGCAAGGTCGGCAACAAAGGCGGGGCCAGCGCGCTGAGACAGCATTTGCAGACGGCTACGCGCATCGGGAAAGTCGCGCAGCAGGCGAAGAATCGCATGCTGATCGAGATGAATTATCGTGCGGCGGTAGCTGTCCTGAGCCTGTTCATCCACCCTCACTTTGTGCAGCGTAAACGGCGGGAAGAAAAACAGCCGCCCCGGACGCATGGTGTACTGGCGATTATCGACAATCACCACGCCGAACCCCTCCTCGACGTACAGCACTTCCAGACACTGATGCCAGTGGTGATAGCGCACGCTGTTGGCGTACAGACGGCTGAACGATGCCACCTTGTCGTTCAGTGTGATCAGCTCCAGATGTTCCGAATTTAATGTTGTACTCATAGCAACAGAATTAAATTTTTACGTAATAATCCCCACAACTAAACCACCGTTTTAAATTTTATCAAGTCGCGGTTTATTTATTCATATCAGTTGTGACCGGGTTAACACTTCACCGCACGCCTGACTCTCTATGCTTGTACCACTTTCGGGGATGGCTAAGCAGAGGATTCTGGCGGTGATGGAAAAATCAAATTCATTGTCTTCACGTGAAGAGGTGGTGACCGCGCTCACGAGCATGTTGAGTGCGCTGGATAAACAGTTTCCCGCCGGTGCGGCGCAATTCTCGTTGGGTGATACCTGTGCGCATTACAGTGTGGATATTGCCGAAATGGAAGGGATGTCACGCGCGCTGTGGGGCCTGTTTCCGCTGCTGGCGGGAGGGGCAGAAGTGCCATTCAGCGATAAATATTTCACCGCCATTAAGTGCGGCACCGACCCACATAGCCCGGCGTACTGGGGCGAAACGGGCCCGTACGATCAGCGTCTGGTCGAGATGGCGGCCTATGGCCTTGGGTTGGCGCTGTTACAGGGCCGTTTCACCGATCATTTCAGCGCCGCTGAGCTGAATAACCTGCACCGCTGGTTGGATCAAATCACCGATTCACAAATGCCGGACAGCAACTGGAACTACTTTGCCATCATGGTACAACTGGGCTTTAAGCGCGCTGGTCTGCCTTACGATCGCCTGGCTGTCGATAAGCGCTTCGCGATGATGGAAGCCTACTATCTGGGCGATGGCTGGTACTCGGACGGCCCCGGGCGGCCCAAAGATTATTACATCTCGATGGCGTTTCATTTCTATGGATTGATCTACGCCACGCTTAACGGCAGCGACGATCCGCTGCGTGCGGCAACTCTCCGCGAACGCGCCACGCTGTTTGCCCGCGACTTTATCTATCTCAGCGCCGCCGATGGCGCTTGTGTACCGTTTGGCCGCAGTCTGACCTACCGTTTTGCGATGGTCGCCTTCTGGAGCGGTGTGGCCTTCGCCGGGCTGGATGTCTTCTCGCCGGGCGTGGTGAAGGGCATCATTCTGCGTCATCTACGCTGGTGGCTGGAAAAACCGATTTTCGATCGCGACGGTATTTTGACTCTCGGTTTTGCCTACCCGAATCTGGCGATGTGCGAGGATTACAACTCACCGGGTTCGCCTTACTGGGCGCTGAAGGTCTTTTTGATCCTGGCGCTTGCGGCGGATCATCCGTTCTGGCTGGCGGAAGAACTGCCATTGCCCACGCTGGACGATGTTCATGTGATTGTCCCCGCGCAGCAGGTTTTACAGCACAGCGAACATTCGCAGCACGTTGTGATGCTCACTTCCGGCCAGCTGGAGCTGAACAACTATGTGAACACCGACGCTAAGTACACCAAATTCGCTTACTCCAGTCGTTTTGGTTTCACCATCGAGCGCGGGCGTTATGGCATTAAACATGCGGCCAGCGACTCCATGCTGCTGCTTGCTGAGAACGATAACCACTGGCGTGGACGTCGGGAATGCGAAAGCGTCGAGATTCAGGAGAGTGCGATTGTGTCGCGCTGGTCGCCCTGGCGGGACGTGCATGTCACCACCTGGCTTATCCCGGCGGGGGAGTGGCACGTGCGCGTGCATCGTCTGGATACCGCACGTTATTTGCAAAGTGCCGAGGGCGGTTTCGCGGTGATGAAGGCCGATGCGCAGCAGGGGGAAGGCCGGTGTCAGATTACCGCGCGTAATGGCGTCAGCGTGATTGCCGATCTCTCGCCAACGCTTTCGCGCCAGAGCGATGCGGTCGTGACGCCGCCGAATAGCAGCATTATGTTCGCCGAATGTGCGTCGATTCCGCTACTCACTGCCGACCTGACGCCGGGTGAACACTGGCTCTGTTGTGCGGTGGCTGCCAGCGGCGACGTTAAGAAAAAATATCACCAGCCGCCACGGTTGGTTATTGAAAAAAATACGCTCAGGGTAATGGGTGCCTTAGACAAACAATATGCCGCTCTGAGTTTTTAATTTTCCGGGCGCAAGCCCGGAATACTCTCTGTTGACCCTATATGCTTTCGTCGAGGATGGTATGGAAAAGTTATCGTCTCAAAACAAGCTTGAATATTACAAAATAAGTACTTTTATCTTTCTCTACTTTTTTACCTGGTCCGCCAGTATTGGTTTATTCGCTATATGGCTAGGGCAAAAAGCCAATTTAAGCGGTACGGTGATAGGGACTGTTTTTGCGGTGAACGGTATCTTTGCCGTCATCCTGAAACCAATTTACGGTTATATTCTCGATAAAATTGGCATGAGTAAATGCCTGCTCTATTTTGTCGTTGCGGTCTCAGCCCTGATGGCACCATTTTTTATTTATGTCTATCAGCCGCTCCTGCTGTCGCACACCATGCTGGGGATTATTGTCGGTGCGATTTATCTGAGCTTCGCCTGGTACGCGGGAGTAGCGGCCTGTGAATCCTATGCAGACCGTTACAGCCGCTTAAACGGCATGGAGTTCGGCCAGATTCGTATGTGGGGATCGCTCGGTTGGGCGGTGGCATCTTCCTTCTCAGGCCTGCTGTTTAACATCTCGCCCGCCTGGAACTTTATTATGGGCAGCGTGACGTCGATTATCATGCTGGTGGTGCTGATTAGCCTGAAAGTGAACACTAACTCCGTATATGCAGGCGAGGTACTGACCAAAGACAAAATCGCCCTGGCTGATGTCTATGCCCTGCTGCGAAGTGGCAAGTTCTGGGCCTTCTGTATGTATGTCGCTGGCGTGGCGTGGATGATGTTTATCGCCGAGCAGCAGTTCTCGCGCTACTTCGTCACCTTCTTCGAGGATGTTCATCAGGGCAACGCGATATTTGGTTATCTCGGCACCGTGCAGTCGGGTATCGAATTCCTGATGTATATGTTTATCCCGCTGGTAGTGAATTATATCGGTGCCAAACGAGGCTTATTAATCGTCGGCGCCGTGGTCGGTGCACGTCTGATTGTTTCCGGTCTGTGCGATTCCCATCTGCTTATTTCCGTACTGAAACCGCTTTATGGTCTGGAAATCTGTTTGCTGCTGGTGTCGGTATTTAAATATATCGCTGAGCATTTTGATAAACGCGTCAATGCGACCATGTACCTGCTTGGCTACCAGGCGATGTTATATGTTGGCAACGTCGTCGTTTCTTCACCTGCGGGTATTCTTTATGACCGCATAGGTTTTGAAAAAACGTACATCCTGATGGGCTCAATCGCCTTGCTGTTTACTGTCATCTCGGCATTTACCTTATCCGCCTGTCGTACCCAACGCAACCGCGCCGTGGCGCTGAATGTGGCTGAAAACAATGCGGGTAAATAATCCTGAACCGAAGAGTAATAAGGACACGAAAATGCACAAATCCGTCGTTGAGGAAACATTACCGGAATTTCCGGGCGCGCCACTGAACATGGACGCGTTTAACGATGAAATGGGGGCTGCGCGACAGCACGTACTCACGCTGATTCGCCGTCATATGGCTGAGTTTGGTGAAAAATTTCCGGCGGAGACCTGTGAAAAAGGATTTTATCCGCTGACGGAAAACGTCGAATGGACCACCAGTTTCTGGACCGGCCAACTGTGGCTCGCCTGGGAGATGAGCGGTGATGAGGCTTTCCGCACGCTGGCGGAAAAACATGTGCGCTCGTTTGGCCTGCGTATTGCCGGGCGACATGACACCAACACGCACGATCTTGGTTTTTTATATACGCTCTCCTGCGTTGCCGCCTGGCGTCTGACGGGAAATCGTGATGCACGCGGTTTCTCACTACTGGCCGCCGAAGCGCTGCTGGAACGTTTTCATCG
Organism: Pseudocitrobacter faecalis; assembly: GCA_003315335.1. GTDB lineage: Bacteria > Pseudomonadota > Gammaproteobacteria > Enterobacterales > Enterobacteriaceae > Pseudocitrobacter > Pseudocitrobacter faecalis. Next base: position 241,821 of record QNRL01000009.1, read on the forward strand.
CAAAGCCGAGATCATTCAGGCGTGGGGCGATCTCAAGGATCCCGCGCAGGCCGGGCGCATGATCATCGACTGCACCATGAACCTGCCGCTGCTTTACTGGGCCAGCGAACAAACCGGTGACCCGCGTTTTGCTGATGCAGCGAAAGCGCATGTGCGCCAGTCGGCGAAATATCTGGTGCGCGACGATGCATCGACCTACCACACCTACTATATGGATGTGCAGACCGGCGCGCCGCGTTTTGGCAATACGCAGCAGGGCTACGCGGATGACTCCTGCTGGTCGCGCGGGCAGGCGTGGGGCATCTACGGTTTTATGCTGAGTTACCTCTACACCGGTGACAGAGAACTGATTAGCCTGTCGAAAAAGCTGGCGAACTACTTTCTCAATCGTCTGCCGGAGGATGCGGTATGCCACTGGGATCTGGCGTTGCAGGGGACGGATGCCTTACGTGATTCCTCTTCGGCGGCGATTGCAGTTTGCGGCCTGCTGGAGTTGGTGAAATCTCTGCCGGTCACCGATCCGGATCGCGCGCGCTATCAGCAATGGGCGATGGGGATGATGTCGTCGCTGACGAAGCATTATCTGGCGGGGTTAGACGAGCCGGGTAACGGCCTGCTAAAACACTCGGTCTACCATTTAGCCGGGAACAAGGGCGTGGATGAGTGCAGTAGCTGGGGGGATTATTTCTATGTGGAAGCGCTGGTGCGGATGACGCAGAGCTGGAAATTGTACTGGTGAGTCATTGCCCGGTGGAGCTGCACTTCCCGGGCCAACATTATCATGTTGCCGGGGACGCTTACGTGCCACCCGGCAAAACACTGGAGCGTTAAACGCCCGCTTCCAGGATACGAATAGACATATCCAGCACGTCGTTTTTCACCGCTTCACTGTAGGCTTTCATATGCGGGGTCTGCAGGTGCGCTTCAAGATGCGCGATGCTTTCCCACTGCTCAACCATCACGATAGAGTCGGGTGACGTGGTCTGGAAGCTCACGCCTGCGGCATGGTCAACCATCGGCGCGTAGCCGTGGCAGCCTTCTTCCTGCAAAACGGTCGGGATGATTTTCGCAAACTGATCCAGAACCGCCTGACGATGGTGTTGGCCCGGACGTGTACGAATCTCTGCAATAACTGTCAACATAGTAAACTCCTTCTTAATCCAGCTTCCCAGTTAAGCAAAAATTTTACCAAGATGCTCGCGGTATTCTGCAATATAACGTGGAACGTCAGGCATTTTGATAACGTCGTTGGCGATAAAGGTCGGCAGCGCTTCCATTCCCAGGAACTGGTTGGCTTTGTGGAACGGCAGATAAACACCGTCTACGCCCACGCCATGGAAGAACTGTTCTTTATCGGTGAACGCTTCCATCGGCGCGTTCCAGGTCAGGGAAAGCATATAGGTTTTGCCCTGAATCAGACCACCGGAGCCATATTTTTTGCTGGCATCGGAACGGGTGCGGCCATCGCTGGCATACAGAGAACCGTGGCCTTCGGTGAACACGTCATCGATATATTTTTTCACGGTCCACGGTGCGCCCATCCACCAGCCCGGCATCTGCCAGATAACGGAGTCGGCCCACAGAAAGTTTTGGACTTCGGCCTTCACGTCGTAATCGCTGTCGGCGCGCACAACTTTAACATCATGCCCGGCGTCGCGCAGGAAGCTTTCCGCGACCTCGGTCATGGTGTCGTTCAGTTGACCGTTAGAGTGGCCGAATTTTTTTCCGCCGTTAATAATCAGTATGTTGCTCATTTTTTGTCCTCGATGAAAAGCGTTTGGCTGTCATAATACTCCTCCGGACGAGGCGTGAATATGAGCAAAATGTGCAAAGTCTTTTGCTCCAGAAGCAATAATCTTATTACCAGCGCACCCGCGCTTCAAACCCACCTTCAGGGATATTGTCAAAATTCACCGTCATCCCGTGCAGAGATGCAATGCGCCGCACAATCGACAATCCCAGCCCGCTGCCCGTTTGTTCCTGGCCTGGCGGACGATAAAAACGCTCGCCCATTCGCGCCAGCGCATCCGGTGACACGCCTGGCCCGTTATCGCGCACGGTAAAACCGTCTTGCTCCAGCGTCACGTCGATAACACTGCCTGATGGACTGTAGCGCACGGCGTTATCCAGCAGATTACGCACCAGCAGGCTCAGCAGCAGCGGCTGGGCGGTGCGGGCGATGTTGAGTGCGTTGAGGTGCAAGCGCACTTCGATTCCCGCACGCTGGGCGCTGTGATAAATATCCATCACCGCGGATTGCAGCAACTCTTCCAGTTGGACGGTCTGTACATCCGCCAGGTTATCAAGCGAGTCGAGGCGGGAAAGAGTGAGCAGTTGCTCCACCAGACGGGTGGCGCGGTCGATCCCTTCATGCAACTGCGATAAGGCTTTCTCGCGCGCGTCAGCATCATCCTGTGAGAGCTGTGCCACTTCGGTTTGTACTTTCAGTGCGGTTAACGGGCTGCGCAGTTCATGGGCGGCGTCAGAGGTAAAACGTCGCTCGCGGATCATCATTTCGTGGGTTCGATGGAAGAGGTGATTGAGGGCGTCTACCAGCGGACGCACCTCATTCGGCACGCCCCGTGTATCAAGCGACGTATCATCTTCCGGCGAGCGGCGGCGCAGGGTGAGCGTCAGTTTTTTCAGTGGGCGTAGTTCACTGCTAAGCAGCAGGATCAACAGTAAAAACATCACCGGCAGCGCAACCAGCCACGGCGTAAGCTGCGACGTGATGATATCCAGCGCCATCTCTTCGCGATACTCCCACTCCTGGCCGACCACAATGCGGTATTTTTTATCGGCGGTGGTTAGCCACAGAAAACGCCAGCGATCGTCGTCATTGATTAAGTTGCCATCGTCAAACCCTTCCCGGCGATAGCTATAAGGGATAAACGGGCCATTTTCGCCGTCATGCATCACCATTCTGCCGTCAATCGCGTATACCGCGAAGGCCAGCACGTCTTCGTCAAGGTGACCGTGTTTAACCTTCTTCGGCGCGCGGATAAACTGCTGCGAACTGCGCACGTCGGTAAAATCCATTGCACTGATGCGCTTGGCGAAGAGCATTTGCTGGGTATCGAAGAGTTTATCCAGCTTATTGGTGGTTTGATGCCAGGCCACCAGGCTGGCGCAGAGCCATGCGGCGGCGGAAAGCAGCATAAACAGCAGCGTCAGGCGGACGCGCAGGCTGAGGCGGGGAAACAGTTTCACTGTGCCCCCAGGGTATAACCGATGCCGTGTACAGTGCGGATAAACTCGCTGCCCAGTTTGCGGCGCAGATGATGCACGTGCACTTCCACGGCGTTGCTGGTGACGTCATCATCCCAGCTGTAGAGCTTTTCTTCTATCAGCTTGCGCGGCAGCACGCGCCCGCTGTTGCGCAGCAGCAACTCCAGCAGGGCGAACTCTTTCGGTTTTAGGGCGAGAGGGTCGCCGTTAAGCGTGGCGGTGAGTTTACCCGGATCGAGCGTCACCGCGCCGTGGCGCAGTTCATTGCTGGGCTGCCCGTGTGCGCGACGAATTAAGGCTTCCAGCCTGGCGGCGACTTCAATCAGCGCAAAGGGCTTACATAAGTAGTCATCCGCACCCAGGCGAAGCCCTTCAACGCGTTGGCTGAGCGCATCGCGCGCAGTGAGGATGAGAACCGGCTCATGATGCGATTTTTCTCGCCAGGCGCGCAGGATATCCAGTCCATCAATGCCAGGCAGCGTGAGGTCGAGGATCACGGCGTCATACGGCGCGCTGTCGAGGGCTATTTTTCCTTCTTCGCCCCGGGTAAACCAGTCAACCGTAAAGCCCATTTTGCCAAGGCCGGTCTTTAACCCGTCGCCAATCAGCTTGTCATCTTCCACCAGTAAAATTCGCATCTTGCCTTCCTTGCCTCTCCGCTTGAATAAAGCCAGTAAACCCTTATCAGACCTGCGCTGTACAGTAAAAAAATGAATATTTTTACCTTAAGAAGTCGTTAAGCATTATCCTGTTTAATGGCTTTCGTAATGAAATTTAAGGGAGAAAATATCATGAAGAAATTTGCTGCAATGGCCGCCGTCCTGGCGCTGATCGCTACCCCGGTTCTGGCTAACACTCAGGGCGGTTTTTCCGGCCCGGGCTCAACGTCAACACAAAGCGGCGGTTTCGTTGGCCCGGATGGCACTGCAACCACCGTTGCTAATGCGAAAACCCTGCGCGATGACACCTGGGTTACGCTGAAAGGGACTATCGTTGAGCGTATCTCTGACGATCTCTATACCTTTAAAGATGAGACCGGCACTATCAACGTTGATATCGACGACAAACGCTGGAATGGCCTGACGGTGACGCCGCAGGATAAAGTTGAAATTCGCGGTGAAGTGGATAAAGACTGGAACTCGGTTGAAATCGACGTTAAACAGATTCAGAAACTGAAACCGTAATCAGAAAGCGCCAGCGGCCTGTCTTGTCGTTGGCGCGTTTTCAGGATGTATGTTGAGGTCACTATATGGATGTTACCCTCGTTGATTTTCCGCGCACGCGGGTTGCTTTGCTGCAACATCGTTGCAGCCCGGAACTGGTTAACTATAGCGCTGCGAAATTCATTTTATGGCGCAGAGATACAGGTTTGTCACCGGTTGAGCAGAGTCAAACCTTCGGCATCGCCTGGGACGATCCTCAAACCACGCCGCCGGAAGCGTTTCGTTTTGATATCTGCGGCAGCGTAAGCGCGCCTGTGCCTGAAAATGCCCACGGCGTCATAAACAGCGAAATTCCCGCCGGGCGCTGCGCGGTTGTTCGCCACCACGGCTCGCTGGATACGGTCAGCGAAAGCGTCTGGTTCTTGTTGCGCGACTGGCTGCCGGGCAGCGGTGAAACGCCACGCGATTTCCCGGTCTTTTTCCAGTACCACAATTTTGTCGATGACGTTGCCGAACACGAACTGCAAACGGATATCTATTTGCCACTGCAATAAACCGCCTTTCTCGCCTTCTCTCACGGACTTGTGACTCAGCCCGTGAGATAGGGTATTATCTGCGGCAATATTGCCGTCCGAACGGTCAGCATGCAGATTTGAGGAACCCCCATTAATGAGCGATATGGCAGAGCGCCTTGCGCTACATGAATTCACGGAAAACGCCTACTTAAACTACTCCATGTACGTCATCATGGATCGCGCGTTGCCGTTTATTGGTGATGGTCTGAAGCCGGTGCAGCGCCGCATCGTCTATGCGATGTCTGAACTGGGCCTGAATGCCAGCGCCAAATTTAAAAAATCGGCGCGTACCGTTGGTGACGTGTTGGGTAAATATCACCCGCACGGCGACAGCGCCTGCTATGAAGCGATGGTGCTGATGGCGCAGCCGTTCTCATACCGTTACCCGCTGGTCGACGGCCAGGGGAACTGGGGGGCGCCGGACGATCCGAAATCGTTCGCGGCAATGCGTTATACCGAATCGCGCCTGTCAAAGTATGCCGAGCTGCTGCTGGGCGAACTGGGGCAAGGCACGGCGGACTGGGTGCCGAACTTTGACGGTACGATGCAGGAGCCGAAAATGCTGCCTGCGCGTCTGCCGAATATTCTACTGAACGGCACCACCGGCATTGCGGTGGGGATGGCGACGGATATTCCGCCGCACAACCTGCGCGAAGTCGCAAACGCCGCCATCAGGCTGATTGAACAGCCGAAAACCACCCTGGATGATCTGCTGGATATTGTGCAGGGGCCGGACTATCCGACCGAAGCCGAAATCATCACCCCTCGCGCGGAAATCCGCAAAATTTACCAGAACGGGCGCGGTTCAGTGCGTATGCGCGCAGTCTGGAATAAAGAAGACGGCGCGGTGGTGATCACTGCGCTGCCACATCAGGTTTCTGGCGCGAAAGTGCTGGAACAAATCGCCACCCAGATGCGCAACAAAAAACTGCCGATGGTTGATGATTTGCGTGATGAATCAGACCACGAAAACCCGACGCGTCTGGTGATTGTGCCGCGTTCAAACCGTGTGGATATGGAGCCGGTGATGAATCACCTCTTCGCCACCACGGATCTGGAAAAAAGCTATCGTATCAACCTGAACATGATTGGCCTGGATGGTCGTCCGGCGGTGAAAAATCTGCTGGAGATCCTCACCGAATGGCTGGCGTTCCGTCGCGATACCGTGCGCCGTCGTCTGAACTATCGTCTGGAGAAAGTCCTTAAGCGCCTGCATATCCTCGAAGGTTTGCTGGTGGCGTTTCTCAACATCGACGAAGTCATTGAGATCATTCGCACCGAGGATGAGCCGAAACCGGCGCTGATGTCGCGCTTCGGCATCAGCGAAACGCAGGCTGAAGCCATCCTTGAACTGAAATTGCGCCACCTCGCGAAGCTGGAAGAAGTGAAGATTCGCGGCGAGCAAAACGATCTGGCGAAAGAACGCGATCAGTTACAGGCGATTCTCGCGTCCGAGCGCAAAATGAATAACCTGCTGAAGAAAGAACTGCAGGCGGATGCCGATACCTTTGGCGACGACCGTCGTTCTCCGCTGCATGAGCGTGATGAAGCGAAGGCGATGAGTGAGCATGACATGCTGCCGTCTGAGCCGGTGACCATTGTGCTGTCGCAGATGGGCTGGGTGCGTAGTGCCAAAGGCCACGATATCGACGCGCAGGGGCTGAGTTATAAAGCGGGCGATAGCTGGAAAGCGTCGGTGAAAGGCAAGAGCAACCAGCCGGTAGTGTTTGTGGATACCACGGGCCGAAGCTATGCCATCGACCCCATCACGCTGCCGTCGGCGCGCGGTCAGGGTGAACCATTGACCGGTAAGCTGACGCTGCCGCCAGGCGCGACCGTTGAGCATATGCTGATGGAAAGCGACGATCAGAAACTGCTGATGGCGTCCGACGCGGGCTATGGCTTCTTGTGTACGTTTAACGATCTTGTCGCGCGCAACCGCGCGGGTAAAGCGATGATCTCGCTGCCGGAAAACGCACATGTTCTGCCGCCGGTAGTAGTAGAAGATGAGTCTGACATGCTGCTGGCGATCACCAGCGCGGGTCGCATGCTGATGTTCCCGGTGAGCGACCTGCCGCAGTTGTCGAAAGGTAAGGGCAACAAGATTATCAATATCCCGTCGGCGGAAGCGGCGAAAGGGGAAGATAGTCTGGCGCACCTTTACCTGCTGCCGCCGCAAACCACGCTGACCGTGCACGTCGGGAAACGCAAAATCAAACTGCGTCCGGAAGAGCTGCAAAAAGTGACGGGCGAACGCGGTCGTCGCGGTACGTTGATGCGTGGATTGCAGAAAATCGACCGTATCGATATCGACTCTCCGCTGCGTCAGAGCGCGGGGGAGAGCGAGGAGTAAAGCTTACCCCTCACCCTAACCCTCTCCCCTGGGGAGAGGGGATAGAATGTGCCTGACATGAAGAACTGCGCGGTTTTTCACCCTCTTCCTAAGGGAGAGGGCTGGGGTGAGGGGGACAAAATGCACTTTCTAAAGTAAAAACGTTGTTAATTACGCCGTTGCGATTAAGAATAGCCCTTACGAGGGTTTGCGAGTCACAAATCCTGACCAATATATAACTCTAAGCGGTCAGGGCTTCAGAGGTAGCTATGCTATTTATTTTTCGTGTCATCATCGTGGTCATTTACTGCATCCTGGTATGCGTGTTTGGCTGTATCTATTGCCTGTTTAGTCCGCGTAATCCGAAACACGTTGCCACCTTCGGCCATATGTTTGGCCGCATGGCCCCGCTGTTTGGTCTGAAAGTTGAAACCCGCCTGCCTGCGGACGCCGCAAGCTACGGGAATGGTATCTACATTGCGAACCACCAGAACAACTACGACATGGTGACTGCGGCAAATATTGTTCAGCCGCCAACCGTTACCGTAGGCAAAAAAAGTCTGGTGTGGATCCCGTTCTTTGGTCAGCTCTACTGGCTCACCGGTAACCTGCTGATTGACCGTAACAATCGTGCGAAAGCACACAGCACCATTGCCGAAGTGGTGAAAGCCTTCAACAATCGCAAAATCTCTTTCTGGATGTTCCCGGAAGGCACGCGTAGCCGTGGCCGTGGCCTGTTGCCGTTTAAAACCGGCGCGTTTCACGCAGCCATTGCGGCAGGTGTACCGATTATTCCCGTGTGCGTTTCCAATACATCGGATAAGATTAACCTTAACCGCCTGAACAACGGGTTGGTGATTGTTGAAATGCTGCCGCCGATCGATACCCGCAAATGGGGTAAAGACCAGGTGCGCGAGCTTTCCAAATATTGTCGTGATGTAATGCAGGCAAAGATAGAAGAACTGGATAAAGAAGTCGCCCAGCGCGAGTCTGACGGAAAACTATAAAACCGGGTCAGGCTCTCTCGCCGCCGGGCGAATAAAGCACGGCGGCAATCATCAAACGCGGTGCTGGCTTACGGGAAACGAATTCCCTTTTTTGATTGATCAGTTTTCATGGAGTTTATATGTCACTCAGTCGGCGTCAGTTTATTCAGGCATCGGGCGTTGCGTTCTGCGCAGGGGCAGTGCCGCTGAGGGCAAATGCCGCAGGGAAACAGCCTGAGCTGCCGATACCGCCGCTTGTGGAATCGCGTCGCGGCCAGCCTCTCTTTCTTACCTTACAACGTTCACACTGGTCCTTCTCTCAGGGTACGCGCGCGCCTGTCTGGGGCATCAATGGTCGCTACCTTGGGCCGACCATTCGCGTGTGGAACGGTGATGACGTCAAACTGATTTACAGCAACCGCCTGACGGAAAACGTCGCGATGACCGTGCGCGGTCTGCAGGTTCCCGGCCCGCTGATTGGCGGCGCGGCGCGAATGATGTCGCCAAACGCTGACTGGGCGCCGGTGCTGCCAATTCGACAATCCGCGGCAACGCTGTGGTATCAGGCCAATACGCCAAACCATATGGCTCAGCAGGTCTACAACGGTCTGGCGGGGATGTGGCTGATCGAAGATGAAGTTAGTAAGTCTTTACCCATTCCAAATCACTACGGCGTCGATGACTTCCCGGTAATCATTCAGGACAAGCGTCTTGATAATTTCGGTACGCCGGAATACAGCGAACCGGGCAGCGGTGGCTTTGTCGGCGACACACTGCTGGTGAATGGTGCCCAAAGCCCTTACGTTGAAGTCTCACGCGGTTGGGTGCGTCTGCGCCTGCTGAACGCCTCTAACTCGCGCCGCTATCAGTTGCAGATGAGCGATGGCCGCGCGCTGCACGTCATCTCCGGCGACCAGGGCTTTTTGCCCGCGCCTGTTTCGGTCAAGCAACTATCGCTCGCACCGGGGGAACGACGTGAGATCCTGGTCGATATGACCAATGGTGATGAAGTCTCCATTACCTGTGGGGAAGCGGCAAGCATCATGGACCGCCTGCGTGGTTTCTTTGAGCCGTCGAGCATTTTGATCTCTACACTGGTGCTCACCCTGAAACCGACCGGCCTGCTGCCGCTGGTCACCGATAACCTGCCGATGCGCCTGCTTTCCACCGAGATCATGACCGGCACACCGCTACGCAGCCGCGATATTGTGTTGGGGGATGATCCTGGCATAAACGGTCAGTTGTGGGATCCGCAACGCATTGATATCACCGCGCAGCAGGGAACCTGGGAGCGCTGGACGGTACGCGCGGATGAGCCGCAGTCATTCCATATTGAAGGCGTGATGTTCCTGATCCGCAACGTCAACGGCGCGATGCCATTCCCGGAAGACCGAGGCTGGAAAGATACCGTCTGGGTGGATGGACAGGTGGAACTGCTGGTTTACTACAACCAGCCGTCCTGGCCGCACTTCCCGTTCCAGTATTCCAGTCAAACGCTGGAGCTGGCGGATCGCGGCTCGATTGGGCAAATTCTGGTGAACCCGGCACCGTAACGCGGGATGCAGGAAGCCGCGCCGGGTAATGCCCGGCGCTGCTGTTTTACATCGCTTGCAGACGCGCAATTCTGGCTTCAATGGAGGGGTGTGTGGCAAATAACCCCGTTTTTCCCCGATCGGCTTTCAGAGGTGATGTGAACCAGAGAGATTGACTCGCGTTATCGACCCGCTCAATCATCTCTGCGCGTCCGCTGATTTTTTCCAGTGCCGCGATTAATCCCTGCGGGTTGCGCGTCAGCTCAACCGCCGTTGCATCCGCCAAAAATTCGCGATTACGTGAAAGCGTTAAACGCACAATGGTCGCGACGATGGGAGCTAATAACAGGAATACAATAGCAGCGATATACAGCACCATGCTGCCACCGCCACCTTTACTACCGGAACTTTTACGATTTTTGCCCCCGCCCAAAAACAGGCTTTGTTTGCCCAGCGAACTCATTAACGTAATGGCGGATACCAACGCGACGGCGATAGTCGCAAGGCGGATATCATAATTACGTACGTGCGCCATTTCATGGGCGATGACGCCTTCGAGTTCATAGCGCTCCAGGCTTTCCAGAAGCCCACGAGTGACCGCCACGGCGGCTTTTTCCGGTGATGTGCCAGTAGCAAAAGCATTGGGCGATACATCGTCGATGATAAAAATGCGCGGCACCGGGACGCCCGCGACATTTGCCATATCTTCTACCGTTTCAAACAGAACAGGTGCCTGTTCACGGTCAGTGATTTCTTTTCCACCGTTCATCCACATCACAACTGCGGAACCCTGGTAGATCATTATCAGGATATACACAATGCTAATGACCATCGAGGCGCCAACGCCATAAAAGAAATTCTTGAACAACAGAAAACCCATCGCTGCGCCAACTTCAATCAGTAAAAGAAAGAAAATAATCACTAATAAAAATGTGTTGCGTTTATTGTGGGCAATTTCTTCAAATAACATGAGCGCATTCCTTACGGATTAAAACTTAACGCTGGGCGTTTCCCGTTCAGTTTCGGCGAGACTTAACATCTCTGTTTTCTCGAAATGATGGAAATTAGCAATGATATTTGATGGGAAAGATTCTACCCGGTTATTCCAGTTCATTACGGTTGAATTATATAATTGGCGTGAATAAGCTACTTTATTTTCCGTGGTGGAGAGTTCGTGCTGTAACTCAACGAAGGAATCGTTCGCTTTGAGTTCTGGGTAGCTTTCGCTAAGCGCGAAAACGGAGCGCAGTGCACCCGTCAGTTGATTGTTCGCCTCAAGCTGTTGCTGCGGGCTGTTTCCGGCAGCAATGATGCTGTTACGCGCAGCGATCACCTTTTCCAGCGTATCTTGCTCATGACGCGCAAATCCCTTTACGGTTTCGACCAGATTAGGAATTAAATCGCAGCGTCTTTTTAACTGCACGTCGATTTGTGCCCACGTCTCCTCGACGCGGTTACGGTTTTTTATAAATGCGTTATAGGTTCCAATATAGAATCCGGCCAAAATAATAACGATGGCAAGCACGATAAGAAAAAACATTGTCGATCCCTCTGATAATAAAGTCATCACTATAAATAATGTGGCGTTAGGGGTAAATATAAGTTGTGTTAGTCGGCGGTTTTTTGTGATGTTTAGTGTGACTTTGTTATCGATTAATATTTCTGGTAAATTAATTTATGAATCCTGATTAATATTATGAATAGTTTTGCGACTCCTGTAGAGGGATAAACTCTCCACACCCTCGCTTACTTGTTCCTTCTCCGCTGTCACGCTCGTCAGGATGCTTACCTGGTAGAATCACCGCGCCGCGCTGCATACCTGGCAACAATCTCCTTCATTTCCCCCCTGAATACAGCGTATAATCCCCGGCCTTTGATTATTTTTTTACCACTTTTCTTTTTGGAAGCAAAATGAGCTCTATCTCCCTGATCCAACCGGATCGCGACCTGTTCTCCTGGCCGCAGTACTGGGCCGCCTGTTTTGGGCCGGCGCCGTTTTTGCCAATGTCCCGTGAAGAGATGGATCAACTTGGCTGGGATAGCTGCGATATCATTTTGGTTACCGGCGACGCGTACGTCGACCATCCAAGCTTTGGTATGGCGATTTGTGGCCGTATGCTGGAAGCGCAGGGGTTCCGCGTGGGCATCATTGCGCAGCCGGACTGGAACAGTAAAGACGATTTTATGCGCCTGGGTAAGCCAAACCTCTTTTTCGGCGTCACCGCAGGCAACATGGACTCGATGATCAACCGCTACACGGCCGATCGTAAGCTGCGTCAGGACGATGCCTACACGCCGGATAACGTCGGTGGCAAACGCCCCGATCGCGCAACGCTGGTCTATACCCAGCGCTGTAAAGAAGCGTGGAAAGATGTGCCGGTGATCCTGGGCGGCATTGAAGCCAGCTTGCGTCGTACCGCGCATTACGATTACTGGTCTGACACCGTGCGTCGTTCGGTGCTGGTTGACTCTAAAGCCGATATGCTGATGTTCGGTAACGGCGAGCGCCCGCTGGTGGAAGTCGCGCATCGTCTGGCGCAGGGCGAACTCATTTCACAGATTCGCGATGTGCGTAACACGGCGATTATCGTCAAAGAAGCCCTGCCGGGCTGGGCTGGCGTGGATTCAACGCGTTTAGATACGCCGGGGAAAATCGACCCGATCCCGCATCCGTATGGCGAAGATTTGCCGTGTGCTGACAACAAGCCGGTGGAACCGCAGAAAGCGGAAGTTAAAACCGTCACCGTTCAGCCGCCGCGCCCTAAGCCGTGGGAAAAAACCTACGTGCTGCTGCCGTCTTTTGAGAAAGTGAAAAACGATAAAGTGCTGTACGCACATGCTTCGCGTATTTTGCACCATGAAACGAACCCCGGCTGCGCACGTGCGTTGATGCAAAAGCACGGCGATCGCTATATCTGGATCAACCCACCGGCGATCCCGCTTTCCACCGAAGAGATGGATAGCGTGTTCGCGCTGCCGTATCAGCGTGTACCGCATCCGGCGTATGGCAATGCGCGCATTCCGGCATATGAGATGATCCGCTTCTCGATCAACATTATGCGCGGCTGTTTTGGCGGCTGTTCTTTCTGCTCCATTACCGAGCACGAAGGGCGCATTATTCAGAGCCGTTCGGAAGACTCGATCATCAACGAGATCGAAGCCATTCGCGATACGGTGCCAGGCTTTACCGGCGTCATTTCCGACCTCGGCGGGCCGACGGCAAACATGTACATGCTGCGCTGTAAATCGCCGCGTGCCGAGCAGACCTGCCGCCGTCTCTCCTGTGTTTATCCGGATATCTGCCCGCACATGGACACCAACCATGAGCCGACGATCAACCTTTACCGTCGCGCGCGCGATCTGAAAGGTATCAAGAAGATCCTCATCGCCTCCGGTGTGCGTTACGACATCGCGGTGGAAGATCCGCGCTATATCAAAGAGCTGGCAACCCACCACGTGGGCGGTTATCTGAAGATTGCGCCGGAGCATACGGAAGAGGGGCCGCTGTCGAAAATGATGAAGCCGGGGATGGGGACTTATCACCGCTTTAAAGAGCTTTTCGACACCTATTCGAAGCAGGCCGGGAAAGAGCAGTATCTGATTCCGTACTTTATCTCTGCACATCCGGGTACGCGTGATGAAGATATGGTGAATCTGGCGCTGTGGCTGAAGAAACATCGCTTCCGTCTCGACCAGGTGCAGAACTTCTATCCGTCGCCGCTGGCGAACTCGACCACCATGTATTACACCGGTAAGAACCCGCTGGGTAAAATTGGCTATAAGAGTGAAGAAGTGGTTGTGCCGAAAGGTGATAAACAGCGTCGCCTGCATAAAGCGCTGCTGCGTTACCATGATCCGAAAAACTGGCCGATGATCCGTCAGGCGCTGGAAGCCATGGGTAAAAAACATCTTATCGGCCCGCGTCGTGATTGCCTGGTGCCGTCACCGACGTTGGATGAGATGCGTGAAGCACGTCGCCAGAACCGCAACACGCGCCCGGCGCTGACTAAACACACGCCGGTGGCGCATCAGCGTCAAACGCCAGCAGGCGCGAAGAAGGCACCTGCCGCGCAGCCACGCCCGGTTAATACGGGTGCGAAAAAACGCATAAAACCGGCGGGAGGGCGTTAAGAATCCTGCTCCGCTCTGATTCTGGCCGCTAATGCGGCCAGCTTCTCATCATCCGCCCGCTCGTGATCGTGAGAAGATAAATAGCCCTCATACTGTTCAAAATACTTCTTCTGCGTAAACTCGATAGGCTGCCATTTCGTCATGTCGCCGGTGCCGTGCATCGGGCTGAGTTTGCTGTGCACGTGGTTCACGCCGAAACCTTCAAAAAACATTCCACTGCGACCCACATCAGCAAAAGATTTATCCAGCAATTTAGCCACTTTCTGTGTGGCCAGAACCAAATCGGCCAGCGCCTGTGGTGGCATATCAAAGGCATAGCTTGGATAGTGTTTTTTCGGAATGACGACGGTAAAGCCTTCGGTATTAGGGAAAATCGACAGAAAGGCCAGGTGATGTTCATCTTCCCAGATTTTATGGCAGGGCGCTTTGCCCGCAACGATTTGGCAGAAAATGCAGGTCATGCGATCCTCGCGAAAAAGATAAGGTGTAAGCCAGATTATCACAGGTAAAAAAAACGCTACCGTAGTCGGTAGCGTTTAGTATGAATGCGTTAGCCGCCGAATTGATCCGGGTCGGGCCCAAGACGTTTGCCTTTATCCAGTTTGGCTATTTCGCCCAGTTCGTCTTTATCAAGACGGAAATCCCAGACGTCGAAGTTGGCGGCAATACGCGCAGGCGTCACCGATTTCGGGATGACGACCAGGCCGTTATCCAGGTGCCAGCGAATCACGATTTGTGCCGGAGTTTTGCCATATTTATCCGCCAGATCGCGAATGATTTTCTGATCGAATACGCCTTCGCCGCCCTGTGCCAGCGGGCTCCAGGATTCGGTTTGAATTTTATGCGTCGCGTTCCACGCATGCAGCTGGCGTTGTTGCATCAACGGGTGAAGTTCAATCTGATTGATAACCGGGGCGACGCCGGTTTCGTCGATAATGCGTTGCAGGTGATTTACCTGGAAATTGCAGACGCCGATGCTTTTTACCAGCCCTTGCTTTTGCAGTTCAATCATTCCTTTCCACGCGTCCACGTAGTGGTCAATGGCGGGAACCGGCCAGTGCATCAGGTAGAGGTCGAGATAATCGAGTTGTAGCTTCTCAAGGCTTTCCTGTAGCGCCTCGGCAGGGCGTTTCTGATCGTCGTTCCACAGCTTGGTGGTGATAAACAACTCTTCACGCGGAACACCCGCGCTTTTCAGCGCCTGGCCCACGCCATCTTCGTTCTTGTAGGCGGTGGCGGTATCAATCGAGCGATACCCGACCTCCAGCGCTTTATGAATCGCGGTGACAACCTCCTCGTTGCTTGCTTTCCACACGCCGAGACCCAGTTGCGGCATCACGTTGCCGTCCTGGAGTTTGATTACGGTTGGATGTGTCATGCATTTCTCCTTTTCTCTCTATTGCTTATCGGCGCAGTGGGCCCGATAAGATTTGTAAGATCAATTCTGGTCGAAATATGCAAAAACGAAAGCCAGACGCTAAAGACTTAGGTCTGGCTTTGAGTGGGGATTAACGTGCCGCTTCGTAAATGCGACGGCTTACTTCGAGGGTAATATCCTGATTTTCACCCAGTTTTGTCATGCCGTGTTCTTCGAGTTTATTCAGCAGTGCGGGGATGGAGCTGCCGTCCAGACCGTAATCGGACAAATGAGTCGGTACGCCCATCTGCTCGAAGAAATTGCGGGTGGCGGCGATGGCAGCGTCGATACGCGCATCATCGGAACCTTCGGTGATGTTCCAGACGCGTTCCGCGTATTGCAGCAGTTTGGCGCGTTTGGTGTCACGTTTTTCATTCCACAGAGCCGGCAGGACGATAGCCAGCGTCTGTGCGTGGTCAAGGCCGTGCATGGCGGTCAGTTCGTGGCCCAGCATGTGGGTCGCCCAGTCCTGCGGCACGCCTGCGCCAATCAGACCGTTTAACGCCTGAGTTGCCGCCCACATAATATTGGCGCGAACATCGTAGTTTTCAGGTTCTTTCAGCGCTTTCGGGCCATCTTCAACCAGCGTTAACAGAATGCCTTCCGCGAAGCGATCCTGAATTTTGCCGTTTACCGGGTAGGTCACGTACTGTTCAACCGTGTGTACGAAGGCATCAACCACACCGTTAGCGACCTGACGCGGTGGCAGCGTGTAGGTGTAAACCGGATCCAGAATCGCGAAGACCGGCTGCACGTGCGGCGACATAAAGGCGCGTTTGTCGCCAGTGGTTTTACGAGAAATAACCGCACCTTTATTGGATTCAGAACCGGTTGCCGGAAGGGTAAGGACGGAACCCATCGGAATCGCGCTGTTCACCTTGCTGCCGTAAGTTTCCAGAATCTCCCACGGGTCGATAGACGCATCGTAATGCGCTGCCGCCGCGATAAATTTGGTGCCGTCCAGAACGGAACCGCCGCCAACGGCGAGCAGGAACGTGATTTTTTCGTCGCGGGCAATTTTCACCGCGTTCATCAGCGTTTCATAAGACGGGTTCGGTTCAATACCGCCAAACTCGCGAACGTCAAGACCTTCCAGAGCGGATAACACCTGATCCAGTACGCCGGTTTTTTTCACGCTGCCGCCACCGTAGGTCACCAGCACGCGAGCGTCTTCCGGAATTTGCGCACGCAGGTTTTCAATAACGCCTTTACCGAAAAGAATGCGGGTTGGAGTATGGAGATCAAAATTAAACATGGCTCGTTTCCTTCATCGGAGGATGGAAAAAGTGGGTAGCAATGGTGGCTACCGGATGACGACTATTGTGGTCTTCAGGGGCGATCCTCTCAATGCACATTTCTGCCATTGTCTTGCCCATTTCTCCACAGAGCTGGAGAAAAGTAGCGAAAAGGTCAACAATGAATGCCTGTATTCATCTGGCGGGAGAGTGGGAAAATGAACCGGGAAGAGATTTGTGCGTTGTTAACGGATAAGATTAAATTATTGAAAAGTAATGAACAAAGTCTTAGTGCTTTGGTGCCAGATATCCAGCTTATCTATGGTACTCAGCCTGCCGCACGCACACCTGTTATGTACCGTCCTGGGATTATATTTCTCTTTTCTGGCTATAAGATTGGCTATATCAATGAACGTACCTTCCGCTACGACGCCAATGAATATTTACTGCTGACGGTGCCGCTGCCGTTTGAGTGTGAAACCTTCGCCACCGAGACCGCGCCGCTGGCCGGGTTACGTCTGAACGTCGATATTATGCAGCTTCAGGAGCTGTTGATGGATATCGGGGAAGATGAACGCTTCCAGCCTGCAATGGCGGCGAGCGGCATTAACTCGGCGACGCTCTCTGATGAGATCCTTTGTGCGGCAGAGCGCCTGCTGGATGTGATGGAACGTCCGCTGGAGGCGCGCATCCTCGGCAAACAGATTATCCGCGAAATGCTGTTCTATGTGCTTACCGGGCCGCGCGGTGGGGCGCTGCTGGCATTGGTCAGCCGCCAGACGCATTTCAGCCAGATCAGTCGCGTGTTGAAGCGCATCGAAAGTCAGTACACCGAAAATCTGAGCGTCGACCAACTGGCCGCCGAGGCCAATATGAGCTTGTCGGCGTTTCATCATAACTTTAAATCGGTGACCAGCACGTCACCGTTGCAGTACCTGAAAACGTATCGCCTGCACAAGGCGCGCATGATGATGGTGCATGATGGATTAAAAGCAAGCGCAGCGGCAATGCAGGTGGGATATGAAAGCGCATCGCAGTTTAGCCGCGAATTTAAACGCTATTTCGGCATTACACCGGGAGAAGATGCGGCGCGTTTACGCGCGATTCAAATCGTTTAGGCAAGACGCTCTTGTAGGCCGGATAAGCGCAGCGCATCCGGCTTCAAAGCGCATCCGGCCCTAAAGAGCAGCGCCCTCAGGCGCTGCAATACTTCTTCTTAATCACCACCACCAGCGTACCGAGCAGCCCGGCAACCAGCAGGAAAATAGGCAGGATCATCAGGAAGGTCATCACCTGATCTTCATGACGTTTTACAAACGGAATCATGCTGATGGCATAGCCGAGGCTGGTGACGACGCCCACCCACAGCAGCGCGCTCAGCCAGTTAAAGAACTGGAAGCGACGATTAGAGAGCCCGGAAATGCCCGCCATGGTTGGCAGCAGCGTACGCACGAACGCCAGAAAACGCCCGGCGAGCAGTGCCAGCAGGCCGTGACGATCGAACATGCAGGTCGCACGTTGATGATATTTTTCCGGTAATTGCGCGAGCCAACCTTTCACTGTTCGGGTGTTGCCCAACCAGCGCCCCTGAATATAGCTCAGCCAGCAGCCGAGGCTGGCGGCAGTCGTCAAAATGATCACCGTCGGTACAAATCCCATCACCCCTTTGGCGATGAGCGCGCCCGCGAGCAGCAACAGGCTATCGCCCGGCAGGAAGGACGCCGGAAGCAGACCGTTTTCTAAAAACAGCGTGGCAAACATAACCAGATAAACCACCCCGACAACGTGAGGATTCGCCAGTGCGGCAAAGTCATGTTGCCAGAGCGCGGCGACAATATCTTGAATGACGACCATGGACTTTCCTGTGGAACAGCATTTTCGCTTATTGTACTCCCGAATTGCCTGAAACTCTTTGATCCCTCGCGCAACAACAGATGCACAGCTGTTCAGGAATAAGAACAACCTGAGCCGTATGCGTTTACGCCGGAATATTCTGGCCATTCGGTTGATAGACTGTTCTCAAAATCTTGAAAACGCGCGAGGCATTGCGCGACGCGTATCTTCAGGGACATTGCTAACCAGACAGCCCGGGGCGATATACCACCGGGCCTGAGGCTATTTTACACAATACGTGCGAAGCCTGCTGCTAAATCCGCGATAAGATCGTCAATGTTTTCTAAACCAATATGTAAGCGAATCAGGGTGCCCGTGAAGTCGACAGTGCCACCGGGGCGAATCTCCGCCAGTTGTTCTGGCTGGTTCGGCAGGATCAGCGACTCAAAACCGCCCCAGGAATAGGCCATGCTGAACAGGGAGAAGTTGTCGAGGTAAGCAGAAAGTTCGGCATCCGTTAAACGCTTTTTAAGCACGAAGGAGAACAAGCCGCTACTGCCTGTAAAATCTCGTTTCCAGTATTCGTGACCTTTACTGCCAGGCAGCGCCGGATGATTCACGCGAGCAACCTGCGGATGTTGTTCCAGCCATTCGGCAATCTTCAGGCTGCTTTCATGATGCTGACGCAGGCGAACGCCGAGCGTGCGCAGGCCACGGCTGGTCATGTAGGCGGTATCTGCATCCACCATTTGGCCCATCAGATAGGCATTTTCGCGCAGTTGCGCCCAGCAGCGTTCGTTAGATACCGCAGTACCGACCATCGCATCAGAGTGGCCAATCAGGTATTTCGTGCCTGCCTGAATTGAGATATCGATACCGAAATCGAGTGCTTTAAACAGTACGCCTGCCGCCCAGGTGTTGTCGATCATGATGATCGCCTCCGGCGCAACGCTGCGCACGGCGGCGACAATCGCCGGAACATCATGAACTTCCATGGTGATTGAGCCTGGAGATTCCAGGAACACCACTTTGGTATTGGGTTGAATCAGATGTGCGATTTCGCTGCCAATCATCGGGTCAAACCAACTCGTGGTGACACCCAGTTTACCGAGAATTTTGGTACAAAAATCCTGGCTCGGCTCATAGGCGGTATTGGTCATCAACACATGATCGCCCTGTTCAACAAAGGCCAGAATCGTATTGGCGACCGCCGCTGCACCGCACGGGAAGAGGGCGCAGCCCGCGCCGCCTTCCAGCTCGCACATCGCTTCCTGTAATGAGAAATGGGTGAGCGTGCCGCGACGCCCGTAGAAGAGTTCGCCTTTCGCGCGATTGCGGGTGGCATGTTTCTTCGCCTCTACGGTGTCGAACACCAGCGAAGAGGCGCGCTGAATGACGCTGTTTACCGAACCCTGCGTGTACTTTTTACTCCGCCCGGCGTTGACCAGCGCGGTATCCAGGTGCTTATCTGCCATCTCTCTCCTGCCTATTTTTATACGTCTGGACGTCTAAATTATCACGATTGTTGCAAGATGTACCCGCTTGCACGATATAAAGCAGAAAATTTCTCAAAAAGCACGGTGGTGACTTTTTTACTGCGTAAGCGCAAGGAAAATAAGTATGATTTGAGTCACTATGTAAATACTAATGAGAACTACTATCAATTCGACGTCGTTTTGATATTATTGTGCTCAGATTTTGTGATTTATGTCCTGGAGATACAGAGTGGGTAATAATTTGATGCAGGCGGATCTCTCCGTTTGGGGTATGTATCATCATGCCGACATCGTTGTTAAAGTGGTTATGATTGGCCTGATTCTGGCATCCGTAGTCACCTGGGCCATCTTCTTTAGTAAGAGCGCAGAGTTGTTCTCCCAGAAGCGTCGCCTCAAACGCGAGCAGCAGCTGTTAGCGGAAGCCCGCTCTATCGATCAGGCGCACGAAATCGCCGCCGCCTTCCACGCGAAAAGCCTTAGCACGCAACTGATTCATGAAGCGCAGGACGAGCGTGAGCTTTCTGCGGGCTCTGAAGACAATGAAGGGATTAAAGAGCGTACCGGCTTCCGCCTGGAACGTCGCGTTGCCTTCGTGAGCCGTAATATGAGCCG
Source organism: Pseudocitrobacter faecalis (assembly GCA_003315335.1). Taxonomy (GTDB): domain Bacteria; phylum Pseudomonadota; class Gammaproteobacteria; order Enterobacterales; family Enterobacteriaceae; genus Pseudocitrobacter; species Pseudocitrobacter faecalis. The sequence goes on from QNRL01000009.1 coordinate 262,361, forward strand.
CGGCACCGGTTACCTCGCGACTATCGGTGCCATTTCCCCGTTTGTCGGTCTGTTTGGTACCGTTTGGGGTATCATGAACAGCTTCATCGGTATTGCGCAGACACAAACCACCAACCTGGCTGTTGTTGCGCCGGGTATCGCAGAAGCGCTGCTGGCGACCGCAATTGGTCTGTTTGCCGCGATTCCGGCGGTGGTTATCTATAACGTCTTCGCCCGTCTGATTGGCAGCTATAAAGCAAACCTCAGCGATGTTGCTGCGCAGGTTCTGCTGCTGCAAAGCCGTGACCTGGATCTTAACGCCAGCGGCGTGACCCAGCCGGTACGTTCCGCACAGAAATTACGAGTAGGTTGATGCCCCATGGCAATGCGTCTTAATGAAAATCTGGACGATAACGGCGAAATGCATGAAATCAACGTGACGCCGTTTATCGACGTTATGTTGGTTCTGCTGATCATCTTTATGGTTGCCGCGCCGCTGGCGACGGTAGATGTGAAGGTCAATCTGCCTGCATCCTCCAGCCAACCGCAGCCGCGCCCGGAAAAACCGATCTATCTGTCGGTGAAAGCGGATAAGTCGATGTTCCTGGGTAATGACCCCATTACCGATGAGAACATGGTGAATGCGTTGAACACGCTGACGGAAGGGAAGAAAGACACCACAATCTTCTTCCGTGCCGATAAAACCGTCGACTATGAAACGATGATGAAGGTGATGGACACCCTGCATCAGGCCGGTTATCTGAAGATTGGCCTGGTAGGGGAAGAGCACGCAGGGGCGAAATAAACCCCTCACCCCGGCCCTCTCCCTCAGGGAGAGGGTGAAAACCGCGCTCACTTAAACCTCGGCTTTGTCGGTTCCCTCTCCCTTGAGGGAGAGGGCAGGGTGAGGGGGGAAACACCGCACATTTCCCCTAAGTCCTCTCCCCTAATAAATACTTCTCCCAATATAATTATCCTTCGCTGCTTTAAATTAAATTTAATTCTTTTTATATAGTTATTAAAAACACTACGAAGAATATATTCTTCCCCTCCACTGGTAATGATTTACAAACTCTCTACGCTTATTAATGGCGTTAAAAATACTAATAACATTACCTGTACAGTGCGGGGCAATATGGATAAATCAAACAATTCAGATACTCGCGAATTGCTGCGTGAAAGCATCTCTGTCTCGTCTATTCGCCAGCGGGCCGACGGCCAGATGTTGGCGCTGGTGTGGTTACTTTGGGGGATCACCCTGTCTGTAGGATGGATGGCTGACAACGCGCTGGTAGCACTCTTTTTCGCGACGCCATTAGCGCTTCTGGCTACACTTGTCACCGCATTTTTTCGCGGTCGATTAATTTCACGGCTGATTTTTGCGTTTATCCTGATGGCCTTTTCCGCACTGCTTATTCAGCTTGGTGAGGGAGAAACGGAATATCACTTCTCTGTCTTTGTGCTTTTATCGGCGTTGCTGGCCTGGCGTGACTGGCGTCCATTAGTGATGGGGGCCGCAATTATCGCGGTACATCATTTAGTCTTTAATTATTTGCAGGAATATCACCTTTATCACATCGTCATTTTTATGCATACCGGCCTGCATATGGTGGTGATGCATGGTGTATTTGTGGTAGCGCAAACGCTGTTCCTGGTCGTACTGGCGGTGCGTATGGAACAGGATGCGATATCTGCCAGCGAGGTAGCGAAACTGGCGGCGGTGATTAATCGTGAACCCGGAAGCCTGACCCTTTCGCGAGAAACCCACGTCAGCCATTCGCCGTTTGCCCGTACGTTCAGCCGTACACTGGGTGCGATGCGCACTACCCTTGAGCAGGTGAGCGGCAATGTGGGGCAGTTGCTGGACGCGTCGCACACGATTTTGCAGCGCAATACCGCGCTTTCAGAACGCACTGACAGCCAGGCCACTTCTCTCGCTATCGCCGCCAGCGCCATGGAACAACTGGCGAGCGCTGCGTCACAGACCAGTGAACAAGCCGGCGAGGCGCGCAAGCGTGTTTTACAGGCGTGCGATGTCGCAAGGCAGGGCGGAGAAAACATCCGCGCGGCGACGGCTTCAATGATGCATATTCGCGATGAATCACAGCAGATTAATAGCATTCTGGAGTTAATTGACGGCATCGCCTTTCAAACCCATATTCTGTCGCTGAACGCCTCCGTTGAAGCCGCGCGTGCGGGCGAGCATGGCAGAGGGTTTGCGGTAGTCGCCTCTGAGGTGCGTTCGCTGGCACTGCGTTGTGAAGAGGCTGCAAAAGAGATTCGCCAGCTCACCGCCGCTTCGGTGAAAAGTACGCATCAGGGCGCTGAACAGGTCGAACTGGCAGGAAATACCATGCAGGCGATCATTAGGCACATTGAAGGCTTGCAGGACTCCCTCGAAATCCTCTCTTCGATGAGCGAGCAGCAGCGAGCCAGCGTCATACAGATGAAGGGCAGCATCGCCAGCATCGACGCCAGCGTGCAGGAAAATGTTCAGCATGTGGCGCAGACCATGCAAATGGCGCAGCAACAGCAGCGCTATACCGGCGAGCTGCAACAGGCAATTTCGGTGTTCAGATTGGTGTAAATAACCCTAAATTGCTGATGCGAATTGTTGAAATGATGTTGCATGGTTGCGATATACTAAGCCGAATTGAGTTTATCGGCAGGACACTATGGAACGTTTTTTTGAGAATGCGATGTATGCGTCGCGCTGGATTTTAGCCCCGGTCTATTTTGGCCTTTCATTGGCGCTGTTGGCGTTGATGATTAAGTTTTTTCAGGAGATTTTTCACGTACTGCCTAACATCTTTGAGCTGGCAGAAGCCGATCTTATCCTGACGTTGCTATCACTGGTCGATATGACGCTGGTGGGTGGTCTGCTGGTGATGGTGATGTTTTCCGGTTACGAAAACTTTGTCTCACAGCTGGATATCAGCACCCACAAAGAGAAGCTGAACTGGCTGGGGAAAATGGACGCCACATCGCTGAAGAATAAGGTCGCGGCGTCGATCGTCGCTATTTCCTCTATTCATCTGCTGCGGGTGTTTATGGATGCCAAGAATGTGCCGGATAACAAGCTGATGTGGTATGTGATTATCCACCTGACATTTGTGCTCTCGGCGTTTGTGATGGGGTATCTGGATCGCTTAACGCGCGGCCAGAAGCATTAAAACGCGACTCGTGCCCGGTAGCGATGCGCCACCGGGCAAGGGGGGGCTATTTATCTGACGACGCCTGCCACAAATTCAGTTGCCCATCAGCAACATGCTGATCAATCTGCGCCAGTTCTTCTGCCGTAAAGTTCAGGTTATTCAGCGCCTGAACGTTCTCTTCAATCTGTTCCGGTCGACTCGCGCCAATCAATACAGACGTTACACGATTATCTTTCAGCAGCCAGCTCAGGGCCATTTGCGCCATGCTTTGGCCGCGGCTTTGCGCCATCTCGTTTAACAAACGCAGGCTGTTGAGGTTGCTTTCGCTCAACATGTTTTCTGTCAGGCCGCGTGCTTTTTTCCCTTCGGTCTGCATGCGTGAGCCGTCCGGAATTCCGTTGAGGTATTTACCGGTCAGCAGCCCCTGTGCCAGCGGGGTAAAGGCGATGCAGCCAACGCCGTTCTCTTCCAGCGTATCCAACAGACCGCTCTTATCGACCCAGCGATTGAGCAAGTTGTAGGAAGGTTGGTGAATAAGTAGCGGAATCTTCCACTCGCGCAGCAGTTCCGCCATTTTTTGCGTGCGCTCAGGTGAATAGGATGAGATCCCCACATACAGCGCTTTCCCACTCTGCACCGCCTGCGCCAGCGCGGCAGCGGTTTCTTCCATCGGTGTGTTTTCATCCACGCGGTGCGAGTAGAAGATATCGACGTAATCCAGCCCCATGCGCTTCAGGCTCTGATCGAGGCTGGCGAGCAGATATTTGCGCGAACCGCCTTTTCCGTATGGCCCTGGCCACATGTCGTATCCGGCTTTGGTTGAGATGATCAGTTCATCGCGATACGCGGCGAAATCTTGCCGCAGCAGGCGGCCAAAGTTCTCTTCCGCACTGCCTGGAGGCGGCCCGTAGTTGTTAGCGAGATCGAGGTGAGTAATGCCGCAGTCGAACGCTTTACGCAGTAGCGCGCGCTGGCTGTCGAGCGACTGGATATGACCGAAACTGTGCCATAACCCGAGTGACAGCGCGGGCAGTTGCAGGCCGCTGTTGCCGCAATAGCGATATTGCATCTGTTCATAACGGGCAGGATTGGCGGACCAGGTCATAATGTCTCCTTGATTGTCTGATTTTTGAAACGCTGTTTCCAGATTAATGTTTTTGTCACATCCAACCCGTCGGCGGGATCACAATGCTGATGATTTATGGGCAATAAATCTGTCTTGTGCTTTTCTTAGTTAATGCCTGTTAATGGAGATCCCTCGATGACCCGACTGACCGCCAAAGACTTTCCGCAAGAGTTGCTCGATTACTACGACTATTACGCGCACGGTAAAATTACAAAACGCGAGTTTCTGCAACTGGCGGGGCGGTACGCCGTCGGCGGCATGACTGCGCTGGCGTTGTTTAATCTGCTCAAGCCCAACTACGCGCTGGCGGAACAGGTCGAGTTCACCGACCCGGATATCAAACCGGAATATATTCGCTACCCGTCGCCCAACGGCCACGGCGAGGTGCGTGGTTATCTGGTCACGCCGACGAAAGCCACTGGCAAAGTGCCCGCCGTGGTGGTGGTGCATGAAAATCGTGGGCTTAACCCGTATATAGAGGACGTTGCCCGACGCGTCGCGAAAGCGGGCTATATCGCCCTTGCGCCGGATGGGCTCTCTTCCGTTGGCGGGTATCCCGGTAATGATGATGAAGGGCGCGAGTTACAGCAAAAAGTTGATCCCACCAAACTGATGAATGATTTCTTCGCCGCGATTGAGTTTATGCAGATGCATCCGCAGGCGACGGGCAAAGTCGGGATCACCGGTTTTTGCTACGGCGGCGGCGTGTCGAATGCGGCGGCGGTGGCTTACCCTGAGCTGGCCTGCGCGGTGCCGTTCTACGGGCGCCAGGCCCCGATCGCGGATGTCGAAAAAATCAATGCTCCTTTATTGCTGCATTACGCGGCGCTGGATACGCGTATTAACGAAGGCTGGCTGGCAATGGAAGAGGCGTTAAAAGCGCATAAAAAAGTTTACGAAGCCTATGTTTATCCGGGCGTGAATCATGGCTTCCACAACGACTCGACCCCGCGCTACGACAAGGCCGCAGCGGAGCTCGCCTGGCAACGAACGCTGGCGTGGTTTGAGAAATATTTGCACTGAAAGTAAAGGCTGCAAATAGCACTGGATATCGCTCAAAAAGTCGCTATATAATTTTATATATAACGATTGAGGGTTAAGCGATGGATAACCATTTTGGTAAAGGCCTGATGGCCGGGCTGAAAGCACCTTACGCCGACAGTGCGCAGAAGGTTCTGGGCTTTTGTTCTGACTATAAACGCGGGTTTGTGCTGGGGTTTTCCCATCGCATGTTTGAGAAGACGGGCGACCGTCAGCTTAGCGCCTGGGAAGCGGGCGTTCTGACGCGACGTTATGGCCTGGATAAAGAGATGGTGATGGATTTCTTTAAAGAACACGAATCCAGCACCACGGTGCGCTACTTTATGGCGGGCTACCGGCTGGAAGGGAGATAAACCGGGTGGAATGCACCCGGTTTCCGCCGTTTAACCCTGACGTTTATCTTCCGTTTGGGTGTCGAAATCGCTGGCGGCATGACGTTCATGCAGTTGCTCATTCAACGGGCCGTTGGTGCGATTAACAATGCGTCCACGCTGTACCGCCGGGCGGCTGGCGATATCCTTAGCCCAGCGCTGCACGTTTTTGTAGCTCTTCGCATCAAGGAACTCATCCGCACCGTACACGGTACCCAGCACCACGTTGCCGAACCACGGCCACACCGCCATGTCGGCAATGGTGTACTCTTCGCCTGCCACATAGCGTCCGCGCGCCAGTTGTTTATCCAGCACATCCAGCAGACGTTTCGCTTCCATGGTGAAACGGTCGATCGCGTACTCAATTTTCACCGGTGCGTAGTTATAGAAATGACCAAAGCCACCGCCGAGGAACGGTGCAGAGCCTTGCAGCCAGAACAGCCAGTTCAACGTTTCCACACGGCCCGCCGGATCTTTGGGCAGGAAATGGCCAAATTTTTCCGCCAGGTACAGCAGGATATTGCCGGACTCGAACACGCGGGTCGGCGGTGTGGTGGAGTGGTCGCGTAGCGCCGGGATTTTCGAGTTCGGGTTCACGTCAACAAAGCCGCTGGAGAACTGATCGCCCTCACCAATGCGGATAAGCCACGCGTCATACTCTGCGCCCGTCACGCCCAGAGCTAACAACTCTTCGAGCATGATGGTGACTTTCTGCCCGTTCGGCGTACCCAGCGAATAGAGCTGAAGCGGGTGATGCCCAACCGGCAGTTCCTTCTCATGCGTCGCACCGGAAACCGGGCGATTGATATTGGCGAACGCGCCGCCGTTATTCTGTTTCCACTCCCAGACTTTGGGAGGCTGATAGGTATTGTCTGACATGTTGGCCTGCCTTTTTGATGATGTGTTGAGGCAGTGTAGCAGTTGATGGCAGAAATGATCACCCTCACCCTCACCCTCTCCCTGAGGGAGAGGGTGAGTGCATCAGACCGCACAGTGTGACAGCGTGCACAACAGGTGTATGATTAACCGACACCTGTTGGATAAATAACAACGTGCAGGGACGACCTCACCCGCTATTACTCGCCGCCTGCATGCTCTGAGGAAAACACATGAGTTGTACGAGTAGTGACGCGCCGTTTGGCACGTTGTTGGGATATGCACCGGGTGGCGTTGCCATCTATTCTTCAAATTACAGCAGCCTGAAGCCCGAAGAGCGGGCGGATGATGTCTCGTTCCGGAGCTATATCGATAACGAGTACATGGGCTACAAGTGGCAGTGCGTCGAATTCGCGCGCCGCTTCCTGTTCCTTACCTACGGTTTCGTTTTCACCGATGTCGGCATGGCCTATGAAATCTTCTCACTGCGCTTTTTGCGTCAGGTGGTGAATGACGACATTCTGCCGTTGCAGGCGTTTGCTAACGGTTCCCGCCGTGCACCGAAAGCGGGCTCGTTGCTCATCTGGCAGAAGGGCGGCGAATTTCATGAAACCGGCCACGTCGCGGTTATTACCCAACTGGTTGGTAACAAAGTCCGTATTGCAGAACAGAATGTTATCCATTCGCCGCTGCCTGCGGGCCAGCAGTGGACGCGCGAACTGACGCTGGAAGTGAAAGACGGCCATTACATCCTTCACGATACGTTTGACGACACCACCATTCTTGGCTGGATGATCCAGACCGCCGATACCGAACACAGTCTGCCGCAACCGACAATTGCCAGCAAAGCGCTGAATCTGCAAGGCGCGCGGCTGGAAAATCGCGGTCAGTTCGAGAGCAAATGGCTTAACGAACAGGATTCGTTGCAGAAAGCGTACGTCGCTGCCAACGGTCATGTGATTAACCAGGATCCGTATCAGTACTTCACCATGACGGAAAGCGCTGAACAGGAGCTGATTAAAGCCACCAACGAAATGCACCTGATGTATCTGCACGCCACCGATAAAGTGATGCGTGACGATAACCTGCTGGCGCTGTTTGATATCCCGAAAATCCTCTGGCCGCGTCTGCGTCTCTCCTGGCAGCGCCGTCGCCACGACATGATCACCGGGCGTATGGATTTTTGCATGGATGAACGCGGTTTGAAGGTGTACGAATACAACGCCGATTCCGCATCCTGTCATACCGAAGGTGGATTGATCCTCGAACAGTGGCTGAAAACCGGCTTTGAGGGCAAAGGCCATAACCCTTCAGATGAACTGCTCAGCGAACTGATTGGTGCGTGGAAACACAGCTCGGCGCGTCCGTTTGTTCACATCATGCAGGATAAAGATCTGGAAGAGGATTACCACGCGCAGTTTATGCAGCGCGCCATTACGCAGGCCGGGTTCGAGTGCAAAATTCTCCATGGTCTGGAAGAGGTGCACTGGGATGCCGCAGGTCAACTGGTGGATGATGAAGGGCGACTGGTAAATTGCGTATGGAAAACCTGGGCGTGGGAAACCGCCATTGAGCAGGTGCGCGAAGTCAGCGATGCTGAGTATGCCGCCGTGCCGATTCGCACCGGCAGCCCGGCGGGGAAAGTGCGTTTGATTGACGTGCTGCTGCGCCCGGAAGTGATGGTCTTCGAACCACTGTGGACAGTGATTCCGGGCAACAAAGCGATTCTGCCGGTGCTGTGGTCGCTGTTCCCGAATCACCCGTATCTGCTCGACACCGATTTTGAAGTGACCGATGCGCTGGCGAAAACCGGCTATGCGGTGAAACCGATCTCCGGGCGCTGCGGCAGCAATATTGACCTGGTGAGCGGGCACGATCAGCTTCTCGATCAAACCAGCGGTAAGTTTGTCGACCGCAAAAATATCTACCAGCAGTTGTGGTGTCTGCCGAAGGTCGCCGGGAAATACATCCAGGTTTGTACCTTTACCGTCGGCGGTAACTACGGCGGAACCTGCCTGCGTGGCGATACGTCGCTGGTGATTAAGAAAGAGAGCGATATCGAACCGCTGGTGGTGATTGAGCGGTAAACAACTGAGGCGGAGCCTGCAACGGGCTCCGTTTTTTTACCTGCGAACATCACGACACAATATTGAACCCTTCCGTCAATTCGGCGCATAAATTGATCCAGCACAGCCCAAACGTATGATGAATCCTTAAAATCATCATACTCACTTAGTCTTACTCCTTTTCACTGAAGGTCACCGTTTTGTCCATTCTCCGTCGCACGCTCATTGCGCTGCTGACCTGTGCCTCGTTTTTCGCACACGCCGCTGCGCCAGATGAAATCACTACCGCCTGGCCGGTTAACGTTGGGCCGCTCAATCCGCATCTTTATACGCCGAATCAGATGTTTGCCCAGAGCATGGTTTACGAACCGCTGGTGAAATACCAAGCGGATGGTTCGGTGAAACCCTGGCTGGCAAAAAGCTGGACGCATTCGGAAGATGGCAAGATCTGGACCTTCACCCTGCGCGATGATGTGACCTTCTCAAACGGTGAACCGTTTGATGCAGAGGCGGCAGCAGAAAACTTCCGCGTGGTGCTCGATAACCGTCAGCGTCATGCCTGGCTTGAGCTGGTGAATCAGATTGTCGACGTGAAAGCGCTGAATAAAACCGAGCTGCAAATTACCCTGAAAAGCGCCTACTACCCCTTCCTGCAAGAGCTGGCCTTACCCCGACCTTTCCGCTTTATCGCCCCGTCGCAGTTTAAAAATAACGAGACGATGCGCGGGATTAAAGCACCTATCGGCACGGGCCCGTGGGTACTGAAAGAATCGAAATTGAATCAGTACGATGTCTTCGTCCGCAACGAAAACTACTGGGGCGAAAAGCCAGCGATTAAAAAAATAACCCTTAAAGTCATCCCCGATCCAACCACCCGCGCAGTCGCGTTTGAAACCGGCGATATCGACCTGTTGTATGGTAACGAAGGTTTATTGCCGCTCGATACTTTCGAGCGTTTCAGCCATAACCCGGCGTACCGTACCCAGCTTTCACAGCCGATTGAAACGGTGATGCTGGCACTCAACTCCGCTAAAGCCCCCACCAATGAACTGGCGGTACGCGAAGCGCTCAATCACGCGGTGAATAAAAAATCGCTGATCGACAACGTGCTTTACGGCACGCAGCAGGTGGCGGATACGCTGTTTGCGCCGACCGTACCTTATGCCGACCTCAGCCTGAAACCGCGCCAGTATGATCCGCAACGGGCGAAAAATCTTCTGGAAAAAGCAGGCTGGACGCTGCCTGCCGGGAAAACTATCCGCGAGAAAAACGGTCAGCCGCTACGCATTGAACTGTCGTTCATCGGCACCGATGCATTAAGCAAATCAATGGCCGAAATCATTCAGGCCGATATGCACCAGATTGGCGTCGATGTGGCGCTGGTCGGCGAAGAAGAGAGCAGTATCTACGCACGTCAGCGCGATGGGCGCTTTGGCATGATCTTCAACCGCACCTGGGGCGCGCCTTACGATCCGCATGCGTTTTTAAGTTCGATGCGCGTACCATCACACGCTGATTTTCAGGCGCAACAAGGCTTGGCCGACAAGCCGCTGATTGATAAAGAGATCGGCGAAGTTCTGGAAACCCCGGACGAGACGAAACGCCAGGCGCTTTACCGCGATATTTTGACGCGCCTGCATAGCGATGCGGTGTATCTGCCAATTAGCTACGTATCGATGATGGTGGTGGCAAAACCTGAACTGGGCAAAATCCCTTACGCGCCAATCGCCAGCGATATTCCTTTTGAACAGATTACCCCGGTGAAACCCTGATGTTGCGTTACGTATTCCGCCGCGTGCTGTTGCTGATCCCGATGGTGCTTTCCGCCTCGGTGATTATTTTTCTGATGCTGCGTCTCGGTACCGGTGACCCGGCGCTCGATTATCTGCGTTTATCTAACCTGCCGCCGACGCCGGAGATGCTGGCTTCTACCCGCACTATGCTCGGACTGGATCAGCCGCTGTACGTGCAGTACGGAACCTGGCTGTGGAAGGCGCTGCATCTCGATTTCGGCATCTCATTCGCCACGCAGCGTCCGGTGCTGGACGATATGCTGAACTTCCTGCCCGCCACGCTGGAGCTGGCGGGGGCGGCGCTGGTGTTAATTCTGCTGACCTCCGTGCCGCTCGGTATTTGGGCGGCACGTCATCGCGATCGTTTGCCCGATTTCACCGTGCGCTTTATCGCGTTTCTTGGCGTTTCAATGCCCAACTTCTGGCTGGCATTTTTGCTGGTGATGTTCTTCTCGGTCTACCTGCAATGGCTGCCTGCGATGGGCTACGGTGGCTGGCAGCACATCATTCTGCCTGCGGTTTCCATCGCCTTTATGTCGCTGGCGATAAACGCGCGGCTGCTGCGCGCCAGCATGCTGGACGTCGCTGGTCAGCGTCATGTGACCTGGGCGCGGCTGCGCGGCCTGAACGACAAACAGACCGAACGCCGCCATATCCTGCGTAATGCCTCGCTGCCGATGATCACCGCCGTGGGGATGCACATTGGTGAACTGATTGGCGGGACGATGATTATCGAAAATATCTTTGCCTGGCCGGGCGTCGGGCGCTACGCGGTGTCGGCGATTTTTAACCGTGACTATCCGGTGATCCAGTGCTTTACGCTGATGATGGTGGTGGTTTTTGTGGTCTGCAATTTGATTGTCGATTTGCTCAACGCCGCGCTGGACCCGCGTATTCGTCGTCATGAAGGAGCGCACGCGTGAACTTTTTCCTCTCTTCCCGCTGGTCGGTACGCCTGGCGGTGATCCTTATCGCCCTGCTGGCGCTGATTGCGCTCACCAGCCAGTGGTGGCTGCCGTATGATCCTCAGGCAATTGATCTGCCGTCGCGCCTGCTCTCGCCGGATGCGCAGCACTGGCTGGGCACCGATCACTTAGGGCGTGATATTTTCTCGCGGCTGATGGCGGCGACGCGCGTGTCGCTCGGCTCGGTAATGGCCTGCCTGCTGTTGGTGCTGACATTAGGGCTGGTTATTGGCGGCAGCGCCGGGTTGATTGGCGGGCGCGTTGATCAGGCTACTATGCGCGTCGCGGATATGTTCATGACCTTCCCGACCTCGATTCTGTCGTTCTTTATGGTTGGCGTACTCGGCACTGGACTAACCAACGTCATTATCGCCATCGCCCTGTCGCACTGGGCGTGGTACGCGCGCATGGTACGCAGCCTGGTGATTTCACTGCGCCAGCGCGAATTTGTGCTGGCGTCAAGACTTTCCGGCGCGGGCCATGTGCGGGTGTTTGTTGATCATCTGGCAGGTGCGGTGATCCCTTCGCTGCTGGTGCTAGCAACGCTGGATATCGGCCATATGATGCTGCACGTCGCGGGGATGTCCTTCCTCGGCCTCGGCGTGACCGCGCCGACCGCCGAATGGGGCGTGATGATTAACGACGCGCGCCAGTATATCTGGACTCAGCCGCTGCAAATGTTCTGGCCGGGGTTGGCGCTGTTTATCAGCGTGATGGCCTTTAACCTGGTGGGTGACGCACTGCGCGATCATCTGGACCCTCATCTGGTGACGGAGCACGCACACTAATGCCACAACAGATTGAACTACGTAATATCACGCTACAGGCCGTGCAGCCACTGGTACACGGCGTATCGTTAACCCTGCAACGCGGGCGCGTGCAGGCGTTAGTCGGCGGTAGCGGCAGCGGGAAATCATTAACCTGCGCCGCTGCGCTGGGCATTCTGCCCGCTGGCGTTCGCCAGACGGCGGGGGAAATTATAGCCGATGGCAAACCGGTTTCGCCTTGTACGCTACGCGGGATAAAAATTGCCACCATCATGCAGAACCCGCGCAGCGCCTTTAATCCGCTGCACACCATGCACACCCACGCGCGGGAAACCTGCCAGGCGTTAGGGAAACCCGCCGACGACGCCACGCTTACCGCCGCCATAGAAGCGGTGGGGCTGGAAAACGCCGCGCGCGTGCTGAAGCTGTACCCGTTTGAGATGAGCGGCGGCATGTTGCAGCGCATGATGATTGCGATGGCAGTGCTGTGCGAATCGCCGTTTATCATCGCCGATGAACCAACCACCGACCTTGATGTGGTCGCACAGGCGCGCATCCTCGATCTGCTGGAAAGCATTATGCAAAAACAGGCGCCGGGAATGCTGCTGGTGACTCATGATATGGGCGTGGTGGCGCGTCTGGCGGATGACGTGGCGGTGATGTCTGACGGCAAGATTGTCGAACAGGGCGATGTCGAAACGCTGTTTAACGCCCCTAAACATGCGGTGACGCGCAGCCTGGTTTCGGCTCATCTCGCGCTTTATGGTATGGAGATGGCATCATGACGTTACTTAGCGTCTGCGACCTTTCCCATCACTATGCGCACGGTGGATTCAGCAGTAAGCACCAGCATCATGCGGTGCTGAATAATGTTTCTCTGACCCTGAAAAGCGGTGAAACCGTCGCCCTGCTGGGACGCAGCGGCTGCGGGAAAAGTACCCTCGCGCGGCTACTGGTAGGCTTAGAATCGCCCTCACAAGGGAATATTAGCTGGCGCGGCGAACCACTGGCGAAACTTAATCGCGCCCAGCGTAAGGCGTTCCGTCGCGATATTCAGATGGTGTTTCAGGACGCCATCAGCGCTGTGAATCCGCGTAAAACCGTGCGCGAGATCCTGCGTGAACCGATGCGCCACCTACTATCGCTGAAAAAATCCGAGCAACTGGTGCGCGCCAGCGAAATGCTGAAGGCGGTCGATCTCGACGACAGCGTGCTCGATAAACGCCCACCGCAGTTAAGCGGTGGCCAGCTTCAGCGCGTCTGCCTGGCGCGCGCGCTGGCGGTCGAACCAAAACTGCTGATTCTGGATGAAGCCGTTTCCAACCTTGACCTCGTGCTACAGGCGGGCGTCATTCGCCTGCTGAAAAAGCTGCAACAACAGTTTGGCACCGCCTGTCTGTTCATCACCCACGACTTACGCCTGGTGGAACGCTTTTGCCAGCGGGTGATGGTGATGGATAACGGGTACATTGTTGAAACACAGACCGTGGGGGAGAAATTAGCCTTTTCCTCTGATGCCGGGCGCGTGCTTCAAAACGCGGTATTACCCGCATTCCCCGTGCGCCGTCGCGCCACAGAAAAGGTTTAACGCAAATGCAACGAGTCACCATCACGCTTGATGACGATTTACTGGAGACGCTGGACAGCCTGAGTCAGCGTCGCGGCTACAACAACCGCTCAGAGGCGATCCGCGATATTCTGCGTAGCGCGCTGGCGCAGGAGACTACCCAGCAGCACGGCACACAAGGTTTCGCGGTGCTGTTGTATGTGTATGAACACGAAAAACGCGACTTAGCCAGCCGTATTGTCTCCACGCAGCACCATCACCACGATCTCTCGGTCGCCACGCTGCATGTGCACATTAATCACGACGACTGTCTGGAAATCGCCGTACTAAAAGGCGACATGGGCGATGTGCAGCATTTTGCTGACGACGTTATCGCCCAGCGCGGCGTGCGGCACGGGCATTTGCAGTGCCTGCCGGAAGAGTGAATTAGTCGTAGCTTACGTTGAAGACCATATGCCCGGTAACATCACCCGCCTGCGCTTTGGGTTGATATTGATAGAATCGGGCAAAATAGCGTAGGTCAATAAACTGCGAGACGGCGCTATTCAGGGTCGCGACGTGATTCGCCTGGCGGAACGGCACCGGTCGGCGGTTCTCGTCCATGATCTGCACGCCGATACCTTCCGCTGCGGTTCTGCTGCGGCTCTCATTGCGAATCACGCCCAGGGCAGGTGAAATACCCTCTGGCGTGTTTCCGTCAAAGGTCATATTCAGCCGCGTACCGGCGACGCTAACATTCCCCGCACACTGCATACGAATCGAAAAATTGCGCCCTCCGGCTCCTGTACCTTTCCCCTTCAGGGCCGCAAGGGGAATGGAGCCGAGATTCACACGAAAGTTGGCATTATTGGTGATGCGGCAAGAGGGCGAGACGATAATCAGCGAATTTTCGCGCAGCCAGGTATTCAGCAACGACTGACTCCCGCTACCAAAAGTGGTGTATTGCCCGGCGGCAACCGTGCCGCTCCCCACAAGGCTCGCTGTCTTAATGACGTCCAGTTTGAAGGTGAGATCGTTAAGCGAGACATCGCTTTTACCGCCTCCGCCAACGTCAATTTTCCCTGGATAGCCAATCTGCTGAGCCTGGCGCTGAAGCGTAAATCGCAGGCCAATACCGGGAATATTGGTTGACCAGATCTGATTGCCTGTTTCGCGACTGCCATTGGCGATAACTTTCGTTTCCAGACTCTGTGAGCCGCTACATTGAAGCTGCAAACGATTGTCGCGTAATGGCCAGCTGCGGCTGGCAATCACCGTACCGGGTGGCGTTTGCGGCTGAACCATGATGCGCCCAATATCCATAAACAGTGGGGAAGGGATGGCGTCCGAGCCCAGAATACAACCGGCATGGGCCACGCCGCTGGTGAGCAGCGTGGCGGCTAACCACCATTTTATGCGAAGCATCATAAGCACCTCAGCTGTTGTGAACCACCGATCGGCAGTAACACCTGACACTGCCCACCGTCCCAGCGAACCCAGGCGTTTTTCACATTTTCGCCAGTGATATAAAGCGTGCTGCCCTGGCCGACAAAGCCGAGGGATTTACCTCGCCCATCGGTAATTTCAGAGCCGAATGGGAGCGGCATTCCGTTGCTCTGTTTGGCAACAAACACGCGCGTTTTTTCGCGGCGGGTATTGAATACCACCTTCACCACGCTGCCTTCATACGGTACCGTTCGGGCTTCAGTGCTGGCGAATTGAACATCTTCGTGCGCCCCTTTGGGGTCGATTTCAATGTTATTGACGCGGTAAGGCTGCAAGGATGAAAGTACGGCATAACCTTGATTATCAAACCAGGTCGGCGCGCCCATGATGGCGGCGCCTTTGGCATCTTTTGCTTCAACCAGCGCGAGCGTTGTTCCTGTTTCCGGCGTGAGCGTCACGCCGCCGGAGTGTACGACAACCGAGCCTTCCGCAGAGGCGGCAGCCTGCTGATAGCTGCGACCATAGGTATAGCTGCTCGACAACGCCGTCCAGGGGGAGATGTATCCGCCGTTAACGCCTGTCGTGTAATGACCCTCCTTGTCTGTGTTCGCGTTGACGCCCCATGTCAGCGCGTGATCCTGACCGACTGAACCATTGACACCCAACTGGCTGCGATCGAAGGACGAGTCTTTGAATTGGGTGTTCGATGAAAGCGTGGCAGAGCTATCTTCGCCCTGGAAAAGGGGGTAGCTGAAACTCAGAAAGACGAAATCCTCTTTTTTACGTCTTGAGGAGGTTGTCCCGGTATCGTCATCTGTTTCATTCTCATTGGAATAACTCCGCTGGAACGTCAATGACCAACTCAGACGTCCCCAGCTATTGCTGTATCCCAGTGAGTACTGCTCTTCTTTGCCGGAGTAATGCCAGTATCGCGTGACGGAACCATTCAGATAGAGCATCCCCCACGTTTCCGGCAATTGTTGGTTAATGGAAAAACTGACGCCGCTTTTTTGTCGAATATTGGTGCTGGTGGTGCCGCGCATTTCGTCATCGCGGGCGTAGAGTGCATCACGCAGAGAGTAGTAATTGTCGGAGTTATTAACCCATCCCTGAATATTCATGCTGGTTTGTGAGGCACCAAACATGCGACTAAAGGTGGCGCGGTATTCCTGACCCGATGTTGTGGCGCTGGGCAGTTTCGTTTTCGCCTGGGTCACATCCAGCCCCAGCGCGCCATAACCGGTATTCATCCCCACGCCAACCTGTCCGGCCTGATAATCGTTGAACCCCGTGAGGGCTGAATAGAGTGTGAAGGTGTTATTCAAACCATACTGAAAACTACCCTGGCCGATGGTCGGTTTATCTTTCAGCCCGTCTTCATCAACCTGACCGGCGGCAATGCCGTACAGACTCATATCCGGATGTAATAACTGCACCACTGAATCATAGGGAATAGACCAGGTAGAGGTGCGCCCATCGGCTTCCTGCAAGGTCACAATAAGATCGTTACCCGTGCCTGAAGGATAAACATCCGTGAGGCTGAAGGGGCCCGGCGTGACGGTGGTCTGATAGATAATGTTGCCGTCCTGACGAACGGTAACCAGGGCGTTAGTCTGCGCCACGCCGTTCACGACGGGCGCGTAGCTACGCATGCTATCAGGGTACATGAGATCGTCCGTATGCAGGTCAAGACCGATCAGGCTGATGGCGTCGAAAAACGTGCCGTTGGTGCTGAATTGCCCCATCGTGAGGATCGATTTCATTGCCGCAATAGGGCGCTGTAAGTAGGTTTGGTTGCTATTCCATTTGTTCTCGCCGCTGTTCTCATCCCAGGTATAGTTTCCGGAATGGCGCAATAACCAGCCGTTTGAGGAAAAGCCAGCGTTCACGCCCAGATAAGCGCTTGCGCCTTTATCATTACTGTCAGATTTCATGATGTTGTAGTAGTTGGCCATATAACCCAGGTTGAGCGCGGTAATCCCTTCATCCCAGAATTGCGGCGGAATATAGCCGCTACTACTGCTATCCATCAGCCGCTGAGGGACACTGAAATCCAGACGCATCGTGGAGGCGCTAAACGTATCTTTCAGCGCGGGTTCACTGTTCCACTGAGATAGCGTTCCACAGAATTTTTCGTCGCTGGTTTTTGTCGAATCCAGCTTCTCAGGTGAGAGACCAAAGTTCTGAAGCATTTCTGCTGTATAACAGATCTGCGGCTTGCCATCGGCAGAACGCTTAACGTCAACGTCATAGCGTCCTTTCCAGCTCTCATTGGTATAAACGTCAACGGAATAGGTGCCAGGTTTGAATGCCAGGGCATCGAACCGTTTCATGCTGGCCTGTTGTTGGCTACCGACGATGAAGTTATTGTCGAATTCATAGTCTGTTCCACTCTCTTCTGCGTTAACCTGTTCCGCTCGGCAAATGCCGGTTCCCAGGCAAAAAAGGGTCACCAGACCGCCAACCTGCCAGGGTGTGACTCGCCAATGCTCCATGAGATTCCGCCCTGAAAAAAGAGAATACGCCGACCATTACTGGTGCCATTTATTTATCTCGTAATGACATTAACCTGCCCGGGTCTTACTTTTTGCCAGCGCGCCATAGTCATTGATCTCTTCAAGGGTTAATTCTTCCCCCGCTCGCACGGCCTGGCGCAAATTAATCGTTTGTGAAGATTGCGGGGCAATCATGACGGCTTCTGTATTTATCGGTTCACCACGGCCCTGGCTAATCGTGGCAACCGTAATGTAAAACGGTGTCGGATTCGTTAATGTCAGCGCGGTTCCCGCAGGCTGCAATCTGAGTTTGGCAATGGCCGAGACTCGGCCAGAAAGAGGTTCCGGGCGATATATCAACTTAAACCGCGAACGCACGGCCATTTTGAAAACACCGATGCCTTCCGGTGCTTTATCCGCTTTAGAGGTGCCAGGAATATCCAATACATTTATCCACCACAGGGATTCTTTGTTTTGCGGCAAGCTATTACCCGCATTGAGTTTAATGCGTATGACTTGCCCGCTGTGGCTATCAATACGTGAAATTGGGGGGTTAATAATAAATGGTGTCGTAATTTTATCGGGTGTAATGGTCGCATCACCATTATCCAGCCAGACCTGGGCAAGCGAAGGCCGTTCCGCAGTATTTGAGAGTTGTACGGTGAGTTCTTTTTCGTTTCCTTTATAGATAAAACGTGTTCCGTTTACAATAATGCTGTCTGCCAAAACCGGAAACGTTAACATTAATCCACTGAGTGCAGCGATAAGCTTCATAAACACCCTCATCTTCTCTAAGTTATATTGTTGTCATTATTTACGGGATTAGGTGAGTGAAGGAAAAGTGGCGGCGTACCGCCACTTTTTTTATTGCGATTAATCGTAAGAAATTTCATAGGTTGCATTGGCTGCAACATGCCCGGCAGTCGCGCTGCTGTTGGTCGGGTTCACATAGCTAACCTGATATTTATAAATATCCCAGGTGCCGTCATTGGTATCGCGGATTTTACCATTGTCGTTACCCGGTTTGATCACCGTAGGGCTATTAGGATTAGTGAGTGCAAAAGCGACGTTAGTGGCACCGCTATTGTCGGTATTTTTCAGGAAGCTTGTACCGGTTACCAGGCCAGAAGAGTCCGTCCACTTCACTTTACGCGTAAAGGTGCCGTGTTTACCATCCGGGTCACCACAGTCTTTCAAATTAATACTGAAATCTGTGCGGTTAACCAGCGCATTTTTAACAGAAAGCGCGGTTGTACGAACGGAATTCAGGAAAATAGTATTTCCGTCATTTTTGCCGCCGACAATTTTTACTTTACAGGAGCCGGTATAAACATCACCGTCAAAGAACACTTGCCCACCGGTAACATAGCCACCATTTCCGCCGCCAGGGTAACCACCATGGTCATTATCACCGCCGTGGCCTTGCGAATTAAATGATTCTACAGATGCGTCATCTGCATAGGCTGCCACATTTCCACCCAATAAAGCCGCGGTAACCATCAAACCCAGATATATCTTTTTCATGTGCGTATCCTGTTACTGTGTTGTTTAATAGGACATTCGAATTACAATGATAAAGACGTGCACAGCTTCCTCTCTTCAGTGATTAAATAATTCTTCGCGATTATTTAATCTCTCCTGTGATAAATGCTGCCCGATAATAGTGGGCAACCGAAACGGTATTGCATCTAATGCCTTTTTCGTATTTTCCGGCGGATTTGGTGGCGAAATAGTATGACTGTATTGAAATGGCGGTAATTTTCGTAGGTGAAAACCAGGGCTGATGATATTGAATGACGGTTTGTAATGTGCGTCAGCTCTCTTTTTATTGACGAGGTGTGTCAGTTGGTTTGTATGACAAGTCCCAGCTTTATAGCAATGACTTGTCAGGGAGTGTATCTATTTCCGGCAAGAAAATTACAAAATTGCTAATGACTCCTTCGGGGATGAAAAATTAAATAATAGCGCTCACTGATTTCGTTAATATTCGAATGAAAAACTCTGGAAATGTACCAGGAACAGTATTTGGAGTGAATTAAAGGCGGCAAAGGTCAACATATGAAGCAGCAAAAGCAGCGCGCCGCCTTTGAGTGTTGATGAGAGTGCGGTTGATGCCATACTCGTCTTCTGTCTCAGTGAAAAAAGCACTATCGCCTGCTGGCGGGCGAATTCAATGCTATCGGGGGTACGCTCCCGTCACTTCCTGCGCCAGTGTCGTAAATGCTTTTACGGCGGCCGTTCTCCACGCGCCTTTGCGTTGTAGCAGCACGGCAGTTCGTTCCAGCAACTGCGGTTTCAGTGACACGGCGTTTAATCCTTCATTTTGTGCGGCAATCGGCGACGGTAGCAGGGTGGTGAGCGTTGTGCGGCGCACCAGTTCCAGAATGGCATTGATAGAGTTAGCTTCCATTACTATCTGCGGATGCAGTTCTCTTTGGCGGCAGTAGCGATCAATTTGTTCGCGGGTCGCAAATTCTTCACTCAGTAAAATGAGTTTTTCATTGTTAAGATGTGACAACGCTACGCAATCCTGTTGAGCCAGCGGATGGCTTTCAGAGACTACCAACGCAAGGGATTCCTTCAGTAGCGGCAGTACGTCGATGTCTGCTGAATGAACATCATCAAACGCGATGCCAATATCCAGTTCATCATTGAGCAGCAGCTCTTCCATTTTCTCCTGCGACATTTCCTGTAACGCCAGGGAGATACCGGGGTAGCGCGCGTAAAATGTCGCCATAAGCGGCCCGATAAGCCACGAGGTAAACGTGGGGGTAACGGCGACACGCAGTGAGCCACGGCTTAAATCTTCAACGTCATGAATTGCCCGCTTTCCCTCTTCCAGCGCTCTCAGCGCATTTCTCGCGTAATCCAGCCAGGCTTCACCGGCATCGGTAAGCTGAATATGGCGACCACTGCGATCGAACAGTTGCGCGCCAAGTGACTCTTCAAGCTGCCTGATTTGCTGTGAAAGCGCGGGCTGTGAAACGTGAAGCGCCGTGGCGGCGCGGGTAAAGCCGCGATGCTCAGCGACTGCCAGAAAGTAGTGAATATGTCGTAACAGCATGATCTGACCCATAAGCATAACCAATAGACTTCATTATAAATGAGTCTTTTATCTTATGAGAAGTAGCGAGTAGCCTGTGCCCATTCCATAGTGAGACAGAGGAACAATCGTGAAAGAGATTATTGATGGCTTTTTGAAATTTCAGCGCAACGTCTTTCCAGAACGCGCCGAGCTTTTCAGAACGCTGGCGAACCAGCAAAACCCACGTGCGCTTTTTATTTCGTGCTCTGACAGCCGCCTGGTGCCGGAACTGGTAACGCAGCGTGAGCCTGGCGATCTGTTTGTCATCCGTAATGCGGGCAACATTGTTCCTTCTTATGGCCCTGAGCCGGGAGGTGTCACCGCCTCGGTGGAGTACGCCGTATCGGTTTTAAAAGTGAATGACATTGTCATATGCGGTCACTCAGATTGCGGTGCGATGACCGCGATCGCCGGATGCCATTGTCTGGACAGTATGCCCGCCGTCAGCCACTGGTTGCGTTATGCCGATTCAGCTCGTGTGGTGAATGAATCACGCACGCACATTTCATTGCAGGCGAAAACCGCCTCAATGGTGCGGGAAAACGTCATTGCGCAGTTGGCCAATCTTCAGACTCACCCGTCAGTGCGCCTGGCGCTGGAAGAGGGGCGACTCGCGCTACATGGCTGGGTTTACGACATCGAACGCGGTGACATTGCCGCTTATAACGGTGCCAGCGGGCAGTTTGTCTCGCTTGCTGAGAACCCGAATACCTGCGCGATGCCACTTCGTAGCCTGTCAGCCGCTTAATTTTTTCTATATAAAGGAGGTTCCATCATGATCCACGCACAAATTAACCGCGATATTCGCCTTTCTCTGGCCGATCAGATTCTGCTTATTAAAGCGAAAAAAGATCTTACCTTTGCGCAACTCTCCGATGGTACAGGATTGTCTGAAGCTTTTGTCACCGCGGCCTTGCTGGGGCAGCATGCATTGCCGGCTGATGCGGCGCGCCTGGTTGGTGAAAAGCTCTCGCTGGATGAAGATGCGGTGCTGCTTCTGCAAACGATCCCTCTGCGCGGCAGTATTGACGACCGCGTCCCCACTGACCCGACCATTTATCGCTTCTATGAAATCCTGCAGGTATATGGCTCCACGCTGAAGATGCTGGTTCATGAGAAGTTCGGCGACGGCATTATCAGCGCCATCAATTTCAAACTGGATGTCAAAAAAGTGGCCGATCCCGAAGGCGGTGAACGCGCGGTGATTACGCTGGATGGTAAATATCTGCCGACAAAACCTTTCTAAAACTGAGTAAAGTCCGGCGCGTTGTCCGCGCCGGGCTAAAAGAACAACATGAAACAATCTCCTCGTACTGGTCTGATGCTCCTGGTGTTGGTGCTCATTGGCCTGAATATGCGCCCGTTACTCACGTCTATCGGGCCTTTACTTCCACAATTACGAGCTGCCAGCGGCATGAGTTTTACGCTGGCTTCTCTTCTTACCGCATTGCCGATGATCGCGATGGGCGGTCTGGCGTTAGCGGGAGGCTGGATCAATCGTCATATTCGCGAACGTGATAGCGTGGCGATCGGTCTGTTGATGATCACCCTCGGAGCACTGCTACGTGAACTGGCACCCCACAGCGTCGTGCTGCTGAGTAGCGCGCTGCTGGGGGGAATCGGCATTGGTGTTATTCAAGTTGTGATGCCCACGGTTATCAAACGCCAGTATCAGCGTCGTATGCCACAGGTCATGGGACTGTGGTCAGCGGCATTGATGGGGGGCGGAGGTTTGGGGGCGGCATTAACGCCATGGATCGCCGGGCAGAGTGAATTCTGGTACAGCTCCCTGGCATGGTGGGCGGCGCCTGCAATTATTGCTCTGATTGGCTGGTGGCCGCAAAGCCGAGGTTCCACCAGAGCTGGCCCGGGAAGCGTTCAGAGTTCAATTCGCATCACCCACAATCCCCGTGCATGGTCTTTGGGGCTCTATTTCGGTGTTATTAATGGCGGCTATGGCAGTCTGATAGCCTGGCTGCCTCCTTATTATATGCAACTGGGAAATAGCGCGCAGTTTAGTGGCACGCTGTTGGCGCTGATGACTGTCGGGCAGACGGCTGGCGCGCTGCTGCTACCTTTGCTGGCGCGGCATGAGGATCG
Organism: Pseudocitrobacter faecalis; assembly: GCA_003315335.1. GTDB lineage: Bacteria > Pseudomonadota > Gammaproteobacteria > Enterobacterales > Enterobacteriaceae > Pseudocitrobacter > Pseudocitrobacter faecalis. The sequence goes on from QNRL01000009.1 coordinate 285,172, forward strand.
GCGGCGATTGCTGCTGGTGGCGCTGGCCTTACAAATGATCGGTTTCCTCGGCTTTATCCTGTGGCCTGCGCATCTTTCCGTGCTGTGGGCGATCGCCTGCGGGGTAGGATTGGGAGGTGCTTTCCCGCTTTGCCTCGTTCTGGCGCTCGATCATGCCGGACATCCGGTTATTTCCGGGAAGCTGGTGGCGTTTATGCAGGGGATGGGTTTTATCATTGCCGGGCTGTCACCTTATCTTTCGGGGTTATTACGTAGCATGAGCGGTGATTTTGTCGTCGACTGGGTGTTTCATGCGTGCTGTGTTGTTGGATTAATGCTGCTGACGCTGCGTTTTGTTCCGTCACGCTATCCGCAGGAGTGGTCTGCAACAGAATAGAACGGCGTCCTTTCATCAGTAAAAAGCACTTCTTTGTGGATAACTCTGTGGTTAAGTGGGTATAAGGCAGGGTTATGCTGTGGAATGCAGCAGTCAGTGAAATATGTGCAAATTAGGGGTTGCAGGCTCGGCGTAACTCCCTATAATGCGCTCCCACTGACACGGCAGATGTGAATTACTTCACACAAACAGCCGGTTGGTTGAAGAGAAAAATCCTGAAAATCAGGGTTGACTCTGAAAGAGGAAAGCGTATTATGCGCACCTCGCAACGGTGAGCTTCATGCCGCGTTGCACTGCTCTTTAACAATTTATCAGACAATCTGTGTGGGCACTCAACGATACGGATTCTTAACGTCGCAAGACGATAAATGAATACCAAGTCTCTGAGTGAACACGTAATTCATTACGAAGTTTAATTCACGAGCATCAAAC
>QNRL01000010.1 GCA_003315335.1 Pseudocitrobacter faecalis
CTGCCATGGCAGAATCTGCTCCATGCGGGAGAGGAAAATCTCTTTTCGGGTCTGACGGCGCTTAGTGCTGAATTCACTATCGGCGAAGGTGAGTTAATGGCTCATGATGTCCCTCTGGGATGCGCTCCGGATGAATATGATGATCTCATATCAGGAACTTGTTCGCACCTTCCCTAGACTTAACGATGTTAAAATTTTGGTTGTATTAAAATCCTCCTGCGAAAGTGAAATCATCCATGTATTATCTTTATGATAGTCGGTGATATAAATAAAATGAGATGTAAAAGGCGTTGAGTGATTGAACTCTCCTAAGTTCCATCCATACTGTCTCACTGTATTTGAGCTAAGTTCTTTGTCGGTAATGTTCATAATTCATACCTTTCGATAAAGTCTGTAATGATAATTAGCTATCTCAAAGGCCCAGAACAACTCTTGAAATAACCTCACTCGAAGAATTTATCATATTGAACACCCCTACCTAATAACCTTGCCGACTTAATAAATCACAATAGCCCTCCCCTGTCATTTTAAAACGCTACTTGAATTTTTGATAGCTTATAGTTGTTTTACGTTCTTTGTGATACTCATATGTCATCTTCTCTTTCCAGTACCAATCTTGTAAATCCTGCAAGTCTAGCCCATTTTTCTCACGTATGCTTTCGTGTAATTCGCTAAGCGCGAGTTTATCATTAGGTTTATAAATGGCTAATTTTTCTTCAAATAAATCCAGCCAACGTTTCCCCATCTTTCGACGCAAAACAAACACCATCGTGATAATTGTACTGAAATGCACAGCAATTAGTTCCAACTTATGCGATTGCTGACCAGATAAAATTACTATTGTAACAACAGGGATGGCCGTATATAAAGCAATCAAAGCGACCATAAGTTGATATGGTTTTTCCCGTATTACCATGTCCATGGGTAAACCAGAGGACGCTACTGCTTGCCAAAATCTTAAATACCTTCCGATGGACTTAAACCTTTTCCCGTTTTTATGCATAAACCTGTTTTTATTTACTATCATGTTAGACCTCTATTTTTCTGTAATTCTAGAAGAATGTTACCTTAACCCTTAACAGGGATAACACCGCATGTATTATCTCCATAATCAAAGCGCAGGGCCGGTAATAAAAAGTACCATACCATCGATGTGTAGTTCGTTCAGTGCATCCCTGTCCGTGGATAGCTTTCTAATGTTGTCAGGAGTTGCATCAATCGGGTATAAATCTTGCGTCAGTTTGACGAGATTCTTCTCAGTGCAGGTAAGACCGCCTTCAGCGAGAGTGCGCAGGTAATCACTAAACACGACTTCTTTTTCATCAGAGGTAAGTCGCTCGAAGTACCCCATATGTTCGGACGTGAAATTCTCATCTGCAATACTTCTCACTACTGAGATGATATCCGACCTTATGACCAACTCCCGCACCGCAGCATAAAAAATCCTGCCGTAATGTCCTGACACGTTTTCCTTTGCGAGCCACCAGCGCTCATCCGTGGTAACGGGTACTGTGGTCGGGGATGCCAGTAGCAGAACGGGGCTTAAACCGGATCGCGATAACCCTTCAGCAAAAGCTTCTTCAGGAAGACTGCTAACAGGCTTGCCTTGATAACGTGCTTCTACCATCTATGCTTCTCCTTTCTGATGTAGGCATGACTGCCTTCTATTTAAGCAATCAGTAAACCGGATTGAGCTGAGCAACGTTATCCTTCTCCCATCATTGCTTGCCACTTTTACCATAAGCGCCAAACAATTAGCCCCATTATTCCGGTTGTAAACTGAACCTTAACACTAACCAGTATGAATCGGTCATCTGGGGCAAAGTGTCCACCGGGTTGAAGTAGCCAGGTTGTTAGCGGCGGATGGAAAGCCAGTACGAATCCGTAAACTATAAAAGCCAAGCTCAGTAAAAGAAGGAGCATGCGCCCAATACGTTTGAGTTGATAAGATAAACTCGCGCTAGTTTTTCGTGGGGGTACGATATGGTCTTTCAACACTGTCTCCTTGCCAGCAAATGCCGAAGCGCTGGCATAAAGATTAAACAATTTTTATGCCAGTTACTCCGGCGAGATGGGTGATAATCCTCGTTGCCATCATAAAGCCTTATCTCTTTCAAATTTGAGCGATAAGGGGTCTTTGAGCCTGTAATGGCTTTTTGTTTGATGTTTTGATGGCACCTGCCCCCGCGTTTTACCATGACCGAAGTACATAGCGGCTCACACCTTCTGCTGGCTGTTGCCACTCGCTATTCTCCGTTGACGGTCTGAGGCGCGTCGAGCCCCGGGAGATGTTTTTCATCGCCTGCTCAAGAGTGTCCATCCTGTAGGTTTTGATGTTCACCCCTTCTTCAGAAATAGGCCCCAGCAGTTCCGTAACCTCACGCTCACCCTGATAAATATCGACCCACTGTGTAATATTCACCTTATCACCATTCGCATCAATGCCACGTCGGTTAAAGTGGTCAATTTCAAACTCACACACGGTTACCGGTACCAGCCCCTCCGGGCGCGGATACCCGAGTATTTCATCAAAACCAGGTTCCCCTTCATCAGTGACCAGATCAGGCGTCAAATAGAGTTTTCCGTTACGGGAAAAATGCGCAACATGGCAGGACCACTGGTCATTTAACATCGTTGGCATGCTTGTGAACATTCCTGAATACCACCGTCTGGCATTATCAACTGATTTGGTGACGAGGATTTCATCTGGTACTTCCCCGTTGTCCATGGTGTAAAAACTGAGAGACAGAGCGGTATTTCTGCGTGAAAGTAGCTTTTCTTTATTGACCTCTTTATTTTCAAATTTGGACAGGTATTCCTCAAGGAACAGCGCCTGCAACTCGGGTGTCGGCGCTTTCTGATAAAACCAGTCGGCCAGGTCTTTAGTGCCAATATAGATGAGGCTGGCTTTACCTTTTTCGCTCTTGACCGCAACAGGAGCCATTAGGCTTACTTGCTGTACGTACTCACTGGTTTCATTGATACTTTCATAGGCCTCAATCCACTGGCCAAGCAGATTGGTGTAAATCACCGGATCGTTCAGCTTTAAAAACTGCTTAAGAGCCTGAGCGCCACGGGAGCATGTATCAAAATAACGCTGCTTCTCTTCGAAGCTTTTGAAAGCAGTCTTTTTGCCCGACCATGTGGCCACCAGCTGTTCATCTTCGAACAGGGTGTTTTCAGCTGGTAAGAAGTGTTTCATTTTCGCAAAACGTTGATGAGTGACGTTTAAGACATTTCGGGATGTAGCAAGTACCATTCGATGAACCCAGGCATGCCCTTCCATCCGGTTGTCGCATTCAAAATTTGCTGGTGCGGCATATGCAACAAGTTTCCCTGAAGCATTTACCGATAACCTGACCAGCTCATAGCCTTTGCTGCTAATAAAATTACGAACCCCGGGAAGATGTTTGAGCCCCACATCAGCGAGCATATAGAGCTGGTTCAGGAGCTCTTTGGAGCCCTTCTCTGTACTCATGGCAGCTTCCAGCGTCGCCCCCCTGTTATCAGCTCGCCAGGCTACAATGCATCGATCTATCAACTCTGATCTCAGATTAGGCTGGCCAATATTTCCATCGGCCAGAGCCTGGCTCAGCATCTGCCGGTAAGGTTCTTCTGCCTCACGCTCGGCACGAATATAATTTAAAGCCATCTTGAAGAAGCGAATGTAAAACAGGTGATTAGACCTGAATTTACGTCTGTGAATGTACCATTCGAGCTCCTCCGCTTTAATGGTATCCATGCACAGGAAACCCAGTTCAGCATCATTCCTGCTGGACTCCTTAAATAAAGACAAATTCACCTTACAATTGAAATCTCGATCCGTTGAGTATCTGTTTACTGTTGCGTTGACACAGATATCGTCTCCCTGACGGAATGCAATAACCGGCTCATAGTTTTTATGGGTTCTCCCAAGCCATTTATAGCCAGAGTAGCTGTTGTCTTCCTGAACTGCTCCTGGTGCTGTCACTGGGTTCATCAACGAATCCCAGTTGCACATTACCCGGGATCCGGACTGAAGGCATGAGTTTGCCTGTTCAAGATAACTTTGCAGAGACGGCCGTGTCTCAGCCATACCCAAAAGGCCAGAACCGTCTTTGTCGTGCAGAAATTGGAAGTACCGTTCCTGGAACTCAAGGCTCAGAAAACTGTAAGGGGTATTGGTATCATAGAAATCACCAAATAGTTTGAGCCGGTGATCGAGGCCGCAGATAAGGATCAGGAAACGACGGTAGTGAAGTGCCATAAGATCATGCTGCTTCAGTCGGTCGGTATAACTGACGTCCTCAAACTTTATGGTGCTGCCATCAATCCCCTGGAAATGTGCTTCCTGTTCGCTGGCGGAAGGGAATAGCTGCGAAGCCCCAAGATGGCTTTCTACCGAAGAGTAAACCTGATGAATATTTTGACCGTCCCGGACCAGAAGGAATACAACCCGGTTCCTGTCATTGCGGACATGATTTTCCCAGGGATCGCGGTAATCGATATAACGTCGTGTTGTGGCCATACATACGATGGAACGTTCGGACGGAAAAATCTGCTCCACCAGCCCGGGGCTGGTTCGTAAAGTTTCATGAAATTTTTCCATATCAGAGAAGTCGAACCAGCTATCGAGATCGCACCATACGGCCAGCTCTTCATCCACCATCAGCTTTGCCTGAACGACCTGGAGCGGGAGGTGTGATGGAGCGGATTCACCCTTCACGATATTCACTACCTCAACGTCTTTGCCGGTATACAGTTCCAGACTGCCAACGCCATCGTGGATTTTCTTCACATATTCCATGGCTTCTTCTGTAGTGGCCAGACTTGCCGCTGCAACTTCCTCGAAATAGGGCAGCATTCTTTTGCTGGCATTAGCGATTGCCTGCGTTCGTTGTGTGATGATTTTGCTGATGGCTGTGCTGATCTGCCCTTCTTTTAAGGCCGCTTCTCTGATTTGTTCAATGCGGGTATCTGAAATAACAGAGGACAGAGCATTTTGAACTGATCCAATCGCCAGTGAGGTTACCGCCTGCTGCTCTTGTGGGGGCACTAACGCAACGCTAAGGCCCGTCACAGGGTTTTCACGGTCATCTGTACCTAATTGCTCAATCGCAAGGTCACGGAGCCCCTGAGCATCGCTCACGAGGGCTGTAAGCGATGCCTGTAGGCTATTCACTTCTTCCTGAGCTTGTCTGAGTTCAGCATCCCGGATTACCTTATGGTCGGGTTCAAATACAAAACTGGACAGAAAATCCTTAACCAGGAAGCGATGCTCTCGCATTTCTTTGCCACGTTCCCTACGGTTGCCGCTGCTGTCTTCAGTGACAATAGCTACAGTCTGACCGTAAACGCGGGGATGGGCGCGTAGAATCACTGTGTGCAGCTTATCTTCAACGTAACGCAAAGACGTAATGAGCAGCGTATCCCCTGCCACAATACCCTCTTCAGGGATGCTGTCAGTGGACGTCCAGTACTGACCCGCCAGCAAAGAATGAAATCGCTCTAAACGGTCAATGTTATTTTTGCTGACCAGGTCACCCATATACCTTTCCTTCCAGATTCGTATGTTAGGTGAATCATACCAGATTGCACTTACCGTCTAATAACTCAAAAAACACCAACTTCGGCATTCACTAGAAATGAATCCGTCCACTATTATTCATTAATTAAATAGATTCTTAGATATGAATAGCGCATTGCTTTTAAAGCAGGTTTCGCAAAGGGTTAAAAAAGGCTTCTTAAGTGAAGCCTTTAATAATAAATGCTACTTATCTTCAGAGGGATACATTTCCCAGTATTTATTACGTACATTAACAAGGCAATGGTCTGCTGTTTCTGAAGCGCCTTTGTCGCGGTTTACAAAGGCTTCTGCAACTTCATCCAACTTATCCGGTACCGTATTTAATGGTAATGCCTGCTTCAGGTTGGTGGTTACCAGTTCCTTTGCTTTATCATGATTAAGTTCAGTTCGGATGCTTGCATCTTTACAAATATCATCAACCTTACCATCAAGAATAATGTTTGGGATAGGTTCGTTTTCAACTTTATGTGTAGTATTAGCAGAGGAGCCAAAAGCGACTGACATCATCGCACACAGCAGAATATTTTTTAATTTCATAGTTCACTCCATTATGACTATTGATATCTACTTATGAAGTATTAGTTATATCATGTTTGCCGTCAAAACATAGAACCCACTGTTTTGACTTTAAACATATCATGCTACAACGTTTTTTTGCACGTGACTTTAGTAGGCATGATTTATGAGGTTTCAGCAGGACGTCAGATTGTTGTCGATCCAGTATTGATGCAAGCCTACCGTCCATTTCTTCGATAAGGCCGAAAGTAAAAGCGCTAAACCACAGCAGTTACCAGGAGTAAAAATTCGTATGGGATCTGGAGAACCGACTTTAACACTCATAATGAACTCCAGAATGTTGCCATGGCATAGACTATTTCTAAGCCTGACGATATCTGCTTCAGGTTTTTTACCAGCGTCTATCTTTGCCAACATATTCTTCTCGGCTGGAAATGACAGTAATTCTATCGGCATCCCTTCCTGCTTAGCCTTTCGCATTAAAGCGTTACTCATTACTGACGTACCATCTAAGTCCACCAGTACAGGAACTGACTGCTGAACGTTAACAGTTGATTTCAACTTCAGCGTAACCCTGAGTGATGTTTCGATCCCATTCAGAAAGCTCGTACAGGCCGGTAACCATAGACCATGATGCAGCGCCTCGGTTGCTTGTTTAAAAAACCAGTCAATCACGGGGACAGTGCAATGCTCATAATAGTGATTTACCTCGCTGAACCTTGCCATATAAGCATCGTACTCAGCCTGGTCTTCAGGAGATAAAAAATTTGGTGGGAGGAGCATCAGAATCCTTTCATCCTAGCTTGTATACCTTCTTCGTAGGCCAGCTCGCCATTATCGGTAAAAGATGGTTTTTGATGTTTATGATAAAGCTTAATTTTTCGTCAGGCTTGATAGCGTTACCGGAGAGATTTGATCTTTTCTCTTCAACTCGCAATACTGTTTATACATACAGTACAAGAATTCGAGTGTAGCTATGTCTGTTATCCTTGAGCACATTAGCAACAAGCCTTACGAAATGGCACCTTTTTTCAGTGATTTACTAAGCTGTGGAGTGATGAGTCCGTGCGCCGGGCATGAAGATAATGAATTAAATTTGCATGAATATGTAGTCCGCAACCGCCCCTCAACCTTCTTTGTCAGGGCGGCGGGCCTCAGTATGATCAATGCCGGTATCAATGATGGAGCAATACTGGTTGTGGATCGGTCTTTAACAGCACGACACGGCTCTATCGTCGTTGCGCTGGTGGATGGAGAGTTTACGGTAAAGATCTTACACACGTATCCTGAGCTGCTTTTGATGCCTTCTAATCCAGCCTATAAGCCGATACGTGTAAATCCTGAATCCCTTGAGATATGGGGCGTCGTCACCTTTGCACTGAATCAGTTCAGCCATGTACATGCACGTTGATATTAACGGAGCCTATGCGGCATTTGAGTGTGCGATGGATCCCAAGCTGTCAAAAAAGCCGCTCATCATAGCCAGCAATAACGATTCGTCCGTCATTGCAATGAATAAACTGGCTAAAAGCGTTGGTATTAAGCGTGGGACCCCAATTTTTAAGTGCAGGGATTTGATTCAGCAACACCGGATCGAAGTCCGGAGCTCTAACTTTACTTTGTATGAAGACTACTCAAATCGCTTCCATGAAACGCTGGAAAGCTTCGCGCCTCAATCGAGTCGATATAGCATAGATGAAAATTTCATGTTATTGAAAAACATGAACAAGATAATAGATTATGAAGATTACGGCCGGTTGATCAGAAGTACACTTCTTCATAATCTGTCCCTTACCTGTGGTGTGGGTTGTTCAAGCACCAAAACCCTCGCTAAATTATGCACCTATGCGAGCAAACGATGGGCAGCTACAGGCGGGGTTGTAGTTTTGACTGATCAGGCCAGGATCAGGAAGCTCCTGAGCCTGATCAGTACCAGAGAAATATGGGGTATTGGTCGAAAGATTAGTGAACGCCTGTCGGCTTTCGGGATCATCACTGCCGGTGATTTTTATAATAGCGACGTTCGCTTTTTACGTAAAAGCTTTGGCGTTGAAATCGAGCGTACCTGGCGGGAACTGCATGGCGAACCATGTTTCCGGCTGCACGAGTCTCCTCCTGTCAGGCAACAGATTATCGTTTCCAGAAGTTTTGGTCAGCGCCTTAATGAGATAGGCAAGCTACATGAGGCAGTTTCATTTTTTACCGCCCGGGCGGCAGAGCAGCTGCGCAAGGATGGCTCGTGGACCCGTCAAATCACAGTCTTCATTCAGAGTAGCAATTATGCGCAAGGTGAAAACCGCTACAGCAATTGTGGTATCGAGCCGCTTACCGCTACACAGGACACCCGCGATCTGGTTGATGCAGCCATGACCATCCTGAACCGCATTTACAGACCCGGGATAGCGTATGCGAAAGCAGGGGTAATGCTCTCCGCTATGACTGACGGCACAGAGCAACTCAGCCTGTTTGATACTCGCCCGGCCAGGCCTGGCAGTCAGGCACTGATGAAAGTTATGGACCGGTTCAATAAAGAAAAGCGCGGAGCTCTGTTTTTACTGGGGGAAGGCATTCAACAGGATTTTCGTATGAAGCAGGCCATGCTATCACCGAGATATACGACCCGCTGGGATGAATTACTCGTTGTAAAAGCGTAGCGGCCATGACCGGCATGGCCGTACTCATCAAATGTGAAAGTAACTTTAGGCCCCGCGAGCTTTTTCGATTGCGCCCTGCAAAGTTGCTGCGTCCATAGCCCCGGGGATAAATGTGGTAGTCGCCGCATTCGGCTTTTTCATATTCATAATGATGAAACCGGGTGTGCCGGTGATCCCGAGCGCTTCGCCCAGCTGCATATTGCCGGAGATCACGTTTTCATACCGGTTTTTTTCCCTGTCAGAAAACGTGCTGTTAAACCCTGACTTTTCCACCACAGTATTAAAGTCAGTGAGTTCGAATTTGCGTTGAGAGGTCATGAAGGTATGAGCCACAGCCATCAGGTTGTTGTGGTACTTACGATAGGCTTCAGCACCGAAATTCTGATAGACGTGCAGACCCGTAGCGGCCCCCATGGCAGATACAGGTTTTGAACCGGCAAAAATCGGGAATTCTTTAAAGAAGAATTTTACATCTTTGCTCTGATTCATTACCGATTCAACAACAGGTGTAACCCGCATGCAGTAAATACACTGATAGTCGAAGAACTCGATTACCGCGACGTCGGCGTCATCAGGGCCGATGTTTGGCGTCTCCTTGGTATCCAGCAGAGCTGGCGCATATGGAATTATTCGTTCCACTGAGGCACTCACGTTCTGATTTTCCAGCGCCTTACCTGCTTCCACTAAATAATGGGGATTTTTTACCAGGTAAGTAGCGGCAATTTTGCCAATTTCTTCCTCACTGAGCACCTTCGGTTTAAAATAAGTTGCCGTGATTAACGCCGAGGCAGCGGTAGCAATAACCGCAGAAATTAAAATCGTGGCCATCGGTTTTAAATAAAATTCTTTAGACATAGCTACCTTTATGCTTTTCAGCCTGTTAGTTATTAACCTGCGATGGATTATACTGGCCCGGTAAATCGGAATTATTCGTGAAACAATGCTTTTTGGAGATTAAAGGATGATTAGGCAGGGCTTTATACTCACAACCGCAATGCTTTTGAGTGGATGCGGATATCATTTCGCAAACCAGGTAGATGCGTACGATCTAATGCCTCGTCCTGTTACAAATAAAAGGTTTCAGATAGTCCCTCCGGACGAAAGTATTCAGTCCAGAATGTTTTCAGGCCGTTTTGCTGATGGATTAGCAAAAAAAGGAGTCATTATTTCCACTCACCAGCCAGATTATGTGCTCAGGTTCCGAATCAGCAGCTCACAGGAGAACATGCAGTATAGCGAGCAGCTTCTTACTGGGGTGACAGGCTACGTTGTAGATAAAAAGACAACGAGAACTGACAAGCATGGCGAATTGCATACTGACTATGACTACAAGCCAGTCGATGGGGTAATAGGCACTGAGACGATGTCGCAGATGCACTATATGCGACAGCTGGATGTCGAGGTATACCCGTCAGCGAAAGGAGCAAAGCAGGTTCTGAAAGTGAGTATGCAAAGCAATGCACCTGTGCCGTCAGACAGCATTGCTTATTCAGCAATGATCGACGCCTTTACTGATAAATTTGATGCGCCGCTGCGTTCCGGAAATTATGTTGCAGTGATCCCCTGGAACTGAAAGCAGACGGCGGGAAGAGAATGTTCAAAAGTGACTTTTGGACACGCACATTAACGTGGCTATCGCCCTCCCCCATTAAAATCATAAAGTCGGTAAAGATCGCCCATCGTGATGGAATTGGGCTTATTAATGAACAGATACTGTAACTGTTCTTTATGTTGAGTACTGGCAGCTGCATTCATAAGCACTTCCAGGTAGAACTTGTAGCCTATGCTTCGCTCTGAATACATATACTGGAACTGCATCAGTAAAATGCCTGACATAACATACAACAGCAGCAGACTGAGTAATACAGTGCTATCAGGCTGTTCCAGTGCCATACTGACATACCCTGAACCCAGAATGCACAGAAGCCACCCCGTCATTAGAGCAGGCACCCTACGACTCAGACGTTTATAACAACGTTTTATTACGGGATCCCGGAGATACTTTTTGTCAGGTATCCCCGTTGCTCTGATGACGAAGCTACTGAGTATCGACATCTTTTTTCCTTCTGGACGCTCTCAGTCAATAAATCAGGCCAGGCGCTCATTGAAAGCTACCACGAGCTGCGAATCGGGATTTTTTACCAGTTCGGGCCGGATAACTTTTAGTTGCCTCGTTGGGGCGAGCTCATCTGTAGGCCTGATGGTGGTATTACCCGGCCCCTTGCGGGTACTGTCGGTGTTTACCTTGAGCTTTTTATTTCCCAGGTAGCTTTCCATCTTTTTAGAGATGGTGTCACCTGTGGTCGCAACACCAGAGAGTTCCTTTAGATGTTCACCTTTATCCATTTGTACCGATGACATCAGAAATCCGATTCCGGGATCGTTTTCCGTTCCACAGGCTCCGTACTGACATTGTGCAGCGAAAACGGGCTGTACACCTACAGCAACCAGCATTAACGTACTCAGTAAAGTAGATTTCATACACACCTCTTACAGTCGGAAAAGTTACTTTTGCGCAGCGCCCATTTGGGTCACCAGGTTTTCCGGGCTCAGCCACCCCGTAAATAACTGCGGTTTGCCGCTTAGTGTCACCATGGTAGGAGTACCTTGCAGCGGGATTGTTGAGGCCACCTGGAAATGCGATTTGATAATGTTTAAGCAAGCCTCATCAGGACGTCCTTCCGGGATAGTTGAAACCGGATTCATCGCTGCATCCAGAGCTTCGTTTGGCTTTGCTGAACACCAGATTTTGGCCATGTTCCCGGCTACTACCGAGTTCAGTCCTGCACGTGGGAATGCAAGAAACTTAATCGAAATACCGGCATCAAGATAAGACTTCAGATCATGATGCAGTTTTTGGCAGTATCCACAGGTTATATCGGTAAAGATAGCAAGCCGGTATTTTTCGTTTGGTGATTTGTAGTCGATGGATTTTGTTTTGGATGCGAATTCCCGGACGCCCATTAAAATGGCCTGCTCAGTGGTGTTTACCACATCTTTACCTTTCACGTGGAATAAGCTTCCGGTAAAAATGTAATCTCCGTCTTTGCTCACGTAACTTACCCCCTCCCTGGAAATCACCGTAAAAATATCTTTTACTGGCGAGGGTTCGACGTGCTCGATTGAAAGCCCAATGGCTTTGAGCTTATCCCGGGCTGCATCTGGCAGTACCATTGTATTAACCGGCTCGGCATTCATCGTGAAGGCGGTACTTAATGAAAGAAGTAATACCGATGCCTTAATAATTTTTTTCATTTCCGCTCCTTAAATCGAGCACTAATATTATCACGCCCCAAAATTCCAGAATTTTGCTTAAACGCTTAAATCAACGGGTAAAGCCGAAAGAAAGTCGATAGATATATGGGAGAATAGATAAAACGTAGATTCAGTGGAGAAATCGTTGTGTTTACACCACCAGCAGATGATGTGAAACCTATTCCCGTTCCTGATGAGATTTACACTCAGTGCATTACGGATGCCGCCCGCTACTTCGGAATTGATGCTGAACTGGTTTTTACGTTGTTTGACAATGAAGGCGGTAAGGTTGGTACTTTCAGCAGGAATACTAACGGCACTTATGATATTGGCCCAATGCAGATCAACTCATCCAATCTACCTGAAATAAAAAAGCATTTCCCGACGGTAACGTGGCGGGTTCTGGCTTACGATGCTTGCGCAAGTTTCTGGGTTGGAACATGGTGGCTCTATAGAAAAATTGTTGATCGCAAGGGCAATGTGTTTGAAGGGATTGCAGATTACAACAGCAAAACCCCAAAGGTACGTGCAAAGTACATATTTAACTTCATGGTAAAGTACAATCGCCGGATCCAGCAGCGTAACGGGATGGGTGAGCTTTATCAATGGACCCAGCAACCTCCTCGATACAATGGCCATATAGCTAAAAATGTCCCGGAGCAAAACCCGACTCCTGTTGTTAAATAAATACAACCCGATATTACAGAAGATCATCGAGTGGCTTGGGTAAACCACCACAAATATTTCACACTGACTCAGGAGTAATATATTGTCTTCTTCTGCAAGAAATTTATTTAAGATTCTCTCTTCTTTCTTGATCCAGAAAAACCCTCATCATGAAGAAGTATGTGTTCATGAAGAAACAACAGCTGGTTTATGGGCCCCTCTCCCTGATTCGCATGTCGTGCTTTTCTTAGATTTCGATGGGGTTTGCCACAGGTGTAAAAATGAAACCTTTGAGCGAATGCCACTGTTAGAGAAATTGCTGGATAACTGCCCTGCCATGGTGATTGTTATCTCCAGCTCATGGCGTGAGTGCGCTAATACAAGTTATCTGAAATCTCTGTTCCGGGTGCCTTATAGAGACAAAATCATAGGTGCAACCGGTTCGGTATATTTAAAACACGGACAGACTGGTGTGCGGGCTGCCGAGTGTGAGGACTTTGTCTTTTCACATCGAGTTAAAGCATTTATCTGCCTTGATGACGACGAATCATTATTTCCGGCCGGTTATCCGCATTTGCACAAAACCGATTATTACACGGGCCTCACCGAATCTGACCTTGCAGCTCTTAACGCAAGGTACCATCAGCTCATGGGACGCTGATGAACAAAGTAACTTTCCTTTTACCCTGTCACTGCTGATCTCGTACGCCCATCCACTTTAGGATTGATTGTTTTATACCATACGCAATAATGTCTCATATGAATTCGACAAGAAAGGGACATTATGCTGCATCACTGTCAGGCTAAGTCACTGGATGACATATACCTTGAGGATATTCCCCACATCATACATCCGGCCACGGCGGTACATGACCTCGAAGATACCGCCCTGCCAAACCGGATTATTCAGGAATGGAATTTACCGCAGGGATATACACAGTTTGTCAGCCGGTATCACCAGTTCCACCATCAACGCCCCTGGCTCGCTTACCGCGATACGCTTGACGACATCAGATACGGTAAGATCGTTCTGCTTAGAAAAGACATAACCGGCAATGCCGGGCCGGGGGTTATATCAAATGGCAACCTACGCAATGACCTGCCCCTGTCCCTCTTTACCCGTCTGCGCGATATCATCTCTCGTCAGTTGAAACGCCCGGGGTATTACGTTCGATCAACGACACCAGCACAGCACGCCCAATCAACAAAAACCATTAATTCCAAAGCGGCTGGTCGTCTTCTCGCAGCTGGCGGGCTTTATAATGGAAATGTGGAGGGATTTCGACATACGGCTGAACAACTTGGCGGCGAAGCTGTTGAAGGCTATGACCAGGTATTGAACGAAACAACTTCAGGTATGCTGGTTGCAGCGGCTTCACTTCTGGTTATCCGAAATCCAAGGTCTGCGGATGAATTGACAAGTTATCTCGGCAAGTACAAAAAAGCACACGTTTTGCTCGATGATATGAATGTTAGCGAATTGAACTACATGCGCCGAGACAGAGCTGAATATTTAGCTCTCCGTGGACAATTCAACAATACTGTACGCCCTAACTTCCTTAAATCACTTTCAGACCACCCAGATGCCCTGGCTACGTTTGAACCTAACGATTTGATGAAACTTGCAACAGGCAAGGTCCCCTCTGGGTGGCAGGTTCACCACAAGATCCCTCTTGATGATGGTGGCACAAACGCTATAGACAACCTGGTACTTATTCAGAATTCACCATACCATTCAGCACTGTCGAAAGCACAATCCATCATTACGAAGGATCTACCGTATAATTCAAGCACCAAAGTTCTATGGCCATCGCCGAACGGTGTTATCTACCCGGTAGGAAAGTAAGAGGCGCTCATGAAAGATTTAACTCAACTACTCAGCAGCTTAAAGAGGTTGATGGTTGCAGATCACTACCCTTTAGCCAGCCCGGTAGCCCCGGAAGTCTTGAAAGACTTAATCTGCAATCCGCCTCCAGTGGAGTGGGCAGATCACAAAAAGAGCGCCTATATAGATATACAGAAACTCATTAAAACCAGGCTTGATTATGCCCAAGTGTTTAATGCTATGGATGGTTTTGAGTACAACGGACTTACGTTTTATAACCTTGTTCAGGCAGAGAACGAAAATCTATTGTGGTCAAATATTTACATACGCAACTTTGAAGCACGAGACAATGAAATCTACGTTGACCCAAATCTCACTGATAAGGTGTTAATCGGAGAAGATGGCATGTCACTTTTCGCTTATAGTTTTGCAGACGACTGCTTTCAGATAAGAGACAAAGCATCTACTGATTATGTTATTGAATCTCATACAGAGTTTGATAGATTTTTGTCTTCACTGATTCAAACCGTCAGTTGAATGTTCCGCAAGAGCGGTACTTCTGAAAAAAAGGCCGCAAACACATACTTTGCGGCCTTAATTGTTTAGCAGTAATTTACAATCTATTGATAGTCATTTCAGGAGGTTATATTCAACCTCCCTTATTTTTTATTTTCATTAAGCCACTGATCCGCTTTATCGACACGTGACTGGTAAGGCTCATTTGTGTTGCTCAGCTCTGACTTCATGTACTGAATGAATTCATCTGCTTTCTGAGGCCCAAAGCGTGGGTCATCCGTCAATTGCTGCCGGATAGCCCTTTCAGAGTTCTGCGCTGCATTCGCATAAGTCGAAACGCCGTCGCTGCTAATACTCTGATACCGGTCACTTACAGCTGCGACGCCATCAGACATCTGCATGTGATTAAGGACTTTACCCTGGAGAGAATCAGGCATATTTGCAGGGTTAGAGGCATCATTTGCTATCGATGTCTGGGTTTGAAGGATGCCCGCTCCCGTAAGCATCTCATTTACCGGTTTCGCCCCAACGCTGGTTAGCGTATCCGAAACAAATTGCTGGCCCCCGAGTAGCGCACCAGAAATCGCGCCCCGCTCAGTGTTGGCCTCTATCTTTTCCCCAACCAAGCGATCTGTGACGGTCTGAGTGCGGTTACCAACGAGACCACCGCCCGACCCACCTTCTCCCAGGTTTGCCCGTACGACTGACTCAAGTGAACCATCAGCTCTGTTATGAGTGTTGAAACTGCTATGGATGCTCTTAACGTCATTCATACTCCAGTTAACGTTATAGTTACCCAGTTCATTAAGGATCTTCTGGGTATCCGCTTTGAGCTGCTCTCTTTCGGCACCGGTAGCCATGGTGCTGGCACCATAGGTAAAGACAGCTTGCTGTGCCAATTCAGCTCGCTTATCGTCCCGGCTTAAGTTCGGGTTGTTGGCAACACGACTAAAGTAGTTATCAGTGTTATTAGATAAGCCACGAACTTGCCCGCTCTGATACATACTGTTCAAAGCAGTGGCTCGTTGATCCATTCCATCACCAACCACCCGACCTCCAACCTTTTCCAGATCGTTAAATGTGCCTTCTGCATTTCTGACATCCTGACCCGAATTGACGACTTTCTCTACACCCTGATTATTCAGTACAGGTCCATTCTTTTCGAGAGAATTAAGCACATTCCTTTCTTCATCAGAATAAGTGCGGCCCACGTTGTTGTTATGTATTCCCTGAATATCGCCTTTGCCCGCGTTATCAAGGTTATACGGAGTAAAGCCAGCTTCACTTTTTCCAGGGACATGCTGTGTCGCGTCCTGAGCGTTGGAGGAAAGACCGAGTTTAGCCTGCGAATCTACACTTCCACCCAGTTCCCCTACGCGTGACGCACTCATCACGCCAGACGTATTTACGCTGTCAGGAGTTCTATCCTGTGCCTGAGTGATAGTATTAATTCCTGACCCGTCACCTGAAATTCTGTCGAGCTGATTGGTGATAGGTAGCAGCTGCTGTGCATTACCACCGAAGTCGGAAACCAGACTTTTAAGCAGGCTGGAGGTTTCACGGAGATCCTGTTTATTACTTTCGGCCGTCTCTCCCCGGGCGGTATCAATCGCAATTTTTTGCTCACTGAAATCTCGGGTTGCAGCCACAAGCGCGTCAGTACGTTGAAGCTGCGATCCAAGCTGATTACTGGCCTTGAAGGTATCGTTATAGGAGTTGAATTTCTCCATAAACGCATTCTCATCCAGCCCATTCTTACGAGCAAAATTCCTTACATCATCATCACTGAAGTTTTTGTTGCGAATAGAATCGGAGAACCTGTCCAGGTTAATGCTTTGTTTAGAATCAAGGCTCATTCCACTATTGGAGCTTGCGTTAGTCGAAACCGATGTAGAAATATTTTGCGCCATCGTCTGTGTCGCCTGGTTCATTTTCGACGATGCTTCTTTAAACGCATTAGTATTGGATATCTGATCGCTGCTTACCTGAGACGCCGCTTTACTGAACTGGTCAGTTAACGCAGAATCCTGGCTAAGCTGATTCGTGATTGCTTTTGAAAGGTCATTTGAAAGCGAGTCACTGCCTGTATTGGTCTTAGATGCACCGCTACTCAATTGCCCTGCTACAGCCGCTTTCAGCCCGGCTCCATTGCCAGTTCCAACACCTCCATTAAGCCCAGCGTTGAGAATAACATTTGAAGCAATGCTGGCCATCTGAGACGCACTCACCCCATGTTTCGTTGCAATACCTTCTGCTACAGAGGCACCAATCTTATCCGAGATCTGCTTCATTGTTTGCAGGTTGGTTGAGAACTGCTGGCTCGACTGTCCTGACCTTCCAATTTCGCTCATCTGACTGTAACCAGCCTGGAATGAATTACTTGCCGCACTCATAACTGATGAGGTTACAGCTGATCCTTGTCCCTGGCTGTTAGCGATACTTGAACCAGCATTCCACATTCCAAGACGGAAATTACTTGAATCAACTGCGCCGCCATCGCTGTATCCCTGACCGGTACTGGTTAAGGCGGTTCGTGTCACGTCACCAAATGAAGATTTACCGCTGTTAGGGCCATCCCATACTTTGGGCGTTACATGACCAGTATCCACCGGCGCATCGGGGGTCACTCCCTTAACCGCATTCATCATCGGGTGAATCGACTGTGTCATCAGGAATAATGTGAGTACCGGAATCAGAGCATAGAGGGCGGAAGCAACAGACAGGTATGAACTGTATGTTTCCGCAAGCCCTGGGAGTCCCATCCACGTGACGGCATTATTCTGGCTGTTGAGGGTGCTCCAGGTATCCAAGTCGGCCGTCGCGACTTTCTTCACATACGCGTTGACCATTACTGCCGTAAGCGGCCACATATTCACGAAGAGGATAAGTTGCAAATATTTCGCCGCAGCGGCAACACCATTACCACCTAACGCCAGCAGCATAAGCAAAGCAAATGGAGCAACCATATAAGCAAACATTTCAAGGAATGCGATTGCTGCTCCCGACAGTTGTAACCACAACTGGCCCTGTGAAGCCATTGTGTTGGTTCGCTTCAGAGAAGCCTCAAACAACTGCATATCGGAAGCCAGACCGAGTGGGGTCTTATATTTGCTTGCGCCATTTCTGAGCTCATTCATAATGAACAGGTTCAGGGTGGCGTCATACGAACCAATAGCCTTACCGTACATACCATTTGCTGACGCCATAACATCAGTAAAGCTTGCGCCGGTAGGTGCACCATTTGCTTCGTCTGGAGTAAGGATGCCGTTTGTCTGTCCTATAAGGGAAATAGTCTGGCGAGCTTCAGCTGTACTGGTAACCTGTTTCACAGTTGACCAGACCTCATCACACGTACCAGATTTTGAACCGTTAGCGCCAACAATACTGGCAGAGGCATTCTTCAGTGCGCCTTTCATCGCCTGATTAATCCGGTCCATGCTATCTGCCAGATTAGCTGAGAAAATATCGTTAAAAATAGTTTCTTTACCGGCAATATTTGCGCTTGAGTTTTGGGTAGCCTTCAGGCAGTTGTATGCAAGAGACTGAACGGTAGCACATACGTTCATTGGCCCTAGCCCGCTGGCCGGTTCAGGAAATGCGGAACAGTAGCCCTGGCTATCGCCGCCCCATTGCAAAAACTTCACGAATCGGATCATCGGACCGAGGGTGATGTCATCGTCCAGAGTTGTTGCAGACAGGTCCACCGGAGAAAGCGGATCAAACGCTGTTTTATAATCCTTCAGCAAACCCTGGCTTAAGTTAGTGGTGACGGTTGCCATCGCAGCAATAAAAATTGGAATTCCGTCGACGTTTCTGACCTCTCCCGACTTTACAGATTCAATAGTTACATCCACTCGAACCATTGCCATCATGAAAAGGATCAACCCCAAAAACCAGGAGAAAAACGGTAATTCATTTTTGGTCGGAGCCTGAAGCCATAGCCACGTTTTATAGAATAGGCTCACACCTGCTACAACGGCGGCCGTGGTCAGGAACTCTTTTACACCAGTATATTGAGAAAAGATCAGGGCAATACCGGTAAAAGCCGACCAGACAAAATCAATATCACCCAGGGTATATATGTTGTAATCCATGTCAGACCTCAGTTACGTGTGCCACGAATACTTTCAGTGAAAGCCTTCCGTTGCAGGCGACGGTTATCCCAGGTTGAAATGACGTCCGAGCTGGTACCGACCTGGCTGTGCGATAGCTCATAGGCGGCTTTAACCTGTTTTGAGAGATTGTCTGTTAATCGGTTGAGATCATCCCTTTTACCCGACAGCGACTCACTCGGTATGCTCATGGTTGAAATTTTGGCCTCAACCTGGCGCAACATGTTGATTACGAGGCTCGTCGCAGCAATAGTGCTGATGTCCTGAATGTATGCGTACCCTTCCGGTGCTTCGAATGTTTGCAAAGAGTCGATAATGGTCGGGATGCCGATATAGGAGATAATGCGTAATTCATCATCTGAAACACGAACGTCGTTGATGATTTTTTTCTGTACGTTTAAAAGAAGATCAGAAATGGTATCCTTCAATCCCTTAAAACCACCGTCATTAACTTCTGACATGACAAGGCACTGAGCCTTTCGTGGGGATGATGGATCTGGTGCCGGAGAACACTTGAGCATTTTAATTGATCCGCCAGCTGGTGGCCCCATGATGTAATCCGTGACAGTCATGGTAGACGGGCGGACTTCCATTCCCGCTTTTTCGCCTTTGCTATCCCAGTTGATAATGACAGTACCTACGAGAGACATAAGTTGTTCTGCCAGTTTATAACCGGATAACTCCGTTACCCCTCCGATGTTCATCGTTCCCTTATCAATATCCATGAACGACATATAGAAGAGGTTACCACTGAATTTTTCAGCGAACTCTTCGGGATCCTTTGCTTTAACCTGAGAAGTGACAGCTTCAGGTGACTTTGTCATCGATGAGCCAAAATCAGGAATAAGACCATTAATCGATCCCAGAATTGAGGCTGGTCCAGAGCTAACTGAGTTAGCGAACTGGCTTGGCGTACCCACGTTTTCAGAAAGGAAAGAGTAAGTTGCATTGCATGAATCTTTCGCAAATTTATTTAGCGCTTGCAGTTTGTTTTGGATGTCATTAATCGTTGCAGCACAGTCAGCACAAATAGCTGAAACAGCAACGTTAAAAGCATAGATAGCCGCACCCTGGGCAATACCACGGGCCACCTGCACAAGCTGGTCCCCGTTGATCATGCTGAAGGACCCAAGAAAAACGTCAATACCGTTACAACCGACAGAAGCTTTTGGAAACGACATGGAAACAAGGTTGGTATTAACGTTTGTTGTTCGGTAAGACATTGACCCGCCAACTATGCCTGTACGGGTTGCTGTGGAAAAGGTGGCCGGGCTGGTAGACGTCATCATGCCATTGAAAATGTTACGCATTGCGTTGTCTGCATTTGCAGTCGGGGCTAAAATTGCAGCACAAACAGAAAGAGACAAAAGTAACTTTTTGAAGTTGAAAACGGCATTACTGCGCATAAGTGCCTCCAAAACTGCCGCCAGCATTGAGATAATTGACCGGATCGGCCGTAGGCATGTCATAGCCTTCGAGTTTTTGGTCCATTATTTTTTGAAGTAGGAATGGGTCTGATTCCATTTCGGATTTATTAACGGTAATAACGCCATCATCGCCGATGGTATATTGCCTTTTAATATCTAGAGTTGACTGGAACGAAGCGTCATCGATCAGATTCATGCCCTTCGCGGCAAGTATAATAGTGTTCTTTAATTCATCAGCGGAGATCATGCCTTCACTAATGCGCTGAGCTGATGTCCCATCCTTTGAAACCAGGAAAATTGTAGGTACCTCTCGAATTTTAAATTGATCAATAATTTGTGCGTTGGGGATGTTAAAATCCTGAAAAAGGCCATTATGCAATGGCCTTCCATCCATACTGATTGGAAGAATATCTACCGAATAATAGTTCTGCATAAATTGAAGTATTTGGCTTTCTTCGTGGCAAAACTGGCAAGTACTCTGGAAAAAGAAAAATAAACCTGACTTAGTAAAGATATCTTTCATTACCGTTTGCTGATTTTTTTCAACAACAGTGCGGTGAGCATCCAGTGCCACCTTTTCCACTGGTTGCCTGCGTTTTTCAGACATCATCGGGTTTTTAAGAAAATAATCTTTTGATTTGTCAGAAAAACGCGTACTGATATCCAGCATTAACCTTTGCGCCGTGTAATAACGTGATAGATTTTCTGCGGTAGGGTTATCCATTGCCTGCGTTAACAGTCGAGGCATATTCTCTTTTAGCCATTTTGAATTTAAATCTACCATTTCCTCTTTTGAAGGCGAGCTAGCAGCACCGGTTGGTGGCAAAACCTCTTCTTCTTCAGCTTCGCTTTTTTTAGCAGGATCGTCATACCAGAAGAAACCCTTCTTATAAGCCTGGCCAGATACAAAGGGCGTATCTTTTATTAGGGGTTGCTCAGGGCTGGCGTGGGCACCAGTAATTACCAAAGACATAAGCAAAACCATCTTTGAAGGCGCTAATGCAATACGAGTCATAGACCGTTCTCCTTTTCTGATGCGGTTATGATGGCATACAAAAAAAAGGTTAGAGCTCGTATAGCATGGTCGTTTTTATGTTGAAAAGGACGGAAAAGGAGTGCTGACTAAGAAGATAGTCTCGGTGATGGAAAGATCATCCATCTTGCACGTTGTCAAAAATCCGGTGTAACAAAAACATGGTTTTATCGAATATCTAAAAGCAAATATTGCTTTGAAAACAGGTGTATTTAGAGCTGAAAAAAATCATCACAAGTAATGCTGTTTCTATATTTCAAAAAAGGAATAGCTAAGGATCAAAGAAGCGAACTTAGACAAGAATATAAAATATATTAATTGAAAGCGATTAAGAAGTCGTCATGCATAGAAGGTTTTGAGAACCTAAGTAGTTTTACGTTTTCAACAGAAAAAAAGGTGCACATTTTTGGAACGAAGAAAAACTGAATAAAGAAAAATCAAATTATATCTTTACTTGTCAAGAGTTGATATTTAAGTTGTAACTAATATTTGATTGTAAAGCAAACAACAGAATTTGACTTAAGTCAATATTTAGATTCAGACAAGGCAAGTTTCGCGATATCTTTTTTAAATTTAATCTAATTCTTCTTGAGAATACCTCTCTATGGCTGAAGCAGTTGAAGATAATCTGCAACGTGGACAATGAGCATCATTTGTCACTGGCACAATGTATGGGCGTTTACATTTTTCGCAGGCACCTAGTTCTTCAATTTCTTTCATAGAAGTAAGGATTTCTATTATTTTATTAACTTCCGGTGCGCATACAAAGTATCCCAGATTATGAAGGACACTCATTATTCGGTTGAAGTCAATTTGCCGAAAACTCGCTTCCGGATTTATTGGATCAAAACCAAAATAGTTAACTGCGACATCAATAACAGCAGAAAAGGCTCGGCGGTTATCTGTGCGTTTGCTCCAGCCCCGGATACCTTTTTTGAGTTTTGTTTTTGCACCAGGCTCAAAATCGATATTTTCAGCAACATGATTACCGTACAAAATTCGTATTGTATTTTTATTTGCCCCAAGCGACATAGTTCTTGCTGCTCGCAATAGAGCATTAGCTTTTGTTTGATCGACCTTTGCCATATCAATAATCCTTTAACATAACTTTATTTGTTAAAGTGTTGAACACATCCTGACGGTGACTGGTGAACATAGTGTCATAACGTAATAGTTCCATCAAATCATCACTAACTTTTCCTAACCGGATGTCAGCAGACAATTCATAAGCCCAGGCAAAAACTTTCGTTTTAAGTGAAACACTCTCTTCAATATGCCCTTGTGAGAAAGCAATTGTACGTGGGAAAAGAACGACATCGTTAATTGTTTTTAACGATGAATAACCAATGTCTTTAATAGCATCAGCTGTAGTTGGTTTTAAACCAAAGAAAATACTTACAAACTCTGGTGCGAGCATTGAGATAAAGAACACCTGCATAAAGTAGTCATTCTGTATATCAACACATTTAGAACGCAACTCATGAATCTTCTTGGGATTATAGATATCCACTGTACCATTCAGAAAAGTCACTTTTTCACCGGCATCGTAAATACCATAGTCAATATCATTTGTATCATATTCACGAATTACATTGGAATCACCGTCCAAGACCGCAGAAAAAAACCTCTCCCATGTAATTTCCTTTCCGAGTGTACGCGGAACCAAAAAACTACCTGGACGTGTTTCCACTTCAAAAGCTAAATCAGCGGCTGTACTAAATCCTTTCCCAAATAGGCGACGCTGGAGAAGAGGAGTCCCAGTTTGATATGCAGAAGATCCATGCACAGGCAATAACATTAAAAATGCACGGTAACTACGAATAAGCGAAATCTCAGTGCGGAAAAGTTTACCGAGTAAGCTACGAGTTAAATTATCAGATTCTGACATGTGCTGATTGTCCTTGCGCCATTACAATTGTTCAAATCTTCAACATGGATTTTTTGTTAGGTGTTCGGTAGGGTGAAAAGTAACTTTTAGTATTTTCTTAAGGCTTGAATAAGCCTTAAATCTATCCCTTCAACCACACCGCTTACTTGTAACACTTTTTAACCAAACTAACCAGAATTTTATCAAAAATTCCTGCGCATGCTAACGAAATGTGAAGCGATTAAAAAAAAACCTAAATCCAGCCCCTCCCAACGTTGGATTAGAATAACGACGTCTTTCACTGACCGTCATAAACTGACATTTTTACTTTTCATCAACCTCATGCTTACATAGGATCACTAAACAAAGAAAAGTGACCCTATGAATGCCTCACATAGGGTCACTTATGTTTGAAAAGTGACCCTATGTAATGTCGTCATAGGGTCACTTTTTATAAAAGTGTCACTATGGACAAAGTTCCATAGGGTCATTTTTTTTGGAAAAGTGGCACTAGATATATGTATAACTTTAATAGAGCAATGCACATTATCAAAAGCAATAATCCACAATGGTCATTCTGTCAAAAGTAACTTTAGGGGGTAGCGATGGAAGTGAGGCTAAACTCGCTGTTACTGTTTCTGAAGGCCCCTCCCGAATGGGGGAAACAGCGAGTGCATTACATCTGTTCAATTCCCTCATCAAAGAGCATTCAAAAATCTTCTGTTCGTGAAAAAAAACGGAAATTTCCTCCGGTATAGTAATTTCACATCAGGAGGCGTCATGAGTAATTCAAATCTTATAAGTTCTATAGAGCTAACACGTAAAAATTTACGTGCTCAGATTGAAGGTTTGCGTGTTGAGGCTGAAGATCTCATTACAAAATACTGGATCAAGTGGAAGGAACGAAACCACCAAGAGATTAACCTTACCCGACATAGCAAAGTTCCAAAGAGGGAGTACCTGGGTTCTTACGCACCAAAAGTTGAGCTAATTGGTAATGCCAGAAAAGTAACGATCACTTGGCATCAGTTCAGCCCTTATAAAACAAGAGCGCCTAGCCACATGTCAAAACGGGTGCAACCAATGAAAAGTGGAAAATATTCTAAGAACTGTTTTGTAAACCATGCCAGCTGGGAATACGAAATGATTTCTGAAACGGAAGCATTGCTGGAGCCTTACAGAGAAATGCTTGAGCTCTATCATTCAGCATATATCGAACTTGGACGAAAAATCCGTCAATACTCAAAAACTAAGGTGGCACAATGAACGACGCAATTATCACGGACAATGAGCGTATTAACATTGAACCAAAAGATGTAATGGTAAAAGGTTCAAATAAAAAGCAAGGCGTAAACGCTCAAACTTCTACTCAACGTAGACCAGAGCACCAGGGTATGGCCAAAGTTATTATTAACCCCGGCACCCCAGACTTTAACCGGTTTTTAACTGCCAGAAATGGAGCAGTCATCAGAGGTTTTGATGATGTGAGTATCGCTATTTCCTCTCTCTTTAAAACGGTTGATGCAGTTAAACATCCTGACCTTGTTCAGGCTATTCAGGATTGGTTCAACGAGCTGCATGAAGAAAACAATAAGATGAAAGAAAATCTTGTTGCTTATATTAAGTCAATTGAGTTCGACAAGAATGACTCATTCATGTCATCAACTCAGTTTGTACCTTTCAGTTTTGAACCAGTACAACTCAACTTCAATAACCACAACACCATGAGGTTTTACAAGTACATCTTCGAGATGAACCAGCTCATGAACACAATGTATGAGTACAACTCATTGGGTTTACTGGCTGTAAGCGACTATCCGGTTATGTCTCACAACATTATAAAGAGTATTAATTTATATGTTGAGAATGTGAAAAAGACTCTGAATGTTTCTCGCCGTAAGGATGGGCCATACAGTCCAGCAGAGTTCATCACCAAAGTAATGCAATATAAAAGTGTGCAGGCATACATTGCAGCCGAACTGTCAGGCAAACGTCGATAAGGTATGATGATGAATTTCAGGGCGCTGTATTTATGTATTAAACGGATTTTGGGGATATTCTCATCTCAGGAGAATGATGCAACCTCTGTAATGATTGAGGATATATCAAGCCTCTCTCCTTTTGCGCAGATTCTAGGAGATCAGAAGTACACTGTTCCTGATCATCCAAATCCAGAAGTCCTGAAATTCATCGAGTATCCAACTCGTCCGACGGGCATACAGACATTTAATGAACAGTCAATCCTGTCTCTGTATCGGGAAAAGCTGCACTCAATTTCAATGATGTTAGCTATCAGCGATAGCGACATCAGGGACGATGCATATACATTTACTAATTTAGTTTTAAAGCCCTTGGTTGAATATGTTCGCTGGATACATCTTTTGCCAGCTTCCGAAAATCATCATCATAATGGTATTGGTGGGTTACTTTCTCACAGCCTGGAAGTGGCCATACTCTCTTTAAAAAATGCGCATCACTCAGAACTGAGACCAATCGGATATCAAGATGAAGAAGTAGTCCGTAGAAAAGTATATCTCTATGCTGCGTTTATCTGTGGTTTAGTCCATGATGCCGGAAAGGTTTACGATCTCGACATTGTAAGCCTGAATTTAGCTAGTCCGATCATTTGGACGCCAAGCTCACAAAGTCTTCTTGACTGGGCACGTGAAAATGACGTGGTTGAATACGAAATCCACTGGCGAAAGCGTATTCATAATCAACATAATATCTGGTCCAGCGTTTTCCTTGAGCGAATCCTAAACCCGGTATGTCTTGCATTTTTGGATCGGGTAAATAAAGAACGTGTTTATTCAAAAATGATCACCGCCCTAAACGTTTATACTGATGGGAATGACTTTTTGTCTAAATGCGTGAGGACCGCTGATTTCTATTCTACTGGTACAGACCTTAATGTTTTACGTGACCCTATCATGGGTCTGCGTTCTAATGATGCAGCAGCAAGGGCCATTAGTACCATCAAGCACAACTTTACCAGTATCAATATCAACAATTACAATGCTAAGCCTATGCACATCATTATCGTAAATGGTGAGGTATACCTTAACGAGAACGCATTCCTTGATTTTGTTCTCAATGATTTCGAATTACATAAATATAACTTCCCTCAGGGAGAGGCTGGTAAGACCGTATTGGTAGAATCCCTAGTTCAACGTGGTTACGTCGAGCCCTATGATGATGAGCGTGTCGTTCACTACTTCATTCCGGGTATCTATTCGGAAAACGAAATATCAAACATCTTTAGAAATGGGATAGGGAAACTAGAATTCTATAACCTTCTTAAGCTAAGGTGGATTGGTTTAATCTTTGATTCCTATAAAATCCCTGACTCAGTGCCGGGTCTTTTTAGCGTTAATGCCAATAAAGACTTTATTTACATTGACGAGCAAAAAACAGTTACTGAATACAGAAGACCAGTGCCCGGTCGGGACGTTATAACTAAAATTACTGATACTGTTGAGACGGCTGTTCTTAAGGTTAATGATTTAGGCCGCTCCTCTGCCTCTATTGATGTTGATATACATTCTAAGAAAAATGAAGGCTCATCCGACGATTTTGAGAAGAAAGCCGAAAGTGATAATGAAATTGATAATGACACGCAGATAGTTAAATCTGAGGGTGAGGAAGCAGCTGATCCTGTCATTCCTGATATAGAAGAAAGTGAAGATGAATCGGCAAAGGACACGGAATCCCATGTCCTGGTCAACCAACTTCATGAACTCCTTTTAAGCGCTCCACTTTCCAATGACTATATAGTGTGTGTTGATGCTGTCCCCTACCTCAACATAGATACCACTATGGCATTGCTGCCGGGATTAGATGAAAAAGCATTCAGTGAAGAGCCCTATTTCCAACTGACATTCAGAGAAGGCTCTCTCGATGGAATGTGGATAGTAAGGGACATTGACGATCTGCGTTTAGTCCAGCTCGGCGATAACTGCGCCGGGTTCCAGCTCACCTATCATGAGCCAAGAAGGCCAACAACTTTAAAGTCACTTTTCAATACTTCTATGTATCAGGCATTAGTGATTAATGATGAGTCTTCTGTTGAAAACTCTGCCCCACGTCCAAAGCAAACGCTTGAGCTGCCTCCCCCACGTGTAAATGCAGTCGAAGAACATTCTGGCGACGTGGAATATCATGGAACCGATAGTGCATCCGCGACTGGTCCGCTGAAAACTGAGGCTGTGGAATATGAACATTATCAACATCTTTTTGAGAAAGAAGATGAAGAGCATGAGATCATTGATTATACCGATTTCTCACAGCTTAGTGTTTCTCGGCCAGAAGTCGGTAGTTGTGCAACAAGCTCTTCGGTCCATAATGAAAAGCTTCTCTCCGAGCCGTCAGAATTACCAGAACTTAACCGAGAACAGAACGCTGATCCCCAGGGTACGAATGAACGCTCTATGGATGTTTCTGTAGGACAAGAAAACTCAGAACCAGATACTGAGGGTAACTGCCCACCACCAGCTGAAGTTGTGTATTCCCAGACCGAAGCAGCCGCAACCAGTGTGATGGCAAGTGAAGAGCCCGCCTTACCTCCTGTACTTGAAGAATCAAATGGAGAGCATGCGCCCACAGACGCTAAGGGGCATCATCTTTCGCCAGCACTGGCCAGACTGTTCGCCCCAACAGCACCGGTAGAAAAACAAAATCCCAAGCGCAACCGGAATAAATCATCGGACAAAGCAGAAGTACAAAAACCAGCATCACCTGTTTCTGGTCACAATCTGAACAGTAAAGTCTTTGCATCTACTGAATCAGACCAAAATGGTGAATTCTCGCTTATAAGCGAAGGTGACGTTACAGAGCTTGAATTTGTAGAAATTGCGTTAGTACTGCATCAAATTCTGTCCAAAATGGAGGTGGCGTTTAAAAGAAAGCGCAAAAACAGATTTATGGTAAGTACTCCTAATACTCTCTATCTGACCCAATCTTGCGTGGAAAAATTTGGGTCGCAGTTAGAGGCTCAAGATCTTTTCAATAAGCTTCCTCAGTACCTCGTTAATTCTGGTGCTGTGATCAATACAAAATGCCATGCATTTAACATGCCTACTTTGCTGGCCGCATCAGACCGGGCGAAAGTGGACATTGAACGAATTATCAATAACCTGAAAGAGGCTGGGAACCTATAATGTCAGATTCGAAGAGGACTAACCTCCATGCACAAGAGAATTTTTATCGGCCTATTCTTGAGTATCGTAGTGCCTCAATACTTTTGATTTGTTCGGTTTCTATGCTTTATATGGGACTTTCTTCAGACGGACTGGACATCGCCCCAATAGTTCTGTTCACCTCAATATTGCTTTTTTTGCTGTGCCTTTATCGTTGCAAAACAGCAGCGCCATTTTTGATGGCTCATTGGCGTGTATTCAAGCGACATTTCATGTTCGTTAGTCTTGATTCACTGCGTGTAATTAACAAAAGTAACTTTTTCTCCAATGAGCGAAAGTATCGTCAACTGGTTCAGGATTATCAAAATAAAAATAAGGATATACCCGAGCGAAAGTCCTATTTTTGTGATGGGTTTGAGTGGGGTCCGGAACATGCGGATCGGGCATATCAAATAGCTAACCTCTCCAGTGATAAACGTGAGATCGAGTTGCCATTCGTCTTCAACCCAATTAAGAGACATTTTGACGCAATGGCTCGTAAGATGGGCGGCAGCAATGCAATTTTTGCTGTGGAACGTAGGGAACCCATATTTGTAACTGAAGACAATTGGTTTGGTCATACTCTGATAACCGGAAACGTGGGTACCGGGAAAACGGTGCTACAGCGTTTACTAAGCATTAGCATGCTTCATCTTGGTCATGTTGTTGTTGTCATAGATCCAAAGAACGATGCAGAGTGGCGAGAATCTCTAATGGAAGAGGCTAAGACCCTCGGTCTTCCTTTCTATAAATTTCATCCTGGCCAGCCAGCATCTTCGGTCTGTATTGATGTCTGCAACACCTATACTAATGTTTCTGACCTAACATCTCGTCTTTTGAGCTTGGTGACAGTTCCCGGTGAGGTTAACCCATTCGTTCAGTATGCCAAGGCTCTCGTTTCCAATGTGATTTCCGGGCTTTCTTACATAGAGAAAAAGCCTTCTATTTATCTGATTCACAAGAACATGAAAAGCCACATGTCTATTGTGAATCTTACAGTCAAGGTAATGGAGTCATGTTACGCGAGATATTATGGTTACGATGTCTGGACCGAAAAAGTTAAGTACGTCGCTAACGATACCTTGCCGGTACGTTTCAAGCGTCTCGCTGAATGGTTTACGGCTCATTTCATGAATTACGAGGGGTCCGAACAAATAGACTGGTTAGATACTGTTTCCCAGCTTATTGATTACTCAATGTCCGACCCAGAGCATATGGCTAAAATGACCGCAGGTATTATGCCTGTTTTCGATATGCTCATTGAAAAACCTTTAAATGAGCTTTTATCTCCTAACCCGAACTCAGTATCATCAAGAGAAATTGTAACAAGCGAAGGGATGTTCAGCACTGGCGGGGTGCTATACATTTCGCTTGATGGCCTTTCAAACCCCGATACAGCAGCTGCTATTTCTCAATTAATAATGTCAGATCTGACCTCCTGTGCCGGTAGTCGCTACAACGCTCAAGATGGTGATATGTCAGCTAATTCCAGGATAAGTATTTTTGTTGATGAGGCACACTCAGCCATTAACAACCCTATGATTAACCTTCTGGCGCAGGGTCGTGCAGCGAAAATTGCACTGTTTATTTGCACCCAAACCATCTCCGACTTTATTGCTGCGGCAAGTGTTGAAACTGCCAATCGAATTACGGGGCTCTGCAACAATTATATAAGCTTGCGAGTCAACGATACTCCTACTCAGACGCTTGTTGTAGAGAACTTTGGTAAGAGTGCGATAAGCACAAATATGGTCACTTATACGACCGGTTCAGAAACATCTTTGCCGCATAATAACTTCTCAGGTTCAATCTCAGAAAGAAAGCAGACAACTTTAGAAGAGAGTATTCCAAAGGATCTCTTGGGTCAGGTCCCTATGTTTCACATAGTTGCCAGGCTTCAAGATGGCAGGAAGGTTGTAGGCCAAATCCCTATTGCTGTTGCTGAGAAACAAATGAAGCCAAACACAACTCTGTCGGAAATGCTTTTCAAGAAGGCCGGAAAAGTTACTTTGCGTCAAAATCTCGATATCAAAAATCTTAATAAATTTCTAAGGAAGTTGCATTGATGGATGAAAAAATTGTCCTGACGCGCCAGCAAATTTTAAGCTCTGCACTAAAAGTCAGCAAATGTCGCTCGCTCGTAAAAAGGCGCTTTCAGTCTTTGGGTTTAAAGTACGCAGATTCTCAGGAAGTTCGAGATCGGCTAACTATGATAGAAAAAAACGCGTTTCATCATTTGGGAAAATTTTGTCAGAGCAACGATATCGATTCCCTATTCTCCATGGCAAATACCCTGTCTGAGCTTTTCCTTTTAAAGGGAGAGTTGATCACGACTGATCCCTTTGGGGACCGTGAAACCAGCTACTGGTCGGTACCACAAGGATCATGCCATGAATGGATTCAATCACTGACCACCAGCGAAGGTCCTGAACGTAAATTCGTTAGTTTCCGTATTTCTTTCGATAACAATGACGTACGGTGTGATCTTGTAAAAAAGAATGCCCGTATGCTTGGTTGTTATCTTTTGCCTTATTTCGTCGATTTAACACGCACGGTGGGCGCATTCATTAATTTGCCAGGTAGTGTCTCTTTTAAACAAGTACAGCGCATCAAACCCCAGATTCATCCAGAAACAACACATAGTCATATAGTTACTATTGAGGACTCTCCCTTTCTTTCTCGGTTAAAATTTAAAATCATTACTGCCATAGATCAGCTTCCTGACCCTAATGGCCTTTATACAAACACCTTTAACAGCATTATTGACCGTGCACTGCTGACTCATCTCAAAACCGAACAGGAAAAAATAGATAGTCCAAGAGTCTGCAAAAATGTGATTTCGGCTTTTGCCGACTCAACTCTTTCTCTGCCGGTGTTTAACATCGGCCTAAACGAGCAGTACAGATACTGGACGCCGTGGGGCATCAACTTTATAGAATTTTCCCGCCAGGCCGCAAAAGCAAGGACCGCTGTATTTGTTCCTGATGTGGGACAGATCGAGTGGAAAAGCGCAGAGCATAAAGAACTGGCGGAGTTAAGCCTCATCGACCAAATCATACCTAAACAGTACCACTGGCTCCTGGGTATCCCGACGATGTGGCGTAACAACTATTGCAATCACGATCAGAGGCTAGCTCTTTTTCGTGAATGGAGGGAAAGCAATGGCTGCGGATAATACAAGCAGGGCAGCAGTGCTCAGAACAATGCTTTTTTTTGGCATGGTCATTTATTTTGGTTACAGCTTGGCTTTCCAGAATACTGAGGAGCTCAAATATCAGATTACTCAGGAGGTTAATGCAAGCCGGTCCATCATATCAAATGACCGTTGGAAGTCTGTCATTGCAAATAGTGAAGCGACTTTAAATTGGTTGGTACATGACTATAAGTTAATTGACTATCTGAATACTATTCTGATCCCTGACACCAAAAAACCAGCCAGAGGTATTAACATTGTTGCTGAAAAATTTACCTCTATTAATTACACTATGGCCAAAAACATACCCCTCTTACTTTATCAGTCCATTTTCCGGTGGAACTTAATCCTGGGGTGGCTAATCGTTTTTCTGCCCTATCTATTTGCCATGCTAGCAGATGGAATGTACCAGTGGAAATTGAAGAGGTACGTATTTGGTAAGGTTACAGTTCAGTTTTATCGTATTTGGTTTCGAGCATTTTGGGTGATCAGTGCTTTAACGATGGTCTACCTGGTCATGCCAAATATGTCACTATTTAACAATATCGCTCAACTTTTCCCACCAGTCGCTTTATTGATACTGGGAATTGCATTGAATCGCTTGTGGTCTAACTTTCAAAAACTCATGTAAAGGTGGTCAGATGTTAAGCAGTAAAAAAAGGAAGTCCCCTACAAATATCAAAGAATCGCTCAATGATAACGCTGACCGTTTTTATAAGATGTTTCGCATTCATACCACGGCAAAAGTTGCTATGTCGCTAATTGCCATGACCGCTGTAGGGTTTTCTTTCTACAATCTTTACGAACAATGGCAGGACGCTGAAGGGAAGAAAGACCATATAGCTGTAATACGGATTTCTGGCGAGATGGGTACCGGCTCGGAAACGGGCGATGGAACAGTGATCGCAACAGCTCTTGCCAAAGCTTACAATAATCCCCATGCCAAAGCAGTTATTATCGAGGCAGAGTCAGGTGGTGGTGGTCCCTCTGACGCCATCATTATTTACCGCCAGATAAACGCGCTTAAAAACCACCAGCCACAGATTGAACGCGTATCAGATGCCGGTGGCTCTCTTTCATCTGTAGCCGCTGACAAGAGTAACAAAACCGGGAGCACAGAACGTGGCGATGAAGCACGGTCGAAGCAAAACTCCCTCGAAGTACTCTCCAGCGGTACCGGTCGTTTTTTCTCTGATATCGCAGACTCATATAAACCAATCATCGTTAGTGTGAAAGGCATATGCGCATCCGCATGCTATTACGCGGTATCGCCCGCTGATGCAATTTATGCCGACAGTAATGCCCTGATCGGTTCTATCGGTGTGCGTATGGACCACTGGAATCTGTCAGAGATCATGAGCACAGTAGGCGTCAAGAATGAGCCCCTTACGGCCGGTGAGTTCAAAGATGCTCTTGACCCCTTCCACCCATTGTCCGATTCAACGAGGGAGTTCATGCAGAAGGAGATCCTGAACACGATGCATGAAAAATTTATAACTGATGTTGAACTTGGACGGGGTAAAAAGCTTCTCTCGCGTCATGATGCCGATGCTGTTTCTCTCTATTCAGGCCGTGTATGGCCAACACCTCAGGCAGTTAAGTACGGCCTGGTGGATGGAGATCTTACGTCAGTAGAGATCCGTACACGTCTTTCAAAAATGTACTCCACTGACACGTTCAAAAACTACAATGAGCCTCATCGTAATCTCCGTTCTGCACTCGGCATGCTGATGAGCCTGTCTTCAAATATTGAGAGCCTTACCGGTACCACTACCCGCTTAGTAGAATCTGTTAATGCCACCAGCTACCCCTCTGTGAGGTAACATGGATGCTTTCAATCTGCTGTGGAGCATTACGGGGGTAGCTTTCATTATCCTTATTTTCGTCGTGTTGCTGTGTCTGTTGGGATTTATGACCTCTGCCATAGCGGAACGGCGGACTGCAAAGGCAATTGAATCTGGGCTTCCTGAAGAAGCTCAGGGGCTACTTAGTGATCTCACCTTTCAGTTGTCGGCTCATAGCACTACGCAGGTTGATCACATTCTCGTAGCCCCACATGGTATATACGTCATAGAGCAGAAAAACTACGTAGGCAAGCTCTACGGTACTCTGGAGGAAAGCCACTGGCGGAAATGGACTCAGTCCCGAACCCTCAAGTTGCAGAACCCGTTTAAGCAAAACCAGGGGCACATCAGGGCTATTCAGTCTGCTCTTAAGGCTAGAGAACTGGAATGTATCAATGTCGTCATCATAAACGGACGTTGTAAGTTTGATGGCATCAAGCCGGAATGGTTATGTATGGGGATGGACGATTTTATCCATAAAGTCAAACAACGACGAGGGCTACGGTTGTTCACACCGGAGTCTGTTCAGCACATCTGTTCGGTGTTGAAGTCAACAAGGAAGTCGCCAGGGCTCTATACGGACCTTACTCATATTCATAACATAACGACAAAGTACAAAGCCCCGATGAAATTCGAGCAACGAGTAACATACATTCTGCTCAACTTTATCCATTATCTGTGGGCAAGTCTGTTCACTAAGCAGAAGCCTTAGCGCTCTATCATTGGTAAGGCTGTAAAATGTCTGCAAAAGGCCCCATCGGTAAATTGTTGGGGCTTTTTCTTTGCGTAGTTCTGATACGGTTTATCCTGTGGAGCATTATGGCCACCAGCCAGCTGGTGACTGGCCAACGCTTTGTATGACGTAGCCTACTCAGGGCAGGCTATTTTAGAGGGACCGATTTTTATCCGGGCTAATTTAGAAAGAGATAATTTGAACTTAGGCGGGCTGACCACCAGCAGAGAGGTAAATCACTAGCCGGTGATATTGACAGAAGTCGTCAGGGGTTTAACGCCGGAATATTTTGCCAGGCCTCCTGCAAGGTCTGCAAGACTTCTACAAGTGATAGTGACGGCCACAGGACTGTTTCCGTCATTATCACTCCAGGTGGCTCGCACTCTACTGGTACCAGAATTAAAACAACACGAGTTCCTTTTACCTGGTAGGCAAGGTTTACTGCCGGTTGGCGGTAGGAGGCCAGTACACCCTCACCATATTGAGCAGGGTTACTTGCCCAGTTCCGCACCATTGCATACACCTGAGGCATATACCGACTATCCAGATCCCCTTTGGGCCGTCTGAACGGCACGATTTCTTCTGAGCGGTAGGTGGTCGTTGTTGTATTGGTTGTCATCTTTGTCACCTCCCCTGTTCGTCCATTTAGAGTTTTAAGCTGCTTTACACATCACACTCAACTGATTATTTAAGCTGGTCATCGTCTCTGGCCAGCATAGCCCAACCATTCGCCTGGTTTTCGCGGGAGTAAGGATTCATTTCAAAATAACTATCTACCGCGTCGCTGTCCGCAACAGAACTGTTGTTAGCTCTCTTTGAACCCTGAACCACTACAGCATCAACCTCTGCGGCTTTCCCGTTGCGCTGTACCAGGATTTTAACCGTATTGGGCTTACGTCTTGCGAGCAGTTTGTTGGCGATAAAAAGCACAACAATCCAGGCCAAAAGCACGTATAAAAATGTATTCATAATGCCCTCCTTTGTATGTGATTATTATACCTGCTTCCATTGCAGGCCAAACAGGTTCGGTGCATGAAAAATAGACTTCTCTCCGGCGTATAGCAATCTACTTACTGATCTGTTTTCGTATCAAACTGTATGGCATAACCGAGGGGCGTACGTGGTGAGTCAGAAAGTTACTTTTCCGTAATAGTTAATTTCAGATCCTTCTTCCAGTTACGCTTCAGTATAAAACCGATACCCTCTAATTCAGCATCCTTCACGTTTAATACGCTTCACTTTAAGGCAGGGCTTTTCGGTTGAAATGAATTCTTTTTCCGGTTGCTGGACATGGGTTTCATCCTGATAGTTAAAGTTGCAGGCTATCAGTCACCACCACCACCTCCGTCACCTCCTCCACCGCCACCATCACAACCACCAGCTATGCTATTTTCACCATTACAATCACCTCCGAGGGGGTTCAAATGGCTGCTCCCCTGTAGATGGTGTCCTTGCCAGATCGAACCCGAACCAGCGCCTCCTGAGCGTCTTTGCTTGCCCTGAGGCAATTGTGCAGGCTCACCAGCACCGGCGGTACCAAAAATGTCCCGGGCAATTTTATAAAGAAGGTAAAAAGGTACGCCCAGCATCATAAAAAAGATTACTGAAAATATTACACGTTCCATTGATGATCTCCTGTCTTGTGAGAGACCAGTTATATCAGGGTGATTCAGTATTTCCGTTTAGAAAAGAGTACTAATTTGGCCCTGTTCGCTCTTAATTTGCCATCCGGGAAAAAGTCATAGGGATAGGCCTGCCAGAGTCAATAACTTCCAGTGATCTGGAGGAGACCCCGGCTCTCTGAGCCCTCATGGATGGTACGGCTTTACCCCTTGTAAACAGATTCACGTTCCGCAGGACAAACATCGACTACTGACGTCTCATATTTGCTGACGCTAATCCGACGTCTCATTGCCGTCTGCTTGTTTTCTTTAAAGGGTGTATTAGACGAATATCAAATCGGAATGGTAGGGGATGTGTGGGCACCATGCCCGGCCCTCTTTGAGCATCTGAGAGATTGGAGACCTAGCCGGGTAAGATAGCTACTTTCTTACGGGTTACCCTTCAAATCCAAAGACGAAACGGACGCTGCCGTTCTCCACGTGGAGACGCTTTACTTCTTCGACAAATTCCTGGATCACCTCTCCGGCGTTATCGGGTGGTATGGCTGACAAAATTTCTTCCGAAGTCAGCCATGAGTATGAATGTTCACCGAATAAATCATCATCTTCGGACGGTATATCATCAGGTAATCCGCGTAATGCGTGGATAAAAACTGCTGATGTGCTCGCCCTTTCACGATCTACATCAAATCCGAGCCAGGCAAAGTGGAGATATGATCGGTCCCCTTTATAATTGCTTGATAAATTAATCCATTTACCAGGCTTTTCTTCCCTTTGAAATCGCCAGCAGATATCAACGCCCATTAAGAAACTCCATTACTATCGTTCGTATGAGATAACTATCATTTCAGAATACTATGACTTCTTCCCGTATAGAACTAATCGCTCACGCCATTTAGCTACTTACTTTTTTTACGTACGCTTGCAGCGCAGTACCTTGAGAGAAGTAAGTAAGACTGGGCGAAGCCAACCGGTTCCGCCACCTCGCTCACCGGCTTTTAGGCGTAAGCACTGAAGTCAGCCTCCATGCTAACTGGCGAGCCTGCGAAAGTCAGACTCGTTGTTATAAAGCGGCATATCGTAAGCAGTGTCTGAAATGAACATTCGGATCTGCTCAAGCGTCATGCCACAATGAAAACGGGTTACGCTCACATTGGCCCGGGGGAAGTCAGCACAAAATGCATTCAAAACATTCTCATGGACAATACCAATGTTGATTAACGCAGCTGGCCCGTTGTCACGGAAAGATACGACACGGAATCCCCCATACCAGCCTGACTGGGAGAAAAATGAAAATGCACTCGTTGCCAGACCATTAGACAGGTCATAGCGCAATTTCCCGCTCAGAGACTGGCTGTCTCTGCTGTACACGCGATTAATGAAAATGCCGGGACCAACTTCTACCGGCTGCTTGTTGCTTGCTAAACACGGAAAGCCCACCAGCGAAACCTCCCTTTCTCCTAACCAGTTTACCTGATACCCGGCAGTGAGAAAGTCAGTCAGTTCTACGCCAGAAAGAGCATTAATGGCCGCAATATCGGTATCCAAAATATTTACGTTTTTCATATTCATCTCATCTATATTCTAAAGTGCGTTTTTTGTCTATCAGCCCGAGGATTGAAAATTTGAATATTTAATGTGACAGAAAAATACCTGTCACCTTTTCAAAAACTGCCTGCAATTGAATATCGAGAGAGTCCATTTTAAAATCCACCAGCTCAGCTTTATTATCGCAAACCGAATAAAAATAGGAGTCAAATGCGTCTGTATCTTCATCTTTAAAAATACGGAAGGAATTAATTTTATTATGCCCTTCAAATTCGGCATGAATACCATAGCGAACCGAGCCGTCATCGAACTGAACAACCCGTCGTACAGAATTAATCCGGACGTACTGTTTTAAGGCCCTCGCGAAATCGGCATTTAACGCCAACGCTCGTAAGATTGAATCAGCGGTTTCATTCTGCTTTTTACGATCATATTCAAACATCCCACAGCCGGTGTTACGAAAGACCGGCTGAAGAGCATTAACCAGGTTGAAGGAATCCACGTTTCTGTCGTTTCTGTACATGAGATATCTCCTGCCCCTCCGCTATACGAAGGGGCTTGATAGGGTTACTGCCAGGCTGCGATCACTTCTTCGCACTGGAAATGAGATAAGCACTGCTGGAGTAAAAGGGCCAGCACCGCTGTGTTAGGGACGCGATTGTTACACCACGCGTTGAATAGCAGCTGCCATGGACCGGCATAATACCCGGCCAGTTTCTTTTTTTGTTTATCTGTGCAGCAGCTGGAAATGGCCTGCTGATAAAGGCTTTCATTCTCGGCACCAGAGCGTTGTT
This sequence comes from Pseudocitrobacter faecalis, assembly GCA_003315335.1. Lineage (GTDB taxonomy): Bacteria > Pseudomonadota > Gammaproteobacteria > Enterobacterales > Enterobacteriaceae > Pseudocitrobacter > Pseudocitrobacter faecalis. The sequence continues at coordinate 38,346 of QNRL01000010.1, forward strand.
GCAGTGCCTGATAAATATAGGAGTAGACAGAATCGGAGCAATTAGATGCATAGGCCAGATTGGTTTTCATAATACCTCCTGTGTTTTTGGGTATTATATAAAACTCCGACCTACTGGCTAATAACCCACACTGTAATTTCTTTTAAAAACACAATAAATTTTCAAAATTGGACCAGTGTGGATTTAAGCGAGCAGTTTAAATCTTTATGAACTAGCTTTCAAAGAGGTTGGTTTTTCGGGAAGTTTTTTGCCAGACCAGCATGTTGGTTTTTTTTCTGTAGTGCAGATTAGCTGGTACCTGCCCCTTCTTACCTCTTTGAGCAATGACTGTTTGAAATATGGTAAGCCCAGTTCAAAAACCCAGTAACGACCGTCTGCAAAAACGACTGAATTTTCAACGCCATCCGAAGCCACCAAGGATGCATCATTAAGTAGACGTTCTTCATAATGAAATGGTAATGAAAATGTCAGATATAACGCACAAAGTACAAAGATTCCTGTGAGACTAACTGCCAGTGAACCACAATAACCAGAATAAACATTTAAATTTCTTTTGATAAATTTCTCATGCAAGATTACAAGCAGACAGAATACACAAGCTACCAGCCCAAATCCTACATGCAGATAAAACTGTCTTATTTCATCATTCCAGACGATGTTGTCCCATTTCGTGCTTAAGATTGAACCCAACAAGGAGATAATAAAAGCGGCAATTTGAGAACTGATAAAGTAGGAGAAAGCTGACTTTGAAGTTATTTTTTTCATAGAAACAGGAACCTCTTTACCTCGTTCCTGATCAGAGAAAAGACACAAAACGCACCATGCGCAAAAAACTGCAAGTCCAGATGCAATAATCTCGCGTAAAAACATATTAAACGTTTCCGATAATGAATAAGTAATTACCATATCCTCTCCGTAAGTCTACATATAATTCAGACGTGACAAATAATTAAAGGCATTGCTATTCTATCATTATGCATTGCGTTTAAAATCATTTCTAATTCAGCAGAGTAGCGATACAGGCATTTCGCTATCCTAAAATCTGGTAGCTTTCCATTTCCTTGCTGAGATAAATCAAAATAATTCTATTTATTGCCTATTCGGATGCTGCAAAACCTTATAAATCCGGATGTATATCACTTAACAGTGAACCATTCGGTGACTTGCTCTCCGTGAGGTCCACCGGGTTTATCCAGTAGGGAACATTCTGCTTTTACCGTTTACTGCATACGCGAGCAGGAATTCTGTTGCAGTTCTGCATTTGCCTGCTTTTCCAGTGCTGTCATAACCCGGCGGAGCATCGCCAGAGCCTGAACAGGCGAGCTCCCAAACTGCACTTTCACTTCATCCGTATCATGATCCTGAATCAGGTCGAGGATGTTCACTTCGATCCCTGCCCCGTTTTCATCTTTTGCCGTGCACTGAATACTTACCCGGGTCACCGAATCCGTCAGGACTGGCAGTGGGTTAGTCTTGTCTACGTTGATAAAAGCCTTCTTCATTGCCCTGTTTCCCCTTGTCCTGAAAAAGTTACCGACCCGTCCGGATGGAGGGGTCGGTCAGAAAATCATGCCTGTCCCTTATTCATCTTCTCAGCATGCTTACGCAGGTACTCTTTCAGGTCAGCATGAGCATTGATGATATCGTTCATTTCATCATTGGTCAGAACAAGCGTGTAAGTATCAGTGCTGACAGATTCACCTTCTTTAAGCTTGGCTTCTTCAGCAATACGTTCAAAAATCGGGATCGCGGTGTCGGCAATGACGGTCACGGTCTTTTTGTTCAGAACGCTGGACATGGATGGTGCTTTACCTGCCGGGTTCTGTTTAGGAGCGCTGTCCTTTGGAGCCGGAGCTGGTTCCTGTACCGGTGGCGTAACCAGCGTCTCTGTATTGCTTTCATCATTCAGTTGATCCGGTACCGGGGTGTTAACGGTAGCATTACCTGCCGGTTGCTCATCACCGGAGTTTTCCGGAGTCTGCGGATCTGCCATGCGCTCTTCTACCTTGGCAGCTTTGACGAATTTCAGCGTGTTTTTCGTCGCTTTACCATAGATGGAGATCGCCTTGTTGATGTTATCTACCGCATCCTCACCGCTGTACATATACTCGTCCAGCGCAACGTACATGCTCACCTGATCGCTCACAAGCATGGTCTGTAGTTCAGAAGGCAGGTCCAGTACGCGAACCATCTGGCGAAGATGCTGCTCTGATTTACCACGTTTTTTTGCCAGTTCCGCAAAGGTCTTAGGCTCTTCTTTATCTTCAACAAGACGCTTAATTGAAAGCGCTTCAGCTACGACAGACAGCGCCAGGTTGGAGTTGCCGGTCAGGGTGAAGAGTTCTGCTTTTGAAGCGCTACCGCGAAACTCTTCGCAGCGAATACGAGTAATGCGTTCACGCCCTTCTGCTTCCAGCTGGCGGTTTGCAATAGCGATGGAACGGATACGGCAAGCCCCCTGACGCAGTACAGGTACGCCATTAACCATCTGAACAACGATAGGCGTCACGCTGAACGGGTCTTCCATGTAGGCATCGGCCAGGCTGTTCAGGTGTTCCACAACGTGAGGCATTGAATAGTAGAGCTCGCCCATACCGGCCGTGCGGGTGTTAAAGCCTTCCTGCTCTACAACAACCGAAGGGTCAATGATAAGGCCGTTACCTTTACGGGCACCGTTACCAGTGCGTTCCAGGTAACCACGAAGGCTGATTTCGTTGCTGTTGTTTTTTACTTCAGTTTCGATTGCGGACATTTTTGTTCTCTCTTTTGGTTGGTTGTTTAACTGCGCTACAACACAACAATACCAGGTTCGACATTTTTTCTAATAGGTTGCACAGAAGAAAAAGTAACTTTTCTTAAAAAAAATTCCTGAGACAATACTACTCGATCCGTCCGTTTTAAATCTTCACAACAGTGGGCCGTTTTTACGTTTAAGCAAAATAGCTGGTTCAGAAGGTGAGTCGGAGAGAAAAGTTACTTTTCCGGTTGTCTGGGCCAGTGATGAGAGAGTGGCAGGACAGGAATGGCTAAACCGGTGCGGGTCTCTTGTAAGTCGCAGGGGATTGAGGAGATATAGAGGTAAACCGGTACGTTCAGTTTTTGGATTGAGCCGGGCTTTTGGCCCGGGCTTAAGGAAGCGGAAATTTGAACGAACTGGCAGGTAATGATTTATGCCGCCGACAGCTGGCCGTCAGTGCTTTGCTGTTCTGGTTTGACAGTTGGGGGATAACCGGCAGTTAGCCGCTGGCATTCCGCATCACAGAAAGCCCTGAGGTTGCTGAAGACGGACTCCATGAAATCAGCATGAGCATACGAGTCTACAGGACGTGTCTTGTTATCTTTCATCTTGTTCTCCTCAATCATTATTAAAACCAGCGGATTTAGTTCCTGGCGCTCCATCTGCTGACCGGCTTTCCCAGAGAGCAGCGATGTGTCGGGTTCTGTTTCTCATTTTATCGTTTTCATCGGGCCCATCCGGCCGTATAAGAGACCGATTTGGCATGTTTAAGAAACGTACTGGCGACATTAAAAGCTGAGGTTGGCTTTGGAATAAAAGGATACTTTTCCCGTTTGTCAGGTCTTTCGCTACCGCTGCACGATGATTCTGTCAGGCATTCTGCGCCCTCCTTGGCTGTACATCTTGAAACAAGCGGTGGGATGTTCCCTTCCCCCTGCTCACCGCAGAATAATTGGCAAGTCCCGACGGTCGTTCCGTACGAGCCGGGTCCAAATAATGAATAAATACAACGCCACTTCAATTGTATTGACAATAGAAGTTAGGAGGATCATAGTGTCATTCATGGTGCGGCTTTCGCACCACCGCCCCGGCGGTACCGGGCAGAACTGGAGTACCTCATGAAACTTTCCCGTCAGACGACTTCTGATACTTCTGTTGATGGCCGTTCACGCGCATATGCCTGGGGCCGTGTCCATTATTTCATTATCGAACATGCACCAATGGCTGAGCTGGTCGCTATTGACGAGCTGCTGGAAAAAGCTGGCTGGAGCAATGACGGCTGTCCGAACTATGAGAAAGATGACGAGTTTGGTAATGCTGGTTACAGCTGTGGTTACTGGATCGATATTGACAGCGTGGGAAGCTTCAAGGCTGACTACAAACGTCTTAAGGGTGAGATTAGTGCGCATATCGCCTCAAAGGCGGCAGAGGTGGAGATCCGCGTACTGGACTCGATGTCCGACAAAGAATGTAAAGATGTTGCCTCGGTGGCATGTACTGTTCGCCGTGACTTACGTACGCAGTCCGAATCGCTTCATTCACTGCGTACTATCGTAACGGTTGATCATTACAATCCCTATGTGATCACCAGCCGCCCGCTGAGCATTTCCGCCTGGACACTTATCCACGACTGTCTGAAAACCGGCACCATCAATGACGTCTGTTCACGGTTGAGTTCATTAATCCTGCACTCTGAAGCCGCGATTGCCCGTTGTAAGGGAAGCTCCGACTACTCTTCGGAACACGCTCAGCTATCGTTTTTTGCTGGTAACGACTATGTCACCAGACGCACCCTTGTTGATGCAGCTCACGAAGAGGCTCTGCGAATGAACCGCCGCTTTGATGAACGTATTGCAATGAACGCGGATTCTGATGCCAGAAGGCTCCAGTGCGAATTCAACCTGAGCAACCATGTCGTACAGCGTCGGACCGTTGAATCTGCTCATATCCAGGCAATCAACGAAGACGTCACCCGTTCACAGGCGGAACCACGCTGCCCTGGAAAGCTTCTTCTGAAAATGACCAGTCATGAGGAAGTGCGGGACTCACTGAGCACCTGTTAGTCCAGCGACACCCCCTGCGGCTCTACTACCGGGCCGCAGTCTGCTCCGGCCAGATGGTGCCAGTGGCGTAATGAATTTGTTTAATAAGGCTGAGTATGATGAATAAAGAACAACTAATCGACAAACTGGAACGCGTGGTATGTGGTCAGTACTCCTACGAAATGCAGGAGCTTGCGTATTCGGCCCTCTGCTGCATTAAAGGCACCCCGGACGACTGCGCTAAGTTCCCTGTTACGCGTCCGCTGCCTGACACCTTAGTGGACGTATGGGACGAGATCGGGCAATACCTTGGCACAGGCAAAGCCATTGAAACTCGCAGTTGCGGCGTTTCGCTTCTGCTTCATGGACACTGCTACGATTCAAATCATGTGCTGTACTGGCGCAATGCTGGCGCACTTCCAGCAGCTTGCGATACGCCACTGGCTGGTGGGTCTCGCAAACTGTTCACCTGCTCAGCCTGTGGAGTGGACGGTCTGGATGAACCACCTGAAACCAGTTGCCACTGCTGCACAGAGGGGGCCCACTGGATTGAGAGCAGGCTCTTCACCTCCGGGCAGGCAGACCCTGAAGAATTTAGACCCGTGGCGGTCGTGAAAGTGTGTGCAGGCTCAACGCCGGATGATCGGCTCATCTGGAGCGTGATTGAACAGCTCAACGGCGAACTGGCGGAAGGCGATAAACTATTTAAGCGACGCTGACAGATCACGTCAGCATTTATATCAGACGAACTCCAGAATAATTTAAAGCAACCATGAACATGAAAAAGCCCAAAGCTGCATTACAGAATGCCATGAAAGAAGATGTGCCAGCTGTGACACAGATTCAGATGCGATCTACGGTTTCCAGAAAGGTTCGCTATGTAAAACAGGCAAATCGAGAGGGTCTGAAATTATCTGAGTGGATGTCGCGGCATCTCGACGCTGTCTGTGATACCGCAGATGAGATTCATAAAGGCAAACGCTCAACTCCGGTTGCGCCTGGGAAGATTCCCCCTGAGGTATACCAGGTGATATACGATCAGTGCGGCGGGTTCGTGGAGTGTGATGCTAATGCCCAGGTAATCTGGGAAGCCTGCCGTGATGCCATTCTTAACGGAGACAAAGGGTAAACGGCAGGTATCGCCTGTCATTTTTACCCTTGTGAGGAAAATCCTGATGAACCATGAGAGCCGAACTGTATACCTGAACACGGCCATTGAGGCCCTGTTGAAAGCTGAGGCGGCTCTGAACGAGCTGGCATTAGCCTATGTACTCAAACCAGGTGAAAAGGCAAGCGCATGCCATCCCCGAACCGGTACGCTTTCCACAGCTTCCCAGGTAAGAAAACTTCGCCGTGTTCTAGAAAAAAACAAGTTATGACGGCCCTTATACGCTGGCATAATGTACCGTGCTTCGCTCATCCCAGCAGTATGGGTTTTAAACTCTTCCATTTTTAAGAGTACGGGAAGAGCCTTATTATTGTCGCATACCCTACGGATGCATTGCAGTTCAAACCGCTGTTCGGTGCAATTATTGCTGTATCCGGCGGATTTGAAAATGACAGAAATAGTGATGTAAAGCTCCGCCATTAAAGAAATGCCCCGTAGTTTGGCGAATCAACTTTCTGAATTATCTCGATGAACACCATTTAAGGAAATCGAATGTGTGATTTTTGCAGGGCTGACGAAAATTACTTTCATATGGCAGAATGCGTGTATGACCAACTGGTTAAAGAGTATCCCGTAATGTGGCTGCGGGATTCAACCCGGATCGGGGCCTGCTACCTCTGTCGAGAACTGCTGTCGCCGGAGGGGATGGTCCTGGCGATGCAGAGCGCTTTCCCTGCGAAGGGATGGCGGCTGCGTATTTGGTACAATGAAACCATTGACGAAGAGATAGAACCGCAGCGTGGAGACTGTATTGAGCTGTCCTCCAGGGCGGACGCTCTGCTGTCCTTCATGTCGTTCCAGGAAAAGGTTTAGCGCTGCGGCCCCCCTCACAAAAAGGCGCTTTCCGCGACAAATCTGGTACGACCGGACAACGTTGAGTCAATTCTTGCTTCCCCGCAGAAGAATCCCTATGAAGTAAAGTAGAGGTAGGCATTACGCCCACCAGCAAACCTGATAACTGTTCTTTGCGTAACATCCTCAAACTTCTGGTGCCTTCGTAGACTGCGATGCGAATGCCCATGAGCTGAATTCACCGTATCATTTGACCGGATGCAGCGAGAACAGAAATGACAATGTTTGAACGATTTGCCAGACGGCCATAAAACTCTACTGGGTACAGAATAAGGACTGACCGCAATGGCTACGTTCTATGAGCTACCGACCAGTGAGAAGTCCATTGTTTCCGGTACGTGCCCGGACGAGCACCGGTGAAATTTTTCCCGACTGGATTACGCTAAGGCTTTTGAACGGTTTGCGTGAAGTGGGACTCTTTGGGTCTGGTTCTTGATTTATACAAAAGGCTATATGCCACAAGACGGGAGGAAAAAAGGGTTTCCCCGACTGGAGAAACCCTTTCAAAAGGTGCCGATGGCATACTAATCCACACCCCGAAAAGAGGGGGTTGCCCCCCTCTTTGTCAGCTACTTACCGGATTCGTAGGCCAGGATAGCAGATACCTCCCTTGTTCCGTCTTTCATCCGCAACTCGCAAAGCGAGTTTCGTGTGAGCCAGGTGAATATCAACAGCGTTAAACAAACTATTAATATGCACAAAACAATGGGTTGGTTCGGCATTTTCATGGCCTTCTTCTCCTTGCATTTAAGCAGGCAAGAGGCTACTCTGAATGTGACTAGCATACAGGGGCCTCGGGTTAATTGAAAAATTACTCGGGGCTTTCTGCTTTTACCACAGTCAAACAGTGTTACCGCTGGCTGGGGCAAAAGCCTCCAGCACCAGCGTTATTATACCACCCTGCCCTGATCAGCCAAACACCCCGCCTACATAAATTACTGATTTTTCATTTATTTGACATGATTCACTTCCGGTTGTCGGCGAAAGTCATTTTATACTAAAGAAAAGGGTAACGGGCAGCTGCTGGGTCGGAACATACAGTGCAGTTCCTGCCCGTTTAATTTCCGGATGCAATGGTAGGATCAGGAGGCACTGCTTCCGTTGATTAGGGAAATCTTATGTGCCTGAATACGGCTGTATTCGAGATGGGATGCAATATTACAGATGCGCTCCAGTCGATCATGCAGCCTCGTGTAGGTCAGTCGATGAATACCGGACATTTCATCAAGTAGCCAGCGCTTGATGTAAGGGTTACAGGAAAGCCGGGCAAGATCGTCGTCATCCACTTCGTCAAAGAACCAGTACTGCTCCATCGGGACTACCTGAAATATCCACGGCCGGGGATAGTCCCCTGTGACAACCAAAAACCATGCAAGAAAGCATAGACACAGCTCAACGACCATAAGCATCGAAAATTGCGAATAACTTAGACCGGGCACATAGGGTGAACTATCCGCAACATACCCCCTGAGCAATTCCGCCACAAGGTAGCCCAATAGCGTCAAGGCCAGCATCAGGGTCAGGATTAATCCCCCATTAAACGCTACCGAAGCCTTTTGAACCCGATCAGGTGCTGTCCGGCTGCGATAGTTGGTCACTACTCTTTCTACAAGTGCCCTTATGGCAGCCTGTTCTTTACTGACATCAGCTCCGGAAAAACCGGACGGGCTTTTATTTAATTCAGTCATACCCCACTCCTGTTATGTGCTCTACTTAACAAACACGTAGATCATACAGAGCTCACGGACGCACTCCTGCCAGATAAAGGAGGGAATTTGGCTGTAAGACGGTTAGCCAACAGTTCAGGTTATGCGTGGGATCCGCCCAGTCAGAAAGGATTCCGTTAATAACAGGCAAGGTTAAAGGCAGATGGACGGTGAAATTGTGGGTGCTAAAAGGGGGTATTACTCTTTTTCCTGCATAGCGGTTTTTTCAGCCCGGGTGGCCAGACGAACATTTCCGAAAGGCTCACGGACAAGCAGTGGCTTCTCCTTCTTCCAGCCCCTGATAGCCGTTTCTCCAAACCGACGTGGTGCATTGCCGTTCCAGCGAGCAATCACATGGTTATCATGAATTTCAATAATGACAACGGGGTGGACAATGACCGTTGAAATGGTGGTATTTCCCATTTTGGTACGGGTTACAGACCAAACCTGCATCCCGGATTCCAGCTGGCTGATTTTCATATTATATCCTTAAGCCATCACGAACTGCGCCACAAACAATTAATGTGGCGCAATTTACCATAAACAATAAACATCAGATACCCGTGAAAAGATTTCCCTTTATTTTAAAATTCTTCTGGAGAAAAAATGATATTTCCAGAAGAGGTCAGCGAAATTCAGAAACGGCCATCACAATGGTGCTGCGCTGACGCTGGCGTTCTGCCTTGCGCTGCCTGCGGCGATAGATCTGTTTTGCGCTGACGTAAGGGCAGTCCTCACGGGTATACCAGCAGCAGCCGCAAGGTTCGGGCCGGGGTTTTCCGGCAAGTCCAAATGGTTTCATCAAGTCACCTTTTTAATGTTTTTAATGGAAAGATACTTACCTAACCCATTGTTTTATAGGAAATAACGTTGTTGCATAAACAGATACAGATAACCCTCAGGAGAAAACATGCAAAGGTTATCAGTGATAACCGCGTCCAGATACCGAGTGTCAGTCTGTAAACGTTTTATCACCAGAAAATGTGCTGCCGCAGCCTTAATGCCAGAACTACCGTTTACAACATTATGTATACCCGCTTTGAATAACGAACGAGCATGAATTACCTTTTCCCGGGCCGCTTCGATCTCAGCATTAATAACGCATTGCCGCGCCTGGATGACTGCCTCTCCGGTTAAATCGCGGAAATTCATTAGAGATGTGATCATGATTGACTCTCCAGATTATGTGGAATCATTATAACAACTGGCACCACGCCACAAATAACCTGAGATAAATTCTTTGAAATATTCCTATATATAAGGAATTACAGTCGGAAAAGAAACAATGAAATAGCGCCGACCGCTTAAAATCGATAAATTAAAATGGACGGCACTGGAATGAAAAACTGAAAGTAGTAAGACCGTAATTATCCTTCACGGATGTAAGCTTTAAAAGAGGAGTACTGGCAAAGCTTTGCCAAGTACTTCGGCGGTTGTGTCTACGATTTTACGGATGTCATCGATCTGCGAAGGCTTATTCAACACCACCGTAAAAAGCTCTCCTTCGTTATCAGCCTGCTCGCAGTTTCCGTATCGGCTCCCGTCGTACAGCTGCACAATACGTGACATAGAAGACTTTGTTTGTTTCATGGCTTTGCACCTGCTTTTAGGCAGTTTGGTTACTGGTTATCAGAAGCTGGTTTCATGCGCTTCCGGCTGGGACACGAACTGGTATTTGACGCCGCCAGGCACACCTACTGCTTCGGCAATAGAGTCGCAAAGCCGCGATAAATCATTTAGTGTCATCGGATATTCAATATCTACTGAATATAAAGCACCTGCATTTTCAGCATCTTCGATGTTTTTATACTGGGCACTAAATATAGCAATGGTCTGAATTTCGTGGTTATGCATGAACCGGTCCTTATTAAATTATAAAAGCCACCCGAGAGTGGCCTGAGTGGAAACTTAAATCTGTGAAGTATATTTGAGAGATTTTTTGCGATCCAGATGCCGGGCAACAATGGTTCCGATAACAAGTAGCGTGATGACCGCACTGAAGAAGGTGCTGTCAGGGACGCCCTGGAAAAAATCACTGAAACTGTAAACAATAAAAATCAATGCGCAAAAATAGAAAACGATACGAACATAAGGGGTAAAAAACATTTTCATCGGTTGCCTTCCATTCAGGGAGAATTCTCAGTAATTACATCACACCTGAAGAGAAACTATTTTCGTATAAATGAGCATTTTCGACATATCAGAGGGGGGTTTTACTCATAAATGAGGTAGTAAGGGTCACACTTGAGATGAAAGTTACTTTCCTGGCTGCGAACGAACTATCTCAAATGTTAGAGGTGTGCGTTCGCCTTAAGAGCTTCATGCCCTGAGGAGCTCAACTTGAGCCGATAGTATAAACCTGGCTCCAGATGCCTTACTGGCTGGCATAACTCCACGAGGCCCAGCCGGAACAGGACCGGAGAGCTCCTGCACGTCACATCATCAGGATTCCCCATAAACGTACGCCGTTCTCTGGCCCGTCTGAAATTGCCAGAGATATCATAGATCGTGCCGGATGCCATCCGTCTTAACACGTAAATCTGCGCCCTTGTAAGCTTCTGGGCGGAACTGCTTAAACCTGACATACCTTCCCGGCCTTATATAAAACAATCCGCCAGCAGCTCGACTGGCGGACAATGTTTGACTGGATACAGCAAGGACATACTATTTGCTGACAAGTTTGATATTGGTTTCACTCATTCGAAGTCGAAACTCCTGAAAACCCTGCTCTACCGCTAACTCCAGCCACTCAACGGGAATGGTATAGCTACAATCAGACCCACCCAAAGCGGCATCACAAGCGTAATCCCAGTCCTCATCCAGTTTTGGATTCATCCCCTGGGCGTAAGCCACAGTATCGCGGGATGCGGGAGAGCCCTCAAGCTCAGCATTAGTGATCAGGTATACACCATGACTGTGCGCGAGAAGCACTTTTGGCACCAGATGTGTGCTGGCAATTTTTGAGGATGAGGGAAAGAAAACCCTACCAGCTTTACGCGCCTCTTCTTCAGTCTGTCCCTCAGCGTTAAGGAGGGCTCCCCCCGGATAGCATGCCGGGTCATAGATCTGATCTGGGGTGACCGAAAACGTTTTTGCGGTGCGAATTTCTTCGATCAGTTTATTGATATCTGCCATTTCAAATACGAGAGTGGTCACAGGCTTACTCTCCCTCTTCAGTGGACAACATCAGATACTTTGTTGCCAGCAGAAGCTCTCCCACATCCTTGAGGGACAATTCAGCTTTGCCTTCTACGGCAAGCTGCAAGCGCTGTCGAATTGCATGAACAGAATCTGAAGATAAAGATGCCATTTTGCGCAAAACGGCATTAGCCTTTTCTACAGCAGGATACAGAATTTCTGAGTTGGTATTATCTTCGTCATTATCAAAGATAATTTCAGAATCCATATTGATGTTATCTTCAAGCCAGCTTGAAAGCACTTCAAGTAATGACATCACCTTTTCAATTTGCATATCGCCTCCTCTGTTAACATGAAACAAATATAACAAAGTGGCTTACCCGGCTAATAACCTGAGCAGAAAGTTTTCGAACTTAGTTTGAAAACAAGTTTTCTGCTCAGGTTAATGTTAAAGTCGCTGGGTAAAAGATAAAAGGCACTGAAGATGATTTAAGCATCAAACAGACTAAATAGGATTCCGTCTTTTATAACGCTTTTAAAATAGAATGAATGAAATATAAATTTTGCGTTTAAGAATGAACGCTGTAGAGGATGATTTATCCAGTGATATGCAGTTTGTGGCCTTTAAAAAGGCTTTATTATGGACTTGAATTGCAAAGAGAGCACCGACATTTTTCTGGGGGCTCCCGCAGAGAAAAAGCTGTGAGGTTATGAAGACGTATAGGAGGTATTCGGCGAAATACTGTATGGCCACAGGAGAGCTTCAGCACCCATATCCTGCCGCCTCGCTCGCCTGTGGTGATTTCAATATGTTCTACGTCATACCACGTAGTTGTATTTCTCACTTTGTTTATGCTTCCTGACACCGCGTGAACGCAATCTTCGTCTGGATGCGTTCATAGATGGAAAACTGCCTTTCAATGGAATCGGCATTAGACAGTAATTCATGAAGCTCAGCAGAATCTGTATCAGGAACGATAGCGACAGAAACTCCATATTTACGCCCAGTTCTGATCAGGTGCGCAAGTTTTTCCTTCTCTGATTCTGTGAGCATTGCCAGATCCCTTCCGGATACCTGCTCGATAAATGGACCAAGGTTTTTCGGAAAAAAGGGTTCGGCATCAGAATTATGTACCGGGAGCGTTTGCGGCTTATCGAAGCTATTGGACATGAAAAGAACCTTTATAGTTAGAGAGGTGGAGACTGAATGCGTAGCCCATTAAAATTAGTAGTGCCACACTCGAATGCTAATCATACTTTATGATGGCTATGGTAGGAATGGCCGTCAACTTAAACCGCCAGAAGCGAGCCATTCACCGTTAAAGTAACTTTCCCGTATGATGTTCTTTTTATGGAATGAGTTGTTCACACTCCTCTTTAAGAGCCGCCCTGGAACGAGATCGACAGACTTTGCTTAATGAAGAGCGTAATTGATGTTCATCAACCCCATCAGCGACAAACTGACCAATTTTCTTTTCAAGACGCTGCATTGCCTCATAAAGCTTGGCATCAGTATTATTTTTAAGAAACCTCAGTATATAATCAGCAATAATTTGAACAGGAGTAAAGTTACACATCATGTATCCTTAATAAGTTGTGTAAAAATAAAACCATAAAAAACATAATCAGAAGTAGATTATTATACTTGAGTAAGCTTTTCAGCTAACAAGCTGGAGAAGCAGATTCCGGTAAATTACTACATATTTGATAAAAGTTACTGAATAAAAAAGCCCAGCGTACCGGGCTTTCATTCAATTTGATTCTAAGAATCTGACTCGCCGCCTGATTTTTATACCAAGAAGAGCGAACAAAACGCCAACGAATGCGACGGGACTACCTACTTTAAGACAATTAACCGACGCTTTTGAAAAGGTATGTGATTTAGACATACGTTTTTGCTCATAACGAATCGCAAGTGGTGAGACGGATTTATCTAAAGCTGTCTTTTCCAATGCATAACGAACTTTCACGGGAATATTTGACTGTAATACACCAGACATATACGCCCTAACAACATTCTGTGTTAACTTCACATCTGGCTTGCCGAGTTTTATATGTAGTTGCGCCTTTAAATAGTTTACAGATACCTCTTCGCCTGAGGGCCAATTACTATCATTTAAATATGCGACAAGTTTATCGTATTTTTCATGTTTTACATATTTCTTGATAACCTTTACAGTCGAAGCTGAAGTGGCATCAGTCTCTTCCGAACCTAAAGCAGATGTAAAAACTGACAAGCCGATAAGAAAAGCGCCAGCAATTAGAAGCATCGGGAATATCTCACCTATTTCCTCCCCCTTTAAAATTTTAAAGGCAGTTGAAGAAACTACTAATAGCCCCATAATCCCTAATAGCAACTTAGAATATGTAGTTAGGAAGCCTCCAAATGCATCGCCAAAATCCGAAACCACTAACTTATCTTCACCTTCAGATGAATTGAAGAATGACAAGGGCACATCAATATCAAAGTCCAGAACTGAAGGTGAGAGGTGTAATGACAGCAACCACAAGCAAAGACCAAAAATCATTATCAGCAGGCCCGCACCAAATATCGCGAAACCTGAATTTCTAATCTTTATAGACCGGTGAAAAAGAAATGACAGTTCACGGGAAAAATCGTCACTACTCTTAAGGTTACGCACCATGATCTACCCCTTTTTGTGTCAGTCGGGTGCGCAAATTCTCACGCATGGCAAGAACCTGTTTTTCTGTTTCCCTGAGCTTAATAGCCCCTTCTCTCTGGATTTTAACAACATCGCCAACCGTCTGGATAAGCGTATCCTGCACCTCTTTAAGGGTGCTTATATCAATAACCAGCCGTTGGTTTGCTTTCATAGTTTCTACTGCATTGCGATGCAGTAATTTTGCATTACTACGGAGTAACTCATTGTTGGCATTATCGATATCATTGGCAAGATTTACAGCGTTACGCTGTCCATTTAGAGAAATGGCTAACAGAAACTGACGCTTGAAATTAGGGACAGTAACCTCTTTGACGCTATGAAACTTGTCGATAAGACTTTGGTTATTTGCCTGTATAATCCGTACCATTGGCAATACTTGCATAGCAGACTGCTGAGAAACAACTAAATCGCCAATACGTTTTTCTAAATTAGCAATTAGCGTATCCAGATCAGATACTTCCTGGAACTTAGCAGGATTGTTACCAACATTAGCTCTGAGATTTTCTGCTTTTAATTGTAATTCTCCCAGCCTTAATTTACCGGCAGCAATATGTACACCTGTTAAGTGGTGTTCTTTAACGACTTCATCAAACATTTGCTGGAGCGAAATATTATTAGAACCGAGGCTATTCTGTGTAACTGAAACCTCTGAAACCAGAGCATCGATTTGTTCACGAGTTGATTCAAACTGTGCGGCGAAATTCTTCCCACGGGTGCGGATTTTATCCAACAAAGGGCCAATAACTGGCAGATTTGAACGACTTTCAGTTAAGTTCGAGATGTTTACATTTCTTGCAAGGTTGATAATTTCAGTTAATTTGCTCCCGGCTTCGTCTAAATCTTTATTGCGAATTTGCTCAAGCAGGCTATCCGCATAATTAGCAGTGTTTTCCCCCATTGCCCGGCCAAAACGATAAACTGTTCCTGGATCATCGGCATTAATGCATTCCGCGACGGCTTTAATCTCTTGTTCATCTTGCTCATTCAGCCCGAACTTTTCCAGTTCAGCGGAAGTCAAAGTAAAAGCAACAACCTCAGTTTTGGTGGTCAAATTATTAATCATTTTTGGAATCCCTCTAAATTTTGTCGCAGGCTTTTTAGAAGAGCCTCGTGGGCCTGATTAGCTTTTCTAACAATCGTAGGGTCAGTGTTATTTACTGATAACAGCGAAAGTGTGTGTTGCCGCCATACTGGAACCAGGACTTTTATAGTTTCGTTAAAGCGGTCAGCAATATCTATACAAGTCCCGCGAGTGATTTCCATCTGCATGGCGGCCATTTCATGAGACGCAAGCAGTGTTGCCAGGTTAGCTAAACGTCTGGCAAATCTTTCCCTCGGTTTATCGAAGACAAGGCTTAGATCGTCACTATTTTTTTCTTCGGTAGAATCCCTAAGGAACTCATGGCCTGCCTGGATAAAAATTTTAAGGCGTTTGATTTCTGACACATATGTTTCAAGCAGCTCTTCTAAAGCCAGTAGCGTCTCATTCACATGTGTCAGATATCCGTTCCCCTCATTAATAAGATTTTCCACCTTCTCACGTGCGTGTTGGTAACGAACGCGCTTTTCAAGGTGTTTGCCCGTAAAGCGGGAAAACCAGGATGGATTGCTACTGATAGAACGTGGATCTGCCTCCGCTAAGGCACTTACGATACGGTTCAAGGCTCCTGATAAAGCGGTAACTGCGTCTTTCTCCAGAAGATTTGAATACTTATCCATAGCCTTCGAAGATAAAGCCGAGTCGCCGTAATGGCTTATTGCCCCAGCATTAAGCAGAAGACCGGGTATAAATTCTTCTTTGAGTTCTGCTATCGATATGTTGCTGCTGTCAGTTGAAACGTTCATTTTTGCCTCAAAATGGTTATCCATGACAGCCTATCATTTACCGTTCTGCTGATTTTTCGGTTAAAGCGCCAAAACCTGGGTTTATCCGTTTTCGAGGCAAAAAAATAGAATCTGATCCTCACGTAACCCTTTGCCATTCTGATTAAAGGAGAAGTCCCCTACTGTCTGTGCACTGAATTCAGCACTGGATGAAGTTAGGACATGAAGTGCACATAGATCCCCTGCTTGACCTACCAATCACCGCCTTCAATGTTTAGATCTGGTGACCTTACAGCGACCATTTCTCTAACCGGATGGTCATTGTTGTCGTGGCTGCTCCCCAACAGCAGGCTTACCGTTCCGCTGGCAGAGTAATACATCGCGTCAGGAAAGTGCTCCCTGACCTCCTAAAGCAATTTGTTCATGCTGTTAGTTAAACGATAAAAGCGTCGGGCTGCGTTCGGCATAGCTTCTTCCAGGAGGTCAGAAGCATCAATCTCACGGCCGTTTATAACGCGGAGAATATCTTGCTCATCCATAGGTTACTCCCAGGCAATAAATCAAAGTGGCCAGGCAAAAGGAGACTCGCCTGGCATCAAAAAGAATAAAAGGTCGTTACGAACTGATAATGATGGCCTGGTCAGTTTGAGGAAGTCGGTTTCCTCTGATGAATGCTGGATGGCTTAAACGAGCAGATGACATGGTCATCGCCAGAAATGTCTCTTCACGCGAACGCAGCAATTCCCCCCATGAATAGGTTTCCCATACGTCGTGGGAAAGATCGGATTCCTTTATGTACCTTGACTGCATTGTTGGTTCAAAATCGACGGGAGCTAGACTGTCATAGGATGGATGTACACGGTACCCCAATTCTTCCTCCCTCTGATGGTATGCATGTGCCAAAAGGACATCATGGGAGACCAAGTCATAGTCTTTGTCCTGAACGAGCGTTTTTACGGTATGACTAATTTTTCCAAAGCCTTCAATTTCCCAGATTGTTATCATTGTGAACTCAGTTAAAGTCCGTGGGCTTTTTACCAGAAAGCCATTTAATGCACGTCGCCCCTTCAACATGACAACGTGGTAGGACTTGTTGGGATAAGGTTTCATTGCCACCAGCGAATCAGCTTTAAGCTCAAGTGACAATTCAGGTACAGAAACTGACACGAGAGTACACTTGTTTTTCATATGGTGAAGAATACGGGGCACAAGATGCAGATACATCATTTTCTCCTTTGAAGGATATACCAGGCAGCTCCTCAGCAGCATCAAAATATTTAAATCACTCTTTAATTAGTAAACCACTGCTGATTAACTTCTTTTATGTTTCACAGAAATTATTCGTTTTGTTTCTGTTCGTTATACTGCTCAAACCAGAAGACGACCGGTTTTTCTACAATATGAAGCAACCCAAAACGTTCTGCGGTACGGAAATTCACGCTATATGCGCGAGCCCGTTCAACCTGTTTGGTAATTTCTTTTCTCATTCCTTCAACACTAAAAGCTCCTTTAAAAAGGTTGCAGGGGGCGCATGATGGAAATAAGTTTTCTATAGCATGCAGTTCAGGGTGCATAACCTTACCCGTACTTCGGGCAACATGAGTTACGCCGCTGCCGACAGGGGCTCTCACCAGTTCAAAGTCGCGTCGAACAGGCTCAACATGATCGGCATGCCACCCTTTTTCAGGAAGCTTGCAACCACAATAGGCACAACGCCCCCCAAATTTCATTCGCAGCTCAGCTCGCTGTATTTTAGAGATCTTATTTTTAGGTTTTGAGAACCTACCATCAGGTGATTCAGCTTTGGATAACTTTGCTGAGGGCTCAGGTAATTCAACTAAATTCCCGTTGATATTTATCACCTTGACCATATCATTTTCCGCCTTTACTAAGCTCACGGGCACAGGAACTGGCTTAAGTAACCGCTAAAGATAACAGCCACTGACTGCATCTACCCAGACCTTCTGTTTATACTCAATAGGCCACCCCTCTTTATCTGCCCGGATGACGCAATCATTTACCGTGGTGCGTGACCGGATACGAACATCAAGCGGAAGCGAATCGTTATCCACACGAGCCTGTGCCTCATTTAAAATGCGTAAAAACATCTCTTTGGTCATTCAGATACCCCCTCAACTTTGCGAATTTTGATCAGATGAGGGCGACTCAGTTTACAAAGTTGTTCTGTCGCTTCATCAATCGAATTGAACCGATGAGCCTCTTCGATATTTAAAGTCCAGTATTTCGCTTTCCCTTCTCCCAGATCGGACTCAAAATAATTTCGCTTTACATCCATTTTTTTAGGCCTGCCATTTATCTTGACGACATTATGTCTGTCATCAAAAAGAAATTCGTCCCCCTCAAAAGTGATTAATACAAATGGCCCCTCAGGCTTGGAAGTCCGGGAACTTTCCATTTTCAAAGTCATACTTCAGCCTCTCGATAGAACTCATGAAACGTCAAATTAAAATGGACTCACACCACACTGATTCAGTATTCCTCCTGAACCCCATTAGGCTCTGTTGTGATTTCATATTTAATTCCGCCAGGTGCTCCCACAGCGTCCGCGACCGACTCACACAGCAGCGAGAGATCGTTGAGGGTCATTGGGTGTTCAATGTCCAGCGTGAAGAGTTTCCCGGCTTGCTTGGCGGCTGTCTTGTCAGCATGTTCGGCATTAAAAAGGTATACGGTGTGTTTTTCCTGAGCGGGTGTATTTTGATTTTGCATTGATGATCCTTTTGTTTAGTTCCCCGATTCCGGGGGTGAGTGAATTAATTTAAATTTATATTCGTCTGGTTTAATTAGAACGTTTCCACGCTATGCGTAAACAGGTAATGCAAGGGCTGTATCAACAGGATTAAAGTTACTTTTCTGGATGCAGCAACGCTTGGACATGATGTCCACATTACATCACGATCAAAGCTAAGTTTTTTTTGTATAACCCCTCCATTTTCGTGTGTTTCGCGTTTCAGACGCTTATACGACCTGCTTGACCATCCTCATCAGAAGGCGGTTTAACAGTCCTTTCGCTGTCGGGCGATTGCTATCGACATAGTAAAAACCTGTTTTGGTCGTACCGTGAGCACTGCTCAGCACCCTCAGTTCCCAGATAACGTCACGGATAACGCCGCCATTTTCTGGCTTAAGGCATTCAGATAAATGGCGCATGAAACGAGCTCTTACGGCACGGTAATAGCGGAACTCCTCTGGCTGGTTAGTATTTTCTTTCACCCGGAGTCGCTGGTTACACAGAGTTAGAACTGCATCCATCATTCCCGCCTTCAGCTTCGCCTGGATCGCACCTTGTTGCTGTTCCCTCTCACCTTCGAGTAACGTTAAAATTCTTTCTCCGAGTGCCGTCTTGTTGTGTACGTGCAACTGAACACAGGCAGCTACGCATGCCCAGAATCTGAACTTTTTTATCTGTCCACGCAATTTCCGGGCTACAACCTGACGGTATGCAGAATCACTGAGTATTTTAAAACGCCGACTGGCAACCAGCTCTGGAAGCGACACTCTGTCGCCTATCCCCAGGCGGGAAAAGGTTTGTCCCCGTTGTGCGAGACGATGATAGACAGCGCCCTTGCCTTTTGAAATTCGGACCGCGCCATAACGAAGAAGATACTGAGCAGCAGTCGTTGGAGTAAACTCACCGTCAGCGATGCGCTGGCGTAACCCGTCGTATTCATGCCAGATAATCCAGGACGCCGTATCTTCTTCAACAGTCAGCTCATCCTCTTCCTCGAATGCCACGACGACAGAACTGCTCTCTCCGGTCTTTAGGCTACGTGAAGCCCTGGGGTCAGCCTGCCCGTCAAAATAGGTCATCAGCGGCAACGTATCAGTCAGTCCATCATAAGCTGTACCGAACCGGCCTCCGGGCAGTTTCATCCAGAGTGGAGCTGGCATTGGTGTACGGGGCACAGGCTGCATGTCAGGCTCATCCTCAAGAAGGTCCAGATCGGCCTCTTCCCAGACCCTGCGATAGATCTCAATTGCCCGAAACGGGCGAGGGTTGAAACAGTGCAACGACCAGAGGAAATCAACGTGGATCACGTTTGCTTCCTGTACAAGCCGAAATTGTGGCTCAGCCATACGACGGTTATAAGCCGTATCGTCAACCTCGCCGGAAAGTAGCTTTCTGCGATGCTCTGCCGCACGTCTTGCTTCAACATAATCAAGGCTGCAACAGGCATGAAAAAGACGTTCAGTCAGGGACGAAGAAAAGATATTGGGTTGAAGACGCACATATCCGCCTTCGAACACTTTACGACCGATATAATCCCGCAGGCTCCAGTCGTACTGGATCTTAGAAAGAAATCGCTGAAGACGACTCAGGCCAGCCTGATAACCGTATTTCTCCGGGTCAGTTCGAAGGAGCGTTTCCATTGAATGGTCAACCCCTACTGCTGTGCAAAGCGAGCACCCATATCGAGCCCCACAAGCTGATGTTCGAGTGGGTTTCTCCGGCGACCAGATACACTCCCCGGTGGCGTCTTTATAAAGCGTTGCCAGGCTGAAGTTATCCGGCATAAAGCTTGGTAAAGGGAAGCGTGATTCGGAACCACAGGCCATCAGAAAAGACCAGATGTCCTGAGTGCGCCACTCCTTTACCGGATAGAGTTCACCACCGTGCTCAGTCAGGGTTACTTTCCTCGCCTGCCCTCCCATTTTGAGGATATTTCCGGCCCTTCGGGCACTTTCATCATCCCTGGAGCCCAGCATCAGGCATACCCTGCTTCGAACGGATGCCGGGGCGTTTTTCAGGTAACGAGCTTTGGCCTGGCGCAGGGGCGCGATTTTGTAGTCGGTTGAGCACTGTCGGGTAGAAGAATTAGTCCAGGTCGGAAGTCCGCGCCCAGTCAGAATGCGGCCGACCCAGCTCTGCGTAAGAGACGGTCGGGCGACAAGGACTGTGACCGGTAGCTGGTGTTCAGCAATGAACATTCTGAGCTGGTTGAGAACCTGTGAAGCCTGATAGTGCATCTCAGGGTTTTCGATCAGCGTATCGGACATCTGAATGAAATGATGTTCGCTGATATTTGTGCCGTTACGTACTGCCCTGATCAATGCCATCAGAAACAGGTGCAGAAGAGAATGGGAGTCTTTGCCGCCACTGTATCCCACGCACATTGTCCAGCCGTCCGTAATAGCCTGATAAATAGCAGATGTGGCTGACATGACCAGAGAAGAAAGACTCACAGTCTCCTTTTCATCGGTATAGTTCAGATCGGCATCGGTTGTCAGGGTCTCCCAAACATCCGCCCATTTATCATGTTTCAAAATGGCAGCATTAGCCGCCTCAGGAAAAATAACTTCTGAGGATAATTCAAGGAATGAGTCGCTTTTTTCAATAAACATATATTTTCCTGAACCACGGTATATGCTGCATCACTGATATTATTAGAACTTTAAAATAACTACAGCGCAACCATTTAGCGAAATTATATTAAATCAAAATCACGCGGATTTAATGTCAATATATATAAAAATAATCCATTGTAATTTAATCACCCGGCACAGCTATTAGTTATAGGTTGGCGGCGTAATAAATGCCGTATTATTTGTTTTCAACTCAGACAGCGGAATAAAAGGAGTGTTAAGAGTCATGTCATCACCACAATGGCGTGGTAGAGCTGAAAGCTGAAATGAATCTTTCATCACCCTAATAACCGGGCATTCCGTACGTGCTGATGGCATTACTTCCCGCAGCATCGCTTCCTGCTTTATGCTGTCGCTATGCTTATATTCATCCATGTCTTTTATTTCTTGAATTTCATCTTCACCACAAAATGACCAGTTAGCGTCATAGAAGTAAAACTCAGTTAAATGAAGATCGTTTTCTTTCACGTATGCCGCCAATTTGCGGATACGCTGTTCAAGCATTGTATCTATCCGTAAGGAAACACTCTGCGGAACGTCACTTGCAAATTCATTGATACAATCAACGGTAGAAACTATGAATTTATTGGTCATGGCAGGCTCCAGGCCACCGGGGAAACCGGTGGCTACGGTAATTGGCAGGCTTAAGCGCCGCAAAGGGTGTCAAGGGAAGGGAGAAGCTTGCTCAGCTTGTCGTAATCGAGCGGAGACAGTTCTGTAACGAGTTCGACCGAAAGACTAGTGTTGTCTTCTTCACACAGAATATAGATTCCGTCTTCTGGCTCTTTTCCGGCACATGCCTTCAGTCGTTTGTTAACGACCTCCTGGGCTGAATCCGCTACGTCGCAGCTCAGGACATAGCTTGCCACATAGCTGCTCTCACCGTGGTAATGCGTCACTTTACACAGAGCATACTGGATACCGGCTTTGTGAGCCTCATTCATGAGACGAGAAAACTGACAGCCATCCTGGTAATAGTGGGTATCCTTTGTGACCAGAATAGTCATACCCCCAAATTCATCTGTCCGGCTTTTACTGCATGTAAATGCAGCAGTAATTGTTACCATTTCCGAGAGGTCGAATACCGACAGCACGGCAGTTGTGAGGCAAATTGCATGGTCAAGATCAATGGTCTCTCCATGAAAAACTGCCAGCCCACTGCTGGTAACTTCTGTTGCGAACAACAGTTCATAATTGCAGTCTGGGCAGGATGGTTGCCCAAAGCTCGGCTCAGAAGGGTCATACTCAGGGTGGTTCTCGATAATACTGAGGATCAGCTTCTCAGTCAGAGAACAATCTGTCAGTGGCTTATCAAGCAAACGCTCACCTTCTGCAATTTCTGCTTCGGTAACGAATGTGATTGCTTCTTGTGCCATTTTTGCCTGCTCCTGAGTGCAGGGAATAATAAACGACGCCTGAGTATAATTATCTGCCACAGTTGACTCCTTGATTATTTAATTAATGTATTTGATGAGAAGATCATAACAAATACACTAATACCAACTAATAACCTGAAGGCGTTTTTTTAGAAAAAATATTAAGAAGAAGAATATGAACACTACCTCATCTTAAATTAATATCATTCAGGATTAATATTCATTTTTGCAAATAAAAACCGCCAGACGGCGGCTTTTATAAAGAGGGAAATATCATTGGAAGTTGAAATTACTTCACGGCAGGCCGACAAATTACGCGACTGCTGTGAGCTGAAGCGAAACTTGTAGAGGAAACTATAATCACCTTTTCTAAGTCGTCGGCACTGTCAGCAATATGATGCCGGAAAGCCTCCTCTGCATCACCAGGGGAGTCGGCTTCGACCAGGTAGGCCTGATCATCATCATCAAACATAATGCGCCCGGAAATGAGATAAAGTCGGCTCAAATCTGGCGTTGCTGCGCTCGTGCTTCGTTCGTTCAGATTCATTTTTTCTCCGTCTGTTGCTCGTAAAAAGAATGACGCCGGTTTAAAAGGCGTCGCCAGGGTTCGGGCTAAAACGCAGGGTTGCCATCGAGGAAGCTCATTGGCTGGCCAATAGCGGATGCCACCCTGAGAATTTCACCTGGTGTGGCATAACGCAGCATTTCAGAGCGTCCAAATTTCTGATACTCATCTACTGACATCTTTCTCCACTCTGGGTGAGGATCTTTTCCGCACAGTGACCAGTTGCTTTCAGAGGAATCACGACGGAGAACGTACACATCAAGCGAGGCTGTAAGCCCACTTCCATATCTCCGCTGCGCTACAATACGAACCTGAGAACCATCGTCGCGTTGCAACGTCTGGGTTAATTTCGTGATAGGATCCTGAGAATGCATGCCATTTACCTCGTTTTCAAAAGATTTACCGTAAGTAAATGATACCGAATCGAGAATTCTGGCTAATAGGTCAGAAGAAAAAATAATGAATATTTTTGAAGTGTAGGATAATGATTAGAATAAAATGGCCTGAATAAATCGCTAGCGGTTAAATCCGCTTATTTCAGAGAAGCTCTGATTTAGTAGTTAGGGAAAACGATGCGGTGAAAAGTAACTTTTACACCGCAATTCAGAAAAAAGTTTCAATTAGTCACATTACGAATAACCCGGCTTACTTTCGCATGTGCGTTCCCCTGGATGTTAAAGTAAAGCCCCTCAGGCAGACTCGTCGCCCACTTAACTCCTCGCTCAGCCATACGCTTCGGTGTTTCCAGCCAACCACGAGGAATATTGCCCGTAACGTCACCGATAACCCGTGAAATGCATGCTGCTACCCGGATGCCGCCGGGAATATCGCATTCGGATTCAACAATATGCATAACCTCAAATAAAGCACCATGCCGCTGGACATGATCGCCAATGTGCAACTCGATAGGAGAAACCATTTCTGTATCTGACTTCATATCTGTCCACCTTTAATTTAGAAACCGTCTAAATTACCAATATAGTTAATGTACCGGATGTTAATTCAACAAGTTCTGTATCACAACCATCAGTTTTTTTTGTTGGGTCTATATCGGAGAAACAAGTGAATATTGAATACACTCGTTAATACAGACAACCGGAAATGAATGGCACCCTAATTATCTCTGCGGCGTATGCTAAGCCGTTAATATTGTCATTTTATGGTAGAAACAATGCAAAATGAATAAACCGCTTGTCGCTTCAAACCACTTTATCAAAACCGTTAACTTGCATTAAGCCCGATACAGTTCGGCGAGCTCGTCCAGCATGGGGTTACTCTTATATCCCGGTGCGGCCGTAAAAAGGTTTCGGGAAATCGCCAGCCATTCCATGATTTTGTCCGTCGCCAGCCAACGTCTGCCAAGTCGCTCGGCTGCGATGGGAACTTTATGCAGGCCAGCGAAGGGATCTACAACAAGATCTCCCGGCTCTGTCAAAAACTCAATCAGAAACGCTGCAAGCCTGGTAGGAGACGTTGCACCATGCAGCGGAAAACCTAGCTCGCGGGCAATGGAATGGCAAAATCTCGTATCAGCGCAGCTATTGCCGTAAAACAAAGTATTTTTGGGGATCGTTCCTTCTGTTTTATTTCCAAAGGATCCGCTTTTAAGCTGGTACGCCCCATCACCATAAAAGGTCGTGCGATTTTCACCGCCTGCTGCCTGCAATTTAAGATGCTGCTCTGAATGCGGTTGCAGTACACGTAAGTTGTTTGAACGAACCTTACTCGCATCATTGGTAAACCACAGCACAGGCTCATACGATGAGCAGAGCTGCACTCGTTGCTTACATGCCCAGTGCGTTGGCGATGGGGGCTTACTGCGATTCACCCACTGAAGCCTGTCCATGAGCTCAAGCCCCAGCTTGTCACATAATGCCAGTGTCAGACGCTCCAGATACAGAGAACGTGAAGGCCTGCCCCTATTAAAGCTATCTTGAGTGATATTCAATGCCACACTTGCGCCGGGTACAAGCTGTTTCACGATCGGTTCGAGGATACGCAGAAGCCAGTCAATATAAACCTGCTCGCCACGCCCCCCGCCATGCCCGTAGTCTCTTGAATTTCGAAGGAGGTAAGGCGGCGAGGTCAGGCAAAGATGAATTTGCTCTGTGATATTGCTGAAGAAGGCATAGGCGTTTCCAAAAACCGATGCCCCAAGAGAAGTTGAGAAACCGACAACACAGAGCTTTTCCCATGACTCGTGTAGGTTTGTTTTCGTCTTAGAGGAGTATCTCCAGACGCCCCGTTTTTCTGGAACGCGTTCGATGACTCCGGCCTGCCGAAGAGTCTGCTGAAACCAGCGTACTTTGTGTTTGACGCCGCTGGTTCTGGTTTTATCTGACCCAAATTCTTTCAGTTCGTGCAATTCGGCATCCGACATGCCAGTTTCACGCTGCACTTCGCGATAAAGCTCGTCGTTGCTCAACGGCAATTCGGAGGCTGCGTAGATCCGTGCAATTAAATCCGTAGAAATCGTGCTCATCAGCCATCCTTAATGGAGATGCAGTTTAAATATCGGCCTGATGGTTGGAAGGGGGATTACTAAATCAAACCGATCTGTTTATTTATAGGCTTTGTCAGGTCATGCAGCACAGCTGGGCATGCGCAAAGAGACCCAGTCTTCTTTAGCGGAGACACCTTCAAAAGTTGTACTCAATCAGCCCCAAGATTTTGAAACTCAATGTGCTTTTGCTCACACTCCTCCCTGCCCCACGAGCCCTGCCATTCACAGATGTCCCGGTACTTAATTTCCAGCTTATCCATCTGTGAGAGGTTAGCTGTTGCGAAGTCTGGCCATATGTCGTGCCAGCATGCGTTGTACGTGACGCCTGCTGGTGGGCAATACATCATTGCATCAGCATGGATAATTTCAACGCGAGGATCGTTTGCAAACGAGGCCGCAACGAGGTTAATAACGTCCTGTTCTTTTTCAATTACTGTTACATGGGTTACATCTTCTTTTTGAAGAATGGCGTGAAGCACCATCCCCAGACCAAGACCATTAATGAGCACGCGCCCGGTGGCTCGCTCTAAAAAATCCTGGCAGGTTCTGATCTCCATCGGGGTATTGGACATCACCACATCCCAGCCGTTGGACAAACGCCGATATCTACCGGGCGGGATAAACTCGTCTGTATTACCTGTATACTCGGCACGAAGGGCGAGGCTCATCGCCTTATCTGCGGTAATTTCGAATGTGTCCAGTTTCCAGGTTCCGGACGTGCCGTCTTTAACGGGTAAATCAGAAAAGCAGCTCTTCATCAAGGCAACCAAAATTCCAGTAATGTTGTTACGCTGAACCTATCACAAACCTGCTCTTAATACAGTTATCAGGAGTGACAGCGATCTTTGAGGAATCGTTTAAATCACGGGCATCCTGTAGCGGACGCCCGATATTTAATCAAATGTCGCAGGTGTTAAAGGAAGCGTTGCAAAGTTGCAACGTCTTCTGGAGCAACCTCCACGCAGCTCCTGACACTGTAGTGATTTTCGCCGTTGTAGTCGTAAACCCCACCGTCTTCAAAACTCAGCTGTTCAAGCTCGCCATGGCACTCTGAAATGAGTGCCGTCTGGCAAGCATTTTTCTCACAATCGCTGACGAGTAACCGAACATAGCTATTCTCATGGTCGCCGTTTCGGTTCTGGATTTTAACGATAAAGTGTTTTTCAGACATTTGTGCCTCCAGCACAGTTTGAGGTTAATTTAGCGTTGCCCCGGCTCACCGGGGCAAGAATAAATCAACCCTTAATGAAACTGTGCCCCCAGGTGTTAGGCTTAAATGCCTGCTCTTTGATATATGTTTTCATTACCTTGCAGGTTTTTTTCAGGGCTTTGGTATTGGCATCGGTTACTGAGATAAAATGGCGAGAATAACGGTTTTCCCGGTATTGCTTATCAGCGTTTGGGTCAATTGCTTCGCTTTGCAGGAGTCCTTCGTGCCTGCCAATTACTATTACGTAGTTCATTTCACCTGAAACACGATCCGTGAGTAATTGAATGGAAATATCAGTCGCTCGCGTGGCCTGGCTAGCAGAAATTTTTGCATGTAAGAAAGCTCCCTTTCGAAAGTTGGCCGGAGTCAAACCTGTAATATCCTCGGTGCTAAAATTAAGTGAAGATAGAGTTGAAAATAAATCACAGCTAATGACTTCAGTATTATTAGACATAACCCGGCTCCGCTCATATTCATGTTAAGGTAATTATATCAGGTTGATAGCATTACCTAATAACTTGGTGGCAAAAAGTTGTGGTTTTTGATTAACTAAAATTGATGTTCTCAATACTGCTCAAGAATTCTTTCTTTACACCCGGAGTAAAAGGTATACGTTCAATGTATTTATAAAGCGTCGCAAAGGTTTTGGTTTCAATGTTTCGTGAAATAACATCATCAATCGGGTCTTCGAACATATTAATAAAAACATCAATATGCTGCTCTCCGCTTTCTGAAGCTAAAGAGAGAATACAGACCACTTCAATGTAGCGGTTATCCTGCTCTGCAATGAACAACCAGTGCCCTTCGTTAAAGGCTGGTGCAGCACTGAAGCGTTTTACAACAATTTCTGAAAGAGCATATCCTGCCTGATCCAACAGATTAATAAAGTTGAGTTGAGTTGAAACCACGTCTAACGCTTTCATAAAACCTCCTTTTCATCTGTACTTATTATACTGTTACCCATCCCCCCAGCTAATAACCTCCCAGCAAACTTTCAAAAAAAATACCACCTTTAATTAGAATTGAACACATCCTTTTTAAATAACAAAAAGGATTATGAAACCCACAATGTTTGTGATGTGCCACCAAGGAAAAGTAACTTTTATGTGCTCATAAATCTTATTTCGTATTCACTTTCCTTTGTCTTTCGGTCGTAGATTATCAGGGGAAGCATAAGAAGAATATGTGAGGTTTAAGCAAATGCGGTGATCGGGCATTATAATTTGGTGAGGCTATTATAAGTGGATAAAGATAGTCGTAGGTATAGGATCAGGTTAAATTGCATTTTCCCGGTTGCCTTCCCTGGCCTACCGGTTTCAGCTCAGATACTAAGACCAGCGGTAATACTTAAAATATTCCTCATTTGCAGCTATAAACTCCCTCAAACCGTTCATTAATCCCTTCTCAAACGCTGTCACGATAAACCGGTAACCGTCCAGTGTTTCAATGTAGTAAA
Source organism: Pseudocitrobacter faecalis (assembly GCA_003315335.1). Classification (GTDB taxonomy): domain Bacteria; phylum Pseudomonadota; class Gammaproteobacteria; order Enterobacterales; family Enterobacteriaceae; genus Pseudocitrobacter; species Pseudocitrobacter faecalis. Next base: position 66,992 of record QNRL01000010.1, read on the forward strand.
TACCGCCTGGTGTAATTCCAACATGCAACACCTCGGCTGTCATCATAAACTGGCCTTCCGGAAAATCATGCGAAAGGTAAATGAAACCAGTAGTGGCCGATGCGGGTGTGGCATTCACTAAGACCCCGTTAAACTGCTGCCCGTGCCTCGCCGGTACAAGCTCACTTCCCCTGGTTGACTTATCAAGCAGCCTCTTAACATCTTTTTCTTCTTTTAACGAGGTATAGACCCGCACATCACTGTCATCACCTGGGCGAGAGCCGGTGCCAACATGAGCAAGACGACGGTAAGCACTGCGCATATTAACGTGGCAGGATGCCCCTGCTCTACCCTGAAGCCTTACGCCAAAGTCTTCGCAAAGTAACAAAATCTGACGTAGCTGGTTTTCATGCACGGACGCTGAGAGTGAAAGATTGAAACAGGAAAAGGTCAGTTCTAAAACCTTTTCGCGTTTGTCATTGAAATGAGCTTCCAGCCTGATGACTGGCTTTTCCGACATTGCAAAAGCTTTGTCCGTTACTCTGTACCGGCATTCATCTCCGAAACATTCTTTAACAACGCTGGCTATGACCGTGTCGTGTTCTCCATCTTCCGGAGCTGGCACAAAGATTTCAAATTGTGCCGGTGTATCCGGCTCAAGCAGAACGGGATAGAGACGCGGAGAATTAAGCAAAGCGCATTCAGAATTAATGAGCTTAACCCAGGCGCTTTTGTCGTCCGGATCCTTAAGCTGCTGTCCAAGGTTATCGCAAAAGTCAACTATCTGACGGGTATGCTCATCCGTGACTGCACAGATCAGGTTAAGACCATGCGTGGCCATACGCAGTTCCCGGGTTCGGGACTGGGAATTGATCGACCAGGGGTTAAGTGAAAGCGAAATAGGGCTTATGGAAGGGACGACCGTCTCATTCTGCAAATCTGTAAGCTGGCAGTTCGCAGTAGGCTTCGGGGAAAGGGTACTAAATATGTAACTTGCCTGTTGTTTAGTACTGGCCTGGATATAAAACATCGCGTCCATGCTTGTATCCCGGGATGAAATTGAAAATAGCTTCATTTTTAACCTTAATGGATGAGCGATTTATAGTCATGTGCAGACAAATGAACATTATGTGCGCCATCATTCCATTCAAAGAATAATCGATACTTAGAGTTTACTCGAATGGAGGAATAACGGTTTGACGTCATTCTTAAGCGTTCATAACGCAAGCTGTTGGATAATAACTCCCGCTCACTCTGGACATTATCCAGCGTTTCAAGTCGACACAGAATTGCGTTAATAATTTCAGAAGGAATACCTGCCGTTGTTTTTCCATTACGGAAGAACTTTTCAAGCCGTCTGTCTTTAAATGAATGGATCATAGTTCCTCCGTAATAATTGACCTTAAAATTAAATTAAAAGGGCTTTGAATTAATGAATACCTAAAATGCGGGCGGCAACTGCCAGCTGCTTATCACTTAACTGACGCTGGTGGGTTAAAGAAGACTTAAGGCTTTCCAGAAAATTATTACTACTGGATTGTTGGGTGATTGCATCAACCATTTTTTGATGAGACCTGCACCATGCTGTGAACGCAGAACTGTGGGCGCTTTCAGTCCTTAAACGCTCGTCTTGCAGGGATGCTGACACTTTGCGGGCAGCTTGCGCATTAATGCGGTACAGCGCATTCAGCGTGTAAGCAGTACGGGTCGTTTCGAGGCTGTAACCCGTGGCTTTACAAGCCATACAGCGACTTCTATAAAAATGCTTACGCTCTCCCCGCCCATTGCATTTATCGCAAACAATACGAAAAGTATATTCCGCAGTACCTTTTACAGAATCAACACAGCGGATTTTTGCGCTGGAGATTTCAATTCCACTGCGATCATAATATTTGGTCATAATGTGATTCCTCCGGTTAGTTCTGGAGTAATCATGACAGAATGAATCTACTGGCTAATAACCTGAGAGTAAATATTTTAAAAAAACATTGAGAGAGGGTCTGCAAATTTATACACGAAGGATTCAAATATAATTTGTTTAAAAAATTAAGAGCATTCTGAAGTAAAATTGCATCAAAAAGCATTCATGGATAAATCATGTACTGGTGCCAGCGATTTAAACGAGGACATTGTTCCGGTGTAATTACACAGTTTAGCATCATAGATTATAACCAAAAGGAAGGAGTCCTTCCCGTCTCGGGAATATTACTTTCCCGTTTGCAGTTTAAGAGACACTTAATGAGAAAGTAATAATTAAGTCATGCTCAACTCTACATTTTACATTGAGGATGGCGTAACAGGGTACGGCATACTACCGTACCCTTGTGTAGGGTTTATGTTTGAGGGAATTCTATAGCAAATGTGGCCGTGCCAGATTGACCACTTACAGCGGGAGTAACGGGATATGTGCGCTCTTCACCATTACCAAGATCCAGTGACAGCGATTTAGTTTCACCAGGCTGGACCGTAACTCCGGCAACCGTAACGCCGAACTGGGCGTTTTTCTGAACAGTCAGGGTTCCGTTTAACTGTCCGGTAATGATAGAACCGTCCTGACGACGCAACACACTGGTTCGGATGATGGCCAGCGGCGTGTTGTCCGTTGCTTTCAGTGCTACGGCTGTGGCCAGCGTCTTGAGATTATCCAGCATAATCAGGTTAGCTGGCTGGTAGGTAAAATTAAGCGTTTTAGTGGTCCGGTTACCTGATTCGTCAATAGCCAGAGCCTCCAGATGATACATCTGTCCCGATTCGTCAGTATTGGGGAAGATTCTGGGGTATTCAGGAATAAAGACATCCTTGGATAGCGGCGTGAATGCAAGGGTGACCTTTTCAGAGTTAGGTCCACCAGCGAGCTGAAGCGATATCAGGGAAGCATCCCCAGAGGCATCAGTAACGCTTATGCGTAGGTTCTCAAGCCCTTTAACCAGTTTTCCTTCTGCGTCTGCGCCATTAAAGCTGAACGCAATAACCGGAAGCGTTGAGTCAATTTTCAGCGGTGCATTAAGCGTTTTGGTTCCTGTGTTTCCAACAAGATCCGTGGCAGACACGCTAACAACCGTATAATCCCCGTCCGGTAGACCAGCGTATGAGAAAGTGGCGTTTTTGGTTTTATAATCGCTTTCACTGACAGTCACAGGCTTCAGGGTGAAAGTTTCCCCCCGGGCATTTTTAAGGGTGGCTTCGAAAACTTTGGTATCCCAGTAGCTGATGTTCCAGGCGTTGACGCGATCATTATCGGTGGCCGTCATAGTGATTGTCTTGGAGGCCTTGTTTACCTGAGCGACATTAACCACCGGTGGGTTGTTATCCCAGATAACCGTAAAATTACCAGCAAGCGCATCGAATATGCTGTCACCATCTTTTCCCGAGTAAAGATGCAGATACTCAAATCCTTTGTCACTGGTGTAGTTGAAGTTAACCGTCATCTCGCATGAACTTTGTCCGACAGGAATAGTGCAGAACCAGGCTGCATTTTTTACCGTTCTGAACTTTTGCACGTATGGTCGGGGTTCTGCGGTTACCTTTATGCGGCTAATGGTGGCGGTTTTAACGCTGATTGAGGCCTGAGTTAACCACTCACTGGTATCACTCCGGTACATCTCTTTAGCCACTATCTTCGGGGCTATTTCCATCGCCGGGGCTGGAGTGAAGTTGAGGGAGTTATGATGAATTCGTCTTACTCCTCCCGCCAGAGTCTGAAATTCATGATAAGTATCCCCCACATTTGGATATATGTATTTGAAAGTATAGATATTATAAGTGCTATCGGACGTCTGGAAATTCGAGTCCGCCCAGCCATATTTGGAACCGTTAACAGCAGTAAAGTCACTTTTCTTCCTTAATACCCGTACGGAAATAGGGTTCTGGAAGACGGTCATGCCAGACTGATAGGAGACCCATGATCCGGTAGTGGCGTCCTGCACCTGGATGATATCGTCAGGCTTAACCCGATCAATTACGCTTCGGCGGCTTAGTTCGCTCCTGTTTCCCGCTTTGTCATAAAGGTAGATCCCCACTTTATATTCAGAGCGGTTTTCCGGTGCCAGGGCATTGCTGCTTGCGTCGGCGACTTGAACGGTTACGCTACCTTCCACTGTATTAATTTCCGCTGGCTTTTTACGCTCCACTCCAGCGGCATCGGTTATGAAATATTCAGCATTAGCAAGCCCGGAACCTTTATCACTCAGTCCATTAAAGACCAGTGCCTGGACGCTGGCGTACTGCATACCGGCTGGTACTGAAGTGAAGATCGCTTCGCTGCCAAAGTTCCACCCATTTCTCGTATAACTTATGGTACCCGTTGCCGGAGGCGTTCGGTCAATTGCAAGCGGGTAATCCTGCCGGGAGACCTCCTTCCCTTGCAAGTCGGTAATCACCTCTCTGAGGGTGAAGCTATCTTCTCCCATCGCTGGTACGGTCAGAGTCTTGCCGTAATAATCAAAGCCTGTCGAAGATGTGGTACGGTCATCAACGGTAACCAGGCTGCTTTTCGTGCTCCAGATGAGGCTCCCGTCACTTTTCAGCAGACTGAGCGTAATATAACGGTCCAGACCGGAAATAACGGCAACGTCAAAGCTCGTTACCGGATTAATCCATACGGATGCAGGCGATACGGTCTTTTTAACGTTCAGGGTATCTTTAAAGCTGAATTCTGCGATTTCAGCGGAAGCTCCTGCGCTGAAACCTGCAAATGCAATAAGCAGGGCTAGTTTGATTTTCATGGGTTGTCTCCTGATCAGGTTCCCCATGATACTTTTTCAGTGTTCGTGATCTTTTCGGGAAAATAGCTATTTTTGATGTTTTTCTTTTCTGCCCGGCGGGACTTTTTTTGTTTACGTGAATGCAACAAAACCAGAAAAGTTACTTTTTGATAGGGTAAAATTAGGTTTCCCTAATTTCCAGAAGCAAGCGAAAGCAGAACTAGCTTAATAGCCATTAAGAACGCCATACCTATTGATAAATAACGCTCCTTACATTTAATGATTTGAGCATTTAAAAATGAATTAGCGAAAGAATTTTGGTTTGCTTTTTATTGCATGAGTAAAACAGTATTAATAATCCGGAGCCATTAGAACGTACTCTAAAGACTCCGGTATACAGATATCTTGCCAGTAAAAATGGCCTTACTCCTCATCATCCCCCAGCGCTTTTTTGATGGCGCGGCGGCGGGCTGCATCACCTACACGATATCCGACTGAATATACGTCATTCAACCGGCGCAGAATAAGATTTATTTCCTCATCCTGAATGTAGGCAGGTAAACACAGAACCACGTCGCCATCTTCATCATAGACTCGAACAACTTCCTTCTGCCCATCTCGCTCGCGAATAATCTGGACATGCTGAACCCTGGTGTATTCTGGGTTTACGCTCATTTTAAGTATCTCTCTGTAATTGTTGTTACCAGTTAGCTATAAGCCGGATAATTCTGGTATTCAGTGTTCTGCACAGCAATCGCCTGCTCGTGGATCATTGACACTGCCAGGCGGGCTTTAACTCGCTTGCTGGTGAGAAAACGCTTCACTTCTTTAAGTTCGCTGCCAGCCGACAGCATATTGAAGACATGCTGTTTGAGACTGTTGTTATTTTTGGCCACTTGTTTCTCCATCATCTTTGTACATGGTTATTTCAGGCTGGCCTGCCAGATCACACACGTTATCCATATGCTTTTGGACCCAGTCTGTTAGACCCAGACCTTCGGCCTTTGCCTGATTGACGTAACGCAGTTTACGTTCAGGGGTAACCCGCATCTGTAGTTGTGCCGTCGCTGGAACCGCCTCTTTCAGGGCGTTAAGGCCCCTCTGATCACGGGCCTGAATTGATGGTTTACCGCTAGGCATCTGATGTATCGCTCTCCCGGCGAGCGGTGGACAGCTCTATTTCTTTTGCGATAGCTTTATCTATGGCATCCAGCTGCATGGCAAACTTGATTTCAAGCGAACAGCGTAATGCCTTCAGGGCGCGTTCTTTGGTGCTGTATTGTGGTATGCCGTTCTGGCTACCATTCATGCCTCGCATGCGGCGGGAGGTTGCATCGACAACCTCTCCCTCTTCCCGTGTGCCGTGAACCGTAGTTCCGCTCCATGTCGGATAAACAGTGCCAGTGGCGGTGTTGAAGCTCCAGCCGTTTTGGTATTCCCCCGAGACCTCTGGTACGGGCATATCGCGTTCAACGCCATAGTCAGACCAGCGTAAAGCGCGGTTTATTCTGGCCTGTGCCACCAGCTCATCATACGCGGCTTGTTCTTTTTTATTCATCGCCATTTAGGGCAATCTCCTTAGAGGGGAATTAGGTGTTATATCGGTACGTAAGTGCTTTTCAGGCCTAATCTCTGACAAGGCCTGATGTGCCAGACTGCCGTTGCATTCACCGTTTTATGGCGGTTGACAGAGCCTCATTAAGAGCCGCAATTAGCTCAGGCGAAGTCGGCTCCAGATTTTTGGAAGCGTTCAGCAGCTCCTGAAGTGAAGAGATTTCCTTTGGCTCCACCTGGTTTGTTTCAGGTGCCGTTTTTTGCACTTCATCCAGTGTACGCTGTGCACCGTTATCCAGCACCAGCACCCCCCCGGCACGAATTTCTGAAATGGTGCGCAACGTATACATCAATTTATCCCAGACACGGCTACCAACCTCGAACCCGGAATCAGCTACTTTTTCTTCATTATGCTTTTGAAAAATTTCTTCTAACCAAGTGGTGAAGCGCTTTCCAAAAGTATTGGCGGCTAAAGAAGTGCAGGAATAAACCTGTTCGACCTGTTTTGTTCCATTTTTATCAGTGAATGTAATGAGACCGATTCGGCCACTGTTAACAGTGTAAAAGCGAGGTTGAAAGCCAGCTTTGAGAAGGTTTTCAATAGCTGAAAAAAAATCTTTTTTGAGCATCGGTTTCAAAATGGTTTTCCTTTTATGCCCGGTGCCGCCGGGGCGGTGGCGTTAAATATACGCCATGTAAGTAAATTAATTTATACCCATTTGATTGTCAATACAAACAAAAAAACAAACCATGTTTATTATTTTATCAACGATGCTATTTTAAAGTCCGTCTAAAATAAAAAACCAAAAAGTTAAATTTGAAGCCGTCCTTCCTAAATTCATTTCTTGCGCATATTAGCACCCTGCTTTAAGTAAATAATTTTTGAAAAAGTTGTCTGGAGGTTATTAGCTCGTGCATCTGGATTGGTAATATAAAGCCAACACAGAAAAGGAAAACAAAATGTATAAATTAGTATCTCCTCGTGAACTGACTGAGATTATTACCGGTTTACTGCTTAAACCTGAACTCCTTGGTGAGCTGGACTCACCAGAAAAGCATCGGATGTTTATGGCAGATTTAGGCCGCGTGGTGGCCGAACATTGTGGAGGTCTGGTAAACAGCGTCGTCTTGCCAGGAACAGAAGTTACAGTGTCGGATGGGTTACCGCTTAATGGCCAGCCGGTACGTTATCTCGGAATCAAAGAGAACATCCCTCACCTCCTTGTAGAGCCTGATGCTTCCTTACCTTCGCTCGCTAAAAACGTCTGGATGTATGCAGATCCTGAAGGCTGGAAAGAACATTTTGGAGCTGAGGAAGACTGCCTTACTCCTGAAATGATGCAGCTGTTCCGTAAAGGTATCCAGGCTCTTCAGAAAGAGCATGACACCCCTGAAATTAGCCTCACACTTCAGGACTGGCGCCTGGAGGAGGAAACACTGCCAGAAGAGGACAGTCAGGCCTATCAGGTCAGCGTTACCGGCCAACATAACATCCACTGTGAAGTTGTTAACAAGGAAGGTAACCCCTGTTTTGGTGTCATGTTCGAAATCGATCAGGGTGTGCCTGCCTTACACATCAACACCGGCGGGGATATGTTGCTCCACATTCATTGCGCCCATAACGGACTCGTTCTGACCCCTGATGCAAGCGGTCAGCGATTTGATAAGGCTCCCGTTGACCGCTTCTCTTATAACAGCCCATCCCTGCTGTTGTCTGCCGACTAACCAAGGCCAAATCTGAATTGTCCCGTTTAAGTAACCAACCCGCTGCCGCCAGGCGGGTAAATCCTCTTAATGGAGTTTTAATGCAAATCTCAACTGAAGTTCTGAACGTCTTATCTCGCTGCCGTGCTGAAGGGAACTTTCTTTTCCTGGCCGACCAGCTCGACCGCAGCATTTATGTTAAGACAAACAAAGTGCTCGAAGCCGCCGGTGGCAAATGGAACCGAAAAGAGCAGGCACATATTTTTACGGCGGATGCAGCTGAGCGTATCGAGCAAATCATTCTGACAGGTTCGGTTGACATCCCACGAGATCTGTTCAATTTCTTCCCTACACCTGAGAATTTAGTCACAGATATGGTTCTACGCGCTGAACCAGCTGCCGGGGAGCGTGTACTGGAGCCAGAGTTTGGTGATGGCCGCATTCTGAAAGCCTTAAAACTGGCGGCTCCGGATGCATTGATTACCGGGATCGAATTGAACGATGAGCGATTCCTTGCAGTGAAGAACGATAGTGTCCTTAGCACAGGAGTCGAGCTGGTGCATACCGACTTTCTTGGGTACCAGCCCGATGAAACTTTTGATGTTATCGTTATGAATCCACCATTCCTTAAACGCTCTGACGTTAAACAAGTCATGCATGCCATCGCAATGCTCGCTAAGCGAGGTCGCTTACAGGCCATTCTGTCAGCTGGGGTATTGTTCCGGGAAGACACACTGACAAAAGCGCTCAGGGAGCGAGTCAAACAACTTGGCGGACAAATTTCGCCTCTTCCGGATGATACATTTAGGGAGTCCGGAACAAAGGTCAAAACAGCCCGCCTTGAAATTGATCTTCGCCGCTAACTGACAAGCAACCGGAAAGAAATCTTAATACGAGTAGCCGGTTAAAGTTACCTGACCGGCTTAACTGACTAAATCAATAAAGAGTGAACAGAAATGACGCATACTGCCGTTTCTCAGGCTAATAGTGCTTTGCAGCTACCCACGGTGGAGCATGTCTACGCTCTTCTGAAAGCAAATTGTAAACCTGACCGCTTTGACGGGCGTGACGGACCCGTGTGGGGCCAGGAATACTCGTGGAATCTGGCAAAAGATCGCTTACAGGATCTGGAGAAATACGGTAAGGCATATGTCTCCCGTCATGAAGACCGTATGGGGGAAGGATTTAGTTTTGGTCCTGACCTGTTAATTATTCGCTAACGCTCCTAATGCCTGATGATATGGTAAGCACAACTGGAAAAATATGTTTTCAAAGCCTATGACCACTTTCACACCAGAACGTATTGAACAAATTTTGGAATTTGCCGAGGGTAGTAACCCAAGCGAAGCAATGAGTCTCAGAGCTGACGAAGTTGCTGTACTGGCACGTATTGGAAAGGCAGTTATGTCGATTGCGCCTGTTTATCAGTGCGAGTTTTGCCACCATGACGCAACCGGGCAACTTCAGTGGCACTGGGAAGATGTGAACAAAGCTTTTTATGATAAATACGATCCAGACAGACGCGGAAGACGTCGAATCCTCTATACCGCCCCGCCGATGCCTTTAGTTTCGGCTGACCTGCTTAACATGGCTTCATCTGCTATTGAAGACTTGCTCACTAACAAAGACAGAAGTGGTGCGGGAATGTGGAATGACATTCCAGAACAGCTACGACGCGCAGCAGAACTGGTAATGGATAATAGCCGGGCCGCTGAAACAGAAGCGATGCTGATGCGTCTTTATGTAGAATGTGACACAGGTGAGCGCAGGGGCAACGGCACTCAATCTGGCGTAGCAATGCCTTCTTGGCAAACCGTTGAAGAGGCACGTGTGTTGCTAGGGGTGAAATGATGCAGTTCTCGCCAGGGCAGTTTGTAATTCACAACAAGAAGCGCCTTGCGGAACGAAGGTAGACGTACTGACTGAGGTTCACTCCCCTCTCGACTGGTGGCGTAATGCCGCCAGGTTTTGATTCATATATGCCGTCCGTTAACGCATTTATATCTGACATACCTAATTTATCCTGATTCTTTTTTACACAAAGTAAAAGCATCACTTAATGCGATATGTGGATGCCGATAGTTTCAGGCTAATGTTATAAGTTTTGCAATCGTTGCCAGTTTGGACACCACAGAAATGTCAGATGTAATTCCAAAAAGAAAGATTTCCGTCCTGAACGCACAATAAGGTTTGTCGAAAGGCAAATTATAGATTTGTAATTTCGAGCACCATATGGAGAAGTTTTTTATACTTTTACGAACATAGTGACCTTTAGGAAAAGCTTAAAATAACACCAAACCTAAAGGGGAATAAGAATGAAACATCTCGCTTTTATTACTGCTGTAGCCGGACTCGGTATGTCTGTTCAGGCCCCAGCTCAGATATATGAATCGGCCTTTAAAGACACGAACGGTATTGAGATCCACGCCCCGTCTTCTCGTCTTATGCTTAATCCGGCATCACCGGTAACTTTGACACTTATTTCAGGTCTTGATCGTTTCGTTAATGTCAAAGTCACGAAAGACACTGGAACTGTCATTCTTAATACTACGACTACACGGACGGGTGTATCAGACCGACTAACAGCTGCTGACGGTAGTGAGTTCTACGGCAAAAAAGTAACTTTGCCTGCTTTGGGTGAAGGCAAATTTGTCGTTCAGATAAACGTGTTAGATCTCAATCAGAAGCCTGTAGCGACCTATAACTATAACTGGCTAATTGATGTCACCCCTCCAGCGGCAAATGCTCTTACCGCTAATACTGGTTCTGGCTCTACCGCTGGTGACGTGTGGAAGCTTGGATTAGAGGCAACGGGGCAGTATGACTTCACCTCTTCGGGCGTAAGTGATGCAAATGGTATTGATAAGGGCCTAATATATATTTACAGGCAGGACGGTAGCCTCTACAGCACTACACAGATGCAGTATGACGTATCCGGCCAAAAGATGTACCACACTTACTCTAAGAATTCAGTTAAGGGAACCGGAATACCAGACAGCAACCTGGATGAAGACTTTACTGCAAAAGTTGTTATCTTCGATAACGCAGGTAATAGCCGAACGCTGCCAACTCAAAAATTTCGCTACGACAACACGCTGGGTGAGATGACACTGTGGGCCGTTCATGATCCAAATACGTCTTCCAGCGTCGTACCCGGGGTTTCTAATTATCCGGCTTACAAAGCCGGTATGGTCGTTAACGAAAACCCTATTCGATTAGTCTACCGGATCCCAAAATCTAACTACCGTGCTTATTCAGAAGGTGGGCTTCAGTTCATCAATCAATATTCCGCCCCCAAAGAGATAGCTGTAGACAGCACTTATGCTTATGTTGAAATGACTCTTCCCTATGGCTCAATTAATGGGGATATGGCTCGTATGGCGAACTTTGGCCAGTGGGGAGGGTATTATCCGTCATACAGCCTCGTTCTAAACCCATCTGCAAACCAAACGCCTGCATTTGCGGGTACCTGGGTAGATTTCCTCGATGATAAGGGGAACTGGGTTAAGTGGAAGGATTTTGAGAGTGTGGCTTCATCACGACTGCCAATTAAAATTTCCCGACTTCGTTTTAACGTTGAAGCCCGGCCCTTTGCACAAGAGATCGGCGGTAAGGCGACCTGCACCATTCCGGCAGGAAAAACCTCGTGTGAAGCGCCTGAGACGTTTGATATGGCCTTGGGTACCCAGGGCTACAATAGGATCCTTTACTTCGTTCGCAGCATCAGCAATCCCATTTTGCGGTCTGAGCAATGGATTATGACACGCTGGAACAATAAACAACTGCCGGTAATAAACTCGATATCATATGACGAGACTAACAAGCAGCTGGATGTACTGGCGTCACTTGAAGGCGATGGTAACTGGTTCGACTCGGTCTCATTGAGGGAATTTTATCTTTCCGATAAGAACACCGGTACCCGGATGTCACCCACAGGCGTAATCAAATCTCGTATCTCAGGTAACTACACGATTGCTTATGATTTATCCCGTCAGTCTGAAGGAAAATACAACGTTGAGGTCAACATCAGGGACTTCTTCCAGAACCAGACCAATAAAACTTTCGGAGAAATTGCTCTGGATAACACTCCTCCGACAGTGGCCATAACATTCGACGGAAAGCCGGTAAAAGACGATACGGTAGTGTACGGCCTGGAGAACCTCAGGATCGCTCTGGCAGATAATCTGACAACCCCGAGGATAACCCGTCTTCAGCTCGTAGGTGGCCCCACAGCTGATAACGTTGAGCTTACGTGGTCACCGGCAGGCAAAGATACATACATGCCTGAGTATCCGAGGCTGTTCCCAAATTTCGAACCATCTGAAAATTATTCAATTAGCGTAACAGTTGCCGATAGTCAGTCGAATACCAAAACCTATACTCAGAAGTTCAGTTATCTACCGAATAACCTTGTGCAGTTACATAATCTACGCACATTATCGGTCAGTTCGCCTCTCAAAACGACAGATGGCGTACCCCTTGCGTACCTGTCCACTAACGTTCTGCGTAAGACAAATGGAGAAATTGCTAAAGGGGTCCAGAACGCAACGCTGACTGTGCGGAAGGATGCAGCCTTCGGTATTAAATTTAACGGGGCACAGGCGGCTCCAGGTGAGTCAGTTGAGGTGCAAATAGATATGGGCCAGGGGGATAATCTTCTGTTACCCGTTTATCCTTCCGAAAATGGGAAAGTTGGCACCTCAGAATTCATGATTCAGATCGACGAGTTGAAGTAACTACCCGGAGCCGACAGTAAAACTGACGGCTTCAATTTTACTGCCCTCCTTGACTCCGATCAGCCAGTACGTCTTCAGAGATTCGCAAGGAAGAACCGAAAGAAAAGTTACTTTAATCGTACGTTTCCAGCGATGCTTTTAAAAGACAATGCACACTCGTTGATTACGACAATGGGAGTGAGTGTCGAAACCCTTGAGTAAGGATACCCGGTAAATATACAGCCCCGGGGATCCTCTTCCTTCAACCGGGGATGACAACGGTAGTGAGTCCGGCAACTCACTCCCGTTGTCACTTCTCTGACATATCGTCATACGAGCTTACTCAAGTGCATCCACAAAGATGGGATCGTTTTGAATCTAAACTGGTACTGGTTAGCCAGTCACTTGCATCTATTCCCCCGTCGATACTTAAGTGACAATTGTAGTGATCTGCAATACTGGTGTCTCAGAAACACTGACGACGGTAGAGACTCAATACCCTAACCCCTGACAACAGGAGTGAGCTTAGAGGTGTTACGCTGCTGTCACTTAATGCTTGGGAATTGCCTGACTCACAACCATTGTCATCCGGAGCTACTGATTAACGTTGAACCGCTGGACTTTAATGACAGTGGTAGTGATGGATAGGCTCATTTCCATTGTCGTCATTTTATCGGACAAGCCTCTTCGTCCTACAGGTTTAAGCTGACAATGGTAGTGATTGGATGATCTCACTACTGTTGTCACTCAGTTCTTTGAGCGGACCCTTCCCTCGGTTGGTCGGCATTAACAACGGTAGTGACTCGATTGGCTCACTGCCATTGTCATCGTGTAAATGACGTACCTTATCAGCTCAGCTGAAAGCAATGACAACGGAAGTGACTCTAATTGCTCACTGCCATTGTCGTCGTGTCTATTGAGAGCCTTATCAGTGCACCTGAAAAGCAATGACAACGGTAGTGATTCTAATGGCTCACTACCGTTGTCACCGTGTGTATTGAGAGGATGGTCCACTTAACTGGACGTCTATGACAATGGTAGTGACTTTAATAGCTCACTACCATTGTCGGCGTGTGAATTGAGAGGATGATCAGCTCAGCTGTACGGCCATGACAATAGTAATGACTTAATGAGCTCACTACCGTTGTCACCCTGTTAATTAAGAGGCTCATCTGCTCTTCTGGAAGGCTATGACAACGGAAGTGACTTGCTGGGCTCAGTGCCATTGTCGCCGTATGAATTGAGAGGATCATCCGCTCTTCTGGATGGCAATGACAACGGTAATGACTTAATAGGCTCACTACCGTTGTCATCCTGTAAGTTAAGAGGTTGATCTGCTCAACGGGACGACTATGACAACGGTAGTGACTTGCTGGGCTCACTACCATTGTCACCCTGTGAATTGAGAGGTAGATCCGCTTAACCAGACGTCCATGACAACGGTAGTGACTTTCTGGGCTCAATACCGTTGTCACCCTGTGATTTAAGAGGTTGACCCGCTCTACTGGACGGCCATGACAACGGTAGTCACTTTCTGGGCTCACTACCGTTGTCGCCACATAGAATGAGAGGAGCATCAGCTCAGCTGAACGGCAATGACTACAGTAATGAGCTGGATGAAGCATAACCATTGACATCTGGCCCAACCGGAAGCCGTATTCGCCAATCCAATCGAGATTCACAATGGCCGTGACTCGCCGCATTAAGTTCCGGTGTCCTCCCAAAGCTGAACGCACACTCGGAGGACAATGACAATGCCAGTAAGGTACACATCATTACCATTGTCACTATAGCTACCAGAGAAGCCGGGATTTGAATGTCGATGGTAGTGAGTGGGTCAACTCACTGCCATTGTCACCCCGTTACGATATTTTCCGTTGGATGTACTGGCCAATGAAGTAAAGCGTAGAAACCGGGTGTTAACAGGTGACTCAGGAGAAAGCGTTGAATTCGCAATCTCGATCTACATAGGGTGGTAGAGAACAATGACAACGGTAATGACTTTTGACTCATTACCGTTGACGTGAAAGAGCGGGCTGGGACTAACGAAAATCGAAGAAGTAATTTAGCACCCGGAGCCTGAACCGCCGGGTTAACTTTAGCTGGCGTTGCTGTTCTTTTTCTGGCTTCGAAGACTACGAATATAGCGCAGTTCTTCAGCGGTTAAATCATGGACGGTAAGAACATCATCGCCGTCTATCGGGTCAGCTGGTGGGCATAACTCACCTTCTAAAACAGAAGACCCTGAGTTCTCTTCTTCATCTTCAACCACTTCTAAAGGAGGCTGAGTATTGTTCAAATTCAGATCGGGATCCCGCTTATGAATCTGGAAGTATACTTTTCCGTCTTTCTTAATTTCGGTGTACTGGAGGTATCCTATCGATGCCAACTCTTCAAGAGCCTTTCTCACGGTAGCATTCTGACTATTTGCTCGTGTTTTGAGGTTCAGACGATTTTTCAGCCGAGTAAGGGATATCGGTATAGGATTTGGCGGTAATGACTCTATGAACGTATAGAGAGCCTGGGCGCTTTCCTTCTTGGCCAACTCCTTAATTGCCTTCAGCTGCATCAAAACCTTATGATCGTATTGATAGAGCTCGAAAATCTTAGGATCAACCTGAAGGACAACCTGATCTGATTCCGGGTCTAACAGGGCAGACTGTACCAGATGCGTTGTATAGACTTTGGACGAGTTATTACTGGTGAACGACAAGGTAACGGATGCTAACCTGCGTAAGGAGGCGTCTATACGTTTTCTGGACGCTGTAGATGAGCGATAATTTTCAGGCGTACATAGCTTGAGGAATTCAGTGAATTTTAAGCTTATCGTGTCATTGTTAATCGGATGATTGGCATAGGTTCGAATGATGCCCATCCACGTCTTAAAATCTACTGACATATCAAGACGCTCACCGACAATTGAAATATTGGTGAACCCCTCGCTCTCCATTAAAGAGAGCGTCTGTAACTCTTTCGTTGCGTCAAAGCCAACCGTTTTATATTCCCGATTTTGACGCCCCACACTCTTTGGTGATGGGACGAACAGCCCGAGCCGCATCAAAGCAATAGACTGCACCGTACGGTTGCTGTTAGGACGCAAAATGATGTCTTTACCTGATTCTTTCTCTCTAACAGAGAAAGCCCTGGTGACCAGGTCCTGCTGCTCAGTATCTTTCTCTTTAGTCATAATAAGTTATCACTGAATGTGTAAACAGATTGGTGAATAGTAAGCCCCAGCGAACTCTATGTCACTGGATGGATCATTGTGATGATCCATATCTGTGCATAAGTTCTACCTAAAAAAACGACTCCACTCATTAAAACTTGGCAAAAACTCTTTGCATACAATGACCTGCAACTCTTATCAACAACGGATCAGATCAAGTTAAAAAGATCTAATGAAAAGTCACTACTATTGTCGCTCTGATCACTACTGATGTCAAAAAACTCATTACCAACGTTATAATAATCACTACCAATGTCAAAATAATCACTACTGTTGTCACTGATCACGTCTCAGGCCTTGTGCCGTCTGGCCTGGAGGCAGCGGGGATCTCTTTTGATCTATCAGGAACACTAAGGTACTAATTATTGGAACTACCTTGTGGAAAATGGGGATAAATAAATGCTTAGTTCTTATACAGGTCTCAACTTGCCTCCCTGATAAAAACTGTCGTCAAAGCTAAATCACAGCCACAGGCATTTTCGGTGGATAAATTTTTGAGAAATAGAAGCATACATGCAGACTCGTGTCGCAAGTAATTGAAAGTAATAATTTATTTAAATAATGCGAGTCACCTTACCTTACAGTGGAAGTTTAAGTCTAACCTCACTACCATTGTCACTTAAAATCATTACCAACGTCGAAATAGTCTCTACCATTGTCTTTTAAGTCACTCCCGTTGTCACTTATGTCGCTACTGTTGTCAGTGACAATGCTCCAGCCCAGTAACCATGCGGCCTACAGCGTACCGGGATCTTCTTTGTACTCTCTGGCACCTTTGGGATCATTTATTGGATCTACATGAGGGATAAAATCTTTTGACGATTTCGTAGTGCAGTTATACCAGCGACTTAGCAAGACAAAAGCTGCAATTTAGTGACGAGTTACTAGTCTGCCCAACAAGAGCAATGCAGAGAAGATATGTGGTGAAATGACCATGGTAGTGAGTCTAATCACTACCATGGTCCGCAGTAAGCGTTACTTACGCAATGAACGTCGGACTGATTTGCAACAACATGGGCTACGGCGCATCAGAAGACGGCCGTTGTGCTTCAGCAAAACAGCCCTGCTTTATTTTAATTCTTCAATGTTAATCATGAACTCAGATCTGCCTGTAAGGCCGGATACAGCAGGGAAAATAGGAAAGCTACGGCTGTCCCCGAGCCCCAAATCCAGTTGAAGCTCTTTGCTTTCACCTGGCATCGCAGAAACACCATTTACAGTCACGCCGAATGCAGCGTCCTTACGGACAGTAAGCACTGCGTCCTGAAGCCCTGTAGCGATTGAACCATCCTTTTTACGCAGCTGGCTGGCATACAGAACAGCCAGAGGAGTATTGTCAGATGTTTTGAGAGAAGCATTGACAGCTAAGGTTTTCAGATTCTCTAGCCTGACGAGATTGTTTGGAAGGTAGTTAAATTCGACTGAGCTTTCTTTAACGTTGTTCATCTCATCTTTGGCCTGAACTGTGAGAGTGTATGTTTCGCCTTCATTAAGAGACGGAAAGATCTTGGGATAATTAGGTGCATACAGGTTGTTTCCCAGATTCACCCAAGACAATTCCACCGCATCAGAAACAGGGCCACCGCGAAGAGTCATACGGCTTAAGGATGGTTTAGTTAGAGCATCGGTGAGCTGTATACGGACGTTCTCCAGCCCATATACTGTTACGTTTTTGCTGATCGGTTTTCCTTCGTAGCTAATACTTACAGATGGTGCTGTATTATCAACGACAACAGTTTGATAAGGGAGGTTACCGGTATTGTTGAATGTATCTTGGGCATTAATTACCACGTTATAACTGCCTTCTGGTACCTCTTTCATGTTGAACTCATACGTGTAGTTCCCAGACGCCATATTTCTACCTGTTTGTTTGCCGGTTACGCTTATTTCTGCGTTGTTACGGTTTTTATCTGACAACCAAACTCGATTTACATAAACATGGTCGAAATATGAACCATCTCCAGGTTGATTCACGTAAACCTGGAGAATGTTGGTGGTTTCAATGTAATCAAATCCAGTGACGGAGGGACCCAGTGTATGCCAGGCTATATTCTCCCATATAGGGGCAAAGAAGGTTGCTTCGGTGGTTGACCTTACTTCATAGCCACTATGAAGATAGCCGGTAGTGCCATTTATAATATCCTGGGGCAAAGAGACGGTACAGGTTGTTGAGCCAGCTGGAATACTGCATGTTGCTCCGCCAGTGATTTTTTGATCATATGGCCTAGCCTGTACATTGAACCGGATATTAGTAAGTTTTATAGGCATATCAGATGCCTTGAACAGGTTCCAGTTTACGCTGTTGAACCATGTTCCATCAGCCTTTTGTCGTTCTATGGGTGAACTTCCCCAAGCCGGACTCTTTACAGAGGCAGGATCCCAGTTGAGCCAGCTGGCATACTGACCAAGATCTCCTCCAGACCATTGATATGTATTCACAGGTCTATAGTAGTTTCCATCTAAGGCACCCTGTGGCAGCTTAACTTCCACGTAGACATAGGTGGCATCTTCGGAAAGGACCTGTACTCCGCCATAGTTATTGGTAATGCTCATGCCACCATTTCGATATGGCTTCCAGTTAGTTCTTGGGATACGTATAACCAACTTGTAGGGGTTTTCCAGCACTGTAAGGCCTCGTTTAAACGGGACGTATCCCGAAGAAATGCCGGGTACAACACTGGTGCTTACACGTGAGTCATGAACTGCAAATGGCGTAAATTCTCCCATTTGATCGTCATATAAAAACCGCTGGGGAGGAATGTTAAGCGTATTTCCTGCCAGGTCCGTAACGATGAAATTGAAGGTGAATTCTTCATCAAGATCACTTGAGGGCATGCCAGCCTGGGTGTTCATATCTTTAATCCACGGATAGAACGCACGTTTATTGGCTGTGTCATAACTCAGGTTATTGTCGGAGACCACAGAACCATTACTTCGTTTAATGACAAGACGGATCTTGGCAATTCCACTAGCATCCTCAATACCGTCTGCAAATATAGAAAACTGGCCACTACCGCCTCGGCCCAACTCCCAAAGTGGCCCAGAAAGTACCATGTCGTAACCTGCGTTTTGACTCGGATAAATACTCTTATAGCGTGGAGGAGTTGTATCAACGATGAAATGATAAGTAGATGTGCTCACTACAGTCTGGCGAATATCCAGAGTTTCATTGACTACAGTAAAGGTCCCTTCTCCGAGCGCCGGTAGAACCATATCCTTTCCATAGTATTCTGTTCCATCGGCAGCAACGATACGATCTGCAACGCTCGTTTTGGTCGAGACGGAGGAATACATAACCTTTTTATCGCTGTCTCGTGTGACCGTCACTCGCTCGTACCGATCAAGACCCGATATCAAGTTCAGAGTCAAAACACCAGCGGGATTAAGATATGTTTGTGTTGCAGGCTTAATATTCCGAACAGCCTTATTGGTATCTGTAAATGAGTAGCTAAATACCTGAGCATGTGCCGAAGATACAGTAGCAAGGGCAGTTGCAACCATGCAGCCAATTAGAGTTTTACGCATATGATGCTCCGGGAATAGGTTATAGCCTTATTCTACGGATTCAGCCTACAAGGTCCGGTCGGATAAAGTGATAATTTGCCTGTTAAAAGAGACATCAAGTGAGAAAGCAACCAACGTACAGAATGCAAAATGGCGGCAGTGCATCTGGATGACGCAAAAGTAACTTTTTGTACCCACTTTTTTGGATTTTAGCCTTCAAAATGAGTATTCAACCAATCATAAAAGTAACTTTTGATAGACGCTGCTCCTTTATGTTTGCCAATTGTGCTGATATGTTTTTAAATTCAAGGAAGCGAGATTTTAAAAGCATCTGTTGAGTCAAATTTATGTAAAATAACAGGGTAACCATCACTTCTAGGTTGAGGAAACCCAATGTTATACATGCTCTTATGCTGTTTTCTGATGCTCAACAGTACATTCGTTATGTTCAGAGCAATGTCTGCAATAAGTAAAGGATCCGCTAAAGAAAACCGGTCTGAAATATCGCTGATAGTCCTAGCAACACTTGGAATTGCATCACCATTCATTGTCGCAATGATTACTATTAATGAAAGTATGACATCTAAAACAGTAACAGATTTTTCTTTGGGTGCTCAGTGGTCCGGAATGGTTTCAGCGGTAGCGCTAATGGGGTTATATGCTCGACGCGTTTGGAAAGAGAAGAAGTCCTTATTTACTGGCGCTTTCCTGGCCTCTTCCTTAATGGCCTTTATTTTTACTGACAGCCTTGTTTTCGTATCCCAGAAGGACACCGGCGTTCTGGCTACTTTCGTACTCGATAAAAACGCTGGAGATATTGATTGTAGTCGCCCGGCTATGATTGTCCATTACAGTAAAGGTGTTCCAACGGACTGGCGTTGCCCAACCAGTATCATGTTGATGGCGTATTCTTCATATCCTTTTTTACCTTGGCCTGAGTATAGCCATGGTACCAGCCAGTCTCTTACGGTTGTTATTGATACATTTATGGAAAACGCTGTTAATCTCAGTCAAAAATAATAAATAAACCTCTCTAGTGAGAGGTTTTATAAACCTGAGCCACCAATCTAATTAACTCTATATTTTTGTTTTAGCTTTTTTAAAGGTAGACTTACCGAATAAAACAGCAATTATAGAGCAAAGGCCTGGCGTTAGGACAAAAGCTAATAATGCACTGCCAAAACTTGTCATTTCAGGCACCACGAACCAGCTGATAGGCCACGTCAGGGCAGGTAAATTTAGCGGATCATAAAGCGCATGTAGAGCGCTTAACACACAGTAAAGTGCTAAAAAGCAAACTAGATAAACAACGATCCACATTTTAATTTGCTCAGCAATTTCAAATTTAGGACTGCCCATGCTTTACCTCAGTGGCTGAATATTGATGGTTAATATCTTTAATCACCCGTAAGCACTTAGTGCATACCTTAGTTCGATTTGTCTGCTTGTCCAGAGTGTATTTAACTTCAAGTTGACCTCCAGCATTAAGCAAAGTGAGCATCTCATCTTCTAACACGCTTCGGTAAATGGTCTTGTCCGAGAGTGTGCCCGGTAACGAGTACTCAACATAATTGTTTGAAACTCTTACCGATTTAGGGATTTTACCACTGAGCTGGATTTCATTCGTTGAAGGCATTACAGTTACTTTAATCACAGTTGCCGGTGACCAGAAATCCTGATAACGCACTTTATGAATTTTATCAGCTCTAAGGCCTAACCACACATTTCCGGCGATAAGAACAATAAGCAATCCATAAACTGATCGTCGAATGTTACGCCTTTTAATCACAATGTCCCCCATCCCTCAAATATCATTCTAAATAACTGCACCAGGATATCATGAGCGTAATTAAAAGAATTCTTCATAACCGGGGTTTTCAGTTGAGTTTGCGGACTCTTTACTTTGCGGTTTCTCGCCCTCTATTTGAGTATCCCTGACAGGTTTGGATTTACCCATGCTCCTCTGAAAGGTATCCATAACAAACTCAATATCTTCTTCTGGCAGGCTGGTGGGTTGGTTGCTCATAGGACTTCCTCTTGTTGAATACGTTCGGCGTACAGGATGCGAACCGAAACGGTCGTGTTTTCAAACTCGTTCTCAAAAACGTCCATCCATTCCGTCCGGAATTCTTCCCCCAGAAGGTTATCGAGCCCCTGAAGAGATAATGGAAGAACGGCTGCTAGAGATCCCCCGGCTGCGAGATGAGATGCAGCTGCCTGGAGATGCAGCCTGGCCCGGTTATCGGCAAAAGGTGGGTTCATCACGACATAATCAAACTTCTTCTGTTGATTAGACTTAGACCATGTGAGGAAGTCAGCTTCTGTCGTATCGTATCCCTTAGCCCGGGAGATAAGGCAATTCAAAGTATCAAGCTCGATGCCAGTAACGATCACACCGGCAGGGAATGATTTAAGCAAATCCGCATGGCCAATATTAGGCTCCAGGAGGGTATCCCCTTCCCCTGCACCGAGCAGGG
The DNA here is from genome assembly GCA_003315335.1 of Pseudocitrobacter faecalis. GTDB lineage: Bacteria > Pseudomonadota > Gammaproteobacteria > Enterobacterales > Enterobacteriaceae > Pseudocitrobacter > Pseudocitrobacter faecalis. Next base: position 88,854 of record QNRL01000010.1, read on the forward strand.
AATATACATATTCGCTGATTCGGCAAGATGAAGGGTAAAACTGATGCGATACAATATCAGGCATCTCCCCTATCTGGCCGATGTAACGAATAACCTCACACGGATCATAGGAAAATGTCACATCGTATTTTGTTACTGTTGCCCCTAAGAACCGAAGGGTGTCAGCGGCAACACTCGAAGATTTGCGTTCGGCGAGAGACCCTAAAGATGTCCAGCAACTCCATTTATTGTCCCCGTCATTTTTAAACATTAGTTCAGAAAGCTGCATCCGGGTATCAAAGTCGATGCACTGCTTAAGTACAGGGAATGCCTCCAAAGATTTCTTGCTATGAGCCATGCGGTCGGCAGGTAATGCCAGCGGTACGATAGCTGATAAAATATTGTTAAGCCGCTCGGCGATATCAGGGTGGACGTCAATATGCATTGATCCATTTTTGTAAACCCTGAAACGAATACTGTTGCCATCGATGCAGATCCATTTTCTGAACCCCTCATGTTCGACCAACGCCTCAACCAATGATTTGGTGTTATGGATCGCCTTCACCTGTTCGCCACGGAAGAATGCGCATATAACGCGGAGCTCGCTCAGTGGTGAAATGCCAGACTCTTTAAAATCCACCCTTAATTTCTGCCAGGGGTATTTAGACGGCTCGCAAACTCCGGTAGTGATCATGCGGGTGGAGAACCCAAAAGCTTTGTTTGTCTTATGACTGCGGCTCAGAGACTGGAAGACGTCGTAAACCCTTTCTTTAATAAATTGATTGCGGTCATTAAGCAAAGCAACGACTGTGCCTACTACAGCGTCAGCTGTGAAATCAGGGATCACCTGAGGCGGCATAATATAGCGGTCGGCCGTAAACTGCTTATCCCATTCGTTACGTTTGGCATCCGACATGATAGGCAAAACATCAGTGAGTGCCATAACGCGTTTCCAGTATTCAGATCTCAGAGCGTTTTCCGCGAACAAGGCATCCGCTTCAGAGATACTGTGGTTGTAGCCTGAGAGATAAGAATAAAGTTTCTGGTGATTGTGGGTTTTGAACTGGACAGCCATGTGTTTCAACAAGCAGAGTTCATCATTATAGGACTCAACAAGATCCGCGATAATGCCGAGCTCTTTGCGCATATCTGGAAGAAATGTTTCAGAAGAGCTAACCACCAGGCTATGAGAGGTTGTTAAAGCCAGTACGCTGTGACCTGCATTATCGGGTTTAGCTTCAGAATCAAGAGATGACATTTTACCGGTCCTTTAGAAAAAACTTTTACCAGGATAGCAACGTCGCTCTGTAACCTAATAGGTTCAGTGACACGAAAAAGTTTTTTATGTCTCTGAATAAAACTTAAAGATGTCAACTCATAGAAAGAAGCAAAAAAAAAGCCCCGCATAAACGGGGCAAGAACGATACATGGAGGTTTAAAAAAGGCGGGCAAAAAGCCTGAATCCTTAATGACTCTGACAAAACCAACACTTTGCCAAAAGTAAATTATTCTGCGTCCGGCTGTGGGTCAGTATCCTGATCGGTCTCTTCCCCTGCCTTCTTAGCATTTTTTTTACGTGGGTATTTTGGCTTCTCACCATTAAGTTTTGCCTGACGATTCTCCGCACGGCGAAGCTGCTTGTTCTCTGATTCTGTGATCTCTTTTGAAAGATTTCTCAGCATCTCCAGAGTACTGCGGTTCAACGTAATGTTGATTTCTTCGTCAGCACTTGAATCTGTCATCTCCGGCAATTCAATATCCCCCAGTTTCTGTAATAAGCTGGTGGTGATGAGTTTGACGCCTTCTACGGCTTTTGTGGCAATAACCGGCGGAATCCGTGCTGGCTTGAAGTCTGAAGGTCTGACTCGTACCTGACCATGTTGGGTTTTTTTCACCGTGATGCCATTCGCATCGGCCTGCTCAAGTTCCGCGATCATCTTCTTGATACGTGAAATTGCTTCTGTTTCACCGAGCTCATCGATCAGTGAAAGCACGTTAACATACGAAATAGCGTCAGCATGAATCCATTTCTTGATAACAACAGAACAGGTTGTCAGGCGGATAAGAGAACTGATGGTCGTCGGGCTTTTATTTTCACGTTGAGCAATTCGTTCGAGTGACCAGCCAGCAAGAGAATGTAGGCGACGATAGGACTCGCCAAGCGCAACAGGAGAAAGCGCAAGACCACGGTTACCATCAATGGTCGCGAGCTCACAGCCAATTTCATCTTCTTTAATCTCAACGCAAAGGATTGTGATGTCATGATCTTCATCACATGCCATCATTGCGGCTTTTAAACGGCAGTGCCCCTGGCGAACAAAAGGTACCCCATCAATGACACGTACTCGGATAGGGTCTACATAGTCACCTCGAATGTAGGCATTCTTGATGTTGTAGATGTGTTCTTCAACCTCAGGGAGCTTATAGTAATCGTCACCCATTCCCATTTCGCGGGAGTTGAAGCCTGGCGTGACCTGAATTACTGAAGGGTGGATAGCCCATGCTTTCTGGTCACTTACTTCAGTACAAAGTTCAGGGTTTGCATCACGGAACTGTTTAAGCCCAGTGACGTAACGACCTGTGCCAGTAACTACTGAAAAGGCAACATGGGCCGTTTTAAAGACCTTGTCATTAGCTTGCTGTGTAGGTTCTGTCAGTAAAACACTCATAGGGGCTCCGTTACATTTTTCTGCTTACTTTCTGCGTAGCGGGGATACTACCGAAAAAAAAATCCATAATTTTTCGCAAAAAAGGTACTTTTTGAGCCTATTCTGATTTTTCACAAAAAAAGAGGGCTCCCCATTTCTTGTGATGGCATCAAAATCGCTTCATAAACAAAGACATAAATCCAAAACATAAAGTTCAGGTATCAGTGAGGAAAAATCTTATAAATCCGCAATGCTGAAAGTCAAAACTGTGCGTCTTAAACAACTTTTTTTTGCTCCCTAAGTTATTAGTTAAAGCCCGTGGTTAGGTACGATACCAGCACCTAAATTTCTCTCTCAGGTATAGACACTTTGACTCGACATCTCAGACACATGCCGATAATCAAATGGGCTGGTGGAAAAACGAAACTGATGCCTTTCATCAGCCATCACTACCCACACGATCATAGTTGCCGGTGGGTAGAACCCTTTATAGGCGGTGGTGCCGTTTTTCTGAACATGTTTGCACAAAATGCATTGCTTGCAGATAGCAATCCAGACTTGATCAACCTATACAGGACTATTCAAAGACAGAAAACTAACTTTATAAATCAGGTCCAAAACCTAGCGGATAAAACCTTTGTCGAAAAGGACTACTATGAGATGAGGGACCGTTTCAACAAAACCTGTATTTCTGGTCAACCGCTTCAAAGAGCGGCTTTGTTTTACTCCCTGAATCGCCTGGGCTATAACGGTATGTGCCGCTATAACTCAGAAAGAATCTATTCAGTGCCCTGGGGGAAACATACAGAACTGAAGCTTGACTTCAATAAAATAGACTACCTTTCATTTCGTCTTTCAGGTATTGAACTGATCACCGCTGGTTTTGAGGAGACTCTGGCCGCAACCGGCGAAGGAGATCAGATTTATTGTGATCCGCCATATGACAAAACAAGCAAAACTAGTTTTGTCAGTTACGATGGTAAACCGTTCAGCCAAAGCGACCACGTGCTGTTAGCAAATATGCTCGTTGACGCTCACAGAAAAGGCGCTGCTGTTGCGATATCAAATAGCCTGACACCATTCACTTTGGGCCTCTATGAAGAGCGTGGATTCGTCATACACAGACTCAGCGCTTACCGATCCGTAGGAAGTAAGCCAAATACACGGAAAACGGAAACAGAAATACTGGCCGTGCTGAAATAGAGTTAATTCTAATCAACGGGGCTAATCCATTCCTGAAAAGTTAATACCTCAGGGTGAGTTCGTTGAACATAAGGTATAAACTGAAGCTCTTCTATTCTCCGGTCGCCCCTCTTTCCTTCGCAAATAAATGAAATGAGTCCTTGCTGAGAAAGCCCAGTAAGGACGCTCATAAGTCTTATATTTAGAGTTTTAAGCTGTAAGTCGTTATTAATGTCCTCCACTTTATGAGAGCTCTGGCCTGAACGTTTAAGATACTCGTAAACCATGAAATTCGAATTTCGTCGTTTTAACAATTTTTCGGTTATGCATTCCTGAATGAAACCGCCAAGAGCATCTAAAAGCGGACTGAGAACTACCGGGAAAGTTAATGTGTAACTTTGAGAAGTTTTAGACAAAGTAAATGAATTTAGAAAGCTAAAGTTAAGTCTCTTTTTTGAATATGGAGCGTAAGCGACAAGAGTAGTTGACATAACAGTAAGTAAAGCTTCAAGATGTTCCACTGTTATTAATGTGGTTTTATCTGTATTTCTTAGATTATGGAAATCAATAAACGCTACTCTTGAACGGCTAAGCCAATCTTGTACTTTAATGTCGATAGAAAATTGCGATATATGATTTGAACATTCATTTTGGTTGATAGGGCATGCAGACGAAAGATGGTTATGGATTATCATGCATAGCACAAAAAAAGGAAATCGGCAGGCTGTGGGGCATTGAAAACCGGTTAAAGAAAGCTTAGACGTTTCATATGCGCTTACCGGAAAAGTAACTTTTCTTAACGTTGGCTTTGACGATGTTCTTGCATTTTTACAAATGAAACCGAGACCCAGATCATTGTGCATTTTAAAGTCCATCTCCATCATCACCTTTTAGCCTTAACTGTATGGTATTGGTATACAAAAAATTAAAAATTATAATTAATAAGATTATCATTTTTTTACTATTGAAAAGGTTGTGATAGAGGGGAATTTAAATGTAAAAGATTTATACTCGCAGATCTTTATGAGGGATAAAACCCATTGCGTAAGCAACAATATTACGTGAGTGAGTCCTAACGACAGTTTAAGTCTTGGCTCTATATTTAAGCAGTAAAACATTTAACTGTCTTGGAGTTTACTTAACTTAAAAACTGTTATTGCAGCATAATTTTTCGAATCAAAATCATAGAATTTTCTGACTTTTCCAGTCAAATGATAACGTTCACCCAATAAAATGTGATCCTGTTTATCGGCCGTTAAAGCGATCCCGTCATTTCTAACTTTACCAGTAAATGTAAAAAAATAACTCCCTTTACTTTTTGCGTACGCGGCCCTGACTTCAGTAAATGTTAGTTCAATGCTTATGACCTGGCCGATATTGTAGCTATGTTTTAAAATTTCTTGTTCATTTTCCGGAGTTTCAGACAACATCACATCAAAGGTTGTAAAGAAACAATCCAGCTGGCGTTCTGTCAAAAAACGGTTATTGTCTAGTTGCGCCAATATACTATTAGAAAACTTAGTGTTAGCCTTTTTTGCTTTCTCAATAAGTACGTGGTTTCTGGATTTCCATGCTTCGAGTGTTGGGTTAACACGCAGTTCCGGAATGTTATCGAGAAAGGTAATTGGCTCTAGTACCACTAATTTTTCAATAATGGGTCCAACTGTTTGCACCCCATGACACTTTTCACATACATCAGCCCCTTTGTGGCCTGTGCCCGCACATTCGTTACATTCTCTTTCGATAGGTGCATAATAATTTCCATCTCCGTTAAGGGATACATTCACTGAGGCTGGTACCATATGACCATCAAGAGTAAAGAAAAGAGATTTCATTTTCGAAACACCTCCAAACGTGCCTCTACGATTGCTACAGCTTCTTTCACAGTTTTTTCATAGTGGTCATGCCCTTCAGGAAATTGGTCAAAACGTTTACCGTGTTCTAACTCTTCCATGTTGCGTTTAAGGACTTCATGAGTTAGAAGCAAATCATTATAATTATCGATAAGAGTCAGCTTTATAGGTTTAATCACTCAACTAATCCTCGGGTTTTTATTCCTTAAGGAGATCTCGAATTTCCAGAAGCTCTTCTAATTTTGGTTTAGAAAGAATGATTGCTGTATTTTCGTCGTTAAGTAAAGACAATAAAATATTTAGCTTTTCATCATTCAAGATTATTTGAACACCATCATCAGAAAATATTACATTTTTACTATCAACATTTTTGAACAAGTGTGCACTATCTCTACCAAATTTTAGTTCTGTTTGAGTATTCGTTATAGATTCCGTATGTGTACTTTCCACAAGCTCAAGAAATTCAGATTTTAGCCGTTCTGTTTTCTTATGCGAGAGGCGCTTAATACCCAAAGTCTTACGTGTGACTGCCGAATTTTTCTTTTCTGGTCCGCCTTTATTTAAGGTGTCTGGTCCTGCTCCAGCTGCATTGTGTTCAGGTATGCCTACAATTTTGCTCGTTGTAGTCTCAATATTCTTAACGCCAGGTAAGAAACCTTCTATATGTTTTAAAACCATTTTGTGATCGTTGGAATATTTTAACATTATTTCAATGGCGAGCGTTTTTTTGATTAGATTTAGGCTAATCAAACGTTGAAGCTCTAATGGCATATCAAGGATTTTTAGCATATTACGAATTGCGGTAGTTGATCGTTGATATCGCATTGCTAGTTCTTCAACCGAATACCCGAGACTAACAGCATGAGCTAATGCATGAGCTTGCCCAACCGGATTTAGCCCATTGCTTCTGTTACCATCGAGGTTCTCAAGGTATTCTTCAATTTCGTTTTTATAATCGATTAAGATAACAGATAATTTTGGAATATTAGCACCTTCAGAAATTGCTAATTTTAAGCCATGAAAACGAGTATGACCTTGACGAACTAAATATTTACCTTTTCTTTTTACGACCTTGATCATATCAACCTGCCTTCCTTCCTTAAAGGCTTGTTTGATTGACACAATCATCGATTTGACAGGTTCTTGTTCGTAACACAAATCTCCGATTACCGCCTCTCGGGGATTAAATCCCTTTTCAATTTCAACTAGATTAGTATCCACTTCAATGACTGTATGTTTGCTGTTGTTCATATCTTCCTCCTGTTTACTACATGATACATGAACCTCAAATTTGCCAAATAGGGCTGATACATCTAAAAGGTAAACTCAAAAAATTTGCTTAATAAAATTAAAATAAAAACTGTCTTGAATAAAACAATGATAGTAAACCCACTTTCATTTCCGTTTGCGATCTGTAGATATTGATAAAGGAGCGCTATTCCTTGTTTTATATGGACTTATCATTGTTTTCAACAGGTTAGATCAATTCTTTAGATCACTAAAGATCAATAGAGTTCAAGTAAAGATCACGGCATCTTTAACTCATTGATTATAGTAACTTTATGAAAGGATCCGGCATTCGGATGCATGCGAAAAGCATTTGAATGAATAAGGAAGGCATTTACTGGAATGCTTATGGCATTTAGGTAAATGCGTAAAAAGCATTTGCAAGAATATGTTATAAACAGTTTGCCAAATGAAAATCTTATCACCGACGAGTTAAGTTAATGATTAAAAACAACGAGTTAATCCATCCTTTTGACGTAACCAGTAATGAATCAGGTAAGACTTATCAACTGACGCCTAACTCGTCCAAGTCGGTTCAGCCCGTGGCCCTGCTGAGATTGAGTGTATTTACCCCTGTCGGCACAAAAGAAAACCGCGACCGAAACTTTGAAGTTGATGCCTCTGATGAGCTTTCGTGTATGGAAATTGCAAGATCGGAGGGTTATGACGACATCAAGATAACTGGTGTCAAACTATCTATGTCTACCGACTTTAAGTGCTGGCTCGGGATCATCATGGCTTTCAGTAAATATGGTTTTACTTCCGAGAAGATTAGCCTGACTTTTAACGAGTTTGCGAAGATGTGTGGTATCAGTTCAACAAACATCAACAAACGAACTCGTGCGCGCTTTAAAGAGTCATTAATGAACCTTGCATCGGTAGTGCTTGCCTTCTCAGACTCTCGTAGTGGTCGGTTCACAGTAACGCATCTGGTGCAGAAGGCTATGATTGATCCAAAAAGCGATACTGTTGAGCTGGTTGGGGATCCTTCTATGTGGGAACTGTATCGTTACGACCATAAGACATTGTTAAGCCTTCAGGTTCTATACATTTTGGCTAAAAAAGAAGCTGCGCAATCTCTCTATATTTATTTTGAAGCAATGCCAGCTGGTACGTTGTTCGTTAATATGAAACGGTTGAGGGAAAGGTTGCTTCTTACAACCCCTATTCGTACGCAAAACCAGATAATTCGTAAAGCAATGCGGGAACTTGAATCTATCGGATATCTCGATTATCAAGAAGTTAAGAAAGGTCGCGACATACAATTTCAGATCTTCAAAAGAAGCCCTAAGCTGGCCCTTGCCAAACAAGGTTGAAAGCTATCTGGTATGCACTGGTTATAACCTGCTGAAAAATAAGTTATTTATCAGTGCTATGCTTAGTGCTTCTTTTACTACTGGTCTTACATCTCGGCTTAATGTGCAAAAAAGTAACTTTTCAAACGAACTCCTGACTATTCATCTGTATGCCTTTCTGACTCAAGCGTACATGCTAGCCCATTCATTAAATGCCGTTGAGCAAGATGGTTTCGTGCGCACTCTATTCACGTGAATGCCTTTTGTGGATTACGCCTCTTACATTCATACAAATGCTTTTGATGTCGGTATCCCAAAAATTCATTCATTGAAATGCTTTTGTTTGCCACTGTATCCCGAGCATAGCTATGCAGTGGTATAAAAAGGCATTTTGGTGAATGGCATTAGGTCGAATGACACACAGTTCAGCTTTGTTAAGAGCGAGAATGGTCCAAGACATCTATGACATTGGGCATCAGAAGGACTATGTGCTTGATATGAGATCAAAAAAATATCAGAAGCATCACAACTCCAATGGCATTCAAAGAAATGCCTTTGTTTTGTTAGTACACCAAACAACCCAAAATTCATGCAGTTATATCAAAGACTCATTCGCAAAAGGACTCAGCCAGAAAGCATTTGCTTAAATAGCATTGGCCAAAAGCATTCGAATGAATGATGTTCGTATGGACAAGACAAAGTCCCACTCACGCCCAGAGGTGTAAAAGGCATTTAGATGAATGACGCACCGGCCCGAGGATTGTATGTAGTTTCTCCAACTGATAGTTGCCGAACCAGGGAGCACAGTGATATGCGGCCTTCTCAGAATCAAGAGATAGATAATAAGGGAACAAAAAAGATTAGATATGAAGCTTAGTTACCTGCCCGATATCTAGTTAGAGCTTTTCAAACCATCAAAAGTGACTTTTATGCTTGAGGAGTCTCATCAGCTTCAGGATTGAGCTTAACGTAATCTTACCCCCTCCCCTCTTTCAAACTTTTACTAAGCGTTCACTGGTACCTTTCAAAGATTATGCTTTAGGCCCTTTGCTTAAAAATTCACCAATCGCTAAACGTTAAAAAAAGGGGGTTTATGCGAACGGAAGGATCGGAATAAAAAAGTATTATTCATTCGCGTTTACGTGAACTCAAATCTACACGGAGTAATTATGGAACTTTCTTTAAATATTGGCCTTAGTGAAAAGAAATCTAACACGGCTGCACTTTTTAAAACAAAAAGCGCAAAAGTGATTTTGTTTGTTCTGCTGACCGTGCTTTTTTGCGGTCTGGCATATGCGGGTTCAGATGATGGGGCACTGGGAGATATTTGGTCATACATGAGTGAAAGTATGACTGGAGCTCCGGGCAAAATTCTGGCAGCCGCGATGTTGATCTCAAGCGTATATTTCTCTGTCCTTAAGCCTAACCCGGGCCTGGCACTGGTTTCATTATTCATGATGCTGGTAATGGCCAACGGCGAGAAAATTATCAGCACCTTTATGGATGCTGGCGTACCGCTGTAATTTATTGTTAATCATGCATGAGGGGGTTCATCCCCCTCTCTGGATTTTTAATGAGTAAGCAGAACGACGTTCCTCAGCATACCTATAGATTCCCTTTCAGGATCAACATGCCTCTACTGATTTTGTTTTGGGATGCCAAAAAATTAGGGCTTGCATTCATTCTGGTTGCATTTGGGAATATCTTCGAATGCTTCGGGTTTTCTGTTGTAGCAGCGGTTGTGTATTGGATTGCGTATAACAAAGCAGCTGAGTCAGGAATAAGAGGATTGCTAAAACACAAACTCTGGTGGCTCGGTTTTTTGCCAGGTAAAGCAGTTTTTAGTAGCCGTTATTTCAACGATCCATTTATCAGAGATTTGTATTCTTGATGGAGCTATGAATGAAAATGCTAAGTGGCATTAACATCCCTTTTTTCAAAAAATCTAAAAAGGATGAAAACGGTGATCTTGAACAGTCATACGTAAAGAAAGATGAAAGTGCTAAGGGACGTTTTTTGGACATTAAAAAACGATTTAGCCCACAAGCTGAAGCGTCAGGTGCTGGAATTACATACAGCGCCCTGATTAATCGTGATACAAAACTTATCCGCATTAATACTGTTTCAATAGCCGTCATTGGGTTATTGGTTGCAAAGATTCTTTTTTTCACTGACCCAGTGACGATTGTTACCCCTCCAAACATGAATGAAGAGATCACGGTTGTTGGTAACAAAGCATCGGAATCTTATAAAACACAATGGGCTCTCTTTTTTAGTACCCTTTTAGGGAATATTAATCCAACTAATATTTCCTTTGTGACGGCCTATGTCCTCGATGCCCTTTCACCTGAACTACAGGCTAAAACGAGTGAGTCTTTACAGGAGCAGATAAATATCATGCAGGCTCGTGGTGTTGAGCAGACCTTTAAGCCTAATGATATTTACTTTGATCCAAAAAATGACATGGTCTATGTCTGGGGTACCAAAACGACTCGACTTGTAAATGTTCCGGACAAAACTGAATCATCGAAATGGACTTATGAATGGGTTCTCGGGATGAAAAATGGTCGCCCAAGAATTGCATATGTAAATCAATATTCCGGAACACCGAATATTAAAAAAATTACGATAAACGGCAAAGAGCAACTGGCAACGCTGGATAATCCGCCACCGTCTACAGGTAACAAGTGATGATTAAAAAAAAGGGCTTAGGCTTCAACGCAATTACAGCATTGATCATGCTCACGACTTCGAACTGCGTAATCGCTGAAGAATACCAATTGCCAGCAACAATTAATAACCCGGTTGTAATGCCAGTTGGTGCTGACGGATTTCAGAATGGAGCTGCAAAAGCCATTATTCCGGGTCAAGCTGGTTCTGAACAGTCAGGTGCACAAACAAACCTTAGTGAAGCCGGTAATGCGCAGGGACAAAAACCTACAACTGATCTCCCTACCGTGCAACTTTCCCCAGCCAGCAATGCTTCGCCTGCGGTAAGCGCTATTACTGGAGCATTATCAAATAATCCTAGTCTCCCCGGATTTGACGCACAGACCCGATCTGGTGCAATTGATAGCTATGGGAGACCAACAGGTACCTCTTCCCAGCAGAATGCAACCAATGCGACCGCCACGTCAAAAGCCGATGAACTTTATGTCGAAGCTCGTAACCGATATAAAGAAGTTCAGCGTGTAAATGTGCCGCCTGGTGGGAATGTGGTACTGCCAGTTTCACGAGGACTTCAAAACAGAATATCGACCAGCTTCAAGAATGCTTCTGTCAGTACTTCTACCCCTGCTGAAGAGGCAAGCATATTTGTTAATGGTGGCGATGTCTTTATTTCAACTAATACCGATAAACCAATCGGGATTATGTTGTCTGAAGATCAGGTACCTGAATCGACCTATAACCTGACCCTGGTACCGCTTGATGTTCCCGGTGCGATGATTTCAGTTACTACATCTTTAAGCCCATCTATGCAAGCCAAACGTGAAACCTCATTGGATAAGCAAAACTATGAGGAAATGTTGGCCCGCTCCCAGTCAGAAGAACTGGCTCCAACGGATCCAAAACAAGACGATCATAAACAAAGAATCATTGATTTATTGACTCCTGTGGCTCTTGGTGAGGTCCCTTCAGGATTCAGTTTACAACAGGACCGACTTTCTCGTATTCCTGCGCCAGAGCAGTCACCATGTAACTTTAATATGTATGCAAAGCTCGGTCAGAGACTGGTTGGCTCACGTGAACTTATTGATGTAATTCTTGTGAAAAACGATAAACCATACGGTCAAATCGTTGCTGATCAGCAGTGTATGGCAGAAGGCGTTATTGCAAGTGCTTTATTTGATAAAGCATACCTGCAACCGGGAGAAGAAACAGAGCTTTACATAGTCCGGGATAAATTGTTCAAGGAACGCGAGGCCCGGGTTACAACCAGACCAAGTCTAATCAGAAAATAATATGGGAAAAGTTACTTTGCCTGCTCTGCTTGGGGCCACCGTGATTGGTTTTGTCGTATTTGCTTTAACCAGCTTTTACTACAGGTCAGAATATATACCAAAAAGGAGTGTATTAATCGTTCCGGACGCACCCATTAGTATCGAAGATGGCAGTAACGCTTTTCCCGTTCAGACAGTAATAATGAACGATCCAACTCTTATTGATAAATTTGTAGGAGAGGGCAATATTAATGAGGAGAATGCTTTTGACTATCACAAAAGTAACGTTTTGGAACCTAATTACAAACATGAAATATCTAGAACGAGCCAGATAGATAAAGCTGAAATGAATCATCCATCTGTTCGTGAAAACTGGGCCAGAGCAGGTGAACCCTATATCGTTCCTCAGATGTCTGACAGCGAACGAAATCTAAAAATTAAACGATTCCAGAAACCTACAAGTGGAGCTAATCATGGACATTAAAAAGGCCTGGGAAAATAAGACCGTCAGACTTTCTGTTATTGGCGCTCTGCTGGTAGTGATTGTTTATATTATTAGCCAGTCTATTTTTTCCACACCAGTTAAGAAAGAAAAGAAAACACAGAAAAAAGACATGCAGACCAATTTGTTGTTAGATGATTCGCAAATGAACAAATTGAGTAATGAAGAAAGCCAGAAAGTATATAAAGAAATGGTTAAGCAAAACCGACTTGACCAAAATGCGGCGAAAGAGGACCGCGAAAAAGCAGAAAAAGCCCAACAGGAAACTAAAGCCCAAGTTGCAAGTTTAACTTCTCAACTTCAGCAGCTGTCTCAGCAAATTAATGATATGCAGACAAATCGAAACGGCAATCGTAACTTGGATGCTGGTAGTTCGCGTAAAACGATTAATGAGCAGGCACCGGCAGCTCCTTATCAGCTTAATGCTAATGCGCCGATTAATGGCGTAAACCCTAATTACGCTTCTATCACACCTACGCGTAATAGCCCAATGAGAACAATCACACAAAGTTCCATTAAGACTAATGGTACCGATGGTGTCATTCAGGTTATGCCCGTGTCTGAAAACAGAATCAAGGAAGGCAGAGAGGTCATTGCAGGAGATAAAGCGCCAACTCGGACTGTACGAGGTGATGGTACTGCGCCAGTTGATAGCAAAGCGCGGCATGCTGCCCGAAAAGATGAAATGTTTCTTCCGGCAACATCTATTATCACTGGTGTTCTGATTACCGGGCTTGAAGCGCCTACAAGCCTTTCTTCCAAATCAGAACCAATGCCAGTAACGATGCGTATTAAAAAAGATGTCATCATGCCCAATAATTTCACCATGGATTTGCGTGACTGTAACCTTCTGGGTTCAGCTGTTGGTGATCTGGCGTCACAGCGTGCTTACATACGTGCCACTTCTATCTCTTGTGTTAATTCAAAAGGGAAAGCTTTTGACGTAAAACTGGAAGCATATGCTGTAAGTGAAAATGACGGAAAAAATGGGATCCGAGGCACGCTTATCAGCCGAAATGGTAACGCAATTGCAGGAGCTGCATTTGCCGGTGGACTTTCTTCACTTGCCGGTAGCTTAAGTCCCAGTAAGGTATCTTCACTTAACATCGACCCTAATTCACAGGCTCAGTATCAGTCCCCTAATTTTGGTGCACTTGGGGCATTAGCCGGGGCTGGTGCAGCTCAAGGTGGTCTTAATCGACTCGTCGATTACTACACCGCAATTGCAGAACAACAGTGGCCAATCGTAGAAATTAGCCCTGGCCGAGCTATTACATTTGTCGTTCAGACCGGAACTACAATTCCAACGAATCTGACCAGTCGCTGAGGTTTAAATGGATAGTTTAGAAAAAAAAGAATCGCCTGAATCAGCTGGACCTGAAATCACTAAAAAAATGGTGCGAGAAAGGACAACAAAAAAAATTACCTTCGAAATTGATATTGAAAAAATATTGAAGTATTTATTTTTCTTCGCCTTTGCCGTATTGGTCATTATTTATGGTTATAAAGGCTTTATGAATGTTTACGATTACTTCAATAAACAATCCCAGCCTTCGTACAAGATTGCAGTGCTTGACATGCCTGAATTACGTAAGGAATTTTTCAAGCATCACGGAGGCCGTACTGCTGACAATGATAGATCTCAATTCGAAGAATATTTCAGAACATTAATGAAGATCTACCGTGACCGTGGCTATTTAATTATTGATGCAACGCTTGCCGTTACTGTACCGGATAGTGTTGAAATCGTCACTTATATGGAACTTGAAGATAGCTCTGAAGCGGTACAATCAAGTTCTTATAATGCAAAGAAGTAGAGGGCACCCAATAGTGAAAAAGTTACTTTTCCCTTTAATGGCGGCTTTCGCCATTATGGCGAATACGGTCACTTATGCTTCAGAGCAGGTCCTAACTAATAGTGATGCTGCTGCGTTAATGGCAAAGGCAAAGGAAGGTGGCGTTTCACCCAGTCAGATCTCGGGTGTGTTATCAAAAATGAAAGGATATAAACCTAAGGATGCCATATACATTCCTTCTGGTGGGCTATACCTCTTTCAGGACGAACGTTCGCAGCTAATGGCAGTAACGACCGATGGCCGATACTCCCTTACTGGGGGAAGCCTTGTTGATGTAATTAAACGTAAACCTGTTCTGACTGTAGAAGAAATCAGGAATTCCTATTTTATTAGTCTTGATGAGGCCCCCTTCCCTCTGGAAACTGTAGCGTCCATTCCTCTGGGAAATTCAAAGCTTAAAAGACAAGCAGCCATTTTCATAACACTTGATTGTGACGGTTGCATGGAACTTGTTAAGAAATTCTATGCAGATCGGGACAAGTATCGGATAGATATTGTTTTAGTTCCCTCACCCGGTGAGCCAAAAGAAGAGCTTAGAAGGCTCTGGTGTAGTAAAGAAAAAGGAAAAATAAACAACCTCGATATTCTTCGTTGGCTAATGGGAAGCAAATCCGACATTGAAAAAAGATTGCTCTCTCAAAAAGAAGCAGAAGAATGTCCGGCGGAACCTTTGGTAGCGTCATTGATGCTCGCAGGAATTTATAAATTGCAGGGTGTACCTTCAGTTGTCAGACAGGATGGTTTGGCTGGTAATGGCATTCCAAAAGATTTCGACTACTGGTTGAACCAAAGCGTTGAACCTCTCTTAAAAAATCCATTTGAGACAAATTAAGGCTAGTTTATGAACATCAAAAGATTGGTACTCAGTGCTCTGGTTGTAGGTACATCCTCATATCTTACGGGGTGCTCCATCGGTAGTTCCGAATCCGAATGTCCAGGCATTGAAAAGGGCGTTATCTGTAAAGGTCCTCGCGAAGTTATGGAGTTAACTAATAATCGAGATGATCTGTCTGCACTGGCGGGGGAAGAGTCGGAATCGGGAAAGGAGAAATCGGCTGTCAATGACAGCCGTTATCCAACTGAAATTAGCCCTCCAGGGGAAGTCAAATATCCACAGTCTACTACCCTTAAAAATCAGCCTGTGGCTTATTCAAAAACCGAAATTAAGCCAGTTGGTCAGTTACCTGTCATGTACGATAAAACTTTAAAAATGGGTGCCCCTACTTCATCCATTGGACCACGGCCTATTTCTGGTGTACCGGTTAATTCAAACGTAAGGATGACTAGCAGTTATAGCACTGCCTCTTCAACTGGTAACCCTTTCGTTCATCCGGCTGCGGAAGTCGTTAAACAAACAAGCTATCCGGTTTCTGCTGGAAATGCCCCACGCTACGTTGCACCTAATTCTGATATCAGCCCTGGTAAGGATATGTACTCTCTTTACAATGGCCAGCCCGTTAACCCGACTCTCAACCCTGGGCAGATCCAGCAATACCGTTCGCAAGGTTATAAACAAGCTGTAGTGGCTCCTGAACCACTTGCTGTTCTGCAACAGGGGAAAGTAATGAGAATTACTTTTGCACCTTATACCGATGATAACGATGCGCTTAATCTTCCCGGCTACGTTTATGTCAACGTAAAACCGCAAACATGGATTGCTGGCAAGAATTCGACCTCAAACCCAGCTCGCATAGTTCCTTTAGAAGTACAGGATGCGGCCCGGGAAAATATGCAGCAGCAACAAAAAGCAACTAAAGCTGTCTCTTCGAACGGCATTGTTAGACAACTGTAAGGTCAAATATGGAAGCTATCAATAATTACAATAGCGGTTTAAATCGCCATCAATTAGGTGGGTTTATCCCTGTTTACGATCAATTAGCAGGGACTCACTATTTTTTGATTGATGGCAACAGATTAGGGTTTATGTTTATCTGTAATCCATCCCCTGGAGTTTTTGATAATCAGCAAGATGTTCTTGCTGAAATGTTCAAAATGGATTTCCCTACAGATACTGTCTGTCAAATATCTCTGACTGCATTGCCAGACCTGACTTTACAGCTTAGTGCTTGGTCAGCTGTGCGAGGTGGGCGTATGACTGGGAACGATAAGCTTAAAGCAGATCTGCTTAATGGTTATCAGTTGGACTACTACGACAGAAGTATGCATAAGCCTTTAAAACCTGATCATGATAACCTTATGTTGAGGGATTTTCAGGTATGGATCTCGCTATCGATTCCTTTACAGTCTGCCCTTCCTACCGAGCTGGAACATTCGCGTATCGATTCACTTTACTCTGAACTTGTAAGTAAGTTAATTACGATTGGATTGCATCCGTTTAAGGTCGATGCAGAAAACTGGCTCTATTGTATAGATAAGGTCGTAAACCCCGGAAAGAACTCCCGGTGGGCTGAAGGTTTCATAGACGTTAACACTATGAAAAGGCTTAATGAACAAGTTAACGTTCCCGGCCGTAAGTATACAGTCACAGAAAATCATTTCTCATCAGTCACACAAAGTGACGACGAATCTGAGCATCGTTACTTCAAACAACTTTCCGTTGTAAAGTTTCCTGAATACGTCAATTTCGGTTGTATGTATGAGTTAGTAGTTAACTGGATGCATGGACGTAAGACAATTTTCAGCCCATTTATGATCACTCAGACTGTTCAGTTTGCCGATCCGCTCAAGTTGTCAAAAGAAAACGTCCGCTACAAAGCAATCACTAATAAACAGGCAAGTATACCTTCAGTTGTCACATTCTGCCCTCGCCTGCGGGATATGGATAATGACTACATGGCCGTAACTCGCGAGCTTGAGGATGGCGCAAAGCTTTTAAGAGGGTATCTTACTTTCACTGTTATGGGTAGTAATGCCAATTCTGTGCAGACAGCAGCTAACGATCTCAAATCCTTTTACCTCGAAAGCCGGGTCAAAGTAGCAGATGATTCCTTTATCGTTTTCCCGTCATTTATGTCATGTCTGCCAATGTGCAATGACCCAAAGACAATTTTCGACCTTGACCGTTCCGAAGTAGTGAGCAACACCGGAGCGGCTCATATGACACCGATCTTTGGGCCCTGGAAAGGTAATACAGATAGACCAGTACTGAGTTTAGTTTCTCGTGAAGGTCAACTCATGGGACTTGATATTTTCAAGACTTCTGCAAGCTATAACATGGTTATTGGTGCAACGTCAGGTGCAGGGAAGTCATTCTGGACAGCATATCTAATCAATAACTATCTTGGAGCTGGACCGCGATCTAATAACCTCGTTCATTATCGCTCAACATTTAAGCATTTTTTAGAAAACGAATACCCAGATGATGATCCTGACGGTGCTCAAGTATTTGTTGTGGACGTGGGCCGTTCTTACCAGGGGATTGCGGAACAATATACAAACAGTCAATTTATTGATTTCGGTAAAACCCCTGACTTCACCCTAAATCCCTTTGCCTTCCTAACTGACATCACTGTTAACGACGATGTATTTAACGAAGCACCTGAATTTACCGGTGAATCAACTTCAAACGATGCAGAAAAAGACAAAGTTGCTCAGACCATAATGGTTTTGAATCAGCTAAAAATTATGGCTTCAGAGAAAGGCCTTATCGATGATTATCAACAATCAGTGATGCTTCAGCTTATTGCAGAAGAGTACCAAGAATCCAGAAAATCAGGTCGGACCGGTTCAATAACCGGCTTTGCTCTGCGTTGCAAGAAGCATGAAGACAAACGTATAAAGGATATTGGGGAGCAACTCGGAGCATGGTGCGAAGGTGGAATTTATGGGCACCGGTTTACCGATACGTTGCCTCCAATCAACTTCGACAGCAGATTTATTGTTTTGGAACTGGAGGAGCTAAAAGGCACCCCCCACCTTCAGACAGTTGTATTAATGTCTATCATTCAGGCTGCTCAGCATGCAATGTTCATCAAAAAAGATGGGCGTCGTCGCTTGTTCATCCTTGATGAAGCATGGGAGTACATTCGTCCTGATAATTCATCAGGTGCCGGAAATCAATCAAACCAATTCTTCTCTTCCTTCCTCGAAGCGGCATGGCGTAGGTTCAGGAAAACAAACTGCGCTGGCATCTGTATCACACAGTCGTTTGAAGATTATTTTACTTCTTCTGTTGGCCGGGCCCTGACTGCTAACTCGCCTTGGAAGATAATCATGAAACAAGAAAAAGAAAGCATTGAAGCAATGAAGGCTAATAAATATTTTTCTACTTCAGATGCAGAATATGAACGTATGAAAAATATTCGTACAGTCAAAAAGGTGTTTTCAGAGATGTTAGTCAGGTTCGAAAACTTCCAAGAGATCTGTCGGTTATACGTAGACCGGAAAATGGAGCTTTGTTTTACTACGGATAGTGCTGACAGGAGTAAATTATGGGAAATTCAAAGCCGCGAGAATTGTAGCTATGGCGAGGCAATAGAAATTCTCTATGCTCAAGAAGTAGCAGCGGGTTTGGCCGCGTAGAGTAAATATCTTCAAGCAAAAATAATTAAACCAGATGTCTCATAAGAATCTGGTTTTTTATTGTATGCCTTAAGTAAACAAATGAGGTTGTGACTTAATGAGTTCATCACTGTGCTGCAAATTTTGGTTTTATAATTAATGTGGTGTAAAAACAGTGACATAAATACAAATCGCAGTTAGGTTGTGTACGCATTAAGTAAACAAAATTTATAACTTCAATACTGACATTATAAGATGAAAATCACGTAAATTACATTTTTGTTTACCAAAGGTAATCAAAGTAGCGCGGCATTATTAGTGAAAACAGATCACTGGTGTCATTTTGCATACAAAACTTAATATCCTTTAATCATTCTTCTAAAAGTTTATTATTAACGGTTTGGTTTCTGAAAATTTATCCAATTTGCTCACCGAAGACTTTTAACTTATTTAACCCCCTTTATCGCCAAACTGTGATTTTCTAATGTTAGTCTACAGTTCTAGGGCCCTTGCTCCCATGATGCGAATCCTGCCACCTAATAAAGATTAACGCCTCATTCCTGTATGCCGGTCTTACGACGCCAGTGCACGGACTATTTTTGGTCATCACAAGGACAGGCGGGAGATTTAATCAGGGCGTGGTGTTGCTGAGCAGCAGCTGCGGCACTGTAAGCCGAAGGCGGAATTAACTCCTTTATCACCATCTGGGGACGTCATTATGGGTAGCCCTTTTAACTTGCTCAGGACCATTAAGCTAAAATTCCGGATAGCGATTGACGTAAGATTTAGGCTAAGCAGGTAAAGTGATCCCCGCTCCCGGGGTGACAACTTTATACAAAAGGCCGAGCGGAAGATTGTCCTTAGGGAATATTTCTTTAACACAGCACGGGCACTTACTCACGCTGCCGGATTTAACCCCCTTAATCGCCAAACTGGGGTTCTGTCCTCATGCTGGCCTTCAGTTCTGGGCGGGGTTGCTATCACTTGCTCCCTAATGCGAGATGTACCTGCTGATACAGATTAACGTCATATTCCTGCGTGCCGGTCTGCCGACACCAGTGCACGGGCTTTTTTCGGTCATCACATTACCGGGCAGGAGATTTTATCAGGACGTGGTGTGACTGAGCAGCAGCTGGGGCACTGTCATCCGCTTGCAGATTTAACCCCCTTAATCGCCAAACTGGCGTTCAGTCCTGATAGTGTCCTTCCGTCCTGGGCAGGGTTGCTAACACTGGCTCCCTTAATACGAAATGCGCCTGCTGATAAAGATTAAAGTCACATCACTGCATACCGGTTTGCCGACTCCGGTGCATGGCCTTTTCCGATAATCACAAGGACGGACGGGTGATTATATCTGTGCATAGTATGTCTGAGCAGCATCAGAAGGCACTGTCAGCCACTGGCAGATTTAACCCCCTTAATCGCCAAACTGGCGTTCAGTCCTGATAGTGTCCTTCCGTCCTGGGCAGGGTTGCTAACACTTGCTCCCTTAATACGAAATGCGCCTGCTGATAAAGATTAAAGTCACATCACTGCATACCGGTCTGCCGACTCCGGTGCATGGCCTTTTCCGATAATCACAAGGACGGACGGGTGATTATATCTGTGCATAGTATGTCTGAGCAGCATCAGAAGGCACTGTCAGCCACTGGCAGATTTAACCCCCTTAATCGCCAAACTGGCGTTCAGTCCTGATAGTGTCCTTCCGTCCTGGGCAGGGTTGCTAACACTTGCTCCCTTAATACGAAATGCGCCTGCTGATAAAGATTAAAGTCACATCACTGCATACCGGTCTGCCGACTCCGGTGCATGGCCTTTTCCGATAATCACAAGGACGGACGGGTGATTATATCTGTGCATAGTATGTCTGAGCAGCATCAGAAGGCACTGTCAGCCGCTGGCAGATTTAACCCCCTTAATCGCCAAACTGGGATCAGTCCTGATAGTGTCCTTCCGTCCTGGAGAGGGTTGCTAACACTTGTTCCCATGATACGAAATGCGCCAGCTGATACAGATTAACGTCTCATTGCCCATGCCGGTCTGCCGACACCGGTGCATGGCCTTTTCCGATATTCGCAAGCACAGATGCTTGATTTTTTCAGGGTGTAATATACCTGAGCAGCATCTGAAGGCACTTTCAGTCGCTGTCAGATTTAACACCCTTAATCGCCAATCTGGGATTTTATGATGTTAACCTCCAGTTCAAGACCCTTGCTCCCATGATGCGAACCTTGCCACCTGATAAAGATTTACGCCTCATTCCTGTATGCAGGTCTTACGACTCTAGTGCACGGACAATTTTCGGTCATAACAAGACCTGGCGGAAGATTTAATCAGGCGTGGTGTGACTGAGCAGAAGCTGGGGCAATGTCAGCCGCTGGCAGAAAAAACCCTTATTCGCCATCTCAAACCGTCATTATGGGTAGTCCTTTTAACTTTCTCAGGACCATTAAGCTTAAACTCCGTTTAGAGAATGACGTAAGATTTAGGCTAAGCAGGTTAAGTGATCCCTCTCCCGGGTTGAACACTATATTCATCGTACGAGCGGAAGATTGTCCTTCGGGAAATATTTCTTAAACACCGCTCGGGATCTTATTGCCACTGGCGGATTTAACCCCCTTAATCGCCATACTGGGGTTCTGTCCTGATGCTGGCCTTCAGTTCTGGGCTTGGGTTGCTATCGCTTGCTCCCATAATGCGAAATGTGCCTCCTGATACAGATTAACGTCATATTCCTGCGTGCCGGTCTGCCGACACCAGTGCACGGGCTTTTTTCGGTCATCACATTTCCGGGCAGGAGATTCTATCAGGGCGTGGTGTGACTGAGCAGCAACTGGGGCACTGTCAGCAGCTTGCAGATTTAACACCCTTAATCGCCAAACTGGGATTCTGTTCTGATGTTGACCTTCCGTTCTGGGCGGGCTTTGGTTTACTAACACTTACTTCCATAATACGAAATGTGCTTGATGATGCAGATTAAATTCACATTACTGCATACCGGTCTGCCGACACCGGTGCATGGGCGATTTCCGACGATCTCAAGAACATATGGGAGATTATATCAGGGAGAGTAGTATGCCTGAGCAGCATCTGAAGGCACTGTCAGCCGCTGTGAGATTTAACCCCCTTAATCGCCAAACTGGGGTTCTGTCCTCATGCTGGCCTTCAGTTCCGGGCTGGGTTGCTATCACTTGCTCACATAATGCGAAATGTACCTGCTGATACAGATTAACGTCATATTCCTATATGCCGGTCTGCCGACATCAGTGCTTGGGCTATTTTCGGTCAAAACAAGACCTGGCGAGAGATTTAATCAAGCGTGGTGTGACTGAGCAGCAGCTGGGGGCACTGTCATCCGCTTGCAAATTTAACCCCCTTAATCGCCAAACTTGGGTTCAGTCCTGATGTTGGCATTCCGTTCTGGGCGGCGTTGCTATCACTTGCTCCCATTATGCGAAAAGTGCCTGCTGATACAGATTAACGTCATATTCATGCATGCCGGTCTGCCGACACCAGTGCACGGGTTTTTTTCGGTCATTACAATACCGGGCAGGGGATTAAATCAGGGCGTGGTGTGACTGAGCAGCAGCTGGGACACTGTCAGCCGCTGGCAGATTTAACCCCCTTAATCTCCACACTGGGGTTGCCTCCTTAAGTTGGGTTTCATTTCGGGGTGAGGTTGCTAACTCTGCTCCCATAATTCGTAGTGTGCCTCCTCAAGAGATTAACACCTCATATCTTTAGACTGGACTGACGACAACGGTTCACAGTTAGGAAACGTATATCAGCACACCGGTGAGATAGATTTTAGGGTCTAAGCAAGAAATAGGGTAGGCGTGAAGATTCATTAATGGAGCTCTTAACTTCAAAGCGTAGAGAAGGAGACAAGAATCGTGGTTTAAACAGGTTGTGCATTAGGTATGGACTAGAGAGTCTGAGCTCACATCTGCAAGTTAAGCTCACAAAAAATCATAAAAAAGTAAACAAACATTAGCTTAAGATTGAAACTAAGGATAGAATTGTACGCATAACAAGGAAATGGACGCATTATACGTAAAGTTTACATATATGCGTAAAAGTCGGTTTTCAGTGCAAAAAGGTCATAACCATGAATTTACTTGAAAAGATCGCCCTCGTTGGTCAGCGCATGAAAAGCGAGCAGATTTCTCTAAAGGAATCTCTGATGGCTTCATCAAGAGTATCTGTTTCTGATGATAGTGTTGATGGTGTTGATAGACTGATCTATAACCACTGTTTGAATAAAAAAAATCTCTCTGATTTTTTTGGGAAGTCACGAGTAACGTTCAATAAAATACTTTCGGACTTAGAAGAAAAAGAACTTGTTGGTGCACCTATTTATCAAAACAAAAATCATCTTTACACCCGCTGGGATGTTCAAAAAATAATGGATGCCCTGGGTTATCCCAAGTACCGCGATCATTACTTTAGCAGAGCTATTGTTACTCAGAATCATAAAGGCGGTACAGGGAAAAGCACTACATCTGTAGCTTTAGCAGTAGCAGCTGCTTTAGATCTACAACTCAATGCACGTGTATTAATGATCGAATGGGACCCACAAGGTTCGATTGGAAGCAGCATGATTCAAAGTGTCTCAGAAGATGATGTCTTCCTTACAGCAATTGATGCAATCCTTGGAATTTATGAAGAAAATTCTGAGTATAAAAAATATTTAGATTCAGGATTCTCTGAAGAAGAAATCATCACTAATATGCCTTTTTCAACGCATCTGCCAAACTTGGACGTAATAACGGCTTTTCCGACAGATGCTCGTTTTAAAGATAAATACTGGCAATGTTCTAGAGAAGAACGTACGTCTTTGTTACTACGTTTCAAGGAAGTTATCTTACCGGTACTGAAGCAGAACTATGATTTGATTATTATAGACACTCCACCTGAAGATTCACCTTTGATCTGGGCTGCTGACGAAGCGGCCGATGGGATTCTTGTCGCAGTGTCACCACGTGAATATGATTACGCCTCTACTACAGACTTCATGCTTACAATAAGTGAAAGGTTTAAACAATCACCAAGTAAGGGCGACAATTTAAAATGGTTCAAAGTTCTTGCTGTCAATGTAGATGACAAAAGTCCATATGAAAGAATAGTTTTGGATAAATTAATCAGAACTGTTCAGGACCTTTTGATGTCCGCTAACATAAAAAATTCTGAAGCATTTAAGGCAGCTGCTTCCAAAGGGCGTACAGTGCTTGATATCAAAAAATCAGAGGAACTTTGTTCCGCAAAGCAGCTTGATGTCGCAGAAGAATCTGTATTACAGGTATATCAGCAATTTATAAATGAAATAAAAAGTTTTTCAGCTAAGCAAGGAGTTAACGCATGAGCGATGAGCAACATATCGGGAATGATAAATCTCGATATTTAAACGCACCAAAGCGGACAGAAGTCGGTCACCGTTCAGGTCTTGCGGGTTTGAAAACAGCACCTCGCATAAAAAAGTTATTCACTCTTCATAAGGGCCGGAGACTTGAAGCGGAACATGTGATTGTTCCAGCCCAGAGAGTGGAGAAGGAGACCTTAGTCCATCCAGCGAACCCACGAAATCAAGAAGCCCTTACAGATTATTCTGTTAGAGATATTCTTAAGCAGATTGAAGAAAGAGGGGTCGATACCGAAGGGATCGCTGTAAAAAGAGATGGGGTTTATTTATTAATAGAAGGAAGTCGCAGACGTTTCTGCTGTATAAAGGCAGAAAAGGATCTCCCCCTGTGGGTTCTTCCGGATGAACTAACCGAAGATGATATAAATTCAATTATATCCGCAGCACAAACATCTCGAAAATTTTCATATAGAGAAGTTGGGTTTCAATTTATCAAAAAAATGGAAGAAAAAGGATTTTCTACTAATGAAGAACTCGCAGCATATCTTGGGATTAGTCATGTATCGGTAGCCAAAAGAATCCAGGCGGCCCGTATTGACGAAACATTGATCTCTTTATTCCCGGATTATGAAGGAATCCCGAACTCCTATTATAGTCGCTTGTCTCGTTTACAGAAATATGTGCAAAAAAATCTATTTCCTTTAGATGAAGTAATAGATAATGTTAAAGAGGAAACAAAAGATTTAGACATTGGAGATCTCCAGGTTGCTCAAAAAGTTGTAATGGAAAAAATCACACAATCTGTGGAAAGTGTTTGTGAAAAAACTTATTCCACAAAATGGGAAACAAGTGATCTTATTACTTTTGATAACAAAGATAAGTATGCAAGAATCAGTAAAAACAATACTGGTAGAAAAATTCGCTTTGAATTCAATAGGATAAATGCGGGTTTTATTAAGGAACTAGAGGAGTTCATAAAAGAAAAATTAAAAGTACCAGAATAAATATTGAACTGCATCTTTATGATGCAGTTCATATGATTTATATTTTTAATTTCTTGTTATATTAATATGGGGTGTGCGCAGGTTCTGACATATAAGGTCTTAGTTCTATATGAACAGAAGCGCCATTCCCATCATTTACTACGTTTAAAGGTGCTTTTCCCGGCAATGACATAGTTGCAACGTCAGGTCCAGAAACAGCAAAATTATTTTCTGCTGAAGGCATTACTGTAAAAATCTTTATAGCAACATTTTCATGTCTAAATAATGAAATCCCAAAAGTAGAACCAGCTTCGGTATTGCTCACGTCCACAACCACAGGGGTTTTTCCTAGATATTCATTAGTTAGTATGTTTTTTACTAAGGCCCCTTCCGGGACAGTATAGATACGGTATGGATATGCTAAAGCCGTGTGACAAAAACATATTAAAATAACAATTAATGTTTGTTTCATAGATTATCCTCATTCAAAAATAAAAGATATAACTCTTGAAAATCGTGGTTAGTAATTAGGTCCGCTTTTCCGGGAAAATCGTAACTAACAGAAAATAAAAGCGAAAGCGAATCTTTTCCTTTTGCTTTGGGAGAGATTCTGCTAAAAGCACGGTTAATAAACATAAGTTGATCTTCATTGTTGAAGCAAAGTCCAAGCATTCCAACCGTAGGAACTACGAATGTGCTTACGCTGCCTGGGGGCAAAAGTTGCTTACTACGGGCATTGTAAGCACAACGACTACCACCTAGCGTTAGGCCTGAAAGCTCAATAAAACTTCTGGTTCCATTCTTGGCGACAAGCCAAACATCAGTTCCTGAACTTTCGACACGTAAAGTAACTTTTCCGTCAGTAAAGGCCTCACTTTTATTGTATAGAATAGGGTCAAAACCAACTGTCGGGAGTTCTTCGATTTTACTTTCTACTGACTGACAACCAGTCAGTAATGCAAACAATAAAAGTGTGATAACTTTAATCATCCCGCTTCCTTAGATTGTTTTTGGCGCTCGTTATAAAAGATAATGATTCACCGGGGTAGAGAATTGTTTCTTTCGTCCAATAACCATAACCACCGAGGATATTTTTTCTTTTCTCAATATAAACGGGTTCAGAAAATACTAAATGTTGATATTTAGGAAGAGATAAGATTTCATATTTTCCTTGTCCAACTAAGAGGTAATTCTTCTCTTTAGGATTGATGGTTACTGGATTACCAACACTTTGAGGTATGTTAAGTTTTTTTATATTTAGGTCAGAATAGTCAGGAACGGACACTTGATCATTAGACGTATTTCCGGGAAGAGTAAACCCTTTACCCTGATCCGGTCCAAAGATGGCAATTATATCTTTGTTGTTTCTTGTGATCGAAACGATAGCCTGAAGGGGCGTATTAGCAAGGTCATTTATAAACGATATAGTTAGACTTGATTTTGGCTCGACCCAAACAATGCTTTTTCCGGATGTGCCTTCGCTTAATGCAATTTTTTCATTTAGTAAGATTTTATTTTTGGCAATGATATTATACTCAAGTTTTGGTATCACAATAAAAAGTGATTCTTTATTTGAAACATTCATGATTTCTAAGAAATTGGTTTTGGTCATGCTGGTCTTTAGAACAGGCCTATATTTACCATTTATAAACCACCTTCCGTTTATAAGCTCCGCTTTAGCAGATATAAGTGAATCACTTTTCTGTGCGGCAGAAGAAAAAGCATCTTTTCTATGCTCTTTCTCTTGATGTGGTGCAGCTGCTGCGTGAAGATGCAAAAGTAATGTTGAAATTGAGATAATCTTCCAATTTATCTTCATCTTGTTACCTCAATGTTGTTTTCAATCGAATCGAGTTCTAAAGGATAGGTTTTAAGTGAATAAAACTTGTTTGTTGTTTGTATTAGCTGATGACACAATAAAACTGGATTGTTCTTCATGATTATTTCTACTAATGTAAGTGCTGGTGAGTCAGTTTGCGGTATACCCGGAGCAACTATTACCTGGTCTTCTAATTTTGACATATAGAGTGATCCAGTATTTATATGCAAACAATTACCGATCAGTACTGGAAGATTGTTTTGAGTACGACCATGGGCTTTTCGAATGCTGTTTACAGGATTCCTACCTAGGACCATAAGGTTGACGTCATTTATCATCATTGGTATTACGGCATGGTCCATACCGAATAGAAACTGGCTCTGAAAAATATTCACATTGGCATAGTTGAATGCTTGAAGCGCATTATAAGTATCAGTGAATGATGTGCGGATAGGGGCGTAATCAGAAGGGCAAACCCCAATTTTTATATCGCCTTTTAGTAAAATCTGCATCATCGTACCAAGCTGGGTATTAAGAAGTTTTTTTACCTCTTCCTCTAAATAGTAACGATTCACAGCTTTATGCCACTTTCCGCCCATTACACACCATCTCTCATTGAGGTATGTGCTGGGGTAAAATGTTCTCCGGTCTTTGTTTAATGGTAACAATTTTTTTAACATTTCTTCTCCGGCTCCGGCAGCTGAGAAATGCCTCACAAAACGTCCATCGAAAAAGCCACTGTTTATCGCCTTCATCAATTCTATGGGTTCCGGCCCATAGTCAAACAAATTTCCAGTAGAGAAAATTACTATCTCTTCTTCTGGCTTTGTAACTGATTGGATCAAGTTGCACAGCGCAGAGTAATGTCCATGAGGATCTGCCAGAAAGAAAATCCTTCCGGAGAAGTTTGTAAGGTCTATAGTTTGGACGTGCTCAGCTGCCATAAATTCCTCTACGTATGTTTACATCGATGATACGGTATTTCGAACTATGATTTTTTTACAAAAAGGCGTCATTTTGGATTCTAAGCCTAAGGACCTTTGTTACTTACAGGTAAAGGCCCCAGTCCTGGCTCTCAAACAGTTCATACTTAGGATGCAAAGTAACTTTCTGATTATAATTGGCTCCTTTATAAACATGGTTAATACATGAATACAGGAAATTTAACGGTAAGGTATTTAAAATGGAAGGATGCTGAAATAACATAGACTTACGTATTTTTTTAATAGTGTTAATGTTGATAATAGGTCACCATTAATGTATAAAGTTAATATCTAATATGGTCCTATTAATAAAAGAGAGTTTTTATGGCTGAACTATTAAAATCTGAAAGTCCTGTTTCACCATCAGTGCAGGATATCACTGAAGCTTTAAAAATCGTTGTCGATGATGGAAGTAAAGCTGCAAAACTGGTTTGTCTTAATGAAAGAAACGAATTAGTTCCCTTGCTTACACAAAATAGTTTTGTTCCAGATTTCCGTGTTCGCCATGAGGGTCTCAATCCTTTTAACTATCTTATTGATGGGCTGGAAAGGTTTTCGCATCACAGCGAATCTAGTAACTCACTGGAATCGACTGATGTATCTCACCAATACGATGAAATTAGCCGGTTAAATGTTCACCATGCACTTCATGCTTCTGGTTTAGTTCCTCAGGATGTTCACCTCTTTGTTACTTTACCACTTAGCCAGTTCTATACTGCTTTAGGGGAAACGAATATTGAAAATATTCAGAGAAAAAAAGATAATCTGATGAAACCAGTAGAGCGTTATCTTGACGGTAAACGCTATTCTTTTAACGTTTTGTCTGTGACTGTTTTCCCTGAATCTTTACCAGCTGTGACCCGGGCAGATGAAATTGAGGATATTGCTTCATTTGAATCAAGTTTGGTAATTGATCTTGGTGGTACTACTCTTGATGTTGCAAGTATTACTGGGCAATTAGAACAGATTTCGAAAGTAAAAGGTTTTGACCGTATTGGTTGTTCTATTGTTTACGATGAGATCAGCAGGTATCTTGAATCTGAGAAACTGAATACGAGTAATGCTTACATTCATCATCTTGTTGATAATCGTCATGATAAATCAGCTTTGAAGGTTGCAGAGGACAAGCGTGACGGTGTTTTTGATGCGGTAAACTCTGCGGTACAGAAGTTGCAAAGTAAAGTAATCAGAGCGGTTACACAAGTCGAAGAGAGGCCTCATAATGTTTTCCTTGTTGGGGGAGGTTCATATCTCATCGAAACAGCTATTCGTAAACATTTTGAAACGGCTAAAGTTATCATGGTAGACAATCCGCAGTTCGCATTATCTTTGGCAATTGCTGATACTATTTATTCAGAATAATGAGCTAGAACATGGCTAAATACCCTATCTCAAATAAGGCAGATAACGACCGGATTCAGATCCGGTCTTTCTGGATATCCGAAAGAAAAGCACCCTATGTTTATAGTTTCTTGAAAAAAACAGAACTTTGTCATAGGGGTGACCAACTGGATTTAATTAGGTCGGCTATTAGTACCGGGTTGGTATTAAATAATTTATTTCCTGACTTGGCAAATTTTATAAATGGTTTAAACGAAAGATTAACACTTGCAGATCTTAATAGGTTTCTGAATGATGGAAATACTATAGATACTGAACCTAAGCCTCCTATTAATGTATTGCTAGAGAATGTCTTAGATCAAAAGTTTATGGAGTATTTAACACCTCTACAATTAGATAATTCAAAGCAGGATTCTGTTTCTGTAAAAGAAACCTTCCTTGTACAAAAGGAACATGCCTGCTTTGGTGTGAAGATTGAAAATGAGGGAAGCGATACCTCTATACCATCTGAAAGCCCACTTTCTTCAGGTGCATGGCTTTGTTGAATAAATCGAACTTTTGCTGAGTTGAAGGATCAGATCACGCATCTTCCCGACAACGCAGACCGTTCCGTGGCAAAGCAAAAGTTCAAAATCACCAACTGGCCCACCTACAATAAAGCCCTCATCAACCGTGGCTCCATAACTTTCTGGCTGGATGATGAAGCTATTCAGGCCTGGTATGAGTCAGCAACACCTTCTTCACGAGGCAGACCTCAGCGCTATTCTGACCTTGCCATCACGACTGTGCTGGTCATTAAACGCGTATTCAGGCTGACCCTGCGCGCTGCGCAGGGCTTTATTGATTCCATTTTTTCTCTGATGAACGTTCCGCTACGCTGCCCGGATTACAGCTGTGTCAGCAGGCGGGCAAAGTCGGTTAATGTCAGTTTCAAAACGTCCACCCGGGGTGAAATCGCACACCTGGTAATTGATTCCACCGGGCTGAAGGTCTTCGGTGAAGGCGAGTGGAAAGTCAAAAAGCATGGCCAGGAACGCCGCCGTATCTGGCGTAAGCTGCATCTCGCCGTTGACAGTAAAACACATGAAATCATCTGCGCTGACCTGTCGCTGAACAATGTTACGGACTCAGAGGCCTTCCCCGGGTTAATCCGGCAAACCCACCGGAAAATCAGGTCAGCCGCCGCCGATGGCGCTTACGATACCCGGCTATGTCACGATGAACTGCGGCGTAAGAAAATCAGCGCGCTTATCCCTCCCCGAAAAGGTGCGGGTTACTGGCCCGGTGAATATGCAGACCGTAACCGTGCAGTGGCTAATCAGCGAATGACCGGGAGTAATGCGCGGTGGAAATGGACAACAGATTACAACCGTCGCTCGATAGCGGAAACGGCGATGTACCGGGTAAAACAGCTGTTCGGGGGTTCACTGACGCTGCGTGACTACGATGGTCAGGTTGCGGAGGCTATGGCCCTGGTACGAGCGCTGAACAAAATGACGAAAGCAGGTATGCCTGAAAGCGTGCGTATTGCCTGAAAACACAACCCGCTACGGGGGAGACTTACCCGAAATCTGATTTATTCAACAAAGCCCAGGTGCATCCAAAATTTCAAAAGAAAAGTCCATTTCCTCTGTGGTGCCAGTGCTAGAAAAAGTATCGGATGAAAATCAAACCGCCTCCATAAGCATAAAATCTAAAGCTAAGGCAAACAAGCGACTAGCGACTTTGGCAAGATAGGTGAGAGACAGTACAATCGACTTCTGAGTTCAACTTGTCTTACCAGGAAAGCCAGCATACTTGCTGGCCTTTTTTTTGTTATAATAAACTCAGGCTTCAGCTGAATCTGTAAAATTACTGTTAATGAAACGGTATTTTAGGTTAATTTGGATGCTGTTACAGGAAGTGCGGATTTTTCCTAAATTTGTAAAAAACCTAAGAATTATCTTAATAAATCTGGTACTTAATTATTATTTTACGTAAAAAGTCTTTGTGGTTTAATGGTTATGTAAGGATTTTTTGATACCCTTATACCCGATGGACCTAAGGTCACTGACAACGATGTTCATGTAGAATCTTCGTTTCTGTAATCCCTTTTGTCCTTGTCCCAAATGATTGATTATTATAATAAAGGCTGATCGAATGCTATCTCGCAACTCACTAATACATGGTTTACGCCGAGACCAGTTAATCGGAGTTCTGACTATTTCAGAGTTTCCGGTAGTTATGGTAGAAAGCCACTTCATTCAGTCTGAGGTTATGGGAATAAAACCCGTAATTTTTAATATTGATGAGCTTCTTGTTTCTATATCCCCAATTTCCTCTCTTAAGTTCGATTGGGAGTGGGCCCCAGTTGATACAATACTCATTGAAGTTATCATTCCACCTGTAGAGTCAGACCTTGTAAGTGCAGAAAATGACTTCCTCCGTGATTCTGGTATTGGCCATATCCAGTGCGAGCCTGGCGGAGCATCAATACGACGTACAGTTACCTTCGTTGGTGGAATAACCGCTGATAACTTACTGTATCAGTTGAGGCTTATGTGCGTAAGCGCGTTAAAACTTTTAGGAGAGGAACTGGGGGATGAAGTCTAAGATTAGATATGTTTTATCTGGTTTTGTTGTGTTATGTGCATTTGCTGGAGTTTATAAAATCCTAAACAATGTTCCGGTTAAACCTGACCTTTTGGACTTCACTGGAAACACATTTAAAAAGACATCACTCTTCCTGCCATGTGATAAAAGCTCGCCTTCTTTAAACATTAAAATTGCTGATAACGAGAAAATCGTGATCAACGGCATCGCTTCAAAAGTAACTTTTGTTGAAAAGGCTGACCCCGTCAAAAGCCCTGGTTTTTGTGATGATCTTGATCTAAACAATTCTCGCCTTGTACATACGGCATCTTACAGCCTGGTGATTTCTGAAACCAAAACAGGATTTACACTATCAAATTTCAAGCATCTTGCCGATGATGAATCATTAGGCGGTATGTGGTTTTATCAAAAGTGACTTTTTATATGGCAACTTCAGACTTCGCTCTTAAAAACCATAATGTTAAAGCATTTGGTCAGGATGCAGCCCTTGTCATTGAGATGAACAATGAAGATGTTAGCTCATCAAAACCTTCACCTTTTTCAAATGAGATTGATAATTATTATCTTACATTGCACGTCGCTCCAAGGAACGCAAAAAAAGATTATGACTGGGGCTCAAACCGTTCTGTACTTCTAAAATTGTCGACGAATGAAGTTATGCAGATGGCATCTGTATTTCTTAGAATCATGCATACTTTAAAGATTGATAAGAGGAAAACCTCACATCATGGCCACGTCGTATACAAAAATATAAGCGTTACCCCAAACGAGAGGGGCGGTTTGTTGTTATCCGCAGGGATAGTTCCAGTCGATAAAGATGGCTTAAAACCCTTCATGCACATGGTCCCCGTCTCACAAATGGATTGCGTTAAAATTGGCCTCTACATACTTGGATATCTTGCTCAAAAAACGCCCTGGGTAAGCTCCGAGTCTATAATTACCGCGCTTCGCTTATCTGAAGCCAAGAATTCAAAATAGCGCATTAACATACGGAATATACGGAAAAATACAGGTTTTTTTAAATGTTATACGAACGGATATTTCTGTTTTTCATCGTAAAGTGAGTTTAATTTTGCTCAGAAAAACAGGTATTCGTCATGAGAAAATCAGGTTTAGGTTTAGCCCTGTTGTTTTCTTTAATTGCTCCGATTAAAGCGGTCTATGCTGAAGCGATTATGATTTCAGGAAAGCTACAGGCTGATTTGCCAGCCGTATCCTTTGACCCGGGGCCGGGCGACTTTGTTGCATACGTTAATTCTAACACTATCACTGCCTCAGGTGCAGGCACAGCCTGTAATGTAACGGTTGATGATCGAGCGACTTCCTCTGTTGATAACCTCGTTTGTTTTTTTGAGTGGTTACCCAATACCTTGGGATTAACTTCTAACGGCTTCACTCTTTCAGGCGTTCCCAACACCACCGGTGATTTAAAACTACCTTACAAGATTTCTTACTTCTCTGGTTCTGAACGGAAAAAAGTTGAAATAGTAAAAGGTGAATATTCAATCAAAAGTGTGGCACCGGTAAAACCAACTATCACCGGTCTTAAATCATCCCTGAACGGATTAGTCTATGACGGCTTTTCTTTCAAATCGTATTTAAAGGATGAAGCGATCAAAGATATCGCTGTTTCTGTTGAA
The DNA here is from genome assembly GCA_003315335.1 of Pseudocitrobacter faecalis. Classification (GTDB taxonomy): domain Bacteria; phylum Pseudomonadota; class Gammaproteobacteria; order Enterobacterales; family Enterobacteriaceae; genus Pseudocitrobacter; species Pseudocitrobacter faecalis. Next base: position 122,575 of record QNRL01000010.1, read on the forward strand.
CCCCGCAATTATATTCAATACATCTCAATAGGTTCAGGCTCCGCCTGTGAAGTACCTATTGGCGGAACTTCCTGTACCATTGAAGTTGGAAGCATTAAGGCCAGTGATACAGATGAACTTTTGGGTTCACGTGATATCACAATTACAGCAAACTCTAAGAATAATTATTTCGCACCTCCTGAATCCAAAAAGCTTGTTGTTAACTGGGATTATCGGCCTCCTGTAGTAGACCATACACTTTGGAATTTTACCGATGAGGCTAAAACAATCAAAGTAGGTGGCCAGGACATCTATACCGGAGCCAAAACCGTTGCTGTGGCCGTTAAGGTACCCCAGCAAGAAACAGAAGGTGAATGGTGGCTCCCAACAGCTATGTCGCTCACTATGACTCCGGATGGCGTGTTTAAGCCGACGACTAAAGTGACTTTAGATGATGGCACTGAGATTGATTTCAAACAGTCCTGGGCAACCCCTTTACGTAGAACTTTACAGCCGGTAAGTGGACCTCAAAAAGTCGGTGATGAGTACCTCTATATCTTTGACTTAACGGATCTTATAAACGGGTCCTACGCAGCGACTTTTACAGTAGAAAATACGAGCAAAAACTCTTCTACGTACACTGAGCCTGAAAGCAAACTGATGCTGTCTGATAACCCAACGCTTATGGTTCTCAAAGATGGGCAGGTATTAACTAAACGAGCACCCGTATACTTCCTGAACGAGATTATCGTTGCAGCTTTCCAGGGGCAGGCTGGGGTTGCTGACATAAAATCAGTAACAATAGACAACAAAGTAGTTTCGTTAACACCTACAAATTATAAAGGTATTTACTACCTGCCGGTTGGAGACGATTTAGCAGTTAATTCGGATCACGAGATTACTGTGGTGGCTGAAAACCTTTATGGAAAAAACGTAAATTTCAGTACCGTGTTCACTTATCAACCTACTGGATTCACTCTTAAGAATCTGGAAAAAAACGTAACTCTTTACTCGCGCGTACGTCAGTATACGGACCTGCTTAGTCAAACAGCTGGTGATAAATGCACTCTGTTTACCACAGAGGAAAATGCGAATGCTTACCTCGCCTGGTATGGGGAAAAATCAGATGTTACAGCATGCTACCCTCAGTGGAACAATGTCCCTGATGGGTTGGAGTTCTATTTTAAAGGACGTACCCCGGGTCTAACTGGATTCTTTAATAAAACAGGTGAGAATCTGCTCGACTATCAAGTCTATATGATTAACGGGAAGGGCTCTAAAGCGGTTTCCGCAAGGAATCGCCGTACTCTGACCACACAATTACCATACAACCCGATCATCTCTTACAAAAAGAATAAAGTCATAGCAGGCATCAATCCGAACACTGCTCTGGCTTATACGACCGGGGGGGAGGCCGCTCGAATATTAGCGAAGGTGGTACCAGCTGACGTTACGATGATCGTCTCTCAAAACGGCTCTGAGGCTGTCAAAACGTCATTTAAAAATCGTTCCTCAAACAACGATGCAACGACCTTTGTACAAAGGGTCAAGGTTGCTGCTGCACCATTGTGGACAAAGAACGTCTTTGACATAGCTGTAGAATACTCAAAGGATCCAGAATTAAGAACTACAGACACCCTCAACGTATATACGGTGCCTGATTTCAATATTCGAGCATCGATGGAAGTGGATGACAAAAAAACAGCCACATCTCTTGAAGTGCCCTTAAAGGTAACAGTGGGGCGTTATAACAACTCCACACGTAAAAGTGCATTTGACCGTAAAACAATGGGAGAATGGGACGTCACGATATACTCTCAAAAAAGTGTATACGGCAAAGATCCAGAAACAGGCCGTTATAAAACTACATACGAAAGAACTGCGCTGACTGAAGCATTGCCGGTCAATGATGCGGGCATTGTCGAAACCAAGATTAAAATTGAAAATATGGATCTGGGTAATATGCGTCTGGTTGGTGTGGCTAAGGTCAGATCGCCATTCTCTGATTTTGAAATGAAACGTGAGACCAGTGCTGTAGGCATTCGAATCTATAAAGGTGAGGAACTGGAGGGTAACCTGTCGAAAAGCCTTATTATCGGAAGGATCCCACTTAGTACTCTGGTAAGCTTCAAATCTGCCAGTACGGCTAACTCTGATGCACTCGCCCCCACCGAATGGCAGCAGTCCTCTGATAATGGTCAAACCTGGACCATGCTTTCCGACATGACCGGAAAGAGAAGTGTAAGTATCAAAAAGACAGAAGTAGGAAAGTGGCTTTATAGGGCAAAAATGACTAATAAATTCACATCCAAGATTTCCTACACAGATGCCTTAACGGTAGTTACCTACAAGCAGCCTAAGCTCAGTATAGATGTTACAGACATTCTTCAGGGCTCAGATATACCTGTAACCCTGCTTGATAACGATGAACCTATACCAGCAGGCACCGCTGAGGTTCTCTGGTCAGAGGATAAAGTCAACTGGGTGCAGGGAGATACAACTTACACTGTGGCTTCAGCTGATACCCTACCGTCTACGATTTATGCCCGGATGCGTTACCTTGATTCCGATGAACTGGCAGAGGAGTCTTCATGGAAGGAAACGTCTGCTCGGTTGGCAGCCGCAAAACCCAAGCGCCTTTCTGTCTCGGTAACGGGGGTTTCAAAGGTAGAGGTTGGTCAAAAAGTTACTTTGGAAGGTAAGTTCACGAACCCTAACAGTAAGTACCAGAATGGTAATAACGTAGTTGAAGAATGGAAAACACCGGATGGCCAGACATTTAAGGGCTCTTCACTGTCTGTTACCCTTACTGAGCAAATGTTGGATAAACAGGGATATGCTGCTTTTGAATACAGTGCATGGTTAGCGGACAATAAGGAGAATACGGTTTCTACCCGTAGAGTTTCTGTCAAATCGTGGGTTTATAAATTTCCCGAGATGAAAATAAGCTCCAAACTTAAATACGACATGGCACCGACCACCCTACGCGTTGCGTTGAGCGGTATTAAGGATGGAGACTATCCTGGTGTTACTTATTCCCGTGAATGGATCTACGACAAAGAGAATCTGGTAATCACTAAAGATGAAGGTGACACCAAAGAATTTACAATTGAAAATCCTGGCAAATATACATTGATGGTTGTTTTCAAAGATAACCGAAACAATGAACAGCGTATCGAAAATACCTTTGTTGTCGATGAACAAACGCCAATGAACGTTGAGATGACACCCAAGTTCTCTAACAAATATATGAGAGCTCCACTCGATGTAACCTTAAGGTCAAACATCAAGCTATCTCATTCGGCGGACTCGATAGATACGGTCACATACAAGGTGAACGGTGAAGTAATACCCAGCGGCAAAAATTATTGGGCTCAACTGATCTCGGGTTTAAAAGAAAAGAAATACGAGATTACAATTGATGTTGTTAGTAAACTTGGACAGAGAGGTTCAGCATCTGTTGAGTTTGATGTCGTTAAAAACGCAGTGCCTAATTGTACATTGAGCTACACGGAAACCAACCTAAGCTGGAGCTTTACCAATAAATGTGATGATACTGATGGAAAAATGGTTAGATATGAATGGTTCATCAACGGCGAATTAAGGAACGTTTTCGGTAGTACGGCTACACTTTCTAAAAACCTTAACCGTGGTAAGCAGGACATAAAAGTAATTGCTTATGATGATAGTGGAGACTTTGCAACACAGCACGTGACAGTTTTCGGACCGGCTGAAGAGGCAAGTAAGTCTGAAAACACTGTATCAATACCAAGCAGTGAGTAGTTAATTTTTAAATATAAAGCCGGGACATTATGTCCCGGCTTTTTTATACCCAATAATTGGACCTTTGAAAAATTAATGTCGGAAAGTAACTTTGCTCCAAAGGCATCTTTCATGGCCGCTAACAAAGCTGCGTATACATGCTGAGGAATTAACATTCTTATAGGTGAATATTAGGTTAGTTTGCAGACTTCCGAGCGTTGAAAAACATGGATAATAGTTACTTGGATAGAGGTGCATCTGCCTAGTAAAAATATTCTTCAGTGCCAGTGAGAAAAATATGAGCGACTACATACCTAAAAAGAGAGGGCTGCTTATACTGGATTGGTATGTCCCCCTTAATATTTTATTGCTGATTCTCGTTATGTGTGTCTTTTTCACCCGTTATACATTTGGATACGGTTTATTGAATGGGTGCCTGCCTGCTGATTTTTATATGATTGATCATTCGGATAAAAGTATTAAAACTGGTGAACTCATAGCATTTAACATGCCGAAATCGGTACGTTTTATCCCAGAAAATGAACGAGTCATAAAAATTGTTGCCGGTGTGGGCGGTGACAAACTTAAAGTAACAATGGATGGGGTTTATAACGGGGACAAATTTTTTGAAGCTAATGCACGTCGTATTTCGAAGAAATACAATATTCCGTCCATTTTGATTGAAAAAGAATTGATAATTCCTGAAGGCGAAGTTTTCCTAATTGGGCAAACCGATCACTCATGGGATTCCCGTTTTTGGGGAACAGTAAAGCTGAATTCAGTAATTGGGAAAACATATGCGATCTTTTAATGTAAATAAAAAATATTTACCAATACTTCCTGGACTTGCGTTATGTGCAGTTTTAAGTAATACAAATGCAAGCACTGAGTATCAACATGATGCTGACCTAATCGCTCAGCAAGCAAAAGGGCTTGGGGCACAGGCTAAAGGTGCACAGCAGCCAGATGGGGCTCTTAGCCTTGATGCTACGCTAAAATCACCAGATGTGCAGAAGTACATAGCGCAAGCTGAAGCACTCCAAAAAAACCAGGACCTGAGCAAGCAAATAAACCGTGGTTACGTCCCCGGTATGAATGCGGATAGTGTTCAAGCAGTTATAGACCATACCCAGGCTATCAGGGCCCAAAGTAATAACTCTGAAGCTGTCAACGATATAATTAGAAGACGTGATGAAATTCAAGAAAACGCCAGCCTTAATGAAGCGGCTCTGAAAGCTGTGGAAAATAAGCCGGAAGTCATGCGAGGACAATCTAAAAATATCGAAAAATTGTTTGGTTCCTCGGGCATCACAGCTGCTGACTTCGAAAGAAAAATGGATAGCACACGTGAAGAAGCACTATCAACTGAAAATGGAATAACGATCTTTGCTTCATTTAGCTTGCCGGATTATGTACTGGAAGACCTTCTACGTACGGCCTCAGAGCATAAAGCTCGTGTAGTTTTCAATGGTCTAAAGAAAGGAACTACTCGGCTACCAGAGACACAGGCAGCAATAAACCAAATGATTGTCAAAGGAAAATTTGAATCTCCTTTGATTACAATTGATCCTGATAGCTTCAGTCAGTATCAAGTAACTCAAGTACCGACAATTATTTCTAGGGAGCAAGCTCGTTTTGCAAAAATGGTAGGCTCCTTCAACGTTGAGTTTTTTCAGCGAGAACTTGCTAAAAAACCCGATCAGGATATTTTCCCGGTTGCTGGTACCACTTATCCCGTTGAAGAAAAGAGCATCATTAAAGAACTGGAAGAACGTGCACAAAAATATGACTGGGAAGGTGCAAAAAAAAGGGCCGTTTCTGACACATGGAAAAATCAATGGATGGTCGACCTCCCTCCTGCCCAGGAACACAAAGAATTTTTAATTGACCCTACAGTGAGGGTCACTCAGGACGTAAAAGATAAGCAGGGCCGTGTAATAGCTTCCGCCGGTGAGTTGATTAATCCACTTTCGAGATTTCCTCAAAACCTGACGATGATAATTTTCGATCCACTCAATCCGGGCCAGCTGGTATGGGCTGAGCAGCAGTATCGACAACGTCTGGGTAGTGGAAAAGTAATGCCAATGTTTACCCGTATCCAAAAAGATAATGGATGGGATCACCTAAATGATTTACGTGAAAAATTTAACGGTAAGGTGTTTAAAGTTAACGAACAGATCATCTCACGCTTTCAGATTAAAAACACACCTGCGCTTATAACTACTGACCAAGATAAATTCCGGATCACCCTGTTTAGCGAGGCAGAAGTCCGTGGTATCGGAGCCCCAAATCTTTCAGAGGAAAAATAAGATGAAACTCGGATTTATTATAGGCGCTCTCTTTGCAACATGGCTGACGCTAAATTATCCGGACCAGATGAGAAGTTATTTTACCAAAGCCGTCGACTATATCGAAAGTGTTGCAACATTTATTACATCCAAGTGAGCATGATGGTGAAAAAATTCAAAAAGTTACTTTTAGAGTTCATTGTAGCAGTTATGCTTTCGCTTTCTATACCGGGTATGGCTATGGCAGCAGATGCTGGAGTCCCTGGGGCTATGTGTCAGTCAGCTGGAGTGTGGCAGGGCTTGATTAAGAATATCTGTTGGAGCTGCATTTTTCCCATGAGGATAATGGGCATAGGGGCAGCTCCAGAAGGCGCTGCTCCTTCACGTCCGGGTTGCTACTGCACAGATCAGAACGGCGTACCGGAAATAGGTTGGCAATTGAGCTTCTTTCAGCCGGTGAAGATTGTTGAAGTTGTAAAGAGCCCCTGGTGCAGCCCCTTTCTTGAAGGCACGATGCTTCAAAAATCGCAGTTTGATATTGGTAAAAGCAACACAAATCAGCCAATGACAGCAACTGAAGCCGGATTTTACGATGTTCATCTTTGGGAGTTCCCAATCATGACAATGCTCAAATTACTGATTATTGGCGAGTGCACTGCTGAACCCTATATAGATGCCAGCCTGACCTATATAAGCGAAGTGGACCCTATGTGGGAAAGTGATCTGCTTACACTCGTCCTGAATCCAGAGGCAGTAGTTTTTGCAAACCCAATTGCCTCAATGGTGTGCGCTGCTGACTGTGTAGCAGTAACAGCAGGAAAGGATAATCTCGCTGCATACTTTTGTGCCGGATGCGATGGCAACCTTTATCCATTAACCGGCCACATTTACGCAAATGATGACGCTGTAAGGACGAGTTCACTGATAACCCAGCGTCTTCTGACTAAACTACATCGCCAGGGAATGCTGATGCGAACGATGGGAGCAGACGCAATGTGTGAGAAAACGTGGGAATACTTTACACCTCGTTCCCAGTATCGGCTTTCAATGCTTTTCCCAACTCCTGAGGCGAAAGGGCCGGATTGCTGTCATCGTCTTGGTGATTCGGTACATGACTGGTCAACCCTTAAAGGTGGGCGCAAAAAAATAGGCAATGATAATTATGTCTATATGTTGTGGCGTTACAATGACTGTTGCGTCAGATATATACCAGGCGCTTGATTTCTAAGGGTAAAAATAATGAAACTTAGAAAAACGATAGCTTCAACTATTATTGCATCAATGATTGCCAATACTATGAGTTGGGCTTTTTATATCTCTCTCATAAATATGGTAATGACTCCTCGTATTTATGCGGCAGACGCTATATTTGACCAGCTCGAAAGTAACTTTAATCTTGCTAATCCTAACGCAAATCGCAATGCGACAACCAGTGCTCAGGACATTGTTGAGAAGTACAAGAATGCGGATTCAGGCGAGAATGTCAGTGGGAAGATCACCGAGAAATACGTGGGTAAAGCCGAATCCGCTAATCTTAATCTCGGAAAGTATGGGGCAGGGAACTCAAATGAAAGTGTCATGAAAAATGCCGCATCCGATGGAAAGTCCATTGGTAGCGCCGTACAACTGCCGAGTATGTCTGGAGGGACAATCAATTCAAACTATACCAAGGAAGGGGCAAAGCTGCTCTCTCGGGATGCTAATGGCAACATTGGTATAAGCAGTAATCCCAATACTACTCCTGGAACCAAAACAAATACCGGAGAGATTTTCAGCTCAGAGCAAAAGCACAGCGATATTAAGTTCAATGCCGCAGATCGTTATGGGGATGAGGATGGCTTTGTAAACGATATAAAGAATCGGAAAAGCCAGTTATTTGATGCTCAAAGTTATGATGGCGTTGCCTACCGCACCCTCGTAAATGCTAACAAGGACAACCCGGCATCATCTATAAAGCCTAACGATCCCATGTTTACTGCGGGGAGAAATGAGATAACAAATGCTGTTGCTGGTACTGGAAACTGGCTTCAGAACTGTAATGTTGAGACCTCTAAAAAAACAGTAACCACACACTATCCTGATTACAAAGAGTTCTACTGTAACTCGCCTAAGCAAGATAACTTCAGCAGCTGCACGATAACCCGTGATTTTTCAGTCCCTGTTTACATTTCAGGCGGAAACGGAGACATGTCGATGTGCGGCGATAATTGTGTGCGTATATGGTTTGGTCGCCGTGATGACAACTACTGGAGTGACGGGGTATATGATAACGAACTGACATTAAAATTCCATCCGGATGCAAAATTGGCCTCAGCAAAGATTGTTAACGCGGAGTGGGATGACCACATGCGGGTAACACTTGATGGCACGCAGATTTTTGCTCACATAGATGGTGCATATCGAGAAAGTGACTATCCGGCTCCTAAGGGATCTTGGGAGTTAAAAAAATCGTGGAAACTCGACAAGGTTTACGATGTGACTGATAAGGTCAGAAAATCGGTGTATGAGGAGCCTGATCGAGAAGTGACAATGGCATCCAGAGTATGGGTTGGTGGGAAGGGTGAAGGGTATTTTGAGGTTGAGCTGACTTTTGAAAATATGAAGCTCGAAGATAAGCACGTCCAGGAACCAGCTGGTTGTTACGATGCTGTACAAGCTCCGAATACATTCTGCCGTTTCGATCGGTTTAAAGATATGGATGTTGGCACAAAACGGCTTCCGGAAAGCGTGCTTTCATTGGCAAAGCCTCTGTATGAAGGTGATAAAGGATTTCTTACCTGGAAGACAAACCTTGAAGGCTACTTTTGTGATCCATTGGCCAAAGACAAAATTTGCTCTTATGACGCTAGTGGAAAAATTATGAAAGACGCTAATGGAAAGGACCTCTGTTACAACTATGAAGAAATAAAGAGTATGCCTGATGCATGTAGTGCTTATAAAAATGATGCAGCATGTGTACTCGATAAACAAACATGTGCAGAGGGTTGGTTCGATGAGGGCACTAACAGTTGCTACATGTATGAACAGAAATACACCTGTGACAGAGGGAAGGATGTAGTTCGGGAGGTTGAATCTTCTACAAATGCCTGTGTTGGCATGATCCCATGTTCAGGTGGAACATGCGAAACTGGGCCAAAGGAAGAGAACAACGATTTTGGAAAAGTTGCGGCTTATTCAAACATGGTTCAGTACATGCAGGGCGAAGCCAAATGCGAAGACCCTAACGATGCCAATTCATGTTCCGTCTTTGAAGGAAAACCTGAATGGTGTGGTCGTTCAGTAGGCTTTGTAAATGGCCTGGCAAAGACGGACTGCTGCGAAGCACCACAGGGAACCGCAGGAGCACTTGAAGGTATCATGCTTGCCGGATCTATGATCAGAAACACAAACTGGACCAGAGTTAATGCTCAGCTAATAAAATGGACCGGCGGTGATACAGGTACATGGGCTTCTATGTCTAATGCGGTCGGAGAGTGGACTGCATCAGCTGGTAAAACAGTAGGGCAAATGTGGAACAACGTCACGAGCTCCTTAACGAGCGTATATGAAAACGTCGCTGGTAATCTAAGCAGGGCAGTTGGGTCTTCCGCAACTTCTGGAGGGGCAGGAGGTGCTGGCCAGTTGGCACAGGAAACAATGTCCAGCTTCGGTATAGGTCAGCTTAAGCAGATGGCAATGAAGAAAGCCTACGAATTGCTACCAGATACAGTTCGTGACTTTGTCTTTAAGAACGTTGCTACTACCGGAGGAGAGGTTGTCTTCTCGGCTGCGGTTCAAAACTTTATGCTTGCATTAAACGTGATCGGTTGGATTTATACAGCCTATCAGGTCACTAAAATGCTTTTAGAAATGTTGGTAGCATGCGACCAGAAAGAGATGGAAGCTTCTATTCATAAGAATCAAAAATCCTGTTTTACATTAGATACGGAACGATGCGTCAAATATCTGAATGTTGGTTTCACAAAGAAATGCGTTAAAAAAGCAACAGACATGTGCTGTTATAATTCCATGTTGTCACGCGTTATTATGCAACAAGCTTATCCGCAATTAGGAATAGACCCTGTCGCCTCTAATTGCGTGGGGCTATCAATAAAGCAAATACAGCAACTGGATTTCGATAAAATTGATCTGACGGAGTGGATTAATGATGCAGTTCAGGTAGGAGAAGTTCCTGATCAATATTCAAAATTCTCCGAAGAATCAATTGTGGAAAACTTACCATTCCAGAATGAGAACTATCAACTTCCATCAGAACGTACCAAGGAAGCAATGGGCGGTGAAGAAAATATGATAAAGGCCAGACAAGAAAATGCTCAGGCTATAAAAGAGGAAAATGTAGATTGTAGCTATTTACCTCGACCGGCCATATGTGAGGTAGGTTCAACTACGCTGGATCCGGTTACGGGCAAGCAGTTGCCGAAATATTGAAGAAGGGGCCGTTAGGCCCCTTTTTTAATTACTTGGCTTTCAATGTTTTTTCTGGGAAGCCTTTTTTACCGTATTCACCGGTAAAGAGGTAATAATCTTTTCCGTTGATGGAGGCTGCAACACCCCCTGGAGTTGTTGTATTTGGGCTATCAGAACGGAAAATGATACCCGAAAAATCAGCGCTTGTTTCGTTTCCTTTAAATGGGATGAACACATAACGAATTACAGCGTAATCACCAGCGGGAAGGTTTAGCTCAGGAATTTCGGTTCCTGTTGCGGGGCGAATCGCCTGAAAGCTGTACATTGAATCTGTAGGGAAAACATCAGCATCAGGCTTAGAGGGCAGATCACAGATACTCCATTTATTGACGACTGCCATATCAATTTTACATGTGGCCAGAGCTGCTTTCTGTTTTTCAGGGTTGTATCCAAATGAGGCCTGAGTTGCTTTTGTATGCTCAAAAACATACTTAGCTCCCTCACGTACCAAACTTTCATCATTGTAAGGCAATTTTTTTGGATTGGGGACGAACACTAGGTATTGATTGACCTGGATGTATTCGGCGTCAGAAGAACTGTACAAAGAGCTGAGGCTCATGATCCCAAAACCTTTTAGACCGCCTGTTACGTAGCCCATCGAACTATTGATGAGATACTTAGAAAGAAAGTTGTCGGCATCCCCTCCAGGAGTAACCTCTTGCTCCTTAAAATTAACGTCGAAACCAGCAAACGAATAGGCATTCTTGGCGACAGAATCATTTGCATTAGCATGCCAGTACTGGCCGTGACTGTACGCATTCAGAGCGGTGCCTGGCGTAGTGCCGGTGTCACCGGCACAACCCGATAGGGAAAAACCAATGACGACAGAAGAGACCAGAGATACTAAACGTAAAAGTTTCATTTAAAGCCCTTTTTGTAATGTCTTTTGGAGATGGAACCATTATTCCATAGTCACGCGTTTCACAAACAACCTGATTGCATAAAAAAGGAAAAAAAGTGATTTCCAGTAGAACCAGCAGTACACAAGAAAAGCGCTTTTATAAAAATGTATAATTATTAAAACGAAGTAATGAGGTTGAAATGGGTAAGCCAACAGAAGAGCAAAGACCTGTTATCGAGAATGCTAGCGCAAACAATATGGTGATAGCAGCGCCTGGATCAGGCAAATCGTTTACCATGATAGAAGCGGTTATATCGATTCTCAAAAAGTATCCATATGCAAGAATCGGGATGGTGACCTTTACTCGCGCTGCAACAAACGCACTTGCAGCAAAGTTACAAAAGCGATTGAGCAAGAAGGATCTTGACCGGGTGCTGGTGGATACTTTTCACGGACTCGTTAAGAAGCAACTGGACATGATTCGCTGGCCGGGAAAGATGTTGATAGGGCCAGCACAGAGATCTGTCATTCACCGGGCTTTGAAAGAATCCGGTGTAACGATGAAGTTTGCTGAAGCTGAATTCGTTATTGATGCTATCGGCAGAGAAATGGATACGGATGTGATTTCAGTTCGGCATAACAGACAACAGATCCATTTGTTTAATACCTATCAGGCGTTATGCCAGAAAGACCATGTGGCGGACCTCAATGCTCTTTCAAAATTTGTTGTCGGTCAAATGCATTCGGGAAAAATGCGCACGTTAGATTTGACACATTTGATAGTAGACGAAGTTCAGGATACTGACTCTATACAATTCTCATGGATAGCATTGCATACAAGAGCTGGAGTCTATACGAGTATAGTTGGAGACGATGATCAGGCCATCTACTCCTTCAGATCCTCAGGAGGAGTCAAAATATTTCAACAGTTTGAAAAACACTTCAGACCTAACATATTTTACTTAAACACATGCTTTAGGTGTGAACCTGAAATTTTAGAGGTGGCCGGAGCACTGATAGGAAAGAATGTTTACCGTTATGCCAAAGAGTTACGCTCGGCAAAAAAGGGAGGGGGAAAGGTCACTTTTCGTTCATATGTAGATATGGAGGAACAGATACAGGGTATTTTAAGCCTTATAAATCAGGATCCACATGGATGGGCAATTCTAAGCCGCAATAATGCTCACTTGGATGAGCTAGAAAGTTTGATCGAACAGCCAGTAATTCGTTACGGAGGTAAATCATTCTGGGATGAAAAAGAAACAAGCGATGTGTTAAGCCTTATGGCCTTTTTCCGACAATCAAATGATCCTCGCTTAATGAAGAGAGTATTGGCATTGTTTGGAGAACAGGAATCAGTTTTGGATGAAGTGGCATTGAGTATGAGAGGAAGAAAAGTTACTTTTGGCGACCTTGCCATCCCGGAGGACAGTTCTCTCGAAACAAAAACATTACATTCAAACTTCGTGCGCTTTACCCAGGAAAGTTCTGATAAAGTTGAGATAGCAAAACGTTTCGCCAACCTTACGAAATGGATGGAATCGTCGTCAATCAAGATGAGGAGTAATAAAGGTACAGCAACCTTAACAAAAATTGCTTTAGACACTTGTAAACAGTGGGCAGAAAAGACTGGTTGGATGAATATGATAAATCGTGCTGCTGCAATGTCATTAGGCCCTAGGAAGAAGGACGAGGAATACAGCCCAGAGAAAGTAGTCCTATCAACCTTGCATGGTTCAAAGGGTCTTGAGTGGAATAAAGTAATAATAATGAGTTGTAATGCGGATCAGATACCAAGTAAAAGATCAGTTGGGGAGGAGGCAATAGAAGAAGAAAGACGTTTGCTTTATGTTGGATTTACGCGTGCAGAAAAGCAACTTTTTGTAATGTGGTATGGTGATCCTTCTTTCTTTTTAAGAGAATGCAGTGAAGAAAAGATAAAAGAAGCAGCTAATATTCGAATTTCTCCACTTTATACAGAATAATTCGATATGGGCATTTACTTATGCTTAAAGCTATAGTATAAAAACAATGAGCTTAAATATCAGCTCCCAAATTTGAGTAACTTTGCTTAAAGTTACTTTCGCGTTAAGCGTTGATTTAGCCGTGAAAAGCGGCCAGCTTAAACAAGCTGTAAGACACCACCGGCAAAATGTCACCTTTGTCGCTGGTGCACTTCCCATGCCTGCAAAAGGCAATCTGAATTTACCAAACCGTAACTAATTTAGCTCCTCCTGGGGCTATTTTTGTTGCGTACTTCTAATGCCAGATAGTATAAATCAGGCGGTTCATAGCTTACGGGAGATGAATGACAGGCTTTGCCTTCGTGTTGAAACAAAAATTTGTTTCTTCCTTCTTACTATATATAGGTGACCCCAAATGTCTAAAAATAAAGCTCGCAGTAAAGCCCTTCATCAAACCTTTAGTGAAATTATTCCAGAGATGGATAAGGCGCTAAACAAACAGCTCTTAGAAGTTCTGATGAAATATACAGAACGTGATAATGAACTGATTGTTATTTTGAATGAGGACGGCCCAAATATCATTGAACTTAAGTCTCTTAAGCCTGTGTCTTTGTTGGCCGAAAAGCTTTCTGCTTATTCAAGCTATTATCATGTGGATGTTGTGGAGCTCGTGGTCAAGAAAATTGATTTCGAAGGAGCTTATAAGCTTCTTAAAGCTTCCCCAGATGTACCACTTTTTAAAAGCTTAACTGAACTGGATAAATATCTTGTTGAGGAGTTTGAAAAATACGGATTAAATTCATTTCTTGACGTGGATAATCTGGATTACTCACTTGAAAAAGCCAGTGAACTCAAAAATGAGCAGTTAATAAATTGGGTTTCGGACATCATTTGCAAACGTGAAAAATTAACTTTACGTAAGCGTTTTGATGTCGCAGTAAAGGCCCACTACGAAAATGTAGAAAAAATGTATGATACCATTCGTCCGTTAATGAAAAAACTGGGTTTCCCAGAAGATCTCATGACGCACACCTTTAGTGAGTTAAGCGTTTTTGAAACTAAAGGATGGGACCATGCAATAAAATCGAAAATTGAGACTCTCGCTAAGCGTGAAACTCAATATTTAGATGATGCGGCTAAAGCAGAGAATCGACGTCTTGTAACAGAGAAGTTGGAGAACTCTTTAGCGATTGCACCAACTAAACCAACAAGAAATTGGTTACATATTGCCGGAATTGCCTGTTTGGTAGTCTGCACGTTCATGTATGTAACTAATAAATTTATTTAATCCTGTTAAGGGGGAACCCTAACGGGGCTTCTCTTTGAACAAATCGAGGAGCGGAAAATGTCATATCTTGAATATATCAATGAAGTAAAAGTGTCCGGGATAGTTATCAGTGCTGTGGAGAAAAAAATGACTGACCAGAGTATAGGTTTGTTAATAAAGCTCAAAAATAGGATGAAGACAGAAGTTGATGGTGAAATCACTGAGAGAGAATTTTCAGTTCAAATCAAGGTGTCGCCTGAAATGTATTCAACCTGTTTCACTGGTATAAATCAGGGTGATGAGTTGATGGTCTCCGGTTATATTGTTGTCGATACTATTATGATTGAAGGGAGAGAACATCCTCTTGACTACATGAGAGTGGTAGCAACAAGTAAGTTGGCTCACATACCTAAACCTCTAAAAGGTTTTGGACAAAGTAGCTTTAATCAGATCTGACATTAAACCCACCCTAAAGGGGAGAAATCCCTTCATGGGATTTCTCCTTTTGGAGTCCCCATGAAACAAAAATTTAGGGCTACTGCAATAAGTAGTAATCAACTTAGTTTTTTTTCTATATTCGATATAGATGAAGATGAAATAACGCAAATAGTTGATTCACCCAAAGAGCATTTAAATGATGCATACACGTCCGGATTAAACTTTAAATCAGATGAAAGTAACATTTCTGAGATAAATTATGATTCTGAAAGGCGTGAAAATCACCTTTATGAAAAATCCAAATTACTTAAAAATCAGATTTTGCATACAATTAATTTTGCAGCAGAAACAGATTATCTATATTCGGTTGAAGAATATAACCCAGATTTGGGTGGTCTGGTAATAGAATGGACCCCTGAGGATGTGTATGTTGTTTTTCTATCCGCTATGGAAGAGTCTTTGGAAATCATTAAAGAACTAGTGTTGAGGAGAAAGTTATTCTTCAAAGATGACAATGGTAATATCACAGTGAATCCACTTTTAGAAGCTGAAACACGGTGGTATATGTCAAAATCATTTGAATACACTTGTTTATCTCATGGACTTGATGCATGTGAATTTAGAGCGGAATTAAAATCATGGCTCTATTATCATTCGCATCGTTCGATTAGTGAAAACACGAAATTAGCTGAATGCAGGAATGATGATGAAATCATTTTGCATGATTGCAATGACGATATGGGCTGGGACATCTTCTTTGATCAGGATTATTTAATGTCAGAAAAAAAACTGGCTGTTAAATGGACTGACAGGGAAATTATGGATGTTTACATAAAAGCTTTTAAATCCACATTAGAGTTGTTTGACGAGCTTGTTTCATGTGATCTGTTAACTAAACGAAACGCTTTTGGCAAGTTAGAAATAAATCCAATATTCGAAAATCATTTTGAATGGATCATGTCTGAAGCTTTTGAAATAGTGGGAAATCATCTTGGTTATAATGTGCCTCAAATCAGGAAACTGATGGCAACTATTTGCCAAATGAATCTCAAATAAAATGCCACTGGCAAACATCTGCCAGAGGGCGGTGTTTGCATTTTACCGGAGTTAAAAATGTCTAATGCCGCTATGAAGTTAAATGAAACATCTTCTGATGCTTATGAAAAATTAGAAGCTCTTCTTTCCCCGGATGTTATAAAGTTAAAACATTATGTGGATAAAGGTGAGTATCTTTTAGTTCTAGCAAAGGACCTTTTTGGTATTCCAGAAATGGATCCAAAGATGGCTGTGCCTGTTTTCAAAACTAAAACCTCGTATCGAGCTCCGCTGAACAAAGACTACATACCAAATCCCCGAATACTTGAACAAGTGGTTAAACTGCTTATCAGTCCGGATATAGATTTAAGTGTGTGTCTTAAAGGTGAGTCCGGTTCTGGCAAGACTGAAATGGTAATGTACATTAGCCACATGATGAATTGGCCGCTGACAATTAAGCAGATCAACAGCAATATTCGAGTTGATGAGCTTGAAGGTGAGCGCAGTCTTAATGGTGGTAATACAGGTTTTGTACACAGCGATTTGGTAACGGGATTTCGTAATGGTCACCTCATTCTTCTGGATGAAGTGGACAAAATCGATCCTGATACGGCAGCAAAACTTCACATGCCCATTGAACGTAAGCCCTGGTCACTCAGTGCTAATGGTGGTGAGGTTATAACTGCTAATGGCTACACGCGATTTATTGGTACTGCAAACACAAACATGAGTGGAGGCGCTCGCCGGTTCGTTTCTTCTCAACGTCAAGATGCAGCTTTTATAAAGCGGTTCTTGATAGTTGAAATGGTGAAGCCCGACAAAGTTGCTTTAACCAATGTGCTTACTAAACGATATAGCTCTTTGCCTTTTCAGGTCATTGAGAAGTTCGTAAGAGTAGCGATTGCAGTAAATGACTCTGGTACAGAAGACAGTGTGATGGATATTCGTCAATTAGTAGCTTGGGTTGGCACGTCGATGACGTTAAAAACCTTTAGTCTTCTTGACACTTTCAAAATAGCTTTTGCTTCTGCTTTACCTTTACATGTGGTCGATCTTGTTCTTCAAGCTATAGATCTTTCTCTTGGCGAAGACAAGGATAAATCGCTGGAGTATTTCACAGCAAAAAAGTCGAGTTAGATGGGATTTGTTATGAAACCTCTGATATTTGTATCTCAGAGTTATCCCATCTTGAATTTAGTGCGTTTTTAAGTACGGATGGTGCTGCTACCATTGCTATAGCAAAAAACGGAACTAATTTTACTGGACTTATGCAACTGAATAACGACTATTCTTTATTGTTTTATCATGATGGTAAAATAAATATGGAAGGTATAATTAAAGAAATGGAATTAAAAGGTTATATGTATCAGGGAGCAATGGGCAATGATGATGTTGCCGCTGAGTTTCCCGGTATTCTTTTAATTGCGCCAGAGAAGCTTTAATATCAACCCTATCGGGAAATCTTTCCCGTTGGGGAGGGTTTCCCCTTTTTTTTGGAGAAACCCATGACTTTAAATACTTCAATGCTTAACAAAGTATCTGCAAAACAAATCTCTGAGAATTTTGCAAAATCATATCCAGATTTACTGGAAGGTGCAGTTATAACAAAAATTGAAATAAGTGGCTGTCAAGGATCGCGTCGAACCGATAAAATCGATTTGTCTTATGATGGAGATGATATTACGGATCAAAAAAGCGTATCTAAAAGCGAAGTACGTTGGATTGACATAAAAGCCCTTAGCTTCAAAAGTACGATTACCAGCAGAATATCAACCCTTTGCTCACGCTTGTGCATCCGCTATAGCAATATGTGGATTTTACCAGTTTCCAGTATGGAAGAGTTTCTGGAAGGGGCCCAAGAGATTGAACGAGAGTTTCAGGCAGGTATTCAAAACGTTGTAGACAATTATGAGATGCATATTGAGGCTGAAAAAAATAGAAGCCCAAGAATGTCTTCTTTGATTGATCAGTTGAAATTAACTAAAGATGATTTCATAAAATCCTTTAGATTTAATATTGCTCACTTTATTCCTTTTACGCCTATTAGCGTTGAAGGTGATGAAACCCAGGACTACTATCAGGAACAATTGATAACAGATCTGGCAGAAGAAGCAATGAGGGTTTATGAAAAAATTAGTAAAAATAATAATTTGCGCTCAAGTACTATTGACCGACTGAAGCAAATGCAAAATAAGATCATTAGCTTCATGTTTATACATAAAGAGGCGGCAGTACTTGCAGAAGCTATAAAACACATAATGAATAATTTACCTAAAGGTGCCATTTCTGAACCTCGCGACGTTGCGGTGTTACAGCAGTGGTTTTATTTCATGAGTGATGCTTCAATGTTAAAGCGTATTATTTCAGGAGAGCAAAAGGTTACTGACTGGTTGGAATCTATTACCAGATCATTTAATCAAAGCTCACAAACAGAACCGAACGCGCTACAGAACACAGGTATTGAAGCTATTTTAGATTCAACAAATGTGTTTCAGGTTGAACCTGTCGTAGAGAACGATATAAAAAACAGCACGTTTTCAAACACTGATTCTGTAGCTGAACCTGAGAAATCAGTTTCGCAACAGGAAGACAATGCTGAAAATGGTTTTGATATCGAGCTCAAAGGCTGGTAACTGTTTGCTTTATTAAAAACCCCAGATGGGTACTTCACCATCTGGGTGAGTACCCCTTTTTTATAAAGAGGTATTCTATGAAATTAGATCTTAAATCATCGCCGCGCCATATTAAGCGTTTACAGAATATAGCAAAAGTCATTAGCGGCTTAGGCGATGTAAGAGTTGTAATAGACGACAATACCAAAGGACCGTATTTTGATCCTGTCAATAAAGTTTGTGTTTTACCAAACGGCGATTATAGCGATGATGACTTTGTCAGTCTGATTGAAGGTTTTACCTGTCATGAAGCTGGTCATGGTCGCTATACCGTCAGTGAGGTTTACAGTGACGCCTTTAATAGTGTTCTCATGTCATCTGAAGGGTTTACACGCTTCGATGACGGAATGAATGCAGAGTTTGAGAGCCTCGCTGAGAAACGTAAAGCTTATAGCAGGGCAAAACGTCTTACCGGGCTTATAAATCTGTTCGATGATGTACAGATGGAAGAGAAGGTTGGTAACGATTATCCGGATGCAAAGCGGCGGCTTGCAGCCACTTACGCACTGATGGTTAAAGCCGGAAGGATGACTCCTGATATATCTTCTCGTCCGGAAAATCCTGTCCTATTTATTGAGTGGTATCTGCTTAACTCATTGCGAGTAAAAGTCCTTCAGCAGGTAGGTCACAAAGAAACCCTCGATCCGTTTTTTGACTATGCCCAAAAGATACTTTCTCCAGTAATTTCTGATGTTGAGGAAATTTTTCATGATGCTCTTGGTTGTGAAAATACTCAGGGCTGTGAATCCCTTGCTCGTAAGACCCTGGCTCTTTTAGAGAGACTGCGGGATGAGGCAAAGGAACAACAGCAGCAGACAGAGCAGGAGGAGCAGGAGGCATATGATGAATCCGAGACCGATACCGATACCGAATCAGAAGATAAATCGCTTACGTCGACTGATAGTCGTGAGGATGATTCTGAGGACGATAGTGAAGGTCAGGCAGATACTTCCGATAACGCTGATCTTGCTCAAGAGGGATGTTCTGAGCCTTCAGAACTTGCTGAAGATAACGAGGGAAATAATGAACCCACCGGTGGCAATCCCACGGGTGATAACATTATTGAAGACGATACTGATGCGATTAACCCTTCCGAGAGTGAATCAGATGAAGCCAGTTCGACTAACGTTGAAGATGAAAGTAACTTTTCATCGGCTCAATGGGAGATACTGGCAGATTTGTTGGATGCCTTTCTTAGCAGTGATGAGGATAGCGAAGATTATCACGATGCTTTGGCTAAAGAGATTGAAGGTATTGCATCAAAAGTATCCGATGACGTGAAAGCCGAATTCGGTGCTTCTGAATGGGATATCCCTGATCTCCTTATCGATTTGAATGTTTACAATGAGGCTTTGTCTCTGAGTCATTCAATCGGTAGCGACTTGTCTGTTTTACAGCAGGTTAAAATGCGTGGCCGAAACAAAACTCATGAGCGTGGAATTACCTTCGATGGAAATCGATTAATTCTGTCACAAATGGGAGTTCGTGATGTCTTCAGAGCTCAAAGCGAATCTAAAAATAGAGGGCATGTTGGCCTCGTATTAGTTCGTGATATTTCAGCGTCAATGGCTAATGATGAAAGATATATTCATGCCATTAAGTCAGATCTTGCTTTATCGATGGCCGCTGAAAGTTTGTCAAAAATGCATGTCTCCAATATAGTTTTTCCCTTCAAGGAAAGTGAATTTGAGATTATCAAAACGTTTGATCAAAGCGTTGAGGAATCTCTATCGAAATTCACTCTTGGATGTAAGGGTTATTATACCCCTACGGGATCTGCTTTAATGGCAGCTGTTGATCTGTTACTTGACAGCCAATTCGATAGGAAAATAATTTTTCTTATAACTGATGGTTATCCGAATAAATCGGAATTTACTATCGTCGAAGTTATGGAAAAGGCTAAATGTAATGGAATAGAAATCGTTGGTGTTGGTATTAAGACTGATGAAATAATTGGTTTTGAAACGGACACTTTCGTAACAGTTGATGATACTTCTTTATTGTCTATTGAAGTCAGTAAGCTAGTTCATCAAATACTTTCTTAATAAACTCTACCCAATCGGGGCAAAAAGGCCCCGGTGGGTCTTTTTGCTCCATGAAGGAATAAGGAGCAAAATATGACTCAGATAAAAACTTACCGTGTAGAACATGAAAAAGTCGGTGCGATGCATAAAGTCCGTATTTTCGGACGTGTTGGTGAAGTTATAAGCAATGATAGCCCTCAGGAAAGAATCTTCCGCGAAGTCACTATAGCGGAGGGTAATAGCCAGCAGGCTGCGTTACTTGTAGATAACTACATACAGCGTCTTGAGAATAATGGCTTCACGACTGAAGCATAAATGTTGAGGGCCCCCGGGCCCTCTTTCTTAAATTCTGCGTTGTGGGTTTCTCCCTGTCTTCTGCACCGCAGAAGGCATTGAGAAACTCACAATGCCAGATAAGAGAGATCATCATGACTTATGCATCCCCGGCTCTTCGTCGTAAACCACAGGAAGTATCTGAACACTTTATTAAACTCGTTCATGCTCGAATTGCTGAAGTGTCTGGCTGGAAGTATATATTCGAAAGAATACCTGCTTTCAAAGACGCTTGTGCAAAAGCCCCGAGCCAGGTTCCTTGCCCGTTTACTGGCGCAGGGAAATCGAAGTTTCGTTTCCGGCAAAAAGACCTTTATACCGGATGTGCGATCCATAATGACTTTCCGGTAAATGAGTTTTGCGACGGAATTGATGTTCTGGCGAAATATTATGAATTAAGTAAAACGCAGACTTGCAAAAAGATTCTCTCAGATTTTTTCGGGATGGATCTGCATGCTCCGTTAACTGACGCCGACATTGAAAATGAACGACGCTATAAATCAGCAGTTCGTGCCACAGAAACTCTTGACCGAGAGGAAGTGGCAAAGCGAATGCGAAAACTTGATGTGATGTATCACTATACCGGTGAAATAAAGCCTAATACTCCTGTTGCTTTGTACCTCCGTAATCGTGGGATCTCCCGCTTACTGAGTCACTTACCAAAGGATTTAGGCTTTAATAACCGGATCTACTATTGGGATAAAGATAAGCAGAAATCGATTATCTATCCGGGAATGATTGCAATCTATCGTGACACCCGAGGTCGGCCTCTGACTATCCATAGAACATACGTAGACAAAAACGGTGATAAGGCACCTGTAGAAAATCCAAAGCTGATGATGAAGCCTCCTGCCGATATGACAGGTGGCTCAATTCAGTTGTTTGACCCTCACTATGATTCAGGTAGTTCGACCTGGACACTGGGAGTGGCTGAAGGGATCGAGAATGCGCTTTCTGTTGTAGAAGCGACTTCAACACCATGCTGGGCAGCCAGCTCCGCATGGTGCCTTGAAAACGTTACTGTTCCTGATTTTTTACTGCCTCCGCCGGATGTAAAATATATAAACTTTTATATCTGGGCGGATAAGGATATTGCTAACTCACAAGGCACTCGTGCCGGTATCGAAGCTGCTCAGCGACTTCAAAGCCGCATGGTTGAGTTTTTGGCTAAACGATATCCCGCATCAAAGCTGACAATTGAAGTCTTCGAACCAGCACAAGATATTCCTGATGGGAAAAAGGGTATCGACTGGAACGATGTTCTCCAGTTAACAGGGCAGGATGGATTCCCGATTCACTGGGCTCCTGAATGTCTTAATCAGCTGTAACAACGATAACTCCCCCGCATTTTGCGGGGGGGGTTATCTTATCAATATTATTTTTTAAATTGTATTGATAAGATAACCGCTTTCCTTCGTGATAATTACCTGCCTTTAAGGTCTTTTCACGGCTGAGATGCTTGCTCAGTTAAATAAATGTGCGGTACTACTGGCTATGGTCGGTTGTATGACATGGTTATTCCATAAACTATTAAAACCCATAACGGGAGTATTACCGTTATGGTGATGCTCGTCGTTTTACATCGGAGAGCATTTTAATGAATTTTCAAACTAACGAAGTTTTTAATAAATTTGCTGCTGTTATAAAATCGCGCATCGTCAATGAACCATCGTCATGCTATTTGCTGCATGATAATGAGATAGATATAACGATTTTGAAACATGGCATATTAGAAAATGACAGAAACCTGTTGTACGTAGTTCGTCCTTCAGGAACGTGTTTGTTGCGTTGTGACAAATATTTCTATCCGAAATATTATCTTCGTTGCCGTGGAGATTATAAGTCATTCATATATGTCCATCTTGATCTACATAGTGGTGAAGCTAAAGAAATCACATGGGAGCAAGCAGACGATATGCTGTCTAGTCCAGGAAAACCCCCATTAAAAGGAAATCTTGGACGATTTGAGTATATAAAAGTTGTGGTTGAGGACCTTCGTATTCGAGGTTACGCTGATTATCTTCCTGCGTATAATCTTGATGACCTTCGCCGTTTTGCCTTACAGGACGACCGCCCATCCCTTGTCAGATACATTGACAATGTAATGGCAACGGTCTGATTGGTTGCTAATTGATTTACATATTTTCCCTGATGGCCAACCTGCATCAGGGAGGCCTCAATAACGACTGGAGGCTGTATGAAGTTAGCTACGGACCTGGTAAAAGCTATTTTGATTAGAAATGGTGTTGAACCAGTAAATATAAGCGAATCATCTAAATTATCTTTGAAACAACCACTGACAGAACTTAAATTCAGTTTATATTTGCGAACTGAGCATTTATCTCACTTCCTACCCGGTTATGTTTATTCTATAAAAGAATGTCCACTGTCATATGACATCGGGATCGAAATTCAGAAAATCTTCGAAAGTTTACATTTGTTAAACGAAGAATTTGAATCCCTCGGTTTTGTTTCTGTATGGATAGAAATGCATCAAAGCATTTTTGAACAAAGTCGGTTTAAGAAAAGTAACTTTACTTTTCGGGAGGAAGAGGTCGAGCTTGCTAAAGGGCTTGTTTGTTCTCACAATTCACAAATAAGTAATGCGGCTTATTTCTGGCTTCAGCACTTTGAGGAGTTTATGATTTATGTTCGTAATAAGCTTATCGACCTCTTTCGAGAGGCCTATGACCTGATCCTTGGAATGCAGCAAGTATTTTTCATTCGGGAAAAGGAAGAGCTGTTGAAAACTATAAGTTATGGGGATGACCTGTATGAGGTGAAATTAATGGCGGCTGAGCTTTACTCTATCGAACAGAACTTAAAGTGTTCTGAATCGATAAGTACAAAATCTCAAGCTTCGGCATATATTAACCGCATCCGTGAGTTTGTGCGTTCGGGGTGGAGGCAGGGCTATATAGTCTGCCATCATAAGCGAAGTAATCAAATCTCAT
Organism: Pseudocitrobacter faecalis; assembly: GCA_003315335.1. Taxonomy (GTDB): domain Bacteria; phylum Pseudomonadota; class Gammaproteobacteria; order Enterobacterales; family Enterobacteriaceae; genus Pseudocitrobacter; species Pseudocitrobacter faecalis. The sequence goes on from QNRL01000010.1 coordinate 146,599, forward strand.
CATTGTCATTACCGATGTACTTGAAAGATACGTCAGGCCGAAGTGCTCGAAAGCGAGTAAAACGTCTTATATCTTCTACAGTTTGTGGTAGAAATAAAGATTTAGGTCTTACAGATTTTTAATTAAATTATACCCATGTGGGGATCACACCCCATATGGGAGTGATCCCTTTTTTATTGAGAGAGGATCACATGAAAATTATCGAAAAAATCATTAATGCCTTTTTGGTTGTTCAACATAAAAAAATACAGGTTAAAAACATTACATTTTTAGACAATGGGCAGGGCATGTTCTCTGGTATGTCTTTTGATGCTGATGTTTCACTGGAGTTTATGTATGAATCAGCAAAAGCATATAGTTCTTGTTTCTGTGATATTCCCTTTCCAGGTTTTGAAGATGCAAATCTGGAGGAAATTACGAAATTTCAATTAGATGCTTTGAAGCAAAGAAAGAATCATTCTTTCATTGTTAACCATTTGAGGTTTCCTATAGTTTTAAGGAAAGGGTGCAAAATCGAAAGAGGAGAAGTCTATTCAATTTCGAATTGCACTTATAATAAAGAAAGATTGCAGTATCTTTTTTCTCAGGATATTTACGGTAAGTTGTATAATTCCTTAGAGAAAGAATTAAGCTCGTTTTTCTCATTTATCAATGTTGAGGTGCACGAGTTGTTAAAAGATGCTGTATGCTTTGCATTAAAAATCCTGAATAAGATATCTTTGGATACACCTGAAAGACTTATTAAAGCTTTTAATTATCGTGACTGGTATTGTAGTTACGATGTTGAGCTTTTTAGGAAAGGCTTACCTGGTCATATTCTGGAAGAGCTCATTGCTCCAGATATCTTACTTTCAGACCTTAACGGTTGTAGAAAAATACTTAGAAATGCAAAACGATTTCTAAATGGACATACAAAAACCAATTGTGTTTATATTAAATATGAATGGTGGTTGGGGCCTGTGGATACCTCACACTCAGCTAAGTTGATGTCTGACAAAGAAATTAACAACCGAAGTGACTTGAAGAATTTTTCAAAGGTCTTTTTCAAAGAGTGTTTAAGTTCTGGTAAGTCGGAATATGAAAACCATCTTAGTGAAAAAGAACATGCGCTTCGCTACAATTATTAATTAAAATTATTTTCTCCCATAGGGATTTCTCCCTTTGGGAGAAATCCCTCTATTAAGAGGGTATTTAAATGAATGCGATACAAAAGTTAGTTGAATCTATTCTTGTTAAAATGGGTTTTGTTGGCGCTGTAGTGGAAAATATATATTTGGATTCAAAACCATTTCGGCATATTCGATTTGTGGCTGATATTCCAGTAATATCTTTTCTACCTCATTTGGTGAAATATCTTAAGGGCGCAGACCATCTTTACTGTGGTAACGATGATTTGCATCCTCTTTTCATTTATTTTTCCGAAGCGGCTACATTAAAAGCAGGCCCTGTAAATCTCGCGAACTTTCGTTTTGAAGTTTCTATAGCTTCAACTCATTTACGACTGGTCTCAGAGAAGCCTGATTTGCTTATCAAAGGATTTAACCGGGATAATCTAGAATACGTTTATTACCGCTCAGATTTGGCCTCTAAGGATCTTATACTAGGCCTTGTTGAACACGGTTCTCCTTTCATAAAACATCTACATGGACTTATACAAAAGCGAATTTTAAACGAGTTCTCTCTGATTTTTTCTGTTCTTGAAAAGATTTTAGAAAGCGCGAAGCCACAAATTCTTGCTTGCTTCCATAGTGTTGATTATGAAATGAACGTAAAAATAATAGCCGAAGCTATACCTGAAACTGTATCTAATCAGATAGTCACATCTGATTATATAGTTAATTCTATATCAGATGCGGACAAGTTTATAAATCATGTTCGTCGCTATTTAGCAGGCAGGGTAATGAAGAGGCGGATATACGCTGAATTAGATGTTTGTGAAGAAACATCAAATATTTCACTAGTGAACTTAGGATGCTTTACGTCTCCTCTGCTCGTTACGGAATATCAAATGTTTAAGCCACACTCTTCAGGGTTATATCGAAAAGCTATAAACAACTCCTTAAAACAGTTCAAACCAGAAATGCATGTACCTTCTGAAGAACTCTTTTATAATTAATCTAACCCATCCGGGAACTTGCTTCCCGGTGGGAAGCACTTCCTTTTTAGTCATGAGGTAGTGTAAATGTTTAAAGAATCTGACCACGTGGAATTTGTTAGTGCCTTTCTTTATCAAAATTTAGGCCTTAATGTTCCCGCTGACGATATAACCGTTCAATTATCTGATACTTCGTTCGACAAAGTAACCTTTGATTACGATGTAGATATCGATAATTTAAATTGTATGTTGGATCTCTACATATCTGAACTAATAAAGCACAACGCATCTTACTCCGATTCTATTCTTTTGAAACAAAAAATAATTTATTTTCTTGGAGTATTTAAGAATTTCGGATTTTTTACGTTTGATATTCGCGGATATAGTAATACTTTAAGCCCAGTTAAAGTTATTGATATTGTTTCAATGATTATTAATGACTGTGAAGAGTTATCTAAAGCTAATTCTTCTACTGATGCTATAAGAAATCTTTATCTCGATAAAATGAAGGTGGATGGGAAAGTGTTAGTTGCGAAATTTGCACTTAAACAGTTTTTTCATTCCGACTTTGGTGACTTTATCTCATTTGTCGAGAAAAGAATTACAGATTGTCTTAATGAAACTTTAAGGATTATCAAAGCTGTTGAACATGGCTTTGTACGTGTTGGGCAGCATAAGATTAATCGCCGTATTAATGATGACTTATAGTTATGCATTGATTTCAATACTGATGATTATCCGGCAAATATGCCAGATATATATATTAAGTTTAACGATACATTTGATGGGAACGGGGCGTTATATTGTGACAATGATGCCCTCATATCCCTCTATACCGATGTTGCTTCAATTATCAATGTGCCGGTGATGATGGAAGTAAGATTGATCAATAAAAGAGGGCGTGTTGTCTGTGATTCTTCGCATTCAACTTACGTATCTCTCGAAAGTAATGACCGATACAGAGTAACTGATCGCACATTACTAATAACTGAAGCTTTTGACGATTTTCGTAACGCGTCTCAATGATCCTTTTGCTTCAGTCCAAAAAAGTAACTTTGGTTGGCTGAAGACACTTGTCTATGACAATGTAAAATCTGTCGCTGGCATCTTCTTTTAGCTTAACCAAACTTTTATCTAACCCAGTGGGGAAGTCGCTTCCCTTCTGGGGCACTTCCTCTCAAATTTGAGGTAGTGTATATGACACATTCATCTGATGATAAAAACTATGTCCGAGCAGTTCTGAGCTATCTTGGCATAGATTTTGATGAGGCGGATATAGTATTAAGTGTTTGCCATTGTCAAAGTGACGAGCTTTCTTTTACCTGTAATATCAAAGCTATTGAACTCAAGAATGCTGTTGATTTATATGTCGATAGTATCTCTGAGAATGAAATAGAAGCTTTAAACAGAGAATCTTTAAAATCTCGACTCTGTTACTTTCTTGAGGTGTTTGACGCAGTCTCTGGTCAGTACCTTGAGATTTCAGGAAAACACTTTGCAACTAGCCGTTTTGAATATGATGATGTTTGTAGTGAAGTTCTTAGCATGTCTAATGATGTTTCTCAGTCGAAAGGTTATGACCGGGATGAATATAACAGACTGATGCAGGTTGATGGTCAGGTTATGATTGCCCGTTTTGCTTTGCAACAGTTCTGGGATACTCATTTTATTGGACTAATAACATTTGTATCTGAGTCTATAACATCGAGCCTCTATAAAGCTTATGAAACTTTTAGTGATATAAGTTTGGCTTGCTATAAACTGAGTGAATATTCTTATTCACGCTCTATCAACAGTGAATTGACCCTTAATATTTCACTTAAAGAAAATGACTTCTGTGAGGACCTATCTGATTGCTATATGGAAGATGAGGCTTTACCTTCTGGTAGGGTAATTTCTCGACGCAACAATGACTCCATAATAAGTATTTATGAGAGCTATGCTGCGGCTTCTTATATTCCGATGATTGCATCTTTGGAAGTCGTTGATGAATACGGCGAAGTGGTTACTGACCTCTGCCATACCGTTTATGTTTCAGAGTTAACCGGTGGGCGGATTAAAATCCACGACCGTAATGACTTAGTATCTGAAGTTTTCGATAACCTAAGAAATTTAAATCTTGCAGTTGGAGATTCAGTTTCACAAGCTGCTTGATTCTTTCCCTGATTTTGATTTTTTCTCACATACTCTTATGGCACGGTTTCCGTGCCTTTTTTTTGCCTCGCTTACAAGCGTCTACTCCTCTTCTACCTATCCCACCTTACATCACCACTTAAAATCTATCTTTCTAATTCCATTATCCTTTTCGTAGCCTCTAATGCTCTGGTATGAACATACTCTTTAAACTCAAAAAAGTGCTATTAACGAAAAAAAATCCCTAAAGAGATTTGTATACTGTTCTCAACCAAGGAGAGCTCATGAATGAACTAAAATCCAAAAACGAGAACAGTACCAAAAGCAACTTTCCCCCGGTTGATAATCAGTTTTGCTTTTACCATGTTGATTTCAGCATAGAACGACTACTTTCAACGGCCGAGGATCTCCAGCTTGAGTACATCTTCCAGAAACCTGGAAGTGAAGTAAGAAAGGATTTGGTTGAGCGATTCGAACGTGGAGAGCGCTTTGTTACAGCTTCACACTGTGACAATTTCTGTGAAATCCTTGGTTGTCAAGGCCATCAGGAAAATGCATAAACCCATAAACCTACATTTCCACTTTTAAGGATGTTCACTAAAGAATGATTGGAGAAAGTATTTTTGACTGGGTAATTTACGGAATATCCATTTTGATATTTGCCTCAGCACTAATTGAAGGAAAGACAACTCGCTACCCAGCACTTTTTTTCTATGGGAGTTTAATTTTAATGTTAATCCTGATAGTTGCTGGAGGCCTTAACTGGTGGTTCTACAGGTCAAAATATGGCGCAGTAATCGTTATCTTCACAGTGGTCTCTTTACTGATGACTCGATTCCGCCTGGTCATATATAAATTAAGATTAAGAAAGTTAGTTTCAGAAATCAGATTTCGTATAAAAACGGGTTTTCGTATAATTCTTGTTTTGTCGGATAATGAGGATGAGCGTAATGTTCTGCTGTCTATGCTTAGCAACGTATTGCCAGAGCAAACGCTTATTCACACGCGTGATGCTCTCGGACCTCATTCAGAGCCTATCCTAAAAGCTCTTGAGCTACATCATCAACAGGGAACAGGTTACATACTCGTCTGTGAACAACAAATCTCAGCGCGTACGTGGTTGAGTATCGTAGAAAATGGGAAACCTGATACATCTATAGCTGTTAATTTTCATTCGATCCCAGAAATGGAGTGATTTTTCAATGAGTAGAACCGTTTCACAAAGTGTCACAGAAGATTGTCTTTTTGATACCCGCACACAAGTCAGATTACAACTAAGTCGAAGCGTTCATAAAACGCTGGCATCTGCTAAAGAAATTTTACAGGGAAGGGGGGTTGATTCGGTCTCTATTGAAGATCTTGTGCGAGCCTGTCTTGAAGAGAACCAGCCAATTGATCTAGCCTCACTTTACCTTGAAAATCTCTTAAAACAGAAAGGTACCAGCATTTGCGATTTTTAGTGTTTTCAAACCTATTAGATAAAATGCCGGTTGTGTTTATATAACATCAATAATTTCATGCAACAGGTAAAACATGAGTACTCAAAAGCAACTTTCCAGAACTACCGGCACTGAACGTATGTTTAAGGAAGAGCTGGCGTTATCCTTAATTTGTTGGGTTTTCACCAGTCCTTTTACCAACTGGACCGATAAAGTCTTCAGTGGTATTGAAGTTCCGTCTGAAGGACCGTCATCATTACGGGGTGAGACAGAAAAATTCTTTCGTTTTGTCGTTAATGAAGAAGGCTACGACGCAGGAAGGGCTGCTATTGGTCTTGACCTATGTTGTTTTTCACTTCCGTTGTGTTTGTTCCCGGACGCTGCCCTGTCTGAGGAAGAGGTTATGAGTAAGTTAACCGGAGAAGTTATCCATGGAATTCTTCTTTCCTTACCTGAGTTTATTGATATGCCAGAAGTGCTCGCTTACCAGGTCAGGGATGAAATTCTTGCTTTTAACACTCGCTGTGGAGACGGGATCTTTCATGGTTGGAACACGGCTTCAGAATTGTGGAAGTTTGAAATCTTTCCCCGCACCACCATCATGATGCAGCATACTTCGGCAATACATTAAAATTAGGCGGGGCAGAATGCATAAAAAACTTTTTCTTCTCGAATGGAAACCCTGTCAGAGCCGCGTATGGGCCGGTTGGATGGCCCTGTGGTTGACTATCAGTTTTCTGATGTTATCTGCCTTGCTTATGACAGATCATCTCCTGAACAAAGTCATCCTGCCGCCAACATGGTTGTTGATCTGGTTTTCGCCAATGCTGGGGTTTTTGATAAAAGTTCGCGTCGTCGAAACTCAACATTTCCTGGAGCATGACCTCTGTGTTGCAGGTTTCTCTTTTTACCGCTGGAAGAGGTTAGTTTCTCCCGGGCTTTGGTCAGTTGACTGTATAAATGGTCGTTTTCGCCTCAATCGGATCACCCAGGTGGGTAAGACTATCCACTATCCATGGCGTCTCCATTATCATCCTTTGTTCATGAGCCCTATCGAACATAAATCGCATGCTGTGAAAGCTGTTTCAAAATGACTTCTTTAGAGGTTTACATGACATTTATGTTCTGCAAGGTCAGCCTGGGCAGCAAAATTGATTGGAAATAACATGAGCCTGGAGAAACGTATGAGTTATGACGATTTGCCCTATTTTCGTGACCAGATTCTGGAACGCATCGACTCGCTCAAGTGTTTTCTTTCGAACACCCCCCCGATGATGGCAAACCTGATGACTGTCTCCACCGTATCTAGAACAGAAGAGCGCTTGAAGCAGGTTAAACCCATCAGGGTTAGTATTAAAGACGATGCTTCGGTTGAGGAAATTATTCAGGCACTTACTGACATCTGTGTGGATGACATAGAGTCATTAAGTCATGATTCCACCAAAGTAACCACTAAATACCCGGGTCTAATCATTGTCCCCGAAAGAGCAGATCTTCTCGAAAGCTTGATCACTTCTATAAACGAAGCAAAAAATGATTTTGCTGCGGCAATGAGGCGTATCGATAATAAAAAGAATGTCCGTTTTGATAAAGTGCACAAGAAGCTCCCGGGCCTTGTCGCTATGCACTCAACAAGAAATATCCTTTTCATCAAGTCCCAGCTTAAAAAAGTTACTTTTTCATGGCGGCTAAACCGAAACCAGGAAGTTAAAACAGCAGAGCAACTTGTGAGTTTGTTGGAGCGCAGGAGAGCCTCAGAAGTAAAAAATGTAGCAACTACCAATTTGAATGTCGTGTCTAATATCGATAAGGCTTTACACCGTCTTGAATTTCACCCACTGAAGCAGGGCGAATCTTATCGCCTTTGTCGAACTAACTCTTTCCCTGTTCCGATTGCTCACATTTTTGCATTTAGGCCTGAAGGGCAGGAACGAAACGGGAATAAATATGCTGAGACTGATTATTCAGTAGTAAAAGCATCCTTGCCCATTTTCGCAGCAGGCAACATACCTCAATTAAAAACGCTCTCTGACTGGGCTCCTGAAAACAGCCAGGGTCCGTCCAACCAACGGAAGCTGAGCCTGAAATATACAGAACTCGTGCCGGGGGCTGAGCTGGGCATTTTCATTGTCAGCCCCGAAAATTAAGGAACAACAATGCAATGGATTTCCACAGCCAGCCAGAAAATCGATGAGCGTCTCTATCGTGTCTGCGTCTGGGTAAAAAAATATCACGCTGATGCGATTAACCGCGTTGTGCTAACCGTTGATCTAAGTAAAGCCCGACATGACCCTGACGAGGACCAGGTAAGAGCAGAGCTGCTGTGCGGCCATTATTTTTTGCTTCGTAAGGAAAACGCTTCGAACTCTGCGCCTGACGATCAAAAGTTTGCTTTCCTGCCTGACGGGCGCAATCTGTGTTGGCAGACCGCAACCCCGGTGCTTCAGCATCTCCTACTCAATAAAAACGTTCCTGAGTCGCTGAGGTTGCTTACGGACTACATACATATGCGTCTGGCCAGGCTGACAATGGTACCTATGTCCGGAACCATCATGAACGAGGCTCTGCTGGACAGCATCAGCTGGGTTAAGGTGGATTTGACCTACTTCTGGCAGTACGAACAGCTCAGCTCTCATCTGGGACCCATCCAGATAACCCACAAGGCACTTGTACGCTTCGGGCACCTGGCAAAGAATGATGAAAACTCCAGTGCCATAAGAATTCTGCGTCAGCGTCTGTCTTCAGAATTCTTACAAGAATTTCAGATGGCTGAGGATGAGCTAAAGCGCAAACAGTCGTTGATGGGCACCATGGACGTGAAAATGCTGTTTCATGCTCATTACCCCAGCCAGAAGATGCTGGTGGCTCGATATAAAAATGGTTGGGTAATGGTGGATTGTTTTCTGTTTCACCATACCAAACCTAAGAAAAAAGCAAAAAACAAAACTACTGTGGCTAAGCCTCAACTTAAACAGACTAAAAGAGAAGGGAGTGAAAATGGAACTGGGCATTATGGTGTGCATCGTGTTGTTACTCTCAGTGGCGGCGGCGTGGATCAGTAATAAGACAGTTGATTTGCTCGAAAGATTCTATTTCAAGCGTCCGCTGAGCATGGAGTACGCGGCATGGCTACGTGTAATGTGTGCAGGCTTGTTATTAGTTTTTATTCAGGTTGCTCCCCAATTTACACTCCTGTATACCCTTAAACTTGTCACGCTTATTAATCTTGGAATCCAGACAATGAAATTAAATGGCGTGTACAAATATAAAAGGACGGGAATTTTGCCTCCGGGAGGGGCACTCTCTAATCTCACCAGACTTAACCCGTTCAAGAAAAAATAAAGTTATGCGCCCGTGAGGGCGCTATTCATCAAAGGCATTTCGCATAAGCTTGATCATGGCTTTTTTACCAGCTTCAATATTGCGAATGTAGCGCATAACCATTTCTTCATTCGACCAGTTCCCCATTTCCATAATCTGTGGTAGCGAGTAACCTTCAATATCCAGCTGTATCGCACCGCCTACACGAACGCTGTGCCCTGTCCAGTAACGGGTTTTAGTCTCATTTGGATAAAGCTCATTCCACATTTCTTTAAATGCCCGTAAAAGGGAATTTTTGCTGAGCATACCGGCATCGTCCACAGTGTCTTCCTCATCTTCATCGTTCAGAAGACTTTGTTTAGCACGGTAGGGCAGGTTATGCCGTTTAAGAAGCTCAGATAGCTCATTCCCTTTACTCCGAAGCTTCCAGCCGGGTGGCATATAGCCTGTATCATGGAAATTTACGGCCTGGAAAAGGTATTCATCCGGATGACTGTGCTGATCCATTTTCACAAGGTTCATCAATCTCAAGAGGCAGTTAGTTAACTGACGTGTCAGCCGGTAGGTAAGAAGTGTACTGATGTTCGTTTTTGTACGGTATACCGTCAGGTTAAATTCACCGGTCATACTATCCAGAGACAGATCTTTCAGACGTATACGGCGAATTTCGGATGAACGGAGCAGTGTTTCAAAGCCTGTCCAGATCAGGCACAGGTCACGAAGCTTACGAACTGAGTTTGTAGTACTGCGTAACTTTATCAGAGCCTTGAGATCGCCAATAAGAAAGGGAGTTGCCTGTTTAGTCGTCTTTCGCTTCCGGGCTTCCGATTGTTTTAAGGCTTCCAGCATGTACCATGCTTCAGACGTAATAATCCCGGGCAGGTTAAGCCCTTTTTTATGGATACTGTTTAAGGCCTGAAGACAGCTGTTTATGCTGCTTCGTGACAATTTGCCTTCAAGATGCCCCATAAACGCCAGCAGAGCTTCCTCAGACACGGGGAGCGAACTTACTGGCCAGTCTGTATGCAACCGGGCATTCGCCTGATACCATTCGTTCCATACTCGTAGCCAGTGCAGATAGGTTTTAGCTGTGTTGTATCTCAGATGGGAAAAGTAACGGATCAAGCGTGAAAGCTGTTTATCATGGTTGCCGAACGTTTCCAGCTGCTGATGCAATTCGCTTTCCGAAAACTGTCTGATCACTGATTGATTCTTCATCCTGCTCACCGGGATACACTGGTTTTATTTACAGTCATTTTAGCACTCATGTACCTGGTTATGAACAGGGTGGAAACAACGAAAAAGGTTGTGAAATCGTTAGGCTTAAGTGAAAAATGATATTAAGATTATCCCTGGCCAGTTGAGGCCTGTCTAAAGAAGGTTGATTATGTCTGACACAAAGCAGTCTTATTTAATGAAATTCCGTAAGTGTAGTTCGTTCGAAACGCTCGAAAAAGTATTTGAAAGGTTATGTGAAAAAAACTCGGGTGTCGCCTCTCTTGAAATTTCTGGTGCTTATGATCATCGTAAAGCTGAACTGACAATGAAAAAGTTATATGACAAAGTTCCTGCGAGTGTGTGGACCTTTGTTCGCGAGTAATTATTGATATTGGCACAACAAAAAGACTGTGTTTGGATTTGAAAATAGTTTATGCCCCTTTCGGGGCTAAAGGCACTGTAATAGCCTGTCTTTTTAACTTTCTTATTAAGTTCGGAGAAAGACTTTAATCATAAGCCAAGCCCACTGCTAAATACATCCGATATTCTCCTTAATTTTAGAAGTTGTGATAAAAGTTACTTTACCTAAACTTCTCTCTCCATATTTGTAAGGCTCTCATTTGATTCTTGTCAAACATTAATCTGGAAAACTAAAAAATCATTTCTTTTAATTCGTTTTACAGAAATCCTCCTCCGTTATTTCGGATATAGTTTGAATAATTATCAAAAACGGGGTGCAGCCATGCGTAAGAGTTACACATTTGGTATTCCATTTGGACTCCAGAGAGAATCAGGACTCTTTTTAGATATTACAGAGGTCAGCCGGGGTATCGACTGTAACTGCATCTGCCCGCTTGCAAAACTGATCTGTTAGCAAAGCAGGGGGAGGTCAAGCTTTGGCATTTCTCACACAGTACTGCTGTAGCCGGTGACTGTGATGGTCTGATGGAAGCCATCCGGGGAAAAATTATTGAAGTCATCAACGAGCACCAGGTTCTTGGTTTCCCAAATCTTCTCGCTGGCGACGATGGTGGGCCGGTTTCACTGAATGAGGTTATTGGAAGCGGCAGTATGTTCGGAGGCACAGCTGATCTGTTCGTAAAGGTTAATGATTTATGTGTGGCCGTCTTTCTGGACAGGGATCGTAGCATTTCTGCGAAGTTAACCTTTGACCACCTTCATCCTTCCGAAAGAGTTGCCGCATTGCGTATCGATCTTCCAGATATTGAATATGAAATCAGTCAGGTGCAGCTCGGGCGACGTAAAACAACATACAGTGAGTGCATTGAAAGCCTGATCATTGATGAGACCAGTTCCCGGGAATGGCTATATCATCCATTAATGCATGAACTTGAATCTGAACCTCTTCAGGAGTATCGGGGACGGGAGCCTTCAGAGGAAGGGCCTCTTCTTCAGCGCCTTGCTGACTGTAAGATGAAATTGCCTGATATCCTTCCGGGCAGTCATAACGCGTTAGTCAGGTTACAGCAGGATACGATTGTATGTCTGTGTCGGTTAACGGTTCGGGCTTATGACATCGCTCAGACCGATGAATTTCCTTTGTTCCTTCGCTATTTCAGGTTGCACTGCCTGGAAAACAGCGAACATGTCAGTTACGAAAGACTGATCTGCTGGCAGGAAATGATTTCAAAAACCCAGGAAGGCCAGTCCTTGACACAAAACGAACTTGAATATCTTCATGAGATTGTCCGCATCGCCTTATACAATCACCGGCTTAACAATGTCAGTATTTCAGATGTTAAAAACCATGACACAGGAAAGGAGAGCGGCAGGGTAGAGCCACAAAACTATTCACTCTTATAAATAAATTGGGCTTTGCGCATTAAACCCTTGCCGCAGGAGGTGTACCGCATATCCGGCACAGACAGTCAGTTTTTCTGGCAGCTTAAATTTGACACAGCTTAATATAGTGATTCATTAAACAGGTTCAGTATGCTGCCAGAACGTTTTAGTCGTTATGGGCGTCCGTTAGTTTTCTACTAACTGAACGACGACCAGCCTGCCGCCTTCCTCCTTTGACAGAACAAACTGAGCGTTATTCGTCAGTTCAATTTTTTCCCCAATGGCAATCTGTCGTTTATCCGGTAATGACATAAGCCCATTTATGCCTTCATTTACTAACCACCACTGATCGTTATGGAAAACAAAATACCCAACTCGTTTCCTTTGCAAATCGGTTGTACGCTCATTTGGCGCAATGAGGCGATTCACATGCCACGCATAGATTGACTGCCCGCTCCACACCATCAACCGGTGGTCGTCAGGACGATAACTGCCTTCCTTTCGGGAAGAATATAAATTTAGAACCGGTAATTTACCCTTGTATGGCGTACCGCAGTAGGGACAAACCGGCTTTGTCTTACCCGAGAAAACGTACCATTTCTGTTCACACGCCTTGTTCTGGCAGGGCTGTATCAGATCGACTGTTTTAACCAGGGCGCTTTCCCACTCATCGGCGGTCGGGCGTTTAGTGGCATCGTGTAAGCCATCTATAAAGGCGCGCTCAAACAAAGGTGTCAGATAAGGGCCCATGATGGTGTAAGGAATTTTCTCCGGGTCAGCCCAGGGCAGTGAAAAGGACGATAGCTGACTGACTTTGACTGCATTGCTTTTGTCTGTCGGATGTTCAATGAAGAGTGCCTTCTCACCCATAGATAAGGTCTCATCACGTACTTCATCCGACATGTCATGTATTTTTCCGCCACGTAGCGGATGACGGAAGAACAGATACATGTAGATAAGCACCGACAGCGCATGACGGTCAGTAGTAATGCTTGGCAATACGCGGTTCGGATCCTCTTTGGAAAGATGACTGGTTTTCACCACTTCCGGAGCGATAAAATCCGGGGTGCCCACCACGTCGGGAGGATACTTTCCAGGGACAACCAGGCCGTCTACGTCAATGATGCAGGCATGTCCCATTTCTGGATCGATAAGCACGTTTTTATAGCTTAGATCGCTGTGACAGAGACCTGCCGCATGCATCCTTCTGACGGCTCTTGTCAGCAGCAGACAGACCTTGAGATAGGTAAGCGTATTGCCTCGTTCACGTGGGTCGAGAAATTTGTTCTGGTTGCTGGCGCTGGCAAACCATTTGCCTTCCTTTTCACGACCTTTTATGCCAAGAAAATCATCGTTTTTAGAGCCGTATTTAAAGAAAAAGTAGCTTTTGTAGGTTGGAACCACGATGCCGATTTTATGCCCATGCTCAACAACATGGGTCGGCCAGCAAAACAGGTCCTTCCAGTATTCACCTCCGGACTGGCCAAAAATGTTTTGCCTGTAGCGTCCGGTGATCATATCAATCCGATCCCGGGCCTGCTCGTTCTGCGGTTTATGATAAAAAGCGACGACGTATGATTTATCAGGCGAAAAGTAAACATCCTTCATCGAGCCCGAACCAATTACCTCGTCAACATACTGGACTGTTTCGCCGTCCTTTGTTTTGCACGTAACGATATTTGCCATATTGATCACCGAAAAAGCGTATCCCTTACCACAACACCGCAATAGTGCGGTCATCATGGTTCCCTGTGGAGAAAAAGTTAAGCCAGTCGCCTAACCTCTCAGGCGCAATACTGGCGTCTGTAAGGACAGGGTTGAGCTCATCAACGAGACGGGTCCATTTTTCGTCACTGCGAAGCCCATTATCCGTCTCAAACAGAGGGTCTGAGACGCCGTCTGTCATGAGGATCAAGTGAGATACATCATTCCATTTACCCACGCTGATGCGGCCGCTAAACGAGGGGTCTGCGATAATGCTCTGGTCAAGGAAACGGGTTTGTCCTGCGTATTCTCCGCTATCGGGATTTCCCAGTATCCTGACTTTACCGGAAGGGCTGTATGCACCTATCGCACCATCACCAAGCCAGAATGCAGTCGCAAACAGCTCGTTATCAGTTCGTAGCGCTACAGTTGCCAGAAGGGTTGTTGAATAGGATTTCACAGGTTGTTCTGCACAAATGGCTTCGTTCTGGATACTGTTGACCGCGAGCGTAGCTGCCTGTTTAAAATGATGAAGCATGGCGTTTATTGTTGCCTGCTGATCGCTCCCTTCCCACGCCGTGATGTGCTGCTTTAAATGGACGCCTTTCACACCACTGAGCTGATTGAAAAGGTAATCGCCAGCCGTTTTGACTGCAATCCGGGAGCCTTCCCGGGAATTTACCGCACTACCGGCTCCGTCTGCGACCAGCATGACAGACCATCCTGTTTCCTGGCAGTGGTTGATGTAGAAGTCGTCATCTCTGAAGCTTCCGGCATGCTCATGAGAGCGTCCCCGGCGACTGGCGGCAGCAATACGTATATCACCCCTGACCAGGCCAGCAGCGTCCAGATGGGACTTAGGGTAGGGAGCGTCTGCTGGTGGCTCTACCACCTTCCACAGGCTTCTCGGATCGGGATTGATTATAAATAGCTGTTTTGTTTCACATTCGTCGTGCGACGTGCATGACCAGATTACTGAAAGCTCTATATCGCCGCTTTCGGTGGGAGTACCTGTCAGCAACTCCTGTTCTTTGTCAAAAGACAGGCCAATGTTCCGGGGAAAGACAACGTCCCTGACAGTAGCCTGCTGGCCCTCACCCAGAACGATAGCAACCGGCGAAGAGAAACGTTCGCCTGCGCGGGCGTTGGGGATCGTTATTTTAGCTCTCGGGGGAACGGCAGGTGGCACAGCTAAGCTGGCCCGCTGCTGGCCTGTCGGTATCTGCCCGGGTTTTAATACCAGGGAAGACAGGTTTTCGTCTTCCCTCTGTGCTGGTTTATCAAATTCGTAATAAGGCATCAGCTTCCAGAACGGAGGATGAGGCTCATTTTCTGGCAGGGGTTGCAGTGCTGATGTATCGGTAGCGTCAATGCCCGGGTTATCAGCAACACTTACGACCGTTTGTTGCTGATCGGAAAGACTGGATGCTGACGAGGCGGCAATCTCTGCGTCGTTATCACCTTCGCTAACCCGCGCAGATAAACCCTGTGCAAGGCTCTCAATCCGCTCTTTAAGCCGCATAATTTCTTCGGTAAGGGATGGGTCCTGCGATAGAAGTAAAAGCCGCTCACCTTCAACAGGGTGGCCCAGCTCAGACAGAACTAAGCGGATAATCTTCTCTTCAAGTAAAGCATTTTGCGACATCAACCTCTCCCTCTGTTTACGTCGAAGTTAGTGTTTCCGCCATCATTGCTGAATGACAGGCCTGTTTCACACCACGGGCAGATCACGTCATCCGGGCCGTCAATACACAGCAACTTTCCGCATGAGCACAGGGCAAACGCACTGGCATTACCGCAGTGGGGGCAACCCGGTACGCCATGCAGTTCGCTGGTATTTACCTGCAAACCGGTAGCGGTGGCATCTGACCACGCAAAATAGTCCTCATCGATGGGATAGCATCCGGCAATATTAAAGCTGTTCAGGTTCAGACTGAAATCGAGCCCGGAAACCCTTGCTGGTGGCCGTTCATACTTCATCAGGTACGGACGACGGGTCTTGCTGCAACGGCCGGTAAGCGTAACGCAGTTTTCGTCGTACGCTTTTACTGGCTCGTCCTTGGCCAGCCGGACTATGTATTCAGTCTGGCTGAGCTCAGGTTGTTTGTCGTCCCCGACGCTGCGGCTGTGCGCCGTAACCGAGGCCGTGATCCATTTGATGAAGCGGGTAAAGTCCCCTTCCTGAGATTCGGTGAACAGCATGACATTCTCTGTCAGTTGCCGCAGGATATTCAGGTCCGCTGACGGCCCCAGGCCAACGGCAATGAGATTCACTTTACTCGCGTAGTGATCCTTCCAGCGCTTCACTTCTGCGGTTGTGTCGTCAGTCGGACGTCCGTCGGTAAGGAGATACACGACGGGTTTCCAGTCGCCTTTAGCCTCATGAGTGGTTTTTCTGACCTGGGTATCAATTTGCACGGTCAGCTCACGCAATGCAGCTCCAAGGCTCGTACCGCCGCCAACGGGAAGGCGGGGAGGGTAGAACGAGGCAATTTCGTGAAGAGGTACAATCGTACGGGCTACACCGGCAAATGCGATTACCGAGACCCAGGCTGTTTCAAGTGCGTGTGGATCCTTTCTTAAATCTCCGACGATCATTTGCAGACCATCAGTCATTTTTTTCAGGTTTTCACCAATCATGGACTCTGAACAGTCCAGGACAAAAAACACGGGAAGGCGTCTCATAATTTTCCTCGTACGGCTGGTACGGCCAGCAGAAAACGTTGCTGTACAGAAAGGTGCTGCCCGGAAACAGCACCTTTCTGTCTGTCAGAGCACCAGCTGGATTTCTGGTGGAGGAGGGGGAAGGGTATCAGTTCCGTTATTAATCCCCGCGCTTGTGCTGCCGGAAGACACGCTGGCCGATACCCATTTAAAGAAACCTGCAAACGCGGTTGAATCTAGCGTCTCCAGAGACACAACCTTATCGGTGAGCTGTTTTAAGTGCTCATGGCCTGCTTTAGGACCAACGGCGCAGGCAATGATGGATCCGAATCCCCGGCCGCGAATCGCTTTTACCGCTTCACCGTACGCCAGGGCATCAGAAGGGGTTCCATCAGTCATCAGGAATACCAGAGGACGCCAGTCTCCTTTGGTATCACCATCTGAGCGACGTACATCCCGTTCAACACACTGCATCAGACATTCAAGGGCAGCACCGGTGAACGTCCCGCCTGCGCTTGGCACAACGATGTCAGAAAACTGGAAGTCTTCCAGCGGCGTGAGAGGAATGAACTCACGCGCCTCATTGTCATAGGTGATAATGGAGATATGAACGCTTTCGAGGGCGTAGGGATCCTGGCGAAGAGCGCTAAGCATCGCCTGAATTCCAACGTTAACGGAATGGATTGACTCACCGCGCATCGAGCCGGATGTGTCGATAACAAGGTAAACAGGCAGGCGGCGCATCACATGTAATTCCTCAGGTGCGAGACAAACGAATCTGATTCTGAAGGCTCACCAATTGCCCTGAGTTTCCAGCCTGTAGCCTCGCGTATCAGCTCGGCAAAGACCATGGAGCGCTGGCTGGCGAAGGCGGGTCCGCCAGAAAGATCGAATCGTGCCATTTCAATATTACGGGCATCTACTGCCCGGATGAAGGCATTCTGAACTTTACCAAAGTGCTGCTGGAGCTTTTCACCATTGTAGATCTGAACGATGAACACAATTTTCTCGTACTGAGCGTCAAGGGAATTCAGGCGCACAATAATTTGCTCATCGTCACCGTCACCGGCTCCGGTTCGGTTATCGCCCGTCAGCCAGATATTGCCTGACTTATGGCGAAGGCTGTTGAAAAAGATGATATCGCCATTCACAAGCGTTGGTTTACCATTTTCCACATTGCCGAGATCGGTCACCTTTCCGGCTGAATTACACAGGAAAGCGATCACATCAAGGTCGTATTCTTCTTCTTTTTTACCAAAGATCCCGCCGAGAAAACCTTTCTTTTCCTCATTAATATCCCAACCGAGGCCGATAGTAACGGACGAGAGATCGTATTCATTTTTTTTCAGGCTTACGCCCTGGCCTTTGCTCAGACTGACAGACATGATATCCCCTTAATCAATAAAATTATAAGACCACATTTACTTCTGGCGGCGGCGGTGGCAGGTCTTCAAGACCGATCACTTCTTTTTTGCTGGACTCCACTTTCTGACTGCCTACCGAAATGCTCGCACTGACCCATTTAAAGAAAGCTTTAATCGTCGAACTGTCAGCTGTATCGAGCTGAACCACGATTTCAGTGATTTCTTTGAGGACGCTGGTATCGGCATCATGCCCGGCTGCACATGCCACAACAACGCCGGTTCTGGCCGCTTTAAAGTCATTCAGGCCTTTACGCCAGTCATCATTCGGACTTCCATCCGTCATCAGGAATACAAGGGGACGCCAGTCACCTTTAGTGTCAGCCGTCGTTTTCTGTACTTCTTTGGCAATGGAGCTGGCCGTGAGGGAAAGCGCTTCGCCAAGAGACGTGGTGCCGCTGGCTGTTAGTGCTGGCATCTGGAAACTCAGGAGGTCTGTCAGGGGGACTGCCTGTCGGGCTGAAGAATCAAAGGTGATCACTGACACGTGAGCCGTTTCGAGTGCATACGGATCCTGTTTCAGCGTGGTAAGCAGCGTCTGAACGCCATTTTTAACCGCTTCGATAGGCTCTCCGTGCATAGAGCCGGACGTGTCGAGTAGCAGATATACGGGTAAGCGTCTCAAATGTAATTCCTTCTTAAGAGATCGGAAGAGGAGAGTAGTTTCAGGAAGAGGCCAGGGTTTGTTGATTTGATAAAACGGCACGACATCTGTCGGGTGGAGATTAAATACTCAGAAGCGGCATTAAAGAAATAAGTTAACCACCATAGAATTACCGACATGTGAATGGCCTCTTATCAACAGAAAAATAATTCAGACCGGACTGGAATATAAGATTTCTGAAAAAACTCGGACAAATAAACTGTCTTATGTATGAAATTCATCATACATCACAGATCTGCATGAATGGAGTGTAAAACGCCCAAAGATTGATGTGTAGCACAAGAGGATGTCAAGACACCAGGTTTTGTAGTCAGTAAGGCGCTGCTGGCATTGCGGGAGGAGAATAGATCAAAACTACGTCACGCCAATACAGAGGTAAAATATGACAAAACCGGGGTTTTCACCCCGGTCTGAGATTTAGCGTCAGGACTTTTTAGCGCTGTATTCTTTTATCAGTTCGTCAACGGAGTGCAGAGCCAGCTTCTCTACCGCTTCACTTCGGGTCGAGCCACTCAGCGCAGCCAGACGGTCAATTTTTCTTAAGATCCGCATGCGTAGCGATAAGGACACGGCTGTTTTTTTATCCTTATCGAGTACGACCTTCCCTGTAGACTCACCGGTTTTCAGTTCAGCATTCTGTGCGAGCGCTTCATTCATCCGGCGAAGGGTCTTTTTATCCAGCTGGCCCGGATTAACGAGATGGTAGGAATGACCTGCCTTGCTGTATTTGATCTCCGCAGAATATGACTCGCGTAGCTCTTTGAGGGCCCGGGTTAATGTCGGCTCTGAGCATTCCAGACTGGTTATAATGTCGGCAGCGGAAACGGGCTTGCCGGTGCCCAGTAAGTTGGCAAGCTTAAAAATCCGGGCCTGTCTGGTATTTAATTGCATCGTAAGATTTAGCCTGCTTAAAGGGTTAGTGGTTCAATAGGCTGAAAAATGAAGGTACTGCTCATCTTTCGAATAACCGGGTGATCGCCTAACGCTTCAACCGGATCAATGTGTTCTATGCCTGCAAAATTTACTGACGACATCTGGCTGCGAGTGCATTTGCAGGACAGGATATACTCATCCTCCAGATAGCCGGTCCGCTTACTGACCCGTTGCGTAAAGCCTGACACAATCACGTTGTCGAAAGGTAGCGTATGTAAAACGATACCGACCAGGCGGAACAAGCAGCCATGGACGTGGCGGGCATAGTTTTCGCGTACGGCTTTTTGCGTCATGGCTTTTTCCGTCAGCTCCGTGCCCCGGGCATTAACGCCGTAAATCTTATCAGGGAAATCTTCAATCTCAGCTAAATCAACGTCCAGCAGGACTGCTGATAGCTCCGGCTTTACTTCAAATGCAACAATCGTTTCACGCGGCCATTCAGTTTCTGCCAGCACACCCGCCAGGTATGATTCGAAAAACGCGGCGTCTGTCCGGAACTGCTGCCGGGCATCTGCCTGAGCCGTGGCGAGCCGTTTTTCATGTTCTTCTGCTTCAAACTTCCAGTTTGCATACTGTTCGGCCCAGGCCGTCCGTTGTTGCTGGTACCGGTGCTGTCGAAGGGTATTCTCACGCTCCACATCAATCAGCTCCTGCTGCCACCGGCGAAGATTTTCGGCGTGGCGCTCAGCTTTAGCTGATTCCGATTCAAACCATTTACCCAGAAAACTAATGCCTTCGCTCTCGGCAGGCTTTTCCGGCAATGCAAGGTAGTCTGGCTTTTCTGGACGCACCGGTGCCGGAACCTGAAAAGGCGACGTTCTGTTATGCAGGTATACTGCTTCCAGCTCTGCCCAGCTGATGCCTGTTTTTGGATCCGGCGTCAGCTCGTGAATATTACGGATTGCGGTTACCGCTGACATGAGTTCAGCGGCTTCCTGCTCAAGCGCCTGTCTGAGCCCCGGGTCGGTTGCCGTCCGGTTTCCACCTCCGGAACGCGCGGCCCGGTCAAGCCGGGTACGGTAACTCAGCCCGGTACCGGGCAAGCCCAGATTGGCATAGGTCCCCCGGCTACCAAAAGAAACGGAAGCACCTCTCGGCCCGACACTCAGGCTCGGTGCACCGTTACTCAGGTTGAGGCGAACGCCAGGAATAATGTTGATCGACTTTCTGAACCTGAACCCCATTATGATTTCCTTAATGATGCTGGGTCACGGTAAGTAATCTGATTCCATCAGCGCTTTGCTCGTTCTGTAACCCATAAAAACGAGCTCTGTCCAGAATGCCAGCCGCCCAGCGGCGATGTGTGGCGGGTTCACACATTGCTCCCTGCGACTTAAACACGGCCTGGGTAGAGTTCAGGATCCGCAGAGCGTCAGAATACTCACCCTGAGTGACCATCAGCGCGTTTTGAATGACCTCTATCTGACCCGGGTGAATGGCCGTTTTCCCAACAAGCCCATGTGCCATATCAAGAGCCAGCTCTCTGGCCATAACGGCATGATCGTCAATATGCTCACATACGGGCGCGGTCAGGGCAAAATCACGCGGGCCGAAGACTGAAACGAGCATTTTGATGACGTAGCCCATCGGGCTGTCATACAGCGTCAGGTCCCGGGGGCGGCGAAGCGACACAACGTTCATAAGATCGTTGCCGCCGATTCGAAGCGCAATAATGCGGTCGTGGCAGGGATGTTCCACCAGGCGAGTGGCCAGCTCGCGCATCTGAACCACGTCAAAGACGTCTTCTGTTTCCAGCGTTGGCATCATGCACAGGTGAGTCCCGCCCATGATATCCCACCATTCAGCTAACGAACTGAGGGTAAATTTCGGCAACACAAACCCATCGACAGCGGAAAGATCATAATGCGCTTTTAACCATCTGCCCATGTCGGCATGCCGGGGGCGAATGAACACCAGAGGCCAGTCATTTTTACCCAGGCTACGCATGCTGTTACTGAGCTCGTGCAGCAGGTGCTCCAGATTTTTGAGGGCGATGGGGATGTCTGCTTCACTGACAGCATCCTCCAGGCAAATCACCAGAGAGCGCAAACCCGGGATTTTCCCGTGCAGGACGGCATCAGCAATATCTTCCCGTGTTGCAGGCATGTATAGCGTGGCTCCCAGATTCCAGGGAGAAAGACGATTTTTCATCAGAGTACCTTCTTGATAATGGTTACAGCCCGATACTGGCCGAGGGTTCCCCCCATTTCTGTAACAACTATTCCCTTTTCACGAGCAAGCCCTACAAGCAAGGCAACGTCCGGGTCGTCAATAGAACGCACAAATACATGGTCCGGTACCCGACGTAATACAGCCCGGGTTGCTTCAGCAATACCGGGTTTAATACGATTGACGCTGTCCACTTTAAATTCATCGGCCAGGAACGCGATAACGTCGCGACTTGTCTGCCATAAGACCCGGGCTGACTCCATATTCCAGCTCAGGGTAGCGAGGGATGACGGGGTTAACTTCTTACGGAAATGGGCGACGGTATCGACAAGCATCCGGCTGCATTCGAATTCACTGAGATGCTCGCAAACCATGCACCCATGTAATCCTTCAGAGGACCATACTGACCGGGAGATCAGGCCTGATACCGGCGCACCCATGATGCCAAAAGGAATGAGCCAGTCATCATCACTGGCTGCAAGCCAGGAGCAGCCACAGGGATCGGCCAGGACAACCAGTCGCGGCTGCTCAGGATAGCCCGGGCGATCTTTCAGTGCGCGTACAAGCTCTCCGGTAATTGCGCCTTTACCTGTCCATCCGTCAACAAAGACAATACCGCTGGTACCATGGCGCTCTTCAATGACGTCGAGGGCTGCACCGTCAATTCCACGATCCCGGATAATGCTGATACCGTAATGCCATGAGGTTTTCCCCATGTCACGCAGGGCCTGGTGCAGCATAACGCCGAGCGGCACGCCAGCTCTGACGAGACTGGCCAGTACAATGGGCTCATCACCGAAGCGTTCGGCCAGAGCAATAGCGAGCTGTGTGACTTCTTTTGCAAGTCTCTCTGCGCCCCGATCCAGCGCCCGGTGAAACAAATCAAGATGCCATTGTGTTGGCGCTGGCTCCTGACTGAGCATGTCCGAATAATGTTTCTTCCCTGACTGAATCAGCTCTTCTTTTTGCTCAACCGGCGTCATCTCAATGACTACCGGCTTTAGCAGAAATTCCACGTCACCGGGCTGGTATGAGCCGGTAAATGTGTCATGTGGCTGCATTTTAATTTTCTCCAAAAATTCGCTGTGAAATGGCATCTGCAAACTGACTCTGACGCGGGATGCCAAACCAGCTGCACAGTTTCATAAAACGATGATCGCTCAGGCTGTCGCCCAGACCAATTACGGGGAAGACTCCGCGTTCAGCCCGAAGTTTTTCAAGAAGCCATCTGACTGCCAGCCCTTTCTCAACCGCGGTGGGAAGCCAGGCCACGTTATTACTGTTGCGGTGGATGTAGAAGCCCTCGGTCGGAAACACCGTTTCTATCTCATCTGCAATGGCATTGAGCTCGTCAAGGCGGGTGCTGTCGCGGTGCTTCATCACCATATAAACCGCCGTTTCACCGTATTCGAAGTTCAGCCTTGCCCAGGCATTGATCCCTTTTGCGTCCATCATTTCAGTGATCAGACGCTGCATCGATGTCAGCTTTTCCTGATAGGGAGCCAGCTGGCCGAGCATATGGGCCTTCCACTCCTCGTCGGGTTTGCCTTCTGGCGTGAGAATGACGGCCCCGTGAGTGGTGATTGCCCAGGAGTGGAAAGGGATCCGTACGCGGCTGATTTCTTCAGTTCCCCGTGCGGTAACGGGTATGAGTTCAGCCTGCTCCAGGAGCCAGTCCACCAACATGGACTGTTCTTCCGTCATAAAGCTTCGTGGATTCAGGGTGCGATCAACGGCACCGGTACGGAATGGCTCCAGGGCCAGCTCGTCCACCATTTTACGACGGGTCTGAAAGAGCGTGTCGTCAAGGTCGCTCAGAACAACGGGTTTATTCATAGGTAACAATCTCCACGACGGCCGCAACCTCAGCCAGCGCTTTAAGAAGCTGCGTGTCAATACTTTCTGCGGGTGTCTCAGTACACACAAGAATGCGGTCAAACTGCTGGTGGGCGACGTTATAGACAAAATTGGGGATGCCCAGCCCGTAGTTATCCGTAAAGGAAATGGCGGACTCAATGGCATAACCAACGGCGATAGGGGAGCGGGTGGTCGATCCATAAAATGCCTGTGCTCCGGCAGCTTCGAGCCGTTCAGCAAGCAGGAACGGCTCCCAGACGAATTCCCCGGTCCCGAGAACCAGAATACGTTCCCCCTTGTGGACGGAGACCTCATGGCCGAGATCGGCCGCAGGTGCGAGCATCCCCAGTCGGCCCCAGGACTGTTTTCCCTGGATGTCCCATTCTCCTCGTGAAGTTACGTTGACTTTCGGCATGTCCGGGACAGGTGCATCAGGTAATGGGGTCCATCCCCACTTACCGCTTACAAGAGAAACCGAAGTGACTGGTAAGGTGCTGCGCTCGGACAAGGCTTTGCCACTCCAGTCGGTAAGCGTAACGGCTATAACCTGTTCAATATGTTGAAGCTTGCCGGTATTACGCAGGGCTGAAAGCAGGTTAATAAAGGTATTACCGGTGGTTGCCTCGTCATCAATCAAAACCAGCGTTCGTGCGTTGGTAACACGACGTCTTTTCTCTTCATCATCTGGCAGATAGATCAGATGATCGGTGGCGTGGCTGTGTTCTTCCTTGAACTCGCAAAGCAACGTGCCATCAACCGGGTGACGGGTAGAGGTCAGATAGACAGATTCAGGATGCTGGTGGCGCACTTCATCAAATACACCGGCCCCAAGCCCAACGGCGGTTTCAGCCATACCGATAAACAGTACGGGTCCTGTCAGTGTCGAGGGGAACTGGCTGGCAAGCTGTCTGTAGGCCTGCCGCATGACTGAGGGTGGCACGGGAATGTGCCTGCCGAGTACTTTGCTGACAAACAGAAAGGCGCGTTTCGGGTTACGTCTTTCAGCGATGTCAAACAGGTCATCGAGCGAAACTTCACCCTGGTCGCGGGTTACCTGAATCGTACCGCATGAGAGGGTACGGCGATAAATCATATCTTCGAGGATATCAGACATAAATACGCCTTAATTCAGAAGGTTAGAGAGTGATTCCGGGTATGCAATTACATCCGTAATGGATCTCACCGCAACCGGAGAAAAGGTGTTTTTAGCGCTCTGGCGCACCATATCTTCAGACATCAGACCGAGCTTAAAGGCAGCAAATAACCCAGGAAGGTTCACCCCGCTGTGAAGGGTATAACCCACCCCCCCTGACGGACGCATGTTGGTTTCAAGCAGCACCGGGTTGCCATTCACATCGTTTCGCGTCTGAACATTCACCAGCCCGTCGGCCTTCATAACCCTGGCGCAGTCACACGCCAGTTCCCAGGCGCTTCCTTCGTTTACCAGATACTGGATAACCCCTTCCTTACGGCGTCCCACGGCTGCGAGTATTTCGCCCTTATCCGCGAGGATATCGACGGAAAATTCCGGGCCTGGCAGGTACGGCATCAAAACAAGGGGTTTAAACGACTCAGCAGCTGATGCTGCTGCAATATACTGTTGCGGACTGACCAGACGATGTTCGGGATGATTAAAGACGGCCATAGGCGAAGCACTGTCATCAAAGCGCCAGAATCCCATGCCATAGATACCCGTCACCGGCTTCACGCATACCGGGCTGTCAGTGAACGGCGGGGCCGCGAGGTGTGTTTTTAATTCTGCCAGCGTATTCACCCGCCAGGATGGTACGACCGGGAGACCCTTTTGCTCCATAAACTGAGCAAAAGTAACTTTTTCGTCAGCCAGAGTTAACCAGTCGACGCCCGTTGCACCGGTAGTAAGGGTGGCACCGGTCGATTCAATGGCTGAACGGTGTTCTTCAAACCACTGGCTGTTACGGCCAGTATGAATATGGTGGATGCCGTAGGACTGAATGGTTTCCTGGATAAACTGAAGACGTTTTTGAGGATCTTCAGGTTCAGTCAAAGAATAGTCGGCAACGGAAAGGATTTCATTTCTTTCGTTACGGTGGGAGGCAAAAACGGTAATGGCAAAATTATTTTTTTTTGCAAATGATTTTACCCCCTGAATAATATCTCGCTGGGAGGATAAACCTTCCATAAACCAAATTTTCTTGTTCATTTTTTTTAATTATCCGGAACGCCATGCAAATTTATGATTGAGAAGTGAGTCTATGAGTGTCTAAGCTACATGTCAATCATAATATGATTTATAACTCCTGTGGTTATGGAGTGCGTCAGGTTTTTTGGATTCCTGATAACACATTGATATTTAAATTAAACTTAGAAAATTAACACCCTGAAAAGGATTTCTTTTTGTGTTTTTACAGAAAACTACCAAAATTTCCCTTGTCAGAGAACTTCATCATGATATGATTTTCTTCGTCAGTTACTAAATATACCTTTGATTGTCTCGGTCATTACCATTTTAAGGAATAAAACATGGTTTCATTAGTTAAGAACCAGACGGTATCACTCAGCAAAGAATCATCTGCATTAAGCCAGCTTCATTTCGGTCTCGGTTGGGATCCGGTTAAGAAAAAAGGTCTTCTTGGAGGATTGTTTGGAGGCAACGACTCAATCGATCTCGATGCTGGCTGCGTATTAATGGACAGCACCGGTAAAACAATTGACACCATCTGGTTCCGCAAACTGGAATCCACCTGCGGCGCTGTTGTGCACAGTGGCGATAACCTGACCGGTGAAGGTGACGGTGACGATGAGGTGATTAATGTCAACCTCTCCCGACTGCCTGCAAACGTTGAATACCTGGCGTTTACGGTAAACAGCTTCCGTGGTCAGTCGTTCAATGACGTCGAAAACGCGTTCTGCCGCGTTGTCGATCAAACCGGCAAAGAGCTGGCTCGCTACAAGCTGACTGAGCAGGGCTCACATACCGGGATCGTTATTTCTTCGCTGCGCCGTAATAACGGCAACTGGGACTTTACCGCCCTTGGCCATGCCTGTCGCGGCCGCACAATTGACGATATGCACTCCGATATCGTTTCAGCGGTTATTCGCTAATGAACCTGACGCCGGGGGGCAATGCCCCCGTTCCAGCCCAGGAGTTGCGGGTCCGGATCACCTCGGGCGGCCAGGTGGATGCTTCGGCGTTTCGCCTGTATGCCGACGGGAAGGTGCAGGGTGATGCGGACATGGTGTTTTATGGTCAGCCACGTAACGATGATGGTACCGTCAGCCTGGTCAGTGAAGGCCAGTACTCAACCTTTACTGTCGCGCTCAACCGGCTGAAACCTGATGTCCAGAAAATTGCGTTCACCGTGACCTGTGACGGTGGGCAGACGGTGTCCGGTCTTCGTAATCTTTCCATCGACGTGGAGCAAGGGGCTACCGGCCTGGTTAGCGGCAGTGTCGAACTGAGCGGCCGTCAGGAAGCAGCCTTAATTCTGGGTGAATTTTACCGTCGTAATAATGACTGGAAATTCCGCTTCGTTGCGCAGGGGTTCAACGGTGGACTTAAACCGCTGGCAGAGCATTTCGGCGTAAATATTGCCGACGAACCGGCTCCCGCAGCCCCGACTCCTCCGGTTGTAACCCCTCCGCCAGTTGAGACAAAAATCAGCCTGAGCAAGGTATCGCTGACAAAAGAGAAGCCTGCAATCAGCCTGACCAAACGGGATAACTTCGGTGAAATCCGGATCAACCTGAACTGGCACCGGGGCAGCGGCAAATCAGGCTTTGCAGGCATGTTCGGCTCCAAAGGAATCGACCTGGATCTGGGGGCCTTTGTTGAGCTTCAGGACGGGTATAAATCGGTCATTCAGGCGCTCGGTAATGCATTCGGTGATTATCGCGATGAACCGTATGTTCAGCTCAAGGGCGATGACCGGACGGGTGATGTATCAGACGGCGAGTGGCTGCATATCAATGGACGTGAATGGAAGCATATCCGCGAAGTGCTGATTTACGCCTTTATTTATGAAGGTGTTCCCAGCTGGGACAAGACTGATGGTGTGGTCACCATTCATGTGCCGGATCAACCGCCCATTGAGACCCGCCTGACCGAAGGTGAAAACCGTCGCACATTGTGCGCCATTGCCAGACTCGTAAACGAAAACGGCGCAATTAAAGTCGAGCGAATTAACCAGTACTTCAAAGGCCAGGACGAAATGGACCGGGCATTTGGCTGGGGATTTCGCTGGAGCGCCGGTTCTAAATAACACAGCAACAAAGGAAACAGGTATGAGCTTTTTCGACAAAGTTAAAGGTGCCATTAACTCAGGCCGTGACGAACTGACCCGCCAGGTTGGCCGTTTCAAAAACAAAAAATTCATGCAGGGCACCGTTGCTGTATGTGCCCGTATTGCCGTATCGAGTGACGGCGTAAGTTCGGAAGAAAAGCAGAAAATGATGGGCTTTCTGCGCTCTTCAGAAGAGCTGAAGGTCTTCGATACCAATGAGGTGATTGAGTTCTTCAATAAACTGGTTTCAAGCTTCGATTTCGATGTTGAAATCGGCAAGGGCGAAACCATGAAATACATCCTGGCGCTGAAAGATCAGCCTGAGGCCGCTCAGCTGGCCTTACGTGTTGGTATTGCCGTTGCGAAAAGTGACGGTAACTTCGATCAGGACGAGAAACTGGCCTCCCGCGAGATCGCTATCGCGTTGGGCTTCGACCCGGCTGAATTTGGCCTCTGATCCACATCCCTAAGGGTAAAATATGGTTTCCACACACATCGGCTTCCCGACTGAAACGGTCATTGTTTTTATTGCGCTTTCAGTCGGTGCCATCTTTATTGACCTGTTTATGCACCGTGATGACAAGCCTATTTCGCTGAAGAGTGCGGCGCTCTGGTCCGTATTCTGGGTTGTGGTTGCGATGGCATTTGCCGGTTTCCTCTATATCCACCACGGTGCTGAGGTTGCCAGTCTGTTTGTCACGGGTTATGCGCTGGAGAAAGTGCTGTCGGTCGATAACCTGTTCGTCATGATGGCCATCTTCTCCTGGTTCGCCGTTCCGGATCGTTATCGCCACCGTGTTCTCTACTGGGGGATCATTGGTGCCATTGTCTTCAGGGGCATCTTTGTCGCCATCGGTACGAGCCTGCTGAGTCTGGGGCCGTATGTTGAAGTTGTCTTCGCTATTATCGTTGCCTGGACAGCGGTCATGATGCTTAAAAGCGGTGATGACGATGATGAAATTGAGGATTACTCCCAGCATCTGGCTTACCGCATGGTTAAACGCTTCTTCCCTATCTGGCCGAAGCTCAGAGGGCATGCCTTCCTGCTTAACCAGAAGGAAGTGGATGCTGAACTGGCGAAACCAGAAAACAGCGATGTCACCATTGGCCGTGGTAAAAAAGCGGCGCTGTATGCGACCCCGCTGTTCCTGTGTGTGGCTGTGGTTGAACTCTCGGACGTAATGTTCGCGTTTGACTCGGTACCGGCAATCATTGCCGTCAGTCGTGAACCGCTTATCGTCTATAGTGCCATGATGTTTGCTATCCTGGGCCTGCGTACTCTGTACTTTGTCCTTGAGGCACTGAAACAGTACCTGGTTCATCTGGAGAAGGCCGTTATCGTGCTGCTGTTCTTCATCGCGGCAAAACTCGGCCTGAATGCGACCGATCACATCTGGCATCATGGTTACAGCATCGCGGCAACAACCAGCCTGTATGTTGTACTGGGTGTACTGGCGCTGGGCATTCTCGCAAGCGTCATGTTCCCGGGCAAACCTGAATCTGAGGAAAAGGGGAGTTAATCCCCTTAAGTGTTAACCTGAACAATTACTAATCGAAGAGGTTATTTTATGAGTGTTTCTCTTTCCAAAGGCGGGAACGTCTCCCTAAGTAAAGCAGCTCCGTCAATGAAAAACGTCCTGGTGGGCCTTGGCTGGGATGCGCGTTCAACAGACGGTCAGGACTTTGACCTGGATGCTTCAGCATTCCTGCTGGCCTCAAACGGCAAAGTGCGCGGCGATTCAGATTTCATCTTCTATAACAACCTGACGTCATCCGACGGTTCCGTAACGCACACCGGCGATAACCGCACCGGTGAGGGCGATGGTGATGATGAATCGCTGAAAATTAAACTGGACGCCGTCCCGTCTGAAGTTGACAAGATCATCTTCGTTGTGACCATCCACGATGCTCAGGCTCGTCG
The DNA here is from genome assembly GCA_003315335.1 of Pseudocitrobacter faecalis. Taxonomy (GTDB): domain Bacteria; phylum Pseudomonadota; class Gammaproteobacteria; order Enterobacterales; family Enterobacteriaceae; genus Pseudocitrobacter; species Pseudocitrobacter faecalis. The sequence goes on from QNRL01000010.1 coordinate 176,203, forward strand.
CCAGAGCTTTGGTCAGGTATCCGGTGCGTTTATTCGTCTGGTTAATGACGATAACCAGACTGAAGTTGCTCGCTACGATCTGACCGAAGATGCGTCCACTGAGACTGCCATGCTGTTCGGCGAGCTGTATCGCCACAATGGTGAGTGGAAATTCCGCGCAGTAGGTCAGGGTTATGCTGGTGGTCTGGCATCTGTATGTGCTCAGTACGGCATTAACGCGTCCTGATCAAAAAGTAACTTTTCTACCCGGGGCTGTTAATGCAGCCCTCATTCAACTGTTTGCAGGAGCTAAAAATGGCAGTTTCTCTCGTAAAAGGCGGCAATGTATCTCTGACCAAAGAAGCACCAACCATGAATGTTGCTATGGTTGGCCTAGGCTGGGATGCCCGTGTAACCGATGGTCAGGGTTTTGACCTGGACGCTTCCGTGTTCGCAGTAGGCGAAGACGGTAAAGTGTTGTCAGATGCGCATTTCATTTTCTTCAATAACAAAACCAGCCCTGATGGCGCGGTAGAGCACCAGGGCGACAACCGTACCGGTGAAGGCGACGGCGACGATGAGCAGGTCAAAATCGATCTGACCAAAGTCTCAGCAGATATCAAAAAACTGGTGTTTGCCGTTACCATCTATGATGCAGAAGCGCGTAAACAAAACTTCGGCATGGTGAGCAACAGCTTCATGCGCGTTTACAACAACGACAACGGCACGGAAATTGCCCGTTTCGATCTGTCTGAAGATGCCTCAACCGAAACCGCTATGGTCTTCGGTGAACTGTATCGTCATGGCGCTGAGTGGAAGTTTAAAGCTGTCGGTCAGGGCTTTGCCGGTGGCCTGGCGGCTCTTGCCTCCCAGCACGGCGTTAACATCTAAAATAACGCTGAATCATACCCCGGCAATGCCGGGGTTTTTTTTGGTTGCGATCCGCTATCAGGAGGGGGGGGGCAGAAAGGGTTCGGGAATCTCAGAAAGCAGAGAGATGTTAATTCTGACGTGAGCCTTTTAAAGGCAGGAAACGGATTTTTCTCTGGTTGCTGGTTAAAGCCTGTATTCCGTGCCTTATATCAACAGCATGCCCCTCTGATATATGTTACGTTTGCGACTTATGAAGGCACGGGTTCTGGAAGATAAAATACCCGACCAATGGAAATTCCAATTCAACAGGTATAGAAACTTCAACGTGATGAAATATGGTGTCACACCATATATACGCCTCACCAGAAATCCAGCGTCCTGAACTAAGCCAGGGGAACCTATATAAACGCTGCGCTTTAAAATAATCAAAAATCAGGAGAGTTAATGTGAATCTACAATCCGGACAAAACATACCACTTCAGCAATCTGCGATCAGGCTGAATCTTCAGTACCCTACCAAATCCGGCTTTAAAGGCGAACCCGATACCTGCCTGTTCCTGCTTAATGCTCAGGGAAAGGTCAGCGGCGATTCTGACTTTATCTTTTACAATAATCTGTCTTCTCCTGAAGGGGCAGTAAAGCTCGTTACCGGTTCTCAGCAGTCCAGCATTGAGATAGCACTGGATCGTGTTCCTGCGAACATCAGTAAAATTGCAATCACAGTTGTCATTGATGGTGAAGATACCATCAGTGGGCTCAGTTCGTTGAGCATGCAGGCTCAAGGAATCGCTGAGTTCCAGGCTGAGACTCAGGGCCGCAGTGAGAAAGCAATTATCCTGGGTGAAGTATATCGGCACAATGGCGCCTGGAAGCTTCGTGCGCTCGGGCAGGGTTTCAACGGTGGTCTTGAGCCTCTGGCCATTAGCTATGGCGTTGATGTCGCACAGCCAGCTCCGCAGCCAGCAAAGCCTGCTCGTATCAGTCTGGAAAAGAAACTGGAAACCAGATCTCCGCGCCTTGTAAGCCTCGCTAAAAAAGCCTCGGTCAGTCTTACTAAAAATAAACTGGACACCCTTGAGGCAGCGGTTGCATTTGTACTTGACGCATCCGGCTCAATGAGTGGCCAGTTCAGTAAGGGTAACGTTCAGTCTGTGCTGGACCGCATCGCCGTTCTTGCCGCCCAGTTCGACGACGACGGTGAAATGGATGTCTGGGGATTTGGAGAGAAGCATAAGAAGTATCCAAACGTCACACTGGACAACCTGGACACATATATTCAGTCCATTCGCGGGGCTGGAAAGCGTTCAGCCTGGGAGAACCTGCCGGGCCTCGGAGGGACAAACAACGAGCCTCCTGTGATGGAAGAAATAGTCGACTACTTTAAGGACTCGAAAATCCCGGTGTATGTTGTATTTATTACCGATGGCGGGATCAGCAAGACCCGGGCGATTAAAGATGCAATCCGGCGTTCTGCCAACTACCCCATCTTCTGGAAGTTTGTCGGCCTGGGTGGTTCAAGCTACGGTATCCTCAAAAATCTGGATGACTTTACTGACCGCCGGGTTGATAACACCCACTTCTTTGCCATGGATGATTTCGGTTCGATTAGCGATGAAAAGTTATATGATAATCTACTGGAAGAATTCAGACCGTGGATCGATGAAACAAAAAGGTTAGGCATCCTTTAATACGCACAGTTTGAGCTTGGTTGAATGAGCTCTACAGCAGCTTAATACTGTAGAGCCTTTGTTCATTGGAAATCGTACAGGGAGGCGCATATGGACCGCATCAAGTACCTGAAATGGATAGCTGAAGAATCACCAAGTACGGCTCAGCAGCTGGTGGCCTGGTTAAACAGAGCAAGGCACTATACGCCCGACATGAAAGAGCATCAGGCAGGTGTACAGATTCAAGAAAAGGGGATTGTTGTAGGGCTTAGACAAAGTACTAATCGTTATCATGGAGATTGTCTGACCATACATGTGGTACGGCTTCCGGAAGAAATACAAAACAAGGGATGGTTTAAGTCTTTTCTGAAGCTTTGCTGTGAATCGAATCCCTGGTGCGATGTTGTAATAGAAGACGTGAAAAACCCATATTTATTAAGCTTTTGTAAGAAACTAAACTTTACTGTATTAGATGAATTTTACCCGAATACTTACATAGTAAACACAGATGCCATTATGAGTTTACCTATCCCACCCTTAGGGAGATACGAAACCTATCTTTATTAAACCTGCGAACCTTTACCGGTTGCGTGGGGAGCGGATGGACTTCGGCTAAAGAAAAATCACATCGTCTATTTTGACCAGAAAAAGCTAATCTGCTTGATGTAATGCAGAAACGCATTACATTAATATCTTCTCCCAACAATCACCTGAACAATTCCCTGATTGCTTTTCACCTCATACCAGTGCTGGCTCATAGTTAGTCCTTAAGCAAATTTGTTATCGGAATAAAGAACGAAGCCAGCCTCATCGAGGCGCATAACCTTCTTCCCTTAACGCCTGTTGTAATTTTTCAATTGCGCTTTTCATTACCCAGGCTTCTTCGTCACTCACAGCACAGCCACGAAGATCGCTCCAGCTCAGACGTTTAACTAATTGAGCAAGGGCCATAGTTTCATTCTCATCAAGCTGCAAACTCAGTGTCTCAATACCTTCCACTATCTAACCTCCCTTATACTGAAAAATGGCGCTTTATTTCTGACCAGATGCCGAAGCCTTGAATGCGGCCGGAACTGCCGTTGTTTCTACTTTACAGAAATGGAATTAAAAAGTGGTGGTGCTGGGCACGTTTCTTTTCCAGTCGGGGTTTAAGCCAGAGCCGAAACTCATTCAACTTCTCAGCAGCCAAAACCGCTTCAACGGGGAAAACTTTATATTTACCCTGCTGCTGAGGTTCACCCAACCATCGCCTGATGGCTCCGTCAGTCCATAAACGAGTCTCTTTGAGCCTGGTTACAGTGACCCATTTCCTGGACCATTCATCAAATTGTCGCTGGCGATCCCGATAACGTTGTTCTTCCTGCTGACGAAGCCAGTCGCGATCAACAGCGAATTTTCGGTATCCAACAAAGAGCCCTTGTACTTTGGCCATGACAACATTCCGGTTTGCTTAGAACTGTTCAGACAGACATGTCAGGGATAAAGCTGAAGAAAAAGGTACAACGAAGAATAACCAAGACATAGGCCTGCCGGGTAAGTGGTGCGGTGCACAGGACTGTCGGAAAGTACGCTCAGAGAGGGTCGTTTAAGCATGATGCACCACCGCCAGCCAGCCTTAATAATGGTAATGTACCACTGGGTTACCAGACAGACCAGTAACGCATCAAACATAAAACTGTTTTTTAAAAAACGTCAGGAACGTAGCCTGACCTTTTAACCAGTGGTGTAAAAAACATACAGATTGCTCTGAGGTATGAGGTTCAGCAACTAGCCTTGTCGACGCAGAAACATTAAGTAATCAATAGCAGCTATCGCAAACAATGGTGAAAACCACCACGTGCTTTTCAACAAGCCAAGCGGCAGAAAGAGTACAGTTGCCATCGAATAAACAAAAACACGAACCATACCATCTGTAATAAACATAGGCTATTTGCAATCTGAGGTTGGATTGTAGATTTTAGTTAGAAATGGATCAAAGTCCGTTTTGTGCAAAACTTGGTTGACAACCCTCTTTTGGAAGATGTGCCGTTTCGTGCAAAAGTTGGTTGGAGGCCAAGATGGCAGAGTTCGTAGGTTCGGCTGCTTCGCAAGCTGATTTCATTTGGAAGAACGCGGAAGACCTGTGGGGGGGGATTTCAAGCATACCGACTTCGGCAAGATCATTTTGCCGTTTACTCTGCTGCGTCGATTGGAGTGCGCACTGGAGTCTACACGGGAAGCATCGCTCGATAGCCAACCAGCCACGATTGAGTTCTTAGAAGCAGAGTTCAGTGTTGATTTCGATGCGCTGCTATCTTGACCGCCAATCAGACCCGCATGGTTCAGGTTTGTGTATGAGAGTCCCCAAATGGCTGTAGTTCTAACCAAAGCCTTGATTGAAGCCGGCCGCGCCGGAAATAGTGGGTACAGAAAAGGCAGTTGCTTGCGCTGGGCGTAAGTTACCCGCCGAAAAGCGGCTGGATCGAACGACTGATCGGCACTGAGGTATCTGACGAGCAGTACGAACGCTTTCTGGGGCACAGCACGAGCAAGCAGGCTGAACAGATCCTACGCGGAGAGCAGCCAGCCAAGGGGCTTCAGTATGCAAAGCGAGCGAAGAAGCTCGCTTCTGAAAGAAAAGCCACAATTGATCTGGATAACGAGCACCTGTCTGAAATCGAAAAGTATCGGTAGCCCTAGACTTTTAGCCGCTGAAGATCTCTTAGATACCATTGGTGAAACTTGCTGAAGTCAGCCTTCTGTTTCTCTACCGTGCTGTTATAGATCGCATCACTGGTAACCGCACAAGCAGTCCAGCCAGCCTCATAGACGAAGCGAGTAGCTATCGGTGACTTCTTCGGGGTGCTATCCCAGCGGTTTTTGAGCCACCGCGCAAGCCCTTCATCAAGAGGGACCACCAGATTTAGCTGCTGTTTTGTGCGAGTGATACCGACATAAAACAGCCGACGTTCCTCCTCGATTTCCTCTTCGGCCGGAGGGGTGTTCATCGATGTGCGAACGCTGTAAACATCATCGGGTTTGCCGCCAGGAAATTCCTGCTCATTCAGCCCGATCAGGGGTCGTCTCAGAAAACGGAATCTATGGTCACTCCCGTTTTTGCAACACCGATTTTGACGACAAGTTGGCTTGCTTGAATCTATCCGGCGTCTGAATGGGATTTTATTCCCGCGCCTTGATGAGTTCCGCGCCTGATGAACCTCCAGAAAATATACGGCTTCAATGAGCCTTTCCGTTTTACAGGTTCCTCAACAGGCCGGTGGGCCGTTAGTATCATCAATATCAGTATTCGCAAAACCAGATCAGTAATTCTTTAAACCGGTGTATTTCTGCCGTTATGCTACATAAGTTTGCTGTCGTGCCGTTAGGGCCCAGGCTATTCTGGCCAGCTTGTTTGCCAGAGCACAAGTGACGACAAAGTTGCTTTTCCGGCACAGTAAATCCCTGACCCAATCGGCCAATTTGCCAGACTGGTGTTCCAGTTTTTGTATGAATACCCTGGCACATTGAACCAACAAAGTTCGGATCTTTTTATTACCTCGCTTACTAATTCCCAGCAATGTCGTCCTACCTCCCGTGCTGTACTGCCGAGGTACAAGCCCTGTTGCCGCCGCAAAGTCACGGCTGCTGGCGTACTGCTTCCCGTCGCCAATCTCAGTTGAAATAGTACTCGCTGTCAGTGTTCCGACGCA
>QNRL01000011.1 GCA_003315335.1 Pseudocitrobacter faecalis
GATGGTAGTGTGGGGTCTCCCCATGCGAGAGTAGGGAACTGCCAGGCATCAAATAAAGCAGAAGGCCATCCGCAGGGATGGCCTTTTTGCGCTGGTGCGAAGAAAAAAGTGCCGGATGCGGCTTTGCCTTATCCGGCCTGCAAAAGAACAATCCCTCGCCGAAGGATACGAACCCGCAGGCCCGGTAAGCTCCGCGCCACCGGGCACCACACTGCGCGCTACCCCTTCGAATACGCCAGATTTAACAACGGATACGGTTTCCCAAGATCGTCCAACTCGCTACGTCCTGTCACCCTGAACCCCATCTTCTTATAAAACCCAATCGCCTGCACGTTCTGCTCATTCACGTTAGTTGTTAACTTCGGGGCCTGGGAAAGCGCATGTTCCACCAACAAACGGCCAACCCCCGTACCGCGCGCATCAGGATCGACAAATAACGCATCCATATGCTCCCCGCTTAACAACATAAACCCAACCGGCTCATCCTGCGCATTGGCCGCGACCCATAGCGGCGCCTCGGGCAAAAATGAGCGTACAAGCTTCTCCAGCTCTGCCCGATACTCTATAGATAAAAAATGGTGCGTGGCATCGACAGAACGGCACCAGACAGCAACCAGCTTCTCTCCCTCATCATGGCGGGAACGACGAATACTAATAACCATAAATGCTCCTTTTATTTATTCTTATATTCTACGGTAATGTTGTCGGTGAAACTTTCTCACCTTTCACATGCAGACTCGACATTTCCCCTATTCCTGGTTATTGTCAGCTATCTGGATGTCTAAACGTTTATACGTATGTTGTGAGGTAATAAGGTTATGCCGATTCGGGTACAGGACGAGCTACCAGCCGTCAATTTCTTGCGTGATGAAAATGTGTTTGTCATGACCGCATCACGTGCAACAGGTCAGGAAATCCGTCCACTTAAGGTCTTGATTCTCAACCTGATGCCAAAGAAAATCGAAACGGAAAACCAGTTCCTCCGTCTTCTCTCTAACTCGCCGTTGCAGGTGGATATCCAACTGTTACGCATCGACGCGCGGGAATCACGCAATACCCCTGCCGAGCACCTGAATACCTTCTACTGCAATTTCGACGATATTCGCGACCAGAACTTCGATGGCCTGATTGTCACCGGTGCGCCGCTGGGGTTAGTTGAGTTTAACGACGTTGCCTACTGGCCGCAGATAAAACAGGTATTAGAGTGGGCGAAAGATCATGTCACCTCCACGCTGTTTGTCTGTTGGGCCGTCCAGGCCGCGCTGAACATTCTTTATGGCATTCCAAAACAGACCCGCAGCGACAAACTCTCTGGCGTCTATGAGCACCACATTCTCCAGCCGCATGCGTTGCTCACGCGCGGGTTTGATGACAGTTTCCTGGCTCCCCACTCACGCTACGCTGATTTCCCGGCGGCGCTGATTCGCGACTATACCGACCTCGATATTCTGGCGGAAACAGACGGTGGAGATGCTTATCTGTTTGCCAGCAAAGACAAGCGTATCGCATTTGTGACGGGTCACCCTGAGTACGATGCGAATACGCTGGCAGGTGAATTTTTCCGCGACGTGGAGGCTGGTCTCAACCCGGTAGTGCCGCACAATTACTTCCCGAAGAACGACCCGCAGAACACTCCGCGTGCAACCTGGCGAAGCCACGGTAATTTGCTGTTTGCCAACTGGCTCAACTATTACGTCTACCAAATCACGCCATACGATCTGCGGAATATGAATCCCACACTGGACTGATCGTCTACCTCTCTCGATCCTAAAGCGTTTCAGCACTCTTCCTCAGGCACCTTCGGGTGCCTTTTTTATTTCCGAAAAGCACCTCAATCAATTAAAAAATTTTAATTTCATTGTAATCATAAAGTTACGCGTTATTTAATTTAAAAATGGAAATCGTTTTTGATTTTTATTAAATCCTGGATAGTCTTAAAAGTGTTGAATGAAAACTATGCAGCGATCGTCCGTTCACCCCTGGGGGATCGATCGCAATACATAATGAGGATCAGCACAATGACACAACAGGCAACAACGGCGGATGAACTGGCGTTTACCGAACCTTTTACCGGGCAGGAGCAGCAGATCTTAACGGCAGACGCCGTCGAATTTCTCAGTGAACTGGTCGCGCGCTTTACGCCGAAGCGCAATAAATTGTTGGCTGCGCGTATTCAGCAACAGCAGGATATCGATGACGGTAAGTTGCCTGATTTTATTTCGGAAACTGCTTCCATTCGTAACGGTGACTGGAAAATCCGCGGTATCCCCGAAGACTTACAGGATCGCCGCGTAGAGATCACCGGCCCCGTTGAACGTAAAATGGTGATTAATGCCCTGAACGCCAACGTAAAAGTCTTTATGGCGGATTTCGAAGATTCGCTGGCACCGGACTGGAACAAAGTGATTGATGGGCAAATCAACCTGCGTGATGCCGTGAACGGCACCATCAGCTACACCAATGAAGCCGGGAAAATCTACCAGCTGAAACCCAATCCCGCGCTGCTGATTTGTCGCGTGCGTGGCCTGCATTTACCAGAAAAACACGTTACCTGGCGCGGTGAAGCTATTCCGGGCAGTTTGTTTGATTTCGCACTCTACTTCTTCCACAACTACAAAGCGTTGCTGGCGAAAGGCAGCGGCCCCTATTTCTACCTGCCCAAAACCCAGGCGTGGCAGGAAGCGGCCTGGTGGAGTGACGTCTTCAGTTATACCGAAGATCGCTTCGACCTGCCGCGCGGCACCATCAAAGCCACACTGCTGATTGAAACGCTGCCCGCTGTCTTCCAGATGGATGAAATTCTGCACGCACTGCGCGATCACATTGTCGGCCTCAACTGTGGCCGCTGGGATTACATCTTTAGCTACATCAAAACCCTGAAGAATCACCCGGACCGCGTATTGCCCGATCGCCAGGTCGTGACGATGGACAAACCGTTCCTCAGCGCTTATTCGCGCCTGCTGATCAAAACCTGCCACAAACGCGGCGCGTTCGCGATGGGCGGTATGGCGGCGTTTATCCCGAGCAAAGACGCTGAGCGGAATACCCAGGTGCTCAACAAAGTCAAAGCAGATAAATCCCTGGAAGCCAACAACGGCCATGACGGCACATGGGTGGCGCATCCGGGCCTGGCGGACACCGCGATGGCGGTATTCAACGATGTGCTTGGTGAGCATAAAAACCAGTTATTTGTGACCCGTAATGACGATGCCCCGATCACCGCCGAACAGCTGCTGGCCCCTTGTGACGGTGAACGTACCGAAGAGGGGATGCGCGCCAACATTCGCGTCGCGGTGCAGTACATTGAAGCGTGGATCTCTGGCAACGGCTGCGTCCCTATTTACGGCCTGATGGAAGATGCGGCGACAGCGGAGATCTCCCGTACCTCCATCTGGCAATGGATCCACCATGAGAAAACCCTGAGCAACGGCAAAGCCGTCACCAAAGCCCTGTTCCGCCAGATGCTGGCCGAAGAGTTGTTGGTGATTCAGGAAGAACTGGGTGAGCACCGCTTCAGCAGCGGACGCTTCGACGATGCCGCGCGCCTGATGGAGCAGATCACCACCTCTGACGACCTTATCGACTTCCTGACTCTGCCAGGCTACCGCCTGTTAGCGTAAATCCACCACATAACAATATGGAGCATCTGCACATGAAAACCCGTACACAACAAATTGAAGAATTACAGAAAGAGTGGACTCAACCGCGCTGGGAAGGCATTCGCCGCCCCTACAGCGCCGAGGAAGTGGTGAAATTACGCGGCTCGGTTAACCCGGAGTGTACGCTGGCGCAACTGGGCGCGGCGAAGATGTGGCGGCTGCTGCATGGCGAATCAAAGAAAGGTTACGTCAACAGCCTCGGTGCGTTGACCGGCGGTCAGGCGTTGCAGCAGGCGAAAGCGGGTATTGAAGCTATCTATCTTTCCGGCTGGCAGGTCGCGGCTGACGCGAACCTGGCGTCAAGCATGTATCCGGATCAATCCCTTTATCCAGCCAACTCGGTTCCTGCGGTAGTCGATCGGATCAACAACACCTTCCGCCGCGCGGATCAGATCCAGTGGGCGTCCGGTATCGAACCGAACGATCCACGTTATACCGACTATTTCCTGCCGATCGTTGCCGATGCGGAGGCCGGTTTTGGCGGTGTGCTTAATGCGTATGAACTGATGAAATCGATGATTGAAGCCGGTGCAGCGGCAGTTCACTTCGAAGATCAGCTCGCGTCGGTGAAGAAGTGCGGTCATATGGGCGGGAAAGTGCTGGTTCCGACGCAGGAAGCCATCCAGAAACTGGTTGCGGCGCGTCTGGCCGCCGATGTCATGGGCGTACCTACGCTGGTGATTGCGCGTACGGATGCCGATGCGGCAGATCTGATCACCTCTGATTGCGATGCTTACGACAGCGAATTTATTACTGGCGAACGCACCTGCGAGGGCTTCTTCCGCACGCGTGCTGGGATTGAACAGGCGATTAGCCGTGGCCTGGCATATGCATCCTATGCTGACCTGGTGTGGTGCGAAACCTCCACGCCAGACCTCGACCTCGCGCGCCGTTTTGCTGAGGCGATTCACGCTAAGTATCCTGGCAAACTGCTGGCCTACAACTGCTCGCCGTCATTCAACTGGCAGAAAAATCTGGACGATCAAACCATCGCCAGCTTCCAGCAGCAGCTGTCGGATATGGGCTACAAGTACCAGTTTATTACCCTGGCGGGTATTCACAGCATGTGGTTCAACATGTTCGACCTGGCGCGCTCATACGCGCAGGGTGAAGGTATGAAGCATTATGTTGAGAAAGTGCAACAGCCTGAGTTTGAAGCGGGCAAACAGGGCTACACCTTCGTTTCTCATCAGCAGGAAGTGGGAACGGGCTACTTCGATAAAGTGACGACCATTATTCAGGGCGGCACTTCCTCGGTAACCGCGTTGACCGGTTCAACGGAAGAATCTCAGTTCTGATCCAGATGCCCGGTGGCGTCTTGCTAACCGGGTGCACACCGTTCTGTAGGCCGGACAAGCGTCAGTGGCATCCGGCATTACCGCGCACCGAACGAGGTCGATTATGCCGCGTGGCCTGGAATTACTGATTGCCCAAACTATTTTGCAAGGCTTTGACGCCCAATACGGGCGTTTCCTGGAAGTGACCTCCGGCGCGCAGCAGCGCTTCGAACAGGCCGACTGGCACGCTGTGCAGAAGGCGATGAAAAGCCGTATTCATCTTTATGATCATCACGTTGGCCTGGTGGTTGAGCAGTTGCGCTGCATCACCGATGGTAAAGGCGCGGATGCCGATTTTTTATTGCGTGTGAAGGAGCACTACACCGCGCTTCTCCCCGATTACCCTCGCTTTGAAATCGCGGAGAGTTTTTTTAACTCGGTCTATTGCCGGTTATTCGATCACCGCTCGCTCACACCGGAGCGGCTTTTTATTTTCAGCTCTCAGCCAGAACGCCGTTTCCGTACCATTCCACGTCCACTGGCGAAGGATTTCTTCCCCGAACACGGCTGGGGGATGTTGCTCAATCGCCTGCTTACGGATCTGCCATTACGCTTGCCGTGGCAGAATAAACAGCGTGATATCAATTACATCATTGCGCATCTAAGCGAAACCTTTGGCCAGGCGATGCTTCAACAATCGCATCTGCAGGTAGCGAACGAACTGTTTTATCGCAATAAAGCGGCGTGGTTGGTTGGCAAGCTGGTGACCCCCTCTGCCACGTTGCCCTTTTTAGTGCCTATTCATCGCACGGATGAAGGGGAGCTGTTTGTCGACACCTGCCTGACAACCGCGACGGAAGCGAGCATTGTCTTCGGCTTCGCTCGCTCCTATTTTATGGTTTATGCGCCACTGCCCGCGGCGATGGTGGAGTGGTTGCGTGAGATTCTGCCCGGCAAATCTACGGCGGAACTGTATATGGCGATTGGCTGCCAGAAGCATGCAAAAACCGAAAGTTACCGTGAATATCTGCACTATATCGCCAGCACCGATGAGCAATTTATTGAGGCGCCGGGCATTCGTGGCATGGTGATGCTGGTATTTACGCTGCCCGGCTACGATCGTGTCTTCAAGGTCATCAAAGACAAATTTGCCCCGCAAAAAGAGATGAATGCCGCCCATGTTCGCGCCTGCTATCAACTGGTTAAAGAGCACGATCGCGTCGGGCGAATGGCGGATACTCAGGAGTTCGAAAACTTTGTGCTGGAGAAACGGCAAATCTCGCCTGCGCTGATGGCGCTCTTGCAGCAAGAAGCGCCGGAGAAAATCACCGAACAGGGTGATCACATCATTATTAGTCATCTCTATATCGAACGGCGTATGGTGCCACTCAATATCTGGCTCGAGCAATCCGAGGGACAGCAATTGCGCGATGCAATTGAAGAGTACGGCAACGCCATTCGCCAGCTCGCCGCCGCTAATATTTTCCCCGGTGATATGCTGTTTAAAAACTTTGGCGTCACGCGTCATGGCCGCGTGGTGTTCTACGATTATGATGAAATTTGCTACATGACTGAAGTGAATTTCCGCGATATCCCGCCACCGCGCTACCCGGAGGACGAGCTCGCCAGCGAACCCTGGTACAGCGTCTCGCCCGGCGATGTCTTCCCGGAGGAGTTTCGCCACTGGCTCTGCGCCGACCCGCGCATCGGCCCGCTGTTTGAAGAGATGCATGCCGATTTGTTCAGCGCCGACTACTGGCGCGGCCTACAGATGCGTATCAAAAATGGTCATGTGGAAGATGTATACGCCTACCGTCGTCGCCAGCGTTTCAGTGTGCGTTATGAAACCGATCGTAGGCCGGATAAGGCGCTTGCGCCGCCTGCCTGATGGCACTTTGCTTATCAGGCCTACAAGGATTCTGCAATATATTGAATTATCACGATTTTGTAGGCTGGATAAGGCGTTTACGCCGCATCCGGCAAGAACAAAGCGCACTATATCAGCAATCTGCAATGCCCCATCAGCGATGGGGTATGTATGTTATCGAATCCCACCATACGCCAGCGTCACTTCCTTCGCCGCCTTGATCACCATCGCGCCAAACTCAGTTACCCGGTCGTCGGTAATACGTGAAATCGGCCCGGAAATGGAGATCGCCGCAAACGGTTCGCGGTGCTCGTCATAAATGCAGGACGCCACACAGCGCAGCCCCAGCGCGTGCTCTTCATCATCAAAGGAATACCCGCGCTTGCGCGTTTGGGCGAGGTCTTCTTTCAGATGTACTGGCGACACCAGCGTCGCATGGGTATAGGCGTGCAGCCCTTTACGGTGCAATAAGCTGGTAACTTGCTCTTCGCTCAGTTGTGATAAAAATGCTTTACCCGCACCGGAGGCGTGCATTGGCAGTTTGCCGCCAATGGGTGCAGACATGCGCATTAACTGCGTGCACTGGACCTGGTCGATAATAATGGCCTGATGGTCGCTTTGATCCAGCACCGCCAGGTTGACCGTCTCGCCGGAGTCTTCCATCAGTTTACGCAGGATAGGGTGGACAATCGCCAGCAAATTACGGCTCTGCAAAAAGCTGCTACCGACGATAAATGCATGCGCGCCCACCGCCCAGTGCCCCAGCTCGCCCACCTGACGGACGAAACCCTGCTGTTGCATGGTGGTCAGCAAACGGTGAGTGGTGGAATTGGGCAGCCCGGCCTGTTGGGCGAGTTCGGTCAGCGCGACGCTACCGTTTGATTCGGCGATCCATTCCAGTAATTTCAGCCCGCGCGTTAAAGACTGAACCTGGCCACTCGGTGGAGCGGCGGCTGCGGCGGGTTTTCTTCCGCGCTTTGCGGGAACGGTGGCAACCATAGCGAACTCCTGTTTCTGTATCGTGGAAATCATTTTCGTTTTATTTGATTATAATGCAATCGCCAGAGTTACTGATCCGATGAGTCATGGTGAACTTGTCTCATGTAGCGTGTTGTTCTCTTTTCCACCATCAGGGTTTATGCCAGTATGGTCTATTGCCGTTTTTTTATCTGGGTTTGGTTGAGCGTGGTCGGGAGTGCGTGTGAGCAGCAAAGTTGAACAATTACGTCAGCAGTTAAATGATCGAATTCTGGTTCTGGACGGGGGCATGGGCACCATGATCCAGAGCTATCGCCTGAGCGAAGCGGATTTTCGCGGCGCACGTTTTGCCGACTGGCCATGCGACCTCAAAGGCAACAATGACCTGCTGGTGTTGAGCAAGCCGGAGGTGATCTCCGCCATCCATGATGCCTACTTCGCAGCGGGCGCGGATATCATTGAAACCAACACCTTTAACTCCACGACCATCGCCATGGCGGATTACCAGATGGAATCCCTGTCGGCAGAAATCAACTTCGCAGCGGCCAAACTGGCGCGCGCCTGCGCTGATGAGTGGAGCGCACGCACGCCGGAAAAACCGCGCTACGTGGCCGGTGTTCTTGGGCCCACCAACCGCACGGCGTCCATCTCTCCAGACGTCAACGACCCGGCATTCCGCAATATCACTTTCGATGGGCTGGTGGTTGCCTACCGGGAATCGACGAAAGCGCTGGTGGAAGGCGGCGCAGACCTGATTCTGATTGAAACTGTCTTCGACACCCTCAACGCCAAGGCCGCAATTTTTGCGGTAAAAGAAGAGTTTGAAGCCCTGGGCGTTGACCTGCCAATCATGATCTCCGGCACCATCACTGATGCTTCCGGGCGTACGCTCTCCGGGCAAACGACGGAAGCGTTTTATAACTCCCTGCGTCATGCTGAAGCCCTGACCTTTGGCCTGAACTGTGCGCTGGGGCCGGATGAACTGCGCCAGTACGTACAGGAACTGTCGCGTATTGCGGAATGCTACGTCACCGCGCACCCGAACGCCGGGCTGCCGAACGCCTTTGGTGAATACGATCTTGATGCCGACACGATGGCAAAACAGATTCGCGAATGGGCGGAAGCGGGCTTCCTCAATATTGTCGGCGGTTGCTGCGGCACCACGCCAGAGCACATTGCTGCGATGAGCCGCGCCGTTGCCGGGCTGCCGCCGCGCAAGCTGCCTGAACTGCCCGTCGCTTGCCGCTTGTCTGGCCTGGAGCCGCTAAACATTGGCGACGACAGCTTGTTTGTGAACGTCGGTGAACGCACCAACGTCACCGGTTCCGCTAAGTTCAAACGCCTGATTAAAGAGGAAAAATACAGCGAAGCGCTGGATGTGGCGCGTCAGCAGGTGGAAAGCGGCGCACAGATCATTGATATCAACATGGATGAGGGGATGCTTGATGCCGAAGCGGCGATGGTGCGTTTCCTCAACCTGATTGCCGGCGAGCCGGATATTGCCCGCGTACCGATTATGATCGACTCCTCGAAATGGGAGGTCATTGAAAAAGGGCTGAAGTGTATTCAGGGCAAAGGCATTGTTAACTCTATCTCGATGAAAGAGGGCGTGGACACCTTCATTCACCACGCCAAACTGCTGCGTCGCTACGGCGCAGCGGTGGTGGTAATGGCCTTTGATGAACAAGGTCAGGCCGACACCCGCGCACGTAAAATCGAGATTTGCCGCCGGGCGTACAAAATCCTCACCGAGGAAGTCGGATTCCCGCCGGAAGATATCATCTTCGACCCGAACATCTTCGCGGTGGCGACCGGGATTGAAGAGCACAATAACTATGCGCAGGACTTTATCGGCGCCTGTGAAGATATCAAACGCGAGCTGCCGCATGCATTGATTTCTGGCGGTGTCTCTAACGTCTCGTTCTCGTTCCGTGGCAATGACCCGGTGCGTGAAGCTATCCACGCGGTATTCCTCTACTACGCTATCCGCAACGGTATGGATATGGGGATTGTGAACGCCGGCCAACTGGCAATTTACGACGACTTGCCGGCTGAACTGCGCGACGCGGTGGAGGATGTGATCCTCAACCGTCGCGACGATGGCACTGAGCGTTTGCTGGATCTTGCCGAGAAATATCGCGGCAGCAAAACCGACGACACGGCCAATGCCCAGCAGGCCGAGTGGCGTTCGTGGGACGTCAATAAACGCCTTGAATACTCGCTGGTGAAAGGCATCACGGAATTTATCGAGCTGGATACAGAAGAAGCGCGTCAGCAGGCCGCTCGCCCGATTGAAGTGATTGAAGGCCCGTTAATGGACGGCATGAATGTGGTCGGCGATCTCTTTGGCGAGGGCAAAATGTTCCTGCCGCAGGTGGTAAAATCGGCGCGCGTCATGAAACAAGCGGTGGCGTATCTCGAACCATACATTGAAGCCAGCAAAGAGAAAGGCTCCAGCAACGGTAAGATGGTGATCGCGACCGTAAAAGGTGACGTTCATGATATCGGCAAAAATATCGTCGGAGTGGTGTTGCAGTGTAATAACTACGAAATCATCGACCTGGGCGTGATGGTGCCCGCCGACAAAATTCTGAAAACCGCCAAAGAAGTGAATGCGGACCTGATTGGCCTCTCCGGCTTAATCACCCCGTCGCTCGACGAAATGGTTAACGTGGCGAAAGAGATGGAGCGTCAGGGCTTCACCATTCCACTGCTGATTGGCGGTGCGACGACCTCAAAAGCGCACACGGCGGTGAAAATCGAGCAGAACTACAGCGGCCCGACGGTGTATGTGCAGAACGCCTCGCGCACCGTTGGCGTGGTTGCGGCGCTGCTTTCCGACACCCAACGTGACGACTTCGTCGCCCGCACGCGTAAAGAGTACGAGACCGTGCGTATCCAGCACGGACGTAAGAAACCACGTACGCCGCCGGTAACCTTGCAGGCCGCGCGTGAAAACGATCTGGCATTTGACTGGGCGAGCTATACGCCGCCGGTCGCTCATCGGCTCGGCGTACAGGAAGTGGAAGTCAGTATCGAAACGCTGCGCAACTACATCGACTGGACACCGTTCTTTATGACCTGGTCGCTTGCCGGGAAATACCCGCGCATTCTTGAAGACGAAGTCGTTGGCGAAGAGGCGCAGCGCCTGTTTAAAGATGCTAATGAGTTACTCGACAAACTGAGCGCCGAAAAAACGCTGAATCCGCGCGGCGTGGTCGGCCTGTTCCCGGCAAACCGTGTGGGCGACGATATCGAAATCTACCGTGACGAAACGCGTACGCACGTGCTCACCGTCAGCCGTCATTTACGTCAGCAGACCGAGAAAGTGGGCTTTGCGAACTACTGTCTTTCCGACTTTGTCGCGCCAAAACTGAGTGGTAAAGAAGACTATATCGGCGCATTCGCCGTGACCGGTGGGCTGGAAGAAGATGCGCTGGCGGATGCTTTCGAAGCGCAGCACGATGATTACAATAAAATCATGGTGAAAGCGATTGCCGACCGCCTGGCGGAAGCCTTTGCCGAATATCTTCATGAGCGCGTGCGTAAAGTTTACTGGGGTTATGCGCCAAACGAGAACCTCAGCAACGAAGAACTGATCCGCGAAAACTACCAGGGCATTCGCCCGGCGCCCGGCTATCCTGCTTGCCCGGAACACACGGAGAAGGGCACCATCTGGAAACTGCTGGACGTCGAAAAACACACCGGCATGAAGCTGACGGAATCGTTCGCCATGTGGCCGGGTGCTTCGGTTTCCGGCTGGTATTTCAGCCACCCGGACAGCAAGTACTACGCGGTTGCGCAAATTCAGCGTGACCAGGTGGAAGATTACGCCCGCCGCAAAGGAATGAGTGTAGAGGAAGTCGAACGCTGGCTGGCGCCGAATCTGGGGTACGACGCGGATTAACCTACTCCCCCGGCTTTTGGCCGGGGGGATTTTTTTGAAAGAAAACCTTTATTATTGCTTAATTAGTGACGGAATACATTTTTTATTAAGATATCGGTGTATCTTCATAATTCATAAATACATTAATATATGTTATTGGTGAATGTATGGAGCTCTATGATTTACGAAATGGTTATATTAGACCAAAAGATTTCGAAAATATAATTGATCCTCTCACGGCTAAACGTCGGGTTAAGGAAAGCTATCACCTGGAAAAGACAGTGGGTGGAATGATTGGTTCACTGAATGGTTATATGTTGAAAAAAAATGATGGCTTACGCAGTTATTACTCATATGATCTCTATGACCGGGCAAACTGGAGTAAGTTAGATAATGATATCGATAATGGGTTTCTAGTCCTTCTTGATCAAAGGCTTAATCGAAGCGATGATTATTTATATCCATTTTTTATTTCTGAAAATGGAGACCTTTTTTGTGTTAATGATATCATCTATGATATTTTCTTTATTAAACACATATTAAGTTATTTCTCTATGAAAGTGCTGGCGTATGGCAAGCCATCACCAACGCGTAGCAAGTTTGTACCATTAACACGGGAGTATGGTCCAGGTTATTGGCAAACAACTGATAACGATTATCATGCATTATTGAACGTAGGAATTATGGCTATCAATCGTGCCACATCTATGGGAGATGAAGGAAGACTATTTATGTCGGAAGGGAAGGATTTCATGAATACAGGTAGAGATAAGATCCAAATATGGACTCCCTTATCTGATAATATCGATAATGAAAATAAAGAGATAATTTCAAAGCGTTCAGTGATCAGACGGTATGGTGAGCAAAGAGCGATTCCACAACGCTATCTTGAAAGCGATGATGTGTGGGCTGCTGAAGGAAAATCCTGGCATTGGATACCAACAATTAGCGATGAATGTTATGAGTTTAAAAAATAGGATCTACATCTTTTGGGGCGTGATGGATGTTATCTCCATATTAAGCTATGTCGGCTTTTCAATATTGCGTGGGAGCATCCCCTTTTATACCGATATACATCATTTTTTGATGAATTTCATGTCAATGAATGTTGGTGATTGGAGCGGGTTGTTTATTATCGCGATGTTTGTTTTTAATATAATGCTTTATGCGTCTCTTTTATGTTCGATTTATTTGTTTTTCTCCTCAAGAAAAATACCTGTCATGTTTCTCGTGTGTCAGGAATTTTTACGATTATGTTCTTTCACCTGCTCTGTATCGATAATTCATTTTGTTTTATATTTTATTCCCGGCTATCCAGGCTATATCGGAATTTTGCTCTTTACCTTTTCAGAGTTGTGCAAGATTGGAACATTATTGTGGTACAGAAGGTGTGCGGGGTAAGCATTTTCCTATGCTGATATTGCGCGAAGTCACTTTTCCTTACAACAAACAGGGCGCTCAATGAGCGCCTTGTCTCTTTATTGTGCGTAAACCCTTATACTAAAGGAAGGCTCTGCCGATTTTGCCCGGTGGCGCTGCGCTTGCCGGGCCTACACGGTTCGCAGCCGGATTCACGCCTTGCCTGTAGGCCGGATAAGCACAGCGCCATCCGGCAGAACCGCGCTGATAGCCTCAGGAAAACAATAACGATAAGGAGAACCCCATTCTGTGTTAACGCTGTTACACCTGCTTTCCGCTGTCGCCCTGCTGGTTTGGGGCACCCACATTGTCCGCACGGGCGTGATGCGCGTCTTCGGCGCGCGCCTGCGTACCGTCCTCAGCCGCAGTGTTGAAAAGAAACCGCTCGCCTTCTGCGCGGGCATTGGCGTTACTGCGCTGGTGCAGAGCAGTAACGCCACGACCATGCTGGTGACCTCTTTCGTCGCCCAGGACCTGGTCGCCCTGACGCCCGCTCTGGTGATTGTGTTGGGGGCCGACGTGGGGACCGCGCTGATGGCGCGTATCCTCACCTTCGATTTATCCTGGTTATCGCCGCTGCTGATTTTTATTGGCGTCATTTTTTTCCTTGGCCGCAAACAGTCGCGTGCCGGGCAACTGGGGCGTGTCGGGATTGGCCTCGGCCTGATTTTGCTGGCGCTGGAACTCATCGTCCAGGCCGTCACGCCGATCACCCAGGCCAACGGCGTACAGGTGATTTTTGCCTCGCTCACCGGCGACATCATGCTGGATGCTTTGATTGGTGCGATGTTCGCCATCATCAGTTATTCGAGCCTGGCCGCCGTGCTGCTGACTGCCACGCTGACTACGGCGGGGATTATTTCCTTCCCGGTGGCGCTGTGCCTGGTGATTGGCGCTAACCTTGGTTCCGGATTGCTGGCGATGCTTAATAACAGTGCCGCCAACGCTGCCGCTCGCCGCGTGGCGCTGGGCAGTTTACTGTTCAAGCTGGTGGGCAGTTTGATAATCCTGCCATTCGTCCGCGTTCTGGCGGATACGCTGCACAAACTGCCGCTGCCGGAATCGGAACTGGTTATCTATTTCCACGTCTTCTACAACCTGATTCGCTGCGTGGTGATGATCCCCTTCGCCGAGCCGATGGCGCGTTTCTGCAAACGGATGATCCGCGATGAACCTGAACTGGATGCACGCCTGAAGCCAAAGCATCTCGATACCACCGCACTCGACACGCCAACGCTGGCGTTGGCCAATGCCGCGCGTGAAGCGCTGCGTATCGGTGATGCGATGGAATTAATGCTGGAAGGGCTGAAAAAGGTGATGCACGGCGAGCCGCGTGAAGAGAAAGAGCTGCGCAAACTGGCCGACGACATCAACGTGCTTTATACCGCCATCAAGCTCTATCTGGCACGCATGCCGAAGGATGAACTGGCGGAAGAGGAATCCCGACGCTGGGCGGAAATCATCGAGATGTCACTCAACCTGGAGCAGGCATCGGATATCGTGGAACGTATGGGCAGTGAGATTGCCGATAAATCACTGGCAGCCCGCCGCGCGTTCTCGGTGGAAGGGCTGAAAGAGCTGGATGCGCTTTACGACCAACTGCTGAGCAATCTGCAACTGGCGATGTCGGTGTTCTTCTCCGGTGACGTCACCAGCGCCCGCCGGCTGCGCCGCAGCAAGCACCGTTTCCGCATACTGAATCGCCGTTACTCGCACGCGCACGTCGATCGTCTGCACCAGCAGAACGTACAGAGTATTGAAACCAGCTCGCTGCACCTTGGGCTTCTGGGCGATATGCAGCGTCTCAACTCGCTCTTTTGTTCAGTGGCTTACAGCGTGCTGGAGCAGCCGGACGAAGACGACGAGCGGGATGATTATTAGTGCGTTTTGATGCCGGATACGGGCAGCGCATCCGGCAAAGGTCTTTACAGGTGGTGTCCTGCTTCCAGCGGCACCGCCTCTTCCCCAGCTTTAAACAGATAGTTGGTATTTGGCCCGCCAAGCGTCGCCACTTCACCGCTCACCTGAATCCAGTTACCTTCCGGCAAACCAATCACCGTCAGTTCCGGCGCGGCAACCAGCAGTTCGCGGATGCGCTGTTCGCGCGTTTCACCCTGGTGCCCTTCCGGCAGTGCATTGGTGAAGTGCGGGTTAATTTGCAACGGGAACAGCCCCAGCGCATCAAAACCTTGCGGATCGACAATCGGCATATCATTGGTGGTACGAATCGTTGGGCAGGCCAGGTTCGAGCCTGCGCTCCAGCCGATGTAGAGCGCGCCGCGCTTCACCACATCAACAATCGGTGCCAGCAGCCCGCGTTCGCGGCTCTCTTTCAGTAACTGGAAGGTATTCCCGCCGCCGACAATCACCAGGTCCGCATTTTCAATGGCCGAAATCGGATCCGCAGCACGATGAATACCGACGACCGACACGTCCATCGGCTCAAACACCGCCGCCGTTTTTGCCGTGTAGGCGTCCCATGTTTGTGTCACGCCCGCGAAGGGAATAAAGACCGCCGAACGGCGACCGTTCAGCGCGCCACGAATCAGCGGTAGCGCATGTTCCAGCCAGGCTTTACCCGGCAGCGTCGAGTTACTTAACAGCAGCAGTTCCATTTTTTCTCCAGACAATCAGGGAATTAAGGGGATTGATAACTATGCTATCACGGCAGGTGATAAGACTCGCAGACGGGGTTCACGGAGTTCAGGAAGAAGCGTGCAAGTTGCAGGGTAATCTGTCAGCAGTGTTAATCGAAGCGCTGCTGGAGCCATTTCGCGATTTTCAACGTGCGCTTTATTCATGCCGGATGCGGCGTGAACGCCTTATCCGGCCTACAAACGCGTGCAAATTCAATATAGTGAAGGAACTCGTAGGCCTGATAAGCGTAGCGCATCAGGCAATTTCGCATTTGTCATCAGTATGAGCGCCAGTTAAGGCGCTCCTGCCGCTCACCCCTCTCGCGCAAACCTTGCCGCTTCAGCAATCAGCTGCGCATCGGGTCGCACGCCGGTATACATCGCGAATTGCTCGACGGCCTGTAAGGCAATTACCTCCGCGCCGCTGATCGTCTGCTTATCCAGCCGTTGCGCCAGGCGAATGAGCGGCGTTTCCGGCGGCAAGGCTACGACATCAAAAACGATGCTTGCCGTTGAGACCATCGCTTCGCTGAAGGCCAGCTCATGGCTCTCTTTACCGCCAGCCATGCCAACGGGCGTCACGTTGACCAGAATGTCGCAGGCGATACCTTCCGGCAGTGGTTGCCACTGGAAGCCATACTGCTTCGCCAGCGCCGGGCCGCTCTCGCGGTTACGGGCGGCGATGATGACATCCGTAAAACCCGCGTCGCGAAAGGCGGCAATCACCGCTTTGCCCATGCCGCCGCTGCCACGAATCATCACGCGTGCGGTGGTATTGAGCTGGTGGTGGGCTATCAGGTTTTTCACCGCGATATAATCGGTATTAAACCCGGTCAACTTGCCGTCGTCATTCACAATAGTATTCACTGAATCAATGACTTTTGCCGACGGATCGATAGCATCGAGAAAAGGCATACAGCTTTCTTTAAACGGCATCGACACGGCACAGCCGCGAATCCCCAACGCGCGGACGCCTTTCACCGCCGCTGCAATATCCTGGGTAGTGAACGCTTTATAGATGAAATTTAGTCCCAGCTTTTCATACAGATAATTGTGAAAACGCGTGCCGAAGTTGCCGGGGCGACCGGCAAGCGACATGCAGAGTTGAGTCTCGCGATTAATCATGAGTAATCGCCTCTGCATGAGCGAGCAGAAATTGCTCCGCTTCACCGGACCAAACTCCTTGATGACGCGCCAGAATCGCTGCCAGTCCTTCATCCTGGATCTGTGTGAGTGACGTCAGCGGCAGAGATTTTCCGGTATACACCAGCTTTTTCCCGCCGCTGACGGCAGGCAATTCCAGCGTGGTTTCGCCCGCGGCATTCAGCCCAAGAATATGTGTTACCACTTTTGCGGCTTGCACTTTTTTCTCTTCGATCAGTTTGACCGCCGCGCGCATATCATCGGTGTTGCCGCCTGACGTGCCCACGTAATGGGTAAATGCATAATGCACATCGTAGAAATTAATCGGCGCGCTGAAGTGTTTATCCTGCGGCCCGGCGAAGAAGTTCATACAGCCGTCGGCCGCCAGCAGCGAAGAGGCGAGGGTAACCAGCCCTTCATTGGGCACGAAAACGAAGATATCGTCGAAACCGTGACCACCGCTGAGTGCCATTAACGCCTCGTAAGATGCCTCGGCGGCATTGAGATAGTGAATCACCGTTTGCGGCTCTGACGGATAGTGTTTCCGCGCATAGCTCAGCTTGTCGTTATTGGTATCGGTGACGATTAACAGCGACGGGTTAACTGGCCCATGCAGCGCGTAATCAATCGCCAGCAGCCCCATCGGGCCTGTGCCGCCAAGGATCAGCGTCCGTCCCTGCGGGCGAATCCCCATCTTGTGGTTATAGGTGCCTTCCTGCAGATGATAGTTAGCGTTGAACGCGCCAATCACGCAGGAGAGTGGTTCAACCAGCGAGCCTTCAAAGTAAGTCTCGCCTTCATATGCCAGCAGGCAATCCTGTTCCATGACCTCATTTGGGATAACCACATGCGTCGCTTCGCCGCCCACCCACGGGAAGGAGTAGCCGGGGCAGTCCGGGCGATCCGGCAGTTGCAGGTTGGCCTGAATTACATAGCGCTGGCCGGGCTGGAACTTATGCTGCCACTTTTTACCGACGGCCAGAATATCGCCGCAAAACTCGTGGCCGATGATGATCGGATTGGTCGCCACATCGTCGGGCACTTTTTTATGGTTTTCGCCCAGATTGGCCTCTTTCCAGGAAGAAAGACACAGGCTGTCGGTGACTACTGTCGCCAGAATTTCATCCTCCTGCATTTCAGGAAGGTCAAAGGTTTCCAGGCGAAGATCGCGTTTACCATAGAGACGCAGAGCTGTTGTTTTCATAAACCACCTCATGTTGAGCGATGGCCCCGGCAGTCGCGCCGGGGCGAAGAATCAGGACAGGAAGCCCAGCGCATTACCGATAATCCCTAAGCCAAACAGGGCGAAGATCAGCCATACGGGGTTAATTTTTTTGTTGAGCAGACGTACCATCAGCAGCGTCAGCCCCAGCGCCAGCAGGCCAGGGCAGAGCTGGTCAAGAATGTTCTGCACAGTCATGGTGATGGTGGAACCGTCTGCGGCTGGCGTTTGCGAGACGATCATCGGCACGTTGATTGACGTCCATTTGGTGACCAGCACGCCCATCACAAACAGGCCAAGAATCGACGCACCCTCGGTCAGTTTTTGCAGCACATTCCCGCCCATATCGCTGACAATATTCACGCCTTTACGAAAGCCGAGCTGTAGGCCATACCACTTCATCGCCAGACGCACCGCGTTGAAAATAAAGAAGAACAGCAGCGGGCCGAGAATGTTGCCGGACAGCGCCAGCGAGGCGCCGAGCGCGGCAGTAATCGGGCGCAGTGTTCCCCAGACCAGTGGGTCGCCAACGCCCGCCAGCGGCCCCATCAGGCCGACTTTGATGCCGTTTATTGCACCGTCATCAATTTCTGCGCCGTTGGCACGTGCTTCTTCCATTGCCGCCGTCACACCAATCACCGGGCCACACACGGCTGGCGTGGTATTGAAGAACACCAGATGGCGCTTCAGCGCGGCGACCTGGTCTTCTTTCAATGGATAGAGCCGCTTGATGGCGGGGATCATGTCGTAGCAAAAGCCCAGCCCGTGAATACGTTCAAAGTTGAATGACGCCTGTTGCAGGTTGGAGCGCAGAAACATGCTCAACAGATCGCTGCGTGTGATTTTTCTCTGTTCCATAATGGGCTCCGTTAATCGTCAAGCTGGTCAAGGGCGGTGGAAGACGTGGCCTGCGTTTGCGGCTCGGTTTTACGCCACTGTGGATTAAGCTGGATGTAGACCAGCGCGATAATCACACCGACGCCGCCAAAGGCCAGCAGGCTGAGGTCGAGATAGCCGCCCGCGATAAAACCGAGGAAAAAGAAGGGCATCAGATACTTCACGCCCATCATGCGCAGCACCATGGCGTAACCGACCACCACGATAAAACCGCCTGCGATTTGCAGACCACGTGTGACAAATTCCGGTATCGCATTCAGCATATTGCTGACCATGTCGGCGCTGACGAACAACGAAACAATCAGTGCTGGAATGGCGACGCGCAGCGCCTGTACACCCAGCGCGGAAACGTGAAGTATGTCGATGGTACGAAAGCGCGCTTCTTCTGCGGCTTTATCCGCCGCGTGCTGGAACACCACGGTGATGGTGCGGGCGAAGACCGTCAGCACCTGGCCTGCCGCTGCCACGGGAAGGGCGATGGCGATGCCCGTGGCAATACTTTGCTGGCCCACGATAACCAGAATGGCGGAGATAATGCTGGCGAGCGCGGAATCCGGAGACTGCGCCGCGCCGACATTCATCCAGCCGAGCGCGATAAGTTCCAGCGTGCCGCCGAGCATAATCCCGGTTTTTAAATCACCGAGTATTAAGCCGATAACCGTACAGGCGATCAGCGGGCGGTGGGTCTGGAATTCATCCAGCACGCTGCCCATCCCGGCAATACAGGAAAAAAGAAATATGGCTATGATTTGTAGGGTACTTATTTCCATTATTTGTCACCTTTTAAGTGTCGTCATCCCTGCCTGTTAAAGCATACGTACACAGGCGCTATTATTTAATTTGCGACTAACTGTTCTTTTATTTTGTCGAGAATATTAACGGATGGGTCGGAGGCCACGACGCGTAAATCCAGTTTCACGCCCTGTTTATCCAGCGCATAAAATGCCTGTATATCGTCTTCATCCAGTGAAACCGCTTTGGTTAATTGTTTTTTACCCGGTCGCCAGGCCATTCCGCCAATATTCAGGGTGTCGATTTTCACCCCCTGCCTAACCATCGCTAAAGCATCCTGTGGGCGGGTAAAAAGATAAAATACAGTTTCGTCCTGATATTGCGGGTTGTGATAAACCGCGACGGCTTTTTCAATATTGACCACGTTAACCTTCATTCCCGGCGGCGCAGCCTGACGCAATAAGGTTCGGCGAACTTCATCGTTATACACCTCGTCATTGCAGATAATAATGCGCTGGGCATTAGCCACTTTCGACCAGACGGTGGTGACCTGGCCGTGGATCAGGCGGTCGTCAATGCGGGCGAGCGTAATGTTCATCAGAAATCCTCCTCAGCCGTTTCCAGTTGTTTCCAGACGACGCAGGTTTGTTGGGCAATTGTCAGCAGATAATCGCAAAGTTCATCAACGTTCATGCTGCTCTGGTTATCCACCAGTTCCAGAGCCAGCGGGAGAGACAGGCCGCTAATCACGCGGAGTCTGGGGTTGCGCATCGCAAGCGTTGCCGCCGCATTCCACGGACTGCCACACTGTAAGTCCACGGCAATCAGCCATTCATCTTGATTGTGAATGCTCGCTAACTTTTCCAGCTTTGCCACAATGTCACTGGCGTTCTCACCGGGTACAAATTCCACTGCCTCGACATTGGCGTCGCCGTACACCATCTGAACCGATTCCAGCATGGCGCAGGCTAATTTGCCGTGGGCGCAAAAAATGGCATTGACCATAAACCCTCCTTAACCGCGCGTTTTACCGCCCGCAATGTTAGTGGTTACTCCGGTGATGTAGCTGGCGCGTTCGGACAGCAGATAACACACAAAATCAGCCACTTCCGCTAATCTTCCGGACCGCCCAATAGGAATGGAATTTTTGGTGTATCCTTCCCGCAGTTGCTCAACGGTGATATTGCGCGTCCACGCCAGCGCCTCTTCATATTCCGGCGTGCGCAGCCCGGTTTTTTCCAGAATTCCCGGCGCGATACCGACCACTCGGATACCGTGCTTACCCAGCTCTTTCGACCAGGAGCGGGTAAAACTGTTAAGTGCGGCTTTGGTGGCGGCGTAGCAGCTCTGGCCTTCTGAACCTTCCAGCCCGCTTTCCGAGGAGACATTCACAATGACGCCGTCATGCTGTTTAACCATCTGGCGTGCAACGGCCTGCGACATCAGAAATACGCCTTTTTGGTTGATATTGACCATCTTTTCGAATGCGGCTTCGTTGAGTTCATACTGCCCGGCAGGTGCTTTCTCATCGACCAGCAGACGCGGAAAATTGACCCCGGCATTGTTGACCAGACCGTCGATACGGCCAAAGCGTTGGATAATTTCCGCCACCGTATGATTCACCTCTTTGGCGCTGGAAATATCGGTCGGCCAGAATTGATAACCTTTATGGCCTTCATATTGACCGTCACCACCGTGAATATCGGCCATCTGCACATTCGCGCCTTGTGCTAATAATTCTTCGACAATTGCCAGACCAATGCCGGATGCACCGCCGGTGACAATAATGGTTTTATCCTGCAAATTTAACCACGTTTGCATAACAGACTCCTGATTTTAGGTAACAGAGGCCCGCCGTAATTTTTCATTACGGTAAAAGTCGGGCAGATTTTTATTTCAGTAACAGTTCAGCTGTGTCGCTATTCGTAACCAGACAATTAATATATTTTCCGCGCAGTGCGCCAATAATCCCACTGTATTTTTCTTCGCCCATAGCAATGCCGATAGAATAACGCGCCTGCTTTAATTTATTCATTTCGATTGAGAGCGTTTTTTCACTCATATTGGTCTCAACGGTGACACCGCGAATATCATAAAAGCGCGAGCAAATATCACCGGCGACCTGGCGGGCATTCAGGTCATCACTCTCTTCGCCGCCATAAAATGCATGCCAGTTCGCGCCATCGCGAATGGCCGGTGAGCCAATCCCCACCAGGGCGACATCCAGATTATCCCAGTAGGCCGAGATGGTTTTAAAGTGCTGAGACTGCATGATCCCATTACGAATTAGCGGGTTATCCAGCAAGGCTGGAAAATCCGCGAGATGCGATTCGCCTTTCAGTTTTGCCGCTGCGCCGTAGGTTAATGTGTTCACGTGATAGCGGCTTTCGAGTTTTCCGGATGGCCCGCCGATAATCGGCACACAGATTAACTGCCGGGATTGCCCAGCCTGCGGTAGATTTTCGACCAGTGCACGTACTGCGCGGCCCCAGGAAAAACCAACAATATCACCCGGCTCCAGCAAACGATCCAACAACTGTGCGCCGTGTAACCCCATCACCGCCAGTTGCGCGTCTTCCTCTTCATCATGACCTGACACTACCACGGCTTCTTTCAGACCAAACTTTTGCTTCAGTTGTTGCTCAAGCCAGAGATTTTCGTTGTAGTCATAATTGATAGCGATGGTGACAATACCCTGCTCACGGCCCCGTTTAAGCAAGCGGCTGATGGTGGTGCGATAAATTCCCAGCTCGCGGGCGATTTGCGCCTGAGTCATATCCTGCTCGTAATAGAGTTGGGCAATCTTCACAATCAAACGGATATCGTCACTGTTTTCCATCGCCGCCTCCTGATTTTGCACATTTGTGCAAATATGCTTTTTAACCGCTTGATCTGATATAACCCCATCACGCTGGCCTTTAAAAGCGATTTTTCACTCTTTACTCGGGCTGAAATGGCGCTTTCTCTTGCACATTTGTTTCTGTTCGTAGCAGTCATCAGCACAGGTGTGCAGGTATTCGTAATAGATTGATTATCTTGATTTTGACCATGCAAAATTGCAGCGGGTTTGTGGCGACACTTTTGTGATAAAAGGTGTGGTAGATCACATTTAATTTCGACGTTGCTGCATAACCCTGTTTTTCCTCGCTAAGAGGTAAGGTATATTCCGCGTTTTAGAGGAGAACCTATGCTGCCCGACTCATCCATCCGTTTAAATAAATACATCAGCGAAAGCGGAATTTGCTCTCGACGCGAAGCCGATCGCTATATCGAACAAGGTAACGTTTTCCTGAACGGTAAACGCGCCACCATTGGCGATCAGGTGAAGCCTGGCGACGTTGTAAAAGTAAACGGTCAGTTGATTGAGCCACGCGAGGCAGAAGATCTGGTGCTGATCGCGCTGAATAAACCTGTGGGCATTGTCAGCACGACAGAAGATGGCGAGCGCGATAACATCGTCGATTTCGTCAACCACAGCAAGCGTGTGTTCCCGATTGGCCGCCTGGATAAAGATTCTCAGGGGCTGATTTTCCTCACCAACCACGGCGATCTGGTCAATAAGATCCTGCGTGCCGGTAACGATCACGAAAAAGAGTATCTGGTCACGGTGGATAAACCGGTGACGGATGAGTTCGTGAGCGGTATGGCGGCGGGCGTACCGATTCTTGGTACGGTGACGAAGAAGTGCAAAGTAAAAAAAGAAGCGCCGTTTGTGTTTCGCATCACCCTGGTACAGGGGTTGAATCGTCAGATTCGTCGCATGTGTGAGCACTTTGGCTACGAAGTGAAGAAGCTGGAACGTACGCGCATTATGAACGTCAGCCTGAGCGGTATCCCACTCGGTGAATGGCGTGATTTAACCGATGATGAATTGATTGATCTGTTTAAGCTGATTGAAAACTCTTCCTCAGAAGCGAAGCCAAAAGCAAAGGCCAAACCGAAAACGGCGGGTATCAAACGTCCGGTGGTGAAGATAGAAAAAACGGCTGAAAAAGCGAGCCGCCCGGCGTCCAACGGTAAGCGTTTTACCTCGCCGGGGCGTAAAAAAAAGGGGCGTTAATCAGCGCCTGCCGCGCGTTGGCGTATTCGCCGACCAGGAAAATGATGCTTCCGCATCCGGTTTATAAGCCTGCTTTTTCTTCAACTGGCGGGCTTTCTTCGCTTCAGCTTCGCGCTCAACCATCAGCTTATCGATATATTCCTTTTTGACGCTGTTCGTTTCAGCATTGGTCAACACGCGGCCATGTGCGATACGCGCACGGTCAAGCAGCGTTTTCAGTTCACGCTGCTCGCGTTCGGTCATCTCTTTTTGGGTAATGCGGGGGAGTGCCATGGTGGTGCCCTCAGTTGGCCAGAGGCTCCAGTGTACGGGAAATTGTGCGAAAGAAACTAATTCTGAAAGCGCATCGCAGATTATTTATTTCCCTGGTGACGAATAAACGCTCCTGAATTAGCGTAATGCCTGTGTTTGGACAGGATATGTGAACATTACAAACAATGGATGTATAAAATTTTATACAAGGATGTGTTATGCTTTCTATCAGGCAAGCGTCGAGACCTATTGCCTGGGTCGGCCGGTCATTCGATGATTTATGCTGTTTTCCGGCAGAGGTGCGTAAAGAAGCAGGGTATCAGTTGCATCGTTTGCAGGCTGGTCTGGAAGCGGCAGACTGGAAACCGATGACAGACATTGGGCCGGGTGTTGAAGAGGTACGATTACGGCATGTATGCGGGATTTATCGGATTATCTATTTTGCCCGCATGGAGGACGCTGTATATGTGTTGCACTGTTTCGGCAAAAAGACGCAGCGTACTTCTGAACAAGACAAACATATTGCAAAAGCCCGTTATCAGGCAGTACAGCAAGAGCTAAGGAACCGAAAATGAGCCCCTCCATTGATGTCAAAATCCAGCACGTGACGCCTGCGGATGCCAACATATTTTCTGAGCTGGGTTTTGGTGACGAGGAAGCCCAACGGCTCTATCAGGATGCTGAACGAGAGGTTGAGCAACTTATTGCGCTCAAACAGCAACTGATGCAGGAAATTTCTGTCTGGATTAGCGAGCACAAACTGAAACAAGCTGACGCCGCCCTGAAATTAAATATTTCCCGACCACGGGTTTCGGACGTCGTGAACCATAAAACCAGTAAATTCACCCTGGACGCTTTAGTCATGATGTTGGTGAGGTTGGGGAAACCCGTCACACTGCAAATAGGTTAAACCCGGCAAGTTCACCTTACCGGGCCGCGAATCATCCCTCTTTCACCGCATCCCGAGCCTTCTCATCAAGCGGCTTCCCGGACCAGTAACCCGCCAGTAGTGAGCCGGAGAGGTTATGCCACACGGAGAACAGTGCGCCAGGCAGCGCCGCGAGCGGGCCGAAGTAGATTTTACCCAGCGCAGCCGCCAGGCCGGAGTTTTGCATCCCCACTTCAATGGCCAGCGTACGACAGGTGGACTCATCAAAGCCAAACAGTTTCCCACCCCAGTAGCCGCCGAGCAGGCCAATCGTGTTATGCAGAATAACGGCGATAATCACCACAAAACCGACCGAGGCAATGTGCGAAGCTGAACCGGCCACCACGGCGCTGATAATTGCCAGAATGCACACCATTGAAAACGCAGGAAGAAAAGGCTCTACGGCTTTCACTACCCGTGGGAAGAGATGATGCACAATCAGCCCCAGGCCAATAGGGATCACCACAATTTGCAGAATGCTCAGCAGCATGCCCATCACGTCGACCTGAATATGCGCATCGACGTACAGACGGGTGAGTAATGGCGTGGCAATCACCCCAACCAGCGTAGAAACGGAGGAAATGGTGACTGATAGCGCGACGTCGCCTTTCGCCAGGTAAATCATCACGTTGGATGCAGTACCGCTCGCCACGCTGCCAACCAGCACCATGCCAGCAGAGAGTTCCGGCGGCATCTTAAACAGCAGCGCCAGCAGCCACGCGGCGAGAGGCATCACCAGATAGTGCAGGAAAATCCCCGCCGCAACCGGCGCCGGGCGTGAAAGTACGCGTTTAAAGTCGTCCACTTTGAGATGCACGCCCATGCCGAACATAATCAGCATTAGCAAAGTGGGAACCCACGGGCCGATGGCGGTAAAGGTGGGAGGCGTGTAATAAGCGATAACAGAGAGCAGCAGCGCCCATAACGGGAACAGCCGGGTCAGAACAGCGAGCATGTTGTATTCCTTGCGATAGTGTTGTGTTTGCGTTTTTTATAAAAATGGCCGGGATCGAGCCCGGCCAGAGGTATTGTTTATCGCGTGGAAGGATATTATTCAAACAAATTATGATGCAGTTTCTGCACAACCTGTTCGGCTTCGCTACCGGGTACCAGGAAGCACAGGTTATGGCTGGAAGCACCGTAGCAAATCATGCGGATATTGAACGGTTCCATCACGCCGAACACCTCTTTACCTACGCCGCAGGCTTTAGAGAGGTCGTTACCAATCAGCGCGACCAGCGCGAGATTCTCTTCCACTTCGACGCGGCACAGTTCGGAAAGCTCCATCAGCAGCGACTGCGTCAGTAAGGTATCGCCGGTGGAGGTTGAACCAGTGGTATCCAGCGTTAACGCCACGCTCACTTCCGAGGTGGTGATCAAATCCACCGAAATATTATGACGCGCCAGAATGCCGAAAACTTCCGCCAGGAAACCGCGCGAGTGCAGCATATTGAGGCTATGCAGGGTCACCAGCGTTTGTTTACGACGCAGAGCCAATGCGCGGAACAGCGGCGGGTTTTGGGTTTTA
Organism: Pseudocitrobacter faecalis; assembly: GCA_003315335.1. GTDB lineage: Bacteria > Pseudomonadota > Gammaproteobacteria > Enterobacterales > Enterobacteriaceae > Pseudocitrobacter > Pseudocitrobacter faecalis. The sequence goes on from QNRL01000011.1 coordinate 26,485, forward strand.
TTGCACACCAGCGTGCCGCCCGCTTTCGGATCTTTGCTTGAGCCAACAAACACCGGGATATCGCTGCGCACGGCAGGCAGCAGCGTGGCAGGGTGTAACACTTTCGCGCCGAAGGTCGCCATTTCGGCGGCTTCTTCAAAAGCGATTTCATCAATGCGTTTTGCCGTCGGGACAACGCGCGGGTCGGTGGTATAGATGCCCGGCACATCCGTCCAGATATCGACACGGGTTGCGTGCAGCGCTTCACCCAGCAGTGCCGCAGTGTAGTCGCTGCCGCCACGCCCCAGTGTGGTGGTGCGGCCTTTGGCTTCGCTGCCGATAAAGCCCTGCGTGATGACCATACCTTCAGCAAGACGCGGGGCTAGTTGCTGCGTCGCCAGCTCAGAAAGCGCTGCGACGTCAGGCTCAGCGCGGCCAAAGCGGTCGCTGGTACGCATGACCTTACGCACGTCAAACCACTGCGCCTGCACATCGCGCTGGCGCAGCACTTCAACAAATAACAGGGTCGACATCAGTTCGCCATGGCTGACCAGTTCATCGGTCAGGGCGGTTGAGGTGGCCAGAGAAGCCGCTTCCGCAAGCGTGGTGATATTTTCCAGCAGGCGTTCCACTTCTTCACGAATGACGTTTGGGTTCGCCAGGCGCTCCAGAATCGAGAACTGTATTTTGCGAATAGCATCCAGTTTGGCGAAGCGTTCGGTGGCTTCCAGCCCTTCGGCCAGCGCAACCAGCAGATTGGTCACGCCTGCGGAGGCGGAGAGCACCACTAAACGAACATTAGGGTCAGAGAGAACCACGTCCGCGCTGCGGTTCATGGCATCAAAATCGGCTACGCTGGTGCCGCCAAATTTGGCGACGACAAAATCTGTCATTGTGTACTGCCTCGTGTCAGGGGTTCCTTTTTTCAGCCTTGGCACAAGGGAAGAGCGGTATACAGGGGGACGCAGAAACTACGATTTCCCCAGAAGTGCTCCACCTTGCGAAACGCCGGACTGCCAACGTTTCTGGTGACAACCCAGGGGATTCAGCCCCTGTAGCCGATAGCGAACGTGACCAGGCGTTCAGCCACCTCGGCGTTGCTCCCCCTCACGTATCTTTCGCGGACTGGCTCCTGAAATACGATTACCTGGGCAACGCGCCTCTTCTGGCCTGCGCCATGCGCAGGTAGTGCCTTTATAAATAAAGGCTTAAGCCACCCCTGTCAACGCTGGGGTTATGCGGATTTTTCATGCAAAAAGGGGTGTCAGAAAAATCGCTTATGACAGCTATACTTTTTGCGTCTTCATGCCTTGTTTGTTGCCTGTAACACTAAAACGATCACAAATTTTTGTAACAGGCGCTACAATCGAGGGCAGTAACGATTCTCAAATCAGAAGGGTATTGCTAATGAAAAATATCAACCCAACGCAGACCGCTGCGTGGCAGGCACTACAGAAACACTTCGATGAAATGAAAGATGTCACTATTGCCGAGCTGTTTGCCAAAGATAGCGACCGTTTCAGCAAGTTTTCCGCTACGTTTGACGATCTGATGCTGGTGGATTTCTCTAAAAACCGCATCACGGAAGAAACCCTGAGCAAACTGCAGGATCTGGCGAAAGAGACCGATCTGAGCGGTGCGATTAAGTCGATGTTCTCCGGTGAGAAGATTAACCGTACCGAAGATCGCGCCGTGCTGCACGTGGCGCTGCGTAACCGCAGCAATACCCCGATTATCGTTGACGGCAAAGACGTGATGCCGGAAGTGAATGCCGTACTGGATAAAATGAAAGGTTTCTCTGAAGCCATCATCTCCGGTAGCTGGAAAGGGTATACCGGTAAAGCGATCACTGATGTGGTCAACATCGGTATCGGTGGTTCTGACCTCGGCCCGTTCATGGTGACCGAAGCACTGCGTCCGTACAAAAATCATCTGAATATGCACTTTGTGTCTAACGTCGATGGTACTCACATCGCGGAAGTGCTGAAAACCGTTAACCCGGAAACCACGCTGTTCCTGGTGGCGTCAAAAACCTTCACCACGCAAGAAACCATGACCAACGCCCACAGCGCGCGCGACTGGTTCCTGGAAACCGCGGGCGATCAAAAACACGTGGCGAAACACTTCGCAGCGCTCTCCACCAACGCCAAAGCGGTGGGCGAATTTGGTATTGATACCGCCAACATGTTCGAATTCTGGGACTGGGTCGGTGGACGTTACTCGCTGTGGTCAGCTATCGGTCTGTCTATTATTCTCTCCGTGGGCTTCGACAACTTTGTTGAACTGCTCTCCGGCGCACACGCGATGGACAAACACTTCTCCACCACGCCTGCTGAGAAAAACCTGCCGGTTCTGCTGGCGCTGATCGGCATCTGGTACAACAACTTCTTCGGCGCAGAAACTGAAGCGATTCTGCCGTATGACCAGTATATGCACCGTTTCGCGGCATACTTCCAGCAGGGCAACATGGAGTCCAACGGTAAGTATGTTGACCGCAACGGCAATAAAGTGGCGCATCAAACTGGCCCAATCATCTGGGGCGAACCGGGTACCAACGGTCAGCATGCGTTCTATCAGCTGATTCACCAGGGCACCAAAATGGTTCCTTGTGACTTCATCGCACCGGCGATTACCCACAATCCACTTTCCGATCACCATCAGAAACTGCTGTCTAACTTCTTCGCTCAGACCGAAGCGCTGGCATTCGGCAAATCTCGCGAAGTGGTTGAACAGGAATATCGCGATCAGGGTAAAGATCCGGCTACGCTGGAACACGTTGTGCCGTTCAAAGTGTTCGAAGGCAACCGCCCGACCAACTCCATCCTGCTGCGCGAAATCACGCCGTTCAGCCTGGGCGCGTTGATTGCGCTGTATGAGCACAAAATCTTTACTCAGGGCGCTATCCTGAACATCTTCACCTTCGACCAGTGGGGCGTTGAGCTGGGTAAACAGCTGGCAAACCGTATTCTGCCGGAACTGAAAGATGGTAGCGAAATTAGCAGCCACGACAGCTCTACCAACGGCCTGATTAACCGTTATAAATCCTGGCGTGCATAAGTCGTCTTAATCTGAAAATGCCGGCGTAATAGCCGGCATTTTTTATCGGATAAATCCCCTTGTCCGTGATCTCAGCTGAAAATTACCGATGAGCATATTCCTAAAACATAAATAGACCTGAATTAAACAAGGTCTTATTTTAGGAAAATACGTAGGTTGATAATAACAAGGTTTATCATAACCTTATGATTTAACGTAATTTATAACCAATAAATAATACTTATTTTTTTATTTTTTCTCATTTTCTTAAAATCTGAACCCCTCTTCCCTTAACGCTAATTCCCGGTATTGAGTTGTGTATACTCGATGACGCCTGAATATTTCAGGTATACCCGCTTATTTTCAGGTTGTATGTGCGTGAGCCACGCATGTATTACATGCTGACTTTCATTCTGCAACCCGGAATTCCCAGGGTATGTACCTCCATTTATTCAATGAAGGGAAATTGTTATGAAGAAAATCCTCTATGGCATTTTTGCCATATCTGCGTTTGCGGCGGCATCCGCGTCAGCGGCACCGGTGGAAACCGGTGATGCGGCGGGCTCTGCGGCGACGTCTGTCTCCGCGGGGAGTTCTACCGCGACCAGCGCCAGCACCGTGAGTTCTGCGGTGGGTGTCGCGCTGGCAGCGACAGGTGGCGGTGATGGCTCCAATACCGGAACCACGACCACCACAACAACCAGTACCCAGTAATACGGGTGCGTTTACCCATAACCACACTTCGGTGTGGTTATTTTGCCCCTCGGAGAAACGTCGTGAAGCGACTTGCCATTATCACTCTTTGCCTGCTGCTTCAGGCGTGTTCATCCAGCACAAAAGGGCTGGGAAAATCGTTATGGGATAGCCTGTTCGGCACGCCCGGCGTGCAACTCACCGCGGACGATATCCACAATATGCCCTACGCCAGCCAGTACATTCAGCTTAATAACGGCCCGCAGATTTTTGTGGCGCTGGCTTACTCGGAAAACGGTCAGCACAAGTGGGTCACCCAGGATCAGGCCACGCTGGTCACGCAGCATGGTCGTATCGTCAAAACGCAACTGGCGGGCGATAACCTGCTGGATGTCAATAACCTCGCCAGCGATCCGCTAGCCAAACCTAATCAGGTGGTGGATGGCGCAAGCTGGACGCGCACGATGGGCTGGACTGAACATCGCCAGGTGCGCTACGCCACCGCGCATTCCACCTTCCAATGGGGCGAGCGCGAAACGCTGACGTTAGCCGGCAGCGAGACATCGGTTCGCGTGCTTGAGGAAACGGTGACCACCGAACAAACGACCTGGCGCAACCGCTTTTGGATAGATGACGAAGGCCAGATTCGACAATCAGAACAATACCTTGGGGCGGGCTATTTCCCGGTGAAAACGACCCTGATCAAGGCCGCAAAACAATGAAAAAAATCACGTTAGTTGCAGGACTTTTCTGCGCCATGACGGGTGGCGTATTCGCAGCAGGCACCGTAGATGTTCATCGTGAAGGTGAGGCAAAAACGCTCACGTTGACCAATGCTGAGCATCTGGCGGATCTCGTCGCACAGCCGCGCCTCGCCGGAAGCTGGTGGCGCGGTGCGGTGATTGCCGAACAGCAGGCGACCACGGTTGCTGAAAAACAACATCAGGCATTGCTCACCGCGTTAAGCCGCGCGGCGATGGAGTCGAGTGGAAGCGATGCCGCCGCCATTAACGCCTTACGCCAGCAGCTTCAGGCTATCAACGTCACGGGGCGGCAGTTTGTCTCGTTGGACCCGGATGAAGTTCGCATAGGCGAAGGGAAAAATCCGCCGCTTCAGGGGAAATACAGCCTGTGGGTGGGCAATGAACCCTCGACGATTACGCTTTTCGGTTTGATCAATCGCCCCGGCAAAGTGGCGTTTACGCCCGGGCGCGATGTCGCCAGCTACCTCAAAGAGGTTGATCGTCTGAGCGGCGGCGAGCGCAGCTACGCGTGGGTAATTTACCCCGATGGCCGCACGCTGAAAGCGCCTATCGCCTACTGGAACCGACGTCATATTGAGCCGATGCCCGGCAGCATCGTGTTTGTTGGCTTTGCCGATTCACTGTGGACGAAGAAATACGATGAACTCAACGTCGCTATTCTTCGCTCCCTGTCGCAGCGGATACCTGATTAATGAAGAAAAAATACCTCTACAGCCTGCTTGCGTTGGGCGTTAGCGCCGCATGCCATGCCGAAACGTATCCGGCACCCGTTGGCCCTTCGCAGTCTGATTTCGGCGGCGTCGGCCTGCTGCAAACGCCTACCGCGCGAATGGCGCGGGAAGGGGAAATCAGCCTTAACTATCGCGATAACGATCAATATCGCTACTACTCTGCTTCTGTGCAGCTTTTTCCCTGGCTGGAAACCACGTTACGTTATACCGACGTGCGCACCAAACAATACAGCAGCGTTGACGCGTTCTCGGGCGATCAAACCTATAAAGATAAAGCCTTCGACCTGAAGCTGCGCCTGTGGGAAGAGAGCTACTGGATGCCGCAGGTGTCGGTTGGTGCGCGTGATATCGGCGGTACCGGGCTGTTTGACTCGGAGTACATCGTTGCCAACAAAGCCTGGGGGCCATTCGACTTCTCGCTGGGGCTTGGCTGGGGTTATCTCGGCACCAGCGGCAACGCGACCAACCCGTTCTGCTCCTACAGCGATAAATATTGCCACCGCGATAACAGCTACCGCGAAGCGGGCTCGATGGACAGCAGCCAGATGTTTCGCGGCCCGGCGGCGTTTTTTGGCGGGGTAGAATATCAAACGCCCTGGCAGCCGCTGCGCTTGAAACTTGAGTACGAAGGTAATAACTACCAACAGGATTTCGCCGGAAAACTGGACCAGAAAAGCAAGTTTAACGTCGGCGCTATTTATCGGGTTGCGGATTGGGCCGACGTTAACCTGAGCTACGAGCGCGGGAATACGGTGATGTTCGGCTTCACTCTGCGCACCAACTTCAACGACCTGCGTCCGTCCTATAACGACAACGCGCGACCGACATATCGTCCGCAGCCGCAGGACGCGATTCTGCAACATTCGGTGGTCGCGAATCAGCTTACACTGCTGAAATATAACGCCGGATTTGCCGATCCGAAGATTCAAACTAAAGGCGATACGCTCTACGTCACCGGTGAGCAGGTGAAATATCGCGACTCGCGCGAAGGCATTGAGCGCGCCAACCGCATTATCATGAACGATCTGCCGGAGGGCATTCGCACTATCCGCATCACCGAAAATCGCCTCAACATGCCGCAGGTGACCACGGAAACTAACGTCGCCAGCCTGCAGCGTCACCTGGAGGGTGAACCGCTCGGCCATGAAACGCCGCTGGAGCAGAAACGTGTCACGCCGATCGTGCCGGAAACCACCGAGCAGGGCTGGTATATCGACAAATCGAGCTTCGATTTCCATATCGACCCGGTACTGAGTCAGTCGGTCGGCGGGCCGGAAAGTTTCTACATGTACCAGTTGGGCGTGATGGGCACGGCGGACTGGTGGGTCACCGACCACCTGCTGACCAGCGGCAGCCTGTTTGCCAACATCGCCAACAACTACGATAAGTTTAACTACACCAATCCGCCGAGCGACTCAAAACTGCCGCGCGTGCGTACCCACGTGCGTGAATATGTTGAGAATAACGTCTATGTGAATAACCTGCAGGCCAACTATTTCCAGTATCTGGGGAATAATTTCTACGGCCAGGTTTATGGTGGTTACCTGGAAACCATGTTCGGTGGCGCAGGTGTTGAAGCGCTTTATCGCCCGGTAGACAGCAACTGGGCGGTGGGTATCGACGCCAACTATGTGAAACAGCGTGACTGGCGTAGCGCGCAGGACATGATGAAATTCACCGACTACAGCGTGAAGACAGGGCATCTCACCGCCTACTGGACGCCGCCGTTTGCCCAGGACGTGCTGGTGAAAGCCAGCGTCGGCCAGTATCTGGCGGGCGATAAGGGCGGCACGCTCGACATCTCTAAACACTTCGACAGCGGCGTCGTGGTCGGGGGCTACGCCACCATTACCAACGTTTCCGGCGATGAGTATGGGGAAGGGGAGTTCACCAAAGGCGTGTATGTCTCGGTGCCGTTGGATCTCTTCTCCTCCGGCGCGACGCGCAGCCGTGCCGCGGTGAACTGGGTACCGTTAACCCGCGATGGCGGCCAGAAGCTGGGGCGCAAGTTTGATTTGTATGGGATTACCAGTGATAAGAGCATGAATTTCCGGTAAGTGTGCGGTCTGTGTGCCGGATGGCGGCGGAAATGCCTTATCCGGCCTACGGGGATTTGAAGGTGCGATGCAACGTTTTGACGCGTTCTGTAGGCCGGATAAGGCGGAGCCGCATCCGGCATTGCTCATGTAAAAAATGTAGATCCAGATCACATTTTTGCGTTATACAAGAGACTCAGCCTGCACAGGAGATGCCGCCATGACATCACTCCCCCGTCCACGTGTCGAGTTTATCTCGACGATCTTACAGACTGTTCTCAACCTTGGGCTACTCTGCCTTGGCATGATACTGGTCATCTTTCTCGGCAAAGAGACGCTGCACTTAGCCGATGTGCTTTTTGCACCTGAGCGCACCAGCAAATACGAGCTGGTGGAAGGGCTAGTGGTGTATTTCCTCTATTTCGAATTTATCGCACTGATCGTGAAGTACTTTCAGTCCGGTTTTCACTTTCCGTTGCGCTACTTTATCTATATCGGGATCACCGCGATTGTGCGTTTGATCATCGTCGATCACACCTCGCCGCTCGACGTGTTGATCTACTCCGGGGCGATCCTGTTGCTGGTGATCACGCTTTGGTTGTGTAATTCCAAACGTCTGAAACGCGAGTAAGCCTAATGGGATAAGCTCAAAAAAAATGGCGCTCCGAAGAGCGCCAAACAACAGTCACAAGTTAAATCGAGGATTGCAGTGGCTTTTCCCGTTTCCGGGAGGGTAGAACGAGGGTATTAACCTTTCACACCGCCTGCCGTCAGGCCATTGACCAGCCAGCGCTGCGCCAGCAGGAACACGACGGTAATTGGTATGGCGGAGAGTACGGCTGCCGCAGCAAAGTCACCCCACAGGTAGTTTTGCGGGTTAAGATATTGCTGCATACCAACCGCCAGGGTGTAGCTGTCCACATCACGCAGCAGCAGTGACGCGACCGGAACTTCGGTGATGGCAGCGATAAACGACAGAATAAATACCACCGCCAGAATCGGTACGGAGAGCGGCAGCAGTACCAGGCGGAAGGCCTGCCACGGTGTTGCGCCATCCAGCGCCGCTGCTTCTTCCAGCGAGCTATCGATGGTTTCGAAGTAGCCTTTAATCGTCCAGACGTGCAGTGCAATACCGCCTAAGTAAGCGAAGATTACGCCGCCGTGGGTGTTCAGACCGATAAACGGAATGTACTGGCCGAGACGGTCAAACAACGCGTACAACGCCACCAGAGAGAGCACTGCCGGGAACATCTGGAAAATCAGCATCCCTTTCAGCAGGGTCGCTTTACCCGGGAAACGCATACGGGCGAAGGCGTAAGCACAGGTCGTGGAAAGGGTGACGATGCCAATCGCGGTGATGCCCGCAATTTTTACCGAGTTCCACAACCACAGCAGAACCGGGAAGGGTGGCGGGGTGACGCGGCCATCAGCGTGTTCTACGCTAAAGCCCAGCGCCAGCCGCCAGTGCTCCCAGGAGATTTTTTCCGGGATCAGGCTCCCGGTGGCGAAGTTACCTTCGCGCAGTGAAATTGCGATAACCATCAGCAGCGGAAACATGATTGCCGCGATGAAGATCAGGAGTAACAGGTGCGTGGTGAATAAACGCAGTTTCTGAGATTTCGGTTGTACCATAGCCATTGTCGTTATCTCCCTTAATCAAACTTCATTCGCGTGGCTTTCAGGTTCACAATCGCCAGCGCACCCACCAACAGGAAGATAAGCGTAGCAATCGCCGCCGCGAGGCCGAAGTCCTGCCCACCGCCGCCTTCGAACGCGATACGGTAGGTATAGCTCACCAGCAGGTCGGTATAACCGGCAGGCGTCGTGGTGCCGAGTCGGTCCGGGCCGCCGTTAGTCAACAGTTGAATCAGAACGAAGTTGTTAAAGTTAAAGGCGAAGCTTGCGATCATCAGCGGCGTCAGCGGCTTAATCAGCAGCGGCAGCGTAATCTTGAAGAAGTTCTGGAACGGGCCTGCGCCATCCATTGCCGAGGCTTCATACAGGTCGTCCGGAATGGCTTTCAGCAGGCCCATGCACAGGATCATCATGTAGGGGTAACCAAGCCAGGTGTTAACGATGATAATCATCGAACGTGCGGTGGTTGGGTCGCTGAACCAGGCCGGTTTGATCCCGAACAGGGCGCTCAGCATCATGTTGATTTCACCAAAGCTCTGGTTGAACAAGCCCTTGAAAATCAGAATCGAGATAAAGGAAGGCACGGCGTAGGGCAGAATCAGCAGCACGCGGTAAATCGCTTTGCCTTTCAGGGCTTCCCACTGCACCAGGCACGCCAGTACCATGCCGACGGCAACGGTCAGGATGACGGTCAGTACGGAGAAGACAATCGTCCAGATGAAAATCGCGAAGAACGGCTTCTGAATCCCTTCGTCGGTGAAGACGCGGGTGAAGTTATCCCAGCCGATGGTCACGGTGTAGCCTGGGCTCAGTTTTTCGCCGGTCAGGTTCCCCGCCGCATCCACAGCCTGATAAAAGCCGGCATCGTTGTTTGGCAGGTACTTCACGCCGGTTTGGTTGTTGGTCAGCTCGTCGTTGGCACCCAGCGTGTACAGCGCGCGGGTACCGGAGAACTGACGCAGCGAACTCATCACCACTTTGCTTTCGTCTGGCAGAACAGCCGTTAACTGGTTCAGCGCCTGACGATTTTGGGTAATCACGCGCAGCGCCGCACGCTCGCCTTCCGGCAGGGCGTCAGTCTCTTTCAGTGTAATTTTTTGCTCGCCGCCAAATTTAAAGGCGTCGGAGAGGTAATTCTTGCCACTTTCACCGTCAGTCAGTGCCAGTTGCCACTCATCACCTGCCGGGAAAAGCGTGAAGTTGTAAGACTTACCCGCCTGATAAGAGCGGTCCATCAGCACCTGCTGTGCACGTTCAAAGGTGAGCTGGTTGGTGCTGCTGTAGTTGGTGAAGGCGATGGCAATGGTACAAATCAGGGGGAACAGAACGAACAGCCCCATCCCGGCCATGCCCGGATAAACATAGCGCCAGGCGTAGGTTTTACGGTTGGCGAAAATATAGAGGCCAGCTGAGCTTAAAATCAGCGTCATGATGGCGAACAGGTACTCCCCTTGTGCGTACATTAAAACTACAAGGTAACCCACCAGCAGGCCCAGCAGACCGATCGCTGACCACTTCAGCGCGTCACTTTGCCACCAATGTTTCTTTTTAATGACATCCATGGGGATCTTCCTCTACAACGATTGATCTTTTCTCCCTCTCCTGGGGGAGAGGGCCGGGGTGAGGGCGAACTTTTAACACAACCCTCACCCTAACCCTCTCCCTGAGGGAGAGGGGATAAAAGCATTACTTAGTGATACGGCCCTGCGCGTCTTTCAGTGCAGCATCGACAGTCTGACGACCGCTTGCGGCGTTGATGACTGCGGTGCGAACGGCATACCAGAAGGCGGACATCTGCGGGATGTTCGGCATGATTTCGCCTTTCTGGGCGTTATCCATGGTGGCCGCGATGCGTGGATCTTTCGCCAGCTCATCCTGGAAGGATTTCAGCGCGACGGCGCCCAGCGGTTTGTCCTTGTTCACTTCATCCAGACCCTGATCGGTCAGCAGGTAGTTTTCGAGGAACTCTTTCGCCAGCTCTTTGTTCGGGCTTGCGGCGTTGATACCGGCACTCAGCACACCGACGAACGGTTTAGACGGCTTGCCTTTAAAGGTCGGCAGCAGCGTTACGCCATAGTTGACCTTGCTCTTATCGATGTTGGACCATGCCCACGGGCCGTTGATGGTCATCGCGGTATCGCCTTTGTTAAAGGCCGCTTCAGCGATGGAGTAATCGGTATCCGCGTTCATGTGTTTGTTTTTAATCAGGTCAACCAGGAAAGTCAGACCCGCTTTCGCGCCAGCGCTATCCACGCCCACGTCTTTCACGTCATATTTGCCGTTTTCAAACTTGAACGCATAACCACCGTCAGCAGCAATCAGCGGCCAGGTGAAGTACGGTTCTTGCAGGTTGAACATTAGGGCGCTCTTACCTTTCGCCTTCAGCTCTTTATCCAGCGCAGGAATTTCTTCCCAGGTTTTCGGCGGGTTCGGTACGAGGTCTTTGTTGTAGATCAGGGAGAGCGCTTCAACCGCAATCGGGTACGCGATCAGTTTGCCGTTATAGCGAACAGCGTCCCAGGTGAACGGATAGAGTTTGTCCTGGAAGGCTTTGTCCGGGCTGATTTCAGCCAGCAGGCCAGACTGCGCGTAGCCGCCGAAACGGTCATGCGCCCAGAAGATGATGTCCGGGCCGTCACCGGTTGCCGCAACCTGCGGGAATTTTTCTTCCAGTTTATCCGGGTGTTCAACGGTGACTTTAATGCCAGTGTCTTTCTCGAATTTCTTACCTACCTCGGCGAGACCGTTATAGCCTTTATCGCCGTTGATCCAGATAACCAGTTTTCCTTCTTCGATTTTCGCGAGGGCTGAGGCGGAAAACATCATCGTGGTCAGAGCAGACAGCGCGAGGATGCGAGCGCCAGTTTTAATTTTCATATATCCCGTCCTTTTTGGTGATGTACTCGTGGATACACAGAGGTGGTTTTTACAGGGATGAGTCTCCTTTTTTAGCAACCTCTTTCCATCCTCCCTTCCTCTACGCCCCGGGGGGTGTTTATGTGATCTCTGTTACATAAATCAGAGTTATGAGCCCTGGCGCACATAAAAAACGCCCCGATTTTGCAGGCCAGCTCACGATTTTCCCTGTCGCCCCTAACCCCCGGTGGCAGAACGCGTTTTCTCATCCTCCCGCCTCCTCCCCCATAAAAAACAAGGGGGGTGGAGGATTCGCGACAACAAGGGATACCCCATAGTTCAATCCATCTTGAATGTTTCTGATAGTGACGGGTTGTAACAAGGGAGAAGGCGATGGCAAACGTACAACTGCGAAATGTAACGAAAGCCTGGGGCGACGTGGTGGTATCGAAAGATATCAACCTGGATATCCAGGAAGGGGAGTTCGTGGTGTTTGTTGGGCCGTCGGGCTGTGGCAAATCTACACTGCTTCGCATGATCGCCGGGCTTGAGACGATTACCAGCGGCGACCTCTATATCGGGGAAACCCGGATGAACGACATCCCGCCTGCGGAGCGCGGTGTGGGCATGGTGTTCCAGTCTTATGCGTTGTATCCGCATCTCTCTGTTGCCGAAAACATGTCCTTCGGCCTGAAACTGGCTGGCGCGAAAAAAGAGGTCATTAACCAGCGCGTCAATCAGGTTGCCGAAGTATTGCAACTGGCACACCTGTTAGAGCGCAAACCGAAAGCGCTTTCCGGTGGTCAGCGTCAGCGTGTGGCGATTGGCCGTACGCTGGTGGCGGAACCGAATGTGTTCCTGCTTGATGAACCGCTTTCCAACCTGGATGCCGCACTGCGCGTGCAGATGCGTATTGAAATTTCCCGCCTGCACAAACGTCTGGGCCGCACGATGATTTACGTCACCCACGATCAGGTCGAAGCGATGACGCTCGCCGACAAGATTGTGGTGCTCGATGCAGGCCGTGTCGCGCAGGTCGGTAAACCGCTTGAACTCTATCACTACCCGGCCGACCGCTTCGTCGCGGGCTTTATCGGCTCGCCGAAAATGAACTTCCTGCCAGTGAAGGTCACGGCAACGGCGATTGACCAGGTGCAGGTTGAGCTGCCAAACCGTCAACAGGTTTGGCTGCCGGTAGAAAGTAACAATGTCCAGGTCGGTGCCAATATGTCACTGGGTATTCGCCCTGAACATCTGCTGCCCAGCGACATCGCTGATGTCACCCTGGAAGGCGAAGTCCACGTAGTGGAACAGCTCGGTCACGAAACGCAAATTCATATCCAGATCCCCGCCATCCATCAGAACCTGGTCTATCGCCAGAATGATGTGGTGTTAGTAGAAGAGGGAGCCACATTCGCTATTGGCTTGCCACCAGAGCGCTGCCACCTGTTCCGTGAGGATGGCACCGCATGTCGTCGGTTGCATAAAGAGCCCGGCGTTTGATTCCCATAACAAAGGCACAAAACCCGGCTACAAGGGTTCGTGTTTCAAAGAAAAGCAATGATCTCAGGAGATAGAATGATGATTACTCTGCGCAAACTTCCCCTGGCAGTCGCCGTCGCGGCAGGCGTTATGTCTGCTCAGGCGCTGGCAGTCGATTTCCACGGCTACGCGCGTTCTGGTATTGGCTGGACAGGCAGCGGTGGTGAACAACAGTGCTTCCAGGCAACCGGCGCACAAAGTAAGTACCGTCTTGGTAACGAATGTGAAACCTATGCGGAACTGAAGCTGGGCCAGGAAGTGTGGAAAGAAGGTGATAAGAGCTTCTACTTTGACACCAACGTGGCGTACTCCGTTGCTCAACAGAATGACTGGGAAGGTACTGACCCCGCGTTCCGTGAAGCCAACGTTCAGGGTAAAAACCTGATTGACTGGCTGCCAGGCTCTACCATCTGGGCCGGTAAGCGTTTCTATCAGCGTCATGACGTGCACATGATCGACTTCTACTACTGGGATATTTCAGGCCCTGGTGCCGGTATCGAAAACGTCGATCTGGGCTTCGGTAAACTGTCTCTGGCAGCTACCCGTTCTCAGGAAGCCGGCGGTTCTTATGCGTTCAGCACACAGAACATTTACGACCGTACTAAAGACACAGCAAACGATGTATTCGACGTACGTTTAGCGGGTCTGGAAACCAACCCGGACGGCGTGCTGGAATTAGGTGTTGACTACGGTCGCGCCAATACCACTGATGGCTACAACCTTGCCGACGGCGCATCGAAAGATGGCTGGATGTTCACCGCTGAACACACACAGAGCATGCTGAAAGGCTACAACAAATTTGTGGTTCAGTACGCGACAGACGCAATGACCACTCATGGTAAAGGTGTGAACCAGGGCTCTTACGGCTCTTCTTCCTTCACCGTAACTAACCCGGATGGCACGAAGACCAATTACGCGAATAACGTCATCAATAACAACGGTAACATGTGGCGTATCCTGGACCACGGCGCAATTTCTTTGGGCGACAAGTGGGACCTGATGTACGTCGGTATGTTCCAGAAAACCGATCTGGATAGCGACCTGGGTACTGACTGGTGGACCGTGGGTGTTCGTCCAATGTACAAATGGACGCCTATCATGAGCACCTTGCTGGAAGTTGGCTACGACAACGTGAAATCTCAGCAGACTGGCGATCGCAACAACCAGTACAAAATCACCCTGGCGCAGCAATGGCAGGCGGGTGACAGCATTTGGTCTCGTCCGGCTATCCGTGTCTTCGCAACCTATGCGAAGTGGGATGAAAAATGGGGTTACATCAAAGATGGTGACTCTGTAAGCCGCTTTGCTGCTGCGTCTAACTCTGGCATCAACACAACCAGCCGTGGCGACAACGATGAGTGGTCCTTCGGTGCACAGATGGAAATCTGGTGGTAATCGTCGATTAACCCAATGTAATGCCTAAAAGAGGGGCGTAAGCCCCTCTCTCTTTAAGCGCAGCGCGCTATTGCCTGGCGAGCGCTGAGCTCTGTATCTGAGGTAATAACAATGAAAATGAAGAAAAGTCTCGTCGCTCTCAGCCTCTGCGCAGGCCTTCTGGCAAGCGTACCGGCAGTCACCTTTGCAGATGTAAACTATGTGCCGCAGAACACTTCTGCCGCACCAACGATTCCGACCGCTGCGTTACAGCAACTGACCTGGACGCCGGTGGATCAATCTAAAGTTCAGACCACCACGCTTTCCACGGGGGGGCAGAGCCTGAATGTGCCTGGCATCAGCGGCCCGGTTGCGGCCTACAGCGTGCCGGCTAACATTGGCGAACTCACCCTTACACTCAGCAGTGAAGTGAATAAACAAACCAGCGTATTTGCGCCGAACGTTCTGATTCTTGATCAGAACATGACGCCATCGGCGTTCTTCCCGTCAAGCTATTTCACCTATCAGGAGCCGGGCGTGATGAGCGCTGACCGTCTTGAAGGCGTAATGCGTCTAACGCCTGCGCTGGGTCAGCAGAAACTGTACGTGCTGGTGTTCACGACCGAAAAAGACCTGCAACAAACCACCAAATTACTGGATCCGGCTAAGTCCTATGCGAAAGGCGTGGGTAACGCGATTCCCGATATCCCGGATCCGATTGCCCGTCATATCACTGATGGCACGCTGAAACTGAAGGTAAAAACAAACAGCACTTCCAGCGTCCTGGTTGGCCCGCTGTTTGGCTCTTCAGGCCCGGCACCTGTCACGGTGGGTAACACTGCTGCACCGGCTTACGCAGCTCCTGCCGCCGCAGCCGCCGCACCTGCGCCAGCACCGGTGAAGAAAAGTGAACCGATGCTGAATGACACCGAATCTTACTTCAACAAAGCCATTAAACAGGCAGTTGCGAGTGGTGATGTAGATAAAGCGTTGAAACTGCTGGATGAAGCTGAGCGCCTCGGCTCTACCTCTGCGAGATCCACCTTTATCAGCGCTGTAAAAGGCAAGGGGTAATAACATCCCCACAGCGCTGATGTTTAGGCTATGCCTTTCGGTGCGCCCCTCGGGGCGCACTTTTTTTTCAGTTGTGCACCATGCTGTTGCATAACTGTTGCGCCAATGATCGTATTTAGCCATTACTGCACTCCCGCCCGCCACAATCTGCGATACAATAGCGTCACTTTATGTACAGGAGAGTCAGGCATGACGCATCCCGCACTGACGCAACTGCGTGCGCTAAACTATTTTGACGCCATTCCCTCGCTCGACGCTGAACAACTCGACTGGCTGCTGCTGGAAGATTCCATGACCAAACGGTTCGAACAATATGGTGTGGTCAGCGTCACACTGATTGACGAAGGGTTTGTCACCCGCGATGCTATAGCGGAAGAGTTACCGTTGTTGCCCGACGAGCAACGCTACTGGCTACGAGAAATATTGCTGTGTGTGGACGGCGAGCCCTGGCTTGCCGGGCGCACCGTGGTACCCGAATCGACGCTGAGCGGCCCGGAACTGGCGCTGCAACAGCTTGGTAAGACGCCGCTGGGTCGTTACCTGTTTACGTCTTCCATGCTCACGCGTGATTTTATTGAGATAGGTTGCCATGCAGACCTCTGGGGGCGTCGTTCCCGCCTCCGGTTGAGTGGGAAACCGCTGCTCCTGACAGAGCTGTTTCTGCCTGCATCGCCGTTGTACTAAGAGGAAGAGAAAATGGAGTGGAGTCTGACGCAGAATAAGCTGCTGGCATTTCATCGCCTGATGCGCACCGACAAACCGATTGGTGCCTTGCTGCTGCTGTGGCCGACCTTGTGGGCGTTATGGGTTGCCGCGCCCGGCGTACCACCGTTGTGGATTCTGGCGGTGTTTGTCGCGGGCGTCTGGCTGATGCGCGCCGCTGGTTGCGTGGTGAATGACTATGCTGACCGCAAATTTGATGGTCATGTAAAACGTACCGCCAATCGCCCGTTACCGAGCGGTGCGGTGACGGAAAAAGAGGCGCGGACACTGTTTGCCGTGCTGGTTCTTCTGTCGTTCCTGCTGGTGCTGACGCTCAATACCATGACCATTCTGCTTTCGGTCGCGGGACTGGCGCTGGCGTGGGTTTATCCGTTTATGAAGCGCTACACCCATCTGCCGCAGGTGGTGCTGGGTGCCGCGTTCGGCTGGTCAATTCCGATGGCATTTGCCGCCGTCAGTGAATCACTGCCGCTGAGCTGCTGGTTGATGCTGCTGGCGAACATCCTTTGGGCCGTGGCGTATGACACGCAATATGCGATGGTTGACCGTGACGATGACGTGAAAATCGGCGTGAAATCGACGGCGATTCTGTTTGGTCAGTACGACCGCTTAATTATCGGTATTTTGCAGATTGGCGTGCTGGTATTGATGGCGGCGATTGGCTATCTGAACGGGCTTAACTGGGAGTTCTACTGGTCTATTTTCATTGCGGGCGCGCTGTTTGCGTACCAGCAGAAGCTGATTCAACACCGGGAACGCGCGGCCTGTTTCCAGGCATTTATGAACAATAACTACGTTGGGCTGGTGCTGTTTATCGGTCTGGCGATGAGTTACTGGCACTTCTAAAAGCGAAAAAGCCGGATTTTCATCCGGCTTTTTTATGGCGGGGGCGCTACGCTTGCCCGCCCTACAAGCTTCGAACCCGTAGGCCTGATAAGCGAAGCGCCATCAGGCGTCTTTCGGCGCCGGTTCTTCGTCCTGCGTCACACTCTCAATCGTCAAACGCACGTCTGAGGTGATCAGGTTCGCCATCATCTGGTAAACCTTCATCGTCTCTTCCGGCTCGGCGTCGCCGCTGTCGCTGATATAGCCTTCATCACGCAGCGTCAGCACCAGCGATGAGAACACCGCTTTATCAAAGAACTCCGGCGAGTTAATACCGTGCAGCACCGACAGACGTTGCGCCACAGTACGGCTCTCTTTCTCCAGCGTACTGCGGTTCATCGATGGGTTCGCGCTCAGCAGCCAGAACGTAATGGCATAGCGTTGCAGCGTTTCACGTGCGCCTGCGGCCAGCAGTTGCAGAGTGCGGGAGTGCGAAGGATTGATGTGTAGCTCATCGCCCTGACGGGTGATCAGCGCCTGGCGTTCCATCTCGTCAACCAGTGTATCAATCACCGACGCCAGCTCTGCTTTTTCCCAGCGCAGGAACAGCTCGGCCTTCAGCATCGGGTAGAGCACTTCAACCATATTCTGCACATCCGCGCGAGAAACATGGCGATGCTGGGTCATGATGGTCGCCAGCAGCGATGGCATGATCAGCATATGGGCGATGTTGTTGCGGTAGTAAGTCATCAACACCGCCTGCTCGCGCGGCAGAATGATGATATCGCCGATGGTGTCTTTCTCGACTTCGAACTTGTTCATCTGCAGCGCGTGGTCGATAAGCTCGCCTGCCGTCACGTTTGGCGTGGTGGCATCCGGCGAATACGGTGCGTTGCGCAGCAGCGACAGGTAGCAATCCAACTGTTGAGTTAACTGTTCGCGGGTCAGTGAACGCTGACGAGACGCCAGCAGCGCAGTACAGCACAGGTTCATGGCGTTCGCCGCGCCTGCGTTGTTAATGCGCACCATCAGTTCGGCGGCGATACCGTTAACCGTCGGCGTCAGCCATGCCGGACGAATGGCTTCGATAGGATCGATAGACTCGCGCCACTCCGGTACGTGATGGTTCAGGTAGTTCATCAGCGGAATCGGCTCGCCGAAGTTAACGTAGCCCTGGCCCAGGTTACGCAGTTTGCTCAAGCCCTTGAGCATCTGCGGAAGACTCTCTTTCTCTTTGGTCGCGCCACGCAGTTCTTTTGCATACGTACCGACTTCCATCACGTGCTCGTAACCGATGTAAATCGGCACCAGCGTGATAGGACGTGTGCCGCCGCGCAGCATCGCCTGAATGGTCATCGACAGTGTACCGGTTTTCGGATCGAGCAAACGACCGGTACGGGAACGCCCGCCTTCCACAAAGTATTCAACAGAATAACCCCGGCTGAACAGCTCGCCGAGATACTCGCGGAACACGGTGGAGTAGAGTTTGTTGCCCTTAAAGGTACGGCGAATAAAGAACGCGCCCAGACGACGGAAAATCGGGCCGGCTGGCCAGAAATTCAGGTTGATACCGGCGGCAATATGCGGCGGCACCAGCCCCTGGTGATACAACACATAGGAGAGCAGCAGGTAGTCCATATGGCTACGGTGACACGGCACATACACAATCTCGTGGCCGTCGTGCGCCAGCTGGCGCACGCGCTCGGCGTTGTGCACGTTAATCCCCTGATAAAGTCGGTTCCAGGTGAAGCCCAGAATGCGGTCAGTCAGGCGAATCATCTCGTAGGAGAAGTTGGCGGCAATCTCTTCCATCAGCGCGATGGCGTTCTGCTGCGCTTTTTCATGAGAGATTTTTTTGCTGCGTGCTTCGTCTTCAACCGCTTTGGCAATCGCGCGCGAAGCGAGCAGCTTATTGAAGAGATCCTGACGTGCCGGCAGTCGCGGGCCTACCGCCGCCAGACGCTGGCGAGCGAAGTGCATACGCGCCACGCGCGCCAGTTTTTGCGCGATAATTTTATCGGTACCGTGTTCATCGGCCATACGGCGCAACGAGACGGACGGCGAGAAGCGCACAAAGCTGTCACGGCCCAGCCAGGAGACGGCGAAGAATTTCTGGATGCCGTTTAGCATGCGCAGCGGCGGGTTCACCTCGCCTTTTTCACGCCCCGGACGACGACCAAACATCACCGATACCGGCACCATCTGCACGTCCAGATTCGGATTGCTGCGATGCAGATCGAGATAGTCGTGGAACAGCTTGATAGACTCTTCTTTCGGCGTGTAATAGGTGAACACGCGCGGGCCGCCATGGATGAACACATAGCGGGGCAATAGGGTGCCGTCGATCTCCAGCGGCTCAAGCGGGTCGGGGAGATCGTGCGCCAGGCACTGGGCGCGCAAGGTCAGTAAGTCGGCCTTCGAGTTATAAGGCAGGACGTACATGATCGGGCGCGAGGTATCGAGCCCCAATTCCTGGGCAGGCTCTGCCGGAATAGACTTGCTTTTTACCAGTATGCTTAATGGTAAATTCAGTAATTTGTAGTAAATTCGTGGCCAACCGGACATAAACGATGTAAAGCCTCTGGTTAATCATGCAAATGCGCGGCAAGAATATCAGAAAGTCAGCAGGATTTCTGTTCTACCGCCGATAACAGCTACTGTCATTGATGCGTATAACGCTAAAAGGTTCTATTTAATGGCCAATAATACCACTGGACTCACCCGAATTATCAAAGCGGCTGGTTATTCCTGGAAAGGTTTTCGCGCAGCGTGGATAAACGAAGCTGCGTTCCGCCAGGAAGGGGTCGCCTCGGTTGTGGCCATTATCATCGCGTGTTGGCTGGACGTTGACGCCATTACCCGCGTCTTGCTGATAAGCTCCGTCCTTCTGGTGATGATAGTGGAAATTCTCAATAGTGCGCTGGAAGCGGTGGTCGACCGCATTGGTTCGGAGTATCACGAACTCTCCGGGCGGGCAAAAGACATGGGCTCTGCGGCGGTATTGCTGGCGATTTTCGTCGCGGTGATGACCTGGGCCGTACTGCTATGGTCACATTTCCACTGAGCCTCGCATAATCTGCGAAAACTCCTGTATTTTGTGCGTTTTGCGGTTCCAAAATAGCCGTTAACTGTATATACTCACAGCATAACTGTATATACACCCAGGGGGCGGAATGAAAGCGTTAACGACCAGGCAGCAAGAGGTGTTTGATCTCATCCGAGATCATATCGGCCAAACGGGCATGCCGCCGACACGTGCGGAAATTGCTCAGCGCCTGGGGTTCCGTTCCCCGAATGCGGCGGAAGAGCATCTGAAAGCACTGGCGCGTAAAGGCGTCATAGAAATTGTTTCGGGCGCATCGCGCGGTATTCGCCTGCTGGTGGAAGAAGAAACCGGCCTGCCGCTGATTGGCCGCGTTGCCGCCGGTGAGCCGTTGCTGGCGCAGCAGCACATTGAAGGTCACTATCAGGTCGATCCTTCGCTGTTTAAACCCAATGCTGACTTCCTGCTGCGTGTTAGCGGCATGTCGATGAAAGACATCGGTATTATGGACGGCGATCTGCTCGCGGTGCATAAAACCCAGGACGTGCGTAACGGTCAGGTGGTTGTTGCGCGCATCGACGAAGAAGTGACCGTAAAACGCCTGAAAAAACAGGGCAACGTCGTCGAACTGCTGCCCGAAAACAGCGAGTTTTCCCCGATTGTCGTCGATCTTCGCCGTCAGAACTTCTCCATTGAAGGGCTGGCCGTTGGCGTGATCCGCAACGGCGAATGGCTGTAATCCTCTCCCGATAACAACGGCGCACCATGCGCCGTTGTTCGTTCTCTTTTCTGTTCAGGTTCGTAAGCATGTCGCTCTTCACGGCTGCCGACAAGGCATTATGGCGTCTCGCCCTTCCCATGATTTTCTCCAATATCACGGTTCCCCTGCTGGGTCTTGTAGATACGGCGGTGATTGGTCATCTGGATAGTGCGGTCTATCTCGGCGGCGTGGCGATTGGCGCAACGGCGACCAGCTTCCTGTTTATGCTGCTGCTCTTTTTACGCATGAGCACCACGGGCTTAACCGCACAGGCCTTCGGCGCGAAAGATCCCCTCCGGCTTGCCCGTGCGCTGGTGCAACCGCTGTTGCTGGCGTTAGGCGCTGGTCTGCTCATCGTGGTGTTTAAAGGGCCGCTTATCAATCTGGCGCTCACCATTGTTGGCGGGAGCGATACAGTGCTCGAGCAGGCTCGACGCTTCCTTGAAATCCGCTGGCTTAGTGCGCCCGCCTCGCTGGCGAATCTGGTGCTGCTGGGCTGGCTGCTCGGCGTTCAGTACGCGCGTGCGCCGGTGATTTTGCTGATCGTCGGCAACGTCCTGAACATTGTCCTCGACCTGTGGCTGGTGATGGGCCTGCATATGAACGTGCAGGGGGCGGCGCTGGCGACGGTGATTGCCGAATATGCCACGATGATCATTGGCCTGCTGATGGCGCGTAAGGTGCTGATGCTGCGCGGGATTACCTCTGACATGCTGAAGACGGCCTGGCGCGGAAATATGCGCAGCCTGCTGGCGCTCAATCGCGACATTATGCTGCGCTCGCTATTACTTCAGCTCTGTTTTGGCGCATTGACCGTCTTCGGTGCGCGGCTGGGCAGCGATGTGGTGGCGGTCAATGCGGTGCTGATGACCATGCTCACCTTCACCGCCTATGCGCTGGATGGCTTTGCCTATGCGGTGGAAGCCCACTCCGGGCAGGCTTACGGCGCGCGTGATGACAGTCAGTTACAGCACGTCTGGCGCGCGGCCTGCCGCCAGGCGGGCATTGTGGCGCTGGCCTTTGCGCTGGTGTACGCGCTGGCGGGCAGTCATATCGTGGCGATGCTGACGTCGCTGCCGTCGTTGCAGCAGCTCGCCGCTCGCTATGTGCTCTGGCAGGCCATATTGCCAGTAATCGGTGTCTGGTGTTATCTGCTGGACGGCATGTTTATCGGTGCAACTCGCGGCGCGGAAATGCGTAACAGTATGGCCGTTGCCGCCGCCGGGTTCGCCCTAACGCTGCTGACGGTGCCGGGATTAGGCAATCACGGTTTATGGCTGGCGCTGGCGGTGTTCCTTGCACTGCGCGGCCTGTCGCTGGCGGTTATCTGGCGTCGTCACTGGCAAAAAGGCACCTGGTTCTCTTCGCAGACATAACGGCGCGGATGGTTAAAGATTCTGAATAGTGAATCGTCAGCGATATCCTCTTCTACACTTATTATCACGTTCAGCAGAAATGAACGCCGAAGGACGAAGTGATATCTCATCCATGATCGAATGATAAGGAGCTGATGATGAACAAAGACGAACTCAGCGGTAACTGGAAACAGTTCAAAGGTAAAGCGAAAGAGAAATGGGGCAAACTGACCGACGATGACATGACCGTTATCGAAGGCCGACGCGATCAGCTGGTCGGTAAAATCCAGGAGCGTTATGGATATGCCAAAGACCAGGCAGAGAAAGAAGTGAGCGATTGGGAAACCCATAACGACTACCGTTGGTAGTCTCGCTGACGGCGTAACGCTTAACTCCCCTCAATAAGCGTATCCTGCCCGCTGGTACAAGGACGTGCCAACCCTCGTATTACCGTGCCTTTTTCTTGATCTGAATCGTGTGGTCGTGGTGGCAATGTTCTTGTGAACTGCATGCCTCTACTTCCACACATTCTGCGCACAGACCGTGCGCTTCAATCACATTATGGCGTAGCGCAAAGCCCATTCGTGCCGCGACCATATGCATAATATCTTCCACGCCTTCCGCACACTCTTCCTTCACCACACCACAGCGATCGCAAATAAACATCGCCGATGTATGCGTCGGTTGATCAAAAAGATGGCACAGCACATAGCTGTTGGTGGATTCCACCTTATGGACAAAGCCCTGTTCGAGTAAAAATTCCAGTGCGCGATAAACGGTAGGCGGCTTGGCCTGCGGCTCTTTCACGCGTAACAGATCGAGAAGATCGTATGCGCTGATCGCACCCTGTTGCAGGCTCAGCAGACGTAGCACTTCCAGACGCTGTGGAGTCAGGCGCACGCCGCGCTGCGCACACAGCTTTTCAGCCTGCGCCAACATATCTTGCGAAGTGGTCTTATCCATTATGCGTCCTCGCGCTACGGGGGAAATAGACCTCTACTTTACCATGTTATGGCAAAAACACCGAGTGCCTGAATAATCGCCAACCTGAGGTAAATCCTAAACCGCGTCATTTAGCCGGTCTGAACGGCATAAATGCTGGGAAGCGCTGTGTCGCTCATCTATAAATAGGAAGGGTAAATTAATAATAACGATAGGGCGAAAAGCCTGTTATATCCTGTTTTTTCACACGTAATTCCGCTTTTTCACAGCAATCGTTCTCCCTTGTGCGTTATTCGCATGGGGGCATTTTCACCTGCAAATAAACGGTAAGACTGTGAAAAAAAACATTAAATATTCGCTTATTCCTTTGACGGCGTCTTTATTCATGGCAAATCAGGCGCATGCGGCTAATACCTGGTCAGAAGCGCGAAATGATGCGATGGGGGGCACCGGCGTTGCGTCGGCACATTACGGTAGCGGCGTGCTGATTAACCCCGCACTGCTGGCGAAAGCCAAACCGGACGATGACATTACGGTGATCCTTCCTGCCGTAGGCGCGCAAATTACGGATAAAGACAATCTTCAGGATGAAATCGACGATATTAATGACAAAGTTAATAACTATCGCGGCGTGCTTAACGATCTAACCTTGCAGGATATTTTGCTGGATCCTCAGGGTACGTTAGGGCAGTTTCAGGGGGCGGCGGGCGATCTGGCGAGCGAGCTGGACTACCTCAAGGGCAAAACCGCGCGCGCCAGCGGAGGAGCAGGGATTGCCGTCAGTATTCCAAACGACGTACTCTCGGTAGCGTTTGTCACTAAAGCCTACGCGCATGGGCGGGTGAGCTCTGCAATCGATCAGGGCGATATCGACTATCTGCGGGGGATTGAACGCAGCCAGGTGACGGCGATCGCTGAGGCCGGGAAAGCGGTGGTGGGGGGCTCGGATGAAATCACCAAACACCTCAATTCTACCGCATCGGGCCGGGTGGCGATTGTCTCTGACTACGGCGTCGCGGTGGCGCGGCAGTTTGAGCTGGGCGATGTGCCCGTTTCGGTCGGCATCACGCCAAAGCTGCAAAAAACCTGGCTCTATAACTACACCACCTCTATCTACAACTATGACAGCAGCGACTGGAACAGCAGCCGCTATCGCAACGATGATACCGGCTTCAACGTCGATGCCGGTGTTGCGGCAGACTTTGGCGAGAACTGGACGGTGGGGGTGAGCGGGCAAAATCTGATCTCCCGGGATATCGATACCAAAGATGTCTTTATCACTAACGGCGAAACGGGCGTGACAACCAACTATAAAGATACCTACCAGATCCGCCCGCTGGTGACTGCTGGGGTGGCGTGGCATAACGATTTGCTGACGGTGAGTGCCGATGGCGACCTGACCGAAACGAAGGGATTTAAAAGCGAGGATAACTCGCAGTATGTTGGCGTCGGGGCGGAAGTTCGCCCGCTTGACTGGCTCGCCGTACGTGCCGGTTATCGTGCGGACGTGAAGAATAATAACAGTAATGTTTTCACCGGCGGCGTCGGTTTTGCGCCGTTTAACCGCGTGCATGTCGATCTGATGGGGTTGGTGGGGGAAGATGAAACCTGGGGGGCGGGTGCGCAGTTAAGCGTCACGTTCTGAGCCTTTTGCCGGATGCGCTACGCTTATCCGGCCTACCACGTGTATGCCGTTTGTTGGCCCGGCAAGCGAAGCGCCCCGGGCATCCAGCCGCACTTTAGCCACCGTAGGCCCGGCAAGCGAAGCGCCCCGGGCAATTCACCGTCTCATTGCCAATGCGCCATCGCAACCTTGCCTCACGGCTTTTTCTTTGTGCTATAGTAGCGCCCCTTTTTCAGAATGCTTAATAAATCGCCATGCCAGAATCTTCGTCCACCGTTTTCCCTGCACACCGTTTCTCCATCGCGCCGATGCTCGACTGGACCGATAGACACTGCCGCTACTTCCTGCGCCAGTTGTCGCGCCACACGCTGCTGTACACGGAAATGGTCACCACCGGGGCGATTATTCACGGTAAGGGTGACTATCTGGCTTATAGCGACGAAGAGCACCCGGTTGCATTACAACTTGGCGGTAGCGATCCGGCGGCGCTGGCACAGTGTGCGAAACTGGCGGAAGAGCGCGGTTATGACGAGATTAACCTCAACGTCGGTTGCCCGTCCGATCGCGTACAGAATGGGATGTTTGGCGCCTGTCTGATGGGTAATGCCCAACTGGTCGCCGACTGCGTGAAAGCGATGCGTGATGTGGTATCCATTCCTGTGACGGTTAAAACGCGTATCGGCATCGACGATCAGGATAGCTACGAATTTCTCTGCGACTTTATCAATACCGTTGCCGGTCGCGGCGAGTGCGAGATGTTTATCATCCACGCGCGTAAAGCCTGGCTTTCAGGCCTCAGCCCGAAAGAGAACCGTGAGATCCCGCCGCTGGACTATCCGCGCGTGTATCAACTCAAACGTGACTTCCCGCATCTGACCATGTCGATCAACGGCGGCATTAAATCGCTGGAAGAGGCGAAAACCCATCTGGAACATATGGATGGCGTTATGGTCGGGCGTGAGGCGTACCAGAATCCTGGCATCCTGGCGACAGTCGATCGCGAAATCTTTGGTGTCGAAGGCGCGGATGCAGACCCGGTTGCGGTGGTGCGCGCGATGTACCCCTACATCGAACGCGAACTGAGTAACGGCACCTATCTGGGACACGTGACCCGCCATATGCTGGGTCTGTTCCAGGGCATTCCGGGCGCGCGTCAGTGGCGTCGCTACCTGAGCGAGAACGCCCATAAAGCCGGGGCGGATATTAACGTGCTGGAGCATGCGCTGAAGCTGGTTGCCGATAAACGTTAATATTTCACTAAATCCTGGTCAAATTCACCACGCCCGGCACAATGTTGCCGGGCTTTTTTATGGAATATCAATACGTTAAATTTGGCATGATTCTTGTAAAAGCACAGACAGAGAATGACGATATCTTTGGGAGAGAGCCATGTTTGAGCTACTGTTTGTAATTGGATTTTTTGTGATGCTGCTGGTAACGGGCGTTTCACTACTGGGCATTATTGCTGCGCTTTTCGTCGCCACGGCGCTGATGTTTGTGGGCGGCTTATTCGCGCTGATGTTTAAATTACTGCCCTGGTTGCTGCTGGCGGTTGCGGTAGTGTGGGTGATTCGGGCGATTAAAACGCTAAAGATTCCCGAGTATCGTAGGGAGTATCGGAGTAATAACCGTTGGCGTTACTAAGGTATTGAGGCGTTCGTCACACAATAGAAATTTTGCATAAAACGGCGTAGGTTTTGCGTAATAAATCTGTCACTATTGCGCGGTTAACGAATTCATCGAGCTGTACCCTACATACAGCCGAACTAAAAAAAGTAAGGGCTTCCCAGGTGGAAGCCCTAAGCTTTTCTAGGGGATCAGCAAGCTCGAACCCTGCGTCGCACGGCTCTCAAGTACCTCATGCGCATGCTTCGCATCCGTCAGCGCGAACTTCTGATTTTCCGCTACATCGACTTTAATCACTCCGCTGGCAATCAACGAGAACAACTCGTTACTCGCTTCCTGCAACTCCTCACGCGTTGTCACATAGCCATAAAGGGAAGGGCGGGTCACATACAGCGAACCTTTCTGGTTGAGAATCCCCAGATTCACACCCGTTACCGGGCCGGATGAATTACCGAAACTCACCATCAACCCGCGACGTTGCAGACAATCCAGCGACGCTTCCCAGGTATCTTTTCCGACCGAGTCATACACCACGCGCACTTTCTTACCGCCGGTGATCTCCTTCAGACGTTCGACGATATTCTCATCGCGATAGTTAATTACCTGCCATGCACCGGCCTCCAGCGCACGCTTGCCTTTTTCTGCGCTGCCGACGGTACCGATAAGCTTCGCGCCCAGCGCTTTCGCCCACTGGCAGGCAATCAGCCCTACACCGCCCGCAGCGGCATGGAACAGAAACGGCTCGTCCGGTTGAATTTCATAGGTTTTACGCAGCAGATAGAACACCGTTAATCCCTTCAGGAACGAGGCCGCCGCCTGCTCAAAGGAAATGGCATCCGGTAAAATCGCAACCTTATCTTCTGCCACGTTATGCACTGCGCTGTATGCACCGAGAGCAGATTGGGCGTAGACCACGCGATCGCCTGGTTTAACGTGCTTCACATCGCTGCCGACTTTACTCACCACGCCAGCCGCTTCAGTACCCAGGCTGCTGGGCAGCGACGGCGGCGGATAAAGCCCGCTGCGGATATAGGTATCGATATAGTTAATGCCGATAGCTTTGTTCTCGACCTGGACTTCATGACTGGCCGGATCGGCGGGAGTGAAATCTACGGCCTTGAGTACTTCGGGGCCGCCATGATTTTGAAATTCAATGCGCGTTGCCATTAAGACTCCTTGATTGAGCGAGAGATCTTTTAAGCCTAACAGGAGTCTCGCAACGCGCGAGTATTTTTACTCAGAGAGAACGGTTTACTTCTATAGATGTTATAAATTCGATTATAGGGTTATGATGCGATCCCTTTTCAAAGTCGATAACGACAAGTGCACGGTTTCCATCAGGGCAAAGGGCAATGTGCTGATAGTTTTTTGATTCCGCAAAAAAGTATGTCTTTATGGAACAGGTGAATGCGCCAGCCGCTACGTTAGATTGCTGAGAATCGAGTAAATTCTCGTCAGTAACCTTCTCAAAAATCTGTTCAATATCATCGGGAGTCAGCTCTTGCCCAAAGTCCTGAGTTCTGGCAGCAAAAATCTGCTTGTTACGGCGGCTTACGAAAACGTCCATTCCATTAAGTACAGCGTACTTTTTATCGTTGATTGTGACTTTTTTAAAATCTTCAGGGATATTCAAGGTATATCGACCATGATCTATTTGCACCTTGAATGGTTCTTCCCTGGATGGAAATATTACGCGCCAAATGATAATTGCAATTATGAGTATAAAAATACGCAGAGCATTCCCTATCGTTAGAAACTGCATAATCATTCCTTTATGGGTTATATATTTTGTTTATATATGTTGATATTGAATTGATATAATATATAGCTGGTTGAAAGCTATATATTTAAAATATACTGATCAAAATCAACGAGCGCAATTATGCCTTGTGGGCAGACAACGGCTGGCTCAAACCCTTCGCCATACGTGGATAGCGCTTTAGCCATGGTAGCTTTGTCGCTATACTTGTCCTCTCTTTCTATCTCGGTAACTCCATTCACTATGGCAGCAAATAAACCCTTCAACAAACAACAGACTGAAGCTCGTGAGCGTGACCCTCAGGTCGCCGGGCTGAAAGTGCCGCCGCACTCGATTGAAGCGGAACAGTCGGTGTTGGGCGGTTTGATGCTGGATAACGAACGCTGGGACGACGTTGCCGAGCGTGTCGTATCTGATGATTTTTATACCCGTCCGCACCGCCATATCTTTACCGAAATGGGGCGCTTACAGGAAACAGGCAGCCCGATCGACCTGATTACGCTCGCGGAATCGCTGGAGCGTCAGGGGCAGCTTGATAGCGTGGGCGGTTTTGCTTACCTGGCAGAACTGTCAAAAAATACGCCAAGTGCGGCGAACATTAGCGCTTATGCTGATATCGTCCGCGAACGCGCCGTTGTCCGTGAAATGATCTCGGTAGCGAATGAGATCGCCGAGGCCGGGTTTGATCCTCAGGGGCGTACCAGCGAAGATTTGTTGGATCTCGCGGAATCCCGCGTCTTTAAAATCGCGGAAAGCCGCGCCAATAAAGATGAAGGCCCGAAAAATATCGCCGATGTGCTGGACGCCACCGTCGCGCGTATCGAGCAACTTTTCCAGCAGCCGCACGATGGTGTAACCGGCGTAAACACCGGCTATGACGATCTCAATAAGAAAACCGCGGGCTTGCAGCCATCAGATTTGATTATCGTCGCCGCGCGTCCGTCGATGGGTAAAACGACATTTGCAATGAACCTCGTCGAAAATGCGGCGATGTTGCAGGATAAACCGGTATTAATCTTCTCGCTGGAGATGCCATCGGAACAGATTATGATGCGTTCTCTGGCGTCGTTGTCGCGCGTCGATCAGACCAAAATCCGTACCGGTCAATTGGATGATGAAGATTGGGCGCGTATTTCCGGCACGATGGGCATTCTGCTTGAGAAGCGTAACATCTACATCGATGACTCCTCCGGCCTGACGCCGACAGAAGTGCGCTCTCGTGCGCGACGTATTGCTCGTGAGCATGGCGGTATCGGCCTTATCATGATCGACTACCTTCAATTGATGCGTGTGCCGTCGCTTTCGGACAACCGTACACTGGAAATCGCGGAAATCTCCCGCTCGCTCAAAGCGTTAGCGAAAGAATTACATGTGCCAGTGGTGGCGCTGTCGCAGCTTAACCGCTCACTGGAACAACGTGCCGATAAGCGCCCGGTCAACTCCGACCTGCGTGAATCTGGCTCAATCGAACAGGATGCCGACTTAATCATGTTTATCTACCGTGATGAGGTTTATCACGAAAACAGTGACTTAAAAGGCATTGCCGAGATTATTATCGGTAAGCAGCGTAACGGCCCGATCGGTACCGTACGCCTTACCTTTAACGGTCAATGGTCGCGTTTCGATAACTACGCGGGCCCGCAGTACGACGACGAATAACAATATTGATTCAGGTAACTCAAGCAAACACTTTTCAAGGAACACAAATGCAAGCGGCAACTGTAGTGATTAACCGCCGCGCTCTGCGACACAATCTGCAACGTCTGCGTGAACTGGCGCCTGCCAGCAAACTGGTTGCGGTGGTGAAAGCGAACGCCTACGGACACGGTCTTCTGGAGACCGCGCGAACGCTCCCCGATGCCGACGCCTTTGGCGTCGCACGTCTGGAAGAGGCCCTGCGGTTGCGCGAGGGCGGCATTACCCAGCCCATCTTACTGCTGGAAGGCTTTTTCAACGCCACCGATCTACCGGTTATCGCTGAACAGCAGCTTCATACCGCCGTGCATAACATGGAACAGCTGGAAGCGCTGGAAACTGCGCAGCTCAGCCGTCCGGTGACGGTATGGATGAAACTGGATACGGGTATGCACCGTCTCGGCGTGCGTCCGGAAGCGGCGGACGCGTTTTATCAACGTCTGAGCCAGTGTAAAAATGTCAGCCAGCCGGTCAACATCGTCAGCCACTTTGCGCGTGCCGATGAACCCGAGTGCGGCGCGACGGAAAAACAGCTCGATATCTTCAATACTTTCTGTGAAGGCAAGCCGGGGAAACGCTCTATCGCAGCGTCTGGCGGCATTTTGCTGTGGCCGCAGTCGCATTTCGACTGGGCGCGTCCAGGCATCATTCTCTACGGCGTATCGCCGCTGGAACAAAAGCCCTGGGGGCCGGATTTCGGTTTCCAGCCGGTGATGTCGTTGACCTCCAGCCTGATTGCCGTGCGCGAGCATAAAGCGGGTGAGCCGGTCGGCTACGGCGGTACCTGGGTCAGCGAGCGCGATACGCGCCTGGGCGTGGTGGCGATGGGCTACGGCGATGGTTACCCACGCGCTGCGCCGTCCGGCACCCCGGTGCTGGTTAATGGCCGTGAAGTGCCGATTGTTGGGCGCGTGGCGATGGATATGATCTGCGTTGACCTGGGGCCAGAAGCGCAGGATAAAGCGGGCGACCCGGTGGTGATGTGGGGCGAAGGACTCCCCGTTGAACGCATCGCTGAAATCACAAAAGTGAGTGCTTACGAACTTATTACACGTCTGACGTCACGCGTGGCGATGAAGTACATCGACTGATTTTGTGGTGCCGGATGCGCTGACGCTTATCCGGCCTACAAATCGTGCTTTCACCCAGGACGGATAAGACGCAAGTCGCATCCGACAATGTTCCTGACAACATCCTCTCGATCTTCTTCCGCTTCCGGTTTATTGTGTTATTACCTGCCTTCTGTAAACCTGGAGAACCACCTCGTGTTTCAAAAAGTTGACGCCTACGCTGGCGACCCCATTCTCTCGCTGATGGAGCGTTTCAAAGAGGATCCGCGCAGCGACAAAGTGAACCTGAGTATCGGCCTGTACTATAACGAAGAGGGCATCATTCCCCAGCTTCAGGCCGTTGCTGAGGCCGAAAAGCGCCTTGCTGCTGAACCGCATAGCGCCTCGCTTTACCTGCCGATGGAAGGGCTGAATAGCTACCGTCAGGCCATTGCGCCGCTGCTGTTTGGTGCTGACCACCCGGTGCTGGCGCAGAAACGCGTCGCCACCATTCAGACACTGGGCGGTTCCGGAGCGCTGAAAGTGGGTGCAGATTTCCTCAAACGCTACTTCCCAAATTCCGGCGTCTGGGTCAGCGATCCGACCTGGGAAAACCACGTCGCCATCTTTGAAGGCGCGGGTTTTACCGTCAAAACGTATCCATGGTTTGACCCTGAGACCAACGGCGTGCGTTTTGACGCGTTGCTGGAAACCCTTAATGCGCTGCCTGCACAAAGCATCGTGCTGCTGCATCCGTGCTGCCACAACCCAACCGGCGCTGACCTGACTAACAGCCAGTGGGATGCGGTGACGGAAGTGCTGAAGGCGCGCAACCTGATCCCGTTCCTTGATATCGCCTATCAGGGCTTTGGCGGCGGCATGGAGCAGGATGCGTATGCCATCCGTACGATTGCAGCGGCGGGCTTGCCAGTGCTGGTGAGCAACTCATTTTCAAAAATTTTCTCGTTGTATGGTGAGCGTATCGGCGGCTTGTCCGTGGTCTGTGAAGATGCGGACGCCGCAGGACGTGTGCTGGGCCAGTTGAAAGCGACGGTACGCCGCAACTACTCCAGCCCGCCGACAACCGGCGCACAGCTTGTCTCTACCGTGTTGAATGACGACGCGCTGAAAGCCTCGTGGCTTGCGGAGGTAGAGGCTATGCGCACACGTATTCTGGATATGCGCCAGACGTTGGTGAACGTACTGAAAGAGGCGATGCCGCAGGGGAATTTTGATTACCTTCTTAAGCAACGCGGTATGTTCAGCTATACCGGCCTGAGCGCTGCGCAGGTTGATCGTCTGCGTGACGAGTTCGGCGTCTATCTGATCGCCAGCGGGCGTATGTGCGTTGCCGGGCTAAACTCCCGTAACGTGCACCGCGTTGCGCAGGCATTTGCGGCAGTAATGTAAGCAAGTGCTCACTCTTCGCGCGGCAACGCTGCTGCGCGAAGCGTCCCCTCTGTAAAAATGTGATCCCTTATCCTTTTTCCAGGATAAATCCTGGAAAATCCTTTCCTTCACTCCCTGTAACCGTTAAGGTCTTTCTAATTTTTTGAAGCATCACTCACTTTAAAACAAAAACAAGACGACGATTTAGGGAAAACTATGCGCAAGATCACACAGGCGCTGAGCGCCGTTTGTTTGTTGTTCGCGTTAAATAACACGGTTACCGCTCACGCTTCATCACCTTCTCCGCTTTATCCGGGTACGGATGTCGCTAAACTGGCCGAACAGGCTCCCATCCACTGGGTATCAGTGGCGCAAATTGAAAACAGTCTGATGAATCATCCACAGATGGCGGTGGGTTTTGATATCGATGATACGGTGCTGTTTTCCAGCCCCGGCTTCTGGCGCGGGCAGAAAACCTGGTCTCCGGGCAGCCAAGAGTATCTGAAGAATCCGGCGTTCTGGGAAAAAATGAACAATGGCTGGGATGAGTTCAGCATTCCAAAAGAAGTGGCGCGTTCACTGATTGCGATGCACGTGAAGCGCGGCGACAGCATCTATTTCATTACCGGGCGTAGCGAAACCAAAACGGAAACGGTCTCCAAAACGTTGCAGGACTATTTCCTGATCCCGGCGACCAGCATGAATCCGGTCATTTTCGCCGGTGATAAACCGGGCCAGAACACTAAAACGCAGTGGCTGAAAGAGAAGGGCGTAAAGGTCTTCTACGGCGATTCGGATAACGATATCTCGGCAGCGCGTGAAGCGGGTGCGCGCGGTATCCGCGTGTTGCGCGCCTCAAACTCCACCTATCGACCGCTGCCGCAGGCGGGTAAGTACAACGAAGAAGTGATTGTTAATTCCGAGTACTAAACGCCCAGCAGATAAATGATGCTTTTTTAGTCAAAAAACAGTCGCCGGAAGGTTTCACCTTTCGGCGTCTTGTTGCACACTGAGGTGATGACGTTTGGCACACCGTGGCTCGTGAGACTAAGAGGTATAATATGACCAGTTCGGATCTTTTGGTGTACTGCATGGCGAAGAGTGGCGCAGAACAAAGCGTGCACAGCGACTGGAAAGCGACGCAGATTAAGGTTGCGGATGTGCTTTTCGCGATGGTTAAAGAGGTGGAGGAGCGCCCGGCAGTGTCGTTGAAAACCAGCCCGGAGCTGGCAGAACTGCTGCGTCAGCAGCACAGCGATGTGCGCCCCAGCCGTCATCTTAATAAAGCACACTGGAGCACGGTTTACCTCGACGGCACGTTGCCGGATTCGCAAATTTACTATCTGGTGGATGCCTCGTATCAGCAGGCAATCACGCTGCTGCCGGAACAAACCCGGCAGCAGCTAGCGAAATGACTACTTCAGCATCGGTTTAAGGAAGCGGGCCGTATGTGAGGCTTCACATTCGGCGACGGTTTCCGGTGTGCCAGAGACGAGTATTTCCCCGCCGCCGCTACCGCCTTCCGGGCCGAGGTCAACAATCCAGTCGGCGGTTTTGATCACATCAAGGTTGTGCTCAATCACCACGATGGTGTTGCCCTGGTCGCGCAACTGGTGCAGGACTTCCAGCAGTTGCTGGATATCCGCGAAGTGCAGGCCGGTAGTCGGTTCATCAAGAATGTACAGGGTCTGCCCGGTGCCGCGTTTAGAGAGCTCACGCGCCAGTTTGACGCGCTGGGCTTCACCACCCGATAGCGTTGTCGCCGCCTGGCCGAGACGAATGTAGGTCAGGCCTACGTCCATCAGCGTTTGCAGCTTACGCGCCAGCGCCGGTACGGCATCAAAGAATTCACGTGCTTCTTCGATAGTCATATCCAGTACTTCGTGGATGGTTTTGCCTTTGTACTTAATCTCCAGCGTTTCGCGGTTATAGCGTTTTCCTTTGCACTGGTCGCACGGCACATAGATATCCGGCAGGAAGTGCATCTCAACTTTGATCACGCCATCGCCCTGACAGGCCTCACAGCGACCGCCGCGCACGTTAAAGCTGAAACGCCCAGGCGTATACCCGCGGGCGCGCGATTCCGGCACGCCCGCGAACAACTCACGCACAGGCGTGAAGACACCGGTGTAAGTCGCCGGGTTAGAGCGCGGCGTACGGCCAATCGGGCTTTGGTCGATATCAATAACTTTGTCGAAATGCTCAAGCCCCTGAACGTCACGATACGGCGCCGGTTCGGCGATAGTCGCGCCGTTAAGCTGGCGCTGGGCGATTGGGAACAGCGTGTCGTTAATCAGCGTTGATTTCCCGGAGCCGGATACCCCGGTAATACAGGTGAACAGACCAACCGGCAGCGTCAGAGTGACATCTTTCAGGTTGTTACCGCGCGCACCGCTCAGCTTCAGGACTTTTTCCGGATTGGCTGGTACGCGTTTTTTCGGCACGTCGATTTTACGTTTGCCACTCATGAACTGGCCGGTTAATGACTCCGGTACTGCCATAATATCGTCCAGCGTTCCTTCCGCGACAACCTGACCGCCGTGCACACCCGCGCCAGGGCCGATGTCGATGACATGGTCGGCGGCGCGAATGGCGTCTTCGTCGTGTTCGACCACGATCACCGTGTTACCGAGGTTACGCAGGTGAATCAATGTGCCAAGCAAACGTTCGTTATCACGCTGGTGCAGGCCGATGGACGGCTCATCCAGCACGTACATCACGCCAACCAGCCCGGCACCAATCTGGCTCGCCAGACGGATACGCTGGGCTTCACCGCCGGAAAGCGTTTCCGCCGAGCGGGAGAGCGTCAGGTAGTTCAGGCCAACGTTCACCAGGAATTTCAGGCGATCGCCAATCTCTTTCAGCACTTTTTCGGCGATTTTGGCGCGCTGGCCGGAAAGTTTCAGGTTGTTGAAGAAGTCCATCGCATGGCCGATGCTCATGTCGGAGATGGTCGGCAGCGGGGTATTTTCAACATACACGTGACGCGCTTCGCGACGCAGACGCGTACCTTCACAGCTGGCGCACGGACGATTGCTGATAAATTTCGCCAGCTCTTCGCGCACCGCGCTGGATTCCGTCTCTTTATAACGGCGCTCCATGTTATGCAGCACGCCTTCAAACGGATGGCGGCGCACGGAGGTATCGCCGCGATCGTTCATGTATTTGAATTCGATGGATTCTTTACCGGAACCGTACAGCACCACTTTCTGCACTGACGCGTTCAGGCTGCCCCACGGCGCTTCAACGTCGAAATCATAGTGCTCCGCCAGTGAGCGCAGCATCTGGAAATAGTAGAAGTTACGGCGATCCCAACCGCGAATCGCGCCACCCGCCAGCGACAGCTCCGGGTTCTGGATGATGCGATCCGGATCGAAATATTGCTGTACGCCCAGGCCGTCACAGGTTGGGCACGCGCCCGCCGGGTTGTTGAACGAGAACAGACGCGGTTCCAGCTCGCTCATGCTGTAGCCGCAAATCGGGCAGGCGAAGTTGGCGGAGAAGAGCAGTTCGTCCGCTTTCGGGTCATCCATATCGGAGACGATCGCCGTGCCGCCGGAAAGCTCCAGTGCGGTTTCAAATGACTCGGCCAGACGCTGCGCCAGGTCTTCACGCACCTTGAAGCGGTCGATAACCACTTCAATGGTGTGTTTCTTTTGCAGTTCCAGCGTCGGCGGATCGGACAGGTCACACACTTCGCCATCAATACGTGCGCGGATATAACCCTGGCTTGCCAGGTTTTCCAGCGTTTTGGTGTGCTCGCCTTTACGCTCTTTAATGATAGGCGCCAGCAGCATCAGGCGTTTGCCTTCCGGCTGTGTTAGCACGTTGTCGACCATCTGGCTCACGGTTTGCGCTGCCAGCGGCACGTCGTGATCGGGGCAGCGCGGCTCGCCTACGCGGGCATACAGCAGACGCAGGTAGTCGTGAATTTCGGTAATGGTCCCGACCGTGGAACGCGGGTTGTGGGAGGTCGACTTCTGCTCAATAGAGATTGCAGGCGACAGCCCTTCAATATGATCGACATCCGGCTTCTCCATCAGCGACAGGAACTGGCGCGCATACGCAGAAAGCGATTCGACGTAGCGACGCTGCCCCTCGGCGTAAAGGGTGTCGAAAGCCAGTGAAGATTTGCCAGACCCCGACAGCCCGGTAACGACAATCAGTTTGTCGCGCGGGATGATGAGGTTGATATTTTTGAGATTGTGGGTGCGGGCGCCCCGAACTTCGATCTTATCCATTTACCTTTCCCGGTAGAGACTCGGCTTGCCAGATTTGTTTGAAGGAC
Organism: Pseudocitrobacter faecalis; assembly: GCA_003315335.1. Lineage (GTDB taxonomy): Bacteria > Pseudomonadota > Gammaproteobacteria > Enterobacterales > Enterobacteriaceae > Pseudocitrobacter > Pseudocitrobacter faecalis. The sequence continues at coordinate 63,283 of QNRL01000011.1, forward strand.
AAACGGCGGAAACGGCTAATTATGACACAATTCACCCTGAATGAATATACAGTAGTGGAATGTGCATTCCATATAACAGTGTAAGATATTCAACGCCAATGAGTTTTATGGAATGGGCCTCGCATGCTATCAAAACACCGCTTTGTAATGCTACAATCGCGCGTTTACACTATTTATAACCGTATTCAGTAACGCATCAGGAGAGACAATCATGGCCAGCAGAGGCGTAAACAAGGTGATTCTCGTCGGTAATCTGGGCCAGGACCCGGAAGTACGCTACATGCCGAATGGTGGCGCAGTTGCCAACATTACGCTGGCTACTTCCGAATCCTGGCGTGATAAAGCGACCGGTGAAATGAAAGAGCAGACCGAATGGCACCGTGTTGTGCTGTTCGGCAAACTCGCGGAAGTTGCGGGTGAATACCTGCGTAAAGGCTCTCAGGTTTATATTGAAGGCCAGCTGCGTACCCGTAAATGGACCGATCAGTCCGGCGTTGAAAAATACACCACCGAAGTGGTTGTAAACGTTGGCGGCACCATGCAGATGTTGGGTGGCCGTCAGGGCGGCGGCGCACCGGCAGGTGGTCAGGGTCAGCAGCAGGGCGGTTGGGGTCAGCCTCAGCAACCGCAGGGCGGCAACCAGTTCAGCGGCGGCGCGCAGTCTCGTCCGCAGCAACAGTCCGCACCGGCACCGTCTAACGAACCGCCAATGGATTTCGACGACGATATCCCGTTCTGATTTTCAGACATAAAAAAACCTGCGAAAGCAGGTTTTTTTATGAATACGATTTTATCAGGTCAACACCATCGGCCATTCTGGCGGTGTCTGGCTCATCACTTCCACCATCACCTCTTTGATGTTATTGCAGATAGTTGCAATATCCACCATCGTAATCCCCAGCAACCCCGTTGCGAACCAGCAGGCAGACGCCACGCCCAGAACGCTACAAATCACCGCGAGACCCGCGTAATCGGCTTTACGTAAGCGAATTTTCAGCGTACTGGCAAGGAACATTAAAACGGCGCTAAACAGCGGCCAGCGTAACAGCACGACACCTGTAGAGATGGAAACCATGAGACCTTATCCTCAGAGATAAACGGTATGCCCTGACAGCGCGGCGTTCTCACGAAGGTGCGGTTCACTCTGGCTATCGACAGGCATTCACAAATGATATGAAACGCTGTTTTTGTTTCACTCTATAGTGTGAACTATATCACAATTGCTGTTTTATTCACCAGAGGTAAACACAGCAAATTGCGCCATTTATCGCTGACAATAGTTACATAAGAGAGGGGGTGAATGTAACTTTCTGTTTTATCTGTAGGCCGGATGCACGTAAGCGTCATCCGGCGCGGTGTTCATGCTGACAGACGGTGGCGATAGTCGCTCGGTGTGCGGTCGAATTCGCGGCGGAAGACACGTGAGAAGGTCTGCTGGGAAACATATCCCAGATCCATCGCAATATCGAAAATCGGTCGTTGCGTGTTACGCAACTCCTGCGCTGCCAATAACAGACGACGTTGACGGATGTAGTCGCCCAGCGTTTGATGCATCTCGGTGCGGAACATCCGTTGCAGGTACCACTTTGAGTAGCCGGATTTTTTCGCCACAACATCAATGTTCAGTGGTTGATCGATATGTTCATCTATCCATTCGATAAGCGTTTGAATAATTTCCCGATGGGACATAAGGCTCTCCCCGTTGTCTATTTTTGCTTCAACTTTTGTCTTGCTGGCGAGTATAATTCCTCAAGTTAACTTGAGGTAAAGCAGAAAATGGAAAAAAAACCAACGCGCATTAAAACGCTGCTCACGCCGGGCGAAGTCGCCAGACGTACCGGGGTTGCCGTCTCCGCTTTGCACTTCTATGAGAGCAAAGGGCTTATTCGCAGCCAGCGCAATGCGGGCAACCAGCGGCGATACAAACGTGATGTGCTGCGCTATGTGGCAATCATTAAAATCGCTCAGCGTTTGGGCATCCCGCTTGCCACGATCGGCGAGTCGCTGGGCGTGGTGCCGGAAGGGCATACGCTGGGGCAAAAAGACTGGAAACGCCTGACCACCCAGTGGCGTCAGGAGCTGGATAAACGTATTCACTCGATGGAAGCACTGCGCGACCAGCTTGATGGCTGCATCGGTTGCGGCTGTATGTCGCTGCGTGACTGCCCGCTGCGTAACCCTGGCGATAAGCTGGGGGAAGAGGGCACCGGCGCACGCCTGCTGGAAGACGATTAAAAAACGAAAGCGCCACAACTGGGCGCTTTCGTATGTTCCGGTCTTTGTCTTTCGCTCTATCCCACTGGTTCATGGGAGGGTTTCCCCCGACATCAGCATCCCTCGGTCGAGCTACGGGTTGGAGGTTCCGGTTTGTGCTGACACTTTAAGTCTACCTCTCCTCCCCCTGTTCGCCAGTTGAATTGACGTTTTTTTCGCCGCAATTTTTACGGGGATCGCCGTCTGTTCCTATAGTTAATTTGAACAAACCTGCGGAGAAAACCATGTTAACCGTCCATCATCTGAATCAATCCCGCTCTCAGCGCGTGCTCTGGGCACTGGAAGAATTAAACCTGCCTTACCAGATTGTCCGCTATCAGCGCGGTGCCGATATGCTGGCACCCGATTCCCTGAAAAAAATCCATCCGCTGGGTAAATCGCCGATTGTTGAGAACGACGGCCACGTTATCGCTGAATCCGGGGCGATTCTTGAGTATCTGCAAGAAATCGGCGATCCCGAAAGCCGCTTTAAACCGCAGGATATTGAGGGAAAACTGCAGTATCGCTTCTGGCTGCACTATGCCGAAGGCTCGTTGATGTCGCTCATGATGATCAAGCTGGTTTTGCAGATGTTGGGTAAATCTCCGGTGCCATTGGGATTGCGCACGGTGGGGAAAGTGCTGGGAAGGGGCGTTCAGAAAGCCTGGCTGAATAATCAGTTAGCCACGCATGCCGGGTTTATCGAAGCACATCTTGCGAAGTCGACGTGGTTTGCGGGAGAGAGCCTGAGCATGGCAGACATTCAGATGAGTTTTCCGCTGTTTGCGTTGCTATCTCGCGGGGGAATATCGTCTCTGCCTAATATCACTGCGTGGAAAGAACGCGTGGAAGCGCGTCCGGCCTGGCAACAGGCAATTGAAAAGGGCGGCCCCTTTTCGCTACCCGGTGAGTAGCGCCCGATTTGCAACGAAATTGTTGTTGAATTGCGCATCAACGATAACGTTTGCGCATAGGTTGGTGATTTCTTCATCGTCTTAAGCGAAATTTAGCGAAATGGCATAAACATCAGTTGAAAATGGTGCCATAAAAACCAGATAATCGTTTGCCTTAAAATTCTGACGCCTTCTGCTGGCTTTTTTGACGTTTTATGCTTCGTCAAGTTGCCGAAAGGTGCTCAGGAAATGCCTATGCTGCATCCGTAGCGTAGGTGGTAACGCTCAACCGTTTTGTATGCGCGGAGTTAAACGTTTGCTTTTTTGCGGCTCCCCTTTGCCGCGAGGTTTAAGCACAAGGAGATGACGTTTAGCTGGCAGTGGATTGTCCACCACGTGTACGGACGAATGATAAAAATTTTCAGGGGATGTTTTCTATGTCTACGCCTTCAGCGCGTACCGGCGGTTCACTCGACGCCTGGTTTAAAATTTCTGCTCGTGGTAGCTCCGTTCGTCAGGAGATTGTCGCCGGTCTTACCACCTTCCTGGCGATGGTCTATTCCGTCATCGTCGTGCCGGGGATGCTCGGCAAAGCGGGCTTCCCGCCGGCAGCGGTCTTCGTGGCTACCTGTCTGGTAGCCGGTGTCGGCTCCATCGTCATGGGCCTGTGGGCGAACCTGCCGTTGGCTATTGGTTGTGCTATCTCGCTGACTGCGTTCACTGCCTTCAGTCTGGTGCTGGGGCAGCAAATCAGTATTCCGGTTGCGCTGGGCGCGGTCTTCCTGATGGGTGTTCTGTTCACCATTATTTCTGCGACGGGCATCCGTAGCTGGATTTTGCGCAATTTGCCGCAGGGCATCGCGCACGGCACGGGTATTGGTATCGGCCTGTTCCTGCTGTTGATTGCGGCGAACGGCGTCGGTCTGGTTATCAAGAATCCGCTGGATGGCTTGCCGGTTGCGCTAGGGCATTTTGCCAGCTTCCCGGTGATTATGTCGCTGGTTGGTCTGGCGATGATTATTGGCCTCGAAAAACTGAAAGTGCCGGGCGGCATTCTGCTGACCATTATCGGTGTGTCGATTGTCGGCCTGATTTTTGACCCGAATGTGCACTTCTCCGGTTTCTTCGCTATGCCTTCTCTGAGCGATGACAACGGTAACTCCTTGATTGGCAGTCTGGATATTATGGGCGCGCTGAACCCGGTCGTACTGCCAAGCGTGCTGGCGCTGGTCATGACCGCGGTGTTCGACGCCACCGGTACCATTCGTGCCGTAGCCGGTCAGGCTAACCTGCTGGATAAAGATGGGCAGATTATCAACGGCGGCAAAGCGCTGACCACGGACTCCCTGAGCAGCGTGTTCTCCGCGTTTGTTGGCGCAGCGCCAGCGGCGGTGTATATCGAATCTGCGGCCGGTACGGCGGCGGGCGGCAAAACGGGCTTAACGGCGATAACCGTTGGCGTTCTGTTCCTGCTGATCCTGTTCCTCTCTCCGCTCTCTTACCTGGTTCCGGCCTACGCCACCGCTCCGGCGCTGATGTATGTCGGTCTGCTGATGCTGAGCAATGTGGCGCGCATCGATTTCAACGACTTTGTTGATGCAATGTCTGGCCTGATTACCGCCGTTTTCATCGTACTGACCTGTAACATCGTGACCGGCATTATGATTGGTTTCGCGACGCTGGTGGTTGGCCGCGTGGTATCGGGCGAATGGCGTAAGCTGAACATTGGCACTATCGTGATAGCGGTGGCGCTGGTGGCGTTTTATGCGGGTGGCTGGGCGATTTAAATCGCTTCGTCGGCCTGATAAGCGCAGCGCCATCAGGCTATTTACAGCGTGCTCATTACAGTCCCTCTAAAGCGGCCTCACGGCCGCTTTTTTGATCCCTGAATTACATCAGTTCCCTTGCCGCCGCGACAATATCATCACGTGTCAACCCATACTCCTGCTCCAGAAATTCCTGCGTACCTACCTGGCCATAGCGTTCTTTTACGCCCACACGGCGCATCGGCACCGGGCAGGTTTCCACCAGGACTTCCGCCACCGCTGAACCCAGCCCGTTATGAATACTGTGGTTTTCGCAGATAACAATTCTCCCGGTTTTCTCGGCATAGTTCTTCACCAGCATGCGGTCTATTGGCTTGAGCGTAAACATATCGATAACGGCGGCACTCACCCCTTCAGCAGCAAGCTTTTCCGCCGCTTCCAGCGCTTTCGCTACCATAATGCCGTTAGCGATCAACGTGATGTCATTGCCGTCGCGCAGAACGTTGCCTTTACCGATAGTGAATGTTGAGCCCGCCTGATAAACCGTTGGCGCCTGTTTGCGGATGGTGCGTACCCAATAGAAACCCTCCAGCGTGGCAAGTTGGCGCAGAATATCTTTGAACATCACCGCGTCGGTTACTTCCAGTACCACGGAGTGCGCCAGCCCGCGCACAATGCCCATATCCTCAAATGACATATGTGTGCCGCCGTTGTGGCAAGCGGTGACGCCCGCGTCAGAGGCGATGACTTTGACGTTATTGCGCTGATAATCCAGCGACATAAACAACTGGTCGAAGCAGCGACGACTGGCGAACGCGGTAAACGTGTGGACGAAGGGTTTCCGCCCGGTGAGCGCCAGGCCTGCCGCAGTGCCAATCACGTTGGCTTCCATGATCCCGCAGTTGATAACGTGGCGGGGAAATTCACGCTGCACGCTATCCATCGCCATCGAGCTCATCAGGTCTGCCTCCAGCGCGATAATCTCGCTGCCCGCCTTCACTTGTTCGGCGATAAATCCTGCGTAGACTTTACGCATTTCAACGGTGTCTTTCTCTCCCGCAGGTGCAACCTTAATCATATGCGGCCTCCAGTTGGCGAATAGATTCAGTCAGCGCCTCTCGCATCTCATCATTCAGGCGCAGATGGTGGGTGTTGCTCAAACTTTCCAGATAAGGCACGCCTTGTCCTTTCACGCTATCAAGAATCACGATGCGAGGACGCTCATCACCGCTGCGTACCGGGCGGGTGACGGCCTGAATCGCTGCAATATCATCGCCTTTCACCGTTTGCACATCGAAACCGAAAGCCTGGAATTTTTCCGCAAGATCGAAGGGGGCGATAATGTCGTCCAGCTCCCCGTCCAGTTGCTGCTTGTTCCAGTCGATAAACACCAACAGATTGTTCAGCTTATGGTGGGCAATAAACTGAAACGCTTCCCAGCACTGGCCTTCATTCAGTTCGCCGTCACCGACAATGCAAAATACGCGGTTTGGGCGGCTGGCGAGCTTATGCGACAGCGCCATTCCTGCCGCAATGGATATCCCCTGGCCGAGCGAGCCGGTGGTGGCATCCACGCCGCGTGTTTTGAGCCGGTCCGGGTGGCTTGGCAGGCGCGTGCCATTCTGGTTAAGCGTGGCCAGCTCCTCCATCGGGAAATAACCTTTAATCGCCAGGGTGCTGTACAGCGCCGGGCCTGCATGACCTTTCGACAGAACAAAATAGTCGCGCTGCGGCCAGTCCGGGTCGGCGGGGTCGATGCGCATCACGTCGCCATACAGCACCGCCAGCGTTTCCACAACCGACATGCTGCCGCCATAGTGGCCAAAACCGAGCTGGGTTAAGGATTTCAGCGTGGCGACGCGAATATCACGCGCCAGTTTTTTCAGTTCATCACACATTATGATTTTGCTCCTGTATCCTGCTGCTGCGCGTTAGGTTTACTTTTCACGATGTTGTAGACCACCAGTAGCGCAAACAGCGCCACCACCAGGCCGGTAATCGCCATCGGAGAGAGGTAGCGCGCCAGGTTACCCATGATGATGCCAACGACGCCGAAATCCGCGTCGGAGAAGGTGGTATTCGCGAAGCCAATCGCCCCCAGCACTGGCAACAGCAGCACAGGCAGGAAGGTGATCAGCAGGCCATTGGCAAATGCGCCGATCATCGCGCCGCGACGGCCCCCGGTGGCATTACCAAATACGCCAGCGGTTGCGCCGGTGAAGAAGTGCGGCACGACGCCAGGAAGAATCAGTACCAGCTTGAACTGACCGAGCAGGAATAAGCCGACCAGCCCGCCGAGAAAGCTGAACAGGAAACCAATTAAAACTGCGTTTGGTGCATACGGGTACACCACCGGACAATCCAGCGCTGGTCGGGCGTTAGGCACCAGCTTTTCTGAGAAGCCGGTAAAGGCCGGCACGATTTCCGCGAGGATTAAACGCACACCCTGAAGAATAATGAACACGCCCGCCGCAAAGGTGATGGCCTGAATGATGGAGTAAACCAGGTAGTTTTGCCCGCCGCTGAGCTGAGTTTCAACATATTCACGCCCGGCACTGACGGCCAGAATCATGTAAATAATGATCATGGTGAGCGAGATAGAGATTGAACTGTCGCGCAGGAAGCTCAGATTTTTCGGCAGGTTCATCTCTTCGGTAGAGCGTGAACCTTTCCCGCACACGCTGCCAATCCAGCCAGAAAGCACATAACCCAGCGTGCCGAAGTGACCAAACGCGATATCGTCAGTGCCAGTAATACGCTTCATGTAACGCTGTGCCAGCGCCGGGAAGAAGGCCATCACAAGGCCAAGAATCAGTGAGCCGGTAAATACCAGACCGATACCGTCGAAGCCTGCCACCGTCAAAATCACGCCGATCATGCACGCCATATAAAACGTATGGTGCCCGGTCAGGAAGATGTACTTCAGCCGTGTGAAGCGGGCGACGATGATATTGGCGACCATGCCGAAAGCCATAATAAGTGCCGTCGATGCGCCATATTTTTCCAGCGCGATAGAGACGATCGCTTCGTTGTTAGGAATGATGCCCTGAATGTTGAACGCGTGCTCGAACATCCCGCCGAGTGGATTCAGTGAACCTACCAGTACGGATGCGCCGCCTCCCAGCACAATGAAGCCGAGAATGGTTTTGATGGTGCCTTTCACCACATCAGAAAATGATTTTTTCTGTGCCACGAGGCCAATTAAGGCGATTAACCCGACCAGAACGGACGGGACTTTAAGAATATCGACAACAAAATTTAGCGTTTCAAGGATAAACATATCCGCCTCGCTTTAATCAGGATTATTGTGCCGAGAAATAAGCGCTGAGCTTAGTTTCTAATTCATTAATATCGATAATGTTGTTAATGACGACGAGCTGACTTTCCGGAACGCTGGCGCTACTGGCAATATCTTTCGCCATCACAAAAAGATCGGCTGCGCCAGGTGTTGCCGAAGATAAATCTGAGTGCTCAACCTCCGCCTCAATATTTAATTTCTTCAGCACTTTTTTGATATTCATTTCCACCATAAAACTACTGCCCAAACCGGAGCCACAAATTGCCATTATTTTCATGGTTGTTACCTTATTTTGAGTAGAGTACGGGCGCACGATGTCAGGGGAGATCGTGAGCATTTAAAACGGAGAAAAATAAAATCAGAAACGAGAAATAATGGTTTTAATCTCCTCTAATGTTTTCGCCTGATGAAGCAAAGCGAGATCCTCTTCGCTGGAAAAAAGCTCGGCAAGCGCCGAAATCATTTCAATATGGCTGTGCTTATCGGGAGCGGCGAGCATGATAATCACATCGACAGGATCAAATTCATCGGCGCCGAACGTTACACCGTGCTGTAACTTCAGCAATGATAATCCCATTCCTCGTGCGCCTTCTTCCGGGCGGGCGTGTGGCATTGCCAGGCCGGGTGCCAGGACGTAATAGGGGCCCAATTTTTGATGCTGCTGGATTATCGCCGTCACGTAACCGGGTTCGATAACGCCGGACTCAAGCAGTGGCTGAGCGCAAATCTCCAGCGCCTGAGGCCAGCTTTCGACCTCGTTTCGTAGTGCAATGGTGGTGTCATTCAGCCATTGGTTCAGCACATGGATTCTCCTGCAACGTGGGTGTATGGAATGAGCAAACTTTATTCAACGGCGAAGTTAGTAACCGTGATGATTGTCACAAAGATAGCGCTATCAAAATGTATCATTGGAAATTGTGATAGCGCTATCAAATCGAGGCGCATCAATTCACAGCAAAATTGTGGATTTCCGGCGTATACTGCCCACCATGTGAAGAAAAAATGATCGCTAACTCTCTAATAACATAGCGTTTACTCAGGAATTCAAATGTCGATTACCCGAAAACGACGCAGTACGGGAAAGGTTACCCTGGCCGATGTCGCCCAACTGGCGGGGGTTGGAACGATGACCGTATCCAGGGCGCTGCGAACGCCCGAGGCGGTATCGGATAAGTTACGCGAGAAAATTGAAGCGGCCGTTCAGGAGCTTGGCTATGTGCCGAATCTGGCGGCGAGCGCGTTGGCTTCCGCCTCATCGTGGACGATTGCGATGGTCGTGCCGCATCTTGGCGAATTTGGCTGCTCAGAAATGTTTGCCGGATTGCAGCAGGTACTGCAACCGGCGGGCTACCAAATCATGCTGGCGGAGTCCCAGCATCAGCCGGAGCAGGAAGAAAAACTGCTCGAAACTCTGTTGGCGTCTAACATCGCGGCGGCGGTGCTATTGAGCGTTGAACACAGCGAAAACGTGCGTAACTGGCTGCAAAATGCGTCTATCCCGGTGATGGAGATTGGGGCGATACGTGCTGATCCTATCGACATGAACATCGGTATTGACCATGCCGCCGCGATGTTTGAACTGACCGAAATGCTCATCACGCGTGGCTATCAGCATATTGGTCTGCTGTGCGCCAATCAGGAAAAGTGGGTGTTTCAACAACATCTACAAGGGTGGTACAAAGCGATGCTGCGTCATCACCGTTCTGTGGATCGCGTTATTAACGCGGCCTCGTCGCCCACGTTTTCGACTGGCGCGGCGCAGCTACCGGAATTTCTGCTGGCCTGGCCGGAACTGGACGCGCTGGTGTGTGAATCAGACGAACTGGCCTGCGGCGTGTTGTACGAGTGCCAGCGGCGGCGTATCAAAGTGCCAGAGGATTTAGCGGTAGTGGGATTTGGTGACAGTGATGTCAGCCGGGTGTGTCAGCCACCGCTCACCACGATGGCTGTGCCGCATCGAAAAATCGGTATCGATGCCGGAAAGACGCTACTCGCACGCTTAAGCGATAACGACTGGAGCCCCAAAGCGACCATTACCTCAAGGTTGTGCCAGCGCGACAGCTGTTAACGATTTTTCGCATTTTTTTACCGGTCAATTTTTCATTTTAAGGATCGTCTCGTTTCCTTTTGCGTTACTCTGGTATGCGTATGATACAGAGGCATGACGCTTCATATTTTACGTTTTAGATAATAAGACAACGCTGCAAACAGGGATCGCATGGAAATATTCTTCACCATACTCATCATGACCCTCGTGGTCTCGCTCTCCGGGGTTGTAACCCGTGTCTTGCCATTTCAGGTGCCGCTGCCGCTGATGCAGATTGCCATCGGTGCGCTGCTGGCGTGGCCGACTTTTGGCCTTCACGTGGAGTTCGACCCGGAGCTGTTCCTCGTTCTGTTCATTCCGCCGCTGCTGTTCGCCGATGGCTGGAAAACGCCGACCCGTGAATTCCTGGAGCACGGTCGCGAAATCCTCGGCCTCGCCCTTGCGCTGGTTCTGGTGACGGTGGTTGGCATCGGTTTCCTGATTTACTGGCTGGTGCCGGGCATCCCACTGATCCCCGCATTCGCCCTGGCGGCGGTACTGTCGCCAACCGATGCGGTTGCGCTCTCCGGGATTGTCGGTGAAGGGCGCATTCCGAAGAAAATCATGGGTATTTTGCAGGGTGAAGCGTTGATGAACGACGCTTCGGGTCTGGTCTCGCTGAAGTTTGCCGTGGCGGTTGCCATGGGCACAATGGTCTTTACCGTTGGCGGCGCGACGCTTGAATTTCTGAAAGTCGCCATCGGCGGCATCCTGGCCGGTTTTGTGGTCAGTTGGCTGTATGGTCGCTCGCTGCGCTTCCTCAGCCGTTGGGGCGGCGATGAACCGGCAACGCAAATCGTGCTGCTGTTCCTGTTGCCGTTCGCGTCTTATCTGATTGCGGAACACGTCGGCGTTTCCGGCATCCTGGCGGCGGTCGCTGCGGGGATGACCATCACCCGTTCCGGCGTGATGCGAACCGCGCCGCTGGCGATGCGTCTGCGTGCCAACAGTACCTGGGCGATGCTGGAGTTCGTGTTTAACGGCATGGTGTTCCTGCTGTTGGGCCTGCAATTACCGGGTATTCTCGAAACGTCGCTGGTGGCTGCAGAAGCGGATCCAAACGTTGAAATCTGGATGCTGTTTACCGACATCCTGCTGATTTACGCGGCGCTGATGCTGGTGCGCTTTGGTTGGCTGTGGACGATGCAGCGCTTCAGCCAACGCTTCCTGAAGAAAAAACCGATGGAGTTTGGCAGTTGGTCAACGCGCGAACTGGCCATTGCTTCCTTCGCCGGGGTGCGCGGGGCGATCACCCTTGCCGGTGTGCTCTCTATTCCGCTGCTGCTGCCTGATGGTAACGTCTTCCCGGCACGCTATGAGCTGGTATTCCTGTCGGCGGGCGTCATTCTCTTCTCGCTGTTTGTCGGCGTCATTATGCTGCCGATTCTGCTGCGCCACATTGAAGTTCGTGATCTACCGCAGCAGCAAAAAGAGGAGCGTCTGGCCCGTTCTGCAACGGCAGAAGTGGCGATTGTCGCGATTCAGAAGATGGAAGAACGACTGGCGGCAGATACGCAGGAGAACATTGATAACCAGTTGCTGACGGAAGTCAGTTCCCGCGTGATTGGTAATTTGCGTCGCCGCGCCGATGGGCGTAACGACGTGGAAACCTCCATGCTGGAAGAGCAACTGGAACGTCGTTTCCGCCTGGCGGCGCTGCGTTCAGAGCGCGGGGAGTTGTATCACCTGCGTGCGACGCGGCAGATCAGTAACGAGACATTGCAGAAATTGCTGCACGACCTTGATTTGCTGGAAGCGCTGTTGATTGAGGGTGAGTAATTCTCCCCCTCATCCTAACCCTCTCCCACAGGGAGAGGGAACCGATCGCAGAAGATGACATATTGGTGCCGGTTTTCTCCCTCTCCCTGTGGGAGAGGGCCGGGGTGAGGGGGGCGAGCCTACTTCGGTAACCAAAACCCTTCACAGCACTTCAGCCACGCCTGGGCGCTGTGCGACAAATAAACCCCCTCCCGCCAAATCATGCCCAGCTGCCAGTGGAGTTCGCTCTCAAGCGGTAGCCAGCGCAGCGTTTTCGCATCCAGCCTTTCGCAAATCGGCTCCGGTAAAATCGCCACGCCGACGCCTGCCTGCACCATCGCCGCGAGGAAATCCCATTGGCCGCTGCGCACCGCGATACGCGGCTTCACGTTGTGTTGATTAAACAGATGCATCAACTGACGACTTAAGGCGAAATCTTCGTTATAGATAAGCAAAGGATGCGCCGCGAGCTGCTCGGGGGAAACTGACGTCTGTTCCAGCCACTCGCCGGAACGGGGAACCAGCACGCAAAGCGGATGGCTGAATAGCGGTAATGTCGCAAGGCCGCTTTCTTCTTCCACCGGCAGCGCGGTCATGGCTAAATCAAGCTCGCCGTTCATCACCGCCTGCTGTACCGTCAGCCCGCCGAATTCGGACACTTTGAGTTCCACACCGGGGTAACGCTGGCGAAACAGGCTGATGGGCCCAGCCATCATCATGCCGACCATTGGCGGAATGCCGAGGCGCAGCTGGCCTTTATTGAGGTGGTTGATATCGGTCAGTTCGGCTTCCAGCTGGCGAAATTCATCGAGGATCACCAGCCCGCGTTCAAATACTACCTGCCCGGTATCGGTGAGCAGCAATTTGCGCCCGTCGCGGATGAGCAGGGTGCTGTTGAGTTCATCTTCCAGGTTTTTCAGCATCTTGCTGATGGTGGGCTGCGTGACGAAAAGTTTCTCCGCCGCGCGGGTAAAGCTCTGCTGTCGTACCACTTCAACGAAATAGCGCAGCGTTCTGATGTCCATGATTATGCCTCGAAACTATACCTGCGATGAGTTTAATTCATTTCTGCCATCCTCGTGCGCTCACTATACTGTGCGCCTCTGATTTTTTCCGGACACTTCTTTCATGGCTGAGGCCTTAGGGCGCGTGATGCCCTCCGTTTTGCAACGTCTTCAGGTGCCGGTGCAGGTCATTCTGTACGCCGGGCTGTTTGTTTTTGCTGAATATCTGGTGAACTGGCTGAATCTGCCGCTGCCCGCCAACCTGGTGGGGATGGTGCTGATGCTGGCGCTGATTGTCTGTCGTATTGTACCGCTGAAGTGGGTACGTGCGGGCTCGCGCTGGCTGCTGGCGGAAATGCTGCTCTTCTTCGTGCCCGCCGTCGTGGCAGTGGTGAATTACGCGCAACTGCTGATGGTCGATGGCTGGCGTATTTTTCTGGTGATTGCGCTCAGTACCATGATGGTGCTCGGCGCGACCGCCTGGGTGGTGGATAAAGTCTATCGCTACGAACTGAAGCGGATGCGCCATGAGTAACTTTCAACTGAGCGTGCTGTGTCTTGCGATTACGCTGGTGCTCTATTTCGCCAATAAACGTCTCTATCGCCGCTTTCGCAAATTGCCGCTGATGCCGCTGGTGTTAACGCCGGTTCTGCTGGTGCTGATGCTGGTGTTCGGCCACATCTCCTATCAAAACTATATGGGCGAAGCGCACTGGCTGCTGTGGCTGCTGGGCCCGGCGACCATCGCGTTTGCCGTGCCGGTGTACGACAATCTGGCGATCATTAAGCGTCACTGGATGTCACTCTCTGCCGGGGTGATTACCGCAACGGTGGTGGCGGTGACCAGTTCCGTCTGGCTGGCACGGCTGTTTACGTTGCCGGATGAGATTCAGCGCAGCCTGGCAGTGCGCTCTGTCACGACACCCTTTGCGCTGGCGGCGGCGAAACCCCTTGGCGGGCAGCCTGATTTGGTCGCGCTGTTCGTCGTGGTGACCGGCGTCTTTGGCATGGCGATTGGCGATGTGCTTTTTTTACGCCTGTCTATTCAGGAAGGGATGGCGAAAGGCGCAGGATTTGGCGCCGCGTCACACGGCGCCGGAACCGCACGCTCCTACGAGCTCGGCCCGCAGGAGGGGGTAGTGGCAAGCCTGGTGATGATGCTGTCAGGCGTGGTGATGGTGCTGGTTGCGCCGCTGGTGGGCTGGGTGATGTTCTGATTTTGTAATGAAGAAGCCCGCACGAGGCGGGCTTCGGTAATGACAGGGTGCTCAGAGGATAGCCGAACACATAAAGAGTGGCGGGGATTGCTCCCCGCCGATGCTCTTACTCGGATTCGTAAGCCGTGAAAACAGCAACTTCAGTCTGGCTGGTTCGGAAATGAACCTCACAGAGATCCTTTCTCATTATCAGCGCCGCCAGTAAGGCGGTAATACAGATGATGATTAGGGCGACAAGCATCGCCTTATGCTGCTTCATGGCTCTCTTCTCCTTGACCTTTCGGTCTGTAAGAGGCAGTCTATATGTGTGTGGCATATAGTAAGCCTCGGGTTGATTGAAAAATCACTCGGGGCTTTTCTCTATCTGCCGTCCTGCAAATGCCTGAGACAGATAGCCTCAAGCACCCACACGCATTCTACTCCCTGCGCCTTTGTTTTCTCGATTGATGAAATCCGAATTTTCACCTCAGTTTCTGTTGTGAGCATCCCTCTCAGTAAGGCTTAAGCTTTGCCATCCCGGGCGTGTTTCATCAGACGTGAAACCAGGTCAAACTCCCGGAAATTGACCGGGCGCTGCTGCAGCATCGAAATATTCCCGGCAATCCCGGTGAGAATCGACATCGCCCCGGCACGGTGGTCGGCGGCGCGTTGCAGCGGGTCGTTGCCCGGCACACCGAAAAGATCCGCCAGCATCGCGTTATCGCCACCACCGTGGCCGCCTTCGCCAAGGGTGAAATCCGCTTTCCACGGTTCGGCAAACATCGGGAAGACGGTGATATCACACTGCTCCAGACTGCCTTCGTTTTCACGCTCGCCGCCTGCATTAACGTAGGATTTCTCGATAATTTTCATCTCCAGACGCCCTTCGGTGCCGTTGAACACCACGTTCAAACCTTCCCACGGCAAGTAAGCGTTCAGGGAGTAGGTGAGCTGCACCTGATTCTGGTATTTCACCAGCACCGACAGGGTGTCTTCGATGGTAATCCCATCGCTAAAGACGCTCTGATCGCGGAAATAGTTATCTTCATGTTCGGCGTCCAGATAGAGCGCTTTAAGCTGCGGGTTTTCCGCCATTTCCAGCGCAAACGGATCATTTTTCGCTTCCGCGTAGCCGTGAGTGCGTGGACAGAACTGTGTCACGCCGCGTTTTTCGGCGTTCTCTTTGCCGTAGAATTGCAGGCTGCCTTCGGCATAAACGCGTTCCGGGTAGCTCGCCAGCCAGAAGTTCATCAGATCGAAATGGTGAGTGGATTTATGCACCAGCAGGCCGCCGCTGTTGCGTTTTTCCCGATGCCAGCGACGGAAATAATCTGCCCCGTGCTCGGTGTTGAGCAGCCACTCGAAGTGCACCGATGTGACCTGACCAATCTCCCCCTGCATCAGCAGCTCGCGTATCTTGCTGTGATGCGGCGCGTAGCGATAGTTGAACGCCACGCGCACGGTATGCCCGGTTTCTTCGATGGCATCCAGAATGCGCAGGGCTCGCTTCTCATCGATGGTCATCGGTTTTTCGGTGATCACATCGCAGCCCGCGTGCAGCGCCCGCACAATATAATCATCATGGGTGCGATCCATGGTCGTGACGATAATAATATCCGGGCGGGTTTCGCGGATCATCTCTTCAAACTGCGCGGCTTTCCAGGTGGAAACGGGCGCGGCACCTTCCTTTTGCAGCAGCGTATTGGCGTAATTCATACGCGTCTGATTGGTATCGCAAAAGGCCACCAGTTTGGCATTCTCGCGCCATTGACCGCCGATAGCCGAAATATATAAACCTGCACGTCCTCCCGTGCCGACCAGCGCATATTTTTTCATTGTGTCCTCGATTATGATAAACGACCAAATAACGGCAGGATGTCGCGATGAAACGTATTCCCCACCAGTTGATGGAACTGAATAGTACCTTTATCTGGCACTGGCCCTGGTTTATTCAGGGTGTGCAGAGTGCGAAGCAGCATGGTTTCACCGGGATAATCCTGCACCAACAGGAACTGCTTTCTATTCTGGCTACGCCCTCGCCATTGAGTCAGAAACTGAATGTCGAGAACCTTATTCATCAGCAAAATTACGCGCTGCTGTATTTAAAACGCGTTGACCGTTATCTGGCCGACAATAATTTATCTTTTTGGCTTCAGGGCGAAGCCGCGCCGACGGATGACATTATTAAGCGCAAATTTCCCGAGATGGCATTCGATGAAAAAAGCGCGCCCGATTTCTGGCCGCAGTTTTATGCGGCAATCATGCATCCGTTATTACAGGCGTTGCCGCATCTGAGCGGTTTAATTCTTAGCCTGACAACGCCCGCGTTTCAGACCTCCGGTTGGCAGCGCAGCCTGCATTCCGTCTGGAGCCTGCTGCGCGGGCAGGGAAAAAAGCTGGTACTACGCGACTTTATCGATGACAGCTGGCCGCGCCAGCAGCTCTCGAGCATTCTCGCGACGCTGCCGGGCGATGTGCGCGCCTCCATCAAAGCCACCGAGCTGGATTACCACCCCGGCTTCGCCAACCATCCCAATATCGCCACGCTGCCCGGCCACAATAAGTGGATCGAGTTTGACCTCTTTGGCACCGGCTACGGCTGGACGGCGCTGCCGTGCTATCTCGCTGATGAAATCAGCGGTCGCCTGAGCTGGGCGCTGAGCGTGGCGGAAAATGAAGTGGAAGCCATCACTTCCCGCGTCAGCTGGCAGTGGCTGCCCGACAGCCGGGTGATGGACTCCGTCAACGCCATCAATCTGCTTGGCCTGTCGGCGGCGAATCAACTTCAGGAGGGCGCGCTTACCACCTTCGAACGCTGGGCTGAGCAGCAACAGCTTCGTTTCCGTTCCGCACAGGATAAACAGCGTCTCGCCGCCCTGCTGCATACCAGCTATGACTGGCTGTGCAAAACGCCCAACCTGCTGGGGCGGCGTATGCACTATCAAAGCCAAATCCCCGAAAGCCTCGCCCAGGCGCAGCAGTTGCTGCACATGGATACCCGCAGCGCCAACTGGATGCAGGCTTACCAGCCGCTGATGCCCACCGACGATCCGTCGCTTGGTAATGAGCAGCGCGAGCTGATCGCCCTTGAGAAAGAGACCGCCTGCTTCCTCGCCGCCAACGCTGTGCAAAGTCTGCGGGCGCTCATGCCGCGCATCACCTGCCCGAACGATACGCTGGAACAACTTCTTGCCGCCTGGCGTAGCGCCGAGGTCTACAGCCAGATGTTTTCCCGCGTCGCCGCCAGCGTGACGCTGCTCACCTGGCACGATCATTACGGTAGTGAGCCTTCCGCCAGCGTACTTGCGGAACAGCAGAACGCGCTGCTGTGCTATGCCGATACGCTCGACCGCTGGCTGGACACGCCGCCCGCGGGCAGCCCGCTGTTTTTGTCGATGTTGCTGAACCCGGCGCGTTTGAGCCGTTTCGCTGACAGTTTGTCGATGGGGTAAGAATAGGGAGCGGCTCGCGAAAAGTCGTCTGTGGGAAGGATGAAGAAGAGCGGAGAAGTGTAGAAGGGGTAAATAGTGTGATAGAGATAGCGAATTGATGAAAATCAATGTGATGCAGATCGTTTTTTAACAGCTACAAAGCGTGATTTCAGTCACCAGACGGGCGTGAAAATGTGATTTTTGAACAACACGAAAATCAGGGGGATATGCTGGACGATCGCAAAGGCCCATCGAATCAGTTCTCTCTATGTAAAAGGTCTTGATAAATTCCGCTCAAAATCCCGCCGGGAGCGAACTCTTTTTTAATCCACAGTGTTACCTGTCCGGTGGCGGAGTGGCGCGTCGCCAGCAGCATACGGGAATCCTGACGTGGGTTGTGGATTTGTCGGGTGACCAGCAGTGATTGTTCTGCTGCTTTACGCACCATGTAGTCAGGTAAAAAACCGATTCCTGCGCCGAGGATCTGGCACTGGCATTTGGTGTTGAAATCGGGCACCAGCACCGATTCCTGACCGTGCAGCAGCCAGCCTACCTTCTTATTGATGGTATGCGCGGTATCTTCCACCATGATATTAGGATAAAGGCGTAGCTGACTTTCGGCGATGGGCTCCGGCATAAAGGCCAGGGGATGATCGGGGGCGATGGCGAAAACCCAACGAATCGCGCCAATTTCGGTGTAATCAATGCCGCCGCCGTCGAGCAGGGTATCCGGCGCGCCGATAGCAATGCTGGCCTGGTTATTGATCATCGCATCCCAGACGCCGTTATACACTTCCGTGGTGACGGTAATCTGGCAAGTGGGAAATTGCTTTTTCAACACCTGAAGCAAGCGGGCGGTATGTTCCGGTGTATAAAGCAACTGGTTGATACAAATGCGAATTCTTGTCTCTATTCCCTGGGCGATGGTATCAATACTGCGGCGAATGGCGTGAAAGTCATTGAGCAGATCGCTCGCTTTACGCAGAAAGTAGCGCCCGGATTCCGTCAGTTCTATGCTGCGGGTATTACGGGTAAACAGCACCACATCAAGGCCGGTTTCCATCCTGCGAATCGTGTAGCTGATGGCGGAAGTCGTCAGCCCTAACTCCTCCGCCGCTTTACTAAAGCTGCCGTAACGTGCGGCGGTGGTAAACGCCAGCAGGTTTTCTTCCGTAAAAATTGAGTTCATTTTCCTGCTCCGGTTACCGCATTATGCTCCTGTTTTACTGTAGTGATTCTCAGGGCAAAGTGACAATCACTTTTGAATAACTTTTAAAACTGATTACACCTTCTCTTTTGAGGTGGCTTCACTCAGCCTGCGCCCGGTATATTCCGAGATGAGTCCGATGCCGTTCCCGACGATAAAACCGGACAGCGCAACGGCCCAGTTAAGCCCGGTGGCGAAAAAAAGCGTCATGCCAAGAAAGCCGCCGGGAATAAACGAGGTCAGCCAGAAGCGCCCCTGCCAGACGATCGCCGCTGAGAAAGGAATGGTCATTATCACGCCAGCCAACCACGGCGAAAGCCCGGACGTGGTGGCTAACCAGCCCGTCGCCAGCGCGGCCAGAGAAGCCCATACCGCCCCGGAGACGTTAACGAACAGGCTTTTCGTAAATCCGGCTTTTCCGCCGCCAGCCGCATAGAAACTACAAAATGAGACAAAACCCGTTGTGCCTAATAACTCCCAACCTGGCGTCATTCCGACCCTGGAGGCCACCATTTGCCAGAGCCCTGCGCAAATACCGACGGTGATACCTGTTGCGGTGAGTCCGTTCATGGTGCCCCCCAATATCATGTTTACTGAATGTGTTGGTTTCGTTTCGGAACTATATCGAAATAAAACCCGGTTGAGTTAAGGGGTATAGAGGTAAAGGAACAAACAGTGTCTTAACGCACACTCTGCCTCCATTGTTGAATTACTTTCAATAATAAGGCGTGTTATGGCGAATTAAATTTAACCGCCTTCTTTTCCTGAAATTTCATTGCTATCCTCGATTTATGGATCAAACAGCCACATCATCAGCAGGGGGAATATTTATGACCACGAATAATTTGGCGAGTGAGTTTTTGCTGGCAGCCCAACATGGAAATGTTGATGCGCTCAGAAACTGTTTGCGGCAGGGTGTTGATGTTAATACACGTAATACAACGAAGCAAACCGCCATTATTCTTGCGAGCCTGAATAAACATTATGACTGCGTGCAAATATTAATAGATGCAGGTGCAGATATTAATATGCAGGATAACATCTGTGCTAATCCTTTTCTGCTGAGTTGCCTGAATAATGATTTAACGCTTTTGAATTTAATTCTGCCCGCCAATCCCGATCTCAACCGTTTAACGCGTTTTGGCGGCGTGGGGCTGACGCCCGCCTGCGAAAAAGGCCATATCAATATTGTACGCGAATTATTAACCCGCACTGATATTAACGTTAATCAGACCAATTATGTTGGCTGGACGCCGCTGCTGGAAGCTATTGTGCTTAATGATGGCGGTGAAACGCAGCAGGCAATTGTGCGTCTTTTACTGCAACACGGTGCCAGCCCGCATATGACCGATAAATACGGTAAAACGCCACTCGAACTGGCGCGCGAAAAAGGTTTTTCTGAAATTGCCGAACTGCTGATTGCGGCGGGTGCATAACGAAGGAGAATCGCCATTAACACACCACCATACCGGTGTGTGCAGGCGCTAACGGCAGATGCAGGTTTTCTGGCCGAACGGGGTTCAGGGCAGATTGCACAGGTATTTAATCGGGCGGTTAATCTCTGGCTTCCTGCCCGGCGGCGATGGTTGACACTGCTGAGTGAAAGCTGTGATAACGCCCCAAATAGCTGTAGGTTAGCGCTCACTCACTTTGATGCTTCATTCCAGCCTGGCCAGTCGATTGAGTTGCATCATCATGGCGTCTTGGTTGCTGATAAACTGAAAATTGATACGCTGTCATGCCGCTGCTGGCAGCCGCCTGATTTAACGCTAAGTCGCGAACGTTTTCGCCAGATTCCGTGGCTTAAATTGCGCGATATAATTTTGCAGCAACTACAAAAGCATGACACGCTTTTTCTGGGAGGCGGGAATAACCCTTTTTATCAGGCGATATCTGAGCAATTGCAGCGTAACCGGGAAATACTATTTAAGGCGCTGCGTGGTAATTTAAATATCACGTCCGCCGTTACACAGATGATAGGTTTGGGTATCGGGCTCACGCCGTCTTCCGATGATTATCTGGTGGGAATGAGTGCAATTCTCTTTATTCCTGGTCACCCGGCAGCGCATCTGCGTGATGAATTTATATCGGCCCTGGCGTGTGCCGGAAAAAATACAACAAGCCTGAGTGCCACGACGCTCGAGGCGGCATTCGATTATCGTTATCGTGAAAATATTTATGCGTTTATTGCCAGCCTGATTAATGACCCCAGGCAATTATCGGAAAAGAACATCGCGGATATTAAAAGTATTGGCTCCAGTTCCGGCTGCGACATGCTGTTTGGCATGGCCGATGGCTGTGCGCTGAGCCAAACCTACGGAGGGAATTATGTCAGTTAAAATAGTCATTAAACCGAATACTTATTTTGATTCTGTCTCGCTGATGTCCATCTCCACGCGCGCAAATAAACTCGACGGCGTCGAGCAGGCATTTGTGGCGATGGCGACGGAAATGAACAAAGGCGTGCTGAAGAATTTAGGACTGCTGACGCCGGAGCTGGAACAGGCGAAAAACGGCGACCTGATGATTGTCATCAACGGCAAAACAGGCGCGGACAACGAGCAGTTGCTGGCTGAGATTGAAGAACTGTTCAATACCAAAGCGCAAAGTGGCTCGCATGAAGCGCGCTATGCCACTATTGCCAGCGCCAAAAAGCATATTCCGGCAAGTAACCTGGCGGTGATTTCCGTTAACGGTCTGTTTGCCGCCCGCGAAGCGCGTCAGGCGCTGCAAAACGACCTCAACGTGATGCTATTTTCTGATAACGTCTCAGTTGAAGATGAACTGGCGCTCAAGCAACTGGCCCACGAAAAAGGGCTGCTGATGATGGGGCCTGACTGCGGCACGGCGATTATTAACGGCGCGGCGCTCTGCTTTGGTAACGCCGTGCGTCGCGGCAACATCGGTATAGTTGGTGCATCTGGCACCGGTAGCCAGGAACTGAGTGTTCGCATTCATGACTTTGGCGGCGGCGTTTCACAACTGGTTGGCACCGGCGGGCGCGACCTGAGTGAGAAAATTGGCGGCCTGATGATGCTTGATGCCATCGGCATGTTAGAAAACGATCCACAAACGGAAATCATCGCCTTAATTTCTAAACCGCCAGCGCCTGCGGTGGCCCGCAAAGTGCTGGAACGTGCGCGCGCCTGCCGCAAACCGGTGGTGGTTTGCTTCCTCGGTCGTGGCGAAACATCCGCTGATGAGCCGGGGCTACAGTTTGCCCGCGGCACCAAAGAAGCGGCGCTGAAAGCGGTGCTGCTCTCCGGCGTGAAACAAGAAACGCTCGACCTGCATTCGCTTAACCGGTCGTTGATTGCGGACGTGCGTACTCGCCTGCAACCCCAGCAAAAATACATCCGTGGCCTGTTCTGCGGCGGCACGCTGTGTGACGAAACAATGTTCGCGGTGATGGAAAAACACGGCGATGTCTACAGCAATATCCACCCCGATCCTGAATTCCGCATGAAAGATATCAACCGCAGCATCAAACACACCTTCCTCGACTTTGGCGATGACGATTTTACCAACGGCAAGCCGCACCCAATGATTGACCCGACCAATCGCATCAGCCGCTTGCTCGAAGAAGCGCGCGATCCGGAAGTGGCGGTGATCGTGATGGATTTCGTGCTCGGATTTGGATCGCATGAAGATCCGGTTGGCTCCACCATCGACGCGATCAAAGAAGCGAAAGCGATCGCCGCTGCCGAAGGCCGTGAATTGATCATTCTCGCCTATGTGCTGGGCACCGATCTCGATACGCCATCGTTAGCACAACAGAGCCAGATGTTGCTTGATGCCGGGGTAATTCTGGCCAGCAGCAGCACCAATACCGGATTGCTGGCGCGTGAATTTATCTGCAAAGGGGAGGAAGCCTGATGAGCCCGTCACTGTTTAGCCAACCGTTGAACGTTATTAACGTCGGTATTGCCATGTTTAGCGATGACCTGAAAAAGCAGCATGTTGAAGTGACCCAGCTCGACTGGACGCCGCCGGGGCAGGGCAATATGCAGGTGGTGCAGGCGCTGGACAACATTGCCGCTTCGCCGCTGGCAGACAAAATCGCCGCCGCTAACCAGCAGGCGCTGGAGCGCATTATCCAGTCGCATCCGGTTTTGATTGGCTTTGATCAGGCGATTAACGTGGTGCCAGGCATGACGCCGAAAACCATTCTTCACGCCGGGCCGCCGGTCACCTGGGACAAAATGTGCGGCGCGATGAAAGGCGCGGTCACCGGGGCGCTGGTGTTTGAAGGGCTGGCGAAAGATCTCGACGAAGCGGCTGAACTGGCGGCCTCCGGAGAGATTACTTTCTCGCCGTGCCACGAACATGACTGCGTGGGGTCGATGGCGGGCGTCACCTCGGCCTCGATGTTTATGCACATCGTGAAAAACAAAACCTACGGCAACCTCGCGTACACCAACATGAGCGAGCAGATGGCGAAGATTTTGCGCATGGGCGCCAACGACCAGAGCGTGATTGACCGTCTCAAGTGGATGCGCGATGTGCAGGGGCCCATGCTGCGCGACGCGATGAAAATTATCGGTGAAATCGATCTGCGCCTAATGCTGGCGCAGGCGCTGCATATGGGCGATGAGTGCCATAACCGCAACAACGCCGGAACGACGCTGCTGATTCAGGCGCTGACGCCGGGGATTATTCAGGCCGGTTATTCCGTTGAGCAGCAGCGCGAAGTGTTTGAGTTTGTCGCCAGCAGCGACTACTTCTCCGGCCCGACGTGGATGGCGATGTGTAAAGCGGCGATGGATGCGGCGCACGGCATCGAATACAGCACCGTGGTGACCACCATGGCGCGTAACGGCGTCGAGTTCGGCCTGCGAGTCAGCGGCCTGCCGGGGCAGTGGTTTACCGGCCCGGCACAGCAGGTGATTGGCCCGATGTTTGCCGGGTATAAGCCGGAAGATTCGGGGCTGGATATCGGTGACAGCGCCATCACCGAAACCTACGGCATTGGTGGATTTGCCATGGCGACCGCGCCCGCCATCGTCGCGCTGGTGGGCGGTACGGTGGAGGAAGCTATCGATTTCTCCCGCCAGATGCGGGAAATCACCCTCGGTGAAAACCCCAACGTCACCATTCCGCTGCTCGGTTTTATGGGCGTGCCGTCGGCAATCGACATCACCCGCGTGGGCAGCAGCGGCATTCTGCCGGTGATCAACACCGCCATCGCGCATAAAGAGGCGGGCGTCGGCATGATTGGTGCGGGCATCGTGCATCCACCATTCGCCTGCTTCGAGAAAGCCATTCTTGGCTGGTGCGAACGTTACGGCGTCTGACTGAGATATTCATGCCGGAGGCGGCGTGAACGCCTTATCCGGCCTACAAGTGACACGAGAATTTGTAGGCCTGATAAGACGCGCGAGCGTCGCATCAGGCATTTTTCACCATTGCCGGATAGCAACAGAATCTGTAGGCCTGATAAGCGTAGCGCATCAGGCAGTCTGACGTTGGTCATAACCCCATCACCCTCTGTCGCGGACATAACAATATGAAAGAGCTTGTGGTCGTTGCCATTGGTGGCAACAGCATTATCAAAGATAACGCCAGTCAGTCGATTGAGCATCAGGCGGAGGCGGTGAAAGCCGTCGCCGATACGGTGCTGGAAATGCTGGCTTCCGATTACGACATTGTGCTGACCCACGGTAACGGGCCACAGGTCGGGCTGGATTTACGCCGCGCGGAGATTGCTCACGAGCGCGAAGGGCTGCCCTTAACGCCGCTGGCGAACTGCGTGGCGGATACGCAAGGTGGTATTGGCTACCTGATCCAACAGGCGCTGAACAACCGGCTGGCCCGTCACGGCGAGAAAAAAGCCGTCACCGTGGTGACTCAGGTCGAAGTGGATAAAAACGATCCGGGATTTGCTCATCCCACCAAGCCCATCGGTGCATTCTTTAGTGAAACCCAGCGTGACGAATTACAAAAGGCAAACTCTGACTGGCATTTTGTTGAAGATGCCGGACGGGGCTATCGCCGGGTTGTTGCCTCGCCGGAACCGAAACGTATTGTCGAAGCACCTGCCATTAAGGCGCTGATCCAGCAGGGCTTTGTGGTGATTGGCGCGGGAGGCGGTGGCATTCCCGTGGTGCGTACAGAAGCAGGCGATTACCAAAGCGTGGACGCGGTTATCGACAAAGATCTCTCCACTGCGCTGCTGGCGCGCGAAATTCACGCCGACATTTTAGTGATCACCACCGGCGTGGAAAAAGTGTGTATTCACTTTGGCAAGCCGCAGCAGCAGGCGCTGGATCGGGTGGATATTGCCACCATGACCCGCTATATGCAGGAAGGGCATTTCCCGCCTGGCAGCATGTTGCCAAAAATCATCGCCAGCCTGACGTTCCTGGAACAGGGCGGCAAAGAAGTGATTATCACCACGCCGGAATGCCTGCCAGCGGCGCTGCGCGGTGAAACGGGCACCCATATTATTAAAACCTAAGGACGTAAGATGAAAGAAAATAATAGCCGCCGTGAGTTTCTGAGCCAGAGCGGTAAGATGGTCACCGCCGCCGCGCTGTTTGGTACGTCTGTGCCGCTTGCCCATGCGGCGGTCTCTGGCACCACCCACTGCGAAGCGAATAACACCATGAAAATCACTGACCCGCACTACTATCTCGACAACGTGCTGCTGGAAACCGGTTTTGATTATGAAAACGGTGTGGCAGTGCAGACCCGTACGGCGCGCCAGACCGTGGAAATTCAGAACGGCAAAATTGTTGCCCTGCGCGAGAACAAGCAGCATCCGGACGCCACGCTGCCGCACTATGACGCAGGTGGTAAGTTGATGCTGCCCACTACCCGCGATATGCATATTCATCTCGACAAAACCTTTTACGGCGGGCCGTGGCGCTCGCTCAATCGCCCGGCGGGCACCACCATTCAGGACATGATCGCGCTCGAGCAGAAAATGCTGCCGGAACTGCAACCGTACACGCAGGAGCGGGCGGAAAAGCTGATCGATCTCTTGCAGTCGAAAGGCACCACCATTGCCCGCAGCCACTGCAATATCGAACCGGTTTCCGGCCTGAAAAATCTGCAAAACCTGCAGGCGGTGCTGGCGCGGCGTCAGGCGGGCTTCGAGTGTGAAATTGTCGCCTTCCCGCAGCACGGTTTGCTGCTGTCGAAATCGGAACCCTTAATGCGCGAAGCGATGCAGGCGGGGGCGCATTACGTCGGCGGGCTGGATCCCACCAGCGTCGATGGCGCGATGGAAAAATCCCTCGACACCATGTTCCAGATTGCGCTGGATTACGACAAAGGCGTCGATATACACCTGCACGAAACCACGCCAGCGGGCGTGGCGGCCATCAATTATATGGTTGAAACCGTAGAGAAAACGCCGCAACTGAAAGGCAAGCTGACCATCAGCCACGCTTTTGCGCTGGCAACGCTCAACGCGCAACAGGTGGATGAACTGGCGCACCGCATGGTGGCGCAGCAAATTTCTATCGCCTCGACGGTGCCGATTGGCACGTTGCATATGCCGCTCAAACAGTTGCACGACAAAGGCGTGAAAGTGATGACCGGCACTGACAGCGTTATCGACCACTGGTCGCCTTACGGCCTGGGTGACATGCTGGAAAAAGCCAATCTGTATGCGCAGCTCTATATTCGCCCTAATGAACAGAACTTGTCCCGTTCGCTGTTTTTAGCTACGGGTGATGTGTTGCCACTCAATGAAAAGGGCGAGCGTGTCTGGCCAAAAGCCCAGGATGACGCCAGCTTTGTGCTGGTGGACGCCTCCTGTTCCGCCGAGGCGGTCGCGCGTATTTCACCGCGCACGGCGACGTTCCATAAAGGGCAACTGGTGTGGGGGAGTGTGGTGTAGGATGCGGGTTTCCCCGGCCTTGCGACCGGGGAATCTACTGTTAATGCGCACGCCCCTGCTCGACGCCGAGGCCGGTTTGTGAGCGGATAAACTGAGCGCGGAACTGTTCACGCTCAAGATTACCCTCAGCAGAGTTGTCGGTTGCCGAGAAGAACCAAATCCCCAGGAATGCCACGGTGATGGAGAACAGCGCCGGGTATTCGTAAGGGAAGATAGCTTTTTCGTGGCCGAGGATCTGCACCCAAATGGTTGGGCCGAGGATCATCAGCACCACCGCGGTCAGCAGGCCCAGCCATCCGCCCATCATGGCGCCACGGGTAGTCAGTTTTGACCAGTACATGGAGAGCAGGATGATGGGGAAGTTGCAGCTCGCGGCAATGGCAAATGCCAGGCCGACCATGAAAGCGATGTTCTGGTTTTCAAACAGCACGCCCAGCACGATAGCAATCACACCCAACACCAAGACGGTGATCTTCGATACCCGCAGTTCATCACGCTCGGTTGCGCCTTTACGGAAGACGTTAGCGTAAAGGTCATGTGAGACCGCAGAAGCACCTGCCAGGGTCAGCCCGGCAACCACCGCCAGAATGGTGGCGAAGGCCACAGCGGAGATAAAGCCGAGGAACAGGTTACCGCCGACCGCATTTGCCAGGTGAACCGCCGCCATGTTGTTACCGCCGATCAGCGCGCCTGCCGCATCTTTATAGACCGGGTTCGCCCCCACCAGCATGATAGCGCCAAAGCCGATGATAAAGGTCAGGATGTAGAAGTAACCCATAAAGCCGGTGGCGTAGAATACGCTTTTACGCGCTTCGCGGGCATCGCTAACCGTGAAGAAGCGCATCAGAATATGTGGCAGCCCCGCTGTTCCGAACATCAGGCCAAGGCCCAACGACAGCGCGGAAATCGGATCTTTCACCAGCCCGCCAGGGCTCATGATGGCTTCACCTTTCGGGTGAACCGCCATGGCTTCAGTGAACAGGTTATTGAAGCTGAAGCCCACGTGTTTCATCACCATAAAGGCCATAAAGCTCGCGCCAAACAGCAGCAGAACGGCTTTGATAATCTGTACCCATGTGGTGGCGAGCATGCCGCCAAACAGCACGTACATCATCATCAGCACGCCCACCAGCACGACCGCGATGTGGTAGTTCAGTCCGAACAGCAACTCAATCAGTTTACCCGCACCAACCATCTGGGCGATGAGGTACAGCGCAACTACCACCAGCGAGCCACAGGCGGAAAGAATACGAATGGGGCCCTGCTTCAGGCGATAGGAGGCCACATCGGCAAAGGTATAGCGGCCCAGGTTACGCAGACGTTCGGCAATCAGGAACAGAATGATGGGCCAGCCTACCAGGAAGCCGAGCGAGTAAATCAGCCCGTCGTAGCCAGAGGTAAAGACCAGTGCGGAAATTCCCAGGAATGAGGCGGCAGACATATAATCGCCCGCAATCGCCAGGCCGTTCTGGAAACCGGTGATGTTGCCGCCAGCGGTGTAGTAGTCATTACGCGAACGTACGCGTTTAGAGGCCCAGTAGGTAATCCCAAGCGTAAACACGACGAAAATTAAAAACATAATAATCGCCTGCCAGTTGGTTGGCTGGCGTTGTACGGCACCGCTGATAGCATCGGCTGCGTTAGCGGCGAAGGGTAGTGTGGCGGCAAGCGCCGTCAGGACTCGCTTCATGATGCTTTTACCTCGTGCAGTACCGCGTTGTTAAGACGATCGAACTCACCGTTCGCGCGCCAGATATAAATACCGGTCAGAACAAAGGAGATAAGAATCACGCCCACGCCAATCGGAATCCCCCGGGTCACGCTGGTTCCCGCATGCAGCGGCGTACCCAGCCAGCCAGGCGCGAAGGCAATCAGAAGAATAAAGCTGATGTAAACTGCCAGCATGATAATCGACAGAATGGTGGCAAACCGTTGCCGTTTTTCGACTAACTCCCTGAAACGCGCACTGTCTTCTATCCGCTGATAAATGGTGTCATTCATCACAGAGTCTCCAGAGGTAGGGTTGGGATGTTTTAATTCCCTCTCCCTTGAGGGAGAGGGTTAGGGTGAGGGGGAAAGGTGCCCATGACGGCCCTCACCCCGCCCCTCTCCCACGGGGAGAGGGAGAAAGGCTAAGTTATGAAGGCATGGTGATCGCCTGCTTCTCTTCGAGCAGTTTGTCTACCACGCCCGGATCGGCGAGCGTTGAGGTGTCGCCGAGGTTACTGGTATCACCCGCAGCAATTTTGCGCAGAATACGGCGCATGATTTTGCCCGAACGCGTTTTTGGCAGCGAATCCGTCCAGTGCAGCACGTCCGGCGTCGCCAGCGGGCCAATCTCTTTACGCACCCAGTTACGCACTTCGGTGTACAGCGCCGGCGTCGGCTCTTCACCATGATTCAGCGTCACATAGGCATAAATCGCCTGGCCTTTAATGTTGTGTGGAATGCCGACCACTGCCGCTTCTGCGACTTTCGGATGCGACACCAACGCCGATTCGATTTCTGCCGTACCCAGACGGTGGCCGGAGACGTTCAGTACGTCATCAACGCGCCCCGTAATCCAGTAATAACCATCTTCGTCGCGACGCGCGCCGTCACCGCTGAAATACATATTTTTGAAGGTGGAGAAGTAGGTCTGCTCAAAGCGCTCATGATCGCCAAACAGCGTACGCGCCTGTCCCGGCCAGGAATCGGTGATCACCAGATTGCCTTCGGTTGCGCCTTCCTGCGGATTCCCTTCGTTATCCACCAGCGCAGGCTGTACGCCGAAGAACGGACGGCTGGCGGAACCGGCTTTCAGTTCAGTCGCGCCCGGCAGCGGGGTGATCATGAAGCCACCGGTTTCTGTCTGCCACCAGGTGTCGATCACCGGGCATTTCTCTTTGCCGATTTTCTTCCAGTACCACTCCCACGCTTCCGGGTTAATCGGCTCGCCGACGGAACCGAGAATGCGCAGGGAAGAGCGGTCGGTACCTTCAATCGCCTTATCGCCTTCCGCCATCAGGGCGCGGATCGCCGTTGGCGCAGTATAGAGAATGTTAACTTTGTGTTTGTCGACGACCTGACACATACGCGCCGGGGTCGGTGAGTTTGGCACACCTTCGAACATCAGCGTAGTCGCCCCGCAGGCCAGCGGCCCGTAAAGCAGGTAGCTGTGGCCGGTAACCCAGCCCACATCCGCGGTACACCAGTAGATGTCGCCCGGATGGTAATCAAACGCATATTTGAACGTCGTTGCCGCATAAACCAGATAACCGCCGGTAGTGTGCAGCACGCCTTTGGGTTTGCCGGTTGAACCGGAGGTATAGAGGATAAACAGCGGGTCTTCGGCGTTCATCTCTTCTGGCTGGTGCTGGTCGTCGGCTTTTTCGATCAGGTCGCTCCACCACAGGTCGCGGCCTTCATGCCAGTCAATCTTGCCGCCGGTGCGCTTCAGCACCACCACGTTTTCAATGGTTTTGACGTTCGGGTTTTTCAGCGCGTCATCGACGTTTTTCTTCAGCGGGATCCCGCGCCCGGCGCGCACGCCTTCATCTGCGGTGATCACTAAGCGCGAGCTGGAATCGATAATACGCCCGGCCACCGCTTCCGGTGAGAAGCCGCCGAAGATAACCGAGTGCACTGCACCAATGCGGGCGCAGGCCAGCATGGCGACTGCGGCTTCCGGCACCATTGGCATGTAAATCGCGACCACATCGCCTTTCTTAATGCCCAGCGAAAGCAGGACGTTAGCGAAGCGGCAGACGTCGCGATGTAGCTCTTTATAGGTGATATTTTTGCTCTGGCTGGCGTCGTCGCCTTCCCAGATAATGGCGGTCTGGTCGCCGCGCGCGTGCAGATGTCGGTCGAGGCAGTTCGCCGCCAGGTTCAGGGTGCCATCTTCATACCATTTGATGGAGATGTTGCCCGGCGCAAACGAGGTGTTCTTAACCCTGGTATACGGTTTCATCCAGTCGAGAATTTTGCCTTCTTCTCCCCAGAATGCGTCAGGGTCGGAGATAGAGAGCTGGTATCTCTGCTGGTATTGCTCCGGGTTGATCAGGCAACGATCTGCAATGTTCGCAGGAATGGTGTGTTTATGTATTTGGCTCATGCTTTTTTTCTCCTTGTAAGATGTTAATAATATGTCGCCAAAAAGTTAATTGTAGGGGTATTGCGAGCTTTGTTTACTATTTGGGCGGCAGATCACGCATTATTAGAATTGTTCAAATAATGTGCATTCGATTCTTTGAAGGGAAATAATTGCCAGGAGTTATTTATGAAAATTGTGTCAAAAAAATATTATTTATAACAAAAACTTATAATAGTTTATTGGTAGAAATTAATGAGAATATGCCTGTTTGAAGTGAAAAGCCCTGTTCTTAAAGGGTTGCGCAAGATACCGTCCAGATGATACTGATACTGCGCGTTAAAAAACCCCATAAACAAACGCAACACAAATCATCCCTTTCAAGTAGATGTCATTCCCTTTTGGAATGATAGCTTTCATTGAGGAAGTCTGTTGTTATGAAAAAAACGAGAATCAGCCTCGCCTGGCAGATTTTGATTGCCCTTATTCTGGGCATCCTGCTGGGTAGTTACCTGCATTATCATAGTGATAGCCGTGAATGGCTGATTGCTAACCTCTTATCACCGGCGGGTGATATCTTTATCCATCTGATTAAAATGATTGTCGTACCGATTGTGATTTCCACGCTTATCGTGGGGATTGCGGGCGTGGGCGATGCCAAACAGCTTGGCCGTATTGGCGCAAAAACCATTATCTATTTCGAAGTGATCACCACGGTGGCGATTATCCTCGGGATTACGCTTGCCAACGTCTTCCAGCCGGGCGCGGGCATTGATATGTCGCAACTGGCGACGGTGGATATTTCGAAATACCAAAGCACCACGGCGGATGTACAGAGCCATGCGCATGGCCTGATGGGCACCATTCTTTCACTGGTGCCGACCAATATCATCGCGTCGATGGCGAAGGGCGACATGTTGCCAATCATCTTCTTCTCGGTGCTGTTTGGTCTGGGCCTTTCCTCTCTTCCTGCAACGCATCGTGAACCGCTGGTTACCGTTTTCCGTTCTATCTCCGAAACCATGTTTAAAGTGACCCATATGGTGATGCGTTATGCACCGGTGGGGGTCTTCGCGCTGATCTCGGTGACGGTGGCAAACTTTGGTTTCGCTTCACTGTGGCCACTGGCGAAGCTGGTGATTCTGGTTTATGCCGCGATTCTGTTCTTCGCGCTGGTGGTGCTGGGTGCGGTTGCACGCATGTGTAAACTGAGCATCTGGACGCTGATCCTCATCCTTAAAGATGAACTGATTCTGGCTTACTCTACGGCCAGTTCCGAGAGCGTGCTGCCGCGTATCATCGAGAAGATGGAAGCCTATGGTGCGCCGCCGGCAATCACCAGCTTCGTGGTGCCGACTGGCTACTCCTTCAACCTGGATGGTTCAACGCTGTATCAGAGTATTGCGGCGATCTTTATCGCGCAGCTTTACGGCATTGAGCTTTCCATCTGGCAGGAAATTATTCTGGTGCTGACGCTGATGGTAACCTCGAAAGGGATTGCTGGCGTACCGGGCGTATCGTTTGTGGTACTGCTGGCAACGCTTGGCAGCGTGGGTATTCCGCTGGAAGGTCTGGCGTTTATCGCCGGCGTTGACCGTATCCTCGACATGGCGCGTACCGCACTGAACGTGGTGGGTAATGCCCTGGCGGTGCTGGTTATCGCCAAGTGGGAACACAAATTTGACCGCAAAAAAGCGCTGGCGTATGAACGCGATGTGCTCGGTAAATTTGATAAGAAAGCGAATATGTAACGTTTGCCAATAAAAAAACGGGGATGATTTTCATCCCCGTTTTTGTTGGTTTGCCCCCTCACCCTAACCCTCTCCCAAAGGGAGAGGGAACCGATGGTGCACGTACTTAAATACAGCGCCGGTTTTCACCCTCTCCCTTTGGGAGAGGGCCGGGGTGAGGGGGGCTCCCCATCATTAACCCAACGCGCTTTCGCGCAGACGGGCTTTCAGCTTGTCGTATTCCTGAATCACATACTGCTCTGCCGTCTGTTGATCCGCAATCGGCTCAACGTTGACCGCACAATACTTATATTCCGGCGTCTTGGTAATCGGGCTTAAGTTTTCACTCACCAGCTCGTTACACGCGCCAATCCACCACTGGTAGGTCATATACACCGCGCCTTTGTTCGGGCGATCGCTCACCTGAGCACGGGTAATGATTTTCCCTTTGCGTGAATTAACCCATACCAGCGCTTCATCTTCAATGCCGAGGCGTGCCGCATCAGCCGTGTTGATTTGCGCGTAGCCTGGTTCATCCGCCAGCGCGGCAAGAGCCGCACAGTTACCGGTCATTGAACGGCAGGAGTAGTGCCCAACTTCACGCACCGTGGAGAGTACCATCGGATACTCGTCGGTCAGTTTGTCGATAGGCGCAACCCAGTCGCAGGTGAAGAACTGCGCCAGACCGTTTGGTGTGTCGAACTTCTCTTTAAAGAGATACGACGTTCCCTGGTCGGCGTCAGATTCATCGCGGCATGGCCACATGACATATCCCAGCTCGCCCATTTTTTCATAGGTTGCACCAAGGAAGTCCGGGCAAAGATGACGCAACTCATCCCAGATTTCCTGGGTGTTGTTGTAGTGCATCGGATAGCCCATGCGGGTGGCGATTTCACTGATGATCTGCCAGTCGGTTTTCAAGTCCCACTTCGGCTCAACGGCCTTGAAGAAACGCTGGAAGCCACGGTCAGCCGCGGTATAAACCCCTTCGTGCTCACCCCATGAGGTGGACGGCAGAATGACGTCAGCCGCCGAGGCGGTTTTGGTCATAAAGATGTCCTGCACAATCACCAGTTCCAGCTCGTCGAACGCTTTACGCACGGCAGAGAGTTCAGCGTCAGTCTGGAGTGGATCTTCACCCATAATGTAGGCCGCGCGTACTTCACCATGTGCGACGCGGTGCGGCAGCTCGCTGATGCGATAACCGGTGTGTTCCGGCAGGCTCTCAACACCCCAGGCTTTGGCGAATTTCTCGCGGTTTTCCGGGAATTTGACGTACTGATAGCCCGGATAAGTATCCGGCAGTGCGCCCATATCGCACGCGCCCTGTACGTTGTTCTGACCGCGAACCGGGTTTACGCCGACGCTTGGTTTCCCAAGGTTGCCGGTCAGCATCGCCAGGCTGGTCAGAGAACGCACGGTTTCCACGCCCTGATAGAACTGAGTCACGCCCATGCCCCACAGGATCGCCGCGCTTTTCGCGGAAGCATACATGCGGGCGCACTGGCGAATTTCCTGCGCGCTCACGCCGGTAATGTCCTCGACGGACTCCGGTGTATAGCCTTCAACAATTTTACGGTACTCTTCGAAGCCCTCGGTACGATCCGCAACGAACGCCTGGTCATACAGATTTTCTTCGATAATGACATGCCCGATGGCATTGAGCAGCGCGATGTTCGAGCCGTTTTTCAATGCGATGTGCATATCAGCAATACGTGCAGTTTCAATTTTGCGCGGATCGCAGACGATAATTTTTGCCCCATTGCGTTTGGCGTTAATCACGTGATTCGCCACAATCGGGTGTGAATCTGCCGGGTTATACCCGAAGATGAACACGAGATCCGTGTTATCAATTTCTGTGATGGCATTACTCATTGCGCCATTACCGACCGACTGGTGCAGACCTGCAACCGATGGGCCGTGTCAGACACGTGCGCAGCAATCGACGTTATTGGTACCAATAACGGCGCGCGCAAATTTTTGCATCACATAGTTGGTTTCATTACCGGTGCCACGCGAGGAGCCGGTCGTTTGAATGGCGTCTGGGCCATATTTTGCTTTGATCGCGCTCAGGCGGTCAGCAACGTAATTCAGGGCTTCGTCCCAGGAGACGGCTTCCAGCTTGCCGCCGCGCTGGCGACGGATCATTGGGCTTTTCAGGCGCGGAGTCAGGATCTGGGTATCATTGATAAAATCCCAGCCGTAATAACCCTTCAGGCACAGCGTGCCCTGGTTGGTTTTCCCCATCGCCGCTTCAGCCTTAACGACTTTCCCGTTATCGACCACCAGGTTGATTTTGCAACCTGAGGCGCAATACGGGCAAACCGTGACGACTTTTTTCATCGGTCTTGCTCCAGTTTCAATCAGCGCGGACGCGCATAACGACCTCATTATGCAGGTTCTATGCCATGTTTTTATTGTGGGTATCCACGGATATTACGGGGATTTTTTAGACAAAACCCTGACGAAAAACAGTCTGTCGTCAGTTTTGACGTGTCGAAGAGGCGCCGCGTGACGGGGCACGCGGCGTGAGGGTTACTTTTGGTGAATGGCCTGATAGCCGCCGCCCAGCGATTTAATGAGCTGGATGTTCTCAATGATCCGATGGGTGTCGAGCATCATCAACGACATCTGTTCCGCCAGTACCGGAAGTTGCGCTTCGGTTGCCTGCAAGCGGCTGCCAAGGCCTTGCTTGTTGGCGGCTTGTGCGGCGGCCTGGGTGTAACGCGCGGCGTCGACGCGTTCGGTCTGCATCACGCGCTGGTCGTTGAGCGTTTGCAGGCGCGAGCCGTTAATCGCCACATCACGAACCGCGTTGAGCACCGACTGGTTGTAGCGCTCAATCAGCATGTTACTGCTGGCGCGCGTGCTCGCCAGATTAGCGTTCAGACGCCCACCGTCAAACAGCGGCAGACGCAGGCCGGGGATGAAGTTAATCTGCTTGCTCGGGCTTTTGAACATATCCTCAAGGTGAATAGCGTCGAAGCCGAAGAAGGCTTTGATATCGAAGCTCGGATAGAAGAGGGCGCGTGCGGCATCGACCTGGCTTAGTGAGGCTTGTACATACCAGCGCATAGCCTGAAGATCCGGGCGACGAGCGAGCAGTTCATAGGAGAGCGACGATGGCAGCCCGGTATCAACCTGCGGCAGCGCCACCGGTTTGATGTCAGGCATATCGGTCGCACCGATGATGGCGCGCAACGATTCCCGCGTCTCTTTGATTTGCCCTTTCACGGCGGCGATTTGTTTTTCCACCGCCAGCAACTGCGCGCGCGCGCCGTGCCACGGTACTTTCGCCTCCAGCCCCTGCTTCACTTTGCTTTGATGGGCCTGCACCGCGTAATCAATCACATCACGCGTCTGCTCCAGCAAATCAAGCATCTGGTAGTTAGCCTGCTGGCTGTAATAAAGCTGGGCGACGCCGGTGGTCAGCGACAGTTCGACGGCGGCGGTTTCCGCCAGCGCCGCGTTTTTCGCGCCAATGGCGGCTTCTACGGCTGAACGATGTACGCCCCACAAATCGGGATCAAACCCGGCGACTACGCCGACGGTCGCTTCCGTATAGTAAGGGCCGTCCATCCCTAAACGCGGCGCATCCATGGCGTAGGGGCTCAGAAAGCCACTGGCGGAAACGCGCTGGCGGTTCAGCATACCCAGCGCCGCCATTTGCAACCGTGAACCGGCTTCCAGCAGTTCAGCCTGCGATTGCGCTTTCTCTTCGTGCTGCTTTGCTTCGGCCAGCGTATGCGAACCGGCAAGGGTTTTAGCGATCAGCGCATCCAGTTGCGGATCGTGAAATTGCTTCCACCATTGCGCTTGTGGCCAGCCCTGGCTTGCCAGATGAATGTCGTCGGCGAGCTTAATTTGCTCGGGGGCGATCTGCGGGCTCGGCGTGCCATCTTTGCGGATCAACGCACAGCCTGAGAGCAGCGTGGTGGTGCCGAGCAGGCTGCAAATCAGCAAGCGGGAAAAATGTCGGGTCATTGTGGCATAGCTCCTTGCGCCCGCGCGGCCTCTGGGGGCGGCGGGTTGCTCCAGTCGGGTAAAAGAGTGATGTGCTGCGCGGTCGGGTTGTCGTGCGCAGCCGGGCTCAATGTGGGGGTGGCGCTACAGTTCTGCGGCAGCCCGCTGGCGTAGGCGTCCAGCGCATCAGCGAGTGCGGCGGCGTAGTGTGCGTCGGGTTGTTTATCCCAGGTATTGAGGATTTCACGCCCCTGACGGATCACCGCCTGGCTGTGGCTGATTAACCGTTCACGTTCATCGACAGGAAGATGACGCTCAAGCGCCACGCGTTCGCACATCTCTTCACTGGCGTTTAACGCTGCGTGGCAGCCGATGCGCAATTGCAGGTAACCGCTGAGCGCCGCGCCGCCCTGGGTATGTGGCAGGCGCATTGCTTTGGCAATCATCGCCAGCGCCCCCGCCAGTTTCTGCGGTAGCGCGCGGGCTTCACTTTCAGGCCAGATAAAGGTGTAGATCACCGCAGAGACGGCGGTGCCAATCAGGATCCCAATGGCACGGTCGCGGATTTCTACCAGGTCATAGGTGGGGCCAAACACGTTCTCCAGCGTGGCGAGGGCAAAGGTGACGACCATTTGCGTGCCGATGTAAGAGGAGCGTTCGGAACTGGTCGCCAGCCATGCGCCAAGCAGGAAAATCGGCGCCAGCACGCACAGCAGCTCAACAATATTGTCGAGCCATGGCATGACCAGCAGGGTAAACAGCAGCGCCAGAATCGCGCCGAGAAACGCACCGCCGAAACGCAGCCCCATCTTCTGATAAGAGGAGCCGATACTGGGATTCGCCACGATCACGCAGGTGAGCATGCAGGTGTGGATGCCTTCCCAGTCGACGCCGGAATAAAAGACATAACACACCATGCAGGCCAGTAGCGTTTTCAGGGCATAGCGGATGTAGACCGGATTCGTCCAGGCATCGGCGGCCATCGACGGCTGTTTTGCGGCAGGCGCAGGCGGAGTGTCCGGGGCCATTTTGCCAAGCTGACTCACTGCCTGACACACGCCCGCCAGACCGCAACGCTGCGCGGCGGCAAGCTGCTGTTCGTCTGGTTGCCAGTCTCCGCGCCATGCATCACCGACGCGAATGGCCGCACACAGCGCATTCATTTCTGTGGCCAGTGTAGCCAGCAACGCCTGCACCGCCGGATCATGCGCCCAGGCGGTGGTATCAAAGCGGTTAAGCGTCGTGCGCAGGTAAGTTACAGTCGCCACGCAGGTTTGCCACCAGGCGCAATGGCTTTTCCAGTCGGCGTCATCCGCCAGACAGAAAACGTTCAGTTTTTGCAGCGCCAGCGCGTCGCGCTCAAGCTGTTTGTCACTGACCGGTAAATCAGGCTGCGTTAAGCGTGTGGCGGCTTCTTGCAAATGTGCGCAAAGCCCGCTGCGCATCTGGCTAATCGCCCTCGCCGGGAACCACAGCACGCCCATCAATACCATCAGCAGCGTCGGGTAAAGCCCGACCACGATGCACCATAACGTCAGGCGCAGCACAATTTCCGGGTAATCAAGCATCCCCGGAAAAGTTTGCCCGTAAATTGCCACAATCGCCACGGCGAAGAACACCAGCCCCAACTTATGGGTACGCATCAGGAACATACAGCCAATAAGGATCAGACTGGCAATGACCATACGCACCAGCGGATAGCCGTAAGACCATTTATAAATCAGGAACAGGCTGCCGATTTCCAGCACCGTGGCGACCAGAAAGAGAATCGCCACAAATTTGGTGTAGAAAGCGTTGGACTGGATGCCGTAAAACAGCACCGCCAGCGAGATCGCCACAAAGGGGATCTCGAAGGTCATGGAGATGAGCACCACCAGTAAGCAGCCCGCCCAGAGCTGCATTGTCTGCGGGAAGCGACCCGGGCGCTGTTCACTGAGCTCTGCATGAAAGAAACCCAGCAGTTTAACCAGTGGGAGCGGCAGAT
Organism: Pseudocitrobacter faecalis; assembly: GCA_003315335.1. GTDB lineage: Bacteria > Pseudomonadota > Gammaproteobacteria > Enterobacterales > Enterobacteriaceae > Pseudocitrobacter > Pseudocitrobacter faecalis. The sequence continues at coordinate 101,770 of QNRL01000011.1, forward strand.
AATCAAGCGCCTTCATCATTGCGGCTCAAGGTTAGCAACCGCTGATGCGCCGATGCGGAACATCTCTTCGTCTGGATTCTCGACCAAAATTTTCACCGGAAAACGTTGGGCGACGCGAACCCAGTTAATGGAGCGGGACACGCGCGGCAGGCCGCCGAGCACCATGCCGCCATCATCCGGCATTACACCGTAGCCGATAGAATCGACCTTGCCGGTAAACGTTTTGCCGGAGTCACTCATCAGGCGAAGGGTGGCGGGAGTACCACTATGGATGTTTTTCAGCTCGGTTTCGCGGAAATTGGCGATCACGTACCAGTGGTGAGTATCAATCAGGGTGAAAACCGGTTTCATGGCCGATGCGAACTGACCGACGCTGGTTTTCAGCGCCACCACGCGACCATCAAACGGCGCGCGCACGGTCGCCATTTCCAGATGCAGCTCGGTGAGTGCGATATCCGCCCGCACCACATCGCGCTGGGCTTCCAGCGCATCGACGCCGCTAACCGCGCTGGCGGCCTGTTTTGCCTGTTCGAGGATAGCATTGAGATCGGCTTCTGCGGCACGTTGCGCTGTCCGGGCCCGGTCAACGTCTTCAGCGGAAACAAAGCCCTGCGCCAGCAGCGGCTCGGTGCGATTCAGCGTTTTGGTCGCCTGGGCGGCGGCGGCGCGCGCTTTCGCGACCGCCGCTTCTACTGAATCAGCGCCGTGTTGTTGGGCATTAACACTGCGCTGCATCAGCATAATTTGTTTGTCGAGCGCTTCAAGTGAGGCTTTGGCTTTCGCCAGGTTGGCTTCATAAGTGCGGGGATCGATGCGCATTAACACATCGCCTTTCTTAACCCGTTGGTTATCGTGCACGGCCATGTCGACAATGCGGCCGCTGACTTCCGGCACGACATCAATGGTGTCTGCATAAACATAGGCATCATTTGTGGAGGGCGCGCTGTCCAGGCGCCAGATGACATAAACCATAACGACAATAGCCGCCATCACCAGAATCAGGGCAGGCGCCTTTTTATTGGTCGGTTTTTTGGGCGTACTTTCCATGTGTGCGTCTCAATAGAATTAGAAGAAGGCCAGCCATAACAGCATGGAGAAAAGGGCGAATAGCGCGGTATAGGCCAGCCCTGGGTAGCCCAGATGCGGCGTGCTGTTCGTGCGAATAAGAATGCGGCGGACGATAAGCGTCAGGATGACGCCGCCAATAATGCAAAAAAGCCAGCCAGGGTAATACGCGCCTATCACCGGTATCGCGGGTGAAAAGGTGCAGCCCGACAGCAAAAACAGGGGAAGCAGAAGCAGCTTGCCTGAAAAAGAAAAAAACCTACCCATGTTTTATTTTCCTGGATAATAAATGGAGCTATTAATATTCCTGTTAATTTTGAATAAAAGTCGCCCGGTTGAACTGAAAAGTATAATCAGCGCGAACACGGCAAAATTGATTTAACTTGCGGAATTGATTATCCGGCCAGTGAATAATTCGAGTGCCCCGGCATAAGCCGGGGCACGTTTATCACGTTTTCAAAATGATTAATTCGGCGTGACAATATTTGTCCACAGCTCGAATTTATCCATGCAAGAAATAATTTCATTTAATTTATTAGCGTTGCCAATAATTTTCACTCTCTTCGCTTTCACCAGATCGGCCATTTTTGCCTGACCCACCAGTACGTCGTGCAGATCGCTACGGCTCATATAGAACGACGCATCAACTTTCGGTTGCAGGGTTTTACGGTAGTTCAGTACGCTGTTTTCCAACGATAAATTCATATTATCGTTATTGGAGAAATTAAAGTTCAGGCTAATGTTTTTACCTGCGGCTTTCTCGCTATCCAGACGTACTGCCAGGTAATCCAGCAGCATCTCGACGGTCATGCCTTTAATGGTGTCGGAAGAGGCAGTGCTGGCGTGTTCGAATTTTTTCACGCCTTCACGCAGCTCTTTTGCGCCGGTCAGGTAGAAACCGCGCCAGGTGGCGGATTCAGCCTGATAGCCGAGCTGTTCGAAGGTGTCGGCCTGCAGATTTTTCGCAACCTGGTCGCCCGGATCGGCTGCAATCACCTGTTTCAGCAGTTCAGATGCCCAACGGTAGTCACCCTCATTGTAGGCTTCACGCGCGAGGTTGATAGCATGTGCGGAGCCGCCCAACGCTTTGACATAACGTTTACCCATATCCACCTGACCATACGGATTCAGGTTCGCCGGGTTACCATCGTAGTAGCCGAGGTAGAAGTTATACACCGCGCGGGCATTATGACTGACAGAACCATAGTAGCCACGGCTGGCCCAGTTTTTATCCAGCGTTTCCGGCAGATGAATCATATTGCCGATTTCATTCATGGTGTAACCCTGATTCGCTAAATGCAGCGTCTGGTCATGAATGTACTTGATGGTGTCACGATATTTGCCAATGTAATCATTGATATGCTGATTTCCCCACACCGGCCAGGTGTGCGGCATAAACAGTACTTCGGCCTGCGAGCCCCATTTATCCAGCGTTTCGTTCAGGTAATCAGTCCACTTCGCGGTATCACGGGTTTTCGCGCCGCGCAGGGTGTAGAAGTTATGCAGGGTGTGGGTGCTGTTTTCCGCTGTACACAGGGCTTTCAGCGCCGGAATGTAGAGGTGCATTTCAGACGGCGCTTCGCTGCCCGGTGCCATCAGGAATTCGAAATCCAGACCGTCGATCGTGAGTTTTTCACCGGTTTTGGTGACGGAGTGCGTCGGAGCAATAATGCTCGGGTCGCCGGTGGCGAGCGTTACGCCGAGGCCGTTGCCGATATTACCCTGGGCATTATGCGGCAGCAGCAGCCCATAAGAGTACAGCGCGCGGCGGCTCATGATATTCCCCGCCAGCACGTTTTCGCTGATCGCCTCCTCCATAAAGCCTTCCGGGGCGATGATCTGCACTTTGCCAGCTTTCACATCGGCTTCAGAAACAATCCCTTTTACACCGCCGTAGTGGTCTGCATGGCTATGGGTATAAATAACCGCCACAATCGGCTTCTGCGGGCGGTGTTTGAAATAGAGAGCGAGACTGGCTTTGGCGGAGTTGGGGGTCACCAGCGGGTCGATGACGATAATGCCGGTATCGCCTTCAATAAAGGTGATGTTGGAAATATCCTGGCTGCGCACCTGGTACATGCGGTCAGTCACTTTAAACAGCCCGGAGATGCCATTGACCTGTGCCTGACGCCACAGGCTTGGGTTGATGGTGTCCGGTGCTGGCGCATTAATATCAAACTGATAATCCAGCGCACGATAATAAACTTTACCGTCCGGTGTTCTTAATTTCCCTTCATCAAGCAATGGCGCGATAAAGCCACGCTGGGCGTCTTCAAAATCCTGGCGATTGTTAAATGGGAGGGATTGCTGATATTGCTGATTGACGGATTTCGTAAATGTACTGGCGTCTTTAGCGGTTTCTGCCGCACCCACAGATTGGCTCATTAGTGCCATAATGGCGGTCAGCGCCAGGCAGGTTTTGGTTAATTTGAATGTTCCATTCATAAAATATCTAATCTCCATTTAATTATTTGTGAAATAAATAATAAGAAGGGTGAAATGGAGAACATTATAATAATAACTTTTTGCTGTGGATATTTCGGTTGTGATCGAATTAACTATTATCGTTAGGTTATTGTGCTATTCAAATTTGAGAATACTCCGCTGTTTTACTTTCTAACGTTTCATTAACGTCATCTCACTCTGGTTGTGTGAGACTTTCCTGATGAAACGTTACCTTACCGTCTTGTTGTTTGTGCTGATGAGCCCGCTTGCGCATGCTGATGTGATTGATGATGCGATAGGCAACATTCAACAGGCGATTAATGATGCTTACAATCCTTCCAGCGACCGCGCCAGCGATGATGACGATCGCGACTACGACGATGGGCGTTATCGGAACGATAACAGCCGCCAGCAATATGACGACCGTCGCCGCCAACTGGAGGATCGACGCCGGCAACTTGATGACCGCCAGCGCCAGCTTGATCAGGAGCGTCGGCAGTTAGAGGATGAGCGGCAGAGGCTGGAAGATGAGTATGAGCGGTGAGGGGAGTTAGGTGCTGGCATGGCCCCTCACCCTAACCCTCTCCCACAGGGAGAGGGAACCGACTGCGCCTTTTCTCCCTCTCCCTGTGGGAGAGGGCCGGGGTGAGGGCATCAGCGCGCGCATGACCAACCCCATCACGCCACCCTAATCACCATCCCATCAAACCCGGCCTCAAACCCTGACGGAAGCGCGTTCTCCATCAGCCACGCATCAAACTGGTGACTGATATGCGTCAAAACCACCCGTGGCGAGCGGATAACCTCATTCAGCGCCAGCACGCTATTTAAATCACAGTGATTACGCGGCGCATCCGCGCGCGGCGGGTGGCTACAATCAATCACCATCACCTGCGGATGATTATTAAGTAAAAATTTCACCGTTTTTTCCGGTAGCCCTGCGGTATCAGACAGCCACGCCACCCGGCTGTGCGCCGTTTCCAGCAAGTAACCGAAAGTGAGTTTTGAATGGTTGAGCGGCAACGGCGTCACTTGCAATCCCTGCAAATCGAACACCACAAACGGCTCCACCGTGTGGCTGAAATCAAGCAGGCCCGGATGTTTAAACAGATCGTCGCAGCCCTGTTCATCCGGCGGGCCGTAGACCGGGATCGTGTCGCCCACGCCCCAGCGTAGCGGGAACAGCCCCTGCACGTGATCCATATGATAGTGCGTCAGCAAAAACTGTCGGAACGATCCGGGCGACCAGCGATCGGTGAGATCGTGCAGCCCGGCGTCGATCAGGGTGATCGCATCGTTAAACTTTACGACGCCGCTGCAGGGCTGACGGCGATACTGCGGCGAGCGTCGCGCTCGGGCGCACGCCGCGCACGCGCAGCCCCATGCGGGAACGCCCTGTGCGCCGCCGGTGCCGGTGAGCGTGAGGGTCAGGCTCATGTTACAGCGCCTTGGTGAAGCGGAAATGACTCTGTTCGTAGCCTTCGCGCAGATAGAAACGATGCGCGTCGTGGCGCTTCACGTTGGTGGAAAGCTCGGTCATTTCGGCCCCGGCCTGGCGGGCTTCTTCTTCCGCCCACGCCAGCAACTTGCTACCAACGTTCAAACCGCGCGCCTGTGGCATCACCACCAGTTCCTGAATTTCGCCGATCCAGTTGACATGATGCAGATGAAACTGCAAATGCAGGCCGATCATGCCGATAACTTCGCCATCCAGCAGCGCCAGATGGTAGCGCATGTTTGGGTCGCGCAGGTTGGCGTTAAAGCCCACACGAAACGCGTGATGGTCAAACTCCACCTGTTTTAGCTCACATATCAATGCGTAAACCGCGTCGGTATCGTACTGCGTGGCTGGGCGAAGCTCACAAACAGGCATGGTGTTTCTCCTTCTGATGAATCAGCGTCAGCAGCGTGTCGACCGACTGGCGCAGGCTGCCGTCATTGTTGAGCGTATGGCAATCCTGTGGAGTATAGCGGGCGGCGCGCGCCAGACGGGCGTTAATTTCACTGGCGTTTTCGCGGCCACGCTTTTCCAGGCGCTGGCGCAGGATCTCCGGTGACACCTGTAAACAGATAGGCAGCAGGGCCGATTCATAGCGTGCCCGCGCCTGCGGCAGGTGCGCGCGTGAGCCGTTGACCACCACGTCGAACCCGGCGTGTAGCCAAAGGTCGATCTCCAGCCCGACACCGTAATAGTAGCTGTTAGCATGCCAGCTTAACGCGAAGAGTTGCTGCCCCGCGCGGGCAAAAAACTCCTGCTCGCTCAGGGCGATATGATTTTCACTTCCGGCGCTGGCGTCACGCGTGATGTAGCGATGCGCCACCAGTAGCTGCGTCTGTTCCCGCTGACGGAGTTCCGCCAGCAGACTGTCTTTCCCGGAGCCGGACGGCCCCATCAACCAAATCAGTTTTCCCATCTTCAGAACACCCTTTTCCCCTGACGCCAGACGTGGTCGATGTGAATGTGGTTGCCTTTGCGATGCGCCAGCACCAGGTCGGCGCGTTTACCCTCGCCAATCACCCCGCGATCCTGAAGATTCAGCGCTTGCGCCGGGTTTTTGGTTACCAGTTTCACCGCCTGCGGCAGCGTAAAGCGGTTGCTCTCGTCATCGGCAACGCGGAACGCCGCATCCAGTAGGCTGGCGGGGTAATAGTCGGAAGAGAGGATATCCAGCAGGCCAAGCTGCGCCAGTTCACTTGCCGCCACGTTGCCGGAGTGCGAACCGCCGCGCACAATATTTGGCGCGCCCATCAGCACGTTCATGCCATGCTTGCGTGAGGCTTCTGCCGCTTCGAACGTGGTGGGAAATTCGGCGATTACGCTGCCAAGCTGGTGGGATTCGGCAACGTGGGCGTGCGTGGCGTCATCGTGGCTGGCGAGCGCAATCTGGCGTGCGCGGCAGATCGCGGCAATGGTTTCGCGATTCGGCTGCGACCAGCGTGCAGCGAGCGCCAGTTGTTCCTCTTCGTACTGCTGCATCTGCGCATCGGTGAGCGAGTATTTGCCCTGATAATATTCGCGATACTTTTCGCGGTTGGCGAACTGGCGCTGGCCAGGGGAGTGATCCATCAGCGACACCAGCGTCACCGGTTCGCGCTGCACCAGTTTTTCAAACAGCGGCAGCGTGGTGTGGTGCGGCAGTTCGCAGCGCAGATGCAGGCGGTGTTCGGCGCGGTTGACGCCGCGTTTCTGCGTCTCTTCGATAGCGTTGATCATCTTCTCCAGATTCTCCAGCCGATCGCCGCCATCGCGTACGTCGCCAATCGCCACGGCATCCAGCACGGTGGTGATACCGCTTGCCACCATCAGTGCGTCGTGGCTGCTCATCGCCGAGTGGGCGGGCCAGTCCACTTTCGGGCGCGGGGTGAAGAATTTATCCAGGTTATCCGTATGCAGCTCAATCAGCCCCGGCAGCAGCCAGCCACCTTCGCCGTCCATCGCGTCTGGCAAGCGGCTCCGGCTTTCGGCAAAGGCGCGGATTTCGCCGTCCTGTACCTCCAGCGAGCCGTGTACTACCTCGTTTTCCAGCACCAGCTTAATGTTATTGATAATCATGAAGAGGCTCCCATTGGGTGGAGGCGGTCGGCGACGTCGTTGCGCACGGCTTCGTCATGGAAGATACCGACGATGGCCGCGCCGCGGGCTTTGGCTTCGCGGATCAGTTCGACTACGGCGGCGCTGTTTTTGGCGTCCAGCGAGGCGGTAGGTTCGTCGAGCAGCAGAATGGGGTAATCGACGATAAAGCCGCGAGCGATGTTGACGCGCTGCTGTTCGCCGCCGGAGAAGGTCGATGGCGCAAGATGCCACAGGCGTTCCGGCACGTTCAGGCGAGTGAGCAGACGCGCGGCTTTAGCGGCGCAGGCTTCACGCGGTACGCCGGTATCGAGCAGCGGCTGCATCACCACTTCCAGCGCCGAAATGCGCGGGATGACGCGCAGAAACTGGCTCACCCAGCCGACGGTGGTTTTACGAATTTCCACCACTTTGCGCGCTGGCGCGGTGACCAGGTCTACCCATTCGTCGCCGTGTTTGATCTGGATCTGCCCTTCGTCGGGCAGATAGTTGGCGTACAGCGAGCGCAGCAGGGTTGATTTGCCGCTGCCGGAGTGACCGTGGAGCACCACACATTCGCCTGCGTTGACGGTGAGCGAAGCGCGTTGTAAGACGGGCAGGCGCACGCCGTTTTGCTGGTGCAGGATGAAGGTTTTACTGACGTTTTGTACGTTAATCATTTTTCGCCTCGTGGTTCGCATATTGGGGATCGGTGCACGCATTGCCCCCTCACCCTAACCCTCTCCCTCGAGGGAGAGGGGACCGATTGTGCGCGGTGTTAAATTCGGTGCGTTCTTCTCCCTCTCCCTCGAGGGAGAGGGGATCGATTGTGCGCGGTGTTAAATTCGGCACGTTCTTCTCCCTCTCCCTTGAGGGAGAGGGGGCCGATTATGCGCGGTGTTAAATTCGGCGCGTTCTTCTCCCTCTCCCTGCGGGAGAGGGCCGGGGTGAGGGGAGCAGCGCGCACGGTGCTGCAACTCAATTCTGCAAAACAGACGACACCAGTAACTGGGTATACGGATGATGTGGATCGTCGAGCACGCGGTCGGTTAACCCACTCTCCACCACCTGACCCTGTTTCATCACCAGCAACCGATCCGCCAGCAGGCGGGCGACGCCCAGATCATGGGTGACAATCACCACCGCCAGGTTCAGCTCCACCACCAGGCCGCGCAGCAGGTCGAGCAGGCGCGCCTGCACCGATACATCCAGCCCACCGGTCGGCTCATCCATAAACACCAGCTTCGGATGCGTCACCAGATTGCGGGCGATCTGCAAACGTTGCTGCATGCCGCCGGAAAAGGTGGTCGGCAGGTCATCGATACGGTTAGCCGGAATTTCCACCTCTTCCAGCCACTTCTGCGCGGTAGCGCGAATGTCACCGTAATGTCGCGCCCCGGTTGCCATCAGGCGTTCGCCGATATTGCCGCCTGCTGACACCTGACGGCGCAGGCCGTCGAGTGGATGCTGATGCACCACGCCCCATTCGGTGCGCAGCAGGCGACGACGGTCGGCCTCGCTCATTGCGTACAACGAACGGTTCTGGTAGTGAATTTCCCCCTGCTGCGGCGTCAGGCGAGCGGAAATCGATTTCAGCAGCGTGGTCTTCCCGGAACCGGACTCCCCGACAATGCCGAGCACTTCCCCCGGCCATAAATCAAAAGAGACATCGCTAAAGCCTTTGCCGGGTGCGTAAAGGTGGGTCAGGTTACTGACCGAAAGTAACGGTTGATTCATTGGCTTTTCGCCTCGCTCTGTTGGCGGCAGTAATCGGTATCGGAGCAGACAAACATGCGGTTTCCGGCGTCATCCAGCACCACTTCGTCGAGATAGCTGTGGGTTGATCCGCAAATCGCGCAGGGTTCATCCCACTGCTGAACGGTGAACGGGTGATCGTCAAAATCGAGGCTTTCCACGCGGGTAAACGGCGGCACGGCATAAATACGCTTCTCGCGCCCCGCGCCAAACAGTTGCAGGGCGGGCATCATGTCCATTTTCGGGTTATCGAATTTCGGGATGGGCGACGGGTCCATCACGTAGCGATCGTTTACCTTCACCGGATAGGCATATGTGGTGGCGATATGACCGAAGCGGGCGATATCTTCATACAGTTTCACCTGCATGATGCCGTACTCCTCCAGCGCGTGCATGGTGCGGGTTTCCGTCTCACGCGGCTCGATAAAGCGCAGCGGTTCCGGGATCGGCACCTGGAAAATAATGATCTGATCTTCCGTCAGCGGTGTTTCGGGAATGCGGTGACGCGTCTGGATAAGTGTCGCATCGTCCGTGCGCTCGGTGGTATTCACCCCGGTCACGCGCTTAAAGAAGTTGCGGATCGACACGGCGTTGGTGGTGTCGTCCGCGCCCTGGTCAATCACCTTCAGCACGTCGCTCTCGCCAATCACGCTGGCGGTTAGCTGAATGCCGCCGGTTCCCCAGCCGTAAGGCATCGGCATCTCGCGCCCGCCAAACGGCACCTGATAACCGGGGATCGCTACCGCTTTTAAGATGGCGCGGCGGATCATGCGTTTGGTCTGCTCGTCGAGGTACGCAAAGTTGTAGCCGCTCAGATTAGCCATGGTTCTGCTCCTGTTGCAGACGTTTGAGTAGCTCCAGTTCGGCCTGGAAATCGACGTAGTGCGGGAGTTTGAGGTGCGAGACAAAGCCTGCGGCTTCGACGTTGTCGGCATGCGCCAGCACGAACTCTTCATCCTGCGCCGGGCCTGTGGGGTACTCGCCGTACTCCGGCGCTTGCAGAGCGCGGTCAACCAGCGCCATCGCCATCGCTTTGCGCTCGCTCATGCCGAACACCAGCCCGTAGCCGCGCGTGAAGTGCGGCGGTTCATCTGGCGGGTCGATAAAACCGTTGACCATTTCACACTCGGTCATCAGCAGTTCACCGACGTTCACCGCAAATCCCAGCTCTTCCGGCACAATAGAGACGTCGATATAGCCACTGCGAATTTCGCCTGCGAACGGGTGATTGCGCCCGTAACCGCGCTGGGTGGAGTAGGCCAACGCCAGCAAATAGCCCTCGTCGCCGCGCATTAACTGCTGCAAACGGGAGGAGCGTGAGCAGGGGTAAACCGGTGGCGTGCGGGTGATGTCATCCGGCTGAGCGCCATTATCCTCTTCAAACTTCGCCAGCCCCTGACGTGCCAGCAGGCTGAAGACGTGCGGCGACGGTTGCTGTTCGCTGTCGGCGGTGGTCAGCGTCGGCGCTTCGCCATTTGCCAGCAGGGTGAAATCGAGCAGGCGATGGGTGTAGTCGTAGGTTGGGCCAAGCAGCTGGCCGCCGGGAATGTCTTTATAAACCGCCGAAATACGGCGTTCGAGACGCATCTCCGTGGTGTCGAGCGGCTCGCTCACCGCCAGCTTCGCCAGCGTCGTGCGGTAGGCGCGTAGCAGGAAAATCGCTTCAACGTTATCGCCGCTGGCCTGTTTCAGCGCCAGTGCCGCCAGTTCGCGGTCGGCAATGCCACCTTCGGTCATCACGCGATCCACCGCGAGGTTAAGCTGCTGTTCAATCTGGGCGACGCTCAGTTCAGGCAAATCAGTATCGCCCCGGCGTCGGCTCTCTTGCAGGGCGTGGGCGGCGTCGATCGCCTTTTCGCCCCCTTTCACGGCAACGTACATCAGCATACCTCCACATGAGTGGTTCGCGGGATAGCCAGCAGGCGCTCGCCGCAGGTCAGAATCAGGTCGATACCGAGCGGGAACGGATGTGGGCGCTCGGTGAGTTCGTGCAGAATGCACGCCGGTAGCTGCGGGGCGATCATCCGTTCTTCGGCAATACCCGCGCCGGTGAGGCGCAGCATGCGCCCACCGCTCAGGCTGGCGACCTGTAAAATCAGCGTCGCGCCCGATTCCGGCGCAACGGCGGTGCCGGTGGAAAGGGCGTTGAGCTGCTCGGGGGTAATCGCTTCATCCGTCACCGCGAAGGTCGCCTGTTCCGGTTGATTGACCAGCGGCGCGTTGGTATGAAAACGCAGGCTCTGGCTGACGATATCGTTACTTAGTGGCGCGGAAAGCCACACCGGCGTGTCGTTATCGGCCAGCGTCAGCAACACGCTGGTGGTGGCGATATTCAGCGGCTGCCAGCCGCGTTTGAGTTGATGCAGGGCGACAATCACGCCCGGCTCGCTCATCGCCTTTAACAGGCGACGAAAACTGTGCTGGGCATCCTGCACGGGAAGCATAAAAGCGGTTTCCAGGGTCATGCGTTGTCTCCGCGAACCATCGTAAAGAAGTCGACCCGGCTGGCGTTCACTTCGGCCTGACGTGCGGCGATGCGTGCCATACGGTCAGCGTCCAGCGGGGCAATAAGCGTTTCTGATAAGTTTTGAAAGTGGCGAGCTTGCTGCATCAGCGCGTCAATCAGCGCGCAGCGTTCGGCGTGCTGTTTATCACGCCCCAGCACCCAGCTGTAGCCGAGCGTGCCGTCAGTCAGGCGCACGGCGGCGCGGGTGAGCGTGGCGTCGCCGGCAAAAAAACGTTCACCGGTGCCGCCCATCCGCGCCTGAATCTGCACCAGGCCCGTTTCGGCGGCGCGGATAACGTCATAGTCGGCGGTGATGTTCAGCGCCTTGAGGCGCGTTGCCAGTTCAGCCGGTTGGCTGTGCGCCAGTACGGACATCCAGTGCTGGCGGGTCGCGGTATCTGCGTGCATTCAGTGCTCCATAGTGAATTCAATCATGTCGGCGCGGGTCAGGCTGACGGAGTACTCCGCCGGGCTGCTTTCACCGTCACGGTGGTTAAGGGTGCGCACGCACAGCAGCGGCGACAGATTCGGGATTTCAAGACGCTGGCACTCTTTGGCCTGGGCGCGGCGGGCACTGATCCGCGTCTGGCTGCGGCGCAGCGCAATCCCCGTTTGCTCGCGCAGAAAATCGTGCAGCGAGCCGCTGTCGAAGCGTTGCAGCGTCGGCCAGAGCGTGAGGTCTGCGAAGTAGTGGTCAATTAAACAGAGCGCGACGCCGTTGACCCGGCGCAGGGTGCGCAGGTGGATAACGTTCTCGCCTTCAGTGATCCCCAGCGCGTCAGCGACGTGACCAGACGCGGGGCGCAGCACCGACAGCAGTTTTTCGCTGGTGGGGTGGCTGCCCTGGTCCAGCAGGTTCTGGCTGAAACGCGCCTGGGCGTTGAGCGGGTAATCGAACGGGCGCATCAGCACCAGCACGCCGACGCCCTGACGGCGCTGTACCCAGCCTTTCTCCACCAGTTGGTCGATGGCGCGGCGCAGGGTGTGGCGATTTACCTCAAAGCGCGCCGCCAGTTGATGCTCGGCGGGAAGATAGTCGCCGCAGCGGTAGTGTTGACGAAGCTCCTGCTCAAGTTTTGCGGCTATCTCCTGATAGCGTGTTGGGTAGCTGGTCGGATGTGTAGACAAGTGCATAGCTTTCAATGCCTCGCTAATCAGATAAAGTGCTTACGCAACCGTTGAGAGAGGAAATCCAGCAGGCTGACCGTGACGATAATCAGCACCATCAGGGCGCAGGTTTGCTGGAACTGGAAACCGCGAATCGCTTCCCACAGGGTGACACCAATTCCGCCGGCGCCGACCATGCCGACGACGGTGGCGGAACGCACGTTAGATTCGAAGCGATAGAGGGAATAGGAAATCAGCAGCGGCATCACCTGTGGCAGCACGCCGTAGAGGATCTCTTCCAGCTTGTTGGCACCGGTTGCGCGAATGCCTTCCACCGGGCCGGGTTCAATGGCTTCCACCGCTTCGGAAAGCAGTTTGGAGAGCACGCCGGTGGTGTGGATAAACAGCGCCAGTACGCCAGCGAACGGGCCGAGGCCGACAGCGACCACGAACAGCATGGCGAAGACCATTTCATTAATGGCACGGCAGGCATCCATCAGGCGGCGAATGGGCTGGTACACCCACCACGGCACCAGGTTTTCGGCGCTCATCAGGCCGAAGGGGATGGAAAGCACCACCGCCAGCGCGGTGCCCCAGACAGCGATTTGCAGCGTGACGGCCATTTCGGAGAGGTAATCCTGCCACTGGCTGAAATCGGGCGGGAAGAAGTCGGCGGCGAAAGTCGCCATGTTGCCGCCGTCTTTAATCAGCGTGAGCGGGGCCATTTCCGCGCCTTGCCACGAGATGACCAGCACGGCAAGAACAACGGCCCAGCTGAAGAGCGAGAACCAGCTGCGCTTGGGTGGGGCGAGGGTGATGGTTTGCATGTTTGGCTCCGTTTAATGTTTTCTCCCTCTCCCTGTGGGAGAGGGTCGGGGTGAGGGCATCAGTGTGCGCATTTCCCCCTCACCCTAACCCTCTCCCTCAAGGGAGAGGGGACCGATCGCGTTCGTTGCTAAATGTGGTGCCGGTTTTCTCCCTCTCCCTGTGAGAGAGGGCCGGGGTGAGGGCATCAGTGTGCGCATTTCCCCCTCGCCCTAACCCTCTCCCTCAAGGGAGAGGGGACCGATTGAGCACATTACTGCACCGCTTTACTCACTGAACTCATCGCGCTTAACGCGTTGTTCAGGCGGTCTAAATCATCCAGTTGCGCCTGAATCTCGGTGGTTTTCGCCAGTTTGTCCTGCTCATTCAGCCCTTTATTGCCTTTCACGCCCTGCATCTCTTTAAACAGCGCGAGCTGGCGAATCGGTACCAGTTGCAGGTCGCTGGACGCGCGGAACGGTGCCCAGCCCAGACGCTCCAGTACGGCTTTCTCTTCCGGCGTTTTGCCGTAGTTCATAAAGAAGTCGTAGATCTTGTCTTTGGTGGTTTCGGAAAGATTTTTGCGCCAGACGATCGGATCGCCCGGGATCAGCGGCGACTTCCAGATCACCTTCAGCTCTTTCAGCTTCTCAGGTGCGGAGGTTTTCAGCTTGTCGAGGTTTTCGGTGTTGTTGGTGGCGACATCCACCTGCTTGTTGGCGACGGCCAGCGCGTTGGTTTCATGCCCGGCGTTCACCGTGCGCTTGAAGTCGCTGGCGGAGATATTGTTTTTAGCGAAGACGTAGTAACCGGGGACGAGGAAGCCAGAGGTGGAGTTAGGATCGCCATTGCCGAAGGTGAGATCTTTACGCTTCGCCAGCAGATCGTTCAGATTGTTGATCGGGCTGTCTTTGTTGACGATCAGCACGCTCCAGTAACCCGGCGATCCATCCGCCGCGACCGTCTGGGCGAAGACCTGGCCGTTGGCGCGATCCACTGCTTCCATTGCCGACAGGTTGCCGTACCAGGCGATATCCACTTTGTTGAAACGCATTCCCTGGATAATGCCCGCGTAGTCCGGGGCAAAGAAGGCGTTTACCTTCACGCCCAGCTTCTTCTCCATATCCTGCAAGAACGGCGTCCATTGCGGTTTCAGGTTTTGCTGTGATTCCGTTGAAATAATGCCGAAATTCAGCGCCTTTTCCTGCTCTTCGGCGTGCGCCGGGGTTAACAGGGTGCTGAGGCTGAACATGCTGGTGAAGGCCAGCGAGGCAATGATCTTCGCGTTCATTCGTTTTCCTCAATGATGGGGATGTCAGGCAGCTTTCGCGTTTTCTTCGACGCGGTTGATGCTGCGGTAGAGATGGTCAAAACGTTCGTTATCAAACTGTTGGCTGCTACCGTCGTAGAAAACATGCCCCTGGCGCAGGGCGATGATGCGTTCGCAGTAGCGCAGGGCGTAATCCACCTGGTGCAGCGTGACGACCACGGTGATGCCGTCGTTCTGGTTGATGTCGCGCAGAGTGTCCATCACGATGCGGGCTGATTCCGGATCCAGCGAGGCGATCGGTTCGTCTGCCAGAATTACTTTCGCCTGCTGCATCAGCGCACGGGCAATCGCCACACGCTGCTGCTGGCCACCGGAGAGCGTGGAAACGCGCTGATGGGCAAAGTGCACCATGCCTACGCGGGTTAGCGCCTGTAACGCCCGTTGTTTCTGCTCGCGGGTAAACCAGCTAAAACAGGTGCGCCAGAACGGCGTGCTGCCGAGCGCGCCAATCAGCACGTTTTCCAGTACGCTCAGGCGATTCACCAGATTGAATTGTTGAAAGATGTAGCCGGTATGGGCGCGGCTTTTGCGGATATCGCGCGCCAGACGGCCATTTTGCTGGACGGTGCGGCCCAGCAGTTCAACGCGACATTCCGGCTTTTTATCGCCGACAACCAGGCCGCTTAAGTGACGTAAAAGGGTGGATTTGCCGGAACCCGACGGCCCAAGCAGAGCCACCATTTCACCGTGATGAATGTTCAGATCAACCGCGTGCAGCGCCTGATGCTGATGAAAGGTTTTGCTCAGTTGTTCGACGCGGATAATCGTTTGCATGCTGGAGCCTCCCTAAAAAAGTGGCTCCATCGTGGCGAATTATTGTGACAGTTGGGTTAAGCGTGGGTGACGTGAAGATGAAGAGTTATGGTGAAAATGATGACAGCGGGAGGACGCGCCTCCCGCAGAGTTATCCGCCAGGCTGTTTGACGACGTTGATCATCCAGGGCAGGCCGTAGCGATCGGTGACTTTGCCGAAACCGTGCGCCCAGAATGTTTCCTGCCAGGCCATCTCAATCTGGCCTTCTGCGCCCAGGCTATCGAACCAGCGTTTTCCTTCGTTGACGTCCTGAGTATCCAGCACCAGCGTAAAGCCGCTGTAACCGGTATTTCCGCTTTGCGCGCCGTCGCTCATCATGATGTCGCTTCCTGCGATTTTCAGGTTGGCGTGGGCGATGGCGTTTTCAGGGTAGGTCTGGCCGGAGGGGCAGCCGTCGCTGCTTTCCTGCGCATCTTTCGGCATTTCGCCAAAGGTGATTTTGTAGAGCAGTTCCGCACCCAGCGTCTGTTGATAGTAGGCGATGGCATCGGCGCAGTTTCCGGCGAAAGCAATGTAGGGACTTAACGGCATAATCGTTACCTCAGGTAAGAAGAGCCCATTAAGTGTAGTTCGAATTTTGTACAGATGAGGGGGCGGGAGGTTGTAGGCCTGATAAGACGCGTTAGCGTCGCATCAGGCATTTGGCACCGTTGCCGGATGCGGCGCGTGCGCCTTATCCGGCCTACCGATTGCGTGCCAACAGATAAAATCAGTTCTTTTTAACGAACTCAGATTTCAACTTCATCGGGCCGAATCCGTCGATTTTGCAATCGATGTTGTGGTCACCTTCCACCAGGCGAATGTTTTTCACTTTGGTGCCGATCTTCAGCATCGAAGAGCTGCCTTTGACTTTCAGATCTTTCACCACGGTGACGCTGTCGCCGTCGGCCAGCAGGTTGCCGTTAGCATCTTTCACGATCAGCTCATCGCTATCCTGTGCAGGTTCAGCGTCGTTCCATTCGTGAGCGCATTCCGGGCAGATGTACATGCCGTTATCTTCATAAGTGTATTCGGAATTGCATTTCGGGCAGTGGGGTAATGACATGGGGATTTCCTCAAAAGTGCGAAAGGGCAATAAGCCCCTAAAAACCGGCATAATGCCGCAAACAGTCGCTAATGATAGCGCAAAACCACACTTTTGTCGGCGTTATTCCTGAAGGGGGAACAGAACCCCCTCCGAAGAGGGGGCGGGGGATGTTAGTGGTGAGCAGCCTGAGAGACACTGGCGGTGGCAGGGCTCTCCGTTGCGGGCACTTTTCCGAAACGTTTGGCGTACAACGCGGTGATAATTGGTACCAGAATCGCGGTGACGATGACGCTTGCTGCTACCAGCGCGGTGGCTGAGGCGGCAACCGGGGCAAACGACGGGTTAATCTGGGCGATAATCACCGGGTTAGCGACTGCCGCTCCCGCTGCGGAGGAGGCCGCGACGCCCGCGGTACCATTACCGGCACCAATTACGCGGTCAGCAATAATCAGTGGGATACCGGTGATGATGATGACAGCAACACCCAGCGCAATACCCAGCAGGCCGGTGTCCATAATCACGTTCAGGTTGATGGTGTTACCCAGCGCGAAACCGAAGAACGGAATCAGTACCGGCGTGGCTTTGCTGAAGAAGGCGCGCAGGTCGTGGTCCAGGTTACCGAGCGTAAAGCCAATCAGGAATGGCAGCACCGCGCCGATGAAGTGGTGAGGCTCGAAAGAGGCCAGACCGGCAGAACCGAGAATAACCATGGTCATCAGCGGGCCAGATTCTAAAGACATCAGCACAAATGCGCCGGATTCTTCTTTCGTACCATATTGATTCATCAGGCTGGCATATAAGCCGCCGTTGGTCATATCCATGGCGGAAACGATGGCCAGCACGGAGAGACCTGCGAAGAAGCCGGTCTGGATACCGTTCTCCGGAATGAACATGGCTGCAATCAGCGCTACAATCCAGGCGACGCCAATTTTGGTCAGCACCAGCGTGCCGGATTTACGTAAAACCGTTCCGGTTGCGCGTAAATCGATTGAAGCGCCGATACAGAAGAACCAGACAGCCAGAATCGGCACCGTGCCGCCAATCATGCCTTTTGTGAATGAACCAAAGTATTCGCCGGTGTTAGGCGCAAAAGTGTTTAATACGGCACCTAGCAGTAAAGGGATCAGCATCATCCCGCCAGGGATTCTTTCCATTGTGGCTTTAATTTTCATATTGCATCCTCGCTTCTCATCTGAACAACGACGGAAGAGGTTAAGAATAATAATTTCAACCAGTTACCCGAATCAGTCCTTTCGGGTATCTCTGTCCATGCGGCCGGAACGCGGTGGGTACAACGAGGAAGACATTCTTCCTGAAAAGCCCCGTGGTGCTGTTCCTGAAACTATGATGCATTTGGTGGAATTATGATTCAATCAAAATAAAACAGTGTTTTAGTTATATCGATCACATATTTTGACGAAATCTAACCTACTGCGGAGTGCGCAAATTTTGCTGTGAAAACTTTGTGAATTTATATGATGAGATTTATCTTGCGAAAATAATAAAGCGGGTAATTGTTTCTCGGGTTATTTGACATTTTTGAGTGTGTTTTTGGTAACACACTGCGTCAGCGCGTTGACTCAAAAAACCATTAAGATTGAACTTATTTACGAATTTCGACTCAACTTAACAACAGCGTGCATTTATTTGCGAAGTTGATCACAAATTTAAACGCTGGTAGGGTAAAAGGCCTGAGTCCAGACCGGAACCAACATTCCGGGGATTTTTTAACCACCTGTATTTTGCCTGTACAGGCGTCAACAGGTTTGATTGCACCGGGAGCGATCGCCACGTCATGACGTGTAAAGCGACGCTGTCATCCCCAAATGCGCTCCCGCGCAAGGGGCGCGCTAGCAGTACAAGCAAACCTGCTACGCTTGATTAACAGGAGTCTGCATTTTCCCGACTCCTCCGTACACCATGCGAACAGTGCGCTGTTCGACTCCACAGGGTGTGCGTTAACGGCGACAGTAAACGAGGAATACCCATGCTTCGAAGGAAAAAAGTTAAGCCGATCACGCTACGTGATGTCACGATTATCGATGATGCCAAGCTCCGTAAAGCCATCACCGCGGCCTCGCTTGGTAATGCTATGGAATGGTTCGACTTTGGTGTGTATGGCTTTGTGGCCTACGCCTTAGGTAAAGTCTTCTTCCCGGGCGCCGACCCCAGCGTGCAGATGATTGCCGCGCTGGCGACGTTCTCCGTACCGTTTTTAATTCGCCCGCTGGGTGGATTGTTCTTCGGAATGCTCGGCGATAAATATGGACGTCAGAAAATTCTGGCGATCACCATCGTTATTATGTCGATCAGTACGTTCTGTATTGGATTGATACCCTCGTATGCCTCTATCGGTATTTGGGCTCCTATCCTGCTGTTACTGTGTAAAATGGCGCAGGGCTTCTCGGTGGGTGGCGAATATACCGGGGCATCCATCTTCGTTGCGGAGTATTCACCTGACCGTAAACGCGGCTTTATGGGCAGTTGGCTAGATTTCGGTTCTATCGCAGGCTTCGTCCTGGGTGCGGGCGTGGTCGTGCTGATTTCCACCGTGGTGGGTGAGGAGAACTTCCTTGAATGGGGCTGGCGTATTCCGTTCTTTATCGCGCTGCCGTTAGGGATTATTGGCCTCTATCTGCGCCATGCGCTGGAAGAGACGCCAGCGTTCCAGCAGCACGTTGATAAACTTGAGCAGGGTGACCGTCAGGGTTTACAGGACGGGCCAAAAGTTTCCTTTAAAGAAATTGCCACGAAACACTGGCGTAGCCTGCTGGCGTGTATTGGTTTGGTTATCGCAACCAACGTCACCTATTACATGCTGTTGACCTATATGCCGAGCTACCTGTCGCATAACCTGCACTATTCGGAAGATCATGGCGTGCTGATTATTATCGCCATCATGATTGGTATGCTGTTTGTGCAGCCGGTGATGGGCCTGTTGAGTGACCGTTTTGGTCGTCGTCCGTTCGTCATTATTGGTAGCGTGGCGCTGCTGGTGTTTGCGATACCGGCCTTTATTCTGATTAACAGCAACGTGATTGGCTTGATTTTCGCCGGCCTGCTGTTACTGGCGGTGATCCTGAACTGCTTTACCGGCGTGATGGCATCGACGCTGCCGGCGATGTTCCCAACGCATATTCGCTACAGTGCGCTGGCTGCGGCGTTTAACATCTCCGTACTGATTGCCGGTCTGACGCCGACGCTGGCGGCCTGGTTGGTGGAAACCTCGCAGAACCTGATGATGCCGGCTTACTATCTGATGGTGATTGCGGTGATCGGCCTGATTACTGGCCTTACCATGAAAGAAACGGCCAACCGTCCGCTGAAAGGTGCGACGCCTGCCGCATCGGATATCGAAGAAGCGCGAGAAATTCTGCAGGAGCATCACGATAACATCGAGCATAAAATCGAAGATATCGATGCCGAAATCGCGACGCTTCAGGAGCAACGTACGCGGCTGGTGCAGCAGCATCCAAAAATTAACGAGTAATCGTGAGTTGACAATCGAGCCGGGTAGACGCAAGTCTTACCCGGTTTTTTTTTGGAAACATTCAACAATAATTGCTATTTGACCTTTTTCTGTTTCTTGCGAAATATTCATGTTTTAAATATATTTCGGATGATTTATTGGATGTGAAAATTATTTTAAGAGGATAAGGTTATATTTATTGTTCAGGCAATAAAAAAATACAATTCACTTTGCCCGAATAGCTAAACTCCCCGATAATGCGCCGGTTCATTATTTTAATATGGCGCAATTATATATATGCTAAATTTATTTATGGGCTTGGATATATACACCGGGCTTTTATTATTGCTTGCTCTGGCATTCGTCCTGTTCTATGAAGCGATTAATGGCTTCCACGATACGGCAAACGCGGTGGCGACGGTTATCTACACGCGCGCCATGAACCCACGGCTGGCGGTGGTTATGGCCGCAGCGTTCAACTTTTTTGGTGTACTGTTGGGCGGCCTTAGCGTGGCCTACGCCATTGTGCATATGCTACCGACGGATTTGCTGCTGAATATGGGGTCTTCGCATGGGCTGGCAATGGTCTTTTCGATGCTGCTGGCGGCAATTATCTGGAACCTGGGAACCTGGTTTTTCGGCTTGCCGGCGTCCAGCTCGCATACTTTGATTGGCGCGATTATCGGCATTGGACTTACCAACGCGATAATGAATGGCAACTCCGTGGTTGAAGCATTAAATCTGCGCGAAGTGACGAAAATCTTCACCTCCTTAATTGTGTCGCCGATTGTGGGCCTGGTGCTGGCGGGCGGGCTGATTTTCTTACTGCGCCGTTTCTGGAGCGGCACCAAAAAACGCGCCCGCATTCACCGTTCGCCCGAAGAACGTAAAAAGAAAGGTGGACTGAGAAAACCCCCGTTCTGGACGCGAACCTCCTTGATCGTTTCGGCGGCGGGCGTGGCGTTTTCCCACGGTGCGAACGATGGTCAAAAAGGAATTGGTCTGGTGATGCTGGTGCTCGTCGGGATCGCGCCTGCCGGTTTTGTGGTCAACATGAACGCATCAGGATACGAAATTGCCCGTACCCGCGATGCCATCAACAACTTTGAGGTGTTCCTTGAGCAACGTCCGGCGCTGTTGCAAGCCATCACCACAACGGAGCAACCGGTGGCGACTGCACAGACCGCTGATAGGCAATCTGGCGCGTTTCACTGCCATCCGGCGAATACGATGGAGACTTTCGATCGTGTGAAAACTTTGCTCGCAGGTAATATAACTCACTACAGTGCGTTAGATGCGAGTCAGCGTAGTCAGTTACGCCGCATTATGCTCTGCATCTCCGATACCGCAGAAAAAGCGGCGAAGTCAGAAGGTGTGAATCCTAACGATCAGCAGATGTTGAAAAAACTGCGAAGCGACATTCTGAGCACGATTGAGTATGCGCCTGTCTGGATAATCATGGCCGTAGCGCTGGCGCTGGGTATCGGCACGATGATTGGTTGGCAACGTGTGGCGATGACAATTGGTGAGAAAATTGGCAAGAAAGGGATGACCTACGCCCAGGGGATGTCCGCCCAAATTACAGCGGCGATGTCTATCGGCCTGGCGAGCTACATCGGGATGCCCGTTTCCACCACCCATGTGCTCTCTTCCGCTGTCGCAGGCACCATGCTGGTGGATGGTGGCGGCTTACAGCGTAAAACAGTGACCAGTATTTTGATGGCGTGGATCTTCACGCTGCCAGCCGCCATCTTTTTATCCGGGGCGCTGTACTGGATTGCGCTGCAGCTTATCTGAGTGACCCCCCTTAAGCCCGGTGATATACCGGGCTTAACAGGGTAATCAGCCCTGTGAAAACAGCGTATATCCCCGGCGCTCCATAAAGCGCATCACCGCGTTTTCCGCGTCGTTCAGCACCTCATCCAGCGGTTTATTCGCATCGATATCAACCCGTTCGGCGCCGTTAAATGTGAGCTGCGGGGTAATCGCTATCTTCCGTGCCAGCGATTCTCGCTTATGATCGGGTTTCCGCGCACAGGCTACCTCAAGATCAACGTTCAGTTTAATGACTAAATCCGGTTTATGGCTAGCCATCCAGTGGAAGGCCTTGCGTTCACATTCAGCCAGCCATGAAACAAAACGGCTACCGGTCACATTGGGCGGAAAAACGGTACCGTCGTAAGCGCCGGGGATCTGCGCCTGAGGGTAGCGATCGGTTAACACGATTAATCCTTTTTTATGGCATGCCAGCATATGGCGAAAACGGAGCAGGCGGCGTACAACAAAAGCGGTAATTACCAGCGCGGGAAGCGGGCCGGGTAATTTTTTCGCCGTTTTCACCTGGTTGCGTTCTATGGTTTTATGCAGTGATTTACCCATTAAGGGGAGTTTGGTCACGGCACGACCAACGTTGCCAGCCTGTTTTCCCAGATGAACCTGTTCGGCAGGGCCATATTTTTTTAAGGTGGTAATAAGACGTTCACAGACAGTGGATTTACCGGAGCCATCACTGCCAATAACGGCAATAACCGGCGGTGTTATTGACTGCATAAATAAATTCCTTATTTAATATATCCATATTAAATATTGTTTTGATAAATGTATTTAAGCGTGACGATAGTTTATCGCATGCTGACATTTAATTATTGTCACGACAATGCCGAAAAGATATTCTGAGCACAATGCCAGTAATATACAATCATTTCTTTAATAATGGATTTTCCATGAGCCAATATAATATTCAAAAGGTTAATCCGCCTTTTGTCAGAGTGATTGCCATTGTCGGTTGTGATGGTTCCGGTAAATCAACACTGGCTTCGGCGCTGGTTGAAAAGCTTGCCGTAAACCTGCCTACGCAATTACTTTATCTTGGGCAATCCTCCGGGCGTATTGGCGAATGGATTACGCAGCTGCCGATTATCGGTGCGCCGTTTGGCCGGTATTTACGTGCCAAAGCCGCCAGGGTTCATGACTATCCTTCATTACCGCCGGGCAACGTTAGCGCGCTGGTTATCTTTTTACTCTCCTGCTGGCGGGGCTGGAAGTTTCGCAAAATGCTGCGCAAAAGCCAGCAAGGTTATGTATTGATAACCGACCGCTACCCGCAGGTGGAAGTGCCGGGTTTTCGTTTTGATGGCCCGCAACTGGCAAAGACGCAAGGCGGTAACGGCTGGGTGTGTCTGCTCAGAAAAAAAGAACTGAAATTATATCGCTGGATGGCTTCTTATATCCCTGTGTTATTGATTCGCCTCGCGATTGATGAGCAAACGGCCTTCAGCCGCAAGCCCGATCATTCACTGGCGGCGCTGCATGAGAAAACTACCGTGATCCCTACACTCAATTTTAACAATGCGCCCATTCTTGAGCTGGATGGACGCCAGCCCGCGGATGCCGTCCTCGCTGAATCATTACGTTCGATTCAATCCGCGCTTTCCTGATTGCCGCAATCTGATTGTGACGAATTCAAGAGTAAACACCATGGAAACAACCAACCTCACCCCGGCCACAGTGCCTCAGACCGAATCTATTTCTGGTCTGATTGCGGTGGTGGGCTGCGATGGCACCGGTAAATCAACCCTGACCACGGATCTGGTGAAACAGCTACAAATGCAGTGGGTTACTGAGCGTCGGTATCTGGGGCTGCTTTCAGGAGAAGATGGCGACAAAATCAAAAAGTTACCGCTGATTGGTGTTTGGCTTGAGCGGCGACTGGCCGCGAAGTCGTCGAAGACGCAGAGCATGAAAAACCGATCGCCAGCGCTTTGGGCCGCGTTGATTATGTTCGCCTTTTCGCTTCGTCGGCGAGTGAAGTTACGCAGGGTTCAGCAACTGACGCAACGTGGCGTGCTGGTGGTGAGCGACCGCTTCCCCCAGGCAGAAATCTCCGGCTTTTATTACGATGGGCCGGGTATCGGCATTGAGCGCGCGACGGGGAAAATAAAGCAGCGACTGGCAGCGCGCGAGACGTTGCTATATCAGAACATGGCGCGCTATCAACCAGATTTAATTATTCGACTGATGATTGATGTCGAGACAGCGTTTTCGCGAAAGCCCGATCATGATTATGAAGAGCTGCGGGATAAAATCGACGTGATGTCGAGAATTAACTACAACGGTTCACGCATTATAGAGCTGGATGCGCGCGCACCTTATGCCGAGGTGCTGAAAAAAGCATTGTCGGCAGCCTCTGAGGTGGCTGCGATTTCAAAACGCCAGCGTGTGGCGAATTAATATGAACGGCTGCTAATAAAGCATTTAATTAAATTATGAATGCAAGGTATTTAATTCTTTGTTGAATATTAGAGCCTGACGGACTGTTATTATTACAATGAAAAATTGGTTTTCTGATGGTGCGTTCCGCACCATTATTCGCAATAGTGCGTATTTAGGCTCCAGTAATGTGGTGAGCGCTCTGCTGGGTTTGCTGGCACTCTCTTGTGCCAGTAAGGGCATGACGCCGGCGATGTTTGGCGTGCTGGTGGTTGTGCAGTCTTACGCCAAATCCATCAGCGATTTTATCAAGTTTCAGACCTGGCAATTGGTGGTTCAGTACGGCACGCCCGCGCTGGAAAATAATAACCCGCAGCAGTTTCGTGATGTGGTGTCGTTTTCCTTCGGTCTGGATATCGCCAGCGGGGCTGTTGCTATTGTCGGTGGCATGGCGCTGCTGCCATTTCTCTCTCATTCCATGGGGCTGGATGCGCAAAGCTTCTGGTTAGCCATGCTTTATTGCACGTTGATTCCCTCGATGGCGTCATCCACGCCGACCGGCATTTTGCGAGCGGTCAACCGATTTGATCTGATTGCTATTCAGCAGGCGACAAAGCCTTTTCTGCGCGCGTTGGGTAGCGTGATTGCGTATTACGGTGATTTTGGTTTCGCCGGATTTGTGATCACCTGGTACGCCTCGAACCTGGTCGGCGGCACAATGTACTGGTGGTTTGCCGCCCGCGAACTGCGGCGCCGCCATATTCATGGTGCACTGCGTCCCCGGTTGTTTGAATCCGCGCGACGGATACCTGGCGCCTGGGGGTTCGTTTGGTCAACCAACATCGCGCACTCCATCTGGGCGGCGCGCAACTCATGCAGCACCGTGCTGGTAGGCGTAGTGCTGGGGCCAGCGGCGGCGGGGTTGTTTAAAATTGCCATGACTTTCTTTGATGCGGCGGGTACGCCTGCCAGCTTGCTGAGCAAAAGTTTTTACCCGGAAGTGATGCGCCTTGACCCACGCACAAAGCGTCCGTGGATGCTGGGCATTCGTTCTGCGCTGTTGGCCGGCGGGATTGGCATTCTGGTCGCGCTGCTGGTGATTGTGGTCGGCAAACCGCTTATCTCGCTGGTGTTCGGTGTGAAATACCTTGAAGCGTACGACTTAATTCAGGTCATGCTGGCGGCCATAGTGATTTCGATGGTGGGCTTCCCGCAGGAGTCGCTGCTGCTCATGGTGGGTAAACAGCGTGCTTTTCTCGTCGCCCAAACGTTCGCCTCTGCAGGTTACCTGATTTTGCTGATCGCCCTATCGCATTTTTTCGGCGTGATGGGCGCGGCGTTCGCTTATTTCTTTGGTCAATGTCTCGACGTCCTGTTTTCGCTGGCGCCGACGCTACAGGCCTATTTTCAGCGTCATTTACTGGTCATTAAAGGATCGACGGAGGGCGGAAAGTGATGGATAAACGTTTTGCACCTGAAGTGACCCGGCGCCTGTTTACGGCGGTAGAAGAGGACGATTACGTGGATGCGCAGGTCAGCCTGCCGCCGGTGATTGATTTACACTGCACGCCGGAAATCATTCAGGACAACTATGCGTTGTGTCTGCAATTCTGGGAAGAGGGGGTAACGCGCCGGGATTTGCTCGATCTGACGTTGAAACAGGCAAGCGGTGTCGAGCTCTCTGCAGCAGAACGCCTGCAGTACAAATATATGCGTGCGCGCTATAAGCATCTGCGTTTCGCCCAAAGGCTGTATCTGCAAAAACACCAGGCCGGTTTCCTGTTTGGCAAAACGACGGTCTATCTCGGGCGCTTTCAGGATGGATTTCGTAATCATAAGAAGGATGTCATTGGCTTTTACGGCAGGCTGCTACGGGTGTATTTGAGCTCGCCGGTATGGGGGCTGGTGCGCTACCGCTTGCGGCATAGCACGCTGGCGAGCGTTGACAATTTTGTCGCCTGTCGCCGATCGCAAATGCAGACGCTAAAGACAATCATCGCTCGACCAAAGCTCACTGGGCGCGAATTCCATGACGTGCGAAAAATCATCAGCCAGCAGGTTTCGTTTTACGACACTCTGCGGTCGATTGACCCAGATAACCGCGAAGCATGTCAGGTTTCCCGCTTTCTGGCCGCCATCAACGGGCTGATGGGCGATAAACATGATGAGATGGTGGCCGACGACATGGAAAATCGTCTGGCCTATGAGACGCCCGTGGCGCTGGACGAGGACATCCGCCAGCGCTTAGAACAGCTTCTGGCGCGCTTTCCGCTGTAAAAGGACGCTCAATACGATGACGGATAATCGATGGAGAGGCACATGCGCCATTATGCTGTTGATAACACTATTGAGTCTTCCCGACCTGGCGGCGGCGCACAATTTTGTCGTCGGTAAGGCCGTTTCGCCAATCGCCATTAGCGACGGTGGCGAGCTGCAGCTAAATGATGACGATAGCATTGGTTATCACCCCTGGAATAGCGCGCAACTGGTGGGGAAAGTGCGCATAGTGCAGTACATCGCAGGGCGGAAATCGGCGAAAAGGAAGAATTCACTGCTGATTAAAGCAGTCGAGAAAGCGCACTTTCCTGGCGATGTGTTTCAGCCTACCACCATTGTGAATACCGATGATGTCATCTTCGGCACCGGCTATTTCGTGCGTGAGAAGATTGAGAAAAATAAGCGCCGATATGCCTGGGCGCAGTTCGTCATCGACGGCGGTGGCGTGGGGCGCAATAGCTGGCAGCTTCCGCAAGAGAGTTCCACCATTTTTGTCCTCAACCATCAGGGGCAAATCGTGTGGGCCAAAGACGGCGGCCTGACGGAAAAAGAGGTCAGCGAGGTGATTAAGCTGCTATGGGTGCTCATTTCTGAACAAGAAAGGTCTGCGGCTAAACATGAAACTGATTGAGCGCTACATCATAAGGGGAACCTGTCGTCTGATGCTGATTATGGTCGGTTTTTTGATTTTCATTTTTACCTGCTACTGCGCACAACGTTATCTCACCGAAGCCGCTAACGGCACGCTGGCGCTGGAAGTGGTATTGAGCGTGGTGTTCTATAAGGTGCTGATTGCACTTGAGATGCTGCTGCCCGTCGCGCTGTATGTGTCGGTGGGCGTGACGCTGGGTCAGTTGTATACCGATTCGGAAATCACCGCCATGTCTGCCGCTGGCGCCAGCCCACTGCGTCTGTATAAAGCGGTTGTGTTTTTGGCTATCCCGTTGAGTATTCTGGTGATGTTGCTCTCTGTGTACGGTAGACCGTGGGCGTATGCGCAAATCTATCTGTTAGAACAGGAATCGCAGTCGGAGCTGGACGTTCGCCATTTGCAGGCGAAAAAATTCAACGTCAATGATAACGGCCGGATGATCATGGCCGAGATGATTCATCCTAAGTCTAATCATTTGAATGAAGCGCTGATTTACACCTCGGCAGCCGGAAAAACCAGTCTGTTCCGCGCGCAATCTATTGATGTGATCGACCCTTCCCCTCTGACGCCAACGGTGATGCTACACGCCGGAACGGCCTATACGCTCGACCAGGAGGGCAGCGACGATAACGAGCAAATTTACCGTAATCTTGAATTGCACCTCAATCCGCTGACGCAGCGGGTGGAAATTAAACGTAAAGCCAAACCGGCTGAGACGCTGTCGGTTTCCAGCGATCCGGCTGACCATGCGGAGCTACAGTGGCGAAAAAGCCGCGGCATCACCGCACTGTTGATGGCGCTGCTGGCTATTCCATTAAGCCGCGTAAAACCCCGGCAAGGGCGCTTTGCCACGTTAATCCCGCTGACACTGATGTTCGTCGCGATTTTTTACGGCGGCAATGTTTGCCGAACGCTGGTGGCGAACGGCGCGATACCCCTGACGCCCGGCGTTTGGCTGGTGCCGGTTCTTATGCTTTTCGGCATGCTAGTGCTGATGGCGCGCGACTTCTCCTGGCGACAGACATTTTTCCGATGACGTTATTGAGCCGATACCTGATGCGTTACCTCTTCACCGGTTTTGCAGCGGCGGCGGGACTGCTGCTGCCGTTGTTCAGTACTTTTAATCTGATCAACGAACTGGATGATGTCAGCCCTGGCGGCTATCACTGGACGCAGGCGATGCTGGTGGTGTTGATGACGCTCCCGCGCTGCCTTATCGATCTTGGGCCCTTCATCGCGCTGCTCGGCGGGATTGTCGGGCTGGGGCTGATGTCGAAAAGCAGTGAGCTGACGGCCATTCGCAGTACCGGTTTTTCCGTTTTCAGGATTGCAATGGTGGCCCTGTGCGCGGGCGTGATATGGGCGGTATCGCTGGGGGCGATTGATGAGTGGGTGGCCTCGCCTTTACAGCAGCGGGCGCTGCAAATGAGAAATGTGTCGATGGCCGCAGGGAACGCTATCGATATGACCGGGAATGTGTTGTGGGCTCGTCGCGATAATACGTTTATGACCGTGAAATCACTGAACGAGCAGGGGCAGCCTATGGGGGTGGAGATTTTTCACTATCGCGACGACCTCTCACTTGCGTTCTACATCTATGCCCGGAAAGCGACCATTGTGAAAGGCGATAAGTGGGTGCTTCAGGACGTGCGTAAAAAACAGTGGCATGAGGGCAGGGAAACGATTGAAAGCAAAGCAAGTTTACCGTGGAACGCCTTTTTCACCCATATGGGTCTGGACGTGCTCTCGCTGCCGGGAAATACCTTTTCCATTCGTCAGCTTAATCATTACATTGCTTATCTCAAGCAGACATACCAGCCCAGCATGGAGTACCAACTGGCGCTCTGGCAAAAGCTGGGGCGGCCAGTTTTAACGTTGGCAATGATCTTACTGGCGATTCCGTTTGCCTTTGTTACGCCGCGCTCGTCAGGGCTCGGCAGCCGCTTAGCCATGGGCGGTATTCTGGGGCTGCTGCTCTACATCAGTTATCAAATTATGGTTAATCTGGGATTATTGTTCGCCCTCAATGCGCCGTTAACTGCGCTGGCGTTGCCGACGGCCTGCGTGATTGTGGCGATACTCCTGGTGCGGAGATACGATCGGGTGCGGTGAGTGAGTCAGCCATGCGTCGTGATATGCGCATGGCTGAACTTGTTTCAGGACTTCAGCGCGGAGAAGGCCTGAATAATGGCATCGATCTCTTCATCGCTGTGCGCAGCGTTTATGCTACAGCGCAGCAAAGTGATTCCTGCTGGTGCAGCGGGTGGTAAAATCAGGTTCACATAAACGCCGGCTGTAATGAGTTCACGCCAGATCTTCAGACCTTCCTCTTTCGACCCGATAATCACCGGCACAACCGGGCTGATATGCGAACCGAGCTGATAGCCCAGTTTTTCCAACCCTTCATACAGACGATGCGCGTTATCCCACAATTTTTGCCGCAGCGCGGGCTGGGTGGCAATGGTGTGCAGAGAGGATCGCACGGAGGCGATGCTGGAAGGCGATGGCGAGGCGGTGAAAATATAGGGGCGGCTGCCATAGCGCAGCACTTCCATCTCTTTACCACCGACGGCGAAGCCGCCGATAGATGCGAGACTTTTACTGAAGGTGCCGACGATGATATCAACATCCTGCTCAACGCCGACCGCTTCAGCCAGCCCCCGCCCATGTAGCCCCATCACGCCAAAAGAGTGCGCTTCATCCACGATCAAAAAGCCGCCCAGACGGCGCTTCATATCGACAATCTCTGCCAGCGGTGCCACATCGCCGAGCATGCTGTAAATGCCTTCGACGATGATTATGGCGTCACGCGCACGCTCGCCCAAACGCACCATTCGGCGTTCGAGATCTTTCGCGTCATTGTGGCGGAAGCGAATAATCTCTGCGCCGCCCAGAGTACAGGCATCGTAAATGCTGGCATGACTGTCGGCGTCCAGCAGCACCACTGCGTTGTGGTCTGCCAGTGCGCTAATGACGCCGAGATTAGCCGTATAGCCGGTAGAAAAGACAATTGCGCTGGGACGATCGAAGAATTGCGCCAGTTCCTGCTCTAACGCAAGGTGCGGCCCGTAGCTGCCGTTCGCCATGCGCGACCCGGTAGTGCCGGTACCCTGCGCGGCTAACGCCGCCTGGCCCAGGGCGATGGCGTCGGCATTGAAGGTCAAGCCGAGATAGTTGTTGGTTCCCGCCAGAATGACGCGTTGTGTGCCAATGCGCCCCTGTGTGGCGGAATACACTTCGTCAATGCAGGTGCCAAAGGGGGTTATGCCGGAGGTGGAAAACTGCTCGCGCTCGCTGGCGAGACGTGAAAACTTATCATAAAGACTCATTGCGGTTCTCCAGCAGGGGAATTAAAGCATCACGCAATTGCACAGGGGTTCTGACATCCAGCAAGATATTGATAGGAATGGAAATATCGAATTCGTCTTCTAACTCCATCAATAAATCCATCACCTTTATCGACTCCAGGCCCAGATCGTTGACGAGATCACTGTCAGGCTTAATTTCCCGTCCATTTTCGATCATCTCCCGCAAGCAGGAGAGAATGTAATCCATCACTCTTTCACGATTTACCATAGAAATGTTGCCACACCTGTTATGTAGATAATCAAAATAGCCTGTTGTGTATTGCATGCGTCAGGCTAATCCCTGGAGACCAGTTAAAATCGTCGACGGCCTTTTTGATGTTTACCGACCAGTCCGGATGTGTGAGTTCGCATATTTTTGACCGGGTGAGCATCGGTTCTTTTCCTGTCAGCAGGCTGAGCCGCGTGTTGATATCCGCCATCATTTGCAGCAGATACCGGGGAACAGGTATTAATCTGACCGACCCCTGACGCGCAGTGGCGCCGATGTTCTGAAGATCCTTCCAGCTATAACTCCCGGTGCCGTCGCCTAATTCGTAGGTATGTGCCTGCGGGGTTTCACTGGATAACCACTGCGTAACGGCCTGTGCCAGGTCGATCGCATGAATAAAAGAGAGCTTTGTGTCCGCCGCGCTGAGCTGGGGAAGAACCCCGCGTAACAGCCAGTTGAAGAGCGGTTTGAGTTCTTTGTCACCCGAGCCGTAAACGGCTGTGGGGCGGAAAACGCCCAGTGAGATCCCGGAGGACATTGCCGCTAATTTCTGTTCGGCCATATATTTCGAATTGGCGTACCAGGAGAGTTGAGGATGCCGCGCGGCCAGGGAAGAGATAAACAGAAATCGCTCGCAGCATCCGCCTTCTTTGGCGGCCTGCAGCAGACGCAGACTGCCCATCACATTACACTGGGTAAAAACATCCTCATTGTGCCCACGTACCTGACCTGCGCCATGAACAAGGTATCGCGCGCCTTTTACCAGTTCCGCGAGAGAGTTCCTGTCTTCCAGTGAACCCTGGATCCAGGTGAGATGATGGCTTGAGTCATTACGCGGAACGCGGGTTAAGGCACGAACCGTAAAGCCGCGGGAAAGCAGACTGGCAAGAATATGCCTGCCAATAAAACCCGTTCCCCCCGTTACCGCGACCGTATGCGTCATTGCACTAAACCTGCCACCGGAGTTTGCGGCGAGCCAATGGTTTCGCCGAACGGACTTCGATAACGTCGTTTAGCCTCAGCGCGCGCGGGTTTACCGGACGAGGTGCGCGGAATGCTGTGCGGAGGAACAAATTCGATATCCGCCATCACGCCGAATTCACTTTGAATGCGTGCCATAAGCGCATGCAGCGTTTGCTGGCGCTGCTCTTCTGAGTTGATACGGCACTGAATCTGCAAGACAATCCGCTCTTGTGCGGTGACAAACGCAATCGCGTTGCCTGCATGAATGCCCAACTCTTTTTCCGCGACGTATTCAATGTCCTGTGGCCAGATATTTCGACCATGAATAATAATCAGATCTTTAATTCGCCCGGTGACGTAAAGATCGCCATCCAGCAGATAACCCAGATCGCCGGTATCCAACCAGCCGGTTGACTGAATTTCCTGTTGTGAGGCCATGTCCTGGAAATAACCGCTCATCAGGCTCGGCCCGGAAATACAGATATGACCGATTTCCCGCTCGGCCAGAGGCATACCCAGTTCATTGCGGATTTCAATGGTATGCCCTGGAAGGGCCTTGCCGCAGTTAGCGAAGGTGGAAATGGCGCGTGTTTGGGCTGTGGGCGCAACGGCTTTGCCTTGGCGCTCAAGAATATCACGGTCGATTTCATTGACTTGCAGCCCAGCAGCTTCAGCGGAGAAGCTCACCGCCAGCGCATTTTCGGCCAGACCATAGCAGGGCATAAAGGCGGAAGAGTCAAACTGCGCCTGACGAAAGCGTTCGCCGAACTCGGTTAACTGCTGCGCAGGAATAGGTTCTGCGCCAATGCCCGCCACACGCCAGCAGGAGAGATCGAGCTCGGCCAGATCGCGATCGTTGACGCGACGCAGGCACAGGTCATAGCCGAAAGGTGGCGCAACCGAGACCGTGCAGCGGTTTTGGTTGATTAGCTTTAGCCACTGGAGCGGGCGCATAGCAAAATCCTGCGTGCGCAAATAATCGACAGAGCGCTGCGTCGCGACTGGCGTTAATAGAAAGCCGACTAACCCCATATCATGATAGAAAGGCAGCCAGGAAACGCAACGATCGCTTGCGCGTAATTTTATCCCATCGTGGCTAATGACGCGTAAATTCGCCATTACCTCTCGGTGCGTAATAATAACACCGCGTGGGAAGCGGGTGCTGCCAGAGGTATATTGAAGGTAAGCAATATCATCGGGAGACGGCAGCGGGAGTTCCCCCTCTTTTTCTGCCAGCGCATTAAAGTCGGCATGGCTTAAAATATGAAGCGTGGCGTTATCTGTATTTTCTACATCAATAAGTGAGAGCCATTCATCACTGCTAATAATTGCGGCGGGTTTACAACTGGCCAATAAACCCTGAAGTTTGGTGGTGTAGGCGTCACGTTGCCCTACGCCCATTGGAATGGCGAGCGGAACAGCAACCAAACCGGCGTACTGACAAGCAAAAAAGGCTTCAACGAACCCGGTGCTGGTTTCGGCAATAAGCGCGACGCGCTCGCCCTTACCAATGTTCAGCGACAGCAATCGCCGTGCGCCAGCTCTCGCGCGTTGTTGCAGCTGGTGGTATTCCAGTGTGCTCTCAAGCTGGAGGCGCCGATCGTAGAAATACATACCGGCGCAACTCAGGGCTGCATAGTCCAACGCTTCCACCAGAGTGGGGAAGTCCGCATAGCGCATCGGCAGAGTCAGTGTTGGGTTATTGTCGGACATATACACCATGAATAATATTTAATTAAAAAGTTACAGGGTAATTCGGCGAGGGTAATATAGTTTATATTGTTATGAAAGGTAAAGTTTAGAGCGGTCTTTATTTTGGTGGCTTGAATAATATATTCATTACATAGGGTTTGTTGCGTTTATTTATTATTTTTATCAATTGATAAGCGATTTTGTTGGCATTTATTGTAAATTTAAAATACGGGTTGTTTAGTAACCTGAGATGCTCTTTTTAAATTATTCATTGCTGTTATTTTTTAAAATATATAATGCAGGTTGTTTATGATTAGCGTTGAAAAAGTGGTGAGTAAGCGTGAACGCCAGGATTTTATCTCTTTTCCATCTTCACTTTATGGCGAGGATCCCGCCTGGATTCCGCCTCTGATGATTGAACGTAAAGAGCACCTTTCTGAGAAGAACCCGGCCACGGAGCATATCCGCTGGCAGGCGTGGGTTGCACGAAAAAATGGCGCGCTGGTGGGGCGAATCACCGCGCAAATCGACACGCTGCACCGCGAGCGCTACGGTGATGACAGCGGACATATCGGGATGATTGATGCAATTGATGATGCGGACGTTTTCAGAGCGTTATTTTTGGCCGCGGAGGCATGGTTACGCGCGGAAGGGGCGCGAAAAATTACCGGCCCTTTTAGCCTGAACATCAATCAGGAGAGCGGCTTACTGATTGACGGATTTGAGACGCCGCCTTCGGTGATGATGCCGCACGGTAAACCCTGGTATGGCTCGCGTGTAGAGCAACAGGGATATACCAAAGGCATTGATTTATTGGCCTATTGGATGAAACGTACTGATTTAATGTTTTCGCCCTCGCTTACGCGTCTGATGGATCAGGTACGCAAAAAGGTGACGATTCGCCGCATTAATCGCAAACGCTTCGCCGAAGAGATGCAAATATTGCGCGAGGTATTTAACTCCGGCTGGCAACATAACTGGGGGTTTGTCCCCTTCACCGAGCGTGAATTCGCCACGATGGGCGATCAACTGAAGTTTCTGGTGCCTGATGACATGATCTACATTGCGGAGATTGAGTCGACGCCCTGCGGCTTTATCGTGGGCATGCCCAATATTAATGAAGCGATTACCGATTTAAACGGTAGTTTGTTGCCGTTCGGTTGGGCGAAGCTGCTGTGGCGCTTAAAAGTGAGCGGTGTACGCACGGCGCGCGTGCCGCTGATGGGCATTTGCAAAGAGCATCAGTTTAGCCGGATTGGCCCGGTGATTGCGCTGTTGTTAATTGAAGCGCTGCGCGAGCCGTTTGCGAAGCGGCGCATCGACGCGCTGGAGATGTCCTGGATTCTGGAAACCAATACGGGAATGCGGACGATCCTTGAGAAAATTGGTGCTGCGCCTTATAAACGTTATCGGCTGTATGAGAAGGATTTAGTTGGGCAATTGCGCTGAATTGCGCCTGATGGCGCTGCGCTTATCAGGCCGACAAGATCACGTAGGCCGGATAAGGCAGTACGCCGCATCCGGCATTACGGTTTACACGATTACCGCTCGCGGAAGGCTTCCGCTCGGGCACGCAGAATCGGTTTTAACAGGTAAGCCAGAATGGTTTTTCGGCCCGTTATGATGTCCACCGAGGCGACCATTCCGGGGATGATTACCAGTGGTTTTTCATCGCTACCGAGGTGATTCTTCTCGGTGCGCAGGCGCACGATGTAAAAGCTTTTCCCGTCTTTATCGGTCACCGTATCCGGGCTTATCTGTTCAAGCGTGGCTTTCAGGCCACCATAGATGGTGTAGTCATAGGCGGTGAATTTCACCATCGCTTCCTGGCCGGGGTGCAGGAACGCAATATCTTGTGGGCGAATTTTAGTTTCAATCAGCAGAGTGTCATCCAGCGGGACGATTTCCACCAGGTCGCTACCCGGCTGGATAACCCCGCCGATGGTGTTGACCATCAACTGCTGCACGACACCGCGAACGGGTGAGGTCACCAGCGTACGGTTAACCCTGTCTTCAATCGCCTTACCGGAAGCCTGCGTTTTGCTGAGATCGGTGCGCGCTTCGTTAAGCTGGGAGAGCGCTTCGCTGCGATAACGATCGCGCGTTTCGCCAATCTTGTTTTCGATTTCCTTAATGGCGGCTTCCGCGCGAGGGATAGCCAGGGTGAGTGATTCCAGTTGGCCGCGCGTATCGACTTCCGAGCGTCGCAGGCGCAGGATTTCCACCTTCGAAATCGCCCCTCTGGCAACCAACGGCTCCGACATACTGATTTCCTGTTGCAGCAGGCCAAGGCTACGGCGGGTCTGGCTGGCTTTCGCCTGATAGTCCAGCAGTTCCTGTTTCTTCTGCACCAGTTGTTCATTCAGCCCGCTAATTTCGCTCTGGATCCGCTGTCTGACGCTGGTGAAAAGTTGCATT
This sequence comes from Pseudocitrobacter faecalis, assembly GCA_003315335.1. Taxonomy (GTDB): domain Bacteria; phylum Pseudomonadota; class Gammaproteobacteria; order Enterobacterales; family Enterobacteriaceae; genus Pseudocitrobacter; species Pseudocitrobacter faecalis. The sequence goes on from QNRL01000011.1 coordinate 137,429, forward strand.
TCACCATTGGCGATATCCGGCGATTTCTGTGTGATTTCCGGCGACAGTTCCAGCGTTTCTTTATCGGCAAGTTGTGCGGTAAGACGCTGAATGCGCGCTTCCAGCGCCAGACGGTCAGCTTCAGACTCCCCGGCGTTTGAGCGAAAACGCGTATCGTCCAGCCGTAGCAGTGGTGCGCCTGCCTTCACGATTTCGCCTTCATGCACAAACACTTCCGAGACAATACCGCCTTCCAGGTTCTGCACTTTTTGCAGACGCGAAGACGGAATGGCGCGGCCATCGCCACGCGTGACTTCATCGATATCGGCCAGCGCAGCCCAGGTCAGCATGACCGCAAAGAATGCCAGAATCGCCCACAGGGTGATGCGCACCACGCGCGGGGAGTCATCGAGCAGCGCTTTATTGACTTCATTTGCAGTGAGTGTGCTTGCACTTTTATCGCCAAAAAGCCATTTTGTGAGACTCTTCAAGAGGTTAGCGGTTCGCATGGATTTGCCCCTTCCTTAGTGCATTCATGACGCTTTCTTTAGGGCCGTCGGCAATGATTTTGCCGTTATCGAGAATAATCAAACGATCTACCAGCGACAGAAGCGATGCCCGGTGAGTAACCAGCAGCAACGTTTTGTTGCTGACGATGGGCGCAAGCGCTTTTTTGATCAAATCTTCGCTGGTGTTGTCCATTGAGCTGGTGGGTTCATCCATTAACAGGATGGGCGGGTCAAGCAGTAAGGCCCGGGCAAGTGCGACGGCCTGGCGTTGCCCGCCAGATAAATTCATTCCTCGTTCGCCCACCTGCATGTTGTAGCCAGAGGGGTGGCGACGAGCAAACTCATGCACCCCAGCCAGAGTGGCAGCACGAAGCATCGTCTCTTCATCAACATATCCCGCGCCACTTAGCAGGTTATCACGCAGTGTGCCGCTGAACAGGTGAATATCCTGCGGCGCATAACCGATATTGTGGCGAACATCGTTAATGTCGAGCTGGCGTGAATCAATACCATCAATAAGGATTGTCCCACCTTCAGGCTGATAAAAACCAACCAATAGTTTGGCCAGCGAGCTTTTACCTGAACCGCTACGCCCGATAATCCCCACTTTTTCCCCGGGCGTAATTTGTAGCGAGATGCCATTTAGCGAAACATATTGGTTTTGCGGATAACGGAAAACCACATCACGAAATTCTATCGCGCCAGAGAGCGTTTCGCGCTTCAACGGTACTTCATCACTTTCAACTTCTTGTTCCAGATCCATCATTCGATCGATGGTGGCTTTGGTCATCCGGGCGCGTTGATAGCGGGTGATCAAGCCACAAAGCTGGCCGATAGGCATCATTGCCCGGCGATTTAACAGGTAACAGGCGATTAAGCCCCCCATACTCAGGTTGCCAGCAATGATGCTATATACGCCGGCCACAATCAGGACGACGCCTCCAAACTGCTGGATCCAGGTGGTGAAATTGACCGCTATATAGGACAGCGATTTTACGCGAAGCTCCAGCTTACTGAGCTGGCTGATGATTTGTTCCCACTGGTACTGGCGTTCGCCTTGGGCATTGTTGACTTTGATTGCATCGAGCCCGGTGACGGTTTCAACCAGCATGGCTTGCCGTTCGGTTGAGAGGCGATAAGTTTTATGTACCTCAGCCAACAAGGGCTTCTGAATCATCCAGTTAACCAGTAATGCGATGGGGTAACAAAGAAGAGGAACGACGGCCAGCGGGCCGCCGATAATCGCAATGACCAGCAATATCAGTAAGGTAAAAGGCAGGTCAATGAGAGCGGTAAGCGTTAACGAAGACAGGAAATCCCTCACGGATTGATATTCCTGAAAGTTCTGCGTAAATCCCCCCACTCTTGCCGGGCGTTGCTTCATTTTCATCCCCAACAAACGCTCAAAGAGCGCTGCGGAAACAATCAGATCGGTCTTCTTACCCGCCAGATCGAGGCAGATTCCCCGCAATATCTTGAGAATCAGATCAAAAATAAACGCGATGGAGATGCCAATGGCCAGTACCCAAAGCGTGGCCGTCGCCTGATTTGGGACGACACGATCGTAGACGTTCATCACAAAGAGCGGGGTCGCAATCGCGATGATATTGATGATAAAACTGGCGACGATGGAATCAAGGTAGAGGAATTTCGACAGTTTTAGCGTGTCTTTAAACCAGTCTTTGGTTTTCGGGATATCCGCTGTTGGCTGGCTGTTAAACTCATGTTCCGGCTGAAGAAAAATCACTTTCCCACTGTAGGTTTCAGCCAGTTTTTCCATGTCGAGCACCACTTCACCGCCTTCCGTTTCCGTCGGAAGCAGCCGGGCCCGATGTTGTTCATCCCAGCCAATCAAGACTGCCGCCTGCTCATTTTTCAGCAGCAGTATGGCGGGGAGAGACATGGCCGAGATCTTATCCAGCGGGCGATGCAGTACACGGGCTTTAAGCCCTGCGCGTTGTGCAGCACGCGGAAAAACACTTTGCGTGAGTAAGTTTGCCTGCAAGGGAAGGCCCGCCGTTAAGACGTTACGGCTGGTAATGATGTTGTGCAGTTTACAAACGATCATCAGCGAATCGAGCAAAGGATCGTCATGACTTTGACGCGGGTCGTCTCTGAGAGAATCCTCAGCAGTGGTGATCACAGGATCAAATGAATCAGGAGATGCGGCCATATTCAGACCCTCAAATTCCAGCGAAAATTCGCTAAGGCGCAAAGAAAATAGGGGCCAGTCCATCTGGAACAGATGAATTAGCCCGTGAGCCTAATATCACTTATTTCAGTTCAGGCAGATTGACATGAGCCGTTTGCTGCTCTTCTTCTGGCTGGGCCGCAGAAGGGGCCTGAATCTTGAGCTGTTTCAGCAGATCGCCAATTCGTGCGTTGATACGGTACGTTGTGAACATCTCAACGAATTGCATTTCGACGTAGCGGCGCTGAGCAGTGAAAACTTCGTTTTCACTGTCCAGCATATCCAGCAGGCTGCGTTCGCCAATACTAAACTGTTCCTGGTAGGCTGTGCGTACGATGGCGCTGCGTTCAGCGTAATCTTTTGCGATAGGTACCTGTTTCTTCGCATTTTCCCATGCGTTCCATGAGAGGCGTAACTCCTCATCTAACTGACGAAGCGCGTTGCGTTTGACATCCTGGGCTTCCTGCATTTTGTAAGCGTAGGAAGAGAGTTGTGCCTTGTCGCTGCCGCCATTGAATAAGTTATAACGCATCCTGACCATCGCCTGCCATTCCTGATCGTGGCCGCGCGTACCGTCGACGTTATTATCCATACGACGGCCAACATCAACGTCCACACTGGGATAGAAGCGGGATTTCGCCGCTTCATACTGTTGGCGAGTGGCTTCAACATCGGAATCAGCCTGCTTCAGAAGGGGGCTGTTCTCGAGCATCAGTTTACGCGCTTCGACCTGTGAGGCGGGGATCTGAGTCATAACCGGGAGTGACAGATCCGTTGCCTCTTTGCCCACAACGCTATAGTAATTGGCTTGCGCATCCTGCAGGTTAGTCTGTTCAGTGAGCAAATTATTCTGTGCTTGAGCGAGACGAGCCTGGGCCTGCTCGAAGTCTGCCGTTCGGCCCACGCCTTGTTCAGTACGAAGGCGAATCTGGTCAAAAACACGTTCATGATTTTTAAGATTTTCTTCGGCCAGTTGCACCATCTTTTGTCGCATTAATACATCCAGATATGTCTGGATAGCGTTTAGGGCAGTCACCTCGCTGGTGTTCATCACCGCGTGCGCCCGGGAATTTACGGTTGCCTGTTGCCTGGCAACTTCGCTGGTGGTGGCAAACCCATTAAAGAGATTCTGGCTCAGATTTATGCTGGATTCACTCCGGTGTAGATCGCGGCGATGATCGTTTGCTGCGCGCGTAGTGGCGTTATCTGTTTGTTCCCATCCTGTTCCTGCGGTGAGGTCAAGGGTGGGCAGATATCCCCCTTTCGCTGCGCGTAAATCTTGATCCGCGGAATAACGACTGTTGACTGAAGCACTGACCTGCGGATGCCACAGTAAACTGTCTTTCACCGCCTGTTCAAGCGTCGCTGCGCTAACGTTCTGCGCGAAAAGCAGTGGTAGAGAAAGAGTGGTTAATACGCGAATCGATTTATGCATGATGATGTCCTTTCATTATGTTCTGTTCCCTTGCTGGTGAGTTGGCCCACCAGGGGTAATGTCGTGAGACAAATGTAATGCGTTCAGAAGCTATGTAATTCAAAATATTCGACTTTTCCGCTCGAAGAGCGCAGAGCGATGCAATGCGCACCCTTGCAGGGTGCGCATTTATGTCACCTGTCAGGACTCCGATTCTGGCTTCGCAATTAAGTGATCGACCTGTGATTCGTCAGAGACAGCCCAGACATCGCTGTTCTCAGCATCACCACCTTCGGCTGGTACATGCTGTACCTGCTGGCTATCGACCCGAGCGAGTTCTTCGGGCGTTTGAATAAGATCGCTAAGGTTTTGATTTCCTTCATTGTGAAGCAGGTCGCTGAAGTTTAAAGGTTCCTCCTGGCTCAACACTCCCTGCTCAGTTTCCAGCGGTTGTGTCGCGGCGGGGTCAGTATCCATTGTGGTTTTTCCCATCCCCGTTTCGCTTTGGTCTCCCAGAAGCGTCTGCAGCGAATCTGTTTCGCTGTCTGGTGTGAGCTGCGCGGTATCATACAAGACTGAGTCGAGGCTAAGCTGCGATGTATCAATGAGTAAGTTATCTTCATTGACTTCCTGCGGATCGTCTTCAGCATTTGCCTGCAAACTTGGATCGGTATTCTCAGTACTTTCGTCATGGGAGGATGACTGCGTTGACACGTCGCTTTCATCGGTTGATGAAACAGGCATGTCGGCAGAGTGCATGTCGATGCCCTCTGCTTCGCTGTCGTAAGCCATGCCTTCGTCACCATCAAAGATAAATTCGCTTTGATGATCGCCATCAATAGTGGTTTCCACATTCATGGTGATATCACCCAGATCTTGCTGGCCATCCGGCACCGTTACGGTCATCGTGCCTTTGTAGCCCGAAGTGCCGTCAGGGAAGGTGAGGGTATAAACGCCATTTTCATAGGTGACGGTTACAGAACCGGAAGGATCGCCATTGGTAAATGTTGCCCCTTCAGGAAGGCCCTCAAGGGTAACCTGCGTTAGCGATTCTGCGTCATCAGGGCTATCAAGCTGAATATCCAGCGTAAATTTCAGCGTCCAGGTCGCTTCGGTGTCGCCAGGATATGGGGAAAGTCCGTCGCCATAGATGATGCCTTCAATATGGTTGGACGCAGGACTGCCCAGGATCATATTCCCGCTCTCTTTCCCATAGACGGCAATCGCGGTGAGTTCGTTCAGGTGACCATTGTTGGGGTCGCTGGCTTCTACCCTATAATCTTCTCCGGCACCCACCAGGAAGATGTAGTCCTTGTAACCCTCCCCACTGGTAATTTTATTACCCTGAACCTTCGAGACATCACTGTTGTTGTTAACGTCCAGAACAAAGATGTCACTGTAGTTTTCGCCTGCTTTGTCCGAACTGGCATTGCTCTTGTCGTAATAGACAATTTGGTTATTCGGATCGCTACAGGTGGGCGGTGTATCCCCTGGTGAGATCCAGACGCGTACGTTATCGCCAATAGCGACTATTTTCCCATCAACCACATCGAACCCGAGTCCGCTGGGATCTTTGCTGCCGCCATTCACTTCAAGAAACTTGTCATCCGAAGGTTCGCCTGGATTTTCCTGCGGTGCGCCTGGCGTGACGTTTACGGTTAAGCGGTAGTCGGTGTCGGTGTCGGTGTCAGTGTCCGTATCGGTGTCGGTATCCGTATCAGTGTCGGTATCCGTATCGGTGTCCGTGTCTGTATCGGTGTCCGTGTCTGTATCGGTGTCAGTGTCCGTATCGGTGTCGGTATCTGTATCGGTGTCCGTGTCCGTATCGGTGTCCGTATCGGTGTCTGTGTCCGTGTCGGTATCGGTATCGGTGTCCGTGTCTGTATCGGTGTCAGTGTCCGTATCGGTGTCCGTGTCTGTATCGGTGTCAGTGTCTGTATCGGTGTCAGTGTCCGTATCGGTGTCGGTATCCGTATCGGTATCGGTGTCCGTATCGGTATCGGTGTCCGTATCGGTATCGGTGTCCGTATCGGTATCCGTATCCGTATCCGTATCAGTGTCCGTATCGGTGTCTGTGTCCGTGTCGGTATCGGTGTCCGTATCGGTGTCAGTGTCCGTATCGGTGTCAGTGTCCGTATCGGTGTCAGTGTCCGTATCGGTGTCGGTATCCGTATCGGTGTCGGTATCGGTGTCGGTGTCCGTATCGGTGTCTGTGTCCGTATCAGTGTCCGTATCGGTGTCGGTATCCGTATCGGTGTCGGTATCGGTGTCCGTATCGGTGTCCGTGTCTGTATCGGTGTCAGTGTCCGTATCGGTGTCGGTATCCGTATCGGTATCGGTATCGGTGTCCGTATCGGTATCGGTGTCCGTATCGGTGTCAGTGTCCGTATCGGTGTCTGTGTCCGTGTCGGTATCGGTGTCCGTATCGGTGTCAGTGTCCGTATCGGTGTCGGTATCGGTATCGGTATCGGTGTCGGTATCGGTGTCGGTGTCCGTATCGGTGTCTGTGTCCGTATCAGTGTCCGTGTCGGTATCGGTATCGGTATCCGTATCGGTGTCCGTGTCCGTGTCCGTGTCCGTATCGGTGTCGGTATCGGTGTCGGTGTCGGTGTCCGTATCGGTGTCTGTGTCCGTATCAGTGTCCGTGTCGGTATCGGTATCGGTATCCGTATCGGTGTCCGTGTCGGTATCGGTGTCCGTATCAGTATCGGTATCGGTGTCCGTATCGGTGTCTGTGTCCGTATCGGTATCGGTGTCAGTATCCGTATCGGTGTCGGTATCCGTATCGAGAATAGTCAGTTCTTCTTCAATTTCAGTATCAGGAAAGTTCAACCCATCCGTAGGGTATCCCGCAGTGGGATCGAGTATTTCTCCAGTAAGATCAAGAACGACATGCGTATGTGCGCCTCCAGCACCCGGCGTTCCGCTCTCAGCAACGGCCTGTGGCCCTGCCGCGGTTGCTTCAAGAGTTTGTGTTGGATCCATGCCATCGGCAATTGCCTGTTGGATTGCAGCAATGTCACTTGTCGTATCTTCTGCAGGAATGAAAGGGGTGGCGTTTGCGGTATTCCAATGGCTATCTCTGCCCAGATCGAGCGTTTTTCCATTCGGTAGAGTTATTGAAACTGCCCCGGTAGTGCTGGTTTCAATTTGCTCACCAGACAGGATTTTATCGCCCTCCACCAATAAACGCTTGCTTCCATCAGGGGAGATAGCGAAGGCTTGCCCGACTAACGCTTTTATTATTCCAACTACATCGCTCATAATACATTCCTCTTAATCTTACGTGAACGTTTCCATTTGTTCATGGCGGTGTGTTTTTAAATTAAAATATCTCCATGATTTTTATCGCTGTTTGTCTTGTTTCGATGCTTATCATCTCATATAAATTTCTTTGAGCTACTCGTTAGAGTTCGTCAAGTAAGACGATGGATTAATTGAACCCGGTTTGTAGTAATAAAATAATACGCAGAACATGTCGTTTCTTTGATTTTAATGTCGTTTTCTTAAGAAATTTCTGTAAAGAGATTTCCTGTCAGCGCACTGTTTTTTCGCAAACTTATGTTGTTTGATTGTAGTAATCTGAAATGAAATTTCAATGAAAAGTTGTCTGTTGGTTGTATCTCCGTATCTCAATGAAAAAATAAGATTTTTTATCTTTGTGGCTATGCTCGCAAGGTGTGTTTCATTGATGAAGATTATTGTTTTAATCTAATTATAAAGTGAATCTTATGTGTGAGAGGTATCGTACTAAAAATAATATTTCGTATAGTTAATGCATTTTTCCTGGTTTTATCATTCATTAATATTAAATGATGCTTAACGCATTTAGGAACGTTTTAATGATGTTTAAAGATTAACAGAGTGCTAAAGGTCGGTATTATCGATAGCATCAATAATACCGACCCTTTCATTATGAATCTTGATCGGGTTGAGCAATAAGGTGGCCGAGCTGTTCAGCCTCATTACTCGCCCAGACATCAGTTTGTCCCCCGCTCTCCGCCGGAACATGTTGCACGTCGTCAGGTTGGGAGTGGGGCGTTGCCTGATTATCGGTTTTAATTAAAGAGCTCAGATCGTTGTGTTCATCGTCATGCACAATGTCACTGAGATTGACAGTATTTATCGGGTTCGTCTCACTTCCAGTTGTTTGATTCAATATCTCCATACCACCTGTTAAGGCAGAACCATGATCATCATCGGCCGATTCTGCATGGTGGAGTGCGTTGTCGATATCACCGAGAAGCATGTTGAGGGATGCCTCCGGCTCTGTGCTAGCCTGAGCGTTGATAGGCTCGCTACCGTTCAGCTTGCTAAGCTCAAGCGTATCGTTATCAATCAGTAACCCCATATCTTCATGATTATAATCGGTATTATTATCCTGGCGATCGTTATTCTCGTCCGTTTTTTCTGAAGCCCGGTGAGTATTTTCCTCAGAAAACAGATGCTCGGATGCGAAGGTTGCCGTGTGAGCGCTGGCATGTTCCTCTGATTGCGTCTCGGGATGGTGCTGCTCATGTGCGTCTCCATCCGCGGTTAGCGTGTTCGTTGAATGATCATCTGAGAGCTCGCTTCCCTCATTACCGGTAATGGGAAGGGTATGCTCCCCACTGTTAGCGTCAATTTCACCAGAGTGATGCTCTTCACCTTCAACTTTAGTCGCGACATCAAGTTTAATATTACTCATGTCTGACAATTGCTCTGTTAATGAGAGTGTCAGTTTGGCGTCCAGGGTTGATCCCTCAACATCAATCCTGATGACACCGTCATCATTGACGAGATAGTTTTTCCCGTCGTAATTGAGAGTCGTATCAGGTGGTAAGCCGGATAGCGTGATTGAAGTGATATGATCGCCTTCGTTAGCATCCAGATGAGCATCGATGTTGAGTTCATATTGCCAGGTTTTATGCATATCAGGATTGTTCGGGTCGAGCCCTTCTTTGCTGCCTGATATAACATCCGTGATCCGGTTGCTTCCGCTGTATCCTTTACCATCCACTGTAACGTTAATGCTTTCAAAATAGTTGATACTTTGGTTAACGTTCGCCGAACCGTACGATGAACTCCAGTTATCGGAACCGGCGACAAAAATGTAGTCATGTGCGGTACTGGTAGCGGATTCCCGGTTACCATTGACTGCATTCATTGCATGTTGCGTATTATCGCTTTGGGTATAGGTGCTCTGGCTATGTAAAACAAACACATCCGTCTTACCTACATGCCCATCCACATTACCCTGGGTGTAAACCTTGATATTTGCCTGGGGGATATCGCTGGAAACATACTTCCCGACATCTCCAGCAGATACCCAGATGATGACATTCTCGCCGACTGCAACGATGTTGCCATTTTCATCCACATCAAAGCCATTACCACTCGGATCCTTACTGCCACCATTAACTTCAGTGGTGTGAGAGGACTCAATAGCCGTGAACGTTACATTGAGAGTGTGATTGTCATTGATATCGGTGTCTGTGTCGGAGTCCGTATCCGAATCGGTGTCTGTGTCGGTATCCGTGTCGGTATCCGTGTCAGTATCAGTATCAGTATCAGTATCAGTATCAGTATCAGTATCCGTATCCGTATCCGTATCGGTGTCCGTGTCGGTATCGGTATCGGTATCGGTATCCGTGTCGGTATCGGTATCCGTATCGGTATCCGTGTCGGTATCGGTATCCGTATCGGTATCCATGTCAGTATCGGTGTCCGTATCGGTATCGGTATCGGTATCGGTATCGGTATCGGTATCGGTATCGGTATCGGTGTCCGTGTCGGTATCCATGTCAGTATCGGTGTCCGTATCGGTATCGGTATCGGTATCGGTATCGGTATCGGTATCAGTGTCCGTGTCGGTATCCGTATCGGTGTCTGTGTCGGTATCCGTGTCTGTATCCGTATCAGTGTCAGTATCGCTGTCCGTATCGGTATCCGTGTCAGTATCGCTGTCCGTATCGGTATCCGTGTCGGTATCGGTATCAGTGTCCGTGTCGGTATCGGTATCGGTATCGGTATCGGTATCAGTGTCCGTGTCGGTATCGGTATCGGTATCGGTATCGGTATCGGTATCAGTGTCCGTGTCGGTATCCGTATCAGTGTCCGTGTCGGTATCGGTATCGGTATCAGTGTCCGTGTCGGTATCGGTATCAGTGTCCGTGTCGGTATCGGTATCGGTATCAGTGTCCGTGTCGGTATCGGTATCGGTATCAGTGTCCGTGTCGGTATCCGTATCAGTGTCCGTATCGGTATCGGTATCGGTATCGGTATCGGTATCGGTATCCGAATCGGTATCCGAATCGGTGTCTGTATCCAAATCCGTATCGAGGATCGTTAATTCTTCCTCAATATTCGAATCAGGGAACGCCAAACCCTCTGTAGGATAACCCGCGCCGGGATCGATGATTTCGCCCGTTAAATCGAGAACAACATGAGTATGGGCTCCGCCAGATCCCGGTGAGCCAGGCTCTATGGCTGTCTGAGGGCCCGCCGCGGTGGCTTCGAGAAGCTGAGTTGGATCCTGCCCGTCCTCAATAGCCTGCTGAATCGCTGCGATATCTGTGGTTGTTGTGTCAGGAAGAACGCCTGAAGTTATCCCGTTGCTATCCCAGTGGCTATCGCGGCCGAGATCGAGCGTTTTACCATTCGGCAGAATGACTGATACCGCCCCAGTTGCGCTGGTTTCTATCTGCTCTCCCGCCATAATTTGGTCACCTTCCACCAGTAAGCGTCTGCTTCCATCAGATGAAATAGCAAATGCTTGCCCAACGATCGCTTTAATTATGCCGGCTACTTCGCTCATGTATTGCTCCTTTTCGTAAGAATACCTTCCATCGCACTTAATGTCTTTGCCGCGGATAGCACACTGATTTATCCCGTGTTTCAGTACAATTTATATTTGATGTTAAATGATAACTGTCTGATTTTACTATTTAATATGGCTTTGCAAATTATCCTGTAATCATATATCGGTTGAACGTAATATAAATAGAAAAAATGTTCTTTGATTTAAATGTGGTTTTAATTGGATGTACTCGTTAAAAAATCTTATCTAAGAAGATTATTACTGCTCTAATTTAACGAGTAGTGAGTGCGTAATAATACGTAATTCTTTATCAAATTAACTGTTCGTCATCATCCTGAATTAAACCTTCCAGGCCACTTAGCCTTTGGCGAGCTTGAGCACGATTAAGGAGCTTACTTTGTGCTGCTGGAGGTAAATCAGTAATACTAATTATCCCTTTGCTCATAAGGACCTCAATCAGGTCTTCAAGTACGCGAACCATGTCGAGATCACTTTGCTGCAGTTGTTGCAATGTGGCTGCACGAAGCGTATTCATTTTAAGCCATTCGGCAATTTCTGCGGTGGTTTCCTCATATTGCTCCGTTGATTCCCGGAACGGAGAAGACTCAACGCGCAAAATTTTTCCGTCACTATCCCGTTCGATGAAATGCATAGATACACTCCTGATTGTTATTGAGTAAGGGTACTGGCGTCGCTAAAGTAACGACCCATCGCACCATACAGGCCAATGTTTTCAAGTACGGCGAGCTCTCCGTCCGTTTCAACTCGCTCCGCAATGAGTGGCAGATTTATTTGGCGTGTGGCCCAGTAGATGGCTTCGATGAAAAGCTTTTTATCTTCTTCATGATCAATATTACGGATGTAACCGCCGTCGACTTTAATCCACGCAAGCCCCCACTGTGGCAAGTTACCAATCAGATTGAAGCGGCCACCGAAGTGTTGAATGCCCAGGCGGCAACCCAATACGTTTAGTTTTTGTACCAGAATGCTCACCAGCTCAGGATCCGGGAGTTCATTTTCATCCAGTTCCAGCGTCAGCCTGCCCGCAAGGTGGCGCGCATTTTTTAGCGGTTGTAGCAGGGCATTCATACTGGTTTCGTCAGCAACACTTTCACCACTGATGCTGAGTGCCAGGGGCTGAGTGGTTGCCTCCATTGCTTTTAATGTCTGTTTCAACATCACAATATCCATGCGACGGCTCAATGCAAGGCGATGGATCCATGGCATAAACCGACCCGCAGGAATAATCTCGCCATCTTCAGCTTTGATTCGGGCAAGTATTTTTTGGTGCAGGATAATATTCTTTCTGTTGCATTGATAAACGGGTTGGGAGAAAAGCTCAAACGCGTCATTTTGCAGCACTTGTTGCAGACGGTGATGCCAGCGATGGCGATCGTCGTCGTTTTCTACATTGCCAGACATCTGAATATTGGCAAAAAAGCGCATTTCCGTTTCTGCCATTGCTAACGCCTGATCCGCCTGTAAGAGTACCGCCTGCGGCGTATCGCCAACAGTAAACGCTACTTGAGAGAAGTGCGCGACAGGCGTGACATCACTCATGCCCGTTTCGTAGAGTGATTTTAATTGCGTGTTGAGGGTTGCCATCAGGTTTTCCATCTCCTGGGGCAAAATAGCGGGCGTGATAATAGCAAATTCACCGCCGCGCACGCGGGCAAGAAATCCTTCTCCATGAAGGAAACGTTTCTGAAGCTGATGAAGGGTATCGGCGATAGCTTGCAATAATTGATCTGTCCTGGCGCCACCAAGACGTTGGTTAAGCCCAGTCAAATCTTGCACGCGTAATAAAATCAGATGACCTTCTGCGTGCTCGTCATCGCTGAGGCGAGAATGCAGCTGAATATCAAAGGCGCGGCGGTTATTTAGCCCGGTCAGGCTATCATTATAAGCTTCTTCTCGAAGCTTTTCGGTTCGCGACGCCTGTTCGCTAAACAGCGCCTTAAGCTGGTTCACCATCATATTTGTTGCTTCCACCACGCGGCGTAGTTCTGGCGTTTTGGGGCGGGCTGGAAGGTTAAGAAATTCCCGACGGCTGATTGCCATCGCTTGTTCAACGATATAGTTAAGTGGACGCAAACTGCGGCGCAACATAAACATTGCCCCCAGTACGCACAGTACACTGCAAACGCTGAGCAGAATAAAACTGGCGATGAGGCTATCCCACAGGCGGGTCAGGGCGAACATGGGATGGCTAATGACTTCCACTCGTGCCACCTGCGACCAGCCACGCATCACTGTAGCCTCTCCTTGCCCTGGATTTAGCCTGACCAGATGCACAAACCAATCAGGGACACTGGCGTTTTGCGGCATGTTTTCTCTTTCGATAAGCGGCTTTCCGCTTTTGATATCCACAACCCGTATACGATAAAAGTAGCCGCTATCGAAGATTGAGTTCACCATCAACTCCGTCATGACCGGGTCGTCTATGTTCGCAGTCAACGAAAGCCCCAGCGCAGTGGCGCTGTCCTGAGCGTGGGCACTCAGTTGGTTATGATACTGCTCGCGCGAGCTTTCCAGCGTGACATAAAAGCTGCCGCAAAAGATGACCAGCGTGAACAGACAAATACCAATGAGTAGCTGTTTATAGAGAGACATGGCTACTTCCTATTCATTAATTACAAATCCTTCTGCACGCATTTTGGTGAGAAGATCCTGCCAACGAGAAAGTTTTTTACTGTCGCCAACGCGTTTGTTTCCACCTGCCTGAGGCACCCATAATCCCTGTCCATTAAATGAATAGACCGGGAGAAGGTCATTACGCTGGGTTGCCGGAAGAATTGCCGTTTTCAGATTATCCAGAATCAGCGGGGTGGCATCGGGCGTAGCGTACCAGGCCAGAACCATATGCGCCTGATTTAACTGCAAGGCTTTAACATAAGTGATTCGTAACTGACTGGCCGGAACGCCCATTTCACGCAGTGTAAAATATTTGGCCAGCGCGTAGTCTTCGCAATCTCCTGCTCCTTTGCGCAAGAGTTCGATTGGCGTGGCCCAGTAATCCTGTTGCTTCCAGACAGCAATATCATCGCGAAAGCGTATGCGACTGTTAAAAAAATGATTAACGCGATTCAGTTTATCTTTTACGTCACCCGGTGATGCGCTTTTCACCAGCAGAGCCCAATCATTGATATTACGTTGCGTCGCAGGTGTCGTCGGCCCATACAAACGTTGGGTTCGGGCATTGATAGTGTCGAAATCCCATCCGGCGAGCAGTCCTGGTGCAATGGCAAGCAACAGCACCAGAACACAGCATAACCACCGTTTCCGGAAAGAATATTGCGCTACATTCGCTATGGGCCCGTTCATTTCTCCGCTTTACCGTAAAAGGTTATGCTCTGAGGCCATGCTTTTTGCGCCAATATTTGCGATACGCAACGTAGCCTGAAAGATAGTGTCCGACATCGTCAATTCTGACATGCATTCGATGATGCCGAATGAAAAAGCTGCCTTTTATACGATCCGGTTTTTTGAAAAACATCGCAATTTCTGGCCAGAAAAAACCATTTGCCAGGTAGCGCGCGCGTGCTTCAAGCGCCACCTTAAATTTGCCGATGTCGAAACCGTCAAGTAATTGTTTATGCTCTGAGTTCGCGAGTCGGTCGATCATCCGCTCTGCCGCCATCATCAATTCCAGTAGGGTTGGATAGGTCGTCACCCTGTTAATAACGAAATCAAGATGATCGCGAACGTTATCCAGACCAAATTTATAGTAACGCGCTAATGGGCGATAAAGGGTAAGTTCATTGACGCCGTAGCCCATCCAGTGATCGTGCGCTTGCCAGTGTTTCTGAGCGATAAAATGATCCATCGCCCGCTCAACAATGGCCAGCCAACGAGGCTCACGGGTTAGCCCATATAGACGCATTAACGCAAAAGTGGCTTCTCCATCATAGTAAATGGTTCTGTGTTCGGCCTTAAGGGAGAGATCGTGCGCATTATAGACATGGTTAAATCCCCCCGTTTCTGCAATTTGCATGTAACTGATGCCGTTCGCCAGTCGCTGCATTTGCGGTAAATAACGCTTATCTCCTGAGACCTCAGTATATTTAGCAAAAGCGAGAATACTGACAGCATTCCCACCCAGTTTGATTTCGTTTCCTTCATCGATCAGAAAATCGGCATGACTTCCATCGGATAGCGTTCGGGTCTGAATCAACTCGGTAGACAAATAGGCTAACGCACGCTCTACCGTACGAAACTGTTCTGGATCCCGCGTCACTTCCCATCCTTCGAGCAGCGCGTAGGTTGATCCTGCATGGCGAACGGTGTTGTAGCCTTTGATGGGTTTATCGAAACAGGGATGCCATCCGTACTGGTAGCGGCCTGTCTCAAGCGCCTGACGTTGAAGGTAATCAGCAGAAGAAAATATCATCGGATCGAGTTCATCCTGCCAATGTGGCAGTTTTCGATAACCGGAACGTTTACCCTGGGGCTCGATGGGATAGGCCTGTTGGCCATCGGTAAACAAGCTACGCGTGGTGAAACGCCAGAGCAGTTGCTCAGAATGTGCAGGCCATTGCAGCTCATAACCAAATTTCTTACGGGAAAAACTCGCCAGATTGATAGGATTGGGCGTCGCAACCCCCTCCGTCTGTTGATACAACAAAACGTTAGCGAGGATTTCCTGTTCCAGCATGGCGTGCTGAAAGCGATAATCGAAACTCAGGCCAAAGCGGAAATAATTGCGTTTCGTTTTGCTCAGTTTCGCCTGCAGGGCTGCCCAGGTTAGCGTTTCGATCTTATCGACGATGTCCACCCGTAGCCAAATCGGTGTAGTTGCCTGGGTATCTTGCCAATCCTGCAATGCCAAAATCCCTTTGAGCCAGGCTTTGTCCAGTGTATCTGCCTGTACACATAGCGTGTGGGCGCGTTCTTTACCGTTACAAACACTGAGAAAAAGTACACACTCCGGGAAGGGGGCTGGGTGAGCCGGCACATTCAGCCGATCGAGTTCGCTTCGCGCCTGGCTAATCAAATGGTTGAGAGACATCGTATTAATCTCACCGTGCGTTAAAAAAAGATCATAAATAAAGTTTCTGGCTTCCTGCGACAATAAGGGGTTGCCAGGTAAAGCCTGAAGCGTTTCTTTTGTCTGGATGAACAAGCGCCGTGGAGCAGATACACCTCGTTTGATCATGTTGGTGTATCGATTTAAATAAAGGGCAAGGATATTATGCTTTTCATCTATGTTCAGATGCGGTTGTGCCATGACAAAATCGTAGGCTGAAAGGTATATCATTACCGCTTCTTTAGGACTGGTACCCTTAGCGGCTAAAGAAATATCATCAGCTTCATTAATGAAATAATACTTTTTACGATTTCCCAGGATGGCGATATTGCGGGCTACACAATACATCTTCATCATGAACCAATTATCTTCTCTGATATGTATCTGTTCAGGGAAACGGATATGATTCTTCTTTATCAAATCTGTTTTGAGAAGTTTTCCAAATACGGTTAATGAACGATAAAGCTTTGTCTGAATGAAGGTCAGACCCTTTATGCTCTGTTCATAATGAAAGGCAGAATAGCTGATAGCACGCCGGCTACCCTCCGCTCTGAAATAGGGCATGCATACCATATCAATGGTAGTATCGGTTTGCGCAAAGCCAAGTGCATCTGAAAGTGTATGAGGGGTAATATAATCATCAGAGTCGATGAATAATGTCCATCTGCCGGTTGCGACTTCCAGACCATGGTTTCTTGGCATGGCGGCGCCCCCTGAATTCACGTTCCTTTTAAGGATGATAATGTTGGGAAAGTCGCAAACATAACGCAGAAGAACATTGTAGCTTTCATCCGTTGAGCAATCATCTATTAAGATGAGTTCTATATTATATTTTTCGTAGTCTGATTGCTTTAGCTTAGTTAAACAACGCGCGATCGCTTCCGCTCGATTGTAGACAGGAATAATAATTGAAACTTCTGGCTGCTGAGAGGTTTCTCTCTTTATTATATCTTGAGTAAAGTCGGATGATCCTCCCGGCAACATGATATTCTCCCTCATATCAACATTTATTCATTTCCATCCCGGAAGACTTTAATCTCTCATGGTTCTGGAGAGAAAGCTATTTTTCTTACGAATATTGACTCTAAGTGATGCACAGCTCACGAAGCGCATATGACGCATGCGGCTGTTGCACCAGGCGATGTTAATTGGATGAAAGGCGTCTTCGCATCCATCATACCGTAGTGAAACCAGAGCGGTAGTATCGCAGTCGCCTGATGGTTTGCTCGCAGCACATGTGTAGATACCTGAAAGGCTCTCTTACTATATAGAGTAGGTAGAAGTATGAGGAAAAGACTGGCATCTGATTTTATCGGGTAATAAGGAGAAAGGGCCGATTATCCGGTCAGGGAAACTGGCAATTAAGTCTTTTTGTGGATAACTCTGTTGATAAATAGGTATAACAGCGTCTTTTGCTGTGGATTTCGTCAGTCAGTAAAATTAGCGCAAATTAGGGGTTGCAGGCTCGCTATAACTCCCTATAATGCGCTCCCACTGACACGGAACAACGGCTTCCAGGCCACCGAGTTAGCAGGCTTCCTTCGGGAACGCCGCCAGAGAAAAGCGAAAATAAGCGCTTGACTCTGAAGGAGGAAAGCGTATTATGCGCACCTCGCAACGGTGAGCTTAATGCCGCGTTGCACTGCTCTTTAACAATTTATCAGACAATCTGTGTGGGCACTCAACGATACGGATTCTTAACGTCGCAAGACGATAAATGAATACCAAGTCTCTGAGTGAACACGTAATTCATTACGAAGTTTAATTCACGAGCATCAAAC
>QNRL01000012.1 GCA_003315335.1 Pseudocitrobacter faecalis
GTAGTGCCAGAGGGTGACCAGTCCCTCGTCTTCACTCTGCGTGAGTTTTCCGGTCAGGTCATAACGGTAACGCTGCGTCCGCCCGTCAAAGCCGCTCTGCTGTACCAGGCGGTCCAGCGCATCGTAACGGAAGTCGCTGTGGCTGCTGTTCTCGTTGGTCAGCGTGGTGACACGTCCGGCAATGTCGTACTCCATGCTGCGCGTCAGCCCGCCCTGCGTGGTGCTGACCGCTTTTCCCCACGCATCGTACTGTGTCTCACTCCGGTTGCCGTCCGGCGCAATGACGGCGGTCAGGTCGCCTGCGGCGTTGTACTCATACCGCGTTTCACGGCCCTGCGCGTCTTTTACTGAGATTAACCGGCCACGGTTGTCATAGCTGCGGTAAAGGCTGATACCTTCCTCACGGTGAACCGCCGTCATCTGACCAAAGCGGTCATATTCGTAGCGGGTCTGGTAGCCCGAGCAGTCGGTGAACGCCAGCAACTGCCCGTAGCAGCTCCACGTCATCTGCCGGGTGCTGCCCGTCGCATCCTCCGTGGAAGTCGGTAACTCGCTGTGGGGATTATCATAAGCATACCGGGTGACGTCTCCGCTGCGCGATGTCTCCGATACCAGCCTGTCCGACGCATCATATTCCCGGCGGCTCTCCAGACCGTCCGGGTACACCACCGCCGTCAGCTGGTTCCCGTCGTTATAGTAATATTTCGTCTCCCTGCCGTCCGGCGTGGTGATGTCCGTGATATCCCCTGACACCACATTCAGACCGTACTCTGTCCGCCGTCCCGCCGCGTCCGTCTGGGCCGTCAGTCTCCCCACCGGGTCAAACTCGCTGCGGGTGACGCTGCCGTCTGCCTGCTCCTTCATCACCACCCGTTTCAGCCCGGCTTCGCCCTGGGTATGCAGCACCTCACGCCGGTTCAGGCTGTCGGTGATGGTGATGCGGTTTTTTTCATACTGATAGGTGTAGCTTAAGCCCGCCGGATTACGTTGTTCCGTTACGCGCCCGATGTCATCGTAGCGGTAGCGCATCTCCGGTCTGCCTGCGTGGCGGTGCGCCACCATCCGGCCCCGGTGCTGCGGGTCATACGTGAAAGCGCGCACCTGCGTATTGCTGCGGTCATATACCGCCAGCAGTTCACCGGCTTCCGTATACGTGTACCGCGCCAGTGGCGCACCGGGCAGGCTCTCCGGGTATGCCGGGTCGTGCGCCAGCCACACTGCTGAAAGGCGAATACCGTTATCCCGGCCATATTCCGTGTAGCCTGGCAGCGAATCCGGTATATCCGGCTGTTTTGCTCCGGCGACAATTGCCTGCTGCCGGGCCTCTTCTGCCCGCTGCGCCTGGGTGGTCAGCACCAGCCGGAACTGACGGCCTGCGCCATCAGTCACCCCGGTGATTTCCCCGGCAAACTGACCTGCCGCCTCACGGTGGAAAGTCTGCGTGCGCCCGAAACGGTCCACCAGACCGGTCAGAACCCGGTACGGCGGTAACGGGGCAGGCAGCACCTCATTAGCGTCCGGCACCCGTTCACTCCAGCCGAGTATCCACCACGGCCCCTGCGGATTGTTCGTCGCCAGGTAAAGATGCGGGCTTAACCGGATATCCGGCGGCAGCGACGCCCACAGCCACTCCAGCGTGTGGCCGTCCGGCTGCGCTGCCTTACCACCGCGCACCAGCCACAGTGACTCGCTGCGACTGTACACCGCCTCACCCGGCAGCAGCGGCTCAAAGTGAATGCTCCGTCCACCGTTGTCGTTGAGTATCAGTGCATCATCGCGTATCTGTAAGCGGATATCAGAAGGCGCTTTCCAGCCGGGGCCGAAAACCCCCACCGGTGCGGGCGTCTTCGTCCGGTAGCTGCTGTAGGTGCGGGAAAGAATGAACGGCAGCGGGCCGGGCAATGCCAGGTCAGTTTCGCCGGGCAGCACCTTTGCACCGAGCAGCGGATTCACAGGGTTGCCGGAAGTGACTCCCCCCGGACACACCGAGCACGCCACACCGGTGGGCGCGCCTATCAGTACCCCTGCCGAACCCTGGACTATCGGACCGCCGTACTGGGTCATGTCTCCCTGGCGTGCCGCGGGTTTTCCGCTCATGATTCAATTCCTTATGTCATTCATTGTTAATACTGTTTGTCGCTGAATATCTTATTTGTTAAACATTCCGTGTAGACTGCTTTAACCCGGTGTTTTAGGGGGAGCTTTTGAGGCTGCACAGTTCCAGTTAATCAACAGTGAATCACCATTAACCTGCTCCTTGCCCTGCAAATGAACTTTTGTGCCGTTAAGAAAAATTTGGCCGTCCTTCGTCAGCACCAGCCTTGCCTTACCACAGCAGAGCTCAAGATGTTCCCCTGCGGAGTAAATCGCCGTCTGCCCGGCATCATCCTTCTTGGTTTTGCCGACGGTGAAGGTAACGTCATTTCCCACTTTGACGTCATAACCCAGACCGACCATCAACGACTTATGCAAACCAATCTGCGAGGACTGAGTCAGCGCCACCGAGGTATTCATGACGCCGCCTACAGTTGTCTGGTAAGCCACACCCACGTTCAGCGCACGAACAAGCCCCACCGTTTCCGCCTGATTCATCCCCACTGTAATAACCTGGTTACTGCCCACCTTCTCTATCTGGTTAACCCCCACCGTCTGTATCTGATTGTTGGCAACCGCAATCACCTGATTGTTGCCGATAGTCTCGGCATGGTTGTTTATCACATCAGTGGTGCGGTTATTCAGCACCTCGGTATTCATGTTCTTCTGCGCGTGGATGTAGACCTGTTCTTTCCCTGTCGCATCGTCAAACTTCAGTTCATTAAACCCGCTGCCCTTATAGGTTTTCGAACGGATGGTCATCTGCGTCTTCGTGCCCGGCAGGCTCCCCGGCGAGCGGTTGTCCTGGTGGTAGGTGCGCCCCATAATGATGGGCTGGTCCGGGTCGCCGTTGAGGAAGTCCACAATAACCTCCTGACCCACACGCGGTATCGCCAGGTTGCCAAACCCGGCGCCTGCCCACGCCTGCGACACCCGCACCCAGCACGAACTGTCCTCGTTGCCCGGACAGTAGCGGTCCCAGTGAAAGCGTATCCGCACCCGGCCATGTTCATCACAGAAGATTTCCTCGCCAGCCGGGCCAGTGACAATGGCGCTCTGCGGGCCGTCCACGGAGGGTTTCGGCAGGGGAGGAACGCGCCAGGTTCTGTCTGCCGGAACGGCCTCGAAGTGGTTATTCAGCGTGGTGCCTTCGCCTTGGCTGCCGTGCAGCGCCTGCGGCTGGTCGCCGGTCAGAACACAGCTCACCACCTGCCATTCCCGGTTCAGCGTCTGTGAGGGATGGCCTGTCAGCGTGAAACGTTTCCCCGGCCACAGTTTCGGTGAGTTACTGATACAGGCCGCTGTCTCCGTATCATGCCGCCAGCCCTCAATCTGGTAGCGGGCAAAAGCCTGGCCGTGTGACTCATCCTTGAAACGTCCCGGATAATCGAAGATTTCATACTGCGTAAACTGGCCGTTCAGGTTTTCAGCCGCGCGGTTGTAATAGCCCGGCCAGCCGGGCGTTTTGAAGGTGTAGTCCTGGGTTTCGACGGAAGAAGGGCCGGTTCGCGCACGGTAGAGAAAGCTGCTGATACAGTCAGTGGAAACTTCCGTACTGGTGTTCGGGTTAAAGGGCATCTTCCCCAGCGAGGAGAGTCCGGCCACGTCATCACAGAGCACCAGTTTTTGCTCCGCGCCTTCTGGGGCGTGCCAGTCAAAATAGAAGATGCCTTCCTCGGCCCACAGGCGAGTCAGGAAAGCCAGGTCGCTTTCCCCGTACTGAACGCAGAACTCACGTGCCGGGTGTGGTTCATAAAACACCGGTGTCCATTCGGTGACGCCATTTTCCCCGAGCAGTGTGGCGGAGATGGTCTGAATGTCCTGCTGCTGGAAAATGCGGAAGTTCTGGCGCAGGCCACAGCGCCAGAGGGGAGGAACGATGGTGAGGTGGTAGCGCATCTGCCAGTGGTTATTTTCACCGAGAGAGACTTCGTTGATGATACCGCTGATATAACGCTGCGCCACAGTGCCCTGCCAGAGGGTGAGGAGCGCATTTTTTTCCAGAAAGCTGGTTGCCGTGAGGTCAGAAAGGCCGCTGGCAATATCGACTTCGAGAACGAACGGGGCAGAATGGCGCTGGTAAAGGCTGAAGCCCACCACGGCGGTGGTGATTTCAGGTAATCCGTCCACTTCCAGCGTAAAACGCAACCCTTTTAATGAAGACATATAAACCCCATGGCTACCGCACTCATTGTGCAAACCATACGGGTTTATAAGAAACGCTTAAGTGAGATATCTGGCAGATAACAGAAATTAGGAAAACATTTATATATTTCATGGATATATAAATTAGGACTGAATTATTTTTGGCTATCAGAATTTATCTGAATGTTATTCTTGTCAGATAGCAGGGTGAGGCCATACAAGAAAATTGACGGTGGGAAGCGTAATGAATGTGGTGCGTTAAAGAATTTCAGACACAAAAAAGGCGCCTTTCGGCGCCTTTTTCTGAGAAGCAAAACTTATTTGCTGCCCGGGATGCTGAAACGCTTGTTGAAGCGGTCAACACGGCCACCGGTAGCAACGTCACGCTGCTTACCAGTGTAGAACGGGTGGCATGCGCCACAAACGTCCAGGTTCAGATCATGACCCGCAGTGGAGTGAGTCTTGATAACATTACCGCAAGAACAAGTTGCAGTAATTTCTACGTAATTCGGGTGAATACCTTTTTTCATGGGAAACCTCAGTTAAGGCCGCGTCGCTCTTCCAGCCCTAACGCCAGACACCACGCGATGTTGATAGTAAACTTCTCGGCTTTCGACGCATTTTTTCTGCATCAAAGGCGGCGGATCATACAGAATCTGAACAGGGTATGCAAACTGATCCGTTCTTCACCTGAGTACAATGTGTATACTAACCCGCTCCTTTTCAAGTCCAGGAAGAAAAAATGCCTGTTGCCCACGTCGCCCTGCCCGTTCCGCTACCGCGTACGTTTGACTATCTGCTGCCTGAAGGCCTGAGCGCCAAAGCGGGATGTCGCGTGCGCGTGCCGTTCGGCAAACAGGAGCGTGTTGGCATGGTGGTGTCGGTCAGCGAAAAAAGCGAACTGCCGTTGGATGAACTGAAGCCGATCGTCGAAGTGCTCGACAGCGAACCGGTATTTACCACTTCGGTATGGCGATTGCTGCTGTGGGCGGCGGATTACTATCATCACCCCATTGGCGATGTGTTGTTCCATGCGCTGCCGATTCTGCTGCGCCAGGGGAAACCGGCCAGCCACGCGCCACTGTGGTACTGGTTTGCAACGGAACAGGGTCAGGCGGTGGATATCAACAGCCTGAAGCGCTCGCCAAAACAGCAACAGGCGCTGGCCGCGCTGCGGCAGGGAAAAATCTGGCGTCATCAGGTCACTGAACTGGAATTTACCGAAGCGGCGTTGCAGTCGCTGCGTAGTAAAGGTTTAAGCGAGCTGGCGAGCGAAGCGCCCGCGCTGAACGACTGGCGCGAAGGCTACTCCGCCATTGGCGAACGACTGCGTCTGAATACCGAACAGGCTACCGCCGTGGGCGCGATCCATAGCGCATCCGATCGTTTTTCAGCATGGTTGCTGGCAGGCGTGACGGGTTCCGGTAAAACGGAAGTGTACCTCAGCGTGCTGGAAAACGTGCTGGCGCAGGGTAAACAGGCGCTGGTGATGGTGCCGGAAATCGGCCTGACGCCGCAGACTATCGCCCGCTTTCGTGAACGTTTTAACGCGCCCGTAGAAGTGCTGCACTCCGGGCTTAATGACAGCGAGCGTCTGAACGCCTGGCTGAAAGCCAAAAGCGGCGAAGCGGCGATCGTTATCGGCACACGCTCATCACTGTTCACGCCGTTTAAAAACCTCGGCGTGATTGTTATCGATGAAGAGCACGACAGCTCTTATAAGCAGCAGGAAGGCTGGCGCTATCATGCCCGCGACCTGGCTGTCTGGCGCGCGCACAGCGAGCAAATCCCGATCATTCTCGGCTCGGCAACGCCCGCGCTGGAAACGCTGCTCAACGTGCGCCAGCATAAATATCATATGCTGCGCCTGACGCGCCGCGCCGGGAATGCGCGGCCAGCTACGCAGCACGTGCTTGATTTAAAAGGTCAGCAGTTGCAGGCGGGCCTGTCTCCGGCGCTCATCAACCGCATGCGTCAGCATTTGCAGGCGGATAATCAGGTGATCCTGTTCCTCAACCGTCGTGGTTTCGCGCCTACATTGCTATGCCACGACTGCGGCTGGATAGCCGAATGTCCGCGCTGCGACAGCTACTATACGCTTCACCAATCACAGCATCATTTACGCTGCCACCATTGCGACAGCCAGCGTCCGATCCCGCGTCAGTGTCCTTCCTGCGGCTCAACACACCTGGTACCGGTCGGGCTCGGAACCGAACAACTGGAGCAGGTGCTGGCTCCGCTCTTTCCCGGCGTACCGCTATCCCGTATCGACCGCGACACAACCAGCCGCAAAGGCGCGCTGGAGCAATATCTGGCGGAAGTGCATCGCGGCGGCGCGCGTATTCTGATTGGCACCCAGATGCTGGCAAAAGGCCACCACTTCCCGGACGTTACGCTGGTTGCCCTGCTTGATGTCGATGGCGCGCTTTTCTCGGCAGATTTCCGCTCAGCGGAACGTTTTGCCCAACTTTACACCCAGGTTTCCGGGCGAGCTGGCCGTGCCGGGAAACAGGGGGAAGTGGTTTTACAAACGCACCATCCGGATCACCCCCTGTTGCAAACGCTGCTCTATAAAGGCTACGACGCCTTTGCCGAGCAGGCGCTGGCTGAACGTCAGACCATGCAGCTTCCACCGTGGACCAGTCACGTGCTGATTCGCGCAGAAGATCACAATAACCAGCAGGCGCCGGTCTTCCTGCAACAACTGCGCAATCTGTTGCAGGCCAGCCCGCTGGCGGATGACAAACTTTGGGTTCTCGGCCCGGTTCCCGCCCTCGCACCGAAACGCGGCGGGCGTTATCGTTGGCAAATTTTGCTGCAACACCCTTCCCGTGTACGCCTGCAACATATCGTCAACGGCGCGCTGGCCCTCATCAATACGCTACCGGAAGCACGCAAAGTGAAGTGGGTTCTGGACGTTGACCCGATAGAAGGTTAAGTCTCAGGTTGCGAGCAAGATCGAGGAATCTAACAATCGTCACACTTTTTATGAAAATTCTGTAACAGATCGGATTAACTATCTGATAAAAGTGTGTCTGATGTCAGACACAGGGGACGTGTCTGCGCCAGTCAGCGAGGAGAAATCAGGTGAAGGCTAAAAAACCGGTTGTGGCCGCAACCATGAAAGACGTTGCTTTACAGGCGAAAGTCTCTACGGCAACCGTATCACGCGCATTAATGAATCCCGAGAAGGTCTCGCAGGCAACGAGAGCTCGCGTTGAGCAGGCCGCACTGGAAGTCGGTTACCTCCCGCAGGTGCAGGGGCGTAACATGAAACGTAATGAATCCCGCACCATTCTGGTCATCGTGCCGGATATCTGCGACCCGTTCTTTAGCGAAGTGATCCGCGGTATCGAAGTCACCGCCGCCTCGCAGGGTTATCTGGTGCTGATAGGCGACTGCGCGCATCAGAATCAGCAGGAAAAAACCTTCATCGATTTAATCATTACCAAGCAGATCGACGGAATGTTGCTGCTGGGTTCACAGTTACCGTTTGATGCCAGCATTGAAGAGCAGCGGAATCTGCCGCCGATGGTGATGGCCAACGAATTCGCCCCGGAGCTGGGGCTGCCGACGGTACATATTGACAACCTCACCGCCGCGTTCGATGCCGTAAACTACCTGCACGAACTGGGGCATAAGCGCATTGCGTGTATCGCCGGGCCGGAAGAGATGCCGCTGTGCCACTACCGCTTACAAGGGTACGTACAGGCACTGCGCCGCAGCGGTATCACCGTCGATCCGGCGTATATCACGCGCGGCAATTTTACCTACGAAGCAGGCGCGAAAGCGCTTGAGCAGCTTCTGGCGTTGCCGCAACCGCCGACCGCGGTCTTCTGCCATAGCGACATTATGGCACTTGGCGCGCTCTCCTGCGCCAAACGTCACGGTCTGAAAATTCCGGACGACCTGTCGATTATCGGCTTTGATAATATCTCGCTCGCGGAGTTCTGCGACCCGCCGCTCACCACCGTTTCTCAGCCACGTTTCGACATTGGCCGCGAAGCGATGCTGCTGTTACTGAATCAGCTCAGTGGACAATATGTCGACAGCGGTTCGCGTTTGCTGGACTGTGAACTGGTGATTCGCGGCAGCACTCAAAAAATATGACATAAAAGTGTGGGGCTTTAGGACTTGCTTGTCTGGTCAAAGCCTCGTCGCTTAAGTAACATGTCGGGTTCACGAACGAATAAATACAGCGAAACGATAGTGGCACAACGAGATTATGTACGCCGCAGCCAACAGGCTCCTTCGCGGCGCAAAAAGAGCACCTCACGGAGTTCGCGGAAAAATCAAAGTAGCTTCCCGGCGGTATCACCGGCGATGGTGGCCATTGCCGCCGCGGTGGTGGTCGCCTTTATCGGTAGTTTGTACTTTATTACCCATCATAAAAAAGAAGATTCTGAAACGCTGCAAAGCCGTCAGATGACAGGGAATGGTCTACCGCCGAAACCGGAAGAGCGCTGGCGCTACATTAAAGAACTGGAAAGCCGCCAGCCAGGCGTGCGTGCACCAACGGAACCGTCTGCGGGCGGGGAAGTCATGAATCCGAATCAGTTGACCGACGAACAGCGCCAGTTGCTTGCGCAAATGCAGGCAGATATGCGCCAGCAGCCGACGCAACTGACGGAAGTGCCGTGGAACGAGCAAACGCCGGAACAGCGTCAACAAACGCTACAACGTCAGCGTTTAGCGCAGCAGGCACAGCAGGCGCAACAGCAGCAGCAATGGGCACAAACGCAGCCTGTGCAGCAGCAGCCGCGTGCG
Organism: Pseudocitrobacter faecalis; assembly: GCA_003315335.1. Lineage (GTDB taxonomy): Bacteria > Pseudomonadota > Gammaproteobacteria > Enterobacterales > Enterobacteriaceae > Pseudocitrobacter > Pseudocitrobacter faecalis. The sequence continues at coordinate 9,007 of QNRL01000012.1, forward strand.
CAGCAACAGACACAACAACCTGCGCGCCAGGCACAAACCACACAGCAGCCGCCGCGTCAGACGCAGCAGCCGAAAGCGGCCGCCGCTAATCAGCAGCCGTATCAGGATCTGCTACAAACGCCTGCGCACACCACGACGTCAGCGCCTAAACAGCAGGCCGCCGCGCCGGTAACGCGTGAAACCACGCCACCTAAGGCAACCGAGAAAAAAGACGAGCGCCGCTGGATGGTACAGTGTGGTTCGTTTAAAGGCGCAGAGCAGGCCGAAACCGTGCGTGCACAGCTGGCATTTGAAGGGTTTGATTCACGCATCACCACCAACAACGGCTGGAACCGCGTCGTTATCGGGCCTATCAAAGGTAAAGATAATGCCGACGGCACCCTCAACCGCCTGAAAATGGCCGGTCACGGAAACTGCATAAGACTCGCTTCCGGGGGTTGAAACCCCCGAAATACCCCCCATCTATAATGACATTCTGCCCCGCAAAGCTTGCGGGGCCCCTATTCCGTATTTGCAACAAGGGGTCTGCTCGTGACAACAATAGTAAGTGTTCGCCGTAACGGCCACGTCGTAATCGCCGGTGATGGACAGGCTACGCTTGGCAATACCGTGATGAAAGGCAACGTGAAGAAAGTCCGTCGCCTGTACAACGACAAAGTGATTGCCGGTTTTGCTGGCGGCACCGCTGATGCCTTCACCCTGTTCGAGCTGTTCGAACGTAAGCTTGAGATGCACCAGGGCCACCTGGTGAAAGCCGCCGTTGAGCTGGCGAAAGACTGGCGTACCGACCGTATGCTGCGCAAGCTGGAAGCCCTGCTTGCCGTCGCGGATGAAACCGCATCCCTCATCATTACCGGGAACGGCGACGTCGTTCAGCCGGAAAATGACCTGATTGCTATCGGTTCTGGCGGCCCATACGCCCAGGCCGCAGCCCGTGCCCTACTGGAAAACACCGAACTGGGCGCGCGCGACATTGCTGAGAAAGCGTTGGATATTGCAGGTGATATCTGCATCTACACCAACCACTTCCACACCATTGAAGAATTACCGTCTAAAGCGTAAGGATTGACCATGTCTGAAATGACCCCACGCGAAATTGTCAGCGAACTGAACAAACACATCATTGGTCAGGACGCGGCCAAACGCTCCGTTGCGATCGCCTTACGTAACCGCTGGCGTCGTATGCAGCTTGATGAAGAGCTGCGTCACGAAGTGACCCCAAAAAACATTCTGATGATCGGCCCGACCGGTGTCGGTAAAACCGAAATCGCCCGTCGCCTGGCCAAGCTGGCTAACGCGCCGTTCATCAAAGTTGAAGCGACCAAGTTCACCGAAGTGGGCTATGTCGGTAAAGAAGTGGATTCCATCATCCGCGATCTGACCGATTCCGCCATCAAAATGGTGCGCGTGCAGTCCATCGAGAAAAACCGCTACCGCGCGGAAGAGATGGCGGAAGAGCGTATCCTCGACGTACTGATCCCACCGGCCAAAAATAACTGGGGCCAGGCGGAGCAGCAGGCTGAACCGTCTGCCGCGCGTCAGGCATTCCGCAAGAAACTGCGTGAAGGCCAACTGGACGACAAAGAGATTGAGATCGATCTCGCTGCCGCACCGATGGGCGTTGAAATCATGGCGCCTCCGGGAATGGAAGAGATGACCAGCCAGTTGCAGTCCATGTTCCAGAACCTGGGCGGGCAGAAGCAGAAACCGCGTAAGCTGAAAATCAAAGATGCGATGAAGCTGTTGATTGAAGAAGAAGCGGCGAAACTGGTTAACCCGGAAGAGCTGAAACAGGACGCCATCGACGCGGTTGAGCAGCACGGTATCGTGTTCATCGACGAAATCGACAAAATCTGTAAACGCGGCGAATCCTCCGGCCCGGACGTTTCCCGTGAAGGCGTACAGCGCGACCTGCTGCCGCTGGTTGAAGGCTGCACCGTGTCCACCAAGCACGGTATGGTGAAAACCGATCACATTCTGTTTATCGCCTCTGGTGCATTCCAGGTGGCAAAACCGTCTGACCTGATCCCGGAACTGCAGGGTCGTCTGCCGATTCGCGTTGAGCTGCAGGCGCTGACCACCAGCGACTTCGAACGCATCCTGACCGAACCGAATGCGTCCGTTACCGTTCAGTATAAAGCGCTGATGGCGACCGAAGGCGTGAACATTGAGTTCACCGAATCCGGTATTAAGCGAATTGCCGAAGCCGCGTGGCAGGTCAACGAAACCACCGAGAACATCGGTGCGCGTCGTCTGCACACGGTTCTGGAGCGTTTAATGGAAGATATTTCCTATGACGCCAGTGATTTAAATGGTCAAAGCATCACAATTGATGCGGAATACGTGAGCAAACACCTGGATGCGCTGGTTGCAGATGAAGATCTGAGCCGTTTTATCCTATAATCGCGTTCAATGCATTTTCATCACTGTTGATGGGGCTGAAAAGCCCCATTTTTATTGGCAAAAAATCACTATGACTGAAATCAGCCGCACCCAGGCCTGGCTTGAAAGCCTGCGCCCTAAAACGTTACCTCTGGCCTTCGCCTCTATTCTTGTGGGCATTACGCTCGCCTGGTGGCAAGGGCACTTCGATGCAACTGTGGCGGTGCTGTCGCTGGTTACTGCGGGCCTGCTGCAAATCCTCTCCAACCTCGCGAACGACTATGGCGATGCGGTGAAGGGCAGCGATAAACCCGATCGCATTGGGCCGCTGCGCGGCATGCAAAAAGGTGCCATCACCCAGCCGCAAATGAAACGCGCGCTGATGATTACCGTCGCGCTCATTTGTCTTTCTGGTCTGGGGCTGCTGTTTGCGGCGTACCAAAACATCGGCGACTTTATCGGTTTTCTGGTGCTGGGGTTGCTCTCCATTGTCGCCGCAATCACTTATACCGTAGGCACTCGTCCGTACGGATATATCGGTTTGGGTGATATTTCTGTTCTTATTTTCTTCGGCTGGCTGAGCGTTATCGGCAGTTGGTATTTACAGGCGCATATGCTGAGCATCACGCTCATCCTTCCTGCTACGGCGTGCGGGCTGCTGGCAACGGCAGTATTGAATATCAATAATCTGCGCGATATCGACAGCGATCGTGAAAACGGCAAAAACACCCTTGCGGTACGTTTAGGCCCGGTTGGCGCGCGTCGCTATCACGCCTGCCTGCTTGGCGGCACGCTGGTGTGCCTGGCGCTGTTTAACCTGATTTCGCTGCAAAGCGTGTGGGGCTGGCTGTTTATTCTCGCCACGCCGTTGCTGTTCAAACAGGCGCGCTACGTGATGACGCAGCGTGAACCTGTCGCGATGCGGCCGATGCTTGAACGTACGGTCAAAGGCGCGCTGCTCACTAACGTCCTGTTTATCGTTGGGATTATCCTGAGTAAGGCGCTGGCTTAACTGACAAATATCAATTAACAATTGATGATTTTGCCAACAGTGCACAGAGCGCGATATACTGAAAACACTCGCAGCAACTGAGTGTTAATCCTATGAAATACGATACTTCCGAGCTTTGCGACATCTATCAGGAAGATGTCAACGTCGTGGAACCCCTGTTCTCCAACTTTGGCGGGCGGTTGTCGTTTGGTGGGCAAATCACCACCGTGAAATGTTTCGAGGATAACGGGTTGCTGTATGATCTGCTCGAACAGAATGGCCGTGGCCGCATTCTGCTGATTGACGGCGGCGGCTCTGTACGTCGCGCGCTGATCGATGCGGAACTGGCGCGTATCGCCACCCAGAACGAATGGGAAGGCATTGTGGTTTATGGAGCCGTGCGTCAGGTCGATGACCTTGAAGAGCTGGATATCGGCATTCAGGCCATTGCCGCCATTCCGGTTGGCGCCGCTGGCGAAGGCATTGGCGAAAGCGATGTGCGCGTCAATTTCGGCGGCGTGACGTTCTTCTCTGGCGACCATCTCTATGCTGATAACACCGGCATTATCCTTTCTGAAGATCCGCTGGATATCGAGTAAATAATTCATACAAAATAAAGGGGATATATTTCCCCTTTATTATTTCCAAAAACAAAAACCTCGTTGCATAACTCATTCTGTCTCATATATGAGATAAACGCCCTATTAATACTAACTAACTTCAATACTCATCGAACCATTTAATAATATTGCGTTATAGCTCAAGTTTTATACCTTGACGATCCCCCCTTCGCGTGCGATTTTCCTTATATCAAATAATAAACTGAGTTTCATATTTGAAACAAAACCATAAATATTAATTTCCGTTTCACTGGCGAAACGCCATCAATTAATTTTCGCTGATTTTTATCCGCGGCGGCGATCTATTGCTTATTGAATATGACATGAGAGGTGAGCTATGCGTAAACAATTTTTCGCGCTGCTGCTGGGCGCATGTACCGCTGCGTCCGCGCTGGCGGAAGGCGGCAAGCCCTTCCCGCATATAGGCTGGCGCAGCGCGGACAGCAGCGCCGGGTTGGATATTGGCGGGGCGTTGCGGGCTAATTATCGCTATGAAGACTGGAAAGGCAGTAATTATCGTGACCCGCCGCATCTGCGTTTTGATACATTCCGTATCGACAGCAGCGGTTTTTATAATAACTATTTCTTTGATGCCGGATTCTGGTTCCAGGATCACCATAAATATGCGGTTGACCGCGCCTATGTGGGGTATCGATTTGATCAGAATAATAGCGTACAGCTTGGCATTCCCGGCAAGCCTTTTGGCCTGGAGCCCTATCCACAATTTGGCTGGTCATACGGCATTCCCTTTTATTTAGGTTTTGGCGTCAATGCGGGTAGCGGGGTTAATTACCAATATCACGATAATAACTGGTCGCTGGATGTGGCTTATTTCCCGTGGATGGAGCCTGAGAACCTGCGCTATGCGCCAGATGTCGGGGATTATGATCGCTTAAAAAATACTAATTATCCCAGCCAGCATCAGCAGCGTAATGAAAAACGCGATCAGGTGAACGTGCGGCTGGCGCGAACATTCCACGGCGGCGACTGGAACAATGAGCTGGGGGGTTCGCTGGCGCTGGCGCGATTACACAATCGCGAGACCGATGATGATGGCACTTTCTGGGCTGCAGGCCTGCACGGAACTGTGCAGAACGGGCCCTGGCAGCTCTCCTCGCAGGTGATCCGTTACCAATACGATCCGAAAAATCCGGCGGGCGTAAGCGATGATACGATTCTGATGGGGGGCAACGGCCTGACACCGTCGTATTTAATTCCGGCAAAAGCCACCACCGCGTCGCTTAACGTGGCACGCGATGTGGACGTCAAATGGGGCGCGGTATCGAAACTACGGTTCTATAACGATTACAGCGTGTTATGGAAAGACAAAAGTGACTGGAGCGATTCTCAGATGAACACCGTCGGGGTGCAGGTCTTCGCGCTACCGGTGATGTTCTGGGTCGACCTGAGCTGGGCGAAAAATGTTAACCCGTGGGGCGGCGCGCTTAACGCCACGGGCTGGACCAGCACGCAGTCGGAAGGCAGCGGAAAATGGTATTTCCGCACCAACGTCAACATCGGCTACTATTTTTGATGACCGATTTCCTGCGCGTTTACGCGCGGGAAGCGTCTGAAAACTATCCAATCGGTGCGGTTTAAGCCAAACGGTAAAATAAGTACTATCTTCCATTCACTCAATCAATATGCAGTTCAAATATCTGCCCATTAATAATTAGCATCATAAATAATTCAATTTGAATCACTGATTCAGCATCAATGCCTGGAAAAAGAAAGCAAACGTTTGCGTTTAGATCTGGATCACACCCCTTTCGATGATGATAATCGCATCCCTGTGCGAAACCGCCCATACGTTTAGTACGTCTATCCGGGGTCTCTCCACCCGCGAGTGTGGCGAACTTCGGGGGGCGATACTCGCACACTTTTCTTTTTTTATCTCTGTTTACAAGGTATTAGCATGAAGATGTGTCGGGCAGCAGGTGCAGTTAAACCATCACGATTAACCGGTGGTCTCACCGCCCTGGTCACGCTTGCAGCCCTGGCGCTTCCCGCCAGCGCGGAAGCGGCTCTCTCCTTTAAGTCCGACAGCGAGTGTTTCGACGCCGACGGTAACGTCAGCAGCCTGAGCGATGTATTCAGCTGCGGTAAAGTTAGCGGCAGCGTGCGGTCTCTTTACTACACCACGCACAACGCCTATTTCGCCAAAGGTTTTAACCAGGACACCATCAGCTACGGCGGTTTCCTGAAGTACGAAACCGCGCAAATGTACGGCTTCAACGTGGGGGTCAGCGGTCTGTTCCTGCGCGGCATTAACCATCCGCCGGAAGAACGCGTGATTAGCGACATCGGTGAAAACCAGACCAATATTGGCGAAGCGTATCTCAACTGGCGCTATGGCGATTTCCGCATCACCGGCGGCAACCAGCGTCTGGATCTGCCGTTTGTCGGCGACTATGACTGGCGTATTACCCCGATTCTTTATCAGGCGCTGGATATGCAGTACGGCAGCGGCGACGACTTCCTGCGCGCGACCAAAATCTGGCGTTATAAGGGCTGGGGCAGCGATCAGGTGAAACGCACCACCGCATATACCGAAGTCACCGAAGAGACCGATGGCATGTGGGCTGTTGGCGCGGGTCGCCACATGATGTGGGATGACAAAAAGCTGACCGGCCAGATGTGGTACGAAAGCTACGCCGATTTCTCCAACATCTTCTACACCGAAGGTCATCTCCAGTGGCAGCAGGCGCTGTTCACGCCGGATGTGGCGCTGCAATACATTCGTGGCACCAGCGAAGGCAAAGCACTGGCGGGCGAGGTGGATAACCGTTCTTACGGCGCGCAACTGTCGCTGAACTTCACGCCAGCGCTCTCATGGGCGGCGGGTTACGACCATATCGCCTCCAGCGGCAACAGCTACGGCTATGGTTCACTGGTAACGCCGTATGCGCATAACAGTTCATCGGGCCCGTATTTCGCGCAACCGTACTTCACCAGCACCCAGGATCTGGGCAGCGGCGATGCGTATGCCACTAACGTAAACTGGAATACGAACGAGAACCTGACGCTGGGCGCACGCTATTCGTGGATGGATTTGACGCCGACGGTGAATACCGGCAGCCTGCGCCAGTCCGAGTATCTGGTTTACTTTATCTGGAACTTCCAGGGTGCGCTGAAAGGCCTCAGCCTGAGCGATTTTGTCGGCGTGCAGACTTCTCCGCTGTATGAGAAAGACTTCTGGCAGAACCGTCTGACGTTGCAGTACGACTTCTGATATTACGCCGGATGCGCTTCGCTTATCCGGCCTACCCGACTTTTCCCCCTCACCCTAACCCTCTCCCTCAAGGGAGAGGGAACCGATGGTGCCAAAGGTTAGCTGTCTGCGGTTTTCTCCCTCTCCCTGTGGGAGAGGGCCGGGGTGAAGGCATCAGTGCGCACCACCCTCCCATTCCTTTTACGCATCCCTACCATTGACGAGATTCACTTTACGAATATTCATCAAGGGTATAACCTGCCTTTAGCACATTTGTATGACAAATAGATTCTCGCTCAGGCGCACAAACGATGAACAAAAAACTAATCATGCCCGATGGCGGCAATCAGTGGTATCGCATCTGCCGTGACTTACTGCAACGCGCAGATATTGAAATCAACGGCAAACGTCCTTTCGACATTCAGGTCAAAAACAAACACTTCTACAAACGCGTTCTTCAACAGGGCTCTCTCGGCCTGGGCGAGAGCTATATGGACGGCTGGTGGGAGTGTGAACAGCTCGATGAGTTTATCTCCCGCCTGCTGAAAATTGATATTGAGTCGCAGATTAAACACAACCTGAAAGATTTGATGCACGTGGTGAGCGCGAAGATCATCAACCTGCAATCGAAAAAACGGGCGTGGATTGTCGGGAAAGAACATTACGACCTCGGCAACGACCTCTTCACCCTGATGCTCGACCCGTACATGCAGTACTCCTGCGGCTACTGGCGTGATGCCAGCAATCTGCTTGAAGCGCAGCAAAACAAGCTGGAACTTATCTGCCGCAAACTCAATCTGCAAAAAGGCATGACCCTGCTGGATATCGGCTGCGGCTGGGGCGGGCTGGCGGCTTATGCGGCGGAAAACTACGGCGTGAAAGTCACAGGCGTCACCATCTCCGCTGAGCAACAGAAACTCGCCCAGCAGCGCTGTGAAGGGCTGGATGTGGAGATCCTGTTGCAGGACTATCGCGACCTCGACAGCAAATTTGACCGCATTGTCTCAGTCGGCATGTTTGAACACGTCGGGCCGAAAAATTACAAAACCTACTTCACCGTGGCCAATAAAAACCTGGCGGAAGACGGTATCTTCCTGCTCCACACCATCGGTTCCAATCAAAGCGACCTGAACGTCGACCCGTGGATCGATAAATATATCTTCCCGAACGGTTGCCTGCCGTCGGTTTCACAACTTTCTTCTGCCTGTGAGCCCTTCTTTGTGATTGAAGACCTGCACAATTTTGGCTCTGACTACGATAAAACCCTGATGGCCTGGGAACAGCGATTCCAGGATTCATGGGGCCAATTAGACGATGTCTATTCAGCACGTTTTAAACGGATGTTCACCTACTATCTGAAAGCCTGCGCCGGTGCTTTCAGGGCCAGAAATATTCAGCTCTGGCAGGTGGTTCTGACGCACGGAGTACCGGGAGGAATGAACGTCCCACGGTAATATGGGGCGCCTCTGCCCCTACACGATGTGAGCAAGGAAAAGAAAATGGAAAACGAAGCAGTATTAAAACAACAAAAACATGAAGCCCATATGTTGGCATTTTGCTGGACGGTTGCCATTGTCGGCTTTGTCTTTATTCTAAGCCTGGCCGTTAAGTTCTGGTAACGCGCAGTGCCGGGCCCGCATGATGCGAGACCCGGCAGCCTGTTTTACTTCGCTTGCGGATAATCGATATATCCCGCTTTTCCGCCGCCAAAGAACTGCTCTTTCACTGGCTGGTTCAGGGGCAGATCGTTCTGTAAACGATACGGCAAGTCTGGATTAGCGATAAACGGACGACCAAAGCCGATCAAATCCGCCCAGCCGTTTTGCAGCGCCTCTTCCGCACGCGCTTTGGTGTATTTACCGGAGTAAATCAGCGTACCGCGAAAAATCAAACGCAACGCCTCTTTAAAAGCCGCTGGCATCACCGGCGCATCTTCCCAGTCTGCTTCGGCAATATGAATATAGGCAATGCCGAGATCGTTCAGCACGCTGGCCGCCGCCAGATAGGTCGCTTCCGGCGTATCGTCGCGAGACCCCATCAGGGTGGTCAATGGTGCCAGACGAATACCCACGCGCTCTTTACCAATCGCGTTCGACACGGCGGTGACCACCTCTTTCATAAAGCGCAGACGATTTTGCAGCGTACCGCCGTATTCGTCATCGCGCAGGTTAGCCTGCGAATCAATAAACTGGTTAATAAGATAACCGTTCGCGCCATGCAGTTCGATACCGTCAAAACCTGCGGCAATCGCGTTACGCGCGGCCTGTGCATAGTCATTGACGATAGCGGGGATCTCTTCAAGAGTCAGAGCACGCGGCATCGTATGTTGCAGCATCTCGCCTACGCCACTCTCCGGGCCGCCGCCTTTCACATCCACAAACACCTTCACGCCTTCCGCCTGAATAGCGGAAGAAGAAACCGGTGCGCCGTGACCCGGCTGAAGCGTGGTATGCGACACACGGCCAACGTGCCACAACTGCGCGAAAATTTTGCCGCCTGCCTGATGTACGGCATCAGTGACTTTTTTCCAGCCTGCAATCTGTGATTCAGTGTACATTCCCGGCGTCCAGGCATAACCCTGGCCCTGCTGGCTTATCTGTGTGCCTTCGCTAATGATCAGCCCGGCGCTGGCGCGCTGAGCGTAATATTCCGCCATCATATCAGTGGCGACATCGCCCGCCCCGGCACGTGAGCGGGTCATCGGTGGCATAACAATTCGGTTTTTCAGCGCGACGGCATTCAGTGCATAGTTTTCAAATAACATCATCATCTCCTGGTGAGGGTAATAAACAGGCGGTTCTCATGTTTTTTTTGGAAAACCGTCTTGCCGCACGCTTATTTGTAGAGTTCAGCGCTCATGGTGACGCGGTTGCCCATGTGGGCGCTGGTGATTTTGTACTGAGAGGCATTCATCTCTTTCGCTTTCTGCGCAATCGCCGCTTCCGCAGAGTCGAGGGTCGAAGCGGTTGCCGTGACGCTTTGTGCGGATGCGCCAAAGGCCATAACGGAGAGGAGAGAAGCAGCTGCAATCTGAGTGAGGGTTTTCATAATAGGTATCCTGTGTTCGGCATATAACGTTGCGTTCGGCAACTCGATGGCGACAAGAATACGGCGGTGTGAAAGCGGGATAAACGGTGATTAGGGCAAATGACTATTGCGTTTTTGTTCATAAACGCCAGAAATTGCCCCACAGAGAACAAAAATTCGCGGCAACATCAGCCCTTGCGGTCCGGGCCAATCCCTTGCTGCATCACGGCCAGGGCATTATTCACGATGATGTCCGTCGTCAGCAGAGCCAGGCGTTCATCGTTACGCATGCGTGAAAAAGGCACTAACACCAAACTTAATAAAGACGTAAACAGTAATTCCGCTGTCAGATGTGGGTTTATTTTCCCTTCCTGCTGCCAGCGTTTCACGGAGGCCAGCGTCTGCTGATAACGATCCTCGCCAAAACGCGCGTTAAGATGCTGGCGCAGCACCGGCATTTCACCAATCACCTCCTGCATCCACAATGGCGCAAACCATTCGTAGCGTGCGGCAAGCTCCGCGAGGGTCTTAACCATTTCAGTCAATGCGGTAACCGGATCATCAGGATGCGCGGCAAAAATCGCCGTGATCTCACTACGCAGCGGCAAGAAACGCTCTTCAATCACCACATCCAGCAATTGTTCTCGCGAATTGAAATAGTAATGCAGCATGGCGGGCGTCACGCCAGCCTCGCGGGCGATCGCATTCAATGATGTATGGCCGATGCCCTGCTGCGAAAAGAGCCGCAGCGCAATATCAAGCAGATGCTCGCGGTTATCGCCGCTCGGTTTACTGCCACGTGGGCGGCCCGGCTTACGTACTTTTAGGCTTTTTCCGTTGTCTTTTTGTGCCGTCATAAATAGGTGATCTCTTGACCGGTGGAGCATCTTCCATAAATATTAATTATACAGTTAATTAATTTCAAGTGAGCACACTATGGAGTCCGATACCGTGACTCAACAAACGTCATCATCACAAGCGGGCGCGCCTTCTATCCGCCTGCTGTTCAGCGCATTGCTGCTGGTGATGCTGCTCTCCGCGCTCGATCAGACGATTGTCTCGACCGCGCTGCCAACCATTGTTGGCGAGCTGGGCGGGCTGGATAAACTCTCCTGGGTCGTCACGGCGTACATTCTGACCTCCACAATAGTGGTGCCATTGTACGGAAAATTTGGCGATCTGTTTGGCCGTAAGCGGGTTCTCCAGGTTGCTATCGTGCTGTTTCTGGTCGGTTCCGCACTGTGTGGTTTAGCGCAGAATATGACGCAACTGGTTCTGATGCGCGCCCTTCAGGGGCTTGGCGGCGGCGGGCTGATGGTGATCAGTATGGCGGCGGTAGCGGATGTCATTCCCCCCGCCGAACGCGGACGTTATCAGGGTTTATTTGGCGGCGTGTTCGGCCTGGCGACGGTGATTGGCCCACTGATTGGCGGTTTTATCGTTCAGCACGCGTCATGGCGCTGGATTTTCTACATCAACATCCCGCTGGGGCTGTTCGCCCTATTGGTGATCGGCGCGGTCTTCCACGCTAACACCAAACGCAATCAGCATGAGATTGACTGGCTGGGCGCGATTTATCTGACCATGGCGCTGGTATGCATCATTTTATTCACCACCGAAGGCGGCACAGTTCGCCCGTGGAGCGACCCGCAGCTGTGGTGCATTCTCGCCTTTGGTCTGGTGGGCATTGCCGGGTTTATCTATGAAGAGCGGCTGGCGTGGGAGCCGATTATTCCCCTTTCGCTGTTCCGCAACCGCAGCTTCCTGCTGTGCAGCTTGATTGGCTTTATCATCGGCATGTCGCTGTTTGGCTCGGTGACGTTCCTGCCGCTCTATTTGCAAGTGGTCAAAGAGGCGACGCCGACGCAGGCGGGCTTGCAGTTGATTCCGCTGATGGGCGGGCTGCTGCTGACCTCCATCATTAGCGGGCGCATTATCAGCCGCACCGGGAAGTATCGCCTGTTCCCGATCCTCGGTACGCTGCTGGGCACGTTGGGCATGGTATTGCTGACGCGCATTACCATAACCTCCCCGACCTGGCATCTTTATCTTTTTACCGGCGTGCTGGGGATGGGGTTAGGGCTGGTGATGCAGGTGCTGGTGCTGGCGGTACAGAACACCGTCGCGCCGAATCTTTACGGCGTAGCCACTTCCGGCGTGACGCTATTCCGCTCGATTGGCGGCTCCATTGGCGTGGCGCTGTTTGGCGCGGTGTTTACCTCCGTATTGCAGTCAAACCTGACGCGTCTGCTGCCGGAAGGTGCGGAAGTGCCGCGCAATATGAACCCGGCCACCATCCATCATCTTCCCGATGCGGTACGAACGGATTATCTGGATGCCTTTGGCTCGGCCATCCACGCGGCCTTTATTATGGCAGCGTGCATTATGGTGCTGGCGTTTGTGCTGTCGTGGCTGCTGAAGGAAGCGCCGTTGAAAACACGGCATGAGTAGTGTGCGCCCTCACCCCGGCCCTCTCCCACAGGGAGAGGGAGAAAACCAGCACAGAACATTAACACGCATGCGATCGGTTCCCTCTCCTGTGGGAGAGGGTTAGGGTGAGGGCAACTCCCGCACCCAATTAATATTCTTATGATGCCCTATCTATGTAATAACTTTTTTAATTACATAAACCCTATTTTCTCCATTATTTTTATTCTTACCTCCGTTAAATTCACAAAATCTTCTTTTTTCCTCCATTATTTTTTGTACGAAACAGACAGAAAAAAAACAGTGCCAGAAAATACTTTCCATTGGTCATTATCGACGTATAATGAGCCAAAATGAGAACGATCGTTCTCATCGTTTCAAAATGTGGAGAAATGCATGACCAGCAAACTGGAAGCCCGACAGAAAGCACGGCAAGACGACATCATTGCCGCCGCACGCCGCTGCTTTCGCAACAGTGGTTTCCACGCGGCCAGCATGTCGCAAATCGCCACGGAAGCGAAGCTCAGTGTCGGGCAAATCTACCGCTACTTCGCCAATAAAGACGCCATTATTGAAGAACTTATCCGCCGCATCATCGACTACCGCATTGCCGAGATGGAAGGGAAAACGCACACCACCCTGATCCCGCATCTGCTCGCCTACCGCGTCACGCTGAGCGAGGATGACGATGCGTTAATGCTGGAAATGTCTGCTGAAGCCACGCGCAATCCGCAGGTCGCCGTCTGGCTTGCCGAAGCGGACGAACGCATGTTCAACAATGCCTGCGCCAATCTGCAAAAACAGCATCCTCATCTCAGTGCCGAGCGTGTGCGCTGCTGTGTTGAATTGATTGCCGTGATGATGGAAGGCTCAATTTATCGTCGGTTAACACCACAAAAAGTTGACCCGAAACCGTTAGAAAAAATCTATCAGGAAATTATAAATATGCTTATCACTGCTAAGTAATTTAATCCTGTAAACAATGGGGGAGTTAATTCCCCCTTTTTTGTCATTTCCGGGCGACCGGCGATGCGGATTCGTTCACCCTTAAATCCTCGCAATCTATTTGTGAGGAGGACGTCATTCACCTTGAGAAAAAAGATGAAATACATCACAACCACACTTGCCGCATTATTTCTCCTGAGCGGATGCGATAATGCGCAAACATCAGCGCCTCAGCTTCCGGAGCAGGAAGTCGGTGTCGTCACATTAAAAAGCCAACCCGTTTCCGTGGTCAGCGAGCTGACCGGGCGTACTGCCGCTGCAATGAGCGCCGAAGTGCGTCCGCAGGTCACTGGCATCATCCAGAAACGGCTTTTTAATGAAGGCGATAACGTTAAAGCCGGGCAGGCGCTATATCAGATTGAGCCCGACAGTTTCCGCGCCGCGTACAACGAAGCCGCCGCCGCGCTGAAACAGGCGCAGGCGTTGGTGACCGCGGATTGCTCAAAAGCGCAACGTTATGCGCAACTGGTGAAAGAGAACGGTGTGTCGCGCCAGGATGCGGACGACGCGGCTTCAACCTGCGCGCAGGACAAAGCCAGCGTTGAGTCGAAAAAAGCGGCGCTGGAGAGCGCACGTATCAATCTGAACTGGACCACCATTACCGCGCCGATTGCCGGGCGTATTGGTATTTCTTCCGTGACGCCGGGCGCGCTGGTCTCTGCCGAGCAAACCACCGCACTGGCGACCATTCGCGGCCTCGACACCATGTACGTTGACCTCACCCGCTCAAGCGTCGATCTTCTGCGCCTGCGCAAACAATCACTTGCCACCAACAGCGACACCATGAATGTGGCGCTGATTCTGGAAGATGGCTCAACCTACAGTGAGAAAGGCCGTCTGGCGCTGACCGAAGTGGCAGTCGATGAGTCGACCGGTTCTGTCACTCTGCGCGCTGTATTCCCGAACCCGAAACAGCAGCTTCTGCCCGGGATGTTTGTCCGCGCCAAAGTGGATGAAGGCATCATGAACGATGCGATCCTCGCTCCGCAGCAGGGCGTTACCCGCGATGCGAAGGGCGTAGCCACAGCTCTTGTGGTCAGCGCGGATAACAAAGTGGAACAACGTGAGCTGGAAACCGGCGACACCTATGGCGATAAATGGCTGGTGTTAGACGGCCTGAAAGCGGGCGATAAATTGATTGTCGAAGGCTCCGCAAAAGTGACGTCCGGACAGCAGGTAAAACCCGTTGAAGTGAAAACTAACGGAGGAAACGCCTGATGTTTTCCAGCTTCTTCGTGCGTCGCCCGGTCTTTGCCTGGGTTATCGCTATTCTGATTATGCTGGCAGGGATGCTGGCTATCAAAACGCTGCCGGTCGCGCAGTACCCGGACGTTGCGCCGCCGTCGATTAAAATCTCTGCCACCTATACCGGTGCATCGGCACAAACGCTGGAGAACAGCGTGACCCAGGTTATCGAACAGCAACTTACCGGGCTGGATAACCTGCTTTATTTCACCTCCACCAGCAGTTCCGATGGCTCGGTAAGCATTAACGTGACTTTCGAGCAGGGAACCGACCCGGATACCGCACAAGTTCAGGTACAGAACAAAGTGCAGCAGGCGGAATCACGCCTGCCAAGCGAGGTTCAGCAGGCGGGCGTAACGGTGGTGAAATCCCAGAGCAACTTCCTGCTCATTATGGGTGTTTACGATAAAACCGATAAAGCCAGCAGCTCGGATATCGCCGACTGGCTGGTGAGCAATATGCAGGACCCGATGGCCCGTCTCAACGGCGTGGGTAGCCTGCAGGTGTTCGGTGCGGAATACGCGATGCGCATCTGGATGGACCCGGCGAAACTGGCGTCCTACTCCCTGATGCCATCGGATGTGCAGACGGCAATTGAAGCGCAGAACGTGCAGGTTTCCGCCGGTAAAATCGGTGCATTACCGTCACCGGATACGCAGCAACTGACCGCCACCGTGCGCGCACAGTCGCGCCTGCAAACGGTCGATCAGTTCAAAAATATTATCGTCAAAAGCCAGTCTAACGGCGCAGTGGTGCGCATCGGCGACGTGGCGCGCGTGGAAATGGGCAGTGAGGACTACACCGCCGTTGCCAAACTGAACGGTCACCCGGCAGCCGGGATGGCGGTGATGCTGGCGCCGGGCGCAAACGCCCTGAGTACCGCCACGCTGGTGAAAGAGAAAATCAACGAGTACAAGCGCAATATGCCGCAGGGCTATGACGTTGCGTACCCGAAAGACAGCACCGAGTTTATTAAAATCTCCGTTGAGGACGTGGTACAAACGCTGTTCGAAGCCATTATCCTCGTGGTCTGCGTGATGTATCTGTTCCTGCAAAACATCCGCGCGACGCTGATTCCGGCGCTGGCAGTGCCCGTCGTTCTGCTCGGTACCTTTGGCGTGCTGGCGCTGTTCGGTTACTCCATCAACACCCTGACGCTGTTTGCGATGGTGCTCGCCATCGGGCTTCTGGTGGATGACGCCATCGTGGTGGTGGAAAACGTCGAGCGAATAATGCGCGACGAAGGGCTCCCCGCCCGCGAAGCCACGGAAAAATCGATGGGTGAAATCTCCGGGGCGCTGGTTGCCATCGCGCTGGTGCTCTCGGCGGTATTCCTGCCAATGGCCTTCTTTGGCGGTTCAACCGGGGTAATTTATCGTCAGTTCTCGGTCACCATTATTTCGGCGATGATGCTCTCGGTGGTGGTGGCGTTGACCCTAACGCCTGCGCTTTGCGGCTCGATTTTGCGTCACACTCCGCCACATAAAAAAGGCTTCTTCGGGGCATTTAACCGCTTCTATGGTTCGACCGAACGCAAATACAAACACAAAGTGCTCAACACGCTAGGCCGCTCCGGGCGGGTGATGGTGGTGTACCTGGTGATTTGTGGCGGCATGGCGCTGGCGATGTGGAAACTGCCTGGCAGCTTCCTGCCTACCGAGGATCAGGGCGAAGTCATGGTGCAGTACACGCTGCCTGCGGGCGCAACCAATTCACGCACCGCTGAAGTGAGTAAGCAGGTCTCCGACTGGTTCCTCAATAACGAGAAAGACAACACCAACGTTATCTTCACCATTAATGGCTTCAGCTTCAGCGGCAGCGGGCAGAACGCCGGGATGGCCTTCGTCTCGCTGAAAAACTGGTCCGAACGTAAGGGTGCGGAAAACACCGCCCAGGCCATTGCTCTGCGCGCCACTCAGCAACTGGGGACGATACGTGATGCAACGCTTTTCGCCATGACACCGCCGTCGGTGGATGGTCTGGGCCAGAGTAACGGTTTTACCTTCGAACTGATGGCGAGCGGCGGCACCGATCGCGCGGAACTGCTGAAGATGCGTGAGGAACTGATCGGCAAAGCCAATCAGGACGCTACGCTGCACGCCGTTCGCGCTAACGATATGCCACAAACGCCACAGTTGCAGGTTGATATCGACAACAACAAAGCGGTATCGCTGGGCCTGTCGCTGAGCGATGTTACCTCGACGCTCTCCAGCGCCTGGGGCGGCACGTATGTAAACGACTTTATTGACCGCGGTCGCGTGAAAAAAGTGTATATCCAGGGCGAGAGTGATTCCCGCTCGGCGCCATCCGATCTGGGTAAATGGTTCGTGCGCGGCAGCGATGACAGCATGACGCCGTTCTCCGCTTTCGCCACCACACGCTGGGAATACGGCCCGGAAAGCCTGGTGCGTTACAACGGTGCCGCCGCCTATGAAATTCAGGGCGAAAATGCCACTGGTTCCAGTTCCGGTACGGCGATGACCACCATGGAAACGCTGGCCAACAATCTGCCTGCGGGTTCCACCTGGGCCTGGAGCGGGTTGTCATTGCAGGAAAAACTGGCGAGTGGTCAGGCGCTGAGTCTGTATGCCATCTCCATTCTGGTGGTATTCCTGTGCCTGGCTGCATTGTATGAGAGCTGGTCGGTGCCGATTTCGGTCATCATGGTTATCCCACTCGGCCTGCTGGGTGCAGCGCTGGCGGCATGGATGCGCGGCTTAAGTAACGACGTTTACTTCCAGGTGGCGCTGCTGACCACTATCGGGCTGTCGTCGAAGAACGCCATTTTGATTGTCGAGTTTGCCGAAGCGGCGGTTAACGAGGGCTATTCCCTTTCGCGTGCCGCGCTGCGAGCGGCACAAACGCGTTTGCGCCCGATCATCATGACCTCGCTGGCGTTCGTCGCCGGGGTAACGCCGCTGGCCATTGCCACCGGGGCTGGCGCGAACAGCCGTATTGCCATCGGTACCGGGATTATCGGCGGTACGTTGACCGCAACGCTGCTGGCGATTTTCTTTGTTCCATTATTCTTTGTGCTGGTGAAACGCCTGTTCGCCGGTAAACGCCGTCAGGGGTAAGTTATGTTTCGTCTCTCTGTTTTATTTATTGCCTTCCTGAGCGTCGGCTGTGTGTCACTCGATCCAAACTATCAACGCCCCGACGCGCCCGTCCCGGCAACCCTGCCAGGCACACAAGGGCAGGCGACGGCGGTGATAGGTAACTGGCAGCAGGTAGTGAAAGATGCCCGCCTGAACAAAGTGGTGAGCATGGCACTGAACAGCAACCGCGATGTACAAAAAGCGATTGCCGATATCGACGCCGCGCGGGCTCAGTATGGCGAAACCCGCGCCTCGCTGTTCCCGACGGTGGATGCGGAATTAAGCGGCAGCCGTAGCCGTACGCTGGCGAACGGCGTGGCGACCTCGACACAGGCCGATGGCGCGGTATCCAGCTTTGAGCTGGATCTTTTTGGTCGCAACCAGAGTCTTTCCCGCGCCGCGCGGGAAACCTGGCTTGCCAGCGAATACACCGCACAGAACACGCGTCTTACCATGATTTCCGAACTCACCACCGCGTGGGTAACGCTGGCCGCCGATAACAGTAATCTGGCGCTGGCGCAGCAGACGATGAACAGCGCGGCAGATTCGCTGAAGATAGTGAAACGCCAGATGGACGTCGGCACTGCCGCCGCGACGGATGTCAGTTCCGCGATGAGCGTGTATCAGCAGGCGCGCACCAGCGTTGCCAGTTATCAGACGCTGGTGATGCAGGATAAAAATGCCATCAACCTGCTGGCCGGGCAAACGGTGCCGGATGCCCTGCTGCCGGGCACGCTGGAGAGTTTAGGCGATAACACGATTACGCTGGTACCGGCGGGCGTTTCCTCCTCCGTGCTACTCAACCGCCCGGATATTCAGGAAGCTGAACATAACCTGCTGAGCGCTAATGCCAATATCGGTGCGGCGCGGGCGAATTTCTTCCCGACAATTTCACTGACGGCAAGCGCGGGCGTAGGCAGCGATTCGCTCTCTTCACTGTTCAGTCATGGTATGAAAGTGTGGTCGTTTGCGCCGTCCATCACCCTGCCACTGTTTACCGGCGGCAGCAACATGGCGCAGCTTCGCTATGCGGAAGCGGAGAAAAAAGGGTTAATTGCGACCTATGAGAAAACGATTCAGAGCGCGTTTAAAGATGTCGCCGATGCGCTTGCGCGTCGCCAGACGTTGAGTGAAGAGCTGGACGCCCAGCGCCAGTATGTTGCCGCCGAACAGCAGACGCTGGATATCGCGATGAAACGTTATCAGGCGGGAAGCAGCGATTACCTGACGGTGCTGACCGCCCAACGTACATTGTGGTCGGCGCAGCAGTCGTTGATTGCGCTGCAACAGACCGAGCTGGATAACCGCATTACGTTGTGGCAGTCGCTGGGGGGTGGGGCCACCCTCACCCCGCCCTCTCCCTGAGGGAGAGGGAGAAAAGCAATACCGTGCACACATTTCCCCTGCAGCCTGAGGGAGAGGGAGAAAAGTAACACCGTGCGCAATCGGTCCCCTCTCCCTGAGGGAGAGGGTTAGGGTGAGGGGGTAAACAGCCCCCTCAATCATAAAAAGGAGCTTCTATGTCGCGCATCGCCCCCTCATGGGTGCTGACGCTGGGCCTGCTGACCGCCATCGGCCCACTCTGTACTGACTTTTACCTGCCCGCGTTG
Organism: Pseudocitrobacter faecalis; assembly: GCA_003315335.1. Classification (GTDB taxonomy): domain Bacteria; phylum Pseudomonadota; class Gammaproteobacteria; order Enterobacterales; family Enterobacteriaceae; genus Pseudocitrobacter; species Pseudocitrobacter faecalis. The sequence continues at coordinate 28,623 of QNRL01000012.1, forward strand.
CCGGAAATCACCGACCAGCTTCGCGCAACCGGCACACAAACGCAGCTTTCACTGACTGCTGCGCTAATCGGTCTCGGTCTCGGCCAGTTGTTCTTCGGCCCGTTAAGCGACCGTATTGGCCGCAAAAAGCCACTGGCACTCTCACTGCTGCTGTTTATCTTCTCTTCCGCGATGTGTGCGATGACCCAGGATATTCACCTGCTGATTGGCTGGCGCTTCTTGCAAGGCTTCGCCGGAGCGGGCGGTTCTGTATTGTCGCGATCTATCGCCCGTGACCGTTATCAGGGTGCGATGCTGACGCAATTTTTCGCCCTGCTGATGACCGTCAACGGTATTGCGCCGGTGATTTCGCCAGTGATCGGCGGCTACATCATCACCGCATTTAACTGGCGTATTCTCTTCTGGTGTATGGCCGGCATCGGCGTTGTTCTGCTGCTGTTAAGCCAGTGGGTACTGCACGAAACGTTACCGGCCAAAAATACCACCGTCAGCCAGGAAATGCGCAACACGCCGCTGCTGAAAAACCGCCGCTTCCTGCGCTACTGCCTGATTCAGGCCTTTATGATGGCCGGGCTGTTTTCATACATCGGCTCCTCATCGTTCGTGATTCAGAGCGAGTACAGCATGAGCGCCATGCAGTTTAGCCTGCTGTTCGGCCTGAACGGCATTGGCCTGATTATTGCCGCGCTGATTTTCTCGAAGCTTTCTCACCGCGTGGGTGCCGAAGTGCTGTTACGTCGTGGATTGCTGCTGGCGGTCGCCTGCGCAGGCATTACGCTGCTGCTGGCCTGGCTGCATCTTGCTATTCCGGCGCTGGTTGGCCTGTTCTTTACCGTCTCGTTTATGAGTGGGATCAGTACGGTATCCGGTTCTGAAGCGATGAGCGCGGTCAGCAGCGAACAATCGGGCACAGCCTCGGCGTTGATGGGCACGCTGATGTTTGTCTGCGGCGGCATTGCTGCTCCGCTTGCCGGTCTGGGTGGCGAAACCATGCTCAAAATGACTCTCGCCATGGCAATTTCCTACGCCATCGCGCTCTTCTTTTCTCTCTGCAAAGTCCGGTAAAATTCACTGCGGTAATAAAATATTCCAAATTTATTACCGCAGTAAGTCACTACCCATCTGCATCCCCTCTTATTCGCCAGGCTTTAATCGTGATACCCTTCACACGAAAGGAATAAAAAATTCCTTATACTGACCGCCACTGACGAAGACGAGGCCACTATGAGTATCGACCTGAGCAAACTGCTGACCGAGCGCCGCAACGCCAACAGTACCAATATTGACACCCTCTCCACCGAAGAGATGCTGGCGGTAATCAACCGCGAAGATCAGCTGGTTGCTCACGCAATCACACCTTATCTGCCGCAGATTGCCCAACTGGTTGACGCCGTCGCGGCGGCCTTCCAGAAAGGTGGTCGCCTGATTTACAGCGGTGCAGGCACCTCTGGCCGTCTCGGTATTCTTGATGCCAGCGAATGCCCACCGACATTTGGCACCCGCCCGGAGCAGGTCGTTGGCCTGATTGCTGGCGGTCATAAAGCGATTCTCAGCGCCGTTGAGAACTCAGAAGATAACGTTGCTCAGGGTGCGGAAGACCTGAAAGCACTGAACTTTACGGCCAACGATGTGCTGGTCGGAATCGCCGCCAGCGGGCGCACGCCGTACGTCATTGGCGCGATGAACTACGCCAAAAGCGTGGGCGCTCTGGTCGCAACCATTACCTGCAACCCGCACGGTGACATGGCGCAGCTGGCCGATATCGCCATTACCCCGGTTGTCGGCCCGGAAGTGGTGACCGGCTCAACCCGCCTGAAAGCAGGTACCGCGCAGAAACTGGTGCTGAATATGATTACCACCGGCGCGATGATTCGCAGCGGCAAGGTCTACAGCAACCTGATGGTCGATGTGGAAGCCACTAACGCCAAGCTGATTGAGCGCCAGGTGTCCATCGTGATGGAAGCAACCGAGTGTGACCGCGAAACTGCCGTCAATGCGTTAAACGCCTGCCATCGCCACTGCAAAACCGCCATCGTGATGGTGCTGGCAAACCTCAGCGCTGACGAGGCCACTACGCTGCTGGCCGATAACAACGGCTATATCCGCAAGGCGTTACAGCAAGGCTAAACGGCCTGGAGAACAGATTGAATGGCGAAAATAAATAAAGAGATGATAGCCCGTCTCCTCTCCCTGGTGGGGGGAGCCGGAAACGTCGTTCAGGCCGGGAACTGTATGACCCGACTGCGCTTAACGCTACGCAATGAAGAACTGGCTGATATTGGCAACATTCGTCTGGTGGACGGTGTGCTGGGCGTAGTGGTCAGCGAAGAGCAGTTCCAGATAATCCTCGGCCCCGGCAGAGCACAAACCGCTGCCGAGATGATGAATGCGCTGCTGGAGGATTCACCCACGGCGGAACCGTCATTGGCTGACGTTGCCAGCGAAAAGAAAAAAGCGCTAAAAGAGAAGCAAACCAGCGGTATTCAGAAGTTTTTGGCGAAGTTCGCCACCATTTTCACCCCGTTAATCCCTGGGTTTATTGCCGTGGGCCTGCTGCTTGGCTTTGCCACGCTGGCGGAACAGATGTTCGTGTTGAAAAGCACCCATCCGAACGCCACGCTGGTGGAAGTGATCGGCTATATGAAGATTTTCAGCAAGGGAATGTTCACCTTCCTGAGTATCCTCATTGGCTACAACACGCAAAAAGCGTTCGGCGGTTCGGGCGTAAACGGCGCGATTATCGCCTCGCTGTTTGTGCTGGGCTATAACCCGGAAGCGACGGTTGGGTTTTATTCCGGCATCACGCAGTTCTTCGGTCACGATATCGACCCGCGCGGCAACATTATTGGCGTGCTGATCGCGGCGATTCTGGGCGCATGGGTGGAACGGCGGGTACGCAGCATCATGCCCGCCAACCTTGATATGATCCTCACCTCCGCGATTACGCTGCTGATTATGGGCGCGGTCACCTTTGTGGTGATTATGCCGCTCGGCGGTTACCTGTTCACCGGCATGTCCTGGCTGTTCCTGCATCTCAACGGCAACCCGTTCGGCTCTGCGGTGCTGGCCGGGCTGTTCCTGCTGGCGGTCATGTTTGGCGTGCATCAGGGTTTCGTGCCGGTGTACTTCGCGCTGATGGATGCACAGGGCTTCAACTCGTTGTTCACCATTTTGTCGATGGCGGGCGCAGGTCAGGTCGGCGCGGCGCTGGCGCTTTACTTCCGCGCGAAGCAGGGCGCGCTGCTGCGTACCCAGATTAAAGGGGCGATAATTCCCGGTCTTCTGGGTGTCGGCGAACCGTTGATCTACGGCGTCACGCTGCCACGCATGAAGCCCTTCATCACCGCCTGTTTTGGCGGCGCGTGCGGCGGCTTCTTCATCGGCCTGGTGGCGTGGATGGGCCTGCCCGTCGGTTTGAACACCGTATTTGGCCCGTCGGGGCTGGTAGCGTTGCCGCTGATGACCTCCAACAGCGGTATCTACGCCGGAATGGCGGTGTATGCGGCGGGTCTTGCCGTGGCGTACTTCTTCGGCTTCCTGCTCACCTGGCTGTTCGGCAGTAAAAACGTCGATCTCAGTTAATCCTCCCGCCCCCGGCCAGCGCTGGGGGCTTCTATTTCCGCATGCTATGATTCTCGTCTGATAAAAATAAAGACGAGAACAACAACATGGGATCCACCAGAAGAGGGATGATGAACGTCCTTATCGCCGCCGTGCTGTGGGGAAGTTCAGGGGTATGCGCGCAGTACATCATGGAACAAAGCCAGATGTCCTCGCAGTTTTTAACTATGACGCGTCTGCTGTTCGCGGGGCTGATTCTGCTGACACTCTCTTTCGTACATGGCGACCGCATCTTCCGCATTATGAAAAACCGTAAAGACGCGCTTAGCCTGCTGTTCTTCACCCTGGTAGGCGCCCTGACGGTGCAGCTGTCATTTCTGATGACCATCGAAAAATCCAACGCCGCCACCGCGACCGTGCTGCAATTCCTGGCCCCGACGATCATCGTGGCGTGGTTCTCGCTGGTACGTAAATCCCGCCCCGGCATGCTGGTGTTTGCCGCTATCGGCACCTCATTAATCGGTACGTTTTTGCTGGTCACCCACGGAAACCCGACATCACTGTCTATCTCCGGCGGCGCGCTGTTCTGGGGGATTGTCTCTGCCTTTACGGCGGCGTTCTACACCACGTATCCGTCACAGCTGATTGCGCGTTATGGCACGCTGCCGATTGTGGGCTGGAGCATGCTCATCGGCGGCGCGGTGCTGCTGCCGTTTTACGCAGGCCAGGGCGAGAGCTTTACGCTTTCCGGCAACGTGGTGCTGGCATTCTTCTATCTGGTGGTGATTGGCACCTCGCTGACCTTTAGCCTCTATCTGAAAGGCGCGCAGATGATTGGCGGCCCGCGAGCCAGCATTCTGAGTTGTGCCGAACCACTGAGTAGCGCATTCCTGTCGCTGCTTCTGCTGGGCATCACCTTCACCCTGCCGGACTGGCTGGGCACGTTGCTGATCCTCTCCTCGGTTATCCTGATTTCGCTGGATTCCCGCCGTCGCAGTACGCCGGTTGAGCGTCACTAAATTGTCCATATTCGCCAGCAACACATATAGTTAAGGGGAATGAATTCCCGATAAGGATATGAGCATGAAAATGATACCGGTGCTATTTTCTCTGGCGGCCTGTCTGGCTGCCTCCGGCGCGGCATATGCCGACTCGCCGATGGAAGGGCTTAAGTTTGAGCAGCAAAAGCGGCAAGTGATTGAGGACGTGAAGAAGAACTGTGCCCCGGCGGGCGCGGTGTCGGACGATCAATTTGCGAATCTGGTGCTGGCGACGGAAGAGAATCGTCTGCGCGTGCGGGAAGCGACGCTGGCGCTGGAACGTAATGATGCCGAGCGCTACGCCGCCGCCGTGAAGCAGGTACAGTGTCCAAAAGCGGAGTGATTTCCCGATAATGAAGGCCGGATACGCGCACCACCCTCCGGCCATTCTCCTTAATTCACTTTCACCTTCGTCGCCACCAGCGTGGCCGTCAGCAGCATCAGGCAGGCGGAAATCGCCAGCGGTGACAGCACGCCGAAATGGTCCAGCGCGACGCCGCCCAGCGCCGCCCCGCAGGTGTTAGCGAACTGGATCACCGCCACCTGAATAGATCCCGCTTTTTCTGCCTGATCGGAGAGCGAGCGGGTGATCCACGTTGACCAACCGACCGGCACCATCGCAAACGCGAAGCCCCAGATGATCGCTACCGCAGACGCGACAACCGGCGAATTCCCCCAGAAAATCAGCGCCAGCGCGCTGAGCATCAGGACAAAGGGCGCGCAGGCCAGCGTGCCTTTTACCGAGCGTTTCAGAACGGCAGAAGAGAGCGAGGTGCCGACAAAGCTGGCAATGCCAAAGCTCAGCAGCACCAGCGTCAGGCCATCCACGCTAAAGCCTGCCAGCGTGGTATAGACCGGGCGTATATAGGTGAAGAAAGAGAACTGGGCGACGAACACCAAAAAAATGGCGCTCATGCCCGCCAGCACGCCGGGGCGCTTCATCAGGCTAAACATGTTTTGCTGCTGATGCGCCGCTTCGCCAGGCAGCGAGGGCAGCGCTTTAATCACCCACACTATGCACAGCGCGCCCATTAGCGCCGCGCCGTTAAACACATTTCGCCAGCCAATTATTCCGCCGAGGAAACTGCCGAGCGGAGCGGCGATCACCAGGGCTATCGACACTGCGCCAAAAATCACCGACAGCGCTTTTGGCACCACGCGCATTGGCACCAGGCGAATCGTCAATGACGCCGACATCGCCCAGAAACCGCCCAGCGCCAGACCAAGGCAGGCGCGCCCCAGCAGCAACAGCGCAAAACTATTGGCAAACGACACCAGCAGGCAGGAGAGTGTCAGCAGTACCGCAAACATCACCACCACGTAGCGGCGATCGGTGCGACCAATGATGTGAGTGATAAACAGGCTGGAGAACATCGCCACAAACGCGGTCATGGTGACCGACTGCCCCGCCAGACCCTCAGAGATGCCCAGATCCTGCGCCATGGGGGTCAGCAGGCTGACGGGCAAAAACTCAACGGTTATCAGGCAGGCCACGCAAAAAGCCACCGCAAAAACCGCCGACCAGTTCGGTCGCACGACAGCGTCTTTCGGTTGTGAGGAAGTGTACGGTTCAGTCATTAAGTCACCAGGCATTGGTTATCGTGCGGGAAAGTTGCGCAGTGTAACATCCTGAGTGTGACGTATTTAACGTTTTGACAACTATTTGGGGGGAGTATGGGGGATTGTGAGGAATTATGCGCGCTGATGCCCTCACCCCGGCCCTCTCCCACAGGGAGAGGGAGAAAACCGCACGAACTTCACCTCTGGCACTCTCGGTCCCCTCTCCCTGTGGGAGAGGGTTAGGGTGAGGGGGAAAGCCCGCTCGCATCAATGCAGCCACCGAACCCCATCTTCATCGTGGAATAACGCGTTGTAACGAATCTGAAACGCGTTCAGTTCCCCGGCATTGGGTTCCAGCTCACGCATAAACCCTAACGCCAGCCGAACCTGCGCATCGGTAATCGGCGCCGCCAGACGCGATTTTTGCAGCAGGCGATGCCAGCGATGCATGCTCTCGTCACTGCTGTCGACAATAAACACCTGCCAAATCAGCAGCATCTGCGCGGCATTCTGCAAATGCGCTTCATTCGGACGCTCAAGATAGTGCAGATACTCGTTGCCGGGTTCCTTCCCCAGTTGATCGATCATCGATTCTATGGGCATTGGCGTAATGCCCATGCGTTCACTCAAACGACGAATCGCCCGGCGTGGGCCGGATGTCATCACCCGAAAACCCACCACAAACACGACCACCAGCGTCGCCAGCATTATCCAGATCATGTGCCCTCACAATGTCGTTCAACCCCGACATCATAAAGCGTATTTCAGCGCTGTCGACTGTCAGATGAGTTACTGAAAAAACACCGCAATCTTATTAAACATCGTCGGGTCAGACTGGTTACGCTGCACTTTCACCACGTCCTCCAGCTTGTCTATCTGACTCATCATCTGCTCAAGCCGCTGGTCATCGTTGACCAGTAGCCAGATATGGCTTTGATCGCTGTCCTGAATCGGTAGGCAAAGGATGCCTTCGACGTTAAACGCGCGACGGGCAAACAGGCCGCAGACGTGGGTCATGACGCCCGGGTGGTTGCGAACGGTGAGTTCAAGAATGACGTTATCGTGTGCTGTGTTTTGCATGGCTTATTCCCCCACCATTTCAGTATTCGCCGCGCCCGGCGGTACCATTGGATACACTTTTTCCTGCGGGTCGATACGCACGTGGATCAGCGCCGGGCCCGGTCGGTTGATAATTGCCTGCAGCGCGCCCTGCGGATCGGTTTCGCCGTTTAAATCGCAGGTTGCCAGGCCGAAACCGGCGGCAATTTGCATAAAGTTGATCATCCCCGGATAGGTCGCCGCGAACACGCCCTGTTTGTAGAACAGGCTCTGCTGTTGATGAACAAGGCCCAGCGCTTCGTTATTCATCAGAATGATTTTCACATCCAGCTGATTTTCCGCCGCCGTCGCCATCTCCTGAATGTTCATCATCAAACTGCCATCGCCAGAAAAGCACAGTACTTTGCGATCCGGATTCGCCAGCGCTGCACCAACCGCCGCAGGCAAGCCGAAGCCCATTGTGCCCAGGCCGCCGGAGGTCAGCCACTGACGCGGGCGATTGAGCGGGTACGCCTGGGCAGTCCACATCTGGTGCTGGCCTACGTCGGTGGCGATAATCGCGTCGTCGTTCACGCAGGCGGCAACGGCGTTGATCAGGCCATAATGGCTTAACGGATCGGTCGCTTGTGGGATGGCACACGGGAATTCCTGTTGCAGTTCAGCGACTTTCCCGCGCCATTCGTTACGCGGCTGTGCGTCAATCAGCGGTAACAGTTGCGCCAGAACATCATCAACATCGGCCTGAATGGCTACGTGGGCTTGCTTGATTTTCCCCAACTCGGCGCGATCGATATCAACATGAATAATCTTCGCGTTCGGGCAGAACTCAGCCACTTTCCCCGTTGCCCGGTCATCAAAACGTGCACCTAAAACAATCAATAAATCAGACTGTTGCAGAATAAAGTTGGTGCTGCGCGCACCGTGCATCCCCAGCATACCTAATGACAGCGGGTGCGCTTTTGGCAGCATGCCCAACGCCATCAGGGTCATGGTGGTCGGCAAATTCGCTTTCTCAGCCAGCTCGCGTACGCGTTCAGGCGCATTGATTACCCCGCCCCCCAGATACAGTACCGGACGCTGCGCGGCATTGATCATTGCGGCGGCTTCACGCACGCTCTCGGCGCTGAATTCAGGCGTTGGCGCACGGTCGCCGGGCTCTGGCAGTTCACTCAGTTCGATTTCAGCGGTCTGCACATCCTTAGGAATGTCTATCCACACCGGGCCTGGGCGGCCAGACTGCGCAATGCGGAAGGCATCCGCGATAACCTGCGGTAATTCCGTGATGTTGCGGACTAAATAGTTATGTTTGGTGATGGGGATAGAGATGCCGTAGGTGTCGACTTCCTGGAACGCATCGGTGCCAATCAACGAGGAAGCCACCTGGCCGGTGATACACACTAACGGAATCGAGTCGAGACGCGCGTCGGCGATGGCGGTCACCAGGTTGGTGGCACCCGGCCCACTACAGGCCATGCACACCGCCGGTTTCCCCGCCGTGCGCGCCATGCCCTGCGCAATAAATCCCGCGCCCTGCTCGTGACGCGCGAGTATATGGCGTATCTGCTTACTTTGGCTTAATGCATCATACAGCGGCAGCACGGTGCCGCCGGGAATGCCGGTGACCATGGTGATCCCCTGACGTTCCAGCAGATGGACGATCAGTTCTGCGCCGGTAAAGCGTCTGGTCTGTGATGTTGTGCCCGAACTTGCCATGCTCCAGTCCTTTTATTCTGAGCCGACTTTCCGGGGAGGGTCATTAAACGAAAAACCCCGCCCGGTTTGCGCCGGCGGGGTTTTGGAATCGTGTGTTGTTCCTGACCCTACGGCGCATTGCCGACGACCACCACCACACGCACGACGACCACCGCGGCTGGTAGCGCGGTTTTTAGTAGGGTCGACGTCATCATGGAAGGAGTCATTAGGGGCCTGTTTATCAATTCATCAAGTGAATTTATACAAACACAGGTTTTGGATGCTGGCAACGGAAAAAAATTCATCTGCGTAAAAATGTCTGCGCGATCACACTCCAGAGCCATGTAGAGACTGGCAAGATTAGTTGCCGTCAGCGTCTATAAATCCTGCCTGGCCGCTACAAATCATTCACATATATGATGGTTAAATTGTCATCTTGATATGGTAGATTCCACCCGCATTTAGGGTAATAAGCAGCAGCTTATTCTTATATTTTCTTTTTTTATAAAATATCAGAGAAATGAAAAGCCAAAGAAACGTCACTATCTTACTGATGCTGGTGTTGCTGGTTGCCGTCGGACAGATGGCTCAAACCATATATATTCCTGCAATTGCTGATATGGCACGCGATCTCAACGTTCGCGAGGGCGCGGTGCAAAGCGTCATGGCAGCCTATCTGCTGACCTATGGCGTTTCGCAGCTCTTCTATGGCCCGCTTTCTGACCGCGTCGGGCGTCGTCCGGTGATCCTGGTTGGGATGTCGATTTTTATGCTGGCGACGGTTGTCGCCATGTCCACCAGCGATCTGACGGTGCTGATTGCCGCCAGCGCGTTACAGGGAATGGGCACCGGCGTGGGCGGCGTAATGGCGCGTACTCTGCCGCGTGACCTGTACGAAGGCAGCCAGCTTCGCCACGCTAACAGCCTGTTGAATATGGGGATTCTGGTGAGCCCTCTGCTCGCGCCACTGATTGGCGGGCTGCTTGATACGGCCTGGAACTGGCGTGCGTGCTACGGCTTCCTGCTGACCCTGTGTGTGATTGTCACCTTCAGCATGGCGCGCTGGATGCCAGAAACGCGCCCTGCTGGTGCACCGAAAACGCGGCTTATCAGCAACTATAAAACGCTTTTTGGCAGCGGCGCGTTCAACTGCTATCTGCTGATGCTGATTGGCGGGCTGGCGGGCATTGCGGTGTTTGAAGCCTGCTCTGGCGTGCTGATGGGCGCAGTGCTTGGCCTGAACAGCATGGTGGTGAGTATTCTGTTTATTCTGCCGATCCCGGCGGCATTCTTTGGCGCCTGGTTTGCCGGGCGTCCGAATAAACGTTTTTCAACGCTGATGTGGCAGTCGGTGATGAGTTGCCTGGTCGCGGGGCTGATGATGTGGATACCGGGCCTGTTCGGCGTAATGACCGTCTGGACGCTGCTGGTGCCTGCCGCGCTGTTCTTCTTCGGCGCAGGGATGCTTTTCCCGCTGGCGACCAGCGGTGCAATGGAGCCCTTCCCGTTCCTCGCCGGTACTGCGGGTGCGCTGGTCGGCGGCTTGCAGAACATTGGTTCCGGCGTGTTAGCGTGGCTTTCCGCGATGATGCCGCAAACCGGTCAGGCCAGCCTCGGTCTGTTAATGACGCTGATGGGCCTGCTGATTTTCCTCTGTTGGCTACCGCTGGCTTCGCGTTTTCATCAACATCAGCAGCCGGTGTAAATCGACTCCGCAGTAACCGGCTATAACGCCGCCCCGGTGCATATTGCCGGGTGTCGGCGTAAACGCCTTACCCGGCCTACGCCCTCATCCTAAACACACTGATCGCGTCAATTGCGCATTTATCCCTTGTCATGAACAGCTCGTTTTCTGTTGAATAGAACGAAATACCCTAACATGAGATCGGCTGATGCAAACGGCGACTTTACTTGCTCAACACCCTTTGGTGGCGGAGCTTATCGCGCTCAAAGAGACCACCTGGTTTAACCCCGGCACCACGTCTCTTGCGGAAGGTTTACCCTATGTTGGCCTGACGGAACAAGACGTTCAGGCCGCTCACGACCGTCTGACACGTTTCGCACCCTATCTGGCAAAAGCGTTTCCGGAAACGGCAGCAACCGGCGGGATTATTGAATCTGACGTGGTGGCAATTCCCGCCATGCAGCAGCGGCTCGAAAAGCAGTTCGCCCAGAAAATTAGCGGCGAAATCCTGCTTAAGAAAGATAGCCATTTGCCGATTTCTGGCTCGATTAAAGCCCGTGGCGGCATCTATGAAGTGTTGACGCATGCGGAAAAACTGGCGCTGGAAGCCGGCCTGCTGAGCACCGAAGATGACTACAGCGTTTTACTCTCACCGGAGTTCAAACAGTTCTTCAGCCAGTACAGCATTGCGGTGGGCTCAACCGGCAATCTGGGTTTGTCGATCGGTATCATGAGCGCCCGCATCGGTTTTAAGGTTACCGTGCATATGTCCGCCGACGCCCGCGCCTGGAAAAAAGCGAAGCTGCGTAGCCATGGCGTAACGGTGGTCGAGTACGAAGAAGATTATGGCGTGGCGGTTGAACAGGGGCGCAAAGCGGCGGAGTCAGACCCAAACTGCTTCTTTATCGACGATGAAAACTCACGCACGCTGTTCCTCGGCTATGCCGTCGCCGGGCAGCGCCTGAAAGCGCAGTTTGCTCAGCAGGGGCGCGTTGTCGATGCCGATCATCCGCTGTTTGTCTATCTGCCTTGTGGCGTGGGCGGCGGCCCTGGCGGCGTGGCCTTTGGTCTGAAGCTGGCTTTTGGCGATAACGTGCACTGCTTCTTTGCTGAGCCAACGCACTCGCCGTGCATGCTGCTGGGCGTGTACACCGGCCTGCACGATGCGATTTCCGTTCAGGACATTGGCATTGATAACCTGACGGCGGCAGACGGGCTGGCGGTTGGCCGCGCATCCGGTTTTGTCGGCCGCGCGATGGAACGCTTGCTCGACGGGCTTTATACGCTCGACGATCAAACGATGTACGACATGCTGGGCTGGCTGGCGCAGGAAGAGAATATCCGCCTGGAGCCCTCGGCGCTGGCGGGCATGGCCGGGCCGCAGCGCGTTTGCGCGTCCACCGCGTATCAGCAAATGCACGGTTTCAGCGCCGAACAACTGAAGCACGCCACCCATCTGGTATGGGCGACGGGCGGCGGCATGGTGCCGGAAGCAGAGATGGCGCAGTATCTGGCGAAAGGGCGTTAAACCTTAGCTATGTTGAAGCATCACCATCAGTTCAACGGGCGAGCGGTGGTGCTTCAGCAGATCGCGCATAATTTTCATGTGTGGCGCGGTATGCGTGAAGAAATGGCGATAGCCTGCGCATAACGCGCTTTTGCCTGCATGCAGACGATGTTTTGGGCAATCGCCCTGACACAGGCGCAGCACCGGGCATTGTCGGCAAGCATCGTTAAGCGCACGCTGTTTGTTCGCGCCAAACGCGGCGACCTCTGGCTGTGCGTTAAGTACCTTAAGCGGTTGCTCGTGAATATTTCCCAACCGATACGCAGGATAAACATAGTGATCGCACTGATATAAATCGCCATTAGACTCCAGCGCGAAGGCGTGACCACACCGCTCACTTTGCGCGCACATCTGCGCGGGATAGCCACACCAGACACCCAGCGTGGAATCAAAGAGTTGTACGTAAACGCGGCCAATATCTTCTCTTACCCAGACGGAAAAGACGCGCGTCAGAAACTCGCCCCAGCGTTCTGCGCTCACCGATTCTGCGCTTAAATCACCGTTTTCATCCTGCTCAACCAGAGGGATGAACTGGATAAACGGCGTGCCGAGTGTACGTAAGTAGCGATAAAGCGCCTGCGGATGCTGGCTGTTAAGACTGTTGACGACCACCAGCAGGTTGAACTCAACGCGATGGGCGGTTAAAAGCTGGATAGCATCGACAACTTTATGATGGGTCGGCTTGCCGCTATTGCTCACGCGGAAGGCATCATGCAACGGTGCGGGGCCATCGATAGAGATGCCTACCAGCCAGTTATGTTCGCGGAAAAACTGGCACCACGCATCGTTAAGGAGAATCCCGTTGGTCTGGAAGGCGTTAGCGATTCGCTTGCCATTCCCATAGCGCTGCTGTAGCGCGACAACGCGTTCAAAGTAATCAAGACCACAGAGCGTAGGTTCGCCGCCCTGCCAGGCAAACAGCACCTCATCACCCGGTTGCGCGTCGATATGTTGACGAATAAACGCCTCAAGCGTTTCGTCATCCATTACGCTCTGTTGCGGTTTTTCAATATAGAAGCAGTATCTGCAGCGCAGATTACAGCGAGAACTGGCCGGTTTGACCATGACCTGGCAGCCTGTCATAGATAATCCTTTATCAATAACCCCACCTGACGCAGATGCGTGGCAGCAAACAGCAACGCCAGTGAGAGAACCGCAAGCGCGATGAAAAATTTGTCGCGCACCACGCGGGGTTGCGCAAAATCATTTTGCGCAACGTCCATTAAAATGCGGTTTCGAGTATATCGCCAAAGAACTAACGCCGCTATTGCCAGTATGCCAAGTGAGATCCAGAACAAACTCCCGGCCTGATGCCAGTTATGCTTAATCGCCAGCAGCATCAGCGCGGCATAGCCTAACAGGGTGCGGAACCAGGCGAGCGAGGTACGTTCAGGCTGCAGGCCGGGGTCAAGTTCCCGGCGTGCTTTTCGATTAGCCGGCATACAGAACCAGCCCCATCACAATGACGGCGACAATGAGTAAAATGACGCTGATGATCAACAGGCTGTGGGTATAAGGCAGATCCTCTTTCAGCCGCATCGCTTTTTCGTTACGCAGCCAACGCAGGTAGCCATAAATCGCCAACCCACCGGCGAAAAGACATAACAGCAGAGCCAACAGCTCGCGGATGATAGGCGTCGCGAAATCTGGCGCCAGCTGATCAAGGCCGACGCCTGCCGCCAGAAAGCCCAGCGATGTACGAATCCACGCCAGAAAAGTACGTTCATTCGCCAGTGAGAAACGGTAATCCGGGGCTTCTCCGAGGCGGGAAATTTTCATTGCGGCTCCTTGTCGTTGGGCTTAATCGGTCATCAAAACTTCTGCTTTTTCTCTTCCACTTTAACGCCCTGAGTAGGCAACCCGGTGTCGTAATCTCGTACTACCGGTGAATAGCCGTCTTCCGGGCGCGGGCGGAATGCCCCCATCCAGCGCGGCGTCGCATCTTTGCGCCAGGGGCGCAGGCTCCACTGATAAGTACGGAACGGATCACGGATTTTATCCATATAATCCAGCAAGTCGTCGTGAAGTTTATCTCTTATATCGGCAAATTCCGCGCGATGGATCAAGTTGTTAAGCTCATCCGGATCGTTCACGCGATCGTACAATTCGTCGCTGGTAAAGAGATTAAGCACCAGTTTAAAGCGCTCTGTCACCCAGCAGCGTACCGGAATAAATCCGCCGAAACTGTCGTGTTCAATTTCGTAGCGGTTGAATTCGACCATCACGCCGCGTGGCGATGTGACCTTAAGTATATTTTCTCCCGGCAAAATATCGGGCTTCTCGATGCCTGCCAACGCCATCATCGTGGGCAACAGGTCAATATGGCTGACCGGCATATCGACTTGCGCAGCGCGGCCCTGGGGGGCACGAATAATCAGCGGAATACGCGTGATATCATCGTACATCGCCGCCCCTTTACTGATCAGTTTATGCGCGCCCATCATTTCACCGTGATCGGAAGTGTAGATAATCCACGTATTTTCACGCTGCTCAGGGGTTAATGCGTTAATAACGCGCCCAATCTGATCATCGACAAAATCATTGCAGGCAAAGTACATCGGATGATGGTACAACCCGCAGTTATCTACCGGAGAAGGCATGGCCTGCGCCCACAGGCGATGATGTTCAGGTTTATTGGCGAGATCATCATGCGCTTTCAGCCCAAGGTCGTAATAAAAATCCTGATACTTCTCCAGATACTCAACGGGGCAGGTGAAAGGGTGATGAGGTTCATCATAGGAGACCACCATCAGAAACGGTTCATCGTCCCTTTGCGGTTGTTGCAGAAAATCCACCGCCCGGTTGCTGATGCGATGGGCCCAGGTGAAGGTTTCGTCAATCTGGTGATTCTGTAAATCTTCAACGCTATTCAGGCCATTTCGCCACAGACCAATTTCCTCATCGGTCAGTTCCGCAAGGTAGTTAGCGCCGTCGTACCAGTATTGCGGATCCCACTCTGGCGGGCATACGCCGGTACCGAAATAGTCGTGTCCATCAAGATGCCACTTGCCGATATAGCAGGTGTGATAGCCGGCATCCTGAAAATAACGCCCCATGGTGGAGATATTTTTCCCCGGCGCGACGTTGTTCGTCCACGGGCCAGACTGATTCGCATAAATTCCGGTAAACAGCCCGGCACGCGCCGGCGTACATACGGGCGAGCAGGTATAGGCTGAGTTGAAACGTAGCCCTTCGCTGGCAAGCTGGTCGATATGCTGCGTGTTGAGCGCCTTTCCGCTATAGCAGCCCACCATGTTGGTGGCCTGGGTATCCGTCATGATGAAGAGAAAATTGGGGCGTTTCATAGGGAGTCCTTTGCGTAAGTGGACGTTTTACGGCTGCGTAAGCTGTCAAAAATCAGGTAGATAACGACCAGTGCAGTGATGCAATAGCTCATGATGGCAATCCAGCGGGTAGGGTATCCGCCAAATTGAGCGAGGCCGGTATAGACACCTATCATCGCGAACAATACCCCCACCGAGGCAATCTTCGCGTTTTTCCACGGTTTCATGTCCACCGCAAAAGCGTCGTGAAACTTAAACGGTGTTGCCCGAGGCTTAATGGCGCCAATAATCAGCATGACGACAACGTTGATACAGAAGGTGCAGGCCAGCACATAGAGAAAGTGGAAATCGAATTTCACCAGGTAATTGATGGTGATATAGCTGACGATGCCTAATCCCATCGCGACCTTCGCTGCCAGCGCAGGAATGCGGGGGAAGAAAAAACCCATGATGATGATGGTGACTAATGGAACGTTATAAATTCCGTTGAGCTGCTTCATCCAGCTGTATAGACCCTGCGGTGCATTCGCTATCCACGGCGCAACCAAAATAGAGACCACGGCCACAATAAAACCGAAACGACGCCCAACCACGACAAGCCTGTCTGGCGTCGCGTGCTCATTAATAATTCGACGATAGATCCCCATACTAAAGAGCGTTGAAGCGCTATTCAGAAAGCCACAAAACGCGCTGATAATGGCGCCAAATAACACCGCACTAAAGAAGCCAATCAGCGGTAGCGGCATAACCCTGTTAACCAGAGCCGGATAAGCCATATCGGCTTTTGGCAAATCCTGGAAGAGGTGAAATGCAATCACGCCAGGCAGCACCAGAATCAATGGATCAAGCATTTTCAGTACCGCCGTCAGGAGCGCGCCCTTTTGCCCTTCCGCCAAACTTTTGGACGCCAGCGTGCGTTGAACGATGCCCTGATTCGTGCACCAGTAGAAGGTATTCACCAGAATAAGGCCAGTGAATGCCGCGCCAATAGGGAGAGGATCCGTGTTACCGCCGACAGAGTTAAGCATTTCGCTATGATCGGTTGTCAGTTTACTAAGACCCGCAGTAAAGCTCCCCTCCCCCATCACCATCAGACCAAAAAAGGGAACCAGCAGGCCGCCGATAACCAAACCGATGCCGTTAATCACATCTGCGACGGCGATCGCGCGCATTCCACCCACAACCGCATACAAAATGCCGGATAATCCCAGTACCGT
Organism: Pseudocitrobacter faecalis; assembly: GCA_003315335.1. Classification (GTDB taxonomy): domain Bacteria; phylum Pseudomonadota; class Gammaproteobacteria; order Enterobacterales; family Enterobacteriaceae; genus Pseudocitrobacter; species Pseudocitrobacter faecalis. The sequence continues at coordinate 45,287 of QNRL01000012.1, forward strand.
AACCAATATCCAGATGGCGGCGCTATGTGAAATACCGAACGTTTCGCTGACATGGAACATGCTATTAAACGCTAATGCTCCCGAGTACAGAATGATGGGTAAGAAGCAGATCCCTGTCGCAATGAGAAAACAAAAATCGATAATAATACGGGTCGTTTTGTCGTAACGTTCTTCAAGGAAATCCGGGATCGTCGCAATGCCGCGTTGCAGATAACGCGGCAGGAAAATAAGCGCGAGGAAGATTAATGTCACCGCCGAGGTGACTTCCCACCCCATCACCGACATTCCACTTTTGTAGGCCTGGCCGGAAAGCCCCACCAGTTGCTCAGTCGACAGATTGGTGAGCATCAGCGACGCTGCAATCACCGGTGCTTTGAGCGAGCGACCAGCTAAAAAATAACCCTGCTGAGAGCCCGTGTCCGTCTTGCGGACTTTCCACCATGTGATCGCGGCCACCAGCAGTGTAAATCCGATAAAACTCACAATTTGCTGAATATTCATTTTTTTGCCCTGAATGATAATCTAACCCCAGCGGATTAGTGACGAAATATCGCTGGTCTACAGGCATAGATTTTTAAAAATAAATACATCGCTTCCCTGGCCTTAACGTTTTCTGATAACGTTCACACCAGGTTGTGAGCATAATTCCCCGGCGAGTGATTAAAATGAATGGAAAAAAGAGCGTTGCGCATGTAAAAAACGAAACCCCTTTTAATATCCCGCTACTGATTAACGAAAATGTGATCTCCAGCGGAATTTCGTTACTCTCTCTTTGGCATACCTTTGCCGATGAGCGTTATCAGGTATTCTGGCCTCGGGATAAGAAAAAACCGCTCATCGCGAACTCATGGGTAGCCGTCTACACGGTGCAGGGGTGCGGTAAAATAGTCCTCAAAAACAATAACCTGATCACACTTAATGGTAACTGCATTATCTTTTTAAAGCCAACCGACATCCAGTCTTACCATTGCGACGGCTTACTCTGGGAACAGTACTGGATGGAGTTTATCCCCACCAGCGTAATGGAAATTCCGATATTACAAAAAGGCATTATTTATAACGGAGAAATCTTTAACGCTGAATTAAATGAGGTGTCAGATTTAATTACCAGTAATAATGTAATGCAACATAATCTCGCCGTTGCGTATCTCACAAAAATCATATATCAATGGATTTATCTTATTTCCCAAAATGAGAAAAAGGATCCGCAGAGAAATCAGGTGGAAAAGTTAATTACGGCTTTGCATGCCAGCCCACAAAAGCGCTGGTCAGTTTACGAAATGGCACAATTTATCCCCTGCAGCGAGGCCTGGCTACGCCGTCTTTTCCTTCGTTACACCGGTAAAACGCCCAATGAATATTATCTGGACGCCCGGTTAGATCTCGCGCTGTCATTGTTAAAGCAGGAGGGAAATTCGGTGGGCAATGTGGCAGATATGCTGAATTTTTTTGATGCCTTTCATTTCAGCAAGGCATTTAAACAGAAGTTTGGCTACGCGCCATCGGCGGTGTTAAAACATCAGGGTCAGCGCCCACAGGACGCCGACCCTGACGGTTAATTCAGTTCCGGCCAGTACTCTTTATTCGCTTCTACCAAATCATCGAGAATCGCCTTCGCCACCGACGCGCTCGGCACGGTTTTCGACAGCGTAATCGCCTGCCACAGTTTCTGATATGAACGCTCTTCCCAGGCGTCTACCACCAGTTTTTCGACCATCACCTGCTGGCCCATCATCCCTTTCTGGAAGTGCGGGATTTCACCTACAGTCAGCGGCTCTGGCCCGTTGTGGCCCACCAGGCACGGAATTTCGACCATCGCGTCGGCATCAAAGTTAGGAATGGCACCATTGTTCGGCACAATCAATAGCATGCGCTCCTGGGTGTTGAAGGCAATCGCCGCCGCCAGATCGACGATGTAAGAGGCATGTTCATCGATTTCCAGTTCGCCCGCAGAGGCGTTACCCGCTTCGATAATCGCCCGGCAGGCGCTGAAGACGTGTTTCTCGCGGTGATCCATCACCTCATTGGCGCGCGTACGTTCCGGATTGGAGTGGGCCACCACATAGTCCGGAAACAGGTAATACTTCAGGTACGTGTTGGGCAGGGTTTGCGGGTCGAGGGCCTGCACATCTTTCGCCTTGGCAAAGGTATCGTTCCAGCTGGCTTCCGTATGCGGGTCGTTAGAAGGCGGTACATAGCCGTGTTTTGCCACATATTCGCGTAATTTCGGCATCAGATCGTTACCTTGCAGATCCTCGATAGAAGTCCACCAACCGAAGTGGTTCAGGCCGTAATAACGTACGCGCATCTGTTTGCGATCCTGCAGACCCACAATTTGCGCCATGCGCCCTTCAATACCGATCGGCATATCGCAAATGTTGAGGATTTTGGCATTCGGGCGCAAACGGCGGGTCGCTTCCGCCACAATTGCCGCCGGGTTGGAGTAGTTCAGCATCCAGGCGTTCGGCGAGTATTTCTCCATGTAATCCACCAGTTCCAGCACACCGCCGATGGAGCGCATGCCGTAGGCAATCCCACCGGGCCCGCAGGTTTCCTGGCCGAGCACACCGTGGCGTAGCGGAATTTTTTCATCTTTTTCACGCATTGGGTATTTACCGACACGGATGTGCGCCATCACAAAATCGACATCGGTAAAAGCCGTTTCCGGATCGGTGGTGTAGCTGAACTCGATATCCGGTGCCTGCTCTTTGAGGACGATTTTGCAGGCCTCAGCGATCACTTCCTGACGCGCCCCGTCGTTGTCGTAAAATTTCAGTGAACGCAGTGGGAAACGATCCTGGTTTGCCAGCAACATCAGGACGATACCGGGAGTAAATGTGCTGCCGCCGCCTGCGATAACAACTGAGAATTTTTTCATGATACTGCCTCCGTCATGGTGGATTGTTCGGTCGGGAAAGATTCTTTCATTAGGGTTTCAAGCTGGTCGCGAACCTGAGGAACATGCAGGCCAACAATCACCTGAATTCCGTTGCCACGGCGCACGACGCCGTGAGCGCCCAGCGCTTTAAAGATCTCGTCACTCTGCGTATGCGCCATGTCCTTGAGGGCTATGCGCAGTCGGGTGGCGCAGTTATTGATACTTTCAATGTTTGCCGCGCCGCCCAATGCTTGCAGGAATCCGGCAGCCTGGCCCAGTTTGGTATCCGGTGCGCCTGCGGCGCTGGTTTTGCCGCGTGCGGCCTGGTAATCAGCTTTGCTGTAGAGTTTGATTTCGCTTTCTTCACGACCCGGCGTTTTCAGGTTAAAGCGCAGGATCAGGGTGCGGAAGATGACGAAGTAGAGCGCGGTAAAGCACACGCCAACGCCAATCTGGATAAACATCATCGACGCATGGTTGTGAAACATGGGTATCCAGTTTTGCGGCAGGAACTGATCCAAAAGGCCACCGCCGAAGTTGCCAACGACACCGCACATATACATCACCGTTGCCATCGTCGCGGCCAGCACGGCGTGTACGGCGAACAGCAGCGGCGAGATAAACAGGAAGGTGAACTCCAGCGGTTCAGTGATACCCACCAGCATCGCCGTTAGCGTGGCGGGAATCAGCAAACCGGCGACTTTGACGCGGTTTTCCGGCGCGGCGGTGAAGTAGAGGGCCAGCGCAATGCCCACGGAGCCAAAGACTTTCGAGTTACCGTGCAGGGCGAACCCCCCTTCCGGGAACAGCGCTTTCAGCGGTTCAGTGCTTTGGCTGAACTCCTGTAAATGCTGCGCCCAGTAAACCTGAATGCCGCTTTCAACCACCGCCGGGCCAAAGATGAACGGGCCATAAACGAAGTGATGTAAACCGGTCGGAATCAAAATACGTTCCAGGAAAATATAAACCCATACCCCCAGCGCCCCGGCAGAGCGTAAAAACGCCTGCAGTGATTCAATGCCTAATTGCACTTTGGGCCAGCCGAGCAGGGTTAACCAGGCGCAGGGGATCATCGCCAGGAAAGCGACAATGACAACAAATGATGATCCCTGGAAAATACCGAGAAATACTGGAAGCGGTTTATCAAAATAACGGTTATGCAGCGCAGTAACGATACCAGAAATAACGATCGCGCCAATAATACTGGTGTCGAGCGTTTTTATTCCGGCGATCATCGTCAGGCCACTTCCGGCTGTAGGATCGACGGAAAAATCGACGCCAAAAAAGTGGCCCCAGGTCATTCCCATCGCGTTAATAAAGTAGTTCCAGGTGAGGAAACTCACCAGCACCGCCAGACAGGCTCGGCCCTGCGCCTGTTTTGCCAGGCCAATCGGTAAGCCAACGGCGAAAATAAGCGGCATGTTACGAAATACGGTCCAGCCGCCTTCTTCAATAATATGAACAATCTGAGCAAATAAATTATCGGGAGCCGTAAGTGCTTCGCCGACAAACATCGGGTTACGTAACATAATGGCGATACCCACCACGATCCCGGCAAAAGGAAACAGCAATACCGGGGTAAACATGGCGCCGCCAAAGCGTTGTATTTGACTGAGCATTTGGTAATCCTCATTTAACAACTTGTAGGGTGAGTGGCTTTATTTATCTTCTCTATCAGCCTGCTTCGAGAATAGGAATTTGCCGGACAGACAACATGCCGCGCCGGTTCGATTCGTGATCCCTTTCATGGTTTTAATTGCGCCGATGTTGTCTACTTTTTCATAGAAAAATAGACAACATGAATTTTCATGCTGAGATTCACGGAGAGAATACGCTTTATATTATTGATATATATGAATTAATAATTAGAAACAGAGGTTCGATTCTAACCGCTTACCCTAAAACAGAGGTCTACTGGTGATCTACAAATCTATCGCTGACAAACTGCGTTTACGGCTCAACTCTTCCGATTACAACGTGGGAAGCCCGCTTCCGGCTGAGAAGATTCTCGCCCAGGAATTTGGCGTTGCGCGAATGACCATTCGCAAAGCGGTGGATATGTTGATTGCATGGGGATTGGTTATCCGCCGCCACGGCAGCGGAACCTATGTGGCGCGCAAAGATGTTCATCATGAGACCACCAACCTCACCGGGCTGGCGGAAGTGCTGCGCCAGCAGGGGAAAGAGGTGGTGAGCAAGGTACTGGTGTTTGAAGTGATGCCTGCGCCGCCTGCCATCGCCAGCCAACTGCGCATTCAGATTAATGAGCGGATCTACTTCTCACGCCGCGTGCGGTATGTAGATGGAAAACCGTTAATGCTGGAAGACAGCTACATGCCGGTAAAATTGTTTCGTACGCTTTCGCTGGGGCACCTGGAGGGGTCAAAGTTTGATTACATCGAGAAGGAGTGCGGCATCACCATCAGTGGGAATTATGAAAGCCTGTCACCCGTGCTGGCAGACAGGCAACTGGCGCAGTCGATGAATGTGCCGGAACAGACGCCGCTGCTGCGTATTACTTCTCTTTCCTACAGCGACAGCGGCGAGTTTCTCAATTATTCGGTGATGTTCCGTAATGCCAGTGAATATCAGGTGGACTACCATTTGCGGCGCGTCCACACCGATAATAGCCCGTTAACCCATTCCCCAGAATAGTACCGCCAGTAGCTGCGGGGTGATGATGCGCAGGAACATGACCAGCGGATACACGGTAGCGTAAGAGAGTGCAGCCGCGCCGCTGGTGGCGTGCAGGTTGTTGGCGAAAGCCAGCGCGGGTGGATCGGTCATCGAGCCAGCCAGCATGCCGCACAGGGTCAGGTAGTTCATGCGCGCAAAGATACGCGCCAGAATACCCACGGTAATAAGCGGTATTGCGGTAATGAAAATGCCGTAGCCAATCCAGCTCAGCCCGTCGCCGTGCACCAGCGTATCGACAAAATCACCACCCGATTTCAGGCCAACCACCGATAAAAACAGCACGATCCCCAGTTCACGCAGCGCCAGGTTGGCGCTCGGCGGCATAAACCAGTAGAGCTTCCCGATGCTGCCGATACGTCCGAGGATCAGCGCCATAATCAGCGGCCCGCCGGCCAGGCCCAGTTTTAACGCCACCGGGAAACCGGGGATGAACAGCGGCACGGAGCCCAACAACACACCCAGGCCGATACCGATAAAGACCGGTAGCATCTGTACCTGTTGCAGTTTTTGCTGCGCGTTGCCCAGCTCAGCCGCCACGGCGTCAATCGCCGCCGGACGCCCCACCAGATTGAGGATGTCACCAAATTGCAGCGTCGCGTGGCTGCTGGCGACCAGTTCAACCCCAGCTCGATTGAGGCGGGAGATAACCACGTCATAGCGCTGTTTGTAGTGCAAATCGCGGATTCGCTTGCCGAGCACCTTCTCGTTGGTGACCACGATGCGCTCGACTTTCATGTCTGTGCCGCGCGTGGAGAGTGAGGTTTCAACCTCTTTACCGATCACCAGTTGTGCATCGTGCAGGTCGGCACGTCGGCCCACCAGATGGAGCAAATCACCCTGCTCAATGAGCGTGGCGGGCGACGGCACCATCAGGACGTCGCCCCGTTTCAGACGCGAGCAGATAATTTTATCGCTGTTGAGAATGGGGACATCCTGAATCGCCATGCTGTGCAGGTTTGGGTTTTCGACGCAGATGTTGATGGTTTGCAGATTTTCATGACTGTTCCCCGCTTGTTTATCAAAGCGTCGGGCTTCTTTCTCAACGTTAATGCGGAAGAACAGACGCAGCAGCCACATGGTGAGGAGAATACCGCAGATGCCGAAAGGATAAGCCATCGCGTAGCTCATACCCATTTGATCGACCACATCAAAGGGTACGCCAAGATCGCGCAAAATTTGCTGACCTGCGCCCAGCGCTGGCGTGTTGGTGACCGCGCCGGAGAATATCCCCAATACGACAGGCAGCGGGATATCGAAGATTTTATGCAACAGCGTGGTGACCACGCCGCCCAGCAGCACAATCAAAATGGCGAAGAGATTAAGTCGAAGCCCGGAGACGCGTAATGAAGCAAAGAAGCCCGGCCCCACCTGAATCCCGATGGTGTAGACAAAGAGGATCAGGCCGAATTCCTGAATAAAATGCAGCATCGGGCCGCTAAGCTCGACGCCTGCCATTTCGACAAAGTGTCCTACGATTATCCCGCCAAACAGCACGCCACCAATACCGAGGCCAATCCCGCGGATCTTGACGTTGCCTATCCAGAGGCCGACGACGGCAACCAGAGCAAGCACACTGACGGTCATTGCTATATCACTCATACAATTTTCCCTGTGAATAACATTACCTGTAGTGGGGATTCTCGCAGAAATGCAGAGGGTTGTATGGGGATTTGCGCACAATTACTTTGGATTTTTAGCAGACGTAAAAAAGCCCCGTCATGTAGACGAGGCTTTAGATTGCGGGCAACGTGCGCATTGTGGTTGCCGGATGCGGCGTGAACGCCTGATCCGGCCTACAAAATCACGCCTATTCAATCCATTGCTAGCTATTCAACGCCGGACGCTCGCTGATGGCGATCCGCTGCGGGGCAACTTCTTCCGGCACGTTGCGGGTCAAATCGATATGCAACAAGCCGTTAGTGAAGGTTGCGCCAGCCACTTCCATATTTTCAGCCAGCGTGAAACTCAGGCTGAACGCCTGGGTGACCAGCCCCTGGTGTAGCCATTTGGTCTCTTTTTCCTGCGGCTGCGGCGTGCCTTTCACGGTCAGGCGCGTGCCTTCCAGTTGAATATCCAGATCTTCCTGACGGAAACCGGCCAGCGCAAGGGTAATGCGATAGTGGTTATCGTCGCTTTTTTCGATGTTATAGGGCGGGAAGCTCTGGCTTTCGCCGGCGTTTTGCAACGCGTTAGCCATTTTGTCAAAACCGATCCATTGACGCAGCAGTGGGGATAAATCGTAGTTACGCATAATACATTCTCCTTCTAAGAAGCGAGTGAAGTCCTGCGGATCATGAAGATTCGCATAAGGCTCCCTGACGGCAAGCCTGGGTAATCAGAGCCGCCGTAGCGGCTCACGGAATTAGTTGATTTCGATACGGCGCGGTTTATTCGCTTCAGGAATTACGCGCTCCAGCTCGATATAGAGCAGGCCATTCACCAGGTTTGCGCCACGCACGTGGATGTTTTCCGCTAACTGGAACTTGCGTTCAAAGTTGCGCTCGGCGATCCCCTGATAGAGGTAGGTACGCTCTTTCTGCTCGGCCGCATGAGCACCTTTCACCACCAGCATGTTGTCCTGGGCGGTAATTTCCAGTTCACTTTCAGCAAAACCGGCAACGGCAATGGCAATGCGGTAATGGTTTTCGTCTACCAGCTCAACGTTGTACGGAGGGTAGCCGCCGTTACTCTGGGTTTGATTGTTTTCTAACAGATTGAACAGACGGTCAAAACCAATAGCAGAACGGTATAGCGGGGATAAATCAAAGTTACGCATAATCAATAGCTCCTGAAATCAGCGAGAATTTTACGGCCTTCCATCATGGACAGGCGGTGATACCCGAAGCACCCATCAGGCGTGCTCCTCATTGGGCTACACTCTTAAAATGTGTTCTGAGGAACGATTTTCAAGGGCGCGGGTCTTACTTTTTTTGCACTTTCGTGCTGAAGGCATAGACTGGGGTAGAGCACTATTGGTTAAAGTGCGACAGCCGCCACAGAGCGGGAAGCCAGGACTATCCATTTTCGCGACGGGTGGCTATAACCCGTACAGATGAGCCCTCCCGGCTCCGATACGATGATTAAATCATGATAAAAAATAATCTGCTTAAGCTGGCTCTGTTCAGTGGGATGATGTTAGTAGGCGGCTGCTCAAGCGTGATGTCGCATACGGGTGGCAAAGAGGGTACGTATCCGGGCACGCGAGCAAGCGCGACCATGCTCGGCGATGAGGACAACAACTGGGGAACCAAATCGCTGGTGGCGCTCGATATGCCATTCACAGCGGTGATGGATACCCTGCTGCTGCCGTGGGACATGTTCCGCACCGATAACTCCGTGCGTTCGCGTGTCGAAAAGAGCGAGCAGGAGACGCTGGCGACGAACTCCGTTATTCCGCCAGCGCCGATGCCTTCGCCGTAATTCAGAGGCCGGTTTCGGTTATCCACAGCTGACGGAAGCCCGCCGTCTCTTCCATCCAGGCTATGTAATGGCCATCGGGTGAGAAAACGACGGCATCGGCAGACGGCGGGTTACCGTGATCGGTTGTCAAAAAGCGCACGCTCCCGCTCGCCGCATCGGCTATCGCGATTCTATTTTCCAGCACAAAACCCAGCGCATTTCCCGACGGATGCCAGTTAAACGCCGACTGAATGTCACTTTCTACATGGGTAAGCTGGCGCGGCTCTCCGCCTTCTGGCGATACCAGCCACAGCTGAACCACACCGTTTGTATCGCGCATCAGCACCGCGATTTCCGTGCCTTGTGGGTTGCAGCGCACCCAGTGACGCGGCACATTCACAAGCCCCGGGTACGCCCGTTGATGCGTGAAGGTTAAACGACGCTGCACCACGCCTGCGGGCGGTGCGGGTAGCGTGGTTTCCGTTCCAGCCAGCGGCGCATCACCCGCCAGCTTCCAGCCCTGCGCGGTTTTAGGCAGCGCGACAATAAACAGCTCAGGCACTTTCTCGCCCTTCACCGACAGCGTATCGCCAATAAACGCCAGCGTCTCATTCCCCACCCAGCCCTCTTCATAGGCGCGATTGATCTCGTCACTCCCCGGCTTTGGCGCAGGCGTGGTTTTACTCACCAGCACGCACCAGTGGCTACCGCTGTATTCACGCGGATGCTGAGCAGGAACGTTGACCGGGCCAAATGGTACGGCAACACCAACGTTGCGCAGGTCATGCGCCGGGTTGTATTCGTGCATCACGTGGTCGTTATAGGTAAAGCTGACATTCTCACCGTTAGGGCTAAACACATGCACGTGACTCCCGCCACGCAGCGCGCCAGGCGTATAAGGCGCGGTGATATCCATTGCATCCAGATTGGTGGTCGTACCGTTTTCAGCGATCACACCACGGCGATGGTGAAAATCGTACTGCCAGCCGGCATCCGGATTCTCCGGGCCATGGATAAACACATATTTCTCGCGCTGAGGATGAACAGTCACCACGCCAATGTGCGCGCCCTGCGTGGCGCGGTAAATCACGTCGAGCTCGCCGGTACGGATGTTTACGCGCTCAATCGTCTCGCCGGTAAACGACGCGCCGGAAGGGCGAACATCAAAGACCAGCCACTGGCTGTCCGGGGTCCAGGTATTGATGTTGGTAAGTTGATGATGTCGCGGGGCAAAGGTGACCTGTTTCATTACGCAGTCCTGATTCGAGACAATTTGCGTCATCATACTTCACAAGGACTTCACTTTCAGGCTTTAGCGTAACGCTATCTCAACAACGGCGAGCAGCAAAATGGCACATTTCGACGTGGCGATTATCGGGTTAGGCCCCGCAGGTTCGGCGCTGGCGCGCCAGTTAGCAGGCAAAATGCGCGTGATTGCGCTGGATAAAAAACGTCAGTGCGGCAGCGAAGGTTTCACCAAACCCTGCGGTGGCCTGCTGGCCCCGGATGCGCAACGGGCGTTTATTCGCGACGGTATTACCCTTCCCGTGAAGGTGATCGCCAACCCACAGATTTTCAGCGTTAAAACCGTCGATGTGGCCGCCGGACTCACCCGCAATTACCCGCGCAGCTATATCAATATTAATCGCCATGCGTTTGATTTATGGATGAAATCGTTAATTCCCGACGTGGTGACCGTTCATCACGACACACTGTGCCGAAAGGTATGGCGCGAAGATGACGAGTGGCACATTTCGTTTCAGGCTGACGGCCTGGAACAGCACATTACCGCCCGCTATCTGGTCGGTGCTGACGGGGCAAATTCTCTGGTGCGCCGCCATCTTTATCCCGAACATCAGATCCGTAAATACCTGGCCATCCAGCAGTGGTTCGCCGAAGCGCACGCCGTGCCGTTTTACGCCTGCATTTTTGATAACACGGTGACGGATTGCTATTCGTGGAGCATCAGCAAAGACGGCTATTTTATCTTTGGCGGTGCTTATCCGATGAAAGACGGTCAGGCACGCTTTGAGGCGCTGAAAGCGAAGATGACAGATTTTGCCTTTCATTTCGGCGAACCCGTGAAAAGCGAGAAATGTACGGTGCTGTTTCCCTCGCGCTGGGGAGATTTTGTGTGCGGCAAAGAGAATGCATTTCTGATTGGCGAAGCGGCGGGATTTATCAGCGCCAGTTCGCTGGAGGGGATCAGTTATGCGCTGGATAGTGCGGAGTTGCTCAGTCAGGTTCTACAGGGGCAACGTGAAGACGCCAACCGCGCCTATACGCGCTCGACGTTCAGTCTGCGCCTGAAACTGCTGGGAAAAATCATTAAAGCCAGAATACTGACACAGCCGCGCTTGCGAAAAGCCATTATGCGCAGCCGTATCAGCGATATTCGCGTGCGTGATTAATTCAGCGCAAACTTCTCAATGGCGTACGCCACGCCATCGTCAAGGTTGGATTTGGTGACAAAATTCGCTGCTTCCTTCACTGACGGAATGGCGTTATCCATCGCCGCGCCAACGCCTGCGAATTCAATCATTGCGATGTCGTTTTCCTGATCGCCAATCGCCATGATCTCTTCGGGTTTGATACCCAGCGCGTCGGCCAGCGATTTCACGCCAGTGCCTTTATTGACGCGTTTATCGAGGATTTCGAGGAAGTACGGCGCACTTTTCAGCACGGTGTACTTCTCTTTCACTTCTGCCGGAATTTTAGCAATAGCTTTATCCAGGATAGCAGGCTCATCAATCATCATCACTTTCAGGAATTGCGTCGCCGGATCCATTTTTTCGGCTTCACAGAAGACCAGCGGAATAGTGGCAACGTAGGATTCATGCACCGTGTAATAGCTGATGTCGCGGTTGGCAGTATAAAGCGTATTGCGATCGAGGGCGTGGAAATGCGAGCCCACGTCACGCGCGAGTTGCTCCAGGTAGCGGTAGTCATCATAGCCCAGCGCGGTTTGCGCGACAGTACTGCCATCGCCCGCTTTCTGCACCAGCGCACCGTTGTAGGTGATGCAGTAATCGCCCGGCTGTTCCATGTGCAGCTCTTTCAGGTAGCTGTGCACGCCTGCGTATGGACGGCCCGTGGTCAGCACCACATTAACGCCACGCGCACGGGCGTCGGCGATCGCTTTTTTGACCGCTGGAGAGATGGTATGGTCCGGCAACAGCAAGGTTCCGTCCATGTCGATTGCAATAAGTTTGATAGCCATGAATACCCCAGGTTAGATGAGTCCTTCCTCATGCTAACGCGATTCCGCTCAAAAAACAGCAGCCGTGACGGGTTAAAACGGGGATGCAACGCACCCGGCGAGCTCCCCTTTTGTTGCGGGATTAGCCGAAAAGTTTGCCACTTTTCAGCAGATCCATTCCTGCGCTGAGTAAATCGTTATGCGCCTTCGGGTCAACTTCCCCCTGCGGCGAGAGCGCATCAATGATTTTCGGCAGATATTCTGCCAGCATAGTCGACGCGGAACCGGTATCAATGCCCAGTTTTTGGCCGAGATCGGAAACCGCTGGCGTGCCCAGCGCTGATTCAAGCTGATCACCACTCACCGGCTGGTTGCTGTCCTGATTGCTGATCCACGACGACAGAATGTCTCCCAGCCCACCGTTTTGCAGTTTTTGCAGCAGTGCCTGAATTCCGCCCTGCTCGTTCACCCAGTTCAGGATAGCCTGATACTTCCCGGCGTCGCCGTTAAGAAACGAGCCAACAACTTCATCAAAAAGCCCCATTTTCCACTCCTTTTAGTGGTGAATATGTGATGAAGGAAGTATAGGTCAGCGAGCGCACTGTGCCGGGCAATTGTCGATAATCGGTCTGATGCGAATTTTGTGATCGCCCACGAAATAAGGGAACGTTCCCTTTTACGATAAATGACAGCGTTGATACTCTTGACTAATAAATATTAGCACGCGAAAGACATCCATTTTAAAAATATTATTTAGATAAGCAATGAGATAGCCAACCATATATTAACCACTCAAATAATGGATCACCCCATGAGAGCGAAATTACAGGACTATTTCTCTGCGCTCGGTCGCTCATTTATTCCTGCCGTCGCAGTAATGAGCTGCTTTGCATTATTATTATCAATAGGCGCGGTACTCAAAAACCCCCACTCCGCTGCCGATCTCCCCTTACTTCAATCATCGGGCATTATATTTATCGCTAACCTTCTGACCCAAACCGGGATGGTGATTATTGCTTATATGCCGCTGATATTTTGCCTTTCTATCGCGATTGGTATGGCGGAAAAAGGCAAGAAAGAAACCGCCGCACTTTCAGCACTTATTGGCTACATCTTTATGCTGGTTTTTTCCGGATTAATGCTTAATGCAGCCGGAATGCTGTTGAAACCGGATGTGGCCGTAAATGCACAAAATAATGTGCTGGCAATTTCTCAAACTATGGCGATGCGCCAGGCAATGCAAAACGTCGTACTGGGCATCCAAACCGTGGATACCGGTGTACTGGGCGGTATTATGATCGGCGCGCTGTCTGCGGCGATAACGAATCACAACAGTACACGTAAGCTGCCGTTAATCTTTGGGTTTTATCAGGGTCGGCACCTTCCGCCTATACTTTCCGGCCTGAGCGGATTAGTCATTGGTTTACTTATTCCCTTTGTCTGGCCGTGGGTTGGTGGTGGTTTATATTACGCGGCTTCAGCACTGGCGAAAGCCGGAGTGGTCGGTTCATTTGTATTCGGTTTTATTGAAAAACTGCTGTTGCCAACCGGGTTACAGCATGTCTGGTATTCGCTGGTGCACTACACGCCGGTCGGCGGAACGCTTGAGATTGGTGGACAGACGTACGTTGGCACAAAAGCCATCACCGTTGCAGCGCTGGCGACTGCGGATTTTAACGAGAATATCCATCAGATAACCCGGCTATGGCTCGGTCAGGGAGATACACCGGGTAAAGTATTTGGTATTCCCGGCGCGCTAATCGGTATCTGGCTGGCGGCAAAAGATCGCCAGCGCGTAAAAACAGTCGCAATTTCCGCTGCCGTCGCTGCAATATTTGCGGGCGTCGTCGAGCCATTTACGTTTATGTATATGTTTCTCGCACCGCCATTATTTTTAATCGACTGTACTTTGCAAGGGCTCTCTTTTGCAATTCTCGATGCAACACATACTTCTTATCTTGGCGGCAGTACATTAATCGAGATTCTCTTCAACGGCATATTACAGGGACACAAATCGACCTGGATACCGATTGTTCTTCTCGGTATTGCACTGTTCTTTATCTACCTCTTTACCTTTAAATGGTATATCGAGAAATTCAATATTCCCACACCGGGCCGCGAAGGGACTGACGATACCGATGCGGTAAAAGAGCTTGAAATTCGTGCATCAACACTCTTGCGCCAAAATACGTCTACCGAGGAGGTTGCTAAAGAGATTCTGAGAAAACTGGGCGGTAAGGTAAATATTAAGGAGATTAACAACTGCATTTCACGGTTGCGTATCAAAATTAACGACCCGCTGTTGGTTGATATGAGCGGAATGAAAACCATCACTGATGCGCTGGGCGTGACACATCCCGCTCCCGATGAATTCCATATTATTTTTGGCATGCACGTAAGCGAGTATCGCGATGCCTTTGATAGCGTCGTTGAGACGGCGTAAGGATAAAAGATGTCAGAAACAACGCACATTATGCTTGAGGCACCTTATTATGCCCAGGCTGACGTTATCGTCGTCGGCGCCGGCCCCGCAGGCGTCGCCGCAGCGATTTCTGCGGCCCGTAGCGGCGCGAGTGTCATTCTGGTTGAACGTTCCGGGCAACCGGGCGGAATGGCGACCCTCGGTACAGTCAGTATATTTATGACGATTGGTAATCTGACCGGAATTTATCGCGAAATTATTGCCGCTATTCGTCCCGATTTTTTACTGCAAAATGCACAGCCTGAAAATCTCAAAATTCAGTTCAATCCTTTGCTGTTACGCTACCATTTGAACAGGATGATCGAGCGGGAAAATATTCAGTTGCTTTATCACACCGATTTCATCACCCCGCTAATGGTGGGCTGTGCGGTAACAGGGGTGGTGGTGAAAACACGGGAAGGCTTGAAAACGCTAAAAGGCCGCGTAGTGATTGATTGCACCGGGAATGCGGAAGTCGCCATTGCCGCCGGCGCGCCTTATAAAACCGGCCGCGATGAAGATGGTTTAACACAGCCGATGACCCTGATGTTCCAGATGCAGAATACCGGTAGCCCGGTACAGGCAGAATTGCCTGACGGATGTTATCACTATGAAACCGTGGCCGATCTTCCCCAGGGCCGTCGCTTGTTATGGGAGTTAAAGCCTGACGGTACGCTTATCGTCAATATGACGCGCGTAAAAGGCAACGGCGCGCTGATTGCGGACAGCAGCCACGCGGAAGTTGAGGGGCTAAAGCAGGTATTTTCTGTTGCCTACTATTTGCAGCGTAATGGCTTTGAAAACTACATTTTGTCGCATATCGCCGCCGAAACAGGCGTTCGCGAAAGTCATCGTATCTGTGGAAGGTACACGCTCACAGAAGACGATCTGCTCAACGCGCGTCGCTTTGAAGATGTCATCGCACAAACGAATTATGAAATTGATATTCATAGCCCTCTGGGCGAAAAAGCCTGCCATGAGCGAAAGATTGATAGTTACGACATTCCCTATCGCTGTCTGGTGCCACAAAACATCAAAGGTCTGTTAGTTGCCGGACGTTCGCTATCGGCAAGCCATGTCGCACTCTCTTCCGCGCGTGTGATGCCGACCTGTTTTGCACTGGGTCAGGCTGCAGGTATTGCGGCTTCACTGGCGGTGGACGCGGAATGCGCGGTGGCGGATATTTCGATTGAGGGAGTCCACCAGCAGATGAAAAAGCAGGGGGTGGTTTTCACAAAAAAAACGCCTGAATAAATTCAGGCGTTTCGTGTCGGCATTGTTTGCCGGATGCGGCTATCGCCTTATCCGGCCTACCAATGTTATCTGTAGGCCCGGTAAGCGCAGCGCCACCGGGCGATTGCCAACGGCTTAGATATCGATATTTGCCGCTTTCAGGGCGTTCTCTTCGATAAACGCGCGACGCGGTTCAACGGCATCACCCATCAGGGTGGTGAACAGCTGGTCAGCGGCGATCGCATCTTTTACGGTGACACGCAGCATGCGACGGCTTTCCGGATCCATGGTGGTTTCCCACAGCTGTTCCGGGTTCATCTCGCCCAGACCTTTATAGCGCTGAATCGCAAGTCCTCGACGAGACTCTTTCACCAGCCATTCCAGCGCCTGCTCGAAGCTGGCAACCGGCTGACGGCGTTCGCCACGTTCAATAAACGCATCTTCTTCCACCAGACCGCGCAGTTTCTCACCCAGCGTGCAGATACGGCGGTATTCCGGCCCAACCACGAACTCGTGATCCAGCGGATAATCGGTATCAACGCCGTGCGTGCGAACGCGGACAATCGGCTCAAAGTGGTTCAGTTCGCTGTTATGGCGCACATCAAACTTCCACAGGCTGCCGTGCTGTTCGTTTTCGTTCAGCTCGGTAATCAGCGCATTCACCCAACGGGTCACAGTCTGTTCGTTAGAGAGATCGCCTTCGTTCAGCGTCGGTTGATAAACCAGCTCTTTTAACATCGCTTTCGGGAAACGACGCTCCATGCGGCCAATCATTTTCTGCGTGGCGTTGTATTCAGAAACCAGTTTTTCCAGCGCTTCGCCAGCCAGTGCCGGTGCGTGCGCGTTGGTGTGCAGCGTCGCGCCGTCCAGGGCGATGGAAATCTGATACTGATCCATCGCTTCATCGTCTTTGATGTACTGTTCCTGCTTGCCTTTCTTCACTTTGTAGAGCGGCGGCTGCGCGATATAGACGTGGCCACGTTCAACAATTTCTGGCATCTGACGGTAGAAGAAGGTCAGCAGCAGCGTACGGATGTGCGAACCATCGACATCCGCATCGGTCATGATGATGATGCTGTGATAGCGCAGTTTATCCGGGTTGTATTCGTCACGACCAATGCCGCAGCCGAGCGCGGTGATAAGCGTGGCAACTTCCTGAGAAGAGAGCATTTTATCGAAGCGCGCCTTCTCAACGTTGAGGATTTTACCTTTCAGCGGCAGGATCGCCTGATTCTTACGGTTACGCCCCTGTTTTGCAGAGCCGCCCGCGGAGTCCCCTTCCACAAGGTACAGTTCGGAGTGCGCCGGGTCGCGCTCCTGGCAGTCGGCCAGTTTGCCCGGCAGACCAGCTAAATCAAGCGCACCTTTACGACGCGTCATTTCACGGGCACGACGCGCCGCTTCACGCGCACGCGCGGCATCGATAATTTTGCCAACCACGATTTTCGCGTCAGACGGGTTTTCCAGCAGGTATTCGCTCAGCAGTTCGTTCATCTGCTGTTCAACCGCCGATTTCACCTCAGAAGAAACCAGTTTGTCTTTGGTCTGAGAGGAGAATTTCGGATCCGGTACTTTTACGGAAACCACCGCAATCAGGCCTTCGCGCGCATCGTCGCCGGTCGCGCTGACTTTGGCTTTTTTGCTGTAGCCTTCTTTGTCCATGTAGGCGTTCAGGGTACGAGTCATCGCCGCACGGAAACCTGCCAGGTGCGTACCGCCGTCACGCTGCGGAATGTTGTTGGTAAAGCAGTAGATGTTTTCCTGGAAGCCATCGTTCCACTGCAGCGCAACTTCAACACCGATACCGTCTTTTTCAGTGGAGAAATAGAAGATATTCGGGTGAATAGGCGTTTTGTTTTTGTTGAGGTACTCAACAAACGCCTTGATGCCGCCTTCGTAGTGGAAGTGGTCTTCTTTGCCGTCACGCTTGTCTTTCAGGCGAATAGAAACGCCGGAGTTGAGGAATGACAGTTCGCGCAGGCGTTTCGCCAGGATGTCATACTCAAATTCGGTGACGTTAGTAAAGGTTTCAAGGCTCGGCCAGAAGCGAACCATGGTACCGGTTTTTTCGGTTTCGCCGGTGACGGCAAGGGGAGCTTCTGGTACGCCGTGCGCGTAAATCTGACGGTGAACTTTGTTATCGCGCTGGATAACCAGTTCCAGTTTCTGCGACAGAGCGTTAACCACGGAAACGCCTACGCCGTGCAGGCCGCCGGAGACTTTATAGGAGTTATCATCGAATTTACCGCCTGCGTGCAGAACGGTCATGATAACTTCGGCGGCAGACACGCCCTCTTCCGGGTGAATACCGGTTGGGATACCACGGCCATCATCCTGTACGGATACGGAGTTATCGCTATGGATGGTGACAACGATGTCTTTACAGTACCCTGCGAGCGCTTCGTCGATAGCGTTATCCACAACCTCGAATACCATGTGGTGCAGACCGGTGCCGTCATCCGTGTCGCCGATATACATACCCGGGCGCTTACGCACCGCATCCAGCCCTTTCAGGACTTTGATACTGGAGGAGTCATAAGAATTCGACATCAACGTTTCTCGCTCATTTAAACTTGGGTTAATCCGTTATTTTACCCTTTTCCACGGTAAACATCTTCGAATTTTCATCCGACATGTCCATAACGTGTTCAGCGCTAATCGCGCTGACGAAAACCTGTGATTGCGTGGCTTTTAAGCGGCTGGCTAATAGCCCGCGACGCGCGTCATCAAGTTCCGAGGCAAAATCATCTATCAGGTACAGGCAGCGCCGACCGCTTTCGCGGGTCAGGAACTCGCCTTGTGCCAGGCGCAGTGCGCACATCAGCAGCTTAAGCTGCCCGCGCGACAGGGTGTCTTCCACCGGCGCGCCGTCGGCGCGTATGCGAAAATCGGCTTTATGCGGGCCGTGCGCGGTGTAAGTCAGCATTCTGTCACGCTCGAAGTTCCGCTCCAGCACCTCGGCATAATCCGTCTCTTTTTCCCAGCCGCGCTGGAAAGAGAAGGTGAGGGAGAACTCCGGTAAAAACTGTTTGCAGGTATCCGCCATATCCTCGGCAATACCGGTGCTGTATTCGGCACGCCAACGGCTGATTTGTTCCGCCAGGGGAATCAATTCTTTATCCCAGGGCCGTAGCTGCTCATAGCGGCTGACCTGGCGTAGCGCGGCGTTGCGCTGCTTCAGCAGGCGCTTGAGGTTGCTCCAGGCGGTAAAGAACCCGGCTTCGTTGTGGAAGCATCCCCAATCAAGGAATGCTCTTCTGTATTTGGGGCCGCCGTTGAGTAAAGTAAACCCCTCGGGCGTGATGAGTTGCATGGGCATCAGCAGCGCCAGCTCCGCCACCTTGTGACCGTCGGTGCCGTCGATGCGCACTTTGCTGTCGCCAAGTTTGTCTTTCGTCAGGCCAATCGCGATTTCGCGCTCTTCGCCCTGCAAACGCCCGTGCAGCACGAAAGCGTCCTGCTCATGGCGGATCACACGGCCAATCTGCAAACTGCGAAACGCCCGGCCATGGCCGAGCGTATAGATGGCTTCCAGCACGCTGGTTTTGCCACTGCCGTTTGCGCCAACCAGGAAATTAAAGCCAGGGGATAAGGCGAGATCCGCGCTTTCGATGTTGCGAAAGTCGCGGATCAACAAGCGGGTGAGCGACATTACAGTCTCATTGGCATGACAACGTAGGCCGCACTTTGGCTGGCAGCATCTTCAATCTGAACGCTGGAAACGGAGTCCGTCAGCAAAATTCGCACGTTTTCACATTTCAGCGCATTGAGCACATCGAGGACGTAACTGACGTTAAAGCCAATTTCCATCTCGGTACCGGAATAGTTGACGTCCAGAATCTCTTCCGCTTCTTCCTGTTCCGGGTTGTTGGCGGTGATTTTCAGCTGATTTTCGCTGACAAACAGACGCACGCCGCGGAATTTTTCGTTGGAAAGAATGGCCGCACGCGCGAACGCTTGCTTGAGAATGTCGCAACCGGCATCCAGATGTTTGTCCGGATTCTTCGGCAATACGCGGCGATAATCCGGGAAACGGCCATCAACCAGCTTGGACGTGAAGATAAAATCGCCGACATGCGCGCGGATATTATTACTACCAATCTGCACGCGCAGCGGGTTATCACCACCGTCGAGCATACGCATCAGTTCAATCACGCCTTTACGCGGCACGATCACCGAATGGTTCGGCAGCGATTCGCCGACCGGCATAGAGCACACCGCCAGACGGTGGCCATCAGTCGCCACGGTGCGCAGTTCTTCACCTTCGGTTTCGAACAGCATGCCGTTTAAATAGTAGCGAACGTCCTGATGCGCCATCGAAAACTGGGTCGCTTCAATCAGACGTTTCATGGTCGCCTGCGGCAGGGTGAATTCCACCTCGCTCTGCCAGTCGTCCAGATTCGGGAAGTCTGCAGCAGGCAGCGTGGAAAGCGAGAAGCGGCTACGGCCAGAGCGGACCAGCATGCGGTCGCCTTCCAGTTGCACGGCTATCTCTGCGCCTTCCGGCAGACCACGGCAAATATCGAAGAATTTACGCGCCGGGACGGTGGTTGCGCCGGGCTCGTGCGTCTGCACCAGCGCCACGCGAGCGACCATCTCCATTTCTAAATCGGTACCGGTCAATGACAGCGTACCGTCAGCCACCTGCAACAACAGGTTTCCGAGAATAGGCAGCGTCGGGCGGCCACCTAACGGGCCACTCACCTGTTGTAACGGTTTTAATAAATGTTCACGTTCTACGGTAAATTTCATAGCGTCACGACGATAGTGTTCTGATTAAATTTGAAAAATCTTCTTTGATATCGTGGCTCTCTTCACGCAACTGCTCAATCTTGCGGCAGGCATGAAGCACGGTAGTATGGTCACGACCACCAAATGCGTCGCCAATTTCCGGCAGACTGTGGTTGGTCAGCTCTTTAGCCAGCGCCATCGCCATTTGACGCGGACGCGCCACCGAACGGGAACGCCGTTTGGAGAGCAGATCCGCCACCTTAATTTTGTAGTACTCGGCCACCGTCTTCTGAATATTGTCGATAGTGACCAGTTTTTCCTGCAACGCGAGCAAATCGCGCAGCGCTTCGCGAACGAAGTCGATAGTGATCGCCCGGCCCGTAAAGTTGGCGTTGGCAATCACACGGTTCAGTGCCCCTTCCAGCTCACGCACGTTAGAGCGTAGACGCTTGGCAATAAAGAACGCCACCTCACCCGGCAGACGAATGTCGTTCTCGTCGGCCTTTTTCATCAGAATGGCCACGCGGGTTTCCAGTTCCGGCGGCTCAATCGCCACCGTCAGGCCCCAGCCGAAGCGGGATTTCAGACGATCTTCCACACCGTTGATCTCTTTTGGATAGCGATCCGACGTCAGGATGATCTGTTGATTACCTTCCAACAGGGCGTTAAAGGTGTGGAAAAACTCTTCCTGGGATCGTTCTTTATTGGCAAAGAACTGAATGTCATCGATAAGAAGGGCATCGACGGAGCGATAGTAGCGTTTGAACTCTTCAATGGCGTTGTTTTGCAGAGCTTTTACCATGTCCTGCACAAAACGCTCAGAGTGCATGTACACCACTTTGGCGTTCGGTTTACGGGCGATTATGCCGTTACCAACCGCATGCAATAAGTGCGTTTTACCGAGCCCCGTGCCGCCGTATAGAAACAGTGGGTTATACGCGCCGCCAGGGTTGTCCGCTACCTGACGTGCCGCCGCACGCGCCAGTTGGTTCGACTTACCTTCAACGAAGTTATCGA
The DNA here is from genome assembly GCA_003315335.1 of Pseudocitrobacter faecalis. Classification (GTDB taxonomy): domain Bacteria; phylum Pseudomonadota; class Gammaproteobacteria; order Enterobacterales; family Enterobacteriaceae; genus Pseudocitrobacter; species Pseudocitrobacter faecalis. The sequence goes on from QNRL01000012.1 coordinate 66,902, forward strand.
AGGTATGCTTCACATTGACGTTGGAACGGTAAGCGTGTTCTGCCGGTGCCGGGACGTTATCCCACCCCTGACGAGGAGCGGGTGCCGCGCGTGGCGTATGAACCTGCGCCGCCTGGGCAGGGATCGCCACGTTCGCGGTTTCTCTAAGGGTATGGGTAACCGGTTTGGTGCCCACTTCAAAACGCAGCTGTGGCGCATCTGAACCGCAAAAATCATTAAGCAGCCCGTTGATATTATTCAGGTATTTATCTCTTACCCAATCAAGCACAAAACGATTTGGCGCGTACAGGGCCAGCGTGTTATCGCTCAGTTCCGCCTGCAACGGGCGGATCCACATGCTGAATTCTGTGGCTGGTAACTCATCCTGCAATCGGGCAAGACACTGCTGCCAAAGCGAAAGTGACACGGCGGACTCCACTCGAAAAAAGTCGATACACATCATCGTTCAGGCGACCCTGTCAGGGTGCTGTTGATGAACCTGCCTGACATAAACTGTCGGGGACTCACTCAGTAGCCGCAGATGCAGCCTGAATAGTGCTGTGTATAAGATTAAAAAGTTCGTGATTATTGGCACACGTCGAAAAGACCCAATGCACAAGGGTGACGTGCGAACCGCTCTTTGCGGTTTTCCACAAAACACCTCGGGCTGCCCGTGGGCAGTACCGCAACCAGAAACACCGGAAGCGTTCAGTGTGTTTTCCCGGTTCAGGATCCGTGGATCCGATCAGGACCGCGGATCATAGCCTAAACTGAGCCAGAGATCTTCTGTTTCTCACAGATTCTTCCCGATTTATCCACAGGAAGGATCGAGACCGGCTAAGTGTAAACGATCCGCAAGAGAAGGAGGGGGGATTTACGCCGCATATTGGAAAAATTAATGAGTAACGACAATTTTTTGCTTAAATGATCTAACAAAGATCCTGGATGATCCTTGCGCTTTAATGGTCAGGCCGTATAATCCCCGACCCAGCGCATGCTACGTGCCAACAGGCGTCAGATGTTGCTCATTTTCCGTGCTAATCGCTACAAAAAAACGTGGTGAATTGCGCGGTAAATAAGGAAAGAGAATTGACTCCGGAGTGTACAATTATTACAATCCGGCCTCTTTAATCACCCATGGCTTCGGTGTCCATCGTTCGATTTTCGGGCGGATATCCAATAAAGCCATTGAATTTATTCAAGTTTAGGTAGAAATCGCCATGAAACGCACTTTTCAACCGTCTGTACTGAAGCGCAACCGTTCTCACGGCTTCCGTGCTCGTATGGCTACTAAAAATGGTCGTCAGGTTCTGGCACGTCGTCGTGCTAAAGGCCGCGCTCGTCTGACCGTTTCCAAGTAATAAAGCTAACCCCTGAGTGGTTAAGCTAGCATTTCCCAGGGAGTTACGTTTGTTAACTCCCACTCATTTCACATTCGTCTTCCAGCAGCCACAACGGGCTGGCACGCCGCAAATCACCATCCTCGGCCGCCAAAATTCGCTGGGGCATCCCCGTATCGGTCTTACAGTCGCCAAGAAAAATGTTAAACGTGCGCATGAACGCAATCGGATTAAACGTCTGACGCGTGAAAGCTTCCGTTTACGTCAACATGAACTCCCGTCTATGGATTTCGTGGTGGTGGCGAAGAAGGGGGTTGCAGACCTCGATAACCGTGCTCTTTCGGAAGCGTTGGAAAAATTATGGCGCCGCCATTGTCGCCTGGCTCACGGCTCCTGATAGCCCTCATTCGGGTCTATCAACGCCTGATTAGTCCGCTACTCGGGCCGCATTGCCGTTTCACTCCTACCTGTTCACAATACGGAATTGAGGCATTGCGCAGGTTTGGAGTGATAAAAGGCAGTTGGTTGACAGTGAAACGCGTATTAAAATGCCACCCTTTACACCCAGGTGGAGACGACCCCGTCCCCCCCGGACCTTTTAATACCAGAGAACACTAACGATGGATTCGCAACGCAATCTTCTCATCATCGCTTTGTTGTTCGTGTCTTTCATGATCTGGCAGGCTTGGGAGCAGGATAAAAATCCTCAACCTCAGCAGCAGACCACGCAGACTACGACCACCGCAGCGGGTAGCGCCGCCGACCAGGGCGTACCGGCCAGTGGCCAGGGGAAACTGATTACGGTGAAAACCGATGTGCTCGAGCTGACCATCAACACCCGTGGTGGTGATGTTGAGCAGGCACTCCTGTTGGCTTACCCGAAAGAACTCAAATCTTCTGAGCCGTTCCAGTTACTGGAAACGACGCCGCAGTTTATCTATCAGGCACAGAGCGGTCTGACCGGTCGTGATGGCCCGGATAACCCGGCAAATGGCGATCGTCCGCTGTATAACGTCACCAGCGATACCTTCGTAATGGCCGATGGTCAGAACGAACTGGTTATCCCGATGACCTATACCGATAAAGCGGGTAACACCTTCACCAAAACCTTCACCCTGAAAAAGGGCGAGTATGCGGTGAATGTGGGCTACAGCGTGCAGAACAGCAGTGAGAAACCGTTAGAGTTGTCCACCTTTGGTCAGCTTAAGCAGTCCATCAATCTGCCCTCTCACCGCGATACGGGCAGCAGCAACTTTGCGCTGCACACCTTCCGCGGCGCCGCGTACTCCACGCCTGACGCGAAGTATGAAAAATACAAATTCGATACCATTGCAGATAACGAAAACCTGAACGTCAGCTCCAAAGGCGGTTGGGTGGCGATGCTGCAACAGTACTTTGCAACAGCATGGGTTCCGCGTAACGATGGCTCCAACAACTTCTATACCGCTAACCTCGGTAACGGCGTTGCAGCAATCGGCTACAAATCTCAGCCAGTGCTGATTCAGCCGGGTCAAACCGGTACGCTGGGCAGCACCCTGTGGGTTGGCCCGGAAATTCAGGATAAAATGGCAGCCGTTGCGCCGCACCTGGATCTGACCGTTGATTATGGTTGGTTGTGGTTCATCTCTCAGCCGTTGTTCAAACTGCTGAAATGGATCCACAGCTTCCTGGGTAACTGGGGCTTCTCCATCATCGTTATCACCTTCATCGTTCGTGGCATCATGTACCCGCTGACTAAAGCGCAGTACACCTCCATGGCGAAGATGCGTATGTTGCAGCCGAAGATTCAGGCGATGCGTGAGCGTCTGGGTGATGACAAACAGCGTCAGAGCCAGGAGATGATGGCTCTGTACAAAGCCGAGAAGGTTAACCCGCTGGGCGGCTGCTTCCCGCTGCTGATCCAGATGCCAATCTTCCTTGCGCTGTACTACATGCTGATGGGCTCCGTTGAACTGCGTCATGCACCGTTTGCACTCTGGATCCACGACTTGTCCGCACAGGACCCGTACTACATCCTGCCGATTCTGATGGGCGTAACGATGTTCTTCATTCAGAAGATGTCGCCGACCACCGTAACCGACCCGATGCAGCAGAAGATCATGACCTTTATGCCGGTCATCTTCACGGTGTTCTTCCTGTGGTTCCCGTCAGGTCTGGTGCTGTACTATATCGTCAGCAACCTGGTGACCATTATTCAGCAGCAACTGATTTACCGTGGTCTGGAGAAACGTGGCCTGCATAGCCGCGAGAAGAAAAGCTCCTGATTCGGTGTAGGCCGGGTAAGCGTAGCGCCACCCGGCAATCGGAACAATAATGATAGGGCGGTCTCATGACCGCCTTTTTTTATTTGTATTGGACGAGACATATCATGAGCCAAAACGACACGATCATCGCCCAGGCTACCCCACCGGGACGCGGTGGGGTGGGCATTCTGCGCATCTCTGGCCTGAAGGCGCGTGAGGTGGCTGAAGCCGTGCTGGGCAAACTGCCAAAACCTCGCTACGCCGACTATCTGCCATTCAACGATGTCGACGGTACCGCGCTCGATCAGGGCATCGCCCTGTGGTTCCCTGGCCCGAACTCTTTTACCGGTGAAGACGTGCTTGAACTGCAAGGCCACGGCGGCCCGGTGATTCTGGATCTGCTGCTCAAGCGAATTCTGACCCTTCCGGGCGTACGTATCGCGAAGCCGGGGGAATTCTCGGAGCGTGCGTTCCTTAACGACAAGCTTGATTTAGCGCAGGCAGAAGCGATTGCCGATCTGATCGACGCCAGCTCAGAACAGGCGGCGCGTTCCGCGCTGAACTCGTTGCAAGGAGCGTTTTCCGCTCGCGTGAATCGCTTAGTGGAAGCGCTCACTCACCTGCGCATCTACGTCGAAGCCGCCATCGACTTCCCGGATGAAGAAATTGATTTTCTCTCCGACGGTAAAATCGAAGCGCAACTGAACAATGTGATGACCGATCTCGACGCCGTGCGTGCCGAAGCGCGTCAGGGCAGCCTGCTGCGTGAAGGGATGAAAGTGGTGATTGCCGGGCGTCCCAATGCCGGGAAATCGAGCCTGCTGAACGCGCTGGCAGGGCGTGAAGCCGCTATCGTCACCGATATCGCGGGCACCACACGCGACGTACTGCGCGAACATATTCATATCGATGGCATGCCATTGCATATCATTGATACTGCTGGCTTGCGAGAAGCCAGTGATGAAGTGGAGCGCATCGGTATCGAGCGCGCCTGGCAGGAAATCGAACAGGCCGACCGCGTGCTGTTCATGGTCGATGGCACCACCACCGACGCCGTTGACCCGGCAGCAATCTGGCCAGACTTTATCGCCCGTCTGCCAGCGAATCTACCGATTACCGTAGTACGAAACAAAGCAGACATTACCGGCGAACCGCAGGGGCTGAGTGAGGTGAATGGTCACTCACTGGTTCGTCTTTCCGCACGTACCGGCGATGGCGTGGAAGTGCTGCGCAATCATCTCAAAGAGAGTATGGGCTTTGAAACCAATATGGAAGGCGGTTTCCTGGCGCGTCGTCGCCACCTGCAGGCGCTGGAACAGGCCGCAGAGCACCTCCAGCAGGGCAAGGCGCAACTGTTGGGTGCATGGGCGGGTGAACTGCTGGCTGAAGAGCTGCGCCTCGCACAGCAGGCCCTGAGCGAGATTACCGGGGAATTCACCTCCGATGATTTGCTGGGGCGGATTTTCTCGAGTTTCTGTATTGGTAAGTAAGATATTTTCAACAGGCTTTGGTGCCCATCGCCGGATGGCGGCGTAAATGCCTTATCCAGCCTACGGGGAAATCCCGTAGGCCCGGTTAGCGCAGCGCCACCGGGCGTTTGGTATCACTGCCCCCTGAAGTGTGATTTCCTCACAGGAAATCACACTTGTCCAAATGGCAACTCGCCAGCCATTCGCCCTCCCCGTATCCTGAGCGCCACGCTTATTGTGAGGACGCTATGGCCCGCTATCTTCTGTGTAGTTTCGCCCTTGTTTTGCTTTACCCTGCCGGAATCGATATGTATCTGGTAGGTTTACCGCGCATTGCCGCCGATCTCAACGCCAGCGAGGCGCAGCTGCATATTGCCTTCTCAGTTAATCTGGCCGGTATGGCGACCGCGATGCTGTTTGCCGGACGCGTCGCCGATCGCTCAGGGCGTCGGCCTGTCGCGCTGTTTGGCGCGGTGGTGTTTGTGCTGGCCTCCGCGCTGTGCGCGCTGGCGCAGGAGAGTTCGCTGTTTCTGCTGGGGCGTTTCGTGCAGGGGTTTGGGGCCGGGAACTGCTACGTCGTCGCCTTTGCGATTCTGCGCGATACGCTGGATGACCAGCGGCGAGCCAAAGTGCTGTCGCTGCTGAACGGTATCACCTGTATTGTGCCAGTGCTGGCACCGGTGATGGGCCATCTGATTATGCTCAGCTATCCCTGGCAGAGTCTGTTCTGGACCATGTTAACCATGGGCGTACTGGTGTTCCTGCTCTCACTGCTGGTGCTGAAAGAGACGCGGCCCGATAAACAACAACATGCCACCGCCCACTCTGCGCCAGCCGCCGAATCCCTGCTTGACCGATTCTTCCTCAGCCGCCTGGCCATCACCACGCTAAGCGTCTCGGTGATCCTCACCTTTGTGAATACATCGCCGGTGCTGTTGATGGAGACGATGGGCTTTGCGCGCGGCGAGTATGCCACCACCATGGCGTTAACGGCGGGCGTAAGTATGGCGGTCTCGTTCTCGACGCCGTTTGCGCTGAGCATCTTTAAGCCGCGCACGCTGATGATGACCTCGCAGTGTCTGTTTCTGGCGGCAGGCGTGGTGCTCATTCTTGCGTCAACCCATGCTGTTACGCTGTTTGGCATTACGCTGATTTGCGCAGGGTTCTCGGTCGGCTTTGGCGTGGCAATGAGCCAGGCACTCGGCCCGTTCGCCCTGCGCGCGGGCGTCGCCAGTTCGGTACTGGGCATTGCTCAGGTCTGTGGATCTTCGCTGTGGATTTGGCTGGCGGCGGTGCTCGGCCTCAATGCGCTGAATATGCTGATCGGGATTCTGATTGCCTGTAGCATATTGAGTCTATTGCTGATTCTCGCCGTCACGCCCAACAGGACCGCGCATCGCCATGAAGAAATCCATCACCAGCCTCGATCTTAACCTGCTGTTATGCCTGCAACTGCTGGCGCAGGAGCGTAGCGTAACCAAAGCAGCGAAGCGGATGAGTGTGACGCCATCGGCGGTCAGTAAGTCTTTGGCGAAGCTGCGCACCTGGTTTGACGACCCGCTGTTTATCAATACGCCATTAGGGCTGACGCCGACGCCGCTGATGGTAAGCATTGAGCAGGATCTGGCGGACTGGATGCAGATGGGGAAGCAAATTCTTGATAAACCGCACAATGAGACGCCGGGCGGGCTGAAATTTGAGCTGGCGGCCGAATCGCCGCTGATGATGCTGAAATTTAATATGCTGTCGCAGCAGATTTATCAACGTTACCCGCAGGCGACGATAAAAGTGCGTAACTGGGATTACGACTCGCTGGATGCCATTACGCGTGGCGAGGTCGATATCGGATTTACCGGCCGCGAAACCCACCCGCGCTCACGAGAACTGCTTAGCGCCCTGCCGCTGTCGATCGACTTCGAGGTGCTGTTTACCGATCTTCCATGGGTCTGGCTGCGCGAGGATCATCCGGCGCTGTGCGAAGAGTGGAACCTGGAGACTTTCCTGCGTTATCCGCACATCAGCATCTGCTGGGAACAGAGTGACACCTGGGCGCTGGATAACGTGTTACAGGAGCTGGGGCGTGAACGCACTATCGCCCTAAGCCTGCCGGGATTCGAACAATCGCTCTTTATGGCCGCCCAACCGGATCATTCGCTGATCGCTACCGCACCGCTTTACTGTCAGCACTATAACCAGCAGCATCATCTACCGCTGGTTGCCCGTCCACTGCCCTTTGAGGAGAGCCTGCGCGAGAAGATGAGGGTGCCTTTTACGCTTCTGTGGCACAAGCGTAATAGCCACAATCCGAAGCTCGTCTGGCTAAAGGAGACCATAAAATCGTTATATCAGGATATTAAATGATCCTGCTTGTTTATGTCATTTTTGCGACATATTTAACTGTTACGACTAAGAAATTGTAAAAGTCCTCTCCTGACCCTTTCAATGTCTGCGCTTCCGCATTAAAACGTATACGTTTCACCGATAATATAAGGGTGGAATTTATTAACGGACCATTAATCACGGAGCGAAAAATGGCGATACATTTTGCAAGAGGGATACTGAACGACGGGCATATGCTCTCGGTCAGGCTGTCGACAGCCTGCCATAATGCGGCCCGCGAGTTACCATCACATCGACGAACACGCTTTCTGGCATCACGCGCCCTGCTCGCGGAGCTGGTGTTCATGCTCTACGGCATTAGCGAATTGCCAGAAATCATCAATCAGCCTGATGGCAGGCCGGTTTTTCGTGACCCCAACCTTCCCGATTTTTCGCTGGCCTACACCGGAAATATTGTCGGCGTCGCGCTGACCACCGAAGGAAAATGCGGGCTCGATATTGAACTACAGCGTTCTGCCTACTCACTTTCCCGGGCACAGAATCCAGAAAGTGACGGCTTCACCAGCAATGAGAAGCTGTGGATTAAAAATCAAAATGACGCCAATGAAGCACAGGTTCAGTTGCTGACTCTCCGCCATAGCATTCTTAAACTCACCGGTGAAATTCATCACGATAAGCCTGAACTGCTCCAGTTGTTACCGGGTTCGGGACGTTTACGATCGGCTCGTCTGGCACAGCTGGAAGCGCTGAGCGATGCGGAAGATGTGCTGGTCTGGTCACTCGCCGCGACGCCCGCCATTGAGAAGCTCAAAATCTGGCAATATGACGGTAAGCACGGCTGGCAGAGCCTGCCTGACGCACAAACGCGCGCAAATGCCGAAGACGCTCGTCTGATGCGATTCACCAGCCTGTCGGCTGATAAGGCTCTTATACTCAATTAGCCTGGCCGTCGTTGGCCAGTAGATAAACAGGAGTAATCATGTCCGAAGCGTTGAAAGTTGTTACGTTACTGGGAAGCCTGCGCAAAGGTTCATTTAACGGTATGGTTGCGCGCACCCTGCCGAAAATTGCGCCCGCGGGTATGGATGTTGCTCCGCTGCCGTCGATTGGCGATATCCCGCTGTATGACGCCGATGTTCAGCAGGAAGAGGGTTTTCCGCAAAGCGTATTAGCGCTGGCGGAGCAGATTCGTCAGGCGGATGGCGTGGTGATTGTGACGCCGGAATATAACTACTCCGTGCCGGGTGGGCTGAAAAATGCTATCGACTGGCTGTCACGCCTGCCAGAACAGCCGCTGGCCGGTAAGCCAGTGCTGATTCAGACCAGCTCTATGGGCGCGATTGGCGGCGCACGCTGCCAGTATCACCTGCGTCAGATTCTGGTCTTCCTTGATGCAATGGTGATGAACAAGCCGGAGTTTATGGGCGGCGTGATTCAGAACAAGGTCGACCCACAGTTGGGTGAAGTGATTGAGCAAGGCACGCTGGATCATCTGACCGGTCAGTTGACCGCATTTGGCGAGTATATTTTGCGGGTTAAGGCGTAGAACATTTCCCCTCACCCCGGCCCTCTCCCACAGGGAGAGGGAGAACACCACACCATCCCCTCTCCCTTTGGGAGAGGGTTAAGGTGAGGGCATTAATGCCCGTCAATAAACACAATCTTCAGCACGAACAGCAGCGCAACGATAATCACGCACGGGCTGAGATCGCGGAAACGGCCGGTACCGATTTTCATCACGCAGTAGGAAATAAAGCCCAGCGCAATACCTTCGGTAATGGAGAAGCTGAACGGCATCATCACGGCGGTGATGAACGCCGGTACAGATTCGGTCAGGTCTTCCCACTTCACGCGCGCCAGGCTTGAGGTCATCAGCACGCCAACGTAAATCAGCGCACCTGCAGCCGCATAGCCCGGTACCATTCCGGCCAGCGGAGACAAGAAGATAACCAGCAGGAACAGCAGACCCACAACGACCGCCGTCAGGCCGGTACGGCCACCGACGGAAACACCGGAAGAGGATTCGATATACGCGGTGACGGACGAGGTGCCAATAAAGGAACCGGCGACGGACGAGATGCTGTCCACATACAGCGCTTGTTTCATGCGCGGGAATTTGCCTTTTTCGTCGGTCAGCCCTGCTTTATCGGTCACGCCAATCAGCGTACCGGAGGAGTCGAACAGGTTCACCAGCATGAAGGAGAAAATCACGCCCGCCAGGCCCAGGTTAAACGAACCCGCCAGGTCAACGTGACCGACAACCGTCATGACGCTCGGCGGCGCAGAAACGATACCGTTGTAATGCACGTCGCCCAGCATCCAGCCCAGCAGCGTGGTTACGACGATGGAGACCAGTACGGCAGCATGAATGTTGCGCGATGCCAGGATGGCGATAATGAAGAAGCCCAGCACACCCAGCAGTACGCTGTGAGAGGTCAGGTTGCCAATCGCCACCAGCGTTTCGGAGTTCGCTACGATGACGCCCGCGTTTTTCAGGCCCATCATACCGATGAACAGACCGATACCGCTGGTGATACCCACGCGCAGGCTAACCGGGATATTGGCAATCATCCAGTAACGCACGCGGAAGATAGTCAGCAACAGAAGGCCGATTGCGCCCCAGAAGATTGCGCCCATGCCCACCTGCCACGGCAGGCCCATTGCCTGTACCACGACAAAGGCGAAGAAGGCGTTGAGGCCCATCGCGGGCGCCAGCGCCACCGGCAGGTTCGCGAAAACGCCCATCAGGATGCTGCCCAGCGCAGCAATCAGGCAGGTGGTGACAAACACCGCGCTGGTGTCCATGCCCGCCACGCCGAGAATTTGTGGGTTTACAAAAACGATGTAGACCATCGTCAGGAAAGTGGTGAAACCGGCAATCACTTCAGTACGTGCCGTTGTGCCGTGTTCGCGCAGTTTGAACACGCGTTCCAGCATACCCTGACCGGAAGCCGGGGTAGTTTGTTGTTGGCTCATCATCTATTTCCGCAGAAAGGAAGGAAAATTCGTCGCTATCCTATACCAAAATGCGACAATAGGCGCGGTTGCGAGATACTTTTTTTCATCTGTTTTGCTTATACGGCAACGATTGCGTCTCTCAATTCAGCAGTACGAAAACGTTAAACTTGTTATTAAGGGAATGATATGTCCGGGATTGAAGCAGTATTTTTCGACTGTGACGGCACGCTGGTCGACAGCGAAGTGATTTGTTCTCGCGCGTATGTCCATATGTTCAAAGTGTTTGGCATTACGCTTGATCTCGAAGAGATCTTTAAACGTTTTAAAGGCGTGAAACTCTACGAGATCATCGACATCATTAACGCAGAGCACGGGGTGAATCTCGCCCGCGCAGATCTGGAACCGGTTTATCGCGCAGAGGTCGCACGCCTGTTCGACTCGGAACTTGAGATAATCGCCGGGGCAGATACGCTGCTGAATGCCATGAAAGTGCCGATGTGCGTGGTTTCTAACGGGCCGGTCAGCAAAATGCAGCACTCATTGGGCAAACTTCAGATGTTGCACCATTTCCCGGAAAAACTGTTCAGCGGCTACGACATCCAGCGCTGGAAGCCAGACCCGGCGCTGATGTTTCACGCGGCGAAGGCGATGAACGTCAACGTGGAGAACTGCATTCTGGTGGACGACTCTTCCGCTGGCGCGCAGTCGGGAATTGATGCGGGAATGGAGGTGTTCTACTTCTGCGCCGACCCGCATAACAAGCCGATTAACCATCCGAAAGTCACGACCTTTACCGATCTGGCACAGTTGCCAGCGCTGTGGAAGGCGCGCGGGTGGGATATCGTGAGGTGATGTTTCCCCTCACCCTAACCCTCTCCCGCAGGGAGAGGGAACCGATCGCGCGCTTTGCTGGTTACTCTTTCGGATCCTTCCCTGCCAGCAGCTTATCCAGTTCATCGCCGCCCACGTGACGGAAATCCTGCCCTTTCACGAAGTAGAAGATGTATTCGCAGATATTCTGGCAGCGGTCACCGATACGCTCGATAGAGCGCGCGCAGAACAGCGCCGTTAATACGCTCGGGATAGTGCGCGGATCTTCCATCATATACGTCATCAGTTGACGCACGATGCCTTCATATTCCTGATCGACTTTCTTATCTTCGCGGTAGATACGCACCGCTTCGTCGAGATCCATACGTGCGAAGGCATCCAGCACATCATGCAGCATCTGTACCGTGTGGCGGCCCAGCGATTCCAGGCTCACCAGCAGCGGCTGGTGCTGAGAAGAGAACTTCTCCAGCGCCGTGCGGCAGATTTTATCCGCAACGTCACCAATACGCTCCAGCTCAGCGATAGTTTTGATAATCGCCATCACCAGGCGCAGGTCGCTCGCCGTCGGCTGGCGTTTGGCGATAATGCGCACGCACGCTTCATCGATAGCGACTTCCATCATATTGACCTGTTTGTCGCCTTCCACCACGCGTTTGGCCAGATCGCTGTCCTGGTTGTGCATCGCGGTAATCGCGTCGGAGAGCTGCTGCTCGACCATGCCGCCCATGGTCATCACCTGGGTGCGGATACTTTCCAGTTCAGCGTTGAACTGGCCGGAAATGTGTTTATTAAGATTGAGGTTGTCCATGGTTAACTCCAAATCAACCGTAGCGGCCAGTAATGTAATCTTCAGTCTGTTTCTTCGCCGGGCGGGTGAACAGTGCATCCGTGTCGCTGAACTCAATCAGCTCGCCCAGGTACATAAACGCCGTGTGATCCGAGCAACGCGCAGCCTGCTGCATGTTGTGGGTCACGATAACGACGGTGTAATCCTGTTTCAGTTCGGTGATCAGCTCTTCAATACGCCCGGTGGAGATGGGGTCAAGCGCGGAGCACGGTTCATCAAGCAACAGCACTTCCGGGCGAATAGCGATGCCGCGCGCGATGCACAGACGCTGCTGCTGACCGCCGGAGAGAGAGTACCCGCTCTGATGCAGTTTATCTTTGGTTTCGTTCCATAATGCGGCCTTGGTCAACGCCCACTGCACGCGCTCGTCCATGTCGGTGCGCGAGAGCTTTTCAAACAGACGCACACCAAAGGCGATGTTGTCATAAATTGACATCGGGAACGGCGTCGGTTTCTGAAACACCATGCCCACTTTCGCACGCAACAGCGCGATATCCTGGGTATTGGTCAGGATGTTGTCACCATCGAGCAGAATTTCCCCTTCCGCACGCTGCTCAGGGTAGAGCGCGAACATTTTGTTGAAGGTACGCAGCAGCGTGGATTTCCCGCAGCCGGACGGCCCGATAAATGCCGTTACCTGGTTTTTGGCGATATCCAGGTTAATGTTCTTCAGGGCATGGAATTTACCGTAGTAGAAGTTCAAATCACGAACCTGAATTTTACCCGGGGCAGTATTGACCATACTCATCTCACTCTTTTCCTCATCCGACGCGGCATCCGCCACGCCGCAAAAATTAACCGTGTTTCTTCTTCGCGAAAATCACGCGCGCCAGAATATTCAGTAGCAGTACGCACAGGGTAATAATCAGAACCCCGGCCCAGGCCAGTTGCTGCCACTCGGCAAACGGGCTCATCGCAAATTTAAATATGGTGACCGGAAGGTTGGCGATCGGCTGCATCATGTCGGTGCTCCAGAACTGATTCGAGAGCGCGGTAAACAGCAGCGGTGCGGTTTCGCCCGCGATACGGGCAATCGCCAGCAGGATACCGGTCATGATCCCCGAAACGGACGCCTTCAGCGTAATCGCCGAGATCATCTTCCATTTCGGCGTACCCAGCGCGTAAGCCGCTTCGCGCAGGCTATCGGGCACCAGTTTGAGCATGTTTTCGGTGGTACGAATAACGATTGGCACCTGCAACAGCGCCAGCGCAATCACCCCGGCCCAGCCGGAGAAATGCTGCATTTGCGCCACCACGATGGTGTAGACGAACAGACCCACGACAATCGACGGTGCGGAAAGCAGGATATCGTTAATAAAACGAATCACTTCTGCGAGCCACGATTTACGGCCATATTCCGCGAGATAAATCCCCGCCATGATGCCGAGCGGCGTACCAAATACCGTCGCCCACAGGATCAGCAAACCACTGCCTGCCAGGGCGTTCGCCAGACCACCACCCGCCGTGTTCGGCGGCGGTGTCATTTCGGTGAACAGCGCCAGCGACATTCCGTCAATACCGCGAGTAATGGTGGACATCAGAATCCACACCAACCAGAACAGACCGAACGCCATCGTCGCCATGGAAAGCGTGAGTGCGATGCGGTTCTTCAGGCGGCGACGCGCCTGCATTTTGCGGCGAGATTCCGCCAGGGCCTCGGTGTTTTGCATATCGAGCGTAGCCATTAACGCGCCCCCTCGTTTTTCGCCAGACGCATCACCATGAATTTAGACGCCGCCAGCACGATAAAGGTAATCACAAACAGGATCAGACCCAGTTCCATCAGCGCTGCAACATGCAGCCCGGATTCCGCTTCCGCGAATTCGTTAGCCAGCGCCGAGGTGATACTGTTGCCCGGCATATACAGCGAGGCGCTGTCGAGCTGGTAAGTGTTACCGATGATAAAGGTCACCGCCATGGTTTCACCCAGCGCGCGGCCAAGGCCCAGCATGATGCCGCCGATGACGCCATTTTTGGTGAACGGAAGCACAATGCGCCAGATAACTTCCCAGGTGGTGCAGCCGATGCCGTAAGCGGATTCTTTCATCATTACCGGCGTTTGTTCGAACACATCGCGCATGACCGCCGCGATGTACGGGATGATCATGATGGCGAGGATCACGCCTGCCGCCAGAATCCCGATACCAAAGGCCGGGCCGGAGAACAGTGCACCCACAAACGGGATGTTGGAGAGAACGTTGCCAACCGGCTCCTGGAAGTACGTCGCGAACAGCGGGGCGAAGATAAACAGGCCCCACATGCCGTAAACGATACTCGGGATAGCCGCCAGCAGTTCAATGGCGATACCTAACGGGCGACGCAGCCAGTTGGGGGCCAGTTCCGTCAGGAACAGGGCGATGCCGAAACTCACCGGAACGGCGATCAGCAGCGCGATAATGGAGGTTACAAGGGTTCCGTAAATGGGAACCAGCGCACCGTAAATATCGTTCGGCGCATCCCACTCTTTGGTCCACAGGAATGAGAAGCCGAATTTTTCGATACTCGGCCAGGAGGAGATGATCAGGGACACGATAATGCCGCCCAACATCAATAGCACAATCAGCGCTGCCAGTTTTACCAGCGCGCTGAAGATCATGTCACCCTTTTTACCCGGTGGGTTAAAAGCAGGCTTGGTTGCAGCCATAAATCACTCTTTCCGTTAAACGCGTTTACGAAGTTGCCCGATAGCGTAAACGCTTATCGGGCCTACAGTGTGAACCGTAGGGCGGGTAAGCGCAGCGCCACCCGCCATTTTCGTCAATATTTCCCGTTAGTACAGCGCTTTACCGCTGCTGTCTTTCACGCTGGTCTTCCATGCGGCACGAACCTGCTCAACCACGCTATCCGGCAGTGAAGCGTAATCCAGGTCGTTAGCCTGTTTCGCGCCGTTTTTGTAAGCCCAGTCGAAGAACTTCAGCACTTCGACGCCCTGCTCAGGTTTTTTCTGCTCTTTGTGCACCAGGATGAAGGTGGTGGAGGTAATCGGCCACACATCGTCACCTTTCTGGTTCGTCAGATCCTGCGCGAAGGATTTGCTCCAGTCGACGCCTTTGGCAGCGTTAGAGAAACTCTCTTCGGTCGGGCTTACCGGTTTACCGTCAGCGGAAACAATTTTGGTGTAGGCCAGGTTATTCTGTTTCGCGTAAGCGTATTCAACATAACCAATCGCCCCCGGCAGACGCTGCACAAACGCTGCAATACCGTCGTTGCCTTTACCGCCGAGGCCAGTCGGCCAGTTTACGGTAGAGCCCGCGCCCACTTTCGATTTCCACTCTTCGTTTACTTTCGCCAGGTAGCTGGTAAAGACGAAGGAGGTACCTGAACCATCCGCACGGCGTACCACAGCGATATTCTGCGATGGCAGTTTCACGCCCGGGTTCAGTTTGGTGATGGCTTCGTCATCCCACTTCTTGATTTTACCCAGGTAGATGTCACCCAGGGTTTTACCGTCCAGCACCAGTTCGCCAGATTTCAGACCCGGAATGTTTACAGCCAGAACCACACCGCCGATAACGGTCGGGAACTGGAACAGGCCTTCCTGCGCCAGCTTTTCGTCAGACAGCGGAGCATCCGATGCGCCGAAATCCACGGTGTTAGCGGTAATTTGTTTTACGCCGCCAGAAGAACCGATGCCCTGGTAGTTCACCTTATTACCGGTCTCTTTCTGGTAGGTGTCAGCCCATTTGGCATACACCGGTGCCGGAAATGTTGCACCAGCGCCTGTCAGGCTTGCTGCTGCGAATACAGAGAAAGCACTCATCGATAAGGTCGCGGCGACAACAGTGGCGACGGTGGTACGCATAACTTTCATAATGTCTCCTGGAAGGATTCATAAAGCATTGTTTAATGGCTACGATGAGCAAAATAGGACAAAGAGGTGACAGTTATATGTATGGAATATGACAGTTTTATGACAAGGAGGTGCTTATCGAAAATATAGATATAAAAACTATAAGTTTCAATAGCTTGTTCAATGTTGCGAATTTCAGATTTCAGCAATATTTTCTTTTTATGACATCAGAAACCATAGCTGAAAATGACAGATTGTCATAAATCTCAGGCGGGGATTGGCGTAAAAAAAACTCCACCCGAAGGTGGAGTCTGGTGCAATTACTCTACAGTGACCGATTTTGCCAGGTTACGCGGCTGGTCAACGTCGGTGCCTTTGATCAGCGCGACGTGGTACGCCAGCAACTGCAGCGGCACGGTGTAGAAGATTGGCGCAATCACCTCTTCAACGTGCGGCATCTCGATGATGTGCATGTTGTCGCTGTTGGTGAAAGCGGCATCCTGGTCGGCGAAGACATACAGCTGGCCGCCGCGTGCGCGAACTTCTTCAATGTTGGATTTCAGTTTTTCCAGCAGTTCGTTGTTCGGTGCAACCACGATAACCGGCATATCCGCGTCAATCAGCGCCAGCGGGCCGTGTTTCAGCTCGCCTGCAGCGTAAGCTTCTGCGTGAATGTAGGAGATCTCTTTCAGCTTCAGCGCGCCTTCCAGCGCGATCGGATACTGATCGCCACGACCGAGGAACAATGCGTGATGCTTGTCAGAGAAATCTTCTGCCAGCGCTTCAATGCGTTTATCCTGCGACAGCATCTGCTCGATACGGCTCGGCAGCGCCTGCAGGCCATGAACGATGTCGTGCTCGATAGAGGCATCCAGACCTTTCAGGTTTGCCAGTTTCGCCACCAGCATCAGCAGAACGGTCAACTGCGTCGTGAACGCTTTGGTGGACGCTACACCGATTTCAGTCCCCGCATTGGTCATCATCGACAGATCGGATTCACGTACCAGCGAAGAGCCCGGTACGTTACAGATTGCCAGAGAACCGAGGTAACCCAGCTCTTTCGACAGACGCAGGCCCGCGAGGGTATCTGCCGTTTCGCCAGACTGAGACAGGGTGATCATCAGGCTGTTACGACGCACCGCGGATTTGCGATAGCGGAATTCAGAGGCGATTTCCACGTCACACGGTACGCCCGCCAGCGATTCAAACCAGTAGCGAGAAACCATACCGGAGTTGTAGGACGTCCCGCAGGCGATGATCTGGATATGCTCGACTTTCGATAGCAGTTCGTCGGCGTTCGGGCCCAGTTCGCTTAAATCCACCTGGCCATGGCTGATACGACCGGTCAGAGTGTTTTTGATGGCGTTCGGCTGCTCGTAAATCTCTTTCTGCATATAGTGACGGTAAATACCTTTATCGCCCGCGTCATACTGGAGATTGGATTCGATATCCTGGCGTTTGACTTCTGCGCCAGTTTTATCAAACACGGTTACCGCGCGACGAGTCACTTCCGCGATATCGCCCTCTTCGAGGAAGATAAAGCGACGAGTAACCGGCAGCAGCGCCAGCTGGTCAGAGGCGATAAAGTTTTCGCCCATGCCAAGGCCGATAACCAGCGGGCTACCCGAACGCGCGGCCAGCAGGGTTTCCGGATTGCGGGTATCCATAATGACGGTGCCATACGCGCCACGCAGTTGTGGGATCGCGCGCAGCACCGCTTCACGCAGTGTGCCGCCCTGTTCCATTTCCCAGTGCACCAGGTGGGCGATCACTTCGGTATCCGTTTCGGACACGAAGGTATAGCCACGGCCCTGCAACATTTCGCGCAGCGGTTCGTGGTTTTCGATGATGCCGTTATGCACCACCACAATGTGTTCAGAAACATGCGGATGCGCGTTGGTTTCTGAGGGTTCGCCGTGCGTTGCCCAACGGGTGTGAGCAATACCGGTGCCGCCGTGAAGCGGGTGTTCTTCCGCCGCCTGAGAGAGCATCTGGACTTTACCCAGACGACGCAGACGGGTCATATTGCCCTTTTCATCAACGACCGCCAGACCCGCGGAGTCATAACCACGGTATTCCAGACGACGTAAACCTTCGAGAAGGATCTCAGCTACATCACGTTGCGCGACTGCGCCTACAATTCCACACATAGTTTTTTAATTCCGATTTTGGCGATATGCCAGTCGTTGTCGGTCAACCTGTATGCCCGTATTTTCGGGCGCCCCGAGCCTTTGTAGAGAGTGGGGTTATTTTTATAGATACAGCAATTTGAGCGGAGGATTATTTTATCCCCTCATCTCCTGTCTGCCTGATGGCGGCTTCGCCTTATCAGGCCTACAAATTGGATAAATACCTTTTCGGGCGGGGGTTATCCCGCCACGGTGTTACTTCTTCTTCACCGGACGCTGCCAGCCCTGTTTATGGACTTGCGGTACACGGCTTAAAACCAGTTCGTTATCAGCAACATTGCGCGTGACAGTGGTACCGGCGGCGATAGTCACACCATTACCCACGGTAACCGGGGCCACCAGTTGTGTGTCGGAACCCACAAACACATCATTCCCGATGATAGTTTTGAATTTGTTCGCACCATCGTAGTTACAGGTGATGGTGCCTGCGCCGATATTCACGTTGTCGCCAATTTCCGCATCGCCCAGGTAGGTCAGATGACCGGCTTTCGAGCCTTTACCCAGACGCGCTTTTTTCATTTCAACGAAGTTACCAACGTGCGCGCCTTCCAGCAGTTCCGCGCCAGGACGCAGACGGGCGAACGGGCCGATAGTGCAGGCAGCGTCAAGACGCGCATCTTCCACCACACTGTACGGGCTGATTTCACAATCATCGCCAATCACCGCGTTTTTAATTACGCAGCCCGCGCCAATTTTCACGCGGTTGCCCAGCGTAACGTCGCCTTCCAGAATAACGTTAGCGTCAATTTCCACATCGCGCCCATGAGACAGGGAGCCACGGAGATCAAAACGCGCCGGATCGCGCAGCATTACGCCCGCCAGCAGCAGTTTTTCAGCCTGCTCAGACTGGTAAACGCGTTCAAGGCGCGACAGTTGCAGGCGGTTGTTGACGCCTTCTACTTCGCTCAGGCGATCAGGATGCACAGCGGCAATTTCACGCCCTTCCTGGTACGCCATCGCGATAATGTCAGTGATATAGAACTCACCCTGCGCATTGTTGTTATTCAGCTTCGACAACCAGCGCTTCATATCCGCACCGCTGGCAATCAGAATGCCGGTATTAATTTCCTGAATCTGACGCTGTTCATCGCTGGCATCTTTATGCTCAACAATGCCGGTCACTTTGCCGTTTTCGCGGGTGATGCGGCCATAGCCGGTAGGATCGTCGAGCTTGACGGTCAGCAGGCCAATGCCGCCCTGCGGTTTGGCATCACGCAGGCGTTGCAGCGTCTCGACGGAGATCAGCGGCACATCGCCATACAGCATCATGATGTCTTCATCATCAGCAAAGAACGGCGCGGCCTGCTGCATGGCATGACCCGTACCCAGTTGCTCAGCCTGAAGTACCCAGTTCAGATTGCCGTCGGTGAGCGTCTTTTTGAGCAGTTCGCCGCCGTGGCCATACACCAGATGAACCTGCGCTGCGCCTAACTTATTGGCAGCATCAATGACGTGTTGCACCATTGGCTTTCCTGCCAGGGTGTGCAGCACTTTCGGAAGTTCGGAATACATGCGGGTGCCTTTGCCAGCGGCAAGGATCACGACGCTCATTGTACTGTTAGACATATGCATCCTGTCTGTAAATTAAGTAGGAAGTAAACCCCATTTCACCTTGAAATTTCTACATATTTTTCATCATGAAATGGTCTGCTGTTAAAACGGTCAACCGTCTGTTGTTACGCGCCTTTCCAGGCCCATTTTCGACCATCATAAAACGTTTTGTCTTGTAAAAGTTTAGCCAGAACGCCGAATTACGCGCTATGCCCCTGCTTAGTCTCTTCTTTTGCCTCCTGAATAAAGATCGATTAGAAATAAAACAGCGTTTTATTTGAGCGATTTTGTGACGCATAAAAAAGAAACAGCATTTCATTTTTATGATAATCGCAGCGGGAAACCATTCAGGAACATAATATGAAAAACAAATTACCTCTGGCTTTAACCCTGTGCAGCGCCGTTATCACCCTACCGGCACTGGCCGCAGATGCACCAATCTGGAAAGCGATTGCCTTTGGGCAATCGACCGACGTTAATTTCTCTTCTAACGTTCTGCCGGAAAAGGTTGGCGTAAACAACGTCACTATTGCGGGGAAAACGCTCAGTCCTGACAGCACGGCGGATTTGAGCAAACCGATAACAATCGAAAGCCGTGGCGGCAAGATTGCTAACTCTCATGATGGTCTGACGTTCTTCTACACCCAACTTCCTACAGATGAAAACTTTGTGCTGAAAGCCACGGTGACCGTCGATCAGTTTGGCCCGGAAAACGGTGCCAAACCGGCGGCGCAGGAGGGCGCGGGGTTACTGGTGCGCGATGTGATTGGTACTCCGCGCCAGGAGCCTCTGAAAGAGGGCTACGAGGAGTTCCCGGCTGCGGCCAACATGGTGATGAATGCCATCATGACGCAGGACAAAAAAGATGCTCACCGCGTGAAACTACAAGCTATCGCACGCGAAGGCATCACCCAACCCTGGGGCAATGCCGGATCAGCGATAAATAAGGTGAGCTATAAAGAAGAAGTTGATCTGCAAAAGACGCCGACCTTCCGCCTCAAGCTTGAGCGTACCAATGAAGGCTTCATTACCGCCTGGGCTCCTGCGGGCAGTGAGGAGTGGGTCAGCGAAAAACTGCCGCGTGCCGATCTTATTTCGGTACAGGATAAGCAACATTATTACGTCGGCTTCTTTGCCTCACGCAATGCGAAAATCACCATCAGCGATGCTTCTCTTGTCACCTCTCCCGCGCAAACCGTAGCATCGGCACCTTTTGTGGCGAAAAACTGGCCGCCGGTGATGCAGATTGCTTCCGCTGATAAAAGTCTGAGCAAAGATTACACCCTACAGGCGCGCGCCAACGGTGACGGAAACTTTACCGTGCGCCATAACGAAGTGGTGATCGGGCTTGATAAAGCGGTGAAGGCCGGCGAGATGTTTACCCTGTCTGTTCACCTTCAGGAGAACAACAATTTTCAGATTAGCTGGACGCCCACAAACGGCAAGCCGGTAACCCAGAGCATGGACGTACAACTCATCACGACAATCACGGGCAACACGTTGTATGTCGCGCCAGACGGAAAAGCAGAGGGGAAAGGTACGCAAGCCTCGCCGTTGGATCTCAATACGGCCATTAGTCTGCTGCCGCCTGGCGGAAAAATGATACTCGCGGCAGGAAGCTATCCGAAAACGGATATTCCGCTCAGCGCCAGCGGCCTGAAAGATAAGCCGAAAACGCTGACAACCAGCGGTAAAGCGGTGATCCACGGTATGCTGCTGGACGCGAACTACTGGCATCTCAACGGTATCGATATTACCGATAAGAGTTTGCGTATTCAGGGTAGCCATAATCTGATTGAGAACGTAGTGGCCTATCACAACGACGATACCGGGATTCAGATCTCCTCGCCGGATAAACTGGGTCGCCCACTGTGGGCCAGCTACAACCGGGTGGTGAATTCGGAATCATTCAGCAATGAAGATCCTGGCAAGATCAATGCCGATGGTTTTGCGGTGAAGATGCGCGTGGGGGAAGGCAACCGGCTGGAGGGATGCTATTCACACGACAACATTGATGACGGCTACGATCTGTTCAACAAAATCGAAGATGGCGCCAACGGCGTGGTGGTGATTGAAAATTCCATCGCCCGTAATAACACCAGTAACGGCTTTAAACTGGGTGGTGAAGGGCAGCCGGTCGCACACGAGATCCGCAACAGCATTGCGATTGGCAACCACCTTGATGGTTTCACCGATAACTTTAACCCGGGCAAGCTGGTGGTGGTGAACAACGTTGCCGTCGACAACCAGCGTTTCAACTTCATCTTCCGCCCGAGCCCCTACGGCGATGCGTCAACGCAGGGTGTCTTCACTGACAACCTTTCGCTGCGTACGACGCCCGGAAAATATGATGATGCGGTGGTGGGGAATATTGATGCCAGTAACATCTTTATTGCTGATGGGAAAAGCGTCAACAGCAACGAGTATCTCTCGCTGGATCTGCCGCAGCCGCTGGAGCGCAACGCGGACGGCAGCTTTAAGACCGGGGATTTCCTGACTAAAAACTAAGGCAGTGCATAAACAAAAAGGTCGCCATCGGGCGACCTTTTTCGTTTGGTTCTCGTTCACACCGCATGTGTTGTGGTTTTAGTTAGCGGTACAGCGCGAAACGAAACACAGCAAACACGTTTTTCAGACTTCCAACCTTAGTGGTTGATAGTACCGAAAGAGACATTCATAGAGCTGAAAAGAGCGATGATTTTGTTGATCAGTTTCATGATAGCACCTTTGTAGGAAGATATTTTTTGTGACTCAACTCACAAAAATAAGTCTACGCTTCATTTTTTAATCGATCAACATTTTTGTGATGCTCATCACAAAATATCAAAACCGCTTTTCAGTTTCAGGCAAATTAAAACAGCGCGGTAAAACCTGCATAAGCAAGATTCACCGCACAAACTCAGTTACGCGACATAAACAGACGCAGCACATACCAGAACATTGTGGCGATGGACGCAAACAGGTGTAGCGCCGCGCCTGCAGGGCGGTTGGTTGGATAGTGATGAATAATGTTAGAAGTGTTATAGAGAATAAACCCTGCACATAACAGTACCATCCCGACACTGAACCAAATCCCGAGCGAAAAACCGAGCATCACGCTCGCTACAATAGCGCCCAGGGCGATAAAGCCAGCCATATTTAAAAATGAACGCAAAAACGAAAAGTCTTTACGCGTGGTGAACGCGGTAAACGTCAGGCCGCATACCAGCAGCACTGTGGTAATCGCCGCGGCAGGGATGATGTCCGGGTTAATGAATCTTGCAACAGTGAGCAACGGCGCGAAGATTAACGCTTCGGCGAGTACGTAAATTCCAAGGCCAATCTGCTGGGTATTTTCGGATTCTACATTATCGGCGAGACGTGTCGCCAGCATGCCCACCAGCATAAAAGCGCCCAGTACCACCAGCCAACCGTAGCGACCGCCCGCCGCCAGTTTTGCCAGCATCATCTCGCCCACGCCCTGGTTCATAAATACCGCACTCAGCAAAATAAAGCCCAGCACTGAAACGGCAAGGTGAATATAGGTTTGGCGTATAAACGTGGCGCGATCGGCCTGGTGAGCAGATTGCGGGCCTTCAAATAAAGGTTTAAATGACATGCTAATGATCCCTCATATAGTTACAGATGTAATAGTTACATTCGAGACAAAATAGCACTGCGTCAACTGAGAGACAATCTGCGTGAAGTGTATTGGCTAACTTTTTGAATATTAATAAATATTTTGTATGTGACAGATACAAATCATAAAAAAAGCCAGCCTGGAAACCAGACTGGCTTTTTGACTTTTCAAGCCGGTGTTACATCGCTTTTTTGGTCAGCTCGATAACGCGCAGCTGCGCGATCGCCTTGGCCAGTTCCGCAGACGCCTGAGCGTAATCCACGTCGCCGTGAGAGCTCTTGATGTGCTCTTCCGCTTTGCGTTTCGCTTCCAGGGCTCGCGCTTCGTCGAGATCCTGGCCACGAATGGCGGTATCAGCCAGAACGGTCGTACTACCTGGCTGCACTTCAAGAATGCCGCCAGACAGGTAGATAAACTCTTCATGACCGTGCTGTTTCACGATGCGGATCATACCAGGCTTAATGGCGGTGAGTAGCGGGGCGTGACCCGGGTAAATACCCAGTTCACCTTCGCTACCCGTTACCTGGATTTTCTCGACCAGACCAGAGAACATTTGTTGCTCTGCGCTGACGACGTCCAGGTGGTAAGTCATTGCCATATCACCCTCCGATTAAGGCGTTAAAGTTTTTTGGCTTTTTCCACGGCTTCGTCGATGGAACCGACCATGTAGAACGCCTGCTCTGGCAGGTGATCGTATTCGCCGTCCATGATGCCTTTAAAGCCACGGATGGTGTCTTTCAGGGAAACGTATTTACCCGGAGAACCGGTGAATACTTCCGCTACGAAGAACGGCTGGGACAGGAAGCGCTGAATTTTACGTGCGCGTGCTACCACCAGTTTATCTTCTTCAGACAGTTCATCCATACCCAGGATGGCGATGATGTCTTTCAGTTCCTGATAACGCTGCAGGATAGACTGAACGCCACGCGCAGTGTCATAGTGTTCCTGACCAACAACCAGCGGATCCAGCTGACGGCTGGTGGAGTCCAGCGGGTCAACGGCCGGGTAGATACCCAGAGACGCGATCTGACGGCTCAGTACCACGGTTGCGTCTAAGTGCGCAAAGGTGGTTGCTGGAGATGGGTCAGTCAAGTCATCCGCAGGTACGTATACCGCCTGTACGGAGGTGATAGAACCGGTTTTGGTAGAGGTGATACGTTCCTGAAGAACACCCATCTCTTCCGCCAGGGTCGGCTGATAACCTACCGCTGAAGGCATACGACCCAGCAGTGCGGATACTTCCGTACCGGCCAGGGTATAACGATAGATGTTATCGACGAACAGCAGTACGTCACGGCCTTCGTCACGGAATTTCTCAGCCATGGTCAGGCCGGTCAGTGCAACGCGCAGACGGTTTCCCGGCGGCTCGTTCATCTGGCCATACACCAGGGATACTTTATCGATAACGTTGGATTCGGTCATTTCGTGGTAGAAGTCGTTACCCTCACGAGTACGTTCACCTACGCCCGCAAACACGGAGTAACCGGAGTGCTCGATCGCGATGTTACGGATCAGCTCCATCATGTTTACAGTTTTACCTACACCCGCACCACCGAACAGACCGACTTTACCGCCCTTAGCAAACGGGCACATCAGGTCGATTACTTTGATACCGGTTTCCAGCAGTTCCTGAGAGTTTGACAGCTCTTCATAGGACGGTGCTGCGCGGTGGATAGCCCAACGCTCTTCTTCACCGATGTCGCCTTTCATGTCGACCGGTTGACCCAGTACGTTCATGATACGACCCAGTGTTGCTTTACCTACCGGGACTTCGATCGGGTGCTCGAGGTCTTTTACATCCAGACCACGGCGCAGGCCGTCAGAAGAACCCATGGCGATGGTACGCACGATACCGCCGCCGAGCTGCTGCTGAACTTCCAGCACCAGCACTTCATTACCATTCTGTACCTCAAGAGCTTCGTACACGCGCGGTACGGCATCCTGAGGGAATTCGACGTCAACTACGGCGCCGATTACCTGGACAATTTTTCCAGTAGCCATCTTGAATCCTCTACGAATTAACCTGGTTATACCGCGGATGCACCACCGACGATCTCGGTGAGTTCCTGAGTAATGCTGGCCTGACGAGCTTTGTTGTATACCAACTGCAGCTCTTTGATCAGGCTGCCGCCATTGTCGGTCGCGGCTTTCATCGCCACCATACGTGCGGCCTGCTCGCTGGCCAGGTTTTCTACAACACCTTGATAAACCTGAGACTCTACGTAGCGACGCAGGAGAGTATCCAGCAGCGCTTTCGGATCGGGTTCATACAGGTAATCCCAGGATTTACGCTTCAGATCCTCATCTTCTGACGCAGGCAGCGGCAGCAGTTGAGTGATGGTAGGAACCTGAGACATGGTGTTGATAAATTTGTTGTTTACAATATAAAGCTTGTCCAGACGGCCTTCATCGTAAGCCTGCAACATCACTTTTACCGGGCCGATCAGTTCGGATAGGGAAGGGTTATCCCCCATGCCAGTGACCTGCGCGACGATATTGCCGCCAACGGAATTGAAGAAAGAGACGCCTTTAGAGCCGATCATTGCGATATCGCACTGAACGCCTTTATCAGACCAACCTTTCATTTCCGCCAGAATTTTTTTGAACAGGTTAATGTTCAAGCCACCACACAGACCACGGTCTGTCGACACCACCAGGTAGCCCACGCGTTTAACGTCGCGTTCTTCCAGGTACGGGTGCTTATATTCCAGATTACCGTTTGCAAGGTGACCAATCACTTTGCGCATGGTTTCTGCATAAGGACGGCTGGCCGCCATACGTTCCTGCGATTTACGCATTTTGGAAGCGGCGACCATTTCCATCGCTTTAGTGATCTTCTGCGTGTTCTGGACGCTTGCGATCTTACTACGTATCTCTTTTGCGCCGGCCATGAGCTTCTCCTCAATGCCTTGCGGCCTGCCTTAAGGCAGGCCACCAGACGTTACCAGGATTGGGTTGCTTTGAAGGAATCGAGGATGCCTTTCAGCTTGCCTTCGATTTCGTCGTTATAGCCACCGGACTGGTTGATCTCTTGCATCAGTGGAGCGTGATCACGGTCGACGTAAGCCAGCAGAGCGGCTTCGAAGCTACCGATTTTCGACAATTCAACATCTGCCAGGTAACCACGTTCTGCTGCGAACAGAACCAGAGACTGCTGCGCAACAGACATCGGCGCATACTGTTTCTGTTTCAGCAGTTCGGTCACTTTCTGACCGTGGTCAAGCTGCTTACGGGTTGCATCGTCAAGGTCGGATGCAAACTGAGAGAACGCCGCCAGTTCACGATACTGCGCCAGTGCGGTACGGATACCACCGGACAGTTTTTTCATGATCTTGGTCTGCGCTGCACCACCTACACGGGATACGGAGATACCCGGGTTAACCGCAGGACGAATACCGGCGTTAAACAGGTTAGTTTCCAGGAAGATCTGACCATCGGTAATGGAAATTACGTTGGTCGGAACGAACGCAGAAACGTCACCCGCCTGGGTTTCGATAATCGGCAGAGCGGTCAGAGAACCGGTTTTCCCTTTCACTTCACCTTTGGTGAAGGCTTCAACGTATTCGGCGTTAACACGCGCAGCACGCTCCAGCAGACGGGAGTGGAGATAGAATACGTCGCCCGGGAATGCTTCACGTCCTGGCGGACGACGGAGCAGCAGGGAGATCTGACGGTATGCGACAGCCTGTTTAGACAGGTCATCATAAATGATCAGCGCATCTTCACCACGGTCACGGAAGTATTCGCCCATTGCGCAACCGGCATACGGCGCCAGGTATTGCAGTGCAGCGGATTCAGACGCGGTTGCCACAACAACGATGGTGTTAGCCAGCGCGCCGTGTTCTTCCAGTTTACGTACCACGTTAGAAATGGTGGACGCTTTCTGGCCGATAGCCACGTAGACACATTTGATACCGGAATCACGCTGGTTAATGATGGCATCGATTGCCAGCGCAGTTTTACCGGTCTGACGGTCACCGATGATCAGTTCACGCTGACCACGACCGATTGGGATCATGGCATCAACGGACTTATAACCAGTCTGTACTGGCTGATCAACGGACTGACGTTCGATAACGCCCGGCGCGATAGCTTCAACAGCGGAGAAGCCGTCGTTATCCAGCGCACCTTTACCGTCGATTGGCGCACCCAGGGTGTTAACCACACGACCCAGCAGGCCACGGCCAACCGGAACTTCCAGGATACGACCAGTACACTTAACTTTCATGCCTTCGGCAAGGTCAGCATACGGACCCATAACCACTGCACCAACGGAGTCGCGCTCCAGGTTCAGTGCGATAGCGTAACGGTTACCCGGCAGGGAAATCATTTCACCCTGCATACAATCGGCCAGGCCGTGGATGCGGATAACACCGTCGCTTACAGAAACAATAGTACCTTCGTTGTGAGCTTCACTCACAACACTGAACTGAGCAATGCGCTGCTTGATCAGTTCGCTGATTTCGGTGGAATTCAGTTGCATGCTCCAGTCCCCTTAAGACTGCAAGACGTCTGCAAGGCGTTCAAGACGGCCGCGTACGCTACCATCAATGACCATATCACCCGAGCGGATGATAATGCCTGCCATTACAGACTTATCGATATTGCAATTCAGCTTCACTTTGCGTGACAGACGTTTTTCCATCGCTGTGCTGATTTTCGCAAGCTGTTCTTCACTCAGTGCTGTCGCTGAAGTCACTTCGACTTCGGCAACCGCCTCGCTGGCGGCACGTAAATGAATAAACTGCTCAAGAACATCCGGGAGCACACGCAGACGACCATTTTCAGCCATAACCTTAATCAGGTTCTGGCCGTTTTCGTCCAGTTGCTCACCACAGACGGCGATAAACGACTTAGCGAGCGTTTCCGGCGCCATCGCGCCAGACAGAAGCTCTGCCATTTGTTCGTTTTTCGTCACTTCAGCGGTAAACGCCAGCATGTCCTGCCAGCGCTCTACACTGTTGTGTTCGACGGCAAAGTCAAAAGCTGCTTTGGCGTAGGGGCGAGCTACAGTAACAAATTCAGACATCAGCCCCTCCCTCCTTACAGTTCAGCGACAAGTTTGTCCACGATGTCGCTGTTAGCAGCTTCATCCACGGAACGTTCGATGATCTTCTCGGCGCCAGCAACAGCCAGGATAGCAACTTGCTTACGCAGTTCTTCGCGAGCACGTTTACGCTCAGCGTCGATTTCCGCCTGAGCCTGCGCCACGATTTTAGTACGTTCCTGTTCTGCTTCAGCTTTCACTTCGTCCAGGATCTGGGCGCGACGTTTGTTCGCCTGCTCGATGATAACCTGGGCTTCCGCTTTCGCTTTTTTCAGCTGGTCGGTCGCGTTGGCCTGTGCAAGGTCCAAATCCTTTTTAGCTCGTTCAGCAGAAGCAAGACCGTCAGCAATCTCTTTTTGACGTTTTTCGATGGCAGCCATTAACGGCGGCCATACGTACTTCATGCAGAACAGAACAAACAGGACAAACGCGATGGCCTGGCCGAGGATTGTTGCGTTAAGATTCACAGCACAATGCCTCTTATCTAGTTAACGTTCTGATATTGCTTTCTAATTCAAGCAACGCTTACTACGCGACAGCAAACATCACGTACAGACCCAGACCTACAGCGATCATTGGGATAGCATCCACCAGACCCATAACGATAAAGAACTGAGTACGCAGCAGTGGAATCAGATCCGGTTGACGCGCTGCGCCTTCCAGGAATTTGCCCCCGAGGATGCCGATACCGATCGCAGCACCGATTGCCGCCAGACCCATCATCACAGCGGCAGCCATGTACAGCAGATCCATATTCAGGTTTTCCATGACAGTCTCCAGTTTGTTTCAGTTAAAACGTAGTAGTGTTGGTAAATTAATGCTCTTCAGACGCCATCGACAGATAGACGATCGTCAGAACCATGAAGATGAAGGCTTGCAGCGTAATGATCAGGATGTGGAAAATGGCCCACGGCACATTCAGAATCCACTGTGACCACCACGGCAACAGACCAGCAATCAGAATGAAAATCAGCTCACCGGCATACATGTTACCGAACAGTCGCAGACCGAGAGAAACCGGTTTGGACAGCAGGCTGACCCCTTCAAGGATTAAGTTGACAGGAATGAAAGCCCAGTGATTGAACGGCTGCAGCGTCAACTCTTTCGTGAAGCCGCCGATGCCTTTCATTTTGATGCTGTAGAACAGAATCAGGATGAACACGCCCAGTGCCATAGACAGGGTAATGTTCACATCCGCAGACGGCACCACGCGCAGCGCCGGCAGGCCCAGTATATGCTCAGCAATATACGGCAGCAGGTCGATAGGCAGAAGGTCCATCAGGTTCATCAGGAAGACCCAGACGAAAATCGTCAGAGCCAGAGGAGCGATGAGCTTGCTTTTGCCATGGTACATGTCTTTGACACTGCCATGAACGAAGCCGATTACCAGCTCAATCGCGGTCTGAAATTTGCCTGGTACGCCGCTGGTTGCTCGTTTAGCAACGCTACGGAACATAAGCAGGAACAACAGACCCAGCACCACCGAGAAGAACATGGAGTCAATATTGAGCGTCCAGAAGGTGGCTGGGGGGTTATGCGGATCTACCAGCGAGAATGTACGCAGGTCCAGCTGAAGGTTATTCAGGTGGTGACCTATGTAATCCTGCGGCGTCATATTTTCAGAAGCCATGATGCCTTTTACCCTTTGTTGTTAATTACAGCGGGTGCCAGTATCTGAACCACCAGCACCAAAATCCATGTCACGATTAGCGGTAAGAACACCGCCTTCAAAACCGCCAACGCCACGATCAGTAACACCAGCATCGCCAACACCTTGAACGCTTCGCCAAACGCGAACGTCCAGGCAACTCGGCCCTTAGCCGGTGTATGTACCTGGTGGCGCCAGGCAAAAATCATAAACAACATGTTAGGCAGGAATACTGCCATACCTCCGCACGCGGAGGAAATGCCCCAGAAGGGGTCTTTGAGGCTGAACAGCAGTCCACTTGCTATTACTGCCAGGAGCTGAATGAACAGAAGCTTACGAGCAACGTTACGACTCACGAGCGACAATGACATCACGTTATTACTCCTGCTCCCTTTGAGGTATGCCGCGTGTCGTATAAAACGTTCTTTAAGGCTCAGAGTCAAGCATCAAAAAGCGGTCAAATTATACGGTGACGCCTCGTGATTTCAAACAATAAGTAGCAAAAAGGTGAATAAATGTTTAAATATTTTTCCTCACCTCTATTTTCGCGATTTTTGTGAAAGTGTGAACGATCGAACAAAAGTGCAAATACCGCGAAAACACTGACTATAAAGCGTGCACTAGATCACATAATAAACATTTTTGATGATGCACTCATAAGATTAGCCTCAATTCATAACTGGCCAGCGTTTTGATCTTAAAGGCAATTAGAGACAACTCTTTTCAAAAATGACACACACACCTTAAAAACAGCTTATTGACATTTATAATAATAAATTAACATCAACGTTTCATTCAGCAAATCGACTGCTAGGACCCTGATATTTTCCACGTTGACTATTTTATTGGTTAACAAAAAGAGCCACGTTAAATTTCAGATATCCCGCAGTTAAAATGTCGTTAAATGTAACTGAATGTTCCACCGCTTTTGTCGCTTCTTTTTAACAAAATCAGGGTCAGTTTTTTCCGACATTTTTTGATAAAAGTTAACTTTTGTTTGCTCTAATTGTCACCAGATGGCGTTCGCCTTCGAGGTGTGGAACGCGCAGTTCAACAATGTTTTCTACGGAAAATTCAGTCGGTAACTGACTGATCTCATCATCTGGCCTCTGCCCTTTCAGGGCGTAGAAGCGGCCATTCTCCGCTGGTAAGTGCTTACACCAGCTCACCATGTCTGTCAGTGACGCAAACGCACGGCTGATGACGCCATCAAACGGGGGCTCCGCAGGGAATTCTTCCACACGGCTTTGCACCGGCGTGATGTTCTCAAGCTTCAGCTCATGCTGCACCTGGCGCAGGAAACGTATGCGCTTACCCAGGCTGTCGAGCAATGTGAAATGCGATTCAGGGCGAACGATAGAGAGTGGGACGCCTGGCAACCCCGGGCCCGTTCCGACATCGATAAAACGTTGACCATGCAAATGCGGCGCAACCACGATGCTGTCCAGAATATGTCGAATTAACATCTCGTTAGGATCGCGTACGGACGTCAGGTTGTACGCTTTGTTCCATTTGTTCAGCATATCGACATAGGCCACCAGCTGGCTTTTCTGGTGATCGGTGAGCGAAATACCTGCTTCATCCAGCAGACGAGAGAGTTTGTTAATCACGAAAGATACCTGTTGGGGATAATTTGCCGGATGTTGGCTTAACCTTATCCGGCTGACGAATTTGTAGGGCGGCAAGCAAAACGCCGTCGCCCAAAACCGTTATTACGCGCTGCGGCGCAGCATACCTTGTTTTTTCAGCCAAACCAGCAAAATTGAGATGGCGGCAGGGGTAATCCCGGAAATTCGTGACGCCTGACCAATTGAAACCGGTTTATGGTCGTTCAGTTTGGCGATCACTTCGTTGGAAAGACCGTTAACCTGACGGTAATCGAGCGTCGCAGGCAACAGCGTATTTTCGTTACGCTGCTGTTTTTCAATCTCATCCTGCTGACGCGCGATGTAACCTTCGTATTTCACCTGAATCTCAACCTGTTCAGCGGCCTGAGCATCGTCCAGCGCTGGCGCGAATGGTGTCAATGCAGTTAACTGTTCGTAGGTCATTTCCGGGCGCCGGAGGAGATCTTCGCCGCTGGCTTCACGTGACAGAGGCGCACTCAGGTGAGTATTCACTTCGCCTGCAGACTCAGAGGATGGTGCAACCCAGGTCGTTTTCAGACGCTGCCGTTCACGCTCAATGTTCTCCAGCTTCTCGTTGAAGCGCGCCCAACGCACGTCATCCACCAGACCCAGTTCACGGCCAGCTTCGGTCAGACGCAGATCGGCATTGTCTTCGCGAAGCATCAGGCGATATTCCGCGCGAGAGGTGAACATACGGTACGGTTCTTTGGTACCCAGCGTGCAGAGATCGTCAACCAGTACGCCAAGGTAGGCTTGATCGCGACGCGGCGCCCAGCCCTCTTTCTCCGCAGAAAAACGGGCAGCGTTCAGACCGGCAAGCAGACCCTGTGCGGCGGCTTCTTCGTAACCGGTGGTGCCGTTGATCTGACCGGCAAAGAACAGACCGTGGATAAATTTGCTTTCCAGCGTCGGTTTCAGGTCACGCGGATCGAAGAAGTCATACTCAATGGCATAACCCGGACGAACGATCTTCGCATTTTCCATCCCCTGCATCGAGCGGACGATTTGCATCTGCACATCAAACGGCAGGCTGGTGGAGATACCGTTCGGGTAAATTTCGTTGGAGGTCAGCCCTTCCGGCTCCAGGAAGATCTGGTGCTGATTTCGGTCCGCGAAGCGCATGACTTTGTCTTCGATAGACGGGCAGTAACGTGGACCAATACCTTCAATCACGCCCGCATACATTGGGCTGCGGTCGAGGTTGTTGCGGATCACGTCGTGGGTTTTCTCGTTAGTGTGCGTGACATAGCACGGCACCTGGCGTGGATGCTGGGACGCATCGCCGAGGAACGAGAAGACTGGCATTGGATTGTCGCCATGCTGTTGTGCCAGCACGCTGAAGTCGATAGTGCGCGCGTCGATACGCGGCGGGGTGCCCGTTTTCAGACGGCTCACGCGCAGCGGCAGTTCACGCAGGCGACGCGAGAGCGGAATGGATGGCGGATCGCCGGCACGGCCACCGCTGTAGTTATCCAGCCCGATATGAATTTTGCCGTCGAGGAAAGTCCCGACAGTCAGCACAACCGCTTTGGCACGGAATTTCAGCCCCATCTGGGTAACTGCGCCGACCACGCGATCGTTTTCCACAATCAGATCTTCAACCGCCTGCTGGAAGATCATCAGGTTCGGTTGGTTCTCCAGCGCGGTACGTACGGCCTGCCGATAGAGCACGCGGTCTGCCTGAGCTCGGGTAGCGCGTACCGCCGGCCCTTTGCTCGCGTTTAGTATCCTAAACTGGATGCCTGCATGGTCGATCGCGGTGGCCATCAGGCCGCCCAGTGCATCCACTTCTTTTACCAGGTGTCCTTTCCCAATGCCGCCAATCGCCGGGTTGCAGCTCATTTGCCCCAGAGTGTCGATATTGTGTGTCAAAAGCAGGGTCTGCTGACCCATTCGCGCTGCGGCCATCGCGGCCTCAGTGCCTGCATGACCCCCGCCAATGATGATGACGTCAAAAGGATCCTGATAAAACATGGTGGTCTGCCTCGCATTACGCGGTTTGATGATGGATTGAAGTCCGGGCGTGGATTCTACTCAACTTTAGTCGATCGAGAAAGCGTCTGGATCTTTGCTATTTAAAAGAAGATCTTTTTATTTAGAGATCTGTTCTATTGTGATCTCTTATTAGGATCGCCAGTCTCTGTGGATAAGTGCGATCCTGTATTTAAGATCAAAAGCTTAAGAAGGATCACTATCTGTGAATGATCGGTGATCCTGTTCCGTATAAGCTGGGATCAAAACGGGGAGTTATACACAACTCAAAAACTAACCAGCCGTTGTTCTTTGGATAACTACCGGTTGATCCAAGGTTTTGACCAGGTTTATCCACAGAATAAAGTTGGATCTTTACAAATCTCTGAGCCGATCTGCCCAAGATCCGACCCAAATTTCCGCGGGATCTTCAGGAATGTCATGTTCAAGGACATTAATCTTGAGCGTTTCACCGACCTGTTTCGCACCGCAGGCGGTCAATTCGGTGTCTAATTTATCGATAGCACCGCAGAAGGTGTCGTATTCACGGCTGCCAATGCCGATTGAACCGAAGCGTACCTGTGAAAGGTCGGGTTTCTGTTCCCGAAGATCGTTATAAAAGGGCTGCAGGTTGTCGGGAATGTCACCGGCACCGTGCGTAGAGCTGATAATCAGCCAGATACCCGACGCAGAGAGATCCTCTAATAAAGGACCATGCAGCGTTTGGGTCGAAAAACCTGCGTCTTCCAGCTTTTCAGCCAGATGTTCCGCCACATACTCGGCGCTGCCAAGTGTGCTTCCGCTGATGAGTGTGATATCTGCCATAACCGCCACCTTTATTAAGAGTGGCGTATTGTACGCTGTGAACCGTCTGGGATCTACCTGTGGAAAAGTGCGGGATTAAAAAAGCCGATCACGGCTTGATGGTACGCATGATCGGGTTCTGCAGGACGATCAGTGTTTCGGTGGACTGAATTTCATCAATTGTTTGGATCTTGTTGATAAGTACGTGCTGCAACGCGTCGATCGAACGGCACATCACTTTAATAAAGATGCTGTAATGCCCGGTGGTGTAGTACGCCTCGGTAACTTCATCCAGGCTTTCCAGCCGCGCCAGTGCGGACGGATAGTCTTTCGCGCTCTTCAATATAATGCCGATAAAGCACCCGACGTCGTATCCAAGCTGTTTTGGGCTGACGTCAACCCGCGCGCCGGTGATTATGCCCGCTTGCTTCATTTTTTCGACGCGAACGTGAATGGTGCCAGGGCTGACGCCGAACTGTTTGGCTAATTCCGCATAGGCGGTACGCGCATTCGCCATTAAGGCGTCAAGGATGCCGCGGTCCAGATTGTCGATCTGATAATTTTCCATAGCTTTTTCTTATGAAGAATGATGATTCTTTCTATTTTAGCGCCTGTTTTTAACGAATCAAAAGTGAACTCGCCTTTTTATCTGTTGATTATTGAATATGACCCTCATTCTGTTGCTTAATCATAACCAACAGGACGCAGGAGTAATAAAAAATGAAAACCGCTTACATCGCAAAACAACGCCAGATTAGTTTCGTAAAATCCTTTTTCTCACGTCAGCTAGAAGAAAAGTTGGGCCTGATTGAAGTCCAGGCACCGCTGCTGAGCCGCGTAGGGGACGGGACGCAGGACAACCTTTCTGGTTGCGAAAAAGCGGTACAGGTAAAAGTGAAAGCGCTGCCAGAGGCCCAGTTTGAAGTGGTGCACTCTCTGGCTAAGTGGAAACGTCAAACCCTGGGGCAGCACGACTTCAGCGCGGGCGAAGGGCTCTACACGCACATGAAAGCCCTTCGCCCCGATGAAGACCGCCTTTCGCCAATCCACTCCGTTTACGTTGACCAGTGGGACTGGGAACGTGTGATGGGAGATGGCGAGCGCCATCTCGGTACCCTGGAAAGTACCGTGAAGGCGATTTGGGCTGGAATTAAAGAAACGGAAGCGGCAGTAAGCAAAGAGTTTGGCCTGGCACCGTTCCTGCCAGAACAGATCCACTTTGTGCACAGCCAGACACTGTTAAGCCGTTATCCGGATCTCGACGCGAAAGGTCGTGAACGTGCGATTGCCAAAGAACTGGGTGCCGTCTTCCTGATTGGGATCGGTGGTAAGCTCTCTGATGGGCAGCGCCACGACGTCCGTGCGCCGGATTATGATGACTGGAGCACGCAGGTGGAATCCGGTCTGGCGGGCCTGAACGGCGATATCCTGGTGTGGAACCCCATTCTGGAAGATGCGTTCGAGCTCTCTTCTATGGGGATCCGCGTTGATGCAAAAGCGCTGCAACACCAGTTACAGTTGACCGGCGACGAAGAGCGTCTGCAACTGGAGTGGCACCAGGCGCTGCTGCGCGGTGAAATGCCGCAGACCATCGGTGGCGGGATTGGTCAGTCACGCCTGACCATGCTGCTGCTGCAACTCTCCCACATTGGGCAGGTTCAGTGCGGCGTATGGCCAGCGCAGGTTCGTGAAGGCGTCTCTTCCCTGCTGTAAGATTTACCGCCGCCAGCGTCTGAGCAGGCGGCTACGCAACCCGGTATCAAAGCGCCAGATGTGGTCAAAGATGCGCATGATGCCGGGTTTGCCATGCGCAGACATCGCCACCGCGTGAAAACGGTGCTGATGTTTTCGCTGTAACTCCCCTACCTTATTCACCACCTCATCCGGCAGCCGCTGGGCAATAAAGTCTGAAATCACCACCGCATCGGCATCCTGCCAGGCCGGATTTTCCAGTCGTTCGACGATGGCGCGAAAACAACTCGCCATATCAGTGCCGCCGCGAAAACGCTGGCTCAGGAAACGGATTGCCTGTTCGATCCCCTGCGGGCCGGTCAGTTCGTAGCGCACCACTTCGCTGGAAAACAACATAATGAAGCAGCGGCGGTTATCCGCCAGCGCCACACGCATCATCGCAAGACAAAAGGCTTTCGCGCACTGCTCGTTAAAGCCGCCCATTGAGCCTGAGGTATCTACGCAGACGATAAACGGCCCGCGTGGTTGTTCGTCTACATCCTGATGTACCACCGGGCGTTCGGTGATTTTCTCATGCCACGCGTCGCCGTGCAGTCGGTAGGTGAGAAGCTGTTTCTCCACCAGCCGCCGGTAAAACTCATACTCCAGCTCGGTAATGCCGAGCGTAGCGAGTTCCGGCGGCAACAGACGCAGAATGTCATCGCTCTGTTGAATGCCGTCGACCTGCTCTGGCACCGTCGACGGTTCGCGCACCAGCGTGCGGAAGGTTTCCATTGGCGCATCTTTTTTGGGCACCGATTTTGCTTCGCGCGATCGCCCCAGTTGATCGGCCAGTTGCATCAGTTCCGGCTGCTGACTGAGGAAATCGCCATATTTCACGATCAACTGATAATCACCGCGCTTAAGCTGCCCGGCGCTCATATCCCACAGGCGACCGGCGGCGTTTTCGTTCTCCACCAGCACTGGCTCCAGCTGGCCGCTTAAGGTCATGCGCTCCTGAACTTCGCTCAGCAACTGTTCCCGTTCGCCTTCCAGTAACTGCTGGTTAAGTGATGTCGCCTGTACCACCAGGCTCAGCCGCCAGCGTTGCAGAAATAGCGTATGCAGCGCCGGGGTAAAGGTGGGATTATGCGTCGCCAGTTGCTGTGCCTGCTCGGCGTAGGGTGAGCGCACCTTTTTCAGCAACGCCAGGATCTGCGGCAGCTGCGCATTGATTTGCTGTGTGGAGAAGGTCTGACACTGCTGATAACAGAGCACTTCTTCTTCCAGCTCTGGCGGCACATGCGTGCCTTTAAGCGTGCTTTTCAGGTTTTCACGCCAGCGGGGCAGGTCTTCCGTAATGGCGCTTTTCAGGCGCGGGAATTTCTTAAAGAATGCCGATAGCTGTGGTGACGCCAGCAGGGCGATGATCGTCTCTTCGATCAATCCCTCTTCGCTGACCGCCAGCATCACGTTGAGCGTATCGATTGTCAGCATTGCTGGGCCTGTTTGATCTGCGACGCGACATCCTGCAGGCTGGCTTCGATCTGTGCCAGCCAGTCGCTATGAATGAACAGGCATTTTTGCTGATCGTTAAAACTGAGATGCTGTCGATGCCACTCTTCCGCCAGTTCGTCGAGCTGCTGTTTGATTTCGGCAGGCATGTTCTGTTGGCTTTCTGTTCCCGGCAACGCCAGGCGTGAGCCCTGCAAACTGATATCACGCACGACCAGATGCTGCGCGTTATCCACTTCCATATTCAGCGTCTGCGCAAAACCTATGCCATTGAGTTTACCGCGGATTTCGCCGCCTTTCTCCAGCCAGTGCGCCAGCACCTGACGCTCGAAGGTGATGTGAATGACGTCGATATCGTGCAATTTCAGCGGTTTTTGCAGCAGTAACGTGACCGTCGGGCTTTGTACTTCAGGTGGAAGCTCATAGTGCGGTTTACGGCTGAACATACCGCCCAGTCGGTTCACTTTGAGCGCGGTTTTGTCACTTTCCTGCTGCTGAAGCTGCAAACGATGCTGAGTAATGGCGCTCAGGCGATTCAGCATGGATTGCTGTTGCCAGGCGTGTCCGGTCATCAATATTTCAAGCTGCTGTTGCATTAAATTGCGGCTTTGCGCGTCATGCCACAGGCACTCTTTAAGCAAAATAAGATCGATAGGCGCAATGGCGTCGCGCCCACTGAAGAATGCGCAGGCCTGCAACAGGCGAATCGCTTTCTTCCAGCGACGGTCGGAGACATAGGGCGCATTTGGCAGCGTATCAAGCTGCTGGCGCAGGGTGAAGATCAGTTCAAAAACGGCATCCGTCAGTTTGACCTGGCCTATGTCTTTTTGCCACTGGAAGAACTCTTCATCGGTAACCTGAAGGCCTGGTGCTACCGGGTTTTCATTCTCATCCTGCTGGTTTACGAGCATGGAACGGAAGTTGCCTTTTTCCTGCACTTTGTCGAGCCACAGGCGAATGAGCATGCGGTCATACAGCGCTTCAAGGCTGCTTTCTGCTTCAGGGAGTTCGTTCGATGCGGCCACCAGCAGGCGCATCGGGATTTTCTCGACCGTCGCGCCGTTGCGGAAA
Source organism: Pseudocitrobacter faecalis (assembly GCA_003315335.1). Classification (GTDB taxonomy): domain Bacteria; phylum Pseudomonadota; class Gammaproteobacteria; order Enterobacterales; family Enterobacteriaceae; genus Pseudocitrobacter; species Pseudocitrobacter faecalis. The sequence goes on from QNRL01000012.1 coordinate 105,413, forward strand.
TGGCGTTCGTTGATTGCGGTCAGCAGGGTGTTCAGTATCGCCGGGCCAGCTTTCCAGATCTCATCAAGAAAGACAATTTCCGCTTCCGGTAAATAGCCTGCGGTCAGACGCTCATAGCGCCCTTCATCTTTTAACGCCTGGATGGACAGTGGGCCAAATACTTCTTCCGGCGTGGAGAAGCGGGTCATCAGATATTCAAAGGCGCGCGCGTGTTGAAACGCGAACTTAATGCGTCGCGCAATCAGGCTCTTGGCGATACCTGGCGGGCCAAGCAAAAACACGCTCTCACCGCTGAGCGCTGCCAGCAGGCACAGGCGGATAGCGTGACTGCGTTCATACAGCCCTTTCTCAAGCGCGCTACTCAGGCGCGAAATTCTTTCTGCTAATAAATGTGATTGGGCCATAATTGAGTTGCATCCTTTCGCCGAACATACGGCTAACTGAGCGAGTATAGACGTTTCATGGACGAGGATAATAGGCTGAAGAAGCGCTTCATTTTCTTTGCGCCAGGTTAATATGAATTCACATAAGGGTACGATTTTGCGATTAATCGTGCATACTGTGCGCTTTTCGTGGGCCAAGGGACCAGGCACTCATTTGTTTTACAAACGAAAGACTAGTCTATGAGCACTGATAAGAAGCAATCTTTGTCGGCGATAACCCTCGCTGCCATTGGGGTGGTATACGGCGATATCGGCACCAGCCCTCTTTATACTCTTCGAGAATGTTTGTCCGGGCAGTTTGGTTTTGGCGTTGAACGTGACGCGGTTTTTGGCTTTCTGTCATTAATCTTCTGGCTGCTGATCTTTGTTGTATCCATTAAGTACCTGACCTTCGTCATGCGCGCGGATAACGCCGGTGAGGGGGGGATTCTGACGCTAATGTCTTTGGCGGGACGCAACACGTCGGCTAAAACCACCTCGTTCCTGGTGATAATCGGATTGATTGGCGGCAGCTTCTTCTATGGGGAAGTGGTCATTACGCCTGCGATTTCGGTGATGTCGGCCATTGAAGGCCTGGAAATTGTCGCGCCGCAGCTTGATAGCTGGATAGTGCCGCTCTCAATCCTGGTGCTGACGCTGCTGTTTATGATTCAGAAGCACGGTACCGGCATGGTGGGCAAACTCTTCGCCCCGATTATGCTGGCGTGGTTCCTGATTCTGGCGGTGCTGGGCGTGCGTAGCATTATCGGAAACCCGGAAGTCCTTCAGGCGCTCAATCCAGTTTGGGCGGTACACTTCTTCCTTGAATATAAGATGGTGTCGTTTGTGGCGCTGGGGGCGGTTGTCCTCTCCATTACCGGGGTAGAAGCGCTGTATGCGGATATGGGCCACTTCGGTAAATTCCCGATTCGTTTAGCCTGGTTCTCTGTGGTGCTGCCGTCTTTGACGCTGAACTACTTTGGTCAGGGCGCGCTGCTTTTGAAGCATCCGGAAGCGATTAAGAACCCGTTCTTCCTGCTCGCGCCAGAATGGGCGTTGATCCCGCTGCTGATTCTGGCGGCGCTGGCGACGGTTATCGCCTCGCAGGCGGTTATTTCCGGTGTCTTCTCCCTGACTCGCCAGGCGGTGCGTCTGGGGTATCTCTCACCGATGCGCATCATCCACACCTCCGAGATGGAGTCCGGGCAGATTTACATCCCGTTCATCAACTGGCTGCTCTATTTCTCCGTGGTGATTGTGATTATCAACTTCGAGCACTCCAGTAATCTGGCGGCGGCATACGGTATTGCGGTGACCGGCACTATGGTGCTGACCTCGATTCTGTCGACCACCGTGGCGCGTAAAAACTGGCACTGGAATAAGTTCCTTGTGGCGTTCATTCTGGTCGCCTTCCTGTGTATCGATATTCCGCTGTTCTCGGCGAACCTCGATAAAATCGTCTCCGGCGGCTGGCTGCCGCTGAGCCTCGGTACGGTGATGTTTATCGTGATGACGACCTGGAAAAGCGAGCGCTTCCGTCTGCTGCGTCGTATGCATGAGCACGGCAACTCTCTGGAAGCGATGATCGCCTCGCTGGAGAAATCACCGCCGGTTCGCGTTCCGGGCACCGCGGTATATATGTCGCGCGCGCTGAACGTGATTCCATTTGCCATGATGCACAACCTCAAGCACAACAAGGTGCTGCATGAGCGTGTGATCTTACTGACGCTGCGCACGGAAGATGCGCCTTACGTCCACAACGTGCGTCGTGTGCAGATTGAACAGCTTTCGCCGACCTTCTGGCGGGTGGTGGCCAGCTATGGCTGGCGCGAAACGCCGAATGTGGAAGAGGTCTTCCACCGTTGCGGCCTTGAAGGATTAAGCTGTCGAATGATGGAAACCTCGTTCTTTATGTCGCATGAATCGCTGATTGTCGGTAAACGCCCGTGGTATTTGCGCCTGCGCGGTAAGCTTTATCTGCTGCTGCAGCGTAACGCCCTGCGCGCGCCGGATCAGTTCGAAATCCCGCCGAACCGGGTTATCGAACTGGGCACCCAGGTCGAGATTTAACGCCAGTCAAAACGCCGGGAAGGTTTATCACCTCCCGGCGTTTCTCTTTCTACTCTTCACTTTTTACATCGCGAGCGAAACGTTTCGACGACGATCACAATTCTGTTACGTCATGTTGGTTTTCTGCTCACTCTTAAGATTAAACTTACAACAGCGAAACGTTTCGCTAGTGGAGCAAGAAAATGAAGAAAGGCACGGTACTTAATTCTGAGATCTCATCGGTTATCTCCCGCCTGGGGCATACCGATACGCTGGTGGTGTGTGATGCAGGTTTACCCATCCCACGCAGTACAACGCGTATCGATATGGCATTAACTCAGGGCGTTCCCACCTTTATGCAGGTGCTGGACGTGGTGACCCGTGAAATGCAGGTTGAGGCCGCCATTCTCGCCTCGGAGATTAAACAACATAATCCGCAACTCCACGAAACGTTGCTCAAATTCATCGGGCAACTGCAACAACACCAAGGAAATACCATAGAAATTCGTTACACCACCCATGAGCAGTTTAAAAAACAAACCGCAGACAGTCAGGCGGTGATTCGCAGCGGGGAGTGTTCCCCGTATGCGAACATTATTCTCTGTGCTGGCGTCACCTTCTGAGGCCAACATGGACGCATTACTGCAATTAAAAGGTATCGATAAATCCTTCCCGGGCGTGAAAGCCCTCTCTGGCGCGGCGTTAAATGTTTATGCGGGCCGCGTGATGGCGCTGGTGGGCGAAAACGGCGCCGGTAAATCCACGATGATGAAAGTGCTGACCGGTATCTACTCTCGCGATGCCGGTTCGTTGTTATGGTTGGGCAAAGAAACGACCTTCAGCGGGCCAAAGGCGTCGCAGGAGGCCGGGATTGGCATTATCCACCAGGAGCTGAACCTGATCCCGCAGCTCACCATTGCGGAAAACATCTTCCTGGGCCGCGAATTTGTGAATCGCTTTGGCAAAATCGACTGGAAGAAGATGTATGCCGAAGCAGACGTGCTGCTGGCAAAACTCAACCTGCGCTTTAAAAGTGACCGGCTGGTGGGCGAGCTCTCCATCGGCGACCAGCAGATGGTGGAAATTGCCAAGGTACTGAGCTTTGAGTCGAAAGTCATCGTGATGGATGAACCGACCGATGCGCTGACTGATACCGAAACCGAATCCCTGTTCCGCGTCATTCACGAGCTGAAATCGCAGGGGCGCGGCATTGTCTATATCTCCCACCGCATGAAAGAGATCTTCGAGATTTGCGATGACGTTACCGTATTCCGCGATGGGCAATTTATCGCCGAGCGGGAAGTCGCATCCCTTACTGAAGATACACTGATCGAAATGATGGTAGGCCGTAAGCTCGAAGATCAATATCCGCGCCTTGATAAAGCGCCGGGTGAGATCCGCCTGAAGGTCGATAACCTGTGTGGATCGGGTGTTGAAAACGTCTCCTTCACGCTGCGCAAAGGTGAAATTCTTGGCGTTGCGGGCCTGATGGGGGCCGGACGCACGGAGTTGATGAAAGTGCTGTACGGCGTGCTGCCGCGCAGCAGTGGATATGTCACGCTCGACGGCCACGAAGTGGTGGCGCGTTCACCGCAGGATGGTCTGGCGAACGGCATCGTCTATATCTCTGAAGACCGCAAGCGTGACGGCTTAGTACTCGGCATGTCGGTAAAAGAGAATATGTCGCTGACGGCGCTGCGCTACTTCAGCCACGCGGGCGGCAGCCTGAAGCATAAAGATGAACAGCAGGCGGTGAGCGATTTTATCCGTCTGTTTAACGTCAAAACGCCATCAATGGAACAGGCCATCGGCCTGCTCTCGGGCGGTAATCAGCAGAAAGTGGCTATCGCGCGTGGCCTGATGACGCGCCCAAAAGTGCTGATCCTCGACGAACCTACGCGTGGCGTAGATGTTGGCGCGAAGAAAGAGATTTATCAGCTTATCAACCAGTTCAAGGCCGATGGTCTGAGCATTATTCTGGTCTCCTCCGAGATGCCGGAAGTTCTGGGGATGAGCGATCGCATTATTGTGATGCATGAAGGGCATCTCGGCGGTGAATTTACACGCGAGCAGGCCACCCAGGAAGTATTAATGGCTGCCGCTGTGGGCAAGCTTAACCGTGTGAATCAGGAGTAAAGAAGATGACAAACCAGGCTGTCGCTGGTCGCCGTTATTTCACCAAAGCATGGCTGATGGAGCAAAAATCGCTGATCGCGCTGCTGGTGCTGATTGCCATCGTCTCGACCATGAGCCCCAACTTTTTTACCGTCAATAACCTGTTCAACATCCTGCAACAGACATCCGTCAACGCCATTATGGCGGTGGGGATGACGCTGGTGATTTTAACCTCCGGGATCGACCTGTCCGTCGGCTCCCTGCTGGCGTTAACCGGCGCTGTCGCAGCCTCGATTGTCGGCCTTGAAGTCAATGCGCTGGTGGCGGTAGCTGCCGCGCTGGCGCTCGGCGGCGCAATCGGCGCGGTGACCGGAGTGATTGTCGCGAAAGGCCGCGTTCAGGCATTTATCGCCACGCTGGTGATGATGCTGCTGCTGCGCGGGGTGACCATGGTGTACACCAACGGCAGTCCGGTGAATACCGGCTTTACGGATAACGCCGATCTGTTCGGCTGGTTCGGGATTGGCCGCCCGCTGGGCATCCCGACGCCGGTGTGGATCATGGCGATTGTCTTCCTGGCGGCCTGGTACATGCTGCACCATACGCGTCTTGGTCGCTATATCTATGCGCTGGGCGGTAACGAAGCAGCAACGCGTCTTTCCGGGATCAGCGTCAATAAAATCAAAATCATCGTCTACGCGTTGTGCGGTTTGCTGGCGTCGCTGGCGGGCGTTATCGAAGTGGCGCGTCTCTCTTCTGCACAGCCGACAGCGGGCACGGGCTACGAGCTGGATGCTATCGCAGCGGTTGTGTTGGGCGGCACCAGCCTTGCGGGCGGTAAAGGTCGCATTGTTGGGACGCTGATCGGCGCACTGATTCTCGGTTTCCTGAATAATGGTTTGAATTTGCTCGGCGTTTCTTCCTATTACCAGATGATCGTTAAAGCAGTGGTGATTTTGCTGGCGGTGCTGGTAGACAACAAAAAGCAGTAACTCACGACTCTACAGGACATCTTAACTATGAATATGAAAAAACTGGCTACCCTGGTTTCTGCTGTTGCGCTGAGCGCCACCGTCAGCGCAAACGCGATGGCGAAAGACACCATCGCGCTGGTCATCTCTACTCTGAATAACCCGTTCTTCGTATCGCTGAAGGATGGCGCGCAGAAAGAAGCCGACAAACTGGGCTACAACCTGGTCGTGCTGGATTCGCAGAACAACCCGGCGAAAGAGCTGGCGAACGTGCAGGATCTCACCGTGCGCGGTGCGAAAATTCTGCTGGTCAACCCGACGGATTCCGACGCCGTGGGTAACGCCATCAAAATGGCTAACCAATCTAAAATTCCGGTAATCACCCTCGACCGCGTAGCATCCAAAGGTGAAGTGGTCAGCCATATCGCGTCTGATAACGTGCTGGGCGGAAAAATCGCCGGTGATTACATTGCGAAGAAAGCCGGTGAAGGCGCCAAAGTGATTGAATTACAGGGTATCGCCGGAACCTCTGCCGCGCGCGAGCGTGGTGAAGGTTTCCAGCAGGCCGTGGCCGCGCACAAATTTAACGTGCTGGCGAGCCAACCGGCTGATTTCGACCGCACTAAGGGGCTGAACGTCATGCAGAACCTGCTGACGGCGCATCCGGATGTACAGGCCGTATTTGCTCAGAATGACGAAATGGCGCTGGGTGCACTGCGTGCGCTGCAAACTGCAGGTAAATCCGATGTGATGGTTGTCGGGTTTGACGGCACGCCAGATGGCGAAAAAGCAGTAAATGATGGCAAACTGGCAGCGACTATTGCTCAGTTGCCAGAGCAGATCGGCGCGAAAGGCGTTGAAACTGCGGATAAGGTCCTGAAAGGTGAGAAAGTTCAGGCTAAATATCCGGTTGACCTGAAACTGGTCATTAAGCAATAAGTCACCATCGGGCCACAAAAGGCTTGAGGGACAACCTATAAAGAAAAGCAGGGCACGCGCCACCCGGCAACGGGTGGCGCACTTATCGGACACGCTGAAATGAAAACCGCAGGCAAACTCGTCGTTCTTGGCAGCATCAATGCCGATCACATCCTTAATCTTGACTCTTTCCCGACGCCGGGTGAAACCGTCACCGGCAACCAGTATCAGGTCGCTTTTGGCGGCAAAGGTGCCAACCAGGCGGTGGCTGCCGGGCGCAGCGGCGCGAATATCGCGTTTATTGCCTGTACAGGTGAAGATGATATTGGCGAACGCGTGCGTCAACAGCTGGCCAACGATCGCATCGACGTGGCACCGGTAAGCGTTATTGCGGGGGAATCGACCGGCGTGGCGCTGATTTTCGTTAACGGCGAAGGCGAAAACGTCATTGGTATTCATGCGGGCGCAAATGCGGCACTGTCGCCTGCATTGGTTGAAGCACAGAAAACGCGTATTGCACAGGCGGATGCACTGCTGATGCAGCTGGAATCACCGCTGGAAAGCGTCATGCTGGCAGCTAAAATTGCCTATCAGCACCAGACGCAGGTGATTTTAAATCCCGCCCCGGCGCGTGAGCTGTCTGATGAACTGCTGGCGCTGGTGGACATTATCACGCCGAATGAAACGGAAGCTGAGAAGTTAACCGGCATCCGCGTGGAAAACGATGATGATGCGGCGAAAGCGGCACAGGCGTTGCACAGCAAAGGCATTGATACCGTTATCATCACCCTGGGCAGCCGTGGCGTGTGGGCAAGCGTCAAGGGTGAAGGTCAACGCGTGCCGGGCTTTAAAGTGCAGGCTATTGATACCATCGCCGCCGGAGATACCTTTAACGGTGCGCTGATCACCGCACTGCTGGAAGATAAACCACTGAACGAGGCGATCCGGTTTGCGCACGCGGCGGCGGCCATTGCCGTCACTCGTAAAGGCGCGCAGCCTTCCGTTCCCTGGCGTGAAGAGATCGACGAATTTCTGAATCAGCAGAGGTAATGTTTGGCTACCATGAAAGATGTCGCTCGCGTGGCGGGCGTTTCAACCTCTACCGTTTCTCACGTCATTAATAAAGACCGCTACGTCAGTGAAGCGATCACTGAAAAAGTTGATGCGGCCATCAAAAGCCTGAACTACGCGCCATCCGCGATAGCGCGAAGCCTCAAACTGAATCAAACCCGCACTATCGGCATGCTGATCACGGCCAGTACCAATCCATTCTATTCGGAGCTGGTGCGGGGCGTAGAGCGCAGTTGTTTTGAGCGCGGTTACAGCCTGGTACTGTGCAATACCGAAGGCGACGAGCAGCGAATGAACCGCAACCTGGAGACGCTAATGCAAAAACGCGTTGATGGGTTATTGCTGTTATGCACCGAAACGCATCAGCCATCGCAGGAGATTATGCAGCGTTATCCGTCCATTCCGACGGTGATGATGGACTGGGCGCCGTTCGATGGTGACAGCGATCTGATACAGGATAACTCTTTGCTGGGCGGTGACATGGCAACACGTTATCTCATCGAACAGGGCCACACTCGCATCGCCTGTATCGCCGGGCCGCTGGATAAAACGCCGGCGCGTCTGCGTCTGGAAGGATATCGCTCAGCTATGCAGCATGCGGGGCTTCCCGTTCCTGACGGATATGTGATAACCAGTAACTTTGAATTCGGCGGTGGTTTTGACGCTATGCAGCAACTTCTGACATTGCCTGAGTTACCGCAGGCGGTATTTGTCGGAAATGACGCGATGGCGGTAGGGGCGTATCAGGCGCTTTATCAGGCTGGGTTGCGCATTCCACAGGATATGGCGGTGATTGGTTATGACGATATTGAACTGGCGCGCTACATGACGCCACCGCTCACGACCATTCATCAGCCCAAAGATGAACTGGGCGAACTGGCGATTGATGTATTGATCCACCGTATGGCCCAGCCCGGACAGAAACAGCAGCGCGTGCAGCTGACGCCCGAGCTGGTGGTTCGCGGCTCTGTTTAAGCTTTGTGCCGCTCCTTGATCAGGTTGCGGCCATCTTTCGGTTTCAGCAGCATAAACATTAATGCTGACACTACCGTTATCCCACCCATCGTAATAAAGGTGTAGTGGAATTGCTCGATGGTGTTTGAGCCTTCCATTCCCTGATACACCCTTAGTACGGCGGCGCTGATCGCCACCCCTAAACTGATCGAAAGCTGCTGCGTGACGGCCAGCATACTGTTGCCGCTGCTGGCGTTCTCATCCGTCAGATCAGCGAGCGTAATGGTGTTCATCGACGTAAACTGCGTCGACATTGCCATCCCGAGCACAAACAGCGGCAGGATCAACATCCATATCGGCATTGAGGGCGATTGCAGCGAGAATTGCGCAATCATCACGCCAATAAACAGTGTAATCCCCACCAGCGTTTTCCTGTAGCCCAGCCAGCGCAGCACCTGCGTCACCGTTGATTTTGCCAGAATAGACCCGAGCGCGGTCGGGGCCATCATGCAACCCGCGATTAACGCGGGGTAGCCAAAACCGACCTGCAACATCAGCGGCATCAGGAACGGCACGCAGCCGGTGCCCAAACGCGTGGCCAGGTTTCCGGCAATCCCGACGGAAAAAGTGCGCGTCTTAAAGAGCGACAGAGAGATAAGCGGTGAGGGATGACGACGGGCGTGGCGAATATAAGCCAGCAACAGCAGAATACTGATGCCGATAATCGCGAAAGCTATCCAGCTTGCCACAATGCGTTCGCCGAACAGCTCCATCCCGCTGGAGAACAGCACGAGGCTCAGGCCAAACAGCAGAAATCCGGACATATCAAAGCTTCGCTTTGGCGTGGTGAAGTTGGGCATGTATTTGCGGGCATAGATAAGGCCGGTAATTCCAATTGGAATATTAATCAGGAAAATCCAGTGCCAGCTGGCCCACGTGACCAGCACGCCGCCGAGTACCGGGCCAAGAATTGGCCCCACCAAACCCGGCATGGTGACGAAGTTAAGCACCGGCAGGAGTTCGCTACGTGGATATGCGCGCAGTAGTGCCAGGCGTGCGACGGGCATCATCATCGCCCCGCCGATACCTTGAATAACGCGGAAGATAACCAGCTCAAGTAATGATGTTGAGAGGGCGCAGGCTAACGAACCTAGCGTGAAAAGCGTTACGGCAATCATAAAGATGCGACGAGTACCGAAGCGGTCGGCCAACCAGCCACTTACCGGGATCAGCATGGCGACTGTCAGAGTGTAACTGATAATGGCAGACTGCATGGCGAGCGGTGAACGGTTTAGGCTGTGCGCGATGGCGGGGAGTGCGGTATTAAGGATCGTCGCATCCAGGGCCTGCATAAAAAATGCCATGGCGGCTATCCACGGCAGCCCGGCCATACTCCGCGCTTTTTTCTTAATCATGCGATGCTCTTATACTCCTGGTCGAATATGTGGCGCGCTTAAGAGCGCCTGGCAGGCAATAAACGCTTTTTGGCTATCACTTTCCTGAATGGCGTTAACAATTGCCTGATGCTTTTCCAGTTCAATCACTTCATCCTGCGTAATTGACGTAAAGTAGGTGTGATACACCGAATGGAAGAGTTTAGCGAAAGAGATCAGGAACGGGTTCGCCGTCATTTCGTAGATATGTTCGTGCCAGGCGGTATCTACATCAACCCAGCGTTGGCGATCGAAGTTCTTTTTCAGAATCGCCATCTCCTTCATTAATGTATTGAGCTCCGCTTTTTGCTCTGCGGTGCCTAATACGGCGGCCAGTGAGCATGCCTGTGGCTCAAGGCTGTGACGGAGTACCAGAAAGTGTTTCATCACTTCCTGAAAATTATCTTCCGTCAGCCACCAGGCAAGCAGCTCAGTATCGAGAAAGTTCCAGTGCGATTGTGGCATGACACGAGTGCCTATGCGCGGGCGCGGCAAAAGCATCCCTTTCGCGGAAAGGGTTTTAACCGCTTCACGTACGGCGGTACGGCTGACGCCAAAGATCTCACCCAATTCCATTTCACCCGGCAGAATACTTTCTGGAGGATATTCACCTTTGAGGATTTTCTGAGCTAACTTCTCCGCTAATACCCACGAGATGTTTTTTTGAGCTGCTAATTGCTGTGCGCTTAAAGACATAAAAGGTGTCCTGTATCTTGTTATTGTTTCTAGTATGCCATTCACGGATAAAAATCGGCTGCAAAAACGGCAAAGAGTGCATTTTATGGCGTATTACCATGCGTAATGGTGAAAAAAAGTACGAACTGTCATTTTTTTTTAATAACCTCTTGTCTGTCAGAAATAACTCCCTATAATGCGCCTCCACTGACACGGAACAACGGCTTCCAGGCCACCGGGTTAGCAGGCTTCCTCCGGGAACGCCGCCAGAGAAAAGCGAAAATAAGCGCTTGACTCTGAAAGAGGAAAGCGTATTATGCGCACCTCGCAACGGTGAGCTTCACGCCGCGTTGCACTGCTCTTTAACAATTTATCAGACAATCTGTGTGGGCACTCAACGATACGGATTCTTAACGTCGCAAGACGATAAATGAATACCAAGTCTCTGAGTGAACACGTAATTCATTACGAAGTTTAATTCACGAGCATCAAAC
>QNRL01000013.1 GCA_003315335.1 Pseudocitrobacter faecalis
GTTTGATGCTCGTGAATTAAACTTCGTAATGAATTACGTGTTCACTCAGAGACTTGGTATTCATTTATCGTCTTGCGACGTTAAGAATCCGTATCGTTGAGTGCCCACACAGATTGTCTGATAAATTGTTAAAGAGCAGTTGCGACGCGCTTTAGCGAACTGTCGCGAGGTGGCGTATATTACGCTTTCCTCTTTCAGAGTCAACCCTGATTTTCAGGATTTTTCTCTTCAACCGAAGCGGCTGTTGCCGTGTCAGTGGGAGCGCATTATAGGGAGTAATTGAGATCCCGCAAGCATAAAATACAAAAAACTTTTCGTTAGCTCATTTTCCAGGCAATACGCTCCCTTCGCACGCTATTTGCGCGGAATATGTGCAATTTCGCGAGCGAAATGAGCGACCTGCTGCCAGTCCGTATAAACCACTTCTTTACGGGTATCCGTTTCACCGCCGGTCATCTTCATAATCAGGCGGATCATAAAACGGTCATACCAACGATAACGCGGGTAACGCAGCGCACCGGCGAAAACGGCGCAGGCATCTGGCTGCCACGGCGAGGCCAACAGAAACTTACGCGTGTAGTTATTGGTCTGCGGCGAGCGCTTCTCAGGTTTACGCGCTACCAGGTTCACCGAGAAGAAAGCACTCGGTAATGCCTGCATCTGCGCGGCATGCTTTTTCACAAAACGATCGACCGCAGAATGGAAGTGCCCATAGCGAATCGACGCCCCCACCACGACGCGATCATACTGTTCCCACTCAATGTCCTGAGTACGGTTCAGATTCACCAGTTCTGAATCAACGCCCAGCTCTTTAAGCTCAGAAGAGAGGTAGGCGGCAATTTCACGCGTCTGACCATCACGGGTAGAGAAGAGGATTAATGTTTTCAACGCAAGCTCCACTTATTCGCGCCAGAAAGTTGGGGTAAACAATACCAGCAACGTAAAGACTTCCAGACGACCAAACAGCATGTTCGCAATCAGGATCCACTTCGCCACCGGGTTCATACTGGCAAAGTTATCCGCCACCACCCCAAGCCCAGGCCCAAGGTTATTCAGTGTTGCCACTACCGAGGCAAACGCGGAGAAGTCATCCACGCCGGTCGCGATAATCGCCAACATACTGATAATGAACACCAGCGCATACGCAGAGAAGAATCCCCATACCGCTTCGAGAATACGTTCCGGCAGCGCACGGTTGCCCAGCTTGATGCTGTACACCGCGTTCGGATGCACCAGACGTTTCAGTTCACGGTTCCCCTGCTTGAACAGCAGCAGGATTCGAATCACCTTCAGCCCCCCGCCCGTCGATCCGGCGCAGCCGCCGATAAACGCGGAACAGAGTAACAGCACCGGCAGGAAGAGTGGCCAGCGCGCGATACTGTCCGTCGTAAAACCCGCCGTCGTCGCCATTGATACAACCTGGAAGAAAGCCTGGTTTAGCGTCGTCAGCGCCGAGCTGTAAACGTTATGGAAAAAGAGCACCAGCGTACAGATAAAGACCAGCGTCAATTGCACGCCAATAAACATTCTGAATTCCGGATCGCGCCAGTAAACCTTCAGGCTCCGCCCACTCAGTAACGAGAAGTGCAGGCCATAGTTACACCCGGAGATCAGTAAGAAGATAGCAATAATGGTGTTGATCGTTGGGCTGTCGAAATAGCCCACGCTGGCGTCATGCGTCGAGAAGCCGCCAATCGCGATAGTCGCGAAGCTGTGACCGATGGCGTCGAACGCCGGCATACCCGCAAACCACAGCGCCAGCGCACAAGCGACGGTCAACAGCACATAGATGAGCCACAGGGTTTTTGCCGTTTCCGCAATACGCGGTCGCATCTTGTTATCCTTCAGCGGCCCCGGCATCTCAGCACGATAAAGCTGCATCCCCCCGACACCGAGGATAGGCAGAATCGCCACGGCTAATACGATAATCCCCATACCGCCGAACCACTGCAGCATCTGTCGATAAAAGAGAATCGCATGCGGAAGTGAATCAAGGCCCACCAGTGTCGTCGCGCCGGTCGTCGTCAGCCCGGAAAAGGATTCAAAAAAAGCATCGGTTATCGTGAGGTTTGGCTGCTCAGAGAAAATAAAAGGAAGCGCACCCACGCTGCCCAGCACGGTCCAGAAAAGAACCACAATCAAAAACCCCTCGCGCGATTTAAGTTCGCCCTTCTCGCGGCGGTTCGGCCACCACAGTAATGAGCCAATCACCAGCGCGACAAAAAAGGTTTGGGTAAATGCCCGCCCGGCGCCATCGCGGTAAATCAATGCCACCAGGCCGGGAAGGATCATGGTTCCCGAAAATAAGATGACCAGAAGTCCGACAATTCGGGTTATGGCACGAAAATGCATCTCTGGCGCTTCCTTTGGTATAAAAGTAAGGAGGGGGATTATTCTTCAATCGCAAACAATTGCAATGAACCACGGCTAAAATCAGCCAGTTTTGCTGTAAAAGCATCCACTTTCGCTTGTGGGAGCGCCACGCGTAGCTGTACCGATGCCTGATAATCACTGGTAACAATGATGCCAGAGAATTGCCCCAGCAGCGTTTCTATCCCCGACAACTGACCGTATTCACACAACAGAGTATATTCGGTTAATGGCGTTTTGATTTGTGTTGTGAGTTGATTTAGCGCCTGCTGGACACCACCGCCATAGGCTTTCACCAGGCCCCCCGTTCCCAACAGCACGCCGCCGTAGTAGCGAACCACCACGGCGGTAATTTCGCCGACGCCGCTTCCCATAAGCTGCGCCAGCATGGGCTTACCCGCCGTTCCCGCTGGTTCACCGTCATCTGAAAAGCCAAGCTGCTGTGAATCATCGGGCCGCCCGGCAACCCAGGCGACACAATGGTGGCGAGCATCAGGATGTTCCGCCCTCACCGATTCAACAAACGCTTTCGCCGCTTCTACCCCGTCGGTATGCGCCAGCAGGGTGATAAAACGGCTCTTTTTGATCTCTTCAGTAAACGTGACCGGCGACGCCGGTATCGGCCAACTTTCCATTACGCCAGTTTCAGATCGCGCGTCATGTTCTCAACGTTATTTTCGTGGATCACGACGTTATCTTCGATACGAATCCCACCGAACGGTTTCAGCGCGTCAATTTTCTGCCAGTTGAAGTGCTTGCTGAACTGCCCTTCGCGCCACGGCGCCAGCAGAGATTCGATGAAGTAAATTCCCGGCTCGATGGTCAGCACCATGCGCGGCTGCAACACGCGGGTGCAGCGCAGGTACGGATATTTTGACGGCGCAGCCAGGTGCGTGCCAGTGTCATCCTGCATAAAGCCCGCGACATCATGAACCTGTAATCCCAGTGGGTGGCCAATACCGTGTGGCATAAACGGCCCGGTCAGGTCGTTTTCAACCATCGCCTCTTCGCTCATGTCGGTAAGGATCTGATGTTTACGCAAGATTTTTGCGATGCGCTGATGGAACTGGATGTGGTAATCCACATAGCTGACGCCCGCTTTCATAGTGGCGATCAGCGCCAGTTGCTCGTCGTTCACGTCTTTGATCAGATGGGCGAAATCATTGTCACTGTTTGCCGACCAGGTACGGGTGAGGTCAGCGGCATAACCGTTGTATTCCGCGCCAGCGTCCAGCAGGAAGCTACGCACTTCAGACGGCACGCGGTGATCCAGTTTGGTGTAGTGCAATACAGAAGCGTGTTCATTCAGCGCCACGATGTTGCCATACGGTACATCGGTATCGCGATGGCCGGTCGCCGTCAGGTACGCCTGGTTGATGTCGAACTCGCTCATCCCGGAACGGAAAGCTTCTTCCGCTGCGCGGTGACCGTTAACTGCCGTTTTCTGCGCTTCGCGCATACAGGCCAGTTCGTAATCTGTTTTATAAGCACGATAGTAGTGCAGATAATCAATCACCCCTTTCGGGTTGATCTTGTCGGCTGCAATACCCAGGCCAATCGCGCGCTCCGGAACCGGACCGATATAGCCAATATTTCCGCGAGCCGCTGGCAGTTGGCTACCAATACCGTCCGCTTTCGGCAGTGCAATCACCTCAACTTCCTCTGTCCAGAAGGAGGTCGGCAACGGCTCAACGTTGTGCCAGTAATCCACCGGCAAGTAGAACCACAGCTTCGGTTTATTGACGCCATCCACCAGCAGCCAGCAGTTCGGTACCTGTGTTACGGGCACCCAGGCCTTAAACTGCGGGTTGACCTTGAACGGATACGCATGGTCATCGAGGAACACATTCATCAGTTCGCCCGAATGAATTAGCAGCGCGTCCAGCTTGAAGCGGTCGAGCGCGTTACGCGCGCGTTCCTGCAGGGTGGCGATATGATTTTTGTAGAGTGCAGCCAGTGATTCCATTTTTAGTCCTTGTACATTTTTGCCCTCAAGTTTTCGCATCTTAGCACACCTCACCGAACCTGCGTGATCTCCACCAGTCGTGATCTCCCCAGCAAATATTTAAAGAGTGATTTGCATTTTATTAACATAAAAACCACACTCAGCCTCATCTGGTACGACCAGATTACACTGCTGGATTCAGGAGACTGACATGCTCTACAAAGGCGATACCCTGTACCTCAACTGGCTGGAAGATGGCATTGCCGAACTGGTGTTCGACGCCCCCGGCTCGGTGAATAAATTAGATACGGCGACCGTAGCCAGCCTCGGTCACGCGCTCGATGTCCTCGAAAAACAAAAAGAGCTGAAAGGGCTGCTGCTGCGCTCTGAAAAAGCGGCGTTTATCGTCGGCGCAGACATTACCGAATTCCTCTCGCTATTCCTGGTGCCGGAAGAACAGCTCAGCGAATGGCTGCATTTCGCTAACAGCGTCTTCAACCGTCTGGAAGATTTACCGGTTCCGACCATCGCCGCCGTAAATGGCTACGCGCTGGGTGGCGGGTGTGAGTGTGTGCTGGCGACCGATTACCGTTTAGCGACGCCAGACCTGCGCATCGGCCTGCCGGAAACCAAACTGGGGATCATGCCTGGTTTTGGCGGTTCCGTGCGCATGCCGCGTCTGCTGGGTGCCGACAGCGCGCTGGAAATCATCGCCGCCGGGAAAGATGTTGGCGCTGAACAAGCACTGAAAATCGGCCTGGTGGATGGTGTTGTCAAACAAGAGAAACTGATCGACGGCGCGCTGGCCGTATTGCGTCAGGCGATAAATGGCGATCTCGACTGGCGCGCGAAGCGTCGTCCGAAGCTGGAACCGCTGAAGCTCAGTAAAGTGGAAGCCACCATGAGCTTCACTATTGCCAAAGGCATGGTGATGCAGACGGCGGGTAAACACTACCCGGCGCCGATTACAGCAGTGAAAACCATTGAAGCCGCTGCCCGTCTGGGGCGCGATGACGCGCTGAAGCTGGAAAACCAAAGCTTTGTCCCGCTGGCGCACACCAACGAAGCACGCGCGTTGGTTGGTATCTTCCTGAACGATCAATACGTAAAAGGTCTGGCGAAAAAACTCGCCAAAACCACCGATGCGCCAAAACACGCCGCCGTTCTGGGCGCGGGTATTATGGGCGGCGGTATCGCGTATCAGTCCGCCTGGAAAGGCGTGCCGGTCATCATGAAGGATATCAACGAGAAATCGCTGACGCTTGGCATGACAGAAGCCAGCAAACTGCTGAATAAGCAACTGGAGCGCGGCAAAATTGATGGTCTGAAGCTGGCAGGCGTCATTTCCACTATTCAGCCCACGCTGGATTACGCAGGGTTCGACCGTGTAGACGTGGTCGTAGAAGCGGTTGTTGAAAATCCGAAAGTGAAAAAAACGGTGCTGGCAGAAACCGAGCAAAAAGTCCGCCCGGATGCTGTTCTGGCCTCCAATACATCGACAATTCCTATCAGCGAGCTGGCTGACGCGCTGGAGCGTCCGGAAAACTTCTGCGGCATGCACTTCTTCAATCCGGTGCACCGCATGCCACTGGTTGAGATCATTCGCGGTAAAAAGACCAGCGAGCAAACCATCGCCAAAGTGGTTTCCTGGGCCAGTCAGATGGGCAAAACGCCGATTGTGGTCAACGACTGCCCCGGCTTCTTCGTTAACCGCGTGCTGTTCCCCTACTTTGCCGGTTTCAGCCAGTTGCTTCGCGACGGTGCGGACTTCCGCAAAGTCGACAAAGTGATGGAGAAACAGTTCGGCTGGCCGATGGGCCCGGCGTATCTGCTGGACGTGGTCGGTATCGACACTGCACATCACGCACAGGCAGTGATGGCGGCAGGTTTCCCGCAGCGCATGCAGAAGGATTATCGCGATGCGATCGATGCTCTGTTTGAAGCCAATCGATTCGGGCAAAAAAATGGTCTCGGCTTCTGGCGCTACAAAGAAGACAGCAAAGGCAAACCGAAAAAAGAAGAAGACGCGCAAACCGACAGCCTGCTGGCCGATGTTTCTCAGCCCAAACGCGACTTCAGCGACGAAGAGATTATCGCCCGCATGATGATCCCGATGGTCAACGAAGTGGTGCGCTGTCTGGAGGAAGGCATTATTGCCAGCCCGGCAGAAGCCGATATGGCGCTGGTCTACGGCCTGGGCTTCCCTCCATTCCACGGCGGCGCATTCCGCTGGCTGGACACGTTAGGTAGCGCAAAATATCTCGATATGGCGCAGCAGTATCAGCACCTCGGCCCGTTGTATGACGTGCCGGAAGGTCTGCGCAATAAAGCGCGTCATAACGAACCGTATTATCCCGCAGTGGAGCCCGCCCGTCCGGTTGGCACACTGAAAACGGCTTAAGGAGTCACAATGGAACAGGTTGTCATTGTCGATGCAATTCGTACCCCGATGGGCCGTTCAAAGGGCGGCGCATTCCGTCACATGCGCGCGGAAGATCTCTCCGCGCATCTGATGCGCAGTCTGCTGTCACGCAATCCGGCACTGGAAGCGGCGTCTCTTGATGATATTTACTGGGGATGCGTGCAACAAACGCTGGAGCAGGGTTTTAACATTGCGCGCAACGCCGCCCTGCTGGCGGAAGTACCGCACTCGGTGCCTGCAAACACCGTTAACCGCCTGTGTGGCTCATCAATGCAGGCGCTGCACGACGCCGCCCGTATGATCATGACCGGTGATGCGCATGCATGTCTGATTGGCGGCGTAGAGCACATGGGCCATGTACCGATGAGCCACGGCGTCGATTTTCACCCCGGCTTAAGCCGGAACGTCGCCAAAGCGGCAGGCATGATGGGCTTAACCGCCGAAATGCTGGCGCGGATGCACGGCATCAGCCGTGAGATGCAGGACGCCTTTGCCGCCCGCTCTCACGCCCGTGCCTGGGCCGCAACCCAGTCCGGCGCGTTCAAAAATGAGATCGTCCCGACCGGTGGTCACGATGCCGACGGCGTTCTGAAACAGTTTAACTACGATGAGGTGATTCGCCCGGAAACTACGGTTGAAGCGCTCGCGACGCTGAAACCAGCATTCGACCCGGTCACCGGCACGGTCACCGCAGGTTCCTCTTCTGCGCTTTCCGATGGCGCTTCCGCCATGCTGGTCATGAGCGAAAGCCGTGCCCGCGAACTGGGCTTCACGCCGCGCGCGCGTATACGCTCGATGGCGGTTGTCGGCTGCGATCCGTCTATCATGGGCTATGGCCCGGTTCCGGCGTCGAAGCTGGCGCTGAAAAAAGCCGGCCTGTCAGTAAGCGACATAGACCTGTTCGAAATGAACGAAGCGTTTGCTGCGCAGATCCTGCCATGTATTAAAGATCTGGGGCTGATGGAGCAAATCGACGAGAAGATCAACCTCAACGGCGGTGCGATCGCTTTGGGCCACCCGTTAGGTTGCTCCGGCGCGCGAATCAGTACCACGTTGCTGAATCTGATGGAACGCAAAGACGCCCAGTTCGGTCTGGCGACAATGTGTATTGGATTAGGTCAGGGGATTGCGACCGTATTTGAACGCGTATAAGTGCTTGTAGGCCGGGCTCCGGCCTACGAATAAATAGGTTAGTTGCCGTTCTTCCCGCCTGTCAGGGGCGGGTTTTTTATTGCTTAAATAAACGCAAACGCATCGCCAAACAGGCGGTCTTCACGCGCCTGACGTTCGTTGCAGAACAGGTCACGAGCGATTTTCGCCATTTCGAAACGGCCTGCAATATAGATATCATGCTCCGCCAGCGTACCGTAATCCTGTAAGACCGCCGTCAGCACGGTACCGGAGCGTCCACGCCACTCATCATCAGGCTGCTCAACAACCGGAATAACATTCAGCTTCGGATGATTCACCGTTAACGCTTCCAGCTCGGCCAGATCGTACAGGTGTTTCTCTTCACGGCCGCCCCAGTAAATGGTGACATCACGGTTAGGGTTACGCTTCAGCGCAGTCAGCAGAATAGAGCGCACGTAGGAGAAGCCCGTACCGCCCGCGATTAAAATAAGCGGCCGTTCTTCATCATCGCGCAGCCAGGCTTCGCCATGAGGAATATCAACGACAATTTCGCGATCCTTCAGAATGCGATCCATTACCGCCATCGCGTATAAATTCAGCTCCGATGCGCCAATATGCAGTTCGATATAGTCCTGCTGATCCGGCGTAGAGGCCATGGAGAACGGGCGCTTATCGCGTTCATCCATCACGACCATTAAATACTGACCCGCCTGGAACGAGAATGGGGCTTCGGGTACTAAACGGACGCGATATACAGTGTCGGTGATGGCATCTACCGAGGTCACTTTACAGCTTAAAATTGTCATGCGCTCCCTCTGTCGGATCTTATAGTCATTTCAGGGTCGGAATACTGCCCCAATCGTCAGTGCCTGAACAGGCAGAACAGCCGCGTTAATCGCGTTTGCTGTCGCTAAAAATGGCCAGCTCATCCCAGATAGCGTCGATACGCGCCGTAACCGCCGGATCTTTTTTGATCGGACGCCCCCATTCACGTTGGGTTTCTCCTGGCCATTTATTGGTGGCATCCAGCCCCATTTTTGACCCCAGACCGGAAACCGGCGAGGCAAAATCCAGATAATCTATTGGCGTATTTTCGACCAGTACCGTATCCCGCGCGGGGTCCATACGGGTGGTAATCGCCCAGATAACGTCATTCCAGTCACGCGCATTCACATCGTCATCGCAGACGATAACAAACTTGGTGTACATAAACTGGCGTAAAAACGACCATACGCCCATCATCACCCGTTTCGCGTGCCCGGCGTACTGTTTTTTCATCGTAACAACCGCCAGACGATAAGAACATCCTTCAGGCGGCAGGTAAAAGTCGACAATTTCCGGGAACTGCTTTTGCAGAATCGGTACGAAAACTTCGTTTAACGCAACCCCCAGCACCGCCGGTTCATCAGGCGGACGACCTGTGTAGGTCGAGTGATAAATAGCATCATCGCGCTGAGTAATATGCGTGACGGTAAACACCGGGAAGTTATCCACTTCGTTGTAGTAACCGGTGTGGTCACCAAAGGGCCCTTCCGGTGCCATCTCACCGATTTCGATGTACCCTTCCAGCACGATTTCCGCGCTGGCTGGCACTTCCAGATCGTTGGATACGCACTTCACCACTTCGGTTTTGGTGCCGCGCAACAAACCCGCGAACGCGTATTCCGATAGGGTATCCGGCACCGGTGTAACCGCACCCAGAATCGTCGCAGGATCGGCGCCCAGCGCCACGGATACCGGGAATCGCTCGCCCGGATGCGCCGCACACCACTCCTGAAAATCGAGCGCGCCGCCGCGATGCGATAGCCAGCGCATAATCAGTTTATTTTTGCCGATCACCTGTTGGCGATAAATGCCCAGGTTCTGCCGCTCTTTGTGCGGGCCGCGTGTAACCGTCAGCCCCCAGGTGATTAACGGTGCCGCATCTTCTGGCCAGCAGGTCATCACCGGAATGCGCGATAAATCAACGTCATCGCCGGAGATAATTTTTTGCTGACAGGGGGCGCCACGCAGACGCTTAGTCGGCATGTTAAGCACTTGCTTGAAATGAGGGAGCTTATCGAAGAGATCGCGGAACCCTTTCGGTGGTTCAGGCTCCTTCAGGAAGGCCAGCAGTTTCCCCACTTCGCGCAGTGCGCTGACATCTTCCTGCCCCATTCCCATCGCCACGCGCCTTGGCGTACCAAACAGATTACACAGCACCGGCATGTCGTAACCCGTCGGGTTCTCAAACAGCAATGCCGGGCCGCCAGCACGCAGGGTGCGATCGGCAATTTCGGTGATTTCCAGATGGGGGTCAACAGGTAACGTAATACGTTTCAGTTCGCCCTGTTGCTCCAGCAATGTCAGAAAGTCGCGTAGATCGTGGTATTTCATGGGGAAATTAATGGCCTCCTGGTAAGCGCCTCATTATACGGCGAATGAGGCTGTGATGCTGTATTTTTGTTAAAATCACGTGAACCAATACGCTCGACTTATCGCTGTTAGTTATCATCGCGATCGCATCACACTTTTGTTATGCTTGCACGCTACATTGTGGAAAAGAGTCATTATGCAAGCCTGGTATTTACTGTACTGCAAACGCGGTCAACTTCAGCGCGCTCAGGAACATCTCGAACGGCAGGCGGTGAGTTGCCTGACGCCAATGATCACCCTGGAGAAAATCGTACGCGGCAAGCGCACTTCAGTCAGTGAACCGCTTTTCCCCAACTACCTGTTTGTTGAATTTGATCCGGAAGTAATTCATACCACTACCATTAATGCGACGCGTGGCGTCAGCCATTTTGTGCGTTTTGGCATGCATCCGGCGACGGTTCCTTCCAGCGTTATTCATCAGCTTTCGGTGTATAAGCCGGAAGGCGTTACCGACCCCAGCACCCCGTTCCCCGGTGACCGCGTGGTGATCACCGAGGGCGCGTTCGAAGGTCTGCAGGCGATTTTCTCTGAGCCCGACGGCGAAGCCCGCTCGATGTTGCTGCTCAATCTGCTCAACAAGCAGGTCATGCAAAGCGTGAAGAACACCGATTTTCGCAAAACCGACAGCAACTAAAACGCAATATTAAACAGTGATTTAACGTTATTGTCTGTGACGTGTTCCAGCCACTGCGCCTCTTCGCCGCGCCAGTGGGCAATTTGCGTCAGGATGTGCGCCATGAAGGCGGGCTCGTTACGTCGTGATTTCGGTTTTGGCGACAGGTCGCGCGGCAGAAGGTAAGGCGCGTCAGTTTCAATCATCAGCCTGTCTGCAGGAATAAACGGCAGCAGCTCACGCAGTTCCAGCCCGCGACGCTCATCGCAAACCCAACCGGTAATGCCGATATACAGGCCGCGATCGATGCAGGCCTGCATCTCTTCGCGCGTGCCGGTGAAGCAGTGCAATACTCCGCCCGGCAGCTTATCCAGCCACGGGTCGAGCAACGCCAGAAAACGCGCATGGGCATCGCGACAGTGCATAAAGACCGGCATCGACAGTTCCGCTGCCAGGGCGAGTTGCGCGCTGAACGCTGCTTCCTGCTCCGCAGGAGTAGAGAAATTACGGTTGAAATCCAGCCCGCATTCGCCAATCGCCACCACTTCCGGCTGCTGCGCTAGTTTACGGATGCTCGCTTCCACTTCTGCGTTCCAGCTGCTGCTATCGTGCGGATGTACACCCGCGGTGGACCAGCAACCGGCAAAGCGCTGTGCGAGCCGCTGGGATTCTTCGCTCTCATGTCGATTAGTGCCAGTAAGCAACATCCCGCTAACACCTGCGGCCTTGGCGCGGGCAATCACATCGTCACGATCGTGGGAAAACTGCGAGCTGGTAAGGTTTACGCCAATATCAAACATCTCGGCTCCATACGAAAACCGCCCTGACGGGCGGTATATTATTCTTCGTTTTTATCGGCTTCAGCTTCCGCGTCTTCGTCACGCGTCGCTCGCTTGCCGGTATAGAAGCGGGCGAAGAACACGCCAACCTCAAACAAACAGTACATCGGTATCGCCAGCAGCGTTTGTGAGAAAACATCCGGCGGGGTCAGCAGCATACCAATAACGAACGCGCCAACCAGTACGTAAGGCCGTTTTTTGCGCAGATCTTCCGGGGTGGTCACACCGACCCAGCAGAGCAGCACAATCGCCACCGGCACTTCGAAGGAAACCCCAAAAGCGATGAACAGCGACATCACAAAATCGAGGTAACTCTTAATGTCGGTCGAGACCAGCACGCCCGCAGGCGCGGCATGCGTCAGGAAGCCAAACGCCAGAGGGAACACCACGAAATAGGCGAAGGCCATACCGGTGTAAAACAGTACCGTACTGGAAACCAGCAGCGGCACCACCAAACGGCGTTCATGCTTATACAGCGCTGGCGCAACAAAGGCCCACACCTGATAAAGAATCACCGGCGCCGACAGGATAATCGACACCATGAAGGTCAGCTTGATGGGGGTAAAGAACGGTGAGGCGACATCGGTCGCAATCATCGTCGCCCCAACGGGCATCTGCCGGATCAGCGGCGCAGAGACCAGTTGATAGATATCGTTGGCGAAATAGACTAACGCCAGAAAAATGATGAACACCGCCATGATACTGTTAAGCAGACGCTTACGCAGTTCAATCAGATGCGACACCAGCGGTTGAGTATCTTCTACGCCCATGTTTACGATTTATCACTTGATGCAGGGGATGAATCAGGAACGGAAGCGGTTTTTTTCTCTTTTTCAGAGTCGCCGACCGCCGCCGCTTCTGGCGTGTGGGTTTCAGCGGGGGATGGAACCTGCTCGTCGGTGCTGGCCTGATGTTCGGCCGTCGACGGGGTAACCCCGGCGCGCTGCTCCTCGCTGTCCTTCACTATCGGGTTATGGATAGTGTTAGCTTCATCACTCGCCTTTTCAGGATCGTGGATGGAGTAAGAGCGCTTCATGGATTCCGCCGCTTCACGCAGTTCGTCCATTGACGCCTTCAGCTCTGGCGAAAGGGTATCCAGGCTCGCTTTCTCCACTTTTTTCAGGCTATCCTGAAATTCCTGGAGTTTAAGCTCCTGGGTCAGCTCGTTTTGCACGGTTGTCGCCAGCGAGCGCAGCGCGCGAATCCAGCCAACAACCGTTTTAACCGCGACCGGCAGACGCTTTGGCCCTAATACGACAAGGCCAATCACGAATACCAGCAGCAGTTCACTGAAACCAATATCAAACACGAATTACACCTGCTCGTTGTCGTGGCGTTTCGCTTCGTCTTTCTTCGCGTCTTCCTGCTTGTCAGTAATTGATTTTGCAGTGAAATCCGCATCCTGAGTCGATTTATCTTTCTTGTCGTCTTCATCACCCATGGCTTTCTTAAAGCCCTTGATGGACGCGCCCAAATCAGATCCCAGTGAGCTCAGCTTTTTAGTCCCGAAAAGCAGAACCACGATAACGACGATAATCAGCAACTGCCAAATACTAATACCACCCATACATCTTCCTCTGTGATAGATGATGAAATAACCATTGACGCATTATACGTTATGCGCCCTTGTGATAGCGATGCAAAATTCAGCGCGTTTTACGCCAGCCGGCAAACCATACCACCAGCCCTGCGCCCATGAGCCATGCAGGCATGAAGCCCCATTCCGGGCGATTTATTAACAGTAGTGTACCGCTCAATAATAAAACAGCACCTATACCAAAGAGATACCGTGACTGACCCTGACGAGTACGATGCACGGTGATGTCGCCGGCAAGCTTATCCAAACTGCTCTGTAAATGTTTGCTCTGGCGCAAACTGTCGTACACCAGTTCCGGTAATTCGGGCATTTTTTCGATCCAGAACGGTGCTTTGGCTTTCAGCGCGCGTACTAACGCCGGAATGCCTATCTGATCTTTCAGCCAGGATTCAAGGAATGGCTTCGCCGTTTGCCATAAATCGAGCTGCGGATAGAGCTGTCGCCCCACGCCTTCCACGTAAAGCAGCGTTTTTTGCAGCAGCACCAGCTGTGGCTGCACTTCCATGTTAAAACGGCGCGCGGTGTTAAATAAGTTTAGCAACACATGCCCGAAGGAGATTTCCGCCAGCGGTTTCTCGAAAATAGGTTCGCACACGGTACGAATCGCAAACTCAAAGTCTTCAACGTTTGTATCTGGCGGAACCCAGCCCGAATCAACGTGTAGCTCCGCTACCTTGCGGTAATCGCGGTTAAAGAAGGCGATGAAGTTCTCCGCCAGATAGCGCTTATCTTCTTTATTCAATGAGCCAACAATCCCGCAGTCGATGCCGATATATTGGGGATCTTCCGGGTGCTCATAGCTGACAAAAATATTGCCCGGGTGCATGTCCGCGTGGAAGAAGCTGTCGCGGAATACCTGGGTGAAGAAGACCTGCACGCCACGCTCGGCCAGCAGTTTCATGTTGGTATTTTGCTTCAGTAACGCTTCGGTATCCGACACCGGAATGCCATAGATGCGCTCCATCACCATCATGTTTTCGCTGCAATAATCGGAATAGACTTCCGGTACATACAGCATCGGGCTATCTTCGAAATTGCGGCGCAGCTGAATGGCGTTCGCCGCTTCGCGCAGCAAATTCAGCTCATCAATCAGCGTTTTTTCATAGTCGCGCACCACTTCAACCGGGCGCAGGCGCCGACCATCCGGCAGCAGGCGTGGTACCCAGCGCGCAAGACGGTAGATAAGTTTCATATCCGCTTTGATAACCGGCAGAATATCCGGGCGAATGACTTTGATCACCACCTCTTTGCCGTTCTCTTTGAGGCGCGCGGTATGCACCTGGGCAATCGACGCGGACGCCAGCGGATTAATATCGAAATCATCAAACCAGCTTTCGATAGGGATATCCCCCATCGCTTTTTCCATCAGTTTTTGCGCCTGCACCCCGTCAAACGGGGCAACGCGGTCCTGCAACATACTGAGCTGGTCGGCAATATGCGGTGGGAAAAGATCGCGACGGGTAGAGAGCATCTGACCGAGCTTGATCCAGACCGGGCCCAGCTCCTGCAATGCCAGACGCATGCGTTCACCCAGCGGGCGGTTTTTGTGGCGATTCGGCATCCAGAACAACATCCGACGCCAGATTCGCAGCGGCAGGGTGATGCGCATTTTGGGAATGAGCTCATCAAGCCCGTAACTCAAAAAGGTGTGGATGATAAAATACAGGCGCCGTAATTCTCCTGGCGTCATTTCCCCTCCAGTTTTTCCAGCCGCTTCGTCAGCGCTTCAACGGCACGTTCTACAGCCATTGTCTCTTCCGCAAACCAGGCTAACTCCAGCGCGCCGGGTGCCAGTCGCCACTCTTCGGTGACGGCCTCCGCCACGTAGTGCTGCTGGCGTGCAAAGCTCTGCTGCAGAAACTTCGCGCCGCCGCGCAGAACTTTACTGACGCCTTCGGCGGCGATATCACCGGTATAGGGTGCCAGCAGTTCTGCCGGGTCAAACTCGGCCAGGTCAGCGAGTGCGACAAGGTTTTGCACGACCTGGATATCGCCCTGCACTTCCAGGTCACCGTTGCGGATAAGCGCCGTGAGTTGCTGACGATTACGCAGTTGCGGCAGGACGCCGATACGCGTCGCGACAGTACAGTCGGCCTCGCCTTCCCACGCCCCCAGCACATCGACCTGCCGCTCGCTAAACACCAGCACCAGTGGCGAAGAGAACTCTTTAAGTTCAACGCGCAACACTTTCCCCACCAGGCGCTGCCGGGCGGGTTTCAGCGCCCGCTCACGCCACAGAAAAGTGTTCAGTGCCGTTTCAACGCCGGCCGTCACTAAGGGTTTTAAAGGCATCTGGCCCTCCTGTCAGAACTTATAACCACGATGCAGCGCCACGATGCCTGCGGTCAGGTTGAAGTACTCAACGTTGTCCATTCCGGCTTCCTGCATCATCGCTTTCAGGGTTTCCTGATCGGGGTGCATACGGATGGATTCCGCCAGATAGCGGTAGCTATCTGCATCATTCGCCACCATTTCACCAATGCGCGGCAAAATGTGGAAAGAGTATGCATCGTAGGCTTTGCTCAGCGGTTCGATAATCGGCTTAGAGAACTCGAGCACCAGCAGGCGGCCACCCGGTTTCAGGACGCGATACATTGAGCGCAGCGCTTTCTCTTTGTCGGTGACATTACGCAGGCCAAAAGAGATAGTGATGCAGTCGAAGGTGTTATCCGGGAACGGCAGCGCCTCGGCATTCGCCTGAACATATTCCACATTGCCGATTACGCCATGGTTGCGCAGCTTTTCGCGCCCCATTTTCAGCATAGAGTCATTGATATCAGCCAGCACGACGCGACCGGTTTCACCCACCATGCGAGAGAATTTCGCCGTTAAATCGCCCGTACCGCCTGCCAAATCGAGGACGGTTTGCCCACGACGAACGCCGCTACAGTCAATGGTAAAACGCTTCCATAAACGGTGAATACCAAACGACATCAAGTCGTTCATCACATCGTATTTTGCGGCGACAGAGTGGAAAACGTGGGCGACCATGTCTTCCTTCTGGGATTTGGCGATTGTCTTAAAGCCAAAGTGCGTCGTGTCTTGTGATTCCTCAGCCATCTCTAAGCCTGCTTATAAAGAAAATGTTCATGGAGTGTAACAGATTGGGCGCAATTGCCCTACGATGCAACCCCGTCACACTCCCTCAAACAGGGTTAACCGTTTTCCACGGCCAGAGGATCGTCATCGCTAGAATCAACCCCTTGCCGCAAACGAAACTCATCATCCTGCGCCGTAGCCTGCTCGACTAAATCCGGATTAATCTCGCGTTTCACCTCAACACCGAGGTGACGGAAAGCTTCCGTTTGTGCCAGCAAGTTTCCGCGCCCGGAGGAGAGTTTCTTCATCGCCTGACGATAGTTGTCCTGCGCTTTATCCAGGCTCTGCCCGATAGCAGTCATATCATCAATGAACAGGCGCATCTTGTCATATAGACGGCTGGCCCGTTCGGCGATTTGCTGCGCGTTGCGACTCTGGTGCTCGTAGCGCCAGAGATTGGCAATGGTGCGCAGCGCTACCAATAAAGTAGTAGGACTTACCAGCATAATGTTATTTTTTAATGCTTCATTGATCAGTTCGGGCTGTCTGTCTAATGCCAGCAAAAAGGCGGGTTCAACGGGGATAAACATCAGGACATAATCCAGCGAGCGCAGCCCCGGAAGCTGCTGATAATCTTTGCGCCCCAGCAGGCGAATATGGTTTCGCACCGCCGCGATATGCTCCTGTAGCGCCAGTTCACGCGTGTAATCATCTTCGGCATTGAAATAGCGCTCATAAGCCACCAGCGTCATTTTGGCATCGACGACCACATCTTTTCCCTGGGGTAGGCGAACAATGACGTCCGGCTGCATGCGGGCGCGAGTATCGGTTTCGATGCTGACCTGTGTTTCGTACTCATATCCTTCGCGCAGCCCGGACGCCTCCAGCACACGCGTTAACACTACCTCACCCCAGTTGCCCTGGGTTTTGTTATCGCCTTTCAGCGCACGCGTCAGGTTGACCGCTTCGCGCGTCATCTGTTCATTCAGCTGTTGCAGATTACGAATTTCATGGGCCAGCGTGTGGCGCTCTTTTGCTTCCTGGCCAAAACTGTCCTGCACCTGCCGGCGAAAACCATCAAGCTGCTCGCGTAGCGGTGTGAGTAAACTGTTCAGGCTTTGACGATTTTGCTCATCCACCCGGCGATTACTGTGCTCAAAAATACGGTTTGCCAGGTTTTCAAACTGCTCGCTCAGGCGCTGCTCGCTGTTGATCATCTGGCGAATTTTGTCTTCCGCATGATGCTGCGTGGCTTCCAGCCGTGTGGTCACTTCCCGTAAATCAGCTTCCAGCGAGGTGTTGATTTCGCGCAGGCTGCGCAGTTCATTATTCAGTAGCTCGCACTCCTCGCGCCAGTGCGCGTTCTGCGCCAGCTGCTGTTTCGCGGCGCTCAGTTCGCCGTAAATATCGCGCTCTTCGGCCAGTTGCTCCGCCCGCTGCTGCGCCACGCGATAGCTCGCGGCCAGCCAGCCCAGCGCAACGCCCGCCAGTGCAACCAGAAAATAGATAAGAATGGCGATATCCACAATGCCCCCTGCATGAACGTCTTACGGCAAAAATAGAATTGTGCTGTATAGATGTCCAGTTGGAAAGGTTTTTCCTGCGAGGAGGTACGCAAAATGAAAAAGGCCGAACGTGTCGGCCTTTAAGAAGAGAAGAAGGTTTACAGAAGGCGGCGTGCCGCTTCCACCACGATTTTCACCGCGTGGCTTTCGGTTTGTTTCATCGTCTCAGCATTCGGGATCTCCTGCTGAGTACGGTTCACAATCACGCCCGCAACCATCCCTGCGCGCAGCCCCTGGCTGGAACACATGGTTAACAGGGTTGCTGATTCCATTTCGTAGTTCATCACGCCCATCGACTGCCACTCTTCCATGGAGCCTTTGAAGCGGCTTACCACGCGGCCGGAGAAGGTATCGTAACGTTCCTGTCCCGGGTAGAAGGTATCGGAGGATGCGGTTACGCCCACATGCGTGGTTGCGCCAATCTCTTTCGCTGCCGCCACCAGCGCGGTGGTGCAATCAAAATCAGCCACAGCCGGATATTCCATCGGCGCAAAGTGCAGGCTCGCGCCGTCCAGACGAACGGATGCGGTGGTGACCAGCACATCACCAACATTGATATTTGGCTGGATAGCACCTGTTGTGCCCACGCGCAGGAAAGTACGAATGCCCAGTTGAGCCAGTTCTTCCACAGCGATAGAGGTGGACGGGCCGCCGATACCGGTGGAGCAGACAATGACCGGCTTGCCATCAAGTTCAGCACGCCAGGAGGTAAATTCGCGGTGAGATGCCAGTTTGACCGGCTTTTCCATCAGCGCGGCGATCTTTTCCACACGCTCCGGGTCGCCAGGGACGATCGCGAGCGTAGCCCCTTGTAAATCGTTTTTGGTGAGGCCGAGATGAAAAACATCAGACTTAGACATAGAAAACTCCTCTGTGGATCGGGTTTGTCAGAAGAAGCAAAAAGCCACTTTACAGAAGACGAAGACAATATTTCGTGACCGCCGTCACCAGCAATCAAAATTATTGCAGCAGATTCCAAACAAAAAGTGATTCACATCACATTAACAAGTTATATCTTTCGTTGTTGCACAAAAATCGCCCGTATTCAGG
Organism: Pseudocitrobacter faecalis; assembly: GCA_003315335.1. GTDB lineage: Bacteria > Pseudomonadota > Gammaproteobacteria > Enterobacterales > Enterobacteriaceae > Pseudocitrobacter > Pseudocitrobacter faecalis. The sequence goes on from QNRL01000013.1 coordinate 18,987, forward strand.
CACTGTGATTTGTCTATATTAAAGAAGCGCTAAAGGCTCATTTAAAGGTACGGAGAATGCCATGACCACCAACAACCAACCTGGGTTTGCACCTGCCGCATCACCTCACGCAACGACCGCTGTTCGCACGTCAGAGGAAGAAATTACCGCTGGCGAAACATCGATCCCCTCTCAGGGCGATCTGCTACCCGCTTACCACGCGCGGCCAAAACAGAGCGATGGCCCGCTTCCGGTGGTAATCGTAGTGCAGGAGATTTTTGGCGTCCATGAACACATCCGTGATATCTGCCGTCGTCTGGCAAAGGAAGGTTATCTTGCCGTTGCGCCGGAGCTCTATTTCCGTCAGGGCGATCCTAACGATTACGCCGATATTCCGACGCTGTTTAACAATCTGGTCAGTAAAGTGCCTGATGCGCAGGTACTGGCAGACCTCGACCACGTCGCCAACTGGGCGGCACGCAACGGCGGCGACGCCAGCCGCCTGTTAATCACCGGCTTCTGCTGGGGCGGACGCATCGCGTGGTTGTACGCGGCGCACAATCCGCAGTTGAAAGCTGCCGTCGCCTGGTATGGTCGTCTGGTCGGTGATAAATCACTGAATTCCCCGAAACAACCGGTCGATGTCGCCGTTGACCTGAATGCACCGGTACTCGGCCTTTATGGCGGTCAGGATACCGGGATCCCGGTTGAAACGGTGGAAACCATGCGCCAGGCATTGCGCGCTGCGAATGCCAAAGCGGAAATTATTGTCTATCCGGATGCCGGGCACGCGTTCAATGCGGATTATCGACCGAGCTATCATGAAGAATCGGCGAAAGATGGCTGGCAGCGCATGCTGGCGTGGTTTGCGCAATATGGCGGCAAGAAATAAGCGTTTTGCCCGGTAATGCATTCGCTTACCGGGCCTCAACATTCTACCCCTGACGCAGATTCTGCGCCGCCTGCACCATATTCGCCAGCGCCGCACGGGTCTCTGGCCAGCCGCGGGTTTTCAGGCCACAGTCCGGATTCACCCACAAGCGTTCCACCGGAATGCGCTGTTCGGCTTTCTTCAGCAGCGCTTCAATCCACGCCACGCTCGGCACGTTAGGCGAGTGAATGTCATACACCCCCGGCCCGATTTCGTTTGGGTAATCAAACTCTTCAAACGACTCCAGCAGTTCCATATCCGAGCGCGAGGTTTCGATGGTAATGACGTCGGCATCCAGCGCCGCAATCGAATCCATGATGTCGTTGAACTCGCAGTAACACATGTGCGTGTGGATTTGCGTGTCATCTTTCGCCACAGCAGCGTTGATACGGAAAGCTTCCACGCCCCACTGGAGGTATGCGTCCCAGTCGCTACGGCGTAGTGGTAAACCTTCGCGCAGCGCGGGTTCGTCGATCTGAATGATACCGATACCTGCCGCTTCCAGATCCGCGACTTCATCACGCAGCGCCAGCGCAATCTGTTTGGCGATAGTTTCACGACTCACGTCTTCACGCGGGAAGGACCAGCAGAGAATCGTCACCGGCCCCGTCAGCATCCCTTTAACCGGTTTGTCGGTCAGTGACTGCGCATACTTCGCCCATTCAACGGTAATGGCTTCCGGGCGGCTAACGTCACCAATGACAATTGGCGGTTTCACGCAGCGGGAACCGTAGCTCTGTACCCAGCCGTTTTGCGTAAACACAAAGCCGTCCAGGTGTTCGCCGAAGTATTCCACCATGTCGTTACGCTCGGCTTCACCGTGAACCAGCACATCAAGCCCTAAACGTTCCTGCTCAACAATGGCCTGTTTAATCTGTTCTGCAATCCCCGTGCGGTAGCGGTTAGCGTCGAGATTCCCCTTTTTGAAATCCAGGCGCAGAGTGCGAATTTCCGTGGTTTGCGGGAAGGAACCAATCGTGGTGGTCGGCCAGGCCGGGAGATTAAAACGCGCACGCTGGGCTTGCGCCCGCACATCATACGCATTTGCACGCTGGCTATCCTGCGCGGTAATCGCCGCCAGGCGTTGTTCCACCGCCGCATTATGCACGCGGGTCGAGTGACGACGAGCCTGGATCGGGGCACTCCACGCTGCCAGCGCAGACGTATCACCGCTATTAAGCGCATCGCGCAGCAGCGCCAGCTCTTCACATTTTTGCAGAGCGAAAGCAAACCAGCTTTTCACCTCCGCATCCAGACGCGTTTCCACGCTCAGATCGATAGGGCTATGCAGCAGCGAGCAGGAAGAGGCAACCCAGAGTTCACGTTTACCGACAATCTCGCAAATTTGTGCATATTTTTCCGTAAGATCGGCGCGCCAGACGTTACGTCCGTTAATCAACCCGGCGGAAAGCAGCCAGTCGGCAGGCAAGCGCTTATGCAGTTCGACAACATCATCTTTGCCATGAACCAGGTCAACATGCAGGCCCTGGATCGGCAGAGCAGTAATGGTATTCAGATTAGGCGTGACGCCTTCAAAATAGGTGGTCAGCAGCAATTTTACCGCCCCCTGAAGGGCATCAAAAGCAGGTTGATAAGCCTCTAGCCACGCCTGCGGGAGTTCCAGCACCAGTGCCGGCTCATCAATCTGCACCCACTCGATGCCGCGTTTTGCCAGCTCACTGAGCACCTGTTGATAAACAGGCAGAAGGTCGTTCAGCAAACTCAGACGATCGAACTGCTCACCTTTGACTTTACCCAACCATAGATAGGTTACCGGGCCCAGCAGCACGGGCTTCACGTTATGGCCCAGCGCCAGCGCTTCGTCCACTTCTTCCAGCAGTTGTGTCCAGGTCAGCTTGAACTGCTGGCCTTTGGCGAACTCCGGCACCAGGTAATGGTAGTTGGTGTTAAACCATTTGGTCATTTCCGCTGCCGCCGCCGGTTCACCGGTCGGTGCGCGGCCGCGACCAATGCGGAATAAGGTATCGATATCCACCGATCCATCGCTGTTCTGATGACGAGCCGGAACGTTACCCAGCATCAGGCTGGTCGTCAGAACATGGTCGTACCAGGCGAAATCGCCCACCGGCAGCAGGTCGATACCAGCCTGTTTTTGCTGATCCCAGTGACGCGCGCGCAGTTCACGCCCAACCGACAGCAGTTCTTCCTGAGTCGACTTCCCCGCCCAGTAGCTTTCTTGCGCTTTTTTCAGCTCGCGACGCAGGCCAACGCGAGGGAAACCGAGGATGTGATTAAGAATGGTCATGGTATGCCCCTTATGGAATTTTCATGATTTAGCCGTCCAGATGTTTACACATCCATAATTGGCGGTTACTGTATATTCCTCAAGCGCAAATTGTTCATGCCGAAGTGAAGGACTTTCATGATCGAAGTTAAACATCTGAAGACGCTACAAGCGTTGCGGAACTGCGGGTCGCTCGCCGCTGCGGCGGCCACGCTGCATCAGACTCAATCCGCCCTTTCCCACCAGTTCAGCGATCTGGAACAGCGCCTTGGCTTTCGGCTATTTGTACGTAAGAGCCAGCCGCTGCGCTTTACGCCGCAGGGCGAGATCCTGCTCCAGTTGGCAAACCAGGTGCTGCCGCAAATCAGTCAGGCACTTCAGGCCTGTAACGAGCCACAGCAGACACGCCTGCGCATTGCCATTGAGTGTCATAGCTGCATTCAATGGCTGACGCCTGCACTGGAAAACTTCCATAAGAACTGGCCGCAGGTTGAGATGGATTTTAAATCCGGCGTCACATTTGACCCGCAGCCTGCGCTGCAGCAGGGCGAGCTGGATCTGGTCATGACGTCCGATATTCTGCCGCGCAGCGGGCTGCACTATTCGCCGATGTTTGATTACGAGGTGCGTCTGGTGATCGCGCCTGACCATCCACTGGCGGCAAAAACGCGCATTACACCGGACGATCTCGCCAGCGAAACGCTGCTGATTTATCCGGTGCAGCGCTCACGCCTGGATATCTGGCGTCACTTCCTGCAACCGGCGGGCATCAGCCCGTCACTGAAAAGCGTCGATAACACGTTATTGTTGATTCAGATGGTTGCCGCTCGCATGGGGATTGCCGCGCTGCCGCATTGGGTGGTGGAGAGTTTTGAGCGCCAGGGTCTGGTGGTCACCAAACCCCTGGGTGAAGGTTTGTGGAGCCGCCTGTACGCCGCCGTGCGCGATGGCGAGCAGCGTCAGCCGGTGACGGAGGCGTTTATTCGTTCAGCGCGGAACCACGCGTGCGATCATCTTCCGTTCGTGAAGAGCGCGGAGCGACCCACTTTCGATGCACCCACAGCGACGCCAGGATCACCAGCGCGCCTGTAATGAATGTCGGCCAGTGCGGCTGTTGATGCCAGATAGCCAGGTTAACCAGCAGCCCCGCCGGTACGTGCATATTGTTCATAATGCCCAGCGTTCCGGCATCCACCTGCGTGGCACCGTAGTTCCACATAAAGTAGCCAATCCCGGAAGCCACCACGCCAAGAAAGACCAGAATGCCCCATTGCAGCGTGGTTTCAGGCATCTTCTGAGTGTTGCCCAACAGCGACCACGCCACAATCGCCACCAAAAACGCGCCAAGATAGAACCACGCAAAAGCGTTATGCTGCGGCATCGGGCGGGTTTCCATCAGGCGCTTGTAGCCCACCATACCCATCGCGAAGGTGATATTGGAGAGCTGCACCAGCAACAAGCCCGTCCAGAAGTGCGAGGTTACCTGATCGTAGCGGATAATCCCCGCGCCAATCACTGCCAGTAATGCGCTGAACGCATACCCCCAACGCAGGCGGCGCTTACTCATCAGATCATAAATAAGGGTAATGTAAAGCGGCGTTAGTACGGTAAACAGCAACAGTTCGGACACCGTCAGGTAGAGATACGCGCGGAAACTTAGCATATACATCACGCCAAGCTGCATCGCACCCACCAGCATATACAGGCCGACCGTTTTCAGGCTGTTGCCACGGGTACGCAGAAACGGCAGAAAGACGAGTGCAGCCAGGCCAACGCGCACCAGCACGGCAAAATAGCTGTCGACGTGCCCGGCCAGATACTCGCCGTAAAAGCTAAAAGAGAAGGCCCACAGAAGAGTGGTAATAATGAGTAGCGCCACAATAAATGTCTCTCAGGAAGATGAACACGCATTGTAGCGAAGAGAATGGTTGACGACTGAGCAATAAATACTCAATCGTCATTTTTTTAATCAAGATAGAGCTTACGCAGGTAGTGCGGCACCGCGTCATCCGCGTTCGATCCAATCACTTCCAGTTCCGGATGCAAATCTTTCAGGCGCTGATGCGCGCCGGCCATGATGCAGCCTTTGCCCGCCATCGACAGCATTTCGGCATCGTTCATGCCGTCGCCAAAGGCGATACAGTCTTGCAGGCTATAGCCCAGTTTCTTCGCAACGGCTTCCAGCGCGTGACCTTTGGAAACTCCACCCGCCATTACTTCCAGACAAGTCAGCGTGGAGAAACTGACGTTCACGCGATCGCCCCAGCGCGCGTTAATCGCCTGCTCAAGTGGCAACAAGACTTCATGGTTATTGCTGGTAAAGAAGACTTTGCTGACGCCTTCCGGCTCCAGCAGGCCCGGCTCAAAGAGCTGATAGTTGAACACCGCTTCTTTGAAAAAGCGCATCTCTTCCGGGCGATGGCGGTTCATAAACCACTCGTCGTCGCGATAAACATTGGTAATGATATCGGGGCTGCTGTGCATCACGCCAAAGAGATCGGCGGCAATATCACGATCGAGATTGTGAGCAAACAGCAGATTACCGTTGGTATCGTGCACGCGCGCGCCATTAGAGGTGATCATGTAGGCCTCAATCCCGAGATTATCGCGGATCTGCCCTACGTCGATATGATGACGCCCCGTCGCAAACACGAAATTCAGCCCCTTTTGGGTCAATAATTTCAGTGTCTCTTTCGCATACGGCGTTAAGCGGTGGTCGGGAGCGAGGAGCGTGCCATCTAAATCAGATGCAACAACCTGGTACATAAGAGAATTCTACCTTTAAGCCTAGCGGCATAAATGCCGGTTTAAGTATGTCGATAGAAAAAATCGACGATAGCATTGAGTGCGACCGAGCGCATGGCGTCCTTTTCAAAAAGGATCTCATGGTACGCGCCCTGTATGACAAGCGGTTTATCCCCATCACAGGGATGCCCCGCCATTGCGCGAAGTTCACAATAACGGTCATGCATGCGGTTATCTACTACGCGCTCTTCTTCCGCCTGAATGATAAGCGTTGGCAACGTATCGTTGGAGGCACCGGCGATGATCTGCTCACCGGCAATGATCCCTTCACGGACCCAGTGATACGTTGGCCCGCCCACGCGCAGACGTGGTTCATCCGCATAAAAACGCAGGTTACGCCGATAACGCTGACGGCTGTGCGTCAGAACGTTAATGCTAAACGGCAGCGCTCGCCAGCGCCCGGTGCCGATAGCATATCCTTCCCGAAGACGCTGATGGCCCTCAGCCCAATCGAGAATATGACGCACCATCCATTCAGGCAGGCGCATGATAATACCGAACATCGGCGCACAAAGCGCGAGTGCGTCACACTGATGCGGATAACGCTGCAAAAAAAGCGTGGCTATCGCGCCACCCATTGAGTGCGCGAGAATAAAGCGCTTTCGCCAATGACCCGGCGCGACTTCCTGTTCCCAGAACGCCGCCAGATCGTCAACGTAGTCGCTGAATTTTACCACATGACCGCGATGGGTATCCGACAGCATTCGGCCTGAACGCCCCTGCCCACGGTGGTCGATAATCAAAACATCAAACCCGCTGTGGAAGAGGTCATAGGCCAGTTCGGCATACTTCACGTAGCTTTCGATTCGGCCCGGGCAAATGACCACGACGCGATCGTGGTGCGATGAGCAAAAACGCACGAAGCGCACCGCAACGTTATCCACGCCGCGAAATTCCGCCTCTTCGCGCTGACGCCAGAAATCCGTCAGCGGCCCCATCGCAAACGCGGCAAACGCGTTTTCTCTTGTTTCCCAGTCCTTTTGCTGCTGAAACATCGGGCTTCCACCCCTGCTAACCGCTGAAAATCGTTTTTTTGTGAGGCCTGACACAACACTCATACAATAGCGTATTGTGGCATAAAAACAGATAATCAGGGAGATTCTCATGACCTTTGAGTGGTGGTTCGCCTACCTGCTGACATCCATAATTCTCAGCCTTTCGCCAGGCTCCGGCGCTATCAACACCATGACCACATCCATCAGCCATGGCTATCGCGGCGCGGTCGCGTCCATCGCCGGGTTACAGACCGGGCTTGCCATTCATATTGTGCTGGTTGGCGTGGGTCTGGGGACGCTGTTCTCCCGTTCCGTGCTCGCTTTCGAAGTGCTGAAATGGGCGGGCGCGGCCTATCTAATCTGGCTTGGCATCCAACAGTGGCGCGCGGCAGGGGCGATTGACCTCAACACCCTCGCGCAATCCCAGTCACGCTCAAAGCTCTATCGACGCGCGGTGTTTGTTAATCTTACCAACCCCAAAAGCATCGTCTTCCTGGCTGCGCTGTTCCCGCAGTTTATCGTGCCCCACCAGCCGCAGGTGATGCAGTATGTGGTGCTCGGCATCACCACCATTGTGGTCGATATTATTGTGATGATTGGCTATGCCACCCTCGCTCAACGAATCGCAAGCTGGATTAAAGGCCCACGCCAAATGAAGGCGCTGAACAAGGTATTTGGTTCGTTGTTTATGCTGGTTGGCGCGCTACTGGCGTCGGCGAGGCATGCGTGAAATGGAAGGGTGCACGCAAATTTTAGTGAACGAGAAAAGACGTTAACTCCTGCGTTCGAGGAGGCTCGGAACCTGCGCTGAAACTTTTTTTTAGCGCTATTCCCTCCGCCTCCCCGGTGCCAGAATGCCGCCAGATTTCACACACGGATGATTAAAAATGGCGGATGCAACCACTCCTCATGATGCAGTCTTTAAGGCATTCTTATCCCGACCAGAAACGGCTCGCGACTTTATCGAAATTCATCTGCCGCCTGCGCTGGTAAAACTCTGCCGACTTGACACTCTCCACCTGGAAGCCAGCAGTTTTGTAGAAGAGAATCTCCGCCAGTATTACAACGACGTTCTCTATTCGCTGGAAACCAGTAAGGGAAGTGGGTATGTGTATGTTCTGATTGAGCACCAAAGCTCACCGGATGAGAATATGGCATTTCGTTTGCTGCGCTATGCCATTGCCACCATGCAGCGTCATCTGGAAGCCGGGAACAAAACCCTGCCGCTGGTGATCCCGATTCTGTTTTATCAGGGCAAGCGCAGCCCTTACCCCTGGACAATGAACTGGCTCGATGCTTTTCCGGATCCGGACACCGCGCGCGAGCTCTATTTTCATGCATTTCCACTGGTCGATATCACGCTGATCCCTGATGACGAAATCATGCAGCACCGCAGCATGGCCGCTCTGACGCTGGTTCAGAAGCATATCCGCCAGCGCGACATGGCGACGTTGCTGGATAAACTGGCGCAGCTATTGACGTTAGAGCAGATGAGCGGACAACAAATCCGCACCCTGGTAAAATACATGATGCTGGCAGGTGAAGAAAAAGACGTTCAAACATTACTGTATGGGCTGGCACAGCGCGTGCCGCAACATGGAGAGGAACTGATGACTCTGGCGGAGAAATTATTGAATGACGGAAGACGGGAAGGGCGTAAAGAAGGTAAGCAGATTGCCCTTATCGACGTCGCGAAAGCCATGCTACAACGCGGCTTTGATTTTCAGACCATCATGGAAATGACCGGCCTTTCGCAGGATGACCTAAAGCAGCTTCAGCACTAAGACGGCTACCCACCCCGATGCGTTCGGAGTGGGTCAACGGCTTAGCGCGAAATAATCAAATGAATACCGAAGCCCGCGAAAAGCGTACCGGCAAAGCCATCGATCCACTTCGCGGCTTTCTGATATCCGCGACGCATGGCTGGCAATGCAAACAGGCTCGCGACGACGGCAAACCAGGCAAGGGTTTCGAGGATAATCATCAGGAAAATGCCCCAGCGCGCATCCGCGCCCACGCTGTCGCCAACGAACAATGAAAACACAGACCCAAAATAGATAATCGCTTTCGGGTTTGCCAGGTTAGTCAACAGGCCTTTCATAAAACTGCGGCCACTTTTTGCCAGTTCAACCTGCGGTTCCGGTGCCGCGTGGTTCTCTTTCTTCAGCGCACTGCGCAGCATCTGGTAACCCATCCAGCACAGGTACAAGCCGCCACCGACCATAATAATCGTGTGCAACCAGGCCATTTTTTCGATGATCAGGTTCAGACCAAGCAGCGCTACGCCCGCCCAGACCATCACGCCACAGGTAATGCCGAGTACGCCCATCATCGCTTCTTTACGGGAGCGGCTGATCGCGGTCTGCGACACGAAAAAGAAGTCCGGGCCCGGGCTCATCAACGCAATGATATGCACCAGCGCCACTGTCAGAAACAGAGTTAACATAACGTACTCGCGGGGAATAATTCAGTGAGTAACTATATTGGCACTTTTTAGCGCGGTTGACTACTCATCATCGTCGCCATCGACATGTGCGCGGATCAGCGCCATAAACTCTTTCCCAAAGCGTTCCAGTTTACGCATTCCTACGCCGTTGACGCTGAGCATTTCGCTGGCGGAAACCGGCATTTGTTCTGCCATTTCAATCAACGTGGCATCGTTGAAGACCACGTAAGGCGGGATGTTCTCTTCGTCGGCAATCGCTTTACGCAGCTTGCGCAGTTTCGAAAACAGTTTACGGTCATAATTACCCACCGCGGCTTTCTGCATCACGCGCGGTTTCAGGGCGACAATACGCGGCACCGCCAGCATCAGCGGAATCTCTCCACGAACAATCGGACGTGCGGCATCAGTCAGTTGCAGAGCGGAGTGCTGGGCGATGTTCTGCGTCGCAAAGCCCATATGAATCAACTGGCGAATCACGCTCACCCAGTGCTCATGGCTCTTTTCACGCCCCATGCCGTAGACCTTGAGCTTGTCATGGCCAAACTCGCGAATACGCTGATTGTTAGCGCCGCGAATCACTTCCACCACGTACCCCATCCCGAAGCGTTGATTCACACGATAAATCGTTGAGAGCGCAATCTGCGCGTCATTCAACCCGTCGTACTGCTTTGGCGGGTCGAGGCAAATATCGCAGTTACCACACGGCTCCTGACGTCCCTCGCCAAAGTAGTTCAGCAGTACCAGACGGCGGCAGGTCTGCGCCTCGGCAAAGGCGCCCATCGCGTTGAGCTTATGGCGTTCGATATCCTGCAGGGGCCCGGCAGGTTTCTCTTCAAGACAACGACGTAGCCACGCCATATCCGCCGGATCGTAAAACAGCATCACTTCCGCAGGCAGGCCATCACGCCCGGCGCGGCCCGTTTCCTGATAATAAGATTCGATATTACGCGGGATGTCGAAGTGCACCACAAAGCGCACGTTGGGTTTGTTGATACCCATCCCGAACGCGACAGTCGCGACCACGATTTGCAGGTCATCGCGCTGGAATTTCTCCTGCACGTCCGCCCGCACGGCGTTATCCAGCCCGGCGTGATACGCCCCTGCACTGATGCCACGGCTTTGCAGGCGCGCGGCGGTGTCTTCTACTTTCGCACGGCTGTTGCAGTAAATAATGCCGGACTTGCCGCGTTGCTCCTGCACGTAACGCATTAACTGATCGAGCGGTTTGAACTTCTCCATCAGCATATAGCGAATGTTGGGACGGTCGAAGCTGCTGATTTGAATAAGCGGATCGTTCAGCCCCAGCAGGCGAACAATATCACGGCGCGTCGTGTCATCCGCCGTCGCGGTGAGCGCCATAAACGGCAACGCCGGGAAACGCTGACGAAGCTGACCTAACGCGGCGTATTCCGGGCGGAAATCATGGCCCCACTGGGAAATACAGTGCGCCTCATCAACCGCCAGCATCACCGGGTTCCAGTGGGCGAGATGCTCCAGGAAGTTATCCAGCATCAGGCGTTCAGGCGCGATATAGAGCAAGCGAATGTGGCCTGTACGGCAACCCGCCATCACTTCCTGCTGCTGCTCGCGGCTTTGCGTTGAGTTGATGCAGGCCGCCGCCACGCCGTTGGCGATCAATTGATCGACCTGGTCTTTCATCAACGAGATCAGCGGCGATACCACCACCGTCAGGCCATTCAGCACCAGCGCCGGAATCTGATAACAGAGCGACTTGCCGCCGCCTGTCGGCATCACCACCAGGCAATCTCGGCCTTCCAGCACGGTATCAATGATGGTTTCCTGGCCCGGGCGGAATTGCTGATAGCCAAAGGTTTCCTGCAAAACCTGTTTAGCCAGCGATTCCTGATTTAATACTTCCGCCTGTGCCACATTGACTCCGTTAACCGAAAAATAAAAACAGGCGCTATTTTCAGCGCCTGCGTTCTAAACTGCAACGTTTTAGACGAATTCCTTCGGCCATGCTCGCAACGTCGAAGGAAAGCCGTTGTTAAAACAGATCGTTAAGCATGACACCCACGCCCACGCGCGTTTGATTGAAATTGTAGTCAATCAACGATTCGCCGTAGCCACTGTAAACCTGGGTATAAAGGCGAACGTGCTTACTGATAGGATAGCTGACGCCCACTTCTGCGCCGCCGTAGCCGGTGTTCCAGTTATACTGGCCCTGCGCGCTCAATACCGCATCACCCAGTTGATAACCGATTTTCAGACGATAGTAGCCCATATATTTGGTGATATCGGGATTATCGTTGGAATTTCCCACTACATACCAGGGTTTCACTTCCACCAGCCAGTTGCCGTTCTGCGCCATCAGGCGCGTGTAAAGACGGTTCCAGCTGCGGGAAGTTGGATCTGAGCGACCGTTTGAGTCATGGTTAAAACCAAACTCAACATCGCGCAACGTCCAGCCAGCCCAGGAATAATCGGTGGCAAATCCAAGAAACAACTGCGGTTCATAGTTAGTTTCGCGGAACGGCGACGATTCGCCGCTGTTCGACAATTGCCACCAGGATCGCTGGGTATACGACGCGCCCAGCACCGAATTATCCCCCAGAATACCGCGCCACAGTGGGAAGGCCAGGCTGAGCTGGAATTTCACTTCATCTTTACGCGCGTGCTCGGCCCAATCGTAGGAACTGATCGCCTCTTTATTGAGATCGCTGGTCCAGGTATAAAGCAGATAGTTGCTTTCATAAGGATAAAGTGTAAACGGGTTATCATGCTCCTGTAGCAGGTTCGCCATGATACTGCCTTTTACGGCAGGGGTGTCGTGAACGGATTGAATTGTCGCTTCCTGCGCGAACGCTGAAACAGGCAGCACTGCCGCCAATAACCAACTCCGGGTGAGCTGCATCAGTCATGTTCTCCTGAACTGATAAATTGTTATGTTGAATATGTGAATGTCACTCATTTTACATACTTAAGCATTTAATGCTCAGTAATCCATTCCTAATATAGAAAACAACATTTCATAGGCATAAAATCAACATTTTATTAACTATTGAAAGGGTTGTTATGTCCGCTGAACTCACTGCCGATGCCGCGCTCAAGCTGGTCGGTGAAATCTTTGTTTACCATATGCCGTTCAACCGGGCGCTTGGCCTGGAGCTGGAACGTTATGAAAAAGACTTCGCCAAACTCAATTTTAATAACCAGCCAATGATGGTAGGAAACTGGGCGCAAAGCATTCTCCACGGCGGCGTGATCGCCTCAGCGCTGGATGTCGCGGCAGGTCTGGTCTGCGTAGGCAGCACGTTAACTCGCCATGACACCATCAACGAAGAAGAGCTCCGTCAGCGGCTTTCACGGATGGGCACAATCGATTTACGCGTCGACTATTTACGTCCAGGGCGCGGCAATCGCTTCACCGCCACCAGCACCCTTTTGCGGGCAGGCAATAAAGTTGCCGTCGCCCGCGTGGAGCTGCACAACGAAGAGCAGGTCCACATCGCCAGCGCAACCGCCACATATATGGTGGGATAAACAGTAAAATCGGGTAAAATCAGTTTACTTTTTTGTAACGGATGACTCCGATGGATGCCAAACAGACGCGGCAGGGCGTGCTTCTCGCTCTCGCCGCCTATTTTATTTGGGGTATCGCTCCGGCGTACTTCAAGCTTATCTACTATGTTCCCGCCGATGAAATCCTGACGCACCGCGTGATCTGGTCCTTCTTCTTCATGGTGGCGCTCATCAGCATCAGCCGTCAGTGGGCAACAGTGAAAGCGCTGCTGCAAACGCCGAAGAAAATCGTCATGCTGGCGCTCTCCGCCGTGCTGATCGGCGGTAACTGGCTGCTGTTTATCTGGTCGGTGAATAACCACCACATGCTGGAAGCAAGCCTGGGCTACTTCATTAACCCGCTGGTGAATATTCTGCTGGGGATGTTGTTCCTCGGCGAGCGCTTCCGCCGGATGCAGTGGTTAGCTGTGGCTCTCGCCGCCTGCGGCGTGTTGGTGCAGCTGTGGACATTTGGCTCGCTGCCAATAATTGCGCTCGGCCTGGCGTTTAGCTTCGCGTTTTATGGCCTGGTACGTAAAAAAATCGCCGTCGATGCGCAAACCGGCATGCTGTTTGAAACCCTGTGGCTACTGCCGATCGCGGCAATTTATCTGTTTGGCATTGCCGACAGCGCGACCAGTCATATGGGGAGCAACAGCTGGTCGCTGAACCTGCTGCTGATTGCCGCGGGCGTAGTCACCACCATCCCGCTACTGTGTTTCACCGGTGCGGCAACCCGTTTACGCTTATCGACGCTGGGCTTCTTCCAGTATATCGGCCCAACGCTGATGTTTATCCTGGCGGTGACCTTCTACGGCGAAACACCAGGCGCCGATAAAATGGTGACGTTTGCGTTTATCTGGGTGGCACTGGCGATCTTTATTATGGATGCGGTGTATACGCAGCGCCGGGGACGTCGGGGCTAACCGTGTGCCGGATGGCGCAACGCCATCCGGCAACAGACTTACAGCCAGTTCTTCCGTTTAAAGTACAGATACGGTGCCAGCCCGGCGAGCATCATAAAGATAATCGCACCAGGGTAGCCGAAGCTCCACTTCAGCTCCGGCATAAACTCGAAGTTCATCCCGTAGCTGGAGGCCACCAGCGTCGGCGGCAGGAAGACCACGGAGACCACCGAGAAGATCTTGATGATGCGGTTCTGCTCGATATTGATAAAACCCATCGCCGCCTGCATCAGGAAGTTGACCTTCTGGAACAGTGATTCATTGTGTGGCAGCAGAGATTCGATATCTCGCAGGATCTCGCGCGCCTGTTCCAGCTGCACCGCCGGTAAACGCGCTTTACGCACCAGGAAGTTAAGCGCGCGCTGGGTATCCATCAGACACAAACGCACCTTCCAGCCAATATCTTCCAGCTCTGCCAGCGTGGACAACGCCTCGTCATATTCATCGCCCTGATGGCCTTCCATGATGACGCGACTCAGCTTTTCCAGATCGCTGTAGATGTTTTCGATTTCATCCGCCAGCTGTTCAATCTTGGTTTCAAACAGATCGAGCAGAAGCTCATAGGCGTTACCGTCCACCATCGCCTGGTTACGCGCACGCATACGGTAAAGACGAAACGCCGGCAATTCGCGCTCACGCAGGGTGAAGAGTCGCCCTTCGCGGATGGTGAATGCCACGGTGGAGTTACCTGCGTGATCGTCCGCATCTTCGTAAAAGAAGAAGGAGTGAATATGTAAACCGTCTTCGTCTTCAAAGAAACGTGCGGATGCTTCGATGTCTTCCAGTTCAGGGCGCGTGGCCAGGTTCTGGCCCAATTCCTTTTGCACACGGTTTCGTTCTTCATCGTCGGGTTCGACTAAATCAACCCACACCGAACTGGCGAGATGGCTGATTTCGTCCGCTTCAAGACGCGTTAAACGATTTTTTTCCAGTTGAAATGCGCTCAGCATGACCGGGACTCCCAATGCAAAAAATTATCGGACAGCCGGTGGGCACACAGAAACAAATTGGGTTTCAGACCATTAAACAGCCTGACTCATTGCGACGGGGAAATGACACGAGTCGCCGACAACCGCTAAGGCTATCAGCATAAGAGGATAGCCTTAGGAGTTGTTCCTGAATGACAGGAGAGTGAGCCAGCATCTACTGGGTGTGTCCAAGGCATTTGTCCTCTTAGCGTAATCGTGCGCGCATGTTACGCCAGCAAAAAAACCGCGTCAACACGCAACGGAATGCTAAATGGTAAGATTTACCTCATTCACTGTAAGGCTAGCAGACTCTCAGAAAATAACGATATCTTTCGGATAGTTAGACAGTTTCCAGCTTTGCATACGCCGCAACCAGCCATTTGATCCCCTGCCCCTGGAACGCGACCTGCAAGCGGCTGTGCTCGCCGCTGCCTTCCAGATTAACAATGGTGCCTTCGCCAAACTTAGCGTGACGTACGCGCTGGCCGAGTTTATAACCGGTGTCGTTTTCCGAAATCGGCGTCCCCATGCGCTGATGGCTCACCGGACGGCTAACGGTAGCGCGCAGGCGTACCTCTTCCACGCAGTTTTCCGGCAGCTCGCCGATAAAGCGCGACGGACGGTGATACACCTCTTTCCCGTACAAGCGGCGCGTTTCGGCATAAGTCAGCGTCAGTTTCTGCATCGCACGCGTCACGCCAACGTAGGCCAGACGGCGTTCTTCTTCCAGACGCCCGCCTTCTTCCAGCGACATCTGGCTCGGGAACATGCCCTCTTCCATACCGACGATAAACACCTGCGGGAATTCCAGACCTTTCGCCGAGTGCAGCGTCATCAACTGCACCGCGTCCTGCCAGGTATCCGCCTGCCCTTCGCCCGCTTCCAGCGCGGCATGAGACAGGAACGCCTGCAACGGCATTAAATCTTCGTCTTCTTCGTTGTACGCGAACTGGCGCGTCGCCGTCACCAGTTCGTCTAAGTTTTCGATTCGCGTCTGGCCCTTCTCGCCCTTTTCCTGCTCGTACATCATGCGCAGGCCGGAGTCTTTCACCACGCGGTCTGTCTGCACGTGCAACGGCATATCCGCCGTTTCCTGGGCCAGCGCGTCAATCAGTTCCATAAAGCGCTGCAACGCGCTCGCCGCGCGTCCTGCCAGCGCTTTTTCCTGCAACAGCTCGCGGCACGACTGCCACAGCGTAAGCTGGCGATCGCGCGAAGTCTGGCGCACAACGTCCAGCGTACGGTCGCCGATGCCGCGCGTCGGCGTGTTCACCACGCGTTCAAACGCCGCGTCATCGTTGCGGTTGGCGATCAGGCGCAGATATGAGAGCGCATCTTTAATTTCCTGACGCTCGAAGAATCGCATACCGCCGTAAATACGGTACGGCATACTTGCCTGCAGTAACGCCTCTTCCAGCACGCGCGACTGGGCGTTGCTGCGATAGAGAATGGCGCATTGATCCAGCGCGCCGCCGTTGTCCTGCCAGGTTTTGATACGGTTAACCACGAAACGCGCTTCGTCGAGTTCGTTGAAGGCGCAATAGAGCGAAATCGGCTCACCGTCCGCACCGTCGGTCCACAGTTTTTTACCTAAGCGCCCGTTGTTGTTCTCAATCAGGGCGTTCGCTGCGCTCAGAATATTGCTGGTTGAACGGTAGTTCTGTTCCAGACGGATAGTTTCCGCACCAGGGAAATCGTTGAGGAAGCGCTGGATGTTTTCCACCTGCGCACCGCGCCAGCCGTAGATTGACTGGTCGTCATCACCCACAATCATTACTTTACCGGTGTCGCCTGCCAGCAGGCGGATCCACGCGTATTGAATGTTGTTGGTATCCTGGAATTCGTCCACCAGGATATTGGTAAAGCGCTCGCGATAGTGCTGAAGGATGTGCGGCTTGTTGAGCCACAGTTCATGTGCGCGCAGCAGTAGCTCGGCGAAATCGACCAGCCCCGCGCGGTCGCATGCTTCCTGATAGGCCTGATAAACCTTCTGCCAGGTTTGTTCAACAGGGTTGCCGTAGCTCTGAATGTGGTGCGGACGCAGCCCTTCGTCTTTCTGGCTGTTGATGTACCACATCGCCTGGCGCGGCGGCCACTGCTTCTCGTCGAGGTTCATGGCTTTGATCAGACGTTTCAGCAGGCGCAGTTGGTCTTCACTATCAAGGATTTGGAAATCCTGCGGCAGATTGGCATCCAGATGATGTGCGCGCAGTAAGCGGTGCGCCAGCCCGTGGAAGGTGCCGACCCACATGCCGCCCTGGGTGGTGCCCATCAGTTGCCCGATACGGTGACGCATCTCCGCCGCCGCTTTGTTGGTAAACGTCACCGCCATAATGGAGTACGGCGAGCAGTTTTCCACAGTCATCAGCCAGGCGATACGGTGAACCAGTACGCGCGTCTTACCACTGCCCGCCCCAGCCAGCACCAGCATGTTGGTGCGCGAAGCGGCGACGGCTTCGCGCTGTTTGTCATTAAGGCTGTCGAGCAGGTAAGAAACGTCCATTGATGGCACCGCCGCGTTAAGAATAGATAAACAGCGAAATGCCCGGTGGCGCTTCGCTTACCGGGCCTACGTTACCGTAGGGCGGATACGCCTAGCGCCATCCGCCAAAACCCTGGAATTTTATACAGAACTATTGAGGATTATATCAGCGAGGTCAGCGATGCCAACCGGGAAATTTCGATATGCGGCAGTAAACGGCTGTCAGTCACCTGCATCAGGTCTGCATTCCGAGGTTTGATCCAGCATGCCTGTAATCCACTGCGAATCGCCCCCGCAACATCCGTCGTCAGGTCATCGCCCACGTGCAGAATAGCGTTATGCGGCACATCCAGTTTTTCAGCAGCCCGGTGATACATATCGGAAAATGGCTTCGAGCGGCCATCTGGCCCGGCACGTAGTACAAACTTAAAATAGTCGTTCAGGCCGAATAATTCTGGCTGGGCATTACCATTGGTAATCGCCACCAGCGGCCATTTTTCCGCAAGTTTTGCCAGCGTATCGTGCGTTTCCTGCGGAACATCAATTCGGCTGCGCCATTGCGCGAAATTGGCCATCGCCGCGTTAGCGCCAATCGCCGCTTCCTGCGCGGTTAAGCCTGCGTTCAGCATCCCCAGCTCCAGCGCGCGGCGGCGCCACTCGGTCACATCGTGATAAATTTCCGGCTCCGCGTTGCGCAGCGCGTCGCGCAGTTGCTGTAGATCGCGGTTTTCGAAATGGCGCAGCGCCGGATGATAGCTGCGCACAAACGCCAGCGATTCTTGCTGGGTGCGATCAATCACCGGATGGTTGTCATAAAGGGTGTCGTCCAGGTCAAACGTCAGTGCGGCGATGTGGCCCAGTGGTCGGTAAAAACGCATTATTTCCCCCGTTTAGCGCGTGGATGCGCGGCATCGTACACCGAGGCGAGGTGTTGAAAATCAAGATGGGTATAAATTTGGGTGGTCGAGAGATTGGCGTGCCCCAACAGCTCCTGCACACCGCGCAGATCGCCGCTCGACTCCAGCATGTGGGTGGCGAATGAGTGGCGCAGCTTGTGCGGATGCACATGGCTGTTCAGCCCCTGCTTAATGCCCCACTCGGCAAACCGTTTTTGCACGTTGCGCGCCGAGATACGTTTCCCCAGTTTTGAAAGAAACATCGCGTCATCGTCGCTACCAAACAGCCCGCGTAAATCGAGCCAGTGTTCAATCCACGCCACCGCATTACGGCCAATGGGCAGGCGGCGCTCTTTGCTACCTTTGCCCATCACCCACACTTCACCGCTGTCGAGATCGAGATGTTTGATGTCCAGATTCACCAGTTCGGAAAGACGCAAGCCCGCGCCGTACATGACTTCCAGCATCGCGCGGTCGCGAACCGCCAGCGGATCGTTAATATCGATATCCAGCAGGCGATTGACGTCATCGACGTCGATATTTTTCGGCAGATGACGTGGGGCTTTTGGTGCGGAGATCCCTTTTGCCGGATTGGCGGGCAGTTCGCCCTGGCTCACCATCCAGTCAAAAAAACTGCGCAACGCCGATAAGCGTAACGCCAGGCTTGCCGCCCCCAGCCCTTTTCGGCGACTGCGGGTGGCAAAACTGCGCACCATCGCAGCATCACATTGTTGCCAGCGCGTCAGGCCCATCTGCTGGGCCAGTTCAATGATGGCATCAAGCTGACGCTGATAATTGAGAAGCGTAATCGGGCTGAGCTGGCGCTCGACGCCGAGATAACGCAGGAAACGCGCTACCGCCGCAGAGAGAAGTTCGTCATTCATGCGCGCTCAATCCAGCGCTCCAGCAGGCCTGGCAGCATCAGCGCCACTTCCTGCAGTAGCTGCGTACCCTGCCCGGCTTCATAGTGATGTGCATCGCGGCTGGTAAACAGAATTACGCCGAGGTCAGCGTCGCTGCCCATCATCGACATCGCCACCGAGCCAACGGCTTTCGCTTCCGGCAGCACCACCAGCAGTTCAGGGCCGTTCAGCGTGCCCAGATAGTGGCGCTCCTGACCAAGACGCTGAATACGCAGCGGTTCAAACGCCTGCCGCGACAGCACCAGTTGGGTGTATTTCGACGGTGCGCCCAGACGCCAGCGATCGGCGAAGAGACGGATAGAGGCTCCCGCCAGGCCCAGATCGCGCGCCCAACGGTGGAAACGTAGCAGCACATCGTCCAGGCTTTCCGCGCTCGCCAGGCGATTTTGCAGATGCAGCAAACGGTAGAACAGCCCTTCGTTGGCCGTCGCCTGCTCCATCAGCAGCGCCATGTTCTCTTCAAGTGTGTGAATATGATGACGCGCGCGCGCCATATGCCACTCAACCAGCGACACCGTACCGCGCACCGGGTGCGGAACACGCATCTGTTCCACGACCGCGGCGTTTCGTATAAAGAATTCAGGATGTTGCAACAGATAATCCACGACAGCGCGATCGTCGAGCGCGCTTAATGCTTCCTGCTGTTCTTCCCCGACGTGTTTCATAAGTGAATAAATCCGTCATAGACATGTGCCGCCGGGCCAGTCATATACAACGGTTGACCCGGGCCTCTCCAGGCGATATCCAGACGTCCGCCCGGTAACTCCACGCGAACCTCTTCGTCCAGTAGCCCCTGCTGGATACCCACAGCCACCGCCGCACAAGCGCCGCTGCCGCAAGCCTGCGTCTCACCCGCGCCGCGCTCATAGACGCGCAAACGGATGTGATCGCGTTTAACCACCTGCATAAAACCGATGTTGGCGCGTTCAGGAAAGCGATCGTGGCTTTCCATCACCGGGCCCAGCGACTCAACCGCCGCCGTTTCAACATCATCGACCTGAATCACGCAGTGCGGGTTACCCATCGAGACCACGCCGCACAATACTGTCTGCTCGGCCGCTCGCATAATATAGGTCTTTTCCGCTTTGTTGGCGCGGAACGGCACCTGCGAAGGTTCGAAATTCGGCTCGCCCATATTCACGCGAACCAGATCGTCGTCCGTCACGCTCAATACCATACGTCCGTTGGCGGTGCTGACGCGAATGTCACGTTTATTGGTCAGGCCTTTCAGACGCACGAAACGCGCAAAACAGCGCGCCCCGTTGCCACATTGCGACACTTCGCTGCCGTCGGCATTGAAGATGCGATAGTGGAAATCAAGATCGGGATCGTAGGGCGGCTCGACGACCAGCAGTTGGTCGAAGCCGACGCCCAGATGCCTGTCCGCCAGACGACGAATCAATTCCGGCGAAAAAAACACATTCTGCGTCACCGCGTCGACGACCATAAAATCGTTGCCAAGGCCATGCATTTTAGAGAACTGCATTATCTACTCCAGTTACGCGGAACAGAACGGTGATATCAATAGTTAACCTGCGTCGGGCCGCCGTCATCACCGCGATCGTTACGATCCGGCGAATCCGTTTGGATCTGGCTATCCACGGGCTTGGTCGGCGTCGGCGCCGTTTTATCAGCCGGTGGGAAATAGAGCGGGCCTTTAAGGCCGCAACCGGTAAGGCTAAACAGCACAGCCAACACGGCCAGCGGTCGGAAAATGTTCTTCATTCCAGGGTACCTGTAGTTCAAGACTTTCTGCTTTCTATCATCGCAGGAGAAGGCGTAAAAGCAAGCGTTTAGCACCCGACTGCAACGTGTTTTGTTTCACGGTATACTGCCATCATCACTCAATAACGGGAAACAACAATGAACGACAGTGAATTTCATCGCCTTGCCGACACACTCTGGATGACCATCGAAGAGCGTCTGGATGACTGGGACGGCGACAGCGATATCGACTGCGAAATCAACGGCGGCGTGCTGACCATCAGTTTTGAGAACGGCAGTAAAATCATTATCAACCGTCAGGAACCCCTGCACCAGGTATGGCTGGCAACTAAGCAGGGCGGCTACCATTTTGACCTGAAAGGCGATGAGTGGGTTTGCGATCGCAGCGGCGAAACCTTCTGGGATTTGCTGGAACAGGCTGCAACACAGCAGGCAGGCGAGACGGTGAGCTTTCGCTAAGGTTTATTGCCGGATGCGGCTTTGCCTTATCCGGCCTTCCATCACTGACTTACGAAAAATACTGCTGCAACAACGGGGCGTCGTTATCCTGGTTACTCGGTGGGAGTGTGCCAATCGCCTGGCTGCGGTAAGGAATAACCTGCGCGCGGCCATCAACTTTCACAATCTGATAGAACTGCGGCAGGTTGAAGTTGATAAAGCTTGAGCCGTAGGTAAAGCGATCGTGCGAGGAGGAGTAGAAGCGGCTGACGTCGCGCACCAGCTCCTCTTTGCTGCCTTCGCAGTGGTGATACACTTCCGCGCGGTTGGATTCATCCAGAATATAGATGTTAAAGCCCTGCTCTTCGCCGGAATCTTCAAAGAAGAACTGAATAATCCCTTCGCTGGCAAAACCATCCACCACCTGCGGCAGTTTGACGTGGTTAGTCTCAACCTGCACCGACAAACCATGCAGTTTGTTGTGCGAGATGGCACCATAGAATTCGATGGCGTTTTCCAGCTTCTGCACCGAGACGTTCAGGCGTTCGAAGAAAAGACCCCAGGTCTGGCCGGAGACGCGCAACGCTTTGAAGCGCCCGGTTTCCTGGCGTGTGCTGGAGAGACGTAGGTCGATACATTCAGAAACCAACTGCTGGACGCGGGTACGAATCAGGCCACGCAGATGCTGGCTATAACAGAACACTTCCACGCTATCCGGCGGGGCGGCGTCCTGGTGCATTTTGCCGAGAATCGTTTTCAGCGCTTCAATCATCGCCTGCTCGCCGTTGAAGTGCAGCGTACGCACCTCGTTCCACGAGTTGCGATACAGCAGGTCGACGCTGCCTACGAGGCAGTTTTGTTCTTCACCAAAGCTGAAGACATCGAGCTTACGGAAGTCGAAATGGACTACCTGATTGCGGAAAGCCGCCGTCGGGTCATATTCGAGGTTAACGATAATCGCCAGATGGCGAATTTCACACGGGCTGTAAAGCGCTTTTGGCGTCGGCGCAGGCAGACGCAGCGGGAAGTGATGGGAAACATCCGCCACCATCTCCTGCAGTTTTGCGAGGTCGACAATACCGTTGCCCTTAATAAACAGGCGGGTACGTGAGGTCAGCAGGCCGTTAAACCAGGCCCACGCCACCAGCTTATTAAGATAGCGGTTATATTCAAGCGGCTGATGGCTGACGATGGCTTCCATATTCGGCGCGCGGTTGTAGAGATACCAACCGGTACGGTTGGCACGGCCCGGCGGCACGTGGATAAAGGTCAGGTTCGGCTCGGAGAGATCCGGTGAAATCTGCGGGTTAACCAGCGTCACTTTGCCCGGCAGCGCTTCAAACGCCGCGTACAGCTTACGGGTCAGCACACCGATGTCCTGCGGGCTGGCAGAGACGCTCAGGTTGTTGCGACGCGCGAAGCGGATCAGGTTACGGTAGCTCTGCATCATGGCATCGAGCAATTCGTTATGCGCCTCGCGCACCTGATCGATCTTCCAGTTCGCCCGGTTATCCAGTTTAGCCAGACGCTCTTCGTCCCAGCCCCACTCTTTCACCAGTTGGCTCACCACTTCACGGCGCCAGCCAACGCACGCGCGTTCGCGGCTCAGCTTTTCGCAAACTTTGAGGTAGAAGCAGCGGCGCACCAGATCCAGACGCGTTTCGTCGTCGATCGCTTTGAGGTAGTCGGTCACGCGTTCCAGCATCATGCAGTAGGAGTCGAGACCAAATGAAACGATCTCGCCATCGTGCAGGCGCTGTTTGATATCTTTCGCCAGCAGGCGCGTATTGGGGTATTCCCAGGAGTAGGCTTCCAGCAGCAGGGTTTTCAACACCGCTTTGTACGGTGAGTCGATACTCTTATACAGTTGCCACAGGCTGGCGCCAAAGTACTCTTCCGCCGACAGCGAACTCAACCCGCCAAGGTCGAGCCACTCGTTCGGCGTCAGCACGCCCTGCGCATAGAGCGTCATGACGTAGTCGTCGTAATGCTCTTCTTCTTCGCACGGCACCATATTCCACAGAATACGTTTCCCCGCGAGGCGCACGGCGGTGCGATAAAATTCATCCAGCAGCAAGATGTGCTGCGTGGAGCCGCAGTCTTCGCCGCCCAGGCTACCACTTTCGTTATGACGGAAGCGGTTTTCGTCGATCAGGAAGAAGCTGACTTCCACGCCCAGCGAGGCGGCCCAGCTTTCCAGCAGGCTGCATTTACGTTGCAGAAGTTGACGTTCGTCGTTATCGAGCCAGGACTGGTGACAAACCCAGATATCGAGGTCAGAAGAGCAGCTTTGCCCAACGGACGAGGTACTGCCCATCGAGTAGACGCCAGTTATCGGCAACTCGCCTTTTGGCGAGGCCTGCGGCGGCATACCACGATGCAGTTCAAGTTCGTCGAGGTAGTGGCGTTGGGTTTCATCAGGCGTGTAGAGGCAAATGCCTTTGGGAACGTTACCGTCGAGGTAACCCGGCATCAGTGGGTGATGATAATGTAATAATGTCGGCAGTAGACTGTATACCTGCTGGAAAGCAGGGCCCATGGCAGCAAGCGCGCGATCCACACGCAGTTGATTGATGGCATCCAGTCTCTGTTTCAGTGTCTCAATATAGAGGTACAAGACATATCGCCTGATGTTCAAAACCTGGCGTAGCGCCCGTGAAGGGAAGTACGGAGGTTTTTAGAATTTCAACAAGAATCGTCGCCTTTGTCGTCCGTCCTTATGATTATGGTGGTGCGGACGAACAAATGGTTTAAAACGTGATCAATTTAACACCTTGCTGGTTGACCGTAAAGAAAGTTGCACTACATACAAGTGTAGCACCGTTTGTTATCTGTAAATTCCACAATACGTTTAGGTCTATATTGGAAACTTCCAGAAAATACGGGCCAGCCAGACATTACCCAAACACCGTGAAAACTAACATCATTAAAGCAACAATGTTAGGATGGGCCGTGGACGACAATGACGGTAACAAGCATGTTAGACAAAGTTTTGAGAATTGCCACACGCCAAAGTCCTCTTGCACTTTGGCAGGCACACTATGTTAAAGACCGCCTGATGGCCTGTCATCCGGGGCTGACGGTTGAACTCGTGCCGCTGGTGACACGCGGCGATGTGATCCTGGATACCCCGCTGGCAAAAGTGGGCGGTAAAGGGCTGTTTGTAAAAGAGCTTGAGCTGGCATTGCTGGAAAACCGGGCCGATATCGCCGTTCACTCCATGAAAGATGTTCCCGTCGATTTCCCTGAAGGCCTGGGTCTGGTGACCATTTGTGAGCGCGAAGATCCGCGCGATGCGTTTGTCTCCAACCGCTATGCTTCGCTGGACGATTTACCGGCAGGCAGCATCGTCGGCACCTCCAGCCTGCGTCGCCAGTGCCAGATTGCGGAATATCGCCCCGATTTAGAGATTCGTTCTCTGCGCGGCAACGTCGGCACGCGTCTTGGTAAACTGGATAATGGCGATTACGACGCCATTATTCTGGCCGTCGCCGGTCTGAAACGTCTGAAACTTGACGATCGCATTCGACAGGCGATGCCGCCTGAGCAATCATTACCGGCTGTCGGCCAGGGTGCCGTCGGCATCGAATGTCGCCTGGATGATGACTACACGCGGACGCTACTGGCTCCGCTTAACGATGCGCAAACGGCCACGCGCGTACTGGCGGAACGCGCCATGAACACGCGTCTGGAAGGCGGCTGTCAGGTACCCATTGGCAGCTATGCCGAACTCAACAACGGTGAACTGTGGCTACGCGCGCTGGTTGGCGCGCCGGATGGTTCACAGATGGTGCGCGGCGAACGACGCGGCAAGCCTGAAGACGCTGAACGGCTGGGCGTTGAGCTCGCTGAAGAGCTGTTGAACAACGGTGCGCGCGAAATCCTCACCGCCGTCTACAACGGAGAGAAGCCAGAATGAGTATCCTGGTCACCCGCCCGTCTCCAAAAGGAGAAGAATTAGTGAGCCGTCTGCGCACACTGGGGCGAGTGGCCTGGAGCTTTCCGCTGATTGAAATCACCCCCGGTCGCGAACTTGCGGCACTCTCTCCTGCCCTGGACGCTTTGCGCCCCGACGATTTGCTCTTCGCGCTATCGCCGCACGCTGTGTCGTATGCGCACGCTCATCTGCAACAGCAGGGCCAGCATTGGCCGCAGCAAGCGGCTTGTTTCGCCATTGGGCGCAGCACAGCGCTGGCGTTGCATCAGGTGAGCGGTCGCCAGGTACGGTATCCTTTGGATCGGGAAATCAGTGAAGTCTTGCTACAATTACCTGAATTACAAAATATTGCGGGTAAGAAAGCGCTCATCTTACGCGGCAATGGCGGGCGTGAACTGTTAGGCGAAACGCTGGCCGCACGCGGCGCTGAAGTCACATTCTGTGAATGTTATCAACGCAGCGCTGTCCATTATGATGGCGCGGCAGAAGCCATGCGCTGGCAAAAACGTGAGGTGTCGACCCTCGTCGTCACCAGCGGGGAAATGTTACACCAACTTTGGGCACTCATTCCGCAATGGTATCGCGAGCACTGGCTGCTGCGCTGCCGTTTGCTGGTTGTCAGTGAGCGTCTTGCACAACTGGCCCGGGAGCTGGGCTGGCAGGAAATTCAGGTTGCCGATAGCGCTGACAACGATGCGCTGCTGCGCGCACTACAATAACTTCAAAACTGGAAGCCATAATGACGGATCAAAAAGAAAACTCCGCCGTGGTTGAAGAGACCAGGGAGGCCGTGGAGACCACGCCACAGCCAGAAGCACAAAAATCCACGGACGCCGCAAAGAAATCCGGCGGCGCGAAAACCAGCCTGGTGCTGAGCGGCGTGGCGATCGCGATTGCGCTGGCGGCAGGCGTGGGGCTGTATGGCTGGGGAAAACAGCAGGCCGTAAATCAAACCACCGCCAACGACACGCTGGCGAATCAACTGGTTACACTACAAAAAGCGCAGGACGATCAGAAAACACAATTCGATGCCCTGCTGAAACAACAGGCCGCACAGCTTGCCGAGGCGCAGAATCAGCGCGATGCGCTGGCGAAACAGCTCGATGAAGTGCAGCAAAAAGTGGCGGCCATTTCCGGTACCGATGCCAAAACCTGGCTGCTGGCGCAGTCTGACTTCCTCGTGAAGCTGGCAGGCCGCAAGTTGTGGAGCGATCAGGATGTCACCACCGCCGCCGCGCTGTTGAAAAGCGCCGACGCCAGTCTGGCCGACATGAATGACCCGAGCCTGATTAGCGCCCGTCGCGCCATCACTGAAGATATCGCAAGCCTGGGCGCGGTTTCTCAGGTGGACTACGATGGCATCATCCTGAAAGTAAATCAGCTGGCGAATCAGGTGGATAACCTGCGTCTGGCGGATAACAACACCGATGATTCCCCGATGGATGCCGATAGCGATGAGCTCTCCAGTTCTATTGGCGAGTGGCGCGTGAATCTGCAAAAAAGCTGGCAGAACTTTATGGATAGCTTTATCACCATTCGCCGCCGCGATGAGACCGCCGTTCCGCTGTTAGCACCGAATCAGGATATCTATCTGCGGGAAAATATTCGCTCGCGCTTGCTGGTTGCCGCACAGGCTGTACCGCGTCATCAGGAAGAGACTTACAAACAGGCGCTGGATAACGTGTCGACGTGGGTTCGCGCCTACTACGACACCGACGATGCCACTACCAAAAGCTTCCTTGATGACGTTGATAAACTGAGCCAGCAGAGCATCACCATGAACGTGCCGGAAACGCTGCAAAGCCAGCCGATTCTGGAAAAGCTGATGCAGACGCGCGTGCGTAATCTGATGGCGCAGCCCGCTGCGGCCGCCCCGGCTGAAACGCCTGCCCCTGCCGCGCCTCAAGGAGAGTAATCATGTTGAAAGTTTTATTACTCTTCGCACTGCTGATCGCCGGGATCGTCGTCGGCCCGATGCTCGCCGGGCACCAGGGTTACGTGCTGATCCAAACGGATAACTACAACGTCGAAACCAGCGTCACCGGGTTAGTGATCATTATGATCCTCATCATGGTGGTACTGTTTGCCCTCGAATGGGTGCTGCGTCGCATCTTCCGCACCGGTGCGCATACGCGCGGCTGGTTCGTAGGCCGCAAACGCCGCCGCGCGCGTAAGCAAACGGAACAGGCGCTGCTCAAACTGGCAGAAGGCGATTACCAGCAGGTTGAGAAGCTGATGGCGAAAAATGCCGATCACGCCGAACAGCCGGTGGTGAACTATCTGCTGGCCGCCGAAGCCGCCCAACAGCGCGGTGATGAGGCACGCGCCAATCAGCATCTGCAACGCGCAGAAGAGAATGCCGGCAATGATTTGATTCCGGTTGAAATCACCCGCGTGCGTTTACAGCTTGCGCGCAATGAAGATCACGCGGCACGCCACGGCGTCGATAAGCTGCTGGAAATTACGCCGCGTCATCCGGAAGTGCTACGTCTTGCCGAGCAGGCTTACATCCGCACCGGCGCATGGAGCTCCCTGCTGGATATCATCCCTTCCATGGCGAAAGCCAACGTGGGTGATGAAGCCCATCGTGCCGCGCTGGAGCAACAGGCGTGGATTGGCCTGATGGATAAAGCCCGTGCCGACGAAGGAAGCGAAGGGTTACGCAACTGGTGGAAAAACCAGAGCCGTAAAACGCGCCACGAAGTGCCGCTTCAGGTAGCCATGGCGGAGCACTTAATTGAGTGTGACGACCATGACACGGCGCAGCAAATCATCATCGACGGGCTGAAACGCCAGTATGACGATCGTCTGGTGTTGTTGATCCCGCGTCTGCGCACCAATAATCCGGAACAACTGGAAAAAATGCTGCGCCAGCAGATTAAGAGCGTTGGCGATCGTCCACTGCTCTGGAGCACGCTGGGCCAATCGCTGATGAAACACGGCGAGTGGCAGGAAGCGAGCATCGCTTTCCGCGCCGCGCTTAAACAGCGCCCCGATGCCTTCGACTATGCCTGGCTTGCCGACACCCTCGACCGTCTGAAAAGGCCGGAAGAGGCTGCGGCGATGCGCCGCGATGGATTGATGCTTACCTTGCAAAATAATCCACCGCAATAATCACTGCTTCAGGGGGGCCAATCGGCCCCCTTTTTTAGCCATAAAAAAACGCCTGCTCACAGGAGCAGGCGTTAAAACAGGTCTTTATGACAACAATGGGTGCTTCACTCAACGTTATGTCCATGGTGTCTGATGAGGCCTGAGCGACATCTGTCATCGGACGATAAGCACCGTAAACGGCTCTGCGTCATTCCTGAGTTTATGAGGCCAGAAGGCGAGCATAAGAGATGGAATGAGCATCTACGGCGCGCATTATTGCACACACTTTGACACAAAATCATCCCCTTTCTGAAGGAATGGGATTTTTCTGTACAAAAATTGTATTTCTTTTCTCCCCCAATCAAATAACATGATATTTATTTTATAAATTCATTTTGAGAATAAATAATAAACGCCCATTCATTAAAAATATAATTATGGGTATATTTAATAATTGAATTCATATGAAATATAAATAAATCATTCGCAAAAAATTAAAAACCGCAATAATAATCAAAGAGATGCCATTTCATTATCTTACAAATCATACGTCTGGAGAGTAGGATGATGAAGCGCATGATCTTTTATCTCTACAGAAATTTATATTTATGCGCCTCACTGCGAAATTACTCCTTCATGTGGAAGATATGAAAACGGAGCATTAATAATGGACTTTTCTTTTTCACCAAAATTGCTTGTTGTCGCGATGGCTGCAGCCCTTCCTGTCCTGGCCTACGCTGCGGATACACCAGCTTCCGCCACCGCGCGTAAAGGCTTTGCGGGATACGATCATCCTAACCAGTACCTGGTTACCCCGGCAACCAAAATTGCCGATAACATGATGCCGGTTATGCAACATCCGGCACAGGACAAACAAACTCAGCAGAAACTGGCTGAATTGCAGAAAAAAACCGGTAAGAAACCGAACGTGGTGATTTTCCTGCTGGATGATGTCGGCTGGATGGACGTCGGCTTTAACGGCGGCGGTGTGGCGGTGGGCAACCCAACGCCAGATATTGACGCCGTCGCCAGCCAGGGGTTAATTCTCACTTCTGCCTATTCGCAGCCAAGTTCTTCTCCAACCCGCGCCACTATTCTGACCGGACAGTATTCCGTTCACCACGGCATTCTGATGCCGCCTATGTACGGTATGCCCGGCGGGCTGGAAGGGCTCACCACGCTGCCGCAACTGTTGCACGATCAGGGCTACGTGACGCAGGCCATTGGTAAATGGCACATGGGCGAAAACGAAGGCTCGCAGCCGCAAAACGTGGGCTTTGACGATTTCCGTGGCTTTAACTCCGTGTCGGATATGTACACCGAGTGGCGTGACGTGAATGTGAACCCGGAAGTAGCGCTCAGCCCGGCACGTTCGGAATACATCAAAAAACTGCCGTTCAGCAAGGATGATGTTCACGCCGTACGCGGTGGCAAGCAGGAAGCCGTTGCCGATATCACGCCGAAGTATATGGAAGATCTCGATCAGCGCTGGATGAAATACGGCGTCGACTTTATCAATAAGATGGCGAAGAGCGATAAACCATTCTTCCTCTACTACGGTACGCGCGGTTGCCACTTCGACAACTACCCGAATGCGAAATACGCGGGCAGTTCTCCGGCGCGCACCTCCTACAGCGATTGCATGGTTGAGATGAATGATATCTTCGCCAATCTGTATAAAACGCTGGAAAAAACCGGTCAGCTCGAGAATACGCTGATTGTTTTCACCTCCGATAACGGCCCGGAAGCGGAAGTGCCGCCGCATGGTCGTACGCCGTTCCGCGGCTCTAAAGGATCAACCTGGGAAGGCGGCGTGCGCGTACCAACGTTTGTTTACTGGAAAGGAATGATTCAGCCGCGTAAATCTGATGGCATTGTCGATCTCGCCGACCTGTTCCCGACCACGCTGGATCTGGCCGGGCATCCGGGCGCTGAAGTGGCGAAACTGGTACCGAAGACCACCTTTATTGATGGCGTAGACCAGACCTCGTTCTTCGTAGGCGACAATGGTCAGTCTAATCGTAAGGCCGAGCACTATTTCCTGAATGGTCAGTTGGCGGCGGTTCGTATGGATGAGTTTAAGTACCATATGGTCATCCAACAGCCGTATGCCTTTACACAAAGCGGTTATCAGGGCGGTTTCACCGGCGCCGTGATGCCAACCGCCGGCTCCATGGTCTTTAACCTCTACACCGATCCACAGGAGTCTGATTCTATCGGGGTGCGTCATATCCCGATGGGTGTGCCGCTGCAAACAGAAGCGCATGCTTACATGGAAATTCTGAAGAAGTACCCGCCTAAAGTGCAGATCAAACTGTAACGCATGGACACAAGCCCGCCGATCATCAGCGGGCTTTTTTATTTTGCGGAAAAATCAGATGCGCCTTCATGATATCGCTGGCCGGGCGGCCGCTGGCGATCAGGTCGCGCATCGCTTTCAGATAGGGTGGTAAATGGCGGAAGTAGTGACGCAATCCCTCGCAGAGATAGTTTATATCGCCGTCATTTCCGGGCATAAAGCGATGCCTGGGGCAACCCCCCCAGCACGCTTTTAATACATCGCACCGCTTGCAGGCCAATGGCAGGCGCGCATATTTATCCTGCCCAAACTGCTGCTGAGCGGGAACATCAATCATATCTGCAAAGGTGTGGTGATGAAGATTGCCGAGATGATATTTCGGGTAAACGTAGTGATCGCAAGCGTAAACATCGCCGTTATGCTCCACCACCACCGAGCGTCCGCAGGTGGGCTGATGATGACAAACCGCGCCTGGCGCGCCGACAAAGTTAGCGAATGCCCATTCAATGTTCATTACAAAGACAGTGCCAACATCGCGCTGGATCCAGCGTTCGAACACCGCCGTCAGGAATTCACCGTACGCTCTCGGAAGGACTGACCATTCCGTGACCCCCTCTGCCGCGCTTTCGCTTCCGGGCCCATGCAAAGAAAGGCCTGCTTTGGCTTCCCACGTTCCGGCTTGTCGCTCAACCACCGGAATAAACTGGATAAACTGCACCCCGGCCTCGCAGAGAAAATCATACACTTTTCGCGGTTCCAGCGCGCTTTGCCGGTTTACGCAGGCCAGCACGTTGTAGTCGACGCCGTGTTTTTGGAGTAACGCCAGTGCGCGCATCACCAGCTTGTGCGTCGGCTTTCCGCCTTTGGTCAGGCGATATGCATTGTGAATATCTGCCGGGCCATCCAGCGACAGGCCGATTAAAAAGTGATGTTGCCGGAAAAAGGTACACCACTCATCATCCAGCAGCACGCCGTTGGTTTGAAAACTGTTACTAATGCGCCGACCCGCGCCATATTTCGCCTGTAATGCCACTGCACGCCGGTAAAAGTCTAGCCCCAGCAACGTCGGCTCACCTCCTTGCCAGGTAAACGCCACCTCAGTCTGCCCTTCAACGGCAGCAATATAGTTTTTGATGTAAGCATCCAGCGTCGCATCGTTCATCCGCGAGCACGTACCAGCGTCGGAATAAAGCGCCTGCTTTTCCAGGTAGAAACAGTAAGTACAGTTGAGGTTGCATTCGGATCCGCTGGGTTTCGCCATCGCATGAAACGCGCGGATTGGGATCTGGTGTGACATCGTCGCCATCCTTAAGCATCAGAATCCGCCATCATAGTGATATGCAGATTTGCGAAAGGGGCGTTTTTTGCGAATGGCGGGAAATTCAGAAATGTGCGCGATGCACAGAAAACAAAAAACCCCGCCGAAGCGGGGTTCAAAATTGGTCGGCGAGAGAGGATTCGAACCTCCGACCCACTGGTCCCAAACCAGTTGCGCTACCAAGCTGCGCTACTCGCCGAAATACTGCTTTTTGAATTTTTAGTTCAATCTTTAAAGTCGTGGTGCGAGGGGGGGGACTTGAACCCCCACGTCCGTAAGAACACTAACACCTGAAGCTAGCGCGTCTACCAATTCCGCCACCTTCGCATTGTCACAACTTTTAAATAATGGGGTGGCTAATGGGATTCGAACCCACGACAACTGGAATCACAATCCAGGGCTCTACCAACTGAGCTATAGCCACCACTGCAAATCTTTTACGCGGTTATCAAAACCACCGCAGCTCCAGCACCGGGTAAATGGTGCGCCCGACAGGATTCGAACCTGAGACCTCTGCCTCCGGAGGGCAGCGCTCTATCCAGCTGAGCTACGGGCGCTTAGCGCCGTTGCGGGGTCGGATAATACGGACTTCCCACCCCGCTGTCTAGTGCCTTTTTAAAGAAAATTATCGTTTGCTCAGGGTTTGTGCGTTTTGTCGCTTATTTCTCCACTTTTTGCAGATCCACACCCCGATTCAGGCCAAAAACTTTATAAACCAGGGTGACGACCACTAAAAAGAGGATCCCGACAAACAGCGACATGCGGGTATCTTCGTTAATTCCCATGCCGATCAGCACACAAACCAGGAACGCCATCGTTAAATAGTTGGCCCACGGGAAGAGCAGCGAGCGGAACGGATGGCTGGCAATCGCTTCTTTGTGCGCGCGACGGAAGCGAATCTGGCTAATCAGAATCACAAACCACGGTACCATGCCTGGCAGAACGCTGGCGCTATACACATAAACAAACACGCGCTGCGGGTTTGGAATGATGTAGTTGAGGCAGGAGCCAATCAGCAGAATCACAATAGAGAGCGCAACCCCCGCCGCCGGAACACCGCTGCGCGACACTTTCCCCATCGCCGCCGGAAGCTGACGGTTCTTCGCCAGCGCGTAAAGCATACGGCCACAGCTGTACATCCCGCTGTTACAGCCGGAAAGTGCCGCCGTCAGTACTACAAAGTTAATAATCCCCGCCGCGGCCGTAATACCAATTTTGGCGAAAGTCAGGACAAACGGGCTGCCGTTAGTGCCGATTTCATTCCACGGGAAGATGGTGACAATGACAAAGATCGCACCGACATAGAAAATCAGGATACGCCACAGCACCTTGCCTACCGCGCTGCGCAAGGTGACCTGCGGGTTTTTCGCTTCACCTGCGGTCATGCCGATTAATTCAACGCCCTGATAGGAGGCGACCACGATACAGAGCGCCGTCAGGAAGCCTTTCCAGCCACCCGCAAAGAAGCCGCCGTGTGCTGTGAGGTTTTCAAAACCAATCGAGTGGCCGCCGTTACCGAAGCCGAAGAAGATCACGCCAAGGCCAATCACAATCATCACTATGATGGTGGTGACTTTGATCATCGCGAACCAGAATTCAATTTCACCGTACAGGCGCACCGCCGCCAGGTTCGCCAGCGCCACCAGCCCGACGGCAATCAACGCCGGTATCCACTGCGCCATCTCCGGGAACCAGAACTGTACATAGACACCAATGGCGGTAATTTCCGAGATCCCCACCGCCATCCACATAAACCAGTAGGACCACGCGGTGAGATAGCCAAAGAACGGGCTCATATAGCGGTGCGCGTAAACGGCGAACGACCCGGTGACCGGCTCGATAAACAGCATTTCGCCCATTGAACGCATAATGAAGAAGACAAATACCCCAGCCAAAATGTAGGCCAGCAGTACTGACGGACCAGCCCACTTAAGCGTACTTGCAGCACCCATGAACAAGCCGACACCAATGGTGCCGCCAAGGGCGATTAATTCAATGTGACGGGCTTCCAGACCGCGCTGGAGCTCCGGTTTTTTCTCTGCCATAAATCCTCTTGTGTTTGCATGATTTCCGGTCATTGCCGGTTATTTTTATGTGTAAAACGCATAACGCTTACAGGTAGGGGGATATCAAAAAACAGACGGATTTTCCATCAAGGGTGCGAATGGTTTAACAATTTTTGATAAATGGCAAACAAAGTATTAAATATGCGAATGAATCGCGCAAATATTGCGCAATCATTCACATTTTCAGGAAAGGATTACAGCTGGTTGGTGTAGTGCCAGCGCAGATAGCGCAACAGGCGGAGCTGGCGGGTAATGCGGCTCGGCTGTGAAAGCAGACGGTAAAGCCACTCCAGCCCCAGATTCTGCCAGAACTTCGGCGCGCGCTTCACGTGGCCGGTAAAGACATCGTAGGTGCCACCCACGCCCATATAGAGCGCATCCGGATAGATTTCACGGCAGTCACGCATCAGGATCTCCTGCTTAGGCGAGCCCATAGCGACGGTGACAATTTTCGCCCCGCTGTCGCGAATGCGCTCAAACAGCGCCTGCCGTTGTTCCGGTTTAAAATAGCCGTCCTGCGTGCCGACCAGATTCACATTCCACTGCTGACGGAGCTTCGCTTCCGTTTGGGCCATCACTTCCGGTTTCCCCCCCACCAGAAAGACTGGCGTACCCTCTCTACCCGCCCGTTCCATTAAGGCTTCCCAGAGATCGGCTCCGGCCACGCGCGAGACGTCCGCCTGCGGGTATTTTTTGCGTACCGAGCGCACCACGCTGATGCCATCGGCGTACTTATATTCCGCCGCGTTGATAAGCGTGCGGACGTCGGCGTTATCTTCCGCCGTCAGCATTTTCTCGGCGTTAATCGCCACCAGCGTGCCGCTTTTGAGCTGCCCATCGGCATAAAGAAAGTCCAGCGCATGCTGCATGTTGCGCCAGCCGACAAGCTTCAGACCGCGCAGCTCGTAGGTTGGCGCGGTATGTGAATCAGTCATGAGTATCCTTTTCAAACATGCTTAAGCTGTTTAAATCGCTGGTGAACCAGCCCCGCGCTTTCAAACAGCCAGTACAACAGTTTTGCCACCAGTAAACAGAGGCCGAAAACAACCAGGAAAAAGACCACGCGCGAAACAA
The DNA here is from genome assembly GCA_003315335.1 of Pseudocitrobacter faecalis. GTDB lineage: Bacteria > Pseudomonadota > Gammaproteobacteria > Enterobacterales > Enterobacteriaceae > Pseudocitrobacter > Pseudocitrobacter faecalis. Next base: position 54,094 of record QNRL01000013.1, read on the forward strand.
ATGAATCTAGTCCTTCCCTCGCCAGCACGATCATATTGAAGATAGCGCCAAAACAAAAACTGTGCAGAATGGCCGCTTTATAGCGGTTGGTCTCTTCATTACCCAGCATGTAGAGCCAGTCGAACCACTTAATGATAAGCCCCACCACCACAGCGCCCAGTGGGATAAACCACACGCCGCCCATCACCACCAGCGAACCAATCAGCGTCGGGGAAATTGCCAGCCCGGAGTGGTTATTCAGCACTTCCCAGGTGAAGTAGTTGGCGGTATTGAGCACAACGCCGGGACGGTCTGGCCACAGCCAGGTTGGAATGAAGACATAGAAGTCGCGCGCAATCGGCGCCAGCCCCTGGAAATCAATTTTGTCGTAGTTCTGCAACAGCAGCGCCAGGTTTTCCCACGGCGAGAAGGTATCACGCGTCAGATAAAGGAACGTGTAGAACGCTTCGTCGCCACTCACGCTCATTCCATAGCGCTTCAGTGCCAGCCAGAACATGCCGACAATCCCCATCACACCTGCCGCCGCCAGCATCCACAACGAGATCCAGCCGCGAATAATGCCAATAAACAGGAAGATGGCGAAGGCGATAATAATGTTGGCGCGCGTGCCGCCGACAATGGCGTAGGTCAGTAAACCAAATGCCACGGTGCTGAGCAGGAAGAAGATCCACGCTTTCCAGCCAGGACGCAGGAAGTACACCACCAGCATCGCCGGAATAAAGAAGTAGAAGAAACGCTTCAGTGCTACGCCGGACACTTCGCTGGAGAAAATCTGGCTGTACGAGCGCAGCTTAAACAGCAGGAAGCCGTTATGCATAAAGAAGATGCCAACCGTCAGTAGCGCCAGCCCCATCAGCAGGATCCACGCCAGGTTAGTCTCTACCCGGTTCATGGTGAACAGCGGCCTGCGCGGTACGCCGGACGACGCCGGACGCAGGCGCGTTTTATAACTCACATAGTAAACGGCGTAGAAACAGACCGAGGCCAGCAGCGTTTGCAACAGAACTTCCGGCGGCGCAACGCCCACGTCGAAGCGGAACACCAGCGTACAGGTGAGCGGGAAGCCGAAGAAGAACGTGAGTAGAAACAGCAACGAGAAGAAAACGTTGAAGTTAAAACGCACCCGACGAAACTCAAACCAGGTGAGCGTGCCGATAAACAGCGACGACAGCAGCCACACCACAAACAGGCCAGTGAATTGCATTTCCGTCATGTCGGCTCTCCGGCGGCTAAACGCAGGGCACGATGCCAGGGCCCCAGATAGTTCGGGCGGAAGAAAGTAATCGCGCTTTTATCCACCAGCGCCAGTTGACGCTGGGCCTCACGCACAACCGCTTCATCCAGCGCGTCTTCCGTAAACAGAACCGGGATGTGCTGCTCAGTCATATCCTGCCAGAAGGGATTCTGCCGATTGAGTACGCAGGGTACGCCCGCCTGAATCAACAGACACAGCGTGCCAATGCCCTGCTGGCGGGCAAAAATAAAATAGCCCAGGTCGCAGCGGCGTAATAACGCCAGATAGTCGTCAAATTCCAGCTTTTCGCTGAGAATTTGCAGATTCTCTTCGCTAAACAGCGCCAGCCCGGCGGCACGCACCTCATTAATGTACGCGTCGTTATTGGCCGGATAGCCCATCGGCACAATTACCGTGACCGTGTCGCCAAACTGCTGATGTACCGCTTTTAACGCGGCGATATGCTCGTTGCTGCGATCGCCGGTGTTCCCTACCAGAATGGTGAGTTTCCCGCTACGCGGCGCATCCGGCGCCAGCGTGTTTAACGCCGGATCCATGCGTGTCGGGAAGTAAAGCAGTTCACCGTGTACGCGAGGGTGTATACGAGCAAAATGGCTGAGATCGCCGTGCGTGGCGAATACACATCCCACCCGCGCCTGTGCCATGCGGCGCAGCGGATAGAACAGACGGAACTTCAGCCCCTGAGAGACTTCGTAGAGATCCGCCCCCCAAATGTGCCAGTTAAACTGCGCAGGTTTGATACCGCCACTCAGCAGCGCCAGCCACAGGCCCGTATTGAACTGGCCGTGGAAAAAGAAATGCTGCGCGCGTGATGCCTTCGCCCGCGCGACCACCGCTTTTGCCAGCGTCGCTTTATCGGGGTAGCACTCGATGGCCAGAGCGGTGTATGTCGCCACCAGGCTTTCGTCACGACTCACCACCATAAACTGGCGCGCATGTTCGCTGGTGCCTGCCAGTTCTTCAGAAAAGAAGCGGAGTACGGTCTGGTTGTGGTGAGGGATATCCGATCCCAGAACATGTATCAGTGCTGTCATAGCCGTTTACGCCAGATTAAAAACGCGCCGCAACAAAGGGCGAAATAAACAATGTAGGTTGCCATATAGGCTTGTGCCGCGCCCAGCGCGCCGTGCGCCGGTATCAGCCAGTGTGAAAACGCGGTAAGCAGCGTGAACTGGCTGATTTCCGCAAGGATATACAGGCGCAGCGACGCTTTGGCAATCACCAGGTAACCAAATACATAAGCGCCGACTTTCAGCACATCGCCCACCAACTGCCACGCAAACAGGTCGCGCATAGCGGCAAACTTCGCGGAGAAGAGCAGCCAGATAGCAAAATCGCGCAATATCCAAACGGTAAAACTCGCCGCCGCGACGGCGGGTAAGACGAACTTAAGGGATCGGAGGATTTCACGGGTAATCTCCGATTTTCCTATCAATCGCGATAACGTAGGCAGCAAATAGACGCTAAAAGACGCGGTAATAAATTGCAGGTAAGCATCGGATATACTGCTTACCCCCTGCCAAATCCCCACTTCATCCCAGCTATAATGCGCCGCCATCAGGTTTCGCATCATCACATACGCCACGGGAAGCGTGACCGAGGTGATGAGCGCCATCAGGGTGAATTTTCCTAATTGACCGGCAAGCCACATGTCCCACCGCGGCTTCAGGTATCCCCACGGAATGGTGCCGCGACGCGTCAACATGACCGCCGCCGGGATAACGATCAGCGCCGGAACCAGCGCCAGGCCGAGCAGCGCGCCCTGATATCCACCAAAGCGATAACAGGCGTAATAGGCAACAACACCAATAAAACTCCCGGCAATCAGGGAGAGCGCATTGCCCGCCGCATCGCGAAAGCCTTTCATCAATGCCAGCAGCAGGTTTGCCCACGCGATGCCCATCTGTACCAGCGCAACCAGACGCACCAGCCCCTGATATTCCGTATGACCAAACAGCGCCTGGCTGACAGGTGCTGCAGCCAGCAGGAAAACGAGAGCGAGTAGCGTGGAGAACCCCAGCACCATCGCCGACGAGGTACCGACCACTTTACGCAGTTGTGTCGGGTCGTCATGATGCTGGGCAACAAATTTAGTAACGCCGTTAAAAATCCCCGCGCCCGCCAGCACGCCTAATACGGTGACCAGCTGACGGAAGTTACCCGCCTGCCCCACGCCCGACGGCCCGAATGAGACCGCCAGCAGTTTGACCACCAGCAGGCCAACACCAATTTTTACCAGCGTGGACGCGGCGGTCCACACGGAAGCTTTAGCCAGTGACATATCAGGCGAAGTAGTTCAGCAGCGTATTGATCACCGTGCGCTGATTGACCGCCGCCAGATTGTAGAACAGCGGCAGACGGAGCAAACGCTCGCTTTCCTGGGTGGTGAAGCGATCTTCCCCATGGAATTCGCCAAACTTCTCACCTGCCGGACAGGTATGCAGCGGAATGTAGTGGAAGACCGCCAGAATTTCGGCTTCTTTCAGGAAAGCGATAAGCTTGCTGCGATCGTCATTATCACGCAGCTTGATATAGAACATATGCGCGTTATGGCCACAGTTTTCCGGCACCGATGGCAGTTCAATACGCCCGGATTTCGCCAGCGGTTGCAGCGCATCATAGTAAGTTTGCCACAGCGACAGGCGCTGTTGGTTAATGCGCTCCGCCGCTTCCAGCTGTGCCCACAAATAGGCCGCCTGGAGATCGGACATCAGGTAGCTCGAGCCGATATCACGCCAGGTGTATTTGTCTACCAGGCCGCGGAAAAACTGGCTGCGGTTGGTGCCTTTCTCGCGGATGATCTCCGCACGTTCCACCAGCGCTTTATCGTTGATTAACGTCGCGCCGCCTTCTCCGCCTGCGGTGTAGTTTTTGGTTTCATGGAAGCTAAAGCAGCCAATATGACCGATAGATCCCAGCGCGCGGCCTTTATAGGTCGACATCACGCCCTGTGCAGCGTCTTCAACGACAAACAGATTATGCTTTTTCGCGATGGCCATAATGGTGTCCATTTCACAGGCCACGCCTGCGTAATGCACCGGCACAATCGCGCGGGTTTTGTCGGTGATTGCGGCTTCGATCAGCGTTTCATCGATATTCATGGTGTCTTTACGCACATCCACGAAGACAATTTTGGCTCCGCGCAGGACAAACGCGTTGGCGGTAGAAACGAAGGTGTAGCTGGGCATGATCACTTCATCACCCGGCTGGATATCCAGCAGCAGCGCCGCCATCTCCAGGGATGCGGTGCAGGACGGCGTCAGCAGCACTTTCGCGCTGCCAAAATGCTGCTCCATCCACTGCTGGCAGCGGCGGGTAAAACCCCCATCGCCGCACAGTTTGCCGCTGCCCATCGCGGATTGCATATAGTCGAGTTCGGTTCCCACCACCGGCGGGGCGTTAAATGGAATCATGGTGTCACCTGTATAACCAGTATGCGGTGCTGACAATATTCGCCCCGCTTTGAATGTAGCGTTTCAGTGCTGCGGTATTGCCGATTTGCGTCGCAACCCGCAGCGTCGACAGGCCGCGCGTCTGCGCCCAGTATAGTGCTGCCTGCATTAATTCTGCGCCCGCGCCGCGCCCGGCCAGCAGGCCAATACGCGCCTCACTGGCGTTCAATTCACGTAGCGAAACAAATGCGCGGATCGTGCCGTCATCGTGGCGGAAAACCAGACATTGATCGTCGAAGGTGCCTTTTACCGCGTTTTCAATCCACTGCGCGTAAAACCGCCCGCTGGCGTCGATGGCATACCACGGCGCGCGAAAACGGCTTTGCGAGAATGCCTGTGCGGCAAGCTGTCGCAGTTGCGGAATATCGTCAACCGTCGCCACCCCGGCAGATGAATGGGCAACGGCTTTAACCGTCAGCGCCAAATCAACCTCGCCTTCCACCAATTGAAAACCCAGCTGTTGTAATGCATCCAGCCGATCTGTCTGATGAGCGGCGATTTTAGCCTGCACGCGCGACCAGCCGTTGAGTGCTGCCGGTGTCAACGATTCGGCCTGTTCGTCAAAACAAACCTTCGCGCTGTTGATGCCGAAGAACTGGTTTTCCCAGTTCAGCGGCTCAATATTGGCGCGGACGGGCATAGAAACGCCCTCTAAAGAGGGCCAGAATTCGTTTCAACGCCACACCCCTTTCGCATCGACGATAAACGACTGAGTGACGTTCCTGGCGGCGATGGCTTTAAATTCATTGTGATCGACCAGCATGACGATCACGTCTGCCTGAGCCAGCGCATCGTCGGTAGAAACCAGCGTGCATAGCCCGTCGAGTTTTTTCGGCAACTGATGAATATTCGGTTCAACGACCAGCGTTTCACCGGCGTGCCATTGGGCAATCAGTTCGGCGATTTCCATGGCCGGGCTTTCACGCAGGTCATCAATATTCGGTTTGAATGCCAGGCCAAAACAGGCAATTTTCAGTTCGCTGGCACGTTTGTTGGTCGCCGCCAGGCAATCCGCCACGTTGGCTTTAACCTGATCAATCACCCAGAACGGTTTGTGATCGTTCACTTCGCGAGCGGTGCGAATCAAGCGCGCCTGCTGCGGGTTCTGCGCCACGATAAACCACGGATCGACAGCGATGCAGTGACCGCCCACACCAGGGCCCGGTTGGAGGATGTTTACGCGCGGGTGACGATTCGCCAGACGAATCAGTTCCCAGACGTTGATCCCCTGATCGGCGCAAATCAGCGACAATTCGTTAGCAAAGGCGATGTTTACGTCGCGGAAGCTGTTTTCCGTCAACTTGCACATTTCTGCCGTGCGAGCGTTAGTGACTACACATTCGCCTTCAAGAAAAATGTTATACAACTCGCTGGCGCGCGCGGAGCACACCGGCGTCATACCACCAATCACGCGGTCATTTTTGATAAGTTCGACCATCACCTGCCCTGGCAATACGCGCTCCGGGCAATACGCGATATTGATATCCGCTTTTTCGCCAGCCTGCTGCGGGAAGGTGAGGTCCGGGCGAAGATCGGCCAGCCATGCGGCCATTTGCTCCGTCGCGCCTACCGGCGAGGTCGACTCAAGGATCACCAGCGTGCCTTTTTTCAGCACTGGCGCAATCGACTTCGCCGCCGCTTCAACAAAGATCATATCCGGTTCATGATCGCCTTTAAACGGCGTCGGTACCGCAATCAGGTAGGCATCGGCTTCAACTGGCGTGGTGGTCGCACGCAGATGTCCCGCGCTTACCGCTGTCTTCACAACGCTGTCGAGGTCTGGCTCAACGATATGAATTTCGCCACGGTTAATTGTATCAACCGCGTGCTGGTTGATATCCACACCGACGACCTCTTTTTGCCGGGATGCAAAGGCCGCCGCAGTAGGGAGGCCAATATAGCCAAGACCAATTACCGAGATGGTTGAGAAACTCATAGCGTTACCTGATTATTTTTAAGGGCTGATAAGATACGTTCGCATGCCTGGCCGTCACCATACGGGTTATGTGCCCGGCCCATCGCCTGATATTCGTTTTCATCGTGCAACAGGCGCGACACTTCGTCGACAATTCGGCGGCTGTCGGTGCCCACCAGGCGTACCGTCCCCGCGTCAATCGCTTCCGGGCGCTCGGTGGCGTCACGCATCACCAGCACCGGTTTGCCCAGTGATGGTGCTTCCTCCTGAATTCCACCGGAATCGGTGAGAATCAACCAGGCGTGATTCATCAACCAGACGAATGGCAGATAATCCTGCGGCTCAATCAGAATGACGTTTTTCACATGCCCCAGGATGCGGTTCACCGGCTCGCTAACGTTCGGGTTGAGATGCACTGGGTAGACAATTTGCACATCCGGATGGGTGGCCGCGATTTCAGCCAGCGCGTGGCAAATATGTTCAAACCCGCGGCCAAAACTTTCGCGGCGGTGACCGGTAACCAGAATCATCTTTTTACCGTTCGCTAAGAAAGGATAGCGCCGGGAGAGTTCATTACGCAGCGTTTCGTTGTTCAGCACGCGATCGCGCACCCAAAACAGCGCATCGATAACCGTATTACCGGTGACAAAAATACGCGTGTCGGCAATGTTCTCTTTCAGCAGATTCTGGCGCGACGTTTCCGTCGGCGCGAAGTGATACATGGCCAGATGCCCGGTCAAAGTACGGTTGGCTTCTTCCGGCCACGGGGAATAGAGGTTACCCGTACGCAACCCGGCTTCTACGTGACCGACTGGGATACGTTGATAGAACGCGGCCAGACTCGCGGCTGCGGTGGTGGTGGTGTCGCCGTGCACCAGCACGACGTCCGGTTTGAATGATTCCAGAACCGGCTTTAATCCTTCAAGGATTCGACAGGTAATTTCCGTCAGCCCCTGACCCGGACTCATAATATTGAGGTCGTAATCAGGGACAATAGAGAAAAGATTTAGCACCTGATCGAGCATCTCTCGATGCTGTGCGGTGACACAGACCTTGGCCTCAAAATGAGGATCTCTTGCCAGCGCATGAACCAGAGGCGCCATCTTGATCGCCTCCGGACGCGTACCAAATACAGTCAGTACTTTCACATCGATTCTCTTCGATTGGATGAGACAGGCCCATCGCCTTTCATTAAGACGATGCTGTTACTGGACGCGACGACGCGTCAGCGCAACACCCGCACCGACCAGCGCACCCACGATACCCCACATCGCCATCAGGAATGCGCGGCGTGGACTGGTGCGTTTTACAGGTTCTTCTGGCGTACGCAAATAACGATATGTCTGAAAGCGCGGGTCGAGTGTTGGCCCAACATTGAGCGTGTTGAGCATAGCGCGACCCTGATCGTACTCCAGATCGTAGGTCGGCCCGCTGGCCTGAAGGTTTTCCAGACGCGCCTGTAACATCGGGCGGCCCAGCATAAACAGTTCGGAATCCGGCAGCTCTTCGGCGGGAACGTCGGTTTCGCTGCGGGAAATATTGTGTTGCTCCGCGACTTTCAGTGCAGACTCGACACTGTGAATGCGGCGATTAAAGATGGTCTGCGCCACTTCTTCCTGGCGTTTCACCTGCGCTTTCATCTGAATAGTCCGCGCAGCCCAGGCACCTTTAAGCTCATCGTTAAGATGACCCGCCGCACGCTGGCTGGCGAATGCGACATACTGGCGCAAGAGGTTGTTGGCGTCCGGCGCGGTTTCCGCCGTCAGCTTCACGCTGTCGCTGACACTTTTAAGCACGTCACCCGGCATAAACTGAATGTCGTTGATAAGCTCATCAAGCAATGCCGCATCGGCGCGAGAATTCCCTACCATACGCTGCTTGTAATAATCGGTCTGCGACCAGAAATCGCGGCGCGTATCCCAGGAGGCGAGTTGCATAATGAACTCTTTGTACGCCTCATCCATTACTGAAGGCTGGATAGTGCCCGCCGGGCTCGCCTTCGCATCCAGATTACGCAGGAATTGCTGTTGGGAGTAGTAGCCACCCAGCATGTTTACCGTAGGACGATCGGTAATCGCCGTCGCGCTCCACTCCTGACGGGCAAAAAAGGTAAAAATCAGGACGATGACGGCAAAGAGAACCGCAAAGCCAATAATCCAACGTTTTCCCGACCATAACGTGCGAAACAGACCGCGAATATCCAGTTCATTCTCAGCACTCTGCGATTGTGCTTTCGGTAATGGTTGAGTCATTACATCCCCAGTATTACTTGGTTAAGTTTTGTGTTTTGCCACTGTTGCGGCGCATTCTTCGCTTCACGCGCTTGATAAAACGCGCCACTTTCCACGCTCTTTTGATGCAATAACCATACAGGAAAAAAGCGACCAAAAATAATATGAGCATGGCCCATTCCGGTACGAAATGCGTATACTCGGCAGCCACGCCGATTGAGGCCAGAAGCGCAGCGGCAAGCGTAATGAGTACAAATGCCTGACGGGAAGTAAAACCGGCGCGCATGATCAGGTGATGAATATGCTGACGGTCTGGTGAGAAGGGGCTCATTCCTTTGCGCAGACGACGATACATGATGGCCACCATGTCCATCAGCGGGATAGCGATAATCCACAAGGCGGTAACCGGGCTGATAGGATGGCGCTGACCCTGCGTGGTTTCCAGCAGGATCCAGATAACGGTGAAGCCGATAAGCGTGCTACCCGCATCCCCCATAAAGACTTTATATCGGCGGCCAAGAATACCAAGGTTGAGCATGATATACGGCAGAATGGCGGCAATCATCGCAAAGCACCACATTGCCAGGCTGGTCTGACCGTCAAACCACAGAATCAGTCCCATCGCCGCAAAGGAAACGCAGGAGAGCCCACCTAGCAGCCCATCAATGCCATCCACCATATTAAAGGCGTTGATAGCGGCCCATACGGCGAACAGCGTGAGGAAGAAACCGAACGGCCCCAGCACCAGTTCCCAGGAACCGAAGATATAGCCCAGGCTGCTAAGATAGAGTTTGCCCACCACCATCATCACAATGCCAATCAGCGCCTGAATCGTGGCGCGAATTTTCACACTGATATCAAAACGATCGTCCAGCGCACCGATAAATACCAGAACGCCGGCGCAGGCCAGGTAGAGTTCAGCGTGAGGGATGTAGTAATCCACGATACCGAAGGTGAAGCAGATCCCTGCATACACAGAAATCCCACCAACCAGAGGGATTAAACCCTGGTGGCGCTTACGGTAGTTAGGTTTGTCCACCAAACCCACTTTTTTTGCTGCTTTACGCGCAAAGAAGAGGAACAAGGTCGTGAACAGAAAAATACTGATCAGATCAGCACCAACGGTAAGCAAACTCACAATATAAACTCGCAGAGAATATTAATAGCGAAAGTATACCCACGATACGCCTTCATCAGAAGAGGAAGTCGGATGAGATTTGCCGAAAATTGACTGATTTACAACCAATTCTACGAACAAAGCAATCCTGACGCCGTAAAGGATAACTATCAGTGATAAATTTGTTATTGATTGACAGTATGGAACCACAAAATAAAAACGCCACGCAAAGCGTGGCGTTTTTCTACTCAACGATGTTTACGAACGTTTCATCATGTCGAAGAAGTCGTCGTTGGTTTTGGTCATCGCTAGTTTATTGATGAGGAATTCCATCGCATCGATTTCGCCCATCGGGTGAATAATTTTGCGCAGGATCCACATTTTCTGCAGCTCTTCCTGAGTGGTGAGCAGCTCTTCTTTACGGGTACCGGAACGGTTGTAGTCGATAGCCGGGAAGACGCGTTTTTCAGCAATCTTACGAGAGAGGTGCAGTTCCATGTTGCCTGTACCTTTAAACTCTTCGTAGATAACTTCGTCCATTTTGGAACCGGTATCGATCAGCGCGGTGGCGATGATGGTCAGGCTGCCGCCCTCTTCCACGTTACGCGCGGCACCGAAGAAGCGTTTCGGGCGGTGCAGGGCGTTGGCGTCCACACCACCGGTCAACACTTTACCGGAAGCCGGGACGACGGTGTTGTAGGCACGCGCCAGACGGGTGATGGAGTCGAGCAAAATGATAACGTCTTTCTTGTGCTCAACCAGGCGTTTCGCCTTCTCGATAACCATTTCCGCAACCTGAACGTGGCGAGATGCCGGTTCGTCGAAGGTAGAAGCGACAACTTCACCTTTCACCAGACGCTGCATCTCGGTCACTTCTTCCGGACGTTCGTCAATCAGCAGTACCATCAGTACGCAGTCCGGGTGGTTGTAGGCGATGCTCTGCGCAATGTTCTGCAGCAGCATGGTTTTACCGGCTTTCGGCGGTGCCACAATCAGGCCACGCTGACCACGGCCAATTGGCGAGGCCAGATCCAGCACGCGTGCGGTTAAGTCTTCGGTAGAACCGTTACCACGTTCCATACGCAGACGAGAGTTTGCGTGCAGCGGGGTCAAGTTCTCGAACAGGATCTTGTTGCGCGAGTTTTCCGGCTTATCGTAGTTAACTTCGTTAACTTTCAACAGCGCAAAGTAACGCTCACCCTCTTTCGGAGGACGAATCTTACCAGAGATGGTATCACCTGTGCGGAGGTTGAAACGGCGGATTTGGCTGGGGGAAACGTAGATGTCATCAGGACCGGCGAGGTAGGAGCTGTCTGCAGAGCGGAGGAAACCAAATCCATCCTGCAATATCTCCAGTACGCCATCACCAAAGATATCTTCGCCACTCTTTGCGTGCTGCTTCAGGATGGCAAAAATAATGTCCTGCTTGCGCATACGGGCCTGGTTTTCCAGTCCCATATTTTCGCCGAGAGTGATCAGCTCAGAAACCGGCGTATTCTTTAATTCGGTAAGATTCATAATGGTGTGGGTTCTTAAACTCGGGGTAATTCTCGAACTTAATGTTGTGAATGGTATGGCAGGGTCATCCATGCCTGTTTACGGCCATCGACTCATGTCTGTTCGCGGTCTGGTAACAAGAGCGTACGCAGAGCTGAAACGACAAGACGGAAAGAGTGACAAGCCAGGAATCTGTCAACTTCACGCGTTGTACCAACGGGAAGTATCGGGTCGAACAAGATTCAAACAAAGATATGTTTAAAACGAAGTCAAAGTTAACTTAGCACGACTGAAGCCGGGCGTCCAGAGTCCTGTCTATTTTAGGACCACTGCACGCCCGTATAAGGATCTCTTACGCCAGGTTAGCGTCGAGGAACTCTTTCAGCTGACCTTTGGACAGAGCGCCCACTTTGGTTGCAGCCACTTCGCCGTTTTTGAACAGCAGCAGGGTCGGGATACCACGAATGCCATACTTCGGCGCAGTGCCCGGGTTCTGATCGATGTTCAGTTTAGCAACGGTCAGTTTACCCTGATACTCGTCAGCGATTTCATCCAGAATCGGGGCGATCATTTTGCACGGACCACACCACTCTGCCCAGAAATCGACGAGTGTCAGCCCGTCAGCTTTGAGTACGTCCGTGTCAAAACTGTCGTCAGTCAGGTGAATAATTTTATCGCTCATATATAACTCCACAGGAATAAGCCTGATGTGTTGTGTAGCATTAATCAACGGCGTGTTGATTCTACTTTCGCCAACAAAGGTTGACGTTATTTCACCGGATACGCTTTCTTAATGCAATAGTAAGCTGATATTCTACCACACTATGAGCAAAACACATTTAACAGAACAGAAGTTTTCCGACTTCGCCCTGCACCCGAAGGTGATTGAAGCCCTTGAAACTAAAGGGTTTCATAATTGTACGCCCATTCAGGCTCTCGCACTCCCGCTGACGCTGGTGGGTCGTGACGTTGCCGGGCAGGCGCAAACCGGTACCGGGAAAACGATGGCGTTCCTGACGTCAACGTTTCATTATCTTCTTTCTCACCCGGCAATTGCTGACCGCCAGGTGAACCAACCGCGCGCGCTGATCATGGCGCCGACGCGTGAGCTCGCCGTTCAGATTCACGCCGATGCCGAGCCGCTGGCTCAGGCAACGGGTCTGAAACTGGGGCTGGCTTACGGCGGCGACGGCTACGATAAACAGCTGAAAGTGCTGGAAAGCGGCGTCGATATTCTTATCGGTACCACTGGCCGTCTAATCGATTACGCGAAGCAAAACCATATTAACCTCGCGGCAATTCAGGTTGTTGTGCTGGACGAAGCCGATCGCATGTACGATCTGGGCTTCATTAAAGATATCCGCTGGCTGTTCCGTCGTATGCCGCCGGCAAACCAGCGCCTGAACATGCTGTTCTCTGCCACCCTTTCTTACCGTGTTCGCGAACTGGCGTTCGAACAGATGAACAACGCCGAATACGTTGAAGTCGAGCCTGAGCAGAAAACGGGCCATCGTATTAAAGAAGAGCTCTTCTATCCGTCTAACGAAGAAAAAATGCGTTTACTGCAAACGCTGTTAGAAGAAGAGTGGCCAGATCGCACCATTATCTTCGCCAACACCAAGCACCGTTGCGAAGATATCTGGGGTAGCCTGGCGGCAGATGGCCATCGCGTAGGTCTGCTGACCGGCGACGTGGCGCAGAAAAAACGTCTGCGTATTCTCGAAGAATTTACCCGTGGCGACCTCGATATTCTGGTTGCGACTGACGTTGCCGCGCGCGGCCTGCATATTCCTGCCGTTACGCACGTCTTTAACTACGATCTTCCGGACGACTGTGAAGACTACGTTCACCGTATTGGCCGTACCGGCCGCGCGGGCGCACGCGGTCACTCTATCAGCCTCGCCTGTGAAGAGTACGCGCTGAATCTGCCGGCGATTGAGACCTATATCGGTCACTCCATTCCGGTTAGTAAGTACAATCCCGATGCGCTGTTAACCGATCTGCCGAAACCGTTACGTCTGACGCGTGTGCGTCAGGGCAATGGTCCACGCCGTTCTGGCGCGCCACGTAATCGTCGTCGTTCAGGTTAAAAGAATATGCCCAGTTCCACCTCGCTGTATGCAGCTATAGACCTTGGTTCCAATAGTTTCCATATGCTGGTTGTTCGTGAGGTGGCTGGAAGTATTCAGACGCTGACGCGCATCAAGCGCAAAGTCCGTCTGGCTGCGGGGTTAAGCGGCGATAATATCCTATCGGTAGAAGCGATGGAGCGCGGGTGGCAATGCCTGCGCCTGTTTGCCGAACGTTTACAGGATATTCCCCAACCGCAAATTCGTGTCGTCGCGACCGCAACACTTCGTCTGGCTGTGAATGCGCAAGATTTCCTCGATAAAGCGCAGGAGATTCTTGGCTGCCCGGTGCAGGTCATTCGCGGTGAAGAAGAAGCGCGCCTGATTTATCAGGGTGTTGCGCACACTACGGGCGGCGACGATCGTCGTCTGGTCGTGGATATCGGCGGTGCCAGTACCGAGCTGGTCACGGGCAAAGGGGCGCAAACTACCTCACTGTTCAGCCTGTCGATGGGCTGTGTCACCTGGCTGGAGCGTTTCTTTACCGATCGTAATCTGGCGCAGGAAAACTTCGACGAAGCGGAGAAAGCCGCGCGTGATGTGCTGCGTCCGGTCGCTGATGAGCTGCGCGCGCATGGCTGGAAAGTCTGCGTCGGGGCATCCGGCACAGTTCAGGCGTTGCAGGAAATCATGATGGCGCAGGGGATGGACGAGCGCATTACGCTTGCCAAACTTCAGCAGTTAAAACAGCGCGCGATTCAGTGTGGACGCCTGGAAGAGCTGGAAATCGAAGGCCTGACGCTGGAACGCGCGTTAGTGTTCCCGAGCGGTCTGGCGATTTTGATCGCCATTTTCACTGAGCTGAATATCCAGTGCATGACGCTGGCCGGTGGCGCCCTGCGCGAAGGCCTGGTTTACGGTATGTTGCACCTGGCGGTTGACGAAGACATCCGCAGCCGCACGCTGCGCAATGTACAGCGCCGGTTTATTGTTGATACCGAACAGGCAGCACGCGTGTCACAACTGGCGTCTCACTTTGCCGATCAGGTTGAAAAACAGTGGGATATTGAGCCATTAAGCCGCGAACTGCTGCTAAGCGCTTGCCATCTTCATGAAATTGGTTTGAGCGTCGATTTCAAACAAGCGCCAGCACATGCGGCGTATCTTGTACGTAATCTTGATTTGCCAGGCTTTACGCCCGCGCAGAAAAAACTGCTGGCAACACTGCTGCTTAACCAAACTAACGCCATCGATCTCTCTTCACTGCATCAGCAAAATGCGGTGCCGCCACGCGTGGCCGAGCATCTGTGTCGCCTGCTACGCCTGGCGATTATCTTTGCCAACCGCCGCCGTGACGATCTTTTGCCGCAAATCACGATTACAGCCAACGAAGAGGCATTAACGTTGAAACTGCCTGAGGGCTGGCTGGCGCATCATCCGCTGGGTAAAGAGATTGTTGATCAAGAAAGTCAGTGGCAGAGTTATGTGCACTGGCCGTTGAGCGTGCAGTAAAAAAGCGCATGTCGGATGGCGCTTCGCTTATCCGACCTTCAAAGAATTTTGGCTCTATCAGGCCGGGTAAGGCGAGGCCGCTCCCCGGCACTGTTTTATTGGCCGCGTTTTGCCGCCATCATCGCTTTCAGATTCGCCAGATGGCTCTGCCCTTTCTGCATTCGCTCTTCGGCGCTCACCACCTTCCGCTCCTGTTCCCACTGTAAATCATCCTGCGGAAGTTCCAGTAAAAAGCGGCTTGGCTCCGGGCGCACCAGTTCGCCATACTGCCGGCGCTCTTTGCACAGCGTGAAGATCAGCTCCTTCTGCGCACGGGTAATGCCGACGTAGGCCAGACGGCGCTCTTCATCGACATTATCTTCATCGATGCTGCTCTGGTGCGGCAATAACCCCTCTTCCATCCCCACCAGGAACACATACGGGAACTCCAGGCCTTTGGACGCGTGCAGCGTCATCAATTGCACCTGATCCAGCTCCTCCTCGCTTTCCCCCCGTTCCATCATATCGCGCAGGGTAAAGCGGGTGACCACCTGCGTCAGGGTCATCGGTTCGTCGATTTCACTGCCTTCGAGCATTTCCGTCATCCAGCCAAACAGCGTGTTGACGTTTTTCATCCGCATCTCGGCGGCTTTCGGGCTGGCAGAGGTTTCAAACAGCCAGGACTCGTAATCAATGCCATGAATCAGATCGCGCACTGCCGCAACGGGTTCACGTTCGGACAGACGCTGCACTTCGCTAAGCCAGTGGGTGAATCGGGTGAGAGATTCGTACCCACGCCCAGTGAGCGTTTGCGTCAGGCCCATATCAAAGCTGGCGGCAAACAGGCTTTTGTTGCGGGTCATTGCCCACTCACCCAGCTTTTGCATCGTCGCCGCGCCGATTTCACGCTTCGGCGTGTTGACGATACGCAGGAACGCGCTATCGTCGTCCGGGTTGGTCAGCACGCGCAGATATGCCAGCAGGTCTTTAATTTCCGGACGCGAGAAAAACGACGTGCCGCCGGAAATTTTGTAAGGGATGCGGTTCTGCATCAGGAATTTTTCGAACACTCGCGACTGATGGTTACCGCGATAAAGAATCGCGTAATCCTTATACTGCGTTTTGTTCACGAAGTGATGGGCGATCAGCTCACCGGTCACGCGCTCGGCTTCGTGTTCTTCATTATTGGCGCTCAGCACCTTAAGCTCTTTCCCGTAGCCCAGCTCAGAAAAGAGGCGTTTTTCAAAAACGTGCGGGTTATTGGCGATCAGGATATTCGCCGCTTTCAGGATGCGCCCCGAGGAACGGTAATTCTGCTCAAGCTTAATAACCTGAAGGGCCGGAAAATCCTGACTCAACAACACCAGGTTTTGCGGACGCGCGCCGCGCCAGGAGTAAATCGACTGATCATCATCACCCACTACAGTAAAACGCGCCCGTTGCCCCACCAGCAACTTCACCAGTTCATACTGGCTGGTGTTGGTGTCCTGATATTCATCCACCAGCAAGTAGCGAATCTTGTTCTGCCAGCGCTCGCGCACCTCTTCATTACGTTGCAGTAGCAGCGTCGGCAGCAAAATAAGGTCATCGAAGTCGAGGACATTGAACGCTTTCATGTGCGCATCGTACAGGCCATAGCAATGGGCAAAAATACGATCCCGCTCGCCTTTCGCGCTCGCTGCCGCTTGTGCAGGCGATTTCAGATCGTTTTTCCAGTTAGAGATCGTCGAGATCAGCTGTTGCAGCTGCACTTTATCGTCTTCGATCAGCCCCTCGGTCAGATCCTTGAGCAAGGCCACCTGATCCGTATCGTCAAAGAGAGAGAAGTTGGATTTCATCCCGAGAGCAGCATATTCGCGCTTGATGATATCCAGCCCCAGGGTATGGAAGGTCGAAATCATCAGGCCGCGTGCTTCTTTGCGCCCAAGCGTCTGCGCGACGCGCTCTTTCATCTCACGCGCCGCTTTATTGGTAAAGGTGACTGCGGCAATGTGTCGCGCCTGGTAACCACACTGGTGGATCAGATGGGCGATTTTATTGGTGATCACGCGAGTCTTACCGGAACCCGCGCCCGCCAGCACCAGGCAGGGGCCGGTAACGAATTCGACAGCGTGTTGTTGGCCGGGGTTTAGACGCATAGGAGTATTGCTCAATCTTCGAACGGGGGAAGGATTGTAGCAGAAAGTTGCGCAGAGATTTACCCGCCGAATGGTAAAGTGTTGAACAGTACAACACGATGAGAAACTCGCCATGGCAAAGAGCGCCGCAGCCCTGCATATTCTGGTCAAAACAGAAGAACTCGCCCTCGAGATCCTCGCCAAACTGGATCGTGGCGTCAGCTTCGACCATCTGGCAAAACGCTATTCGAGCTGCCCATCCGGGCGCAATGGCGGCGATTTAGGGGAATTCAAACAAGGCATGATGGTAAAACCATTCGATGATGCCGTCTTCAGTTGTCCATTGCTGAAACCTTACGGGCCGGTGAAAACCAAATTTGGCTATCACATCATCAAGGTGTTATATCGCCGATAACGCATGCTAAAATCGCCAGCCTTATTGACCCCTTTCGAAGGCGCATATCATGGCAAAAACAGCAGCAGCACTGCATATCCTGGTTAAAGATGAAAAAACCGCTCTGGATCTTCTGGAGCAGATTAAAAACGGCGCCGACTTTGGCAAGCTGGCGAAGAAGCACTCCATTTGCCCATCAGGCAAACGCGGTGGCGATTTAGGGGAATTCCGCCAGGGGCAGATGGTTCCGGCGTTCGATAAAGTGGTGTTCTCCTGCCCGGTGCTGGAGCCGACTGGCCCGCTGCACACCCAGTTCGGCTATCACATCATTAAGGTGTTGTATCGTAACTGAGGCCCCTCACCCCGGCCCTCTCCCACAGGGAGAGGGAGAAAACAACGCACATTCAAACAGTTGTACAATCGATCCCCTCTCCGTGTGGGAGAGGGTTACGGTGAGGGCATCGGTACGCAGTTATCCCGCAACCGCAATACGTTTCATATCCGTCATATAGCCACGCAGTTTCTGCCCGACTTTCTCAATCGCATGGCTACGAATCGCTTCGTTCACATCACGCAGTTGCGCGTTATCAACGGCACCTTCGGCAATCGCTTTGCCCAGATCGCCCGGCTGAATTTCGGTCATGAACGATTTCAGCAGCGGTACACAAGCGTAAGAGAACAGATAGTTCCCGTATTCTGCGGTATCGGAGATAACCACGTTCATTTCATACAGACGCTTACGGGCGATGGTGTTGGCAATCAGCGGCAGCTCGTGCAGTGATTCATAGTAAGCCGACTCTTCGATGATGCCGGAATCAACCATAGTTTCAAACGCCAGCTCAACGCCTGCTTTTACCATTGCGATCATCAGTACGCCTTTATCGAAGTACTCCTGCTCGCTGATTTTACCTTCATACTGCGGCGCGGTTTCGAACGCGGTTTTACCGGTCTCTTCACGCCAGGTCAGCAGTTTCTTATCATCATTGGCCCAGTCAGCCATCATACCGGAGGAGAATTCGCCGGAGATGATGTCATCCATATGCTTCTGGAACAGCGGCGCCATGATCTCTTTCAGTTGCTCTGACAGTGCGTAAGCACGCAGTTTCGCCGGGTTAGAGAGCCTGTCCATCATCAGGGTGATACCGCCCTGCTTCAGGGCTTCGGTGATGGTTTCCCAGCCGAACTGAATCAGTTTTTCGGCATAAGCCGGGTCGGTGCCTTCTTCCACCAGCTTGTCAAAGCACAGCAGAGAACCGGCCTGCAACATACCGCAGAGGATGGTTTGCTCGCCCATCAGGTCAGATTTCACTTCCGCAACGAATGAAGATTCCAGCACACCCGCACGGTGACCACCGGTTGCAGCAGCCCAGGCTTTAGCGATCGCCATGCCTTCGCCTTTCGGATCGTTTTCCGGGTGAACGGCGATCAGCGTCGGTACGCCGAACCCACGTTTGTACTCTTCACGTACTTCGGTGCCCGGGCATTTCGGCGCAACCATCACTACGGTGATGTCTTTACGGATCTGCTCACCCACTTCTACGATGTTGAAACCGTGAGAGTAACCCAGCGCCGCGCCATCTTTCATCAGCGGTTGAACAGAACGCACGACGTCGGAGTGCTGCTTGTCTGGCGTCAGGTTAACCACCAGATCCGCCTGCGGGATCAACTCTTCGTAAGTGCCCACTTTGAAACCGTTGTCGGTCGCTTTACGCCAGGACGCGCGCTTCTCAGCGATCGCTTCTTTACGCAGGGCATAAGAGATGTCCAGACCGGAATCACGCATGTTCAGGCCCTGGTTCAGACCCTGTGCGCCACAGCCGACGATGACTACTTTTTTACCCTGAAGGTAGCTCGCGCCGTCAGCGAATTCGTCGCGGCCCATAAAGCGACATTTGCCCAGCTGTGCCAGTTGCTGGCGCAGGTTCAGTGTATTGAAGTAGTTAGCCATGGTGATTCCTCGTGATGTTGTGCTTCTTATTGTTCGGTTCGCTGTTGAGCGAGAATGTCACCACATTACAACAGGAAATTTATTGCGGAAATTGATATATTCACAACGTCACGTTGCAATTTCTGCAACGTCAAAATCGAGGGTAACGCCTGTGGACTTACGCGATCTGAAAACCTTCCTGCATCTGGCCGAAAGCCGCCATTTTGGCCGCAGCGCGCGGGCGATGCACGTCAGTCCGTCTACGCTTTCCCGGCAGATTCAGCGCCTGGAAGACGATCTCGGTCAGGCGCTTTTTGTGCGAGATAACCGTACGGTGACATTGACCGAAGCGGGGGAAGAGCTACGCGTTTTTGCCCAGCAAACCTTGTTGCAGTATCAGCAACTACGCCACACTATTGACCAGCAGGGGCCGTCGCTCTCGGGCGAGTTACATATCTTCTGTTCGGTAACCGCCGCTTACAGCCATCTGCCACCGATTCTTGATCGCTTCCGCGCGGAACACCCTTCCGTAGAGATTAAACTCACCACCGGCGATGCGGCCGATGCAATGGAAAAGGTGGTCACGGGCGAAGCAGATCTGGCGATTGCAGGTAAACCGGAAACCTTGCCCGGCGCGGTGGCGTTTTCGATGCTGGAGAATCTGGCGGTCGTGCTCATCGCCCCCGCACTGCCTTGCCCGGTACGCAATCAGGTTTCAGTGGAGACGCCGGACTGGTCAACAATTCCTTTCATCATGGCTGATCAAGGGCCGGTGCGCCGCCGCATTGAGTTGTGGTTTCGACGTAACAAAATCAGTAACCCGATGATTTACGCCACGGTCGGTGGGCATGAAGCAATGGTATCGATGGTGGCGCTCGGCTGCGGCGTGGCGCTGCTGCCAGAAGTGGTGCTGGAAAACAGTCCGGATCCGGTGCGCAACCGCGTAATGATTCTGGAGCGCAGCGATGAGAAAACACCGTTCGAGCTGGGCGTTTGCGTACAAAAAAAGCGGCTGCATGAGCCGCTGATTGAGGCGTTCTGGAAGATTTTACCCAACCACAAATAACGATGACGCGTGGGTAGGCCTGATAAGCGAAGCACCATCAGGCATTTTTCCCTAACCCGCCAAAAAGAACCTGAACGCCGGGTTATTGGTTTCGTCGTGGCAATCGTAGCCCAGCTCATTCAGCCGGGTTTCGAAATCCGGTTCATGATCGCCAAGCTCGAACGCTGCCAGTACACGCCCGTAGTCGGTGCCATGACTGCGATAATGGAACAACGAGATATTCCAGTGCGTACCCAGCGTGTTGAGGAAGCGCAGCAGCGCACCCGGTGATTCCGGGAATTCGAAGCTGTAGAGGCGCTCCTGCAACGGATGCGATGGACGTCCGCCGACCATATAACGCACGTGCAGCTTCGCCATTTCATCATCAGAGAGATCGACCACGCTGTAACCGCCATCGTTGAGCATCTGCAAAATCTCTTTGCGCTCTTCGAGGCCGCGACTTAAACGCACGCCGACAAAGATGCAGGCGTTTTTCGCATCGGCAAAGCGGTAGTTGAACTCGGTGACTGAACGCCCGCCAAGCAACTGGCAGAATTTAAGGAAGCTGCCCTTCTCTTCCGGGATGGTCACCGCCAGCAATGCTTCACGCTGTTCGCCCAGTTCGCAGCGTTCCGAGACATAACGCAGGCCGTGGAAGTTCACGTTGGCACCGGAAAGAATATGCGCCAGCCGTTCGCCATGAATGTTGTGCTGAGCGATGTACTTTTTCATTCCCGCCAGCGCCAGCGCACCGGAGGGTTCCGCCACTGCACGCACATCTTCGAACAGGTCTTTCATCGCCGCGCAGATGGCATCGCTATCAACGGTGATGATGTCGTCGAGATACTCCTGACACAGACGGAAGGTCTCATCGCCGATACGTTTTACCGCGACACCTTCAGCGAACAGCCCCACGCGAGGCAGGTCTACGGGATGACCTGCATCCAACGCCGCTTTCAGGCAAGCGGAGTCTTCCGCTTCGACCGCGATCACTTTTATTTGCGGCATCAGTTGTTTGATCAGCACCGCGACACCCGCCGCCAGACCACCGCCGCCGACCGGCACAAATACGCGGTCGAGATGGGCGTCCTGCTGGAGCAATTCCAGCGCCAGCGTGCCCTGCCCGGCGATCACCATTGGATGATCGAACGGCGGCACCCAGGTGAAGCCCTGCTGCTGAGACAATTCAATCGCTTTGGCTTTCGCTTCATCGAAGTTCGCGCCATGGAGCAGCACTTCACCGCCGAAGCCGCGTACCGCATCCACTTTAATATCAGCGGTGGCGGTTGGCATGACGATGAGCGCCTTCACGCCGAGCCGCGCGGAGGAAAACGCGACGCCCTGCGCATGATTACCCGCAGAGGCGGTGATCACGCCGTGCGCTTTTTGTTCTTCCGTCAGCCCCGCCATCATCGCGTATGCACCGCGCAGCTTGAAGCTGTGCACCGGCTGGCGGTCTTCGCGCTTCACCAGAATGACGTTATCAAGACGCGACGACAGTTTTTCCATTTTCTGTAGCGGCGTGACCTGCGCCGCTTCATAAACCGGCGCGCGTAGCACCGCTCTTAAATATTCGGCACCTTCCGGGGCGCCGGACAGGGGTTGTGAGTCTGCCATCATTAACCCCCCAGTTTCGATTTATCGCGCACCGCGCCTTTATCGGCGCTGGTCGCCAGGCTGGCGTAGGCGCGCAGCGCAAAGGAGACCTGACGTTCACGGTTTTTCGGCGTCCAGGCTTTGTCGCCGCGAGCTTCCTGCGCTTCACGACGCGCCGCCAGTTCGGCATCGCTTACCTGTAACTGAATGCCACGGTTCGGAATGTCGATGGCGATCAGGTCACCATCTTCAATCAGGCCAATGCTGCCGCCGCTGGCCGCTTCCGGTGAGACGTGACCGATGGAAAGGCCAGAGGTGCCGCCGGAGAAGCGTCCATCGGTGATCAGCGCACAGGCTTTGCCGAGGCCCATCGATTTCAGGAAGCTGGTTGGGTAGAGCATTTCCTGCATCCCTGGGCCGCCTTTCGGGCCTTCATAGCGGATCACTACAACATCCCCTGCGACAACTTTACCGCCAAGAATCGCTTCTACCGCGTCGTCCTGGCTTTCGTACACTTTCGCCGGGCCGGTGAATTTGAGGATGCTGTCATCCACGCCTGCCGTTTTCACGATGCAGCCATTTTCCGCGAAGTTACCGTAAAGCACCGCCAGACCGCCGTCTTTGCTGTAGGCGTGTTCCAGCGAGCGGATACAGCCGTTTGCGCGATCGTCGTCCAGCGTATCCCAGCGGCAATCCTGCGAGAATGCCTGAGTGGTACGAATGCCTGCAGGGCCAGCGCGGAACATATTTTTTACCGCGTCATCCTGGGTAACAACAATGTCATACTGCTCAAGGGTTTGCGGCAACGTCAGGCCCAGCACGTTTTTCACATCGCGATTCAATAAGTTAGCGCGATCGAGCTCGCCCAGAATCCCCAGAACGCCACCTGCCCGGTGCACATCTTCCATATGGTATTTCTGGGTACTCGGTGCGACTTTACACAGCTGCGGTACCTTGCGGGAAAGCTTATCGATATCACTCATAGTGAAGTCAATTTCCGCTTCCTGTGCTGCCGCCAGCAGGTGGAGAACGGTGTTGGTAGACCCGCCCATCGCGATATCCAGCGTCATGGCGTTTTCAAACGCTGCTTTGCTGGCAATATTGCGCGGCAGTGCGGATGCATCATCCTGCTCGTAATAGCGTTTAGTCAGTTCAACAATGCGTTTACCGGCATTGAGGAACAGCTGCTTACGATCGGCGTGGGTTGCCAGCAGCGAGCCGTTGCCCGGCTGCGACAGGCCCAGCGCTTCGGTCAGGCAGTTCATGGAGTTGGCGGTGAACATCCCGGAACAGGAGCCGCAGGTTGGGCAGGCGGAACGTTCAACCTGATCGCTTTGGGAATCAGAAACTTTCGGATCTGCCCCCTGAATCATCGCATCAACCAGATCGAGTTTAATTATCTGATCGGAAAGCTTGGTTTTCCCGGCTTCCATCGGGCCGCCGGAAACAAAAATGACCGGGATGTTCAGGCGCAGGGAAGCCATCAGCATCCCCGGGGTGATTTTGTCGCAGTTGGAGATACAGACCATCGCATCGGCGCAGTGGGCGTTCACCATATATTCAACGGAGTCAGCGATCAGCTCGCGAGACGGCAGTGAATAAAGCATGCCCCCGTGGCCCATGGCGATACCGTCATCCACCGCAATGGTGTTGAACTCTTTGGCGACGCCGCCTGCCGCTTCAATCTGTTCAGCAACCAGTTTACCGAGATCGCGCAGGTGTACGTGGCCCGGCACGAACTGGGTAAACGAGTTTACAACCGCAATAATCGGCTTACCGAAATCGGCGTCTGTCATCCCGGTGGCGCGCCACAGTGCGCGGGCACCCGCCATATTACGGCCATGGGTGGTGGTAGCGGAACGATACTTAGGCATGCTTTATTTACTCCCAGTGTCTGTCTAATAAAAGGGACGGTGCGTGCCGTCCCCTTTCTTTGTTAGTTATTAACCTGATCCAACCAGCCCCATTTATCCTCGGTTTCACCGGTGAAGAGGCCAAAGAATGCTTGCTGAATACGTTTGGTAACCGGGCCACAGCGGCCTGCGCCTACCTGGATACCGTCGACGCTGCGTACAGGCGTGATTTCCGCTGCTGTACCAGACATGAATACTTCATCCGCCAGGTACAGAGATTCGCGCGACAGCACCTGCTCGCGAACGTCGATATCGAGATCTTTCGCCAGCTTGATAATGGCATCACGGGTGATACCCGGCAGTGCGGAAGAGGTGAACGGCGGCGTGAACAGGATGCCATCCTTCACTTCAAACAGGTTTTCGCCAGCGCCCTCAGAGATATAGCCATTTACGTCCAGCGCGATGCCTTCCTGATAACCGTGGCGACGCGCTTCGCTCCCCACCAACAGGGAAGAGAGATAGTTGCCACCCGCTTTCGCAGCGGTCGGGATGGTGTTCGGCGCAACGCGGTTCCAGGAAGAGACCATCGCATCAATACCCTGGTCCAACGCTTCTGCGCCCAGATATGCGCCCCACGGGAACGCGGCAATAATCACGTCAGTTTTGTAGCCATCCGGCGGGTTCACACCCATACCGACGTCGCCAACAAAGACCAGCGGACGAATATAAGCGCTGGTCAGATTGTTTTTGCGGATCACCGCGCGGCAGGCTTCCATTAATTCATCAACGCTCTGAGAGACCGGGAAGCGATAAATTTTGGCTGAGTCATGCAGACGCTGCATGTGTTCGCGATGGCGGAACACCACTGGCCCTTTGTGAGAGTCGTAGCAACGGATACCTTCGAAGACGGAAGTACCGTAGTGCAACGCATGGGACATCACGTGAACTTTCGCCTCACCCCATGGAACCATCTCACCATTGAACCAAATGTAATCAGCTTTTTTCGTCGTCATTTTTCTTCCTTTTGCGCTCAGGCGCTAATTTGTTGTGATGTTGTCTGGCACTGATGGACGGCGACAGAAGCAACGTCCACCAGTTTACTTAACTGGCTAAACAGTAATTCGACCGGGCGGGGACTGGCAACGGTCAATTCGATATTTATATTCTGTGCATCGGTGGCCGCTTCCATATTCATGGCGCAAATTTGAAAACCACGATGGCGAACCACACGTAACACACGTTCCAGCGTTTCCGGATTGAAGCGAGCCTGCACGGCGAGCTGATGTTGCATCATGATAATTTCTCCAGCATTTCTGCATTACTGGCACCGGGCGGTACCAATGGCCAGACGTTCTCAAGTTCGTCTATTGAGACATGAAGCAGGTACGGGCCTTCGCTTGCCAGCAGGGTGTCGAGTGCCGCTTCAACCTGGTCTTTACGGGTGATGTGCTGGCCAGGGATGCCAAAGGCACTGGCCAGCGTAAGAAAATCAGGGTTATCGGTAAGCGTGGTTTCGCTGTAGCGTTCCTGAAAGAACAACTGCTGCCACTGGCGAACCATGCCTAAACGCTGGTTATCCAGCAGAACAATTTTCAGCGGCAGCTGCTTACGCTTCACGGTGCCCAACTCTTGAACGTTCATCATGAAAGAACCATCGCCGGAGATGCAGATAACCGTGTCGTTCGGACGGGCAACCTGCGCGCCAACCGCAGCCGGCAGGCCGAAGCCCATGGTGCCTAAGCCGCTGGAAGTGATAAAGTTTTCCGGGCGGGTGTAGGTCATGTGTTGTGCAGACCACATCTGGTGCTGACCCACATCGGTAGTGACAACGCTATCGGCAGGCTTGCGGTCAGAAAGTTGTTTGAGCAGCAACGGCGCATAGATAGCCTCGCCCGGGTGATCGTAACGCCAGGCGTGCTCGGCACGCAGTTCTGCAATGTGCTGACGCCACCCATCAATCGACAGAGATTGTTGCAACGCGGGCAGTAAGGCATTGAGGTCACCCTGCAGGGCAACGTGTGCCTGACGCAGTTTGTTCATTTCCGCCGGGTCGATATCCATGTGAATCACTTTGGCGTGCGGTGCGAAGGTGTTCAGCTTACCAGTCACGCGATCATCAAAGCGCGCGCCAACGGCGATCAGCAGGTCACACTCCTGTACCGCCAGGTTCGCGGCTTTGGTGCCGTGCATCCCCAACATACCGAGGTAATACGGATAATCGGCATCAACCGCGCCGAGGCCTTTCAGCGTGCAAGTCGCTGGCATCTGGGTAACGGCGATAAATTCGCGTAACGCGGGAACCGCCTGTGCCATCCCAACGCCGCCGCCTACATACAGCATCGGCTTGTGCGCCTGCGCCAGCATCTGGCGAGCGACATCAGCGTCGGCGTGTGGGAAGGCGTCTTCGCTGGCGACGGTGGAAAAGTGCGGTTCCAGATCGCCCTGCGCCACCTGAATATCTTTCGGAATATCAACCAGAACGGGGCCCGGACGGCCTGAGTTTGCCACCTGGAATGCTTCTGCCATCACGCGCGGCAACTCTTCCAGCGACTGCACCAGGAAACTATGCTTGGTGCAGGAAAGTGATAAACCGAGAACGTCCACTTCCTGAAACGCATCCGTTCCGATGAACGGAGAAGCCACCTGGCCGGTGATCGCCACAACCGGAACAGAATCCAGCAGGGCATCAGCGAGGCCAGTTATCAGGTTGGTGGCACCAGGGCCCGATGTCGCGATGCAGACGCCGGTTTTACCGGTGGCACGTGCATAACCAATTGCCGCCATCGCCGCGCCCTGCTCGTGTCGACACAAAAGGTGCTCCACGCCGCCGTCATACAATGCATCGTAAACCGGCATAATTGCGCCACCTGGATAACCGAAAACTGTCTCGACTCCTTGTGCCCGCAACGCATGTACTACCCATTGTGCCCCATTCATAGTTAGTTCCCCGCCGTAGATCGGGAGAAACAGGATTTTGTGCTACAACTCATAATCTGCTCCTCGCTATTGTTTTTAAGTCATAAAAAAACCCCCGGACCTTTCGGTGCGGGGGTCTTAGTTCGTTAAGGCTTGATTTCTAAGCCTTTCCTCGTCCAAGTGCAGCCCCGCACGGTGGGATAATAATCACCACCACGCTAATCACGACCAGGCTAATCACTCGTAGAAGGGCTTTCATTGTTGTCTATTCTTGCATCTTGTTCGAAGGAATGCCTACAGAGTTACCACAGACGTTTATAACAGCACAAGTTTTTTTTATTACTGTGATATGCATCATGCTGCGGATCTTGTGCAAGATAATTGTTTTATATGAAAAAAAATATGAATTGAATTTTTTTCACCTGTTGAGCATTTTCAATCCTATTGCGCCTGCGGGAATGGTCGGGCTGCGGGAAATGCGAGACGCATTCTGATTTTATTGAAATCTCTTGAAACAGTGGCGATATGTTTGAATCGTCGCCGTAAAAGTAAAAACTCGCTAGTTATTCATATAAAAAGGGCGCGCATAATGCCGCACATCAGGAGGCATTATGTCACTATCCGTTGTCTACACGCGCGCGGCGCTTGGCGTCACCGCCCCGCTCATTACCGTTGAAGTTCACATTAGTCAGGGGTTGCCAGGCCTCACCATGGTGGGCCTGCCGGAAACGACCGTAAAAGAAGCGCGCGACCGCGTTCGTAGCGCAATTATCAACAGCGGTTATGAGTATCCAGCTAAGAAAATCACGGTTAACCTGGCACCGGCCGATCTGCCGAAGGAAGGGGGGCGATATGATTTACCTATCGCTCTCGCGCTTCTGGCGGCCTCTGAGCAGCTCAATCCACAGAAGCTGGGTCAATACGAGTTTGTGGGCGAACTTGCGCTTACAGGTGCACTACGCGGCATTCCCGGCGCGATTTCAGCAGCAATTGAGGCGGATAAAGCCGGTCGGCAGATTGTGGTAGCCGAAGATGATGCTGCGCAGGTTGGCTTACTGGGTGGCAGTGAATGCTATATCGCCAGCCATTTGCAGGAGGTGTGCGCCTTTCTTGAAGGAAAACACGAACTACGCACGGCGCAACCCGATACAACGCCAGTGCCTCTGCTCTGCGAGGACTTAAGTGACGTCATCGGCCAACACCAGGGAAAACGTGCGCTGGAGGTTACCGCTGCGGGTGGCCACAATCTTTTGCTCATTGGCCCACCGGGAACCGGTAAAACGATGCTCGCTTCTCGACTGCGCGGTCTGCTGCCTCCGCTTAACGATCAGGAGGCGCTGGAAACGGCGGCAATTATTAGTCTGGAGAATGCCAGCAACGTACAGAAGCAGTGGCGTCAACGCCCTTTTCGGGCTCCACATCACAGCGCATCGTTAACCGCCATGGTGGGTGGCGGATCTATTCCGGGGCCAGGCGAGATCTCACTGGCGCATAACGGTGTTCTGTTTCTCGATGAGCTTCCGGAGTTTGAACGGCGGGTACTGGATGCCCTGCGCGAACCTATTGAGTCGGGGCAGATTCATATTTCACGAACAAGGGCGAAAATTACCTATCCGGCGCGCTTTCAATTGATTGCAGCTATGAATCCAAGCCCTACCGGGCATTATCAGGGAAATCACAATCGCTGTACGCCAGAGCAGACGCTGCGTTATCTGGGGCGTCTATCGGGTCCGTTTCTGGACCGTTTTGATCTTTCCCTTGAGATACCGTTGCCTCCACCAGGAATATTGAGTCAGGCGCGTCATGAGGAAGAAAACAGCCATTACGTGCAGGCGCGTGTAATCGAAGCCCAGGCGCGTCAGTATCATCGGCAGGGACAGCTTAACGCCAGGCTTGGTAGTAGTGATATTCGTCGTTTCTGTGTGCTGTGTGATGAAGATGCGCTATGGCTGGAGCAAACGCTCACCACGCTGGGGTTATCAATACGCGCCTGGCAGCGCTTATTGAAAGTATCGCGAACGATTGCCGATCTTGAAGGGGTAGACACTATTGCGCGTCATCATTTACAGGAAGCGCTGAGTTATCGGGGTATTGATCGGGTGTTGATTCATCTGCAAAAGCTGCTGCATTAAAAAAGGGGCCGAAGCCCCTTTCCTGTTAGTCGTCGCTTTCAGTGTAGTCTTCAGCGCCTTCCACCTGCGGCTTCCCACCAGACAGCGTGTGAAAACGTTTAGGACGTTTAATGCGCGTCACATATTTGTTCCATACGCGTTCAGCTTCGGTCGCTGGCTCACGCTCGCCACGGCACACCGCAACAAACTGCTTCTCTTCATCGGTAGCCGGTTCACGTTTACCGAGATCGAGTTCGTTAAAGGCATAGCCACAACGTTCAAGCAGTTGAGCCTCTTTGATGGTGAAATCACCATGACGAGAGAACCCGCGTGGATAATTTTTATTGTCGAAAAAACGATTAGTCGTCGTAAAGCTTTCCGCCATCCTACACGCTCCTAATTCTTTGGCCGAGCTATTTATGGCGCGGAGTATTAGTTACGCTTGACAGAGTGTAAAACAAAAGATTTAAATCATTACGACAAATAATTTTGCGGAGAAAGCTGTGGATACGGAATTGCTAAAAACTTTCCTCGAAGTGAGCAGAACTCGTCACTTCGGGCGCGCTGCGGAAGCCCTCTATTTGACGCAATCTGCGGTTAGTTTTCGCATCCGTCAGTTGGAAAATCAGTTGGGCGTCAATCTCTTCACCCGACATCGCAACAATATTCGTCTGACCGCCGCAGGCGAAAAACTTCTGCCCTATGCAGAAACGCTGATGAATACCTGGCAGGCGGCGCGAAAAGAGGTCGCCCATACCTCGCGGCACAATGAATTCTCAATAGGTGCCAGCGCGTCGCTGTGGGAATGCATGCTAAATAGCTGGCTCGGGAGACTCTATCAATCGTTTGATAATCTTCAATTTGAGGCACGCATTGCCCAGCGTCAGTCGCTGGTAAAACAACTCCATGAGCGGCAGCTTGATCTGCTCATCACGACAGAAGCCCCCAAGATGGATGAATTTAGTAGCCAGTTATTGGGAAACTTCACACTCGCGCTTTTCTGTGCATCGCCCTTCAGTGAGAAAGCAGAGCTCAACTATTTGCGTTTGGAATGGGGCCCGGATTTTCAGCAACATGAAGCTGGCCTGATCGCGCACGATGACGTTCCGCTATTGACCACCAGTTCAGCTGATTTGGCAAGACAGCAACTGGAGCCGCTGAAAGGTTGCACCTGGTTACCTACCGCGTGGGCAAAAGAGAAAGGTGGGCTACATACGGTTGCGGATAGCGCGACGCTTTCTCGCCCGTTATACGCCATTTGGTTACAGAACAGCGATAAACAAGCGCAAATACGCGATATTCTGAAAAATAACGTTTTGATTTAGGTATGTTTTAAAGAAAGGAGTGGGATCGCGAGATGTCACTTCGCTGAGTTTCAGGCAAAAAAAAATCCTTTGCATCAGCAAAGGATTATATATGGCAGGGGCGGAGAGACTCGAACTCGCGACACCCGGTTTTGGAGACCGGTGCTCTACCAACTGAGCTACGCCCCTAAAGCTTCTTATCATTAAGCCTGCTAATGAAGCAGGCTTAATTTTTTAATAAGTGGCGGAACGGACGGGACTCGAACCCGCGACCCCCTGCGTGACAGGCAGGTATTCTAACCGACTGAACTACCGCTCCACCGAATTTCTT
>QNRL01000014.1 GCA_003315335.1 Pseudocitrobacter faecalis
GTTTGATGCTCGTGAATTAAACTTCGTAATGAATTACGTGTTCACTCAGAGACTTGGTATTCATTTATCGTCTTGCGACGTTAAGAATCCGTATCGTTGAGTGCCCACACAGATTGTCTGATAAATTGTTAAAGAGCAGTTGCGACGCGCTTTAGCGAACTGTCGCGAGGTGGCGTATATTACGCTTTCCTCTCTCAGAGTCAACCCTGATTTTCAGGATTTTTCTCTTCAACCGAAGCGGCTTTTTGTGTGAAGTGATTCACATCCGCCGTGTCGATGGAGGCGCATTATAGGGAGTTCTCTGAAGGCCGCAATAGAAAAATGACAGAAAAATGACTGACTGCTGCATTCCACAGCAACACCCCACTTTATACCCACTTGCCCACAGAGTTATCCACAAAAAGCCGTTTTAACCGGCCTTAGTTATGCGGCTTAACAAGCGCAGGCAGGTCCGCAAGGCTGTTAATCACAATATCTGCCGCCTGTTCCGCTTCCTCTGTTACCGGCTTTCCGGTGCGAACCAGAACCTTGGTGCCAACATTTGCCGCCGCAGCAGCCTGCATGTCTTCCAGTTTATCACCCACCATATAAGAAGAAGCCATATCAATGTGCAGATACTCCTGGGCGGATTTGAGCATACCCGGATGCGGTTTACGGCAATCACACACCTGGCGATACTCTTCTACCGTCCCCTGCGGGTGGTGCGGACAATAATAGATGCCATCCAGGTCAACGCCGCGATCGGCAAGCGACCAGTCCATCCACTCGGTCAGGGTTTCAAACTGCGCTTCGGTAAATTTGCCGCGCGCGATCCCGGACTGGTTAGTCACCAGCACCAGCGCATAACCCATCTCTTTTAATTTACGCATGGCATCAATAACGCCATCGATAAATTCAAAATCATCTATTTCATGGACATAACCATGATCGACATTAATCGTGCCATCACGATCGAGAAAAATAGCGGGTACAGACTTTGCCACCGTGTTGCTCCTGAATAAGGCGTGTGACGTTAGTATCTCATGTTTCGACGGGCAATAAAGTGCTGATCGTACAAAGCCGGATTGATTTAGACGTCTGGATGCCTTAACATCCGTTCAGTTGACGGCTATCGACCGTTTCTGGCAGAAGAAAATGCCACGGCAAACCTATAAGCGATAATAAATAGTCTAATGATTAAACTTTCGAATATCACCAAAGTGTTCCAGCAGGGGAACCGCACCATACAGGCGTTGAACAACGTTAGCCTGCATGTTCCTGCCGGGCAGATTTACGGCGTCATTGGCGCATCCGGCGCGGGTAAAAGCACGCTGATTCGCTGCGTAAACCTGCTTGAGCGTCCAACCCAGGGAAGCGTTGAAGTGGGTGGGCAGGAGCTGACTGCACTTTCCGAGGGCGAGCTGACCAAAGCACGCCGTCAAATTGGTATGATCTTCCAGCATTTTAACCTGCTCTCTTCCCGTACCGTTTTTGGTAACGTGGCATTACCGCTGGAGCTGGACAACACCCCGAAAGAGGAAGTGAAACGTCGCGTCACGGAGTTGCTGGATTTGGTCGGTCTTGGCGATAAACACGACAGCTACCCGGCAAATCTCTCCGGTGGTCAGAAACAGCGTGTTGCGATTGCGCGCGCACTGGCAAGCAACCCAAAAGTACTCCTTTGCGATGAAGCCACCAGCGCGCTGGACCCGGCAACCACCCGTTCGATTCTCGAACTGCTGAAAGACATTAACCGCCGTCTTGGGTTGACGATCCTGCTCATCACCCACGAAATGGATGTAGTGAAACGTATCTGCGATTGTGTGGCCGTCATCAGCAACGGTGAGCTGATTGAACAGGATACGGTGAGCGAAGTTTTCTCCCATCCGAAGACCCCGCTGGCACAACAGTTTATTCAGTCTACGCTGCATCTGGACATCCCGGATGACTATCAGGCGCGCCTGAAAGCCGAACCATTCGCCGACAGCGTACCGATGCTACGTCTGGAATTCACCGGTCAATCCGTTGATGCGCCGCTGCTCTCCGAGACCGCGCGTCGCTTCAACGTTAACAACAACATTATTAGCGCGCAGATGGATTATGCCGGTGGCGTGAAGTTCGGCATCATGCTGACCGAAATGCACGGCGAACAAAACGATACACAAGCCGCCATTGCCTGGCTGCAACAACACCATGTAAAAGTAGAGGTACTGGGTTATGTCTGAGCCAATGATTTGGTTACTGGCGCGTGGCGTCTGGGAAACGCTGGCGATGACCTTTGTGTCCGGCTTTTTCGGTTTTGTAATCGGCTTACCGGCGGGCGTGCTGCTTTACGTTACGCGTCCGGGGCAAATTATTGAGAATGCCAAGCTGTATCGCATTCTGTCGGCACTGGTGAATATTTTCCGCTCCATTCCTTTTATTATCTTACTGGTATGGATGATTCCATTTACCCGCGTGATCGTCGGAACGTCAATCGGTTTGCAGGCTGCGATCGTTCCCCTGACCGTCGGTGCAGCACCGTTTATCGCCCGTATGGTGGAAAACGCCCTGCTGGAAATCCCTACCGGGCTGATTGAAGCCTCCCGCGCAATGGGTGCCACCCCGATGCAGATCGTCCGTAAAGTCCTGCTGCCGGAAGCGCTACCGGGTCTGGTGAATGCAGCCACCATCACCCTGATTACGCTGGTTGGCTATTCCGCGATGGGCGGTGCCGTTGGCGCAGGTGGTTTGGGTCAGATTGGCTATCAGTACGGGTATATCGGTTATAACGCGACGGTAATGAATACAGTACTGGTATTACTGGTCGTTCTGGTTTATTTAATTCAGCTATCTGGCGATCGCATCGTTCGGACTGTGACTCATAAATAACGTAATAGACAACACAACTCGAAGAGTTAAGGAAATAACATGGCGTTTAAGTTTAAAACTTTTGCGGCGGTCGGCGCTCTGATTGGTACTCTGGCACTGGCGGGTTGCGGTCAGGACGAGAAAGATCCCAACCACATCAAAGTCGGCGTGATTGTCGGCGCGGAACAGCAGGTTGCTGAAGTTGCCCAGAAAGTAGCGAAAGAGAAATACGGCCTGGACGTAGAACTGGTGACCTTCAACGACTACGTACTGCCTAATGAAGCGCTGAGCAAAGGCGACATCGATGCAAACGCCTTCCAGCACAAACCGTATCTGGATCAGCAGATCAAAGACCGCGGCTACAAACTGGTTTCTGTAGGCTCCACTTTCGTTTACCCGATCGCGGGCTATTCGAAAAAAATCAAATCACTGGATGAACTGCAGCCGGGTTCACAGGTTGCCGTGCCTAACGATCCAACCAACCTTGGTCGTACCCTGCTGCTGTTGCAAAAAGTGGGTCTGATCAAACTGAAAGACGGCATTGGCCTGCTGCCAACCGTTCTGGATATCACCGAGAACCCGAAAAACCTGAAGATCGTTGAACTGGAAGCGCCGCAGCTGCCGCGTTCTCTGGATGACGCGCAAATCGCGCTGGCGGTCATCAACACCACTTATGCCAGCCAGATTGGCCTGACCCCGGCGAAAGACGGCATCTTTGTTGAAGATAAAGACTCTCCGTACGTAAACCTGATCGTGACTCGCGAAGACAACAAAGACGCGGAAAACGTGAAAAAATTCGTACAGGCTTACCAGTCTGACGAAGTGTACGAAGCGGCCAACAAAGTCTTCAACGGTGGCGCGGTAAAAGGCTGGTAAGTTAGCCTCGCTAAGCACTATCTTTCAGGACGGGCGCATGCCCGTCTTGTCATTTCTGCAAGCACCTGATTCAATAAGCGCTGGTCTATCATAATTCGAGGAAATACTATGCGTGCTTTACCGATCTGTTTAATAGCACTGATGTTAGGCGGCTGTTCGATGCTAAACAGATCTCCCGTTGAACCTGTTCAAAGCACCGCGTCTACGCCTAAAACGGAAACCGTAAAACCAAAACCTGTCCGCGCAACCCCGGTGAGAATCTACACCAAGGCGGAAGATTTGGTCGGTAAACCTTTCCGCGATTTAGGTGAAGTCTCCGGCGATTCCTGCCAGGCAACCAATCAGGACTCTCCGCCAAATATCCCGACTGCCCGCAAGCGTATGCAGATCAACGCCTCTAAAATGAAAGCGAACGCGGTTCTGCTGCACAGTTGCGAAGTCACCAGCGGTACGCCAGGCTGCTATCGTCAAGCCGTATGTATCGGTTCGGCGCTTAACGTCTCGGCGAAATGAGCACCTTTCAGTTCGAGCAGATAGGTGTTATCCGCTCACCGTATAAAGAGAAGTTTGCTGTGCCGCGCCAGCCAGGGCTCGTGAAAAGCGGCGGCGGCGAACTTCACTTGATTGCGCCTTATAACCAGGCCGATGCCGTGCGCGGCCTGGAAGGGTTCAGCCATTTGTGGGTGCTGTTTATTTTCCATCAGACGATGGAAGGCGGCTGGCGCCCCACGGTTCGTCCTCCTCGCCTCGGCGGCAACGCCCGTATGGGTGTCTTCGCCACGCGTTCGACCTTTCGTCCGAATCCTATTGGTATGTCGCTGGTTGAACTGCGGGGGATCCGCACCCACAAAGACCAGGTGATTCTGGAACTGGGTAGCCTGGATTTAGTAGATGGCACACCGGTGGTGGATATCAAACCCTATCTGCCGTTTGCTGAAGCCCTGCCTGAGGCTAACGCCAGCTATGCGCAGGACGCGCCGCAGGCCGCTGTCGACATCGCGTTTACCACCGAAGTCCAGCAGCAGATTTTATCGCTGGAAAAACGCCATCCACGGCTACAGCAGTTTATCCGTGAAGTGCTGTCACAAGACCCGCGTCCGGCCTACCGTAAAAATGAAGAAGAAGGAAAAACTTACGCCGTTTGGCTACTTGATTTCAACGTGCGCTGGCGCGTAACGCCCGCAGGCTTTGAAGTCTTTGCGCTGGAGGCCAGGTAAATTCACTACACTCTCTTTTGACATCCCCTTCTCGCTGGTAAACTAAATCACTTTTTTTGCATCAGGCTTGATTTGAGCCTGTTCGATCGTCCAACTGGAACCGTAACAACATGCGTACTAGCCAATACCTGCTCTCCACTCTGAAGGAGACACCTGCCGACGCCGAGGTTATCAGCCACCAGCTGATGCTGCGCGCCGGGATGATCCGCAAGCTGGCCTCCGGGTTATACACCTGGCTGCCGACCGGCGTGCGCGTCCTGAAAAAAGTCGAAAACATCGTGCGTGAAGAGATGAACAACGCCGGTGCTATCGAGGTGTTAATGCCGGTAGTTCAGCCATCTGAACTATGGCAAGAGAGTGGTCGTTGGGAACAGTATGGCCCGGAACTGCTGCGTATTGCAGACCGTGGCGATCGTCCGTTCGTACTCGGCCCAACTCACGAAGAAGTCATCACCGACCTGATTCGCAATGAACTCAGCTCTTACAAACAGTTGCCGCTGAACTTCTACCAGATCCAGACGAAATTCCGTGACGAAGTTCGCCCGCGTTTCGGTGTAATGCGTTCCCGTGAATTCCTGATGAAAGATGCCTACTCTTTCCATACTTCTCAGGAATCCCTGCAGGAAACCTACGACGCCATGTACGCCGCTTACAGCAAAATCTTCAGCCGTATGGGTCTGGATTTCCGTGCTGTGCAGGCTGATACCGGTTCTATCGGCGGTAGCGCGTCCCACGAATTCCAGGTGCTGGCACAGAGTGGCGAAGATGACGTGATCTTCTCTGACTCATCTGATTACGCCGCTAACATCGAATTTGCCGAAGCCGTTGCGCCGAAAGAACCGCGCGCCGCTGCGACTCAGGAAATGACGCTGGTTGATACGCCGAACGCAAAAACCATCGCTGAGCTGGTTGAGCAGTTTAATCTGCCGATCGAAAAAACCGTCAAAACACTGCTGGTGAAAGCGGCGGAAGGCAGCAAATCTCCGCTGGTTGCGCTGCTGGTACGCGGTGACCACGAGCTGAACGAAGTCAAAGCTGAAAAACTGGCGCAGGTTGCCAGCCCGCTGACTTTCGCGACTGAAGAAGAAATTCGCGCGGTGGTAAATGCAGGCCCTGGTTCTCTCGGCCCGGTAAACATGCCGATTCCGATGGTTATCGACCGTACCGTTGCTGTGATGAGCGACTTTGGCGCTGGCGCAAACATCGACGGTAAACACTACTTCGGTATCAACTGGGATCGCGATGTCGCGACGCCTGAAGTTGCGGATATCCGTAACGTGGTTGCCGGTGACCCGAGCCCGGACGGTAAAGGTACGCTGTTGATTAAACGTGGTATCGAAGTCGGCCACATCTTCCAGTTGGGTACCAAGTACTCGGAAGCGATGAAAGCCTCTGTACAGGGCGAAGATGGCCGTAACCAGATCCTGACCATGGGTTGCTATGGTATTGGGGTTACCCGTGTGGTTGCCGCTGCTATTGAGCAAAACTATGACGATCGTGGCATTCTGTGGCCAGAAGCAATCGCTCCGTTCCAGGTGGCGATTCTGCCAATGAACATGCACAAATCCTACCGCGTGCAGGAACTGGCTGAGAAGCTGTACGCAGAGCTGCGTGCTCAGGGTATCGAAGTGCTGATGGACGACCGTAAAGAGCGTCCGGGCGTGATGTTCGCAGATATGGAACTGATCGGTATTCCGCACACCATCGTGCTGGGCGACCGTAACCTCGACAACGACGACATCGAATACAAATACCGTCGTAGCGGCGAGAAACAGCTGATTAAAACCGGCGATATCGTCGATTTCCTGGTGAAAGCCATCAAAGGCTAAGTCGGGTTGGGATATGAAAAAGCCTCGCAATCGCGAGGCTTTTTTGTCGGGTGGCGCTGCACTTACCCGACCTACAGGCCGGATCAGTTACAATCTTTCCCCGGAATAAACTTCGTATTGCTGTCCGGTTGTAACGTTTTCACCATTTCGCCCGTATCCGGGTTGGCTTCCAGCGTGAAGTGCCCTTCCACCACCAGCAGCACCGGTTTGGTTTCCGTGCCGCGCGCGACTGCGTAATCACGTTCTAATTGCGCATTGCTGGCGACCGCCATCTGTTTGCCGGTCGCGCAATCGGTAAAGATTGCCGCATCCGCCATGTAGAAATACATCCCGCGCATCGCCATTGGCGTCGTCGGCAGGCTCGCCTTCACTGGTGCCAGCGTATAGTTGAGCGTGGACTCAATCGGATTACCTTCCTGATCGAGCATTTCCAGGTTATCACCTTTCACCCGATACCAGGACTTCTCGCCTTTACTGTCGGTTAAAACCAACTTCCCGGCGGTACGCGCCCAGGTACCATAGCTGGCAAACGACGACGGCTCTTTCGTCACGCCCTGATAGCGTTCATTCATTACCCAGGTACCGTCTTTGGCAAGGAACAGCGAAGTTTCGATCCCTTCGCAATCGGCGCAAGGCAAAATGCCACGCCAACTTTGTTGCATCGGTTTCAACTCAGCCATTTGCGCCGGGGCCAGCGTTTCCACTTCCGCACGATTGTTACACCCAAACAGTGCAAACAGCATACCGGCGGCAGCTATCGACAATATTGCTTTTTTCACCCTCAAATCCCTCTTAGATTTCTTATTACGTCCGCAGTCGTTAGTAGTTCACCTTGCCACGCAATGTTTTTACATTCGATTTTTGCGCCTTGGCATTCAGCCTGTGCTCTTTGGATGCGCGCGTAGGTCGGGTTGCACGCCGACTTTTTTGTTCTGCCGTTAATTCCTTAATGACAGCAATCAGCCGCGCAATCGCCGCTTCGCGATTCATTTCCTGACTGCGGTACTCCTGCGCTTTAATGATAAACACACCGTCGGCAGAAATTAAGTGGTGACTGGCTGCCAGCAGCTTCTCTTTATAATAGTCCGGCAGGCTGGAAGCGCGGATATCGAAGCGCAAATGGATTGCCGTCGATGCCTTATTGACGTGCTGGCCCCCCGCCCCCTGCGCCCGGATAGCGGTAATGGTTATCTCTTCATCCGGGATAGTGACCGCGCGTGAGAGAACGATCATGCCAGTTGCTGCCACGGCGTAAAATGAATTTCCAGATTATTCTGAGCGTCCGATAACCAAATCGCACCTTCCTGCAACGTGGCCTGAAGCGTCATGGTGCGCGAGGCAAAGGCGCTGAGCTTCGCCAGTTGTTCATCATCCAGATACCAGATGCTCAGTTTGTCGAATGACGCCAGTTTGCTCTGGTTTTGTTGCCACCAGATTTCGGCGGCGCGGCTGTTATAGGTGAACAGCGCCACTTCCTTCGCCAGGCTGCACGCTTTCTTAATGCGGCGCTCGTCCGGCAGGCCGAGTTCAATCCACAGATCAATGCCCAGATGGTCGTTACGCAGCCAGATTTCCGGCTCATCATCGGCGCTCAGGCCACGAGTAAACTGGAGACGTTCATCGGCATATTTAATCCACGCCAGCAAGCGCAGCATCATGCGCTCCTGCGTTTCGGACGGATGCTGTGCGAGCGTCAGGGACGCATCGAGAAACTGGTTGCGGTCGATGTCAGCCACATTGACCACCGCCTTGTAAATTGTCGCTTTCAGTGCCATAGAGTAGCTCCTGTAAAAATGGCGCTCATTGTAACGAAATCAACGGTAAAAGGCTGTCGGGATTTACAGGAGCCGACATTCATCCTGCTGATAATGCTTAAATGAGTATGATATAGTCACCTTGCTAAACAGAGTTTATCTTCGTAGGCTTAACTTGCATCCACGGTTGAGTCAGAATGCTGACAGGAGGGCATGTGGACAATTATTGTGAGTTGATTCGTCAACGCTATGCGGAAATTGCCAGCGGAGATTTAGGGTACATCCCGGATGCGCTGGGTTGTGTACTGAAAGTATTGAATGAAGTTGCGGCGGATAGCGCCCTTTCAGAGTCGATCAGGGAAAAAGCGGCCTATGCGGCGGCAAACTTACTGGTGAGCGATTATGTCAATGAATGAGACCTATCAACCTATCAATTGTGATGACTATGACAATCTCGAGCTCGCCTGCCAGCATCACCTCGTGCTGACGCTGGAACTTAAAGATGGCGAAGTGCTGCAAGCGAAAGCCAGCGACCTGCTCTCGCGTAAAAACGTAGAGTATCTGGTACTTGAAGCCGGCGGAGAGAGCCGCGAAGTGCGCCTCGACCGCATTACCAGCTTCAGCCATCCGCAAATCGGCACCGTCGTGGTGAGCGAATCCTGAGTAAACAACGGGCAGCTTAGCTGCCCGTTTTTTTCCATTCCAGCTGTAAACCAGTTCCTGGCGTTATCGCCCCGTCCTGCGTCACAAACCGCCCCGCCGCTGCTATCAACACATCGTTATAAAACAGCAGCGGCGTGGTGTCGCGCTGCCACGGCGGGACGCCCAGTTCCTGCCAGATTTTCTTCAGCTTGCGCCCCCCGTTTCGTCCCACTATATGCAGCGTGCCTGGGGCTTTAAAGCGGATAGAAACAGTTTCATTTTCATAAGGGGGACGGATGTCGCCGCCTGAGGCCAAACGGACACTTCCGACGGGTAAATTCAGGCACTGGATAATATCAGGCCAAAGAAACGTTTTATCCCCCGGCGATACAATCGTTTTTACCCACCAAAGTTGTTGCTGGTAGCGACGAATTTCATGATCGCCATGACGCAGACACGGGGCCGCATCCTCTCGCGCTTCGACAATTTCCTCCCAGATACGCGTCAGCATATCGCGCGATGGCATAGCGGCATGATGCAACGCCAGCCAACGGCGTATCAGCGCGGCACGCCTAGGGGCACTCATGGCCAGCATCGGCGGCAGATTCAGCGCGCCTTCCGGTGTCACCAGGCGGGTCAGTTCCCCGGCCAGCAGCTCATCCAGCAGTTGCTCCTGTTCGGCACAAAGCGCCGCGCTGCGGGCAGTGGCTTGCGCAAAATGAGGCCAGCGCTCGCTTAGCACAGGTACAACGCGCAGACGCAGGAAATTCCGGTCGTAGGCATCGTCCTGATTGCTCTCATCTTCAATCCACGAGAGCTGGTGCGCTTGCGCCCACGCCAGCAGTGAAGCGCGCGATGCATTCAGCAAAGGGCGAAGCAGAAGCCCCTTCGCAAACGGCATGCGGGCAGGCATGGCGGAAAGCCCCGCCGGGCCGCTTCCGCGCTTGAGCGCCAACAGGAAGGTTTCACATTGATCGTCCAGATGCTGCGCCGTGACCAACGCCTCACCTGCATGCAACGCCTCACTGAACGCCTGATACCGCGCCTGCCGGGCCTGCGCTTCAATCCCCAGGCCATCCTGGCCCAGCGTCACGCGCACAACCTGTAACGGGACGTTCCACGCAGTGCATTGCTGCTGGCAATGCGCAACCCAGGCATCCGCGTGCTGGCTCAGGCCGTGGTGAATATGGATTGCCCGTAGCATGACGGATGGATTTTCCTGCCGCCAGCATACCAGTTGATGCAGCAATACCGTGGAGTCCAGGCCACCGCTGAAGGCCACCAGAAACTGGCGGTGAGGCTCAAGGGATATAGTAAAAGCAGGCGTCATCATGATGTTGTCATTAGAAGGCCAGGATTGGCCCGGCACGTTACCGGGCCGGGCTCAGGGTTGCAAGCCCTACTGCTGATACAGTTCCAGCGGCAGGCCGTCGGGGTCATTAAAAAAGGTAAAGCGTTTATCCGTAAAGGGATCAACACGAATCGCTTCGCACGTTACGCCGTGCGTCTGCAAATGCGCGACCGCCGCATCAATATCCTCAACGCTGAAGGCCAGATGACGCAGGCCACAGGCCTCCGGGCGGCTTGGACGCGCGGGCGGGAACGGAAATGAAAACAGCTCAATCACATACTGCCCGTTCAGCGCCAGATCGCCCTTCCAGGAATCGCGCTCTTCGCGATAAAACTCGCTCTGCAGAGTAAACCCCAGAATGTCGCAGTAGAATGCCTTACTCTTCGCGTAATCGGTCGCAATAATGGCAATATGGTGAATCTGTTTTAAACCCAGCATTCTTATTCTCCTTTATCGTTTTCAGCACGTTACCTGTGCCAGGGCTTAATGCGCAACCCCTTCGCCATTTTTTAAGACTCGAACCCGGTAAACACCGTTCTCATCACGCTTCGCGCCGTGTATATCCGTCTCGAAGCCCGGATAGTGACGTCCAACGGAACATAGCATCAGCAGGAAATCGAGCACCGAGCGGCTCTCTTCGGTGATCATCTCACCCGGCATCAGCAACGGCACGCCCGGCGGATAAGGCAGGATCATATTGGCCGAAACGCGCCCCACCACCTCTTCCAGCGCCACCGTTTCAACATCGCCTTTGATCTGACGTTGCCATGCCTGATGCGGCGTCATTTTCATTTCGGGCAGCACGTCGAACGCGCGCAGCATCAAGCGCGGCAGATCGTGCTGGCGGATCAGTTTATGGATCCCCTGTGCCAGATCCTGTATGCGCATATTCCGGTAGAAATCCGGATCTTCCGCGTAGAGATCCGGCAGCATATTTTTTACCCGCAGATTAAGATCGTAGGCGCGTTTGAACTCCGTCAGCCCGCGTAGCAGGCCCATCGCACGGGTTTTATCGATACCGATACTGAAGAGGAATAGCAGATTATAGGGCCCGGTTTTCTCCACTACCACGCCGTGCTCATCGAGATATTTCGCCACCAGCGCCGCAGGAATACCTTCGTCGCTCATGTTACCCTGCTCATCCATACCCGGCGTCAGGATGGTCACTTTGACCGGGTCGAGGAACATATGGTCACTGTCGGCGTCGGTAAAACCATGCCAGTCCGCGCCAGGCGAAACTGGCCAGCATTCCGCTTCGTCAATCTCCTCCGGCTGCCAGATGTCAAAGAACCAGCTGTCCGACTCTTCACGCAGTCGCTGAACCTCTTTGCGGAAATGCAGCGCACGCTCGACTGAACGGGTAATCAGGCGCTTGCCTGGATTGCCGCGCAGCATCGCCGCCGCCGTTTCAATCGAGGCGACAATCGGGTAACTCGGCGATGTCGAGGTGTGCATCATAAAAGCTTCGTTGAAGGTATCTTCATCGTAGTCGCCTTTGATGTGAATAAGCGAAGCCTGTGACAGTGCAGCCAGCATTTTATGCGTCGATTGCGTTTCGAAGAACACTTTCCCCGGTACGCGCTCGCCGCTCATGCCGCTTTTGCCCTGATAAATCGGGTGGAAGTGAGTATACGGTACCCATGCAGAGTCGAAATGAATTGACGGCACATCCAGCGTTTGCTTGATCCAGTTGGTGTTATACAGAAGGCCATCGTAGGTGGAATTGGTGATCACCGCATGCACCGGCCACTGTGCGTTTTTAGTCGCATCAACTTTCTGTTGCAGGCTGTCGCGGGTAAATTCATGACGAGGGATACCGCCGAGAATACCGAGCGCGTTACGGGTCGGCTTCAGCCACAGCGGCACCACATCGCTCATCATCAGCAAATGCGCGAGCGATTTATGGCAGTTACGGTCAATCAACAGCGTACTGCCCGCGGGCGCAGCATACATGCCGACAATTTTGTTCGACGTCGAGGTGCCGTTGGTCACCATGTAGCTCTGTTCAGCGCCAAAGGTGCGGGCAATATACTCTTCCGCTTCCAGATGCGGG
This sequence comes from Pseudocitrobacter faecalis, assembly GCA_003315335.1. Taxonomy (GTDB): domain Bacteria; phylum Pseudomonadota; class Gammaproteobacteria; order Enterobacterales; family Enterobacteriaceae; genus Pseudocitrobacter; species Pseudocitrobacter faecalis. The sequence goes on from QNRL01000014.1 coordinate 12,552, forward strand.
CCGGTGTGATCGAGCAGTGAACCCAGCTCGGTCACGGAAATCGAGACATCCGCCTTCAGCGTATTAGCGCCAAAAAAGTCATAGAACAAACAGCCAATCGGGCTTTTTTGATACGCCGTTCCCGCCATATGCCCTGGCGTGCAGAAGGTGTACTTACCTTCGTTAACATAGGTAAACAACGCTTTGGTGAACGGCGGCGTAATGTTATCCAGATACTCATCCGTGTACTGGCGGATGCGAGTGGCGATATCACCAGACTGCCCCAGCGCATATTCAAAGAACCACAGCGCCATCCGCAAATCGTGGACGCTCACGTCCATCGTCGAATGAGTGTTGATGAAGGCGTAAAGCGGGAGATATTCGTTTAGCTGATTGATCTCGCTACACAGGTCAACGTTGTATTCGTCCCAGTCGAAAATAACGCCACAGATACGCGGGTTATGCTCAATAAATTTCAGCAGGTCAGCGCTGTTTTGCGGCCAGATGATTTTGAAGCCCTGCGCGAGTAGCGCGCTTTCCAGCTCCTTGATGGGCTCGTCTTTGTAGTAGACGCCGTGCGGCCCCATTATGGCGATTATATTCATGCGCTCCTCCTGGAAATGTTAGCTAATGATAGCCCAGCTGAATCGCAGATAAAAAAAAGGGTCACGCAATGTGACCCTTTTTAGCAAATATCTTAAGAACGCTTACGCGTAGCCGTAACTCATCAGACGCTGATAGCGACGATTTTTAAGGTCATCGGTACTCAGCACATCGAGATCGGCCAGGTCTTCCAGCAGTTGTGCTTTCAGCGATGCCGCCATTGCTTCCGGGTTACGGTGGGCGCCACCCAGCGGTTCTGGAATGATAGAGTCAATCAGCTTCAGCTCTTTCAGACGCGGAGCAATGATGCCCATCGCTTCTGCGGCCAGCGGAGCTTTATCCGCGCTTTTCCACAGAATAGACGCACAGCCTTCCGGCGAAATAACCGAATAGGTGCTGTACTGGAGCATATTCACTTTATCACCCACGCCAATCGCCAGCGCGCCGCCGGAGCCACCTTCACCGATAACGGTACAGATAACCGGCACGCTCAGACGTGACATTTCACGCAGGTTGCGAGCAATTGCTTCAGACTGACCACGCTCTTCCGCACCCACGCCCGGGTAGGCCCCCGGAGTGTCGATGAAAGTGATGACAGGCATTTTGAAGCGCTCAGCCATCTCCATCAGACGCAGGGCTTTACGGTAACCTTCTGGTGCTGGCATACCGAAGTTGCGACGGATTTTCTCTTTGGTTTCACGGCCTTTCTGATGACCAATGATCATCACCGGACGTCCATCCAGACGCGCGATCCCACCCACGATAGCTTTATCGTCAGCATAAGCGCGGTCGCCGGCCAGTTCGTCAAATTCATCAAACGCCAGGCGGACATAATCCAGGGTGTACGGGCGCTGCGGATGGCGCGCCAGTTGGGCTACCTGCCATGCGCCGAGATCGGCAAAGATTTTGCGCGTCAGCTCTACGCTTTTTTCGCGCAGACGATGCACTTCCTCGTCGATGTTAATATCCAGTTTCTCATCCTGACGGCTAACCGCAGTCAGAGAATCGATTTTCGCTTCCAGCTCTGCGATCGGCTGTTCAAAATCAAGGAAATTCAGACTCATAGTATTCCTGTATTAGTCAAACTCCAGTTCCACCTGCTCCGAACCAATAAGGCCACGCAGATCGTTGAGTAAACGATCGCTCGGAGAGACACGCCACGTTGCGCCGAAACGCAATCGCGCACGTGCATCCGCCCTCTGATAGTAGAGATGTACTGGAATTGTCCCAGAGCGGTGGGGTTCCAGAGACTGACGGAGTCGGTTTAAAAGCTGGTCATCAATTTGCCTGTCCGTCAGCGAGATAGCAAGCCCGCGAGCATATTTTTCCCGGGCTTCGTCAATATCCATAACTTCGCGGGCCATCATTTTAAGCCCGCCGCTGAAGTCATCAAAGCTGACCTGTCCGCTGACGATAAGTATGCGGTCTTTTTCCAGCAAATGCTGGTATTTATCCAGCGCCTCGGTAAACAACATCACTTCGAGACGTCCGGAACGGTCATCCAGCGTGCAGATGCCGATACGATTGCCGCGCTTGGTGACCATTACCCGCGCGGCAATGACGAGCCCCGCAGCCGTGGTCACTTTACCACGTTCTGTCGGATGCATGTCTTTTAGCCTGTAGCCTCCGACATAGCGCTCAATTTCTTTTAAATACTGGTTTATCGGGTGCCCCGTCAGGTACAGACCCAACGTTTCCCGTTCACCATCCAGCACCACCTGTTCCGGCCACGGCAGGCAGTTGGCGTAGGATTGTTCAATCTGTTCCGGCTCTTCCGCCAGCACGCCAAACATATCGGCCTGCCCGATGGCTTCCGCTTTCGCGTGTTGATCCGCGGCTTTCAGCGCATCGCCAAGCGAGTTCATCAACGCCGCACGGTGCGGGCCAAGCCGGTCGAACGCGCCGGACATGATCAGTTTTTCCAGCACGCGACGATTCAGTTTTTTAGTATCTGTACGCGCGCACAGGTCGAACAGTTCGCGGAAATAGCCGCCGTTGTTACGCGCCTCGATGATAGCCTCAATCGGCCCTTCACCCACGCCTTTAATCGCGCCGATACCATACACGATTTCCCCGTCATCATTAACGTGGAAATGATATAAACCGGAGTTAATATCAGGCGGCAGGATTTTTAGCCCCATTCGCCAGCACTCATCCACCAGCCCGACCACCTTCTCGGTGTTGTCCATATCCGCGGTCATTACCGCTGCCATAAACTCTGCCGGATAGTGCGCTTTTAGCCAAAGCGTTTGGTAGGAGACCAGCGCATAGGCGGCGGAGTGCGATTTGTTAAACCCGTAACCGGCGAATTTCTCCACCAGGTCAAAGATTTTCATCGCCAGTTCGCCATCAACACCGCGTTTTTTCGCACCTTCCTCGAACGCGCCGCGCTGCTTGGCCATCTCTTCGGGCTTTTTCTTACCCATCGCACGACGCAACATATCCGCGCCGCCGAGGGTATAGCCGGACAGCTCCTGGGCAATCTGCATCACCTGTTCCTGGTACAGGATAATGCCGTAGGTCGGCTCCAGTACCGGTTTCAGGCATTCGTGCTGCCACTGAACGTCCGGATAGGAAATTTCTTCGCGACCGTGCTTACGGTCGATAAAGTTATCTACCATCCCGGATTGCAACGGGCCCGGACGGAACAGGGCCACGAGAGCAATCATATCTTCGAAGCAGTCAGGTTGCAGACGTTTAATCAGGTCTTTCATGCCGCGCGATTCAAGCTGGAATACCGCTGTGGTTTCCGAGCGTTGCAGCATGTCGAAGCTTTTTTTGTCATCCAGCGGGATGGCGGCGATATCCAGCGGCGGCTCGCCATTTTTCTCGCGGCGGGCGTTGATCATCTCCAGCGCCCAGTTGATGATGGTCAGGGTTCGCAACCCCAGGAAGTCAAACTTCACCAGCCCCGCATATTCGACGTCACTTTTATCAAACTGGGTTACCGGGTGCTGACCCGCTTCATCACAGTAAAGTGGCGCAAAATCGGTGATTTTTGTCGGCGAGATCACCACACCACCGGCGTGCTTACCGGCGTTTCGGGTAACACCTTCCAGCTTGCGCGCCATGTCGATCAGCGCTCTGACCTCCTCATCCGCTTCGTAGATTTCCGGCAGTTGAGGTTCCGCTTCGAAGGCTTTCGCCAGCGTCATCCCGGGATCGGGCGGCACCAGTTTTGAAATGCGATCGACGAAGCCGTAGGGATGACCAAGCACGCGACCTACGTCGCGAATAACCGCTTTTGCCGCCATCGTACCGAAGGTGATGATCTGCGATACCGCGTCACGACCGTACATCTCCGCTACGTGATCGATAACCCGATCGCGTTTCTCCATACAGAAGTCAACGTCGAAGTCAGGCATTGAGACACGTTCCGGGTTAAGGAAACGTTCGAACAGCAGGTCAAATTCCAGCGGGTCGAGGTCGGTAATTTTCAGCGCGTACGCCACCAGAGAACCCGCACCGGAACCACGCCCTGGCCCAACCGGCACACCGTTATCTTTTGACCACTGGATAAATTCCATTACGATCAAGAAGTAACCGGGGAAGCCCATCTGGTTAATAACTTTGAGTTCCGTTTCCAGACGCTCGTCATACGGAGGCCGACGCTTTTTACGCTCTTCTTCATCCGGAAACAGAAACGCCAGACGCTCTTCCAGGCCTTCATGTGATTTAGCGATCAGGAAGTCTTCGGTGCTCATATTCCCGGTCGGGAATTGCGGCAGGAAGTATTCACCCAGACGTACCGTGACGTTACAACGTTTAGCTATTTCGACGGTATTTTCGAGCGCTTCCGGGATGTCGGCAAACAGCTCGCACATCTCCTCTTCGCTGCGCATATACTGCTGCGGCGAATAATTGCGCGGACGTTTCGGATCATCAAGCGTAAAGCCATCGTGGATGGCAACGCGAATTTCGTGGGCGTCAAAGTCACCGCTTTCCAGGAAACGGACATCATTGGTTGCAACGACTGGCAGACCGCGTGCTTCCGCCAGCGCAACGGCAGCATGCAAATAAGGTTCTTCATCCGGCCGACCGGTACGAATAAGTTCGAGGAAGTAGCAGTTCGGAAAGTGTTCTTCATAGAATGAAACACACTCTTCCACCAGTTGCGTATTGCCACGCAGCAGGCAGCGCCCGACGTCGCCCATGCGACCACCGGAGAGCAGGATCAGCCCCTCTTTCAGTTCGACTAACCAGTCGCGATCGATCCACGGGCCAGCAGCGCCATAGCCACGCTGATAGGCGCGCGATATCAGCAGCGTCAGGTTCTGGTAGCCCGTATTATTGGCGGCCAGCACGGTGAGCTGCGTCAGTTCATCGCCAAGCAGATCGCACTGCACATGGAAATCGGCACCGACGATCGGTTTGATCCCCGCACCATGGCCTGCACCATAAAACTTCACCAGACCACAGAGGTTGGTGAAATCGGTGATCGCCAGTGCCGGCTGGCCTAACGCCGCCGCCTTTTTCACCAGCGGCGCCGTTTTCGCCAGGCCATCGATCATGGAGTAGTCACTGTGCACCCGAAGGTGTACGAAACGTGGTTCAGCCATTGTTAGATCCCGCGTTGCTTACTGAGGGCGTAGATAGATTCAGGATACCAGACCCAGCGCCCGTTTGACCGGGCCAAAACTGCGTCGGTGGTGCTCGGTGGCACCGTGTTCTGCCAGCTTTTCCAGATGGAAAGCGGTTGGGTAGCCTTTATGCTGGGCAAAGCCGTACTGCGGAAATATACCATCAAGGGCAGCCATTTCGGCGTCGCGCGTCACTTTCGCGATGATAGACGCGGCGCTAATTTCCGCCACGCGGCTGTCCCCCTTCACCACCGCCATTGAGGGCATCGGTAATGCAGGGCAACGGTTACCATCTATCAGCACATATTCCGGCGCGATGCTCAAGCCCGCAACGGCGCGCTGCATCGCCAGCATCGTGGCATGCAAAATGTTCAGTTCGTCGATTTCATGGGGTTCTGCGCGCCCCAGACTCCAGCAGAGCGCTTTCTCTTTGATTTCATCAAACAGCGCCAGTCGGCGCTTTTCGCTCAGCTTTTTGGAATCATTCAGCCCTACAATCGGGCGAGCGGGATCGAGGATCACCGCCGCAGTCACCACAGCGCCGACCAACGGGCCACGGCCAACTTCATCCACACCAGCCACTAAGTGGGTGTGCGGATACACAAATTCAATCATCGTGCTAACTCCAGAACCGCGTCAGCTGCCTGCTCATCGGCATTACAGCGGATTTGCATATGCAGTTCGCGGAAAGTGTCGTGCATCGCGTGGCTGGTTTTACCATTCGCCAATAGCGGCAACAACGCATCGGCAAGCGCTTGCGGTTGGCATTCATCCTGCAACAGCTCTTTGACCAGTTCGCGTCCGGCGAGCAGGTTAGGCAGCGAGACATAATCAGTCTTAACCAATCTTTCCGCGAGCCAGAAGGTGAACGGTTTCATGCGATAACCCACCACCATCGGGCACTTTGCCAACATGCATTCCAGTGCCGCCGTGCCTGAGGCCAGCAGTGCCGCATCGCTGGCAACCATCGCTTCACGCCCCATGCCATCCAGCAGGTGAACGTGCAGATCCGGCGCAACCTCGGCTTTAATACGTTCGAACTGTTCACGGCGTTTGGCATTCACCAGCGGGACCACCACTTCCAGATCCGGATAGTGATGACGCAGAATTTGCGCCGTTTTCAGAAAATCAGCGCTGAGCATTTCCACTTCCGCGCCACGACTGCCCGGCAGCAGGGCCAGGCAGTGCGCATCATGTGGAATACCCAGCACATCCCGCGCCGCGTTTTTATCGGGATCCAGCGGCATGGCGTCGGCCATGGTGTGGCCAATAAAGCGGCAGGGAACATTAAATTTGTCGTAAAACGCTTTTTCGAAAGGCAGAAATGCGAGCACCAGATCGGTGGCTCTGCCTATTTTGAAAACGCGTTTCTGTCGCCAGGCCCAGACGGACGGGCTGACATAGTGAATGGTTTTAATGCCCTGCTTCTTCAGGTTACCCTCAAGAGTGATGTTGAAATCTGGGGCATCAATGCCGACGAAAACATCGGGTTGCAGATCAGTAAAACGCTTTGTGAGATCGGCTCGAATATGTAACAGACGACGCAAACGTCCGAGGACTTCGACAATCCCCATCACCGCCAGCTCTTCCATTTCATACCAGGCTTCACAGCCTTCTGCCTGCATACGCGGGCCGGCAACGCCGACAAACCGCGCATTGGGAACCCGCGCCTTGAGGGCACGGATCAGGCCAGCGCCAAGAATATCGCCGGAAGTTTCTCCGGCGACCAGGGCAATCGTTAATGGACGCTGCTCAGTCATTAACGAATCAAACCGCGAGTTGAACGCGCGAAGAATTCCGTAAACGCTTTAACTTCCGGATACTGCTCAGCCAGTTCAGCGATTTCTACTTTCGCTTCATCCAGCGTTTTACCGTTACGGTACAAGGCCTTGTACGCATTACGGATAGCAGTAATCGCTTCACGGCTAAAGCCGCGACGTTTCAGACCTTCGATGTTCACCCCAAACGGCGTGGCATGGTTGCCCTGCGCGATCACGAACGGTGGAACGTCCTGTGCAACACCGGAACAACCGCCAACCATCACGTGTGCACCAATAATGCAGAACTGATGGACTGCAGTCATACCGCCGATAATCACATAGTCGTCGAGCGTCACGTGGCCTGCCAACGTGGCGTTGTTGGCAAGGATACAGCGATCGCCAAGCTGGCAATCATGCGCGACGTGCGCGTTGATCATCAGCAGGTTATCGCTACCCACCTTCGTCAATCCACCGCCCTGTACTGTGCCACGATGAATGGTGACGCTTTCGCGGATGCGGTTGCGATCGCCAATCTCCACGCGAGTCGGTTCCCCAGCGTATTTCAGATCCTGGTTCACTTCACCGATGGAGGCGAACTGATAAATCTCGTTATCACGGCCAATTTTGGTAATGCCGTTAACAACAACGTGAGACTTCAGTACGGTACCTTCGCCGATTTCGACGTTGGACCCCACAATACAAAACGGGCCAATGTGAACGTTAGCACCGATTACGGCACCGTCTTCAACAATGGCGGTAGGATGGATAAAGGCGGTTTTATCAATCACGGATCAGGCCTCCCGGCTACGCGCACACATCATAGTCGCTTCGCAAACAACCTTGCCGTCAACCAGCGCAACGCCTTTAAAGCGAGTCAGGCCGCGACGGGTTTTCTCGAAGGTGACTTCCATAATCATCTGATCGCCAGGCACAACCGGGCGCTTGAAGCGCGCTTCGTCGATACCTGCGAAGTAGTAAAGTTCGCCTGGTTCCAGTTTACCCACGCTTTTGAACGCCAGAATACCGGTCGCCTGCGCCATCGCTTCCAGAATCAGCACGCCAGGTAAAATCGGCTTACCAGGGAAGTGCCCCTGGAAAAACGGCTCATTTACGGAAATGTTTTTCACTGCGCGCAGAAAACGACCTTCTTCAAAATCCAGCACGCGATCAACCAGTAAGAACGGGTAACGGTGCGGCAGAAGCTCTAAAATCTCTTCAATGTGCAGAGTATGAGTGTCGGTAGTCAAAATACTCTTCCTGTCAAAATATACTGAATGGCAATAATAACACGGCCTGCCGGATTTTCAGAAAGCCGACAGGCCGATAAATGTCGCTCCGTCATCACAGGGCTTAGCCCAATAAATTCGGCGACAATCCAATGTGGGTGACTGTTTAGTCTTGTTGATTGATCTTGCGCTCTATAGCCTTCAGACGCTTGCTCATATCATCAATATTCATCACCAGTGCTGCTGTCTTACGCCACGCCTTATTCGGCTGAAGCGGAATACCAGAAGAATAGACGCCAGGCTCAGTAATCGGGCGCATCACCATGCCCATGCCGGTTACTGTGACCTTGTCGCAAATTTCCATGTGCCCGTTAATGACGCTGGCACCGCCAATCATGCAGTAACGGCCAATTTTCAGGCTGCCGGCCATAATGACGCCACCGGCGACGGCGGTATTGTCGCCAATCACCACGTTATGTGCAATCTGGCACTGGTTATCAATGATAACACCGTTGCCGATCACCGTATCGTCAAGTGCGCCACGGTCAATGGTGGTACAGGCACCGATCTCCACGCGATCGCCAATAATCACGCGACCTAATTGTGGGATCTTAACCCAGTTACCGCGATCGTTGGCATAACCAAACCCATCCGCGCCGATCACGGTGCTGGACTGGATAAGGCAATTCTCACCGATCTCGATGTCGTGGTAAATGCTTACGTTTGCCCACAGACGTGAACCTGCGCCGATTTTCGTCTTTTTTCCGACGAAACAGCCAGCGCCAATCACCACGTTATCGCCAAGCACGACGTCAGATTCAATCACCGCGTTCGCGCCGATAGAGACGTTTTTGCCAAGCGTCGCCGTAGAGTCAATGACTGCGCTGGGAGCGATATCCTGCGCCGGTTGCGGCGTAGTATCTAAAATTTGGGCCATACGGGCGTAAGTCAGGTAGGGATTTTTCACTACCAGCGCCGCGCTGTTGGCAAAAGGAAGATCGTCTGCGGTCATGACGACGGCAGAGGCCTGGCAAGCGGCCAGGTGCTCACGGTATTTAGGATTCACCATGAACGTAATATGGCCTGTGGTCGCGGATTGCATGGACGCGACAGCGGTGATGACGATATCGCCATCACCGTGTAATTCCGCATCCAACTGCTGCGCGAGATCAGCCAGTCGAATTGAAGGCATTACTTATTTAACCTGTTTCAGTACATCAGCGGTGATGTCTTTCACATCGCTGCTGTTGAATGCAACGGCGTTAGCGTCAACAACCAGGTCAATGCTCTGGCTATTTGCAACAGATTTCACAGCAGTCTGGATACGGGTAACCAGTTTGCCGCGCTCTTCGTTGGTACGACGCTGGCGATCCTGCTCAAATGCCTGAGCTTTCTGTGCGAAAGTCTGACGCTGAGAAGTGATGTCTTTTTCCAGCTTGGTGCGGTCTGAACCGGCTTTCATGGACTGCAGACGCTGCATTTTAGACTGCAGGTCGCCTTCCATACGCTGAAGTTCGCTGGCACGGCCTTTGAACTCATTTTCCAGCGTGCTGGAAACACCGGTTTTCTGTGCAACTTGTTGGAACAGGTTGCCCATGTTAACAATTGCGATTTTATCTGCTGCCTGAGCAGACGCAGCCATTGCTAAACCTAAACCTGCAGCTACTAACCACTTTTTCACAATAAAACTCCTTACCATCCCATGCGTACCCGAAGGTACCGTTTTTTGTGTGGCCCGAAGGCCACTTAACGCTATGCCTATACAGCGTCACTACACTGCACTGCATTCCTTTGCAAGTGAGCAATTACCAGGTTTTACCAATGTTAAACTGGAACTGCTCGGCTTTGTCTCCATCGTATTTCTTGAACGGCTGGGCGTAGGAGAAGACCAACGGCCCCAATGGGGACATCCATTGTAATGCGATACCCGCAGACATACGGATGTTGCTTGGATCGCTGTAATCAGGGATCCCCGCGGCACGCGTCTCTGCAGTGTCTTTCCAGTTTGTATCCCACACGGTACCCGCATCCCAGAAGACGGACGTACGGATTGAGTTCGCGTATTTATCACTCACGAACGGCGTAGGTACAATCAGTTCCATGCTGGCAACAGCCATGGCGTTCCCGCCGACTGCATCATCTGAATTACAGATGCCAGGTTTACCGTCTTTGGTGGTTTCACAGTTATCGGTGCCCGGGCCATAGTAAGCCGCCTTAGGACCGATGTTGTTCGACTGGAAGCCACGTACGGTGCTGGAACCACCGGCATAGAAGTTTTCATAGAACGGCAGTTCTTTGCCGCCCAGGCCATCACCGTAACCCCAACGCGTACGACCCAGAACAACCCACTTGTGGTCGTCATCAATTGGGAAGTAGGACGCGGTATCCAGCGTGACTTTATAGAACTCGTTATCCGAGCCCGGAATGGTGACCTTACCGTTCAGGTTAACGCGCGAACCGTCCGTCGGGAAGTAACCACGGTCCAGTTTGTTGTACGTCCAGCCATAGTTGAAGGTGAAATCATCCGCCGAGAAGTTATTATCATCAGACGTTTTGCTGGCATTCTGACCAATTGAATCCAGATAACGGTTCATCGCTACCTGCGGCTGCATGTTAGACAGGTCGTTATGGACATAGCCCAGACCCGCACGCAGCGTGTTGTATTCGTTGATCGGGAAGCCCAGCGTTCCGTCTACACCATAACTTTTGTTGGTATAGGAGGAGAGGTCCGCATCATCCGCTTTAAAATCATTGTAGAAGATACGACCGCCGAGGCTCACGCCATCGACCGTAAAGTACGGGTTGGTCACAGAAAACTCAGAATAGGTCTGGTAGTCGTTCTTGGTGCCGTTGATACCCACGGAGTAGCCCGTACCTAACCAGTTATCCTGCTGTACGCCAACCTGGAAGCTGACGCCGCTTTCCGTACCGTAACCGATACCGAAGTTGAAGCTACCGGTGTTACGCTCTTTCACCTTGTAAACCACATCCACCTGGTCCGGGCTGCCCGGTACGCGTTGGGTGTCGGTATCAACAGTTTCGAAGTAACCCAGACGGTTCAGACGCTCTTTACCCTGGTCAACGAGATCGCTACCCAGCCATGCCCCTTCCATCTGACGCATTTCGCGACGCAGAACGGCATCTTTGGAGGTGTCGTTACCTTCAAAGCGGATTTTGCGCACGTAGAAACGGTTACCCGCATCAACGTTCACATGCAGTTTAACGGTTTTATCCGCATCGTTGATTTCCGGCTGAGACTGAACGCGTGGATAGGCGTAACCATAGCGACCCAGAAGCTTTTTAATGTCATCTTCCATTTTGGTCACTTTGGTGCCGTTATACAGCTCGCCCGGCTCGATTTTGGTCAGCGCTTCGATTTCAGCGGAGTGACCAGCAAGATTACCGCTCACCTGCACGCTATCGAGTTTGTATTGATCGCCTTCCGTCACGTTAACGGTGATGTAGATGCCTTTTTTATCTGGCGTCAGGCTCACCTGCGTGGAGTCGATGTTGAAACGTGCGTAACCGCGATCCAGATAGTAGCTGCGCAGGGTTTCAAGGTCGCCCGCCAGTTTCTGTTTCTGATATTTACGATCGCCGACGACGTTCCACCATGGCACTTCATCACGTAACTGGAAGTTTGAGATGAGATCTTCCGTACTGAACGCGTGGTTGCCCACGATGTTGATCTGCTGGATTTGCGCGGAGACGCCTTCCTGGAAGACCAGTTTCAGGTCGACACGGTTACGCGGCAGTGGGGTGACAACGGCTTTTACGCTCGCGCTGTATTTACCCACGCTGTAGTAGAAGTCTTCGAGCCCTTTTTCAATATCCGAAAGGGTGGTGCGGTCAAGAGATTCACCAACCCGAACGCCTGAGGCTTCAAGGTTCTGCTTCAGCATGTCATCTTTCACCGACTTGTTGCCGGAAAAGGTGATGCTGGCAATCGTTGGACGCTCTTTGACCTGAACCAGTAACGTATCGCCGTCTCTCAGAACGCGAACGTCCTCAAAGTTGCCAGTGGCAAACAGTGCGCGAATGGTATTACTGATATCGTCATCAGTTATGGTATCACCAGGACGTACTGGCATACTGAGGAGGGCCGCACCAACAGCGACTCGCTGCAAGCCTTCGAAATGAATGTCCTTCACTACGAACCCGTCAGCACCGTATACGGTCGCGCTGCTAAACAGCAGCGACGCTATAAGCAACTTTTTCATCGCCATCGTTATTATGCGTTCTTCCTAACTAACTCTCATAACCGAGAGAAATCATTGAAAAGTGCAAGCCCCATTAACAGCACCAGCAGTATTGAGCCAATGCGATAACTAAAGTCTTGAACTCGCTCGGATACCGGACCGCCCTTCAGCTTTTCAATCGCCAAAAACAGCAGATGTCCCCCATCTAACACGGGGAGCGGGAACAGGTTGATGATACCCAGATTTACACTGATGAGCGCAAGAAACATCAGATAGTAAATCAACCCGTACTCCGCTGACATCCCAGCCCCCTGAGCGATCGAAATCGGCCCACTGAGGTTGTTCAGTTTGACGTCACCGGTGATCAATTTGCCCAGCATGCTAACCGTCAGCTTCATCAACTGCCACGTTTTATCCGTGGCCTGAGCGATGGCGCTAAACGGCCCATACTGGCGCACTGTTTTGTATTCGTCAGGTAGCGGGATAACTTTTGGTACCACACCCGCAAACCCTTCCGCCTTTCCGTTACCGTGTTTTGTATCCGGTATCAGCGTCAAAGACAAGGGACTCCCCTGCCTTTCGATATCTAACCGCAGTCCTTTACCGGGGTTATCACGCACCAGCGTGACAAACATCATCCAGTTTTCCAGCGGCTGACCATCGACTTTAACGATCCTGTCGCCAGCTTGCAAACCGGCTTTGCTGGCAGCAGAGTCGGCCTGAATCTCAGCGAGAACAGGTTCAATCTGCGCACCGCGCGGACGAATACCGAGTGAAGCGATAGGATCTTCTTTATCCGGTTCGAACGCCCAGTGCTGCAAATTCAGGATTTTATCCTGACGCTGTTCACTCCCGAAAGGAGCAACAGTGAGGGTGGCACGCTCGTCGCCAATTTTCGCGACCATCGCCAAACGCACTGCATCCCAATCAGGCGTTTCGATACCATCTACGGCTTTTAGTTCCGTGCCTGGTGCAATTTGTGCTTCTGCCGCAATCGAATTGGGGGTTATTTCACCGACAACCGGACGCACGCCAGGAACGCCAATGATAAACACCAGCCAGTAAGCGAAGATAGCAAAAAGGAAGTTAGCGACAGGGCCGGCAGCAATAACGGCAGCGCGCTGGCCGACCGTTTTGTTGTTGAATGCGAAATGACGCATCTCCGGCGCAACCGGCTCGACGCGCTCATCCAGCATTTTGACGTAACCGCCCAAGGGGATAAGGGCGATAACAAATTCGGTGCCGTGTTTATCAACGCGACGCCAGAGCGATTTCCCAAAACCAATAGAAAAACGCTCCACGCGAACGCCACAGCGGCGAGCAACCCAGAAGTGACCAAATTCATGGACGGTGATCAATACACCCAGGGCAACAATAAATGCCGCCAGATTCCAGAGTATGCTCAGCATAGACCCATCCGTTAAATCGTCCTGAAAACTAACAACAGCAAGCACGCGAATACGGGAACCGCCGCCGTCAGGCTATCAATTCGGTCCAGAATTCCGCCGTGACCGGGGATCAAATGTCCACTGTCCTTGATACCGGCTTCACGTTTAAACATGCTCTCGGTCAAATCGCCCAGCACAGAAGCCAGCGCGGCGACAATGGAGCATATTAATAGCGTTGAGGGGGCTACGTCCAGATTTGCCCACAATCCATAGGCCCAGGAAATGACTGCGGCTGTGATCAGGCCACCGATAAATCCTTGCCAGGTTTTCCCCGGAGAAACCTTCGGTGCCAGCTTATGCTTGCCAAACAGCTTGCCAAACATATACGCACCGGAATCCGCCCCCCAGACGAGGATCATGACATACAGCAGCCACAGCGCACCGCTGTAGTGGTTATCGTCATAATGCCATGCGCGTAACGCCACCATCCCCCAGAAGAACGGCACGATAGTCAGCAGGCCAAACAGCAGACGCAGCGTTTTTGAATGACGCCAAGATGCCGCTGAACCCGGATAGGTCAACACCAGTACCAGCGCCACAACCCACCACGCCAGAGAGGCCCACAGCGAAATCTCAACGACCGGTTGATGGAGGTTATGATGATACTCAGGAAGCAAGAAGAGCATCACCGCCAACAACAGGCCGCAAAGTACCGCCAGCCATACCCGCTGCGTACGCGAGCTAAATCCGCTCAGTTGTCCCCATTCCCACGCGGCCAACATACAGACGACCAGCGTAACAATGGCGAACCCGACTGGCGGCAGCAAAAACAGCGCCGCAATAACAACGGGTATTAAAATTAATGCAGAAATCAGGCGATACTTCAGCAAAAGCTACCCCCATCAGGCCTTTTCGCCACCAGGCTCGGTGCCGCCGAAACGACGCTCGCGATTCGCAAAAGCATGCAGCGCACCCTCAAAGTCTTGTTCATCGAAATCGGGCCAAAGAACATCGGTAAAGTAAAGTTCAGCATAGGCGATTTGCCAGATAAGAAAATTACTGATTCGATGTTCTCCCCCTGTCCTAATTACTAAATCTACGGGAGCCAGTTCATGCATGCAGATTTGCTGACTCAGCAGATCTTCACTGATGTGATCGGGACGGAGTAACCCTTCCTGAACCTGTTCAGCCAATCGCTGAACTCCCTGAATAATATCCCAACGGCCACCATAATTAGCGGCGATATTCAACGTCAGCCCGGTATTATTTTCGGTTATCGCTTCCGCCTTTCGGATGCGCTCCTGCAGGCGGGCGTTAAACCGGCTGGTATCACCGATGATACGCAACCGCACATTGTGGCGATGCAGGCTTTTGACTTCGCTATCCAGCGCCCACACGAAAAGCTCCATCAATGCGCTAACTTCTTGCTCGGGGCGGTTCCAGTTTTCACTGCTGAACGCATAAAGGGTTAATGCTTCAATGCCATTATTCGCCGCATACGACACGGCGCGGCGAACAGACTTCGCCCCGGCTTTATGTCCAAAGGCGCGAATCTTCCCTTGTCTCTTCGCCCAGCGACCATTGCCGTCCATGATGATAGCCACATGGCGACACCCGTGGGCAGGCACATTTTCGCTGATTGGTTGATTAGCAGACAACATAACGCGTTTTTAGTCCATGAAAAGGAATGAGCGGTACCCCGGAATACTGATATTTCTGTCGCAAAAAAGCCGTGTTGAAGCACGGCTTTCACGATTGCCCCTGAAAATAGAGGCGCAATCGGTGGCGCAGACTATATCACTGAAGCCAGACGCTAACAAATACCATGACAGTTCCCAGGCTGATAATCCTCAGCTTGCGAAACGCATCACTTGTTTTCGCGCCACATCACGCGCACGCGCGTCAATCGCCAGCACCTCATCAACGGACTGCGGCTCCGCAAGCGACATCGCATCGAGCACACCCAGGTTCGCCGCCGCGATATCAGTAAAGCGAATCTGCGAATCCAGGAACGCGGCAACGGTAATTTCATTCGCCGCATTCAGTGCGGTGGTCGCGGCCTGCCCCTGTTCAAACGCGTCCATCGCCAGCTTAAGGCAAGGATAACGATCGTAATCCGGCTCGCTAAACGTCAGTGCGCCCAGCTTGCAGAAATCGAGCGGCTTAACGCCGGAATCTGCACGCCCCGGCCAGGCCATCGCATTGGCGATAGGCGTGCGCATATCCGGCTCGCCCAATTGCGCAATGACGCTACCGTCTTTATAGCGCACCATCGAGTGGATCACCGACTGCGGATGAATCACCACTTCCATTTGTGCGGCAGAGGCGTTGAACAGCCAGCGGGCTTCAATGTATTCGAGACCTTTATTCATCATGGTGGCCGAATCGACGGAAATTTTGCGCCCCATCGACCAGTTCGGATGACGACAAGCCTGATCCGGCGTCATTGCGCGCAGTTCACTGATTGGCGTCTCACGGAACGGGCCACCAGACCCGGTAAGCAGAATGGACGTAACGCCATGCTGCCCGAGATCAGCGTACCCCAGGTCTTGCTGAAAAGTTTGCGGCAAACTCTGAAAGATGGCGTTATGTTCGCTGTCGACAGGTAAAAGTTGCGCACCGCTGGCTTTTACCGCTTCCAGGAACAGGCGTCCGCAGGTCACCAGCGACTCTTTGTTCGCCAGTAAAACCGTTTTGCCGGCATGAATCGCGGCAAGTGTCGGTACCAGACCCGCCGCGCCAACAATGGCGGCCATCACCTGATCAACGTCATCCAGCGCGGCCACTTCACACGCCGCCTGTTGCCCACACATGACGTCGGTGCGGCTGCCGTGTTCACGCAGGGCGATTTTCACCGCCTCGGCGCTATGGGCGTCATCCATCACCGCGAAACGCGGGGAAAACTCCAGACACTGCTCGACCATGCGTTCAACGTTTTTACCGGCAACCAGCGCGGCTACGGAGAAATGGTCAGCGTTATGGCGCACAACATCCAGCGTGCTACAGCCAATTGAGCCCGTTGAGCCAAGAACGGTTATTTGCTTCATGAAAGGTCCAGCTTAGCGACTTGAAGGGTGAAGAGTATAAATGCAAAACGCCGCCAGCAAAGCGATACGCTTCCTGTACGGCGTTTTTTTCCTGCAAACGAATGCAGATTAGAACTGCATCAGTTCCGCTTCTTTTTCTGCCAGCGCCGCGTCAATTTTCTTGATAGCAGCATCGGTCAGTTTCTGCACGTCGTCCTGAGAACGGCGATCGTCATCTTCGCTGATCTCTTTGTCTTTCAGCAGCGCTTTCACTTTGTCGTTCGCGTCGCGACGGACGTTACGCACAGAGACACGTCCCTGCTCAGCTTCACCACGCACCACTTTGATCAGGTCTTTACGACGCTCTTCAGTCAACGGCGGCAGCGGAACGCGGATGTCGGTGCCTGCAGAGCTTGGGTTCAGACCAAGATCAGACGCCATAATCGCTTTCTCAACAGCCGGGCCCATAGAGCGGTCGAACACGTTGATTTTCAGTGTACGGGTATCTTCTACAGTGACGTTCGCCAGCTGACGCAGCGGAGTCGGGGTGCCGTAATACTCAACCACGATGCCGTCCAGCAGGCTGGGAGAAGCACGACCCGTGCGTATTTTGCTGATTTGGTTTTTGAACGCTTCTACGCATTTGTCCATGCGCACTTCAGCATCTTTTCTGATATCGCTAATCACGTTACGAATCCTTGAAAACTTGTCTCAGTCAGACCAGACGGTAGCACAGATGCGCTAAGTATAGTCCTGTTTAAAATATGCCACCGGGTAAGTGACCCGCATGATTAAAGCGGAATCTTACCCGTATTTGGCCTCGACGGAAATTATTCCGTGATTAAAGTGCCTTCTTTTTCGCCCATGACCACGCGACGCAGCGCGCCAGGTTTGTTCATGTTGAATACGCGAATCGGCAATTTGTGGTCACGAGCCAGCGTAAACGCCGCCAGATCCATGACTTTCAGTTCTTTATCCAGTACTTCGCTGTAAGTCAGCTGTTCGTACATGGTCGCCGTAGGATCTTTCGCCGGGTCAGCGGTAAACACACCGTCGACTTTAGTCGCTTTCAGCACCACGTCGGCTTCAATTTCAATACCGCGCAGACACGCTGCGGAATCAGTTGTGAAGAATGGGTTACCGGTACCTGCGGAGAGGATCACCACGCGGTTGTTGCGCAGCAGGCTAATCGCCTCTGCCCAGCTGTAGTTGTCGCACACGCCGTTCAGCGGAATGGCAGACATCAGGCGAGCGTTCACATAGGCGCGATGCAGTGCGTCACGCATTGCCAGGCCATTCATTACCGTGGCCAGCATGCCCATGTGGTCGCCCACAACGCGGTTCATACCCGCTTTCGCCAGACCTGCACCGCGGAACAGGTTACCGCCGCCAATCACTACGCCAACCTGAATGCCCAGTTCAACAAGTTCTTTAATCTCTTGCGCCATACGGTCAAGGATGCTTGCGTCAATACCGAAACCTTCAGTCCCCTGCAATGCTTCGCCGCTCAGTTTAAGCAGAATGCGTTTGTAGACGGGTTTTGCGTTGGTAGCCATTTTCTTTCCTGCGAGTGTCACGAATGGGATGATTTAAATCAGGTGACATCATGCGCTTCCTGCCGATTCGCCCCTATAAGAGCTGGCTGATTTTCACATGACGGGTACAAAAAGGAGCCGCCCTGAGGCGGCTCCGAACAGTGCAATTAAGACTGTTTAGACATTGCAGCAACTTCTGCTGCGAAGTCAGCTTCAACTTTCTCGATGCCTTCGCCCACTTCAAAGCGGATGAAGCCAGTCACGTCAGCGTTGTGCTCTTTCAACAGCTGGCCCACGTTTTTGCTCGGGTCCATTACGAAAGGCTGACCAGTCAGAGAAACTTCGCCGGTGAATTTCTTCATGCGGCCTTCAACCATTTTCTCTGCGATTTCTTTCGGCTTACCAGACTGCATCGCGATGTCCAGCTGTACCTGGTATTCTTTCTCTACCACTTCAGCAGACACGTCTTCTGGTTTAACGAATTCTGGTTTGCTTGCAGCAACGTGCATCGCCAGGTGTTTAACCAGCTCTTCATCAGCGCCTTTAGCTGCAACCAGAACACCGATGCGCGCACCGTGCTGGTAGCTACCCAGAACGTCGCCTTCCAGGATTGCAACGCGACGGATGTTGATGTTTTCACCGATTTTAGCAACCAGTGCAACACGCTCTTCTTCGAACTGTGCTTTCAGAACTTCAACGTCAGTTACTTTACCAGCAACAGCTGCGTCCAGAACTTTGTCTGCGAACGCCTGGAAACCACCGTCTTTAGCAACGAAGTCAGTCTGGCAGTTAACTTCCAGAATCACGCCGAAGTTGCCTTCGATTTTGGTTTTGATCACGCCGTCAGCAGCAACGTTGCCAGCTTTTTTAGCCGCTTTGATCGCGCCAGATTTACGCATGTTTTCGATTGCCAGCTCGATGTCGCCATTAGCTTCAGTCAGTGCTTTTTTGCAATCCATCATGCCTGCGCCGGTACGTTCACGCAGCTCTTTTACCAGGGATGCGGTAATTTCAGCCATTCTAAAATCCTCGGAAGATTTGATCTGCCCGGCGTTGATCCGCACAGATATAAAAGTGAAAAAAGGGGGCCATAAACAGGCCCCCTAACCAAACGTGTACTACCTGGTCTATAAGGGCTCTCCCCTTCCAGTTATGAGCCGCAGCACGTAGACATTACTCGTTACTGCAACTCGGACACTTTCGGGGGAGTTATCAAGCCTTATTACTCAGCTTCTACGAAGCTTTCTTCAGCCTGGGAAGCCAGGTCAGAAGAACGGCCTTCACGAACGGTAGCCGCTACAGCGCTCAGGTACAGGGTTACAGCACGGATTGCATCGTCGTTACCCGGGATAACGAAATCAACGCCGTCTGGATCGGAGTTGGTATCAACGATAGAGAACACTGGAATACCCAGGTTGTTCGCTTCTTTGATTGCGATGTGTTCGTGGTCAGCATCGATAACGAACAGTGCGTCCGGCAGGCCGCCCATGTCTTTGATACCGCCCAGGCTGTTTTCCAGTTTCTCAAGCTCACGAGTACGCATCAGCGCTTCTTTCTTGGTCAGCTTGTCGAAAGTACCGTCCTGAGACTGAGTTTCCAGGTCTTTCAGACGTTTGATGGACTGACGAACGGTTTTCCAGTTAGTCAGCATACCGCCCAGCCAGCGATGGTTCACGAAGAACTGGTCGCAGCTGTTAGCAGCTTCTTTCACCGCTTCGCTTGCAGCGCGTTTAGTACCAACGAAAAGGATTTTACCTTTACGAGCAGAGATTTTGTTCAGTTCAGCCAGCGCTTCGTTGAACATCGGTACAGTTTTCTCAAGGTTGATGATGTGAACTTTGTTACGTGCGCCGAAGATGAAAGGCTTCATTTTCGGGTTCCAGTAACGGGTCTGGTGACCAAAGTGAACACCAGCCTTGAGCATGTCGCGCATGGAAACAGTTGCCATGATTTAAAACCTCTATAGATTAAGTTGGGGTTATGCCTCCACGTATCCCATATTACCGACCCCGAAGGGCACCCCGGAACATGTGTCGATACGTGTGTGTTGTTACACAAAGTGAGATTGTCGCTTCAGTCCATTCTGTGTATATCAAATGGAACGGAAGTCCGGCGCGCTTTATACCACAAATACGCCGCAGACACCAATAATTGTTGGCACTCTATGCTGTAACTGATTCTCAATCTGGTAGTGGATGCTTCAGACTGTTAACATTGATAGCACTTACACAATTATTGTCGATAAATTCGACCCTGATGGACAAACTCCATGGCTATTTCTATTAAAACACCTGAAGAAATCGAAAAGATGCGCGTCGCGGGTCGTCTGGCAGCCGAAGTGCTGGAGATGATCGAGCAGCACATCAAACCGGGCGTGAGCACCGGCGAGCTGGATCGCATCTGCGATGACTGGATCGTCAACCACCAGCATGCGATCTCCGCCTGCCTCGGCTATCACGGTTATCCAAAATCAGTCTGCATCTCTATTAACGAAGTGGTCTGCCACGGGATCCCCGACGATGCTAAACATCTGAAAGATGGCGACATCGTTAACATCGATGTAACCGTTATTAAAGACGAGTTCCACGGTGACACCTCAAAAATGTTCATCGTCGGCAAACCAACCATTCTGGGCGAGCGCCTGTGCCGCGTCACCCAGGAAAGCCTCTATCTGGGCATCAAAATGGTAAAACCGGGCATCCGCCTGCGCACCATCGGCGCGGCGATTCAGAAGTACGCGGAAGCAGAAGGTTTCTCTGTGGTACGCGAATACTGTGGTCACGGTATCGGTCGCGGCTTCCACGAAGAACCGCAGGTACTGCACTATGATGCAGATGACGGCGGCGTGGTACTGAAAGAAGGCATGACCTTCACCATCGAACCGATGCTGAACGCCGGTGATTACCGCATTCGTACCATGAAAGATGGCTGGACGGTAAAAACCAAAGACCGCAGCTTGTCTGCGCAGTACGAGCATACTATTGTGGTAACGGCTAACGGCTGCGAAATTCTGACGCTGCGTAAGGATGACACCATCCCGGCGGTTATCTCGCACGACGAATAATTGATTTGCCTGATGGCGATGCCAACGCATCTTATCAGGCCTACAAATTGCTCTCTCCAGTAGGCCGGATAAGGCGCTTGTGCCGTCATCCGGCTTTTTATATGGGTGGCGCAAACATCAATGAAAACTCTTCCTGAACAGCTCGCGAATACCGCACTCCCCACCCTTCCCAATCAGCCGCAGAATCCCGGTGCCTGGCCTGCGGATATGCTGAATATTGCCACCATCAAAGCCCATCTTGATGCTTTCCAGCGGTGGCTGGGAGAAGCCTTTGACAGCGGCATTTCCGCCGAACAGCTCATCGAAGCGCGCACCGAATTCATCGACCAGCTCCTGCAGCGCCTCTGGCTTCAATACGGTTTTGGTGAAGTGGAAGACGCCGCGCTGGTTGCCGTTGGCGGGTACGGACGCGGTGAATTACATCCGCTTTCCGACATCGATCTCCTGATTTTAAGCCGTAAGAAACTGCCCGATGAACAGGCGCAGAAAATTGGCGAGCTATTAACGCTACTCTGGGATCTCAAGCTGGAAGTGGGCCATAGCGTACGAACGCTGGAAGAGTGCCTGCTGGAAGGTCTTTCAGATCTGACCGTTGCCACTAACCTGATTGAATCACGCCTGCTGATTGGCGACGTCGCCCTGTTCCTGGAACTGCAAAAACACATTTTCAGCGAAGGCTTCTGGCCGTCAGAAAAATTCTTCCCGGCGAAAGTGGAAGAGCAAAACGCACGTCACCAGCGCTATCACGGCACCAGCTATAATCTTGAGCCGGATATAAAAAGCAGCCCCGGCGGCCTGCGCGACATCCACACCTTACAGTGGGTCGCTCGCCGTCACTTTGGCGCCACCTCGCTGGATGAAATGGTCGGTTTTGGCTTTTTGACCGAAGCCGAGCGTAACGAACTCAATGAGTGTCTGCATCTGCTGTGGCGAATCCGTTTCGCCCTGCATCTTGAACTCAACCGCTACGACAACCGCCTCCTGTTCGACCGCCAGCTTAGCGTCGCCCAGCGCCTTAACTACGGCGGCGAAGGCAATCAGCCGGTTGAACACATGATGAAGGATTTCTACCGCGTGACGCGCCGCGTCGGCGAGCTCAATCATATGCTGCTTCAGCTTTTTGACGAGGCGATTCTCGCCCTGACGGAAGATGAAAAACCGCGCCCGATTGACGATGATTTTCAGCTACGCGGCACGCTTATCGACCTGCGCGATGACACGCTATTTATCCGCGAACCGCAGGCGATTCTGCGCATGTTCTTTATTATGGTGCGCAACAGCACCATTACCGGGATTTACTCCACAACCCTGCGCCACCTGCGCCATGCACGTCGTCATCTGGCGCAGCCATTGTGCTATATCCCGGAAGCCCGCTCGATTTTCCTCAGCATGCTGCGCCATCCCGGCGCAGTGAAGCGCGGCCTGCTTCCGATGCATCGCCATAGCGTGCTGTGGGCCTATATGCCGCAGTGGTCGCACATTGTCGGTCAAATGCAGTTTGACCTGTTCCACGCCTACACAGTCGATGAACACACCATTCGCGTACTGCTTAAACTGGAAAGCTTTGCCGAAGAAGCGACGCGCCCGCGCCATCCGCTGTGCGTCGATCTCTGGCCGCGTCTTACCCATCCTGAACTGATTCTGATAGCCGCACTGTTTCACGACATCGCCAAAGGACGCGGGGGCGATCACTCCATTCTGGGTGCGGAAGACGTGCTGAAGTTTGCCGAACTGCACGGCCTGAATTCTCGCGAAACGCAACTGGTTGCCTGGCTGGTGCGCCATCATCTGCTAATGTCCGTCACCGCTCAGCGGCGTGATATTCAGGATCCGGAAGTCATTAAACAGTTTGCTGAATTGGTGCAAACGGAAAACCGTCTGCGCTATCTGGTGTGTCTGACGGTTGCTGATATTTGTGCCACCAATGAAACCCTGTGGAACAGCTGGAAGCAAAGCCTGTTGCGCGAACTCTATTTCGCCACCGAAAAACAGCTGCGCCGGGGAATGGATAACACGCCGGATATGCGCGAACGCGTGCGTCATCACCAGATGCAGGCGCTGGCCCTGCTGCGCATGGATAACATTGACGAAGAGAAGCTGCATCAAATCTGGAACCGCTGCCGCGCCAATTACTTTGTGCGTCACACGCCAAATCAGCTTGCCTGGCACGCCCGCCACCTGTTGCAGCACGATCTCACAGAACCGATGATCCTGTTAAGCCCGCAGGCCACCCGTGGCGGCACCGAGATTTTCATCTGGAGCCCGGATCGCCCTTACCTCTTTGCGGCGGTCTGTGCAGAGCTGGACAGACGTAACCTCAGCGTGCACGACGCGCAGATTTTCACCACCCGTGACGGCATGGCAATGGATACGTTTATCGTGCTGGAACCCGATGGTAGCCCGCTCTCATCCGATCGCCATGAGGCTATTCGTCTTGGACTGGAACAGGCCATTACCCAACGCAGTTGGCAGGCACCGCAGCCGCGTCGTCAGCCGGCAAAATTGCGTCACTTCTCCGTCGATACCGAGGTGAATTTCCTGCCAACGCATACTGACCGGAAATCTTTCCTCGAACTGATTGCGCTCGATCAGCCAGGGCTATTGGCACGTGTCGGTAAAGTGTTCGCCGACCTCGGAATTTCCCTTCACGGGGCCAGAATTACGACAATTGGTGAACGAGTAGAAGATTTATTTATAATCGCCACCGCCGACCGGCGTGCGCTTAATAATGCGCTGCAATTAGAGGTACAACAACGGTTGACAGCAGCCCTCAATCCAAACGATAAAGGGTAATCATTTTTTTTACACAGATGGAAAGAGTAACAATGCAGCAATTACAGAACGTTATTGAGTCCGCTTTCGAGCGTCGCGCCGACATTACCCCAAACAATGTCGACACCGTAACCCGCGAAGCGGTAAACCAGGTTATTTCATTACTGGATTCCGGCGCGCTGCGTGTCGCTGAAAAAATTGACGGCCAGTGGGTCACTCACCAGTGGTTGAAGAAAGCGGTTCTGCTCTCTTTCCGTATTAACGATAACCAGGTTATCGATGGTGCGGAAAGCCGCTACTTCGATAAAGTGCCGATGAAATTCGCTGACTACGACGAAGCGCGCTTCCAGAAAGAAGGCTTCCGCGTGGTTCCACCTGCGGCCGTTCGTCAGGGTGCGTACATCGCGCGCAACACCGTGCTGATGCCGTCCTACGTTAACATCGGCGCATACGTTGACGAAGGTTCCATGGTTGACACCTGGGCAACCGTTGGCTCCTGCGCGCAAATCGGTAAAAACGTTCACCTGTCTGGCGGCGTCGGCATCGGCGGCGTACTGGAACCGCTGCAGGCTAACCCAACCATCATCGAAGACAACTGCTTCATCGGCGCACGCTCTGAAGTCGTTGAAGGCGTGATTGTGGAAGAAGGCTCTGTTATCTCCATGGGCGTATACCTGGGCCAGAGTACCAAAATCTACGACCGCGAAACCGGCGAAGTCTTCTATGGCCGCGTTCCGGCGGGCTCCGTTGTCGTCTCCGGCAACCTGCCGTCAAAAGATGGCAAATACAGCCTGTACTGCGCGGTCATCGTGAAGAAAGTCGACGCCAAAACTCGTGGCAAAGTGGGCATCAACGAACTGCTGCGAACTATCGATTAAGATAGAGGCTAAAGCGGGGGCTACCCCGCTTTTTTTTCGTTCCAAACTGGCGGAAAACGGTTTTTTCACTGATTATTCAATAGGTAAATTACAGCAAGGGTACCGCTATGTACGATAATCTGAAAAGTTTGGGCATTACCAATCCTGATGAAATCGATCGTTACAGCCTCCGGCAGGAAGCCAACAACGATATCCTGAAAATCTACTTCCAGAAGGATAAGGGTGAGTTTTTCGCCAAAAGCGTGAAGTTTAAGTATCCGCGCCAGCGCAAAACCGTTGCTGCCGACGGCGTTGGACAGGGATACAAAGAGGTGCAGGAGATTAGCCCTAACCTGCGCTATGTGATTGATGAACTGGATCAGATTTGTCAGCGCGATCGCACCGAGGTGGATCTTAAGCGTAAGATCCTGGACGATCTGCGTCACCTGGAATCAGTGGTGACCAATAAGATCAGCGAGATTGAAGCGGATCTGGAAAAACTGACGCGGAATAAATAGCCCCTCACCCCGGCCCTCTCCCACAGGGAGAGGGAGAAAACCGCACACATTTAACCCATGGCACCGTCGCACCCTTCTCCCTCAGGGTGAGGGGGGCGCGGTTCCGCTACGGCTGCTCATCCAGCTGCAACGCCACATACAACAACAACCTATCGTCAAAATTACTCAAATCCAGCCCCGTTAATTCCGAGATACGATTCAGACGATACTCCAGCGTATTACGGTGTATAAACAGCGCCTTCGATGTCGCCAGTGGCTGCACATTATGGCGAAACCACGCCGTCAGGGTTCGTCTGAGTAATCCATTATTATCCATCGCTTTTAGACGCGTTAACGGGCGGGCCAGCTCATTGGCCTGCCACCCACCGCGCAGACTATCGAGCAGCACGGGTAGCATCAGATCCTGATAAAAATAGCTGCGGCTTTCCGGCATGCGCTGTTTTCCCACCATCATAGTGGTGCGCGCCGTGCGGTAAGAACGCGCAATGCTGCCCGGCCCGGTGAAATAGTTACCCAGCGAAACACGAAAACGCAGCTGTCCGTTCTCTTTCATCCGCGTGATGAGTTGCTCGACGCGTTTGCGGTGATCTTCCGCATCCCAGCGGCCAAACGAGTTCAGTGCCGGTTTCAGCACCACCATTTCAGTCAGTGAAACAATCGCGATCAGGTTATTACGCTCAGGCGTCGTTAGCGCATTTTGCAACTGCTGAAGCTCAGCCATTGCGCTATCCACGCCAAGCTGCCCGCTGTCCACTTCCACCACCGCCACCACGCGCGGCTGGTTCAAGTCGATACCCAGACGTTGCGCCCATTCGGTTAACGCGGGCGTATTCTCCTCCGCCTGAATCAGGTTCATGACCAGCTCTTCACGCAGACGGCTATCCTGTGCCAGCAGGTGCATCAGACGTGACTGTTCGAGCATCATTTCGGCGGTCATGCAAACCAGTTCGCCGTATTTACGCAGCGTCTCCGGCTCGCCAGTCAGGCCGATAACGCCAACAATCTCGCCCTCCAGTCGCAGCGGCAAGTTGATCCCCTGACGCACGCCGTGCAGATGCCTGGCGACCGCATCGTCAATGTCCACCACGCGGCCCTGAGAAAGCACCAACAGCGCCCCTTCGTGCAATTCACCAATACGCTCGCGATCGCCGCTACCGATGATGCGACCACGGGCGTCCATGACGTTGATGTTGGTGTCGATAATGCGCATGGTTCGCGCCACGATATCCTGCGCCATTTTGGTATCAAGATGCCAGCCAGCCATGTAATCCTCCTGTGAGCAGGTTACAGCATAAGAAAGATGGCTAACCGCCGCACTGTGCAAATGCACAAAGCCTGGGTGAGAAATATGGAGTTGTGGAAGGCTTCACAGAACAATAAGAAAACCCTTTCCCCGAAAAGGGAAAGGGTTGGCAGAGGGGATTACTGCATCAACAGGTAGATAGAGCTATCACCACGCTGAATGTTCAGCGCCAGTACGGACGGTTTGCTGTCGAGGATTTTGCGCAGCTCAGCGATATTTTTCACCGCTTGCTGGTTCGCCCCCACAATGACATCACCTTTTTTCAGGCCAATCTGCGCCGCAGGGGAACCGGCTTTCACCGTGTTAACCACAACGCCTTTTTCCTGGCCTTTATTGCTCATTTCCGCCCCTTCGATACCGCTGAAGATAGAGCTGGAATCAACCTGATTCTGGCTGCTCTGTTGCAGTTCCAGGCTCACGGTCACCGGTTTACCGTCGCGCAGCAGGCCGAGGCTGATTTTGCTGCCGATTGGCATGGTGCCAACCTGTGCGCGCAGTGCCGCGAAGCTGCTGATTGGTTTACCGTTCAGAGAGGTGATCACATCACCCGCTTTAATCCCCGCTTTTGCTGCGGAAGAATTCGGCATCACCTGGCTTACGAATGCGCCGCGCTGAGCGTCAACTTTCATCGCTTTCGCCAGCTCGGAGTTCAGCTCGGTTCCCATGATACCCAGTTCGCCGCGTTTCACCTGGCCGAATTCCACCATCTGCGAGGTCAGGTTTTTCACCATATTGCTCGGGATAGCGAAGCCGATACCAATGTTGCCGCCGTCAGGTGCGAGAATCGCGGTATTGATACCGATCAGTTCCCCGTTCAGGTTCACCAGCGCGCCGCCGGAGTTACCGCGGTTAATCGCCGCATCGGTCTGGATAAAGTTTTCATAGTTTTCAACGTTCAGGCCGCTACGACCCAGCGCCGAAACGATACCGGAGGTCACGGTTTCACCCAGACCGAACGGGTTACCGATAGCGACGGTATAGTCCCCCACGCGCAGCGCGTCGGAATCTGCCATCTTAATTGCCGTCAGGTTTTTCGGATCCTGAATCTGGATCAGCGCAATATCGGAGCGCGGATCTTTGCCGACGATTTTGGCGTCAAATTTACGCCCATCGCTCAGTTGCACCTTAATGGTCGTCGCGTTATCGACGACATGGTTGTTAGTCACAACATAGCCCTTCGCCGCATCAATCACGACGCCCGAACCCAGCGCCTGGAATTTCTGCTGCTGGCCACCGCCCTGTCCACCATCAGGCCCACCGCCCTGGCAGAATGGCGAGTTCTGGAACGGAGAGCCGTCCTGGCAGAACGGTGAATTGTCGCCAAAGAACTGCTGGAAATTACGCCCCATACGTGGGGTATTCACGGTCGTGCTGCCTTCAACGTTGATACTGACTACGGACGGCATCACTTTTTCCAGCATTGGCGCCAGGCTTGGCATTTGCTGTGCGGTAGTGGCGGATGACGCCGTCTCAGCCGCGCTAGCGGACAACGGAGACAATGCCAAACTTAAACTAAGAGCCAGTGCACTCATTGCTAACGTGGTTTTTTTCATGTGTTTCAATCTCAATTTCAGATTATGCAAAGTTGCTGTGTACGTGACTATCAGAGTCATTTTCTAACGCTAAGTTCCGCGCTTAACACGCTGGAAAAAGTAAAAATTTATTGTTCATCTTTACAAAACTCGTGGTTATTCCACCGCCATCAGACGCCGATATTCATCCCACGCGTAGAGATCGGTCATCCCACTGATATAGTCCTGAATCAGGCGACAGCGATAATAGTATTCCATCACCGGAAATTCTGCTGCGTCACGCGCGACTTTATTTACGGCCTCGATATACGCCAGTCGATGGTTACGCGAGAGTTTCTGGAACAGGCGCGATTCTATCGGCAGTGAAACGATACGCTCTTTCTCAACCAACAACGTGAAGTCACTTTGCGATAATTTCAACAGGGGAGAATAGATTTCCAGCAACCCGCTAATCACCCGGTATCCCTGAAGCTCAAGCATCTCGACATCAGAATGACTAAACACATGTTTTATAGCTACTTTTTTATAAAGATCGAGTAACTGACTATAATCGCTTTCATCTTCCAGCAGCGCATGATTAAAGTCGCCGCGGTAGATTTCTGGCAAATTATCAATAAAACGTTGGGCGGCGAAGGGCACCAGCTTATTTAATGTATTGACGCGCAAATACATAAAGAACTGATCAACAGTACTGCGACTTAATGAATTGGAGCGCGATTTATCCCAGGCATTTTCGACCACCTGCGCGAACAAAGAACCTTTACCATGTTCAGGCCAGGCATCATGTAAATGTTGATAAAGCTGCTCGACGCTAAAGATACGTTTTTCCACCGCATCCTCAAGATCTGCTACACAATAGGAGATATCATCCGCTGCTTCCATAATCCAGGTTAAGGGAAAACGATTGTAAGGGGCTAAATCCAGTTCTTTACGTAAGCGCGCAATATAGTGCTCTTCGGCCAAATAATAGCCAGGTTTTTTCATTAAATAGCTGTGGCTTGCCGGCACATCGCTGGCCCACCAGGCGGGGCGAGTATATTTTAAAATACAACCGACCTGCGCCCAGGTAAGATTCATGCGCATTAACGTATGCACCATACGAATCCCCTGCGCATTACCTTCGAAATGACAGAGATCCTGACGTACCTTTCGCCGCAAATCATTCAGCGTCTCATCGCCTTCCAGTAAGCGCAAAGTAGCAACCACGCAGCGATCGTGGCTTAGCGGCTGTTGGGTGGCATCAGCCGGAACCAGCCGTTGGCGGAACCAGTCATTGATTGCCGCCTCGCCAAAATGACCAAACGGCGGGTTACCAATGTCGTGCATCAGGCAGGCCATCTCTACGATGCTTTCGAACGGCCCGGTCAGCTCATCCAGCCCGTAAGCCCCCAGCAGCTTTTTCTCTTTCAGACGGCTGAGCACTTCTTTCGCGATATAACGCCCCACCTGCTGCACTTCCAGTGAGTGAGTCAGGCGCGTACGCACGGCAGCGTTGCGCTCCAGTGGAAAAACCTGGGTTTTCTGCTGTAAACGACGAATCGCCGGGGAGTTAATGATGCGCCCGCGATCGCTTTCGAATATTTGCAGAATTTCATGCTCAGAGCTGACGCCTTCTGGCGAGCGGTAGCGCCGACCCCAGTTAATTTTGTTGCGAAAATCAATCTTTGCCATAGCCTCTCCATCGCGAGAAATGCGCTTCCCCTGAACCCCATGGTAGACTATGCATCCAAATAGGGCATATCGCGAGTAAATCTATGAAAATCGGCATCATTGGCGCAATGGAAGAAGAAGTTACGCTGCTGCGTGACAAAATCGAAAACCGTGAAACGCTCTCCATCGGCGGAAGTGAAATTTATACCGGTCAGCTTAACGGGGTGGATGTCGCGTTACTGAAATCCGGTATCGGTAAAGTCGCTGCCGCGATGGGCGCAACCCTACTGCTGGAACGTTGTCAGCCGGACGTGATTATCAACACCGGCTCTGCAGGCGGCCTGGCACCGACGCTGAAGGTGGGCGATATCGTCGTTTCCGATGAAGCGCGCTATCACGACGCAGATGTAACCGCGTTCGGCTACGAGTTTGGTCAGCTTCCAGGCTGCCCGGCAGGGTTTAAAGCTGACGAAAAACTGATCTCTGCGGCGCAAGAGTGCATTCAGGCATTAAATCTGAATGCGGTACGCGGCCTGATCGTCAGCGGCGACGCCTTCATCAACGGCTCTGTAGGCCTGGCGAAGATCCGTCACAACTTCCCGCAGGCAGTTGCCGTTGAGATGGAAGCGACCGCCATCGCGCACGTTTGTCACAACTTTAACGTCCCGTTCGTGGTGGTTCGCGCCATCTCCGATGTCGCTGACCAGCAGTCTCACCTGAGTTTTGATGAGTTCCTGGCGGTTGCGGCAAAACAATCCACCCTGATGGTGGAAGCCCTGGTGCAGAAGCTGGCGCGTGGTTAAGCCGTGGCTTGCGGGGCTTCTTGCCCTCGCACTGGTTGCCCCGGCGTGGCTTTGCGCCGCGCCGCGGGTGATTACTCTCTCCCCTGCCAATACCGAACTGGCTTTTGCCGCCGGGATCACGCCGATTGGCGTCAGCAGCTACTCCGATTATCCTGACGAGGCCAGGCATATTGAACAGGTCGCTTCATGGCAGGGAATTAACCTGGAACGTATCGTGGCGCTAAAGCCCGATGTCGTGCTTGCCTGGCGTGAAGGGAACGCCGAGCGACAGGTTAACCAGTTGAGTTCTCTGGGCATTAAAGTCGTGTGGATAGACAACCATACGGTGGAAAGCATTGCCGCTACGCTGCGCGAAATCGCCCAGTGGAGCCCACACCCCGAAAAAGCGGAACAGGCCGCCAGCCAGCTGCTGCGCGACTACAACGAACTCAAATCCCGCTATGCGAATCAGCCCAAAAAACGGGTATTTCTGCAGTTCGGGTTCAATCCTATCTTTACCAGCAACAAAGCCGCGATTCAGAATCAGGTGCTGGAAATGTGCGGGGGTGAAAACATCTTCGCCGACAGCCGCGTTCCCTGGCCTCAGGTGAGCCGCGAACAGGTACTGACACGCCAGCCACAGGCGATTGTGGTCGCCGGCGGTGCGAGTCAAATTCCGAAAATCGAGCAGTATTGGGGCAGTCAGCTCACAATCCCGGTGATTCCTCTCAATAGCGACTGGTTTGAACGTGCAAGCCCACGTATTATCCTCGCCGCGAAACAACTCTGTACTGCCCTCGCGCAGGTTAATTGATAGGTTAATTCGGAATATGCTCGTCTACTGGCTGGATATTCTTGGCACAATTGTCTTTGCAGTTTCTGGCGTACTACTCGCCGGAAAGCTGCGTATGGATCCGTTTGGCGTACTGGTGCTGGGCGTGGTTACCGCCGTCGGCGGCGGAACGATCCGCGACATGGCGCTCGATCACGGCCCGGTCTTTTGGGTAAAAGATCCCACTGACCTGGTGGTGGCGATGGTCACCTGTATGCTCACTATCGTGCTGGTGCGTCAGCCGCGCCGTCTGCCAAAGTGGGTATTACCGGTGCTGGATGCCGTTGGTCTCGCGGTGTTTGTCGGCATCGGCGTGAATAAAGCATTTCTTGCTGGAACAGGCCCGCTGGTCGCGGTTTGTATGGGTGTTATCACCGGTGTCGGCGGCGGGATTATCCGCGACGTGCTGGCGCGCGAAGTGCCGATGATCCTGCGAACGGAAATCTACGCCACCGCCTGTATTATCGGCGGTATCGTACACGCCACGACGTTTTATACCTTCAACGTTCCGCTGGAGAGCGCCAGTATGATTGGCATGGTAGTGACGCTGGTGATTCGTCTGGCGGCGATCCACTGGCATCTGAAGCTGCCGACCTTTGCGCTGGATGAGCCGGGGAAATGATGTGATGAAGCCAGATGGCGCAACGCCATCGGGCCGGGTTATTATTTCTGCGCCTTCCCTTTCGACGCTTCAGAGCACTCTTTCCCGACAAACTTCTGCACGGTTTCGGTGCTAAAACTCGACTTCTGACCGCCGCTCTCAATATCCATTTTTATGGTCATACGGATCTCGGTATCGCTGATTTTTTTCTCCTCTACCACAGAGTGCATATTGCCCTCTGGCTTATTACAGGTGATTTCGTTTACCAGTAAGGTATCGGTGTTTTCAGTATATTTGATCGAACACCCGTCCTTAGTACTTTCAACACCTTTAGCAATTTTTTTCAAATTTGCGGCCATTTTTTCCGTATAGCATGTGTGGATAGTTTTCCCCTGACCTTCCCTGGCCCATTCACCGGGCTGAATATCCAGAGCCATTGCGCTGTGTGAACCCGCCAGAGTAAATGCAAAAATAGCCGCAAATTTAACGCATTTCATAATTAAGTCCTTTAATATTAGAAAGTTACATTCCGTGTTATTAGCCTTTAAACACGCCCAGCACTATTGGTGTTGAGGTGTATTTTATATTTACCGCTTCTAGCGAACGTATATGAAGCAATAAGCCGAATACGTAATCAGCCTAAAAGACAAGGATGATTATTTGGCCTTAGAGTTCGATGGGGCAGTGCACTGTGCGCTAACAAATTTTTGCACCATTTCCTCTTCCGCGCTCGATGTTTTACCATCAAGAGTAATATCCATCTTCACCTTGATCTTCACCTCGGTTTCGCTCGTTTTTGTCATGTCCATCGCAATCAAAAACTCTTTGTCGGGTGTCTTACAGTAGGTCTCTGTGTTCTGATGCGTACTGCTATTGTCCTTAATGTCCGTAACACATTT
Organism: Pseudocitrobacter faecalis; assembly: GCA_003315335.1. Taxonomy (GTDB): domain Bacteria; phylum Pseudomonadota; class Gammaproteobacteria; order Enterobacterales; family Enterobacteriaceae; genus Pseudocitrobacter; species Pseudocitrobacter faecalis. The sequence goes on from QNRL01000014.1 coordinate 45,658, forward strand.
CCCTGCTTTAATTTTTTTGCCTTTTTTCATCTCTTTCAGATGTTTAATTGCTGCGGCGTCGTAACAAGTTACTTTTTTTTTACCATTATGGTCAGTAACCCATTCACCGGGCTGAATATCCAGAGCCATTGCACTGTGTGAACCCGCCAGAGTAAATGCCAAAATAGCCGCTAATTTAACGCATTTCATAATTAAATCCTTTAATATTAAAAAGTTACATTCCGCGTTATTAGCCATAAAAACAAAGCCCGAACACCAAAGGTATTCAGGCTTTTTATATTTACCACTTCTGTTGAGCGGTATTATTTTCTTTGCCGGATAGCCCGGCAAGTATCAGATACTGAACGAAGAACCGCAGCCGCAGGTGCTGGTCGCGTTCGGGTTGGTCACGATAAAACGGGAACCTTCCAGACCTTCGGTGTAATCAACAGAACCGCCAACCAGATACTGCAGGCTCATCGGGTCAACCACCAGGCCAACGCCCTGTTTTTCGATGGTCATATCGCCTTCGTTGATTTGATCGTCAAAGGTAAAGCCGTACTGGAAGCCGCTGCAACCACCACCGGTGATGTAGACACGCAGTTTCAGGTTCGGATTGTCTTCATCCGCAATCAGGTTTTTTACTTTAGAGGCTGCGGCGTCGGTAAACTCCAGCGGCAGCGCTACGTCATCACTCATTTTTTGCTCCCATTGATACTGTAATCTGGGCAAATAATAACCCGATTCTTTTGGTCATTATCTAATACCCTGGTAATTCGTTCAAGTATTCTGCCCTGCCGCTGCCTGCGCTTTTGCCGCCTGCTCTGCTTCCTGTTTCGCCAGCGTTCGCGCCAGGATGGTGGCGTAGAGCGGCTTTCCACCCAGGAACTGCGCTAATAGCGTGGCACCTAAGCAGGTAATAATCATTGGCAAAATGAGCTGATAATTGTCGGTCATCTCCAGCACCAGCACAATACCGGTCAGCGGTGCACGCACCGACGCGGCCATCAATGCGCCCATACCAGCGATAGCAAACGTGCCCGCTTCAAGATGGTAGCCCGGAAAAACATTCATGGCCGCCATACCAAACGCGGTGCCCAGCAGCGTGCCAAGCGCCAGCATCGGGGCGAAAATCCCACCCGGCGCACCGGAGGAAAAACACAGCAACGTGGTCAGCACGCGCGCGACGAAGATAAACAGCAGCAAACCTACGCTATAGTTGCCTGCCGCCGCAATGGGAATCAGGTTAAAACCACCGCCCGCCGCCGCAGGTTCAATCAACCCCAGCACGCCGCACAGGCCGCCTATCAGGCCCCCAATTAACACCCATTTTTTGATTTCGCCGCCGTGAATGCGCTGAAACATATCCTGCGTTCTCAGCACCAGCGTATTAAAAATGGGGCCGACGATGCCAAAAATCATCCCCAGCACCAGATAAAGCCACAGTGTGTCCACTGGCGCGTTGGTCAGTTTGCCCACCTCAATAACCGGCGTCTCGCCGTTAAAGATGCGGAACACGATGCTCGACATGATGACGCCGGTGAATACCGCTTTAATAGAGACCAGGTTATAGCGGAACTGCGAACGCATCTCTTCAATGATGAACAGAATGCCCGCCAGCGGGGCATTAAACGCCGCCGACAGCCCCGCCGCCGCGCCGGTTGCTAATAGCGTATGGCGGGCTTCGGCACTGCGCATACGGAAGATATCGCCAATCATGCGTCCGATGTTACCGCCGATTTGTACCGTCGGCCCTTCGCGCCCGAGTACCATTCCGGCCCCAAGCGTCCCCATCCCGCCGATAAATTTCACCGGCAGCACGCGCCACCAGCGCACCGGACGCAACTCTTCCAGCGCGCCCTCAATTTCAGGAATGCCCGAACCGCCTGCCTCCGGCGCAAAACGCCTCACCAACAGGTAGCCCACCATCGCCAGCAGCCCGGAAAGAATAAAGGCCAGCGGCCAGACGATAAACCAGTGATCAGCAACGTGGGCAATCGACGCCATCCGGAGGTTCGACACCCAATTCACCGCTTTTTCGAACGCCACGCCAACGAAACCCGCGACGGTGCCGACCAGCGCGGCCATCAACAAAATTTTTAACGGCGTTTTATCGCGGTTCAACAACCGCCGTATCGTATCGCCACGACGTAAGCGCGCGACTTGCTGTGACTCAAAAGAGGAAGAATCTGCTTTCATCTGCTTATCATTAATTGGTAATACAAATCCGAAGGGGGCATTCTAGCGGGCCTCTCGCCCCTCGTCGCGTAAAAATTCCCCTGAATCGCCAGGTGTTTCATTTCGGCAAAACTTTCATAACCTTCCTGGAATAATTAGAATAGCCCGTTAATCATTTTCCTCCCCCGAATCAGGAGCCGTTTCATGAGCAAATCGGAAAACCTCTACAACGCAGCGCGGAAACTTATTCCCGGCGGCGTCAACTCACCGGTACGCGCCTTCACCGGCGTAGGTGGCACACCGCTGTTTATCGAACGTGCGGATGGGGCTTACCTGTATGATGCGGACGGCAAAGCCTATGTGGACTACGTTGGTTCCTGGGGGCCGATGGTGCTGGGACACAACAACCCGACCATTCGTAACGCGGTGATTGAAGCCGCCGAGCGTGGCCTGAGCTTCGGTGCGCCAACCGAAATGGAAGTGAAAATGGCGGAACTGGTGACCGAACTGGTGCCGACCATGGACATGGTACGCATGGTGAATTCCGGTACGGAAGCAACCATGAGCGCCATTCGCCTGGCGCGTGGCTTCACAGGCCGCGATAAAATCATCAAATTCGAAGGCTGCTACCACGGCCACGCCGACCACCTGCTGGTAAAAGCCGGTTCCGGTGCACTGACCCTCGGCCAGCCCAATTCCCCAGGCGTCCCGGCAGATTTCGCCAAACACACGCTGACCTGTACCTATAACGATCTCGCCTCCGTGCGCGAGGCGTTCGAGCAGTTCCCTCAGGAGATCGCCTGCATCATCGTGGAACCGGTCGCGGGCAACATGAACTGTGTGCCGCCGCTGCCAGAATTCCTGCCGGGCCTGCGCGCACTGTGCGATGAATTTGGCGCGCTGTTGATCATCGATGAAGTGATGACCGGCTTCCGCGTCGCCCTGGCGGGTGCGCAGTCTTACTATAATGTCGTCCCAGACCTGACCTGCCTTGGCAAAATCATCGGCGGCGGTATGCCAGTGGGCGCATTCGGCGGACGCCGGGACGTAATGGACGCACTAGCACCAACCGGCCCGGTGTATCAGGCAGGTACGCTTTCCGGTAACCCAATTGCGATGGCTGCAGGCTACGCATGCCTGACGCAGGTGGCACAACCTGGCGTTCACGAAACCTTAGACGAACTCACCACTCAACTGGCAGAAGGTTTGCTGGAAGCCGCTGAAGAGACAGGCATTCCTCTGGTGGTTAACCACGTTGGCGGGATGTTCGGGATTTTCTTCACTAACGCGAAAACAGTAACCTGCTATCAGGATGTCCTGAAGTGCGACGTAGAGCGCTTCAAGCGTTTCTTCCATCTGATGCTGGACGAAGGTATTTACCTGGCGCCGTCAGCGTTTGAAGCGGGCTTTATGTCCGTGGCGCACACGCCGGAGGATATCAATAAGACGATTGATGCGGCGCGTAAGGTGTTTGCGCAGCTGTAACCCCCCTCACCCTAACCCTCTCCCATCGGGAGAGGGAACCGACCGGCGCTAGTTTTCCCCCTCTCCCTCAGGGAGAGGGCCGGGGTGAGGGTCTTTTCTAACGACTCTGCTTTCTCAGCAAATAAATAAAGTACGGCGCACCGATAAAGGTCGACAGCAACCCTGCCGGGATCTGATACGGGAACATCATCATGCGCCCGCACCAGTCGGCGAACACCAGCAGTAATCCTCCCACCAGCGTAGACATCACGATATGCGGCATTGTGCGACGAAAGCCCATCATGCGCGCAATATGCGGTGCCATCAGGCCAACAAAACTCAGCGGGCCAATGGTGAGCGTGGCCGCTGCCGTCAGGCTGGCTGCCAACAACAACAGCGCAATTCGCGCAGGCGTCAGAGCGATGCCCACAGACCGCGCGGTATCTCCGCCGAGCGGCAGAATGGTCAGCCAACGGCGGCTCAACGGTACCAGCAAGAATAGCACCGCCATCACCAGCGCCGATTGCAGCACCTGCGTCCCGGTTGCGTTATAGGTTGAACCCGAAATCCATGTCAGGATCTGCGCCATGCGCGGATCGCCGCTCGCCTGCAACATCATCAGCAACATGGTAAAGGCAGTGCTGAGCGCCATCCCCGCGAGCAGCATGCGGTGCGGCGAAAAGCCACCGCGTCCGGCGGCGATCAGAATAATCAGCAGCGTTACCGCCGCGCCGATGCTCCCCGCGGGCAGCAGCCAGCCAAAAGCATTACCCGGTACGATAAACAGCATCAGCACCACGCCAAACGCCGCACCGGAGCTAATCCCCAGGACTTCCGGGCTTGCCATCGGATTGCCCGTCAGTCGCTGAATAATACAGCCCGCCACCGCCAGCATCATCCCGGCGATCAATGCAGAGAGCACGCGTGGCCAGCGCCATTGCAGCAGTTCATCCAGTAGCGTGCCGCTCGCCCAGCGCCAGCCCCCGGCATCACGGCCAAACGCCAGCGCGGCAAAAATCGCCACCAGCAGAACGACCAGCCCGGCGATGGCCCACGCAGGCACGTGGTAACGCTCCTCAGCAACATTATCGCTGGCATTCATCGACGGTGCGGTCATGCTTCGCAGACGCGGTAGCAACCAAAGTAGTAGCGGCGCACCTATCAGCGCGGTGACTGAGCCGGTGGAGACCTCCATCCATACGCGAGTGAGCCAGATAATAATTTGGTCAGAAAGCCAGAGAATGAGCGCACCAATCAGCGGCGCCAGCATCAATCGCGCCAGCAGGCGGCGCGCGCCGAGCATTTTCGCCAGCAGCGGCGCAAACAGGCCGATGAAGCCGATAATGCCTACCGCGTTAACGAGGAAAGCGCTGATGACAATCGCCAGCGTCAACGCCGCCAGGCGCGCCAGCGATAACGCCAGCCCCAGGTTGCGGGCCACGCCGTCATCCAGCCCCATCAGCGTCAGCGGTCGCAGCAGCAACAGCGTGAGCATCACCCCACCCAGCAGCTGCGGCCACAGGCGTTCGACGATACTCCAGTCAGTTTGCGTCAGCGTGCCGGTGCTCCACAGGAACATGCTTTGTAGCTGGTCATGATGGAAAATCACCATAAGCTGGTTGATGGCACCGCAGTAGAGGCTGACCACCAGCCCCGCCAGAATCAGCGTCACCGGGGAAAGTCGTTTACCCCACGCCACGCCAAACACCAGCGCCCCCACAATGCAGGCTCCGGCCAATGCGGCAAACTGCGAGGCCAACACACCAGGGATCGCCCACAGCGTGGTGACAGTCATGCCTAACTGCGCGCCGGTCGCCACGCCAAGCGTCGTCGGTTCAGCCAGTGGATTTCGCAACACCTGCTGGAAAAGGACACCGACCAGCCCAAGCCCCGCGCCCACCAGCAGTGAAATCACCAGCCGCGGCGTCAGGCTATAGTGGAACAGCATCTGGTCGATAGAATCGATATTCGGTTGACGAAGCGCCTGCAACCACTGCCCACGCGGCAGCGCGACATTGAAGTTAAACCAGGTTAACGCCAACGCGACGAAAAACAGCAACGCCAGCAACAGGGCAGCAAACGGGGAGATTTTATTCCTCACGCTTTGCCTCCCAGCGCGTTATTCAGCACGCGGCCAAAGTGCATCGCCGAAAGTGTCGCGCCGTAGAACCAGACCGCCGGTACGCGCTGAAAACGATTGGCGCGCACAAAGGGCATGGCCTGCCACAACGGCGTCGCCATCAGCTTACGCATTTCCGGGTCGTTGCCGTGGTCAAAGCAGAGCACATCCGCATCTTTGTAGGCGGCCAGCCGGTCGATACCCACCGCCACGCTGCCCCAGAAGTTAGTTTCGCCCTGCCAGGCATTTTTAACGCCAAGTGAATCGAGCATTTCCTGGAACAGGCAGTTCGGCCCGAAAACCAGCATATGACGCGCATCCAACAGGGTGACCATCAATAACGGGCGATCGCCGCGCATCGTGAAACGCGGCTTCAGGCTTTCAACAAAGGCATCATATTCCCGCAGGTGCTGTTGCGCCTGCGGCTCGCGGCCAATCAGTTGCGCCATTTCAACAAGCGAGTGACGCGCCTGCGCCAGTGGCTTTTTCCCATCGCTGAAGGCAAAGCCGCGCCCTGGCGCAATTTTCGCCAGCGTCTCGGCTGAAGGGCCATAGCCCGCCGACCAGACCAAGAACGACGGTTTCATTTGGGTAAGCAGTTCGAGGTTGGGTTCGGTGCGCAGACCAACGTCGATCACCGAATCCGGCAGTGCGGGTTCATTCACCCACAGCTTATAGTTTGGGATATCGGCAATACCATAAGGCGTGACGCCCAGCGCCAGCAGCAGCTCAACCGGGAGCCACTCCAGCGCCACAATACGGTGAGGATCGACCGTCGCCGCCTGCGCGTGGCGCATCTGCCAGAGCAGCGGCGAGAGAGCCATCGCCGTCAGTAAACGTCGACGGCTAATCAAAGAGGAGGCATCCATCAATAGACAAAACTTACCGGCGCAGCACCTGCCGGGTGTGGCAGTATCCCCATCGGAATACCGTAAATATGTTCCAGCGTTTCGCTGCGCATCAGCTCGGCAGGCGTGCCCTGAGCAATCATCTCGCCACCGCGCAGCGCCACTAAATAGTCACAGTAGCGCGCGGCCATGTTGATATCGTGCAGTACGGCCACAACCGTCAGCCCACGCTGCTGGCTTAAGCGATGCACCAGCGCCAATACATCGACCTGATGCGCGATATCCAGCGCGGAGGTCGGTTCATCCAGCAGCAAACAACGGCTGTCCTGCGCCACCAGCATGGCAATCCACGCCCGTTGACGCTCGCCGCCGGAGAGACTATCCACCAGCCGATTGGCCAGCGGTTTTAACCCAACCAGGGTAATGGCTTCTTCCACTTTTTCGCGGTCGGCAACGCCAAAACGCCCCAACGCCCCGTGCCAGGGATAGCGGCCAATCGCCACCAGTTCGCGCACCGTCATCCCTTCCGCCTGCGGCAACTGCTGCGGCAGATAGGCGACTTTCCGGGCAAACGCTTTGCTGTTCCAGCTATCGAGCGGTTGACCATCCAACAGGATCTCGCCTTCCGACGGCGGCTGATGACGACCGAGCATTTTCAAAAGCGTCGATTTACCGGAGCCGTTGTGGCCGATAAGGCCAGTCACTTTTCCCACCGGGAAGGTGAGCGAGAGAGGATGAAGCAGCGTGCGACCAGGAACCCGAAACGAGACGTTATCGAGTGTAAAGGTGGTATCTGGAGGGGTTGTGATGTCCTGCATAGCCGTCAACTTGTCAAAGGGCGCGGATAAACCGCGCCCGATAGGAGAGATTAGAAGCGGAAGGTCGCTGTCGCGACAACCTGACGTTCCGCACCCCAGAAGCAACCATAGGTCTGGAAGCAGCTGGCGACATATTCACGATCGAGCAGGTTATTGACGTTGACAGCAATACTAGAACCGGCCATGCCAAAACGGGCCAGGTCGTATTTCACTACTGCGTCCATCACCGCGGCACTGCCGACTTTGAAGCTGTTTGCTGGATCGCCGTAGCTGGAACCAATAAAGCGACCACCAGTACCCAACGTCAGACCAGAAAGCGGACCTTCATAGAAGGTATAATCGCCCCACAGTGATGCCATGTGTTCTGGAACCTGTTCCGGCATATTGCCTTTCAGGTTCGTATCTTTGGTGTATTCCGCATCCGTATAAGTATAAGATGCCGTCAGGTTAACATTCGCATTAACCGCCGCTTTTGCTTCCAGTTCTACGCCACGCGCACGGATCTCACCAGCCGGAACCTGCGCTAACGGATTCGTAGGATCCGCAGTCAGGTTATTGGTTTTGGTCAGCTGATAAACCGCCGCCGTAACCACAACAGGCATATCCTTCGGTACATACTTCACGCCTGCTTCATATTGCTCGCCTTTCGACGGTTCGTAAGAAGTACGAGGAGTACTCCAAAGATCGAAAGCGCTCGGTTCAAAGGATTGGCTATAGCTGAAGTACGGCGAAATACCGTTATCAAACAGATAGTTTACGCCGCCGCGCCAGGTGAATTTATGGTCGTTACGCTCGATGTAACCTTCCGTTGGCGTGTAGGAGTTTTCACGAACGGTGGTTGCTTGTTTAGACCAATCGTAGCGTCCACCCAGCGTAAACACCCACTTATCCCACTCCGCCTGATCCTGAACATAAACACCAGTCTGCTTGCTTTCGTTCATCTGATACGGTTCGGCATCGCCAAAAGCAAAGTATTCTGGGTGATATTTATTATAAAGATTGATAGAGGGCGCGGAGCCGAAACTGGCGTTGATATCATTACGCATACGCATGAAATCCACACCGGTCAGTAAGGTGTGTTCAATATCACCCGTAGCGAATTTGCTTTCGAGCTGGGTATCAACACTGAAGTTTTGCAGACGTTCGTCGTCAACCACAGTGCCACGATTCAGGGTATGACCATCAGCGGCAATCCCCGTACCGTAGACACTCTGCTGAGACGTTTTCATCTCGCTGAAGCGGAGATTCTGACGAACGGTGAAGGTGTCATTGAAACCGTGCTCGAAGCTATATCCCACCATTTTCTGGTTACGGGAATAGGTATTGTTCGACGCGCCTTCATTGAAATCGGTCGGCAGACGCTTGCCGTTCGGCAACTCTTCAACCGTTCCCTCTTTCGGCAACCAACCGTAGTAACCGGTTTCCGGCTCGTTCTGGAAATAAGACAAGAAGGTGAAGTTGGTTTTGTCATCCGGACGCCACGAGAATGACGGCGCAATGGTATAGCGCTGAGATTCAGAGCTTTTCTGCTGCTCGTTAGTGGAGCGCGCAAGCCCGGTCAAACGATAGGAAAACTCGCCGTTATCATCCAGCGCGTCGCTGAAATCAAAACCTGTCTGGAACAGATTATCGGTACCGAATTTAAACTGAATTTCTTTCAACGGCTCCGTTGTCGGGCGCTTACTCACCATCGAGATGATTCCGCCCGGATTACTTTTACCGTAAAGAACCGAAGTCGGCCCACGCATCAATTCAACACGCTCGAGCATGTAGGGGTCGATAACCGCATCGTTATAGAAGTTACCCTGAAGCTTAAGCCCATCGAGATAGTTATTCTGGTTCAGACCTACAGAAGAGAAGCCGCGAATAATCACAAAATCATAAGTATTAGATGCGCCACGACTGTTAACCGTAACACCTGGCGTATAACCCAGCGCTTCTTTTACTGACTGGAATTGATGCATCTGCATCTCTTCGTTAGTCACCACCGAAACAGACTGCGGCGTCTTTTCAATCGGCGTGTCGGTCTTGGTTGCGGTCGCTGAACGTTTCGCCGCGATCGTCGGAGCCGGCCCCCACGCGCTTTCCTGGGAAACAGGTGCCGCAGTAACGGTGATGGTTTCTTCTTTCGGTTGAACCGCCGCCTGTGCATAGACAGACATGCCGCTAACCGCTGTGGCTACTACGACTGCGATTTTACGCAGCGAGTGGTTTGGCTGAGCAGTTTTCAGATGCGCCATTGGTATATCTCTGATGGAATGATGAATGATAACGTAAACGAGAATTATTATTATAACCGCCGAATAATAGGCCAAACGGCGGCGATATAGCAAGCAATATAGGGGTGGTTGTGGATTAAAGGTTCAAGAAATAACCAGATGAAAACAGAGGGTTAATAGATTGATTTTAGTGATTACGAGATTCTGACAATCGCCCATAAAAAAGCCCGCTTTACTCAGCGGGCTTTGCGCGTTAACGGTATTAATTACCGCCAAACATATCCTTGATCCAGCCAGCGACACCGTCGCCGTCTTTCTCTTCTTTCTTCGGTTGCTCTTGTGGTTGCTGCTGTTGCTGTTGCTGCGGCTGAGAGGACTGGTCGAACGGATTGCCCGACTGCTGCTCCTGTTGCTGCTGCATCATCTCATCCTGCTGGCAGAGTGCATCCGGGTCAGTCGTCCACACCGGCAACATACGCGAGCCGCCAGAGCACACGAAGTTTCCGTTGTAATCGACGCCCATATCCACAATATCTTCCGGCGGCGTCAGCACCAGCGGAATCGGCGACTGGTTCGCCAGATAGCGCTGGTAAATCGACATCGCACCGCTTGCACCGTACAGTTTCGTCGGCTGGTTGTTATCACGGCCGACCCAGGTGATCACCACTTCGCGGCCATCGATGCCGGCAAACCAGGTATCGACGTTGTTGTTGGTGGTACCCGTTTTACCCGCCAGATGCAGGCCCGGATATTTCGCTCCCAGCTGACGACCGGTACCACGCTGAACAACCTGCTGCATGGTCCATAACGTCATGTATGCCGCCTGCGCCGGAACGGCACGCTCGGCCTGCGGATAGCTTTGATACAGCACCGTACCATCTTCCGCGATCACCGAACGTAATGCAGAGAGCGTCGCGCGGTTACCGCCGCTGGAGATAGTCTGGAACGCCTGTGCCACTTCAATCGGCGTCAGGTTCAGTGCGCCCAGGATCATCGCCGGAACCGGATGCAGCTGATCTTTCGGCACACCCAGTTTCTGCCAGGTATCGGTAATTGCCGGCAAGCCCAGCGCCATACCGAGGTTAACCGTCGGCACGTTCATGGAACGCGTCAGTGCATCAACCAGCATCACCTGACCGCTAAAGCGACGATCATCGTTCTGCGGCGACCACACCTGACCATTTGGCTGACGCAGAGAAATCGGCGCATCAGCAATCCAGGTGTTCAGACGATACTGATTCGGCTGGCTTAACGCGGTCAGATAGGTCGCCGGTTTTGCCAGCGAGCCGATAGAACGACGTGCCTGCATTGCGCGGTTATACCCGGCAAACTGTGGCTCTGCGCCCCCAACCATCGCGCGAACTTCGCCACTGAAGCGATCGACAACCACCATCGCCGTTTCAAGATCGCTCAGCTTACGCTGCTTCTTCAGTACCGGAATACCTTCCGTCGCCGCTTTTTCTGCCGCATCCTGCGCCACCGAGTCGAAGGTGGTGAAGATCTTCACACCGGAGAGATCTTTCACTTTATCGCCCAGTTTTGCCTGCAGCTCTTGGCGCACCATCTGCATGAACGCAGGCTGCGGTGAAATCACCCCGCCGCGCGGCTGCACACCCAGAGGACGGGCGCTGAGCATGTCGTACAGTTCCTGGTCGATGAAGTTCTGCTGTTGCAGTAAACGCAACACCAGGTTACGACGCTCCAGCGCCAGCTTCGGGTTACGCCACGGGTTGTAGATAGAGGCGCCTTTCACCATCCCAACCAACAACGCCTGCTGATCGAGACTCAGCTCTTCCACCGGGCGACCAAAGTAGTACAGGCTCGCCAGCGGGAAACCGCGAATTTCGTTATCGCCGCTCTGGCCGAGGTACACTTCGTTCATATACAGCTCAAGGATGCGATCCTTGCTGTAACGAGCATCCATCAGCACAGCCATGTACGCTTCATTGGCTTTACGCCAGTAGGAGCGTTCGCTGGAGAGGAACAGGTTTTTCACCAACTGCTGCGTCAGCGTACTCGCCCCCTGCACCGTACGGCCCGCCGTCAGGTTTGCCAGCACCGCACGACCGATCGAGTAGAGGCTTACACCATCATGCTCGTAAAAGTGACGGTCTTCGGTCGCCAGCAGGGTATCCACCAGCAGATCCGGGAAACCGCTGCGCGGCACAAAGAGACGCTGTTCGCCGTTTGGCGAAGAGAGCATGGTGATCAGACGCGGATCGAGACGGAAGAAGCCGAACTGACGGTTGTTCTCCATGTTCTCTATGGTTTCGAGGTGATCGCCATCAAAGGTCAGACGCGCGCGCACCTGCCCTTCTTTACTGTCCGGGAAATCAAACGGACGGCGGATCATCTCAATACTGTTGGCCTGCACGGTAAATTCGCCTGGTCGCGTCATCGCGGTCACCTGGCGGTACTGTGTTGCCGTCAGCAGTTGCACCATCTCTTTCTTACTGATGGGCATATCGGGCTCAAGGTTAACCATGCGGCCATACACCGCCGCCGGCAGTTGCCAGACTTTGCCATCAATACGGCTGCGAATTTTCTGGTCAAGATAGACACCGTAAATCGCCAACAGAACAGCAAAAACGATAGCCAGCTTCACCAGCAGCCAGAACCAGCCATGTTTTCTACGAGGCTTGCCGCCCTTGCCCTTTCCTTTACGTGGTGGCATTGGCTCATCATCCTCATAGTCATCATCATAATCGTCGTTGTAATCCTCATCTCTGAGGCGACGACGGCTCACCTTTTGTTTCGCCGGACGCGCAGGCTTGCCTTTACGTCCAATCGGCTCGCGGTCATTCCCCGCCATGCTTTCTCTCCGCAACATTCAGGCGCAAAGGCCTGATTCTCAGTTCTTCTGTTTTGGAACAGAAGAAGATATCTCTCAAATTTCGCTCGTTCTATCCCCTCTCCCACAGGGAGAGGGGGAAAACATGCACTGAATTTACCAACGTGCACAATCTGTCCCCTCTCCCTTGAGGGAGAGGGTTAGGGTGAGGGGGGAAACGTGCGCGCTGATGCCCTCACCCCGGCCCTCTCCCACAGGGAGAGGGGGAAAACGTGCACTGAATTTACCAATGTGCACAATCTGTCCCCTCTCCCTTGAGGGAGAGGGTTAGGGTGAGGGGGAAACGTGCGCGCTGATGCCCTCACCCCGGCCCTCTCCCACAGGGAGAGGGGGAAAACTTTCACGAATAATTTTTCGTCCGCCGCGTCGGCGCGGTGTTCGCCGGGTCGTCCGGCCAGACGTGTTTCGGATAGCGCCCTTTCATCTCTTTTTGCACCTCCCGGTACGCCCCCTGCCAGAACGCACTTAAATCGCGCGTAATCTGCAAAGGACGCTGCGCCGGGGAGAGCAACTCCAGCACCAGCGGCACCCGCCCCTGAGCGATAGTTGGCGTGCTCGCCTCACCAAACATCTCCTGCATTCGCACCGCCAGCGCGGGCGGGTTTTCATCATCGTAGCGAATTGCAATTCGGCTGCCGGTGGGCACAGTGTAATGAGTTGGTAGCTCACTATCCAGACGTTGTCGTAATGACCACGGAAGCCAGGCCTGTAACGCCTCCCTGACATTGACATTTTTCAGCGCACGTAGCGATTTCACGCCACTCATATGCGGCAGCAGCCAGGCTTCGAGCTCCGCCAGCAACGACGCCTCATCGACTGAAGGCCAGGCGTCTTCCGGCAACCAGCGCGCGGCGCATTGCAGACGCAAGCGTAGCTGCTCAACGTCTTCTGTCCAGTTCAGAACGTTTAAGCCTTTATCGCGAATACCGTTGAGCATCGCCTGATGCAGCTCGTCTTCCGACGGTTTCGCCAGCGGCTGAACTTTTATCGTCAGTTGCCCAACGCGGCTACGGCGCAAGGCTTTCAGCGTACCCTGCGCGTCGTCCCATTCGATGGTATCGGACTGTTCAATTAACTGCGGGCACTGCGCCGCCAGTACGTCTATATCCAGCGCGTAAGCCTGTAAAATACGCGCATCGGGCGATGCATTGCCCTGTAACAGCAGCGGCGCAATCAACCACTCATGGCGGCTTAGCGCATCATCGCTATCGAGCATTGCACCCATGCCGTTCGCCAGTTGATAGCGCCCATCCAGCCCGCGTCGGCGGGCGATACGGTCAGGAAAACCTTGCGCCAGCAACGCGGGAATGGCGTCGCTATCCGGTTTTCCGCCCTGCCGGTTCAAACGTCTGAGCAACTGCTGGCTACGCTGTTGCCAGTTCGATTGATTGCGCGAAAACGCGTGCCCCAGATCGCTACCCGCACCGCGCGGCGGCTCTTCCAGAATCGCCGCCAGCCTGGCCGCCGTGGCAGCCTCATCATCACTTTTCGCGGCAATCAGCATTGCCGCCAGACGCGGGTCGTTACCCAGCGCCGCCATTTTCTGCCCCTGTGCCGTCAGACGTTCGCCGTCCAGCGCCTGAAGCTGCGTCAGTAAGCGCCTTGCCGCAGCCAGATTGACCGCCGGTGGCGCATCCAGCCAGTTTAACTGCAGTGGGTCATAGCAGCCCCACTGCAACAGCTCCAGTTGAAGCGAAGAGAGATCGCTTTGCAGAATTTCCGCATCGCTTTGCGCCGCCGCGCGTTCCGCCTGATCTTTTCCCAGCAGATGTAAACAGATACCGGGCTCCAGTCGCCCTGCGCGGCCTGCGCGCTGGGTCATCGATGCCTGGCTGACACGTTGAGTCACCAGCCGGGTCAACCCGGAGCGCACATCAAATCGCGCAACCCGCTCCTGCGCGCAATCGACCACCAGACGGATACCTTCGATAGTCAGACTGGTTTCAGCGATATTGGTGGCGAGCACGACTTTACGCTTGCCGACAGGCGCAGGAAGAATAGCCTGACGCTGCTCGCCAAGCGACAACGCGCCATAAAGAGGGCAAAGCAGAACGTCGGACGCTACACGCGTGGCCAGATGTTCCTGAACACGCTGGATTTCACCCACACCGGGTAAAAACAGCAGCAGCGAGCCAGGCTCTGCGCGGAGTAGTTCCGCCGTGGCGATAGCCACAGCTTCATCAAAACGTTGGTGGGCGGGCAGCGTCTGATAGCGACGTTCCACCGGGAACGCACGCCCTTCGGAGATGATGACCGGCGCATCAGGCAGCAAGCGCTGCAACTTATCGTTGTCCAGCGTGGCAGACATAATCAGCAGCTTCAGGTCGTCACGCAGCCCCTGCTGAACGTCGAGCAGCAATGCCAGCGCGAGGTCCGCCTGTAAACTACGCTCATGGAACTCATCGAGGATCACCAGCCCCACGCCTGACAGTTCAGGATCGTGCTGGATCATGCGCGTCAGAATGCCTTCAGTCACCACTTCAAGACGCGTAGCCGGCCCGACGCAGGTTTCCGCGCGCATCCGGTAACCAACGGTTTCACCGGGCTTTTCACCGAGCAGTTCCGCCAGCCGCTGCGCGACATTACGCGCCGCCAGCCTGCGCGGCTCAAGCAGGATAACCCGCCCGCTAATATTGCCTTCGCGTAAAATTTGCAGCGGTAGCCACGTCGATTTTCCCGCCCCCGTCGGCGCGTTAAGCAGTACGGCAGGCGCGTTCGCCAGGGCAGAAAGAAGATCGGGAAGAACAGCGGCGACCGGCAACTGCGACACGTTTGGCTCCAAAGGGTTAACATTGAAAGGCGGACATTGTAGCATCGCCACAATTCATTACCGAGTACCCACTATGTCTGAGTCGAAAAGAGTCTTTTTCGCCATTGAGATCCCGACCAAAATCCAGCGCCAGATTGTGCGCTGGCGAGCGGAAAACTTTCCGGATGATGCCGGAAGGCCGGTGGCGGCGGCGAATATGCACATCACTCTGGCGTTCCTGGGGGAAGTGAGCGCTGAAAAGCAGGCCGCGCTGGCAAAACTCGCGGGACGCATCCGCCAGCCGGGTTTCACCCTGCACCTGGACGATGCCGGACAATGGTTGCGTTCACGCGTAGTATGGCTGGGAACCCGTCAACCGCCGCGCGGGATGTTACAGCTGGCTAATATGCTGCGTGCTCAGGCGGCACGCAGCGGCTGTTATCAGAGCCCGCAGCCGTTTCACCCGCATTTAACGCTGCTACGCAATACGGCGCATGCGGTGCCAATTCCGGCGCCGGGTTTTCACTGGGAAATCCCGGTGAGCGAGTTTGTGCTCTATGAGTCGAACTTCATTAACGGTCGAACGCGTTATACCCCGCTCCAGCGCTGGACACTTTCAGAATAATCAAGGACGCCTTATGGATTTTACGCCCGCTCTCCAGCATGCCACGCTTATTCAACGCTATAAACGGTTCCTCGCCGATGTGGTCACGCCGGAAGGTGAAACCCTCACCCTTCATTGCCCAAATACCGGTGCGATGACCGGTTGTGCCACGCCTGGCGATACCGTGTGGTATTCCACATCAGAAAATACTAAACGCAAATATCCGCACACTTGGGAAATTACGCAAACCCAAAACGGTGCATTCATTTGTGTGAACACCCAACGCGCTAATCAGCTTGCCAAAGAGGCGATACTCTCTGAAACGATCCCAGCCCTTACAGGCTATAGTTCGCTGAAAAGTGAAGTGAAGTATGGTGCAGAGGGCAGCAGAATTGACCTTATGTTACAGGCAGATGATCGCCCGCGATGCTATATTGAAGTGAAATCGGTCACGCTGGCGGAAAAGGAGTACGGTTACTTCCCGGATGCAGTTACCTTGCGCGGGCAGAAGCATTTACGCGAGCTGATGGGCGTTGTCGCAGCGGGCGATCGGGCGGTGTTATTGTTCACTGTTTTACACTCAGCCATTGAATATTTCGCACCTGCACACCATATTGATGCTCAATACGCACAATTATTAGCGGAAGCACATAAACGGGGGGTGGAGATTCTGGCTTATAAAGCGGAACTTTCTGCCAATAACATCACTCTGAGATCACCGTTGCCCGTCACGTTACCACGGGTGTGATCTGGATATTTAGTGTTCGGGCTGCGTCGCAAATACGCTTTTCCTCACAGCATTGTCAAGTGTTACGTTTAGATAATTGCCATACGGAATCGCATCTGCTATTTATAGCGGCCTGATTTTTCCCCCGAACACGGGGATCGATAGTGCGTGTTAAGGAGAAGCAACATGCAAGAAGGGCAAAACCGTAAAACATCGTCCCTGAGTATTCTCGCCATCGCTGGGGTGGAGCCGTACCAGGAGAAGCCGGGCGAAGAGTATATGAACGAAGCCCAGCTGGCACACTTCCGTCGTATTCTGGAAGCATGGCGTAATCAACTTCGGGATGAAGTCGATCGCACCGTTACACACATGCAGGATGAAGCGGCCAACTTCCCGGATCCGGTAGACCGTGCAGCCCAGGAAGAAGAGTTCAGCCTCGAACTGCGTAACCGCGATCGCGAGCGTAAGCTGATTAAAAAGATCGAGAAAACGCTGAAGAAAGTAGAAGACGAAGATTTTGGCTTCTGCGAATCGTGCGGTGTCGAAATTGGCATCCGTCGTCTGGAAGCGCGTCCAACTGCCGATCTGTGCATTGATTGCAAGACGCTGGCGGAAATCCGCGAAAAACAGATGGCTGGCTAATCAAGCGCCAATGATCATTACTATTCTCAAGGCGGGAGCGATTCCCGCCTTGCCGTTTCTATAATCAGTCAATCATGTCATCACAACCTTACATCGGGCGATTTGCCCCCTCCCCCTCTGGTGAGCTGCATTTTGGTTCGCTGGTCGCCGCACTCGGCAGCTATCTCCAGGCTCGCGCTCTGCAGGGTCGCTGGCTGGTTCGCATTGAAGATATCGACCCTCCTCGTGAAGTTCCCGGTGCCGCAACCACAATTTTGCGCCAGCTGGAACATTATGGACTGGAGTGGGATGGTGACGTGCTGTGGCAATCGCAACGTCATGACGCTTATCGCGAGGCGCTGGCCTGGCTGCATCAACAAGGGCTCAGCTATTACTGCACCTGCACCCGCGCGCGCATTCAGAGTATTGGCGGCATGTATGACGGGCACTGCCGGGATTTAGCCCTCGGTGCGAAAAACGCCGCGCTGCGTATTCGTCAGAATGAGCCTGTGTTGGCATTCCACGATAATCTGCGCGGTATCATTCACGCCGATCCGCGTCTGGCCACGGAAGATTTTATTATCCATCGCCGTGATGGTCTGTTTGCCTATAATCTCGCTGTCGTGGTCGACGACCACTTCCAGGGCGTAACGGAAATTGTCCGCGGCGCAGACTTAATCGAACCGACGGTGCGCCAGATTTCTCTCTATCGTCATTTTGCCTGGCCCGAGCCCGGCTATATTCATCTTCCGCTGGCGCTCAACGCAGAAGGCGCTAAACTTTCCAAGCAAAATCATGCGCCTGCCTTGCCACAAGGCGATCCTCGCCCCGTATTAACCCAGGCGCTACGCTTTTTAGGGCAGGACGTTGTGATACCGTGGCAGGATCTTACGCTTGCCGAATTACTGAAAAATGCTGTAGATAACTGGACGCTTGACACCGTGCCGGAAAGGGCGATTGTAAATCCGCCATTCTCAAATGCATGATGCTGAGCTATGATTAGCCGCTATTTTTTTAGTCCATAAGACTGACACTACCGAGGTGTACCATTTTTACCCGAGTCGCTAATTTTTGCCGCAAGGTGCTAAGCCGTGAGGAAAGCGAGGCAGCCAATGCCGTCGCCCGTCCTCAAATGACGGTCATTCCGCGCGAGCAGCACGCTATTTCCCGCAAAGATATCAGCGAAAACGCCCTTAAGGTTCTCTATCGTCTGAATAAGGCGGGTTATGAAGCCTACCTGGTTGGCGGCGGCGTTCGCGACCTGCTGCTGGGCAAAAAACCAAAAGATTTCGATGTCACCACCAGCGCGACGCCGGAACAAGTGCGCAAACTGTTCCGCAACTGCCGTCTTGTCGGTCGTCGCTTCCGTCTGGCCCACGTCATGTTTGGCCCGGAAATTATAGAAGTTGCCACCTTCCGCGGGCACCACGAAGAGGCGCAATCTGACCGAACCACCTCTCAGCGCGGGCAAAACGGCATGCTGCTGCGCGATAATATCTTCGGCTCTATCGAAGAAGATGCCCAGCGCCGCGACTTCACCATTAACAGCCTGTATTACAGCGTGGCCGATTTCACCGTGCGTGATTACGTCGGCGGCATGCAGGACCTCGAAGAAGGCGTAATTCGTCTGATTGGCGACCCGGAAACGCGTTATCGCGAAGATCCGGTGCGAATGCTGCGCGCCGTGCGTTTCGCCGCCAAATTGAGCATGCGCATCAGCGAAGAGACCGCAGAACCTATTCCTCGTCTGGCGACACTGATCAACGACGTCCCGCCAGCACGCCTGTTTGAAGAGTCGCTGAAACTGCTGCAGGCAGGCTACGGTTACGATACCTATAAGCTGCTGCGCGAATATAACCTGTTCCAGCCGCTTTTCCCGACCATCACTCGCTACTTCACCGAAGAAGGCGACAGCGCGATGGAACGGATTATCAACCAGGTCTTTAAAAACACCGATAACCGCATTCGTAACGATATGCGCGTGAACCCGGCGTTCCTGTTCGCGGCAATGTTCTGGTATCCACTGCTGGAGATGGCGCAGAAAATTACCCAGGAAAGCGGCCTGACGTATCATGATGCTTTCGCACTGGCGATGAACGACGTGCTGGATGAAGCCTGCCGATCGCTTGCCATTCCAAAACGCATTACCTCGCTGATTCGCGATATCTGGCAACTACAACTGCGCATGTCTCGCCGTCAGGGCAAACGCGCGTGGAAGTTAATGGAGCATCCAAAATTCCGTGCTGCCTACGATCTGCTGGCGCTGCGCGCCGAAGCGGAACGCAACACCGAGCTGCAACGTCTTACCCAATGGTGGGGCGAGTTTCAGGTGGCCGCGCCGCCGGCACAGAAAGATATGCTCACCAATCTGGGTGACGAGCCGGATACCCGCCGTCGCCACCGTCGCCCGCGTAAACGCGCGCCGCGTCGCGAGAGCAACAACGCATGACCCTTGCGTATATCGCAATCGGCAGCAATCTGGCCTCTCCGCTGGAGCAGGTCAATGCGGCAATTCAGGCGTTGGGTGAAATCCCACAAAGCCGGATTGTCGCGCTCTCCTCTTTTTACCGTACCCCGCCGCTGGGGCCGCAGGATCAGCCAGACTACCTCAATGCCGCTGTGGCGCTGGAAACCACGCTTACTCCTGAAGAGCTTCTCGACCATACTCAACGTATTGAACTGCAGCAGGGCCGCGTCCGTAAAGCGGAACGCTGGGGGCCACGCACACTCGATCTCGATATCATGCTGTTTGGCGATGCGGTGATTCACACCGAGCGTCTGACAGTTCCGCACTACGATATGAAAAATCGTGGATTTATGCTGTGGCCGCTGTTTGAGATTGCGCCGGAACTGGCGTTTCCGGACGGTGAAACATTACGAGACAGATTGACCGCTTTGCAAACCTGTTGCCCGGCGCAATGGTCATGAAGATGTGAAAGGCAGAAAGCGCTCATTAAAGATATTCATTTCCTCAGTTCGTTATTCTTGCATGACAATCATTTTAAACCAGCCCTTGCCCTTGAATTATACTTATTTCTGCTTTTAATTTTATTAAAAGAGATGCACAACCATCTTTTGCATAAATAATATAAGAAAGCTTAACAACAAATGAAAACCAATAGAAAAATTATATACCTCATTTGGTTAATGGCTTAAATAGCCTACCCAGGCTGCTTTTCACCTCCACTTCCCCCCATCACCTACCCGGCGCGACCAGCCCCCCCTTTCTGAAACATCTTAAAACTTCCAAAAAAAATCTAAAAAAGAAAATAAAGCATACACAACTTGAATATATAAATAAGGAACCCTCCTATAATTCACCTCATTTATTTTTAATCAAAAAATATCTTTTTTATAATTAATTCAGGTGACGTTTTTCACCTTCATTTATTTATAAGGATATTATCATGTTAAAGAAAAGTGCTATTGCTGCGGCATTAGTCTTGTTTACCAGTTCCGCTTTTGCGCTGGATGGCGGTCAGTTGGACTTTGCCGGTTTGGTCAGTGACAACACCTGCGACCTGCACGTTGATGGCGGCGCGCAGGATGGTCAGATTACCCTGCAAACGGCAACCACTGCGGAAGTGACCAATGCGGGCGTCGTAAGCGCCAGCACTGTGGGTGCAAAACCTGAAGCTTTCTCAATCACCGTCGACTGCTCAAAAGCAACCGTTACAGGTAGTGCGAACTTAAGTATGGGCTCCGTTTTCTTCAGCAATAGCCAGGGAACGCTGAATAACGATCACACCGTTAACCAGGCGGCAACCGGTGTTGCAGTAGCGGTTCATTATTTAAAAGACGCCTCTACCGTTGAACAGGTAAAAATTAACGACTCTACGGATGTAAAAGTTAAAGCCTTTGATAACAAAAAAGCGACTTACAACTTCAAAGCATCTTACGTAAAAGAAGATAGCGCGACCGCTGTGACGGCCGGTTTTGTTAAAACCAACGCAGCTTACACCGTTACCTATCAGTAATACGTTTTTGGCGTGCACTGGTGCTCTACTGCACGCCACAATTATAAAAGGACATCATTATGACAAGGATGCGTCAATTTACCCTGGCTCTGCTTATGACAGGGGCGAGTTTATCTGCACACGCCGACATTGTGCTCTCAGGCACCCGCATTATTTATAATGCCGCGCAAAAAGACGTGACTTTACGCATGGAAAATAAAGGCTCACGTCCGTTATTAGTCCAAACGTGGATCGATACAGGCAGCGAAAATGCCGATCCCAGTACCATCGCCGTGCCTTTCACCGTCACGCCACCGGTTTCCCGGGTGGATGCCAAACGTGGCCAGACGGTAAAAATCGCCTGGAATAACTCACAAACATTACCCACCGATCGGGAGAGTGTGTTCTGGTTTAATGCGCTGGAAGTGCCGCCAAAAGTGAGCGATGCCGAAGCGAAAGATAAAAACATTCTTCAACTCGCTTTTCGCACGCGAATCAAACTGTTTTATCGCCCGGAAGGCCTGAGTGGAAACGCACCTGAGGCGGTAAAACAGCTCACCTGGCGTCTGCACTCCGCGGCTGGAAAAGTGCTGCTATCAGCAACCAACCCCACACCATTTTATGTTTCGTTTAGCGGCGTCAATGTGTCAGTTAACGGCAAAAAATACCTGGTTGAATCCAGCATGGTCGCCCCCAAAAGCAGTGCTGAAATGGCCGTTAAAGGGCTTACAACCCCACCGTCGAATGCCGTTGTCGAGTACTCCGCCATCAATGATTTTGGCGGCGCGATTGATGGCAAAACCAAACTTTGATCTTTAGAGATAACCAAGCAGGGATTGCGGAAATGAAACGGTCATCCAACGACAGAAAGCTTCGTCTGTCACCCCTCGCCTGTCTGATAGCCTCTGGGCTGATGTCGTGCGCGCAGAATGCCCTGGCAGCGGAAGAAACTGTTGAGTTTGACAACACTTTTTTGATGGGTGCCGGTGCGAGAAACATCAATGTTGCGCGTTACAGTGAAGGTAACCCCGCGCTGCCTGGCCGCTATGATGTCAGCGTCTACATTAACGAACAGGCCACCAGCAGCCTGAAACTGGACTTTATCGAAACCGAAAAAGGCAAAAGCGCCCAGGCTTGTATTACGCCAAATACTTTACTGCAACTCCACATCCGGGTGCCTGATAATCTGGCGGACAACGCAATCCTTCAGAAACGTGAACAGGCGGCACAGAGTTGCCTCAACCTGGCCGTGGCAATTCCTCAGTCCAGCGTGGCCTACAACAGTAACGATCAGCGGCTCGATATCGCCGTTCCGCAAATCTGGCTGCAAAAAACCTATGCCAACTATGTCGATCCTTCCCTTTGGGATGAAGGCATCAATGCGGCGATGCTCTCTTATACGGTGAACGGCTGGCGAAGCGAAACAACCGGGCAAACCACAGAAAGCAGCTACGCGGGCCTGATGGGCGGGATCAACCTGTGGGGCTGGCACTTCCGCTCCCACGGCAACTATTCCTGGGACAAAGATAAAGGCGGCAGCTTCGAGTTTCAGGATAAATACCTGCAGCGCGATATTCCTAAACTGCGCTCGCAGTTAGTGATGGGTGAAACCAACACTACCGGTGAAACCTTTGACTCTGTCGGCATTCGCGGCGTGCGTTTATACAGCGAAAGCCGAATGTTGCCGCCGACACTCGCGTCTTATGCGCCGGTTATCCGCGGCGTGGCGAACTCCAACGCAAAAGTCACCATCACTCAGAACGGTTATAAGATTTACGAAACCACCGTTCCGCCGGGGCCATTTGCCATTGATGACCTGACGCCTGCCGGCTACGGCGCCGATCTTGAAGTCACTATCACCGAATCAGATGGGTCGAAAAAAACCTTTTCTCAGGCCTACTCCTCCGTCATGCAAATGATGCGCCCTGGCGTGGGGAAATGGGACTTTAGCGCCGGTGAGGTCAACAAAGATGATCTCAGAGATAAGCCTAATCTTATCCAGGGAACTTACTACTACGGCCTGACGAACACCTTTACCGGATATACCGGTTTGCAGGCGACGGATAACGGTTATTGGGCTGGGTTGCTGGGTGTGGGTATGAACACCTCTATCGGGGCATTCTCTTTCGATGTGACCCAGTCGCATACCGAAATTCCGGATGACAAAACCTATAAAGGCCAGAGCTACCGTATTTCGTGGAATAAATATTTCGCGCCAACGGAAACCTCGCTCAATATCGCAGCGTATCGCTACTCGACCGAAAACTATCTGGGTCTTAATGATGCCCTCACGCTTATCGACTCGGCCAACCATCCTTATGACAGCGATTATCAGGGGCCCGGTAGCTATGGCCGTATGAAAAACCAGTTTAGCGTCAGCCTTAACCAGTCGCTCAAAAATGGCGATCGCGATTATGGATCGTTTTATCTAAACGGTACCTGGACGGACTATTGGGTCACCGGTGAATCCCAAAGCAGCTTTGCACTGGGCTATAGCAACGCCTTTAGCTGGGCAAGCTACAGTATTAGCCTGCAGCGTACCTACGATGAAGATAACAACAAAGACGATTCGGTCTATCTGAGTTTATCCATACCGCTCGATAAGCTACTGGGCCGGAGTAGCCAGCAAGGCGGGTTCAGAACGCTGAACACCAGCGTTAACACCGATCTCAAGGGCAGTTCGCAGTATAACGCCAGCGCAATTGGTTACAGCCAGGATAACCGCTGGAACTACAGTGTGAACACGGCTTATAGCTCCATGAAGGATAGCGACGCTCTCAAAACCATCAGCAGCTTTGTCAGTTACGAATCGCCATGGGGCACATTATCAGGTTCAGCCTCCGCCAGCAGCGACCACTCACGCCAGTATGGCGTCAGCACTGACGGCGGCTTTGTTCTTCATCAGCATGGGCTGACCTTTACCAATGACAGCTTTACCGACTCCGACACGCTGGCACTGGTCAAGGCGGAAGGCGCACAGGGCGCGCGCATTAACTATGGCAACAGTACGGTCGATCGTTTTGGTTATGGAGTCACCAGCTCACTTTCACCTTACCGCGAGAACACCGTGGCGCTCAACATTGAAGATCTGGATAACGACGTGGAGCTGAAGAGCACCAGCACGGTCTCCATTCCTCGCCAGGGCTCCATCACTTTCAGTCAATTTGAAACAGATACCGGACGTTCCGCGATCCTCAACCTCCTGCGTAGCGATAACCAGCCAGTGCCCTTTGCCGCTGACGTAACAGATAGCCTTGGGCTTTCTCTGGGTACCGTTGGCCAGGGAAGCCAGGCTTTCATTCGAGGCATAGAAGAAAAAGGCGACCTGGTGGTGAGCTGGTATGAAAAAAATACGCGTCATCAGTGCCGAATTCACTATCAGGTTCCCTCTTCTCCGACCTTATCCGGGAAGACGATTGTGTTAAACGCCGTACCTTGCATAGTGCAATAACGCACAGGGAGAAGAAATGAAACCACGTTCAAACCTGGCCCTGGCACTGATAATGCTGCTTAGTGCAACGACGGTATCCGCAACCGACCTCACGGTCAATTTTACCGCGACCATAAAAGAGACCACTTGCGCTATCAAGGTGAGCGCCATTGGCGGGGCCAATCTCAGTGGGAATAGTGCAGCAAATGATTATTATCTCGACTTCCCCACGATGGGGGTATCAGACATCAGTAATAAATCTGCGCTCACTGAAGCCAGCTTTAAGCTGACGCCAACAGATTGTAATAACGAGATTGCCAGCATAGTCATGACCATTGGTGGCGCAAGCACCGCAGATTCCAGCCGATTACTGACGAACGATAATACATCGTCAGGCGATGCCAGCCATATCGGTGTCGGTTTCAGGCGAATGAACGAGGACGATACTCAGCGTTTTACTCTGGATGGTACAACGCACACAAACTGGACGCGTGATGAAATCATCAATGGGCTGCAACTCACCGGTGTCATTCGCCAGACCACGACTGCCAGTGATATCACCCCAGGCGCTTTTCAGGCCAAAGCAACATTCGTTTTTACTTATAACTAACAGGGATGGTTTATGCGTTATCAACGAATTATTTTGCCGCTGCTGCTGATGCTGGGAAGCAGCACTCAGGGGTTGGCTGGATCGAATTCGCTTAGTCTTACAGTACGAACGACTGTGACAGCCAGTACCTGTACTGCTGAATTGCGTAACGCGCAGGATCAACATGCCACGATGATAGATCTCGGGGATGTCTATCTCAACGAGCTTACAAGCAAATCAAAATATCAGGGTTTCAGTCTGGCATTTTCAAACTGCGAAGGCTTATTTAAACATCAGGCCAGCGTTACGCTTGCACCTCAAACGGGCTGCGATGGCGTGTCCAGCACCGGTGCCGCGTTCCGTAATGCCTTGCCCGCTTCAGACTCAGCGGCGGCAATGGGCGTGTCTATGGAAGTATGGACAACCCATCAGCCAGAAGGCCCCGGCAGCGTTCAACTCAATTGTAAAACGACACCCACGCAAACCGTCGATGTCTCGCAGGCATCGGGATCGAACATAACACGCTGGCCCCTCAGCGCCAGGGCTGTTATCGCCGCCGACAGCACTATTGCTGACGTGCGTGCCGGTAAATTTTCCACCAATGCGGTCTTCACCGTAACCTACGAGTGAGTGATGATGAAATATTTACTTCTGCCTTTCGTCCTCAGCGTAATGTTTTTATCAGCCGCACGCGCGTCTACAACCGATATTACGTTGACCGCTAATATTCTTAATACCAGCTGTCAGGTCACCGTTGATAACGGGGGAAGAATTAACTTAGGTACTGTCGATTTAGACTATCTGAACAAGAACACGGATGTTGATCAGGTCTACTCAGGGGGCGCGCCCTTTGCTATCACGGTGAGCAACTGCGCACCAGCAGGAGGGAAGAATCCCACTAAGCTAACGGTCAATTTTACGCCGATAGCGGGAGCATTAGCGCCCACTAATCAACAAGTTTTCGCCAACCAAAGCGTTGGCGGTGCCAGTAATGTTGGTATCGTTATTTTATCCACGCAGGACGCTCAGAATATTTTCAATGTTCTGGATAGTCACGGACAAACACGAAGCATCTATTCCGTCACCCCAGATCAACTAAACAATGGGGCATACCACTTTCATGCGCGGATGCAAAAAATAGCTCCGGCAGAGGCCGCCACTAGCGGACTCGTAAAGGCCAGTGTTTTTGTCTCGGTGTACTATGAATAATACTCAAGGAAGATAAAGAGATGACGCTAACTCACACGGAACGGCATATTCGCTGGAGCAAACTTCTGCTTATATTACTGCCTTTTTTGGCAGGTGATCTTAATGCCGCAGTCACCAAGATTGTCGGAAATAAAACCTATAGCGGCTCAATGGGCTCAAACAGTGGGCCAGAGGGCGATGGTAATGCTACAGCGTATTTCAATACTGGCGCAAATATCATTGTCATCCCGCGGGCATCACAACTTCAGCCCAGTAATATAAAACTTAAGCTTGGCCAAACCGACACAGCAGCGAACCCTAATACAGGGTTAATTTACTGTACGAACGGAGGCTCAGGTGAACCAATTACCCTGGAGAGTCATTTGGTTGCCTCCCCTTACTCTTATGGTGGTCATAAACTTTTTAAAACCAACATAGAGGGATTGTACTTTACGATGCATATGTACAATCTTGTTTCATTCGATACCACTTCCACCAGTGACTTTTACGTCGGTGAAGGGAATATGGGTAGAGAAGCTTTGGTGCTTAACTATTCCGCGGGGTGCACAGGCAACTCAGGCAAATATCAGGCACTCGGTGGTCTGGAAGCCAACGTTGACCTTGAATTTTATAACGATGCGACCTTCAATCCTGATACCACGGGCAGTATTACATTACTGAGCGACTCACCTTATCACTACACCTTAAAAAACCTTAACCCTGGCGCAGGATTAGTTTCGCGTTATATATATCAGATAATAAATCTCGATAACGTCACGTTAAGTTCTCCAACCTGCTTAGCCGCCGTGCTCTCGGGCGACTCTGTCACTCAGAGTGATACGGTAAGGCTGGGCGATTACACGCCGAAGGAAGTGATAGAGGGAGTCAGCAGCGTCCCATTTGCAATCGATCTACAGAACTGCTATCGCGTGACAGATATTGAGGTCAAGATGACGACCAGTGCGCCTGCCACATCCCCATCATTGTTGGGAAATACGCTTACCCGCAATGAAGCACAGGGCGTCGGCGTTGAAATCAAAGGGCTACAGAACTCTCATTATCCGGAAGTTCTACTCCTCCCCAACGATGCCTCGTCAGTGTATAAGGCTTACTCAGACAACGCCGACCCCACCAATGGTATTATCGGTACTGGCTCAATAGGCACAGCGGTAAGCCAGCCACTCAATTTTACGGCCACGCTGAAACAAGATAGCAACCAACGGATTGTCTCCGGCGAGTTTAAAGCGACGGCAGTTTTCTCCATCACTTACCCTTAATTAATAACCGGCAGGCACGCCTGCCGGTTTCTGTTTTGACCATAAAGGGCTAACACTCATCACTCACATCCCCTACAATGCGCCAATCCTATCGATAACACTTATGGCTAACAGGGGTTATGATGAAACCGACCACCATCTCCTTACTGAACAAATACAAACAAGAAAAAAAACGCTTCGCCACCATTACCGCTTACGACTACAGCTTCGCCAAACTGTTTGCTGATGAAGGGCTGAACGTGATGTTGGTCGGCGATTCGCTGGGCATGACTGTTCAGGGGCACGAATCCACGCTGCCCGTAACGGTTGAAGACATCGCCTACCACACTGCCGCCGTGCGTCGCGGTGCACCAAACTGCCTGCTGCTGGCCGATCTGCCGTTTATGGCTTATGCCACGCCGGAACACGCGTTTGAAAACTCGGCTATCGTGATGCGCGCGGGCGCGAACATGGTCAAAATTGAAGGCGGCGCGTGGCTTGCCGATACGGTCAAAATGCTGGCCGAGCGCGCCGTACCGGTGTGTGGTCATCTGGGTCTAACCCCGCAGTCGGTCAACGTTTTCGGCGGGTATAAAGTGCAGGGCCGTGGCGATGCGGGCGATCGGTTGCTGAGCGACGCGCTGGCCCTGGAAGCCGCGGGAGCGCAACTGCTGGTACTGGAATGTGTGCCGGTTGAGCTGGCGAAACGCATTACCGAAGCGCTGGTGATCCCGGTTATCGGTATTGGCGCAGGTAACGTTACCGATGGACAAATTCTGGTGATGCACGACGCATTCGGGATAACCGGCGGCCATATCCCCAAATTCGCCAAAAATTTCCTCGCCGAAACGGGCGACATCCGTGCTGCCGTGCGGCAGTATATGGCTGAAGTGGAGTCCGGTGTCTATCCGGGCGAAGAACACAGTTTCCATTAAGGAGTCACGTTGTGTTAATTATCGAAACCCTGCCGCTGCTGCGTCAGCATATCCGCCGTCTGCGTATGGAAGGCAAGCGCGTGGCGCTGGTGCCCACCATGGGCAACCTGCACGATGGCCACATGAAGCTGGTCGACGAAGCAAAATCACGTGCGGATGTGGTAGTGGTCAGTATTTTCGTTAACCCGATGCAGTTCGATCGTCCGGAAGATCTGGCTCGCTACCCGCGCACCTTGCAGGAAGACAGCGAGAAGCTGAACAAGCGCAAAGTCGATCTGGTTTTCGCACCTTCTGCGCAGGAAATCTATCCGCAGGGCACTGAGAATCATACTTTTGTCGATGTACCGGGTCTCTCAACCATGCTCGAAGGTGCCAGCCGACCGGGGCACTTCCGCGGCGTTTCAACTATCGTCAGCAAGCTTTTTAACCTGATTCAGCCGGATATCGCCTGCTTCGGCGAAAAAGATTTTCAGCAACTGGCGTTGATTCGCAAAATGGTTGCCGACATGGGCTTCGATATTGAAATCGTGGGCGTGCCGATTATTCGCGCCAAAGATGGCCTGGCGCTCAGCTCACGTAACGGTTACCTGACGGCGGATCAACGTAAGATCGCGCCAGGCTTATATAAAGTGCTGAGTAGCGTGGCTGAAAAACTGCAAAACGGTGAACGCGATCAGCAGGAAATGATCGCCATCGCCGAGCAGGAGCTGAATGAAAAGGGCTTCCGCGCCGACGACATTCAGATCCGCGATGCCGATACTTTGCTCGACCTGACCGACAGCAGCAAACGTGCGGTGATCCTGATGGCCGCATGGCTCGGACAGGCTCGCCTCATCGACAACAAAATTGTCGAATTAGGCTGATTGACCGAAACTGGCGCTGACAGCGGTCAGCGCCAGTCGGGTATTTTATCGATTTCTTCGCGGGTTAGGTCAGTCATCTCAGCAACCAGTTCTGGCGACATGCCGCTTTTCAACATGCGTGCCGCAACACGTTGCGTGGCATTGCTTTCGCCCTGTTGCATACCTTGCTGTATTCCCTTTAATATCCCCTGCTCTTCAAGCCACTCAGCAACAGTTCCCATCTTCTTCTCCTTTGGCAAACGCCTTCCCAGTTCACGGAAAAATAGTTTCGGCTGGTCAGTATGACCACGCAATAGCATATAGTTTACCAGCGTGATTAATTGACTTTCGCTAGTGTACTCCGCGCTTAAAAGGGTGACCAGATCCTCCAGCATTTTCATTAAATCGCGCTGGCGAATATGCTTTTGCAGCAGTTCAAGTATCGCCACGCGGCGATGCTGCATAATTTCATCGTCCGGAATGGTGGTGACATCCACCAGCGGGAACGGCTCGCAATAAAGGCGTCGAGCCAGTTCCGGCGAGGCAAACATATCCGTCCAGCACATTGAGTAGGGATAAGGGGATGTTTTCCCCTGATAGAAAAGGATAGGCACCACCAGCGGCAACTGCTGAAAACCCGCCTCAAGATGGCGTTGCATGGCGGCAATGGCATAACGCATCATCCGAAAGGCAATTTTCTTACTCGGCGTACTTTGATGTTCGAGCAGAATATGCAGATAGCCTGAATGCCCCTGCATCGATACGGAGTAAAGCACGTCAGAGTACTGCTCCTGTAAACTCTCTTCGACAAAATTCCCGGACTCCAGCTTGAGCGTACTGAGATCGCAAATCGCTTTAATGTCCTGCGGCAAATGAATATCCAGAAAATCACGTGCCGTATCGGTGTGCGTCAAAAACTGTTTGAATACCGCATCATGCGGCGTGTTGGCGACTCTTTGCATTATCCCGGCCTTTGCCATTCATCCCATGCGCGCAGTATCGCTGGAACAGCAACCCAACGTCAGCAAGGCAATGTTAACGCCTCGAGACGACTCGGGATAAAAATCAGAGAGATACATTCGTTACCGTCAGTTTCTCGCAGCTGTACGCAAACTGTGCGAAGAAACGACACCAGATGAGTAGACACCCAACCAAAATCGGGCAATACTGCCAGGAATTTCCTGAAGCTGATATTCACATCAGCTTTGTTATCGTTATGGTAGAAAGGTAGAAGTTATGATTCGCACTATGCTGCAAGGTAAGCTCCATCGCGTCAAAGTGACCCAGGCTGACCTGCACTACGAAGGTTCTTGCGCCATTGACCAGGATTTCCTTGACGCTGCCGGTATTCTTGAAAACGAAGCCATTGATATCTGGAACGTGACTAATGGTAAGCGCTTTTCCACTTACGCGATTGCGGCAGAGCGCGGTTCCCGCATCATCTCGGTGAACGGTGCGGCTGCACACTGCGCCGAAGTGGGCGATATTGTGATCATTGCAAGCTTCGTCACCATGCCAGATGAAGAAGCCCGTACCTGGCGTCCGAAAGTCGCTTACTTTGAAGGCGACAATGAGATGAAACGCACCGCAAAAGCCATTCCGGTTCAGGTTGCCTGATTCCCCCTACCCCTGCGGCTGGTTGCTGACCAGCCGCGACATGGTCTCCAGTGAATCCGTTCTTAAGATGTAGAGTCGTTTCAACAGGAACGGATTGTCCCCCGGCTTCACCTTCCCTTTCACCGTTGTGACCGCCAGATGGAATCCCGCGTCGTTTGCCGCTTGCACTGCCGCAACGTTATAGCCGCCAAACGGGTAAGAGAGATAGAGCACATGCGGGTTAAACTGCGCCAGTGCCCGACGTGAACGTTTAAAATCAAACAGAATATTGTGGTAACTGCGACTCAGTAGAATCGGATGACGAGAATAATCGACGCGATGCAGGAAGTGGGTATGTGACTGAAAATCAAATACATCCTGAATACCACGTAGTTCTGAAATGCTCATAAACTGCAGTGATGTCGGGTCCCACTTTTGCGGATGCGCTTTTATGCGCGACGAGATAATAAACGCCGTTGCCTTGAAGCCGTACTGCTTCAGCACCGGATACGCATAACGGCTGACCGATTTCAGGCCATCATCAAAGGTAATCACCACCGCCCGCGCCGGGAGGTTCATTTTATTGCGCACGTAGCCTTCCAGTTGATACATGCTCAGGGTGGCATACCCCCGATCGCGCAACCAGGTCATCTGGTTACTGAAAGCGCGCACCGAGGTGGTGGTCGAGGTGTGACGGAAGCGTGTATTTTCTTCATCACGCAGGATGTGATGATAGGTCAGCATCGGAATACCGTTATCCATCTGCGCATCCAGCGAACTGATGTAGGCCAGCCGATTACCAATGCGGATTTGATACCAGGTTTGATTCAGCCGTCCCTTTAGCGCGCTCAGAATAGGATAGCGCAGATTTTCCGCCAGCGTACCAAACGGCGCGCTGCCAGCATCCGGCGCGTTATAGACCGGTGTATCTTTCCAGGTTATCAGGTTCTGGTTACTGGTTGGCCGATGTAAATCGCCCAGTCCATCCTCAACGCGCTGTCGCCCCTGTACCGGTTCAAGGTGATCTTTATCGATAAACCCGGTGCCAAATCCGAAGCGAAATTCGTAATACTCCGCCGACGTAGGCACCACATCAAGGATTTGCCCTGCGCGAATATTACCGACCGTGATAACACGATCGCCCACCTGCGCCCAGACTGCCGCATCTTCAGTGGTTTGCATATAACGAGGAGGAAGCCCTTGCGGGGCCGTCAGGGCTGCCGCCGCGCCGTTGGAGAGCAGCAACGTCAGCATGAATACAATGCGCATTAACATGGATAAAAACCGCAGCAAAAAACTGCCGCTATTGTAACAAAAGCAACATCAATGAATACGGTTAATATTTATACGCGTCATGTAGCAGGACGAAGGGCGGATTTTTTTGTTGCTGATGCCACAGGCTACTGACCCCCGCCGGGCCACGATCAACAATGGCATTGCGAAAATCCTCGCTGCTGAGCGTCTCCCGCAGCGGATAGTACTGGGCGAGTAAAGGAAAATCGATACCCGAAATCACTTCGCAACGATCGTGCTTATGGCTCATCAAAGCCGCAACGCGATAAGGCGCTGCGCCGGTTTTATCGGTCAGAAAAATGACACCATCACCGGAATCTGCCTGATGTAACGCGTCGCACATCATGCGGCTGAGCATATTGGAACTCATTCCGCGCCAGTAATTCACCGCCCGGCACTGGGCTACCGAACCAAATTTTTTCTCCAGACGTTCGAGCAATTCCTCTGCCCGATCGTCATGACAGGCGATTACCCAACCCAACATAGCGACTTACCTCCCTGGTAAAAGCATACTGTAGCGGGAAAAAGGAAAAATAACGGTGATAACGCTCTAATTTTTCCCCCGGGAAAACCCGGGGGAGTGGCGAATCAACTACGCAGGCCGCGTCCGCGCTGGATGAGATACCAGCACAGCAGGTAGAAGGCGACGATAAAAATCACCAGCACGCCAAAGGTGGTGACCAGCGGCACATCATGAATGCCAAGAAAGCCGTAGCGGAAGCCGCTTATCATGTAGACAATCGGGTTCAGATGCGACAGCCCCTGCCAGAACGGCGGCAGTAACGTCAGGGAATAAAACACCCCGCCGAGATAGGTAAGCGGTGTCAACACGAAGGTCGGAATCAGGCTGATGTCATCAAAGGTTTTCGCAAAAACTGCGTTGAGCAGGCCCGCCAGCGAGAACAGCACCGCCGTCAGGAGAAGCGTTAACGCGACAAATACCCATGAATGCACCTGGAACGGCACAAAGAAAAGGGAAATGGCCGTCACCAGAATGCCCACACATAACCCGCGCGCCACGCCACCGCCAACATAACCGGCGATAATCACATGCGTCGGTACGGGTGCGACCAGCAACTCTTCAATGTTGCGCTGGAATTTAGCGCTAAAGAATGAAGAGGCAACGTTGGCGTAGGCGTTGGTGATGACAGACATCATAATTAGCCCCGGCACAATAAACTGCATATAGCTGAAACCATGCATTTCACCGATACGTGAGCCAATCAGATTACCGAAGATAATAAAGTAGAGGGTCATGGTAATGACCGGCGGCACCAGCGTTTGCACCCAGATACGCATGAAACGGTGGATCTCTTTGGTCCAGATACTTTTCAGGGCCACCCAATAAAGCTGCATCATGCCTGCTCTCCTTGTTTTTCATGGACCAGCGAGACAAACAGCTCTTCCAGTCGGTTCGCTTTGTTACGCATACTTAATACCTGAATACCCTGCGCGCTAAGCTGGGCGAACACGCTGTTAATTCCCTGCTCACGCAGAACTTCCACTTCTAAAGTTGAGGTGTCGACAAGACGATACTGATAGCCATCAAGCGTTGGCAGCGGGCTCTTCGGCGCTAAATCGAGAATGAACGTTTCCGACTTAAGCTTTGAAAGCAGGTTCTTCATCGAGGTGTTTTCCACCAGCGAACCGTGCTGAATGATGCCAATGTTGCGGCACAACATTTCCGCCTCTTCCAGGTAGTGAGTGGTGAGAATAATCGTGGTGCCTTTGTCGTTTAAATCCTTCAAAAAACCCCACATTGAGCGGCGAAGTTCGATATCCACGCCTGCGGTGGGTTCATCCAGAATCAGCAGTTTTGGCTCGTGCATCAAGGCGCGAGCAATCATCAAACGACGCTTCATCCCACCAGATAACATACGCGCACGTTCGTTCCGTTTTTCCCACAAATCGAGCTGTTTTAAATACTTTTCACTGCGTTCAATGGCATCTTTATGCTCAACGCCGTAGTAGCCCGCCTGGTGCACCACAATCTGTTGCACCGTTTCAAAGGGGTTGAAGTTAAACTCCTGCGGCACGAGGCCAAGCTGGCGTTTGGCGTTCACCACATCTTTTTGCAGATCGTAGCCAAACACGCTCACAGAGCCGGACGTTTTATTCACCAGTGAGCTGATAATGCCAATCGTGGTTGATTTCCCCGCACCGTTCGGCCCGAGCAGCGCGTAGAAGTCTCCGGCTTCCACTTGCAGATCGATTCCGCGCAGTGCCTGGACGCCCCCAGGATAGGTTTTTTTGAGCTGTTTTAGTTCCAGTGCAATGGTCATTGAATATCTCTTTTGAATTCTTGCGTTCAATGTATGGTTTTAAAAAAAGTTGAGTTGACCTATATTAGCGCAACGCACTTACTTGGTTACAGGTCGTTAACCTCCATGAAAGACATAGATACACTCATCAGCAACAATGAACTATGGTCAAAAATGCTGGTGGAAGAGGACCCCGGATTTTTCGAGAAACTGGCGCAAGCGCAGAAACCGCGCTTTCTATGGATTGGATGTTCCGACAGCCGCGTTCCCGCCGAACGTTTAACCGGTCTTGAGCCGGGCGAATTATTTGTTCACCGAAATGTTGCCAACCTGGTCATTCACACCGATTTGAACTGTCTTTCCGTGGTTCAGTACGCTGTGGATGTGCTGGAAGTTGAGCATATCATTATCTGCGGCCACTATGGCTGCGGCGGTGTTCAGGCAGCGGTTGAAAACCCGGAGCTCGGCCTTATCAACAACTGGCTACTGCACATTCGCGATATCTGGTTCAAACACAGTTCTCTGCTCGGTGAAATGCCGCAGGAGCGCCGTCTGGACACGCTTTGCGAACTGAACGTGATGGAGCA
This sequence comes from Pseudocitrobacter faecalis, assembly GCA_003315335.1. Classification (GTDB taxonomy): domain Bacteria; phylum Pseudomonadota; class Gammaproteobacteria; order Enterobacterales; family Enterobacteriaceae; genus Pseudocitrobacter; species Pseudocitrobacter faecalis. The sequence continues at coordinate 80,768 of QNRL01000014.1, forward strand.
GGTGTATAACCTGGGCCACTCTACCATTATGCAGTCAGCGTGGAAACGTGGGCAGAAAGTCACCGTTCACGGCTGGGCCTACGGCATTCACGATGGCCTGCTGCGCGATCTTGATGTGACGGCAACCAACCGTGAAACCCTGGAGCAGCGTTATCGCAACGGGATTTCTAACCTCAAGCTGAAACACGCCAACCACAAGTAACATCTGTTAAAAAGCCGGGCGGCGGCATCGCCTCACCCGGCTTAGATAGGTAGGTCGGACGAAGCGCTACCCGACACCAAACTACGATTACTCGTCCAGCAGAACCACTTTCCCGACATATGGCAGATGGCGATAACGCTGTGCGTAATCGATGCCGTATCCCACGACAAATTCATCTTCAATGGCAAAGCCCACGTACTCAACCGGCACGTTGACTTCGCGGCGGGACGGTTTATCCAGCAGCGTACAGATTGCCAATGATTTTGGCCCACGCAGGCTAAGAATTTCACGGACTTTCGACAGGGTGTTCCCGGAGTCGATGATATCTTCCACGATCAACACATCTTTACCGCGAATGTCTTCGTCCAGATCTTTGAGGATTTTGACGTCACGCGTGGTGGACATACCGCTGCCGTAGCTGGAAGCCGTCATAAAATCGACTTCATGGGAGACATGCACTTCACGGCACAGGTCAGCCATGAACATAAATGAGCCACGCAGCAAACCCACTAACACCATTTCACTGCCACTGTCTTTGTAGTGCTCAGTAATTTGACGGCCCAATTCAGCGATACGCGCTTTGATCTCCGCTTCCGGGATCATCACTTCCACAGTATGTTTCATAAAACTAACCATATGATTTTAGAGGTAAATCTATCGATATCCCGGCGCTACGCGCAGGCATCGTTCGGCAAGCGCGTCAGTATACCAGCAAATCGATTTCTCCGCTGAATTGGATAATAAAGCAAATTTTGTGATACCCGTCACAGTTGTTAAATCCTATAATCAATTGAAAGCAATAATTAACAAACTGACGCGAGTATTCTCTATGGCAGAAACAAAATCACAACAACCACGGTTACTCGTGGTGCTCACGGCCGTTTTTGCGGCTATCTGTGGGCTCTATCTTCTCATCGGAGGAGGCTGGCTGGTCGCGATTGGCGGCTCCTGGTACTACCCTATCGCCGGCCTGGTGATGCTGGCCGTGGCGGTGATGCTGTGGCGTAGCAAACGTGCGGCGCTTTGGCTTTATGCTGCTTTCCTGCTGGCGACCATGATTTGGGGCGTCTGGGAAGTGGGCTTCGACTTCTGGGCGCTGACCCCGCGCAGCGATATTCTGGTCTTCTTCGGTATCTGGCTGATTTTGCCATTTGTCTGGCGTCGCCTGATTATCCCATCCAGCGGAGCCGTTGCCGCGCTGGTGGTGGCGCTACTGATTAGCGGCGGCATCCTGACCTGGGCTGGCTTCAATGACCCGCAGGAAGTGAACGGTACGTTAAACGCCGAAGCGACACCTGCCGAGCCGATTTCCACCGTGGCGGATCAAGACTGGCCTGCTTATGGCCGTAATCAGGAAGGCCAGCGTTTCTCTCCGCTTAAGCAGATCAACGCGGATAACGTCCACAAGCTGAAAGAAGCCTGGGTGTTCCGTACTGGCGATCTTAAACGCGAAGACGATCCGGGTGAGCTGACCAATGAAGTGACACCGATTAAAGTCGGCAACATGCTTTATCTCTGTACCGCCCACCAGCGTCTGTTCGCGCTGGATGCGGCAACCGGGAAAGAAAAGTGGCACTTTGATCCGCAACTCAACTCCAATCCGAGCTTCCAGCACGTCACCTGCCGTGGTGTTTCTTACCACGAAGCGCGTGCCGAAACGGCAAGTCCCGATGTCATGGCAGACTGCCCGCGTCGCATTATTTTACCGGTGAACGATGGTCGTCTGTTTGCCCTCAACGCCGAAACCGGCAAACTGTGTGAGACCTTTGCCAATAAAGGGATCCTTAATCTTCAGACCAACATGCCGGATACTACGCCGGGCCTGTATGAACCAACCTCTCCGCCGATTATTACCGATAAAACCATCGTCATTGCCGGTTCGGTGACGGATAACTTCTCGACGCGTGAAACGTCTGGCGTTATTCGTGGCTTCGACGTGAACACCGGTAAGCTGCTGTGGGCCTTTGATCCGGGCGCGAAAGATCCGAACGCCATTCCGTCGGATGAACACACCTTTACCTTTAACTCGCCGAACTCCTGGGCACCGGCAGCGTATGACGCGAAACTGGATCTGGTCTATCTGCCGATGGGCGTGACCACCCCAGATATCTGGGGCGGAAACCGTACGCCGGAGCAGGAACGCTATGCCAGCTCTATCGTGGCACTCAATGCCACTACCGGGAAACTGGTGTGGAGTTACCAGACCGTTCACCACGATCTGTGGGATATGGATATGCCGTCCCAGCCGACGCTTGCGGATATTACGGTTAAAGGCCAGAAAGTCCCGGTTATTTACGCGCCGGCGAAAACGGGAAACATCTTCGTTCTGGATCGTCGTAACGGCGAGCTGGTCGTCCCGGCTCCGGAAAAACCGGTTCCGCAGGGCGCGGCGAAAGGTGATTACGTCACCAAAACCCAGCCGTTCTCGGATCTCAGCTTCCGTCCGAAGAAAGATTTAACCGGTGCGGATATGTGGGGCGCCACCATGTTCGACCAACTGGTGTGCCGCGTGATGTTCCACCAGATGCGCTATGAAGGTATCTTCACCCCGCCGTCTGAGCAGGGCACACTGGTATTCCCGGGTAACCTGGGGATGTTCGAATGGGGCGGTATCTCCGTTGACCCGAACCGTCAGGTAGCGATTGCCAACCCGATGGCACTGCCGTTTGTCTCTAAACTGATCCCACGTGGCCCTGGTAACCCAATGGAGCCGCCGAAAGACGCGAAAGGTAGCGGTACCGAATCCGGTATTCAGCCGCAGTATGGCGTGCCGTTCGGCGTTACCCTGAACCCGTTCCTGTCGCCGTTTGGTCTGCCTTGCAAACAGCCAGCCTGGGGTTACATCTCCGCGCTGGATCTGAAAACGAACGAAGTGGTATGGAAAAAACGTATCGGTACCCCGCAGGACAGCATGCCGTTCCCGATGCCAGTTCCTGTACCGTTTAATATGGGTATGCCGATGCTGGGCGGGCCAATCTCTACTGCAGGTAACGTTCTGTTCATCGCGGCAACCGCTGATAACTATCTGCGCGCGTACAACATGAGCAACGGTGAAAAACTGTGGCAGGGTCGTTTACCGGCAGGTGGTCAGGCGACGCCGATGACCTATGAAGCGAATGGCAAGCAGTTCGTGGTCATCTCCGCAGGCGGACATGGTTCGTTTGGTACGAAGATGGGCGACTATATTGTCGCGTATGCGCTGCCGGATGATGTGAAGTAATTTGCCTCCCCTCACCCCGCCCCTCTCCCACAGGGAGAGGGAGAAAACCTGGGCACAATCCGTTCCCCTCTCCCACAAGGAGAAGGAGAAAACCAGCGGGCACAATCGGTTCCCTCTCCCTGTGGGAGTGTACAGTCCGGGGACATAGTGAACACTTGTTCGGAGACATGGTAGACACTTACAACTAAGGCATAAGAACCCGTTTATGGAGTCGCTTATGCCC
>QNRL01000015.1 GCA_003315335.1 Pseudocitrobacter faecalis
GTTTGATGCTCGTGAATTAAACTTCGTAATGAATTACGTGTTCACTCAGAGACTTGGTATTCATTTATCGTCTTGCGACGTTAAGAATCCGTATCATTGAGTGCCCACACAGATTGTCTGATAAATTGTTAAAGAGCAGTGCCGCTTCGCTTTTTCTCAGCGGCGCGGGGTGTGCATATTAATCCATCCCGCTACAGAGTCAAGTTTTATTTCACTTTTCTCTGCTGAAGTTCTCTTAAGAACCTCGCTGACCCGGCGGCTTGCGTGCCGTTGTTCCGTGTCAGTGGAGGCGCATTATAGGGAGTTCTGAGACGTTGACAACCCCTGTTTAAAAAAAACTTTTCAACCGTCTCTTTTTTGAGCAAAACCGGTTTAAACTGGCAGTTTTTCAAGCGTTTCGAAGCCGTAACGCTGTAAGACGGGTAAAAGTCGTACAGTTTCGTCGGTCAGTGCCATACAAAACGCTTTATTCTCTTCCGTCGATTTCGCATCTGGCGCTTCATGCTCCAGCAGCCAGGCCGTGCGACGCGCAATCGCCGCGCCAGAATCGATCATCCGCGTGCCTTCCGGGAGCACCTGCAGCAGTTCGTCACGCAGCAGCGGGAAATGCGTACAACCGAGCACAACCGTATCCGGCGGCTCCTGCATCCGCAGCCACGGGCGCAGAATACGACGCAGCTCATCCAGTGAAACCGGATCGCCATGCAGTTTCGCTTCCGCCAGCTCCACCAGCTCTGCCGAACCCAGCATTTCGATTTTGCATTCATTGGCAAAACGAGCGATGAGTTCATGCGTATAAGGACGCTTCACCGTGCCACGCGTTGCCAGTAAGCCGACAATACGGTTCGCCGATAAACGCGCCGCCGGCTTAATGGCCGGCACCACACCGACCACCGGGAAGGCAAACTTCTCACGCAGGGCCGGCAATGAAACGGTGCTTGCAGTGTTGCAGGCGATAATTGCCAGGGAGAGCGGATAACGTTGCTGAACGGCGGTCACAATCTCAACCACGCGCTCAACAATGAACGCTTCGCTTTTTTCCCCATAAGGAAAGGCAACGTTATCGAAGGTGTAGATGTAATGAAGGTCCGGCAAAAGTTGACGGACCTCATCATAGACCGACAACCCACCGACACCGGAGTCAAACACCAGTACGGTAGGCCGTGGTTCAGAAGGTGTAGCTGCCAGACAAGGTGTATTCCCGTCCTGCAGTTTGGTAGCCATAAACTGTCTCGTAATCTTTATCGAACAGGTTGGCTATTTTACCACGAACTGTGAGCTGTGAGGTGACTGGATATGACGCGGAAACATCAACCGTGCTGTAGCTCGGTAAAACCTGCTGTTTCGGATTGTATTGCGACGTGTTGTTATCGTAGCGGCGACCGTAGTACTGCCACGACACATCCATAGCCACATCAAACATCGTCCAGTCAAGCTGATATTTCGCCTGACGCTTAGAGCGGCGCGCCAGCACTTCATCATTCTCGTCGTTACGCGGATCCATATATTGCAGCGTCACACGATGATTAACGATCCCCGTATCAAAACTACCGGTCCACTCCACACCCTTAATGGTCGCCGAGTTAATGTTAGCGTACTCTCCGTCATAGGTAACCGGATCGGAATAGTAGGTAATCAGATTAGAAATCTTGTAGTGATACGCTGACAAACGCCAGTCCAGCGGCCCGGTCAAACCTTCCAGCCCCGCTTCCCACTGTTTCGATTCTTCCGGTTTCAGATCCGGATTCGAACTAATACCAAAGCGTGTCGAACCAAACTGCTGACCTAACGATGGTGCCAGGAAACCAGTACCGTACGATAACGTCACTTTATAGTTCTCGACGAACTGCCAGCCCGCCGCCGTTTGCCAGGTACCGTGCCAGCCAAACTGCTCATCGTGATCTTCACGGCCCGATGCTTCCAGCGTCACGTCACCAAACTGCTGCTGCCCGGTGAGATAAAGCCCGGTATTGTCGCGCTTATAGGTATCAGATATCGCCGTATCCGACGAAGTCAAACGCTGTTGCTGCCAGTCCACCCCGGCACTTACCGAGCCATGTCCGACAATCAGGTTGTTCCCCCACTGGAGGTTACGCTGGGTCATGCGGTCAAGCGTTGTGCCGTCTTTATAACGACCATAAATGCTACTGTAGTTATAGTCCTTCACCTTCTGATAGCTGGCGATAAGCTCCGAAGAGTAGATTCCGGAATGGAATCGCAGGCCGGTATCCCAGGTCTGGTTATACAGTTGCTCTTCATCCGCACTGTATGCTGGTGAGTACGGTGGGCTTCCCAGGTCGTAATCCACATTATTGGTATAGCTGTGGCCACGGAAGAAGCCATCGAAGCTATCGTTGAATTTATGCTCCAGGCTTCCCCAGAAGGTTTTATTGCGGAAGCCATCGCGATCGTTATCGTGGTTCCAGGTCGAGCCCGGCTGCACATCAAATCCTTTGGTGGTTTCATAAGAGCCCGCCACCGTCGCTACCGTATCGCCAAAGCGCTGACGCAATGTGCCATCATATTGTTGGTAGCCTTTAGAGCCCATGCTGGCGGAAATTTTCGATTGTTCCTCGTCAGAGTGGGTAATGATGTTGATAACCCCCCCCATCGCACCGGAACCATAAATCGCCGAGCGCGGCCCACGGATGTACTCTACGCGCTGAACTAACGAAAGCGGAATCTGGTTAAGGTCGGGGTTATTAGAGATACCAGGGCGGGTCATCGGAATGCCATCGACCAGCACCAAAACCTGCCTGGTTTCAGTGCCGCGGATAAAGAGCGAAGAACTCTGCCCCATCCCGCCATATTGTGCGATATCGACGCCCGGCAGGCGACGCATCACATCATTAAGATTTTTGGCCTGCCAGCGGTCGATGTCATCTCGGGTGACGACATCCATCGGCGCGAGAACGGTATTGACCGGCTGCTGGAAACGACTGGCTGTTACGACGAGCGTGTCTGTAGTGCTGTCCTGCGCCCAAACGGAAAAAGCCGAGACGGATAACGCCGTCATCAGCGAAGTTTTTTTAATCATTGTTAAAGCATCCACAATAGAATAAGGATGCCGCCGGTTTCATCAATAGCCCGCGATGATGAAAACCCAGTGCGACGTCACCCGGCAGGTCTTCGGGCTTGGGGGCGTTTACCGGATGAGGACTTCCCACCTTTTCAGGCAGTGTCTGCAAAATGCGTTCATCCCACCACTCCTTACCGCTGCGCGTCAGCCCCAGATTTTCACTGGATTCCCTTTTAACTCACAGGACCGGAACCCGGATGCTACATTTAGTTACATATAGATGTCCAGACTGCTATTACGATTTCGAAGAACATCAATCGCTGGACATCCCCTGAGCAGGCCCTACAATCCCCGCGTACTTTTATTATTCAGGATGCATCATGACCCCCGAACACCTTCCTACCGAGCAATACGAAGCGCAGCTGGCCGAGAAAGTGGTCCGTCTGCAAACGATGATGGCCCCATTCAACGCGCCGGTTCCGGAGGTGTTTCGCTCGCCAGTCAGTCATTACCGCATGCGTGCGGAATTTCGTATCTGGCATGAGGGTGACGACCTGTACCACATCATTTTTGATCAGCAGACCAAAAGCCGCATCCGCGTGGATTCTTTCCCGGCGGCCAGTGAGCTCATCAATACGCTGATGACCGCCATGCTGGACGGCGTACGTAATAACCACACGCTGCGCCACAAGCTGTTCCAGATTGATTACCTGTCTACGCAAAGCAATCAGGCGATCGTTTCTCTGCTGTACCATAAAAAGCTCGACGACGCGTGGCGTACCGAGGCGCAAGCGCTGCGCGACGCCCTGCGCGCGCAGAACCTGAACGTCCATATCATCGGCCGCGCGACAAAAACGAAAATCGCGCTGGATCAAGACTATATCGACGAACGCCTGCCGGTAGCCGGGAAAGAGATGATCTACCGTCAGGTGGAAAACAGCTTTACCCAGCCGAACGCGGCAATGAACGTGCAAATGCTGGAGTGGGCGCTCAACGCCACGAAAAATTCTACGGGTGATTTGCTGGAGCTCTACTGCGGGAACGGTAACTTCTCGCTGGCGCTGGCGCGCAACTTTGACCGGGTGCTGGCCACCGAAATTGCCAAGCCGTCCGTCGCCGCCGCGCAATACAACATTGCGGCAAACCACATTGATAACGTGCAGATTATTCGCATGTCGGCGGAAGAGTTTACCCAGGCGATGAACGGCGTGCGGGAATTCAACCGTTTGCAGGGCATTGATTTAAAAAGCTATCAGTGTGAAACGATTTTCGTCGATCCGCCGCGCAGCGGGCTAGACAGCGAAACCGAGAAAATGGTGCAGGCGTATCCGCGTATTCTGTACATCTCCTGCAACCCGGAAACCCTCTGTCAGAATCTGGAAACGTTAGGCCAGACGCACAATGTAGAACGTCTGGCGCTGTTTGATCAGTTCCCGTATACGCACCATATGGAGTGCGGCGTTCTGCTAACGAAGAAATAATCCCCTTGTCTTGCCGGAGGCGGCGTAAGCGCCTTATCCGGCAAACAACACATGTTATTCAGCAACCTCGTGTTTCCGATTTCGCATTTTCACGCCAATCCAGAACACCAGAATCACCGACAGCACCGCTGGCAGGAAGTTAGATCCGATATCCGGATATTCCGCGCGTACCACGGTGCTGTATAACAGCACGCCCAAAATAAAGCAGGCCGCAGCCAGGCCAGGCAACCCCACCGGCATCGTGCGATTCTGATACCGCTGATGCAGACAGTACACCGTCAGCACCAGCGCAATAATCGGGAATACAGAGAACGGCACAATGGAGCTAAACAGCGCCGCAAAAGTTCCGTTAATTGATAAGCCAGCGATCAGCGCCAGCAACAGCGTTCCTTTATCTTGTCCTGACTGTTTCATTGCTCGTCTTCCACCTTATTCGGAATGATGTGTCGTTTTTTCCTGTTCACGACGATACCAGTAATACGCGCCTTTCGAGATCATGCGCAATTGCAGCACCAGTCGTTCTTCCAGCTGGCGGCGCTGTTCCGGCGTGACATCTAACGCTTCCGCGCCTGCGCTAAAGACAATCGTCACCATCGCTTCTGCCTGTGCCTCGGTAAAGGCGCGTGGCATATGGTTTTCGATTTCCAGATAGTCGGCAAGTTCCGCGATGAAGTGCTGAATTTCACGCGCGACCGCAGCACGAAACGCCGCAGACGTACCGGAACGTTCGCGCAAAAGCAGGCGAAAAGCGTTAGGGTTATTCCCAATGAACTCCATAAATGTCGACACGGAAGTACGGATCACGCTGCCGCCTTTGGCGATACGCTGACGCGCCTGACGCATCAACTGACGCAGCATCAGGCCGCTTTCGTCCACCATCGTCAGCCCCAATTCATCGACGTCACGAAAATGTCGGTAAAAAGAGGTTGGCGCAATGCCCGCTTCGCGAGCCACTTCACGCAGACTCAGGCTGGCAAAGCTTCGCTCAGCACTCAGTTGACTAAATGCTGCTTCCACCAGCGAACGCCTGGTTTTTTCTTTTTGTTGCGCTCTAACGCCCATCACGATGATTGAATCCTTCCAAATGCCTTGTTGGCACTATACCAGAGATTAAAACTAATCGACTTATACTCTTCATCCTTCAAGTTTCTCCTGCGTTGGCTGCGCTCGTTCACCCCAGTCGCTTACTTCAGTAAGCTTCTGGGGATTCTCTCCCTTGCCGCCTTGACGAAACTCGAATGATTTTGAGTATACATAGCTTTGTGAATGATTGTTTACGGGCGATTTATGCTCTTTTGCATGAAAAAAGCACAATGATAATTGGGTTATCACAGTGAAGATGTTATGATTCTGTTGCTTTTATGTATAAGAACAGGTAAGCCTTACCATGCCAAATTCCTACGATTATGATGCAATAGTAATTGGTTCCGGCCCCGGCGGCGAAGGCGCTGCGATGGGTCTGGTGAAACAGGGAGCGCGTGTCGCCGTTATTGAGCGTTATCATAATGTCGGCGGCGGATGTACCCACTGGGGCACCATCCCCTCAAAAGCACTTCGTCATGCCGTTAGCCGCATTATTGAATTCAACCAGAACCCCCTTTACAGCGACCACACCCGACTTCTCCGCTCCTCTTTCGCCGACATTCTGAACCATGCTGACAGCGTGATTAATCAGCAGACTCGCATGCGTCAGGGCTTTTATGAGCGTAATCACTGCGAAATTTTGCAGGGCAACGCGCATTTCGTTGACGAACATACGCTGGCGCTGGAGTGCCCGGACGGCTCGGTCGAAACGCTGACGGCGGAAAAATTCGTTATCGCCTGCGGCTCGCGCCCCTACCGCCCTGCCGACGTCGACTTCAGCCATCCGCGCATTTACGACAGCGACTCAATCCTCAGCCTGCATCACGAACCTCGCCACGTCATTATCTACGGCGCGGGGGTAATTGGCTGTGAGTACGCCTCCATTTTCCGTGGAATGGACGTCAAAGTTGATTTGATCAACACCCGCGACCGTCTGCTGGCGTTCCTCGACCAGGAGATGTCGGACTCGCTCTCTTATCATTTCTGGAACAGCGGTGTGGTCATTCGCCACAACGAAGAGTACGAGAAAATTGAAGGTCTGGACGACGGTGTCATCATGCACCTGAAATCCGGCAAGAAATTGAAAGCTGACTGCCTGCTGTATGCCAATGGACGCACCGGGAATACCGATTCGCTGGCGCTGGAAAACATCGGCCTGCAGTGTGACAGCCGCGGTCAGTTAAAAGTGAACAGCATGTACCAGACGGCCCTGCCGCACATTTACGCGGTGGGGGACGTGATTGGTTATCCGAGCCTGGCGTCTGCTGCCTACGATCAGGGCCGCATTGCCGCACATGCGATGGTAAAAGGCGAAGCGACGGCGCACCTGGTGGAAGACATTCCAACCGGGATTTACACCATTCCGGAAATCAGTTCTGTGGGCAAAACCGAACAGCAACTGACGGCGATGAAAGTACCGTATGAAGTGGGTCGGGCGCAGTTTAAACACCTGGCGCGCGCGCAGATTGTCGGCATGAACGTGGGAACGCTGAAAATTCTGTTCCACCGGGAGACGAAAGAGATTCTGGGTATTCACTGCTTTGGCGAACGCGCGGCGGAGATTATTCACATCGGCCAGGCAATCATGGAGCAAAAAGGCGGCGGTAACACTATCGAGTACTTTGTTAACACCACCTTTAACTACCCGACCATGGCCGAAGCCTATCGGGTAGCGGCGCTTAATGGTTTAAACCGCCTTTGGTAACGCTTTCTCGTCGAAGTGACCTTCCATCGTGCCACGAATAGCCTCTGCCAGTTGCTCATAGCGACTGCGCAGGGGTGATCCCGGACGATAAACAAGGCCCACGGTGCGGCGAGGTTCTGGCTTAATGCACGGCAGATAGATCACGCCATCACGGCGACGTTCCTGCGGCACAGCCAGTGCCGGTAACAGCGTAATACCGCTGCCTGCCGCCACCATATTACGCAGCGTTTCGAGGCTGGTTGCCCGGAAATGCGTATCTTCATCAGCGCCCGCTTCAAAACAGAACCCGAGCGCCTGGTCACGCAGACAGTGACCATCTTCCAGCATCAGCAGTTTTTCCCCCGCCAGATCGGACATCGGCACGCGATCGCGCTCAGCCCACGGGTGATCTTCATAGATCGCCAGCATCATTGGCTCATCAAACAGAGGCACTTCGATAAACGCCTCGCTCTCTTTCACCAGCGCCAGAATGGCGCAATCCAGCTTACCGCTGTCGAGCTGTGCCAGCAGTTGATGCGTTTGCGCTTCATGCAGGTACATTTCGAGTTTTGGGAAAGTCTGGTGAAGCATTGGGATAATGTGCGGCAGCAGGTACGGCCCAACCGTCGGAATCAAACCGATATGCAGCGGACCGGACATGGTCTCTCCCTGCTGGCTTGCCATTTCCTTGAGCACTTTGACCTCACGCAACACCGTGCGCGCCTGATCCACCAGCAGCAAGCCTGCCTGGGTGAAAAGCACTTTACGGCTGGTGCGTTCCAGCAACATCACGCCCAGCTCATCTTCCAGCTTGCGGATCTGCCCACTCAGCGTTGGCTGACTGACGTGGCACGAGTCTGCCGCCCGACGGAAATGCCGGTGTTCGGCTAACGCGACCAGGTATTCAAGATCACGAATATTCATTATTCATCCTCCATTGCCACGATAGTTCGCGGCGATAGATAGAATAGCAACGAACGATTATCCCTATCAAGCTTTCTGTTCAATAATGCAACACAGAAACGGAACGGTACCTCCTTAACCCTTGAAGTCACCGTGATGTTTCGCAGAGTTTCTCTCAAACTCGAAATAACTAAAGCCAACGTGAACGTTTGCGGACCCTCAGGTCCGCATTTTTTTTGGGCGTAACCCCTCACCCTAGCCCTCTCCCACAGGGAGAGGGAACCGATCGAGCAAAAGGTTACACGGACTAGCCCCTCTCCCGATGGGAGAGGGCTAGGGTGAGGGGGATTCTCGTTAAATCAAACGCTGTTTCGCATCGCTAATCGCCTGCGCCACCTGCTTCGGTGACACGCCGCCTTTCGCCGCACGTTTATCCAGGCACGATTGCAGGGACAGGATCGGATATACATCATCGCCGATCACGCTGCTGAATTTTTGCAGATCCGCCAGCGCCAGCGCTTCCAGCGGTTTGCCCTGTTTAATCGCTTCGACCACCGCTTCACCGACGATATGGTGCGCTTCACGGAATGGCACGCCTTTAGCAACCAGATAATCCGCCAGTTCTGTCGCGTTGGCGTAACCCTGCTGCGCCGCTTCCTGGCAACGCGGGCGTTTCACCTGAATGCCGTCCAGCACCAGCGCCGCCATATGCAGGCAGTCCAGCCAGGTGTCGAGCGCGTCGAACAGGCCCTCTTTGTCTTCCTGCATATCTTTGTTATACGCCAGCGGCAGACCTTTCAGCGTCATCATCATGCCGGTCAACGCGCCCTGCACGCGGCCACACTTACCGCGAATCAGCTCCAGCGCATCCGGATTTTTCTTCTGCGGCATCAGGGAAGACCCCGAGGTCACACGGTCAGACAGTTCGACGAAATTCGCTTCGCCGGAGTTAAAGAAGATCAAATCTTCAGCAAAGCGCGATAAATGCACCATGCCGATTGAGGCATTGGACAGCAGTTCCAGCACGTGGTCGCGGTCAGAAACGCTGTCCAGACTGTTGCGCGTTGCAGAGGCAAAACCTAACCAGCCAGCCAGTTGTTCACGATCGATTTCGTAAGCCGTACCCGCCAGCGCACCGCTACCCAGCGGGCTGACATCGAGGCGTTTTACTGCATCCTGCAGACGGCTTTCATCACGCGCCAGCATTTCAACATAGGCCAGACACCAGTGAGCAAAAGTCACCGGCTGCGCACGCTGTAAGTGCGTGTAACCCGGCATCACGGCATCCTGATTCTGCTGCGCCGTTTCCACCAGCGCGCTCTGTAGCTGACGGTTAGCCGACAGCAACTCCGCAACGGTATCTTTGCACCACAGTTTCAGATCGGTCGCCACCTGATCGTTACGGCTGCGCCCGGTATGCAATTTTTTACCCAGTTGCCCGACTTTATCGATGAGCTTACCTTCCACCCAGCTATGGATGTCTTCGGCATCGCTTTGCAGAATTTGCTGCGGGTTCGCACGAACCTCTTCCAGCAGCACGTTCAGTGCCTCTTCCAGTTGCTGCTGCTCTTCAACTGTCAACACGCCGACCGTAACCAGCGCTTTAGACCAGGCGACAGAGCCAGTAATATCCTGTTCCGCCAGGCGATAGTCGAAGCGCAAAGAGTCGTTGAACTGTTTGAACCGTTGATCCGCTGCCTGAGTAAAACGCCCGCCCCAAAGTGCCATAACTCGTTTCCTTAAAATTCGTTTAATGTTGCCTGAAAGCTACCCTCACGCACCGAACAATCCCCTCTCCCTGTGGGAGAGGGCTAGGGTGAGGGAAAATATTAAGCCAGAATCCGCGTGCCAATCGGCGTGCCGTTGAACAGCGCCGGCAGTTGCTCCGCATGACGCCATGATGCGATATCCACCGGGCGACCCAGCGTACGCGCGGCATCCAGCGCCGCATTCACTTTCACAATCATGCCATCGGTAATAATGCCCTGTTCGATCAGTTGCTCTGCTTTTTCCGCCGTCATCTCGGCGATACGCTGACCTTTACCGTCAAGAATGCCGCTCACGTCAGAAAGCAGAATCAGATCCGCGCCCAGCGTCGACGCCAGCGCTGTAGCGGCCTGGTCGGCATTGACGTTCATCAGCTCACCTTCAGCCGTCACGCCAATTGAACTGACAACCGGCAGGAAGCCGCCGTCCAGCAGCAGGTTAATGAGTTTTGGCGAACCCGGCATCGCCAGGCCAACGTGGCCCAGTTCTTCATCGAGTTTGGTCACGTTGACGCTATCGCCATCGCCCAGGAACAGGCCTACAGAGGCGATATCATGTTTCTTTGCCCACGCCAGTAGCGTTTTGTTGGCCGTACCCGCCAGCGCGCCGGTGATGATGTCTATCTGGTCAGCAGGCGTCACGCGCAGGCCATTTTTCTTTTTCACCGGCAGGTTAAGCTGCTTCATCAGCTCATCCACTACGCAGCCACCGCCGTGCACAATCACTAACGGGCGCTGATGTGACTCTCGATAATTCACCAGCGCAGTAAACAGACGCTCCAGCGCTTCTTCGCTATCCAGCAACACGCCGCCTAATTTGATAATTAATGGATTCATCGTCATCACACCTTAAAGAAGAGACTGCGTCTCGACGAAGCCGAAACGAATATTAGCGCACTGTATAGCCTGCGCCGCGGCGCCTTTTAACAGGTTATCTTCCGCGGCCACCACAATCAGGTGCTGGTCCTGCACGGCAAAACCGATATCGCAGAACGGTAAACCGACCACGTTTTTCAGCGCCGGAACGCCTTTGTCATAGAGACGCACCAGCGGTTTGTGGGCATACGCCTGCTGGAAGGTCGCCGCCACCTGGTCTGCATTCACGCCCGGTTTCAGGCGGCAGGTGATGGTTTCGAGGATGCCACGTTTAAAGTTACCCAGGTGCGGGGTAAAAATCACCTGCGCCCCCAGGTGGGTTGAAATTTCCGGATGATGGCGATGGTTAAACACGCCATACGGTTGCAGGCTCACCTCACAGAAACTGTTAGAGAGCGCCGCTTTACGCCCGGCACCGCTCACGCCACTGGTGGCGTCGATCACTGGCCATTGAGTGAGATCCAGCAGATCGGCATCAATCAGCGGTTTAAGCGAGAGCTGCGCCGCCGTCGGGTAGCAACCCGGCACGGCGATCAGGTTGGTCTCTTTCAGCGCGTCGCCGCACCACTCGGCGAGGCCATACACCGCCTGCTCAAGTAATTCAGGATGCTGATGGGTGAAGCCGTAATATTTTTCGTAGAAAGGCGCGTTGTTCACGCGAAACGCTCCGGAGAGGTCAAACACCACGCAACCAGCGTCCAGAAACTGCGGTGCCAGGTCGTGGCTGACTTCGTGCGCAGTGGCGAGGAAAACCACATCCACACCGGCGCTGAATTCACTGATATCCGACATCGGCTGCAATGGCAAATCCACAATGCCCTTCAGCTGAGGATGCAGGTCAGAGATTAACTTTCCTGCATCATTGCTTTGCGCTGAGACCGTCAAAGCGGTTATGTTCATATGCGGATGGCGATTTACATAGGTCACAAGCTCTGCGCCAGCATACCCACTGGCACCTACAATCAGCGTATTCAACATCGGGGCTGTTCACCTTCTTACGTCATATGTCTGGGAAGAATGCTTATCTTCCTCACCCTGTTGAGCGTCTTTTGCCTTTTACCTTATGGTTTAAGGGTTTTCTAATGCTCAACGATATTGTATTTTTATTCATAAATATTGCATGAATATTGATACTATCACGACCTGAGGTGTGTCAACAATGAAAAACAATTTACCGCCATTTATCGAGATTTACCGTGCATTGATCGCCACACCTTCCATCAGCGCGACCGAAGAAGCGCTTGATCAAAGTAATGCGTCTTTAATCACTCTGCTCGGCGACTGGTTTGCCTCGTTAGGCTTTAACGTTGAGATCCAACCGGTTCCTGGCACACGCAATAAATTCAATATGCTGGCCAGCACCGGAAACGGAGCAGGCGGCCTGCTGCTTGCCGGTCACACGGATACCGTGCCGTTCGACGATGGCCGCTGGACGCGCGATCCCTTCACCCTGACCGAGCATGAAAACAAACTCTACGGCCTGGGCACCGCTGACATGAAAGGCTTCTTCGCCTTCATCCTCGATGCGCTGCGCGATGTGGACGTATCAACGCTGAAAAAGCCGCTCTACATTCTGGCGACCGCCGATGAAGAGACCAGTATGGCTGGCGCGCGCTACTTTGCCGAAACCACTGCTCTGCGCCCGGACTGTGCCATCATTGGCGAGCCAACGTCATTACAGCCTGTGCGCGCACATAAAGGCCACATCTCCAGCGCCATTCGCGTAATGGGGCAGTCAGGCCACTCCAGCGACCCGGCGCGCGGCGTCAACGCCATTGAAATCATGCATGACGCGATTGGCCGCGTGATGCAACTGCGGGACGCACTGAAAGAGCGCTATCACTACGAGGCGTTTACCGTGCCTTACCCGACGCTCAACCTCGGTGCCATTCACGGCGGCGATGCATCGAACCGTATCTGCGCCTGCTGTGAACTGCATATGGATATTCGCCCGTTGCCGGGCATGACGTTGAACGATCTCAATGGGTTGCTGGATGAAGCGCTGGAACCGGTGAGCGCTCAGTGGCCTGGCCGATTGACCGTCTCAGAACTGCATCCGCCGATCCCGGGTTACGAATGCCCGCCAGACCACCAGTTAGTTCAGGTCGTCGAAAAACTGCTCGGTGCACAAACCGAGGTGGTGAACTACTGTACCGAAGCACCGTTCATTCAAACGTTGTGCCCGACGCTGGTACTCGGGCCAGGCTCTATCAATCAGGCCCACCAGCCGGATGAATATCTGGAAACGCGCTTTATTAAGCCGACGCGCGAATTGATTACCCAGGTTGTGCATCACTTCTGCTGGCATTGATATGTCCCCTCACCTTAATCCTCTCCCTCAAGGGAGAGAGACCCGATTTTCTCCCTCTCCCTGTGGGAGAGGGCCGGGGTGAGGGCATCTGCGCCCCCTATTTCCATAAGCATTACTTATCTGACACGATGCGAATTAAATTTCGTAAATTGCCGCGATTTACTCGATTGCTGAAGCGATTTCGCAGCAATTGACGTGGGGGTTTTTACGTGGCTTTATAAAGGAGGTTGCTTATCCTGGCTTTGCGTTCCGAAGCCTGGGGTATAACAAAATAAAATGAGATGGGGTGTCTGGGTTAACATGAACGAACAATATTCCGCGTTGCGTAGTAATGTCAGTATGCTCGGTAAAGTGCTAGGCGATACCATCAGGGATGCGCTTGGTGAGAACATTCTTGACCGTGTAGAAACTATCCGTAAATTGTCGAAATCCTCGCGTGCTGGCAACGAAGCCGACCGTCAGGAGCTGCTGACAACGCTGCAAAACCTCTCCAATGATGAACTGCTGCCGGTGGCACGAGCCTTCAGCCAGTTTCTGAACCTGGCGAATACCGCCGAGCAATATCACAGCATCTCGCCGAAAGGCGAAGCCGCGAGCAACCCGGAAGTGATTGCGCGTACGCTGCGTAAACTCAAAGACCAACCCAATCTCACCGAAGCCACCATTAAAAAAGCCGTCGAATCGCTGTCGCTGGAGCTGGTTCTGACCGCGCACCCGACCGAAATCACGCGCCGCACGCTGATCCACAAAATGGGCGAAATCAACGGCTGCCTGAAGCAACTGGATAACAAAGATATCGCCGACTACGAGCGTAACCAGTTGATGCGCCGCCTGCGTCAGCTGATTGCTCAGTCCTGGCACACGGATGAAATCCGTAAGCACCGCCCAAGCCCGGTGGATGAAGCCAAATGGGGCTTCGCCGTGGTGGAAAACAGCCTGTGGGAAGGCGTGCCCAATTACCTCCGCGAGCTTAACGAACAGCTTGAAGAGAATCTGAACTACCGCCTGCCGGTCGACTTCGTGCCCGTTCGCTTTACCTCCTGGATGGGCGGCGACCGTGACGGCAACCCGAACGTTACCGCTGAAATTACCCGTCACGTCCTGCTGCTGAGCCGCTGGAAAGCGACCGACCTGTTCCTGAAAGATATTCAGTTGCTGATCTCCGAACTGTCGATGGTCGAGTGCACCGACGAGCTGCGCGCCCTGGTAGGCGAAGAAGGCGCTCAGGAGCCGTACCGCTATCTGCTGAAAAACATTCGCAGCCAGTTAATGGCCACCCAATCCTGGCTGGAAGCGCGCCTGAAAGGCCAGCGTCTGCCGAAACCGGCGGGTTTAATCAGCCAGAACGAACAACTGTGGGATCCGCTTTACGCCTGCTATAAATCCCTGCAAGCCTGTGGAATGGGCATTATCGCCAACGGCGAACTGCTCGACACCCTGCGCCGCGTGAAGTGTTTTGGCGTACCGCTGGTACGTATTGACGTCCGTCAGGAGAGCACTCGCCACACTGAAGCGCTCGGCGAGCTGACTCGTTATCTCGGTATCGGCGACTATGAAAGCTGGTCAGAAGCCGACAAACAGGCGTTCCTGATCCGTGAACTGAATTCCAAGCGCCCGCTGCTGCCGCGTAGCTGGGAGCCAAGCAACGAAACACGCGAAGTCCTCAATACCTGTAAAGCGATTGTCGATGCGCCGGTTGGCTCGGTCGCCGCCTATGTCATCTCAATGGCGAAAACGCCGTCCGACGTGCTGGCCGTGCATCTTCTGCTCAAAGAAGCGGGTATTACCTTCGCGCTGCCAGTGGCGCCGCTGTTTGAAACCCTTGATGATCTGAACAACTCGAACGATGTCATGACCCAGTTGCTGAATATCGACTGGTATCGCGGCTTTATTCAGGGCAAACAGATGGTGATGATTGGCTATTCCGACTCCGCGAAAGACGCGGGCGTCATGGCCGCATCCTGGGCGCAGTACCAGGCACAGGACGCGCTGATCAAAACCTGCGAAAAAGCCGGTATCGAACTCACCCTGTTCCACGGTCGCGGCGGCTCGATTGGCCGTGGCGGCGCGCCAGCCCATGCGGCACTGCTCTCTCAACCGCCGGGAAGCTTAAAAGGCGGCCTGCGCGTGACCGAACAAGGCGAGATGATTCGCTTCAAATACGGCCTGCCGGAAGTCACCGTCAGCAGCCTGTCGCTGTATACCAGTGCGATTCTGGAAGCGAACCTGTTACCGCCGCCGGAGCCGAAAGAGGAGTGGCGCGGCATCATGGACGAGCTGTCCGATATCTCCTGCGAGATGTACCGCGGCTACGTGCGTGAAAACAAAGATTTCGTGCCTTACTTCCGCTCCGCGACGCCGGAACAGGAACTGGGCAAACTGCCGCTCGGTTCACGTCCGGCAAAACGTCGCCCAACCGGCGGTGTGGAATCCCTGCGTGCCATTCCGTGGATCTTCGCCTGGACGCAGAACCGCCTGATGCTGCCCGCCTGGCTGGGCGCGGGTGCGGCGCTGCAAAAAGTGGTGGAAGATGGCAAACAGAGCCAGCTTGAAGCCATGTGTCGCGACTGGCCGTTCTTCTCCACCCGTCTGGGTATGCTGGAAATGGTGTTCGCAAAAGCGGATCTCTGGCTGGCGGAATACTACGATCAGCGTCTGGTGAAAAAGGAGCTGTGGGGTCTCGGTGAAGAACTCCGCACCTTGCTGGAAGCCGATATCAAAGTGGTGCTGGCGATTGCCAACGACGCGCATTTGATGGCCGACCTGCCGTGGATCGCCGAGTCTATTCAGCTGCGTAACATCTATACCGACCCGCTAAACGTACTCCAGGCCGAGCTGCTGCACCGTTCACGTCTGGCGGAAGAAGAAGGCAAAGAGCCGGATCCTAACGTTGAGCAGGCGCTGATGGTGACTATCGCAGGCGTTGCAGCAGGTATGCGTAACACCGGCTAATCAATTTAAGTTAAGTCTCAACGAAATAAGTGCGCTGGCTCACACCGAGTTAAGCGCATTTATTTTTTAGTTTCACCGCAAAACCTTTTCATCTTCGCCCTGTCTACCCATTTGCTAAACGTGATTTTTTACTGCCGCAACAATAACTGCTGGAGTGCACCTTAAGGTTCACTTAATAAAATATTGTTACGGTTGGCGCCACGAATTCTGACAGGCTTAATTTATGCTCTCCACTACTACCCCGGCTGAAACTAAGTTTAGCTGGAAGGCCCTTGGTTGGGCGCTGCTCTACTTTTGGTTTTTCTCCACCCTGCTGCAGGCCATTATCCTTTTAACCGGCTATAGCGGTACGAACGGATTTCGTGACTCTCTCTTATTCAGCTCGCTGTGGCTGATCCCTATTTTTCTGTTCCCAGGTAAAACACGCATCATTGCCGCCGTTATTGGGATAGTGCTGTGGGCGGCCTCGCTGGCGACGCTGTGCTACTTCGTCATCTACGGGCAGGAATTCTCGCAAAGCGTGCTGTTCATTATGTTCGAATCGAACGCCAATGAAGCCAGCGAATACATGAGCCAGTATTTCAGTCTGAAGATTGTTCTGACGGCGGTGGCGTATACCGCGGTGGCGATTTTCCTGTGGTCGAGACTGAAGCCTGTTTATATCCCGCACCTCAGCCGCTGGCTGATTTCTTTTGCGCTGCTGTATGGGTTAATTCTTAATCCTATTGTGGCTGGAAGCGTTGTCGGTGATAAACCGCTGGAAAAAACGCTGAACGGTATGGCTTCCCGCATGGAGCCCGCCGCACCGTGGCAGTTTATTACTGGCTACTATCAATATCGCCAGCAATTAAACAGCCTGAACAAACTGTTAAACGCGAATAACGCATTACCGCCGCTGGCGAATTTGAAAGACAGCTCCGGCGATGCGCCGCGCACGCTGGTGCTGGTGATTGGTGAATCGACCCAACGTGGCCGTATGAGCCTGTATGGCTACCCGCGTGAAACCACGCCGGAACTCGATGCCCTGCATAAGAACGACAAGAACCTGACCGTCTTCAACGATGTCGTCACGTCTCGCCCTTACACCATCGAAATCCTGCAACAGGCGCTGACCTTTGCGAACGAGAAAAACCCGGACCTCTACCTGACTAAACCGTCATTAATGAACATGATGAAGCAGGCGGGGTACAAAACGTTCTGGATAACTAACCAGCAGACGATGACTGAACGTAACACCATGCTGACGGTGTTCTCGAAGCAAACGGACAAACAGTTCTATATGAACCAGCAGCGTACGCAGAGCGCACGTGAATACGACACCAACGTGCTGGCCCCCTTTAAAGAAGTGATGGCTGACCCGGCACCGAAGAAATTGATCATCGTTCACCTGCTGGGTACGCATATCAAATATGAGTATCGCTACCCGGAGAAATGGGGCAAGTTTGACGGCAAAACCGACCACCTGCCAGCTGGCTTATCGCAGGAACAGCAGGACGAATACAACGCCTACGATAACGCGAACCTGTACAACGACCACGTAGTCGCCAGCCTGATCAACGAGTACAAAGCGACGAACCCGAACGGATTCCTGCTCTACTTCTCCGATCACGGTGAAGAAGTGTATGACACGCCACCACATAACATTCAGGGACGTAATGAGCTAGCGCCGACGCGTCACATGTACACCGTACCGTTTATGCTGTGGACGTCTGATAAATGGCAAGCGGCGCATCCGCGTGATTTCTCACAGGACGTTAACCGCAAGTACAGCAGTTCAGAGTTGATTCATACCTGGTCAGACTTAGCCGGGCTGAGTTATGACGGCTATGACGCGACGCGTTCCATCACCAGCCCGCAGTTCACACCAATGACGCGCTGGATTGGCAACCCGTACAAGAAAAACGGCTTAAAAGATTACGATTCACTGCCTTACGGAGAGCTCCAGGGTAATCAGTGAGAATTGCCTGATGCGCTCCGCTTATCAGGCCTACAGGTTTTCTGCAAGATATTGAATGTAGGCCGCATCCGGCAAAACAAAGCGCACGTTGTCTGCAATCTTTGAGGCCGCTCCATTCAGGAGTGGCCTTTTTTTTCGCATCCCGTTAATGTTGCGAGCAATGCAACAGAGAAGGGATCGCTATGCATCACGACATCACGCAACTGCTCACCCGGCTAATCAATAATCCGGCTGAACTGCAAAAAATTCACTTTGCCTGCAGCACCAGCCCGGCACCTGAACTGGCGTATCAGGTCGATTTCCCGCGTCTGGAAATTGTGCTGGAGGGTGAGTTTAGCGACGCTGGCGCGTCCATCCGCATGCAGCGTCATGATGTCCTGTTTGTGCCCGCCGGCGGCTGGAACTTCCCGCAATGGCAAACGCCGGTGACCACCCTCAGCATTCTGTTTGGCAAGCAACAGCTCGGCTTTAGCCTGGTGCACTGGGACGGCAGCCATTCGCACAGTCTCCATCGCCAGCACGTCGCCCGGCGTGGGCCGCGCATCGGTTCGTTTCTCCTGCAAACGCTGCATGAAATGCAGATGCAGCCGCAGGAACAACATACCGCACGGTTGATTGTCGCCAGCCTGTTGAGCCACTGCTGCGATTTGCTGGGCAGCCAGATTCAAACGGCTTCGCGCAGTCAGGCACTTTTCGACGCCATTCGCGACTATATCGACGAACATTACGCTTCTCCGCTCACCCGCGAATCGGTCGCACAGGCGTTTTATATCTCGCCCAACTATCTCTCACATCTGTTTCAGAAAACCGGTGCGGTGGGATTTAACGAATATCTGAATCATACGCGGCTGGAGCACGCCAGAATGCTGCTGAAGGGTTACGACCTGAAGGTGAAAGAGATTGCGCACGCCTGCGGCTTTGTCGACAGTAACTACTTCTGCCGCTTATTTCGCAAAAATACCGAACGCTCGCCGTCAGAGTACCGTCGCCAGTACCACAGTCAGCTCACGGAAA
This sequence comes from Pseudocitrobacter faecalis, assembly GCA_003315335.1. Taxonomy (GTDB): domain Bacteria; phylum Pseudomonadota; class Gammaproteobacteria; order Enterobacterales; family Enterobacteriaceae; genus Pseudocitrobacter; species Pseudocitrobacter faecalis. Next base: position 19,047 of record QNRL01000015.1, read on the forward strand.
AGAAAACTACTCCAGAATAATATGCGTGTGCTGCGGTGCACAGAGCAGTTTACGCACCGCGCTCATCACTTTCTGCGGTTCGCGCAAAAACGCATAAATACCCGACTGCACATAGCGACAGTGGGTAAAACGCTCTGCCCCGCTCAGCTCGATATCGGTGATGAGCAGCACCGCGTCAGCGTGCTCAATATCCTCTGCGGTAAGTGCATTTTCAATTCCCAGCGCGCCCTGGGTTTCAATCTTGATGCTCCATTTTTCCTGCTGGCACAACTTTTCCAGCCGCTCGGCGGCCATATAAGTATGCGCCACGCCGCTCACGCAGGCGGTGACTGCGACTAATCGTCTTGCGTGGGATACCGTCATCGTCTTCTCCTGCTTCGGGTTTCATGCACGCTGGCGAGTCTCCCCGCCAGCCCGGTATTCGCGCTTACACCGTTTGTGCGAGATGCGCTTCAATTTTACCCATAATCGCATCGGCACGTTTTACCGCATCGCTAATATTAACCCGCACGATGGTCTTCCCGGCAAAACGCTCTTCAAACTTGATGCCGATATCTTTGGTCAGAATCACGATATCTGCGGCGGCAACGTCGCTTGCCGTCAGTTCATTTTCGAGGCCAATGGAACCCTGCGTTTCAACCTTCACGTCCCAGCCTTTGGCTTTCGCCGCGCTTTCCAGCGCTTCTGCCGCCATATAAGTATGTGCGACGCCAGACGGACAAGCGGTTACCGCGATAATCATGGTCATAATAGTTACCTCTTCAATCAGTTAATTTCGAAATCCAGATCCAGGTCGTCTTCTTTTTCCGCGACCGGTTTTGTATTCTTGCGCGCCAGGCTTTTCAGGATATTCACGCACACCGCCGTCACCACCGCGCCGACGACAATCGCCGCAATGTAGCCGAGCTTGCCTTCCACCACCGGCAGAACAATCAGCCCGCCCCACCCGGCGTAGCACTGAGCGCCCATCAGCGCTGCCGTCACCGCACCGCAAACGGAGCCCACCATAATGGACGGGATCACGCGCAGCGGGTCAGCCGCCGCAAAGGGAATCGCCCCTTCCGTCACGCCCACACAGCCCATCACCAGCGCCGCTTTCCCTGCTTCGCGCTCTTCACTGCTGTAGTTTTTCCGATTAATCAGCGTTGCGAGGCCCAGCCCCAGCGGCGGCACGCATATCCCGACGGCGGCAATCGCCACCACCGTATACACGCCCTGCGAGACGCAGATCAGCATGAACGCATAGGCCACCTTATTCACCGGGCCGCCCATATCAAATGCCAGCATCAGGCCCATAATCACCGCCAACACCACAATGCTGCCCTGCTGCATACCTTGTAACCAGTGCGTCAGGCCCACCGTGAGCGCGCCGACCGGCTCGCCCAGACCCCACATCATCACACCTGCGGTGATCAACGTACCAATAATCGGGATCACGAAGATCGGCATCACCGAGCGCAGTACCTTATGTACAGGGATCTTTTTCAGGTAATAGACCACGATCCCACCGATAATCCCGGCAATCAGCGCACCGAAGAAGCCCGCGCCAAAACTGTTGCCTACCCAGGCGCCAATTGCGCAGGGTGCCAGCGCGGAGCGTTCAGCAATGGAATAACCGATGTACGCCGCCAGAAACGGCACCATCAACGTCAGACCGGCCACGCCAATATCAAACAACTTTTTGAGATTCGGATCGGTGGCGGCATCCGGCACCGCGCCCTTGCCGTATAACATCACGGAAACCGCCAGCAGGATCCCGCCTGCCACAACAAACGGGATCATGTGCGACACCCCGGTCATTAAATGCTGACGGGTGTTTTTGAGAATCTGCACCAACTCTTTCATCAGTTGCTCCCGGGCGTTACGCGCCCATATCCATAACGAGGTTGTGGAAACGATAGGTAATTGACGAAGTGACAGACAGTGGATAAAAGGGGCATTTACTGGACAATTGTGATCGCATCAGAAAAATGCGATCGGACTCAAAAGTTCATGGCTCATAGCTACTGCCCACCAGATGGGAACTTGTGAAGGAACTCTCACTTTACGCTGGATATTACATTTATCCAGTTTTTGGCAGATTTGTCAGATAGCCGTGCCGCGTCCAAGCCTCCATCCTGTTCCCCATATTGAATGATTTGGGAGATAAAGTGATGGCTCAGGTTATAGAGTTTGTCTGTAAATTACCGAACGGCGTCCATGCGCGCCCTGCCAGCCATGTTGAAACGCAGTGCAACGCCTTCACCAGTACCATTGAATGGCACAACCTGCGCACCGACCGCAAAGGCAACGCCAAAAGCGCGCTGGCGCTGATTGGCACCGACACCCTGGTGAACGACGCCTGCCAGTTGCTGATTACCGGCGAGGATGAACAGGCCGCCTGGCAGCATCTCTCTCGCTGGATCCGTGAAGAATTTCCCCTGTGCGATGCGCCGCTGGCGCAGGCGGCCACGATTGAACAGGCTCCGCTGCCGGAATCGCTCACCCATCTCAACCCGACGCTGTTTCGCGCACAGTCTGTCTGTAGCGGTAGCGCAGGCGGCGTTTTAACGCGTCTGGCCTCACTCGATTTAAATCGTCCGGGGGAGTTACCCACTTCGCGCAGCGTGGAAGAGGAGCAGCAGGCGCTGGACAGCGGCCTGGGGCGGCTGACCAAAATGCTCGAACTGCATCTGCTGGACAGCGACACCACCGCCAGCGCGATTCTGGAAGCCCATCGTTCGCTCGCCACCGATACCTCCCTGCGCCAGCATCTGCTGGCTGGCGTGAACGATGGACTGAGCTGCGCCGACGCGATTGTTCGCAGCGCCAACCATTTTTGTGATGAATTCGCCCGCTCCAGCAGTAGCTATTTACAAGAGCGTGCGCTGGACGTGCGTGACGTCGGCTATCAACTGTTACAGCAAATTTATGGCGAACAACGTTTCCCGGCACCGGGCAAGCTGACTCAGCCGACCATCTGCATGGCGGAAGAACTCACCCCCAGCCAGTTCCTCGAACTGGATAAAACCCTGCTCAAAGGTCTGCTGCTACAAAGTGGCGGCACCACCTCACACACGGTGATTCTGGCACGTTCTTTTAATATTCCGACGCTGGTCGGTGTGGATATTGACGTGCTCAATGCCTGTCAGGGGCAACAGATTTACCTGGACGGCAACGCGGGTGCGGTAGTCGTTGCGCCAGATTCCGCCGTGACGCGCTACTACCAGCAGGAAGCGTGGCTACAGGAACAACTGCGCCAGCAACAAAGCGTCTGGCTGAGCCAGGAAGCGCGCACCGCCGACGGCTTACGCATTGAAGTAGCCGCTAACATCGCCCATTCGGTAGAAGCGCAGGCCGCCTTCGGCAACGGTGCGGAAGGCGTTGGCCTGTTCCGCACCGAAATGCTCTATATGGATCGTGCCAGCGCACCGGGCGAAGACGAGCTGTATAACATTTTCTGCCAGGCACTCAGTTCTGCCAATGGCCGCAGTATAATTGTGCGCACCATGGATATTGGCGGCGATAAGCCGGTGGATTACCTCAATATTCCGGCTGAAAACAACCCGTTCCTCGGCTATCGCGCGGTGCGTATTTATGAAGAGTATGCGGCGCTGTTCACCACCCAGTTGCGTTCGATACTGCGCGCCTCGGCGCACGGCAAGCTGAAAATCATGATCCCGATGATCTCCTCGATGGAAGAGATCTTATGGGTCAAAGAGAAGCTCGCGGAAGCCAAACAGCAACTGCGCAATGAACATATTCCGTTTGATGAGCGTATTCCGCTGGGCATCATGCTGGAAGTGCCATCAGTAATGTTCATCATCGATCAGTGCTGCGAAGAGATCGATTTCTTCAGCATCGGCAGCAACGACTTAACCCAGTATCTGCTGGCAGTAGACCGCGATAACGCCAAAGTCACCCGTCATTACAACAGCCTGAACCCGGCCTTCCTGCGTGCTCTGGATTACGCCGTGCAGGCGGTGCATCGCCAGGGGAAATGGATTGGCCTGTGCGGCGAACTGGGCGCGAAAGGGTCAGTTTTACCGCTGCTGGTTGGCCTGGGGCTGGATGAACTGAGCATGAGCGCGCCGTCGATTCCGGCGACCAAAGCGCGTCTGGCGCAGCTCGACAGCCGCGCCTGCCGCCAGTTGCTCAATCAGGCGATGGCCTGCCGCACTTCGCTGGAAGTGGAGCATTTGCTGGCGCAATTCCGCATGAGCCAGCAGGACGCGCCGCTGATCGCCACCTCCTGTATCTCGCTGGATAACGACTGGCAGAGCAAAGAAGAAGTGATCAAAGGGATGACCGACAACCTGCTGCTGGCCGGGCGTTGTCGTTACCCGCGCAAGCTGGAAGCCGATCTCTGGGCGCGGGAAGCGGTGTTTTCGACCGGGCTGGGCTTCAGCTTCGCCATTCCGCACAGCAAATCAGAACATATTGAGCAATCAACCATCAGCGTTGCGCGACTCCCTGCACCGGTACGCTGGGGCGACGACGAAGCACAATTCATCATTATGCTGACGCTCAACAAACACGCCGCAGGCGACCAGCATATGCGGATTTTCTCCCGCCTGGCGCGCCGCATTATGCATGAAGAATTCCGTAACGCGCTGGTGAACGCGGCATCTGCCGATGCCATCGCCAGCCTGCTGCAACACGAACTGGAACTGTAAGAGGACGAATAATGGAACTGTATCTGGATACCGCAAATGTCGCGGAAGTTGAACGTCTGGCGCGTATTTTCCCGCTGGCGGGTGTCACCACCAACCCGAGCATTGTCGCGGCCAGCAAGGAATCCATCTGGGATGTGCTGCCGCGCCTGCAAAAGGCGGTCGGCCCGGAAGGCATTTTATTCGCCCAGACCATGAGCCGTGATGCGGCGGGTATGGTGGCGGAAGCGAAACGCCTGAGCAACGCCGTTCCCGGCATTGTGGTCAAAATCCCGGTCACCGCTGAAGGACTCGCGGCTATCAAGTTGCTGAAGAAAGAAGGCATTCCTACACTCGGCACCGCCGTCTACAGCGCCTCGCAGGGGTTAATGGCGGCGCTGGCCGGCGCGAAATATGTTGCACCCTATGTGAATCGCGTCGATGCCCAGGGCGGCGACGGAATTCGCATGGTACAGGAACTGCAAACGCTGCTGGAACTGCACGCCCCCAACAGCAAAGTGTTGGCGGCAAGCTTCAAAACCCCGCGTCAGGCGCTGGACTGTTTACTGGCAGGGTGTGAAGCAATCACCCTTCCTTTAGATGTAGCGCAACAAATGATCAACACCCCTGCGGTAGAGTCGGCAATAGAGAAGTTTGAGCAGGACTGGAATAACGCATTTGGTCATATCAACCTGTGAGGGAAATAGAGTATGGATCGCATTATTCAATCACCTGGTAAATACATCCAGGGCGCCGATGTCATTACCCGTCTGGGCGACTACCTGAAACCGATGGCGGAACGCTGGCTGGTTGTCGGTGACAAATTTGTCTTAGGCTTCGCCCAGGCTGCGCTGGAAAAAAGCTTCCGCGACGCGGGCCTGGCGCTGGAAATCGCTCCGTTTGGCGGCGAATGTTCCCAAAACGAAATCAACCGCTTACGCGGCGTAGCCGAAAAAGCGCAATGTGGCGCTGTGCTGGGCATCGGCGGCGGTAAAACGCTCGATACCGCCAAAGCGCTGGCGCACTATATGTCGCTTCCGGTCGCTATTGCGCCGACCATCGCCTCGACCGATGCGCCATGCAGCGCGCTATCTGTCATCTACACCGATGACGGCGAATTCGACCGTTACCTGATGCTGCCGCACAACCCGAACGTGGTCATTGTCGATACCAAAATCGTGGCGGGCGCACCGGCTCGTCTACTGGCCGCCGGTATCGGCGACGCGCTGGCGACCTGGTTTGAAGCCCGCGCCTGTTCACGCAGCGGCGCTACCACCATGGCAGGTGGTAAATGCACGCAGGCCGCGCTGGCGCTGGCTGAACTGTGCTACAACACGTTGATTGAAGAAGGCGAAAAAGCGATGCTGGCGGCAGAGCAACACGTCGTCACCCCAGCGCTGGAACGCGTGATTGAAGCCAACACCTACCTGAGCGGCGTCGGTTTTGAAAGTGGCGGCCTGGCGGCTGCGCATGCTATTCACAACGGTCTGACAGCAATTCCGGATGCGCATCACTACTACCACGGTGAAAAAGTGGCGTTCGGAACACTCACGCAGCTGGTGCTGGAAAACGCCTCAGTGGAAGAGATCGAAACTGTCGCCGCCCTGTGCCATTCCGTTGGCCTGCCGATTACCCTTGCGCAACTGGATATTAAAGAAGATATCCCGGCAAAAATGCGCAAAGTGGCTGAAGCCTCCTGTGCGGAAGGTGAAACTATTCACAACATGCCTGGCGGTGCTGACCCGGATCGCGTTTACGCCGCGCTGCTGGTTGCCGACCAGTACGGTCAGCGTTTTTTGCATGAGTGGGAATAACGGCTAAATACCTATAAAAATCCCCGCATATGCGGGGATTTTTGTTTCAGTAGCGATTCACATTACTGCAGGTCGAAACGGTCGAGTTCCATCACTTTCACCCATGCCGCCACGAAGTCTTTCACAAACTTCACGTGCGCATCGCTGCTGGCGTACACTTCGGCCAGCGCACGCAGTACCGCGTGAGAGCCGAATACCAGATCCGCACGGGTGGCGGTGTATTTCACTTCGCCGCTCAGGCGATCGCGGCCTTCGAACAGTTCGCTGGTGTCGTCGGTCGCTTTCCATTCGGTGCGCATATCCAGCAGATTCGCGAAGAAATCATTGCTGAGCACGCCCGGACGGTCGGTAAAGACGCCATGCTTGCTGCCGTCGAAGTTTGCGCCCAGAACGCGCATACCGCCCACCAGCACCGTCAGTTCCGGCGCGGTCAGGGTCAGTTGCTGAGCTTTGTCGATCAGCAGAGATTCGGTGGTTGCAGCGCCCGGTTCGCCGCGATAGTTACGGAAACCATCTGCGATCGGTTTGAGCAGCTCGAACATCTCGATGTCGGTCTGATCCTGGCGCGCGTCTACGCGGCCCGGCGTGAACGGAACATGAATGCTGACGCCCGCGGCGCTCGCGGCTTTCTCAACCCCTACAACGCCCGCCAGTACGATAATATCGGCCAGTGACGCTTTTCCGGATGCCTGCTGGATTTTCTCCAGCGCTGGCAACACGCGTGCTGCTGTAGCGTTCACCGCCCAGTCGCGTTGCGGGTTCAGCGCCAGACGTGCACCGTTCGCCCCGCCGCGTTTGTCACCACCACGGAAAGTGGAGGCAGACGCCCACGCAACAGAAACCAGCTCGCTCACGGTCAGCCCGGAGTCAGCGATTTCCGCTTTCAGGCTCAGAATGTCTTCTTCCGTCGGGTGATAGGTCGGCTGCGGCAGCGGATCCTGCCAAATCAGATCTTCCTTCGGCACTTCCGGCCCGATGTAACGTGCTTTCGGCCCCATATCACGGTGAGTCAGTTTGTACCAGGCACGTGCGAACGCTTCATTAAACGCCTGCGGGTCATTCAGGAAACGACGGCAGATTTTTTCGAAGTCCGGATCAAAACGCAGCGTCAGGTCGGTAACCAGCATGGTCGGCTTACGTTTTTTCGACGGGTCAAACGGATCCGGAATAATTTCCGGCGCATCTACCGCTTCAAACTGGATTGCACCAGCCGGGCTGCGAGTCTGTACCCACTCGTATTTGAACAGGTTCTCGAAGAAGTAATTGCTCCACTGAGTAGGAGTCTGCGTCCACACCACTTCAAGACCTGAGGTAATCGCATCTTTACCAACGCCAGTACCAAAGTCGCTCTTCCAGCCGAGGCCCTGGTTTTCAATCGGTGCGGCTTCCGGGTCCGGGCCAACGTGGGTTGCCGGGCCTGCGCCGTGGGTTTTACCGAGGGTGTGACCACCGGCGATCAACGCCACAGTCTCTTCGTCGTTCATGCCCATGTTGCCGAAGGTCGCACGAATCGCCGCGGCCGCAGAAAGCGGTTCACCGCTGGCGTTCGGGCCTTCCGGGTTAACGTAGATCAGCCCCATTTCGGTAGCCGCTAACGGACGTTTCGCCAGCTCTTCCGGGTCACGGTGAGCCAGCCAGGCTTTCTCATCACCCCAGTTTACGTCGAGATCCGGTTCCCAGACGTCTTCACGACCGGCACCAAAACCAAAGGTACGGAAGCCGGAGTTTTCCAGCGCCACGTTACCCGCAAGGATGAACAGGTCAGCCCAGGAAATTTTCTGGCCATATTTCTGCTTGATTGGCCACAGCAGGCGACGCGCTTTGTCCAGGCTCACGTTATCCGGCCAGGAGTTCAGCGGTGCAAAACGTTGCTGACCGCGGCCCGCACCACCACGTCCGTCAACGGAGCGATAAGTACCTGCGCCGTGCCACGCCATACGGATAAACAAACCGGTATAGCTACCCCAGTCGGCAGGCCACCACGGCTGAGATTCGCTCAGCAGCGCACGTAGATCGCCTTTCAGGGCAAAGTAATCCAGTTTGCTGAATTCTTTACGGTAGTCGAAGTCTTCCCCAAGTGGGTTAGAACGGTTGGAATGTTGATTCAGAAGATCCACGCGAAGCTGTTTTGGCCACCAATCCTGGCTGGTCGTCCCTGCACCTGCGCTCTGATCATGACCGCCCTGATGGAAAGGACACTTACCCGCGGACGTTTTGTTCTCGATATCGTCTGACGTACTCATCAATATGCTCCCTCTACAATGTTACCGTTACGATATACAGCATCAGTGTTAAGTTATAATTGAAATAATCCACAGATTCGATAGTTGGAAACTTTTATATTTTTGGTTACGGGGATGTAGATCAAAGTAGACGCAAAAAAGCCCTCATGCGAGGGCTTTTTCGACTATAGCGCGGGTCTGACACCCAGCGTATGGCAAATGGCGTAGCTCATCTCTGCGCGGTTAAGTGTATAAAAATGAAAATCTTTTACCCCTTCCCGGCTTAAAATCTTGACCATATCCATGGCGATGGATGCGCCAACCAGTTTACGCGTCTCCGCGTCGTCATCCAGTCCTTCAAACATCGTCGACATCCAGTGCGGGATGCGCACATTGGTCATGTCAGCAAATTTCTTCGCCTGTTTGAAGTTCGAAACGGGCAGGATACCGGGAATAATTTCGACATCGATACCCGCAGAAACGCAGCGGTCACGAAAACGCAGGTAGCTTTCCACGTCGAAGAAGAATTGGGTAATCGCGCGGTTGGCACCCGCATCGACTTTACGTTTCAGGTTGAGCAGATCCGCCTGCGCGCTTTTCGCTTCCGGGTGCACTTCCGGGTAAGCAGCGACAGAGATATCAAAATCGCCCACTTCCTTCAGCAAGCCGACCAGGTCTGCCGCATACATATCTGGCTTACCGCTGCCCGGCGGCAGGTCGCCACGCAGGGCGACGATATGGCGAATACCGTTGTTCCAGTAATCCTGGGCGATGGCACGCAGTTCATCGCGGCTGGCGTCAATGCAGGTAAGATGCGGCGCGGCTTCAAGGCCGGTACGATCTTTAATGCCTTTAATGATGCTGTGCGTGCGGTCACGCTCACCAGAGTTCGCGCCATAGGTCACGGAAACGAACTTCGGTTTGAGACTACTCAGGCGATCGATAGAGTTCCACAAGGTTTGCTCCATTTCACTGGTGCGCGGCGGGAAAAATTCGAACGATACATTAATGTGCCCCTGGACTTCGGCCAGACTCTGATTCAGGGCTTCCCGCTGGTTGGCGTGAAAAAAGCTCATACCTTACCTCATCAATCGCATGTCATTATTTGTTGTGTTGTGAACTGCTATACGTTTAGACGTCTAGATGTAAAGATGAAGGAAAAGCTGGGGAAGGTCAATAGAAAGATCCGCGCAAATGGTGAGGAATATTCAGAGAAGATGAAAAAAATTCATCTTACTCCGTGACGATAAAGTCATTTCTCACAAGCGTAAGCAACCACTCAAGTTTGGGCTGATTCTCTGGCAGCACAACCACACCAGCTTTAACAAACAGATGCTCGTCTGATAATGAACGAAAAACAACGCCCTGCCGCTGAATGGCGGCGAAAGATGCCGGAAGCAGGCTCAGGCCGTCTCCATTTGCGATTCGGGCAAGCAATACATCATGTTCGAGAGGCTCTTCGATACAAAAAGGAGCATAGCCTTCTTTTTGAAACCGCTGCCGGGTGTAATCAAAAAAGGCCGGGTTACGTTCTCGCTTAAACCAGAATAAAGGCCGGGAATTTAAAGAACATAGCGTGAGCGAAGCCGATTCTGCCTCAGGCCATATGGCGGGTAGGGCGGCAATCAGCGGATCGTGCCAGGAAAGCGGCGTAACGGATAATTCGCCACACTCAAGCGGCAATGCCACCAGTGCTGCATCCAGTTTCCCTCTTCGCACCTGACGCACCAGCTCAAGAGAACTGTGCCGCGCGATACGTAGCGTCGTCGCCTGCGCACGTAGCCGGGTTTCTAACGTCGTAAAAACGCCCTGTTCAAACGCCGTGGTTAGCCCGATGCGCAACCGCTGCCCGTCTGCCTTGCCGAGTTTCGCAAGGGAACTATAGGTTTTTTCCTGTAACGCCAGTAGCGGACGCACGATCTCCAGTACGCGCGCACCATCATTCGTCAACGTCAGCCCACGGGTATGACGCACAAATAGCGTCACTCCCAGGCGTTCTTCAAGCTGGCGAATATGACGGCTGAGCGGCGGCTGGGACATAAAAAGCCGCTGCGCGGCCCGGCTCATGTTGTTCTCTTCCGCCACCACGGCAAAGTAGCGTAGCACGCGAATATCGAGAGTGTGGATTTGTGCGTTGGTCATACCGAAAAGGTATCACTGAAACGGTATTATCCAAACCGCTTTCGGCGGCCTATTCTCGCATCACATCTTAGATAAACGAGGATTTACCCATGCATTCAGAACGCTTTATTACCGGCCAGGACATGCTGCAGAAAGTGGATGGCAAAGGAGGCCATGCAGTGGTCGAAAGTCTGCAAGATATTGCTCCAGACTTTGCCCGTTACCTGATTGAATTTCCTTTCGGTGATATCTATTCACGCCCCGGTCTGGATTTACGCAGTCGCGAAATTGCCACCGTTGCAGCATTGACCGCATTAGGAAACGCATCGCCACAGTTGAAAGTGCACATTGCGGCGGCGCTTCATGTTGGGTTAACGCAGGAAGAAATTACTGAAGTGATCATGCAGATGGCGGTTTACGCCGGTTTCCCGGCGGCGCTGAACGGCTTGTTTGCGGCAAAAGAGGTCTTTGCCGCTCAGCAATAACGCCGAATGGCAATGCCTACAATAACTGCGCCAGCCGGTTGATGTCCGACTGAATCGCCCCGGCGGTGACATCGCGCCCTGCGCCTGGCCCACGAATCACCAGCGGGTTATCGCGATACCAGCGGCTTTCAATGGCAAAGACGTTATCGCACGGCAACAGTGCCGCCAGTGGGTGTTCCGGGCGCACTGCTTCCACGCCGACGCGCGCTTTGCCGTTGGCGTCGAAACGCGCCACATAGCGCAGCACCAGGCCCATCTCCTGCGCGGCCTCGAAACGTTGCAGCATCTGATCGTTGAGCTCATCACCGTTTTCAAAGAAGTGGTCGATCGAGCCATCTTCACAGTGCGGCGGCACCAATGACTCCACGCGAACCTGATCCGGTTCGATGTCGTAGCCTGCCTCGCGGGCCAGAATCACCAGCTTACGCATCACGTCTTTCCCGGAAAGGTCGTCACGCGGGTCGGGTTCCGTTAAGCCCTGCTGCCAGGCCTGATCCACCAGTTCGGTGAACGGCACGGTACCGTCGAATTGCAGGAACAGCCACGAAAGCGTGCCGGAGAAAATCCCGCTGATAGACAGGATGCTGTCGCCGCTGTCGATCAGGTCGCGCACGGTATGGTTGACCGGCAGGCCGGCACCAACGGTGGCGTTATACAACCAGTGACGCCCGGTTTTTTCGAACGCGTCGTGGATCTGGCGATAGTTGTGGCTGCTGCTTGCTCCGGCCAGTTTGTTGGCGCTGATAACGTGAAAACCGTGGCTGGCGAAATCGAGATACTGGTCAGCCAGCTGCGGGCTGGCGGTGACATCCAGCACCACCAAATCATCATACGGGTGCGCGCGCATCCACAGGAACAGTGACTCTTCATCCTGTTCGACCGCTTCATCCTCGAAGAATGCCAGCGCGCGGCTGGCGTCCAGCCCTTCATAACTCAGCAGGCTGCGGCGGCTATCCACGACGCCTGCCAGCGTGAATTCAAACCCGGTTCGCGCCGAGAGCGTACTTTGCTCGCGGGCAAACAGTTCCAGCCAGCGGGAACCAATATTACCTTTGCCGAACAGCACCAGGCCGATGCGTTTTTCTGCGCGGAAGACGGACTGATGCAGGCCCTGAATCAGGCTTTCAGTGGGGCCGGTACGCAGCACGGCGACCAGGCTAATGCCCTCTTCCGATTGCCAGGTAAACTCGACTGGCTGACCTTTCAGTTGTTGCCAGAAACGGTGGCAGTGCAGCGGGTTACGGGTGACGCCCGCGCCCACAATCGCCACCAGCGCCAAGCCCTGGCGTAAACGCAGCTCGCCCGGTAATCCGGCTTCATCTAGAATTTTTAATGCACTATCCGCCACCTCGGAGGTGTAGCAGAATTGCAGCAACTGACGGTCGTTATGAACGCCGACAGCCAGTGGACGAATACCCGCGCGCTTCAGTAACTGGTCAATATCTTTATGCGCCAGCTTAAAGTCCTGGCTGGCTGGCACGCGGAATTCAATCAGGCAGACGTCATCATGGCTGGTGACAATACGCGCGCCCGTCCCGGAGGCCAGCACGCGTTCAATACGCGTGGAGCCCTGATCTGGCGTATAGCTACAGCGCAGTTGCAGGTCGATATCGCTGCCGGAGACCGGCTGTAAAGTACGCGCGTGCAGCACCGGCGCGGCAAGACGCGCCAGTTCGCTGGCTTCATCGAGACGCAGCAGCGGCAGCAGGCAGGCATCTTTCACCTTACGCGGGTCGGCGCTGTATACCCCGGCAACGTCGCTCCAGATGGTCACGCGAGACACGCCCGCCAGCGCACCGATTTGCGTCGCAGAGTAGTCAGAACCGTTACGCCCCAACAGCACGGTTTCCCCCGCGTTGTTGCGGCTGATAAACCCGGTGACGACCAGGCGTTTTCCCGGATGCTGCGCCATGAGCTGTTGCAGTAACGGATAAGAAAGGCCTTCATCAACCTGCGGTTGGGCGGAACGCTCAGCACGCAGGAATTCACGCGCGTCGAGCCACGCCGCATCCAGCCCCTGCTGTTGCAGCACGGCCGCCATCAGTCGAGCAGACCACACTTCACCGTGGCCCACGACTTCCGCATACACAGCATCGGTGACGCCGCCATCCAGCAATACGGCTAAACGTTCGAGGTCATGAATGAATGCGCTAATCAAGCCGTCGGCAATCTCAGCGGGCAGCAGGCCGCTAATCAACTCTGACTGATAACGACGCAGCGTCTGTTGAACCTGATGCGCAGAAAGACGATCGCTCTGGCTGAGCTTCAGCCAGCTAATCAACTGGTTAGTGGTGCTACCGGCTGCGGAAACGACCATCATATCGCCTGGCTGAGAATACTCCGCCATAATCCCGGCAACACGCAGGTAACACTTCACATCCGCCAGACTACTCCCACCAAATTTATGCAGTTGACGTTCGTTCGTCCCTGCCTGCGCAATCACACTCATTTTTATCCCTCGGCTGCAACCCGGAAGCCATTTTCCAGATCGGCAATTAAGTCTTCACTATCTTCAATACCGGTTGAGATACGCAACAGCGTCTCAGAAATCCCGGCGGCGGCGCGCGCTTCCGGCGCCATGCCCGCGTGGGTCATCGTAGCGGCGTGGGAGATTAAGCTCTCAACCCCACCCAACGATTCCGCCAGCGTAAACAACGACAATCCGCTCAGGAAGCGGCGCAGCGTTTGCTCGTCGCCGTCCAGTTCAAAGCTGAGCATCGCGCCAAATCCTTTCTGCTGGCGGGCGGCAATTTCGTGGCCCTGATTTTCCGGCAAAGAAGGATGATACAGTTTTTTCACCAGCGGCTGATTTTTCAGGAAATCGACAATCGCGTACGCATTGCGTTGCGCGACTTCCATGCGCGGCGACAGCGTGCGCAAACCGCGCAGCAGTAAGTAGCTGTCGAAGGCGCTACCGGTCACGCCGATATTGTTCGCCCACCATGCCAGCTCCGTCACCGTCTCCGGATCTTTCGCAATCACAACGCCGGCAACCACATCAGAGTGGCCGTTCAAATATTTAGTACATGAATGCAACACCAGATCCGCGCCCAATGCCAGCGGATTTTGCAGCGCCGGGCTTAAGAAGGTGTTATCCACCACGCTGACCGCGCCGACTTCACGCGCCAGGCCACATATTTTCGCGATATCCACCACGCGTAACAGCGGATTACTCGGACTTTCGACCAGCACCAGTTTCGGTTTTTCTTCCAGCGCCGCACGCAGCGCCTGCTCGTTGCCCTGATCGACAAACTTCACGCGATAACAGCCGCGTTTTGCCAGGCTGTCGAACAGACGATAGCTGCCGCCATAGCAATCGTGCGGCGCCACCAGCAGGTCGCCCGGCTTCAGGAATACGGTTGTCACCAGGTGAATCGCCGACATGCCCGTATTGGTCATCACCGCACCCGCGCCACCTTCCAGCTCGGCCAGCGCTCGCTGCACCACATCACGCGTCGGGTTGCCGCGACGAGAATAGTCATGAGCGCGCGGCTCATTAAAACCGGTGAAATTATAGGTACTGGAAAGATGAATCGGCGGGACTACGCAGCCATACTGTTCGTCGTCATTTAAACCGCTGCGCACTGCGATGGTGGCTTGTTTACGGGTCATTATGATTCGTTCCTGACTTAATCGGTGAAATGTCAGGCACCAGAGTAAACATAGTTATAATAGACGTCAATACATCTGGACATCTAAACTTCTTTGCGTATAGATTGAGCAAAAGACGAATAGCCGTTAAAATTATATGCATTAGCGCACAACTGCGACGGCTCATATCGTGTCAGGGCCGCGTCACTACGGTAAACTATGCGCGATTATGGTCAGGCTATAGTCCGGCCTTTTATTAATGACGAAGAGGATTAAGGTATCTCATGGCTGAATGGAGCGGCGAATATATCAGCCCATACGCTGAGCACGGTAAGAAGAGTGAGCAAGTAAAAAAAATTACGGTTTCCATTCCTCTGAAGGTGTTAAAGATCCTCACCGATGAACGCACGCGTCGTCAGGTGAACAACCTGCGTCACGCCACCAACAGCGAACTGCTGTGTGAAGCGTTCCTGCATGCATTCACCGGGCAGCCGCTGCCTAACGATGAAGACCTGCGTAAAGAGCGCAGCGATGAAATCCCGGAAGAGGCGAAGGTGATCATGCGTGAACTGGGGATTGACCCGGAGACGTGGGAGTACTAAAGCGGAAAAGAAAGATGTGGGGTTAACCCGCCGCAGCGTCTGCTGGCAAAGGAAAAAAATTGCAATCTATTGAGTTTGCAATAAATTACAAGCCGGTAAGGTGTTCGCGGCGCATCCGGCATAAACAAGAGATGGTTGTCAGCAATCTGGAGTAGCCTTGAGATAATCTATGCGCTACTCCTTTATACAAGGACGTTTAATAATAAACTTCAGGCTACTTCTCCTCGGTCTGCTGGTTTCCGCGCCTGCTTTTGCCTGGCTGGCACTGATCTCCCCCTGCAAAAGTGCCAGTCTAAACTGAAGTTTCAGGTCTTTCTTCCCGCTATCCGAGAGGCTTATTGCCATGAAAAAGTCCCGTTATAACGAAGAACACATTGCGTTTGCGCTGAAACAGGCCGAAACCTGCACCCGTGTCGGGGAAGTCAGCAGAAAGATGAGCATTTCTTTGGCACCCTTTACAACTGAAAGAAGAAATTTGCTGGTCTGGGCGTGGCTTTCACTGCTCATGCGGTCAGTTCAGATTTACCCCTCCAGCCTGTCCAGCAGTTTCACCAGCTCAGCCGGGAACATCGCGCCGTGGCTGTCCTCGCTCCCTTCCTGCTTTAATTTCTCCACCAGGCTGCAGTGACACGCCTTCGCCTGCTTGCCATTCTCTGTTTCGACGCGGATGAGCGGCGTGAGATTCTCGGTGTGTAATTTGTATGAATAGCCAGTGCAGCTTAGCAGACGGGTAAACTGTTTTAGATTTTTCGTTTCAAATACAAGAACTTACTTACAAGTAGAATGCCCCCCTACTCCACCTAAAACAGCACCTGTTAGAACACCTTAAACAAGTAAAATATACTTATTATGATTTATCCCTGATACTAAATAAGTAAACATAACCTCTAAGGCCACAGCCAATGAGGATTGAAAAATAGCGTTTTTAGGTATTAAAAATCCGGTTAACCCCCCACATAAAAAAATTATAGAATAAGTCACCGCGTTAAAGAAAATAATTAAAAAATGAGTTAGATAAAAATCTCTAAAAATATATCATAAAATAATTTTAAGAGAGTTTCTTGCAAAGGAACAAACATTAATACAGATAACATATGAAAGTACCAGCCCTACTCTTGGCGGTAATTCTGAGATTTTCTATATGCTTACCCATTTAATACATTACCTTTGTCCACATAATTTTTCACCTTGTTTCTGAGTCGTTTCAGAATCTATAAAGCACTGATAGCCACTGCTTGGTCACATGTAATTGCCTGTGAATGAGCTAATCCTAATGGTTCAATCCATTTCGCTGGTTTATTCATAACGTAACTATACGTATTTAGTCCCCCTGCCAGCCCTATCGGATCCTGTGTGATATACCTTCCCAACAACGGGTCATAGTACCGGTGGCGGTTGAAATAAAGCTCCAACTCCTCATTATACTGCTGGTTCGGCAGGAGTCACCAAGTGTAAAAGAATAAGAGTGTATTCACTTATACATACCTCACATAAATAACCGCACAGTAAATATATCTTGCCTTATCAATATTTGTTATACTGCGTCGGAAATACACACCCTTGTCCCTCAGCCCAAAAGCTGACACAAATTGTAATTAACATTAACAAAGCACCTCCGTATATACAAATCAACATCAGGACGGAAAATATTTTATCCTCAAATCTAAAAACCTTTGCATACATTTCAAATATGCCCGTAAATGTATTGAAATCTATACCTTTTTTTTTACAAAACCGCATTCCGCTAACAACTGAAATCACTATCAATAAGAATATGATAAAGAACACAATAATCCTAGCAAATCGAATTTGTTCGCACATATTACCCTCTACTAGAATAATGGGATATTTACACTAGGATTATAAGGCATTTTCAGTTCAGGGCCAACACCAAGACCTGCTCCAATATATACCTCTGGCCATGTTGATGTCTCTGTTATCTCAATACTTACAATTCCTAATCCAAGGGCAAATGCAGCAGCAGCTTTTAAATCTTTGGCTTCGGGATCTCTAAATTTCAGTCCACATGTTACACTAAGCCGTGCACCAACAGCCGCAACAGGAACGCTGGCTGCTCCACTAGCACCTGTATGTTCATTAACCGAAATAGCCGCTGATACGCCAGTACCTAACGCTGCGGTTCCAGAGCCTCGACATTCTCTTGACATAGGGTTAGAAGCTGGGAAGGGTGCCATCGCTTTGGCTATCTCTTTTGGAGAAGCTCCATTCTCCTCCATCCACAGACCAAGTGAAGCTCGTTCATTAGTTCCTTTACCCATATCTATGCCACTAAATGGTGTTAACCCCAGAGGATCCGCCCATGTTATCGGATTTATCGAGTAACTATACAGATTCCATCCGCCTTTCAGCCCTATCGGGTCTTGGGTGATATACCGCCCCTGCAACAGGTCATAATACCGGTTCCGGTTATAATACAGCCCCGACTCCTCATCATACTGCTGACCCGGCAGACGGTACGGCTGGAACAGATGATGCGGGTTTTCCTCATTCAGCAGGTTCCCCCATTCATCATTTTCCGCGCGCCACACCGTATTGCCGTCTTCACTGATGAGCGCCAGCGGTAGCCCCCGGTGGTCGCAGTGATACAGATGCAGCATGCGAGCCGGTGTGTATGCCGGCTCCACCTGTCTGGCCAGTTGTTCCACCGTCAGCCCGCACTGCGCCAGCCACGCATGGCTTTCACTGCTCACGCAGTCTGCCCGGATTTCCCCCTCCAGCCTGTCCAGCAGCCGCACCAGCTCAGCCGGGAATACCACGCCGTGGCCGTCCTCGCTTCCTTCCTGCTGTAACTTCTCCGCCAGGCTCCGGCGCTGCGCTTTTTTTAGTTCGCCATTGTCTGTTTCGATGCGGATGAGCGGCGTGAAGCTTCCCGGCTGGTTGACGGTCTGGATTCTTGTCTTTTGGGTCTGGATGGTGGTTAGTCTGTCGCCGTCCCAGCCATACCACGTCACTTCCGGTGTACGCGACAGCGACATCCACCCCGTCAGGTCACGCTCGCGACGCCACACCCGTTTCCCTGCCCGGCGACCCAGTGGGTCGTAAAAATAACGGCTCTCCACCTGCGGCTCGCCATGCTGTATCCGCCTACAGAACACCAGCCGGTGCTGGCTGTCGTAGTGGTAGAGGTG
>QNRL01000016.1 GCA_003315335.1 Pseudocitrobacter faecalis
GTGTTTGCGGGAAAAAAATCGGCCCAGATCCGCGAAATTTTAATCAGCGAGTCAGCTTGGGAAGAAATGACCTGCTTATTCGCACCTTCCCTAGATGCCTGTGTATCCATGCTCGGAAAGATACTAAAAAAAATGTCTAACAAAAACGGTATCTCACAAACGGAAGAATCTGAATTCGCATTTCTTTTAACAAACTATATTAAACAGACTTTGACTTTTAGAGAATGGCAACGCAATGCTGACGGAAATCAACGACTGCACTTTCTTATTAATATCTACGGTGCAAAAGAAGACGGTGGCGAAGTGGTTTTAAGACCATTTATTGTAAATCCTGATGAATTAATGCTTACTCCAGCGGATGTCGTTGAATTTAATTCGCAGGTTATCAACGTTGATCGGCAGCGTCATCCTGAGTGGTTCCGTTAACTGGTCACAAGGGTTAAGAGCCTGAAAGGCTGCGATAGTGTATACGCAGCCTATTCTGTATAGCCGTCGCGTAATAATTGTTCTAAATGACTATCGACCGTTTCCTGATCACCAGGAATATATCGTGGCCATCCTGTTATATCGTTGACGCGTTTCACTATGTATGGATGAAACCCAAACTGCTCGGAAGTGATGTCAATATAATATTGCACTTCTTCGAAGTTCAATTCACACCAATAATGGCCAAAGCCACCACTCTCTGTAAATATACCGCCATCATCTGCACCGTTACCCCCACGAACAACAGCATCTAGACCTTTAGTTTTTGCTAAATAACATACAAGATAGCTTGCAAAAAGGCATGTGCCTTTCGTCTTCTTTGTGCCGCACTCCGTCAAAACTGAAAGTAGCTTTTCATGCGCCACTCGTGCAATGCCTGATACCAATTCCGGGGACATGTCTGCTCCAATGAAATTATTAGATCGACTTAAACAGGTAATATGTAATTAGGCATTACGATAAGTCGTGCCCTATTGGTTGGTACATCGTAAGAAAAGTAACTTTTCTAATCCCAGCCTGCACTCCGGGAATGCTTCTAACCTGAATAAATCACGGGGGCAGTGCTGGATACTTGTCAACTGTATTTGGATTCACAGGCTAACTATTTTTATACAGTTTAAGTGAATAAAACTTACTTAAAGCAGCGAACCACGCCGAAAGTGTAATGAGGAATACCGCCAATTCATCAGAACCATTTTTGATAGCACTGAGTAGAGCGATTAGTCCAAGGAACACCGAAAGAAAGACTAGTATTGCGGGTAAAAGTTTATACATGATAGACGTTCCTTTTAAAGGTTCAGATAGGTAGACCAACGCAGATAACGTCGGAATTGCCTGTTGTAAGATTACGCTCATTTAATTATTTTTATAACCTATGAATCCGCGTATAATTTCATTTGTAGTAATCTTCGTAATATATATCTGATAGACATTGATCTTTTTAATGTCTTGTTGACTCACAACACCATATAAGCAACTCTTAGATTGGTTTAACACAGCGCTTCCACTAACTCCATTTTGATAAAAAGCAGTCAAACCATCAGAACCAACTATTCCTTTATAATAGTAGGTTGAGTCGGGGGAAGCATACGTATTTGAAAGCGTATTATACATTCCCGATAGAACCCAAACAGACTCACCTGGAGCTAGAACATTATCACATACTGGAAGCTTCCAATTAGGTGGGGCTTTGACAATAGTATTTTTTTCTACTTTTAAAAGAGCGAGGTCCCGGTTCTTAGGATCATCAATATTGATAACTGTTGCTGGTTGGCTCCCATTCCTTGTTATTATACTTAGACTATAATCCTTGCTTGCATCAAGCCATAAATGTGAAGCTGTAAGAATATGTTGTTCATCGATCCAAGTACCTGAGCCGGAGATTGTCTTATTTCCAGACTTGATTTGAATTTTTACAGCTGAGTCCGAAAGCTCAAAATCATTGTGGTGCATACTTTGTTTATGAGGATTATCGGTGGAACAAGCAGAAATCAGTAAGGCTGAAAGAGCTAAAACCTTTCTATACATAGTCAGTTTCCTTCGAATAAGGCGAGTTTGGTTTCTAGAATATTTTATCCAGCGAGGAATTCTTCTAACGTGCTATCTTGGTACTGGGGATATATCTGCTTCATCATGCCAAAAGCAGCAACCGCTACGCTTTCTAAGTCGGAATAGAATTTAGGCTCCGTATTAAGATCATCACCATTCTTCAGAACGCCCTCGAAGCAGCTATAATCATTTCCGAACTCTTGAACAATAATCCAGCGCCCATCACGGAAACCTACGAGCATAACCGCTGAATTAGGATAGTCGCCAGCAGGCGTTAGCCAATCAAAGTGATAGTGCTTTATCGTATCATATTTCAGATGTACATTCATTATTCCTCCGTTGGCGATTACATTATTTGAGTTTTTTCATGGACTCTAAAGAAGCGAGGTAGGAATTATAGCGATCACCAAATTTTTCTTTCGCACGCTTAACGCGCATTTTCTCCGCGAGCTCAGTCTTGTTTTCTGCCTGGTAGGTCCTATTATTTTGCGTCTTTACTTCGGCCCCTGGGCCTGCTGCGTACGTTTTGTTTTTCTCGCTAATACACGCTCGGCATTTACTCTTGAGGCCAAACTTGCCCTTGAGCTCTTTTCCAAACTGTTCAAAGGGTTTAACTTGCTGACATGATTTGCATTTTTTAAAGCCCGGGGGGAGGTAGGTGTCAGCCATGAGCTGCTCCAGTAGGTATTGATTATAGGTGATTTTAACTTAAAGACGACGTCACTTTCAAATAAATCGACTACTTAACGCTGATCTTACATAATCCTGATTATGCGCACTTAAGTTGTTAGAACCATTTAGTAATGTCACTTTTTATCCAGATAGAAACGTCACCTTAGAGTAAGCTAAACTGAATGCAATTCTAAGGGGCTCAACGCATGTTGGTGACCATGTCAGATAAAGAGATCCACCGCCTACCGGTGATACAGGCAGTTTGTGAAAAGCGTCTACGCCGTCGTGATGCAGCATCACAGCTTGGCATTTCAGAACGTCAGGCGCAACGACTTATCAATCGTTACCGAGTTTCTGGTGCTGAAGGACTTGTCAGCCGCAAACGCGGCCAGCCCAGCAACCGCCGGTTGACCGAATCTCTCAAACTACGAGTACTCACGCTGATACGTGAAAACTACAGTGACTTTGGGCCCACACTGGCCGCAGAAAAACTCAGAGAGCGCCATAATATCCGGCTTTCAATCGAGACCGTCCGCAACTGGATGACGTCTGACGGACTCTGGGTCCCGCATGCTCGCCGTAAGTCACGGGTTTATCAACCCCGACATCGGCGTGATTGTCTGGGTGAACTTATCCAGATCGACGGCTCCCACCATGACTGGTTTGAAGGCCGTGCGCCAAAATGCTGCCTGCTGGTCTTTATCGATGATGCCACCGGGCGTCTGATGCATTTGCGGTTCAGCGAGTCAGAAACAGCCTTTGACTACATGCTGGCAACCCGGGAATACATCGAGCAGCATGGGAAGCCGGTATCGCTGTACAGTGACAAACACGCAATATTTCGCGTCAGTGGTCCGGAGAAACGCAATACCACCGTTACCCAGTTCGGACGTGTGCTTTATGACCTGGCAATCGAGCTTATTTGTGCCAACAGCTCTGAAGCTAAAGGCCGCGTGGAACGTGCGAATCAGACACTTCAGGATCGGCTGATCAAAGAAATGCGTCTGGAAGGTATAACCGGCATTGAGGCCGCAAATGCCTGGCTTGCCACTTTCATCGCTGACTTTAACAGCCGGTTTTCACGACCGGCTAAGTTCCCCAAAGATTTGCATCGTCCGGTGCAGGAAAGCCCCGATGAATTAAGAGACATCTTTGCCTGGCATGATGTTCGTACCGTGTCGAAATCACTGACCTTCCAGTACGATAAGATCCTTTATCTCATGGACACCACAGAAGAAAATAGCCGTCTTGCCGGTGAAAAAATTAAAGTACTGGATTATCCCGATGGCACCCTCGCCTTCCTCTATGGGCACCGGAGCCTTAAGTGCCAGGCATTTGATAAGCTGGCCTGTGTCGACCAGGGGCAGATTGTTGATAACAAACGTCTCGGGACTGTACTCCGACTGGCTCAGGTAAAACAGGATGAGCGGGAAAGCGAAGGCAAACGGGAACGAAGCAAAAAATCGCCCAGCCGTAAGGCTCAGGTGCGCATCCAGGAACAGCTCCGGGCTATCAATCCCGTTCTGGCAGACCCGAGCTTGTTTGTGGCAAGTTCAAAGCGATAGAATCGACCATCAGTGCTGCAAAGTACCGGAACAGTGAGTCCCCAAAAGGATACTTGAGATGATTAAATTCCCGACTACAAAGCGCGTTGATTTGTATAAAACTGCTGTCAGCTCTGAGCAATTACATCTAGATCTGGTTGCGGCTCAGGAGTTCATGTTCGATGCCTGGGAAAATGATGACCTGGAAGTTGTGCTGAAACTCATCAGAAAAGCTATCAAGAAATCCCCGCTCTGTGCTGACGCATACTCATTCTACTGCGAGATATCTCAAGAACCTCCTGAGTCAAAAATCGGGAAGCTGGAGACTGCTTTGTACGCAGCCAGCATTGCACTTGGCGAGGATTTTCAGGAGTTCGCAGGACGTTTCTGGGGATTTGTCGAAACACGTCCATATATGAGAGCAAAAGCAGCTTTGGCTGAGGCCTTATGGGAGTCTGGTAATTTTTATCCGGCTATGGCTCATAGCCGCGAAATGCTGAAGCTCAACCCGAACGATAACCAGGGGATTCGTCATTTATTAGCGAACTATTACCTTGAGCTTGAAATGGTGGATGATCTGGCCTTGCTACTGGACGATTATCCTGGGGATATGCGTTCGTTTTTTCAGTATACACGCGCCCTACTCGCCTACCGACAGTCATCCCCGGATGCCGATGATATCGCTAAAGCTGCGATTGATTCTAATAGACACATCCCCGGCTTGTTATCGAAGTGCAGATTACAGATCAAGTCTAACAGTGGATATATCACGTTAGGTGGAATGGATGAAGCCATTTATTATGTGAATCATAATATAAAGCCTTGGATTCGCACCTCTGGCGCAATTGATTGGATTGTAAATAATTCATTAAGTAAAATATAAGGATTTAGTTTTAATGTTTAATCTAATTATGGGCGGAGAACCTGACTATTTTGAACATTGGCCCATGTATGAACGGGTTAGTGGGAGTTGTGATTTTCCTATATCACGTATGTTAGAAGGCACCTCTGATGACATCCGGTTGAAGTTAACGCCTTTGAATGATAAAGCATTATCTTATATTGAGAAATTACCTACGCTTTTTATGTCAGAACTTTATTCCCGAGACAATGTTGAATACATTACTTTGCGACTTGGTGTAATTTCAAATCTACGAACAGTTAACAAAAATGTTGAGTTTGATTTCAGAATCACTCACTCACAAGATGATGTCGTAGTGATAAACAAAGAGTTATATCAAACAGCTTTAGAATTAGGTGCATATGGGCTGAAACGGACTCACTGGGGAATAAAAGCACGTGATTTAAATCAAACATTAGCACTTCTAAATATAACGACAAGAAGTACACCACTTCCTCCTACTGAAGCACTTCCTGATGAAGTTGATAACTACCCAATAATAGATAATGTTCAAAGTTTCATGGCGCGTGTTTTAGAACAAGATCATGAAGAAGATGCAGAAATATTTTATCGTGGACATTCTGATGTATCTTACGAGTTGGCTCCATCAGTTTTCAGGAAAAACAAAAAAGGTAACTTCAAGCATTTGCACAGTGAATCAAATTTAGTCCGTGAAGCCCTAACAGCAAGGCCAACTGAGTTTGTTGATGATAAAACAATGCTAGACAAGTTAGTAAGGATGCAACACTACGGACTACCAACTCGTTTGTTGGATATAACATCAAATCCACTAATCGCTCTGTATTTCGCTTGTTGCGACATTAGTAATAATGAAAATACAAATGAGGTTGATGGACATGTTATTATTTTCAAAACAAAAAGGGATCGTATAAAATTCTTTGACTCTGATACAGTAAGTTGCATATCAAATATATCAATGCTAAGTCAAACACTGAAAGATCAGCTGGATTGTAAAATGGACAAGGAGGCTTTCAATAAAACTGAAGCTTGTCAAAAACTCATACATTACATTAAAGATGAAAAACCTTATTTTAAAGATGTAATTATACCATCAGATTTGGAAAGGTTAATTTTCGTTAAAGGAAGAAATAATAATGAAAGGATGTCATCACAGTCAGGTGCATTCTTATTATTTGGGAATAATGCTGTTTATCCCGATTTAGTTTCAAACCCTGATGATGCTATGCAAGAGTTTAAAGTAGAAAAAATAGTGATCAGAAACAAAGCTAGAATACTTAAGGAACTCGCAAGGTTAAACATTACAGATGCGACAGTTTATCAAGGCATGGAAAGGACAATGAAACTAATTGCGGCCAAATTTTCCGCAGGAGATTGATCTTCATGTGGTTTTTTGACACACTAGCCTGTCGCTACTGGCATTGGTCCCTTGTATGCTAAGCATATGAACTCTGGTGTGTGTTGGACAGGAGCAATTAACCAGTCGTATAGTAAAATTTGAATGTAAAAATATAAAACAAGGAGTTGAGAATGAACCCCATTACTTTGAGTGAAATGAGTGATGAAGATGAAGAGGTAAAAATCATTTCTTCATATGAACCTCAAGATGATGAGATTGCGATCGTTTTTGATAGTTCAAAAATTACTGGAGGTAATGCACTGGATTTTTTCCAGTTCACCAAGCAATCACATTCTAATGTTAAAGTGTACGGAGATTCTAATGGTGTTTCGTACCTGCAATTAAACAGTATAACGTTAGCGTTAGGCACTTTCTTTGCCACATCAGTAATGATACCTTTTTTAGTAAATCTTGTTTCAAATTATATTCAGAAAAAAATTGATAACTTTGGAACTAGAGATATAGACGTTAAAGTCTCTATAATTAAAAAAAATAAATCAGGAAAACATGTGAAATACACTGTTTCTGGAAAAGTAGACGATGTTTTAAAAGTAATTAACAAAATCAAATAAAAATCTATATAGATATTATGAATATTCACGAAAAGTTAAAGCGTTGGATGTGTATTACTCAAGAAGATAGTGCTATTCTTGATTATCTTAATGCTGAGTTAAAAAAAGCTCAATCCTTGAGCTTGAATAATGAATCAAACAGATTGTTTTTATACAAAACAATTTTACTAGCCCATTTAAAATATATTCAAGTCATTAATTTACTTACAAGAGGTGATTTTTATGAAGCATGGGTAGAACTTGAAAGGATAGAAATAGATTTAATACATATTAAAGAAAATAATGAGTTTCTGCCTGAGGTTAATTTCTATGGTGTTAACTTCTTAGCGAGAATGGTATGTAATTGGCAGGCGTTATTCCCATATAAAATCTTCGGTAGTTCTCGTGAAATAATAAAAGAAGTGAAATGTTCAGTATGTAATACAACCCGTAGTTTTATTAATGATTGTGGTCATGTTAAAAATAAACTTTATAATGGAGTTCTTTGCTTTGATGAAGTGATCGATTTTGAATTAATTACTTATGACATAGTTAGTAATCCCGTTAACAAATGTAGTGTTTTTTTCTCCAATGATGGTGATCATTATAACTATTCAACTTTAATTAGTGTTGTCAAATACATACAATCCCCACATCAAATTTTCAATATTACGACCTGGAGATTTAAGGCGAAAGAACATGATGGAGTATTATCGCCAGAAAATATTTGTCCATGTGGAGATTCTTTAAAAAAATATGCAGATTGTTGTTTGCCACGTAATGGTATTTATAAAAAACATATAGATATTTGGTTTCCCTTCCCGTTGAATGTAGAACCTATTTAGAACCAGATATTCAATAACTAAAGATCCCGTTGACACAGATATTTCCATATTAAGATGTTTTCGTTATATTTTTATTCCAGTCTTTCATATTTAACTTTTGCTTTATTAATTGGTTGAGTGGGATAACGCAGCAGTCACATTAATATGATTACATAGGCTGAAAGTGCCCTTTCTATCTTGCACAAAGAGGTGACATTTTAAACTTGCTTTGACATAAGTTGTAGTAGCAAAGTTGTAATGTCCGATAATGGCTAAGTTAAGATGTCCGGCGTGTATAATCAAGTAAGGATTACCATGACGGCTCTCGCAGCGGAGTTTTTCACATTGGATGAAGTTAACCGACTCAAAATCATTCAGGATGTCATCGACCGGCGTCTGACAACACAAATGGCAGCTCAGCGGCTTGGTATCTCCGACCGTCAGTGCCGTCGTCTGCTTGCGCGTTATCGTGAAGATGGTCCGATTGGCATGACCAGCCGCCGTCGTGGTAAATCCAGTAACAACCAGTTGCCTCAGGGACTGGCCGCATACGCGCTGAACATTATTCGCGAACGCTATAACGATTTCGGTCCGACGCTGGCCTGTGAAAAACTGTCTGAGGTGCACGGTGTTCATCTTTCCAAAGAAACCGTCCGTAAGCTGATGACTCAGGCCAGTCTGTGGGTCCCACGTAAGCAACGTGCGCCAAAAATTCAGCAACCTCGTTACCGCCGTGCCTGTGCCGGTGAACTCATACAAATCGACGGCTGCGACCACCACTGGTTTGAAAATCGGGGACCTAAGTGTACGGCACTGGTTTACGTTGATGACGCAACCAGTCGTTTAATGCAGCTTCTTTTCGTGAAATCTGAGTCTACTTTCACCTATTTTGAAGCGACCCGGGGCTATATTGAAAAACATGGCAAACCGCTTGCGCTGTACAGCGACAAAGCCAGCGTATTCAGGATCAACAATAAAAATGCAACCGGCGGCGACGGCGATACCCAGTTTGGCCGTGCGATGCATGAACTGAACATTCAGACCATTTGTGCAGAAACCAGTGCTGCCAAAGGCCGCGTTGAACGGGCGCACCTGACGCTTCAGGACCGACTGGTCAAGGAGCTCAGGCTCCAGGGCATCAGTTCCATGGAAGCTGCGAACGCATTTGCCGAAGAGTTCATGAACGATTACAACCGTCGTTTCGCAAAAGCGCCTCGCCAGGCGTTTGATGTTCATCGGGAACTGGATGTCGATGACGATCTTGATATGGTATTTAACTGGCGTGAAGCTCGTAAAGTGTCGAAATCACTCACAGTGCAATACGACAAAGTCCTTTATCTGATTGAAGACAGCGAATTCAGTCGTCGGGCGATTGGTAAATACATCGATGTCTGGCATTACCCGGATGGACATAAAGAGCTCCGGCTTAATGGCGTATCACTTCCCTACTCCACCTATGACAAGCTTTCTGAAATCGATCAGGGGGCCATTGTGGATAACAAACGTCTGGGGCGGGCCCTGGAAATGGCGCAGCTGGTCCAGGCCGAGCGGGATAATAACCGGTCGCAATCCGTACCATCCGGAGACGGCCCTTCTCGCAGGCGTAAAGCTCCCACGACGAAGAAATCCCAGCGTTCCCTGGATCAGGACGATATGTTCAATGCCCTGGTGAAACTTCAGTCACGCTCTGAAGAGATATTTGGGAAGAAACCGATTTAAAGCCCGGTAATCCATCCGGGCATGCCTGGCTGTCAGATTTTGGCCTGATTGACCCGTGCCGCGAGCTCCTGATGACTCTCTTTCCTTTCGCTGTAGCGGTCGGACAGGTAGGCTGTGTGCCCTTTCAGGAGTAACGTCATTTTGAACAACTCTTCGGTAACGTCGACAATCCTGTCATACCAGGGTGAGGGTTTCATGCGCCCTTCATCATCAAATTCCTGCCATGCCTTTGGCACTGACGACTGATTGGGGATGGTGAACATCCGCATCCAGCGGCCAAGTATCCGCATCTGATTGACCGTGTTAAACGACTGTGAACCACCACAAACCTGCATGACGGCCAGCGTTTTACCCTGGGAAGGACGAACAGCACCTTCACTCAGGGGTATCCAGTCAATCTGGGCCTTCATCACCGAGCTCATGGCGCCATGTCTTTCCGGAGAACTCCAGACCATTCCGTCACACCACCTGACCAGCTCGCGGAGTTCAAGCACTTTGGGGTGACTTTCGGGCGCATCATCGGGTAACGGCAGACCGGATGGGTTAAATATTTTCACCTCAGCCCCCATCTTTGCCAGCAACCGCCCGGCCTCTTCCGCTGCAAAACGACTGTAGGACCGCTCTCGTACTGAACCGTACAGGATGAGAATTCGCGGCATGGTTTCGTTGTTGCCCGTAAGTTTGCTGGCAAGCGCATCATCAAAATAAGCCGGTTCGATTGCTGGTAAGTCGGTCATAAAAAATCTCCATTTCATAAGCTATGCTTT
Organism: Pseudocitrobacter faecalis; assembly: GCA_003315335.1. Lineage (GTDB taxonomy): Bacteria > Pseudomonadota > Gammaproteobacteria > Enterobacterales > Enterobacteriaceae > Pseudocitrobacter > Pseudocitrobacter faecalis. The sequence continues at coordinate 10,391 of QNRL01000016.1, forward strand.
AAAAGTTATCACATATGAAATACCATATGTATTGTTATTTTTTTACGAGGTTAAGCATGCTACAGCCTGTTCAGCTTTTTAAACTGCTCGCCGACGAGACCCGTTCAACTATCGTGATGCTTCTCAGGGAGTCCGGTGAAATGTGCGTCTGTGACATCTGTGCGGCAACCGCAGAGTCTCAGCCAAAAATTTCTCGCCATATGGCCCTTTTACGTGAAGCCGAGCTGGTCATCGACCGTCGCGAAGGAAAATGGGTGCATTACCGACTGTCGCCACACATGCCAGCATGGGCTGCGGGTATTATTGATACAGCCTGGAACTGTGAACGAGAAAACATACGCAACAAGCTCAGTAGCGTGGCATCTGTCTCCTGCTGATGGCGATATATATATCCGAATAAACAAATGTGAATGGAGTTTCTGATGTTACTGGCTGGTGCTATCTTTTTATTCACGCTCGTCCTGGTTATCTGGCAACCCAGAGGGCTGGGGATTGGCTGGAGTGCCTCACTGGGCGCAATTCTGGCATTGCTGACTGGCGTCGTTCATCTGGGGGATATTCCGGTGGTCTGGCAGATAGTGTGGAATGCGACCGCCACCTTTATCGCCGTGATCATCATCAGTCTTCTGCTCGACGAATCCGGCTTCTTTGAATGGGCCGCGCTGCACGTTGCCCGTTGGGGGAATGGCCGGGGGCGGCTGCTCTTCACCTGGATCGTCCTGCTTGGTGCGATGGTTGCGGCACTGTTTGCCAACGACGGTGCGGCACTGATCCTGACACCTATCGTTATCGCGATGCTGCTGGCGCTGGGATTCAGCCGGGGAGCAACCTTAGCGTTTATCATGGCCGCAGGGTTTATCGCTGACACGGCAAGCCTGCCACTGATTGTCTCAAACCTGGTGAATATCGTCTCGGCGGATTTCTTTAAGCTTGGTTTCTCAGAATATGCCGCCGTGATGGTCCCGGTTAACCTGGCCGCGATTGCGGCTACGCTGGTGATGCTGCATCTGTTTTTCCGTAAGGACATTCCCGCCGTTTACGACGTTTCTCTGTTGAAAGAACCGAAAGACGCTATACGTGATGTGAATACCTTTAAAACCGGCTGGCTGGTTCTGGTGTTGCTTCTGGTGGGATTCTTCGGACTGGAGCCGCTGGGCGTACCGGTCAGTTTGGTCGCAGCCGCTGGTGCATTGCTTCTGTTTGCTGTTGCGAAAAAAGGGCATGCCATTAACACCGGTAAGGTGCTGCGTGGTGCGCCCTGGCAAATCGTTATCTTCTCGCTGGGGATGTACCTGGTGGTCTACGGCTTACGAAATGCCGGTCTGACCCACTATCTCTCTTCCTTGCTGAATCAGCTGGCAGAGCAGGGATTGTGGGCGGCAACGCTGGGTACGGGCTTCCTGACGGCCTTCCTGTCATCAGTGATGAACAATATGCCGACCGTGCTGGTCGGGGCGCTGTCGATTGATGGCAGCACAGCGACCGGTGTTATCAAAGAAGCGATGATTTACGCCAACGTCATCGGCAGCGACCTGGGGCCAAAAATTACCCCTATCGGCAGTCTGGCAACGTTACTGTGGCTGCACGTTCTGTCGCAGAAAAATATCAAAATTACCTGGGGATATTACTTCCGGGTGGGCATTGTCATGACAATCCCCGTGCTGTTTGTCACGCTTGCAGCACTGGCGCTTCGTCTGTCTTTCACTTTGTAATGAGATACTGATATGAGCAACATTACCATTTATCACAACCCGGCCTGCGGCACGTCACGCAATACCCTTGAAATGATCCGCAACAGCGGTACAGAGCCGACCGTTATTCATTATCTTGAAACCCCACCATCACGAGCTGAGCTGGTAAAACTCATTGCGGATATGGGGATCACGGTACGAGCGCTGCTGCGTAAGAATGTCGAACCTTTTGAAGCGTTAGGGCTGGCGGAAGACCGCTTTACTGACGAGCAGTTAATCGATTTTATGTTGCAGCACCCTGTTCTGATCAATCGCCCTATCGTGGTAACGCCGCTGGGTACCCGGCTATGCCGCCCTTCTGAAGTCGTGCTGGATATTCTTCCCGATGCGCAGAAAAGCGCGTTCACGAAAGAGGACGGTGAGAAGGTAGTTGATGAAAAAGGTAACCGGCTGAACTAAACGTGTTCTTGTGACGAAGGGCGAGAGAACTCGCCCTTTTTTATTTAAGATAATCAGTGCTAACGGAGGATAAGAAGCGGTTGTTGCGTCTTTTGCAGCATTTCGGAGGTATGACTACCGATAAAGAACTGCCGCAACCTGGAATGACCGTAGGCCCCCATCACTATCAGATCGACAGCATTTTCCTCGGCGTAACGAATAAGCGCGTCCCCGACTGATTGCCCGGTAAGATGTGTTGTGCTGTTTTCTATATCCGCGTCACGTAAAATTTGCTGTGCGGTCAGCAGCTCTTCCTTCTTACCGTTTACCATGACAAGGTGGCACTCCAGCCCCCTGAGTAAGGGACTCATCGTCAGACGTTCCAGGTTACTCCTGCTTTCTTCACTGCCATCATAAGCCAGCATGACTCTGGAAGGCACTGAGTAGTTCTCCGGAACAACCAGTAGGGGTTTCTTTTGCAGACGAATAACGCTTTCCAGATGAGAGCCTACCGGATGCTGGCTACCCCGACGCCCCAGCACCATGAGACGAAGGTCGCTCAGCTCTGCCAGAACTTCATCCGGTGTACCGTGTTTTTGCATCAAAAGCACATCCGGGCTTCCCTGTTTTTGAAGCAGTTCAGCACAACTTTCCAGTATTGCTTTCCCCTGGGCCATCAGCAGGCGATTACGTTGCCCTTCAATTTCTACCAGCTCATCGGTCAGCAATTGCTGACTGTCTATGCCGAGAGTGCCGGTCAGGTCTGACACTACCGGGGTGCTGTCTTTTTCGATAACGTGCAACAGTGCTAGCTGTGATTGCAAAGTGCGGGCTGCCCACGCCGCATATTCACACACTGACCGCGTTGAAAGTGAACCGTCCACACAGGCTGTAACAGTATTATTCATAGTTTTCCCTCCAGTCTGTTAATGACCGCCCATCAGTTTTTCGACTTCTTCAGGTTTATCGTGAACACCAAACCGGTCAACGATGGTGCGGGTGGCTTCATTCATCCCACGTATTTCAACCCCGGCGCCCTCTCTACGGAACTTAATGACCACCTTATCCAGGGCGCTGACGGACGTGATGTCCCAGAAATGGGCATGTGAAACGTCTATCACCACATTCTCAATCGCTTCACGGAAATCAAAGTGGCTCGTAAAGCGGTCTGCTGATGCAAAGAATACCTGGCCGGTGACGGTATACGTCCGGCTCGTCCCCTCCAGAACTGAGGTTACACGCATGAACCGGGATACTTTAGTGGCAAAATTGAGCGAAGCAATCAGTACACCGGTCAGCACACCGAAGGCCAGATTATGTGTTGCCACCACAACCGCGACGGTGGCAAGCATGACCACGCTGGTTGAAAGGGGGTGTGTCCGCAGGTTGGCAATGGAGCGCCAGGAGAATGTCCCGATGGAAACCATAATCATCACCGCGACCAGCGCTGCCATCGGAATTTGGGAGACCCAGTTGCGCAGGAACACAATCAGGCAAAGCAGCACCACGCCCGCCGTGAGGGTTGAAAGTCGTCCGCGTCCACCGGATTTTACGTTGATAACAGATTGCCCAATCATCGCGCAGCCTGCCATTCCTCCGATAAAGGATGTGCAGATGTTCGCGATGCCCTGAGCTTTGCACTCCCTGTTTTTGTCGCTTGGCGTGTCGGTCATGTCATCCACGATAGTGGCGGTCATCATCGACTCAAGCAGGCCAACCACCGCAAGCCCCGCAGAATATGGCAGGATGATGAGCAGCGTCTGAAGATTTAAAGGCACGTCCGGGAGCAGGAAGACCGGCAGACTGTCGGGAAGTTTCCCCATATCCCCGACGGTTCGCACATCCAGATGCAGCCACATGGCAATCCCAGTCAGCACCACGATGCACACAAGCGGTGAAGGAATGGTTTTGTTGATATAAGGGAAGAGATAGATGATCCCCAGCCCTGCCGCAGTCATGGCATAAACATGCCATGTCACATTGGTCAGCTCAGGCAACTGGGCCATAAAAATCAGTATTGCCAGTGCATTAACAAACCCCGTGACCACTGAGCGTGAAACAAAACGCATCAGCCCGCCAAGCTTCAGATATCCGGCTATCAGCTGGAATACCCCGGTCAGTATGGAGGCAGCCAGTAAATACTGTAAGCCATGATCTTTCACCAGCGTCACCATCAGGAGAGCCATTGCACCGGTGGAGGACGAAATCATCGCCGGACGTCCGCCAAAGAAGGCCATAACGAGAGGAATACAGAACGCCGAGTAGAGGCCCACCTGGGGATCAACACCGGCGATAATGGAAAAGGCGATCGCTTCTGGAATGAGTGCGAGCGCGACAACAATACCGGCCAGAACGTCACCACGGACGTTACCCAGCCAGTCCTTACGCGTCGAGGACAGCAACATAGTAATTTCTCAGTTTTTAGATACAGTCAGCCCTGGAGGGCTACATTTTTACGTACGGTAAAGCACATCCGCAGACGGGATGTTATTGAGTGCGTGCTGAGGCTTGCTCAGTACGACAGAGGAAGGAAAAACTCAGGGTGGCGTAATACGCATAGCGGTTGTCAGATTCTCCATAGCGGATGTGTATATATTGTCGGCTCTGTTGTCAGGAAGAACTTACAGAACACGTCGCGTTTGAACATGAAACACTTCAAAGCAGCCCAATACTACAAATAAAGCGAATACGGGGTCAACCCAACAAGGTACTCAAACGAAGAGGTTAAGATGCGATTTTTATCCAGGAATTCAATATTATCAAAGGACATTTGAACTTTGCCCCACCCCGGACATCTCTACTTAGCTTTGACATAAGTTATTGATTCATATGTGGTTATTTTTTAACATTTACGTTTCACGTACTGATAGATTGCCTTTGAAGCCAACGCTGACCGTCATTCATCTTGATCAGGAATTTGGGCATCTTCTAAAAACACCTTTGTACGGTAATCATCTTTCCAGCCTAACCAAACTGAATCTTCACCACCGGAAGAAACAACTTTACGGTTTCCTGTGAGATTATCAGCCTGTTCTAAGCATATTGACTGCATATCAATGAGCAAATCAGCTTCTGCGACTTCCGTGCCGCCGATCGTTTCATAGCCGGAAATCAGAACAATTGCCTCAGGGTCTCTTTCGTTCAGCATGGCGATCAACTCTTTCACTTTCATTTTAAGATACCAGTAGTTTATTTGTGTGCATTGCTGATGGATTTTATAGTGCTGCCGACCTTTTTCAAGGTGCTTCCGTTGCTTCCAACGATCATGCTAACGACCTTGTTGTCTGACCTGGTATTGCCGTGGTCATCCTTTTAGAGAAATGCTCCAAAGATCAACATGGCGGCATAGGTTTTCCAGCTTGACCAATCAATCGTGGAACCAAGCAACAGATAGAATGCCAGGGCTACCAGCCCCAGCTTTACTACTAGCGCGATTATTATGGTGAAGATAGACTCATCGCGTTCGCCTTTAAGTATTTTATACCGCGTAATTAAACTGTCGTTTTTCATGTAGCATCCGTTATAGTTATTAAAGTCCTGCATTAGAAGTTGTTATTTGCCGAAGTTACCTTGTATGAGTTAACTGTGGATCCAAAAATACAAAATATAAGCTGTGCCAATTGAAAGGATTAGAAAAGCACAGTTACTAATAAAATCTACTAATGCTTGTAGCTTCTTTATTCTCACAATTGCTGGACCGTATTCAGTAGAGGTACTACTCAGCCCTTTTGTTCTGGCACTCTCTGCTTTTCTGAAAAAATTGTAATGCAATCCTGACCGCAAGCAAAACCATGCCAAACCAGTCGTTATTACGATATTTATGTAGAAAGCATATTGAATCATTTGTTCAGTTTCGAAGCTTTCCATTGAAAACCCTTTGTTGAAATGTTGAATAAAATTATTTTTAGTAAATGTAAGCAATAAATAGAACGAATATTAATAGTGAAAGATGCAATGCCAACATCTGCTTATGATGCCTTATGAGGATTTCTTCCTTCGCATTCATTAAATCGTACATCTCATCAATATTTTTATTGCTGGTATATTCGAGACGTTCATCACGAAGTAATTTGAACTTTACCAATACGACAAGTGATTTAATAATAAAGCTCGTAAGCATAACAGTTATAGACAAAAATAAAAAATAGGCCAAATTCATATATCACTCCATGGAGATTAATAGAAAAATTTATAATAAGTAATCTCATAGAGCATTACTTGAATCTTCTTCCCATACTAAGGACTCACCGAGAAACTTAGTTAAAGATGATTTGGCATACTGTGGTTCGGAAAAAAAACGTGGGAACCAGCCGTCAAAGCTTTGGGTACCATTGTGACGATTTTCAGGCGAGACTGATAAGCGGTACCCGTCTTCGTAAGGTGAAATGCTAAATGTGTATCCATCATCTGTCTTTGAGATCAGCGTTTTGCATGTCATATGACTGTTTGCTCACAAAGTTACTTTTCTAAGATATCGAAAAGTGTGGATTAGATCATCATTCAGATAGTCTTTTCATCACAAACTTTCCTGCCCACATTATCACAATTATAAAGGTAATAAAACCGATCTGCTCCCAACGTAAATTGGTTTGCTGTTCGGAATCATCCAAATGAATTGCATAAATGTAACATCCGAAGGTAAGCGTGAGTGGAACAACAAGCATCCCTACCTTTTTAGTAATATTTCCAATAAACCACCAATAAAGAACCCAGGAAATAATAGAAGAATAAAAAATTGCTTCTGAAACTATCATATGTAACCTCTTGAATTAGTCGATGCTGTGGGTAAATAAACCCGGACCGTCAAATGATGCAATTGCAAAATATTTAGTAACCATGAATCCTTCGGTTATCTATTTCAGCCATGTATGCAGTAGGCTTTTTTAAGAGATAGATTGGTGAAACGACATTCGTTTTGACTTTATAAGCCAGAATGAAAACACCTGCGGAGCTTGCCATAAGTACCGCAAGAAGAATAGATACCGTTAACTCCTTTGGTGTTTGTATCACCGAAAGAAGAAACAATGCGCTTATGGCTGCAAAAATCCAGCAATATAATGATGCATCCATAAAACCAGCTACAACACTCGATCCAAAAAAAAACCAAAATAAACTTATTAAGATTACTGAGTTTTCATTCATGTCTGTTCCTTGTTATTACTAATTATATTATGCTTTATAGTTGACCGTCAGACTACCCACGGGTTTTGACGAACAAAGTCACGCACTCCATTTATACATGCTTTTGAGATGACTTCAAAATAAGGATGGTTTGATGGAATCATATTCCCGGTATTATCAAGAAGCATAATAGTCCCTAAAGACCGAACCAGTTGATATTCATTGAGCTTACGCTTTAGCAAAGTTTGCAATCTATAAATTGTCTCACCGGAACTGTTACCTTCGATACCTACAACAGAGACCGTACAGTTCACTTCCTGATTATCAGATTGATAATCGAACCAGTAATTTTCGTTGCAATTTCCTTTTTGCGCATGCTCAATTTTGCCAGGCCATTTTACCCATAAAGAAGAGTTGTTTTTAGATCGTAAGATCTGCTTCAGCGTTTCCAATGGATTTTTTTCATCAACCTCAGACCAGGCCGAAATAAATTCTTTCTGCATTGCCTTAGGGTCTATAACGGCAATGAAATCAAATTCCTCTTTATTGATAGAGTTGGCTCGATCTTTGAGATAAAACAGACCGAGTTTATATCCCTTTTCACTTTTCCAGTTTGCTCCCACAGGCTGATAGTCTGTATTTATAAACGGTTTGAAAGTGTGAGTGTCGGGAGAAAAAATTACTGAGGGTGCCAGCACCCGGCCTCGGTATCGTATTGGATTTACAAATATTTTTTCCCCGTCACATAACATTTCAATAATTGCTTTTGTCACAACTACTGAAATAGAAGGTCTACATGTATTTTGATTTATTTCCCCGAGGTGCGCCAAACTTCCATCCTCACTCTTCAACACCTTTGTAAGGCAAGTCGGGCAATACTGTTGATCTCTATAATAAACAGGCATGGTTAGACGACCGGAATCGTTTAGTACCAACTGAAGTAACGGATGAGGCTCTTTCATCATGGTTATTTCTTCCCTTTCACCTTTCTGGGCTTTTCGTTTGCCTGTCTCCACTGCCATGGTGGGACAGGGTTGGTGTCTGCCCATAACCCTTTTGCCTCCTTTTGTGCTGCGGATTCATATTTGATATAGCCAGGGACAATGGCGTTATCTTCGAACCGATAAACCCACGCATATCCACTGTCCACCATAGAGGCATTGATATCATATCCATCTAACCAGATGGTACCTAACATACGGCCATAGATATCCGTACCATGGTCTATCACGGTAACGATTTTAGTTGCTATAGCTGTGGTTAAGGCCTGTTTTGCTTTTTGGCCAAAAGCCTGTTTAGATTCAGGAGCGTCTATACCATACATCCGTATTTTGATGGTTGTGTTTTGAGCATCCAACGCAGTTATGGTGTCACCGTCAACAATCTTAACCACCTTTGCCTCAAAAGTTGTTGAGTTCCCCCAGGACGCCACTGGGAATACAACAATCATGATGGGCAAAAGTAACTTTGTTAAAAAAAACATCATTTCACCTTGATTTGTTGAGTACAGACATGTATCCACAAGCCTATTTACAGGCAGTATTTTAACAAGTCATTATTTCATGGGCGGGCTTAAAACCAATCTTTTTGCAACTTAAAGGTAAGCGTACGACCAGAACCGTATTGACGAAGCGGGTTATTCTGTTGGCAGGGCAATACGCCATGGCAGTAGTTCGCTGACCCTGTTAATCGGCCAGTCAGCAATAGTGCCGAGCACCTGTTTGAGATATCGCTCTGGATCTATCCCGTTCAGCCGACATGTGCCGAGCAGACTGTACAGCAACGCACCTCGCTCACCGCCATGATCGGAGCCGAAGAACAGCCAGTTTTTTCGACCCAGACTCACCAGTCGCAGCGCATTCTCGGCGATGTTGTTATCCACCTCTGCCCAGCCATCTTCCACATAGTACGTCAGCGCCGTCCACTGGTTCAGTGCATACGCGAACGCTTTCGCCAGCTCTGAGTGGCGCGACAGCGTTTTCAGCTTTTCACGCAACCAGCTTTCCAGTGCCTTGAGCACAGGTTTTGCTCTCAACTCGCGTTCGGTCAACCGCTGTTCGGCACACAGACCACGCAGCTCGGCTTCCAGGGCATATAACTGACCTATACGTTTTAGCGCTTCTTCTGTGGTCGCTGATGGCGTTCGGACATGCACGTCATGGATTTTGCGCCTTGCATGCGCCCAACAGGCGGCTTCCTTTATACCTCCATCGCGATACAGCTCATTGAACCCGGCGTACGCATCCGCCTGTAGTACGCCGCTAAAGTCAGCAAGGTGAGTTTGCGGATGGATACCTTTTCTGTCCGGGCTGTAAGCGAACCAGACGGCAGGCGGTTGAGCTGACCCCGCGTTGCGGTCATCACGAACGTAGGTCCACAGCCGCCCGGTTTTCGTCTTTTTATTCCCTGGCAGCAACACCGGTACCGGCGTGTCATCGGCATGCAGTTTGCCATCGCTTAGAACATAGCGTTGCAGCGCCTCCTCCAGCGGTGACAACAGGCGGCAACACGCATCCACCCAGCCCGACAACACCGAGCGACTCAGCACCACGTCCTGCCGTGCGTAGATTTCACTCTGTCGGTACAGCGGCGTGTGCTCCGCATATTTGGATGTCAACACTCTCGCCAGCAGACCCGGCCCGGCGATACCCCGTTCGATGGGACGTGAAGGGGCCGGTGCCTGCACGATGCGGTCACACTGGCGGCAGGTATGCTTCTCACGCACAGTGCGGATGACCCGGAAGGCGCTGCGCATCAGCTCCAACTGTTCTGCGGCATCTTCACCGAGGTAGCACAGCGTACCCCCGCAGTCCGGGCAGCAGGGTTCCGCTGGCAACAGACGTTTCTCATCACGAGGCAGTGATTCGGGGAACGGTTTACGTGTGCGGGTCTGGCGCAGTGGGCGTTGAACCGCCGGGTCATTCACCCGACCAGTACGGGTATCGCTTTCCTGCTGGAGTGCCTTCAGGCGGGTTTCCATCTGCGCGATACGCCGGGACAGCTTTTCTGAGCGGCTGCCAAAGTTTATACGACGGAGCTTGTCCAACTGCGCCTGCAGCAGGTCAATCTCGCGCTCACGTTGATTGAGCTTTTCCTGCAGTGCCTGTATCAGCGCCTCCTGTGTGGCCAGGCGCTGTTTCAGTAGAAGGATGTCGTTGGATTCAGTGTTGTTCATGGCCCGATAGGTTACCGGGATAGGCATTTTTATAACATAGACAGAGCGTTAACCAATCGCTTTGGCTGTCGCCAGTCGATACCTTCCATCAGCATTGCCAGTTGCGCTGGCGTCAGGAACACTTTGCCATCACGGGCTGATGGCCAGGCGAAGCGACCACGCTCAAGGCGTTTCATCAGCAGGCACAGGCCATCACCGGTGGCCCACAGCAGTTTCACCTGATTGCCACTGCGGCCCCGGAAGATAAAGATGTGACCAGACATTGGGTCATCTTTCAGCGTGGTCTGTATCTTTGCGGCAAGGCCGTTAAAGCCGTTTCTCATGTCGGTGATACCGGCGACCAGCCAGATTTTGGTGCCAGCGGGAAGGTGCATCATCGTGCTCCTCCGAACATCATTTCCCGTAGCACAAGGCTCATCAGCTCCGTTGATGGATTATGGAGCGTGATCTCACCATGAAGAAGCCGGGCATGGCAGATGATATCCTGCGAACTGGCCATCGAGGTAACGGGCGGTAAGGCTGACGTTGGAGGGGTTATCTGAACAGGCAAAAGCGTAGGAGAGGCGGTTTTACGGTACTGGCGTCGAGGTCGGGATATAAGTCCTTCGCGTTGCCAGATGCGCATCCATTTGAAGAGCAGATTGTTATTAACACCGTATTCACGGGCAATTGCGGCAACGCTGTTGCCTTCTTTAGTGGCCTCAAAGGCCATTTTGACCAATTTGAGTTTCAGTTCAGGAGAATAATGCTGACGGGGGCGTCGTTCTTTAGTACTCACGGAGGTGTCCACCTGCAAAAATAAGTGGACACTTAAATTACAGTACCTGATGAAGTAAACCAGACGGTGCTGAGCTGACGCTTACACTTAAAGGCAGAATAATCACAATAAATTTAGAACCTGAACCAAAAAATAATCCAAATTAAGCGTGTTAATCTATCTCAAAGATATTATTCCTGAGAGAGTTTGGATGAAACGTTACACTCATGATCTTGAGACAGACCTGAATGATGTGGATAAAACACCATCTCTGATCCACAAAACTTTGTTAACAGCTTCGACCATTTATGACCTGAAATATCTGGCTCAGGTATTAAATGATGAAAATGGCAGTAATTGGTCCCGTGCATCCCTTAAACGTCAGGTTACATGCATACCTGAGCATTGTGAGCTGAGTATCGCAGATGGACGCTATCTACAGACTTTAATACCTTCACGACCTGCTGATTATGAGGACAGGCACTTTAGCTTTATCGATCTGTTTGCAGGGATAGGTGGACTGCGAAGCGGATTTGATGCCATCGGTGGTAAATGTCTTTTCACGAGCGAATGGAATACTTATTCCAGCCGTACTTACCGGGCGAACTGGTATTGCGATGAGAACGAGCACCGCTTCAATTCAGACATCCGTGACATCACTCTTAGCAACCGGCCCGAGGTTACTGATGACGAGGCATACAAATTTATCGATGCCTCTATCCCGGATCATGATGTTCTTCTTGCGGGATTTCCATGCCAGCCATTCAGCATCGCCGGTGTCAGTAAAAAGAACTCTATGGGTCGCAAACACGGTTTCGAGTGCGACACTCAGGGTACGCTCTTCTTTGATGTGGCCAGGATCATCCGGGCAAAACAACCTGCAATTTTTGTTCTGGAAAACGTAAAAAATCTGAAGAGTCACGATAAGGGTAATACCTTTAACATCATCATGAAAACGCTCGATGAGCTTGGCTACGACGTCGCAAACAGCGAAAGCACGGGCGCGGATGATCCTAAAGTCATCGATGGCCGTCATTTCCGACCCCAGCACCGTGAACGTATCGTCCTTATTGGTTTTCGCCGCGACCTACGTCTGAAAGACGGTTTTACTCTGAGAGACATTAAAGACTTTTATCCGGACAAGCGCCCTTCTCTCTCAGATTTACTGGATCCGAGCGTAGATAGTAAATACATCCTCTCCCCTAAACTCTGGGAGTACTTATACAACTATGCAAAGAAACATGCGGCAAAAGGCAATGGTTTTGGTTTTGGACTAGTAGATCCTTCCAATGTTAATAGTGTCACCAGAACCCTCTCAAGCCGCTATATGAAAGACGGATCTGAAATTCTTATTGATCGGGGCTGGTCTCATGAACTGGGAGAAACTGATTTCCATAACACATACAACATGGACCGTCGGCCACGCATGCTAACGCCACGTGAATGCAGCAGGCTAATGGGCTTCGATAAACCCGGGGAAAGTGTTTTCCGTATCCCTGTGTCCAATACACAGGCTTACAGACAGTTTGGGAACTCCGTGGTCGTTGATGTCTTTGCGGCCGTCGCCAAACTGCTGAAGTCACGAATTGAATTTGCAGCCTCCCAGCGCTTGCGGCAGTTTTACGACGAAGTCAGCTGACCTGAGCTCCTTCATCAATTTAAATGCTTAAGATTGTTGTAATAATGTCAGAGGTCAACCATGACGTATTTCGAATCAGCTGAAGGTGAGACGGTATCTAAAGAACGAGCATTACAAGAACTGTCCAGGCATTGCGTTCCCGAAACAGATTTCGAAGAATTCTTTAGCGACATGGGCGTAAAGGAACAGTATGACGCTCAGGAAGTGTTGCTCTGGTTGGGATATTAAACTTCCTGTTTAGGAGACTACTATGAGCCAAAAATTCGCAGTGATGATTGCTTACGACGACGATCCAAACGTCAAAAGGTATTCACCTGACTTTCAAACGCAGGATGAGTTTGCTAAAGGGTGGCAGTCGGCTCTTAAAAAGGCACACCACACCTCAGGTCAAAAATCAGTCATCACCTGCGGATGTCGTGGAAAAGGAGAAAAGCGACTTTATGTTCGTGCTTTACCGAACGGTGATGCCTTTATTCTCGTCAAAGCCGCTAACACGGGCATTGAGCATGATCCTTCCTGTGTATTCTTCTCCCTTGATGCCCGGCATACCGGCCTGAAAGGATATGCGAGTGGTGTGGTCCGGATTACAACCGAAGGTGATATGGCTGTAAGGCTCGGTATCGGTATGACAGAGAAAGATCCTCCTGAAAAATCAGAAGTGCCTCCCCTGCCCCATGTTCAGCGACCAGAAGGAGGTCAGGCCTCAATGACCCTCCTGGGCTTGCTTAGTCTTTTGTGGACAGAGTCTGGTCTGAATGTCTGGTACCCGAAAATGGCAGGGAAACGTAACGATTCACTGGTACGGTATCGTCTGCTTGAAACCGCTAAACAAATTCGTACCGGCAGAGCCTGCATAGGTGACCATTTATTCATTGGTGTACCTGACCCGAAACAACCTGTCGCTCAGTCGCAAATTCAGCGTCTTTCATCACAGGCGATGAGTGATAAACGTCTCATGCTCCTGTCAGTTTTACCTCGCTACGATGCTGAAAAGCATGAGAAGCCACTTAAATTTTTACCCCTGCGGAATTTTGGGGGGCTACCGCTGATTTTTTTCAATTCAGAAGTCCATTGGGATAGCGTAAAGAAACGATTTTCATCGGAGTACGCAGCATGGAAATCCGGGGCGAAAATAGTTGTCTTTGCGTTGACGTCACCAGCTGCGGTAACCGGCAGAGGCCCTTCTGTAAGAGCTCATCAAATTGTGCTGATGCACGTTAGCGAGAACTGGATACCTCTGGACTCCTCCTATGAGGCGGTTGTTGCAGAAAAGCTGGATGCAGAGCACCGGCAGTACGTTAAGCCCATGCGTTATGATGCGAGTATTAGTGAGGTGTTCCCTGACTTCTACCTGCTCGACACAAAAAGCGATAAGCCGTTCCCGATGGAAGTATTTGGTATGGCCACTCCTGCTTATCTGGCCCGAAAGCAACTCAAAAAAGATTATTACAACCGTGAATATGGGCCTTATGGATGGTGGCACTGGGATGCGACCACAGCATCTGAAACTATGGTGCTGCCTCATTTTCCAGAATCACGCAAACCTCTTTCAACTGACACACCTGCTTAAAATGGAGAAAAAATGTCCTACATGCTTTCGCTAAGCGAACAGACAAAACTGAACGCTTTCCTGTCAGGGATCCTAGATGATTACAAGACTGGGGTTATCACTCAGATACAAGCTGTTGGTAGAATCGGTAACGTGTTTTCTGCTCTGGAAAGTGGAGACTCAAAAAAGGTAGTGCATTTGTTGACTGAAGGACGAAAACTCCTGCGGACGGGCTGAATGTCCGCAGAAGTTCTTATGTGCCAGGGGATGCAGAGAAGTGTATCAACCTGGCTTCATTTATCATGATGTTTTTCTGCTACGCGGCTGTTTTGACTTTCCAGTACCTCCCCCTGCCATTGCACCAGTTAATGTATCAATGGTGCCTTTCAGGGATTCTGAGATTGTTTTCTCCGCCTCCAGGGTAGCTTCCAGCTTCATTACTTTGGCCTGGAGCGTTTTGAGTTCATTGCTTTGTTCAGCCACTTCCGCTTCATAGCCCTGGCTGACCAAAGTTACTTTATTCAGGTCGGCGCTCAGCGACTCGTTTAGTTTATGGAGTTCAGTAAGTTCGGCATTCACCGCCACCAGGTCACCCTCTTTCCCGGACAGTGCACTTTTCAGCTCAGTACAAAGGTTCTGTGCAGCAATCAATTCCTGTTCAAACCTGTCCCTCTCTGCCTTTGTATCTGACACAGTCTGACTTAACTGGTCGCATTGTCTGGAAAGACCGGCGTTATCAGAACGCTGCGTGTTGATCTCTTCGTTCAGCTTTTTTTGATATTCAAGGTGACCAGCGATCTCTGTTTTACGTTCAGCCAGTTGCTGGGAGAGTGAGTCATTTGACTGCTGTGCGAGGCTCAATTCATGCCGTGTGCTATCTAACTGGTGATGGCAGGTTTCGAGTTCTGCTTCGGCAACATTCAGCCTTGTTTCTAACTCCTTGACGGTACTGTCCCGGATCTCTAATCGACCCTGTAGTGCCTGATTCTCAAGTTTCAGCTCATCCATATCGGTAGCGCTTTGCTCAAGCCGCTGTAACAGCTGCGTTACCTCCTCCTCCAGCTGCATGCTACGTGCTTCAGCTTTTTTAACACTATCATTCTGTATTGCGGTATAGCTTCTACGGTAGTGCCAGGTGATGTACGAGATAATATCGCCGAGTGCAACCTTTACCTCATCGGGTATATCCAGGTAACGGGCCTCTTCAGGAACCTCTTTAACATACTTCTGGTACTCCGCGAACATCTCCTGTGACCTTGCAAACGAGCCGCCAACAGCGTTTCTGAGCCAGTGAACTTTGAAGCTCAGATCGATATTTTCCGGGTTAATTTCTTTCTCTTTGCACAGACGTTCGATTGCATTGAAGTAATCGATCATCGCGATAGATGAGTACCTTGAACGACCCATTTCCTTTGATTTTTCAGTGGATTCGCTGCGGATGTCATTCTGCACCTCTGGCGGGGTAGCATCGTTCAGGCTTTTTTCTTTATCATTTTCAATCATCATTTTTTTCCTGCGGCCGGAAGCTGGTTTGCAAAATATATGCTGATAAGATCGTTCAGAGCATTCAGAAGCGAGATACTGTCGATGCAAATATGAACGTTTCCATTCTCAAACAGGCGACACCGCCAGCCATTCTCATCACTGACCTCGCCTGTGAATTCTGTATTTCTCATGGCCGTCAGCCTGTCGACCATACTCAGCCCACCGCCGGTTGCAGGTGTTGGAGTATCAGAACAGATGCATACAATATTCTCAAAGTCGCGTAAACAAAAGTGATTGTCCTGCGAGAAACCGTTGTACCTCAGCACGTTCACACCAGGAAAAATCCCCCGAAGAACAAGCTTTTTTGGCATTGTATATTGCCTGGCATTGCTTTTGAAACTTCGGTCAAGCTTGTTGAGAACATCAACGAAACCTTCTGCAAGGGTGTCTCGTCTGTTAGCCAGTGCATGCTGTAATGTTCCCTTAACAATCTCCAGGGAAGCGACGGGCGGATCCGTACGAAGGGATTCGTTAAAGGCTTCTTTTTGCTTATGGTTCCAGTACCGGTCCATACCTGTTTCTTCAAAGAGCCTTTTCCACGTTTTACGGTCAATTTCCTTACGCCCCTCCTCGATGGTGCGATCCAGTGACGACGGAAGACCAAATGCGTTGGGCTGCATAATTCTGCTGGTGAAGAGAGAGAGACCGCACAGTTCCGACGCTTCCGAGATTAACCGCATCCCTTCTTCGAATTTCTGCATGGCCATATCCCGGGCGCTGATGAGCTGCCCTGTCCGGCTCGCCGGTACTGGCTCAGAACCCTGGTTTTGAGTCATTTTACACTCCATTTTGGTATGTCAGAACATTTTGATTTGAGCAAAGGTAGGTGTACACAGACATTAAAGTTGTCTCCTTTAACATGAAAAAGACTTTAAAGTTGTCTACTTCTTCAGATAGACCTACTTAACAGGATACTAAGTAGGTCATCTCCTTTCTCGCGTAGCATCTCTCGACGTTCACAGCAGAGGACACGTTTCAAAATGTCATCCAAAATTTTTTTCCATTATCTGACGTTGGGTGATTTTGATGGTCAGCGAGTAGAGGCTTTAACAATGTGGGTTGCCCTGAGCAAAGTAAGGGAAGTAGATGTACCAGAAATGTACGCGTTGCCTTGCATGAAGGGGGGCATCTTAAAGCTCATTGATTAAACAAACTCACTATGCCGCTACAAACAGCCCAAAACCGTCACTTGATAACGTGTTATTTAGATAAATTAATGCTCAGGGCTTTTAGCCAAACTGTCACTTGATGTAAGAATCCAGAACCTTCAGCACAACGTCCAGGTCTTCTTCTCGTTTCTGTTCTTCACTTTCATGAACAATATGTTCAGTCAAATGTCCTTTAATCACTTCACGCAATAAACCATTCACGGCACCACGTATGGCGGCTATTTGTTGCAGTACAGCGGCACATTCGTGAGGTTCATCAAGCATTTTTTTCAGCGCAGCAACCTGCCCCTGGATCTTGCTTGTACGTGCTTTCAGTTTTTGTTTATCGCGGATGGTATGTGACATGTGGGCTCTCACTCTCCTGGATATTTTATGTAACTATACCAGCGTTATTCTACTGGGGGGTAGTATATTTTACTGGGGGGGAGTAGAATCCGGCCTACACTTAATAACCAAGAATGATTCTCATGAACGAATTTACGACACTTCTTCAGCAAGGCAACGCATGGTTTTTCATCCCCAGCGCCATTCTGCTTGGCGCGCTTCATGGACTGGAGCCCGGGCACTCCAAAACAATGATGGCAGCATTCATCATTGCTATAAAAGGCACCGTACGTCAGGCCGTGATGCTGGGTGTCGCGGCAACATTGTCGCACACTGCAGTCGTATGGCTGATTGCTTTTGGAGGGATGTATATCAGTAATAAATTTACCGCAGAATCAGCCGAACCCTGGCTACAGATGGTCTCTTCAGTGATCATCCTTGGTACGGCTTTTTGGATGTTCTGGCGAACCTGGAGCGGTGAGAAAAACTGGCTGGAGGGAATGCAGGAGAATGAACATCATCACCATGACGAAACAAGGTTGATCGATACTGGCCATGGAAAAGTTGAACTGTCCATTTTTGAAGAAGGACAACTTCCCCACTGGCGGCTACGCACTCTTAGTGGCCAAAGATGGGCTTCTGAAGATATCTCATTAACCACACTTCGGGAAAACAGTACGATCTCTCAGACTTTTGAATTTGTTGATCATGGTGATTATCTGGAGTCAACATCTCCCATCCCTGAGCCTCACAGTTTCAACGTACGTCTGTCTCTGGGACATCGTGGTCATGTCCATGACTATGATGTGGCGTTCGCTGAACACGACCATGACCATGACCACTCTGAGCTTGATGGGCTGGATGTGAATTCGAAAGAGTATCAGGACGCTCACGAACTGGCTCATGCCAATGACATAAAACGCCGCTTCGACGGGAAAGAAGTAACCAACGGGCAAATCCTGATATTTGGACTGACAGGAGGGCTTATCCCTTGCCCGGCAGCTATAACTGTATTGTTGATCTGCCTTCAGCTTAAAGCGCTTACGCTGGGTGCCACACTGGTTGTTTGTTTCAGTATCGGCCTGGCATTGACCCTCGTAACGGTTGGAGTGGGTGCGGCGATCAGCGTTCGTCAGGTCGCCAAACGCTGGAGTGGCTTCAATACCATCGCCAGAAGAGCCCCCTATATTTCAAGCGCCCTGATTGCTGCTGTTGGGATTTACATGGGTATACATGGCTGGAATGGGCTGGTGCATTAACACCGGTACTGATGACACACACTCTGGGTACTTACAAAGTACATCCTAAGCGCCACCGTTGAGGTTATGAGCAGAAAAACCCGGAATATAAAGCTGCTCTTTCCGGGACTTGTTGCTGAGGCAGGGATTAAGTAACTGATTAAATCCATTCCCATAAGACTCAATGATAAATGAAAGAATAAAAAAAACGCTCCCGGACGGGAGCGTAAGCCAGTGACTTCGGCGTCAAATGAGGGTCTAACAAGTGGAGCTGCGGGTTAATTCTGGGTGATCTGGCTGCGATGCTTTTCAGCCTGCTGCTGATGAATAACGGAAGACTGACCATTATTCGCCTTCTCGTGCACAACAGCGGCTTTTTCATGCTCGTTCATTTCTGAAAATGACGTTGCTGATTCGTTGGTGGCCCCTGGTTTGCCTTTCATCATTTTTTTATGCATCTCCGCCATGTCCTGGTGGGCAGAAGCGTTGCCGTTTTGCATCATTTCATGGGACATTGCAGCCTGATCGTGTCCGCTCATATCCATCATTGTCATACTGTCTCCCTGAACAGCGCTTTTTTCAGAGGTTGACTGCATCTGATGGGCGGGTGCCTGGGCATTATTTACCTGGTCATGCATGTTCATTGTCTCTGCAGCCATGGCGGATGAAGCGACAGCCATAATGGCAACAAATGATACAAGGATCTTTTTCATGGTTGGGTCTCCGGTGTTTTCATACCCAAACAATCAACGGCTTATAACAGAGAAAGCATTTGATCTCAGGGCGGGTTATTCATCACTCCAGGAACCAGGCGATTGCGTTATCACTCTGCTCCTGATTTATGTATGATTATAAAAAACCGCCTCTGTTTATCGCGTGACTGAATGATGACAATTTTGTCACCTTCCAGGTTTCTCCTGAAGAACGGGATTAATCCATTAACAGGCGCACACTGAACACAATTTCCCGCCCCTGCTGTTCTGCTGACAGCTCGCCGCCATGAGCATGAATGATCGACCTTGTAATTGATAATCCCAGCCCCGCGCCTTCCGTGTTGTGGACCCTTGATGAATCAGCTCGATAGAACCGATCAAACAAACGTTCCAGATTAGCGGGAACCTGGCCGGACATCGTATTCGTAATCATCACGTTCACACAGTCACTGTCACGCTCAAGGTGTATCGCTGTACAGGTGTTATCGGGAGAATACTTGATTGCATTGGAAAGCAGGTTACTGAAAGCACGTCGCAGCATATCGCTGTCTCCGGCAACAACGCCCTCTCCTTCAACGGTGATTGTCTTTCCTGTTTCGTCTGCCAGAGGCTCGAACAGCTCACGTAATTCATTCAGTTCGGCGGCCAGATCCACATCATGTTTATCCAGCTGCAGCAGACCATGCTCTGAACGTGCCAGAAAAAGCATATCACTGGTCATTCGTGACAACCTTTTCAGTTCTTCCAGGTAAGCGAATAAGATTTCGCGGTAATGCGAAACATCCCTTTCCTTAGCCAGTGCAAACTGCGTCTGCATCATCAGATTACTGACCGCTGTGCGCAGCTCATGCGCGATGTCAGACGAGAAATCTGACAGTTTCCGGAATGACCCCTCCAGGCGATCGAACATGTTATTGAACTCCTGCATGGTCTCAGAAATTTCCGGCGGAGCCAAATCGGGATTAAGACGCTGATCCAGGCTGTGTACGGTCATGGAGGAAGCCAGACTGGTCATTTCCCGTAGCGGTTTCAGACCAATACGTGTGGTCAGCCAGCCCAGAAAAACAGAAATAAAGACCAGACCGATATTGAACCAGAACAGCCAGGTACTGAGCTTATCCATAAACAGGGTGTGATACCCAGTATCCGTGGCAACCGTAATGATGACATGTTTGCTTTTACCCTGTTCCGGCGTCACGGCAACCCGCCGCGAGATACTGCGGTACACGGTGTTATTTTCTTCCGTCTGGATCATATAGTCGAGAATATCACCCGACTTATTAAGCAGGACCGCTGGAACAACAGAATTTTTGGCATAGAGTTCAACAATTTTTTCATTTTCCATGTTTTTTATAGAAATGAATAAACCATTGTGCCCTACCATCGCATCGTTTATTTTTTCTGATAATGACTTAATATCCGTTTTGTTCCGGGGTAATGACTCCAACTTATTGATAGTGTTTTATGTTCAGATAATGCCCGATGACTTTGTCATGCAGCTCCACCGATTTTGAGAACGACAGCGAC
>QNRL01000017.1:0-15711 GCA_003315335.1 Pseudocitrobacter faecalis
ACGGCTTACGCCACCATCAAAGGTATTGAGGTGATGCGTGCACTACGCAAAGGCCAGGCCTCAGCATTTTATTATGGTGATCCCCTGGGCGAAATACGCCTGGTAAGCAGAGTTTTTGAAATGTAAGGCCTTTGAATAAGACAAAAGGCTGCCTCATCGCTAACTTTGCAACAGTGCCGCTGAACGCCCTGACCACTCAATGGGAAATGTCGGTCAAACAAAGTGAGATGCGCAACCAGCTGCTTGCCGAACAACGCCGAAAGGCGCAGGCCGAGCAAATGCGCACAGCTCCAATCGCAGACCTTAACTAACAGGTGACCCCATGAAACTGAAGACACTGACCTTTATTGTTCTGGCCTCAGTGGCCGCGCTTACTGGCTGCGAGGATAAAACCTCCGTAGACTGGTATATGGCACACCATGACGACATGCTGGCGAAATACAGGGAGTGCATTTTTAATCATAATTTTGTGCCCACCGATTGCCAGAATGCACGCTCCGCCCTTCACCGTGAAAAAGCTAAACCTGATGTTGCCGAAGGATATAAGCAAATCCTGAAAGACCTTGATAAAGCTCGCGTGCAAGAGCCTATTGCTGACCTGAATTAGCGACAGGAGAACGCACCATGAGTGGAATATTCGTCGGATTAAACAGCCACATCATGGAGGGGTTTGACAGCGTGCTCACCAGCGTGGCCGCCGATACGGGGGGGTGGATGGCACACCTGTTCTCCATCGCGGTGCTCTCGCTGTACATCACGTGGCGCGCCTACCAGACGATGGCAGGCAAGCTAGTCCGCCCCTTCGAGGAGATCGTGTGGGACGTGAGCCGGATGCTCATCATCATGATTTTCGTCACCAACGCCGGAGGCTATCTCGATCTGGTTTCGGATGCCATCACCGGCCTGCGGGACGGATTCAGCGGCGACGCGTCGATCTGGGCGCGGCTGGATACCGTCTGGGAAAAGGCTCAAGCACTTGGGGAGAAGCTTTACTCTTATGATGATTCAACCTATGTCGCTCTAAAAGGCACTCTGGCGCAGTTTCTGGTCTGGGCAGGCGTCATGTTACTGGTAGGCATCACGGCCATCATTAACCTGATAGCCGAACTGGTGATGCTGCTGATGCTGGCGACCGCCCCGATCTTTATCTACTGCCTGATGTGGTCGTGGTTCCGGGATATGTTCAGCAACTGGCTCAGAATTATTCTGGGCTGCATCCTTACATCCCTGTTCAGCGGCATCGCCCTGACGGTGGTAATGGATTACCTGGACTACATCCTGGCGGGCGCCACAAAAGCATCCGATGCCAACTACCTGACTCTGGCCGTTCAGGTCTTCCTCGGCACGGCGGGTGCCGCCGCCGTGATGGTCCTGACCTATAAGCTGGCCGAGGCGCTTGCCGGTGCATCCGCACAGGGTGCCGCTCAGGCACTTGCCGCGTCGGGAGTAGGTTCAGCCCGTCAATCCGCCTCCTCCGCAGCCGGTGCGGTGGGGGATAAAGCCTCACAGAACCTTAACAGCACCGGCAGCGCAACGGCCTCGTCTGCCTCCACGGCCTCCCGCGCCACCGGCGATGCGCGCAGCCGCAGCCGCGCCGCCGTTCAGCGGATGCAGGAACGCTACCAGAGATAACCCAGTCTGACTGAACTGCGGGACGCCGCAACGGCGTCCTGCGGCTTCGTCACGTCTTTACCACAGGAAAAACACCATGAAATACGGCATCACGCTGCTGATGCTGTGCCTGCTTGCAGGCTGCGCACAGCGAAACACCCAACTTCCGCCCGTGTCGGGCAACCCGGAGCCGGTCAATTCCCCGGCCATTATTCAGGAGTTAACCCCCCATGTCTGAACTTACCGCCAAAGCCCTGAGCGACTCGCGCTCGTTTGAGAACGCCATTCTTGAGCGGGATATGCGCATGAAAAAGGCGGGCTGGATCGTGGCGGCGCTCGCCGGTCTGCTGCTCGTCTTCGCCCTTGCCGCCCTTATCCTGCTGCTACCGCTCAAAACCACCACCGTGGAGCTGTACACGCTCGACCGTCAGACCGGGCGCATCGAGCGCGTCACCACCGTCGGCGAGGACAAGCTGGACACCTCCGAGGTGCTCAATCTCTCGCAGACTGCGTCCTACGTGAAGCGCCGCGAGGGGTACAACTATTTCGCCCTTCAGCAGGACTACAGAGAGACGCAGATGTTCAACAGCGACGAGGTCAACAAGGAATACCTCGACTGGTTTAACAGCCCGGACGCGCCGGACGCTGTGTTTCAGCAGGCGGCCTATGTAGTCACGGTGGAAGTCCTCTCCAACGTACCGTCAGAGGGCACCGGCTCCAGCATGGTGGAGATGCTGCGCATCAAGCGCACCATTCGAAAGGTCAAGGACAACACCGAAACGTATGATTACTGGACGGTGCGCATGACCTACCGCTATTTCCCGCAGAAGAAAATGACGGCCTCCGAGCGCGAGGTGAACCCGTTCGGCTTCATCGTCACCAGTTACCAGCGGTTTAAGGAGAAAAGCGATGAATAAGGTACTGATGTGTGCCCTCCTGCTGACCGCAGCGTCAGCATGGGGGGCGGCGACACCGCGCGGCAGCGCCTATGACAGCCGCATGCAGAACATCCCCTACAACAGCCAGAACACGACAGTGATTAACACGCGGGCGGGTTACATCACGACGCTGGTTTTTGACGCCGACGAGGAGGTGATCACCGCCACCGCTGGTTTTCCGCAGGGCTGGACGATCACACCCGACCGTAACCGCGTGGGGATTAGCCCCGCGCCGGTGAAGCAGCCGGTAACGGATGCGGACGGCAAAACCGTCCAGAAGATTTTCACCCCCACGCAGCAGGACTGGCAGACCAACCTGTTTGTGACCACCACAAAGCGCGACTACAGCCTGATGCTGAACGTGATCGATAACGATCGCGAGGCGGGAAATCTGGCCTTTGTGGTGCGCTTCAGCTACCCCGACGATACCCGCAGGCAGAACGACGCAGCCCGCCTCGCCCGTCAGCAGGAGCTTCAGGCCGCGCAGGAGAAAGAACGCATTCAGTTTGCCCTGAAGAAATCCACTGCGCCGCGCAACTGGAACTACACCCGCAGGGTGGCGGCAGGTTCGGAGTCGATCACCCCGGATTTTGCGTATGACGACGGCCGGTTTACCTATCTCGGCTTTTCACCGCAGAAGCTGATCCCGTCGCCGACCGTCATCGTCGGCGGCAGCGAGCAGGTGATCACCCCGACCTTCAGCACCGAGGGTAACTACCGGGTGATGGTACTGCGCTCTCTTTCTCCACGCTTTGTGCTGCGCTACGGCAGCCAGGTCGTGGGGATTGAAAACGGCAGTTACGGGAAAGTCACCGTGGCGAACGGCAGCACCGTCTCACCGGATGTGAAACTGGAGAGCAAATGATGAACGAACAGGAAGACATTAAAACCGCCGCCGAACTGGAGGCGGAAGCCCGCGAGCGGGCGCGGGCAGAGATTGACGGCGATAAACCCGCCGCAGGCGCGGTGCCACCCGGACAGCCACAGGTGGTGCAGCACGCGAAGCGCCGCAGCCGCCGCTCGCTCGTGCTGGCCGCCATCAGCCTGGTGTTACTGGTCATTATCGCCACCGGCGGGGATTACCTGATGGCGAAACTGAAGGGTGACGGCAGCGGAAAAAGCGCGAGCCATGAACCGGAATCGCACGCCACCTCCCCCGCCCGCGAGCGCAATAACCTCGGACGGGATCTGAACCCGCTGGGACAGCTGGCAGACACAACCGGCCAGGAGAAGACTACTCCGACTGATACCGCCGCGCCGCCGCAGGCATCACCGCCCCCCCTGACGTTTGACAAGGTCAGCGCCCTGGCAGACAGCGCCCCAACCACTGCAAGCAGCGCCCCGAAAAGCACGTCCAGCAGTAACGTATCACCTGCGGGCAGCGCGTCCGCGCCAGGCTCTGCAACACCCGCCGGGCAGTCGCAGGATAACGGGCTGGCGCGCATTACCGGCGTGAAGCGGCTCGGCCTCGATCCGGATTTGTACATTCCGGCCGACCGGCATATCCCCTGCGCGATGATGCAGCGCTTTGTATCGGACGTGGGCGGGCGCTTTAACTGCCTTATCAGCGAGGACATTTACAGCGCCAGCAACGCCGTGCGCCTTATCCCGGCAGGCACTGAGGCGCGCGGCCTGTACCGCACCGGCACGCTGAAAAACGGGCAGGGGCGTCTGTTCCTCGCCATCACCGAGCTGCGCACGCCGGAACCCGGCCGCCTGGTTATTCCGATGGTTGACAGCCAGGCCGTGGGGGCGCTTGGCGAGAACGGCGTCGCGGGCTGGATAGACAATCACTGGCTGGAGCGGATAGGTAATACCCTCCTGCTCGGCACGGTACAGGACTTTGCCGCTGCGGCCTCCGGCTCGTCGCCGGGCAAGGATCGCAACACGGACTACACGGAGAACACCCGCGCGGCCACGGCGGAAATGGCAAAAACGCTCCTGGAAAACAGCATCAACATCCCGCCGACGATGTACCTCAACCAGGGTGACGTGATTGGCCTGGTCACGGGGGCGGACATTGATTTTTCAGACGTCTACAGACTGCGCATGAGGTAAGCGATGGACGATAAACTGACTGATACCCCGTCAGAGGGCAACGTCGCGCTGTCACACCTGCGCGATCTGTTGTTCGGGGACTACCTGAGCCGGGAGGGGCTGACGGAAATTGCCATCAACCGCCCCGGAGAGCTGCACACAAAAATCAACGGGGCGTGGGAAATGCACGCCTCGCCGGTCACGCTGCGCCAGTGCTCGTCCTTTGCCAGGGCGCTGGCCGTGTGGAACAACGACACCATTGATGAAACGTCGCCTATCCTCTCGGCCACGCTCCCTACAGGAGAACGCTGCCAGATAGTGGTGCCCCCGGCCTGTGAGCGTAACACCATCTCAATCACCCTGCGTAAGCCGGACTACTTCCAGCGCACCCATCAGTCGTATATCGATGCCGGGTTTTATGACCGGGTGCAGGGTACAGAAAAGGTGGAATCAAAAGACGGGGAGCTGAGCCGCATATACCTGTCCGGGAATATCCCGCTTTTTATGGAAAAGTGCGTGGAGTACGGCAAAACGCTCTTTGTGGTGGGGGAAACAGGCTCTGGGAAAACCACCTACATGAAGATGCTGCTGCACTACATTCCCGAGACGCTGCGCCTTATCACCATCGAGGACAACCCGGAGCTGAAGTTTTACAGCCAGAAAAACTACGTTCATCTGTTCTACCCGGCGGACGCCGGAGAGGGCGCAATAGTCACCTCTGATCGCCTGGTGCGCGCGATTTACCGTATGAACCCCGACCGCCCCCTGCTCGCCGAGGTGCGTGGCCGCGAGGCGTGGGACGCACTCAAGCTGATTGAGTCCGGGCACGAGGGGTTTATGTCCTCCCTGCACGCGGGCAGCCCGCGCGAGTGTATCTCCGGGCTGATTGACCGCTGCTACGAGCATCCGGCGTGCCGGGGCATGCCGGTTGACGTGCTGCTGCGCAAGGTACTGCACTGCGTCGACGTCATTGTGAGCGTGGACGTTCACGGCAACGTGCGCCGCATGAGCGACGTCTATTTTAAACCCCTGCACATGCAGGCTATGAAGGAGAGTTTCAATGATGCTGCCTAAACTGACCGGCCTGACGGCGATCGTCGTCCTCCTGGCGGGCTGTTCTTCGCCACCGGAGCCTGCGGCCGTTGACTGGTCACAACCGGCGCAGCCGGTAACGACCACCCGGCCGGTATGGGAACCCAACCGTCTTATCGTGGCCTCGCCGGTGACGGAAGGGCACTGGTCGCAGGTGCTTACGCGTTTTGAACCCGGCGGGATTTACCCGGCCGCACAGTGGTACGCGGTTGCGCACGCCTCGCGCGCGGTAGTAAATGCCCCGGACGGCCAGCGCTTCTTTGCGGCCAAAACCTGGCTCCGCGAGGGCGGCTACAAGGGTGTGGTGGAGTTTCGCCCCCGCTCCGGCTGCCTGACCTGCGACACCTCAGAAATCGTCTTCTACCGATAACGTCGGTGACGGTCTGAGTCCTTCAGACCGTCACCGACGTTGAACAACCAACGGGCGTTAGCGCCCTGCTTCCCTTCAGAGGAAATCATCATGAAACACACCGTAATCACGGCGGCGCTGCTGTGCGCCCTTACTTCTCCGGCGTTCGCCGCCGATGGCCAGAATGCCGACCCGAATGACCCGTGCGCGATGGTGCTGTGCCTGGCCGGAAAGCTCGACGGCAGCAGTCCCGCCGAGTGTGACCCGATGTACAAAAATTTCATGAGCATCAAAAAGAAAAAAAAGGGGTCGTTTTTACCCGATCACACCGCCGCAGCGCGGCAGAAAAAACTGAGCGCCTGCCCGTCCGCTGACAGCGCCATTGTCGGCAAGATCATCTCGAAATTTGGCCGTATGAACGGTTGGTAAAACGGCAGCCGTAAAGGAGACACCACGTGATTAATCAAACCGTTTCTATTAATAACTTTTCCGGGCTGCTGAAAGATGAGGAGCTTCCTGCAGGTGATTTGCAGACGGTGCTGCTCGTTTTGTCGGAAATCAGCCAGAAACAGGATCATTTTCAGGCCAACACGTCCGAACTCGTCCAGCTCGCCGCGCAGCACTCGCCGACCTTCCAGGCATTACCAGCAGAACGTCAGTCGTTCTTCCGCTCCGTGCTCAGTATGCCGGTCTTCTTTTACACCGTTCCGCTGAGCGACGACGAGGCGGCGGAATGGGAAAAACTCAACGATAAGGATGCACTCCAATGGCAACAAAAACCGGATTTATAGCCCCGCCGTGGCCGCATGTGCGTGGTGATTCCGTTAGTGCCGCGAGCCTGATTTCTCGCATCGAGAAAGAAGCGCATCGCGGCTGCGGCCTGCATTACGAAATCTACCAATATCGCGCCCTGTGCGAATTGCACGATGTTCTGACCAGTCTCAGCGTCCGTGATGCTGAGACGTTCATGACAGTAGCGGCGGATCATGGCTTTAGTCTGTCTGATAACGACTTTCAGGAAAGTCGAATGATGTACTTCGAAACGATGGATGAAATCAGGAGAGATCAAGAATGAGACTGTGGATTGCAGAAAAACCCGCAGTCGCGAGCGATATCGCGAAAGCGCTGGGCGGCAACTTCACCCGGCACGACGGCTATGCCGAATCGGCGACCGATATCGTGAGCTACTGCGTCGGCCACGTGCTGGAAATGGTGCCCCCGGAGACGATCAACCCGGCCTACGCCACCTGGTCGCTCGACACCCTGCCGCTGAAGCTGTACCCGGTACAGCTTCAGCCAAAAGCGAGCGTGGCAAAGCAGGCTAATACCCTGGTGAAGCTGATTCGGCGCCCGGATATCAAAATGGTTGTCCACTGCGGCGACCCGGACGACGAGGGGCAGCTCCTGGTTGACGAGGTGCTGGAGTTCGCCGGAAACACCGCGCCGGTGAAACGGGCGCTTATTAACGACAACACCGCGCCAGCGGTGAAAAAAGCCATCAACTCCCTGCGCGATAACAGCGATTTTCGTGGGATGTACCTGAAAGCCCTGATGCGCAGCGCAGGAGACGCGATTTTTGGCTTCAGTATGAGCCGCTGTTACACCCTCAAAGCCCGCGATAAGGGCTATAAGGGCACGATTTCGGTTGGCCGCGTCCAGACGCCGGTGCTGGGAATGATTGTGCGCCGGTGGCGCGACAATCAGGCGCACAGCGAGGCGTTTTACTACCAGCTCGCAGGGCAGTTTATCAGCGGTACGGACGTTGTCTGCGCCCGCTGGCAGACGTCCGAATACGCGCCGGTGGACGATAAAAAGCGGCTGACGGATAAGGCCTGGGGGGAAGGACTCGCGAGGGCTCTGGCCGGAAAACCGGCCAGCGTGCTCGCGGCCGCCACCGACCGGGGAAAAACCACGGCCGCACCGCTGCCGTTTAACCTGCTGCGCCTCCAGGTGTATATGAACCGCAGGCACAAA
Source organism: Pseudocitrobacter faecalis (assembly GCA_003315335.1). Lineage (GTDB taxonomy): Bacteria > Pseudomonadota > Gammaproteobacteria > Enterobacterales > Enterobacteriaceae > Pseudocitrobacter > Pseudocitrobacter faecalis. The sequence goes on from QNRL01000017.1 coordinate 8,002, forward strand.
CTGACCGCGCAGCAGACGCTCGATATCACGCAGAAGCTCAAGGACAGTAAATACATTACCTACAACCGCTCTGACTGTTCTTATCTGTCCGATGAACAATTCAACGACGCGCCACAGGTGGTGGCGGCCTTAAAAACGCTCGACGTTTTTAACGGCCTTACCACCGACACGGCGCAAAAAAGTGCGGCGTTTGACAGTAAAAAAGTCACCGCCCACACCGCCATTATCCCGACGACGAACATGCCGGATTTAAGCCGCCTTACCGACAAGGAAAAGGCGGTTTATCTCACCATCGCGCAGTTTTATCTCGCGCAGTTCGTGGCGAAAAAGCGCTATGACGAGTCGATCGCGGAGATTAAATGCGGTGACGAGATGTTTAAAGTCTCGGCGCGTAAAATCACCGATGCGGGTTTTACGACGTTCCTGAACGACGCGGAAGAAGACGACGAGGAGGACGAAAACAGCACCTCGTTTGAGGCCATCAGCCGCCTGCAAACCGGGGCGACATTAACCTGCCGCGAGGTGGTGATTTCGGAGAAAAAAACTAAACCGCTGCCGCTGTTTACCGAGGCGACCCTGCTCGCTGCCCTCGTTCGCGTGGCCGATTTTGTCGCCGATCCGCGCATTAAAAAATTGCTCAAGGAGAAGGATAAAGACAAAAAAGATGAACACGGCGGCATCGGCACACCGGCGACCCGCGCGGCTATTATTGAGACGCTGAAAACCCGCGATTACATCACCGTGGAAAAGGGCAAATTTATCCCAACTGCCGCCGGGCTGGCGTTAATTGATGCCCTGCCCGACTCGGTGACGCAGCCGGATATGACCGCCGTATGGGCTGAAAAACAGGCGGCGGTTGAAACCGGCGAAATGACCATCGAGCGCTTTATTGATGGTCTTTACGCGGAAGTTTCCCGCCTGGTTGAGAGCGCCGATATTGCCATCAGCGCGACGGAAAAACATCCCGTTAAAACGGCGCTTAACCGCCTCGCGGTTAAATGTCCGTCGTGCGGTTCTGAGCTGGTTATGACGCCGAAAACCTGCGCCTGTACGGGCTGTCAGTTCAAAATATGGCTGGAAGTGCGCGGCAAAAAGCTGACGGAAAAACAGGCCGAGAAGTTAATCGGCAAGGGCAAAACCGACGTTATTAAAGGTTTTAAATCGAAGAAAAACGACGACACCTATTCGATGATCGTCACGCTGAAAAACGCGCAAACCGGGGAACTCGGTTTTGAATATCCACCACGCGATCCGCTGAAAGGATTGAACGTATCTATGCCGAAGGAGCTGAAATTATGAACCGTATCCAGGACGAATTAACCTCAGAGCGCGCGCTGAAAAAGTTTTTACGTGAAAGTGATTTTGCCTTTCTGGAGATGCTGAGTGCACGTATTTCAGCAGCGCTTGATGAAAAACGCGCAGAGCATATCGAGCAGGAAAAGCTACGCCGACAGCGGGAAGAAAAGCGCAATGAATTGCTGGCGCTGATTGAATCGGAGGGCTTTTCACCGACAGAGCTGGTTAGTACAACTCCCGCCAAAAAGTCGGCAAAACGCAAAGCTAAATATCAGTATTTTGAAAACGGCGTGCATAAAAAATGGTCAGGCGTCGGACGCGTGCCGGTTGTAATTCAGCAAGAACTTGACGCCGGAAAACCTCTTGAATCCTTCCTTATTACCACCGACTAACAACGGCACAGGGTCGGTTTTGACCTGGCTTTTCGGGCTTCGAAGACTGGCGAGCATGGCGATTCAATTTTGAAAAAATTGCTAATCGACAGGCCGCCTGAGTCTGCGAAGTGGCAGGAGGCGAGTAAATTCAATTTCGAAGAAATTGCTAATTTGCGTCGCCGATTCCACTTTTTGAGCGCTCACCCCAAGTGAGCCGAAAAAAGCCGGGGGGGGCCGAATAAATTTTGCCGCCCCAGCGAGCAAAAAGACGCGCCCACGCGTCGGTTTATTTGGGGGGCTTGCCCCCCACACCGTCGTGCCTAAGTCTCCGGCCAAAAGCCGGTAGCGTGGCGCGACCACCCCCTAAAAAGCCTAGTTTCCCTTTAATTCGTCTTGTGAGGAACGAACAAGGCGAAGAAAAGGGCTAAAACAGGCGTCTTTTAGGGGGTGGTCGCGCGTAGCGCGCGACGGTGTGGCCTCTTTTGACCTTGGGGGTTTTGGCCGGGCGTTCAGCCAGGACATTACCCCCATGCGACATGCAGTAAGGGCGTCCAGCCCGCGCGTAATGCCGCACGCCGTTAGATCGCGGGAGTGTACCTCCTGCGATCATGGCCGCTTAGCGGCCACTTCTTTTGCAGCATGGAATCGGTCAGTCAGAACGATCACAACCTGTGACCGTTCTGACTGACCGATGGTGCTGACCGAATTTAAGTGAAGGAGAATATCGTGATATTCGACAAACTGAATCATTTGCTGTCGCCGATAGCAAATGCCGTCCTGGCCTTTATCGCCTTTTTGCAGGCGCATCAACTGGCGTTAGCGCTGCTGTCCGGCGTCATGCTGCCTTTTATATTTTCTGCGAAACACGGCGGTCAGGAAAAGCCGACGTTTCTGCAAAGGATCTTAATTCTGCTTTCCATGATCTGTTTTGTTTTCGGCTCGATAGCGCCAGTGGCCGTCTGGTTTTTACAGCGCATTTATGGCCGGGAAGATATCGCCAGTCCGCCGCTGCTTACCTGGACAATGGCGCTACTGTTTACCGTCGCCGGTTTTATTCTGCACGTGGTTTTACGGCGTTTGATCTCGCCTGAATTTGATAAGGTCAAATGCGGCATGGTGAAAAAAACCAGCATGGAGCGCGACCGCAGAACCGACGTTCGCCGGGTAAAAGAAATTTTACCCGTCACCACAGAATACGATCCGATGGATTACATCGATCTGAATAAGGGGATTTTTATCGGGCTGAGCCGCGAGGGTGAGCCGCAATATATTCCGTTAAAAGAATGGCAGACCCAGCACGCCGACATTATCGGCACCACTGGTGCCGGTAAAGGCGTCGTAACCGGTATTCTGCTTTATCAGAGCATCCTCGCCGACGAGGGCGTTTTTGTTCTCGACCCCAAAAACGACGAGTGGGCACCGCACCTGTATAAAAAAGCGTGCGCGGACGCCGGAAAACCCTTTGTGCTTATCGACCTGAATAAACAGGAATACCAGATGAACCTTATCGACGGTATCACCGCCGACCATCTGGAGGAATTATTCGTGGCCGGTTTCAGTCTGGCGGAAAAAGGCGAGGCGGCGGATTTTTACCGTATCGACGACCGCAAGGCGGCGAGAACGGCGGCGCAGTTCGTGAAGGATAATCCGGGCGCAACCGTGCGGGATATTTATAACGGCGATTATGTTCAGGGCATTGGCGAGACGATTAAAGCCTTTCACGGTAAAACCGAGGAGCTGGCAATGCTCAACAGCATTAACGCGCCAGGCGGTTTTGCGCTGAAGGAGATTTTCGACAAGGGCGGCTGCTGCTATATCATCGGTTCGATGCGTAACTCTAAAATCATTACCGCGCAGCGCATGATTTTAGTTCGCCTGTTCCAGCTCGCGGAATTGCGCGACCGCGTCGCGGGGAATATCCGCCCCATCGCCATCTTTAAGGACGAGGTGAAATATCACCTGTCCAAACCGGCGCTCGAAGGGTTAGGCGCGGCACGCGATAAAGGCGTCCATATATTAATGGCGCACCAGTCAATTGCCGACCTGCGCGACTGTCCGGCGGATTTAAACGGCGACGCCGTGGTTGGGGCGGTTGTGGAAAACTGCAAGTTTAAGCTGGTATATAAACTTCAGGATCCAGACACCGCCGAATGGATTGCGCGCATGTCGGGCACGATTTTAGTCGATGATGAAAGCCGGAAAGTCACCACCACGGCGGTGCTGACAGAAAAAGTCGATAACGAGCGCATGCTTCGGCAGGCGGAAAGCTATTACATCGACAGCAATATGCTCCAGAACCTGCCGAAGTTCGTCAGCTATATCTTCAGCCAGAACGCGCTCGCGTTCCCGTCGTTAATCTCACCGCTCAAGGTTAAAAAAGCCCCACTGGAGCTGTTTACCCTGCCGCCGGTCGCAGTCGCTACGGTGGCAGAAGTTAAACCGGTGCTGGATCTGGATTTTGATAAAACGGCTCCGGCAGTTCCGGCACCTGACATTATTCCGGTCAGCGCAACAACCACCAAAAAACCCTCAGCAACGCCAATACCCACTCCGCCGGTGCAACCTGACGAGGAGTGGCTGATGGCATCACAGCCCGCTCCAAATGACGAAATACATTCGTTGCTGGATTTATAAAATAAGGAGTTTCTATGCTTATTTCGTCGTATCAGGAACGTTATGCACGCAGCACTGAAAAAATTCGCGTACTGCTGAATTTTCTCAAGGAGGAAACCTACAGCGATTTTCAAATCATAAAGCTGCTTTTTGATTTTAAATCTGACCGCCCTCTCTACCGGTTGTTGGAGAAGGTGGAGAAAATGGGGCTGATTCAGAAGCACGTGCATGAATCCCGCGCGTCGAGAATATCCCTGTGGGGCATTACCACCGACGGGCTGGCCGTTATCCTCACGGCGGACGACAACATAATGCCCGCCCGCTTTGAACCCTACCGCCTGACCGGCTGGTCACTCGACCATCACCTTGATAACCAGCTAGTGCGCCTTACGCTGGAGAAGAACGGCGCGACAGGGTGGATTAACGGCGACCGTTCAACGTTCCTCAGTCAGTACAGCGTCAAACACCGTCCCGACGGGCTTATCAGCCTGCCGGACGGCAGGCTGATCGCCGTTGAAACCGAACGACGTATCAAAACAAAGGCGCGCTATCAGTCCATCATGGCGAGCCACCTGCTGGCTATCAGCGATAAAAAATGGCGGTACGCGTTTTACGTCGCCCCGGACGAGGCGAAAAAGCGCGCCCTGAAGATTATTTTCGACAGCATCGCCAGCGTGATCGTGAAAAACCAGCATGTGCAACTGGAGGCAAAACACCGCGACGTTTTCCGCTTTTACACCCTCGATGAACTGAAAAACCTGGAGCTGGACAACTATGCGTAAAACCACCCTTCTGGTGCTGGCCGCCGCCCTCTGCGTGCCCGCGTTCGCCACCGCCGCGCCCGTCCTGACGGCGGGTTTTTCGCCGTCTGACGGGCGCCCTGCTCTTGAAATCGTGCTCGGCGCCATAAACAACGCCAGGCAGAGCATTGACGTCGCGGCCTACAGCTTCACCAGTAAGCCGGTCGCGACGGCGCTCGCCGGTGCTAACCGGCGCGGCGTGGCCGTGCGCGTGGTGGCCGACGAAAAGGCGAACAGCGACCGCTACACCGCCGTGACGTATCTGATAAACCAGGGCGTGCCGGTGCACCTTAACGGCCGTTACGCCATCATGCACAACAAGTTTATGGTGATCGACGGCAAAAACGTCCAGACCGGGTCGTTTAACTACACGGCAAGCGCCGTTTCGCGCAACGCGGAAAACGTGCTGCTGATCGAGGATGCGCCGCAGCTGGCGGAGGCGTACCAGCGAGAATTTAACCGCCTGTGGGATGAGGGCATCCCGCTGAATGCCCTGTACTGAATCAGCCCCGTCTGCGGACGGGGCTTTTTTTTTACTCCACTTCCAGCCAGGCTTTGCGTCCTTCAAGATGCAGCGCTTTCAGCATGGCGATCACGTCTTCTGCTGAACGTCCGCCATAGTTGAGACGGGTCTGCTCCCCTTCAAACTCCACCACGATAATGGTGTCCAGCGTCACCGACAGCAGCTCGCGGAGATCACGTAGCGTCTGCCCTGTACTGCGTGAATGCATGCACTGGGTTATCCGGTTGGCCGCCTCCTGGCACAATCCCTCTACGGCCTCGCGATATACCAGACGCTGATCGAGGTTGCCCTCGATGTCGCTGATCAGTTTAACCACCGCCGTTTTGACGGTTTTGATTTCAGGAAATTTCGTTTTTGGGGAGCCTGACTGCTCCAGCGGGGATACGCTGGTCGCCGGTGCAGCTTTAGGGGCGGTTGTCGGGGTGTGCAGGTTCATCGTCATGGTCGTTTCTCCGTCAGTGTGAATTTCGTCTTCGTATCGCCTGACGGTTCGGCCTGCCCGGAGTCGTTCTGGTCAGCAAGGGCGCGCAGCGTGCCATTTACCCTTGCTGTCCAGGTTGTGACGGGGGACGATTACCGGAAGCTGATACGCAGGAGAAAGGCATCACAGGAGAAAATGACGATGTGCACACCCGGACTTACCGCCCCTTTAGCTGCGGCGGCGAAAGCCGTTACGTCATTTTTTACGTAAGACATCGCGCCGTTACGTATCCCGGATACGTAACGGCTACCGCCTGAAAAAGGGTTCATTTTTTTTGAATCTGTCCGGTTTATTTTTCCGTGCCGGCCTCAGCTGCAGGACGTCCTGCAGCTGAGGCCGGCCGCGTTACAGAATTCTAAAAAACAGTGACTTATATAATTCCCTCCCTGATTCTCTCTCTTTCAAAAATTCTGAAGCCCTGCACCGCAGGGCTCCAGCTGTCAGCAGTCCATCAGCCAGCGGTGCGCTTTTGAGGCCGCTGCCGCCGCTTTAAAGATGTAGCGCTTGTCTCCCTTCAGCGCTTTCAGCCAGGACGCGATATAGCTTTCATGCTGCACCTCTCCCGTAATCCCCAAATCCGCCAACAGAAACGCGCTGCCCAGCTCGGCGATCAGTTCCTCAAACGCATACGCCTCAGAGCCAAACTTATTGCCTTTTTCACGATTGAGGCGGGACGCTGCACCCGTCCAGTGAACCAGCTCATGCAGGCCGGTGGCGTAGAAGTTCGCCGCGTCCGCGAAGCGGAACCGCTCCGGCAGGACGATTTCATCGGTGGCCGGACGATAGAACGCCTTTACGCCCTGCTCGGTGATTTTTGCCCCGCTCCGGATCATGAGTGCTTCCGCCTGCGGCAGCGGATCGAAACCGGCAACCGGCTGCGGCACGCTCTCGATGCTCAGGCCGTCGATTTGCTCCACGTTAAACACGGTAAAGGCTTTCAGCATCGGGATTTTTTCGATTTCCCCGTCCTCGTCCTCTTTCTCCAGCGTCTTGTAAAAGATGGCCGTCGTGCCGTGTTCACCTTTACGAACCTGGCCGCCCAGCTCCTGCGCCTGTTTGTAGGTCAGCCAGCGCTCGTCCTGAAAACCCTGTTTTGCCGCACTACACCACAGCAGCATGATATTAATTCCGCTGTATGCCGTGCCGGTGCTGAAGTTGGCCGGTAATCCCACCGCTGCGCCGTTGCGAACCCACGGACACACCCACGGCTTAACGCCGCTTTCCAGGGCTGCAATGATGCTGTCCGTTACTGTCTGGTAAAGGTCTGTTTTGACTGCGCCAGCACGGGCTTTGCTTTTGCCCCTGGAAAATTTCGTTTTTGAGGAGCCTGACTGCTCCAGCGGGGATACGCTGGTCGCCTGTGAAGCTTTAGGGGCGGTTGTCTGAGTGTGCAGGTTCATCGTCATGGCTGTTTCTCCGTCAGTGTGAATTTCGTCTTCGTATCGCCTGACGGTTCGGCCTGCCCGGAGTCGTTCTGGTCAGCAAGGGCGCGCAGCGTGCCATTTACCCTTGCTGTCCAGGTTGTGACGGGGGACGATTACCGGAAGCTGATACGCAGGAGAAAGGCATCACAGGAGAAAATGACGATGTGCACACCCGGACTTACCGCCCCTTTAGCTGCAC
>QNRL01000017.1:15809-29658 GCA_003315335.1 Pseudocitrobacter faecalis
ACGGGGGACGATTACCGGAAGCTGATACGCAGGAGAAAGGCATCACAGGAGAAAATGACGATGTGCACACCCGGACTTACCGCCCCTTTAGCTGCACGGGTGAAACTGCCCTTCAGCGTCCGGGAGGACGGGTAAAAAAAGCACTGACGACGTCAGTGCTGCCTTTGTGACATGCGGTGTTACACTGCCTCTGCCGGTCAGTTCGCCCTTCCTGAAACCGGGGGCGGTTTGTTTTCGGGGACGTTCTGACCGGCTATCCCCCCATCACTTGCAGAAATTTCACCGCCCCTTATACTGTATGCATATGGGTCTTCCCCGATCATGGTGGGAAGGCTCAGAACGCCATATTCAGCTTTCCGTAGTGGAACATCACCCCCAGTTTAAAGCGCTCCCGGTTTCGGTATCCCCTGGCTTTTATCCTCAGCAGCCTGATCTTGCTGTTAAGTGCCTCCGCATTTCCGTTTGAGACACTGTGTCGCATCGCATTCAGGATCCCCTACAGCCTTTTTCCTATCGTTTTCGCGGCATTTTTCATCATGGGAACGTCACTGTTAGCCGCCAGCGCCAACCATCTCTGCCAGTCACTCCGTCTTTCCTCGCTCCATGGCCTGTTCCAGATATCCTTTGCCAGCTCTTTCAGCGCCCAGCACTGGCTCGTCAGCTTCATCTGTGCACGCAGCCACATCAGCTTTTCCTGCCGGGATTCGGTCATCCACTTATCGCTGTACTGCCACAGGAAGCGGGTTCCTTTTGCCTGGTGTCGGCTTTCAACAGGGAGGTGCGGATGTTCATTCTGACGGGTTTTATCAACTACCTCGCCCAGTTGCTTCGCCACATGGAAGCGGTCAAAGGCGATTTTCTCAACCGCACTGGGTAAGTGGATACGCGCTGCTCTTATATAGCCCGCGTTCATGTCCATTGAGAGCGTTTTGATAGCCAGCAACTGCCCATCAGTGAGCGTGCGAAGATAGCCGGCAAGACTCTCTGTGCCGCGATCATCCGTTAAGGCCAGCGCCCGACCATCGCGATCGGAGATCACCGTTATGTAACGATGTCCTTTTTTAAAGGCGACCTCATCCACATTCATATGACGGGCGGATAATGGCTTTTTTATCCGGGCAAGACCTCGCTTAACTGCCCGGGTCATAATGCCGTCAACCGCATTCCAACTGAGCTTAAGTTGCTTCCTGACAGCATCAACGGTGCTGATTTTCAGCCATGAGAGAACGAACGATTCGAATAGCAACGTATACCGGCTTCCGGGGCCAGCCCACGGAACAGGCAACGTCAGGCAGCCATGCTCCGGACACATAATTCGTGGAACATCGGCTTCAACAATAGTGGTGAACTGGCAGGTATCAAGATGGCGCCATTTACGATGACGGTGATCGTGAACAGAACAGGATTTACCGCAGGTCGGACAGGCTAGCCGGGTGTTTTCAGCGATCTCAATAGTGACAGTAACAGAACCGGCATTTTCATCGAGAGAAAGGGACTTTACCTGCCACGGATCGGACAGGTTGAGAATATGAGCGTAGAGGGACTTTTCGTCCATGGCGGTGACCTCTGGCGATTAAATACACCATTATCATGCCTTCAGCCACCACAACAAGGGAAGACCCATGCATATACAGTTTTAAGCGAGGGAAAAAACGATGAAGTTCATTCCTGCAGTATCAGAAGCCAGCATAGTAAAAATTCCTTTGTTCACAGAGCGATGCCCTGCGGGTTTTCCGTCACCGGCAGCAAACTATACTGAGTCTGAACTGGATCTGAATGAGTACTGCATTCACCGGCGCCACTCCACCTATTTTGTCAGAGCGATTGGCAACTCAATGACTGATATTGGCCTCTATTCCGGCGATCTGATGGTCGTGGATAAAGCAGAACAGCCGCGGCACGGGGATATTGTTATCGCGGAAATTGAGGGTGAATTTACGGTAAAACGCCTGCTTCTGACGCCGCGGCCAGCCCTGCAGGCGATGAACCCGGACTTCCCTTCCCTGTACCCGGATCCGGAAACTCTGCAAATTTTCGGCGTGGTGACGGCCTTCATTCATAAAACCCGGAGGGCAGACTGATGTTCGCCCTGGCAGACGTCAACTCCTTCTACGCCAGTTGCGAGAAGGTTTTCAGGCCGGATTTGCGCGGCAAACCTGTCGTCGTTCTCAGTAACAACGATGGCTGCGTTATTGCCCGGAGTGCTGAAGCCAAACGGCTGGGTATAAAGATGGGAACCCCCTGGTTCCAGCTCAAAGAGGCGCAGTTTCCTGAAAAACTGTACGTTTTTTCCAGCAACTACGAGCTCTACGCGAGCCTGAGTAACCGTGTGGTCGCCCTGCTGGAAGAGCTGTCGCCCCGCGTCGAACAATACTCAATTGACGAATGTTTCCTGGATGCCCGGGGAATTAGCCACTGTATGGATCTGGAGGATTTTGGCAGGCAGCTGCGTGGGCATGTTCTCAGTGGAACCGGACTGACGATCGGTGTCGGCTTCGGCGCCACAAAAACACTGGCCAAATCGGCGCAGTGGGCGTCAAAGGAATGGCCACAATTCAGTGGGGTGCTGGCGCTGTCGCCCGAAAATCCACGCAGAACGGCAAAATTACTCAGCCTGCAGCCGGTGGAAGAAATCTGGGGCGTGGGGAACCGGATAGCGAAAAAGCTGCACGTTATGGGGATCACCACCGCCCTGCAGCTGTCGCTGACGAACCCTACATTTATCCGGAAAAACTTCAACGTAGTGCTGGAGCGCACGGTACGTGAGCTGAACGGCGAGAGTTGCATTTCGCTGGAGGAAGCGCCGCCGCCGAAACAGCAGATTGTCTGCAGTCGCAGCTTCGGGCAGCGGATCACCACCTACGGAGAAATGCGCCAGGCCGTCTGCCAGTATGCCGAGCGCGCGGCGGAAAAGTTGCGCGGTGAGCGACAGTACTGCCGGCATATCAGCACCTTCATCAAGACATCCCCTTTTGCGGTTAATGAGCCGTATTACGGTAACGTGGCCACGGAAAAACTGAACACCCCTACCCGTGACACCCGGGACATTATCGCGGCAGCGGTCAGGTCTCTGGACAGGATATGGCTCGATGGCCACCGCTACGCAAAAGCGGGGATAATGCTCAATGATTTCAGTCCGAACGGCGTCGCGCAGCTGAATCTGTTCGATGACGTGCAGCCACGGCCGCACAGCGATGCGCTGATGAAGGTACTCGACGGCATTAATCATTCCGGACTCGGGAAAGTCTGGTTTGCCGGACGGGGTATTGCGCCGGACTGGCAGATGAAACGGGAGATGCTGTCACCGGCATATACCACACGCTGGAAGGAGCTGCCGGTTGCCCGTTTCTGACCGTTGAAATGACAGAAGGGACTTGCCGCCAGAGCTTACTTTACCGATCATACAGGTGACTTGTCTCAGGGGGGAACCATGACAAATATCATTCTGTGTGATGTGACTGCCAGCGTCAGCGAACTTAAAAACGATCCGGTGGCCACCGCCAGTGCCCGCGGCGGCTACCCGGTCGAGATAATTGACCGTAACCGCCCTGTTTTTTATTGTGTGCCCGCGGCTTTGTATGAACAAATGCTCGATGAGCTGGACGAAAAAGACCTGGTGCAAACGATAACAGAACGTCAAAACCAGCCGCTGCGTGAAGTGGATCTCAATCAGTATCTGTGATGTGCTCCGGTGCGAGGAGCAAGGAATGTATTAAGCCAATGTTAAGGAACAATATGGGTAGCAAAATCGCAGGTGTGGTTTTCTTATACTTCGCTGTCTGGGGAATGGCTTCAGTGATTGAATTGCAGTACTGGCGTAACGCTGATACCTATCCTGTCTGGCTGACAAAACATCTCCGGATCTCTCCTGAAAATAACGACAAGAGCCTGATAAGGATAGAAATGGAAACCTTTGACAAGGTATGTGGTGATAAAAGGGGCCTCCTTGCCGTCACCCAAAAACAAAACGGTATGTTTATGCGCTGTGATGATTCCCCCGGTTTTTTTTCATGGTTCAGCGGCGTTTACAAAGTCAATTAATCAGATAACGTGTTGCACTTTCAATATGTTACCCACATGGTTATCCCCCGTTACTGTGGGTAATCAATATATTGTGTCTCTGGCAGCTGCTTTTCCTACCATATGTTGTCCCTGCCCGTTCTATTTTGTGATCGGACAGTGTGAAAAACGACATCACAGTGGAGACGCTGCTGACGGGATGATGTTCATCCAGGGTCGTAAGATCGGCCGGTACTGGTTACCCGCCGGACGAAGGGCCGGCCAACGCGCAGCGTCGGTAGCTGGCTTTAAAAATGCTGGCGGAAATTTAAAGATGAAGCCGCATACTCTGCGAAATTTTGCAAATTTCACTCAACATGCTTCGTTCAGATCCCAACAGAGCTTTCACCATCGCCTGTAACAGCCGTCCTGCTGCGTGATTACTCCGCTCAACGGGTTGCTGGCGACAAGCCAATACCTGTTCGTGACAGGCATTGATTGAACCGTTGTCCCTAACTAATAATGTGCCGACGATGCAGGTGGGACCGTGGTCCCAGGCAGATAACCTGACCGGCGATACAGGTGGCACCGTGGTCCCAGACAGATAACCTGACCGGCGATACAGGTGGGACCGTGGTCCCAGGCAGATAAGCTGACAGACGATGCAGGTGGGACCGTGGTCCCAGGCAGATAACCTGACCGGCGATACAGGTGGGACCGTGGTCCCAGGCAGATAAGCTGACAGACGATGCAGGTGGGACCGTGGTCCCAGGCAGATAACCTGACCGGCGATACAGGTGGGACCGTGGTCCCAGGCAGATAAGCTGACCGACGACGCAGGTGGGACCGTGGTCCCAGGGAGATAACCTGAGCGGCGATACAGGTGGGACCGTGGTCCCAGAGAGAATATTCAGGCCAGTTATGTTTTCTGGCCTGTGAGAAAGGAAATGAAGTAAAGGGAGATCACCGTAGACTAAAGCGTGTCCGCATCAGACTCCTGGTTTCTCAAGCTCCTTAAGAATGGCTTCTATTTTCTCTATACACTCCGCAGGAATGCGGGACCTATCCAGGTTAAGCACCATTTTATCGCCCTTATACAATGCTGTTGCCCCTGGAGCAAACTGATGACGTGAGCTCAGATTAACTCTTGATGCGGGAGATTGTTTCAGTACGGATGTTAAAAGACTAATGACCTCTTCAGCTTCAAAGATTAGTCCCGCTTTCTTCTGATCGTGGAGAGTCTCAGCCTGCTGCTTCAGTAATTCTTCTTTATCTGCAAAAGCCTTCTGAAGGGCTTCACCTGACCGGGCAGACAGTTCTCCAGGATGTGCAAACAGGGCAACAACGGATTTAGGCAATTTGGCCGTATTGATACAGCGGGTAATGATCTTACGAGAGATGTTTTCCGCATCGGCAAGCGCAGAAATATTTCCTGCAAACTCATTCTGCAGCCGGCTTGTATAACGCAGGCCACGTTCATAAGCACTCGTCGGCCGATAATCGTTACCCAGTCGGGACAATGCAGCCATCTGCTCATCGTCCAGTTCACCAACCAGAACGCGATAATCACTTTCCGTCAGGATTGCGGCTTTACGGCGACGGCTGCCGTCGGCAATTTCTATGACATCAGAAACCCGGCGGCCGAAAGCTGGAGTCTGCTGACCGGTCAGTAAAAATGAAGGAATGAGATCATCCAGAGCATCTTCGGTAAGTAGTTCCTGATCGCGCTCATTGCCTGACCATACGCGTGAAGCGCTCTCAACAGAGTCTCCCCGGAGCACCTCAAGGGTAAATTTCACTTCCCGTCCACATACCGGAAGAGAGATTGCATTACCGCGGGCCATAGCACCCACGCGCGCAATTAATGAATCCACCATCGGCGCGGCCGGCGCCGGTGATGAAGTATCTTCAGTCGATTGACTATGTGTGGTATGTCTTGGAATGACAGGAGCACGCTTCATTATCTAATCTCCCAGCGTGGTTTAATCAGACGATCAAAAATCTCATTGCAAACAGGCTCCCAGATAGAGAGGGCATTACGCCAGGCACCGGTTGAAGAACGTTGATCAATAGCCTGTTCAAAAACGGTTCTCATACGGATCTGACCTTTACCGACTTCATCCGTTTCGCGCACAACATTTTTAAGGACCATGCTTCCCCAGGCATCCCGAATTTGTTCTTCCATCCACGGGGACTGTGAGCCATTATTATTACTGTATTTGGTAAGCAGAATACGGACATCTGGCTCGAAGCCTTTAAGATCCACGTTCTTAAGCAGGTCACGAAGCATATCGAAAAACTGCAGTGCGGAGGTGTAGTCGAACAGCTCTGCCGGAGTAGGGACAATCAGAACATCAGCAGCGCATACAACATTTATCGTACCGATACCAAGGTTGGGTGCACTGTCGATAACTATCACGTCATAATCATGAGCGACAGTTTCAATGGCCAGACGGAGCATCAGGTGCGGGTCAGCAGGTAATTTGCCTTCGTCAAATTTCCCCATCAGCTCGGTTTCAATGCGGTGCAGTGCCAGACAGGACGGGATGATATCAAGGCCAGGCCAGCAGGTGGGCTTTATAGCGTAGCTGGCGTCATCCTTTTCCCCAAGATAAAAGGGCAGGAGAGTGTCCTCAGCATGAATATGAAGATCGGGCACCCATCCGTGATACATAGAAGCAGTTCCCTGTGGGTCATTGCCTTCAACAAGCAGAACACGGAGTCCTTTCAGAGCAAGATCCTGAGCCAGGTGAACGGATACTGAGGTTTTGTAAACACCACCTTTGTGAGCTGCAACGCCAATCACCGGCGGAAACGCATCTTCAGCACGGCGCAGTCGTGTACCAAATACATCCCGCATGTGATTGATTTGTTCGATGGTATAACCAACGCGTTGCTCAACTCTCCCACGGGTTTCCATATCAGGGTGCGGCAGCCGGCCAGCTTTCTCGGCATCCCTGATAGCCTGAGATGACACGCCAACTAAATCTGCCGCTTCACCAATCCTCCAGCGCCGGGTTATTTTCCGGGCTTCCGGACTGTCATCATTAAACTGTGCAATGGCGATTGCTTTCGTCATTTCATGACCAGCACTTATGCACTGGTTGAGTGTATCCATGAGTCCCATACTGAACATCCTTTAATCATCACTTTGCATTATTTTATTAAATCTTGGAATTTATTGCAAAGCAACAATAAAATCGCAAAGCACACGAAAAAGTGCAAAGTGAACCACATTGGGTAATGAAAGAACGCAGGGGATTACAAAAGAGTACATACCGCAGTCAATATTAATCACTGCCGCTCGCCGCAGTAAGCGATCTCACACAGTGAGAAAGCGGCGAGGAAGCGGAAAATCACAGAACTCACAGATTGCACGTACGTCGGGTTGCTAAAGATGACTCGGGATCAGCCAGTTATAATGAAATTGACTGCGGTATGTAATATATTGACTATGGTATGATGCTTACCGCATCTGTAGGAAAGACGACTCAGCATACCGCAGTCAATGTTTCATTGTTGTACCTGTAGATCTCAATCTTCCAGAGCGTATTCAGGAAAATCAGGCCAGGGGTCTGGATATCTGGTGTGGCGCTTCCGGCCTTGTATCTGGGTTATTCATGGTCTCGATCCAATAATTGATCCCAAGGAGATCATAGTGAGATCCAAAAGAGATCCCCGGATCGCTCCAGCATGCGCTGTAACTGGCTTTAACGTCTGTCTGGATCGACTGCGGAATGTAAAATGTTGACTGTTATATGCATAATCTAATACTGTGATATGCAACGGTATTTACTGAGGTATGTATATCCGTTGACTGCGATACGTATTACTACATCCTTTTGTGGATAACCGTTGAGGATCAAGATGACGAGCGAAAATAATAGCTTACTTCTGAACCTTCAGGAAGTTGATAAGACAACCGGTGAAGTTGTTAAGCTGGATGTCAACAGCACCAGTACCGTGCAGCCAGTAGCGCTCATGAGACTCGGTCTCTTCGTCCCAACTCTGAAATCAACAGGGAAGAGCAAGGCGAACCGGAAAAACGTTACAGACGCGACTGAGGAGCTTGTACAGCTGGCCATTGCCAAAAGCGAAGGATACACTGACGTTAAGATCACCGGTTCGCGTCTTGATATGGACACGGATTTTAAAGTCTGGCTGGGGATAATTCGCTCCATGTCGGAGTATGGGGTAAAAAGTGACACCCTGGAACTGTCGTTCGTCGAATTCGTTAAGATGTGCGGATTTGACTCCCGTCGTTCAAACAAAAAAATGCGCGATCGCATCAGTAATTCCCTGTTTAAACTCGCCTCGGTTACGCTGAAGTTCCAGAGCGAGACCAAAGGATGGACCACCCATCTGGTGCAGTCAGCCTATTATGACATCAACGAGGATATCGTTGAGATCAAGGCTGAACCTAAGCTGTTTGAGCTTTACCACATGGACAGAAGGGTACTGCTGCGGCTGAAAGCCATTGACGCCCTGCAGCGCAAGGAATCAGCCCAGGCGCTTTATACCTACATCGAAAGTCTTCCCCAGAATCCTGCACCTATTTCCATGAAACGGATGCGTGACCGGCTGAATCTCACCTCAAATGTCTATACACAGAACCACACGGTGCGTAAGGCGATGGAGCAGCTGCGTGATATTGGTTATCTGGATTACACCGAGTTTAAACGTGGCCGAGCCACCTATTTCAGCGTGCATTATCGCAACCCCAAACTCATCAGTAGTCCTGTGAAGGTTCCGCGCAAAGAGGAAGAAGAGAAGGCGCCAGAGCAAAATTATGACGAAGTCATTAAGGCGCTGAAGGCTGCTGGCATCGATCCTCTTAAACTGGCTGAAGCCCTCTCAGCGATGAAGCCAGAAAATTGACTGCGATATGCATATCATGACTGCCGTATGCCGCTAAGGACATTCCATTGACTGTGATATGCATCACGCATACCGCAGTCAATATTTATTCTCTATCATGTCTGCCCGGATCGAACAATATTGACTGTCATATGTGATTTCGGGTCATGATACGCAGATATTGACTACGGAATGCGGGTTTAATGGGGGTAATCCCTGGTCTGTTCACCATTCCATGGGGGATAACATGCCACAGTCAATTTTTCAGTAACGCTCTATATCCCTTACGAAAATCTCAATCGGGTGCTGAGACGGTCATGTTACCTGACGGTATCCGTTCCCCTGTGTACTGCAGGTTTAGCCCGGCAGGATGAGACTGCAGCTGTCTGTATAACCCGGCGCCAGCTTCACACTGTTAAATGCGATCAGGAAACGGGAGCCGAATGGCAGAAAGGTGTTGGCTAGGGAAGGTGCGAATAAGCAGGTTATTTCTTCCCAAGCTGACTCGCTGATTAAAATTTCGCGGATCTGGGCCGATTTTTTTCCCGCAAACACATCGAATCAGCCTATTTAGGGGTCAGTTTGGAGATCGGAAATTTTTGTACGTTAAGCACATTATTTAACCAATTCGGATACGTAAGTGATTGATTTATCGTCATTGGCTATCGCTTTTAGGTTGTCGCTCTTGCTGTATCGCATTTAGGTTATCCGATTAAGACAAAATCCCCTGAAAACGCTGTATAGCGCGGGAGTACACCCTATTGCTACAGGTAAGCCTGTTCAAAAAACAGGCTTACCGTACAATAATTCTCTATATCCAAACTGACCCCAAGAAGGACACCTTCAGCGCGGCCGTGGTCGGTTCGCCGGTAAAGTAGGCTTTACCCTCGCTCTCATTCCACTTGTTCTTCACAGGGTCGTAGCCGCGGTTAAGCACGCTGATGCCGCCGTCGCTGCGCTTGCCGTAGGTGGCGGTAACCTGCTCTAGGCCGCGTTCAAAGCGGTTTTCCAGGCGAGCGACTTCGTACCATTTGCCAAGATAGCGGCTGGCGTCAAAACCGGAAATGGGCTGCACGCCCTTCGGTGGGGTAGGGGATTTACAGGCTACCAGCGTCAGGGCAATGGCAACACCGGTCACAACAGGCCATAGCTTCATGAGAATTCCTTTCATTTGCACGGTTGGAAATTAAGTGTAGTGCACCGCGGCGGCGCTTCATCCCATCCGCGAAAATTCGTAGTATATTGAGAGTATTCCTCAACTCTGGACACGGACATGGCTTACTCCATCGGCGAATTCGCCAGACTCAGCGGGATCACCGCCACCACGCTGCGGGCCTGGCAGCGGCGCTACGGCTTACTCAAGCCTCAGCGCACGGAGGGCGGCCACCGCCAGTACAGCGATGAGGACGTCCAGCAGGCGCTAAAAATCCTCGACTGGGTAAAAAAAGGCGTCCCGATTGGCCAGGTCAAACCGCTGCTGGAGCGCCCTACGTCGCGCCTGACCAACAACTGGCTCACGCTGCAGCAGAGCATGTTACAGCGCCTGCAGGACGGCAAAATCGAGTCCCTGCGTCAGATGATTTACGACGCAGGACGCGAGTACCCAAGACCAGAACTGGTCGCGAACGTGCTGCGTCCGCTGCGCAGTCAGGTGTCGGCAAACGTCGCCGCCGCCATGACCCTGCGGGAGATCCTCGACGGCATCATCATCGCCTACACCTCGTTTTGCTTGGAAGGCGATAAAAAAGCGCCGGGCGACAACATCCTGCTCAGCGGCTGGAACCTGAATGACCCGTGCGAAGTCTGGCTCGAAGCCTTAACCCGCACCGGGCAAGGCCACCGTATCGATATTTTACCCACGCCGCCCGCCACGCTGGCCCCGGAGATTTTCCCGGACCGCCACTGGCTTCTGGTCACGCGCGGTAAACTCACCGCCGCGCGCAAAAAGCAGATCGAGCAGTGGCAGCAGCAGGTATCGCTTGAAGTGATTATCCTCTAATCATTTTCTCCTGCGGGAATCTTCACGAAAAGTTGAATATTTTCCCGCGCCACAAATGCTAACGTTTTCCTGTGACCGACAACCCCACAGGAAAACACAATGAAAAAAACTGCCTCTCTGCTGATGCTGACCACCCTGGCCTTTGCCCCTGCCGCCTTTAGCGCCCCTGCCGGCACGCTGAGCGTACACATTCTTGACCAGCAAACCGGGATGCCGCCATCGGACGTTACCGTCACGCTGGAAAAACAGCAGCAGGACAAATGGACCCCAATTGCCAGCGGCAAAACTGACCATGACGGCCGCATCAAATCGCTTTATCCGGAGGATCAGGATATGCAGCCCGGCGTCTATAAAGTGGCCTTTAAAACCGCAGATTACTTCCACGGGAAGAAGCTGGACTCCTTCTTCCCGGAGATCCCGGTGCTGTTCACCGTAACCCGGACCAACGAAAAGCTGCACATCCCTCTCCTGCTGAGCCAATACGGTTATTCAACTTACAAGGGCAGTTAAGAAACGTTGATTTTAAAGGCAAATAAAAAATAATTCCGCTAATACTTGGACAAATTAGTTATGTTGTGTAAGTTTTAAAGAGAAGAACGGGAGGACCACACCATGACAACAAAACCTGTGCTCGGTATTAGCGGATGTTTGACCGGGTCTGCCGTTCGCTTCGACGGCGGACACAAGCGTATGGGCTTTGTCATGGATGAACTGGCCCAGTGGGTGAGTTTCAGGCCCGTCTGCCCGGAAATGGCGATTGGCCTGCCGACGCCACGCCCGGCCATACGCCTGACGCTGACGGACAGCGGCGAAACGCAGCTCCGCTTCAGCAAGCCGCCCCATGATGATATAACGCAGAAAATGGCCGACTTTACGGCGGACTATCTGCCAAAAATCGGCGATCTGTCGGGATTTATCGTCTGCGCGAAATCGCCAAGCTGCGGCATGGAACGCGTGCGGCTATATGATGAAAACGGCAACCGGGGCCGCAAGGAGGGTGTCGGGCTGTTCACCGCCGCCCTGCTTGAAACCTACCCGTGGCTGCCCGTGGAGGAAGACGGTCGGCTGCACGACCCGGTGCTGCGGGAAAACTTTATCGAGCGGGTATTTGCCCTGCACGAGCTGAACACGCTGCGCGCTAAAGGCCTGACGCGCCGCGCGCTGCTGGATTTCCACAGCCGCTATAAATTGCAGCTTCTGGCGCACCATCAGGCGGGCTACCGCGAGATTGGCCCGTTCGTTGCGTCGCTGCATGAATGGGAAGATCTGGACGCGTTCTTCGTGGCGTACCGCGAAAAGCTGATGACCATCCTGAAAAAGCCCGCCTCGCGGAAAAACCATACCAACGTGCTAATGCATATCCAGGGCTATTTCCGTAACCAGCTGAACAGCCGCCAGCGCGTCGAGCTGCGCGATGTGATCCTGCACTATCGCGACGGGCTGCTACCCATCCTCGCGCCGTTGACGCTACTGAAACACTACATGGCCGAATACCCTGACCGGTATCTGATGACGCAAAACTACTTTGATCCCTATCCTGATGATTTGGGTCTGCGTCTGGCAGTAACCTGACGATAAAAATGCGAAGGCCCGTTTGACCCACAGAGGCCCAAAGCAGTACCCCGTTTAGACGACACCCTCACTGTCGTCTCTTTTTTGCATTCCACACAAAAGACTGTAATTATGTACAGGATTGTAACGCAAAAAGGGACTGCCTGTGATCACCACCCTGCACATTCAAAACTACCGCTCGATTCGCGAAATGTCGCTGGAGCTGGAACAGCTCAACATCGTCTTTGGCCCAAACGGCACCGGAAAATCCAATATCTACAAGGCGATCCACCTGATGCACAGCGCCGCACAGGGGCAGTTTTCGCAGGCACTGGCGAACGAGGGTGGGATTTTAAAAGTGTTCTGGGCAGGCAAAACCCGCAGCGACCAGCTGCGGCGGATGAATTTGGCCGTTGAAACCGAAACCTACGAATACGAGCTGCAGGTAGGCTTTGTCGAAAAACTGCCTTACCCCTCACAGTTTCAACTCGATCCGGTGATCAAAGAAGAGTCCATCTGGCTGAGTGGTCAATACCGCCGCCCGTCGTCACAGCTGATGAAGCGTAAAAATCAGGCCGTATTTCTGAACAACGTGCATCACGAGAAAGTCACCCACAGCGGCACGCTGTATGAGAACGAATCGGTGTTCGGCCAGCTTGGCGAGCCGCATCTTTACCCGGAAGTGTCGCAGATGCGCGAGTCGCTGCGTAACTGGCGCTTTTATCAGGAGTTTTCTGTATCAATCGGCTCGGCCATGCGCGCGCCTCAGGTCGGTTTCCGCTCCCCAGTGCTGGCCAGCGACGGCGCAAACCTGGCGGCGGCGTTTCAGACCATCGTGGAAATTGGCGACGAGCTGCTGCTGATGCGCATCCTCGACCAGGCCTTCCCCGGCTGCGTGTTTTACAGCGACAACACCGGCGGACGCTTCCGGATGATGATGCAGCGTGAAGGGCTAAGCAGACCGCTGGAGCCGGCGGAATTCTCCGACGGCACTCTGCGTTTTCTGTGCCTGGCGGTGGCGCTATTAAGCCCGCGTCCACCGGCCTTTATCGCCCTCAACGAACCGGAAAACAGCCTGCATCCGCAGATGCTGCCCGCGCTGGCGAGCTTAATCGCCGAGGCCAGCCGCTACTCGCAAATTTGGCTGACCAGCCACTCGCCGGAACTGGCGAATTTAATTGAGAAACAGAGATCGTTTTCGCTGTATCAGCTGTCGATGGTGGAAGGAGAAACGAAGGTGGAGAGGCTGGGGTAGTCTCCCAGAGGGCACTGTTGCAAAGTTAGCGATGAGGCAGCCTTTTGTCTTATTCAAAGGCCTTACATTTCAAAAACTCTGCTTACCAGGCGTATTTCGCCCAGGGGATCACCATAATAAAATGCTGAGGCCTGGCCTTTGCGTAGTGCACGCATCACCTCAATACCTTTGATGGTGGCGTAAGCCGT
>QNRL01000018.1 GCA_003315335.1 Pseudocitrobacter faecalis
CGGACCATATATTGGCAGTATTGAGCTTAGCAACTGCATTACCAGATGTTCCTGTGTTTTCTGTTGCTGCACTTCCTAAACCGAGGTTTGTGCGACCCTCTGCTGCTGTCGTTCCGCCATGTCCACCTTGCGCTATTGGAACTGCCCCGTTAGAACCTTTCTGGGCCAATTTACCCAGTGCGGGAATGGTTACACTGGTCCCATTAATCGTTACTGTGATGGTCTGGTTCGCTGAGGTGCTGGCGAACGTCTCCCATGCTCCGATATTCTCGTCGTACTCATTAATGAGCTGAGACATACTCTGCGCCAGGCCATCGACTGAGAGGCTGTCGGTAACGAGGATGCCGTACTTCTGTCCGCTTAGTGCCGGTGAAGCAGCCGGGGTAACGGTTAACGATGTGCCACTGTTGATAGCGGTAATCTGAAACATCTGAACCGGATTAGAGAGCACAATAATGGTCTGGCTCACGCGAATCTGGCTCGCCGCCGCTGTCCAGTTCGTTCCGGTGCCGGTTGCGGTATTCCCGTTGATGCTGATGGTTCCGGTGTTATAAATCATATTTTCTCCAGGCATAAAAAAACCGCCGAAGCGGTTATTTTATTAATCGTAGTTTGCCGTTTTTATGGCCGTCGTGGTCGTATGAAAGTCCACGCCGGAAGGGGTCCATGAACCAGGGGGGATTTCGCCCATCCTTGCACTGATGAGCGTGTTTGTGCCGTTGTAGTAACAGCACATTCCTATTGGGGTTTGTAGTGTTCCAGAAGATGATACGGCAACTCTGTACCCAGCAGCCTGTGGCACGATTGCATATTTACCAGCCATCGTGTAATTGATATTCACGCCATTATTCGCGCTGCCACCAGGAACGCCAATCTGAGTCAAATCAGTTAATATCCTGGTTTCATTTGTGAGAATGCACTTACCGTTAGCGTCCCAAATTGCCATTCCATACTCGGGGAGAGGTTGTGCCTTTGTGGTAAACAAATACACTTCCAACGTTATATTTGCGTACAGCCCTACCGTCTGCCTTGCCGATATTGTTAAAGTATTGCCACTGATTGTATATTCAAAAAAAGCGGGGCCTCCGGTGGTAACACAGAATGGAAGAATTATGTCTTCAGTACTCACTGTGGTACTGACAGTTACAAACTGACCTGACCCGCTTGCTGTCAGTTTTTTCTCCAGAGCAATAGATGTTGTATCAGGCGTTACGAACTCCACTCCATCAGAAGTGACAAAATAAGCACCATAAGCCATTACGCCTTCTCCTGATAAAATACAATAACAGCCGCTATTGCTGGTTCAGTATTTGTTTCAAACTGAGTAGTATTTGCAGCTGTACATGTTATGGTTCCACCGCTTATAGTGAATTTCCTTCTCAGTCCAGTATTAACGTTTTCGACGGGGGCCTGAATGTACTTAAGTACGTATCCCGCTCTTAGCGTAAATGACCAGTTTCCGGATTGAGAAAAACTGGCGACGGAAGAACGCCCAAGAACCATGCTCGGCTTAATGCCATAGTTATTTCTCTTCCCTTGAGAATTCCAGCTTGCGAATCCGAACTCAGACATTTGGTGCTACTCCTGTTAAATTTCCGACTTGAACCATCAATGCACCACTGCCATTAACAAATGAAAGATTGTTAGAGTCCTTGGACAACAACCATCCACCTTGACCGGAAACCTTGTATCCAGATGAGTAAAGATTTCCACCAATTTTAGCGTTTGTTATCGCTGCGTTTGCAATCTTTGCACTCGTGATACTTGCATCACCAATAAAAGCATCTCGAATAAACGTCTGCCCATTTTGGATAACGAACGGTAGCGTCGTCACGCCGCCTACAGCAGTGGTCACTGCAAAGCGGTCCGCCAGGAATACCACCTGCGACTGCATACCGCTGGGCGTGTTCTCAACGCCGAACCCCATACCCGCCGCGTAGTATTGTCCGTTGCTGGCCAGACCAACTTTGATTGAGTACATTGCAGACATTTTGCCGTTCACATCAGCAATCGCGTTAGCGTTCGTCGTGATGGATGAAGTATGCCCTTCCACCGTTGCGGTGATGGCGTTGATTTGTGTCGCCGTCGCCTGCTGATAATTCGAAACCGTCTGGCTCAGGCTGTTAATGGAAGCTTTGTTACCAGCGACATCCGTCTCCAGGCTCAGCAGCGATTCAGCAGTGGCCTGCTTCTCATCGACGATAACCTGATCGATGCGGTCCAGTTGCGCGCTGTTTCCGGCAACCGTGGCTGAGAGCGTTTTCCGCGTGGCGACCTGCGCCAGGTTGCCATGAATAATCGCGATGGCGGAGTTCTTCATCTGCCCGGTCACGCCGTCCATACTTAACGCGATTTCATCGATTTTTACTTCAGCCTGCGCCAGCCCGTCGGCGTTATCCTGAATATCCTTAGCCTGCTGTTCAAGAGCATCAGCCTGCTCTTTGATATCATCAGCCATGCCAGCAACTTTCTCACTGGTGTCGACGGCATTCTCCATCAGGTCCTTAAACACCGCGGAGTCTTTCATATCCTCCAGGATTGCATCGGTGATATCACTAAAGTCATCCGTTGGCTTTCCAGAAGCCTCAACAAAATCAGAAACGCCAAATGCATTACGAGTTCGAACATAAACGTAATAAACATGGTCAAACTTAAGTTTTTGGATGGTCCACTGATTGCCACGGCCAAGGAATTGAGCTTTATTCTCAATGTCGTCGGTCAATGGAATCGGAGTCTCACCTGCGTACCAAAATTCAAAAGAAGTATCAGATGTGGCAGTAACAGACATGACCGGAACTAAAGTGGCCTGAAGTGGGCCAGGTATCCACTGAACCGAGTTCGGGGACTTAGGCGCTCCGATAATCAGGCTTACCTGAGTCTCAGCGCCTTTCATTCCATTTTCGTTTCGACCACGAACACCGAGCGTGTAACTTCCTGCATTTAGACCGTAAAACTCATATCGGAACTGATCGGTCTCATACTGCGCAACTAATTTCCCATCAGCACTGTAAACGTACAGTTCAAACATCAGCTTTTTTGTGGTTGTAGCTGTTTCCCAGGTTGCTGTGACCTGAATGGTCTCAGAATTTGTGTTAATGATGCGCAGATTTTCAATGTTTGGCACACGGTAGCCATTAAGGGTATCGCTGGGAATGTCAAAAACAGCCCCCTCATCAACAATGGCCTGCTTATTTGGATCGTGCTGGGAGGCGCTAATGCTGTAGACAGAGTTATTTTCTGTTTCGGCAACGCTCAGAATCCTGAAAAGGCGGATCGCCACGCTTGCGGTTGAAATGGCAAATACAGTTCCCGCCATCACCCATTCAGGTTCGTTTTTGAGTGTGACGTTGTTTCCGTTAACGCCATCAATCTCATAGCGAGAGAACTTTCCGTCCCTCCCCATAATCGACATAGTGGAGCCGTCCGTTACTACCGAGGAATCAACCGCGTCAACCGTTATCACCCTCCCGGAATGAGAAACAATTCTCCCCCCGAGGCGAGTTCCTGCGTAGTCATTATCCATGACCTCAACGATATCACCCGGCGTGAAGTGGATAGCATCGCGTGCCATCTGGAAAGACAGTCTGCTGCTTTCACGCTTTGCTGTTTCCAGCAGCCATTTACCTGCCCGCCATGCCTGTCCGCGAGAGGTGCAGCCAAACGCCTCCAGAGTGGTTTCGTTGTAGTTCCCTTTGGCTATCATCTCATCGTCGGAAACGTACTCTTTCACCTGCTCCCATCCGTTGTCGGGGTCAGTCCAGGACACTACAACCGCATTGTATTTCTCTGAACGCTTTACAGAGCTTCGTTTGAACTCGCCATTCACAACGTTGGCGTTCGTGATTGTCGCAATCGGATCCTGTGGAGCGTCCAGCATTACGGACAGGCGCAGGCCGTCCCACAGCGCAATGCCACGGAACATGCTCGCTATCTTGTCGAGAATGTCTCGCGCACTCGCCTGCTCTGTGATGTAGGCGTTGAGCGTCATGCGTGGCTCTTTGCCGCCATACCCATCATCTACAAGCTGATCGCAATATTGCGACAGAATGTAGAGTGCGCCATCGTCAACATCGATGTATCCGGCGCGTTTCGCCAGGCCAAATCGGGTGTTTTTCGCCAGCTCACGGAACAGCCACGCCGGGTTGTTAGTCCAGGCCTTTTTGAAGCCCCCCGTCCACAGCCCGGAGTAAGTTCTGGCAATTGGCTCGTAGTTATCCGGTACGTCAACGATCAGCCCGCGAAGATGATATGTGCGGCTCGGCGTGTCGGTGTACTGGTCACGGTCGATGACTGAGCCGGCAACAGCAGAGAACGGATAGCTAAGGTTGTCGTCGGTGATCTCGCTGTAGCTGTTCCAAACAGTCCCGTTTGACAGCAAATCGCTGCTGCTGTCAGGCGTAATGCGGCGAACGCGGATATCAAACGGTTTGGTGTCGGGGGCATCAATGACGTGCGCCTCAAGGTACTCGCCAGAGATTTTCCCTGTAATCGTCACCGTCTTCTCCATGACCCAGCCCGACGAGCCAGTTCTGGTCTCGATAACCATCGTTACAGAGGTGTTTTTCTGGTTACCCTTGGAGTCCTGCTCCATGAGCCCGGTGACGCCGATGTTAAAACGAACGCGGGTCACGTCCTGATCTGTCACGGTTCTAACCAGCGGGGTATCGTAAGTGACCTCAGTGTTAACAATGGTCGTCGCTTCGATTGCAGAGAAGCCGTTGATTGGCTCCTGAGTTTCCGATCCAGGTCGCCAGGCAACACTAATGCCGTTCACGTTGACATTGCCGTTCGAGTCAGTGATAGGCGTCTTATTCAGTTTGAATGAAGAAAGGTGTTCCTGGTCTACCGGCCCGTATATCTCTCCCTCGGAAATTAAATCCAGCACGCGATAGTATTGCTTTGATCGTAGATTGTCGTCCAACAAACGAGGCGTAGAGGCCTTTCCGCCACCTGAACTCATCATTACCTCCAATAAAAAAGGCCAGCATCTGCTGACCTTGTATTTTTATTTTCCATGCCTTTCAGTGTATCCGGCACCTAGTTTATTTAGAGACTTTATACTTTCATCTCGCCAGCGAACGGCTTGATGTATTGCATTTTCTTTACCATTCTTTTGTATAGAAAATGACTTTGATATTCTTTTACCGTCAATTCCGTTAACCCTTGCTCTTATGCTGAGTCCGCCTGAATGAATGCATAGGCCAGTAGGAAGACCTGTGGCGTTAGGGGAGCCTCTTCTTCTGCTATTTCTGTTATTTAAAGCTTTATCGACGACCCGCAAGTTCAGTATGGAATTATTTAACCCGTTACCATCAATATGATCGATAACGTCTTTTGGAGATAATGAGTCGCCTCTTACAAGTTGCCAGACTATCCTATGAACTTTATATTGTTTGTTTTTATAACTCACAGACCAGTACTGGTTTGTGCCGTAGGTCTTAATCTTTCCGGCTGGAGACCCGGATTTTGCTGTTGCATTATTGGCTGTTATTTTCCACTTTAAGCAACTTGGCGATGTTTCGTCATAAACAAATAAATCGTGTAAACTGATTTCAGCCATAATGACCTCGGCAATAGGTTATTTGGTTAGAGCCGGAGCGATGTTCCACCATCACTCCGGTTCGTTTATTTTACCACCAACTGTATGCATAATCAGCATTAACTGATAATTTCATCCCAGTTATCGGTGTTAACGGTGTCAATACCGAGAGAAATGACGTTCGAGCCGACTTCCATTTCCCCAAGGAGGATTGGCACCGGGCGCCCTTGCCCGACACGGTTTTCCGCACTGGTAAATGAGTTATTCGTTAGCGTGTTTGTCTCAGCCGCTTCCGCTGACGTTTTAGTTTTCATGTTGCGGGACATGTAGATGGAATATGCTACTGAAGCTGCTGATACAACCAGTGAAGCAATGAGGACAATCGTGCTGGTTTCTAAACCAGACCCTTCAATAATCGGAACAAACAGAACTACAGAGCCGTCTTTAAGGTGTCTGTCCAGATGCCAATGCATCGCAGATTCCTCAACATCCTCTCCCGCTATTCGGAGCCGAAGTTTTGTATTGAGGAATGCTTTTTTGAATTCGTGATTCTGGGCAAGAAGCAGGCGCAGCCCCTGAGCGGGCGTGTCTACGTTCAGAGAGATTTGGCGGTAAAATCGACGTAAATTGCCCGCAAATTTAAAGATGAGCACTGTTCATGTCTCCATATGGAATGCATCTGCTTAACGTATGCCTGGCGCATTGGTTCTCTCCGGCTCAGGTGTCCGGCGTGGTCGTGATGAAGCACCATGTTGTCATCGAGGAGAACCATTGCGTGGCAAGGGTCAGCGCCGGGGAATGGCTGTCTGATAATGACGTCACCTGGTTGCGCCTCTCCCGGCGATACCTGGCGGAAGCCATTGAGCGGCATGTTGCTCAGATAGAGATTTTCACCGCGCAACCACCATCCGTTAGTGCGCTCAAAATCAGGCAGGTCAATGCCGCACAGGTGGTATGCGTCCCTGAAAAGGGTGTAGCAGTCCATGACGCCATGTTCGAACCTGCGCCCCAGCAGGAATGGAACGGGCCTGAATTTCATAATTCTTCCAGCGCACGCCAGCCACCACGGAAGCCCTGTAACCTCTTGCATCTGGCGATCGGCGCCAGACAGGAACGGTACGCTTTGCGGGTGCGAGTGAAAGACCGCCGTCACCTCTCCTGCTTCCTCGGCTGCCAGCCAGTCATCATCACTGATGCGGAAATGCTTGCCCGGATCGGGGTGCACGTTCCTACAGCGGAACAGCCGATCGCCATCAAGGATTAAGCCGCATACTTCATCCTGCGACGACGCCGCATAATCGAGTAATTCTTGCATCAGGAAACCTTCTGTGAACCGGGGAAGCTACTAATTGGCATAGGTTCGGGACGTGGGAAGCGGAACCGGCAACCACTGCGGCGGTGTGAGCACTTGTCCTTAGCGAGGTCGGTCGTGGGATTGTCTCGCTCATCAGCAACTGCCGGGCCATCGTAACCGCACCCGACGCCGCGATACTGCCACTGGCACACATCGGCGAGGATTGTACGTGCCGGAATGATAGCGTTATCGCAATCAATCGGTGTCGCCAGCGTGTAGGTCACCTGCTCGAACGTCTCTTCCGTCATCTCTTCAACGACGTAGCGGGAAACAGCCTCCTGAGTTGGATCGGCATCATGGTTACCGTTCGGGAAATTCACCGCATCCAGGTACTTAACCGGCACCTGACGCCTGGTGATAACCACGCCAAGCATGTCATCAAAGTCATGGTTGATACCCGTCAATAAGCCGGTAACGTTCGCCACCGCCATTGACGGGCGGGCATATGTTCCTTCGTTCTTTGACTCGAATCCTTCCACTGCTATCGGGTACGCCTGGTACTGATTACCTTTCCAGATAACATTACCGTAATAGCCGTTTGTGCCGGAATGGAACCGGATAAGGTCGCCACCAAAGGGTTGCAGGTCAGCTTCGAACAAATCGATGAATGCGCCTACTCCGGCGTCAACGCTGTCGATAATCAAATTTGCTGGTATGTCGCGCACGGCAAACTCCCATAAAAAAAGCCACCCGGAGGTGGCCTGTCGTTAATCCCATTCTTCGTGTGATGCAGCATCATCCAGCGCATGAGCTATCACTTTCTTTTGCCAGTCAGTGAATGACGGCCATGCGTCTTTGAGCTGTGGTGTAATGTAGCTTCGCCAGTTATGCGGCCCCAAAACCGCTTTAAACTCTGGAGCATCCCAGTCGTCCGCCTCGAATCGGCAACACCTTTCAACATCATCAATTTCACGTTGCTTCTTTTCTTTTTCACTTAGCACAGGTTGCTTTGCGAAAGGCCTGCAAATTACAGCTCCATGCAGCAATTTAATCATCGTGGCACCTGCTCAAACGTGGCCGTCAGTTCAAACAGCGGCCCGGTCTTTGTCATATTCCAGGAGCGGCAGACAAAAAGCGCCTGCACTCCCGTATCGGATGGCGTCCAGTAGAACGCTTCTACCGCCATTCGAGCCTTGAGAAAAGCCTCTGCATCCTTTGCGGGGTTGCTACGGCACGCCCCGCTGACACCGCGAAAGGTGAGCGAGTATTTATCCATTAACGGGTTGATACCCTTCACCTGTCGCTGTTCGTAACCGTCACCTAGTTTAACGACGGCTACGTTCGGCGTTCGCTCAACGGAGTAGGCTTTCTGCGGTGTCCATGTGAATATTTCTGGCACAATTACCTCCGTAATAAGCCGTTAGGGCGCTGCTGGTCGCGGATAGTATTGAGGCTCACCTGCTTCATCATCTGCGTCATCTTCGCCATAGTCGCATCGTCTATGCCGCCGGTGGTGTTGATTTCAAAGGTGATGTGCTGAACCACACTGCTTCCCCCACCCGCCTTATCAGCCGATATCACCTTCCCTGACTGGTTCGGCATAAATATCTGCTGACCACCAGCAGTCTGGAAGATTTCAGAACGACCATCCTCGTTGACTCGATAGGCGTTGCCAGCAGATACCGTGCCGCCGTAGCGACGACCGCCAGCAAGAGCCATTCCCTTCGCCGCTAATAGCGATTCTGCGTACGCAGCTTGTCCCACGGCAGCAGCACTACCGTATGTTGCGATAGATGCACTCATAGCAGCAGGCGCCCATGCAGATGCAGCGGCGGTAGCCTGAGCCATTGTCGATGCCAGTGATGCAGCAGCAGCGGCCTGACCCATTAACTGGCTCTTGACCCACTCGATCCCCATCTGCACCAGACTACCGACAACACTATTGAGGATTGTCGTGCCGATGTTGGCGAAGGATTCTTGCAGACTTTGGGTGCCGTTGATAAGGCCGGTAATCGCGTTGGTTGCGCCCCCCTGTAAGGAATCGATTGCAGAGCCAAGCATGTTGTTGATCTCGCTCTGCTGCTGCCATTCCTCCCACATTGCGGCCATGCGTTTCTGGTGATACTGATCTTCGATTCCTGCGCGGACAGCTTCAGCCTCTGCAATCTTCTGTGGGTAAAGTTGCACATACTCATCAAGCTGTGCCATTTGCTGCGCGTAGGTGTTATCTACTGCGGCGACTGGTGATACCTGCCCTTGCAACCCGGTAAAGTTTTGTCCTGCCTGTGTGCGCTTCCTTTCCTCTTCTGCTGCGGCTTTGGTTGCCTGCTGTACTTTCCAGATGGACTCAGCTTGCTGTTCCGCTTTGGCGATCTGCTCTGCTGATGCTTTGTTACCAAGCGCTACAACAGCATCGTATTTCGCTAATTCGAGCGAGCCATCGGCGTAACCAGTGTTCAGGCGATCGAGAGCAGCCTGTTGCCTTGAAAGTGACTGCGCAGCCTCATCAACAGCTTTAGTTCCCTCTTTTGTAGACTTTGTTACTGCTGAATCAGCCTCCTGAAGGTCATATCTTTTTGCCGCAGCCTCTTCAATCTGCCTCATCTGATTTGAATGCGCATCCACCCCCGCATCCAGGGCCGCTTGTCTGGCCTCGGCTACAGCCCTTTCTTTTTTGTCTGTTATGGACAGCAGATTGTTTTGCTTTTCAAGGCTGGACAGGAGTTTATCTCCATCCTCGCTGCGCATAACCATCAGACTGGAAGAGTTATATTTCTCCTTCGCTTTGGCGGCGAAATTGATCATATCGCCAAGCTTGCCCATCATACCGGCAGTGATACCTGCTTCCTCACCATCCCGGCGAAGCAGATCAATCCCTTGCCTCATCGTGCCATTAAGCGTGGCGCGTCCGATGTTAATAGCGTTCTGCGTCTGGCTAAGGCGATTCTGAGCACGTTCAAGCTCGAGAGTTGCAATCGCTAATTTATCCTGGGCGCCACCTAATGCTTCAGCGGCCTGACGTCCTCGAGTAGTGTTCGTTCCCCAGTTAGCGATCTCCCTTTCTTGCCTCTGAACAGCAGCTGTAGCGTCGTTAAATTCTTTCTGTGCATCGGCTACTGCGTCGCTAAGGGTTGGCAGATTCTGGCTTAACTTGCCAATGGTGGCTGCCAACTCGGTATGCGACATGGTCTGGAACTTAGCGCTCAGTTCATTGACGCTATCCGCCAGGTTATTGGCATCGTCTCTGGCCTCTTTAGCTCGCTGAGAGAAATATAGAATCGCACTGGCCGCGAGCATGGCAGCACCAGCTGGGCCACCTATGAGAGACAATCCTCTGCTAACCAACCCTGCTCCAGTAGCTAACCCAGCCTGTGCCGCTTTATTTGCTGCCAGAGCGCGGTTGTAATTATCAACAGCACCAGCAGCGGCTACGCGAGCGGAAGATAAGCGTTGCTCGGCAGCGGCGGCATTCGTCGCACTAACCGCTGTCTGCTTCATCATTTCCGCAAGGCGGATTTCATCCAGCGCACGTTCTTTTGCGACGGCGGCAGCGCGGAGATCTGCTGTAGCTTTGTTTGCCGTCGCCTGTGCGGCCTGCAGTTCAGCGCCTGACTGATTCCTTGAAGCCACAGCAGCCTTAACTTTAGCAGCGGTCGCCATAGTCAGAGCGCCAACGTAACGACTTCCCATTACCGCTGCGACACCAGTCAGAATGGCGCTTAAAGCGCCGATGTTCTCACTGACGCTGATTACGGCGTCGTTGAAAATCGCTGTGCCGGTTTTTACCGTAGAGTTCTCACCAAAGAACTTAGTGATATTGTTACCGGCAACCTGCAAAGCCTGGCTGATAGTTGTGGTGGTATTGGCGAACTCATTGCCGATCGTCACACCCTGTGAAAGCAACCCCTTAACCACAACATCAGTAGTCAACTTTCCGGCCGCAGCCATCTGACGCATCTGTCCAATGCCAACCCCCATAGAGTCAGCAAGCGCCACAATCAGGCGGTTCCCCTGCTCATTCACAGAGTTGAATTCTTCCCCGCGCAGCGCACCAGAAGCCAGCCCCTGAGACAACTGGATAATAGCGTTTTCGGCCTCTTGCGCGGTCGCACCGGAGACAACAAACCCTTGGTTGATGATGGTAGTCAGCTTAGCCAGATCATCAGCACTGGTTCCATATTCCCTGGTTGCTCGCTCCAGCCTTGCATACAAAGAAGCTGTAGCGTCGAGGCTGCCCCGAGTTTGCTGTGTGATGTTGAATACTCGCTCAGTAACGTCAACCAGTTGCTCGCTAGGCCGAAGGGCGTTTGCCAGTTTGTTGTTGAGAGTCGTCCATGCGTCAGCGTATTGCGCCACCTGCTGCACAGACAAAATTGCCATAAGAGAAGTGGCAACCCGGCTAAGACTACCGAAGGATGATGTTAGTGATGAAGCAGCCTTGTCTGCGCGGCTGAACCCACCTTCCATGCCGTCTGTTACGTTCCGCACCTGCTTGTCAGCGCGTAGCAACTGAGCCGTATCAGCCTTAATTACATATTCAATATCGCCTACGTTCTCAGCCATTTCATTTTCTCCGGGCAATAAAAAACCCCGCCGAGGCGAGGTGGTTTTTGATTGGGTGGTATTTAATTAAATCCAGATATCATCTGCCTGATAGCCTGTGCAGAGCGACAACCTTCCTCATTCTCTCTTTGTGATGGGGATAACTTCAAGCATTGAAAATAAATATCATCATTCTGCATAACACTTTTCATCATTATCCCGACAACCCTTTCACAAAGGGCTGGCTTTTCATGGCCTTTGCATATTTCAGAGTGAAATTCCTTCATGTTTTTCATTTCTGGATATTCTTCCGCGCTAGCATTAATGCTTGTCATTACTGAAAGAATAAATGCAGCAACAAAAAACCACTTCTTCATATCCCTATCCCCTTTGGTTAGCTTGCAAAAATGGTAGCGGTAACTCCATTTTCAATGGAGCACCGTATATACCGTACTCCATTGAGAGAGCTTTTATCTGAAGTTGCTTATTACTCGATACCTAATGCTTTGGTTACTCGCATCAAGCACTTCAAATTTAGCACCTTTATAACCAATGGTTTTGGACTCTGCGAGATCATA
Source organism: Pseudocitrobacter faecalis (assembly GCA_003315335.1). GTDB lineage: Bacteria > Pseudomonadota > Gammaproteobacteria > Enterobacterales > Enterobacteriaceae > Pseudocitrobacter > Pseudocitrobacter faecalis. The sequence goes on from QNRL01000018.1 coordinate 11,954, forward strand.
CTCAACATCATTGTTGAATGCTGGTCTCGCTGTATTTGCTGAAAATTCGCGATATCCGATATTGATCTTGTTTCCAACTCTTCCGTTGTAAAGCAAGGCTTGCTGGAAAGACGAATCACCATTAATGTTCAACTTTACCTTTTCGATAGGCATGTTGGTCTCGCAAGATGTGACGCCAAAAACTGTAATGACGCATAAGGCATTATTTCTCTTTTCAACCATAATACCCTGCCACATATCAGCAAGAGCTGCCTTATCTACATTTGCTGAATCTGCGCCACCTGTGGGAAGGTAGTAGTCAGCCTTGTTATCATCACCAACTTTTTTTAGAACGCCCGGTGTGATTGTGTATCCCCAAGAAACTCTCGCAGGAGCATTAACTTTCAGCCCCTCAAAACTTTGCGACTCACCCTGCCTGATCATGGAATCCCCTACATGAGCAGTATTGACACTACCTATAGGAGGTTCACTGTAACTCTCTGCTTTTGGTAAGTAATTGTATTTTGGAGAGGTGCAACCACCGAGTAAAATAGAAGCACCAACAACTGATAAAATCGTTAAGCCTTTCATATCCCTATTCCCATCAGTATAGAATCGGACTAATCCTAGCAGGGATCGGGCAACGACAAAACTAGTTACATGTCACTTGGTGACTAGGGCAATGAACAAGGTGACAAGTATTGCCGATACCAAAAGGCCAGCCAGCCATTTTTGGTTGTCGTCAATCTTATCAATGAACCGCTTTTCCATTGAGGAAAGGTTTTGGTTGATGCTTTTCAGCTCGGATTCAATACCTCGGATGTTTCGCTCTCGCAGTTCGTCTGTGGCTTCAAGTCTTGCAAGTCTCTCGCGTGTGTACATATCGCCTCCGTCACCGCCGCTACCGCCACCACCATGTTTTGGGAAGTCTACAACGTGAATATTGTCATCCATCTTACTATTCATTAGTCCCTTTCCCTGAATCTGAAAGCTTCTGCTCCACCCACTTCAATACCGGCCACGTTGCAAAATGCATCGAATACGCACAGTTTTTGCATATCAATCGATACTCATATTTCACCAATGAGTATGGTGGACCTTCTGTGTCGAGTTTGACTGGGATGGCATAAGTGCTGCTTTCGCACCCTTCAGGCCCTACAGTCATCGAACTGGCGTTAGGGATAGAAATATCATCGCTACCACAAATTGGACATATGACTGTTTTGACGCCGCGTTCGAAAAGATATTCAGAGAATAGCTCTGGAGTGACTTTCTCCAGTCGTCGCTGAAGTGTCAGTTGAAGCTGCATTTGGCGCTGCTTTTCATCTTCCACGTTGATTCACCACGAAATGTATTTCCGTAAATTTATCACGCGGAACATCGCTATATAAACTGATCATCTATCCATGGCGAAGACAAAAACCGCAGTTAATCGGGTTCGGATGTGCGCTTCAATCAGGCAGATTTGGTTGGAAGGTCGTTACGAACCTCTGGCTTCTTGTCGCAGGTAGTGCTGGAGAAATTGTTCTTTGATACCCACTGCCAGTTGAACGGATAGCCGGCGCGATACTGGGTCTGGTTGACTACGTTACGGATACCATAAATCTGCACGATGGTATTCTGTCCGCCTAGCATTGCCACGCCTTCACATATTGGCTCCTGCTTTTCCAAAATTCCTGAACAACCAACAAGAAGCCAAGCACAGATCATAATAATTGGTAGTTTTTTCATCCCCTTATCCCTCTACACCTTTTTAGGTATTATCCTATATCCTTAAACTAAATGAGTAAACGACAACCACCCCCTCAATCTTTGTGGTTTTTCAAATGCTCTATCACCGATTTTCCGCGCCATTGCGGATCTCTGATGGCCGTCAGTTTTCTGGCGGCTTCTTTTTCTCAGTGAATGCCCGGCAAATACATCTGCACCTCATCAGCAACGCGATCACGCGCTGCATGGAGTAGCTTTTTGCGTCCGCCAACTCCCCACCGGGCCATCTGGCTGGCACACTGGCTAATCGCTTTGGTTTCGGTGTTAATCACATGGTCTATTTTGTTGAGGCGAGACATGGCATTAATGCCGAGGCGAACTACTGTTCTGAAAACCTCGTATACCTCAATTTCAAATTCGGGCTTAATCCAGGCCGCGTAGCGAATAGCCAGAAGCTCAACGCCCCATGCCCCACTTTGATCACCACCTTTTATTACCCTAAGCGGTTGATTTTGTTCCGAAGCACTTTTTAGTGCTTTGGATTTGAGGGCTTTTACGAAACGTTTGATCTGGGCGCTGCGGAGAAAGACGCTGGGTCTTTGTGACTCGGTGGCTTCGCCGTTGGCTACTGCCGCAGCATGAAGATCGTTAAGACTGTATCGCCCTTCGTCATCGACACGAACGGAAATGCCGTTTACTGCTACGGTGGGATATTGCATGAGGTTTACCTATAGAAAGTGAGCCTGTCACACAGAGATAGCCGCCCCAGAGTACAACTAACTCTCAGGCTCGCTTTCTGTAGGCTCTAGGATTATAACGTGCGCGTGTGAAGCGCGTTGGGTTTATTGCAGCTATAAAAAAGCCCCGCTTTAGCGAGGCTGGTTGTGTTGTTCCGAAGGTGATTAATGCGGCCCATTCCGTTGCGCGTCGATCGCCAGCATCTGTTCTGCCCAGTCCATGACTTCGTCGTATTTCTCCTGAGTCGGCACTCTGGCTTTCTCTTTCTGCGGAAATTTAGCGTTCATGGCGGCGCGGAAGCTGGTCATTGTCATGTTCCATGCGTCTGACTCGCTCATGCCGAGGTGAGCAACAGCGGTATAGACGAATGACCGTACATCAAATTTGTCGCTGTATTCTCCCTTCTTACCTTCGAACTCTTCCGGTGGCTGGTCGCCCATTACGCCATGAAGCATCAGGTGGCGAGCAAGGTGGATAACATCCTCTACAGGCAATACACCCGGCTTGAACAGCAGCCGCCCCGCTGCGTTCACCGAGTACGAACCAATCACCTCTGCAATGTCAACCTCTGAGCAATGGCGGACCACGCTGGCAGCCGACGCTGCCATTTCAGCAAAGTAGCGAGCGTTGGCAGCCTTCAGGGTCTGAATATCAGCGATGCGGTGTTTCGGATAATGCCCGGCATGAACCTTCACGAAAGCATCAACAATCTGTTCCGGCGTCCCAATTCGGGACATAGCCAGGAATGAAGGGTTGAGAAATATTTCTTTGCTACCGGCACGAATGACAGCCTGTCCGATATCGGTTATTGCTCTCATGGAAACTCTCAATAAGAGGGAGGACTAAGCCTCCCATGGGTTTAGGCTGCGTTCACGGTCACAGTGGCCGGGTTAGATGTAACCGAGCCGGCGGTTGAGGATGTCACCTGGCAGGAGTAAGACCCCGCATCACCCGTAACGACGCTGGCATTCGTGTAGGTAGCGTTCGTCGCACCAGAGATGTCAGTTCCGCCCTTCTTCCACTGATAGGTCAGAGTGGAGCCGTCAGAGACATTGGCTGCCACCGAAAGATTGAGCGCATCGCCCACCGTGAGCGTGCGGTTCTGCGGCTGCGTAGTAATGGTAATTACCGCACCGACATCACGCACATCAACCTGACCTGCGCTTGAAGCCTCAATAGACCATGTGGCCACGTCATCATGAGGGGCCTCGTCTTCCCACGAAGTAACCATGAACGGGCCTTCGGTGATGTCGTTTGGAGAGATGATTTTCAGCCAGACATACGGCTGATTGCTGGTCTCTGCCGGCGGGTTGTATACGTGCCGCTTCAGCGCGTTCTGCGCATAGACATCTTCTTTGCGGGTTACGCCATCTCCAGAGAACGAGATGTTTTTGTAGGTTACGAGATTTTCCTGCGTATACGCTGCGCTCATATCAGCGGTAGCGTCTGCAGTATCCCATTCGGCGGAAACAGTCTTCCCGCGCATCATGCCAAGGCGCTTATAGTCACCGTTGGCGGGTTGTGATTCTGGACAGCCAATCGCGTAGTAAACGACGACATCGCGCCCTGTGAAAGCACCCGCTTCACATCCTGCCATAATTTTAACTCCTATTACCGTGTTGTTCGTGATAGCCAAGCTCTCTCGCCCTCAGGAGATAGGCGCAAGAAGCCTCTTCCGGAGTTTTGAATGAACCAAGATATTCGTTTCTGCCATCGTTATTCATAATCTGCGCAAACCATGGTTTCTTTCTGTTTCTATAAGAGACGCCAGGCAGCCCATGCCTATTCGTTACCGGGGTGGCCCTATTCCGCATATTCAATTTGTGGGAAACATCGCGAAGGTTTTCCATTCTGTTGTCATCTCTTATGCCGTTAACATGGTCAATCTCACCCTCAGGCCAGCAACCATGCATAAAAAGCCATGCAAGCCGATGTGCCTTATGATTTTTCCCACAAAGCTTAATTCGTAGGTATCCATGCTTAGGGTCCTTACTCCCCGCAATTTTCCCGGCGAAGTGAGAATTTGACTGATTACATGCCTTCACACTGCTGAAGTGGCTTTTCGGCCTCACTTTCCAGGTAAATAAACCAGAATCTGGGTCATAGGAAAGAGCCTCACGCAGGTATGCAAAGGTTAACTCCTGCATGTCTTTATCTCCGTGTTATCGGGAAATGATGGTTTGAAATGAAATATCGAAGAGGTAACGACCTTCTTCGGTCTTGATGGCGGTGATACCGCCGATTGGCTGCATCGAGATGATGCATTCAGTCTTGTAGTCGTCGATCATCGCCTGGCGTATTGCATCAGCGCGGTCTTCAACTTCGTTGATGTCACTGTCGTTCTGTCCTGACAAAACAAGGATACGGAAAAAGTCGCGCGTAATGGCTTCCTCAGGCTTGCCACCGCCGTTTTGCTGGATGACAAGGTATCTTTCCCTTTCCGTTCCTTCCAGCTCGTTCCAGGAGCGCTTCTGGACGCGATAGCCGACATCAAAACCGTGGGACTGCAACCACGCTCTCAGAGCGTCATACACCTCGCTACGCGTCATACTTTGTATCCTTGCCTGATGATGGCCTTAATCTCGTTGAGGCCGTCGCGCTCAAAGCCTTTGCGGAGAAAGTCCGGCTCGCCGTTAGGGTCCCAGTAATTACCGCTACCGTCAGGCCTTGGCTTGCCCTTGAGCTTGCCCTTTGCAGCATTAACAGCAGCTGCATAATTTGCCGTGTAACCCACTCTGCCTATCATTCCTGAGGGCATGGGTTCGAGCCGCTTGTACTGGCTGTTGATGAGGGTTGACGATTTAACAGGAGTGATTAGAGCAGCATGATTGGCACCGGCATTCATGACCTGATACAGAACCTTCTCCGTGCGTATTCCGGCTATGTCACTCAGCACCCTGCTGGTATTCATCTGGACGCGCTTGATACCTTTAACGGGCATGATTACCTCACGTCAGGATTTTGTAGTCGGGCTCTTCACCGAAAAATGACATATCCCAGTCGGTTACAGCTTTGATGACATTAGCGCCAGCTTTTAGCGGATCTGATAGTGCCGTAGTGTCACCTCTGGCGATGTACCAGTCTCGCTGTGGCATGGTTGCGGTAACGCCATTACGCTTCAGCTCAGTAAAGAAAATCAGGTTCGTGGTGAACTCTTTACCACTGCCATCAACGGCAACTTCATTGTTCGCCGTCCAGGTGCAGTCAATCAGGTATGGGGTGCCGTTTGTCCAGGTGTTGTTCCAGTCGTCATAGACGCGAGGGTAGACAGTGGCGACATTGGTGTAAGACCAGTTAGCCGTGGTTGACACTATTATCCTCCCACCGGATAACCTCCGGATTCTCAGCGGCTACCTTCCGGCACAGCAAATACCATTCACCGTTACTTTTAACGTAACCCGTGACCCGCCGCCCGCAGTCAGTGATAACCCAGACCTTTACGAAGGGCTCAGGAAGCCTCTGCTTGACCGATATCAACCCCATCATCGACTCCCGTTGCACATGCAGCCACCCCTTGCAATCCAGATGCCAGCGAAAGCGGTATTGGTCGGATCAGGCGGGATCAGGCTTGTAGCGCATCCATACTTATCTAGTCCCCTCAGAAGCCCCAGAGAGGCTTTCCATCGGTCAGCAAAAGACAGGTACCGAAATGAGCGTGATGCGCCGTTGGGCCCTGTCTGAGAACTGATGTACTTGTCACCCTGACCGAGCCCCATAAGCGCCAGCAGATAGAGCTGAATCAACAGCGAGGTCGATGCAGGATAATGTGCATCGAGACACTCCTGTATGCTGTTGGCCTGGTCGACGAGAGCCTGAAGAACAAAATCGGGAATGGTAATTCCCTGGCTCTCCAGATACTCCTTCGCCTGTTCGAGAGTTACCATTATCGACTCCGTGAAATACCCCGCCGGAGCGGGGCATAAAAAAACCGCCTTAGCGGCGGCTGTTATTCAGCAGGGAACAGTTTTTCGAGTTCACCATCAGGCAACAATTCACCGAGCTTTTCAGCCCCGAGATTGCCTTTAAACTCGATACCCAGCTCCGTCAGGCGCGCTGCGATAATCTCTTTTCGGGATTTCACATCCGTGCCAGCCTCTGGCGTCGCCGGTGTTAATGCCGCATCAGAGAGTTTCATAACATGAGGCTTTAGCGCAGGATGCAGTTTCTCAATTTCAACCACATCACCGACGTTCACACCATGCCATGCTCTGGTTACCTGGTATTTAGCCATGCTGATCTCCTTATGCCAGGTCGGCGCCGTAGACAACGCCAGACAGTCCCTGATCGTCTGCGGTGATTTGCAGACCTTCAGCAGACATAATCTGGAAGTTGTAGTTAACGTTAGGCAGTGGACGCGGCAGCGGAACAACGCCTACAGCCATACCCACCAGTGGAGAGATCACGTCACGGCGACGAACGTACGCGATGAACTCGTTACCGGTAAGCGCGAAGCTCATGCGGATTTCTTTCACCGGTGCGAACGGCAGCACCGCCTGCAGTACCGTGCCGCTTACAACCCCGTTGACCACATACGGCTGAGCCAGGTTTGCCCAGATTTCCGGAGAAACCCACATCACATCGTATGCAGCGACCTTGTTCGTGCGTGCGGTGGTGCCGAATGCGCCTTTACCGAAGAACGCAAAGAGCGCGGTCATGTCAGCGGTGGTCAGGTCGATATTCGCGCCACCAGCACCAGACCCAAGGTTAATCTTCTTGGTGTGGCGGTGGTTCTTGATGCCCTGCGCCGGGTAAGACTGAACCTGAATTTTTGAATCGCCGTTCAGGTAGTAGTTGACGCGCTTCTGGTTAAACTTGCGCATCTTCGCCATCTGCGAGTCCAGCACCAGATCGATGCCAACAGAGTTCAGGCCGGCAGCATGACGCCAGTTAACACCGTAACCAGCAGTGAACACCGGAATAGGATCGCCATCGCTCGCGTAATCAGTGTGATCGAAGGAGAATGGCGCCTGGCCATCAATGCTTACTGACACGTCGTCAGCGATGTCGCCAACCACGTTATACAGCTTGGCGGTTTTACCGACCGGCAGAACGGTCTGAACGCCAATCAGGTCGTTCACGATTTCCATGCCAACTTCCTGATCTCGCAGCTGCAGCACCTGGTTGTCGATCTCAGCCCAGAAGTCACGGGAGAAACCGCCAACAGCGTTACATGCCAGCATGTCAGGCGTCATGATTGCGCGGTTAGCCGCAATGATGGAGTCGTTCTGCAGGTTCCAAATGTTGCGGTTTGCCCACAGCTCGTTCCAGTGCCCGCCAAGGCGGGAGTTAGTCGCCAGCGTCTCTTTAGAGAAGTACATATGTGTTTGTCCTTTTGTTACGCGCCAGCTGCGGCGACAGTGCCAACGCGCATGCGCACGCGAATAAAGTCGGTGGTGCTGGCCGCGATGGTATATTCATCCTGGCTGTAGCCGATCACTGAGTCAGTGTCGGAGGTGGCAAGGGTGAACTGACCGGCAGTACCCAGCTTAATCGGGCTGTCTTTTTTGTACGCGCCAGGCAGGCAACGTAACGCCAGCTCTCGGCCTTCTTCGACGTAGTTTCCGACAGCTGAATCACCTGCAGGGATTGATTCGGTGATGGTTAATCCCTGGTGATAACCGACATCGATGATGTACAGGCGGCCGGTTAGCGCGGTGGCCTGAGCGAATTTATCGGATGAGTTGATGGTTGCCGCAGTACCAGGAAGCAACGCGGCGGCCGTGGTGCGGGTTTCGGTCTTGTACAGAGACTGACCGTCGATATTAACGCGACGATAACGTGGCATTATTCCGGCTCCTTACTTGAAGTGTTCGTCTGCGGCAGGTGCGCCGGTTTCTTTGTGCTGCTGAGCATTGTTGGTGCCCAGCGGCGCAGCTTCGCCCAGCGACTTGAACATCGCGTCCAGAGCTTCGCCTGACAGAGCGTTCGCGACGATATCGCCATGGACCTTCGCAACCGCTTCGCGCTTTGCTTTCTCTTCGGCACGGGAGTTCGCGGTCAGGGTTTCCGCGAGTTGCTTCTGATTGGCCTGCAGCGCATCAACCTTTTCCGCGAGAGGCTTAATAGCCGCTTCAGTATTGGTCGCAACAGCCTGGCCGATCATGCTGCCGATTTGTTCCAGTTCTTCTTTGGTTAAAGGCATGTCGCCCTCCGTTTTGTGGTTTGGTGCAGGCTGTTCCTGCGGTGTGAAAAATGATTTGAGCTTGTTGACGACAGCAACCCATGAGCTCTGGCGCTGTACCTCTGTCCCGGTATCGTCAAAGACAATCTTTCCGCCTTCAGACTTGTATCCGTAAACCTTCGGATCGCCATTATTGAGGATGATTACGGCCTGTGAGTCGGTGAAATCTGCCACCCACGCATATTCTTTCTCGCCGGGAGCGAATTTATCTTTCGCAGCCTTCTCCAGCCGCCGCTCTCGCTCGCGATAGGTTTCGCCAACCAGCGCGCCGGAATTAGCCTTCAGTGGCGTGGCAAGGTCGGCATTCACCATCATCCCGACACCCTGCTCGGGTGTTGCTGCGCCAACCTCATCCAGAAGAATGGCGTCATGATCCATCGCATGAATTTTTGCAACCCATTTAGCTCCCAGAGCTTTTTGTTCTTCGTTCGCCTCCAGTTCTTCCAAGAATACGGCAACACTGGTATGAATTGGCGGTACATCCTCGCCCTTCTCCAGCGATTCGAGCCGTTCAAGGAGGCGTTTGCCGTCATCAGTACGCCCGGCTACCTCAACGTCGATCCATTTTTCGACATAGACCCGATTGCCTGACTTCTTGACGTTTTTGTTCCATGCGCCGACATACCCCACATTCAACCCTTCCGGGCTGAAAGCCGAAACAAACTGACCGTTGGCCTGTGGATGCCCCAGCGGTGCCAGCGTCCCCTCAAGACCGGTATAGTGCTGGTCAATCTCGCTAGCCGGATAAAGACCGCCATTCATAACCACGTTTGCCGGGAGGGTATAGGAAGGAACAACCCAGTGCTCACGCCCGTTGTGTTGTTCCCGCCGGATAGTCTTACTGTTCACCTTGGAGGTGACGTTCACTTGTATTGGCATGAGTTAACCCTTCGCCCACTGGTAGCCACGGGCTTTCATTGTGTTAAATGTTTTCTGAGCTTTATCGATGATGGTGTCGCTTAGCGGCTTGCCGTTTTCATCGACCAGTACCGCGATCGTGGAGCATTTGCAGTTCATGCTGTTTGCATCCTTAGCCCACCACTCCCGTTGTTCTTCTGCGGTGTACAGGTGGGCGTGGCGCGCGGCATGCGTGCTACGGGTCGTAGGACTGAGTGCTGAAATGTGCATCTGCTTTGTCCGAATGCCATATTGCTCCCTGGCTTCATCGTCCTCGTCCAGGCGCGCGCGGCGCAGCGCGGTGGTAATCTCCGTCCGGGCAATACGATTAGCCCGGCGAGACTCAATTCCCGTCTGCGTAGTAATGCGCTTCGCTATCTCCATCGGATTCTGTCCGCGCCCCAGACCATCGGTTAGTATCCGCGCCATATCTGCCTTCACATCGGCGCTGAGATTCTTCATTTCCTCAAAGACACGAGCGCGTACCAGAATCAGCCTGCGGCGATACGGCTCGCTAAGGAGGATTGCCGATACACTTTCCTGTCCCGCTGCGTATACAGCAGACTGCTGGGACAGGTTGGCGAACTCCTGCGCTGTGCCTCGCTGATAAGCGGGGTTGACGTAATCAGCCCAGAACCAGAACCCAGTCTCGTTATCTGCGCCCAAAATCTCATCAACCAGCAATGAAGCATTGCTGAGGAGCATTGATAACTGAGTGGAATCAAGGTCGAAGGTGTAGCGCTGGTTTACTGATGGTGATACAGGGATGCGGTCGAGAATATCGTTGTAGGCCTTACCAATGCGCTTCATTCGCCTGGCGAACTCACTCATTGCTCCGCGCTCAAGGCGGTCGGCGCCTGTTGGATCTTTAAGGTTGCTGGGTAGTATCGGTGACTTCGCTTTCTTCTTCGTCATCATCTCCCTCGGCAAGAGGTTTTGGTGAACCCTCATATCCGGCCGCCACACGAATCTCTTCACCAGTGAAAGGCTGCTCACCAGTTGCCAGGGACACATTGTTTATCTGCGCCATCTTCTGCGCGGCATCCAGTTTTTCACTGTCGGTTTGCGCATTAAGATCGTCCCAGATTACTGTTTTCTGCCCTATCGGGTCGATAATGCCGAGATCGATTAGCTTGTCGCAGAAGTCCTCAATCTCGAATGACAGGTCGCCACGGCGAGACTGGCAGCGAGTATTGAAGTATTTCTGGTCTTCAGTGCTGGAACGCTCAGCCTGCTGATTACCAACAAGGATGCGCGTCGGAATGTCCACGCCAGCAGCAGCCGTCTGGAGGTTAACGTCGTAGGTTGCCGTTGGGTCTGCCACGGTAGTGACAAGCGGCGTAACCGTCGCCCCCTGAGTGGTCATTAGCACGTCGTTACCACGGTTAATTTCCCCGGCGACTTCGTTGAATTTTTCCTGTAATTCATCGATGCTCACGCCATACAGCGACGCCAGATTATTGAAGTCGATTTCCTTTTCGAAGTTAACGTTGAGCTGACGCGCGGCATTTTTCAGGAATGATTCACCGGAACCGCCCTCTACCTTCTCCAGGCTCACAAAGGCGTTGTAAGCTGGCTCAAGGAAGCCAATGGCATCGTCGGAGTAATCACCAAGGATGAAAACGCGATCGGGGTGGATGTTGACGCGGCGACTTGAACCATTCGGCAACCGTTCAGCGTACTGCCACATCTTCGGCTGTCCGTAGGTTTTCGAGTTCAGGCCAGTGTCCCAATCACCAACTGTCAGAGAGCCTGCCCATGCGACAGTAACCTTCTGGAGCATCTTGCCTTTCGTTACAGGCTGATCCCAGTCGAGGGAGTCATTGACGTGCAGAAGGATGCCTGCATAACGACCGACAAGACGGCGACGGTCCGCCTCAGAGAATGAGCGCCAAAACCGGTTGGTGAATACCTGTTTGGACTTTTTCTCCCAGGCGGTTTCGTTTTCACTCTCGTCGGCATCGTCACCCTCAATGATTTCCGGGTTAGTCTGCCAGCACTTGCCCACCAGCTTCTCAACGGCACCGTGAGCAATACCACCGCGCCGGTACAGGGCGTAGAGGTTTTCGTATGTGACCTGCTCAGGGAATCCATATTCGCACCACGCAGAATTACGCTTGGCGTCCAGCCCCATCGAAGGGTTAAGCATCCCCATGCGGGCGCGAGCAAGCCTGGCGTCGTTAATCGCGTGATTAACCGCCAACTGTAATTTATCGTTCATGTCGTGTCCGTTGATTATCGAAGGCGTTTCGGAATCATCATGCCGACACCCTGCTGTTTACGTTTGATATGTCCATCAAGGGAATAGCGGATGGCGTCCCACGTATGCTCATCACCATCAGCCAGTTTCGGCAACACCTCACCGGTGATGCGGTCAGTTTTGTACGACCACATGCGGGCCTCTCGCGCCACGTTCTTGCATCGAGGGTGGATAATGATTTCGTCGAAGCCGCGAAGATGTGCGATGCCGTCCTCAACGCTCCCCTGCCACTTCTCAGCAGCTGAGATATTGAAGCCCTGTCGCTTGAGATAGCTAATCGTCTCGGGTCGAGCGGAGTCAGCCTTGATGGGCCAGTCTCGCGCGCCAGGAATCGTGTCGTATAACTCTGGCATGTGGTCGAGCTCTGTCTGCTGCCCGTATGCCTCGTATTCGATGTACAGCCGGTTGTGCAGGATGAACGAGCGAACAAGTGTGTTGGGGTCTTTGGCGAAACCGAAGTCGGCACCGAAGAAAAGGCGCTCAGCTTCTTTCCAGAGGTTTTCCGAGAAATCAGCGATCCGGTATTTACCTGCCAGCACCTGCTTATCAGAGTTTTCGAGGTAAGCCCCTTCCCAAACCCACGCGTATGTTGCTGGGTCAAGGCGGCGCTGATCGTTCTGTCGCTCACCCTCCAGCACGTCAGGGAACCACGGATTATCCGTATAGTTCATTTCAACGGTGATGCAGTCGTCGCCTGCCTCTTTGCGGAAACGCTTATCCGTGGCGCTGCCGTCGCGCTCCGGGTTCCACGTCACCCAAATCTCTGATCCCTCTTCACGAACTGTCGGGCTCAGCTTCTGCCAGGCTATTTCGCTGACTGATTCAGCCTCATCTACCCAGCAAAGCAGGATGCGCGCTTTCGACTTGATGCTGTCGAGGTTATGCCGCAGACCGCAGAATACGTAGTTAACGCTCTTGTCGATGGTGCGGATGTACTTCTCGCCGATATCAAAGTTGGAAGCCAGCCATGGAACAGACAGGATCGCCTGTTTCACCTCCTGCATGCTCGACTCTTCCAGCGAGTTCATGAACTCACGCGCGCAGAGCACTACGCCGCTTTCACCGTTCATCATCGACTGATACGCCTTTACGGCAGTCATCAGTGCGAATGTGCGCGTCTTGGCGCTACCTCGCCCACCGTGCGAGCACCGGTAACGCTTATTCACCGCGGTAAACAGTGGCGCAAGCTTCGCGGGGATCGGCAGTTGAACGGCTTCACTCATGCTTTCGGCTCAACGGGTAGTAGCTGGATGATTGTCGGCTGCGGCGTCATACTGCCATCAGGGCTTGTATGCTCGACTTTCTGGCGATTAGTGTAAGCATCGCCCATTTCTTTGGCGGCCTGCTCGATAAGTTGAGAGGTCATGCCGTAGTTCTTCATCTTTTCAGCATTGGTCGCCATTCTGTCGAGAACGCGCAACCGGTACGCTTTATTTGCGATCGGGATGTCGGCGATCTCATTCTGGAATCGTTTACGGGTGGCGTTGAACAGATCAATCCACTTCTGGCTCAACTTGGCCGCCATTGCGTTGCCGGGCGTATATTGCGACACCTGCTGCCGCGAGACATCGATGCCGTATTCAGCCTTTACAAGCTCAATGACTTTTACCGGGGTCTCGTAGCAGGCGAGTGATTGAACGATGAAGGCTTTAACCTCTGTCGATAATGCTGCCATCGGTTACCTCCATGACAATCCTAATAAAGTCTATGCCAGCTTCAACATGCACGTCCCGCATGACCTGGCTATATCGATGTGAGCCACTTCTGCTGGCGAGTTGGCCGCATCAACGAGCTCCTGTACTTCTTTGCTGGCTCCGTATCGACGTACGACACCAGTGAATTCTTCGACGTCGTGGCCGCGCAGTGTGAGCACTGGCTGCCCAGTCTCTTTGTTGAACTTCGGAGCGCCGAAATCATCGGTGGCCTGGGCGATGTGGTAAAGCTCATGCTCTACCAGTGCGCAGAATTCGGGGTCACTGCATTGTGAGCAGTAATCAGCCGCCAGCGTGATGATGAACTTCGGGATTCGCCCGAACCATTCATGCATCTGCTGTTCCATTCTGGCTTTTTGCCAACCACCGGCGCGGAGCATTACCTGCTCGGCTTGGCCGAGGACATACCGCCCTTTCTTAGCGAACGAATCGGAAGCCCACATGAAGCAGAGGTCAGCCTCTAACAGGTGTTCGTGGTCAGGGTTATGGATGCTTCCGGTATCGCTGAGGATTTGGCGCCTTACCCACTCATGCACTTCATTGGCGGGAATGAGCCGGGTGTATGGCTGCCAGTTGTCGGAGGCGATGAAGTTAACTGGCGGATAAGGCCTGCGCTCGTCATCGTTAGCCATGAGTTACTCCGCTGTTTGTTCGGTCTGCTCTGCCGGCACTGGAGTGAATTCCACGCGCTTTACATCGGCAGGAGCGAAATACAGCCACTCGCCAGTCTCCGTCGCCAGCGGCACAAAGCCGTTTACCAGCTCAGGCTGACGTCGTGACATCTTGCCCGTGAAGGTTTCGCCTGTTTGGGTGGTTAGCGTGATTTGGTAGATGTCGGACATTGAGAGCCTCTTTATCCGCTTGTGGGGATATCCATATATTTATCCCCTATAAGTGATAGCGACTTAACTATCACTATAGGGGTCATGCATACCTGTGGGGATTAGATGCCACAAGAGAAGTATGAAAACAAAATTGAGTCTTTATTTTCTGCAAGCCAAGTGAGCAAACAGTGGAGATTCGTCACCCAATAAAGAGGACAGTACATCGCCGCCTCATCAACATTAATGAATGGAGGAGTTATGACACATGAGAAAATAGTTAAACTTGCGACCGCCTACACAATGCTTATTGGTGCAGTAATTAATTTGGCAACACATCTTTTAAACTTATTGACCGCCCTTCCTCAATCTTTCTAATCCCCGCCTTATCCAGATTGCACTGCCCCAGCGCCGTATAGAGCTGAGCGTTTAACTCCAGACTTGCCTGCCACGTGAACGGAACCACCATTCCGGGGATCGGCGTGTCTGCTGTTAGCTCAGCGCTTAACGGTACCACCGGGGCTGGAACGTAAACTGTCTGCGTATTCCCGCAGGCTGTCAGCAGCGGCAGAAGGAACGAGCTGGTTAGCACACGGATCGCCCTGTAACGATTGTTTGATATAGACAATGCGTGTTTCGCCTTCATTAGCCAGTTCTTGCTTAGCATTCTGAGTAGCCTGTGAGATATCACGAATTAGGTTCATCGTGGTGATCACGTTGTTGGTGATCGCCTCTGATGTGTCTGCTCGGACCGTCGCTTTATCGCGCTGGTCTTTATAGGTAATGGCGTTGTTTCGGTAGTGATTGGCAACCCATGCCAGTGAAACGATGATACAGACCACTACTGAAATTATGATTGCCGTTACCCTGCTCATTTATGACTCCAGGTGCAAACCTCATACTCAACGTCGCGTCGGTTCATCAATCCTTTCCACTTTTTGCCACCCGCATAAACCCATCTTTTCAGTTCTGCACATGCCCCGTCGTAATCTCGAGCATTTAGCTTTCTGAGCAAAGTTGAATTAATGACAGCCGGTGCGCCTACGTTGTAAGCGAAGGAATAAATAGCGGCGCGTTGTGTTTCAGTGGTAGGAACTTTGATGTGAGGGTCAATCTTACTGGAAATTAGCAGTAAATCCTTTCGAGTTAGCTCATCACATTCTTTGTCTGTGTATTGCTTACCCTGAACAATGTCAGATCCAGTGTGACCATCACATACTGTAAGGACTCCTACGACATCGTGATAAGGAATATATTCCCTTCCCTCTAATCCATTCTTTCCTGACAGCATGACTGTAGCGATAGCAATGGCACCACCGCCTAAAGTGGCAGCTATTTTATTCCGCAAAGAGGTATTCATCAGATTTCCTTCGGTGCTTTCTGTCCGAGTTCGGCAATGACCTTCGCCGTTGCTGATGGATTGGTGGAGTCGGTTTTGTTCAGGATGTCTTGCAGTATCTTCGTTCGCTTCATTTGCTCACGCTTGTTGAGCCGGTAAGTCAGAACGCCGAGGATAATGCTGAACGCGACGCCAATGATGAAGCCCCAGTCCTGAAGTGAAAGGCTGGCAAAGAAAGCCGCAAGACCAGCGCTACCATAGGTCGCATTGCTGTATCTTTCGTCCATCTTCATTTTCTCACCCCCTGAATTCGGGGATCTGTTCAAATTAGGAATTAACGTGGTTGTTGAGTGAACAAATCCAGGATACGTTTATCAGTAACGTGGTTTGTTCGTGACAAAAGGCATGAGCAGATCAGGCAGGAGGCTGTTAGCGCAGTCTCTTGCCGCCCATCTTCACGAAGCCCAGCCATAGTGCTGGGTTTTTCTATTTTGGGAGCACTCTAAATCCGTAGCCACAGATGCGACAGAGGGAGATGTGTGAGGGTCTGGTTGTTGGATGCAGAGTGCTTTCAGAAATGTCGTGCGCCCATTATTAATCACACCGGGCCAGTGCGCCGAATTCGTTAATGAGGAGTCGGAAGACCTCACTGGTGTTTAGCTGTTAGGCTACTGCCAGGAATTGATCATCGTTTGCATTTATCTTTGTGGTCCGTTTCTAAAAAGCCCGCAAAGTCGCTAACGTGACGAAAACTGGAAATGGCACTGACGAGCGTCGTCACAATTACACACCAACCTTTCGCTTCTGCGCTATTCGGGGAATGTGTTTTGCCGTCTGCCTAATACCATTACCAGATTTCGCCAATAAAAAAGCCCCGAGACGTTAATCTCAGGGCTTTCAAGGTCACATTTGCAAACTGTACTGCGTCAACTTTTACAGACCTCTCAGCCTGTGATGGTTGGAGTACCAGGCCATTAGCCGAAGATACCAACTAGGCGGTTCAATGGTGAGCGCCGCCTCTTTTGCCTCACCACCAACGAATGCAGTATCCCATCGTTAGAGTCAAATTTACCCAAGTTTATTCAAAATGTCAACATTCTGATGTTAACTTGTCGCCATCCGTGGCAATCGTGATGCTAACGTGTGACGCTGTTCAAAATGTTGTCAGCGTTAGACTCCTCTTTGTGGCATTGGGTAATCAGAGCGTCATACAGAGGCTTAACTGTACGAGACCATGTAGGTTGCGTCAGGTCTGGTACCAACACCGCTACAGCTCGATACGCAGCGCTTGCTGGCATACGTGAATAACCAACTCCCTTGCATCGCCCACACTCTTTCTCGACTATCCTTCCCCATTGTTCTGTTTTCGCCAGGTCAACAGCATGTCCTGTTCCATGGCAGTCCCTGCATCGTGCGCCAGGTGTTGCAGCGCTTCGGCAATAATCCGCATAGGCGAATGTTGCG
>QNRL01000019.1 GCA_003315335.1 Pseudocitrobacter faecalis
CACCCGATCGCGATGGACGACGGTCTGCGTTTCGCAATCCGTGAAGGCGGCCGTACCGTTGGCGCGGGCGTTGTTGCTAAAGTAATGAGCTAATTATTAATTAATTAGTTTTGAGCTTAAAAAGGGCGCTTCGGCGCCCTTTTTGCTGTCTGATACCTGCCTTCTTATTTATTTTAAAATGCGCCCCCGCTGCGTCATTTGTCATCTGCTATTGTAATCATAACTATTCTCATTTACACTCTGTTCATAAATTAAGCGGGAGTGATTATGTACGTTTGTTTGTGTAACGGTGTAAGCGATAAAAAAATTCGCCAGGCAGTTCGCCAGTTTCATCCACAATCTTTCCAGCAATTACGCAAATTTATACCCGTTGGAAATCAATGCGGTAAGTGCGTACGTGCGGCCCGCGAAGTGATGGAAGATGAATTAACGCAGATGCCGGAATATCAGGAAATCGCTTGAGCCCTATTCTTTTTTTGACATCCCTGTAGCCCGTTCTACGCTTCAATAAGTGGAAGCGGAGGGACTACATAATGAAAGGTGATGTTAAGGTTATAAATTATCTCAATAAATTATTGGGAAACGAGCTTGTCGCAATAAACCAATACTTTCTCCACGCGAGAATGTTCAAAAACTGGGGCCTGATGCGCCTCAATGACATTGAGTACCACGAATCAATTGATGAGATGAAACATGCCGATAAATATATCGAGCGTATTTTGTTTCTCGAGGGGATACCGAATCTTCAGGATCTTGGCAAACTGCAAATTGGCGAAGATGTGGAAGAGATGTTGCAATCGGATCTCCGCCTTGAGCTGGAAGGCGCGAAAGATTTACGTGAAGCCATTGCGTATACCGACAGTGTTCACGACTATGTGAGCCGCGATATGCTTATTAATATCCTCAGTGAAGAAGAGCATCATATCGACTGGCTCGAAACTGAGCTGGATCTGATCGGTAAAATTGGTCTGCAAAATTATCTGCAGTCACAAATTAAAGTCGAAGACTAAGTCACCCCAAGCCCGTATATGATGAAACCCGCTGCGGCCAGAAAAGGGCCGAAAGGCAGCGGGTTTTTTAGTGCCTGCCATTCACGCAGATGAAGCGCTGACAGGCTGATGAAAATCAGGGCCAACAACGTGGCAGTAAGAATCAGTTCCGGTAGCGCTTGCCAGCCATGCCACGCCCCCAGCGCGGCAAGAAATTTCACATCGCCATACCCTAATCCTTCCCGGTGACGCAGGCCTCGGTAACCCCAGTAAATCAGCGCAAAGGCAATGTATCCGCCGATGGCTCCCCACAATGATAAAGATAAACGTGCAGGATAAAAGCACAGATGATAAAGCACGCCACCCAATAAAAGCGGGCAGGTTAGGCGGTCAGGCAGGAGGCCGGTACGCCAGTCATGCCAGCTAAGCGCCAGAGTTAGCAGCGTGTAGATAACGAAAAAGGGCAGGGGGGCATAAGACATACTCGCGTCCGGTAAATTATCCTGGCCAGGAGTGTGGCGAAGGCGCGTTCAGAGTGCAAAAGGCAAAAGACAGCAGTGCGAGGTGTTATCCGGCATTTCTTCATGGATGACATTATTTACCGGACGCAGTACGCGCAGCGCCGCAAATTATCATGACTAATTTCTAAACCCCCCTTGCTTCACGCTGGTATTTGCGTATAATGCGCGGGCTTGTCTAATATTGACAGCGGTTCAATCTGAACCCGATGGCGCTTTTTGGTCATCAACAATGCCTCCAATTGGGGGGCTACGTAAGAACGGTTACACTCTCCCATCAATCGTAATGGGTTTGAGGAGTAATCATTTCGTCTATAAAATAATTGGAGCTCTGGTCTCATGCAGAACCAAAGAATCCGTATCCGCCTTAAAGCGTTTGATCATCGTCTGATCGATCAATCAACCGCGGAAATCGTCGAGACTGCCAAGCGCACTGGTGCGCAGGTTCGCGGTCCGATCCCGCTGCCGACCCGCAAAGAGCGCTTTACCGTTCTGATCTCTCCGCACGTTAACAAAGACGCGCGCGATCAGTACGAAATTCGCACTCACAAGCGTCTGGTTGACATCGTTGAGCCAACCGAGAAAACCGTTGATGCTCTGATGCGTCTGGACCTGGCTGCCGGTGTAGACGTGCAGATCAGCCTGGGTTAATCAGGTCATCGAGCGATTGAGAGGTTGATACAATGATTGGTTTAGTCGGTAAAAAAGTGGGTATGACCCGCATCTTCACTGAAGATGGCGTATCTATCCCAGTAACCGTAATCGAAGTTGAAGCAAACCGTGTTACTCAGGTTAAAGACCTGGCTAACGATGGCTATCGTGCTATTCAGGTTACCACCGGTGCTAAAAAAGCAAACCGTGTAACCAAGCCGGAAGCTGGCCATTTCGCTAAAGCTGGCGTAGAAGCTGGCCGCGGCCTGTGGGAATTCCGTCTGGCAGATGGTGAAGAATTCACTGTTGGTCAGAACATCAGCGTCGAGCTGTTTGCTGAAGTTAAAAAAGTTGACGTAACCGGTACCTCTAAAGGTAAAGGTTTTGCTGGTACCGTTAAGCGCTGGAACTTCCGTACCCAGGACGCTACTCACGGTAACTCCTTGTCTCACCGCGTTCCGGGTTCTATCGGTCAGAACCAGACTCCGGGCAAAGTGTTCAAAGGCAAGAAAATGGCAGGTCAGCTGGGTAACGAACGTGTAACTGTTCAGAGCCTGGACGTAGTACGTGTTGACGCTGAGCGCAACCTGCTGCTGGTGAAAGGTGCGGTCCCGGGTGCAACCGGTAGCGACCTGATCGTTAAACCAGCTGTGAAGGCGTAAGGGGATAGCAATGGAATTAGTATTGAAAGACGCGCAGAGCGCGCTGACTGTTTCCGAAACTACCTTCGGTCGTGATTTCAACGAAGCGCTGGTTCACCAGGTTGTTGTTGCTTATGCAGCTGGTGCTCGTCAGGGTACTCGTGCTCAGAAGACTCGTGCTGAAGTAACTGGTTCTGGTAAAAAACCATGGCGCCAGAAAGGTACCGGCCGTGCGCGTTCAGGTTCTATCAAGAGCCCGATCTGGCGTTCAGGTGGCGTAACCTTCGCTGCGCGTCCGCAGGACCACAGTCAAAAAGTTAACAAAAAGATGTACCGCGGCGCGCTGAAAAGCATTCTGTCCGAACTGGTACGTCAGGATCGTCTGATCGTTGTCGAGAAGTTCTCTGTAGAAGCGCCTAAAACTAAGCTGCTGGCTCAGAAACTGAAAGACATGGCTCTGGAAGATGTGCTGATCATCACCGGTGAGCTGGACGAAAATCTGTTCCTCGCAGCACGTAACCTGCACAAGGTTGACGTTCGCGATGCAACGGGTATCGACCCGGTTAGCCTGATCGCCTTCGACAAAGTCGTAATGACTGCTGATGCTGTTAAGCAAGTTGAGGAGATGCTGGCATGATTCGTGAAGAACGTCTGCTGAAGGTGCTGCGCGCACCGCACGTTTCTGAAAAAGCGTCTACTGCGATGGAAAAAACTAACACCATCGTTCTCAAAGTTGCTAAAGACGCGACCAAAGCAGAAATCAAAGCTGCTGTGCAGAAACTGTTTGAAGTCGAAGTCGAAGTCGTTAACACCCTGGTCGTTAAAGGGAAAGTTAAACGTCACGGACAGCGTATCGGTCGTCGTAGCGACTGGAAAAAAGCTTACGTCACCCTGAAAGAAGGCCAGAATCTGGACTTCGTTGGCGGCGCTGAGTAAGTCGGAGGAGTAATACAATGGCAGTTGTTAAATGTAAACCGACATCTCCGGGTCGTCGCCACGTAGTTAAAGTGGTTAACCCTGAGCTGCACAAGGGCAAACCTTTTGCTCCGTTGCTGGAAAAAAACAGCAAATCCGGTGGTCGTAACAACAATGGCCGTATCACCACTCGTCACATCGGTGGTGGCCATAAGCAGGCTTATCGTATTGTTGACTTCAAACGCAACAAAGACGGTATCCCGGCAACAGTTGAACGTCTTGAGTACGATCCGAACCGCTCCGCGAACATCGCGC
The DNA here is from genome assembly GCA_003315335.1 of Pseudocitrobacter faecalis. Lineage (GTDB taxonomy): Bacteria > Pseudomonadota > Gammaproteobacteria > Enterobacterales > Enterobacteriaceae > Pseudocitrobacter > Pseudocitrobacter faecalis. The sequence continues at coordinate 4,030 of QNRL01000019.1, forward strand.
TGGTTCTGTACAAAGACGGCGAACGCCGTTACATCCTGGCCCCTAAAGGCCTGAAAGCTGGCGACCAGATTCAGTCTGGCGTTGATGCTGCAATCAAAGCAGGTAACACCCTGCCGATGCGCAATATCCCGGTTGGTTCTACCGTTCATAACGTAGAAATGAAACCAGGTAAAGGCGGTCAGCTGGCACGTTCCGCGGGTACTTACGTTCAGATCGTTGCTCGTGATGGTGCTTATGTCACCCTGCGTCTGCGTTCTGGTGAAATGCGTAAAGTCGAAGCAGACTGCCGTGCAACTCTGGGCGAAGTTGGCAATGCTGAGCATATGCTGCGCGTTCTGGGTAAAGCAGGTGCTGCACGCTGGCGTGGTGTTCGTCCTACCGTTCGCGGTACTGCGATGAACCCAGTCGACCACCCACATGGTGGTGGTGAAGGTCGTAACTTTGGTAAGCACCCGGTATCCCCGTGGGGCCTGCAGACCAAAGGTAAGAAGACCCGCAGCAACAAGCGTACTGATAAATTCATCGTACGTCGCCGTAGCAAATAATTTTAGAGGATAAGCCATGCCACGTTCTCTCAAGAAAGGTCCTTTTATTGACCTGCACTTGCTGAAGAAGGTAGAGAAAGCGGTGGAAAGCGGAGACAAGAAGCCCCTGCGCACTTGGTCCCGTCGTTCAACGATCTTTCCTAACATGATCGGTTTGACCATCGCTGTCCATAATGGTCGTCAGCACGTTCCAGTCTTTGTAACCGACGAAATGGTTGGTCACAAACTGGGTGAATTCGCACCGACTCGTACTTATCGCGGCCACGCTGCTGATAAAAAAGCGAAGAAGAAATAAGGTAGGAGGAAGAGATGGAAACTTTAGCTCAACATCGCCATGCTCGTTCTTCTGCTCAGAAGGTTCGCCTTGTTGCTGACCTGATTCGCGGTAAGAAAGTGTCGCAGGCCCTGGATATTCTGACCTACACCAATAAGAAAGCGGCTGTACTGGTCAAGAAAGTACTGGAATCTGCCATTGCTAACGCTGAACACAACGATGGCGCTGACATTGACGATCTGAAAGTTGCGAAAATTTTCGTAGACGAAGGCCCGAGCATGAAGCGCATTATGCCGCGTGCAAAAGGTCGTGCAGATCGCATCCTGAAGCGCACCAGCCACATTACTGTGGTTGTGTCCGATCGCTGAGACTCTGGAGACTAGCAATGGGTCAGAAAGTACATCCTAATGGTATTCGCCTGGGTATTGTCAAACCATGGAACTCTACCTGGTTCGCGAACACCAAAGAATTCGCTGACAACCTGGACAGCGATTTTAAAGTCCGTCAGTACCTGACGAAGGAACTGGCAAAAGCGTCCGTATCTCGTATCGTTATCGAGCGTCCGGCTAAGAGCATCCGTGTGACTATTCACACTGCTCGCCCGGGTATCGTTATTGGTAAGAAAGGCGAAGACGTAGAAAAACTGCGCAAGGTCGTAGCGGATATCGCTGGCGTTCCTGCTCAGATCAATATCGCCGAAGTTCGTAAGCCTGAACTGGACGCTAAATTGGTTGCTGACAGCATCACTTCTCAGCTGGAACGTCGTGTTATGTTCCGTCGTGCTATGAAGCGTGCTGTACAGAACGCAATGCGTCTGGGCGCTAAAGGTATCAAAGTTGAAGTTAGCGGCCGTCTGGGCGGCGCGGAAATCGCACGTACCGAATGGTACCGCGAAGGTCGTGTACCGCTGCACACTCTGCGTGCTGACATCGACTACAACACCTCTGAAGCGCACACCACTTACGGTGTAATCGGCGTTAAGGTATGGATCTTCAAAGGTGAGATCCTGGGTGGTATGGCTGCTGTTGAACAACCGGAACCGGCTGCTCAACCTAAAAAGCAGCAGCGTAAAGGCCGTAAATAAGGAGCGTCGCTGATGTTACAACCAAAGCGTACAAAATTCCGTAAAGTGCACAAAGGCCGTAACCGCGGTCTGGCGCAGGGTACGGATGTTAGCTTCGGCACTTTCGGTCTGAAAGCTGTTGGCCGTGGTCGTCTGACTGCACGTCAGATCGAAGCAGCACGTCGTGCTATGACCCGTGCAGTGAAGCGTCAAGGTAAAATCTGGATCCGTGTATTCCCGGACAAACCGATTACCGAGAAGCCTCTTGAAGTTCGTATGGGTAAAGGTAAAGGTAACGTGGAGTATTGGGTTGCCTTGATTCAGCCGGGCAAAGTCCTGTATGAAATGGACGGTGTACCGGAAGAGCTGGCCCGTGAAGCATTCGGCCTCGCAGCCGCGAAACTGCCGATCAAAACCACCTTTGTAACTAAGACGGTGATGTAATGAAAGCAAAAGAGCTGCGTGAAAAAAGCGTTGAAGATCTGAACGCTGAGCTGCTGAACTTGCTGCGTGAGCAGTTCAACCTGCGCATGCAGGCTGCAAGTGGCCAGCTGCAACAGACTCATCTGCTGAAGCAAGTGCGTCGTGATGTTGCACGTGTTAAGACTTTACTGACTGAGAAGGCGGGTGCGTAATGACCGATAAAATCCGTACTCTGCAAGGTCGCGTTGTTAGCGATAAAATGGAGAAATCCATTGTTGTTGCTATCGAACGTTTTGTGAAACACCCGATCTACGGTAAATTCATTAAGCGTACGACCAAACTGCACGTACATGACGAGAACAACGAATGCGGTATCGGCGACAAGGTTGAAATCCGTGAATGCCGTCCGCTGTCCAAGACTAAGTCCTGGACGCTGGTTCGCGTTGTAGAGAAAGCGGTTCTGTAATACAGTACGCATTCTCGATACGAATAAACGGCTCAGCGATGAGCCGTTTATTTTTTCTACCCATATCTTGAGAGTGGTGTTATAATGCCGCGCCCTCGATATATGGGGCTTTTTAATGGCCTGACTTTCGGGTCTCAGTAGTAGTTGACATTAGCGGAGCACTAAAATGATCCAAGAACAGACTATGCTGAACGTCGCCGACAACTCCGGTGCACGTCGCGTAATGTGTATCAAGGTTCTGGGTGGCTCGCACCGTCGCTACGCAGGCGTAGGCGACATCATCAAGATCACCATCAAGGAAGCAATTCCGCGTGGTAAGGTCAAAAAAGGTGATGTGCTGAAGGCGGTAGTGGTGCGCACCAAGAAGGGTGTTCGTCGCCCGGACGGTTCTGTCATTCGCTTCGATGGTAATGCATGCGTTATTTTAAACAATAACAGCGAGCAGCCTATCGGTACGCGTATTTTTGGGCCGGTAACTCGTGAACTTCGTAACGAGAAGTTCATGAAAATTATCTCTCTGGCACCAGAAGTACTCTAAGGAGCGAATCATGGCAGCGAAGATCCGTCGTGATGACGAAGTTATCGTGTTAACCGGTAAAGATAAAGGTAAACGCGGTAAAGTAAAAAATGTCCTGTCTTCCGGCAAGGTCATTGTTGAAGGTATCAACCTGGTTAAGAAACATCAGAAGCCGGTTCCGGCCCTGAACCAACCGGGTGGCATTGTTGAGAAAGAAGCAGCTATTCAGATCTCTAACATTGCAATCTTCAATGCGGCAACCGGCAAGGCCGACCGTGTAGGCTTTAGATTCGAAGACGGCAAAAAAGTCCGTTTCTTCAAGTCTAACAGCGAAACTATCAAGTAATTTGGAGTAGTACGATGGCGAAACTGCATGATTACTACAAAGACGAAGTAGTTAACAAACTCATGACTGAGTTTAACTACAATTCTGTCATGCAAGTCCCTCGGGTCGAGAAGATCACCCTGAACATGGGTGTTGGTGAAGCGATCGCTGACAAGAAACTGCTGGATAACGCAGCAGCTGACCTGGCAGCAATCTCCGGTCAAAAACCGCTGATCACCAAAGCACGCAAATCAGTTGCAGGCTTCAAAATCCGTCAGGGCTATCCGATCGGCTGTAAAGTAACTCTGCGTGGCGAACGCATGTGGGAGTTCTTTGAGCGCCTGATCACTATTGCTGTACCGCGTATCCGTGACTTCCGTGGCCTGTCCGCTAAGTCATTCGATGGCCGTGGTAACTACAGCATGGGTGTCCGTGAGCAGATCATCTTCCCAGAAATCGACTACGATAAAGTCGACCGCGTGCGTGGTTTGGATATTACCATTACCACTACTGCGAAATCTGACGAAGAAGGCCGTGCTCTGCTGGCTGCCTTTGACTTCCCGTTCCGCAAGTAAGGGTTACTGAATGGCTAAGCAATCAATGAAAGCACGCGAAGTAAAACGCGTAGCTTTAGCTGATAAATTCTTCGCTAAACGCGCTGAACTGAAAGCTATCATCTCTGATGTGAACGCTTCCGATGAAGATCGTTGGAACGCTGTTCTGAAGCTGCAGAGTCTGCCGCGTGATTCCAGCCCGTCTCGTCAGCGTAACCGCTGCCGTCAAACAGGTCGTCCGCATGGTTATGTGGGCAAGTTCGGGTTGAGCCGTATTAAGCTTCGTGAAGCCGCTATGCGCGGTGAAGTACCAGGCTTGAAAAAGGCTAGCTGGTAATTACCAATTGAATCACGGGAGTAAAGACAGATGAGCATGCAAGATCCGATCGCGGATATGCTGACCCGTATCCGTAACGGTCAGGCCGCGAACAAAGCTGCGGTCACCATGCCTTCCTCCAAGCTGAAAGTGGCAATTGCCAACGTGCTGAAGGAAGAAGGTTTTATTGAAGATTTTAAAGTTGAAGGCGACACCAAGCCGGAACTGGAACTGACTCTCAAGTATTTCCAGGGTAAAGCTGTTGTAGAAAGCATTCAGCGTGTCAGCCGCCCAGGTCTGCGCATCTACAAACGTAAAGATGAGCTGCCGAAAGTTATGGCCGGCATGGGTATCGCAGTTGTTTCTACCTCTAAAGGTGTTATGACTGATCGTGCAGCGCGCCAGGCTGGTCTTGGTGGCGAAATTATCTGCTACGTAGCCTAATCGGAGGAAAAAATGTCTCGTGTTGCTAAAGCACCGGTCGTTGTTCCTGCCGGCGTTGATGTAAAAATCAACGGTCAGGTTATTACGATCAAAGGTAAAAACGGCGAGCTGACTCGTACTCTCAACGATGCTGTTGAAGTTAAACATGCAGATAATGCACTGACCTTCGGTCCGCGTGATGGTTACGTAGACGGATGGGCTCAGGCTGGTACCGCGCGTGCCCTGCTGAACTCAATGGTTATCGGTGTTACCGAAGGCTTCACTAAGAAGCTACAGCTGGTTGGTGTAGGTTATCGTGCAGCGGTTAAAGGGAATGTAGTAAACCTGTCTTTAGGTTTCTCTCACCCGGTTGACCATCAGCTGCCTGCGGGTATCACTGCTGAATGTCCGACTCAGACTGAAATCGTGCTGAAAGGCGCTGATAAGCAGGTGATCGGTCAGGTTGCAGCGGATCTGCGCGCCTACCGTCGTCCTGAGCCTTATAAAGGCAAGGGTGTTCGTTACGCCGACGAAGTCGTGCGTACCAAAGAGGCTAAGAAGAAGTAAGGTAACACTATGGATAAGAAATCTGCTCGTATCCGTCGTGCGACCCGCGCACGCCGCAAGCTCCAGGAGCTGGGCGCAACTCGCCTGGTGGTACATCGTACCCCGCGTCATATTTACGCACAGGTAATTGCACCGAACGGTTCCGAAGTTCTGGTAGCTGCTTCTACTGTAGAAAAAGCTATCGCTGAACAACTGAAGTACACCGGTAACAAAGACGCGGCTGCAGCTGTGGGTAAAGCTGTTGCTGAACGCGCTCTGGAAAAAGGCATCAAAGATGTATCCTTTGACCGTTCCGGGTTCCAATATCATGGTCGTGTCCAGGCACTGGCAGATGCTGCCCGTGAAGCTGGCCTTCAGTTCTAAGGTAGAGGTGTAAGATGGCTCACATCGAAAAACAAGCTGGCGAACTGCAGGAAAAGCTGATCGCGGTAAACCGCGTATCTAAAACCGTTAAAGGTGGTCGTATTTTCTCCTTCACAGCTCTGACTGTAGTAGGCGATGGTAACGGTCGCGTAGGTTTTGGTTACGGTAAAGCGCGTGAAGTTCCAGCAGCGATCCAGAAAGCGATGGAAAAAGCCCGTCGCAATATGATTAACGTCGCGCTGAATACCGGCACCCTGCAGCACCCAGTTAAGGGTACTCACACGGGTTCTCGTGTATTCATGCAGCCGGCTTCCGAAGGTACCGGTATCATCGCCGGTGGTGCAATGCGCGCCGTTCTGGAAGTCGCTGGAGTTCGTAACGTTCTGGCTAAAGCGTATGGTTCCACTAACCCGATTAACGTGGTTCGTGCAACTATCGATGGTCTGGAAAATATGAAATCTCCGGAAATGGTCGCTGCCAAGCGTGGTAAATCCGTTGAAGAAATTCTGGGGAAATAAACCATGGCAAAGACTATTAAAATTACTCAAACCCGCAGTGCAATCGGTCGTCTGCCGAAACACAAGGCAACGCTGCTTGGCCTGGGTCTGCGTCGTATTGGTCACACCGTAGAGCGCGAGGATACTCCTGCTGTTCGTGGTATGGTCAACGCGGTTTCCTTCATGGTTAAAGTTGAGGAGTAAGAGATGCGTTTAAATACTCTGTCTCCGGCCGAAGGCTCTAAAAAGGCGGGTCGCCGTCTGGGTCGTGGTATCGGTTCTGGCCTCGGTAAAACCGGCGGTCGTGGTCACAAAGGTCAGAAGTCTCGTTCTGGCGGTGGCGTACGTCGTGGTTTCGAGGGTGGTCAGATGCCTCTGTACCGTCGTCTGCCGAAATTCGGCTTCACTTCTCGCAAAGCAGCGATCACAGCGGAAATCCGTCTGTCTGACCTGGCGAAAGTGGAAGGCGGTGTTGTAGACCTGAACACGCTGAAAGCAGCTAACATTATCGGTATCCAGATCGAGTTCGCGAAAGTGATCCTGGCTGGTGAAGTCACTACTCCGGTAACTGTTCGTGGCCTGCGTGTTACTAAAGGCGCTCGTGCTGCTATCGAAGCTGCTGGCGGTAAAATCGAGGAATAAGTAGCAGATGGCTAAACAACCGGGATTAGATTTTCAAAGTGCCAAAGGTGGCTTAGGCGAGCTGAAACGCAGACTGCTGTTTGTAATCGGTGCGCTTATTGTGTTCCGTATTGGCTCTTTTATTCCGATCCCTGGTATTGATGCCGCTGTACTTGCCAAACTGCTTGAGCAACAGCGAGGCACCATCATTGAGATGTTTAACATGTTCTCTGGTGGTGCTCTCAGCCGTGCTTCTATCTTTGCTCTGGGGATCATGCCGTATATTTCGGCGTCGATCATTATCCAGCTGCTGACGGTGGTTCATCCGACGCTGGCAGAAATTAAGAAAGAAGGGGAGTCTGGTCGTCGTAAGATCAGCCAGTACACCCGCTACGGTACTCTGGTGCTGGCGATATTCCAGTCGATCGGTATTGCTACCGGTCTGCCGAATATGCCTGGTATGCAGGGCCTGGTGATTAACCCAGGCTTTGCATTCTATTTCACCGCTGTTGTAAGTCTGGTTACAGGGACTATGTTCCTGATGTGGCTCGGCGAACAGATTACTGAGCGCGGTATCGGCAACGGTATCTCAATCATTATCTTCGCTGGTATCGTTGCGGGACTCCCGCCAGCCATTGCCCATACTATCGAGCAAGCGCGTCAAGGCGACCTGCACTTCCTCCTGTTGCTGTTGGTTGCAGTATTAGTATTTGCAGTGACGTTCTTTGTTGTATTTGTTGAGCGTGGTCAACGCCGCATTGTGGTAAACTACGCCAAACGTCAGCAAGGTCGTCGTGTCTATGCTGCACAGAGCACACATTTACCGCTGAAAGTGAATATGGCAGGGGTAATCCCGGCAATCTTCGCTTCCAGTATTATTCTGTTCCCGGCAACCATCGCGTCATGGTTCGGGGGCGGGACTGGTTGGAACTGGCTGACAACAATTTCGCTGTATTTGCAGCCTGGGCAACCACTTTATGTGTTACTCTATGCGTCTGCGATCATCTTCTTCTGTTTCTTCTACACGGCGTTGGTCTTCAACCCGCGTGAAACAGCAGATAACCTGAAGAAGTCCGGTGCATTTGTACCAGGAATTCGTCCGGGAGAGCAAACGGCGAAGTATATCGATAAAGTAATGACCCGCCTGACCCTGGTTGGTGCGTTGTATATTACCTTTATCTGCCTGATCCCGGAGTTCATGCGTGATGCAATGAAAGTACCGTTCTACTTCGGTGGGACCTCACTGCTTATCGTTGTTGTCGTGATTATGGACTTTATGGCTCAAGTGCAAACTCTGATGATGTCAAGTCAGTACGAGTCTGCATTGAAGAAGGCGAACCTGAAAGGCTACGGCCGATAATTGGTCGCCCGAGAAGTTACGGAGAGTAAAAATGAAAGTTCGTGCTTCCGTCAAGAAATTATGCCGTAACTGCAAAATCGTTAAGCGTGATGGTGTCATCCGTGTGATTTGCAGTGCCGAGCCGAAGCATAAACAGCGCCAAGGCTGATTTATTCGCATATTTTTCTTGCAAAGTTGGGTTGAGCTGGCTAGATTAGCCAGCCAATCTTTTGTATGTCTGTACGTTTCCATTTGAGTATCCTGAAAACGGGCTTTTCAGCATGGTGCGTACATATTAAATAGTAGGAGTGCATAGTGGCCCGTATAGCAGGCATTAACATTCCTGATCAAAAACATGCTGTGATCGCATTAACTTCGATCTACGGCATCGGTAAGACCCGTTCTAAAGCCATCCTGGCTGCAGCGGGTATCGCTGAAAATGTTAAGATCAGTGAGCTGTCTGAAGGACAAATCGACACGCTGCGTGACGAAGTTGCCAAATTTGTCGTTGAAGGTGATCTGCGCCGTGAAATCAGCATGAGCATCAAGCGCCTGATGGATCTTGGTTGCTATCGCGGTTTGCGTCATCGTCGTGGTCTCCCGGTTCGCGGTCAGCGTACCAAGACCAACGCACGTACCCGTAAGGGTCCGCGCAAACCGATCAAGAAATAATCGGGGTGATTGAATAATGGCAAAGGCACCAATTCGTGCACGTAAACGTGTAAGAAAACAAGTCTCTGACGGCGTGGCTCATATCCATGCTTCTTTCAACAACACCATCGTGACTATTACCGATCGTCAGGGTAACGCGCTGGGTTGGGCAACAGCCGGTGGTTCCGGTTTCCGTGGTTCTCGCAAATCCACTCCGTTCGCAGCTCAGGTTGCGGCAGAGCGTTGCGCAGAAGCCGTAAAAGAATACGGCATCAAGAATCTGGAAGTTATGGTCAAAGGTCCGGGTCCGGGTCGCGAATCTACTATTCGTGCTCTGAACGCCGCTGGTTTCCGCATCACTAATATTACTGATGTGACTCCGATCCCTCATAACGGTTGTCGTCCGCCGAAAAAACGTCGCGTATAACGCTACGTTTTCCAGGTTAGTTGGAGAAAGAAAATGGCAAGATATTTGGGTCCTAAGCTCAAGCTGAGCCGTCGTGAGGGCACCGACTTATTCCTTAAGTCTGGCGTTCGCGCGATCGATACCAAGTGTAAAATTGAACAAGCTCCTGGCCAGCACGGTGCGCGTAAACCGCGTCTGTCTGACTATGGTGTGCAGTTGCGTGAGAAGCAAAAAGTTCGCCGTATGTACGGTGTGCTGGAGCGTCAATTCCGTAACTACTACAAAGAAGCAGCACGTCTGAAAGGCAACACCGGTGAAAACCTGTTGGCTCTGCTGGAAGGTCGTCTGGACAACGTTGTATACCGTATGGGCTTTGGCGCCACTCGTGCTGAAGCACGCCAGCTGGTTAGCCATAAAGCAATCATGGTAAACGGTCGTGTTGTTAACATCGCTTCTTATCAGGTTAAAGCGAATGACGTTGTTAGCATCCGTGAGAAAGCGAAAAAGCAATCTCGCGTGAAAGCCGCTCTTGAGCTGGCTGAACAGCGTGAAAAGCCAACCTGGCTGGAAGTTGATGCTGGCAAGATGGAAGGCACGTTCAAGCGTCAGCCTGAGCGTTCTGATCTGTCTGCGGACATTAACGAACACCTGATCGTCGAGCTTTACTCCAAGTAAAGCTTAGTACCAAAGAGAGGACACAATGCAGGGTTCTGTGACAGAGTTTCTAAAACCGCGCCTGGTAGATATCGAGCAAGTGAGTTCGACGCACGCCAAGGTGACCCTTGAGCCTTTAGAGCGTGGCTTTGGCCATACTCTGGGTAACGCACTGCGCCGTATTCTGCTCTCATCGATGCCGGGTTGCGCGGTGACCGAGGTTGAGATTGATGGTGTACTTCATGAGTACAGCACCAAAGAAGGCGTTCAGGAAGATATCCTGGAAATCCTGCTCAACCTGAAAGGGCTGGCGGTGAGAGTTCAGGGTAAAGATGAAGTTATTCTTACCTTGAATAAATCTGGCATTGGCCCTGTGACCGCAGCCGATATCACCCACGACGGTGATGTCGAAATCGTCAAGCCGCAGCACGTGATCTGCCACCTGACCGATGAAAACGCAGCTATCAGCATGCGTATCAAAGTTCAGCGCGGTCGCGGTTATGTGCCGGCTTCTTCCCGAATTCATTCGGAAGAAGATGAGCGCCCGATCGGCCGTCTGTTGGTCGACGCCTGCTATAGCCCTGTAGAGCGTATTGCCTACAATGTTGAAGCAGCGCGTGTAGAACAGCGTACCGACCTGGACAAGCTGGTCATCGAAATGGAAACCAACGGCACAATCGATCCTGAAGAGGCGATTCGTCGTGCGGCAACCATCCTGGCTGAACAACTGGAAGCTTTTGTTGACTTACGTGATGTACGTCAGCCAGAAGTTAAAGAAGAGAAACCAGAATTCGATCCGATCCTGCTGCGCCCTGTTGACGATCTGGAATTGACTGTCCGCTCTGCTAACTGCCTTAAGGCAGAAGCTATCCACTATATCGGTGATCTGGTACAGCGTACCGAGGTTGAGCTTCTTAAGACGCCTAACCTGGGTAAAAAATCTCTTACTGAGATTAAAGACGTGCTGGCCTCCCGTGGACTGTCTCTGGGTATGCGCCTGGAAAACTGGCCACCGGCAAGCATTGCTGACGAGTAACCGGATCACAGGTTAAGGTTTTACTGAGAAGGATAAGGTCATGCGCCATCGTAAGAGTGGTCGTCAACTGAACCGCAACAGCAGCCATCGCCAGGCTATGTTCCGCAACATGGCAGGTTCACTGGTTCGTCATGAAATCATCAAGACGACCCTGCCTAAAGCGAAAGAACTGCGTCGCGTAGTTGAGCCGCTGATTACTCTTGCCAAGACTGATAGCGTTGCTAATCGTCGTCTGGCATTCGCCCGTACTCGTGATAACGAGATCGTGGCAAAACTGTTTAACGAACTGGGCCCGCGTTTCGCGAGCCGTGCCGGTGGTTACACTCGTATTCTGAAGTGTGGCTTCCGTGCAGGCGACAACGCGCCGATGGCTTACATCGAGCTGGTTGATCGTTCAGAGAAAGCAGAAGCTGCTGCAGAGTAATCTGTAGTATCGTAAAAAAACCCGCTCCGGCGGGTTTTTTTATATCTCCACTTCCCCCATCTCTCTACAATAGTAATAACTCTTCTGCTCATCCTGGAGTGCTGTCATGTGGTTAATCGACCAGTGAGCAGAGCGTCACATCGCTGATGCCCAGCGTAATGGTGATTTCGATAATCTTCCCGGGCAGGGCAAGCCTTTAATGCTCGACGACGATTCGGCTGTACCTGAAGAGCTACGCTCAGGTTATCGCCTGTTGAAGAATGCGGGCTGTTTGCCGCCAGAGGTTGAGCAGCGCAAAGAAGCATTGGCGCTGGTTGATCTTCTTAACGGTATTCACAAAGAAGATGAACGTTATCACGAATTGAGCCGTCGACTCGCATTAATGGAACTGAAGTTGCGCCAGGCTGGTATGAGCACCGATTTTCTGCGTGGCGAATATGCGGAAAAATTGATTAATCGGTTTAATGAGGAGTAAAAATCCATGTATCGCATTGGTGAACTGGCTAAGCTGGCTGGCGTGACGCCCGATACGATCCGCTACTATGAAAAGCAGCAGATGATGGATCATGAAGTTCGTACCGAAGGTGGATTCCGCTTGTATACGGGCAACGATCTTCAGCGCCTGAAATTTATCCGCTATGCTCGCCAACTGGGTTTTACCCTTGAGGCCATCCGCGAGCTGCTTTCGATTCGCGTTGACCCTGAACATCACACCTGCCAGGAATCCAAAAGTATTGTCCAGGCGCGCCTTCGCGAAGTGGAGTCACGCATTAAAGAGCTACAATCAATGCAACGGTCACTTAAGAAGTTGAATGATGCCTGCTGTGGCACGGCTCATAGTAGTGTTTATTGTTCTATCCTTGAGACTCTGGAGCAGGGGGCTGACAATAATATTAAAGGCTGTTGAATTTATCACGGTTCGGATTTACACTCGCGCCGAATGATTATCCATCAGGAGAAAATGATGAGCCGCTATCAACACACCAAAGGGCAAATAAACGATAACGCCATTGAGGCACTTCTGCATGACCCGTTGTTCAGACAACGCGTTGAGAAGAATAAAAAAGGGAAAGGGAGCTATCTGCGTAAAACGAAGCATGCAAAACGAGGTAACTGGGAGGCCAGTGGCAAACAAGCGAATCGCTTCTTTACCACTGGCCTTCTGCTTTTGGTCGCGTGATTAAGAACGGTTATTTTGTTCTTTCAGCAGGTCGCGGATTTCAGAAAGCAGCACTTCTTCTTTCGTTGGTTTCGGATCCGCAGCCGGTTCTTCTTTCTTACGATTCAGTTTGTTGATCAGTTTGATTGCCATAAAGATAGCGAAAGCCACGATCACAAAATCAAAGACATTTTGAATGAACACGCCGTAGTGCATTACTACAGCCGGAACATCTCCCTGCGCTTCACGTAATGTCAGCGCAAATTGTTTAAAATCGATCCCGCCAATTAATAAGCCCAGCGGTGGCATAATAATATCGGCAACCAATGACGATACAATCTTACCGAACGCCGCACCAATAATGACACCCACCGCCAAATCAACAACGTTTCCACGCATCGCAAATTCGCGAAACTCTTTAATAATGCTCATGTTATTCTCCTTGTGCCAGCTGACGTTTATAAGTTTAACAAATGTTTATGTAATTTCCATTATTAACAATAATTCAGCTGTGCAAATTTAGCCTTAAATAATAAAGGGTTAATAAAAAAGCGTTCCTGAGAACGCCTTTTGTAATTAAAGGAAGAAGGGGCTTGGCTGGAACAATCGTTCGACATCGGTAATAAATTTTTTGTCCGTAAGGAACATAATTACATGGTCCCCTTGCTCAATGCGTAAATTATCATTGGCAATCATGACATCATTACCGCGTACAATCGCGCCGATGATGGTACCCGGTGGGAGTTTTATCTCATCAATGACTCTACCGACAACCCGCGAAGTGCTTTCATCACCATGGGCAACGGCTTCGATGGCTTCAGCGACACCGCGACGCAGGGATGAAACGCCGACGATATCGGCTTTACGCACGTGGCTCAACAGGGCGGAAATGGTGGCCTGCTGTGGCGAAATCGCGATATCAATCACGCTCCCCTGAACAAGGTCAACGTAGGCGCGGCGTTGGATCAACACCATCACTTTTTTCGCCCCCATCCGCTTGGCCAGCATCGCGGACATAATGTTCGCTTCATCATCGTTGGTGACGGCAATGAACAGATCAACCTGATCGATATGTTCTTCCGCCAGCAACTCTTGATCCGATGCATCGCCAAAGAAGACGATCGTATTCTGCAACTTCTCTGCCAGTTCGGCGGCACGCTGTTGATCGCGCTCGATCAGCTTCACGCTGTAATCTTTTTCCAGCCTGCGCGCCAGACCTGCGCCGATGTTACCGCCGCCGACCAGCATGATGCGCTTGTACGGTTTTTCCAGACGTTGCAATTCGCTCATGACAGCGCGAATATGCTGGGATGCCGCGATAAAGAATACTTCATCGCCTGCCTCCACAATGGTTGAACCCTGCGGGCGAATAGGTGTGTCGTGACGGAAAATAGCCGCGACACGCGTATCAATATGCGGCATATGGTCGCGCATGGTCGAGAGCGCATTACCCACCAGCGGCCCGCCGTAATAGGCTTTTACCACCGCGAGGCTCACTTTTCCTTCAGCGAAATTAACCACCTGCAGCGCGCCTGGGTATTCGATCAGGCGATAGATGTTATCGATAACCAGTTGCTCAGGCGCAATCAGGTGATCGATAGGCACCGCGTCAGTATTGAACAGTTTCTCCGCGTCACGAACGTAGTCGGGGGAGCGAATTCGTGCGATGCGGTTTGGTGTATTAAAGAGGGAATAGGCGACCTGACAGGCCACCATATTGGTTTCGTCGGAGCTGGTTACGGCAACCAGCATATCGGCGTCATCGGCACCGGCCTCACGCAGCACGCGTGGATGAGAGCCGTGGCCCTGAACGACGCGCAGGTCAAATTTGTCCTGCAAACCACGCAGACGCTCGCTATTGGTATCCACAATAGTGATGTCGTTATTCTCTCCGACCAGGTTTTCAGCCAGCGTTCCGCCTACTTGACCTGCGCCCAGAATGATAATTTTCATCAGTCGCGACCCGTTATCTCATTATTTTTTGATTAGCTTAGCGTAAAAGAAGCCGTCACCTTCTTCTGCGCCTGGTAAATTCTGTTTACCGGGCTGTTCTGGTGTGCCGGTTTCACTCAACACGGCATCCGGTGTGCGTTGCAGGAATGCAGCAATTTGCTGGCTGTTCTCTTCCGGGAGAATAGAGCAGGTTGCGTAAACCAGCGTGCCGCCTGGTTTAAGGTGCATCCAGGTCGCGTTGAGGATCTCAGCCTGTAACTGTGCCAGCTCTGGAATATCGCGATCGCGGCGTAGCCACTTAATATCCGGATGGCGACGTATGACCCCCGTTGCTGAACAGGGCGCATCAAGAAGAATGCGATCAAATTGCTGTTCACCACACCATTGCTCCGGGAAACGGCCATCGCCCTGCTTCACCGTCGCTTTCATGCCCAGACGTTTCAGGTTGTCATAGACGCGCGACAGGCGTTTTTCGTCCACATCAACGGCCATCACATTGGCTTCTGGCGCCACTTCCAGAATATGTGTTGTTTTACCGCCCGGCGCTGCGCAAAGGTCGAGGATCTGCTCTCCATTTTCGGGTTGTAGATACGTCATACAACCTTGTGCGGAGGCATCCTGAACGGTGACCCAACCTTCATCAAATCCGGGGAGCGCATGTACTGGTGCCGGTGTCTCAAGGCGTACGGCGTCAGGATACTCCGCATGCGGGAAGCCGGTTAATCCTGCTTCAGCCAGCAGCGCAAGCCACGCGTCGCGCGTGTGATGATTGCGGTTCACACGCAGCCACATTGGTGGGCGCTGATTGTTCGCCTCAAGAATAGCTTCCCACTGTTGTGGATAGGCTTGTTTGATGCGTTTCACCAGCCAGGAGGGATGCAGATAACGAACATCGGTCTGTGAAAACTCGGCCTGTAGTTCATCCTGTTGGCGCTGGAATTGACGCAATACGCCGTTGATTAACCCTTTCAACTGCGGGCGCTTAATCGCCACAGCGCCTTCTACCGTTTCCGCCAGCGCGGCATGTGGCGGAATACGCGTATACAGCAATTGATAGAGACCGACCATAATCAGGTAGTGAACCGTTCGCTGCTTACCCGTCATCGGGCGTGACATCAGCTTATGGATGAACCATTCCAGTTGAGAAAGCGTGCGAAGTACACCAAAGCAGAGCTCCTGAAGCAAAGCTTTGTCTTTATCGGATACCTTCAGCTGCATTGCAGGCAGAACGTTACTTAATGATTGGCCCTGCTCGACAACTTGCTCGACGGTTTGCGCTGCCAGACTGCGTAAATTAATGTTTTTTTTCATAACCGCAAAAATAAAAATGCCCGGCGACACCGGGCTTAAAAAAGAGAGTGACCGTCAGGCGAGACGGTTTCCGGGAATAAACCACTCCCGGCGTGAATTCAGGAGATCCTGCACGCCCATGGCTTTTTTACCCGCCGGCTGCAGAGAGAGAAGGTTAAGAATTCCCTCGCCCGTCGCAACCTGAATACCCTGGCGATTGGCTTCCAGAATGGTTCCTGGCACTGCGTTTGTTGGAGTATTGATGACTGACGCCTGCCAGATTTTCACTGGCTGTTCATCAATCACAATATAACTCATCGGCCACGGATTAAAGGCGCGAATACAGCGCTCAAGCTGTGCCGCGCTGAGCGACCAGTCGACGCGCGCTTCTTCTTTGCTGAGTTTCTCAGCATAAGTGACCAGCGCTTCATCCTGAACTTCCGGTTTAGCGGTACCTGCGGCGAGTTGAGCCAGCGTATGCAGAAGCCCTTGCGGGCCCAGGTCGGCCAGCTTATCGTACAGGCTACCGCTGGTATCGTCGGCGGTGATTGGGCAGGAGAGCTTGTGCAGCATATCACCCGTATCAAGGCCAACGTCCATCTGCATGATAGTGACGCCAGTTTGAGTATCGCCAGCCCACAATGAACGCTGAATAGGTGCCGCGCCACGCCAGCGTGGCAGCAGGGAACCATGCACGTTAATGCAGCCCAGTCGCGGCATGTCGAGCACAGCTTTTGGCAGGATTAACCCGTAGGCCACCACGACCATCACATCGGCCTGTAAATCGGCAACCAACTGTTGGTTTTCCTGGGGGCGTAGTGAAACCGGCTGAAATACCGGTACCCCTTTTTCTTCGGCCAGCACTTTTACCGGGCTCGGCATCAGTTTTTTGCCGCGTCCCGCCGGGCGGTCGGGCTGAGTGAATACGCCCACGACCTGATGTTCAGACGACAACAGCGCGTCAAGATGACGCGCTGCAAAATCGGGGGTACCCGCAAAGATGATACGTAGTGAATCAGACACGTTGTTCCTTATCCTTAGGCACGCGCGTTCAGGCGATCCAGTTTCTCGACTTTCTGACGAATACGCTGTTGTTTCAGCGGGGACAAATAATCGATAAACAGTTTACCGACTAAGTGGTCCATTTCGTGTTGGATACAGATAGCCAGCAGGCCGTCTGCTTCAAGTTCGAACGCTTTACCGTTACGGTCGAGCGCGCGGATTTTTACCTGCTCGGCACGTGGCACCAGCGCACGCTGTTCCGGGATCGACAGGCAACCTTCCTCAATACCGGTGTCGCCGTGTTTTTCCAGCAGCTCCGGGTTGATCAGCACCAGTTGCTCATCACGATTTTCAGAAACATCAATGACGATAATGCGCTGATGGATATCCACCTGCGTTGCCGCCAGGCCAATACCTTCTTCGGCGTACATGGTTTCGAACATATCATCGACGATACGCTGAATTTCTGCATTTACTTCTTCAACCGGTTTAGCGACTTTGCGAAGACGCTCGTCCGGAATATGTAACACTTGCAAGACTGCCATAAATCTCCAGAGTTCTGTTCAGGAGTTGGAAAGAATATTACCTCTATTCTAGACAAAACCCCCTCCAATTGACAGCATCAGTGACCAATCGCAAAGATTGCTGATGCCGCTTGTGGCAAGGGGAAAAGGATGTCACCTACAGAGATATGGCTTCGTTTGGTAAAGATAAACGATCTATACGGCGACAAGATGCAAAACATCGCCGAGACCCTGATACGGGAGCCAACCGTTACGTTGAAAAACTTACGTGATGTCGGGCTAACCGCGAAGCAGGCGGCTCGTTTTTTTTCAATGACTACGCAAGAGGTTAGCGAAAGTGAGCACTGGCTCTCGCAGCCTGATAATCATCTTTTGCTGGCCAATTCTCCTTACTATCCTACGGCGCTGCGAGCCATCAGTGATTATCCGGCAGCGCTTTTTGTGCGCGGCAATTTGCCGCTACTGAGTACTTGTCAGTTGGCGGTGGTCGGTAGCCGAAATTTCTCATGGTACGGTGAGCAATGGGGGCGCGCATTTTGCGAGGCCTTCGCGCTGCAGGGCGTGACCATTACCAGTGGCCTTGCGCTGGGTATTGATGCGATTGCTCACCGTAGCGCATTACGTATGGCGGGCAAAACCATCGCCGTATTGGGTAATGGATTAAGTCACATCTATCCGCATCGGCATCGCCAACTGGCGGAGGATATTGTGATGTCAGGCGGAGCGCTGGTCTCGGAGTTTCCCCTTGCGATGACGCCGTTGCCGCATAATTTCCCGCGGCGTAATCGCATTATTAGCGGCCTTAGTCGCGGTGTACTGGTGGTCGAAGCGGCATTGAAAAGTGGTTCCCTCGTGACGGCGCGTTGCGCTCTGGAGCAGGGGCGAGAGGTGTATGCGATTCCCGGGCCCCTCGGTAACCCTGGCTGTGAGGGGCCGCACTGGTTGATTCAGCAGGGGGCGATGTTAGTCACAACACCTGAAGATATTCTTGAATCAGGGCAAATTGCGCTTTTTCAGTCTGAAAATGCGCAGGATACGTCAAAATATTCACCAGATCAGGATTCTGTAGCATTGCCATTTCCTGAGCTCCTGGCTAACGTAGGAGATGAGGTAACACCTGTTGACGTCGTCGCTGAACGTGCCGGCCAACCTGTGCCAGTGACCGTGGCTCAGCTACTCGAACTGGAGTTAGCAGGATGGATCGCAGCTGTACCCGGCGGCTATGTCCGATTAAGGAGGGCATGCCATGTTCGACGTACTACTGTACTTGTTTGAAACTTACATCCATAACGAAGCTGAAATGCGCGTGGATCAGGATAAACTGACACGGGATCTCACCGAAGCAGGTTTTGAACGTGAGGACATTTTCAACGCGTTGATGTGGCTCGAGAAGCTCGCTGATTATCAGGAAGGGCTTGTCGAACCGATGCAGTTAGCTTCCGATCCGCTTTCTGTTCGCATTTTTACGGCGGAAGAGAGCCAGAGACTGGATGCCAGTTGTCGGGGATTCTTGTTATTCCTGGAACAAATTCAGGTGCTAAACCTCGAAACGCGAGAAATGGTGATTGAACGCGTGATGGCTCTGGATACTGCAGAGTTCGAACTGGAAGATCTCAAATGGGTAATTCTGATGGTTCTGTTCAATCTTCCGGGGTGTGAAAACGCGTATCAACAAATGGAAGAATTACTCTTCGACGTGAATGAAGGTATGCTGCACTAATTCGATGGTGCAGCAGTAAGAGTTGTTATGGCCAAATCAGCACTCTTTACAGTGCGTAAAAACGAGCCCTGCCCGCAGTGCGGGGCTGAACTGGTAATACGATCCGGCAAGCATGGGCCGTTTCTTGGTTGTTCCCATTATCCAGAGTGTGACTATGTCCGTCCCCTGAAGAGTCAGGCGGATGGACATATCGTCAAAATTCTGGAGGGGCAGCTGTGTCCGGAATGCGGTGCCGAGCTGGCGCTTCGCCAGGGCCGTTTTGGGATGTTTATTGGTTGCAGCCAGTATCCGGCCTGCGAGCATACCGAACTTATCGATAAACCTGATGAAACAGCCATCGCCTGCCCACAATGCCAGCAAGGGCATCTGGTTCAGCGCCGTTCACGCTATGGCAAAACGTTCCACTCCTGCGATCGCTATCCGGAGTGTCAGTTTGTGCTTAACTTCACCCCTGTCGCGGGCGAGTGCCCTGAGTGTCATTACCCGCTACTCATCGAAAAGAAAACGGCGCATGGCCTGAAGCGCTATTGTGCCAGTAAACAATGTGGAAAGCCGATTCAGGCGGAATAAATCAGTGAATAATAACCTGCCATCAGAAGCCGTACAGCGTGCGGTTATCGCTCTGAAGAATAAAGAAGTCATCGCTTATCCAACCGAAGCCGTGTTTGGCGTCGGTTGCGACCCTGACAGTGAAATCGCCGTTCATCGCCTGCTTGAACTCAAACAACGCCCGGTTGAAAAAGGGCTGATTCTGATTGCGGCAAGCTTCGAACAACTGAAACCGTATATCGATGATACCGCGTTAACTACCGCGCAGCGTGAGGCAGTATTTGCCTGCTGGCCTGGACCGGTCACGTTTGTGTTCCCGGCTAAAGCCACAACGCCTGCCTGGCTGACAGGGCGCTTTGATTCCCTCGCCGTACGCGTTACCGATCATCCGGTGGTCATTGAACTTTGTAATGCTTACGGTAAACCTCTGGTCTCGACCAGCGCAAACCTCACCGGTCAGCCGCCATGTCGCACGACAGAGGAAGTTCGCCAGCAGTTTGGCGATGCGTTCCCGGTGGTGGATGCGTTGACCGGTGGTCGACTCAATCCATCTGAAATCCGTGACGCCCTGACGGGCGAACTCTTCCGCCAGGGGTAACTCATGGAAACCTATGCCGTCTTTGGTAACCCGATTGCGCACAGTAAATCGCCTTTTATTCATCAACAGTTTGCGCAGCAGCTGAACATTACTCATCCCTATGGGCGCGTGCTGGCGCCACTTGATGATTTTGTTAACACGCTCAACGCGTTCTTTGCACAAGGAGGGAAGGGGGCGAACGTCACCGTACCTTTTAAAGAAGAAGCGTTCGCCCGGGCAGATGAACTGACCGAGCGCGCTGCCCTGGCAGGGGCGGTTAATACGCTCAAGCGACTGGAAGACGGGCGTTTGTTGGGGGATAACACCGATGGCATTGGTTTATTGAGCGACCTTGAACGTCTCTCTTTTATTCGACCGGGGCTGCGAATTCTTCTGCTGGGAGCGGGGGGCGCGACGCGCGGAGTCCTGCTGCCGCTGCTCTCGATGGATTGTTCAGTCACCATCGCCAACCGTACGGCTTCCCGTGCGCAAGAACTGGCGCAGCTTTTTGCGCATACGGGCAGCGTTCAGGCGTTGGGGCTGGATGCGCTGGAAGGGCATGAGTTTGATTTAATTATCAATGCAACATCAAGCGGTATTAATGGTGAGATCCCAGCGATCCCGGCATCGCTGATCCATCCTTCTCTTTATTGCTACGACATGTTTTACCAGAAAGGGGATACACCTTTCCTCGCCTGGTGCCAGCAGCATGGGGCAAAACAGTGTGCCGATGGATTAGGTATGCTGGTGGGACAGGCTGCGCATGCGGTATTGCTCTGGCATGGCGTGCTGCCGGAAATCGAACCGGTGATTGAACAGATGAAGCAGGCGTTGCGCGCATGAATCAGGCCATTCAGTTTCCTGACCGCGAGCACTGGGATGACGACCTGTGCGCTGTCTGTTTTCCGGCGCTGGTACAGGGCATGCAGTTAATGTGTGCCATTCGCCGCGAAACGATGATCGCCCGCTTTGGCGGCGAAACGCCTCAGGCATGGTTAGCGTTGTTTCAGGAAAACCGCTGGGATCTGGAAGAGGAAGCCAGCGATCTTATCCGTGACCAGCAGGAAGATAATCAGGGTTGGGTCTGGTTATCCTGATTCA
This sequence comes from Pseudocitrobacter faecalis, assembly GCA_003315335.1. Classification (GTDB taxonomy): domain Bacteria; phylum Pseudomonadota; class Gammaproteobacteria; order Enterobacterales; family Enterobacteriaceae; genus Pseudocitrobacter; species Pseudocitrobacter faecalis. The sequence goes on from QNRL01000019.1 coordinate 25,369, forward strand.
GGTAATCATCTTTCCATTTCACGTAATTGTTGGCCGAATATTTTAACCCTTCCAGTTCAGACGCCTTCAATGGACGAATCTGTTTAACAGGGCTGCCCAGATAAAGATAGCCACTCTCCAGCCGCTTATGCTGAGGCACCAGGCTACCCGCACCAATCATGACATCATCTTCAATCACCACGCCATCCAGCAAGATAGAGCCCATACCGACCAGTACCCGATTACCCACGGTGCAGCCGTGCAGCATGACTTTATGCCCGACTGTTACGTCATCGCCAATGATAAGCGGGTTACCGTCAGGGTTATGTGCTGATTTATGGGTCACGTGAAGAACGCTTCCATCCTGAATATTGCTGCGCGCGCCAATCTGAACATAGTTAACATCGCCGCGAATGGCGACTAGCGGCCAGATACTGACATCATCGGCAATTCGCACGTCGCCAATCACCACGCTGGTGGGATCAATCAGCACACGAGCGCCAATGGTGGGGAAAAGATCTTTATAATGGCGTAAGTCTGCGGCCATGTTTACCTCTTTAAAACGATCGTTTAGGGAACAGACGATCATTATTGCCTCGATTCCGCGGTTTCTCACTTCAAAATTTAAGCAAATTGCGCAGTTAGAAAGCGAAAAGTTTGAAAAAACAGCAGTCAGAAAAAAAGATCTAAAAAGGCCTTGTGCTAAGAAGCAAACTCCCTATAATGCGCCTCCATCGACACGGCGGATGTGAATCACTTCACACAAACAGCCGAGTTGGTTGAAGAGAAAAATCCTGAAAATCAGGGTTGACTCTGAAAGAGGAAAGCGTAATATACGCCACCTCGCGACAGTTCGCTAAAGCGCGTCGCAACTGCTCTTTAACAATTTATCAGACAATCTGTGTGGGCACTCAACGATACGGATTCTTAACGTCGCAAGACGATAAATGAATACCAAGTCTCTGAGTGAACACGTAATTCATTACGAAGTTTAATTCACGAGCATCAAAC
>QNRL01000020.1 GCA_003315335.1 Pseudocitrobacter faecalis
CCATGCCCTGACGGGCATAAAAACATGTAAATAAATTCCGTACTTGTATTGACTTTAAAGGCGTAATCACCGATAATTAAATCATCGGGAGGCAATACCGCCACCCGAAAAATTGCCGGTATCGGATCACTAAGGAGTAAGCATGACCACTGTTACCACCCCTTCCCAGCTGAAAAAAGAAGTCGAATCTCAGAAAGAATTATTGCTGCGCGCCTGCCTCGAAGCGTTCAACCAGCTGCCTAATCAGCGCCTGCAAGGCGCTTTCACATCGACGTATGCACTGGCGGCAAAATTAGACCAGCTGCTGCAACAAACTAAATAGCACTGACGACCCGGCCAAGCCGGGTCTTTAACAGAAAGATCGAGGACAAACGACATGACCACACAAACCCTTGAGCAGACTCTTGAAGATTTTCGTCGCCAGTGTGAGAGTTTTGCGCGCGAACAGCAGCCCCGCTGCGGCCTGATTTATGAACTGTATCAGCGCCGCCTGAGCGCGGTTATTGACGGCTATCTTGCTGGCGTTCCGGCCGAGTATCGGGAAGAACTGATCGCGGTAGCGCGGCGTGAATTTGACTATCTGACCCAAGACGAGATCGCGGAAGAAATCCGGCAGGATCGGGAAAACGATTATTGCAGCCACGGTATTGAGCGTAATTGTTGCCCGCTGGGCTGCGGAGATCTAGACGATTACTGAGCCGCCGAAAGAAAAAAACCCGGATTGACCGGGCTTTTTTCTTTCCGCTGCGCGGCCGTTTCAGTTATTACTCCGCGCTGCTTTTGGCAATTTCTGTATAGCACAATACACTACACATTAAGCTCGTTTGCTTCGACGGCTAGCCAGCAGTTAAAGGTTTCGCTCTGCCGTTCGCCGCCGCAACCTCCCTCCGCTTTCAGCTTTCCGCAAGCCTGGCATTTCCCCAGCTGCGCCTTTTGCTCCTGCCACTGTTGCCAGTTTCGGATCAGCAGCAGTTGGAAAAACTCATTCGTGGAATAGGCTGTTCGTCCTGGACGACGAACCCGGCAAAGCTCCTGTAACATTGCTTCTTCCTGTTTTGTTAGCGTGACTGTCACGCTAGCGCCTTCCTCTTTGAGTCGCGCGCGGCGCCGGGCCTGGCGAATACGGGCTTGTTCACGCTGTCGGTCATTCATATTTTTCCTCCACGTGACTGTCACGTTGAATTAAACCGGGCATTACCCCTGCGGGGCCGTTCTGCCGTGCTGCGCATCGAGCCGCTACGCGTCTCGCCCCTTCGGGCGGCGGCCACTAATGCCTCCGGCCTGCGGCCTCCGCGCTTCGCTTGAAAAAAAACCGGGACATGCCCGGTTTACATTATCTCAGTAGAATTATGGCTATCGCGGCACCCACGGCGGCGCCCACAATAGTGCAGCCAGCTGTAATAAAAAGGATCTGACGGGTTAACGTCTCAGCTCTGGACACCTGCGCGCGGCGGAACTTCGTCAGAAATTCCTCACGCGCCTTAGCATCATCACTAATTGCCAGGCTAATTGAACGCTGGTTTTCTACTAAAGTCCGTTTAAGAGAGTCTGCCGTCTCTCCTAAACTTTCGGTGTCTTTTGCCAGCTTTTCCGAAAGCGCAGAAAGTATCTCAGTCATTTCTTTCTGACTTGCGGTGATTTCCTTCGCGTCACCTAAAAACCAATCCATCAGAACTTCAAATTTATCTGGCTGCTTTTCCATTTTATTCTCCCATTAAAGCCGCATATGCTTTATCGAGATTAGCTTTAACAGGAATTGCCTGTTTCATGTAGGTATAACGGCGGGCCAGTTTTTTGCGCTCGTCAGCATCCGTTGTTTGTTTAGCGCGGGCTTTAAATTCTTCTGGATCTTCAGCGGTCAATGCTTCGAATGAGATACGGTGATACGCGAGATATTCGAAAACTTCACTGTTATAAATAACAGATTTCTTGCTGATTTTGCCAACTTTCGTTCGTTTGACAAATTCAAATACCGGCGCCAGTACATCCTCTACTTCACTATCTGGACTAATGCGGTTTGGAACAAAGATGATTTTATCGCTGCTTACACCTGCCTTACTTAACGTATGTGCTGTTTTCAGGCTTTCATCAATGGCCTTATTATCAGGCGTAACCGGGATTACATACTTATCAAATTCATTCGCGCCACTGTCAAAGCGGGACATTGCCATCAGGAACGCTTCTACGTTTGACGCACCAATATCAATAATCCCGGCATCTTCAAAAACAATATCTTCAATCAACCGTGAAAAGTCATCACCTTTAAAAATGGAAACATTCTCAATCCCCAGATCGGAAGCAGACTGGTTGATAGTTTCAACCGCATAGAATTTTGCTCCAGTCAGACGCGGGGCTAACAGGTAGGATGAAATTAAGGTTTTACCAACGCTGCCACTGTAATTAATTACCGCTACTTTCATAAATCACCTCAGAATTTTTTATTGAACATCTTAGGGTCGAAATCTTCACTGATTTTATTGAAGAACTCTTTATCAATAATGCCGGGACTTTCTTTTTTTTCACTTCCTTGCGGTTCAGGCTCAGGCGGCGTTTGTGTATTGTGCAATACACTTTCCTCTGCACCTTTCTCGCTACCTCCTTTTTGTGTATTGTGCAATACACTATCATCATTGTTCGGCATCCTTTCATGTGTATTGTGCATTCCATTTTTCCGGATTTGCCGCGCTCTATATAGGGACGTATCAAAGCTACGAACGTTCACACCTTCCAGGCCGAAGCGTTCAGAAACTGCCTTATAAATTTCCTCCCTGGAAACTCCCAGTGACAGCATTTCTTCTATTTCCGGCAACATCAACTGAAGTGCCGCCCTGATACTTTTGGGCTTCATAGTACCCTCATTTAGAATGATGTAATTTTGATGTAATTTTGATGTAATTTTGATGTACTTTTGATGTACTTTTGTTGTACTGGCTACCTCATGACCAAAGAATGATGTAATTTTGTTGTACTGTCAACCTTCAAGTGATGTAATTTTGATGTAATTTTGATGTACTTTTGTTGTACTGGTATTCATGCAAGCATGAATACGGAATATTGAACGCTTTTTAGCCAGTTAGTCCTTAACCTACGTAGATCGCCCCTACCAAAAAAGATGATTTTTTATCCCTTAACCTGCTATACACCTAACGCAGCGCGATAAATCACGCTATCATACTGATTTAAAAGATAAAAAAATAAATAGCAACAATATTCGGTAATAATTAGGTATTAAAAACACCCAATAACTCATTGTTTTATAATGAGTTTGCTTTATTACTTTGGTAATACTAAGATTTCAGCTTGTTAGATCCCAATTTTTTGTTTAAAAAATGCACAATGTGAGGACTGAATGCCAATAATAACCGCAAAAGTATCAGATGAACTTTTGGCCTATATAGACCTGGTTTCAGGAGGTAATCGGTCAGATTATCTGCGGCGCTGCATTGAAGCTGGCCCAGGTGATCGGGAGTCCGGGTTGAAAATAGTTGCCGACCGGCTGAGCGACGTAAATCGCAAACTGGATTATCTTTTTGACCGTGCTTCAGATGCGGATTTTGGCCCACTGCGCGATGAGCTGAAGGCAATAACCGAAACGCTATCTGGCGTAAAATTCCCACCGGCAGGACAGATGATGTTGCATGAATCACTCGCTATTGAAACGCTAATCCTCCTGCGCTCGATAGCAGAACCGGGCAAAACCAAAGCGGCAAAAGCAGAGGTTGAACGTAACGGCTACAAAGTCTGGGAACCAAAAAAGGAGCGCTGAAATGGACGATAGAGAAAGAGGCTTAGCATTTTTATTTGCAATTACTTTGCCTCCAGTGATGGTATGGTTTCTAGTTGCAAAATTTACCTACGGTATTGATCCATCCACGGCTAAATACCTGATTCCGTATCTGGTTAAGAATACTTTTTCGCTATGGCCTTTATGGTCAGCTTTAATTGCTGGCTGGTTTATTGGTGTTGGCGGTCTGATCGCTTTTATCATTTATGATAAATCACGCGTGTTTAAAGGCGAAAGATTCAAAAAGATTTATCGTGGTACAGAGCTTGTTAGCGCCAGAACACTCGCTGATAAAACACGCGAAAGAGGTGTCAACCAGTTAACCGTGGCTAATATCCCCATACCTACATACGCTGAGAACTTGCATTTTTCGATTGCCGGTACAACCGGTACTGGTAAAACCACAATTTTCAATGAACTGTTATTTAAGAGCATCATTAGAGGCGGCAAAAATATTGCTTTAGATCCAAATGGGGGGTTCTTAAAGAATTTCTATCGTCCCGGCGATGTTATTTTAAACGCCTATGATAAACGCACTGAAGGCTGGGTGTTTTTCAATGAAATTCGCCGTTCATATGATTACGAGCGCTTAGTGAACTCTATTGTTCAGGAAAGCCCTGATATGGCTACTGAAGAATGGTTCGGCTATGGCCGTCTTATTTTTAGTGAAGTTTCGAAAAAACTTCACAGCCTATACAGCACAGTAACTATGGAAGAAGTTATTCACTGGGCCTGTAACGTTGACCAGAAAAAATTAAAAGAATTTTTAATGGGGACGCCTGCCGAAGCTATTTTTTCCGGGTCTGAAAAAGCAGTTGGAAGCGCGCGATTTGTTCTCAGTAAGAATCTTGCCCCACATTTGAAAATGCCGGAAGGTAATTTTTCCCTGCGTGACTGGCTTGATGATGGAAAGCCGGGAACCTTGTTTATCACCTGGCAGGAAGAAATGAAAAGGTCACTTAATCCGCTAATTTCCTGCTGGCTGGATTCGATTTTTTCTATCGTGCTGGGTATGGGTGAAAAAGAAAGCCGCATTAATGTATTTATTGACGAGCTGGAATCACTCCAGTTTCTGCCAAACCTCAACGATGCACTGACCAAAGGGCGTAAAAGCGGTCTGTGTGTTTATGCTGGCTATCAAACCTATTCTCAGCTGGTTAAGGTTTATGGTCGGGATATGGCTCAGACAATTCTGGCTAACATGCGTTCTAACATCGTGCTGGGCGGCAGCCGTCTCGGTGATGAAACGTTGGATCAAATGTCGCGCTCACTCGGTGAGATAGAAGGCGAAGTTGAGCGTAAAGAATCCGATCCTCAGAAGCCCTGGATTGTCCGTAAACGCCGCGACGTTAAAGTTGTTCGTGCCGTAACGCCTACCGAAATATCAATGTTGCCAAACCTCACCGGCTATCTGGCGTTGCCTGGTGATATGCCCGTCGCTAAGTTCAAGGCTAAACACGTTAAATACCATCGCAAAAACCCTGTTCCTGGCATTGAACTGAGGGATATCTGATGCTTGATATAACCACGATTACCCGCCAGAACGTCACTAGCGTTGTGGGCTACTACTCTGATGCAAAGGATGATTACTACAGTAAGGATTCATCATTCACGTCCTGGCAGGGAACCGGAGCTGAAGCCCTCGGCTTATCCGGGGACGTTGAATCAGCCCGGTTTAAAGAGCTGCTTGTCGGTGAGATAGATACCTTCACGCATATGCAGCGACACGTGGGTGATGCCAAAAAAGAGCGTCTGGGCTACGACCTGACGTTTTCAGCGCCTAAAGGGGTATCCATGCAGGCGCTGATACACGGCGATAAAACCATTATCGAGGCTCATGAAAAAGCTGTTGCCGCTGCTGTGCGTGAAGCTGAAAAACTCGCGCAGGCCCGGACGACTCGCCAGGGGAAATCAGTAACCCAGAATACCAATAACCTTGTCGTCGCTACTTTCCGCCACGAAACGTCCAGGGCGCTAGATCCTGATTTGCACACACACGCTTTTGTCATGAACATGACCCAGCGCGAGGACGGCCAGTGGCGCGCGCTCAAAAATGATGAGCTGATGCGTAATAAAATGCACCTGGGCGATGTTTACAAACAGGAGCTGGCGTTGGAGTTGACCAAAGCCGGTTATGAGCTGCGTTACAACAGCAAAAATAACACGTTCGATATGGCCCATTTTTCAGATGAACAGATTCGCGCTTTTTCCCGCCGGTCGGAGCAAATTGAAAAGGGACTCGCTGCAATGGGGCTGACGCGGGAAACCGCCGATGCTCAGACGAAAAGCCGCGTCTCGATGGCTACGCGTGAAAAGAAAACAGAGCATTCCCGTGAAGAAATTCACCAGGAATGGGCCAGCCGCGCCAAAACGCTCGGCATTGATTTTGATAACCGTGAATGGCAGGGACACGGTAAACCTCTGGAGGCTGATATAGCGCGCAACATGGCCCCGGATTTTACCAGCCCGGAGGTTAAAGCTGACCGGGCTATCCAGTTTGCAGTTAAGTCGCTGTCAGAGCGCGATGCCAGCTTTGAACGCCAGAAGCTGATTCAAATCGCTAATAAGCAGGTGCTGGGCCATGCCACAATAGCCGATGTTGAAAAAGCGTACCTGAAGGCGGTACAGAAGGGCGCCATCATCGAGGGCGAAGCCCGGTATCAATCAACTCTGAAGGTCGGTGCTTCAGTTATGGCCGAAACTCTGACGCGCAAAGAGTGGATCGACTCGCTGACGAATAGCGGGATGCGTGCGGATAAAGCCCGTTTTGCGGTAGATGATGGTATTAAAAACGGCAGGCTTAAAAAGACCAGCCACCGCGTCACTACCGTGGAGGGTATTCGCCTTGAGCGTTCCATTCTGACTATCGAATCACGCGGCCGGGGGCAGATGCCGCGACAGCTGACCGCAGAGATTGCAGGCCAGCTGCTTGCCGGGAAAACCCTCAAGAAGGAGCAGATGCGCGCGGTTACAGAAATTGTGACGAGCAAAGATCGGTTTGTGGCCGCACATGGTTACGCCGGTACCGGTAAAAGCTATATGACGATGGCCGCTAAAGAGCTGCTGGAGTCACAAGGGCTGAAGGTCACGGCGCTGGCCCCCTATGGGACACAGAAAAAAGCGCTTGAAGATGATGGATTACCGGCCCGCACCGTTGCCGCTTTCCTCAAAGCGAAGGATAAAAAGCTGGATGAAAAATCAGTCGTATTCATTGATGAAGCCGGGGTTATACCCGCCCGACAGATGAAACAGCTGATGGAGGTGATCGAGAAGCATAACGCTCGCGCGGTATTCCTGGGGGATACGTCACAGACGAAAGCGGTAGAAGCCGGTAAGCCTTTTGAGCAGCTGATTAAAGCAGGTATGCAGACCAGCTACATGAAAGACATTCAGCGACAGAAGAATGAAGTTTTGCTTGAGGCGGTTAAGTATGCCGCTGAAGGTAATGCCGCGCGCGCCCTGAAAAATATCACCGGCGTGAACGAACTGAAGGAAGAAGCGCCCCGACTCTCTCAACTAGCCGATCGCTACCTGTCTCTGTCCTCAGAACAACAGGATGCCACCCTGATAATCTCTGGTACGAACGCCTCACGCAAAACCCTCAATGACTACATCCGGGGCAATCTGGGGCTTGCCGGAACCGGCGAAACGTTCACGCTACTTGACCGCGTGGATTCGACACAGGCGGAACGCCGCGACAGCCGTTATTTCAGTAAAGGGCAAATCATTATCCCCGAACAGGATTACAAAAATGGTATGAAGCGGGGCGAGTCTTACCAGGTTCTTGATACCGGGCCGGGCAACAAATTGACGGTTGAAAGCAGCAGCGGTGAGCAGATCGCTTTCAGCCCGCGTACACACACCAAGCTGTCTGTATACCAGGCAGTCAGCGCCGAACTGGCGCCGGGCGATAAGGTTATGGTAACGCGTAACGATAAAACGCTGGACGTTGCCAACGGCGACCGCTTCACGGTGAAAACCGTGGAGGGTGAAAAACTGACGCTTGAGGACAAAAAAGGGCGCACGGTTGAGCTGGACAAAAAACAGGCTTCTTATCTTTCCTATGCTTATGCAACCACCGTCCACAAATCCCAGGGGCTTACCTGTGATCGCGTGTTGTTCAACATAGATACCAAATCGCTTACCACTTCTAAGGACGTTTTTTATGTTGGTATTTCGCGTGCGCGTCATGAGGTGGAAATTTTTACCGACGATAAAAAATCTTTGGCATCGAGCGTGAGCCGCGACAGCCCGAAAACCACGGCCGCAGAAATTGACCGTTTCTTTGGGCTTGAGGCCAGGTTTAAGGATATTGGCCGCGATACCAGTTTAGAAACCCGATCAGCTGAAAAAGGTCTGCCAGAAGCCACGGGGGAAAGCATGGCGTTTAACCAGAAACCCGATGAACATAACATGACAACCGGCACTGATTATCAGCCGGTGAGCAACGCAGAGGACGCCTTTCATCTTAAGCAGAACCCTATGGATGATTCCGTTGGCCTGCGGCGTCATGAAGCACAGCAAAATGATGCAGAACTGGCCCATGATTATGCTGCTGCCGACGATCAGCAGTGGAGCGCGCAGGAGTATGCCGATTACGAGCATTATGCCGAAGCATCAGACTACGACTTTGACAGCAGCATTTACGACGATTACGCCATGCCGCAGACGTCTCAGGCGGAACAGAGCCATACCGGAAAAGAACACACCCATGAGCATGAGCATGAGCATGAAGAAGGGGGCCATGAAATCTGATGGAGCAGACCGACAAGCGCAAGCAGGATAAACTGAAGTTCGACCGGGTAATTAATCTGGCGCGCAGACTGCCGCAACCGGCGATCCATGACTTACTACGCGCGCTGATACTGCCAATTCAGGCCGATTACTTGCTGGGGTCGTCTCAGAATTCGGAAAATAAAGCACGCTAGCGGTTGATCTGTCAGGTTGAAGCCTGAGAGGCCGAGCGCAGATCGTCAGAAAAGGCGAAAAACGATCCTAATCTGACGCAACATAGGTGGGGTGCCTGACGCCCGGTTGAGGCGTACTTCAACTGGACACCATTCCAGAAAGACCAAGCATGGCATGGCCTGCCGCTGTCTTACCGTGCTTTATTTCCCGTTTTCTCTATCGACCCCTTTCGGTCTACCGCCTGCCGGGCGGGGTCGCGGCGACGGTAGGCGCTGTGCAGCCGCTGATGGTCGTGTTCATCTCTGCCGCTCTGCTAGGTAGCCCGATACGATTGATGGCGGTCCTGGGGGCTATTTGCGGAACTGCGGGCGTGGCGCTGTTGGTGTTGACACCAAACGCAGCGCTAGATCCTGTCGGCGTCGCAGCGGGCCTGGCGGGGGCGGTTTCCATGGCGTTCGGAACCGTGCTGACCCGCAAGTGGCAACCTCCCGTGCCTCTGCTCACCTTTACCGCCTGGCAACTGGCGGCCGGAGGACTTCTGCTCGTTCCAGTAGCTTTAGTGTTTGATCCGCCAATCCCGATGCCTACAGGAACCAATGTTCTCGGCCTGGCGTGGCTCGGCCTGATCGGAGCGGGTTTAACCTACTTCCTTTGGTTCCGGGGGATCTCGCGACTCGAACCTACAGTTGTTTCCTTACTGGGCTTTCTCAGCCCGGGGACCGCCGTGTTGCTAGGATGGTTGTTCTTGGATCAGACGCTGAGTGCGCTTCAAATCATCGGCGTCCTGCTCGTGATCGGGAGTATCTGGCTGGGCCAACGTTCCAACCGCACTCCTAGGGCGCGTATAGCTTGCCGGAAGTCGCCTTGACCCGCATGGCATAGGCCTATCGTTTCCACGATCAGCGATCGGCTCGTTGCCCTGCGCCGCTCCAAAGCCCGCGACGCAGCGCCGGCAGGCAGAGCAAGTAGAGGGCAGCGCCTGCAATCCATGCCCACCCGTTCCACGTTGTTATAGAAGCCGCATAGATCGCCGTGAAGAGGAGGGGTCCGACGATCGAGGTCAGGCTGGTGAGCGCCGCCAGTGAGCCTTGCAGCTGCCCCTGACGTTCCTCATCCACCTGCCTGGACAACATTGCTTGCAGCGCCGGCATTCCGATGCCACCCGAAGCAAGCAGGACCATGATCGGGAACGCCATCCATCCCCGTGTCGCGAAGGCAAGCAGGATGTAGCCTGTGCCGTCGGCAATCATTCCGAGCATGAGTGCCCGCCTTTCGCCGAGCCGGGCGGCTACAGGGGCGGTGATCATTGCCTGGGCGAGTGAATGCAGAATGCCAAATGCGGCAAGCGAAATGCCGATCGTGGTCGCGTCCCAGTGAAAGCGATCCTCGCCGAAAATGACCCAAAGCGCGGCCGGCACCTGTCCGACAAGTTGCATGATGAAGAAGACCGCCATCAGGGCGGCGACGACGGTCATGCCCCGGGCCCACCGGAACGAAGCGAGCGGGTTGAGAGCCTCCCGGCGTAACGGCCGGCGTTCGCCTTTGTGCGACTCCGGCAAAAGGAAACAGCCCGTCAGGAAATTGAGGCCGTTCAAGGCTGCCGCGGCGAAGAACGGAGCGTGGGGGGAGAAACCGCCCATCAGCCCACCGAGCACAGGTCCCGCGACCATCCCGAACCCGAAACAGGCGCTCATGAAGCCGAAGTGCCGCGCGCGCTCATCGCCATCAGTGATATCGGCAATATAAGCGCCGGCTACCGCCCCAGTCGCCCCGGTGATGCCGGCCACGATCCGCCCGATATAGAGAACCCAAAGGAAAGGCACTGTCGCCATGATGGCGTAGTCGACAGTGGCGCCGGCCAGCGAGACGAGCAAGATTGGCCGCCGCCCGAAACGATCCGACAGCGCGCCCAGCACAGGTGCGCAGGCAAATTGCACCAACGCATACAGCGCCAGCAGAATGCCATAGTGGGCGGTGACGTCGTTCGAGTGAACCAGATCGCGCAGGAGGCCCGGCAGCACCGGCATAATCAGGCCGATGCCGACAGCGTCGAGCGCGACAGTGCTCAGAATTACGATCAGGGGTCTGTTGGGTTTCACGTCTGGCCTCCGGACCAGCCTCCGCTGGTCCGATTGAACGCGCGGATTCTTTATCACTGATAAGTTGGTGGACATATTATGTTTATCAGTGATAAAGTGTCAAGCATGACAAAGTTGCAGCCGAATACAGTGATCCGTGCCGCCCTGGACCTGTTGAACGAGGTCGGCGTAGACGGTCTGACGACACGCAAACTGGCGGAACGGTTGGGGGTTCAGCAGCCGGCGCTTTACTGGCACTTCAGGAACAAGCGGGCGCTGCTCGACGCACTGGCCGAAGCCATGCTGGCGGAGAATCATACGCATTCGGTGCCGAGAGCCGACGACGACTGGCGCTCATTTCTGATCGGGAATGCCCGCAGCTTCAGGCAGGCGCTGCTCGCCTACCGCGATGGCGCGCGCATCCATGCCGGCACGCGACCGGGCGCACCGCAGATGGAAACGGCCGACGCGCAGCTTCGCTTCCTCTGCGAGGCGGGTTTTTCGGCCGGGGACGCCGTCAATGCGCTGATGACAATCAGCTACTTCACTGTTGGGGCCGTGCTTGAGGAGCAGGCCGGCGACAGCGATGCCGGCGAGCGCGGCGGCACCGTTGAACAGGCTCCGCTCTCGCCGCTGTTGCGGGCCGCGATAGACGCCTTCGACGAAGCCGGTCCGGACGCAGCGTTCGAGCAGGGACTCGCGGTGATTGTCGATGGATTGGCGAAAAGGAGGCTCGTTGTCAGGAACGTTGAAGGACCGAGAAAGGGTGACGATTGATCAGGACCGCTGCCGGAGCGCAACCCACTCACTACAGCAGAGCCATGTAGACAACATCCCCTCCCCCTTTCCACCGCGTCAGACGCCCGTAGCAGCCCGCTACGGGCTTTTTCATGCCCTGCCCTAGCGTCCAAGCCTCACGGCCGCGCTCGGCCTCTCTGGCGGCCTTCTGGCGCTCCTGCTGCGGCGTCCGCTCGTGGGCCGTGGCGCGGGTCCGCGCGCCGGCCTCGTGCGCCTGGCGCTCGCGGGCGAGGTCCAGGGCGGCCGTCTTCACGTTCTGCCTTGCGCAGATGAGATAGGGGTCGATAGAGAAAACGGGAAATAAAGCACGGTAAGACAGCGGCAGGCCATGCCATGCTTGGTCTTTCTGGAATGGTGTCCAGTTGAAGTACGCCTCAACCGGGCGTCAGGCACCCCACCTATGTTGCGTCAGATTAGGATCGTTTTTCGCCTTTTCTGACGATCTGCGCTCGGCCTCTCAGGCTTCAACCTGACAGATCAACCGCTAGCGTGCTTTATTTTCCGAATTCTGAGACGACCCCTTGCTGGCCGTTGGCACGGAGGGCCAGGACGCGCGCCCGGACATGAACGAGCGCGAGTTCTTCTTCACAAAAATCATCTGGGCGATGGATTACACGCACATGAAATCACTCAGGCTTGCAGCTGAAGATTTTCCCCTGGCGCTTGCGACGGCCAAGATCCTGCCGTGGCCGTGGGATGAATCAAGCTACCGGAGTGCTTTAGCCGATATAGGCAGCGCTAAGGGCAATCCGTGGGTACAGGATATTAACCACCGCGTTACTTTGTGGTTGCCCTGGCGGATAGGCTTTGTACGAGGAGGGAACCATTCTATTGCCAGCGGCGTTCTGGCCGGTGAGGGTGAGGTAATACCCGATACGGTTTATGATATGCGGTATTTGCTCGATATTGTCAGCACTGACGGGTATTACTGGTACATGAGCGGGAAGATCTGCGAGAGAGTCAGTGACTACCGTACAGCCGCCTTTTTTGAAATAGGCCGCCTGCTTACACTGTGATTCCTTCAAAATATCTCAACGAAATTTCCCGACACCTGTTTAAGCTATCTTGCTGATATTTCTGTTTTTCGATTTTTGCCGGCGCGATGCCGGCGACGTTGGCCAGCTGCCCCGTGCGCGATACTGAGATCAGTTTCTTTGAACAAAAAAAACCGCCTTTCGGCGGTCAGTATTCAGTAGCTGGAACGGTAGTCTCTCCCCCGATTCCAGCGGTCTTGCCAGTGTTCGAGGAATGATTCAGCGAGCTTAGGCATGTTCCAGATCACCACCGCATTCTCCGAGTTTTTCGTTTCGGCCGCTTTGGTGAAATTAAAGCTGCCAGTTTCAACGGTCACATTATCCACGATGATCACCTTGTCATGCTGGATAGGGAAATCACTGTCAGTACGCAAAGGGATGCCGCTGTTCGCTATGTAGTTCATGGCCGCAATGCTGGCGCGCCCCGTATTGCCCCTTTCATCAATTACGATTTTCACATCAACTCCCCGTTTTTTGGCTGCTACCAGCGCCTTCATAATATCCGGGGCGGTAAAAGAATAAGCCATCATCCGTATCGAGGTTTTTGCGGAGTCAATGGCGCTCAGGACGAGAACGCGGGCGCTTCCTTCAGGCGAGTAGCCAACCTGAACGGATGGTTCCACCGCAAAGGCGGGCAGGGCGGCTGTCGTAAATGCTGCGGCCAGAAGCCAGGTTGCTAAGTTTTTCATTACAGGCTCCCGTTCACACACTGCATTTTATATTCAGGGTCAAAATAAATTTCTTTGATTTTCCGCTTTTCCATATGCACCACAACGTCAATGGTGGAGTAGAGCATTCGCATAATATCGCTCATATCGAGCATACGGCCGATAGGGGTCGCCTTGATAAGCAGCCCAATACGGTTAAAGGCATCGCGCGCAGAGTTAGCGTGCGTTGACATAACACCGCCTGGATGGCCGGTATTAAGTGCTTTAAGATAATCCCACGCAGCATCATCCCTAAGCTCAGTCATGATGATACGGCCCGGTGTCAGACGCATACAGGCTCGCAGGGCATCAGTGGCGCTGACGCGGCCGATCTTTCCTGCATCGCCGTACATCATATAAACGGCTTCTACAACGTGATCGACCGTGACTTCGTGAACGTCCTCTAAAATAATTACACGCTCGTCTTTATGTAGCGATTTTAACAGCGCGCGCGTGAGTACCGTTTTCCCCGACCCGGTTTCACCGCAGATCACGATAGTGCGTTTCTTCTCAACGGCGGTTTGCAGGAATGCGGGCCATTTTTCGCTGCTGTGCAGCTCTTTAAGGAAAAAATCATCATCCGTTAGGCTTTGCTTGCTGCCGGTAATCTTCCGGCAGTCACTGAAAATCCCCTCGCTGGTCAGCTGCTCCAGATTTTTATCGGCCGCCAAATCCTTACGAAACGCTACGGCCGTTGTACCGTCAATCACCGCAGGGGGCAGACAGATAACGCCCCTGATCCCGCCAGGCAGGATCACGTCATTAATGGCCTGCATGGTCAGCTTGTTGCTGCTCACCAACGATTTAGCAAGGTTCCTAATAAAATCTGCCGTAATTGCCGCGTTCTGCACAACCCTGCGGCCGCTGAACGTATCACAGATAACTTCCTGAAAGCAGTTAATGCGAATTTCAAAAACAGTAGGATCTTCTAAATACTCGCGCAGTGGGCCAAGTTGATAGAAAGCTGCATCAGTCATGATTACTCCTGAAGAAAAGCGGGCGCTAAGCGCCCACTTTTTTAGTTGTCTGCGAGCGTATAAACGCCGCTGAAATCGAGGTCGCGGGCAACAAAAATGCTCACCGCATCACCCTGCTGATCGTAGAGGGTAGGGGGGATAGACATGTAAGAGCGAAGTGCTTCAGACGCCAGCTGCTCACCGCTGTTTTCTGTGCTGTTGTACTGAATGTTATTACTCTGCGTCTGGTTAACCAGCGCCGTTAAGGTGTCAGAGAACAACGAAATCATGATCGCACCACGCAGACGCTCCCACATATGGGTATCCACCTGGCCCGGAATCCCCGCGCTGCCGAGTGAGTTCGTTCCGGCACTGTCAATATTAACGATTGTCCCGTCCTGGTCATTGCGGATACGCTCCCAGAGAACAAACACGCGCGCCTGGCCGTCTTTGATACCACCGGTAATCTGCCCGTCAACCCATGAGCCTTTATCAATCAGCCTAACGAGTCCATCAGCTGAGTAAACGTCCTGTGAAACCCGGCAGGAAACCTGACCCGGAACAGTGGTATCCAGCTCGGTGCCGGTACCACAGGGGATCATTTTGCCTTTCGGAACAGTCAGGCTGGGATTAGCCATGACTCCAGCGCGGCTAGCCTTCAGCCTTGCAGGAGTCAGGTTTTTAGCGAGTGCTGAACTACCTTCGCTTGTTTCGTTGTCCTGGGGCTGCACTCCGGGACTATTGCTTGTAGCCGCCTGATTAGTCTGGGCCAGCTCGCCGCCCAGACGACGCTGCATAGCCAGTTCTTCAGGCGAAGGTTCTTTACGCTTATTAGAGGTACGCGCGGCGGTATTGCTGCTGCCCGCATCTGCATCTGCCTGTGCGGCAGCCTGCACAGCACGGGCATCAGTGGCGCTATTCTGCGCAGTTGCAGGTTTATTAACATCAGGATCGCTGTTAAAGCTGTAGTTTGGCAGTGTATTGGCCTGTTGCGCTTTACCACCGTCTTTATCAGCTTCAGCTTTAGCCGGGGTGCGAATTTTACCCATGACCGTAATCCCGATGAATACCAAAGCAAGCAGCGCCATCAGTATGACAAAGGCTTTCATACCAGGAGCCGAACGGCGGTTACTGCCTTTAAATCCGCCACGCTCGCTTTCAAATTCACCGTCTCCGGTGTTTTCATCGAGTTCCTGATCTACATCGACACTTTTACGGGCCATCAGTTATCCTCCCCAATTTGAACCCTGCGCACATCCGGGGAAGCCGTACCGGTTGCTACCGCACCGGCGCCCGGCGCGAAATTATTATTACGAACGCCAACGACTTTATCGCCCAGACGAATACGCCACTCTTTAGCGACGGTTTCCACCTCGATGATGTTGCGGTTCTCACCCACAACATGAGAGTTAGGCAGCGTTTCTTTGCCACTGGCCGAGATCATGTAGACCTGCGGTAACTCCGCATTGGCCGGAAACTCAAACCGGGTAAAGCGGTAGTTATCCCAGACGTGAACCGGCTGGATGCTGCGCATTTCAGGCTGTTCGCTCATTACGTACTGATAGTTCTTCGCCCCCGCAAAAGCCGTCTGCTTCAGCTTCTGCGTAATGCGTTTTTTATCAGCCGCGCTTTTGGCTTTTTCCTGCTGCTCAAACGGATATTCATAGGTCAGCTGAAGAACGGCCTGGCGCACAGCCCACGGCGTTTCAATAAAGGATTTTGATACCGTACCGTCTGCATTTTTCTTCGTTTCTTCACCGATGAAATGGAGGACGATGTTATAGGTGCGCTTATCGGTGACGATCACCAGGTTGGTATCACTCATGGCCTGTTTCGGCTTCACAAAAAAATGGTTCATTTTGTGCGCAAACGTCCAGCTTTCAGAATCGCCAAAAGCATGAGTGATATAGGTTTCGTCAGGCGCGACAACAATGTGGGTAGCCACACCGGCGATAGCGTCAATTTTGACCACATTAACAGGGTTATAAACAACGCTTTTAATGCGATAGTCATAAGGAGAATTGCGGCCAACCTCAAGCGCCATAACGTTAGTGGCCGCGCCTCCCAGGACTGACAAAACGACTGCTGAAAGAAGTAGTTTTTTCATGGGGCAGCCCTCAGTTAACTTCAGGGTTGACGCGATAACTCGTCACGCGGAAACCCAGCGGGTTGACATAACGCTGCTCAGCATTCATCGCCAGCGATTTATATTCATACCCCATAATGGCAATCCAGCGCTGCGGCTGATCATCAACGGGATTGCTGCGCACGCGGCGAACCGTAGTAAAGCGTATCGTTGCTACGCCGTGCGGTTTATCGAGGATCACAGAGTTAATCTTCACGCGGGTCGTTTCACTGTCGCCCAGAACCTTATCAAGACCGTTGCGGCCCTTGAACTTGCTCTGGTAAGACTCTGCCACGTTCGGCGTGGACATTAAGCCAACGGCCGTATAGTCGACCTGAACTGAATAGAAGTCATAGCTCTCACGGTGAATGACATATTGTGTCAGCCAGAACTTATCAATTTCGTCACCATAAGAGGTCTGGTCGCGGGTCAGCTTGACCTGCTGTACTTCGTGAGTGGCCTCGTTGAGCGTTAGCAGATGTGCGGGGATTGGCTGGCTGTACTTATGCACCACGTAACCAACTAAAGAGAGTGCAAAAACAGTTACCACCGCTGAACCGGTGGCAACCATCCAGGCGGTACGCCGGGACTTCAGCACTTCATCCATCAGATCAACTTCAAGCCCTTTACGGCTTTCGTTGAACTCTTTAATGGCTTCACGTGTAAGCCCTGTTTTTTTATTAGCTTTCATTTGCACCACCTTGCGTATCAACCGGGATTGTTTTGTTTACTGGAACGGTGTTGCTCCAGTCCGGCTCCGGTGGCGGTTTATGCCCGCTGGAACAGGCGCTAATCAGAAGAACTCCCATAAGCAATAAGCTGCGCATTACGGCATCCATTATCGGTTGTTGAACGTACTAATTATAATAAGTCGCCGAAATTGCAATTTCAACGACTTTTGTTTTAATTTTATGCAGCCTTCTTCCCGCGACTGCCCCTTGCCTTACCACTTAAATTAGAACCACTGCTTCCTCCGCTGTTGCTGCCACTTCCTCCACCTGCCGATTGCTGGCCGCCGCCACTGTTACCGCCTCTGAACGCATTACCGCCAAACATGCCGTGGCTGCCCATATTGCCAAGCGCCTGCATGGAAGAACCCGTAGAGCGTGCGGCGTCAGCAACTCCGGCGCTGATACCGCTACCCCAGCTGGCGGCAATTTGCGGAATCTGGAACAGAACGAAAACGGAAATGACCGTCAGTAATAAGGCGGAGATAGAACCAGTGATTGATGAGTAAGCGGCATCAGAGTTCATCGAGGACAGGAGGTTGTCGAACATCTGCATGATGAAACCAAACACGAGCGCAAGAATGACGACGACAAGGCCATAGTTAATGACCGACGCCAGCCAGCGAGCAAAGATGTTTTTTGTCGCTCCCCACAGCAGGCAGAAGATTGCAATCGGGCCAAAACAAAGCGTAACGGCCAGAAGGATCTTAGCCATGATCACAAAGCCCGCACCGAGGCCGCCCAGCACAACGGTAGCAATCATCATAATGCCGCCAATGGCATACGCGGCCAGGCCGCTCGATGAAAACACGTCTGCGGCTTCCCATGCGGTGTTGACGATCTTGATACCTTTTTCAATACCGCTATCAATAATCGCCGGTACGCCACTTGCACCGACTTTATTAGGGGCAGACAGTATCCCGGCAAAATCATCCGGCAGGTGAAGCGCCACGTTGACCAGTTCCTGTTGATACCAGCCGCCCGCCGTTGCAAAGCTCAGGATAAGGGCTATGGAAAGATACTCTTTAATCAGCGAACTCAGGCTGTCGCCCGCCCCCGGATTAAACGCTGAGTACATCCCCTGAACCATCAGCTTGATTGTCAGACAGGTGGCAATCAGAGGCGTTACATCAGAGATAATGGTGGCAACATTGGCGCTCACCATTGACGTAATCGCCCCGTCTACTTTTGCGAAAATGTCTGCGACTAGGGTGAATGCCATATTGCCTCCTTACTCCTAAATTTTCGGTGAATTGATTTCGCCGTCTTTTTTGCCGAACACAAACAGCTGACGATCGGCTTCGCGCGCGTTTTTGCAATCAGGTTTCTGAAGTTCATCCGCGTCTTTCTTGCATTCCTGAATTGTTGCCTTGCGCTCTTTCTCATGTTTTTTGTACCACTCCACGTCATGCGAGGCATCGCAGGCCACCAGGAGGAAAGGGATAACAAGCAGTAGTTTTTTCATAATTACCTCAGTTAATTGAAGGTGACGCGGTAACGTCCCCGCCGGTTCCAAAAACAAAATTGTGGGTGGCACGTTCTTTCTGCGCACGTAATAGCTTGTCCTGTGACTGCTGCAACATGTTCATCAGATTCAGCTTCGCCTGCTCACCCTGAATAGCACCCTGTGACGTCTGGATACGGGCCTGTAAGTCAGCAATCGATTTCAGGTCTGGAGTCGTTTTAATCTGCTCCGTCAGCTCCTGCATATCGGTTAGTTCCTGCATCTGGTTGTTGTAGGCTTTTTCTGCCATAACGCGGTCATAAGCGCCTTTTTCAGCCAGCTTTTTGTTCATGTAGGTAATTGCTTCGCTGGGCGTCATGTCGTCAACTTCCGCATTAAACTGGCCCATCATGCTGTTAACTGAAGGCGTGACGGAAGAACTGGAGTTCATGGCGTCGCTGTAGATCTCCTTCCAGTTGTCCGGCAAATTATTTGCCAGCGTGCTGGTAGACGTCCCCAGCAGATCGCCCAGGTTGGTTGTCTTTGCCATCGACTCATACATATTTTTCTGCGTTTGCAGCTGGCTTTTAAGCTGCTCCAGCTGCTGCGCCATTTGCTGAAGCTGCTCGACCTGTTTAGCCAGCTCAGTAGGGTTGGTCACGATGATGCCTGCGGAAGCGCTTTGCGCGCCTCCCAGAATCAGGCCGGTGGTCAGCAATACTGCCGTCAGTGTTTTTTTCATGGTGTTTTGCCTCGTTGTTAAGCCGTCAGGCGCCAGTATTCTTTGAGCCATACTTCAGGGTCATTACCGAGCCGTTCAACCAGCTCATGCGCAATTTCGGCGTTTTGTGGTTCACCGGACAACACGCTAAGAACGTTGTCCATTGTCTTAATATCTGCATCAATATCGTCGCTGTTGCGAGGGTAGAGATTGAAAGAAGCAATCGCAGACTGTTGCCCTTGTTTAACCAGGAACTGTCTGGAGTGTTCGGTAATCGACATCAGCGCGTCGTATTCAGCATCAGTAAGGAAGGCATAATCCTCTCGGATAGCTTCCGGATCGCGCAGGCAGATTTTTGTGACGGTCTGCGACATGATCGTGCGGCCAATACGGCTGGACAGCGCATCGTTCGGCTCCTGCGTGGCAAACACATAGATAGCGTCTTTCTTACGGTCAGTTTTGATACCACGCTTAACTTCACGCTCGATAACCGGATCGTCAAGGTAGGCGTGGAACTCGTCAAAGCACTGAATGACGCGGCGTTTGCCGTCGATGGAGTCACGTACCCGGTACAGAAGGTACATCATGAGCGGAGTACGGGCCGGGCTGGATACTTCCTCTTTGGCTGCGATAAACTCGGATAAATCGAAGCCAAAAATATCATTCGCGCTGAGATCCAGGCTGTCTTTATCATTGTCAAACAGCCAGCCATACTGGCCTTCGCGCGTCCATTCGCGCAGCAGCCCTTTCAGTGATACGCCATTTTCCACAACTTCATTCACGTACCCGTCCAGGATAGTAACGGTGCGCGCCTCGCGTGGAATAAGTGAGCCTTCCCCCATAACCGCATCAACGCCTTCAGCCAGTTCGGTAGCCATCGTTGCGCTGATAGGCCCGTTATTGGTGGTTTCCACACAAATGCGGAACAGGTTTTTAATGAGGGCAATATTGCGTTTGGTCGGTTCAATCTGAAGCGGGGCAAACCCGGACGGCATACCCTGTTGCAGAACTTTATAGTAGCCACCAACGCTTCGAATGAACGGCTCCATACCGCGGTCACGGTCATAAACAAAAAGCCGCGGGTTGTACTTCATTGACTGCGCCAGCAGGAAGTTAAGCAGCGTGGTTTTACCTTCCCCCGACATACCCGTTATTAACGCATGGCCCAGCGGGCGTTTACCGTAGGAAAGTTCTTCAAGCGGGGTCACATGGAAATTAAAATAGAGTGGCGTACCGCTGATCGTGCGGAACATGGTCAGCGCTGGCCCCCACGGGTTATTGTCAGGCTTGCCACGCATAAAATTGTGGAACGGGCTGAAGTGCAGGAAGTTCCATGAGTTTATCGGAACCGGGCGCGGCGCCCATTTCTGGTTGCCAGGCAGTCTCGCATAATATGCAGCCTCAGAGGCCAGGCTGATAGTCCCGCCAACCACGCCACAGCCGGTTAGCATAACCTTCACACGACGCGCTTTGCGCTGTACCGCGTTTTGGTCATTATCCCAGACATGCACGGTTCCATGATGGTAGCCCATCACGAACTCTCTGGACGTCAGCATATCGAGCGCAGTACCAAGCTGTGCCAGCTGGCTTTGCGCACGGTCGCGCGTTTCCTGCAAAGATTTTTCCTGATGCGTCAGAAACGTTTTAGCTGAAGATTCAGAGAGGCAAGAAAAACTCTGCGTCAGAAGGTATTCAAAATCGGCTTCTTTAAGCATGTTAAGCTGGCCTGGCTCTGTATCTTCTTCGTATTCACGAAATTCAATGCCGGTGGTATAGAAGTTGTGATCTACCGTTCTGATCTGGACAACATCCCCCCACAGGGAGCTAACAGGGCGGTTGTCCATGATGTACTCACGGATACGATCACGGCAAACAGGCACGATGGCCCATTCCATATTTGCGAGGAAATAAAGGAACTCCAGCGCTTTTGAATAAGCGTGAGCCTGCGAAGGTTCAGGCTCGTTGCGTTCGATAACAATGGCTTCGTCAAAAATGTCTGATTCATCGACTTCAGCAAGTTCTTCACGTTCTTTTTTATCAGGCGCAGGAATTTCAACACCGCGTTTGTCACGATAATAGATACCCAACTGCTGAATGCCATACGGCTTCATTGCTTCCAGGATTTGTTCAGAAATATCTTCCAGACCTTCAAGCGCCTCATTCTGCATTTGCTGAATTTCGTCACGAGTCGGCTTTTCAAATTTCGCCAGAAACTTCTGTGTTTTATCCCCTACCTGTTTGTAAATAACGGTCAGATAAAGGTCATTAATCAGCTGCTTGGAATCACCGTGCAGCTTACGGTTATATTGATCAACATAAGCAGGGAAAAAATGGTCATACTCACCATCCGGGTACTCTTTAGCCTCATGGTGATATTCATGCGTCCACAGCTCTACATGGTCTGTTCCGAAGCTCTTGACCAGCGTATTAAGGTCTTTATGCCAGGTGACCAGTTCCCGATCTGATGCGCAGTCATGTGTGCGGCCATCCAGCTTGAAAAAAGCCATCAGATCGCCGTTTTCCATCGAAATCACGTAATCATTGAGGTGATAAGAATAGGGCAAATACTTTTTATTTACTGATGGCTCCTTACGGTAGGCATCAATTTTTTTTGGCTTCGTAGCGGTGGCAGCTCTCATTATTTTAAACCCTTACGTTTGTAGTCAACAGAGGAATAAGACGATCCTCCCCACTGCTTAAACGGAGAATCAAACCAATTACTGAATTTGGTTTTCAACCACAGGCCCATAATTCGAAACATGCGGTCGTCATATTTTGTTAATGCAGCTGAAGGAATCCACAAAAAGACGAACACCAGAATCGCCCACATATGAATAATCATAAAAAGCGAGGCAGAAATCATGAATATCATCATAGCTACATTACGTGGTACACCCAGCGCGCGAGGTAAGCGAGTCGCACCTTTGAAAAGCGGTCTTTTCCCGTCAACGAACATCTTTGTAGTCCTCACTTTGGGGGACAAAAGTCCCCCCTTTTCGCGTTGTTCAGCTTCCTACGCCCGTCAGGGAAACCAGAAATGATGCAGAACCAATACCAATCAGCGAGATTACGATACGAGGAATAAAGCTGGCTGGGATTACGTGAAGCATCCACATAAAGCAACTAACCATGATCGCAATAGCACAACCAATTGGAATCCATGTGCTCAACCACGTCTGGATTGATGTAGCGGTTGATTCACCAGTATCGGTGCCAGCGGCCAGCGCAATTTGCGGCAGGGCAATGGACAAAACGCCCATAACTACCGCAGGGCCATACTTCTTAAACAACGTGGTCATACTTTCTCCTTACTCACTATCTTCTGTTGATTGCAGATTTAACCGGCATTCTTCAACGCCACACTTATCTTTCAAAAACTCTGCCAGTAGCCTTAAATCAGCCCAGGTTCGTAGCTCATGCTCTTTGTTAACCCTAATGGAACATGCGATCTGGCCCAGCTGTTCATCGTCTATCTGAAAAACGGGATACCACTTCTTTAATGAAACCCGTTCTATCGTTACCTCCTTCACTTTTCCTGCTTCAAATAGCTCCAGGATCTGTGATTGCAATACAAGGTACAAACGTTCCATCCATAACCTCATTCCCCCTTCGCTGTTTCCTGTCTGGTTAAAAAGGCATCCGTATTATTTCGGCTGAAGGCATCGCCATCACCCGAACCAAAAACATCTTGTTCACCGTCATACTGCGGCGCCGTACTTTTTGCCTGCTGAGGCTCAGTCGCGGTGCTGTCCTCACTGGTCTGGCCGTCAGGTAGCAGCGTAGGGATTTTCAAATCAGTTGATTGACGCGCCACGTTGATAACTTTCGTGACATACCCGTTAGAAATCCCGTTTGTGAGTGAGCCGGTGTTGTAGCAGGAAAGCGCGTGTCTCAGCGCAACCTGCCCGGCTGGGTAGGATTTCAGGGCGCTATCATAACAGGCTTTAAGGATGGTCTGGCTCGCCCGCAGGTTGATGCAGGGTTTGAAAATATCGTCAACCGAAAGACCCAGGCCCACTAAATTATTTGAGTTAATTTGTGCAAGGCCCATATCAAAACTTTTATTATCCTTCAGCAGAACTTTCGCAACGCTGACGGCCTCAGCTTCAGTACGCGGTTGCTGTTTTAACTGAATACTACCGTTAATATTGATCCTGTACGGCCCATTTGAGGACTCATGGCCGACGATGTACGCCATCGTTAAGGGTGAAACATCAGGCGCACATCTCTGCGCAAGCCTGGCAACTTCATCGGAGGCAGGCGCAGCACTGGCACGGCCAGCACAAGCAAGGCAGGCCAGAGCGAGAACCAGGAGTTTTGGATGTTTACTCATTTATGTTTCACCGCGTAATTGTAATTTCGACGACTTTTGTTTATGATAAGGGCTAATGAGATCGTGTCAAGAAGAAACGAAAAGAAAACCGCTGAAGGAAGGAAGGTGATGCTGGTTCCCCTGAAATCAGAAAAACGACCAAAAGGCGAACCCGTGTATCGTGACCCGGATAACCCTTTTAATACGTGGACTGGTATAGGGAAGCGCCCGGCCTGGCTAACTGCAAAATTGGACGCTGGCATTAGCCTGGAAGCCATGAAGATGCAGGGCGTAGCCAACCCCAGAGAACATAGACCAGCAAAATACCGCGACCCCAGGAACGCAGAAAATACCTGGTCCGGGACTGGCCGCCGACCCACATGGCTCAAAGAGCTGCTTGATAGTGGTTTATCACTTGATGATCTGAAGATATAACCGGAGGGTATAAAAATGGGCGAACTTATTGATTTTGCGGAAAGGCAAAAAAGCAGAAGGAAGAAAAAGGCATCTTCCATTCCGCCCATTTTTAGAAAATTTCGTGTCCATGCGATCAGGTTACTCGCCAGCATCATCAAATCCGGCTCTTATTCAGTTGCTTATATTGTTAAGAAAATTACAGGAAAGTTAATCAAGTTTTACACAATTTTAACGATTTTCGTTTTTGTTGTCGAATATATTGCAGGCGATATAGGTTACAAATCTATTTATAACGCAGCGTTATTATTAATATTGCTTACCGTTATCAACATTCTGGCGAGTGTATATCTGAACAAACTGTTAAGGACAAAACAATGAAGAAACTCTTAATACCTCTGATAGCAGCTGGTAGTCTGCTTTATATTCCTGCCAGCCATGCTGAAGATCCCTGCAAAGTTATTATGTGCATGGCGGGCAAGCTCACCGGCGATAGCGGCGGAAGCGAGTGTAACAGTGCTGAAGCTGCTTTCTTCAATATCGTTAAAAAGAACAAGCACGGCTTTTTACCCAACCACACGAAGGATGCCAGGAAGGCTTTTCTTAATGAATGCCCGGATAATGGCGAAGGTGGAAGTAACCAGTCGATGATAAGCCAGATCATAAGTAAATACGGGAAAGTTCGCTTATAGGCGAACTAGGAATAATCTCAATTTAAGGAGCCAACGTGAAAAAAATAATATTAAGTGCATTAGCCTGTACAGCTCTCTTAACTGGTTGCGTCAGCCAGGATAAAGGTAATGCGATGCAGAGCCAGCTGAATAACCAGCAACGCCAGATTAACGAATTATCCGTTCGTTTGCAGTCTGCGGAGTCCCGGCTATCAAAGCAGGAAGAAAAGCTGCGCAACGAACTGCTGCAATCCAGCGGCTATTGCTATCTGAATGGCGCCCGCTACTCGACCGGCACCGTACTTTACGGGCGGATTTGCCAGAATCAGTCAGGCAGCGCTTCGTGGCAGGTATACAGCCGTCGCTAAACACCAGGGCGGTTTAACCGCCCTTTTCTTTACCCTCAGAAAGCCCACTATGACCATGATCCCCTTCCCCACTACAGAAAACCTTATTCTATGGGCTTGCAGCGCCATCGCACTGCTTGCCGTTGTATTCTTCCGGCGTTCAGTACGGCACAGGCGACACAAAAGGAAGCAGCAAAGTGCGCGGCGGGTGCTGGAGCGCATAAAGACGTTGCCGGGCTTCCCACAAAAAATTAACTACCTGAGGAAAATTGATCCTTTTGTGTTTGAAGAACTGTTGCTGGAAGGATTTGAAGCGCATGGCTTCAGAACCATCAGAAA
>QNRL01000021.1 GCA_003315335.1 Pseudocitrobacter faecalis
GTTTGATGCTCGTGAATTAAACTTCGTAATGAATTACGTGTTCACTCAGAGACTTGGTATTCATTTATCGTCTTGCGACGTTAAGAATCCGTATCGTTGAGTGCCCACACAGATTGTCTGATAAATTGTTAAAGAGCAGTTGCGACGCGCTTTAGCGAACTGTCGCGAGGTGGCGTATATTACGCTTTCCTCTCTCAGAGTCAACCCTGATTTTCAGGATTTTTCTCTTCAACCGAAGCGGCTGTTGCCGTGTCAGTGGGAGCGCATTATAGGGAGTTCTCATGAGGCTGCAACCCTAAATATGCAGTAATTTTACTGACTGCTGAAATTCACAGCAAAACCCCGCCTTATACCCTTTTATACACAGAGTTACCCACAGAACTGCCGATCTTTTTTCTTTCTAAGGGAGATGGAGATGACGAAAATCGGACAACCTGAATGAAAAAGAAAAATTCGCGAGCGTTGCGCAAACGTTTTCGTTACAATGCGACCGCAAAACAAGGATGCCCCGTAAGGGGCGTTAGCTGAGTTTTTTGCGAAAAATTCAGCTAACGCTCTCTGTAATAGTCAAATCCAGGGGATTTACCATGCAACAACGTCGTCCAGTCCGCCGCGCCCTGCTCAGTGTCTCTGACAAGGCCGGTATCGTTGAATTCGCCCAGGCACTCTCCGCACGTGGTGTGGCGCTGCTCTCTACCGGTGGCACAGCGCGCCTGTTAGCAGATAAAGGTTTGCCGGTGACCGAAGTTTCCGATTACACCGGTTTCCCGGAAATGATGGATGGACGCGTAAAAACCCTGCATCCAAAAGTACACGGCGGTATTCTGGGGCGTCGCGGCCAGGATGATGCCATCATGGAACAGCACCACATTGAGCCTATCGATATGGTGGTCGTTAACCTGTATCCGTTCGCCCAGACCGTTGCCCGTGAAGGCTGCTCGCTGGAAGATGCAGTTGAGAACATCGATATCGGCGGCCCGACAATGGTGCGCTCCGCCGCGAAGAACCATAAAGATGTTGCCATCGTGGTGAAGAGCAGCGACTACGACGCCATTATTAAAGAGATGGATGCTAACGAAGGTTCGCTTCTGCTTGCTACCCGTTTCGATCTCGCCATCAAAGCTTTCGAACACACCGCCGCCTACGACAGTATGATTGCCAACTACTTCGGCAGCATGGTTCCGGCCTATCATGGCGAAAGCAAAGACGCCGCCGGTCGCTTCCCACGCACGCTGAATCTGAACTTCATTAAGAAGCAGGATATGCGCTATGGCGAAAACAGTCACCAGCAGGCTGCCTTCTATATAGAAGAGAATGTGAAAGAAGCCTCTGTTGCCACCGCAACCCAGGTTCAGGGTAAAGCCCTTTCCTACAACAACATCGCCGATACCGATGCGGCGCTGGAGTGCGTGAAAGAGTTCGCCGAACCGGCCTGTGTGATTGTGAAACACGCTAACCCTTGCGGCGTGGCTATCGGCAATTCCCTTCTTGATGCTTACGATCGTGCGTATAAAACCGATCCGACTTCCGCATTCGGCGGCATTATTGCCTTTAACCGCGAGCTGGATGCCGAAACCGCACAGGCCATCATTTCTCGTCAGTTTGTCGAAGTGATCATTGCGCCGTCCGCCAGCGAAGAAGCGTTGAAAATCACCGCTGCTAAACAAAACGTGCGCGTTCTGACCTGTGGTCAGTGGGCCGAACGTGTTCCAGGCCTCGATTTCAAACGTGTGAATGGCGGCTTGCTGGTTCAGGATCGTGACCTGGGGATGGTCGGTGCAGAAGAACTGCGCGTCGTCACCAAACGTCAGCCGACCGAGCAGGAACTGCGTGATGCGCTGTTCTGCTGGAAAGTGGCGAAGTTCGTCAAATCCAACGCTATCGTCTATGCCAAAGGCAATATGACTATCGGTATTGGTGCAGGCCAGATGAGCCGCGTGTACTCCGCCAAAATCGCCGGTATTAAAGCCGCCGATGAAGGTCTGGAAGTGAAAGGTTCGTCAATGGCTTCCGATGCATTCTTCCCGTTCCGCGACGGTATTGATGCTGCCGCCGTTGCCGGCGTGACCTGCGTTATTCAGCCTGGCGGTTCAATCCGTGACGACGAAGTGATTGCCGCTGCTGACGAGCACGGTATTGCGATGCTCTTCACCGACATGCGCCACTTCCGCCATTAATGGAGCGACAAATGAAAGTATTAGTGATTGGTAACGGCGGGCGCGAGCACGCGCTGGCCTGGAAAGCGGCGCAGTCGCCGCTGGTTGAGACCGTATTTGTCGCACCGGGTAATGCGGGAACGGCGCTGGAGCCTGCGCTGCAAAACGTCGCTATCGGCGTCACCGATATCCCGGCGCTGCTGGACTTCGCGCAAAACGAAAAGGTAGATCTGACCATTGTCGGCCCGGAAGCGCCGCTGGTGAAAGGTGTAGTGGATACCTTCCGCGCCGCCGGGCTGAAAATCTTCGGCCCAACGGCAGGTGCCGCGCAACTGGAAGGTTCTAAAGCGTTTACCAAAGATTTCCTGGCCCGCCATAAGATCCCCACGGCGGAATACCAGAACTTCACCGAGGTAGAACCTGCACTGGCGTATCTGCGTGAGAAAGGCGCGCCGATCGTCATTAAAGCTGACGGTCTGGCAGCGGGTAAAGGCGTGATCGTGGCGATGACGCTGGAAGAAGCGGAAGCGGCTGTTCACGATATGCTGGCAGGCAACGCTTTTGGCGACGCGGGTCATCGCATTGTTATCGAAGAGTTTCTCGACGGCGAAGAAGCGAGCTTTATCGTGATGGTGGACGGCGAGCATGTGCTGCCGATGGCCACCAGCCAGGATCACAAACGCGTAGGCGATAAAGATACCGGGCCGAACACCGGCGGAATGGGTGCTTACTCTCCAGCGCCGGTAGTAACCGATGAAGTTCATCAGCGCACCATGGAACGTATCATCTGGCCAACCGTGAAAGGCATGGCGGCGGAAGGTAATACCTACACTGGTTTTCTCTACGCGGGCCTGATGATCGATAAACAGGGCAATCCGAAGGTTATCGAATTCAACTGCCGCTTTGGCGATCCGGAAACCCAGCCGATTATGCTGCGCATGAAGTCCGACCTGGTTGAACTCTGCCTGGCGGCCTGTGAAGGCAAGCTGGACGAGAAAACATCCGAGTGGGATGAACGCGCCTCGCTTGGCGTAGTGATGGCAGCGGGCGGTTATCCAGGTGATTACCGCACCGGTGACGTGATCCACGGTCTGCCGCTGGAAGAAGTGGAAGGCGGTAAAGTGTTCCATGCGGGTACAAAACTGGCAGATGACGAACAGGTGGTGACCAGCGGCGGGCGCGTGCTGTGCGTGACGGCGCTGGGACATACCGTTGAGGAAGCCCAGAAACGCGCCTACACACTGTTGAACGATATTCACTGGGACGGTAGCTTTAGCCGTACTGATATTGGTTATCGGGCAATTGCGCGCGAGCGAGGCGAGTAACTAACGATCCCAGATGCCCGGTGATACACCGGGCCAAGCCGCCAGCTCTTAAGCGAAAGGCTTAAAAATTCTTTTCTGTTGGCTGCCAGGTACAGTAGTCCTGGTTAGCCACCAGCAACAGTTGCGTCCCTTCTGGCGATTCCAGCCAGGCAATACTCACCTCTACCGATGAACGACGCTGACGGTTTTCAACATGCGCCAACGCGCGGCTATCGAGGTCAGGCTTCACCACCTCACCTTCGCAGGTCGTTACGCTGTGATCCGCATGCCAGCGCCCCTGACGCAGTACAACGCGCCCCTGACGCAATGCGTCGCTGGTCTGGTGGATTTGCTCAGCGCGATAGCGATAAAGCGCTACCTGGTCGCTGGAGAGCTGCTGCTTCTGTCCGTCAACTTCCCGCTGCATGAAGCTCAGTTCACCACGGCTGTCGAAACGGGCACGAATATGTTCGGAAGGCTTACTGTAGATATTCAGTTCAATCAGCGAGAGCTGATCGCCCTGCCAGCGATATTCGCTGGTTGTAGTGGCCCCATTGTGCCACGGGCTGGAAACGGCGAGAAGATGGGTTTCTCCGCCGGAATCTTTGCGCCAGATGCGTACTGCACCCTGCTCGTCAGCATAGCCGCTGGCGGTAAACGGCGGCAACGCGCTGTTATGGCTACAGGCAGAAAGCAACAGTATGCCACCTAACGCCGTCACAGAGCGCCAGATAGACAAAAGGGGTGAAACCACCCCTTCGCTAAAACTGTTCACTGCCACGCGGTCTTACTTAACTGCGTCTTTCAGTGCTTTGCCAGAAACAAATGCCGGCACGTTAGCTGCGGCGATTTTGATTTCTTTACCGGTCTGCGGGTTGCGGCCAGTACGCTCAGCGCGGTGGTTCACTTTGAAGGTACCGAAACCAACCAGTTGTACAGCATCGCCTTCTTTCAGAGACTCAGTAATAGCAGCCAGAGTGGATTCCAGAGCAGCTTTAGCCTGGGTTTTGGACAGTTCTGCTTTGTCTGCAATTACATCAATCAGTTGAGTCTTGTTCATAAGTTATCCTTACAATGTGTTTATCGCTTGCTAAGCATCGAGTGCGACGAAAATGCCAGAAAAGCACTCTCCTGCATACACGCACCGATAGCCACTTTTTTTCGCCCCCCAAATGTAGACCAGACGGGGGGCGGAAGGGAAGCCTTCAGGCACGACAATTCAGGCGGTAAATCACGTTTTGTTGTCTCATTGCTTAAAATTTATACCAATATTGCTCTCACCAGCCTCTTTGAGGTCTGCGCGCAGGCCTTTTATCAGTTCAACATCACGTTCTTCACAGTCGGCTAAAACTCGGAAAATTTCCCACTGAATATCCCATTCCTGTTCCACCGCCGGGTTCTCTTTGAGCTCTTCATCGGTCATTTCACGACCAGCCTGGGTCATCTCCAGCATTGCCACGGTGGTGATAGAACTCTTACTGACTTCAATAGCGTGTTCCAGGGTTTCACCGCTTAAACGAGAATGCACCAGTTCACTCAATGCGACACAGGCATCAATTGCCGGATAAACGCCATACATGTCGAAATCATCCGCCGCCGGGATCGCTTCTTCCAGCTTTTCGAGTTGGCTATCGAAGTTCACTTTGGCATCTTTTACCGTCAGCGTTTCCCAGATGAGATCCAGAATACGGCGATAAACATGCGGATCGCCAAACGCTGACTCTTTGCAGAACATGGCGTAGTTCGGGTACATGCGTTCGCACAGGCAGGCCATAAACGTGACGTGTTGCCAGCTTTCCAGCTTCTCCAGACGCAGGTGAATCGGGTTTTGTAACATGATGAGTTCTCAAATGCGGAAATTAGCCGCAGTTTACCTGAATTGTGGTTATTTTGCTGTAAGACGCACAAAGGCGGCGCGTTCAGAGGCGACAGCGTCTGCCCAGCGTGTAGGCTCCGGCAATCGATAGCCTTTCATACAGCGTTGCACCCACGCGAGTGCGCTATCAGTGCTGACGCGGTGCCCCGTCGCGATAAACAACGGATTACAGCGCGCTTTGCTGCGCCACACCCACGCCAGTTGCTCGCCTTTATCCATCAGCGGGGATAACGCGCCGGGTTCGCTGTCGAGCGGCTCGAATGTACCGCAGAGACGTTTTTTCGCCACGCCTATCGTCGGCACGTCCACCAGCAAGCCAAAATGGCTGGCAACCCCCAAACGACGCGGATGCGAGATACCGTGACCATCGACAAATACTAAATCCGGTTTTTGCGACAGCTTTTCCCACACCGCCAGCAGCGCCGGGTATTCGCGAAAGGACAGGAAGCCGGGTATGTAAGGCATGGTGGTCGCAATGCGCGCCACCTGATACTCCACCAGCTCAAGCGATGGATACTTCAACAGCACCATCGCCGCTCGCGTCACGTCACCGCCCTGCTCAAAACCCACGTCAGCACCGGCGATCAGATCCGGGGGATCCTTATCCAGGCGATCCTCACGGATCACCGAGGAAGCAAGTTCGATTTGTTGAGCGCGTAGTGACGCGAGATCCATAACCACTCCTTACTGATGATAAGGTACAGAGAGACGATGTACCGCCTCGACAAACGCCCCGGCGTGTTCCGGCGGCACATCCTGATGGATGCCGTGACCGAGGTTAAACACATGGCCTTCACCCTTGCCGAAGCCCGCCAGAATGGACGCCACTTCTTCTTCGATGCGCGCAGGCTGCGCGTAGAGCATGGATGGATCCATATTGCCCTGCAGCGCAACTTTGTGGCCCACGCGGCGACGCGCATCGGCGATATCGGTTGTCCAGTCAAGACCCAACGCATCACAGCCAGTTTCCGCCATCGCTTCCAGCCACTGGCCGCCGCCTTTGGTAAACAGCGTGACCGGTACGCGACGTCCATCGTTTTCACGCAGCAGGCCATCGACGATTTTATGCATGTAGTAGAGCGAGAATTGCTGATAATCGCGACCAGTGAGCACGCCTCCCCAGGTGTCGAAAATCATCACCGACTGCGCGCCAGCTTTAATCTGTGCATTCAGATAGAGGGTGACGCTTTGCGCCAGCTTATCGAGCAGCAGATGCAGCGTTTGCGGTTCGGCATACATCATCTTTTTGATCACGGTAAACGCTTTGCTGCTGCCGCCTTCGACCATGTAGGTTGCCAGCGTCCAGGGGCTGCCGGAGAAACCAATCAGCGGCACTTCGCCCTTCAGTTCGCGGCGAATCGTGCGCACCGCGTTCATCACGTAACCCAGTTCGCCTTCCGGATCCGGAATCGGCAGCTTATCAACATCCGCTTTGCTGGCGATCGGCGAGGTGAAGCGTGGGCCTTCGCCCGCTTCAAAATAGAGGCCGAGACCCATTGCATCCGGGATGGTCAGAATATCGGAGAACAGAATGGCTGCATCCAGCGGGTAACGGCGCAGCGGCTGAAGCGTCACTTCGCAAGCCAGCTCAGCGTTTTTGCACAGGGACATAAAATCCCCGGCCTGGGCGCGAGTGGCTTTATATTCCGGTAAATAGCGGCCCGCCTGGCGCATCATCCAGACAGGGGTGACATCCACAGGCTGACGCAGCAGCGCACGCAGGTAACGATCGTTTTTCAGTTCGGTCATTTTTCCATTCCTTGAGCTCTTTCACGCCAGTGTAACATGAGTGTCACTCATACTCTGCCCGACAGAGTGCGACAGTATCTTCAATGAGTCGACGTGCGACGGTTCCCGGCGGCGGCAGTAACGGTAAATCGTCATAGCGATACCAGTTGGCTTCCAGCAGCTCTTTGGGGTCGATCACGATCTCGCCGCTGTCATACTCGGCCATAAATGCGGTCATCAGTGATTGCGGGAACGGCCACGGTTGGGAGGTAACATAACGCAGGTTTTTGATTTTTATACTGCTCTCTTCCATAACTTCACGCGCGACGGCCTGTTCCAGCGTTTCGCCCACTTCGACGAACCCGGCCAGCACGGTGTGCACGCCGTTGCGATGACGCGTATGTTGTGCCAGCAGAATGGTGTCATCGCGACGGATGGCAACGATAATGCAGGGTGCGATTTGCGGATAATAACGTTGACGGCAGTGGTCGCAGAGCATCGCCCATTCAGTTTTGCTGGGGTGCATCGTATGCCCGCAATAGCCGCAGAATTTATGTGAGCGGTAAAACTCCGCCAGTTGTACACCACGCCCGGCGAGCTGGAACAACCCCACGTCCTGGTCGAGAATTTGCCGCAGCGAGCCCATATCATGGCGGCGCTGTTGCTGAATCAGCCACACCGGTGAGCCTTGCCACTCCCCAATCAACAGCGCACGTTGGCCCGCAAGATCGAAATTCCCCGCTTCACCCCAGGGTAATTCTCCGCCCGGCAACCACAATTTTTGTTCATGGCTGACGACCCACCAGCCGATGTCTAATTTTTCAATTATACGATCCATATCTATTGCACTACCTTTGCTTCACTGGCATGTTATTTACATTATCGTTACATCTTAGTGCGCAGTCTTTAAACCCACTTGTGCGGAGTCAATCACATGTTAAACCAGCTCGAAAGCCTGACGGAGCATGTTGGAGGCAGTAACAAACTGGTCGACCGCTGGCTAAACATTCGCAAGCAATTGCTTATCGCTTATTCCAACCTGATTGGTATTAAGCCTGGCAAAGAATCGTTTATACGGCTGAATGAAAAAGCACTGGATGATTTTTGTCAGCGACTGGTGGACTACCTCTCCTCCTGCCACTTCAGTATTTATGAACGCATTCTGCATAAATTGGAAGGCGACGCCGCGCTTTTAACGGCCACCAAAATCTGGCCAAAGCTGGAAGCCAATACCCAGCAGATTATGGACTACTACGACTCGAGCCTGGAGACAGCCATCGATCACGATAATTGTTTTGAATTTCAACAAGCATTGTCGGATATCGGTGAAGCGCTGGAGGCACGTTTTGTGCTCGAAGATAAGCTCATCATGCTCGTACTGGATGCGATGCACAATAACGCCGGGATCAAACGTCCCGCTTGAGATTTTACGCATTAACGCGTAGTTTACATTCATCGCCTCATTTGTGGGGCTACATCTTGTCGGAGTGCCACGTGTGAAAACACAGGCTGAGACCGTTAATTCGGGATCCGCGGAACCTGATCAGGCTAATACCTGCGAAGGGAACAAGAGTAATTCAGCATTATGCCTCTGCCTTCACGGGCGCTGTGCATCCATTACTCCATCCGTCGTCTGACAAGCCATATCCTTTTTACCTGGTATGCGCTATGTCTACTACAACACTCACTCGCCGCGAACAACGCGAACAGGCTCAACGCTTTATTGATACTCTGGAAGGCACCGCTTTCCCTCACTCACGCCGTATTTATCTCGCAGGTACCCAGCCTGGCGTACGCGTGCCAATGCGCGAAATTCAGCTTAGCCCCACATTAATCGGCGGCACTGAGGATAATCCGCAGTACGAAGAGAACGAAGCGATTCCGGTGTATGACACCTCTGGCCCCTATGGCGACCCGGCAGAAAAAATTGATGTCCGCCAGGGGCTGGCAAAACTGCGCCAACCGTGGATTGACGCGCGCGCCGATAGCGAAACCTTAACAACGCGCAGCTCCGCGTATACTCAGGCCCGCCTCGCGGATGAATTCCTCGACGAACTGCGCTTCACCGGTTTGCTGACGCCAAAACGCGCACGCCCCGGTAAGCGCGTCACTCAACTCCATTATGCTCGTCGGGGGGTAATCACCCCGGAGATGGAATTTATCGCCCTGCGCGAAAACATGGGGCGCGAGCGTATTCGTAGCGAAGTGTTGCGCCAGCAGCATCCGGGGCAAAGTTTCGACACACTGCTACCGCAAAATATCACACCTGAGTTTGTCCGTGCCGAGGTGGCGGCAGGTCGGGCGATTATCCCGGCCAATATTAACCATCCGGAATCAGAACCGATGATTATCGGGCGCAACTTTCTGGTGAAGGTAAACGCCAATATCGGTAACTCGGCCATCACCTCTTCCATCGAAGAAGAGGTGGAAAAACTGGTGTGGGCAACCCGTTGGGGCGCCGACACGGTGATGGACCTCTCCACGGGCCGCTATATCCACGAAACACGCGAGTGGATCCTGCGTAACAGCCCGGTACCGATTGGCACCGTACCGATCTACCAGGCGCTGGAGAAGGTTAACGGGATCGCAGAAGATCTGAGCTGGGAAGCCTTCCGCGATACGTTGCTGGAACAGGCCGAGCAAGGCGTTGACTACTTCACCATCCACGCGGGCGTGCTGCTGCGTTACGTGCCGATGACCGCCAAACGCCTGACCGGTATTGTGTCGCGCGGTGGCTCAATCATGGCGAAATGGTGCCTCTCACATCATCAGGAAAACTTTCTTTACCAGCACTTCCGCGAAATCTGTGAAATCTGCGCCGCCTATGATGTGTCGCTGTCACTGGGCGACGGCCTGCGCCCCGGTTCTATTCAGGACGCCAACGATGAAGCACAGTTCGCGGAGCTGCACACGTTGGGCGAGCTGACCAAAATTGCCTGGGAGTATGACGTGCAGGTGATGATTGAAGGCCCGGGCCACGTGCCAATGCAGATGATTCGTCGCAATATGACCGAGGAACTGGAGCACTGCCACGAAGCGCCGTTTTACACTCTGGGGCCACTCACCACCGATATTGCGCCAGGCTACGACCACTTTACCTCCGGGATTGGTGCGGCAATGATTGGCTGGTTCGGCTGCGCGATGCTGTGCTACGTCACACCAAAAGAGCACCTCGGCCTGCCTAACAAAGAAGATGTGAAGCAAGGCCTTATTACCTACAAGATTGCCGCCCACGCAGCCGACCTGGCTAAGGGCCACCCCGGCGCGCAGATTCGCGATAACGCCATGTCGAAAGCACGCTTTGAATTCCGCTGGGAAGATCAGTTCAACCTGGCGCTCGACCCTTTCACCGCCCGCGCGTATCACGATGAAACATTGCCGCAGGAGTCAGGCAAAGTTGCCCATTTCTGCTCAATGTGCGGGCCCAAATTCTGCTCCATGAAAATCACCCAGGAAGTGCGCGATTACGCGGCGAAACAGGCCGCAGAGGCCGGGATGAACGAAATGTCCGGTCAGTTTCGCGCCTGGGGTGGCGAACTCTATATCCCTCAGGAGAACTTATAATGTATCAGCCCCATTTTCCCCCGGTTCCTTTCCGTTTAGGACTCTACCCGGTTGTCGATAGCGTGGAGTGGATTGCGCGTTTGCTGGAAGCGGGCGTACGCACGATCCAGTTGCGCATCAAAGACAAACGCGACGACGAGGTAGAGGCTGATGTGGTTGCCGCGATTGAACTCGGTCGTCGTTATCACGCGCGTCTGTTTATCAACGACTACTGGCGTCTGGCGATTAAACACCAGGCTTATGGTGTGCATCTGGGGCAGGAAGACCTGGAAACCACCGATCTCGAGGCGATTCGCGCGGCCAATTTACGCCTTGGTGTATCGACCCACGATGATATGGAAATCGACGTGGCGCTGGCGGCACAGCCTTCTTATATCGCGCTGGGTCACGTGTTCCCAACGCAAACCAAGCAGATGCCCTCCGCGCCGCAGGGACTTGAACAGCTCGCCGCGCATATTAAACGCCTGGACGATTATCCCACCGTTGCCATTGGCGGCATTAGCCTTGAACGCGCCCCGGCGGTACTGGCGACAGGCGTTGGCAGCATCGCTGTCGTGAGCGCGATTACGCAGGCCGCAGACTGGCGCGACGCCACCGCGAAACTGCTGGCTCTGGCAGGAGTGGGCGATGAATGATCGCGATTTTATGCGCTACAGCCGCCAGATGCTGCTGGAGGATATCGCCGTGGAGGGCCAGCAAAAACTGCTCGCCAGCCGGGTGCTTATCGTCGGGCTGGGCGGCTTAGGCGCGCCTGCGGCGTTGTATCTTGCCGGTGCGGGCGTCGGCACGCTGGTGCTGGCCGATGACGACGAAGTACACCTGAGTAATCTGCATCGTCAGATTGCCTTTTCCACGCGCGACATCGCCCGTCCAAAAGCAGAGGCCACACGTGCGCGGCTGGCGGAATTGAACCCGGATATTACCCTTGTCACACTTTCGCAGCGGCTGGCGGGCGACACGCTCAGACAGGCGGTGCAGGATGCGGATCTGGTGCTCGATTGCACCGATAACATGGCGACGCGCCAGGCAATAAACGCGGCCTGTGTGGCGCAGAACACGGCGCTGATTACCGCCAGCGCGGTGGGATTTGGCGGGCAGATGATGGTACTGACGCCGCCGTGGACGCAAGGTTGTTACCGTTGCTTGTGGCCTGACGATGCCGAACCGGAACGCAACTGCCGAACGGCGGGCGTAGTCGGCCCGGTAGTGGGAGTCATGGGTACACTGCAGGCGCTGGAAGCTATCAAGCTATTAAGCGGCATGCCCACCAGCAATACCCTGCGCCTGTTTGACGCACGCGCGCACCAGTGGCGAAACCTGGCGCTGCATCGCGCGGTGGATTGCCCGGTTTGCGGAGGTCGCCATGCAGATTCACTTTAATGATGAACCGATGCCGTGCGCTGAAGGGCTCTCCGTCACTGCCCTGCTCACGCAGCTTGAACAGTTAAAGCCGGGCGTCGCGCTGGCGCTCAATCAACAAATCCTGCCGCGCGAGCGTTGGGAACATCACATTGTGCAGGACGGCGATCGAATCCTGCTTTTTCAGGTTATAGCCGGGGGCTGACATGTTACGCATTGCCGATAAAATCTTTGATTCTCATTTATTTACGGGTACCGGAAAATTTGCATCATCAAAGGTGATGGTCGATGCCATTCGCGCATCGGGCAGCCAGCTTGTCACGCTGGCAATGAAGCGCGTCGATTTACGCCAGAATAACGATGCCATTCTGGAACCGCTGCGTGAAGCGGGCGTGACGCTGCTGCCGAATACCTCCGGTGCAAAAACGGCGGAAGAAGCGGTCTTCGCCGCGCAATTAGCCCGGGAAGCGCTGGGCACAAACTGGCTGAAACTGGAAATTCACCCCGACGCACGCTGGCTGTTGCCCGATCCTATCGAAACCCTGAAAGCCGCTGAACTGCTGGTCAAGGAAGGTTTTGTGGTGTTGCCGTACTGTGGCGCAGACCCGGTGCTGTGTAAGCGTCTTGAAGAAGTGGGTTGTGCAGCCGTGATGCCGCTGGGTGCGACGATCGGTTCGAATCAGGGGCTGGAAACCCGCGCGATGTTAGAGATTATCATCGCTCAGGCAAATGTACCGGTGGTGGTCGATGCGGGAATTGGCGTACCAAGCCACGCAGCACAGGCACTGGAGATGGGCGCCGACGCGGTGCTGGTGAATACTGCCATTGCCGTCGCCGATGATCCCATAATGATGGCGCACGCGTTTCGTATGGCGGTTGATGCCGGTATCCTGGCCCGACAGGCCGTTCCGGGTGCACGACGCGCGCACGCTGTCGCCACCAGCCCGTTAACCGGTTTCCTGGAGGCCAGCGCATGAACACCTTCAGCGATCGCTGGCGTGAACTCAACTGGGACGATCTGCGCCTGAAAATCAGCAGTAAAACCGCGGCCGACGTTGAACGCGCGCTGGCCGCCCGCCATCTTACGCGTGACGATATGATGGCGCTGCTCTCACCTGCTGCTGCCGATTATCTCGAACCCCTGGCGCAACGGGCGCAACAACTTACCCGCCAGCGCTTCGGCAACACCGTCAGTTTTTACGTGCCGCTGTATCTTTCGAACCTGTGCGCCAACGACTGTACCTACTGCGGTTTTTCCATGAGCAACCGCATCAAGCGTAAGACGCTGGATGAGGCCGAAATCGCCCGTGAATGTGCGGCTATCCGCGCAATGAATTTCGAGCACCTGCTGCTGGTAACCGGCGAGCATCAGAGTAAAGTCGGGATGGATTATTTTCGCCGCCATCTTCCCGCCATACGCAGCCAGTTTTCATCGCTACAGATGGAGGTGCAGCCGCTCTCAACCGAAGAGTACGCTGAACTGAAAACGCTGGGGCTGGACGGGGTAATGGTTTATCAGGAAACCTACCACGAGGCGCAGTACGCCCATCATCATCTGAAAGGCAAAAAGCAGGATTTCTTCTGGCGGCTGGATACGCCGGATCGCCTGGGCCAGGCGGGTATTGATAAAATTGGCCTCGGCGCGCTGATTGGTCTGTCGGACAGCTGGCGGGTGGATTGCTTTATGGTGGCCGAGCATTTGCTGTGGCTTCAGCACCACTACTGGCAAAGCCGCTACTCGATCTCCTTCCCGCGCCTACGCCCCTGCGCGGGCGGTATTGAGCCAGCGTCATTGATGGATGAAAAGCAACTGGTGCAGGTGATCTGCGCGTTTCGCCTTTTCTCGCCGGACATTGAGCTGTCGCTCTCCACCCGTGAATCGCCGTGGTTCCGCGACAACGTGATCCCGCTGGCAATTAACAATGTGAGCGCTTTTTCCAAAACGCAGCCGGGCGGTTATGCGGACGATCATCCTGAACTGGAGCAATTTTCTCCACACGATGCACGCAGGCCGGAAGCCGTGGCGGATGCCCTGCGCGAGCGTGGTTTACAGCCGGTGTGGAAAGACTGGGACGGCTGGCTGGGACGCGCCTCGCAACCCTGAAGAGAGTGATGTAAGGGCATGATTTTCTCTGCGAAGATCCTCGCAGAGCCTCACTTTGCGCGTTGTTGAATAGCACGTGGCGGAATACGCTAGCCCTCGTCAGCAGGATGTTGACCAGGGCGGCTCTTCCTTCCTCTTCCGCCCTGCCTCCCCTACGCTTTTAAGATAATCGGCAACTATTTTTGCGTCTCTGATTTGATTACCCTATAAACAATAAGGAAAGCATAAGTTTTTTATATCGCCGCACAACACCTCCTGGCCCCTTATACTTTTGCCATTCACCTTCTGGAACGAAGAAAACGTTATGAGTACTCATAGCAGGAAACTGTCGTTTACTACACCGATAATCATCAGTTTCGCTGGTATCCTTTTGAGCTTTCTGGTCATTGCAACCCTGGTGATGCTTAATCAGCGTAAAGATATCATTGAGGATTACCACCATATCAATCGTAACTTCACCCACAATATGGCGGTGAATTACATGGAATCTATCCTGCGCGAAGATGATTATATTTTAAGCCGCGCGACGGCGTTTTTATCGAACAATGAACAGCTGGACAATGTCGTCAATCGCGATCCGGAGAAAGGCACCGAGCTCATGATGCATCTGCTGGCGCTAATGCCAACAGTAACGTCTATTTCTGTCGCCGATCCTCATGGGAATTATTTGCGCGTCCCGCAGGTGATGGCGTCATCTGACAGCAGTGAGTTTGATGCCACCAAACGCCCCTGGTTCCGCGCTCAGGGCGATTCCGGGCTGTTTTCTCGATACACGCAGCCGTATACCGATTTCTTTACCCGCGAAACCACCATCACGATGGCCAAGCCTGTCGTTTCTCCGGATGGAAAATTGAAAGGAACACTGGCATTTCATCTGGATTTACCGTCAATGAGCTACACCCTGCGACAAATGCAATCGCCGGTCAGCGGGGAATTTTTTGTCGTTAATCGTAATGGTAAGGCGGTGCTTCACCCGGATACCACCCGCCTGTTCAGTAATATGGTGCCTGAAAAACTGATGGACCAAATGACCAACGCGGAAGGGGAAATACACGACGGTAAGAGCAAAACCTGGCTCTACTATTACTCATTCACTAACCCGGACTGGTTCGTCATTTACAAAGTGTCTGACCGTACGCTCGCCGACCTCGCCCATCACGAGACGGTAATTGTGGCCTGGGGATTTGCTGTAGCCGCCTTTGTCATCATCGTTTTCGGTCTCTATTTGCGCCACGCCTCGCGTTCCGTGTTAATGAACATCATCAATGCCATCAAAACCGGCGATGTTAATCGCGCGCCCAGGCTTGAAGCGATGTTAAGCAAAGCCATTGAAACCAATAAAGAGCGAGAAATGGCCTACGTTCGCCAGGCAACGATCGATGCACTGACCGGCTGTAAAAATCGTCGGGCCTTTGATAGCGACATTGCCGCCTTGATGAACGATCACCAACCGTTCGCACTGGCACTGGTCGATGTTGATAATTTCAAATCAATCAATGATACCTGGGGGCACCTTAACGGCGATATTGTACTGCGTAACGTCGCACGTGAAGGGTTACAGATTCTGCAACCGCATGAGATTTCGATTTATCGCTATGGTGGCGAGGAGTTCGCCGTTATCTTCCCGGCAACGCATATTGATTCCGCTCGCACTCTGCTGGAAAACTGGCGTGAGAAAGTCGCTCAACGTACGTGGCGTGAAGAGGGGCTCACCGTGACCTTCAGCGGTGGGCTGGGCGAATGGAATATGGAATCGCTGGAGCAGTTGATTGTTAGCGTTGACGAAGCGCTGTATAAAGCAAAGCAGCAGGGGAAAAACCGGATTTTGCGAACGACTGCTGCGTGACTATCTGTTCAGTTATTGTAGTGGCCGGTTTTATTGTGCCACTACAGTAGCCCCGGCGGGGGTGTATGTGCTGGTCAGTTCGTATGCATTATTGCCCTAGCTGCGCACCGTCTCGCGGTGCAGTCTGTCCCGCGTGAACTCCAGCAGGGGCGTTCCGCCCAACTTCATTCCCGTCAGATAACCGCTGCCATACGTCAGCCACTCCACCGGCGGCAGGCTGTCCGGATCCTGACGGTTCGCCAGCCCCTATAACATTGGTATCCTCCATGCGGCCCACATCTAACAAATAAACAATCATGCTTTTTGTATTTTCTGTATAAACGATACGAAATATAAAAAAACGCACAAGCCATAGAAAATCTAATTACCATTTTCGTTATAAAATGCGACTCACTACCAGTGAGTACCAAATGAAAGCTCTTTGCTATAAAAAATGAAAAATAAAAAGATTCAATTGATAAAAACAAAGAAATGGCACTTAATAATAAAATAAAATATTTCATACACACCACCTCTCTAGCGCGGACTATTAGCGCAAATCACATCAGGGGAATCCATTAGATTATGTCCATAGGTTAGTAACTCCTTTTTCCACTGCGCTACAAACTGCCCAGCATTCAAAATGCTGTCAGCCCAAATAATCGCAGCCATACCATGTATCGATATTGATGGCTCCTTAAGAGGGATTTTTACTGGCATTTTGCCCACAGGTATCGTTACACCTATTTTCCACTCATTTAACGGCCCGCTATTATCAGATGCTTTGCAAGTGAGTGCTACATCCAAGCTCCCAGACACATTAACTTTCATATCAGCTATATAATCTTGCAATCCCTCCTGGCTGACTACCGAATCCAACCCCATATATTGAGCATCTGAAATAGATGGTATAATACTGTCTATTTTACTAGTAATTTTG
The DNA here is from genome assembly GCA_003315335.1 of Pseudocitrobacter faecalis. Lineage (GTDB taxonomy): Bacteria > Pseudomonadota > Gammaproteobacteria > Enterobacterales > Enterobacteriaceae > Pseudocitrobacter > Pseudocitrobacter faecalis. The sequence goes on from QNRL01000021.1 coordinate 16,857, forward strand.
ATTCCCTGTGTATCAGGGATTGATGTAGAATTCGATCTATACCATGGGTTATCAAACATGGATTTCGATAGTTGTGATTGAATACCAGGGGAATTAATAAACTCATGATCAAATAGCCCTAGAGGATCGATAGAACTAACTGGATTTAATGAATACTGATACAGGCATCATCCCCCATTCAACCCTATCTGATTCTGGGTAATATACCGCCCCTGCCGCAGGCCATAATACCGGTGCCGGTTATAATATAACTCTGCCTCCTCATCATACTGCAGCTCCAGCAGGCGGATTAACTGTGCCAGATTCTCCGGGTTATCCTCCCGCAGCACATTCCTCCATTCGTCATCGTTGACATAAAGCTATATCCGACAGCTTAATAATCCATTTTCTGAGGTTTATACTAAACTATTGGATTTATCCGCTATACATACGGATCGAAATGAAAAGAAGCTCCTGCCGCACAAAGACGACTGATAATTCTTGGACTTAACTGAAAACTGGGTCTAACATGATCTTCTGCATCAGAAGATATACCAACTAATAATTGGACGTGATAATTCCTCAACCCCTCAAGCCCCTTCTCTCCTCCAAACTTAGTAGCTTTATTTAAAACTTTATCAATTAGAACAATTAAATAATCCATACTATATTCTGTTTCATTTTTTTCTCAGTTTTTGCCAGCCAGATTTCCTGGCCTGTTTTAGGATCTATACCACTTAAACCTATAATAAAGTTGATCATATGTTTTATTTCCACGTGTATTCTGTTTCATCAACTATAGACTTACCTTTACACCCGTGCTCTTTTATTACTATTTTCCCATTATTACAACCACATAAATCAAATTTTTATATGTTATTTCGGCCAACTGACTCGATTTTAATCGAGTGTTCCATTTTCTCAATCCCTGCTTTCCGTAATAATCCTTTATCAAGCTTTTTATCACAAGGATCATTGGGTGGCATTGTTGGACAATTCGTCAAACTCTCAGTTTTATTTTTAGACTTTTCTGAATCCCCTGAGGTAGCCAACACCGCACCACCTGCGACTGCGCTCCCCCAGAATAACCAGTTAATTCCTTCAATTATGGCCGATATAGCGAAAGCCAACAAGCCCAGAGGATCTATCTCTGTGATCGGATTCAATGGATAATAGGTGTATGGGTGTAAACCACCAAGCAGCCCTATCGGGTCCTGTGTAATATACCGTCCCAGCAACAGATCATAGTACCGGACCACAAATCACAAATCACAAATCACAAATCACAAATCACAAATCACAAATCACAAATCACTTATCACTTATCACTTATCACTTATCACTTATCACTTATCACTTATCACTTATCACTTATCACTTATCACTTATCACTTATCACAACATGAGATGTTTTGCACCTTTGTGCCTACGGCACACTATGATCTTTCCCTGCTCCCCCTCCCTAATAGCATGATAGTTTATCGTAAACTGGACAGATCATCTTCATTATTCTAATTGCTATAAAAACAACGACACATTATGTTATAAATAACATATGCGTCACTAATTAAAAATGCAAATGAACAATAACGCAACCATCCCTCACTGGGATATAATGACAGAGATATAATAATTGATGTTAAAACACATATTATTGCAGTAATGAATAATTTATGATACACATTATCATTAATAGCAGTTACGTTAATCGCTATTAAGGCAATGATGGATAAAATCAATCCCATAAAAAAAAATAAAATTTTCACTGTGATGTTCCACTATTTGTTGTAGTACTACTTCCCCTTGATGACGATGCCCCTATACCCATTGTAGTAATAGCCCCTTTTCTTTCTGGTGGAGTAACCGATTTACCAGGAGCAGATTTGAACTGACGTTGGCTCCAGCTACGACAAATATCATCATAACCATAGTAGCTTTGCTCACCAATTTTCTTATCCATCATCTCCTTAAAGATTTTATCTTGCGCAGCATTTGTTTTTTTATAATCGACTATTACTCCTCCATGTGATATATCCTTATAAACCTCACCGTGCGGGAAGTCACCCATCCCATAACTATATGAATCATAAACACCATTTGGATCACCAACATTTACACTTTGATGGAGATCCGGCTCATCAGGTGCCGCGCCCTCTAACCAAATATCCAGTCCCCTGGGGTCAATAAATTTTATTGGATTATTAAATACGTAACTATATAGGTTCCATCCGCCCGCCAGCCCTATCGGGTCCTGGGTAATATATCGTCCCTGCAACGGATCGTAGTACCGGTTCCGGTTGTAGTACAGCCCCGACTCCTCATCATGCTGCTGCCCCGGCAGACGGTATGGCTGGTGCAGATGTTGCGGGTTTTCCTCATTCAGCTGGTTGCCCCATTCATCATATTCCGCGCGCCACACCGTATTGCCGTCTTCACTGATGAGCGCCAGCGGTAGCCCCCGGTGGTCGCAGTGATACAGATGCAGCATGCGAGCCGGTGTGTATTCCGGCTCCACCTGTCTGGCCAGTTGCTCCACCGTCAGTCCGCACTGCGCAAGCCACGCATGGCTTTCACTGCTCACGCAGTCTGCGCGGATTTCATCCTCCAGCCTGTCGAGCAGTTGCACCAGTTCAGGCGGGAACACCACACCGTGGCCGTCCTCACTCCCCTCCTGCTGTAATTTCTCCGCCAGGCTCCGGTGCTGCACTTTCTGCAGCTCGCCATTGTCTGTTTCGATGCGGATGAGCGGCGTGAAGCTCCCCGGCTGGTAGACCGTCTGGATTCTTGTCTTTTGGGTCTGGATGGTGGTTAGTCTGTCGCCGTCCCAGCCATACCACGTCACCTCCGGTTTACGAGACAGGGACATCCATCCCGTCAGGTCACGCATGCGACGCCACACCCGTTTTCCCGTCCGGCGACCCAGCGGGTCGTAAAAATAACGGCTCTCCACCTGCGGCTCGCCATGCTGTATCCGCCTACAGAACACCAGCCGGTGCTGGCTGTCGTAGTGGTAGAGGTG
>QNRL01000022.1 GCA_003315335.1 Pseudocitrobacter faecalis
CACCCGATCGCGATGGACGACGGTCTGCGTTTCGCAATCCGTGAAGGCGGCCGTACCGTTGGCGCGGGCGTTGTTGCTAAAGTAATGAGCTAATTGCTGATAACATTTGACGCAATGCGCAATAAAAGGGCATCATTTGATGCCCTTTTTGTACGCTTTCGAAGCAGAACCTGGCTCATCAGTGATTTTATTTGTCATAATCATTGCTGAGACAGGCTCTGAAGAGGGCGTTAGTCCGAAACTTACTTTCGGTTTGGATCGCCTCGCACCCGCGGGGTGAAAATGTTTGTAGAATTCTTCTGACAGGTTGGTTTATGAGTGCGAATACCGAAGCTCAAGGGAGCGGGCGCGGCCTGGAAGCGATGAAGTGGGTTGTGGTTGCGGTGCTGCTGATTGTGGCTATCGTCGGCAACTATCTTTATCGTGACATGATGCTGCCATTGCGCGCGCTGGCCGTAGTAATTCTTATTGCTGCAGCGGGTGGTGTCGCGCTGTTAACGACAAAAGGAAAAGCGACCGTTGCGTTTGCACGTGAAGCGCGTACTGAAGTTCGCAAGGTTATCTGGCCGACTCGCCAGGAAACACTGCATACTACGCTTATCGTTGCTGCGGTTACCGCGGTAATGTCGCTGATCCTGTGGGGACTGGATGGTATTCTGGTTCGCCTGGTCTCTTTTATCACTGGCCTGAGGTTCTAAGATGTCTGAAGCACCTAAAAAGCGCTGGTACGTCGTTCAGGCGTTTTCCGGTTTTGAAGGCCGCGTAGCCACATCGCTGCGTGAGCACATCAAATTACACAACATGGAAGAGCTATTTGGCGAAGTCATGGTTCCGACTGAAGAAGTCGTTGAAATCCGTGGCGGCCAGCGTCGCAAAAGCGAGCGCAAATTCTTCCCAGGTTACGTTCTGGTCCAGATGGTCATGAACGATGCGAGCTGGCACCTGGTGCGTAGCGTGCCACGCGTAATGGGCTTCATCGGCGGTACTTCTGACCGTCCGGCCCCGATCAGCGACAAAGAAGTCGATGCGATTATGAACCGCCTGCAGCAGGTTGGTGATAAGCCGCGTCCGAAAACGTTGTTTGAACCGGGTGAAATGGTTCGCGTTAACGATGGTCCGTTCGCTGACTTTAACGGCGTCGTTGAAGAAGTGGATTATGAGAAGTCTCGCCTGAAAGTTTCTGTTTCTATCTTCGGTCGTGCGACCCCGGTAGAACTGGACTTTGCACAGGTTGAAAAAGCGTAATACAGCGATCAAAAAAGCAGCGATTTAATCGTTGCATGAGGCGCGAAATTGGCATACAATTTCGCGCCTTTTGTTTTTATGGGCACTGCCCGTAAGACGATATACATCACGGGGAGCCTCATCGAGGCGCTATTACCCAATTAGAGGAAATTGCAATGGCTAAGAAAGTACAAGCCTACGTTAAGCTGCAGGTTGCAGCTGGTATGGCAAACCCGAGTCCGCCGGTTGGTCCAGCACTGGGTCAGCAGGGTGTGAACATCATGGAATTCTGCAAAGCGTTCAACGCAAAAACTGATTCCATCGAAAAAGGTCTGCCGATTCCGGTTGTTATCACCGTTTACGCTGACCGTTCTTTCACCTTCATCACCAAGACTCCGCCGGCTGCAGTTCTGCTGAAAAAAGCTGCTGGTATTAAGTCTGGTTCCGGTAAGCCGAACAAAGAGAAAGTAGGTAAAATTTCTCGCGCTCAGCTGCAGGAAATCGCGCAGACCAAAGCTGCCGACATGACTGGCGCCGACATTGAAGCGATGACTCGCTCCATTGAAGGTACTGCACGTTCCATGGGCCTGGTAGTGGAGGACTAAGAAATGGCTAAACTGACCAAGCGTATGCGCGTGATCCGTGAAAAAGTTGATGCAACTAAACAGTACGACATCAACGAAGCTATTGCTCTGCTGAAAGAGCTGGCCACTGCTAAATTCAACGAAAGCGTGGACGTTGCTGTTAACCTCGGCATCGACGCTCGTAAATCTGACCAGAACGTACGTGGTGCAACTGTACTGCCGCACGGTACTGGCCGTTCCGTTCGCGTAGCCGTATTTACCCAGGGCGCAAACGCTGAAGCTGCTAAAGCTGCAGGCGCTGAACTGGTAGGTATGGAAGATCTGGCTGACCAGATCAAAAAAGGCGAAATGAACTTCGACGTTGTTATTGCTTCCCCGGATGCAATGCGCGTTGTTGGCCAGCTGGGTCAGGTTCTGGGCCCGCGTGGCCTGATGCCAAACCCGAAAGTAGGTACTGTAACGCCGAACGTTGCTGAAGCGGTTAAGAACGCTAAAGCAGGCCAGATCCGTTACCGTAACGACAAAAACGGCATCATCCACACCACCATCGGTAAAGTGGACTTTGACGCTGACAAACTGAAAGAAAACCTGGAAGCTCTGCTGGTTGCGCTGAAAAAAGCAAAACCAACTCAGGCGAAAGGCGTGTACATCAAGAAAGTTAGCATCTCCACCACCATGGGTGCAGGTGTTGCAGTTGATCAGGCTGGCCTGAGCGCTGCTGCAAACTAATGCCTTTACGTGGGCGGTGATTTTGTCTACAATCTTACCCCCACGTTTGCTAACAAAAGTTAGCGGCTAAAAGATTTGTTCGTTGGAGCCTGGCCTATCCAGGCCTCCGTCGAAGACCGCAGGAGTTTCGCAAGAAACTTAATCCCCTGCGTAGACGGTGACAGAACGCTAAGATTATTTTTTAAAGTACTCTTTGGCTTGTTTCTGCTCACCGTATTTAAGACGCTCTATCCGTTTGGAAGAGTGAAGTGAGTTCCAGGGCATGAGCCCTGGCAAACATCCAGGAGCAAAGCTAATGGCTTTAAATCTTCAAGACAAACAAGCGATTGTTGCTGAAGTCAGCGAAGTAGCCAAAGGCGCGCTGTCTGCAGTAGTTGCGGATTCCCGCGGCGTAACTGTAGACAAAATGACCGAACTGCGTAAAGCAGGTCGCGAAGCCGGCGTATACATGCGTGTTGTTCGTAACACCCTGCTGCGTCGTGCTGTTGAAGGTACTGCATTTGAGTGCCTGAAAGACGCGTTCGTTGGTCCGACCCTGATTGCATACTCTATGGAACACCCGGGCGCTGCTGCTCGTCTGTTCAAAGAGTTCGCGAAAGCGAATGCAAAATTTGAGGTCAAAGCTGCAGCCTTTGAAGGTGAGTTGATCCCGGCATCGCAAATCGATCGCCTGGCAACCCTGCCGACCTACGAAGAAGCAATTGCACGCCTGATGGCAACCATGAAAGAAGCTTCGGCTGGCAAACTGGTTCGCACTCTGGCTGCTGTTCGCGATGCGAAAGAAGCTGCTTAATCGCAGTTATCTTTATCAAGCACTCGCTTACGTATAAACTTATTCTGATTTTCAGGAACAATTTAAATGTCTATCACTAAAGATCAAATCATTGAAGCAGTTGCAGCTATGTCTGTAATGGACGTTGTAGAACTGATCTCTGCAATGGAAGAAAAATTCGGTGTTTCCGCTGCTGCTGCTGTAGCTGTAGCTGCTGGCCCGGCTGAAGCTGCTGAAGAAAAAACTGAATTCGACGTAATTCTGAAAGCTGCTGGCGCTAACAAAGTTGCTGTTATCAAAGCAGTACGTGGCGCAACTGGCCTGGGTCTGAAAGAAGCGAAAGACCTGGTTGAATCTGCTCCGGCCGCTCTGAAAGAAGGCGTGAGCAAAGACGACGCAGAAGCACTGAAAAAATCTCTGGAAGAAGCTGGCGCTGAAGTTGAAGTTAAATAAGCCAACCCTTCCGGTTGCAGCCTGAGTAATTAGGCTGATGGCTGGTGACTTTTTAGTCACCAGCCTTTTTGCGCTGTAAGGCGCCAGTAGCGTTTCACACTGTTTGACTACTGGTTGTCCTGACAATGCTTGTTTCTATCGACGACTTAATATACTGCGACAGGGTGCTCGCTCTGTGTAAATCGCAACGAAATGATTTAAGCGTGATAGCAACAAGCATTGCGGAAAGTATCCATTTTCCGGTCAACAAAATAGTGTTGCACAAACTGCCTTTCAATTGGGCAGATGGGTCGACTTGTCAGCGAGCTGAGGAACCCTAATGGTTTACTCCTATACCGAGAAAAAACGTATTCGTAAGGATTTTGGTAAACGTCCACAAGTACTGGATGTGCCTTATCTCCTTTCTATCCAGCTTGACTCGTTTCAGAAGTTCATCGAGCAAGATCCTGAAGGGCAGTATGGTCTGGAAGCCGCCTTCCGTTCCGTATTCCCGATTCAGAGCTACAGCGGTAATTCCGAGCTGCAATACGTCAGCTACCGCCTTGGCGAACCGGTGTTTGACGTCCAGGAATGTCAGATCCGTGGCGTGACCTATTCCGCACCGCTGCGCGTAAAACTGCGTCTGGTGATCTACGAGCGCGAAGCGCCGGAAGGCACCGTTAAAGACATTAAAGAACAAGAAGTCTACATGGGCGAAATTCCGCTCATGACTGACAACGGTACCTTTGTTATCAACGGTACTGAGCGTGTTATCGTTTCTCAGCTGCACCGTAGTCCGGGCGTCTTCTTTGACTCCGACAAAGGTAAAACCCACTCTTCGGGTAAAGTGCTGTATAACGCGCGCATCATTCCTTACCGTGGTTCCTGGCTGGACTTCGAATTCGATCCGAAGGACAACCTGTTCGTACGTATCGACCGTCGCCGTAAATTGCCTGCGACCATCATTCTGCGTGCCCTGAACTACACCACTGAGCAGATCCTTGACCTGTTCTTTGAAAAAGTTGTTTTCGAAATTCGCGACAACAAGCTGCAGATGGAACTGGTGCCGGAACGCCTGCGTGGTGAAACCGCATCCTTTGACATCGAAGCCAACGGCAAAGTGTATGTTGAAAAAGGCCGCCGTATTACTGCGCGCCACATTCGCCAGCTGGAAAAAGACGATATCAAACATATCGAAGTTCCGGTTGAGTACATTGCTGGCAAAGTTGCGTCTAAAGACTACGTTGACGAATCTACTGGCGAGCTGATCTGCCCGGCTAACATGGAGCTGAGCCTGGATCTGCTGGCTAAGCTGAGCCAGTCTGGCCACAAACGTATCGAAACGCTGTTCACCAACGATCTGGATCACGGCCCGTACATCTCTGAGACTGTACGCGTCGACCCAACCAACGATCGTCTGAGCGCGCTGGTAGAAATCTACCGCATGATGCGCCCGGGTGAGCCGCCGACTCGTGAAGCAGCTGAAAGCCTGTTTGAGAACCTGTTCTTCTCCGAAGACCGTTATGACCTGTCTGCGGTCGGTCGTATGAAGTTCAACCGTTCTCTGCTGCGTGACGAAATCGAAGGTTCCGGTATCCTGAGCAAAGAAGACATCATCGAAGTGATGAAAAAGCTCATTGATATCCGTAACGGTAAAGGCGAAGTCGATGATATCGACCACCTCGGTAACCGTCGTATCCGTTCCGTTGGCGAAATGGCGGAAAACCAGTTCCGCGTTGGCCTGGTACGTGTAGAGCGTGCGGTGAAAGAGCGTCTGTCTCTGGGCGATCTGGATACCCTGATGCCTCAGGATATGATCAACGCCAAACCGATTTCCGCAGCAGTGAAAGAGTTCTTCGGTTCCAGCCAGCTGTCTCAGTTTATGGACCAGAACAACCCGCTGTCTGAGATTACGCACAAACGTCGTATCTCCGCACTCGGCCCAGGCGGTCTGACCCGTGAACGCGCAGGCTTCGAAGTTCGAGACGTACACCCGACTCACTACGGTCGCGTATGTCCAATCGAAACGCCTGAAGGTCCGAACATCGGTCTGATCAACTCCCTGTCCGTGTACGCGCAGACTAACGAATATGGCTTCCTTGAGACGCCGTATCGTAAAGTGACCGACGGTGTAGTAACTGATGAAATTCACTACCTGTCTGCTATCGAAGAAGGCAACTACGTTATTGCTCAGGCGAACTCCAACCTGGACGATGAAGGCCACTTCGTAGAAGACCTGGTAACTTGCCGTAGCAAAGGCGAATCCAGCTTGTTTAGCCGCGACCAGGTTGACTACATGGACGTATCCACCCAGCAGGTGGTATCCGTCGGTGCGTCCCTGATCCCATTCCTGGAACACGATGACGCCAACCGTGCATTGATGGGTGCGAACATGCAACGTCAGGCGGTTCCGACCCTGCGCTCTGATAAGCCGCTGGTTGGTACCGGTATGGAACGTGCTGTTGCCGTTGACTCCGGTGTTACTGCAGTTGCTAAGCGTGGCGGTACCGTTCAGTACGTGGATGCTTCCCGTATCGTTATCAAAGTTAACGAAGACGAGATGTACCCGGGCGAAGCAGGTATTGACATCTATAACCTGACCAAATACACCCGTTCTAACCAGAACACCTGTATCAACCAGATGCCTTGCGTATCTCTGGGTGAGCCGGTTGATCGAGGTGATGTGCTGGCTGATGGCCCGTCTACCGACCTCGGTGAACTGGCGCTGGGTCAGAACATGCGCGTGGCATTCATGCCATGGAACGGTTACAACTTCGAAGACTCCATCCTCGTCTCCGAGCGTGTTGTTCAGGAAGACCGTTTCACCACTATCCACATTCAGGAACTGGCATGTGTGTCCCGTGACACCAAGCTGGGGCCGGAAGAGATTACCGCTGACATCCCGAACGTGGGTGAAGCTGCGCTCTCTAAACTGGATGAATCCGGTATCGTATACATCGGTGCAGAAGTGACCGGTGGCGACATTCTGGTTGGTAAGGTTACGCCGAAAGGTGAAACCCAGCTGACCCCAGAAGAGAAGCTGCTGCGTGCAATCTTCGGTGAGAAAGCGTCTGATGTTAAAGACTCTTCTCTGCGCGTGCCGAACAGTGTGTCGGGTACCGTTATCGACGTTCAGGTCTTTACCCGCGATGGCGTGGAAAAAGACAAACGTGCGCTGGAAATCGAAGAAATGCAGCTCAAACAGGCTAAGAAAGACCTGTCTGAAGAACTGCAGATCCTCGAAGCTGGCCTGTTTAGCCGTATTTATGCTGTGCTGGTTGCCGGTGGCGTTGAAGCTGAGAAGCTCGACAAACTGCCTCGCGATCGCTGGCTGGAACTCGGCCTGACCGACGAAGAGAAACAAAATCAGCTGGAACAGCTGGCTGAGCAGTATGACGAACTGAAACACGAGTTCGAGAAAAAACTCGAAGCGAAACGCCGTAAAATCACCCAAGGCGACGATCTGGCACCGGGCGTGCTGAAAATCGTCAAGGTATACCTGGCCGTTAAACGCCGTATCCAGCCTGGTGACAAAATGGCAGGTCGTCACGGTAACAAGGGTGTAATTTCTAAGATCAACCCGATCGAAGATATGCCGCACGATGCTAACGGTACGCCGGTAGATATCGTACTGAACCCGCTGGGCGTACCGTCTCGTATGAACATCGGTCAGATCCTTGAAACCCACCTGGGTATGGCTGCGAAAGGTATCGGCGATAAGATTAACGCCATGCTGAAACAGCAGCAGGAAGTCGCGAAACTGCGCGAATTTATCCAGCGTGCGTACGATCTGGGCGCTGACGTTCGTCAGAAAGTTGACCTGAACACCTTCAGCGATGAAGAAGTTCTGCGTCTGGCTGAGAACCTGCGTAAAGGTATGCCGATCGCAACGCCGGTCTTCGATGGTGCGAAAGAGTCTGAAATCAAAGAGCTGTTGCAGCTGGGTGGCTTGCCGACTTCCGGTCAGATCACACTGTTCGACGGCCGTACGGGTGAGCAGTTCGAGCGTCAGGTAACCGTCGGTTACATGTACATGCTGAAACTGAACCACCTGGTTGATGACAAAATGCACGCGCGTTCTACCGGTTCTTACAGCCTGGTTACTCAGCAGCCGCTGGGTGGTAAGGCGCAGTTCGGTGGTCAGCGCTTCGGGGAGATGGAAGTGTGGGCGCTGGAAGCATATGGCGCGGCATACACCCTGCAGGAAATGCTCACCGTTAAGTCTGATGACGTGAATGGCCGTACGAAGATGTATAAAAACATCGTAGACGGTAACCATCAGATGGAACCGGGCATGCCGGAATCCTTCAACGTACTGTTGAAAGAGATCCGTTCGCTGGGTATCAACATCGAGCTGGAAGACGAGTAACTCTCGCTCAAACAGGTCACTGGTGCTGGCGTAACAGCCAGCACCAGATTGTGCTAACTCCGACGGGAGCAAATCCGTGAAAGATTTATTAAAGTTTCTGAAAGCGCAGACTAAAACCGAAGAGTTTGATGCGATCAAAATTGCTCTGGCCTCGCCAGACATGATCCGTTCATGGTCTTTCGGTGAAGTTAAAAAGCCGGAAACCATTAACTACCGTACGTTCAAACCTGAGCGTGACGGCCTTTTCTGCGCCCGTATCTTTGGGCCGGTAAAAGACTACGAGTGCCTGTGCGGTAAGTACAAGCGCCTGAAACACCGTGGTGTGATCTGTGAGAAGTGCGGCGTTGAAGTGACCCAGACCAAAGTACGCCGTGAGCGTATGGGCCACATCGAGCTGGCGTCTCCGACTGCGCACATCTGGTTCCTGAAATCTCTGCCGTCCCGTATCGGCCTGCTGCTCGATATGCCGCTGCGTGATATCGAACGTGTTCTGTACTTCGAATCCTATGTGGTTATCGAAGGCGGTATGACGAACCTGGAACGTAACCAGATTCTGACCGAAGAACAGTATCTGGACGCGCTGGAAGAGTTCGGTGACGAATTCGACGCGAAGATGGGTGCGGAAGCTATTCAGGCCCTGCTGAAAAGCATGGATCTGGAGCAAGAGTGTGAAACTCTGCGTGAAGAGCTGAACGAAACCAACTCCGAAACCAAGCGTAAAAAGCTGACCAAGCGTATCAAACTGCTGGAAGCGTTCGTTCAGTCTGGTAACAAACCAGAGTGGATGATCCTGACCGTTCTGCCGGTACTGCCGCCAGATCTGCGTCCGCTGGTTCCGCTGGATGGTGGTCGTTTCGCGACTTCTGACCTGAACGATCTGTATCGTCGCGTCATTAACCGTAACAACCGTCTGAAACGTCTGTTGGATCTGGCCGCTCCGGACATTATCGTACGCAACGAAAAACGTATGCTGCAGGAAGCGGTTGATGCCCTGCTGGATAACGGTCGTCGCGGTCGTGCGATCACCGGTTCTAACAAACGTCCTCTGAAATCTTTGGCCGACATGATCAAAGGTAAGCAGGGTCGTTTCCGTCAGAACCTGCTCGGTAAGCGTGTTGACTACTCCGGTCGTTCTGTAATCACCGTAGGCCCATACCTGCGTCTGCATCAGTGCGGTCTGCCGAAGAAAATGGCGCTGGAGCTGTTCAAACCGTTCATCTACGGCAAGCTGGAGCTGCGTGGTCTTGCTACCACCATTAAAGCTGCGAAGAAAATGGTTGAGCGCGAAGAAGCTGTCGTTTGGGATATCCTGGACGAAGTTATCCGCGAACACCCGGTTATGCTGAACCGTGCACCAACACTGCACCGTCTGGGTATCCAGGCATTCGAACCGGTTCTGATCGAAGGTAAAGCAATTCAGCTGCATCCGCTGGTTTGTGCGGCATATAACGCCGACTTCGATGGTGACCAGATGGCTGTTCACGTACCGCTGACGCTGGAAGCCCAGCTGGAAGCGCGTGCGCTGATGATGTCTACCAACAACATTCTGTCACCTGCGAACGGCGAGCCAATCATCGTTCCGTCTCAGGACGTTGTATTGGGTCTGTACTACATGACCCGTGACTGTGTTAACGCCAAAGGCGAAGGCATGGTGCTGACTGGCCCGAAAGAAGCAGAGCGTATTTATCGCGCTGGCCTGGCCTCTCTGCATGCGCGCGTTAAAGTGCGTATCACCGAATATGAAAAAGATGAAAACGGCGAGTTCGTTGCTAAAACCAGCCTGAAAGACACGACCATTGGCCGTGCCATTCTGTGGATGATCGTACCTAAAGGTCTGCCGTTCAGCATCGTGAACCAGGCACTGGGTAAGAAAGCTATCTCCAAAATGCTGAACACCTGCTACCGTATTCTGGGCCTGAAACCGACCGTTATTTTTGCGGACCAGACGATGTACACCGGCTTTGCTTATGCAGCGCGTTCAGGTGCATCCGTTGGTATCGATGACATGGTCATCCCGGAGAAAAAATACGAGATTATCAGCGAAGCGGAAGCCGAAGTTGCTGAGATCCAGGAACAGTTCCAGTCTGGTCTGGTAACCGCGGGCGAACGCTATAACAAAGTTATCGATATCTGGGCTGCGGCGAACGATCGTGTATCCAAAGCGATGATGGATAACCTGCAAACTGAAACCGTGATTAACCGTGACGGTCAGGAAGAGCAGCAGGTTTCCTTCAACAGCATCTACATGATGGCCGACTCCGGTGCACGTGGTTCTGCTGCACAGATTCGTCAGCTGGCGGGTATGCGTGGTCTGATGGCTAAGCCAGATGGCTCCATCATCGAAACGCCAATCACCGCGAACTTCCGTGAAGGTCTGAACGTACTCCAGTACTTCATCTCAACTCACGGTGCGCGTAAAGGTCTGGCGGATACCGCACTGAAGACAGCGAACTCCGGTTACCTGACTCGTCGTCTGGTCGACGTGGCGCAGGACCTGGTGGTTACTGAAGATGATTGTGGCACGCTGGAAGGCATCACCATGACCCCGGTTATCGAGGGTGGTGACGTTAAAGAGCCGCTGCGCGATCGCGTACTGGGTCGTGTAACCGCTGAAGACGTTCTGAAGCCGGGTACCGCGGACATTCTGGTTCCACGTAACACGCTGCTGCACGAGCACTGGTGTGATCTGCTGGAAGAGAACTCCGTTGACTCCGTCAAAGTGCGTTCTGTTGTATCCTGTGACACCGACTTTGGTGTATGTGCGCACTGCTACGGTCGTGACCTGGCGCGTGGCCACATCATCAACAAAGGTGAAGCTATCGGCGTTATCGCGGCACAGTCCATCGGTGAGCCGGGTACACAGCTGACCATGCGTACGTTCCACATCGGTGGTGCGGCATCGCGTGCGGCTGCTGAATCCAGCATCCAGGTGAAAAACAAAGGTAGCATCAAGCTCAGCAACGCGAAATCGGTTGTGAACTCCAGCGGTAAACTGGTTATCACTTCTCGTAACACCGAGCTGAAACTGATCGACGAATTCGGTCGTACCAAAGAAAGCTATAAAGTGCCTTACGGTTCTGTTATGGCGAAAGGTGATGGCGAACAGGTTGCCGGCGGCGAAACCGTTGCAAACTGGGATCCACACACCATGCCGGTTATCACCGAAGTAAGCGGTTTTGTTCGCTTCACTGATATGATCGACGGCCAGACCATTACTCGTCAAACTGATGAGTTGACCGGTCTGTCTTCTCTGGTGGTTCTGGATTCCGCTGAACGTACTACCGGTGGTAAAGATCTGCGTCCGGCACTGAAAATCGTTGATGCTCAGGGTAACGACGTTCTGATCCCTGGCACCGATATGCCTGCGCAGTACTTCCTGCCGGGTAAAGCGATTGTTCAGCTGGAAGATGGCATCCAGATCAGTTCTGGTGACACCCTGGCTCGTGTTCCGCAGGAATCTGGCGGTACCAAGGATATTACCGGTGGTCTGCCACGCGTTGCGGATCTGTTCGAAGCTCGTCGTCCGAAAGAGCCGGCAATCCTGGCTGAAATCAGCGGCATCATTTCCTTCGGTAAAGAAACCAAAGGTAAACGTCGTCTGGTTATCACCCCGGTAGACGGTAGCGAACCGTACGAAGAGATGATTCCGAAATGGCGTCAGCTCAACGTGTTCGAAGGTGAACGTGTAGAACGTGGTGACGTGGTTTCCGACGGTCCGGAAGCACCGCATGACATTCTGCGTCTGCGTGGTGTTCATGCTGTGACTCGTTACATCGTTAACGAAGTCCAGGACGTATACCGTCTGCAGGGCGTTAAGATTAACGATAAACACATCGAAGTTATCGTTCGTCAGATGCTGCGTAAAGCCACCATCGAAAACGCAGGTAGCTCCGACTTCCTGGAAGGCGAACAGGTTGAATACTCTCGCGTTAAGATCGCTAACCGCGAACTGGAAGCGAACGGCAAAGTGGGCGCAACGTTCTCCCGCGATCTGCTGGGTATCACCAAAGCGTCTCTGGCAACCGAGTCCTTTATCTCTGCGGCATCGTTCCAGGAGACCACTCGTGTCCTGACCGAAGCAGCCGTTGCGGGCAAACGCGACGAACTGCGTGGCCTGAAAGAGAACGTTATCGTAGGTCGTCTGATCCCGGCGGGTACCGGTTATGCGTACCACCAGGATCGTATTCGCCGCCGTGCAGCAGGTGAAGTACCTGCTACTCAGCAGGTGAGTGCGGAAGAAGCATCTGCCAGCCTTGCAGAACTGCTGAACGCAGGCCTGGGCGGTTCCGATAACGAGTAATCGTTAAGGTAGCGCTTAAAAAGCCAGTCGGGTTCCCGGCTGGCTTTTTTTATATCTGTCAAAAATCAATGGCTAAAAATTCTACGCATATCAAAAAACCACATTTATAAAGTGGATATAGTCAAAGCATCTTAGTAATCAAATAAATGATTTTTACACCCGGCACCGTCGTGTCGGGCGGGTTTTGTTGCCCTGAAAAAGTCGAAGGAGGAAAGGTAAAACAATAATCAGTGCACGACAAAATAGCGGATATTAACGGACAGGATTTGGGGGATGCATGGAATTTGCTATACAACTCATTATCATCTTAATTTGTTTATTCTACGGCGCACGGAAAGGCGGTATTGCGCTGGGCCTCTTAGGCGGCATCGGACTGGTTATTCTGGTCTTTGTTTTTCATCTTCAGCCAGGAAAACCGCCTGTCGATGTGATGCTGGTGATTATTGCTGTGGTGGCCGCTTCGGCAACGCTTCAGGCATCTGGCGGCTTAGATGTGATGCTGCAAATTGCCGAAAAACTTCTGAGACGTAATCCAAAGTATGTCTCTATTGTTGCGCCTTTCGTGACCTGCACGCTAACCATTCTCTGTGGTACCGGACATGTGGTGTATACCATTTTGCCGATCATCTACGATGTGGCGATCAAAAATAATATCAGGCCTGAACGTCCCATGGCGGCGAGTTCTATCGGCGCGCAGATGGGCATTATAGCCAGCCCGGTCTCCGTTGCCGTGGTCTCATTAGTGGCGATGCTTGGTAATTTCACCTTTAACGGTAAGCATCTTGAATTCCTCGATCTGTTATCCATTACCATTCCCTCAACGCTGCTTGGCATTCTGGCGATTGGTATTTTTAGCTGGTTCCGCGGGAAGGATTTAGATAAAGACCCGACCTTCCAGGCGTTTATTGCCGTACCGGAAAACCGCCACTATGTGTATGGCGATACGGCGACGTTGTTGGATAAAAAACTCCCCACCAGTAACTGGGTGGCGATGTGGATCTTCCTGGCATCCATTGCGGTTGTGGCACTACTGGGGGCATTCTCTGAACTTCGCCCGGCCTTTGACGGCAAGCCATTGTCGATGGTGCTGGTCATCCAGATGTTTATGCTGCTTTCCGGTGCGCTGATTATCATCATCACCAAAACCAATCCGGCGTCGATTTCCAAAAATGAAGTCTTCCGTTCCGGGATGATTGCGATTGTAGCGGTGTACGGCATCGCCTGGATGGCGGAGACCATGTTCGGTGCACACATGTCTGAAATTAAGGGCGTGTTAGGCGAAATGGTGAAAGAGTATCCATGGGCCTATGCAATTGTGCTGCTGCTGGTCTCGAAATTCGTGAACTCTCAGGCGGCAGCGCTGGCGGCGATTGTTCCTGTTGCGCTGGCGATTGGCGTGGATCCCGCGTATATCGTGGCCTCAGCGCCTGCCTGCTACGGTTATTATATTTTGCCAACCTATCCCAGCGACCTGGCGGCAATTCAGTTCGATCGTTCAGGTACCACGCATATTGGTCGCTTCGTGATTAACCACAGTTTTATTCTGCCGGGCTTAATTGGCGTGAGTGTCTCGTGCGTATTTGGCTGGGTATTCGCCGGGCTGTACGGTTTTCTGTAATAAAAAAGCAGGTGCCGTAAGGCACCTGCTCTAATGCGTCTGATTAGGCGGTGCGACGATAGAGTTCGATCATATCCGTCGCTAAATCCTGAATCACCATCGCGTTCATCAGATGATCCTGAGAGTGAACGGTGATCAAGTTAACCGGTAATTTACCGGTGCCTTCATCCAGACCAATAAGCTGTGTCTGAATGGTATGTGCATGCTTCACGTAGTCGTGTGACTCCGCCATCGCTTTTTCTGAACCGGCGAAATCGCCTTTGCGTGCCAGCTGTAACGCGGTTAATGCGGCACTACGTGCTGCGCCAGCGTTAACCAGCAGCTCCATAATGGTGGTTTCCAAATCTTCCATGCCAGCTTACTCCATCAGTTTGAGGGCTTTTTCCAGAACGGCATCACCTTTCATCATGCCGTAATCCATCATGTCGATAACCGCCACTTTTTTGCCCAGCGGATCGGCCTGCGCCTGCAGCTTAGCTTGCTCATACTTGACCTGAGGGCCAAGCAGAATGATGTCGGCTTCATTAAGATTGTCTTTGAATTCCGCGACCGGCACAGCTTTGATGGAAACCTCAATACCTTTCTTATGAGCCGCGTCTTTCATACGTTGAACCAGCATACTGGTGGACATACCTGCAGCACAGCATAAAACGATGTTCTTCATAATTCGCCCTCATGTTCCTTGATGTCACATCTTTATCGCGGGAGAGAGGGTTCAACAACTGCTTTGCGGCGATTGTGTGTAAGCCATCACAAAGAAAGGCTGAAAAAACTGAAACCGGTTACATTTTTGCTGGTTGAGTGAAATGAATACAACCATAGATCCTCAATATTCTCCCCTGGTCTGGAATGTGGGATTTATCCACCTGTCTGCATTATGAATAGAGTAACTGCATTGTTTTCAGGAATATAAATGTATTCCTAAAGTATGGCTTTCTTGCCTTCGCCTCTCATTTTTACCCTCCTGTTACCTTTAAAGTGCAGCATCAGGGAGGCTGTCAGCGGTATTTCTGATAGCTGGATGTTGTGCAATACAGGGAGTTCGTATCATGAGCGGAA
This sequence comes from Pseudocitrobacter faecalis, assembly GCA_003315335.1. Taxonomy (GTDB): domain Bacteria; phylum Pseudomonadota; class Gammaproteobacteria; order Enterobacterales; family Enterobacteriaceae; genus Pseudocitrobacter; species Pseudocitrobacter faecalis. The sequence continues at coordinate 15,088 of QNRL01000022.1, forward strand.
AACCCGCGGCACGCCAGGGAGACATGACCCGGTACGGTGGCCCGATTGTTCAGGGGTCGGCTGGCGTACGAATTGGTGCACCCACCGGCGTGGCCTGCTCGGTGTGCCCCGGCGGATACACATCCGGTAACCCGGTCAATCCGCTGCTCGGCGCAAAAGTACAGCCCGGTGAAACCGACCTGGCGTTGTCCGGCCCGTTGCCGTTCATCCTCTCCCGTACCTACAGCAGCTACCAGACAAAAACACCTTCTCCCGTCGGCATTTTTGGCCCTGGCTGGAGAATGCCCCCGGATATCCGCTTACAGATACGCGATAACGAACTGATACTCAATGATAACGGCGGCAGAAGCATTTACTTTGAGTACCTGTTTCCCGGAGAAGACGGCTACAGCCGCAGTGAATCATTCTGGCTGGTACGCGGCGGTGTCCTGAAACTGGATAAAAACCACCGGCTTGCCGCACTCTGGCAGGCACTACCTGAATATATTCGAACCAGTCCGCATATTTATCTGGCGACCAACAGCCCACTGGGGCCGTGGTGGATTCTCGGCTGGAGTGAGCGGGTGCCGGGCGTAGATGAGGTGCTGCCTGCCCCGTTGCCTCCGTATCGGGTGCTGACCGGGCTGGCGGACCGCTTCGGGCGGACGCAGACTTTCCATCGTGAGGCAGCAGGCCAGTTTGCCGGGGAAATCACCGGGGTGACTGATGGCGCAGGCCGTCAGTTCTGTCTGGTGCTGACCACGCAGGCTCAGCGGGCGGAAGAGGGCCGGCAGCAGGCGGTCGTCGCCGGAGCAAAACGACCGGACATTCCTGATTCACTGCCGGAGAGCACAGAGTACGGTTCTGACCGGGGTATCCGTCTTTCAGCGGTGTGGCTGGCGCACGACCCCGCATATCCGGAGAGCCTGCCCGGTGCGCCACTGGCGCGGTACACGTATACGGAAGCCGGTGAACTGCTGGCGGTATATGACCGCAGCAATACGCAGGTGCGCGCTTTCACGTATGACCCGCAGCACCCGGGCCGGATGGTGGCGCACCGTTATGCGGGAAGGCCGGAGATGCGCTACCGCTACGACGATGCGGGGCGGGTGTCAGAGCAGCTGAACCCGGCAGGGTTAAGCTACACCTATCAGTATGAAAAAAACCGCATCACCATCACCGACAGCCTGAACCGGCGCGAGGTGCTGCATACCCAGGGCGAAGCCGGGCTGAAGCGGGTGGTGATGAAGGAGCAGGCAGACGGCAGCGTCACGCACAGCGGGTATGACGCCGCAGGAAGGCTCACGGCCCAGACGGATGCGGCGGGGCGGCGGACAGAGTACGGTCTGAATGTGGTGTCAGGGGATATCACGGACATCACCACGCCGGACGGCAGGGAAACGAAATATTACTATAACGACGGGAACCAGCTGACGGCGGTGGTGTACCCGGACGGTCTGGAGAGCCGCCGGGAATATGATGCGTCGGGCAGGCTGGTATCGGAGACATCGCGCAGCGGAGACGTCACCCGGTATGCCTGTGATAATCCACACAGTGAATTACCGACCGCAACATCGGACGCAACGGGCAGCACCCGGCAGATGACCTGGAGCTGCTACGGGCAGTTGCTGGCGTTCACTGACTGCTCGGGCTACCAGACCCGCTATGAGTATGACCGTTTCGGCCAGATGACTGCGGTCCACCGTGAGGAAGGCATCAGCACTTACAATACCTATAATCCGCGTGGCCAGCTGGTCAGCCGAAAAGATACGCAGGGCCATGAAACGCGGTATGAGTACAACGCCGCAGGCGACCTGACCGCCGTCATTGCCCCGGACGGCAACCGGAGTGAGACACAGTACGATGCGTGGGGAAAGGCGGTCAGCAGCACGCAGGGCGGGCTGACGCGCAGCATGGAGTACGACATTGCCGGACGTGTCACCACGCTGACCAACGAGAACGGCAGTCACAGCGCCTTTCGTTACGATGCGCTGGACCGCCTGGTACAGCAGCGCGGCTTTGACGGGCGGACGCAGCGTTACCGTTATGACCTGACCGGAAAACTCACGCAGAGTGAAGACGAGGGACTGGTCACCCTCTGGCACTAC
>QNRL01000023.1 GCA_003315335.1 Pseudocitrobacter faecalis
ACGGCGCGACAGCAAACTTACGAAGCATAAAGGCAGAAATACACCAGTTTAAACAATCATTCATCTGGTTTTGCGAATACTGATATTGATGATACAAACGGCCCACCGGCCTGTTGAGGAACCTGTAAAACGGAAAGGCTCATTGAAGCCGTATATTTTCTGGAGGTTCATCAGGCGCGGAACTCATCAAGGCGCGGGAATAAAATCCCATTCAGACGCCGGATAGATTCAAGCAAGCCAACTTGTCGTCAAAATCGGTGTTGCAAAAACGGGAGTGACCATAGATTCCGTTTTCTGAGACGACCCCGATCAGTATTACGTTATCCCACTCCAGCCCCTTGGAACCATGCAGTGTGGAAAGGATGAAGGGATCGCAGTCAGTAGCAGCCTCGCCTGGATTCAAGATAAGGTTTAAAAACGTGCGGGAATCGATCTTACTGGAGTCAAGTAGCTCCCCGATCCTCACGACCCCTCGTTGCTGGTCGTTCGATCCAGTGCGAGTTACACCCTCAGAGCCAACACTATCAATGAAACCCTCCATACTCAGGCGTCGTAACACATCGATAGCAGGCGTTTCCTCTCCGTCTTTCTGGCAGATAGTGGCGAGCCTGCCCAGCCGATCTTTTTGGTATTGTGCGCCCTCGAATAACTGACCTAGAGCAGACCATAGGTCGGCGTGCGGAGCCATCAATCCACTGAGCGCCGCTTTGAATTGCCCTTTCTGCCATCTAAAACCAGCCTCCTTCAGAAAGCCGTAAACAATCGCTTGTTTGTTGGGATGGTTTTCCAGTAGCCGCAGATCGCCGTACACAGACAGCAAGACGCCAACTACCAGTATCCCGATTTCGGTGCGGGTGTGTAATGCGCTTGAACCATTGAGGTAGCGATAAGGTAGCCCACACAGGCGTAAAGCAATTTCCGCCTCAGCAAGGTTCGCCTTAGTGCGGGACAATATGGCTTGTGTTCCACTGCTCACCGAGAGGTTTGATAGCACCTTGGATAGGCAGTTATCAAAGTGCAATCTGACCTCTGTTTTGGGGGTGCTAGGATGACTGACACAAAGCTTGGTCAGCTTTGTAGAGTTGCGCCGAATTACCGAGTTAGCCATCAAGGAAAGCTCATGGCCAAATCTGAACGTGCATGACAGTTGAAACACCTTCGTATTCGGGTAGTGCCTTTCAAACAGTCCGCCGATAAAGTCTGGTCGAGCACCACGCCACTCATAAATACACTGGTTAACATCACCAACAGCCATAACCGACGTATCCGACTTAGATAGCAAGCGGGTCATGTCATGCTGTATCAGGTTAACGTCCTGATATTCATCAACAATGATGTGCTTGAAGTGGGCACCAAGGCTGCTGTCATTACGCAACAGTGCGACAGCCTCAATCAAACAGTCATCAAAGGTTCGCAGACTGTTTTCCTCCAGCAGCTCACAATAGCGGCCATAGGCGTGAATAAACTCCCGTTTGATGTTGCTGAACGTTGGATCATTGGCAGCATCAACAGGAGTTACGGCCGCCGCCCGGCAGCGAGCAATAAACAGCTCGAAGTTTTCAATTTCATTGGGGTCAATATAATTCGCCTCATGGTCAAAGCCATAGCGGTAGGCTTGCTTTACCAGTTGCTCATAGCGGTAGTCGCTTGGAGTAATGAGGTCTTTCTTCTTGATTATCTGTTGGCGTTCTCCGTAACCAACAATCTTTAAGGCCAAGCTGTGGAACGTGCGGATTTCTGGAATCACGCTCGACATCAGTGCCGTCTTCAAGTTCTCCGTGAAGCTCACCTGCGCCGACTTGTTGTACATCAGGATCAGAATGGAGCGAGGATCAGTTCCCGTCTTGACCAGCCGCTCAACGCGCTTTACAAGTGTGGTTGTTTTCCCGCTACCAGGTACGGCTTTTACCAACGCATGTCCGGTGTCATGGCTGACAATACTTTTCTGCTCCCAAGTCAGTCTTTTGGTCATGCCTTAACCTTGTAATTGGCGCACTGACGGGCCTCGGTGTAGGGAACGATCTTTGCCTTACTGTGACATTGCAGATAGCCATCCTCCCATCGGCCTGCTTGCTCGCACATAATGCAGTTGGGAAATAGTGAATGAGGATCGGCGTGACGGATAAAAGCTCGTAAGTTATCAGCCAGCTCAGCGGCCCCTAACGATCTAGGCCATGTGTTCACGTCAGAATTGATTGTTAAATCCACTTCAGCGAGCGGCATCGTTTGTTCGTTGAGTCGGCCGGAACCACTTAAACTCCAGACAGACATATCCACGTTACCTACTGAGCAGACGCCGCTACAGGTGTCCACAGATTGAAACGGGGGAAGCCAGTTGAATACTCTCAGGATCTTCTCCTTGATCGAGTAGGCCCCGGTAAGCAACATCTGAATATCAGAGGCAGATTGGACCTTAAACTCAAGAATCGGGATACCGGCTTCGATCTTGTCTTGAGAGCAGGGGTGTGTGACACAAATCTCTACGTAGCAACGCCTTTCGCCAGTCGTATCATACAACATCACGTCTGGTCGCAGCCCTGTGACCTTATCGTGTTTTTCCAGCTCTGCCTGATCGAAAAATTGAGTCAAGTTGTAGCGTGCAGGCACGGATTTTACGCACTGACGTGCTTCGTCTCTAACCAAGGCTAAACGAGAACCATTACAGGCAACCCGGCGCTCCAGCTCAAGGCTAATAGGCATTTCACGGCTGAGAGCTTGTTGGTAGCGATAGAAGAATGCTTCTTTGCCGCACTTGTGAAGATAGGTTTCAAGGGCACAGCATTCTTCCGAATGGCGAAAGTGCTTAGCGTTGAACTCGCCCATTACCGGGGTCAGGGGGCTCTTACAACCTGGGCAGGTGTAAGTATGTGAGCGCAGGGCAGCGCCAATGTGCGTGAGGGTGCCCTCGCCGTCTAGCGCGTAAGCGTATTGTATTGAGCTGGATTGAGTTGTCATGACTGCGTATCCTCCCAAAAAAATCCAGCTAAGAACAGACCTTACGGCAGGCAAATGGTAAGTAGTGCTTCTTGAAGCAGTCGAGTGTACAGCGGCTCAGTGAAAAAGCTAATCGCCCGCTCAACAACCTAGTGATACTGGTGCAGATTCGACAATGAGTTAATGCCCGGAGAGCATCTGCAAGACTTCTAGCTGGAAGGCATTCCAACCAGCCCTCGCTTCTGAAAAGCCGTCAGGAAACGGTAAAATCCAACCAAGTGAGCAACTTCACTTGATCAAAGATCTAAGGCTAGAATGATGGAATTCCAACCTTAGTTTGCAAATAGCCTAAACATATAACTTCCTCTGAGGATTTAAAAGAATTCTCAGATGTCTTGAAAGCTACTTTTTAAACTTTCTCATTCTGAGAAGCATATTTAATTTTGCTGCGTCTGCTCGTGCTGCTGCTACAGAAAGGGCTTTATGCAGTGAAACTACCACGACAAACAAACAGAACATCGACCAGAATCCATCCATTTCGTTTACCTAATCGTTGAGGTTTTTATTCGGGATATCTGGCTAAATAGGACTACACAGATACCCAGTTAAACCCCCCGCTTACATAACACTCCGGTTCCTCACCAGACGTTTTATTCTATCGCGGTCTGTGGTTATCAGAAGCTGCATAAACCGGTTATTTAGTCCGTTACGCGAAAATTATTGAGGATCCGGGCTGTTAAACTGTTCTTCCTCTTTCGCTTCCGGAGAAAAGGGGAGGTGTCACCCTGCGGCCGGGTAGTGAAAGGGATTTGACGTAATTCAGGCGAAGGGCGAACAAGACCGCAAAGGACGCCCGGGCGACCGGATACCTGCCGGGTTGTGCGAAGTAAAAACCGGAAGCAGTGATAACACAAACAGGCCCCTACAGCGTAAGGATTGTGATGGACGATAAAGAGCAATTTACGAATCTTGTGGCAAAGCATGCCTCCGGACTCACCGAAGAGCAGCTGGCCGGTTACGATGCCTGTTCCCTGGATGGTGAATGCGTCACGCCTTCATACGAGGTTTTCCGGGGGTATCGTACCCGCCATACCCTGGATGAATTTCTGGAGATGGCCATATCGCTGAATGCCATCCACCCGGATGAATATTTAACGGATATGCTGCTTAAGCCTCATGAGGTGATCGGCGCTCTGGCCGATGAAGGCGACCAGCTGAACAACGCCACCCCGGTTTATTTCTTCCCGGATACCGGCGTCTATGCAGCGGCCGTCAGTGAAACCCGGGTGCTCGATGCCTGGCTTTGCTGGCCATGCTACCCGGCGAACTGGTAACGCGGCCGTTGGAATTGCACCGGCAGGATACGAATTTAACCGACCCCGTGGCGGGAAGGTTATCACAATTGCATGTCCTCATCCCTCAAGCCCCCTGCCAGGCCCTAACGTGCTGTCAGGCTTCGCCTGATTCCCGATCTGCGCCGGTACTTCAGCCGATAACTTTTTGTTTTCTTTTTATTTTCTCCCCATTTCCTCAAAGTTCGCGGGCGGCGTGGACAGGGCACCATTGCCGCATGTGGGGTCTTAATAAGGGCAGGGTGGTCAGGTTTGCTCGATGCCGGGGGTAGGCCCTACCCTTTATGGGATGAGGACATGCAATTCACTAAATTAATCGACAGCACCGGTGGTGACTTATCTGTAACGGGTCAGTTTTGATACGGGGAATGTTTCAGGGTTAAGATCTGGAATCATAAAAATATACGCTCCCGTTCAGGACATACGACTTGAAATGGATAATGCCATTAAAGGAATTCCAGCCTTTCGTCGATAACAGTTTCTGACCATCGCCATAACCATGTCATGGAGGAGACTAACCGTGTTTCAGAGGTGAGCTGGTGCCTGGCAAAACATACAAACTCAAATATCAGGAAGCGAGTTTAGTTGTTTATAACATGCAGCCGTGTAACTGATTAGGTACCGGCAAAAGGAGGAAATAATGTTTGAAAACTACGTTTGTAAAATCTATGTAAGCAATGATCCTCATTTTAGTAGCCATCTCGAAGCAACTGCGTTTGGTTTCGATAATGGTCAGCAGCAAAAGATTCTCACCGCAGCCCATGTTGTTACCAATGCTCTTGGAAAAATTTATCCCGTCAGCAATACACTTAAACTTTACGTCAAATTTCTTAACCATCAAGGACTGGTGAACGAAGAGCCTGTTCTAGTCGATTTCATTCTCAATGAGGCTAATGACAGGGCAGACTTTAAAGACGGCATTCCGTTTGTTGACAGTGCAGAAATCGTATTACCAGCTGGAATACAACAGCCTGTAAGTAGTTACTTTAAGGTCCTGGCTCCCGCAGCTGGCATGGGTACATTGGGTGTCGGATATCCAATGAATGAGACAACAATTTCGACATTCCCTGGTGAAGTTTCAGGCATTTGGCCTTTAAATTGCTCAAATCATTCTCCCCAACATCTCACAACTCGCTTTGTAATAGCACATTTCAACACCGATGGTTGCTCTGGTGGACCCTATGTCGTCTCCGAGAATGACGAGCATTTTGTCATTGGAAGTCTGGTTGGAATAATGTCTGGAACCTGCCCAGATTCAAATCCACACATGTCTGTTCAGTCCGCTACTGATTTTTAGCAAAGTCAGTTCCAAAATGACGCTGGCACGATAGTTATTTTGGGTCTGCCCGATATGGCGTCTGCCCTTACTAACAGCAACAGCATTGAAACTGACAAACATGAACTCGAAAGTGCCACAATAGTAAGTCATGATTTCTTCATCACTTTTATGGTGCTCTTTTTCACCTATCACACAGCAAGTTATGAATACGAGGCCTGTAATGGACGCTACCGAAACTGAAGAGCTCGAAAAAATTCGCAAGAAGGCAATGGATGAAGTTACAAGTGCTCTTCAGGCGCTTGAAAATAAGTTCCCGGGTATTACTGAGGGCGCAGCAGCTTTGGCGGGGTCAGGCGTAGGCGCAGCGGCTTCCTTCGGTGCTCTCTATACGCTTGGTACAACGGGAGTGTCAGCAGCAGGCATAACCTCCGGGCTCGCTACAGCAGGGTCTATCGTCGGTGGCGGTATGGTTGCAGGCATTGCGGTATTGGCCGCACCTGTAGCTGTGTTAGGGATTGGCGGGTACGCGATAGTGAAACACAAAAAAAATGCGAAACTGACAGCCGCCCTTAGTCAGGCCATCCAAAAGCTCTACGAAGTTCAGGAAAGGTTGATGTCGAATGCGGAATATTTTAAGGCAGAAATTGCTGGCATCAAGGCAACAATCGACATGCTTACTAAGAAAGCTCCAAAAGGTAGCCTGGTCGCGGTGAGGTAAACACATGAGTCAGTCTCCTTATGATGATGAGTTCAGGGCCATCCGTTATATTCAGCTCCGTGGTCAGGATATCGCGAACGCTCACGAGACAATTAACAGTGATATAGAGAGCCTTAAGGCACAGTTGACCGGGCTAATCAGCGGCACTGAACTTGATGAAGCGGAGCATCTGGCGCTTAAAGAACATCATCTGCGAGAAATGACCCCTTCAGATACTGCCATGCATTCTACTGGTCTCAAGACTATATATAGCGAGGCTAACCAGCGTGTATGCGGTGATATTGGACTGGCCACAATACTCTCCACGGATGACTTGGCTGTTGTAGATGCCCGGATCCAGAATCATATTAAAGAATTTAATGATCGCTACGCACTCGACGCCTGGGATTATGCTATTGCCTGCGGATGCGGGCTCATAGCATCCATGCTGGATTTACTTTGCGTCAGAGCCCCGCCAAAACCTACGGTGAGCTTTACGGCAGAAGTGGATGGTATTTTCAATAAACAGGTGCAGAAAGCCTTCAATGCCATTTTGCCGGAGGACCTGAGTACAAAACTCTCAGATTTGTTCCCTATAGGGGCACCAGACAGTTCGATCAGCAGCGATTTAGTGGGTGCGGCCGGTGGCGTTTTGTCTCCCACAAATCACCGCTTAAGAGCTTTGTCACACGATCCCGTACTGGGCATTATTTTCGGTATAAAGGATATGCTGAACGGGACCTGTACGGTGGTTCAGAATGGACAGATCGTGGTTTATCCTTCCAGTAAAGGCGTTACAGACGAAACCAATATTTTCAGGCTCATCGCCAGAATGTTTGGACACCTGGCATCGGATGTTAATGCCCCCTCAGCAAAAGGAAACCGTGGCATGGGGTTACCGGCTCCTTTTATGGGGCTACTTCGTATGCTTGAGGGGATCCCTGTGGGGAGTTCTAACTTCGGCAAACAAATAGAGTACATGTATGTCAACGGGTATGACTTTCGTCAGTTTATCGTGACAAGTATTCCGATGAGCATAATGGAAGTTTTGATGCGGGTTTTCTATGTGGCGAAACAGGTATCGCTGGGAAAAGGAGCTTTTGGGGAGACCTTACTGGATACCATGCCGTTGCGGCTAAATCCACGCTTCCGGATGATGCTTGCCCTGGGTTATGGAACTTCCAGTGCTGTTAACGCAGGTAAAATGTATATCACCGGCAATATTCTCAATGCGAATTACGCCTCCTGGATGGGGTTGGCCTGGAATGGTTTTCACTCACTCAAGTGGTCCCTTTATCAGCGACACTTAAAGCTTTGGGCCGGTATTGAAAAGGCAGAACTGGAACGGCTTCAGAACAATATAGACAGCATCGAGGCATTGACCATCAGAGCAGGAAACTTGCCAGTCAAGTAACATTCACCGGAGCACCTCCGGAACCCCATAGCCCACCAGCTGCTAAAAATGTCTGCCTTTGCTTTTAATACTCTCTCTGCCTCCTCCCCGAGGCAGAGAGTAGCTCGTAGTTATTTATACAGCTCACAACAGGGCCATAAGATACTCCGCTTCTCGTTTACCGATGATCCTGATCTGTCAGCTCTCTTACCGGATGCTGTACGAGCGTAACGGCTTATTATTGATAGTTCTCTCATATCAAACCTCATAAAGATTTATGCTGCCACTTAGTAACAGCCTAAAGGTTGTACTCTCTATTTAACAGCTTTTAGGCTGTTAATTTGATATTACAGCTTTTAGGGTGTATGTTTAGAAAACAGCGTACAAGGTGTATCAGAGGAACTACTGAGGCCAGCTTATGATCAATAATGATTACCCGTTAAACACGCTCAACCAGTTGCGTCCCTTGCTCATTGGTTTTCGCAAGGCGAATGGCCTGACGCAAAAAGACCTGTCCGAAAGGTTAGGGGTCACTCAACAGACATACTCACGTCTGGAAGCCAACCCTGCCAGTGCGAGCATTGAACGGCTATTCAAGGTGTTTTCTATCCTGGGCGTAAAAATCAGCTTCTCCTCGACAACCGCCTCTTCAGAGGGGAAGCAGACGGAAGAAATGCTTAAATCAAACTCACCTGCACGACAGGAGAAATGGTAACGATATGAGCCGGAAACAGCAGCGTCTGGCAATCTGGATGAACGGAATCAAAGTCGGATACTGGGAAAAAAGTAAAGGGGTAGACAGCTTACAATACCTTCCTGACTGGAGTGCAGACGAACAGGGAAGGCCGCTGTCATTGTCCCTTCCTTTTACTCCCGGGAACCAGGTCTGGCGTGGAAATGTGGTACGTGACTATTTTGATAATTTACTCCCGGACAGCGAAGGCATACGCAGACGTCTGGCAATGCGTTACAAGGCCGATAGCCTGGAGCCTTTTGATCTTCTGACGGAGCTGGGAAAAGACTGCGTGGGCGCGATACAGCTGCTTCATGACGGAGATGAACCCACAGATTTATATTCCGTGAAGTATCACCCGCTTACTGAATCAGAAATTGCGGCAACTTTGCGTAATACCACGGAGACATTGCTACCGGGCAGGCCAGAAGATAACGACGACTTACGTTTATCTATTGCCGGTGCTCAGGAGAAAACAGCCCTACTGTGGCATGAAGATCGGTGGTGTATGCCGGAGGGTAATACACCAACGACGCATATATTCAAGCTACCGCTCGGACTTGTGGGGAACATGAAAGCCGACATGCGCTCGTCGGTTGAAAATGAATGGCTCTGCTCGGTACTTCTCGAACAGTACGGGCTCCCCGTGGCAAGAACGCAGATTGCTCACTTTGAAGATCAGAAAGCGCTGGTGGTAGAACGTTTTGACCGAAAATGGTCAGGAAACGGACAATGGATCATTCGTTTACCCCAGGAGGATATGTGTCAGGCCCTGGGCATTTCGCCATTACGAAAATATCAGGCGGACGGCGGGCCAGGTATATCGGAAATTATGGAAGTTCTGAGTAATTCAGACCGTGCTGAGCGTGACAAAGCGCAGTTTTTTATGACGCAGATAGTTTTCTGGATGATGGCCGCAACAGATGGCCACGCTAAAAATTTCAGTATTTCTATTGGGCCACAGGGACGTTATCACCTTACACCACTCTATGATGTGTTGTCGGCATGGCCGGTGATCGGTCATGGGAACAATCAGATATCCTGGCAGAAGTGCAAACTGGCGATGGCCGTACGTGGCAGTAGCAACTATTACCAGATATATCGAATACAACGACGCCACTGGATCAGGCATGGTGAGATAACCGGCCTGAGTAAACAGCAGACAGAGGCGATGATAGAGGAAATCATCGCCAGAACCCCGGGTGTCATTGAACGTGTTAGCGGGCTTCTTCCGGACCAGTTCCCCCAGCAGCTTGCGGAAAGTATTTTTGATGGAATGAGGCAGCAATGCAGGCGCCTGGCTGAGAAATGACAGCCGCAATTTATAGTGTGCATGTTTTCAGAATAGCTGATGTAAGCGTGAGGATTCAGTATGACTGAAGAACAAAAAAGAATAGAGCGGGCTATTGAGTTGGCTTGTCGTTACGGCGGAACCGATGAAATGCATCATCTGCAATGGGTCGTGGATCAGATGGTAAGAGAACTTGCTGGAGAACGTTATGCACAGATTGTAGCAGATGCCACCAGCGGAGAAGATGGGCCTGATACTTACAAATGGAGTGTTGGGATCGCGCCTTAGCATCTGTCAGTCTGGGGATGAAAACGTACTTAACATCCAGCGAATTCCCAGACTTCACATTAAGACTAGAGTAACGGCCGCAATCACGTGAGAGAAAAAAATGGCAATTTTAGCAATCATTGCAGTTATCGCCCTGGGTGGGTACGCCTGCGGGTTTATTAAAGCCCGTGAGCTGAGCGCTTTGCGTAAAGAAATGAAACTATACGTGGATCGCATGGAAGCGGCGGAGCTGGACTTACACGCAATCAGAAGTGTAGCGGAGCACCGGTTGCACGGTGCAGGTAAACAGTTTGCCGACCTTTACAGCCGTATCGACGGTGCAACTGTGACGCTGACACCCGAAGATCAGCTGTTACTGGCAACGATGCCATTTAATATTCAGGATGTAGAAGACATCGTAAACGAGCGCGGTCCAAAGACAATTAGCGGCCGTCCATTCTGGGAAGTTGAGCCAGGCCCGCATGACTATGAATATGGCCCGCAATATCCGTATTTCCCAGACCAGCGCTAGGAAGAGATCAAGATGAGAGAGCCAAGACCCCGCCATACCTTGCAGGTCATTCGAGTGCCTTCTCTGGAGGTTCAGGATCTGGGGCTGACCAGCTTTGATAGCTGGCTTGACGAGAACGGTTATGACAAAACGAATGCCAGAAATAACCGTACCATCTGGGCGAGAGAAGGCGGATGGCATCTGAAACGTTGCAGAAATCTGGAAACTGGCACGGACGATTTCTGGTTTATCGCTTTCGATGGTAAAGGCGGAAAGATATACCCGCTGAAAACCCAAAGAGACTACCGGGCTGCATATCGTAAGCTGGAAGCAGAAGGTTATGCACCTGCGGTCATCGAGCAAATGACCACAGGCGCAGCATATAACCTGGCCTATCCACGTTCCACCCTAAAACAAGCTGAGACGGCCACCAGCGAACCAAAGCGGAAACCTGACGTAGATATCCAGGGTGAGCACTGCGAGCGCGTAGTGACGCAACGTAGTGGCGTGGCACAGGGTAAATTTAAAGCTCTGCTCATCGAGAATTTCGCGGGCCGTTGTGCGGTAACCGGTTGGGTTAATGGCGGTGTCCTGGATGCGGCACACATTGAACATGGAACCCGGTACAATCCGTCTAATGGCATCCTGATGACTCCAACAATGCATGCTCTGTTTGATGCCGATCTTATGGGCATAGATCCGGCCACCCTGACCGTTCATTTTAAGCCAGGCATTGAGCTGGGCGAGCTGTTTGAAGGCCGTAAAATCACACCGCTGGTGTACGATCTGGACTTAGAGCGGCTGGCCGTACGCTGGGCAGGATACCAGGGCCTGGCTCATGAACAATGATGGGTTACAGCCGGGATGTGTGAAAACCCGTCAGTGAAACCTGCATGCGCCATACCTTTAAATTTAAACTCAAGAGCCAGGCTCAAGATAAAACCGAAATGAAAAGGTAAAATCCGGTGCACCAGATCTCTTAGGTTTAATACCTGAGCCGGTATACTGGCAGGCGCAGGCATGTGGGTATTATCCAGTCCATACATCTCCACACAGTGTTAACCGCAACATTTAAAGTTCAATAAGGACGGTTTCAATTTTATGTATAAAACAGCATTAGTGATGATTATCGGGATCCTCGGATGCAGTAAAGCATTTGCAGCCACTGAATTACAGCTCCAGCAAAAACGCGTTATGCAGTTCTGTGCCAACGCCAGTCTTCCATTGTTAGTTGCGGGTACAACGTACGCGAATACGTCTGACAACGGGCGACCAGAAAAAGAAAGATTGGCAATCCTGAAAAATTCAGTTGCAAGCTCGACAGCTTATAAAATGGCATCTCCCGGAGTTCAGATTGCCATGATGAGCGTGGTGGAAGATATTGCCGATCCGAAAGAATTAGCTCTACATCAAAAAGAAGTTAGACGTCTTGGGGCTAGTTATCTTTCCGACAGCGGTGTTTCATGGGCTTCAAAAACTGTTTCACCATTTACAGCCTGGTGTAACTTTAACCGTTTAGAAAGTTAAGGCTGGCAAGGCGGTTCCTGTTCAGGAAAGTTACTTTCCGTGCGGGGACCGTAAGATACAGATAAAGCTTAAGGCCTTTGAATTTCTGGAAAGCATTTGAAAATTTCATTGCGCTTGTCTGATATGAAACAGCCCCTGCATTTCTGCAAAGGCTGAAAGAGTGTGTACGGACTTTGGAAGGAGTGATGATATACGCCTGAGCCATCCCATCACCGCAGACAGGGTAATTAACCCTGACTAAAGCTTTCACCTATTCCGTCGCTCGCAAGCGGCTTTCGCACACTAACGAAGGTATGGCCTTTCGTCGGTGTTAAATTTTTCAAACTTTGCTTACTTTGTCAAGGAAGGTGACCGCAGTAGTAGGCACAACTACTTTAATCTGTATGAATAATAAGGTAGAACCGGCCAGTGAATGAATGCTTTCCCTGAAATCAGGCGGACAACCTTCAGGAATATTGATAGCAAGACTGAATCTCTCGCTGCGGCGATAAACATTTCGCCATAACCCTGAACGAGAGTGGTTCATCCATCATATACAGGAGCGTTACATGCGCAAATTTAAGTACATAATCTGTCACCAGTGCGAAGGCCACGGGACCATGGAAAACCCGGCCTTTGAAAATGGATTCACCCAATCAGAAATGGCTGAGTGGGAGCCAGAAATGCGTGAAAAGTATTTTGCCGGAGCATTTGATGTTCGCTGTGACGTTTGTGCCGGTGACGGTAAGCTCAGCGTACCAAACGTAGCGGCTATGTCTTTTTCAGAACGACGGGTTCTGGCAGCACGGCGGCGTGATGAGCGTCTTCAGGCTGCTGATGAACGGCTGTCCCGCCAGGAACGAGCAATGGGGTACTGAGGTGTTACAGCAAAGATGAAAATGACGAAGCCAAAACCGGTAAGCCGGATGAAAAGACCGTTTATTAGTGAGCTTGCAGAGCTGGGTTTATCGGGTGAAATTCTTTCAATTCGAACTGACGGCATGCAGGGGACGCTCATACCCGATCTTACCGCAGGGGTGAGTGAAGCAGGCCGTGTGAAAACCGGCAACTGGGTAATCTCTGACAAGAGAACCTTCGACCATGTCGTTCTGTGTGTTGAAAGACAAGATGAGAACCATGATGTGTACGTAGGTAAATTCATCCAGTTACATGTAGCCGCTAATAAGAGCCTTAAGATCGTCGAAATGGGCGATGTGAAACTGGTGGCCATAACCAGCTCGATTCCTACCACTTTTAATGGTGGGATAAAGAGATACAAAGGGGTTACGTATGTGTCACTTTCCCAAACAGCTCAAACCACTATCGACTTCCCGAAGCGTATCTACAAAGAGGGCCAGGAATGTACTTCTGTCACCAGTCCTGACCAAGGTCCTTTCGCCCGGGATGTTAGGTTGAATTGCTACGGGCGATGTGTTGTCACCGGCGTAAGGTCCCCCTGGCGTACTGAGGCCGCGCACTTAACGCCACGTCATGAAGAAGGCATTCCCGACGTAACGAACGGAATTTTACTTCGCCGTGATATCCATACACTGTTCGACAATGACCATTGCGCCATAAACCCTGACACTATGAAAATTTACTTCAGCCGGGAGGCCCGGGAGTTGGATGATGATCTCCTGAAATGGCATGGGAATGAGATAGAGACGACACGCATGCAGGTTCCGGTTAACATCGAAAACCTTCGGATACGATGGCAAAAATTTAAGGCTAAGGATCGTCAGCGTAAATAAAGCCATAAGCTGAACCACGGCGAGGATTAGTCTTGTTCACTAAATGACAGCGAGAGATTAAATGCAAACCCAAAAAGATATTACAGTTGGCCAGATCTGGGAAGAAGTGGATCCAAGACTGATCCGGAAAGTGCGAGTTGTTGAGGTGGCCTCGTTAGAAGGGCCCAAAGGCATCCTAATCGAAAACGTGGAGTCTGGTCGTAAGAACTGGGCGTCGTCATCCCGCTTTAATGGAAAGCGTGGAGGGTATCGTCTTATTTCCTGAAGGTTTTGCCAATATGGGAAACTGAAGAGGTTGAAACCATCCCGGTGAGGGAGCATATCTGGTAAAGAAGAGTCTTTAAAAAGGTTTTACGCGACCTGGGATAATAAACGGGAAAACGATACCCAAAAAAAGAATACAGCGATGATAACGATAAGGAATGGTAAGGGCTTCAATATTTTGAGAAATGACCTGGCTTCCTTTGCATCTGCATTTCTAATCAAACTGTCCACATAGGGATCACAGCTCTTAGGTTCTGAATTTTTCATATGTTCTGTACCTGAAATTGATTCCGTATGAGAAAAGGCCACCGAAGTGGCCTCTATCAAAACTGGTGGCAAAAGTTAGATCAGGAAATCATCAAGACTTTTACCGGCTGCAATTTGTTCTGCCAGAGCTTTGGGGGTACGGCCCTGTCCAGTCCACGTTTTTGTTTCGCCATTTTCATCAGTAAATGAGTATTTGGCCGGGCGTGGTTCACGGCTTTTCTTGGTAGCCGTAGATTTGGCCTGGAATGAGCCAAGCAGCTCTTCCGGGTTGATACCATCTTCTTCCATTAACTTACGCAGGGCGTCAAGTTTCTCCTGACGAGCTTGCAGTTCGGCAGCTTTGGATGATTCTTCCTGACGACGCTCATCAACAATGACATTAAGCTTTTCGAGGATTTCCTCAAGTACTTCTAAAGGCAGCTCGCGGCCCTGGGCGCGAAGAGTACGAATATTGTTTAACGATTTGAGTGCTTCAGACATACGACCTCACTTTCTAATTCTTTGATAAGGATTTACTTAATCATAATACACTCTATAAGGAAAAAGATGCCAGCTTTATGTCTTCAGGTACAAAGATATCTTGCTAAGAATACTCCTTATCTTCCTTGTGCAGACTGTTTCGTGCTTTCGATGTTGTTCATGAGTCTTAAAATCTGCTCACTGTTTAGGGTACTCATGCTGTAAATCATCAAGAAGGAAGCGCAGAACAACATAAGCAATCGGAAAAGGAAACCATGCCAGTGACAGGCCATATATGGCGGAGATAAACATAGGGTAATTTAACTCACTTACAAAATTCGCTTCATTGTATTGTTGAATCGAAATGGCAGAAGCAAAAATTATAATTAAAGTAAGAAAAATCCACTCTAGCCATCTCTTTTTATAACAAGCATAAGCGAAAGCTGTAGGGTAAAAAATAAAGCAAAAAATTCCAGCTGCAATTACGTTCATAAAAGTAACTTTCCTGATAGCGCAGTTATTTTTCGAATGCAGCATCATGAACAACTGCCATAACATTGATGATTGGCTTTCTTTTTCTGAAGAACCTTCCGCGCGGCAAAGTTTCTCCCGCTTTGAGACGATAAAGCCAGAAAACATAAGCCGGAGGAACATTGCTGTCAAAAATATCTGAACAAGTTTGAACTGTGATGCCTACTGTATTGTCTTTCCTCATCTCTTTAAAAGTGCCTTGCAATGCAGCGGATAACGTCATTTTTAAGAAACCTTTTTCTGTTTGAACGGATAGACTTGACTTAGCTGGCTTGACTGTAATGTTTGCCACTAAAGATCCCTCGTTCTGAGGATGCAGGCACTACAAAGTTACCGTCAGGTCTAATCATACGAGTTTGGATGAAATTTTTGCCGGATTTGGTTTTTTCAACCTGGTGCTCGATCTTCCATTCTTCTTTGACGGGACCGGATGACAAATGAACTAGAACCGGTACTTTTTTACGTGTTCTATCCAGAACAATACAATTTGATTTATCCGTATCAACGCTTCCCTGAAGAGTATTCAAAGAGCAATTATCATATCCCTCAACCGGAACTGCATTACCTTGGATATCAATTTTGAATCCTCCAGCTATTACAATTTCGGGTGCATTATCATTTAAAGTCTCGTCATAGGCAGCATCAACTACATCGCAAGCAGTAAGAGTAAGTGACGATGCCACAGCAAGACACAATAAAGAAAATCTGTTTTTGAGCATATTTGAGACCTTTTATAAAAATAAAATAACAGGAGAATTGTATCATTAACAGTCTAGTTCTAACGACTACCACTTTTAAGTATGTATTGAGCCAGTTTTATATTCAGGCACACCATATTGCACTCTAGGGAAGGTGCGAATAAGCAGGTCATTTCTTCCCAAGCTGACTCGCTGATTAAAATTTCGCGGATCTGGGCCGATTTTTTTCCCGCAAACAC
>QNRL01000024.1 GCA_003315335.1 Pseudocitrobacter faecalis
CAGCTCACGGTAACTGATGCCGTATTTGCAGTACCAGCGTACGGCCCACAGAATGATGTCACGCTGAAAATGCCGGCCTTTGAATGGGTTCATGTGCAGCTCCATCAGCAAAAGGGGATGATAAGTTTATCACCACCGACTATTTGCAACAGTGCCACTTCGACGACTACCTGCTGCCGGCCGAGAAGTTCGCCGCACTCAAGCGCGAGCAGGCCCTGCCCCTGGCGATCAACCCGAACAGCGACCAGTACCTGGAAGAGCGTTTGCAGCTGCTGGACGAGCAGTTGGCCACCGTCACCCGCCTGGCCAAGGACAACGAGCTGCCCGATGCCATCCTCACCGAGTCAGGGCTGAAAATCACCCCGCTGGATGCGGCGGTGCCGGATCGGGCGCAGGCGCTGATCGACCAAACCAGCCAGTTACTGCCGCGCATCAAGATCACCGAACTGCTGATGGACGTGGACGACTGGACGGGCTTCAGCCGCCACTTCACCCACTTGAAGGACGGGGCCGAGGCCAAAGACAGGACGTTGCTGCTGTCCGCAATCCTCGGTGATGCGATCAACCTCGGGCTGACCAAGATGGCCGAGTCGAGCCCCGGCCTGACCTACGCCAAGCTGTCCTGGCTGCAAGCCTGGCACATCCGCGACGAAACCTATTCGGCGGCCTTGGCCGAGCTGGTCAACCACCAGTATCGCCACGCCTTTGCCGCCCACTGGGGCGACGGCACGACCTCATCCTCCGATGGCCAGCGCTTCCGCGCGGGTGGCCGGGGCGAGAGCACCGGGCACGTCAACCCGAAGTACGGTAGCGAGCCGGGACGGCTGTTCTATACCCATATCTCCGACCAGTACGCGCCGTTCAGCACCCGCGTGGTGAATGTCGGCGTCCGCGATTCCACCTATGTGCTCGACGGCCTGCTGTACCACGAGTCCGACCTGCGGATCGAGGAGCACTACACCGACACGGCCGGCTTCACCGATCACGTCTTTGCCCTGATGCACCTGCTAGGCTTCCGCTTCGCGCCGCGCATCCGCGACCTCGGCGAAACCAAGCTGTACGTGCCGCAGGGCGTGCAAGCCTACCCGACGTTGCGCCCGCTGATCGGCGGCACCCTGAACATCAAGCACGTGCGTGCCCACTGGGACGACATCCTGCGCCTGGCCAGCTCGATCAAGCAGGGCACCGTCACCGCCTCGCTGATGCTGCGCAAGCTCGGCAGCTACCCGCGCCAGAACGGACTGGCCGTGGCCCTGCGCGAGCTGGGCCGGATCGAGCGCACGCTGTTCATCCTGGACTGGCTGCAAAGTGTTGAACTGCGCCGCCGCGTGCATGCCGGCCTGAACAAAGGTGAGGCGCGCAACTCGCTGGCCAGGGCGGTGTTCTTCAACCGCCTTGGGGAAATCAGGGATCGGAGCTTCGAGCAGCAGCGCTACCGGGCCAGCGGCCTCAACCTGGTGACGGCGGCTATCGTGCTGTGGAACACGGTGTACCTGGAACGCGCCACCCAGGGGTTGGTCGAGGCCGGCAAGCCGGTGGACGGCGAGCTGCTGCAATTCCTGTCGCCGCTGGGCTGGGAGCACATCAACCTAACCGGCGATTACGTCTGGCGGCAGAGCCGCAGACTGGAAGACGGGAAGTTTCGGCCCTTACGGATGCCCGGAAAACCTTAGCGTACGATTTTTTCCGAATTCTGCGGGCTCCCCTATGTTACCGGAACAGCACGCCGCAGAAGCGCGCTATCCTATTCCTGTTGAGGATTTCCATTTCAGTATTTTCACTGCGGTGAACAATCAAACGGTAATGACATCCAGCGCTGAAATTGTGTTAGTGATTGAGGGGACCGCGACATTAAGCCATGCCAGCGGCGAGAGCCTTTTGCTTCACGTCGGGCTGTCAGCATTTATCCCAGCCTCCATCGGGCGATGGTTGCTGACTACGACTGGGAAAGTCTGTCGAGTATCGTGTTAATGTAAAATTAGAGGGGGTACAGCCCCCTTGTTTGTGTTTACTTAGCCCTAAATAAGGTTGAGTCTATCCCGCGCGTCCTGCAGGCGTTGCTCCCCGCGACGGTCATACTGCTGGGTGGTGGTGACGCTCGCGTGGCCCATCGCATCCTTCACGGTAATTAAATCCTCCCCGTTATCCAGCATCGCGGTGGCGAAGGTTCGCCTCAGATCGTGTGGAGAACATTTCGTGATGCCGGCCTGACCCTGGCGCACCTGCAGGATATGGTACACCGCCTGGTCGGTTAGCCGGTTTAGAGTCACATCCCCGAAACGACGGATGCGTGTGAACAGCGGGCCCGGGGTCTCGCCCCGGATCTCATCGATCCAGATCTGCAGCCGCTGCCAGGCACCGGCCGGGACATATGCCAGTCGCTCCTTGTTTCCCTTACCCAGCACTCTAAGCGCACGGTCCTGAGTGACAACGTCACGCAAATCCAGGCTCACTACTTCGGATCGTCGCAGGCCGCAGCCGAGAATGACCGCCAGCATCGCTGCATCCCGCGCCCCGAGGCAGCTGCGATCGGCTTCACAGACGGCAAACAGGGCGCGGATCTCCCCCTGGGGCAGCGCCCGACCGCTGGGCAGCCGACTGCCGCGCAGGTTACGGACCGCCCGGATATGCTGGAAGCTCTCCACATCCATGAGCCGGAGCATCCAGGCTTCCTTCGCCACGCCCTTGAGTGCCGAAAGATAGGTGTTGACGGTGGCGGTGGCCCGGCCGGTGTCGCGCAGCAGTTCGGTCACGGCCATCACGTGATGGCGCCGCAGGCTGCCCCAGCTGCAGGACTCCAGGGAGGCAGCTCCGAGCATAACGGCGACGATGTTCAGGAACGAGGCCATGGTCTGCCGGCTGCGGTGGGAATTGAGTGAAAGCAGGTAGGCCCGGGCCGGGCTGACCGGGGCATTCTCACCTGACAGCGCCGGCAGGAATTCCTCACTGGCTGCGGGCAGACTCAGCTCCGGTTCGTCATCGGGAATCAGGATCATGTCGGGCTCCGTCCGGCGCGCTGCGTAAAAAATCGGGGGCAAACTTACTGTCAGAGCGTACCGCAGAAAGTCTACTTTTTCAAAGGTACATTTTAATAAGTAGACTTGAAGCACTTGTTCTTAGCTGTACGATTACGGTGATGCTGCCAACTTACTGATTTAGTGTATGATGGTGGTTTTGAGGTGCTCCCGTGGCTTCCATCTCCATCAGTTGTCCCTCCTGCTCAGCTACTGAAGGCGTGGTGCGTAACGGTAAAAGTACTGCCGGACATCAGCGCTATCTCTGCTCTCACTGCCGTAAAACATGGCAGCTACAGTTCACTTACACCGCCTCTCAGGCCGCAGTCGGTAAACTCACGCATACAACCGGGCAGTGACGTCATTGTTTGCGCGGAAATGGACGAACAGTGGGGTTACGTCGGCGCTAAATCACGCCAGCGCTGGTTGTTTTACGCGTATGACAGGATACGGAGGACGGTTGTTGCACACGTCTTCGGTGAACGTACTATGGCCACGCTGGAGCATCTTCTGAGCCTGCCGTCGGTCTTTCAGGGCGCGTAGTTCCTTTTAAACACCAGTTCTGTATCTCTTTTAAAGATCCTTTAATAAATCCTGTAAACACATAACCTCTTCATCGCCTACCCTGTGGACAGGCTCCGGAGAATGCCCGCTCTTGCAGCGACCTGACGGTCGCGCCGGTTCGGCAACATCAGAAAGAGCTCCCATCGCTTCGCGAAGGGCCCCGACCGGAGAACCAAATTAGTTACAGCATTCAAAAGAAAGCTCATCATAAAACCGGCGCCGGTTTGCCGGCCGGGTGCCCCTCCCCACCACTGAAAAGCGCCGCCGCCCCCGGCCGAAGGCCGGGAGTAGTGTCGCTTTTAATGATGGGTGTTGTAACTACTCTTCTTCATCGCTGTGGGTGGAGCTGCGGTCAGTTGTCGGGTACACGCTCGTAAGCGGCCCTTCGGCCCGCTAACGCGGAGATACGCCCCGGCTGCGGCTGACGCCTTGCCGGGACCACTCCGACCGCGTACAGAGGCATCTGAGACATTTTTAGCGGGTATAGCTTTGCAACTACCGTGTTAAGTTCCCTGGTGTCGCTGAAATAACTGAAGAACATCCCCCTAAGCGTCAGCAGCAAGCTGCCGCCGCTAAGGCCCCGGAAATCACGCCCTTTACGTCGTAAACGCCGTAAAGCCCGCTCACCGGGGTTAAAAGGGATTACTTTTACTTCTTCATTGCTGTAAGCGGGTTAAGGCTAATCAGGGCAGGGGGTAGGGTGGCAGAGTTTATAGCCAGGTAACCGGCTACGCCGGGCTTTCGGCGCCATTTGACTCCACAAATTTTCAAAATTCGCAACGATCGAGAACACCAAAGCTATAATCGCAAATATTACGACAATGCCTACTCACTTTTGACTCGTCCTTGATTTGACATAACCTCATGTATTTTAAGGTTTATATCTTTTAACCTGACAGGTTTAGTTAACAAAGGAGCCTGTCCGATAGAGTGTGCATCACTGTATGCGCTGATGAATATGAAAGGCGTGGATCGATTAGGATTCTGACTGCTACTAACAGTTGCATACAGCTCATCACCTGTCATGCCTGGCATTTGTAAATCACTCAGGACAACGTCATAAGGTTTACGCAGAAGCTTTTCCAGGGCTCGTTCAGGCGAGGTTGTAGCCTCGACAATGTATCCAGCATTAGTAAGCAGACTGGAAAGAGACGAACAGGCCATTTCATTATCATCAATAACAAGCAAGCTAAGAACGCCGAAGACATCTCCGGGAGCTGAAGCAGATACCTCAGCTGTTGCAAGGCTGCTATCTCCCAACTTGATAGGTATTCTCACTGTAACAGTTGTACCTACATTTACTTCACTAGATATATGAATAGTACCTTTTAATAGTCTGATTATCCCTGCAACAATAGCAAGTCCCATCCCAAATCCAGGTACAGTGGATTTCGAATCTACAACTCGTGTAAATGGTTTAAATATGAACTTTAGTTTGTCTTTAGGGATTCCCTTTCCGGTATCAGAAATGACAATATTTAATACCTTACCTTTTTCTATAAAGTAATCTACATTAACTTCCCCGCGCTCAGTGTACTTAATAGCGTTACTGGTTAAGTTTTCAATTACTTGATTAAGGCGTAGAGCATCTGTAAAAATCACTGCATCATTATTGTTTTTTATTTTAACTGTGACATCCTTTTTTTCATAAATAGCAATGCAATCCTGCACAGCGTTAGTAACAATTGCTTGCAAGCTATTATAGGTGTTTTTTATCTCTACAGATCCGTTGTCAATTTTTGCAAATTCAGCCAAATCATTTAACTGGCGCTCCATTTTCGAAACAGCAGTTTCAAGTCGTTCTATCTGACCAGATTTAATCCCTCCACTCAGATTATTGGTTACGACATCAATGATAGACACTATTGCCTGTAAAGATGTTCTGAGTTCATGGCCTACCATACCTAAAAATGCATTTTTACTGGCAAAAGCAGCCCGTTCTGATAGTAACAATCGGTTAATTTTACTTATGTAAATAAATAGGACAAAAAGAAGTAAGGAAATCAACCCACCTGTAATAAAAAGCAGAGTCCATAACTGCTGACGTTTGCTCCTGAAATCTTTAAGAGCGTCATTCCTTTGTGCTATTTCAGCCATATCAGCAAGATTTGTAACGGTTTTAGTTAGCGGTTTTATATCAGCTATGATTGTACTTATTTTTTTATAATCAGGGTGATTATGCGAAAGCAGCCCGTCTATGTCTTCAAGCTTTTTGTTTATCGAATCAATTGTTTCTTCATAGCCTTGCTGTTTATATAGAGGTGCAGTCGCCTCACTCTTTACATAAATAACATTCAAACGAGAATAAAGGATATCGAATTTAAGCCTAACATCGTCAATAGTATTATCGCTATTGATTAGCGTGTAAAGCTCATTCAACTGTATAATGAATTTTGCCACTGAGAAACCGTAGTTTTCTTGGGTGCCAGCGACGGTGTATAAATTTTTCTCCGATAAAAGACTGGTGTACTTAACAACACTAGACACAGTGAATGCTATCAACAAAAGCAGAGCAACCAAAATGATAAAGAAATTTTTTTTCATTTGAGCACCGTAATTTTGTCTATCTGCCAAATGAACCGTGCAAGATAGTGTGGCGTGTTAAGCTCAATATAATGTTCATCTAAAGGATATACCAAAAAATAAGGTCCAAAATCCCTTATTTGAAGCCTTTTTCCATCCATTTCTGTAGCCAATAAAATGTTATATTTTTCAACGTCATTCATGTCTACAATGATTTCATAATCATTCAGAGCATGGAATTTTAGCTTTGCTCCATTAGCGCCAGCGAGTTTTAAAACATAACTTAGGTCGACGCCCTTGAATTTTACTTTTTTACCGGTTGGCGTCCAAGGTGTTGTCGTTACGATGGTATCCCGTGGGAACGAATCAAACTGCTTTTCAGTAATCACATAACCTTTATCACTGTTAGCATTAGCGATTGAACCATCTATAACTATATCCCCAATATTGCTATATGCACTAATTGACAAAAGCATTAGGGATAAGAATGATATTATTTTAACCATAAAGATACTCCCTGTAATTATTTTCCACCATTTTAACCAGTTGGAAATCTTCACTACTCTGAATTTTTTCTAATCTTTTATTCCCAACATAAATCGACTTACACTTACTGTAATACTTTGTTCTTAATTCTGGCGGTATTGTATTAAACACGCATTCAATAGGTACACCAAATCCAGCGGCTATATGCAATGCAGAGGAGTCACAAGTATAAACGTTGCTAGCATACTTAATTAGCGCTATGAAATCTTTCGTATGGGGTGAATACTTTGATATGTTAATATAATTTTTATGATTCACATCCACGAAACCTAGTACCGTTTTTCCTTCGCGCCTAGAAAGCATATCAACTATGTCATAATAGAACTTCGACGGTATACTTCTTATTTTTGTGCTAGCAATAGGTGCAAAAAGTGTGTAGTTTTCAAAAACTGGCGCTCCGAGATCAATATTGCCTAACCATTTATTAGATAGCTCATTATGGTTAACATCATCAAGTTTCACGCCAAGACCTTGGATAAAATAATCATGCATTTCCATAATATGGAAATCTGGAGAATATAGCTGATTTCCCACATCAATATTCAATGCAGTACAAGGCAATTTCTGAATATGAAAAGGCATGTAATGAAGCTCATCTATAACCGAGGATGCTAATTCATACAGTTCCTCAACATATGACGGTGCAGTCTCCGGTCGAATAAGCTTAATTTTAATCTTGGGATTCTTTTTTTTGATTGCTGACAGCACAGAAATCCCGACGATAGAATCACCTAATGTCACTCCCATGCCATTGATCACATTTAGGTGTTCTATTTCAGAGTAATCACTTGAGAATTTTTGTATATTCCAGTTTTTTATAAGACCATTGTTTAATGGTAAAATATTTTCATAGCTTAGCTTCTGACAATCGTAAGGTGCTACGATCAAACTATCGTTACTTATCAAGCTACCGGAATATTCAAGTAAATTTCTCATAATCTATCTGGCGAAATATTTTTCAATGTTAGATTTGATGATGCCTGATTTAATCGGCTTTTCGTATGGTCCCACAATGTCATAATCATGAATTGACTTTACAATTTCATCATCTTTTATACCAGATAGTTGACCTGTAAGAACGATTATCATTGCATTTTTATTTTTTGACGACCTTATAGCTTTAACCAACTTAAAGCTTGTTTCATCACCGATGATCCAGTCCAAAACATATGCGTCATACGGATTTGTTGCGACAGCTTGAGTAAGTTTTTTCAAGTTATCATAAGTATCTACTTGATAATAATCGTTCGAAAGGATTTCTTTTAAGCTTTCGGTGATATTAGCATCGTCATCAAGTAGTGCAATTCGATACTTAGTGCTGCTAATTACCTTTGGATTTATGACAATACTTTCTATGCTTCGTTTTGATTCATAAAGCAGTTCATCTTTTAAATCATTTGTCGGAAAAATGTTCCATTGGTCAGCTACTTTCAGTGCTGAGTATTCTGTGTTTACTTCCGAACCTTCAGGATAGAGGCATACCTTACAAGAGTGTTCACTGCGGCCATCGTTCCAGATCGCATCTTGAATTTCTTTATTATCCTCATAATAAATACGGAAAAACTCAATCATATCCATGCCAACGGATTGGACTACTTTTATGAGTTGCTGAACCTCCCACTTGGTCGCACCATTCAACTTCTTATAGCCCGCTGATGTAGTGATCTGTAGCACCTTACTTATGTAACTATTGTGCTTTACCTTGGAAATACCTTTTTTGGTCAATACCTTCGCCAGTACCTCTATCACTTTTGCATCATCGAGATCTTGCATTTTTATTACTCTGAATTTGGAGATTTTCTTGATTTTATCCTGCCAGTATTTTTTTTCAATTTTTTCAAACATCTCCAACATTTTACACAGCTGAAAAAGTCCTAAAAATTGGAATCATTCTTAAATCGATACTATAAGTTATAATTTTATTGAATACCCAACTTATAAGCACTATTGTATTAATCAAATCATTAGCTCTTTAATAACCTAGCAGCGGCGTTCCCCGGTCAGGATAAGGAGGTGTTTTCTGTGACTGCGTAAAGAGATGACGTGCCGCGCCTGTAATGGGTAACACTCTCACTCCTCTGTATCGTTAAGCCTCCCGTTTAATCCTTCCCTGTCTCCCACTGTGCACCGCACGCGGGTGGCTTACTCATACCCAGGAGAAACAGCCATGAGCATGCAAACCATCCGCCGTAAGGCGCTGCGTCAGAATCCTTATTCAACTCTCGGCAAGCCGCCGCTACGCTCCTCCCGTGACCGTATCACGCGTGCCATTAATGGCACCTGGTCGCTCAGGGAGCTGCCGGATAACGTCCGAGAATTGCTAATTGAACGGGCAGCCCTGCGGGCAGAAATCACTACCCTGACTGTGAAAGCGCAGGGACTCAAAAAATCCGATGTATCCGTACTTATTGCCGACAGGCTGCGACGTATCGATGCAATCACCTCACTGCTGGAAAATAGGAAATGTAATGCCTGACATCACGCCTGCTCCGGCCTCACTGCTTGAAGCCGTATTCACCCCCATGACCGAGTACACGCACAACGTGTATTCGGTGAAGGGTGATCGGCTGGCAATGACGCTTACAAAAATCGGTGTTGCCCAAGCTAACAGCCAGGGCGACATTCAGTTATTTATCAACCCGGACTGTGCCACCGGTAAGGTACTGCTCTACAGAAAGGACTGACTATGTTAACCACTGCCGCGTTGTTTCAGCTCGCAATGCAGTGTGCTCCCGCCGTTCACCCCGATACCATCCACGACATCACCCGCACCGAATCCGGCTTAAATCCATATGCCATCGCTGAGATTGTCCCGGTAAAGGGCGGCAGGAGCCGCGTGATTTCTCATCTGCCTTCGTCGAAAGACGAGGCGCTAAAAATTGTGGAGGCCATAAAGCAGAAAAAGCACCGTTATTCAGTAGGGCTGATGCAGATAACCAGCACCAACTTCCCGCAGTTCGGCGTAAGCGCCGAATCCATGTTTAACCCCTGTGACAACATGACTGTTGCCGCGAAAATCATCACCGACTGCTATCAACGAGGAGGAACATTACAGCGCGCCCTGAGCTGCTATTACTCAGGCAACTTTGAAACCGGCCAGCGCCCGGAAAGCGCGTTCGGCAACACAAGCTACGTACAGCGTATTGGCTACGTTGTGCCCTCAACGCGGGCAGAACAGCAGACAGCATCTCCCTCATCCGGGGAAGCGCCTGCCGTCCCGTCCGACAACACTGTTTACCCGGATAGCGTCATACGCGGCGTAATTCCGGCACCCGACACCACCCCGACCAGCATCGCTGCTTATCCGCCACATGTCGTGCGCGGCGGCCTCGCTGTGTCTTCTGATTAAGGAAGAGATCATGACTTTACG
The DNA here is from genome assembly GCA_003315335.1 of Pseudocitrobacter faecalis. Taxonomy (GTDB): domain Bacteria; phylum Pseudomonadota; class Gammaproteobacteria; order Enterobacterales; family Enterobacteriaceae; genus Pseudocitrobacter; species Pseudocitrobacter faecalis. The sequence continues at coordinate 10,018 of QNRL01000024.1, forward strand.
TACTATCAAAACCGCTGCAACCCGCCTGATTGCCGCATTTTCCGCCCTGTCTGCTGTTCCAGCAATGGCGGCCAGCGCTGACCAGGCATTTCAGAAAGGCAGTGACGCCATTAACTGGGTCTTCCTCGGCCTAACTGGTATGTCAGTCGTCACTATCAGCTGTGCGGTGGCCTTTATCGCCTACAAGATGCTTGTTGACGGCAAGGCCTGGCACGATCTCCAGCGCGTGTTCTGGGCGGGTGTCCTGCTCGCCGGGGCGTCCGGGTTCGGTGCCTACTTCGCCGCCTAAGGAGGCAGCATGACCATCCTCAACAAGGCGCTGACCCGACCGGCGGCGCTGTGGGGGGTCCCGCTTGTCCCCCTGCTGTTCACCCTGTGCATCCTTACCCTGGCGGCCGTCTGGTCACGTTTTTACTGGCTTCTCCTGCTTCTCATACCTGCCTTTATCGAGCTGAGACGGCTGGCAAAAGAGGACATTCATTTCTTTGACCTGAAGTTGCTGGCGTTTAAAACGCGTGGCAACCGCGCGGCGACCCGGCATTTCGGGACAAAGGCGCTTGTCGCAAACCAGTACGACGCCATAGACGTTACGGAGTTTATAAAACATATGCGGCTCAACGAGAGTATCCCGCTGTCCCGCTATCTCCCCTGGTCTTCCCACCTGCACGAGCAGGTGGTGAAGAACAAAAAAGGTGACTTTGTCAGCACCTGGGAGATCGGCGGTATCATTTTTGAATGCGAGGATGAACATTACCTCGCCACCCTGGACATGCAGCTCAACAACGTTATCCGCTCCTTTGAGGGGCTACCCGTTACCTTCTATACCCATCTGGTGAGCGACGAATTTACCGACACGCTTGAATGTGAATCCGGGATTCCGTTTTCAGATGAAATCGCGCGTCTGTTTTACGCCTCCCGCGAGGGCAAACCTTTCTACCAGCGTCGCCTCTTCTTCACCGTCTGCTTCAATCCGCACACCGGCATTGAGCGGGCGACCATGAAACAGAAGTCCCTGGGCGAACGTAAAACCCTGCTCGACAATGCCCTGCAGGTGATGCAGGAGCACCGGCAAGCGATTGGCACGGCGCTGTCACGCTACGCGGCGCGGCCGCTTGGCACTTATGAGGAGAACGGGCACGTGTTCTCCTCCCAGCTGGCGTTTTACAACTTTCTGATCACCGGCAGGTGGCAGAAAGTCCGCGTCACCCGCACGCCGTTTTATGACGTGCTGGGCGGCACGGATATTTTCCCTTCCACCGACATTGGCCAGGTCAGCCACACCGACGGCCAGAGCTACTTTCGCGGGCTGGAAATCAAGGATTACAGCACTGAAACCATCACCGGGCTGTATGACTCGCTTCTTTATGCCCGCTGCCGGTACGTGTTCACGCAGTCCTATACCTGCATGGGTAAGGATGAAGCGCGGGGCTGCATCCGCACCATCGAGAAACGCCTGAAGTCTGCCGAGGATGATGCGATCTCCCAGCAGGAAGACCTGAAGGTCGCCCGCGACATGCTTCAGTCCGGCATTATTTCATTCGGGAAATATCACCAGACGCTTATTGTCAGCGCCCCAACCAGCGAGCAGGTTATCCGGGACACCAACACCCTGGCGGATACCCTGAAGGATCTCGGTTTCATCATGACCCTGTCCCGCGAGTCGCTGTCGGCGGCGTATCTCGCGCAGTTGCCGGGTGTGTATCACCTGCGCCCGCGTCTGGTGCCGGTGAGCAGCCTCAACTACGCCGAAATGGTGTCGTTTCACAACTTTCACCCGCACAAGCGGGACGGGAATGCCTGGGGGGAGGCGATTGCCGTTGTTCCGACCCCGTCCGGGGGATGTCAGTACGTGAATCTGCACAACAGCCAGGCCGATGTTGACGAGTTCAGCGAGAAGCCGCCGGGTAACACCATGCTGCTCGGCAGTACCGGGACGGGGAAATCGACCCTGCTGATGATGTTCCAGCATCTGATGCAGAAATACCGGCGTCCTGAGTCGTTTGCGCCGGGGGCGACGAAAAAGCGCTTCACCTCGGTGGTCTTTGATAAAGACCGTTCGGCGGAAATGTCGATACGCCTCCAGGGCGGCTCGTACTTCCGTTTCCGTTCAGGCGAGAAGACCGGCCTTAACCCGTTTGCGCTCGCTCCAACGAAACGTAACCGCAACTTCCTCAAGAAGCTGATGCGAATGATGTGCACAAGGGACGGCAAACCGCTCGACCCGCGCGATGAAGAACGCCTCAGCGAGGCAGTGGACACCATCATGCTGGACTACCCGCCTGAGCTTCGTCGCAACGGCATCACCCGCATGCTGGAAGTGCTGCATGAAGCCCCGACGAAGGACGCACGGATGAACGGGCTGCGCATCCGTCTCCAGCAGTGGGCGCAGGGCGGGGAGTTTGGCTGGGTGTTTGATAATGACGTGGACACCTTTGATATCGACAATATTGATAATTTCGGCATCGACGGCACGGAGTTCCTGAACGACAAAGACGTGCGCAGCCCGCTCACCTTCTACCTGCTCTACCGCGTGACCAGCCTCCTCGATGGCCGCCGCCTGGTCATTTTCATGGATGAATTCTGGAAATGGCTTCAGGACCCGGAGTTTTCAAAATTCGCCCTCGACATGCTGAAGGTCATTCGAAAGCTCAACGGCATTTTCTTCCCGGCCACGCAGTCGCCGGAGGAGATGTGCAAGCACGAGATCTCGGCGGCCATTATCGAGCAGTGTAGTACCCGCATCTTCATGGCGAACCAGCAGGCGAAGGAGTACGACTACGTGGACATGCTGCGGGTGCCGAAAGCGGTTTACGACATCGTGACCACCCTCGACCCCTACGCCCGCCAGATGGTGATCATGAAATCTCCGCTGCGGCGTGGTGACGTGCGCCCGTATATCGCACAAATCACCCTCGACCTCTCCGGGCTAGGTCGCTACACGAAGCTGCTCAGCGCCAGTGCGGACAACCTGAAAATTTTTGACGAGATCTGGCAGGAGGGTATGAAGCCGGAAGACTGGAAAGACGAAATGCTGAGACGTGCCGTTTAATCACAAAAGGATAACACCATGAAACTGAAAACCACCCTGACGGCGCTGACCGTCGCCTTGTGTCTCTTTCACGTCCCGGCTCAGGCCGGTATTCCCGTTTTTGATGAAGTAGCCAACGCCAGCAACATCCAGCAGTGGGCGGAGAAGCTCCAGCAGTGGCAGCAGACGGTTCAACATTATCAGTCGCAGATGAACGCTTATAAACAACAGCTGGCAACGGCCACCGGTATTCGGGACGTCCAGGCATTCCTGAATCAGGCAAAAAACCTGACGGCTGACATTAAAAATCTGAAAAACAGGGGGATTTCCTTAAACGATCTGTTAACCGGCTCAGGCGGGTCTTATGCTGGGGAACTAAACAGGCTGTATGACAAATACAAACTGTTCGACAACTGCCCGGAGAACGCCAGCGAGGCGTACCGGGATAGCTGCAAACAGATGCTCCTCAATCAGGCGGTGTCCGTCGAGGACACTTCTGACATCCAGGAAAAAATTTCCGACACGCTGAGCGATATTAGTAATCTCGCCAGTCGCATCGAGAATGCGAAGGACAGTAAAGAATCGCAGGATCTGGCGAACGTAGTGTCCGCGCGGAGTATCCAGCTGAACGGGCACTGTTGCAAATAGTCGGTGGTGATAAACTTATCATCCCCTTTTGCTGATGGAGCTGCACATGAACCCATTCAAAGGCCGGCATTTTCAGCGTGACATCATTCTGTGGGCCGTACGCTGGTACTGCAAATACGGCATCAGTTACCGTGAGCTG
>QNRL01000025.1 GCA_003315335.1 Pseudocitrobacter faecalis
GTTTTCGTTCCACTGAGCGTCAGACCCCTGTTAAAAGCAGCTCACGGGGAACGCGTCAGTCCGGCTTCATAACGGGTCGGCTGGCAGCATCTGACTCAGCAAAAGACCGGGCGCTGTGAGCGGAAATATGGCCGGTTTTCGCCAGAACCCGGTTCCACGCAGAATTACACCTGCACTGAATATACCGCTTCTGGCGTCGATTTTTTCTGCTCCCCTGCAGCATGAGGCTCTGTAAGGCAGCCTGCTGCAAGGGGAGCAGACTCCAGCGAAAATGATAAAAAACTCCGCGATGAAAAATAAACAAAGTATTCGCCCGTCATCACCTGAGAAGGGATTCAGCAACGTCAGATATAATATTCTTCTTGCCGGTATCGCATTAATCTTTATCGTGCTGGTTGCCAGGCTCACCGGACTTCAGCTTTTTGACCACGCTGTCCTGGAAAATGCGGCTGACCGTCGATCCGTACGGACACTTGCACTGCCAGCACAGCGCGGAACCCTGACCGATCGTTACGGCGTTGTTCTCGCCATGAGCGTGCCGGCACGTGACATCATTGCTGATCCAAAACGCATCGCTGCCGCTCATCCGGACTTCGCGGAAGCCAGATGGGCTTTTCTGGCCGACTTGCTGGATATCACGCCTGAGGAACTTCGCAGAACTATTCAAGATAATTCGGACAAGGAATTCCTGTTTCTGAAGAAAAAGTCGCCCCTGTCATTGTCCAGGGCCGTGTCACAGCTGCATCTGCCGGGCATAAGTCAGAAATACAATGAAAATCGCTACTATCCGCTGGGTGAGGCATCAGCCTCGCTCATTGGTGTGACCGGTGCCGAAAATAGAGGGCTGAGTGGTATTGAGCAGAGCTTTAACACCGTTCTGAGAAAGGACTTCGGGGTGAAAAAAATACGCAAAAACGCCAGGGGGGGCGTCATCAGCGTGATCCAGTATGACGCTCCGGAAACTGCACCGGCGATCAGGCTGAGTATTGACAGTGTGCTTCAGTATATTGTTTACAGCCGGTTAAGGGAGGGGGTCGAGCAACATCACGCCCAGTCAGGCGCTGCGGTGCTTGTCAGCGTAAACACCGGCGAAATTCTGGCTATGGCATCCTATCCGTCGTTTAATCCCAACCGTTTTTCCGGTGCCACTTCCGCTGAAATGCGTAACGTGGCGATTAATGACAGCTTTGAGCCGGGTTCAACGGTTAAACCCTTCGTCATTCTTGAAGGCCTGCGCCGCCATATTATCAGCAGCAGCACGCTTCTTGACACAAGGCCGTTCAGGGTTGACGGCCATCTTATCCGGGACGTGGGATACTGGCCGGCGCTGACGCCGACCGGCATACTTCAGAAATCCAGTGATACCGGAGTTTCACATATTGCCCTGGCGATGCCTTCGGATGCGCTGGTAAAAACGTATTCATCCTTCGGGCTGGGAAAACCGACAGGGCTGGGCCTTCCCGGTGAAAGTACTGGTTACTTTCCGTTCAGTCGCCATCGATGGGCTGATATTGAGCGCGCCACCTTCGCTTTTGGCTACGGCCTCCGGGTAACCCCGCTCCAGTTAGCCAGAGCCTATGCCACTCTCGGGGCCTGTGGCGTTTATCATCCGTTATCCGTTACACGGTTATCCGCGCCGGTGTACGGTGAGCAGGTGGCGGACCCGAAGCTTGCCGATGCTGTAATCAGAATGATGGAAAGTGATGTGTTACCCGGCGGAAGTGGCGTAAGGGCAGCTGTACCGGGCTACCGTCTGGCAATAAAAACCGGAACCGCAGAGAAGTTAGGTGCCGGTGGAAAATATGACGGGGGGCATATTACCTATACGGCAGGCGTCGCGCCGGCGAGCCGTCCTGAAGTGGCACTGGTTGTGGTTATTAACAATCCCAAAGCGGGACAGCATTTTGGTGGCTCAGTGGCGGCGCCTGTCTTCGGCCAGATTATCGGTCCGGTGCTTACCCGGCTGAAGATTGCACCGGATGCTTTACGTGCTCCGGTGGTACACCGACAGTCCGGCTGAACAGAGCCTGTTTACTCATTATTTATCTATTATTACTTAACTTAATTTTAAAAAGGATATTAATATGAAAAAGATCCGCCTTATTATAATCTCTTTACTGGCTGGAATGTGTACTCCAGCATTATCTACACCAGTCAATGTTACTGATACAATACAAAGCACAGAAGACCATATCAAAGGTCGGGTTGGTTTTACTGAAATAGACTTTTTATCCGGGAAGGTTCTGAGTAGTCATCGCCGTGAAGAACGTTTTCCTATGATGAGCACATTCAAAGTTTTGTTATGTGGAGCAATATTAGTACGTGTTGATAAAGGGCTTGAACAACTTGAACGCCGAATTACCTATAATAAGCATGACCTGGACGACTATTCTCCACTAACCAGTCAGCACATTGCAGATGGAATGACGGTTTCTGAGTTATGCAATGCTGCCATTACCACCAGTGATAACACTGCTGCAAATTTATTGCTATCAACTATTGGCGGGCCGGAGGGATTAACTCATTTTCTGCGTAGCACTGGTGATAGTTATACAAGGCTTGATCGACACGAACCCAGCCTTAATGAGGCGAAGCCTGGCGATGAGCGTGATACCACCACTCCGGCAGCGATGGCTCAAACGCTACAAAAATTGTTAAACGAAAGTGTACTTACAGAAAAATCTCGAAAAAAATTAATAAGCTGGATGCAGGAAGATAAAGTCGGCGGGCCTCTGTTCCGCTCTGTACTGCCAGCTGGCTGGATGATAGCGGATAAAACAGGAGCAGGTGATCACGGATCTCGGGGCATCGTTGCACTGTTGGGCCCCGGAGGCAAGCCATCTCGTATAGTAGTCCTGTATATTACAAATACTCATTCATCTATGAATGAACTCAACGAGCATATTGCAGGGATCGGAGATTCAGTAATTAAGAACTGGTAATATATTTACAGTGGATTTGACCCTATATATCCAGACGTTTTTGCTCTCTTACGGTTGCGATAACTTCCTGCGTATATATTCCCGTGGTGAGCGATATCCCAGTGCACTATGCGGATGATGTTCGTTGTAATGACTGAACGCCACCGCCAGATTCATCACCGCTGCCTCGCTGTCCGGTTTCGGCATGATGCTGATGTAGTCCCGTTTTATCGTCATCACGAAGCTTTCTGCTATGCCATTGCTTTCCGGGCTTCGCACTGCTGTCGTACAAGGCTCCAGTCCCAGCAACCGGGCGAACGCCGGCACTGTTGGCAACTGCCTTCCGAAGCGTTTTTCCACCGCACCCAGCATGACATCCTGCACCGTTTCTTTGTCATAGCCTCCGGTGCTCGCTGCCCAGTCAATGATCTCCCTGTCGCAGCAGTCCTGCGCGAAGGTCACCCGCAGCTTTTCGCCATTATCACAGCGGAACTCAAAGCCATCTGAGCACCAGCGCCGGTTACTTTCCGCTACTGCTACGCGCCCCTTATGGGCCCGCTTACGGCAAGGATCAGCGGGTTTACGTTCAAGAAGCAGATTATGCGTTCTCATAATGCGATACACCCGCTTTGCATTAACCACAGGCAGGCCGTCCCGCTCCGACTCCCGTCGCAGCAGCGCCCACACACGGCGATAACCATACGTCGGCAGGTCAGCCACCGCCATGTTTATCCGGGACAATACGGTGGTATCGTCAGAACGGGGCTGCCGTCTGCGATCCTGTCAGTCAGATGGCCGGTGAACCCGAATGCTCAACTGCGCACGCGACACGCCAAGACTTCTGCAAACGTCGCTTATTCGTCGTTCCCAGGCAACGAGGGCGCATGCGCAATCCATTTTTTTGCCCGGCCGAACTCCACGGCCTCTTTGAGTATCTCGGCTTCCATCGTCTTTTTGCCCAGAAGGCGCTGGAGTTCGCGAATTTGCTTATTGGCGGCAGCGAGTTCGGAGGCCGGCACCACTTCCTCGCCCGATGCAACAGCCGTCAGTGAACCGTCTTAATATTGCTTGCGCCATTTGAATATCTGGTTTGCATTGATGCCATGCAGGCGCGCGACATGAGACACGGTCATACCGGGCTCCATAGTCTGCTGAATAATGGCAATTTTTTCCTGCGGTGTACGACGCCGACGCCGCTCAGGTCCTGATAACACTTCAACCATCTTATCGTTCTGACTGGTATTAAACATAGTTCCAAGACTACCTCTTATTTTAAGAGAGTCGAAGTGTCTGGTGATCTATGGGGCCAGTCTAGCCCTCTTCCAAGTGTAGGGAGATATAGTCAAAGTTTGCTTCTCCGCCGATGAGTCCGCCCTGCGTCGGATAGTCCGATTTTTTACCGGCGAAGCACGGCTCTCCTAACCCTATCTAAAGCGAATAACTTTTTTCAACAGGGCCGCGTGCCAATGCAAGAGCGATAGGCGCTCTACGCGCCAATTTGACCACTTAAAACAGGTAAATTGAGGGGTTGTAATGTGTTGATGTAACAGGCTTTTATTTTAATGTCTTGGCATATGTATAATGGTAGTCTAGCCCTCCTTTCAACAAGGAGTACTCATGGAAACCTACAATCATACATATCGGCACCACAACTTTTCACATAAAGACTTAAGTGATCTCACCTTCACCGCTTGCACATTCATTCGCAGCGACTTTCGACGTGCTAACTTGCGTGATACGACATTCGTCAACTGCAAGTTCATTGAACAGGGTGATATCGAAGGCTGCCACTTTGATGTCGCAGATCTTCGTGATGCAAGTTTCCAACAATGCCAACTTGCGATGGCAAACTTCAGTAATGCCAATTGCTACGGTATAGAGTTCCGTGCGTGTGATTTAAAAGGTGCCAACTTTTCCCGAACAAACTTTGCCCATCAAGTGAGTAATCGTATGTACTTTTGCTCAGCATTTATTTCTGGATGTAATCTTTCCTATGCCAATATGGAGAGGGTTTGTTTAGAAAAATGTGAGTTGTTTGAAAATCGCTGGATAGGAACGAACCTAGCGGGTGCATCACTGAAAGAGTCAGACTTAAGTCGAGGTGTTTTTTCCGAAGATGTCTGGGGGCAATTTAGCCTACAGGGTGCCAATTTATGCCACGCCGAACTCGACGGTTTAGATCCCCGCAAAGTCGATACATCAGGTATCAAAATTGCAGCCTGGCAGCAAGAACTGATTCTCGAAGCACTGGGTATTGTTGTTTATCCTGACTAATTGCTTTGATGTGTGATTTTAAACGCTCAAATTTATAAAACGAATAATATTGTCAACCTTGCAATAATAGACATAGGGACAACCATGTATAAATTTTTACCCTCAGGCGTCTTCACAATAGAGCCATATAGCAGTGGGTCACTTAGTGGGCTTAATTTTTCCATTAAAGATAATATTAATATTGCTCAGTATAAAACATCATATGGTAGCCCATCTTGGCAAGTAAACATAAGGCTGCCATTTATAAGGCACTGTTGCAAAAATGTGGAGGTGATAGGGGTACTACGCCGGAACCCCAGATTTTTCCGTCCGTTCAAATTATCCACGGTTGAGCAGCTTGATCCCGTCCGCCCGCAGTTGACCAACAGGGGAAATATGCCTGTACAAAGTTTGCCGGGTTATCCCAAGTTCCTGGCATAGCGTACTGACCTTTGTTTCTGATTGTCCCATTGATGCCATTGCCAGTCGCAGTTTGACTGGCGTCATTTTATAAGGTCGGCCGCCGTTCCGCCCACGGGCTCTTGCTGATGCCAGACCTGCAGTCGTTCTTTCAGCAATCAGTTCGCGCTCAAACTCCGCCAGTGCGGCAAAGATACCGAAGACAAGCTTGCCAGCGGCCGTTGTTGTGTCGATAGTCGCCCCGTGACCGGTCAGCACTTTCAGACCGGTCCCCCTCGCGGTCAGGTCGTGCACTGTATTAATGAGATGACGAAGATCACGACCGAGGCGGTCCAGCTTCCATACGACCGAGAGCATAAAAAATATTGGGGCAGCGTGAGCTATGCTGCCATCGCTGGTCCCTTCCCGTCACTTTGAAAACCCGGATACCAGCAGACAAATTTATCCTGCAGTTCGTTATTCAAAACGGCGGTCCGGGTCTGTAACAAATAATGAGCCCCTTTTCTGCTCCACTGCATCTGCTGCTTTTTGGCCATTCGTCTGGCGATCACTTCATTGATCGTGGATTCCACAAACGCGGTTGATACCGGCTCTCCGTACCGACGCATTTCGCCGTAGTTTGGGATCATCATCTTATTATTCCGGATGTAGGTATACATTTCATCCAGATGTTTTTGCAGGGATTTCAGGCTAGGATAGCTGAGTTCAGGGTCATCGCAATACATAACGCAATTATCAATATGTTCCAGCGCAGCGACAACATTGCCATGCCAGAGATATCGTTTAATGCTTTCCAGCAGTGCCAGAACTTTACTCCCCGCCTCTGGATCTGATACCAGCAGTCCCCGGGCATATTGCATGAGCACCTTCAGCCTCATGGTGATATGAAACCAGTCCAGCACATGCGTTGACTCAGGGTACATACCGAACTGGAGGTCCCTGAGATTATCCGCGCCGTCGGACAGAAAAAATATCTGCTGGTTGGCCTGCATTCCCTGCGCTGAAAGGTGGGTCATGAGCCTGCGTTCCGGATGACAGTCATCCTTCTGAACAAAACCGAAGCGGCGGGTGTCAGCAGGCGCACCAACGGAAAAAGACTTCCCGGCAATAATTTCAAAATTACGCTTTTTGTCATCCCGATCGCGAACATAACCACCATCTATACCCACCACAAGCGGTTTTCCTGGCCTGGGCAGGTTCCCCCAGTCGCGGGGGCAGCCGGAAAGAAAACCTGAATGAGCTTCAGCCTCAGCGTCAAGACGCTGCGCCACCTGGCATAAATGATTCCTCACCGTTGAGGCATTCAGGCTGTGGCCCACCGGCAGAATATCTTTCAGCAGACGAGTCGTCATTTCATAGGAGATCATCGAGGCCCAGCGGGTTTCAATATATTTCAGTGCCGGGTGAGAATAATCGCCGGCCCAGTCGCTGAGCAAACTGACTGTCTTTGTATCACTCTCTTCACAACGGCACCGGTACACCCGAAGCCCGGATACCGGAATAACGCCAAACAGCGTCCGGTACCGTATTTTCTGTTTGCCTTTGATTCTGCGCGCAGCAAGGCAGTGAGGGCACCGGATATGGTGTTGAGTATATTCGTCTGCCTGCAGCTGGACCACCGACTGCTGGACCGTATTCAGCAACAGCTTGGATTCTGACACCGATAATCCGATGTCGTTCCGGGTCTCCCCTGATTTCTGGATTGTCATCAGTTCCTCCGTTCGACTGGAGCCTGATTCATCGGTGATGACTATCTGGAGCGTCAGTTGCATCATTGCCTCCTGCTGTGGTGGATGACTATCTCCCGGCTACTGGTTGTTCATCTGGTGACGAAGCTTATAATATGTGGAAACGCCAAGGCCCGCATGGTCGCAGGCGATCCTGAGCCTGACCCCTCTGCTTCTGAGTGCGTCAATTTCCTGGATCTTTTTGATATCGGCGCCGGGGCGCCCTGTTTTTTCACCCCGTGCTTTTTTCGCGGCGATGCCGTCGGCCTGCCTTTCCTTCAGTAAGGCTCGTTCAAACTGGCTGAATGCCGACATCATGTGCAGCTGCAGTTCCTGCATCGGATTGTTTGTGCCGGCGCTGAACGTCAGCTGCTCTTTCAGAAAAATAAGGGTAACGCCCTGGTCACGAAGCCGGGTGGTGACAGCGCACATATCCGACATATTCCGGCAAAGGCGATCGATGGAATGAACCAGAAGCGTATCACCAGGGCGTAATTGCCCCAGGAGTTCCTGTAACCCCGGGCGGTTTGTGTCCTTCGCGCTGGCATGCTCAACACAAATTTTATCAGGCTGAAAACCCGCCTTTGACAATGCCTCTTCCTGACGGGCCGTATTCTGATCGGCCGAGCTTACCCTGATGTAGGCATATTGCACGCAAAACCTCCGGAAGGTCTTTAAACATCATAGAGATTTAAAGAATAATCCATAAACACTGATTTAGGGAGGTTTATAGACATTTTTTCGGGGATCTGAGAGGCATGCTGAAAACGTATACCTTTATAGACATCAGTCAGCGACGACGGCCCAGCCAGATAACTTCAGGCTCCAGTACCGGAGATGCAAGGTCGAGCCTGCTCAGTTGCCGGTTGATTTTGTGGCGGTTGAACCTGACAGCATCCAGGTCGTCAGCAAAAGGGCGGATCTCGCCGACCGTTGTTTCATCATCCGCATTAACGATAGCTTCAAGAAACGCCAGGGTTTTATCGAACTCATCCGCAGCTGTGGCTCCGGGCATACCATGGCCGCTTATACAAAACGGCGCTTTCAGCGTAGAGTTTTCATAAATGGCCTCAACACGAATGTCATGAAGCCAGTGCTCAAAGAAATTGTATTCATAGGTAAAGCGATCGCCAGCATCAAAAGCAAAATCATCAATCACGACCCGGAACGGATTATCGACAAAACCGATGCCTCCTTCGTAGGAGATACCGTAATCTTTGCCATAAATGTGAAATTGATGGAGATGGTCGTCCCCCCAGCCCTGCACTATCTGGAAAATGAAGTGAAGCGCGGCCAGTGACGTGTCGGCAGCAATTCTCAGCCGACGCCAGACCATCGGACTGACTCCATGAACTGCTATTTTGATGACGTAGATCTTCATAGTCAGCAGGTATTGTTATGAAATGATGGTGGTTATTTTAACCCCTGTAGATGGCATCATTCGATGGCTGCCCCGAGGTTTTTCATGCTCTCCTAAAAGAACTTTCCGCTAAGCGATAGACTGTATGTAAACACAGTATTGCAAGGACGCGGAACATGCCTCATGTGGCGGCCAGGACGGCCAGCCGGGATCGGGATACTGGTCGTTACCAGAGCCACCGACCCGAGCAAACCCTTCTCTATCAGATCGTTGACGAGTATTACCCGGCATTCGCTGCGCTTATGGCAGAGCAGGGAAAGGAATTGCCGGGCTATGTGCAACGGGAATTTGAAGAATTTCTCCAATGCGGGCGGCTGGAGCATGGCTTTCTACGGGTTCGCTGCGAGTCTTGCCACGCCGAGCACCTGGTCGCTTTCAGCTGTAAGCGTCGCGGTTTCTGCCCGAGCTGTGGGGCGCGGCGGATGGCCGAAAGTGCCGCCTTGCTGGTTGATGAAGTACTGCCTGAACAACCCATGCGTCAGTGGGTGTTGAGCTTCCCGTTTCAGCTGCGTTTCCTGTTTGGGGTCGTTTGCGGGAAGGGGCGGAATCCTACGCTAAGGCTTTGGCCAGCGATATTCTCCGGTGAGATTGATGTGTTCCCAGGGGATAGGAGAAGTCGCTTGATATCTAGTATGACGTCTGTCGCACCTGCTTGATCGCGGCCGCGATAGCTAGATCGCGTTGCTCCTCTTCTCCATCCGCGTTCCAAGCTGCGGAAAGGCACCCATAAGCGTACGCCTGGTCGAGCAGGCGACGCGGATCGACGTCCAGCGCACGAGAGAATGCGTCCGCCATCTGTGCAATGCGTCTAGGATCGAGACAAAGGTCGTCTCTGTCAGCCGGATCGTAGAACATATTGGCGGCGCCAAAGCCCACTTCACCGACCAGACCGACGGGATCTATCACCAGCCAGCCGCGACTGGAGAACATGATGTTTTCATGATGCAGATCGCCATGTAGCCCACGCAGTTCCGAGGCATTGCTCATCATTTGATCGGCTATAATCGCCGCGTGGACGTAGTCAGTTTGACAACCTGCGTTTTGATCATCGCGCGCCCGCTGAAACAAAGCTGCAAAGCGATCCCGGATCGGGAGAAGGGCAGAAGGCAGGGGTTCCTCAGATGCGGCATACAGCTTCGCCATTAGTTCCGCTGCAATTTCGGTCGCCTGGTAGTCGCCGTGCTCGGCAACGATGTGAGAGAGCATTCGCTCCCCGGCATATTCGAGCAACATCAGATTGTTCTCACGACCGAGCAACCGGACTGCTCCCCTCCCATTGCGCCATACCAGATAGTCGGCCCCGCGCAGTTCATCAGCAATGTCTTTTATAGGTTTCAATCCCTTGACGATTGCAGGAGTCCCGTCTGGCAATGAAACTTTCCAAACGAGGCTGGAAAAGGTGTCCGCAATGAGAACAGGTTGCGAAACGTGCCAATGAGCAGGAAAAACAGGCGGCATGAACATCAACCCCAAGTCAGAGGGTCCAATCGCAGATAGAAGGCAAGGCGTTCGCGGTCGGGGGCTTCGATCCCCAATACATTGAATAGGACAGCGAAGGCGCGCTCTGCTTCATCTGGCGCTGCCCAGTTCTCTTCGGCGTTAGCAATCATGAGTGCCAAATCGGCATAGCGATCTGCTGTTCCGAGCCGCCCAAGGTCGATCAGACCCGTGCATTGAAGAGTTTTAGGGTCCACCATGAAGTTCGGCATGCAGGGATCACCATGGCAAACAACCATATCGGTGCGCTCTTGGTCGAGCCGCACCGGTAGCTCTCGTTCGACACGAGCCAAAAGATCGAGCTGCGGCGTACTCTTGTCCTCGTCCGGTAAGAAGTCGGGATTGACGGCATTGCGGGACACCACATCAACGGCGCGTCCGAACATTCGCGACAGCCTGCGCTCAAACGGACATTGATCAACCGATAGGCTGTGAACAGCGCCAAGTTGCTGCCCCATTGACGGCCACGCTTTGAGCAAATCCGCTCCAGACAGATCAGCCGCCGGTACTCCCGGAATTGCCGTTATCACCAAGCATGCACCCTCCTGTTCCTCCTGCCAGTTGATGACCTCGGGGCAAGCCACACCTCGACCTTTGAGCCAAATGAGGCGGTCACGCTCTCCAGCGAGCTCACCGCGGCGGGAAGCAGGTGCGATTTTCGCGAAGGCATGCCCGTCACCACGTCGAAAAACAAAATCACCAGATTCTCCGCCTCTGACAGGCAACCAGTCAGAATGCGATTTACCAAAAAAAATATTAGTTCGATTCAATGGAGGTTCCTTCAGTTTTCTGATGAAGCGCGAATATAGAGAAATATCCCGAATGTGCAGTTAACGAATTCTTGCGGTTTCTTTCAGCGCCGCCAATACCGCCAGCCCGTCGCGCAAGGGGCGCGGCTCGTGTGTGCGGATGAAGTCAGCTCCACCTGCGGCGGCGGCAAGCTCTGCAGCGAGTGTCGCGGCCCCGACATCCCCCGGACCACGGCCTGTGAGCGCGCGCAGAAAGGATTTGCGCGAAACAGACAGAAGCACCGGCAAATCGAAGCGCAGCCGCAATTCATCGAACCGCGCCAGCACCGAGAGCGAGGTTTCGGGAGCAGCCCCCAGAAAAAACCCCATGCCGGGATCAAGGACAAGGCGGTTGCGTTTGATACCGGCACCCGTCAGCGCCGCGATGCGCGCGTCAAAGAACGCCGCAATGTGATCCATGATGTCGCCAGCGGGTGCCTCGCGCCGATCTGCCTGCCCGTCTTGCACCGAATGCATAACGACGAGTTTGGCAGATGATTTCGCCAATTGCGGATAGAACGCAGCGTCTGGAAAACCGCGAATATCATTGAGATAGGCCACACCACGCGACAAGGCATAGGCTTGCGTCGCGGGTTGATAACTGTCGAGCGAGACGGGAATGCCATCTGCCTTGAGCGCGTCCAGCACCGGCGCGATACGCGCGATTTCTGTGTCGGACGAAACAGGCGCGGCGTCGGGATTGCTGGATGCCGGACCGAGGTCGATCACATCTGCCCCCTCGGCCATCAGCTTACGCGCCTGCGCAATGGCTGCGTCTGGCGCCAGATACCGGCCTCCATCGGAGAAACTGTCCGAGGTTATGTTGACGATGCCGAAAATGATGAGCGATTTATTCATGGGGGCTTCTATAATAATAATAATCGAGCATGAGTCTCATACGGATGCTCGGGTCGAAAGGGAATCCCCAGGCGAGTAACCTGTTTGCGGTGCTCCATTAGCTGCAGGAGCAGAATAGCATACATCTGGAAGCAAAGCCAGGAAAGCGGCCTATGGAGCTGTGCGGCAGCGCTCAGTAGGCAATTTTTCAAAATATTGTTAAGCCTTTTCTGAGCATGGTATTTTTCATGGTATTACCAATTAGCAGGAAAATAAGCCATTGAATATAAAAGATAAAAATGTCTTGTTTACAATAGAGTGGGTATCGGAGACGAAGAAGGACAAGGTACATGCTGACCGATACCAAGCTGCGCAATCTCAAGCCCAGGGACAAACTCTACAAAGTGAATGACCGGGAAGGTCTCTATGTGGGGGTCGCCTCAGAAAACGGAATCTATGGTCACTCCCGTTTTTGCAACACCGATTTTGACGACAAGTTGGCTTGCTTGAATCTATCCGGCGTCTGAATGGGATTTTATTCCCGCGCCTCGATGAGTTCCGCGCCTGATGAACCTCCAGAAAATATACGGCTTCAATGAGCCTTTCCGTTTTACAGGTTCCTCAACAGGCCGGTGGGCCGTTAGTATCATCAATATCAGTATTCGCAAAACCAGATGAATGATTGTTTAAACTGGTGTATTTCTGCCTTTATGCTTCGTAAGTTTGCTGTCGCGCCGT
>QNRL01000026.1 GCA_003315335.1 Pseudocitrobacter faecalis
CAAAAAATTAACTACCTGAGGAAAATTGATCCTTTTGTGTTTGAAGAACTGTTGCTGGAAGGATTTGAAGCGCATGGCTTCAGAACCATCAGAAACAAACGCTATACCGGCGATGGAGGCATTGACGGCCAGGTAATAATAGGAAAATATCGCTATCTTATTCAGGCTAAACGCTATCGCGGCCATATTGCTTTACAGCACGTACAGGAGTTCGAGAAGTTGCTTAAACGTCATAACTGTCGCGGTCTGTTTTGCCATACCGGGAAAACCGGCGCAGGTTCAAAATCTGTCAGTATTGCCAGTGAACGGATGGAGATTATCAGCGGCCAGCGCCTGATAGATTTGCTCACGCCCGGCAGCTCCTTCACTATCGCAACCGCCCCGCAGACGATGATGAAGCGTACCGCAGCAACACTAGAAACGAGCACCATTGTTAAAGATGCCGGTAAAGAAAATCGATACCATGAGAGTTAATTAAATGAAGTCAGTAACTATAGAAGCAAAAACATTTGCTGAAATGTTAGGAATAACAGAAGGTGAGTTAATCTTTGCCATTAAGAAAACTGGCACATTCAAAAACAAGACCATCCCACAACCTCATGAGCCACATAAATCAAATAATAGATTTTTATATTCAGACGTAATGAGGTTTATAGAATCACTAAAAGACAAAGAGAACCGGTAATGACTCCAACTTACTGATAGTGTTTTATGTTCAGATAATGCCCGATGACCTTGTCATGCAGCTCCACCGATTTTGAGAACGACAGTGACTTCCGTCCCAGCCTTGCCAGATGTTGTCTCAGATTCAGGTTATGTCGCTCAATGCGCTGAGTGTAACGCTTGCTGATAACGTGCAGCTTTCCCTTCAGGCGGGGTTCATACAGCGGCCAGCCATCCGTCATCCATACCACGACCTCAAAGGCCGACAGCAGGCCCAGAAGACGCTCCAGCGTGGCCAACGTGCGTTACCTAACAATAAACCTGTTTAAATATCCAGATAAAAACATTCAATCTGGGTCAAATGAGTGATACAGTTTCACCCATAAGACCCAATGGAGGCAATATGTCTGAATTTGAATTACTGGCGCAGGATCTGCTTGAGAAAGCAGAAGCGGAAGAACAACTGCGACAGGAAAATGATAAAAAGCTGCTCGGGCAGGTGCTGGAAATCTATGACCAGAAGTACGTGGCTGAACTGCTTAGAAAAGTTGGTAAAAATGAGTGGAGTCGCGAGACTCTTAATCGCTGGATTAATGGTAAGTGCTCACCTAAGACGCTGACGTTAGCCGAAGAGGAACTTCTACGAAAAATGCTTCCGGAAGCGCCTGCACATCACCCTGACTATGCCTTCCGGTTTATTGACCTGTTTGCTGGGATTGGAGGTATACGGAAGGGCTTCGAAACCATCGGTGGCCAGTGCGTTTTTACCAGTGAATGGAATAAAGAGGCTGTGCGCACATATAAAGCTAACTGGTTTAACGATGCTCAGGAACACACTTTCAATCTCGATATTCGTGAAGTCACGCTCAGTGATAAACCTGAAGTACCTGAAAACGATGCCTATGCTTACATTAATGAGCATGTGCCGGATCATGATGTACTTCTAGCAGGTTTCCCCTGTCAACCGTTTAGCCTTGCGGGCGTAAGCAAGAAAAACTCGCTCGGGCGCGCGCATGGTTTCGAATGTGAGGCTCAGGGAACGCTTTTCTTCGATGTGGCGCGTATTATCCGCGCAAAAAAACCTGCCATCTTTGTTCTTGAAAACGTTAAAAACCTGAAGAGCCATGACAAGGGTAAAACCTTTAAAGTCATCATGGATACCCTCGACGAACTGGGCTATGAAGTTGCGGATGCAGCTGAGATGGGCAAAAACGATCCTAAAGTTATCGACGGAAAGCACTTTTTACCTCAGCACCGAGAACGTATCGTTTTGGTCGGTTTCCGCCGTGATCTGAACATTCACCAGGGCTTTACCCTGCGCGATATTAGTCGTTTTTATCCGGAACAGCGTCCGTCATTTGGCGAACTGCTGGAACCCGTGGTTGACAGCAAATATATACTGACGCCGAAACTCTGGGAGTATCTCTATAACTACGCCAAAAAGCACGCAGCTAAGGGTAACGGATTCGGTTTTGGCCTCGTTAATCCTGAAAATAAAGAAAGCATTGCCCGTACGCTTTCTGCTCGCTATCACAAAGACGGGTCTGAAATTCTGATAGACCGTGGCTGGGATATGGCCACAGGTGAAACAGACTTCGCGAACGAAGAAAATCAGGCGCATCGGCCCCGCAGGCTGACTCCGCGAGAGTGCGCGCGCCTTATGGGTTTTGAAAAAGTAGATGGCAGGCCTTTTCGCATTCCTGTGTCAGACACTCAGTCGTACAGGCAGTTCGGTAACTCCGTAGTGGTGCCCGTGTTTGAAGCCGTAGCCAAACTGCTTGAACCTTATATCCTGAAAGCGGTTAATGCCGATTCGTGCAAGGTTGAACGAATCTGATCGCTCCTCCCGGTATTTATGCCGGGAGATAATCTATGGAATATCTGCGTAAAGCCCTGTCAGCTCAGCAATAAACGCACCTAGCGTCATTAGCTCAGCTCTCACCGCCTCCGGGTATTTTTTGTGCAGAGATGATGGCACGACCAATCTGACACCCGACTCCCGCATCTCCCGATATTGAGCCAGAGAAACTCCCTCCTGGAGTGTAAACAGATGCACCTGATGAATTTTATCGGCCTCATTCAGTATCTGACGCCAGCGATCCTTACAGGTAGTCTTGACTGCCAGCATGCGCAGATTTTCTACGGGAAACTCAGTATCGTGGTAAGCCCCTGCGGAAGGGAAAAGGAAATCGGGTTTTTTATTACCTTCTGTGATGGCCTGCGTCGCAAAGTGTCGCAGGCCGTGCTCAATGAATAGATGCTCCAGGTGCAGTTCCAGCGACTTCCCGGCTCTGGATTTACGGCGATTGCTGACAGAATTGGCCAGCGCAATAAATTCATCCACAGAGCCAAATCCTTTCCGGATGATATCCAGAACATGCAGTTCCTCAACCAATAGAAATATGTCGTACTCCACGCGCCGGCGGTCAAGAAGTTGCTCATCCGGATCAAG
Source organism: Pseudocitrobacter faecalis (assembly GCA_003315335.1). GTDB lineage: Bacteria > Pseudomonadota > Gammaproteobacteria > Enterobacterales > Enterobacteriaceae > Pseudocitrobacter > Pseudocitrobacter faecalis. The sequence goes on from QNRL01000026.1 coordinate 3,116, forward strand.
GGAATTTTTCACATAATGGCTGGCTGCATACTGAATAATTTCACTTCCCGACGGAAAGCGCAGGTGCCAGTCTTCAGGTAGAATATATTTATGATTTACTGGCGCTTGCTGTAGAGATAGTCCGCCTAGAATCTGTCCTGCGGGGCCGGATATAAGCGCTCCGGGTATAACTTCACCAATAGCGGTCTCAATGACGTCCTCTTCATCAGTGCTGGCGCATACCCAAATATTTACTTCCTTACAGTCCCCCCCTTGCTCATCAAGCTTGAAAGCCAGGAGCGTCAGAGCCCCTGTATTTTCAGGATCCTGAAGTGGGCTGCCTCTACCCCAGCGGGTAATCCTTTTTTCATTCCGGGTTTTACCAAAATGACGGCTGTTATAATAAATTGCCCTGGCTTCGCTGTCAGGGCAATCATGCGATGACACATGTGCGGTGAGAAAAACCGAAGGGTTCAGTTCACGGGTATGGTTGATAGACGGAAAGAGTTTTTCAACGATACCTGAAGGGATATAAAGCCCTACCTGGTGACCACCTGTTGCGCCGGTATCGTTGGCGGAAAGGCGTTTGATGTAGACGAAGTAATTCTCACATGCGATCTCAAGTAGCCAGTTGTGGAAAACCGACATAAGCATCCCCTGTTACCCTGAAACTCTACTCACCATTTTTTCATGATTATATACAAACAGTGTCATTTTCAGAAGACGACTGCACCAGTTGATTGGGCGTAATGGCTGTTGTGCAGCCAGCTCCTGACAGTTCAATATCAGAAGTGATCTGCACCAATCTCGACTATGCTCAATACTCGTGTGCACCAAAGCGAGGTGAGCATGGCGACGGAGGCTCTGTTGCAAAGATTGGCGGCAGTCAGAGGTAGGCTGTCGCTCTGCGCCGATCAGGCGGCTGCTGCGAAATGGTGGTTGAGCATGCCCATGGCCTCCGTCAGCGCCGAGGGCCCAATGCCAAAAGCTCTCTCCACAAGGCGCACCTCGCCCCTGATGCCGGGCTGCAGGCACCAGGGGCGAGCCTGTCCTTTGCGCAGGGCTCGCATGACTTCGAATCCCTTGATCGTGGCATAGGCCGTGGGGATCGATTTGAAACCGCGCACCGGCTTGATCAGTATCTTGAGCTTTCCGTGATCGGCCTCGATCACGTTATTGAGATACTTCACCTGCCGGTGGGCCGTCTCCCGGTCCAGCTTTCCTTCGCGCTTCAATTCGGTGATCGCTGCACCATAGCTCGGCGCTTTGTCGGTATTGAGCGTGGCAGGCTTTTCCCAGTGCTTCAGGCCTCGCAGGGCCTTGCCCAGGAACCGCTTCGCTGCCTTGGCGCTGCGGGTCGGCGACAGGTAGAAATCGATCGTGTCGCCCCGCTTGTCGACTGCCCGGTACAGGTAGGTCCACTTGCCCCGCACCTTGACGTAGGTTTCATCCAGGCGCCAGCTCGGATCAAAGCCACGCCGCCAGAACCAGCGCAGCCGCTTCTCCATCTCCGGGGCGTAGCACTGGACCCAGCGATAGATCGTCGTATGGTCGACCGAAATGCCGCGTTCCGCCAGCATTTCCTCAAGGTCGCGATAGCTGATCGGATAGCGACAATACCAGCGCACCGCCCACAGGATCACATCACCCTGGAAATGGCGCCACTTGAAATCCGTCATCGTTCCGTCCGTCCAATCTCCGCCAAGCATGCTCAAGCTTCACGATTTTTGCAACAGAGCCCACACGAGTATTGAGCATAGTCGAGATTGGTGCAGATCACTTCTGATATTGAACTGTCAGGAGCTGGCTGCACAACAGCCATTACGCCCAATCAACTGGTGCAGTCGTCTTCTGAAAATGACATTTGGTATCTCTCATAAACGGATGTTTTTGAGAGAACTATCTTCGGCCTTCACACGCACGAAAGGCGGCGAAGCTCCGCCGTTAATCCGTCCGCCGGAGATCTCGCCCAGGCAGGCTGAAGGCCGAGCAAGCCTGACAGGCCCGAAAAGCCCGGCACGGGCGTCGGCGGCGATGACGGCGGCGGCATTATCCAGGGTTGATGATGGAAGTGGAGGATATCGACAACCTCTCGCGCAACCAAGACATCGCGGTCGGACTGCAAGTGATCTTGAAGCCACGGGCCCGTCCCACCCCGACATGGACCTCGATGCCCGAACGGACGTTAGATTTCGAGTTCTAGGCGTTCTGCGATGAAGGTTGGATCCCAGCCGGGATTGAAAGTGTCGACGTGGGTGAATCCGAGCCGCTCGTATAGGCCACGCAGGTTCGGGTGGCAGTCGAGCCGCAGCTTGGCGCACCCCTGCGTTCGCGCGGCATGGCGGCAAGCCTCGATCAGCGCGGAGCTGACACCCCGGCCCGCATGTGTCCGTCGCACCGCGAGCTTGTGCAGATATGCGGCCTCCCCCTTGAGGGCGTCGGGCCAGAACTCGGGATCCTCGGCCGACAAGGTGCAACAGCCGACGATGCCGTCGCTGCAACTCGCGACTAGGAGCTCGGATCTCAGGACGAAGGTCTCCGCGAATGTCCGGTCGATCCGCGCGACGTCCCAGGCGGGCGTTCCCTTGGCGGACATCCACGCCGCAGCGTCGTGCATCAGCCGCACAACCTCGTCGATATCACCCGAGCAGGCGACCCGAACGTTCGGAGGCTCCTCGCTGTCCATTCGCTCCCCTGGCGCGGTATGAACCGCCGCCTCATAGTGCAGTTTGATCCTGACGAGCCCAGCATGTCTGCGCCCACCTTCGCGGAACCTGACCAGGGTCCGCTAGCGGGCGGCCGGAAGGTGAATGCTAGGCATGATCTAACCCTCGGTCTCTGGCGTCGCGACTGCGAAATTTCGCGAGGGTTTCCGAGAAGGTGATTGCGCTTCGCAGATCTCCAGGCGCGTGGGTGCGGACGTAGTCAGCGCCATTGCCGATCGCGTGAAGTTCCGCCGCAAGGCTCGCTGGACCCAGATCCTTTACAGGAAGGCCAACGGTGGCGCCCAAGAAGGATTTCCGCGACACCGAGACCAATAGCGGAAGCCCCAACGCCGACTTCAGCTTTTGAAGGTTCGACAGCACGTGCAGCGATGTTTCCGGTGCGGGGCTCAAGAAAAATCCCATCCCCGGATCGAGGATGAGCCGGTCGGCAGCGACCCCGCTCCGTCGCAAGGCGGAAACCCGCGCCTCGAAGAACCGCACAATCTCGTCGAGCGCGTCTTCGGGTCGAAGGTGACCGGTGCGGGTGGCGATGCCATCCCGCTGCGCTGAGTGCATAACCACCAGCCTGCAGTCCGCCTCAGCAATATCGGGATAGAGCGCAGGGTCAGGAAATCCTTGGATATCGTTCAGGTAGCCCACGCCGCGCTTGAGCGCATAGCGCTGGGTTTCCGGTTGGAAGCTGTCGATTGAAACACGGTGCATCTGATCGGACAGGGCGTCTAAGAGCGGCGCAATACGTCTGATCTCATCGGCCGGCGATACAGGCCTCGCGTCCGGATGGCTGGCGGCCGGTCCGACATCCACGACGTCTGATCCGACTCGCAGCATTTCGATCGCCGCGGTGACAGCGCCGGCGGGGTCTAGCCGCCGGCTCTCATCGAAGAAGGAGTCCTCGGTGAGATTCAGAATGCCGAACACCGTCACCATGGCGTCGGCCTCCGCAGCGACTTCCACGATGGGGATCGGGCGAGCAAAAAGGCAGCAATTATGAGCCCCATACCTACAAAGCCCCACGCATCAAGCTTTTGCCCATGAAGCAACCAGGCAATGGCTGTAATTATGACGACGCCGAGTCCCGACCAGACTGCATAAGCAACACCGACAGGGATGGATTTCAGAACCAGAGAAAGAAAATAAAATGCGATGCCATAACCGATTATGACAACGGCGGAAGGGGCAAGCTTAGTAAAGCCCTCGCTAGATTTTAATGCGGATGTTGCGATTACTTCGCCAACTATTGCGATAACAAGAAAAAGCCAGCCTTTCATGATATATCTCCCAATTTGTGTAGGGCTTATTATGCACG
>QNRL01000027.1 GCA_003315335.1 Pseudocitrobacter faecalis
AATCCGCCCACCTTGCCGGGCGCCGGTGCCGTGTGGGAATCCGCCCACCTTGCCGGGCGCCGGTGCTGTGTGGGAATCCGCCCACCTTGCCGGGCGCCGGTGCCGTGTGGGAATCCGCCCACCTTGCCGGGCGCCGGTGCTGTGTGGAAATTCGCCCATCTTCATGACAAAAATTTGTCAAATGACAGGCTCATGTGTGCTGATTTATGTCAGACGGGATTTTGCTTATCAATTATTGAGAACAGAAATTTTCCTGAATCATCAATACTATACTTAGCAAGTAAAGGTGTTTTCTCATTTATCTGCTTGAGTGCAGGATCAAGGAAAGATCGTTTCAACTCTGCCAAGTTCTTCTGTTGGGATTCCGGCAAAAGGAAACGGTCATTTAACCAAGCATGAGTAGTAACCCATAAGCCTGAAGATTTGAATTGAGCAAGACTTTCATAAAGGCGGATCGTCCGTGGATTTCGAAGACTGCCACAATCGCGGAGCGAGTAGGTGGTGAACTGGTTCGTCAGGCCGTAAATGTACCGCAGGAGTTTATGGTTAAATTCGATTTCCCAGATACCACGAGCTGATCGGCTGCCAGCCTCTGTTAGCCAGGGGCGCGCGACGCAGTCAAAACTCCCTTCTTTCGGGTAAAAGATTACCGCAGAACGGCTTAACTCAAACACGCCTTCTTTAACATCCTTGATAGCCTGGTTACGGCTTACCTGAAAAATTTGCTCATAGTCAGCCACCTTTACTTTGAAAGTAGAGTCACCGAGTACAGCCATCTCATCATCATCTTCGCTTACTGAAGCTGTGAAATACGTCTGCATAAGACATAACCAGAGAACGCGCTTTGCTTTTAGCGAGAGGTAGTAAGCAGCTTCGGTAAGCTCGTTAGACTGCTTAACTTTTATCTTTTTGTTCAGCAACTTATCCATGAGCCTTGCCTTTGTGGGTTAAAAATTACTCTCCACACTACCACAAAGTTCAAACAAGTAAATACATTTTTTACAGTTTCGTCTAAGGTGGGCCAATTCCCATAACAAGGTGGGCTAATTCCCATAGTAAGGTGGGGTGTTTCCCATAGATAGGTGGGCCAATTCCCATAACAAGGTGGGCGGATTCCCAGAGATAACACTTATTTATGATTTTAAATCAATGAGTTATATAGCTCTAAAAGACTTTAAAAAGATAAAAAATCTATAAAATACCTTTTAAAAATATGCCTGTGGATATGTGCATATCATCGCTTACCAGCGCCGCTTCGCGGCTCGGTCAACCCCTCAGAACCGCGAAAACAAGTTTCGCAGTTCTTCACGGTTCATGTTTTAATCCAAGCATGGCGCCAGCACCTTCGCGGCACCATCGAGGCCCGCGCTGCTGCCGCACCGGGCCTCACCCTCAAATAAAATAAAGTTTATAAAAATCGTACTTGTATTGACCCCAGTTTATTCTGAGTATATCCTTTCTGTAACCAAAACTACGGAGGCGCCACAGATGGCTCAGAAAAACAGAATTTCAGAAACAGAATGGAAACAGCTGCTGCCGCAAATGGCTTCCTTTGCACACATCACAACAGATATTGGCTATTCCGTGCTTGTCAAAGGTGAGAAATCATCAGACGTAGCCACGCGAGTAGGCCGTTCCAAGCAAAACATTTCCAGCACCGTTAAGCGAATCTGGGATTTGTACCAGAACACCACTCTTAAAGCCGAGAACGGCGAACCATTAAAATTAGTTCAGGTCTGGATACCAGCAAGCCTTGCTGAAACTGTTTTAAAAGAAGCCGCGAAGTACAGCATTAATAACATCACGACCTCGGAAATGGAAAAAAAATAAAGTCCGAAAGGACTTTATTTTAAGACTACTAACGCGGCTTTATTACAGTGCTCGCCACCACAGTAAACCACTATCCCCGGTTTACCCCAGAGATTGATATGACACACCGGGCAGCTGTACTTTTCCCGGTTTGTTTTGTTCACCGGCGCTTCAGGCGGCGGGGTTACAAATCGCATGGCCTCTATGATCTCGTCGTCGAGTTCAACCGGGTCGCGCCCTTCCTCCACCTCCTGTTCGTGTTCGCTATCATCTTCCTCGTCGTCAATATAGCCTTTTCCTGTAGGGCTTAGCACAGCGCCAGGCTTAGGCTGGTAAGGCGGAAACCTGTCCATCCAGGAAAGCCGGAAATGGCCTGTCAGCAGTTCATCACAGGCCATATCGAAAGGGCCACCGGCAATAATATAATGGGTCATGCTCTGGCCCACTTTCCTGCCTCCCGGTTCGCCGGTATCAGAAGGCATTAGTCCTACCCGTTCCATCCGGGCCGCCCACTGTTTGTTGTGATAGCCACGGCGGCCAGGCTCGCCAAAATGGAATTGCCACTGATGAACCATCTCATGCACCAGTGTTGAAAGCGTGGCCTTTATGGTTCTGATCGAGAAATACACCGGATTCATAGCGATCTCGTCTACCGTGTACCCACTCTCACGGCCGACGAAACGCTTAAAGGAACAATAGCCATACGTTCGCTTCTCACGCTGCAACGTTATCAGGCATGGCGGCAGCTCGTTGCTGAATAGCTTCTCATTAAAAAAATCGTAGGCTCTCTGAAGTTCATCGTAGGTTTCGGGCGTAGGCAAATTCACTGTTAACCTCACATATATGTATTGTGCAATACACATAATTTAGCTGATCTTTTATACAGATGAAACGCCTTTTACCGAAAACCGCGAAACCGCGCCGAAACTCGTTTCGGCCGGTTGAGGGGTTGACCGGCCCGCGTGCGGCGCCGGTAATTATTTGATGGTTGCTGTTGGTATCGAGCGCCAGTCTGTCGTGTAATCAGGTGACAACATCTGACGGCGCATGGCAAAGGAGTTATCGATGCCCTGGCCTGCAAAAAACAGCTGGCTCTTGCCACGCCGGTTTATGCCATCGAGAACAGCCATTAACGCCTCGCTGCCAGCTGAAGGCGTAGCAGAGTCGAATAAATCCAGCTGGGCCTCCTTTCCGCTGAAATCGGCCAGCATGATCCCTGCTTTTGCATACGCAATATCTTCCCGCCAGATCCGCGCCAGCGCGGCTTGTGCCGCCTGAATTATCGTGCGGCTGTCCTGGGTTGCCACCGTCAGTTTTTCGGTTGCCTGATTGGCATACTGTGTATCACGCACTGAATAAGGACTGGTGCGGATAAAGACGCTTATGACGCGGCAGTATTGCCGCTCATTACGCAGTTTTTCAGCTGCGCGCGCTGCAAATCCGGTGATCGCCTGCTGCATATCCGCCAGGGCTACTACGCGTTGGCCGAATGAGCGCGATACAACAATCTGCTGCTTCGCCGGAGGGTTTTCTTCCAGGCTGAAGCAAGCCTCGCCGCGTAGCTCCCGTACCGTTCTTTCAAGCACAACACCAAACGTCTTACGGATTAGGCGCGTATCTGCCCTGGCTAAATCCAGCACCGTTTTGATCCCCATTGTGGCGAGTGCTTTCTCTGTACGATGGCCGACGCCCCAGACTTCCGCAACCGGCAGGATGCTCATTAATTTCTTCAGTCTGGCGCCATCGTCCAGAGCAACCACCCCGCCAGTAGCGGGCCATGTTTTTGCAGCGTGGTTACACAGCTTCGCCAGCGTCTTAGTACGGGCAATACCGACCCCGCATACCAGCGTTGTGTGTCGCCTGACTTCCTCGCGCAGTTGGCGCCCGAAAGCGTCAAGGCTCATGGCGGCCGTTATCCCTTTGCAGTCAACAAAAAGCTCGTCGATTGAATACTGTTCGACGTGGCTTGCAAGGGACTCAACTACGGCCGCGAACCGGGCCGACATGGAGGCATAGAGAGTGTAATTAGAGCTAAAAATAGCGATGTTATGACGCTCGATTATGGGTCTGACTTTGAAGTACGGATCGCCCATTTTCAGGCCCGCTTTCTTCGCCAGGTAATTACGGGCCACAATGTTGCCGTCATTGTTGGATAAAACGGCCACTGCTCGGTTTGCCAGATCTGGCCTAAATGCCTGCTCACAGCTGGCGTACATGCCATTGACATCAATCAGCGCAAACATACCGGATGCTCGATAAGGGAATGCGTAACCACTCCCCAGATTTCAACGCTCTCATTATCCGGGTCAATGTAGTACACAGGAAAATCTTTGTTCATCGGCATCAGGCAGGGTCTGGGCCTCAGCAGTAGCCGCTTCACGGTAAATTCATTATGGATGCAGGCGACTACGATTGAGCCGTGGCTGGCCGTCAGCGAGCGATCCACAACCAGTACGTCACCATCATGGATGCGGCCATCTTCCATTGACGAGCCAGAAACCCGCAGGAAGTAAGTTGCTGAAGGGTGACGAACACAATACTCATGCAGGTTTAACTCCTGCTTTTCATAGCCCTGGGCCGGGCTGGGGAACCCCGCAGAAATTCTTTGCAGATAAAAAGGGATGCTGTGTACCCGGCTGGCGCCGGAGCTTTCAAAAATATCGACCTTCATAGCGATCTTCCAAATCACTGTTTACTTATACAGTATCGCTGTTATGGTCAGGTTGGCAAGTTTTACAGGTACTCTACTATATGTAGTGCTGCTTCAGCTGCCAACGAACGCTATATATAGTGTTTGTTGGCTTTCTGCTTTCTCAGTGTCCCCTGTAACCGGCCGCGTGGCGGCGGGCTAGCAGGGAGGGGGGTGGCCTGTCGCTCCGGTCAGTCCCGCAGTTTCCGGCGATTTGCCCCCGGTGTCCGGTGGAGTCCGGCGAGGTCGCCTTCCATGCTCTGACGGGCATAAAATTAGGTAAATATAATCCGTACTTGTATTGACTTTAACGCCCCATTGTACGATAATTAAAAAGTGGCAGGTGATGTGCCTGCCGCTTAACCATCGCCGGTATCGGCTTAAAGAGGAAGTATCATGGAAACTATCGAAATCACCGCCCGCTACATTTCTGAAAACGCCCGCATGAACTTCATGCCTGCGGCATTTCGTGGCGCTTTCTTCAGCGCAGATCACTTCATTCAGTCCTTTCTGAATCGTTACGCTAAAGACTACCAGGGAGGGTATTGGGAATACCTTCAGGCCAGCAATGGCGCGTTTTTTATGGAAGCGCCCCAACCTCTTTGGCTCTCGTTACCTAACTATTTTGAAGGTGAATGCAGCGCGCGCGAAGTAGGGATTATTGTTTGTCTGTATGCCTACAGTTACTTTTGCGGGCTGGCATATGAAGAAGGCAAAGCCGAACTGAACGAAACGATGGCTAACCGGTATCACCTGTTGCGGGAGTACGTTAATACGCTGGAGAACGAAAGCCAGAATCGTATTTATCGTGCCATTGATTAACTGATAACCAGGCGGGCAAAGCCCGCCTTATCGTGACTGTCACGCTCAGGGGAAACTATGTTAGCGACACTTCAACACCCTACCGCCTGGCAATTGCCAGATCGGTTAATGCTTTTGGAACTGTTAATGTTCGATTACCGTAATTCCGATCAGGAGCGCTACGGCCAGCAAATCTATCACCACTATCGTAAACAGGGTAATCATCGCTGGGATACTTCTGTTCATCAGGATAGCGGCGGCCAATACGCGATTATTTTCCGGCACTCCTTCAGCAAAAAACAGGCTGATGGCGTTAAGCGAACGATGATCCGCGATGAAACCGTTATACGGGCAGGTACGGCGCAGGAGCTGACAGAAGCGACATTTCCCGACTTCCAGGATAGCGATATTCTGAAGGCGTCGGATTTCTTTAAGTCGCTTATCCAGCGCAAAGCGGCAGACGTAACACAAACCGATATTTGAGGATCAGCGATGCTGAACAAAACCGAAAACAACACCAACATTAGTAGTATCAACCCCTGTTCTACAGAGAGCCTAATAGCCGTGACGGGAAATGATGGAGAGACGCATATCATTCAGCGTGAGTTAATATCCCACTCTGTTGAAGGGCATGAAGCCACAATCATTCACCTTGTAACCGGGAAGTCGATAAGGGTTTCTTTGTCATCTGAAATTCTGGCAAAAAAACTAGGCATTACCGTGTCTGAATAACGGGTTTTGTTGCTTTGTTATAAGGTTTTATCCGTGTGTGGCAGAGTTCTAAAAAGGGAAACGTGAGAGATTATGAATACGATTAGCATAACGGAAATCGTGTTGAGTGTGCTTCTTGCGGGCGCTTTGGGGCCGGTTTTATTACGTCGAAAAAAAGGTCTGCTGTTACTGTTGTTGATTCTGGTCTGCACGATACTTTTGCTTCATGGTGTCACTACGATTTACTGATGTGGTCGAAAATCTTTAAAAGCGAACCCCCGGACGTCACCCCTCCGGGGCCGTTCTGCTGTGCTGCGCATCGAGCCGCTACGCGTCTCGCCCCGCTCACGCGGGCAGCTGCCACTGACGCCTCCGGCCTGCGGCCTCCGCGCTCCGCTTGGCAACCCCTTCCCCTGCTGCCGCTCATTTCCCCTTCAGCCTCCTATCATGATTCGTCTCCTGCATTATCCGTGGATTGTGCAGCTCAGTGGGGCGCTGGCCGTGACGGTGCGGTGTCCCCCGTAACCGGCCGCGCGGCGGCCGCTAACTCGCAGTACGGCGCCGCGACCCGCAGGCGGGCCGCC
>QNRL01000028.1 GCA_003315335.1 Pseudocitrobacter faecalis
CCTTTCAGCTTTGCTTCCTGTCGGCCCTCATTCGTGCGTTCTAGGATCCTCCGGCGTTCAGCCTGTGCCACAGCCGACAGGATGGTGACCACCATTTGCCCCATATCACCGTCGGTACTGATCCCGTCATCAATGAACCGGACTGCCACGCCCTGAGCGTCAAATTCCTTTATCAGTTGGATCATATCGGCAGTGTCGCGGCCAAGACGGTCGAGCTTCTTAACCAGAATGACATCACCTTCCTCCACCTTCATCCTCAGCAAATCCAGCCCTTCCCGGTCTGTTGAACTGCCGGATGCCTTATCGGTAAATATACGGTTTGCTTTCACACCTGCGTCTTTGAGTGCTCTGACCTGAAGATCAAGAGACTGCTGACTGGTTGAGACCCGAGCGTAACCAAAAAGTCGCATAAAAATGTACCTTAAATCGAATATCGGACAACTCATGTCTATTATTACAAATTTACGATTTAATAGACATATTAATGTAACAGTTTTACGATGTCCGATAATTTATAACATTTCGTACGGTTGGAAAAATGTTACTAAATGCCCGTCAGGCAGGGAGGCCGATATGCCCGTTGACTTTCTGACCACTGAGCAGACTGAAAGCTATGGCAGATTCACCGGTGAACCGGATGAGCTTCAGCTGGCACGATATTTTCACCTTGATGAAGCAGACAAGGAATTTATCGGAAAAAGCAGAGGTGATCACAACCGTCTGGGCATTGCCCTGCAAATTGGATGTGTCCGTTTTCTGGGCACCTTCCTCACCGATATGAATCATACCTAGATTCTACGTCAGTACTTCAAAAAGCATAATCAAAGCCTTGATAAATATGCATTCCTTCGAAATTCAGCTTTCACCCATTGGGTGAAAGAAAAGTGCTCAAAAATATGTTAAATTATCAGCTTTTATGACTCGATATATGGTAAAATAATAGTAAGAAAAGTAGTAAAAAGGGGTTCTAATTATGATTAATAAAATTGATTTCAAAGCTAAGAATCTAACATCAAATGCAGGTCTTTTTCTGCTCCTTGAGAATGCAAAAAGCAATGGGATTTTTGATTTTATTGAAAATGACCTCGTATTTGATAATGACTCAACAAATAAAATCAAGATGAATCATATAAAGACCATGCTCTGCGGTCACTTCATTGGCATTGATAAGTTAGAACGTCTAAAGCTACTTCAAAATGATCCCCTCGTCAACGAGTTTGATATTTCCGTAAAAGAACCTGAAACAGTGTCACGGTTTCTAGGAAACTTCAACTTCAAGACAACCCAAATGTTTAGAGACATTAATTTTAAAGTCTTTAAAAAACTGCTCACTAAAAGTAAATTGACATCCATTACGATTGATATTGATAGTAGTGTAATTAACGTAGAAGGTCATCAAGAAGGTGCGTCAAAAGGATATAATCCTAAGAAACTGGGAAACCGATGCTACAATATCCAATTTGCATTTTGCGACGAATTAAAAGCATATGTTACCGGATTTGTAAGAAGTGGCAATACTTACACTGCAAACGGTGCTGCGGAAATGATCAAAGAAATTGTTGCTAACATCAAATCAGACGATTTAGAAATTTTATTTCGAATGGATAGTGGCTACTTTGATGAAAAAATTATCGAAACGATAGAATCTCTTGGATGCAAATATTTAATTAAAGCCAAAAGTTATTCTACACTCACCTCACAAGCAACGAATTCATCAATTGTATTCGTTAAAGGAGAAGAAGGTAGAGAAACTACAGAACTGTATACAAAATTAGTTAAATGGGAAAAAGACAGAAGATTTGTCGTATCTCGCGTACTGAAACCAGAAAAAGAAAGAGCACAATTATCACTTTTAGAAGGTTCCGAATACGACTACTTTTTCTTTGTAACAAATACTACCTTGCTTTCTGAAAAAGTAGTTATATACTATGAAAAGCGTGGTAATGCTGAAAACTATATCAAAGAAGCCAAATACGACATGGCGGTGGGTCATCTCTTGCTAAAGTCATTTTGGGCGAATGAAGCCGTGTTTCAAATGATGATGCTTTCATATAACCTATTTTTGTTGTTCAAGTTTGATTCCTTGGACTCTTCAGAATACAGACAGCAAATAAAGACCTTTCGTTTGAAGTATGTATTTCTTGCAGCAAAAATAATCAAAACCGCAAGATATGTAATCATGAAGTTGTCGGAAAACTATCCGTACAAGGGAGTGTATGAAAAATGTCTGGTATAATAAGAATATCATCAATAAAATTGAGTGTTGCTCTGTGGATAACTTGCAGAGTTTATTAAGTATCATTGCAGCAAAGATGAAATCAATGATTTATCAAAAATGATTGAAAGGTGGTTGTAAATAATGTTACAATGTGTGAGAAGCAGTCTAAATTCTTCGTGAAATAGTGATTTTTGAAGCTAATAAAAAACACACGTGGAATTTAGGGACTATTCATGTTGTTGTTATTTCGTATCTTCCAGAATAAGGAATCCCATGGTTAAAAAATCACTGCGCCAGTTCACGCTGATGGCGACGGCAACCGTCACGCTGTTGTTAGGAAGTGTGCCGCTGTATGCGCAAACGGCGGACGTACAGCAAAAACTTGCCGAATTAGAGCGGCAGTCGGGAGGCAGACTGGGTGTGGCATTGATTAACACAGCAGATAATTCGCAAATACTTTATCGTGCTGATGAGCGCTTTGCGATGTGCAGCACCAGTAAAGTGATGGCCGCGGCCGCGGTGCTGAAGAAAAGTGAAAGCGAACCGAATCTGTTAAATCAGCGAGTTGAGATCAAAAAATCTGACCTTGTTAACTATAATCCGATTGCGGAAAAGCACGTCAATGGGACGATGTCACTGGCTGAGCTTAGCGCGGCCGCGCTACAGTACAGCGATAACGTGGCGATGAATAAGCTGATTGCTCACGTTGGCGGCCCGGCTAGCGTCACCGCGTTCGCCCGACAGCTGGGAGACGAAACGTTCCGTCTCGACCGTACCGAGCCGACGTTAAACACCGCCATTCCGGGCGATCCGCGTGATACCACTTCACCTCGGGCAATGGCGCAAACTCTGCGGAATCTGACGCTGGGTAAAGCATTGGGCGACAGCCAACGGGCGCAGCTGGTGACATGGATGAAAGGCAATACCACCGGTGCAGCGAGCATTCAGGCTGGACTGCCTGCTTCCTGGGTTGTGGGGGATAAAACCGGCAGCGGTGGCTATGGCACCACCAACGATATCGCGGTGATCTGGCCAAAAGATCGTGCGCCGCTGATTCTGGTCACTTACTTCACCCAGCCTCAACCTAAGGCAGAAAGCCGTCGCGATGTATTAGCGTCGGCGGCTAAAATCGTCACCGACGGTTTGTAATAGCGGAAACGGAATGGGGAAACTCATTCCGTTTTTGTTTATCGCCTTAGACGGCAAAAGTGCTGTCGCCCACCTGCGCTTGCGCATACCAGGCCATAAGCTCCGTGGTTCCTGGTTCTCCTTCCGCTGGAGCCCAGTGCGCATAGTCATCGGCAGCCACGGGTTGATAGCCACCGTGTTTTACTTCAAAAATTATGCCACCGGTATCCAGCGACAGCACGGCATGCCAGGTTCCTGCGGCCATCTCCAGCACCGTACAGGTTTCCCCCAATATCGCCCGATGGGTGACGGTACCCCGATCGTCAAAATTCAGCACCACGAAACGACCCCTTAATGGCAACAGTAGCTCGAAGGTGTGAGGGTGTCGGTGCGGGCGCACGTAGGTCCCAGGTCATATTCCTTCCGGCGTCCGGCATTTTACCGCCAGACAGCTCGGGATTCGTGATATCACCGTTCTTGCAGAATACGGTCAGAGGGAAAATACCCGCCGTGAGCATGCAGCGCTGATACGTCAGCACTATCAGTATCGTGAATTTGCCTGGCCCTGGACATTTCGCCTTACCCGTCTTTTATATACCCGGAGCTGGATAAGCAACGAACGTCCTGGCCTGCTTTTCGATCTGGCGACAGGGTGGCTTATGCAACATCGTATTATTCTCCCCGGAGCCACTACGCTGACCCGGTTGATTTCAGAGGTAAGGGAAAAGGCGACGTTGCGCCTGTGGAACAAACTGGCACTGATACCGTCAGCCGAACAGCGTTCACAGCTGGAGATGCTGCTGGGGCCAACTGATTGCAGCCGCCTGTCTTTACTGGAATCACTGAAAAAGGGCCCTGTGACCATCAGTGGTCCGGCGTTTAATGAAGCAATTGAACGCTGGAAAACTCTGAACGATTTTGGCCTGCATGCTGAAAACCTGAGTACACTCCCGGCTGTGCGCCTGAAAAATCTCGCACGTTATGCTGGTATGACTTCGGTGTTCAATATTGCCAGGATGTCACCGCAGAAAAGGATGGCGGTTCTGGTTGCCTTTGTCCTTGCATGGGAAACGCTGGCG
Organism: Pseudocitrobacter faecalis; assembly: GCA_003315335.1. Taxonomy (GTDB): domain Bacteria; phylum Pseudomonadota; class Gammaproteobacteria; order Enterobacterales; family Enterobacteriaceae; genus Pseudocitrobacter; species Pseudocitrobacter faecalis. Next base: position 4,426 of record QNRL01000028.1, read on the forward strand.
CTGGATGATGCATTGGACGTTCTGGACGCCATGCTGGCCGTTATCATCCGTGACGCCAGAAAGATTGGGCAGAAAAAACGGCTCCGCTCGCTGAAGGATCTGGATAAATCTGCATTGGCGCTCGCCAGCGCATGTTCGTACCTGCTGAAAGAAGAAACACCGGACGAATCGATTCGTGCTGAGGTGTTCAGCTACATCCCAAGGCAAAAGCTGGCTGAAATCATCACGCTTGTCCGTGAAATTGCCCGGCCCTCAGACGATAATTTTCATGAAGAAATGGTGGAGCAGTACGGGCGCGTTCGTCGTTTCCTGCCCCATCTGCTGAATACCGTTAAATTTTCATCCGCACCTGCCGGGGTTACCACTCTGAATGCCTGTGACTACCTCAGCCGGGAGTTCAGCTCACGGCGGCAGTTTTTTGACGACGCACCAACGGAAATTATCAGTCGGTCATGGAAACGGCTGGTGATTAACAAGGAAAAACATATCACCCGCAGGGGATACACGCTCTGCTTTCTCAGTAAACTGCAGGATAGTCTGAGGCGGAGGGATGTCTACGTTACCGGCAGTAACCGGTGGGGAGATCCTCGTGCAAGATTACTACAGGGTGCTGACTGGCAGGCAAACCGGATTAAGGTTTATCGTTCTTTGGGGCACCCGACAGACCCGCAGGAAGCAATAAAATCTCTGGGTCATCAGCTTGATAGTCGTTACAGACAGGTTGCTGCACGTCTTTGCGAAAATGAGGCTGTCGAACTCGATGTTTCTGGCCCGAAGCCCCGGTTGACAATTTCTCCCCTCGCCAGTCTTGATGAGCCGGACAGTCTGAAACGACTGAGCAAAATGATCAGTGATCTACTCCCTCCGGTGGATTTAACGGAGTTGCTGCTCGAAATTAACGCCCATACCGGATTTGCTGATGAGTTTTTCCATGCTAGTGAAGCCAGTGCCAGAGTTGATGATCTGCCCGTCAGCATCAGCGCCGTGCTGATGGCTGAAGCCTGCAATATCGGTCTGGAACCACTGATCAGATCAAATGTTCCTGCACTGACCCGACACCGGCTGAACTGGACAAAAGCGAACTATCTGCGGGCTGAAACTATCACCAGCGCTAATGCCAGACTGGTTGATTTTCAGGCAACGCTGCCACTGGCACAGATATGGGGTGGAGGAGAAGTGGCATCTGCAGATGGAATGCGCTTTGTTACGCCAGTCAGAACAATCAATGCCGGACCGAACCGCAAATACTTTGGTAATAACAGAGGGATCACCTGGTACAACTTTGTGTCCGATCAGTATTCCGGCTTTCATGGCATCGTTATACCGGGGACGCTGAGGGACTCTATCTTTGTGCTGGAAGGTCTTCTGGAACAGGAGACCGGGCTGAATCCAACCGAAATTATGACCGATACAGCAGGTGCCAGCGAACTTGTCTTTGGCCTTTTCTGGCTGCTGGGATACCAGTTTTCTCCACGCCTGGCTGATGCCGGTGCTTCGGTTTTCTGGCGAATGGACCATGATGCCGACTATGGCGTGCTGAATGATATTGCCAGAGGGCAATCAGATCCCCGAAAAATAGGGCACTGTTGCAAATAGTCGGTGGTGATAAACTTATCATCCCCTTTTGCTGATGGAGCTGCACATGAACCCATTCAAAGGCCGGCATTTTCAGCGTGACATCATTCTGTGGGCCGTACGCTGGTACTGCAAATACGGCATCAGTTACCGTGAGCTG
>QNRL01000029.1 GCA_003315335.1 Pseudocitrobacter faecalis
CAGCTCACGGTAACTGATGCCGTATTTGCAGTACCAGCGTACGGCCCACAGAATGATGTCACGCTGAAAATGCCGGCCTTTGAATGGGTTCATGTGCAGCTCCATCAGCAAAAGGGGATGATAAGTTTATCACCACCGACTATTTGCAACAGTGCCGTAATTAATACCTTGCGCCCATTCAGGCGACCGCTTCCCTGATAGCTGTCTTCTCCATGATCGGGGCGCGGTTGCATTTTCCCCGCCAGCCCGGGAAAGGGCTGCTGCTGCTGTTGAAAAGGCGGCGCCGGAAAACGCGCAGAATTGGTTTTATTGATGGTCTTTTTTTCCTTGTTTAAGCCAGCCATTCAATTACCTCTCATTATTTATCACAAAGACTAATAAGCGTAGACCAAAATGAATGGCATGACCTATATTATCCAGCTACACTTAATTTTCTCGGAATATTACCCCCCCTACTTTCCTCTACCGTTGCGCTTATATCCCCACCAACGTTAGATTTAATTTAAACAATATTATTTGAGACTTATCCAGTTCGCAGTGTTAATAAATAGCAACCACACTTAACATTTCAACCTTGGCAAAAGGAGAACATATGAAATTATCCATAACGCCATTATTATGTTGTTTTTTATTGTCGCCAGCGCTTGCTGATGATAACGGCGGGTTGAAAAATGATACAGCTCCACCGCCAGCCCACGCTCTGGATGAAGGTTATCGTGGGACTGAAGATGCAAGAATCATGACTGTCGAACAGGCCAAAACGATGCATGACGGTGCGACCATTTCTCTGCGAGGTAATCTCATCGAGGATCAAGACGGAGACAAATTTGGGGTTCTAGGGATTTTCCGTCCAAAAACGACAAAGTGCTCTGGAGGCCCCGCCGTCTGTGGCCTCCAGAGGGGTATTACTTTTTTCGAGATCCCTATTTGGGCTCTGTTTGAGTAAGATTTAGTCTTTTTGGGCTAAATCCATGGCATTCGAAGAACGTGTCCAAATCTTGTCCGAGGCAGAACAAGATGAGTTATATGGACCCCCCGCTTTCACCTCCGCCGACCAACGCTTCTTTTTCTCGCTGAACGATAAGGAACTGGCGATCGCTAAAAGCCTCCGTCATCGGGGCCAGCGTTACATGCTGGTGGTACTGCTGGGCTATTTCAAAGCCAAGCCGGTGGTGCTGAATCCCGGCTTTCATCAGATCAAGCAGGACCTCAAATACGTTTATCAAACCGTTCTACCAGGCCCAGGCTGTAGACCCTTTAATCTCACGCCAAAAGAGAACGAACGGATTTACCAACGTGTTTTCCAGCTCTGCAACTACCAGCGCTGGAATGTCAAAGACCATGGAGCGGCGTTGAGAGATTACTTATCCCAGCAAGCCAGAGCCTGGACAGCGCCTAGGCACCTCTTCGATGCGGCCAATGAATATTGTTCGGGGCAGAAGATCGCAATCCCTGCCTACAGCACGCTGCAAAAGATCATCAGTCAGGTGGTGGGAGACGAACAGGAACACATGGCCGCGCACCTTGAGCGTGCAATGTCACGCGGTCTTAAGCAAGCACTGGCGGAGCTCGTGAACGGCACAGGTCCACTGCCGTTCCGACAGTTGCGACAATCGGCTCGTAACTTCACCGGAACCGAGTTGGAGAAAGAACTGATTGTCTATCGCCATATCCAGCATTGGATGCCGGAAGTGGATCTGCTGTTGAGCACGCTATCACTGTCGCAGAAAAATCTGCAACACCTGGCAGAGAAAGTCGACTACTACGGTGCCAAACTGAAACGTCAAACCGTAGGCAGCCAATGGCTGTATTTATTGTGCTATCTTCAAACGCGATGGCAGCAAGCGCTGGAACGTATTGCCGATGGCTTTGTGCATCATGTCAGACAGACCAAACAGAAGGCAAAGGATTATGCGCAGGAAGCGGTGTTTAAGGATTGGCAAAAAGCAGCTAAAAATGTCAGCAAGGCAGCTGAAGTACTGCACCTGTTCATTGATGACAGCATTGATCTGCAACTACCGTTTGCAACAGTAAGACAGCAAGCACTGAGCCTGCTGACCAAAAGGGATCTGGAATCTGTATGTCTCTTCCTGAACGAGCAGCGACGATCGGTCGATGAAGCCATGTGGCAGTACTGCGACGAGAAAGAAAGTCTGCGGAAAGGTTTGCTGCGAGAGTTGTTCCTATGTCTGCGCTTCGAAGGCTGCGACGGCACCCAGCACTTAGCGGCCGCCTTGGCGAAAACACAAAACGAACTCAACGGCCAGGACGCTCAGTTGCAAACTGCCGACACCAGACTCCTTTCCAAAAAATCACGTGAATTCCTGCTGGATGGTGAAGGGAATATCCTGATCGATCGTTATGAGTGGTTCCTCTATCAACAGATTCCTGATCGCCTGAATGGCCAGCTGACGCTGCCTGATATCACTAAATACCGGGCACTCGACGCCGACCTGATCGACGGGGAACATTGGCGAAAAAACAAATATACGCTGCTTCAACAGAGCCATTTTACAAAATTAGCGGAGGAGCCTGAAAAGCTGATCAAACAGATGGCCATGGAATTGGATACCCGTTTGTACGAAGTCGGCGAATATCTTGAACAGGAAGACAACCGGAATATCATCTTGCGTAATCCGCAGGGTAAACGCTTCTGGCGCCTGCCTTCGGCCAGCAAACATCATCTGGTCAACAATCCCTTCTTCCAGCAAATTCCCACAACGGGGATTGCGGATGTACTGCGCATGGTTGATCGTGACACCGGTTTCATTGACTGCTTCGCTCATGTGCTGGGTTCCCAATCCAGAAGCCGTTCCCATGAATATGACCTGTTGGCAATTCTGGTCGGCAATGCAACCAATCAAGGCATTTACGGCATGGCACAGATCTCTGATCGTACCTATGATCAGCTCAGCACTATCCAGGCGAACTATCTTCGCCTGGAAACATTGAATGCTGCTAACGACAACATCAATAACGCGACAGCCAAGCTACCCATCTTCCGGTACTACAACATCCAGGAAGATGTGATCCACGCCAGTGCCGATGGTCAAAAGTTCGAAGCCCGGCGCGAGACCTTCAAAACCCGTTATTCGTCGAAGTACTTTGGCACTCAAAAAGGTGTTTCTGCCATGACCTTGATCGCCAATCACGCTGCGATCAACGCCAGAGTGATCGGCGCCAACGAACATGAATCGCACTACATCTTTGATTTGTTGATGAGCAATACGTCAGACATCATTCCGGATGTGCTCTCAACCGATACCCATGGGGTGAACCATGTGAACTTCGCGTTACTGGATCTGTTCGGATACCAGTTTGCCCCACGCTATGCCCAGGTTGGCAAAGTGATCAATGACATGTTTGATGTCAAGGAAGACAAAGAACACCGAATTCAGCTGTGCTTAAAAAAGCCAATCAATACCCATCGTATTGCGCAGCACTGGGATACCATCCAACGGATTGCAGTATCACTTAAGCAGCGGAAAACAACGCAAGCCACCTTGGTGAGAAAGCTCTCGGAGTACAAGCGCAATCACCCGCTGCTGGAAGCCCTGACGGAATACAATCGCCTGGTGAAAGCGAATTATCTACTGTGCTACATCGATGATGCCAGTTTAAGAAACTATGTTCAGCGCGCGCTGAACCGGGGAGAGGCCTATCACCAACTGCGTCGGGCCGTGAGCAGCGTCAATGGGGATCAGTTCCGGGGCAGTTCAGACGAAGAAATCCAGCTATGGAATGAGTGCGCTCGCCTGGTCACCAATGCCATCGTTTACTTCAACTCCAGGATACTCAGCCAGCTGTTGACCAGCTTCGAATACCAAGGAGATACCAAGAGAATAGATATCGTCAAACAGGCATCCCCTGTGGCCTGGCACAACATTAACCTCAAGGGGACTTACCACTTCGAATTGAGCGAAAAATTGCCAGATCTGGAGGAGCTTATGCGCTCAATCGAGGGATATTTACCCGTCAGCGAAAAGTAATACCCCTCTGGAGGCCACGGACGGCGCGGCCTCCAGAGCACTTTGTCGTTTTTGGACGGAAAATCCCTAGAACCCCATTTTGCCATTCAGATGTGCCGCGAGATCGGATTACCTCTGTTTCCGGGTTTTAGTGCCGAGGCCAGAGAAACTCTCCTCCACTACCGTTGGCCGGGCAATATTCGTGAACTGAAAAACGTCGTGGAGCGATCCGTTTACCGGCATGGAACCAGTGATTACCCGCTGGATGAGATAATCATTGACCCCTTCCGCCGCCACACTACTCAGCCGCAGGCGCCGGAAACTAAACCGATGTCTGTAGGGTTACCGCTGGATCTGCGTGAATTCCAGCAGCAGCAAGAGAAAGACTTTCTACAAACCAGCTTACAGCAGGCAAAATTTAACCAGAAAAAAGCCGCTGAATTACTGGGTCTGACTTACCATCAGCTTCGCGCTTTGCTGAAAAAACACCAGATTTAACGCACATTTGCAGATGTCATATTGGCGGATTTGACGCATAACCTCATCAGGGTTTACCATGACGCCATTACGGTATAAAAAAACAGGTACAAATATGGCTCTGGCACTCGTTGGCGAAAAAATTGACAGAAACCGTTTCACCGGTGAGAAAATTGAAAATAGTACATTTTTTAACTGTGATTTTTCAGGTGCCGACCTGAGCGGCACTGAATTTATCGGCTGTCAGTTCTATGATCGTGAAAGCCAGAAAGGGTGCAATTTTAGTCGTGCGATGCTGAAAGATGCCATTTTTAAAAGCTGTGATTTATCCATGGCGGATTTTCGCAATTCCAGTGCGCTGGGCATTGAAATTCGCCACTGCCGCGCACAAGGCGCAGATTTCCGCGGCGCAAGCTTTATGAATATGATCACCACGCGCACCTGGTTTTGTAGCGCATATATCACGAATACCAATCTAAGCTACGCCAATTTTTCGAAAGTCGTGTTGGAAAAGTGTGAGCTGTGGGAAAACCGTTGGATAGGTGCCCAGGTACTGGGCGCGACGTTCAGTGGTTCAGATCTCTCCGGCGGCGAGTTTTCGACTTTCGACTGGCGAGCAGCAAACTTCACACATTGCGATCTGACCAATTCGGAGTTGGGTGACTTAGATATTCGGGGCGTTGATTTACAAGGCGTTAAGTTGGACAACTACCAGGCATCGTTGCTCATGGAGCGACTTGGCATCGCGGTGATTGGTTAGCATTCACGGAGCGGTAAGTACCGCTCCCGCCCTTATACAATAGTGTCCGCCCTTGCCTTAAAAGTCACTTTCGACGCACAGATCGTAAACGTTAGAGGGTTCCGGTCCCCCCATCAGAACACCAGACCTGACCAGACGTATAGCTGTTCTCCCGAGCGGCCAGGGTGACATAAAGCGGCGCGATTTCCACCGGTTGACCAGGGCGTCCCAGCGGCGCATTTGCCCCAAATTTCTCCACCTTTTCCTGCGGTTGACCACCACAGCACTGCAGTACAGTCCAGTATGGACCCGGCGCGACGGCATTGACACGGATCCCTTTCGGGGCCAGCTGTTTCGCCAGCGATTTAGTAAATGCCACGATAGCTGCTTTAGTCTGAGCATAATCAAGCAAGATTTCACTTGGCTCATAAGCCTGTACGGAGGAGGTATTAATTATCACGCTGTCTGGTGAAAGATGGGGTATGGCCGCTTTGGTGATCCAAAACATAGCGTAAACATTGGTTTTGAATGTTGCGTCGAAGTCTTCTGTGGTGAGTTCCTCAATTGACTCACAAAATTGCTGACGACCCGCATTATTGACGAGGATATCCAACCCTCCCAGTCCTTTTACCGCCTGTGTTACCAGATGACCGCAAAAAGCCTCATCACGGATATCTCCGGGGATGGCCAAAACATTTCTGCCTGCTTTTTTTATCAGATCGACCACTTCACGCGCATCGTCTTCTTCTTCAGGTAAATAGTTAATCGGGCACTGTTGCAAAGTTAGCGATGAGGCAGCCTTTTGTCTTATTCAAAGGCCTTACATTTCAAAAACTCTGCTTACTAGGCGCATTTCGCCCAGGGGATCACCATAATAAAATGCTGAGGCCTGGCCTTTGCGTAGTGCACGCATCACCTCAATACCTTTGATGGTGGCGTAAGCCGT
>QNRL01000030.1 GCA_003315335.1 Pseudocitrobacter faecalis
CTGCCATGGCAGAATCTGCTCCATGCGGGAGAGGAAAATCTCTTTTCGGGTCTGACGGCGCTTAGTGCTGAATTCACTATCGGCGAAGGTGAGTTGATGGCTCATGATGTCCCTCTGGGATGCGCTCCGGATGAATATGATGATCTCATATCAGGAACTTGTTCGCACCTTCCCTAGCTCTTTCATCATCCTAGAAGAACTCTTAATTAAGTATTCTTCAAGTGGGCCAGCATATGCCCCTGATGTCACGATCGTTAGTTGCGTAAGAGGATGAGTCAAACTCTCAATGCCCTTCAGGATGTCATTCTGGACAGCAGCAATATAAACAGGCGAAGCCGCAATCAAATATTCATCATTCGGACTGGACTGCATTAACTGGCTTATAGTTGCGCAACGGTTATGCTTTCCTAGTGATTTTGTGATGGCTTTCCACCAGAGATCATGCCTGAATGGTACTTGATGAAATGTCGCCTCGTAAGAGGGCACCCGATCTCGACTATTTAAAAACCCCATCCCGGCAGAGATTATCCACAACTCCAGATTTCTGGTTGAGTTTAAAATTTCCTTTGCCGTAGACCAGTGATTACCTGAATACAAGGACAATGCCGGTACCGCCTGATTACTTCTGGCGTCGTCTACAATGTTACTCCAGGCATATGCTGCGTCGTCCGGGGTTTGTTTTGGATCTATGTCCAATGTCGGCCAGACGTGGCCCTGATGATTCTTGCCCTTTGTACAGGAAGTGATTAAGTGTACTGAGCGTTCAGAGAACATTATCTTCCTTACATACCCATAGAACAGCTTTCTAAGAACGGTGGGCTCGCCTGAAAATTACAAATCAGCCCCTTTCACGGCATCATTTTGATTCTTCGCGTCTGCCCCCAGTAAGATGACCGGTTTTCTGCATGACAGTGTTATTCCTAACAAACGCAACACAAAACCACGCCAGCCAGAGCAAATTTTTTCATTTGCTGCGTAAAGCCTATTGTTTTCTCTTTTAAGCTTCGCCCACTCGTTACAGAGGGTAACATCATCAAGCGCTGTTATATGCTTCGCCTCACCTTCGACGATAACGGTATGGATACCGTATGCTGTAAATCTCATACTATTTTCCAGAACCCAGTTGCGGTATTCGTTGAGTCCACCTTCGGAACCGGTAGCTCTGCGCCACATTTCAATTTGCTTGTGTGATGGGTCAAGTGTACTTGTCATTGAAGCCTCGTCTCAGCGATAACGCTTGAAATAGCCCGCTTTGGTCAAAATGAAATTAGCCATCTGACTGGCGATTTGATTGTATCTTACTCATAGTGCCCAACCTATAGGTTAAAAAGGGGCATTTTCGCTTTATAGCGTGTTCAACATCATCAATCATCCCAAGAAAGGCTGGCTTATTAAGCCGGTCCATCATTTTCTGTATATCTCTCATCAATTTTTATATCCGGCCTGAAGTGCACCGTTCAAGCACACCGATCAGGCAGTTAGTCACTAGTTAACTCTTTACTAGAGACTAAATTCCATTGATTTACGTGACAACGTCACGTCATTAAGGTTTGCAAATGCCTAATTTTCATACTATGGGATTTAATTAGGAGTAAATCCCACAGGTTTACATAAAGCTGACATTTAAAAGTGTTAAAAATCAATCAGATAGAAAGAAAAGGCTCTCCGGAAGAACTCTTCTCATTATTTCGCCGCCCGGGGTTATTGCTGACAGATCTGAAAGTGCTAATATGTTAGTCATTAGTAATTAGTAAAGCCTTTACTAAACGCGTTTCTACGTAAATTCTATTGGTTTTAGAGGGTCCTACTGTCCGAAGACAATAAAGTTGTACACAAAGCACTAAAGTTGTAACCATTCTCAAAAAACGACGCTAATGTTGTATGCTTACTGAATGTGTGGTTATAGGGTTGGAGACTATAAAATGCACATATAGGTACGTATCAATGTCGTTTTTTGGGTACGATCATGGGTAGGGGTAGGCGTCTCAAATCCTATTTGGATTATGAAAATGCGCTAGGTGACGGCATAGGAGTGGGCTATGGCCAAAGTTATCAGCCCTGGCTTAGAGCTCAGGACGTTAAATCCCGTGGAAACCGTTCGATAGTCTTTGGCCTTAAGACGTTTCGAAACCATCATCATGGGGTTTGAGGGCCAATGATGTAAAAAACCACGCTAAGGAGATAATTCATTGTTTAAATTGAGATTTAACGGCCTCAATTCCCCCTTCATAATATCCTCCGGTAGTGTGAACGTATAATGTCCCAGCATGTTGATATGACCGTGCATCAGAGGCGAAAGCCGCGCGATATGTTCATCCTCTGGCCCTTCCCCGATGCTGCGCAGGTGCGACAAGGCTTCCTGCATATAAAGCGTATTCCACAGCACCACTGCGTTTGTCACCAGACCCAGCGCACCCAACTGATCTTCCTGCCCCTCGCGGTAACGTTTTCTGATCTCGCCACGCTGACCGTAGCAGATGGCTCTTGCAACGGCATGGCGGCCTTCACCCCGGTTCAACTGTGTTAGGATCCGGCGACGATAGTCCTCATCATCAATATAGTTGAGAAGATACAGTGTCTTGTTAACTCTTCCGACCTCCATTATTGCCTGAGCAAGCCCTGACGGTCGGGTACTTCTCAATAGCGATCGAATGAGTTCTGACGCATGAATAGTGCCCAGCTTCAGCGAACCGGCAACCCGCATCATCTCATCCCAGTGGCTTTCGATTTTAGAAAGGTCAACACAACCCCGCGCCAGTTTGTCCAACGCCCCGTAATTCGCTGCTTTGTCGGCCCGCCAGAACACAGCCTCACCCGCATCCGCCAGACGAGGTGAAAATTGGTATCCCAGTAGCCAGAACAGGCCAAAGATAATGTCACTGGTACCTGCTGTGTCCGTCATGATTTCAACCGGGTTTAGTCCCGTTTGTTGCTCAAGTAGCCCTTCCAGCACAAAGATGGAATCCCGCAGTGTTCCAGGAATCACTATGCCATGAAAACCCGAATATTGGTCAGAGACAAAGTTGTACCAGGTGATGCCGCGCCCTGAACCAAAGTATTTTCTGTTGGGGCCAGAATTCACCGTTTTCACTGGCGTGACAAAACGCATACCATCAGCGGAGGCTACCTCCCCGCCCCCCAGTATCCTGCCAACGCTAACGAGGACTGAAAATCAACCAGCCGCGCATTGGCGCTAACCAGCGTTTCTGCTCGGATGTAGTTCTGTTTCACCCAGCTCAGACGATGGCGAGTCAGTGCAGGGATATTGTGCTTGATCAGCGGCTCATGTCCGATATTGCAGGCCTCAGCCAGCATCACCGCACACAGGCTTATATGCAGATCCTGCGCACGGGCACCTGACTCGCTGACATGGCTGAATTCACGGGTGAAGCCAGTTCTGGCGTCAATCTCGAGCAACAGTTCTGTCAGGTCAACGGGTGGAAGCAATTGTCTGACTCGGCTGCTCAGTTGTATCAGCGCCGGTGGTTCATCCAATTTATCCAGGCTGCTGATGGTCAGCGAAGGATGTTTACCTTCATTGCAGATGTCCACGGCGGTATTGCGATCAAAACGTGATGCCACCGTTTTCCAGGTTTCATCTAACTGAGCGGCCAATTGCTCCGATGCTTTACTGCCATTAGTGGGGTGACCCAATGCCCGGCAGACTGGAACCCGCTGCGCCTGCCATTCCTCCCCCTGAAGAAGTTTTTGGCGCGGATCACCCCAACGATCGCTGTTTTCCAACCAGATGTCACGACGGCGTAGCGCATCCTGAAGTCGCTCCAGCAGACACAACGAGTAACCTGCTCGCTGTATCCGACCGTCAGCATCGTACACCAGGCGTTTCCAAGGGCCTGAAATGATATGTTCAGGTGCATCGTCCAGGATCCGTTTTTTCGAGCCGTTTAGCTCTGCCAGGTAATGGATGGCAGCCAAGGTATGTTCACCGTCTGGGGCCGCACGGAAGTGCAGATCGCGCAGTAGTGCGGGCAAAAAACGCCTTACCCGTCCGTATTGCTCCACCATTTCATCCTGAAAGTTTGTATCCTGGGGGCGGGCCAGTTCATTCACTTTTTCCACGGACTCTGCCAGTCTGGCGACAGACACACTGCTGAATATGGTCTTTCGCAGCAAATCATCGGCGGTATCTTCATCAAGTAAAAGTGCGCATGCCCGCGCCAGCAGCAACGCCGCGCGGTCAAGATCCTTGAGCGTCCTAAGTCGCTTTTTCTGCCCGGTTTTCTTCGCCTCCCGGGTAATATTGAGGATCAGCATATCCAGCACGTCAACGGCCTCGTCCAGCGCCGAGATTTCTTGCGCTTTCACGAATGCGGTAAGGATCGCCAGCCGCCGTTCTTCTGGCATTCTGCTGATATATTTCACCGATGCCATTCCGGCATAGCGTGCCAGATTGCGGAGCTGTATGGCGGGCAGCCCAGTGAAATTCAGACAGGAAAACTCCAGGCTGCGCAGGCGAGTGTAACGTTCAAGTGCTTCAGTGAACGCGGGGCCGCTGATAGTGACAGGGCCTCTTTTTAGGTGCTCCATCACTGAGAGTCGCTGTCCTTCGGGGATTTCAAGTAACCCAGCCAGTTGTGCGGTCTGCCAACGGTTTGGCAGCGCGGCCAATTTTCGCCACAAGCGGCGGGTCGCACGCTCACGGATTTCACCAATGACTCTCGTCAGGGTGGATGCGGCTGGCAACAACACTTTATTTTGAAGCAACCACGCGGTGGCAAAATCGAACATCAGTCCGGGGCGTTCATTACTGAGCCATGCACGGGTATACAGCAATCGCTTCAGTCTGAACGACCACGGGAAATCACCGAAATCATGATAGCTATAGTGCTGCCTGATAAGCCCGTGGTGCTCCCAACGTGTGTTTTCCCTTTGAGCATAGCGGGAAATGATCTCTGGATAGCGGATGTTAAGTTGCCTTGCGACATAAAACTGGACACCGGGCGGTATTTGCATGAGATCGGACAAGAAGGTTCCCAGAAAGCGGGCAGTTGTGAGTTGAAGGGCAATTCCCAACCGGTTATGCCTGCCCCTACGCAGGTTGATGAAAGGGCACTGTTGCAAAGTTAGCGATGAGGCAGCCTTTTGTCTTATTCAAAGGCCTTACATTTCAAAAACTCTGCTTACCAGGCGCATTTCGCCCAGGGGATCACCATAATAAAATGCTGAGGCCTGGCCTTTGCGTAGTGCACGCATCACCTCAATACCTTTGATGGTGGCGTAAGCCGT
>QNRL01000031.1 GCA_003315335.1 Pseudocitrobacter faecalis
GTGCTGTACTGTCGGGGTACCAGCCCTGTTGCCGCCGCAAAGTCACGGCTGCTGGCGTACTGCTTCCCGTCGCCAATCTCAGTTGAAATAGTACTGGCAGTCAGCGTTCCAACGCAGGGAATACTCAGCAAGCGCTGTCCAACCTCATCTTCGTCCAACTTTCGTTTCAACTGAGATTCCAGATCTTTAATCTGCTCAACAAGATAGTGATAATGCTGTTGTAATTTCAGCAGTAACTGGCTGAGATAAAGAGGCAAACTACTGTCCTCAAGAAGGGTACTCAGTCGACTAATAACGGCAGCACCTCGCGGAACGCTGATACCAAATTCCAGCAGAAAAGCATGCATCTGATTAGTTGTTTTCACCTTATCCTGAACCAGGGATTCACGGACACGATGCAGAGCTCGCATTGCCTGCTGAGATTCGGTTCTGGGCTGCACGAAACGCATAGATGGACGTGATGCTGCTTCACAGATAGCTTCAGCATCAACGAAGTCATTTTTGTTGCTTTTAACGAATGGGCGGACAAATTGCGGTGATATCAGCTTTGGAAAATGCCCTAACTCTTCCAGCTTGCGTGCCATAAAGTGAGAACCGCCACAGGCTTCCATCGCGATGGTTGTTGCCGGGCATGTCGCCAGAAATTCGATTAGCTTTGGTCGGGTGAATTTTTTACGGTAAACGGCCTTCCCACGATGATCCTGACAATGAATATGGAAAGAGTTCTTACCCAGATCGATACCAATAAGCGCAATGTTTTCCATGATGGTTCTCCGAATGAAAGCCTGTCCTCAGCATAGTACTGGGAAGGAGGGAGTGACCATCTCATTAAATAAAGCACGCTAAGCTGTGGAAGCCCCTGCCAAGCTCGTTCCACCTTGCAACGACGCAATCAGCGGACACGAAACATTCCCCTGCCGCGAATGGCAGGCGCACACCAGGTCAGACAGCACAGCCTCCATGCGCGCCAAATCGGCCATCTTCTCGCGCACGTCTTGGAGCTTGTGCTCGGCCAGGCTGCTGGCCTCCTCGCAGTGGGTGCCATCGTCGAGCCGCAGCAACTCGGCGATTTCATCCAGGCTGAAGCCCAACCGCTGGGCCGATTTCACGAATCGCACCCGTGTCACGTCCGCCGCGCCATAGCGGCGAATGCTGCCATAGGGCTTGTCCGGCTCGGGCAACAAGCCCTTGCGCTGATAGAACCGGATGGTCTCCACGTTGACGCCGGCTGCCTTGGCAAAAACGCCAATGGTCAGGTTCTCCAAATTATTTTCCATACCGCTTGACTCCGTACATGAGTACGGAAGTAAGGTTACGCTATCCAATTCAAATTCGAAAGGACAAGCCGAGGAAGGTAGCGGACGACTCATTGGGGTACAGGCAGTGGCCCCGGAAGCGGGCGAGCTGATCCAGACGGCGGTGCTCGCGATCCGTAACCGCATGACCGTACAGGAACTGGCTGACCAGTTGTTCCCCTACCTGACGATGGTCGAGGGGCTGAAGCTCGCGGCGCAGACCTTCACCAAGGATGTCAAACAATTGTCCTGCTGCGCAGGATGAAAGGAGATGGAACCATGAAGCTCGCCCCATATATTTTAGAACGTCTCACTTCGGTCAATCGTACCAATGGTACTGCGGATCTCTTGGTCCCGCTACTGCGGGAACTCGCCAAGGGGCGTCCGGTTTCACGAACGACACTTGCCGGGATTCTCGACTGGCCCGCTGAGCGAGTGGCCGCCGTACTCGAACAGGCCACCAGTACCGAATATGACAAAGATGGGAACATCATCGGCTACGGCCTCACCTTGCGCGAGACTTCGTATGTCTTTGAAATTGACGACCGCCGTCTGTATGCCTGGTGCGCGCTGGACACCTTGATATTTCCGGCGCTGATCGGCCGTACAGCTCGCGTCTCATCGCATTGCGCTGCAACCGGAGCACCCGTTTCACTCACGGTTTCACCCAGCGAGATACAGGCTGTCGAACCTGCCGGCATGGCGGTGTCCTTGGTATTGCCGCAGGAAGCAGCCGACGTTCGTCAGTCCTTCTGTTGCCATGTACATTTCTTTGCATCTGTCCCGACGGCGGAAGACTGGGCCTCCAAGCATCAAGGATTGGAAGGATTGGCGATCGTCAGTGTCCACGAGGCTTTCGGCTTGGGCCAGGAGTTTAATCGACATCTGTTGCAGACCATGTCATCTAGGACACCGTGATCGGATATCGACCCAATGTTCTACGGCACCGGCATCGGATTCGCAGCGCGCGGATTGAACTCGGCGAAACGGTATATGCATTGCCGTGAACCGACCAAAAGGAGGTGTTCGATGAACGCCTACACGGTGTCCCGGCTGGCCCTTGATGCCGGGGTGAGCGTGCATATCGTGCGCGACTACCTGCTGCGCGGATTGCTGCGGCCAGTCGCCTGCACCACGGGTGGCTACGGCCTGTTCGATGACGCCGCCTTGCAGCGACTGTGCTTCGTGTGGGCCGCCTTCGAGGCGGGCATCGGCCTCGGCGCATTGGCGCGGCTGTGCCGGGCGCTGGATGCGGCGAACTGCGATGAAACTGCCGCGCAGCTTGCTGTGCTGCGTCAGTTCGTCGAACGCCGGCGCGAAGCGTTGGCCAATCTGGAAGTGCAGTTGGCCGCCATGCCGACCGCGCCGGCACAGCATGCGGAGAGTTTGCCATGAACAGCCCCGAGCGCATGCCGGCCGAGACGCACAAACCGTTCACCGGCTACCTGTGGGGCACGCTGGCCGTGCTGACTTGCCCCTGCCACCTGTCCATCCTCGCTGCCGTGCTGGCCGGCACAACCGCCGGTGCATTCCTTGTCGAGTATTGGGTCATCACGGCGCTCGGTTTGACCGGCCTGTTTCTTCTGTCACTGGCGCGGGCGTTGCGGGCATTCAGGGAAAGATCATGAGCGCTTCCCGGCCGGATGGATGGACTACGGCGGAGGGCCCAAGCGTTCGAGCGCGGGCAAGGCTTTCTGTTCGCAAAGCCGATGCCGGCGGCGGCATTCGCCGTCTTCGTCAGTCAATGGAGGGGTGCCACCATGAATGCAAATGATCCGACCGCCACCAGTTGCTGCGTGTGCTGCAAGGAAATTCCGCTCGATGCCGCCTTCACACCGGAAGGCGCGGAGTACGTCGAGCACTTCTGCGGGCTGGAGTGTTATCAACGTTTCCAGGCGCGGGCCAGCACTGCGACCGAAACGAGCGGCGAACCGAACGCTTGCGGTTCGCCGCCGTCAAATTGAGACAAACCACGCTTTCGCTACGTCGCCTCATGTCGGCATCAAATTCGGCTGAGTAGCTTCTCGCCATCTGGACGTAGCTCGCCCTTGGGTGAAATATGCCGATACAGGGTCTGCCGCGTGATGCCAAGTTCCTGGCACAGGTCGCCGACCTTGGTCTCTGACTGCCCCATTGCCGCCATCGCCAGCCGCAGCTTGGCGGCGGTCATCTTGAACGGCCGGCCGCCTTTCCGGCCGCGTGCCCGTGCTGAGGCCAGGCCCGCCACGGTGCGCTCGGCGATCAACTCGCGCTCGAACTCGGCCAGCGCGGCGAAGATACCGAAGACCAGCTTGCCGGCGGCGGTCGTGGTGTCAATGGCCGCGCCGTGCCCGGTCAGCACCTTGAGGCCGATGCCGCGTCCGGTCAGGTCATGGACGGTATTGATCAGATGGCGCAGGTCGCGCCCGAGCCGATCCAGTTTCCAAACGACCAACGTGTCGCCTGGCCGTAGTGCCTTCAGACAGCTCGCCAGACCGGGACGATCCTCGCGTTTTCCGGACGCTTGGTCTTCATAGAGATGCGCCGGATCAACACCGGCCGCGACCAGCGCATCGCGCTGCAAGTCCGTCGCCTGGGAGCCATCCGCCTTCGATACTCGCATGTAGCCAATCAGCATCTTGTACCTGTCACATATACGTTCGATTATGTGACAGTTTGCATCGGGAAGCTCTGCACGTCAAAATTTGTCACTTAACCCGTCATTCTGTCTAAGGCATGCAAAGGGTAGGCTAGGCTCATAATGTGACAGAAATTCCGGGGGGATGCCTTCCTTCGCGAAGGTGGCGCGCAACTGTTCCAAGGAAGCGGGGTCGCGCCGACCATAGGAAGCCAACGCGAACAGCGAGCGTGCCGTCTCGGGGTTGTGTCGTGCTTCAATGATGGCCTCATCAATGGCCTGGATTGCACGCTGCCAGTGATCGACGGGTTCGGGCTTCGGCGCTTTCGCCGGCAGGCCACTGGTGAACCCGGTTTGGGGCTCGGACCAGAATAGCTTTGCGTGCTCGCCTGGCGGGCTTATATCCCTCACCTCAATCAAGCTGATTGCCGTTGCCGCCGCCTCCAGCATCTGCAACCGTACTGCCGGGTTCAGGGTTTCATACGGTCGCCACAGACTTTGCCCAGCACGCAGCGGATGCCCGCAGCATTCCCAGATTTGGCGGAGATACCCCGCGTAGGTGCCGCACGTCGAAAGCGGGGTGTTCAGCTCATCGAGCAGCGTGCGTAGCAGCCTAAACCACAATCCGGCGTGGATGCGTCGGCGCGGCAACTCCACGTGGCCGGTCGTCAGTGCCTGCCAGGTACGCTGGTCCATCGCCGCAATCGCGTCGCTGGCAGTGCGCGGTTCGGCGTCGGCGTTCTCCCAGCCGAGAAACCGCCCTGGCACGCCCCAATAGGATTCCAGCCAGCAGCCATGCAGTGGGCAGCTCAGCATCAGGGGCAGCTTCCACGCGAGCAGTACGGCTTGGTTCTCCGGATCGTTCAGACAGAGCGGGCAGGCGCGATGTATCGGCTGGCTGGGCAGCCAGGCACGCCAGCTCGTTATGGATCGCGTCCTACGGCGGAGTTTCGGCAGC
>QNRL01000032.1 GCA_003315335.1 Pseudocitrobacter faecalis
TCAGTCGCAGCAACAACCAGGATCGCGCCGTCCATCTGCGCAGCACCGGTGATCATGTTTTTAACATAGTCGGCGTGGCCCGGGCAGTCTACGTGTGCGTAGTGGCGAGTCGGGGTGTCATATTCAACGTGAGAAGTGTTGATGGTGATACCACGAGCTTTTTCTTCCGGCGCGTTATCGATCTGATCGAATGCGCGAGCAGCACCGCCGTAGGTTTTAGCCAGTACGGTAGTGATGGCAGCGGTCAGCGTTGTTTTACCATGGTCAACGTGGCCGATAGTACCGACGTTAACGTGCGGTTTTGTACGTTCAAACTTTTCTTTAGACATCGATTGTCCCTCTAAGACACGGATAAATCGGTGATATCACCACATCAACCAGGCAACACGCCCGACTTGTTGAATGCATTTAAAAGTAAACAGAGAGAAACGGGAAGGAGAAGTGAAGTGGTGCTGATACCCAGAGTCGAACTGGGGACCTCACCCTTACCAAGGGTGCGCTCTACCAACTGAGCCATATCAGCACGTCTGGAGCGGGCAGCGGGAATCGAACCCGCATCATCAGCTTGGAAGGCTGAGGTAATAGCCATTATACGATGCCCGCATCCTGAAACTCGGCTACCCAGTTCTTTCTGTTTAAGGAGAAGAACACTCTCCTGTTTGAGCCGGTGGATACAGCTTCCGACTCAGGTTGCGCTTTCGCGTAACCGAAGATGGTGGTGGGGGAAGGATTCGAACCTTCGAAGTCGATGACGGCAGATTTACAGTCTGCTCCCTTTGGCCGCTCGGGAACCCCACCAGGCACTTGATGGTGCCGACTACCGGAATCGAACTGGTGACCTACTGATTACAAGTCAGTTGCTCTACCTACTGAGCTAAGTCGGCATCAAGTAGCGCGCATTCTAGGGAGACCTGCGCCTGCATGCAACTAAAAATTTGCATAAAATGTTCTCTTGCTCATATTTTGTGCGCAACTGCGTAAAAACACAGCAAGCTGGCGAATATCAGAGCAGAAAATGGATGTTTTTAACGCAGCACTTAAAGGACGTTTACCGTGTTATCTACCGTACCAGGTATTGGCTGCGCCATGGAGTATGTATAACACTTTCGAGGAGAGCCATGATGTGTTGCGTTTGTGCACGAAAGCATCACTCATTTTGATTTTTTCTTCTTATTCTCTTCCATCTGGTGTTAACCTCCTGCCCATTGTCCTGATTAACTGAATGTTGATGCGTCGTGTGTATGTCAAGGCGGCGGTCAGAACATGCTTATGAGAAAAAAAGAGCAAACGTTAATGACACCTTACCTACAGTTTAATCGTAGCCAGTGGGCTGCGCTTCGTGATTCCGTACCAATGACCCTGACTGAAGGGGAAATCAAGCGGTTGAAAGGTATCAACGAAGATCTGTCGCTGGAAGAGGTCGCCGAGATCTATTTGCCTTTATCGCGTTTGCTCAACTTCTATATCAGCTCTAACCTGCGTCGCCAGGCTGTGCTGGAACAGTTCCTGGGCACCAACGGGCAACGTATTCCTTATATCATTAGTATTGCTGGTAGCGTCGCCGTGGGGAAAAGCACGACTGCGCGCGTTTTGCAGGCGTTACTGAGCCGTTGGCCTGAACACCGTCGCGTTGAGCTAATTACCACCGATGGCTTCCTGCACCCTAATGAGGTGCTAAAAGAGCGTGGGCTGATGAAGAAGAAAGGCTTCCCACAGTCTTATGATATGCATCGTCTGGTTAAATTCGTTTCAGATCTGAAATCTGGGGTACCTGACGTGACGGCGCCTGTCTATTCGCATCTGATTTATGATGTCATCCCTGACGGCGATAAAACGGTGACGCATCCGGATATTTTAATTCTTGAAGGGTTAAATGTTCTGCAAAGCGGGATGGATTATCCACACGACCCACATCATGTATTTGTTTCCGATTTTGTCGACTTCTCAATATATGTTGATGCGCCGGAAAAACTACTTCAATCATGGTATATCAACCGATTCCTGAAATTCCGCGAGGGCGCATTTACCGACCCGGATTCTTATTTCCACAACTATGCACAACTTTCGAAAGATGAAGCGATAAACGTGGCGACTAACTTGTGGAATGAAATTAACCTTGTGAATCTCAAGGAAAATATATTACCTACACGTGAGCGTGCCAGCCTGATTTTAACCAAAAGCGCTAATCACTCGGTTGAGCAAGTCCGCCTTCGAAAATAAATTTTATAGAAAAGGGAGCCGAGGCTCCCTTTTTTCATTCAGCGCTACGCAAAGATATTTCGCCGCCGACCCAGGGTTTTATCACCCCATCCTGCTCAAGCAATAATGCCCCCTGAGAATCAATACCGCGAGAAACACCAAAGATTTCTTTATCGCCAATAATTAACTTCACCGGGCGATCAATAAAGTTATCGAGTCTTTTCCAGCGAGCCAGATATGGTGTCAGCCCTTCCTGTTCAAATAGACGAAGTGATTCACGCAGCTCTTTAATCAGACGGACGGCAAGCGTATTACGATCGATGGAGATCCCCGCTTCCTGAAGGTTGATCCAGCCTTGATTGATCACATCATTTTCAACGTGACGCATAACGAGGTTAATTCCCGCACCAATCACAATTTGCGCTGCATCACCCGTTTTTCCGGTTAATTCCACCAGAATCCCGGCAAGTTTGCGATCATTGAGGTACAGGTCATTCGGCCACTTTACGCGCACCTGATCGGCACCCAGGCTTTGCAATACTTCGGCCATCACAATGCCAATTACCAGACTCAAGCCAATTGCCGCCGCAGGCCCCTGCTCAAGCCGCCAGTACATCGATAGATAGAGATTCGCCCCGAATGGAGAGAACCATTTACGACCACGGCGACCGCGGCCTGCCGTTTGATACTCTGCCACGCAGGCATCACCGGAATGCAGCTCGTGAATGCGATCGAGCAAATACTGGTTGGTGGAATCAATAACCGGTAAGACCGCTACGTTGCCATATTCAATTTGCTGGCGAATGCGTTCTTCTTCCAGCAACTGAATAGGCTCTGGCAGGCTATATCCTTTGCCAGGAACGGTAAACACATCGACGCCCCAATCGCGCAAGGTCTGGATATGTTTATTAATCGCCGCGCGACTCATGCCCAGCTTTTCGCCCAGCTGTTCGCCGGAATGGAATTCACCGTCAGACAGGATGGCAATCAGCGTTAAGGGAATCGTGTTGTCCTTCATGCAATGACCTCTACCGCATTTACTTCACCAGTTGGCCCCATAAATCGCACTTCAGGCTCCAGCCAAATATTAAATTTCTTGCCGACCTGCGTTCGCACGTGGTGAGCCAGCGCAACCACATCATCACTGGTCGCATGATCCTGATTGATGAGTACCAACGCCTGCTGCTGATGTACCGCCGCGCCACCGTAAACATAGCCTTTCAACTGGCACTGGTCGATAAGCCAGCCCGCCGCCAGTTTTACGGTTCCGTCAGCTTGTGGGTAATGCGGCGCGTTAGGGAATGAAGCCAGCAATATTTCAGCATGCACGCGCTCTACGACCGGGTTCTTAAAGAAGCTTCCCGCGTTACCGTTGACTTTGGGATCCGGGAGTTTCGTCATTCGCATATGACATACGGAATCAAAGACATCACGTGGCGTAACGGTTTGTGGATCCAGGCGCGTCAGATCGCCATACGTCAGGACGGGCTTCCAAGCTTTTGCTAAGCGGAAACCCACGGCCAGGATGGCGTATTTATCCTGATATTCGTGTTTAAAGATGCTGTCACGATAACCAAAGCGACACTCTGTAGCTGTTAAACGCAGGTGTTTGCCCGTGGCAAGTTCGACACAGTCGACAAATTCACAGACCTGCTTAATCTCGACGCCATAGGCACCGATATTCTGAATAGGTGATGAACCGGCGCAACCAGGGATCAGCGCCAGGTTTTCCAGACCCGGCATGTTGTTATCCAGCGTATAACGAACTAACTGATGCCAGTTTTCACCTGCCCCGACATGAAGATGCCACGCGTCTGTTGACTCGGTGACATTGATACCTTTAATCCGGTTAACGATGACGGTTCCGGCGTAATCTTCCAGGAAGAGAACGTTGCTTCCTTCACCCAGAATAAGAACTGGCAGACTTTCTGCAATCGCATGCTGCCAGGCGCTCAGTAATTGCTGTTCGTTTTCCGCGCATACAATGTGCTTCGCATGATGTTCAATGCCGAAGGTGTTCCAGGGTTTTAGGGAATGGTTCATAGCTGCTTTCCTGATGCAAAAACGTCGCTAGTTTACCGTATATGGGGGGATTGTGCGCGTGGTATCGCCCGATGGCACTGCGCTTACCAGGCCTGCAGAGCCGTATCCTTCGGCGGGGAATTGTTCTTTTGCAGGCCGGATAAGGCACCGCCGAATCCGGCACTTTTTTCTTCGCACCAGCGCAAAAAGGCCATCCTTTCGGATGGCCTTCTGCTTATTTGATGCCTGGCAGTTCCCTACTCTCGCATGGGGAGACCCCACACTACCATCGGCGCTACGGCGTTTCACTTCTGAGTTCGGCATGGGGTCAGGTGGGACCACCGCGCTAGTGCCGCCAGGCAAATTCTGTTTTATCAGACCGCTTCTGCGTTCTGATGTAATCTGTATCAAGCTTACTTTTCGATGTCTCTTCGCCAAAACATCTTCGGCGTTGTAAGGTTAAGCCTCACGGTTCATTAGTACTGGTTAGCTCAATGCATCGCTGCACTTACACACCCAGCCTATCAACGTCGTCGTC
>QNRL01000033.1:0-1673 GCA_003315335.1 Pseudocitrobacter faecalis
GATACGGATTCTTAACGTCGCAAGACGATAAATGAATACCAAGTCTCTGAGTGAACACGTAATTCATTACGAAGTTTAATTCACGAGCATCAAACTTAAATTGAAGAGTTTGATCATGGCTCAGATTGAACGCTGGCGGCAGGCCTAACACATGCAAGTCGAACGGTAACAGAAAGCAGCTTGCTGCTTTGCTGACGAGTGGCGGACGGGTGAGTAATGTCTGGGAAACTGCCTGATGGAGGGGGATAACTACTGGAAACGGTAGCTAATACCGCATAACGTCGCAAGACCAAAGAGGGGGACCTTCGGGCCTCTTGCCATCGGATGTGCCCAGATGGGATTAGCTAGTAGGTGGGGTAATGGCTCACCTAGGCGACGATCCCTAGCTGGTCTGAGAGGATGACCAGCCACACTGGAACTGAGACACGGTCCAGACTCCTACGGGAGGCAGCAGTGGGGAATATTGCACAATGGGCGCAAGCCTGATGCAGCCATGCCGCGTGTATGAAGAAGGCCTTCGGGTTGTAAAGTACTTTCAGCGAGGAGGAAGGTGTTGTGGTTAATAACCACAGCAATTGACGTTACTCGCAGAAGAAGCACCGGCTAACTCCGTGCCAGCAGCCGCGGTAATACGGAGGGTGCAAGCGTTAATCGGAATTACTGGGCGTAAAGCGCACGCAGGCGGTTTGTTAAGTCAGATGTGAAATCCCCGGGCTCAACCTGGGAACTGCATTTGAAACTGGCAAGCTTGAGTCTCGTAGAGGGGGGTAGAATTCCAGGTGTAGCGGTGAAATGCGTAGAGATCTGGAGGAATACCGGTGGCGAAGGCGGCCCCCTGGACGAAGACTGACGCTCAGGTGCGAAAGCGTGGGGAGCAAACAGGATTAGATACCCTGGTAGTCCACGCTGTAAACGATGTCGACTTGGAGGTTGTGCCCTTGAGGCGTGGCTTCCGGAGCTAACGCGTTAAGTCGACCGCCTGGGGAGTACGGCCGCAAGGTTAAAACTCAAATGAATTGACGGGGGCCCGCACAAGCGGTGGAGCATGTGGTTTAATTCGATGCAACGCGAAGAACCTTACCTGGTCTTGACATCCACAGAACTTAGCAGAGATGCTTTGGTGCCTTCGGGAACTGTGAGACAGGTGCTGCATGGCTGTCGTCAGCTCGTGTTGTGAAATGTTGGGTTAAGTCCCGCAACGAGCGCAACCCTTATCCTTTGTTGCCAGCGGTTCGGCCGGGAACTCAAAGGAGACTGCCAGTGATAAACTGGAGGAAGGTGGGGATGACGTCAAGTCATCATGGCCCTTACGACCAGGGCTACACACGTGCTACAATGGCATATACAAAGAGAAGCGACCTCGCGAGAGCAAGCGGACCTCATAAAGTATGTCGTAGTCCGGATTGGAGTCTGCAACTCGACTCCATGAAGTCGGAATCGCTAGTAATCGTAGATCAGAATGCTACGGTGAATACGTTCCCGGGCCTTGTACACACCGCCCGTCACACCATGGGAGTGGGTTGCAAAAGAAGTAGGTAGCTTAACCTTCGGGAGGGCGCTTACCACTTTGTGATTCATGACTGGGGTGAAGTCGTAACAAGGTAACCGTAGGGGAACCTGCGGTTGGATCACCTCCTTACCTTAAAGAACCGTTCCTTGAAGTGCTCACACAG
>QNRL01000033.1:1818-4757 GCA_003315335.1 Pseudocitrobacter faecalis
ATGAAACATCTTCGGGTTGTGAGGTTAAGCGACTAAGCGTACACGGTGGATGCCCTGGCAGTCAGAGGCGATGAAGGACGTGCTAATCTGCGATAAGCGTCGGTAAGGTGATATGAACCGTTATAACCGGCGATTTCCGAATGGGGAAACCCAGTGTGATTCGTCACACTATCATTACGTGAATACATAGCGTAATGAAGCGAACCGGGGGAACTGAAACATCTAAGTACCCCGAGGAAAAGAAATCAACCGAGATTCCCCCAGTAGCGGCGAGCGAACGGGGAGCAGCCCAGAGTCTGAATCAGCATGTGTGTTAGTGGAACGGTCTGGAAAGTCCGACGGTACAGGGTGATAGTCCCGTACACCAAAATGCATATGCTGTGAACTCGAAGAGTAGGGCGGGACACGTGGTATCCTGTCTGAATATGGGGGGACCATCCTCCAAGGCTAAATACTCCTGACTGACCGATAGTGAACCAGTACCGTGAGGGAAAGGCGAAAAGAACCCCGGCGAGGGGAGTGAAAAAGAACCTGAAACCGTGTACGTACAAGCAGTGGGAGCACCTTCGGGTGTGACTGCGTACCTTTTGTATAATGGGTCAGCGACTTATATTCTGTAGCAAGGTTAACCGAATAGGGGAGCCGAAGGGAAACCGAGTCTTAACTGGGCGTTAAGTTGCAGGGTATAGACCCGAAACCCGGTGATCTAGCCATGGGCAGGTTGAAGGTTGGGTAACACTAACTGGAGGACCGAACCGACTAATGTTGAAAAATTAGCGGATGACTTGTGGCTGGGGGTGAAAGGCCAATCAAACCGGGAGATAGCTGGTTCTCCCCGAAAGCTATTTAGGTAGCGCCTCGTGAATTCATCTTCGGGGGTAGAGCACTGTTTCGGCTAGGGGGTCATCCCGACTTACCAACCCGATGCAAACTGCGAATACCGAAGAATGTTATCACGGGAGACACACGGCGGGTGCTAACGTCCGTCGTGAAGAGGGAAACAACCCAGACCGCCAGCTAAGGTCCCAAAGTCACAGTTAAGTGGGAAACGATGTGGGAAGGCTCAGACAGCCAGGATGTTGGCTTAGAAGCAGCCATCATTTAAAGAAAGCGTAATAGCTCACTGGTCGAGTCGGCCTGCGCGGAAGATGTAACGGGGCTAAACTGTGCACCGAAGCTGCGGCAGCGACACTAAGTGTTGTTGGGTAGGGGAGCGTTCTGTAAGCCGTTGAAGGTGTGTCGTGAGGCATGCTGGAGGTATCAGAAGTGCGAATGCTGACATAAGTAACGATAATGCGGGTGAAAAACCCGCACGCCGGAAGACCAAGGGTTCCTGTCCAACGTTAATCGGGGCAGGGTGAGTCGACCCCTAAGGCGAGGCCGAAAGGCGTAGTCGATGGGAAACAGGTTAATATTCCTGTACTTGGTGTTACTGCGAAGGGGGGACGGAGAAGGCTATGTTGGCCGGGCGACGGTTGTCCCGGTTTAAGCGTGTAGGTTTGCAGACCAGGTAAATCCGGTTTGCTTTAAGACTGAGACGTGATGACGAGGCACTACGGTGCTGAAGTGACAAATGCCCTGCTTCCAGGAAAAGCCTCTAAGCATCAGGTAACATCGAATCGTACCCCAAACCGACACAGGTGGTCAGGTAGAGAATACCAAGGCGCTTGAGAGAACTCGGGTGAAGGAACTAGGCAAAATGGTGCCGTAACTTCGGGAGAAGGCACGCTGATATGTAGGTGAAGTGATTTACTCATGGAGCTGAAATCAGTCGAAGATACCAGCTGGCTGCAACTGTTTATTAAAAACACAGCACTGTGCAAACACGAAAGTGGACGTATACGGTGTGACGCCTGCCCGGTGCCGGAAGGTTAATTGATGGGGTTAGCCGCAAGGCGAAGCTCTTGATCGAAGCCCCGGTAAACGGCGGCCGTAACTATAACGGTCCTAAGGTAGCGAAATTCCTTGTCGGGTAAGTTCCGACCTGCACGAATGGCGTAATGATGGCCAGGCTGTCTCCACCCGAGACTCAGTGAAATTGAACTCGCTGTGAAGATGCAGTGTACCCGCGGCAAGACGGAAAGACCCCGTGAACCTTTACTATAGCTTGACACTGAACATTGAGCCTTGATGTGTAGGATAGGTGGGAGGCTTTGAAGTGTGGACGCCAGTCTGCATGGAGCCAACCTTGAAATACCACCCTTTAATGTTTGATGTTCTAACGTAGACCCGTGATCCGGGTTGCGGACAGTGTCTGGTGGGTAGTTTGACTGGGGCGGTCTCCTCCCAAAGAGTAACGGAGGAGCACGAAGGTTAGCTAATCCTGGTCGGACATCAGGAGGTTAGTGCAATGGCATAAGCTAGCTTGACTGCGAGCGTGACGGCGCGAGCAGGTGCGAAAGCAGGTCATAGTGATCCGGTGGTTCTGAATGGAAGGGCCATCGCTCAACGGATAAAAGGTACTCCGGGGATAACAGGCTGATACCGCCCAAGAGTTCATATCGACGGCGGTGTTTGGCACCTCGATGTCGGCTCATCACATCCTGGGGCTGAAGTAGGTCCCAAGGGTATGGCTGTTCGCCATTTAAAGTGGTACGCGAGCTGGGTTTAGAACGTCGTGAGACAGTTCGGTCCCTATCTGCCGTGGGCGCTGGAGAATTGAGGGGGGCTGCTCCTAGTACGAGAGGACCGGAGTGGACGCATCACTGGTGTTCGGGTTGTCATGCCAATGGCATTGCCCGGTAGCTACATGCGGAAGAGATAAGTGCTGAAAGCATCTAAGCACGAAACTTGCCCCGAGATGAGTTCTCCCTGAGACTTAAAGTCTCCTGAAGGAACGTTGAAGACGACGACGTTGATAGGCTGGGTGTGTAAGTGCAGCGATGCATTGAGCTAACCAGTACTAATGAACCGTGAGGCTTAACCTTACAACGCCGAAG
>QNRL01000034.1 GCA_003315335.1 Pseudocitrobacter faecalis
CTCAACACTGCCAACTTTTAAACGGGGCGGTGGGGCAGTTTGTATCTCTCGAGCTATCAGGCTAGAGATTTTACCGCCAAATCGAACCTTATTAGAGCGGTTTAGGCTGGACCGGCAGTTAAAATTGGGGCTTGAGCGGTAAACGAGTGAGGGAATTTCAGGTAAGATACTTCGGATGAGGAGCAAAAAGGTGGTTTATACTTCCTATACCCCGGCGAGGCGTGTGGCGATGTCATCGGCAATGATCGATGAGTTTCCATGCGCGATATTGGCAAACGGGCCTGCGTGAATCAGCGTCGGCACGCCTTCAAGGGTCTGCATCAGTGTGGGTTCAATGGCTTCTTTCATACTGACCGCCATCGCGCCAGCCACTTTCAAATCTTCGGTGGTGACAGGTTGACCATCAATGTTGTAGCCGACGACGATATTACCAATGCGGAGCCGCAGATCTTTGAGGTCTTCAGCAAGGGCAAGAATCGCCATCAATTCAGACGCTGCTGAGATGTCGAACCCGTCTTCACGCTCGTAGCCGTTGATGGTTTTGCCATCTTCATTGCGGCCAACCGTAACCATGCGCAGCGCGCGATCGTTATGGTCCATCACACGCTTCCACACGATACGTTGCGGGTCGAGACGCAGGGCAGGCATACCTGTTCTTGCGGCAAAATCCTCATAACCGTTGCGCTGTTCGTGGTAAATACGCGCATCAATCGCTGCCGCGGCAAGATTATGCGCTGCGGTGACGGCATGAATGTCGCCAGTCAGATGCAGGTTGAGTTCTTCCATTGGTGCGACTTGCGAATAACCACCCCCAGCAGCGCCACCTTTGACGCCGAAAATTGGCCCCATGGACGGCTGACGAATACAGGCCATGACCGAATGTTGTAAGCGAGCCAAACCTTGCGCCAGACCAATCGTGGTCACCGTTTTACCTTCACCCAGCGGTGTTGGCGTAATTGCGGTCACCAGAATGAATTTTCCTGCAGGTCTGTCGTGCAGACGATTCAGGCAATTGAGCGAGACTTTGGCTTTATAGCGCCCCTGACTGTGAAACTCCTCGGGCAGAAGTCCGGCTTTGTGGGCGATCTGTTCAATGGTAGTCAGCGGTGTGGTACGGCAAATTTCAATATCTGGCAGCATAAAACCCTCATCATAAGGATGAAATTGGTGAGGAAAACGTTTGCGTCGCGATAATAGCTTTAAATGGAAGGTTGTAAAGCGAATTAACGAGAGGATTGTTTTGCGAGGCGAGAATTCTAAACCATTCCTGATTTCGATCAAATGCATCGGGAGCAAATTGCTGGACGCAGTTGCGTAAAACTAAAGCGCCACGGTCGGCGCTTTACTGTGATTAGGCAAGTTTGATCAACTCGTCCACCAGACGATCAATACCCACTGCCGCTTGGGAAATATTTTCGGCCAGCATGTAAGCCGGAGTGGACAGAACGTTGTGTTTCTGGTCGAAAACAAAGTCATCGACCGGACAGGTGACGTGTTCTCCGCCCATTTTCCGGAACGCGCACGCCGTATCCGGGTCGCTGCCGATGGTGCCTTCCACGCCATGTTCGTAGATCATTGGAATGATGGTGGGCGCAATGCAAAGATAGGCGGCCGGTTTGCCCGCTTGAGCAAAGGCGCGACACGCGGCTGCGACATGAGTGTTGATGCTGCAATCGGCGCCTTTGACGGCAAAGTCAGTCAGGTTTTTCGCTGCGCCAAAACCGCCGGGTAATAGCAAAGCGTCGTAATCTTCGGCTTTAAGCTTCGCGACATCCTCAATTTTGCCACGTGCGATACGGGCGGCTTCTACCAGCACGTTTCGTTTCTCGTCCATCTCTTCACCCGTGAGGTGGTTAATGACGTGCATCTGATCAATATTGGGCGCAAAACAGTGCCAAGAGGCACCGTGTCTTTCAATGGCGTGGAGGGCAAGCACCGATTCATGAATTTCGGCCCCATCGAAAACACCACATCCACTCAATATCACGGCTACTTTTTTCATCGGTCGATTCCTTAACTATCCAGAGCTAGTGCAATAATTATCCAGTGCTATTCTTGGTCTGATCCTGCCTGAGATTGACGCTTATTTTGTAAGTCTAGTTGAGCTGTTTGCTCGTGTTGTTGTTCGTTGTCGCGAATTTCGTCATCTGATTCGGGGTAGGGTTTCACCACAAAAGGAATCAGCATGACGGACGAGGGCAAAAAGTGTTTCATCGGCTACTCCGGTGGTTGATTTACCCCGTTTTATAAGCCGGTTCTGGCACACGTTCTTTGCGTTAAATCACTGTCATTCTGAGTTTTTGAGCACGTATTGGCTCAGAAGATACCTTGATCCCAATATGGTTGATCTGATCCCAATTTTTCACTGACAAATTCCATAAAGGCGCGCACTTTGTGTGGCAGATGTTTCCTTTCAGGAAATACGGCATAAATGGCGTGCTCAGGAAGAGGAAAATCCGCCATGATGGTTTGCAGTTTTCCGGCTTGAATATCTTTGCTGACCAGAAACGTTGGCAACTGACCAATACCAAGGCCGTCAAGCAGGGCGCGGCGAATCGCTTCGCTGTTATTCACGCTAAGGTTGCCTTTAGGAATGACTTTGAAATCTGCCCCGTTTTGGGTAAACGTCCACTCGCTGCCGCCTCGAAAATAGGAATACACCAGGCAATTGTGTTGCAGCAGATCAGAAGGTTTCTGCGGGGCTGAATAACGTGTCAGATAATCGGGCTAGCAACACAGCACACTGCGGCAACGGACCAATCGTTTGGCCACCAGATTTGAGACCGGTAAATGGCCGATACGAATCGCCAGGTCAAAGCCGCCTTGAACCAAGTCAACCATTTGATCTTCCAACTGCAAGTCGATTTCCACTTTGGGATAGCGAGCAAGGAACTCGGCAATGATGGTCGCAATATGCAACACACCAAATGACATGGGGGCCGTTATTTTGAGTTTACCTTGGGGCTCACCTTGTAATTCAGTGACCGCGTCACTTCCTTGTTGCGCATAGCTCAAGGCTTGGGATACATGGTAGTAATAACGCTCTCCGGCCTCGGTCAGGCTCAGTTTTCGTGTGGTGCGGTTCAGCAGGCGAATGCCTAAATCATCTTCGAGTTGCGTCACCCGTTTACTCACGGTAGACTTAGTGATGTTGAGTTTCTCGGCCGCGCTCGAGAAACTGCCGCATTCGACCACAGCGACAAAAATAGGAATGGCGGCAAACGTGTTATCCATCATAATTGTTGAGATATTCTTAACAAAAAGTTTCCATATACAGAGATTAACATCTCATGGAAAACAATCTAGACTGAGCGCGACATTTTGAGGAAACCAACATGAAGTACGATTGGATCTTATTTGACGCTGACGAAACCCTGTTTCATTTCGATGCTTTTAAAGGGATGCAGCTGATGTTTGCGCGTAAAGGCGTAGACTTTACGGAACAAGACTTTCACCACTACCAACAAGTCAATAAGCCCCTGTGGGTTGATTACCAGAACGGTACGATCACGGCGGCAGAATTGAAACACATTCGTTTTGCATCCTGGGCTCAAAAGCTGGAAACCACCACGGCAGAGCTGAACAGCGCGTTTTTGGAAGCGATGGCCGACATTTGTACGTTGCTGCCAGGTGCTAAAGAGCTGATGGAAGCGCTAAAAGGCAAAGCAAGACTGGGGATCATCACCAATGGTTTTACGGAGCTTCAGGATGTACGCCTGACTAAAACGGGCATGAAGGAATATTTCGACCACATCGTGATTTCAGAAGAGGTTGGGATCGCCAAACCAGATGCGGGCATTTTTGCTCATGCGATGTCGGTAATGGGAAATCCGGAAAAAGCGCGTGTGTTGATGGTGGGAGACAACCCGCATTCAGACATTCTGGGCGGTTTGAACTTTGGGATTGAAACTTGCTGGTTGAATGTGCATCAGCATCCAAAGCCGGACGGTATCGATGCGCACTATGAAGTGGGCTCACTGCACGAATTAAAAGATATTCTGCTCGCGTAAATCGCTCCTGGTGCAAAGTGATCACTTTGCACCGGAATCCCGCTCTTAACGGCTAAAGTCACCTTCACGCTCTGGCTGGTACACCACTTCGAGGATCTCGATGGTTTTCTCCGCGCCGCCAGGCATTGGCCAAGTGAGTGTTTGGCCTGCTGCTAAGCCTAGCAATGCACTGCCAACCGGTGCAAAGATAGAAATATCGTCATTGCTTTTCACTTCGTTCGGATAGACCAGATTCTTCCGTGCATAATAAGCCCTACACAAATTGGGAGATATATCATGAAAGGCTGGCTTTTTCTTGTTATCGCAATAGTTGGCGAAGTAATCGCAACATCC
>QNRL01000035.1 GCA_003315335.1 Pseudocitrobacter faecalis
GCCGCAATAGCAAATGCTCTTTATCCGGGGCAGAAGCCAGCAGAGCTGTCGGAAGAGCAGAAACAAACGGTCAGCGCACTGGCGTCGGTATCGGCAGGAATTGCAGGTGGGTTGACGGGTGATAGCGTCTCTGGCGCGGCGGCAGGAGCGCAGGCAGGGAAGAATACGGTTGAGAATAACTATCTGAGCGTGTCTGAAAAGACAGAGCTTGAGATAGCGAAACAAAAACTCAACAGTAAAGACCCGGCAGAGCGTGAGAAAGCACAGCAGACAATTAATGAACTGCGTGAAAAGGATATTGCCAGCGACCAGAAAGTCATTGATGCCTGTGGTAACGGTAATGCAGACAGTGCAGCCTGTGCCGGAGCAAGGCTGGAAGTTATCGCGGCGAAAGGTGAATATGAAAGTATCGGCAACTACAACTCGAAGGCTAGCCAGCAGTATGCGGATGCTTACGGCCAGATAGTGAATTTGCTGAATATCACCAGCGTTGATGCCCAGAATCAGCAGCAGGTGAAGGATGCGATGGTGAACTATGCTATGGTGCACTTTGGAGTGGATAAGGCGACGGCGGAGAACTATGTCGAAACCTATGACGGGATGAAGACGGTGGCGGCATCAATGGCGCCTCTGTTGGGTGCCGCCGCCGTCACTAAGATCGATTCTATTGTGGCTAATTATTCAAAAGCCAATCAGTTATCGACAGGAACCGTTTTCGATTCAATCAAGGCAACGCAGCCTGTGCATCCAGGATCTGTAATTCCTCAATCATTTGAAATGTCTTTACCAAATGGACAAAAAATATGGGTGCATGGTAATGCTACAGAACATATGGCTGAATATGCGGCATCAAAAGCTGTGACACATACGCCTGAAGCTGTGCGTCTTGCCAGCCAAGAGGAATTGCGTAGTTTTCAGGCAGCTGTGAACACAGCAACTAAAACTAATATGCCATATGGAGAACGAATTACGGTTGATGGCTGGCAGCTAGAAATTAAGCCACCTCGTGTTGACGGAGAATTGCCGACAATAATCCATGCACGTTATTTAGGGTCTCATTAAATGGATATAGAAATTACTAATCCTGTAAATATAAAGCTGGACGTTATTGAGCTTGATGAGCATGTTCCATCCTTAAAGTTTAGAGTCTCAATTTCAGTTGAGAAGTTTGGTTATAAGGCTGAAGTTAATGCTCACTTCTGGATAGAATGTCAGTGCTTTGACCAGTTTGTTAGTTGTATGAACTGTGGCAAGCTTGCCATCCTCAAGGATATGAACGACAGTTTTGAGTTAGTTTTAAATCCAGTCGCTGGTGAGCTTAATTGGTCATGTATGAAGGAAGATATTAATGGTGGTATCGCCATATCAAAAGGAAGTGAAAAGCTTGATGATGCTGCTAGTCAATCAATATCACGTGCTTTTAACGATTATCCTAAATGGTGGTAGATATTGCAGAGGTCCCGGTCACCGAGCCGGGATCTTTTACCTATCGGCCTTTAACCCCTCTCTTCATGCAACCACTAATTCTGAAGGCGGGCGTCGCTGGTAAGATGTTGTGGCTATCAGCTCTTTAACAGCGTCGGGAAAAGTGGAGAACGGGGAGCAAAACTGCGTATCGGGGCGTTGCGTCCGTTCAAACAGAACGCACCGGGAAAAAGTGGTTGTAATCTGCTGACTATAATGGAAAAAACCGGCTTCGACGGCCAGCTTCGCACCGGATAAAGTTGTTGTTGAGAATAATGCGCTAAGCAAGAAAGACAAAATTAATATCTTTGATATCAACCCGATGCTGAAAGTCGGGATTGAAGGAGCTGATGGCGATCCACTGAAAGGTGGTGGTGGGATAGCCAAATATACGATTAATAAAGGACAACAAAACAAACATATTGAGGGGACTAATGAGTATAAAACTGCGGCTGCTTCATCAGGAAGCCAACGCAGTATCTTAACGGTTGATCCACAATCTTTGTTGCCTCAATTAGGTACAGGGCAGCAAGTCGGGAAGGTAGAGGTTGGCTTAGCTGGTTCTAAAGAGAGAATTGATTTTGGTAAGCCTATTGGAAATTTTGTCGATAGAGATACTGGCCTATCTGTGCCTACGACAAAAGGAATCGTTCATTACGGCAAAGATGGTGCTCATATAGTACCTGCACGCCCGTGATTGAGAGGTTATGATGAAAAGTAATTATGAAAATATTAAAAGATTAAAGTTGTCTATACAGTCAGCGCTTCTTGGTGCTATTACTGAGAATATGAGAAATATAGCTGTAGATATCAGTGAAAACAAAATTATGCTATATTTTTTTATTAATGGAGAAATTACCGAGGGTGATAAGGAAAATATATCCATAATTGAAACGGAGGTTATAGCTGACTTCGAAGATAAATTTGATATAGAATCTGTTATAAAAAGAGTTGACTATCCAGAATCAATTATTCTAGAACGAGGTTGTAGTGTTTTTCAAAGAAAAGAAAGATAATTATAAATGCGACCTCAAAATCAAAAATTTCTAGAATCCACCCCGGCAGGCTATTTTACGATAGCCTGCTTCTTACCTCGCCCCCTTCACCTCTCCCTTGATCACCTAATTAGTCACTGACAGACGCATCTGAGGTACGTGTCGTGGCATCACGGCGTCATGCTGATATGAGGGTGGTGCGTCAGAGGGAGGTCACGGCGAGGCGGTAGCGTGTTCGGGCCAGAAACGCGCGTCGGGGCAAAATGCAGTCAGCGTCAGAGCGCACTAACGAAAACGGACTGTAAACTACTGATAGAACAGGGAAAACAGCCTTGCGCTCTCAATAACCGTGTCGGAACGAGTTGTTGTTGAGAATAACTATCTTAGCGTGCCTGAAAAGACAGAACTTGAGATAGCAAAACAGACGCTTAAAAACAGTAACGATCCGGCAGAGCGTGAAAAGGCGCAGCAGAAATCAGGCTATGCTGGTGTCTGGTGGACTGCTAGCGAAGGATGTGACAAAAGCTGCTATATCCTTCATGAGCCGCAATACAGCAACGGCCACCGTCAGTGCTGCCGAAATCGGTATGAAATGGGGCCAAGGTAACATGAAGCAAGGAATGCCGTGGGAAGACTATGTCGGAGGCTCATTGCCTGCTGATGCTCGTTTGCCACAGAACTTTAAAACGTTTGATTACTATGACGGCGCAACAAAAACTGCAGTATGTGCTAAATCAATGGACACTCAGACAATGGCTAAACTGGCTAACCCGAATCAGGTCTACAGCTCGATTAAAGGAAATATTGATGCAGCGGCGAAATTTGAACGATATGATTTGTCAGGGCAGTTCCTGAATTCCTCAATGATCACTAACCGAGAAATTAAGTTAGCAATACCAGCCAAGACAACACCAACTCAATGGGCAGAGATTAACAGGGCCATTGAATATGGAAAATATCAAGGTGTCAAAGTTACGGTTACACAGGTTAAATGATGAAATTTAATAAAGATCAGGATTACTGGGCGAGCGTGTATCATACAAAAGAATTTACATGTATAGATACCTACTCAGGATTGGGGCGTGTGGGTAGAGACCCTGCTTTCCCACCTCATTTATTATCACCGGATGCTGAAGATAAGCTTATTGGTGAGAAAATACTTCAGGCATTATCTGACAGTCGTACATTGAATGAGCTAAAGGAACGAATTGTTTTTTTTGACCTTGAGAAAGGTAAAGAGCAATACGCAACGTGGATAGCAATGCTGATGGGAAAATATGGGTATAAAACCAAACGTGCATTATTCAAAGATATGAAAAATTGCGGAGTTCATTTGATAAATGGAGTTATCACCATATCACCTACACGGCACGAAAAACTGGAAGGGTGGGGAAGAACCAAAGGTGATGGTATTGAAGATGTCATTCTTCCGGCAGACGGATCCCCTGGAGATATTGGTGCTGGTCTTCGCTTGGCACTGAGTCGCTGTAAGGGTTAACCAGAATATCCCGCCATAGTTGGCGGGATTTTTTGCCCTGCGTTTTTCACAGTCGAACAAGATGTTTTTTGGGAATACCGACGTCTCGCCGTTAGTGTCTTCGGGCAAAAAGACGCGTCGGTGCAGAAACCACGCTTGATAGCGGCGGTACCACGACGCTCAGCAGTGGCCGTGACACCCTACTCTCCGGGGCGCAGGTCAGCGGTGACCAAATTGTGGC
>QNRL01000036.1 GCA_003315335.1 Pseudocitrobacter faecalis
CAGCTCACGGTAACTGATGCCGTATTTGCAGTACCAGCGTACGGCCCACAGAATGATGTCACGCTGAAAATGCCGGCCTTTGAATGGGTTCATGTGCAGCTCCATCAGCAAAAGGGGATGATAAGTTTATCACCACCGACTATTTGCAACAGTGCCGGCCGAATGTCTGCAGCTCGGTGAATCGGACTTTACGCATGGAGATCTCCTCAGAGGACATAATTAGTATGTCGGAGGATCTCTAAAAGTGAATGGTTCGTTTTGCAGGGATACTTACATGGGGAAACAAGATGAAACTTGAATATATACAGATAAATTAGTGGTCTGGGCGTTCTCGTCAGAAGCAAACAGCCTGCTTGCAAAAACAAGCGCTGGCAATGGCTTGGCAGGGCCGAGGTTGCCCGGGAGGTATAATTTTCCATTCGGACCAGGGAACCCAATATTGCAGCCTGCCGTACCGGATTCTGGCCGCTCAATATGGAATGATGCTCAGCATGAGCCGCAGCGGGAACTGCTGGGATAATGCTTTGCAGAATGACTGTTCCGCAGTCTGAAATCGGAGTGGATACCACGGGGTGGTTATCGGGACAGGACTGAAGCTGCTGGCGATATTGTTCAGTATCAAGGGGTGAGTCCCGAGAGGCGAGACAAGTCAAGGGCGCAGGCTGCGATGCGCAGCACGACATAGCCGGTATTTCCCTGCGGTGCCCCACAAGTATCAATGAAAGCCTCCAACGCGAGCCATTCGCGAGAGCCTTGAGTCCACGCTAAATCTATCTTATCTGCGCAGGGCAGAATGTGAAGACGGCCGCCCTGGCTCTTGCCCGCCAGGCGCACGAGGCGGTGGAAAGGGGGAGGGGATGTTGTCTATATGGCTCTGCTGTAGTGAGCGGGTTGCGCTCCGACAGCGGTCCTGATCAATCGTCACCCTTTCTCGGCCCTTGAATGTTCCTCGCAACGAGCCTCCTTTTCGCCAATCCATCGACAATCACCGCGAGCCCCAGCTCGAACACTGCGTCCGGACCGGCTTCGTCGAAGGTGTCTATCACGGCCCGCAACAACGGAGCCTGTTCAATGGTGCCGCCGCGCTCACCGGCATCGCTGTCGCCGGCCTGCTCCTCAAGCACGGCCCCAACAGTGAAGTAGCTGATTGTCATCAGCGCATTGACGGCGTCCCAAGCCGAAAAACCCGCCTCGCAGAGGAAGCGAAGCTGCGCGTCGACCACTTCCATCTGCGGTGCGCCCGGTCTCGTGCCAGCATGGATACGCGCGCCATCGCGATAAGCGAGCAGCGCCTGCCTGAAGCTGCGGGCATTCCCGATCAGAAATGAGCGCCAGTCGTCGTCGACTCTCGGCACCGAATGCGTATGATTCTCCGCCAGCATGGCTTCGGCCAGTGCGTCGAGCAGCGCCCGTTTGTTCCTGAAGTGCCAGTATAACGCCGGCTGCTGAACCCCCAACCGTTTAGCCAGTTTGCGTGTCGTCAGAGCCTCTACGCCGACCTCATTCAACAGGTCCAGGGCGACACGGATAACTGTATTAGGCTGCAACTTTATCATGCTTGACACTTTATCACTGATAAACATAATATGTCCACCAACTTATCAGTGATAAAGGATCCGTGAGTTCTATCGGACCAGCGGAGGCTGGTCCGGAGGCCAGCGGAGGCTGGTCCGGAGGCCAGACGTGAAACCCAACAGACCCCTGATCGTAATACTGTGCACTGTCGCGCTCGACGCTGTCGGCATCGGCCTGATTATGCCGGTGCTGCCGGGCCTCCTGCGAGATCTGGTTCACTCGAACGACGTCACCGCCCACTATGGCATTTTGCTGGCGCTGTATGCGTTGATGCAATTTGCCTGCGCGCCTGTGCTGGGTGCGCTATCGGATCGTTTCGGCCGGCGGCCGGTCTTGCTCGTCTCGCTGTCCGGCGCCGCTATCGACTACGCCATCATGGCGACGGCGCCTTTCCTTTGGGTTCTCTATATCGGGCGCATCGTGGCCGGCATCACCGGGGCGACTGGTGCGGTAGCCGGCGCCTATATTGCCGATATCACAGATGGGGATGAGCGCGCGCGGTACTTCGGCTTCATGAGCGCCTGTTTCGGGTTCGGGATGGTCGCGGGACCTGTGCTCGGTGGGCTGATGAGCAGTTTCTCCCCCCATGCTCCGTTCTTCGCCGCAGCAGCCTTGAATGGCCTCAATTTCCTGATGGGCATTTTCCTTTTGCCGGAGTCGCACAAAGGCGAACGTCGACCATTACGCCGGGAGGCTCTCAACCCGCTCGCTTCGTTCCGGTGGGTCCGGGGCATGACCGTCATCGCCGCCCTGATGGCTGTCTTCTTCATCATGCAACTCGTCGGACAGGCGCCGGCCACGCTTTGGGTCATCTTCGGCGAGGATCGCTTTCATTGGGACACGAGCTTGATCGGCATTTCGCTTGCCGCATTTGGTATTCTACATTCACTCGCCCAGGCAATGATCACCGGCCCTGTAACCACCAGGCTCGGCGAAAGGCGGGCACTCATGCTCGGAATGATTGCCGACGGCGCAGGCTACATCCTGCTTGCCTTGGCGACAAGGGGATGGATGGCGTTCCCGATTATGGTCCTGCTTGCTTCGGGTGGCATCGGAATGCCGGCGCTGCAAGCAGTGTTGTCCAGGCAGGTAGATGAGGAACGTCAGGGGCAGCTTCAAGGATCTCTTGCGGCGCTCACCAGCCTGACCTCGATCGTCGGGCCCCTCCTCTTCACGGCGATCTATGCGGCCTCTATAACAACGTGGAACGGGTGGGCATGGATTGCAGGTGCCGCCCTCTACTTGCTCTGCCTGCCGGCGCTGCGTCGCGGGTTTTGGAGCGGCGTAGGGCAACGAGCCGATCGCTGATCGTGGGAACGATAGGCCTATGCCATGCGGGTCAAGGCGACTTCCGGCTACCCGTCTTTCAATCACAACAAGTACAGCAATATTAGGACTGCTTTTCGCTCACAGCGGACCTCTAACCCAGCCATCTTGTCCGCTTCGTTCTAAGAACAGACATCCCTCACTTCAGAATGTGTAGTCAACGGGGGACAGGACAATACGAATGTTCCACTAAAAAATACAGATGAGATAATTATTTACACCAAATTTTGGAGATTTATCGTTGTATCAGGTATTAAAAGTACAATTTAAATCTATTATATCTCGCAATAAGCCTGACATGTAGGTTTCTACAAATTCTCTAATTACGTTATTGACATATGAGCATTTGAAGGCGTAACCTTCAATCACTGTATGTAGATGTGTCTTCCCCTGTTGAGGTGGCTGATACAGCATTTCTACTTGCCATTAAACCAGTCTTTCATGTAATCCTATGTAAAATAGTCTGGTTAATTTATTTTACATACGGGTATCAGTGATGAATGAACTCAGTATTGTTAGTGGTAAATTGCAACTGTTGTCGATCATAGGTGACCCGATCGCTCAGGTCAGCGCTCCACTCATGATAAATGCCGCCATCCTTGAAAAACAAATCCCCGACACTTTGATGGTCCCTCTCCATATAAACTCTGTAGGTCTGCAAACCGCTGTCAATGGTCTGAAATGTATTCAGAATTTTCGTGGTGCCATTATAACGATGCCTCACAAACAACATGCGCTTTCATTAATTGATTCAGCCAGTGAATCTGCTATGGCAATCGGAGGATGCAACGTCATCAGGAGGAATGCTCAGGGCCAACTACATGGGGATATGCTCGATGGTGAAGGTTTCGTATCGAGCCTTTTGAAAAGAGGCTTCGATGTGACAGGTAAAAGAGTCTATCTAGCTGGAACAGGCGGTGCTGGCTCAGCTATTGCTTATGCTATGGCCGCCAAACAGGTTGGAGAATTAATTGGCACTGTTGCAAATAGTCGGTGGTGATAAACTTATCATCCCCTTTTGCTGATGGAGCTGTACATGAACCCATTCAAAGGCCGGCATTTTCAGCGTGACATCATTCTGTGGGCCGTACGCTGGTACTGCAAATACGGCATCAGTTACCGTGAGCTG
>QNRL01000037.1 GCA_003315335.1 Pseudocitrobacter faecalis
ACGGCGCGACAGCAAACTTACGAAGCATAAAGGCAGAAATACACCAGTTTAAACAATCATTCATCTGGTTTTGCGAATACTGATATTGATGATACAAACGGCCCACCGGCCTGTTGAGGAACCTGTAAAACGGAAAGGCTCGCTGAAGCCGTATATTTTCTGGAGGTTCATCAGGCGCGGAACTCATCGAGGCGCGGGAATAAAATCCCATTCAGACGCCGGATAGATTCAAGCAAGCCAACTTATCGTCAAAATCGGTGTTGCAAAAACGGGAGTGACCATAGATTCCGTTTTCTGAGACGACCACAGATCAGAAAAGACTGTGCAGCCGACTCTTGATATTCCGTGCAGTCACCTTCTGAAAATGACAGGCGCGGCACGGGAATCAAGGCATTGCGATTCTCGAAAATAGTTCTTGAAATTCTATTCTTGATTGCATATCATCTCAACGAGTTTCGATAAGAAAGGATGCGCATGCGACCGTCTGTTGTGCTTGACATGAAGCGAAGCGCAGTGCGTGAAGCGGTAGGCCGCTTTCGCGCCGCGAACCCGCGCGTCTTCGGCTCGGTGCTGCATGGCACCGACCGGGATGGCAGCGACCTCGACCTGTTGGTCGATGCGCTGCCCGGTGCCACGTTGTTGGACTTGGGCGATTTGGAAGAAGAACTGAAATCGCTGCTCGGCGTTGACGTCGATCTGCTGACTCCCGGCGACCTGCCGCCGAAGTTCCGGGCCAAGGTGCTCGCGGAGGCGCAACCGATATGAGCGAGAACCGCCTGCCCGATTACCTCGACCACATTCAGCAGGCCGCAACCGATGCGCGCAGCTTCGTGGAAGGGATGGCCAAGGACGACTTCTTGGCCGACAAGCGCACCCAGCAGGCCGTCATCATGAGCCTGATCGTCATCGGCGAGGCGGCCACAAAGGTGATGGATGGCTACGTCGAGTTCACCCAGGCGCATGCCGACGTGCCGTGGCGCAGCATGCGCAATATGCGTAATCGCATGGCTCACGGCTATTTCGACATCAACCTCGATGTGGTGTGGGAGACGGTACAGGAATGGCTGCCGGCGTTGCTCCAGCAATTGCCCGCCGTGCGTCAGGATGCCGACGATGAAGACCGTAACGACAACTGTGAAAGAGGGATCTCCGATGACTGTTGAATCGAGAATATTTTCTGTAGCCGAGTATGTTCAGCCGTCCGAAGGCGAGCCTATTCGTTCCGTTGTGCTTGAAACCCGAGACTCAATTATCGTGGTTTGGCATGTCCATCCCGGGCAGGAAATTGCGGCTCACATTCATCCTCACGGCCAAGACACGTGGACTGTTTTGTCGGGAATGGCTGATTACTTTCAGGGCAATGGGATTGTTCGTGCCCTCAGGGAAGGTGAGATAGCCGTGGCAAGACCGGGCCAAGTGCACGGGGCGCGAAATACAGGTACCGAGCCATTTGTGTTAGTCTCGGTTGTGGCATCAGCCAATGCCGGTTTCGTATTGGCTGAGCGATAGAGCCCAATCTCTGGAGTTGGTCCAATGAGCGGTCGGGGAGATAGGTAACAGACATGCAGCGGACACGGCTGCTAAACCAGGTCGCAAACCTCCTTGCGTCGCAGCGTGCCGCAAGCGACGCGATCAATCGAATGGGGTCGGCATGAGACTGAACACCATCCAGTTCCCGACCGCGTAGCCGCCTGTCCTGCCGATCAGGTCTTGACCATCGACGCCTGGGATCAGTCCTGAATGTTCTTGGAGACCACTACGTTATGAGCCGCAGCCGCCGCAAAACACCCATCGTCGGGCACACGACCTGCGGCAGCGAGCGCGAGGACAAGAAGCTCTGGCATCAGCGCTGGCGCACCCGTGAGCGCACGGCGCTGACCAGCGCGTCGCCCGAAGCCCTGAGCGCCCATCTGCCCCTGCTGGAAAACCAGGCCAGCAGCGTCTGGTCGATGGGCAAGGATGGCCGCTCCTACTGGCCCGTCAAGCGCCAGGCCGCCACGGCGGATCGCATCGCCAATCACAAGGGACGCAACCCGCAAGAACGCGCCTCCCTGAAAAAGCGCCTGCTGCGCAAGTGGATGAGCAAATGAAGCTCTCCTTCCATCAGCACATTGCGCTGTTCTGGATGATCGGTGCTCCGGGCGTCTTCGCGCCCGTGATCGAGAACGCCAAGCGGCCCGATGCCGGCGCCGTCATGGCGTGGGGTGTCGCGATCGTGGCGGTGATGATCCTCTTCACCCCTTTGCTGCTGCGCTGTCCACCATTCCGGCGCTGGTATGGCCGGACGGATGCGCTGTCGGAGCGGCAGCGCCAGGCGCTTGCCGAGCGCGGCCTGCGCCGCTACTACCAGACCGCTTTCGATGACGGCTACGTGCCCCGCGTGATGCCCTACGTGTGGCGCATCATCTGGACGGTCGGCGGGTTGATGGCTGTGACCGCCGTACTGCCTACCAACACCGGACGGCCAGCCTTCGATGCCTTGGTGGTCTTCTCGACCTGGTATCCGATAGGCGTGATGCTGCTGGTTTTCGCGTCGAGGCCCCTTGGCCGGTTGATTCGCCAAAGAGCACAGGAGCGGCGGAAATGAGCACGTCAACCATCGAGGCGCTGGCCAGCGCCTGGGCAAGGATTGCCGAGGAAGCGGAATTCCCCGCTGACTACGAGGGGACTGCCACACCACAAGCGCATCGGGCTAGCGAAGCTATTCAGGAGCAGATTCGGGAG
Source organism: Pseudocitrobacter faecalis (assembly GCA_003315335.1). Classification (GTDB taxonomy): domain Bacteria; phylum Pseudomonadota; class Gammaproteobacteria; order Enterobacterales; family Enterobacteriaceae; genus Pseudocitrobacter; species Pseudocitrobacter faecalis. The sequence goes on from QNRL01000037.1 coordinate 2,725, forward strand.
CGCATCGTCGCCACCAACGACATGCGGCTGTTCAGCCTGCTGCACCTGCTGAGTCAGGCGTCGCTGCGCATGGAGCAAGCGCTGTGGCCGGAGGATTACGAGCGGATGACGCGCGAGGTTGAGGAAGCCCTGCGGCAAGCCACCGACGCCAACGCCAGATCGTACACCCACGAAGAAGTGATGCAGGCGATGCAGGAACGCATCGACCGGGCGCGAGACAAGCCATGTTGATTGGCTATGCGCGCGTCTCGACGCAGGATCAGAACCTGGAGCTGCAACGCGAAGCCTTGAGCAAGGCCGGATGTAAAAAGGTCTTCGAGGACAAGGTGAGTGGCACGCGGGCAGACCGGCCTGGCTTGGCCAAGACGCTCGAAATGCTGCGCGAAGGCGATACTTTGGTCGTCTGGAAGCTCGACCGGCTGGGCCGGTCGGTCAAGCAACTGGTCGATCTGGTCGGCGATCTGCACAAGCACGGTGTCCAGTTCAGGAGCCTCACCGACTCCATCGACACCGGCACACCATCCGGGCGGTTCTTCTTCCACGTCATGGCGAGCCTTGCCGAAATGGAGCGCGAGCTGACCGTCGAGCGCACCCGCGCCGGGCTGGAAGTCGCCAAGCAGCTCGGCCGCAAAGGCGGCCGCAAGCCGAAGATGACCGACAGCAAGATCGAGTCGGCCAAGAAGCTGCTGGCCAGCGGGGTGCCGCCCAAGGACGTGGCCAAGAACCTCGGCGTGTCCATTCCGACGCTGTACCGCTGGGTGCCAGCCTCCACGCACGCTTAGCGTGCTTTATTTAATGAGATGGTCACTCCCTCCTTCCCGGTACTATGCTGAGGACAGGCTTTCATTCGGAGAACTATCATGGAAAACATTGCGCTCATTGGTATCGATCTGGGTAAAAACTCTTTCCATATTCATTGCCAGGATCGTCGCGGGAAGGCTGTTTACC
>QNRL01000038.1 GCA_003315335.1 Pseudocitrobacter faecalis
GTTAAAATTGGGGCTTGAGCGGTAAACGAGTGAGGGAATTTCAGGTAAGATACTTCGGATGAGGAGCAAAAAGGTGGTTTATACTTCCTATACCCGGACGTCAACAAGTCGATCTATCTGGAGGGCAAGAGCCCACAGCCGCACCGCTGGGAGCCTGCCGAGGGCTGGTTTGCGAAATACGATCACCCGCTATGGAAACGCTACGCCGATCTGGCGGCAGGGGCCGGGCATGGCGGGATGGACTGGTTCGTGATCCACGCTTTTGTCGAGGCGCTGAAGGCCAAGGCCCCGATGCCAATCGACATTTACGACGCGCTGGCCTGGAGCGCGATCACGCCTCTGTCGGAACAATCGATTGCTGAGGGCAATCGCACGTTAGATTTTCCCGACTTCACCCGAGGGCAGTGGCGCACCCGCAAGCCGATCTTTGCGCTGAACGACGCCTATTGATCGACGCGATTTAGGCCAAGCGCACCGCAAAGGCGAAATTGGTAATCTTGTCGGTATCCTTGACGCCCGGCGCGCTTTCGACGCCGCTGGAGGTATCGACCAGCGGCGCTCCGGTGCGCGCAATCGCCTCGGCAACATTCGTCGGATTTAGCCCGCCTGCCAGCCCCCACGGCAAGGCACCGCGATATCCGGCCAGCAGCGACCAGTCGAACGCCAACCCCATGCCGCCGGGCAGCGCGCCTTTGGGGGTCTTGGCGTCGAACAAGATCAAGTCCGCCGCCCCGGCATAGGCTGCGGCGCGTGCGACATCGCTGGCGCTGGCGACGGGCAGCGCCTTCCACACCGGCTTGCCAAACCGCGCGCGCAACTGGGCCACGCGTTCGGGCGATTCCGAACCGTGCAGCTGCAGCGCGTTCAGCTTGGCTGCCACCAGTGCGTCGGCGATGACAGCATCATCCGCATCGACGAACAAACCGACCATGGCGATCTGGCCAGCTGCGCGCGATGTCAAAGCGCCCGCGACATTCGACGTAACCGCACGGGGCGACGCTGGATAGAACACCAACCCGGCATAGTCCGCCCGCGCCGCGATGGTCGCATCGAGCGCCTCGGGTGTGCTGATCCCGCAAATCTTGATTTTCGCGGGCATGCGGTCAGTCGGGGTTCTGGATCAGCCGCACCAGCGTGCAGTCGGGATCGATCAGGTAGCCGATCCTCAGGCCGCTCGCCTCCAGTTGCGGAGCTTTGAAGCGCGGCCAGCCGGTGCTTTTTTCCTCGGCTCCCGCCGCGTTCACCAATGCCACCATGGCATCGAGATCATCCAACCGCAGGCAACAGCCGAACGAGCTCGTAGCTGGGTCGAGGTCAGGATAGGGGAAGAATTCGAGCTGCAAACCGCCGCGCTGCAGGATCATCCAGCCGCGATCCTTCCAACTCGTCGCAAAGCCCAGCTTCGCATAAAACGCCTCTGTCACATCGAAATCGCGCGATGGCAGATTGGGGGTGACGTGGTCAGCCATGGCTCAGCGCAGCTTGTCGGCCATGCGGGCCGTATGAGTGATTGCGGCGCGGCTATCGGGGGCGGAATGGCTCATCACGATCATGCTGGCCTTGGGGAACGCCGCACCAAACGCGCGCGCTGACGCGGCGTAGTGCTCAGTGTCGGCATCACCGAGATTGCCGAGCGACTTGGCCTTGCTGTCCTTGATCAGGCAGCCACCAAAAGCGATGTCGGTGCCGTCGATCCCAACGGTGATATTGTCACTGGTGTGGCCGGGGCCGGGGTAAAATACCTTGAGCGGGCCAAAGTTGGGCGCGGTTGCTGGTTCGACCCAGCCATTGGCGGCGAAAGTCAGGCTGTGTTGCGCCGCAACCATCCCCTCTTGCGGGGCAAGCTGGTTCGACAACGCATTGGCATAAGTCGCAATCCCCGCCGCATGCAGCGCGTCCATACCGCCCATCTTGTCCTGATGCGCGTGAGTCACCACCGCCAGCGCGACCGGCAGGTTGATCTCCTGCTTGATCCAGTTGAGGATCTGGGCGGTCTGGTCATCGGTCCAGGCGGTATCGACCACCAGCACGCGGCCGCCATCCCTGACGATCAAACCGTTGGAAGCGACTGCCCCGAAACCCGGCATGTCGAGATAGGAAGTGTGCTGCCAGACATTCGGTGCGAGCTGGCGGAAAACCAGATCGCCAAACCGTTGGTCGCCAGTTTCCATTTGCTGGCCAATCGTCGGGCGGATTTCACCGGGCATGCACCCGCTCAGCATCAATGCAGCGGCTAATGCGGTGCTCAGCTTCGCGACCGGGTGCATAATATTGGGCAATTCCATCAAGTTTTCCTTTTATTCAGCATTAAAAACCCCGCAAATGCGAGGCCTAGTAAATAGATGATCTTAATTTGGTTCACTGTAGCAAAAATATGGGGCGAATTCAAACATGAGGTGCGACAGTTTCAAAAGCCATATGATAATCAACAAGCTGTCTTTCGAGTACGGCATTAGCTGGTTCAATTACAGAAAATACGTCTTGGAACAAAGAGTTCTCTGCCGAAGCCGTCAATGGTGTCTTCGTGCTTTGTAAAAGTAGCAGTAAATCCTGCGCTACCAATGACTTAGCTCGTGCATCAAAGGAATATCTTCCAGCATCAACATTTAAGATCCCCAACGCAATTATCGGCCTAGAAACTGGTGTCATAAAGAATGAGCATCAGGTTTTCAAATGGGACGGAAAGCCAAGAGCCATGAAGCAATGGGAAAGAGACTTGACCTTAAGAGGGGCAATACAAGTTTCAGCTGTTCCCGTATTTCAACAAATCGCCAGAGAAGTTGGCGAAGTAAGAATGCAGAAATACCTTAAAAAATTTTCCTATGGCAACCAGAATATCAGTGGTGGCATTGACAAATTCTGGTTGGAAGGCCAGCTTAGAATTTCCGCAGTTAATCAAGTGGAGTTTCTAGAGTCTCTATATTTAAATAAATTGTCAGCATCTAAAGAAAACCAGCTAATAGTAAAAGAGGCTTTGGTAACGGAGGCGGCACCTGAATATCTAGTGCATTCAAAAACTGGTTTTTCTGGTGTGGGAACTGAGTCAAATCCTGGTGTCGCATGGTGGGTTGGGTGGGTTGAGAAGGAGACAGAGGTTTACTTTTTCGCCTTTAACATGGATATAGACAACGAAAGTAAGTTGCCGCTAAGAAAATCCATTCCCACCAAAATCATGGAAAGTGAGGGCATCATTGGTGGCTAAAACAAAGTTAAACATCATGAGGGAAGTGGTGATCGCCGAAGTATCGACTCAACTATCAGAGGTAGTTGGCGTCATCGAGCGCCATCTCGAACCGACGTTGCTGGCCGTACATTTGTACGGCTCC
>QNRL01000039.1 GCA_003315335.1 Pseudocitrobacter faecalis
AGCATCGCCAGCAGCGCCAGTGGTGGCGCGGTGTCCAGGTCATCAACCTGGCCGTGACCAAGATCGTGCTCCAGCAGCTCGGACACCTCCATGTGATAGCAAAGGGCCACGCGGTTGAGCCACGAAGACAAGGCTTCGCCTTCCCTGGGAGCCGGATGCAGTGGCCAGTGTGGCGCTGGCTTCACATCAGTTCCCGCTCGAATTGCCGCCGCCGCTCGCTGGGACCGGTGTAATCGGCCATGCTGAGCGTGCGATGGTTGATCGCTTCCTCACCGCTCTCCACGGCAGCGACGGCCGCCGCCATCAACAGGTGCGCCAGCTCGCCGATGGTGCCCTCGCTGCGCGTGAGCAGGTAGCGGGCCATATCCAGCGTGGCAATCGACGAGGGTCGCCGCAGCGGGAGCGAAGCCGCGAAGCTGGCCAGCAGTGAGCAGCAATCGTCGTTGGCCTCCCACACCGGCAGCATCATCGGCTCGAAGCGGTTTTCCAACTGGTCGTCCGAGCGGATCGCCAAGTAGGCATCGCGTGTGCCGACCCCGACCAGCGGGATGCGCAGCTCGTTGCCGAGGAAACGCAGCAGGTTGAGGAATTCCCGGCGGTTGACGCTGTTGCCGGCCAGGACGTTGTGCAATTCGTCGATCACCAGCATGCGCACGCCGACCTTGCGTAGCAGTGCCAGCGCCAATTGCTCCATTTCCGGCAGCCGTGGGCGCGGGCGCAATGGCGCGCCCATCGCGGCAAGTAGCGCGACGTAGAAGCGGATTACCGACGGTTCGGATGGCATCTGCACGACCAGTACCGGAATGTGCTCCTGGTCGGCGTCGGAGCTGGCCGGGTGGGTGCGGCGGAATTTCTCGACGATCATCGACTTGCCGTTGTTGGTTGGACCGACCAACAGCAGGTTGGGCATGCGTTGTTTGTTCGGCCACGCATACAGGGCTTCCAGCCGATTCAGCGCCTCGACTGCTCGCGGATAGCCGATCCAGCGGTCAGCGCGAAGGCGATGGATGCGTTCGTCCGCCGGAAGACGGGCCAAGCCCTGGGCCACCGGCATCAGGTGGGACAAGTCGATGATGGGATATTCTTCCACGGCTACCACTCCTCAATCTGGTCGAACGGTTTGGCAGGTGGCTGGTTGTCTGCCTGCGGGTCAGCCATGTCCGCGTCCGGTGGTGGCGTGGTTTTGAAAAGAACTGCCGTTGCCTTGAGATGCTGGCGTCGATCCGCGTCGCGCCGCGCCTTGCGCGTAGCTTTCTGCGCGGTGGACACGATTTCGCGCATCTGGCCGATCATGCGAAACAGCGCCGACTCATCCACCTGTTCGCGCCCTTGCTGCCGCAATTTCGCCAGCGCCTGTCGTTGTTCCCAGAGGGTGACAGCCGGGTGCGACAAGGTGCGGTATGGAATTTCCAGATAGTGCTGCCCCTCCGGCTCCAGCACCCAAATGCGGCTGATGTCGCGCGGGTCGCGCCGGATCAGGAACGCAGGCAAGCGGTCGCGCCGAGCTATCCACGGCTTGAGCGCATCGGCGTAGTAATGGATGTGGTCGATGACGAAGCCGGTGCGGGTCAGCGCGCGGCGGATGATGGGCAGAAAATCGACCAGAAAAGCCGTGGTGCGAGTGATGACGGTTGGCACGCCGGTCCGCGCGATAGCTTCGGCCCAGCGCGCTGCCGGCGGCTGGAGCAGGCCGTTGTGCACGGAGCCGTGGTAGGTGCCGACCGCCAATGTGAGCCAGCGCTCCAGCTCACGCAGCGTCAGGGCGGCCTTGTTTTCGGAATCGTAGTCGCCGCGCTGGTCAGGGTTGGAGAAGGTCGTCCCTGGCAATTCGTCGTGGATCATCTGCATCGCCGTGCCGATGATCCGTTCCACGATGCCGCCGTAGTGCGGCTGCCCGAGCGGGCGATAGTCAAGCCGGATGCCATGCTGCTCGCAGCCTCGGCGTAGCGCTTCGCTCTTGAACTCGGCCGCGTTGTCCAGGTAGAGCAGCCTGGGCTTGCCGCTCATCGGCCACTCCATTTCTATGTTCAGACCCTCCAGCCAGGGACGCTTGTCGCAGGCGACATGCACAAGGCACAGGCCGACCGAAACAGATGACGGCGCTTCCAGCGTGACGACCATGCCGAGCACGCAGCGGGTAAACACGTCGATGGCGATGGTCAGATACGGACGGCCAATCGGTTGCCGGTCGCGCTCGTCCACCACGATCAGGTCGATGACCGTGTGATCAATCTGCACTTGTTCCAGTGGCGCGGTCACGGCGGGAGGCTCACCACCGACACCTTGCAGGCTGCGGGACGCATCCTGACCTTCCCGGCGGCGAGTGGCCTTGAGCGGATCGAGGCCGGCGATCCGCAGAGCCACGGTGTTGCGCGCCGGCGCCCGCAGCTTTTGCGCTTTGCAAGCCTGCGCGACCTCGCGGTGGAACGCTGCCAGGCTACGCTTCTGCTTGGTCAGGAAGCGCTTTTGCAGCAACTCGCGGATGATGCGCTCAACTGATTCCGGCAAGCGTCCCTTGCCTTTTCCGCCGCCGGATCGGCTGCGAGCCAGGTCCGTCACAAGCCCAGCACCTTGCCGGGCACGGCGGATTAGGACATACACCTGCCGCCTGGACAGGCCAAGCGCGTGAGCAGCGGCATCGGCGGCTTCATGCCCGACCACATCAAGCGCTGCCAGCGGCCCGATGATTTCCGCCCGTTGCCGGGCCTGCGCCCAAGCCGCATCGGGCAGGGTGGCCACGCCTTGCTCGGCAATCAATGATGTGTCTGACGCCATGCTCACACCTCGCTTTGGTGCACACGAGTATTGAGCATAGTCGAGATTGGTGCAGATGACTTCTGATATTGCGTTGTCAGGAGTCGCCTGCACATCTGGCGTTACGCCCCGTCAATTGGTGCAGTCGTCTTCTGAAAATGACAACTATCATGGAAAACATTGCGCTCATTGGTATCGATCTGGGTAAAAACTCTTTCCATATTCATTGCCAGGATCGTCGCGGGAAGGCTGTTTACC
>QNRL01000040.1:0-322 GCA_003315335.1 Pseudocitrobacter faecalis
GGCGGCCCGCCTGCGGGTCGCGGCGCCGTACTGCGAGTTAGCGGCCGCCGCGCGGCCGGTTACGGGGGACACCGCACCGTCACGGCCAGCGCCCCGCTGAGCTGCACAATCCACGGATAACACAATAGCGCACTGGCAAAGGATGCCGACGCCTGAAGGGCGTTGGCACCCCGAAGGGGCGGGGCGGCCGCTTGCGGCCGGGCGAGTCCGGCGCAGGGTGTGGCCTGCCAAGCGGAGCGCGGAGGCCGAAGGCCGGAGGCGTTAGCGGCCGCTGCCCGCGTAAGCGGGGCGAGACGGGAACCGGCTCGATGCGCAGCACAGC
>QNRL01000040.1:419-2913 GCA_003315335.1 Pseudocitrobacter faecalis
CTGCCAAGCGGAGCGCGGAGGCCGAAGGCCGGAGGCGTTAGCGGCCGCTGCCCGCGTAAGCGGGGCGAGACGGGAACCGGCTCGATGCGCAGCACAGCAGAGCGGCCCCGAAGGGGTAACGCCCTGTGTGGCATCAGGATTTAGCACAATGTCAGAACATAAACTGGAGAGATCACCGGCAAGCAGCTGCAAAGGGGCGGCACAGCCGCCCCGATGGCTGTTACTTGTCTTTGTCGCGTAGCACTTTGATTAGGCCGGTTACGGCCGTAATCAGAGCGGCCAGCGAGGTGATGATTTGCGGTAGGTTTTCGAGGATGGTAGAGGTCATATAGCACCTGTAGAGAAGTTGGCGGGGTGTCGTTTCCGACGGCCGCACTGTAACCGGGCGAATAAGGCAGGTTGTCAACAGCTTGAGCGAAGCGTCTGTTGACAACCTGCCGCGCCCGGTTTCACTGCGGTCATAGGCGGAACGACCCACGCCAACGGAACGGCTTTATGACCGGGCAGCTGAGATACCGGCGAACCTGGCTGGCGGCTGACGCCAGCCGCCAAGCGCCAGCGCGGAGGGCGAAGCCCGGAGGCCAAGCGGAGCGCGGAGGCCGAAGGCCGGAGGCGTTAGCGGCCGCTGCCCGCGTAAGCGGGGCGAGACGGGAACCGGCTCGATGCGCAGCACAGCAGAGCGGCCCCGAAGGGGTAACGCCCGGAGTCTGCCGCTGTTTATCTCTCGTTCCATCTGAAATCGGCGGTAAGGCCATTAAAAGGGTCAGTTTATCAGGGGGGCGTTAGCCCCCCATGTTGTTAATCATCAGGCAATATCGTCTTTGTAGCAGGCATAACCGAAGCTAAGCTCTGTTTTCATATAGTGGCGGGCAAAGTCCCAGGCATCGTGGCCGAAGTCCTCATAATCTGCCAGGACGATTTCGCGGGCTTTGTGCCATTGCTGTACGGAAGAAAGCGGCAGAACAGGGCAGGGAAGCGACCAGTCAGTGACGGTGTTGCAGATCATATCTGCCAGACGCTCCAGGGAGCCGTAAACCAGCTCTGTGCGCAGATCCGCCACCATGCGTTGTTTACGCAGTGATGCCAGATAATCAATCTCTTTGGTTATATCAGAATTTAAGCGGGTCTGGTAATCCATGATGTACTCCTTTGCGCGCCGATACCGGCAATTTTGCGGGCGACGGTGTTGCCTCCCGATGATTTAATTATCGGTGATTATGTCCTCAAAGTCAATATAAGTACGGAATGTGCATACTAAATTTTATATCTTGCAAAGCGTTCATAGAGTGCCTGAATCGCTTTCTGACAGCCTCAATAAAAAAGGCGGGGATTACCCGCCTTTTTTCTTACAGCTGCTTACGTGGCTTTTTACGCGTCATATACAACGGTATCGCGCAGTCTACCGCGTACAAAAAGCACGCCAGCGCGCCGCAACCGTACAGAAACGCAAGCGGCTTATTATCGAAGTAGCTGAAAACCCCTGTCGCCGCACACAGGCCCAGAACAGAGACGCAGGCGCAGGTGATCTGCACCAGATCCCTGTATCCCGCACGAACGATAAACCAGGGCAGGGCAAGCGCAGCGGCGCTAAAAATTAATGCGAGAGGGACAAAAACGAGATAGTGATACATGTGAACTCCTTGATGGTTGCCGATACCGGCGATTGTTCGGGCGGCGGTATTGCCACCCGATGATTTAATTAGAGGTTTTGCGCGTCCAGGAGATTGACCTGAGCCGGGGTAACGTGAAACTTTTCCCCTTTATGGATCACGTTATGCGGGGCGCTAATTTCATCACTGATAAAGCTAACCGGGTAACGTTTTTTACCGCAAATCCGCTCGCTAAACCACGCCACTTTTGCCGCTGGCCGATCCACTGGATGAACAATCACACCGGCCATGCTGCAACCCGTTGCGGGTTCGTCCAGCGTAATGCTTACCGGGACTGTATCCCGGTAAAAAAACTTAACCGGCGGCACACCTGCCTGCGTAGCGGCTGCGACAACTGCAAGCCCGATAACCGCTATCCGATTAATAAGCATTTTATTCCCCTTACTCATGCTGATATCACCTTGCCAGCTGTTACCAGTTTACGAAATTCGCTTTCATGAATTTCACGCCCATGCTCAAGCGTTGAATACACGTTGCCGATAAGCCAGTTACCAGCCGTTTTTGTCTCGGTATACCACCATGCTTCTGTCAGAGTAAGCAGCGGTTCGCTATCCTCGCCCTTCTCATAGATCCAGATTTTAGTGACGTCTTTACCCGTTTCGTTGCTGCCCTGAATGGTAGGGTCAAAGGTATGTTCAATCTCTATATCGAAGTAACGCTGAAGGAAGTTAGTAAAGTGCATGACGACTCCTGTAAGCGCCGATACCGGCAATTTTTCGGGTGGCGGTGTTGCCTCCCGATGATTTAATTATCGGTGATTACGCCTTTAAAGTCAATACAAGTACGGAATTTATTTACATGTTTTTATGCCCGTCAGGGCATGG
>QNRL01000041.1 GCA_003315335.1 Pseudocitrobacter faecalis
ACGGCTTACGCCACCATCAAAGGTATTGAGGTGATGCGTGCACTACGCAAAGGCCAGGCCTCAGCATTTTATTATGGTGATCCCCTGGGCGAAATGCGCCTGGTAAGCAGAGTTTTTGAAATGTAAGGCCTTTGAATAAGACAAAAGGCTGCCTCATCGCTAACTTTGCAACAGTGCCCCACATCTTTTGTCACCAACGAGCGGCTGCCTATCACCGCACCGTGCCCGATCTTGATTCCGGGCATGACCATTGCCTCAGAGCCGATCCAAACGTCATTGCCAATGACAGTATTACCTGCTTTTTGGAAGGCATCGAGTGCGCTTGAGAATGCAGGTTCTTCCTGCATATAAAAGAACGGGAAAGATGATGCCCAGTCGTACCGATGCCCCTGATTGCCAGCCATGATAAAGGAAGCCCCACTCCCGATAGAGCAGAAACTACCGATGATCAACTTATCAACGTCATCACGGTCCGGAAACAGATACCGTGCGCAGTCATCGAATGAGTGCCCATGATAGTAGCCAGAGTAATAGCTGTACCGCCCAACTTTGATATTGGGGTTCTTCACTTGCTCAGAAAGCAGCTTGCCTTTGAAGGGGCTATCAAAGTAGTTGGTCATAAGAGATCCCGCGGTCTGTGACTTTGCCGTCTAACGTTTGAAATAAGGGGCGCCGAGCGCCAGCGAGGGGAGCCAAAAGCTTGCTTTTGGCCGTCCCGACTTGATTGAAGGGTTGGGCGATTTTGCCATTAGATTTTTTATAAATTTAGTGTGTTTAGAATGGTGATCGCATTTTTCTTGGCTTTTATGCTTGATGTTAAATTCGACCCCAAGTTTCCTGTAAGTGCGGACACAAAAACATATTTATGTCCTGATTTGCTTATAATAAACCCTTCAAACCATCCGTTTTGTAAGGTTCTATTTGCTGTGAATCCTGCACCAGTTTTCCCATACAGTTTTGTACTATTATCCAGATCTTGTAGATACATGTTCTCTATGGTGTTTTCTATGGCTGAGTTTTTAACTGGGAGATTGTGATTAATAATTTTACGCAGGAATTGAATTTGTTCTTCTGGTGAAATTTTTAAGCTACTTTCGAGCCATGCTTCTGTTAATCCGTTGTTTCTTTCTTTATCTCCAGAGAAGTCTTGATTTCCATAATCAAAATCTTTGAGATAATTCTTGATTTTATTTAATCCAATTTTTTGGGTTATTTCTTGCGAAACCCAAACAACAGAAAATTGCATCCACGTCTTTGGTGTATGATTGCTGTTCCAGATCTCCATTCCTTTGGGGGTTTTATCCCATTTGAATATGGTTTTCTGATCTATTATTTCCGCATCAAATGCCATAAGTGATAATGCGATCTTGAAAGTTGAATCTGGTGCCATTTGCGTTGCACACTTTGCTTTATTGAATTGAGCAATTTCAGCGTTTGTGGATGCATCGTAAAGTAAAAAACAACCTTCAGTTCCTTCAAATAATGGAGATGCAACAGTAGAGATATCTGTTGATGCACTGGCGCTGCTGTAGATAATATTTGCAATTATTAAAAAAATAGCGAAGTTGATATGTATTGTGTTTTTCATAATAAGTATTGGTTTGGTAAAGGGCTTAATTTTAACGGCTAACAATTAATGAGGCTCCGGGTTCGCCCAACGTTTGACATGAGGGGCGGCCAAGGGCGCCAGCCCTTGGACGTCCCCCTCGATGGAAGGGTTAGGCATCACTGCGTGTTCGCTCGAATGCCTGGCGTGTTTGAACCATGTACACGGCTGGACCATATGGGGTGGTTACGGTACCTTGCCTCTCAAACCCCGAAATCTCGTAGCATCGGATCGCTAGCAAGTTGCTCGGCGTCGGTACCGC
>QNRL01000042.1 GCA_003315335.1 Pseudocitrobacter faecalis
GGATGTTGCGATTACTTCGCCAACTATTGCGATAACAAGAAAAAGCCAGCCTTTCATGATATATCTCCCAATTTGTGTAGGGCTTATTATGCACGCTTAAAAATAATAAAAGCAGACTTGACCTGATAGTTTGGCTGTGAGCAATTATGTGCTTAGTGCATCTAACGCCTGAATTAAGCTGCGCCGCGAAGCGGCGTCGGCTTGAATGAACTGTTAGACATCATTGGCGTGGAGCCGAGCAGACTGGCGGCTTCGTGCTTCACAAAGTAAATGAACGCAGTCAACTGATCAGCGCGTGAGGCCAAGCAATCCATCCCTTGTCCAAGGTAAGCCTGCTGGGCTTCAAGCAGCACGGGCTGATGTTGGACGGGCAGGCGTTCCATTACCCAGTTGGCAGCTACATCCTTCGGCGCGATCTTGCCGGTTGCTGCGCTGTACCAAATGCGAGACAAAGTAAGCACTACATTCCGCTCGTCGCCTGCCCAATCCGGTTGTGAGTTCCATAGTTTCAAGGTGTCGGCCAGTGCTTTGAATAGATCGCTTTCCGGGACTGAGTTGAAGAAATCTTCCGCGGCCGAACCTGCCAAGGCAAGGCTGTGTTGCCTTGCTTTAGTTAGCAGAATAGCCAGATCAACATCGGTTGTCGCGGGCTCGAAGATGCCCGCAAGAATGTCCTTGCGCTGCCACTCCCCGAATTGCAGTTCCCGTCTGGCTGGATAACGCCAAGGAACAACATCGCCGTACACGACGATGGTAACTTCCAAGGCACGGAGAGCTTCACTTTGGCCGGGAGAAGCGGAAACTTCCAGGAAATCTACGAACAGAGCCTGCCGCACAGTCTCATCGAGCTGTGCAGTCACAGTAACCAGCAAATCAATATCACTGCATGGCTTCAGGCCACCGTCGAGTGCAGAGCCGTACAAATGCACGGCCAGCAACGTCGATCCCAGATGATGCTCGATGACGTTGAGTGCCTGTGATAGCTGTACCGAAATCTCGGCGGGCACTGCGTTGCTCATGATGTCTAACTCCCAATTTGTGTAGGGCTTATTATGCACGCTTAAAAATAATAAAAGCAGACTTGACCTGATAGTTTGGCTGTGAGCAATTATGTGCTTAGTGCATCTAACGCCGCTAAGCAGCGGCACATTTTGCGTTTTGAGCGCAGCGAAGCAAAATGTGTCCGATGGCTTGGATGGTTAACCCCTTTGCCAGATTTGATAGCGATAATTTATATTTGAATGAAATTCCTGCTCGAACACCACATTGAACTCTTTGGGGATTTCCGGAAAGAAAACATTGCCCTCTGGCTCGGAATCTATTGTCGAGATATGTAGCGTGTCGGCATGGGCGATCAGACTCTTGTAGATCTCTCCACCACCAGAAACAACAACATGGTTCGTAAGAGTCTTTAGCTCCCTCATTGCTGCTTCTATAGATGGAAACACAACCACATCATCGTTAGTAGCTACCGATCCTGAGCGGCTGACAACTGCATACTTTCTATTTGGGAGAGCCCCCATTGCCTCAAATGTTTTACGGCCGACTAAGAGCCATTGATTGTAAGTTATTGCTTTAAAAAGCAGCTGCTCACCTTTAGCGTTCCACGGGATATCCGAGCCGCAGCCAATAACCCCATTTCTTGCTTTTGCAGCCATTAGTGATATTTTCACGATACTCCTTTGGGTTAACGCCGCCATAAACGGCGACAGGGTGGCGCGCCTATTGCGCATAAAATGGCGAAGCCATGCGCAACAGGCGCGGAATCTCTGGCGTCCGGTTTGATGGCTTTGTTATGCAAAGGACTAGTCTTCAATGACGTGTA
>QNRL01000043.1 GCA_003315335.1 Pseudocitrobacter faecalis
GCACCGGCGCCCGGCAAGGTGGGCGGATTCCCACACGGCACCGGCGCCCGGCAAGGTGGGCGGATTCCCACACGGCACCGGCGCCCGGCAAGGTGGGCGGATTCCCACACAGCACCGGCGCCCGGCAAGGTGGGCGGATTCCCACACAGCACCGGCGCCCGGCAAGGTGGGCGGATTCCCACACGGCACCGGCGCCCGGCAAGGTGGGCGGATTTCCACACGGCACCGGCACCCGGCAAGGTGGGCGGATTCCCACACGGCACCGGCGCCCGGCAAGGTGGGCGGATTTCCACACAGCACCGGCGCCCGGCAAGGTGGGTGGATTCCCACACGGCACCGGCGCCCGGTAAGGTGGGCGGATTTCCACACGACAGCGGCGCCCGGCAAGATGGGCGGATTCCCATATCGACATGTATGTAGCTTGTGTTATCCGTGGATTGTGCAGCTCAGCGGGTCGCTGGTCGTATGGCGTAGTGTCCCCCGTAACCGGCCGCGTGCGGCCGCTAACTCGCAGTACGGCGCCGCGACCCGAAGGCGGGCCGCCGTTCCCGCGCGCAGGCGCGCGGCGCCCACTGCGCACCCCCGTGGGGGACATACGGCAGCTGTGTGGCGGTGAGCGGGATTAGGGCTTTGCAGGGAGGGGGCTGGGTCGGGCGATACGTTCAGCATTGCGGTTTCCGGCGATTTGCGGCCGGTGCCCGTTTAACTCCGGCGTGGTCGCCTTCCATGCCCTGACGGCATAAGAAAATAAAACCGCCATGCTGCGGTCATTCATGATTTTGTGGTGTAGCGATAAATAGTCATGCGAGAAACGTTGAAGCGCTTAGCAACTGCACCAACTGTCATTTCAGGATCAGCAAGTAAGATTCTAATTTGTTTAACATCTTCTTCAGAAAGTGACGGTTTTCTCCCTCCCACACGGCCCCTTGCGCGTGCAGCTGCAAGGCCTGAGCGCGTTCTTTCAATATTGCGGTTGCGTTCAAAGCTAGAGAATATCGCCATCAGATGAGTATAGATTTCCCCTATAACTGGCGCATTTGTGTCTATTCTGTCCTTGATGGCTATGAAAGTTATTCCGCGTTTCTTCAGGTCGTCGAGTAAAGTAATGACTTGACCCAATGAACCGCCGAGCCGATCTAGTGCCCAAACTACTAGGGTATCTCCCTCGCGCAATGCTTTCAGGCAGTTCTCCAGTTCCGGCGCACCTTTTTTGTCGCGCTTTGGGCCGCTACGTGAGGTCTGATCCTGATAGATTTGCTCACATCCAGCTTTTGTTAGTTCGTCAACCTGGTGCGCCACATCCTGAAGATGCGTAGATTTACGTGCATAGCCGATTTTCATTCTTTTCTCGCTAATTAGTTATGGGGTTATTGTTATGTTGATACAGTAACGAGTTTTGTTACATGAGGGGAGTCATTTTTCGGGAGAAGTCAGGACTTTTCAAGACTGTCACAAAAACCATCGTTTTTGATACATTAATTTAACCAATAGGTTGCAGATCAAATCGCCTGTAACAGCCTTTCTGGCTGTTTGTCGTTTTCAGAAGACGGCTGCACTGAACGTCAGAAGCCGACTGCACTATAGCAGCGGAGGGGTTGGATCCATCAGGCAACGACGGGCTGCTGCCGGCCATCAGCGGACGCAGGGAGGACTTTCCGCAACCGGCCGTTCGATGCGGCACCGATGGCCTTCGCGCAGGGGTAGTGAATCCGCCAGGATTGACTTGCGCTGCCCTACCTCTCACTAGTGAGGGGCGGCAGCGCATCAAGCGGTGAGCGCACTCCGGCACCGCCAACTTTCAGCACATGCGTGTAAATCATC
>QNRL01000044.1 GCA_003315335.1 Pseudocitrobacter faecalis
GCGAGTTGCGCGCCTCGCCCTTGTTCAGGCCGGCATGCACGCGGCGGCGCAGTTCCACGCTTTGCAGCCAGTCCAGGATGAACAGCGTGCGCTCGATGCGGCCCAGCTCGCGGAGCGCCACGGCCAGGCCGTTCTGGCGTGGGTAGCTGCCGAGCTTTCGGAGCATCAGGGAGGCCGTCACCGTGCCCTGCTTGATCGAGGTGGCCAGCCGCAGGATTTCGTCCCAATGGGCGCGGACGTGCTTGATGTTGAGCGTGCCGCCGATCATGGGTTTCAGCGCGTCATAGGCGGCGTCGCCCTTCGGGATGTAGAGCTTGGTGTCGCCCAGGTCGCGGATGCGCGGCGCGAAGCGGAAGCCCAGGAGGTGCATCAGGGCGAAGACGTGATCGGTGAAGCCCGCCGTGTCGGTGTAATGCTCCTCGATCCGCAAGTCGGACTCGTGGTACAGCAGGCCGTCGAGCACGTAGGTCGAATCGCGCACGCCGACGTTCACGACCTTGGTGTGAAATGGCGCGTACTGGTCAGAAATGTGGGTGTAGAACGTCCGCCCTGGGCTGCTCCCGTATTTCGGGTTGATGTGGCCGGTGCTCTCGGCCTTGCTGCCGGTGCGGAAGTTCTGGCCGTCCGACGATGAGGTGGTGCCGTCGCCCCAGTGCTCGGCGAAGGGATGGCGGAACTGTGCGTTGACCAGATCGGCCAGCGCCGCCCCGTAGGTTTCGTCGCGGATGTGCCAGGCTTGCAGCCAAGCCAGCTTGGCGTAGGTCGTGCCGGGGCAAGACTCCGCCATCTTGGTCAGGCCCAGGTTGATCGCGTCGGCGAGGATCGTGGTCAGCAACAGGTTCTTGTCTTTGGCCGGGTCGCCCGATTTCAGATGCGCGAAATGCCGAGTGAAGCCCGTCCATTCGTCCACCTCCAGCAGCAGTTCGGTGATCTTGACGTGCGGCAGGATCATTGCCGTCTGGTCGATCAGCGCTTGGGCGGTGTCGGGTACCGCCGCGTCGAGCGGCGTGATCTTCAAGCCTGACTCGGTGATGATGGCGTCCGGCAGCTCGTTGGCCGTCGCCATACGGTTGACGGTGGCAAGCTGTGTTTCCAGCAGCGTCAGCCGGTCGTTCAGGTACCGGTTGCAGTCGGTGGCCACGGCCAGCGGCAATTCGCTGGCCTGCTTGAGGCTGGCGAATTTCGCGGGCGGCACCAGGTAGTCCTCGAAGTCCTTGAACTGGCGCGACCCCTGCACCCAGATGTCGCCGGAACGCAACGCGTTCTTCATCTCCGACAGCGCGCACAGTTCGTAGTAGCGCCGGTCGATGCCGGTGTCGGTCATGACCAGCTTCTGCCAGCGCGGCTTGATGAACTCGGTCGGCGCGTCGGCGGGCACCTTGCGGGCGTTGTCGCTGTTCATGCCGCGCAGCACCTCGATGGCGTCGAGCACGTCCTTCGCGGCGGGAGCGGCCCGCAGCTGGCACTGTTGCAAAGTTAGCGATGAGGCAGCCTTTTGTCTTATTCAAAGGCCTTACATTTCAAAAACTCTGCTTACCAGGCGCATTTCGCCCAGGGGATCACCATAATAAAATGCTGAGGCCTGGCCTTTGCGTAGTGCACGCATCACCTCAATACCTTTGATGGTGGCGTAAGCCGT
>QNRL01000045.1 GCA_003315335.1 Pseudocitrobacter faecalis
TGTACGGTCCGGGGACATGGCAGACAGGTGTTCGGGGACATGGTGAACACTTTTTAACATCCTTTACCCATGGTGATCGACTTTTTCTTCAGGTCGATCATCCCCACTTTTGTACTGTACCACCACACTTCATAGCAGCCATCCTCCTGCGTTTCCTTCAGCCCGACCCGCTCTCCCCTGAACGCGTTGCCTGCCTTCAGACTGATACCTTTTATGCTCAGCTTCCCGCTGATATCGACCTTCCTCACCATCACTCCTTCATCATATTCCGGTGGCGTAATGCTGTCACTGTACTGCCTTGCTGACGGCTGATACCGCGAGGCCGGAACGGCCATACCCAGTGCTTCATGGGGCCGTTCAAGGTTATACACCGTACGCCAGTGGTCGAAAGCACGCTGCAGCTCATCGCTGTCTGTGAACCACTTACCCTGCAGTACTTCCGCCTTCAGGCTGCGGTGAAAACGTTCCAGCTTGCCCTGTGTCTGCGGATGATATGGCCGGGAATGCCCCACCCGGATACCCTGGCGCATCAGCCACAACTCAAGTGCCGTCCAGGTGCCGGTGGTATCGCCCCACGGTGAGCCGTTGTCCATTGTCATCCGGTGTGGCAGCCCGTAGCGTTCAAACACGCTGACCAGCTGCTGCTGCACGGTCTCACGGCGTTCATTGGTGCAGGGTGCCAGACACAGGGAGAAACGGGAGTGGTCATCCAGCAGGGTGAGCGGATGGCAGCGGCCCCCGCCGAAGGGGAAGTGGCCCTTAAAATCCATCTGCCAGAGCCGGTTCGGCGCGTCATGTTCGAACCTGCCCGTGACGGGAATGCCCGGAGCCGTGCCCGGCAGCAGACCGTGACGGGCCATCAGGTTATGGACGGTGCTGAAGGCGGGCATACGGTGCCCCTGGTCTTCGAGCCAGCGCTTTATCTTGCGGGCGCCCCAGCGCTCATGACGGGCATGGGCGATGCGCAGCAGGTCAGTGATATCATCCGGAGAACGGTTGGGAGAGTGATGAGGTACGCGGGGACGGTCCAGAAGACCGGATGCGCCTTCCTCAGCCCAGCGACGAAGCCACTTGTAACCGGTGGCGGGAGAAATGCCGTAGTGACGGCAGAGGGAACGGATGTTCGCCCCGTCTTGTGAGGCGAACAGAACAAACTCGGAACGTAATGACATGGTATCTCTCGCATCCCAGGGCATAAGCGACTCCATAAACGGGTTCTTATGCCTTAGTTGTAAGTGTCTACCATGTCTCCGAACAAGTGTTCACTATGTCCCCGGACTGTACA
>QNRL01000046.1 GCA_003315335.1 Pseudocitrobacter faecalis
CGCTGCCCTACCTCTCACTAGTGAGGGGCGGCAGCGCATCAAGCGGTGAGCGCACTCCGGCACCGCCAACTTTCAGCACATGCGTGTAAATCATCGTCGTAGAGACGTCGGAATGGCCGAGCAGATCCTGCACGGTTCGAATGTCGTAACCGCTGCGGAGCAAGGCCGTCGCGAACGAGTGGCGGAGGGTGTGCGGTGTGGCGGGCTTCGTGATGCCTGCTTGTTCTACGGCACGTTTGAAGGCGCGCTGAAAGGTCTGGTCATACATGTGATGGCGACGCACGACACCGCTCCGTGGATCGGTCGAATGCGTGTGCTGCGCAAAAACCCAGAACCACGGCCAGGAATGCCCGGCGCGCGGATACTTCCGCTCAAGGGCGTCGGGAAGCGCAACGCCGCTGCGGCCCTCGGCCTGGTCCTTCAGCCACCATGCCCGTGCACGCGACAGCTGCTCGCGCAGGCTGGGTGCCAAGCTCTCGGGTAACATCAAGGCCCGATCCTTGGAGCCCTTGCCCTCCCGCACGATGATCGTGCCGTGATCGAAATCCAGATCCTTGACCCGCAGTTGCAAACCCTCACTGATCCGCATGCCCGTTCCATACAGAAGCTGGGCGAACAAACGATGCTCGCCTTCCAGAAAACCGAGGATGCGAACCACTTCATCCGGGGTCAGCACCACCGGCAAGCGCCGCGACGGCCGAGGTCTTCCGATCTCCTGAAGCCAGGGCAGATCCGTGCACAGCACCTTGCCGTAGAAGAACAGCAAGGCCGCCAATGCCTGACGATGCGTGGAGACCGAAACCTTGCGCTCGTTCGCCAGCCAGGACAGAAATGCCTCGACTTCGCTGCTGCCCAAGGTTGCCGGGTGACGCACACCGTGGAAACGGATGAAGGCACGAACCCAGTGGACATAAGCCTGTTCGGTTCGTAAGCTGTAATGCAAGTAGCGTATGCGCTCACGCAACTGGTCCAGAACCTTGACCGAACGCAGCGGTGGTAACGGCGCAGTGGCGGTTTTCATGGCTTGTTATGACTGTTTTTTTGTACAGTCTATGCCTCGGGCATCCAAGCAGCAAGCGCGTTACGCCGTGGGTCGATGTTTGATGTTATGGAGCAGCAACGATGTTACGCAGCAGGGCAGTCGCCCTAAAACAAAGTTA
>QNRL01000047.1 GCA_003315335.1 Pseudocitrobacter faecalis
AACTCACCTTCGCCGATAGTGAATTCAGCACTAAGCGCCGTCAGACCCGAAAAGAGATTTTCCTCTCCCGCATGGAGCAGATTCTGCCATGGCAGAATATGACCGCTGTCATCGAGCCGTTTTATCCCAAGGCGGGCAATGGCCGACGGCCCTATCCGCTGGAGACCATGCTGCGTATTCACTGCATGCAGCATTGGTACAACCTGAGCGACGGTGCCATGGAAGATGCCCTGTACGAAATCGCCTCCATGCGCCTGTTTGCCCGATTATCCCTGGATAGCGCCCTGCCGGATCGCACCACCATCATGAATTTCCGCCACCTGCTCGAGCAGCATCAACTGGCCCGTCAATTGTTCAAGACCATCAATCGCTGGCTGGCCGAAGCAGGCGTCATGATGACCCAAGGCACTTTGGTGGATGCCACCATCATTGAGGCACCCAGCTCTAGCAAGAACAAAGAGCAGCAACGCGATCCGGAGATGCATCAGACCAAGAAAGGCAATCAGTGGCACTTTGGCATGAAGGCCCACATTGGTGTCGATGCCAAGAGTGGCCTGACC
The DNA here is from genome assembly GCA_003315335.1 of Pseudocitrobacter faecalis. Lineage (GTDB taxonomy): Bacteria > Pseudomonadota > Gammaproteobacteria > Enterobacterales > Enterobacteriaceae > Pseudocitrobacter > Pseudocitrobacter faecalis. The sequence continues at coordinate 561 of QNRL01000047.1, forward strand.
CACAGCCTAGTCACCACCGCGGCCAACGAGCATGACCTCAATCAGCTGGGTAATCTGCTTCATGGAGAGGAGCAATTTGTCTCAGCCGATGCCGGCTACCAAGGAGCGCCACAGCGCGAGGAGCTGGCCGAGGTGGATGTGGACTGGCTGATCGCCGAGCGTCCCGGCAAGGTAAAAACCTTGAAGCAGCATCCGCGCAAGAACAAAACGGCCATCAACATCGAATACATGAAAGCCAGCATCCGTGCCAAGGTGGAGCACCCGTTTCGCATCATCAAGCGGCAGTTCGGCTTCGTGAAAGCCAGATACAAGGGGCTGCTGAAAAACGATAACCAACTGGCGATGTTATTCACCCTGGCCAACCTGTTTCGGGTGGACCAAATGATACGTCAGTGGGAGAGATCTCAGTAAAAACCGGAAATAACGCCAGAAATGGTGGAAAAAATAGCCTAAATAGGCTGATTCGATGTGTTTGCGGGAAAAAAATCGGCCCAGATCCGCGAAATTTTAATCAGCGAGTCAGCTTGGGAAGAAATGACCTGCTTATTCGCACCTTCCCTAGA
>QNRL01000048.1 GCA_003315335.1 Pseudocitrobacter faecalis
CAGCTCACGGTAACTGATGCCGTATTTGCAGTACCAGCGTACGGCCCACAGAATGATGTCACGCTGAAAATGCCGGCCTTTGAATGGGTTCATGTGCAGCTCCATCAGCAAAAGGGGATGATAAGTTTATCACCACCGACTATTTGCAACAGTGCCCTGAAAAGCGTTATCCTCGTTTTTCCCAAAACTGTTTTGCCAGTTCGCTCAGAGCGCTAGTTAACTGAGCGACAGATTTCGCACTTTGCAAATTATTCTGCCCGGTCTGTACATTGGTATCAGCAGCATCGCGTATATTGATAATACTGCGGTTTATGTCTTCACTTACTGCTCCCTGCTGCTCGACCGCAGTCGCTATTTGCGCGTTCATGTCGGTAATTTCGTTAACGCGTTGGCCAATTCCATCAAGAGCTGTAGCTGCTTCCTCTGCGTGAGCTACACTCGTGTGCGCTTGCCGACTACTTTGCTCCATGACTGTAACAGCGGATTGCGCTCGCTCTTGTAGAGCGCTGATCATGCTTTGAATATCCGTTGTCGATTGCTGTGTGCGAGCAGCAAGACTGCGAACCTCATCGGCGACAACAGCAAAACCACGCCCCTGCTCACCAGCACGCGCGGCCTCAATTGCTGCGTTGAGTGCCAACAAATTCGTTTGCTCGGCGATCCCTCGTATAACGTCAAGAACTTTTGATATCTCGTTACTTTGACCTTCAAGCTCATGAATAACCTGAGTGGCTTGCCTAATTTCACCTTCAAGGGCAGTGATTGACTGGCTTGTGTGGGCTACCAGACGCTGGCCAGATGCCGTCTCAGTGTCTGCTCTTCCGGCCGCATCTGCAGCATGCTGTGCATTGCTCGCAACCTCTTGAATGCTTGCCACCATTTGGTTTACTGCCGTTGCTATTTGATCTGTCTCTGCCTGCTGCTCAACTGTAAGTACATTGCTTGGCACTGTTGCAAAGTTAGCGATGAGGCAGCCTTTTGTCTTATTCAAAGGCCTTACATTTCAAAAACTCTGCTTACCAGGCGCATTTCGCCCAGGGGATCACCATAATAAAATGCTGAGGCCTGGCCTTTGCGTAGTGCACGCATCACCTCAATACCTTTGATGGTGGCGTAAGCCGT
>QNRL01000049.1 GCA_003315335.1 Pseudocitrobacter faecalis
AGCGGCCCGCCTGCGGGTCGCGGCGCCGTACTGCGAGTTAGCGGCCGCCGCGCGGCCGGTTACGGGGGACACCGCACCGTCACGGCCAGCGCCCCGCTGAGCTGCACAATCCACGGATAACACAATAGCGCACTGGCAAAGGATGCCGACGCCTGAAGGGCGTTGGCACCCCGAAGGGGCGGGGCGAGACGGGAACCGGCTCGATGCGCAGCACAGCAGAGCGGCCCCGAAGGGGTAACGCCCTGTGTGGCATCAGGATTTAGCGCAATGGCAGAACATGAGCTGGAGAGATCACCGGCAAGCAGCAGCAAAGGGGCGGCGCAGCCGCCCAGATGGCTGTTTGCCGATACCGGCGATTAATTAGAGCGGTGTTTAATATCCCCCGCGTGGCGGGGGACTAGGTTTCAGCAAGTCATGTTAAATACGTGTCCGTCATGTAAACTGAAATCCCCAATAAACAGATCCCGCGCATAGGCTACGATGTCAAAATATCGGGCTACGGATTCAGGAATTTCATTCAGTAGACCGCTATCATTCAGGTATTCCTCTGCAAAAGTTTCTTCGTCCTTAGCTTCGCCCATATAGGCATCTCTAAACAGGTCGAAATCAGTGCTATTAAACAGATCAACAAAGGCCACAAACGCCGCTTCGTTTCCTTCCTCGCGGGCTTGTTTAAAGCCGTTAATAAAATCCCAGTTGATATGGCACTCTGACGCCATATCAGACGGAATACCCTCCCAATCCTGGAACATAAATTCTGGATCAGCCTCATTTGCGTGTAACTCGCGGCAGCGCTCGTAAAACTCCTCTGAGCTATCAAAATCGGTCAGATCGAGCCAGGCTCCCGCAATGCTTCCGCAGTTGTATTTATGGTAAGTGCCAACATAAACAGAAGGGGTCGTAATATCAGTCATGGTGTACTCCTTAAAGCGCCGATACCGGCAATTTTTCGGGCGGCGGTATTGCCTCCCGATGATTTAATTATCGGTGATTACGCCTTTAAAGTCAATACAAGTACGGAATTTATTTACATGTTTTTATGCCCGTCAGGGCATGG